>CAWFFF010000013.1:0-292891 GCA_963814995.1 uncultured Actinomycetes bacterium | reverse complement strand
TGCGACCACCCCGGGACGGAAGCCCGGCGCACCCGACGGGTCTATACCCCGACGCGCTGAGGACGGAGCACAACCTCGCCGACCTCGGCGTCGACGCGTGGCGCAAGATCCTCGGCGAGAACGCGGCCACGCTCTACCGGCCCTGACCGTCTCGCCCTTCCCCATCTCGGCGCGTTCTCCCGTGCTGGTGCAGCTGCTCGTTGAGTCGCGCGGCCTGGCGCGGTCCGATGGTCGCGTTCTGCGAGGTTGGGCGCGTTGCGAGCCGCGTTGGCATACAGGCGGGCCGCGAGCTCGAGATCGCCGTTCTTCTCGTGGAGGTACGCGGCGACCGCCTCTCGCCGCGGGACGTGTTCGTCGATCTCGGCCAGTGCCGCCAGTCCCGCGGGCGCGCCGTCGGCCTCGCCGACTGCGACCGCACGGTTGAGCCGGACGACCGGCGTGTCGGCGAACCGGAGCAGCTCGTCGTACCACTCCACGATCTGGACCCAGTCGGTCTCCTCGACACGCGGCGCGTCGGCATGGAGCGCGGCGATCGCCGCTTGCGCCTGGTATTCGCCGAGCCGATCGCGCGCGAGCGCGGCGTGTGCGATGTCGACTCCCTCGGCGATGAGCCCGGTGTCCCACTGGCTGCGGTCCTGCTCGGCGAGAGGCACGATGCTCCCGTCCGGTCGGGTGCGGCTGCTGCGCCGGGCATGGTGCAGGAGCATCAGGGCGAGCAACCCGTGGACCTCGGGGTCGTCCACCAACCCCGCCAGCTGCCGGGTCAGTCGGATCGCCTCGGCCGCGAGATCGACGTCGCCGGAATAGCCCTCGTTGAAGACGAGGTACAGCACCCGCATCACCGTGCGCACGTCGCCGGGACGATCGACGCCGGCCCGACCGACCATGCGCTTGGCGCGGCTGATGCGCTGCGCCATGGTGGCTTCGGGCACGAGGTATGCCTGCGCGATCTGGCGGGTCGTGAGGCCGCCCACGGCTCGGAGGGTCAACGCAACCGCCGACGACGGGGTCAGGTCGGGGTGCGCGCACAGGAAGTAGAGGCGCAGCGTGTCGTCGGCGCTCGGGATCGCGCCGGCCGGCGGTTCGGTGTCGAAGCGGACCTCTCGGTCGCGGCGCGCGGCGTCTGACCGCGCCAGGTCGAGAAAGGCTCTCCACGCGACCGTGACGAGCCAGCCGGTGGGGTCGGCGGGCAACTCGCTCTCCCACGCGGCGAGCGCCCGGATGAGCGCCTCTTGTACGGCGTCCTCGGCCGTCGCGAAGTCGGCACCGCGACGGACGAGGACGCTCAAGACCGCGGGGACGAGCTCGCGGAGCTCGACCTGTTCCACGGTCAGTGGGTGAAGTTGGGCGGCGCGGCCAAGAAGGGGCGGACCTCCAGCCATTCGTGGATCGGTTCGCCGCCGGCCCCGGGTGCCGCCGACAGCTCGCCGGCGAGCTCGATCGCTCGCTCGTAGCTGTCGACGTCGATCACCATCCATCCCGCGATCAAGTCCTTCGTCTCGGCGAACGGACCGTCGGTCACCGGCGGTCGCCCCTCGCCGTCGTAGCGGACCCACACGCCGTCGGGGGACACCGCCTGTCCGTCGATGAACTCGCCGCTGCTCTCGAGCCGGCTTGCGAAGTCGTTCATGAACCGGATGTGCGCCTCGACCTCGTCGGGCCGCCACTGGTCCATCGGGACATTGTTGACCGGCGCCGGCGCGCCCCGGTAGTGCTTGAGCAACAGGTACTTGGCCATGGTGTTCTCCTTGTGCGACGCCGGCCCTGGCGGCCGGATGCACCCTGGGACGGAGCCAGCCACGCATTCTCGACATCGTCGCCGGGGATTCGGCGGGATTATTCCTCGGCGCGCGGTGGCACGTGGTGATCGATTCGACGTGCACGAGCCGGTCGTCGGCGCGTGCACGGCCGGTCATCGCGGCTCGGATCAGCTCGTCGAGCTTCAGCTGGGTCGCAGCCCGTTCCCGCGCCCGGTTCACCACGAAGGTGAGCGTTCCCCGATCACGCGGGTTTGAAGACCAGCACCTTGCCGTCGTGGGCATCGGCGTCGGTGTAGCCGTGGTCGTAGCGAGCCACGACGTCGGCGGGCATGGGGTCGAGGTCGCGGGCCCGGCGGAAGTCGCGCAGCGACGTGCCCTTGCTGTGCGAATCCCAGTTCGCCGGCCCTCGCCCGGCCCGGAGGTCGGCGAGGTTGACGATGCGCCAGTCGAGCGAGAACCGCGTGACCCCGGTGTCGTTGCCGACCGCGCCGTGGTGCTGGCATGCCGCGAACACTTCGCGCGCCGCCGACCGGGACGACGAGACGCAGCTTCTCGCCGAGATCGATCTCGACGGTCGCGGCGGGCTGTTTGCGCGTGTCGGCGCCGATCATCGTCGCGGCCGCGGCGCGTCCATTCGCGTTCCAGTCGTAGTAGTCGAACTCATCCGACGAGTTCGGCACGGCCTTGTCCCACCACTCCGGGTAGAACTCCATGCCGCTCGTTCCCTCGTAGTCGTAGATCGGCATCCAGAGGTTGATCTGCTGCATGGGCGCCGACCACCACGTGTCGCGGTGTGGGTGGTGTGCGTACCCGACGCCGGTCGTGAGGTAGCCGTGACTCGTCACGCCGCGAAAGCGCGGCACGTCGACGTACCACTGGTCGGGGTCCCAGCCGAGGTCGTCGATCACGCCGACGAGCAGCTTCCGAGTGACGGGGTCGTGCATGAAGCGCGGCTTCAACGCCGCGAAGATCTCCACCCAACGCTCGACCGGCATCTCGTACTGCGCGGTGAGCGGTACCAGCGGCGCGAACGCTGCCCTCGAGCATGTCGCGCGCGTGGTCGACGATCGTGGCGATGCTCGCGCGGGCCGAGTACACCACGAGCTGCCCGTCGTAGAGACGATCACGTGTCCACGCGTCGTCGTGCGTGGGATCGACGTACACAGTCGTAGGCACCAGACCTCCATATCTGAGAGCGGCATATCTGAGAGCGGCATATCCGAGAGCGGCATGTCGGTGTTGTCGCCGCGCGATCGGGGCCGGTCAGGGCCGGCTGAACGCGGGACTCTGGTTGTCGGGCATCTCGTGCAGCGGCTCCCCGAGCTCTGCGACTGTCGGCCCGAATTCGGCGCCGAGGGCCGAGAGACGGGCAAGGTCGAACTTGTACACGCGGGCCGCGTTGGCAGAGAGCACGGTGCGGAGGTCGTCGGGCTCCCAACCCGCAAAGGTCCGCCGCAGCGACTCCTTCGAGTGGGGAGAGCACGCCTCCACGTGCGGGTAGTCGCTGCCCCACATGATCCGATCGATGCCGACCTTGCGCATCGCCTCCGCGTCGCTCGGCGCGGGGAACGCGGCGCCGATCATGACGTTGCGCCGGAAATAGTCGCTCGGACGGTGCGGCAGCACGACCGACGGATCGATGCCCAGCTCGCCGATGCGCCCGTTGCGTTGCATCTCCGCGTTCAGCCGATCCATCTGGTCGAGGGCCTGCGGGACCCATGCGGTTCCCTGCTCGGTGAACACGACGGTGATCCCGGGGAAGCGCTCGAACACACCCGACATCGTCAGGTGCCACAGCGCCCGGTTCGACCAGAACGCCGCTTCCATCACGAACATGACGACTGACGACGCGACCTTCGGGAACTTCGGCACACCCGTGCCGCCCGCGTGGTGCGAGATCGGGATGTCGCGCTCCTGGCACACCCGCCAGATCGGGTCGTACACGGGCGAGAACAGCGGCTCGATCCACGGCGTGTCGGGCGAGACGCCGGGCAGCAACACCCCGCGCAAGCCGTGCTCGTCACCCCAGATGATGTCGCTCACGGCTTCGTCGACGTCGTTCAGGAAGATCTGCGTCTGACCGGCGCGGCGGCCGGGTGCCTCCGCGCAGAAGTCGGCGAGCCAGCGATTGTGCGCGTGGATGCCGGCGAGGCGGGCGGGGAACTCATCGGGCGGCGGCGCGGGGGCGATGACCGAACCCGTCGGGAAGAACGGCGGGACCGTATTCGGAAAGACGACCTCCGCGACGACCCCTTCGGCCTGCTGGTCGGCGATGCGCAACTCGCTGTCCCAGTTGCGGGTGCGACCGTCGGTCTGGAGGTCGCGGAACGGGTTCGCGTACTTGGCCCGCCAGGCGTCGAACTCGTCGCGCCAGGCCGGATCGAGGTACTCGCGGTACTGCGCGTGCGACCCCCCGGCGTGGCAGTCGGCCGAGATGATCGTGTACCGATCCTGTGCGCGCATGGACTCTCCCTCGAACGCGGAACGTGTACCTCCACCACAGCGCGCCGGGGACAATCGTGGTAGGGGAATCCGTCACCAATCGGCTCCCGGCGGCCAGTGACTTCCGGCCCGGACCGGTGCAACTCCGCCGAGATCGCACGCAGGTCGTCGCCCGCGCGTGTGCACGCACGTCGTAACGTGCGCGCGGTGCTGCCCGTCACGTCCACGACCATCCGCCTGTTCCTGCACGTCCTCGCGGCGACGATCTGGGTGGGTGGTCAGTTCGCGCTCGCGAGCATCGTGCCCGTGCTGCGTCGTACCGGAGGGATCGAGACGGCGCGGGCGGTGGCCCGTCGCTTCCAACTCGTCGCGTGGCCCGCATTCGGCGTGTTGGTCGCCACCGGCGTCTGGAACCTGTTCGCGGTGAAGGTCGGCGACCAGTCGGGCTCGTACCTTTCGACGCTCTTGCTGAAACTGCTCCTGGTCGGGGTGTCGGGGATGGGGGCGCTCGGGCACATCTTCTTCGCGCGGAGCCGCCCCGCGCTCGGCGGGATGCTCGCCGGTGTCGGGCTCCTCGCCGCGGTCGGCGCGACGTTCGCAGGCGTATTGCTCGCCGGTTGACGCAGGACGTTCGCCTCTAACGGCGCGCCGGACCGAGCGCGCATCATGTTCGCAACGGCGGAGTCGGTCGCCGCCGCAGGAGGCCGGACGATGAGCCACAAGATGCGCTACGCCGTGATGATGACGCTCGCGGGAGTCGTCACCGCGGTGGTCGTGTACCTGCTGACGAGGAGCTTCTGGTGGGCGGTCGTCGGCCTGTTCGCCGCCGGATTCGTGATCAACCTCGTTGCCGAGGGCCGGAGCAACGGCCGCATGCGGTTCACGAGCTCGAGCGGCACCCGCCCGGAGAAGCGGCACTCGGCCTGACCCGGACCCGGGGCAGCCGCGCCCGGACGAGACGCGATCAGCCGACGACGATCAACACGAGCCCGACCATCGCGAACCCGAGGCCGACGCGTTGCAGCGTGTGCAGCCGTTCGCCGAGCACGAACCGGGCCAGGATCACCGTGACCGCGGGCGCGAGCGCCGCGAGCGGCGAAACGACGACGAGCAGACCCTGACGAACCGCGAGCAACTCCAGCGAGCTCGCGGTCACGTCGAGCACACCGGCACCGAGAGAGAGCACCCGATCGGGCCCCGTCGGGAACCGGATCGGGACACGCCGGACGGCGACCGCGACCAGCACGACCGCCACGAGCACGAACGACGCGACGCGGGCGGCGAGCACCGGCCACAATCCGGAGTCGGTCGAGGTCTGGAGGTACAGGATCAACGACGCGCCGAGACACGCACCCGAGCCCAACGACCATGTGATCCCGGACGCGTCCGGCATCCCCGGCGTGCCGTCGTCAACCTGACGCGAGATGAGCACCGCCGCGACCACGGCGAGGGCGACCCCGGTCACCACGACCGCCGACGGCCGTTCGCCGTTCGCCACTCCCCACGCGACCGGGAGCATCGACGCGACGAGCGCGGTGATCGGCGCGACCACGCCCATGCGTCCGACGGCCAGTCCCTGGTACAGCAACCCGATGCCGACGATGTTGACCGACCCCGCGAGCGCGCCGAACACGATGTCGTGCGCGCCGACGTGCGCGCTCACGAACACGCAAACGGCGATCGCACCGAGCACCGCGATGGACTGCGCCACCATCAGGACGGTCAGGGTCGGCGCCCGGCGGGAGGCCCGCCCTCCGAGGAAGTCGCCCGAACCGAAGCTCGCGGCGACCAGCACTCCGAGCAGCACCGCCATCGCCCGCACACTAGAAGGCGGTCTCGGCGGCGCCGTGCCGCCCGCGCGACCGCGGGCGCGAGCGCGGCGTGACCGCTACCCCGCGACCGTCCGGTCGGCGAGGTCGGCGGCGGCGATACTCCGCGGCTGGCGCCGGTGGTCGGACAGGAAGCCGACGAGATCCGCCGTCCGGAACCCGAACACTCGGCGCAGGCGCAGGCGCAGGCGCGGCTGCGCCTCGGGACGGGGTTCACCCGCCTGCAGCCGGTGCAGGAGGAGCGCGTACTCACGTTCTCGGACCTGCTCGGCCCAAACCGCGGGTACGAACGCCTCGTGCATCATCTCGTCGCCTCCTCGTCCGCAGTCCGGCGGGGGGATCCGGACCGTCCTGAACGAGTACGGCGAACGGGCCCGATTCGGTTCGCGATCGGCTCATTCGCGCCGAACGCGGCCGTCGTCAGGGGTCGAGCCCGGCCCGATCGAGCCGGCGGAGGCGTTGGGGATCGGCAATCGCCTCGATGCCCGAGATCCGGCCGCGATCGAAGGTGAGGCCGAGCACCAAGAGCAGACGCCCCGACCAACCAACAGTTGTCGGAGTTCTCGGCGCATGCAGCGGAGTTCTCCGACAACTGTTGGTGGAGTTCTCGGCCGGGAGCGTTGCGGAGCGAGCCGCCGAGCGGAGCCGCCGGCCTCAGCCGACGCGGTGCAGCGTGTTGTGGTCGGTGTGCGAGAACGGCTCGTCGAACTCGGTCATGTCGAGCATCGTGATCTCGTGGTATGTCCACGTGCCGTCGGCCTCGATCGTGACGGTGACCGCATAGCTCTTCGTCGACGCGTTCGCGGCGAGGTACTTGTTCTCCCCGATCGAGTACTGCGGGTCGCCCGCGGCCGCGTTGAGCGTGAACGTCGTGGCGTCGGGGGCGGCGGTGCCCCCCGCGAGCACGGTGATGCCGCGCGGCACCACGAAGCCGCGCATGATCTCGCCGGTCGCGCCGTCCCAGAGCCAGTAACCCACCTCGGTGTGGAACGGGTTCTCCTCGGAGCCACGCCACATCGCGGAGCGGTAGTCGAGACCGAACAACGCCTGGCGGCCGTTCTGCACCGGACCGAAGGGCTTGAAGGTCAGCTTCTCCAGATAGGGCGACGCGAGGACCCCGTGCTGCGTGTGCGAGTACGCGGTGTCGAGGCCGCCTTCGCCTTCCCATTCGCCGGCGAGGTGTCCGAGCGGTCCCCAGCTGTCGGCCATCGTGTGCTCCTTGTGATCGGCGTGCAGATTGGTGTGCGGGATTCGGCGGTCGGGCGGGCCGGAAGCGCTCGACGTACGACCACCGCGAGCGCTCGGGCGCGGCTACGGCACGATGACGAGCGGCCGGTCGAGATGGTGCGAGAGGTGATGGCTCGTGCTGCCGAGCAGGAGCTCCGCGAACCCGCCCCGGCCCCGGCGACCGGTGACGACCAGGTCGACGGCTTCGCGGCGGGCGACGTCCATGATCGTGGGCGCGGGCGTGCCGTCCTCGATCACCACCCGGAACGCAACTCCCGCCGCCGCCAGCGGCGCGCACCACTGCTGCTCGACGAGCGTGCGGAACTGGTCGCGGTCGGGTTCGGGCGGCAGCGGCGTCGGGATCGGGACGACCCCGAACGCGCTGGACACGTAGACCGGGATGTCGAGCGAGTGCACCGCGACGACCTCGGCCCCACACGACTTGGCGTACTCGGCGCACCACCGGACCGCACGCTGCGACGGATCGGAGCCGTCCACTCCCACGACAATCTTCATGGCCAGAGCTTGCCCTCCCGGCGGCGCGCGGCGCGAGGGCCGAAGGACCCTTCGCCCGGGGGCTCCCGCCCTTGATCAGCGCCCGCCCGCGCCCGTGGCCCGGGCGGCTTCGAGGATGATGCGCCGTTCAGCCGAGCCGACGACCGCGCGGGCGCGGTCGACCGCATCGGGGTTGACCGAGATCGACGTGATCCCGAGCCGCACCAGCTGCTCGGCGAACTCGGGACGGTTCGACGGCGCCTGCCCGCAGAGCGACGACGTGATCCCGGCCGCTTGGGCCGCGCCGATGATGCGCGCGATGGCGTCGAGGACCGCGGCGTCCGACTCGTCGAACAGCTCGCTGCACACCTCGGAGTCGCGGTCGACGCCCAGCATCAGCTGAGTCAGGTCGTTCGATCCGATCGACACGCCGTCGATGCCGAGCGCGGCGTACTCGGGGATGCGGTACACGACCGACGGGACCTCGGCCATCACCCAGCGGTGCAGTCCCCGCTGGCGCCCGAGCGGGCTGGCATCGACGAGCTCGAGGCATGCCTCCAACTCCCAACGGGTGCGCACGAACGGGATCATGAGATGCAGGTTCGGCGTCTGCTCGCGGACCCGCGCCAGCATCTCCAGCTCGAGTGAGAAGAGGTCGGGCTCGCGCACGTAGCGGTAGCAACCGCGGTACCCGATCATCGGGTTGGCCTCGACCGGCTCGTAGCCGGCACCGCCCTCGAGGTTGGCGAACTCGTTGCTGCGAAAGTCGATCGTGCGGTAGACGACGGGACGCGGCGCGAACGCGGTGGTGATCCGCAACAACGTCGCCGCCATGCGGTCGACGAACTCGGCGCGGTCCGTCGCCATCACGGCGCTGCGGGTGGCGCCCCCCGAGCGCCTCGGTGAGCATGAACTCCGCGCGCAGGAGCCCGACCCCGTCGACGGGGAGCGCGGCGACCTCGTCGGCGCGGTCGGCCATCGCGAGGTTGACGTAGATCTTCGTGGCGAGCGTCTCCGACGCCGACACTCCGTGCGCCTCAGGCGTCGGCGCCGCGGCAACCGTCGCAACGGCCTCGCTGCGGTCGCCCGCGAACACCATCCCCTTCGCGCCGTCGACCGTGACGACCTCCCCGTCGCGCAATGTCTCGGTCGCGCGGCGGGTGCCGACCACGCACGGCACGCCCAGCTCGCGGCTCACGATCGCGGCGTGACACGTCATCCCGCCGCCGTCGGTGACGAGCGCGCCGGCCCGGCGCAGGACGGGGACCCAGTCCGGGCTCGTCATCGGGGCGACGAGGATCTCGCCGTCGCGCAGTGCCTCGCCCTCGGCCGGTGCGCGGATCACACGGACGCGCCCGACGGCGCGACCGGGTGAAGCGCCCAGCCCGCGGACCAGCGGCTCGTCGTTCACGGGCCCGGTCGCGACCGCGACCGGCTCGTCGAGCGTGGTGATCGGGCGCGACTGGACCAAGAAGATCTCGCCGCCGGCGATCGCCCATTCGATGTCCTGCGGTGAGCCGTAGTGACGCTCGACCTCGAGCCCGAGACGCGCGACCTCCAGCACTTCGTCGTCGGTGAGCACGCGGCGACCGCCCTCCGCGGGCGAAAGCTCGACCCGCCGGTCACCTCCGTCCGCGTCGGCGACGATGCAGAACGACTGCACGCCGGTGCGCACGTCGGTCAGGCGGGGCCCGTCCTTGGCGACGCGGTACGTGTCCGGCTCGACCTGGCCACCGACGACGACCTCGCCGAGACCGAGCGCGCCCTCGATGACGATCGTCGAACGATCACCGGACGCGGGATCGACGGTGAACATGACGCCGCTGCGCTCCGACTCGACCATCACCTGCACGACGACCGCGATCGCGGGCTCGTCGTCGACATGGTGCGTCCGGCGGTACGCGACGACACGCTCACCGAACAGGGACGCCCAGCACTCGACGACCCGCGCGGACAGCTCGTCGTCGCCGCGCACGTTCGTGAAGGTCTGGTTCATCCCCGCGAACGACATGTCGGCCGTGTCCTCGGACGTCGCCGACGACCGCACCGCGACCCGCACGTCCGGACCGAGCGTGTGAAAGGCCTCGAGCAACTGCGCGCGGAACGCCCCGGGCAGACCGGCGGTGTGCACCAGCTCCTGGAGCCGCGCGGCGCCGCGGCGAGCGCGGCCGCGTCGTCGGCGTCGATCGACCGGTGGAGAGTGACGAGATCCGCGCGGACCCCGCCCTCGTCCATGGCGGCGAGATACGCGGGCGCACCGATCACGAAGCCGGGCGGCACGCGGAAACCGGCCCGCGTCAGCTCGCCCAGATTGGCGCCCTTGCCCCCGGCGAAGAGCACGTCGTGCGCGCCGAGATCCGAGAACGGGGCGATGCTCCCGAACTGGCCGGACGGGCCGGACGGGGCGGCCGGAGCGATGGTGGTGAAGTCGGGCACGGGCACATCTCCCTCGTCGGGATCGACACCTCCACGATGCCTCCGCCCGGGCCCGGGGGCGAGGGCCGTCCGGCCCTAAACGGCGCGGCCTGTGGTCGGCTCGCGGCCTTTGGTCACACGCGTGCGACCGGCCGTGTGGCACTGCCTCCCCGGGCCGCGCCCGTCGATGATCGGGGGGCCGACGGAGCACATCGACAACAGGAGCGGATCATGGACCTCGACCACGACACCCGAGTGCAGGCGCTCGTCACGCGCCCGTCGTGTACGTCCACCACAACGACACTCTCCGGGCCCTCGCGACGACGTTCGTCGAGGAGTCGATCGGCGCGGCGATGGTGCGCGGTCCGCACGGGACCGTCGGCATCGTCTCCGAGCGCGACCTCGCCCGCGCGATCGCCGAAGGCGCGAACCCGAGCCGGACGTCGGTGTCGGAGATCATGAACGAGGACCCGATCGTGGTCGGGCCCAACGACGACCTGCTCGACGCCGCGCACCGCATGCTCGACGCCGAGGTCCGGCATCTGCCGATCATCGAGGACGGCGTGGTCGGCGGGATGATCAGCGCACGCGACGCGTCCGCGCGCTCGTTGATATGCGCGACGCCGAGTGATCGTCGAGATGCGCGACGCGGACTGATCGGCGACGCACGCCGGCGGCCGGCCTGCGGCCGGCCGCCGGGTAGCGGGCCCGGGTCACGACCGGGTCAGGACCGGGCCAGGACGACCTTGAGCGCCCCGGTCTCACCGGCGTGGGCGAACACGTCGTACGCGTGGACGAACTGGTCGAACGTGAAGTGGTGCGTCGCGAACCGGCTCGCGTCGAGTTGGTGCCCGGCGAGCAACCGCAGGATCGTCGGGGTCGACGACGTGTCGACGAGCCCGGTGGTGATCGTGACGTCCTTGCTCCACAGCTCCTCGAGGTGCAGCGACGCGGGCGCGCCGTGCACGCCGATGTTCGCGATGTGACCCCCGGCCCGCGCGAGGCTGACGGTCAGCTCGAAGGTCTGCGGCGTCCCGACCGCTTCGATCGCGACGTCGGCGCCGAGGCCGCCGGTGAGCGACCGCACGACGGCGAGCGTGTCTTCGCGTCCCGGATTGACGACCACGTCGGCGCCGAAGTCCTTCGCGGCCTCGAGCCGGCTGTCGGCGAGATCGATCGCGACGATGTGGCTCGGGCTGTACAGGCGTGCGCCGACGATCGCGGAGAGGCCGATCGGACCCGCGCCCACGATCGCGACGACGTCACCGGGCGCGACGCGGCCGTTCAGGACGCCGACCTCGAAGCTCGTCGGCAGGATGTCGGCGACCATCAGGACGGCTTCGTCGCTGACGCCCGCGGGAATCGGGTAGGTCGAGGTGTCGGCGAACGGGACGCGCACGAACTCGGCCTGCGTGCCGTCGATCAGGTGACCGAGGATCCAGCCGCCGCCCCCGAGGCATTGCCCGTAGCGCGCCTCACGACAGAACCGGCACGCACCGCACGCGGTGATGCACGACACCAGCACCCGGTCCCCGACCTTCACGTTCTTCACGCCCGTGCCGACCGCTTCGACGGTGCCGACGGCCTCGTGGCCGAGGATCCGGCCGTCGGTGACCTCGGGCACGTCGCCTTTCAGGATGTGCAGGTCGGTGCCGCAGATCGTGACCGCGTCGACGCGGACGATCGCGTCGGTGTCGTCGACGATCACGGGCTCGGGGACCTCTTCCCACACCTTGTTACCGGGACCGTGGTATACGAGCGCCTTCATCTCGAACCTCCTCGAGGGTCGCGTCGTTCGGGGGCGGACCGAAGATCCCGCCCGTCGTTGCGCGGGACTTCGGGCCGGTTCGTTCGGACCAGTCAACGACGATCCGCGCGGACGAACCAGGGACGCCCAGCCCGGCGCGGGGGGCCGAAGGTCCCGCCCGCCGGGCTGGCCGCGAACGAGCTCGACAAGCTGGTCGCGAGCGGACAGCTGACGGTGTCGATCATGCACATCTGGAACCACGGCGACAGCAATACGTGTGGCTCGCCGCCGATCGCGTGCCCGCTGCGCAACGGGACGACGGTGACGATGGGCCTGACCGACTGCATCCACGAACCGATGAAGGAAGCGATCGCGGCGCAGGGTGCACCTGAGCGCCATCATGACCTGGGTCGATGCCCGTCTCGCCGACTCGTAAGGGGTCGGGAGGCGACGCGCGGCGTGTGGCCGGGCGGTCAGCGGCCGATGAGGTGCTCGCGCCCGGCTCGGCGAAGCGGGCGCGGAGCGCGGCGACGTCGGTAGGCGTGAACGGCCGGAAGTCGGGATCACGGTCGACCCGCCACCACACCTCGTCGTCGCACTCCCAGTGCTCGTGGCGCAGGACGCGCTTCAACACCTTCTGCGTCGCGGTCGACGGGAGCCCGTCGGTGATACGCACGAAGCGCGGCGTCCACTTGGGTGACACGTCGGGTTGCGCGGCGAGGAAGTCGCGGAACCCGTCCGGGTCGAAGCGGGCCCCGGGCCGCAGGTGCAGCGCGACCATGACCTCGTCGCCGACCTCGACCGACGGCACCGCGTACACGGCCGCGAGCACGACGTCGGGATGGCGGGCGAGCACGAGCTCGACGGGGGTCGCGGCGAAGTTCTCGCCGTCGACGCGGAGCCAGTCGCCGGAACGGCCGGCGAAATAGAAGAAGCCCTGCTCGTCGCGGTAGCCGAGGTCGCCCGTCCAGTACACGCCGTCGCGTACACGCTCGGCGTCGGCTTCCGGGTTGTTGTAGTAGCCCTCGAACCCGCCGCCGCCGTCGGGGTTCACGATCTCGCCGATCGCCGCTTCGGCGTTGAGGAGCCGGCCCGTGCCGTCGAAGCGCGCGGGCGGGCACTCGGCGCCGGTCTCCGGATCGAGGATCAGGGCCCGGATCGGGGCGACGGGCAGGCCGAGCGAACCCTTGGGCGTCTCGGGTGTGCGACCCATGTTGAGGCCGCCCTCGGTCGAGCCGTAACCGTCCGCGACGATGCAGCCGAACCGCCGGGCGAAGCGGTCGATGTCGAGCGGCGCGGCCTCGTTGCCGAACGCGACGCGCAGCGGGTTGTCGGCGTCGTCGGCGGCCTCGGGCGTCGCGAGGATGTAGCTGAGCGGCTTGCCGACGTAGTTGAAGAACGTGACACCGAAGCGGCGGACGTCGGGGAGGAAGTTCGTGGCCGAGAACCGGCGGCGGAGCGCGACGGTCGCGCCCGCCGACGAGCGCGTCAGCGAAGCCGGCGACGGCCGCGTTCGAGTGGAAGAGGGGCATCACCGAGTAGCAGACGTCGTCGGGCGTCAGCCCGAACATCTCCGCGAGCTTGCCGCCGTACGCCGCGAGGCGACCGTGCCCCATCCGCACGGCCTTGGGCGCGCCGGTCGTACCCGACGTGAAGATCAACATGAACGTGTCGGCCGCGCCGGGACCGGCGTCCGGCAGCGTTGCACCCGCGTACGGCGCGAGCGCGTCGGGCCAGGCCGGGTCGTCGACCACATGGAGGCCGTCGCGATCCACCGCCTCGCCCGCGGCGAAGAAGAGCTCGAGGTGCGCCGACTCGGTGAGCACGAACGCGCAGTCGGTGTGCGCGATGTCGCGGGCCAGCTCCGCCCCCCGGCGGGTGGGGTTGATGCCGACGACGGTCGCCCCCGCCAGCGCCGCGCCGCACAACGTGAAGAAGAACTCGGGGATGTTGTCGAGCAGCACGCCGACGTGGAAGGGCGCGCCGGCCGGCGCGTTCGCCCGGAAGAACGCAGCCCGTTGCGCGGCGGCGTCGACGACCTCGCGCCAGGTCCACGAGGAGTCCTCGAAGCGCAGCCCGACGTTGTCGTCGGCGGCGCGGGCGCGCACGAGATCTGCGATGGTCTCCATCGCCCCATCCTTCCAGCCCGGCAATCTCCACCAACAGTTGTCGGACTTTTCAGCGCATAGCGCGGATATCTCCACCAACAGTTGTCGGACTTTTCAGCGCATAGAGCGGATATCTCCGACAACTGTTGGTGGACTTTTGGGCTACCGGTCGGGCTTGCGGCCCCACGTCGTCACCGAGATCGGCGACAGGATCGCGAAGCCGGGGTCGCGCGCCTGGGCGATTGCGGCGCGCGGGTCGAAGCCGGGAGGGAAGACCTCGGCCGGGAGGACGTCGATCGCCCGGTCGAGCGCGGCGACGTACCACTCGGCCGAGTCGGTACCGCCGTGCATCGTCCACACCTCGCCCCGCGCGTCGACGGACTCGAGCCCGCGTGCGGTCAACGCACCGACGAGCCGCCGTCCCCACGTGCCGTCGTAGCCGTGCTGGCTGCTGCTGAGCTCGCGCAGGACGCGCGAGAGGGTGGCGAAGGGCTCGGGCACGTGCTGCGCGTCGTACTGGACCCAGTCGACGTCGCTGACGACGATCCAGCCGCCGGGTCGCGTGGCCGCGATCATCGCGTCGAGGACGGCCTCCCGCGGCGCGAGGTGCTGGAGCACGGCCCGGGCGTGCACGAGGTCGAACTCGGCCGCGCCGATCGGCTCGCTCGTGACGTCGACCCGACGGACCTCGATCACGCCCGCGCTCGGCGGCTGGAAGCGGGTGTCGACGTCGAGCGAGACGACCCGGCCCGTGGGCCCGACCTGCTCGGCCATCCACGCCGCGACCACTCCCGCGCCCGAACCGATGTCGCAGCAGTGCCACCCGGGCCCGATGCCGACGTCGGTCAGCGCGCGGCGCGTGCGGCCGTCGGCGACGCGGGAGAGCATGCGCAACCGGTCCTGCTCGCGCGCCGATCTGGTCGGGATCGTCGTTGATTCGGTACGAGGTGCTGTCGTCAGCCATGCTCGGCCTCGAAATGGCGGCTCGCCAACTCGCGGTACGACACGTCGCGGTCGACCCGCGGCTCCGGCGGGAGCCCGAGCACCCGTTCCCCGATCATCGTTCGGTGCACCTCGTTGGTCCCTCCCCCGATCGTGCTCGAGAACTGCTCGAGCAACTGCGTCGGCCAGTCTCCGTTCGGCCGGTCTCCGTGGAGCGCGCCGCCCGCGCCGAGCAGCGCGACGCCGAACTCGGCGCGGGCCCGGCGCGCTTGCGACCACAGCACCTTCATGACCGATCCGTCGACGTCCGGCCGGCCGCGCGCCCGCATCGACGCCTTCGTCCGCAGCTTCAGGTAGTCGAGGATCCGCTCGCTCGTGAACGCCGCGGCCAACCGCTGGCGCACGACCGGTTCGAGCTCGCGACCTCGTTCGCGCGCGAGCGCGGCGAGATCCGCGTACCCGCGGGCCGCAGCGTTGCCGCCTCCGATCACCGACGCCTCGTGCGCGAGCACCGCGCGCGCAACCGTCCATCCGTTGTCGATCCCGCCGACGACGTTGTCGACCGGAACGCGCACGTCGGTCAGGAACACCTCGTTGAAATGACACGCGCCGGTGATCTGGCGGAGCGGCCGGACCTCGACGCCGGGCGTCCGCAGGTCGAGCAGCAGGAACGAGATCCCCCGGTGCTTCGGCGCGTCGGGGTTCGTGCGGGCCAGCAGGATCGCGTAGTCGCACAGGTGCGCGTTCGATGTCCACACCTTCTGACCGTTGACCACGAGCTCGTCACCCCGCCGTTCCGCTCGGGTCGCGAGGTTCGCGAGGTCGCTCCCCGCCGACGGCTCGCTGAACAGTTGGCACCACGTCTCGTCGGCACGCAGCAGCGGCGGCAGGTAGCGCGCGCGCGCTGCGCGTCGTCGCCGTGCTGCACGAGCACCGGCCCGACCATGCCGATCGTCGACGCGACGAACCCCGCACTCACCGCGCCCGCGGGCCTGTTCCTCGGCGAAGATCGCGGCCTGCGCCGGTGTGCCGCCGCGACCTCCGTACTCGGTCGGATACGACACCCCCGCCCAACCGGCGTCGAACAGCTCGCGCTGCCAGGCCCGGCTCGCCTCGAAGTGCTCGCGGTCGTCGGTGGTGGCCGCGAGCCGGGCTCGCATCGCGGGCGCGTGCGCCTCCAGCCACGCCGCGGCCTCGGCCCGGAACCGCTCGTCGTCCTGCACGGCGCGCATCCGAACATAATTCTGGACACGTGTAAAGTGGCATGTCAGGATCGCGGCGTGTTCCACGACCCCGCGACCTTCGCCGGCGGCTTCCCGCACGAAACGTTCCGCGCCCTGCGCGCCGACGATCCCGTGTCGCATCACGATCACCCCACCTGGAAGCGCGGCTACTGGGTCATCGCGCGCCACGCCGACGTGCAGCGCGTCTCGCGCGATTCCGCCACGTTTGCGAACGCACCGCATCCCTTCCTCGACGCGGAGATGCCCGAGGACGGCGGCGACGGGATGTCCGAGCTGCTGATCAGCCAGGATCCTCCTCTTCACACGAAGCTGCGGAAGCTGATCAACAAGGGCTTCACGCCGCGCCGCGTCGCCCAGCTCGAAGATCGCGTTCGTGTCCGCGTCGACGCCATCGTCAATGCGCTGACGGATACCGACCACTGCGATCTCGTCACCGACATCGCGCTCTGGCTGCCGCTGCACGTCATCGCCGACCTCGTCGGTGTTCCCGAAGAGGATCGCGAGCAGGTCTTCCGTTGGACGGAGATCACGTTCGGGTTCGACGAAGCCGTGACGCCCGAGGATCGGGGCGAGGCAGCAACCGCGATGTTCATGTACGCAGACGGTCTCTGCGAGCAACGGCGTGCCGAACCCCGCGACGATCTCCTCAGTGTGCTGCTCACGGCCGAGGTCGACGGCGAGACACTCACGCAGATGCAGATCGACCTGTTCTTCATGCTGCTGCAGAACGCGGGCAGCGAGACAACGCGCAACTTGCTGACGACCGGCATGATCGTGCTGCTGGAGAACCCCGAGCAGCTCGAACGGCTCCGCCGCGACCCGACCCTTTTGCCGTCTGCGGTCGAAGAGCTGCTGCGGTGGGTGAGCCCCGTCATGCAGTTCACCCGCCGGGCGACGAAGGACGCCGAAGTCGGTGGCGTAGTGATCCCCGCCGGCGATCGTGTGGCGCTCGTGTATCCGTCGGCCAACCGCGACGAGCGCGAGTTCGTGGATCCCGATCGCCTCGACATCACGCGCACACCCAACGACCACGTCGCGTTCGGCGCGGGCGGGCCGCACTTCTGTCTCGGCGCGAACCTCGCCCGCTTCGAGGCGCGCATCATGTTCGAGGCACTGCTCGGCCGGTTCGCCGGTCTCGAGGTCGCGGCGCCGGTCGCCGATCTCCCGCGCGTGCACTCGAACCTGATCGACGGCTACGCCCACGTCCCGATCCGCTGGGACTCGTTGCTCCCGGCGGAAGCCGCGCGATGACTCCGGCGGCCGAGGTCGTCGTCCGGTCGCTGTCGCCTACCCAGGCCGCGACGCGGCGCCGGCTGCTCGACGCCGGCGCGTGACCTCGCGACCGAGGGCGGGTACGACGCCGTCGGCATGCGCAGCGGTCGCGGCGCGTGCCGGGGTGTCGGCGCCGACGGCATACCTCTACTTCTCGTCCAAGGACCATCTCCTCGTCGATGTACTCGTCGGTCTCGTCGGCCGGACGACCGAGACCCTGTCGGCCCGTCCTCGGCGCGGCCGGTCTCCTGTGGACCGAGCCGTTGCCACGCTGCGACGCGCGGTACAGAACGTCGAGCACGCGCCCGACCTCTACATCGCGATGACGCGCGCGTACATCTCGGGCTCCGCCCGAGGTCGCGCACGCACGAGCCGCGCTGGAGTCGTCGACGCGACGTTGGGTCGACCTCGCGCTGGGCGACACCGACGTCGGCGACCGTGAAGCGATCGTGCGCATCCTCGAGGACGTACTGTTCGCGAACATGGTCGGCCTGGTGACGGGCGGACGGGCGCCGAACGAGATCGCCGACGAGCTCGAGCTCGCGGCGCGCACGGTGCTGCGCGGCGCCTCGTGAACGAGCGCCCGCCCGCCACGCGGACTACGAAGATCCGCGACTTCGCGGGCGAGACGCCCCTGCAGGTGATGGCGAAGCTGGGCGACTACGAGCGGACCGCGATGACGGCGCGCGAGCGATTTCCGTACTACACGTCGTTCCCGTTCTCGTGGTACCACGCATGCGACACCGCCGACGCTCGCGCCCGGCACCGTGCGCCCGATCCGGCTGCTCGCGCGCGATCTCGTGTTGTGGCGCGACGAGCAGGGCCGCCCGCACGTCATGGACGCGTACTGCCCGCACCTCGGCGCCAACCTCGCGCTCGGCGGGCGGGTCGAGGGTTGCAACCTCGTGTGCCCGTATCACTGGTGGGAGTACGACGGCGACGGCCGCAACGTGCGCATCCCCTACAGCGACCGGACGAACGCGAAGGCGCGGGTGCGCTCCTACCCCGCCGTCGACGTCAACGGGTCCGTGATGTTCTGGTACCACCCCGATCCGTTGCAGTCGCCGCGGTGGGAGATCCCCCCTCTCCCGGAGTACATGACCGACGAGTGGACGGACCCAATCGTCGCCGACTGGACCGTACGGTGCCCGTGGCAGGAGCTCGCCGAGAACGGCCCCGACTTCGTGCACCTGAAGACCGTGCACGGCGCGGCGACGGTGCCCGAGGTCGAGCGCATCGACTACGACGGCTATTGCAGCCACCTTCGCGCCCGCGTCGACTTCACGACGCCGCGCGGTCCGCAACCGGGACGCATCGACACCGACAGCTGGGGGCCCGGCTTCGGCCTGGCCCGCTTCCGCGGGATCATCGACACCGTCTTCTTCGCGACGACCACACCCATCGACTGGGAGTGGACGCGGTCGATCAAGGTCTACCGGGTCAAGAAGCTCGGTCAGGACGCGGAATCGTTGGCGAAGACGCAGCGCGTCGGCGAGGCACTCGTCCGCGATCTCCGCAAGCAGATGGCCGAGGACAACGTGATCTTCGACAACAAGATCCATGTCGCCGACCCCGCGCTCGCCGACGGCGACGGCCCGATCATGCCGTTCCGCAGGTGGGCCGCGCAGTTCTACGTTTGAACCGCGGTCGCCGCCTCACGCGCGCTGACCAGTCAGTCGGAACGAGCCTGATACGCGACCGAGAGCGCCAGCCGCGTCCTGACATCGAGTTTGCGGTACACGCTGCGGAGGTGCGCCTCGACGGTGCGGCGGCTGACGCCGAGGCGCACCGCGACCTCGGTGTTCGAACGCCCGGAACACACCTCGTCGACGACTTCGAGCTCCGTCGGCGTCAACGCAGGCCAGCCGATCGCGACTCGACGCGGCGGTGGGCGGCGCGCCCGGCCCAGACCGGCGAGCAACGCGCGGGCGCGCTCCGATTCGGTGGGAGTCGCGAGATCGTCGAACACCGCCAGCGCCTCCTCGGCCAGCGCGTCCGGCGCGTTCGCTCTCCGCCGCGGCGCAGAGGGTCGCGGCTTCGAGCCGGATCGTGGCCGCCTCGAAACGATGGCCGAGCGCGTCGAACGCGTCGATCGCTTCGAGGAGTGCGGCGGCGTCGCGCCGGAACAGTCCGGTTGCGCGCCGGCTCCGACCCCGGGTGACGAGGTCGAGCGGATTCCGTTCGGCGAGCTCCTGCAAGATCGCCACGACGGCTCCGGCCCGGGTCGGGTCGGTGTCGAGCGCGAGGCGCACGAGATCGGGGCCGAACGTGGTGAGTCCTGCCGCCGCCTGGAGCCCGACTGCGGTCTCCCAGCCCAGCGCGAGCAACCCGAACGCGCCCACCGTGTCGCCCGCCGCTTCGAGGAGGAGCGCGCGACTCAGCACGAACCAGTCGATCCCGTACTGCAGACCGCCCGCGGCGAGCACCTCGTCGCCGCGGTCGAGCGCGGCCCGGGCACCGTCGCGATCGCCCCGGTGGAGATGCACGCGCGCCGCGACCGCGTAGGCCCACACCTGGGCAATGGTGGAACCCTTGTCGGCGCCGTACGCAACTCCGGCGTCGACTTCGGCGAGGAGGTCGTCCCAGGCGCCGGTGTCCCATTGGGCGAGCGCGGTGGCGAAGTGGTAGATGGGCAACGCCCACGCGGCGCCGAGCGCCTCGCCGAGCTCCCGGCCGCGGCGGAATGCGGCGGCGGCATCCGCGTGCCGACCGAACGTCTGGAGTGCGACCCCGTAGAACAGCTGCGGGTGCAGACGATGGCCCTCGAGCGCCGGCGTGCCGTCGGCCAGCGCGACCGCGGCCCGGCCGCACTCGACGGCGGCGTCGGTGTTGCCCACTGTGTTCAGCGCGAACGTCTCGACGCACAGCGCGAGCACGTGCGCCATGGTGTCGCGGCCGCCGGCCGACAGCTCCACCGCCGCGCGCGCGTCGTCGAGCGCGCCGTCGAGATCGACACTGAAGAGCCGGCACATCGCGCACTCGGCCCGCGCCCACGCGGTCGAACGGCCGGTCGCGGCCTGGAGCTCCACCACCCGGAGCTCGTGCTCGACCGACTCCTGCGGACGCCCCAACAGCAAGAGCGCGCGCCCGAGCGCGGAGTGCAGGCGCTCCTCGACCACCGGCGCGAGCGGCCGCATGAGCATCTCGGCCGCGAGCACCTGGGCCTCGGCCGTCCGTGCGTTCCACGTCGAGCGCGTCGACGAGATCGGCGCTGAGCTCGTCGCGTTCGGGCGCGTTCGGCGCGCACCGCGCGACCGCGCTCCGGAGCAGCCGGGTCGCGGTCGCCGGGTCCCGGGAGACGACCTCGCGCGCGGCGCGCCGCAGCACGTCGATCGCGGCCGGCGAACCCGCGGGCGTCGCGAGCGCCACGTGCTCGGCGATCCGGGCGAGCGGTGCTCCGGCCGACTGGAGCCCGTCGGCGATCGTCTGGTGCAACTCGGCCCGCATGCTCGGCGGTAACGCCTCGACGACCGTCTCGCGCAGGAGATCGTGCCGGAACGCGAGCGCGTCACCGTCGTCGCGCATCAGGTGCGCCGCGACCAGGTCCTCGATCAGCGGCAACAGTTCGAGCACGGATCGCCCGGTCACCGCCGAGAGGTCGTTGAGCGTGAATCGCGAGCCCATCAGGGCCGCGATGGCGGCGACGGCGCGGATCTCTCCCTCGAGTGGCGCCATGCGCCGGCGCACCGTCTCGGGGAGCGACACGCTCTCGGCACCGCCACTCCGGCGGCGTGCGACTCCCTCGCTGACAGTGAGATCGCCGGCTTCACGCAGGCTCGTCAACGCCTCGACGAGCAGCAACGGGTTACCGCCGCAACGATCGAGCAGCTGCTCGAGGTCCGTCCCCGGCGCCGCGCCGACCGTCAACCGGCAGAGATCGGCGACGCTCTCCCCCGAGAGCGGTGCCAGCGCGAGCACGTCGGGTGCGAGTGAATCGAGCAGGCGCGTGAGCTCGGGCCGGCGCGGGTGCGGACGCTCGGTGACGACGATCCCGAGCGGGAGGTCGGCGCAGCGGCGCAACGCAGTCGTCACCGCGAGCACCGACGCGACGTCGACCCAATGCAGGTCGTCCAGCGCGACGAGCACCGGCGCCGTTCCCGCGAGCGCTTCGAGCGCGTCTACGGCCCGATCGACGAGCAGCGAACGCAGCTCGGGCTCGGCTTCGAGGGGCGACACGCGCGCCGCGTCGCCGGTCGCGGCACCGCGTGCGCGATCGAGGGTCTCGGCGAGGGGACCGGACAGGCCCGCGTCGACCAGCGCACCGAACGGGCGGCCCTCCCCCAACGCGTCGCCGCGCCCGACGAACGCGTTGAAACCACGGTCCCGCGCCCACGCGACCAACTCGGAGAGGAACACCGACTTCCCGATCCCGGGTTCACCCTCGATGCGCAACAGCGCACCCCGACCGGCGCGCACACCGGCGATCCAGCCGTGGGCGAACCCGACTTCGGCACCGCGCCCGAGGAGCACGGCGAGAACCTAGGTGAATTCACCGATGACGCCGAGCGGGCGCATCCGTACATTCGACCGGTGTCACCGGACCCCACGCCGGAGGAGCGGGCCGACGACGTGCTGCGACGGGTCGCCGCACGGGTGAGCGACGTCCTCGTCCCGCCCTCCGGACCCGGCGCAGAGTCCGCCGGCACCGACGCAGCCGGTGCCGGGGTCACCGAACCCGAAGCCACGAACACCGAGACCGAGACCGACACCGGCCACGACGGGGGCGATGCGCAATGACGGGCAGGACGCGGGGCGAAGACGCCTCGAAACGATCACGCCGAGCTGGAGGATCTGCCGTGCAACCCAGGCCGCACACCGTCCGTCGGGCGCGAGGGCTGACCCTCGTGACAGTCCTCACGGTCGCGACGCTCGTCGCCGCGTCGTGCAGCTCCTCGGGTCACAGCAGCGATCCGGCATCGCTCGTGTCGGCCACCCCGACCGCCCCGAAGGGCACGTGGACCGGCACCGTCGACGGGACCGACGCGCTCGTCGGCATCACGAGCGACGGACTCGAGGTCGCGGCATATGTGTGTGACAGCGCGAAGACCTCGGCGTGGTTCCGCGGGCTCGCCGGCGGCGGCCGCGCGCGGCTGAGTGACGGGCACGGCGCCACGCTCGACCTCTCGCTCGCCGCATCGGGCGCGACCGGCGCGTTCACCGGCGCCGACGGCGTTCGCCACACCTTCACGGCCGCCCGCAGCGCGCGGCCCGTCCTCTTCCGGGCCGAAGCCACCGTCGGTGGGAAGCCCGTCGTCGCGGGCTGGATCGTCGGCGCGCGCGGCACGCAGCGCGGTGCTCTCAATTCCGGCACGTCGGTACTCCCCGCGCCGAAGATCACGGTCCCGACCACAGTCAACGTTCCGCCGACGATCCCGGTGGTGATCGACGTCGGAGCCCGCAGCGCGCAGGTGGCCGCGTCGGCGATCGTCGACACGAGCACCGCGGTGGTCACGAAGAACACGACCGGGTTCGACGACTTCGTGATCGTCGGGATGGGCGACTCGTACGCGGCCGGAGAGGGCAACCCGTTCAAACCCGCCGGGCTGACGGTGAGCTCGACACTGACGGCGTGGGACAAGCTCGCGGCGGGTGCGGTCATCTCCGGCGCGGCCGCGCTCGAGACCCCCATCGGGCTCGTCGCCGCGCTCGGCGGACCCGCGCTGGTCGCGCTCGCCGTCGCCGCGCACGCGGGCGGCGAGAACCTCATGCCCGAGGTCCCCGGTCTCGGTGAGAACAAGGCGGAGCAATGGGGGGAGCCCGCGGCCGGCTCGTCGACGGCGGCCGACGAGCACTACCGCAAGCTCTGCCACCGCGGCATCTCGCCCGAGGAGAAGGTGTTCCAGCGACTGAGCGCCGATCCGAAGTACCGCGGCGTGGTGAACCTCGTCTTCTACAACCTCGCGTGCGCGGGCTCGCAGACCCGGCATCTCTACAGCACGGCGTACGACGGGAATCCCGACTTCCACAACGGCATCTACCGCGAGGGCAGCAATGCCGTCCCACCGCAGCTCGACCAGGTCCGGGCGGTGCTGGGCGACACCTCGGAATCCACCGCGACGACGAGGACGTTCCTCGCGAACGAGCACGTGACCACGCTCCCCGACCTGCCGCTCCCGAACGATCCGGTGCCGCACATCGACGCGCTGTACGTCTCCTCGGGCGGCAACGACCTGGGTTTCGGCGCCATCATCCAGAAGTGCGCGGTCTTCCCGCTTCCGGACTGCGGCAACGGCTCGAACGGCACGCAGAACATGGATGCGGCCCTGCACTCGGGCGGCGACGTGAACATCCAACACCCCATCGCCGACCGGGACCTCGCGCACGACAACGCGTACCCCGGCCTCAACTCGCTCGCCGACTCGTACCAGACCTTCGACTCCAAGTTGCGCGACCTGAGCGTCAAAACCGCGGACGGCAAGATCTCGGTGACGCCGAGCCAGGTGTACTTCGCCGAAGGCCCGAACCCGCTCGAGAAGACGTCGACGGCACTGTGCGCCGGCAGCGAGGGGGCTTTGCACGACGACCTCCTCGGCTTGTTGTCGGTCGCCGACACGAACTTCGCGAGCGGCGTCGCGACGAAGCTCGACGACGCGATCGATGCGGGCGCGACCGTGGCCGACTCGACCCCGCGGAGCGACGGCCGCGACCACTGGAACGTCGTCACCAACCGGCACGCGTTCCGCAATCACGCGCTGTGCACCTCCGATCGCTTCGTGCAGACCGGCGCGGATGCACTCGCCGTCAGCGGTAACGACGTGGGCGTCGACGGCGTGCTCGAAGCGTCCGACGGCACGATGCATCCGAACGATCGCGGCTATTCCGCCCTCGCCGACAACCTCGAACCGCTGGTCCGCGCCCAGCTCGACGCGATGATCGCGGCGATACCGGCGAAGGCGACGCGACTGCGGCAGGTGAGCGCCGTGCGGAACGGCGCGATCGGGCTCCGCTGGGACGACCGGGCGAACAACGACACGTTTACGCAACTCCTCGCGCGTACTCCCGGCTCCACCGGCCCGTTCCACCCCGTGCGCGACTTCGGGGCCGACGCGAACTCCTTCACGGTCAATCCCGGCGCGCGTTCACCCAGGAGTACGAGGTCAAGGTGTGCTCGCGCTTCCAGCACTGCAGCGTGTCCGACCCGATCGTCGCGACGAACGAGGCGCCGTCGGTCCCGACCGGCGTCACCGCGTCGCTCCAGCTGTCGCCGCTCACGAGGCTCGCGACCGGCGTCGTCGTACGCTGGAACTCGGAGTTCCGGAACCTCTCGGCGTCGGTCGTCATCCGCGCCCAGACGAACACCGACCGAGTCGGCACGTTCTCCGTCGACAGTGTCGGGGAGCCGCCGCCGTCGTCGTTCACCCTCACCAAGCCCATCGATCCGGCGTCGACGAGCAGCGCGCCGCCCTCCGGCACGTACACGGTGCGGGTCCGCGGCTGCAATCTGCTCGGCTGCAGCGCGACGAGCGACCCGAAGTCGGTCGGCATCATCGGGATCGTGGTCACGACGCTCGTACCGCCCCATACCGGTTCGACCCTCAGCGGCAACCCGATCAAACCGACGACGAAGATCCCCCCGCCCCCGTGATCGTCAGGTCACCCCGACGGTGGCGGCACGCGATGCCCTCGTCCGCGTCGCCACGCGGCACTCACGGACGGCGGCACTCACGGACGGCGGCACTCACGGACGGATCTCGTAGAACGCGTTGACGGCATGATCGATGTCGAGCCGTCGGAACCGCGTGAAGCCCGCGGCGCGGGCCATCTCCTCGGCTCGTGTCGCGGAGAGTCCGAGCGTGCCGAGGCCGGCGCCGTCGGGTGCCGACATCGCGGACGACATGCACGACAGCACGCTGATGCCGTACATCAGCGACGCCATCGGGTTCTTCTCGGCGTTGCGGGCGAACCCGTCGTGTGCCTTGATGTCGACGAGGAGCCAGGTGCCGTCGTCGGCGACGGCGGCCCGGAGTGCCTGCATCATCGCGAACGGGTGGGTCATGTCGTGGATGCAGTCGAACGTCGTGACGAACCCGAGCGACCCGTCGTCGGGAAGCGGGTCGTGGCGAGGATCGTGGAACGACACGTTGACGGCGCCGCCTTCGCGACGCTTCTCCTCGGCGCGGCGGAGCGCGTACTGGCTGATGTCGTAGCCGAGGAACCGGCTCGCGGGATACGCGGCGGCCATCAGGAGGAGCGCGCCGCCCGCTCCGCAACCGACGTCGGCGACGGTGATCCCGGCCGAGAGCTTCTCGGTCACACCGTCGAGCGCCGGGAGCACGATCGGGAGCAGGTTCGTGCGATTCCACGGTTCGAACGAGCGCTCGATGCCGACGGCCGCCTCCGGTCCGTGGCTGTCGTAGTCGTGCCCGATACCCGTCCGGAAGCTCTCCGGCATGTCTCGTAGTGATTCCATCGTGTTCGGGAACCGGTGGAACATGCCCATGCCGTAGGCCGGGTGGTCGGGCGTGGCGAGCACCATCGCGGCTTCCTTCGACAAGCTGAAACGTTCGTCGTCGTCACACTCGATGATCCGCGCCGCCGCCTGGTTGTAGGCCCACTCTCGCACCCACCGTTCGTGCAACCCGGTCCGCTCGGCGAGCTCACCGGAGTGCAACGGGACTCCGGCCTCGCGCATCGAGCGGTAGAGGCCGAGGCGGTCCCCGAGGTGGATCATCCCCGACGTCACCGCGCCTTCGAGCTTGCTGAACACCAGGAACGAGAACATCCGGACCCGGTCCTGATCCACGCCCTGATCCACGCCCTGATCCACGCCCTGATCCACGCCCTGATCCACGCTGGTGCTTCCTTCCCGGCCGGCCATCGTCCGGATCGTACGCCCAGCCCGAAAGGGTCTCTCGGACGTGAAGTCCCGGCGCACGGCCCTACCGGAATATACCCCCAGGGGTATATGGTTACCTCGTTCATGACAAGGGTTACCTCGTTCACGACCGGGAAGGTGACCGTGCAGACGTACCGCGACATCGATGCGGCCGAGCTCGCCGGCCGGCTGGGGACCAGCGCGGCGCCGGTCGTGCTCGACGTCCGCGATCCGGACGAGGTCGAGGAATGGTCGATCCCCGGCTCGATCAACGTGCCGGTTCGCGAGCTCGATCGCCGGATCGGCGAGGTCCCGCGCGATCGCGAGGTCGTCACCGTCTGCGCGTCCGGGAACCGATCGGCCGCCGCCGCCGATCTCCTCGCCGGCCGGGGGCTGCGCGTCGCGAACCTGCGCGGCGGCATGGATGCGTGGGGACGCGTCTACGACTGGGTCGCGATCGACGTCGACGGCGCGCGCGTCGTCCAGGTGCGGCGGCGCGGAAAGGGCTGTCTGTCGTACGTCGTCGGCGGTAGTGACGAAGCGTTCGTCATCGACCCCTCGATCGAGACCGACGTGTATGTCGAGATCGCGGCGGAACACGGCTGGCGGATCGCCCACGTGTTCGACACGCACCTTCACGCCGACCACCTCTCGGGCGCCCGTGCGCTCGCCGACCGGACCGGTGCGGTGTTGCACCTCAACCCGGCCGACACCTTCGACTTCGCGTTCGCACCCCTGCACGACGGCGAGCGCTTCCCGCTCGGCGCCGGCATCACGCTGACCGTCGCCGCGCTGCGCACACCCGGCCACACCGAAGGCTCGACGATCTACTTCGTCGGCGACCGCGTCGTGTTGACCGGTGACACCCTCTTCGTCGACGGCGTCGGGCGGCCCGACCTCGCCGAACGGGCCGAGGAGTTCGCGCACAATCTCTACCGGTCGTTGCACGAACGCGTCCTCACGTTGCCCGACGACGCCCTGGTGCTTCCCGGCCACTACGGCGACTCCGTCCCGGTCGATCCCGACGCTCCCGTCGGCGCCACGCTGGGCGCGCTCCGGGCGACGATCGAACCGCTCGGATTCGACGAGGACGCGTTCGTCGCATGGGCAACCGCGCGCGACCCCGCGCCCACCCAACTACGTCGAGATCATCAACGCGAACATGGGCCGCCCGAACCTGTCGACCGCAGACCTTCAGCGGCTCGAGGTCGGCCCCAACCGTTGCTCGGCATGAACAACACGAGGAGCACGTGATGCAGATCCCCGAGAACGTCGTCGACGACGTCCGCAAGCGCCTGCGGCGCGTGGCCGGTCAGGTGCAGGCGGTGGAGCGAATGCTCGCCGAAGGTCGCGAGTGCAGAGACGTCGTGGTGCAGATCTCGGCCGCGACCAAGGCTCTGGAACAGGCGGGGTTCAAGCTGGTCGCCGCCGGCCTCTCCTACTGCGTCGAGCAACCGCAGGAGGCGGCCGACGACGGCTACGCGCTCGAGGACGTCGAGCGCATGTTCTTGAAGCTGGCATGACGATGCGCGCCTTCGAGACCACCGTTCCCATGCGCATCGCCGGGGCCGAGCAGGCGATCCGTGACGCGCTGGGCCGCCAGGGCTTCGGTGTGCTCACCGAGATCGACGTCGCGGCGACGCTCAACACGAAGCTCGGCACCGATCGCGCCCCGCTGAAGATCCTGGGTGCGTGCAACCCGGCGCTCGCCGACCGGGCGCTCGGCATCGATCCCTCGGTCGCACTTCTCCTCCCGTGCAACGTCGTGCTCGAGGAAGCCGGGACCGGGACGCGGGTGCGCATCGTCGACCCGCTCGAGCTCATGGACGATCCCCGCTTCGCCGATCTCGCCGACGAAGCCGCGGGCAAGCTGCAGGCCGCGGTCGACGACCTCAGTGAACGTGCGGGCGGCTGAGGGGACGTCGTGCATGTCGTCGTGATCGCGCTCGTGGGTGTCGTCGTCGGAGGCCTCTTCGGCCTGTTCGGCGTCGGCGGTTCCTCGTTCGCGACTCCCTTGATGTCGCTCGCCGGCCTCTCGGGCTTCGCCGCGATCGCGTCGCCGCTTCCCGCAACGATCCCCGCTGCACTCGCGGGCGCGCGCCAGTACGGGCGAAGCGGCGCGATCGACCGCGACGTCGCGCGTTGGTCACTCGTCGGCGGGGTGCCCGCGACGATCGTCGGTGCGCTGCTGTCTCGGGTGATCGGCGGCGCCGCGTTGCTCGTCGCGTCGGGCGTCGTGCTCGGGATCGTCGGCGTGCGCGTGCTGCGGCCCATCTCGGCCGCGAGCGTCGCGGCCGGCGCGTCCCGCCGCGACCGGCCCGGACTCGTCGTCGCGATCGCGGCGGCCGTCGGCCTGTTCACCGGCTTGCTCGCGAACGGTGGCGGCTTCCTCCTCGTTCCGGCGTACCTCCTCGTACTCGGGCTCTCGATGCGTACGGCGTCGGGGACGAGCCTGCTCGTCGTCGCCGCGCTCACGGTCCCGACGCTGGCCACCCACTGGGCGCTCGGTCACATCGACTGGGCCGCCGCGCTCGTGTTCGCGCTCGGATCGGTCCCGGCGTCATGGTTCGTCAGCCGCCGAGCCCAGCACCTGCGTTCCGAGCACCTCCAGCGCGCCTTCGGGCTGCTGCTCGTCGCCTTCTCCATCTGGTTCGTCGTCTACCGCCTCTTCTTCAAGTAGGAGACCCTCAAATGACCGTCACCCACGACCCCGGCGCCTCGGTGCACGATCCTTCGGCACCGCCCGACCCCAAGGCGTTGTTCTCGCGGCTTGCCGCGTTCTCGGCCCGGCACCGGCGCGGCGTCATCGTCGGGTGGTTGCTGATCGCGTTCGCGGCCGCGCCGCTCGCCCTCACCTTGACCGGCGCGCTCTCGGGCGCGGGCTGGGAAGCGCAGGGATCGACCGCGCAGCAGGTGCGCGACGAGATCCGCCGCGACTTCCCGCAACTCGGTGCGGAAGATCCCGTCGTCGTCTACCACCAGTCGACCGCGATCGCCGCCGACCCGGCGCCGCTCACGAAGCTCGTCGCCGAGCTGCAGCGGTCGCCGAACGCGCGCGCGGTCGCGAACCCGCTGACCCTGCCGCCCGCGGCCGGGCTGATCTCGCCCGACGGGCACACCGCGCTCGTTCCCGTCGACCAGATCGTGAACAAGGACGCCGACCGTCCCGTCGCGGCCGGCAAGCTCGGCAGCTACGTGAACAAGCTGACGCTCGCGCCGGGGGCACGGGCCGAGGTCACCGGTGAATGGCCGGTCTGGAGCGACTTCAACAAGATCAACGCCGAGGCGTTGCACAAGGCCGAGCTCGTCAGCGGGTTGCCCACCCTGATCCTGCTGTTCGTCGCGTTCGGCATGCTCATCGCAGCCGGGCTGCCGCTCGTGCTCGCGCTGGCGGGCATCGCGGTGGGATTCGCGCTGCTGCACGTGCTCGGCTGGTTCGTGCCGATGTCGGTGTGGTCGATGAACTTCTCGATGATGATCGGCCTGGCGGTCGGCATCGACTACAGCCTCTTCATCGTCAGCCGCTACCGCGAGGAACGGGTCGAGGGCAAGGACGCGCTCGCCGCGATCGAGAACACGATGTCGACGGCCGGCAAAGCCGTGTTCCTCTCGGCGCTGACGGTCGTCATGGCACTGGCCGCGGTGTTCCTCGTGCCGGTCATGGTCTTCCGGTCGATGGCGCTCGGCATGATCCTGTCGGTCGTCGCGGTCGCGTTCGCCTCGCTCACGCTGCTGCCTGCGCTGCTCGTCGCGCTGGGCGACCGGGTCCTCGTCCGCAAGAACGACGAGGATCCCGACATCACCGCCGAGTCCCGGTGGCAACGGGTCACCGGCGTGGCATTGCGCCGGCCGGGCGCGGTGCTCGCGCTCGGGCTCATCGTGATCGGCGCGCTCATCGTCCCCGCGTTCGGTATGCACCTCGGCATGCCGGGCGCGCACGTCGTCGACAAGGGCAACACGAGCCGCGACGGCTACGACATGCTCGTCGGCGCGTTCGGGCCCGGTGCAGCCGCGCCTGCGTTCATCACGACTCCCGCGGCCGACGCCCCGAAGGTCGTGCAGGTGAGCTCGGCAGTGACCGGCGTCGTCGACGCGCGCATCGTCAGCGCACCCGCGCCCGATGGTCGCCTGGTCGTGCGGGTGACCGGATCCACCGCCGTCGACGACTCGAAGACGGCAACGCTCGTGAACACCCTCCGTTCCCGGCTCGCGAGTGCGGTGCCCGGCGCGCGGGTCGGCGGGCCGGCCGCGCAGAACCGCGACCTGACCTCGGTCCTCACCGGACGCGCCCCCTATGCCATCGGCGTCATCCTGATCGTGGCGTTCCTCCTGCTGCTGATCGTGTTCCGCAGTCTGGTGGTCGCGGTCACGTCGATCCTGATGAACCTGCTGACCGTCGGCGCGGCGTTCGGTTTCGCGACGCTCGTGTTCCAACACGGGTTCGGCACCGGGCTGCTCGGTATCGAGCACCAGCCGTTCGTCGACGCGTGGGCGCCATTGTTCTTCTTCGCCCTGCTCTTCGGTTTGTCGATGGACTACCAGCTGTTCCTGCTGGCTGCGATCCGCGAACGGTACGAGAGCACGGGCGACACGAAGCGGGCGATCAGCGAAGGCATCGCCCGCACCGGCCGCCCCATCACGAACGCGGCCCTGATCATGATCGTCGTGTTCATCGCGTTCGGGATCACGGGTCCGATCCCGCCCACCGAGCTCGGGCTCACGCTCGCGATGGCCGTGCTCCTCGACGCGACCGTCGTCCGGGTGATGCTCGTCCCGGCGACGATGGCCCTCATCGGAGAACGCAACTGGTACCTGCCCCGCTGGCTCGAACGCGTCCTCCCGCACGTGCATTTCAGTCACTGACCCCACAGGAGCAACGACCATGCCCACCTCCACCCCAACTGCAGCACGCGCCGCCGCACCGACCTCGTGGCCGCTCGAGCGCGTGCTGTTCGCCCTCGCGGGAACGATGACATTGTTGAGCGCGTTGCTCGCGGCCGTCGTCAGCCCGTGGTTCCTCCTGCTGACCGCGTTCGTCGGGATCAACCAATGGCTCTACGTGCTGTTCGGTAACTGTCCCGCGTCGCTCGTCCTCGGGCGCTTCGGCATCGAGCGATCGTGTCGCTGGTCGTGACCGGCGAGAAGAAGGAGATCACCATGAACCACTCGCACGAAGTCGTCGCCGAACTGCGCGGACCCTCGCGAGAGCTCCGGGACGCGATCCCCGACGCGTGGGCCGCGTTCGGCGCGCTCGGCACGAGCGCGCTCGCGCCCGGCGCGCTGCCGGCTCACGTGAAGGAGCTCATCGCGCTCGCAATCGCAGTGTCGAAGGAATGCGACGGTTGCATCGCGTACCACGCCCGCGGCGCGGCCACGAAGGGCGCGAGCCGCGAAGAGGTCGCGGAGATGCTCGCGGTCGCGCTGCTCATGAACGGCGGCCCCGCGAGCGTGTACGGCCCGCGCGCACTGGCCGCGTTCGACGAGTACGCACCGCGGGCAGCCGGCGCGGTCGATCAGGCGCCCTGATGGACCGGCACGCGTGGGACGAGCGCTACACGGGCGACGAGCTGGTCTGGACCGCGGAGCCGAACCGGTTCCTCGTCGCCGAGACCGCCGGTCTGGCCCCGGGCCGGGTGCTCGACCTCGCCTGCGGAGAAGGGCGCAACGCGATCTGGCTCGCGGAGCAGGGATGGAGCGCGACCGGCGTCGACTTCTCCAGGGTCGGCCTCGACAAGGCCCGCGACCTGGCGGCGGCCCGCGCCACGTCGGTGGAGTGGGTACTCGCCGACGTCACGGAGTACCGACCCGAACCCGGCGGCTTCGACCTCGTCATCGTGATGTACCTGCATCTGCCCGAAGCGTCGCGGCGCGTCGTCTTCCGGCGGGCGGCGGCGGCCGCCGCCGCGGGCGGGACCGTGCTCGTGGTCGGGCACGACAGCACGAATCCGTCGGAGGGGTGGGGCGGGCCGGGTGACGCGTCCGTGCTGTACGGACCGGACGATGTCGTCGCCGACCTCGACCCGCTCGAGATCGTGAAGGCGGAACGCGTTCGCCGACCGGTACGGACCGACGACGGCGACAAGGTCGCCATCGACGTGCTGGTGCGCGCGGTCAGGCCGACGCCGCTCGACTGACGGGGTGCAGCGGCGGGTCGTTCGTACCGACGGCCCGCCCCCGAGGGCCGTTCGGCCCTTTCCGCCTCGGCTCGGCGCGCCCACGCTGGGATCAGCCGCCCGAGCCAGGAGGAGACGGTCATGACGAGATGGCACATGGGCGTCGCGGCCTGGATCGCGATGACCCTCGCATTCATCGTGTTCTGGGCGCTTGTCGTCGCGGTGATCGTCGCCGTCGTGCGCCCGGACCGCTCGCACGAGATCCCGGCGTCGCCCACCGCGCCGCCGCCCGGGCGCGCCAGCGAGGCCGAGCACATCCTCGACGAGCGCTTCGCCCGCGGCGAGATCGACGCCGACGAGTACCGGCACCGCCGCGACCTGCTGCGGTCGAGGTGACGCCTTGAGGACCCGGACACTCGTCGCCGCAGCCGCGCTGGCCGTGCTGGTGCTGAGTGCCCTCTCGATCGGTGCCGTCGTCGCCGTGCGAGACAGCTCCGACCACGACAACCACACGATGTACCGCGGCTCACAGTCGGTGTCGTGCACCGTTCCGAGCCTTCCGGGAACGATCGTGCACGTGTCGCTGCTCAACAGCGGCGGGAACATGGCCGCCGGCGGCGGAATGATGGGCGGCGGCGGGATGATGCGCCTGACCGTCGACACGGCAACGGTGCCGCACGGCGCGGTGTCGTTCGTCGCGACGAACCTCGGGTCCGTCAACCACGAGCTCGTCATCCTCCCGCTCGCGAGCGGGCAGATCGTCGGCACCCGTGCGCTCGGCGGCGACAGCGCGGTCGACGAGACCGGGAGCCTGGGCGAGGCATCGAACACGTGCGGCGACGGCACCGGAGAGGGCATCGCTCCCGGCAGCTCGTCGTGGACCACGGTGACGCTCGCGCCGGGTCGGTACGAGCTCGTGTGCAACCTCCCCGGCCACTACGCGGCCGGCATGTACACGCAGCTCACCGTCAGCTGAACGCGCCGAGAGGAAATGAGATGACGAAGCAGATCGTGGTGCTCGGGGGCGGGACCGGCGGGACACTCGTCGCGAACCGGCTCCGCAAGATGTTCGCACCGGCCGAGGCACAGCTCACCGTCGTCGACCAGGACGACGTGCACGTCTACCAGCCCGGATTGCTGTTCGTGCCCTTCGGGCTCGCGCACGTCGCCGAGATCGTGCGGCCCCGCCGCCGGCAACTTCACGACGACATCGACGTCGTCGTCTGCCCGATCGAGCACGTCGACATCGACGCCCGGCTCGTGCACCTGACCGACGGCACGACGCTCCCCTACGACGTCCTCGTCGTGGCGACCGGAGCGGTGCTGGTGCCGGAGGAGACCGAGGGACTGCTCGGCCCGGCCTGGATGCACGACGTGTTCACCTTCTACGACTGCGCCGGCGCCGAGGCGCTCGCGACGCGGCTTGCGCACTTCGACGGCGGGCGACTCGTGGTGAACGTCGTCGACATGCCGATCAAGTGCCCGGTCGCGCCGCTCGAGTTCTGCTTCCTGGCCGACTGGTACTTCCATGAGCGCGGGATCCGCGAGCGCGTCGAGATCACGTATGTGACTCCGCTCGACGGCGCGTTCACGAAGCCCGCCGCGTCGGCCGCGCTCGCGGGCCTCCTCGCGGAGAAGGGCGTCGAGCTCGTCACGGAGTTCAACACCGGCGAGGTCGACGGTGACGCCCGCAAGCTCGTGTCGTACGACGGGCGCGAGGTCCCGTTCGACGTTGCGGTCGTGGTTCCGTTGCACGGAGGCGCGCCCTACGTCGGGCGATCGCCCGGGCTCGGTGACGAGCTCCACTTCGTTCCGACCGACGATCGCACCCTGCAGTCGAAGGCCCGGCCCGAGATCTTCGTCATCGGCGATGCCGCGAACGTCCCCGTGTCGAAGGCCGGATCGGTCACCCACTTCGAGGGAGAGGTCGTCGCCGAGAACGTTCGCCGGTTCCTCGCCGGCGAGGAGCTCGACGCCGGCTACGACGGCCACGCGAACTGTTTCATCGAGACGGGGTTCCACAAGGCACTGCTGATCGATTTCAACTACGACACCGAACCCCTCGCCGGGCACTTCCCGGGCCCGGTCGGCCTCCCCCTCCTGCGCGAGTCGCGCATCAATCATCTCGGCAAGCTCATGTTCCAGTGGCTCTACTGGCACGTCCTGTTGCCCGGCCGCGACATCCCCGGCCTCGGCGCGGCGATGCCCCAGGCGGGCAAGAAGACACCCGAACGGGAAGGAGCGTCATGACGGTCTCGACGATTGCAGGTCACGCGGTCGAGGTGAACGACGAAGGCTTCTTCGTCCAACCCGAGCAGTGGACCGAGGACATGGTTCCCGAACTCGCCCGGGCCGAGGGCATCGACACGGTCACGGATCGTCACTGGCAGGTCATCCGGTTCATGCGCTCGGAGTACCAGGAGAAGGGAACGGGCCCGACCGTGCGCATGCTCGGCAAGACGTCGGGCGTCTCGGTGAAAGAGCTCTACCAGCTCTTCCCGAAGGGTCCCGCCAAGATCGCCGCCAAGATCGCAGGGATACCAAAGCCCCGCGGTTGCATCTGACGAAAGGCACTCCCCATGACCGACTCGCCTGCGCCCATCACCAAGGTCTCGATCATCATCAGCAAGGGTTCGCTGGAAGGCGTCTACCCGGGACTGATCATGGCCAACGGCGCGCGTGCCGAAGGCATCGAGGCGAACCTCTTCTTCACGTTCTTCGGTCTCGACGTCATCCACAAGAAGCGGCACGAGCACATCAAGCTCGCGACCGTGGGCAACCCCGGTCTGCACCTGGCGACCTGGCTCGGCGGCGTTCCGGGCATGGCGACGGTCATGACGCATTACATGGAGCACCAGATCGAGAAGCTCGACATCCCGTCGATCCCGGAGTTCGTCGAGATGATCGCCGACACCGGCACGGGCATGTACGGGTGCAAGGCGTCGGTCGATCTGTTCGGTCTCGACAAGGACGACTTCATCGACCAGGTCGAGGACATCATCACGGTCGGCGAGTTCTACGAACGCGCGGCCGGCGGCCAGATCATCTTCACCTAGGCCCCGAGCCCGGGGTCAGGCTCGCCGCCGGCGTCTGCGTTTGTCGAACCCGTCGGCGGCGAGCACGACGACGGGCGTGAGCAGTGCGACGGTCCATCCGGCCTTCGACGGCGGGGACTGGTCGAGCAGATGCGCGATCGGCGCGATCCAGAGGAACGCGGCGAGGAGCAGGGCCTCGGCCGCGACGGCGACGACGACCAGCGGGTTCGTCGTCACGGGGATGCGCCAGGCCGGTTGCGAGCGGCTGCGGCAGGCGAACGTGTTCGCGATCTGCCCGAGCACGACGGCCGCAAACGCAGCGCCGGACGCCGTGTGCAGCGTGGCGCCCGTCGGAAAGGAGTCGCCGGGTCGCCATCCGGCGGCGACGAACGTCATGACGAACGCGGCCATGGCGAGCGTCGCTTCGGCCGGCCCGAGCACCCCGAACGCGCGCCGCGCGACCGTCCGGTCGAGCAGCCGGCCGCTCGCGGGCGGATGCTCGAGCGTGTGCGCACCGGCGGGATCGGCGCCGAGCGCGACCGCGGGGAGCGTGTCGGTGCCGATGTCGAGCGCCAGGATCTGGAGGACGCCGAGCGCGAGCGGGAAACGGCCGCCGGACAAGGCCCAGACGATGAACGGCGTGAGCTCCGCGACGTTGTCGGTCAGGTGGTAGGTGAGGAAACGCCGGATGTTCGCGAACGTCGCGCGACCCTGCTCGATCGCGGCGACGATCGTGGCGAAGTCGTCGTCGAGCAGCACCAGGTCGGCCGCCTCGCGTGCGACGTCGGTGCCGACACCCCCCATCGCGATACCGATGTCGGCTTCGTGCAACGCGGGACCGTCGTTGACACCGTCGCCCGTCATCGCCACGACATGCCCGCGCGCGGAGGGCACGCGCGATCTGCAGCTTCTGCTCGGGCTCGATCCGAGCCAGGACGACGCCGTCACGATCGACGAGCGCGCCGAGCAGCTGTATGTCGTCGGGGAGATCCTTGCCCTCGATGACGGTCGCCGGTTCGCCGAGCAGACCGACCTCGTCCGCGATCGCGCGCGCGGTCAGTGGGTGGTCGCCCGTGATCATGGCGATCTTCATGCCGGCCCGCCGGCAGGCTGCGATCGCGGCACCCGCATGGGGACGGGGCGGGTCCTGGAGGCCCACGATGCCGACGAGCGTCAGCTCGTGCTCTGCGTCGCCGGCCCCGTCGGGCTCGTGGCCGTGGAGCTCACGGCACGCGACCGCGAGCACCCGGAGTCCCTTCGCCGTCATGTCGAGGATCACGTCGTGCGGGTCGCCGGCGCCCACGCACACGGGGAGCACGGCATCGGGCGCGCCTTTGACGAACACGTGATCGCGCGTGGCCACCGACATCCGGCGCCGGCGCGCGTCGAACGGGAAGCGGCGCACCTCCGGTTCACGCGCCGCGTCGACGTCGACGTCGGCTCCGCACCGGAGGGCGAGGGCATGCAGCGCCGCTTCCATGGGATCCCCCACCGCGACCCACGTGTCGCCCGACTGCACGACCCGCCCGTTGGAACAGCGAGCCGCGATCACCGCGCACGCCCGGACCGCCTCGCGCACTGCTCGATCGGCGTCGATGGTGGCGGTCGGTTCGTACCCTTCCCCGACGACGCGGGCGCGACCGGCCGGGGTCCACGCGTCGACGACCGCCATGCGATTCTCGGTGAGGGTCCCGGTCTTGTCGGTGCACACGAAGGTCGTGGATCCCAGCGTCTCGACCGATTCGAGCCGCCGCACGAGCGCGTGCCGGTGCGCCATGCGCTGCGCGCCGATCGCGAGCGACAAGGTGACGGTCGGCAGCAGGCCCTCGGGCACCAACGCGACCGTGACGCCGATCGCGAACAGGAACCCGTCACGCGCCGACGTACCGATGAGGAGCGCGAGCACGAAGAACACGACGCCGACACCCACCGCGATGAACGCAATCGTCCGGACGACGCGCGCGAGCTCGCGCGCGAGCGGCGTCGGTGGTCGCTCACTTCCCTGGGTCATCGACGCGATCCCCGCCAGCCGCGTCGCCGCGCCCGTCGCCACGACCGAGGCGCGCGCCTCGCCTTCGACGACGAACGTCCCCGCGAAGAGCGTGGCATCCGCCTCGACCCGAACGGTCTTGCTCTCCCCCGTCAGCATCGAGCTGTCGACAAGCAGCGCGTGGGCCTCGACGACGCGCAGGTCGGCACTCACGCGATCGCCCGCCACGCACAGAACCACGTCGTCGACGACCAGCCCCGCGGCATCGATGTCCCGCGGCTCACCGTCGCGCAACACGGTGACGCGCCGAGGCAGGAGATCTCGCAGTTTCTCGGCAGCACGTTCGGCGCGATGCTCCTGGACGAAGGCGAAGACCCCGTTGAGCACGACCACCGCGAAGACGGCGATCCCGAGCTGCACGAGGCCGGCCACGATCGCGAGCGTGCCCGCGACCCACAGCATCAGCGCGAAGAAGTGCAGGAGCTGACGCGCCAACTGCCGCCACGGCGGGACGCGCGCCGGCGCGGGCAGGACATTCGGACCGTCGCGCGAGAGCCGGGCGGCCGCGTCGGCGGAGGACAGGCCGGATGCAGCCGCGTTGATCGTCATCTCCGGAGACGGTACGCCGCGGCCCGCGACGGGCCGGTGACGCCGGGTCGGGGCCGACGCCCGTGGTCCGCTCCGGCCCGGCACCACGGTTTATGTTCCCCGCGCCGAGCGCGCGAAACTGACCGGCCGCGGCCGGACGAAGGAGCGAATTGCGGTTCGGGTTGCTCGGCAGTCTGGAGATCTGGACCGACGAGGGCGCGACCGCCGACCTGGGCGGGACACAGCCGCGCATCGTGCTGGCGATGCTCCTCGGGGCCGGTGGCCACATCGTGCCCGTCGACACGCTGATCGCGGCGATCTGGGGCGACCGCGTCCCGCCGTCGGCGTCGGGCACCCTGCAGAGCTACGTCTCGCGGTTGCGGCGCGCCCTCGAACCCGATCGGGCCCCGGGCCGGCCCGCCCGCATGCTCCGTTGGGAACCGCCGGGGTACCGCCTCGACGTCGACACCGACGAGGTCGACTACCGGCGGTTCGAGCAGCTCGCCGACGCGGGGCGCGCCGAGATGGCGGGCGGCCGCCCCGACGCGGCTCGCGACCTTCTGGTCGAGGCGCTCGCACTCTGGCGCGGCCCGGCCCTGCACGAGTTCGCGAACGAGGAGTGGGCGCGCGGGCTCGCGGTCCGGCTGGAGGAACGGCGGGTCGGAGCGATCGAGGACCGGATCGCCGCCGAGCTGGCCCTCGGGCATCACGCGGCCGTCATCGGCGACCTCGCCGAGCTCGTCGGGCAGCATCCGCTGCGGGAGATGCTGTGGGCGCAGCTCGCACTCGCGCTCTACCGGTCGGGCCGCCAGGCCGACGCCTTGCGCGCGCTCGACGACATGCGCAACACGTTGCGCGACGAGCTCGGCGTCGATCCCAGCCGCCCGCTGCGCGACCTCGAAGCGCAGATCCTCGACCAGGACCCCGCGCTCGACCTCGCCCGCGCCACCGGTGCCGGCGCAACCGTGATCGCACCACCCGTCACGGCTCCGGCCCCGGCTCCGGCACCGCACGACCCGGGCGCAGCGATCGTCGGCCGGCGAGACGAGATCCTCGACATGACGTCGGCATTCGAGGAGATGCTTCGCGGCCGCGCGCGCTTCGCAGTGATCGAGGGCGAACCGGGCATCGGCAAGACCCGCCTGTTGGAGGAGCTCTCGCGCGCGGCCGTGGACGCGGGCGCGACCGTACGCTGGGGTCATTGTCACGAAGGCGGCGCCGCGCCCGCGTTCTGGCCGTGGCTCGAGGTGTTGCGGGCGATCGTCGACGTCTCCGACGCCGGACACGGGCTCGACGAGCAGCTCGGCCTGTTGCTGGCGCCGACGGGCGACGTCGCCGACGCGCCCGGGGCCGATCGATTCCGGCTGTTCGAGGCCGTCGCCCGAGCCCTCGAGGATGCCGCGAGGCACGCGCCGCTGGGCATCGTGCTCGACGACATCCAATGGGCCGACCCGGCCTCGCTCGAGCTGTTGGAGTTCCTCGCCGGGCGGTTGGCCGAGTCGCGGATCCTGATCGCGGCGTCGGTGCGCGAGCTCGAACGCACCGACGCCGTAGTGAGCGCGCTCGCCGCGCTCACCCGCCGCCCGGGCACGCGGCGGCTACAGCTCCGCGGGCTCGACGAGAGCGATACGGCGGTGCTGGTCGAGCGCGCGACCGGGCGCGCACCAGCGGCGGCAGTCGTGCGCGCCATCCACGACCGGGCCGACGGCAACCCCTTCTTCGTCGGCGAGCTGGCGCGGCTCGTCGTCGCCGACGTGGCCGGCAGCGACGAGGAGCTGGTCGAGCGCGCGGGCGTGCCCGCCGGCGTCCGCGACGTCGTGCGCCGCCGGCTCGCCCGCCTGCCCGACGCCACGCGCGAAGTCCTCCAGGCGGCCGCCGTGGTCGGACGCGAAGCCGAGCTCGAACCCTTGCGCCGGGTCGCCGACCGCGAGCTCGAACGGTGCCTCGACGATCTCGAACCTGCGATCGCGAGCGGCCTCCTCATCGAGGTGCCCGACGCGCCCGCGACCTTCCGCTTCGCGCACGCACTCGTGCGCGAGGTCGTGCTCGAAGAGGTCGCGACGTTGCGGCGCGCGCGGCTGCACCTCCGCGCGGCCGACGCGATCGTCGACATCGGCGGCGACACCGACGACAACGCGGAGATCCTCGCCGCGCACCTGTGGGCCGCGGTCTCGCTCGGCGACCGCAGGCGCGCCGCGGGTGCGCTGGAACGGGCCGCAGCGGTTGCCGTCCGGCGGCTCGCGTACGAATCGGCCGAGCCGCTGCTCGAGCGCGCGCTGCAACTGCGCCACTCGAGCGGCGACGATCCCACCGACCTCGAAGCGGAGTTTCACACCATCGCGACGCTCGCGCGCGTCCGCCGGGCGCGCTACGGCTACGTCGCGACCGCGACCACGACCCCGCTCGAACGGGCGCGGGAGCTCGCGGAGCGCACGGGCCGCTTCGATCTCCTCGACGAGCTGCTGTGGGAGGAATGGGCGGCGGCCGCGACCGCGTGCGAGCTCGATGTGGCAGGGCGTCTCGCCGCCCAGATGCTCGAGATCGGTTCGGCGTCGGACGACCCGCGACTCCAAGCGCTCGGCAACAGCGCGTGGGGCATCCACTCGTGGCACACGGGCCACATGACCGAGGCGCGCGCACACATCGACCGCGCGGCCGAGCACGCCCTGTCGACCGACCTCACCGTCACGGGAGGTCGCGCGCTCGCCGAGGCGCTCCTGCTCAGCGCGTGCTTCCAGATCGCGGTGCACGAGTTCATCGACGGGCCGGGCGACGGCGAGGAGAAGTCGGCGGCGCTCGCCGAGCTCGTCGCCGATCCCTACGCGCAGGTCGCGGTGCACGAATTCTCCGCGTACACGGGGATGGTCGCGGGCGATCCGGGCTGGGCGGCCCGGGCGGGCCGGCGCGCGCTCGCCCTCGACCCGACGGGAGAATTCCTCTTCTTCACTTCGGGAAGCGCGCTCTTCCTGGCCTGGGCCGTCGACGAGCTCGGCGACAACGACGAGGCGATCGCGCTCTACGAGACCCACCTGCCGCGCTACGCCGGGATAGGCGTGCGCACGCAGCTCGTCGTGCACCTCGCCGGGTACGCACTCGCACTCGCGCGCGCGGGGCGCCACGACGAAGCCGACGCGCAGCTCCTGGAGGCGCAGCGACTCCTCGACACGCACGGCGAGCGGGCGCAGGAACCGTTCGTGTTGCTGCTCCGCGCCGAGATCGAGGTGGGGCGGGGCGCGCCCCTGTCCGAGATCGACGCGTTGTTCGCGCAGGCGATCGCCGTCGCGACCGAGCAAGGTGCAACGGCCCTCGCCCGGCGGGCCGAATCGGCTCGGGCGCGGGTCGCGTCCGCGGGCGGCTAACCGGCGATCCCGGCCGTCGGCAGGAGCTCCGCGAGCTCGGCGTAGCCGTCGAGGAGCTCGGCGGGGCTCGCGGGCTCGCGGCGTAGCCCGACAATCACCTCGTGCGCGCCGAGCCCGCGCGTCGCGTCGAGGTCGTCGCCGATCTGCGCGAGGCTGCCGCAGTAGCTCTCGCGGTCGCGGCCGAGCGCCCGCTCGGTGACGAGCGCGTCCACACGCACGACGAGCTGCAACCCGTCGGGGTCGCGTCCGTAACCGGCCGTGAGCTCGCGCAGCGCGCGCCACATCGACCCGACCGTGTCGACCCCGAGACCGCCGACCGTCCAACCGTCGCCCCGCCGCGCGATCCGGTCGAGCCCCGACGGGGTGCGCGCCGCGAGCAGCAGCGGCGGGCGCGGGCGTTGCCGCGGCTTCGGGCGCACGTCGACCGGACCGAACTGGAGACGCGCACCGGTGTGCGAGACGGGGTCGTCGCCCCAGACCGCGTCGAGCACGTCGAGCAACTCCTCCAACCGGGCCGCCTGGTGGCGCGGCGGCACACCGACCGCGCCGTAGGGGCTCTCGGGCCAGCCGACACCGAGCCCGACCGTGAGGCGTCCGGCGCTCGCGTGCTCGAGGGTGGTCAGCGACCGGGCCAGCAGCACCGGCGGGTACCACGGCCCGACGAGCACGCTCGTGCCGATGCGCACCCGTTCGGTCTCGGCCGCGGCGACGTGCAGGGTCCCGATGGGGTCGAGCACCCCCGCGATGGCGGTCGGCGCCGCGAAGACGGCGTCGACCGCCCACAGGGAGTCGTAACCGTTGGCCTCGGCCGCCCGCGCGACCTCCCGTACCGCCGCCACCTCGGCGAGGCGACCGACCTGCGGGACGCTGATCCCGACTCTCACAGCTGTCTCTTCTCGTCCGTTCGGCGTCTCGTGCGGGTTCGTTCTCCCACGGGGCGCTGCGCCACCGCTTGACGTTCGCTTGACGAGCGGCCACGCGGCGGTTGTACAGCCGTGATCAAGGGCTCCGGGCGACAACTGCGTCACCAACGTCACGGCCGGGCCCACCCCGGTCCCACCAGGAGGAACTCCCATGGACCTGCCCGTCCGAGCCTGCAACACCCAGCACCTGACCCCCGACACCCACGTCGTCCGCCAGCTGATGGGCGAAGGTGTCAACCCCGTCGCCGTGTTCGTGAACTCGATGGTGATCACCGGCGCCGAGCCCGTGCTCGTCGACTGCGGGCCCGCCATCACCCGCGACATCTGGATGGAGCACACCTTCGAGCTCGTCGACCCGGCCGACGTGCGGTGGATCTACCTGTCGCACGACGACGTCGACCACGTCGGCAACCTGTTGCCCGTCCTCGACCTCTGCCCGCAGGCGACGGTCGTGACGACCTGGTTCATGGCCGAACGCATGTCGGCCGACTACCTGCTGCCGCTCGACCGGCTGCGCTGGGTCAACGACGGCGAGAGCTTCCACGCCGGCGACCGCGACCTCGTGGCGCTGACGCCGCCCACGTTCGACAGCCCCACGACGCGCGGCCTCCTCGACACGAACACCTTCGTGTACTGGGCCTCCGACAGCTTCGGCACTCCTGTCACCCACGAGGTCGACGACGCCGAGCAGCTCGACCCCGACTTCTTCCGGGAGGCGTTCCAGCAGATGAACCGCATGCTGAGCCCCTGGCACCAGTGGCTCGACTCCGCCCGCTACCGCGCGCACCTCGACCGCCTGCAGTCGTTCGGTGCGACGACGATCGCGAGCGTGCACGGACCGGTGCTGCACGGCGCCGGCGTCCCGGCCGCCTTCGACCTGCTCGCCGAGCTCCCCGCCCTGCCGGCGGTCACGCCGCCCGGCCAGGCCGACCTCGAAGCCATCCTCGCCGCGCTCGTCGCGGCCTGACGCGGACGCGTTCCACGCGAAGGAGACGATTCCAATGCAACGCTTCCGCTTCCGCACCGGGCGGGGCTGCCTTCCGGGCAGCCGCGTTCGGCGGTTCGTCGCGACGCTCGTCGCGGCGACGACCGTGAGCTCGGGGGCCACCGCGCTCGCGGCCGTCCCCGCCCACGCGTCGCCCAGCAACCAGTACAACTCCATCAGCTTCTCGAACGGCGACGTGCACAAGACGTTCGGCCCGAACGGCGTGATCATGATCGACGGCACGTTGATCTACGACCCCGCCTGCCCGGCGAGCGACAAGAAGGGCATCGACGACTTCCTCTACCCGGCGAGCGACGTGTACATCGTCCCGTCCGGATTCAGCGGCGGTGCGCTCACCGACATCGGCGGCACGCCGAACACGATCGTCGCGACCGCGTCGCACATCTTCCTCTACGAGACGATCGGGTTCGCGTCGCCAGGCGGCAACGTCGGTCCGGGGACCTACGACGTCGTGTTCGACACGTGCCAGGACGGCGTCTACGACGACCGCGAAGACACGATCTTCCCCGACGCGATCACCGTGAAGGTGCCCGACGGCGACCTGCCCGCGCCCGACCCGTCGATCGCGAACCTGAAAGAGAAGGCGCGTCAGGAGTACGTGAGCTGGCTCGCGACGCACACGGTCCTGCTCGCCGCGATGAAGGCGAGCAAGGTCGGCGATTTCGTCAAGTGCTTCGCGGACCCGAGCGGCGGCTGCCTCTCCGAGATCCTCGCGGCCATGACGGGCAAGACGTCGCCCGTGTTCAAGGCGAAGGTGCAGGGCGACGTGCTCAACCTCGTGATGAACGAGGCGAAGAGCTTCGGCGCGATCTGGAAGGACCCGCCGGACGCAGCCTTCGACCAACCGACCGCGATCGCGCGTGCACAAGTCGACGCTCCGGCCTCGATTGGCGGTGCGCTCGCCGGCGACCTGGCGAACCTCGAGGCGCCGGTCGCGGACGAAGCCGCGACGAGCGAGGCGTTGCTGCACGCGATCGAGCGCTACCAGGGCGCGCAGGCGGCGGGTGACCGCGGCTGGGCGCTGGTACACGCGCGTGAGGTGCGCGACCTCGCGACGACGCTCGCGAAGTCGATGGCCTCGACGACCGCGCCCGAGGCGCTGCGCGACACCGTGGCGACGAACCAGGACGCGGTCGAGCAGGCATACAACGACGCGCGACTCGAGAATCGGCGCCTCCGCGACTCCGGCCTCACGCCCGAGGAACGTCGCCACCTGGCGAACGCCGGCTTCGACGCCAACGCGATGGCGGCGCTCGAAGCGGAGTTCGTCGCGATGGGCGAGCTGCCGACGTTCCCGCAGGGTGCGATGACCGCGAACCTGAACGACCTCGTGCACGCGCGCACCGACATGAAGGCGGCGCTCGCCGAGACCGCGAGTGGTTGGGACGCATTGGTGCAGTCCCTCGAGGCCCGGGGCGGCGACGCGGGCGTGATGCCGGTCGCGAACGTGGGCGGCCCTTACAACGTCACGGCCGGGGCAAGCGTCCCGCTCGACGCATCCGCGTCGCAGGCGGGCAGCGGCGCCACGATCACCGGCTACAGCTGGGACCTGAACGGCGACGGCACGTTCGGTGACGCGACCGGTGCGACGGCGTCCGCGTCGTTCGACCGCGACGGCATCGTGAGCGTGCGGGTGACCGACGACGCGGGTCGACAGGCGATCGTGTACGCGAACGTCACCGTGACGGGCGCCGACCGCGCGCCGGTGGTGGCCAACGCCAGCCCGGCTTCCGCCACGACGGTCACCGTCGGCCGGCCGGTCGACGTCTCGGTCGCGGCGAGCGACCCCGACGGCGGCGCGGTCCGCTACGCGTGGACGCTCGACGGCGGGCCGGTCGGGAACGACGGTGCGGGCTTCACGTATGCACCGGCCGCGGGCGACGTCGGTCTACACGAGCTCTCGGTGACGATCACCGGTGACGGTCCGGCCCGGACCGAGCACGCGTGGTCGTTCTCGGTGCAACTCGCCGACGCCGACGGCGACGGCTGGACCGCGACGTCGGACTGCAACGACAACCGCGCCGACGTGCATCCCGGTGCGCTCGAGCGCTTCGGCAACGAGGTCGACGACGACTGCAACCCGTCCACACCCGACGCGCCGCCCGGCGGCGCGACCGGCGCGGTGTGGTCGTGGGGCAACAGCCAGGGCGTCGGCACCAACACGTTCACCGACCAGACGAGCCCGGTCGAGGTTTCGAGCCTTGGTCAGGTGCGCCAGATCGAGAGCGCGCACGCGTCCGGCTACGCGGTGATGCCCGACGGCGGCGTGAAGTCGTGGGGCCTCAACAACTTCGGCAACCTCGGCAACAACACGTCGATCACGTCGCGTACGCCGGTCACCGTCAGCGGCGTCGGCGGGAGCGGTGCGCTCGCGGGCGTGACCCAGCTGTCGGCGAGCCAGGTCACCGTGCTCGCACGCCGCGGCGACGGCTCGGCCGTCGCATGGGGTGCGAACAACAACGGCCAGGTCGGCGACGGCTCGTCCGTCGCGCAGCGCAATGCGCCGGCGGTCGTCATCGACGAGAACGGCAACCCGTTGACGGGGGTCGCGAGCGTCGAGAACGGCGACAACACGTCGTTCGCGCTGATGAACGACGGCACGGTCCGGACGTGGGGCACGCGGATGTGCTCGGGTGCGAGCTCGGGCCAGCTGTCGAACCGCGCGGTGGCCGAGCCGTTGTTCGGCAACGGCGTCGTGCAGCTCGAAGCGACCGCCGCTTGGGCCGTGGCCCGCAAGGCGGACGGTTCGGTGTGGGCGTGCGGCCTGTCGTACGTGCTCGACCGCAACACGAGCGGTGGCTCGGCCGCCGAGCTCGGCACCCCGCGGCAGATGCAGCACTTCGGGCCGAACAGCGGCGTCGTCGACGTGACGGCCGGCTCGTCGAGCGGTGCGGCACTGAAGGAGGACGGCACCGTCCTCGTGTGGGGCCGCAACCTCAACTACAGCCTCGACGTGCTCGGCGCGACGCACAACCAGGAGGTACTGACGCCGACGCCGGTCTCGCTCCCCGCGGGCCCTCCGGTCGTCGACATCGACATGGACGACTCCAACCACCTGTTCGCGGTGCGGGCCGACGGCTCGATCCTCGTGTGGGGGGACAACTTCTTCGGCGGCGCCGGCATCGGTAGCCCCGCGACCGCGGTGCCCGGCATCGGTACGCCGGTGATCAACGGGCGGGTCGTCGCGGCGTCGTCGTCGAACTGGAACGGGCTCGCGCTGGTGCGTCCGGCGGACGACCCGGCGTGGGAACGCCCCGACCAGTGGATCACGGCGACCGTCGCCGACGCGCAGATCGGCGAAGGCACCGGTGGTGCGTTCAAGGTGACGCTGTCGGCGCCCGCGCCCGACGACCTCACCGTCACGTGGGCGATGGAGGGCGGCACAACCGGGACCGCGACGATCACGAAGGGTGCGACCTCGGTCGCCGTCCCCGTGTCGGTTCCCGACAACGCGATCGACGAGCCGGACCGAACGGTGTCGTTCCGCATCGTGTCGATCGACCACGGCATCCGTCTCGACCGGGACACCGCGGTGGGCACGGTCGTCGACGACGACCCGCCGCCCGTCGTGAACGTGACCGGCGCGGCCGTGAAGGAAGGCGACACGAGCCTCACCGACGCGGTCGTGAAGGTGACGCTGTCGGCACCGAGCGGCAACGACGTCACGGTGCATTACGCCACCGCCGACGGCACCGCGGCCGCGCCCGGCGACTACACCGCGAAGAGCGGTGAGATCGACATCCCGGCGGGGCAGACCGAGGCCATGATCCATGTCGCGGTCAACGGCGACACGACAATGGAACCGGACGAGACGTTCCACGTGGTCCTCACCGATCCTGTGAACGCCACGCCGGGCAACGCCGACGCGACGGTCACCGTCACCGACGACGAGCCCGTCGTCGTGCACGTGACCAGCCCGACGGTCGACGAGGGGAACCGCGGGACGACGCCGGCGACGTTCGGCGTGTCCGTCACCCCGCCGCCGGCCGGCGAGACGGTGACGGTGCCGTGGTCGATCGCGGCCGGCACCGCCGAGATCCCGGACGACGTGCACGCCGCGTCGGGAACGTTGACGTTCGACGCGCACACGACGACGGCTTCGGTCACCGCGGACGTCGTCGGTGACACCGTGCCGGAGCCGCTCGCGACCGAGACGTTCCGTCTCGCGATCGGCGACGCGGTCACCAGCACCGGACGCGTGGTCGCGGTCGCCGACGCGCAGCCGGCGCGCGGTGAACGACGACGACGCCGTCGTCACCACGCCGCCGGTCACCGTGGATGCCGGCAGCAATGCCACCGGGACCGAGGGGAGCGCGATTGCGATCAGCGGGAGCGCGTCCGGCGGCAACGGTTCACTCACGACGACGTGGACCGCGGACGATCCGCGGTGCACGATCGCCCGACCGGAGTCGCCGGCGACCACGGTGAAGTGCACCGACAACACCATCGTGCACCTCACGTTGACGGCAACCGACGGAACCGAGACCGCCACCGACTCGGCAACGGTCACCGTCACCAACGCAGCGCCGTCGGTGCGCATCGACGCACCCGCGGCGGGGGCATCGGTCACGGCGGGCACCACGGTGCCGCTGCAGACCACGGTCTCCGACCCCGGCTCGGCCGACACGGTCACGTGCACGGTCGACTGGGGTGACGGCTCGGCCCTGTCGACCGGGTGCGCGGGCTCGCACCGGTACCCGGCCGCGGGTGCGTTCACCATCACGGTGACGGCGACCGACGACGACGGCGCCACCGCGTCGGCGGCAACGGTGCTGCTCGTCACCAACGCGGCCGCCAAGGGCGCGCTGGTGGTCGGCGGCGGTGCACTGCAGGGAGTCGACGCGAGCGTCGGCGCCCTCGTCGTGCCGTTCTTCGGCCGCATCAACCTCGGGGTCGTGTCCGGCACGTACGAGGATGCCCGGGGCCGGCACAGCTTCGGCGGCGGTCTCACCGTCGACGGCTTCAAGGCCGCCAACGGCACCGCGAGTTGGAGCATGTCGGGCGTGCTCGACCACAAGCGCGGCGCCAAGATCGCGATCACGGTCACCGACCGGGGCAAGTCCGGGCCCGACCACGTCAAGCTCACCGTGACCGGGTCCGACGGCAAGGTCGCGTTCACGGCCGACACCGACGTCCGCGCCGGAGGCTTCATCGTGCGTTGATCCTCGGAGCGTTCGCGCCGAGAGGGCCGGCACCACGGTGCCGGCCCTCTCTGCGCGCCCGACCGCCTCGCGCGCCTCGCGTGGAAGCCAGCGGCCTGAATCAGAGCTCGGACGGCACTCCATAGCACGACTGGTATTCGGCGAAGCGCGCCCGGGTCTGTGCGAGGTCGAGTCCGGTGTCGGCGAACGTGTACTCGTGCCGTCCGTGGCGTTCCCGCGGCCGGGCGTCGAGGTACGCGCGCATGCGCTCGCGCGCGTCGACGGTGAGCTCCGCGCCGATCCGCTCGTACAGTGATTCGCATCGTCTGCCACGGGTCACCGACCAGGTCGTCGAACCGAACATCGACGATGCGGTCGTCGGGCAGCGTGCCGTCGGCGCGCCACTGCATCACCAGATCCATCGCGATCGCGGTGCCGTGCACCGCGCTCTTCACCACCGCGTCGACGTCGACGGTGTCGCTGTGCATCCAGCGCAGCGTCGCCATGATGCTCACGAGCGAGGGCAGCACCTTGAGCGGGTCGCGATGCGTCGAGGACGACGTACGCGTCGGGGTACTCGGCGAAGAACTGCGGCAGCCTCGCCAGGTACGACGGCGACTTCAGGACCCACCGCTCCCCCGGGCACCGCCACTGGAGCAGCTGGAGGAACCGCCGGTGCGCGCGGAACCCGGGCGCCGGGTCCGAACGCGCCAACCAGCGGCCGTAGCTCGGCACGGGGTACGAACCCATCAGGTGGTCCGACGCGAACTCCAGCATGTCGATCAGCGGGTCCTCGTTGGGGACGTCGCCGCCGTTCTCGTGCATCGTCTCGTACTCGGGCGCGATCAGGTGCCAGAACCGGTACTCCTGGTCGGCGGCGCGGATGCGCGGGTCGGTCGCGTACGTCGCACGCTCCGGCGGCGGGCAGGGGTGCAGGAGCTCCCACGTGCGCGCCACACGGTGCGCGGGATCCTGGGCGAGGAGCTCGTGCAGGATCGACGTGCCCGATCGGCCCGTCCCGACGACGAGCACGGGCGCGTCGATCGCTTCGTCGAGGATCTCCGGATGCGCCGCGAGCTCGGCGTGGACCTGGAGCCGGTTGACGAGCGAGCGCACGATGTCGTTGCGCGCCTGGATCCGGCCGAGCAGGTGGAGGTCGGCCTCGTGCTCGAGCGCGTGCAGCAGGATGCCGAACGGCTCGCGCCACGCGTCGTCGCCGAAGTCGTCGAGCCCGGTCGCGGCGCGCGCGGCGTCGAGCAGCGACTGCTCGTCGAGCGCGACGAGCGCGGCGGGCGAGCCGAGTTGACGACCGAACGCGTTGAGCTCGGTGACCCACTCCGGACGCGGCTTCGGCGACCAGGTCATGGTTCAGAGGTACGCGCGCGAGCACGCCCGCGCGTCGCGCCGCCAGTCGCTCGCGCCGCTGCGCCCCGTCGACGACGGGATGCGCGCTCGGGCAGGTGGTCGCGCAACGCCGCGAGCCGACACGACCTGCGCCTCGGGCACCGGGCGCGAGCGCGTGCCGATCGATCGGTAGACGAGCATGCCCTCGGGCTGGCGCTCGGTGTCGATCCAGTTGGGGACGCCGGGGTCGGTCGCGCGCGACGACGATCCGCATGCGGCCGTCGTCGTCGGCGAAGGCCTGCACGAGGTTCAGGCTCGTCTGCCGGTTGGCGAAGTCGCCCGAGTCGAGGCGGTAGCGGTGGTGCACGGTCCAGCCCCAGTAGTCGGCGTCGGGCACGTCGGCCGTGATGAGCAGCGCCTCGCCGGGCGCGAGGTCCCACCACCCGGCGCCGTACGCGATCGTCGGCGCGCCGCCCCGGGGCGTCGACGGCGGGGCCACCGCGTTGCGCGGGCAGCGATCTCCCGCGCCCGTTCCACGTACGCGCACCAGTAGTCGACCGAATGCTCGACCCACGTCGCGGCGCGGTCGAGCGCCGACACGAGCTCGGTCGGGCGCGGGCGGGGCCGGCGGCACGCCCCGCGTGTCGACGCGTTCGATCGTGAGCGTCGCGGCGCGGTCGTGCTCCCAGTCGCACAGGTACTGGCGGACGAGGAACAGGCACGCGTCGGGATGCGACTCGATCCAGTTGCGCTCGTGCCGTGCCGGTGAGATCCACAGCTCGACGGAACCGTCGGGACCGACGTCGAGGTCGGCGAGCGTGCACTCGGAGAAGACGCCGTAGCGACCGAGATGCATGTCGCCGTCGACGAGCGAGAACAGCGCGGCCCGCACGCCGGTGACGTTCCCCGACACCCGGTACGTCGCCGTGGGATCGATCGCGGCGCGCGTGTAGACGTTGTCGGGATTCGGCCCGCCCCATTGCACCCACGGTTCCTCGTACCGATGGAACAGCGGGTTGCGGCCGGGTCGGCGTACTCGAGCTCCGCCTGCAGCGCCATCACGACCTGGCGGCCGACATGGCGCGCGCACAACGCCCGCTCCGCTTCCGACGCGGGGAACGGATCGGTCGCGAGCCGCCCGCCGATCTCCGCGAGCCGCGCGCAGAACGCGGTCCACGCTCCCGTCACGCTTGCGTCGTCGACCATGCCCAATCCTGGCAGGAGCGGTGCGGCGCGGGCACGTGCCGGGTTTGGCGGCACCCGCCCCGGCGTGGGACCGTGCAGCGTTCGCACCCGCCCGCCCACTGCATCCGGGAGTCACCGTGACCGACAACCGCCGCTTCGAGAACCGGGTCGCACTGATCACCGGCGCGGGATCGGGCATCGGGCGCGCCGTCGCGCGGCGACTGGCGGCGGAAGGCGCCCGGGTGTTCGGCCACGACATCGACGCGGGCGGCCTCGCCGAGACCGAGCAGCTCGTCTCCGATGCCGGCGGGACGATGGCGACGCGCACCGGCGACATCTCGCAGGCCGCGGAGTGCCACGCGATGGTGGCGGCGTGCGTCGAGACGTTCGGCCGCCTCGACGTGCTCGGGAACAACGCCGGCATCGCACGCGCCGACCACGTCACCGACGTGAGCGAAGAGCAGTACCGGCGCATGATGGGCGTGAACGTCGACGGGTACTTCTTCACCGCGCAGGCCGCGATCCCGCACCTGCTCGAGACCGACGGCAACATCGTCAACGTCGCGTCGAACGCAGGGCTCATGGGCCAGGCGTACACCGTCGTCTACTGCATGACGAAGGGCGCCGTCGTCCAGCTCACGCGGGCGCTCGCGATGGAGTTCGTCAAGACGAGGATGCGCGTCAACGCGATCGCCCCGAGCGGGATCTCCACCGCGCTCTCGCACGGCTTCCACATCCCGCCCGACATCGACGCCGACCTGATGCGCCCCTACATGGGCTTTCGCCCGATGGGCTCGGCCGACGACATCGCGGCGACGTTCGCCTTCGTCGCCTCCGACGAGGGCGTCAGCGTGCACGGGGCGATCCTCGCCGTCGATCGGGGCGTCACCGCGGGCTGAAGCACCGGCGGATCCGGATTCGTCGCGGCCCGGCCGTACCATGGCCGGTGTGACCTCACCCGCCGAGTTCCCCGGTACCGAGCTTCGGCATCTCGACATCCACGGTCATCGGGTGGGTTACCGCCGCGCCGGGTCGGGGCCGGTCATCGTGCTGATCCACGGCATGGCCGGCAACTCCGACACGTGGCGAGAGGTCATGCCCACGCTCGCCGAGCGCTTCACGGTCGTGGCCCCCGACCTCCTCGGTCACGGCGCGTCGGAGAAGCCGCGCGGCGACTACTCGTTGGGCGCGTTCGCGAACGGCGTCCGCGACCTGCTGATCGCGTTGGGGCACGAGCGCGCGACGTTCGTCGGACAATCACTCGGGGGCGGCGTCGCGATGCAGATCGCGTATCAATTCCCCGAGCGCTGCGAACGGCTCGCGCTCGTGTCGAGCGGTGGCCTGGGCGACGAGGTCAACCTCGGGCTGCGCCTCCTCGCGCTCCCGGGCTCGGAGCTCGTGCTCATGCTCGGCTGCAAACGGTGGGTGCACGATGCCGGCACGCAGGTCGCGAGCTGGCTCGCGCACGTCGGGCTGCGAACCGGATCGAATGTTGCGGAGATGTGGGAGAGCTACGGATCACTGGCCGACGCCGAGACCCGCACCGCGTTCCTGCAGACGCTGCGATCCGTCGTCGACGTGTCGGGCCAGCGCGTCAGCGCGACGAACCGGTTCTATCTCGCGGCCGAGGTGCCGACCCTGATCGTGTGGGGCGATCACGACCACATCATCCCGGTCGCCCAGGCGCACGCGACCCACGCCGCCATCGCCGGCAGCCGGCTCGAGATCTTCGAGGGCTCCGGGCACTTCCCCCATTGCGACGACCCCGCCCGGTTCTGCCGGGTCCTGACCGAGTTCATGACGACCACCGCGCCCGCGAGCACGTCGGACTCGCAGTGGCGCGCCCGGCTGGTCGCAGGCGACGTCTGACGTTCGACCGGGGTCGGCGGGCGCCGGGCCGAGAGAGTCTTTACCGAAGCTTGGATCTACGAGAGCGCCATTCCTCGGGTGCACTCCTTAGGTTTGACGCATGCCGAATCCGCGGGCGGTCCACTCGCGGCACACGCCCTCCGGGCCCCGGCGCCGCCCTCCGCCGTCGCGCACGGTCCGGCGGCGACGAACACTCGCCGTCGCGAGCCTGATCGTCGTGGCGGGGCTCGCCTACGCGCTCCGCCCGGGCTCGCCCGACCACCGCGCGACCCGCCGAACCGCGTCGTCGCCGTCGCCGGGCACGACGGCGCGATCACCGATCGTGCAGCTCGTCGCCGCGTCCGCGGGCTGGCAGCTGGGTGCACCCGTTTCGCGGACGGTCGCGTTCGCCGACGGCTCCGGCTTCACGATCGCGGGCGGGCTCGACAGTGGACAGAACACCGTTGCGAACGTCGTGCACGTCGACTCGAAGACGGGGGCGACGACCCCGGCCGGGTCGTTGACGGTGCCGACGCACGACGCCGCCGGCGGGCAGATCGGCGCGCAGCGGTTGCTGTTCGGCGGGGGCGCGCAGTCGGTGTCCGACGTCGTGCAGGCGCTCCGGTCCGGGGCGCCCTCGATCGTCGTCGGTCATCTGCCGCAACCGCGCGCCGACCTCGCGGCGGTGACGATCGGCGCAACTGTCTATCTCGTGGGCGGTTACGACGGGACGAACGCGACCCGCGACGTGCTCGCGACCTCGGACGGCGTGACCTTCCGAGTGGTGACGCAACTCCCGGTCGGCGTGCGGTATCCCGCGGTCGCGGCGATGGCCGGCAACCTGTTCGTGTTCGGCGGGGAGCTCGGAGGTTCCGAGAGCAACGTCGTCCAGGAGATCGACCTGCGGCACGGGCGCGCCCGTGTCGTCGCCGATCTGCCGAGTCCGCGCACCGAGGCGGCGGCGGTGACCATCGGGCGTTCGGTGTATCTCGTGGGTGGGCTCGCCGGTGGCGTGCCGTCGAACGACGTGCTGCGGTTCGATCCGGCGTCGTCGCACTTCTCCGGGGCGGGACACACCCCGACCGCCACCGCGGATGCCGCGGCCGTGACGGTCGGGGGGGACACGTTCCTGGCCGGGGGCGAGACGCCGTCGGTCTCCGCCGCGGTCGCGGTGCTGCGCGAGCAGACGACGACCGACGCCCCGGTCGCGACGCCCGCGCAGCAGCGACCATTCGCCGGTCGGCTGTTGATCGCCGACCGCGGCAACGACCGGTTGATCGTCGTCGACGCGAACAAGCAACGCTCGTGGGTCTACCCGTCCGCGTCGAGGCCGCCGCCGCCCGGCGGGTTCTACTTTCCCGACGATGCCTTCTTCGCCGACCGGGGCCGCTCGATCGTCACCAACCAGGAGGAGAACCACACGATCGTGCGGGTTGCGTTCCCGTCCGGCGCCGTGCAGTGGACGTACGGCACACCCAAGGTCGCGGGTTCGACCCCGGGGCTGCTCGACCAACCCGACGATGCGTTCCTGCTCCGGGACGGCACGTACGTCGTCGCCGACGCCCTCAACTGTCGCATCCTGCACATCAACGCGACCGGACAGCCGATCGCACAGATCGGGACGACCGGCAACTGCGTGCACGACCCGCCGCGGAGTGTCGGGTATCCCAACGGCGACACGCCGCTCGCCGACGGCAACCTCCTCGTGTCCGAGATCCACGGCTCGTGGATCAGCGAGTACACGCTCGCAGGCGCGCTCGTGTGGACCGTCCACCTCCCCGTCACCTACCCGTCGGACCCACAGCAACTCGGGCCCGACCTGTACCTCGTCTCCGACTACGCCAAGCCGGGCGGGATCCTCGAGTTCACGCGCGAGGGCCGGATCGTCTGGACGTACCGGCCTGCGAGCGGCGACGGGATGCTCGACCATCCGAGCCTGGCGGAACGACTCCCCAACGGCCTCATCGCGGTGAACGACGACTACCGCCACCGGGTCGCGCTGATCGATCCCGCCACCCGCGCCATCGTGTGGCAGTACGGCCGGACAGACCATCCCGGTACCGGTGCCGACGAGCTGAACACGCCGGACGGATTCGACCTGCTGCTCCCGGACAACTCGACGCCGCTGCACCTGCACACGGGTTGACCCCGGCCGCCCGGCCGGTACGCCGGAACGCCGTTCGCCGGTCAGTGGCGGACGTCGATCTCGACGAAGTCGCGCGTGCTGTCGGTGAGATAGCGGTCGGGCGACCGGACCATCGAGGCGAGCAGATTCGTCGGGTTCACCCCTCCGTTCGCACCGGGAAGGTACGTCGTGAACGTGACCCACGACGTGTTGATGTCGAGCTCCATCGCGCGGACGCTGCCCGCGCGCCGAAGGAGCTCGGCGAGCGTGTCGACGTTCAGGCCCGGCCCGGCGACGTAGACCAGGTTGCCGTGCGCGTCGACGCCCACGCCCGAACGCCACACGTACACGCGGTTCCCGACCGTGCCGCCCCAGTTGCCACTGTTCGCATCGGCGAGACCGGGCACCGAGCGCGCCGTGGTCGACGACCAGCTCGAGGTTCTGGCGAACGGCCGAGACCGCGCCCGACATCGTGTCGTCGCGTCCCCACACGCCCACGTCGACCCGACCGTCGGCGTACAGGACGAGCGACGCGTGGCCCGGGAGGATCGGCTTCACCGTGCGACCGTCGGCGAAGTAGCCGCCGCGGCTGTTGTCGAGCCGGAACGCGCTCGTTGAACGCGGCGACGAGATACGGGTACTCGGCGGTCGCGATGTGGGCCGGCTGGGTCCAGGGTCCGGCGCCGGGCACTTCGGTGCCGGGGTGCAACGTCGCGGCCAGGTGTCGCATGTCGAAATACGCCACACCCGCGAGCAGGCTCGTGTGCACCGCGTCGGGGCGGACGTAGGTGAGCCACAGCGCCGGGCGGCCGCCGACGGTTCGGCCCGCCGGCTGCCACACACCCTCGCCCGCGAGCGGATGCGCCACGAGTGGCGCGAAGTTGCGCGGCGCGACGTTGCGCGGCGCGGTGGGCACGACGGTCCGCCGCACGGGAGTCGCGCTCGGTCGACCGCGGCGCCGGAGGCCAGACTCGGCGCGGCCGGGATTCCACCCTTCGGTGTCCCGCCCTTCGGCGGCTGATGGTGCGAGTACCAGATGCGTTCGAAAGAGCTGACCGCACCTCCGAGCCGATGGTCGCGGGCCCACTCGACGACCCGGACGCCGAGCGGGTCGGTCGTCCGCGCGAGCAGTGTGCGTCCCAACGACCAGCCCGGGATCGCGAGGAGCACGACGAGCGCGCCGACGAGCACCCATCGCCCCCGACGCCGCCGATGACGCCGCCCGGCGCGCGGATCCGGCGATCCCTCGCCGGCCGCGTCCCCGGTCGGTTCGGCACCCGTCTCGGGCGCCGCGACCTCCTGCACGTCAGGACGCGCCCGAGACGATCGGGGCCACGGCGTTCGGCGGTGCGAGCGCCACCGCCGGCGGCGTGTTCTGCGGCGCGGGCGTGAAACCGCCGCCGCCGTCGTCGCCGGACTCGGTCGAGTTGGAACCGCGATCCGGCGCCGTGCGGGCGGCGACCGGCTTCGGGGACGATGTCGAGGCGGCCCGCCCGGCCTGCGCCGCCAGCCCGGCGAACAGTCCGGTGCCGGCCAGCGCGCCGGCGACGGTCCACCGCGTGATCGAGCCGACCCGTCGCAGTCCGGCATCACGGTCTCGGCGTGGAGTGGGACCCATGCACCGACGATGCGCCCGGACGTTGTGAAGACCCTTGCAGGAAAGTATGAGTACCGGCAGGGCCAGGTAAGGCCGCGGCCAAGTCCTTCGGCGAGGCGGACCGGAGAAAGGTCAAGGACGCGCTGACGACGGGGCGTGCGGGTCAGCCGCGGGTGCTGCGGCGGCGCTTCGTGCGGCGGCGCGAAGGTGCGATGGTGCGATGGTCGAAAAGTTGTTTGGAAATAGGCACTTTTCGTTGGTTCTTGGCACACGTTGCTGCTACGATACGAACACATGTTCGCCTCGCTCGACACGACTCGCAGCACGCTCAACTCGATCGCCCTCGAGTTCGACGCGGCCGCGCTCTCGCCCGAAGCGGCGCTGCGCGTCGTCGACCAGTTGGGTGCGATCCGGCGGGTCGTCGACGGCATGTTGGGCAAAGCTGCGGCGCGGGTCGCGTCCACCAACACCTCGGCGCATGACGCATCGGGGTTGGTCGCGCGTGTGCTGGGTGTCTCCTCGGGTGAGGTGCGTGACGCGATCACGACCGCGAAGCGGCTCGAAACGTTGCCCGCGACCGATGCCGCGGTACGCCACGGACGGTTGTCGGCTCGGGAAGCGGCACTGATCGCGGGCGCGGCGGCGAAGAACCCGGCCGCGGAAGCGAACCTGCTCGGTATCGCGGAGCAGGGGTTGGTGCCGTTGCGCGACGCGTGCGTGAAAGCGCGGGCCGCGGTCGAAGACCCCGACGGGCGGGCCCAGCGCCAGCACCGGCGGCGGGCATGGCATTCGTGGACCGATCCCGACGGGATGGTCGCGGGCCGGTTCCGGTTCACACCCGAGGTCGGCGGCCAGGTCCAAGCCGTCATCGACGCGGAGGTCAAACGCATCTTCCGGGCCCGTCAAGCCGGTACCGACCACGAACCGCTCGCCGCGTACGCGGCCGACGCCGTCGCCGGGTTCGTCCTCGACGCCACATCCCACCCGCCCAACACCGTCTCTGACACCCCGGTGTCGTGCCCGCCGCTGCCGGCCCACGGCCTCGACGTGCACGTCCACATCGTCATCGACCACGGGGCTTTGGTCCGGGGCGGCACCGTCGACGGCGAGATCTGCGAGATCCCCGGGGTGGGGCCCGTCGACGTCAGCTGGGTCAAAGCACTGATCGGGTCCGCGTTCCTCACCGCCGTCATCAAACGAGGCAAAGACATCCTCACCGTCGCCCACCTCGGCCGCCACGTCCCCGCCGAAGTGATAACCGCACTGATCGTCAACGGCCGCGAATGCGACATCGACGGCTGCAACCACCGCGGCTACCTCGAACGCGACCACCGACACGGCCACGCCCAAGGCGGACCCACCTCGTACAAGAACCTCGGCTGGCTCTGCTACCGCCACCACCGACTCAAGTCCGCAGGCTGGACCCTCGGCCCACCGCATCCCATCACCCGTAAACGCGCACTCCACCCACCCGACGCACAACGCGCGCGGAATCGGGGCCGGTCGATGCAAGCCGGGCGTCCCTAGGCTGGAGCCGTGCTGACCGCGGATACGAAGCTCATCTCCGTCGACGATCACGTGATCGAACCGGCCGGCGTGTTCGTCGATCACATCGCACCGCGCTTTCGCGATCGGGCGCCGCGCATCGTCGAGCCGGAGCCGGGCGTGCAGGGTTGGGAGTGGGAGGGGCGCTTCTACCCGCTGCAATTCCAGGGCAACGTGCACACGCGGCGGTTCCGCGCCGGCGAGGAGGGCAAGGGCGACGACCTCTTCGCCCGCCACTACGACGACATGATCCCGGCCGCGTTCGACGTGCACGAACGGGTGCGGTCGATGGACGAAGACGGTGTGTGGGCCGAGCTGTTGTTCCCGACGTTCCCGCGCTTCGGGGGGAACCGCTTCCTCGAAGCCGACGACAAGGACCTCGCGCTCGCGTGCGTGCAGGCGTGGAACGACTGGATGCTCGACGAGTGGTCGGCGGCCTACCCGGACCGGTTCATCCCGCAGACGTTGATCCCGCTCTGGGACCCGCAGCTCGCGGCGCGCGAGATCGAACGATGCGCAGCCAAAGGGGCGAAGGGCGTCATCTTCGTCGAGAACCCGCACCCGATCGGGCTGCCGTCGTTCCCGACCGGCCACTGGGACCCGGTGTTCGCAGCCGCGGCCGACACCGGCCTGCCGCTGTCGATGCACATCGGCACCTCGTCCGGGCTGATCAGGCCGTCGCCCGAGGCGACGCCGTCGGTGGGCATCGCGCTGTGCGGCATCAACTCCATGAGCGCACTGGGCGACCTCATCTTCTCGGGCGCGCTCGAGGCGCATCCCCACTGCAAGATCGCGCTGTCCGAGGGCGGTGCGGGTTGGGTGCCCTACGTGCTCGAGCGCCTCGACTACACGTGGCAGCGCAGCCGGTACGAAGGCGTGAACTGCAGCCGCCTGCCGTCCGAGGTGTTCGCGCAGCACTTCTGGGTCTGCATGGTCGCCGACCGCTACGCGATCATCAACCGGCACCTCATCGGGCTCGACAAGCTGATGTGGGAGTGCGACTTCCCGCACAACGACTCCAACTGGCCCGAGAGCCGCAAGGTGCTCGCCGACGCGGTGCACGACATCCCCGACGACGACGCCCGCCGGATCGGCGAGCTCAACGCCCGCCGCCTCTACGACTTCTGGTAGCCCGCGGCGGACGTTGCGCGCCCGATCGGCGCTGACTAGTCTCCGAGAATGACGTTCTCACGTCGGTCGGTCACCGGCTGGAAGCCGCGTTTACGCACCCCATGACGAACGCGATCGAGCCGTTCGCGGTCCACGTCGACGACGCCGTCCTCGCCGACCTGCGCGACCGGCTCGCGCGCACGCGCTTCCCGGACGCGATCGACGACACGGGCTGGGAGGACGGGATCCCGACCGGCTACCTGCGCGAGCTCGTGGCGTACTGGCGCGACGAGTACGACTGGCGCGCACAGGAAGCCCGGCTGAACGAGCTCGAGCACAACACCACGCGCATCGACGGCCAGTCGATCCACTTCGTCCACGCACGCTCGCCTCACCCGAACGCGTTCCCGCTGCTGCTCACCCACGGTTGGCCGGGCTCGGTGGTCGAGTTCCTCGACGTCATACCCCGGCTCACCGAACCCGACCAGCACGGCGGCAGCGCGGCCGACGCCTTCCACGTGATCGCGCCCTCGCTGCCGGGCTACGGCTTCTCGGAGCCGACCCGCACCCGCGGGTGGGACGTGGCCCGGATCGCGCGCGCCTTCGTCGAGCTGATGGCGCGCCTCGGCTACACGCGCTACGGCGCGCAAGGCGGCGACTGGGGCGCGCAGGTCGCGACGAGGATCGGCGCGTTCGATCCGGAGCACTGCGCGGCCATCCATCTCAACATGCCGATCGCGGACCGCCCCGCCGACCCGCCGCCGCTCACCGACGAGGAAGAGGCCGACCTCGCGGCGATGGCTCGCTTCCAGCGCGAGGAGTCCGGCTACGCGATCGAGCAGGGCACCAAGCCGCAGACGCTCGGCGTCGGGCTCAACGACTCACCGGCCGGACTGCTCGCGTGGATCGTCGAGAAGTTCCGCGGCTGGAGCGACTGCGACGGCCACCCGGAGAACACGTTCACCCGCGACCAACTCGTCACCAACGTGATGATCTATTGGGCAACGCAGACGATCGCGTCGTCGGTCCGGCTGTACCGGGAGAACAAGCAGAGCGCAGAGGCGCCCGAGTGGGTCGGCGTGCCGACCGGCGTCGCGCGCTACCCGAAGGAAGTGCTGCGCTTCCCGCGCTCGTGGGTCGAACGCCGTTACCACGTGACGTACTGGGCCGACATGCCGCGCGGCGGCCACTTCGCGGCCATGGAGCAACCGGCGTTGTTCGCCGACGACCTCCGCACCTTCTTCCGAACCGTGAGCTGAGAGGAGTCTGCGATGGGACTGTTGGACGACAAGGTTGCGGTCATCACCGGCGCCGGTTCGGGCATGGCCCGCGCCGCGGCCCAGGTCTTCGTGCGCGAAGGCGCGAAGGTCGTCGCGGCCGACATCAGCGGCGGGGAGCAGGACACCGCCGCCGCGCTGGGCGAGGGCGTGCTCCCCGTGCACTGCGACGTCACCGACGAAGCCGACGTCGAGGCCCTGCTGCGCACCGCGACCGAGGAGTTCGGAGGCGTCGACGCGTTCCTCAACGTCGCGGGCATCGCCGAGGCGATGATGATCGCCGACGTCACCACGGAGCACTACGACAAGGTGATGGACGTCGACCTGCGCGGCGTGGTGCTCGGCACCAAGCACGCGGTCAAGGCGATGCTCGAGTCGGGCAACGGCGGTTCGATCGTCAACTGGGCGTCGGTCGGCGGGATCAACGGCTCGATCTTCACCGGCATCTATTCGGCCGCGAAGGCAGGGGTGATCGCCGTCACCAAGGCCGCCGCGATCGAGTACGGCGGCAAGGGCATCCGCGTCAACTGCATCTGCCCGGGTTTCATCTTCACCGAGATGAGCGCGGGCGGCGAGAAGATCCCCGGCATGCTCGAGAAGGCGGCGCTCGGCCGGGGCGGGCAGCCCGAAGAGGTGGCGGAGGTCGCGGCGTTCCTGGCGTCCGACCGCGCCTCGTTCGTCTCGGGCGCGATCATCCCCGTCGACGGCGGATGGGCGGCGAAGCTGGCATGAGCTCGATGGCCGGACCGGACGTTACCGGCGCGACCCGTTACGTCGGGGCGCGCGTCCACCGCGTCGAGGACGCGCGCCTGCTCACCGGGCACGGCACCTACGTCGACGACATCGCGCTCCCCCGCATGTTGCACGCGTGCTTCGTGCGCAGCGACTTCGCCCGCGCCGCGATCCGCGGCATCGACACCTCGGCCGCACTCGCCGCACCCGGGGTGCACGCCGTGTTCACGGCCGCCGACCTCGACCCCGACGTGAAGGAGCAGTGGCACACCTCGATCGGCCCGGCCGGTCCCGAGACCCCACGCCCGCCGCTGGCCCGCGACGAGGTCCGGTTCGTCGGTGATCCGGTGGCACTGGTCGTGGCCGAGAGCCGCGCACTCGCCGAGGACGCGGCCGAGCTCGTCGACGTCGACTACGACCCGCGGCCGGCCGTCGTCGACTACACGACGGCGGAGCACGCCGGCGCGCTCGTCCACGAAGCCCACGGGTCCAACGTCATCGCCACGCTGAACGGCCTGCCTGCGTCCGCGCTCGACGACGTCTTCGGCGCGGCGGCGCACGTCGTGAGCGCGACGATCCATCAGCAGGCATACACGGCGGTGCCCATGGAAGGGCGCGGCCTGGTCGTCGACTACGCGCGCGCGTCGGGCGAGCTGACGATCTATGCCGCGACGCAGTCGCCGCACGAGGTCCGCCTGTTCTGCTCGCGGCTGCTCGGGCTGCCCGAGCACCGCATCCGGGTCGTGATGCGCGACACCGGCGGCGGCTTCGGGCAGAAGATCATGGTCCTGCGCGAGGAGATGTGCCTGATGCTCGCGGCGCGCAAGGTCGACGCGCCGCTGAAGTGGGTCGAGGACCGCCGGGAGAACCTCATCGCCGCGGGCCAGTCCCGCCACGAGCACGCCGCGGTGAAGATGGCGTTCGACGCGAACGGCGCGATCGAAGCCGCGCACATCGACTTCGTCGCCGACTGCGGCGCCTATCCCACGCCCTGGCCCGCGGGCCCGACGGCCGCGGTCGGATTGCTGTTCCCCGGTCCCTACCGGGTGCCGCGCGCCGGCTTCGCGACCAAGACGATCTACACGAACACCGTCGGGCGCACCGCGTACCGCGGTCCCTGGCAGTTCGAGACGCTCGCACGCGAAGTGCTGCTCGACATCGCGGCGCGCGAGATGAGCATCGACCCCGCCGAGCTCCGGCGCCGCAACCTGCTGCGCCGCGACGAGCTTCCGTACACGAACCCCAACGGCATGCCGTACGACAACATCTCGCCGGCCGAGACGTTCGAGCAGGCGTTGGCCATGCTCGACTACGAGGCGTTCCGCGCGCAGCAGGCCGAGGCGCGCCCGGCCGGCCGCTACCTGGGTGTCGGCATCTCCAACTACGTCGAGCCGTCGACCCCCGGCTTCGGCTCCTACGCGACCGAGGGCGCGACGATCCGGGTCGAACCGTCCGGCGCGATCAACGTGTACACCGCGGGCGGTTCGAGCGGGAACAGCTTGGAGACCACCGTCGTCCAGCTCACGGCCGACGCGCTCGGCGCCGACATCGCCGACGTCCACACCATCCAGGGCGACACCGCGGTCACGGGTTTCGGCGCGGGCGCGGCCGGCAGCCGCAGCGGGTCGATGACCGCGGGCGCGGTGCGCGACACCGCCCGTCTCGTACGCGACCGCATCGTCGCCATCGCCGCGCACCGGCTCGAGGCGGCCGCGGAAGACATCGAGATCACGGGCAGCCGGGCCACCGTACGGGGCACACCGTCGATCGGCCTCTCCCTCGGAGAGATCGCCGACATCGCCTACTTCCAGCCCGCGTCGCTGCCGCCCGGAGTGCCCGCCGGGCTCGAGGCAACCGCGCGCTACACCGCGACCAACGGTTCGATCTGGGTGAACGCGACGCACGTGTGCACGTGCGAGGTCGACGTGCACACCGGTCGGGTGACGCTGCTGCGGTACATCGTGAGCGAGGACTGCGGCCCGATGATCAACCCGAACGTGGTCGAGGGGCAGATCGCGGGCGGGGTCGCGCAAGGCATCGGCGGCGTGCTGTACGAGCACCTCGCGTACGACGACGACGGCAATCCCGTCGCGACGACGCTCATGGACTATCTGCTCCCCACCGCCACCGACATACCAACGATCGAGTACGGGCACATCGAGACCCCGAGCCCCGGCCCGGGCGGCTTCAAAGGAGTCGGCGAGGGCGGCGCGATCGGCGCCCCGCCCGCGGTCGTCAACGCGGTGAACGACGCGCTCTCGCCGTTCGGTGTGACGATGACGCGCCTGCCGCTGACGCCGTCCGCAGTCGTCGACCTCGTCGACCAGACAAAAGGAGCCCGATGACGGCAACCCGCGCCGGCGAGGCCTACTACGACCCGTACGACGTCGCGATCAACGCCGATCCCTATCCCGCGTTCAAGCGGCTGCGCGAGGAACGGCCCCTCTATTACAACGAGCAGTACGACTTCTTCGCCGTCAGCCGGTACGACGACGTCGAGCGCGGGCTCAAGGACCGGGAGACGTACATCTCCGGCCGCGGCGCGATCCTCGAGCTGATCCGGGCCGAGCTCGAGATGCCGCCCGGCGTCATCATCTTCGAGGACCCGCCGATCCACACGATGCACCGGGGCCTGCTCTCGCGCGTGTTCACGCCCAAGAAGATGAACGCGCTGGAACCGAAGATCCGCGAGCTCTGCGCCGCGAGCCTCGATCCGTTGATCGGCGCGGGCGGCTTCGACTTCGTGACCGACCTCGGTGCGCAGATGCCGATGCGCGTGATCGGCATGCTCCTCGGGATCCCGGAACAGGATCAGGAGGCGATCCGCGACCATGCCAACGCGGCGTTGCGGACCGAAGCGGGCGAACCCATGAAGACGTCGACCGAAGACGTGCTGAGCGGCGCGATCTTCGCCGACTACATCGACTGGCGCGCGCAGCATCCGTCCGACGATCTGATGACGGAGTTGCTCCACGCCGAGTTCGTCGACGAGACCGGCACGACCCGGCGCCTCACGCGCGAGGAGGTCCTCACCTATGTGACCGTCATCGCCGGCGCCGGCAACGAGACGACCACGCGCCTGATCGGATGGACGGGGAAGGTGCTGGCCGAGCACCCGGACCAACGGCGCCAACTCGTCGACGATCCGCGCCTCGTGCCCAACGCGATCGAGGAGCTCCTGCGGTTCGAGCCGCCGGCTCCCCACGTGGCGAGGTACGTCGCACGCGACGCCGAGCACTACGGCGAAAAGGTGGCCGAAGGCAGCGTCATGCTGTTCCTCGTCGGGTCGGCGAATCGCGACGATCGGCGGTTCGGTAACGGCGACGAGTTCGACATCCACCGCAACGCGGGCGGACACCTCACGTTCGGGTTCGGCACGCACTTCTGCCTCGGCGCCGCGCTCGCCCGACTCGAGGGGCGGGTCGCGCTCGAAGAGATCCTGACGCGCTTCCCCGAGTGGGACGTCGACTGGTCGGGCGCAAAGCTCTCGCCGACCTCGACCGTACGCGGGTGGGAGACCCTGCCGGTGGTGACGCCGTGAACGAACGCCTCTCTCGATTGGAGAACCGATGAGTGTCACCGACTTCGACGAGGTCGACTACTTCCGCACGCCGTCGATCTACCAGGACCCGTACCCGTACTACGAGTACGTCCGCGCCCACGGCCCGGTGTGGCGCGAGCCGCACTGGGGAGTGGTGCTGATCACCGGCTTCGACGAAGTGATGCAGGTGTACAACGACGCCGAGACATTCTCGTCGTGCAACACGGTGGCCGGCCCGTTCGTGAAGTTCCCGGTCGAGCTCGAAGGCGACGACATCAGCGCCATCATCGAGCTGCACCGCGACACGCTGCCGTTCAGCGACCAGCTCCCGTCGTTCGACCCGCCCAAGCACACCGCGCACCGCGGGCTGTTGCTGCGGCTGATCACGCCGAAGCGGCTGAAGGAGAACGAGGAGTTCATGTGGCAGCTCGCCGATCGCCAGATCGACGAGTTCGTCGCCCGAGGTGAGTGCGAGTTCGTGCACGACTACGCGAACCCGTTCACCCTGTTGGTGATCGCCGACCTCCTGGGTGTGCCGGAAGCCGACCACGAGGCCTTCCGCGCCGAGTTGCAGGGTCAGCAGCGCCCGACCAAACAGAGCGGCGGCGGCGCCATGGCGCACAAGCCGCTGGAGTTCCTCTACGACAGGTTCACGGCCTACATCGAGGAGCTTCGCCGCGCACCGCGTGCCGACGTCATGTCGGGGCTGACCACCGCGACGTTTCCCGACGGGTCGCTGCCGCCCGTGCACGACGTGGCGCTCATCGCCGCGAACCTCTTCTCGGCGGGCGGCGAGACGACCGCGCGCCTCCTCGGCTCCGCGCTCCAGCGCCTCGGCGAGGATCCAGAGCTGCAGGCGTTGCTCCGCCGTGAACGGCATCGCATCCCCGACTTCGTAGAGGAGATGGTCCGGCTCGAGAGCCCGATCCAGGGTGAGTTCCGGCTGGCCCGCTTCAGCACCACGGTCGGCGGGGTCGACATCCCCGCGGGCACGACGGTCATGGTGCACAACGGCGCCGCGAACCGTGATCCAAGCCACTTCGAAGCGCCCGACGAGCTGCGTCTCGACCGCACCGACGGTCGACACCACCTCGGGTTCGGGTTCGGCATCCACACGTGTGTCGGTGCACCGCTGGCGCGGGCCGAGGCGCGCGTGAGCCTCGAGCGCATCTTCGACCGCATGGCCGACATCGGGATCTCGGAGCGCGAGCACGGCCCCGCGGGCGCGCGGCGCTACTCGTACTCCCCGATCTACATGCTGCGCGGGCACGAGAACCTGCACCTCGAGTTCACGCCCGGGGCGGCAAAGTGACCAACGCGCACGTGCTCGATCCGGCGGTCGCGGCCGTCGTCGCGTTGGTGCCCTTCGACGAGATCGACGCGGAGATCCTGTCGGCACTGCGCCTTGCGATCGCGCCGTCGCCGTCGCCGTCGGCCACAGTCGACCGCAGCGAGCATGTCGTCCCCGGCGACCCGGCCGTGCCACTGCGGGTGCACCGGGCGAAGGGTGCCGACGGTGTGTTGCCGTGCGTGTTCTCGATGCACGGCGGCGGCTACGTGATCGGGTCCAACACGATGGACGATCCGCAATTCGAGGAGTGGTGCCCGACCCTCGGCCTCGTCGGGGTGTCGGTCGACTACCGGCTCGCACCCGAGACGCCGTATCCGGGACCACTCGAAGATTGCTACCGCGGACTCGTCTGGACGTACGAGCACGCGGACGAGCTCGGCATCGATCCGCACTGCATCGGCATCGCGGGTGTCAGCGCGGGCGGCGGTCTCGCCGCCGCGCTCGCACTGCTGCGCGCGCGAGCGCGGCGAGGTTTCCGTCGCGTTCCAGCTCCTCGACCAACCAATGCTCGACGACCGCCAGACCACGCCGTCGAGCCGCCAGGACGGGCTCGCGGTGTGGAGCCGCGGCTCGAACGCGTTCGGGTGGAAGTCGTACCTCGGCGACCTGTACGGGCGCGCCGGCGTGCCCGCCACTGCGGCGCCGGCCCGGGCCACCGACCTCTCCGGTCTGCCGCCCGCGTTCGTGTCGGTCGGCGCGGTCGACGGCTTTCGCGACGAGGACGTCGACTACGCGCTCCGGCTGAACCAGGCGGGTGTTCCCGCGGAGCTGCACGTGTATCCGGGCGGCTGCCACGGCTTCAACGTGCTCGCACCCGCCGCGCCGATCACGCAGCAGTGCCAACGCAACATGGAGGACTGGTTGCGGGGCCAGGTCACGCGTCGCGGCGGCGGGTGAGCTCCTTGAACGAGAAGCAGTAGAGGTACCCCGCGCCGACCACCGCGACCCGTGGCGTCACCCGCATGCGGGTGTCACGCGATCTCGGGACGCGTCCCCGGACGCAGACCGGTCGCGTCGACCTGCGAACCGTCGACACGGATCGGCGTGCCGTTGACGAGCACGTGGCGGACGCCCGTCGGCTCCTCCGCGGTCAAGCGCTCCGCGCCGGCCGGGAAATCACGCACTCGCCGCGTCGGCCCCGTTCCCACCGTCGCGGGATCGAACACGCACACGTCGGCCGCGTACCCCTCGCGCAGGTAACCGCGGCCCGTGAAGCCGAACATGTCGGCCGGCTCGCCGGTCAGCTTCCGCACCGCGTGCTCGACCGAGAGCACGCCCCGATCTCGCACCCACGTACCGAGCAGATCGGTCGGGAGCGGCGCGTCGCACAGCTGATCGATGTGCGCGCCGGCGTCGGAGAGGCCGAGCGCGACGTGGTCGTGCGCGAGGAGGTGGCCGACGGCGTCGATGTCGTCGTTCGCGATGTACGCCGCGAAAGCGCGTCGTGAGGTCCTCCTGCACCGCGATATCGCACATGACGTCGAGCGGGCTGCAGCCCCGTTCGCGCGCGAGGTCGCTCACCCGCCGGCCCTGCAGCTCCGGGAACCGTTCCGACTCGGAGACCTCGAACGTCTCCCAGCGCGGCTTCATCGGCGACTCCTCGAGGTCGGCCGCGGCGTGCGCGCGCCACTTCGGATCGCGATACGCGGCGAGGCGCACCGCGCGGCCCACCTTCATCAGCTCGCCGAAGACCTTGCCGGTGTTCAGGCTGTAAGCGTCGGCCATCGTGAACTGCATGGTGAGCGGCCGGGGCGTCACCTGCGGCCACACGTCCGCGCCCCGCGCCAGACCTTCCTCGTGCAGGCGGAGCGGTTCGAGATGCTTGCCCGCCGGCGCCGCGAACAGGGGGTAGGTGAACGGGCGGGCGACGCGGGGTTGCCACTCGTAAACGTCAGAGTAGGTGCACTGCTCACCGGGGGTGATGAGCACCACACCTTTCCCCGCGTCGCCCGCCGCGAGGAAGAGCGCCTCCACTTCGTCCGCCGCCGCGAAGCGGCTCGGGACGGGTTTGCCGTCGACGCCGCGGTGCGCGAACGAGAAGCTGGTCGAGAAGCCCGCCGCACCCGCCGCGAGCGCCTCCCGCACGAGCACGCACATCTGCCCGATCTCGTCCGGTGTGGCGACCCGCTCGTAGGCGGCGTCGCCCATCACGTAGAGCCGCACCGCGGAGTGACCGACGTACGCGGTGAAGTTGAGGAGCGGTCCCCCGGCGGCCGACGAGCGCGAGGTACTCGGGGAACGTGGCGAACTCCCACGCGATACCCGCGTTCAGCGTCGCCGGGTCCATGTCCTCGACGTTCTCGAGCGTCCCGACGATCAGATCGTGGTGCTCGGGCCGGGTCGGGGCGATCGAGAAGCCGCAGTTGCCGGCGACGACGGTGGTCACGCCGTGGAAACACGACGGCCGCAGCGCCGGATCCCAGAAGACCTGCGCGTCGTAGTGGGTGTGGATGTCGATGAAGCCGGGCGTCACCGCGCAGCCCGTCGCGTCGAGCTCGCGCTCCCCGTGAAGATCGGCGCCGATCTCGACGATCACGCCGTTCGAGATCGCGACGTCGGCGACGTGCGGCCGGGCGCACCCGTCCCGTCCACGACCGTTCCTCCGCGAATAACGATCTGTGCGGTCATCGATTCCCTCTCACGGATAGATCATGAACTCGAGCAAGTTGCCGTCGGGATCGCGCACGTACACACTCGACGCGTCCTTCCGGCGCCCGCCCTCGCGCGCGACCGGTCCCTCTTCGATCGCCGCGCCTGCGGCGTCGAGGCGGGTACGCAACGTTTCCGGAGTTCCGTCCCAGACGAAGCACAGGTCGCCGCACGGCGGCACCGCCGCGGGCGCACGCAACGTGAACGCGTCGCGTTGCCAGGTCGCGGGCCGATGGAAGTTGATCATTTGTTCGCCGACGTACACCGAGACGACGGACGGCCGCTCCACCGATGTCGAACCCGAGCGAGCGATAGAACGCGAGCATCGCGTCCGGGTCCTGCATCGGCAGCGACACATGATCGAACCCGGCCACACGATCAGTCATGCGGAAACCCGTACATGCGGGCGCAGGTGGTGGCGGTGATCTTGCGGACGTCGTCGTCGGAGAGGGTGCCGAGGGTCTCCTCGATCGCCCGGCGCGACTCCGGGAACGTGCTGTCGGTGTGCGGGTAGTCGGAGGCCCACATGCACGAGTCGGCGCCGAGCAGCGGGATGAATTGCTCGGCCAGCGGCTCCTCCTCGAACGTGGCCACGACTTGGCGGCGGAACAGCTCGCTCGGCGCGATCGCGGGCGCGAAGTCGAGCTTGTCGCCCAGCGACTTCCACTCCATGTCCATGCGGGTCAGGAAGTACGGCAGCCAACCCACGCCCGACTCCGCGAGCACGAGCTTGCAGCCCGGGTGGCGTTCCAACGCTCCGCTGAAGAGCATGATCGCGAGCGGCTCGTCGAGTTGGAGGGGCAGCACGCTCGCGTACGCCGCCGACTGCCACTTGCCGATCCGGTAGCTGAGGTTCGACGACGTGCCGCCCTTGATGTGGAAGCTGATCGGCAGCCCGGTCTCCTCGGCCGCCGACCACAACCGGTCCCAGGCGCGGTCGCCGAGGTCGACGTCGAACGCGCCGATGATCGCACCGCGATGACCGGCCGCCGCACAACGCTCGAGCTCGGTCGCGGCCGCCTCGGGCGAGTGGCCGGGGAGGAAGGCCAGCACGCAGAGCCGGTCGGGCGCGGTCGCGTTGAACTCCTCGACGGCCCAGTCGTTCCACGCCGCGTAGCACTCCTCCTGCAGCGCCGGGTCTGCGATCGGGAAGCCGAGCGAGAGCGGCCCGTAGATCACCGACGCGGCCAGACCGTCGCGATCCATGTCGTCGAGCCGCAGCTTCGGGGTACCGGCGCGGTAGCCGTCGTCGTCGATCCCCGGCGCGCCCGATCGCGCTGAAGCCCTTGACCGCGGCCCGGTTCGCCGGCATCCCGCTGCGTCCCATGACCCGGTCCTCGCACACCCACACCGCGCCCTTGTCGCGTGTCACGACGCGCGGCGCTCGTTCCGCACTCGCGCGCGCGACCCGCGACTCCCAGAGAGCCGGCGGCACCGCCGAGAGATCGAGATGGTCGTCGCAGGAGTAGATCGGGTGCATCGGCGTCTGCCTCACTTCGCCATGAGGTCCTTGATCGACCGGGGCGGCGAGCCGGCGGTCGTGCCGCCGTCGACGGGCAGCACGATCCCGGTGATCTGGGCCGCCCGGTCGCTCGCGAGGAAGAGCGCCGCCTCGGCGACGTCGCGCGGTGAGCCCACGCGTTGGAGCGGCTGCATCGCGCGCACGATCAACGACTGGTCCATCGCCGCGTTGATCGGCGTGGGGATGTGCGCGGGCGCGATGCAGTTCACCCGGATGCCCTGCGCCGCGAGCTCGACCGCGATGCACCTCGTGAAGTGGATCACCGCCGCCTTGGTCGCGCGATAGGCCATCACCCCGGACCCGGCGTTGATCCCGCCGATCGACGTCGTGTTGACGATGACGCCCCCGCCGTTCGTCGGCCATGTGCCGGGCGGCGCGCTGACTGCCGACCATCACGCCGAAGATGTTCACGGCCATGACCCGGTCGAAGTCCTCGAAGTCGTCGTCGAGGAACCGCTTGAACGATCCGCCGATGCCGGCGTTGTTGCACATCACGTCGAGCCCGCCGAACCGGTTGACCGCGCAGGTCGACGACGGCCTGCACCTGATCCGCGTCGCTCGACGTCGGCCTGCTTGAACGTGGCCGCCGGACCGAGCTGCTCCGCGAACGCGGCGCCGGCCGCGGCGTCGATGTCGGCGATCACGACGCGCGGCGCCTTCCTCGACGAACAGCTCCACCATGCCGCGTCCCAGCCCGCTCGCCCCGCCCGTGACGATCGCGACCTTCCCCTCGAGCTGGCCCATCGAGATCTAGGCCTCTTCGATCCAGAAGTCGGGCGTGGTGTCGACACCGTGCCGGGCGAAGATCGCGTCGATCTCGGCGAGATCGGCGGCACTGATCTCCCAGCCGATCGCGCCGGCGTTGTCCTCGACCTCGGCGACGTTGCGGCAGCCGACGAGCGCGGTGCTGACGGCCGGGTGCGAGATCGCCCAACGCAGCGCGAGCTGCGGGAGGCTCTTGCCGTAGCGGGCCGCGACGACCTTCAGCTCCTCCACCGCGCGGACGTTGTCCTTGAACTTCTCCGGGCCGAACAGCGCGGCGAACATCTTGATCGTGCCCATGTTCCCCTGGCGGGCGCGCCAGTCGGTGCCGCCGAAGTCGTGGTCCTCGGTGAACGTGCCCGTCAGCAACCCGAACGCGAGCGAGCCGTAAGCCATGAACCCCACGCCCTGTTCCTCGCAGTACGGCAGGATCTCCTGCTGCATGCGGCGGTCGAACATGTTCCAGCCGTACTGGACGACGTCGACGCGGCGCACGGCCATGCACGCCTTGATCTCGTCGAGCTTGAAGTTCGAGAGCCCGACGAACCGGACCTTGCCCTCGCGGACGATGTCGTCGAGGGCCAGCATCGTCTCCTCGAACGGTGTCTCCCGATCGGGCCAGTGCACGAGGTACACGTCGACGTAGTCGGTGCCGAGGTTCTTCAGGCTCTTGTCGATCGAGGCGATCACCCGCTCCCGGCTGCTGTCGCGGAGGTTCGGCTTGTCCCGGTAGTTCATGCCGAACTTCGTGACGATGATCGCTTCGTCGCGCCGCCCGCCCAGCGCCTCGCCGAGCGCGCGCTCGGACGCGCCCATGCCGTAGCCCTCGGCGGTGTCGAAGCAGTTGATCCCGATGTCGAGCGAGCGCGACACGGCGCGGCGGAACTCCATCTCCTCGATGTCGCCGTACCCGCCACCGATCTCCCAGCAGCCGTAGCCGATGGCCGAGACGTCGAGCCCCGTCGTTCCGAACGGCCGGTGTTCCATCGTGTCCCCTCTCGATGTTCCGCTACGCGAAGCGGTAGCGAAGTGGTAGGTGCTTGATACTCCCGTTGACCGCCGACTGCAGCCGTTCGACCTCGCCCGACAGCTCGAACCACTCGAGCCGGGCGAGCAGGTGCCGCAGGATCGTCTCGAGCTCGACGCGCGCCAGGTGCGCGCCCACGCAGAAGTGCTCGCCGAAGCCGAATGCGAGATGCGGGTTCGGCCGGCGGTCGATGCGGAACGCGAACGGATCGTCGAACACGTCCTCGTCGCGGTTCGCCGACGCGAAGTACAACGCGAGCTGGTCGCCGGCGCCGATGCGCATACCGCGGATCTCGCAGTCGTCGGTGGCGACGCGCGTGAAGTGCGAGATCGGGCTCGCCCAGCGCAGGATCTCCTCGACCGCGTCGGGCAGCAGCCCCGGTTGCTCGCGTAGCTTCTCCCACTCCGCGCCGTGCTCGCAGAACGCGAGCAGACCCCCGCTGATCGCGTTGCGGGTGGTCTCGTTGCCCGCTTCCACGAGGAGCTCGGCGTACGCGACGAGCTGTTCGTGGGTGAGCGGGGCGCCGTTGACGGTGCCCGCGATCAGCTCGCTCATGAGATCGTCCTGCGGATCGCGCCGGCGATCCTCGATGAGCGCTCCGAGATACCGGTGCAGCTCGCCCCGCGCCCGCTTGATCGTCTGGCCCGGCGTCTCGCCCGGGCGGCGGTACTCGGGATCGTCCTTGCCGATCACCTCGTTGGTCCAGCGGAACAAGAGCTCCCAGTCGGCCTTCGGGACGCCGAGGATCCAGGCGATGACGGCGAGGGGAAACGGTGCCGCGATCCGCTCGACGAAGTCGAGGTCGCCGGATCCGCCGGCCGGGCCCGCGCCGTCGAGGACGTCGACCGCGATGCGCTCGACCTCGGCACTTCGGGCCCGCACCGCCTTCGGCGTGAAGCGCGGGCTCACGACCCGGCGCATCGGCGCGTGCTTGGGCGGGTCGAGCAGCACGAGGATCTCGGTCGGGGGCATCGGGGCCGCGCCGGCACGCGCGAGCGTGATCCCCTGCGCGCTCGAGAATCGCAGCGGCTGCGAGGCGATCTGCAAGATGTCGGCGTGCTTGGTGATCGCCCAGAAGGGTTCGTAACCCGCCGCCTCGACGTACGCGACCGGGGCGCCTGCTCGCAGCCGTGTCCACACGTCGTGCGGATACCCATTGCGCGCGTAACGCTCCGGATCGACGAGGTCGAGCGGATCGATCTCCACCGTCACGTCGCGGGCTCCACTACTTCTGGGTCGACTCCACGCTCCGCTCCCTCCGGGCGGCACGCGGATTTCTCCGCGCTCTCCGGTCGCTTCGCGGTCGTCTCCCGCGGCAGGCCGAGTATGCGCTCGCCGATGATGTTGCGTTGGATCTCGCTCGAGCCGCCCATGATCGAATTGGCGCGCGTCGCCAGCAGCCCGCGCATCCAGCGCGCGCCATCCACCCCGTGTCCGTCGTCGGCGGTGAGGAGCGCTACCGGACCGAGCACGTCGGTCGCGGTCTCGTAGAGCCGCTGACTCGCACCGGCCCAGAAGAGCTTCACCACGCTCGATTCCGCGCCGAGCTCCTCGCCCCGCTCGATCCGGGCGAGCGTGCGTGCGTTGTGCAGGCGGAAGATCTCGGCGTCGATCCACGATCGTGCGATGCGTTGGCGCACGCACGGATCGTCCGCGCTACCGGCGCGCGTACAGGTGTCGGAAAGGATGCCCACCGCCGCCTCGAGGAGCACCTGCTCCTTCCACACGAACGACGCGCCGCGCTCGTTCGCCAGCGTCGTGTTCGCGACGCGCCAGCCCTCGTTCTCCGGGCCCACGAGGTTCTCGACCGGTACCCGCACGTCGTCGAGGAAGACCTCGTTGAACTCGTGGTCGCCGGTCAGCTGCCGCAGCGGGCGCACGTCGACGCCTTCGGCGTCCATCGGGATCGCGAGCATCGAGATCCCCTTGTGCGCAGGAGCGTCCGGGTTGGTCCGCACCAGCGCGATCCCCATGTCGGCGAACGTGGCGTACGACGACCACACCTTTTGCCCGGTCACGCGGTACACACCGTCGCGCTCGGTGCGCGCGCGTGTCGAGAGGCTCGCGAGGTCGCTCCCCGCGCCGGGCTCGCTGAAGAGCTGGCACCAGATGTCGTCGGCGCCGAGGATCCGCGGCATCCACCGCGCGCGCTGTTCCTCGGTGCCGTGCGCCATCAGCGTCGGCCCGACGAGGGTGATGCCCGCGCGCCCGAGCAGCGGCGGCGACCCGGCGCGCGCGAGCTCCTCGTTGTAGACCGCGACCTGTGTCATCGACGCGCCCCGCCCGCCGTACTCGGTGGGCCAGTGGATCCCCACCCAACGACCCGCGTGCAGGGTCGCGCTGCCACTCCCGCAGCACGCCGGCCGCTTCGGGGGTCCCGGCGACGTCGACGTCCGGGGCGCGTGCTCGATCAGCCACGCCCGCAGCTCGTCGCGGATCTCGTCGTCGGAGGTCGGCACCGTCTGCATCGCTTCCCGCCGCACCGGAGCGCAGCTGAGTCTGAAAACTCGCCTCTCGCAACGTCGTATTGTTAGCGGAAAGCCAATATGTCGGCAACTACATCCTTGTGCGAGAATAGCGTTATCGCTTCGGCCCGGACGCGGGATCGAACGCGGGGTCGAACTCCGGGCGTGCGCCGGGGCGTGCGCCGGGGCGTGGCCCGGAGTCAGCGCGCCGGCACGTTCGGCCGCCGAGTACCGTCGCCGAAATGAAAGCAGGGTCCGACATGCCGGGAGTCGACTCCGCCTCCGACACGAACGCGCCGGCCTGGCGCGAGCGGGCCGTGTCCCGCAGCGTCGACGCCGCCCGCTCGCGTGCCGAGCAACGGGTGCAGCGCTTCCTCGACGCCGCCTTCGAGCTGATCGACGAGAAGGGCACCACCGACTTCACGATCCAGGAGGTCATCGACCGCTCGAAGCAGTCGTTGCGGGGCTTCTACGAGTACTTCGACGGCAAGGACGAGCTCGTGCTCGCGCTGTTCGAGGAAACCGTGCGCGAGGCGGGCGACGACATCCGCAAGGCCGTCGCCGCGCACACCGATCCCCTCGAGCGGCTCCGCGCCTTCACGATCTGTCTGCACCAGTGGTGCGACCCCGGCGAAGAGCCCCGCAAGCGCGGTTCCCACCACCGCCGCGCGATCTCCGAGTTCTCGATGCACCTGGCGGCCAACCATGCCGCGCGGGTGCGGGCCGCGCTGGCGCCCACTTCCCACCTCTTGCGCGAGCTGATCGACGACGCGGCCGCGGCGGGAGCGATCCGGGTCGCCAACACGCGCCGCGCCACGGCGCTCGTGCAGCAGACCGTGATGTACAGCTGGTTCGGGAATCGCCTCGTCGAGAATCCGACGCTGCGGCTCAGCGCCGAGGACACGTGGGAGTTCTGCCTCACGGGTCTCGGCGGCTGACGCGCACCGCGGCCCGAGCACGCCAACCGCAGGAACACGTCAAGGGGGAGGACGCACGTTGCGAACCGTCGTCGTAGGAGCCTCGAGTGGGCTCGGGCGCTGCATCGGGATCGGCATCGCGCGGCGGGGCGACCACGTCGCGCTGCTCGCGCGCCGAAAGGAGAATCTCGCCGAGGCCGCGAAGGAAGCGGGGGGATCCACCGTCGCGATCGAATGCGACGTCACCGACGAGGAGTCGTGCCGGTCGGCGATCGCCGAGGCCGAGGCCGCGCTCGGCGGGATCGACGCCCTCGTCTACGCGCCGGAGTCGGCCCGTTGTCCCGGCTCGTCGACACCGACGCCGCCACCTGGCGGCGCGCGTTCGACACGAACGTCACCGGTGCAGCGATCGTCACGAGCGCGGCGATCCCCGCCCTCACGGCCTCGGGCGGCGTCGCGGCGTACCTGTCGTCGGTCGAGCGCGTCGCTCACACCACCGTGGCCCGGGCTCGGCGCGTACGCGGTGAGCAAGGCCGCGCTCGACAAGCTGGTCGAGGCGTGGCGGGCCGAGCACCCGCACATCGGCTTCACGCGCGTCGTCGTCGGCGATTGCGGGGGCGGCGACGGCGACGCGCAGTCGCAGTTCGCCAACGGCTGGGACGCCGACCTCGCGATGGAGTTCTTTCCCGTCTGGACCGCCCGGAACTACCTGAGCGGTTCCCTCATCGACGTCGAGCATCTCGTCGAAGTGGTCGACGCGGTCCTGCGGGGCGGTGCGACGCTCTCGATCCCGTCGATCACCGTCGCACCGCGTCCCGCCGCCCCGTGACGACACCGCGGCTCGCGGCCGCGCTCGTGTCGTACGCGGCCGACGCGCCCGCGAGCTGGGACACGATGCTCGCGACCGCGCGTCTCTACGACCGGGTCGGGATCGATCGGCTCGTCGTCTCCGACCACGTGGTGTTCGGCGAGCAGCTCGACGCCTACGGCCGGCCCGAGGTCGGCGGGCAACGGGGCGGCCGCCAACCCACCGGTCCCGACGGGCACTGGTTGGAACCGCTGACGGTGCTGAGCGTCGTCGCCGGTTCGACCGAACGCATCCGCCTCGGAACGGGCATCCTGCTCGCCGCGCTCCGCCGTCCCGCGGTCCTGGCCAAGACGGCCGCGACCCTCGACGTGTTGTCGGGCGGCCGCCTCGACCTCGGGGTGGGTGTCGGCTGGCAGCGCGAGGAGTACGAGGCCGCCGGGCTCGACTTCGACCGCCGCGGTCGCCTGCTCGATCACACGCTCGAGGTGTGCGCCGCGCTGTGGACGCAACCGGTTGCGCGCTATGACTCCGACGAGCTGACGTTCGACCGCATCCACACGATGCCGAAGCCGGTACAGGCCGGAGGCGTCCCGATCTGGGTGAGCGGACGGATCAACACGCGCGTCGTCGACCGGCTCTGCCGCTTCGGCCTGCGCTGGATCCCGTGGGGCGACGACGCGGCCGAGCTCGAACGGTCGATCGCGACACTGCGCGAGCGGATCACCGCCGCAGGCGTGTCCCCCGACGGTTTGCAGGTGGTCGCCAACCTGCGCGTGTTCACGACCGACGCCGGCGACATCGACCTCGAGCGCACGTTGGAACCGGTGCCCCGGCTCGTCGCCGCGGGCGCGACCGACTTCCTCACGCGCCCGCCCGCGCGCGCCCCGGACGCCGCCACCGAGGCGAGCCTGCGCGCCTTCGTGGCCGCGTTCCGGGCCGTCACCGGAACGAGCTGACCGCGGCGGGTTCTCGCGCGCCCGGAAGCGGCCGGTCAGGCCCCGACGAGCGCGGGCTGGGAGAACGCGATGAGCGCGGCGCGGTCTTCGGGGAGTGCGAACCCGGCCTTGATGGTCGCGTCGGCGTCGGCCGCGTAGCGCTGCACGTACCCCGCGCGCGTCGGGTACAGCTGCGCGATCCGGGCCGCGGAGAACGGCTTGGTCGAACCGAGCAACAGGCAGATCGTCGACGGGTTCGGGCCCGGCACTCCTGAGAGCGCGGCGACGGGGACGTCGACCGGAGGTGTCCGGATACCGCCGAGGGCGATGCCGTCCGCGTTGCGCACGACGGTCGGAGACGAACCCGCCTTCACGTCGATGCGCGGCGCGGTGACCGGCGCGGTTCCCTTCGTGAGCCACGTCGTGAGCGCGCGCAACGCCGCCTTCACGACGATGTGCATGGGGCCGTTGTTGATCGGTACGCCGCAATCGATCGAGTTCGCATTCGCGCCGAGGAGATGCGCGTCGGCGTGCGCGGTGCCCGCGACCTCCCACAGCCGGAACCGCTTGTCGTCGGGCTGGCGCGCCGCGTACGAGTTGAGGATGCTCGTCACGTCGGTCTCGGTCTGGATGTCGAGCACCGGCGCGTCGAGATCGGTGCGGAAGATCGTCGGCGTACCGCTGATCGCGCCGGCGATGTCCGAGGACTTACCCGCGGCGACGAGCGGGAGGCCGACCGCGCCGCGACTGTGCACCAAGAAGCCGTCGAACGCGACCGTGAGCGGCTGCACACCGTTGTAGTAGGAGACCAACGCGAACGCCGACTGCGACTCACCCGCCGCGATCAGCCGCTGCGGCCGCAACTCGCTCAGTCCCGAACCGGAACGGAGCGCGCGCGCAACCTGCGTGTAGATGTCGAACGAGAAACCGTCGCCCGGATGCTTCAGCGTGCCGTAGCGCGCGGGATCGATCTTCTTGAGGCCCTTCCCCTGGGTATCGGCGCCCGGTCCCGACACCGCCACCAGCACGGGCCCGCCTTCCACGCCGATGGTCTGCGCCGACACGCCGACCCACACGTCGCCCGCGCGCACCAGCTCTTCCTGCAGGCTCGTCCAGTCGGGGTCGGCGTCGACGCCGCCACTGACGTTCAGCCACTCCACCACGACCGTGCCGCTGAACTTCGCCGCGTCGGCGGGCGCGCGCACGAGCACGCGGGTGCGGTACGGCGCGGTCGCGCCCGTCGCGAACTTCCAGCGACCGTCGCGCGTGAGGGCGCGGGTCGCGGTGTACGACGACGCGGTTCCGGCCGCGGCGTACTCACGCTGCACGTAACCGTCGTGTTGCAGATCCGGCGGGGAGCCCTCCCCCATGAAGACCCCGGTGCCGCCGGTCAGCTCGGCCGAGAACTCGGCCGCAGGCCCCGCCGGGCGTGCCGTCGTCGTCGTCGTGACCGCGGGCGCCGTGCTCGCGGGGGCGGCGGTCGTGTTCGAGCCCGAGCTGCTCGTGCTGCTCGAGCAGGCCGCGAGCCCGAGCAGCGCGACGCAGATCGCCACCGGCGCGACACGCCGTGTGCCATACGTCCGTGTGCCATACGTCGCGGTTCCTCGTTCGACCGTCGTCATCGCACGCCCCCCGGTCCGGCTGCACGGCTTCGTCGCCGCGAACCGGCAGATCATGTCACAATAGGCAGGTCTTGACACAACGACGCGAAGGAGCATGGCCCCGTTGACCCGACCGGCGACGCCCTCGCTCGCCCGGCAGCTGCGGGTGAAGCGCTCCGAAATGATGCTCGTGGAGTTGGAGGCCGTCGCGCTGCGCCTCTTCGAGCAGCGCGGGTTCGACATCACGGTCGAGGAGATCGCGGCGGAGGCCCACATCTCGGTGCGGACGTTCTACCGCTATTTCCCCGCCAAGGACGACGTCCTGCAGGTCAGGATCGAGCGCCGCAGCGCGGCCCTGCGCGACACGCTCGCGGCTCGTCCGGAGCACGAACCACCGTTGCAGTCGCTCCGCGTCGCGCTCGAGGAAGTCGTCGCGGCCGAAGACCCGGAGCTGCTCCGGCGCTGGACGTCGGTGATCGCGGCCACCCCCCACGTCCTGCGGGGCGTGCTGGGCGGGATCCAACTGAAGAGCCAACAGGTCATCGCCGAATTCCTCGCCGGTCGACTCGGGCTGGCGAGTGACGCGCTCGTGCCCACGATGCTCGCGGCGGCGGTGGGCGGGGTGATCCAGGCGGCGCAGACGCAATGGTTCCTCCGAGGTGGCGATCTCACGGCCGCGATCTCCGACGGACTCGCGGTCTTGGAGCGAGGTATCGGCACCGATCCGAAGTCGTGGCCCGCGGGCCGGGCCTGACGCGACCGTCAGCCCTTCACGCGCACCGGGACGTGCGAATAGCCCGCGACGTTCGACATGTGGACGCGGCGCAGTCCGGCCTCGTCGACCTCCCAGTGCCGCCAGCGTCGGGCCATCTCCTCGATCGCGACCCGACTCTCCATCCGTGCGAGTGCCGCGCCGAGACACGCGTGCGTTCCGTGACCGAATCCGATCGAGATGCCCGGGGCGCGTTCGACGTCGAACTCGTCCGGCCGCTCGAACGCACGCGGATCACGAGTGGCGGCGCCGGTGATCAGGAGCACGGGGAACCCGGCCGGGATCGTCCCGCCCTCGAACTCGCGGTCGGCCACCGAATAGCGACCCTGGTACTGCGACGGCGGCAGGATACGGAGGATCTCGTCGACGGCCCGCGGGATCTTCTCCGGGTCGTCGAGGATCTTCTGCCACTGGTCGGGCTGCTGCGCGAACAACACCACCGCGTTGCCGACCAGCTTCGTCACCGTCTCCGCGCCCGCGCCGCCGAGCAGGCCCGCGAAGCCCGCGATCTCGACGTCGTCCAGGCCGGTCTCCACCCCGTCACCGCGGTCGACGGTGACCTGCGTCATCCGCGAGATCATGTCGTCGCCCGGGTGCCGGCGCTTGTCGACCGAGAGCTCGTAGAAGTACGCGCCGTTCTCCATCATCGCCTGCTCGCCCTCGGGCGTGAAGTCCATCCGGCCCGGCTCGCGGTGCAAGCTGAGGTCGAGCCGCTCGCGGATCTTCTGCCGATGCCCCTCCGGCACTCCGAGCATGCGCGAGATGATCTCCACGGGAAAGTGCGCGGAGAAGTCGGCGACGGCGTCGAGCTCGGTCGCGCCGTCGAGGGCATCGAGGGCCGCGCCGATGACCTCGCGGATCATCGGCTCGAGCGCGGTCACGGCGCGCGGGGTGAACACGCGGCTCACGAGCGCGCGCAGGCGGTCGTGCTCGGGCGGGTCCATCATGATGATGCTCCGGAAGCCCGCGACCACCTCGGGGTCCATCGACATCGAGTTGAGATCGACGCCGTGCGCGCTCGACAGCGCCTCCCAATCGCGGTGCGCGGCCAGCACGTCGGCGAAGCGCGACAGCGCATAGAAGCCGTACCGCTCGCTGAAGAAGACGGGGGCCTCGTCGCGGAGCCGCCGGTACACCTCGCTCGGGTCGTTGAAGTACTCGTCCGAGAACGGATCGAACTCGACCGCGGTCGAGGTCACGGCGTACCCCCTCAGTAGCGACCGAGCAGGAAGTTGACGGCCGGAGTGGCGTCGGGGAACGTCTCCGTCACCCCGGCGCTGAAATAGCCCGAGTCGGTGATCACGGTCACGCCGGTGATCGCGACCGCGGCGTCGCTGCAGAGGAAGACGAGCGGGTACGCCTGCTCGAGCGGAGTCGCGGCCTCGACTCCGACCTCGGCGCGGTAGTCGGCGCCGAAGCCGAGCCACATGTCCTTGTTCGCCTGCGCGAGCGGCGTGTCGGTCGGGCCGGGACAGATGCCGTTGATACGGATCCCCTGCTTCAGCAACGGCATCGCCTCGCGGGCGACGTACGCGCAGATCGCCTGCTTGCTCCACATGTAGTCGGCGTGGTTGTGGTCGAGCGCCCACTGCGACGCGGCATCGAAGTCGGTGATGTCGAGGTATTCCCTCAGTTCCGGGAGGTTTGCCTCCCATCCGAGGCCGGCCGCCGACGAGATGAAGCCGATCGAGGAGCCGCGCCCGAGCAGACCCTTGGCGAGCAGCAGGTCGATCAGGTAGCGGTGCCCGATGAAGTTGATCTTCTCGATGCCCGGCGTGCCGTCGGCGACACCGGCACACGAGAACACCGCGTCGACCGGACCATCGCACTCGCGCGACGGCGGCATCGATCGATGCCGCGTCGGCCAGGTTGACGTGCACCGCCTTCGCACCTGCGAGGGTGATGTCGGCGAAGTCCATCGCCACGACCTCGGCGCCCGCGTCCTGCACGAGCGCGGCGACGGCCGCCCCCATCCCGCTGGCGCCACCGACCACGAGCGCGCGCTTGCCGTCGTAGCGAAAGGCGCTGAACAGTGACATGTCGTCTTCTCCTCGTTCGCGCCGCAGCGCAGGATCGATTCCGATTGAGCAGAGTCTCGCGAACTCACGCCGGCGACGCCGGGCCCGCGGGCGTGATCGGGGGCAGGTCGGCGGTCGCCAGGATGCCCGGGGGTGCCGCGCACACGTAGGGGACGGCATTCACCGGCCGGTTCGCGGTGTACGCGGGTGTGAACGCGGCGAGGTCGTCGAGCGGAACGGGGAACGTGAGGTCGACGTCGAACGGCGCCTCGCCGCGCACGCGCACCCGCCACCCCGTCGGGCGCAACTCCCACTCGGGGTCGACGTCGGGAGTGCAATACCAATTCGCGGTGAACCGCACGAAGTCGGCGCCGTTGCACTTGCCCACGATGTTCGTACGCTGCGCGCCGACGGTTCCCGCTCCGAGGTCGCCCGCGAGCAGCGAGGTGTCGTGGCGCGCCGCCGCGACCTCGCCGGAGCAGGTCCACTCGTCGATGACCATGCCGGCGGCGTGCGCGAGCTGTTCGAGCGACGGGCGGAACTCGGCGAGAAGGTACGACGACCGGTTCGGGTCGAACGACTCGGGCGGCCGGCCGAAACCCATCTGCGTGAAGATCATGTGCGGCGAGTCGCGGCGCGACATGTTCGCGAACTCGTCGATCTCGATCGACTCGACGCGACGCTGGAGCGACAGCAGCGCGACCGGAAGCACCTCGGTGATGAACCCCGGGCTGCTCCCGGTGGCGTAGATCGACGAACCGCCCCGCGCGCACGCGTCGAGCACGCGGTCACGGTCGTCGTCGCCCAGACGGTGACCGCCGCCGAACAGCTCGCCCCGGGTGGTGACGACGTTGGTGCCGGACTCGAGCATCGCGACGACGTCGTCGACATCGAAGACGCGGCGGCATGTACAGGACGCAGTCGGCCGCGATCGCGCGGGCGCCGACCGGATCGTCGGTGGCGACCACGCCGACCGGATCCTCTCCGCACAGGGTCCCGGCGTCGACGCCGGCCTTCGCCGGGTCGTAGACCAACACGCCGACGAGCTCCAGATCCGGGTGCCGGATGACCTCGCGCAGCGCGCGGCCGCCGATGTTGCCGGTCGCCCACTGGACGACGCGGTACCGCGGCACGCTCAACCCGCCGGCTCGGCCAGCGTTTTCAGCTCGAGGAATTCGAGCAGCCCGGCCGCACCCATCTCCCGGCCGATCCCCGACTGCTTGTACCCGCCGAAGGGTGCGTCAGGCCCGTAGTACACGCCACCGTTCACGCTCATCGTCCCGGCGCGGATCCGCCGCGCGACGCCGAGGGCGCGCTCACGGTCGGCGCTCATCACCGCGCCCGACAGCCCGAAGATCGAGTTGTTCGCGATACGGACCGCGTCGTCGTCGCCGTCGTGCGGCAGGACGACGAGCACGGGACCGAACAGCTCGTCCTGCGCGACCGCGGAGTCCTCGGCCGCGCCGACGAGCAACGTCGGCTCGTAGAAGAACCCGCGCGGCAGGTGCTCGGGGATGCGCCCGCCGACCACTGCCTCGGCGCCGTCGGCGACCGCCCGGTCGACGTAGCCCGCGACCTTCTCCCGCTGCTTGGCACTGATGAGTGGGCCCATCATGTTCGCGGGGTCGGTGGGATCGCCGTAGGCCATGCCGGCGAGGGTCGCGCGGGCGATGTCGACGACCTCGTCGAAGCGTGCGCGCGGCACGACGAGGCGCGACGTGATCGCGCAGCCCTGCCCCGAGTGGGAGACCGCGGCGTACGAGCAGAACAGCGCCGACATCGCGAGGTCGCCGTCGTCGAGCACGACGAACGCCGACTTGCCGCCGAGCTCGAGGAACACGCGCTTCACGGTGGCGCTCGCCGCAGCCATGATCTGGCGGCCCACCGGCGTGGAGCCCGTGAACGAGACGACGTCGACGTCGGGATGCGTCGTCAACTCGGCGCCGACCGCGTTGTCGGACGACGTGAGCACGTTCACGACGCCGGGCGGGATGTCGGTCGCCTCCGCGACGAGCTTGCCGAGTGCGAGTGTCGCCCACGGCGTGTCGGGCGCACCTTTCAACACCACCGTGCACCCGGCCGCGAGGGCCGGCGCGAGCTTCGCGAGCGCGAGCTGGATCGGGTAGTTGTACGCCGTGATCGCGCCGACGACGCCCGCGGCCTCCTTCTCGATCCAGCGGTGGTGCCGGCCCGCGAAGGTGTCGCGCTCGCCGAGGTCCTCGACGAACTCGTAGCCGGCGGCGAGGTCGGCGTACCAGCCCACGACGTCGATCGGCGCTTCGAGTTGCGGACCGCTCGTGCTCGAGACCGGCGCGCCGACCTCGTGGACGATGATCTCCCGCAGCGGCTCGACGTTCTCCCGCAGGGCTTGTTCGAGCTGGCGCAGGCACCGCACCCGGAACGCGTGATCGCGTGACCATGCGGTCGTGTCGAAGGCGTTGCGGGCGGCGCCGATCGCGCGCCGCGCGTCGTCGAGGTTCGCGTCGGCGGCCACCCCGAGGACTTCCTCGGTCGAGGGCGAGAGCGTCTGGTAGGTCGCCCCGCCTGCGGCCGGCGTGAGCTTCCCGTCGATCAACAACAGCTCTTCGTGCCACTTCGTCATAGGCAAGTTACGCTAGACGAGAACGAGTCTCTCGCCAAGAGCATGCGGGATTCTCCGAACACGGGACGAACGAGGGAGACGAATGGAAGTCGCCCGGCGCGAGTGGGCCATCGCCGACTTCCGCACCGAGCTCCACGCCTGGCTCCATGCGCACCGCGCCGAGGTCGCGCCGGCGTATGCCCCGCCGGGCACGCTCGACGAACAGATCGCGCAGATGCAACGGGTGAAGTCGATCCTGTTCGACGCGGGTTGGATGCGGTACGGCTGGCCCGAGCACGTCGGCGGGCTCGGCGGTTCGCCGATGCTGCGCACCGAGCTCGGCGCGGCGTTGGCGGCGCGCGACCTGACCGACCCCGGCCTCTTCTCCCTCATCGAGGTGCTCGCGCCGACCCTCATCGACTTCGCGCCGCCCGCGCTCGCGGCCGACGTCGTCCCCCGCCTGCTCTCGGGCGCCGAGATGTGGTGCCAGGGCTTCTCCGAACCCGGGACCGGGAGCGACCTCGCCGCGCTGCGCTGCCGGGCGGTGCCCGACGGCGACGCCGCGACCGCGTCGTCGTGGGTGATCAACGGCCAGAAGGTGTGGACCAGCCTGGCCCAGTACTCGGACCGCTGCGTGCTGCTGACGCGCACCGGGCCGGCAGAGTCGCGCCACCGCGGCATCACCGCGTTCTTCGTCGACATGGACACACCGGGGATCACGGTCGCGCCGATCGAGATGATCAACGGCGTGCGGGAGTTCGCCGAGGTGTTCTTCGACGACGTCGTCGTTCCCGCCGATCGGATCCTCGGCGAGGTGAACGGCGGGTGGGCCGTCGCGATGAGCATCCTGCCCTTCGAGCGCTCGTCGTGCTTCTGGCAGCGCATCGCGTTCCTGTACCGGCGCCTGGAGCAGGCCGTCGAGATCGCGCCGCCGAACGCGCGCAACGCCGAGATCGTCGGCGACGCGTTCCTGCACCTGCACGCGCTGCGCGCCCGGTTCGCGCGCGACCCAGCACCGGCTCGCGACCGGCGCGACGCTCGGCGCCGAGACCTCGATCGACAAGGTGCTGGTGGCCACCGCGGAGCACTCGACGTACGACGCGATCCGGCGCCTGCTCCCCGGAGTCGTGGAGACGGGCGACGACGCTCCCAGTGAAGTGTGGCGCGCCGAGTACCTGTACTCGCGTGCCGCGACGATCTACGGCGGCACGGCCGAGGTCCAGCGCAACATCATCGCCCGGCGCCTGCTCGACCTCGGGGCCGACGAATGATGGACGCGGCGGAGCGGGCGCTGCTCGACGACACCGTCCGCGCCGCGCTCGCCGGCGCGTGCCCGAACGCCGACGCCGTCCTGACCGGTCTCGGATGGCTCGACCTGCTGGAAACCGAGCCGCGCGATGCGATCGACGTCGTGTTCGGCGCGCTCGGCACGACCAACGCCACGTCGACCGCGCTCGACGACGTGGTCGCGTCGGCGCTCGGCGCGCGGCCGGGGCCCGACCTCGCGGTGATGCTCCCGCAGTTCGGCGCGTGGGACGCGCCCGGCCGCGGCGACGGCGGCACCCTGCACGCGTCCGGGCTCACGACGATCGCGCGACGACGGCCCGCGAGTTGCTCGTGGTGTGCGCGGCCGACCGGGGCTACCGCGCAATCACCGTCCCGGCCGCGTCGGCGGAGGTGCGGACGGTGCACGGCGCCGATCCCGAACTGGGCCTCCATCTCGTGCGGGTGGGGCCGGCCGTGGCCGAGGGCCCGACGCTCGACGCCGCCGCGTGGGACGCGGCGGTCGCGTCCGGCCGGCGCGCGGTCGCGCGCCAGACCGCGGGCGCGTGCCGGGCAATGCTCGCCCTCGCGTGCACGCATGCCGTGGAACGGGTCCAGTTCGGCCGCCCGATCGCGTCGTTCCAGGCCGTCCGCCACCGGCTCGCGGAAGCCCTCGTCGTGGTCGAAGCCCTCGACGCGACGCTGGATGCGGCGGGCGACGAGCAGAACCCGCTGACGGCCGCGCTCGCGAAGGCGACCGCGGGGCGCGCCGCGCGCACGGTCGCCGCGCACTGCCAGCAGGTGCTGGCCGGGATCGGCTTCACCACCGATCATCCGTTCCACCGCTTCCTGAAGCGGACGATGGTGCTCGACGGGCTCTTCGGCTCCGCCGACGACATCACCGTCGACATCGGGAGCCAACTGCTCGCCGCGCGCCGGATACCGACGCTGATCGAACTCTGATGGGGGCTCCATGACCGATCTCGACCGCGCGAGAACCTCGAGGGGGCGAACCTCGAGGGCGCGAACCTCGAGGGCGCGAACCTCGAGGGCGCGAACTTCGAGGGCGCGAACTTCGACGGAGTCGACTTCTTCCGGGACAACGTGTTCGTCGCCGATCCCTACCCGTACTTCGACCACCTCCGGGCGCAGTGCCCGGTGCAGCGCGAATCGCACCACGACGTGATGATGGTGACCGGGTACGAGGAGGCGATCTCGGTGTTCCACGACACCGCGACGTTCTCGTCGTGCAATTCGGTGACCGGTCCGTTCCCCGGGTTCCCGGTCCCACTCACCGGCGACGACGTCGGCGCGCTCATCGAGCAGTACCGCGACCAGTTGCCGTTCAGCGACCAGTTGCCGACCCTCGACCCGCCGACGCACACCGCGCACCGCGCGCTGCTCATGCGGTTGATCACGCCCAAGCGCCTCGGCGAGAACGAGGCGTTCATGTGGCGACTCGCGGACCGCCAGCTCGACGAGTTCGCCGCGCACGGGCGGTGCGAGTTCATCAGCGAGTTCGCGAGCCCGTTCGCACTCTTGGTGATCGCCGATCTGCTCGGTGTGCCCGAGGCCGACCACGCGGCGTTCCGCGCCGAGCTCGCGGCCCAGCGGCCGGGCCGGGCGATCGGCAGCTCCGAGCAGACGATGGCCCACAGTCCGCTCGAGTTCCTCTACGCGCGGTTCACCGAGTACGTCGAGGACCGGCGCGCCAACCCGACCGACGACGTCATGACCGGCCTCGCGACGGCCACGTTCCCCGACGGCTCACTGCCCGAGATCATCGACGTGGTGCGGGTCGCGGTGAACCTGTTCGCGGCCGGCCAGGAGACCACGGTCCGCCTCCTCGGCAGCGCGCTCCAGATGCTCGGCGAGCGGGCCGACCTGCAGCAGCGGTTGCGCGGCGACCGGGCGCGGATCGCGAGTTTCGTCGAGGAGATGCTGCGGTTCGAGAGCCCGATCAAGGGCGACTTCCGGCTGTCACGTGTCCCGACCACCGTCGGCGGCGTCGACATCCCGGCCGGCACCACGGTGATGGTGCTCACCGGCGCCGCGAACCGGGACCCGCGGCGCTTCGAGCGACCGGAGGAATTCGACCCCGACCGCGCCAACGCCCGCCGGCACATCGCGTTCGGCCACGGCGTCCACACGTGCCCGGGCGCACCGCTCGCCCGCGCCGAGGCGCGTATCAGCATCGAACGCATCCTCGACCGCATGCGCGACATCAGGATCGCAGAGGCCGAGCACGGTCCCGCCGGCGCGCGTCGCTACGAGTACATGCCGACGTACATCCTGCGCGGGCTCACGCGCCTGCATCTCGAGTTCACGCCCGCGTAACGGCGGGCGCCCTCCGCTCAGTCGGCCGGCGCCGACGGGCGGCCGAGGAACCGGTCGACGTTCGCGCGCAGATCGGGCGTGTCGAACGACTCGCTCTCGGCCGCCATCGCGAAGTCGATCGTGGCGAGGGCCGCCCGCTCGAGGTGCAGGTTCAGCACGCGCTTGGTCGCCTCGACGGCCTGGCGCGGGAGCGCGGCGACCTTGTGCGCGGCGGCGAGCGCGGCCGCGAGCACCTCGCCGTCGGGAACGACGTGGTTGGCGAGGCCGATCTCGGCCGCGCGCGTGGCCGTGATCCGGTCGCCGGTGAACGCGAACTCCTTCGCCAGAAGCAGGCTCGTGTGCAAGGGCCAGATGATCGGGCCTCCGTCGGCGGCGACGAGACCGACCGTCACGTGCGGATCGGACAGGTACGCGGACTCGGCCATGTACACGACGTCCGACAGCGCGATCACGCTGCAGCCGAGACCGACGGCGGGGCCGTTGACCGCGGCGACGACGGGGACGCGGCACCGGATCATGTTGAGCACCAGCTCGCGGCCCTCGGCGATCACGTCGCGCCGCAGCACGCGGTCGTTCGCCATCCGGTCGAGGAGGTCGAAGTCGCCGCCCGCGGAGAACGCGCGTCCCTCACCGGTGACGACCGCGACCCGCGCGTCTGCGTCGGCACTCAGTTGCGGGAACAGCCGGGTGAGACCGAGATGGAGCTCCTCGTTGATCGCGTTGAGGTTCTCGGGGCGCGACAGGCGCACGATCCGCACCGGGCCGTCGGTCTCGACGCGGATGACGTCGGGCAGGTCGTAGTCCATCAGGAGCTCCTTTGCGGGCGCCGGGCACTCAGGCCGTCGGCAGGCCGAGGATCCGGGTCGCGACGATGTTCTTCTGGATCTGGGACGTGCCGCCCATGACGCTCTGGGCCCGGCTGTAGAGGTACACCTTCAGTGCCACGTCGTCGGCATCGGTCGCGGCTCGCGCGCCCGACACCGTGAGCGCGGCGCTCCCGACGGTCTGCTCGACCCACGTCATCAGCAGCTTGTCGATCGACCCGCCGGGCCCGTGCTCGACGCCGTCGAGTCGTTCCGAGAGGCGGCGGCACACGTGCAGCCGCAGCATCTCGGTCTGCACGTGCGCCCACGCGACGGCCGCGCGCTGGTCGGCGCGGAACGCGTCGGGGTCGGCCCGCACGGTCTGCTCGAGCTCCTTGACCGTCTTCGCGTAGCGTGCGACGTAACCGAGCTCACCGGGCTCGCGCTCGTGGCTCACGATCGTCATCGCCAGCCGCCAGCCCTCGCCCGGCTCGCCGATCATGTTCGCGGCGGGGACGCGCGCGCGGTCGAACAGCACCTGTCCGAACTCGTTGGTGATGCCGTTGATCATCCGCAGCGGCCGCTGCTCGATGCCCGGTTGGTGCATCGGGACCGCGAACGCGGACAGGCCCTTGTGCTTGGGCACGTCGGGATCGGTGCGCGCGAGGAGGATGCACCAGTCGGCGACGTCGGAGTAGCTGGTCCAGATCTTGTGCCCGTCGATCACGTACTCGTCGCCGTCGGGTGTCGCGGTCGTGCGCAGCGACGCGAGGTCGGAACCGGCGTCCGGCTCGCTGAAGCCTTGGCACCAGCGCTCGCGGCCGCTGATCAGTCCCGGCAGGAAGCGGTCCTTGATGGCCTCGCTCCCGTGGGTGGAGATCCCCTGCACGAGGTATCCGAGGCTCGGCCGCGGCGGCGCGCCCGCGTTCGCGACCTCCTCGTCGAGGATCACGTCGTAGACAGTGGGCAGATCGTGACCGCCGAAACGCGACGGCCAGCTCAGCCCGAAGAACCCCGCGTCGTAGAGCGCGGTGTGCCATTCGGCCTGCCGGGCCCAGTACTCGTCGTCGGTCGACGACGACGGCAGGCCGGGATTGTTGTCGGCGAGCCAGGCCCGCAGGCGCGTTCGGAATTCCGCCTCGGCGGGCGAGTCAAAGAAGTCCATCGGCCGCCCCCAGGCGCTCGCGCTGCAACTCGAGGAGCTGCACGTCGTCGTCGCCGAACCACTGCGAGGAGAGCAGCGCCCGGCGCAGGAACACGTGGGCGACGCATTCCCACGTGTTGCCGATACCCCCGTGCACCTGCACCGCCGTCTCGCACACCGTGCGCGCGGCACGGGCGGAGTACGCCTTGGCGACGCGGCCCGCGGCCCGGGCCTCCCCGGCCGGCAGGTTGTCGACGGCCCACGACGCGTGCAGCGAGACGCTCAGCGAACCTTCCATCAGGCACGCGGCCTCGGCGAGCAGGTGCTGCACGGCCTGGAACGACCCGACCGGAACGCCGTACTGCCGCCGCTCCGCCGCGTACGCGACCGTGACCGCGAGCGCGCCGCGCATCACCCCGACGAGATCGGCACTCGTGAGCGCGAGCCCCAGCGCGGTCCACGCCGCGAGGTCGTCGGGCGTGAGCGGCCGGGTCTGATCCGCGAGCGGGTGCACGGGCGTGCCGGCCGGGATCGAGCGCACCGCACGCGTGAGATCGGTACCGCCGCGCGTGGCCGGTCACGGGCACCTGCGCGAGGCGGTAACCGGAGGAGCCGTCGGGAACGAGCACGAACGCGGTGTCGATGCTCTCGTCGCCGCTGTCGACGGCGAGGATCTCCGTCGTGGTGGTCGTGCTCGAAGCGGGCACGACCGCGGCGCCGGCGAGCGCCGGACCGAAGGCGACGAGCGCGCCGTCGGCGGCGCGCACGCCCGCGCGGCGCGCGAGATCCCGTGCGAGCACCGGGCCCGAGAAGGCGACGTCGGCCACGCTCCCGCCGAGCGCGTCGGCCACGATCGCCGCCTCGACCCCGCCCGCGAGCGGTGCACCTCCGCCTGCGTCGTCGCGGAGCTCGAGCCAACCGGCGTCGCGCACCGCCGTGGCCAGGCGCCGGGTCCGGGTCGCGTCGTCGAGTCCTGCGACCGTCGCGGGCCCGAGCTCCCGTGCGAGCTGCTGCGCGGCGCGGCGGAGCTCCGCCTGCTCGGGCGTGTCCCGGGTGTCCACTGCCGAGAACCTAGTTATAGCGAAATGAGAATGCAATACTCACAGCGCCGCCCGAACGGACGCGAAGACCGAGGAATGGCGTGTCTACCACCGCCCGGACGATTGCTTCGCCTGGCCGAGAGGCCGGAAATGTGCCGCTCAGTCGCGGGCGTCGCCGTACCGCGCCTGCATCTCGGCGCGCTCGCGCGCCATCGCGGCGCGCACGAGGTCGGCGCGCCCGGCGACGAGCAGGCGCTTGGTGGCCGCGACCGCCGCAGGGTCGCAGGCCGCGAGCGTCTCCACCACCCGCCGTGTCTCGGCGACGAGATCGGTGTCGGGCACGACGCGCCAGGCGAGCCCCAGCCGTACCGCACCCGCCGCATCGACCCATTCGCTCGAGAACATCGCCCACGTGAGGTCGCCCCACGGCGCCCGGGCCGGCAGCAGCGCGGAGCTCCCGGCTTCGGGCACCACGCCGAGCGCGGTGAACGGCAGGCGCACGCGAGCCGATTCGGCCATCAGGACGAGGTCGCAATGCAGGAGGATCGTGCACCCGATGCCGACCGCGAGACCGTTCACCGCGACGACGATCGGCTTGTCGCATCGTCCGAGGGCCTCGAGCATCCCCGAGAACTCGTCGCTGGCCAGCCGCAGATCGGCGGCACTCGCCGAGCCGTCGACGAGCGCGCGGTCGGCGCCCGCGGAGAAGGCGCGCCCGTTCCCGGTCAACACGATCACGCGCGTCGCCGCGTCGGCCGTTGCCTGCTCGATCGCCACTCGGAGGTCGCGGTAGTCGGATCCGGTGAACGCGTTGAGCCGTTCCGGGCGGTCGAGCGTCAACCAGGTCGCGCCGCTCCCGAGCCGTTCACGCAGCATGGGCCATTCTTGCCGCGGGCCGGATCACGGTTCAGACGCTGAGGATCGACACGCCCGCGGTGCCGGGCGCGCCGTAGAGCTGCGTGTACCCGACCTTCGGGTTTCCGGGTACCTGGCGCTCCCCCGCCCGGCCCCGCAGCTGCAGCACGACCTCGTGCACCTGCCGGAGCCCGGATGCACCGATCGGCTCGCCGTTCGCGATGAGCCCGCCGTCGGTGTTGACCGGTAGGCGACCGCCGATCTCGAGCGCGCCGTCGGCCACGAGCGCCTCCTGGTCGCCGTCGGCGCAGAAGCCGTTCTCGGCGAGATGGATGACCTCGGCGCCCGCGTCGGTGTCCTGCAGCTGGATCACGTCGACGTCGTCGGGCCCGATCCCCGCCGTCTCGAACGCGGCGCGCGACGCGTCGACCGTCGGGCCCACCGTCTCCTCGATCGGGAGCCACGGACTGTGCACCTCGAACGCCCCGAGCCGCCGCGTCCGCACCGTGGACGCGCGCAGGTAGATCGGTGTGTCGGTGTACTCGTGCGCACGGTCGGCGCGGCACAGCACCACCGCGGCCGCGCCTTCGTCGGGACTGCAGAACATGTACTGCGTGAGCGGGTAGTTGAGCATCGGCGCGGCGAGGATCTCTTCCTCCGCCATCGCCTTGCGCCGGAACGCGTTCGGGTTCAACACACCGTTGCGGAGGTTCTTCGCCGTGACCCGGGCGAGCGTCTGGTGCGAGATGCCGTGATCGTGCATGTACTTGTTGATCTTCATACCGAAGAACTTCGTGGTGAGGAACTGGCCGACCTCGCCGTACCACGACGGGCACGCGTAGAGGCGCGGGTCGGCGGTGAACGCGCCGGGGATGTGCTTGTCCATGCCGACCGCGATGCCGAGATCGCAGTCGCCGAGCCGGATCGTGTTCGCCGCCATCGTGAGCGCGCTCGCCGCGGTCGCGCACCCGTTGTACACGTCGGTGAACGGGATCCCGGTGAGGCCGAGCAGGGCGACGACCGCATCGGGGTTGTCGACCTCGTAGCTCCCGCCGAACGCGAACTGGATGTCGCTCCACTGGCACCCCGCATCGGCGAGCGCGCGCCGGATCGCGATCGCACCCATCTCGATACCCGACACACCGGCGAAGCGCCCGAACGGGTGCAGGCCGACTCCGACGATGGCAACGTCCATCATGCGTTTGCTCCTGAGGTCACGGGACGAAAGGCGAAGGTCACGACCTCGTTGCCGTCGCCGTCGGTGCGGAACGGCACGAGCACGAGCTCCATCTCCATGCCGATGGCCAGCGCGTCGGGATCGGCCACGGTGAGCCGGGTCTCGACCTTCACCTCGTCGGGTAGCTCGACGAAGCCGACGCCGAAGGGGACGAAGTCGCGCCCCGTCGGCCCCGTGTACGGCGGCGACGGCGGCGGGAAGTCCTGGGTGGTCCACGCCCAGAGCCGGCCGCGGCGAGGCAACAGGTGCTCGGCCATCGCGGTCGACGCACACCGCGGGCACGAGTCCTGCGCGGGGAACGTGACGATGCCGCACTCGGTGCACCGGCTCCCGATCAACTGCGGGGCGTCATCGGGTCCGGTGTCGTCGAGCCCGGTGAAGATGCCCTCCGCCACGGGTACTCGGGCCATCAGGTGCTCCATTCCTCGGGTCCCCACCACGGGTACGCGGCGGGAAGATCGTCGGGGACACGCATCGCGAACTCGGGCGCGCGGCGATCGCGGAACGCGGCGACGCCCTCGCGAGCGTCGGGCGCCGTCGCCGCGGCCAGCAGCAGCGCGGAGTCGATGCGGTGCGCCTCCGCCGGAGTGGCGACCGTCGTCATGCGCCAGACGAGTTGACGCGTCAGCGCGACCGACACGGGCGCGGTGCCCTGCACGAGGTCGCGCGCGTACGCGGTCGCCGCGGCCACGACGTCGCCGGCCACCTCCCGCACGAGCCCTGCCGTCAGCGCGTCGGCGGCCGCAACGGTGCGCGCCGACATCAGCCAGTCGAGCGCGGTCGGGATGCCGACGAGCCGGGGCAGGAACCACGACGAGCACGCCTCGGGCACGATGCCGAGCCGGGTGAACACGAATCCGAAGGTCGCGCCGGGCGCGGCGAAGCGCGCGTCCATCGGCAGTGTCATCGACGCGCCGACACCGACCGCGGGACCGTTCACCGCCGCGACCACCGGCTTCGTGCAGTCGAAGATGCGCAGCGCGACCACGCCGCCCGGATCTCGTCCCGACCGTTTGCCACCCGAGAAGGTCCGCTCGCCCGAACCGAGATCGGCGCCCGCGCAGAACCCGCGCCCCGATCCCGTCACGACGACCGCCCGCACCGCCGCATCCGCGTCGACGCGGTCGAACGCGTCGCACAACTCGCGTTGCATACCGTTGGTGAAGGCGTTCAGGCGTTCCGGCCGGTGCAGCGTGATGCGCGCGATCCCGTCGCCGTCGGCCCCGTCGTACCGGATCGCCGCGTACGGCTCCGTCACGACGGCACCGAGCGCGCCCGCAGCTCGTCCTTGACGACCTTGCCCGTGGCGTTCACGGGCAGCGCGTCGACGAACTCGACCACGCGGGGCACCTTGTAGTTCGCCATCTCGGCGCGCGCCCATCGCACGATCTCCGACGGCTCGATCGGCGCGCCGGGTTCCAGGACCACGAAGGCCTTGCCGACCTCGCCCAGGCGGTCGTCGGGCACACCGATCACCGCGACCTGGGCGATGCGCGGATGGCGGAGCAAGAGGTTCTCGATCTCGGCCGGGTACGCGTTGAAGCCGCCGACGATGAACATGTCCTTGATACGCCCGACGATACGCAGGTAGCCGTCGGCGTCGATGGTGCCCAAGTCGCCGGTGTGCAGCCATCCGTCGGCGTCGATCGCGAGCGCGGTCGCGTCGGGGTCGTCGAGATACCCCCGCGTCACCGTCTCGCCGCGCACCAGCACCTCGCCCGGCTCGCCCGCCGCGGCGTCGGTGCCCGCGTCGGCGACCGTGCGCACCTCGAACCCGGGCCAGGGCACGCCGACCGTGGTGGCGATGTGCTCGAAGTCGTCGTCGGGCCGGCAACCCGTGACGGTGCCCGCCTCGGTGAGCCCGTAGCCCGTGAGGATGCGCTCGAACGGCAGCTCTTCGCGCACGCGCCGGATGAGCTCGACCGGGATGTCGGCCGCGCCCGTCACGCCGACGCGCAGACTGGAGATGTCGCGGCCCGCGCGGCCGGGCGCGTCGAGCAACGACTGGTAGATCGTCGGCGGCCCGGGCAGGACCGAGATCCGTTCGCGCTCGACGATGTCGAGCACGACACCTGCGTCGAACACCGCGAGCGGGAAGATCGTGGCGCCCCGGATGAGACACGCGAGACACCCGGCCTTGTAGCCGAAGATGTGGAAGAACGGGTTCGCGATGAGATAGCGGTCGCCCGGGCGCAGATCGGCCCAGTCGCACCAGTCGAGGTACGCGCGCAGGGTCTGACCGTGCGTCATGACGACGCCCTTCGGGTTTCCGGTCGTCCCCGACGTGAACACGACGTCGCTCGGATCGTCGGGACCGATCGACGCGACGCGTGCGTCGAGATCGGCGTCGGGCACGGCGTGCCCGCGCGCGACGAACGTCGTCCCACGCGATCGCGGCATCGTCGGGCTCACCGCTCAGCAGGACGATGTGCTCGAGCGCGGGCAGCTCGACCCCGGAGGCCGCGAGCAGCGCCGGGTAGTCGGTGTCGAGGAACCCGCGGACGGTGAACAGCACGCGAGCGCCGCTGCGCGCGAGCACGAACGAGGCTTCGGCGCCGCGGAACCGCGTGTTGATGGGGACGAGCACCGCGCCCGCGGTCGTCACGCCGAGCGCGGCGACGATCCAGTCGAGGGAGTTCGGCGCCCACACCGCGACGCGGTCACCGCGCTCGATGCCCGATGCGAGCAGCCCGCGCGCCGCACCGTCGACCAGCCGCCGCAGCGCCGTGAAGTCGACGCGCCGGTCGCCGTCGACCACCGCCTCGATGTCGCCCCCGCGCCGCGCCGCGTCGCGGAGCATCGCGGGGATCGTCGGCCACGAGACCTCGCTGCGCACCCCTCGCCCCGTCACGACGGCACGTCCACCCGCGAGCGTGATGCGGTGCAGCGTGCGCGTGTGTCCGTGGTAGTCGTTGATCGGGTTGTGCATCGTGCACCGGTTGTCCCACAGCGCGACCGAGCCGACACGCCACCGGAACCGGCACGTGAACTCGGGCCGGATCGAGTGCTCGAACAAGTAGCGCAGCAAGGGCCGGCTCTCGTCCTCGGTCATGTCGACGAAGCGCAGCGTGTGCGCGACGTTCACGTAGAGGGCCTTGCGCCCGGTCTCCGGATGGGTGCGCACGACCGGATGCTCGGCGAGGTACTCGCGCCCGGCGCCGTTGCCGCTGTCGCGGATGCGGTCCTCGCGCGTCTTCGACACGTCGGCGAGGGCCGAGCTGTTGACCGCGCGCAGCGGCGCGAGCATGCGTTGCATCCCCGGCGAGAGCGCGTCGTACGCGGCATACATGTTCGCCCACATCGTGTCGCCGCCGGACGGGGGGACTTCGCGCGCGACCAGCATCGTGGCCATCGGCGGACGGTCGAGGTACACGGTGTCGCTGTGCCAGATCCCGCCGAAGTTCACCGTCTCGTCGGGCAGCTTCGAGACCGAGATGATCTCGGGGAAGTCGTCGAGCCCGCGCACGAACGGGTACTCCACCGGTTCACCGATGCGCCGGGCGAACGCGAGGAACTCACTTCGGGCGCGAGGGACTGGTCGCGGAAGAACACGACGAGGTGCGCCAGCCACGCCCGCCGGATCTCGGCCACCACATCGTCGGCCAGGTCGGCTGCGAGGTCGACGCCGTTGATCTCGGCGCCGAGCGCGCCCGCGATCGGCGTCACGTCGATGGAGCGGTAGGTGTCGACGTTCATAGCCTCTCCTCGGCGATCAGGGTGCCGTTGGTGGTGCCGTCGCGCAACTGCCGCCGGAGATCCACCTTGCGGACCTTGCCCGCGGGGGTGCGCGGGAAGTCGGCGACGATCCGCAGCTCCTCCGGCCACTTCGGGCGGGCCAGGCCGAGCCGCTCGAGCTCGGCGGTGATGTCGGCCAGGGCGAGCGACGCCGCGCCGGGCGCGAGCCGCACGACCGCGCACGCGCGCTCGCCGAGCCGCGCGTCGGGGACGGCGACCACCGCGACCTCGGCCACCTGCGGGAGCGCGGCGACGGCCGCTTCGACCTCCGCGGCCGAGATGTTCTCGCCGCCGCGGATGATCACGTCCTTCACGCGGTCGGTGATCGTGAGGAATCCGTCGGCGTCGACGACGCCCATGTCGCCGCTGCGGTACCAGCCGTCGGCGTCGAACGCGTCGGCGGTGAGCGCGGGATCGGTGTAGCCCGCGCACAGATCGGGCCCGCGCGACCAGATCTCGCCCGGCGCGCCCGGCTCGACCGGCGCGCCGTCGTCGCCGAGCAGCCGGATCTCGACACCGGCCATCGGCGCACCGTCGGTGCGATGGCGCTTCTCCGGCGGATCGTCGAACGAGCCGCCGCTGACGGAGGGGTGCTCGGTCGACCCGTACGCGCGCACGAGCTCGATGCCGTGCGCGGCCGCCCGCTCCGCGAGCGCGACGGGCACCGGCGCGCCGCCCAGGCCGACGCGGCGGATGCGCCGTGCGTGCTCGGGCGTGAAGTCGGGATGGTCGAGGAGGCTCGCGAGGAACACCGACGCGCCCGTGCCCGCGCCGATGTCGGCCTCCACCATGATCTCCGAGCGCGCGCGCCGGATCCCAACGGTCGACCAGATGGATGTCCTGGCCCTGCTCCATCGGCGCCAAGACCGCGCCGAGCATGCCGGTCGCGTGCGTGACCGGCGAACCCATGAGGTTCGGCGATCCCGGCGTGATCCACGACCGCATGTGCACCAGCTCTGCGAGAAGGGTGCGATGGGTGTGCAGCACGCCCTTCGGATCGCTCGTCGTGCCCGACGTGTACGCGAGGACGCATACGTCGTCGGAGCCGGCGCGACCGATCGCGTCGGCGGGCGCGGCCGTCGTCGACCACGTCCCAGGCGCACGCGCCGCACGGGCGCGTCGACCGCGCCGCCGGCCGGCCCGACCACGACGTGCAGCGCGAGATCGGGGAGCTCGCCGGGCGCGAGGCCGTCGACGATGTCGAGGTAGTCGACGTGGCCGTACCGATCCGCGGAGATGTACGCGCGGGCGCCGCTCTGCCCGAGGATGAACCGCACCTCCTTCGGGCCGTAGATGTGCACGATCGGGACGAGGACGTAGCCGCCCAGCGCGAGGCCGTAGAAGGCGACGACGGCCTCGCGCCAGTTCGGCAGCTGGAACGCGACGACGGCGCCCGGCTCCGAGCCCCGCCTCGGCGAGCGCGGTGACCAACCGTTGCGCGTCGGACCGGATCTCGGCATAGGACCCGTGCCACGGCCTGGTCTCCGACCAGATGTTCACCGTCGCGTCGGGCGCGGCGCGCAGCGATCGGTCGACGAACCCGCCGAGCGTCTCGTCGGTCCACCAGCCGTGCGAGACATAGCGCTGCCGCAGCTCGGCGGGCACCCGCCGCACCGGCCACCTGCCTGTGAGCCCGGCGTCCGCCAACGTTCCCCCTCGTCCACGAACCGAGAGAACCACACTAGCGCCCAGCGAGAGTGCGGTTATCATCCGTCGACCTGCCGATCAGGGACGCCGCCGATGCCGCCCGACCACGAGTACCACCCGCTCACGGTCGCCCGGGTCGTCGACGAGACCGCCGACACCCGATCGTTCGTCCTCGACGTACCCCCCGGGCTCGGGCCGACGTTCGCGTACGCCGCCGGCCAGTTCTGCACGTTCCGGGCGACGATCGACGGCGAGCAGGTCGTGCGGAGCTACTCGATGTCGAGCTCGCCCGACACCGGCGACCCGCTCACGACCACCGTGAAGCGCGTGCCCGGCGGCCGCATGTCGAACTGGATGAACGACGCGGTGTCGGCCGGCGACACGATCGAGGTCATGCGGCCGACCGGCCGGTTCGTCCTGCGGGCGACGGATGCACCGATCGTCGCGTTCGTGGGCGGCAGCGGCATCACCCCGGTGATCTCCATCGTCAAGAGCGCGCTCGCCACGACCGGCCGCGCCGTACGCCTCGTGTACGCGAACCGCGATCGCGGACGCGGTGATCTTCGCGGACGAGCTGGTGCGGCTCGCCCGCGCGTACGGCGAGCGGCTCTCGGTCCATCATCATCTCGACTCCGAGCGGAGCTTCCTCGACGCCGAGCAGTGCGCGGTGCTGGCGGGCGACCGGGCCCACGCCGACTTCTACGTCTGCGGTCCGGGTCCGTACATGGACACCGTCGAGGGCGGTCTCGCGCGGCTCGGCGTCGCGCCGGGCAACGTGTTCATCGAACGGTTCGTCACGCCCGCCGACGCGCCGGCCGCCGACCCGGCATCGGTGACGGAATCGGTGCTGATCCGGATCGACAAGCGGAAGCACACGATCCGGTACCAGCCCGGCGATACCGTCCTCGAGACCGCGCGCCGTGGCGGTCTCCGTCCGCCGTTCTCGTGCGAGGCGGGGAACTGCGCCACCTGCATGGCGCATCTCGACAAGGGATCCGTCACGATGCGCGTCAACAACGCGCTGTCGGCCGAAGAGGTCGACGAGGGTTGGATCCTGACGTGCCAGTCGCTCCCGACCAGCGCCGAGCTGCTCGTCGACTACGACGCCTGACTCACCGCTTCCGAGCGGGACGACGCACGGCGTCGAATCGAGCCCACCACCGAGCGCGGAGTCCGATGACGTTCGCCTTCCCACCCTGGATGAAGTGGATGGAGGCTTCGGTCGCCCGGCCTTTGGCGCATCAGCGTGGTGCCGAGGTTGTGGATGTGTCGACCCGTTGTTGGCTTCTCCAAAGCCGAACATTCCGGTTGGGCGCGAGCGTTCCGCCCATGAGGCGCTCGCGGCGTGTTCGCACCGGTCAGGCGTCGGGCGGCACCATCGCGAATCGTTCGTGCCAGATCGACACCGATCCGCCGGTCTGACCGCGTAGCTGTCGCACGATCCGCGCTGTCCGCCCGAGAACGCGAAGGGCCGTCGCTGCGAACACCGCGGCGAGCGGCACTTCCACTGCGGCACTGAGCAGCGCCCAGGACAGATCCGAGGTGTTCCACGCCAAGCACACGTCGAACCAGGCGTCACAGACGAGGAGCGTCGCCACGACGATGAGACCGAACATCGCGATCTGACGCCGTTGCAGCACGAACCATCCCGTCACGCCGAGGCAGAGCGCGAGGGCAATGTCGAATCCGATCCACACCACGTTCCACGACCGCACCGAGTACGACCTCGGCAATGACGTCGACAAGAAGGCAATCCACGGGATCAGCGCCGCCGCGCCCACGCCGGTCAGCACCATCACGACGAGCCGCAATCTCGGTGGCCGCTTCAGCGCAGGACGATCGACGAACTCGTCGAGCAGTCGAGCCACCCGGCCCCGCTCCTCGGCCGTCCATTGTTCGACATCCGCACGTTGCACCGGTCCCATCGCAGGAGTCTGACGCAGACATGCTCGGAAGCGGGAGAACCGGGCAGACACTCGAGCGGGCGCCCACGCGGTTCGGAACTCCCGCAACTCCGCAGCGCACGAAGGGTTCATTTCGATCGCGCGGGCTCAGCCGGCGGCGGGCGGCGCGGTGACGTCGGTCATCGCCGTCAAGGGGGGTCGGGCGTGGGTCGATAGCGCGCAGAGGCAACAGTCAGATCTCGAGGCACGTCACGATGGAGACCAGCTCGGACCCGGGCACGCGGACCGCACCGAGGCTCGCGCGCGACCGGCTGCTGGACCCGGTGAACCTCGTCATCTTTCCCGCGCTCGTGGTGCTCGTGGTCGCGCGTCGCGCCGGAGTCATCGCGTCGGAGCCGCTGTGGAAGCTGTGCGGGACGCTCGTGCTCGCAGACCTGGCATCGACCTGGTTCGCCACGTGTTTCACGCCGGGGACGGAACGAGCCCGACCCAAGCTCTTCCTCGCGCTGAGCATCGGGCTCGGCGGCGCCTTCCTCTACACCACCGGATGGGGCGCGATCCTTGCCGTCTCGTTCGTGGCCCACGCCGTCGTCGTCATCCAGGCCGACGGATCGCGGTACGGATTCGCGGCCACCGTGACCACCCTGCTGACGATCCTCCTCGGCGAGCTTGCCGTCGCCCTCGGTCTCGTGCAGTCGATGATCAGCGAGCCGACCGGCCACGGCCTCGCCGTGCTCGAGGCGGCCGTCACCGCGATCGTGATCGCGCTCGTGACGCGCGGGCAGCGGGACAAGGAGCTCGCGGAGGCGCGCGAACGCGAGAGCGAGGAACGATTCCGCGCGCTCGTGCAGTACGCCTCCGACGCCATCCTCGTGATCGACGACACCGGCGGCGTGATGTACGCGAGCCCGGCCGCCGGGCACCTGTTCGGTTGCGAGGCCGGCGACCTGACGAGCTTCGACCTCACGTGGGTCGATCCCGACCACACCGACGCGATCATCGACCTCTTCCACCGGCTGCGCGCCCACGCCGGCGCGGTCGTCGCCGCGGACCTCCCCGTCCGCCGGACCGACGGAACCTCCCGGTGGGTCGAGGTGCGGTTCTCCAACCTGCTCGACAACCCCGCCATCCGCGGGCACGTGTGCAACATGCGCGACATCGGCGAACGCCGCGTCGAGCACCAACAACTGCTGCACGACGCGCGCCACGACCCGCTCACGCACGTCGCGAACCGGCGTCACTTCCTCGAGCGGCTCGACGAGGTACTGCACGACACGCGCCCCGACGAGATCGTCGCGGTGCTGTTCGTCGACATCGACCATTTCAAACAGATCAACGACCGACTGGGCCACGACGCCGGCGACGGAGTGCTGCGCGCGGTCGCCGACACACTTTCGGCCATGCTGCGCCCGAACGACCTCGTCGCCCGGTTCGGAGGCGACGAGTTCACGGTGTTACTGCGCGACCTCGCGCATGCCGACGGCGCGGCGGACATCGCCGGGCGCGTGACCAAGGCGCTCTCCGGGGCCCGGCCCGCCGACGGTCACGACGTCGCTCTGTCCGTGAGCGTCGGTCTCGCGGTCGCTCGGGGTCGCGCGAGCTCGGCCGATCTCCTGCGCCAGGCCGATCAGGCCATGTACCGGGCGAAGCAGAACGGACGAGCGCGGTGGGAGGCGTTCGACGCCGCGCCCGCGTCCGTCTCCTGACGAGAGCGGCTCGTCAGAGCTCGGGGCACAACGACGACAGCAGCGCGAGCGTGCGGTTCCGGGACTCGATCCGCGCGGCGCGGTCACGCCCCAGCGGCAGCACCCGCACCGACAGATCGGTGGCGCCCGCGTCGCGGAAGCTGCGCAACCGGTCGGCGACCGCCGACTCGTCGCCCGCCGCGCAGAGATCACCGACGTCGGTGGCGTTGCCGTGCTCGAGGAGACGCTGGTAGTTCGGCGAGAACTCGGCGTGACCGAGCGCCTGGTTCGCCCACGCGCGCGCCTCGTCGACCTCGTCGTCGCGGCACAGCGCGACGGGAACGCCGGCCACGATGCGCGGCGGCGGCCGCCCGGCCGAGTCGGCCGCCTGCGTGATACGCGGCACGACGTGCTCGCCGATTGCGCGCTCGTCGGCCATCCAGAGGATCGTCCCCGACGCGTGCTCGCCCGCGATGCGCAGCATCACCGGCGCCGAGCGCGGCGAGGAGGATCGGCGGCGGCGGCAGGTCGGTGACGTCGAGCGGATTGTGCACGCGGAAGTCGTCGTTCTCGACGTCGACCGGGCCCGGGCCCGCGAACGCGGCGTTCAGGACCTCGAGGTAGTTCCGCACCAGGTGCGCAGGCCGGTCGTACGGGAGCCCGAGCATGTCGGAGACGATCCAGTGGTGCGACGGGCCGAGGCCGAGGGTGAAACGACCCTCGCACACCGCCTGGTTCGACAGCGCCTGCTGCGCCATCGCGACCGGGTGCCGGGTCTGGACGGGCACCACCGCGGTCGCGAGCTCGACCTGCGAGGTGACGCGACCCATGAGCGCGATGGCCGTGAGCGCGTCGAAGTCGTTCGGGACCTGGGGGACCCAGATCGACGTGAAGCCCGCCTTCTCGGCCGCCTCGGCGTCGGCGAGGAGCCGCGCGACCTTCTCGCGGTACCGCCCCTTCTCCGCGCCGATCATGAGGCCGATACGCACCGTCGTCCGCCTTCCCCCCGGGGTGTCTCGGGCCGAATCTAACGAGCGACAGGGACAGTGGCAATCCCATTCTCTTTTTTCGAGAGTCATCTTGCGCTTTGCCGCGGCGATCGTCCATACTCAGCTCGGCCGGTACGTCGGAGGAGAGCGCGCATGAGCCGGGTCGCCGTGGTGACGGGCGCCGCAGCAGGCATGGGGTTGGCGGTGGCACAGCGCCTCGCGTCGGTCGGGCACCGGGTCGCGCTGTTCGACCTCGACGCCGACGCGGTGAGCCGGGCGGCCGACGACCTGCGCGCCACCGGTGCGGACGCGCTCGGGATCTGCGCCGACGTCGCCGACCGCGCCGCGGTCGACGAGGCGATGGCGAAGGTGCGCACCGAGCTCGGGCCGGTCGAGATCATCGTCACGAGCGCCGGGCTCGACGAGTTCCAGTCTTTCACCGACATCACCATCGAGGCCTGGGACCGCATCCTGGCGGTCAACCTCACCGGAACGTTCCACTGCCTGCAGGCCGCGATCCCCGACATGCTCGCCGCGGGCTGGGGCCGCATCGTCACGATCTCGTCGTCGAGCGCGCAGTCGGGCGCGGCGCGCATGGCCCACTACGTCGCGTCGAAGGGCGGCGTCGTCGGGCTCACGAAGGCGCTGGCCGTCGAGTACGCGCCGCACGGCATCACGGTGAACTCGATCCCGCCCGGCTTCATCGACACGCCGATGGCCCGCCGGGCCGAGGCGCGCGGCGACCTCCCGTCGATCGACGCCGTCGCGGCGCGCACGCCCGTACGGCGGGCCGGCACCCCCGACGACATCGCGGCCGCGTCCGCGTTCCTCTGCTCCGAAGAAGCCGGGTACATCACGGGACAGCTGCTCGGCGTCAACGGCGGCTGGTACCTGTGAGCAACGAGTCGTCCACGCGTCTCGCACCCCTTCCGCGGGAAGAGTGGGACGACGACGCCCGCGCGGCACTCGCCCGTGCGTTCGGAGAGCCGGCCGCGGACCGTCTGCTCGCCACCGGGCCCGACGCGGTCCCGATGCCCAACGTGCTCGCGACGTTGATGCACCATCCCGCGCTCGCCGGTCCGTTCCTCACGTACAACCAGGTGCTGCTGCAGACGCCCACGCTCGATCCCCGGCTGCGCGAGCTGATGATCCTGCGGGTCGCGTGGCGGACCCGCGCCCGCTACGAGTGGGCCCAGCACGAACGCCTCGCGAGCGGCGTCGGCATCAGCGCCGAAGAGATCGCAGCCCTCACCGCGCGACATCATCACGAACGAGTGGGCGCCGCTCGATGCCGACGTGCTCGCCGCCACCGACCAAATGATCGATCGGTACCGGATCGACCGCGACACGTGGGACCGCCTCGCGCAAGTGTTCGACGAGCGTCAGCTCGTGGAGCTCGTGTTCGTCGCCGGCACCTACACCGGCTTGGCCATGGCCTTCAACAGCTTCGGGCTGCAGCTCGACGCCGACCTGGAAGCCGCCGCCGCCACATCACCGTTCCGATTCGAGGAGTAGGCAATGGTTCGTATCGAAAAGCCGGCCGAGGGCAGCTGGACCGCCCACTATCCGGAGCTCGGCACCGAGCCGATGTCGTACGAGGACTCGATCTCACCCGACTTCTACGAGCTCGAGCGGGAGGCGATCTTCAAGCGCTCTTGGCTGAACGTCGGGCGCGTCGAGCAGCTGCCGCGCAAGGGCAGCTACTTCACCAAGGAGCTCGCGGTCGCCAACACGTCGGTGGTCGTCGTGCGCGACATGGACGGACAGCTACCGCGCGTTCCACAACATCTGCCGCCACCGCGGCAACAAGCTCGTGTGGACCGACTTCCCCGCGAGGAGTCGAGCGGCAATTGCCGCCAGTTCGTGTGCAAGTACCACGGCTGGAAGTACGACCTCGACGGCGCCTGCTCGTACGTGCAGCAGGAGAGCGAGTTCTTCGACCTCGACAAGGCCGACTACGGACTCGTCGACGTGCACTGCGACGAGTGGTCGGGGTTCATCTTCGTGAACCTCGCCGAAGAACCCGAGCAGTCGCTGACCGAGTTCCTCGGGCCGATGATCACCGCCATCGACGGATACCCGTTCGACCAGATGACGGAGCGCTTCTCGTACCGCGCGGTCGTCGGCAGCAACTGGAAGCTCTTCATGGACGCGTTCCAGGAGTTCTACCACGCACCGATCCTGCACGCGAAGCAGTCACCGGTCGCGTCGCGGCCCGAAGTACAGGCCGCCGGATTCGAAGGACTTCACTACGAGATCGAAGGCCCGCACCGCATGGTGACGACGTACGGCGGGCAGGGCTGGAAGATGCCGCCCGAGATGCTCAAGCCCATGGAGACGGTCACGCGCAGCGGCCTGTTCGGGCCGTGGGACGCGCCCGACGTGGGCCTCGACGAGTTGCCCGCGGGTGTCAACCCCGCACGGAAGAAGCCGTGGGGTCTCGACTCGTTCCAGATCTGGCCCAACTTCGTGCTGCTCATCTGGGAACGCAACTGGTACCTCACGTACCACTACTGGCCGACCTCGCATGGCTCGCACGTGTTCGAAGGCAACCTGTACTTCGTTCCCCCGACGAACGCGCGCGAGCGCATCGCGCAGGAGATGGCGGCCGTCACGTTCAAGGAGTACGCGCTGCAGGACGGCAACACGCTCGAGGCGACGCAGATGATGCTCGAGTCGCGCGTCGTCACCGCCTTCCCGCTCAACGACCAGGAGATCCTGTGCCGGCATCTGCACAAGGTGGCGGCCGACTGGGTCGACCGGTACACGCGCGAACGCGCGGAGGTGAAGTCATGACCGAAGCTCTCCTGCCCCGCCAGTTCGCCGAGCTCGAGCCGTTCGCGGCGAAGTGGTGCCTGCGGACCGAGACCGAGCGGTTCGCGCAACGCATGGCGAGCTCGATGGAAGAGATCCAGGCGTTCTACGACGCGTTCTTCCCGCGTGCCGAAGAAGCCATCGCGTATTGCGACGCGTTCCCGCTCGACGACATGCCCGACGACGCGCAGCGGCTGCATGCACCTCCTGTACTCGCTCGTCATGGCGTCGTTCCCGGTCGAGGCGTGGCGTCAGCCGCACATCCCCGACTCCGGCGCCGCGTACCTCGACCTCCTCATCGAGCCCGGTCCGTGAGCCCGGGCCCGGCGCAGATCCTCCGGCGCGGACCACGTGGCCCCGTCGCCGCGACCCTGCGTGACCGCGCACCGGAGGTCGTCGCCGCATGAGCATCGTTCTCAAGGCCGACCGCTGGGTCGACATCGACGCGGGCGTGGTGCGCACGCCCGCGGTGATCGTCGTCGAGGACGACCGCATCGCGGCGGTGAACCCCTCGGAGCCGCCGAGTGACGCGACCGAGATCGACCTCGGCGACGTCACGCTGCTGCCCGGTCTCATGGACATGGAGCTCAACATGCTCCTGGGCGGTCCGAGCGGCGGCAACCCCCGCAGCGACGTCCAGGACGATCCCGCGTTCCGCACGCTGCGGGGCACGCTCGCCTGCCGCACGACGTTGCTCGCGGGCTTCACGACCGCCCGCAACCTCGGCCTGTTCGTGAAGACCGGCGGCTACCTGCTCGACGTCGCGCTTCGCGCGCGCGATCGACAACGGCTGGATCGACGGCCCGCGGCTCGTGCCCGCCGGCCACGCGATCACGCCGACCGGCGGGCACCTCGACCCCACGATGTTCCAGCGGCTCGGGCCCGGGCATCATGCCGCTCAGCGTCGAGGAGGGCATCGCCAACGGCGTGTCCGAAGTGCGCAAGGCCGTCCGCTACCAGATCAAGTACGGCGCGCGCGTCATCAAGATCTCGGCGTCGGGCGGCGTGATGTCGCACAGCGGTCTCGCGGGCGCGCAGCAGTACTCCGACGAGGAGCTCGCGGCGATCGCCGACGAAGCGCACCGCGCCGGGCTGAAGGTCGCCGCGCACGCGCACGGCGACGCCGGCATCCGGGCGTGCATCCGCGCCGGCGTCGACTGCATCGAGCACGGCTCGCTCGCGAGCGACGAGACCATCCAGATGATGGTCGACCACGGCACGTTCCTCGTGCCGACGAGCTACCTCTCCGAGGGTCTCGACGTGTCCCGCGCCGCGCCCGAGCTCCAGGCCAAGGCCGCCGAGGTGTTCCCGCGGCGCGTGCGATGCTCGGCAAGGCCATCGCCGCGGGCGTGAAGATCGCGTGCGGCACCGACGCGCCCGCGATCCCGCACGGCACCAACGCCAAGGAGCTGTGGGCGATGGTCGACCGCGGCATGACCCCGATGCAGGCGTTGCGCGCGGCGACGGTCACGAGCGCGGAGCTCATCGACGTCGACGACCGCGGCCGCCTCGTTCCCGGGTTGCTCGCCGACATCATCGCGGTGCCCGGCGACCCGTCGGAGGACATCACCGTGACCGAAGACGTGCGATTCGTGATGAAGGGCGGCCGCGTCTACAAGCGATAGCTGTTTTCGAGCGGCGAGGGCGGCGCACGGGAATGCCGTTCTCACCAGAGGCCGCTGGTACCGTGTCCAGGAGTGGAAGCGGGTTCTGAAGTGACCGAGGTCGAGACTCCCGGCGACGAGAACGAACCTGCCTGGCGCCAGCGGGCGGTGTCCCGCGAGCCTGAACGCCGCTCGCTCACGGGCCGAGCAGCGCGTGCAGCGCTTCTTGGACGCCTCGTTCGAGCTCATCGACGAGAAGGGCACGACCGAGTTCACGATCCAGGAGGTCATCGACCGGTCGAACCAGTCGCTGCGCGGGTTCTACCAGTACTTCGACGGCAAGGACGAGCTGCTCCTCGCGCTGTTCGAAGAGACGGTCCGCGAGGCGAACGACGATCTGCGCGCCGCCGTGGAGACCGAGTCCGACCCGCTCGATCGTCTCCGCGCGTTCACGATCCGGCTGCACGAGTGGTGCGATCCGTCCGACACGCCGCGCAAGCGCGGCACGCACAACCGCCGCCCGATCATGGAGTTCTCGGTCCAGCTCATGGCCAACCATCCCGACCGGGTGAAGGCGGCGATGGCGCCCGATCTCCCACATGCTGGTCGAGCTCGTCGCCGCGGCCAACGCAGCCGGCGCGATCGACGTCGCCGACGCGCGCCGGTCCGCGTCGCTCATGCAGCAGACCGTGATGTACACGTGGTTCGGCAACCGGCTCGTCGAGAACAGCCGCATGCGGCTCACGGCCGAGGAGACGTGGAAGTTCTGCCTCCGCGGCCTCGCGGCGACCGTCGACGGCTGACGGGCTCGGGCGGGCGGGCGGGCCCGGGAGTCAGACCCGGTCGAGATCGAGCATGCGGATGGCGTTGCCGCGCAACACCTTGTAGCGCTGCTCCTCGGTGAGCGCCGCGGTCATCCGCTCCGCCTCCTCACGAGCGAACGGCCACGTCGTGTCGGTGTGCGGGTAGTCGGTCTCGAAGCAGATGTTGTCCTCGCCGACCTCGTCGATCGACTTGATGCCGTGGAGGTCGGTGGTGAAGCACCCGAACACACGACCGCGGTAGTACGACGACGGGCGTTCGGGGATCGTCTGCTTCACACCCGTCCACGCCGCGTGGTACTCCCACACGTTGTCGGCCCGCTCGAGCGCGTACGGGATCCAGCCGATCTGACCTTCGGAGTACGCGAGCTTCAGCTGCGGGAACCGCACGAGCACACCCGAGAAGAGGAAGTCGCCGAGCGACGCCATCGAGTTGTAGAAGCCGAGCATCGTCTCGGTCGTCCCGGGCGCGTCGGGTGACGCGGCGGGCATCTTCGACGACGACCCGATGTGCATGCACAGCGTCGTGCGCGTCTCCTCGCACACCGCGAACAGCGGGTCCCAGTAACCGGTGTGGATGCTCGGCAGCTTCAGGTGCGGCGGGATCTCGCTGAAGCACACGGCGCGCGCGCCGCGGGCCGCGTTGCGCCGGACCTCGGCCACCGCGAGCTCGACGTCCCACAACGGGATGAGGCACAGCGGGATCAGGTGGCCGCCGGAGCCGGCGCACCAGTCGTCGATCATCCAGTCGTTGTACGCGCGCACGCAGGCGAGACCGAGCTCGAGATCGTTGCCCTCCATGAACGTCTGCCCGCAAAAGCGCGGGAACGTCGGGAAGGCGAGCGAGCCGTCGACCCACGAGAGCGCGAGGTCGTCGACGCGGGCCTTCGGGTCGTAACACCCCGGCCGCATGTCGTCGTAGGTGAGGGCGGCCAGGAACATCTTGCTGCGGTCGAAGCGCTGCACGTCGCCGTCGGGCGTGGCGTCGAGCGGGATCGCGACGTGACGCTTGTGCACGTAGATGAGCCGGTCCTCGTAGAGCCAGTAGTCGCCCCAGCGTCCGTCGTCGGTCATCTCCTGTTTGTACGACGCGCCGGCCGTGAGGGCGAACTCGCCCCACCGCGCCCGCTCGACCCGGGGACCGCGCGCACGCATCTTGGCCGGAAGGCGTTCCTGCCACAGGTGCGCGGGTTCGACCACGTGGTCGTCGACACTGATGATCTTGGGCAACTCCGTCATGTTCACGAGTCGCGTCTAGTCCCGACCGGCGAGCGGGTCGTGCTGGTGGCCGGAGTCGAAGGCGCCGCTCTTGCGCATGAAGGTGGTGGCGCGGCGGCGGATGCGCCAGCCCTCGCCCGTGCGGACGTACTCGTCGCGGTACCAACCGAGGCGCAGGGCGTGGGTCTGCTGGTCGATGAACACGAAGTGCTGCACACCGGTCGCGGTGTCGCCGTCGAGCTCGACGACCGGCATGTTCCCGATGAACTGGCCGCGCGGCGCCGCTGCGAGCAACGCGGGGAAGCGTTCGAGCGTGTACGGCGTGCCGAAGGCGTTGTACTCGGCATCGGGCGTGAACACGTCGAGCCAACGATCCTGGAGGAACTGGCTCGTGTACGACATGTAGCGCGAACAGAGCGCGTGCAGCTCCACGAGATCGGAGATGCGGCGCGAGTCGTCGGTCATCGGGTCCCCGTTCGGTCCGGCGGATGCTCGGCCGCTCGTCGCGGAAGTCGTGTACTCATCTCAAGAGAACGACATTATCACTGCGCCGGTGCACCGCAACCGGGGCAGCGCTCAGGCCGGGCGGTACACGCGGGTCGCGGTCCCGGCGAACAAGGCCTCCCGCTCGCGGGCCGAGGCACCGGCCGCGATCTTCTTCAGGCCGTTCCACAGCACCCGGTACGACAGCGACAACCGGTCGACGGGGAAGTTCGACTCGAACATGCACCGCTCGGCCCCGAAGCACTCGATCATGTGCAGGTAGTAGCGACCCTGCGCCGCGACGAACTCGTCGGAGGTCGGCGGGCGCGCCGCGGTGTGCCAGCCGTAGCCGTTGTCGGGCATCGCCATCCCGCCGAGCTTGGCGACGACATTCTCGCAACGCGCGATGTCGGCGATGTCGCGCTTCCACTCGTCGAAGATCGTGTCGCGCTGCTCGGCGTAGCGGCCCACCCCGATGGGCGTACCGAAGTGGTCGAGCACCATCACGGTGTCGGGGACCGCGCGCGCGAGCGCGAGGAATTCGCGGTTCTGGTAGTGGTAGTTCCAGCTGTCGTACGTGAGGCCGCGCGCACCGAGCCGGGCCACACCGGCGCGAAACGCCGGATCCTCGAACAGCCCGGCGGGCGCGCCGCCTCGGATCATGAGTCCGTCGGCGGGATCGGCGCGCGACAACGCGTCGCGGATGCCGCGGAAGAGTCCCGCGCCCGCTTCGACGTGCGCATCGAGGATCTCGTCGAGGTTCGCCCGCCGCAGATCGGTGTGCCCGACGATGCCGGCGATCAACCCGCCACTGCGCCGCGACTGCTCCGCGACCCACTCGGTCTCCCCCACCGACGCGAGCTCGGGCGGGCCGTCGGTGCGGTACGCGGCCCGGCACTCCATGAACACGGTGCGTTCGACCTTGTGACCCGCGTGCACGTCGGCGAGCAGGTCGTGGAGGTCGTACGGCATCGGCCCGGCCGGCCACAGGTGGTGGTGCGGGTCGACGATGCGCTGCTCGGGATCAACCACGGGCTCGTCGACGAGCGCCCGCCACTCGTCGGTGCCCGGCGCCGGCGTCCTCACGAGCCGAGGTTGTACCAGCTCGCGGGCCGCCGGGCCACGGCCGGGTTGAGGATTCCTCGAAGGATTCCCCCATACGGCGCGTGGTCAACCCGGGTCGAGCGCCCGCAGGTCGGCCACGATGTCGGCGAAGAGCCCGGGGTCGGGGTTTCGGTTGTTGACGAGGCTCACGCGGTCGGTGATGCCGCGCACGCGCGCCGAGATGCGGGCGGCGATCTCGGTGCGGGGCCCGACCACGGCGATGTGCTCCACGAGCTCGTCCGGGATCAGCGCGGCCATCTCGGCCCAGCGGCCCGCCTTCGACATGCGGTTGAGCTCGTCGTGCAGTTCGCCGTAGCCGTGGACGTGCAGCACCGGCGCGTACGCGGGCGTCGACCCGTAGAACGCGAGCTGGTCCTTCACCGATCGGATCGCGACGTCGTGTTGCTCGTCGTTGGCCCAGGTCACGACCATCGTCACCCAGACGATCTCGAACGCGCGCTCGGCTCGCGCGCACCGGGCGCGACCCCGCGCGACCGCCGGAAGCACGAGCTCCTCGAGCGAGCGGCGCGAGTTGAACGGGTGCACGATGAGCCCGTCGGCGACCTCCCCCGCGACCTCGATCATCCGCGGACCGAAGCCGCCGACGAAGACCGGCGGCGACCCGAACGGGTTCGGGCCCGGATCGAACGCGGGGGTCATCAGGGTGTGGCGGTAGAACTCGCCGTCGAAGCACAGCTCCGACCGACCCTCCCAGCAGTCCCAGATCGCGCGCACCGCCCGCACGAGCTCGCGCATGCGCGCCGCCGGCCGCGACCACTCCTCGCTGAAGCGGTTGCGGATGTGCGGGCGGACCTGCGACCCGAGCCCGAGCACGAACCGCCCGTGGCTCATCTGCTGCAGGTCGTAGCCGACGTTCGCCAGCACCATGGGATTGCGCGCGAAGCCGATGGCCACGGCCGTCCCCAACCGCAGGCGCTGCGTGGTCTGCGACGCGAGGGCCAGCGGTAGGAACGGGTCGTGTTTGGCCTCGAACGAGAAGCCCGTGTCGTAGCCGATGCGTTCGAGGCGGGCGAAGAGCTCACCCACGCGCGACGGATCGTCGGTGGGCACGGTCGTAGCGATGTGCACGGGTGCAGACTGCCACGCGCCGGTCGCGTAGCTTCCCTGCATGGCGCGGTGGCTGCTCAAGTCCGAACCCGACGTCTTCTCGTACGACGACCTCGTGCGGGCCGGGCGTGAAGGCTGGGACGGGATCCGCAGCTATCAGTCGCGCAACTACATGCGCGAGATGCGCAGAGGCGAGCAGGCGATCTTCTACCACTCGAACGCGAAGCCGCCCGGCGTTGCCGGCATCTGCAAGATCGTCAAGACCGCCGAGCCCGACCCCACCCAGTTCGACCCGACCACCAAGTACTACGACCCCGCGAGCAAGCCCGACGACCCGCGCTGGGACTGGGTGACCGTCGCACCGGTACGCGCCCTGCCGTTCGTCTCCCTCGACGAGCTGCGCGCGCTGCCCGAGCTCGCGAACTGCCGGCTCCTCGCGGGGAAACCGGTTGTCGGTGCTCCCGCTGACCGACGGCGAGTTCGACGCCATCGTCGCGTACGCCAAGCGGCGCCGCCGTTAGCCCGCGCGGCCGCCGCCAAGGTCCGGCGCCTCGACCCGCGCGTCGCGGTCGGCGAGCAGAGGCTGGACGAAGCTGCGGCCGGGAGCCGGCAGCTCGGGCGACAGCACGATCTGCACCGCTTCGAGCTCGCGCTCGCGCAGCACACCGATCTCCTGCAACTGTCGCAACGTGTTGAACGTGCCGAGCTCGTACTGGATCTCGTGCACCGCGCCGACGCGGGCGATCCCGCACCCGAGGTCGATCGTCTCGCCGACGAGGTAACGCTCGCCGTCGAGGACCGACTGGGCGAGCATCGAGAGCAGCGACGCGCCGTCGTTCGGCGGCAGTCCCGCGACGATCAGCTCGGGATGCGCCACCGCGTCGAGCAGTCCCACCGTGTAGACCCACGACCCGCAGCCGTCGTGCTCACCGCCGGGGCCGACGACTCCCTGCAACAGGTAGCCGTACTCGGCGATGCGGGCCGCGTCGAGCGCGAGCACGTCGTCGATGTCGAATCCTTCGCACACTCTGCACATGCCCGCAGGTTCTCACCGAGGTGTGACATCAACGCGCCCGGTACGACGAGAGGATCACTTCGTGAGGAGGAAGCAACCGCCCGGGGTGCCGCCGCCGGTCGAGACGACGGCGACCTCCGCGCCCGCGACCTGCCGTTCGCCCGCATCGCCGCGCAACTGCGTGACGGCCTCGTGCAGGAAGCCGAATCCGTGGAGCCGGCCCGCCGACAGCTGTCCGCCGTGCGGGTTCAACGGCAGCTCGCCGCCGAGCGCGATGCGCGAGCCGTCGCCGATCCAGCCGGCCGCTTCGCCGATCCCGCAGAAACCGAGCGCCTCGAGCCAGCTGACGCAGTTGAACGTGAAGCCGTCGTAGAGCAGCGCGACGTCGACGTCGGACCGGCGCAGCGCCGACCGGCTCCAGAGGTGCGCGGCCGGCCCGAACACCTGCGGCTCGTGTGTGAGCGTGCCCTGGTCCCACGAGATGCGCTCGGTGATCTGCGTCCCGACCGCGTCGACCCGGACGCCACCGTGACGGGTGTCGCCCGCGGTCTCCACCGCGGACACGACGATCGCGACCGCGCCGTCGCAGGGCACGTCGCAGTCGTACAGACCGAACGGCGTGCTGACCATGCGGGCCGCGAAGTAGTCGTCCATCGACATCGGCTCGCGGTACACGGCGCCGGGATTGCGCGCCGCGCCCGCGCGCGCGTTCACCGCGATCCGGCCGAGCAGCTCGCGGTCGGCGCCGAAGCGGGCGAGGTACTGCTCCGCGATCATGCCGATGAAGGTCGCGGCCGAGACCGCGCCGAAGGGGGTCCGCCACTGCTGGTCGCCCGACGCGCGGCCGCCACCCATCGGTTGCGCCTGACCCGTCTTCAAGAGCGCCGCGAACGTCGCCTCCCAGACCGTGCGCACGCACAGGACATGGCGGCACAGCCCCGCGGAGACCGCCAGCATCGCGGCGACGACCGCGCCGCCCTGGCCCGGGATCTCCATGCCCCCGTTGAACCACGTCGGCCGGATGCCCAACGCCTCTTCGAGTGACGGGATGCCACCCTCCGACATGCCCATCCCGAGCCCGCCCGGATAGGTCGAGAGCCCGTCGATGTCGGAGAGCTCGAGACCGGCGTCGGCGACCGCGGCCAGCGCGGCCTCGGTCGCGAGCGCGGCGGCCGGTCGCATCAGCCGGCGCCCGACCTGCGACATCCCGATGCCGGTGAGCGCCGACCGGTGCTCGAACCGCTCGGTCGAGGCGGGCGTCCGCACGTCGACCGCCGGCAACTCGACGTGCCCGGGTTGGTCGGGCCGACCCGACGGCTCGAACATCGGGAGCCACACGTCGTCGAGATGCTCGAACACCGCGCGCACGGCCAGCCCGACGCGCGCGCCGTCGGCGTCGACGTTGACGAGGTTGGTCGTGAGCCGGACGGCGGGCGCGTCGTCGAGCTCCACGATCGCCACGACGTACGGCAGCTCGAGGCCGTTGCCCCACGGCTGGTGGTTGACGCTGACGCCGACGACGACGCCGTCCTTGCCGACCGCGGTGTACACGAGGTTCGCGGCGTGACAGTCGGGACAGACGGTCTGCGACGGGTGGACGAACGCGCCGCAGTCGGTGCACCGCGGGATGCGCAGCTCGTCGTGCTCACCGCCCGTCCAGAACTCGTAGGTCTCGGGGGTGAGCGCCGGGAGCGTGCGCATCCATGACTCCGTTGCAGTCGGCGGGCAGTGGCCGCGCAACGTATAGCCGAGGTTCAGGGCCCGCAAAGAAACCATCGACGACGTCCACGGCGCGACGACGGGCACCGGGCGCGATGATGCGGTCGAAGCCCCGAACCGGGGCGTACCCAGAAGTCGCGCATGACCCGCCCGCCGCGATGAAGGTCGCGATCGTCACCGGAGGTTCTCACGGCATCGGCGCCGGGCTGGTCGCCGCGTACCGGCGCGAGGGCTGGGCCGTCGTGGCCAACGCCCGGAACATCGAACCCGACGACGACCCGAACGTGCTCACCGTCGACGGCGACATCTCGAAGACCGACACCGCCGATCGGATCGTCGCGGCCGCGCTCGCGCGGTTCGGGCGGGTCGACACGCTCGTGAACAACGCCGGCGTCTTCGTCTCGAAACCGTTCACCGACTACACCGCGGACGACTACGCGCGCGCCGTCGGCGTCAACCTCACCGGGTTCTTCACCCTGACCCAACGCGCGATCGGCGCCATGCTCGAACACGGCGGCGGCCACGTCGTCAACATCACGACGACGCTCGTCGACTACGCCGACTCCGCGGTTCCGTCGGCGTTGACCGCCCTGACGAAAGGCGGCCTCGCCGCCGTCACCCGGTCGCTCGCGATCGAGTACGCGTCGCGCGGGATACGCGTGAACGCCGTCTCGCCCGGGGTCGTCCGGACGTCGACGCGCGCCGCCGATGCCGATACCTACGCCGCGCCTCGGCGCCGACCACCCGCTCGGGCGCGTCGGCGAGATCACCGACATCGTGGACGGGATCCTCTTCCTCGAGGCGTCACCGTTCATCACCGGGGAGATCCTGCACATCGACGGCGGGCGCATCGCCGGCCACTGAACGAGGGACCGCCCCGACCGACACGACCGACGGCATCGACGTCGCCGTCCCGGGGTGAGCACGGGCCGACGGCTCCCGGATGGATTCGGCCGGGGCGCGACGGCAAGGATGGGAACCCGCGCGCGCTCCGGCGCGCCGGGTTGACCCGTCGCCGGCAAAACCTATAGACATATCGATCCCGACGCGGCGAGCGACTCGAGAGACGGACGACCGTGAACGCAGCCGACAGCCCGCAATCGCATCATCGGAACGTCCGGGTCGAGCTGGACGGGCACGTCGCGACGGTCACGCTCGACCGGCCGCAGACGAAGAACGCGTGCACCGGCGACATGTGGGTCGCGCTGGGCCAGACGTTCCGGGAGTTGAGCTATTCGGGCGTGCGCGCGATCGTGATCACCGGCGCGGGCGGCGACTTCTGCACCGGCGCGGATCTTGGCGGCTCGGGCGGCAGCGACAGCAGCGGGAGCGGCGCGCCGGCCCGCATGGCCACCATGACCGACTCCATGCGGGTACTCGCCGACGTCGTGCTCGCCATCCACAACTGCCCGGTGCCCGTCGTCGCCAAAGTCGACGGGCTGTGCGTCGGGGCCGGGCTCGGTGTCGCGCTCGCCGCCGACCTCACGTGGTGCTCCGACCGGGCCCGCTTCTCGGCGATCTTCGCCAAGCGCGGGCTCAGCCTCGACTTCGGCACGTCGTGGCTGCTGCGCCAGCGCATCGGCCTGCACAAGGCGAAGGAGCTCGCGTTCACCGCGAAGATGGTGAGCGGACCCGAGGCCTTCGAGATCGGGCTCGTCAACGCGGTGGTACCTGCGGCCGAGCTCGACGACGCCGTAGGGGAGGTCGTCGAGACGATCGCGGCCGGACCGCCGATCGCGATCGCGTCGACCAAGCGCGAGCTCGACAACGCGTCGACCGTCTCCCTCGCGCAGGCGCTCGAGTTCGAAGCGCTGGCCCAAGGCGTCAACGTGCAGACCGACGACCTCCGCGAAGCGCTCACCGCGTTCCTCGAAAAGCGGCCACCGACGTTCACGGGCCGGTAGCCGCGACCATGGCCGATCGCGACAGCCCCACCGGGCAGACCGCCGACGGGTGGGACGACGTCCTCGAAGACCTTGCGCAGCGCCGCGCGGCGTCGCGTGCCATGGGTGGCGAGGAACGGCTGCGCAAGCACCGCGACGCGGGGAAGCTCGACGCGCGCGCCCGCATCGCCCACCTCGTCGACCCCGGATCGTTCCAGGAGCTGGGCACGCTCGTCGGCGGTGAGGAAGCGCCCGCGGACGCCGTGATCATGGGTTCGGGCCGCATCGAAGGGCGCCCGGTGATGGTCGCGGCCGAGGACTTCACGGTGAAGGCGGGCACGATCAACGCGGCGGCCAACGCGAAGCGTCATCGCGTCGCGGAGATCGCAGCCACCGACCGCGTCCCGTTGATCATGATGTTGGAAGGCGCCGGCTACCGCGCCGACGGACGCGGGTCGCCCGCGCCCACCCCCACCGACATGCTCGCCCAAGCTCGCTGTTCCGGACGGGTGCCGATGGTCACCGCGGTGCTCGGCGCCTCGGCCGGGCACGGCGCGCTCGTCGCACCCATCTCGGATTTCGCGGTGATGAGCGACCACGCGTCGATCTTCACCGCGGGTCCGCCCGTCGTCCTCGAGTCGATGGGCGAGACGATCACCAAGGAAGACCTCGGCGGTCCGGGTGTCGCGCTCACCAGTGGCCTCGTCCACAACGGCGCGGCCGACGACGCGGCCGCGCTCGACCTCGTGCGCACGTACCTGCGCTACTTCCCGAGCTCGGCGTGGTCGTACCCGCCCGACGCGCCCGGCGGCGACGACTGCGGCGCCCGGCTCGTCCCCGAGATCCTCGACATCGTTCCGCGCAACGGCCGGCGCGTCTACGACATGCGCAAGGTGATCGACGTCGTGTTCGACGCCGGTTCGTGCTTCGAGGTGCAACCCGGGTTCGGCAAGCCTGTCATCTGCGCACTCGGCCGGCTCGGCGGGCACCCGGTCGCGGTCGTCGCGAACCAGCCGCTGGCCGCCGCGGGTTCGATCGACGCCGACGGCGCCGACAAGGCCGCGCACTTCATCACTGTTGCCGACTCGTTCCATCTCCCGCTCGTCTTCCTCTCCGACAACCCGGGCGTGCTCCCCGGCAGCCGGTCGGAACAGCAGGCGATCCTGCGCAAGGGCGCGCGCATGTACGCGGCGCAGACGCGAGCGACCTCCCCGAAGTTCGAGGTGACGCTGCGCAAGGCGTACGGCTTCGGCTCGATGGTGATGAGCATGATCCCGTTCGACGGGCAGTCGGCGGTGTTCGCGTTCCCCGGCGTCACAATGGGTGCGATGGGCGCGGCCGCGATGAGCAAATCGCGCGGCTCCGACGACGACGAGGCGGAGATGCTCCGCCAGCAAGAAGTGCAGGCGTCGTACCGGACCGCGAAGTCGTTCGGCGTCGACGAGCTCATCGACCCGCGCGAGATCCGCAACGTGCTGCTGCACTCCGTCGAACGCGCGCTCTACCGCAGACAGGCGCCGGCCGAGCCCGTCGCGCGGATCGGCATCGCGCCGTAGCCGCACCCACGAGAGAAGGAAGACACGCATGGAGATCAACGGTAAGAAGGCGGTCGTCGTCGGCGGCGCATCGGGAATGGCGCGCGCGTCGGCCGAGCTTCTTCACGCGAAGGGCGCGTCGATCGCGATCCTCGACCTGCCGACCTCGGCCGGGGCCGAGGTCGCGAAGGGTCTCGGCGGAACGTTCCATCCCGTCGACGTCACCGACGAGGACGACGTCGAGCAGGCGCTGGCCGGCGCGGCCGAGGCGCTCGGCGGCATCCACATCGCGGTCAACACCGCGGGGGGCGGCACCGCGGCCCGGACGCTCGGCAAGAACGGCCCGCACCCGTTGGCCGAGTTCCGCCGCGTGGTCGAGCTCAACCTGATCGCGACGTTCAACCTCAACCGGCTCCAGGCGTCGCACATGGCACGCAACGAGCCCGAGGACGGCGAGCGGGGCGTCATCATCGACACCGCGTCGATCGCGGCGTTCGAAGGCCAGATCGGTCAGGTCGCCTACTCGGCCGCGAAGGCCGGTATCGCAGGGATGATGCTGACGATGGCGCGCGACCTCGGCACGCTCGGCATCCGTTCGGTCGCGATCGCACCCAGCCTGTTCAGCACCGGCATCACCAAGGGCATCCCCGACGAGTTCGCCGAGACGCTGACGAAGGACGCCGCGTTCCCGAAGCGCATGGGTCGCCCGGAGGAATACGGCCGGCTCGTCGTCGCGATCGTCGAGACCCCGATGCTGAACGGCTCCACGATCCGCCTCGACGGCGGGCAACACTTCGCCCCGAAGTAGCACAACCCGTGCGGACGCGGTTTCGTGGAGATTGAAGGAGTGTTGCGGCGGCCCGCGCCACCGAGTCCCCCGAAAAAGGGAGTGGTACCACGGGTGGTACCACGGGTGATACCGCCGGCGGTATCACCGGTAGTACCGCCGGTGGTATCACTGCGAAAACGCGGGTGCCGTCGTCGCGACGGACGTCAGGACGGGCGCCGGTGAGTGACCCTCCGAACCCAAGCGACGAGACCGTCGACGAGCTGATCCGGCGGCGTCTCGGCGACACGAACACAGCCCTATTGTCCGGTTACGAACAGTGGACGTGGGACGACCATGCGCGCGCATCGGCGGCGCGCGCCGCGCTCGCGCTCGACCGGCGCGCGCCGGGGCCGTTCCACGTCGGGTACCTCCTGGAGAACGTGCCCGAGCTCAGCCTCTGGCTGGGCGCGGGCGCGGTGTCGGGCGCCACGATGGTCGGCGTCAACTCGACCCGGCGGGGCGCGGAGCTCGCCGCCGACATCCGCCACACCGACTGCCAGCTCCTCGTGACCGAGCGCGCACTGCTGCCGCTGCTCGACGGTCTCGACCTCGGTGCCGCACGCGATCGCGTCCTGGTCGTCGACACGGACGAGTACGCGGAGCAGTGCGACCGGTACCGCGGCGCATCGTTCCCCGACGCGCGGGTCGCGCCCGACGCGACTGCGGTGCTGGTGTTCACGTCGGGAACCTCGGGCGCGCCGAAGGCGGCGATCGTCTCCCAACGCAGGCTCGCCCGCTACGGACGCACGTTGTCGGCAAGCCAGGACCTGACCGCGGAGTCGGTCTGTTACGCCGCGATGCCGATGTTCCACTCGAACGCGCTGTACGCGGGCTGGTCACCCGCGCTCTACGTCGGTGCGACCATCGCGCTACGGCGGCGGTTCTCCGCGTCGCAGTTCCTCGACGACGTCCGCCGGTACCGCGCCACGTACTTCAACTACGTCGGCAAGCCGCTGAGCTACGTCCTCGCCACGCCACCGCGCGCCGACGACCGCGACCACACGCTCGTGCGCGCGCTCGGGAACGAAGCCAGTCAGCACGACATCGTGCGGTTCCGCGAGCGCTTCGGCGTGGAGGTCTTCGACAACTACGGGTCGACCGAGGGCGGCGTCACCGTCATGCGCACGGCCGATCAGCCCGACGGCGCGCTCGGCCGCATCCCCGAGGGTGCGCTCGTCGTCGACCCCGACACCGGCACGCCCCGGCCGACCGCGCGGTTCGACGAGTCCGGTCGCCTCGTCAATTCCGACGAATGCATCGGCGAGATCGTGAACACCACTCCGGGTTCGTTCGAGGGGTACTACAAGAACGACGAGGCCGTGCGCGAGCGCACCCGCAACGGCTGGTACTGGTCGGGCGACCTCGGCTACGTCGACGGCGACGGCTGGCTGTGGTTCGCGGGCCGCGACTACGACTGGCTGCGCGTCGACGGCGAGAACTTCGCGGCCGCGCCCGTCGAACGCATCGTCTCCCGGTTCCCCGGGGTCGTGCTCGCGGCGGTGTTCGCCGTACCGGCCGCCGACGTGGGCGACGAGGCGATGGCCACCCTGCAACTCGGGCCCGGCATCGAGTTCGACGCGGCCGCGTTCGACGCCTTCCTCGCCGCGCAGCCGGATCTCGGCGTGAAGTGGAGCCCGCGCTTCGTGCGGATCGCGACCGACATGCCGGTCACCGCGACGAGCAAGATCCTGAAACGGCAGTTGCGCGCCGAACGCTGGGAGTGCGCCGATCCGGTCTGGTGGCGCCCCGAGCGCGACGAACCGCTGCGCCGCCTGACCGCCGACGACGTGCGCTCGATCCGGCGCGCGTTCGAGGCGCGCGGGCGTGTCAACGAGCTCGAGGAACGCTGAGCGGGTCCGGCGAGTCGGGGAGGTAGTCGAGCCCGAAGAGGCGGATCGCGTTGCCGCGGACGAGCTTGTGCACGACCTCGGGATCGAGACCGGCCATGACCTCCGCCGCGACCGCCTTGCTGTCGGGCCAGGTCGAGTCGGAGTGCGGGTAGTCGACCTCGAACATCACGTTGTCGACGCCGCACTCCTCGAGCGACGCGACGCCGTGATAGTCGCGGAAGAAGCAGCCGAACACCTGGCGGTAGTAGTAGGTCGAGGGCGGCTCGCTGATCTCGCCGCCGGTCGCGACCCACGCCTTGTGCTGCTTCCACACGTCGTCGGCCCGCTCGAGCAAGTACGGGATCCAACCGATCTGGCTCTCGGCATACGACAGGCGTAGGCCCGGGAACTGCGCGAGCTTGCCCGAGAACAGCCAGTCGGCGAGCGAGTTCATACAGTTGCCGAAGCCGATCGTCACCGTGACGCCGAGCGGCGCGTCGGCCGACGTCGACGGCATCTTCGTGCCCGAACCGATGTGCAGACAGATGACCGTGCCGGTCGCCTCGCACGCGGCGAAGAACGGATCCCACTCGCCGCTGTGGATGCTCGGAAGCCCGAGGTACGCGGGGATCTCCGAGAAGCACACCGCACGCGCACCGCGCGCCGCGTTGCGCTCGACCTCGGCCGCCGCGAGGTGCGGATCCCACAGTGGGACGAGGCACAACGGCACGAGCCGCCCGGCGCTGGAGCCGCACCACTCCTCCACCATCCAGTCGTTGTACGCCTGGACGCAGAGCAGCGCGAGCTCGCGGTCGCTCGCCTCGAGGAACGTCTGCCCGCAGAACCGCGGGAAGTTGGGGAACGACAGCGACGCCTGCGTCCAGTTCGTGTCCATGTCGCGCAAACGCTCGACCGGGTCGTAGCAACCGGGCCGGACGTCTTCGTAGGTGGTCGCCGTCATCGTCATCTCGTCGCGAGGACGCCCCGCCGCCGTCACCGCGCGCTTGAGCGACTGGTACAGGTCGCCGTAGACCCAGTAGTCGACGAGCGGGCCGTCGGTGCCCGGGCGCTCGACGTAGCGCGCGCCCGACAAGGCGAGCTCGCCGGACGGCAACCGTTCGACGTGCGGACCGGCCTCGCGGTGGCGCGCGGGCAGCCGCGACACCCACAGCGACGGCGGCTCGATGACGTGGTCGTCGACACTCACGATCCACGGCACGTCGGCAGGGAGTGCGTTCGCGCGCTTGGATGTCATTGCGTTCTCCGTTGCTCGGACCCCGCGCGGCGCGGGATCAGTCCTTCCAGTCGACGCGATCGGTTCGCGCCGGCTGCCGGCCGATCCGCAGCGGACCGAGCGGCGCGTCGACCATGACCACGCGTTGCCACTTCTCGGCGTCGAGACCGCGGCGCCACTGTCCGAGCTCACGGTCGGCCTCGCCGTCGGCCCACTGCTGCCAGGTGGGGATCGCCCAGAGCAGCAACGCTTCGTCGTCGTTCCCCATCGCGGTCGTGAACGCGCCGAACAGCTCCCAGCCGTGGCGCGTGTGCAACTCCGACGCGTCGCGAGCCCGCTCAAGCAGGTCGGCCGCGGTCCCGGGCGCGACCGTCACCATCTCGTGCGCGTAGACGTCGCCGCGCACGCCGTCGGCGCAGAGCTCCTCGATGGTGCGGGTCCACGGCGCGGGCAGCACGATCCGGTCGACGCCGCCGCTGCGGAACTCGGCGGCCTTGGCCCACCACCGTTCCAGGGAGGGATCCTGCGCGCCCCGCCCGACGTTCTCGGTCGCGAACGATGCGGCCAGGCCCGACCAGTCGTCGTGCTCCCACATGTTCACGGTCTTGGGCCAGGGTCCTGTCGACCCCACCAACGCCCAGACGCCGTAACAGAGCTGGTTGCGCTCCTCCTGGCCGACCGGACCCCAGTTCGCAGTCATGTGCTGCATGTAGTGGGCGCGGTGGTGGCCGATGATGTCGATGACCTCGTGGATGTAGACGCGTTTGTTCACGGGCGTCAGTCTCTCCGGTCGAGGGGTTCGGCGAGCAACTCCCACGTATTGCCCTCGGGATCGGCGATCAGCGCGAGCCGACCGGTCCCGTGGTGTTGCGTCGGCGCGATCAGCACGCGGCCCTGCGTGCGCGCGGCCGCCGCCGCGAGCGCGTCGACGTCGTCGGGACGCTCGACGTGCAGCGCCGCGTAGCGCCATCCGCCCGGGCGGAACCACGGGTCGATCGGCGCGACGGGATCCACCTCGGCGCGGGGGAAGAACAGCTTCAGTCGCGCCGCGCCGCGGCGAAGCTTGCACACCGTGCCGACGTCGAACTCGAGCCGCTCGGCGAGGGAGAAACCCATGACCCCCGTGTAGAAGACGCAGAGCGTCCGCTCGTCGCGCCCGACGATTCCGGCCTCGAGGACGACAGTCACGTCGGCAAGATACATCTAGATCTTTCGACGCTGCAATCCTCGCGGTCGAGATAGGCTGCCCGCGCTCGGATGGTTCGCGGCCGGTCGGGGGGACGGGTGACCGACACACAGCAGGAGAACACGACGCCGTGGCGGCGCGGCCCGGCCGAACTGGCCGCCGGGCTGACCGCGTGGGCGCGCGCGGTGCACGGCGCCGGCGCCGAGGTGGCCGACATCCGGACGCCGCAGAGCGGCATGGCGAACGACACGGTGTTGTTCAGCCTCGACGGCGACGGCCTCGTCGCCCGGCTCGCGCCCGCACCCGACTCGCCCTACCCGACGTTCCCCACCTTCGACCTCGCGTTCCAACGGCGCGTCATCGATCTCGTGCGCGCCCGCACGTCGGTGCCCGTGCCCGAGGTCGTCCATCTCGAACCGTCCGAGGTTTGGCTCGGCACCTCGTTCATGGTCGTGCGCGCGGTCGAGGGCCTGGTGCCGGCGGACAACCCGCCGTACCTCCTCGACCCCAGCGGGTGGTTCCTGCAGGGCACGCCCGCCGACTGGGACCGGCTCGAGCGATCGACGATCGAGGTGTTCACCCAACTGCACCGCATCGCCGACGACGGCAACGACACCGCATTCCTGCGCGTCGACGCGCCCGGCGCCACCGCGCTCGCACGCTTGCTCGCGTCACACCGCGAGTACTACGAGTGGGCGCGCGCCGGGCACACCGTCCCGATCATCGAGCGCGCGTTCGACGCGCTCACCGCGACGATGCCGGCCAACGACCGCAGCGTGTTGTTGTGGGGCGACGGCCGGCCCGGCAACATCATCTACCGCGACTTCGAACCGGTCGCGGTGCTCGACTGGGAGATGGCGGGAGTCGGGCCGCCCGAGGTCGACGTCGCGTGGGCCACGTTCTTCCACCGGTTCTTCGCACACATGGCCGCGCAGTGGGGCCTGCCCGCCGTACCGCCGATGTTCGATCGCGCCGAGACCGCGGCGACGTACGCACAACTCGGCGGCGAGACGCTCGACGACCTCGCGTGGTACGAAGCGCTCGCGGGTCTGCGCTTCGGCATCATCCTCGCCCGGATGAGCCTGCGCAGCGCCGCCCACGGCGTCGGCGCACTGCCGGCGGACCCCGACGACCTGATCATGTTCGCGCCGCTGCTCACGCAGTTGCTCGAAGACCTCTGAGCACGAGGGAGCTATGAACACCGAGGAGATGCGTTGAGCACGCCCGCTTCGGGACGCCTGGCCGGCAAGGTCGCGATCGTCACGGGGGGTGCGTCCGGCATCGGGCTCGCAACGACGCGTCGCTTCGTCGCGGAAGGAGCGCGGGTGGTGATCGGCGACCTCGCCGAAGACCGCTTCCCGTCCATCCAGACCGAGCTCGGCGACGCATTCGCAGCCGTTCGCTGCGACGTGCGGATCGAGAGCGAGGTCGAAGCGTTGGTCGCGACCGCGGTCGACCACTTCGGCGGGCTCGACATCGCGTTCGCGAACGCGGGCACCGGCGTGTTCGGTCTGATCACCGACAGCGACGCCGCCGACTGGATGCGCACCATCGAGGTGAACCTCCTCGGACCGTTCCTCACCACGAAGCACGCGGCGAAGGTGATGGGCAGCGGTGGATCGATCGTCTTCACGGCCAGCTTGAACGCGGTGCAGGCGGCGGTCGGCATGAGTGCGTATTGCAGCTCGAAGGCGGCGCTCGCGATGCTGGCGCAGGTGGCGGCGATGGAGCTGGGCCCGAGGGGGATCCGGGTGAACGCGATCGGGCCCGGGCTCGTGCGCACCGGTCTGACCGAGGCCATGTGGCTCATCCCCGCGATCGTCGACGACTTCGACGAGAACGCACCACTCACCACGACGACGAGCGCCGACGACGTCGGGAATCTCGTCACGTTCCTCGCGTCCGACGAGTCGTCGTCGATCACGGGCACGCTGCAGCTCATCGACCGCGGCGCCCACACGATGCGCTATCCCGACGTCCTCGGGCACCTCTCGGCGGTAACCATGCCGGCGTCGGGCACCTGATGGAGTTCAACCTCTTCCTGCCCCAGATGCGCCTGTCGTTCGAACAGCTCGTCGCGCGCGCCCGCGCCGCGGAGTCCGCGGGGTTCGTCGGCATGAGCGGTATGGACCACCTCGTGCCGCCGATGGCCGACGAGCAGCCGATGTTCGAGGCGATCGTCACGACCACGTGGCTCGCCGCGCACACCGAACGCCTGCGGCTCGGATCGCTGGTGCTCTGCGACGCGTTCCGGCACCCGGCCGTGCTGGCGCGCCAGGCCGTCTCGATCGACCACGCCTCGGGTGGTCGTTTCGACCTCGGCATCGGATGGGGTTCGGTGCCCGACGAGTTCACGACGTTCGGTGCCGGTTCCGTGGCCCCGCGCGACCGGGTCGTTCGGCTGCGGGAGACGTTGGAGGTGGTGCGCGCGCTCTGGGCGGGCGAGACCGTCGACTACGCGGGCGAGTTCCACCAGCTCCGCGCCGCGCGCCAGGAGCCGCGCCCCCTCACCCGCATCCCGATCGTCATCGGCGGGACCGGCCCCAAGACGCTCGCGCTCGTGCGCGAGTACGCCGACTGGTGGAACGTGCACATCGGCATGATCGACAAGGTCGACGAGCTGCGCCCGCAGGTCGGCGACGCGCGCGTGTCGATCCAGCAGATGGTCGCGATCGTTCCTCGCGGCGGCGACCGCGAGGCGATCACCGCCCAGGCGAAGCGAAGGTTCGGCTTCTCCCGCCCGGTGATCGGCTCCGGCCCCGAGCTCGTCGAGCACTACGGGCGGCTGGCCGAACAGGGCATCGAGCGCGTCTACACCTGGTTCTGCGACTTCGCGCCACCCGACACGCTGGCCGCGTTCGGCGAAGAAGTCATCGCCGCGCGGCCCTGAGCGCGTCCCCAGAACGAGATGCTGGCCCATGCCCGGGCCGGAATCATCGCGAATGCGCCGGGCGCGCGGGCCGGGATTTCAACCGGGCTCAGCGTGCGGACGAGCCGAGCCCCCCGGGCGAGCGCGAGGGAGCCATGTTGAGCGTGCGGACGAGCCGAGCCCCCCGGGCGAGCGCGAGGGAGCCATGTTGAGCGTGCGGACGAGCCGAGCCCCCCGGGCGAGCGCGAGGGAGCCATGTTGAGCGTGCGGACGAGCCGAGCGGCGGCGGGGCGCGGGATCGGACACCGTGACGCGGTGCGCGCCCAGCTCCCGCACCCACCGGGCCGTGGTGAGCCCGACCGGACCCGCGCCGATCACGAGCACGTCGTCGGCGGGCGTGATCTCGGCGATGCGCGCGGTGTGGAGCCCGACCGCGAACGGCTCCACGAGCGGCGCCCACGACTCCGGCAGCGCGTCGGGGAGGCGGAAGGAGAGATCGGCGTCGACGCGCACCAGTTCCGCGAAACCGCCCGGGGCGCCGCCGAGGCCAATCAACTGCGCGCTCGCGCAGTGGGCGACGTCGCCGCGACGGCAGTGCTCGCAGACGCCGCACGAGAACACCGGCAGCGCGGCCGCGCGCATCCCCTCGCGCCACGCCGACCGCAGGTCGGTGCCGACCGCGACCACTTCACCGCAGAACTCGTGACCCATGACCGTCGCCGCGGGCATCGCGGGCCGCGCCTTCAGATCCGACCCGCAGATGCCGCAGCCCGTCACCCGCAGGACCAGCTCGCGCGGCCCGGGAACGGGGTCGGGCGCGCCGGCGTCGACCGCGAAGGAACCCTCGGTCGTCAGCCGAGCGGCCCGCACGACCGAACTCCGGTCACTTGAGTCCGATCAGCTCGGCGCAGTTGTCGCGCATGATCCGCTGTACTTCGTCGGCGGTGAACTCGGTGAGCTCGTCGGCCAGCGACACCGGGTCGGCGAGCCCCTCACCGTGGGGCCAGTCGGAGCCGAACAGCACGCGCTCCACCCCGATCGTGTCGGCGAGCCGGCGGATGTCGTCTTCGTAGTACGGCGTGATCCAGACGTGGCGCCTGATCGTGTCGAGCGGGTTCTCGGCGAAGACCCACGGCGTCTGGTTCGCCTGCTTCTTCAACGTCTTCAGCAACGGGTACACCCAGTCGGAACCGTTCTCGATGCTCGCGACCCGCAGGCCGGGGTGGCGCTTGAACACACCGTGCACGATGAGGCTCGCCATGGTGTCGTGGATGGCGCGGTCGCCGATGATGACCGAGGCGAAGAGGTCGGGGTCTCGGAACGGCGCGAACTCCTCGGCCCCGCCCCACGGCGCGCCCAGCATCGCGTTGTAGCCGCTGTCGCCGAGGTGGAACGCGACCGGGAGATCGGCCTCCACGAGGCGCGCCCACACCGGGTCGTGGATCTTGTCGCCGAGTGAACGTCCCTTCGGACCGCCGGTCGGGACCGGCGCGGGGCGCACGTGCACGATCCGCGCGCCGCGCTCGAGCGCCCAGTCGATCTCGCGCACTGCGGCCTCCGGGTCGGCGAGCGAGATCATCGGCGCGGCGATGATGCGATCGCGGTACGAGAAGCCCCAGTCGTCGTCGAGCCACTTGTTGAAGGCCGAAAGGCTCGCCACGGTCGCCGGGATGTCGAAGCGGAGAGCCTGCTCGACGCCGCAGCCGAGCGTCGGGAACAACAGTGCGGCGTCGAGTCCCTGCTCGTCCATCGTCGCGAGCCGCGCGTCACGCTCGCGATAGCTCGCGGAGATCGGCTCGACGCGCGTCAGCGAGCGTGGGTCGACGCCTTCGGGGATCTGGCCGCGGAACTGGAGGTCGAGGCACCCGGGCACGATCACCGGGTCGAAGGTGGGGTTCGGGATGAAGTTGTTGACCTTGCCCGCGATGAGCATCTGCACGTGGGTGCCGTCCTGCACGGGCCGCACACCGCGGTGCTTGAACTTCGGGTCGAGGTGGCGCGTGAACGCGTCGAGCGCCTCGTAGTAGTGGTTGTCCGCGTCGACCGGACGGAGATCGTTCGCCATCGCCCCTCCTCGGAGAGAGCCTGAAGATCTAGATATTTTACTCCGCCGAGGCTCGTTCGGGCCAGCCTTCCTTCTGGCAAGACATCTAGATCTTTTGTAGAGTCGACGGCGTGGTCGACCTCGACGAGGACGCGCTCGCGGCATGGCTCGCCGACACCGTCGACCCGTCCATTTCATCGGCATCCGTCACCCGTTTCGGCGGGGGTCATTCGAGCGGCGCCTGGCGTGTCGACCTCGTGGCCGACGGGGTCACGAGCCCACTCGTGCTGAAGGCACCGGGCGAGCCGAGCGTCGTGTTCCGGCGGGACGCAGTGCGGGAAGCCCGGATCATCGACGCCGTGGGCCGCATGGGTGCACCGGTTCCCGGAGTCGTCGCCATCGACGGCGGCACCCGGCTCGGCCGGTCGTGCTTCGTGACGCGGCACGTCGACGGCCGGAGTCTCGACGACTCCTCAACCGCCGGGTGCCACGACGACGCGTGGCTCCACGACATCGGGCCCGACGGGCAACGGGCCGTGTGGGACTCGTTCCACGACGCGCTCGCCGCACTCCACCGCGTCGACGCGGCCCGGGCGCCCCACGCGAGCCACGGCCCCGGAGGTGTGATCGACGTGCTCGCGGTACTGGCACGCGGCGCTGCTCGACGCGGCACCGGCCGACACCGTGCCTCGCCAAACCGCGCTCGTCGACTGGTTGCGCGACCACGTGCCGGCGGGCGCCGACGACGAGCCCTCAGTTTGCATGGGCGACGCGGTTCTCGCGAACTGTCTGATCGTCGGCACCGACGTGCGTGCGCTCGTCGACTTCGAGATTGCGTACACCGGCAACCCCGCGGCCGACATCGGCTACAGCGTGTTCTTCGAAACGCTGCAACGCCGGAGCGCCACGCGGCCGCTGCCGGGATTTCCGCCCGCCGACGACACGTGGGCGCGTTGGGCCCAGGCGACCGGTCGCGCCGCCGGCGACCGCGACTACTGGACGGCGTTCGGCGCCATGATGCTGAGCGTCACTGCAACCCGGGCGATGATCCAGTGGGGTCTCGCCGGGCCATCGGTCGAGTCCGACAACCCGATCGTCGAAGAGTGGGAAGCGATCGTCGCGTCGGCGGCCGGCCGATGAGCGGACTGCGCATGGCGTTCACCCCCGCCGACGAGAACATACATCCGGTCGACCCCGACGACTGGTCGTGGAGCGAGTCGTGGTTCTTCTCGTGGATCGACCTCGACCGCGGTCCGGCGGGTTTCGCCCGCGTCGGCGTGTTGCCGAATCAGCAGCGCGCGATGCTCTGGACGTTCGTGCACATCGATGGTTCGTGGGTCGGGATCGAGGAGACCCGCCTCGCGTTCGACGCCCTCGATCTCACCGACGGCGTCTCGTACGACACGTGGGGACTGCGCTTCGCGTGGCGGCCCGATCCGCCGCTCGGCGGTGCGCGCTTCACCTTCGAGCGCGATTGCCTCGTACGGACCGGACCGTGTGCCGGCGCGCACCTTCCTCTGTCGATCGACCTCGTGTGCGAGGCCAGCGGCGACTGCGTCGCGACCGGTGGCGGCGACGACGATCGCACGTCGCCGTTCGAGGCGATGCGCCTCGAGCAACCCCTCGACGCGACCGGCGATGTGGTGTTCGACGGAAAGTCGTACGCCGTGCGGGCGGGCGCGGACCGCGACCGTTCGTGGGGGCCGCGCGGCGGCGCCAGACGTTCTCGCTCGGCGATCTGCAGGCGCCCGGCCGGCAGCTGTACTTCGTCGGGCGGACCTTCCCCGGTCTCGGCATGGGGTTCCTGCGCGAGGCCGGGAAGCCGTTGCGACACCTCGTCATCACCGACGGCGAGATCGACTTCGACGACGACGCCCGCACCATCGGTTCGGCGCGACTGCACTTCGACGGCGGGGAGGGCGGAGGGAGCCTCGACGTGACGTTCGCGCCGATAACCCCGAGTGTCGTCTTCGACATGGCCCACACATGTGAGGTGCCAGAACACTGGCTCTACTGGCGGGCCCTCGTCGAGGCGCGGGTGTCGGGCTCGGACGAAGTTTGCCGGGGCTGGTTCGAGACGAGCCGCTACGGATGCGGACCGACCGGAGAGCAAACGATGGGGGCTCCGACGTGAGCACGGAAATCCAACACCCGAATCGGTTCGCGCGCACCGCGCCCGATCGCCCCGCCGTCATCGTCGCGGGCGCCGACGGCGACGGCGACGGCGACGAGCAGGTCCTCACCTACGGCGAGCTGGAGGCGCGATCGAACCAGGTCGCGCACGCGTTGCGCGCGTTCGGTCTCGGCATCGGCGACAACGTCGCGGTCCTGATCGACAACCGGGTCGAGTACTTCGAAGTCGTCTGGGGCGCGATGCGCGCCGGCCTCCTCGTCACCCCGATCAACTGGCACCTGGCGCCCGACGAAGCCGAGTACATCGTCAAGGACTGTGGGGCCACCGCCCTGTTCGCGGCCGCGTCGTACGCACATCTCGCGTCCGGCGTCGCCGACCCCGGCTCCGGGGTGCGCTGCGTCGCGGTCGGCGGCGAGGTCGCCGGCTTCGCGTCGTACGAGGAGGTCCTCGCGGCCCAGCCGACGACGCCCATCGCGGATGAGTGCGAAGGCAACTGGATGTTCTACTCGTCGGGGACGACGGGCCGGCCCAAGGGGATCAAGCCGCCCGGCGTCGGCGGCCCGCTGGGCGCGCCGACTGCATTCACCGGGCTCGTGCAGGGTCTCTACGGCGGCAACGAGTCGACGCGCTACCTGAGTCCGGCACCGCTCTACCACGCCGCACCGTCGGGTTGGTCGAACGCGGTCCACCGCCTCGGCGGCACGGTCGTCACCATGCCCCGCTTCGACCCGGTCGAGTTCCTCGCCGCGATCGAGCGCTACCGGATCACGCTCGCGGAGGTGGTACCGACCCACCTCGTGCGGATGTTGAAGCGGCCCGAGGCGGAGCGCACCCGCTTCGACCTGTCGAGCCTCGAAGTGCTCGTGCACGCGGCGGCGCCGTGCCCGCCCGACGTCAAGCGCGCCACGCTGGAATGGTTGGGGCCGGTCGTGTACGAGTACTACTCCGGCAGCGAAGGCATCGGGTTCTGCGTGATCGGCCCCGAGGAGTGGCTGGCGCATCCGGGATCGGTCGGTCGCTCACTGCTCGGCCCGGTGCACATCGTCGACGCCGACGGCAACGAAGTCGAGCCGCGCGCCGAGGGTGAGGTCTGGTTCGAGACCGCGAGCCGCTTCCAGTACCACGGCGACCCCGAGAAGACCGCGGCGGCGTTCAACGAGCGGGGGTGGGGCAGCCTGGGCGACATGGGCTGGGTCGACGAGGAGGGCTACCTCTATCTCACCGATCGGGTCTCGAACATGATCATCTCGGGCGGCGTCAACATCTACCCGCGCGAAGTCGAGGACGCGCTGATCGCGCATCCCGGCGTCGCCGACGTCGCCGTGATCGGCGTGCCCGACGACGACATGGGCGAGGCCGTGCGTGCCGTGGTGCAGGCCGCGACGCCGTCCGCCGACCGCGACGCATTCGCCCGCGAGCTCGTCGCGTTCTGTCGTGAACGTGTCGCCCACTTCAAGTGCCCGACGTCGGTCGTGTTCGTCGACGAGCTGCCGCGCCTGCCCACCGGGAAGATCGCGCGCCGCCTGCTCCCGCCGGAGATCAAGGCATGAGCAGCACGGCGCCGGCTGTCTACTACGACCCGTTCGACGTCGAGATCGACCGCACCGTCCACGACGTCTGGCGGCGCATGCGCGAGGAGCAGCCCGTCTACTGGAACGAGCGCTACGGGTTCTTCGCGCTCAGCCGGTTCGACGACGTGTGGAACGCGTACCACGACACGGCCACGTTCAGCTCGACGCACGGTGTGCTGCCCGAGTCGCTCGACGAGCCGATCGGCATGGAGATGGTCATCTTCATGGATCCGCCCGAGCACGACTGGATGCGCAAGCTCGTGAGCCGCGCGTTCACGCCCCGCCGGATCGCCGAGCTCGAGGCACACGTGCGCGAGCTCGTCGACCTCTACCTCGACCCGCTCGTCGGGTCGTCGGGGTTCGACTACGTGGAACAGTTCGGCGCACTGCTCCCGCCGATGGTGATCGGGCACATGCTCGGCGTCGACGCCGCTGACCGCGACATGGTGCGGCACTGGTTCGACGACATCCTGCACCACGACGACGGCAGTTCCGCACCGAGCGCGCAGGCCGGCGCCGCGATGCAAGCGGTGTACGACTACGCGGCCGCGATGGTTGCCGACCGTCGCCAACGTCCTCGTGACGACATGATCAGCGTGCTCATGGAGGGTGAGCTCGACGACGGCGAGCACACCCGGCGGCTTTCCGAGTTCGAGATTGCGTCGTTCGTGATCCTCCTGGCGGGCGCGGGGGTGGAGACGGTCGCCCGGCTGCTGAGTTGGGCGGCCGTCACCCTCGCCGAAAATCCCGACGAACGGCGGCTGCTCGTCGACGACCCCGCGCTCATTCCCAACGGAGTCGAAGAATTGCTGCGCTACGAGGCGCCGTCGCCGGTGAACGGCCGCTTCACACTGCGGCCGTACACGGCGCACGGCGTCGAGATCCCGGCCGGTTCGAAAGTGCTGGCGTTGAACGGCAGCGCGAACCGCGACCGACGCGAGTTCGCCGACCCCGACCGCTTCGACGTGCGGCGGAGCATGAAGCGCCACATCTCGTTCGGCTACGGCGCGCACTTCTGCCTGGGCGCGGCGCTGGCTCGCATGGAGGCCCGCATCGCGCTCGAAGGGACGCTCGCGCGCTTCCCGCACTGGGACGTCGACCCGGCCCGACTCGTGCGGGTACAGACGAGCACCGTGCGCGGGTTCAGCTCCGTCCCGATCGCCCTCGGCTGACGGACGCCCTCGACCAATGGGAACGACGATGAGCGAAACACCCGGCGACTGGTCCCTGCCCGCCGCGCTCGACGCCGTGGCCGACGCGGTCGGCGACCGCGAGATGCTCGTGTGGACGTCGGTGCGGCGCACCCACGCCGAGGTTCAGGCGCGCACGCTGCGCGCTCGCCGCGTTCCTGCGCGACGCCGGCCTCGGCGTGCACCGCGAGCGTGCCGACCTCGAGCGCTGGGAGTGCGGCCAGAGCCCGGTCGCGGTGGTGCTGTCGAACTGCCCCGAATACATCGAGACCATGATCGGCGCGTACCGGGCGCGAACCGTGCCGTTCAACGTCAACCATCACTACCACCCCGGCGAGGTCGCGGCGCTCCTCGACCAGATCGGCGCCGAAGCGATCGTGTACCACCGCCGGTTGGGGCCGCTGCTCGCGTTGCATGCCCGGGCCGGCCGCGTGCTCGTCGACGTCGACGACGGCTCCGGTGTCGAACCACTGCCCGGCAGCGTGAACTACGAAGCCGCGATCGCGGGCGCCGCGCGCGTCGACGAGCTCCCCGAGCCGTCGCCCGACGACCTGTACCTCGTCTGCACCGGCGGCACGACGGGCCGGCCCAAGGGCGTGTTGTGGCGCCAGGGCGACATCTACGTCTCCGCAATGGGCGGCACCGAGGGCGCGACCGCGGCGACGATCGCGAGAAGTGCGACATCGGGTCCGCCCCGAGTGTGGTTTGCGGCACCACCGCTCATGCACGCCGCGGCCCAGTGGACCGTGTACGCCGCGCTGCACAACGGCGGCACCGTCGTGTTGCACGACGATGCCCAGCCGTTCGAGGCCCGCATCCTTCTGGAGACCGCGGCGCGTGAACGCGCGCAGCTGCTCACGATCGTCGGCGACGCGTACGTGCGTCCGATCGTCGACGAGTTGCGCGCGCACTCGTACGATCTCTCGTCGCTGCAGCAGCTCGCGACCGGCGGGGCGGCGACGAGCCCCGAGTTGAAGCACGCGCTGCTCGAACTGCTGCCCCACCTCATGATCGTCGACGGCTACGGCGCGTCCGAGACCGGCGGAATGGCGTACGGAGCGTCGGTCAAGAACGCCGAGACCCAACAGTTCCGGGGCGCCGACGACGCGCGTGTGCTGTCGGAGGATCGCACGCGCCTGCTCGAGGCAGGCGACGACGAGATCGGTTGGACCGCCCGGGTCGGCCGGGTCCCGCTCGGGTACCTCGACGACCGGGAGCAGACGCAGAAGACGTTCCCGATCGTCGACGGGCGCCGGGTGGCGGTCCCGGGCGACCGGGCCCGACTCGCGGCCGACGGTTCGATCGTGTTGCTCGGCCGCGACTCGATGGTGGTGAACAGCGGCGGCGAGAAGATCTTCGTCGAGGAGGTCGAGGAGGCCGTCCGCCGGCATCCCGACGTCGTCGACGCGCTCGTCGTCGGCCGGGCGAGCGAACGCTTCGGCGAGGAGGTCGTCGCGATCGTGCAACTGCGCGACGGTGCCACCCTGGCCCCCGCCGACCTCCGCGAGTTCGCGGCGCGCGACGATCGCGCGCTTCAAGGCCCCCCGCGCGGTGCTGGTCTGCGAACGAGTCGGCCGCCATCCTTCCGGCAAGGCCGACTACCGGTGGGCGCGCGAAGTGGCCGTCAACGCGGTCGCAGACTGAGATGGACTTTCGCTTCGACGACGAGCAGCTCGCCCTGCGCGACGCGGTCCGGGCGTTCTGCCAGCAGCATTTCTCGCGCTCGACGATCGCCAGGCGCGAGGGCGTCGCGGCCGACCCCTCGACCTGGCGCGCGCTGGCCGACATGGGGGTCTTCGGGATGCTGCTCCCGCCCGAGCGCGGCGACCTCGGTGGCGGCGCGACCAGCGCGGCGATCGTCTTCGAGGAGCTCGGCGCCCACCTCGCCACCGGCCCACTCCTCTGGTCGACCATCGCGGCGCCGCGGGTGCCCGACGCGGCCACGGGCACGACCCGCGTCGCCGGCATCGACCTCGTGTCGGCGCCGAACCCGCCGCACGTCGTCGAGCACGCGGCCGGGAGCGACGTCGTGGTCGCGCTCCACGACGACCGCGTCACGTCGTACGCGGCATCGGAGCTCCCGGAGGGTTCGGCCGGTGCGCCGTTCGATCCACTGACGCCGGCCGTCGCCTTCGGCGACCTCCCGGGCGGAGAGACGATCGGCGGTCCCGTCGAGGCCGTGCGGTTGCGCCGCGTCGGCACCGTGCTCGCGGCCGCCCAGCTCGTCGGGGTGGCGCAGGGCGCGCTCGACGTCGCGTCGGCGTACGCGCTCGAGCGCCGTCAGTTCGGAGTGCCGATCGGATCGTTCCAGGCGGTCAAGCACATGCTCGCCGACATGTACGTGCGGGTCGCGCTGGCACGCAGCGCCACCTACGCGGCCGCGGCGGTCTTCGACGACGACCGCGCCGGCGACGTGGCGACCGCGGTGAGCACCGCCAAGCTGCTCGCGGGTGAAGCCGGCCTCGCCAACGGCCGCGCGGCCGTGCAGGTCCTCGGAGGAATGGGGTTCACCTGGGAGATGGTGCCGCACTACTTCCTCAAGCGCGCGTGGGTGCTCGAGGAAAGCTTCGGGACCTCCGACACGCACGCGCTCGCGCTGGCCGACGCGCTCGAAGCGGACGCCCGCCACACGGTGACGACGTGGACCTGACCTACACCGACGACGACGAACGGTTCCGCACGGAGCTGCGGGCCTGGCTCGCAGTCGAGGTTCCCCGGCACGGTCCGCCGCCACCTCCGGGCGACTGGCCCGCGCGCCGCGCCTACGACACCGCGTGGCAGCGCAAGCTCTCGGAGGCGGGCTACGCGGGCCTGCACTGGCCGCAGGCGTTCGGAGGCCGGGGCCTTCCGGTGAGCCAACAGCTCGTGTACCTGGAGGAGTACGCGCGGGCCGACGCCCCGTACATCAGCGTCAACTTCGTGGGCATGATGCACGCGGGCCCGACCCTCATCGCGGAAGGAACCGACGAACAACGCGCGTTCCACCTCCCGCGCATCCTGCGGGGCGAGAACGTGTGGTGCCAGGGCTTCTCGGAACCCGAGGCCGGCTCGGACCTCGCGTCGTTGCGCACCCGCGCGGTGCGGCACGGCGACGAGTACGTCGTCAACGGCCAGAAGATCTGGAGCACACGCGCCCACGTGGCCGACTATTGCGAGCTGCTCGTCCGCACCGATCCCGACGCACCCAAGCACAAAGGGATCACGTGGCTGATCCTCGACATGCACCAGCCCGGCGTCGAGGTCAGGCCGATGCGGACGATCGACGGCGAGAGCCACTTCTGCGAGGTATTCCTCGACGACGCCCGCGTCCCCGTCACCAACCGAGTCGGTGAGGAGAACGACGGCTGGCGCGTCACCAACGTGACCCTGCGGTTCGAGCGCGGGACCGCGTTCGCGCAGCACATCATCACCCTGCGCTCGCAGCTGCGATCACTCGTCACGCTCGCGCTCGCAACTCCGACCGGCGACGGAAACGCGTGGGACGACCGCGCCTTGCGCAAGCAGGTCGGCCGGTTGCAGGCGAGTGTCGACGGGCTGTGGCGCATGACCCAGATGGGCATCGCGGAGGCCGAGCGCACGGGCATGCCCGCGCCGTCGGGGTCGGCGGTGAAGCTGCGCTACAGCGAGGTCGCGCAGGAGATCGCCGATCTCGCCGTGCGCACGATCGGCCGCCCCGCGCTCGTGGCGCGCGACCGACGGCGCGCGCGAGGCGGTGCGCAACTACCTCTGGTCGCTGCAATACACGATCGCGGCCGGGACTTCGCAGATCCAGCGCAACCTGATCGCCGAGCGCATCCTCGGCATGCCGCGCTGAACCGACGAGCAGTTGACGGGCGAACGCCGGGGGGACCTCGTGTTACGAGTCGTGCAATGGGCCACCGGCCCGGTCGGTCGGCACGCGGTGGCCGCGGTCGTCGAGCATCCCGACCTCGAGCTCGTCGGCGTCCTCGTCTACAGCGACGACAAGGCCGGGCGGGACGCGGGCGAGATCTGCGGCGTCGGACCCATCGGCCTCACCGCCACGAAGGACCGCGACGAGATCCTCGGGCTCGACGCCGACTGCGCGCTCTACATGCCGCAAGGCGAGATGAACCCGATGGGCGCGCTCGACGACATCTGCGCGCTACTCGCGTCGGGTACGAACGTCGTCTCGACCGCGGTCACTGCGCTCATCTACCCGGCGAGCATGGGCTCGGCCGTCGTCGACCGGTTGGAACGGGCCGGCGCGGAGGGCGGCACGTCGTTCCACGCGACCGGCATCGAACCGGGTTGGGCGTCCGAGGTGCTACCCCTCGCGATGTCGGGGCTCTTCCGCCGCATCGACTCGCTGCTCGTCCAGGAGCTACTCGACTACGCGTCGTACGACAACGCGTTCATGCTCTTCGACATCATGGGCTTTGCCCGCGCGCCCGACGCCGACGTACCCGGCGCCGACCCCTCGCTGCTCGGCGGCACGTTCCGCGCCCCGCTGATGCTCCTCGCCGACGGCCTCGACGCCGCCATCGACGGCTTCGTCTACGACCGGCAGGTGGCCGTCGCCACGCGCGCCTTCGACATCGCCGCGGGCCGGGTCGAGGTCGGGACCGTGTCGGCGCAACGGTTCTCCGCGACCGCAATCGTCGACGGTCGCGCCGCGCTGACCGTGGAGCACGTCACCCGCCTGGCGGAAGACGAGGCACCCGACTGGCCGCGCGGGAGGGGGTGGAAGGTAACGGTCGAGGGCCTGCCGTCGATGGTGCTCGAGGCGAAGATCGCGACCCACGGCGAGGACGAGAACGACCAGGGCTGTCTCGGCACCGCCATGCACGCGGTGCACGCGATCGCACCCGTGTGCGCGGCGCCGCCCGGCATCCGCACCTTCCTCGACCTCCCGAACATCTCCGGTCGCCACGTCCTCCACGCTCCGGTCAAGATGGGGCCATGAGCCACGAGTTCGACCTCCTCGACGGCCGCTGGTACGCGGGCCAGCCGTTCGACGACTGGGCCTGGATGCGCGAGCACGCACCCGCGTACTGGGACGAGAAGAACGAGGTCTGGGCCCTCACGCGTCACGCCGACGTCCTCGCAGTGGAGAAGGACGCGGCGACGTTCTCGAGTCAGCGCGCGCCGCGCCCCCACGGCGACCACCTCCCGATGATGATCTCGATGGACGACCCCGAACACGGCCGCCGGCGCAAGCTCGTCAGCCGGGGTTTCACGCCGCGTCGCGTCCGCGATCACGAAGCGACGATCCGCCGGATCTGCACCGAGATCATCGACCGAGTCGCGCCGCGCGGGGAGTGCGACTTCGTGTGGGACATCGCCGCACCGCTGCCGCTGCTCCTCATTGCCGACATGCTCGGGTTCCCGCCCGAGTCGTACGACGACCTGCTCCGTTGGTCGGACGACCTCATCCGCGCCACCACGGCCGATCCGGCGCCGGAGGTGGCACTCGCGGCGATGGAGGCGGGCATCGCGTTTCGTGAGTTCCAGCTCGGCGTGATCGCCGAGCGTCGCGCGCACCCCGGCGACGACCTCGTCAGCATCCTGTGCGACGCGGAGATCGACGGCGAGAAGCTCGACGACGAGTCGATCATCAACGAGAGTCTGCTCATCCTGATCGGCGGCGACGAGACGAGCCGCCACGTCATGACCGACGGGATGCTCGCGCTGCTCGATCACCCCGATCAGCTCGCGATCCTCCGCGACGATCCCGCTGCGATCGAAGTCGGCGTCGAGGAACTGCTGCGCTGGGTGTCGCCGATCAAGAACATGGCGCGCACCGTGACGCGCGACGTCGAGCTGCACGATCGGACGCTGCACGAAGGCGAACAGGTCATCCTCGTGTACCCGTCGGCCAACCGCGACGCGGCCGTGTTCGACCATCCCGACGATTTCGACGTGCGGCGCGACCCGAACCCGCACATCGCCTTCGGATTCGGCCCGCACTTCTGCATGGGCGCGTCGCTCGCGCGCATCGAGCTGAAGGTGATGTTCTCGGAGCTGTTCCGGCGGCTCCCCGACCTGCACCTCACGGGTGACCCGCTCCCCCGCCGGGCGTCGAACTTCATCTCCGGCCCCGAAGCGATGCCCGTCGCGTACACCTAGGTGGTCACCGCGCGACCAATCGACTTCAGCACTTCGCCGTACGGCTGACCCTTGCCGGGCATGTCGTCGCGCGGCAGGCCCAACGAACGCTCCGCGACGATGTTGCGCTGGATCTCGTCGGCACCGCCGTAGATCGACGATGCGGGCGAGAACACGAGCGCGGCGCTGAAGCGACCCGCGTCGGTGCCGTCGGGCGCGGCGAGCATCCCGTCGGCGCCCAGGATGTCGACACCGAGTCGGGCCGCGCCCTTCACGATGCGCGTCTGCGCGAGCTTGCCGAGATTCGCGATGGCCTGACCGCCGCCCTTGCTCGCTTCCGCCTTGCCCCGCTGCGCGTTCCACTGCCCGAGCTTCGAGTCGGAGTACAGGCGCGCGAGCGCCTGGCGCACTTCGGGATCGTGGTTGCGACCCTTCGCGGCGCGAGCACCACCAGGTCGTTGACGTTCACGATCAGGTTGCCGCCCGGCGTCGGGTCCTTCGCCGCGTCACCGGCCCGGCGACCGAGCGTGCCGCCCTTCGGTCCCGGTACCGGGAACCCGGCGTGCGAGCCGCCCGCACCGATACCGGAGCGCTCGAAGAACAGGGTCGTCTGGGTCACCGCCCAGCCCTTGCCGGCTCCCCCGATGATGTCGGCGTCGTCGCATTCCGCGTCGTCGAGAAACACCTCGTTGAACACCGACTCGCCCGTCATCTCCCGCAGCGGGCGGATCGTCACACCCGGCTGGTCGAGCTTGAACGCGAACCAGGAGATCCCCGCGTGCTTCGGCACGTCGAAGTCGGTACGGGCGAGCAGCATCCCGTAGTCGGCGTCGCGCGCCATGCTGCTCCACACCTTCTGGCCGTTGATGATCCAGCGGTCGCCGTCGCGAACGGCGTGGGTCGTGAGCCCGGCGAGATCGGATCCTGCGCCCGGCTCGCTGAAGAGCTGGCACCAGTTGAAGCGACCGTCGAGGATCGGTCGGACGTGCCGCGCGATCTGTTCAGGGTTCCCGTGCGTGAGGATCGTCGGCGCGGCCATCAGCAGCCCGAGTCCACCCGGAGGGCGCAGCGCGCCGAACTCCTCGAAGGTGGCGCGCACGGTGTTTCCCGCGTTGCGATGCAGCCCGCGTCCGCCCTCTTCGGGAGAGAAGTGCGGGGCGGTCCAGCCGGCTTCCGCGACGATCCGCCACCACTCGTCGGCCGACAACTCGGGGTCCCAGTGCTGTTCGAGCCACACGCGGACCTCGGCCGGCAGCTCGTCGATCGAAGTCCCGTCTGCCTTCGCCACGCTCACATCTCCTCGATTCAGGCGTCAGCCGCCCGCGGTCGACCGCGGGTCAGAAGTCGGTGCCGCCGTCGACGTTCACCAGTGCGCCGGTGACGTAACTCGCGCGCTCGGAGAGCAGGAACGCCATCACGTCACCGAGCTCGGAGGGTTTGCCCGCGCGACCGAGCGCCACGTGCATGCCCCAGTCCTCCACCATGGCGCGCTCGAGCGCTTCGCTCTCGGGCCAACCGCGATCGCGTGCGTATGCGACCCGCATCGACGCGAGGATCTCGGTCTCGGTCGCGCCCGGGCATACGCAGTTCGCGCGCACGCCCTGCGGCCCGAACGACTTCGCGATCGTCTTCGTCAACGTCGCCACCGCGGCTTTGAGCGACGCGTACGGCACCTGGTGCGGCTTCGGCGCGCGGACCGAGTACGCGGCGGTCGTCACGATCGCGCCGCCACCGGCGTCGACGAGGAACGGGATCGCGGCCCGGCACGCCCGTACCGTCGCCAGCAACACGTCGTCGAACGTGTGCTGCCAGTCGTCGTCGCTCGCGGCGGCGAGCGTCCGCTGCCCGCGCATCCCGAGCCCGGTCGTGACCGCGACTCCCCGCACCGGTCCCAGCGCGTCCCGGGCGGCGGCGAGCACCCGCTCGGCGTCGCCGTCGACGGTCAGGTCGCCACTGATGCCGATCGCCCGCGCTCCGGTGTCGCCCAGCGCGCGTGCCGACTCCGCCGCACGCGTGGCGTCGCGCCCGACGACCGCGACCGCGGCGCCGTCGGCCGCGAGGGCGTGCGCGGCGGCCAGGCCGATGCCACGCGTGCCCCCAAACACGACGTACGTACGGTCGCGGACTCCCAGATCCATTGGCCGGGCCTCGATCTAGTACGGCTCGGGCACGTCGAAGTGCTCGTCGCGCAGCTCGAACGCCCGCTTGGTGCCGTGCTGGGCCCTTGCCTTCACGAAGTTGAACTCGCCCTCTTCGAACTGCAGGTTCGTGCCGAACGCGTGGAAGAGGTAGCTCGCAACTTCCTCGCCCTGGTACGCCTGCAGCTGTTCGACGAGGCGAAAGGCCTCCTTGGCCATGACGATGCCGTCGGCGGGCATGCGCGCCGCCTTCTCCGCCCACCAGGTTGCACGGGCGGCGACGTCGGCGTCGTCGAGCATCTCGGTGAACACACCGAGGTGCTCCACCGTCGAGGCCGGGATCGAGTCGCCTGTGAGCAGCAGCCGGCGGGTGAGCACCGGCCCGAGGCGATGGAAGAACAGGTGCAGCGAGCCGAGGGCCGGGCCGAGGAAGCGCGTGGCCGGCGTGCCGATCACGGTGTCGCGCGCGACGACGGCGATGTCGGCCATGAGCGCGAGCTCGAAGCCGCCGCCCAGTGCGAAGCCGCGGACCTCCGCGACGATCACCTTCGGGTAGCCCATGAGCTCGTGGTAGAAGCCGAACGTCTTGCGGTCGACCATGAGGCGTCGGCGCTGGCTGGGTCGTCGTTTCCGACCGTCGCCGTTCTCGCCGCTCGGCGACTCGTACCAGGTGTACGCGTTGCCCATGTCGGCGCCGGTGGAGAAGATGCCACCTTCGCCGCGGAGCAACACCACCTTGACCGCGTCGTCCATCGCGAGCTCGTCGAGATACTCGCCGAGCTGCTCGCGCATCGGCGGGTCGTAACAGTTGCGCCGCTCGGGGTTGTTGATCGTGATGCGGGCGATCCCGGACACGTCGTCGCGTTCCATCAGGACTCGCGGATCACTCACCGGAGCACTCACCGGGGCCTCCTACATTGCGCGTCCACGCCAACGACCATACACTCTAACATCTAGATATTTCCACCCTCGGCCGCGGTCGCGCGGGAGACTGTACGGATGGATTTCGAGAGCATTCGTTACGAGGTCGCCGACCGCATCGCGACGATCACCTTCGACCGGCCCGACCGGCTGAACGCGCTGAGCCCCGCGATGATCGCCGAGCTGCGGGAGGCGTACGACCGGGCGGAGGCCGACCCCGAGGTCTGGATCCTGCTCGTCACCGGCAACGGGCGGGCCTTCTGCGCGGGCGCCGACGTCAGCGAGATCCCCGACGACGGCCGCGTCGTCTACGAGGAGCCGTACCTCTCGACCTTCGCCCAGTGGGAGGCGCCGCAGGAGGGCACGCCGCCGTTCCGCACGATGACGAAGCCCGTCCTCACCGCCGTCAACGGCCTGTGCTGCGGCGCCGGTCTCGATCTCGTGACCACCGGCGACATCGTCATCGCGTCCGAACGAGCCGAGTTCTTCGACCCTCACGTCAGCATCGGGTTGGTGTCCGGCCGGGAGATGGTGCGGCTCGCCCGCGCACTCCCCACGAACATCGCGATGCGCTTCGCGCTCACGGGCAAGCACGAGCGCATGAGTGCGCAACGGGCGTACGAGCTCGGACTGGTCTCCGAGGTCGTCGAGCACGACCGCTTGCTGGAGCGGGCGCGCGAGATCGCAAGCCTCGTGAACCGCAACGCGCCGCTCGCGGTGCGCGGCACTCGCCTCGCCATCCGCCGCGGTCGCGACGTTCCCCTCCACGAGGCCGAGGTCATGGCCGAGACGTTCCGGGAGCGCGTCGTACGCACCGACGACGCCAAGGAAGGTCCGCAGGCGTTCCTCGACAAGCGCGACCCCGAGTGGCGGTGCCGCTAGTGCTTCGGGACCGGAGGTCGAAGTGACAGTTGTTGATTCCCCGACGACGCCTTCCGACCCCGCTCGGCGCGACGGCACCCGCGTTTTCGCGCTGGTACCACCGGCGGTCGCGCACCTTCTTCGGATAGCCCGATGCCGCGGGTCACGCGAACGAACGATCCTCTCGGACAGGAAGAGCTAGTGCAGTTCGACACCATCCTCTACGAGACCTCGGACGACCACGTCGCGACGATCACCCTCAATCGGCCCGAGGTCCTGAACGCGTTCGACCGCACGATGTGCGAGGAGATGCGCACGGCCTGGCGGGCGGTGAAGAACGACCCGTCGGTGCATGCGGTCGTGTTGCGCGCGGCCGGCGACCGCGCGTTCTGCGCAGGTCTCGACACCAAGAAGCCCTACGGGCAGCCCGACGACGTGTGGAACCACGAGGACCCGGGCGAGCTGCTGAGCCCGAAGTGGCAACAGGTGTGGAAGCCGGTGGTCTGCGCGGTCAACGGCATCTGCACTGCGGGCGCGTTCTACTTCGTCAACGAGGCCGACATCGTGATCTGCTCCGACGACGCGACCTTCTTCGACTCGCACGTCACGTACGGGCTCGTCTCCGCGCTCGAACCGATCGGCCTCATGCGCAAGATCGGACTGGGCGAGACGCTGCGCATTGCGCTCTCCGGGAACGACGAGCGGGTCACCGCGGCCACCGCGCGGCGGATCAGCCTGGTGACCGAGGTCGTGCCGAGCGCCGAGCTGTGGGCGCGCGCGCGACGAGATCGCGGCCGGCATCGCGCGCAAGCCCACCGCCGCCACGCAGGGAACCGTGCGCGCGATCTGGGAGTCGCTCGACCGCCCGTACCGCGCCGCCATGCAGCAGGGGCTTGCCTACACCCGCATCGGCAACCCGATCGGGAGCGCGGAGGTCGCCGAACGCGGGCCCGACCGCCCCGAGCCGCGGTCCCGCTGATGCCCGAACGCCTGCCCGCGCTCAGCGAGAAGATCGCGCGGGTGCTCGCGCTCGACCCGGTGGCCGACGCGCTCGAGTTCGAGCACACGTGGTACTCGTGGGGCGACCTCACGGCCACGGCCGACACCGTCTCGGAACTGGTCGAACCCGGCGAGCGGGTCGCGGTGCTGTTGCGCAACCGCCCGGCGCAGGTCGGTCTCGTCCTCGGGCTGCTGCGCGCGGGTGCGTGCGTGGTCACGACGAACCCCGACCGGGGGACGGAACGGGTGCGCACCGACCTCGAGGCGCTCGGCGTGGGCACGGTCGCCGGCGAGCCGCACGACCTCGAGGAGCTCGCACCGAAGGTGCGCTGGTTCGCGAGCGACGCGCTCGGTGCAGTGACCGTGACCGGCGATGCTCCCGTCGCCGCGCTCGACGTCGCGAATCGCCGGCCCGGCGTCGCGGTGGAGATGCTCACGAGCGGCACCACCGGGCCGCCCAAGCGCATCCCGCTCACGTACGAGACGTTCTCGCGGGTACTCGACGGCGCCAAGCACTACGAGCGCAACCCGAGCGACGACGTGCGCCTGCGCCGCGGCGTGATCATCGTGAACTCACCGATGGTGCACCTCGGCGGGCTGTTCCGCCTGCTGCAGTGCGTGAACGACGGCCGATCCTTCTGCCTGCTGGAACGCTTCCGCGTCGACGAATGGATCGACGCGGTGCGTCGCCATCGTCCCCGCACCGTGAGCCTGGTTCCCGCGGCGCTGCGCATGGTGCTCGACGCCGACCTCGACCGGGCCGACTTCGAGAGCATCCGTTCCGTCATCTCCGGCACCGCGCCCCTCGCACCCGACGACGCCGACGCCTTCTTCGAGAGATACGGCGTGCCCGTGCTCATCTCGTACGCGGCCACCGAGTTCGGGGGCGGGGTCGCGGGCTGGAACCTGGCCGACCACGAGCGCTACTGGGCGACCAAGCGCGGCAGCGTCGGGCGGGCGCACGCGGGGTGCGAGCTGCGCGTCGTCGACGCGGAGAGCGGCGCGCCCCTGCGACCCGACGAGGAGGGACTACTCGAGGTGAAGGCGCGCCAGATGGGCGACGGCACGGGCTGGACCCGCACGACCGATCTCGCCCGCATCGATGCCGACGGCTTCGTGTGGATCCTCGGTCGCGCCGACCAGGCGATCATCCGGGGCGGGTTCAAGATCCGGCCCGACGACGTGCGCGCCACGCTCGAACGCGACCCGCGCGGTTCGCGGTGCCGCGGTCGTCAGCCGCCACGATGCGCGCCTCGGCGCAGTTCCCGTCGCCGCGGTCGAGCTGCGTCCGGGTACTCCGGCAGTCAGCCCCGACGCGTTGCTCGCGGAAGCGGCGAAGGTGCTCGCCGCGCTACGAGCTCCCGGCTGAAGTGCGGATCGTCGCGACCCTGCCCCGCACGCCCTCGGGCAAGGTCGACCTCACGGCGGTGCGCGCGCTCTTCGGCGAGGAATCCTGATGGAGCCGTGGACGTTCGGGTTGGATCCGCTCCCGCAGGCGCGCGTCGTGGCGCCGTTGCTGCGGCGGGTCGCGGGCCTGATCCAGACGCTCGAACACGACGATGTGGCAATCACGCAGCTCATCGCCGACCTCCGCGCCGCCGAGCAGGCGCTGACCCGGGTCGCGCATCCCGATCCTGCGCCCCGCCTCGGCGCCGACGCGCCCGACGACGGCCGCTCCTACGTCGATCACGCGCGCGACATCGGCGCCTTCAACCCGTGCTTCCCCGAATACGAGATCGTCGTCGACGGGAACCACGCGACAGGTACGGTCACGTTCCCCCTCGTGTTCGAGGGTCCGCCCGGCATCGTGCACGGTGGCGTGCTCGCGACGTTCTTCGACTGCGTGGTGCAGCACCACAACTGCGACGTCGGGGTGGCCGGGAAGACCACGTCGCTACTCGTCGAGTACCGGCGTCCCACCCCGCTCGATGTCCCGCTGCAATTCGCGATCGAGCGCGACACCGATGCGCGCCGCATCACGTCGCGCGTGCAACTGGCGCACGGCGACGACGCGTTGTGCACCGCCACGATGTCGGCGGTGGCCGGCGACCGCAGCCGGCTTCCCCACGTGCCGCCCCGGCGGGAGGCGCCGTGAACGCCGTCGTCGTCGACGCCGGCGACGACCTTCCGCTCACCGTGCCCGCGCTGTTGCGGGCCCGGACGACCGAGCGGGCCGACCATCCTCTCCTGATCTGCGACGACGACGAGCTGTCGTACGCCGACGCCGAGACTCGCTCCGCCGCATTGGCGAAGGGACTCCTCGCCGTCGGTGCGGGCCCGGGGACCCACATCGGGCTGCTCCATCCGAACGGACCGGACTTCGTCGTGGGCTGGTTGGCCGCCGCGCGTATCGGCGCGATCGCCGTGCCGCTCAGCACCTTCTCGACCGGCGCGGAGCTGCGCGTGCTGCTCCGCAACGCCGACATCGAAGTGCTGCTCGCCACCACGACGTTCCGCGGACGGAACTACGTCGACGCGCTGCGCGACGCGGTCTCCGGCCTCGACTTCGCGGCCGCGCCGCCGTCGCTCACCACGTCGGTGCCCGCCCTGCGCCGGGTCGCGTTCGACACGGTCGCGCCCGGCGTCGCCGCCAACTGGACCGCCGACGCGATCGTGGCCGCGGGCGCGGCGACGATCGGCGACGACGTGCTCGCCGACGCGGAAGCGCGCGTGCGCCCGGCCGACCGCATGGTCATCGTGCACACGTCCGGCTCCACCAGCGATCCGAAGGGCGTGATCCATCAGCACGGCCCGCTGATCCGCCACCTCGACAACCTCAACGAGCTGCGGCGCTACGACGAGCACGAGACCCTCTTCTCCAACTCCCCGTTCTTCTGGATCGGCGGCTTCGCGTACGGCCTACTCGGCACGCTGCTCGCGGGCGCGACCCTCGTCTGCTCGAACGCCACCGACACCGGCGCAACCCTCGATCTGCTCGAGCGCGCGCGCCCGACCATGGTGAACGGGTTCGCGGCGTCGGTCGCGCACCTCGCCAACGACCCGACGTTCCCGAGCCGCGACCTGTCCTCGATCCGGCGCGGCAACCTCTGGCCGATCATGCCCGCCGCGGCGCGCGCGGCCGACCCCGAGCTGCGCCACAACATGCTCGGGATGACCGAGGCCGGCAGCGTCTGCCTGGCGAGCGCCGACGAAGGCGATCAGCCCGAGCACCGCCGCGGTTCGTTCGGCCGCCCCGCACCCGGCTTCGAGGCGCAGGTCGTCGACGCCGACACCGGTGCCACGCTCGGCGTCGGCGAGGTCGGCGAGCTCTGGCTGCGGAGCGCCTTCCTGATGGAGGGCTACTACGGCCGCGAGCGCCACGAGACGTTCACGCCCGACGGCTGGTACCGCACCGGCGACCTGTTCCACGTCGACGGCGACGGCTTCTTCTACTTCACCGGCCGGAGCGGCGACATGATCAAGACGGCCGGCGCCAACGTCTCGCCCCGCGACGTCGAGGCCGCCATCGCGGAGTTGACCGGTCTGGTCGCGCACGTGGTCGGCATCGACGATCCTGAGCGCGGGCAGCTCGTCGCCGCCGCGCTCAGGGTCCCGGACGGGCACACCGCGCCCGACACCGACGCGTTGCGCGTCGAGCTGCGCACGAAGCTGTCGGCATACAAGGTGCCGCAGCGCTACCTCGTGCTCGCCGATGCCGAGGTACCGATGCTGTCGAGCGGCAAACTCGATGCACGCGCGCTCAGGGAACGCTTCCGTGAACGCTGAGCTGCGCACGTTCCCGGCCCTGTTGCTGCGCAATCGCGAGGCGTACGGCGCCAAACCCGCGATCGTCACCGCCGACCGCTCGATCACCCACGCCGCACTCGACGACGAGAGTCGCGCGCTCGCGGCACGGCTCGCGGCGGCCGGGGTCGGTAAGGGCTCGCGCGTCGGGCTCGTGTTGCCGAACGGCATCGAATGGGCCGTGATCGCGGCGGCAGTCGCGCGCATCGGCGGAGTCGTCGTGCCGCTGAGCACGCTGTTGCGGCCACCGGAGCTCGACGCGCAGCTGCAGGTCGCGGGCGTCACCGACCTCGTGGTCGCACGTGAGTTCCGGGGTCGGTCGTACCTCGCCGACCTCGACGCGGTGGCTCCGGGGGTCGCGGCCGCGACCCGAGATGGTCGTCGTCATCCGAACCTGCCCGCGTTGCGCGCGGTGTGGCTCGCCGACGAGATCCCCGACGACGCCGTCGACGGCGCACTCGTCGAGACGCTCGAAGACCGGGTGCAGCCCGCCGACGACCTGTTCGTGTTGTTCACGTCGGGGAGCCGGGCCGCACCCAAAGGGACGATCCACACGCACGGCAGCGCGCTGCTCGCGGTCGCCTCGGGCCTCGACGCGCGGCGGGTGAGCACCGACGACCGCCTCTACATCCCGATGCCGTTCTTCTGGACCGGAGGACTCGCGGGCGGGCTGCTCACCGCGCTCGTCGTGGGCGCGACCCTGCTCACCGAGGCGACGCCCGAACCCGACCACACGCTCGCGCTGCTCGAGCGGGAGCGGGCCACGCTGTTTCGGGGCTGGCCCGATCAGGCGGTCGCGCTCGCGTCACATCCGCACTTCGCGGCCGCCGCGTCTGACGAGCCTCGGCCCGGCCAGCCTGCCCGCGGTGCTCCCGCAGGCGCAGCGCCCGGCGCCCGGCGCCCGAGCGAACCTCTTCGGCATGACCGAGACGTTCGGGCCGTACTGCGGTGCGCGGGCCGACCTCGACCTGCCGGCCGCCAAGCACGGCAGCTGCGGGCAGCCGTTCGACGGGGTCGAGGTACGCGTCGTCGATCCGGAATCGCGCGCGGTCGTGCCGCCGGGTGAGCGCGGCGAGATCTGCGTGCGCGGCCGCAACGTGATGCGCGCCATCTGCGGGCGGACGCGCGATACCACGTTCGACGCCGACGGCTTCTACGCGACCGGCGACCTCGGTGCACTCGACGCCGACGGGTACCTCTGGTATCACGGACGCTTCGACGACATGTTCAAGGTCAAGGGCGCGACCGTGTACCCGAGCGAGGTCGAGGCCGCGCTGCGCGCCATCGACGGTGTCCGCCAGGCCCACGTCACCGATGTTCCCGGCGACGCGCCCGCCGTCGGTGCCCTCGTCGTGTCCGACCAGCCGCTCGACCAGTTGGTCGCCGCGGCCCGCGAGCACCTGAGCGTGTTCAAGGTGCCGACGAGCTGGGTCGTGACCGGCTCGGCCGCCGACGTGCCGATGACGCCGACCGCGAAGGTCGACAAGGCCGCACTTCAGGATCTGCTGCAACGCACCGGCCGGCCCGCGCCGAGGGCTGCGCACGACCCCCGACGAGAGGAAACCGTCCGATGACCCGCGCCATCGACTGCCTGGTGAACGTCGACATGGGCGACCAACCCCAACCCGACTGGATGGTGCGGGTCAAAGAGGATTACTTCAAGGGCGACGACTCCTTCTTCACAAGCCCCGAATTGTCGGAGCTGCTCGACAACATGGACGCCAACGGCGTCGAGCGCGCCATCTTGATGACGAACGTCGGGGCCAAGACGAGCCGGGCGCGGTCGTTCGCCGAGTCCCGGCCCGATCGATTCGCGCTCGCAGTGGGCGGCTTCAACCTGCTGCGGCCGATGCCGACGGTGCGCGCGCTCGAGGCATTCGTGCGCTCCAATCCCGTCGCGTACGCCGTCGTCGGGCCGAGCTTCTGGGGCGACGGCATGTACCCGCCCACCGACGCGGTCTACTTCCCGCTGTACACCAAGTGCTGCGAGCTCGATCTACCGCTGTGCATGAACGCCGGCATCCCGGGGCCGCCCCTGCCCGCCGAACCGCAGAACCCGATCCACCTCGATCGCGTGTGTTACCGCTTCCCCGAGCTGAAACTCTGCATGATCCACGGCGCCGACCCGTGGTGGGACACCGCGATCCGCCTGATGATCAAGTACCGCAACCTACGTCTGATGACATCGGCCTGGTCCCCCAAGCGTCTCCCCGCGTCGTTGCTCCACTACATGTCGACGCGTGGGAAGGACCGCATCCTCTTCGCATCGGACTACCCGGTGCTGTCGATGGAACGCTGCCTCGGCGAAGCCGCGGCCCTCGATCTACCCGACGAGGTCCGCGACGCATGGCTCTTCGACAACGCGCACGCGTTCTTCAACGGCTCGGCTGGCTAGCCTCCGAACCGGCAAACCTGCCCGCCTCACCGACGGAGAGTCCGTGTCTGCCGCGAAGCGCACCGAGCGACCTCGGGAGAAACCCCAACAGATCGCCGACGAGCTGCGGGCACTCATCGTTTCGGGCGAGCTCTCGGAAGGCGACTCGCTCGGGCACGAGCCCGACCTCGTCGAACGCTTCGGCGTCTCGCGCCCGTCGCTGCGCGAGGCGTTGCGGATCCTCGAAGCCGAAGGCCTCATCACAGTCGTGCGCGGTGTGCACGGCGGCGTCATCGTCCACTCCCCCGACCAACGGATGACCGCGCGCACGGCCGCGCTGCTGCTCCAGGCGCGCAACGTCTCACTTGCCGACGTCTGCGAGGCACGCAACCTCCTCGAACCGATCGCGGCGCGCGAGATCGCGTCCGCACGCGGCCGGCGCGCGGCGGTCAAGGAGTTGCGGGTCCTCGTGCAGGACGAGGAGGACGCGATCGAGGACCCGGAGCGGTTCGGCGTCGCGAACGCCGCGTTCCACCAACGACTCGTGTCGCTCGCAGGGAATCAGACGTTGAGCATCGTCGCGGAGATGCTGAACGAGATCGTGGTGCGCGCGGTGACCGCGGTGAGTCGCGGCGACGACGCGCTCGGATCACTGTCGGTGCGGCGGCGCGGCCTCCGCTCGCAGAACCGGCTGCTCGACCTCGTCGAAGCGGGCAACGGCGCCGAGGCCGAGGAGCACTGGCGCGCGCACATGCAGGTCGTCGGGCGCGTGATGCTCGGGCAGAGCGCGTCGACGGTGGTCGACCTCCTCGACCACTATTGATTGGCGACCCGCACGGGCAACCGGGCGATGCCATTGATGAAGTTCGACGCCGTGCGGGCCGGCTCGCCGACGGTCATCGCGGGGGCGTGGCGGAGTAGCTGCCGCAACATCTCCGCCGCCTCCAGCCGCGCGAGGTGTGCGCCGAGACAGAAGTGCGGCCCGATACCGAACGCGACGTGTGGGTTCGGGCTGCGCTGCAGGTCGAGGCGATGCGGGTCGGCGAACACCGCCGGGTCGCGGTTCGCGGCGCTGAACCACATCACGACCTTGTCGCCGGCGCGGACGTGCTGATCGCCGAGCACCACATCGCGGGTCGCGGTGCGCCGGAACTGGTGCACGGGCGACACGAAGCGGATCAGCTCCTCGGTGGCCGGCTCGAGATGTTCGGGGTGCTCGGCCAACCACGACCAAAGTCCGTGCTCGTGCAGTGCGACGACCGCGCCCGAGACCGCGTTGCGCGTCGTCTCGTTGCCCGCGACCACGAGCAGCAGCCAGAACATCTGGAACTCCGTGTCGGCGAGGCGTTCGCCGTCGACCTCGGCGGTGACGATCCGGCTCACGACGTCGTCGCGCGGGTTCGCGCGCCGGTCGTCGGCCATCGCCTGGCCGTACGCCATCATGCCGGCGAGCGCGTCCATCGAGTCGGTTGCGTGCTGGGCCGCGCCGGGGTTGTCGACACCCAGCAGCGCGTTGCTCCACTCGAAGATCAGCCGCCGGTCCGCGCGCGGCATGCCGAACAGATCCGCGAGCACCCGCAGCGGCATCTCCGCCGACACCACCGTCACGAGGTCGAACTCTCCGCGCGCGTCCTCGACGATGTCGGCCGCGTTCTTCTCGATCGACTCGCGCAACCGCGCGATCGACTTCGGCGTGAAGATCGGCTGCAGGATGCGCCGCAGGCGGGTGTGCTGCGGGTGGTCCATGTTCAGCATCATCTGCCGGAACATGAGGAGGCTGTCCTCGGACAGCGACGGCATGAACGTGCCGCCGAGCTCCGACGAGAACCGCTCCTGGTCGCGGTCCACCTCGCACACGAGGTCGTACGACGTGACGACCCAGAACCCGGGGCTGTCGACGAACTGGAGCAGTGGGTTGTCGACCATCAGCCCGCGCACGGGCGGCTCTTCGTGCCACGCGATCCCACCGGCTGTGCGCAGCGCGTCGAACGCGTCGTGCGGGACCGCGTCGACGAAAGCCGCGCCCGACGTCAGATCACAGTCGACGAGGTCGCGGACCAGCCGAGCGTCGGGAGGTGGAATCGCGGGAGTCGAGGGCGACGGTGAGGCCGAGGTCGTCATGCCGACGACATTAACGTCGCCGCACCCGCCAGGACAGCAAAACCTCTAAAGGTTTACGAGTACGCCTGGGGCCGGTCTTCGAGGATGACCGTCTTGGTCTCGAGGAAGGGCAGCAGGCCCTCCTTGCCGCCTTCGCGACCGATGCCCGACTGCTTGAACCCGCCGAAGGCCATCCCGAAGTCGGTGCGGAACGCGTTGTGACCGACCGTGCCCGACCGGAGCTCGCCGGCCACCGCGCGGGCGCGGTCGACGTCGTTCGTGAACACCGACGCGTTGAGCCCGTAGATGGAGTCGTTCGCGATCCGAACCGCGTCCTGCTCGTCGTTCGCCGAGATCACCGCAAGCACCGGCCCGAAGATCTCCTCGCGACCGATCGTCGAGTCGTTGTCGACGTTCCCGAAGACGGTCGGTTGCACGAAGTAGCCGCGGTCGAGACCGTCGGGACGGCCGCCGCCGGTGGCGAGCGTCGCCCCCTCGTCGACGCCCTTGGCGATGAAGCCGAGCACCCGGTCGCGCTGGCGTTGCGAGACGAGCGGCCCGAGCTGGGACTGCTCGTCGAACGGGTCACCGACGCGCGTCTTGCCGAAGCTGTCGGCCAGCGCCTCCACGAGGTCGTCGTGGCGATCCTTCGTCACGATGACGCGCGTGAGCGACGAGCACACCTGCCCGTTGAGCCCACACTCCGCCTTCGCCAGCGTCTTCGCCGCGGTGCCGAGATCCATGTCGTCGAGCACGACCGCCGCCGACTTCCCGCCGAGCTCGAGCGTGCACCGCGCGATCCGCTCGCCGCACAGTGACGCGATCCGACGGCCGGCCGCGGTCGACCCCGTGAACGTGATCTTGTCGACGCCCGGGTTCGTCACGAGCAGCTCCGACACCTCACGGTCGGCTGTCAGGACGTTGAGAACGCCGGGCGGCAGGCCGATCTGCTCAGCCGCCTCCGCGAACACGTATCCCTCGCCCGGCGCCTCGGGCGCCGACTTCAGCACCACGGTGCACCCGGCGAGCAGCGCGGGGCCGATCTTGTGGCAGATGAGCGCGACGGGCGCGTTCCACGGGATGATCGCGCCGACCACGCCGACGGGCTCGCGCACGAGCAGTCCGAACTTTCCGCCACCCGACGGAGGACACTCCTCCTCGAACGGGAACGTGTCGGCCAGCGCCGCGTACCCCGCGAGCGCACCCGAGCCGATCCGTCCCGCGTACTGCGACGTGCTGTAGAGCACCCCTGACTCGCGCGGCCACAGCTGGGCGAGCACGTCGCCTCGTTCCGCCAACGCCGCGCCGAGCGCGCTGAGGTACCCGGCGCGCTCCTTGTGCGAAAGGCGCGCCCACGGGCCGTCGTCGAACGCCTGGCGCGCGGCCCCGACCGCACGGGACATGTCGTCGGGCGCGGCCGCCGCGATCGAGTAGTACACCTCCTCGGTCCCCGAGTCGATCACGTCGACGGTCGCATCCGACGACGGTTCGACCCACTCCCCGCCGATGAAGAACCGTTCGGCGTGCTGCACCGGTGTCGTCGTTGCCCTGGCCGTGCTCATCTGATCTCTCCGTCCCGAACTGTCACGGTGTGATGACTCGACAACCGTAGAGCCTCGACCGCGCTCGACAGAAGTCGTTCGGCAACCCCCAGGGGCAAGTCAGTTCGATCGGGGCCCGCTACATGACGGCGAGGTCGACGCGCCGGCCGAGTCCGTAGTGGGACCGCGCGGCCACCCGACGGGCGCCTCACCAGCCCGGCGACGAGGATCGCCGAACACGCGAGCATCGCAACCGGCGACGCCCAGCCGCGCCGGCACCACGTCGCGCCCGGGCGAGCACCGTCGTCGCCCATCTCGCCGTCCTTCTGTTCCATCACCTCTCTGTCGGTCAGCACCGGAGGCTCGGTCGGAGTCGTTCGCCGGCGAGCAGTGCACACTCATTCCCGCCCCGACGCGATTTCCCAATGCCGCATCGCGCGGCAACGTGTTGACACGTCCGCAAGAGTCGCAACGTCACCGGCGCGACTACCGCGACAAGACGCCGCGGCCGCGACCACCACGGTCACCCCTGATGCTCTGCAATGTTTGCTATACTACAGATCTCCACGAGTTTACCGACCGTCGGGGAGCGGTCGGGGAGCAGCGGATAGGTCAGGTTCGGCGGGGAAAGGAGTAATCGTGATTCGACTCGTCGTCGGCTTGAACGGGACCCCCCACGACCGCGCCGTCGTCGCCTGGGCAGCAAGATTCGCCGTCGATGCCAAGGCACACGTCATCCTCGTCCATGTGGTTCCGCGGACCACGCTGTGGCTCGTGTCGAGTGTGCAGGCGAATTCCGACGACTACATCGACACAGTCCGAGCACAGCTTGCCGCCGACGCGGCTGACCAGTTTCCGGGAGCTGGGTCTCTCCGTGGCGTTGCGCGTGACGAGAGGTGACCCGGCGCACGAGCTCGCAACCATCGCTCGGGACACCGACGCGGATCTCATCGTGATCGGCGGACCCGATCACCACGCGCTCCACGATGCGATCTCGAACATCGCCCGCCGGCTCGAACACTGCAGCGCAATCCCGGTCCTCATCGTTCCGACGGGCAAGGTCGCGGCGCATGGACGCTGACGATCTCGGCAATTCGACCACGTCGTGGCGGGCCGGGGGCGCACTGTCGCCCACCGAGGTCGGTGCGCTGCTCGCGCTGGCCACCAATGGACCGTTACCTTTCGCAGACTTCGCGGCGGCGATCCACACGACGGCGCCGGCGACCGCACGGGTTCAGCATGGCCTGCTGAGCCGCGGGCTCGTGATCGGGGTCCGCGCCGCGGCGTCGCCGAACGTCACGGTTCTCGTGCTGTCGACCGCGGGAAGGGTGCTTGTCGCCGACCTGTGCCGGCGTCGGGGAGCCGCGGTAGCCGACAAGGCGATCACGGTCGACAGCGACGAGCATTATCTGTAGACTCACAAGTATTGTCAGGGCGCATATGAGCCGCGGGCTGGCACGCTCCCGGGGACACCTGCCGGGTCCCCGGGAGCAGTCAGACTGCCGGACGGACCGCGACGAACGCCGCCGCAGTCATCGAGACTGACCGAGGTCACGCAAACGCACTCGGGCCCGTTCGAAAGCTCGTTGCGCGAGCGAGACCCGCGGCGTTCAAGTTGCTCCTGGTTCCGCGGAGTCGCAGATACGAGTCGTGCTCGAAATCGGTCCACGGTCGCACCGCCCGCACCGACGACGAGGCGGGCCAGACCCGCGATTGCACTCTGCCAGTTCCTCGAGGCGATCCGAATACGTCGCGACTCCACCGCGAGAGCGCATCCTCTTGGCGAGCACGAACACTGTCGGGCGTCGGTGGTTCCGACCGTGCGTGCGGCGGCGTCGGCCGTCAGGCATCGGGTGGCCGTCGCGGGGGATCCGTCGCCGAGATTCTCCGGCGCCTCCTCGTGAGCCTCGGCATGGTCCTCGGGCTTCGGCGAGACTTCGAGGAGCGGCGCGTGCTGATAGGCGGTCACCGATCTGCGGCCCATCATCAGCTCGGCCACCACCGCCGCGAGGAGCCCCGGAACGACGAAGCCGGGGCGACCCGTTGCTTCGGCCACGAACATCACTGCTGCGAGCGGGACCCGATATCCCGCTCCCAGAAACGCAGCGACGCCGATCACCGTGAACAGTGACGTATCGAGTGCATGAATGCTTCCACCGACCACACGCCCGGTGAGCGCGCCGGCCACGACCAACGGGATGAAGAGCCCGCCGACACCTCCCCCCGCAATCGTCGCCGACGTCGCCAGGCAGCGGAGCACCAAGATCGTCGCGATCAGCCAGACACTATGGGTCGGGTCGAGGGCCCAGCGGATGGCGTCGTATCCCGGCCCTGTCGTGAGATTCTGACCCGCCGCGAGCCGAGCCGCGACGAAGATTGCCGCGAGCGCCGCACCCGACGCCGGGATGCGAACCAAGGGTGGCACCGTCGACACGAGCCTCTTCGCGTGTCGTATCAGCCAAGCGAAGGCTCGCGCGCCGACGCCCGCGAGCACACCCAGCACCACGGCCGCAGCGAGGTCCTTCAATGAGAATGGTGGGCTGCCGGTCACGGTCAGCAGCGGACTCGTGCCGTGGAGCCCAACGAACACGAGATAGCTCGTCGCCGACGCGATCAGGGTCGGTCCGAGCATGTATCGCGCCAGGTCGTCTTGGTAGGGCACCTCGAGCGCGAAGATCGCGCCGGTGGCAGGCGCCTTGAAGATCGCGGCAACGCCCGCACCGGCGCCGGCGACCAGTAGGAGCCGCCGGCGTTGCGCGGAGAACAAGCGAGGGAAGCGACGCTGGAGGGTGTCGCCGATCCCGGCGCCCAGATACAGCGACGGGCCTTCGAGACCCATCGGCGCTCCGCTTCCGAGCGTCGCGATCCCCGCGATCATCCGGGCGACGATCGGTCGAATCGGCAAGGTGTATCGGGAGTCGTGGAACGCGTGCAGGTATTCGTCGGCCGTCGATGGCGAGGCGCCGGAACCGACGAAGTACAACACGAGTCCCGCGATGCTCAAGCCGACGAAAGGAGCGACCGCGGTCAGCCACAACGGGAGTTCGTTCATGGCATCGACGCCACGGGTCACGGCCGAGTCGAAGCCGGCGACACCGAGCCCGGTCAGGGCGCCGACGACCGCGGCCAAGAGCACGGCTTCCTTGGAGCGACGGGCCAGCTCGCGCGAACTTTGCGCCCAGCGGTGGACATCGAGCTGGCCGCGCCAGTGAAGACCGCCGGCACCCATCATGACGTCCAGCCGAGCATCCACGCGCTGTCCGGGTCTCCCCTGCTGCTTCCGCGAACGCCGAGAACGCGGCCACGAGACCTTGGCGCGTTTCGCGGTCGAGCCTCCCGACGATCTTCACGATCTCGCGCCGACGACGAGCGGTCACCGATCGCACGAGGCCACGCCCTTCGGCCGTAAGGTCGATCACCACCTCACGGCGACTCTCGGTCGACGTCCTCCGGTCGATCAGGCTCTTCTCCGCCAGACGGTCGCAGAGCCGCGTCGCCGTCGAGGCGTGCACGCCCAACTCCTCGGCGAGGCTGCCCACATTGAGGGTGCCTCGAGATGCCAGCAGAACCAACGCGCGATACTGCACCAACGTGATCGTGCCCTCGATGGCGGTCAATGAACGGGCAGCCACCCCGACGAGGGCGCGCGACGCCATCAAGGCGGCGTCGACGGCAACGTCTTCTGCGGTCCGTCCGCCTCGACTCGACATATCTGTAGATTAGCAAACGTTGCAGCTACGCCCGAAGGTGGTCCGGCGGATCACTCCGAGTCGGTCGAGACGATCCACGTCGCCGCGGTAGCGGTGACCGTCGTGGATCACCCGCTACCCGACACCGTCGTGTTCGGCGGTTCGGGGTACCACGAGCGGTCGAAGAGCACGATCTCTCCGCTCGTCGGCAAGTGCAGCACGAAAAGCTGGAAGTACGTCGCCGTTGGTAGCACGACGCGGGGTCGGGCTGGAATCAGCTGTCATTGCCCATGTGCCGGGTTCTCGAGTGCCTTGCAGGGGTGCGGGAAAGCTGTTCCCTTTCACCGAGCGCGACTGCTAGCGCAAGACGCGGGCAAGCTCTTCGAGACTGGTCTCGCCTGCTGCGACGTAGCGGCCGCCGGCGATCTGCATGGTTTCCATGCCCTCGTCGATCGCGGCCTGTCGGATGGCATCGGCCGGTGCTCGGTCGACGATCAGATTGCGGAGCGCGTCGGTGATCGGCATGATCTCGTAGATCGCGAACCGACCGAGGTAGCCGGTGTGGTTGCATACCTCGCACCCGCGCGCCGTGAACAGCGCGGCCGTCGTGGGGTCAACGGCGAGTGCTGCGAGCTGTTCCGGCGGAACGGCGACGGACGCCTTGCAGTGGTTGCAGAGCCTGCGCATCAAGCGTTGCGCGATCACACAGTCGAGTGCCGAGGTGACGAGGTACGGCTCGAGTCCCATTTCCAGAAGCCGCATGGGTGTGGATGCCGCGTCGTTCGTGTGCAGGGTCGAGAGCACGAGATGTCCGGTCAGGGCGGCTTCCGCAGCCAGCCGGACCGTCTCGAGGTCGCGAATCTCGCCAACGAGCACGACGTCGGGATCGCCGCGCAGGATCGACCGCAGTGCCGTCGCGAAGGTCAGACCGGCGCGCCGGCTCACCTGCATCTGCTTGATGCCTGGTATCAGATACTCGATGGGATCCTCGACGGTGATGACGTTGCGCTCGCGGTCATTCAGCTCGGCAACACCGGCGTACAACGTCGTGGACTTCCCCGAGCCCGTCGGCCCCGTCACCACGACGAGGCCCCACGCGTGATGCAGCGCGACCCGTAGTCGCGCGAGCGAGGAAGGCGACACGCCGAGCTCGTCGAGCGTCCGAACCCCTTGATGCTTGTCGAGGATCCGTAACACGATGGTCTCGCCGTACGCGGTCGGGAGCACGACGGCCCGTACGTCGACCGGACGATCGTCGACGACCAGGGTCATGCGGCCGTCTTGGGGGAGGCGATGGTCGCTGATGTCCATCGCGGTCATTACCTTCACGCGAGCGACCAACTGATTTCGTCGGGACTTCGGCAGCTGCATCACGTCGTGCAGCACTCCATCCACCCGAAAGCGCACAGCGACTCCAGTGTCAGTCGCTTCGATGTGCAGGTCGGATGCTCGTTGCACGACGGCCTCGTGGAGGAGGCGATAGACGAGTTCCACCGTCTCGTTCTCCTCGAGCGCAGCGTGCGTACTCGCGACCCGTAGCCGACTGTCGGCGGCGTCGCCGCCAACCAGATGCGTGTGCGCAGCGGGGTGCCACACGGTGTCGATCGCGATCCGAAGCTGAGAACACTCGACCGCGACGACCTCGATCTCATTGCCCAAGACGAGATGGACATCGTCGAGAGCTAGCACGTCACTCGGATCGGACATCGCCACTACCAGCGTGGCACCGTCCCAACCGATCGGTAGGGCATCAAGGCGTCGGGCCAAACCCTCCGGGAGTCGGCGCGCGATCTCCTCGTCGATCACGACCTCCACGAGATCAACGAATGGCGTCCCGGCCGCCGCCGCGATTGCCTCCGCGACGTCTCGCGGTGTCACCCCACCTTGTTCGACGAGAATGTCACGCAACGGTCGGTGCGAGACGCGCTGTTCCGCGATCGTGGCGTTGAGTTGCGCCGCGCCGATGACGCCCCTCTCGATCAGCAAACAGCCCAGACGCGAAAGGCGCGCCGAGACATCAAGATCACCCGTGGGAACTCGCCGCACGTCCTCGACCTGCACGCCCATCTCCTCGATTCGCGAAGTCGCGTTCACGCTCGGCAACTCGCGCCGCGAATCGAGCCCAACCGTGCAAGTTGGAACCTTCGTCGGCACACGCGGGCACGTGCGCCCGCGTGTGCTGGGCCTCATCGGCCCACGCGACCCGCTCGAATGGGGCGATCCCTGGTGCCGAAGGCTCCGTAACGTCACCAACCGCCGGGAAGGACGGCCTTCGAGACTGGGCCCTCGGCCGAGCCGGAAAGACAGCAACCTTGGCGTGCCACGGGGTGCGGTCAACGCTCCCTCAACGCCAATACAGGGTTGAACAAACAACGAACCTGCTCGAACGATCGGTCACGCGATGGGCGCCGGATCGCTAGATGCTGCAATTTTGACAACGTGTGGAGGTAACGGGTCGGTGCTCGAACCCACATATCGCGCGAAGCGCGGCCAAGCTGATCGACTTCGCCGTCGAGCTACGAGACTGACTGTCTCTCGGCGTCTTCACGAGCACACGACCGCGTCTGGGCCGCGACGAGTGAGCCCGCCCCGCCCGCCCAGGCCCAACGCAACCGCGCCGCCCGCACTACCCCGTCGGAGAACCCGTGTCATCGGTGGAACCGGCCTGATGCCCTACCGCTTCTGTGAGGTTCGCGATGGCTTCGACGACCCGGTCGGTTTGAATCTGCTGATCGGCCACAAGCCGGGCAAGCCAATAGCGCAGCAGACGCGCCACCGAATAGCGAGCGAACAACGCTGCACCCAGAAAGACCAGCGCTACGCCGAAGAATCCACCCGAGATGACGTAGGGCAGCTCTTGGTAGACGTACTTGGTGCCGGAAGCACCCCACCAGCCCAATCCGATGACGGCAAGACCAGCAATCGCGAGCGCGATCCCGGACCAGTACAGCCGGCGCTCACGTCGTTCCGTCTGGCTCGGAACCCGGAGCGTGTAGACGCCGGCGAGGAACTCCTCTGTCCGGCCCGCAATGACCGCAGGATCTCGAGGTTCACTCATGGGTTCACTCCCAAGTACGCCGACGAGAGCACGGCCTCGATCTCGCTCGGCGGGCCTGTCGCCGTGATTGTGCCCTGCACCATGACGACGGCGAGGTCGGTGACGCCGAGAACGATGCGGGCGAACTGTTCAACGACGAGAATCGACACTCCTGATCGGGCGATCTCGGCGACGAGGTCGTACAACTCCTCGACGATGAGCGGAGCGAGACCGATCGAGAGCTCATCGAGAAGGAGGACCACCGGGTCGGTGGCGAGCGCACGAGCTATCGCGAGCATCCGCTGCTCGCCGCCCGACAGGGTTCCCGCGAACTGCGAACGACGCTCGCGCGAGGCGCGGGAAACGAGCGTAGGCACGCTCTTCGACCTCGCCTTGCGAGAAGCCCGCGTAGGTAGCCATGACGAGGTTCTCGCGCACCGTGAGGTTCGAAAACACGCCGCGCCCTTCGGGTATCGTGCACATACCGATACGCGCGAGCGTGTCGCTCGAGGCACCGTTGATATGGCGGCCACAGAGATGCATGCACCCGCCACTCAACGGCATTTGACCGCTCGCGATCTTGAGCACCGTGCTCTTGCCCGAGCCATTCGGCCCGAGCAACGTCACGACCTTACCGGCGGGCACGGTGAGGTCGATGCCGTGCAGTACCTCGATACGCCCGTACGCGGCGCGGGCGTCGCGCAGCTCGATCACCGGCGGAAGACCCGGTGGCGGGTCCGGCGCCGGCAGCACCCCGGTTGGGGACGGGTCGGGCCGCGGTGTCGATGACGTGACGTGGCGCGGCGAGTCTTTCGTCCCGAGGTACGCCTCGACCACGCTCGCATCTTGTGAGATCGCGGCCGGCGTACCGACTGCGATGAGGGAGCCGTAGTCGACGACGTGGATCGAGGCACATACCTGCATCACGAGGACGATGTCGTGTTCGACGAGCAAGATGGCAAGATCTTGCGCGGCGAGAACGCGCAAGAGCGCCGCGAAGTCTTCCGTCTCGCGCTCGCTCAGGCCCGATGCGGGTTCGTCGAGCAGCAACACGCGAGGGCGCGTGGCAAGCGCCCGACCCAACTCGCAGAGGCGGGCGAGGCCGGTCGGCAACGTGTCGGCCCGATCGTCGGCGACGTGGCACAAACCGACGCGCTCGAGGATGGCCTCGGTGTCGTGTTTCGCATCCGACGCGAGGTCGTGGGCCCACCGACGACGGATCTCGCACGCGACCTGAATGTTCTCTCGCACGCGTCAAGCTTCCGAAGATCTCCAGCTGCTGGAACGTGCGCCCGATGCCGAACCGGGCACGTTGTCGTGGCCGCTCGTGTGTGATGTCGCGCCCGTCCAGCGTCACCGTGCCGGTGCTGATCTCGTGCAGCCCGGTGATCGCGTTGAATATCGTCGTCTTGCCCGCGCCGTTGGGGCCGATGAGCCCGGTGACGCATCCCGACTCGACATCCAGGTCGACCTTGTCCACCGCGTTGTGGCCGCCGAAGCAGACCGTGAGCGCACGGGCTTCAAGCAGCGCCATTGCATTCCTCCGTCGCGAAGCCCAGCTCCCGATCGAGCGCGTGCAGGTCGGAAGCCGTGACCGGAACACTCCATCCCACCAGCTCGGGGACCAACGGTGGCGCCGACAACTCCGCCTGTTCGCGCGCATGAGCTCGCCAGAGCATGACGACCTTCTCGCGGGCACGACGCGCGGCGTTACGCAGATCGCTGACGAGACCGTCGGGATTGCGGGCCAGGCTGATCCCGGCGAGGCCCGGCAACAGAATCATCAGAGTGTTGAGCGACGGATAATCGGCCGCCACCTGGGGCATCGAGACGAGCAGCAGCGCGCCGATCAAAGCGCCCGACACCACCGTGACCCCGCCGACCACGACGAGAAGGAGAACCGGCAACGCCGACATCGGTCCGGTGAGCACGCTGAAGTCGTCCTTGCCGACGGTGCCCTTCCATCCGGCCATGAGGAATCCCCCAGCTCCGGCGATGGCCGACGCCCAGGGCGAATACCTCCACCTTGGTGCGGGTGAGGTCGAGTCCGAGTGTCGTGCATGCGGTGGGGCTGTCCTTCATCGCCTCGAGCCGCCGTCCGAACTCCCCCCGTCGCAACGCGGTCACGAGCCACGCCAACAGAACGAACGTGGCGGCGATCACGACGAAGTACGCCTTGTCGCTCTGGACCGGGCTCCACCGAGAGAATGCCTTGCTGTCGGTGGCGAAACCCGCGATCTGTCCCAGCACGTTCTGCTCCACCACCACCGCGAACGCCATCGTTCCGAGCGCGAGATAGAGGTCGCGCATCCTCAAACAGGGGATCGCGATCACGGCTCCGACCAGACCGGCGAACGCGGCGGCCGTCAGCAGCCCGACGGGCGACGCAGCCAGTTGACCGGGTAGCCACGACGCGGCCAATGCTCCCAGCCCTGCGAAGGCGAGCTGTGCGAGCGAGATCTGACCCGCGAAGCCGGTCAGCAGCACGATCGACAGCATCACGATCGCGAGACCCAGCCCGAAACCGGCAGCTCGGAGGACGGCACCGTGCATCAGCCCCTCCGAGAACCACGCCACGGCGACGAATGCGATACCCGCCACGATCGAGTTCCTCGCGGTCGGGACCACCGTTCGACCCGGCGAGCGCAAGGTGGCCGTGAGTCGCGTGCGATCCTGCGGCATCAAGAGCAGCACCACGAACAACATGATGATCGGCAGCGAGTCGTGGATGCTCTGCACCCACACCGGTACGTGCTGCACATGCGCGAGGCCCCAGTCGAAGTAGCTGAGGGAGAGCCCGAGGATCACAGCACCGAGCGCGGTGAAGGGGAGGCTGCGCAGACGACCGACCACCGCGACGACGTAGGCGTTGATGACCAACAGGGTGAGGCGGGCCACGTCGAGCGCGAGAATGGGCGCGAGCAAGACGCCCGCGAGGGCGGCCAGCATGCAGCCGATCACCCAGCTCGCGGCCGACGCCACCTCTGGGTTCTCGCCATTGAGGCGGGCCAGGTTGCGATCGTCGACCACCGCCCGCATGGCGACGCCGAGGCGCGTATTCCGGAGCAGCACCCAAAGACCGAGCGCAACGAACGCCGAGAACGCGACCACGAAGAGGTAGTGCCATGCGATCGGAGCGCCCAGAACGGTGATCACCTTCGACTCGAAGAACCGCGGCAACGCCGGCGTCTGCGCGAACTTCGTCGGCGCCCAGACCACCGAGCCGATCCCGAGCAGCGCGACGAGTAGGCCGATCGTGACCACGATGCCGGTGATCGTCGCCGCACCGCTGAGGTTGCGCATGATCAACCGCTCGATCACGATGCCCGCGATCGGCGCGCCCACGAGTAGCACCACGGCGAGAGCGAACGGAGCAGGCCAGCTGTGCTGCACCCGAAGGTCCCAATACGCGAAGGCGGCGATCATCGCGACCGCGCCGTGCGCGAAGTTGAAGATCCCCGACGCGGTGTAGGTGACGACGAGCCCGCTGGCCGCGATGAAGTAGACGCCGGCGACGGCGAGGCCGAAGATCGTGTAGCGCAGGAACTCACCCATCGGAGCTACTCCACCGGCCGACGATCGCGGTCATTACTTGAATCCCGACGGGAGTTGCTCGTACACCTTGGGCATCGGGATCGAATTGCCGGCGCTGCAGTCGAAGCCTGATGTGCCGTCTGTGGGCTGCTTCGGCCAGTAGCGCACGAACTTGTTTCCCTGCACCCGCATATAGAGGAAGCAGCGCAAGCCCTGATTGTCACCGGGATCGGCCGGCGCCTGCAGCCCACCGCCGTCCCAATGCTTGATCAGCTTCAACTGATCGATCAGCCCGTCGCGTGTCAGATGCGATCCCAACGCGGCCGCCGCCTGCGCAAAGAGCAGGCCCGCGGAGAACGCCTGCACACCGAGAGTCGTCGGCGGTGTGTTCGGTGAAGCCTTCTTCAACCATTGCAGGTACACCTGCAACGCGGGACTGCGGTCAGCCTCCTCGAACGGCGTCGTGTTGGTCAGCACGAGCGCGCCGTCGGTACCCGGTTTTCCCGGGAGGCTCTCGTCGTAGTACTGCTGACCGAGGTCGATGACCGTCGGTCGCCAACTCGCGTCGCTCATCGCCTGCAGGAGATGCTCCATCTCCGACAATGTGGTGACATCGGTCATCCACTCGACGCCTTTGCGCTTCAGCACACTGACGATCGGGCCCCAATTCTGGACGAGCACGTCGGTGGGATTCGCATAGACGAACGAGAACCCGGCGGCCTGCTCGAAGGCGTCACGCTGGCGGGCTGCCTGTGTGCGACCGACCGGCACGTTGGGCCAGAGGATCGCCGCCTTCTTGATCGCGTCGGGGAACTGGCGGGCGATGAACTTCCCGGCACCGACCGCGTACTGCGTTCCCGGGTTCGGCACCGGCGCGAACACACGCGGCGACAGGCCCTTGAGGTAGGTCGCGGTATACCCGGCGACTTCGACCAGACCACATTGGACCATCGTCACCGCGCCCTGGTCGTCCTGCACTGACCCGGAGCCGACGAGCGCGAACAATCCGTCCTCGCACGCCTGCTTCATCGCCTCACCCTCGTTGAGGATCTTCGAGTCGTAGTGCTCGAGCACGAGCTTGCGCCCGTGGATCCCGCCCAAGCTGTTGCAGAACTGCACGAACGCATCGACGGAACCGTCGACGCCCGCGGTGGGCACGGCCACCACACCCGACTTGTCGGAGATGACGCCAATCCTGATGGACGTGTCGGTGACACCCTTGTCGGTGGCGCCGCTCGCAGGATCGGAGCGGCTGCACGCCGCCTCGAGCGTTCCCACCGATGCGGGGTGGTCGCCGCCCGGGCTGGTCGTCGGGGGGGTCACGACAGCTCCCTCGACCGCGTCGAGCGGCGGGCCGCTCTCGCGAGATCCGCAGGCGGCAACTGTGCACATCACGGCAAGAAGAAGCGTGCCAACTCGAAGCTTCAACGGATCGTCCCCCTCTTGCCTTCCCGCACCGTCGATCATCGCACCCCGTCGGCTCCCACCGCTGGGGGCGACGGTCGGCGCCGACTGGGACAAAGGTCCCTTGTTGGGGCCGGTGCTCCGAGCATGTGGGGGAACGCGGCGGGGCGCGGAGAGGAGCGCCCATGCAGGGCGAGAGGCAAGAGATCGAGAGCCCGCGGCGCCGATGAGGGGGAGTTCGCGACGACCGTGGACTTACGGATTCCGCGGGTGAACCCGCGCGCTACCTCGCACGACTCACCTCGCTCAAGCGGCTGCTCGTCGGCGCGCTCATCATCGATACGCGCAAGCACCGGCTCTGCCCGAGCGCTCTCGACCGACTCGCGCGCCGGTGTTGAGGGCGCCGTGCCCCCGTCACGCGGACTGCTCCGATCCGGCCTGTGCATCCTCCGTGTCCGTGACCATGCCGGCCGACCGGAGCGCCCGCTCGAGGAACTCGTGCACAGGTCGTGAGAGGAAGAAGCCGACATGCCCGCCCGGGAACCAGTTGATATCGGGCTCTTCCCAGTGGTCCCAGAGGGCTTCTATCTGATGCACGGGATGGATCAGGCGATCTGCGATCCCGGCATAGACGAAGCGACGGTCGTACGGCACCTTCGGCGCGAACGCGAGCGGAGAGATCACCCGGTGCACGTCGGATGCGAGCGCCGTGAGCCGGCCGAGGCGCGGATCGGAGCGGAAGCGCGCGGCGCGTGCTGCTCCATGAGACTGGTGAGATCAACGGCGGGAACACCCAGGATGACGCACGAAAGGTCGCTCTCGATACCGGCGAGCAACGCGACCGTGTATCCGCCGAGGGACAGGCCCTGCACCCCGATGCGATCGCCCGCCTGCGTCTCGCGGATCCAGTGCAGCAGGCGTCTGATGTCCCATATCGACTGCGCGACGGCGTGGACATTGTCCATCAGATCCTGGTCCGGGAAGCCGACCCCTATCGGTAGCCCGGGGCGCCGCGGGCCGTGGCGGGGCTGGATGGGCAACACGACGTTCATCCCGAGGACCGTGTGCAACCAGGCGGCACGAAACACGCGCAGATCGGCGGTCGCCTGCCCCATCGCGGCGCCGTGGACGCAGACCAGCCAAGGACGGGGTTCCTCGTGGCGAAGCATCCAGGCGTACACGGTGCGGTTCGCCCGGTCGGCGAGCCAGCGCTCGCGCCCAGGCTCGCCGACATGCGGCTCGTAGCCGCTGTCAAACGACATCACCGTGAAGCGGATCGCGCCGCTGCGCGCCTTGCGGAGCGTGACGTCATGCAGCGGGGGCGGGTGAACATGGTACGACGCCGGGTCGTCGAGCCAACCGTGCTCCCGGAACATCTCGACCGCGGCAGTGGCTTCGCATTCGACCCGCTCGATCTCCTCCGGGGGCGGGACGCGATGCGTCAGTCGCACGACCGAGAGCACGGTCTCGTCGAGAGCGGCCTGCAGGGCGAGCGAAAGACTCGGGGGCGTCGCCGGCGTCTCGCCATCGCCCCGGTGACGCAGCCGGCGGACCCAGGCGCGGAGGTACCACGCCGTCGGGATGCGCACCGGCGCGCTCATCTCCGCCCAGAGTGGACTCCGGGCGATCCCCATGGCCCGGGTGCCCGCGACTCGTACCGCCGCGGTCACCTGTCGGAAGTTCGCAACCTCCACGCTGTCAGTGTCGTCCGTCCGGGTCCGCGGCGGGCAGGGCCGGTGGTCCCGGCACTGCATGTCGGCACCGGGTCCTTCGACACCGTTGACACCCGTGCCCGCCAGCCCGGACGATGGTTCCGTGACCTTCAACCTCGCGGAGATGTTCGAACGGGTCGTCGACACGGTCCCAGAGCGCGAGGCCCTCGTCACCCCGACGTGCCGGCTGACGTTCCGCGAGTTGGACGCACGCGCGAACCGGCTCGCGCATCATCTCCGGGCCGTGGGCATCGGACCGGGCGATCACGTCGGATTGCAGCTCATGAACGGCACCGAGTACCTCGAGGCGATGCTCGCCGCGTTCAAGCTCCGCGTGGTGCCGGTGAACGTCAACTACCGCTACGTCGAAGGAGAACTCGCGTATCTCTACAAGAACGCCAATCTCGCGATGTTGGTGTACGACACCTGCTTCGCGACGAGTGTCGAGGCGGCGCGGGGGGCGGCGCCACTGCGCCATCTGATTGCTGTTCGTCGCACCGACGATCCCGTGCTCTCCGGCCCGGTCGAGTACGAAGGGGCGCTCGCGGGCGAGTCACCGGAGCGCGACTTCGACGGCCGTTCGGGCGACGATCACTACATCGTGTACACGGGCGGGACCACCGGCCTCCCGAAGGGAGTGTTGTGGCGCCACGAAGACATCTTCTTCGCCGCGATGGGCGGCGGTGACCCGACGACGATGCAAGGCCCGATCACCGAGCCGGGCCAGATCGTCGAGCGGGTGCTGCCGGTCGGTGCGGTGATGTTGATGACTCCCCCTTTGATGCACGTCAGTGCGCAATGGGGTGCGTTCTCCATGATGTTCGGCGGGAGCAAAGTCGTCCTCACCACCCCCGGCCGCTTCGATCCCGCCGAGGTCTTGCGACTCATCGAGGCCGAGTCGGTGAACGTATTGACCCTCGTCGGCGACGCGATGGCACGACCCGTGCTCGACATGCTCGCCGCGCGTCCCGACGGTTACGACCTCTCGTCGTTGATCGTGTTCGCGTCGGGCGGCGCCGCGATCTCGGCGTCGACCAAGACCCAAATTGCCGAGCTCCTCCCGAAGGTGATCACCGTCGACGGGCTCGGCTCGACCGAGACGGGCATCACGGGCACGCGCGCGCGCCTTCCGGGTGCAGACGTAGAACCCGGAGCCAAGTTCACCGTCGGCGAGCACACCGCGGTGCTCGACGACGACGGGCGGCCCGTCACCCCGGGTTCGCACGAGATCGGTCACCTGGCGAGTCGGGGGCACACGCCACTCGGCTACTACAACGACCCTCAGAAGACGGCCGCATTGACCGTGGAGGTCGACGGTGTGCGCTGGGTGTTGACCGGCGACGCGGCGACCGTCGAATCCGACGGCACGGTCGCACTGCTCGGGCGCGGCTCGGTGAGCATCAACACCGGCGGCGAGAAGGTGTATCCGGAGGAGGTCGAGGCGGTGGTGAAGGATCATCCCGCCGTGTACGACGCGGTCGTCGTCGGCGCGCCCGACGAGCGCTGGGGTGAGCGGATCGTCGCAGTCGTGGAGTTCCGACCGGGGGCAACCGTCTCGCTCGACGAGCTGCTGCAACACTGTCGACCGGTGCTCGCGGGCTACAAGCTGCCGCGCGATCTCATCTGCGTCGAGCACGTGGAACGCGGGCCGAACGGCAAAGCCGACTACCGCTGGGCGCGCGAGTGCGCGATCTCGGCGCTCCCCGGATAGAGACCAAGCCAACCATGCGCAAGCTCGCGGGCGCCGACAGCGTGTTCATCTTCAACGAGAACGACGCGCGGCACCAGCACACCCTCAAGATCGCGATCGTCAACCCGGCTGGAGCGGACGCGCCGGTGACTTACGAGGCGCTGAAAGAGCAAATGCGAGAGACGCTCCCCTTGCTCGAGCCCTTCCGGTGGCGACTCGTGAGAGTTCCGTTCAACTTGGCGCACCCCTACTGGGTCGACGTGGGCGACACCGATCTGGACATCGACTATCACGTACAGCGAGCCATGGTGTCGTCGCCCGGAGGACCACGCGAGCTCGCCGAAGTGATCTCGATGATCGCGAGCGTCGGGCTCGATCGCGACCATCCGCTCTGGCAGGTGTGGTTCGTCGAAGGACTCGCGACCGGCCACGTCGCGTACGTCGCGAAGGTGCACCACGCGCTCGCCGACGGCATGTCGAGCGCGCGACTGCTCGCCGATATCGGCACCGAGCTCGCTGACGACACCACGATGTCGGCATCGACCGGTCTCCTCGGCGAGCCGATTCCCGGACGGTCAGCAATGTTCCGGCGAGGCCTGCTCGACTTCTGGCGATTGGTTCTCGGCTTTCCGGCATTGCTCGCTCGCACCTGGCGGTACTCCCGAGCGCTGCAAACCCGCAGCCGCGCCGGCGAACCGCGAGCCGCGAAGCCCTTTTCCGGGCCCCACACGCGCTTCGACCGACCACTCACACCGAATCGCCGGTTCGCGTACGAGACGTTCGTGCTCGACGACATCAAGTCGGTTGCACGAACGTTCGATGTTCGCGTCACCGATGTCGTGGCCGCGATGGCGTCGGGGGCAGTCCGCAGATATTTCGAGCGTCACGACGAGCTGCCCGACCGGTCGTTGACCGCGGCAATACCGGTGTCGGTGCGCAAACCCGAAGAGGAACGGCTGTGGGGCAACCGCGTCGCGTCGTGGTACGTGTCGCTCGCGACCGACATCGTCGATCCGGTCGAACGGCTCGACGCGATAGCGTGTGGGACGCGCGCCGCGCGCGCCGAGCTCGAAGCGACCGACCCCGAGTTGCAGCACCGGTGGGCCGAGTATTGGAGGTTGTTCCGGTTGACGACGTTCGCGTTCCCGAAGATGGCACGCCCGTTCGTGCACCGGCCGAGCTACAACGTCATCGTCTCGACTGTGCCCGGCCCGCCGAAACCTCTGTATCGCCACGGCGCGCAGCTCGTTCATGTGATCTCGATGGGCCCGCTCGTCGAGGGCATCGGCATCAACTTCACGAGTTGGAGCTACGCGGGCGAGATGACGATCGCGGTGATGTCGTGCCGGGAGCACGCACCCGACCTCTGGGACCTGACCGGCGACCTGCGCGCGAGCCTCGAGGAGCTGACGGTCGCAGCCGCTACGACACGCTCGACGGAAGCCCGAACGGATCGGAGACCGGCGTCGGAGAACCGAGCCCCGCGCACTCCATGAGCTCCGCGAGCGCGATCGGTATACCGGCACTCACCTGCCATGGATCAGGCACGAGATTCGGATCGACGTGCAGGCCGAAGTCGACGCGGTCCTCGAATGTGAACACGGTGATGTTCAACCCCATGCCTTCGAGTATCACGCTCGTGGGGAAGATGCCGCACAGGCGCGCGCCGGCCATGTAGAGCGGGATCGGCGGACCGGGCACGTTCGACACGAGTGTGTTCAACATTCCGGGGAAATACGACAAGATGTGCGACACGTACGCGGCTCGCAGCAAGCCGCCGACGAGGAACGGCGGCACGGCCTCGCCGACAGAGCCGACGGGATGCGCTCTCAGCACTTGCTGAAGTTCCTTCGCGGCCGTCGTGTTCTTGCCGATCGTTCGAACGCGTTCCGCCGGATCCGCGACGTTCGTTGCGAGCTGTACAACCACGAACGAGACCTGGTTGTCCAACGACTCGTCCCCTTCGGCACGCAATGACACGGGCACACCTGACGTGAGGGAGTGCTCCGGGAGCTCGTCGCGATCGAGCAGGTAACGCCGCAAGGCGCCCGAACACACCGAGAGGACGATGTCGTTGATCTTCACGTCGTAGTGCTTCCGGAGCGCCTTCGCGTCGGCCAGTGCCACGCTCGCATAGGCCATCGTGCGATCCGGTCCGATCGGGCCGTTGAACGACGTCCGCGGGGTGTGGCGCACCGCATCGATCCCGGCCTTCGCTCGACCGGACACGGCATAACGACCGAGATCGAGCCCGCGCCGAGCCAGCCGCGCCGTATAGCCGGCCGCGCGCAACGGCATCGTCGCCGCGGCCGAGATGCCGTGCACGAGCAGGCGCAGGTCGCTCGGCTCGGCTTCGGGCTCCGGTCGGATCGGGAGCTCGCCCGGTCCCGGAGAGGGCTCGAGATCGAGGAGAAGCGTCGCGAGGCCGGTGCCCGCCATGCCGTCGAGCAGGCAATGGTGGTACTTCATCACCACCCCGACGCGGCCATTCATCAGCCCGTCGAGATACCAGAGCTCCCACAACGGGAGCCGCCGGTCGAGCTGGCGGCCGAGGATCTCTCCCACCGCGTCGGCGACCTCGCGCGGGCCTCCCGGCGACGCCACTTCGACGCGGTGTACATGGCGGTCGAGGTCGAAGCTCGCGTCGTCGACCCACACCGGGCGATCCAGCCTCAGCGGCAGCTCACGCAGCTTCCACATGAACTTGGGCACGAGCGGGAGCCGCTCACCGACCGTCTTCTTGATGGCGTCGAAGCCGAAGCCGGGGACGCCGGCGGGATCGACTACCACCAGTCCGGCCACGTGCTGGTGCCAAGCCGGCGTCTCACCCGCGAGGAACAACGAATCGGTACCCGAGAGTCGCTGCATCGTCCTTCCCCTCCCGATCGACGTGGGTCGATCATCGTCAAGCATCGGGGCCGGACCAAGAGGCATTGGTCCCGCCGAGGGGAAACATGCCGTTCGACCCTTGCTCCTGCGATCCTCGAAGTGAACGCTGAACGGAGAGAGATGGAGGTGGTGAAATGGCTGTCGACCCGAGCGAAGGAATGATTCTGCTCGATGTCACGTCGGGCCGGGACACGTTCGACGAGAACTTCCTCGAGCGACTCGGTCACGTGGTAAAGGTCTGCCACGGTCCGGACCATGGGAGCCTCTGCCCCCTCCTTGCCGGCAAGGGCTGCGCGGACTTCGAGGATGCGCACGGCGTGTTGTTCGAGCTCGATCTCGACCGGCCACAACACCGTGCGATTCTGCGGCGCTATCGCGACCTGGCAAGACCCGAGGTGCCGATCCGCGCGATCGTCACGACCGCGCAGGCGGCGAACTATGCGGACGACCTGCGCGACATACAGATCCTCACACACGATCCGAGCGTCGCGGATCTCGACGGCTTCGCCTCGGAGGTCGAAGCCGCGGACCGCGTGTAGCGCCCTCCCTCGTAGCGGCAGATGTCGCGAGCGCGGTGAGGGGCAGGGGAGGTCGCGGTGGAACGCATGGGAACTCTCGACGCGGTGTTCGTCGCGATCGAAGACTCCGTGAACCACATGCACATCGGCTCGGTGGGGATCTTCGAAGGGCCGCCGCCGCCCTTCGAGGATGTCCGAGCGCTCGTCGCGTCGAAGCTCCAACTCGTGCCTCGGTACCGGCAGCGTGTGCGAGAGGCGCCGATGAGCATCGGCCGGCCGTTCTGGATCGACGATTGCCATTTCAATCTCGACTACCACGTCCGCGCGACTGCCCTTCCGGGCTGCGCCGACCCACGCGCGCTCGAGCAACTCGTCGGTCGAGTGATGTCACAGCCGCTCGATCGCAACCGCCCGCTCTGGGAGATGTGGGTGATCGACCGCATGTCCGACGATCGTTGGGCGATCCTGTCGAAGGTGCATCACTGCATGGTCGACGGCATCGCGGGGACCGACCTCCTCGGCGTGATCATGGACACCGAGCCGGATGCGCCCCGCCCGCCCGCCGACGACTGGACGCCGGCCGACGAGCCGTCGCGACTCGACCTCGGTCGGGCGACTTTCCACATGGCCTTGGAGTCCGCGGGCGGCGTGGCATGGGGAATCGCGGACGCGGCTCGTCACCCGACCCGGGCGTGGGACCGTTTCAACAACGTCGCGGTCGGCCTCGGGCGTCTCGTCGCACCGTCGCGCCGCGCCGGCACGTCGCTGACCGGATCGATCGGGCCACACCGACGCTGGACGCGAACCCGCGCGTCACTCGACGACATCAAGACCGTACGTCATGCGTTCGGTGGCACGGTCAACGACGTCGTGCTCGCCGCAGTGACCCGTGGCTTTCGTGACTTGCTCCTCGAGCGAGGAGAGCGCGTCAAGAACCGGACCATCACAACACTCATTCCCGTTTCGATGCGGAGCCCCGACGCGCGACAGATGCTCGACAACCGGGTGTCCGCTGTGTACGCGCGGCTTCCGGTCGGCATCGATGACCCGATCGAGCGCCTCCGCGCGATTCGGGCGCACATGAACGAACTGAAGCGGTCGCACGAGGTCGACGCTTCGGCCGCGGTCGTGGGAGTCGGTGATGTCGCGCCGCCCGTCGTCGCCGCGGCGCTGGCCCGTGCAGTCGTCCATTCCCAGGAGCTCGTGCAGACAGTGGCGACGAACGTTCCCGGCCCGCAAATTCCGCTGTACGCGTGCGGCCGCCGGATGCTGGAGGCGTATCCCTTCGTTCCGATCGCCGGACATATTCGGGTCGGTGTCGCGATCTGGTCGTACTGCGGCGACGTGTACTTCGGCATCACCGGCGACTGGGACGGCGCGCCCGACATCGAGACAGTCGCAGTCGGCATCGACCTCGCGTTCGAAGAAATGTACAAGGAGGCGACGAACGCCGCGATGTGAATCGTGCTCCTTGCGCCGAACCCGGGGCTAGAGGTCCGGCAGGCCGAGATCGAGGTTGGGCTGATCGAGCCCCCCGTCGACCTCCAGCACCTTGCCCGTGACGTACGCCGAAGCGGGGGACGCGAGGTAGACGACCGCCGCCGCGACATCTTCGGCTTCGCCGATGCTGCGCAACGGCGTGGCAGCCTCCATCGCGGTGCGCATGTCGTCGTTTTGCACGACGAACTCCAACGCCGAGGTCGCCACCGAACCGACTGCGATGGCGTTGACGCGAATTCGCGGCGCGAGGTCGCGAGCGGCGAGGCGCGTGTAGTGCGCGAGCGCAGCCTTCGCCGCGCCGTACGCCAGGTATCCACGCCCGCTCACGCGTCCCATGATCGAGGAGATGTTGACGACCGTCCCGCCACCACTCTCGAGCATGAGCGGCACCGCGGCGCGACAGAGCGCGTGCGCGGTCGCGACGTTGAAGTGAAATGCCTCCTCCAGGTACTCCGTGGTCGTATCGAGAAACGCATTCGGAATGGTGCCGCCGACGTTGTTGACGACAACGTCGAGCCGGCCGAAGGTCTCGAGTGCCGCCGTCGCGAGCCGCGCGACGTTGTCGAGGTCGGACAGGTCGGCCGGTACCACCAGCGCTCGGCGTCCGGCCGCCCGGACACGGGCCGCGACGTCGTCCAGTTGCGACGCCGTGCGGGACGAGACGACGACGTCGGCCCCCGCCTCGGCGAGAGCGACGGCGCTGGCTGCCCCGATCCCGCGACCCGCGCCAGTCACGACCGCAACGCGGTCGGTGAGCAGAAATCTGTCGAGGATCATCGCTTCCCTTCTCGCGAGACCGGCTTCACAACCTCAGCGGGAGCCCACGCTATTCACACGCGTCGCGTGCCGGGCGAATAGCCGGCAGCCGTTCGGTTTCGGCACGACGGTCCCGGGTTCGGTCGGTCCGCGGGTTTGGCGTGTCGTGAGGATCGGTCCCGCCCGGGTTCGCGGTGGCAAGTGTCGGCGCAACACCGTGGTCCGCAACGCGTGACAAAGGTCCGATCATCAGATCGGCGACGGCCGCGAACCGTCTTGGCTTCTCGCGGCGGAGAGGTCGCGGAGGGCTGCGGGGAAGGTCTCGGCGATGGCATCGACGTCGTCGACGACGTCCGGGCATGCGACGATGCCGACGTCGACGCGATCGACGTAGCTGAAGACGGTGATGTTGACTGCGCAACCGGCGAGCAGCGGACCGAGTGGGTACGTCGCGACCAGTTTCGCGCCGGCCGAGTAGACGGGGACCGGGGGGCCGGGCACGTTCGATACGAGCACGTTGAAGATCGGCGGGTGCAGGCGGTCGAGATGCAGTCCGGTGTAGGCGCGCACACTCGCGGAGATGAGCGCGGACGGCGCGGCGTCGACGATATCGAGGAGGAAGTCTTCCCCGAGTACGTGGTGCATGGCTTTCGCGGCGCGGGTGGACTCGCTGACGGCATGGAGTTGGGCAAGCGGATCGGCGAGATGCACGGGCAAGAGGGCACCCATCGCGGAGACGAAGTTGCCGGGCATTGCCGCCGCGTCGGCGCGGGCCGTGTCGCGGTGCACGCCGACCGGGACTTGTGCGATCAGCGGCCGTTGGGGCGTCACACCGTGCGCGAGAAGGGAACGACGTAACGCGCCGGTGCACACGGCGAGCACGACATCGTTGAAGGTGACACCATGCGCCCTGCGCACGGTGCGCACTTCATCGATCGGCATCGAGCAAAACGCGACCGCCCGTGATGGGGTCAACGGACCGTTGAATCGGCTACGCGGCGCTTGAAACGGCAACGTGACATGCTGGCGCTCGGGCGACCGCCCGAAGTCCACGGCTCGAATACCGGCGCCCCCAACCGCGCGCAACGCCCGCATCGTCCGCACCGGCGCGGTCACGATCCCTGATGCCACCGCGCACAACAACGCCGCACGCGAGGGGATGGGATTCGACGGGGGTACGGCGCCAACCGCGCCGTCGCGGGGCGCATCGGGCGTGAGGTCGAAGAGCACGTCGTACAACTGCGCGCCGCGGACGCCATCGACGCCGGCGTGGTGCACCTTGATGACGAGCGCGGCGAGTCCGCCCTCCAGCGATTCGACGAGCCACATCTCCCACAGTGGCCGTCGCCGATCGAGCTTGCGCGCGAGCACCTCGGCAGTGAACCGGGCGAGCTCACGCATGCCGCCGGGGGCCGGCAGCGACGCAACCCTCACGTGAGCCTCGAGGTCGACGTCGGGTACCTCGACCCAGTACGAGCCGCCGATGCCGAACGGAGGGGCGCTGACGCGGTAGCGGAACAGTCCGAGCTGCGGCAACCGCTGGCGAATCACTTCCCGCAACGCGTCGACCCCGAACCCCGCCGGTGCCGTCGAGGGATCGAGCACCACGACCACGCCCGCGTGCATATGCCACGCCGCCGTTTCGCCGTACAAGAAGCCGGCATCAGTGCCGCTCAGCCGCTGCACCTCTTGACTCTCGCGCCATCGATGCTTCCCCCACCAGGGCCAGACGTCAGTTGTTCGCACCGCCTCGAGCCTCCTCAACCACACGCATCGAGACGCGGTCGCAGCTATCCCAGATCGTCGGGACCGAGACGTCCGTGCGCCGGACGCCAAGCAGCGTCCTCGGGCTTCCCGAACTGCTGCTGCCTCACCGCGACATGCCTCGTCGCCAAGGCCTTGAGAAGGGGCGCGTCGACACTGCATCGCCCGGGGTTCTGTAGAGCCGCTGGAGTGCCAGAGGGCAACGAATCGTGAGCAATTAGCGCCGGTCGAAGCTGAGCCGGAACGAGCGGACCGCGCCGACGAAGATGTTGGGCTCGATGTCGGGTTCGGTGAGAACCCGCAGGTTCGTGATTCGCCGGGTCAAGTGTGTGAAGAGCATGCGCAGTTCGAGACGTGCAAGCGAAGACCCGAGGCAGAAGTGCGTCCCGAACCCGAACGCGACATGCGGATTCGGGTGACGCGCGATGTCGAAGGTGTACGGATCGTCGAACACGGACTCGTCGCGGTTGGCCGATGGGTACAGCAGGATCACGCGATCACCTTGGTGGACCGCGGTGCCGGCAATCTGCGCCTCGCGCGTCGCCGTTCGGAACATGTTGTTGAGCGGCGTCACCCAACGGATGATCTCCTCGACCGCGCTCGGGATCACGCCGGCTCTCGACGCCATGGCTTCCCACGCATCCGGGTGACGCACCAACTCGTAGAGCCCACGAGCGATGACCGTACGAGTCGTCTCGGCGCCTCCCGAGATGAACAGTCCCGTCTCTTGCACGAGCACCGAGGTGTCCATCGGGGCACCCCCGAGCTCGGCATTCGCCCAGATCGACACGAGGTCGTCGCGCGGCGCTTGGCGACGGTCCTCGACGAGCGGCCCGAGATCGGCCGCGAACTCCTGGATCGCGGTCATCATGCCCATCATCACGCTCGCGTCGTCCTCGAGCTGGTCGATGCGCATGAGCCGCTCCGACCACGACCGCACGGATGCGGCGCAGTCCTCCCCGAAGCCGAGGAGGTGTGCCGTCAGGCGCGCCGGGAACGGTGCTGCGAGGTCGCCGACGACCTCGAACTCACCACGGTCGATGAATCCATCGACGAGGTCCTGGACGGTTGCATCGATCGCGCTTTCAAGACGCTGCACCGCCTTTGGTGTGAACCGGCGCGAAACGAGTGAACGCTGCTCGTGGTGCGCAGGATCGTCCTTGGCGATCATGTCCTCCTCTTGCGGCGCAACGCGCGACCGGTAACAACCGCTGCTGGAGAAGATGTCGGCTCTTCGTTCGACATCGACCAGCGGTCCGTGCTGCATCACCGCCCACAGCTCGTTCTTCTCGTCGCGCCACACCGGTCCTTGGGCACGCATGGCGCGGAACGCGTCATGCATCCCGTCGATGTCGGAGTAGAAGTCGGTATCGAGCAGATCAGGCGGCTTCATGCCCGCGAGTCTGCACCACCGGGCGGCCGGCCCGCCCGTCTCGCGCTCGCTCAGGCCTCGGCGGTCACGCGCGCCGGTGTGTGGCGGACGTCGGTCTCGTCGGGCGTCTTGGTGCAGCACGCGAATGCGAGCATCGTGCCGTTCGGGTCGCGGAAGTACATCGACCGGATGAACACGTCACCGCCATCGGCGGTCGCGTCCAAATCGGGCTTGTGCCCACCGCCGAGCGAGTTGGCAGGTTGATGATCTTGGCGGGGATCACAATGCATGCGGACCAGCACGATCCGCAACAGCGCATGGTTCGCTTGGCGGTCACCGGCACGGTTGAGTCAATGCCGACGCAGTGCGAGTGCTACATGAGCGACGGGTGCATCATGTTGAAGATGTCGGTGGGAACCCAGTTGTCGTAGATCGGGAGCCACACGTGCACCATCCAGAGGTTCATGAACATCTGGTTCGTGCCACCGAGCGCCGCGCACTGCTGGTCGGTCAGGTTCTCGCCGACGATGAACGGATTCGCGCCCGACTTGTAACAGAGCTCGTGGTGCCGGTGCCAGTGGTCGTTGTTGCCAGGGAAGCCGGCCGGCGGCACCGAGTTCGCGCCGCCAGGTTCGGCCTCGAGGAACATCATGCCGGTGAGCTTCGAAGCTCGGCGACGTGCCGTCGTACATCAGCCAGTTCGGCTTCTTGGGGTCGAACGGACCGGTCACGCGCGTCGTGTCGACGTAGTGGATGCCCTGCCCTTGCGCCCATACCGCGGCCTGCTTCCAGTTCGACGGTAACGATCCGACGGTCGGGTACTGCGACGCGAAGTCGAACGCCGCGTTGAGGTCCTGCTGGAGATCGTGGCAGTCCTGCCCGCTCAGCGGACCCTTTTCTTGCGTGTACACGGCATTGAATGTGGCGTCACCCGGGTGGCTGTCGTTGATCGCGGTGTCGGTCGGGTCGCAGTACCACGGCCGGTTCACACCACCGAGCTCCCACTTCAGGAACGGATTGCATGCGGTAGAGCACCATTGCCATGAGGACGACTCCGGCCATGAACGCGAATCGGCGCGAGCCGAATCCTCTCCAAATTCGCTTGTGCAACATCGTCGTCCTCCTCGCAGGGCGTCTCCGAACTCCGTTCCCATTTTTACTTCCAGCTTCGTGGCTTGGCAACGGCCCGCAACAATGTGAACTCGGTCTGCGGTGGGGCGAGGCCGCAGGACTGCGTCTCGGCCGAATCGACTTCTTGCGCTCGACCCCGAACCGGCGCCGAGCACGTCACCCGCGGCGAACGCGGCGTGCACACGTTCGGTCCACCGAAGTCGCAGGCGGGACAACGGATGCTCGCCCTGCCCGAAGAGCTGACCGTCATGATGGCCGAACATCCGAAGCGCCGACGTGCGAGTCCGCGAAGCGACCTCAGAGGACTCACATCCCATGACCTCCGGCGCACGAACGCGACCCACATTCGTCGTCGACGGAGGCGATCCGAAGACCGCGCCGACGCGGCTCGGACACACCGACGCGCGACCTGCTCTGGGTCTCTACGCGCCGGCAACGAGCGACGGAGACCCGGGCGGAGAAAACTCCGCGGACCGCGTCTGACCCGGGTCTTCTCAGTGGAGGTGAGCGGACTCGAACCGCCGACTTCTACGTTGCGAACGTTCCCGGCCCTCGCAGTGATCAGCGGCGAATCGCGAAGACGCAGGTCAACGACCATCCGCGTTGACCGCGACGAACCGCTGCCGACCGCAATTCGCCGCTGCTTGTGGCACGACAGTGGCACGGGCGCCGCCCACGGACCGCCATCCACGCCCGGGCGCAGTCGCGGCGCAATGATCGGCGCGTGGACGAGTCGCTTCCCCGCCCGAAGGTGTGGCAGCACCCGCGCCTGCTGAGCGAGCACGCGTTCGACAAGCTTCGCCTGCTCGACTGCACCTTCGCCGAGTTCGACGCCACGCTCGCCGATGCCGACGTGATCGAGGAGCACCAGCTCAATCCGGCGGAGCTCAAGGAGCTCGTCCTCGTCATCGAGTGGGTGCGGCCGCTGCACGTGGTCGTCGTCGTCGACGACGACCACCAGGAGGAGCGGGTCGTGACCGTCTATGAGCCGGACCCGGATCTCTGGTCGAACGACTACCGTAGGAGGCGCTGATGCGGTGCCAACGCTGCGACCAGGCTGCCCGAGTCTCCGTGCGACGGGCCAAGACCGCCGAGCGCGACGGGCGGGTTGCAGTCGTCCTCGACGTCCCGATGGAAGAGTGTCCCGCGTGTGGCGAGCACTGGCTCGCGTGGATGTCGCCGCCGCGCCTCGACGAACTCCTGACCTCGATGCTCACGAGCGACGTCGAAGTCGCAACTCGGCACTACGACCAACCGGACGACCGCACCGCTGCCTGACCGGGCTTGGGTTGCCCGTGGCCACTCATGCCCACGCTCGCGACTATTGCGGCACGCATAACGCAATATTCCATACCTCGCGGGTCGATCGCGGCGCGTTATGGGGCGCACGTTCTGCCTGGGTCAGTCGTCGGCGATGTCCGCGAGATCGGCGGTTATGGCGTTGCTGAACCTGCGGTCGAAGGTTGTCGTGGAAACGTGGTTGTAGGGAGCGCTCACTCCACACGCCGATCCATAGGATCGCCGCGTGGCTGGCACACAGGTTCCAGAGGCCTACGCGAAGCGGTCGGCGGAGTACATCAGCTTGTTCGGCAGCATGGAAGCCGCGGCCGAGTTCGATCGCGAATACCTGCTCGCGTGGGCGCAGGGCGTCGACGGGCGCATCATCGACATTGGCTGCGGTCCGGGACAGTGGACGAGCTACCTGTCAGAGCGAGGCTTGGCCGTCGAGGGCGTCGATCCCGTGGCGGAATTCATCAACCACGCTCGTCGGCAACATCCCGGCGTCACCTACCGAATCGGTCGTGCAGACTGGCTCGGCGTCGAGAGTGCGAGCTTGGGAGGAGTGCTCGCCTGGTTCTCACTGATCCACACACGCCCAGACCAGATCGGCGTGCCGCTGACGGAGTTTGCGCGGTGCATACGACCCGACGGCGGTCTGGCCATCGGCTTCTTCGAGGGACCTGAACTCGTGCCCTTCGACCACGCCGTGACGACTGCGTACTTCTGGCCTGTGGGTCTGCTTGCCTCACGAGTCGAGCAGGCTGGGTTCGAAGTAACTGACGTTCACACACGTACCGATCCCGGTACACGCCCGCAGGGAACGATGCTTGCTCAGCGCTGCGCGTGACGAGCACCTCACGACCGACACTGCCGCGAAGGAGCATGCTCGCGATTGGGAACCCGTCAACGGACGACGCGACGTGACCGAGCGCACAATGCCCGATGGCGCGCTGTCGGGCGAGCGCATAGCGGCAGTTCGGGCGCTACCCCGAGTAAGTCTGCTTCGGCGGGGAACTGATCTCGTACCGATTGCTGTCCGGGTCGTAGAACCAGAAGAAGCTGTGGTGCTTCGACTCCTGTAGCCGCCCCACGTCGGCGCCCGCGGCCTGAAGCTCGGCGTGTGCTCGCTTGGGGTCTGGATGAGTGAAGACGAGATACGTGTTCCGGTCGTTCTCGTCGCGTGAGCGCTCAACTCCGGGTGGAAGCTGCCACACGGCGAAGTGCATCCCGCCGACGGCGAACGCGGCGAATGGATGGTCGTTGCCATCACTCGCGACGACGAGCGGTTCGACGCCGAGCACGGTGCGGAACCACTCGACCGTCCGGTCGCGACTCGCGACTCGGAGCAGCGGTCCGCCCGTCGTTGCCTCGTCAAGAACGGAACCCACGCGCCACCTCCTACCGGTGCCGACTGCGGCACGCATATTGCCCTGATGGGGCTCGTTCTGCCACCCCGGCGGGCCGCACATAACGCGCGCTCGCCCCGATCTGATTTCGTTACTCGGATCCGAACGCGTGTCGAGGTGTCGACGCCGGCATGCCCGGCGGTACAGGCTTTCGGTACAGGCTTTCGGTACAGGCCTTCGGTACAGGCCTTCGGTACAGACATCCGTCAAGTCTTCAGCAAGCCTCGGCGCGGTCGCGCGCGAGGCGTTGACACGCTGCGAGATCATGCGTGGTGCCGGCGCTCCGAGTGTCGGTCGGTCGTCCGGCCCGGCGGGTGAAGCAGGCGCCACGGGGGCCGACTCCGCAGCCCGACCCGAAGGGCGGCGACGACAACGACGAGTAGCTCTCGGCGCTCGTCCGTCTGCGCCCGTCGTCGATCGCGCGCACCGGCGTGACGATGACGCGTCCGCGAGCATCAGAGCGCGGCCCATTCCGCTGCATAGCGGAATGGGCAAGTCTGTGCCGATCTTGGACGGGTCTCGGGCCTCGAACTTGAACACGTCGACGAGGCGCTTTGAACTCGAGGAGGCGGTCGTCGGGGACGGTACGGACGAGCTGAGCGGTGGCGGTTCGACGGGGCCGATTCGCCGAGAGCGGCATCGCGATTCGTCGAATGCAAGTTCGGGCAGCCACTTCGCGAGGGCGTTTTCGACGGCGACGGCATCAGGATGCAACGTGTGTGAGGTCGAGCCCGAAGGTCGCAACTGGGGCGGGCGAAACGCGAGAAAGAGATTTCTTGTCGCGTTTCGACAGCTGCTCGCGCTTATCAGTGATGGAGGAGATCGTCGTTCGAGGAGCTGATGGGTTGTCGCAGGAGAGGTTGCCGAGGTTGCTCGACATCGAGGGTGTGGCCGAGCACTTGGGCGTCTCGGAACGACACGTCAGGAGGCTCGTCGCCGAGCGGCGTATCCCGTTCGTCAAGTGGGGCCACCTCCTCCGCTTCGATCCCGCCGAGATCGCGTCGTGGCTCGACAGCGTGCGGGTCCCGCCCGCCGGCGGTGTCGCACGAGTCCCGGTAACCTCGGTGCACCAGCAGCTGACCCTGCCGGGTATCGGAGACCCCAGCGCGGCCCGGCCGAGTGGCCGACCCGCTGAGAGCGACTCCCTGCGCCGTGAACACCGCGCGGAACCACCTCCCCGCGCGGCCTCGTGTGAAGAGGACGTTGCAGATGAAAAGCCGTCGTCAGTTCGGCACCATCCGAAAGTTGCCCTCGGGTCGATGGCAGGCGCGTCACCGCGACACCGTGACCAACCGGCTGCTCAACGCTCCGGCAACCTTCGCGACGAAGGCCGCCGCGAACCGCTACCTCGCCACCGTCGAGACCGACATCGCACGCGGAGTGTGGCACGACCCACGGCAAGGTGACCTCACATTCGCCGAGTGGGTGCAGCGATATCTCAGCGTCGCCGGCCACAAGGCGGCTACCACTCGTAGCCGCGACGAAACTGTCTTACGCGTGCACCTCGTCCCCGCGTTCGGGCCGCAACGCCTCGCCGCCATCGCTCCCCTCGACGTTCAGCACATCGTCAACGAGATGGCCGCTCGCCTGGCGCCGGCGACCGTCCGCACCAACTACGGCGTACTCCGCGCGGTCATGAACGCTGCCGTCGACGACGGCCGGATCGCCCGAAGCCCATGCCGACGAATCACACTGCCGCGGAGCGGCGATACGCCGCGCCACGCGCTGGAACCCGCGGAGCTCCACCGCCTCGCGGCCGCGATGCCGGCGAGTACCGCGCGATCGTCTACGTCGGCGGGGTGCTCGGCCTGCGATGGTCGGAGATCGCCGGTCTTCGGGTCGGACGAGTGAACATCCTCGGACGCTCCCTCGAGGTCGCCGAGGCGATCAAGTACGTGAGCGGGAGCTCGTCGTGGACGGGTTGGTGAAGTCCAAGGCATCGCGGCGCGTGCTCGGCCTTCCCGACGAGCTCGCCACGATCCTCGCCGAGCACCTCGCGCAACAGCGCCTCACCGGAGCCGACGCCGACGCGTTGGTCTTCTCGTCACCGCGCGGCGGCCCCCTCAACTACCAGAACTTCATGCTCCGGATCTGGAAGCCCGCAGTAACGACCGCCGGCCTCGAAGGCGTAACCGCGCACGATCTCCGGCACAGCGCCGCCACCTATCTCGACGCGGTCGGCGCCCCCGAACAGCTCCTGCGCCGACGCCTCGGCCACGGGTCGAGCGACATCACCCGGCGTGTCTACGTGCACGTCCTCGACGAGACCGACAAACGAATCACGCGCGCCCTCGGTGAGCTCGTCTGGAAACCGTCGGCCGAGCAACAGGCGCGCAACGAGCGTGCCGGTTTGTAGTGGCACGTTTGTGGCACGCGGCCTGCAAGACGCAGCGGCGTCGGACCGACGAAGGGAAGTCGCATAGGGCGTGACCTGCGGCGTCGGAAAGTGGAGGTGAGCGGACTCGAACCGCCGACTTCTACGTTGCGAACGTAGCGCTCTACCAGCTGAGCTACACCCCCGAAGGGAGGTGTCAGCGTACCAAAGCGTCAGGTACCGGACGCCTGCCGGGCGGCTTCGATCGAGGCCTGGAGCCGGGCTGCGACGATCGCTGTGGTGAGGTCGCCCCGCGTGCGCTCGAGCACCGCCCGCAACTGATCGGTGGTGCGGCGCAATCCGCCGGTGACACCGTCGGGATAGTCGATGGTCACGAGCAGCGAATAGATCTCGTCCATCGCGCGCATGAGCCGCTCGGCCTGCGTCATCTCGCCCGCGCGCAGCTGGTCGAGCAGTTGGCGTCGCAACTCGCTCGCGGCTTCGGCGAGCCCGTTGCAGTACGGCGCGATCTCGAGGCCGAGCTCGTCGGGCCGCGGCAACGGGAGATCGCGCACCAACGCGAGCGTCAGCCACGCTTCGGCCAACTCCTTCTTCGCGTCGTTCAACGGGCCACCGGCGCGCACGTCGGGCTGCGACGCGATCGCGTCGTCGGCCGCGGCGAGATGGTCACGTGCTTCTCGCGCCAACGTCTCCGCCGCGTCGTACTCGCCGCGGTGCGTCGAACGGATCGACGCCGCGCACGCCTGGATCGCGCGTCGCGACGCGGTGATCGTGATCTCGCGGGCGCGGTGCTTCTCTTCGAACGCCGCGCGAGCCGCGTCGCCGAGCGCTGCGATCTCCGGGCCGCGATCCACGGCCCGATGCTACGACCCGCTGCTACGAAGACGCCGTTACGAGGACGCCGCGCGGCGGAGCATCCAGTCGGGGGCGGGCTGGCGACCCATCGATCGCACCTTCACCGACCGCTCCATCTGGATCGAACGCGCCCACGCCCACAGTGCGCAGAACGCACCGAATGCGAGCGCGGAGACGACGAACAACGCCCACACGATCGTCGCATGCGTCGCGATCGCGAGCAGGCCGAGACCACCGACGACGGCCAGCAGCGTGCGCAACACGTCGCGGCGACGCTTCGCGGCCCGCTGCCCGCGCGTCACGCGCGGCTGCGCCCCGGCGACGCGCAACGCGCCGTTGGTGCGACCGAGGACGTCGAGTCGGTAATTGAAATCCCCGATCGAGTCGTTCGCCCGCTCCGCACGGGATCGCAGCAACGGTGGCAGCAGAACAACCGCCCACAGCGCCGCGAGAATGACCAAGACCACGAGTGTCAAGACCTCTCGACCGCCTTTGTTGTCGACAACGGTAACAACGGACGACGAACGAGTGGTGGATCGCCGCCCGAACCAGTGTCGCGATTTCCGGCGCGCAACTACAACTCGGACGGGAATGTTCTCGCTTGCCGCGACCCGTCAACGAAGCGCATCCGGCCTCTGCCGGCCACATCGCGTCCGTCGAGAACGCGCGAAGAAATCAGAGTCCGAACTGGTCGGTCTCGTCGGACGGACGCCGGTATGTGCCGGAACGTCCGCCCGTCTTCTCCCAGAGCGCGAGCTCACCGATCGTCATCGAACGGTCGATCGACTTGCACATGTCGTAGATAGTGAGCGCGGCGACACCCGCCGCGGTCAACGCTTCCATCTCGACACCGGTGCGATCGACCGTGTCGACATTGGCCTCGACCTCGACGTACGTGTCCTCGAGGCGGAAGTTCACGAGCACCGCGCCGACGAGCAACGGGTGACACAGCGGCAGGAGGTGCGGGGTCTGCTTGGCGGCCTGGATGCCGGCGACCCGGGCCACGGCCAGCACGTCGCCCTTGGAGATGGCCCCCGAGGCGATCGCCGACGCGGTCTCGGCCTCCATGTGCACCCGGCAACGGGCGACCGCCCGGCGGTGGCTCGGTTCCTTGGCCGTGACGTCGACCATGCGGGCCCGGCCGAGCGGATCGAGATGCGTGAACTCCGAAGGCATGGGCCGGAAGTGTAGGGGACCAGGCGAAACGCCCGGCCGGAGCGTCACCGCAGACGGGGCCGAGACGGCTCAGCCGCCGATCTGGCTCATCGACCGGTCGGGCCGTACGAAATCGACCTGCCCGATGCGATGGCCCGCCCATTTCGTCGCGACCGCAGCCGCGATCGCGGCCGCGAGCCGGTCGTCGAGATCGGGCTCGTCGAGGCCGCGGCCCGTCCGCAACACGGCCCGCAGATCGGTCTCGTCGAGCGCGAAGAGGCAGGTCCGGAACTGCCCTTCGGCGGTGATCCGCACCCGGTCGCAGTTGTCGCAGAACGGCTCGCTCACGCTCGAGATGACGCCGATGTCGCCGATGCCGTCGCGGAACACGAACCGCTCCGCGGGTTCGATGTGATCGGGGTCGCCGGGCTCGAGCGGGAACACGGCGTCGATGCGATCGAGGATCTCGCGGGCGGGCACGACCTTGTCGTGGCTCCATTCCCCCTGCGCGTCGAGCGGCATGAACTCGATGAAGCGCACGCCCACGCCCTTCTCGCGGCCGAAGCGCGCGAGGTCGACGACCTCGTCGTCGTTGATGCCGCGCATGACGACCGCGTTCACCTTCACCGGCGACAGTCCCGCGAGCAGCGCGGCGTCGATGCCGGCGAGCACCCGGTCGAGCTCGTCGCGCTTGGTGAGCGCGACGAAACGTTCGCGTCGCAGCGAGTCGAGCGAGACGTTGATCCGGCGCAGGCCGGCATCGGCGAGATCGTGCGCGAGCTCGGGGAGGCGCACGCCGTTGGTGGTCATCGCGATGTCGACACCGAGCGGCGCGAGCATCTGCACCAGCCGGGTCACGTGCGCCCGCACCAGCGGCTCGCCGCCGGTGACCCGGATCGCCTCGAAGCCGTAACGCTCGACGCACACCCGCGCGATCCGCGCGATCTCCTCGTAGGTGAGCAGCTCCTGGCGCGGCAGCCACTCCATCCCCTCCTCGGGCATGCAGTAGGCGCAGCGGAAGTTGCAGCGATCGGTGATCGAGATCCGCAGATCCTTCACGCGCCGCGCGAAGGGATCGATCGAGCGGTACCGGACGACGCGCGGCTGGTCACGAGCGTCAGGTTAGAGGTGCGGTCCCGGCGGCCGGTCCTGCGTGGCGCCCCGGGGGTGGGTTCGCTCTAGCTCCCCGTCCGGCGCAGCGACCAACTTCAGCCGACGGATCTTCACTTCCCCGGAGGTGCAGCGACACGCCAGCCCTGCGCGCGTTGCACTTGCCACACGGTTGCCGCCTCCCCTGGCATTGCATTTCGCCCGCCCGGGCGACCCCGTAGTGAGAGTTGTACCACGGAGAGTGAGATCCGACAAGGGACAATACCGGCCGGCCCGCCGAGAGTGACGAGGGTCACGTCCGGTGTCTCGCCGGTCGTCCTGTCAGAGCAGCAGGACCCGTACCTCGGCGCCCGCGTCGACGCCCTCGCCGTCGTCGAGCAGGGCGAGGCCGTTGGCGCTCGCCATGCCCGAGAGCACGTTGCTGGCCTGGGCCCCGGCCCGGGCGCACACGTACCGGCCGTCCTCGATCCAGACCCGCACCCGGTCGAGGTGCAGCTTGCCGTCGGGCCGGCGCGTCATCGGGCGCCGCCGCGGTCGCGAGCACGGGCTCGGCCGCGACATCGGACCGGCCCGCGAGCTTGCGCAGCGCGGGCCGGGCGAAGAGCTCGAAGCTCACCCGCGACGACACCGGGTTCCCGGGCAGCCCGAACGCGGGCACCGGGCCCGAGCATCGCGAACGCGAGCGGCTTGGCGGGCTTGATCGCGACCTGCGCCCACAACGACGTGCCGCCCCGCTGCTCCGGCGATGCGTTCCAGCACGAGCTTGACGAAGTCGTAGTCGCCGACCGACACCGCGCCGCTCGTCAGCAACGCGTCGCACGAATCGGCAGTGCGTTCGATCGTCGTCGGTGATCGCGTGCTCGTCGTCGCGCACCGTGCCGCCGTCGACCGCGTCGCAGCCGAGCTCCTCGATCAGCGCGCAGCAGCATCGGCCGGTTGGAGTCGCGGATGCAGACCCGGCGCGAGCGGGCCGCGCTCGACGAGCTCGTCGCCGGTGGAGATCACGCCGACACGCGGTCGGGGATGACACGACACCTCGTGCACGTCGAGGCTCGCGAGCACACCGAGATGCGCGGGCGTGAGCAGCGTGCCCGCGCTCGAAGACGAGATCGCCGGCCTCGACGTCGCCGCCCGCGCGCCGCACGTGCTCGCCGAGCTTGGCCGCCTCGACCTCGACCCGATCACCGTCGGCGCGCGTGCGCTCGACCATCACGACCGCGTCGGCGCCGTCGGGCATCGGCGCGCCGGTCATGATGCGGATCGCCTCGCCCGGACCGACCGCGATCGTCGGCGCGCGGCCCGCGGGGAGCTCGCCGACGACGCGGCAGCGTTCCCGGGCGTGTCGGCCGCGCGCACCGCGTAGCCGTCCATCCCGGTGTTCGCGAACGGCGGCACGGCTTCGGTCGCGACGACGTCCTCCGCGAGCACGAGGCCGCGCGCCTGCCGGACGCGGGAACGGGACGCGGCGCGAGCAGCCGAGACCGCGTCGAGGATCGCGGCTCTGCGCTTCGGCGAGCGGGATCACGACGATCACGCGTATCACACGGGCCGCGCCGGTCACGCCGGCACGTGGCTCACGACGGCCAGCGTGCGGCGACGTACTCGCGCAGCCACGTCCCGAACGCGGGACCGAGGTCGGCACGATCGAGCGCGAGCTCGACGTTGGCGCGCAGGAAGTCGATCTTCTGGCCGACGTCGTACCGGCCCCGCCGGCAGTTGCACGCCGAACACGCTCTGCTGTTCGAGCAGCATCGCGATCGCGTCGGTGAGCTGCAGCTCGCCGCCGCGACCCGGCTCGATGAGATCGAGCATCGTGAAGATCTCGGGCGTGAACACGTAGCGCCCGATGATCGCGAGGTTCGACGGCGCCTCGTCGGGCGGCGGCTTCTCGACGACCCGGCGGATCTCGATCACGCCGTCGGCCAGACCGTCGCCGAGCCGTCGACGATCCCGTGTTGCTCGGGAGCGGCTCGATGCAGCCGTACGACGAGATCTCCTCGGGCGTGACCTCCGACGAACGCGACGCACGACCGGCCGTACCGCTCGTGCACGTCGAGCATCGAACGCGAGCAGCGCGCCGTCGTCGACCATGAGGTCGTCGGCGAGCAGCACCGCGAACGGCTCGTTGCCCACGTGATGACGCGCGCGACCGACACCGCGTGCCCGAGCCCGAGCGGGTCGCGCTGGCGGACGTAGTGGATGTCGGCGAGGTCGGACGCGAACTGCACCTCCTTCAGCAGGTCGTGCTTGCCGCTGTTGCTCGAGGAAGTGCTCGAGCTCGAAGTTGCGGTCGAAGTGGTCCTCGATCGCGCGCTTGTTGCGGCCGGTGATGATCAAGATGTCCTCGAGCCCGGCCTTCACCGCCTCTTCGACGACGTACTGGATCGCGGGCTTGTCGACGACCGGCAGCATCTCCTTGGGCGAGCTCTTCGTGGCCGGGAGAAAGCGCGTGCCGAGACCCGCCGCGGGGATCACCGCCTTGCGTACCTGTCGTCATCTTCGGCCTCCTCAGGCGGTGCGCCGGACGCTCAGGTCGTTCTCCTCACGCCGGAGCAGCCGGCGGATGTTCGCCGCGTGCCGGACGACCACGAGCAGGGCGAGGCCGCCGACGACACCTACTTCCCATCGGTCGAAGCCGAAGCACGAAAACAGCGATCGGGAAGAGAATCGTGATCAGGAGCGACGCGAGCGACGCCTTGTGCAGCACCCGGGCGACGAAGAACCACACGACGGCCAGGCCGACGACGATCAGCGGGTACAGCACGACGAGCGCGCCGCCGGCGGCGGCGACGCCCTTGCCGCCCTTGCGGTAGAGCGGGAACGTGTGGCCGACGACCGCCGCGACGCCGAGGACGCACGCACCGGCCCGGCCGCCGACGACCAGTCCCGCCGCCCGCGGCGAGCGCGCCCTTGGCGAAGTCGAGGAGCAGCACCAGCGCCCCCGCCTTCCAGCCGAGCAGCCGGGCGACGTTCGACGCGCCGGGGTTGCCCGAGCCCTCCTGCAGGATGTCGCGGCCGTGGGCCCTGGCGACCAGCAGGGCGCTCGGGAACGTCCCCAGCAGCCAGGCGACCGGGAACGAGGAGCGCGACGGCGACCATGCGCGCTCATTCTGGCCCATCGGCGCTCCGACAAGCATCGCCGGCGCGAGGTCGCCGGGATGGACCGACGAGCACCTGCGGCGCGGTACGATTGGCACTCGTAGGCGTCGAGTGCCAATCCCCGGCGACCGTCCAGACGGAGTGCCATGCCGACATACGTGTACCGCTGCGCCAAGTGCGGCGAGCAGATCGAGGCGTTCCAGTCGTTCGCCGACAAGCCCCTCACCAAACACACGCGAGTGTGGCGGCAAGCTGACCAAGGTGCTGTCGGCCGCGGGCATCGTCCTCAAGGGCTCGGGCTTCTACAAGACCGACAACCGTTCGGGCTCCTCGAAGGGCGGTTCGAAGGAGCGGTCGAAGGAATCCGCCGGATCGGCGTCGAGCTCGGGCTCCGACTCGGGCTCCGGATCGTCGGATTCGGGCTCGCTCCGGCGTCGTCCAAGCGTCCGGACTCGGGCTCGGACTCCAAGTCGGGCTCGTCGGATCGTCGGGCTCGGGCTCGTCGGGCTCGGGCTCGGGCTCGTCGAGCGGCTCCCAGGCCAAGAGCGCGTAGCGCGGCCGGTCGCTTCGTCGACGCGAGGGATCACGCGCGCGGACATCGGCGTCTTCGGCGGCTCGGGCTTCTACTCCTTCGGCGAGGACGTGCGAAGAGGTCGTGCTCGAGACGCCCTTCGGCCCGCCCAGCGCGCCGGTCACGATCGCCGAGATCGGCGGCCGCCGCGTCGCGTTCATCCCGCGCCACGGCCGCGACCACGAGTACGTCGCCGGCCGCGCGTCCCGGCGCGCGCCAACCTCTGGGCGATGCGGATGCTCGGCGTCCGCCAGGTGATCGGGCCGTGCGCCGCCGGCTCGCTGTCGCCCGACATCCACCCCGGCGACTTCGTCGTGCTCGACCAGCTCGTCGACCGCACGTGGGGACGGCCCGACACGTTACTACGACGCGGGCGACACGCACCACGTCTCGTTCGCCGATCCGTACTGCCCGATCGTCGCCGGCACGCGCTCGAATCCGGCGAGCGCGTCGGCGTGCGGATGCACGACGCGCGGCACGGTCGTCGTGATCCCCGGTCCGCGCTTCTCGACGCGCTGCCGAGTCGACGCTGGTTCCGCTCCGAGGGCTGGCACGTCGTGAACATGACGCAGTATCCCGGAGGCGTACCTCGCGCGCGAGCTCGGAATGCACTACGCCGGCATCGCGCTCGTCACCGACTACGACACCGGGCGTCGAGCACGACGCCGGAGTCGCGCCGGTCTCGCAAGAAGAGGTCTTCGCGTTCTTCGAGGCGAACCTGCACCGCGTGCGCACGCTGCTGCTCGACCTGATCCCGCGGCTGCCCGACGAAGCCGACCGGCTGCGACTGCGCCGACGCCGTCGGCCCGCTCAGCGCGTTCGAGAGCTGAGCTCGACGAGCGCCGAAGCAAGCGGCGTCGAAGGCGAAGATGGCGAGTTCCCCCGACCCGCCGGTCCGGGCGGGCGATGACCGGCGGGCCAGGGGACTCGCGCGGCGCCACGGAGGGCGCCGGGGTCGGGGGGACCGTACGGAAAGAACCCCCCGAGAGCCGACGAACATTCCCATCCTTCCCCGCGCGCTTGGGAACGCGAACCTCGGCCGGGAATCGCTAACCGGTCACGCCGCGGACCTTCCCCCGGGCTTCCCCCTCGCTCGTTCGCGCCGCCGTCGTGCCGCGCTTCGCGACGGCTGCCGGCGCCGGAGCTTTCGGAAGGGGAAACGTCGCATGCGCCGTTCACCTCGCGTGCTGCTCGCGTGGGCAGCCGCGCTCATCGTCATGCTCGTCACGGCGCGAGTCGTCACCGGCGATCTCGGATCGCTGCACCGGCGGCGCGCACGTCTCGGGCGCGACGTCGCCGTCGTGCTGGCCGCGCACGATCTCCCGCTCGGCAGCGACGGTCGGCGCGCGGCGATCTCCGCGTCGTGCGCCGGCCGTCGAGCGAACCGTCGTCACCGACGCGGTGCACGACCCCGCCGCGGCCGTCGGCCGCGTGGTCGCGGTCGCGCTCCTGCGCGACGACGTCGTCGGCGCGCGCCATCTCGTCGCCGGCATCAACGGCGTCGTGCCCGCCGGACGCCGCGCCGTGCACGTCGTGGTCAAGGACGGCTTCCGGCCGCCGTCGGCTCGGTCGTCGACGTGCTCGCGACGTTCGACCCGTCGCTCGCCGCGGCGCGGTCGACGCCGGGCCGGGCAACGGTGGTGGCGAGCGGCGCGCAGGTCGTCGCGCTCACGGACGCGACGTCGAGCGTGGCGCCGCCGACTCGCCGGCGCCGGCCGATACGGGCGCGGACGGCGCGAGCGCGGGGGTCACGCTGCTCGTCACCGAAGCCGAAGCTCGTGCCGTCGCGTACGCGGCCTCCATCGGCGAGGTGTCGCTGGCGCTGGCGCCGGCGCAGAGCTCGTGCTGCTCGGCACCGGCGCCGTGAGTCCGGCGCCGACGGCCCGCACGGGCCTGACGGAGCGGAGAGCGCGAACGTGACCGGCTGGGTAACTTGCCGCCGTGACGATCAGCACGGTCATCTTCGATTTCGGCGGCGTGATCTCGAGTCCCCTGTTCGTGGGCATCGGGGCGTTCGAGGAAGCCGAGGGCTACCCACGCGGGTCGCTGCTGCGGCTGCTCTTCGGCGACACGTCGTACATCGGCGTCGAAGGCCGCGCGGTCGCCGACGCGGTCGCGGCCGATCCCGACGCGGCCGAGGTCGAAGGCGAGGTCGAGGACGAGCCCGACTGGCATCTGCTCGAGAAGGGCCAGCTCGACGTCGCGACCTACTTCGAGCGCATGGTCGAGAAGGCGCCGGCGATCATCGGGCAGCCGATCGACATGGAGGCGTACGGGCGCTTCTGGCGGCAGACCGCGCCCGGCGTCCACTGGACCGTCGTGCACAAGATGCGCGAGCTCAAGGCGCGCGGGCTGCGCATCGGGCTGCTCACGAACAACGTCAAGGAGTTCGGCGACAACTGGCGCGCGATGTTCCCGATCGACGAGCTGTGCGAGGAGGTCGTCGACTCGTCGCACGTCGGGATGCGCAAGCCCGACCGCGAGATCTACGAGCTCACGTGCGAGCGCATGAGCATCACGCCCGGCGAAGCGGTGTTCCTCGACGACAACGCCGACAACGTCGCCGCGGCCCGCGCGTTCGGCATGGAAGCCGTGCACGTCGCTCGAACCCGGAGTCGGCGCTGGCCGAGCTCGAGGCGATCCTGGAACGGCGCGGCACTCGCTGAGCGCACGGCGCGCGCCGAGCATCGGCGACGGCGGCTACGCGCCGCTCATCGTCATCTCGCCGACGAGCACCGTCATGCCCGCGACCGCGCCGGGCAGGAAGACGAGATCGCTACCGACCTCGGTGATGTCGAGCAGCATGCGCTGCAAGGTCGACGCGATCGTGATCTCGCGCACCGGCTCGGCGAACGCGCCGCCGCGCACCATCAGCCCGTCGGCGCCGACGGAGAAGTCGCCGCTGATCGGGTTCGTCCCCGAGTGCAGCCCGCTCACCGACTGCACGTAGAGCGCCTCGCCCGCGATCGCGCATGATCTCCTCGGCCGACCTGGGCCCGGGCTCGAGCCGCAGCGCCCGCACACCGACGCCGGGCGTCGACGCGATACCCCGCGTCGCGCTCGCGGTCGGTGCCCGCGCCCGAACGCCGGCCGGTGTAGACGTTGTGCAAGAACCCCTGCATCACGCCGTCGACGACGAGCGCGTTCGCGCCGCGTCGGGCACCCCGTCGCCGTCGTACTGCGACGCGCCCAGACGCGCGCGCGTCGGTCGGGTCGTCGACAGCTGCACGAACGGCGCGCCGATCTTCTCGCCGACACGGTTCGGCGAACAGCGATCGGCCCTTCAGCATCGACTCACCGTTGAACGCGCTCGACAGCACGCCGAGGACCGAACGGGTGACGAGCGGATCGAGGATCACGGGGATGCGCCGACCCGGCGCGGGCTTGGCGCCGAGCAGCCGGCACGCGCGGGTGGCCGCGTCGCGCGGGATCGAGTCGAGGTCGAGGTCGGAGATGCGTGCGGCCCGCGACGAAGCCGTACCCGGACTGCGTGCCCGAGCCGTCGTCGGCGAGGGCGACCGCCGACGCCGAGCAGGTCGTGCGCCGGGTCTGCGGCGACGACGCCCGAGCGAGTTCGCGAGCGCGACCTCGGCCGAGCGCGTCGCCGTAGCTCGCCGACTCGACGTTGCGGATCCGGGGGTCGGCGGCCTTGGTCGCGCGCTCGAGCTCGAGCGCGATCGCGGACCTTCTCCTCGGTCGGTACCGCGGCGAGCTCGTCGCGCCACAGGTCGAGGTCGGGCGGCGACGACGCCGTCGACGTCGGCCGGCGACGCGAAGCCGTACCACTCGTCGGGCTCGCCGAAGCTCGCGTTGTCGCGAGCCTCCTTGCAGCGTCTCCTCGATGACGTCGGGATCGAGCGACCCCGCCCACGCGAGACCCTGGCGGTGATCGGCGACGACGCGGATGCCCGACGCCTTCGACGCTCGCGGTCGTGAGCGACTCGACCTCGCCGTCGAACACCTCGACGTCGGTGTCGCGGGTGCGCACGACGTACGCCTCGACCTGTTCGTCCGCCTGCGCGGCTGCCGGCGACCTGCCGGGCGATCTCGAGCAGATCTCCCGCTCACGCCGCGGTCCCGCCGACCGTCATCTCCCGCACGAGCACGGTCGGTTGCCCGGACGACACCGGCACGCTCTGGCCCTGCTTGCCGCACATCCCGGTCCAGGTGTCGAAGTCGTTGCCGACCGCGTCGACCATCCGCAACACGTCGGGACCGTTGCCGATCAGCTGCGCGGCCGCGGATCGGCCGCGTGATCTCACCCTTCTCGATCAGGTAGGCCTCGGTGATGCCGAAGACGAAGTCGCCGGTCGCCGGGATCGACCTGACCGCCGCCGAGCTGCACGGCGTAGATGCCGAAGTCGACGCCGCGGATGATGTCGTCGGGGTCGGTCTCGCCCTCGAGCAGGAACGTGTTCGTCATGCGCGGCATCGGCAGGTGGCGGTAGCTCTCGCGCCGGCCGTTCCCGCTGGGCGCACGGCCCTCCTTGCGCGCCCGCACGACGTCCCACATGTAGTCGGTGAGCACACCGTTCTCGATCAGGACGTTGCGCTGGGCGGGATGGCCCTCGTCGTCGATGGCGAGCGTCCCCCACTCGTGCGCGTAGCCGCCGTCGTCGACGAGCGTGACGAGCGGCGACGCGACCGATTGCACCGATCTGCCCCTTGAACACCGACGCGTCCTTGAGGATGTGGTCGGCCTCGAGCCCGTGCCCGCATGCTTCGTGGAACAACACGCCGCCGGCGCCGCGCTTCAGCACGACCGGGAAGCCGGCCCGACGGCGCCGGGACCGCGTCGAGCAGCGTCAGCGCGCGGTGTCGCAGCCTTGCGGCCGACCTCCTCGGGCGCGACCGTGTCGAAGAGCTCGAAGCCCATCGTGCGGCCGGGCGCCTCGTAGCCCGTCTGCATGCCCGTGTCGCCGGTCGCGACGCATTGCACCGACATGCGGGTGCGGACCCGGTCGTCGTCGGCGAGGAGGCCGTCGGAGTTCGCGACGAGGATCCGGCGCCGGGCGTCGGCGTACGACGCGGTCACCGACGTGACCGCGCTCCCGGCTCGCGCGCGCGGCGGCGTCGGCGCGGGCGAGCAGATCGACCTTGCGCCGCTTCTCCACCGTTTCCGGCAGGACGACGCCGGGCCTCGATCGGATGGCTCGACGAGCCGTGCCGAGCGCGACCGTCGTTGGTCGCCGCTCGCCACCGCCACGCGCCGCGCCCGCGGCGGCCTCGGCCGCGCTCCGACAAGTCCCTCGGGCGACAGGTCGGCGGTGTGCGCGAAGCCGGTGGTCTCGCCCCGCACGACCGCGCAGGCCGGCGCCCCGGTCGCGCCCGGAGACCAGCTCCTCGATCCGTCCGTCGTCGAAACGGCCGCTCGACGAGCGCCGGTCCTCGACGAACACCTCGGCGAAGTCGCCGCCGCCGCGCAACGCGTGGTCGAGCGTCGCCTGGAGCACGTCGTGATCGATCAAGGGAGCAGTCATATGGGCCTCGTGCATCTCGGGAAGCGTCGGCGCCGGGAGCGGTGCATGCCGTGTGGAGCGTGAACTGCGTGTGGTCGCCAACATGCCGAGTCGGCACCGGGCTGCCTATGGTAAGCGGCATGGGGGTTGCGTCCGGTCTCACCGCGTCGATCACGTTGAAGGTCGAAGAAGCCGACACCGCGGTCGCGATGCGCAGTGGCGACGTCCCCGTCCTCGCGACGCCTCGGCTGATCGCGCTGGTCGAAGAAGCCAGCGTCCAGGCGCTCGGGAGCACCCTCGGGCCGGACAAGACCTCGGTCGGCTACGAGGTGCAACTCGCCCACCTCTCACCCACGCCGGTGGGCTCCGAGGTCACCGCCGACGCGACGCTCGAGGGCGTCGAGGGCCGGCGGCTCACCTTCCGGTGTCTCCGTCACCGACGCGCGCGGCCTCGTCGCGGCGGGGCGCATCACCCGGGTCGTCGTGGTCCGCGACCGCTTCATCGAGCGCGCGCAATCGGAGTTATGACCGACCTCGTCGTCGAACGCTTCGAGGCCCACGCGGTCCTGACCCTGAACCGTCCCGAGAAGCGCAACGCGCTCTCGGTCGCGCTCCGCGACGCGATCAGCGACGCCCTCGACGCCATCGCTGCCGGACGACGAACGATGAAGTGCGTCGTGATCGCGGGCGAAGGCTCGGTGTTCTGCGCGGGTTTCGACCTCTCGGCGAGTTCACCCGCGCCGCCGGCGACGCCGAGTTCGAGCGGGAGCTGTGGGCGTCGAGCGACCGCTACCACGACACGGTGCTGCGCTTCCCGCTCCCGACGATCGCGTCGGTCAACGGTCCCGCACTGGCCGGCGGCTTCGACCTCGCGGTCCTCTGCGACCTGCGCATCGCTGGCGCCGACCGCCCGGTTCGCGCACCCCGAACGGACCTTCGGCGACGTCGTGTACGGACCGCTGCACGATCTCGTCGGCGGGGCGGTCGCGCGCGAGCTGACGATCGGCGGCCGCGAGATCGACGCGGCCGAAGCACTCCGGCTGTCACCTCGTCGGCGAGGTCGTCGAGCCCGACGCGCTGCCGCGACGCGACCGAGGCGCTCGTGGCGCGGGTGTGCGCGGCGCCGCGCGACGTCCTGATGCGCACGAAGGCCAAGGCCCTGCGCCGCGCCGGCTTCGGCGGGCAGTCGCCGACCCTCGACCTCTGATCTCCCGCCAGCCCAACAGTTGTCGGAGATCTCGGCGCTCGCGCCGGATCTCCGACAACTGTTGGTTGAGTTCTCAGGCGAGGTTGGACGACCTGGGGTACGCGTCGGCGGGATCGGTGAGGATGTTCACGAGCGAGACGCCCGGCGTCGCGAACGCGCGGTCGAGCGCGGGTCCGATGGCGCCGGGATGCGTCGACGAGCTCGCCGTGTCCGCCGAGCGCCTCGATCACCTTGTCGTAGCGGATGCCCGGCGAGAGCTCGGCCACGACGTCGTAGCCGAACAGCGCCTGCATCGGATGCTTCTCCAGACCCCAGATGCCGTTGTTGCCGACGATCGCGGTGACGTTCACGCCGTGACGCACGAGCGATTCGAAATCGCCGAGCGCGAAACCGACCGCGCCGTCGCCGAGCAGCAGCACGACCTGGCGGTCGGGATGCGCGATACCCGCCGCCAGCGCGTAGCCCGGCCCCATGCCGAGGCAGCCGTACGGTCCGGGATCGAGGAATGTCCCCGGCTCGAAGCTCTCGACGAACTTCCCCGCGTACGAGACGAAGTCGCCGCCGTCGCCGATCACGATCGCGTCGCGGTCGAGGCGCTTGCGGAGCTCGCCGTAGATGCGCGTCGGCTTGATCGGAGCGGAGTCGGCCTCGAGCGAACGGCGCTTCCGCGGCGCGCTTCGGCGCGTTCGTCGGCGCGGAGCGCGCGAGATCCAGTCGTCGTGCGCATCCCGGGCGGCGCGCCCGACGTCGGCCAGCTGCGCGAACGTCGCCGCGAGATCGCCCGCGGTCGACGCCGCGAGCGCGGCGTGCCGTCGCGACCTCGCTCGCGGCGTCGGCACAGGTGCACGACGCGCGGCGTCACCGAACCGGCCGAAGCCGAGACGGAAGTCGAGGGGCGTGCCCGCCACGAACACGAGGTCGGCCTCCTTCAACGCGAGCGACCGCGCCCGCGAGAACGCGAGCTCGTGGTCGGCGGGCAGCGTCCCCCGTCCCATCCCGTTCACGAACACCGGCACCCGGGCCGCCTCGGCGAACGCGCGCATGCGCGCCCTCCGCGCGGGCCCAGTAGACGTCGCCACCGGCGACCAGCACGGGTCGCGCCGATCCCGCGACGAGTCGCGGCGACACGCGGCCACGGCGTCGGGGTCGGGAGTCGCGCCCCGGAACCCGTCGTCGCCTTCGACCGACGGGCACGTCGACCGACCGCCGGTCCGAACGCGTCGAGCGGGATGTCGACGAAGGTCGGGCCGCGATGCGGCGTCCGTGCGGCACGGCACGCGGCGTCGACCTCGGCGACGATCGACGCGGCCGACGTCGCGGTCGCCGCGCGTCTTGGTGACCGACTGCACGATCGGGACGTGATCGAGCTCCTGCAGCGAACCCGCACCCCAACGCGCCTGCGGCGCTCGCCCGGCGAGCACGACCACGGGCGAACCGTTCATGCGAGCCGCCGTCAGCGCGCTCACGCCGTTCGTCACGCCCGGGCCGGCGGTCAGCGCCGCGCAGCCGAGCCGGCGCGTCACCTTGGCGAACCCTTCGGCCGCGAACGTCGGCGCTCTGCTCGTGGCGCACGTCGACGAGCCGGAGTCCCGGCCTGCACCGCACCGTCGTACAGGACGAACAGGTGCCCGCCCGACAGCGTGAACATCGTGTCGACGCCGTGGGCGCCGCAACACCTCGACCGCGAGCCGCCCGCCGTGCGCCTCCACGAACCGCTACCTGCGCCAGCTAGGTGATGGCGCGGCGGGCACCGACGCGAGGAACCGCGTGAGCGCATCGATCCAGGCGTCGGGATTCTCGAACTGCGGTGAGTGGCCCGCGTCGGGAATGATCGCGAGCTCGGCGGTCTCGATCGCGGCGGCCATCGCCTGCGAAGGTCCGACGAACGGTTTGTCCTCGTGCGCCGACGATGACGCCAGCATCGGAACCCGGATCGGCCGCCGCCATCGCGTCGAGATCGTCGGTCTGGCGCGCGAGCGCCATCGCCATCGCGCCCCACATGATCTCGGACAGGTCGTCCCACTTGCGCTCCGTGAACTCGCGGTAGCCGGGCCGCTCGGCGAGCGTGCGCTGTGTACGCGGGCGTCTCCAGCACCGACGACCATGTCGAGCAGCTCCTTGAGCGCGTCCTTGCCCTGATCGAACGCGACCTCGGCCGCCGCGTCCATCAGCGCGGGATCGAACCCGGGAATCGGTCCGGCCGACGTGTCCATCATGACGAGCGCCTCGACCCGCTCCGGCGCGACCATTGGGAACGCGGCGCGACGACCATGCCCGCCCATCGAGTGACCGAGCAGACGGAACCGGTCGAGACCGCAGGCGTCGGCGACCTCGAGGATGTCGGTCGCGAGCCGGTCCATCGAGTACGGCGGCCGGTCGGCCGGCTTGTCGCTCGCACCGTGCCCGCGGTGATCGAAGATCACGACCGTGTGGTCGCGCGCGAGCGCGGGAACGTGGTCGGCGAAGTCCTCCTTGGCGCCGCCGAAGCCGTGCACCAGGAGCAGGCCCGGGCCCGCACCCGCCACCTCGACCGCCAGACCGACACCGTCGCTCGTCGTGATCCGCATGGGCACATGAGTACCCGAAACCGCCTCATCGCACCAGCACCACGGCCCTGCACCGGCCGAGTCCCGCTCCCGTATGCTCGCAGCGATGACCGAGGCAGTGCCGGACGCCGCCTCGGCCCGGATCGAAGTGGAAACTGCTCCTCCGGATCGTCGTCAGCGGCGCTCCTGCTCGCGGTCGTCGTGTCCAAGGCCTCGGGCGTCGACGACGCCATCCCCGACCAGCACCACGGCCTCACGGTCTCGCTGCTCGCACTCACGCGGTCGCGACCGATGTTCGTCGGGCGTCGTCCTCTCCGCCTGGCGCTGGCAGCGCGTCCTGCTCTTGTTCGACGTCGAGGTCCGGCTCACCAGCCTCTTCTCGCACTACCTCGTCGGTCTCCTCGTCGGGAACGTGCTCCCGTCGACGATCGGCGGCGACGTGGTGCGCGTCGCGCGCGCGTCGAACACGGTCGGCTCGGCCGAAGTGTCGTTCGGATCCGTCGTGCTCGAACGGCTCACCGGCTTCGTCGGGCTTCCGCTCCTCGTGTTCGCCGGCTTCGCGATCCGGCCATCGCTGATCCATCACGCGCAAGCGTGGATCGCGCTGTTCGTCGCCGTCCTGGCCGTCGCCATGCTCGCGCTGATCCTCTTCCTCGCCGGGCACCCGCGCCTGGCGGGCCGCTACGCGGAGACGCGAGAGCTGGGCGCGCTTCATCGGCGCCGTGCACCTCGGGGTCGGGCGCCTGCGGCGCGAGCCGCGCCACATCGGGTTCGATCCTCCTCGCGACCTTGGTGTTCCAGTCGTCGCAGGTGCTGATGTTCGGGCTCATCTTCCGCGCGCTCGACCTCGATGTACCGATCGCGGCCGTGATCGCGTTCGCGCCCGCAGTGCTGATGCTGCAGGTGCTCCCGATCTCGTTCAGCGGTCTCGGAGTCCGCGAGGGTGCGTTGGTACTGTTCCTGCACTCGTTCCACGTCAGCAACGTGCAGGGAGGCGCCGCGGGATTGCTGTGGTGGGGAAGCATGCTGGTGGTGAGCATGCTCGGAGCGCCGGCGTTCGCGCTCGGCAACCGAACCGGTACGAACACCACGAAGGAAGCCGTGTGAGCACCGAAGTACAGCAGAGGCCGCGGTTCCGCGGCGGGCGCGTGCTCTCCGAGGGCCACGTCATCTACTGGTGGGTCGAGCTGCTCGCGATCCTCGTGTTCTACGGGGTGTACTCGGCGATCCGGAACATCCACGGCGGCAACGGCCACGCGCCGCCGCACGCATTCGATCACGCGCGCCAGATCATGTCGCTCGAACACCACCTCGGCATCTACCACGAGCTGACGTTCCAGCGAGTGGGCGATGCATTTCCGTCCGCTGATCCTCTTCGCGAACTACTTCTACGGGTCGTTCCACTTCATCGTGACGATCTTCGCCGGCGTCCTGCTCTATCGCAGCTTCTCCGACGACTACCCGCGGTTTCGCAACACGCTCGCGATCGCGACACTGCTCGCCCTGATCGGGTTCACCTTCTATCCCCTCGCACCGCCGCGCATGTTCCCGCAACTCGGGTTCGTCGACACGCTGCTGAAGGACCCCGCGTTCTGGTCGTTCAATTCCGGCGGCGCGGCGAAGGTGTCGAACCAATTCGCGGCCATGCCCAGCGTCCATATCGCGTGGTCCACGTGGTGCGCGTGCGCGCTCGGTCCGCGACTCCAACGCCGGGCCGCGCGCGCGCTCGCCTGGGCGTACCCGCTGATCACACTGACCGTGATCATCATCACCGCGAACCACTACATCCTCGACGCGGTGGCCGGCCTCGCGGTGCTCGCAGTGGCCTGGATCGCTGGCGAACACGTTCACACGGGCGGGACGGGTCGACGTCCGCCGGGTGGGCCCGGCGCCCGCCGTCGTCGGGGCCGTCACCTAGTCTGCCCCGCTCGTGACGGATCGCTACGACCTCGACCACATCGCGCTCGCCGCGTCCGACACCGCACCCGCGCTGCAATTGCTCACGGGCGAGCTCGGCGGGACCATCCTCTTCGGGGGCCAGACGATCGGCTTTCGGCCGATGCAGGTGTGGCTCGGGTCCGCCGACGGCGACGGCATGCCGGTCGAGCTCCTCGAACCGTGGGCGGTCGACAAGAACGACTTCCTTGCCCGATTCGTCGCCCGCCACGGCGGCGGCCCGCACCACCTCACGTTCAAGGTCCCCGACCTCGCCGAGGCGCTCGCACGCGTACGCGGCGCGGGCTTCCACCCGGTGAACATCAACGCCGACGACCCGCAGTGGAAGGAAGCGTTCCTCATGCCGCGCGAAGCGCACGGCACGGTCGTGCAGCTCGCGGAGTCACACGGTCATCCGGAGACCCGCAAGGAGCTGCTCGACCTCGTCGCGAAGCACGGTCCCAACGCCAACCCGCGCTGGTGGTCGGAGCCCGCGCCCGCGTCGGGGCACGGCACGCTCCGGCGGGTCGTGCTCCGCACCCCGTCGCTGCCCGCCGCCTTGAGCTTCTTCGCGGGCGTGCTTCAAGGCGACGTCGAAGCCGAGACGGCGACGTCGGTCGATCTCGTGTGGCCCCGCGGCGGCGCGCGTCCGGCTGGAGACGAACGCCGACGCGCTCCCGGGCGTCGACCGGCTCGAGGTGATCGGGTTGGCGACCGAACGCACCGTCATCGGGACGCGTTTCCTGCCCGTCGAGCGCTGACCGCCGACGCGCGTGCGGCGCTAGCCGGCCTCACCCGCGAGCGGCATCGGCTCGTCGCGGACGATGCGGCGGACCACGTCGTGCACGGCCTGGTCGGCCAACGACAGTTGCACGCCACGACCCGTGACGAGTGCGAGGCGACGGGGAGGCATACGCGCGATGCGCAGCTGGCGCACGCCGGCGTGGTCGCGCGCGACAGCCGTCTCCGGCAGGATCGACACCCCCACACCCGCGCCGACCAGGTCGGCGATGAGCCGGATGCCCTCGACCTCGATCGGCACGCGCAGCTCCACCCGTTCGGCGCGCGCCGCGGTCTCGACCTCGTCGCGCAGCGGGTTACCGGCGGGCGGGAGGATCAGCGTCTCGCCGCGCCAGCTCGGCGAGCGGAATCGGTTCGGTCGTGTCGGGGAGCAATGCCGACGGCACGAGCGCGACGAGGGCTTCAACGCGGAGGTGCTCGACGTGCAGGCGCGGGTCGGTCACGGGTTCGGTCACGACCGCGCTCGCGAGCAGGCGCTCGGCGACCTCGGCCGCAAGCCGTTCCGACGCGCCCTCCGTGAGCCGCAGCGAGAGTCCCGGCGCGCGCAGCCGCATCTCGGCCACGAGCATCGGCACGAGGAGGCGGCTGACGGTTCCGACGACGCCGAGCGTCGCGTGACCGGTCTGGAGACCCTGCAACATCGACAGATCCTTGTGCAGCGCCTCGAGCTCGCTGCGCACCGCCCGGGCCCGCTCGATCACCCGGACCCCGAACTCGGTCGGCACCGTCCCCCGCCGGCCCCGGACGAGCAGTTGCACGCCGAGCTCGGCTTCGAGCTGGCGGACGTGCTCGGAGACGTTCGACTGCACCGTGTGCAGGGCGTCGGCGGCCGACGTGAAGCTCCCGGTCTCGGCCACGGCCAGAAGTGCCTCGAGCTGTCGAAGGTCCATGGACTGCTCGTCCCTTTTGCGAAAATTTCCTTGTGGTTCGGATTGCCCGATTCGGGGAAGACAGACGATCAGAAGCGCGGACAGCGCCCGGGCCCTCGTCTGTGCCGAACCAATCGCTCTTACCGATAGATAGTATCGTTTCCAGGCCTTTGACAGATGGTCTTGTGATCGGCTTCACTAGTGATCGTTCGACTGGGGCTCGAGGAGCCGGCGTCCCCCCACCCGGCTCCCGAGCTCCGTCAATCTCCCGAAAACCCTCGGTCGTGAAGGGGAGCTCGTGACCGCCGAAATGATTTCGAGTTTCATTTTCACCGGTCCTCTGACGTGGACCACGGAAGCTGCCTGCCAGGGACAGACGCGCCTGTTCTTCGCGCCGGCCGGCGAGCGCCCCGAAGCGCGCGTCGTGCGCGAGTCGCAGGCGCGGGCCGTGTGCCACGCCTGCCCGGCGTTGCAGGAGTGCCGTAACTGGGCGCGCCAGCACCGCGAGTACGGGTTCTGGGGCGCCGAGTCCGAAGAGGAGCGTGCCGCCGCCGGATTCCGCGTCGACATGCCCGTCGGCCGGGTGGCCCGGTACCCGCGCGGCAACGGCAAGCCGGTCGCCCCGCGCGAATCCCGCATCGCGTAGCTGCGCGTCCAGCGGCCGGCGCGCATGTACGCGCGCACGCCGACCGAGCGGCACGAGACTCGACCGACACCGGCTATGTAACCTCCCCGCCGTGACGGACACGCCGCCCGGTGTCGATCTCGAACGCTTGCGACCGTGGTTCGCCGCGCACGTTGCCGGCGCCACCGGAGGCCCGCTGACGGCGTCGCTCATCTCGGGCGGTCGATCGAACCTCACGTACGCGATCCACGAGGGCGCCAACCAGTGGGTCCTGCGGCGGCCGCCGCTCGGGCACGTGCTCCCGACCGCGCACGACATGGCCCGCGAGTACAAGGTGCTGAGCGCGCTCGCTCCCACCGAGGTCCCCGTGCCGACGACGCTCGGCTTCTGCGACGACGTGACGGTGAACGACGCGCCGTTCTACGTGATGGATCTCGTCGACGGGACCATCCTGCGCACCGCCGCCGACATGGCGAAGCTCACACACGGACGACGCGCGCCGCTGCTCGGAAGAGCTCGTCGACGTGCTGGTCGCGATCCACGCGGTCGACTACGAAGCGGTCGGCCTCGGCGACTTCGGCCATCCCGACGGCTACGTCGAGCGCCAGGTGCGCCGATGGGGCGAGCAATGGGAACGCTCCAAGACGCGTGAGCTCGACGTCGTCGACGAGCTCGCGCGCCGGCTCCGCGCCGCGCTCCCGGTATCACCGCCGCCGACGATCGTGCACGGCGACTACCGCCTCGACAACACGATGCTCGCGCCCGACGATCCCGGGAAGATCGTCGCCGTGCTCGACTGGGAGATGGCGACGCTCGGCGACCCGCTCGCCGACCTCGGCCTCTATCTCCTCTACTACGTGCGCGACGAGGCGCAGACGGGAAATGTCGGCGCGACGATCTCGTCGGATGCGGGCTTTCTCTCGCGCGACGACGTGGTCGAGCGGTACGCGACGAAGTCGGGCCGCGACGTCAGCCAGCTCGACTTCTACGAGGCGCTCGCCGCGTACAAGCTCGCGATCATTCTCGAAGGCATCCACGCCCGCTTCTTGATGGGAAAGACCGTCGGCGAGGGTTTCGACCACATCGGATCGATGGTCGAGGTCATGGTGCAGGGCGCACTCCAACAGTGCTCGCGGTCGTCGATCGCGGCGCTCCGTGGCTGAGGTCCCCCGCTGATCTTCACATCACCGGCTGCAAAGGAAGGCCGCAGGAACCGGAGGGTTTCGTCATGGGCGTAATGGACGGCGTGAAGGTGCTCGAGGTCGCGGAACACGGTTTCGTGCCGTCGGCCGCCGCGATCCTCGCGGAGTGGGGCGCCGACGTGGTCAAGGTCGAACGACCGACGGGCGATCCGTTGCGCCAGATCATGGCGATGGGCTTCGTCGCCGACACCGGCGACTTCAACTTCCTCTTCGAGCAGTTCAATCGCAACAAGCGCGGCGTCGCGATCGACCTACGCAACGACGAGGGCCGCGCCGCGCTCGACAAGCTGATCGAGTGGGCCGACGTGTACATCACGAACTTCCTGCCGTCGGCGCGCACCAAGCTGCGGCTCGACCCCGACGACATCTGGGCGGTCAACCCCGAGTGCGTGTACGCGATCGGTTCGGGGCAGGGCCTCGAAGGTCCCGATCGCGATCAGGGCGGCTTCGACGCGGTTTCGTACTGGGCGCGTGGCGGCCTCGCGCACATGCTCACGCCCGCGGGCGGCCAGCTCGTGCAACCACGCGGCGCGCTCGGCGACGCCCCGGGCGGCGCGTACCTCGCAGGCGGTGTCGCGGCCGCGCTGTTCAAGCGCGAACGCACGGGCGAGGCGACGATCGTCGACGTGTCGCTGCTCGGCGCGGCGGTGTGGACGCTGTCGAACGACCTCGTGCCCACCGCGATCCTCGGTCAGGAGCCGCCGCGCCACGTTGCGGGCAAGAGCCTGAGCAGCGTGCTCGTCGGATCGTTCCGAACGGCGGACGAACGCTGGATCAGCCTCAACATGCTCGATCCCGAGCGGCACTGGGAGCCGACGATGCCGCGCACTCGGGCTCGAGGAGCTGCTCGACAAGCCGGAGTACGCCACCGCCGCGCAACGCCAGGAGCGCGCACCGGAACTGCACCCGATCCTCGTCGAGCGCATCGCCTCGTTGCCGCTGGCCGAGCTGAAGGAACGATTGTCGGCGCACGACACGATCTACTCGTCGATCGCGTCGCCGCTCGAGGTGATCGACGACCCGCAGGTGCTCGCGAACGGGTACATGCCGCACTATCCCGGTCACCCGACCGCGCGACTCTCGGCGATCGCCGATGCAGTTCGACGGCAAGGGCCTCGAGATCCGGCGCGGCGCCCCGGGAATCGGTGAGCACACCGACGAGGTGTTCCGCGAGATCGGCGTCGCCGACGAAGAGATCGCGCGGCTGCACGAGGCGGGTGCGCTCGCGTGAGGTCCCCGCTGGCCGCACCGCGCATGATCTGGGGCGTCGGCCTCAACTACCGCGACCACGCGGCCGAGACCGGTCGACCGCTCCCCGACACGCCGACGTTGTTCGTGAAGTCACCGAGCTCGGTCGTCGCGCCGGGCGAACCGATCGTCATCCCGCCGCACGTGACGCAGCCCGACTACGAAGGCGAGCTCGCGGTCGTCATCGGGACCCGCGCCCGCGACGTCCGCGAAGAGGACGCGCTCGACATCGTCGCGGGAGTCACGATCGGTCACGACGTCTCGGCGCGCGATCACCAGTACACGACCGGGCAGTGGAGCTGGTCGAAGTCGTTCGACACGTTCTGCCCGCTCGGGCCTGAGCTCGTCTCGCTCGACGAGGTCGACCTCGCCGGCGGGCTCGCGATCGAGACGCGCGTGAGCGGCGAGGTCCTGCAGTCGTCGAGCACCTCGCAGCTGGTGTTCTCGGTGCCCTACCTGATCGCCTGGATCAGCCAGGGCTGCACGCTCGAACCGGGCGACGTCATCCTCACGGGCACACCGGCCGGTGTCGGCGCGGCGCGCACCCCGCCCCGGTGGCTCGTCGACGGCGATGTCGTCGAGATCTCGATCGAGGGACTCGGCACGCTCACGAATCCCGTCGTCCGACGCGAGAGCGGATCGCGGAGCGCGACGTAAGGTGAGCGCGTGACCGTCCATTGGAGCGTCGAGCCGTCGTTGCGGCGACCCGCGATGATCGCGGCGTTCTCCGGCTGGAACGACGCCGCCGACGCCGCCTCCGACGCGGTGCGCTGGTTGGCGCGGGCGTGCAGCGCGCGGCCGTTCGCCGCGCTCGACATCGAGGAGTACCTCGACTTCCAGGCGGCCCGGCCCACGGTCGAGCTCGTCGACGGTGTGGTCCGGACGGTCAGCTGGCCGTCGCTCGCGCTCTCGGCCGGCTCGCTCCCCGCGGGCGGACGCGACCTCGTCTTGTTGTCGGGCGTCGAGCCGAACCTGAAATGGCGATCGTTCTGTGACGACGTCATCGGCGTCGCGCGCACGACGAACTGCGAGATGATCGTGACGCTCGGCGCACTGCTCGGCGACACGCCGCACACGCGCCCGATCAAGTGCACCGGTTCCGCCACCGACGAGGTGCTCGCGGCGCGGCTCGGGATGCAACGGTCGCGCTACGAAGGGCCCGACCGGCATCGTCGGAGTGCTGCACGACGCGGTCCGCCGTGCCGGTTTCGCGTCGGCGTCGATCTGGGCGCCGGTCCCGCACTACGTCGCCACGCCCCCGAACCCGAAGGCCACCCGGGCGTTGCTCGACCGGCTCGGCGATCTCCTCGACCTCGGGCTCGACCTCACCGACCTCGACATCGCGTCGAGTGCGTGGGAGCGATCAGTCTCGGAGGTCGTCGCGGGCGATCCCGACGTCAGCTCGTACGTCGAGCGGCTCGAGACCCGCTACGACACCGCCGACGACGGCCCGGGCTGGCTCGAGACCGACGACGAGATCGCGGTCGACGACGAGGACGACGACGAGGAGGACGACGACGACTGGTTCGACGAGGACGAGTTGCCGTCGGGCGAGTCGCTCGCCGAGGACTTCGAGCGTTACCTCCGCGACCAGCCCGACGAATAGCCGCCGCGAAACGTCGCACAGTTCGTGCGCTCACGCACCGCTGCGGTGCGGGGCGCGCCCACCGGCGGCAGCAGTTCGGGTTTCAGCCGAGAAGGTCGCGGGCGAGGCCGTCCCAGAGTCGGGTCGAGAGCACCAGCGACTCGATGTCGACCCGTTCGTCGTTGCCGTGGAACATCGACGCGTAGTCGTCGAACGAGAGCTTCCGGCTGAAGAGGCCGAAGCCGTAGGCGACCGAGCCGTTGCGCCGGAAGAATCGCGCGTCGGTGGCGCCGACGGTGAGGAACGGCACCAGACCGGAGCCCTCGACCAGCGCCGACGACACCCGACCCATCGAGTCCCACAGCGGCGTGTCGGTGGCCGACGACGTCGACTCGTTCTCGTCGAACGGCGTGATCTCCGTGCACGGGAGCAGGTCGCCGAGCGCGTCCTCGAGCATCGCGCGGATGTCGGCGCCGCGCTGACCGGGCAGCGTGCGGATGTCGACCTCGACCTCGACCGTGTCGGGGATCACGTTGGTCTTCGTGCCGCCGTGGATGACCGTCGGCGCGAACGTGGTGTGCGTGCACGCGTGCGCCTGGCGCGGCGAGCCCGATCGGCAGCTCCTCGCAGAAGTCGGCGAGCGTCGCCTCGTCGAGCAGGTGCGCGTTCCACTCGGGACCGAAGTCGACGCCTTCGATGAAGCGCCGCCAGGTGTCGTGGATCTGCGTGGGCGGCCGGTACTCGGCGAGACGCTTCACGATCTCCGCCGCGGTCACCAACGCGTTGTCGGTGCGGAACGGCTGCGACGCATGGCCGGGCGTGCCCCGCACGGTGATGCGGCACCAGTACGGAGCCCTTCTCGCCGACGATGACAGGCAGGCGCGGGCCGCGCGCGGTCGGCATCTGGAAGCCGCCGGCCTCGGTGACGACGTAGTCGGCGCGTACCGCGTCGTTCTCGCGCTCGAGGAGATGCTCGGCGCCCCACGTACCGAGGTTCTCCTCGTCGGCGACCGCGAGGTACACGAGCGTGCCGCGCGGCGTGAAGCCCGTGCGCGCAAGGTCGCGGAACGCGACCGCCATCGTGGCCGTGAGGTTCAACATGTCGACCGCGCCCCGGCCCCACACGTCGCCGTCGACCACCTCGCCGCCGAAGGGATCGCGCGTCCAGCCGTCGGGGTTGGCGGGCACGACGTCGGTGTGCCCCATCAACAGCAGTGTCGGCGCGGTGGGGTCGCTGCCCTCGATGCGCGCGACGAGGTTCTCGCGCCCGGGGCGGGCGACGTATCGCTCGAGATCGAGACCGGTGTCACCGAGATACTGCGCGAGGAGATCGGCGCTGCGCGACTCGTGACCCGACTCGGGCGTGCCGTCGTTGACGCACTCGTTGCGGATGAGTTGCGAGAGGAGATCGACCGATTCGTTCGCGAGCTGCGTGTCGGTCGCGGTCATGCCGTCTCCTTCATGCCGTCTTCTGCCACCTCATGCCGATTCGGACGCAGGTTCCATCCGGTAGACCAGCATCCCGTTCTCCTCCCACCGCTCGGCGTCGCCGGCGTGGGCGAGGTGCTCCAGGTGCGCGAACGTCTCGCTCTCCGCCATCGTGCCCCAGTGGCGCTTCGGGAACAGCTCGTGCGACAGCGCGACGACGGTGGCGGGCCCGAGTGCGAGGCCGACCTCGCGCAGCTGCTCCATGCGCTCGGCGTGGTGCTCCTTGATCGCCTCGACCCGGCCCGCGACGTCGGGGAACGGGTGGCCGTGCGCGGGGAGCCCGATCGTCACGCCCTGCAGCTGCCCGACGAGGTCGAGCGTCGCGAGGTACGACTTCAGCGAGTCGGCTCTTGCGCACGCCCGAGACGTGCGGCGTGATCGACGGGAGCACGTGGTCGCCGGTGAGGAGCGCGCCCGACTCGGGGTCCCAGAGGCACAGGTGGTCGACGGTGTGACCGGGCGTGTGCACGACGAACCAATCGCGGTTGCCGAGCCGGATGCGCTCACCGTGGTGCACGCGGTCGGTCGGTTCGGGCGGCGTGAACAGCAGCCGCAGCGCCTTGATCATCAGCCGGCGCTTGAGCGGCGGGCCCTGGTTGGTCGTGCCCCACGGCGTGCTCGCGCCCCACGGGCTCGACGTCGCCTCGGTCTCGGCGGTGTCGTCGCGCACGACGTCGGGGTCGTTGATCGTGGGCAGCTCGTCGGGCGGGACGTCGACGGTCTGCGCGTACGCGGCCGCCTCCATCTCGACCCGGCGCGCCTCGCCTTCGGAGAGCGCCCGCTGCGGCGTGGGACCCTTCACCGTCCAGGTCGAGAACGCGTGGTGGGTGATCAACTTCGCGCCGGCCTCGCGCGCGATGCGGCCGGCGCCGCCGAAGTGGTCGGGATGCGAGTGCGTGACGACGACGGTGTGCACGTCCTTGACCCGGTAGCCCGCCGTCTTCAGCCGTTGCTTCAACGCCTTCCACGACTGCGGGCCCGGGGAGCCCGGGATCGACGACGGCGATGCCCCGGTCGTCGACGAGGCCGTACATGTTGACGTGACCGAGACCCGGCATCCAGATCGGCAGCTGCATGCGCAGCACGCCCGGCGCGACCTCGGTGACCTCTTCCGACGCGGGCTCCTGCTCCTGCCTCGGAGGACGCGCGCGCGGCTGGGTGTCGGTCATGCCGGGCAGGGTATCCCGCGCCTGGCGAGGCCTGATTTCCGGTGCAGGGCGGCGGCTCAGGAATACGCGAGCGGCGCGAACTTCGTCCACGGCCGGTTGGCTTCCAGCCACCGCGCCGCAGCCGAGCACGAGCTCCTCGGCGTCCCGGCGACCGACCGCCTGCAGGCCGACGGGCAGGCCGTCGGACGCGAGCCCGACCGGGATGCTGACGGCGGGCATGCCCGAGATGTTGAACGGCGCCGTGTACGGGACCGAACCCATGCCGCCGACCTTCTGCCCACCGATCTCGAGCGGCGGCGGTCCCTCGGCGACGAACGCGGTGGTCGCGGTCGTCGGGGTCAGGAGGAGGTCGACCTCGTCGAACACGACGCCGATCGCCGCCAGCAGCTCGAAACGCCGGCGCAACGACCGCATCAGCTGCTCGGCGTTGATGCGGTCGACGGCCTGCAGCCCGGCGCGCGAGACCGGCGTCACGTCGTCCCAGTGGTCGCGCGCGGCGTCGAGATGGTTCGCCGGCGGTGTCGAGCGACGAGATCAGGCCCCACGCGCCTCCGGGCCGCGGCAGCCGGACGTCGACGTCGACCAGCTCGATGCCGGCGTCGGCACACAGCGCGAGCGCGGCCTCGTACGTGAGCTTCTCGACCTCGGGGTCGCACACCGCGAAGCCGAGCGTCGCCGACCACGCGGCCCGCTTGCCGCGCAGCTGCGCGGCCGCGTCGCCGGAGACGACCGCGTCCTCGTACGAGCGCACCGGACGCGGAAGCGAGGTCGGGATCGTTGTTCGTCGGCCCGGCCACGGCGTCGACGTAGCGCGCCGCGTCGCGAACGGTTCGGCACATCGGTCCCGGCACCGACGTGAGCGCGCTGTCGAAGTTACCGGCGTAACCGACCCGGCCGAAGCTCGTCTTGAACCCGAACAGCCCGCTGTACGCCGAAGGGATACGGATCGAGCCGCCGCCGTCGCTGCCGGTGCAGATCGGCATCATCCCCGACGCGACCGCGGCCGCGGACCCGCCCGACGAACCGCCCGGCGTGCGCTCGGGATTCCACGGGTTGCGGGTGGTGCCGTGGAGATACGTGCGGGTCCAGTTGGTGGAACCGAACTCGGGCGACGTGGTGAGGCCGACCAGTACCGCGCCCGCGGCCTTGAGCCGCTCGGGTTCGGTGTCGTCGCGGGTCCCGACCGCGTCGCGGTACAGCAGCGACCCGTGCGTGTCGGGCCAGCCCTTGACCTGCACCAGCTCCTTCACCCCCATCGGCACGCCGGCCCAGATCCCCGGGTCGGCGCCGCGCGCGACCGTCGTCGTCGACCGCGGCCGCCCGGCCGCGCGCGCCCTCGAGGTCGAGGTAGCAGAACGCGTTGAGCTCGGGGTTGAGCTTCTCGACCCGTTCCACGAACACGTCGAGCAGCTCGGTCGAACGCAGCTCGCCGCTGCGCACCGCCGTCGGCGAGCTCCCACGCGTCGCGTTCCCAGACCTCGGTCACGAGTCCCCCTGCTCCTGCGCGATCTTCAACAACTCGGTGAACGCTTCGGCGATGCCGCTCGCGAGCACCTCGATGTCGGGGCAGGCGTCGCGATCACCCCACAGGCCGAAGTGCAGCATCGCCGTCGTACGACAAGATCCCCACCACGAGCGACAGGTTCCGCGTCAGCGGAACGATCGGGAACGCGTCGAGCAGCCGCGCGCCCATGAGGTACAGCGGCTGCTGCGGGCCGGGCACGTTGGTGACGATCAGGTTGAAGAACGGCTGGCGGTGCACGACGCGCGCCGCGAGGCTCATGAGCGTCGGCGCGACGTACTCGGTCATGCCGAGCAGCATCTCGGCGCCGACCGCCTGCCGCCGCTCCTTCAGGTCGGCGGTCTGCGCGCTGATCGCCTGGAGTCGCTCGACGGGCGGCCGGTTGTCGACCGGCAGGTTCACGAACATCGCCGAGACCTTGTTACCGAGCGAGCCGCGTTGATCGTCGGAGCGGACCGAGACCGGGCACAGCACGCGCAGTTGGAGGTCTTCGGTGTCGTCGGCGCGGTGCAGGAACAAGCGCCGCAGCCCACCGGAGACGCCGGCGAGCACGACGTCGTTGACCGTGCCCCCGAGGCCGCGCCGGATCTCCTTCACGTCGGCAGAGCGGGACGCGCACGACGCCGAGCCGGCGATGGCGGCCCGTGAGCACGTTGAGCGACGTGCGGGGCGCGATCGCGTCGCGCGTCACCATCGTGCTCATCGACTGCGTCATCTCCCGGGCGCGTTCGAGCGCGCGCCGGGGGCCACGCAACATCGGAGCGGATCGATCGCACGATCTCCGCGGGCTCGGTCACCCGCTCGTGCAGCGTGTCGAGCAGGAGTTGCGAAGCACTGGGTGCGGGCTCCGCCTTCCATTCGGAAACGACCGGCGCGGTGAACTCGGGGCGGAGGTCGAGCAACAACGTCGCGACGTCGACACCCGACACTCCGTCGATCGAGCGCGTGGTGCGTCTTCTGCAGCAGCGCGACGTTGCCGCCCTCGAGACCTTCGACCAACCAGATCTCCCACAGCGGCCGGTCGCGGTCGAGGAGCCCCTCTTGTATCCGCGTCGTGAGCGCGACGAGCTGCTCCCACGATCCGGGCCGCGGCAGCGCGGTGTGCCGGACGTGGTAGGTGATGTCGAACCGGTCGTCGTCGACCCAGATCGGCCGGCCCTGCTCGTACGGCACCGCCATGAGCCGGCGGCGGAAGCGGGGCATGAGCGGCAGCCGCGAGAGCACGAGGTCGCGCACCTCGGCGATCCGGAACCGGCCGTCGGCGTCGAAGAACGGCGCGCCCTCGAGCACGCTGACCGCGCCGACGTGCATCGGGTACTCGGGCCGTTCGAGGTGCAGGAAGCTCGCGTCGAGCGACGAGAGGCGGTCGTAGTCGGTCATGTCGGGCCGATCGTAGAGCGCATGCTCGCTACGGTCTACGGGGTGGATCTCGTCCCGACCGCGGTATGGAAGCTCACGCCCGAGTTGGTGCTCGCCCTCGACGAGCATCTCGGACCGCCCGTCGACAGCTATGTGAACGGCTCGCAGACCTGGCTCGTGGGCGACGAGCCCGAGTCCGGGGTGGCCGACACCGACGCGCTCGTGCTCGAGTTCCGGATGCATCCGGTCGCCGGCTACCGGCTCCCCCCGGGCTTCTCGCACTACGACGTGTGGGAGACCGTCGTCGGCCAGCTCTCGCAGGCAGTCGACCCGCAGGCGTTGCGCCTGGGCACGGAGGTGCGCCCGCTCTCCGGGCTCTGGGACGGGCTCGAGGCCTTCCCCGCGTACGGCGACGAGATCGAACCGGCCCGGCTCGCGAGCATCGTGACCGCGGCGATCGCGCTCGCGCCCGATCGCATCGGGCCTCGTCGACCACCAGGCGATCGGCGACGCGTGGGAGCGTGCGAACGGCAAGGTGTCGATCGTCGCGCTCCTCGTCGACCAGCTCACCACGTAGCGCGCGCGTCAGGGCTCGCCGCGCCAGGTCGGGATCGCGGGGCGGGTCGTACCAGGTCTCGACCTTCTCGCCGTCGATCGCACGGAACGCGAGATCGAGCCAGCGGTGCGCGCCCGCGAGCGGTTGCGGCATCGCTTCGCGGGCGAAGAAGCCGACCGCGCTCGTCTCGAGCGGATGCCCCTGCAACTCACCGCCGGTCATGCGGCAGTGGAACACGATCGAGTACATGGGCACGTGCGCGAAGCCGAGGCGCAGCCCGTCGAGCACCGCGATCGAGCGACACCGGCTCGCACTCGATGCCGGTCTCCTCGAGCACCTCCTTCATCGCGATCTCCGACGGCGAGTAGCCGACGTCGGCCCAGCCGACGGGATACAGCCACCAGCCGGAGTCGGCGCGCTGCGTCAGCAGGATCTCGCCCTTGTCGTTGGCGACGACGGCCGCCACCGCGACCTTCGGAGTGACGTAGCCGGCGACGCCTTCGCCGACCGTGCTCAGCCACTCGTCGAACAGCACCTCCGACTCGGCCTCGCTGATCGCCGCAGCGCGGATGTCGGCGGCGACCTTCAGCACCTCCTCGAAGCGCTCGCGTTCGTAGAGGCTCTGGGTGAATCCGAGACCGGTGCGCGCGATGCCGGACAGCGTCTCGGCCCACCGCAGCATGTCGGCGGCGGAGTCGGCGAAGTCGTCGGTGTTCATCGGCGTGACCCTAGCCAGCGATGCGGTCGACGAGCAGCGCCCGCAACCGCGCGATGGTCGCGTGCTCGTCGATCTTGCGCGCCGTCGGCGTCCCGTACGTAGAACACGTCGACGACGCGCTTGCCCAGCGTCGCGACCTTGGCGATTCGGACGTCGAGTGACAACTCGGTGAACACGGACGCGAGCCGGTACAGCAGGCCGATGTCGTCGTCGGCGTACACCTCCACGACGGTGTCGGTCTCGGACTCGTCGGCGCGCACGTCGACGCGCACCTCGGCCGGCGCCGGCTTCGTGATCGGGGCGTAGGAGCGGCGCCGCTCCTCGACACGCTGCGCGAGGTCGATCTCCCCCGCCAGCGCATGCTCGATCGTGCGGGCGACACGCGCACCCTCGTCGTCGGCGACGCGGCCGAACGGATCGGCGCCGTGGAACACGTCGAGCGCGATCCCGTCGGTGGTGCCGAACAAGCTGGCCTCCAGCACGTCGAGCCCGGACACGGCGAGCGCGCCGGCCAGCATCTCGAGCAGCCCGGGGCGGTCGCGCGCGACGACGGTGACCGCGACGTGCCCGCCCGCGAGCACGTCGCAGCGGACGGTCGGGGAATCGGCGAGCAGCTCCTCGTGCATGCACATCGTGTCGACGTCGAACGCCAGCACGTACTGCTCGGGTAGGCGCTCGAGGAACGCGGCGGCGCGCTCGTCGCCGAGTCGTTCACGCAACGCGTCGCGCCGGTCGGTGGCGACCGCCTTCGCCGCGCCGCGCTCGATCGCGGCCGCGGCCTTCACGAAGAGGTCGCGCACGAGCGCCGCCTTCGACGGGTTCCACGCGGCCGGACCGGTCGCCTTGGAGTCGCCGATGGTCAGCAGGTACAGCAGGCGCAGGCGCTCGGCGTCGCCCGCGCACGCCGCCGCGACGTTGTCGGCGACCGACGCGTCGGAGAGATCACGCCGGGTTGCGACCTCGGCCATGAGAAGGTGGTTGCGCACGAGCCACGGCAGGATCTCGCGCGCCTCGCTGTCGAAGCCCATCCGCCGCACGACCTGTTCGGCCGTCTGCTCGCCGATCTCGGAATGGTCGCCGGGTCGGCCCTTGGCGATGTCGTGCAGCAGCGCGCCGAGCAGCAGCAGTTCCGGGCGCCGGCACGCGCGCGCCACCACCGCTTCGACCTCGGGCTCGCGTCCCGGCGGGAGACGGACCTCGCCCGCGTCGAGCAGCCGCGCGCACTGCGCGACCGCCTCGAGCAGGTGCCGATCGACGGTGAAGCGGTGGTATGCGTTCCGCTGCGGCAACGAACGAACGTGCTCCCACTCGGGGAGCAACCGGGCGAGCACGCCTTCGTGGTCGAGCGCCTCGAACACAGGCACCGCGTCCGCGCCCGAACGCAGCAGGCGCACGAACCCGGCCCGCTGCCACACGTCCCAGGTCGGCGCGCCCGTCGCCTGGAGCCGGGTCAACGACGTGCGATCGAACGGCACCGCGTTCTCCGCGGCGGCGCACGCGGCTTCGAGTGTGCGGAGGGGCGGAACGGACCCGTCGGGCTCGGCGTCGATGTGCACACGGCCGTCGCGCATCCAGACGCCGCGCGCCAACGGGTCGCTCGGCGACCACGCCCTTCGCGTCCGAGGCGTCGAGGTCGTCGCGGATCCGCGACCAGACGTCGGCCGTGATCCACGCGATCTCGCGGGCCGCGCACGCGAGGTCGTGCACCATCGCGTCGGCCGACTCGTAGCCGAGCGCGTCCGCGACCGCGTCGTGCTCCTGGAGCGCGAGGCGGTCGGAGTGCGAGCCGGTGACGCGCTGCAACGCGACCCGGATGTCGAGCAGGACCTCACGGCCCGACTCGACCCGCTTCAGGTCGGCGGGCGCGAGGAAGTCGCGCTCGACGAGCGTGGCCGTTCCACCCGGCGCGCCGAGCGCCCAACCGCCCCACTCCAACGACTGCACGTCGCGCAGCCCGCCGCCGCCTTCTTTGAGATCGGGCTCGAGCATCTCCGCGATCGCGCCCGGCCGCTGCCGCCGGAGCTCCACCGCCGCGGCGAGCACGGGCAGGCACGCGGCCGGCGCGCCGCACCGCGAGCTCGCGCGCGCGGCGTTCCAACTCGGCCGCGAGGTCGCGCGCGCCCGCGAGCGGCCGCACGTCGAGCAGCGCGGTGAGCGCGTCGAGGTCGTTGTCGGCGAGCGCGATCGATTCCTTCACTGTCCGCGCACCGTGACCCGTGACGAAGCCCGCATCCCACAACGGGTACCAGAGCTGCTCGGTCAGCTTGCGCACCGTGTCGGCGCGCGCGCCGGCCCTTCAGGTTGTGCACGAGCAGCACGTCGATGTCGGAGCCCGGGCACAGCTCCCGGCGGGCGTACGAACCCAACGCGACGAGCGCGACGTCATCTGATGCGCCGGATGCGCCGAACGCGTCGACGAGGGCGTCGTCGACCGCGTCGCTCAGTGCCGAGCCGAAGGCGCGCCCGCGCCGCGAAGGCTCCGCGAGCAGGACGGTCCGCCGGTCGCGGAGGCGCGCGGAGATCGATTCGAGTCCCGAGTCAGAGCGCGTCAGTCCCCGCTTCTCCGGTTCGGATACGCAGCGCAGTGTCGACCGGGAGTATCCACACCTTGCCGTCGCCGATCTTGCCGGTCCGCGCCGCGCTGGGTGATCGTCTCCGCGACCGCCGGCGCGTCATCGTCGTCGACGAGGATCTCGATCTTCACCTTGGGCACGAAGTCGATGACGTACTCCGCGCCCCGGTAGACCTCGGTATGCCCACGTTGACGGCCGAAACCCTGCACCTCGGTCATCGTGAGGCCCTGCACGCCGAACTCCTGCAGGGCCAGCTTCACATCGTCGACCTTGAACGGCTTGACGATCGCAACGACGAGCTTCACGCATCGCTCCTTGCTCGTGCCATCAACGTTCCGCGAACGAATAGGCAACCTCGGAATGCTCGCGCAGATCGAGACCGACGTCCTCGGACTCCTGGTCGACCCGCATGCCGCCCGGAAGCACCTTGTCGATCATCCACGCGAGGGCGAACGTCATCACGAAGGAGTACACCAGCGTCGCGGCGACCGCGACGAACTGATCGCCGAGCAGGCCCCACCCGCCTCCGTGCAGGAACACGCCGTTGCGACCCGCCGGGTTCACCGCCTTGTCGGCAAACAGACCGAGGAGCAGTGAGCCGAGGATGCCGCCGACGAGGTGCACACCGACGACGTCCAGCGCGTCGTCGAAGAGCAGCTTGAACTTGATGTTCACCGCGGCGTAACAGACCAGGCCCGTGATCGCCCCGATCGCGATCGGCGACATGCCGCCGACATAGCCCGCGCACGGTGTGATCGCGACGAGACCCGCGACCGCACCGGACGCCGCGCCGAGGATCGTCGGACGCCCCGCGTGGACGCGTTCCGCGAGCACCCAACCGAGCATGGCGGCCGCCGCCGCCATGTGCGTGTTCACCAGCGCCTGCACCGCCAACCCGTCGGCCCGCAGCGCCGACCCGGCGTTGAAGCCGAACCATCCGAACCAGAGGATGCCGGTTCCGATCAGCGTGAGGGGCAGCGAGTGCGGCGGCATCGGTGTGCGCGGCCAACCGCGCCGGCGCCCGATCACGAGCACGACCGCCAATGCCGCGATGCCCGCGTTGACATGCACGACCGTCCCGCCTGCGAAGTCGAGGGCACCGCGTCGCGCGAGCCAGCCCGCAGGCGCGAACACCCAGTGCGCGATCGGCGCGTAGACGATCACGATCCAGAGACCGACGAACCCGGCCCACGCCCCGAACCGCACACGATCGGCGATCGCGCCGGTGATCAGCGCGGGCGTGATCACGGCGAACATCAACTGATACGACATGTACAACGCCGGCGGAATCGTCAGCGCGAGTCCGTGCGGCGCGGTGTCGAAGTGTCCCAGCCATGCGAAGTCGAGGTTCCCGATCCATCTGTTGGTTCCGCCGAAGCCGATCGAATACACCACCATCGCCCAGAGCACGCTGACGAGACCGAGGCAGAAGAAGTTCTGCATGAGCATCGTCAGCACGTTCCGGGCCCGCACCATTCCGGCGTAGAAGAACGCGAGGCCGGGCGTCATGAACATGACGAGGGCGGCCGACGCGATCACCCACGCGGTGTCGCCGGAATCAATAGTCAATTGTCGCCACTCCCAGTGACTTGGCCCGAGCCTGACAGAGACCGGTTTCCCCGCCGATGCCCGATTGTTACAGCTCTGTTTCGCCGAATGCGGCACCCGGCGGCTCAGAATTCAGCGACCCGCGCGGGCCCGCAGCACCTTCGCCTTGCCCATACCCCACCCGAGGAGCGCACCGCCGAGCTCGTCGTCGCCGAGCTCGGCCGGCGTCTTCAGCACGATCCCGTAGACGTCGTCGGGAAAGGCGCGGGTCTCGAACGGGTCGCGCACGACCTCGGGAATCCCGGCCGCAGCCAGCACCCCGGCCGCCTCACGGCGCAGCGACCGGATGATCTCGAGCGGCGTCGACACGCTGCGCGGCGGGGTCGAGTGCGAACAGCGCCCGGAGCTCGGCCTCGACCGCGGGCGGCCGCCTCCGCGCCCGCGAGCGCCGCGGCCTCGACGGCCTCGGCTCGGGCAGGAGCCTCGAGCCGGCCCCAGGCGTCGACCAGACTGCGTCACCGCGCGGACCACCCACCCGGCCCCGAGCCGGGCGACGCCGTCGAGCAGCCGCTGCCGCGCCCTCGGCCATGAGCTCCCGCCCCTCGGCCTCGGATCGGTCCGGGTCCGTGGCTCGCGCTCGTCATCGGTGGTCGGCATCGGCCAACATCGTCGCGTGCGGCTGCGGGCACTCTCGGTCTTCGAGCGGGTCGTCTACCACTGCGCGTGCATCGACCCCGCGGATCCGGCCCATCCGGTCCTCGAGGTCGACGCCCTCCTCCGCGACGGCGACGCCGACGGCCCGCTGCTCGTCGCGGTCGCCGACTTCAAGCGCATCCTCGGGTTCGACGCCGCGAACGCGTGCGTCGGCGAGTTCCGGCGCGCCGGGCGGACGGAGACGCGCGACGGGGTCGAGTACGTGTCGTTCGCGATGTGGGAGATGGTCCCGCCCTGACCGCGTGACGGCCGGCGGCACGACCTCAACCGGCGACGACGTCGCCTTCCATCCGGTTGACGTTGCACCCGATGCCCGCGAGCCACGCGATCGCCTGATCACGCGCGTCGAGGGGCCCGGAGAGCTCGAGGATCACCCACGCCGAGTGCGCCTCGACGTTGGCGCGCCGGATGCTCGGGACCACGTCGAACTGCTTGATCATCTCGTAGATCATCGGACGCTCGACGAGCTCCTCGGGGATCGACACGAAGAGCCGGACGGGAGGCGACGGGGTGGACTGCGTCATGTGCGGTCTCCCTCGCCGCAGCCCGACGCGTGCGCACGCCTCGGCCGGGTCGAGCACGAGCCCGGTGAAGAAGGGGCCGAACTCCGCGTAGCGCGCCGAGACCGGATCGAAGCGCATCTCGTAGACGATCTCCTTCAGCGCGGCCGGGTCGTCGGCGAGGAGCGTGACGCCCCACTCCCAGTCGTCGATGCCGGTCGAACCCGTGATCAGCTGCAGGACCCGGCCGGCGTAGGTTCGACCCACACGGGCGTGGCCGGCCATGAGCTCCTTGCGAGCATCGAACGGCAGCTCGTACCAGTTCGCACCCTCGGCCCGCCGCTTCGACATGGGATAGAAGCAGCAGCTCTGCTTCATCGGCAGGCGCGGGTGCACGCGGTTCTCGCGGTAGTGCTCGATGCGATCGCGCCACACCGCGAGCCGCGCCTCGAGCTCGTCACCGCCGAGACCCTCCTCGTGCGACAGGCGCTCGCGTTCCTCGTCCTCGGTCGCGCCGTACTCCGACTGCTCGGTGAGCGAGACGTACGAGTAGACGGGCTCGAGCGGCGCGGCGAGCAACTCGTTCTGGAACCGCTGCAGGCGCGCGAGATCGGGGCCGAGCGCGATGACACCGAGGTCGGCCTTGTGGCCGAGCACCGCGACGCGCAAGCGCCTGATGACCGTCGGCCTCGAGCGCGGCGAACGCCTCGCGGACGTGCTTCGCCGCGCCCGGGTCGCGTCGGCCCGCTCGCGATCGACCCGATAGAACAGGTGCAGAACGCCCCAGCCGACCGAGGGGATCACGCTTTCCACGAGCCGAGCGTACCCGTGTCGCGTGGCACGGCCGGATCGAGTACGAAGGCTGCTACCAGCTCTGAGCGAGCGACGAGAGGATCGCCTCGCTGACGGCACCGCAGCCCGCGTGTCCGTAATAGGTGCCGGCACGCGGCCCGGACGCGACGTCGACGATCGAGTACATCGAACCCGGTAAGCCTTCCGACAGGCACACGATGTCGTTCCTGCCGGCCCTCGAATTGCCGACCCGGACGGTGAGCTTGCCGCCCCACTGGAGCGTCGACTCGATCTGCTGCAAGGTCGCCGGGTCGGCCGTGTAGGCCTGGTTGTCGATGAAGAACACCTTCTCGGCGGTGAGCGTGTTGCGCAGGTCCGACTGGATCTCGCGCACGGGCCCGATCGCCGGCGTCGCGTCGGAGTTCGTCGTCGAGCACGCGGGCGGGACGCACAACGACACGCCGTTGCCCAGGGTCACCTTCGTCGCGTTCGGCGGGACCTGCACGTCGACGGCCACGCCGAAGTCGTACATCTCGACGGACTCGTCCAGCTTCAGCTGCGTGCCGACCGGAGCACCGAACGTGCGCGCAACCTTCGCCAGGTCGAGCGCGAGATCCATGCTGCCGCAGCCGCCCTGCGGCGTCGACCCAGACCATGACGGGGATCTTCGCCACGCCGAACTCGTCCAGTGCGTGCTGGACCGCGGCGCGCCGGCGAGGCGTCCGCGACCCGCGACAACGCCCGATCGAGGTCGACCGTCGCAGCGAAGCGAGTCGTGTCCACACCCCGCAGCATCTCGTGGCCCACGGTGCGCACGGCGCCGGAGATTCCCTGGAGATACTGGAGGTAGTCGCTCGGTACCGGCGTGCTCGCTCCCGTCGACACGACCGTCTCGCTGATCCACGACGACCCGTGCGCAGGTACACCGTGTCACCGATCACCCGCATCTCACATCGAGCGGCGACGCCGCACCGCGCCCTGCATCGTCATCGCGAGCCGTCTTGCGCGTCAGATCCATGACGCCCGAACCCGTGATCTCGACCGGTCCTTCGGAGCCGAGCCCCGAGATCGACATGTGAGTGCGAGGCGGGCGGTGCGCGCCTCGTGGTGCGGGCGGCCGCCGCCAGCAGTCGGATCGCGGGCGCCGCCGCCGTGTTCGAGCCGGACGCGGCGGTCGGCGGTACCGGCGCGCCGGTACCGGAGGATGCCGACTGCGAGTCGGGGAACTGCTGCCCGCCGCACGCAGCCAGCACGAGGGCCAGCCCGAGCGCCAGCCCCGCCAGCGCGCGGAACCGCTTGGCCGTGTTCGTCGTCACCGATGCGGTATCGGCAGGCTCGAGAGCCGCCCTGAGCCGCGTGCGACCGTCGTCACCCGGCGTCGGCGGGGAGGTGCAACGACGTGTACGGGCGCACCTGGCGCGGCGGAGGCGCCGCAACGGTCACGGTCGTGCCGAACGAGAAGAAGTCGGCCTGCACGCGCAGCGTCGCCCCCGTTCCGACGACGTCACCGAGCGTACCGGAGCCCTTCGACAGCGGGACCGAGACCACCACCCGCCGGGCCCGCCCCTGCGCGTCGAGCCAGGCGTCGATGGTGAGCCGGCCGGCGCCGATCACGCCTTCGATCGATGCGAGGCGCACCGCGGCGCCCGCCCCCGAGACGGATGCCCTCGCGGGGACCGCCACCGTTCGCCGAGTAGTGCGTCGCGGGCACGCCCCGGACCGCGTCCGCGCCGACCCGGCGGACGTTCTCGGAGATCGCGGCCAGGAACGCGAGCTGCCCGGCCGGGTCGACCTGCGCCTGCGACAGTACGGTCGGGTCCGCGCCGGCCGCCGGCTCCCGCTCGAGTTGCAGCCAGCGCACCGGCGCGGGCAGCCCGCCCGCCGCGGATGATCGCGGGCGGCATCTGCAAGTAGGTGACGCCGCGCACGGTCCGCTGCGCGACCGCGGCACCGCCCGAGATGCGATCGAACCGGGGGATGCTCAGCACGAGGGCGGCATTGCCGGTGCGCAGGTCGACGACGCCCGTTCCCGCGACGTCGAGCGCGCCGCTCCCGAGCGCGCGGTCGCCGATGCCCGGTCACCGTGACCGAGATCGAGGTGCGGGCCGTGCGGCCGGACGCGGTCCGCGTCGCCGCGTTCCGGACCATCGCCTGCAACGCGAGGTCGCGCACGGGCGCGACGGTGACGGGAGTCGCAACCGCGCCGGCGTCGCGGACCGGAGGGGTGCCCCGCCGCGGCGAAGTCGTTCCCGCCGCACGCGCCGCCGAGGAGCACGAGCGCGAGCGCAGCCCGTCGCGACGGGCGCGTGCGTCTCCAACCCGGCATCCGTGCCCCCTCCGTGGCTCCCAGAACTCCTGGGCGGAGGGTACGGCCCATCGCGGGTCGCATCCCCACTCGGGCGCACCGCGAAGACCGCCTCGTGACCAGGGACGATCCGGGCGAAGACGACGCGAACGGGGCGCCCCGAAGGGCGCCCCGTGGAATTGCGTGAGACCGGCTGGGAGGACTTAGAAGTCCATGTCTCCCATGCCGCCGCCGGGCATACCGCCGCCCGGCATGCCGCCGGCGCCCTTCTCTTCGGGCTTGTCGGCCACGACGGCCTCGGTGGTGAGGAACAGCGCCGCGATCGAGGCTGCGTTCTGCAGCGCCGAGCGGGTCACCTTCGCGGCGTCGATGACGCCGGCCTTGACGAGGTCCTCGTACTCACCGGTCGCCGCGTTGAGGCCGTTGGCGCCCTTCAGGTTCTTCACCTTCTCGACGATCACACCGCCCTCCATGCCGGCGTTGACCGCAATCTGCTTCAACGGCTCTTCGAGCGCACGAGCGACCATCTTGGCGCCGGTCGCGTCGTCGCCTTCGAGCGTCGCCGCGAGCTCGAGCACCTTGGCCTGGGCCCGAACGAGCGCCACGCCGCCGCCGGGCACGACGCCCTCTTCGACGGCCGCCTTGGTGGTCTGCACCGCGTCTTCGATGCGGTGCTTCTTCTCCTTGAGCTCGACCTCGGTGGCCGCGCCGACCTTGATGATCGCGACGCCACCGGACAACTTGGCGAGACGCTCCTGGAGCTTCTCACGGTCGTAGTCGGAGTCGGTGTTGTCGATCTCGTTGCGGATCTGCTGGATGCGACCCTGGACTTCGGACTTCGAGCCCGAGCCCTCGACGATCGTGGTCTCGTCCTTGGTGACGACGACCTTGCGGGCCTTGCCGAGCAGCTCCAGCCCGATGTTGTCGAGCTTCAGGCCGATCTCCTCGGAGACGACCTGGCCGCCGGTGAGGATCGCCATGTCCTGGAGCATCGCCTTGCGGCGCTCACCGAAGCCGGGGGCCTTGATGGCGACCGACTTGAACGTGCCGCGGATCTTGTTGACGACGAGCGTGGCCAGAGCCTCGCCCTCGACGTCCTCGGAGATGATCGCGAGCGGCTTGCCCGACTGCATGACCTTCTCGAGCACGGGCAGGAGGTCCTTGACCGCGCTGATCTTCGACGAGACGAACAGCAGGAGCGCGTCGTCGAGGACGGCTTCCATGCGGTCGGGGTCGGTGACGAAGTAGGGCGAGATGTAGCCCTTGTCGAAGCGCATGCCCTCGACGAGGTCGAGCTCCATCCCGAAGGTCTGGCTCTCCTCGACGGTGATGACGCCGTCCTTGCCGACCTTCTCGAGCGCCTCGGCGATCATCGAGCCGATCTCCTTGTCGGCCGCGGAGATGGCGGCGACGTTGGCGATGGCGGCGGGGTCGGTGTCGACCTTCTTCGACTGGGACTTGATCGACTCGACGGCGGCGGCGACGGCCTGCTGGATGCCGCCCTTCAGGACCATCGGGTTGGCGCCGGCGGCCACGTTGCGCAGGCCCTCGCGGACCATCGCCCACGCGAGCACCGTCGCGGTGGTCGTGCCGTCACCGGCGACGTCGTCGGTCTTCTTGGCGACTTCCTTGACGAGCTCGGCGCCGATCTTCTCGAACGGGTCCTCGAGGTCGATCTCCTTGGCGATCGACACACCGTCGTTCGTGATCGTGGGGGCGCCCCACTTCTTTTCGAGGACGACGTTGCGGCCACGCGGGCCGAGGGTGACGCGCACTGCGTCGGCGAGCTTGTTCATGCCCGCCTCGAGCGCCCGGCGGGCTTGCTCGTCGTAGGCGATCTGCTTGGCCATTAAGAAACCCCCTGGGGCAGCCGGCATTGGCTGCGTGGAACGGGCGGATGATTGGCACTCAGGATAGCCGAGTGCTAACCCATGTTGGCACTCGACGCCCGCGAGTGCAAGCCGGACGAACGAGCTGACCCCCAGCCGCCGGCGGGCGTACACCCGGCTCGCGATACCCGTATCCTGCGCTCGTGGCCGAGCTGCACGACACGACCGAGGAGTACCTCGAGACCATCCTCTCCCTCGAAGAGGAAGGCGTGGTCCCCATGCGGGCGCGGCTCGTCGAGCGCCTCGGGCTCTCGGCGGCGGCCGTCTCGGAGACGGTCGGGCGCCTGGTCGACGGCGGCTGGGTCGAGCTCGAAGGCGACCGCCGGCTCCGGCTCACGACCAAGGGCCGCGGCCTCGCCACCACGATCGTCCGCCGCCACCGCCTGGCCGAGCGCCTGCTCGTCGACGTGATCGGGCTCGAGTGGGAGAAGGTGCACGCCGAGGCGGCGCGCTGGGAGCACGCGATCTCGGCCGACGTCGAGGAGAAGCTCGTGCTGCTGCTCGGCGATCCGGCCACGTGCCCGCACGGCAACCCGATCCCGGGAACGCACCGCTCGCAGTCGCTCACGCCCACCGTTCGCGCTCGCCGACGCCGAGGTCGGCCCGATCACCGTCGAGCGCGTCAGCGAACGCCTCGAGATGTCCGGACGAAGCGCTCGTGCTGATCGCGGGCGCGCACCTCATGCCCGGCTGCGACGCGACGATCACGCAGGCAGGCAAGGACGGCGTGACGGTGACGACCGAGCACCGGCGAGCACCGCGTGCCCACCCGCGTCGCCGAATCGCTCTACGTCTCGTCCCGCTAGCCGGTACTACCAACAGTTGTCGGAGTTATCAGCGCTCCGCGCTGGAATCTTCGACAACTGTTGGTGGAGAAACAGCTACGAACTCGGCGCGGCGTCAGGCGCCAGATGACGTGGGGCATCGACGGGAAGTGCGACGAGCACGCGCTCCTCCCACGGCGTGAAGCCGAGGCGGCGCGCGACGGCTTGCGACGCGGCGGTTCTCGTGGAGGATCACGCTGTAGACCGCGTCGACGTCGTGATGCGCGAACGCGTACTCGACGCGTGCCGCGCCCGCTTCGGTCGCGTAGCCCTTGCCCCAATGGTCGGGATGCAACGCCCAGCCGATCTCGATGCCCGGCCAGCCGTCACGCCCCGGCCAGTGCATCCCCGCGCGCCCGACGAACGCGCCCGGACGCCTTCTCCTCGAGCGCCCACTGTCCGGTCCCGCGCAGCTCCCACTGCCCGAGCCACTGCGCCATCCCGACCCACGCCTGCTCCGCGCCGATGTCGTCGGGTGCGTGCAGCGACGCGCGGACCTCCGGCGCCTGGAGCACCGCGGTGTACGCGGTCGACGTCGTCTTCGCGGAACGGCCGCAGCCACAGCCGTTCGGTCTCGATCGTCGGACAGCGGCCCACGACCGGTAAATGCCTTCGGCTCAGCCGCCGGCGACGGCCGGAACGATGCTGAGCGTCTGCCCGTCGGCGACCGGCGAGTCGACTCCCTGCAGGAAGCGGATGTCCTCGTCGGCGAGGAACACGTTGACGAAGCGACGCAGCCCGCCGGTCTCGTCGAACAGCCGCTCGGCGAAGCCGGGGTACGCGGCTCTCGAGTGCCTTCAACGCCTCGGCGACCGTACCGGCCTCGACCTGCGACCTCGGCCGCGTTGCGCGGAGAGGCTGCGCAGCTGCGTGGGGATGCGGACGGTGACGCTCATGGCGACTAGCGACTCCTCGATGTCGAACGCCTCGTGGAAGGCGTCGAGTGTGGCTGCGATCGTCGCGGTCGGGCCGCATTCGCCGCGACACCGCTTCGAGCGTCTTCAGACCGTGCCCGGTGATGTAGACGACGACGCGCTCGTCGGGACGGATGACGCCGTCGGCGGCGAGCTTCTTCAGGGTCGCCACGGTCACGCCGCCGGCGGTCTCGGCGAAGATCCCCTCGGTGCGCGCGAGCAGGCGCATGCCGTCGACGATCTCCTCGTCGGTCACCGAGCCGAAGCCGCCGCCGGTCGAACGCACGACGTCGAGCGCGAAGTAGCCGTCGGCGGGGTTGCCGATCGCGAGCGACTTCGCGATGGTGTCGGGCTTCACCGGGCGGATCGTGTCGGCCTTCTCGATGAACGCCTCCGCGACCGGCGAGCACCCGCGCGCCTGCGCGCCCGACACGCGGACGTTGCGGCTCCTCGTCGAGCAGACCGACCTTGTAGAGCTCGTCGAAGCCCTTGCGGATCTTGGTGAGCAGCGAACCGCTCGCGACCGGCACGACCACGTGGTCGGGCACGGTCCAGCCGAGCTGCTCGGCGGTCTCGAACGCGAGCGTCTTCGAACCCTCGGCGTAGTACGGACGCATGTTGACGTTGACGAACGCCCACTCGTAGATGCTCGCGAGCTCCGCACACAGGCGGTTGACGTCGTCGTAGTTGCCGTTGATCGCAACGAGGTTGCCGCCGTATACCGCGGTCGTGACGATCTTGCCCTGTTCGAGGTCGGCGGGGACGAACACGTAGCTGCGCAGGCCGGCACGCGCCGCGTGTGCGGCGACGGAGTTCGGCGAGGTTGCCGGTCGACGCGCACGCGGCGACCTTGAAGCCGAACTCGAGCGCCTTGCTCAGCGCGACCGAGACGACGCGGTCCTTGAACGAGTTCGTCGGGTTGCGGGTGTCGTTCTTCACCCACACCTCGCCGAGCCCGAGCTCGGCGGCGAGCCGGTCGGCGCGCACGAGCGGCGTGAACCCCGTGCCGAGGTCGACCGCGGCTGTCGCCCTCGACCGGCAACAGGTCGGAGTAGCGCCAGAGGCTCAGCGGTCCCGCCGCGATCTTCTCGCGTGTGACGGACCGGGCAATTGCGTCGTAGTCGTACGCGACCTCGAGCGGGCCGAAGCACCACTCGCACGTGAAGATCGGTGCGGCGTCGTACTCGCGACCGCACTCCCGGCAGCGGAGGCCTTGCACGTGGACCATCGGAGCGTCTCCCCATTCTCTCGACGCGCTCCGAGCGCCTCGAGCGACTGCCCGTATGCGGAGGCCGCTCTTTGGCTGCTCATCGGTCAGGCATTGGCACCTGGCGCGAACCTTCGGGCTTGTGACCCTGCGATTCGAGCTGGTTGCCGCGGCGTCAAAGGGCCTGTCCCTCGGCCGCTCTCGATGAGCGCGTTGGCGTCAAGATTATCACCTCGCACCTGGCTCCCTCCACGGCACCGAAGACAACGCGCCGGTCGTCCGCACGTCCCATAGCCTGCCTCCATGGCAGCAGGCGACCCCCGGGCCGCGGCCCCCGCGCCCTGCCCCGCGTCCGGCCGGAGTCTCCGTGTGCCTGCCGGCGCGCGACGAAGCCGCGACGATCGGCGCCATCGTCGCCGAAGCGGTGCGCCTCGAGATCGTGTCGGAGGTGGTCGTGCTCGACGACGGCTCGACCGACGCGACCGCGGCCGTCGCGAGCGGGCCGGGGCACGCGCGTCGTCGCCGAGGTCGGCTGCTCCCCGAGACGGGACCGGGCTCGGGCAAGGGCAACGCGATGTGGAAGTCGCTGTACGCGTGCGCAGGCGACGTCATCTGCTGGGTCGACGCCGACCTGCGCAACTTCCGGGGCGAGTACGTCGAGCGCTTGTGCGCGCCCCTGCTCGCGCAGCCCGACACGATGTTCGTGAAGGCGTACTACAACCGCTCGTTCGAGGGCGCGCCGACCGGCGGCGGCCGCGTCACCGAGCTCGTCGCACGGCCCGCTGCTCTCGCTGCTGTTCCCCAAGCTCGCCGACGTCGTGCAACCGCTCGGCGGCGAATACGCGGCGCGGCGCAGCGCGCTCGAGGTGCTTCCGTTCGTCGAAGGCTGGGGCGTCGAGCTCGGCGCTCCTCGTCGACGTCGTCGAGCGTTTCGGCCGCGACGCGCTCGCGCAGGTCGATCTCGACGTGCGCGAGCACCGCAACCGTCCGCTCGTCGACCTCGGGCCTCAGGCGCTCGCCGTGCTCACCACCGCGTTGCGCCGCAGCGGTCTGCTCACCGACGCGCTGGCGCCCTTCGTCGAGCTGCTCCGCGCCGCGCCCGACGGTTCGCTCGCCGCGCGAACCGGTCGAAGTCCGCGAGCGGCCGCCGATCATCACGGTGCCGGCGTACCGAGCGCGTTTCGCGCCGCCTCGATAGCCGCCTCCTCCACGAGCAGCGCGGCGCGGTCGAACGTCTCGCTCGGCCTCCAGACACGATCGGTCAACGCCAGCACCTCGACACCGGCGCCGACCGGCCAGCGCGGCGCGCGGCGTCGTCGGTCGACCTGCCCGGCGACGATCGCGACTCGGTCGACGCCGAGATCGGCCGCCCACGCGAGCACGCCGCCGACGACCTTGCCCGCCAGGCTCGACGCGTCGAGCTTTCCTTCGCCCGTGATCGCGAAGTCGGCGCCCTCGAACGCGGCCTCGAGACCGACCGCCTCGGCCACGACGTCGAAGCCGGCAGCGAGCTCGGCGCCGATCGCGGCGAGCCCGCCCGCGAGCCCGCCGGCCGCGCCCGCGCCGGTCAGCTGCGTCACGTCGACGCCGGTACGCGTGCGATACCGATCGGCGAGCATCTCGAGCCGGCGCGTGAGCAGCGAGACCTGCGCGGCACTCGCGCCCTTCTGCGGCGCGAAGACGCGTGGCCGCGTCGACGAACGGCGTCTCCACGTCGCACGCGACCGTCACCTTCATCCCCGACAGGTTCCAGCCGAGCGCTTCGAGCGCGGCGAGCCCTCCGTCGGTCGTCGCGCTGCCTCCGACCGCGACGACGACGCGGCGTGAAGCCCTGCGCGCGCACGGCCGCGATCAGCTCGCCGGTTCCACGCGTGCTCGCGCGCAGCGGATCGTTCCGGCCGGCGACGAGCGCGAGCCCGCTCGCCTGCGCCATCTCCACGACCGCGATGCCGCCGGTGAGCACACCCCATTGCGCGTCGACGGGATCGCCGAGCGGACCGGTCACGCGCGTCGTGCGACGCGAGCCGCCGCGCGCGGCGAGCAGCGTGTCGAGCGTTCCCTCACCGCCGTCGGCGAGGGGCATCTCGATGACCTCGTCGAAACCGACGCGCGTGACGCCCGGCGGCCATCGCGTGCGCGACCTCGTCGGCCCGCAGCGTCCCTCGGAACTTGTCGGGACAGACGACGGCACGGGTCACGACGTCATGGGTCGTTGGGATCCGTGTCACAGCGAATAGATTGTGCCCTTGTCCGCCGTCCGCGTCGCCCCCGGAGCCCAAGTTGCTCGAACGCGTCCCGCTGCTCGACAAGCACCTCGACGACTATGCCGACATCGTCGAGCCGGGGACGATCGAGCGCATCCGGGCCCTGGCGGAACCGCTGCGAGGCGCCCGGGTGCTGCACCTGAACGCCACCGCGTACGGCGGCGGTGTCGCCGAGCTCCTCGCCACCCATGTTGCTCTGCTGCGCGACGTGGGAATCGATGCGGAATGGCACGTGATCCACGGCAGCGACGACTTCTTCGCCGTGACGAAGGCGGTCCACAACGCGCTGCAGGGCGCGGACGTCGAGTGGACCACGCAGATGGAGCACATCTACCTCGAGCGCGTGCTCGACAACGCGCTGCAGCTCGAAGGCGACTGGGACTTCGTCGTCATCCACGACCCGCAGCCCGCCGCGATCCGCGACTACGCGCGGGGCCACGGTGTCGCGCCCGACGAGCACGAAGTGGATCTGGCGCTGCCACATCGATCTCACCGACGCCAACCCGCAGGTTTTCGAGTTCTTCCGCCCGTTCGTCGAGCAGTACGACGCCTCGGTGTGGACGATGCCGCAGTTCGTTCCCGACTCGCTCGAGATGGATCGCATCGTCATCGCCCCGCCCTGCATCGACCCGTTGTCGGTGAAGAACCTCGACCTCCCGAGCCCGTTCGTCGACGAGATCGTCAAGCAGTACGGCGTGCGGCCGGACGACCCGCTGATCGTGCAGGTCAGCCGGTTCGATCCGTGGAAGGACCCGATCGGCGTCATCGAGGCGTACCGGATCGTCAAGCAGGAGTTCCCCGACCGTGCAGCTCGTGCTCGCGGGCTCGATGGCGACCGACGACCCCGAGGGCTTCCACTACTGGGAGCTCGCCGACGCGGCCGCGCAACGGCGACGACGACGTCCACCTGCTTGTCCAACATCCAGCAGGTCGGCAACGTGCAGATCAACGCGTTCCAGCGTCTGGCCGATGTCGTGATGCAGAAGTCGTTGCGCGAGGGATTCGGGCTCACGGTGAGCGAGGGGCTCTGGAAGGGCCGCCCGTGATCGGCGGTCGGTGCGGAGGGATCACGCTGCAGATCGACGACGGGCCAGACCGGTTACCTCGTCGACGACGTCGAGACGGCCGCGGCCCGCACCGGCCGACCTCCTTCGCGCGCCCGAGCAGCGCCGACCGCGATGGGCGCCGCGGGACGCGAGATCGTGCGCAGACAGTTCCTCTCGACCCGCGAGCTCGAGGACTGGCTGCGCCTCTACTGCGAGCTGCGATGACGGAACGACCACCGGTGATCGTCGTCTCGCACCGCGGTCCGTACTCGTTCCGTCGCGGCGACGACGGGCAGCTCACCGCGCAGCGCGGCGCCGGCGGCATCGTCAGCGCGCTCTCGCCGTTGCTCGCCGAGAAGACCGACGTCACGTGGATCGCGGCGGCGATGTCGGACGACGACAACGCGGCCGAGTCGCACGGGCCTCGACTCGCCGACCTCGACGTCGGCGTGCAGCTGCTCGACCTCGACCGCGAGCAGCACCGCATGCACTACGACGTCGTGGCGAACGGCGTGCTGTGGTTCCTGCACCACGGGATGTTCGATCACGCACGCCGCCCGCGCTTCGATCTCCACTTCCGCGACGCGTGGGACGCGTTCGTCGCGGTCAACCAGCGCTTCACCGACGCGGTCGTCGGCGACCGCGACCGAGGGCGACATCGTGCTCGTCCAGGACTACCAGCTCACCCTGACCGCCGGTCAGCTGCCGCGCGCAGCGCCCCGACCTGCGGGTCGTGCACTTCACGCACACGCCGTTCGCGGGCCCCGACGACTTCTCGGTCCTGCCCGACCGACGTCGCCGAGGCGCTGTGCGGCGCGCTCGCGTCGGGACCGGCCGGCTTCCACACCAAGCGCTGGGGCGAGGGCTACCGGCAGTCGGCGCGGGCGACGCTCGGCCGGCGCAGCGAACATCGCCGCGCCGTTCGCGGCGAGCCTCGGGCCCGACGTCGCCGCGCTCGAAGAGGTCGCGGTCTCCGCGCCGGCGCGAGCGGCCGCGAACAGCCTTGGCCGACGCCGTCGGCGACCGGCTCGTGATCGCGCGGACCGACCGCATCGACCCGTCGAAGAACATCGTGCGCGGCTTCCTCGCGTTCGACCGGTCTGCTCGAAGCGCGGCCCGGGTCTGCGGGGACGGGTCGTGTTCGTCGCGATGGTGTACCCGTCCCGCCAGGGCCTCGCCGAATACCTCGCGTACGAGAACGAGGTCGAGCAGGTCGTCGCGCGGGTCAACGATCGCTGGGCCACCCCCGACTGGACACCGATCCTGCTCGACGACCGCGACGACTTCGCCCGCTCCGTCGCGGGCATGCAGCGTTACGACGTGCTGCTCGTCAACTCGCATTCGCGACGGGCTCAATCTCGTCGCCAAGGAGGGCCCGGTGCTCAACCGCCGCGACGGCGTGCTGTGCCTGTCGCCCGAGACCGGCTCGTGGCGAGGAGATGCATTCGGCGGCGATCGCGCGTGCACCCCTACGACATCGAGCAGTGCGCGGGCGCGCTCGACGACGCGTTGTCGATGCCGCTCGACGAGCGCGCGGCCCGTGCGCGGCGAAGCTGCGCGCGCTCGCCGCCGCACGCACGCCCGCCGACTGGCTCGCCGACCTCGTCCGCGCCGTCGGGCTAGGCCGATCGCGTCGGCGACGCGGCCGAGCAGCGCGAGCAGCCCGGCCGGACCGTCGACCACGATGTCGACCGCGTCCGCGAGCTCGGGCGGGCGCCTCCGATCGAGGTGACGCCGATCCGCACCGCGCCGCTGCAGTCGACCGGTCGCCGACGGCATCGGTCGAGCGCGGCGAACGCGGGGAGGTCGCCGTAGTCGTCGCCCGCGAACGCGCGCGGTGTCGAAGCCGTCGACGAGACCCAGGACCGGTACGCCCTTGTCGACGTCGATCGGCGGCCGCAACTCGATCGCCATGCGCGTGGCCAACTCGGCCGAGTCCGTGGCTTGGTCGCCGATCTCGCGCGCGATGGCCGACGATCTCCTCGGCCCGCTCGGGAACCGGGTCGCCAGTGCACGGTGACGCTGATCCCCGACTTCGGTCTCGACCAGCTCGCGGCGGCAGCCGTCTCTCGAGCTCCGCGGTCGCGGCCGCGACCGCGGCCAGGTACGGCTCGCACCCGGGCGTCGACCGCGTACTCGCCGTCGATCGACTGCTCCATGCCGTACAGCCCGACGAACGCGAGCCCGTCGACCGGGAGGTGCGCGGTCGAGGAACCCGACCGGGCGCCCGCTCACGATCGCCACCCGACCGAGCTTGCTCGCGAGCCGGGCCAACAGCGCGGGCGCCTCGGGCAGGGGGCGCGCGTCCTCGGCTCGTTCGACGATCGGAGCGAGCGACCCGTCGAAGTCGAGCAGCAAAGCGGTGCGGTCGGAACGAACTGTTAACGCGGCAACCGTTGCGTCGGCGTCGATCACGGTGCGACGCTACCCGGATGGACGCCAAGAGCTGCCGCTCGCAGCACGATCGAGGACGAGCGAGAGCGGCTCGTCGCGCTCAGCCACCGCATCCACGCGCACCCGGAGCTGAAGTTCGAAGAGGAGCAGTCGAGCGCCTGGACCGCGGGTGCGTTGTCGGACGCCGGGCTGCCGATCGAGTCCGGGCATCTGCGACCTTCCGACCGCATTCAGCGCACGCGTCGGCGACGGCCCGCTGCACGTCGCGATCTGCGCGGAGTACGACGCGCTCCCGATCATCGGGCACGCGTGCGGTCACAACATCATCGCCGCGAGCGCGGTCGGCGCCGGCCTCGCGCTCGCGCCGCTCGCCGACGACCTCGGCATCACGTTGTCGGTGATCGGCACGCCGGCCGAAGAGGGAGGCGGCGGCAAGATCCTCATGCTCGAACGAGGCGCGTTCGACGGCGTGCACGCCGTCGCTGATGGTGCACCCGACGCCGACCGAGGACCTCTACCCGCGTGTGACGCGCGGTCGCGCACATGCGCGTGCACTACGACGGGCCGCGAGTCGCACGCCGCGATCGCGCCCGAGCTCGGCATCAACGCGGCCGACGCGCTCACCGTCGCCCAGGTCGCGATCGGGCTGCTGCGCCAGCACCTGCGGCCCTTCGACCAGATCCACGGCATCGTCACGCACGGCGGTGACGCGACGAACGTCGTCCCCGCCCACACGGAGGGAACGTGGATGGCCCGATCCCGGACCCTCGCACGAGCTCGAGCAGCTGACGCCGCGGATCACGCACTGCTTCGAGGCGGGCGCGCTCGCCACCGGCGCGACGCTCGTCGCTCAGCGACGTCTGCCCGCCGTACGCGCACATGGAGCACGATCACGACTTCGCCGAGCTCTTCCGCGCCAACGCGGGCACGATCGGCCGGCCCGAGTCCGAGGACGGCGCAGCGACCTTCTCGACCGACATGGGCAACGTGTCGCTCGCCATCCCGTCGATCCACCCGTGCATCGCGATCGAGACGGGCGGCGCCGTGAACCATCAACCCGAGTTCACCGAGCGCCGCGGTGAACGCGTCGGCGGATCGGGCGGTGACCGAGGGTGCGCTCGCGATGGCGTGGACCGTGATCGACGCGGCCACCGGACCGCTGCGCGACCGACTGCTCCAAGCGCGCCGCTCCGCCTGACCAGCCGCGCCGCGATCTGCAGCGGTCAGCTGCCGACGACGACGACGCAGTCGACACCGTCGCTCGACGGCGGCGCGGGCGTGGGGAAGGGCACGACTTTCGCTCCCTTCAGCGACAGTCTGTTGCGACAGGGCGACCGCTTCGCGGGCGAGACCCGCCCGGCACATCACGGTCTTGCCCGGTCTGCTTGTGCCCGGACCACGTGCTCGCCTGCGGCTGATTCGTGTAGCCGACCTGCTGCAGCGCGGTACGCAGGGTCTTCGCAGCGCCCGACGGCGCGCCACCGTTCAGCACGAGCACCTTCAGCTGGTCCGGCGTCTTCGACCGGCGTCGACGGCTGGGTCGTGGAGGTGGTCGACGACGCGCTCGACTTGTGCGTCGTCGTGGAGGTGGTCTTCGCCGCGTTCACCGGCGTGGTCGAGGGCGAGGAGCCCGGCGTTGCTGGTGTCGACCCGCTGCAGCAGGAACACGCCGACGATCACCGCGAGCCCGATCAGTGCCGCACCCTTGGCGGCGGCCGCGCTCGCGCCCCTCGCGAGACTCGCCGTTGCCTCCCGAGGGACGATTCATCCGCCCATTCTGCCCGGTCGGGGTGTCGTTCGCGCTCACCGGGTGCTGGGATCGGCGCGACGACCTTCGATGCGGCCGCGTCGTGCCTGCTCGCGGCGCTTGCGCAAGCGCAGGATCGTCATCGCGTCGTACTGCATCGCCTCGGCGCGATCGAGCAATCCCTGCAGGGCGCGGTAGTAGCTGCTCGCCGAGATGTCGAAGCGCGCGCGGATCCCGACATCCTTGCGCGTCCCGAGCTGCCACCACTCGCGTTCGAAGTCGATCAACGCGCGTTCACGTGCGGAGAGCTCGGTTGCGTTCATCGGCCCACAAGCCTGCTCGCTTCGCGCCGCGAATACAAGCATCCCCGGTTCGACGCGTACTCGCCGTCTCGCGTCACCCGGTCAGCTCGCGGATGCGGTGCACGAATCGCTCCTTGGCCGCGGGTGTCAGGAACGACGCCTCGATGCTGTTGCGCGCCAGACCGGCGAGCGCCTCGCGGCCCAGTCCGAACGCCTGGTCGCACTGTACGTAGTTCTCGGCGACATAGCCGTCGAAGTACGCGGGGTCGTCGGAGTTGATCGTCACGTTCAGCCCGACCTCCATCAGCGCGGGGAGTGGGTGCGCGCGCAGGTTCCGCACCACGCCGAGCTTCACGTTGGAGAGCGGGCACACGGTGAAGGGGATGCGCGACTCCGCGCACTCCCGCACGAGTGTGTGGTCGTCGAGCACCGCGAGCCCGTGGTCGATGCGGTCGACCTGCAGCACCTCGACCGCCTCCCGGACGTATTCGGCGGGGCCCTCCCCCCCGGCGTGGGCCACGGTCCGGAATCCCAGCCGGTGCAGCTCCGTGAAGTACCGCGCGAACTTCGCGGGCGGGTTGCCGTTCTCCGCGCCGCCGAGCCCGAAGCCGCCGATCCGTTCCGCGAACGGCAGCACCTCCTCGAGCAGACCGAACGCGTCGTCCTCGTCCCGGTGCCGGTGCGCGCTCACGAGGAGCGCGGCGCTGATGCCGTCGGCCGCTTCGGCATCGGCCATCGCCCGCAACGCGCCGCCGACGATGTCGGCCATCGGGACCCCGCGTTCGGTGAAGCTCTGCGGCCCCAGGAACACCTCGGCGCGCACCACCCCGTCGGCGTGCGCGGCGGGCGAGGTACGCGCGGGTCACGTCGTAGAAGTCCTGTTCGTGGACGAGCACGCGGCAGCCCTCGAAGTACAGGCGGAGGAACGATGCGAGGTCGGAGAACTGGTACGCGTCGCGCAAGGCGTCGGGCGAGCCCCACGGCAGCGCCACGTCGTTGCGCTCGGCCAGCGCGAACAGCATCTCCGCCTCGAGGCACCCCTCGAGATGCACGTGCAGCTCGGCCTTGGGCAGCGATCGGATGAAGTCGGACCGAGTACTCGACACGAGAGCCGGGTGTCGGGATCGAACCGACGACCTGCTGATTACAAAGGCTTTCCTGCGCATGACCACGGACTAGCACGGACGCGAACCCGCAGGGCAGCGCGCAACGTCGACAGCGGCGAACGCACGCGAAGAGCAACGAACGCGTGCGCGCGTGCCATGGACGCGCCATCGAGGAGCTCTCCCCGTCAGCTCATGACAGTGACTTGACGGAGATGAGGCAGGGGTTGTCGGCACCCCAGATGTCCGTGCGCTCTTCGAGCGGGAGGAAGCCAATCGCGTCGTAGAACGCCCGTGTGCCCTCGTACTCATCCGACATCCCGGACGGGCCGAAGGTCTTCACCTGGAGTAACAGGACGCCGCTCTCGCGTAGCCCGGACTCGACGGTCTGAACCAAGCGTTGACCAATGCCCTGCCGATGCAACGTCCGCTTCACCGCAAGGACCTCGATCTCGGCGGCGACCGAGGTGTGATGCCGTACGACGCATACGCCGACGACTTCATCATCTCGAAGCGCGAAGGTGCTCGGGAGCGTGCAAGCGGCCTCGACGTAGTTCAAGATCGACTGCTCGATTCCGAACCACTCGGGAAGATCGCGCAGCAGACGGTCAACGTCGTTCGGTCGATGGCTACCCGGGACCATTGTCACTTCCATCGGAACCAGCTTGCCCCGACCTCACCACGTCGACCAGCGCAATAGCGGCAGATCGGTGCGCTAATTGCCGCGGAGCCTCGACGGCACTGCAAGGGCTGCTCGCTGGCGGGTCAGGGCGAACAGGCTCGCCAACACCGCCGCCGCCGTCCGGGTCATCGTCCGGGCCCCGCCGATACGCGGCCTCGAGTTCGGCGTCAATCTGTTCGGTCTGGTCGAAGAGCCGTTTCACTTCGTCTTCGATGGGTTGACCGGTGCGAATACGGCGGAGAATAAGAGCCTTGCCTTCCGTGGCAAGGGCGCGCCTGACGGAACGTCAGCTCGGCGATCGCCTTCCGGTCTGACACGCACGCATGATGCCCGATCCGGCCCGCAACCGCGAGTGCATAGCGGCACTCAGTTCTGTCGCTACGGCGACGGCGGGACGAAGACGCAGAACTCGTTGCCTTCGGGGTCTGCGAGCACGGTCCAGCGTTCCTCCCGCGTGAGCAGCGTCGCGCCGCGGCGGAGTAGATCGTCAACGTCTCCATGGACATCGACATGCACTCGGTTCTTCGCGAGCTTGGCTTCGGGAACGCGGTTGAACCAGAACGTCGGGCCGGGCTCGTCGATCGGATCGACAGCGATCGCCGGATCTCCTTCGGGTCCGTCGATTCCTGCCTTCCTCAGCTCTGCGAGGTCCTCGGCCGAGTGGGGTCGAACTCGATACCCGAGCACGTCGGCCCACCAGTGGCTCAGCGTCCAGGGATTCGCGCAGTCAACACAAATGTCCTTCAGGCGCGACACGTCCGTGAGGTTAGATCGAACGCCGATCGAAGCTCCTATGTCTGTCAAGGGGCGTTTCGGCGTTGCTGGCAGACCAGTGATGGGCCACTCGGGTGAGGGCGAGCTCTTATGAAGCCATGCGTGCCGAACGTGGTTGGAGTGACGGGCCGGCGGTTCGTTCGAAGGACAACCGGTTGGTGTCAGGCCGTTCGGGGGCCAGGCCCGTCACTCCAGATCTTCTACGCGTGCACGAGGTGCGGGTAGATCTCGCGAGCGACGTACCGCTTCAGCACGCGCATGACTTCGCGGGTCGTGAGACCTTCGCTCGTGCGACGAGCGACGTATTTGCGTGTGCGTTCATCGCTGCTCATGCGCGTGAACACGATGCGCCACAGCGCGTGGTTTGCTTGACGGTTCCCGCCGGGGTTGAGTCGGTGCCGGATGATCTTGCCCGATGACGCGGGCAGGGGCGCGACGCCACAGAGGTGCGCGAACGCGGCTTCGCTCTTCAGCCGGTCGGGGTTGTCGCCCGCGGCGACCAACAAGATCGCGGCGGTGTGGGTCCCGACGCCGTGCACGTCGAGGAGCCTGGGCGCGGTTCGCTGGACGAGCTCATGGATCAGTCGGTCGATCTGTTGTGCGTCTGCTTCGAGATCGAGCACTCGTCGACCGAGGGTGCGGATCGTGAGTTTCGTCGCGTGCATCACGGTCCCGGCGCCGGGTCGTAACGACGCTGCCATGCGTGCGAGATGCTCCGGAGGCACGTCTCGCAGGCGTTCTCGCAATTCGTCGGGTGCGGTGAACCCGAGATGGCGGATCTGATTCAGATACTTGATCCGCACGTCCCGTGCCGAACGGCGCGCGACCATCAACACGCGGATCGCTTCGACGTCACCATCGGCAGTTTTCGCGATCCCTGATGCTCGACCCGACAACGCAGCGCGTGCTGCTTCGATCGCATCGATCGTGTCCGACTTCCCCGCCCGGCGCCGCAGCTGACGATTCGGATGATCGACCTCGATCACCTCGAGGTCACGCGCCCGCAAAGACCGGGCCAAGCCCGCCCCATACGCGCCCGTGCCTTCGACCCCGACCCGAGCGACGTCACCGAAACCGGTCAGCCAACCGTGCAACTCCGCGAACCCGGCCGGGGTCGTCGCGAACGACTCCACGCCCAACACGCCGCCATTCGCGTCCACCGCGGCCGCGACGTGCACATCGGCGTGCGTGTCGACTCCACCCGTCACCGGGCGCGTGCTCTCTACGATGGTCATTGCCATCCCTTCTCTCTCAAACGGTCAAGGGGTGGCACGCACGTCCCGGGAAGGAGACCGTGACGATCAACCTGTTCGTGCAGGAAGATCGATCACCCTCCGGAACGGGGCGTGCCCAATTCCAGACCCGCGCGACACACGCCGCACGAGCCCGACGGGAACGTACCGGCGACCACCAACACGATGGTGGACCCCCGAAACAACGACGTCCCCATACTCACTGGCAGATCTGGCGCGCGACAGTCAGCGCATCGCAGTTCGCCGGTCGCGCCGGTCGGCGATAAGGAGCGCAGTGGTCGGCACGATGACAATGAATGCGAGACCCAGCCAGATGTTTATCCAGAGGGCGAGCCCGGAAAGGGCGATCGCTAGAAGCGACACGAGAATCGAGAGGACGAGGAACCTGATCCCTTCAGGCTTTCCGCGGACAACCCCGACCGTCGCCAGAACAGCGAGATATGCGGTCGTGATTGCTCTCCGGTGATCGCGCAACACCGGTACGAAGATGAATAGCCCAAGGAGCCCGACGGCAATGGTCCACTCGATGGCCCGGCGACGCGTGCGCACGGCGCGAGTATGGCAGAGCGTTGTTACTCCAGGGCAGTTTCGACGAGTCGCCAAGCAAGTACCGAGCGGCTATGTCGCGCGCTTCGGCGTGTCCGACAGACAATCCCGCTCTCAGGAACATCGCCGATGTTGCCGAAACGTCCAAGGTGGGCGAATCGGATTCTGATGCTCCAACGACAAGCTGGTGGCGCGGCCAGCGTTGGAAGATCCCCTTCATGGCCGCAGCGGTCGCCCTCTGGGGGCGCGCGGCTCTCTACCGAGTGGGAGGTCTCTTCTCAAGCAGCTCCGCAACGTCGGTAATTCTCGACGCGGCGCTCCTCACCATCGGTGTACTACTGATCGTCGGCGGCGTGTGGTGTATTCGTTCGTTCGGGTCCGACCCGATGCCCACCGGCTCCGACCACGCCGACCGCGAGCCCGCACGTGCCTTCAAACTGTGGTCAATCGCCGCCGTGGTCTTTGCCATCTTCGCCGTCGTGGTCGAGCCGCTCATCCTCAGATAGGCCACCACCATCCTCAATCAGGCAGATCTGGCGCGTGGCTGGATGTCGAGGTCGTGGATCGCCGGACTGGTTCACGCTGAAGGCTTGCGGGCCTCGAACAGCGTGCGAGACATCGTCGAGCGGAAGACGCCATCGCGTTCGATCTGGTCGTGCATATCCCGCAACCGGTGCCGGTATCGGTCCACGGCGAAGTCGGGGACCGTCCAGATGACTTTCCGCAGGAAGAACACCACGGCTCCGACATCGAAAAACTCGAGACGAAGCCGCTCGTTGCGGCATTCCAGGACTTCCAAGCCCGCGGCGCGTGCCTGCTGTGCTTCGACGTCGTGGTGTCGGCGGTCGCTGGGCTCAAAGGGTCCGAGGAAGTACTCCGCGATCTCGACGTTCGCCATGTCGCCAACGTGCTGAGCGAAGTAGATGCCGCCAGGTGTGAGCACTCGGGCAATCTCGGACCAGTGCACCGTGGCCGGATGACGGCTCGACACGAGATCGAAGGCAGCGTCTGCGAAAGGCAGAGGCGGTTCGTCCGGGTCGGCGACGACAAGCGCGCCGAGCGGCTGGAGAAGAGCGGTCGCTCGCGCGACGTTCGGAGGCCATCCCTCTGTGGCGACCATTATTGGCGGGAAGTTCTCGGCCCCGACACCCGCGAGTACCTCGCCACCACCGGTCTGGATGTCGAGCGCGCTCGCCGCCGCGGCGAGCCGCTCACGAAGCAGATGCTGGTACCCCCACGACGGACGCTCCTCCGTGGCGCGGCCATCGAGCCAGCCGAAGTCCCAGCCTTCGACCGACGCCACCTCCGCGTCCCCTAGGAGCGAGTCGAACGAGCGTGCCATCGCTCCATTTCACCAACCTCACCGCGATGCCACCGCGAGTTTCGAGACCGCGCACAGATTGCTTCGCTCTGGGACGCTTATGGAAGCGCGTCACTCCGGGCGGGATTCAGAGTTTCATCCCGTGTGACGCTGCGAGCTCGCCGCAGATCGCGGCAACCGGCCGGCTTGTTCTCTCGGCTTCGATTCTGATCATGATCGCTGCTGCCTGAAATGCGTAGAGCGCGAGGTCCTGGACCTGCCACCAGATCGCCGCCGCGTCGTAATCCGGCACGATCCCGCCATGAAGAGCGACGGCCAGCTCGATCGCGACGCGACTCTTGTTGTGTGCGGTGTTCCCTCGGATGATCCTTTCTGGGAGGTAGCGCCGGCGGGCGTCACTCAACGACACCGGCGTCGCCCGCGTCGCACCCGCGACACTGAGGGCATCCGCCGCGATCTCGACGAGTACGTCCGCCGGGAATGGGAAGGCGTAGTCGAGATGCGGAAGCAGCTGCTCGAACACGCCGTCGAATGGTTCGGCTTGAGCAATCCCGGTGAGCACGACTCGTCTCGCGTCAACTCGGTCGGTGTCGGTCGGCATCGGCGGCTTGACCACGCGGTAACGCTACGTCCCGAATCAGCTCACCGGAAGCCGGCGGGTCGCGTTCCAGCGCCTCGCAAATGCGTCCCCGCGCGGGCATTCGGCGCACTTGCTCATCGTATGACGATCTGTCATACTGTCGGCAATGAGCAAAGCGATCTCGGTCCGACTCGACGACGACGCCGAACGGGCGTTGCGGCTGCTCGAAGCATCCGGACTCAGCCCGTCCGAGGCGATCCGCTCGTCGCTGCTCGCGTCTGCCGCTCGACTGCGCCGCTCCAAGGAACTCGCCGCGGAAGTCGAGGCCCTCGAAGCCGACGAGGCTGACCGTGAAGAGATGTTGTCGATCGCGGCGCTGATGGAGTCCGTGCGTGCACCGCGGTGAGGTGTACCGGTTTCGAGTTCCCAAAGGCACAGGACACGAACAGCGCGGTGAGCGCTACGGCGTGATCGTGCAGGCCGACGAGTTACTGCCGCGATCCGTCGTGCTCGTCGCGCCCACATCGCGTGGCGCGTGGCCGGCGTCGTTCCGGCCCGAGGTCCTGGTCATCGGCGAGCGCACGCGGGTGTTGGCCGAACAGGTCGGCGCCGTGAACGCTCAACGTCTGGGACGGCGAGTCGGGCATCTTGCGGTCGAGGAGATGTGGGCCGTCGACGAGGCGCTCGCGACCGTCCTCGGCCTGACCTGAACCACACCGATCGGGGCGCTCGCCGTGCTGGCGCGACGTCGGACATTCGGTACGAGTCGTGGGTGTTCGCGACCCCCGAGGGCGGCCCGCTGCGGTACTCGCTCTTCCGATCGCGTATCTGGGTGCCCGCAGTCCGCCGCGCCAAGCTCGACGGGCTGACATTCCACAGTCTGCGTCATGCCGCGGCAGCTGCGCGGGTAGCCGCTGGAGTCGACCCGCGCACTGCCCAGCATCGGCTCGGCCACGCGACACCGAGACTGGTGCTCGAGCTGTACGCGCACGCGACGACCGAGGCGGACAGAGCCGCGGCCGACCTCATTGGCTCCCGATTGTTCGGCTCCTCCGAGACGCCTCCGGCGCGTCCCATGGACGCGCCGTGAGATCTCGTCCCGCACGTGCACATCACCACTCTCGGACCGCGTGACCTGCGTACTCACGAGAGCCGGGTGTCGGGATCGAACCGACGACCTGCTGATTACAAAGGCTTTCCTACGCACGAACACGGACTAGCACGGACGCGAACCCGCAGGTCGACGCGCAACGTCGACAGCGGCGAACGCATGCGAAAAGCAACGAACGCGTGCGCGCGTGCCATGGACGCGCCACGAGGCGCGCGGCGGCACTGGCCGATCAATCCCAAACTCCGACCCGTGAGCACCAAAGCACCAAAGCCTCGGAAGCATCGCGGCGGGGCGTGTGCGAGCTTCGTCGACCTACGTGGCGAAGTCGGTCATCGAGCCGGCAGGTCCCGATCCGCAGTCATGACGCGCGAGGCGAGGGCAGTTCCAGAGTGCCTGAGCCTTCACGGGACGGTGGCGAACTCGACGGGTGCGCCGGAATACGTGACGGGTCACCGCCGTGCCCACTGCCACCGGAGGGGGCGTCGGGTGGCCCATGACACTCGTGCGGAAGACGACGCATCGGTCGCACCAAGAGCGACGCGCAACGACGTACCTGCCGCCACCCGAACGTTCGATGGCAGGAGCGCGACGCGGCCTCGCGGAGGGCCTCCCGCACGTCGGGCACTGCGCGACTCGCACGACACAATGGTACGCCGCGCCTCGACCCATCGTCGCGAGACGCGCGGCCCGATCGATGGCAGTTAGCGATGGGCAGATTTCGCTTCAACGCTACGAGGGTGTGATCTCGTCAGCGCCTCCGGAGCGCACATCTGCGAACCGCCGCGAAAGGTCTGCGCGGTCAGAGCTGTGAACCGGACGCGGCGAACGAGCACCAATCGCTGCGATGCCGCCATCGGCAACGCGCTGCCGCGATCGCCCGCGGCGCATGTCCAAGCCGGATACGGAGAACAACACCGGGTCTTGGCGCTGACGTGGTCGCGAGGCTATGGCCGGTGCTCGACAGCGTTGAACTCCGGAACGCCGTCCGTCGAGTAGAAGACCGTGACCTCGTCGGTGCCGCTGGGAACGGCCCTGAGCGAGTAGGTCCATCCATCGCTGGTCGCGGAGTCGAAGTTCAGCGGTGGAACTGTCCGGAACTTGGTTGTTGGATTCTCGGTAGGAACGACCGCGACGATGAACCAGGTTGTGCCGAGCTGAATCGACGCGAGCGAATCAACCGCGAAGAACTCGCTACACGAGCTCTGGCCGTCCGAAGCCGAGACGCAGACCGCGTGTTGTCCGCTGTTGACCCCGGCGTGCTTCGCGACCTTGTACGAGCCGATCTGTGTGGATCCCCCGGACGGTGTTGATTCGATCGCGGCATCGATCGCGGCGCGAGTGTGTTCGACGGGGTCGGTCGTGGTCGCTTGGACGACGTCTCCGACCGAGGCGGGGTCGCCGCGGTACCCGGTCAGAACGAGTAGCCGATCGCCCTCGATCCAGTGGATCTGCGGCAGTTCGCCCGTCGCGCCGTTCTCGACGATCCATTCCGATCTTCCGGAGCGCTGAAGATAAGAGTTCGAGGCCACTGCATCGGTCACTGCGAGCTCTGTCCCGGCCGTCGTCGGGTACACGGCGAGTGTCACCACCGACGCTCCGTTCGAGTAGTTCACGCTGTATCCGCTCGTCACCGCCGGTCCATCCGCCGTTGAGGAAGTGAGCCGATAGCCGGGAAGCGCGGCCAACGCTGCCGCGGTCGTGTCGGTTCCGGGCTTCAGTGTGCTCAGAGCTGCCGCGATATTCCTTTGGATTGTCGCCGCGTCTGTCGTGTACGACTGGGTGACGGTGTATGAGATCCCGTCCTTCGCGACGACGGCCTGCTGGCCCGCTGCGCCCGACGTCGCCTCCTGAACGCCCGTGGGGATGCCTGACGCTTCCTCGCTGCGGATAACGACGAGACCGCCGGTCTGATCCCGGAAGGCATCCACGTGCAGGTCAGTGGGCATCGACGGTGGCGTCGCGGCGGTCTCGATGTGCACCGGCGCATAGCCGGCAGCGATGAATTCGTAACCGAGCGCCGGCGAGCCGTCGGACGCCGCGGTGCCGCTCCGAGGGGCCGCAGGACCAGACACCGCGACGTCTCGCGAGCTCGCCGACGAACCGCACGCTGCCAACAACGCGAGAGCCGCGATGCTTGCGATCATTGACGGCGGTCTACGCATGGCTCCTCAGTAGTGGATCCGTTGCACGAGACCATCGATGTATGTCCGTGCGCAACTCCCAGGCGGCGTCGTAATGGGCGGGTTTCGATCAAAACTATAGGCACTCGTGACGCTTGTGGAGACGCCGCCTACCACCTTGAACGGAACGGCGAACTGCCCCGATGGAATGGGCGCGGTACAGGTTCCACCCGCTGGGAGTTCGAGGAATGCCGCTGCCGATTGCACACCGCCAAAGTTGTACGGCGAGTAGGAAAACGCTGCGATCTGTACGATCCCGAAGAAGCCCGACGCGACGGTACAAACGCTGACTCCCGCCGGGCACCATCCCGGTGTCGTGATTCCGTAGGAGTAGTTCATCGCGATGCGGTACGTGGCACCGACGCTCCAGTTCAATTCCTGTGCGCACGACAACCCGACATACTGATCAAAGCCGGTCGAGCAGTATTGCGGCTGGAGATCGTGAAGCGGATAGCCGGGTATATCCTGCATTGAAAATGCAACGCTCTTCGCGACGAGTTGACCGTTGCGATTGCCTTTGAGCCGGCCCTGGGTCTGAAAGCCCGCGTACTGCAACCCGTTGTACGTCAGAGAGACCTGGTACGCCCAGAATTCAACGAAGCTCGTATGCGCCAGCGTCGCCGTGATGTCTTGGTACGACTTCGACGGGGCATTCGGATTCACGAAGTCGTAGAAGAGATCGAGGTTGTGCCATGGATCCGTCGGCGTGCCGGTTCCGGCCGTGGCGCCCGTCATCGACACATTCGACACGAGCATGATGGCAATGATCGTGACAATCATGAATCGCCGACACTGAGTACCAGACACCCCGGCCGCCCGCGCTGTCGCCAATGATCCATCAGCAGGGTAGGGATGAAGCCGCAGTTCGTCAACAGACAAGGATTTGGCCGAGGGTGGCGGGGCGCAAGACTGTGTTGTCTCGTGCCGCCGCGAGGATCCCAGCCGAATTTCTCTTGTTACGGTAAGACCGCACAGATGTAGCAGTTCCACGACTCCCGTCTCTCCGAACGGTACAGCTGTCCACAACAATTCCAAACGGCGGAGGCGGCACGAGCCTCACTAGTGAAAGAACGCGGGTCGGGGATGCACCGCTGAAGCACTCCTCAGTCTCTTCGCTCGAGCACCCGTCGCGACTTATGCGGCTCTACGCGATGAAGCGTGGTTGACGGCCTCGCACTCTTGCGGTTGGGGCAGTCTGCCATTGGACGCCGCAGTGCAACAGGAGCCGTAGCCGGTAGTTGTTGAAGTTGCGGAAGCCGTGCCCGACGCGTTTGACCTTCTTGATCAACAGGTTGATGCCTTCGGTCGGCCCGTTCGAGCGGCCGGTCGTGTGGAACGCGAGCACCTCCGCTTCCCAGGCGCGGATCGTGCGGGCGAGTCGCCGGCATTCGCGCACGCCGGTCTGGTCGCAGTGTCCGTAGAAGCGTTCGCAGCCGACGACGCGCGGCGCGGACCGTCTGCGCGTTGTAGACGTCGCGCAGGAGCTCTTTCGCGAGGTAGGTGTTGGTGACGTCGCCGTGGCGGTCGCCGTGACCCAGCATCATGAGGAGCCGTTCGTGTTGTTGGTCGCTGAGGCGTTCGTGACCGACGAGGAGCCGGCGGCGGATCCGATACAACGGATCGTCGCGTCGACCACGATGACCGAGCGTTTCTTGTTGCACGCGGCGGCGGGCGTCGTCGATCGCCGTGTTCGCCAACCGGATCGCGTGGAAGTGATCGACCACGATCGTCGCGTCGAGCCGGTCGGTGAGCCCGGTCGCATACCCGCGGAACGGGTCGATGACCGCCACGTCGATCGCCTCGACCCATTCAGCCGGTCGGTGGTCGAGCCAGTCGCGAACGACCTGGCCAGAACGTCCCTCGGCGACGTCGAGGAGCTGGTGACGGTCCAGGTCGACGAACCCGGTGATCATGACCGTCGGATGTTTCGGGCCGGCCCGCAAGAAGCTGGTCTCGTCCAGGCCGAGCGCGCTCGGCGCACCCAGACGTTCGGGATCATCGACAAGGTGTTCGCCGTGCTCGCGCACCGCGGCCATCGCGGTGTGCCATCCGACACCGAACTCGCGGGCGACCTGCGCGACGCTGTCGGCGTCTTCGACCGACCCGGCGGCAGATCTCGATCCGAGCGCGGCGTGTCAGCGACGCCCGCGATCCGAGCTCGGCGTGGTGTTCGGTCCACGTTGCCGTCGCGCACCGCGGCTCGACGCATCGCCAGATCCGCTTCGCCCACACCAGCCGCACCGGCCGGCCCGCGATCGGCAGATCCCGCACCTGCACGCGGCGGCGACCATGACCGACCGCCCGCACCCCGCACGACGGGCAGCCGACCCGATCGGCCGTCGTCTCGACCAACAACCACCACTCGCCGGCCTCGAGCACCTGCGCGCACACGACGAAGCCGGCCATGTCGAACAACGCGGTCGCGCCTTCACTACCGTGATCAATCACCAGGGGTCTCCCTCGCTTGCTGCCTTCGACAGCCGCAAGAGTGGCGAGGCCCCTGGCCTCGTTGGTGGACCTACAAACCCGGCCCGATCACGACACGACCCCAGCGTTCATCGCGAAGAGCCACTTATGCGTCTTGCCCGAGCGGCTCAACGCGTTACTCCTCGATAGGCCAACCGGTAGGACGCTTATCGAAGCGCGTCACTCCAGGCGAGATTCAGAGTTCCATCCCGTGTGACGCTGCGAGCTCGCCACAGATCGTGGCGACCGGCCTGCTCGTCTTCTCGGTTGCGATTCTGACGATGATCACCGCTGCCTGAAATGCGTGGAAGGCGAGATCCTGGACCTGCCACCAGATCGGCGCCGCGTCGTAATCGGGCACGGTCCCGGCATGGAGAGCGACCGCGAGCTCGATCGCGACGCGGCTCTTGTTGTGTGCGCCGCGATCTCGACGAGTACGTCGGCTGGGAACGGGATGGTCGTCGTCGAGGTGCGGGAGCGGCTGCTCGAACACGCCGTCGAATGGTTCGGCTCGCGCAATCCCGTCGAGCACGACTCGTCTCGCGTCAACTCGGTCGGTGTCGGTCGGCATCGGCGGCTCGACCATGCGGTCACGCCACGTCCGAATCAGCCGACCGGAAACTTGCGTGTCGCGTTCCAGCGCCTCGCATCGGCGTCCCCGGAGCGGGCATTCGGCGCGCTTGCTCATCGTATGACGATCTGTCATACTGGCGGCAATGAGCAGAGCGATCTCGGTCCGACTCGACGACGACGCCGAACGGGCGTTGCGGCTGCTCGAAGCATCCGGACTCAGCCCGTCCGAGGCGATCCGCTCGTCGCTGCTCGCGTCTGCCGCTCGACTTCGCCGCTCCAAGGAACTCGCCGCGGAAGTCGAAGCCCTCGAAGCCGACGAGGCTGACCGTGAAGAGATGTTGTCGATCGCGGCGCTGATGGAGTCGGTGCGTGCACCGCGGTGAGGTCTACCGGTTTCGAGTTCCCAAGGGCACAGGACACGAACCGCGCGGTGAGCGCTACGGCGTGATCGTGCAGGCCGACGAGCTTCTGCCGCGATCCGTCGTGCTCGTCGCCCCCACATCGCGCAGCGCGCGGCCGGCGTCGTTCCGGCCCGAGGTCCTGGTCAGCGGTGAGCGCACGCGGGTGTTGGCCGAACAGGTCGGCACCGTGGACGCTCAACGTCTGGGACGGCGAGTCGGGCATCTTGCGGTCGAAGAAATGTGGGCCGTCGACGAGGCACTCGCGACCGTCCTCGGCCTGACCTGAACCACACCGATCGGGGCGCTCGCCCTGCTGGCGCGAGGTCGGACATTCGGTACGCGTAGGTGCGAGCGGCGGAGGCGCGTGCAGAGGTTGCGTGCAGAGGTTGCGTGCAGAGGTTGCGTGCAGACTCCCGAGTATGGGAGATGTCACCTCGGGGCGACTGCTCTCGGCGGGCCACGTCGATCGACCCGTGTGTGCAGGGTCGTGGGGTCCACGTCGTCTGAGCTGCTCTCGCGCGGTACGAGCGGTCGGACTCCGGCACCCGAGTTGACCGGTATGGCGCGCGCGGCCGTCAAGTGTCCTCCGGGTCAACAACTCACGACCTCGAAAGTGATGTCCGCCCGGGCGAGCGTGCACCTTCGGCGAGCGTCTGCACGGACCTCTGCTGCTTCCGTTTAGCGGAAGCGGCATATCTGTGCCGATCTTGACGGGGTCTCGGGCCGTGAACTCGAGGCTCCAACGAGACGCTGTGCTGAGCTCAGGCAGGGGGTCGTCGGGGACCGTGCAGGCGGGCTGGGCGGCGGCGTTCGACGGGGCCGATTCGCCGAGAGGTGCGTCGCGATTCGTCGAATGCAAGTTCGTGCAGCCATTTCGCGAGGGGTGTTTTCGACGGCGACGGCATCAGGATGCAACGTGTGTGATTCTCGCTCTGGTCGCGATTTCCTTGTCGCGTTTGGCGATCGCAGCGCGCTTATCCAGAGCATGAGCGAAAACGCGCAGGAGAGGACCGAGCAAGCAGACGGGGTACTGCTGCTGACGATCGTCGAAGCAGCACGCGTACTGTCGATCGGACGTACGACGATGTACGAGCTCGTCGGCTCCCGAGAGATCGGCGTCGTCCACATCGGGCGCTCGGCACGCGTTCCCGTGGCCGCGCTCGAGGAGTACGTCGACCGTCAGCGGCGCGGCGGGACTACGGTTCGGTCGAAAACGAGTGCGGCCCGGGCCAAGCGCGAACTTGACCCGGGCCAGCCGACCACCTGAGCAAACAGGAAGGCCGACACCATGAGCGTCCACAGACGCGCTACGTCACGCGGAACCCGCTACGACGTGCGCCTCCGAGACCCCGACGGCCGCGCGTACAAGCGCACGTTCCGCAACCGACGCGACGCCCAAGCGTTCGAGGCACGAGAGCTGGCCGATCGCAGCCGCGGTGCGTGGATTGACCCGAGGCGCTCGGCAGTGACGTTCGAGGAGTGGGTCAGGCAGTGGTCGGCATCGACGGTCGGGAGAAGACCGAAGACCGTCGCTTGGTACACGAGGACCGTCGACCTGCACCTGGTCCCCGCATTCGGGCCGCGGCCACTCGGATCGTTGACGCCGCTCGACGTTCAGGCGTTCGTTGACTCGCTCGCGGCCCGTTTCGCGCCCGCGACCACACGCGGCTACTACGCGGTCTTGCGGCTCATCCTCAACGCGGCTGTGAACGCCGACCTCATCGGCCGATCGCCGTGCCGCGGCATCAGGCTGCCGCCGTCGGCGCCGAGGACCCGTCGGCTCCCCGATCCGAGCGAAATCCAACGACTCGCGGAGGCAATCGGGCCCGACTACCGCGCGATGGTACTCGTCGCCGCCGAGCTCGGTCTCCGCTGGGGCGAGTGTGCGGGCCTCCAGATTCGCGACCTCGACGTGTTCCGCCGCTCGGTGACCGTGAGGCTCAACCTCGGGGAAGTAAACGGCGTCCTCGACGTCGGCGACCCGAAGACCAACGCCGGCCGTCGCACCGTTGCTGCGTCGGCTCCGCTCATGGCGGAACTCGCCGCGCACCTGCGCCGTCGCGGTCTGACCGCGGAGAACGCGGAGGCCTGGGTATTCGCGGCGCCCGAGGGCGGCCCGCTGCGCTACTCGCTCTTCCGATCGCGTGTCTGGGTGCCCGCAGTCCGCCGGGCCAAGCTCGACGGGCTGACATTCCACAGTCTGCGTCATGCCGCGGCAACGGCGTGGGTGGCCGCCGGAGTGGACCCGCGCACTGCACAGCATCGGCTCGGGCACGCGACACCGAGATTGGTGCTCGAGCTCTACGCACACGCGACCACAGCGGCAGACCGAGCCGCAGCGGACCTCATGGGCACCCGATTGTTCGGCTCCGCCGAGACGCCCGAGGCGCGTGCCATAGACGCGCCATGAAAACTCGTCGCGCACGTATGCAACACCACTCTCGGACCGCGTGACCTGCGTATTCACGAGAGCCGGGTGTCGGGATCGAACCGACGACCTGCTGATTACAAATCAGCTGCTCTACCGACTGAGCTAACCCGGCGGGGTGAACGGTGATGCTAGGTCAGCCACCGGAGTACCGGTGCGGGACTACCCCTTGCTCGACCCGGACCCGGTGGGCAACATCGCCGGCATGCGCTTCGTGACGAAACGTCTCGCGATGGTCGGTTTCTCGATCTCTCTGGTCGCGCTCGGCGCTCCGGTGAGGCCCGCGGCGGCGACTCCTCCCGTCGTGACCCAGACGATCGTCGGGGGCGGGAACGGCAGCTTTTCGGTCGGCAGATGGCCCATCTGGGTCGGGAACTACACCTCGACGAGCCAACTCGGCGTCGGCCACTACGACATCGGCCCGACAGGAACGTCCCAAACCGGAGCGACGTTCACCCGCTCCGACGGCACGACGCTGACCGGCGAATGGGACAATGCGCCTCACCCGGAAGAGTGCGGCATCGGCAACCAAGCCGACCTCGAATGCATCCACGTGGACCTCACGGGAAGCGCCGATATCGCGAGCGCGCACCTCGTCCTCACGATCTTCAACGATTGGGGCAGCTTCGAGGGACCGACGCCGGCCGGCTTTCTCATGCGGGGGACGCTCACCCTGCGGCGCCGGCTCGGCGGTTACGTGATGGTCGACCGGAACGGAACGAGCTACACGTTTGGCGGCCTCGATCACCTCGGCGACGCGCAGACCGTCGCCGCGACCGACATCGCACTCACGCCGTCGCACGCCGGCTACTGGATCGTAAACGCGGCCGGAGAGGTGTTCCCGATCGGCGACGCCGCGACGTTCGGCAACGCGGTTCCGGCCACACTTGCCCGCCGAGAGATTGTCACCAGCATCTCCGCGACGCCGACCGGCAAGGGCTATTGGCTCTTCACGAACATAGGCCGCGTGCTCCCGTTCGGCGACGCCCAGTTCCTCGGCGACCTTCACACGAAGACGCTCAACGGAGGCATCGTCGGCTCGATCGCGACACCGACCGGCAGCGGTTACTACATGGTCGGCACCGACGGCGGCGTGTTCGCGTTCGGCGACGCCACGTTCCGCGGCTCGACCGGAAGGTTGCGGCTCAACCGGCCCGTCGTCGGCCTCGTCCCGACGCCGGACAACCTCGGCTACTGGCTCGTCGCGTCCGACGGCGGAGTGTTCAGTTTCAACGCCTCGTTCCACGGATCCATGGGCGCGAAGCGACTGAACCAACCGATCGTCACGATGGTCCCGTACGACGGCGGCTATCTGATGGTCGGCGCCGATGGCGGCATCTTCAACTTCTCGAAGGGCGTGTTCTTCGGGAGTGAGGGCGGCTCGAGCATCCCGACACCCATCGTTGCCGCGTCCGCGGCGGGCTGACCGCGGCGGCTGTTACTTGCGGCGGCGGCGGGCGACCTCGTGACAGGCGAGCGTTGCGGCGGCCGAGACGTTGAGTGAGTCGAGGTGACCCTGCATGGGGATCTTGACGAGCACGTCGCAGCGGTCGCGGGTGAGTCGGGCAAGACCCTTGCCTTCGGAACCGAGCACCAGGACGATCGGCTGATCCGCGAGATCGAGGTCGAAGAGGCTGCGGTCGCCGCGCTCGTCGAGCCCGACCGACCAGCATCCCGCGCGCGCGGCCCGGTCGATCGCGGCGGGGATACCGCCGACCAACGCGATCGGCAGGTACTCGATCGCCCCCGCCGCGGCCTTCGCGACGACCGGCGTGACGCTCGCGGAGCGGTGCCGAGGCATCACGAGGCCGGTCGCGCCGGCCGTCTCGGCCGAGCGCATGATCGCACCGAGGTTGCGAGGATCGGTGACGCCGTCGACCGCGACGAGGAACGCGTGGTCGACGGCGAGCATCTCGTCGAGATCGGCCGGGCGCAACGGCGGCGCCATCGCGATCACACCCTGGTGCACGTCGGTGCGCGCCATCTGCTCGATGCGTTCCGGCGCGACCGACCTCAAGAGCCCACCCGCCCGCTCGACGATCTCCTTGACGAGCTCGTCGTGGGTGACGGTGCGCGAGAGGTAGATCGCCCGCGGCCGGCGCTTGCCCGGCGCGCAGCAGCTCGAGCACGGCACGCCGGCCTTCGACCTGGTCGCCACCGAGGTCGGAGCCGCCCTTGCTCACTCTCGGCGCCACTCGGGCCCTCTCGGCGTGTCCTCCACGACGACTCCCCGCCGCGTGAGCTCGGCGCGGATCCGGTCCGCCTCGGCCCAGTCCTTTGCTCTCCGCGCGACCTCGCGGGCCGCGACGAGGTCGTCGATCTCGGCGTCGGCGGGCGGCGCCTCGGCCCGCAGCTCGAGCCCGAGCGCGCCCGCGAGCTCGCGTGACCGTTGCGAAACGCGGTCGCGGCGGTCTCGGTGAGCGCTCTCGTCGAGCGCGACGTTCGCGTCGCGGACGAGCTCGAACACGTACGCGAGCGCGGCGGGCGTGTCGAAGTCGTCGTCCATGACGTCGCGGAAGGGCGTGACGTCACCGACCGCGGCGGCCGGGAGGGCGGCGGCGCGGGCGCGGCGGGCGAGCGCGTCGAGCCGCCCGACCGCCTTCTCCGCGTCGGACAGCTCCTTCTCGCCGATCTCCATCTGCTTGCGGTAGTGCGTCTGCAGCACGAGCGAGGCGGAAGGCGCGCGGGTCGTACTTCTCGAGCACGTCGACGAGCGTGACGAAGTTGCCGAGCGACTTCGACATCTTCTTGCCGTCGACGTTCAGCATCCCGTTGTGCAGCCAGTAGTGCGCGAACTCGTGACCGGCGCCCACCGCCTGCGCGATCTCGTTCTCGTGGTGCGGGAAGACGAGATCGCTGCCGCCGCCGTGGATGTCGAAGCCGTCGCCGAGGAGCTTCAACGACATCGCCGAGCACTCGATGTGCCAGCCCGGACGCCCGAGCCCCCACGGCGAGTCCCACGCCGGCTCGCCCGGCTTCGCCGTCTTCCACAGCGCGAAGTCGACGGGGGCCCGCTTGCGCTCGTCGACGTCGACACGCGCGCCCGCGCTCTCGAGCAACTCCTCGAGCGTGCGGTGCGAGAGCGCGCCGTACTCGGGGAGGGAGTCGACCTGGAAGTAGACGCCCTGCCCTTCGACGACGTACGCGTGCCCGCTCGTGACGAGCTGCGCGATGAGCGCGATCATCTCGTCGATCCACTCGGTGGCCCGCGGCTCGTCGTCGGGCGCGCAGGATGTTCAGGCGATCGAAGGCGCTGCGGAACGTGCCCTTCGAACCGGCGCACGAGCTCGGCTTCGGTGGTTCCGTCCGTCCTGGGCCCGGGCGATGATCTTGTCCTCGATGTCGGTGACGTTGCTGACGTACGTCACCGCGAACCCGCGCCACACGAGGTAGCGGCGGATCGTGTCGAACACGACCTCCTTGCGGCCGTGACCGAGGTGCGGCACGTCGTACGGGGTCGGGCCGCAGACGTACATCGACACGCGCCCTTCGACGCTCGGCACGAAGTCGACCTTCGCGCGTCTCGCAGTGTCGTAGAGCCGCAGCATCCGTCGAGGCTAATCGCCCGGGGCGGCCGTCCCCGATGGTTTCAGCCGCCCGAGAGCAGCGCGACCGCCCAGACCGCGATCCCCTCGGACCGCCCGATCGCGCCCAGCCCCTCGCCCCGCTTGGGCCGCACCGACACCGCGATGCCGCGGCCCATCGGCTCGCGCAACGGCGCCAGCGCCGCGCCGCACGTTCGCCGCCATCGCCTCGCATGTGCGGCGCGAGGCGGGGCGTCTCGGCCGCGATGGTGACGTCGACGTTCTCCACCCACCAGCTGTCGCGCGCGACGCGCCGCGCGACCTCGGCGAGCAGCTGCATCGAGTCGGCGCCGCGGTAGCTGCTCGTCGGTCGCGGGGAAGAGCGTGCCGAGATCGGGAAGCCCGGCCGGGCCGAGCAGGGCGTCGGCGACCGCGTGCGCGACCGCGTCGCCGTCGGAGTGGCCCGGCGAGCCGGGGCGCGTCCGGGATCGTCACCCCGCCGAGCACGAGCGGCGGCGCCGTCGCCGAACGGGTGCACGTCGAAACCCAGCCCGACCCGGCTCCGGCTCATGCGTGCGCACCTTCGATCAACGCGCGGGCGAGCTCGATGTCGCCCGCGACCGTCACCTTCAGGTTGCGCGGCTCGCCTTCCACCACGACGACGGTCCCGCCCGCGGCCTCGACGAGCGCGGCGTCGTCGGTGCCGACCGCCGCCGCCCGCATGGCGCCTGCGTCAACGCGGTGCGTCGGAACGCCTGCGGCGTCTGGACGACGACGAGGTCGTCGCGCGGCACCGTCTCGATCACCCGCTCGTCGCGCACCCGCTTCACCGTGTCGGTCACCGGCAGTCGCCGGCACCGCGGCGTCGGCGCCGGCCCGTACCGCGGCGACGACGCGGGCGAACAGTGCGGCGGTCGCGAGCGGGCGCGCCGCGTCGTGCACGACGACGACGTCGGCGTCGTCGGGGACCTGAGCGAGGCCGGACCGCACCGACGCCGAACGGGTGTCGCCGCCGGTGGCGACGCGCACGCCGGCCGGCGCGTTCCAGTCGCTGCCCGCGGGCAGCACGACGACGACGCCGTCGCACGCCGAGCCGGCGACACCGACCGCACGGTCGAGGACGCTGACGTCGCCGAGGCGCGTGAACTGCTTGGCCGCGCCGAAGCGGCTCCCGCCTCCGGCCGCGACCACGATCGCCCAGGTCTGTCACCGGACCGTCTGCCGCAGCTCAGGTCCGCGTGCGGACGCAGCGAGCTCGCCAGTCCGAAGCCAGGGCAGCCGCGTGATCGGCCGTCAGCTTTCGTCGGGGCGGGCGAAGAGCAGGCGCCCGGCGGCCGTCGGCACCACCGAGGTCACCTGGAGCACGACCTCGGGCCCGCCGACCAGCTCGCTGGCCACCGTTCACGACGACCATCGAGCCGTCCTCGAGATGGCCGACGCCCTGGCCGGACTCCTTGCCCTCGCGGGTCAGCGAGACGCGCACGTAGTCGCCGGGACCGATGCTCGGCGTCAGCTCCTGCGCGAGCTTGCGCAGGTTGGTCGTCGGCACGCCCTGCAGCTGCGCGTTGCGCGCGAGCGGACCGTCGTTCGTCAGCAGTCGCAGCTGCAGCCGCCGGGCCAGCGCGATGAGCTTGGCGTCGACCTCGGGGATCTCCGGCAGCTCGTCGTCGAGCACGTAGAGGCGGACGTTCGACTCCGACCGCAGCGAGTCGAGGATCTCGAGCCCGCGCCGGCGCCCGGCGCCGCTTCACGTCGTCGGTCGCGTCGGCGAATCCCTGCACCTCGTCGAGCACGAAACGCGCCACCATGAGGTCGCCGCTGAGCACACCCGCGCGGGTGAGCGGCAGCAGCTGGCCGTCCATGACGACCGAGGAGTCGACGAGGAGTCCGTCGCGGGCGTCGAAGGCCTGCGCCCGCACCAGCGGGCGCGTCGACAGGCCGAGCAGCTCGAGCACCGCCTCGCTCTGGCGGGCGACGAGCCGGAACCCGATGTACCCGAAGATCCACGAGGCGAGACCGACGAGCGAGACCGCGAACGGGACCGGGACGAGGAGCGCGGCCGGCAGCACCAGCACGAGCGCGAGCGCCGACCCGGCGATCGCGCCGAGCGTGCCCGCGACGAACCGGGCGGGTGAGCGCCGGTCGACGCGGCGTTCGACGACGCCGAGCGCCTTGTCGAGCACCCGGCCGAACATGCCGCCGCTGACGTAGCCGAGCAGGCAGCCGAGCATCCCGCCCAGGCCCTGGGCCTGGGTACCGAAGGTGCGGGCGGCCCAGAAGCCCGCGGCCGTCCCGAGGACGACCACGAAGAGACGGATTCCTTCGACGAACATCCCGGTCTCATCGGCTCGTCTCCGGACCTCTTGACCACGGCCGGTGGGAAGGCTCTCAGGGCCGGACGGATTTCGGCCGATGTGGAGTGTGACCGAAAACACAACGGGCGGCCCCGAGCGGGCTCGGATAGCCTCCCGCGACGACAGGACCCGGCAACATGGCGGCACGCACGCCGGTGCTCGACAAGACCGATCTCTTCGGAAACTTGCCTCCCGAGCTGCTCGAGCAGCTGCGAGGCCGTACGGCCCTCGCGCGCGACCGGCGCGGCGACACGATCTTCGCAGAAGGACGAGCCCGCGACGCATCTCTACGTCGTGTTCTCCGGCCGGATCGCGATCGTGGCCCGCGCCTCCGACGACCGCGAGTCGGTGCTCACCGTGCTCGGCCCGGGTGCGCTGTTCGGCGAGATGTCGATGTTCGACGGAGGAGTCCGCTCCGCGAACGCCCGCGCGCTCACGACCGTGCACCTCATCGCGGTCGAGTTCGACGACGTACGCGACGTGCTCATCCGCCGCCCGGAAGTGCTGTGGGCGGTAGTGCGGATCCTGGCCCGCCGCCTGCGCGCCACCGACGAGGCCCTCGCCGACGCGATGTTCCTCGACGTCACCGGCCGCACGGCCAAGCGCCTCCTCGAGCTCGCCGACGGCGAGGACGACTTCCGCATGCCGCTCACCCAGGAGGAGCTGGCCGGCATGGTCGGCGCCTCGCGCGAGCGGGTCAACAAGGCGATCGCGTTGTTCGTGAAGCTGGGCTGGCTCGAGATCTCGGGCCGCAGCCGCTACCGCATCGTCAACCGCGAAGAGCTCGAGATCCGCGCGACTGTCTAGGTCGCAGGCTCGCGGGGCGGCTCGCTGTCGCGGCTACCGTGCGCGCCGACCCACTGCAATGCCCGGTCCCAGGCGTGCGCGGCATCGTCGGCGCGGTGCACGTCGCGGTCGGGGTCGTGGACGAAGCCGTGCTCGGCACCCTCCACCACCACGATCTCGCAGTCGGCGCGGCCGCTCCACGCGTCGCGCAGCGCATCGATGTCGGCGGCCGGGGTCCACGGATCGTTGGCACCGAAAAAGGCGAGCGTCGGCACCATCCGCGCGGCGACCTCGAGCGGCTCGATCCGGTGACCCGGTCCCTGCCACGCCTCGGGCGTGCGGATCATCCCGTAGAACGCGACGGCGGCGTCGAACCGGTCGATGGACGCCGCCTTCAGCACGTAGTGCCCGCCCATGCAGAAGCCGAGGACCGACACCCGGGCGACGTCGTCCTCGACGACGAGGCGGTCGGCGGCCGCCGTCGAGCATGTCCATCTGCTGCGAGTCGTCGAGATCCTTCACGTGCGCGAGCCGATCCTCGACCGTCGACCACTGCGCCGACTCCGGGAGCGCGGCCCACGGCTCGACGACACAGACGGCGAGGCCGTGGGTGGCGAGCCGGCGGGCCATGTCGTCGAACAGCGGCCGCATCCCGCCGATATCGGGATGCAGCACGACGCCCGCGGCCGGCATGCCGTCGGGGCGGGCGTGCACGGCCGCGACCTCGAGTCCGTCGACGAGGAGCGGACGCGCCTCGACCGAGACGTCGTGAACGGGCCCTTCGCGGAGTGCTGACATGCCGGCGGAACCTAGTGCGAGGTGCGAGCACCCGTGCGGACGAAGCGCAGCGCAGCGGAGCCCGAGGGAGCCATGTTCACGTTCACGCGTAGCGATCGAGGATCGACGTCTCCGCGACCCGGGAGAGTCCGTCCTTGATCGCGCGGGCACGCGCTTCGCCGACCCCTTCGACCTCGACGAGATCGGCGAGGCTCGCGCGCATCACCTTGGGCAGCGTGCCGAAGCGCTCGATGACGTGGCCCGCGATCGTCCTCCGGCAGACGCGGGATCTTGCTCAGCAGCCGGTACCCGCGCGGCTGCAGCGACGAGTCGAGATCGAGCTCGGTCGGCAGGTGCAGCACCGACGCCACGACGCGCAGATCGAGGAGCTCGTCGTCGGAGATGTGGGCGAGACGCGCGGTGACCTGCGCGAGCATCCACTCGGGCGACTCGACGAAGTAGTCCTTGCCGACCAGCCGCAGGTCGGCGCGCACGCCGCCCGTGAGCTCCTCGAGCTGGAGCTCGACCAGTCGGCCGTCGTGGCCGAGCTCGACGACGTAGCCCTCGATCTCCTCCGCGATCCGGCGCACCATCTCCGCGCGCTGCAGCACCGTGACGACGTCGCGGACGGTCACGAGGTCCTCGACCTCGAGCGCCGACAGCGCGCCGGTGACGCTGTCGAGGCGGGCCTTGTAGCGACCGAGGATCTGCAGCGCCTGGTCGGCGCGGGCCAGAACTCGGGGCGTCCGGTCGAGGGTCTGCTTGTTCCCCTGGTAGTGCACCGAGACGACGCCCATCTCCTCGGACACGGTGATCACCGGGACCGAGATCTGGCGCGCCACCCGTTCCGCGGTGCGGTGCCGGGTACCGGTCTCGTTCGTGGGGATGTCGGGGTCGGGAACGAGGTGCACGTTGGCGCGCGCGCACCGCGTGTCCCGTCGGAGGCGAGGATGATCGCACCGTCCATCTTCGCCAGCTCCGACAGGCGCTGCGGCGTGAACTCGGCGTCGAGGAGGAACCCGCCCGAACAGATGTTCAAGACGGCCGGTCCGTCGCCGACGACGATGAGCGCGCCCATCTTCGCCTGCAGAATGCGGTCGATGCCCTCACGCAACGGAGTGCCCGGAGCCACCAGCCGCAGCGCGGCGTAGAGAACTTCCGATCGGCCCTGCGCCAACAGATCCTCCCGGTCGGAACTCCGAGGCTACCCCGCGCCGGAAGCGGCCGCGGCCAAGGCCTCCCGCAGATCGGCGACGCGCCGCAACGACATCCCCCGCACGTCGGGCGTCGAGGTCGGGACGATCGCCGTGTGGAAGCCGAGCCGCAGCGCCTCGGTCAATCGTCGCGGGGCCTGTGGCACCTGGCGGACCTCGCCGCCGAGCCCGATCTCGCCGACGACGAACGTGTTCGCGTCGACGGTCGTGCCGCGGTGGGCGCCCGCGATCGCGAGCGCGACCGCGAGGTCGGCGGCGGGCTCGTTCACCCGCACGCCGCCGGCGACGCTCGCGTAGACGTCGTGGTTCGCGAGCCCGATGCCGGCCCGCTGTTGCAGCACCGCGACGAGCATCGACAGACGGTTGCCCTCGAACGACTGGGCGATGCGCCGCGGGATCGGCGCGCCGGTGGGCGACACCAGGGACTGCACCTCGACGCAGAGCGGACGGGTGCCCTCCATCACCGCGGTGACGACCGAACCCGTCGCGCCGAGGCGGCGGTCGGCGAGGAACAGCGCGCTCGGGTCGTTGACGGGAAGCAGGCCGCTCGTGGTCATCTCCATGAGCCCGAGCTCGTCGGTGGCGCCGAACCGGTGCTTCAGCGCGCGCAGCATGCGCAGCGCGTGATGACGGTCGCCCTCGAACGAGAGGACGGTGTCGACGACGTGCTCGAGCGCGCGTGGGCCCGCGAGCGCACCGTCCTTGGTGACGTGCCCGACCAGGAACGTGGCGATGTCGTGCTCCTTCGCGATGCGGACCAGCTCCTGCGCGCACTCGCGCACCTGCGACACCGATCCGGCCGCGCCCGGCGCGTCGGGGTCGTGCACGGCCTGGATCGAGTCGATCGCGAGCACCACCGGCTCGAGCTCGACGACCGCGGCGACAACGGCCGGGAGCGACGTCTCCGACAGGACGAAGAGCTCGGGCGCGAGCGCTGCCGAGGCGGTCCGCGCGCATGCGGACCTGGGCGGTCGACTCCTCCGCGCACACGAGCAGGCAGCGAACGCCGCGCGCCGCGAGCCGGCCGAGCGCCTGCATGAGCAGCGTGCTCTTGCCCATCCCGGGTTCGCCGCCGACGAGGGTCACCGACCCCGCGACCAGACCGCCTCCGAGGACGCGGTCGAGCTCGGCGACCTCCGTGCTCAGTTGCGACGCGCCCGCCGTCGCGACGTCGGCGATCGGCATTGGTACGCAGAGCCGCGGGCCTGCGGGCCCGGCGCCGCGGCGCCCGGACGCGGCCCGGGCCACCGGGACCGCCGACTCCGTGACCGAGCCCCAGGTGCCGCACTCGGTGCAGCGGCCGAGCCACTTCGGCGACTGGGCGCCGCAGGTGGTGCACTCGAACAGGGTGGGTCGAACAGACGTTCGGGTCATGCCCGAGACCGTAGCCGCGGCATGCGCCACCGACGGGCATGGCCCCTGGTCACATCAGCGGGGTCCGCTCCGCCGGCTCGACGCCGCGCCGACCCACCCGCTGCGCGGCTCGGCGGTGGTTCCGCCGGGCCCCGATCCCGGCCGCCAGGAGGAACAGGCCCGCGAGGACCGCCAGCGCCACGCCGATCCCGAACTTCACGACGTGGTCCCAGGCGAGACCGCCGTCGGTGACGCTCACCGTGCGCACGCTGCCCGTCGGGGCGTCATACGTCTTGAAGTGCCCGTTCGGGAGGCGCAGCACGACCGACACGTGCAGCGCCGTCTTCAACTCCGTCGCGAGCTGCGCCTGCAGCTTCACCGGATCGGTCCCGGCGGCGCGCAGCCGGGCCGCCAGTGCCGTGTCGCCCACGAGGTCGACCGAGGGCGAGCGCACGTCGACGACGATGCTCAGCCCGTCACGGCTGTCGAACCACCCTCGGTCGTGGGTGACGGACGGACTCTGCAGGATGCCGTGCGGCCCGGCGAGATCGCCGACCAGCTGCACCAGCTCGGTTTGGTCGACGAAGTCGTGCGCCAGCGAGATGGTCTCGGTACCGCCCGAGCCGCGTACCCACTTCGAGATCTTCCAGTCGGCCTTGCGGAGATCGTCGAACGGGACCGTCCGCGCGAGGGTCGCGGCGCCACCCATCTTCAAGACCGCGTCGGCATCGAACGCGACCGTCGTCCGCAGCGTCCCCGATCCGTCGCGGCGCAACGTCACGTCGACGCGCGTGTTGACGTTGCAGCTCGCGAGGACGACCGCGAGCGGAGACAACCGCGACGAGCCTTGCCACCCGGACCCGCGTCACGACCAACGATTATCGCGGTCGTGGACGCGGATCCGAATCGCTACTACTCGGAGGGGCCGGAGCCCGCGAGCTCTACCGGCGGCGGTGGTTCCGCGGGCGCCGCGACACCTTCGACGGTCCGGAAGACGATCTCGTCGCCCTCGGCGTCGACGACGATGGTGTCGCCGGCGTGGAACTCCTTCCACAGGATCTTCTCCGACAGCGGGTCTTCGACCATGCGCTGGATGGCCCGGCGCAACGGCCGAGCACCCAACGCGGCGTCGTAACCCTTCGCCGCCAACAGCAGCTTGGCCGCCTGCTTGAGCTCGAAGCTCAGGCCCTGCGACTCCAGCTGGCCGACCACTCGCTTGATGAGCAGATCGACGATCTCGGTGATCTCGTCGGTCGTCAGCTGGTGGAAGACGATGACGTCGTCGATGCGGTTGAGGAACTCGGGCCGGAAGTGGCGCTTGAGCTCCTCGTGCACCTTGTCCTTCATCTTGTCGTACGTCGTGTGCTCGTCGGCACGGCCGAATCCGAGCGCCGCCTTCTTGAGGTCGGCGGTACCCAGGTTCGACGTCATGATGATCACGGTGTTCTTGAAGTCGACCGTGCGACCCTGCGCGTCGGTGAGCCGGCCGTCCTCCAGGATCTGCAACAAAGCGTTGAAGACGTCGGGATGGGCCTTTTCGATCTCGTCGAAGAGCACGACCGAGAACGGCTTGCGCCGCACGGCCTCGGTGAGCTGTCCGCCTTCGTCGTAACCGACGTAGCCGGGCGGCGAACCGACCAGCCGCGACACCGTGTGCTTCTCCATGTACTCCGACATGTCGAGCTGGATCATCGACGACTCGTCGCCGAACAGGAACTCGGCGAGCGCCTTGGCGGTCTCGGTCTTGCCGACACCCGACGGGCCCAAGAAGATGAACGAACCGCTCGGGCGCTTCGGGTCCTTCAAGCCGGCGCGAGTGCGCCGGATCGCCTGCGAGACCGCCTTGATGGCGTCGTTCTGACCGACGATGCGCTTGTGGAGCTCTTCCTCCATGCGCAGGAGCTTGGCGGTCTCCTCCTCGGTGAGCTTGTAGACCGGGATACCGGTCCAGAGCGCGAGGACCTCGGCGATCGACTCCTCGTTCACCTCGTTGAAGAGATCGACGCCCTCGGCGCGCCACTCGCGTTCCTTGCCGGCGCGCTGCTCGAGCAACGACTTCTCACGGTCGCGCAGTGATGCGGCCCGCTCGAACTGCTGGGCCTCGATCGCCGCTTCCTTCTCCTTGCGGACCTTCGAGATCTCGTCTTCGAGCTCGCGGTAGTCGGGCGGGGCCTGCATGCGACGGATGCGCAGGCGCGAGCCCGCTTCGTCGATGAGGTCGATCGCCTTGTCGGGGAGATGGCGGTCGGAGATGTAACGGTCGGCGAGGTTCGCGGCCGCGACGATCGCCTGGTCGGTGATCGACACGCGGTGGTGCGACTCGTACCGCTCGCGCAGGCCCTTCAGGATCTCGATCGTCTCGACGACCGAAGGCTCTTCGACCTTGATCGGCTGGAACCGCCGCTCGAGCGCGGCGTCCTTCTCCAAGTGCTTGCGGTACTCGTCGAGCGTGGTTGCGCCGATGGTCTGGAGCTCACCGCGCGCGAGCATCGGCTTGAGGATCGACGCCGCGTCGATCGCGCCCTCGGCGGCACCCGCCCCGACGAGCGTGTGCAGCTCGTCGATGAACAAGATGATGTCGCCGCGGGTGCGGATCTCCTTCAGCACCTTCTTCAGACGCTCCTCGAAGTCGCCGCGGTAGCGGGATCCGGCGACGAGCGCACCGAGGTCGAGGGTGTAGAGCTGCTTGGCGTGCAGGGTTTCGGGGACGGTGCCCTCGACGATGCTCTGCGCGAGCCCCTCGACGATGGCCGTCTTGCCGACACCGGGCTCGCCGATGAGCACCGGGTTGTTCTTCGTGCGCCGGCTCAACACCTGCATCACGCGCTCGATCTCGCGCTCGCGCCCGATGACCGGGTCGAGCTTCTTCTCGCGCGCGAGCTGCGTGAGGTTGCGGCCGAACTGGTCGAGGACGAGCGAGCCCGACGGCGCGCTCTCCGCGCCTCCGGCCGCGCCCGCACCCGCGCCCGCCGCCTCCTTGGTGCCCGCGTAGCCGGACAGCAGTTGGATGACCTGCTGGCGGACGCGGCTCAGGTCGGCGCCGAGTTTCACGAGCACCTGCGCGGCGACACCCTCACCCTCGCGGATCAGCCCGAGCAGGATGTGCTCGGTACCGATGTAGTTGTGGCCCAGTTGCAGCGCCTCGCGCAGCGAGAGCTCGAGGACCTTCTTGGCGCGGGGCGTGAACGGGATATGGCCCGACGGCGCCTGGCCGCCGTGACCGATGATCTCTTCCACTTGAGCGCGCACGGCTTCGAGAGAGATCCCGAGGGACTCGAGCGCCTTGGCCGCGACTCCCTCGCCTTCGTGGATCAACCCGAGCAGGATGTGCTCGGTACCGATGTAGTTGTGGTTGAGCAGGCGTGCTTCCTCTTGGGCGAGGACAACGACCCGTCGCGCTCGGTCGGTGAAGCGCTCGAACAAAATGAACCGCCTCTCAAGGTGAGCCTGTTGCTCATTCTATCGGCCGATCGGGCCGCTTCTTTGGCGGCCGCCGGCTCGGGAACTGATGTTTCGGGGACGTTCGCGGATTGCTTTGGGTTACTGACCGGTCTTCGACTCCGGTGTACCCCTCGGTCAGCTCATGAACTACACCTGGCGGACTGCGATCATTCCCGGGGGTGGCGCACGAGTCCGGCCCAACCGCCCGAATCGACCCTCCCCCGGCCGTCGCCGTAGCCTCGACTCGTACTACGGAGTCGGCGGATCATCAGGCGCCCAGGACGGCGCGCCCGGCAAAGGAGCGGTGCCCGTGTCCCTGATCGACGACGTGGGGCTCGCGCCTCTGCCCGCCGACCTCGTCCGCGTCGAGGACCGCCTGAACGCCGCCGTGCTCGCCGAGGACCGGTTCCTCGGCGACGTCGCCGGGCACCTGCTCGCTGCGGGCGGCAAACGCCTGCGGCCGACGCTCGCCCTGTGCGCCGGGTACGCCGCCGCCGGCATCGCGTCGCCGGCTGCTCCCGAGGTCGTCACCGGCGGCGCCGCGGTCGAATTGGTGCACTTGGGATCGCTGTACCACGACGACGTGATCGACGAGGCCGAGACCCGGCGGGGCGTGCCGTCGGTGAACGCCCGCTGGTCGAACATCGTCGCCATCCTCGCCGGCGACTACCTCCTCGCCCAGGCGTCGTCGCTCGCGGCGTCGCTGGGCGCCGACGTCGCCGGGCTCCTTGCCGCGACCATCGGCGAGCTGTGCCGGGGGCAGGTGCTCGAACTGCAGCACCTCTTCGACGTCACACGCACCGAGGAGTCGTACCTCTCGTCGATCGAGGGCAAAACCGCGTCGCTCATGGCGACGGCGTCGCGCATCGGCGCCATGGTGAGCAACGTGTCGGCCGACAGCCTCGACGCGCTGACCCAGTTCGGCCACCACCTCGGCCTGTGCTTCCAGGTCGTCGACGACGTGCTCGACGTGACGCGCACCGAGGCCGAGCTGGGCAAGCCCGCCGGCAACGACGTCCACGAAGGCGTCTACACGTTGCCCGTCATCTACGCCGTCGACCGGTCGGAGGAGCTGCGGGAGCTGCTCGGGCGCAAGCTCGAATGGGAGCAGGTGACGCGCGCGGTCGAGCTGATCGCGACGCCCGAAGTCATCGACGCGTCGATGACGGTCGCGCGCACCCACGCGACGAAAGCCTCCGAAGCGCTCGCCGGGGCGACGAAGCTCGACCCCGCAGTCTGCGAGCGGTTGCGCACACTCGTCGACGGGCTCGTGCAGCGGTCCAGCTGAGCTCGTGCCGTCGTCATCCGGCGCCCGACGCGCCGTGTTCATGCGGCGTGTCGACGCGTGGCTCGCGGCCGACCTCGACGCGTACCTCGAGTGCTGGGCCGACGACATGGTCATCGAAATGCCGTCGGGCCGCGTCGCGGGCAAGGACCGTTACCGCAAGATCGTGCGAGCCGGGTTCGCGTGGGCGGACCCGGTCTCGTTCGACGTGCACCACCTCGCGTTCGAAGGCGGCAACGTGGCGCTCGCCGACTGGACGATCCGCGCCCGCAGGCGCGACGACGGCGAGGTGATCGGCTGGCGCGGTCTGTCGGTGTGCGCGTTCCACGGGGACAAGATCACGTGGTGGCGCGAGCATCACCTCGCACCCCCGGGGCGTCTCTGACTGCGGCTACGACCTCCGGCCCTCGATCTCCAGGCCGACCAGCCCACCGTCCGGGCCGGCGGATCTGCGCCGGCTTCCGACCGCGGCTACGACCTCCGGCCCTCGATCTCCAGGCCGACCAGCCCACCGTCCGGGCCTGCGGATCTGCGCCGGCTTCCGACCGCAGCTACGACCTCCGGCCCTCGATCTCCAGGCCGACCAGCCCACCGTCCGGGCCTGCGGATCTGCGCCGGCTTCCGACCGCAGCTACGACCTCCGGCCCTCGATCTCCAGGCCGACCAGCCCACCGTCCGGGCCTGCGGATCTGCGCCGGCTTCCGACCGCAGCTACGACCTCCGGCCCTCGATCTCCAGGCCGACCAGCCCACCGTCCGGGCCTGCGGATCTGCGCCGGCTTCCGACCGCGGCTACGACCTCCGGCCCTCGATCTCCAGGCCGACCAGCCCACCGTCCGGGCCGGCGGTGTGTGAGCGTGCCCTGTGTTGCTGGGATCAGGCTGTTTCCTGCGATGGGAGGGACTCGGCGCGGTCGATCTCTTCGAGGAATTTCACGACGACGTCGTTGAACGCGTTCGGGGCTTCGGCCATGAGCCCGTGCGCGGCGCCGCGGAGAACGTACAACCGCGAGGTCGTGATCAGCTCGGACAGCTCCTCCGCGTCACCCAACGGCGTGAGCGTGTCCTGCGAGCCGGTGACGACGAGTGTCGGGGCCGTGACCTCCGGCAGGGCGAAGCGCAGCTCGTCGCTCGCGTCGAGGATCGCACCCACCTGAGCGACGAACGCGTCCGGCTTCGTCTGCACGAGCACGCGCGCCAGCACGTTGACGAAGACGCCGAAGCGTCGCTGCAGCCGCGGCCCGATCAACCAGCGCATGGCGTCGTCCATCAGCCCGGCCATGCCCTTCGCGTCGACGACGTCGGCCCACTCCGCGAGGAGCTCCCGGCGCCACTGGTGGTGCTGGCAGGCGGTGCAGGCGAGCGTGAGCGACCGCACCCGCTCCGGGTGCATGACGCCGATGACCTGGGTGATCACGCCGCCCATCGAGGCGCCGACGACGTGCGCGCGATCGATGCCCTCCGCGTCCATCACGGCGATCGTGTCGCGAGCCATCTGCATGATGTCGTACGGACCGGGCGGGGCGTCGGAGTGGCCGGTGCCGCGGTTGTCGGGCGCGATGCAGTGGTGCCGGCGGCCGAACGCGCCCCGTTGGAGCGCCCAGCCGCGGTGGTCGACGCCCAGACCCTGGATCAGGACGACGGGCGAGCCGTCGCGACGACCCCACGCGCTGTACGCGATGGTGGCGCCGTCGTCGGTGACCGTCTCCGACATGATGCGAGGATACCGGCGGCACCGCTCCCGACCGACCGGCGGCCGGACCGGCGGCCCGGCTGGTGCGTCAGGCCTCGGCGAGCAGCGCGCCCACCGCGCGCCGCATCGCCTCGGTGAAGCGGGCGGCCGCGAGCGGATCGTCGGGGTCGTACGGATCGGCGAGCGTCACGAGCGGGCCGAACCGGACCGCCCACGATCCGACCACGGCGCCGAACCGGCCCACGGCGTGCACCGCGGCCGGGACGATCGGCGCCAACGTCAGCGCCCGGGCGACCGCGTGCGGGGCGTGCCCCGCACCCGTGCGCAACCAGGTGGGTGCGAGCGGGATCCCGACGAGATGACCCGCACGCAACGCGGCCGCGACGTCGTTCTCACTACTCGAGATCGCCCCGAGCCGTCGCAGCGCCGGGCCGAGCAGCGGAATGTCGGGGGCACCGACGACCCGCAACCGGCGCCCGCTCGCGCGTTCGACCGCGACACCGATCGCCGCGAGCTCCGCCGCGCCGAAACCGCGGTTCGACACGATCACCGCGGGCCCGGAGGCGGGGACGTGCTCACCGCCGGAGAGACGCACGCGCACCGCCCGTTCGAAGACCGGCACGCACAGGTCGGCGAGTTGCGGGTCGAGACCGAAGGGATCGATCGGATAGCGCCCGGACACCCGGCGCCGGAGCGCGGTGAGCAAAGGCTCGGGTTCGACGATGCGATCGGCGTCGAGCACGTTCGCGGTCATGCCGCCTGCTCCCCGGAACGGGCGATCGCGACGACGTCGGCCCACTCGAACAGCTCGCGCAACACGTCCTGCGTCGGGACGAGATCGGTGAGCCCGAGCTCGGCGCGCGCCCGAGAGCCGTCGCCGGTGCATCCGTGCCGGACCACGCTGATCACGTGCGCGGCGAGCGCGGCGCCCGCGATCTCGGACGCGCGCGCCACCGCACCCCACATGCCCGGCAACACAGGCAGCGGAATACGGCCGCCGAGCCGCGCGGCCTGCCACGGGGTCGCGGCGCCACCACCGACGACGTTGCACGGTCCCTCGAGCCGGTGCTCGATCGCGAGCACCATCGCGCGGGCCGCGTCGTCGGGGTGCAACACCGAGAACGGCGGATCGGAGACCGCGCTGACCGGGACGACGGGGAGCCGCAGCATCCGTCCGAGCGGGCTCGGCACGTGCGAACCGAGCACCGGCGCGTACCGCAGCGCGCCGACCGGCACGCCACACGTCAGCGAGACGCCGCGGGCCATCGCCTCGACCGCCAGCAGAGAACGGCCGTAGGGCGTCAGCGGTTTCGGGACCGCGTCCTCGTCGGGGACCGAGATCCGCGCCGTCGGGCGCCCGTAGACCTCCAGCCCGCTGCGCAGCACGACGTACTCGAGCGCGCCGGTCCCCGCAGCCGCGGTCAACGTCGCGGAGGTCGACGAGTCGGTGCGCTCACGCGCGGACTCGGGTGTCATGCGCGAGGCCGGTTCGTACACGCCGAAGTGGGCGACGATGTGCGGCGCGTACCCCTCGACGAACGCGGCGAGGCGGTCGCCGTCGCGCGGGTCGATGCGATGGAACTGGGCGCGCCGGAGCCGCCGCCGGGGCGGCACGAAGTCGACGCCGACGACCTCGGTCGCCCAGTCGCGCGCTTCGATGAGCTGGGCGACGCGAGTGCCGAGCTCCCCGCCCATTCCGGTGACGAGGACGCGGGTGTCGCTCATGTTCGTTCCGCTTCGGGCCGGAGGTGCGGGAAGAGGATGACCTCGCGGATCGACGACACGCCCGCGAGCAGCATCACGAGCCGGTCGACACCCAGCCCCATGCCACCCGTGGGCGGGAGGCCGTACTCGAGCGCGCGCACGTAGTCGAGGTCGACGCCGTGCGCCTCCTCGTCGCCTGCCCGCTTCATCGATGCCTGCGCCTCGAAGCGGCGGAGCTGCTCGACCGGGTCGTTCAGCTCGCTGAACGCGTTGGCGATCTCGCGACCGCGGACGATCAGCTCGAAGCGCTCGGTCATGGTCGGGTCGTCGCGGTGGGTGCGCGCGAGCGGCGAAACGTCGCGCGGATAGTCGCACACGAACGTCGGCTCGGCGATGTTCGCCTCGGTCGTCTTCTCGTAGATCTCGAGCACGAGCTTGCCCGTGGGCCACGAGTGCTCCCACGGGATCTCGAAGCGATCGCACAGGGCGCGGAGCTCGTCGAGGGACTGCGACGGGTGCACGTCGACCCCGGCGTGCTCGCGTACGAGGTCGACGAGCGTCGCCGCGTCGCAGCGGCGGTGTGAGGTCGACCTCGGCGCCGTCCCATTCGACGGTCGTGCCTCCCGTCGCGACGCGAGCCGCGTTGGCGATCAGCTCTTCGGTGAGGCGCATCATGTCGGTGTAATCGGCAAAAGCCTCGTACAGCTCCAGCATCGTGAACTCGGGATTGTGCCGAGTCGACAATCCCTCGTTGCGGAAGACGCGGGCGAGCTCGAACACCCGGTCGTAGCCGCCGACCACGAGGCGCTTCAGGTAGAGCTCGGGCGCGATGCGCAGGAACAGCTCGACGTCGAGCGCGTTGTGGAACGTGCTGAACGGGGTCGCGGTCGCGCCGCCCGCCATCGCGTGGAGCACCGGCGTCTCGACCTCGACGAACCCGCGATCCGCGAGGAAGCGGCGCATCGCTCCGATCGCCGCGAAGCGCACGTCGAAGACGCGGCGCGCGTCGTCGTTGGCGATGAGGTCGACGTAGCGCTGGCGGTAGCGCGTGTCGGTGTCGGAGAGACCGTGCCACTTCTCGGGCAGAGGACGCAGCGACTTCGAGAGCACGTCGAACGAGGCGACGTTGACCGACAGCTCGCCGAGCTTGGTCTTCATGACCTTGCCCTCGACGCCGACCCAGTCGCCGCGGTCGACCTCGTCGCCGAAGCGCGCGAACTCCTCGGCGCCGAGCTCGCCCTGGCTGACGAAGAGCTGCAGCTCGCCCGAGCCGTCGCGAACCTTGGCGAACACGAGCCGGCCCTGCGTGCGCTTCAGCAGCACTCGGCCCGCGACGTGTACGACGTCGTCGGTCGACGCGCCGGTGTCGACCTTGTCGTCCCAGTGCTCACGGACCTCGTGCAGCGTGTGCGTGCGGTCGAAGCGGACGGGATACGGCTCGTCACCGCGGGCGCGGATCGCCTCGACCTTGGCGAGGCGTGCCGCGAATTCGTCCTCCATCAGCGGTTCCGTTCGAAGATGATCCGCAGGCCGAACAGCGTGAGCCACGGCTCGTAGTGCTGCACCGTACGTGAATGCGGGATGATCGGCTCGGCCAATCCCCCGGTGGCGATGACCTCGCACGGTCCGAGCTCGGCGACGAAACGGTCGACGAGACCGTCGACCTGGGCGCTGAACCCGTAGATCATGCCCGACTGGATCGACTCCGACGACGACTTCCCGATCACGTGCTTGGGCTCGACCAGCTCGACGCGGCGGAGCCCGGCGGCCCGGCCGAAGAGCGCGTCCATCGAGATCTCGACGCCGGGGAAGATCGCGCCGCCGAGGTACTCGCCGTTCGCGCTGATCGCCTCGATGGTCGTGGCCGTGCCGAAGTCGGCGACGATCGACGGCCCACCGTAGAGGTCGTACGCGCCCACCGCGTTCGCGATCCGGTCGGCGCCGACCTCCTTCGGGTTGTCGTAGAGGATCGGCATGCCGGTGCGTACGCCCGGTTCGAGCACGAGCGCGGGGAAGCCGAAGTAGCGCTCGGTCATCTGCCGCAGCTCGGCGGTGACGCGCGGCACGCCCGACGAGATCGCCACACCCGTGATCGCGTTCTCGAACGAGAAGCCGTGGAAGCCGAGGAACTGCTGCACCATCAGGGCGAGCTCGTCCGAGGTGCGTTCGGCAACCGTCGCGATGCGCCAGTGGTCGACCAGGTCCGCCTGCTTGAACAGGCCGACGACGGTCTGCGTGTTCCCGGCGTCGATCGTCAACAACATGGCCCGCTCCTCGCACCCTGCTCGCTCACACCATGTCCAGGCCGATGTCGAACACGGGCACCGAATGCGTCAGCGCTCCGACCGACACGAAGTCGGCGCCCGAGTCGGCGTACGCGCCGATCGTCTCGAGCGTGACGCCCCCCGACACCTCGACCTCGACCGCGCCCTCGAGCAGCGCGACGGCCTCGCGCACCTGCTCGGGGCTCATGTTGTCGAGCAGGACCCGGTCGGCCCCGGCGGCGCGGGCCTCGATCACCTGCTCGATCGCGTCGCACTCCACCTCGATCATCCGGCCCGGCCACATGCCGCGGGCCCGCTCGATCGACTTCGTGACGCCGCTCGCGGCGACGTGGTTGTCCTTGATCAGCACCGCGTCGCTGAGCGAGTCGCGGTGGTTGTACCCGCCGCCCGCGCGCACCGCGGCCCGCTGGATCGCGCGCAGCCCGGGAAGGGTCTTGCGGGTGTCGAGCACGCGCACCTTGCCGTGCGCGGCCATCACGTAGCGGTGGGTCATGGTCGCGATGCCCGAGCAGTGGCACATGAAGTTGAGCGCGGTGCGCTCGCCGGCGAGGATCGCGCGCAGCGGGCCGGAGACCCGGCCGAGCTCGGTGCCGGCCGTGATCGGGTCGCCGTCGTGGACCGACCATTCCACGGTGACGCCCGCGTCGAGCTGGCGGTAGGTCTCGGTCGCGAGCGCGGTACCGGCCAGCACGCCGTCGGCGCGTGCGACGAACGCAGCGACGGATCGCGTGGTCCCGTCGACGCACGCGATCGACGTGATGTCGCCAAGGATGCCGAGATCCTCGGCCAGCGCGTCCTCGACGCTGCTGCGGACGACCGGGCGCGGCGGGTCGAAGGCCGTCATCACCGGCCCCGGGCGACGACGCCGGGCAAGGCGACGAAGACGGGCACGTTGTCGCCGCGGGAGACGAACCGCCCGAGCAACGCGTCGGAAGGCTCGGGGTACTCGCGGCGCGTGTGCGCGCCCCGCGACTCGGTGCGCGCGATCGCGGAGGCGACGATCGCGCGGGCGACACGCAGGAGGTCGATGACCTCGTAGCTCGCAATGCTGCGCGCGGGAAGATCGTCGGCGAGCAGCGCAAGGTCGCCGAGGGTGTCGCTCGCGAGGCGCAGCCCGTCGGCGTCGCGGACGACCCCGCAGTCGGACGACATCACGCGCTGCAGCGCGCCCCGGACGGCGTCGGGCTCGGTCGACGTGCTCCTTCGGCAGCACGACGGGATCCGCCTGCAGGACGCCCGGAGGGCAGGTCGAGCACGCCCGTCATCGCGCCGGTCGACTCCGCGCTCGCCTTGCCGGCCAGGATCGCCTCGACGACCCGCCGGCCGAAGACCAGCCCGTCGAGGAGCGAGTTCGACGCCAACCGGTTCGCGCCGTGCACACCGCTGCACGCCACCTCGCCGCACGCCCACAGGTGTTCGAGCGTGGTCGCGCCGTCGAGGTCGGTGACGACACCTCCCGACAGATAGTGCGCGGCGGGCGAGACGGGCAGCCACTCCGCGCGTGGGGTCGAGGTTGGCACGCATGCACGAGAACCAGATCGTCGGAAAGTGGTTCTGGAAGTCGTCGATCATCGTGGCGTCGAGCCACAAGTGCTCTTCCCCGGTGGCTTGCATGCGCTCGTACTCGGCCCGGGAGACGATGTCGCGGGGCGCGAGGTCGGCGAGCGGGTGCAGCCCCGCCATGAACGCCACGCCGTCGGCGTCGCGCAGGACCGCGCCTTCGCCCCGCAACGCCTCCGACAGCAGCGGCCGCGGCATCAGCGGCGTGTGCAGCGCGGTCGGGTGGAACTGGACGAACTCGAGGTCGGCGCAGGCGATGCCCGCCTTCAACGCCAGCGCGATGCCGTCGCCGGTCGAGAGGGTGGGGTTCGTCGTCACCGCGAAGCACTGCCCCGCGCCTCCGGTCGCGAGCACGACGTCGGCGGCGCGGACGAACTCGACCTGACCCTCGTCGCCGAGCGCGAGCACGCCCGCGCACCGATCGCGCTCGACGAGCAGCTCGATCGCGAACCATCCCTCGCGCACCTCGATGACGTCGCTGATGTTCACCGCTTCGACCAGGGCCCGCTCGATCTCGGCGCCGGTCGCGTCGCCGCCCGCGTGCACCACGCGCGCGAGCGAGTGGCCGCCCTCCCGTGCGAGCAGGAGCTCCGGGCCGTCGGGTGAGGGCTCGGTGTCGAAGCGCGCGCCGAGCCGGGCGAGCTCGCGCACGCGGTCGGGGCCCTCGTTCACGAGGATGCGGACCGCGTCGGGGTCGCACAGGCCCGCGCCCGCGGTCAGGGTGTCGACGAGGTGCAGGTCGGGTGAGTCGGGCGCGGCCAGCGCGGCGGCGACACCGCCCTGCGCGTAGCGGGTGGCGGAGTGCGAGAGCTCGCCCTTGGTCAGGACGAGTACCGACAGGCCCCGTCGCGCCGCGTGGAGCGCGGTCGTCAGCCCCGCGACGCCGCTCCCCAACACGAGGACGTCGTACACGAGTTCAGCCTAGGTGCCGGCTGCGTTGGTCGCGCATCCAGACGAGGTTCGATCCGGCGCGTTGCACCGCCTCGTCCGCGTCGATGGGCCGGTTCGCCTCGTCGACGTGCACGATCCGGGGCGCGTACTCCGCGAGCTCGGCCTCGTCGTAGACGCCGTAGGTGATGACGATCACGCGATCGCCCGGCTGCACGAGCCGGGCCGCGGCGCCGTTCAGGATCACGTCGCCCGGGCCGCCCTCCATCGCGTACGTCTCGAAGCGCGCACCGTTGTCGATGTCGAGGACGGTGACCTGCTCGAACTCGCGGATGTCGGCCAGCTCCATCAGCTCCCGGTCGAGCGTGATCGACCCGACGTACTCGAGATTCGCGCCGGTGATCGTGGCCCGGTGGACCTTCGACTTCATCATCGTGCGGTTCACGACACTCCCCCTCGGTCCGCCAGCGCCTCGCGGTCGCGCCCGGCACACGTTCGCTCGCCCAGATCGGCGTGCACCTCCGCTCCCCGCGCGGAGAGCACGACGTTGTCGATGAGGCGGGTCGCCCCGACCCGCGCCGCGAGCGCGAGCAGCACTTCGCCGTCGATCGTGTCGACGGGGGTGAGCTCGCGAGCGTCGCGGGCCTCGACGTATTCCAGCGCCACCTCGGGCTCGGTCGCGACCAGACCGCGGACGATGTCGACGAGTGCGCCCGCGTCGCGCTCCCCCGCGACCGCCGCGGCCGCGGCCGTGGCGAGCGCGCGCGACAACGCGAGCGCGGCGCGGCGTTGCGTCGGCGAGAGGTACGCGTTGCGACTCGACATCGCGAGACCGTCGGGCTCGCGCACGATCGGGCAGCCGACGACCTCGACCGGCAGGTTCAGGTCCTCGACCAGCCGCGCGATGACTGCGAGCTGCTGCGCGTCCTTGCGGCCGAAGAATGCCCGGCACGGGCCCGTTATCGCGAACAGCTTGGCGACGACGGTGGCCACGCCGTCGAAGTGGGTGGGCCGGGCCGCGCCGCAGAGATCGGACGTGAGCCCGTCGACGTGCACGGTGGTGAGCGGGCGCCCGCTCGGGTACATCTCGGCGACCGACGGCGCGAAGACCACGTCGACGTGTTCCTGCGCGCAGGCCGCGCGAGGTCGCCGGAGAGGTCGCGGGGGTAGCGGTCGAGGTCCTCGCCCACCCCGAACTGCAGCGGGTTGACGAAGATCGTGACGACGACGAGATCGCAGGTCGCCCGCGCGGCGCGCATGAGCGACCGGTGACCGTCGTGGAGGTAACCCATCGTCGGCACCAGACCGACGCGACCGCCCTGAGCCCGCGCGCGGTCGCACGCGGCACGGAGGTCGGCGATCGTCTCGATATGCAGCATCGTTCGGCCTCGCTCGGTTCCGGCCTCGTGAGGTCCGGACTGGCGGGTCTGACGAGTCGATGGTAGCGGCCGGAACCGGCTGGCGGCCACGCCGGCTCGTCACAGCTAGTCGTCGTCGGGCGGCGTGCCGGTCTGGTGGCGGAGATCGCCGAGCAGGCGGTCGAGACCGGTGTCGCGCCGGCCCGTCAACCGGGCCGCCTCGCGTGCGAGCGACCGGTACGCGTCCCGTTCCGCGGGATCGAGATCGCGCAGGTGCTGTTCGACCGTCGCCAGGTCGCCCCGCGCGACCGGGCCCGTGAGTGCAGCCGCCGGGCCGAGCGAGAACGCGTTCTGGACCGACCCGAGCACGAGCGGCGCGAACGCCTCGAAGGGCACCCCGCAGCCGGCCGCGAGCCGTTCGACCTGGCCGAGCAGCGCGACGAGGTGGTTCGACGCCACCACGGCCGCCGCGTGGTAGCGGCCCCGGTCGCGATCGGCGAGCTCGAAGGGCCGGAGCCCGAGCGAGCGGGCGATGTCGGAGACGGCCGGATCGCCGGCCACCGCGGCCCATGCCCCGGCGAGCCGTTCGAGCCCGACCGTCGTCGACGGGAACGTCTGCAACGGGTGCATCGCGCCCACCCGGACGCCGGTCCGCTTGGCGAGCAGCGGCTCGAACACGTCGAGTCCGATCGATCCCGCCAGGTGCACGACGAGCGCGCCCGGTTCGATCGCGGGCTCGGCCGCCAACAGGACCTGCCCGATCGCACGATCGGGCGTGGCGATCAGCACCAACTCGGCGCCGCGCGCGACCTCGGACACGAGCGCGGTCCGAGTCACGAGACATGCCGCGGCCGACGTGGTGGAGGGCGCGTCGGGCGCACGGCCGGCGGCGCCCACGACCGTCCAGCCCTGTTCCAACAGGCCCAGCGCAATGGTCGTTCCGGCGCGTCCGGGCCCGATCAGGGCGACGGTGCGCTCTCGTTCCGCCATGGCGGACGCAATGCTACCGGCGCCTCCCGGACGCCTTCCCATGCTTGCCCGGCCGCCACGAGGGCGGGTGCGACGTCGCGCAGCGGCGCCAGGACGAAGCCGCGCTCCCACATCCGGGGGTGCGGGATCGTCAGCGCGGGGTCGTCGAGCCGGAGGTCGCCGAACAACAAGATGTCGACGTCGAGGGTGCGCGGTCCCCAACGCTCCCACCGCACGCGCCGCGCGTCCTGCTCGACACGTTGCGCGAGCGCGAGGAGCGGGTGCGGCTCGAGCTCGGTGTCGATCGCGGCCACCGCGTTCAGGTACGCGTCCTGCGGCGGCCCACCGACCGGCGCGGTCTCGTACACGCGCGAGACCGCGACCACTTCGACACCGTCGGCGGCCGCGAGCTCGTCGACCGCGAGCTGGAGATACCCGAGCCGGTCACCCAGGTTCGAACCGAGAGCCAGGTACGCGCGCGTCACCGCTCGACGACCATCGCTCGCTACCGCTCGACGACCATCGCTCGCTACCGCTCGACCCGCACAGCGACGTAGTCGAGCAACGCGCGCACGGGCGGATGCAGCTTGCGGACCTCGACCACCGCACCCACGACACGCGGGTCGGCCCGGCACACCTCGGCGATACGCGACGCGAGCCGTTCGAGCAGCCGGTACTGCTCCGACGACACGATCCGACTCACCGCCTCGCACACCGCGCCGTAGTCGACCGTGTCGGACAGATCGTCGCTCTCGCCCGCGGCCGACACGTCGACGAGGAGCTCGAGATCGATCTCGAACGGCTGCGGACGGACGTGCTCCTCGGGAAGGACACCGTGCACACCCAGCTCGCGCAAGCCGGAGATGAGTATGTGATCCATGAGCGGAAGCTAGCCATCATCGACGCCGCGTGATAGCCCGTTGGGATGCGGCGCACGAAGATCGTCGCGACCGTCGGTCCCGCGACGTCGCGTCCGGAGTCGATGCGAGCGCTACTCGTGGCCGGAGCCGACGTCGTCCGCCTCAACGCCGCGCATGCGGGGGGCGACGTGCACACCGCGCACGCTGCGGTCGGCGCGTGCGATCGCGGCCGAGCTCGGACGCGCGGTCGGAGTCCTGGTCGACCTGCCCGGACCGAAGATGCGGACCGGCCCGATCGAGGGCGACGAAGTCGAGCTCGCCGCGGGCGGCGAGCTCGTGCTCACCGCGGCGACGATCGTCGGCGACGCGAGCCGAGTGTCGACCACGCTCCCCGAGCTGGCACGCTGGGTGCGGCCCGGCGACGAGATCTTCCTCGCCGACGGCGCGATCGTGTTGCGCGTCGAGCGCGTCGACGACGGCGACGTGGCGACCGAGGTCGTCCGGGGCGGCGTGCTGCGTTCGCGCGAAGGGGATGCACGTACCGCGCGCGGAGTCGCACGTCGAGTCCTTCACCGACACCGACGCGACCGCGCTCCGGATGGCGATCGGCCTCAAGGCCGACTTCGTGGGCCTGTCGTTCGTGCGCCGGCCCGAGGACGTCGAGGCCGTGCGGGCCCGTCTCCCCAAACGCGGCCACCGGCCGCAGCTCGTGGCAAAGATCGAGACGGCGGTCGCGCTCGACCACCTCCCCGGCATCGTGGGCGCGGCCGACGCGGTGATGGTCGCCCGCGGCGACCTCGGCATCCAGGTCGCCGCCCGGCGGGTGCCACTCATCCAAAAGGAGATCATCCGCTTTTGCAACATGGCGGGGAAGCCGGTGATCACGGCCACGCAGATGCTCGAGTCGATGACGCGCTCGCCGATGCCGACGCGCGCCGAGGTCAACGACGTCGCGAACGCGGTGCTCGACGGCACCGACGCGCTCATGCTCTCGGAGGAGACCGCGATCGGTGCGTACCCGGCCGACACTGTCCGGACGATGAGCGAGGTCGCCGAAGCCGCGGAGTCCTGGTCGCGGGCGCGCACGACACCACAGGGCGCGGCCGCCGCGCTCGACGACGACCGGGTCGCGTGGGCGGTCGCGCACGCGTCGGTGCAGGCCGCCGAAGACCTCGGCGTCGCCGCGATCGTCTGCCCGACCCAGAGCGGCACCACCGCGCGCCGGGTCGCGGCGTTCCGGCCGACCGTGCCGATCGTCGGCATCTCCGAGCAGCCGGAGGTGCGCGGCCGGCTCGCGCTCGTGTGGGGAGTACAGCCGCTGGCCGCGACTTCGACCGCGGTCGAGGGCGACGACCGAGTGCGCTTCGCGGTGAAGGCCGCGCGCGACAGCGGCGTCGTCCGCAAAGGCGACCTCATCGCGGTCGTCTCGGCGGCGCCGGGCAAGCGCGCGGGCGCGACCGACACCGTGCACATCGTGCGCGTCTGACGCCGTGGTCGACCGTCTACAGCAGATCGTTGATCGTGACGGCCACGATCTCGCGGCCCGACGCGCCGAGGCTGCGCGACGTGAGCTTCTCCACCACCGAGATCGCGTGCGGACCGTGCTCGACGAGACCGCACGACAACAGGTAGCCGGCGAGTACGCCGAGCACCCGGTCGCCGAACTCCTCGTTGTGCACGTAGATCCGTTCCTCGGGATCGTCGAGCAGCTTCGTGCAGCGCGCCGTAGATCGACGAGAGTCGCGCCGCGAGCTCGTCGTGTGGTCCCAACGGCACGTGCACGTAGGCCACCCCGGCCTCGTCGTACGCGTGCAGGTTGTGCGGGGAGTCGAGCAACGACACCACGTGCGTGAACCCGTTGACATTGAGCCAGATCAGCTCCTCCTGCCGCCGCACCTTGCGGTGATTGCGCGCGAACCCGCCCGGTCGCTCCCCGGCGCCGAGGCGGTCCTTGATCACCCAGGTGAAATACCGCGGTTGCAGTCCCTGCGCCCAGCGTCCCCGCATACCTGTGGTGCTCACGCCGCAATCCCTTCGGGAGTCGCACGATCCATCGTCTCGAGCAGCGCGACCGCCCGCCGCGAGCTCGCGACGTCGTGCACACGCACGAGGGCGGCGCCCTGTTCGAAGCACCACACCGTGGTGGCGAGCGTCGAGTCGTCGCGCGCGTCCGTCGAGTCGTCGGCCGCGCCTCGGTCGTCGGCGACGATACGGGCCAGGAACGACTTGCGCGACGTGCCGACCAAGACGGGCACCCCGACCCGCGTCGCGATCTCCGCGAGCGCGTGGAGCAGCGCGACGTTGTGCTCGGCGGTCTTGGCGAAGCCGATGCCCGGGTCGGCGAGCAGCGCGCGGCCGTCGATTCCGGCGTCGAGCGCGTGCGAGACCCTCGCGCCGAGCTCGTGGCACACCTCGGCAACGACGTCGTCGTAGTGAGCCGCGGCCTGCATCGTGCGGGGCGTTCCGCGCATGTGCATCGCGACGTACGCGGCCCCGGCGCCGGCCGCGACCTCGACGAGCGTCGGGATCGGCGGCGCCCCCCGACACGTCGTTCACCATCGCGCGCGCCGACGTCGAGCGCGGCGCGCGCGACCTCGGCCTTCGTGGTGTCGATGCTGACGGGGACGGAGAGCTGTTGCGCGAGCGCCCGCACGACCGGCACGACCCGGCGCAACTCCTCGGCCGCGTCGACCGGCGTCGCGCCGGGTCGGGTCGACTCGCCACCGACGTCGATGACGGCCGCGCCCGCCGCCGCGAGCTCGAGGCCGTGGGCGACCGCCGCACCCGGATCGAGGAAGGCGCCGCCGTCGGAGAAGGAGTCGGGCGTGACGTTGACGATCCCCATCAGCCCCCGCCGCGGCAGATCGGCGACGGCGAGCAGAGGGGTGACGGCCACCGGCGGAGGTTAGCCAACCATTCAGGAACGGCCGACGGACGGACCGATCAGCGACATGACCTCGGCCCGGGTCGCGGCGTTGTCCTTGAACAGGCCGCGCACAGCCGACGTGAGCGTGAGCGTGCCCGGTTTGCGCACGCCTCGCATCGACATGCAGAGGTGTTCGGCTTCGATCATGACGAACGCCCCGCGCGGCTGCAGGACGTCGACGATCGCGTCGGCGATCTGGGTGGTGAGCCGCTCCTGTACCTGGGGCCGCTTGGCGAAGCCGTCGACGAGCCGCGCGAGCTTCGACAGGCCGGTGATGCGCCCGTCGTCACCCGGGATGTACGCGACATGGGCGCGCCCGTGGAACGGCGCGAGGTGGTGCTCGCACATCGAGTAGAGGGCGATGTCGCGCACGAGCACCATCTCGTCGTGGTTCGCCTCGAATGTCACGATGAGGTGGCGCGACGGATCCTCGTGCAGGCCGCTGCAGATCTCGGCGTACATCTCCGCCACGCGGTGCGGTGTGCGCTGCAGGCCGTCGCGGTCGGGGTCCTCGCCGATCGCGATGAGGATCTCGCGCACCGCGCGTTCGACCCGCTCGGTGTCGACGCCGCTCCCGCGCGCTGCCGTTGCCGGTGTCGCTCATGTGAACCGCTGGTCCATCGCGCCCGTGTACTCGGCGATGAAGGGCAGGTTGCGATAGCGCTCGTCGACGTCGAGTCCGTAGCCGATGACGAAGTCGGGCGGGATGCGGAAACCGACGTACTTCAAGTCGGTCTCGACCTTCTGCAGGCCCTGCTTGACGAGCAGGGCGCACACCTCGAGCGAGGCCGCGCCCCGCGCCTTCAGGTTCTTGCTCAGGTACGCGAGCGTCAGCCCCGAGTCGACGATGTCCTCGACGATCAGCACGTGGCGGTCGGTGAGATCGAGATCGAGGTCCTTCATGATGCGCACGACGCCACTGGTGCGGGTCGCCGAGCCGTACGACGACACGGCCATGAAGTCGAACTCGACCGGCAGGTCGATCGCGCGTGCGAGATCGGCCATGAACATGAACGCGCCCTTGAGGATGCCGACGAGCAGCGGCGGGTGGTCGTCGTAGTCGGCCGCGATCTCCTTGCCGAGCGCGCGGATGCGCTGCTGCAACTCGTCTTCGCCGACGACGGTCCGGCCGATGTCCGCGTCGTTCATGGCGTCGGTTTCACGGTGCTACGAGATCCATGTCGTTGCGGGCTCCGCGCTCATCCAGAGGAAGCGTCGGGTGCCGGCGGTGACCCGGACGCGGTCGTCGATACGGTAACCGACGACCCACACGGGCCCGGCCCCGGGGTCGCCGGCGCCGGGCGAGACCGCGACGATCGGTGCACCGCCGCGCCGGCTCGCCGCGACACCCGCCTCACCGAGTGCGTCGTGCACCAGCTTCGACCCGCTGCGCCCGAGCGGCCGGAAGCGCTCGCCCGTCCCGGGCGGCCGGATCACCATCGTCGCCGGCACCCGGTCGGCGTCACACACCGCCCGGTCGACGCCGTCGGGCCACGCGACGGGAGGACCGTGCTCGATCCACGCCTCGATCGCGACCGCGCCGAAGCGCGCACGGCCCGGGACCGTGAGCGGGACCGGGGCGACGACGCCCGCCGCGACCCCGCCGCCCGCAGCCGGGATCCGCTCCAGCCGGCCCCGCACCCGCTCCACCCGATCGCCGCCCGGGATCTGCGCGGCCCGGACGTCGCCCCGGGCCACCGCGAGGACGCGCTCGACGGTCGCCGCCGCCGGAAGGTCGGGCGCGGCGAGCCAGCGGCGCACGACCCGCCGGGCGAGCGCGGGCGGCAGGGCGGTCAACGCGCGCGCGTCGGCCGGGTCGTGCCCGGCCGACAGGGACTCGAGCAAGTCGTCGTCGTCGCGCATGAGCTCGGCCTGGCGCGCGATCACCTCGACGAGGTCGCGGCGAGCGCCGCGCTCGAGCATCGGGACGATCTCCCGCCGCAGCCACACGCGCCGGTGGTGGAGGTCGTCGTTCATCGGATCGTGCACCGGAACGAGCCCGAGACGAGCGCACAGCTCGTGCGTGTCGCGGCGCCGGAACGAGAGGAGCGGGCGGCGGACGTACCCGCGGCGTTCGGCCATGCCGGCCCGGCCGGTCGAGGCCGCGCCCCGCAGCAGGTGCAGCAGCACCGTCTCGGCCTGGTCGTCACGCGTGTGCGCGACGAGGATCGCCTCCGCCCCCACGTCGACACGCACACGCTCGAGCGCGGCGTAGCGAGCGGCGCGGGCGCGAGCTTCGAGGTTCGGGCCGTGACCGACGTCGACGCGCGCGACGTGCGCACGTGCGCCGAATCGCGCCGCCGCACCTTCGACCGTGCGCGCGTCGAGCCCGGTGCCGGGCCTCAGACCGTGATCCACGTACACGGCGTGAACCGAGAGCCCGGCCTCGCAGGCGAGCGCGAGCAGGGCCAGCGAATCGGCGCCGCCGCTGCACGCGACGACGACACGCGCACGCGGCGCGAGATCGCCGAGCGCGTCGGCGAGGTTCACACCCGGGCGGTCGCGACCCGGGCGAGCCACGCGCCGGGCTCGGTCAACTCCGCGACCGTCGGCAGGTTCTCGGGCGCCTGCCAGACCGCGTCGAACGCGCCGCGCCCGCCGATCTCGTAGACACCGCGCACGAACCGCTCGCCGACCTCGTACTGCTTCATCTTCTGCTCGATGCCGAGCAGCTTGTGCAGAGCGCCGGTGATGCCGCCCATCTTCCGGCGCTGCGACAACACGCGCGACATGCGTTCCTGGCCGGCCACGTGCTCACGGCCGAGATCGTCCATCACGACGTTTCCGTGCCCTTCGAGCACCGACATCAGCGCCTGCACCTGACCGAGGACACCGCGCTGTGCGGGCGACGCGAACAAACCGACGAGACCGCCCTCGTCGAGCGGGTTGCGACCGGCGCGCACCTCGTCGAGCGCGCTCGAGATCGCGCGCAGCATCGTCTTCGGGTCGGGATCGACGAGGTCGAGCGTCTGGCGCACGAGACCGAGGAAGTAGTCGCGCATCCACGGGACGCCCGTGAACTGCGCCCGGTGGGTGACCTCGTGGATGGCGATCCACAGCCGGAAGTCGTTGGGCCGGAAAGCGAAACGCTTCTCGAGCGACAAGATGTTCGCCCCGACGTAGTAGACCGCGTCGGTGTGCACTCCGCCCCGCCCGGCCTCGTCGGGAACGAGGAGGTCGTACTGGCCGAGCACCCGCTGCGCGAGGTAGCCGAGCAGCCCTCCCATCTCGGTGGCGGCGATGCGGCGGCTGACGGGCGCGAGCGGATTGTGCGCGAGCCGGTCACCGAAGCGCTGCATCAGCGGATCGAGCAGCGATCGCATCGACGCGATGTTCGACTCGACCCAGTCGCGACGGTCGAGCACCTGGGCGCGGGCGTGGCCCGGAGCGCGCAGGCCGGTATACCCCTCGACGAGATCTTCGGCGCGTGAGGTCACGACGTCGAAATCCGACTGGAGTGACGCGGCGAGGTAGGAGTCGGCAAGCGGCTCGCGGCCGGCGACGAGCCGGGCGACGCGCCGGGCCGTGGCCCAGTCGACGGGATCGGGCGCCCGCCCAGCACCGTCGACGGCGTCGCTCACTTGCGGGGGCGGCCCTTGGTCTCGAGCCGGCCGACCTTCACCCAGTAACCGACGGCCAGCTGGGCCATGACCGCGAAGAAACCGATCGCGAGCAGGGGTGCGATCCAGAAGAACCAGAGCTTGCCGCCGCTGCGGGCGACGAAGGCGTGGATGCCGAACACGATGCCGACCAGGCCGAGCACGATTCCAAAGATGATCGCACTGATGGTGGACGCTCTCACCGCTCCTCCTCGACCGGGGATGCCCTCATCGTAGAAGGCTGCGGGGGCATCGTAGGAGGCGGTCGGCCCCGAGGGTCACTCGGGTCGGGATCCCTCGGGGGTCTGATCGCCGGGCTCGACGATGCCGAGCGCCACCGCGATGCGGGCCCGCAGGTCGGCCGGAACCTTTTCGCGGCACTTCGACACGACGACCCGCCGGAGATCGACCTCGAACTCGAACGCCTCCCCGCACGGCGGGCACTCGTCGAGGTGGCGGGTGATCGCGCGGCGCTTCCACACGGTCAGCTCGCCGTCGAGGTACTCGTAGACGCGCAGATGCGTCTCGTGGCAGTCCATCCCGCCCGTCACCCCCCGGTCGCCGTCTCGACACGAGGCCGAAGGTTGTTCCGTTCGGCGTAGTCCCACAACTTCTTCTGCAGCGCGCGCCGTCCCCGGTGGATCCGGCTCATGACCGTACCGATCGGCACGTCGAGGATGTCGGCGATCTCCTTGTAGGAGAAGCCCTCGACGTCGGCGAGGATCACGGCCATCCGGAACTGCTCCGGGATCGACTCGAGGGCGTCTTTGACCTCGGAGTCGGGGATGCCTTCCAAGACCTCGGCCTCGGGCGTGCGGGTCGCGTCGGCGGCCTCCAGACCGCCGAGCCGGCGGAAGATGTAGAAGTCCTCGACGTCGTCGAGATCGACCTGCTCCGGCCGGCGCTTCTTGGCGCGGTACTGGTTGATGAAGGTGTTCGTGAGGATCTTGTAGAGCCACGCCTTGAGATTCGTGCCCTCGTGAAAACCCTCGAAGCCGCGATACGCGCGCAGGAAGGTTTCCTGGACGAGGTCCTCGGCGTCGCTCGGGTTGCGCGTCATGCGCAACGCGGCCGCGTAGAGGGCCGACATGTACGGCATCGCCTGATCTGCGAAACCTGCCGGGTCGGCCATGCGAGCAGGGTACCCGGCCCCTGCGCCGGTGCGGCTCCCGCCCGTCTCCCCGGGGCGGGTCACCCCGCGACCGTTCATCTTGTTCACCTCGTGCTCGCGGAGCTGAGGTCGTAGATCGTGGTCCCCCCGACCGTCCGGGCCGTGAAGTTCGACTCGACCCATGCGGTGATGGCGCTCGACGTGCTCGCGCTCCCGCCGCCGCGGCCCCCGCCGGTGCCCGAGGCGATGAAGTAGTGGATCTGGCCCGTCTTCACGTACTGCTCGAACTGCTCGAGCGTCGGTGTGGGATCGGTGCCGTTGAACCCGCCGATCGCCATCACGGCCCGGCCCGAGGCGAGCTGGTACCCGGCCGCGTTGTTCGCGCCGATCGCGGCCGCGGTCCAGCGGTAGCCCGTGCTCTGCTCGAACAAAGTGGTGATCGCGGCGCTCGGCGTCGACCCGTTGAGCAGGCCACCGATGCCGCCGGCACCCCCCGGCGCGCCCGTCGGCGGCCCGTGGCGCGCCGCCGAATCCCCCGGCCGGAGGCCGACCGAACCCGGCCGGCGGGGTGGCGCCACCGCCCGGGAAGGCGCGGTTCGCGCCGCCGCGCCCGGAACCCGCCCGGACCGCCCGCGGCGTTCGCGGGGCCGGCCGTCGGGATCGACCCCGTGTGCGGATGCGCGACCGTGGTCAACGTGTACGCCGCGGGCGCGGCGAGGGCGACGACGGCGGCCGCGATCGCGAGTACCGCGCCGACGCGGCCGCGGAGCGCCGGGACGACGGCGATGCACGCCGCGACGGCGAGCCCCGCGACGAGCACGACGGAACGCAGCATCGGGAACCACGTCGGCGTGCGATGCAGCAGCACGTACGCCCAGACCGCGGTGACCGCGACGACGGTCCCGATGAACACGCGGACCAAGGGATCGTCGCGGCGCGCCCAGAACGTCGTCGCGCCGATGCCGACCACCGCGCCGATCGCGGGTGCGAGCGCGACCGAGTAGTACTCGTGGATGATCCCCTGGCCGAGCGAGATCGCGAGGCCGGTGACCACGAGCCATCCGCCCCAGAGCCCGAGCGCGGCGCGCGTTCGGTCGGTGCGGGCGCGGGTGGCGGTGAACGCGAGCCCTGCGACCAACAGCAAGAGCGCGGCCGGGAGCAACCACGCGATCTGACCGCCGAACGCGGCGTTGAACATGCGCGTGATGCCGGTCGGGCCCCAGTTCCCGGTCCCGCCCTGACCGCCGCCGCCGACGCTTCCCGACTCGTTGCCGGTGAGCCGGCCGAAGCCGTTGTAGCCGAACAAGACGTTCCAGAAGCTGTTGTTCTGCGACCCGCCGATGTACGGACGGCTCGACGCGGGCCACAGCTGCACGATCGCGACCCACCAACCGCCGGCCGCGAGCGTCACGAGCCCCAGCGCGAGCACATGCCCGATGCGGCGAGCGATCCGCGGCGGGCCCGCGACGAGGTACACGAGTCCGAAGCCCGGCAGCACGAGGAACGCCTGCATCTCCTTGGCGAGGAATCCGAAGCCCACGAGGACTCCTGTCGCGACGATCCAACGCAGCCGGCCGTGCTCGAGTCGCGCGCGTCATCGCGTAGGCGGCGCCGACGAGGAGCAGGACGAGCAACGAGTCCGGGTTGTTGAAACGGAACATCAGCGCGGCGACGGGCGTGAGCGCGAAGATCGCACCCGCGAGCAGCGCGGCCGCGGGCGAGAACCAACGCTTCACCGCCGCGAAGAGCAGGCCGACCGCGGCCACTCCCTCGAGCGCCTGCGGCACGAGCACGCTCCACGCGTTGACACCGAAGATGCGCCCTGAGATCTCCATGACCCAGAGCGACGCGGGCGTCTTGTCGACCGTGACGAAGTTCGACGCGTCGGTCGAACCGAAGAGGAAGGCCTTCCAACTCTTCGTCCCGGCCTGCACCGCGGCGGAGTAGTAGGAGTTCGCCCACCCCGACGCGCCCAGGTCCCAGAGGTAGAGCGCGGCCGTGACCGTGAGCAGCAGGAGCAGCGCGGGCCGGACCCATGCCGGGTCGGTGTCCGGCCCGCGCCACAGCCGCTCGGCCCGCGGCCGCGGCCGCCCGGGAGGTGGCGACGACGGTCGCGCGGGGTCGATCGGGAACAGGTCGTCGACGCGCGGCGGGCTGATCGTGCTCATGAGAAGTGCTCCTTGGCGCAGGGCTCGTTCGACAGGCTGGGGCGGCCGGGTGGGACGGGATCGTTCGAGGCGCCGCGGAACAGCACCCGGTCGAGCAGCGCGAACTGGACCAGCCAGAGCGCGGCGAACGTGGAGAGGTTGGCGACCGGCAGTGCGATGGCGCGCGCGCTCGCCGACCACGTCGCGACCGCGGAGCCGACCTGCGCGACCGCGACGGTCGACGCGACCAGACCGGCGACCGAGAGCATCCAGAACGGGAGCATCTCGGTCATCAGGCGGCCGCGCCCCGAGCGAGCCCACACCCAGTTCCGGTTCGCGAGGTACGACGGTCCGATGCCGCAGAGCACCGCGACGACGTTGGCCGGGCAGGCCGGCACGCCCAGGCCGAGCGCCAACGCCACGAGGACGGCGGCGCTCAGCAGGCTCGTGCCGACCGAGACGAGGAAGCATCGCGACATGCGCTGCACGATCGCCCGGCGCGCCGCGTCACGTCGCGTCACGCTCGGGCATCCGGCCGCCGATCGGTCGAGTGCGTTCGGGGTCGTCCCGCGCGACACGAGCGTCATCGGTCGCGCCCGATCACGAGGAAGCGTGCGCCGGCCGCGAGCGACCACGTCACGACGAGGACGGTCAGCTGCGCGGACGCGCTCGCCGTCACCGCGCCGACGAGCGCGAGGGCGGCGCTCGTCGCCGCGATCGAGCCGGAGTAGAGAGCGAACGACCGGGCCCAAAGGGGGCGCGGGCGCCGCTCCGTGTAACGCGCGTTGGCCCACGCGTTGGCCACGAAGGTGGCGGTGACCGCGACGACGTTCGCGGCGATCGGCCCGATCGCGTCGCGCGTCGCGAGGAACAGCGCCAGCGAGACGGCGGTGCTCGCGGCACCGATGAGCGCGAACGAGACGAACCGCCGCCCGAAGTCGTTGGCCAGCGGCGCCCGCCCGGCCGCGCCGAGATCGACCCGGCCCCGACCGGTCGCGAAGCGCACCGCCATGCGCGCCGCGCCCTTCAGATCTCCGATCGCCGTCGACATCACGTGGACGCGGCTGTCGGTGTCGTCGATCCAGTCGACGGGTACCTCGTGGATGCGCAGTCCGTTGCGCTCGGCCAGGAGCAACAGCTCGGTGTCGAAGAACCAGCCATCGTCCTCGATCGCGGGGAGCAACCGCCGGACGACGGTGGCGCGCACCGCCTTGAACCCGCACTGCGCGTCGCGCACACGCGTCGCGAGCACGGTGCGCAGGATCAGGTTGTACGAACGCGAGATGAGCTCACGCTTGGGGTGGCGAGCCACGTGCGATCCGGGTGCGAGCCGAGAGCCGATCGCGACGTCGGAATGCCCGGACACGAGCGGGGCGACGAGCGGGAGCAGCGCGTCGAGATCGGTGGAGAGGTCGACGTCCATGTACGCGACGACGTCGGCGTCGCTGTCACCCCACGCCCGGCGCAGCGCGAGACCGCGCCCCTTGCGGTCGAGGTGCAGCGCGCGCACGCCCGGGAGCTCGCGACCGAGCCGCGTCGCCTCCGACCACGTGCCGTCGGTCGAGGCGTTGTCGACGATTGTGATGCGCCACGAGAACGGGAACGAGCTCGACAAGTACGCGTGCAGGCGCCCGACGCCCGGGCCGATCGCGCGCTCTTCGTCGAAGACCGGAACGACGACGTCGACCACCGGACCGACCGGTTCGGATCCTGCGACCGGAACTTCACCGTGCGTGACGACGATCGGGGCGGCTCGGAGCTCTTGCATGCCCGTGACCTTCGTCGGGCCAGGTGAGCCCGGTCTTTGAGCAATACAAGAATCGAGTGAGAACCCTCGCCGCAGAACGACGCCGTCGCGATCCCGGCCGCGCGATCTTCGCCCATCGCCCACACGGGCCCGGGGGCTGGGTACGTTGCAGGCGCAATCGGACAGCTGTGCGGGCACTTCACCGGACAACGTCATCGCCTGGGGAGGCACCCTTGAGAACTCGCTCGAGCAAGCAGTCGGGACGGTCCGTACGCCGCAGGGCAATCGTCGCCGCCGGCGTTGCAGCATTCGTCGGCACGTTCGCCGTCGCGACCGCGCTCCCCGCGTCGGCGCACGACGAGGTGCTCTCGGGCCAGAGCGCGTGTTCCGACGGCGCGCACCTGATCACGTGGACGATCGGGAACACCAACACTCCGCTGTCGATGCACATCGCGAGCGCGACCGCGACGCTCAACGGCGGGCAGCAGTTCGCGGTGGTCGGCGCGGTCGGTAACGACGTTCCCCCGAGCGGCTCCATCGCCGCGACGACCACGATCCCCGGCGGTCTCACGGGCAGCGTCGTCCTCGACGTGTTCGGGCAGTGGCCCGACAACGTCGCGAACGAGATCACCACGTCGGTGTCGATGACGGCGCAGTGCACGCCCGGCGACTCGTCGACGTCGAGCAGCAGCTCGACGTCGACCAGCACGACCGAGTCGACCACCAGCACGACCGAGTCGACGACCAGCACCACGGAGTCGACGACCAGCACGACGGAGTCGACGACGACCTCGACGATCATCGAGGGAACGACCACGATCCCGACGCCGACGTCCAGCACTCCGATCACCGGCGAAGGCTCGACGGTCGCGACCACGGCGACGACAGTGCCCACGAGCAACCTGGGCTCGACGTCGACATCGTCGCCCACGGCGGTGACCACCGCCAGCGGCGGCAACCTCCCCTTTACCGGGAGCTCCGATTCCGGGCCGATCTTCGGTCTGACGTCGTTGGTCGCCGGCGCGTTCGCACTGGTGATCGCCCGCCGCCGCCAGACCCGGTAGCTGCAGTGGTATCCGGCGCAGGCCGGATACCACTTGTTTGCCTGCGGCCGGACCTCCACGCCGCCGATGACTCGCCCGTGACGCGGCGGTGACGCACGGACCGGAACATGGATGGGTCACGTCCGGACCGAGGATTCACCGTGGGCGCAGCCTTCCACGATCGCACCGGCGCCGACGGAGCGCCCCTGCGCGCGCGCCGACGTATCTGGACGTTCGCGACCGTCGTCATCGCGGCCATCGCCGTGTTCGCGATCGTCGGCCTCTACCCGTTCGCGCGCGATGCGCGGCGAGAACCGTCAGATCCGGGACGACGGGCTGGTGCTGGCCGGCCTCTCGAACCTGCGGACCGCGGCGGCCGACTGGCAGTTCTATTTCGAGCCCCGCATCCCCCAGCTCTCAACGACCGCGGCGGTCATCGATCCCAACGACCTCGCGACGGGCGCGCAGCTCGCGCAGATGCTCACGGCCAACGCGAACGAGACCGTTACCGCGCTCGATGCGCTCGGAGTCGACACCAACGTCCGCGAGGTCAAAGCCGCGAGCACGGCCTTCCTCGCGACGCTCGCGGCGCTCAGCCCGCTCACCGAGGGCCGACCCACCGCCGTCATCTCCGCCGCGGTCGCCGCCGAGCGAGCCGCCTACGTCCGTATGTGGAACGCCACGTCGACCGCGGCCGCGCAGGTGCGGGCCGCGAGAGCGCGCGACGAGCAGCGCAGCGCCGACCATCTTGCGGTCGGGCGGAACACGGCACTGACCGCCGACGCGATCGCAGCCGCGGTGACGGTCGGCGCCGCACTCGTTCTCGGCCGCCGCGCCGATCGCCGCGAACGCCGGGAACGCACCGCCACCCAGCGCCGCACGTTCGAGACGACGATGCAGCACGCGCTCGAGATGGCCAAGGCCGAGCCCGACGTCTACCGCGTGCTCGACGAAGCGCTCCGCGCGTCGGTTCCCCAACTCGAGGTGGAGATGCTCGTCGCCGACTCGAACCGCGCGCACTTCCATCAGACCCTCGCGACCGGACCGGTGCCAGGATCCGCGACCGAGCCCCGCAGCGGCTGCGGCGTCGTCTCCCCGCTCGAATGCCCGGCGACGCGACGCGTCCACACGCTCGTGTTCCCGACCAGCGGCGCGCTCGACGCGTGTCCGCACCTGAAGGACCGGCCCTCGGGTGCGTGCTCGGCTGTGTGCGTCGCGGTCAGCCTCGCGGGCAAGACGGTCGGCGTGCTGCATGCTACGGGCCCCGACGGCGACCGCGCGACGGACGGCGAGATCCGCTACCTCGAGATCACGTCGCGCCGTGCCGCGGAGCGGATCGCCATGTTGCGGGCGTTCGAACGCTCGGAGGCGCAGGCGCGCAGCGATCCGCTCACCGGGTTGTGGAACCGCCGCAGCCTCGAGAACTGCGTGCACGACCTCCACCGCGAAGGCATTCCGTACACACTCGCGTACGGCGATCTCGACCACTTCAAGGCGCTCAACGACCGCGAGGGCCACGAAGCCGGCGACCAGGCGCTGCGATTGTTCTCGCGTGTGCTCCGCGACTCCATCCGTCCGAACGATCTCGCCGCCCGCTACGGCGGCGAAGAGTTCGTCATCGTGCTGCCCGACTGCGGCATGGAGACGGCGAACGCGGTGCTCGAACGGTTGCGCGAACGTCTCGCCCTGACGTTGTCGACGGGGCGGGTCGGCGCCTTCACCGCAAGCTTCGGTCTCGCGTCGTCCGTCGGCCGCGACTCGTTCGACGCCGTCGTCACCGCGGCCGACCATGCACTCCTCGACGCCAAGAACACGGGCCGCGATCGCGTCGTTGTCGCGTCCACTTCCGCCGAGGCGCGACCGATCGCGTCTCTCCAGCAGAGCTGACCGCGCGCGGCGCTCATCGTCGAGAGCGAGTCGCCTCGGCGCGCATGAGGTCGTGGATGCGGGCGCGCGGCGCCCGACGCGGAGGACCGTGCGTACCCCGGACGAGTAGGCGCCACACCCGCGCGCGATGGGGACGGAACGGCTCGAGCAGTTCGAGCATGCGTGGGTCGTCGGCGCGGGGCTCCCTCGCCAGCACGTACCCGACATGACGGGGAAGATGCCAGTCGCCGATGGGAACGGCATCGGCGTCGGCGACCGCGAAGTGCAGCACGTGCGCGGCTGTCCACAGTCCGATCCCGCGCACACCGAGCAAACGGCGCGCGAGCGACGCGTCGCTCGCGGCGACCGCGCACGCGAGGCCCGATGCGTCACGCGCGATCGCGCGCATCGTCGCGGCGCGGCGACCCTCGACGCCCGCGCGCCGCCACTCCCAGTCCGGGAGCGTGGCGACCACGTCCGGAGACGGTGGGAGAACCAGATGGTGTTCCCCCGGCGCGGGTGTTCCGTGCCGCCGCAACAAGGCCTGCCACGAACGCCGCGCCTCGATCGTCGTCACCCGCTGCTCCACGGTCGTCGCCAGCGCGAGGTCGTACACCGTGCCGAGGCGAACGACCCGCAGTCCGCGCAACCGACGATGCAGCGACGCCACGATCCCGCCGGCAGGAACGAACCCGGACGGCTGGTCGTGGAGCCCGGCGATATCGGCGGCGCGATCGACGACCCACGCGCGGCCCGGACCCCAGGCCTCGACCCGCACCTCGGCGCGGGCCGCGTCGGCGCGCAGCGAGAACGTGACGGGCCCTGCGGGCGAGTGCATCGCGTGCAGCCAGGCGTCCCCGGCCATCCGGCTCGACGGGTCGTGCGCCCCGCGAACCATCGGACCGAAGGTCGCGCCGACGTCGAGCGGCTCCGGGCAGGGCAACGTCCGGGCCGCAACGCGCACGGTGTCGATCCTACGGAGCAGGCGTGGAGCCGAGCCGGAAGAGTCATCCGCGTCCCCGTCCGCGCCCCGACGGAGGATCGCGAGTTGACGGCCGGCGAACTAAGGGTAGCCTTACCTTATGCGCTTCACGTTCCGGCCGGTGGCGAGATGAGCCTCGGAAAGACGCTGCTCCTCGGCTTCATCGCCGGCGTGACCATCCTGCTCGGGCT
>CAWFFF010000012.1:0-107580 GCA_963814995.1 uncultured Actinomycetes bacterium | reverse complement strand
CGAAGGGCGTGCTGGTCGGGACGTACCAACGGTGAGGGCCGACGCGCGGGGCGGACCGCGGTGATTGGCGCAGTCGCCGCGTAGGTTGGCGCGATGGATACGACCCATGCTCGACGCCGCGGAAGGGCGCCGTGCAAGCTCGCGAAATTCAAAGCTCGTGAGTAGGATCGATCGTATGCGCGACGAGCCAGCTAGTCGGCGCGGCACGACGACTTCGAGCTTCGGTGTATCCCGTCGCGAAAACCACGACGCGACACCGTTCTATGAGCGATTCACCGCCCCGGAGCTGTCGAGCGCGACCGACGTCGCGAGCCGCAAGGACATCGACGACATATTCGACGACGACGCGCGTCACATGGAGAAAATCGACGACAACTCTGTTGCGCTCGTCGTCACGTCCCCTCCGTATTTCGCCGGCAAGGAGTACGAAACCGCTCTCGGCGAGGGGCACGTGCCGGCGACCTATGCCGCGTATCTCGCCATGCTCGAAGAGGTCTTCGCGGAATGCGCGCGGAAGCTCGAACCTGGCGGCCGAATCGCCGTGAACGTTGCGAACCTCGGCCGAAAGCCATACCGATCATTGTCCGGCGACGTCACGTGGATCCTGCAGGACCGGCTACGGCTCCTCTTGCGGGGTGAGGTGATCTGGGTCAAGGCGCGCGGCGCCGCCGGATCGTGCGCATGGGGCTCGTTTCAACGACCGGCGAACCCAGTGCTCCGGGATCTGAGCGAACGGGTGATCATCGCGAGCAAAGGCCGCTTCGACCGTGCGTTGAGCCCTCGTCAGCGCGCCAAGGACTGTCTTCCGTCCGAGGCTTCGATCTTCCGCGACGAATTCATGGAAGCCACGACGGACGTCTGGGAAATCCCTCCGGAAAGCGCGAGCCCGCGTCGGACACCCGGCACCGTTCCCCGTGGAACTACCCGAACGATTGATCCACCTCTACACGTATCGCGACGATCTCGTGCTCGATCCGTTCATGGGTTCCGGGACGACCGCGGTCGCAGCTGTACGAACCGAACGCCACTACGTCGGTTACGACACCGATCCACAGTACGTCGAGAAGGCAAAGAAGCGTGTCGAGCGCGAGAAGGCTCGACTCATGCGGCTGCGAGAGTCCGACGAGGAACCGCCGCGAGTGGTGCTGCCGAGCACGCCCGCCGCCGCGCCCGACGGTGAAGACTTTCAAGCGCGTGCTGTACGTGAGGGACGCGCCGCTCGCGATCTCGCCCGCGAGGCACTCGAGAAATGCGGCTTCGTCAAGATCGAGCCGAACGTGAACCTGTCCGCCGGCGTCGAAGTGAACTTCGTGGCGTATGACCAGTCCGGCAAGAAGTGGTACTTCGACGTCTCGGGAGGCTTTACCTCCAATCGTCCGGGGCTTCGGCGAACCGACACCCTCTGGAAGGCCCTCGGCAAGGCCGCAGTCATCCAACAGACCGAGAAGGCCTGTCGCTTGGTGTTGCTCACGACCAACGCGCCGGCACCCGGCAGTGCGGGCGACGCCGCGCTCGAAGCGATGCAGGGACCGCGCAAGCCCATCCGCGACGTGGTCGTGTTGAGCTCGTCCGACGATCTCCAACGGCTCCGAGGCCACGCGCGCGGGCAAGCGGGTCGGCGGGCGACATAGTGCCTGACGAGAGCCGGGCGGGATGGCCCGGGCGGGTCGCAGTTCGCGATCGTGCGCTCCGATCCGCCGCAAGTGTTTCTTGCCACGGACGAGCACGTGCTCAGCCGTCTTGTCGCGCTCCGAGTCGTCGCCCGCACCGAACCAGAACATCTCTCGATCGGGTCGCTCGAACGGATCCGAAACGCATTGCTCGAGGAGCGGTGGGCCGACGCGGTCGTCGAGTGGATACAGGCGAGCGGCGAGGCCGTCGACGCCTACCCCGACGAAGAGGTCTGGTCGGAGTCTCGACTCGACGCCGAGGTCGCCTCGCTCGAGATCCGGCTCGCACGAATCTTCGACGACCGCCGCCGGCATGACTGATTTCCAAGCTTCTGCCGGCATCCAGGGTCGTCAGTTCGCCGAACAATGCGATCAGCTCCTCAGCCACTATGGCTTCGAGTTGCGCGGTCGCGAGCTCTTGCGGAACGTCGGCGTCGAGATCGATCGGGTCGCGGAAAGTCCACGGGGAACACTCGTGTGGTTCGAGTACAAGGGCAGTGTCCAGGGATCGCGCCCGGGACTCCTCCGAACGGACACCCTGAAGAAGGCGATCGCAAATGGTGCGCTGCTTGCGGGAGAACCCGACCGGCATCCCTACGTCGTCCTCACCTCGCATCTACCGACCGGCGGATCGGGTGCGGCGATGCTCGGAACGGCCCTGAAGCTGGGCTACCTCGCCGACGCCATCTGCATCTATACACCGGCCGACACGCAGCGAATGCGCAGCCTCTAGTACAAGTCGTTGTCGACGCCTACGAGGTTGCGGATGGAACGCGCGAGTGCACGCTTCCGATCGCCGACGCCGGGCGCCAACTCGACCCCCGGCCGGACGCGGGCGCCGAGACGTTGGCCGGCGACGATGAGGAGCGCGGTGGCGACGACCGCGATCACGGCCGTCCAGCCGACGCCGTAGCCCGCACCACCGGCGGCGGCCCGGCGCACGACCAGGAACGCGGCCGCGACGACGAGCACGACGCCGCGCCCCACTTCACGCCCGCCGGCCGCGGTGCGTCCGAGCCGCCCGAAGCACGCGCACGGGACGCTCTGCTGCACAGCCCGCGCCAGGGCCGCGAGGAAGCCCGCGCACACGACGAGCAACGCACACGCGAAGACGAATCCGGCGGTCCCGCGGAACGCGACGACTCCGGCGCCGACGACGGCCTCGTAGCCGGCGATCCCGAGCGCGAGCCGGATTGCGACCCGGCGCCGCCCGACGAGCACGGGCTCGAGCCGCTCCAACGTCGGCGCGAACACGCGCGGCTGCTGCAGCTTCCGGATCGCGGCCGTCTCGACGATCGCGCCCAGCACGAGGGCGACTCCCGCATCGATCTGGGTCCACACCGGCGCGCTCATCGGTTCCCGATTCTGGCCGGTGCACCCGGCCCGTCAGGATCGCCCGAAGCCCGGTTCGCTCACTTCGCGTTCGTGAACGTCACCGAGGCGGTCGCCTCACTGCACAGGTGGGTCGTGTCACACACCCGGTACGTGAACACGATCGTCGCGGAGAGGTGCTTTTCGACCTGCACGCGGATCCGGCCGTCCGTGACCTTCAACGACCTGTAGCCGCCCGCAGGAAACGCAGTGATCGTCAACGACGACGGATCGAGGTTGCCGTCCGGGTCGACGTCGTTGGCGAGCACGTTCAGCATGACGTCCTTGGCCCCCGACGAGCGCGAGTCGTCGGCTGCGACGGGCGCCCGGGGCCCGGCGGACGGCGTCGTCGTCGGCTCGGTCGCGGGCGCCGTCGTGGTCGGCCCGACCTCCGGATCCGGCGCGGACCCGCCGTTCGGCCCCGGGTCCGGCGATGTCTGCGGGACCGACCCTGGTCCGGCCGTCGTCGGCGTGGCGGCTGCGACCGTGCCGACGGTGGGCGCGCCGGCGACGTCGTGAGTTCGGGTCGGCGTGCGTGGCGGGTCGGCGGCCACGCGGGCGGGATCGACACGCGAGGTCGGCGGCGTGCCGCCGCGGGCGCCCGCAACGACGGCGCCGGACGGCACCGAGGTCGGGCCGGCGCCTTCGGCCACGAGCTCGACCGCCGTCCGGTGGCGGGCAGGCGCCGCGACCGGCGCCGCGAACGCCGACGCCGCGACCACGGTCGCGCTGACCGCGGCCGCCGCGCCCGATGCAACACCGCCGAGCGAGAAGAGCCCGGACAGACCGCTCAGCCAGGCGAGCGGTCCCATGACGAGACGCAACTTGTCGAGGGAGACCGCGAGCAGGGCACGGACGACGCGCGGGTCGAACTGGGTACCCGCGTTCTTCGCGAGCTCGGCGCGCGCCTGCGCGGCCGGGTAGGGCTTCTTGTACGACCGCGCCGCCGTCATCACGTCGAACGCGTCCGCCACGGCCACGATGCGGCCCGCGAGCGAGATCTCCTCGCCGCGCAGCCCGTTCGGGTAGCCGTCGCCGTCGAAGCGCTCGTGGTGCTGGCTCGCGGCGAGCGCCCAGTCGCCGAGCCACTCCTTCACCGGCTCGAGCCACAGCTCGGCCGCCGCCGGATGCCGGCGCACGATGTTCCACTCGGCGGGCGTGAGGCGCTCGGTCTTGTTGAGGATCACCGACGGGACGTCGAGCTTGCCGACGTCGTGGAGCAACGCGGCCCAGTGCAGCTTGCTGCGACTGTCGGCGTCGAGCCCGAGCTCCTCGCCAATCAGGTCGGCGTACGCGCGCACCCGCTCGCTGTGACCAGCGCGTCAAGCGGTCGTGCGCGCTGACCTCACCCATCAGACCGACGACGATCACGGCCCACTGCTCGCTCGTCGCGAACTCCGTATCCGTCCTCGACCGTTGCAGCGCGCGCTCGAGCGCGCGTCCGGATCCGGACTTCAGCGCCACCGCGAACCGCGACGGCGCGCCGTCGGGGAACACCAACGACAGCCGCAACATCGCCGCGATCGGGAGCAGCCGGCGGGACATCCGGTCGACGGTCCACATGGTTGCGGTGGAGAGCCCGACGAGACCGAGCACCCAGACGACCAGAGCGAAGGTCGCGCCGGGTCGGGGCACCACGTGCGCGGCGATCTGGACCGCGATGAGCGCGGTGACGAGCGGAATGACGAACGCGACCGCGGCGACCGCGAAGCCGGCAACCGGCCGCGGCGCCCAGGATCGCTCGCGCAACTCGTCGACCTGCGAGCGCGCCGAGCCGCCGGTTGCCGAGACCTGATCATCCGCTCGCGAGCCGACCGTAGTCATCCCGACACATCCCTCGAACGCTCGAAAGAGGTGTCGGACGGCCGGAGTCGCCCCTGAAGCCAGGCGGCAGTGACCTCGGGCACAGATGTCGCGATTCGTCCGTCCGCGTACACGGCCGGAAAGCGCCTCCCGGCGGGCCGGGCGAACCGGCCCGCCGGGGAACGCGTCGGCTCAGCCGAGTTGGTTCTGCGACAAGAAGTCCTTGGCCACCGCGGCCGGGTCCGCCTTGTCGTTGAAGATCTTCAACGCCATCTCGTTGTACGCCGCCGTGTCGAGCTTCGCGTTCACGGCGTTGATCGTGTCGTTGAGCGCCGAGCTGTCGACCGACGTACGCCACACCGCGATCGCGTCGTCGGCCGGCTGCAGTCCCTTGTCGTCGGTGAGCAGCTGGAAGTCGGAATCGATGACGCTGCTCCCCGTGAACAGGAGGCCGACGTCGATGCTGCCGTCCTGCAGCGCCTTGTTCGTGATCGGGCCACCGGCGTCGAGCTTCTTCACGGTCTTGAAGTGCAGGTTGTAGAGCTGTTGCTCAGTGGTGCCGAGGCAGAGCGGACGGTCCTGACACTCGGCGGGACCGCCGAAGGTGAGCTTCGACGCGACCGCGGTCAGGTCGGAGACCTTCGTCAGGTTGTACTGCGCCGCGGTCGCCTTCTTGACGTAGAAGCCGTTCACGTCGAGAGCAGTCGAGGGAGACGACGCCTTGATCTTGTCGCCGGCGACCTCCGTCTGCAGCGCGGTGTTCGTCGCCGTGGAATCGCCGGTCGGTGTGCCCTTCAGGTACGTGAGCAAGGTTCCCTGGTATTCGCCGTACAGATCGATGGTGCCGTTCTTCAGCGCCGGGTACGTCACCTCGGTCGCGCCGAGGTTCTTGTACGACACCTTGAATCCCTTCGCGGCCAGCGCCTGTCCGTACAGCTGCGACAGCAATTGCGCTCCGGCGAAGTCCTTTTGACCGACGACGATCTTGGTGTCGTTCGCCGCGGCCGTCGTGGCAGACGACGACGGCGACTTACTGCTGCTTCCGCACGCGGCGAGGATCAGTGTGAGTGCAACGAGCATTGCGCCCAGCGCGAGGCCGGGAAAACGCGGTCGGGCGTTCCGACGCATGAAGGGGCTCCTTGTTCGCAGAGTGTTGTCGTTCGCAGAGGTTGTCGGCGTCGAGGGAAATGGTCCGGTGCACCCTAGGCGGCACGAGGGACCGCGACCACGCCCCGTCGACGGCGCGCCGGGCGTTCCCGAAGCCCGGGCGACACGACGCGACGTTGCACCACTGCGAGCGCGAGATCGGCGACGACCGCGAGCAGCGCCACGAGCACCGCGCCACCGAAGACAGCGACATTGTTGCTCGTGTTGAGGCCGATGTAGATCGGCGTGGCGAGAGTGTCGACGCCGGTAAAAGAGGCCAAAGTGGCCGTCGCGACTATCCCGACCATCGCGGTCCGGATACCGGCCATGATCAACGGCATCGCCACGGGGATCTCGACCCGGCGCAGGATCTCCGACTCGGACAGGCCCATCCCACGCGCCGCGTCGACGAGCTCGTCGCCGACGTCGCGCACACCGATGTAGCTGTTCGTCAGCATCGGCGGTATCCCGAGCAGGACGAGCGGCACGAACGCGACGAACGATCCCGTCCACCCGAACCCCCGCGGACTCGTGATGCCGAAGATCTGGACCGCGAGTACGAGCAGCGCGTAGACCGGGATCGCGCGTCCGATGTTCGCGATGTTGATCGCGACGACACCGCCCACGCCGCGATGACCCAGCCACGCGCCGAGCGGGACTGCAATCAACCCCGCGACGACCAACGACGAGATCGACACGCGCAGGTGGTTCGCGAGCAGATGCGGAACGCCCTCGCCACCGCGCCACTGGTCGCCCGAGGTCAGCCAGTGCCAGACGTCGACGAGGAAGCTCGCGAAGTGCACGACGGCCTACCGGCTCGCCCGGCTGCGCCACGGGGTGACGAGGCGCTCGACGCGGACGAGGATCAGATCGGCCGCGATCGCGAGCGCGACCGACAACACGATGCCGACGACGAGCGGCGTGTGGAATTCACGGAGGTACCCGTCCTGGATGAATCGGCCGAGCCCGCCCTGGTCGACGATGAACGTCACTGTCACCAGACCGATCGTCGACACCGTCGCGAGCCGGACGCCGGCGACGATCGCGGGCAGCGCGAGCGGGAGCTCGACGCGCAGGAGCCGGCGGCGACGCGTGTAGCCCATGCCGTCGGCGGCATCGAGCACCTCGCCGGGCACACCGCGGAGTCCCTCGAGGATGTTCCGCACGAGTATCGCGAGGCTGTACAACGTGAGCGCGATCACCGCGGGCGTGCGACCCGTCCCCGTCGTCGGCAGCAGCAGCGCGAGCAACGCCACCGACGGGATCGTGTAGATCGCGTTCACGAGCGGCACCACGAACGCCGCGACCGCCCGGCGGCGCGCCGCGAGCACCGCGAGCGGCATCGCGATGATGATGCCGAACCCGACCGACAACGCAGTCAACGCGATGTGCTCGCGCAGGTAGGCGTATATCTCGTGCTGGTGCTCGGGGATCCACGACCACCACACCCACGAGTTCGGACCGTTCCCGAGGAGCCCGTTGTGCAAGGCACCGATGGTACCGTCACCCTCCAGTGATCCGGCTGGAGTCGGTGCGCAAGCAGTATGCGAGCGGGCTCGTCGCGGTCGACGACCTGACTCTCGAGGTGCCCGACGGCGAAGTGTGCATCCTCGTCGGTCCTTCGGGCTGCGGGAAGACGACGATCCTGCGCATGATCAACCGGCTGATCGAGCCGTCGGACGGCGCGATCCTCGTTGACGGCGACGACATCTCGAAGATCGACCCCGTCGATCTCCGCCGCCGCATCGGCTACGTCATCCAGCAGGTCGGTCTGTTCCCGCACCAGACGGTCGGCACGAACGTCGCGACGGTGCCGCGGTTGCTCGGCTGGGACAAGACACGGATCAACGATCGGGTCGACGAGTTGCTCGCGCTCGTCGGTCTGCCCGCGGGCGAGTACCGCGACCGCTACCCGACCGAGCTCTCCGGTGGGCAGCGCCAGCGCGTCGGCGTTGCCGCGCGCTCGCCGCCGATCCGCCCATCATGTTGATGGACGAGCCGTTCGGCGCGATCGACCCGGTCAACCGCGCGCAGCTGCAGGACGAGTTCCTGCGCCTGCAGCAGACGCTGCGCAAGACGATCGTCTTCGTCACGCACGACATCGACGAAGCCGTCAAGATGGGCGACCGCATCGCGATCCTCCATGTCGGCGGCCGGCTCGCGCAGTACGACTCGCCCGACCGGCTGCTCGCGTCGCCCGCGAACGACTTCGTCGCCGACTTCGTCGGCCGCGACCGCGCCCTGAAGCGCTTGCGTATCGCGCGCATCGACCTCGGCGCGTTGCACTCGCCGCCGACGGCCGCCGACGCCGCGACCGCGCAGTCGGCCCTCGAGACCAGCCCGCTCGTCGTGATCCTCGAACCCCGGTCCGCCCCGATCGACGATCACATCGCGATCCTGGCCCGGGGCAACGGCGCGGCGGCCCCCGTCCCGGCAGTGGCGCACGACCGTCCGCTCCAGGACGCGCTCGCGCTCATGCTCGAACATCACAGCGCCTGGGTCGCGGTGACCGAGCAGGGCCGCTACCTGGGTCTGCTCGGGATCGACGACTTCTGGAACGGCACCGAGAAGAATTCGTCGCGACACCGATGAGTTCGCGGCCGTGCAGTCGTTCTACCTCGTAGTGCACCGGCAAGGGCCCGGCCCCGCCGAGGAGGAGATCTCGTGGACTTCAAGCTCGAGCTCGTCGTGGTACCCGTCAGCGACATCGACCGGACGAAGGCCTTCTACACGGACCGCGCCGGTTTCGAACTGCACGTCGACCACAGCGGCGGCGAGGACTTCCGCGTCGTCCAGCTGAACCCGCCCGGCTCGGCCTGCTCGATCGCTCTGATGCGCAATATCGCGGCCCCCGGGTCGGTGAAGGGCCTGCACCTCATCGTCACCGACATCGAGGCGGCGCGCGCCGAACTCGTCGGCCGCGGGCTCGAGGCCGGCGAATGCTTCCACTTCGCCGAGACCGGCCAGACCGATGGGCCGGAGCCGACCCGCCAGGACTACGGCACGTTCTTCTCGTTCGCCGACCCCGACGGCAACAGCTGGCTCGTGCAAGAGGTCGGCTACCAGCCCGTCGGGTGAGTGGAAGCTCGTGCCCACGCTCGCGAACCGGTGCCACGGCGTCGGGGAGCGACTACGTCGTTGCTGCGTCCGCCCGTGCGGCCACGACGTGCGCTTGCATCGCGGTCAGGCCGCCCCAGCAGAACACGCTCAGGATCTCGTTCGCCTGCTCCTCGGTGATGGCGTCCCGGCGACTGCGCCAGGCGAGCGCGACCGACTCGGCCGCGCCCTGCACGGCCGCAGCCGTCAGCCACTCGGTGCCGGGATCGATCGCGGGATCGACCGCGCGGATGCCTTCCGCGATCGCGGCGCGCATCTGGTCGCGGAGACGGTCGTAGGCGCGGTGCGATCCGGGATCGGTGAGCTGGAACGTCACGCGGTCGCTCGAGAACTGCCGCAACCAGAGCGCGAGGCCGCGGCGCGTCGCGTCCTCCGGACCGGCCGGCACGTCGGTCGCGCCGAGCAACGCGCGCAGGTCGGCGACGTATCGGCCACCCTGGCGGTCGACGAGCGCGTCGAACAACGCGTCCTTCGACGGGAAGTGCTTGTACAGGAGTCCCTTGGCGATGCCGGCGACGTGGGCGACGTCTTCCATGCGGGTCGCGTCGAAGCCCTTGGTCGTGAAGACCTCACCCGCGGCGTCGAGGATGGACTCCCGCCGGTCCTCCCGGCTCAGGCGTTCGGTGGCCACGGGCACGTCCCCCTTCGCCGGGCGCGCTGGCGCCCGCGCTTGACACCAAGTGACCCGTCGGTCACCATGACTAGGATAGAAGGTGACTGATGAGTCACCCTGGTCGGGAAGCCTGCGACCAGGAAGTTCACGACAGAAGGGAGCGCCGTGGCCCACGCCGACCTGGCCGAGGAGCAGCAGTCGGACACCTGGGCGTCGCTGCTCGCCCGGCTCAACCGCCAATCCGTCGCGAAGCACTTCGACGCCTACGCCGACGTCGCGTGGGACGACGAGACGTTCCGGATCGATCCCGACGATCCGGTCTGGGAGCTCGGCGCGGACCACCCGCTCGGTGCGACCGTGTGGTACCGCAGCCTGCCCGCGACGACGCGATCGCGGCTGGGGCTGCACACGATCGCCGCGCAGATGAAAACCGGCCTGCAGTTCGAGAGCATCCTGAAGCGCGGGCTGCTCGAGTTCGCGGCCGCGCTCCCGAACGGAAATCCGGAGTTCCGGTACGCGTACCACGAGGTCATCGAAGAGGCGCAGCACAGCCTCATGTTCCAGGAGTTCGTGAATCGCGCCGGATTCGACGTCGACGGCATGCCGCCGATCCTGAACCTCGCGGCCCGCCGCGTCGTACGCCTCGGTCGCGCGTTCCCGGAGCTGTTCTTCATGTTCGTGCTCGGCGGCGAGGACCCGATCGATCACGTGCAACGCGAGGCGCTACGACGCGAGCAACCCGTACATCCCTTGCTCGAGCGCATCATGCGGATCCACGTGACCGAAGAGGCGCGCCACCTCTCGTTCGCCCGGCACTACCTCAAGAACAACGTGCCCGCGCTGACCGGTCCGCGCCGGCTCGCGCTCTCCGTGCAGACGCCGTGCATCCTCGGCGTGATGTCACTCCTGATGCTGCGTCCGGCGCCGCAGATCGTGAAGACGTACGGGATCCCGAAACCCGTGCTGCACGAAGCCTTCCGCGACAATCCCGCGCATCACGCGGCAGTGCGCGCCTCGTTGCGCAAGGTGCGCGTCCTCGCGACCGACCTCGGTCTCGTCACCGCGCTCACCCGCCCGCTCTGGAAGGCGTTCGGCCTCTGGGAGGAACCGAACGCCTGAGGTGCGTCGACACTGTGCCCGCCTTGCACGTGGACCGGCGCGGCGCACGCGAAGTCGGCGTCGACCTGAACTCGATCACCACCATCGACGGTTCGGGGTACGCGCGCTCCTCGACGAGTACGACGCCGATGCCGGCGTCAGCCTCCGCGTCAGGCGGGCAGCACGTCCGAATGATCCAGCGCGGCGATCGTCAGGTCGCGGCCGAGCTGGATCATCTCGGAGGCGCGGTGGAAGTCGAGACTGCGGCACGCGTCCTTCGGCACCGTGACGAGGACGTCGGGCGGGTCGCCCGCGAGGCGATAGCGCGTCAGCACACTCTGCATCGCTTCCAGTGACTGGTTCATCACGTCGAACTTGCCGAGCCCCGCCGGCAGGGAATCCAGCGCGTCGCGTGCCGAGTGGGTCCCGTCGTCGTCGTCGGACGCGCTCCCGAACCGGCTCAGCAAGGAACGCACGAGATCGCGATCGAGCAGGTTCGACGCGGCGCGCCGAAAGCGATCCACCCATTCCTCGACCGGACGCTCCTCCGCGGTCTCGCGCGTGGGCGCTCCCTCCTGCATGCCGCTCCGCTCGCCGCCGAGATCGACCGCGATCGTCAGGTCGGCGGCGCCGACGCGGTCGGTGCGATCGGCACCGGGTCCATCAGGCCGCCGTCGACGAGGAGTCGGCCGTTCAACATCACCGGCGTGAACACACCGGGCATCGCGATCGACGCGCGGACCGCGGCCTGCACCGGCCCGCGCTGGAACCACACGGCCTTACGCGCGACGAGATCCGTCGCGACGGCGGTGAACGGGATGGGGAGATCTTCGATCAGGACTCCGTCGAGAAGCTCGCGCATGCGCGCGAAGACCTTCTCCGCGCGGATCACCCCCGGCGCGGTGAGAGAGACGTCGAGCAGCCGGAGCACGTCGAACTGCGACAGCCCGCGCACCCACTCCGTGTACCCGTCGAGCTTCCCGGCCGCGAACAGGCCGCCGACGAGCGCGCCCATCGACGAGCCCGCGACGGTGACGACCTCGACGCCTCTTTCCTCGAGCGCCTGGATCACGCCGATGTGCGCGTACCCGCGCGCGCCACCGCTGCCCAGCGCGAGCGCGACGCGTACCGGATCAGCCACGGTCGTCCGCAGGCACGACACCGAGCCGGCGCCGGACGACCTGGCGCGCGAGCTCGAGGATGCCCGCGTTGTCGCGCATGACGAAGTTCGCGTTGGCGGAGAGGAGCATGCCGGTCAGCTCGAAGGTGAGCTGCATCGGGTCCTCGCCGTCGGGCAACTGGTGCCGTTGCCCCGCGGTCTGCGCGAACTCGAAGATCAGACCCACGAACCCGTCCTGGAACGTCGCGACGCGTTCCTTGACCGGGCCCGGACGCGTCCCCATCTCGAGCACCGCGCCCGCGAAGAAGCACCCACCCGGAAACGTCCGGCGTTGCACGTGGTCGAGGAACGCGTCGCAGATCGCGATGAGCTGGTCGAGTCCGGGCTCGGCCGCCCGCGCCGGATCGATCACCTCGGCCTGGAAGATCCGGTCGGCCTCGTCGACGGTGGCCGGCTGCAGCTCCTGCTTGGAACCGAAGTGCGCGTAGAGGCCGCTCTTGCTCATGTGCAGCGCGGCGGCGAGGTTGCCGATCGACAGGCCCTCGAGTCCGTCGGCGGTCGCGAGCGATACGACCTCCCGCAAGATGGCGTTGCGGGTGCGCTGCCCGTCCGCCCGGTGTCGGCACTTGAATCCACGTTGACAAGTTAGCACGATCGGTCGTACTCTCTAAGTAGCACGACCGATCGTGCTTCTCTTGGACGAGAGGGCGAGATCCGATGCCGAAGCAAGCCGACGCCGACCCGGCCGACCGGAAGGCACGGATCGAACAGGCGCTCGCGGCCTGGGGCGCGCACGACCGCGACGACCCGTTCCCGTTGTACACCGCGCTGCGCGAGCGCGCTCCGGTGCACGCGGTGACGCTCGCCGACGGTCATCCGGCATGGCTGGTCGTGAGCTACGAGGCGGCGCGCGTCGCGCTCAACGACGCGCGTCTGTCGAAGGACATGCACGCCGCGCTCGCGAGTGCGGGCGAGGTCGTGGCGGAAGGACTCCCCGGACCCGACTTCGCGCGGCACATGCTCGTGGTCGATCCGCCGGACCACACGCGCCTGCGCCGCCTGGTCGCGGGCGCGTTCTCGGCCCGCCGGACCGAGGAACTGAGGCCGCGGGTGCAAGCCGTCGTCGACGAGCTGCTCGACCGCATCGCCGCGGCCGGGCCCGACGCGGTGGTCGACCTCGTAGCCGCGTTCGCGTTCCCGTTGCCCTATACGGTCATCTGCGAGTTGCTCGGCGTCGACGACGCCGACCGCGACGAACTGGGGCACCAACTCGGCGCGCTCCTCGGCCCGACGTCGACCCCGGAGGAGTACGCGGCGGCCAAGCTCGGCTCCGACGCGGTCGTCGCCATGCTCGCCGCCCTGGTCGAGACGAAGCAGCGGGAGCCGGACGACCGGTTGGTCAGCGCCTTACTTCGCGCCCGCGACGGCGACGAACGACTCGATCAGCGCGAGCTGCTCTCGACGATCTTCCAGTTGATCGTCGCCGGCCACGACACCACCGCGAGCCTGATCGGCAACAGTGTCGTCGCGTTGTTGCGACACCCGGAACAGCTCGCCGATCTGCGCGCCCGGCCCGACAAACTGCCGGACGCGCTCGACGAATTCCTCCGCTACGACGCGCCCGTTCCGCACTCGACCTTCCGCTACGCGGTCGACGACCTCGACCTCGGCGGCGTGACGATCCCCGCGGGCGCGCAGGTGATCATCTGTCTCGCGTCCGCGAACCGCGACGCGTCGCGCAACGCCCATGCCGAGCTCTTCGACGTCGATCGCGCGGAACCCCGCCACCTCGCGTTCGGGCACGGGATCCACTTCTGTATCGGCGCCGCGCTGGCGCGCATGGAAGCGCATCTCGCGCTCGACGCGCTCCTCCGCCAATTCCCCGAGCTCCGACTGGCCGGGCGCGACGAGGATCTCCATTGGGGACACGGCGACGGACTCGTGCTGCGCGGCCTCACCACCCTGCCGGTGGTCCCCGGCCCGCGCGCCACGGCGGCCGGCTGATCGGGAGCCGCCCCGGGCTCGATCACGCGTGGACTTCCGCCTCTACGGCGCCCTGCCGGCGCAGTGTCTGATGGAACCGCGATGGTCACACCTCGAGGAGGGCGGATGCCGACTGCCTCACGCGTCCGAGGCCCGGCGCCGCCGGCTGCTGCCACGATGCGTCGTCCGGCGCGGCTCTTCGAGTACTGCACGCTGGTCGAAGGGGCGGCGTTCGCGTTCCTCGTGAGTCTCGGCGGAACTCCACTCTGGCAGCTGGTGCGAGTGATCATCGTGGGCGGCGCGACCACAGTGGCCTTCGTCGCCGGTCGTCGAACATCGGCGACGACGCGCGCCGCGACCGCGGTCACCATCGGGCTCGTCGGCACGATCGTCGGCGGTGCCGTCGGCGTGATGCACCTCGTGAAGTCCGACCTGTCGCTTGCCGCGGCCGCGGCTCTCGTCGTGCTCGCCGCGGGCGCGCCGCTCCTGGTCGGGGGAACGGTCACGTCGATACGAGCAGCGCGGCGGGTGGTGGCGACTGCTCGCGATCCCGGTTGCATTCGTCGTGCTGCAGTTCGTCATCGTTCCGCTCGCGACCGCGGTGTACGGCACGAACGCGCCGCGCCCGGCGCTCGACGCCACGACTCCGGCCGATCGCGGATTCCCCTTCGTCGACGCCACGTTCTTCACGACCGACCACGTCCGCCTGTCCGGCTGGTACATCCCGTCTCGCAACGGCGCGGCGATCGCGTTGCTCCACGGCTCCGGTGAGACCCGCTCGTCGGTGCTCGACCACGCGGTCGTGCTGGCCCGCCACGGTTACGGCGTCCTGCTCTTCGATGCGCGCGGCCACGGGCGCAGCGGCGGACAAGCCAACGAGTTCGGCTGGTACGGCGACCGCGACACCTCCGCGGCCGTCACGTACCTGGCCACGCGACCCGACGTGCGCGCCGGTCGGATCGCGGCGCTCGGCGAATCCATGGGCGGCGAAGAGGCGATCGGCGCCGCCGCGTCCGACCCGCGGATCCGCGCGGTGGTCGCCGAAGGTGCCCTCGGGCGCGTCCCGGCGGATGCGTCGTGGCTTCCTTACGACCTGCCCGGCCTCATCGGTCGCGCCGACATCTGGATCCAGTCCCAGGTGACCGACGTTCTCAGCGGGGCGCCGCGACCGATCGGCCTGCGCGCGGCGGTGAAGGAGATTGCGCCGCGACCGGTCCTGTTCATCGCGGGCAAGGACGAGATCGACGGCGATCGCGGCTATCGCGACGCGTCGCCCGGCAACGTCCGCCTGTGGGAGCTGCCCGACACTCCGCACACTGCAGGTTTGGCCCGCCATCCCCTGGAGTGGGAACAGCGCGTCGTCACGTTCCTCGACGACGCGCTCGACGCCCTGAGCACGCGCGCGACCCCGGGCCGGGCGCCGTAGCGTGAGCGTGTGCAACGCGACGAGCTCTCGTACTGCCGGATCTGCGCGGCGGCGTGCGGCATCGTCGTGACGGTCGACGGCGACCGCGTTGTCCGGGTGCGCGGTGACGACGACCACCCGGTGAGTCGCGGTTATGTGTGTCCCAAGGGACGCGGGCTCGCGGCGTGGCATCATTCGCCCACGCGCCTCGACCGCCCGCGACTGCGCGGCCGCGACGTCACCTGGGACGAACTGCTCGCCGATCTCGCCGCCCGACTCGGCGCGATCGTCGACACCCACGGGGCGGACGCGATCGCGCTCTACCTCGCGACCGGTCTCGCGTACGACGCGGCCGGGCAGATCGCGGCCGCGCGAGTGGCTCCCGTCCATCGGGAGCAGCTCGTTCCTCACCGCGGTCACCGTCGACAACGCGCCCGTGCTCGTCGCAGCCGAGCTGGTCAGCGGGCAGCCGATGCTGAATCCGGTGTGGGATCCGACCGTCGCGGGCCTGGCCATCTTCGTCGGCACCAACCCGGTCGTGTCCCACGGGTACGGCACCGCGCTGCCCGACCCCATCCGCCACCTGCGCGACTACCGCGCCCGCGGCGGGCGGGTGTGGGTGCTCGATCCGCGGCGCACGGAAACCGCGGCCCAGGCCGACGTCCATGTGCCCGTGCGCCCCGGCGCCGACGTCGCCGTGCTCGGAGCGTTGGCGAACGCGCTGTTCGAGCACGGCGCCGACGAGCACGAGTTGCGCGACCATTGCGACGCGGCCGAGGTCGCCGCCGTCCGGGCCGCGCTCGCCGGGTTCACGGTCGAGCGTGCCGCGGCAGCCGCCGACGTCGATCGCGACCTGCTCGACGGGCTCGTCGCCGAAGTGCGCGCGCACCGCGGGCGCGTGTCGCGCTGCACTGCGGGACCGGAGTGACGATGTCGGGCGACGGCGTCCTGGCCGAATGGCTGCGATGGGTGGTGCTGATCGCGTCGGGCTCGCTCGACCGCGCGAGCGGCATGCACTTCCATCGGGGCGTCGTCAACCGGCTCCGGCAACGGCGGCCGGCACCCGCGGCACCCGCGGCGACGAGCCGGCCCGCGCTCCCGCGCGTCGTCGGGCAGGTCCCCGCGGTCGCGCTCGTCGACGAGATCGAAGCGGGCAACATCCGCGCGCTGTTCGTCACCGGCGGCAACCCGCTCACCGCCTTCCCGCAGCCGGACCGGCTCGAGGCCGCGTTGCGCACGCTCGCCCTGCTCGCGGTCGTCGATGTCGCCGACAGCCCGCTCACCGCGATCGCGACCCACGTGCTGCCCGCGACGGGCCAGCTCGAACGGGCCGACATCACCCTGGCCGAGCTCACCGCGCTGCGGTCCGGACTCCAGGCGACGAAGGCGGTCATGCCGGCGGGCTCGGAGCGGCGGCCGGTATGGTGGATGTTCGCTGCGCTCGACCGCGCGATGGGTCGCGACACGTTGGGCGGCGTCGACCCGAACGATCTGAGCGACGAGGACTACCTGCGCGGCGTGCTCGCGCACTCGTCGCTCGACGCCGACGAGGTGTTCGCGGCCGGTCCGCGCGGCATCGAGACCGCGGCGGAGCACGGGTGGGTCCACGACGAATTGCTGCCCGGCGGGCGTTGGACGATCTCGCCCGCACCGCTGCTCGCGCGCCTCGCCATGTACACGGATCCCGAGCCTGCTCGCTTCGTCCTCGCGCCGCGTCGCGAGATGGCGTGGAGCAACTCCGTCGCCTACGGCGCGAACAACGGCGTCGCGGTCGTGCGCATGCATCCCGGAACGTCGCCTGCCGGCGCGCGCGTCGCGCTCGACGACGCCGCACGGCCGCGTGACCGTCGACACCGCGGCCGATCCGGCGGTGCGCGACGGCGTGATCTCGATGACGCACGGGCACGGCGACGCGAACCAGGGCAACCTCACGAGCGGCGACGAGTCGGTCGACCCGCTCACCGCCATGCCCCTCGTCTCCGGCCTCGAGGTGCAGCTCACCCCGCTCGACCCGCTCGACTGACGCGCCGAATGCCGGCGTGGCTCAGCCCGGCTGACGGTCCTTCGACGTGAGTTGCACCGGGACGTACTCGGGATCGTCCTCGCTCCGCATGCTGAGCTTCCACTTGCAGCAGACGTTCTCTGTGTCGACACGAGGTGGGATCGCGAGGATGTCGACCTTCATGTTCGGGTTGTACATCTTCGCGGTCTCGATCAGTGACGCGGGACACGTGGAGTGGCAGTTCTTCTCCAGAATGTCGGGGCGTCCGAGCGCTTCCCACTGATCGGGTGCACAGCACCGGTTGAAGGTCATGATGCCGACGTCTTCCTCCGGCATCTCGAAGATCAGCTCGAACGCCTTGCCCGGGAACGACGTCGCGTCGATCTGGATGTCCTTCATGAACGCGGCGACGTCGTTGGTGGTGATGTTCATCCAGCGGCCCTTGATGTTGCGCACTTCGGGCAGGACCTTCTCACTCCACAACGCCCACTGGATGTCGAACATCTCGTCGAGTGAGTACCGAACGACGACTTCCGCCGCCCACGCCTCGATGACGAGCAGCAGGAACTCGTGACTCCCGAGGAGCAGCTTGACGAGCCGTTCCTTGCCGCATTCGGTGTATCGCGGATCGGGCTTGAACGGGCTGAAGGCGACGGCACCGTGGCCGAGCTCCGGCATCTCGTCGACTCCCTCGAACGCCGACCACTCCTCCTGGATGCGCGCGATGTGCGGGAGGATGCCGTTCGTCCACGCCGAGGCCTGGAGCTCTTGCATCGCGTCGGCGCCCTTGCGGAGGAGGAGCTCGGCCGACCACGCCTCGACGAGCAACACGTAGTACGCGTAGCTCATCCCGAGCATCCGAACGAGGGCCTCCGCGGAGAAGTCCGAGAATCGGAGATCGGCCTTGAACGGACCGCTGTAGTCGGGGAGATCGACGTTCGGGTCGACCGCGATGTCGCTCCGGGTGTCGTGGCCGACCTTCTTGTAGGTCACGCTGTCGTCGACGCGCGGGAACTTCTTGAAGTTGTGCAGGTCGACGCCGATGTCGAGCGCGAACTGGTCGACCGGGCGCTCCTCCAAGTTGACGCCGGGCTGGCGCACCTCGAGGAACTTCTGCAGGTTCTCGTCGAGCTGCGGATCGGACATGAGCTCACCTCGTCGCGGGATCAGCACAGGCGTGCGCGGGACAGCTAGCCGATTGGCTATGCGCAGAGTAGCCGATCGGCTAGGGAAAGCAAGGGGTCGGCTACGTTCGTCCGGGTGAGCGTCAGCAGGCCTGCGGCGGGCCGCCGGTTGGGTTCGGTGGCCCGCACGGCCGCCCAGACCCGCATCATCGATGCCGCGGTCCCGCTGTTCGCCGAACACGGCGTCAACGGGACGTCGTTGCAGATGATCGCCGACGCGATCGGCGTCACGAAGGCGGCCATCTACCACCAGTTCAAGACCAAGGACGAGATCGTCTTCGCCGCGGTCGAGGTCGACCTCGTCAAGCTGGAAACCGCGCTGGACGCGGCCGTTGCCGAGCACGACCCTCGACGCGCCCGCGAGCTCGTGCTCGCACAGGTCATCGATCTCGCCGTCGACCGCCGCCGCATGGTGAGCGCCGTCCAACACGATCCGGTGATCGTCCGGTTCCTCGCGAAACACGAACCGTTCCGGCTGCTGATGGAACGCCTCTACGCCGTCCTGACCGGCGGCGACACCGGCGCCGAAGCGACGGTGCGGGCCGCGATGGTCTCGGCCGCGATCGGCGGCGCCGTCATGCATCCTCTCGTCAACGACGTCGACGACGACACGCTCAGGTCGCGGATCCTGAGCCTCGCGCTACAGCTTCTCGATCTCCCCGCTTGAGCAACGGCGCGCGTCGAGGTACCCGGCACGCGATCCTTCGGGTCGTCGCCGAACCGGCACGCGAACCACGAAGCACACTGGAAGACGGGGCTCACGTCGACTCCGCGCGCGGCGGGGTCAGCGGCACCAGGCGGAACTGATCACCGTCGACGACGTCGGCATCGGATCAGATGAACGAATCGCCGGGTGCCGGTGGTTCGCGTCGGGGCCCGTCAGCGGCAATCGATTCATTGGGGTGCGCCTCGCCGGAATCGCCCTGACGGAACTCGTGGACGGCTTCCCCGAAGGAGCGAGCGAGCTTCGGCAACTTGGCCGGTCCGAAGACGACCAACACCACGACGAGAATGACCAACAGTTCGGGTGCGCCGACAAAGTCCATGAGTTCCTTCGTCCTCGTGACCGTCGACACGAGCGTAGCGCCGTCCGGTCCGTTCGAAACTGCGGGCTGGCCCGCAGCCGAGGGCGAGAAGTCGGCGAACACCCAACGGTACGCTGAGTTTGGTGAGCCCGAAGCGCCGCCCGACATCGACGGTTGACCGCCCGTAGCGGCGCGCCCATGGCTCGTCACGTTCGCATCCCGGTCCTCGGTCGCGCGCTCTCGCCGGTCGGGAGCGAGTTCGTTTCGGTCGAGGCTCTGGGCGGAGCGGTCTTGCTCGCCGCGACGGTCGCCGCGTTCGTGTGGGCCAACGTTGCGAGCGGCTCCTACGAGGCGCTGTGGCATCGTCACCTGACCGTCGGATCGGGAGCGTTCACCGTCTCCGAGGATCTGCGCCATTGGGTCAACGACGGTCTGATGACACTGTTCTTCTTCGTCGTCGGCCTGGAGATCAAACGTGAGGTGGTGTGCGGCGAACTGCGAGATCCGCGCACTGCAAGCCTCCCGGTACTGGCGGCATTCGGCGGGATGGCGGCCCCCGCGCTGCTGTACTTCGCGGTCAACCGAGGCGGTTCGGGGGCCGATGGTTGGGCGATCCCCATGGCGACCGACATCGCGTTCGCGGTCGTGCTGCTCACCGCCCTCGGCTCGCGTGTGCCACAACCGTTGAAGCTCTTCTTGTTGACACTCGCGATTGTCGACGACATCGGTGCGATCCTCGTGATCGCGTGCTTCTACTCCAAGGACATCGCGCCCGGCTGGCTGCTGGGAGCCGTCGTCGTCATCGCCGTGATCGTGACCATGCGGCGGTTCCGACTCGGACATCCGCTGCTGTACGTCGCACCCGCACTCGTGCTCTGGCTGTGCACGCAGCAGTCCGGCGTTCACGCGACGATCGCCGGCGTCGTCCTGGGTCTCCTCACGCCGGCGCATCCCTTCGGCGGACGCGAGGTGATCGACGGCCTCGAGCGGCGCCTGCACCCGTGGTCGAGCTTGCTCGTGATCCCCGTCTTCGCACTTGCGAACGCCGGTGTGCACCTCGACCGGTCAGCGCTCCAACACGCGGCCACGAGCCGGATCGCATGGGGAGTGGTCGTCGGACTCGTCATCGGCAAACCCCTCGGCATCGTGACCGCGACCGTCGCGGCCGCGCGGCTCCGCCTCGGCCGCCTCCCGGACGGTCTCGCCTTACGCCACGTCGTCGGTGCCGGCCTCGTCGCCGGGATCGGGTTCACCGTGTCGCTCTTCGTCGCCGACCTCTCCTTCCAGAACGCGGCCTTGACCGACGCGAAGGCCGGGATCGTCGCAGCGTCCGTCACGAGCGGAGCCGTCGGTGCCATCTGGCTCTGGCGCATCGCCCGCGACAGGCCCGCAACTTGAGCTCGCGCGCCGTCGCGGCGACCATCGGTTCGAGTGTGAGGTCCGCGCACCGGCGTTTCGGAACGATCTCGTGAAGTAGGTCCCTTACCGCCGGGGTTCGGGCAACAGGCTCCGTTGCGGGCACCGCTTCCCATGCGATGCCGGGAACGCGCGTTGTGCGCGGAATCAGCGCTTGTTCGCCGTCTGCGGACCGATCTCGGCGGCGATCTCGACGACGCTGTCGGCCGGGAAGCCCCCCGCCTGGGCGTGGGCGCGAATCGCCTCGGCGTTGTCGGCTTCGTGGACGCAATAGATCTTGTCGCCCGCGACGTAGCTCGTGATCCAGCGGTACGGCACGCCGAGACCGGCGACGACATCGTTCGACTTCGCCGCGATGTCGGCGAGCTCGTCGGCGCTCAGCGTGCTCGCGCCCTCGATGTTCCGTTCGATGATGAATCGCGGCATTTGGATGCTCCTCGTCGTCGGTGGCTGCCAGTGGACGCATCGTGGCGACCGACCGTGTGCGCGGGCGTGGGACCACCAGAAGTTCCCGCCCGGGAGATGCACACGCGCTTGCACACGCCGCACCCGCAAGCTGGCCGCGGCGCTACGGAGACAGGGGTGTGCGACGCTTGGAATCGATGTTGCACGTACAGCTGATCGGACCGCCGCGAATTGAGGACACGACCGGCGCGACGCGCGAGATGCGCGGCCAGAAGCCGTGGGCGGTCCTCGCGCGGCTCGTGCTCGCCGACCGCCCGCTCTCGCGCCGCGAGCTGGGTGCCGAGCTCTTCGCCAACACCGACGATCCGCTCGGTTCACTGCGCTGGTGCCTGGCCCGGCTGCGCAAGGCGCTCGGCTCGAGCGACCTGTTCACGGGTGACCCGATCCGGTCCGAGCTTCCCCCGAGCATCACCGTCGACGTCATCGAGCTGCAACGCGGCCTCCTCGCCGCCGACGCCGCGGGCGAGTTCCTGGAAGGCATCGACCCGCGCTGCGGGCCCGAGTTCTCGACGTGGTTGCTGGTTGCGCGTCAACAGGTCGGATCGCGCGTCTTTGCGCGCCTGCGCGAGGAGACGATCGCCGCGCTCGCCCGCGGCGACGCCGACGCCGCGACCTCACTCGCGCAGCGATGCGTACAGCGCGCGCCGTTCGACGAGGGCGGGCACGTCCTGCTCGTGAAGAGTCTCATGACCGGCGGCCACACCCGCGCCGCGCTCGATCACATGATCGAGGTCGAGGCAACGTTTCGCCGCGAGCTCGGCGTCGACCCGTCACCCGCACTCCGCAGTGCTGCTCGCGAGCGGGTCGCCGATCCGCCGCCCGGCGTGTCGGTGGGTGCCGTCGCCTCGACCCTGCTCGAGTCGGGCCGGGCCGCGCTCGTCGCCGGCGCGATCGACGCCGGCCTCGACTGTCTGCGCCAGGCGGGGGCGCGGGCCGAAGCGGCCGGCGACGATGCACTCCTCGCCCAGTGCTTCTACGAGCTGGGGAGCGCGCTCGTGCATTCCGTGCGCGGCTTCGACGACGAGGGAACCATCCTCTTGGAACAGGCGGCGCAGCTCGCGCGAGCCGCGGGCGACGGAGCCACGGCCGTGGCCGCACTGCGTGAGCGCGGCTATGCCGACGCGCTCGCAGGCCGGCGGCCGGAGGCGCAGCGCCACCTCGACGAAGCGGAAGCGCTCGCCGGCGCCGACGCCCGCCTGCTCGCCGGCGTCCACACGATCGCGGGCTTCAACCTGTGCGACTGGGGTCGCGCCGAGGGCGGCCTCGCCCACTACGACGCCGCGATCGACGCCGCCCGACGATCAGGCGCTCGCGACCGCGAGGCCTGGGCGCTCGGACTCGGCGGTTGGGCGATGCTGCGTGAGAACCGCGCGCGTGACGCCGTCGACTGGGCCGAACGCTGCCTCGTGCTCGTCCGCGAGCTGTCGTGGCGCTCGTTCGAGCCGTGGCCGCTCGCCGTACGCGCCGAAGCGCGCCTCGCACTCGCGCGCGGCGACGGCGTCGCGCCCGCGGACCTCGAGCGTTACTTTGCGATGAGCTGCCAGCTGGAGGACCCGTGCTGGGAGAGCGCGAGCGGCCGAGTGCTCGCGCTCCACCACGCCGCGCCGCGGCGACTTCGACGACGCGTTGCGGTGGATCACCGACGCGCACGCGCGCTGCATCCGCAAGACGGACACGTGGGCCGGCATGCTCGGCGCCATCCTCGTGACCGACGCCGAGCTGCGCGTCGCCGCCGGCGACGCCACCGGAGCGCAGGCCGCAGCCCGCGCCGCAATCTCCCTCGCGGCGCGGGCCCATCTCGATGCGGAGCTCGCCCGGGGCCTGGAGATCCTCGCGGCAGGCTGAGCCGCGAACGGCGACTCTTCGGCTCGTGTCGAGCTCGGTGCGCGCGTCTGCCGAGGCATCGCGGGAGTGGTCTCCGACTGGCTAACGAACGTACTGGAACGTCCACGCCGTGACGCCGACCGACGCGGTGCAGGGAGTCGTGATCCGAATGTCCGTATTCTGGACGACATACGTGCCTGGAGCGGCATAGGTGTGGGAGAGCGAAAACGGCTCAGAAGTCGAGGTCGGCGGTGCGTCGATGCTCTGCGTGGTCCCGTCACCCCAGTCAACTGTGAACCCAACCGCACAATCGACATTCGGGTCGGGATATGGCCCTGGGCTCAGTTGAAGTTCGTAGTTCATCGTCAAGGTCGCGCTGCTGCTCGTGCAGAGTCGAGCATCTGCTGTGAGGGCATCTCGCGGACCAAACTCGCAGGGTGACGATCCGCTGGTCGGCACGCTGATGCTGGTGCTGGTGCTGGTCGTGCTCGCGCCCGTCGTGGCGTACGTGAAGGTCGGCGGGTAACCGTTGTCGTCCCAACCGCATATTCCGAGAGGACGTCCCTGGAATTGATAGAGCACTGAATAGCTTCCGGGTTCTGTGTAGGTGTGTGCGAATACTGCGAGCGTGAGCGAATTCTGTGTGACCTTGGGCACCGAGTTGTAGTCGACCGTTTCCGTCGTTCCGTCACCCCAATCCACGCGCACCAATGGTTCACAGGCAGGATCAGGAGCTGAAACAGCACGAAGTTGAAGAGTGGGAATGGAACTCGTGCAGTCGCCAACATAGATATTGAGCAAGACACACTGCCCTGGTATGTCGGGTGGCAACGGGATTGTTGTTGTCGTGGTCGTAGTCGGGCCGGTTGTCGTGGTCGGGCCGGTTGTCGTGGTCGGGCCGGTGGTCGTGGTGGTGCAGTTCTCTGTCTCGCACTTGTTCAGTGCTTCTGTCGCTGCGTCGAAGACCTTCTGCGCCGCGCTCGTCTGTTCGAGTAGCGCCGCGTACTGCGATTCACGAAGCTGCAGACCTGAATCAGAAGTGTCGCCTTCCGCAATCGGGCGCTGGGCGAGTTCCTGAAAATGAGTCGTTGCCGCTTGCAGTTTCGGCAGCACCACCGTAGACATTTGCGTCTCTAGCGGCTGCTGGATCTCTTCGGCGGCTGATATCGCAGCCTCATAGCGCGGTCTTATGTCTCCGTCTAGTCGGATTCCCTGCCGTGCGAGGTCTGCAAGTTGCAGGAGTAGCTTCATGACCTCGTAGACAACGGGCGCCCACACCAGCGTGACCCCGAGAGGGGCAATAGCAACGAAGACCGCCACCACTGACAGCGACAAACCGACTTGGAGAGCAAGCCCGACCCAGTCGTGATTGGCCCCGAGCTCGGCCATCTTTAGCACAATATTCTCGAGACCAAAGTTGTGTACTTCGGTAACGGTAAGCAACGCGTCAACCTCCAATAGTTGGAAGTTGAACAGAAAGCGAGCTTCCTCGCCTTTAAGCTCGGCGGTATATGTTTCGACCTTCTTCTTTGCTGCCGCTAACTGAACCGCATCCTTCGTGTACCAGTCTTCGTAGTACCGGGCTTGCTTCAGCGCCGCGAGTTCATCGTGCTGTTGTTTTGCAGCCGCTACATCCGTCTCGTAAACGCTACGAGCATCAAGATAGGCCTGGCGCGCGACCGAACAGTCGCAGGTTGTAGCGCCTACGTCGCCTACTGCAACCCCTTGCAGAACTCCGACAACGAGCGCCAGTGCGATCAGGACAGCGACTCCGACAGTGAACCTTCGCGAGCCGAATCGCCTCGTTGGCCGTGCAAACTCCACGTCGAACCCCTCCCGACCTCGACCGGCGCGGGCGAACGGAAGACGGCCGGGGGGGAGTGCCGTCTTCGCCCTCGTCAACTCCACCCTACGTCAGGTGCCATTGGTGGGCCGGGCCTGCTGCACGAGGCTGCATCACTGCTGGTCACCCCGCTGGCGGAAGGACTCTCCGGTTTCCTCCGCAGCGGCGGTAAGGCCGCCAGCCGTTCTTTCAAAGTCCATCTTGGAGGCCAGGGGTAAGCATCAGGACGCCGTGAGCAGCCTCGAACTGCCATGCCGATTCCGTCGTCGCACACAGAGCGGCACTCGGCATCGCCCTGCGTTTGATGGAGCCTCGGGCGATTGGGTTCCAACCGCCTCGTTGGTGGTCGCGAGCGCGTTGTCGTAGCTGGCGCCGACCATCGCGTCCGGTGTCGGTCGGAAATACCTCTGACCAGGCCGTACGAAGTGGAGACGATGGGACTCGAACCCACGACCCCCTGCTTGCAAACTCGACTGAACGTACAAATGCGGACATCGTCGAACGCGAAACCGCAGGTCAGCTCACTTTGTGGACGACGGCGAACGACCCCGAATGACGGCGTCCGCGCGATGGACGCGCGATGGAATCCATTCGCAGCACCTTCTGCGCGCCGGCGCAGGGGGGTCAACTCGCGGGACGGAGCTCGACGGTGATGTCGAGGTGCAGCGCGCTTGCGGCCCGTTGCAGCGTCGTGAGGGTCGCGCCGACACCCCCTGCTTCGAGGCGAGCGATCGCGGCCTGGCTGGTTCCCATGCGCTGGGCCAGCTCGCGCTGACTCAGCTCCGCCGCCTCGCGGCGTCGCGGATCTGTTCGCCGACCCGGATCGCGAGCGCCGCCGCCGCGTACGTCTCGTCGAACTCGGCGCGCTCGGCGGCGCTCGCGCCAGCCAGGCGACGCTGCTTCAACTGCTTGATCGTGGTGCGGGCCATCAACCCTCCTCCGCGGTGTGACCTTCGGCGATACATCGCCGCATAGCCGTTCGTGCTCGTTCAACCTCGTGACGCTCGTTCACGCGCTGCTTGCGGAACACCGTCAACAACACGATGCGCCTCCCCTCGGCGAAGAAAAACGAGATCCGCCATGCGACTCGGTTGAGATCGAACCGCAACTCGAACAGACCCTCGCCCAACGACCGCGACGCCGGCATCCGAAACGCGCTGCCGCGATCGCCCAATCGCTCGATGTGCGGCAACACCGAGGCGAACTCCTTGAACGACATCGTGTCGAGCCATTCCTCCACCTCAGGCTCGAGCTCCACCTCCCACATGACACCAGAAATGATATCAGCAGGCGAAGGGCGGCGGTGCACGACAGCCTCTCGCGGCTGCTCGAAAATGCTGTTGAGCGACCAAGGGCGTTCGGCGCGTAGCGGCTGCGGGTTCAGGGGTTGATCGCAGCTCGTTCGAGTGCTTCGTGAGGTTTGTTGCGCGGTGACCCGGCATTTCGTGGTGCGTGGTGACTTAATGCGGTAGTGGACGGTGTCGTCGATTTCGAGGACTGGTATCGGGAGGTGCATCCGCGCCTGGTGTCGGCGATGGTGCTGGTTGCGGGTGATGTGGACCTCGGTCGTGAGGTGGTGGACGAGGCCTGTGCGCGGGCGCTGGAGCGCTGGTCGCGGGTGCGGACGATGCGGTCGCCCGCGGGTTGGACCTACCGGGTCGCGTTGCATGTGTTGCGGCGCCACCATCGCCGTGGCGGTCGTGAACGGGCGCTGCTCGCTCAGGTGGATCGATCGCGTGCTCTGCCGCCGCAGTTCATGGAGGTTTGGGTGGTAGTCGCGTCGTTGCCTGTGCGGCAGAGGACGGCCGTCGTGTTGCGGTATGTCGCGGGGTTGACCGAGCGTGAGATCGCGGACGCGATGGGGATCACACGCAGCACGGTGTCGTCGACGCTTGCTGACGCGCACCGGCGACTTGCGCAGGACCTGGCCGAGGAGGATGTGCACGATGCCTGACCTGTCCGAGTTCGAGCGGCGAGTGGCGCAACTGGTCGCTGATCCTCCCGTTACTCCAACGCCGGTCGCGACGCTGCAAGCTCGCGCGAACGGGATGCGGCGGCGGCGAAGAATCGTCGCGGGTGCTGTCGTCGTCGTGATGGTCGTGGTCGCGGTGGCGGCCGGGGTGGCTGCCTGGCCGCGAGGATCGAAGTCGACGGTGGTTCAGATCACACCTCCTGCGGCGGTTCGAACGACCGTCGCGTATGTCGCGCCCGACGGTGTGCACATTCCGAACGGGGTTCGTGCTGTTGGCGGACCGGGAGCGACTCGACCGCGGTGGTCGGCAAACGGTGCGTGGCTTGCTTACCAAGACCGCGGCGCAAGGGTTGTGGGTCGTTCGAGGCGATGGCAGCGGTGCGCGCAAGGTGGCGGACAAGGCGCAGCGTTGGGACTGGGCACCGGTCGGTGGTCGTCTGGGGGTCGAGCGCGCCGACACCGCGGAGTTGACGGTCGTCGACATGCAACGGGGCGGAGGCTGGACGGCGCCGGGGCGAGTCGACGACTTCATGTGGTCGCCCGATGGGGCGAGCATCGCGTACAGCGTGTTGCTTGCACCCCGATCGGGGGGTTGGGTCGACGATGTGTTCGTCGCTCGCCTTGATACTCCGGAGCGTTTCTGCGTGGTGCTATGCCCAGATATTCGCAAAGTGGTATTCCGCATAGGCGGACACGACGTGGATACCGGTGTGGATGTCGGAGTGTTCTTCGCGGAGCTGGAGTCCCGATGGCACCACGTTGCTCATCTGGCTGGACGGCAACCATTCCTCTTCGATCGCCATGGACGGCCTGCCCCTGCACCAACTCGCCGTCTCGGGGGGAACCACCCGGCCGGTGACTCGAACGCTTATTCGTCGAGATTGGATCGCGTGGTCGCCGGACGGTGCCACATTCGCGACGGTCGAGAGCAGCGGTCGCATGCGAGGCGACACGCCTAGAAGGGTCGTCGCCTGCCTCCTAGCGACTGCGTCGTGTCACACCGTCGCCGACAACGCGGTCGATCCGGCATGGTCTCCTGACGGCGCGCACATCAGCTTCGTGAACGTCGCCGAACAACCACCGACCAACCCCGACGACTGGCCGACCCAATACGCGTGGCGTTCGCTCGTGGTCGCCGACACTGACGGCACCTCGCCACACGACATTCCCAACACCAGCGGCGCCGGATCACCACAATGGCTCGACAACGACAACGTCGTGTTCGTCCATGATGGAGGCCTCACACTCGTCGACGAGGCCTCGGGCCAACAAGCAGAGCTGGTCCACGCCATCGGTCTCGCAGGCGACATCCCACCACCCAACGCCTATGAAGCGACCGACCTCGTCGGCTACGCCTGGACAAACAGCTTCGACCTCCAGCCCACCACTAACGCAGAACCCCCCACCACTGGCGCCCCGTCAGCGGAATCGGCGACCAACGCGACGGCCACAACGGCCGGGATTGAACCGGCCGACTCGCTGACGCCCGCGGCCGGGGTGTGTGGCGGAGCGACCGACGGTGTTGGAAGCGTCTTTCCAGGCGGAGCCGACAACGTGCCATCCCCTCGTTGCTTGATCCTGTACCACGCGGAAAAACTCAGAGTGGCGAACACGACGCACAGCACTGTTTCATTCGTACTCGGAAAGAGTTACCGGTCAACACTGGGTCCGGGCCGGTCACGCCTGTTTCCGGACCCGGTCGGCGATCACCTCGCGCCTGGCGTCCATGAGCTGACGATCACTTCGACCGGAGCGACAGTGACTCGTCCCACGGAAGTCGTTTCCATATGGGTCAGCCCACACTGCGCCGGTCCGGGACCGACTTCGAACTGCTCAACGCCGTAGCCGCGATCGCTAGATGTAGACCAAGTCCTTTGAAGAACGACACGTCTGCTGCCATGTGAACGGGACGCTTCGCCGCTTCGGGAGCGTGCGGTGGGTTCCGGTGCTGTGGCCGGGCGCCAGGGCCTCGGTTCGTTAGAGCTCCATGCCGATGTCGGTGGATCGGCCGCGTGGTTGCCATTCGGTGGCGAGGCTCTTGTACTCGGATTTATCGAGTGCGCGGCGGAAGGTGTCGCGGATGAAGTCGGAGTCGATCACGTGCGCCTCGTGGTCGGGTTCCGGTTCGACCGCGTAGAGCCGGTTCTCGTGGCGGCCGCGAGAGAGGGCGGTGTAAGCGGCCTCGCGGTGAAGGTGTCCGTCACCGAGGACGTAGGCGCGGTCGCAGGTGAGGCCTTGGGCTTTGTGGATCGTCATCGCGTAGCCGTAGTCGAGCCCGCCGGCGTCGATGTACGCGGCGGGGATTCTCGTGGGTCGCTTTCTGGTGTCGAACTGGACCTGGAGGTCGCCGGTGCGCGGGTCGACGCGGGTCACGATCCCGCGTTCGCCGTTGATGAGTCCCGAGCGGCGGTCGTTGGTCAGCGTGAGGATGCGGTCGCCTGGCGCAAATAGTTCTCCGGATTGCAACGGATCAACTTTTCGAAGCTCGATGAGAGTTCGGCGGGCGCGCCGGTTGAGCACGGCGACGTCGACGCGTAGCGGGGCAAGCATGATCACGTCTTGGCGGTTGAGGGCAGCGGGAAGCCAATCCTTGACCATTGCGGCATAGGCGCCGTCGCGGTCGCGGTGACGGCTGATCCGGTTGCCGTAGTCGAGGAGGTCGATCGCCCGGACGGGATCACCGGCTCGGAGTTCGCTGAGGGCGGCGCGTTCGATCGGGTCGCCTTGGCGTTGGTTGTTCGTGAGGTGGATGGCACCGAGCCGCTGCGCGAGGACGGCGAACGCGCCGCCGGCTTCGATCGCGGGAAGTTGGTGGTGGTCACCGACCAGGACCACCTTCGCGTGGGCTTGAGCGGCGTGATCCATGAGGCGGGCCAGTTTGCGGGTGCCGACCATCGCGGCTTCGTCCACGACCACGACCGTGTCCGGCTTCAGCCGCCGAGACGGGCTCCGGTCGAATCCGGCGAGCAACGAGTCGAGCGTGAACGATGGGATCTGCGCCGAGGTCTGCAGCTCGTTCGCGGCGCGGGCCGACAGCGCGCAGCCGACGACCGTATAGCCGTGCTGTTGCCACGCCTCGTTGGCGACGGCGAGCGCGTGGGTCTTGCCGGTCCCGGCCGCGCCGACCACGACCGACACGCCCGCACCGTCCGACGTCAGGGTGGCGACCATCTCCGCTTGCTCCACGCTCAACGGACTCTGGCGGACGAGTGCGGTTGCGTCGCACACACCGGCTCCATCGGCTTGACGGGATGAAGCTTGGTCGAGGAGGTGGCGTTCGATCGCGAGAAGCTCCACGGTCGAGTACTGCACGCCGGTCAACGCGACCCCGACCGCCTCCACTTGACGACTCGCGAGGAACAGATCGGCCTGGGCTTCGAGGTCACCGACCCGCGCGCCCGCCGGCGCGTGCTCGACCAACACACGCAGCACGGCACGCCGATCGAACGTCGCCTCCTGCTCCGTCAACACGGCCGCCAGCCGGGAGTCCGTCACCTGAGCCGGCCGCCGTGCAGACATCCGTGCAGACGTTGGTACAGACGCGCGTTGAGGGTGCGACAACGTCTGCACCGCCGCGGAGTCGAATCCGTGCAGACCTGCACGCTGGCGCCAATCGGCCGCCAGGACTGCCGAATCGACGTCATGATCCTTGCGGGAACGGGTCGTCACCGCGAGCCGACGCGCGGACCGGATCGACATGTCGCCCCGTTCAGCCATCGCCGTTTCGATCTGGATCCGGCGACGCGAAAACTCCCGCAACACCTCGTGCGGCACGCCGGACACCTCGCCGACACCCTTGGCCACGGGTTCCCACTCGAGTCCGAGCGACCGGCTGAGCGCCTGGCGGAGCTCGGCTTGGTACAAGAACCCCGCCGTCCGCGCGTGCGCGTACAGGTGCCGGCCATCCAACGCCCGCCACACGCCGTCCTCGCACCGGGTCGTGTTCGCGACCACCACATGCGTGTGCAGCTGCGGGTCACCGGCCCGGCTCGTCCGATGCCGAAACGCCGCCGCGATCAGCCCACCGCCATCGACCTGGTCAACCCCGTTATGGCCGCGCCGCGACCGCAACGCGTTCCGTTCCACGTACCGGACGGCCGCATCGACCGCGACCTCGTGCGCGGCGATCACCGCGGCAGCCGTGTCCGGGTCACCGAGCGCCCAGAGCACCGACACCGACTTCGGGGCCGACAACGTCAGATCGAACGCGCACACCCGCCCATTCGCACGACGTAGCTGGACGCCAGTGGACGGATCCGCACCCGACAACACCGAACGGAAATCGTCCTCGTCGACCTCACCCGCCAGACCGAACTCGCCGGCGCCTTTACCGACCCACCGGCCCGGAACCTCGCCGTGCTCGCTGTAGTAGTCCTCGGCGCCCTGCGCGACCGCGCTGAGGTAGTAGCTCTCCTGGCCGACCGAGACCTTTCCCACCGACATCATCACTACGGATAAGCGCGTTGACGCGGCCAAACGCGACAAACCCGCATCCGGATGCAACGTGTGTGAAGAGCTCTACGCGCGATTTTCTTGTCGCGTTTCGCGATCGCAGCGCGCTTATCCAGAGCATGAGCGAAAACGCGCAGGAGAGAACCGAGCGATCAGACGGGGTACTGCTGTTGACGATCGTCGAAGCAGCGCGCGTGCTGTCCATCGGACGCACGACGATGTACGAGCTCGTCGGCGCCGGCGAGATCGACGTCGTGCACATCGGCCGCAGCGCCCGAGTCCCCGTTGCGGCCCTCGAGGAGTACGTCGACCGCCAACGGCGGCCTCGGATTACCGTGAGCCGGTCGAAGGAGCACCGATGGCATCCGTGAACCGCCGCACGACCACCCGCGGCAACCGGTACGACGTCCGCTACCGGACGCCCGATGGCAACGTGCGCACCAAGACCTTCGCCACCCGCAAGGAGGCGGACCGGTTCGCGAACACCGTCGAGGCCGACAAACACCGGGGCGCCTTCGTCGACCCCCGGCTCGCGCGTGTCACGCTCGACGAATACGCCACCAAGTGGCTCGCGACGCGACCCAATCTGCGGCCCCGCAGCCGCGAGACCTACGAGTCGCAGCTCCGCCTTCACATCCGGCCCGCGACCGGCGACGGCATCGCGCTCGGCAAGATCGAGCTCGGCAAGCTCACGCCGGCGACCGTGCGCGAGTGGCGCGCGCAGCTCTCGACGCGGCTCACGCCCAACACCGTTGCGAAGTGTTACCGGCTCCTGCGCACGATCCTCGAGACCGCAGTCGCCGACGAGCTGATCATCCGCAACCCGTGCTCCATCAAGGGAGCGGGCGTGGAACGGGTCGCCGAGCGGCCCGTCGCGACCGTCGAACAGGTCTGGGCGCTCGCGGATGCGACGCCGCCCCGATACCGGTGCCTGATCCTGCTCGCGGGTTTCCTCGGCCTCCGCCGCGGCGAACTGCTCGGCCTCGAATGCCGACACGTCGACCTCCTCCACCGCACCGTCCGGGTCGAGCAACAGCAGATCGAGCTGAACACGGGAGAGCTCCTCGTGTGCGCACCAAAGACCGAGGCGGGCGTTCGCACGGTCGCTCTGCCCGCGTTCCTCGTTCCCGAACTGGAGACGCACCTCGGCCGCTTCGCCGCTCCCGGACGGAGCGGCCGCGTGTTCACCGGTGAACGCGCCGACGTGCTCCGCAAGCGCGCCGTCGATCGCAACTGGGCCCGCGCCCGCGCCGCCGTCACCGACCTCCCCGACGGCTTCCACTTCCACGATCTCCGACACACCGCCAACACGATCACCGCCGGAACCGGCGCCTCGACCCGGGAGCTGATGCACCGGATGGGTCACGCGTCGAGCGCGGCGGCGCTGCGCTACCAGCACGCCACCCGCGAACGAGACGTCGAGATCGCGCGCCGCCTCGACGAGTTCGTCGCGCAACGGGACTCGACCAGCGAACAGAGTTCCGCGCAATGGACGCGCGATGGAGTCGCCAGCACACTGCCCGGAGCGCACCTGCGACCGGTCGGCAATACCGCTGACCAGGTCGAACTTGGTGGAGACGATGGGACTCGAACCCACGACCCCCTGCTTGCAAAGCAGGTGCTCTAGCCAGCTGAGCTACGTCCCCGGGATGACGCATGCAGCGTAGGCGACGGCTGCGGGAGAACACGCCCGCAGCTGGCGCCGCCGGACACGCCTCCCGGGAAGGGGTGAGGGTTGTTACCCGGGAGGCGTACCCGGCGCATGCGCCGAGACGAACGTTCGCAGGTGTCGCTTTCGCAACGGTTTCAGCGGGAGGCCCGCATCACGTGCCCGATGCGAAGCCTCCGAGGTACGCGAGCACCCGCGAGTTCAGGTAGCCGTCCCAGTACGCGGTCAGCGCGTCGAGCTTGTCGGACGCGTCGCCTTCCCGGTCGATACCTGCGATCTCGTTGTCGGCGACCGCGATCGTCGGGTTGACCTGCTTCGACTGGAGCAGGCCGACACCGCTTGCGAGCTGGCTCTGCGCCAGGGTGATCGCGGCCTGGAACGCGGAGTCGTTCGAGATCCCCGTGACGTCGAGCGTGTTCGGGTCGACCTCGCCCAGCGAGTAGTACTTCGCGATCAACGCAGATGTGCGGTTGTAGAGCGAGATCGCGCCGCCGAGCTCGGCGTAGTCGCTCGTCGCCGCCGAACCGAAGTACTTGTTCAGCGCGCCCATCACGTTGAGGCCCGACACCGACAGCCCGTAGTTGAGATCGGCGACCTCGAACGAGCGCTTCGCGCTCGATTCGCTGACGTTCGCCCGTTCGGCTTCCGGCGCGATGATGACCGCCTCGAACGCGCTGAGGTTCGCCTCGCCCGCCCGCCGGAAGAACTCGGCGACGTCGTGCGTGTCGACCTTCGGCCCGAGCAGGGCACCGCCGAGATCACGGCCGACGTCGAGCACATCCGAGGCCTCGGCGACGAGCGTCCCCGCGAACTCGAAGAACACTGCGCCTTCGGTGACCTGCGTGATCTGGGTCTCGAGCGACTCGCCCGACGGTGGAGTCGAGCAGGTTCTGGGCGAAGATCGACAGGCTGACCGCGTCGACGGCGTCGCCGTACGCCGCCGCGAGCGCGCCCGCGTCACTCACCGTGCGGGGCTTGAACGTCTTCAGCGTGTCGACCAGACCGTTGATCTCGCCCGTGATCGACTGACTCGCCTCGATCTTCGCAACGAACGGTCGCACGCCCTGCGTCAGCAGGACCTGCAGTTGCGAACCGGTCTGCTCGACCGCGTTGGCAAACGCCGCCGCCTCGACCGCCTTGCTGAACGCTCCCGCCTGCAGCCCCTCCTTGCTCAGTTTCACCGCTTGGCTGTCCGCGGTCTGCGCCTGGACCAGGATCGACTTGAGATCGTTACGGATCGACGACGCGAGGCTGCTGAAGTCGCTCACCGAGCTGTCGTACTTCGCGAACCAGGTCTCGACCTTCGCCTTCAGCTTCTGGTACGTCGGCTCGTCGAGCTTGACCGTCGACGCCGGCGTCGGGCGCGGGAGGTCCTTGCCGGTGAAGGCCTTGTAGGCGGCGTAGATGTCGCTGACCTCGGTGACCGTGATGCCCTTCTGCTCGCCGATGGCAACCACGTCGACGAGCTTGCCCGCGTCGTTCGCGCCGTTGCGCTCACCCGTCGGGATGAGCATCCGCGTCTTCTTCGCGGCGACGACCCCCTGGATCTTGTAGGGGATCCCGCCGACGGGGCCGACGGTGCCGTCCGGGTTGATCGTCCCGGTCATCGTGATGTCGTCGGCGAGCTTGTCGCCCCGCAACAACGACAGGACACCGACCGTCATCAACGCGCCCGCGCTCGGGCCGTCGATCTTGCCGGTGATATCGAACTGCACGTCACGGTTCGACAGCGGCGCCCCGGTGAGCAGCGTGGCGACCGTCACCGCGTTCCATCCGGCCGCGTGCCACTGGTTGCCGGTCCCGCCGACCTCGTCCTCGTTGAAGCCGACGCGCAGCTTGCCGTCGGGCGACGGCGCGATGCGGACGGTGACCGCCTCGGTGCCGCCGGTGGAGTGGCCCGACGAGTCGGTCGACACGAAGAGCGGATGGATGGTGACCGAGCCGGTCCCGTTCGCGCCACCCGCCACCTTGACCGTCGAGCTGGTGTTGGGATTCGACTTCGACGAACCACCGCCGCACGCGGCGGCGACGAGCGCTAGCACGGCGATCACGGCGCCGCCCCTCACGTATCCGGACCTCTTCATCACGAACTCCCCGCATCCGTCTCGAACGAGCACAACGCCGTTCGCCCGACCCTCGCCGCACCCCGCGGTGTCACGAACAGCGGCCGAGCGTAGGCCGTCGTACGGGTTCGACGCGGGACCTGCGGACGCGACGCCGGGCGGTTCACCCCGTCAGATCGGCAGCTGGGATCGGCGGGACCAGGCTCCTTGACCGGTTTGGAACACTGGGCCCGTGAGCGAGACCTGCACCCACCTGGACCACATCGTTTCCGTCACACCGAGCGGCAACGGCTGCGTCGAGTGCCTGCTGACCGGCATGCACTGGCTGCACCTCCGCCGCTGCACGGAGTGCGGCCACATCGGTTGTTGCGACAACTCCCCCGGCAAGCACGCCACCGGGCACTTCCACGAGGCGGCCCACCCGATCATCCAGTCGTACGAGCCCGGTGAGGACTGGTACTTCTGCTACGTCGACGACCTCGCGTTCGACATACCGGGCGAGGGTCCGAGCCCGTCACACACCTGACACGTCCGGGCCGCCCTTGACCGCCGCGACCGGCTCCGGCACGTGTCGCGAGCGTTCGCGGCTCTCGTCGGCGGGCTTGAAGAACCGCCCGATGATCGGGATCTCGAAGAACGACTCCACCGCGCGCCACCGCGATCGACGCACTCAGCATGTGTTCCGGCGAGTCGTACGCGGCGTAGCGGGGATGCCACTCGGGCTGGAACTTCTCGTTGAAGGTCCACAGCGACTCGATCTGCATCGAGTCACCCACCCGCTCGAGGATCCACTTCTGCGCCCGCTGCACGAGCCGGTCACCCGCTTCGCTCGCGAGGACGGCCCGGAAGGTTGCGAAGTTGAGTGCGACGCCCACCGCCCCCTCCGAGCGCACGTGCTCGATCGTCTTGGCGACGATGAACTCGGTGATCCCGTTCGGTACCTCCGGCGCCTCGCTGCGGCGCATGAGGTCGAGCGACCAGCCGCGAATCGCGCGGGCCGGCACGAACTGGCAGAAGCCGGCGGGCCGGTCGTCGGCATCGAGCGCGACCGCGAAGAGCAATCCCTTGTCGTCCGGTTCGAACACGCGGCCGAGCGTCATCGAGAACCCGCGCTCGACGTCGCCGCGGCGACTCTCGGTCATCAGCGCACGCAGCTTGGTCTCGAGCCCGGGCTCGAGCTGCGCGGGATCCACGAACTCGACCCGGTAACCGGCCTTCTCGACCCGTCCGACCGACTGGCGCAGGCTCTTGTTCTGCTTGCCGTCGAGACTGAAGCGGCGCACGTCGACGACGGCCTCGTCGCCGATGTACAGGTCGTGCATTCCGCTCGCGCGGTACACGGGCAGCCACTCCGCCGACGCACCCATGACCGCGACCGGCCAACCGTGCTCGTCGGCGAACTCCCGGAACGCCCCCCACGACTCCGCCGCGCTGACCCACCGGGCCGATCGGGTCGGGTGATACGAGCGCGACCCCGTTGTGCACGCGGTAGGCGACGAGCGTGTCGCGGAAGCCGAACCACTCCTTGTCGCCGCGCAGCGCGAAGTACGACAACGAGTCGGCGCCGTACTTCTCGACGATGAAGCGGGCGCGGTCGCGCGAGAGCGGCCGGTACGACGAGAGGCGGGGCGAGACCGCGGGCCGGAACAGCAGCCAGCAGAACGACAGCGCGATTGCGATCCCGACCGCGAGCAGCGCGGGTGACACGAGCCGGTCGGTGGTGTGCGGCAGCGCGATCGTCTTCAGTCCCACGAGCCGCTCCGTCACCGCTTCCATGACCTCCGGCAGCGCCATCGCCGGGTGCCGGAACGCGACACCGATCGTCCCCCCGACAACCGCGACGACGATCGCGACCAACGACGACACGATCGCGCGCCGCCACGACGACGGGTTCGCCGGCGCGGCGAAATCGTCGCGGTGGACGACGAGGAACGCGACGACCATGAGGGCGATGATCGCCTCCTCGATGTCGAGGCCCTTGGTCACGTTGCCGATCACCGCGACCAGCAGGAGCCCGTTCGCGAGCAGCCACGCGTGACGCTGGCCGCGTCGTACGCCCCACGCGAGCAGGAGCAGCCCGAGACCGCAGATGGCGACGAGCGCGGCCGCGACCTCGGGGACCTCGATCGGCGTGAACTGGCCCAACGCCGTCAGGCGGGAGGCGACGGGAACCGTCACCGCCGATGCCAGGTTCAACACGCCCGCGAACGCGATCGCAGCCGCACCGATCCGGCGGGTGCGGCGCCGCATGGCGGTCGAGTCGCCGGCGGACGGCCAGGTGACCGTGCCGGGATGCTCGGCCACCTCGGCCGGCGGCCAGCACGACTGCATGCGACCTCTCGTCGCGAGACGCTCGAGCAGTGTGCGCTCCGGGAGATCCCGCGCGCCGTGCCACAGCCGGACGCGCAGCTCCGACCCCGCCTCGAGCTCGAGCCACGAGCAGCGCAACCGGGCGCCGTAGACCGCGGGCAGGCCGCCGCGCGTCTCGACGCGGTCGAGCATCCGGCCCGCCGTCCCGCAGTTCGCGTAGAACGCCCCGCCCCCGAGGTCGGTGAGCTCGGCCCGGCCGGTGTGCGCGGTGATGAGACCGGCGCCGCCGCCCGCGGCCAGCCCGACCGCGACGCCGCGCGCCTCGTCGTTGTCACGCAGCGACCGCGACAACCACGAGATCGAACCGAGCGAGTCGCGGAGCTGCGACACCACGAACGCGAGCGCGACCGCGACGATCACGAGCTCGATCGCGAACCCGGCCGCCAGGAGGCGGAACAGGTGCGTGATCTCGTTGTCGCGGCGAGCGGAGAACGCGGCGACGGGGAAGAAGACCGCGAGCAACGCGAGCACCGGCAACGTCAGCCACGCCGCGCGCCGGAAGAGCCGCCGGTACGTGAACCGCGACGCGACGAGCGCTCCCATCTCGGCGGGATCCGCGTCCTCGATGCCTGCGAGCCACTTGTGCGACGCCTCACCGACGTTCGCGAAGCCCGGCAGCACTTCGCGCTCGAGGTGGGTCACGAGCGGGTGGTCGTTGGGATCACGCGGGTCGCCGAACGCCGCCGCGGAGTCGAGTTGGTGTCCGGGCTCGACGCGTACGACCCGCACGCCCGATCCGGTGTCGATCTCGAGCACGCACGCGAGCGCGACGCTCCAACCTTTGTCGCGCAGTCCGTCGGCGGCGCGCGAGGTCGTACGCGAGGGCGGCGTCGCGGATACCCGGGAGCACCACGACCCGGTGCTCGGGGCCGGCGAGGAAGCTCGACACTGCCGCCGCGAGGCGGGGGTGCGCGGCGAGCGCGGCCGCGGCGTCGGGTCGTCCCTCGCGCAACAGGTCGAACGTGTCGCCTGCGAAGATCACGACTCCCGGGCCGCGACACCCCTCGATCGCCGGCGCGACCGTCCGGGCGATCTCCCGGGAGACGTCCGTCCCACCCGGCGCGAGCCGCAGGCCCGCGATCACGAGCGCCTGACCACCGCGGGCGATGCAGAGCGGGATCTCGTCGGGCACCGTCACCGGCGCGCGTCGCGTCTTGCACGGGATCCGCCACGATCTCGTGTTCAGGCGTCTCGCCTTCGGGTCCGTCCGTCATCTCACCGACCGCAATCCTCGACGTGTCCCCGGCCGCACCTCCGGACCGTCCGGAACGCCCATCGCAGGCCGCCGTCACGGTACCTGTAGATCGGCACGACTCCCCACGCGGGCAGTCAAAACGGCGGATTGTGCCGGTATTCGGGCCGGACGGGTCAGGCGACCGCCACGCCCTCGAACGCGGCCGCCCGCACGCCCCGTTGCGCGAGCTCGGCCAGGAACGGGACGGGATCGACCAGCGTGCCGAGGCCGTGCACACCCGGGCGGTCGAGGCGGGGCGCCAGAGCACCACCGAGGCGGGCCGCGACGACGGCCAGCACCGCTCCGGCCGCGACCGCGGTGCGCTCGACGACGCCGTACACGGTGCAGTCGAACATGCCGTCGCGGCGTCCCCACACCTCGACTCGCGCCGCGCCCCATTCGCCCTCGTCGCCGAACCGGCGCCGGAGCCGGGTGCGCTTCGGCGGTTCGCCGAGCTGCACGCTGATGCGCGCGACACCGGGGAAGGCGTCGACGAGCAGCGCGGTGCTGCCGGTGACGGTACGGCACTCCCGTGCGCCGATCGGCTCCGGGAACCACACGAGGCTGTCGCCGTGCGGATGGTCCTCACGCCACGTGCCGTCGTGCCACGTGCGCACCGGGACGCGTCGCTCGTGGCGAACCGTGTTGACGCTCGCAGGGCCGGCCCAACCGGTCCGCGCGACGCGGATCTCGTCGATCGACTCGAACATCGACGACGCGTGCCGGGCGAGCGCATCGACCAGACCGGGCGCGAGCCCGCAGCCGACACCCACCGCGATCCCCGCGCTGCGCGCGTTCCGGTCGAGCACGCGCAACTGGTCGAGCGCGTCGTGGTCCTCCTCGCTCGACGCCACCGGGACGCCGGCCGCGATCGCGGCCGTCACGACCGGATGATCGACACCCGCCGGCAGCGCGGTGACCACGACGTCGACACCGTCGGGGATCGGGTCGCCCGGCGTGAAGTCGACCGCCTGCGCGTCGCGGCCGAACGCGTCGGCGACCTCCGCGAGTTGCACCTCGTCGCGTTCCGCGAGGAGCAGCCGATCGATGCCGGGCGTGTCGACGAGCTGGCGGGCGGCGCGCACCCCGACCGCGCCGAGGCCGACGACGAGTGCGGTCGTCACGTGATCATCCACTTCACCGAAATTCGGGGCCCTCGAGCTCGCGCCAACCGCCGGTGGTCGGCGGCACGCCGCCCTTGCCGCGCACCCGCGCGAGCATTCCGACCGCGCCCATGACGCCGGCGACGAGGAGCAGGCGCTTGAAGACCTTCACAGCGCGGGAGTGTATCGACCGGGCCGCGTGCCGAACCTTGTCGCAGTCCGAAGGACCGACCGTCGCTGCTACGCTGCTGCGCCTGCCTGGGGGCTATAGCTCAGTCGGTTAGAGCGCATCCCTGATAAGGATGAGGTCGCTGGTTCGATTCCAGCTAGCCCCACTCGCAAGGAGCCCGAGCGAGGTGCCACGCCGCTACCCGGTGAGCTCTTCCTGCTCCACCACGGTGACCTCGATGCCGCCGAGCAGCTCCGAGAACAGGTTGTAGAACGCGGCCGCGAGCACCGTCACGACGGTGAGCAGGCAGACGACGACCAGTCCGACGAGCGTCGCCGCCCGCAGGACCTGCCACGACAGCAGCTTGAAGTCCTTGTTGTTGACGAGCTCACCTACGAAGCTCTCGATGCTCGAGACGACGCCGGCCGCAGACGCGATCCACCAGAGCATCACGCCCGCGACGAGCATCACGATCAGCGCGCACAGGTAGAAGCAGATCGCGACCTTCAGCACCGACCAGAGGTCGACCGACCGGATCGTCTGCACGTAGCGCCGCTCGAAGACCTGCCTCGGTGACGCGACCCGCTTGCGTCGCGGCTTCTTCGTCGCGCTCGGCTCCGGTTTGGCGGGAACGCTCTCGAGCACGGCCTTGGCTCGGGCCACGGGTCAGTTCTCTTCGCCCTCGACGCCGTCACCGGCAACCGCGTCGCTCGCGCCGGCCGTGTCGGCGGACTCGTCGTCGGCATCGGCGGACTCGTCGTTCTCGGCCTCGAGCACTGGTGCCACGGCGACCACCGTATCGCCCTCGTCGAGCCGGGCCACGCGCACGCCCGTGGCATCCCGGCCCTGCTCGGAGATCTCGTCGACGCCCATCCGCACGATGTTGCCCGCCGAGGAGAACACCAACACCTCGTTGCCGGAATCGACCGTGAACGCCGCCACGACGGTGCCGCGAGACTCGTTGACGCGCATCCCGCGCACGCCTTGACCGCCCCGGCCCTGACGGTTGAACGAGGCGACGGGAGTCCGCTTCCCATGACCGCTCGATGACACGAACAGCAGCACCGCGTCGTCGCGTGCGAGGTCGCAGCTGACCACGCCGTCGTTCTGCGACTTCAACTTCATGCCCCGGACCCCGGCCGTCGCGCGCCCCATCGGCCGGACGTCCTCTTCCGAGAAGCGGATCGTCATGCCGTTCTGCGACACCATGAACACGTCGTCGGAGCCGGTCGTCTGGATCACGCGGACGAGTTCGTCGCCATCGTTCAGATTGATCGCGATCAGACCACTGCGCAGCGAGGAATCGTACTCCGACATGCGCGTCTTCTTGACGACGCCGTTGCGCGTGGCGAAGAACAGGTAGACACCGTCTTCGTACGTGCGCGTGTCGATGATCGCCTGGATGTGCTCGTCGCCCTGCAACGCGATCAGGTTCACGAGCGCGGTACCGCGCGCGGTGCGATCGGTCATCGGGATCTCGTGCGCGCGCAGCCGGTACACGCGGCCGCGGTTGGAGAAGAACAGCAGGTACGAGTGCGCGGTCGTCGACAGCAGGTGCTCGACCCAGTCTTCCTCGCGTAGCGCGCCGCCCCGTACACCCTTGCCGCCGCGCGCCTGGGTGCGGAACTGGTCGACCGAGACGGTCTTGACGTAGCCCCGGTGCGTGAGCGTGAGCACGAGCTCCTCGTCCTCGATGAGGTCGAGGTCGGCGAGGTCGCCCGGATCGGTCGTGACCTGGGTGCGACGCGCGTCGCCGTACTTGTCCTTGATCGCGGAGAGCTCGTCCTTGATCACACCGCGCAGCCTCACCTCGTCGGCGAGGATCGCCTCGAGCTCGGCGATCGTCTGCGCGAGCTCGTCGAACTCGTCGCGCAGCTTCTGGCGTTCGAGGGCGGCGAGCCGGCGCAGCGCCATGTCGAGGATGTGCGTGGCCTGCGTCTCGCTGAACTCGTAGGGCGCGAGCTGGAGCGCCTGGCGCGCGGCATTGGCCGACTCCGACCCACGGATCAAGGTGATGATCGCATCGATCATGTCGAGCGCCTTGAGGAGACCTTCGAGGATGTGGGCGCGGTCACGCGCCTTGTTCAGCCGGTACTGGCTGCGGCGGGTGATGACCTCGACCTGGTGCTGTACATAGACGTCCAGCGCCATCCGAAGGTTCAACAATCTCGGCACGCCGTCGACCAGCGCCACCACGTTCGCGGCGAAGTTCGTCTGCATCGGCGTGTGCTTGTAGAGCTGGTTCAGCACCACCTGCGCGTTGGCGTCGCGCTTCAGGTCGATGACGAGACCCACGGTGTCGCCCGCAGAGAGGTCGGTGACGGCCCGGATCCCCTCGATCCGGCGGTCGTTGACCAGCTCGCCGATCTTGGCCCCGATCGACTCGACCGACGTCTGGAACGGCAGCTGTGAGACGAGGATGCGCTGGCCGCCCTTGGCGTCTTCCTCGATCTCCGCGGTCGCGCGCATCCGGATCGAGCCGCGGCCCGTCCGGTAGCACTCGGCGATGCCGGCGCGGCCGAGGATCATCGCGCCGGTCGGGAAGTCGGGACCGGTCACGAAGCGCATGAGGTCTTCGACCGTCGCATCGGGGTTGTCGATGAGATGCAGTGTGGCGTCGATGACCTCGCCCAGATTGTGCGGCGGGATGTTCGTGGCCATGCCGACCGCGATGCCGCCACCACCGTTCACCAATAGGTTCGGGAACCGCGCCGGCACGACGAGGGGCTCGCGGTTGCGACCGTCGTAGGTCTCGCCGAAGTCGACGGTGTCCTCGTCGATCTCGCCCAGCAACTCCATCGCGAGGTTCGACAGCCGGGCTTCGGTGTAGCGCGCCGCGGCCGGTCGGTCGTTCGGGGAGCCGAAGTTCCCGTGCCCGTCGATCAGCGGGTAGCGCAGCGAGAAGTCCTGGGCCATACGCGCGAGCGCGTCGTAGATCGACTGGTCGCCGTGCGGGTGGTACTTGCCCATCACCTCGCCGACCGCGTTCGCGCACTTACGGTGCGGTCGGTCGGGGCGCATGCCCTCGGCGTACATGCCGTAGAGAATTCGGCGCTGCACGGGCTTCAGGCCGTCGCGCGCGTCGGGAAGGGCGCGCGCGGTGATGACCGACATGGCGTAGTCCAAGAAGGAGCGTTCCATCTCCTCTTGGATCTCGATCGGTTCGATGTTGCCACCGAGTGTCGGTGTTTCTTCGTCAGGCATGAGGTTCCCTACTCCGGATCATCGATCCGTGCGACCAAAGATCAGATGTCGAGGAAGCGGACGTCCTTGGCGTTGGTCTGGATGAAGCCGCGCCGTGCCTCCACGTCCTCGCCCATGAGCGTCGAGAATGTCTTGTCTGCGATCGCGTCGATCTCCTCGACCGACACCTGCAACAGCGTGCGGGTTGCGGGGTTCATCGTGGTGTCGCCGAGCTCGTGCCAGTCCATCTCGCCGAGACCCTTGAACCGGCTCACCTCGATCTTGCGACCGGGATTCGCAGCCTCGAAGGCGGCGAGGGCGGCATCGTCCTTCAGATAGGCGCGATCGTCCTTGCCGAGCTTCGCGCCGTACAGAGGCGGCTGCGCGATGTACACATGACCGCCGCTCACGATCTCGGGCAACTGCCGGTAGAAGAACGTCAGCAACAGCGTGCGGATGTGCGAACCGTCGACGTCGGCGTCGGTCATGATGATGATCTTGTGGTAGCGGAGTTTCGAGATTTCGAACTCTTCACCGATGCCCGTGCCTGCGGCCGAGATGAGGGCCTGAATCTCCTCGTTCTTGAACATCTTGTCGATGCGCGAACGCTCGACGTTCAAGATCTTGCCGCGGATCGGCAGGATCGCCTGGAACCGCGGATCGCGCGCCTTCTTCGCACTACCGCCGGCACTGTCGCCTTCGACGATGAACAGTTCGGCTTCTTCCGGCGTTGCGCGTAGAGCAGTCGGAGAGCTTGCCGGGCATCAGCGCGGACTCGAGCAACGACTTGCGGCGCGTGAGATCACGCGCCTGGCGCGCGGCCATCCGCGCGTTTGCGGCCTGCGTCGACTTCGTGACGATGACCTTGGCTTCGTTCGGGTGCTCTTCGAGCCACTCGGCGAGCTTGTCGTTCGTGGCCCGCTCGACGAACGACCGGATCTCGGTGTTGCCGAGCTTGGTCTTCGTCTGCCCCTCGAACTGCGGGTTGCGCAGCTTCACCGACACGATCGCGGTGAGGCCCTCCCGGATGTCCTCGCCGAGAAGATTCTCGTCCTTCTCCTTGAGGATCCCCTTGGCGCGGGAGTACTTGTTCACCACGTTCGTGAGCGACTTCTTGAAGCCCTCTTCGTGCATCCCGCCTTCGGTGGTGGCGATGTTGTTCGCGAACGAGTGGAGGCCTTCGTAGAAGCCGGTGTTCCACTGCAGGGCGATCTCGACCTCGCCGCTCTCATACGTGTCGCTGATGTCGATGACCGTCGTGAACAACGGCTCTTTCGACGCGTTCAGGTGCATCACGAAGTCGACGATGCCGCCGTCGTACTTGAAGATCTGCTCGGTCGCCTCTTCCCCGCGCTCGTCGCGGAAGGCGATCTCGAGACCCTTGTTGAGGAAGGCCATCTCCCGCAGGCGCTCCACGAGGGTCTGCGCGCGGAACTCGACCTCTTCCATGATCGTGGCGTCGGGCCAGAACGTGATCGACGTGCCGTGCTCGTCGGAGTCACCAATGCGCTCCAAGCCGGCGACGGGTTCGCCGCCGTCGACGAACACCATCGAGTACCGGCCACCGTTGCTGCGAATTTCCATCTCGAGCCGGCGGGAAAGTGCATTCACGACGGACACACCGACGCCGTGCAACCCGCCGGAGATCTTGTAGGCCTCGCCGCCGAACTTGCCGCCCGCATGGAGCATGGTCAGCACGATCTCGGCCGCCGACTTGTCGGGATACTCGGGATGTGGGTCGACTGGAATGCCCCGTCCGTCGTCGACCACGCGACAGCCGCCGCCGGGCAGCAGCGTCACCTCGATCCGGGTCGCGTAACCCGCAAGAGCCTCGTCGACGGAGTTGTCGACGACCTCGTACACGAGGTGGTGCAGACCTGAGGGGCCGGTCGACCCGATGTACATGCCGGGCCGTTCGCGGACCGGCTGAAGTCCCTTGAGAATGGAGATGTCCTTGGCGCCGTACGCCACGCGTAAGTCCCTTCCAGCAAGCCTGTCGTCGGCGTGCCCAAAACACCCGAGCCGGGCACACAAAAGCCCTGGTCACAGGGGGTGTTTTACGTGAACTCAGTGTACCAGAAAATGGCGCTTCAACCGTTCTTCGCGGGACCTGAAACGACCACCCGGATCGACGTCACCGAACCGTCGCCACAGTGCTCGTTCACGCGGGCGACGAGGTCGTTCGCGGCGTACCGCAGTTGGGTCGCGAACGCGGGCCCGTCGACCGCGATCGTGCACTCGCCGTCGCGTACCGATCGCACCTGCGCGTGCTCCGCAATCGCCGGCCCGACGATTTCGCGCCAGTGCGCGACGAGTGTGTCGACGACGTCGGGACCGGCCAGGCCGAGCTCGCGCCCGACCCGTTCGACGGCCTCTCGCAACGGGACGGGTTCGTCACCTCGCCGGTTCTTCACGATTGCGAGACGACGCGCCCGCCGTGCACGACGAGTGTCTGTTGCGCAACGACGTCGGGAGGCAGTGCACCGGCGGTCGTGAGCAGCGTCTGCCCGGGGGGAAGGTTCCGCACGAGTGCCGCGGCCCGGTTCGCGTCGAGCTCGCTGAAGACGTCGTCGAGCAACAACACCGGGGCTGCGCCCGCGAGCTCGCGCACCACGAGATGGCCCGCGAGCCGCAGGGCCAAGGCCAACGTGCGTTGTTCGCCCTGAGACGCCTGGTAGCGAGCGTCGAGGCCGTCGATCATCAGTTGCAACTCGTCCCGGTGGGGACCGACCAGCGTGATCCCGCGTTCGATCTCCGCCCGCCGGCGTCGTTCCAGCGCGTCGCGGAGCTGGGCTTCGATCATGTCCGCGTCGGCGGCCGTGAGGGGCACCGGGGCCGCCCCGCTCACGTACGTCGCGGTGACGGGCCGGGCGTCGAGCGCGAGCATCTCGTACGCCTGCGCGACCGTCGGGACGAGCCGTTCGAGCAGCCTCAGACGGCCCCGCACGAGCTCGGCTCCGGCGTGCACGAGTTGATCGTCGAAGACGTCGAGGGTGAAGCGGGCGTCGTCGTCACGGATCCCCGAGCGCAAGAGTGCGTTGCGCTGCTTCAACACGCGCTCGAAGTCGGTGCGCGCCGCGTCGTAACGCGCCGCGAGCATGGCCAGGATCTCGTCGAGGAAGTCACGCCGTTCGCTCGGGCCCCCCTTCACGAGGCTGAGGTCGTCCGGCGCGAACACGGTGACGCGGAGCAGCCCGTGCAGATCACGCGCCCGGGCGACGGGCTGGCGGTTGCACATGATGCGGTTACGGCCCGCGGCCTTGATCTCGGCCTCGAACAACTGCTGTCGGCCACTCGTGGTCACCTCGGCCCGCACGATCGACTCGGCGGCACCCGAGCGCACGAGCATCGCGTCGCCGACGCCCCGGAACGACCGCGCCCGCGCGACCCAGCCCACCGCCTCGAGCAGGCTCGTCTTCCCCTGTCCGTTCGCGCCCTGGAGCACCGTGAGCCCCGACGCGAGCTCGATGTCGATCTCGCGCAGACACCGGAAGTCGGTGAGCCAGAGATGCCCGACACTGGTCGCCGGCCCGGCGTCGGCCGTCACGAGCATGAGCACACAGCGTTTACGAAGTACGCACGGGCATGAGCAGGTAGAGGAAGTCGTCGCCGCCTGCCGCGCGCAACGTGGCCGGCTTCAACGGGTCGATCGTGTCGAGCGCAACCTCGTCGGCGTCGATCGCGTCCACACCGTCGCGCAGGAACACCGGGTTGAACGCAACGGTCAGCTCCGTCCCCTCGAACTTCGCGTCGAGCGTCTCCTGCGCGTTGCCGATGTCCTGCGCCGACATCGCGAGCTCGAGGCCGTCGGCGTTCATCGAGATGCGCACGGCCGCGTTGTCGCGGTTCTGTCCGACGATCTGCACACGATCGAGCGCCTCCATCAATGCTTCGCGGCGACGGTGAGCCGGTTCGGGTAACCACTCGGGATCAACTGCTCGTAGTTCGGGAAGTCACCCTCGATCAGGCGGGCGGTCACCTCGGCGCGAGAGGTGCGGAACACGACGTCGCGCTCGCGCAGGACCACGTCGATCTCACCGTCGCCGGCGAGTCGTTGCACCTCGGACAGACCCTTGGCTGCGACGAGGACCCGTTGGCCCTCGGTCAGCATGCTGACGCCCTTCAGGTCGCGGACTGCGAGCCGGTACGAGTCGGTGGCGACGAGCCTGAGTCCACCTGCATGTGCCGTCATGAGCACTCCGGTGAGGATCGGTCGGAGATCGTCCTTCGACGCCGCCCGGACGACCTGGCGCAACGCGGCGGCGAAGGCGTGCGAGTCGACCTTCACGCCCTGGCCCTCACTCGACGCGAGCCGCGGGTAGTCCTCGGCCGGCTTCAGCCGCAACGACGTCGAGAACCGCCCCGCGGAGATCACCGCTTCGTCGCCCGTCACCGCAACGGTGACGGGGCCGGGCTCCAACTTCCGAACGATCTCGCCGAGCAGCTTCGGGACTACCGCGATCCCAGGCTCCTCGACCTCGGCCGGGACCTGCACACGGTTGGTGATCTCGAGGTCGGAGCCAATGAGCTCCAACCCGTCGGCGGTCGCCGAGATCCGGAGATCCTGGAGAACGGGCAGAGCCCCGCTTCGACTCGCCACCGTCCGCTGCGCGGTCGCGACGGCATCCGCAAGGGTGTCACGCTCGCACCGGAACTTCACACTGTCCTCCTTGATGCTTTCGAATCTGAATTCTTGGTTGTTGTAGTAGTAGGCCCTGTGGATTGTGGACAACCACGCGTCGTCCCCGGTGGATGCCCCAATTCGCGCGCACCCCGTCGTCCACAGAAGTGCACAGGCGATTGAGGGCTTCGCGGCCGGTCGTGTCGTTCTCCCCGGGCGCTCCGCCGTTGTCCGCAGCTGTCCACAGCGTTATCCACTTGCACCGTGCTTGATCCGGTTGATCAGGTCGTTGACCTGCTCGAAGACGACACGTTTCTCGGCCATCTGGCCTCGGATCTTCTCGCATGCGTGCATGACCGTCGTGTGGTCGCGGCCACCGAACTCCTCGGCGATCTTGGGATAGCTGTAGTCGGTCAGCTCGCGAAAGACGTACATGCCGATCTGGCGGGCCATGACCAGCGGCCGGCGCCGGCTCTTGCCACAGAGGTCGTCGATCGTCCAGCCGAACATCTTGGCGGTCGTCTCGAGGATGAGTTGCGGCGTGATCACCCGAGGGCTGCGGGCCGGGAGGAGGTCGGAGAGGATCTCCTTGGCCACGTCCTCGCTCAGAGGCACCCGGTGCAGGCTCGAGTAGGCGGCGACCCGGATGAGTGACCCCTCGAGCTCACGCACGTTGTCGACGACGTTGTCGGCGATGAAGGCCAGGACGCCGTCGGGAATGCCTTCGAGGTGCTCAGCCTCGGCCTTCTTGCGCAGGATCGCGAGGCGGGTCTCGAACTCCGGGGGCTGGATGTCGGTGATCAGGCCCCATTCGAACCGGCTCCGGAGGCGATCTTCGATGGTCGCGATCGACTTCGGCGGCCGGTCGGAGGAGATCACGATCTGGCTGCCCCGGCCGTGTAGGTCGTTGAACGTGTAGAAGAACTCCTCTTGGAGCTGCTCGGTGCGCTCCAGGAACTGGATGTCGTCGACGAGCAGGACGTCGACCTCGCGGTACCGGCGTTTGAAGGCGGGCATGCCCTTGGAGCGCATCGCGTCGACGAATTCGTTCATCATCGTCTCGGTCGAGACGTAGCGGATGCGCTTGCTCGAGAACAGCGCACGGACATGGTGTCCGATCGCGTGGAGCAGGTGAGTTTTCCCGAGTCCGGCCGGTCCGTAGATGAACAGCGGGTTGTACGACCGGGCCGGGCTCTCCGCCACACTGAGCGCTGCCGCGTGCGCGAAGCGGTTCGAGGCCCCGATGACGAACTGGTCGAACGTGTACCGGGGATTGAGTTGGGTGCTCGGCCAGGCGTTCGCGGTGTCGGCTTCGGGGACGCGGGCCCGTTCGACCACCACGTCGGCGGGAGCGTCCGGCGCCAGGTCGTGGATCTCGTCGGCGTCGGCCCGGGGTGCGGTGTCGACCATGAGCTCGATCGAGTGGGGCACGCCGGTCAGAGCCTGGACCGCGTCGGCGAGGAGACCGAGGTAGCTCGTGCGAATGCGCTCGACCGCGACCGAGCTGGGGACGCCCAACAGGAGCGTCTCATCGGTGCAGTCGAGTGCGTGCACCCCTTGGAACCAGGTGTTCCAGGTGGCCTCGGAGAGCTGAGCCCGGACCGCCGCCGCGACCTTCACCCACAGGTCATCTGCCGCTGGAGTGCCCATCACCGACTCCCCGATTGTCCACAACTATGTCCACACGTGTGGAGAAGCCCGACCGGACCTACGGTCGGGGCTGCTCCTGGGCCATTCGGTTCCGCCGCCTCGATTTCGTTGACGACGTGGCCACGGGGAAGTACCGGAGAGCGGGGGCCGACCGGTCCTCCGGGGGAAGGGGACGCTATCTCCCCGCGCCGGAGTGTGCCAACAAGTCACACAAGGACCACTTGTCCGGCATTGCCGGTCACTTGCGAAGAGCTGCGGGCGGATTGCTGTGGTTCGTGATCAGCCCGTACACTCTGCGATTCACTTGTGCGCGCGTGCTCCGACCCGAGCCGCGCGCCCGCCCCGGGGCCCCACCTCGGCCCGGGCGTTCGAGGAGGCCATGCGTGAAACGGACATACCAGCCGAACAATCGGAAACGGAAGAAGAAGCACGGCTTCCGGCTCCGGATGCGGAACCGCGCCGGGCGCGCCGTGATCCGTCGCCGGCGCAGCAAGGGCCGCTCCAACCTCTCAGCCTGATCTGGCGGGTTCGTGGCCAATCATCGTTTCGAACGCTCGCTCGTGGGCGGCGCCGTCGTGCAGGAAATCTCGAGGTGAGGACGGCTGTGCTGGGCACGACGGCCGAACCGCCGCGGGTGACATTTTCCGTCGGGCGCTCCGTCGGTGATGCCGTGACCCGTAATCGGGTCCGCCGCCGACTCCGGGCCGCGCTGCGTGAGCACGCACAGTCACTTGAACCCGGCGCGGGATATCTCGTCGCGCGCGACTCCGAATGCCGCGCACCAGTCGTACGCCGAGCTTTCCAACACGTTGCGCGCGATCTTGACCCAGCTCGCAGGAGCCTGACCATGAAAAACTCACGCTCCGCGCGCATGATGCTCGGGGGCATCAACATCTACCAGCAGTTGAGAGCCCATCGTCCGTCGCCGTGCCGCTTTATCCCGTCGTGCTCGGAATACGCCCGAGAGGCGGTCGTGGAACACGGAGCGGCGCGCGGCGCCTGGTTGTCGATCCGGCGGTTGAGCCGGTGTCACCCGTTGGGTGGCCGGGGCTTCGATCCGGTTCCCCCGCGGGCGGGCACGGACGCCGTCGACACGGGGATGAGGAGTCACGCGTGCTAGCCGGGAGCTTTCTCGATCCGCTGTACCGGATCGTCGGATGGTTGCTCGCAGTCCTCTACTACCCGACGCACAGTCTCGGCGTCTCGATCATCCTGCTGACCCTCATCGTGATGTGTGTGCAGTTCCCGCTCATCGCCAAGCAGACCCGCTCGATGATCCTGATGCAGCGGGTCCAGCCGGAGATCAAGAAGATCCAACAGAAGTACAAGGACGACCGGGCCAAGCAGAACGAGGAGCTCCTGAAGTACTACCAGGAGAACAAGATCAACCCGTTGGCGGGATGCCTTCCGCTGATACTCATCCTTCCCATCGGCATCGCCGTGCTCGACACCTTCCGCCGGCCCGGGATCCAGTACCACATCCCCCGATCGGGCACGTTGTCCAAGTTGTACGTCGACATCTGTGGAAACACGACGATCGACCCCAAGGGCTGCGCCACCGCGGTCAAGGAGCACTCGCCCGCGGCCTTGCATTTCCTCGGCCTGCACCTCAACCTGTCGGCCGCCAGCGCGATCCCCGATGGTTTCGGCGCCGCGTTCCCGTATTTCGTCCTGCTCGCGCTCGTGATCTTCACAGGCTGGTACCAAGTCCGTCAGACGCAGGCTCGCCAGGCGAAGTCCGGCAGCGCGGCACCGAACGCGCAGATGCAGGCCGTCACGAAGATCATGCCGATCTTCTTCGGCGTGATCTCCTACGGGTTCAACGCCGCGACGACGGTCTACTTCGTCGTCTCGAACGCCTGGCGCATCGGGCAACAGCACTTCGTCCTCAACAAGATGTACGAGGAGGAGCACCCCGGCGCCGGGAAGGCATCACCCGCAAAGCTCGAGGCCGGAGACGTCGAACCTCCCGACGCCGCGGGTTCGGCGAACGGCTCCGACAAGCCGTCGCCGAACGCGGCCCGACGCAAGAAGAAGAAACGGAAGCGCTGACCCGTGGACTGGATCGAAGTGACCGCGCGTACGGTCGACGACGCCAAGGAGCTCGCACTCGACCGGCTCGGAGTCGTCGAGGACGAGCTCGAATTCGAGATCGTCGACGAACCCCGCCGGGGCTTGTTCGGGATCGCTCGCGGCGACGCCCGAATCCGGGCCCGCGTGAAGCCGATCTCCCGGGAGAAGCCGACCGACCGGAAACGTCGGGGGAAGCGCCCGAACGAGCGGTCCTCCCGGGGTGGACAAGGCGGCGGCGGGCGCGGCGGGCGCAGCGGTGGACAACGGGGCGGTCGGGGCGGCCGATCACCGGACCGATCGGGCGCGGCAAGCAGGAACGACGACGAGGGCGCGTCCGGGGCCGACGCACCCCGTGAGGCGACAGAGTCGGCACCCAAGGCCCCAGGGAGCGGCGCCCGGCGCCGGCGCGGAGGTCGAGGGCGGGGCAATAGCGGTGGTGGAGGTCGCGCCGCGGCCTCGGTCTCTACGGACGACCGTGACACCGACGAACGCAAAGCACGCACGGGCGACGAGACGCAAGCGGAGGACGATGTGGAAACGGTGCCGGTAGCAGAGCAGGCGGAGCAGGCGGCGACGTTCACCGACGAGCTCGTCCGGACGATGGGCTTCACCGCCTCGGTCCGCACGGAGATCGACGGCGACGACGTGACGGTCCACATCGAGGGCGATGGTCTCGGCGCGCTGGTCGGGCCCCGCGGCGTGACGATACAGGCCCTGCAGGAGGTCGTGCGCGCGGTCGTCCAGCGTTCGGCGGGCGGGCACAGCGCGTGGATCCACGTCGACGTGGCCGGATACCGCGAGCGCCGCCGCCTGGCCCTCGAGGAGTTCGCACGCCGGGTTGCAGGCGAGGTCAAGGAGACGGGCGAGGAACGGGCGCTCGAACCGATGAACGCGGCCGACCGCAAGGTCGTGCACGACGTGGTCGCCGACGTCGATGGCGTCGACACCACGTCGGAAGGCGAGGACCCTCGCCGCCGCGTCGTCGTCTTTCCTGCCTGAGCAGTCGACGTCATCCACCCGGGTGGGTGTATCCGGAATGACCACGGCGCCCGGCGGATTCGGGTGACAATCGCGTCGGCTCTGCCAGAGGTCCTGGAACGCGCCCGAGCCGCCGGGTTCCTCGGGCCGGGGCCCGTAGAACTCCATCTCAGGCACGCGGAAGGGTTCGCGGTCGCGGCCGAGGACATGCTCGGCCGGGAGCCCCCGAACTTCGCCGATCTCGGGACGGGGGGCGGCATTCCCGGCCTGGTGCTCGCGGCGCGGTGGGCCGCGAGTACAGGCGTCCTGGTGGAGGTCGGCCGGCGCCGCGCAGCGTTCCTCCGCGAGGTGATCGACGATCTTGGTCTCGCGGGTCGGATCGAGCTGCTGGAGGAGCGCGGGGAGGCGGTCGGACGGCTCGCGGCGTACCGCGAGCAGTTCGCGGTCGTCACCGCTCGGAGCTTTGCCGCGCCGGCGATCACGGCGGAGATCGCCGCCGGCCTCGTGCGCCCCACGGGGGTGCTGGTCGTGAGTGATCCGCCCCAGCCGGACGACGGTCGATGGCAGCCCGACGGCCTGGCGCCGTTGGGATTCGGGCCCGCGGACCTCGTCGAGGTGGGCGAGGGTCATTTTGCCGTGGTGCGGAAAGAGCGGCCGGCACCGACGCGGTACCCACGGGGCGTCGGCCGGCCCGGAAAACGCCCGCTCTGGTGATGTTTCACGTGGAACATCGTCTGTTGACGGCCTGATTCGTTCGCGGGCCGAAGCTGTTCCGACACTTCCGATCGGGCGAACGGCGAAGATCTCGTCGGACGATCTCAACGCTGGTTTGTCGGGCCTGAAGGCCGGTCAAACCCCGATCTCAGGACGAATCCGCGTGTTTCACGTGAAACATTGAGACGGAAGCCTGTTGTGCATCGCCGGCGCAGTAGTACGATGCGCCGGCTTCGCACAGTGCAGGGAACGGCCTTCGCCCGGCCCTCCGCACAGTTTGCGATGGACTGCGGTCCGACGACATCCCTTGAGGGAGGCGAGAAATGGCATCTGACGACGCGCTCGCCGAGAGTCATGGCCAGAGCCGACGCCGTTGGTTCGGCGGCAGGGGGGCGGCGAACACGACCTCAACACAGAATCGGGACGATGAATCGATGCCAGGAGCACCGGTGACTCCGGACGCCGCGACCACGAACGCCGACGCGGGCGGTGAAGCTCCTCCGAGCCCGGACCAGCCTGCCGCAGAGCGTTCCGGAGCGGCCTCCGATGCCGAGGTCCCGGCGCCCGACGTCGCCGTCGACGACGGTCCGGCGGCCGACGCGGCGACCGCGGCGCCCCCTGCCGAGGCACCGGCTCCGTTGCCGGCCCCACCCCCCGAGGCCCTCGCATCGCTGCGGGCTCGAGGTGGGGCGCAGGGCGCCGACGAGGTCGTTCTGCCGCTCGTGATCTCGATCGCGAACCAAAAGGGCGGGGTCGGGAAGACCACTACCGCCGTCAACCTGGGCGCGGCGCTGGCCGAGCTCGACTACCGGGTCCTCGTGATCGATCTCGATCCGCAGGGCAACGCGACCACCGGGATGGGGATCAGCCATCGCAACGTCGAGGGCTCGATCTACGACGTCATCATGAACGACGCCCCGATCGACGACTGCACCGAACCTACGACGGTCAAGAACCTCTTCGTTGTCCCCGCGACCATCGATCTGGCCGGCGCTGAGATCGAGCTCGTCCCGGCGTTCTCCCGGGAGCTCAAACTCCGCCGCGCACTCGCTCAGATTGCGGGCTCGTATGACTTCACGCTGATCGATTGCCCGCCGTCGCTCGGGTTGCTCACGGTGAACGGACTCGCAGCCTCGGACGACGTGATCGTCCCGATCCAGTGCGAGTACTACGCGCTCGAGGGTCTCGGTCAGCTGCTGCGCAACGTTGCGCTCGTGAAATCGAACCTCAACCCGGCCCTGGACGTGCGCGGGATCGTGCTCACGATGTACGACGCGCGGACCAAGCTCGCCGAGCAGGTCGAGCGCGAGGTCCGGGCGCACTTCGGGGCCAAGGTGTACCGCACGGTGGTTCCGCGCACGGTGCGCATCTCCGAGGCGCCGTCGTTCGGGCAGCCGGTGACGGTGTTCGATTCCACGTCACGAGGGGCGCTCGCATACCGCGAGCTGGCGAAGGAGGTGAGCCGTGGCGCGACCCGGAGGGCTGGGTAGAGGCCTGGGCGCGTTGATCCCGACGGGCACGGTTGCGGAGCAGGCGGGAGGCCTGGCCGACATACCGACGGCCGAGATCCGGCCGAACCCGCAACAGCCGCGCGAGCATTTCGACGAAGAGGCGCTGGCCGCGCTCGCGGACTCGATCCGCGAGGTCGGCCTCCTGCAGCCTGTGTTGGTGCGGGCCGCGGAAGGTGGCGGGTACGAGCTCATCGCCGGCGAGCGCCGTTGGCGGGCGGCGCGACGGGTCGGGCTGCAGACGGTCCCGGCCATGGTTCGCGTCGCCGACGATGCCGCGATGCTCCAGCACGCCATCGTCGAGAACATCCAGCGCGAGGAACTGAACCCGCTGGAGGAAGCAGCTGCGTATCAACAGCTCATCGAGGATTTCTCCCTGACGCATGACGAGGTCGCGACCCGGGTCGGCAAGAGCCGGGCGACGATCACCAACACGCTGCGGTTGCTGCAACTCCCGCCGTCGATCCAGCGCTGCTTGAAGGACGGCACCATTCGCATGGGTCACGCGCGGGCGTTGCTGAGCACGCCGGACCGCGCGTTCCAGGAGCAGCTGGCGAAGCGGGTGATCGCGGAGGACCTCTCGGTTCGCCAGGTCGAAGAGGCCATCCGCCAGCAACAGGACGCGCCCGCGGCGAAGAGTGCGACCGCGGCCGCCGCAGCCGATCCGGGCGGCCGGCTTCGCCCGCCCGGGCTGCTCGAGCTCGAAGAGTTGCTGGGCGACTATCTCGAGACCCGGGTACGGATCACGATGGGCGCCCGCCACGGCCGGGTGCAGATCGAATTCGCGAACCTCGAGGATCTTGAGCGCATCTACCGGGCCATGAGCCAGGGCTCGACCGAGGCGCCCTGACGCTCGGCGAGGCCTGATCGTCAGGGCACGCGGTCGGGCGGTTCTTCGACCCCGCGCCGCAGACCCTCGACCAGGGCGCGGGAGACGTCGGGCAGCCTGGTCGTCAGCAGGGCGCGCGCGTCGGCTTCGTCGCGACCCACGAGCTCGCAGACGACCGCGGTCATCCGCGTCTCCCGCAAGAAGCGATACGTACGACCGACAGGCTCGTCGACGTCGTCGAGCACGGAGCGCAGCGACTCCGTGAGGCGTGTCGCCAGGCAGTGTCCGCCCTCGGAACGGAACGTCCCGCTCGAGAAGTAGGCGCAGCGCACACCCGGTTCGCCATTGTTCGAGAGCGCGAGGAATGCGCCCGCACCGAAGTTGTTCGCCTGCGCGGTGAGCACGCTGTGGTCGTCGCCCGAGACGTCGAGCGCCACGAGGCCGCCGAGCTTCGCGATCGAGGTCCGAACCGCGGTGGCGAGCGCGTTCATGCCCGGTTCGGCGACGAGGAACACACGTAGACCGTCGAGCCGGAGCGGCGCGTGGCGCAGGGTCTCGCGCTCGCGCAGGCCTGCGACGGAGCCCGCGGCGAGACCACTGACCCTCGCGATCGCGGCGAGGGTTCCCGGGCCGCACACACCGTCGGCGGTCGTGCCTGCGTTGCGCTGGAACTGGCGGATCGCGTCCTCGGTCTCGCGCCCGAGGATGCCGTCCTCCCGACCGGCGTCGAAGCCCAGAAGGTTCAACCGGCGCTGCAGCTCCGCGACGTCGTCGCCGCGGAGCATCGGGCTCGACAGGTACAACAGTCGGTCACCGAGCCGGAACCCGCTCTCGATGAGCGCGCCCCAGGTCTCGGGTCCGCAGATGCCGTCAACCCGCAGCCCGCGTTCCTTTTGGAACTCGCGGACGGCAGCTTCGAGCGAGTCGTCGAAGAGATCGGTCGCGACCGCTTGCGCTCCCGCCGCGGCAAGACGTGTACTCAGGTCGCGCACCGCACCGCCGCGGTCTCCCTGGCGAAGAAGCGCCACCGCAGTGCTCAATCGATGAACTCGGAGAGCTCCTCGAGCAGTTGCGGCTTGCCCTTCGCACCGACGAGGCGCTTCTTCACCTCGCCATTCGCGATGACGAGCAACGTCGGAATGCTCATGACCTCGTAGCGGCGCGCGACGTTCGGGTTGTCGTCGACGTTGAGCTTCGCGATCTGGATCTTGCCTTGGTGCTCCTTGGCGATGTCGGCCAGGACCGGAGCGATCATCTTGCACGGGCCGCACCACTCGGCCCAGAAGTCGACCAGGACGGGCGTGTCGGCCGCGCCGACACTCTCGTCGAACGTAGCGTCAGTGAGAGTCAGAATACCGTCAGACACGGGACAACCTTTCGTTACCCGACGGACGTGGACACGTCGCCGAGGGTCTCGAGGTAGCGCTCGGTCTCGAGCGCCGCCATACAGCCGGAGCCGGCGGCGGTGATCGCCTGCCGGTAGATGTGGTCCTGGACGTCGCCGGCCGCGAACACGCCGGGGATCGAGGTTGCGGTCGAACCGGGCCGCGTGACGATGTACCCACCGGGATCCAACTCGATCTGGCCGGTGAACAGCAACGTGTTCGGATCGTGGCCGATCGCCACGAACACACCGGTCACGGGGAGGTCGGTGGTGGAGCCGGTCTCGGTGTCGCGTACCTCGAGCGCCTCGACGCGACCGTCGCCCTTCACGTCGGTGACGACCGCGTTCCAGAGGAACTCGATCTTGGGGTTCGCGAAGGCGCGGTCCTGCATGATCTTCGAGGCGCGCAGCTCCTTGCGCCGGTGCACGAGGGTCACCTTGTCGGCGAACCGCGTGAGGAAGTTCGCCTCCTCCAGCGCAGAGTCGCCGCCGCCGATGACCGCGATCTCGTGCCCACGGAAGAAGAACCCGTCACAGGTGGCACAGGTGGAGACACCGTGGCCCAGCAGCGTCTGCTCGTTCGCCAGGCCGAGCATGCGCGCCTGCCGCGCCCGTCGAGATGATGATCGCGCGGGCGTATTCGTCGTGACCCCCGACGCGCACCCGCTTGGGGGTCGCAGCGAGGTCGACCTCGTCGACGTCGGCGGTCAGGAACTCGGCGCCGAAGCGCTCGGCCTGCTCCCGGAACTTCGCCATGAGGTCGGGGCCCACGATCCCGTCGGGGAAGCCCGGGTAGTTCTCGACGTCGGTCGTCAACATGAGCTGCCCGCCGGCCTGCAGACCCTCGATGACCAGGGGCTTCAGGTTGGCTCGGGCGGTGTAGATGGCGGCCGTGAGTCCCGCAGGGCCCGACCCGATGATGATGACGTCCACCGCGTTCATGGCTCGTATGTCCGTTCGTGACCAGGGGTTTCGATCAGGGTTTGCGCTTGCTCCAGCAGAACCCGCCGGCGATCAGGAAGATTCCGCCGAGCGTGCACCAGGCCGCCCAGGTGTAGCCCTGCTCCAGCAGCACGAGACCGCGAAAGGCACCAATCGTCAACAATACGAGTGCCGGGACTGCGACCAGAGCGGCGAGGAGTCCGTAGACGATGCCCCGGGAGATCGCTTCGGCCGGTTCCACGGTCCGGTCGCGCACCATCGCGACGGTGCGTTCGATCACATCGGTGGCTTCGGTGGTCCAGTCGCTCACTCGAGTTCCTTGGCTCGTTCCCGGCTCGGAAGCGTACATGCCGGGGCGCGGCCCGGTCCGGCCCGGTCAGCGCACCGTCTGCACCTCGAGCACCGTGCAGCGCGTGTCCTCGATCACCACGATGTGCGTGGTTGCCGACGCGTAGACCAGGACGACGACGGACTTCCCCGACAGCGTCGCGGTTACGCGCAGAATCTGGCGGTCACCTGCGTGGACCTGCGGCAGCGAGCGCGCAGGCCGACCCGGCGGCGGACGCCGAGGTCTGTGGGGCGAGGGTCTTCTCGCTCGACGTAGGTGACGCGGCGTCTCCGGTCGCGAACTGGGCCGGCTCTTTCGAACCAGTGGACTTGCTCGCCGACGGCGCCTGCACCTGCGCCTGCGTGGTCGTGGATTCCGCGACGAGATCCTGCTCGCGGGTAGCGGAGTCCGGGGAGGTTGCGGTGGCAGACCCGGTCGCCACACCACTGGCCACGGCGGACCCGCGAGCGTGGCCGGATCGGTGAACGCACCGAGCGCGACGACCGGCGCGGCCGACTTCGCCGGTGCCGGCCCGGTCGTGACACCGAGTGCACCCGTCGCCGCCGCGCTCGACGCCTTCGAGCTCGTGCTCCCGCCCATGGTGCTCGCGAGTCCGCCGACGACGGCGATCGCGGCCGCGACGCCGCCGGCGCTCACGAGCCAGCGGTTGCGGCGACGGGAGACGACATCGCGCCGGAACGCATGCTCGCGTTCGGCCTCGCGAACCGCGGCGTCCCGAAGACGCGCGACGGTGAGCTCGTCGAGGGTCGGTATTCGCGGCGAGGACCTCGCGTGCACCGGTGAGGGCGGCACGCCGTTCCGCCGCGCCCGGCGTCACCTGCAGGCGCGCGGTCAGGCCCGCGACGTCGGTGCCGAGATCGAGCGCGATCGCGTCGAGCTCCCCGTCGATCTCCGCGGAGAGGATCTCGTCGAGCTGGTCCGGTGGGAAAGGGGTGGGGCGGCCGTCGTCCATGGTCACGTCGTTGGATGCTCCGAAGTGGTCTCCCGGTTCCCGAGAAGATCGGCGAGTGCGGCCCGGCCGCGCGAGATCCGCGAACGCACCGTGCCGGCGGGGATACCGAGCACGTCCGCGATCTCCGCGTAGTCCATGCCGACGAGGTCGCGCAGCGCGACCGCGGCGCGGTACTCGGGCGTCAGGTGGGCGAGGGCGGCGTCGACGTCGAGGCGGTCGGCGATGGCGGATTCGCCCGAACTGCGGGCCGCGGGGGCGGTCTCGGGCAGGTGTTCGGTCGGAACCGGCCGCCGGCCTCGGCGGCGCGCCTCGTCGAGAGCAGCGTTCGTCGCCACGCGGTACGCCCACGTCGAGAATTTGGACCGACCGTCGAACGACCGCGATCTTGCGGGCGATCGCCAGCAAGGCCTCCTGGGTCGCGTCGAGTGCGTCGTCGGGATTCCCGAGGATCCGCCGGCAGACGCCGTGCACGAGCGTCGTATGCCTGCGCAACAGTCTGTCGAGCGCGGAAAGGTCGCCGTCGCGCGGCTCGCCCGGCGAGCGCGTCATCGTTGTCGTCGTCGCGCACCGACGAGGTTCATTCCGGCCGGTTGATCCACGCGATCCCCATGACCCGCGGTCCGGTGTGGACACCGATGACGGGGCCGATCGTGCCGACGGTCACCTCCGCGTCGGGCACGACGGGCGCGATCATCGCGACGAATTCGTCGACGTCCGGCGCGTTCGCATGCAACACGCTGATCAACTCCACCTTGCCCGCCGGGATCTGGTCGACGAGGAAACGGAGTGCTTTCGACCGCGTACGGACGCGCCCTGCGGGCTCGACCGCCCCGTCGATCACGCTGATGATCGGCTTGATCGAGAGCATCGAACCGAGCATCGCCTGCGCGCCGCCGATGCGGCCGCCCTTTCTGAGGTACTCGAGCGTGTCGAGCGCCGCGAACACGTGCTGGTTGGCGCGCCGTGACTCGACCTCGCGCGACGATGTCGTCGAGCCCGGCTCCGTCGCGCGAGCGCGTCGCGCGGCATGGAGGACGAGGTTGCCGATTCCCATCGACGCGCTGAGGGAGTCGATGATCTCGATCGGCGTCTCCCCGTCGAGCGCCTTGGCCGCGACCTGAGCGGACTGCATCGTCGCGGACAGGCGGGCCGACAGGTTGATGCACACGATCGCGTCCGCGCCCTCGTCGCTCAGGCGCCGGAACGTCTCCTCGAACGCGCCGACCGAAGGGGCCGACGTCTCGGGGAGCACCGACGAGGAGCCGAGCTCCTTCCAGAACGCGTCGGTGGTGAGCTCTTTGCGGTCGACGTACTCGCGGTCGCCGAACCGGATCGTGAGCGGCACGACCTCGACGCCGAGCTCGGCGCAAATCGACTCGGGGAGATCGCACGCACTGTCGGTCACGATGCGAACGGGCATGCGTACTCCTTCGGTTGGCTGGTCAGCACGGGCACCGGAGATCCGATCCCCGCGTCTCCACCATCGTTACACGTAGCCGCGGGGATGGGGTTACACGGGGGCGGGGGGCGGGGGTCACACGTCACGAGCCGCGGCGCCACGCCCACGGACCAGCGCGACGAGAGAGGTGAGCTCGGTGGAGCGCATCAGGACCAGTCCCCCGACGTACGCGATCGAACCGGCGGCGCCCGCGACGGCGGTGGCGAGCAGGGCCGAAGCCGGTGACGAACGCCCGATCGCGCTGGCGATGGGAGCGGCGACCACACCCATGGCCAGTGCCGCGACGCCCGCGCGCAGGGTCGATCGCAGGGCGTCCGCGTCGGGGATACCGCCGATCCGGCGGCGCAGGACGACGAGCGCGACGACGGCGGCGGCCAGGTAGGCGCCGCTCCACGCGAGCGCGAGCCCCTGCACGCCGAGTCCCGAGAAGAGGGCGACGGCGAGCACGACGTTCAGGCCGTTCTCGAATGCGTTCAGTACGAACGGCGTGCGCGTGTCCTGCAGCGCGTAGAACGCGCGCATCACATAGAGGTAGACGGAGAACGGTACGAGGCTGATCGCGAAGGCCTGCAGCGTGTCGGCGGTCACGACCGCGTCGTGCGCGGTGAACTGGTGCCGCACGATGACCGCGAGCATCGGTTGCGCGAGGACGGCGAACAAGACCGAGGCCGGGAGTACGAGCACGACGATGAACCGCAGTCCCAGCCCGAACTCGCGGCGCAGCCCTTCGCGGTCCCTGTCGCGGGCCCGGCGCGCGAGGTTCGGCGTCATCGTCGTCATGATCGAGACCGCGAGCAGGCCGTGGGGGACGACATAGAACGTGAAGGCGTAGACATACGCGGAGACGTTCCCCGACGAGCTGTTGGCGAGGACGAGGACGAACAGCTGCGCCAGCTGGTTGGTCACGACGTAGCCCATCGTCCACCCCGACAGGCGGACGATCCGCTTGATCGCCGGGTCGCGCCACGAGAGGACGAATCGCAGCCGCACGCCGGCACGCGCGACCGCCGGGACGAGCACGAGTGCCATCACGACGATGCCGACCGTGGTGCCGATACCGAGGAGCAACAAGAGCCCGAGGTCGTTGCGCACGTGCGCGACGTCGGTGATCGTGGAGTGTCGTCCCGACGTGCGCGTGACGAAGACGAGCAACGCGACGATGACGACCACGTTGTTGAGTACCGGCGCGAACGCTGCGGCGACGAAGCGGTGACGGGCGTTGAGGAGCGCGCTCGCCAGCGTGGTGAAGCCGTAGAAGATCATCTGCGGGACGAAGCAGAGGATCAGCACGGTCAGCACGTGCAATTGGGCGGAGCGATCCGGACCGTGCTCGTGCAGCACGAACAGGCGCGCGAGCAGCGGCGACAGGAGCATCGTCGCCGCGGTGAACAGCGTCAGACCGGACATCGTGACGCTGAAGACGGCCGACGTCGATCGTTCGTTGCGATGCCCCAACAGGTCGACGAAGACGGGCACGAGCGTCGCGGCGAGCACGCCCCCGACCAGCAGCTCGTACACGATGTTCGGCGTGATGTTCGCGAGGTTGTACGTGTCGGCGAGGGACTCCTTGCCGATGGCCGCGGCCAGCACGACGACGCGCAGGAGTCCGGTCAGCCGTGAGAGCATCGTCCCCGCGGCGACGGCCGCGCTCGACCGGGCGAGCCCGGCGCGCCCCTGGCCCTGATCGTCGAGCGCGGCGCTCACGTAGCGGGCGCGGGAGCCTGCGACTGCCGCCGCTCCGCGCGCCGGTTCCGGCGCGTCCTGCGGAATTGGTTCGCCCACCAACCGGCGAGGAACACGAGCGCGGCGACCGTCACGCCGACCGCCCAACCCCCGAACACCGCGGAGCGAACCGTCACCTGGACGGGCGCACCGAACTTCAGCTGGCCGTCCGGCGACGTGACGGTGATCGTCATCGGGAACGTTCCCGACGCGCGCGCCTCGACGTCGAAGCGGATGGTGTTGCTTCCGGGCTTCAGCGTGACCTGGCGGTCTGCACCCTTCGGGAAGAGCATCTTGGAGCTCTCGAGATGCACGCGGACGGTCACGTCGCGCGCCGGTTTCAGATCGTTCTCGAACGTCAACGGCACGTCGGCCCGACGCGAGGTGAGCGTGATGCGCTTCTCGTCGGCGCGCACGCCCGCAGTGAACGACCGCACCGCGACGTCGATCTCGGCCAACTCGCTCTGCACCCGGGCCGGGGACATGCTCGTCGACAGCGTGGTCAGCAGCGCGGCCTTCCCTTTCGCGACGATCGGATCCTTCGCGCCCACCACCTCGCGGTACGCGGCCAGCTCGCTGGCGGTCGTGAGGTACTGCTCGGCGCGGACGGGCGCGGCCGCCGGTGTACCGGAGACCAGCCGCCGCTGCACGTTGGTACCGAGGGCCTGCTCGTTCGAGACGGTCGCGAAGATGTCGTCGAGCGTCGCAGACTGGACGAGGGGCAGGGTGCCGAGGGCCGAGAACACCGTCTGCATCGTGCGAAGATCCGGATTCCAACGTTCGGGCGGGGCGACGACGACGCCGCGGGCGATGGCCGGAGCCTCGTACGCGACCTCCGCGAGCGCGGCCACGAAGCGTTGCGCCCGCAGCGCGCTCGGATCATGCCCCTCGAGCAGGTCTTCGAGGTACGGCGCGGTCGCGACCGCGCGGGACTCGCCGCCCGCGGTATCGAGCACGAACGTCTGCGCGGGAGAGAACGGGTGGTTGACGGAGATCAGGGCTTGTTCGCGCACGGCGACCCGGTCGATGAGCATGTTGTTCAGCCCGTCGACGGCCGCGTCGCTGGTCGGCACCGGGTCGATGAACGTCGACTGCGAGGTCGCTGCGGGGTTCACGCCGAACGCCGCGCGCATCGAGGTCGCGCCCTGCGCGTACTCGCCCGCCAGGTAGGTCCCGAGACCGGCGGCCTCGAGTGACGCGGCGTCGATCGGCACGTAGGGCGCGGGCAGGACCTCGGTGTTCGTGCGGATGACCGCCGCGCGCAGCGCCGTGAACGACCGCTTGATACCCGGGTCGCGAGCCGCGAGGCGTTTCCAGGCCACGGCCGTCTCCGGGCTGGGCGCGAGCGACAACCGCAGTCCGGATGCGCGGGCGAGGAGCGTCGCGATCTTGTCGAGGCGGCCGTTCGTGTTCATCTCGGCGACGACCTTGGGATCGTCGCTGCCCGTGGGCAGCACGATCGGGTTGGCCACGGCCGGCACGACGAAGGCGACGGAGAGCTTCTTGTCGATGGGCGTCGGCGTCCGGGTGTCGACCACGACGAGCCAGGTCACGAACGATCCCGACGCGACCCCGGTGTTCACGAGTTGCACCACGACCGGGTACACGCCCGGCTGGCCGATGCGGATCGTGGGCTGCACCCCCGAGTTCAGGAGTCCGAAGGTGATTCGGACGTCGCCCTTCGCGTCGGGTCGGAGTGACGAGACGGAGATCGCGGTCTGGTAGAGCGTGTCCCCGGGGTCGCCATGGTCGATGACCTCTTGGAACCCGCTGCGCGACGTCCGCGATTGGTCGATGCGGAGGGAGATCTGCGCGCCCGGTCGGTTCGCGAGCGCGGGGTTGTCGATGTGCAGCGTCATCGCGAAGGTCTGCCGCAGCCCGACCCAGGTGCTCTGGCTGACGAGGCTGAGTCCGACCGGCAGTGGTTTGGCGGTGGCTACCGATGTCGTCGTCTCTTGCGCTCCGGCGCGCGACGTGCCGCCGGCGGCGAAGGTCCCGAGGCTTGCGACCATCGCGGCGGCGACGGCGACGGCCCGGCCGAGATTGCGTCTCACAACTCTCGACCGAGCACGTTGAGGCCGACCGGCAGCTGGCGGAAGCCCGACCGGAGATACAAAGCCAGCGCGCGCTCGTTGTCCTCTTGGGTGTTGACGTACGCGCAATTCGCGCCGTGAGCCCGTAGCCATCGGAGCCCGTCGACCAGCAACGCGTGGCCGAGGCCCTGGTGCTGCGCCTCGGGCGCGACCGCCAGCCGCTGCACGTAGCCGGCGATGCCCGACCGCCCGAACAACCCGTAACCGTGGGGTTCGTGCGCGGCCGGTGCGACGCGGGTGTGGGCCCGCGGCGTCGCCCGCGCCGCTTCGCGCAGGTCGAGGGCGTCGAACCGCCAGAACTCGTCGAACGCGGCGGCATCGGCCTCGAGCAGCGACGCCCGATCGCTGCGGGCCGCCCGCCGGGTGCGGTGCGTCTGGGCCGGCAAGCCCGCGAGGTCGTGAACGAGGAGATGCAGGCGACCGCGGACCGCGAAGCCGAAGTCGACAAGGGGGAGGCTCGCCCCGGGGCCGAGCGCGTTCGTCACGACTTCGCGGTAGCCCGCCTGCTGCATCCGTTCGAGCAGCCGGTGGAGCGCGCGCGGCGAAGGGGCGTCGGGTCCGTGCAGAGCAAGGGACGCGACGTCGGCTCGGCCGTGCCACGCCGCGATGCGCGCCACGCCGCCACGAAACCGGTACGACTGCGCCCGATGCGCCTTCACCGGCGGCGAGCGTAGCGACGGGAACGGTCCCCGGACGGTCCAAGCCCCGCGTTCGTTAGCCTCGGAGGGTGCTGCTCGTCGCGACGGACGCCCACTTCGAAGCGCACGACGCCGGGAGGAGCCATCCCGAGCGTCCGGCGCGAGTCCGGGCCGTCCTCGACGGACTCGACATCGGCGCCCCGCCGGAGGCCCGGCGGCGGCTGGAGCCGCGCCGCGCCACGCCGGAGGAGCTCGGCCGCGTGCACACGGCGGCGTACCTCGACCGGCTCGAGCGCTTCTGCGCCGCGGGTGGCGGCCACCTCGACGCCGACACCGGTGCGTCGACCGCGTCCTGGGAGGCCGCGCTCCTCGCCGCCGGGAGCGGGCTCGAGGCGGTCGACGCGCTCGGGCGCGGCGACGGCGACTTCGCGTTCTGCGCCGTCCGACCGCCCGGCCACCACGCCGTCGCAGACGGCGCGATGGGGTTCTGTCTCATCAACAACGTCGCCGTGACCGCGGCCGCGTTGCGAGACCGGGGCGAGCGCGTGTTGATCGTCGACTGGGACGCGCATCACGGCAACGGCACCCAGGACATCTTCTACGAGGACCCGGCGGTCATGTACGTGTCGATGCACGAGTGGCCGTTGTACCCCGGCACCGGGCGCCTCCACGACGCGGGCGCGGGCGCAGGTGTGGGCACGACGGTCAACTTCCCGTTGCCCGCCGGCGCCACCGGCGACGTCTATCTCGACGCGGTGGATTCGGTCGTCGCGCCGCTCGCGGCGGCGTTCGCCCCGACGTGGGTGCTGGTCTCGGCGGGCTACGACGCCCACCGGGAGGATCCGTTGACCGGTCTCGGCCTGGCTGCGGGCGACTACGCCGACCTCACCGCTCGCATCATGGCCCTCGCCGCGCCCGGGCGGCTCGTCGTGTTCCTCGAGGGCGGCTACGACCTCGCCGCGCTGCGGGACTCGACCGCGGCGACCGTCTCCACGCTGATCGGCGAGCCGGATCGGATCGAGCCCGCGACGTCGGGCGGCCCGGGCCGCACGGTGGTGCACGCGGTCCGCGATCTGCACGCCGCGGGGCCCTTGTCGACCGATTGAGCACATTTCCCGCCCGCCTCGGCTCCAGAGCCGGGCTGCTCGTGCCGATCGACAACGGGTAGGGCCGGGAACACGGCACCTGCGCGAGGGGAAGCCACAGTTCGAGAAGGATGGTCGCGCCCGTGTTGGATCTGGATCAGCTGTTGCGGAACGCGGTCGAACGGGGCGCCTCGGACGTCCACATCAAGGTCGGTTCGCCGCCCTTCGTCCGCATCGACGGCCGTCTCGAACGCACCGACGTCGCCGCGGTCTCTCCCGTCGAGACGGAGCGCATCGCCTTCGCGATCATGCCGAAGCAACGCGCGGAGGAGTTCATCGCGAGCTCCGAGGCCGACTTCGCGTACTCGGTCAACGGTCTCGGTCGGTTCCGCGTGAACGTGATGCGCCAGCGCGGCTCCGTCGGTCTCGTGCTCCGGCGCGTGCAGAGCGACATCCCGTCGTTCGAGGCGCTCGGTCTGCCGCCGGTCATCCGCAAGCTCACCGATCACCAGCGCGGGCTCATCCTCGTGACCGGACCGACGGGCTCGGGCAAGACGACGACGCTCGGGTCGATGATCGACTTCATCAACGACAACTACAACCGTCACATCGTGACGATCGAGGATCCGATCGAGATCCTGCACGCCGACAAGTGCTCGATCGTGAACCAGCGTGAGGTCGGCACCGACACCGCCGACTTCCACTCCGCGTTGAAGCGGGTGCTCCGCCAGGACCCCGACGTCATCCTCGTGGGTGAGGTGCGCGACGTCGCGACGGTGAAGACCGCGCTGACCGCGGCCGAGACCGGTCACCTCGTGTTCTCGACCCTGCACACCATCAGCGCCACCGACTCGATCAACCGCATCATCGACTTCTTCCCGCCGCACGAGCAGCGCCAGGTGCGCATGTCGCTGGCGTCGTCGCTGCGGGGCATCGTCAGCCAGCGCCTCGTCGAGAAGCGCGAGGGTGGGCGCGCACCGGCGGTGGAGGTGCTGGTGTCGACCGGCCGGGTCTTCGACAAGATCGTCAACGCCGACGAGACCCACGAGATCGAGACGATCATCGCCGAGGGCGAGTACTACGGCATGCAGACGTTCGACCAGAGCCTGCTCGGGCTCTACCGCAACGGCACGATCGATCTCCGCGAGGCCATCGCGGCGTCGACCACCCCGCACGACCTCCGGCTCATGATCGAGCAGTACACGATGGAGCTCGCCGCGGAGCAGGCCGCCGCCGGGCAGTAAGTAATCGAGCGGGTTCGCCGCCCCGCGCCACAATGGGCGGCTGTGACCGCCGTTCCCGCCCGGCTCGAACGCTTCTTCGTTCCGGATTCGCCGACCCAGCAGCTCGCGGCGCGACTGCGCGCCGACGGGAGCCGCGCGTATCTCGTGGGCGGCAGCGTGCGCGATGCGCTCCTCGACCGCGACATCGTCGACATCGACATCGCGACCGACGCCCGACCCGAGACCATCGAGGCCGCGGTGCGGCCGTGGGCCGACGCGGTGTGGCTCCAGGGTCAGCGCTTCGGCACCGTCGGCTGCGAGAAGGACGGCGACCGGTTCGAGATCACGACCTTCCGGGCCGACGTGTACCGGCCCGAGAGTCGCAAGCCCGAGGTGAGGTTCTCCGACGACATCGAGGTCGACCTCTCGCGTCGCGACTTCACGGTCAACGCGATGGCGATGACCCTCGACGACGCCGACGTCGCGGGCCCGCAGCTCGTCGATCCGTTCGACGGTCGCATCGACCTGGTCGCGCGCCGGCTGCGCACGCCGCTTGCGCCCGAGGTCTCCTTCGAGGACGACCCGTTGCGGATGTTGCGCGCGGCGCGGTTCGTCGCGACGCTGGGCTTCGAGCCCGATCCCGCGCTCGTCGACGCGATCGAGGAGATGCACGAGCGCCTGAAGATCGTCAGTGCCGAGCGCATCCGTGACGAGCTCTCGAAGCTGATCGTCGCCGACGATCCGTCATCGGGGTTGTGGCTCTGTTCGCGCACCGGGCTCGCGAACGAGTTCCTTCCCGAGCTGAACTCCATGCAGCTCGAGCAGGATCCGATCCACCGCCACAAGGACGTGCTCGCGCACACGATCGCGGTCGTCGCCAAGACGTCGCCGCGCCTGCGGATCCGGCTCTCGGCGCTGCTGCATGACGTCGGGAAGCCGCGCACGCGCGGGTACGGGCCCCAGGGCGTCACGTTCCACCACCACGAGGTCGTCGGTGCGCGCATGGCCCGCGAGCGGATGCTCGCGCTGCGGTACTCGAACGATCTCGTCGACGACGTCGCGCGGCTCGTGGAGCTCCATCTCCGGTTCCACACATACCGCATGGGCTGGACCGACAGCGCGGTACGCCGCTACGTGCGGGACGCGGGCCCGCTCCTCGACGACCTCAACGAGCTGACGCGTTGCGACTGCACGACGCGCGACGCGCGCAAGGCCGCGGCGCTCGGTCGCCGCATGGACGAGCTCGAGGCGCGCATCGCCGAGCTGCGCGAGCACGAGGAGCTCGCGCGGATCCGGCCCGCGCTCGACGGCAACCGGGTGATGAAGTTCCTCGGGGTGCCGCCGGGCCCGATCGTCGGCGACGCGCTGTCGTTCCTGTTGGAGCTGCGCCTCGAAGAAGGACCCATGGACGAAGACGCGTCGTTCGCCCGTCTGGCCGAGTGGGCGCGCGAGCGGGGGATCGAGACACCGCCGGCCTAGGTGTTGTAGGTGGGCGCGGGCCCGCTCAGACGCCTTCCTTGCGCGCGCGCCACACGACGGTGCGCGGCACTTCGGGGCCGGGCCCACCGCCCCCGTTCGGCTCCGGTTCGAGGAGCAGCTCGACGCGGTAGCCGGCGCGGTGCAGCGATGCGAACACGTCGGCGATCGTGCGCGGCCAGACTCGGATGCGTTCGCCGTCGACGGTGACCTCGACGGGGTCGGTGTCGAAGTACGAGCGGCGGACCTCGAGCGTTCCGAGCGGAAGCGCGCCCGGGGCTTCGCCCTCGCGGCCCACCGCGAGCGCCATCGGATGGTCGAACGAGAAGACGAACACGCACCCGGGCCGCAGCACGCGGTGCACCTGGCGCAGGAGCCGGTCGACGTCTTCGACCTCGCCGAGCATGCCGGTCGAGACGACGAGGTCGATCGAGTCGGCCCGCAGGAACGCGAGATCGGCGGCGTCGCACTCGTGCCACTCGACCCGCACGTCGGCGGCGGACGCGAGCTTTCGCCCCCGTGCGAGCTGCGCGACCGAGCGGTCGACGGCGATGACGTGCGCACCGAGCCGCGCGAGCGCGACCGCGTTCGCGCCGGCGCCGGTGCCGAGGTCGAGCACGCGTTTCCCACTCACCTCGCCGCACAGCCGCAGGTCGGCTTCGGTCGGACCGTCGGTGGCATACGAGATCGTGTCCGGCACCGACCCGATCTCGTCCGAACCGCGCTGCTGCGCGATCCGGTCCCAGACCTCCGTGTTCATGTGGTGAGGTCCAACCGTCGTTTGGCCATGGGCGCATTCTGCCCGCGACGGGCTGTACGTGTCGGGAAGGTCGCGGTTTCGCGCCGGACGGCTACGCGCCGGCGGCGAACTCCTCGATCATCCGGTGCGCGTCGTCGTCGTGGTACTGCACCGGCGGCGACTTCATGAAGTACGCCGACGGCCCGAGCAGCGGGCCGCCGATCCCGCGGTCGATCGCGACTTTCGCGCAGCGCACAGCGTCGATGATGACGCCGGCCGAGTTGGGGGAGTCCCAGACCTCGAGCTTGAGCTCGATGTTGAGCGGGACGTCACCGAAGTTGCGGCCTTCCATGCGGATGTAGGCCCACTTCCGGTCGTTCAGCCACGGCACGTGGTCGGAAGGCCCGATGTGCACGTGGTCGGAGCTGATGCCCTGGTCGATCTGGCTCGTGACCGACTGCGTCTTGCTGATCTTCTTGGAGAGCAACCGCTCGCGCTCGAGCATGTTCTTGAAGTCCATGTTGCCGCCGAAGTTCAGCTGGTACGTGTTGTCGATGGCGAGACCACGGTCCTCGAAGAGGCGGGCGAGGAGGCGGTGCGTGATCGTGGCACCGACCTGGCTCTTGATGTCGTCGCCGATGATCGGGACGCCGGCGTCCTCGAACTTCTTGGCCCACTCGGGGTTGCTCGCGATGAACACGGGGATCGCGTTCACGAAGGCGACGCCCGCGTCGAGGCAGGCCTGCGCGTAGTGCTTCTGCGCGTCCTCCGAGCCGACCGGGAGGTACGACACCAACACGTCGGCGCGCGCGTCGCGCAGCGCCTGGGCGACGTCGACCGGGGGCGCCGGCGACTCCTCGACGACCTCGCGGTAGAACTTGCCGAGCCCGTCGAGCGTGGGGGCCCGCTGCACCCGCACGTTGAGGTCGGGGACCTCTGCGAACTTGATCGTGTTGTTGATGCTCGTGAAGATCGCCTTGCCGAGGTCGAGACCGACCTTGTCGGCGTCGACGTCGAACGCGGCGACGAATTGGATATCGCCGACGTGGTAGCCCGCCAACTCGACGTGCATCAGCCCGGGCACACGCTCTTCGGGGTCGGCGTTCCGGTAGAACTCGACGCCCTGCACCAGGCTGCTCGCGCAGTTGCCGACTCCGGCGATGGCGACACGGACACGGTTGGACGATTTGGCGGGGCTCATGCGGTTGCTCCTTCGGTTCGGTCGCCGGACTGCTCCGCGCGCTCTTGCGCGATCAGCTCGGCGATCCAATCGAGATCGTGCTGGGTGGACCGGGCCCGGTGCTCGAGGAGCGAGCGCGAGTAACGGTCGATGGAACGGGTCGCGGGCTTGCGTTCGGCGACCAGTCGTTGGGTGAGTTGGGCGCGGCGCCTTTCGAGGAACGCGAGCCGGGCGGTCGGGTCGAGATGGCCGCAGAAGAGGAGCTTGACGGCGAAGGCGCGCTCGTCGTCGTCGCCCTCGTCGGTCAGCAACTCGGCGAACAGGGCCCGGCCGTGGTCGGTGATCGCATAGGCCCGGCGGGTGCGGCGTGTCGGGCGGGCCCGCAGGCGCATCCGGGCCGCGGCGAGGTCGCCCTTCAACGAGCCGGTCGGTACGAAGGTGCCGGGCGGCGAAGAGGTGGTGGCCGCCGGGTCCGTCGTGTCGTCGACCTCCCGGATCGCCCCCGACTTCTCGAGCCGGCGCAGGGCCGGGTACAGAGATCCGAACGAGATCCCCCAGAGGGGTCCGAGGGTCTCCGAGAGGCGCTTCTTCAGGTCGTAGCCGTGGCGCGGCTGCTCTGCGAGCAACCCGAGTACCGCCAGCTCCAACATGTGCACCACGATATATCGAGTCGATATATCGGCGCAAGCATTGTCCGAGAGTATTGTCCGAAATCGGCCACCAAGGCGGGTTCCGGTGGCGTTCGAGGTCGACTCGTGGGGCTGGTGGGGTGTTCGTGTGCCGGCGCGCACGCGCGACCTGCAGGCGAGACGCGCGGTTCAAACCCGTTCGGCGCGCACCTACACTTTCGGCCGATGCAGAGCGTCACCGACTACGCGCTGGCCCGCAGGGCGGTTCTGCGCGATTTCCGTCGGGGAACGCTCACCCGCCTCGACGTGTGTGACGCCCATCCCGAGCTCCTGCGCGCCGCGCAGTTCATCGGCAGCGACATCGACGACGAGTGCCCGGTGTGCGGCGCGACCAACCTCCGTCTCGTCTCGTACGTCTACGGCGAGAAGCTCAAGCAGGCCAACGGCCGGGCCATCAGCAACGCGGCCGAGCTCCGCAAGCTGGGTGCGTCGTGCGACGAATTCGCCTGTTACGACGTCGAGGTGTGCGTCGAGTGCCGGTGGAACCACCTCCGCCGCCAGTCGCTGCACGGCCGCCTGCACGCGAGCTGATCCGTCGTCTCGGCGAGCTCCCGGCCGCCCGCTTGTTCAGTCGTCGACGAGCTCGCACGGATACTGCGAGCAACACGACACGCACCATTGCTCCGGTTCGGCCATGACGGTCTCGGAGCCGGGCGAGTCCCACGACGGCGGCACCACGTAGATCCGGCGGACGGGCACCAGCTCGTCGTCGGGGACGCCGCAGTTCTCGCAGGTACGCGTCGGCACGAACGCATTGTCCCTCGTTCGCATGGCTCCCTCGCGCTCGCCTGGGGGCTCGGCTCGTCCGCACGTTCGCATGGCTCCCTCGCGCTCGCCTGGGGGCTCGGCTCGTCCGCACGTTCGCATGGCTCCCTCGCGCTCGCCTGGGGGCTCGGCTCGTCCGCACGTTCGCATGGCTCCCTCGCGCTCGCCTGGGGGCTCGGCTCGTCCGCACGTTCGCATGGCTCCCTCGCGCTCGCCGGGGGGCTCGGCTCGTCCGCACGTTCGCATGGCTCCCTCGCGCTCGCCGGGGGGCTCGGCTCGTCCGCACGTTCGCATGGCTCCCTCGCGCTCGCCGGGGGGCTCGGCTCGTCCGCACGGGTGGCCGGTGGCCCGCTGGTGACACGCGGTTGCGCGCCGGTACGCTTCAGGGACCGCCGGGAGCCGAACGTGCCCTGGACGGATGGAGGTGGCGGAGATGCCCGCAAACGCGACGCCGGATTCGGCGCCGATCCCCGTGTCCGGGCCGGGGCCCGACACGACTTCGAACCCGACCCCGAGCGCGCCGAGGCGGATGACCGCCCCGGCCGTCGTCGCCCGCAAGGGCGGTGAGGCGCCGCTCGTCATGGTCACGGCCTACGACGCGCCGTCGGCCCGAACCGTCGATGCCGCGGGCGCCGACCTGATCCTCGTCGGCGACTCCGTCGCGATGGTCGTGTTGGGCTACGACGACACGTTGCAGGTCACGACCGACGACATGGCGCACCACGTCGGCGCGGTCGCGCGCACGAAGCCGCGCGCTCTGGTGGTGGCCGACCTCCCGTGGCTCAGCTACCACGTCAACCCGGCCGAGACCGTGCACAACGCGGCGCGTCTCGTACCGCGCGGGCGCGGGTGCGGTGAAGCTCGAGGGCGGGCGGAAGCGGCTCGACGCGGTGCACGCGATCCTCGACGCCGAGATCCCCGTCATGGGCCACATCGGCCTGACCCCGCAGTCGATCCACGCGCTGGGCGGCTTCAAGGTGCAGGGTAAGGAGCTCGACGCGGCCAAGGCGCTCGCCGACGACGCGTGCGCACTCGCCGACGCCGGTTGCTTCGCGATCGTGCTCGAGTGCGTTCCCGACGCGGTCGCGCGCGTCATCACGGAGTCGGTCGCGATCCCGACGATCGGCATCGGCGCCGGACGTCACTGCGACGGGCAGGTACTCGTGTGGCACGACCTGCTCGGGTTCGCGGGTCCCGAGCACCGCGCGCCCAAGTTCGTCCGCACGTACGCCGCGCTGGAGATGGTCGCGACCGAGTCGATCGAGCGTTTCTGCGCAGACGTGCGGGGCGGCACCTACCCGGCGAGCACCGAGACGTACCACATGACCGACCGGATGGCCGACGCCCTCGGTCTCTACGGCGCCGCCGCCGAACCCGAGCTCGCGCAGTAGCCCGGTGCCGGCCCGCGTCCGCATCGCGGCGGCAGCCGTCGTCGCGGTGGGCGCGCTCGTCGGCATGGTGGCGCTGTTGATCCGGATCCGCTCGGACGAGAGCGGGGTGGGACATCTCCGCTTCGCGTCGACGGCCACGGCGCGCGCACCCTTCGAGCAATTCGACGAAGCACGCGTGGCCGTGGGCGGGCGCTGCCTGCGCGTGCTGGTCGCATCGGATCCCGGTCAACGGGTGCAGGGTCTGCGCGGGGTGCGGTCACTCGCTCCCTACGCCGGGATGCTGTTCGTGAACCCGAGCGACACGAGCGCGCGTTTCACGATGGCCGACACGCTGTTGCCGCTCGACATCGTGTGGTTCTCGGCAGCCGGTGCGGTCGTCGACCGGGCGGAGATGCAACCGTGCCCCGAGGGGTCGGACGCCGGCTGCCCCGAGTACGCGAGCAGGGCGCCGTACCGCTACGCGCTCGAGACCCCGGGCGGGTCCGCCGCGGGATCGGGGGCTCTCGGCGCGTGCGCGTGAGCGCCCCGGCCGCCGCGTGCAGTCGCCGCATGCAACTGTCTCACCCCTCTTGTAAGTTCGGCGCCGATAGGTCGAGTCGAGGTGATCTGCTAACTTCCACCGGTTCTCCAACAACCGAATCCTGCCCCCGCGACGCCGGTCATCCGGCGGGCAAAGGGGCCCGCTGCGGCCTGACCGGGCGGCCCGAAGGAGGTACCGGCGCATGACGCGTCCGTACGAAGTCATGATCATCATCGATGCAGACCTGGAAGAGGAGACGATCCGGGCTGCAGTCGAACGGTGGCTGAAGCTCATCGAGTCGAATGGCGCGGAGCGCGGCCACGTCGACTTCTGGGGCAAGCGGCGCCTCGCCTACGAGATCAAGCACAAGACCGACGGCTACTACGTAGTCCTGCAGGCCCGTGCCGATCCGCCGGCGATGGAGGAGCTGGCCCGGACGCTCTCCCTGGCAGATGAAGTGATCCGCCACATGGTGCTGCGCATCCCGGAGAAGGTCTACGGACCTCCGAAGGCTGCGGGCGCTGCTGCGGGCGGCAGGCATAGGGAGTAGCGACATGGCAACGGATACCAACAGCATCACGATCTCCGGCAACATCACCCGCGACCCGGAGATGCGGTACACGCCGAGCGGCGTCTCGAAGGTCACCTTCGGCGTCGCGGTGAATCGTTCCTGGCGGAACCAGCAGACCCAGGAGTGGGACGAGCAGACGAGCTTCTTCAACGTCGTCGCCTGGCGCCAGCTCGCCGAGAACGTCGGCGCGTCGCTCACCAAGGGCGCGCGTGTCGTCGTCAGCGGGCGGCTGGAACAGCGCAGCTGGGAGACCGAGGCCGGCGAGAAGCGCTCGATCGTCGAAGTCGTCGCCGACGACGTCGCACCGAGCCTGCGCTTCGCGACGGCCGAGGTGCACAAGGTCGAGCGCAGCGGTCCGGGCGACGGGGGCGGCGGCCCGCCCCGGCGTCCCGCGCCGGCCGCGCCCGCGGCGACCGGTGGCGACAAATACGACGACTACGGCGAAGAGCCGTTCTAACCCGATAGGGATCATCGAATGGCACAACGGAGAGAGAAGAAGGCGCCCCCCGGCAAGGAGCGGCGCCCGATCAAGAAGAAGACGTCGATCCTCATCACGGAGAGCATCGACTGGATCGACTACAAGGATGTCAACCTGCTCCGCCGGTTCATGTCGGAGCGGGCGAAGGTGCGCGCGCGCCGCGTCACCGGTAACACGCAGCAGCAGCAGGTCGCCGTCGCCAAAGCGATCCGGGTCGCGCGTGAGATGGCGCTGCTTCCGTACAGCGTCCGGCAGGTCACGCAGCGCTCGAAGGGCCGTCGCGATCGCGGCGATCGCGGCGACCGTGGGGATCGCGGCGATCGCGAGGGCGAGCTGCGCGACATCCCGGGCCCGATCGAGTCCGAGGAGCGGGCCGCGCCCGATGAGATCGCGGCAGTTGAAGCCGGTTTCGACGACGTCGCGGCCGAGTTGTCCGACGGCGGCGCGAGCGGCGGTGACGGCGAATGAGGATCGTGCTCCGCGACGACGTCGACAACCTCGGTAAGAAGGGCGACCTCGTCGACGTTGCCGATGGCTACGCCCGCAACTATCTCGTGCCGCGCGGCCTCGCGTTGAAGGCTTCCTCCGGAAGCCAGAAGCAGGCCGACGCGATGCGGCGCAACCGTGAAGCGCGCGATCGCCGCGAGCGTGAGAACGCGGAGGCGTTGGCGGCGCAGTTCACCGGTCGCACGATCTCGATCAAGGCGCGCGCGGGCGGGGAAGGCCGACTCTTCGGTTCGGTGACCGCGTCCGATATCGCCGAGGCCGTACAGAGCCAGACCGGGGCCGAGATCGACCGCCGCAAGCTGGCACTCGACGAGCCGCTGAAGGAGCTCGGCGCCGCCGACGTGCAGATCCGTCTGCACCCCGACGTCGTCGCGACCGTCCACGTCGAGGTCGAAGCCGCCGACTGATCGGGCGGCGAGGCTTCCGGGGCCCGAGCCGCTCGCCGGTGGAGGTCCCTCAGCCGGACCGCGCCCGTTCGCGAGAATCACATGGTTGTCATTTCCACGAGCGATTGTTCCCGGAGGCGTTCCGCTGTGGACATCGCGCGCTGTCCACAGGGAGACGGCGGTGAGCACAGGCGCGGCGCACGCCAGGCAGAGCGGGCCGCGGGCCCAATCGGGCGCGTTGTCACCCGCCTGCCAGCGGCGATTCCGGCCGCGGGTCCCGCCGGCTGCCGGGTCCCGTTGATGGCGCACCCCTGCGCGATTGTCCACAGGGCTGTGGATCGAGAGATATCCCCCGCGAGGGGCCCGCAATTCACAGCCTTGTCCCCTTCCACCCCACAACTGCGGCATGCAATGGTCCCCACTTCCGGGGAAGGGCGGTAACGGCAGATGGTCTCGATCGAGGATGCGCGACGACGGGCGAACGGTGCGCGCGTCCCGCCGCACAACCTCGAAGCGGAGGAGTCGCTGCTCGGGGCCATGATGTTGAGCCGTGAGGCGATCACCGCCGCGGTGGAGGCTCGCCTCGAGGCGAGCGACTTCTACAAGCCCGCGCACGGCTCGATCTTCGAGGCCGCGTACGGACTCCACAGCCGGGGCGAGCCCGTCGATCCGGTGACCGTGGCCGAGGAGCTGCGGCGCGCGTCGCTGCTCGAACAACTCGGCGGCCGCCAGACGCTCGTGCGGATCCAGGCCTCCACGCCGGCGTCGGCGAACGCGTCGCACTACGCCCAGATCGTCGGCGAGCTCTCGATGCTACGGCGGCTCATCGAGACCGCGGGCGGCATCCAGGAGATGGCGTACGCGGCGGAGGACGCGGTCGACGACACGCTCGACCGCGCCGAGGCCGCGATCTTCGAGGTCGCCGAACGGCGCGTCGCCGACACGCTCATGCCGCTGTACCCCGCGCTCGAAGAGACGATGAACCAGCTCGAGGCGCTGTACGGCCATCAAGGCGACATCGTCGGCACCGCCACGGGCTTTCGCGATCTCGACGCCCTGTTGCTCGGCATGCAGCCGTCGACCCTCACGATCATCGCGGCGCGTCCCGGACAGGGGAAGACGTCGCTGGCGCTCGGAATGGCGCAACACGTCGCGCTCGTCGGCCGCAAGCCGGTGCTCTTCTTCTCGATGGAGATGGGTTACCTCGAGCTCACCAAGCGGCTCCTCGCCGCCGAAGCGCGCGTGCAGTCGCGCAAGCTGCAGACCGGCAAGCTCTCGGAGCACGAGTGGCCGCGCGTCAACCAGGCGATCGGCCGGCTCGCCGAAGCCCCGTTCTTCATCGACGACAACCCACACTGCACCGTCATGGAGATGCGAGCCAAGGCCCGGCGGGTCAAGGCCCGCTACGGCGACCTCGGGCTGATCGTCGTCGACTACCTCCAGCTGATGTCGACGCCCGGGCGGTCGGAGAACCGCCAGGTCGAGGTCTCCGAGCTCTCGCGCGGGTTGAAGATCCTGGCGCGCGAGCTCGAAGCGCCCGTGATCACCCTCTCGCAGCTCAACCGTCAGCTCGAGTACCGCTCCGACAAGCGGCCGATGCTCGCCGACCTGCGCGAGTCCGGCTGCCTCGTCGCCGGCACCGAGATCGCGCTCGCCGACGGCACGACCGCCACGATGGGCGCGCTGTACGAGGCCGGCGCACGCGACGTCGAGGTGCTCACGCTCGACGAGCATCTCCGGCTGGTCCCGGGCGTGATGGCCCACGTCTTCTGCAGCGGTTCGAAGCCGGTGTTCGAGTTGCAGCTTGCGTCGGGCCGGCGCGTCACCGCGAGCGCGAACCATCCGTTCCTCACCCTCGACGGGTGGGTGCATCTCACCGACATCACGGTCGGCACGCACGTCGCGTCGTCGCGCGTCACCGGCCCCGAGGTCGATCCGCGCCGCGACTCCGTTCCCGCGCGAGGTCTGGGACTACATCGAGCGCAAGGGTCTGCTCGTGAACGGCTCCCTGCGCGCCCACGATCTGGTGGAGCGGCTGAGCGGATCGGCGGGCGGACGCCACCGCGTGTACGAAGAAGGCGTGTCGCGTTCGCTGATGGGTCGGATCGCCGAAGCGCTTCCCGATCAGTTCCTCGCCGACCTCGGTGCGAGCGACGTGCTCTGGGACGAGGTCGTGGCGATCGAGCCCCGGGGTACGGAGCCTGTGTTCGACGCGACGGTCGCGCGGACGCACAACTTCGTTGCCGGCGACATCGTGGTGCACAACAGCATCGAGCAGGACGCCGACGTCGTGCTCTTCATCTACCGCGACGAGTACTACAACCCGGAGTCCGACCAGCGCGGTCTGGCCGAGATCATCATCGCCAAGCACCGCAACGGGCCGGTCGGGGCGACCAAGCTCGTGTTCAACGGCGACTACACGAAGTTCGACGACGCCGCGCACGAGTGACGCGCACACGGCCTCGTGTGGCTAGAACAGCGTGAGGTCGGGGTCGACGCCGTCGCGCAGTTGGTTCAGGTCGATCTCGATGCACGCCACGCCCTTGCTCGCCGCATAGACCTTCGCCTGGGGCTTGATGAGCTGCGCGACGAGGATGCCCGTGGTGGGAGCGAGCCCGGGGTCGCGGTCGAGGCGCTCCTGGTACCGCAGGAGCTGGTCGACGCCTGCGATCTCACCGATGCGCTTGACCTCGACGACGATGGTGCGCCCTTCGCCGTCGCGGCAGAGGAGATCGACGGGGCCGATGTCGGTCGGATACTCGCGCCGGATCAGCAGAAGGTCTTCGCGGAGCGCGGCGACACGCGCGGCGAGGAGCTGTTGGAGCTCGGCCTCGACGCCGTCCTTCTCGAGTCCCGGGTCGACGCCCAGGTCGTAGCGCGTGTCCTGCACGATCTCGTGCAGCTCGATGCGGAGCGTCTCGCCCTTCGGAGCGCGTGCCACGATCGCGTCGGCCGACTCCTCGATCGTGCACGGCGGGTTCATCCAGTTGAGCGGCTTGTACGCGCCCGCGTCGGAGTGAATCGATATCGATCCGTCGGCCTTGCAGAGCACGAGCCGCAGCGCCGGACCGAGCCGGGCCCCGAGCTTGCCCTCGTACGTGACCGAGCAGCGCGCCACGAGCAACCGCATCGGGCGAGTCTGCCATGCCCGCTCCGTTCGACCGCCGGGGCGACCGGTAGCCTCGCCCCGGATGGTTCCGATCGTCGGCTCGTCCGGCAGCTTCTACGACGAGGTGCTCCGCGAGCTCGTGTTCGCGTTGGGCGCCGCGCTGTTCATCGCCAACGCGTTCGCGCTGTTCCGGCGTCGTCGCGACGCGCAGGTTGCCGCGCACCGCACGGTCGCCCGCCGCCGGCCCGGGAGCCCGGTCCGCGGCTACCGGAACAACGACAACAGTGATCTCGCGCAAGCGCCGCTCGTGCGCACGGTGACCTATCTCGTCATCGGCTTCGTCGTCATGATCGCCGGGCTCGGCGCGATCATCAACAAGTAGGCCGTACCCGCCCGACCGAGCCTCAGGCGTGTACCGGGGGACGGCGGTCAAGCCAAGGCCGTGCCTGTTCGAGCTGCGCGGCGACGCGCAGCAGCACGTCCTCGCGCCCGTACGCGGCGACGAGCTGCACCCCGATCGGCAGCCCGTCGTCGTTCCAGTGCAACGGCAGTGAGATGGCCGGCTGGCCGGTGACGTCGAAGGGCGAGCAGAACGTCACGAGCCGCCCCATGCGCGCGCCGACGGCCGGGTCGCGGTTCGTCGGCGCGAGCTCGCCGAGCCGGAACGGCGGCTCCGGACTCGTCGGCACCACGAGGACGTCGTGGTCGTTCCACCAGGACGCGACCCGGCGCGTCCACGACTGCAGGTCTTCGATCGCGCCGGCGTAGTCGACGCCGCGGACCTGGCCGCCCATCGACGCGAAGAACGCGTTCATCGGCTCGAGCGCGTCGGTGATGTCGTGACCGAGGCGCGGCGCTCCAGCGCGCGACGTCGCGCGCGACCGCCGTCGACAGCACCGTGATGAACGCCTGGTTGTACGAGTTGTCGAGCTCGGGGATCGCGGTGGCGCCGACGTCGTGACCGATCGTCGACAGGAGCCTCGCGGTCGATTCGACGGCGGTCACCGCGTCGGGATGCGAGGCCTCGCCGTCGGGGGTCTCGGTACGGAAGCCGATTCGGAGTCGGCCGGCGAGATCGCCGGCGATCTCCTCGAGATAGGGCCGGGCCGGCGGCGGGGCGGTGTAGGGGTCGCCGGGTCCGGCCCCGGCCACCGCGTCGAGCACCGCCGCGGTGTCGCGCACGGAGCGCGTGAGCACGAACTCGTGCGTGAGCGGCCCCCAGTACTCGCCGAAGTCGGGCCCGAGCGTGGTGCGGGCGCGGGTCGGTTTCAGGCCGACGATGCCGCACGCGCTCGCCGGGAAACGGATCGATCCGCCCATGTCGTTGCCGTGCGCGACCGGTACGAGCCCGGCCGAGACCGCGGCCGCGGAACCACCGCTCGAGCCGCCGGTGCTGCGCGTGAGGTCCCACGGGTTGCGGGTCGGTCCGTACGCGAGGGGCTCGGTGGTGATGCTCGTCGCGAGCTCGGGTGTGTTCGTCTTGCCGACGAACACGAATCCCGCGGCGCGAAACCGCGTTGCGAGCCACGTGTCGTTCGGCTCGACCCACCTCGCGTCCTTCAGCGCGCGCATGCCCGCGTGGTACGGGTCGCCCGCGGTGTGGCACACGGCGTCCTTCACGAGGAAGGGCACTCCCGCGAACGGTCCGGTCGCCGTCGGTGCCTCGGCCCGGGCCCGCTCGTAGCGCCGGTGGATGACCGCGTTGAGCCGGCCGTCGATGCGCTCGATGCGCTCGATCGCGGCCTCGACGAGCTCGAGGTGCGACACCGACCCGTTCGCGACGAGCTCGGCTTGGGCGGTGGCGTCGAGGAGGGCGAGGTCGTCGGTCACGGCTGCGCAGCGTACGCACCGCGCCGGCGGCGGGCGATCGAGCGGTGCGCGCGTCCGGCCGCTCTGGCGCATTCGCGGGAGCGGCGGCGAGACTCCGCCGATGGACGACGCAACCTTCCGCCGCCGCGCCCGCACCCTGGCCGCGACCCTCGAGCCGGTCATCGGCCAGGTGTTCTTCGCGCGCGAGTGTCACGCCGCGTACGAAGACCTCGGGTTCGCGCCGAGTCCCGGTTCGTTCGGCAACGGCGTCGCCGCGCCCGACGGCGCCGCGTACTTCACGAGCCGCGGTTCGCTGCTCGGTCAGGTGGAGCCCGAGGTGGTCGCGTCGGCCTTCGGCGTCTTCAAGCCCGGTGCCGTCGCCGCAGGAGTCCGCTTCGGCTGGAGCATCACCGACGCGCGCACGATCTTCGCGGCGCGTCGCGCCGGCGCGGTCGCGCAGCTCGTCCGGATCTGCGGCGCGGGCGACGCCGACGTCACGCGCGCAGCCGCGCTCCTCGAGCGCGCCGTGGACCCGCTGGCCGTGCCGGGACGGCCGCTGTTCGCGGGGTTGCGCGCGCAGTGGGACGATCCGGCCGACGCCTGGACGCGTCTGTTCCACCTCGGCGACATGTTGCGGGAGTACCGCGGCGACGCCCACGTATGCACGTGGTCGTCGGCGGGCGTCGACGCGGTCGAGATCGGGTTGCTCACCGAGGCCTACATGGGCCTGCCGCTGCGCACCTACATCCGCACGCGGGGGTGGGACGACGCGGAGCTCGACGGCGCCGCGGTCCGGCTGCGCGGCCGCGGCTGGCTCGACGCCGCGGAGACGCTGACCCCCGCGGGCCTCGACGCGCGCGAAGCAATGGAGCGGGCGACCGACCGGGCGATGACGCCCGCGATCGACGCGCTCGGCGACGAGGTGGACGAGGTCGTCACATTGCTGGCGCCGTGGGGCGAGGCGGTGCGGGCGGCGGGGGGCTATGTCGGCGGGCCGGTCGACCTGTGGCCGAACCGCACCTGAGGTCCGCGCTTGTGCCCGCCCGGACCTGCGGGTAGCCCGCAGTAGCGGGCGGGCGGATCGCATTGAGATGGGGTATATCCGCGTCCCGCGGCGGACCCCGCGTCAGACTTTGCCCGTGACGTCGGCGCTGCTGTTCGTTGCACTGCTCGTGGTGGTCGACCTCTCGTACCGCCGGTGGATGCGCCGCTCGATCGCGCGTCGCACGGAGACCCGCCGGGCGGAGCGGACGATCTCGCTCGACCCGCCGCACGGGGCTGTCGTCGAGATGCAGTCGCGTCGCGCCGGGTCTCACGACGGGCCAGTCGATAGCTGACGGGCCCCTGACGTCGGCGCCCTGCCGTCCGAAGTCGCGCGGTAACGTCCGCGCCCCGGGCAGGGAGGTCACCGTGGCAGTCATCACCGAGTTCGAGGCCGAGCAGGTCAAGCAGGCGAACGCTTCGGGCCGTACGCCGGTCGTGTTCGTCCACGGGCTCTGGCTCCTGCCGATGAGTTGGGACCGGTGGCGCACGCGGTTCGAAGCGGCCGGGTTCTCGACGATTTCCCCGGGCTGGCCCGACGATCCGAACACCGTGGCGGACGCGAACGCGCATCCCGAAGTGCTCGCGGACAAGACGGTCGGCCAGATCGCGGATCACTTCGAAGAGGTCGTCGGCATGTTGTCGAAACGGCCCGCCGTGATCGGGCACTCGTTCGGCGGTCTGCTCGCCCAGATCCTCGCCGGTCGCGGCGTGTCCGAGGCAACGGTCGCGATCGATCCCGCACCGTTCCGCGGTGTGCTGCCGCTCCCGATCTCCGCGCTCAAGTCGGCGTCGCCCGTGCTCGGGAACCCGCTGAACCATCACCGCGCGGTGCCGCTCACCTACGAGCAGTTCCGCTACGCGTTCGCCAACGCGGTCTCCGAGGAAGAAGCGCACGAGCTGTTCAACACGTACGCCGTGCCCGGATCGGGCGCGCCGTTGTTCCAGGCCGCGACCGCGAACTTCAACCCGTGGACCGAAGTGAAGGTGAAGTCGAAGAACCCCAAGCGCGGGCCGTTGCTCATCATCGACGGTGAGAAGGATCACACCGTGCCGTGGGCGATCGCGAACGCGTCGTACAAGAAGCAGAAGCGCAACAAGAGCGTGACGGAGATCGTCAAGATGGAAGGCCGAGGTCACTCACTCGTGATCGACCACGGCTGGGGCGAGGTCGCCGACACCGCGCTCGCGTTCGTGCAGCGATTCGTCCAGCCCTGACGCCCGGGCCGCTCGGTGCGGCGCCGGGCCGCGACTCGTCGGCGGGGACGACCACCCCCGCCATCACCGCGTCGGTCACGAGTATCAGCAGCCGTTCCTTCGTCCGCGCGAGGGCTCGACGACGTACTCAGCAGACTCCGGAATGAACGTTTCGTCGGGCGCGGCCCGTACGAGCAGCGAACGGTCGCGCACAATCGTGGCGTCCGTGTCGGCCTGGTCGACCACCCGCTCCACATACCACCCCGCCGCGTGAGCAGCGCCAGGTGCTCGGCCGCGGGGAGGATCGTGAGCCAGGGCTCGGCGGCGCCCGCGAGCCGGCGCGAGTTCCGCGACCGCGAGGAACCGGGCGGTGTCGATCCCCGCGGCGTGGACCGCAAGGCTCGCCACGAGTGTGCTCGACGGGTGCGCACGGGTGCGCAGGCCTCCCAGCAGACGGACGATCGTCGGTTGGTCGAGGTACGCGAGGAGCCCCTCGCAGATGAACAGCGAGGGGAGGCTGAGATCGTGACGCGCGCCGTCGAGTACCTGTGCGACGTCGTCGTGCACGAAGTCGCCGGGGACCAGCGTGACGAGATCGTCGGCGTCGAGCGCGGCGAGCCGGTGCGCCTTGTCGTGCTGTGTCGCGGGATGGTCGATCTCGACGAAGCGCACCCCGGGGGAACGGAAGCGCAACGCGCGGTCGTCGTAGCCCGCGCCGACGATCACGATCTGCGGGACGCCCTGCGCGATCGCGTGCAGCACGGCCTCGTCGAAGAATCGCGTGCGGCTCCGTAGGGATGGCACGCGGTCCGACAAGATGTGCGACGGCATTCCGTCGCAGAGCCGCGCCTCCGCGAGCGGGTCGCCGGCTCGACTGTGCGGTCGCGCGAAGGTCGCCGCGCGTGACGGCGACGGAACGACTCGTGCGCGACGGGGCCGCGCCGATGTCGCTCCGGCCGGGGTCACTGCTCGTCATGGTCGTGCGCGAGGTCGGCCAACGCACCGAGCGCGGCACGCGCCGCCGCCACCCGCTCGGCGCCGACGCGCGCGACGAGCGCGGCGTCGACGTGCTCGACTGCCGCTCGGCTCGCGGCGGCCGCGACGCGTCCGCGCTCGGTCAGCGCGAGGGTCATGCGTCGGCGGTCGACCGGGTCGGGGGCACGTTCGAGGTAGCCGCGGACGACGAGGGTGTCCACCACCTGGCCGCCGGCCTGCTTGGAGACTCCGAGCCCCCGGATCACGTCGCCCATCGGCGCGCCGTTGCGGGCGATCGAGCCGAGGACGAACGCTCCGTTCCTCGGCACGTCACCGCACCCGATCTCGCCCAGCGCGGCGCGGATGGCGGCGCCGTAGGTGGTGCGGGCCGCCCGGAGCAATGCCGGGAAGGCGATCTCGTCGTGCCGGTGCCCGTCGTCGGCCATGCGCCACTATATAGACAAGTATCACGATAGTCCCGTTATAGGACGAGTTGGGTTGCGGGGCCGCGCACCGGTTCGGGCGCGACCGGTGCCTCAGGCCGCGACTGGGCCCGCGCTGGTCACCGGGGTCGAACCCTCCGCCGAACGCGCAGGCGCCGACTCCGGTGCTGCGGCTCGCGCGCGACGAGCGCGCCCGGTCGAGCGCGACCACGTACGCGGCGCCGGTGACGAGGTGCATGAGTGCGAGCGTCGCCTTGGCCGCCAAGGTGGAGTCGATCGACACGTCCATCACGACGCTCGCGACGGCGACGATCGCGCCGGTGATCTGCACGGTCCGCAGGCCCGGCCGGCGCACCTTGTTCGCGACGAGCGCCACCACGAGTCCGGCGGCGAAGGTCTGCAGCGTGAAGCCGACGACGTGCACCAAGAGGATGTGCTGAGGCCCGGAGCTCGTCGTCGAGGCGACGAAGTCGAGTCCGGCGGCGCGGCCCACTCCGTAGACGGCGGCGTTGACGAGCGCGGCACCGGTGGCAGCCGCCGCCCCGAATCCGAGGAGGCGACGAGCGCCGATCGTTGTCGTGTTCATGGCGGTCTCCCGTGTTGCATCCGGTTCGATTGCCTACGAGAGAGTGAGACCCGACCGCGCCGGCGAACGCATCGGCGAGGTCCGCGAAACTCCCGAAACCACTGCCGCGCGCGCGGTCGAATACGGTGGCGGCGTGGAGGCCGGCTCGATGATGCGGCGCGAGGCTCGGGCCGCGCTCGAGCTGTTCGCGGCGTGCGGCTTCGCGATCGCGCAGCCGGTCCTGTCGGTCTACGGCAAGAGCGCCGACACGTTCATCTACCGCGACGTGCAGAACCGCGACATCGTGCTCTTCGCGCTGGCGCTGGCGTTCGCCCCGCCGGTCGCACTCTGGGTCGTCGAGGTCGTGGTCGGTCTCGTCAACCGCACCGCCCGCCGGATCGTGCACGCGGCGTTCCTCGTCGTGCTCGCGGGTCTGTTCGCGGTGCAGCTCGTGAAGCACCTCGTCACGCCGGCGGCGCTCGTCGTCGTGCTCGCCGCAGGAGTCGTCGCGGGGTTCGTGGCGCTCTACGCCAAGACGACCGCGGCGCGTCAGTGGCTCCTCTTCGTCTCGCCCGCGCCGATCCTGTTCGTCGCGCTGTTCGTGTTCAGCTCGTCGGTGACCCAGCTCGTCTTCCCCAAGTCGGTGCGCGCCGTGACCCTCGGCTCGGTGGCGAGCGCGCCGTCAGTCGTCATGATCACCTTCGACGAGTGGCCCACCGCGTCGTTCGTCGGTACCGACGGTGGGATCGACCGCGACCTGTTCCCGAACATCGCCGCGTTCGCCGACACCTCGACGTGGTACCGCAACGAGACGAGCGTGACCAACGCCACGTGGCACGCGGTCCCCTCGATCCTCACCGGGATGTATCCCGAGGACGGCTCGATCCCGGAGGCGTCGTCGCATCCGGAGAACCTGTTCACGTTCCTCGGCGGGAGCTATCGCCTCGACGTATCGGAGTCGGTGACGCGCCTGTGCCCGAAGTCGTTGTGCGCGGCCGCGCCTCCGACTACCGGGTCCGACGGCGTGAACGGGCTGCTCCACGACGTCGCGCACACGTACAAGAAGATGGTGTCGCCCGCGAAGGCGAGCGGGAACCTCACCGCAGGATTCCAGGAGGCCGAGGACTCGAACGCGGTCAGCGCCGCGATCCACGCGACCGGGCCCGGCGACCACGCCGACATCGATCTCGGCGCCGCCACCGCGAACCGTCCGCAGCGGTTCGCCCAGTTCCTGCAGGGGATCCGCGCGGGCGAGAAGCCGACGCTGCACTTCCTCCACATCCTCCTCCCGCACGTCGTGTACCGCTATCTCCCGAACGGGCAGGAGTACGCGTACCCGGCCGACGACTTCGCCAAGACGAACGACCGCTGGTCGACCGAGGCGTGGCCGGTGACGCTCGCCCGGGAGCGGCTCGAGTTGCAGGCGATGTACGTCGACCGCCTCGTCGGCGAGCTCACCGCCCGGCTGCGTAGTCAGAAGATGCTCGACGAATCCGTCGTCGTGCTCACCGCCGACCACGGCATCACGTTCACGCCGGGCGAGGACTCGCGCGGGCTCGGCGCGGCCGCGGTTCCGCCGGCGACGTACCCGCAACTCCTGTGGGCCCCCCTGTTCGTGAAGGCGAGCGGTCAGACGCGCGGCACGGTCAGCGACGAAAACGTGATGACGATCGACATCCTGCCCACGATCGCGAAGCTCACCGGCTTCACGATCCCCTGGAAGGTCGACGGCGTTCCCGCGGGCACGCGCACCGACCCCACCAAGGTGTTCGTGAAGTCGACGGTCAACGCGTTCGGGGTCGGCATCGGCAAACCCATCCGTTACGACGGCGCCGCGGGAGAGAAGGCGATGCTCGCCGTCAACGTCGGCGCGTTCGCGCGCGCGCCCGCCGGCGATGCGCTGCGCGCGTACCGCGTCGGTCCCGACGCGCAGCTGATCGGCAAGAAGGTCACCGACGTGACGGTCGGCGCGCCCGCCGACAACCAGGCGGCGCTCGTGCAGTACGACGCGCTGAAGTCGGTCGATACGAAGCGCGGCACGATTCCCGCACTGGTGTGGGGAACCGCGCGTCGAGCCGCGACGGTTGTCATCGCGCTCAACGGGACGATCGCAGGCGTCTCGCCGACCTTTGCCGACGGTGGCACGCCCCACCGCTTCGCGATGATGCTGCCGGAGACGCTCCTGCGTTCCGGCGACAACCATGTCGCCGCATACGAGCTCGAGTCGCAACCCGGCGTCTCGACGCTCGATCCGATCGTCGTCCGGGCCGGCTGAATGAGGTTTGTCTGGTTCGGGCAGCTCGTCCGGTTTGAGCGCTCCCCGTGCAGGTCGAGAGACGGTCGGTCACTGGGAGTAACCAACTCATGACAGCTACGATACGGCGCGTCCGCAGGGGAGGGACCGATGAAGCGTTGGACGGTCGTAGTCCCTATCGTGCTGAGCGCGCTCGCGCTGAGCTCGTGTGGCAGCGACAAGAAGCCGGCGAGCCCCGCTTCGGGCTCGACCTTGCCGAGTGGTGCAATTTCCGTTGTGACGACCCCGGATCTGAAGTCGGTCGTCGACGAACTCGTCCAGACCTACAAGACGCAGCATCCGGGGAGCGACGTGGTCGTGACGGCGGATGCCGACAACGCGGTGGCCAAGACGGTCGCCACCGGAAATCCCGCGATCGCAATCGGTAACGCCGCGATCTTCAAGGACGCCAAGAAGGATCTGCCGGTTGCGTCATTCGGCCGCAACCTCGCGGTCATAGCAGTACCGGTGGCGAACCCGCATCACGTGACCGACGTGAAGGCGTTTGCTGCTACGAGTGGTCTTCGGACCGCGGTCTGCGGCGCCAAGGCCAGCTTCGGCGTAGTGACAGTGGCTGTTCTCGCGAAAGCGGGCGTCACCCCGGCCAAGGGCACGGTGAAGTCCGGCTGTGAGGCGGCGTCGCTGCGAGCGATCGCCGCAGGCACGCTCGATGCCGCGCTCGTGTTTCGCGTCGGGTTGACCGTTCCCAAAGGCGTCACGTTCGTTTCCATTCCCGACGACCAGAATCTGGTGTTCCCCTTCTCGTCCGTCACCGTCGGTAACTCCGCCGGAGTCAGCGACTTCGCGAGGTTCCTGGCGTCCGCTTCGGCGCGCAGCATCCTTACGAAGTTCGGCTTTCTCCCCTGATGGTTTCGCGAGGTTCCTGAAAGTGGGATCAGGAGTGACGCTGCGAAACCGAGCACGGCCCCATCGCCATCACGGGCATGCACAGATCAGGGACCTCGATGATCACGCGCGCGCTGCACGACTCCGGGCTGCACCTGTTCGGGAGCGGTGCCGAGGAGCTGATCGACGCGGCCGAGGACAACCCCGAGGGCTTCTGGGAGAACAAGGCAATCGTCGCGTGCAACGACGAGCTCCTCGAAGCCACGGGCGGCTCGTGGGACAACCCACCCGACCTGCCGCCACTGGCTGTCGACGACCCCCGCGTGCTCCATGTTGCCGCCTCGGCGAGCAGCGTGCTCATGACACTCGGCGAGCACGACCACTGGGGCTTCAAGGACCCGCGTACCTGCCTGACTGCGGCCTACTGGCTCGACCTCCAGCCTGATCTCCGGTTCGTCATCTGTGTGCGCCATCCCCTCGAGGTCGCGCTCTCGCTCAAGCGAAGGAACCAGAACTCCTATTCACTTGGTCTGACCCTCTGGGAGCGCTACTACGCAACCGCGCTGGAGTTGATCCCGGCCGGTCGCCGCATCGTGACGCACTACGAATCCTTCTTCATCGATCCGCAGATCGAGCTCGAGCGGCTCTGCGCGTTCGTGGGCCTTTCCGCGGCGGCACCGCGGGTGCGTACCGACCTGCGTCACCACACGATCCAGGTTGGGCTCGTCGACGCCGGCGCGAGCCCCAGCCTGCGCGCGCTCTATGCCGAGCTCTGCCGTGAGGCCGGTGTGGCCTTGGCGCCGGAGCCGGCGGCCGACGAAGGCCGGGTCCGGCGGCTGATTCTCGACGGCGCGGTGGCCGAACGCCACGCCGAGCAGCGTCAGGACGCGATTGAGAGGCTGCAGGAACGCGAGCGAGAGCTGCGCGCCGACGTCGCGGCCCGGGAAGCAGACGTCCGGACCGAGCGCAACGTCCGGGAGGCCGAGCTCGTTCGGCGGGTGCGTGAGCTGGAGCAGCAGATCCAACGAGAGCGAATCGCGAGCGAGAACCAGCACCGGCAAAAGATTCGTGATCTCGAGGACCTGGTCGCGCGAACCCGCGAGGCAGCCACGGCGCGCGTCGAGTCTCTGCAGGCGGAGACGATGAAGACGATGCAGATCCTGAGCGAATCCCTGGATCGCACCGGCGCCACGGTCGCGAACATCGATGCTCGGACCCGCAGCACGGCATCGCGGCTCGACGTCGTGGTACGGGCGACCGAGGCGGGTCCGATCCGCAGGCGGCTACGCGCATCGGGTGGGCGGGCGGCGCGGGGTGGGCGTCGTTTCGTTCTCCGCCCGGGCAAGAAGGTCGTCGACCGCGGCCGCCGGGCGGCGGTGCCGGCCGCGTCCGCAGTCGCCGACCAGCTCCCGGCACCGGCAAAGTTCCAGCTGCGCCGCGCCCGCAACATCTTGCAGCGCGGGATGGCCGAACCCGGTCCGACCGTGAAGGCCGTCGGACGCAAAGCGCTTCCCAAGGCGCGCGCCGCGGCGCGGTCCGTGTCGGGCCGGCTGCCACCGCCGGCACAAAAGACGTTGCAACAGAGTCAGATTCGGGCGCGGCACGCCGCCGCCGATCCCAAGTCGGCCGCGAAGCGTGTCGCACGCCGACTCCCGAAGCCGGCCCGGCAACTCGCTCGACGGACGTGGCGCGCGACCGAGCGCCTCCAGAGTCGTGGTGCCACCGGTGGCGGGGAGCAGGCTCTTGCGCGGCCGGCGCCGGAGCCGGCGCCGAGACCCGCACCGACGCCGAAGGGTCCAGCCCCGCGCCAGTGGAAGGATGCATACGCCCGGATGGTCGCGGCGGCGCTCCCCGCGGGAGCCTCCTGGCTCGTCGTGATGCCCGGGAGTCCGTCGGAGGTCGGCCAGGTCGCACCCCGCTCGACCACGTTCCCGCACACACGGCAGGGCCGGCCGTTCGCCGACGACCTGGCGCACATCGCCCACCTCGAGGCGCTCCGATTCGCCGGTCATCGCTACCTCGTTCTTCCCGAGGGATCGCGGCCCTGGTTCCGCCAGCAGGCCGAGCTTCGCGATCATGTGGCCCGGACGTATCGCACGGTTGTCGACGAGGAGGGCGCCGGCGCGGTCTTCGATATGGCGCAGGCGGCGGGCGAAGGATCGCGGTCGCTGCGGGGCGAGGTCAACGGGCTCGCAGCGGGCGCGGTGCACATTCCGGCGGTACTCGACTGGACGAGCCTCGACGTCGCGGGCGAGCTCGTCGGTTTCGCCACGTTCCGCTCTCCCGACGACCTCCGGCTTCCGTACCTCGACCACAGTGTCGACGTCGTCGTTGTCGACGAGGGTCACGATCTCGCCGAAGCCTCGCGGGTCGCAGCACTCGGTGTGATCGTGGTCGCCGCGGGCAGCTCCGGCGTCGAGGTTCGCCGCGTCGAGAAGGGTCTCCAGACTGGCGTCGAGAGAACAGGCGGAACATCGCCCGCGCCGGCGCGAGTGCTCGTGTGGGCGGGGACCGGGAGCGACGAGAATTGGCGGACGCAGCTCGCGGCGCGTGCCGCCGCATCCGGAGCCGATCTCCACGTCGGAGACATCGATGCCGACATGCCGTCTGCATTCGGCGACCACGACGTCGTCGTCGTGGTGGAACCCAATGTGCTCCCCCTGCCGGGAGTGATCGAGGCCGCGGCCGGCCTCGCCGCGGCCGATCCGACGACGGCAATCGCCGGCAAGATCATGCGGGCCGACGGACGTCTCGAAGGTGCGGGCGGGACGGTCTTCGCCGACCGCTCACTCGGATTGATCGCGGAGTCGTCCGCCGACGTGCGCGCGCCGTGGCACGATTTCGTACGGCCCGTGTGCTGGGCCCCCGGTCTGGTCGCGGCGGCCAGTTCCTTGTGGACCGATGTCGCGGGTTCGCCCATGCTCAGCGGACGCCCGTTCGTGCGGGAATGGTGCGCGGGTGTGTGGGCTCGCGGCGCATCCGTGATGTATCAGCCCACGATCGTCGCTGTCCGAGTCGCGGGCGAGGGCGGCGAGGCATCGGTCCCCCTCGCCGAGTCGGCGTGGCAACGCGTACTCGATCTCCGCCCGGCCCGGCCGAGCGAGCTCAGCGATGGTGTATGGCGTTACCTGATCGCCCGCGACGACGTCGAAGTGTGCCGGGGATGAGCAAGCCCCGTGTGCTCGTCGTGCATACGCGGATGCCCGCCTTCGACCGCGACAGCGGCTCGCAGGACATCGACAACACCGTGCAGTTCCTACTGCGTGCCGGCTGGCAGGTCACGTTCCTGGCCCGAGAGGAGGAGGCCGAGGAACGTCACGCACGCCGGCTGCGGCAAATGGGTGTGGCCACGCACAGCGGGTTCGGTGCCGCTGAGCGAATCCTCCGCTCCGGAGGCTTCGATCTTGCGCTGATCGCGTTCTGGGAACCCGCAGCAGAGTTGCTTCCGCTCGTGCACAAGGTCTCCCCCGACACGCGGGTCATCGTCAACTCGATGGACATCCACTTCCTGCGCAACGCGCGCGGGGTGTTCGGGCAACGCTCAACGCTCGGTGCCGCCTTCGGCACCGAAGCGACGCGCGAATTGAACACATACAATGGCGCCGATGCAGTAATCGCGGTATCCGACAAGGAGCGCGATCTGCTCGCCGACTTCCTTGGCGAAGGTCGGGTCTTCACGCTCCCGCTCGCCGAGGACATTCAGCGGTCCCGGTACCCCCTCGAACAGCGCCGCGGCATGTACTTCGTCGGCAACTTCCGCCACGTCCCGAACCGGGAGGCGGTCGAGTATCTCTGTGCCGAGGTGTTGCCGTTGCTTGATCCGGAGTTGCTGCGGCGCCACCCGCTGACGGTGCTGGGGAACTGGCTCGATCAGGTGACATTGGACATCGACCCCGCGACCCCAGGAGTGCGCCTCATCGGTTGGGTTCCCTCGGTTCAGCCGTACCTCGAGCAGTCGCGCCTGGCCGTGGTTCCCCTCCTGCACGGTGCGGGAGTAAAGCGCAAAGTGCTCCAGTCGATGATGGCCGGCACGCCCGTCGTCACGACGCCGGTGGGGGCCGAGGGACTCGACTTGGTCCAGGGTGTGCACGCACTCATCGGTGCCGACGCCGCCGACTTCGCGTCGGGCGTGACGCGGGTGCTCACCGACGACGATCTCTGGCACCGCCTTGCCGACGAAGGAGCGCAACACGTCGAGCTGCGACACGACGTCGAGGTCGTGGAAGGCATATTCGGGCGCATTCTCGATCAGGTGATGTCGCAACGAGGTCGGACGATCGTCGACGGATCCGAAAAGTCGACCCGGTTCACGGGTGTCGACGGCGAAGACATGGGGCAGGTGATCCGCCGCCGGATCCAGATGATCGGACGACCGGGCGAGATCGTGCTCGTCGCCTCCGGAGGCGACGACGACCTCGTTGACCTCGCGTCGCACCCGGGTTGGCCGTTTCCGCAGGCACGGGAAGGCGGATGGGCGGGGTACGACCCCGTCGACGGAGACGCCGCGGTGAACCACCTCGAAGCGCAGCGTGCGCGGGGGCGCGCTATTTCGTCCTGCCGAAATCGGCCTTCAGTTGGCGGTACCGATATCCCGAGCTCTTCGAGCGGCTGGAGACCGAGTATCGGCGCGTGCACCTCGACGAACATCTCGTCATATACGACCTTGGCGGCAGCGGTACACCGCTGCCGGTGCTGGCTCCCGTTCCCACGGCCCGTGTACGTGTGATCGGGACCTACGTCGCACACCGTACGGGTCCGCCACCGGGCCTACTGAGCGAGTTGGGCTCGAGCTCGAGCCTCATCGTCGAACAGCGCTGGCGGCCGGACTCCGCACCCGAGGAGTCGGTCGACGAGGACGCCGACTTCATCGTCTATGTGCGCGATGACGTGATCCTGCCGAGCCGGTTCCTCGACACGCTCGTGTCAACCCAGATCGCGCTCGACGTCGACCGACTCCAGCCGACCCATATCGGAGGCCCTGAGGGCGGCCCTCCCGTGGCCGAGCGGCATATGGGCTCGGTCGGTCGCGAGATCGATGAAGTCACTTCGGTCCCGGTGTTGTCGGTACGCGCCGGTGCGACGCGCACCGGTTCCGTGACGCTGACCGACAGCCTCAGTGTCGGTCTGCGCGAGCCGTTGCCGATGAGGGCCCCCGGTGATGCGTTCGTACGACGGATCTGGATCCTCGACCCCGACCGCCGGCCCGTCGCGTATGTACGGCCCGAGCCCGCGACCGCGCCCGGATCAGCGTCCTGATCGCGACCTACGAGCGCCCGGCGCTCCTGCGCGCCTGCCTGGCATCGTTCGCGGCTCAGACCCTCGACCGTTCCGAGTTCGAGGTGGTGGTGGTCGACGACGGCTCGAAGCCGTCCGCCTCCGGGGAAGACGACCTCGAAGCGATTCTCGCCGCCGCGCCTTCCGGTCTGCAGGTTGTCGGCGTGCGGATTGATCACGGCGGCCGCAGTGCTGCGAAGAACCACGCCGTGTTCCTTGCGCGCGCTCCACTCGTATTGTTCTTCGACGACGACGATCGTGCCGCGCCTGACTACCTCGAACGTCACCTGGCTGCCCACGCGGCCAAGCCGGGTGAAGCCGTTGCCATCCTGGGACACACCGATTGGGCGCCTGAGCTCGAGCTCACGCCGTTGATGCACTACATCACCGACGTCGATCGGTTGATGTTCGCCTACGAGCGTCTCGGCGATGGCCAACAGCTCGACTGGCGAGGCTTTTGGGAAGGTCGCATCTCCTGCAAGCGCTCGCTGCTGGTACGGCACGGCCTGCACGATCAGCGGCTCGGCTACTCGATCGACGTCGAGATGGGCTGGAGACTCGGTCCGCGCGGGCTACGCGTCATCTACGATGCGTCGGCGCGCAGTCTCATGGCGCGCTCGATCGATTTCGACGCGTTCTGCGACCGCACCGAGGCGAAGGGCCGGGCCCACGCGATCATCGCCGCGCTGCATCCAGGTACCGACATGGCGACCCGGCTTCAGCTCGACGACGCCGCCAAGCTCTGGGACGACAAACGCCTCACCGAGCCCGCACTGCGCCGCAAGGTTGCCGCGCTCGAAGTCAAGAGCCGCACCGACGCCGGCGCGCTCGAAGATCTGCATTCGGCCTACCGCGAGACATTCCGGCTGCTTCACGCCAAAGGCGCGGTGGGGGCAACCGAAGGGGGAACCGCCATCTCGTCCGACCTGCCGGCCACCGTGCAGCCGTTCGAGAACACGGATCCCGACCTCGCGTACGACCACACGCCCACGGGACCGGACATCGAACCGCTCCTCAGCATCGCCATTCCGGTGTGGAGTCGTACGCCCGACCTCGCCGACATGGCCCGCCGAACGATCGAACGGATCTGGGAGGTCGCGCGCATTCCCACGGAGGTTGTCGTCGTCGACAACGGGTCGCCGCACACGACCCCGTTGCTCCCGGCCAAGGTGTACCGCTACCCGGAGAACAAGGGAGTCGCCACGGGATGGAACACGGGCATCCGTCTGTCGACCGCACCCGTCGTCGTAGTGCTGAACAGTGACTGCATGGTCCAGCCCGGTTGGGACGTCGCGCTCTACGAAGCCGCGGTGAACGGCCGCCGAGTGGCATTCCCCTATACCGACCACTGCGACGGCCTCGGGTTCTCGAGTCCCGATCAGGGCGGCACGGCGGGCTGGTGCTTCATGCTCTCGCGCGCTCTGTACGACGAAGTCGGGGTCTTCGACGAATGGTTCAACCCGGCCTTCTGCGAGGACACCGACTACTGGCACCGCGCCTGGCAGATGGGCATCGAGCTCGTGCCGGTACCCGCTGCTCGCGTCGTGCACGCGCGCCGCACCACGGCAAGCACTGACTCTCGCGTCGACATGCTCTTGCAGGGTCATCGTTACAAGTACGGCTGGAAGCATGGTGTCGACCCGCATCGAGCGCCGCCGTACTACGCCCGTGAGTTCACGGACTTCGTCGGTTCCTTCCGGGCGCCGAACCCGAAACGTGATCCTCGGCCGGATCGACCGCGTGTGTTCGGCATCGGCCTCAACAAGACCGGCACGACCTCACTGCACGCGGCGTTGTCGATCCTCGGTCGCGAGAGCCTGCACTGGGGAGGACCCGCGGTGCGCCGTCTCGTCGAGGCCAGCATCGCGACAGGCGATCCGCTGCTTTCCCGCCTCGACCCGAACATCGATGCCTTCTCCGACATCCGTGCGCTCTCGCTCAACTTCGATCTCCTCGACGAGCAGTACCCGGGGAGCCGGTTCGTGCTCACGGTGCGTCCCGTCGACGACTGGATCGAGAGTCGCCGTCGCCACGTGGAATCGAACATCCGGCTCAGAGCAGCAGGCGAGTACCACGGCGATTTTGTGAGCGTCGACGAAGCAGCCTGGCGCGATGAGTGGAATCAACATGTTCGCCGGGTGCGCGAGCACTTCGCCGGGCGCGACAACTTCCTCGAAATCGATCTCAACGAATCGCCTGGCTGGGGACCGATCTGCCGCTTGCTCGGTGTCGCCGAACCGGCGGAGTCGTTTCCGTGGATCAACCGTCGTGCTGCTGAATCCGAGTGACGATCGGCTTCGGGTGCAACCGGGGCGGACGGACCCCGAGAGCCGTGCGTTTGGCGACGACCTGAGCCTGACCGAAGCTGCATCGAATTTGGTCGCAAACCGCCCGATGTGTGCGGTGCGTACGACGCTGAACCACGGCTCGGCTGTTTCAAGACACCGGCGCGGTAGGTAGGCTGTGGGCGACGGGTTGTAAGGACGAGACTCGCGACGAGACTCGCGTGGAGGGGGAACGAGGCGCATGGCGACCGTCGTCGACATCGAGGCCACGAACCGATGCAACGCCAAGTGTCACTTCTGCCCGCGCGACCGGACGCCGCACGAGGGCCTGATGTCCGCGGAGATCTTCGCTCGAACCTTGGGCCGCGCGGTGGAGTTCCGCCGACGCGTCGCAGATTTTCCTGATCCCGACGTCACGATCAGCCTCTGCGGGTTAGGTGAGCCCCTGCTGAACCGCCGACTCGCCGACTATGTGCGCATGTGTCGTGCCGAGGGATTCAAGGTGACGACATCGAGCAACGGATCGTTGTTAGACGAGCGTCGAGCGACTGAGCTCCTCGACGCCGGTTTGCAGCAGATCTGTATCAATGTCGGCGAAGAGGGCGAAGACTACGAAGAGATATACAAGCTCCCGTTCGAACGAACCCTCGACAATGTCGTGCGATTCAACGAGATGGCGAAAGGACGTTGCGAGGTCATGATGGTCGTCGTCGATCACCGCGACGACGCTGTACACGTCGATCACATGCGCTCGTTCTGGCGTGAGCGTGGGATCGATCGGATTATCAGCTATCAGGTAATGAATCGCGGCGGCTCGCTGTTCGTAGACCACATGCAGTACGAGGCTCTCCCCGAGTTGGCCACGGCTCGCGCCATGCTCGACCGTGAGCTCGGCGGGGGTATGTGCGCGGCACCGTTCCTCTACCTGTTCGTCGGCTACGACGGGCAGTACTACCTGTGTTGTTCCGACTGGGAGAAACAGACCGCGCTCGGGAGCGTGTTCGACCGAAGCTTCGAGGATGTCGTCGGACCCAAGCTTGCGCACCTCTCGTCTCGTGAGCCGGTGTGCCGCACGTGCAACCTCGATCCGATCAACCGGCTCACCGAGGCCCTCAACGCCGATGCCGACGGAGAGAACCACGACGAACTCTTGGAATCGATCACGAACGAAACGTCGGTGGTCCGGTTCATGGCGGACGCGTTCGGACATCAGCTGGGAAGTACGTCGACCGCTCCCGCGCGACGACTCATACCACTCCTCTCCGAGTGACCGGAACTGCGGCTGATTTCCTGTGGCATCGGTGGCACGGGCCGGACGGTGTGATTTGAGGAGGGTTTCGTGAGCGAGGAGGATCTACTCCTTGCGTACTTCGGGCATCACAAGTGTGCGACACAATGGATGCGGAGCATCGTCGCCGACGTCTGTCAGATCATCGGACGCCAACAGTTGGTATACAACGGCTTCCGTGATTTCGACGGAGATCTCGTTGGCGCAATCGACGACCCGGGTTCGACATTCCTCTGCTATATGAACGCGGAGAAGCGCTACGCGGCGTCAGCTGGGGAATCTGCTCGGCTTTCACGTCGTGCGCGATCCGCGCGACGTCGTGGTCTCCGCGTATTTCTCGCACCTCTATAGCCACCCGTTGTTCGGCAAGCTCGAAGAGCATCGCGAGCGGTTGAAGTCTGTGCCCGAGGATGAGGGGATCATGCTCGAGATGGAGAACCGCAAGTTTCAGTTCCAAGCCATGCTTGATTGGGACTACGAGCAGCCGCATGTGCTCGAGCTCCGTATGGAGGACATCACGACGGGAGCGTCGGATGAGATTCCAAGTATCTTCAGATTCCTTCGTCTGGGTACCGACGATGGGCTTACGGCTGAGCGCATCGATCGCATCGTCGCCAAACGTGATTTCAAGCAGATGGCGGGCAGACCGCCCGGCCGCGAAGACGTGACCAGCCACTACCGCAAGGGGATTGCGGGCGACTGGCTCAACCACTTCACCGAAGACCATGTGGCGTACTTCAAGGAGAACTACGGCGAGCTTCTGATACTTCTCGGCTACGAGTCGTCGAACGACTGGTAGCGGATCTACGCGGCCGACGGCTTCGTGCAGAGGTGGATGATCTCGCCGCTGACGAGTCGGTACCGGCGGATTCGTTCCGGGCCGAGGTCGGCAACGAAGGTTTCGGCTCGGACATCGAAGCCGGCCTCAGTGAGCCGTCGCTCGTACTCTCCGTCGTGGCCGTACAGGCGCACATGGTCGTCTTGACCGAAGAGGCGCTCACGCTCGGCCGGGTCGATGACGGTCGGGTCCTCTTTGGTGGTGGCGCCGAACATGGGCACGAGCAGGACGGCCCATCCACCCGTGCGGAGGACGCGGCGAATCTCGCGCATCGCGCGCCGGTCGTCAGGGACATGCTCCAGAACATGACTCGCGTAGATGACGTCGAAGGTCTCGTCCGGATACGGAATGTCTGTGATATCGAAATGCTCCATCGCTCTCGGCGAAGCGAGGTCGGCGCTGAGGTAGTCGATGTTCGACCGCGGGCGAACCGTGGGCTCAATGCCGGTTCCGGGGCGATATGAAGCATGCGCACCTTATCGGTGAAGAGGTTGGTGCGCTGTTGAAAGTAGAGCCAAACGGCGCGGTGGCGTTCGAGCGACGCGCAGGTGGGGCACCGGCGGTCCGCCATCACCCTTCTTACGCCCGCGGCGACGAACGATTCAGCGACGGTGCCGCAGACCGGGCACTCAGCAGGATCTGCGGTGGTGCTCGCCATCACGACGTCAGGGTAGCTGCCCGCGCCGGCGATGGGCCAGCTCGTCTCACTGCATGCAGTCAGAGTCGTACGGTCAGAGATTCATCGCAAACTCGCGCTCGTGGCGAAGGAAGACCCGCGCACCGATGGCAAGGAGGCCCACAGACCATGCCAACGCTTGCGCGACGAGCGCCGCGCTGGGCATGGCGCCGCCGAGGATGGCTTGGTAGCTGGAGAACAGCGCGAACAGAGGCTGCCAGCCTACGAGGAGCTTCGCCTTCGCGGGCAGCAGTGCTACGGGATACACGACCGGCGTCGCGAAGAGCAGCACGCGTGTCACGTAGGTCATCAAGTTGCCGGCGTCGGGGATCAACGTGACGAATGTCGACACGAGCAGCGCGATCCCGATGTTCATCGCGACCTGGAGAAGGAACAGCAAAGGCAGGAGGAACAGGCCCGGTCCGACCTTTCCACCGAGCAACGGGAAGAGCACGACGAACACACACGCGCTGGGCACGAAGTTGCGCAGCGCCTTGTAGACGGCGGTCACGGGGAGCAGCGCTCTCGGGAATGTCGAGTTCAGCATCAGGCCTTTGGCCCGCTTGATCGATCCGCCACCGTCGTTGATCGCCGAGGTGCTCAACGCGAAGAGGAAGAAATCGCCGAGCAGGACGGGCAGGAATTGGAGCTGGGTCGAAGAGCCGTTGCGCAGTACGGCGTACAAGAAGAAGTAGATGCCCGATTGGAAGAGCGGATCGAGCACGCTCCAGACATTGCCCAGAGCGGTGCTCGACCGAAGGCTGCGCAAGTCGGCGCGGGCAAGCTCCATCATGAACTGACGTCGCTCCCCGAGCGCCGCCAGGTACTCGCTCAGCACCGGCATGTCCCGGGAGTGAGGTTCGAACACGTACTCGACATCGCTGTATTCGACGGAATCCGTCATCTGGCGTACCTCACTCGATCGCCGTCACACATCGTCCATGCCGAGCGATTCGATGCGGCAGTACCGCATGTACTTGCTGACGACCTCGTCGGGGTCTCCGAACTCCGCGACCCGGCCCTGATGCAACCAGAGCGCCTCTGTGGCCATCATCCTCACCGAGCTGAGGCCATGAGTGACGAGCACGATCGTGCGACCGGCACCGATAAGTTGCGCGGTTCTCTCGGCGATGTGCTCGTTGAAGGCGGCGTCGCCTCCGGTCAGCGCCTCGTCGATGAGGAGGATCTCGGGGTCCAAGAAGACTGCGATCGACGACGCGAGGCGCATACGCATCCCGCCCGAGTACGACCGCATCGGTAGGTCGAGATACTCGTCGAGTTGCGCGAACCGCCCGATTTCGTCGGACAGCTCCGCGAGACGTTCAGGCGAAAGTCCGCTGGCCAGCCCGCCGAGCGTGATGTTCTCGCGGCCGGTCAACGCGTCACTGAAGCCGATGCCCGGGGTGAGAAGGTTCAGGCGGCCGCGCACGACGACACGACCCTGCTCCGGTGGGAGGACACCGCTGATCACACGGCAAAGTGTCGATTTCCCTGCGCCGTTGCGGCCGATGACGGCGAGGACAGATCCGCGGCGAACGTTGAACGACACGTCGCGCAGTGCCGGAATCAAGCGATCTGACGCCGCTCCCTGACGCAGCAGCAGTCGTCGAACGTCAGATGCGAGATTGACGGAGTCGATCCGGACCCGGTACGAGGCCGAGAGGTGCTCGACCTCGATCGACGGCGGCACCGGTGTGTCCGAGCCGCCGACGCCCGTCCCGGTTGTCGTCGCGGTCACCCGCTTGCATCCGGCAAGTTGGTCACGCCACGCAACTCGGCCTGTTCGGCCGCGCCTACGAACGCTGCGATCTCTGGCTCCATCAGGAAGACGCGCTTGCTCTTCGAGCGGCCATTCGGGAGCTTTTCCGTAAACGTCCGGCTGCTGATCAGGTTGGCCCGCTCGGCGCCCCGGGTGAGGGCCACGAGCTCGTTCATGATCCCTGCGACCTCACGAACAGTGATCTGCAACATTCGTGCCGCGTCGACATCGGCCAGCTCACCGTTCTCGAGGGCGGCGCGCGCTACGAACGCGAGGAGTGACCTCGTCGACTCGTCGACTTCTTCGAATATCTGCGCCACCGATTCGGCATCCCAGGGCTTGATGGAAGCCCGCGCAACTGCCCGCAGGACGAACTGCATGACCGCCTCGACATGCTCTTCGGGCACCGGCATCATTACGTACGGCATCGAACCTCCCTCGGGTCGAGGTTACAGATTAGACGGTCTCCACGGCCAATGATCACGTTCCGATGCGTGCGTTTCGGGGCGTATCCACGTGGCCTTGGCTACTCTCCGAGAGCGGCGAGAGCAACGTCGATCCGCAGACTTGGCGGTCGAGCGAAGCATGACCACGCCACGGAACGTGATCGCAAACGTGAGGTCCGGCGTCTGCAATCGAGGAGAGGTTCGCGGGCGAGCTACTCGGCGCCCGCCGGCACGCGGAAGTTCATGGTGATGAGTCGGCGCCGCGGACCGCCGCCGTAGCTGGCATGGATGGTCCGATAGTCCCAGAGCAGGACGTCACCGGGATCGGAGTCCAGGACGACGCTCGGTACGTCTCGGGCGACGACGCCATAGACGTCCTCGACGTGGCTAATGTTCTCGCCGAACGAGCTACGCAGCGAGCGTGCATATTCACTCTGTGAGTGATTTGTTCCGGGAATTACTCTCGGCGCGCCGGACTCGGCCCTGACGGGATCGAGATAGAGCGAGATCTTGAGGTGTTGAATCTTCATCGGCGCTCCGAAGATGTCGCAGTGCCACTCGGTGTCGCACGAGAAGATGTTGCCGTCGCTGTCTCTGTACTCCGCGGCGTCGCCGAGCAGCGGCGTGACGATTCCCGAGATTCGGGGGTCCGTGCGCAGACGAGCCAGGTCGGGGTGCCGGTCGACGAATGCCGGAATCATCGTTCGCTCTCCGTACCCGTGGATCGCGACTCCTGACATATCGACTCGCGACGATTCGAATTCCTCGAACAACTGGTCGAACGCGGCCGAGATCTCACCGATCTCTCCGCTGAACACGCCGGGAAGCTTCAAGTACCCAAATGTTCTGAAGAAGGCGGCCTGCTCCCGCGTGATGGTCGCATCCGTTGCGGCCGCCTTGAATTCCACGGCACCGAATGTAGTCTGTCGGCCACACGACGTACAGGGGCTGCCTACCGTCGCCCCGAAGCGTCGAGGTCGAGGGTAAGGCGGTCGGAGGCATTGGCGACATGGCTACGGTCGTCGATCTCGAGGTAGCGGGCCGGTGCAATGCCGCGTGCCGTTTCTGTCCGAGGGATCGGGCGCCGCACGAAGGACTCATGCCGCCGGACGTGTTCGGGCAGGTGCTGGGACGCGTGATCGAGTTCCGCGCGAGGGTGGCCGACCTTCCCGATCCCGACGTGACGATCAGCTTTTGTGGATCGGGCGAGCCACTCTTGAACGAACATCTGCCCGACTATGTGCGCCAGAGTCGGGCCGCGGGGCTCAGGGTTACCGTCGACACCAATGGTTCCCTATTGGACGCGCGCTGACGGATGCGAGCTTCTCGATGCCGGAGTGCAGCAGGTGTGCGTCAATGCCGGAGAAGAGCGCGCCGATTACGAGGAGATCTACGGGCTCCCCTTCGCGAGGACCCTCGACAACGTCGTGCGCTTCAACGAGATGGCGCGTGGACGCTGTGAGACCGTCGTGGTCGTCGTCGACCACCGCGGTGACCCTGCTCACGTCGATCGGATGCGCAAGTTCTGGCGGGACCGTGGAATCAATCGCGCCATCAGCTACGACGTGCTCAACCAGGCGGGTTCGCTCTTCGTCGACCCCCCGGAGATCGAGGCTCTTCCGGAGTTCGCTGCGGCTCGCGCCCGACTCGATCGCGAGCTGGGCGGCGGTATGTGTGCCGCACCGTTCTTGTACCTCGTCGTCGGCTACGACGGCCAGTACTATCTGTGTAGCTCCGACTGGGAGAAGCAGACCCCGCTCGGCAGCGTGTTCGAGCGCAGCTTTGCCGATGTCGTGGGGGCAAAATCGGCGTATCTCGCAACGCGGTGAACCGGTGTGTCGCGGTTGCAACCTGGACCCCATCAACCGTCTGACCGAGGCGCTGCACGGGGCAGCCGCGGGTGTAACGGCCGGCGCGGTCCCGCTCACTCGGCTCATGGAATCGATCGGCGCCGGGACGCGTGTCGGCCGTTACGTCGCGGACGCGTTCGGCCATGACCTTCAAGACCTGCCGGCGATCCGTGAGTATTGACGGCGGGCTCTTCGGAGGCCACACCTTCTCGATCGACGGTGTCGAGTTCGTTTCGGCGTTCCGGGAAAGCACGGTCGAGCGCTTCTGCATCTTGAAATCCAAGGAACAGCTCGACTTTTACATGGACCTGTGCCGGAGCTTCGAAGGAGGAGCCATCGTCGAGCTTGGCGTGGCGTCCGGAGGGAGTACCGCACTCTTGGCGCTCCTGGCCCGTCCTCGGCGGCTCGTCGCGGTGGAGCTGAACGCGACGCCGGTGGACGCGCTGGCCCGATTGATCGACGAGCGAGGGCTCGCTGACATGGTTCATCCGGTCTACGGAGTGAATCAAGCCGATCGAGCGCGACTCGCTCAGATCGTTGGCGAACAGTTCGGCGACGATCCTCTCGACCTGGTCATCGACGACGCGTCGCATCTCTTGGCCGAGACGACGAGCTCGTTCGAGACACTTTTTCCGTACTTGCGCCCGGGCGGTGTCTACGTCATCGAAGACTGGAACTCGGCCCATCTCTTCGCGGACCTTGGAGGGGCGTTGGGTAATGCCGATGCGCTGACGACCCCGCTGAGCCCGCTCCTGATCGAGTTGTTGCTCGTACGCGCCTCATCCGGCGACATCGTGTCGGAGATCCGAGTCGGCAATCTCTGGGCGACGATTCGACGGGGACCCGCGGTGATCGATCCGGAGACGTTCCGTATTGCCGACAATTACGTGGATCACTTCGGATTGCTCGAATCGGTGCAACGTGGAGCCCCGCGTCGGTGAAATGCGCACACCTCGTGACGCGCTACGTCACGCAAGTACCATCTCTGCCGTCCGGGAGGCGAGGGGGGACGTATGTCCGATCGGCACGGAGAACGCGTTGACGCTCGTCGCCGAGCTCACTGCCGCAGAGCGACTCGTCGACGCCGTCGATCTTCTGGCCCAGCTCAACCGTGATCGACCCGATCCTGCCCTCGCGGTCAAGCTGATCGACCTCCGCGCTCGCGCCGCCGTGCTCTATGACCCCGGCACTGGTCGGGAGTCCTGGCCGCCTGCCAGCACTGATCCGTTTCCGGAGATCGTCGGCGAAATCCCCGAAGTCCCCGCGCCCGAGCTGACAGCCGAGATTCTGGGTGGCGCGGTCGCTCACCACGGCTGCCTGATCGTTCGCGGCGTTTTCAGCGACGCACAGGTTGCGCGGCAGCGTGCGCCTCATCGAGGAGGTCCACCGACGTCGCGGGCGAGTTCGTTCGCCAGACGATCCGGCGGCGAACGAACCCGCCGACCTGGCCTGGTATCGACCGCTGCAGACGAGTCGGCCCAAGATCGACGCGAAACTGCGCCAGAGAGTTGCCGACCAGGGAGGCACGTGGTTGGCCGACTCCCCGACCGCGACGGCGCAAATTCGACGAGCTCGAGCAAGCCCGCGTCATCCCGGCGATCGCCGGCCACCTCGGTGAGCGACCGTTCTTCTCTTTGCAGAAGTCGACGCTGCGCCGGTCGCTTCCGTTGTACAACCTCGTCGCCTGGCATCAGGACGGGTCGTTCCTCGACCCGGCCGTGCGGACGATGAATTGCTGGGTGGCCCTGTCCGTGTGCGGCGGCGACCGTCCGACCCCGGGACTGGAGTTGGTCCCCAAGCGCATACCCGACGTCCTTCCGGTCGACGGGGTTATGAGTCCGCATTCGATCTCGTACGAACTGGTCGCCGAGATTGCGGCCGAGACCCCTACTGTCGTTCCCGAGTTCGCGCCCGGCGACGCGATGATGTTCGACGAGCGGTGCTTGCACCGCACTCACCTCACCGAAGGCATGACCGAGGTGCGCTATGCCTTGGAGTGCTGGTTCTTTGCGCCTTCGCACTGTTCACCGGATTACGCGCCGCTCCTCGTCTGACCGCCCGCGATTCGCGGATCTCGGTCATTCGCCGTCGCGTGTGTCGAGCGAGCGTGGAGATCAGTTCGGCGGCGCGGTGGTCGAAGGTATGGCCGGCGAGCACGGCGGCCCGGCCTCGAGCTGCTCGCTCACGAGCCGCTTTCGGATCCTCGAGCACTGCGTCCACGAGCATCCGGAGCTCCGCAGGATCGTGGTACTCGAGCACGGCGTCGTCGAACAGATCGACCAGACCGGCTACCGGATCGGAGACCACCGGGGTGCCGCAGGCGAGGACGTCGTACAACCGGTTCGATACGAACCCCCACGTCTGCATCGTGCGCCAATGGTCGTTGAGCACCACGCCGGCCGAGGAGTAGACGACCGGGAGCTCCTCGTTGTCGACGTGATCCGCGACCACGAGCTGCGGATCGACGAGGTCACGCCACCCGCCCCCGTAGATGCTCGGCCGCAGTCCGACCGAGAGGGCATCGGCAACAATCGGACGCATGATGTCGCGGGTCTTCGCCACGACGGTGATCGGGTGTTGATGCGCTCGGTCGGCGGGCCGGGCGTGAAAGCGGTGTTGGTCTGTTGCCTGCAGGAGTACTTCGACGGGAGTCGAAGTCCGGCGCCGGAGATGCTCGGCGAACAGAGGAGATGCGACCAGGACGAGATCAGCAGCATCGAGTTCTGTGTCCTCGATCGACTCGGGGTGGCTGATGATCCAGAGCACGTGACGCTGGCCGGTGCTCCGGCGGACTGGTCGCAGGCCCCGGATCACGACATGCACGTCGCAGACTCGGCCCGCGGGGTCGTCGGCGCGATCTCCGGTCTGGAGCCGTACCGTATGCCCGCGCCGGCGTAGCCCATCCGCCATTGCCTCGGCGAGGTGCCAGTCGCCCCACTGGGCCGCCACCTTGGCCGAGGGCGCGGCAACCGTGAAAGCGAAGCGGAGCGAACGGTCGCCGGGCGGGCGTACCGAACGCAGCAGGGTGGGACCGGACCGCTCGATCGCCGAGCGCCAGGAACGGCTCTCGGGATCGACTGGTCCCTGCAGCTCTCTGCGGGATCGCACGGGTCGATGGTCGATCAACACGGCGTTGGGCACGACGACGATTCGACCCCCTCGGACGCGTAAGCGCGCGGAGAGCTCGACGACGGCGATCTCGAGATCGTCGATGACGGGAAGGCCGCCAGCCGCGGCGTAGGCGACTCGATCGACGACGAGGCATGCCACCGACGCGATCGGAATGTCGCTGGGCGAGCCGCGCGGCTCGGGACGGGACCCGGCATCGATCGCTCGTATGACGGGAACGCCCTGCGGGTCGAGGTCGAGCGTCATCCCGGCAGAACGAACGCGGCCGTCGTGCGGCGTTGCACGCGTTCGGGGGCGGCGGGGGTGCACGAGAACGGGTGTCGCGGCCACGACATCACCGGTCACCGCCTGGGTCAAACTCTGCAACCAGCTGGCGTCCAGGGCTTCGGTCGTCGCGAGCACGATGGCGACGAGGTCGCTCTCGGCCGTATCGATCGCGCGCCGCACCTGGGCCACGGTGTCGCCGGAGAGCTCCACGGCCATGATCTCCACTCCCCGCATGGCCTCGGCACGGAACCGTTGGTGTCCGCCGACGACGACGAGCCGGATGCGCACAAGGCCGTCAGGAGGCGGCGGCAGACGGGCGAGGGTTGACGCCAGCTCGGCGACTTGCGGTCCGCGCCGCCGCCCGAGCGCGGCGAAGGCGAGCGCGGTTCGTTCGAACGACGCTCTCACCCGATCGAAGAGCGCCGCTCTCCGCCGTAGGACGGGCGCGAGTCGACGCTCTACTCCCAGGACGGCTCGTACGCTTGGCCGATGTCGTAGCTCAGCGAACGCCGCCGACCGCTGCCGGGCTATCCGGCGCCAATGATCCGTCGCCGCACGCTCGGCATCGAGCTCGGCCAGAAGGTCGCGCGCTCCGGGGTCGCCAGAGCTCTGACCGGATGACATCCCGGGAGTATGACATTTCCTGCCGAGCCGGCCTACGTGAGGAGCAGGAGATCGCCGTCGCGCGCGCTCTGCGGCTCTAAGTCTTGATCGCGAGGCGAGCGCTGTAGTCGAGCCGACTCAGGAGTACAGGAGCCGCATCTCGCGAGAAGTATTCGTCGACCGCACGTCGGGCGCCATCCCAATGGCCGTAGTCGTCGATGATCAGGACGCCGCCGACGGCCAGTCTTGGGTACATATGGACAAGTTCGTGGCGAGTCGACTCATACCAGTCGGTGTCGAGCCGCAGCAGGGCGAGCTGCTCGGGTGCGTACGCGGGTAGCGTCTCCTCGACGGGGCCGCACGAGGTGCAGCCGGTCGGCGGGATAACCCTGCCGAGCAGCATCTGACGGACCGAATCTTCGGGATAGATCTCTTCTGCGAACGCGCCGCCCACGACGCTCGTCGGATCGTGCAGCCATTGGTCGGGATCGCCGGGCCAGTGTTCGAGGTGTCTTGCTCGGTCGGCTCGCTCATTCCGTCGAAGGTGTCGAACAGGTAGATCTCACGATCGGCCGTGCCGAACTCTTGGAGCGTGAGGATCATCGCCAATACAGATCCGCCGCGCCACACCCCACATTCGACGAACGCACCCGGGATGTTCCGTT
>CAWFFF010000011.1:0-324612 GCA_963814995.1 uncultured Actinomycetes bacterium | reverse complement strand
GGCGATCGGGGCGGTCGCAGCCCGTTGTTATGGGGCGCGCGTCTGGGACGTTGTCGGTTAGCGCGGTGCCGCTGGAGGAAGACCTACAGCCTCCTCTTACGTCACGAGGCGGTGTTCGAATGCGAATGCGGTAGCTGCGGAGCGTGATGTCACGTCGATCTTGGTGAAGATGTTCGAGAGGTGCCGGGCGACGGTCTTCTCGCTGAGGTGGAGCTGTTCCGCGATCTGTTTGTTGGTCATCCCGGCTGCGACGAGGCGCAGTACCTCGACTTCGCGTTGGCTGAGTCCGGCGGGGAGGTCGGGTCTGGCGCCGGTGATGTCGCGCAAGTTGCGGAGGTCGAGGGCCGCGCCGAGTTGCTCGAAGATCGCGCGGGCTGCTTCGAATGATGTCGTGGCGCCGTCGAGGTCGCCGGCCTGGCGACACGCGGCGCCGTGCAACATCCGTGCCGTGGCCACCTCGTGAGGGACGCCGAGCTCTTGCCAGCGTTCGGCTGCTTCACGCAGCGTCGCGCACGCCGGTCGGTCGTTCGTCGCGAGCTGGATCCGACCTCGCGTCGACAGCGTCGCCGCGACCAACGCTGGGCTCGCGAAGTCGGAGGCAATGGACTCGAGCTCGTTCAGCGCTTCAGTCCCGCCTGGGAGGTCGCCGGCCGCGATCGCGATTTGGGCGTGTGCGGGGAGCAGGCGGGCGCGAGCCAGGCGGTCCCAGGTGATCTCGTCGAGCGCGCGAATGATGATCGCCGCCGCCGCGTCGACGTTGCCTTGCGCCAGTCGCAGGAGCGCGAGTCCGGACTGGGGTTGGCCGCAGAGTTGTTCAGCGCGACGGAATGCGTCTTCGGCGCCATCGAGGTCGCCGATCCGGCGTCGGATCTCACCGATCTCGGCGTAGCCGGCGGCGGCATTGGTCACGTTGAGCGTGGCGAGCTCCGCGCACGCGCGCACTGCTTGTTCTTCGGCCTTGTCCCAATCACCGCGTAGTCGCAGCGACGACGCCACGTGCACACGGCACAAGCCGGGGAATACGGCGAGCGGGTGGCGCTGTGCCCAGCGAGCGGTCGCTTCGCTCCATTCGGCCGCGCGGCGGAGGTCGCCGAGGGCTTCACAGGCACTGATCAGACTGCAATACACCTTCCCTGTGGAGTACGGGCGCAGCCGGCCTTCGACTGCGAACAGCATCGCCTCGTCGAGGGTTGCCAGCCCCTCAACGGGGTCGCCCGCGTCAATGAGGACCCGGCCGAGCGTCTGCAGAGCCTCGGCTTCGAGATCGGCTGACCGCAGACGCCGTCCGAGCGCGACGACTTCGCGAGCGGCCTGCGCACTCGCCTGCAGGTCTCCGGACCCGTGCGCCGTCTCCGCCTCGCGTAATCGCAGGGCCCCGTACTCGATCGAGTCCGTCTCGTGCTCGAGCGCGAGGCGGGCGCGGCGTAGCCAGGCCCCTGCGATCGTGGGCCGGGCCTTGAAGCAGTAGTGCTCGTAGAGCCAGACCGCGCACTGTCCCGCCCGGCGCCGGTCATCGAGCGTGTCGTAGCGAGCGTAGGCGCCCTCGCGAGCTTCGATGCACTCATCGAGGCGGCCAAGCCACCAAGCTGCGTCCGCGAGCACATCGAGCTGCTCCGCCTCGTATACCGGATCGACGTCGTCTGGTTGCAGCCCCGATGCCGCGTTGTAGGCGCCCTGCCAATCGCATAACGAAAGCGCGAGGCGGGCCGGGGCGAGCGGGTCGTCGTCGCTCATGGCGTCGCCGCGCCGCGTGTGCATGGGAATCGACGGTAGCGGCCGCCGGGGGCTGGAGTCGCGAGGAGGCACTTCACCCCGACATCTGGCTCGCGAGGTGCTCGAGGACCGGAGCGATGGCGTCGGCTGGGCTGAACTCGAGAAAGGTGACGCCTTCGTCCGTCCAGCCGGTGTGCCCGCCCGGCCAGTAGAAGAGCTCACCGGCACGCGAGGATTCCTCGATGCCGTCGGAGTATTGGACGGTGATCGAGCCCGCCGTCACGTATCCCCAGTGCGGGCACTGACACCGGTCATCGGGCAGGCCCTTGAACAACGGCCTGAAGTCGACACCCGCCGGGAGATCGATGTGACGAATAGTGACCTCCCCGCATGTCACACCGCGGGTCTCGATACCGTCGGTCTTCATCTCGAGCGGAACGTCAGTGATCGCCGCGTGCATCTCATAACCCCCTGGTCTCGGCCGAGACGATTTCGGCTCGTCACCATCATCTGGGACCGACGTTCACCGGCGCATCGGCCGAACCGTCCAAACCCCGCGGGGGCATGCCGACCTGATGGGTCGAATCACCCACGCGGGGGTCATCGGCGAATGCGTGGTCTGCCCGATGCGACCGAGACGACAACGAGGCACGATGACGGCATGGACAAGCGGAATCCTGCGGACACCGGGTGGGCAGAAAAAGTGCAGCAACTCATTCTGCACGGCCGCGACCGCGAAGCCGCCCAGCTCGCCGCCCAGCACCTGCACAACGATCTGACCGACGCAACATCACCGACACGAGGAGACATCAATATGGGGCCGCTCGAACAGCTCGCCGAGCTCGAACCACTGCTCGGCCAGGTCGCGTCCGGGATCACCGCAAATGATCTCGACGCGCCGACCCCGTGCGCGAACTTCACCGTGCGCGGCGTGCTCGGTCACATGATCGGAGGGGCCACCCAGTTCGCCGCCGCGTTCCGCGGGGAAGCACCACCCGAGGTCCTCGCCGACGTCGCCGGCGGCCCCGACGTCGTCGTCCAAGCCGGGAACGCGCTGGCCGGGCTCATGAGCGCGATCCGTTCGCCCGGAGCGCTCGACCGCACCGTCGCCGCCCCGTTCGGTGAGATGCCCGGCGACGCGTTCGCCCGCTTCGTCGTGCTCGACGGACTGGTTCACGGCTGGGACCTCGCCACCGCGACCGGGCAGGACTACAAACCGTCCGACACGCTCGTGGCCGAAGTCGACGCCTTCGCCCACCAGGCCATCGCGCCCGCGATGCGTGACGGCGACACCTTCGCCAACGCAGTCGCACCGCCCGCCGGCGCAACGTCGATCGAACGGCTCGCCGCGTTCACCGGGCGACGTATCTGACCGCAGCCGAATACCTCTCAAGCAGGAGACTGAACCAATGAACCCGAACCAGGCGCTCTGGGAAAAGGGCGACTTCACTCGCCTCGCGGCGACGATGCGAGACAGCGGCGCGGCACTGGTCGGTCGAATCGGCATCACCAAAGGCCTCAAGGTGTTGGATCTCGGGTGTGGTGATGGGACGACGGCCGTTCCCGCAGCTCGGCTCGGAGCCGAGGTGTTGGGTGTCGACATCGCGAGGAACCTCGTCGAGGCCGGGAACCGCAGGGCCGCAGAAGAAGGCCTCAGGAACCTGAACTTCCAGGAAGGCGACGCGTGCGACCTGGACGACCTGGACGACCAGGCGTTCGATGTCGTCGTGAGCATCTTCGGCGCGATGTTCGCGCCGCGGCCGTTCGATGTGGCCAAGGAGATGGTGCGCGTGACCCGGCCGGGCGGCCGGATCGTCATGGGCAACTGGATTCCGGGCGACCCGACGTTGGTGGCGCAGATTTTGAAGACCAGCTCGGCGTACTCGCCGCCGCCCCCCGAAGGATTCGTCAGCCCGATGACCTGGGGCGTGGAGGAACATGTGCTCGAACGATTCGCAGCTGCGGGAGTTCCCGAAACCAAGGTCTCCTGCGAGCGCGACACGTTCGTTTTCGACGTCCCCGTACCATCATCGGAGTTCCTCGCGTTGTTCAGGAACTACTACGGCCCCACCATGAACGCGTACGAAGCAGCCGAGGCGAACGGCCGAGCCGACGAACTCCACCGCGAACTCGACACCCTGTTCAACGAACACAACCAGAGCCCGAACAACGAAACAACATCCATACCCGCGACCTTCCTACGCGTCACCGTCACACCATAAGCGCACGCATGAAGAGCCCGTTCGGCTCCCGCCGAAACACGGCGCCGACCCGAGCAGAGCACGCAACGCCCCACAACGCGCACCGATCGCCCCAAGGGGTGTCCCAATATCCCGCTAGAGCGGTCGCAAAGCGCGTCACCGAAGTGCCGATCTGGGATGGGCCGATCAGCATTCGTAGTCCCGCCGGACGCGACCAGCGATTCGAGTAGACGAACTTGACTCAGGCGTCGCAGCAGAGGTGACGCGGGCGCGTGCCAAGCGTTGCCGCGGTCTCGGCCACCCTCCTGTAGGTCTTCTTGCTACCTAAGGTTTTACCTAAGAGACGTAGCGAGACGTAGTGAGACAACTGTTCGGAACGCCTTCGCGAAACGCCTGGTCGGCGGGGGAGTGTGAGACGTGCTGAGACGGAGCGAGATGTTCGGGCGGTAACTGGGGGTCAAGAGGTCCGGGTTCGAATCCCGGCAGCCCGACTCGTAAGGCCTGATCAGAGGGACTCTTCTTCATCTACTCTCGGTCTCGTGGTATCGCACCGGGAGCGTCATGCGGGTCATCGTGTGGGTCTCCTGCGAGCGATGGTGTTGGGCGCGAACGACGGGCTCATCTCGACCGCGTGTCTGATCCTCGGCGTCGCTGCCGCGGACGCGACCCGGAGCGCGATCTTGACCGCGGGGATGGCCGGTCTCGTCGCCGGAGCGGCGGCGATGGCGCTCGGCGAATACGTTTCGGTCAGTTCGCAACGCGACTCCGAGCATGCCGACATCGCGAAGGAGCGCTGGGAGCTCGACAACGTGCCCGATCGCGAGCTGGCGGAGCTCGCCGCGATCTACCGGTCCAAGGGCCTGTCCGATGAGTTGGCGGAGCGCGTCGCGGTCGAACTGACCGAAGCGGACGCACTGGGTGTTCATTTGGCTGACGAACTCGGGATCAGTGAGTCCACTCTCGCGTGGCCGGTGCAGGCGGCTGTGAGTTCGGCAGGATCGTTCGCCGTCGGCGCGGCGGGACCGCTCCTCGCCGCGGCGCTCGCGACGGGTGCGGCGCGCATTGTCACGACGATCATCGTTGTCGTCGTCGCTCTCGTTGCGCTGGGAACCGCGGGCGCGGCGTTCGGCGGCGCACACCCGGTCCGCCCGATCGCTCGAATGGTGATTGGCGGGCTGATCGCGATGGCGTTCACCATGTCGGTCGGTCGCCTCTTTGGCGCGGCCGTCTGATTCGCGCGACCGGGGATTGCAGCCCGGGTCGAACAAGCTGCGCACGCCGGCGAACTCTGGACGTCGTCCACCGTGCGCGACCTGATGCTCGGTGGCGCCGCGACCTTCGAGGACTGCGGCGAGCACACCTTCAAAGGCATCGACGGCACCTGGCGACTCTTCGCTGTCACATCAGACTGAGCGACCTCGAGACGGCAGCCGACAATCCGCGGTCAGAGCCAGCCGCGATGGATGGGGTTCTTCGCGGAGTGCGACGCGGGCAGCAGGGACTTGGCCCGCCGTAACGTTCCGTTCGTGCTGGAGGCGCCGCGCCCTCGGGTGAAGGGTCGCCGTTGAGTGGTCCAGTCGGTGAAGAGCGCCTTGACTTCCGAATGGCAATGTCCGTACACTTGTCCGTACACGATCGCGGGTTGCGGAGCGTGACATGGCGGTGAAGTCGGATCGGTTGGAGGCGAGGGTGTCGCCGGAACAGCGGGCGCGGCTCGAGTGGGCCGCCGCGATCTCGGGGACGTCGGTTTCGGCGTTTGTTATCGACGCAGCGGTGGAGCGGGCCGAGGAGCTTGTGGCGGGGCAGATGTCGACGACCGTTCCTGCGGACTACTTCGATCGGCTGTTGTCGGCGATCGACGAGCCTGACCGCGCGCCGACGCTCACCAAGGTCGCGCGACGAGTAGGTCGCCGTGCTCGCATTGCGCCTCGGTGAGCCTTCGAGTCGTCGCGCTCGACGAGAGCCACGACCTGGAATCCTTCACCTCGGGCAATATCGAACTCGACACCTGGCTGCGACTGCACGCTCGCAACGCGACCGGCCAAGGAACTCGAATACTTGTCGTGATCGACGAACGCGACACCATCGTCGGCTATTTCGCGATCGCCCCTCATGTTCTCGATCGTGGTGACGCGCCGAAGAAACTCGGTCGGGGAGCGCCGCGTCAGGTCCCAGCGATCCTGTTGGCCAAGCTCGCGCTGAGCGCGGACCTTCACGGCCAAGGGCTCGGCGCCGAGTTGCTCGTGCGCGCGCTTGCCACGATCATCGATGCGGCGCGCGTGGCCGGTGGCAAGGTTGTCGTGGTCGACGCGATCGACGAAGGCGCGGCGGCGTTCTATCGACATCACGATTTCGAGGCGCTCCCGGATCGTCCCGACCGATTGGTCATGAAGCTCAGCACCGTGGCGCGAGCGCTTGGCGTCGTCTGGCCGTGAGCGCCCCGACTACCTAAGATTTCACCTAAGAAACGTAGCGAGACGTGGTGAGACAACGGCCTCGGAAGCCGTCGCGAAAGTCCTGGTCGGCTGGCGATTGTGAGACATGCCGAGACGGAGCGGGACGTTCGGGCGGTAACTGGGATGACACGTCGCGTGACTTTGGTTGGATCTGGTGGCGCGTGGTACGAGGGGATCTATCTCCATACCTAGGAACAGCGCGCCGAACGGCCCGAACTCGACAATGTCTTGCGGGCTTAGCTGCGATGCCGTGTTGGCGGTCGATGGTTCAGTGCGATGCCCATCGCGCCGGCCGTCACGTTGGCGCTGTGAGCTACGCCAGGTTCGTGGGCTTCGGACACGCCAAGACAGGTATTTCACCTGACCAGAGTCGAGGGTTGTCTTTGCCGACAGGCACTCTGCTACTGGTAAGGCAGCGTCCGGGTGGGATGGGTCGAGGCGAGGCTTCGGCCGCACAACACCAGCCCGACGGTGAGTGTGACGATACCCGGGACGATTCGGAAATGTTCCGAGTCTCCGTCGTGGCCGGGAAACAGCGATGGCAGGTCGTTGGCCGCGCTGTGTCAGGTACACCACCGCGATGGCAACGAATGCGATTCCCGCCAGTGCTACCACGACCTGCGTCCGATGGGAGATCGTGAATCGCATGTCGGTGGCGATCACCCACTGGGTCGACAGGAGTATCAGTCCGCAGGTGATGAGCAGGGAGGACCAGCCCGCGGGTGCGCCGCGTGCGAGCAGTATCGGCCCGCAGACGAGCGCGGCGAGTCCGCTGCAGGTCGCGAATCCATCGGGTCGGTGCGAAGGGTCAGGCATGTGAACCCATAGGTCGATCGAACTCGGCTGAGGACGACTCGACCATGCGATCCTCCTCTGAAGAACTCCTGGGCGCGAGATGAGCGGCAAGCAAGACGGTTCCCGGCGGGGCTGCGATCATGGCTCGGATGTACGCGTGCGCTTGTGGTTGCGGTATTCGAGGAGCGGCGGTATCAGCGAAAGGAGGACGATTACTCCGACGACTGGATAGATGTATCGGTCGATGTTGATTGACTTGCCGAGCCAGAAGCCGAGCATGCTGATGCCCACTGTCCATATCGCCGCGCCGGCGACGTTGGCGATCGCGAACTTCCGTGTCGGCATTCGGCCTGCGCCGGCGAGCATTGGTACGACGGTGCGTACGAACGGGATGAATCGCGCGAGCAGCACCGCGCGTGGCCCGCGTCGGTCGAAGAAGTCCTGTGCACGTTCGAGGTAGATGAGCTTGAACACGCGCGCGTCTTCGGTGAAGAGTCGCGTGCCGTATCGCCTCCCGAGCGTGTAGCCGATCTGTGCGCCCGCGACGGCCGCGACGAATGCGCCGAGGACCACTGCCGCCAGGTTGAGGTGGGGGTCGTTCGAGTGGGCGCTGGTCGCGGAGAAGGCGCCTGCGAGGAACAGGATCGAGTCGCCGGGGAGTGGAGCGGGAACGAGGCCGGATTCGACGAAGACCACGAGAATGAGGCCGATCGTTCCGAACGTCTCGATCAGATCACGGGGACTCAACCAGTTGACGGCCGTCATAAGGGCTGCCATGCGGGGTTACCTCTCCTCGGGGATGGGTCCGGCGGAGGGGGCCGGACCGACGGGGCTCACTTGGTTGGCTCGGGCGACGCATCGGGTTCTCGGCGAAGGACGTGCGAGGCGCCGACGAGTGCCGAGAGCCATCCGGTGCCGAGCAGCCATCCGCTCACGACATCGCTCGGCCAGTGCACGCCGAGATATACGCGTGACAACCCGACCAGCAACGCGATGACGGCGGCGCCCGCGACGGCGTACATGCGAGTTCGCCGCTTCCGACCGAGCGCCCAGACGACCCAGGCAAGTGCGCCGTAGCACGCAACCGACTGGGCGGAGTGGCCGGACGGGAATGCGCGGCCATGCGCGGCTGACGAGATGGTCGGCGACGGGCGGGCGCGCCCTCGCGACGAAGTGCTTGGTGACGCTGACCAGAACGACCGTACCGATACTGCTGAGCGCCACGACGAGCGCGATCCGGCGATGACCCTTGCGCAGGAGCGCGGCGACTGTCACAAGCACGACCGGCGCGACGACGAATCCACCCCCCACCTGGGTGGCCACCTTGGCGACGACGGTGAGCCATGTCGTGCGGTGGTCCATCGCGAAGCGGATGATCTGGTGATCTACGCGTACGAGGCGGTCGGCCTCGCGAACGGAGTCGGCGATCTCGACGATCATGCCGAGCGCGACGCCAGCCACACCGAAGGCGACGACTATCAGCCAGAGATTCGAACGGCTCCAGACGGCTTCCAGCCGGGCGGGGATGTTCACGGCGCGACGTTCATCAAGCGGCGGGCAGGAGGAGAGCAAATTTCGGCGCGTGCCGTGCCGTGAGGGATGTCATTGACCGGCGTGGAATCGGCGGGCGATCGCTCGGATATTGGCGATGAGGAAGCGGTTCGCGGGGTCGGTCAGACATTGGATCGTACCGGCTCCGAGACGCCGCGAGATGTCGGTGGTCCGTCGTGACGCGTCGAGAACAACGAACACGTTTCGGGCGATGTTGGTCGATGACGGCGCCAAGCACCGATTCATCTACCTCACGTGGTGCCAAGGCGGCTGCGAGGAACAGGATCGAGTCGCCGGGGAGTGGAGCGGGTGAACGAGGCCGGATTCGATGAAGACCACGAGAATGAGGCCGATGGTTCCGAACGTCTCGATCAGACCACACGGGAGTTTGCCGGACGAACGCACTACCACGGCGGCGGACCCACTCCAGTCACGGTCGCCTGCGTTGGAAGAAGGAACGTGAATCGCGCAACCGCGATGGTGCCGATCGCCCCGGTCGAGAACCGAAGAAGGATCGGGCTGCCTGCGTGCTTCGCCGCGAGCCAGTCGACGTCTGCGTACGTCAGCCGACCGAACCAGCCGCCGTTCCCGTCGTCGACGAGCGATGCAGTCGCCGGCACGCTCGCATCGTCGGCGCAGGCGATGTCGCAACGTCCGCTGTAGCCCGTCACGACCGAAACGCTAGCTACGACTTTCGAATGTCGAGGTTAACGGCAAGCAAGAATTTGACGTGCGTTAGGGGGCTCGCGCTCACTTTCGCAATGGTGGAGCGTAGGTTCGCTCGGACTATGAAGGACATTACGGAGGATGCGGATTGGTCCCCGCGGTCGGCGCCACTCGACGAGGATGAGTTCGCTTCGTCGATTGCCGTGATCGTGTGCGTCGTGCTTCTCCTGCTCGTCGTTGTCGCACTGATCGTGTTCACCAGGCTCGGCGGCGCGTAGGAGCCACAGGGCACGCGTCGATCCGGCGCCGGCACGGTCAGATCTTCCCAGCTCGAGATGGCCCGCTTTGCCTCGCCTTAACCGGTCGCACAGCAGCGTGCCAAGTGCGATGAGCAACGTCGGCCCGACGTGGCTCCGATCCTTGGCCGAGGTACATTCATGCGCTCCCGCGCTCTCGCCGCGCCGGCCGGTCTTGCAGGTCTCGTGCTCGCGGCCGGCGGCTTGACCGCGTGCAGCCAGCACAGCAGCATCGCGGCGACGTCGGCCGATCGCGCCGTGTGCACCCAACTCGAGACCGCCTATGCGACAGTCAACGCGTCCCCGGCCGCACCCGCCGCGGCCGCTGTCTACCGCCGGGCGATCGCGGCTGGGACCCGGGCCGACAACCGCGAGCTCGGAACCGCGATCGTCGACTGGGTGACGGCGATGCAGCGGCCGACAGGCACCGCGGTGCCGAGTGTGCCATATGCCACCTCGGAGTGTGGGCGCATCGGGATCCCGCTCCAATTCCACGTGTCCGCCACAGGTCCGTCCCCGGGCCCAACCGTGGGAACGACTCCGGCCTCGCGGTTGCCCCCGTCGAAACCCGATGCGGGCGACAACTCCGATTCGAAGGGTGACGGCAATGACTGATCGTGGAGCGACCGTGGCTGCCCACGTGCGCGCGCTACGGGTTCCCGAGATCAGCGTGTACTTCTGGATCGCAAAGGGACTGTCGACTGCGCTCGGCGAGTCGACGTCGGATTTCCTCGTTCGCACGATCCATCCCGTTCCCGCGGTGCTCGTAGGTTTCGCGGGTTTCGTGGTCGCGCTCGCAGTGCAATTCTGGATGCGTCGCTACGTCGTGTGGACCTATTGGTTCGCAGTGGTGATGGTCGGCATCTTCGGGACGATGGCCGCGGACGTCTTGCACGTCGGACTCGGAGTTCCCTACGTCGTCTCCACCGTGCTCTATGCGATCACCCTCGCGGCCGTCTTCGCGACGTGGCTCGCGGTCGAGGACACGCTCTCGGTACACAGCATCGACACACCACGGCGCGAGGTCTTCTACTGGTGCGCGGTCGTCACGACGTTCGCGCTCGGCACCGCAGTCGGCGACGTGGCCGCGATCACCCTCAATCTCGGCTACCTCGCCTCGATGCTGCTCTTCGCCGCCGTGATACTCGTTCCCGCGATCGGCTACCGATGGTTCAGCTGGAACCCGATCCTCAGCTTCTGGTTCGCCTACGTCGTGACGCGACCTGTCGGGGCGTCGTTCGCAGACTGGATGGGCAAGCCGTCGACCGCCACGGGGCTCGGCTGGGGTTCGGGACGTGTCAGCGTCGTGCTCACGGTGCTGATCGCAGGTGTCGTCACGTATCTGGGCGTCACGCGCAACGACGTTCAAGCGCGCGGGACGAGTGCAGTCCTGAGCAAATCTCGATCGGCAGCACTATGAGCTATTTCCAAGCGATCGTGATCGGCCTGCTGCAAGGCGTCACCGAGCTGTTCCCGATCTCCAGCCTCGGCCATTCCGTGCTGGTGCCGGCCTGGCTGGGCTGGGACCATCTCGTCAGCGCGCAGTCGGCCGGCGAGTCGTTCTATCTGGCGTTCGTCGTTGCCCTACACGTCGCGACGTCGGTCGCGTTGCTCGTGTATTTCCGCGACGACTGGATCCGCATCATCGGCGCGTTCTTTCACACGCTCCGGAGCCGGAAACTCGAAACACCGGATGAACGGATGGCGTGGCTGCTCGTCGTCGCGAGCATCCCGGCCGGAATCACCGGCTTAGCCCTCGAACACGCGCTGCGCACCCTGTTCGCGAAGCCCCTTGCAGCTGCGATCTTCCTCACCGCGAACGGCGTCCTTCTCCTCGCGGGTGAACGGGTTCGCCGACGGTCGGCGGTCCGCAAGCTGGTGACAGAACACGAGACCGCCCACAGCGACAGCGAGGAAGGACGACGGCTCGACACCCTGGAGTTCAAGGAAGCCGGTGCCATCGGTGTCGCGCAGATCGGCGCACTGTTCGCCGGTATCAGCCGATCGGGCATCACGATGGTCGCGGGACTTGTCCGCGGCTTGGACCACGAGGACGCGGCGCGCTTCTCGTTCCTGCTCGCAACACCGATCATCTTCGCGGCGGGCGTCTACAAGATCCCGGACTTGGCCGGCCACCTCGGGGACGGCATCCGGGGCCAAGCCCTCGTTGGAAGCATCTTCGCCGGACTCGCCGCCTACGCCTCCATACGCTTCCTCATGCGATTCTTCGAAACCCGCACGCTCACGCCATTCGCGATCTACTGCCTCGTCGCCGGAGCAATCTCGATCGTCCGCTTCGCCTGACCAGAACTTCGCACTGAGATCTGCGGATTGGTAGTTCGCGTCGTGCGCCGACGGTGGCGGCGCCGAACGTGTGGGGTCGTCGATGAACGCCTCGCGCGTCCGACAGAGGGAAGCGACGCGTTCGAAACATCCCATAGCGGTCCCGGCGGTCGTCGAGCCGCTCGTAGGGTGGGCCCGTGGTTCTGTTGCTGGTGTTCGCGGTGCTGCTCTTGGTCGCGGTGCTTGTGTCGAGCCTCGCTCATCGCAGCGTGCTGTCGGTTGCGGTGATCTTTCTGGCCGGCGGCTTCGTGCTCGGCCAGGGTTCGCTCGGCGTCATTGACATCCATGCTGAGGACAAGATCGTCTCGGTCCTCGCCGAGCTGGCGCTCTTCAGTGTGCTCTTCACTGATGGCATGCGGGTTGGCTAGCCCGAGATTCGCGGTGCCTGGAGGCTACCGGGGCGCGCCCTGATCATCGGGCTTCCACTCACGATGGTCATCACGGCGGTGTTTGCCCACGTGGTTGCCGGGCTTCCGTGGCTCGAGTCTTTCCTTCTCGGTGCCGTACTGAGCCCGACCGATCCTGTCTTCGCCGCCGCAATCGTGGGACGTGAGGAGATTCCTTACCGGCTGCGCAACCTTCTCAACGTCGAGAGCGGGCTCAACGACGGACTGGCGCTGCCCGTCGTGGTGATACTGCTCGCCACCGCAAGCGCCACACCGGTGCACGCCGCGTCGTTGGGACTCGAGGTGGTGGCCGGGGTGGTGCTCGGTGTCGCGATCCCGTTCGTCGCTATCCGTCTCGAGCGGACGCGCTTCTTGTCCACCACCGCGTTCTACGAGCCGCTCAATGCCTTCGCCATCGGACTACTGGTCCTGGCCCTTGCACTGTTGACCCACGCGAACGTCTTCCTCGCCGCCTTCTCCGCCGGGATCACCATCGCCACCATGAGCCCGGAGTTGCAGGCCGCGTTCCACCAGTTCGGCGAGCTGGTGGCCGAGCTGCTCAAGCTGGGCGCGCTCCTCGTGTTCGGTGCACTGATCTCCTTCCGCTTCCTCGGCGACATCGGCCCGAGGGGGTATCTCTTCGCCGTCCTCGCCTTGTTCGTCGCTCGGCCTTTCGCTCTTGGCATCGCACTCGTGCGCAGCAAGCTCGGCCGCAAGGAGCGTCTGGCGGCGGCATGGTTCGGACCCAAGGGGTTCGCGTCCGTCGTGTACGCACTGGTGATACTCGAAGCCGGTCTCCCTCTGAGCAACGAACTCTTCCACCTGGCCGCACTCGTCATCACCGCGTCGATCCTGGCGCACTCCTCCACGGATGTCATCGTCGCCCGCTGGTTCGATCCGGCGGAGAGCGCCGATGATCCGGGGCCGGGGCTCGACACCGACGCCTCGCCCCCGGCCTCCGCATCCATGCCGCCCGACGGATCGCACACCCCCGGTCCGATCCCGATGCCCGACCCCGACGCGCCCTAAGTCCACAGTTGCGCCGAACGGCCGCACTCTGCGCCAAGGTCTCTACCCATCGTCCCGTTCAGCCGATTCGGCTTTGGTCGACGTGGGTACAACGAGAACTGAGGTTCGCCTACAGGACGGATCATCGTATGGACTTCAGCGCCGCAAGTTGGGTAGCAATTGCCGCGGTGGCGGTCATCGGTATCGCCGTGTTCGCGTTCGTGATCTCACGGGCGACTGCCAGCCGTTCGAAGCGGCGGCAGCACACGAGCAATCTCCGGGGCAGCTTCGGCTCCGAGTACGACGCGACGATTGATCGCCATGGCCGGAAGGACGGCGAGGCGCAGCTCGATGAGCGCAGTCGGAAATATGATCCGCTCGAGTTGGACCGAATCAAGCCGAGTGGTCGCGACGACTTGACGAATCAGTGGAAGGACGTCCAGTTTCGCTTTCTCGAGGATCCGTCCTATTCGGTGCGCGAGGCGGAGCACATCATCGACAGTGTGATGCGTCTGCGGGGCTATCCATCGGAATCGTTCGACAGTCGTGTTCAGTCGCTTTCGGTCACGGATTCCGAGTTGGCGCAGCCTTACCGCGCGGCTTACGAAACCTTTCGGGCGTCGGAGGACGGTACGGCGTCGGTGTTGGAGATGTTCGACGCGATGGCGTCGTATCGCACCCTGTTCGAGACGTTGCTGGAGCGGCCACAGCGAGAAGCCTCTGTCGAAGAGTCCGGTCCCCCGGCCGAAGCGTCGGTGTTTGAATCGACTCCGTAGACGGGCAGCCGAATATTGGGCACAACTCGCGCGTTGCGGACATACCTCGCCAGTGGGTACCGATCGCGTGTTGCCCCCGCGAATGCTCGTGCCCTGACGACGCGGGGTTCGGCACCACCGTGACGGGGTCGTATGTCTCGCCGAATGATCTGCTTGGTTGGCGAGGGTGGCTGGAGGGGAGGGTGAAGACATGATCACACTTGGCGTGGTACTCATGTTGTTGGGTCTGGTGTTCGGGATTCCGATCCTTTGGACGGTGGGGATCATTCTGCTCATCGTGGGCTTGGTGCTCATGCTGATGGGCCGAACCGGTCGGCAGGTGGGTGGTCACGCGCACTACTGGTGACAACGCCGTCCAGTGTTTCTAACGGCCATGAGTCTCCGTGCGAGAAGAAGATCTCGCAGAGTACGACGGTCGACCCGTCGAGAACACGGAAGAGCAAATGGGGACGAACGAGGAGATCTTGCAAGTAGTGCGCGGGAAGTTCTCGGACGGCGAAGCGTTCCAGGCGAGCGCCGTCGCGAGCGAGGCAGGAGCCTCGGTCGCGGATGTCACAGCCGTGCTCGATGCGGCGGTCGTCGCGGGGGAGCTCACGGTCGCGACGGAAGCGGCCGGCGATGAGTCGACGCGGGTATTTCGCTACGTAAAGCGGTGACGGCGGACGGACGACTACGTATAGCGACGTTCGCCGACGACCAGCGTGAACGACGCCGATTGCAGCCCATCTGATCCGGTGCATCGTCGATATCGCGCGGCGACTCGTTCCGCCGCTGTGTTGGGTCGCTCGCTCGTGAGCGGCCTCTGGGAGCGCTCCCCGGACCCTGGTAGCTCCCGACACCCGTCAAAGCATCAGGTGGGAGGGGAGTGGCTCGGACTCGGCAGCACGCTTCGGCTAGGGTCGGGTTGTGGGGAGCCGTCGCGATTGGCGTCGGTGGGATGGTCGGTGGAGGAATCTTCGCCGTCCTCGGACTGTCCGTCGAGATCGCGAAAGGCGGCGCGCCGATCGTGTTCTTGGTGGCCGGCCTCGTCGCGCTGCTGACGGCTCGTTCGTATGCGCTGTTGTCGAAGTCGTATCCGAGCCGGGGCGGAACCGTCACCTTCGTGAACCGCGCCTTCGGCACCGGCCTGTTTTCCGGCGGCGTCAACGTGCTCTTGTGGGTGAGCTACATCGTGATGTTGGCGCTGTACGCGCAAGCATTCGGGAGTTACGCGGCGAGCTTCATGCCGGCTGCATCACAGGGCCTGTGGAAACACGTCCTTCTCACGGCGGCAGTGGTCATCATCGCAGTGTTGAACGTCGCGGGCGCCTCGACCGTGGCTCGCGCCGAGCGTTACGTGGTCGCGATCAAAGTCAGCATCTTGCTGTTGTTCATTGCCGTCGGGTTTGCGGGCGTTTCGCCGTCGCGACTCGCGCCGGCGCAATGGAGCGCTCCGGTCTCTCTCGTCGCGGGAGGGATGATCATCTTCTTGGCCTACGAAGGATTCGAGCTCATCGCCAACGCCGCGGAAGACGTCGATGACCCGGGCCGCACCCTTACCGCGGCGTACTACATCTCAGTGCTCTTCGTGATCGTGTTGTACGTACTCGTCACGGTCGTCGCCGTGGGATCGCTCCCGGTCCCCGCCATCGTGCATGCCCGCGACTACGCCCTGGCAGAGGCCGCGCGCCCGGCCTTCGGGTCGGCCGGCTTCGCAATGATCGGCATTGCGGCGATGCTCTCCACCGCGTCGGCGATCAACGCGACACTCTACGGTTCGGCGCGTATGTCATACGTGATCGCCACGTCGAGAGAGCTTCCCGCCGAGCTGGAACGCCGAACGTGGAACCAACCCCTCGAAGGATTGTTCATCACCGCAGGAGCAACGATCGTCCTCGCAAACGTGGTGAATCTCAAGAACATCGCCACGATGGGAAGTGCGGGGTTCCTCATCATCTTCGCGGTGGTGAACGCGGCAGAAGCGCGAACGTCGAGCGAACGGGGATCGGCAACCTGGATCTCGGTCTTGGCAGCCGCGGCGTGTATCAGCGCGCTCGCTGCGCTCGTCGCACGAAGCAGTCTCGCCGCTTCCTTCGTTCTCGCAGGGATGGTGGCGCTCTCGTTCGGTATCGAGGCAGCGTTCCGACGCGCCCGCAGGAAGACGAGGGCGCCATAGCGGCTTCCAGCTCGGTCAAGCTCGAACGACGAACATCCATCACCGACTCCGAGTTCGCTTCCGAAACGAGACGGTTCTGTTCGTTGGTTGTGCTGTGGCAAGGAGTCAGATCTGGACTGGTGTTCTCATGGCTTCGACGGTGTGGTCGATGCGGGAGTGCTGCGCGTGTAGAGCTGCACGGACGAACGTCGCGATGGCCGCGAGCAGGACCACCGCCACGATGGCCGCGACGATCCGGACTCGACGGTGACGGCGCGGTGGCGATGCCGTCTGGCCACTCACGTGAGGCCCGGCAGGCTGCCGAGCTCCAGGCCGGCCAGCGCGGACGTCCCATCGAACACGACTCGGCCGTCCTCGCGCACGACGCAGCGGAGCCGGCCGGCCAGGTGCTCGAAGTCGGTCTCGACGTTGCGTCGCTCGGCCGGCAGCGGAACCGGCAGCACATGCGGCTCCAGCCCGGCGCCGTCCCCGTCAAGGTCGATCCGGTGACGCAGCGACCGGGCCCGGATCGTCCAACGCCCAGGCGCTACTTCCGACCGCACCAGGGCCGGCGGCGTGATGCGGATCACGCGGTCACCGAGTCGCACGACGACGCCGGTCACCGGTCGCGCGATCGGCCCGAGCCGTAACACTCCACCCGAGAACGCGACCGACACGTCCGCGCCGTCGAAGTCGTGCGCCTGACCCCACCACCAGCGGTCGGGGAACCCGGCGCCCCAGTTCCGCTCGGCGGTCACCGCGTGACCACCAGGCGTTGGGTCAGGTGGCGGATTTCTGGGAGGTGCGACGGTTGGCGAGATGTTGACGGCTGCGATGTACGGAAGCCTTGATCAGCTCCCAGGTGACGGCGCCGGCGACGAGCGTCAACGCGAGCATGAGCCATAACGGTGCGTGGAAGTGAAACCACAGCCAGTGGATCTGGGCTGATTCGCCGTTCTGGAGGATCAACAGAGCCACCGTGATCGCAACCGCGGCGCCGATCCCCGCGCCGATACGGAACGCGCGTTTGCGCTTCGCATCGACCGCGCGGGCGGTGGGCCGTGGCGCCGCCGACTTCGTATTCGAATGGGAATGACCGGTTGTCGTTGCCGTGGTCGCCTTCTCTGTCGCCGGACTCGGGGCTACAGCTGCGCGCAGACCGATTTGATCTCGGTGTATTCCGTGAGGGCTTCGTGCCCCATCTCGCGGCCCCATCCCGATTCTTTGTATCCGCCGAAGGGCAACGCGGCGTCGAAGATCTTGTAGCAGTTGACGTAGACGGTCCCGGCCTTGATCTTCCGGGCCAGAAGGTGGGCTTTGGAGATGTCCCGGGTCCAGATTCCGGCACCGAGTCCGTACGGGGTGTTGTTCGCGGCGGTGATGACGTCGTCCACGTCGTGGAATGGGGCTGCGACAACAACGGGCCCGAAGATCTCCTCTTCGACGATGTCTGCTCCGTCGTGGCGTCCGGCATCGACATACCCGCTGACTGTGGCGAGCTGCTCGTCGGATACGAGCGGTCCCATCTGGGTGTCGGGGTCGAGGCCGTTTCCGACTCGGAGCGACGTGGCGATGTCGGCAACTCCGGCGACGACTTCGTCGAAGATGTCGTCTTGGACGTACAGCCGCGAACCGGCGATGCAGTCCTCGCCTTGGTTGAAGAAGATCGCGCCCGCCGCGCCTTCGATCGCGGCTTGGCGATCAGCATCGGAGAACACGATGTTCGGGCTCTTGCCACCGAGTTCCAACGTCACTTTCTTCATGTTCCCGGTCGCGGCTTTGCTGGTCTGCCGGCCAATCTCCGTCGATCCCGTGAACGCGATCTTGTCGACGTCGCTATGGGCGGCCAGCGCCGCACCCGCGGTTTCACCGAATCCGGTCACGACATTCACGACGCCGTCCGGCAGGCCGGCCTCGGCCATGATCTCCGCGAGGTACAGGGCCGCCAAGGGAGTCTGCTCGGCCGGTTTGAGGACGACGGTGTTTCCGGTTGCCAACGCCGGAACCAGCTTCCAGGCGGCCATGAGCAACGGGAAGTTCCACGGGATGATCTGACCGGCGACTCCGATCGGTTCCCGCAATGTGTAGGCAAGGAACTGGCCGCCCGGCACCTCGGGAACGGACAGGCCGATGGAGTTGCCTTCGAGCTTCGTCGCCCAGCCGGCCATGTACCGGAACAGATCCGCGGCCAGCGGGACGTCCGCGGCCCGAGCGACCGAGATCGGTTTGCCGTTGTCGAGCGTCTCGAGCTGCGCGAACTCCTCGCAATGCTCGGTAATCAGATCGCCAATCTTCCACACGATCCGGCCCCGCGCGGACGGAGTCATGCGACTCCACGGCCCCTCGAACGCTCGGCGGGCCGAGCGCACCGCACGGTCGATGTCGGCGACATCGCCTTCGGCGACGGTGGCGAGGGTCTCGCCGGTGGCGGGGTTGAGCGTCTCGATCGTCTTGTTGGATTGGGCGTCGACCATGCTCCGTCGATGAACAGCTGCTGCTTCGTGTCGACGAAATCTTGGACGCGCTTTCCTGGGGTGAGGGTGCTCATCACATGACCCGAGTTCTCCCGCGAGCGGGGTGTAGCGATGCGCTACCAGGGTCCGGAGCAACGCCGACGAGGTCGTCCCGAGGCAGAAACGGGACAAGAACTCCTCACCGCGGGACCGTACCCGCGGCTCTCGGTCGACCATATACCCGCCCCGTCGCCTCACGACCCGCGACGTCCCGGACGAAATCTCTCGGACGCGCTGCAGCGCGTCGCTGATCGCGCGCTGATCGCGGCTGCGCTGGTCGCGCGTGCTGGTCGCGATGTACGTTGTCTGCAGGTACTTCTGCGACACCGCGACCGAGCCCCGGACCCCGGCTCCTCGCCCCATACGAAACGGGGCAAGGCAATGCTCGGAACCTGCAATGCGCTCGAAGAGATCGACCGCTCGACCGTCGCGTCGTTTCACACCCATCTTCGCGACGCGATCGACAGTTCGGACGAGGCGCTCGTCTGCATCGATTGTTCGAGCGTGACCTTCATGGACTCCGCCGGATATCGCGCGCTGCGTCGACGCGACCCTCTACGCCGCCCGGCATGGTCACACACTCGTGATCTGCGATATGTCGCCGGCATGCGAGAGGTTGATCCGGCTGTGCAACACCGGTGGTCTCCTGCACTTGGAACCACCATCGCCAGTGGGCATGCAACGGCTTCGCCGTCGCGCCCTGCCGGCCCTGACCCCGAACCCATCCGAACCACGCGCGCCGGCGAGCGAGACGTCGCACCCGACATGAGGACGACGCACACCCGCGAGCAATTCCGCGCGTCGGTGACGAGGCGAGGCCGGTGAGACTCGGTGCGAGACGAGTGATCACACTGCCACTGGGAATGCGAGAGATGGGCTGCTCATGAGCGACATCGATGAGGGTCTGACCGCGGCAGATGCGTTTGTATTTTTCGGCGCAACGGGAGATCTCGCGCACAAGATGATCTTTCCCGCGCTTTACCAGATGGTAAAAAGCGGCACACTGGACGTCCCCGTCGTCGGGGTCGCGTCCTCGGGGTGGGGCCTGCCGCGGCTTCGCGACCGTGCCCGCGACAGCATTGCGCAGACCAGCGCAGGCATCGACGACGTCAATGCCGTCGACCGATTGCTGTCGCTCTTGGAGTACGTCGACGGCGATTACGGCGACGCGACCACGTTCGACGCGCTGGGGAAGGCACTCGGAGGTGCCCGCCGTCCGGCGCACTACCTGGCCATTCCACCTTTCCTGTTCGCGACGGTGATCCAGGGGCTGAGTGCTGCAGGACTGACCCGCGACGCACGGGTCATCGTCGAGAAGCCGTTCGGGCGCGATCTCGCCTCGGCCCAAGAGCTGAACCGTGTCGTGCGGTCAGCGTTTCCGGACGACGCGATCTTCCGCATCGATCACTTCCTCGGCAAAGAGGAGATCATGAACCTCCTCTATTTCCGCTTCGCGAACTCCTTTCTCGAACCGATCTGGAACCGGAACTACGTCGCCTCCGTGCAAATCACACTGGCCGAGCAGTTCGGTGTCGAGGGTCGCGGCGCCTTCTACGAGACCGCGGGCTGCTTGCGGGACGTGATTGAGAACCACCTGTTCCAGGTCGTGGCACTGCTCGCGATGGAGCCGCCCGCATACCAAGGCGAGGGTGCTGTGCAGACCGCGAAGTTCAACGTGTTCAAAGCGATGCGACCGCTCGTCTCGGCCGACGTGGTCCGGGGTCAGTTCACCGGGTATCGGGACGAGACGGGCGTGGCGAAGGATTCCGACGTGGAGACCTTCTGTGCCCTTCGAATGTTCATTGACTCATGGCGCTGGGCGGGCGTGCCTTGGTACCTGCGCTCGGGCAAGTGCCTGGCCGAGACCGCATCGGAGGTGATCATCGAGCTCAAACCGCCGCCACAACCCCTGTTCGACGACTCATCACCCGCAGACGGTCGGGCCAACTACTTGCGATTTCGGTTCGCGCCCACCCCGGAGATCGCGCTCGCGGCCCGGGTGAAGCGTGCGGGTGAAGAGTTCGTCGGAGATCAGCGTGAACTCTCCTTGCTCAACGGGCAACCCAGCGAGGAACAACCCTACGAGCGCCTCCTCGGAGACGCCTTGGTGGGTGACCGGGCGTTGTTCACCCGCGAGGACTCCGTCGAGGCCGCGTGGGCGGTCGTCGACCCCGTCCTCGTGAACCACGACCGCGCCCACCACTACCGGCCCGGAAGCTGGGGTCCGAAACAAGCAGATTCTCTCATCACGCCCCACGGGAGCTGGCACAACCCGGCGCTGTGACGAAGAAGCCAACCAGACGCCGTTCGGTTCGTGCACAGTCAGATAAACGCGCGGGACGGCCGCGTGGCCGCAGGCGGGACCGTGTTCGTGCGTGTGATCTTCGTGGGTTGAGTGTTCGGTCGTTGTCGTCGTCGCGTTCCTTTCCAGATCGTCGGGCGTGGCAAATGCATGGCGTGCAGGGGACTTTGCGGCGTCACGACATGGCGTAGGAGTACGCGCAGAGGGCGAGTGCCTCGACCACACGCGGCCGCGCGGCCGCATCACCGCTTGCCGTTACGAGGACGTGGCGGGAAGGCATCAACACGCCGCGACGGCCCCATCCCGCCGCTTCGACAAGGTCTGCGGCGGCGAGCGGAAGGATCACGGCGATACCGCTGTCGCCGACCAGCAACGGTCGCCGAAGGCCTGTGATCAACCACATCTGTCGACGATCGAGCGGTTCGCAATCGATCGCGAACGACCGCACCCCGGGTGTATCAAGGCAGTACGGCCGTTCAACTACCCACGGGAGATTGAGGAGCCACTCATGAAAGCGGTCGAGTCCGCAACCAAGTTCGACGCTGGTTCCAATCGGGGTGGGCTTGGTTCGCCCGTCGGCGCCAACATTGAGCCGGCTCACTGGGAACCCACGGACTGCGCGCCGTTGGTCGGTGTGTTCGGCGTGGGTCTCGATATGGACGTGCTGGCCGCCGACTCGCGCGCAAGGAACGCGCCGAGCTCTTGAATGGTGCTCATGAGCGGTGCGGGGAAGACGACGGTGGTGTTCTTGTCGACGCCGATCTCCACGAGACTCTGCAGGTTGCGGAGCTGCAGTGCGAGTGGGTGCGCCATCATGGTGTCGGAGGCGTCGCCGAGCGCGGCGGCGGCCAATGCTTCACCTTCGGCCGAGATGATTTTCGCCCGCTTTTCTCGTTCGGCCTCGGCTTGCCGGGCCATGGCGCGTTTCATGCTTTCGGGGAGCTGGATGTCCTTGAGCTCGACGAGCGTGACGACGACACCCCAATCCTCGGTCGCAACGTCGAGGATCTCCCGGATGTTGACGTTGATGCGGTCGGTCTCGGCCAAGGTCTCGTCGAGCGTGTGTTGACCGACGACCTTTCGTAGCGTCGTCTGCGCGATCTGGTTGATCGCCGATGCCACGTTCTCGATCGCGACGACCGACTTCGTCGCATCGACGACGCGGTAGTACGCGACCGCAGAGACGTCGACGCTGACGTTGTCGCGCGTGATGATCCCTTGCGATTGGATCGGCATGGTCACGATCCGCATCGAGACGCGACGCATGACGTCGATCGCGGGGATGATGAACGTGAGGCCGGGCTCTTTGACGCCGACGACCCGACCCAGCCGGAACAGGACCCCGGCTTCGTATTGCTTCACGATTCGCAGCGACATCGCGACGACGATCAATGCCAGCAATACGAGCACGAAGACGACGACTACCAATACGGCCATGCCGGAACTCCTTCTTGGGCGCGATATTCGACGCGCCGCCGGGGTCCTGAGCGGCATTGACACGCGAGCGATGCGCGGCAACGCGATCGACGCTATACCCGATCTCTACCAGTCCGACTCGCGGCAACGATGGTGAACGTTTGGGTGTCGATGAGACGAGCCGGGGAGCGCGGCGAGTCGTTGCCGCGGCGCGGCGAACTCCCGCCGCCGGTCTTCTTCGCTACCGAAGGTCGTACCTAAGAAACGTAGCGAGACGCAGTGAGACAACTGCCCCGAAGGCTGTCGCGAAAGGCCTGGTCAGGGCCTGTTGGTGCTGGTCTCGAAGCGCTCGCGAAGATGATGGTGCCGTTCATGAGGGTGCAATGCGCAGAGCCAATCGCAAGGATCTCGCCCGGCTGCGATCGATCCTCGAGACGTCATGAACTCTCACTCGAGTCAGTTGCGCAGCCAGGCCCGTAAGCCGAAGGCACCGAAGACAGCGGCGTCCTGGAAGACGACGTTGCGATCGATCGCGCCGTGACGCACCGTGAGGACCTGAAGTGTGTGAAGTTGGTAGGCGTCGTCGGCTCGAACGTATGCCGCGAACGCCGGTTGGCCGTTGGCGCTGGTGGCGACGGTGCGCCAGTCGCGACCCCGCAGACGGAACACTCGCGCCATGAACTGGCCGTAGAGATCGCGGCCGCGGTACCAGAGCGGTATCGGCGGCATCTCGAGCACCGCGTCGGCGGCGAGTAGGTCGGTCAACTCCTTTACGTCGCCACGAACGAACGCTTGCGTGTAACGCTCGAGCACTTGCGCATCGATGACGGAGCTGTCGCGTTCAGTTGCGTTTTCGAGGTCGGCGTGTCGGGCGAGCGTGGACCGAGCGCGTTGAAGGAGGCTGTTCGTCGCCGGCACCGACGACTCGATCATCTCGGCGACCTCGGCTGTTGAGAACTGCAACACATCACTCAGGATCAACGCAGCGCGTTGACGTGCCGTCAGCAATTGCAGAGTCGCCGCGAAGGCGAGCCGCAGGCGACCGCGCAACAGCGACGTCGCCGCTGGGTCATCGCCGTCCGGGACCACCATTGCCGTAGGGATCGGTTGGAGCCACGGCACTTCGAACGACGGGACCAGCGGCTGCTCGGGATCCACGCTCGGATCGACCAGCATCGACGGTAACGGTCTGCGCCGACGCGATTGGAGTGCGTTCAAACAGACGTTCGTCGCGATCCGGTGCAGCCAGGTCCGCCACGAGGCACGGGACTCGTCGTAGCCCCCGCGGGCTCGCCAGGCACGCGCCATCGTCTCTTGGACCGCGTCCTCGGCGTCATGGATTGAGCCGAGCATCTGATAGCACGACGCGAGGAGTTCCCGTCGATAACGCGTCGTCTCGCGTTCGAACTGTCGCGCCGTGGACGTGCTCATCGATGTCCTCTGCAAATCTCACGAAGCGCGATGAGTTCGCGCCGGATCGACGGTATGTAACCACGACCGATGAAGACGCTTGCGTCACGCCGGTCGGTTCACCGTGCCGAGTAGAGGAGTCCGATCGTGGTCCGGTTCATTTTTCTCTGGAAGAGCACGCCGACAGACACCGAAGGCTTTCAACAGCACTACCGCGACGTTCATATCCCGCTCGGCAAGGAGTTGCCCGGCCTCCGCCGCTACACCCTCAGCAAGAACATGACTCCGATGCGCGGCGGTGATCCCTGCTACCAGATCGCCGAGTTGGACTTCGATGACATGGCCACGCTGCAGGACGCGTTCAAGTCTCTGCAAGGGCGGGCGACCGCCGAGGACGCCACGCTCCTCGCTGCGACGTACGGCCTCGAGGCCCAGAGCATGGTCTTCGAATTGGAAGAGCTCTGACGATCAAGCGCGGCGACGGGCGCCGAAAGACTTGATTGACAGCCACATTGGCCCCAGGTACTTTACCGATAGGTTAAGTACTGAGTTCGGAAGTGCGGGGGTCCGATGACGACGGAAGTCGATGAGCGCCGGTTGAGTGAGACCTTCGCCGCGTTGGCCAGCCCAACCCGGCGAGCGATGTTGGCCCGCTTGGCACAAGGTTCGGCGACCGTCAACGAACTGGCCGAGCCGTTCGAGATGACCCTCCCGGCGATCTCGAAGCACATCAAGGTGCTGGAGCGGGCCGGGCTGGTCATACGAGGGCATCAAGCCCAGTACCGGCCGTGCGCGCTCGACGCCTCGCCACTCCAAGAGGTCTCGACCTGGGCCGAGCAATACCGGCCGGTCTGGGAGTCCCGCTTCGACCAGATGGATGACTACCTCGCACAACTTCGAGCCCAAGCAAAGGATGATCGAGCACGATGACAGACAACGACGGCGCTCGCGACGCGGTAGTGATCGAACGGACCTTCGATGCTCCGGTGGAGCTCATCTGGAAGATGTGGACCGACCCGGATCACTTCAAGGCGTGGTACGGACCTGATGGCGCCACTGTCCCCGTCGCAAAGATGGACGTGCGCGTCGGGGGCGCCCGTCTGGTCTGCATGGAGATGCAGACACCCAACGGCGCGATGCAGATGTGGTTCACCGGCGAGTACCTCGAAGTCGTCGAGAACGAACGCCTCGTCTACACCGAGTCCATGTCCGACGAGCACGGCAACGTGACATCGACCGCGGCGATGGGCATGCCCGAAGGGCATCCAACGACGACCGAGGTCCGAGTCGAACTCCTCGACATCGGTGGGCGCACGAAGATGCTGATGACCCATGCCGGGATTCCGAGCGATTCTCCGGGTGCTGCCGGATGGACCATGGCGTTCGGCAAGTTGGTGCTCCACCTGCGAGCACACGGCCAGTAGGTCGGTGATTGGTGCGAGCTTGACAAGCTTGCCGTCGAGCGCTTCGTCGCGCTGATCGACGACGACGCGGAAATCGCGATCACTGATGTGATCCTGACCGAGATACTCCAAGGTCTGCGGTCCGAAGCGGACGTGCGTCGTGTCGAGCGACGGCTGGCACCGTTCGAGGTGTTGCGACTCGAGGAGCTCGACGACTATCGCCGCGCCGCGAGTCTCTATCGCGGCGCGCGGCGTGAAGGCATCACGATCCGCCGCACGCTCGATTGCCTCATCGCATCCGTGTGTATACGCGAGGACGTCGCGCTGTTGCACGCCGACGCCGACTTCGATTGCCTCGCGTCATGCAGCACGCTTCGACTCGCCTGAGCGGCCCACACATGACGGCTCCACACGACACCATCGCTTCCGAACCACGACCTTCGGCTACCTCAGGTGTTACCTGAGAAACGTAGCGAGAAGGCCCCGACCAGGGGCCTCTTGCACTCGTCCCGGTCGAAGCTCGCGTGGCCACCTGAGAATTCCTGATCAAGGTCCGCGATGCCCAGGTCGCGAACCGGCTTGTGTATCGAGAGCCACGACCTCGAATCCTTCACCTCGGGAAACACCGAGCGCTCGGCGCAGTCGTCGATTCCGCTCCCGCGGCGGGCGGTACAGGGACCCGTTTGACGACGGGCGGGGTCCGGTGCGTGCGTCGAGCTCGCGTCGCCCGAGCGGGTCGGACGCTCAGATGGTCTCCCGACCGACTCGGTTGTTGCGTGGTTCGGTGCGGTTCTTGGCGTCGGTGATCTGGCGGACCAAGTCGTCGCGCACTTCGGCGAGTGCGCCGTCGAAGTCTGTCCGGCTGGATGTCGCGACGAGCCGGAGTCGAGGTTGACCGGCAATCCATGCCTCGAGGGTCGTGTGCTGGCTCGGGGTGCCGCGCTCTTTGACGCTCAGCTGCAACTCGACTGTGCCCGCTTCGAACGAGCGGAGTCGCTCATCGAGTCGTCCCAACGCGGCGGCGACCCCTTCGAACTCGTCGGCGGTGACTCCGTTGGCGAGTTGCAGTATTTCGGCGACGGTCGGTGAACTCATCCATGTCTCCTGGGTCCGCGGGGGAATCGGTATTCGAGTCTGGACTTCTCACCGCGACGGGCAGGGCCAACCATCGGTATGCAGCCGGACCGACGACGATCGATCGACGCGTTCCTCATGGTCGACGGCACCACCGGGTCCGGGGTGACTGCTGACACAAATTGCCTGTACGGGTGGGTGATCAGATCACCGTCCTGTGGGAGCCTACAGGCACGGCGGGGCTGGTCCGCTCGAGGTCTTCGACGCGACGATGCGCAGCGAGAACCGCGCCGACGTGCAGAAGCAGTGACGCGTCATGAGGGAAACGCCGAGTCGAGCGTTCGCACCTCCGACCCGACGCATTGCGGCCGGCCGGCCGGAGATCCGCCGTGGCTATTCTCCGACAGCTGCTGCGCGATCCAGATCTGGTCAACAAGATGGCTGCCGGCCGTAGCACCGTCGGCGTGTGCATCGACGGCACCAAGGGTCTTCCCCTGATCTACAGCGGGAGTCGTCGGGGGTTCGTGCCCGAGACGTACGAATCGCGGTAGCGGCAGCGAGATTGGACACGTCGACGGTTGCCCTTCCGGACTTCGCAGTCGCGTGCGGCGAGGAGGTGTCGGACCCGACGGTGTTCCATGCGGGATCGGTCGTACGCGTCGACGAGCTGACCGCGAGCACACACCTCCAGCACCAGGACGCCGATCTGGAAGCAGTGGGCGCGCTCGGCGTGCGCATCTGGCGGTACGGCATGCCGTGGCGGCAGGTCGAGCCGGAAGCCGGGATCTACGACTGGTCGCTGTGGGATCGGGCCCTCGCGGCCAGCGAGCGACACAACCTCCTGCCGATCGTCGATCTGTGTCACTTCGGGCTGCCCGATCACTACCCGGGTTTCTGTGATCCCGCGTGGGTCGACGGCTTCGTCCGCTACGTGGACGCGTTCCTCGCCCGGTACTCCGAGCCGATGTTCTTCACGCCAGTCAATGAACCGGTGATCACCGCGATGTGCTCGGGATTCCTGGGGATCTGGCACGATCGCCGGTCGTCGCCACGTTGCCGTCACAGCGGAGGGCGAGGCAGCGGCCGCATCCGCCCGCGCTCTGGAGCAGCTCGTGTGGGACCTGCACTTCGGCGTGACGCCGAGGGCCGACGTGGCCGATGTCGCGGTGGTCGTCGACGACGCGATCCTGTCCCGAATCCGCGCGCTGGCGGGCCCCGCCGAGCGCGTCATCGCGGGCCACGACGTCTACCCGGTGAGCATCCAGGTCCACGGCGCCCGGGACGATCCTCTGACGATCTACGAGCGGATGAATGCCTACGAACACGAGGCGCGACTGTGGTTCGATCGCTAGCGGCGCCCGTTCTGGGTCGCCGAGATGTCGAACCTCGGGCTCGACGTCACCGACGGACCGCGCTGGCTCGACCGGTTGGTCGCGATGCTCGACCGCCTTCGGGCCGACGGCCTGCCGGCCCATGGGCTGTGCTGGTACAGCCGCGGCGACCAGTTCAACTGGCACACCATGCTGACGCGTCCGATCGGCGAGGTCACCGAAGTCGGACTCTTCGACGCCGCCCGAGTGGCCCGGCCGGTCGCCGCCACCATGGCGCGTCTCGCCGCGCGACGCTCGGCCGCCGGCTGACCGCCGCGGAGCAGACTCGGTGTCGTCGCGTCGGCCCGATCACGTCACGTGGATGTTCGTGCGCGTCGGTCATAGGTCGATGACGAGATCGCTAGTTGTAGTTCCCAATGACGTTGTTCAGGCCGGGTCTCCTTGGAGACTGAGGGTGTCTACGCCTTCAGATCCAAGGAGACCCAGTGAAACTGCACGGTAACGCCCGCGGTCGAGCGATCTGTGGCTCTGGTCGACGACCGCGCGGACATCGCGGTCACTGATGTGATCCGTACCGAGGTACGTCAGGGGGCGTCGACGTCGATGCGACGGCCGGCGAGCGCGGCACGCAGATCGTTGAGGCCGTCGAGGGTTGCTTCCGCGGCGGCGCGGTCCCCGGCCGCGACGGCCAGTACGAGCGCTTCGAGTACCACGAGCGTGGTCCCGTGGCTGGCAAACAACCCGGGAGCACCTCGCCCGCACTCGAGCGTCGTGTGCACCGACGAGCCGAGCCGCCGCCCGGCCGTGTCCGTGATGAGCACGACGGGCAGGCCGAGCGTCGCGGCCCGGTCGAGCAGCACCCGCACGTGAGGCTGGGGCCTTCCGTACGCGAGCACGACGATCGCATCGCCCGCAGTGAGCGTGAGCAACTCGTCCGCGAACGCGGTACCGGCGTTCACGAGCGCCCGGCTCGGCTTCCCCACCCGCTGGGTCAGGAGTTGGCCGTACGCGGCAAGGTGTGCCGACGGTCCGAGCCCGCGCCAGACGATGCGTTCGCTCGCCGTGAGCACCGCGACGGCGGCGTCGAACTGCTGCGCCGAGACGTTGCGGGTCAGCGCCTCGAGCGCAGCAAGGTGATTGGAGATCGCCGTCGAGAACAGCTCCTCCCGAGGCGCCTGTTCCAAGCTGCGGCGTAAGCGCTCGCCGATGGGGGGCTCGTGCGGATGGGCCACGAGTGCTCGCCGCAGCTCGGCGAGACCGGAATACCCGAGCGCCTTCGCGGTCCGGACGATGGTCGCGTCGCTCGTGCCCAGCCGTTCCGCGAGTACCGCGGCCGACAGCACGGAAGCTTCGGCCCCCAACTCGAGGAGCCCGGTTGCGACCCGGCGTTCCGCGGGGGCGATGTCGTCGCCCCGTTCGGCGACCCGAGTGGCAAACGAGTCAGTAGCCGTTGCTACGATATTTCCCACAGTCGTAGCATACGCTACGACCGGACGGGACGATGTCGATCGACCCGAGAGCAGTGGGACGGATTCCATGCACAGTGCGCTGCTCGTCGCCGCCGCGTTCCTCGCCGCGGCCGTCGAGATGGTGGAAGCCCTGACGATCGTTCTCGCGGTCGGTGTGACCCGGGGCTGGCGATCGGCGGCGTTGGGCGTGGCCGCCGCGCTCGGGGCATTGGCAGTGATCGTCGGCGCACTCGGTCCCGCGATCGCGAACATCCCGATCGACGCGCTTCGGGTTGTCGTCGGGGGACTCCTGCTGACGTTCGGTTTGCAGTGGTTGCGCAAGGCGATCCTGCGGGCGAGTGGCTTGAAGGCGATGCATGACGAAGACGCGATCTACCAGGCCGAGGTCGCGCTGCTGCGCGCCAACGGGCAGCGAGACGCGCACGACTGGTACGCATTCACCGTCGCGTTCAAGGGAGTGTTCCTCGAGGGCCTGGAGGTCGCGTTCATCATCGTCACCTTCGGCGGCGCCCAGAGGAACGTCGGTCTCGCGGTCGTGGGCGCGGCCGCCGCGTTGATCGTCGTGTTGGCCGCCGGTGTCGTCGCGCATGCTCCGCTCTCGCGCGTTCCGGAGAACACGCTGAAGTTCGGCGTCGGTGTCATGTTGAGCTCGTTCGGAATCTTCTGGAGCGCGGAAGGAGCCGGCGTGTCGTGGCCGGGCGCCGACGCATCGCTCGTCGCGGTCATCGGCTTTGTCGTCGCCGCATCGTTCGGGCTGGTTGCATGGCTACGGCGCACGTCGAGCACACGCATGGCCGCGGCGTGAGCGCGCTCTCGAAGTTCGCCCGGTTCTGGTACGACTTCGTCGTCGGTGACGACTGGACGATCGCGGTCGCGGTCTGCGTGCTCCTTGCCGTCACGGCTGCGATCGCACACCGCGGAACGGTCGCCTGGCCGATTCTCCCGATCGGCGTCGTCGCGATTCTCGGTGCATCACTCTGGCGGGTCCGGCGCGCCCACGAGGAAGGACGACGATGATCAGCTACTTCCAGGCGATCGTGGTCGGGTTGCTCCAAGGCGTGACGGAGCTGTTTCCGATCTCGAGCCTCGGCCATTCGGTGCTCGTCCCGGCCTGGCTCGGTTGGGACACGCTGGTCAAGGACCAGTCTCGGAGCGAGTCGCCCTATCTCGCCTTCGTGGTCGCGCTCCACGTTGCCACGGCGCTCGCGCTCCTCGTCTACTTCCGGTCGGACTGGTCCCGCATCATCAAGGGCTTCTTTCGCACGCTCCGGACGCGCACGATCGAGTCCGCCGACGAGCGCATGGCCTGGCTCCTGATCGTCGCGACGATCCCCGCCGGCCTCACCGGCCTGCTGTTAGAGCACGCGCTGCGGACACTGTTCGCCAAGCCGCTCGCGGCGGCGATCTTCCTCACGGTCAACGGCGTCTTGCTCCTCGCGGGCGACGTTGTACGGCGCCGTCGCGGCGTCACCGCGCTCGTCGACGCGCATCCGAAGGCGCCGAGCGCGGGTGAACCCGGACGACAACTCGACACGCTGCAATTCCGTGAGGCAATCGCCGTCGGCGTCGCGCAGATCGGCGCGCTCTTCGCGGGTATCAGCCGCTCGGGCATCACCATGGTCGCGGGGCTCGTACGAGGCCTCGACCACGAGGACGCGGCGCGGTTCTCGTTCCTGCTCGCGACGCCGATCATCCTCGCAGCCGGGCTCTACAAGGCGCACGACTTCTTCGGGCCCAACGGCGACGGCATTCGTGGTCAGGCGCTCGCCGGCGGGGTCTTCGCCGCGGTCGCCGCATTCGTCTCCGTCCGATTCCTGGTGCGCTTCTTCGAGACCAGGAACCTGTTGCCGTTCGCGATCTATTGCCTGATCGCGGGCGCGATCTCGGTCGTCCGGTTCGCGTAGCGCGGCGCGTCGCCTCGACTCGTGGTCGAGCCGCGTTCCAAGTGCGCGGCAACTGAGGCGCTCGCGGGGGTCGCGGGCACTACCAATGGCTACGGGGCCTGCGCGATCCGGCGGGTGAACGCCGCGGCGACGACGCGGTGACTCGCGACGTCGGGTTGTGGCGCCAACCCGTCGGTCGGCGCCAGGGAGACCGCCGTGTCCGCGAGCGACACGAGCTCCGCGTGCGCGGCGGCGACGGCCGCATGAATCTCGGTGTTGTACGGCGCGGCGGCGGCTCCGAAGGCCGCAGGGAGATCGGCGACGAGGATGCGGCGCGCCCCCGACGAGTGCAACAGGTCGAGCAGCCGGCGGAACTCGGCGCGGAAGCGGGGGATCGGAGTGTGCCCGATGACGTCGTCGGCGCCCAACCAGACTTCGACGAGGTCGGGTTTCAGTTGCGCCGCGAGCGGGGCTTGTGCCGTGATCGCGCGTTGCAGGGTCGCGTCGTCGAGCGCGCCGTTGACGAAGACCGTCGAACGAGGGAAGGCGGTCCGGAACACGAGGTAGGGCCACGCATCCCGGAGCCGATCGGGTACGCCGTCGCCTTCGGTCGCGCTGCCGCCCAGCGCGAGGACGGTGATCGCGGGACCGGTCGAGGGTGACGACGCCGGGCCCTTCGCCTTCCCCGACCGGGTACTGCACGCCGCGAGCGCGACGACCATGACGACCGTAACGACCAAGCCGACCACGACGACGACGAGGGGGCGGCGCATCAGTCGTCGCCGATCGCCTGCCGCGCGGGCATGCGCGCGGCGCGGATGGCGGGCAGCGTCCCGGCCGCGAGTGCGAGCACGGTCGCGCCGCCGATCACGGCCGCGAGCAACGCGACCGGCACGCCGAGGCGCACGGTCTGCAGGCCTTCGCTCGACAGATAGCTGTTGACGACGGTGGCAAGAATGCGCGCGACGACGAAGCCGATCGTGGCGCCGAGGACGCCGCCCACGAAGCCGAGGGTGCCGGCCTCGACCAGGAACACCCGGCGGACGTCGCGGTCGGTGGCGCCGACGGCTTTGAGCACGCCGATCTCGCGGCGGCGCTCACGAATCGCTGCGAGCATCGCGTTCGAGATGCCGAGAGCCGCGATCGCGAGGCCGATGAGCCCGATGCCGGCCAGCACGAGCTCGACGACGTGTACGTATCGCTGGACCTGGGTGATGAGGCTCTCGGGTGCACTGGTCGAGTACCCGACGGCGTTGATCTCGGTGCGGACCGCGGTCACGCGGTCGAGGCCGCGCGCGACGACGAAGAGCTCGGCGTAGGGTGAGACCGGCGGCGCGGGTGGCGTGCTCGCGGTGCTCAGCGCGGTCCACGCCTGCGCGGCGCGGGCCAGGTCGAGCGAGGAGATCACCAGCCCCGAACCGGCGTCCTGCGAGACCACGCCGACGATCTGGGCGCGGGTCCACCGCGCCCGCGTGCGCCGTCCGATCCCGCTGTCGAAATCACGCGGCGCGCCGAGGGTGAGCTCGGCCCCGACGATCGCGGCTGCGTTCTGGGTCGTCATCCCGATGCGGCTGAGGAAGTCGCTCGTGACCGCGACCTCGGTCTGCGAATCGGGGTCGGGAAGCCGGCCGGTGAGGAGCGTGACCGGGAGGTCGTTGACGCGGCTCAGATCGACGCCGATCAGGGAGTCGAAGATCGGCCGGCCGTCGTTGTCGCGCGCCTGCGCGGCCGTGGGAAGGTTCGTGGGTGGCTCGAACACCATCGGGGTCGCGACGATCGGCAGCACCGACACGACGTCGGGGAGGCGCGCGATCGACCGGAGTGCGGCGTCGTCGATACGGCGGGCGGGCCCCGGGCGCGGGCTGTCGCTGTCGAGCGCCACGGGCGACGGCGCCGCCGCGTCGACCTTGATGCCGGACAGCGGGCCGCCCTGGCTGACCTGATCGAGGACGCGTTGCTTCGCGGCGGTGCTGGCGATGAGCAGCGATGACAGCAGCGCGGCGCCGAGCGCCACGGCCAGCACCGTGAGCACCGCGCGGCCGCCGCGCCGTCCGACGCTCCGGCGCGCGAGTGCGATCGCGTCTCGCCACGTCATGAAGCGGCGATCCGGCCGTCGACGAGATGCATCCGGCGATCGGCGCGCGCCGCGACCGTTTCGTCGTGGGTGACCACGACGATTGTCGTCCCCCGTTCGGCCGGCACGCGCAGCAACAGCTCCAGCACCGCGGCCGACGACGCGGCGTCGAGATTGCCGGTCGGTTCGTCGGCCAGCACGAGTTGCGGCTCGTTCGCCAGCGCGCGGCGATCGCGACGCGCTGTTTCTCGCCGCCGCTCAATGCACGCGGACGATGCCCCACCCGTTCGCCCAGACCGACCGCGTCGAGCAGCTCACGCGCCCGCGTTCGCCGGCGGCGACGGGACACGTGCGCGAACGTCAGCGCGAGCTCCACGTTCTCGAGCGCAGTCAGCTGCCCGAGCAACCCGAAGTCCTGGAAGACGAACCCGACGACCTCGCGGCGATAGCGCGCCATCGTCGTCCCGGCCCAACTCGGCGAGGGCGTGGCCGCCGACCGTCACCGTGCCGACCTGCGGACGGTCGAGCCCACCGAGTACCGAGAGCAGCGTGGTCTTGCCCGAGCCGGACGCGCCGGTGATCGCGACCGTCGAGCCGGCTGCGACGTCGAAGTCGAGGTGATCGAGGACGACCAGCTCGCCCTCCGGGGTGTCGTAGCGGAAGCTCAGATCTCGGACCTCGACCACCGCGCCTCCCCGCGGATTCGGTTCCACCGGAGCCGGGAACGGCACCCCGCGACGGTAGCGCCGGCGTTCCGGTTCGTTGTCGTCGGGCTGGCGGCGCGGGTCCACGGCCGGGACTACGGATCAGGTCTGGGAATCGGCTGAGAAGGGCCGCATCTGTTCGGCCCGGGCACGCACGATGGCGACCACGAACCACACCGCGGCGATCGCCCACACGACCGCGACCGCGGTTGCGGTCGATGTCGCGTAGTTGAGCGGTTGCACGGAGAGGTTGTCGGGGGCGCGCATCCGGCCGTAGTGCCGGATGCCCGGCCAGGCGATCGCGATCATGACCGCGGATCCGAACAGCGCGGCGCGCAACGGACCCCGCGCGACCGCCGGAGTCCGGCGCAGGACGGCGAACGCGACGAGCGCGGCGACCGGCGCCACGACGAGGTCGTGCAGGAGATCGCCGCCGACGAAGAACCGTAGATAGCTCGACGGCGGCGTCGCGTCGGTGTGCCGGACGATGCCCACGATCCCGACGAGCATCATTGGTACGCCCAGCACGAGACCGACCGCGAGCCCGATCGGACGGGGCTCGTCGGTGGCGGTCACTTGGCGATCAGCGTCTTGATCCATTTGGTCTGCATCACCCCCGGTCGGTTCGGGGCGATGAGCCGAAGCGGATACCCGTGGTCGACCGCCAGCGGCTCGCCGTTCACCTGCAGCGCCAGGAGCGTGTCGGGATCGTGGGCTTGGGAACGGTCGAGATCCGAGGTGCGATAGCTGCCGTACGGCTGGAACGACTCGACACTGGCCGACGCGTGCGGTTCGGCGCCCGCCATCGCCAGGAGGTCGCGCACGCGTACGCCCGTCCACCGTTGCGACGTGCTCCAACCTTCGACGCACGAGATCGGGAGCGTGGCCGAGTGTTGGGGGAGGGTGCGCAGCTCGTCGACGGTGAAGGAGAGCGGGCGCGCGACGCGGCCGGTGACCTCGAGCCGGTACGCGGGTGAGTCGGCGAGGCTCAGCGCGCCCGTCTCCTTGGCGGTTCCGTTCACGGGAAACCCCTGCGTCCCGACGTCGGGCCGGCGGGGCGCGAGGAGCGCGAGCTTGCGCAGCGGGCGAAAGGTCTGACCGACGGTGAAGGTGACGGCGAGCGCGCTCACACCGAACGCGGTGAAGAGGAAGCGACGACGTTCGGCCGATGCGCCGAGTGGGAGCGTCTCGGCTGCGTCGCGCGGCGCCCGGCGCAGCGCGCGCCGGCTCGTGCCGAACTTCGCGCCGATGTGCACGATGAGTGCGCCCATCACGATCCACGCCGTGCGGTAATGCGTGGTGGGGAAGTCGAAGTGCCACGGATACCAGAGATTGATGTTCGCGAGGCCCGTGAACAGCATGAAGATCGAGCCCGCGACGAGGGGAAGATCGCGAGTCGCTCGATCGCCTGCGCGGCGCTGGAGAACGGGGGCCACTGGAAGAGCCGGGGGTAGACGCTCCAGAGCTTCGCCAGGAGGAGGGGGATCGACGCGATCCCCGTTGCCACGTGCAGACCCTGCGTCAACCGATACAGACCGGCGGGTCGGGCGGGCAGTTCGAACCCGAACGACGGATGCTGCGCGAAGTGCGAATACAGGCCGGTCAAGAAGCAGATCGTGAAGGTCGTGGCGAGCGCGAGCCCGAGCCGGGCCGCGACCCGTTCGCCGTGCACCTCCGTCGAGGTTGTGATCATCCCTTCCCGATTTCTGTTCGGTCGAGGGTGTCGAGGGCCTCGAGCGTGGCCGCGAATCGTGACGCGGGTATGTGGCGCGCGACGTCGAGCGCGTCCGCAAACGTGTCGATGTCCTGGAGCTCGTCGAGCAGACGGGTGCGATAGCCGAGTTCCTGCAGTCGCGCGAGTTGGTCCGCGCCGGTGTGATCGGTGCTCATCGGTACGCCGATGAAGACCCGCGAATCTGCGTGGCGGAGTCCGATGGCCCACCAACCTCCGTCGGTCGCCCGGCCCAGGACCGCGTCGACGCCGGGCTCGTGCAGCATCTCCATCGCCGCGACGAGCCGGCCGCGCGTCACCTGCGGCGTATCCATGCCGACGAGTAACGCCGGTCCGGTCACGGCCGCGAACGCGTTCGCCAGTCGTTCGTCGAGCCCGCGCCCGAGCTGGGGAACGACTACGAAGCCCGTGGGCACCCAGGGGCCGGGCTGGCCGTCGAGCGCGAGGACGCGCGCTGTCGCGGGCGTCTCGGCGACCGCCGACAGGGTGTCGCGGAGCGAGGCCGCGGCGAGCTGCGCGGCCTGCTCGGGCGTGCACGGCGGGCACAGGCGCGTCTTCACCCGTCCGGGAACCGGCGACTTCGCGAGCACGATGACGGTCGCGTTCATCGGAGGAGCCGGGCCATGTCGCGGACCGTCCGGGCCGTACCGCCGATCGTGCCGGTGACCTTCGACCGGCCGATCCGGGGCGAGTAGCGAACCTCGACCTCCTGGATGCGCCATTCCGCCTGCCACGCTCGCAGCACCATCTCGAGTGGCCATCCGAACCGCCGGTCGACGAGGCTGAGCCCGAGCAGATGCTCGCGCCGGGCGGCACGCATCGGGCCGAGGTCGCGCAACGGCAGCGCGGTGCGCCGGCGCAACTCCCACGCGAGCACACCGTTGCCCGCCCGCGCGTGGAGGGGCCACGCACCCCTGTCGGCGCGGCGGGCGCCGAGGACGAGATCGGCCTCACCGGCGATGACGGGGTCCGCGACGCGGGGAGGTCGGCTCCGTGGAACGAGCCGTCGCAGTCCATGAAGCACACGACGTCTGCGGTCGAGGCCGCGAGACCGGCGAAGCACGCCGCGCCGAATCCGCGGTGCGGCTCGACGACCACGCGAGCGCCGTATGCGCGCGCGACGTCGGCGGTCCCATCGTGCGACCCGTTGTCGACGACGATGGGTTCGTAGCCGAGTGGCATTCCTGCGATGACGGCTGGAATCGCGTCGGCCTCGTTGAGTGCGGGCAGCACGACGTCGGGCATCGATCGCAACGTACCGACGAGGTCGACGGGGAACGCCCGTTTCGCCCTTACGATTCGCGAAATTCCATGGCCGCGGACACCCGCGCCCCGTCGTTTCCGGAGCGCGCGTCGTTACCCTTCGGAACGCGATGCTCGACCTGCGCACTGGCCCGAAGACATCTGCGGCGCGCGCGCTGTGCGTGTGGGCGGCCCTCATCGTCGTCGCCGTCGTGTGGGGCGCCGCGCTCGACTGCGACGCATCATGATCTCGTCCTCGCGGCTCCTCCGTTCTGGAGCCCGCTGCGGTTTCATCCGAGCTGGCGGGTGATCCCCGCCCTGCTCGTCGCATCCGTCGTCGTGCGCACCGCGCCCCGGTTGTCGCAATGGCTGAGCTGGCGCGCGCTCCTGGTGGTGACGGGCGCGGCGAGCGTCGTGTGGTCGTGCGCGGTCGCGTTGATCGACAGCATCAGCGGCCTCGACGCGCTCACCGATCCTTTGCGGCCGGCGCGGAACGACTACCTGCAGTCGGCTCGGGGGATCACCTCGCTGCATAGATTCCTCGCGCACTTCGTCGATCACATCGCCGGATACCCGCAGAACACCAAGGGTCATCCGCCCGGCATGGTCGTGATCGAGTGGCTGCTCGACAAGGGCGGCCTCGCCGGCGCGGGATGGAGCGCGGCACTGTCGGTCACCGGGGGAGTCGCAGCCGCACTGGCTGCCCTCGTCGCGATGCGCGAAATCGCGGGCGAAGACGCCGCGCGCGCGGCCGCACCGTTCATGGTTCTCGTCCCGGCGGTCATCTGGTGGCAGACCGCCGATGCATTCTTCGCGGGCGTCGCGGCGTGGTCGGTGACCGCGCTCGTGCTCGCGAGCGGCAGCCGGGGCGGTCGCCGCGTCGTGCTGGCCGTGGCCGGTGGTGCCGGGTTCGGGATCACCGCGTTCCTGTCGTATGGCCTGGTGCTGCTCGCGATCATCCCGATCGTGGTGTGGGTGTCCCGCCGGTCGGTGCATCTGTTGGGTTGGGCCACGATCGGTGCGCTGCCGGTGTTCGCCGGGTTCGGCGCGCTCGGCTTCTCGTGGTTCTCCGGGTTCGCCGCGACCCGTCACGAGTACTGGACGGGTGTCGCGATGCGGCGGCCGTACTCGTACTTCTTGTTCGCGGATCTCGCATTGTTCGCGGTCGCCACGGGGCCGGCGCTCGCGGTCGCGCTCGGGCGTCTCCGCGACCGTCGGATCTGGTTGCTCGTCGGCGGCGCGCTCGCCGTCGTCGCGCTGGCGGATCTCAGCGGGATGTCGAAGGCCGAGGTGGAACGGATCTGGCTGCCCTTCGTGCCGTGGACGTTGCTGGCCACCGCATCGCTGTCCGACCTACGACCAACGCCCCGACTCCGGCCCTGGTTGGCCTTGCAGGCGGGCTGCACGCTTGCGGTGGCCGTGACGATATGGTCGCAATGGTGACGCCCGCGCACGTCCTCGTCGTCGAGGACGACCCGACCGTTCGCGAGGTCGTCGTGCGCTACCTCGAGCGCGATGGTCTCGACGTCGTCGCGGTCGGCGACGGCGAAAGTGCGCTGTCACAGGCGGCACTGCGGTGGCCCGATCTCGTCGTGCTCGATCTCATGCTCCCGCAGCTCGACGGCCTGGAGGTGTGTCGTCGGCTCCGTGCCACCGCGCCGGTGCCCGTCATCATGCTGACGGCGCGCGGCGACGAGGACGACCGCGTCATGGGCCTCGAGCTCGGCGCCGACGACTACGTCTCCAAGCCCTTCTCGCCCCGAGAGCTCACGGCGAGGGTGAAGGCTGTCCTGCGCCGCGCCTCGGGTGCCGGCGCGGAGCCCGCGCTCGAACATGGCGTCGATCCGATCGTGGCCGGGGACCTGCGGATCGACGTCCTCGCCCGGGAGGTGCGTCGACGCGAAGAGCTCGTGACGCTCACGGCCCGCGAATTCGACCTCTTGGTGTTCCTCGCCGCTCGTTCCCGGCGTGCGTATCGACGCGAGGAGTTGCTCGAGGCGGTCTGGGGCTATTCCTACGGCGACACGGCGACGGTCACGGTGCATGTCCGCCGGATCCGGGAAAAGGTGGAAGCCGATCCCGGGCAACCGCGTCATCTCAAGACGGTCTGGGGCGTCGGCTACCGGTGGGATCCGTGACGCTTCACGACGCCGCCGAGCTTTCCGCGATCGCGGCGGGAGTCACGGTGTTCGCGCTTGCGATCGGTGCCTTCGCGTTGCGCGTGCGGCGTCGTCGTACCGTCCGCGCCCAGATCGTGGCGCTGACGTGCAGCACGGTGCTCGCGGTGGTGGCCGGAGCGTATGTGGCGTCGCGTGCGATGTTCATCTCGCAGCATGATCTCAGCGCGCTGGTCGTGGTGTTGCTGGCCGCGGGTTCGGTTGCGATCGTCTTCGCAGTCGTGCTCGGCGCGCGCGTCGGTGCGGCGAGCCGGGCGCTCGTCGCGGCCGCTCGTCAGCTCGGCGAGGAGGGCGCATCCGCTCCCGGCCCGCTGGAGCGCAACGCCCCCGCCGAGCTCGTCGATCTCGCGCACGCGCTCGCGTCGACGCGGGCGCGGCTCGACGACGCGTGGACGCGACAACGAATACTCGAGACCTCCCGCCGCGAGCTCGTTGCCTGGGTCTCGCACGATCTGCGAACTCCGTTGGCGGGGATGCGGGCAATCGTCGAAGCGTTGGAAGACGGCGTCGTCGACGATCCCGCGACCGTCGAGCGGTACCTCCGCACCATGCGCGAGGAGGTCGACCATCTCGCCACGCTCGTCGACGACCTCTTCGAGCTCAGCCGCACCCAGGCGGGCGCGCTGCGGCTCAAGTTCGAGCGGGTGTCGCTCGGCGACCTCGTCTCCGACGTCTTGGCCGGTTCGGCTCCCGTCGCGGCTGCGAAACGCGTGAAGCTCGAGGGGCGGCTCGTGGGCCCACCGCTCGACCTCGAGGTGTCGACGCCCGAGGTGCTGCGGGCGTTGCGGAACCTGCTCGAGAACGCGATCCGGCACACTCCGAGCGACGGTTCGATCGTCATCGAGGCCGGCGTCGACGAGGAGCTGTCGGACTACGCCTACGTCGCCGTGCGCGACTCGGGCGGAGGTGTCCCCGCCGAGGATCTCCCTCGTATCTTCGATGTCGCGTATCAGGGCGATCCGGCGCGCACGCCCGGTGGGGGCGCCGGTCTCGGCCTGGCGATTGCCAAGGGCTTCGTCGAGGCCCACGACGGGCAGCTGTACGTGGCCAACGACGACGAGGGCGCGGTCTTCACGATTCGCCTCCCGCGGGTGCGTACCTAGTGCGGGTCCTCGTCACCGGCGGCGCGGGCTTCATCGGCTCACACGTCGTCGACGCGCTGGTCGCCCACGGTCACGAGGTGCGTGTGCTCGATGCGCTGCTTCCGGCTGCGCACGCGCGGGTGCCGGAATGGCGCAACGACGGCGCGGAGTACGTCTGGGGCGACGTCACCGACCCGGCGACGATCGAATCGGCCGTGGCCGGTGTCGACGCCGTCTCTCACCAGGCGGCGATGGTCGGGCTCGGCGTCGATTTCGACGACGTCACCGACTACGTCCACCACAACGACTTCGGTACCGCGGCGCTGTTGCGCGCGCTGCATCGGTCTCGTTTTGCGGGGCGGATCGCGCTCGCGAGCAGCATGGTCGTGTACGGCGAGGGTCGATATCGGTGCGCCGCGCATGGAGAGATCGCGCCCGGGCCGCGCGAGGCGGTCGCGCTGGACTCGGGGCACTACGAGCCGCCGTGCCCGCATTGTGGATCGCCGCTCGTCGCGCTCCCGGTGCCGGAGACCGCACGGGTCGATCCGCGGAACGTCTACGCGTCGACGAAGTTGCAGCAGGAGCACCTGTGCCGCAGCTACGCCCGTGAGCACGACGACGTCGCCGTGACCGCGCTGCGCTACCACAACGTCTACGGCCCGCGGATGCCGCGCGACACGCCCTACGCCGGTGTCGCGAGCATCTTCCGCAGCGCGCTCGCGCGAGGCGAGGCGCCGAGCGTGTTCGAGGACGGCGGGCAGCGTCGCGACTTCGTTCACGTGCGAGACGTCGCGCGTGCGAACGTCTGCGCCTTGACGATCGACCGCCCATACGACGGACCGGTCAACGTCGCCAGCGGCGATCCGCACACCGTGCTCGACATGGCGACCGCCATCGCCGAGGCCTTCGGTCCGGACGCGCCCCGGCCGGTCGTCGTCGGCGGCTACCGACTCGGCGACGTCCGCCACGTGTTCGCCGCGCCCGCGCTCGCCGAACAGATGCTCGGCTTCCGCGCCGGGGTCACCTTCGGCGAAGGCCTGCGGGAGTTCGCACACGCGCCACTGCGCCGCGTCGGCCGCTCGTTGACGTCGCGGACCTCGAGTGTTTCGCGAACTGTAAGGGCTTCAGGCACCGATCCGTCGGCGTCGGTCGTTAGGTTCGAGGCGTGCCGAGAGATGTTCTCGTGAGCGCAACCGATCGCGTGCTGCGACTCGACCTCGACCTGTGGGCGGGTCCCGTCACTCCGGCGGAACGCCGGATCCTGGGCGAGCTCGATGGTCCGGTCCTCGACGTCGGCTGCGGCCCCGGGCGCCTCGTCGCCGCGTTGCGCAAACGCGGCGTCCAGGTCCTCGGCATCGATGCCGCACCGGCCGCGATCGCGTGCGCGAAGGCACAGGGTCGTCGAGTCGTACAGCGATCCGTGTTCGATCCGATCCCGCGCGAGGGTTCGTGGGCCAACGTGCTGCTGTTCGACGGCAACATCGGGATCGGGGGTGATCCGACCCGATTGTTGAACCGGGCGAACGACCTCATGGCCTCCGACGGATGCACGATCGTCGAGCTGGAGCCGCTCGGTGCCGGGCTGGAGTTCGGAGCCGTGGAGTTCGAGGTCGCGACCGGGATGGTCGGATGGTTCCCGTGGTGCTGGGTCGGTTCCGAGGAGATTGCTCACCTGGCCGATGGTGCGGGCCTGCGCGTCGAGGATTGTCGTTCGGTCGACGGCCGGTGGTTCGCCTGGCTGCGGCGCGCATGAGGGTCGCGCAGTAGGCCCCCGGTCGGGTCACGTTCGGGCACCGCCTCGCCGGTCCGGGGTTCTCGCGATTCGTGCACGATTCTTCGCGCGTGCACCCGCCGCCCGGATCCTCGAATGAGTGCGGGGAAATGCCGGGAGCTCACTCGTCGGTCGCGGCCGTCGGTCCCCGGACGTGTTCCAACAACGGTTGGAGCTGCCGGCTCATCAGCTCGATGCGCGGACCGGTCGGTCCGCGGTGGTACGCCCAGAGCGCGCCGCCGTCGGCCGGCGTCCCGATCGCCTCGGTCGCGAAGCCGCGACGCTCGAGCTTGCGCGAGTCGGCGTCGACGTCGTCCGACCAGTAGCCGGCATGGTGGATGCCCGAGCCGGCCACCGGCATCCACATCGTCCCGGGCACCGCGCGAATGATCTCGAGCCGCGGTGTCGTCCGCGAATAGCGGTGTCGTGCGCGAATAGACGAGGCTGAAATCGATCTCGGTGAGCCCGGTCGGGAGCAGTACGGAAGTCGGTGCACCGATCCGGTCCGACCACTCGTAACCGAACAGCGCGGTGAGCTCGGCCAACGTTGCGTCGACGTCGTCGACGACGATCCCGATGTGGAATTGATCGCTTGCCCTCATGATGCCGGCCTTGCGGTCAACTGGGTTCGATGATCACTCGGAGGGCACCGGTCGTCTTGTCGCCGGCGACCCGGAACGCCTCCGCGGCGTCTTCGATCGGAAAGCGGTGCGTGATGAGCGTGCGGGCGATGTCGGGTTCGTCGGCGAGCATCGCCGCGGCGTCGGCCATCTCGCGCCCGCCGTCGTGCGCGCAGTAACCGAGGGAGGGGATGATTCGTGCCTCGCGGTTGAACAGGGGCATCCAGTTCAGCTGAACGGGACCGAGGTGCACGCCGAGGACGACGACGGTTCCGCCCGGCGCCACGAGCTCGGCGCAGCGGGCCAGGCTCGCTTCCGTCCCCGCGGCCTCGACGACCACGTCGTACAGCCCATCCGCGCCGATGCGGGCGCCGAGCCGCTCGCCCGCGGCGCGCTGGTGGGGGTGGCGCGCCTCGAGCGCGACGTCCTCGCTGCCGAGCCGACGGGCGCCCACCGCCGCGAGGAGCCCGAGCGCGCCGGCACCCACAACGGCGACCCGCCGTCCCGGTCCGGTCCCGCCGAGCCGCAGACGCGTGCCAGGAGACCGACGCGGGCTCGACGAGTGACGCGTCGCGTACGTCGAGCTCGGCCGGCAGGGGCACGAGCCGCGCCGTCGGTGCTCGGAAGTGTTCGGCCATCCCTCCGTCGGCCGCGATCCCGAGCGCGCGCTGACCGTGCGTCGGGCACAGGTTGTACGCGCCGCGCATGCACGCCTCGCATTTCATGCAGCCGTAGATCGCTTCCACGACGACAGCGGTGCCGTCGTCGCGCACGCCCGCGAGTTCGTGGCCCATGATCTTCTCGCTGCCCAGGCCGAGGTACATCAGGTCGGAGCCACAGATGCTCCCGGACCTCATGCGAAGCAGTTCGCCGGTCCCGGGGGCTTCATCGAGGTCGACGACGGTGACGCCCCCGCGATTGCCGCGCACCGCCTTCATCGCGCCCGCCGCCGAGTCCGACCCGTTCGGTGCACGGCCCGAGGTGTCGCCGCCGGAAGACTCATGATCTCGCCTGCGATTCCGACGCTGGCCTTGCCCTGCGGTTCACGACGACGCTTCGCCGACAGGAGCCCACCCGTCGCCGGGCCCCTCGACATGGATGATCTCCGGGACGGCGGCGAGCCAGCGGGGCATGAGCGCGCTCGCCGCCTCGAAGTGGGCCGACTCGACGTGCGCCTGGCCGGCCTCGGCGTCACGAAAGACCTCGACGAGCACCCAGAGATTCGGATCTTCGGCGCTCCGGTACCAGTCGAAGGAGATGTTGCCCGGCTCGGCGCGACTCGACGTCGTGAACTCCGCGACGAGCGACGGCCACTCGTCCGCGTATTTCGCACGCACCGGTTGCTTGACGACGATGACGATCACCTGAACCTCCGGGGCCGTGGGCGCGGGCGGCCACGATAACCGACCGGTCGGTACAACATCCGGGACCACCGTCGTTCTCCATGACCGCGCGTCATGGAACACCCTTCGCCTCGCCGGAGCGGTCGGCCGCGTCGACCGGCGCGATCAGCCGCCGCCTTCCGATCGGACCCAGGCGGTCGTGTCGGGGGGCAGGAGCGCAGGGTCGTCCAGCCGGGCGCTCGCGATCAGCACCGAGCCCGCCGGCAGGGCTACCGGTGCGGAGCCGAAGTTCGTGAGCGACACCCAGTTTCCGGCCCGGCGGAACGCGACGACCGGGTCGTTTGGTTCCATCCACTCGAACGTCTCGTCGCGCTGCAACTCGTGCCGGAGCGCGAGCGCGCGCCGGTAGAACCACAGCGTGGAGCCGGGATCTCGTTCTTCGACCTCGACCGCGTAGTCGCCGAACCACGACGGCTGGGGCAGATGCGCGGGCCCGGGGCCGAACCCGAACGACTCGCCCGCTCCCGCCCACGGAAGGGGCACGCGGCAACCGTCGCGGCCCGGATTCGAGCCGCGGTCGCGGAAGAACGCGGGATCCTGCTTACGGTCATCGGGGATCTCGGTCACCTCGGGGAGTCCGAGCTCCTCGCCTTGGTAGAGGTACACGCTCCCGGGGAGCGCGAGTGCGAGGAGGGTCGCGGCTCGCGCCCGGCGCAGACCGAGCGCGCGGTCTTCGACGTTCGGATCGGCGCCGGCCAGGAGCCACGACGCGGCGGTGGCTCCCGGCGCCAGCGCGAAGCGCGTCGCGTGCCGGACGACGTCGTGATTGGAGAACACCCACGTGCTCGACGCGCCGCTCTCGTGCGCGAGCGTGAGGTTGTCTCGGATGATGCGCCGGAATCGCGCGGGATCCCACGAGGCTTCGAGCAGGTCGAAGTTGAACGCCTGACCGAGCCCGGTGGCGCGCGCGCGTAGCGGACGCGCCGCGTCCGGCGCGACCCACGCCTCGGCCACGGCCGTGAGCGGTGGTGAGTACGTGTCGAACAACTCCCGCCAGCTCCGGTAGATCTCGTCGACGTCGTCGCGGTCCCAGATCGGGTGCTGCCCCGGCGCGTAGAGGTCGTTCCCGGGCGCGAGGCCCTGCATGAGCTCGGCCCAGCTCGGCAGCACGTCGGGCAGGTTCTTCGCGAGGAGATGGGCGACGTCGACCCGGAAGCCGTCGACGCCGCGGTCACCCCAGAACGTCAGCGTCGCGAGGAAGTCGCGGTGGACGTCGGGGTTGTCCCAATTCCAGTCGGGCTGTTCGCGGGTGAAGAGGTGCAGGTACCACTGGCCGTCGGGAACTCGCGTCCACGCGGGACCACCGAAGAACGACTGCCAGTCGGCGGGCGGCTGGTCTCCGTTCGGCCCGGTGCCGTCGCGGAAGATGTAGCGATCGCGCTCGGGCGAGCCGCGGGGCGCGGCGAGCGCCTCCCGGAACCACGCGTGCCGGTCGGAGCTGTGGTTCGGGACGATGTCGACGATCACCTTGACGCCGCGCGCGTGCAGCGCCGCGACGAGAGCGTCGAACTGGTCGAGGGTGCCGATGACCGGATCGACGTCGCGGTAGTCGTCGACGTCGTAGCCGCCGTCGACGAGCGCCGACGGGTAGAAGGGGCTCAGCCACACCGCGTCGATGCCGAGCCGGTCGAGGTAGTCGACCCGGGAGACGATGCCCGCGAGGTCGCCGATGCCGTCGCCGTTCGCGTCGGCGAAGCTCCTCGGATAGATCTGGTACACAGTGGCCTGGCGCCACCACATCGCCTCGGTCACCGCAGTCTCGTCCGGCCTCGTCTCGGAGAAATGGCCGCCGGAGTGTAACGAGGCGAGTGCGCGCAGCACCGGTGTCGACGCCGGTGTCGACGCCGGTGTCGACGCTGCGGTCGGTGCGGATTGGTGGGGATCTGGCGTACGCTCCCCGGAACGTCGGTCCAGCGTGGGGGGAACCATGCAAACGCTCGACTCCGAATCGTCCCGGCGGAAGCGACGGGGTGTCCCGGCGCTCGTGGTCGCCGCGGTCGCAGTGGTGGTCGCCACCGCTGCGCTCGGGTACGCGGTGGGCTCGTCGAAGTCCAAGACGAAGACGGTCGTGCAGACGGTCGCCGCGGTCGCGGCACCGACACCGAATGCCGCGTCGCCGAAAGCCACCGCCCCCACGTGCCTCAAGGGTGTCGGCGCGGGCTCGTGCAACATCGACGAGGCGCAGGAGGCGTTGATCCCCGACAAGCCGCTCGACGCGGGGACCCGCGCGGTGCTCGCGGCGCAACTCGTCACCGCACGCGAAGTGGCGCTCAAGTACCCCACGGTCGCCGACGCCGAGAAGGCGGGGATGATCCTCGCCGGCGCCTTCTCGCCGCTGACGGGGGCGCACTACATCAACCTCGGCGACGCGCTCGCAGCTTTCGACCCGGCCAAGCCCGGCTCGTACATCTACGACGGCACGAGCCCGACCTCCAAGATCATCGGCCTCATGTACCTCTCCGGCGACGTGAACCCGCCCGAGGGATTCGCGGGCCCGAACGACCACTGGCACCGGCACACCAACACGTGTGTGATCTTCGGTGGGCCGAAGATCGTGGTCCCGTTCCCGGCCGACTCGAGCGTGACGAAGTCGATGTGCGACGCCAAGAAAGGCACGTTCATGCGCCGGACCACGTGGATGGTGCACGCGTGGGTCGTCCCGGGTTGGGACAGCCCGTCGGGCGTGTTCGCACACGACAACGCCGACGTGTTGTGCAAGGACGGCACCATCAAGGCCAGCGCGACCGGCTTCTGTCAAGGAACGTGACGTAGGTCGTCGAACGCGGCCCGATCAGCGCCGGACCGGGCTCAGTCGCGGGCGGGAACCGGGGCGAGGGCGAGGTCGAGGGACTCCTCGCCCACGAGCACGATCTCCGTTTCGGGGCGGGGGCGCGTGCCGGAGCACGCCGGCGATGACGACCGACGCGACGAGCGCGACACCGACCGCGACGAACATCGTGATGTCGAACGCGTGGACGTACGCGAGCCGCGCCGCGTGCGCGAGCTCGCGCGCCGGCGGGCGCGGGCAACTTGGCCGCTGCCTCGAGACCGGCCCCGAGCGACGTGGACGCCGCCTGCGCTGATGCCGGGAGGTCGGCCCGGTAGAGCGACGCGATGAGGCTCCCGAGCACCGCGACACCGAGCGCGCCACCGAGCTCGCGCGTCGTGTCGTTGACCGCGGAGCCGACACCGGCCTTGTTCAGCGGAAGCGACACGATGATGGCGCCGGTCGACGGTGCGGTGACCATGCCCATCCCGGCCGCGCTCACCACGAGCGACAGCGCGAGGAACGCGTAGTTGGAGTGCAGCCCGCTGCGCGCGAGGAGCGCGAGGCCGGCGGCGACCACGACGAGGCCGGACGAGACCACCGTGCGCTGACCGAACCTTTGTACGACCCGCGCCGAACGGCGCGCGGAGACCATGTACACGAGCGCCCACGGCAGCATCCGTACGCCGGCTTCGAGCGGCCCGTAGCCGAGCACGAGCTGCAGGTACTGCGTCAGCGTGAAGATCATCCCGAACATCACGAAGAACACGAACGTGATCGAGCTCGTCGCCGCCGCGAACTGCGGGTTGCGGAAGAAGCGCAGGTCGAGCATCGGCTCGCTCGTGCGCAGCTCCCAGAACGCGAACGCGAGCAGCACGACGATCGCGATCGCGAACGCGATCATCGTCGCGCCCGACAGCCAACCGCGGGTCGGCGCCTCGATGATCGCGTAGACGAGCGCGCCGAGCCCGGCGATCGAGAGCAACGCGCCGATGAGGTCGAGCGCGGGCTCCTCCTCTTCGTTTGCCTTCGGGATCAGCACCGCGCCTGCGATCGAGCGCGACCGCGACGACGGCGACATTGGTGAGGAAGATGGAGCCCCACCAGAAGTGCTCGAGCAGCCAGCCGCTGGTGACCCCGCCCAGCGCAACCCCGACGCCGGCGAAGCCGGCCCAGATCGCGATGGCCTGGCGGCGCTCCTCGGGCGGGAAGACGTGTGCGAGCACCGACAGGGTCGCGGGCATGACGAGCGCGGCGCCGATGCCCATCACCGCGCGTGCCGCGATCAACTGGCTCGACGTGCCCGCGAACGCGGCGAGTCCGGACGCGCCGCCGAAGATGACGAGTCCGGTGTTCAACGCGAGCCGGCGCCCGTAGCGGTCGCCGAGGGACCCGGCCGTCAGCAGGAGCCCGGCGAACACGAGGCTGTACGCGTCGACGATCCATTGGAGCGAGCTCGCACTCGCGTGCAGATCCTTGACCAGCGTGGGCAGCGCGACGTTCAGCGACGCGTTGGCCACGACGATCATGACGAGGCTCACGCACAGGACGCCGAGCGTCCACCAGCGCCGCTCGTAGGTGCGGGCACTCAGTTCTTCCACGGTCATTGCGGCGGGCAACGCCGGTCGTCCGGGACCTATTCCGCTCGCGGCCCGTCCGTCCGGATCCGACCGGCGGCGCGGGACGGGAGGCACGGCCGCCGCCCGCGCGGGCAGACTGACCGGAACGCGACGATCTCGGAGGCCTTGCATGGGGTGGGATTTCTCTACCGAACCGGAGTTCCAGGAGAAGCTCGACTGGGTCGAGCAGTTCTGCCGGGAAGAGGTCGAGCCGCTCGAATACGTGTTCCCCTACGCGGTGCGATCGAAGGACCCGAAGATCCGAGCGCTGGTCAAAGGGCTGCAGGACCAGGTCAAGGCGCAGGGCCTGTGGGCGATCTTCCTCGACGAGGAGCTCGGCGGTCCGGGCTACGGGCAGCTGAAGCTCGGGTTGTTGAACGAGATCCTCGGGCGCTACCCGTCGGCGCCGCAGATGTTCGGCGCGGCCGCGCCCGACACCGGCAACATGGAGATGCTGGCCGCGTACGGCACCGACGAGCAGAAGCAGCGGTGGCTCGAGCCGATGTTGAACCAGGAGCTCTGGTCGGCGTACTCGATGACCGAGCCGCAAGGTGGGTCCGACCCGAACCTGTTCAAGACGCACGCGGTCCGCGACGGCGAGGAATGGGTCATCAACGGCGAGAAGTGGTTCACGAGCGCGGGACGCGTCGCCGACATCCTGTTCGTCATGTGCACGAACGGCATGTTCGTGGTGCCGCGCGCGACGCCGGGCGTCGAGATCATGCCCGAGCCCCGCAACCACAACCACATCGTCTACAACGACGTCCGCGTCCCGCTCGACCATCTCCTCGGGCCGGAGGACGGCGCCAAGGTGCTCGCGCAGCGCCGCCTGGGCGGCGGTCGCATCCACCACGCGATGCGAACGATCGCGCAGTGCAAGCTCGCGTTCGACATGATGTGCGAGCGCGCGCTGAGCCGGCAGTCGCACGGCAAGACGATCGGCGAGCACCAGATGGTGCAGGAGAAGATCGCCGACTCCTACGCGTCGATCCGGATGCTGCGGCTGTTCGTCCTCGAGACGGCGTGGAAGATCGACAACTCGAGCACCCAGGAGACGCGCACCGACATCGCGGCCGTGAAGTACACGATGGCCAGGGTGCTGCGCGAGGTCTCGTTCAACGCGCTGCACATCCTCGGCTCGTTGGGGACGACGAACCTCACGCCGCTGCAGGCCATGTACGCCGCGGCGCCGACGATGGGCATCGCCGACGGCGTCGACGAGGTGCACAAGGCGACCGTGGCCCGCAACGTGTTGAAGGGCTACCGGCCGCACGAGGGCTACTGGCCGACCGAGTACTTCCCGGCCAAGCGCGAAGCCGCGTGGGAGAGGTTCGAGCCGCGCTTCCGGGCCGACCCCGAGCTGCGGACACTGGCCGAGGGCTATGCCAAGTACATCGCGCGCCGCGGCTGAGTCCTGCGGCCCGCGTTCGGGGCGGCGCGCGGCAGTACCACGGATTGACGGTTCCTGAACGGCTCGTTAACTTCGCCAGCCTGCGCCGCGGGGCGTCGGGCGATCGGGGGGCGGACCGTGGTGAAGCGTGTATTGATCGGGCTGTTGTCGGCGGCGGTGTCGGCGACCGCGCTGACCGCGTGTATCCCGAATCCGCACAATTCGCCGCTCCAGCACATCGTCGTGCTGATGCAGGAGAACCGGTCGGCCGACAACTACCTCGGCCAGCTCAACGCCTCCGGCCAGACCGGCTACTCGGCCGAGCCGACGACCGGCAACCCGAATCCGCTCGACCCGACCGGCCCCGCGATCGTCCCGTTCCACAAGACGACGTACTGCGAGACGAGTGACCTCAACCACTCGTGGAACGGCACCCACCAGGAGTGGGACAACGGCGCGATGGACGGGTTCACGGCCGCGAACTCGAGCACCTCGGCGAGCGCCGATCCGGCCGATCCGACCGGCAGCCGCACGATGGGTTACTACGACCAGACCGATCTGCCGTTCTATTACGGGCTCTACAACACGTTCTCGACGAACGACCGCTACTTCGCGTCGGCGCTGACGCAGACGTTCCCGAACCGGTTCTATCTCTACGCCGGGACGTCGGCCGGGCTCATCCGCAACGACACGTTCCTCTCGACGCAGAAGTCGGTGTTCGAGTTGCTCGACCAGGCGTCGGTGACTTGGAAGGTCTACTCCGACCAGCCGAACCTGTCGTTCCCGTCGCTGTTGTTCAAGTACGTGAACGACCGCAAGGCGCAACACGTCTTCACGATGACCCAGTACTACGCCGACGCGGCCGCGGGCCAACTGCCGGCGGTCTCGTTCGTCGACCCGAAGTTCCTCGACACGCCCACTGTCGAAAGTGACGAGCACCCGCCGGCGAACGTCCAGGTCGGCCAGAAGTTCGTCGCCGACGTGGTCAACGGTCTCATGTCCAGCCCGAACTGGAGGAGCTCCGCGCTGTTCCTGACGTACGACGAGCATGGCGGCTTCTACGACCACGTCGCCCCGCCGCGAGCCCCGATCCCGGACAACATCGCGCCGAAGCTCAAGCCGGGTGATGCCCCGGGTGCGTTCGACCGCTACGGGATCCGGGTGCCGGTGGTCGTGGTGTCGCCGTACGCGAAGCCGCATTACGTCTCGCACATCACCGACGACCACACGTCGATCCTGCGGTTCATCGAACTGCGGTTCGGACTGCCCGCGCTGACGAACCGCGACGTGAACGCGGATCCCATGTACGACATGTTCGACTTCTCGACGCCGCACTTCGCATCGCCGCCGTCGCTGCCGGCGGCGACGATCGATCCCGCGGGCCTCGCGGCCTGCCCGGCGGGGTAGGCGTCAGTACGGGTCGGAACGCGATGGGGTCGGTTCACCGGCGCCGCGACGGCGGCCGTCGAGCTCGGCATTGTGTAACGCGTTGAGCAACGCCGCGTTGCAGATGAGGACGGTTCCGGTGATGGCACCGCCCGCGGCGACGAGCGCGCGGCCGAGATGCACGGTCTCGAGCCGTCCGTAGTGCACCGCGACGATGCTGATCGCCGCGGCCGTGAACGAGCCGACGAGGAGCCCGATCCCGCCCAGCGCCATCCACGGGCTGATCGACAGCAGCGCCGGGCGGGCGGACGGGTCGACCGGCTCGGACCGCAGCAACACGGCCGCGACGACCGCCGACCACGCGGTGACGACGAACGCGGCGCCGATCGTGTCGCTCGGGCGGTGGCTCGCGGTCGCGACGAGTGAGCAGCCCATCGCCGCGCTGAACACCACGCCGAGCACGGCGACGGGCGCCCGGTAGCGCCGGGGCGTCACGAACACCGCACTGACGCTGAGCGCCATCGCGATGGTGGTGTGGCCACTCGGGTACGACGGCAACCGGCGCAGCGCGTCGACGACACCGAGGTCGGGACGCTCGAGCGTGTGCTTCAGGAATTCGCTCGTACCCACCGAGGCGATGATGATCGTGGCGGCGCCGACCGCGAGGCGCAGACGCCCGCGTAGGAGCGCAACGAGGATGATCGCGCCACCGAGCAGTGTGAGCGACGCGATGTCGATCGACGTGTGGAGGCGCGCCGCTACGTGGACATCGCGCGCCGTGAGCACGTGGCGCCCTTCGAGCGCGGACGCGTCGAGCCGTTGGCCCCAGTGCGTGCGGACCGCGAACACGAACAACATGACGAAGAGGACCGTGGCCGCCGCCGCGATCGCGAGCAGGACCCGCCGCGCCCGGAGTGTCTCGAGCGAAGCGGGATCGAGGCGAGGCGGCATGGGTCTCAACGTTCCGGGTGTCTCGACGTCCGGCGGGGCGGTGGGCAGGTTGCACGGGTGGCGCCGGGCCGGGCGCCGCCGGGCGAGGCTAGGTCATGGCCCGGGCGCGGCCGAGCGCGACGAGATGGCGTGGTCGGCCGGATGGTCGCATCGCGCCGGCGGTCTACGTCCAGAGTGCGTCGAGCTCCGTCGCGACCCGGATGCCGGCGTCGATCGACACGCCGGCCATCGTGTCGTGCCGCGCGGTGCTCACGGTGTCGAAGCAGGCACCGACGCCGGCCGAGAGGAAGCGGCTCGGTTGACTCATGGTGTGATCGTCGTCGCGGCCGCGTGGCCGGTAGTGGAAACGCAGCGGCAGGTACACGTGGAGCCGGCGGCGGGGCCGGGTGACGGCGACGTAGAACAGCCGGCGCTCCTCCTCGAGGCCTTCGCGTGTCGTGAGCGCCATGTCGGAGGGGAAGTTGCCGTCGGCCGCGTTGAGCAGGTGCACGACGTCCCACTCGAGGCCCTTGGCCGAGTGCACGGTGGAGATCACGAGCCAGTCCTCGTCGATCGAGGGCGGGCCGGCGAGGTCGCCGGTGGAGCTCGGGGGTTCGAGGGTGAGATCGGCCGCGACGTCGGAGAGGCGCGCGGCGTCGTGGGCCGCCGCCGTGAGTGCGTCGAGATCGGCGAGGCGCGCGTCGGCGTTGTCGTACGCGCCGGCGACGAGCGGCGCCAGCGCGTCGCGAAGTCGCTCGCCGTGCGCAGCGACCGACTCGCCCGGCGCGTGCCGGAGGGCCTCGACGAACGCGCCCGCGGCCGGGCGGGATGGCGCGGGGAGCTCCTCGAGCGCCAACGGCCAGCGCATGAGCACCTCGGCCGCGGTGCCGGGTCGATCGACACCGAGAGCGGCGATCGCCCGCCGCGCGCGCACCGGGCCGACTCCCTCCAGCAACTGGAGTAGCCGGAACCACGCGAGCTCGTCGCGCGGGTTGTCGGCCAGGCGGAAGAGGCAGATGAGGTCCTTGACGTGCGCGGCCTCGACGAACCGCAGACCGCCGTACTTCACGAAGGGGATGCGCCGGCGCGACAGCTCGAGCTCCAGGAGGTCGCTGTGATGCGCGGCCCGCACGAGCACCGCCTGCTCGCGCAGCGCGATCCCTTCCTCCCGGTGGGCGAGGATCTGCTCGCAGACGGCGTCGACCTGCGCGTCCTCGTCGGCACAGCGGACGAGGCGCGGGCGTTCGCCGGTCGGCGAATCGGCGCGCAGGCGCGCCCGGAACCCTTCCGGCGCGTCGGCGCCGACGGCGTTGGCGACGTCGAGGATCGGTTGGGCCGAGCGATAGTTCCGTTCGAGCACGATCGTGCCGATACCGGGGAAGGCCGACTCGATGTCGAGCAGGTGGCGGGGGCTCGCGCCCCGGAAGCCGTAGACCGCCTGGGAATCGTCGCCGACCACCGTGAGGCGCGGGTCGGTGGTCCGCAGCGCACGCAGCACCTCGACCTGGAGCGCGTTGACGTCCTGGTACTCGTCGACGCAGATGTGGTCGATCTCGGACGCGAGCAACGGTCCGAGCCGGTCGTCGGCCGCGGCCGCGCGCCAGTAGAGGAGCAGATCGTCGAAGTCGACGAGACCGAGCAACCGCTTGCGCTGCACGTACGCGCGGCATATCGACGCGATCTGATCGAGCTGGTCGGTGCACCACGGAGCCACCTCGTCGATGACGGTCGACAACGGGCGCTGCGTGTTGACGGTGCGCGAGTAGATGTCGAGCAGGGTTCCCTTCTTCGGGAAGCGGCGACCGGTCGCCGCGGCGCCGTGCTCGTCGCGGACGAGGTCGATGACGTCGGCCGCGTCGCCCGCGTCGAGCATCGAGAACGACTCGGGGAGACCGAGCGCGATCGCGTGCCGCCGCAGGGTGCGATGCGCGATCGAGTGGAAGGTGCCCCCGACGATCCGCGCCCGCGGGCGCGACCGCGATCGGCCGGGCGTCGGGGCCGGCAGGGTCGTACCGGAGAGCACCGTGTCGCAGCGGTGCATCATGTCCCGGGCTGCGCGCCGGGTGAAGGTGAGCGCCATCACCCGCTCGGCCGGGAGCCCGCCCGCGACGAGCCATGCGACCCGGGCGGTCAGGGCCGTGGTCTTCCCGGTGCCGGCGCCCGCGAGAATCCGCAACTGGCTCCCCGCGAACGTGGCGGCGGCCCGTTGCTCGTCGTTCAACCGTTCGAGGGTGGCGAACACGCGTTCGATCATAGGCCACCACGGTGAACCGCTCCGGTATGTACGGTTGCACGTACATGTCGACCCGCCCGCCCGCCGTCCCGTACCGGCACCCTCCCCACGGAGCGTCACGGTGATGGCGACGCCTTCGGCTCCGGAAGCGGTCCTGGCGCACATCGCCAACGGCGCCGACATCATCGTGCCGCTCGCCAACGGCGAGCCGCGTGTGCTGATGGACACGATCGACGCGCACGCGAACGACCTGACGAAGGTCCGTGTGCACCAGATGCACGCGCTCTACGACCACCCGTACCTCCACCATGCGTACGGCGACCATCTGCAACACGTGTCGTACTTCCTCTCGCCGGTGACGCGTCCCGCGTTCGCGAACGGCGAGTGCGATCTCGTGCCCGCGCACTTCAGCGAGATGCCGCTCGTGCTCCGCCGCGAGACGAAGCGGCAGTTGGTGCTCGCGGCCGCGTCGCCGCCCGATCGCCACGGCTACGTGTCGCTCGGGACCAACGCCGACTACACGGCCCGCTTCATCGGGCAGGTGCCGTTCTTCCTCGAGGTCAACTCCAACATGCCCCGCACGTTCGGGGAGAACTCGTTGCACCTCAGCCAGGTCGTCGGGTTCACCGAGGTCGACTACCCGCTCATCGAGGTGCCGCCGCCGGCCGCGTCGGTCAAGGACACACAGATCGCGGCCCTCGTCGCCGACCGGATCCCCGACGGCGCGACGATCCAGGCCGGTATCGGCGCGATCCCGAACGCGATCCTCGGTCTCTTGCACGGTCATCACGATCTCGGTCTGCACACCGAGCTCATCTCCGACGGCGTGATGGCGTTGTTCGAATCGGGTGCGCTGACCGGTACGCGCAAGGTGACGCGCCCGGGCAAGCTCGTCGCGACCTTCGCTCTCGGGACGCGGCGGCTCTACGACTTCCTGAACGACAACAGCGCGGTCGAGTTCCTCCCGGTCGACTGGGTCAACGACTCGCGGGTGATCGGGCGGGAGAAGTGCTTCGTGTCGATCAACGCGACCGTCGAGGTCGACCTGCTCGGCCAGTGCAATTCCGAGATGATCGCCGGGCGCTACTACTCGGGCAGCGGCGGGCAGACCGACTTCGCGCGCGGCGCCATGTACAGCGAGCAGGGGAAGGGCTTCGTCGTGCTGCACTCGACGACCGGCGACGAGTCGGTCTCGCGCATCGTCTCGCAGCTGTGCCCGGGCGCGCCGGTGACGACGATGAAGAACACCGTCGACCACGTGGTCACCGAGTACGGCGTCGCGGAGCTACGGGGCAAGTCGATCGCGCAGCGGGCACGCGAGCTCATCGACATCGCCCACCCCAAGTTCCGCGACGGGTTGGAGCACGACGCCCGCGCGATCGGCTACCTCCGCGCCGACTGACGCCGCCTCGGCGGACTCCGCGTCGACCGATTCGGGCCGGCTTTCGGGACAACGGTCGCTCCACCGGACCACGCGACTTGTCGAACAGCATGTGATGAGGTCCGAAGCCCGTTGGGCGCGCCGTCTGTCGTGCGGCTCGTTCGCGCGCGCCGGTCGCTCGGGGGCCCGGGCGCTGGCACCGCGCGATCGCCGGGCCGTACCGGCCGGTTCGGAGGGGCTGTCGCCGGTCCTGCTCGTGTATTCGGTCGGTCCGGTCGCGATCGCGCTCTGGCTCGTGCTGCGCCATTTCGGCCTGGTCGCCGATGTCCCGATCTGGCTGTACGCGGGGGTGATCGTCGGGTCGCAGGTGTTGAGCCGGATCACCGAGCCGTGGGCGGCGACGCCGATCGGAACGCCGCGGTTCCATCTCCGGATCATGGCGCACGTCCTGGCGGTGACGGCCGCGCTGTACCTCACCGGCTGGGGCCCGGCGCTCGGAATGGCCTTCGGGTTCTCGGCGTTCTTCGATCTCGAACAGGCCGGCGCCGACGCGTGGCGCGCACTCCTCGGCTGGTCGTTCGCGGGCTGCGCCGTTGGGCAGGCGCTCGTGTTCGCCGACATCGCCCCGTCGTTCCTCGGCCAGTCGAACAGTCAGGTCATCGGCTTCCTCGGCGCGCTGGTGTTCGGGGGCACGATCCGGATGGCAGGCGCGATCGGCGAACGCACGGAACGCAGCGACGCGTTGCTCGCCGACGAGACGCTCCGCGCGTCGCGGGCCGCCGACGACGCACGACGCAGCGAGGCGCACTATCGCTCCGTCGTAGAGAACGCGGCCGAAGGCATCTTGACCATCGGTCCGGACCGCGCGATCGCGTCGTTCAACACCGCGGCCGAGTCGATGTTCGGCTGGGCCGCCGCCGACATCATCGGACTCCCGGCCGCGACGATCGTCCCGCACGAGATCCGCGAACCGCTCGACGCATTGTTCACCCACGCGTTCTCCGGCGAGGCGTCGTCGGCCGAGCGCGGTGGGATCGAGAGTACCGGGCTCCGGCGGGACGGGAGCACGTTCCCCATGGTCGTCTCGATGAGCACGATCACCTCCGGCCACGGCCAGGCGATGATGTCGGGGATCGTGCGTGACCTCTCGGACCAGAAGCGCTTCGAAGCCGAGCTCGCGCATCAGGTGTCGCACGACTCGCTGACCGGGTTGCCGAACCGCATGATGCTGATCGACCGGCTCGATCAGCGCCGGGCCCGGGCCCGGCGGCACAACCGGATGTTCGCGACGCTCTTCGTCGACCTGGATCGCTTCAAGTCGGTGAACGACACGCTCGGCCACCACGCCGGTGATCGAGTGCTCGTCGAAGCCGCGGCGCGGATCAGGGGTGCCGTCCGGGAGATCGACACCGTCGCCCGGCTCGGCGGCGACGAGTTCGTCGTGTTGCTCGACGACGTCGACGGGATCCAGCAGGCGACCGAGTGTGCCGATCGCATCATCGACGCGATCAAGGAACCGTTCCACCTCGGCGAGGACGAAGCGGTGTTGAGCGCGAGCGTCGGCATCGCGTTCTGTTCCCACGGAACGGAGACCGCGGACGAGATCCTGACCAACGCGGACCTCGCGATGTACCGCGCCAAGAACAACGGCCGCAGTTGCTTCGCGTTGTTCGACCGCGCGATGCAGGAGTGGATCACGACGGAGATGGCGCTCGAGTCCGCGCTGCGCGAGGCCGTGCCCCGGCACGAGCTCCGCCTGTTCTGCCAGCCCTTCATCGACGCCGACACCGGTGCGATCCGTGGGTTCGAGGCTCTGGTCCGGTGGGAGCGGCCGGGCTTCGGCCTCGTCGCCCCCGACTCGTTCGTCCCGGCCGCCGAGGACACCGGGCTGATCGTCGACATCGGTGCGTGGGTGCTGGAGGAGGGGTGCCGGCATGCGGCGGCATGGGAGCGGCGGTGGCCCGGTCTGCGGCTCGGCATCTCCGTGAACCTCTCGACGAGGCAGCTCCTCAGTGGCGAGATCCTCGACGTCGTGGGCGGCGCGCTGGCGCGTACCGGCCTGGACCCGACCCTGCTCACCCTCGAGCTGACCGAGAGCACGCTCGTCGACGACGCGGCCGGCGCCGAAGTTCTCCTGCGGCAGCTGCGCGCGCTCGGCCTCAACCTCGCGCTCGACGACTTCGGGACCGGCTACTCATCGCTCACCTACCTCCGGGCGTTCCCGATCAGCGTGTTGAAGATCGACAAGTCGTTCGTCCGTTCGATCGGCACCGAACGGGAGGACGCGGCGATCGTCGCCGCGATCGTCGGACTGGCGAAGAACCTGCAGATGAGTGTGGTGGCCGAGGGGGTCGAGACGCAGGAGCAGCTGACGGTCCTGCATCAGCTCGGGTGCCCGTACATGCAGGGCTACCTCTTTTCCCGACCGCGACCGATCGACGACGCGCGCGTGATGATCGAGGCCTCGATCGGCGACCAGGCCGCGGCGCGGCCAAGCGTCCTTGCGAAGCAGACGCCCACGCGGCCCTGAGGAAGGGTGGGGAACTGGTACGACGCCGGCCGCGACGGTGCCGGACTTGCACGGGTCCCGTGGTGATCCGGCAGTCTGGGGCGTGCGCGTGTCCCGTCGAGTCGTCGTCCCGAGCGGGTGGCGCGGGTGAGTGACGATCCCGTGGTTCCGATAGCTCCGCTCGCCGAGAGTGAGATCGGTCGGTTCGACGACGAGGCCGACGTGGTGGTCGTCGGGTTCGGTTGTGCGGGGGCCTCAGCGGCCATCGCCGCGTCGGCGCGCGGCCTCGACGTGCTCGTGCTCGAGCGCCAGGGCGCGCCGGGCGGGACGAGCGCGATGTCGGGCGGCCTCATCTATCTCGGTGGCGGTACGCCCGTGCAACGCGAGTGCGGCTACGACGACGACGCCGACACGATGTTCACCTTCCTCCGGGCCGCGACCGCGGCGCACGGCGCGGTCGATCCCGACGACCGGCCCGATCTCGCCCGGCTCCGGCGGTACTGCGACGAGTCGGTCTCGCACTTCCACTGGTTGCAGGAACACGGGGTCCCGTTCCGGGCCGCGTTCTGCGACGAGCCGAACCGCGAGTCGGCCGACGACAGCGGTCTCGTCTTCTCGGGTGGCGAGGACAGCCGGCCGTTCTGCGATATTGCGCGGCCGGCGCCGCGCGGCCACAAACCCCGGTTCGCCGACAGCGCCGGCAACTTCTTCATGCAGTGCCTCACGAACGCGGTCGCGGCCACGCCCGCGCGTCATGGTCGACACCCGAGCCGACCGGCTCGTCGTGGGCGCGGACGGCGTGATCGTCGGGGTCGCGATCCGGCACGACAACGCGACGACGCACGTGCGCGCCCGGCGTGGCGTCGTCATCGCGACCGGCGGCTTCGCGTACAACGACGCCATGGTCGCGGCGTACTGCCCCGACGCGATGCGCCCCGATCCGGCGTGGCGCATCGGGACCGACGCGGACGACGGCCGCGGCATCCGGCTCGGCCTCGGAGCGGGTGGCGCGCCGCTGCGCCTGGATGCGTTCGAGTGCGCGCTGCCGCTCGGCCCGCCGCACCGGTTGTGCCGCGCGATCCTCGTCGACCGGCGCGGGCACCGCTTCGTGAACGAGGACACGTACACCGGCCGCATCGGTTGGAAGGCGTTGATGGAGCACGACGGCGACGTGTTCATGGTGCTCGACGAGGCGATCTACGAACGCAACCTGCTCGGCCTGCGCTTCTCGTACGCGGCCGAGACCGTCGAAGAGCTGGCGCGCGACATCGGCGTGCCCGAGGACGCGCTCGCCGTGACCGTCGCGCGGTACAACGAGCACGCCGCCGCGGGCGAGGACCCGGAGTTCGGCAAGCTGCCGCCGTACGTCCAACCCTTGGTCGCCCCGCTGGGCGCGATCGACCTCGGGGTCGACCGGGGCGCGATCTATGCCACGTTCACGCTCGGCGGTCTGCACACCGACGTCGACGGACGTGTCCTCGCGGCCGACGGGCGCGCGGTGCCGGGCCTCTTCGCGGCGGGCCGGGCGAGCGCGAGCCTCGCGGCGGGGGGCTACGTCAGCGGCATCAGCCTCGGCGACGGCACGTTCTTCGGGCGCCGGGCCGGCACCGCGATCTGACCGGCCCGCGCCACGTCCGATGCTCGGGGGTCGAGCAAGGGCCGCACGGAAGCGCGAACCGAGCGGCTCGCGGTGCCGGTCCGGCGCGCTGGGATCTATGCCGGCGCGACCGGACGGACGAATCGTCCCCGGAGCCCGCCGGCGACCCGGAGCGCGAAATCCGCGTCTTCCTCGATGTTGCATTCGACTCTCAGGTCGCCGTGGCTCGCGAGCGCAGGGACCACGGCCAGCAACTCCGCCATCGCGAGTTGCTGACCGATGCAGCTGCGCGGCCCGAGTCCGAAGGGCCCTCGACCGGCGTCTTCCAGATCGCGCTCGTCGCGGCGCGTCCACCCCACGTCGCCGTGCGAGGGAGACCGACGTTGACGGAGACGACACGGGCCGAGTGGGGCATGAACCCGTGCAACCGGGCCGCCGCGCGCGTGTATTCCACGCGACTCCCCCCGGTGGTCCAGGCGGCCCGGCCATTCATGAACCGTTCCGCCGCCCGTCCCGTGCCGTTCGGCGCGGGCTCGAACGGTCTGTGGCAAGCTGCTGCAGAGTTCGCCGCTGCGGGGGAGTAGCAGATGACGCTGGACCGACGGGAGTTCGTCAAGGGCGCGCTGGGAGCCTCGGGGGTCGCCCTGCTCGGCGGGAAGTTCGGAGCGTCGGGCAGGAGCTCCGCGATCTGGACCGACGCGCGCCACACCGGCCTGCCCGACCCGCGCCACTCCGGCATCACGCACGTCGTCGTCGTGATGATGGAGAACCGGAGCTTCGACCACCTCCTTGGTTGGCTGCCGGGCGCGGACGGCCGGCAGGCGGGACTCACCTACGTCGGGGCCGACGGGAAGCGGCACAAGACGCATCATCAGACCCAGCTCGACGGATGCGGGTTCGCCGATCCCGACCACTCGTACACGGGCGGGCGGATCCAGTACGCCGGCGGTCGCATGAACGGCTTCCTCACCGACACCCGCAACGACGAGTTCGCGATCAGCTACTACAAGCCGGCCGACCGGCCCTTCATGAGCCGGCTGGCGCGCCACTACACCACGTGCGATCGCTACTTCTGCTCGATCCTCGGGCCGACGTACCCGAACCGGATCTTCCAGCACGCGGGGCAGACCGACCGCATCACGAACACGGTCTCCGTGTCGCAGCTCCCGACGATTTGGGACCGGCTCAACCAACCCGGCGGTCCCACGGGCCGCTACTACTACAGCGACCTGCCGGTCACCGCGCTGTGGGGGGCGAAGTACCTCCCGATCTCGTCGCACCTCTCCGATTTCCTGACCGCGGCGGCCGCGGGCACCCTGCCGAACGTTTCGTACGTCGATCCGGCGTTCCTCGGCGAGGGGAGCGGCCTGTCGAACGACGACCACCCGCTCGCCGACCTGCGCGCCGGTGACGCGTTCCTCTCGCAGATCTTCCATGCGGTGTCGTCGGGCCCGGGTTGGAAGAACACCGTGCTCGTCATCAACTACGACGAGTGGGGCGGTTTCTTCGAGCATGTCCGACCGCGCCGGGTGACCGCCGGGGTGCCGCTCGGCGCGAACTCCCGTCAGGGAATCGACCAGGACCTCGACGCGCGCAATCTGGTGCTCACCGGCATGCGGGTCCCGTGCATCATCGCGTCGCCGTTCACGCGCCGGCACGGCGCGTCGTCGGTGACGCACCGCTTCTACGATCACACCTCCGTCCTCAAGCTGATCGAGTGGCGATGGGGCCTCGCGCCGTTGTCGAAGCGTGACGCGTCGAACGCGCCGTTCGACCCGGGCAACCTCGCGCACGCGCTCGACTTCCGCTTCCCCGACACGCGTGTGCCGCACCTGCCGGTCCTGGCCCCATTCGTACCCACCGGGTGCGTCACTCCGGTCGCGGCCACCGCGTCGGTCGGCGCGCGGGCGTCGGTCGCGGCGGCGCCGCCCGGGCGCGACGACTGGTTCGCGTTGCAGCAGTCGAGCCTCCTCGCGGGATGGTCCAAGTAACAACGAGGACGAGCGCCGGCAACGGGTGAACGACTCGATCGGCGTCGCCGACCTCCTCTGGTTCGTCGCCGAGGTCGCCGTGTACATCGCCGTGGCGTGGTGGGGAGTCGCGCACGACGTCCCGGTCGCGGCCCGGACCGCGCTTGGGATCGCGCTCGTCGGGGCCTTCGCAGCCGGCTGGGGGACCTTCGTCGCACCGAGAGCGCGCGTGCCGCTGCGAGGCGCGGCGTCGGTCGTCTTCCGCGTGGTGTGGTTCGGACCCGGAGCTGCGGCCGCCCTCTCGTTGATCCTCGGCTAGGCGTCGTCGAGTTTCGGCGCCTGGACTTCTCGCGCCGGGGACGGCACCATGCAACGAGACCGCATCGCATCGTGCGAATGCGAAAGGGGAGCGTGTTGCTGCAGCTCGTCGACGGCCGCTACGTGTGCAACTGGTGCGGCGCCGACCTCGACCTGCCGTTCGCCGATCGGGAGACGATCGAGATCATCTCCGAGACGGGCGGGGGCCGTCTGCGCATCATCATCGTCGGCGGCGAGGAGCACCACCGCTGCGAGCGACCGCCCGTGCCGGAGTAGCGCTGCCCGGCCGCCGGCGCGTCGCCGGGCACGTTGTCGGTTCCCATTCACGAATCGGGCGGGATCGTTCCGATACCGGTCGAGGGACGTTGCGACGGCAACGCACCGGCCGCAACGGCGAGTACCGCGTGTGCGCGGGCGCGTCGCCCCGATGCGCGATCCCCTCGGCCGCGTGCTCGAGTGGAACGCCGCGTTCACCGACGCACACGAGCGCCATCTCGCGCCGGCCCGCGAGCGCAACACCGCCGACCGCTCCCGCAAGATCTTCGCGGCCAACGCGTTTGGTGCGTGTTGGATCCGCCGGCCCGACGGGAGCACCGCGTATCTCCTGACCGCCGGGGTCAGCCTCGCGCCCGACCGCGGATGGCGCGCGGTCGCGGTCGACGTGACACAACGCAAGGTCACCGAACAGGAGACCGAGCACCGCGCGCTGCGCGACGCGCTCACCGGCCTCCCGAACCGTCGCCTGCTCGTCGACCGGTTCGAGCATGCTCTCAGTCGTTCGCGCCGGCAGCGGCACCGCACCGCGAGCCGCGAGCTACCTGGCGTCGCGGTCACGCAGGAGCACCGAGATGCGCTGGCGGCTGACGCCGAAGAGCTCGGCGATACGTTCGGTGGTGAGTCCCTCGCGGTGCAAGTGGCGGGCGTGGACCCGGCGCAGGCGGCTCGCGGCCCCGCTCAGGCGGTGTTGGAGCGCGGCAACCCGCTGGAGGAGCGCGTGCCCTTCGTCGGATTCGAGTGCTTCGTGCAGTGGCACGCCCGCGCGGCTGCGCTCGCGCAGGACGGTTGCCTCCTCGGCGACCGTCTGACTCTCGTCGCACGTCGCCTCGAGCGCGGTGACCATGCCGTCGAGCGCGTGCACGACGTCAGTGTCGTCGTTGCGCTCGCGGACGGACATCGCGGGTGGGACGCATCGTCTGCCGGCATACGTCCGCCGAACCCGGCGGTCACGACCGGCAATCGCGGTTTCGCTAACGGCCGTTGCGGGAAGGATCGGGGCGACGTCGCGGCCGGTGCCGGGGGACCCGTGGAATCCATCAGACTCGCGCCCGAGCCCGGGAGCATCGGAGCGGCGCGGCGGTTCGTCCATTCCCGACTTCTCGCGCGCGAGCTGGATCCGTCGGTCGCTGTCCTGTTGACGAGCGAGCTCGTCACCAACGTCGTACGGCACGCCCGCACGCAGCTCACCCTCGTCGTGAGGGTCGACCCCCGGTTGCGGGTCGAGGTGCACGACGGCGTCGCCGCGAGCGACACCTTCCGTGAGGTCGTCGCGCGCCCGCCCGTCGACGTCCCGTCGTCATCGCCGGGCGGCCGCGGCCTCGGGCTCGTGAGCGTGCTGGCGAGCCGCTTTGGTCTCTCCGACGAGCCGGGGGACTGGAACGGCAAGATCGTGTGGTTCGAGCTCGACCCACCGGATGGCGCAGAGCGCACCGCGCCTCGGTGACGTTTCGTACACCGGCCGGCTTTGCCGGGTCCTAACGTGGCCCATGGTGACATCTCGCGTGTTCGACAATGCGGTACGGATCCTCCTCATCGAGGACGAGGCGTCGATCGCGGAGCCCCTGGCCGACGGTCTGCGCCGTGAGCACTTCGACGTGACCGTCGCCCGCAACGGCGCCGACGGGCTGGCGCAGGCCGGGGACGCGGAGCTGATCCTCCTCGATCTCGGGCTGCCCGACGTCGACGGCGCCGACGTCTGCCGGCTCCTGCGCGCCCGGTGCGAGGTCCCGATCATCGTGCTGACGGCCCGGGGTGACGAGCGTGATCGCGTCCGGCTGCTCGAGATGGGCGCCGACGACTACGTGGTCAAGCCGTTCGGGTTCCGTGAGCTCGTCGCCCGCATCGGTGCGGTGCTCCGGCGTTCGCAGGCGACGCTCGCGGGCTCGGCCGCCGACGAGTCGGGGGTGCAGGAGCTCGGCGCGTTGCACATCGACCACCGGGCGCGGCGCGTCACGTTCCAGGGCCGTGAGATCACGCTCAGCCGCAAGGAATTCGATCTGCTCGCGCGCCTCGCCGAGGACCCGGGCGCGGTCGTCCGCCGCGAGCGCATCATCGAGGAGGTCTGGGACGAGCACTGGTGGGGCTCGACGAAGACACTCGATGTCCACATCGCCTCGCTGCGCAAGAAGCTCGGTGATCCCTCGCTGATCGTGACGATCCGCCGAGTCGGTTACCGCCTGGACGTCGGCACGTGACGCGGAGGCTCATCGTCGCCTACATGACGTTGACCGTCTTCGCGTTGGCATTGCTCGCGACGCCGCTCGGCATCACGTTCGCCCGTCGCGAGCACGATCGGCTCCTCTTCGACGCCGAACGCAAGGCCGACACGGTCGCGGCGATGATCGACGACCCGCTCGAGACGCACGCGGCACTGCCGGTGCAGGCCATCGAGGATTCGATACGTCAGACCCACGCCCGCGTCGTCGTCGTCGACACGCGCGGCGTGGTGCTGCTCGATACTGACGCTCCCGGCACCACCGGCCGGTCTCTCGCCACCGCGACCGACATCGCCATGGCCCTGAAGGGCACCCGGGTCTCGGGGCGCAGCGAGCTGCAGACCGTCGACGCGGTCGTGGCCTACGCGACGGTGCCCACCACGAGCGAAGGTGTCGTCGACGGCGCCGTCCGCATCACGTATCCGACGGCAACGCTCGACGAACGCGTCCGCGACGTCTGGATCCAGCTCGGTCTGTTGTGCGCCGGCGTGCTCGCGGCCGTCGCGGTCGTCGGCGTGCTCGTGGCGCGCGGTGTCACCCGGCCGCTGCGGAACCTCGAGCACGCATCCGATCGGCTCGGTCGCGGCGATCTCACGAGCCGGCTCGACGAACGCGACGGGCCCGACGAGCTGCGACGCGTCGCGGCCACCTTCAACCGCATGGCCGAACAGCTCCGCGAGCTCATCGAGTCGCAGAGTCAATTCGTCGCGAACGCGTCGCACCAGCTCCGCACGCCGCTGACCGCGTTGCGGCTCCGCCTCGAGAACCTGGAAGCGGATGCCGGCGCCGACGAGCGCGCCGCGATCCGCGCGATCGCGGGCGAGGTGACCCGGATGAGTCAGCTCATCGACGGTCTGCTCCTGCTGGCGAGCGATTCCGCCCGGCGCGAGTCGGTGGAGCCGGTCGACGTCGCGGCGATCGCGCGCGATCGCGTCGCCGGCTGGAACGACGTCGCCCGCGAGCAGGACGTCGAGATCGTGCTGCGCGCGCCGTCGGCGGCATGGGCGTCGGCACTCCCCGACGCGCCCGAGCAGCTCCTCGACAACCTGATCGACAACGCGCTCAACGTGTCGCCGCCGAACGCGACCGTCGACGTGACCGTCGAGACGACCACCGGCCACGACCGCCGGGTGGAGATCCGGGTCCTCGACCGGGGACCGGGGCTCGACCCGGAGGCGCGCGCGCATGCGTTCGACCGCTTCTGGCGGGCACCCGACGCGCCCCCGGGTGGGACCGGCCTGGGTCTGGCGATCGTGCGACAGTTCGCGGAGGCTTCGGGCGGCGGTTGCCGGCTCACGGCCCGGGCCGGGGGCGGGCTCGCGGCCGAGGTGACCCTCCCGGCCGTGCCGCCCCCCGCCGGCCCCCGCGGGTGACGCGGGCCGCTCAGAGGTCGCGATGTCGGGGCCGCCCGCTCCTTCCTCGCTCCTTACCTCGCTTTCAGCGACCCCACAGCAGACAGGGAGAATCTCGGAGGGCCCGGATCCGGCCTGCAGTCTCGACACGCCCATGACCACAACCGTCTCGCGCTCGCTCCCGACGCCGACCCTCACCGGCTCCCGCCGCGCCGCGGTCGACCGGGCCGCGCTCGTCGGGTACGCGATCGCGGTCGGCGCGGTCGTGACCGTCGGCCTCTGGGTCCGGCACGGGGGAGTCGGGGCGGCCACGGGCCCGGGCGCGGTCGCGACCGCGATCGGTCAGCTCACCGCGCTGGTCGGGACGTACGCGATCCTCGTCCAGATCCTCCTCATGTCGCGTATCGCTTGGCTCGAGCGGGCGATCGGGCTGGACCACCTGGCGGTGTGGCACCGCTGGCTCGGCTTCGCGACCGTGTGGCTCGTGTCCGGGCACGTCGTCTTCACGACGATCGGTTACGCACGCGGTGACCGGCTCTCGTTGTGGGCGCAGACCCGCGACTTCGTCTCGCACTATCCGGACGTGTTGATGGCGTGGGTGGGTTTCGTGCTCTTCCTCGCGGTGGCGTTCGCGTCGGTGCGCACGCCACGCGCCGGCGGCTGCAGCGCGAGACGTGGTACTTCATCCATCTCTACGCATATCTCGCGGTCGCACTGTCGTTCGCACACCAACTCGCGGTCGGCACCGATCTCGACGGCGATCGCGCCGCGCGCGTGTGGTGGGTCGGTCTCTACCTCGTCGTGTTCGGTTCGATACTCGTGTGGCGCGTCGTGTTCCCGCTGCGCATGAACCGGCGGCACCAACTCCGGGTGCACTCGGTCCGCTACGAGGCGCCGGGAGTCGTGTCGATCCATCTGCGGGGCCGCGACCTCGATGCGCTCGGCGTCGAGCCCGGGCAGTTCTTCCTGTGGCGCTTCGTCACGCCGCGCACGTGGTGGAAGACGCATCCGTTCTCGGTCTCGGCGGTCCCGACCCGCAACCGGATGCGCATCACGGTCAAGGATCTCGGCGACGACTCGAAACGGATGCAGCACCTACGGCCCGGAACCCGCGTCTATGCCGAGGGTCCGTACGGCACCTTCACCGACGCGCTCCGCACGAGCCGCGGCGTGCTGCTCGTCGCGGGCGGCATCGGCATCACCCCGCTGCGCGCCCTGCTCGACGGCTTCGGCCCGGCCGACGACGTCGTGCTGCTCTACCGCGTCGGTCTCCCGGACGAGGCGGTGTTCGTCGAGGAGCTGCGCCGCTTCGCCCAGGCGCCGAACATGACCGTCCACATCATCCCCGGCACGCAGATCGGTGACGACCGCACCGACCTGCTGTCGATCCCGGCGCTGCAGGCCGGTGTCCCCGACATCGCCGAGCGCGAGTGTTTCGTCTGCGGCCCGCCCGCCATGATCACCGCACTGCACCGTCGCCTCACGAGGCTCGGCGTTCCGCGTCATCGAATCCACTACGAACGTTTCGAGCTGTAGGAAGGACGGAGTCTCATGCGCCACGCGTTTCCCGCGCTCGTGATCACGGCGGTCGGTCTCGGGGCGCTCGCCTCGTTCCGTTCGACGCCCGCCGCCCCGGCGCAGTCGGGCTCCGCGGCCTCGCCCGGCGCGACGACGCCGGCGACGACCCCTGTCACCGACCCCGCGACCTCGCCCGCCACCGACCCCGGGACGGGTCCCGCGACCGCGCCGCCGACGACGACCGCGCCCGGTTCCGGCGGCGGTACGCGCACCCTGACCGGCGACCCGTTCGACAACCGCTTCGGGACCGTGCAGGTCCGGGTGACGCTGCAGGGCAACACGATCACCGACGTCACGATGCTCCAGATGCCCGACAGTCACGAGCGCTCGTTGGAGATCAGTCAGCAAGCGCAGCCGCTGCTCCTGCAGGAGGTGCTGCAGGCGCAGAGCGCGCAGATCGACATCCTCTCGGGTGCGACGTACACGAGCGAGAGCTACGCGCAGTCGTTGCAGAGTGCCCTCGACAAGTCGGGGTCGTGACCCGCCGGATCGTCGAACAGTGGGGGACGGTCATCTCGCTCGACGTGCGCGATGCGATCGACGGTGGCGTCCTCGATGAGTGCGTCGCCTGGTTCCAGCGGGTCGACGACCTGTTCAGCACCTGGCGCCCGGACACCGAGATCATGCGGCTGGGTGCGGGAACGCTGGCGGCAGCCGAGGCCAGTCCCGAAGTGGTCGAGGTGCTCGCCCGCTGCGAGGCGATGCGGCTCGAGTCGAACGGGGCCTTCGACATCAGGGTCGGCGCGCGGCCGGAGGTGCCGAAGCGGCCGGGCATCGCGCCCCTTGATCCCTCGGGATTCGTCAAGGGCTGGGCCGTCGCAGCGCGCCGCGGCGATGCTGCGCGACGCCGGCGCATCGTGCTTCACGGTCGGCGCGGGCGGAGATCTCGTGGCACGCGGTGCTCCGGCCGAGTCGCCGGCCGGTTGGCGCGTCGGGGTCCAACACCCGTGGCAGCGCGACCGTGTCGCGGCGGTGCTCGAGATCTCCGACGGTGCCGTCGCGACGTCCGGTCGCTACGAGCGTGGCGACCACGTGTTCGACCCGCGATCGGGACGACCGGTCGAGGGCCTCGCGTCGGTGACGGTCGTGGGTGCCGATCTCGCGGTCGCCGACGCCTACGCGACCGCGGTGATGGTGCTCGGGCCCGTCGACGGGTTGCCGTGGCTGACGGCGCGGCGTGGGTTACGACGGCATGGTGATCACCGACGACCAGGTCGTGGTGACGACCCCCGGGCTCGCCCGGCACCGGGTCTCGTAGCCCGCCGTCGTCCGGAGGTCGTCGGGAGGTCGTCGGGAACACGACCTACGCTCGCGGCATGTGCCGAAACATCACCGAGCTGCGCGGCCTCGAGCCGCCGGCCACCCGCCAGGAGATCGAGGCCGCGGCGCGCCAGTACGTGCGCAAGGTGACCGGGGTGACGAAGCCCCGCGTCGACGTCGCGGGCGCGATGGAGGTGGCCGCGCTCCAGATCGCCGACATCACCGAGCGCCTCCTCGGAGAGGTGCCCGCCCGGCGCCAACCGCCGCCCACGCTCCCGCCGCTGCGCCGGCCCGAGGTCCGCAGCCGTCTCGGTCTCGATCCGTTCGTCGGCTGACGCCCCGCTCGACGCGCGCGGAGTCCGCCTCGGCTCCGGGCAAGGGAATGCGGCCCTCACCCTCTTGGCGTGCCCGCGCTCGATGGCCTCTTGGTAGGCAGGGGGCGCGGTTCAGGGTGCGTCCGCGTTCGAGACGGGCACACCGCCCTTGCGGTCGAGCGCGGTCTCGGCTTCCTCGGCGGCGACGGGCCGCGCGAAGAGGTAGCCCTGCGCTCGCGTGCAGCCGAGGCCGACGAGACACTCCCGTTGGAGTTCGGTCTCGACGCCCTCGGCGATGGTGGTGAAGCCGAGCGCGTCGGCGAGGTTGACGACCGCGGCGACGATGGCCGAGTCCTCGAGGTCCTTGCCGATCCCGCCCACGAAGGTGCGGTCGATCTTCAGCACGTCGACGGGAAAGCGCCGCAGCGACGCGAGCGACGAGTACCCGGTCCCGAAGTCGTCGATGCCGAGCCGGACGCCGAGGTCGTGCAACGCCCCGAGCACCTCGGCGGTCCGGCCGGAGTCGTCGGCCAGGACGGTCTCGGTCATCTCGAGTTGCAGGTCGGCGGGGTCCAGCTGCGCGTCGTGCAACGCCGACGCGACGAGGTCGACGAGTCCGGGCTGGCGGAACTGCCCGGCGGAGAGGTTCACCGACATCGTCAGGTGCGGCCAGCGCGGATCGCGCGTCTGAAACCGCTTCGCCTGCCGGCACGCTTCGCGCAATACCCACGCGCCGAGGCCGACATCGAGGCCCGATTCCTCCGCCACGCCGAGGAACTCGTCGGGCCTGAGGAGCCCGCGCGCGGGATGCGCCCAGCGGACGAGCGCCTCGTGCCCGACGACCTGGCCGTCGACGAGGTTCACGATCGGTTGGTAGTGGACGCGCAGGTCGCCGTCGATGACGGACTGTCGCAGCGTTGCTGCGGTGCCGAGGCGTCCGACGCCGGTCGGCCGCATCGCGTCCGCGAAGAGCACCGTGCGTGCCCGGCCCTCGGTCTTGGCGCGGTACATCGCCGCTTCGGCGTCGTCGAGGAGCGCGGCCGGTTCCACCTCGTGGGTCGCGACGCGATGCCGGCGCTGATGGTGACGGTGAGGTCGCGGCCGTCGCACGTGAACGGCCGGACCGCCGCGGTGCGCAGGCGCTCCGCGATGCGAACGGCTTCGGCCGCGGCGCCGAGCCCCTCGCACAGCACGACGAACTCGTCGCCTCCGATGCGGGCGAGCGTGTCCTCCGGCCGTACCAGTCGCACGAGGCGGCGCGCGATGTCGAGCAGCAGTTGGTCGCCGGCCGCGTACCCGAGGTCGTCGTTGATCGGCTTGAACCGATCGACGTCGAGATACACCACGGCGAGGATCGTCGGCGCGCGGGCCAGGCGCGTGAGCGCCTGCCCCAGACGATCGATCAGCAGGCGGCGGCCCGCGAGCCCGGTCAGCTGATCGTGGAGTTCCGGGTCGGTCGTCACCACGCAGTTCTGTTCGTCGGACCGCGTGCTCCGCGAGAGTCCGTTACTAGTCCTACTTCTGGACTATTCCGAGACCTGTCCATATCGTGGGCTCGTGGCGACGAATCCGGAATCCCTCGACCCCGATCGGGTCGACACCCGGAAAGAAGCCTCCGGGTCGCCGTGTTCCGGGACCCGGCCGGGGAACGCCGTCGGCCTCTGGCAGGCGGTCGTGTAATCCACCGGAGGGCTCACCGGAGATCCTCAGGAAACTGGCCGTCGGTGCGCACGCGGTTCCCAGCTTCGCCCGCCATCATGGTGCTTCGTTCCTCCGACATCCACCGTGCCAAGGAGCCGAACCATGAGCGGACCGGATACGACGCTGCCGACGGACGACAACAAGCGCCACGCCGAGCGGCTCGAAGAGGCGCTCTTCGAGGTCAAACGGGTGATCGTCGGTCAGGACCGCATGGTGGAACGGGCGATGATCTGCCTCCTCGCCCGCGGGCACTGCCTCATCGAGGGCGTCCCCGGGCTCGCGAAGACGCTCACGGTATCGACCCTCGCGAACGTCGTCGGCGGCACGTTCACCCGCCTCCAGTTCACGCCCGACCTCGTGCCCGCCGACATCGTCGGCACTCGCGTGTGGCGGCCGTCGCGCGAGGACTTCGACATCGAGTGGGGCCCGATCTTCGCCAACCTCGTGCTCGCGGACGAGATCAACCGCGCGCCGGCCAAGGTGCAGTCGGCGCTGCTCGAGGTCATGGCCGAGCGCCACGTCTCCATCGCGGGACAGACCCGTACCACGCCCGACCCGTTCCTCGTGCTCGCGACGCAGAACCCGATCGAGTCCGAAGGTGTGTACGCGTTGCCGGAAGCGCAACGCGACCGTTTCCTCATGCAGATCGTCGTCGGCCAACCGTCGTACGCCGAAGAGCTCGAGATCGCGCGGCGGATGGGTGTGAAGCCGCCGGAGGCGAACCAGATGTTGACGATCGCACAGCTCGTCGAGCTCCAGCAGGCGGTCGACGAGATCTTCGTGCACCACGCGGTGCAGGACTACGCGGTACGGCTCGTGATGGCGACGCGCGATCCGGTCGCGTGGCAGGTTCCCGACATCGCGGGTCATGTCGGGCTCGGCGCGAGCCCGCGTGCGACGCTCGGTCTGCTCGCCGCGGGCCGTGCGCTCGCGCTGCTGCGGGGCCGGCGCTTCCTCGTGCCCCAGGACGTGGCCGACGTCGCGCCCGAGATCCTGCGCCACCGGCTGATCCTCACGTACGACGCGCTCGCGGAAGGCGTCACCACCGACGACGTGATCGGACGCGTGCTCGCGACGATGCCGGTGCCCCAGGTCACGCCGCGCCAGGAAAGCGGCCTGCAGGACTCGGCGTGACCGGCGATCCCGAACGGCACCATCCCGAAGGGCGTCTTCCCGAAGGGAGACGAGCAGAGCACCGCGCGGAGGGGGTGGCGCCGGTCGCGCGCAAGGCGGCCGAGCTGCGGCGGCTGGAGCTGCTCGTGACCCGTCGTCTCGACGGGCTGTTGCGGGGGGAGTTCCTCGGGCGCCGGCCCGGTCCGGGCTCCGAGGTCGCCGGCGCGCGTGCCTACGAGACCGGCGACGACTCGCGCTGGATCGACTGGAACCTCACGGCCCGCTCGATCGTGCCTCAGGTGCGCACGACCGAAGCCGACCGCGAACTGCAGACCTGGACCGTGGTCGACCGCTCGGCGAGCATGAACTTCGGTACGAGCGAGCGCGAGAAGTCGGAGGTCGCGTTCGCGGCTGCCGCCGCGTTCGGGTTCCTCACGGCCCGGCACGGGAACCGCTTCGGTCTGCTCGTCGCCGGCGGCGACTCCGTGGTGCGCCTCGGGCCGACGTCGACCCGACCCGAACTGCTCGCGATCCTCTCCGCGCCTCTACGACGTTCCCCGCCGTACCGTCCGCGCCGACGGCGACGCCGATCTCACGGGCGCGCTCGACACGTTGGAGCGGGCCCGGCCGCGGCGAGGACAGGTGATCGTCGTCTCCGACTTCCTCGACGACACCGACTGGAGCCGCAGCCTCACCCACCTGAGCCACACCCAGCAGATGCTCTGCGTGCAGATCGTCGACCGGCGCGAGCTCGCGCTGCCGGCCGCGGGGATGATGACGCTGGTCGACACCGAGAGCGGTCGCAACCTGCACGTGCAGTCGAACTCGCCGGCGCTGCGCGAGCGGTACGCGACGGCCGCACGTGAACGCCATGAACGCATCGGCCGCCGTATACGGGAGGCGGGAAGCGAGCACCTCGTGCTCTTCACCGACGCCGACTGGTTGATCGAGATCGTGCGCTTCGTCGCGGGGCGCCGCACACTGCGGCGCCAGACGACGCTGTCGCAGCGGTCCTCCGTCGGCGCGACGCGATTGAGGAGTGTGCGGTGAGCTTCGAAGAACCATGGCGGCTCGCGTTCCTGGTCGTTCCGGTCGCGCTGCTGATCGGCTACGTCGTCGCGCAGCGCTCGCGCCGGAAGTACGCGCTGCGGTTCACGAGCGTCGACCTCCTCGCGTCGGTCGCCCCGAAGCGGCCGGGGTGGCAACGTCACGTCTCCGCTGCGCTCATGCTCATCGCCGTCGCCGTGCTCGTGTTCGGGATTCGCGCGCCCGACCGGCATCGAGAAGGTCGCGCGCCAGCGCGGCACGATCATCCTCGCGATCGACACGTCGGGCTCGATGGCCGCCACCGACGTCGCGCCGAGCCGCCTCGTCGCCGCGCAGACCGCGGCGCGCCAGTTCATCCAGGGTCTGCCGTCCGGCCTGCAGATCGGCCTGCTCTCGTTCGACACCCGGGCCCGGGTGCTCGTCGCGCCGACCGCCGACCACACGCCGGTGCTCGCGGGCGTCGACGCGTTGACCATCGGCGGCGGCACGGCGACCGGGCTCGCGATCAACCAGGCGCTGAACGCGGTCGCGGCCCTGCCCGCCGGCGCCGACGGGCAGAAGGCGCCGGCCGCGATCGTCCTCATGAGCGACGGTTCGCCGACGATCGGCGACGGGACACAATCGCCCGAGACGACGACGGAGCTGGCCACGGCCGCGGCCAAGGCCGCGGAGGTGCCGATCGACACGATCGCGTTCGGGACCTCGTCGGGAATCGTGACGATCCAGGGGGAGTCGGTGCCGGTGCCGGCCGACCCCGAGACGATGAAGGCGATCGCGGCGGGCAGCGGCGGCAAGTCGTTCACGGCGACGAGCGGCAACCAGCTCAAGTCGGTGTACGCCCAGATTCGCAAGGTCGTCGGGTTCGACTCGGTGAAGACCGACCTCACCGAGTGGTTCACGGGGCTCGGTCTCGCTGCTCGCGGTGCTCACCGCCGGCGCGGCGCTCTGGTGGATGCAGCGGATTCCCTGACGGGACTGCGCCGGCGCCCGAGTACCGCTAGACAGGTCGCATGACGCGCGACCCGGCCGAACCGTTCACGATCGGATTCGTGGGCCACACCGATCCGGCACGAGCCGTACAGGCCGCGGCCTTCGAGGACGCGGTGCTCGCGCTCCTCGCCGACCACGGCGCCCGGGTCGTGTACCGCGGCCGGCGCGCCGCGGGCGAAGACGACGCGCTGCCGTTCGAGATCCACCTGTTGTGGTTCCCGCGTCGGCGCAGCATTTGACGCCTATCTCGGCGACCCCCGTCGAGCCGATCTGCTCGAGCGCTTCGGCGAGGTGTTCACCTCGAAGCAGGCCGTCGTACTCGACGAGATCAGCGGATGACGAAGTCGTCGAGGTTCGGCTCGCGCGTCCACGCCCAGTAGTCGACGAGCCGCCACGGGCTCAGCACGTGGATGCGCCCCTCGCGGTTCTTGAACCACGAGTGGGTGATCGACGGGTGCGACCACACGAGTCCCTCGAGCTCGCGCTGCGTCCGCGAGTAGTACTCGTCGTGCACGTCGACGGCGCGGTTCCATCGACCGGCGCTCGCCCTCGACGAGCGCCTTGATGCAACCGGTGATGTACCGGATCTGGCACTCCGAGTGGAAGATCAGACTGCCGCCGTGGGCGAGGTTTGTTCCCGGGCCGTACATGCAGAACAGGTTCGGGAAGTTCGGCACGGTGATGCCGAGGTACGCCGACGGCTCGTCGCCCCACTGGGTCGAGAGCTCGACGCCGTCGCGGCCGACGATCCGCATCGGCCACAGGAAGCGGTTGGCCTGGAACCCGGTGGCGTACACGATGATGTCGACGTCGAACCGCGCGCCCGACACCGTCACGACGCCGTGCTCGTCGATGTGGTCGATGCCCTCGCGGACGAGCTCGACGTTCGGTCGCCGGAGCGCGCGCAGCCAGCTGCCGTTGTCCTGCAGGGTGCGCTTGCCGGTCGCCGGATAGTCGGGGACGACTTTGGCGAGCAGCTCGGGATCGTCGCCCACCTGTTCGCTGATCCACGCGGTGAAGATCTCGCGGGTGACGTCGTTCGTCGCGCTGACCGCCCGGTCCTGGTGCGGCCATTCCGGGTCGACGCGCGCGGCTGCGAGCCCGCCGTCGCAGCCGGGCCAGAACAAGAGGAACCGGTACCAGCGGCCGTAGAACGGCAGGTGGCGCAGCGCCCACCGCACGCCCGGGCCGACGGGCTCGTGGTAGTTGGGGTTCGGGAACATCCACTGCGCGGTCCGCTGGAAGACGGTGAGCTCGGCGACGTCGGGCGCGATCGTGGGCACGATCTGGAAGCCGCTCGCACCTGCGCCGATCACCGCGACGCGCTTGCCCGCGTAGTCGACGGAGTGGTCCCACTCGCGCGGAGTGGAACGATGCGCCCGCGAAATCGTCGCGGCCGGGGATGTCGGGCAGGTTCGGTCGGTTGAGCTGGCCGACCGCGGAGATCACCGCGCGCGCGGTGAGCGTCTGCGGCTCGCCGTCGGCGGTGCGCACGACGACCGCCCAGGTGCCCGCGGCATCGTCCCACTCGGCCGACACGACTTCGGTGTTCCAGCGGATGTGCGGCTCGATGCCGTGGCGGGCCATGACCGCGGCGAAGTACGCCTGGATCTCCGGCTGCTTGGCGAAGTACTCGGTCCAGTGATCGCTCGGCTCGAACGAGTAGCAGTAGAAGTGGTTCCCGACGTCGACGCGACAACCCGGGTACGAGTTCTCGAACCACGTGCCGCCGACGTCGGGGTTCTTCTCGATGATCGTGTACGGGATGCCGGCCTCCTGCAGCCGGATGCCGGCGAGCAGACCCGACTGCCCGCACCCGATGACGACGACCGGGAACTCGGCGCGGGCCTGGCGCGTCGGCCTCGACGTCGACGCGCGCGCGGATCGGAACCGTCGAGCTCCATCTCTTCGAGCATCATGGGCACGTACTCGTCGGGGACGTCCTCGCAGACGAGCCAGCTCATCATCTCGCGCACGAGGTCGGGGCTCGGTGGCGGCGGGAGCACGCAGCCGCCGTCGCGGTAGGCACGGATGACGTCGAGCGCGACGCGGCGGGCCTCGGCCTTGTCCTCCTCCGACATGTAGCCCTGGACCTCGTTCAGGAACAGACCTTGCGGCTTCAGCGTCGCCGCGGATCAGGGACGCGTCGCCGGACATGTGCACGAGCGACAGCATCAGCGTCGGGATGCTCACGTCTTCGAGCGCCGCGGCGATCGTCGCGTCGTCGTCGGTGATCGGTAGCCCCGCGTGGGGGTTGGAACGGGCCATCGGCGGTTCTTAGCAGAGCCGCCGGACGCCGGGTGCGGGTCCGTAGTTCTCCCCGGGCGCCCCGCCGTCGCCCCGCAAGGCGACCGCGGTCCGTCAGTAGTCGTCACGGATGGCGGCTAGATTTTGTGTCTGATGTGGCTGGGATCTGCTTGTGGGGAAGATGTTGTTGATTACTCTCACCGGTTCGCGGAGCTTGCCGAGCGGCGAACATCGAGGTGACCGTGCGTTGTTCTCCCATCCTCACCGTCGCGGCGCTGGTCACGTTGACCGTCGTCGTGAGCGCCGCGCCCGCCGCGTCGGAAGGCGTCGGCCGGGCGCCCGGGGCCCGAGCGGTTGCCGCCCGCGACGCGACCGGCGACGTCCGGGTCGCGCGTGACATCAGCTTCCCCCAGTGCGGTGCGCCCCTGCCCTCGGTCCGCAGCGGCTCCATCGGCGTCCTCGGCACGAACGGCGGCGCCGCGTTCACGACCAACCCGTGCCTCGTGAAGGAGCTGGCCTGGGCCAAGCAGCTCCCGTCGCCGCCCGCCTTCTACGTGAACACCGGCAACCCGGGCCCGGTCCGTTCGAAGCACTGGCCCATCGGTCAGACCTCGCCCAAGGTGTGCTCGGCCTCCGCCCCCAACTCGATCGCCTGCTCCTTCGACTACGGCTGGAACGCGGGATGGCAGTCGTTTCGCGCCGCGACCGACGCCGCGCAGCGGCTGCACCGGGTCGATCGTGAGTCGGCGCGTCATCGCGCCGCGAACGTGGAGTGGTGGCTCGACGTGGAGACCATGAACAGCTGGCTGACGGTCGACGGTTCGCCGACGCGCGCCGCCGAGCAGCGCGACACGGCCGCGCTCGTCGGCGAGTTCGACGCGCTGCTGTTCGCGGGCGTGAAGCAGATCGGGATCTACTCCACGCCGTACCAGTGGGAGTTGATCACGGGGGCGACGCGGCGCAGGCAACGCGCAGTTCGGCCCGGTTGCGCAGTGGCTCGCGGGTTACGAGTCGAAGGCCGCGGCGACCGCGGGCTGTGCCGACCGGGGCTTCATGCCCGGCCCCGTCCGCATGACCCAGTACCTCGCGGCCGACGGTTTCGACGCCGACGTCGTCTGCGTCGGGCCCGATCACGACTGACGCTGGTCGCCGGGGCAGGGCCCGCACGGCGGCCGTTTGCTCCGCCCTGGCACCCGGGTACGGTCGTGGCGGGAGGCACCCGTGAACAAGGCCCGGCACGACCCGACCGTCTTCGCCCAGGATCTGTTCGACGGCCTCCCACGCCGCTACGACGCGTTGGCCGAGGTGCTGTCGTTCGGCCAGAACCGCCGCTGGCGCGCGGAGATGGTCGGTCACGCCGCCGCCGCGCGACCCGAGACGATGCTCGACGTCGCGACCGGTACGGCGGGAGTCGCGCTCGCGCTCGTGCGGCGCACCCAGGCGCGCGTCACGGGCATCGACGTCACGCCCGCGATGCTCGGCCGTGGTCGCGAGCGGATCGCGCGTGCAGGCGCCGCTGACCGCATCCGGCTCGTGGCCGGACAGGCGGAGCGCCTTCCGTTCCCCGACGGCGCCTTCGACGCGCTCACGTTCACCTATCTCCTGCGCTACGTCGCCGATCCGGCGGCGACACTGCGCGAGCTCGCCCGCGTGGTCGCACCCGGCGGCACGATCGCGAGTCTCGAATTCGCTGTTCCCGCGAGTCGCTTCTGGCGCGCGTGGTGGTGGGGCTACACGCGGCTCGTCCTGCCGGTTGCCGGATACGTCACCGGTGGCCGCGAGTGGTACGAGGTCGGTCGGTTCCTCGGCCCGAACATCACCGCGCACTACCGGCGCTATCCCGTCGACTGGACCGTGCGCGCGTGGGAGGCGGCCGGCCTGACCGACGTGCACACACGCGCCCTGAGCCTCGGCGGCGGCCTCGTCATGTCGGCCCGGAAGCCCGAGCGATGACGGCGGCGCGCCCGGCGTTCTACGCGGCGCGTCCCGGGAGCTGGCGCGACTGGTGGACGATCCTGCACCCGCCGTACACGGCGTGGCACCTGTCGTACGTCGTGATCGGGGCGACACTCGCTCCGACCACCGACGGCTTCCGCCTCGTTGTCACCGTGCTCGCGTTCTTCCTCGCGGTCGGGATCGCCGCCCATGCCCTCGACGAGTTGCACGGACGGCCACTGCGCACGGAGATCCCGGGCGGTGTGCTCGCGGGCGTCGCCGCCGCGGCGCTTGGCGGCGCGCTGGCACTCGGTGTCGCCGGTGTCGCCCGCACCGGCATGGGCCTGCTCGCGTTCATCGCAATCGGTCCGCTGCTCGTCCTCGGGTACAACCTGGAGCTGTTCGGGGGGATCGCCCACACCGACGTCGGGTTCGCCGCGGCCTGGGGCGGGTTCCCGGTGCTGACCGGCTACTTCGTCCAGGCGGGCCGGCTCGATCTCACGGCGGTGTGCGCGGGGGCCGCGGCAACGATGCTTTCCCTCGCGCAGCGATCGCTGAGCGAACAGGCCCGCTTCGTCCGCCGCCGGGCCGCGCGAGTCGACGGCACGATCATCCTGCACGACGGCAGCACGCGCCCGATCGACGCGGCGACCGTCTTGGCGCCGACCGAGCGCGCCCTGCGCTGGATGTCGGCCGCGGTCGTCGCGCTCGCGGTAGCGCTGCTCGCCGCGCGCGTCGAGGCCGACGGGAGGATCGGTCAGGCGGATCGCGTGACGTGATCGTCGGCCGCGGTGAAGGTCAGGTTGCGAAGATGCGCGAGGCGCTCGGCGTACTCGCTCGCGGCGGCGCGCCGGGCGCCGACCGCGGGCGCGGCGAGCGCGGGCAATTCGCGCACCCGGCCGTCGGCCAGCGCGAGACACGGGACGGCCACCATGTGCCGCGACCGGCTCGGCACGACCCAGTGGTACTCGGTCCCGTCGGGGACGCTGGCCCGGCGCTCGCGCAGCCGAACCTCCACGATCTCCGTCCACGGATAGTGCGCCGACCGGCCGAGCCGGCGCACCGTCACGCCCCGCACGTCTGCGTCGACCGCCGCGGTCAGGGTGCCGAGCGCGGGCAGGAGCGTGGCGAGCGCGGCGAGACCCACGACCACGGCCGTCACCACGAGCGCGAGCGGATGCCCGAGCTCGGTGGTCAGGACGACGCCGCCGATCGCGATCGCCAGCGCTCCGATCGCGGTCAACAGCGCGATCCGCCAGCTCTCGGGCGTGGGGTGCAGTTCCATCAGCTCGTGTATCGGCGCGTTCGGTACCCCGGCCTGAGGGTCAGGTGCGCCGATCGGCGGTTCGTGGCCGGGGGAGCCCGGGTCGTGCCGGGCGTTCGGGCTCGAGAACCGCACGCGCGGCGTGCGTTAGGTTCACGCGATGGACACGGCAGCCCACGACAAGCTCTTCGACGTGCGCGGTCGCACCGCGATCGTGACGGGAGGTACCCGCGGGATCGGGCGCGCGATCGCCGAAGGGCTCGTGTGCGGGGGCGCGAACGTCGTCGTCGCGAGCCGCAAGGCCGAGGCGTGCGCGCAAACGGAGGCCGCGTTGCGCGAGCTCGCCAGCGCCTCCGGGTCCGGCGGCGCCGCCGTGGCGATGCCCGCGCACATGGGCGAGCTGGACTCGGCCACCGCGCTCGTCGAGCGGGCCGCCGGCACGTTCGGCGGCGTCGACATCGTCGTCAACAACGCCGCGAACGCGCTGACCCAGCCGCTCGGCGCGTTCACCGCCGAGGCCTGGCAGAAGTCGTTCGACGTCAACCTCCGCGGTCCGGTGTTCCTCGTGCAGGCCGCGCTCCCGCACCTCGACGCGAGTGCGCACGCGGCGGTCGTGAACGTCATCTCGGCCGGCGCCTTCCTCTTCTCCGCGAACGTCGCGATGTACGCCGCGGCCAAGGCTGCGTTGATGTCGTTCACGCGGTCGATGGCCGCCGACTTCGCGCCGCGGGGCATCCGGGTGAACGCGCTCGCGCCTGGCACCGTCGACACCGACATGGTGCGCGCCAACACCCCGGAAGCGCAGCAGTCGATGGCGAATGCGAGCTTCATGCGGCGCGCCGCCAGTCCCGACGAGATGGTCGGGCCCGTGCTCTACCTCGTCTCCGACGCGTCCAGCTTCATGACCGGGCAGGTGCTCCTCGTCGACGGCGGCCTCGTCCCGCACTGACCACCGGGCTAGGGCGCGACGTCCTCGTAGCTGGTGAACCCGCTCGGGCCGTGCGGCCCGATGCAACCGTGCTCGAAGATGCCGTAGCCCTCGTGGCCTTCGAACGTGACCCGGGCGACGTGGTCCCACAACGAGAACGCCGCCCGGCCCGTGACGGCCGGGTCCTGGTAGTCGTAGACGGAACCCTCGAGCCAGTTCTCGCCCTTCCAGAGCCCGTGCGTCCAGTCGGGATCCGCGCCGTAGCCGCACCCGACGTTGAGTGAGATTCCGATCAGCGGCTCGATCTCGAGCGTCGACTTCTTGCCCTCGCGGTTGGTCAGCTCGATCGACGCCCCGATCGGGTTGCGCGTGCCCGACTGGTAGCGGATGTCGGGGAGGGGCCAGCCGAGTTGTTCGGGCGGGCGGCCCGACTCCGCGGGGTACATGCGCACCGCGTAGTTCGTGTTGCGCAGCCCGTCGCGGTCCTCTTCGAGGATGACGTGCAACATGAAGTCGTCGAACCGCAGCGGGATCCAGCACCACCACATGCCGGTGAAGTCGTTCGGCCGGCCCGGCGGCTCGGCTTCGCCGACGGGCCGGATGCCCCACGAACGGTCCCGCGTCGCGGTGTAGCGATCGGGCGTGACCGCGATGGTGTCGCCGTCGACCCGCAGCTCTCCTTCGAACGTGCCCACGCCCGCGAAGCGCGACGCTTCCAACAAGATGCGGTCGCCCTGGCGCCGGGTGTGCTGCGGCTCGGGGATCGGTCCGTACTCGGAACGGTAGACGAGGTCGAAGCCGACGCCCTGCTCGTCGGCGTCGCAGATCAGGCGCAGCTCCCGGAACGGCTTGATCACCTCGATGCGGTAGGGGCCCACCTGCTGGTTCATCTTGTCGTCGGGCCGCGCGCCCGACCGCGCGGATCGCCCACTGCTTGTCACCGCGCCGGACGGTCGCGTACGCGTCCATCACACCGAGGTTCGGATACGCGCCCATGCCCGTGATGAAGTACGCATCGGCCTCGTGATCGACGCCCTGGTAGATGCAGCGGTCGTAGACGTTGCGGTCGCTCGTGGCGACGTAACGCATCGGCAGCGGCACCTGATGGATCGGGTATTCGTCGAGCGGGTCGAACTCGAGCACGCCGGTTCCTAACTCTTGAAGTGTCGATCGAGGACGGTGCGGGGCGCGCCTTCGCGCACCGCACCGAGCCGCGCCCGCGCGGCCGCGAGCGCGTCGGTGTCCGCCTCGGCGAGCGCGGGCAGGCTGAAGCCGCTGTACATGACGCGGCGCTCGCGTTCGACCGGCGGCTGCGCCATGTGCATCGTGCAGCTCAGATGCAGGGTGACGTCGCCCGTGCGCGTCGCGAGCGGTACCTGCGGCAGGTCGAGGTCGGGCTGCAGGATGCCCGACCACACGAGAGCCCGGTGCGATCCGGCGAGCGCCCACAGCTGGCCCGACACCTCGTCGGCACCGGTCACCGAGATGCCGACCGTGAGCCCGCAGCAGTCGTAGGAATGGCGACCGATGCCGCAATCCTTGTGCCACGGGATGTCGGAGATGCCTTCGGTCACGCCGATGGGCTTGAACAGCGCTTCGATCTTGTTCGTCGCGCGCTTGCGCCCGAACACGTGGCCCGCGCGCGCGATCGACGCGAGATCGAGGAACCGCGCGTCCTCGGTCAGCTCGCGGGCCCCGTCGGATTCCCGGTCGAAGCCCTGCATGCGCACGAGCCGGGAACCGCCGTCGGCGGTGCGTGCCCACCACGAGCGGCCGTCGCCCTCGGTATAGGTCGGCACCGCGCGATCCATGTCGGCCGAGATCGCATCCATCTCCGTCTGCGAGAACAGTCCCTCGATGTGCAAGAAGCCCGCGGTGACGAGGAAGTCGTGCATGTCGTCGGGATCGTCGTCGGCGTGAAAGGCGCGCCCGAGATCGAGCGGCCGCCCGTGACGATCGTTCAACTCGACGGACCCGGGCGTGTAGATCGGCGTGCCGTCGAGCGCGGCGCGCACGACGAGCCACCAGTCGAGGAGGTGCCCGACGTTGCCGGACTTCTGGGTGAGCGCGCCCGACGCCCACAGGCTCATGATCGTCTGCTGGTCGTCGGCGACGTCGGCGAGTTGCTCGCGCGTGAGTGCGATGTGCGCGGTCGCGTCGGGTCTCGCCCCCGGCTCGATGACGATCCCGCGGTCCGCGGCGACGAGCGTCCACGCGTCGCCGTCGATCTCGACCGCGAGGGGCCGGGGCCGGATGAACGGGAGCGCGGGAACGATCGCGTCGGCGTGCTCCTCGACCTGCGCCGGCAGATCCTCACCGAAGAAGTGCGCCGGATCGAGCTCGACCCGGGGGCCGTCGAGCCGGCTGCGAACGTCGACCGTCACGGACGCCACGCTAATGGCTTCCTCGGGCTCCGCGGCGCTGCGCTCCGTCCGCACGAGCTAGGCCCTCGCGCCGATCCGCAGCGCGGACGCGGCGCTTGCCGGTTGGATCGCCGCGGCCGGCGGGATGGGGCCGCCCGGTGTTCCGGGCGTGCACAGCCCCGCCTTCGCCGGGGCGGGCAGCGTCGGCGGTTCGGCGAACGCGGGCGGTCCGTCGAGGTCGAGGGAGTCGAGGAGGTTGCTCGCGTTGGCGTCGCGGTAGGTGAGGGCGCCGAGGTTCCACTTGGTCTCGATCAGCTTCAGGATCGACGTGTGGTCGTGCACCTGGTGCGACACGTAGTTCCGCTTGGCGAACGGTGAGACGATCACCGTCGGGACGCGGAAGCCGTAGCGGTCGTACGCGCCGACGATCGGTTTGTCGACGTCGACTCCTGGCGCGATGTTGTCGGGCTTCACGGCCGGCGGCGGCGCGACGTGGTCGTAGTAGCCGCCGTGCTCGTCGTACGTGTAGACGAGCACCGTGTTCTTCCAGTTGGGACTGTGGAACACCGAGTTGACGACCTTGGCGACGAAGTTCTCGCCGTAGCTGATGTCGTCGGGGTTCTCTTCCGACTCCGCAGGGTCGGTCTCGAACCGCGGATCGACGAAGCTCACCGCCGGCAGCTTCCCGGCCGCGGCGTCGGTGTGGAACTCCGCGATCGACGAGAGGTTCTTGCCGTACGTGTTCGCGGTGCCGGCGATGACCGCGACACCGGGAAGGTCCGACGCGTAGTCGCGCCACGTGATGCCGTGCGCGTGCAACCGATCGAAGATCGTGCCGTTGGCCGGCGCGAACCTGGTGATGTTCGAGATGTCGGTGCTGACCACGCCCGACGCGGTGGCCGCGATGGCGAAGCGCCGGTTCGGGTACGTCTGCGCCAGCGTCGAGCAGAAGTAGCGATCACAGAGCGGGAATTGCTTCGCCAACCCGTAGTAGAAGGGGATGTCGGTCTCGTCCCAGTAACCCATCGCGACCGGGCTGCTCGCTTTGACGAACCCGTCGTTGCGGCCGTTGGCGTACGACGTGTGACTCCGCACCCAGTCCTGGCCGGGGAGCGCATGCAACTGGCACGTCGACGGCATGTGGAACGCGCGCACGAATCGACCGTCGGCCATCGGGTTCGCGTCGATCGGCTTGCCGCGGCCGTCGAGCTTGAAGCCGTCGCCGCGCCCGAGCATGCCGAAGCGGCCGTCGAACGAATGGTTCTCCATCATCACGACGATGATGTGCTCGATCTTCGGGAGCATGTCGGTGCCCTCGGGCAACGTCGGGTTCGGACGCGAGCCCGGGCGGCGCAGCACCTTCGGGATCGTCGACGGCGGTGTGGACGACGGGGGAGTCGCCGCCGTCGAGCTGCGCGTCGTGCCCGTACCCGTCGCGGTCTTCGACGACGACGAACAACCTGCGAGCTCCGCGATCGCGACTCCTGCGCCTGCGACCGCCATGCCCTTCAACACGGATCGACGGCTGAGTGAATGCATTGCGCTGGTCTATCGCGCGCGCCGGGAGCGCGCACGACAGCGTTGGGGCGGCGTCGGCGCCCGGTCAGCGGGCGGCGGCGGGTTGCGGCACGAGCTCGGAGATGCGGATCCCGAACTCTTCGTCGACCACCACCACTTCGCCTCTCGCAATCAACGTCCCGTTCACCAAGACGTCGACGGGGGCGCCCGCGGCCCGGTCGAGGTCGATGACCGCGCCGGGTGTGATCGACAGCAATTCGCGCATGGTCATGCGGCATCGGCCGAGCTCGGCCGTGACGCCCATCTCGACGTCGGCGAGCACGTAGGACGCGCCCGAGGCGGCGACAACGCCGGCGTCTGGTGCCGCCGCGGGGTTCGCGCCCGGTTCCGGGCCCACGGTCTCGGCGACGCGGTCCGAGCCGACGCGCAGCGTCACGGCCCCGACCGCGTCGCTGCCGTCGAGCAAGGGGTATACGACGACGTCGTCATCGTCGTCGTCGGCGTCCGGATCGTCCTGTCGCTCGTACGCCGCGGCCGCGACGACGTCGACGACAGCCTGCTCGGCGATCGCGGCGCGTCCGGCTTCGAACGCGGCCGTGCACGCGCTCAGCAGGATCTCGTCGGGCGACGTGCGCTCGAGCGCTTCGGCGAACGGCGCGACGAGCTCGACCTCGATCGCGCCGCGGTGCCCGTCCGCGGTCGTGAACGGGAGCGCGAGGGTCCGGATCGGTTCCTCGCTCGTCTCGACCTCGGTCGAGTCGTCGCGAGCCGTTCCCACGGAGAGGATGCGATCCTCACCGAACTGGCTGCCGAGACCGGCCGCGAGCGCGAACGCCCATTCCGGCGACGCGAGGACCTCGTCGAGACTCATCGGGGGCCGCTCCGTTCCATGCGTCCTCGATCGGCCTCGCCGGGCCGTAGTTGAGCCGCCCGACTACGGCGTCGGGGCCGGACGGCGGGCGCACCCGGACCCGGGTGTCGAGGTCTCCCGGAGCTGCTCGACGAGGTAGCGGTTGATCAGCGCCGTCGTGTTCGCGGGGACCGGGTCGAACTGGATCCCGGCGTGCTCGCCCTCGTCGGAGCGCCAGACCCGGACCACCTTGCCCGAGAGGGTCAAATCGGTCCCGACGATCCGCAGCGAGACCGCGACGGGGTGGCCGATCGGCAGCTCGACGTCGGACCGCACCGCGCAGCCCGATGCGGACATGTCGGTCAGCTCGGCCGCGAAGGTGCGACCGGGGTCGGCTCGGGTCCCGGCCGACATCACCTTCACGGTCTGGGTCACCGGGACCCGCAACGCCCGCCGGCGCTCGAGGCCCTCCGACGACTCGCGCCGCGAGAGGCGCATGAACGAACCCGACGCGGCGAGCACCCGCGCCTCGGCGGCCACCATCGATTCGCCCTTGCCGACGATGACGGTGACGATGTCGCCCGCGCCGACGCGCCCGGGCACGGTCGTCGACGACTTCAATCCGACGAGCTCGCCGCTGACGTAGCTCACGCGGCCGGACCACACCTCGCCGTCGGCGCACTCGACCCGCGCGAGACCGCCGACGCGGATCGGGCGCGAACCCGCCACGGAGAGCGATCTCGTGCGGTCTGCCTCCACGAAGGGGTGATCGGCGCCGCTACGGCTTTTCCGGAGCGCGGTTTCCGACCGTGTGACTCATGGCATCAGGTGCTTCGAGGCTCGTCCCCGTCGGCGCGGTCGGCCGGCCATCCGCCGACGGTCACGACCGAGCCGTCGACCGCGACGAGCCGGGCCGGGCCTCCCCGGTCCTCGAGCCAGGCCGGCGCGGGCGCGCCGAGGACGATCGCGGCCGTGGTCGCCACGTTCGCGTCGACGCAGGTCGCGGCCACCGCCGATGCAGTCCGCCACACGGGCGCCGCGGACCAGCCCGTCTGGGGGTCGACGACGTGGTGCAGGGCGCGACCGCCCCGCGTCCAGGTCCGGGCGCTCGTCCCGGATGTGGCCAGCCCACCCGACTCGAGCGCGATCGTCGGGCCGGGCGCGCCGGCGGGCGCGTCGTGCCGGTCGGCGATACGGATCGTCCAGCCGCCCTCGGGGGGCGTGCCCGCGATGGCGCAGTCGCCGCCGAGGTTGACGATGACACCGGAGCCGGTCGCGGCCGCGATCCGGCGGGCGGCCCGGTCGGCGGCGAAGGCCTTCGCGGTCGCGCCGAGGTCGAGCTCGACGCCGCGGGGGACGCGGACCCTCGACCGGATCGTGTCGACGTCGACCGCCCGCCACCCGGCCGTGCGTTCGACCCGCACCCTCAGCGAGGCGCCGTCGGCGGCCACGCTCGCGAAGTCGCGGTCGTAGCCGAGGACCCGGAGCGCTCGTCCGATGGTCGGATCGACGATCCCGTCGGTCGAGCGTGCCGCGTCGAGTGCGATGTTGAGTGCGTCGAGGAAGAGCGGCGACACCGCGACCCAAGTGCCGCGGTGACGCGTTCACGACCGCCAGCTCGGAGTCGTCGCGGAACCGGCTGCACGCGCGGTCGATGGCGGCGAGCTCGGCGGCGAGGATGTCGGCGGCTCCGGCGCGCGCCCGCAGCTCGGTGACGGCGACGACCGCGCTCGTGCCGAGGGCCCGGAACCGGACGGGAGGCGGGAGGGGGCGGGCGCCGGTCGTCTGCATGCCTGTCAGCGTCGTCCCCGGGCCTGGGGGCCGGTTCGGAGCCGGGCAAAGGTTTGGTGAGGATCCGCGGTTGCCGTCGGGCCGCCGCGGAGTGCTCCAATGGCGTCGATGCCCTGGTGCACGAGCTGCAACAAGTTCCTCACGCCGTCGACCGTGCGCCCCGACGCGACGTGCCCGAAGTGCGGGAGCACTGTGGAACGCGGCCTCATCCCGGGCCTGACCACCCGACCGGCCGACGAGGCGCCGCCCGCGGTCCCGTGGCATCTCAAACTGATGGGCTCGGCGCTCGCGATCTACCTCGGGTTACCGCTTCCTCCAGCTCATCGACTGGGTGCTGCACCGGTAGTCGCGCGCGGCCGTCACTTCTTGCACTTGGTCGGCGCCTTGCCGAGCAGGCCGGCCTTCACGAACTGGGCGTACGCGTGCTGACCTGCCGTCCGCAGGTGGAACGCGTCCGGCACGAACCAGTCCTCGTGGCAGGTCGAGTAGTCGTGCCACTCGAGCACGTGCGCGTCCTTGTGCCGCGCCGCGCCTTCGTGCAGCGTGCGGTTGACCGCGGTCTCCCATGCTCGCGGCACGCGCGCCGTCAGGAAGTACACCGTGTGTCCCGGCCCGATCGTCGTCATCATCTGGTCGAACTGATCGTTGGTGATCCGGCCGTTCGTACCGAGGTGGATGACGATCACGGTGGGCAGGGCGCCGTGCGCGATGTAGTAGTCGACGACGATGATCGCCTGCGCGAACTGGCGGCTCTTCGCGGCATCGACGGCGAAGCCGGGAATGGTCGACTCCAGGCTCCGCTGCGCCCCTTCCATGACCGAGTCGCCGATGCCGAGCACCTGCTTCGGCAGCGTGCCCGGTGGTGTCGTCGTCGAGGTCGACGTCGTGGTGCGGCCGGCGACGGTCGTCTTCGTCTTGGTCGTCGGTGTCACGCCCTTGTGTGTGGTCGGCGTCGACGACGTGGTGCCCTGGCCCTGCAGCTTCTTCACCGCGCCGAGGTTCGGCGCCGCGCCGTTCTGCGCACTGTTGCCTTCGATGCCGGGGACCCCCGGCGTCGTACCCTGCGCGGCCGCGAGGCCGATGCCGAGCATCAGCGCCAATACCGTGAGCCCACCGGACACGACGGCGCCGCGGCGTACGAGGCGCTGGCGGCGTTGACCGACCGCGTCGCGCACCACCTCGCGGTAACGGCCGATGGCGCCCTTGCGGATTGGTGTCTCGACGAATCGGAACGACAGTTCGGCCGCGCCGAACGACAGCAGCAGGCGGAGCACGAACACCGGCCAGCCCGCGAACCGGAACGACAGGAACCAGATCCCGATCCGGTGGATGTCGAGGCCGGGCCGGGTGATACAGAAGATCGGATAGTGCCAGAGGTACAGGCTGTACGAACGGAGCCCGATCCACTGGAGCGGCTTCCACCCGAGGGCGCGCCCGACGTCGGACGACGGGTGCACCGCGGCCGCGATCACGAGCAGCGTCGCCAGGTCGACGAGCAGGAAACCGCCGTGGAAGACGGCGAGGTTGTCGGTGTGCGACGTCGGGAACGCGAAACCGTTCAGCCCGAAGTGGTGGAGCACCCCGAACGACGCCAGCAGGACGAAGAGACCGAACGCGCCCGCGATGTCGAGCGCGGCGCGCACGCCCCGGCCGGGCGCGCCCCGGATGCGGTACGGCGCGAACGAGAAGGCGAACACGGAACCGAGGAGGAGTCCGGAGAGGCGGGTATAGGTCGCGTAGTACGCGTCGTCGACGCTGCCGTGCGCGAGCAGCGCGAGCAGGAGCGTCGACGCGAGCGCGGTGCACAGCATCGTGGCGAGCATCCGGCGGCGCCCGAGCTTGCGCAGGCCCGAGCAACAAGAGGAACGGCCACGCGAGGTAGTACTGCTCCTCGATCGCGAGCGACCACAGGTGCTTGAGAAGCTCAGGTCGGCCCGCCTCGGCGATGTACGAGCGGTGGGCGATCATCTGCCACCAGTTGCTCGTGTAGGTCAGCGCCGCGAGCGCGTCCGAGCGCAGCGTGCCGATCGAGTCGGGGAGGAACAGGAGCGCGTACGCGACGACGACGGCCAGGAGTGTGAAGAGCGCGGGCAGGAGCCGCCGCGCGCGCCGGAGGTAGAAGCCACGCAGCGAGACCCGGCCCGTCTCGCGCCGCTCGCTCAGTAGGAGCGACGTGATCAGGTAGCCGCTGACGACGAAGAACACCTCGACGCCGAGGAAGCCGCCCGGCGCCCACCCGACCTCGTGCCCACCGACCAGGTAGTGGTGGAACACGATCACGGCCAGGACCGAGATCGCGCGCAGCCCGTCGAGTCCCGGCAGGTACCGGATCGTCGTGGGACGCGTCTCGTTCGACGGGAGGTTCGGGGCCGCGGTCACGGGCCGAGCGGTGTTCGAAGCGGCCGAGGCGTCAAGTCTTTTTCCCACCCAGCGCAGCGCGGAACGGCCGAGGATCAGCGGCCAATGGTAGCGGCCGGGACCCTCGGTTCCCCGGCACATTGCCGGTTCGGCCGGCGTTCCTCCGATCAGGGCGCCGACCGCAACGTCCGGCCCGCGTGCACGCCGGTGGGTTCTCCCTGGTCGACGAAGCGCGCGCCGTTGACCACCGTCGCGCGGTACCCCCGCGCCCGCTGGACGTAGCGTCCCGCGCCCGCCGGGAAGTCGTGCACGAACTCGGGGATCTGCAGTGCGAGCGCGTCGAGATCGAAGACGTTGACGTCGGCGAACGCGCCCGGCCGCAAGACGCCCCGATCCGCGATCCCGAACAGGGCCGCGGTGTCGGAGGTCATGCGGCGCACGGCGTCCTGGATCGTGTACTTGGCGCGGTCGCGCACCCAGTGCAGGAGGAACCAGGTGGGCAGCGACGCGTCCATGATGAGGCCGACGTGCGCGCCGGAGTCGCCGAGGCCGATCGCCATACGGGGATGGTCGAGCAGCTCCTCGACCGCATCCATCCGCTGGTTCAGGAACGGGTAGTTGAACAGCGCGCGACCCTCGGTCTCGAGCGAGATCCGCACGAACGCCTCGGCGATCGTCTCGCCGTGGCGTTCGGCGTGGGCCGCGAGCGACGTTGCGGGATCGGCGCAATAGTCGACGTCGTCGGGCGTGAGCACGTACACGCCGCGCCAGTCGAGCGGCGGCGTGTTGCCTTCGTCGGCCGCCCGGACCAGCTCGGCGCGCCGCCCGTCGTCGCGGAGCGCGGCGAGGCGCTCGTCGAGCGTCAGTGCCTGGAGCGCGCCCCACTGTTCGGTGCGATCGAAGAACGTGCGGTGCTGCAGGCCGAAGAGCAGCCCGATCCCGCGCGCCGTGGTCTGCGGGCGGAGCTCGCCGCCGCGCGCGCCCTCCTCGTCGCACAGCTCGAGGATCTTGCGGAACAGCTCGGGCCCGGCGTTGCTCTGCGCGAGCCCGAACGTGACGGGTCGGCCGGTGCGCCGGTTGATCTCTGCCATCCAGTGCACCTCGGCGCGCGTTCCCTCGTAGTCGTCGCCGGGGCGCTCGAACCGCGGCGCAACCTCGTACACGCCGTGACCGCGGCGGCCGAGCACGTCGGCGATCGCGAGCAGCTCGCGCTCGTCGGCCCACGTTCCCGGGACCGGCCGGCCGTCGGGCACGCGGTGCAGCAACGTGCGCGACGTGGAGAATCCGAGCGCGCCGGCCGCCATCGCCTCGTCGACGAGGTCGCACATGATCGCGATGTCGTCGTCGGTCGCCGGGGTCTCGTCGAGGCTGCGCTCGCCCATGGCGTAGTGGCGCACGGCGCAGTGCCCGATCATGCCGCCGACGTTGACGCCCTTCGCCATGCCGTCGATCGCCGACAGGTACTCGCCGTACGTCTCCCAGTCGAAGGCGAGACCGTCGAGGATGGAGTCGGCGGGGATGTCCTCGACCGACTCCATGAGCTCGGCGAGCCAGCGCTCCTGGCCCTTGCGGACGGGCGCGAACGTGACGCCGCAGTTGCCGAGCACGACCGAGGTGACACCGTGCCAGCACGACGAGGTCGCGTCGGGGTCCCAGGCCATCTGCGCGTCGAGATGCGTGTGCACGTCGACGAAGCCGGGCGTCACGAACGCGCCCGTCGCGTCGATCTCGCTGCGGCCGGCATCCTCGACGGCGCCGACGGTCGTGATGCGGTCGCCGTCGACCGCGACATCGGCCGCGAATGGTGCGCCGCCCGTGCCGTCGACGACCGTGCCGCCGCGTATCACCAGATCATGCATGGGCGGAGCCTAAAGCCGGCGCCGGTACCCTTGCATCTGTGGTTCCGCTGCTTCCCGACTCGGTCGCCGACGTTGCCAAGGGCCTGGCCGACAACGAGTACCTGGCCGACGACGGCCTCGCGACGTCGATCTTCCTCGCGCTGCGGCTGCAGCGGCCGCTGTTGCTCGAGGGCGAGGCCGGTGTCGGCAAGACCGAGGTGGCCAAGGTGCTCGCGCGCTGGACCGGTGGCGAGCTGCTGCGGCTCCAGTGCTACGAGGGGATCGACGCCACCCAGGCCGTCTACGAATGGGACTACTCGCGCCAGCTGCTCCACCTGCGCGCCGTCGAGGCGAGTCACGAGCGCGTCGACGAGGACGAGCTGTACTCGGAGCGGTTCCTCGTGAAGCGTCCGTTGCTACGCGCGCTCGCGCACGACGGCGCGGTTCCCCCGGTGCTGTTGATCGACGAGATCGACCGGGCCGACGACGAGTTCGAGGCGTTCCTGCTCGAGATCCTCTCCGACTGGACGATCTCGGTGCCGGAGCTCGGCGTCGTCCGGGCCGAGGTCCCGCCGGTGGTGGTGCTGACGTCGAACCGCACGCGCGACGTGCACGACGCGTTGAAGCGCCGCTGCCTGTACCACTGGATCGCGCATCCCGACTTCGACCGCGAGCTCGCGATCGTGCAACTGCGCGCGCCTGGTGTGCCCGCATTGCTTGCACGCGACGTCGCCGCCGCAACCGAGGCGTTGCGGGGTCTCGAGCTGTACAAACCGCCGGGAGTCGCGGAGACGATCGACTGGGCCGAAGCGCTCGCGACCCTCGGCCGCACCCGGCTCGACGAGGCCGCGGTCGACGCGACGCTCGGCACGATCCTGAAGTACCGCGAAGACCAGGAACGGGTGCGCGCGCACGGCCTCGCCGACCTCGTGCGCTCGGCCATGGCGCGCGGTGCCTGACGCGCCGGTCGCCGCCGGGTCGGGCACCGACGTGTCGGGCGCGGGCGCGCCCGAACGGATCGCGATCGCGTTCGCACGCGTGCTGCGGCGCGCGGGGGTCGAGGTCCCGGTCGGCGCGACCCTCACGTTCACCCAGGCGCTCGGGCTGCGTCGGGCTCGCGAGCCGCGCCGGCGTCTACTGGGCCGGGCGGGCGACCCTCGTGAACCGCCCCGAGGACGTCGCGGTGTTCGACCGCGCGTTCGCGGTGTTCTGGGATCGCCAGACCGCCGGCCCGGACGAGACCGAGCTTCCACCCGAAGAGGTGATCATCGCGCTCGACGTACCCGGCACCGACGACGGCGACGACGCCGACGCCGCGAGCGCCACCGACGCGCCGGTCGTGACCCTTCGCTTCAGCGCCGCGTGAGGTCCTGCGGCATCGCGACTTCACGTTGTACACGCCCGCCGAGTTCGTCGAGGCCCGGCGCCTGATGAGCGACCTCCGGCTCGTCGGCGCCGCGAAACCGTCCCGCCGGCGCGGCGCGGTCTCGAAGGCAGCGGGGCACACCCGACCTGCGCCGCACGGTCCGGCGCTCGATGCGCGCGGGCGGGGAGCCCGTCGAGCGGGCGTTCCTCACCGCGGGCGAACGGCCCCGCCGGCTCGTGCTGCTGCTCGACGTCAGCGGCTCGATGGAGCCGTACGCCCGGGCTTTCGTGCGATTCCTCCACGCCGCGGTCGTGAGCAGGTCGAGGGTCGAGGCGTTCGCGCTGGGCACGCGGCTCACCCGCGTCACGCGCGAGCTCGCCTCGCGCGATCCCGACGCCGCGATCCGCGCCGCGTCGCGTCGCGTCGTCGACTGGTCGGGCGGTACCCGTCTCGGCGATGGCCTGCGCCAGTTCAACGACGACTGGGGGATCCGGGGGATGGCCCGCGGTGCGGTCGTCGTGATCTTCTCCGACGGCTGGGACCGTGGTGATCCCGCGGTGCTCGCCGAGCAGATGGCGCGCCTCGATCGCGTCGCCTACCGGATCGTCTGGGTGAACCCGTTGAAGGCGAGCCCCGGCTACGCGCCGCTGGCGCAAGGAATGGCGGCGGCGCTGCCGTTCGTTGACGAGTTCGTGGAGGGGCACTCGCTCGCCGCGCTGGAGGAGCTGGCGCGGGTCGTCACAGTCAGCAGAGGCCGATGAAGGAAGTCCTGGACGACATCGAACGGTGGCGGGCGGCGGGCCACCGCGTCGCGATCGCGCGTGTGGTCGGCACCGAGGGCTCGAGTCCCCGCGACCCGGGCGCGACCATGGCCGTCAGCGACTCCGGCGAGGTCGCGGGTTCCGTCTCCGGCGGCTGCGTCGAGGGCGCGGTGGTGCAGGAGGCGCTCGCGATCCTGGCGGGGGAGAAGGAGCGCGGCGTCGTCTCGTTCGGCTACTCCGACGACGACGCCTTCGCCGTCGGTCTCACCTGCGGCGGCACGATCCGCCTGTTCGTGGAGCCCCTCGACTGGTGAGCCTGTACGAGGAGTTGCGCGACGCGCTGCGCGCGTCGGAACCGGTCGCGCTCGCCACGGTGGTCGACGGCCCGAACCTCGGCGCCAAGCTGCTCGTCCGGCCCGACGGTCGCGCGTCGGGGACGCTGGGCGACACGAACCTCGACCGGGTCGTCGCGCCGCGACGCGCAGGGCGAGCTCGAGGCCGGCCTGACGTCGACCCGGCACTACGGCGAGCACGGCGAGGCGCGCGAAGAGGTCGTCAGCGTCTTCATCGAGTCGTTCGTGCTCCCGCCCCGCATGATCATCTTCGGCGCGGTCGACTTCACCGCCGCGCTCGGCCAAGGTGGCCAAGGTGCTCGGGTTACCGCGTCACGGTCTGCGACGCCCGCGCCGTGTTCGCCACGGTGTTGCGCTTCCCGATGGCCGACGAAGTCGTCAACGACTGGCCCGACCGCTACCTCGAAAAGGTCGGCGACGACCTCGGCCCGCGCGACGCGATCTGCGTGCTCACGCACGACCACAAGTTCGACGTTCCCGCCATCGCCGGCGCGATCAAGACCCGCGTCGGCTATCTCGGCGCGATGGGCTCGCGGCGCACCCACGAACAGCGCACGCAGCGGCTGCGCGAGGCCGGGTTGACCGACACGGAGATCGCGCGGGTGATGTCGCCCGTCGGGCTCGACATCGGCGCCCGGACGCCCGAAGAGACGGCCGTTGCCATCTGCGCCGAGGTGATCGCGATGCGGACAGGCCGGCGGGCGCAGTCGCTGCGCGACGCTGCGGGCCCCATTCACTAGTCGACACGGGAGGCGCGCGTGGATCTCGGTATTGCCGGCAAGCGAGCGGCCGTGGCGGCCGCGTCCCGCGGACTCGGCTTCGGCGTCGCCGATGCCCTCGCGGCAGAGGGGGTGCACGTGGCGATCTGCGGTCGGTCACGCGAGACGATCGAAGACGCCGCGGTCACGATCGGGCACGACGCGGTGCCGATCGTTGCCGACGTCGCGCACGTTGAGGGTGCAGCCGGCTTCGTCCGCGACGCCCGCGCCGCGCTGGGCGGTGTCGACATCCTGGTGCTCAACGCCGGCGGCCCGCCCGCGGGCGACTTCTCGACCACCACCGTCGACCAGTATCTCGACGCGTTCGAGCTCAACTGCCACGGCGCGATCGCCATGTGTTACGAGGCCGTCCCGGAGATGCGGGAGCGGAGGTGGGGTCGCGTGATCGCGATCACGTCGATCGCGGTGCGCCAGCCGATCGCCAACCTCATCTTGTCGAACACCGCGCGTGGCGGGACTCACCGGCTTCTTGCGCACCCTCGCGCGCGAGATCGCCGCCGACGGCGTCACCGTGAACTCCTTGCTTCCCGGTCTGCACGCGACCGAGCGCATCACGTCGCTCTACGGATCGTCCGGCGATCCCGCGGCCGGGATCCCCTCCGGCGCGATCGGCGACCCGGCCGACTTCGGCCGCGTCGGCGCGTTCCTCTGCTCCGAGCACGCCGCGCTATGTCACCGGCACCGCGATCCAGGTCGACGGCGGTTCGTACGCGGGTCTGCTGTGATCCGCCACGTCTCGTTGCTCACGTTCGTCGCCGGCGCGACCGACGCGCACGTCGACGCGATCGCGCACGCGCTCTCGGCCTTACCGAGCGTGATCCCCGAGCTCCGGGGATATGCGGTCGGCCGCGACCTCGGGATCGGCGAAGGCAACGCGAGCTTCGCCGTTGTCGCCGACTGCGAGACCGTCGACGACTACATCGTGTACCGCGACCACCCCGAGCATCGGCGCATCCTCACCGAGCTGATCGCCCCCGTGCTCGCGGCGCGCACCGCTGCGCAGTACGAGGTCGGCTGAAATTCGGGAGTCAAGGCGCGCGTTGCGTGCGCCGACGGCCCATCCCACCCTGCGCACGACTCGACTCCGCCACCACGTCAGCCGCCGGTGAACCAACGACGGGTCCGGGATTCCCGGGCGTGGACGAGGAGGAGCTCGCGGGCGGCGTCGCCAACGCGGGCAAGGTGACGAGAGCCGGCGGCGAGGTGCTGCGGCCGTCGAACCCGCACTCACAGTCGGTGCATGCCTTCCTCCGCGCGCTGCGCGCCGCGGGCTTCACCGGCGCGTCCGAGCCGATCGGCGTCGACCCCGACGGCCGCGAGCGACTCGTGTTCATCGAGGGTGACGTGCCCCTGCCGCCGTATCCCGAGTGGGCCCAGACCGACGGTGCCCTCGCGTCGGTCGCAAAGCTCCTGCACGGCTTCCATCGGGCGTCGGCGGAGTTCGATCCCGGCACCGAGCAGTGGAACACCGACATGAGCGACCCGCGCCGCGGGTCCGATCCTCTGCCACAACGACGTCTGCCTCGAGAACGTCGTGTTCCGCGTCGGGCGCCGCGGTCGGTCTGCTCGACTTCGACTATGCGAGCCCGGGCCGTCCGGTGTACGACCTCGCCCGGATGGCGGGCATGTGCGTTCCCGTCGACGACGACCTCAGCGCCGCCCGCCTCGGGTGGCTCCCGGCGGACCGGCCGCGGCGACTGCGCTTGGTCGCCGACGCGTACGGCCTCGACGCGGCCGGGCGGCGCGAGTTCCTCGTCATCGTGTCGGAGTCGATCGCTCGCGGCGGGCGGTTCGTGCAGCGCCGGGTCGAGGCCGGCGATCCCGGCTTCGTCACGATGTGGAACGAGATGGGCGGCATGGAGCGCTTCGACCGCCGCCGCGCCTGGTGGGAGGAGCGCCGGACCGAATTCGCCGAGGCGCTCGCGTGACGGCCCGATCGTCCGCCGCGGAACACTTCCCGGGCCCGCCGGGTTGGGAGACACATGGAACTCACCCAGGCAGTCGATTTCGCCCGCGTCAACACACACTCCGTGCTGACCACGATCCGCGCCAATGGTCGTCCGCAGCTGTCGAACGTGCTGCACCGCGTCTTCGACGACGGCGTGATCCGCATCTCGATCACGGCCGATCGGGCGAAGTACAAGAACCTGGTGCGCGAGCCGTGGGCCGCGCTCGACGTCACCCAGCCCGACTTCTGGGCGTACGCCGTGCTGGAAGGTCCGGTGGAGCTCACCCCGGTTGCCACGAGGGCCGACGACGCGACCGTCGACGAGCTCGTCGCGTACTACCGAGCCGCGGCCGGCGAGCACGACAACTGGGACGAGTACCGCGCGTCGATGGTGGCCGATCGGCGCGTGATCGTCCGGTTCACGCCCGACCGCGCGTACGGGATGGTGTAGACGATTCGCGACGTGCACTTCGCGCGCCGACTCCTGCGTCATACTCTCGCGAACTGACGCTTGCGTCAGGGTTCGAGACACTGCAGAGTGCTCGTAACGCAGTCATATCTCCGGGGGGAGCAGACCGTGCGTCGAGACTCGTTTGCGCGGGAATCGTTCGATCGCGGCCGTCGCCGCACTCGTCGTCGTATTCGCGGGCGCTTGCAGCAACAGCAGCAAGACGGCGACGAACGTCGCCGTCGACGGCGGCAAGCCGGCAAGCCGGGCGCGTCCGGGCCCTTCGCGAACCTGGTGCACATCGACGCGCCGAACCCATGTGTGCTCGATCCCGGCGTCACCGAGTCCGGCATCAAGATCGGCGTGATCGCGCCGCTCACCGGTCCGCAGGCCGCTTCGTTCTCCGACGCGGTCACCGGGATCAAGGCCCGGCGTCGACAAGGCGAACGCGAGCGGCGAGGCGGGCGCCCGAAAGATCGACCTCGTCGTGCGGGACGACGCCGCCGACCAGACCAAGAACCTCCAGCAGGTGCGTGACCTCGTCGAGAACGCCAAGGTCTGGGCGATCATCGAGGTCAGCAGCGCGTCGGGCGGCGGCGCCACCTACCTGCAACAGCACGGCGTCCCGGTCACCGGCTGGCACGTCGGGGTCCCGGCGTGGAGCATCGACACCAACATGTTCACGTTCCGGCTGCCGACCGCGGCCGACCCCGGTCACGTCTACAACGACCGCGACGCAACGATCATGAAGAACCAGGGCGTCACCAAGGTCGCCCTCATCGGCGGTGGCAACGCGCAGAGCGTCGACTTCCTGAGCCGGAACAAGCAGGGCTTCAAGAGCGTCGGCGGCCTCCCGGTTGTGTACGACAACGAGAACGTCCCTGCGGGCACGTCCGACTTCACCGCCGAGGCGCAGGCGATCAAGGACTCGGGCGCCGACGGCCTCCTCACCGGCATGGACTTCATCCCGAACACGAGCCTGTCGGCGCAGCTCGTCAAGGACGGCGTGACGATGAAGGAGCTGCAGTTCCCCGGTGGTTACGACTCCCGGGTCCTGTCGCTGCCCGGTATGGAAGGCGCGTTCTTCGGCCTCGAGTTCAAGCCGTTCGAATCGAACCCGCCCGCCTTCCGCGCGTTCGACGCGGCCATGGCGAAGGGCGCGATCCGCAACCAGGTGAGCTACATCGGTTGGCTCTCGGGCGAGATCACGCTGCAGGGAATCAAGGACGCCGGGCGTGTCGTGCCCGACCCGCAAGGCGTTCATCGCCAACCTCCGCCTCGAACACGCCTACACCGGTGGTGGCGCGTTCGATCCCGTCGACCTCGAAAAGGGCTTCGGCAACGAGTTCGCGTGTGCCTACTACGTCAAGGTCGATCAACAAGAAGTTCGTGCCGCAGTTCGACGGCAAGCAGCAGTGCGGCAAGCCCATCCACTACTGATCTCGTGACGACGGCGTCGACGTCGTGACCCGACGTACGTCGTCGCCGGCAGTCGTCGTCGGCAGCGTCTACGCGATCGCGACGCTCGGTCTCGTCCTCACCTACACCACATCGCGCATCTTCAACTTCGCCCAGGGCGCGCTGGCGTTCTTCGTCGCCGTGACCTTCTACCAAGCCACCGCCGAGTGGGGATGGAACCCGCACCTCGCCGGTGTCGCTCACGATCTTCGTGTTCTCGCCGCTGCTCGGGCTGTTCCTCTGGGCGGTGCTGTTCCGCCGACTGAGCGAGGCCCCGCCCGCGGTGCGGCTGGTCTCGACGATCGGCCTCTCCGTCGCGCTCCCGGCGCTCGCGGCCATGCTCTATCCCGAGCACCGCGGCTGCGGTGCTCAAGCCGAGCATGCTGTGGTCGCCGGCGCACGAGTACACGATCGTCGGGGTGCATCTCGACTCGAATCAGCTCGCGGTGGTCGTGGCCGCGGCGCTGATCGCGATCGTGCTCACCGTCCTGCTCCGCGCTGACGCCGTACGGACTCTCGGTGCGGGCCGCCGTCGATTCGAGCACGATGGCCGGCGCGAACGGTGTGAACACGAGCTTCGTGACCGCGGTGTCGTGGATGATCGGAACCATGCTCGCCGGCGCGGCCGGTGTGCTCCTCGGCGCTCTGCGCGGGTTCAACGATCATCCAGTTCACGCTGCTGTTGCTCGGCTCGTTCGCGGCCGTCGTCGTCGCACGCATGCACAGCCTCGACCCTTGCGTTCGCCGGCTCGATGGTGATCGGCCTGCTGCAGGAGTTCTCGGCGAGCCAGCAGTTCCAACGCTTCCTCCAGCACTTCGCGAGCCGCGACGAACCCGATCCTCCTCGGCATCCGGCCGAGCATCCCGTTCATCGTCATGCTCGTGTTCCTCCTCGTCTACAACGGTTTGCAGGAGGAGCGGTTCGCGATCGACACGCGCGCGCTCGCGGCTCCCGTGCGTGAGGTCGTGGTCCGGACGGACCTCCCGTGGTGGCGGCGCCTGCTCCCGATCGCGATCTGCCTCGCGGGCGTGCTCATCGCGCCCGAATTCCTCAACGGACTCTGGCTCGCCGTCGTCGCAAGTGGCCTCGCGCTCGCGATCGCATTCCTGTCGTACGTCGTCGTAACCGGCGACGGCGGGATGATCTCGCTGTGTCAGATCACCTTCGCCGGGATCGCGGCGGCGGTCACTGCGCAGTTCGCCACGAACCACAACGTTCCCGTGCTCCTCGCCGTCCTTCTCGGCGCCGTGATCGTCGTGCCGATCGGCATGCTCGCGGCGCTCCCGAGCCTTCGCCTCGGCAGCCTTTACCTCGCGCTGGCCACCCTCGCGTTCTCGCAGCTCGTGCAGAACACGTATTTCCAGACCTCGCGCATCAACAACTTCGGCCAAGGAGTCGCGGTTCCACGGCCCGGCGGCTTCGTCGGCGACCGCGCCTTCTACTACCTGCTCGTCGTGCTCTTCGTGCTCGTCGCGTTGCTCGTGCGCAATCTCGAACGGTCGACCACGGGTCTCGACCTGGCGGCCATGCGTTCGAGTGAGACGGCCACCGCGACGCTCGGCATCAACATCGTGTGGTCGAAGTTCGTCGCGTTCGGGCTCAGTGCGTTCATTGCGGGAATCGGGGGCGGCTTGTACGCGAGCTACGCCGGGCGCGGCGAACATGAACCAGTTCGACGCGCTGCTCGGCGCGGTCTGGCTGGCGGTCGTCGTCACGTGGGGCGTGCGCTCCATCACGGGTGCATTGCTCGCGGGTCTGTCGTTCACGGTCATCCCGCAGCTGGTCACCGACCACTTCTCGGGACGCTGGCTCAACCTGCCGACGCTGCTCTTCGGGCTCGGCGCGATCGCGCTCGCCACGCGAGCCGCGCGGCATCCTCTTCGACTCCGCCAACCGCCGCCGCGCCCGCCGGCGCAAGCGTGTCGAACGCAGCCCCGTGCCGGCCGAGGCGACGACCCGGCCGGTGCCGGTGTCGTGAGTACCGACCCGATGCCGACACCGATCATCGACGCCACCGACGTGACGGTCCGGTTCGGGGGTCTCGTCGCGCTCGATCACGTGAGTCTCACGGTGCCGGCGGGGCGGATCGTCGGCCTCATCGGCCCGAACGGCGCGGGCAAGAGCACCTTCTTCGGCGTGCTGTCCGGACTGATCCGGCCGCCGCGGAGGGACGGTGCGGATCGACGGCGTCGACGTCACGAAGGCGTCGCCGCAGGCACGGGCTCGGCGCGGTCTCGCCCGCACCTTCCAGCGGCTCGAGCTGTTCGACGAGCTGACCGTTCGGGAGCATCTCGTCGTCGCGTACCGCGCCCGGCACCGCCGCACCGTGTTCGACCTCGCGCGGGCCCTGCCGCGCGATCTGCTCGGGTTCGGCAGCCGTCCGACCCCCGGCGAACGCGAAGCCGTCGACCGCATCCTGGAGCTCCTCGCGCTCACGTCCGTCGCGTCGGTGCCGGCGGGCGCGATCGGGCTCGGCACCGGACGACTCGTGGAGGTCGCGCGTGCCCTCGCGGCCCAACCTCGCGCGTGCTCTTGCTCGACGAGCCGTCGTCGGGGCTCGATGCCCACGAGACCGAAGAGCTCGCGACGGTGCTCGCCCGGCTTCGCGACGAGGAGGACATCGCGCTGGTGCTCGTCGAGCACAACGTCGGCATGGTGCTCGGCCTGGCCGACGACGTCACCGTGCTCGATTTCGGCAAGGAGATCGCGCAGCGGCCCGGCGGATGCGATTCGCTCGGATCCGGTGGTCCAGGCCGCGTATCTCGGGAGCTCGGCGCCGTGACCGCCGCCTCGTACCGCGCTGCTCGAGGTCGATTCGGTGTCGGTCGCCTACGGCGAGGCCCGCGCCCTCTTCGACGTCTCGCTCCGCCTCGACGCCGGTCGGGCGATCGCCGTCCTCGGCGCGAACGGCGCGGGCAAGTCCTCGCTCGCGGCCGCGATCGTCGGGGTCGTCCGTCCGACGGGCGGTGCGGTCTCCTTCGACGGCAGAGACATCACCCGCTGGCCCGCGCACCGCATCAGCCGGGCCGGAATCGCCTACGTCCCAGAAGGGCGCGGCATCTACCCGCACCTCACCGTCATCGACAACCTCCGCGCCATGCTGCGGTACGCGGTGCCGAAGGGCCGACGAGACGATGCGGTCGCGCCGACGCGATCGAGTTGTTCCCGCTCCTCGGCCGGCGACGCAAGCAGGCGGCCGGAACGTTGTCGGGCGGCGAGCAGCAGATGCTCGCACTCGCACGGGTCCTGGCCGCACCGCCGAGGCTGCTCGTCGCCGACGAGATGTCGCTCGGTCTGGCGCCGATGATGGTCGACATGGTGTTCGAGAGTCTCGAGCGCGCGAAGGCCGCAGGCGTGACGGTGTTGCTCGTGGAGCAGTACGTCGAGCGCGCCCTTGCCCTCGCCGACGACGCCATCGTGCTGCTGCAGGGAACCGTCGCGTGGGCGGGAGCCGCCGCCGACGCCCACGCCGCCGCGCTCGAGAGCTACCTCGGCAGCACCTGACCGACTACGACCCCGTGCGGGCGACCTCCTTGGCCCAGCGGTAGTTGGGCTTGCCCGCGGGCGTGCGCTCGACGGTGTCGACGACCACGAGGTGGCGCGGCACCTTGTAGCCCGCGAGCGCGGTGCGGCAGTGGGTCGCGATCTCGTCGAGGGTGACCTCGCGGCCGGCGCGCGGCGAGACCACCGCGGCGACGCACTCCCCCCACCGCTCGTCGGGCACGCCGACGACGATCGCGTCGAAGACGTCGGGATGGCTCTTCAACACGGCCTCGACCTCTTCGGGGAACACCTTCTCGCCGCCGGTGTTGATGCATTGCGAACCGCGGCCGAGCACGTTGATCTTGCCGTCCGCCTCGATGACCGCGCGGTCGCCGGGAATCGCCCAACGGACGCCGTGCAGCTCGGTAAAGGTGGCCGCGGTCTTCGCCGCATCCTTGTAGTACCCGACCGGTACGTGACCGCGGCGTGCGAGCAGGCCGACCTCACCGACGGGCGCGACGTCGCCGTCTTCGGTGATCACGGTGGTCCACTCGTTCATCAAGAAGCGCGGGCCCTTCTCGGTGACGTCGACGGCACCGTTGGCGCCCGTCTCCGACGCGCCGAACGCGTCGATGACGGCGACGTTCGGCGCCCGCTCGTTCAGCTCCTGTTTGATGGACGGCGAGAGGATGGCGCCCCCCGAAACGAGCGCGAACAGCGACGGCGGCGCGGCGCGGTGCGCGAGGGCGTCGACGAGCGGTCGGGCCATGGCGTCGCCCACGAGCGAGATGACGTTGACGTTCTCGCGCTCGACGAGATCCCACACCTCGTCGGCGTCGAACCGGCGGCTCGCGTTGAGGGTGACCGCGTTGCCGCCGAACAGGCCGACCATGAGCGACCACTGCGCGTTCCCGTGCATCAGCGGGGCGAGGGCGAGGCTGACCCCCGGCGTGTCGCTCACGTTGTTCGCGATGTCGGTCGGCTTGTCGATGCCGGGCCCGCCGTAATTCCCGCCGCCCATCGCGGCGAAGAAGATGTCCTCGGCCCTCCACATCACGCCCTTCGGCATCCCGGTGGTACCGCCCGTGTAGAGCACGTAGAGGTCGTCGGGCGAGCGGGGGAGCAGCCCCTCGCGGGTCGGGTCGGCGGCGGCGAGCGCGCGCTCGTAGGCGACCGCGTCGACCCCGGACTCCGTACCGGTGCCGTCGTCGAGCTCCACGAGGTGCTTCAGCTTCGGTACCCCGGAGAGCACGGCGCCGACGTGGGGACCGAACTCGGCTTCGTACACCAGCGCGACGAGATCGGCGTTGTCGAAGAGGTACCGCAACTCCTCGACCACGTAGCGGTAGTTCACGTTGATCGGGACGGCTCGCGCCTTGAAGCAGCCGAGCATCGTCTCGACCCACTCGGCCCGGTTGAACGAGTAGATGCCGACGTGCTGTCCCGGGAGGACTCCGACGTCGCGGAGATAGTGCGCGACCCGGTTCGCACGCTCGTCGAGCTCGCGGTAGGTCAGGCGGCGGTCGCCGGCGACCACCGCCGTGCGATCGGGCACCGAATCGGCGACGGCTTCGAAGAGGTCGGCGAGGTTGAACTCCATGCGTCGACACTACCGACCACGACTAACGTCCGCGCCCGTGAGCGTATGGCTGCAGGAATCCCGGGCGTATCCGAACGGCGCGGTCTGCACGCCGCACTATCTCGCCTCGTCGGCCGGCGCGGCGATGCTCGCCGAGGGCGGCAACGCGATCGACGCGGCGTTCGCCGCGAACTTCGTCCTCGCCGTCGTGACGCCGTATATGTGCGGCTTCGGTGGCGATCTCCTCTCGATGGTGTGGGACGGCGACCTCCACGCGTACCGCGGTGTCGGGCGCGCCCCGTCGGCCGCGACCGCCGATCTCGTCCGGAGCCGATCGGGCGAGGCCGAGATGCCGACGTTCGGGCCGCACCCCGTCACGGTTCCCGGTGCGGTCGAGGCGTGGTTCACGCTCATCGAGAAGTTCGCGACCCGTTCGTTCGGCGATCTGGTGCAGCGCGCGCTGCGCTACGCGGAAGAGGGCTTCCCGCTCACCAAGCGGGGCGCGTGGTTCTTCCGGAACAGCGCGCTGATGTACGAGCACTTCGGGCTCACCGACTTCCACGACTTCTACGGCGACGTGGAGGCCGGCGACTGGATCCGCCAACCCGAGCTCGCACGCACGATCCGCACGCTCGCCGACGACGGGCCCGACGCGTATTACCGCGGTCCGATCGGCGAGGCCATCGCCGAGCGACTGCAGCGCGCGGGCGGCTGCATGACCGCGGCCGATGTCGCTGCGCACTCGGGCGCGTGGGTCGAGCCGCTGCGAGCGACGTTCCGCGACGCGGAGGTCCTCGAGATGCCGCCGCCGACGCAGGGCCTGACCGCGCTCGAGGCGCTGCGGATCGCGGACGGGCTCGATCTCGGCCCCGACGGTCCCGACCGCGAGCACCTCCTGATCGAGGCGGTGAAGCTCGCGCTCGCCGACCGCCGCCGGTATCTCGGCGACCCCGACGCGATGACGGTCGCCCCCGACCGGCTCCTCCGCGACGACTGGGTCGACGGCGCGCCGCTCGGAGATCGACCCGCGTCGCGCGCGCGACGCGGTCCGCGCACGCCGAGCCCGACGGCGGGACCATCTACATGTGCGCGGCCGACCGTGACGGCATGCTCGTGAGCCTGATCCAGTCGAACTTCTGCGGCGCGGGCTCGGGTCTGCGTGTCGCGGAGTGGGGCCTCAACCTGCACAACCGCGGCTCGGCGTTCGTCCTCGACGACGCGCATCCCGAACGGCATCGGTCCGAACAAGATGCCGCTGCACACGCTGATCCCCGCGCTGTCGATGCGCGACGGGAAGCCGTGGCTGGTCTTCGGGACCGAAGGCGGTCACGGCCAGGCGCAGACCCACACGCAACTCATGGTGCGCATGCTCGTCGACGGCGACGACCCGCAGCGTGCGATCAGCGCGCCCCGGTTCACGATCGATCCTGCGACGGGTCGGGTCGCGGTCGAGGACCTCTTCGACCCGGCACTGGATCGCCGACCTGCGGGGGCCGGGGCCACGAGCTCGACGTCGTCCGGGGCTACCGGCACGGGCCGGGGATCGCGCACGCGATCGAGTGCACGACCCCGGCTACCGGTGCGGTTCCGACCCCCGGGCCGAGGGTGGCGTCGTCGGCTTGTAGCGCACGCGCGGTTGCCCAGACCGTACGCTTGGGCTCGATGGGGCTCGCGGCGGTCGAAGGTTCTGACGATTCCGAATCTCATCTCCGCCGCCCGGTTGCTGTGCGTCCCGGTGTTCCTCTGGATGTTGTGGGAGCCGAATCCCGCCCGCCGCGGCGCGGCGGTGCTGCTCGCGGTGCTCGGTGCCACCGACTGGGTCGACGGCTGGATCGCCCGCCACTTCGACCAGGGGAGCGAGCTCGGCAAGGTCCTCGATCCCACCGCCGATCGGGTGCTCCTGGTCGCGGCCGCGGTCGCGCTCCTGACCGAAGGGCTCCCGACCGCGGTCGACGTCATGCTGTGGATCGTCCTCGCGCGTGAGGTCGCTCATCGCGGTCGCTACCGTCGGGCTCGGCCTCGGCGGGCGCGCGCCGCATCGACGTCGTGTGGGCGGGCAAGGCCGGAACGCTCGCCATCATGTTCGCGCTGCCGATGTTCCTGATCGCCGACGCCGCGCCGTCGGTGCGAACGTCTGTTCGACCGTGATGGGTTGGGGATTCGCGATCGGGGGAATCTTGCTCGGGTACTTCGCGGCGGCGAAGTACGTGCCGGCCGCGCGTGACGCGTTGCGGGAAGGAAGGAGCGCACGGCTCCCTGTGGAGGTGGGTTCATGAAGGCGGTGATCCTGGCCGGCGGCGAGGGCACACGGCTGCGCCCGCTCACGAGCAACCAGCCGAAGCCGATGATGCCGATCGCGAACGCGCCGATGATGGAGCACATCGTGCGCTCGCTCGCGAAGCACGGGTTCGACGACATCGTCGTGACCGTCGCGTTCCTCGCGAACCACATCCGCAACTACTTCGGCGACGGGTCGGAGTTCGGCGTGCGCATGCGCTACGCGACCGAGGAGTCGCCGCTCGGCACCGCCGGCTCGGTCCGCAACGCGATGGACGAGCTCGACGAGACCTTCCTCGTCGTCGCCGGCGACGCGCTCACCGACGTCGACCTCGGCGCGATCATGCAGGCGCACCGCGCCGCCGACGCGTTCGCGACGATCGCCTTGAAGCGGGTCGAGAACCCCGTCGACTTCGGCATCGTCATCACGCGACGAGGACGGCACGATCGAGCGCTTCCTCGAGAAGCCCACATGGGGCGAGGTCTTCTCCGACACGATCAACACCGAACATCTACGTGCTCGAGCCCGGAGATCTTCGACTTCATCCCCGAGGGCGAGGTCGTCGACTTCTCGGGCGACGTGTTCCCGGACGGTGCTCGACCACGGGCAGAAGCTCGTCGGCCACGTGATCGACGGCTACTGGGAGGACGTCGGCACGCTCGAGGCGTACCGCACGCGCGCACGAGGACATCCTCGACGGCCGCATGCACCTCGAGATGCCCGGCTTCGAGGTGCGCGAGGGCGTGTGGCTCGGCGAGGGCGCCGACCTGTCGCCCGACGCGGAGGTCTACGGGCCGGTGCTCATCGGCGACAACTCGCGGGTCGAGGCCGGCGCGGTGCTGCGGCCGTACACCGTGCTCGGCACCGACGTCGTGGTGAAGGCCGACGCCGAGCTCGAGCGCATGCGTCGTCCACGACCACGTCTACATCGGCCCCGGCGCGCGCCTGCGCGGCGCGGTGATCGGCCGCGCGAGCGACATTCGCGACGGCGCCCGCGTCGAGGAGAACGTCGTCATCGGCGACGAGTGCTTCGTCGGCGAGCACGCGATCATCAACCCGTCGGTGAAGATCTACCCGTTCAAGATGGTCGAGCCCGGCGCGCTCGTCACGTCGTCGATCGTGTGGGAGAGCAAGGGCGCCCGCACGCTGTTCGGCCGGCGCGGCGTGCGCGGTCTCGCGAACGTCGACATCACCTCGGAGGTCGCCGTCCGGCTCGCGATGGCCTACGGCACCGCGCTCAAGAAGGGCTCGGTCGTCTGCACCAGCCGCGACACGAGCCGGTCCGCGCGTGCGCTCAAGCGCGCGCTGATCGCCGGCCTCAACCTGAGCGGCGTGCACGTGATGGACCTCGAGCTGTCGACGGTCCCGCTCGACGCGCTTCCAGGTGCGCACCCAGCGGGCGCAGGGCGGCATCAGCGTCCGGCTCGCGTCGGGCGATGCCGACAGCGTCGAGATCCGCTTCATGGACGAGTACGGCGCCGACATCGACGAAGGCGCGCAGCGCAAGATCGAACGGCTGCTTGTACCGCGAAGACTTCCGCCGGGCGTTCGCGGGCGACATCGGCGACATCGTGTTCCCGCCGCGCGCGATCGAGTTCTACACGGCCGCGCTCGAGTCGAGCGTGCAGCCCGAGCGCCTGCGCCGCCGCGCGTTCAAGGTCGTGCTCGACTACTCGTTCGGCGCGGTGTCGATTCTCATGCCGAACGTGCTGGCCAAGCTCGGCGCGAGCGTGCTCGCCGTGAACCCGTTCGCGGCGACGAGCGGCGCGATGGGTACCTCCGACGACCGCGAGACGCGCGTCAAGACGCATCGGCGATCTCGTCCGGACGTCGGGCTCCGACCTCGGGCTACGTCTTCGACCCCGACGGCGAGACCGCCACGATCATCGACGACCAGGGCGTCGCGCTCTCGGCCGAGCACGCGCTGCTCGCGCTGGTGAAGCTCGTGTGCGAGCAGCGCCCCGGGACCCGCCTCGCGTTCCCGGTCTCGGTGAGCAGGGAGGCGGAACGGCTCGGCGAGCGCAACGGCGCGCCGATCACGTGGACCAAGCTCTCGGCCGCGCACCTCATGGAGGTCGCCGGCAGCGGCGGCGTCGACTTCGCCGCGTCGCAGGAGGGCGGGTTCATCTGGCCCGCGTTCCTGCCCGCGTACGACGCGGTCGCCACGCTCGTGCACCTGCTCGACCTTCTCGCGTCGAGCGGTCGCCCGTTGTCGTCGATCGTCGCCGAGGTTCCCGACGACCCATGTCGCGCACGACACGGTGCCCACGCCGTGGGAGCGCAAGGGAACCGTGATGCGCGGGGTGATGGAACGGGCCAAGGACTTCCCGACCGTGCTCGTCGACGGCGTGAAGATCGTGTACCCGGAAGGTTGGGCGCTCGTGCTGCCCGACCCCGAGCTCGCGGTCACCCACATCTGGGCCGAGGGCCCGAGCGACGTCGACGCTCGCCGCCTCGTCGCGATCCACGCCGGTCAGGTCGCCGAGCTCACGCGCCTAGGTACGCTCCCTCCCCATGAACATTCCCGAGGATCTTCGCTACAGCCCCGAGCACGAATGGGTCCGCCTCGACCGGCTCGGTCGCCCGCGATCGGAATCACCGACTTCGCGCAGGACAGCCTGGGCGACGTCGTGTTCGTGCAGCTCCCCGACGTCGGCCTCGATGTCGTCGCGGGCGCGAGCGTCAGCGAGATCGAGTCGACCAAGTCGGTCTCCGACGTCTACGTGCCGGTCACCGGCGTCGTGTCCGCCGTGAACGACGGCCTCGTCGAACGCCCCGAGCTCGTCAACCAGGACCCGTACGGCGAGGGCTGGATGCTCGAGATCCAGGTCGGCGACCCGAGCGAGCTCGACGGCCTGCTCGACGCGGCCGCCTACCGCAACCTGGTCGAGTCGGCCGGCTAGAACGCCAACCCTCGACTTTCACCCTCGGGTTGAGGTCGAGGGGCGTTTGTCGCATTCCGCCGGCACCGGATAGCCTCACCCCGTGCTTTGCGCCCGGTGTGGACATCAGAACCCCGAGGACGCCCGGTTCTGCTCGTCCTGCGGCGCGCCGCTGGGCGCCGCCGACGAGGAGACGACCCTGACGCTGTCGGCCGTCGAAGCGGCCGAGCGCCGAAGACGAGCTGGAGCGCTACCTCGACGGCCTCCCGCCGGGCGTCGGCATGCTCGTCGTGCGGCACGGCCCGAACGCCGGTTCCTCGTACCGGCTCGAGACGGCGGTGACCGCCATCGGGCGCCATCCCGATTCCGAGATCTTCCTCGACGACATCACGGTGTCGCGCCGTCACGTCGTCGTCGAGCGCGACCGACGACGGTACGTGTTGCGCGACGTCGGTTCGCTGAACGGCACCTACGTGAACCGCAAGCGCGTCGACGAGGCGCGCCTGCAGCACGGCGACGAGGTGCAGATCGGGCGCTACCGCCTGAGCTTCGTGCTCGGCGGCGAGCGGAACGGGAAGCCTGACCATGGCCAAGCGCGCGCACTCGTCGATCGGCGACGTGCTCGAACCAACTGCGCGACGAGTTCCCCGACATCACGATCTCGAAGATCCGCTTCCTCGAGAGTCAGGGACTCGTCGACCCCGAGCGCACGCCGTCGGGGTACCGCAAGTTCTACGCGGCCGACGTCGAGCGTTTGCGCTTCATCCTGCGCCAGCAGCGCGAGCACTTCCTGCCGCTGAAGGTGATCAAGGAACGGCTCGACGAGGTCGACCAGCGCCGGCGGTTTCGCGGTCGAGGGCGCCGAGCCGAGCGAGCGCAAGGTCGATCCGGCCACCGTCGACGCGCTGTTCGAGGCCACCCGGCGCGCTGCGCAGAACGCGCGAGGCGCGTTCGGTCTCGGGCCACGTGCGCGACGACGAAGGCCCCGAGGATCTCGCGGTCCCGGAGAACGGCGTCAGCCTGACCCGCGCCGAGCTCGTCGCGCGCGGCCGGCATGACCGAGGAGGATCTCGCCCGGCTCGAGGAGTACGGCCTCGTCGCTCCGAGCTCGACGGGGGAGCGGGTGCTGTTCGACGAGGACGCGCTCGTCGGTGGCGCGCGTGTGCGCGGCGTTCATGCGGCACGGCATCGAGCCGCGGCACCTGCGCATGTACCGCGCGTTCGCCGAGCGCGAGGCGAGCCTGTTCGAGCAGGTGCTGTTGCCGTACCGGCGCCAGCGCAATCCCGAGGCGCAGGCGCGCACGACGGAGACGCTCGCCGAGCTGGCCGGGCTCGGGCGCCGGCTTCGCACCGCGTTGTTGCGCCAGACGGTCCGCCGCACGTTCAACTGAGAGCAGCAGCTGCCGTGCCCCCGACGGTCCTGCTCGATCGGGCCGCGATCCAGGATCACGTCCAGCGGCTCGGACGCGAGATCGCGGCGCGACCATCCCGACGGCGTCGTCCTGGTCGGCGTGCTGAAGGGCGCGCTGATCTTCCTGGCCGACCTGGCGCGCGCCATTCCCGACATCGACGTCACCGTCGACTTCATGTCGATCTCGCGCTTCGCCCCCGACTCGGGGCGGGTGAAGATCCTGCACGACCTCGAGTCCGACATCAGCGGCCGCGACGTCGTGCTGGTCGAGGACATCGTCGACACCGGGCTGACCCTCGCGTACCTGGTGGGACAGCTCTCGCGCCCGCGGTCCGAGGCGGCTCTCGACCTGCGCCCTGCTCGACCGCCCGCTGCGGCGCATCGTGCCGCAAGCCCTCGACTACCGGGGTTTCGAGCTCGGCCACGAATACGTCCTGGGCTACGGCCTGCACGTCCACGACCTCTACCGCAACGTCCCGTACGTCGTCGCGGCCGATCGTGACCTCGCTCGTCGGCGCGCCCGACGCCTACGTGGACGACCTGTACCGATGCCCGGATTCCACGGCGCAGCCCGGTGGTAGCGTGACCGTCGTCCCTCGGAGGAGCCGTGATCCGCCTTTCGCTGATCGGTGTTCGCGTCGAAGTCCCGACGAATCAGCCGATCGTGCTGCTGCGCGAAGACGACGGCACCCGCTTCCTGCCGATCTTCATCGGCTCGCCCGAAGCGACCGCGATCGTCTACGCGCTGCAGGGCATGGAGACGCCTCGCCCGATGACGCACGACCTCTTCAAGACCGTGCTCGACGGGCTCGCGGTGAAGCTCGACCGGGTCGAGATCACCGCGCTGCACGACGGCACCTTCTACGCCGAGATCGAGTTCGACAACGCGGGCACCAAGTCGCGGATCTCGTCCCGGCCCTCCGACGCGATCGCGCTGGCCGTGCGCTTCGGCGCCGAGGTCCCGATCTACGCCGACGAGGCCGTCCTCGACGAGGCCGGCGTGCTCTTCGAGGCCGACGAGGAAGAGCACGAGGTCGAGCAGTTCCGCGAGTTCCTCGACAACATCACGCCCGAGGACTTCGCCCAGTAGCTGGCCCGGGCCGGGCCCCCGTCGCTCTGGACCTGTGGAAAAGCTTCAGGTTTACGGTTCGACCCCGATGTAACTACACTCGTGTCACCAGTTGCGCGAGGGCATTGCGAGGGGTGCGAGGGAGTGTCGATGTCGGAGCCCGGATACCGAGGCCCGCAGGTCTGCAAGATCGTCGGGATCACCTACCGCCAGCTCGACTACTGGGCGCGCACCGAACTCGTCCGGCCGTCGGTGATGGACGCGAACGGCAGCGGCACGCAACGCCTCTACTCCTACCGCGACCTCGTCGAGCTGAAGGTCATCAAGCAGATGCTCGACGCGGGCATCTCGTTGCAGTCGGCGCGCAAGGCGGTCGAGTCGCTGCGCGCATTCGACGAAGACCTCGCCTCGGTCCGCATCGTGATCCAGGGTCCCAACATCGTGCTCGCCCAGAGCGACGAGCAGGTCATGGATCTCCTGCGCGGCGGTCAGGGCGTGCTGAGCGTCGTGCTCGACATCCAGCCGCTGCAACAGACCATCACCGAGGCCGTGCAGCTGGCCCTGAACCTCGACACCGACGGCGCGACGCGCGCGGCCGCGCGCTAGGAACACCGGGGAGCGCGTCATCGACGACGAAGTGCTTCCGCACGAACACGTCCGCTTCGCACACAACTCGGAGCGGCAGTTCGCGAAGCTGCTCGACTTCTACGGCATCGTGTGGGAGTACGAGCCCACCACCTTCACGCTCGAGCGCGACCGCGAAGGCCGGCCCGTGCAGGCCTTCACTCCCGACTTCTACCTGCCTGCGTACGACCTCTACATCGAGATCACGACGCTCAACCAGAAGCTCGTGACGAAGAAGAACCGCAAGGCGCGCCGCCTCGCGGAGCAGCACCCCGAGGTCTCGATCCGGGTCCTCTACCAGCGCGACTACCTCCACCTGCTCGTGAAGTACGGGCTCGAGCCGCCGTCGCAGCTCGCCGAGGCCGGGATCGATCCCGACGTCGACGTGCCCGTGCCGTTCGCCGGTCGGCCTCGGCGTCGCGCGAGCTCGCGCGGCCGAGGGCGCGACGGGTCCGTCGCGCCGAGAGGGCGATCGAGCCGCATGAGCGCGACACGACGCGCGGCGACGCGCCGCTGCGGCACAGTCCGCTCGACGCGCAGCATCGGGCGCTCGGCGCGCGGATGGTGCCGTTCGGCGGCTGGGACATGCCCCTGCAGTACGCGGGCGGCGTGCTCGAAGAGCACCGGGCGTGTCGCACGCGTGCGGTGGTGTTCGACGTCTCGCACCTCGGTACCGTCGAGTGCCGCGGCACCGGGGCGCTCGAGTTGCTGCAGTGGCTGTTGACCAACGACCTGCGCAAGATCGAGCCCGGGCGCGCGCAGTACACGCACCTGCTCGATCCCGACGACGCGCACGTCGTCGACGACATCATCGTGTGGTGGGTCGACGTCGATCGCTTCTTCGTGATGCCGAACGCGTCGAACACCGACGACCTCCTGGCCGCGTTCGACGAAGGTCTGTCGCATACCGACGGCGACGTCGACTTCTCCGACATCACGCCGTCCCGGGCGGTACTGGCGGTGCAGGGGCCACACGCCCGCGCGTTGCTGTCGGCGGTCGACCGGGAGGCGTCCGAGGTCCCGCGGTTCGCAGTGCGCAGCGTCGGCGACCTGGTCGTGGCGGGCACCGGCTACACCGGCGAGGACGGGGTCGAGATCCACGTCGCGGCGGCCGAGGCACCGGCGCTCTGGGATGCCCTGGTCGCGGCGGGGATCGAACCGGCCGGGCTCGGTGCGCGCGACACGCTGCGGCTCGAGGCGGGTCTCCCGCTGCACGGTCACGAGTTGGGTGCGGGCATCACCCCGCTCCAGGCCGGTCTCGGCTGGGTCGTCGGCTGGGACAAGGCCCATTTCCGCGGCCGGTCGGTGCTCGCGGCAGAGTTGGAAGCGGGGATCGGGCGCCGGCTGCGCGGTCTCGGGGTCGACGGCCGGCGCCCGCCACGCGAGGGTTCCCGGGTGCTGCGCGACGGTACCGACATCGGCGTCGTGACGAGCGGCAACTTCTCGCCGATGCTCGGCCATGGCGTCGCGCTCGCGTTCGTGCCTCCCGATCTGCAACCGGGCGACGAGGTCGAGGTCGACGTGCGCGGTCAGCGGCTCGGCGCGCGCGTGGTGCCGCTCCCGTTCGTCAAGAAGTGACGATCCGCGACGCGGCCGCCGCCGACCTCGACGAGATCCTGGCGCTCGTCCGCGAGCTCGCGGAGTACGAGCGCGAGGCCGACGCCGTCGAGTTCGACCGCGAGGTGTTCGCCGGCCACCTCTTCGGCCCCGATCCGGTCGCGCGGGCCCTCGTCGCCGAGCACGACGACGGCGCGGTCGTCGGCATGGCGTTGTACTACCGGACCTTCTCCACGTGGCTCGGCCGCGATGGCATCTGGTTGGAGGACCTCTTCGTGCGGCCCGCGTACCGCCGGCACGGATACGGACGCGCGCTGCTCGAGGAATTGCGTGCCCGCACCGACGACCGCGTCGAGTGGGCCGTGCTCGACTGGAACGCTCCGGCCCAGGAGTTCTACCGGGCCATCGGCGCGAGCCCGGTCGAGGGCTGGTCGATCTGGAGGTGGCCGCCGGTAGGTTCGAGGCCGTGACCGCACGCTCCGAACAGTTTCCACCGTTGCCGGCGAACCGGGCCGCGATCTGGTCGCGGTTCGGCAAGTGGGACACCGTCTGGTTCCCGCAGTTCCTCGGCATCGAGCTCGAAGAGCTGCGCCAGGACTACGCCCGCATGCGCATCCCGTACCGTCCCGAGTACCGCCAGCCGGCAGGGGTCCTGCACGGGGGAGTGATCGCCTCGCTCATCGACACGGTCGTCGTGCCCGCGGTGGGCGGCGGCTACGACGAGGCCCGGCAGCTGTTCACGATCGACATCCAGCTGCGGTTCCTCGCCCCCGTGGTCGACGACGACCTCGTCGCCGAAGGCTGGGTGACCAGGCGCGGCCGCCAGATCGTGTACTGCGACGCGGAGGTGAGCAGCGGCGCGGGCGTGCTCGTGGCGACCGCGACCCTCACCTACAAGGTGTCGTCGCGCCCGCAGCCACCGGCTTAGCGATCCGCGACGAACGTCAACAACTCCGCGTTGTACTCGTCGGGCCGCTCGAAGTACGCGGAGTGGCCGGCCCCGGCGATCTCGACGATGGTGGCGTTCGTGAGGCGCGACATGCTGTCGATCACCAATGCGGCCGGGAAGAGCGTGTCGTCGGTGCTGGTGATCGCGAGGATCGGCACGGCGAGCGCGTCGAGCTTCGCGTGGGCGATGCCGGGACGCGTCAGCGCGTCGGCGACGGCGGCCAGCGGTGGCGTGTGGAACGTGTTGAGCTGCTGGTAGAGAAAGGCGCGGGCCGGGTCGCGGTCGACGAAGGCGGGGGCGAGCGCGCGGTGCACGCCCAATCGATCGTCGTCGGCGCTCGCGCTCGCGACGAACCGCCGGAAGTGCTCGCCGAGCTCGTCGGTCCACAGTCCGCCGACGGTGTTCGACAAGCTGAGTGTGATGGTGCGCTGCGGGTGCGCGAGCGTGAACGCCGTGACCCACCAGCCGCCCATCGACTGGCCGACGAGATGCGTGCGCTCGATCCCGGCGGCGTCCAGGACCGCAGTCAGGTCCGCGACGGCCTCCTCCGGACCGAGTCGGCCGGAATCGAACGTCGACAAGCCGAAGCCGCGACTGTCCCAGGTGATCACGCGATACCCGGCCGCCGCCAGCGCGGGTACCTGTTGGTACCAGACCGCGTGCGAACCGCCGGCGCCGTGAGTGAGCACGATCGCGGGTGCGTCGTCGGCGCCGGTGACCTCGTAGTAGATCGTCTCTCCGCCCGAATCGGTTCGGCCGGTCCGCCACGGATGTGTCATCGGTGTGCGAGCACGGTGTCGGCGAAGAGCTTCGGACCCCAGAGCGCAAGCGCGTTGTCGTGCGTGAACGCGTGGAAGTCGTCGGTGGTCACGTGGCCATTCTCCACGAGCTCCCACGCCTCGGGAAGCACACGGGTCGCGTCGGGGACGTCCCAGTGCCCGAGATCGGACGCGAACATCGCCCCGAGCCGGGTCCCGTGGTACTCGGGTGCGAACGCGAGCGCCCAGGTCGGGTCGTCGGCCTCGCAGCCGAAGAAGCACTGGCGTGCGAACGCATCGCGGATCTCGGCGGGGGAGCGGAGCCCGCTGCGGGCGAACTCGTCGAGGTGCGTGGGATCCTCGTCGGGTTCGCTGAGCATGTGCAGCGCGTCGTCGAGCGCGGCGACGCGGTCACGTACGTGAGCGTGGCCGTACCGCTCGACGAGGGACTCGAGCTGCGGGCGATCGAGCCGGGCCGGGTCGTACCGGCCGATAACGTCACTGTGACGTTTTTCGAAGTGGCCGACCAGGTCGCTGCAGAGCGTGGCCGCCCACGTCACGCCGCCCTCGAGGAACGCGAACCGCAACTCGGGGAAGCGGGCCATGACCCCGCCGAGGAGCAGCGAGCGGCACAGTGCTTCGCCCGCCGCGCCGAACGATCCGAGATGGTTGGCGACATAGCTCGTGGGCGACGTGCGACTGCCCCAACCCATGCCGGTGGAGTGGAAGGTGGGGGTGACGTCGAGGTCGACGAAGCGGCGCCACAGTGGGTCGTAGTCGTGGGCGCTGTCGAGGCCGAGCGCGTCGACCCACCGTGCTCCGCGGGGGACGTGCTCGCCCGGCAGCGGCCGTTGGACGAGCCCCGTGCACATGACCGCCTTGAGGCCGAGCGTGCCGACCGCGTGGTCGAGCACGGCGATCGCCTCGTCGGGCGCGAACGTGGGAACGATCGCGACCGGCTCCAGACGATCGCGTAGCCCGGCGTACGCCTGCGCGTAGTACGAGTTGAACGCACGCGCCGCGGCGACGCGCAGGTTCGGATCGTCGAGGCCCATGACCGTGAGGCCGTAGGTGGGATAGCAGACCGCGACGTCGATGCCGAGCTCGTCGAGTCGTTCGTGCAACAGTGCGGGGAGCATCGCGCTGGCGCGGTCGCGCGTGTTCTCGCTCGGCAAACCCCACCACGAGACGCGAAACAGGCCGAGCGCGCGCTTGGTCGCGGGGTCGAGCGCGCGGCTGAGGCGCGCCCCGTTCTCGACGACGCTCCACGCGTCGACAGCCGCCGCGCCGCCCTCGTCGCGCAGGAGATCGCGGAACCAGGGGAGGTACTCGATGCCGTGTCCGTCGGCGTCGATGACGGGGTGGTCGAGCCCCGCCCGGATCTCGGCCGCGGTCGGCGACACGGCGGGCGGCCTCAGCCGGCCGGGAGCTCGCTGCGCCCGCCGGTGGCCCACCACGATGCGGTGATCTTCAGCCCGCCGACGTTGGCGCGGGGCTGGATCTCCTCGTACACCCGCTTGTAGCCGGTCGAGGCGATGCGCCAGGTCCCGTCCTGCTTGACGTAGTCGTCGTCGTAGAACGAGCAACCCCGGATGGTGAGCTCGAAGTCGGTCATGATCACGACGTCGTCGAGCGCCCACACGCCGTGGGCGGTGTCAGGGCCGGTGACGTCGATCTCCGGGTGGTGCATCTTGTGGCTCGAGTGGAAGGTCTCGGCGCCCATCGAACGGCGCAGGAAGTCGACGATCGCGTCTCGGCCCTCGAACGAGTATCCGCCGCCGCTGTATGCCGCATGTGCGTCGACGGTGAAGCAGTCGGCGATCTCGTCCCAGAGCTTCTGGTCGAGGCAGCGGGCGTACTTGTACTTGAGCCGCTTGATCAGCTCGATCTCAACGAGGTCGTCAGGGGTCATGGGGGCGAGGCTCGCCGGATCGCCCCGGTCCACGCAATTCCGCCTGACTTGACATAACGGGCATTATCGGCGGCCCGGGGGAGCAACACGGTGGTGCGGCGGTCCGACAGCCGTCCCGACGGACGACCTCCGAACGTCGTTGCGGCGATTCGTTTGACGAATCGTCGCAACGAGGATGCGGGTGGTCGTATCGGTCGAGGCCATGAGCAGCCACAACGAGGCGCGTCACAGCTCGGGCTGCACGCACTCGCGCGCCGTCTCGAGCACGTAGTCCAGGATGCGGCGCAGCTCCTTCGCCCGGCGCGCCTCCGGCTGCTGCAGATCGACCTCGGCGTCCTCCACGGTGCGTTCGAGGACGAACAGCCGGTCACGGATCGATTCGAGCTCGGCTCGGGTGATGACGAGCTCGTGTTCCCCCAGCCCGAGCTCGAGTCCTCGTCGGCGGGCTTCGTAGTCGCGCTGGCGGCACGACTGCCGGCAATAGAGCCGCGGCCGTCCTGCCCCGACCGTGACCGCGAACGCGCGTCCGCACCACCGGCAACCGTGTTCCGTCACAGTGACGATATTACGCGAAACCATGCCCGTGCGCGCGTATCTCGCCTCTGTAGTGTCCGCGAGATGCGCAATCCGTCGGTGGTGGTCGTCGCGGTCTCGATCGCCCTCGGCCTCGCAACGTGTTCGAGTTCCGGTTCGGATACGGGCCCCGACGCAACGTCGACCGCTCCCGCGGCTTCCGTCCGGGTGTTGCTCGTCGGTACGTACGAAGGCCACGCCGGCACCTACTCCACCATCCAGGCCGCGGTCGACGCGGCCAAGCCCGGCGACTGGGTGCTCGTCGCGCCGGGCGACTACCACGAGCGCTACGACCACACCACCAAAGCTGCCGACGAAGCGACGGCGGGCGTATGGGTCACGACCGCGGGCGTGCACATCCGGGGCATGGACCGCAACGGTGTGGTGATCGACGGCACGAAGCCCGGCGCCAAGCAGTGCAGCGCGCGCCCCGCCGACCAGGACCTCGGGCCGCTCGACGCCAAGGGCAAAGCGATGGGTCGCAACGGCGTCGAAGTGTGGAAGGCCAGCGGCGGCTCCGTCGAGAACCTCACGGTGTGCAATTTCCTCAGCGGCGCGCACGGCGGCGGCAACCAGATCTGGTGGAACGGCGGCGACGGGTCCGGCACGATCGGATTGCACGCCTACAACGGTGCGTACCTGTCGGCGACGAGCACGTACGCGGGGACCAGCAACGACGGTTCGTACGGGATCTTCGTCAGCAACAGCGACGGGCCCGGCCTCATCGACCACACCTACGCGAGCAACATGTCGGACTCGGGCTACTACATCGGCGCGTGCCCCGACTGCAACGCCGTCCTCGACCACGCGCACGCGCAGTACTCGGCGCTCGGCTACTCGGGGACGAACTCGGGCGGGCACCTCGTCGTCCAGAACAGCGAGTTCGACCACAACAAGACCGGGTTCAGCACGAACAGCCAGAACAACGACGACGCGCCGTCCCCGCAGGACGGGCGGTGCCCGAACGGCGAGACCGGCCCGACCGGCACGCGCTCGTGCTGGTTCTTCCAGAACAACGACGTGCACGACAACAACAACGCGGACGTGCCCGGCCACGGCAGCGCCGAGCTCGGTCCGCCCGGATCGGGCCTGGTGATCTCCGGCGGCCGCTACGACACCGTCATCAACAACCGGTTCGAGAACAACGGCAGCTGGGCGATGCTCGTCGTCCCCTTCCCCGATACCGCCACTCCCCCGCCGATCGCCCACTGCGAGGGCGGCGACCCGAACGGCGTACCCGGGCTCGGCATCTCGGGCTGCTACTTCGACTCGTGGGGCAACGACATCGCGCACAACACGTTCATCAGCAACGGCGGCTTCGGCAACCCGACGAACGGCGACCTCGGCGAGATCTCGCAGCAGCACACTCCGGGGAACTGCTGGCACGAGAACACGGATCCCGACGGCCTCACGACGGCGCCCGCGCAGCTACAGAAGACGAACGGCACGTGCGGCGACGCGCACGCCGGTGCGCAACTCGACAGCACGCTCACCTCGCAGGTGCTCTGCGCGACGGAGGTGTTCGGGACGTGCGCGCCGAAGCCCGAGATGAGCTACCCGCGCCGGACGAAGGTCGTCCTGCCCGCGCTCACCCGGCAGCCGACGATGCCGAACCCGTGCAAAGGCGTGCCCGACAACCCGTGGTGCGCGCACGGCGACCCCGTCAGCGCATGAGCCCCTTGCCGCTCACGAGCGGGAGGTCGAGCGCCGACAACAGGCCCGGCGCCGCCGCGCACACCGCGGGGATCGCGTTCACGATGCGGCCGGCGGTGCCGATCACGCCCGGGTCGCCTTGTCCCGGCCGCGCCGTCATCTGCACGTCGCACTGGTAGCTCGGCGTGCCGGTGACGACCACGCGGTAGCCGCCCGCGCCGACGGGCTGGGGCCAATCGGGGCACAGGTCGTCGGCGAGACGGGTGACGTGTTCGAGCACGATGCGGGGTTCGCCGCCGACGATGCCCTGCACCTCGAAGCGCAGGGCCGCGGTGGTCCCCTCCTCGATGACGCCGAACCCGAGGTCGATCCTTTGCGGCGCGGGCCGGCGCTCGTGCACCTCGCGGATCTCGTCGATCTCGACGCCGAGCCCCTCGGCCAGCACCTTGATCACGCCGCCCCACGCGAACGTCAGCACGCCGGGGATCAACAGCAACGGCTTGGCGTCGAGGTCCTTGCCGAAGCCCATCGTGTCGAACAGCACGGTGGGTTGCTCGTAGTCCTTGTAGTTGACGATCTCCATGACGCGCAGGTGCTCGACGTCCTCGCACGTGCCGGCGAGCAGGAGCGGGAGGATGTCGTTCGCCCAGCCGGGATCGATGCCCGACGTGAAGCACGACACGCCGCGTGCCGCGCACGCGTCGTCGAGCGGCTTGCGCATCGCCGGGCTCGAGGTGCAACGGCCAGATCGCGGCAACGACCGAGCTCGACACGACGTTCTTTCCCGAGTCGAGGATGCGTGCCATGTCGGTGATCGCGTCCATCAGGTCGCAGGTCGGCCGTCGCGGTGTATGAGACGCAGTCGGCGTCGAGCGCCAGCAGCGCGTCGGCGTCGTTGGTGGCGAGCACGCCGGTGGGCGGGAGGCCGCACAACTCGCCCGCGTCCTTGCCCGCCTTGGCGTCGGAGTGCACCCACACGCCGACGAGCTCGAGGTCGGGATGGCCGATGATGCACCGCAGCGCGGCCGTGCCGACGTTGCCCGTGCTCCACTGGATGACGCGGTACGTCACGACAACCGCCCCGACGCTTCGGCGGCGGCGATCGTCTCGTCGAGCCGTCGCTCGATGATGTCGAGGCCGCGGTCCCAGAAGCCCGGGTCGGCGAGGTCGACGTCGACGAGCTTGCCCAGGTCCTGCGGCGCCATCGATCCGCCGGCTCGCAGCAGGTCGAGATACTGCGGCACGAAGTCGGCGCCGCGTGCCTCGTACTGCGCGTAGACCGACAGCGCGAGGAGTTGCCCGTACGCGTACGCGTACACGTAGCCGGGTGTCGAGATGAAGTGCGGGATGTACGACCACCACGTGCGGTAGCCCTCGGTGATCTCGACCGAGTCGCCGAGCATGTGCTCCTGCGAATCGGCCCACAGCTCGCCGAACCGCTCGACCGACAGCTCCCCCGCCTCGCGCCGCTCGGCGTGCATGGCGTTCTCGAAGCGGTTCATCGCGATCTGGCGGAACACCGTGGCGATCTGGTCCTCGAGGTTCGAGGCGAGCAGCGCGAGCCGCTCCTGCGGGTCGGTGACCTCTTCGAGCAAGCGGCCGAAGGTGACCGTCTCGCCGAACACCGACGCGGTCTCGGCCAAGGTCAAGCGGCGTGCTCTGGTGGAAGACGCCCTGGGCGCGGGCAAGGTACGCGTGCAGGCCGTGACCGAGCTCGTGCGCGAGCGTGAGGACGTCGCGGCGTCGCGACGTCCAGTTCAACAGCACGTACGGGTGGTGCGACGGCACGGTGTACGCGCAGAACGCGCCGGGGCGCTTCCCGGGGCGGGCCGGCGCGTCGATCCACGGCGCCGTCGAAGAATCGCTGCGCGGTGTCGGCGAGCTCGCCCGAGAACGAGCCGTACGCGTCGAGCACGAGTGCCTTCGCGCTCGCTGCCAGCCGACATGCGCCTCGATGTCGGCGACCGAAGCCATCCGGTCGTAGTCGGCGAGGCGGTCGATGCCGAGCAGGCGGGCCTTCAGCGCGTACCAGCGCTGCGGGATCGAGTTGCGACCCTGGACCGCCTCGACGAGCGCCTGCACCGATTCGTCGCTGGCCTCGTTCGCGAGGTTGCGGCTCGCGATCCAGCTGTCGAAGTGCCGCAGCCGGTCGTCGACCGACTTGTCGGCGAGGAGCGTGTTCAACACGAACGACCGCGTGCGCAGACCGGGTTCCAGTCCCTTGGTGACGGCCTCGGCCGCGGCGCGTCGCACGTCGCGATCGGGCGCGTGCAGCTGCCCGAGCGCGGCTTCGAGCGTGGTGGTCTCGCCGTCGAGCTCGATCGCTGATGCTCGACACCTGCTCTTCGAAGAGCCGCTCGAACGCGCTGCGGCCGGTGATCGCCTTCTCGGTGAGGATGACCTCTTCGGGCTCGGTGAGCAGGTGCGGCCGGTAGCGGCGCTCCGACGAAGGTGGTGGCGCGCGAACGCGAGCCGCATCGTCGGCGAGCAGCGCCTCGACCTTGTCGTCGGGCAGCTCGGCCCACTCGAGCTCGAAGAAGAGGAGCTTGGTGTTGATCGCCGTGCCCCGTTCCTCGACGCTGCTGCATGCGCGCGCCGCGGGCGGGGTCGGTCGTGTCGGTCGCGAAGTCGAGACCCGCGTAGCTGCCGGCGCGGCCGACGAGCTCGAGCACGTCGGCGAGCCCGGTCATGAACTCGCGCGAGCCCGGCCGCGTCGAGCGACGCCACCTTCCCGCGCGATCGTCGGCGAGCTCCTCGGCCCGGGCGTCGGCCGCGTCGAGCAGCTCGCTCGATCCCGTCGTCGCCGGGATCGGGCAGGAGCGGGGCGAGATCCCAGACGACCTCGGAGGCGGTCAGGTCGGCGTCGGTCGCGGTCATGGGCGGACTCTACCCAGCCGTTCCGCCGCTCCGAAGCGTGCCGTTCGGAGCGTTCAGAGTTTGTGATGCATGACGAGGGCCCGGGCGGTGAAGCCGGATCGCTCGAAGAAGTTCTTCGCGTCGCGGGCGCCCGGGAGCGCGGTACGCGTCGATGCCGATGCACCCCGCCGCCGCGCAGAAGGCGACGATCATCTCCGCGATCGACTCCCCCACCCCGACCGCGCGGGCTTCGCGCTCGACGAACAGGTCGCCGATCACGCCGAGCCGGGTGCCGTCGCGGAGCGTCTCGATCTCGACCGTGCCGAACCCGACGATCGTGCCGTCGATCGTGCCGACGACGATCGACGCGTCCTCACGGCCGAGCAGCGACTCGAGCGTCGACTCGTGCGGCTCGGGCCGCGCTTCGCGGGTGGTCCACAGCGCGCCGCCGCGCTGGTCGACCATCTCGGCGCGCAGCGCCCGCGCCAGGTCGACCAGCACCGGCAGATCCGACGGGTCGGCCGCTCGAGCGGGCTCCACGGACTGGCTAACCGGCGAGCTGTTCGATCTTGCCGAGGATCGTCCGCCGCTGCCGGTTCGCCGCCTCGTATGCGTGGCACGGCGTCGAGCTCGTCGGGCGCGAGGCCGATCGAGCCGCTCGACGACCTGCGACGCCGAGAGCGCGTCGTACCCGGGGATCGGCAGCGAGGCACTGCTCGCGACGTCGCCGTTGCTGTGCGGTTCGGTGATCGTCGACGCCGTGGTGGTCGACGCCGTGGTCGTCGCAGCCGTGGTCGTCGCAGCCGCGGTTCGGGCGCGGTGGTGGCCGGCGTCCAGGGTGCGGGCTCGGGCACGGGCGGCGCGTCGGGGACGGCGGCCGCCGGTGCGGGTGCGTCGGCGCGGGCGTGTCGGCGCCGGTTGCGGGAGAACCGAAGAACCCGCCGACGCGTGCTCGCACGCGTCGGCCACGGTCTGCTCGACGCGCTGGCGGATCACGGGCGGACCGAACGCGAGCGCGACCTGGCCGAGGCTCCGCGCGGTCGTGACGTGCTGCTGCACGTCTTCCTGGCGCCGATCGACCTCGGCCCGCCCCCGCGACACGAACATGTCGACGAACGACGGCGCGGTGTCCTTCAGGAACAGGCCGATGCCGATCGGCGCGTAGAGCAGCAACTCGAGCGTGCGTTCGATGCGGTCGGGAGTCTCGGTCATGCGAACTTCCGGGTCATGCGACGTTCTCCGTCATGGCGGTGCGGTCGATTCTCGTTCGTCGGCCGTGGTGACGGTATCCGGGCCGCCGGGCCCGGGACCGGCCGCGACCGACGCGGGCCGGAGCGCCGGGCCCGAGTCTAGGGACGGACCACGGCGGAGACGAACGCTCCCGATCGCGCATCCGACCGCGATCGCGACCGCCGCCAGGCTCATGAACGTGACCCACTCCCCGTAGCGGACGTACGGCGTCTCGCCGCTCGTTGCCTCGACCGTCGTCTGCAGCACCGTGCGGTCGAACAGGTGGGTGCGGCCGTGCACGACCCCGTCGGCGTCGATCACCGCGGTGATGCCGGAGATGGCCGCCTGCACGACGGGCCGGCCGGTCTCGGCCGCGCGCATCTGCCCGATCGCGAGGTGCTGGGCCGAGTTCGCCGACCGCCGGTACGAGCGGTTGTTCGTCGACAGCAGCAGCACGTGTGCGCCGTCGCGCACGAGCGGGCGCACCTGGTAGCCGAACGCCGACTCGAAGCAGATCACCGTCGCGACCCGGACCCCGGCAATGGTGAAGATCCCCGGCCCCGGACCGGGGATGAAGTCGCGGGGAACCTGGCTCAACTGCTTTCCCACCACGTGGTCGAGCGCCGATCGGAACGGCACCTTCTCGCCGAACGGCACGAGGTGGCGCTTCGTGTACGTGCCCTACGATCGCGCCCGTCGGGCCGAACAGCACGTCGAGGTTCAAGAGCTTGTCGCCGTCGGGCGGCGCGCGCGACGGTCGCGTTGGCAAGCACCCAGGCATGGTGCTCGCCGCGCGATCGCGGTGAGCCGGGCGCTGACGTACGGGTCGGTGCGCGGGTCGGTGTCGTCCAAGGTGTTCATGCTCGACTCGGGGAACACGATCAGGTCGACGGGCGCGGTGATCGTGGCCGGCCAGCGCGAAGTGGCTGTTCGGGAGGTAGTCGGCCTGCATCTCGGCGTCGGTCAGGTCGCGGTTCTGGTCGTTGCCCTGCACGAGCGCGACGCGCAGGCTCCCGACCACACCGGGCCGCGCCGCGGGTGACGGTCGCGCCGACGACGAGGGCGACGATCGACCGCGATGCCGGCCTGGGCGCGCAGTACGGAGCGCGACCCGGCCGCGGCTCGACGAGCAGGTCGGCGAGGAGCGCGTTGAGCGCGACCGCGAAGAACGTGACGAACGTGACGCCACCGACGCTCGCCACCGCGCGCGGCCGGCGCGACGTCGTGGAACGCGTAGCCGACCTCGCCCCACGAGAAGCCGCCGAACGGCCACCGGCGAGACGAGCGCGTCGGCGCACACCCACACCGCGGCGGTCAGCCACGGGTTCGTGATCCCGCGCATCCGGAGCCAGGCGACGACGCGCGCCGGCGCCGGCCCAGTACGCGGCGACCGCGGCGCTGAACGGGACGATCGCGACCGCGCCGAAGTACCAGATCCACGACACAGACGATCGCCGTAGTAGACGACGCCGGCGACGAACGCGAGCGCCGGCCGCGGCCCGGACCGTGCGGCCCCGCCACGCGACGAACAGCGGGACCAACGCGACGCACGCGAGCGGGCCGAGGTCGAATGGCGGCCGGCTGACCGCGAGCAGGACTCCCGACGCGACCGCGGCGCCGACCCGTGCGACCGTCGCCGGCCGCGGCCGGGTCACGCGCAGTCGCGGCAGATCATGCGCTTCTCGTCCGCGAGCTGGTGACGGGGCAGCACGAGGAAGCAGCTCTTGCACAGGAACTCGTTCTCGCGGCGGGGCACGATCTTGGTGCGGGGCTCGCCGCGGTCGTCGGGTTCGTCGTCCTCTTCCTCTTCCTCTTCGAGGCCCTGCGCGACGGTGCGCTCGCGCAGCACCACGTCGAGGGCCTCCTCGACGTCGTCGGGGTGCAGTTCCTCGTCGAGGTCGACGACGTCGTCCTCTTCGTCTTCGGTCGTCGGCTCCGCCGGTTCCACGAGAGCACCGGGGGCCGGGCACCACGACGACGTCCTCGTCGACCTCTTCGACCACCTCGTCGTCGAGGAGGTCGTCGTCTTCGTCGAGGTCGTCCTCTTCGAGGACGTCCTCGTCGAGGTCGTCGTCGTCGAGCGTGGGCTCGTCCTCGAAGTCGTCTTCAGCCATCTTGAGGGTGCCTTCGTGCGGGGGGAGAAACGGTGAGCAGGCTTGTAACCGTCGGGTGGTGACAAACCTTCCCGCTCACGTCGGGCCCCTTTGGGGGCGCGGAGTATAACGCCGCCCGAGCCGGGTTCGGGGTCTCCCCGGCGCGACCTCGAAGGCGCCGCTTGCCGTCATGGCTGGCGAGAGGGGTGGGCGGATCGGTCGGTCGACCGTTGGGGCCGCTGGTTGGCCCGGTCTGCGCTCGGCAGACGGGTTATCGCAACGTTCTCTAACGAGGACTCCCGTACGACCGCCCAACCCCTTCGTAACGCCTCGCCCCCGCAGCACACCGGCGAGCCGGGCCTTGCGCAGCCTGTCGTCGACAACGATATGGAGGGCGGGGAGTAGTGAGCCCTAACGGCGCAACGATGTCAAGCGGTCGTGGAACGCGGTGACCAGCACCGACGCGCGTCGCCGCTGGTCAAGGATTCGCCGAAAAATTCAACGCTGTTTCAACTCGGCAACGCGCGTCGCAACTCTGCCGCGCGCTCTGCGTCCAAACGCTCGAGATCGTACGTTCCGTGGTCGACGAAGCGCATCGCTTCCGCGATCGCGCGATGTCCGGCGCGCTCCGCGATCTGACGGTGCATCTCCTGCGCGACGCGTCGATAGGTCGGGTGGCCTTGCGGTGAGCTACGCAACTCGCACAGGTGCATTGCCTCGCGCGCGTTCATCTGCATCACGTACCGCATGCGGTAACCGAGCGACACCGCGTACGCAGCTTGTTCCGGGAAGGGCTCGACGAGCGCGGCGTAAAGACCGGCCGATCGTTCCATCGCCTCGTCGTACCGGAGGTCGAGGCCCGCCTCGTGCAACGGGTGCGGGGATCTCGTAGCCGTGGTGCGGCGTGAGCTGTTGCCATTCGATCGTCAGCATCCGGTGACGTTGCAGGTCGCGGAACGCGCCGTAGTCGCCGAGGATGTCGAAGCGGTAGCCCGTCCGTTCGAACGCGCGGCCCGGCTTGTGGCGGCGATTCACGCGTTCGCCGACGTACGCGCGCAGCAGCGCCACCCGGTCGGCGGCGCCGAGGGTGCGGACCCGCTCGAGCAGCTGCGCTTCGGGCAGGCGGGTGTGCGAGTAACAGATCGCGGCGAGCACCTTGTCCTCGCCGTCGGGGTCCCAGTCGACGAGGTTGACCTCGTTCGTGGGCTCGGGGCGTTCGGCGCCGAAGATCCGCTGCACGACGGCCTGGGTGTCGTCGCGCGTCGCGGCGAGGTAGGCCGACCACGCTCCCCCACGCTCGGGACGGTCGACGCGGACGAGGAACGACGGGATGACCTTGCGCAGCTCGTCGAGCATCAGCTGCGCGTACATCTGCGCCTCGGGCAGCGGATGGGCCCGCATGCGCAGGAGCAGCGCCTCGAACGCCTGACCGGTGCCGTAGATCCCCACGTTCGACAGCGTCGCCGCGGGCAGCAGACCGCGGAGGGTGTCGCACGCCTTGGCCTTGATGGTCTGCTTGTAGACGAAGTCGGAGTCGGCCGGCTCCTTCGGGTACCGCTCGCGGGCCCAGTCCATCATCGCGGGGAGCGCGGCGCTGTAGGAGTCGAAGAGCGAGTCGAGGTCGGCCACGTAACGCGTGCCCATCGGCGACGCGCAGATCTGCGACGGGCGCAGGTAGCGGTACCGGCCCTGCAGGCGCGAGTCGTACGGGATGTAGCGGGTCGACTGCTCGAGGTACGCCATCAGGCGCCCCCACTCGAGCACTTTCGTGAGCAGGTTCGACGCCTGCTCGCACGCGAGGTGCACCCCGCCGAGCTGGGCGACCGAGTCGTCGCCGTATTCGAAGAAGACCCGCTCGTAGAGGTCCTCGGCGCGCTTGAGCCCGACGGTCGCGTCGACGGTGAGGTCGCCGGTGAGGTCGAGATCGCCGACGAATTCGTCGAGGAACAGCCGGCGCAGGCTCTTGTCGGAGCGCGAATAGCGGGCGAACAACGCGCCCTTCACGACCTCGGGCAGGTTGGTCAGCGCGAAGACCGGGCCGTCGAGATTCGTGAAGTACGGCCGCAGACGATCCGCTTCGCTGTCGGTGAACGTCTCCGGCGCATAGAGCATGGGACTGGCGATGGTAGCGACGGTTCACCCGCCCGTCGCGCATCTCCGGACCCCGATTTCCCCACCAACTGTTTGGCGGAAAACGGGCTCCCGGCGCCGAATTCTCACCAGACTGTTGGCGGGAATTTCGGGGCTTTCGGGGTCAGAGCAGGAGGCGGTAGGCGTCGGGAACGACCTCGACGTCGAGGAGATCGGTCCGGCCCGTGGGGCGCCCGTCGACCTCGAGCGGGACGGCGCGATCGACGCTGACGGCCACCCGTGCGCCGGTGCGCTGGGTGATCCCCGGGTGGGGCACGTGGGTGCCGGTGGCGAGCCGGGCCCGGAGCCGGCGCCACTCCCGCCGGGGTAGTGCGTAGACCTGCACCTCGGCCCGCCCGTCGCCGGGATGGCCACGCGGGACGAGGTCGAGCCCGTGGCGGAATTGCCCGGTGGCGATCACGATGCCGGTGCACGGCCCGTGGAACACCGGCCGGTCGTCGACCCGCACGCTTGCACCGAATCGTCCGGAGAATCGCCGCAACGTGTCGGGCGCCGATCCGAGGACGATCATGTTCACTGCCACGTCGACCCCGCCGTGACCGCGGGTGATGCGCAGGAGGTCGAGCGTCACCTCGACCCCGAGATCGGCGCCGGCTCGAAGCCCCACGGCGCCTGCGAGGTCCGACGTCGCATCGGGCCGGAAGCGGATCAGCCCGTCGGGACCGGCCGTCAGTGCGGCCGCGAGATCGGCGTCGCCGCCGCCGACCTCCAGATCGGGTCCGGCCGTGGTCGGGTGGCCCCACTCCTCGCCGGGCCTGATCACGGCGCCCCCCGCTCACCGAAAACCCCACCAACAGTTGTCGGAGATATCTGCGCCATGAGCTGAAAACTCCGACAACTGTTGGTGGAGATATCCGCACGGGGGTGGGGGCGTGGGGGGCCGGACCCGGGTCTGATCACGCGGCCGGGGCCTTCACGATGCTCGACGCGGCGATGACGCCCCGCAGGCACGCGTCGGCGGCGGCGCGTGCGGTGCGGGCGGTCGCCTCGTTCGGTACGACGTCGGCGATCTGGCGCAGGAGATCGATCGTCTGCTTGACGTTGCGGACGAAGTCGCCGCCCGTCATCTCCTCGTCCTCGAGGACGTCGGCGAGGTCCTCGCCCTTGACCCACGCGTAGATCGCCGCGGTGAAGCCGGGGTCGGGACGCCGGGTCTCGGGGAGGTGACCTTCGCGCTCGGCGAGGTGGAGGTCGCGCCACACGCCGTCGAGGGCGCGGCTGCGCCGGCGCGACCTCCTGGTTCGGCCAGCGGCGCGGCGGCATCGGCTCGTTGCTCTCCGGTCCGCGGCGCTGGAAGGTGAAGCACGAGACGACTGCGGCCATCGTCGCGGGATCGATCCCGTCGAGACGGCCCTCGCGCACCGCTTCGGCGACGACGAGCTCGCCCTCGCTGTTGAGCCGGGTCAGCAGCTGTCCCGCGTCGGTCAGCTCCCAGTCCTCGACGTAGCCCCACGTCCGCAGCACGCCGAGCACGCGGTCGAACTGCCGGGCGAGGCTCTCGTTGCGGGAGGAGATGCGGCGCTCCAGCCGGGCGATGTCGCGCGCGATCCGGTCGGCCTGCCACGCCGCCCGCAGCGCGACGTCGGCGCCGGGCGCCTCGTGCAGCGGGTGCTCGGCGATCGCTTCCTGCAGCTCCTCGACGTCACCGTCGGCGTCGACCGGGATCTCCGGCGTCGCGGATCTTCAGGCGGCGCAGGGTCTCGCTGACCGACTTCTGGAACGACTGGCTGCGGGGCGCGAACGGTCGCGGCAGCTCGATCGTCGCGAGCTTGCGGACCTGCCCGCGCAGGTCCTGCGGCGAGAGCCGGACGAGGGATTTGCCCTGGGTCAGCGCCAGGATGCGCTGGTTCGGTCCGCTCCCCCGCTCCTGTTTCAGCACGACGACCTTGCCGCCGCGCTTGGGGACGATCACGACGTCGCCCGGCCGCAGCGACTCGAACCCACGGTCGCGCCGGCCGTGCGCGGCGCGGCGGGCGGCGTCGAGCGCGGCGAGGAGGCGCCGGTACTCGTGCACGTCGCCGGCCGGGTGCTGCGCGGCCTCCTCGGCCTTGGCGAGTTGCCCGCGGCGCAACTCGAGGTCGCGCTCGACCGCGACGACGTCGCGGTCGGCGTGGAACTGGGCGAACGAGAGGTTCAACAGATGGTGCGCCTGCTGCGGCGGGTAACGCTGCACGAGGTTGGCGGCCATGTTGTAGGTGGGGTGGAACGACGACGTGAGGGCGTAGGTGCGCCGCGACGCGAGCCCGGCCACCTGTTCGAACGGCACGAACGGGTCCCAGAGCACGACGACGTAACCGACGTCGTCGATGCCGCGCCGGCCGGCCCGCCCGGCGAGCTGGGTGTACTCGCCGGGCGTCAGGAACTCGTGGTGCTCGCCGGTGAACTTCGAGAGCTTCTCGATCACCACCGACCGGGCGGGCATGTTGATCCCCAGCGCGAGCGTCTCCGTGGCGAACACGACCTTGAGCAAGCCGGTGGAGAATCCCTCCTCGACGGCTTCCTTCATCGGCGGAACGAGCCCGGCGTGGTGCGCGGCCACACCCGCCTCCATCCCCGACAGCCACGTGTCGTAGCCCAGGACGTCGAGATCGGCGTCCGACAGCGACTCGACGTGGCGCTCCGCGATCGCGCGCAGCGCGCGCCGTTCGTCCGCGCTGGTCAGCCGGATACCCGAGGCGAGGCACTGCTCGACGGCCTGATCGCACCCCGTGCGGGAGAACACGAACGCGATCGCGGGCAGCATCCGCTCCTCGGCGAGGCGCTCCACCACCTCGGTGCGCCACGGCTTGTAGAGGCGGCGACGGCGTTGGCCCCGGTCGGGGACGTTGCGCCCGTCGAGCCGCGTGGCCACCGGGTTCGGCCGCGATTCGCCGCCGTCGTCGACGAACGTCGGGAGCAGGTGGAGGCTGGGCGCGCTCCGGTCGCCGACGAGGTAGAGGTGGACCAGGTCGACCGGGCGCCGCTCCTCGATCACCGTCTGGGTCTCGCCGCGCACGGTCTGCATCCACGCCGCGACCTCCTCCGCGTTCGAGACGGTCGCAGACAGGGCGACGATGTCGATGTCGGCGGGGAGATGGATGATGACCTCCTCCCACACCGCGCCGCGCGACCGGTCCTGCAGGTAGTGGACCTCGTCGAGCACCACGTAGCGCAACCCGTGCAGCGTGTCGGAGCCCGCGTAGATCATGTTGCGCAGGACCTCGGTGGTCATCACCACCACCGGCGCGTCGCCGTTGATCGAGTTGTCGCCCGTGAGCAGCCCGACGCGGTCGGCGCCGTACGCGCGCACGAAGTCGCCGTACTTCTGGTTCGAGAGCGCCTTCAGCGGCGTCGTGTAGAACGCCTTCGTCCCCTCGGCGAGTGCGCGCGCGATCGCGTACTCGGCGACGAGGGTCTTGCCCGACCCCGTGGGTGCGGCGACGAGCACGGAACGGCCCGCGTCGAGCGCGTCGAGTGCTCTCGACTGGAACTCGTCCAGCGGGAACGGCCGTTCGGCTGTGAACGCCGCGCGAATCTCGGCGGCGGTCACCCGGCCTTGACGGTCGTCGTCGTCACTGTCGTGGCCGTTGTCACGGTGCTTCCCGTCGTCGCCGTCTTCGCCGCGGTGGTCGGTGCGCTCGAGGGTACCGAGGTGAGCGGGGTGTCGGGGACCTTGAACTGCGCGGGCCAGTGCCGTATCAACCCGTCGGGCCAGAAGACCCCGGCGACCACGGCGAGGACGATGGTGACGGCCGAGCCGAGCGCGATCGAGCCCCGCACACCGAAGCGCGGGGGGTGGCGGCGGCGAACGACGGAGAGCACGACGCCCGCGATTACCGCCGCGGCCAGCAGGACGAGGATCGTCACGCGGGGCTGGCGGTTGAACAGGCCCCCGCCCCCCGGCACTCCCGGTTTGCCGGGCCGGATCAGCCAGACGAGTAGGGCCGTCCCCACGACGATGCCCGCACTCACCGCGACGGCGATGACGATCTCCGAACGGGGCGGGGCCTGGACGAATTGTTGGCGACGCTTCGCCGGGCTCATGGCTGCGTCACCGTTTCATCACCCGGCCGATCACGATGGAGATCTCGTAGAAGATGTACATGGGGACAGCCATGAAGAATAGGGAGAACGGGTCGGCGCTCGGGGTGATGACCGCCGCGAAGGTCACGACCCCGACGATCGCCCAGCGCCGGATGTTCCGCAGCTGACGCGTGTTCACGACCCGCACCAGCATCAAGAACACGAGCAGGACGGGGAATTCGAAGGCGACGCCGAAGGCCGCGATCATCAAGGTGACGAGGGTCAGGTACTTGTCGGCGCTGATGAACGGCTGGATCGAATTGCCGCCGGCACCGAGCAGGAAGTCGAGCGCCTTCTCCACGGTGAACCACGCCACCACCCCGCCCAGTGCGAAGAGGAACACGATCGCGAGCAGGAAGAAGATCCCATAGCGCCGCTCGTGCTTGTGCAACCCGGGCGTGACGAAGCGCCAGATCTGCCAGAAGACGAACGGCACCGAGAGCGCGATCCCGCCGTAGGTCGAGACCTTGAGCCGGACGATGAAAGGCTCGAGCGGACCCGTCGCGATGAGCTTGCATCCCGACGTCGCGGTGGCGCCGCACGCCGCGTTCGCCGTCCCTTTGGTCGCTCTCTCGTAAGGGCCCGACAGGAAATGCAGCAGCCGGTCGTAGAACACGAACACGACGATCGTGCACACCACCAGCACGATCGCGCTCACGACCACGCGCTTGCGCAGCTCGGTGAGGTGCTCGATGAGCGTCATCCGCCCTTCGTCGACTGTCCGGTCGCTCATCGTTCGGTCCCGCGGTGCCGGTCAGCTGAACGATCGTGGCCCGGCGAAGCCGTCGTCGGTGACGTCGTCGGTGACGTCGTCGGTCGAGGAGTCGCCGGAGTGCCCGTTCGCGCTGCCGTTCGTGGCCCCGCGCACCGGGTCGGGCGAGTACGACATGTCGGGCCCGTACGACCCGGGCGCCAGAACGGCGTGATCGGTGTCCTCGACCGACGCCGCGGCGCCGGTCCCCACGTCGACCGTGCGCCCGTCGGCGTCCGGCGCGGTGAAGTCGGGGTGCAGGACCTGCTCGAGCTCGCCCCGGACCGAGTCCTGCATCCGCCGCAGCTCGCGCATCATGGCGCCGACCTGACGGGCGATCTCGGGCAGGCGCTGCGGTCCGAAGACGATCAGCGCGACCACGAGGATGAGGATGATCTTTTCGGGTCCGAGGCTCATGGCGAAGTGGTGCCGACGAGCCCGATCCTACCGTCGACCTTTGGGCTTTCGTGCGCGAACGCCGTCAGTCGCCGGAAAGGCGGCGGCGCGTTGCCGCGGTCTCGGCCCGGAGGCGGGTTCGCGCCTCGTCGAGGGCCATGTGGTGCTCGCGGCCGAACCGGTCGATCGCGACGACCGTCGGCTCGAGCTCTCTGCGCACCGCGATCGTCAGGATCGCCAGCGTCGCCAATCCGGCTACGGAGAGTGCGAGCGGCAGGATCCAGAGCACGTGGCGACCCTACCGGTTCAGCGAGCGGCGCACCTGCGCGGCCAGCTCGTCGAACCAGGTGTTGGCGGCCAGGAGGAGGTGGAAGTCGAGGAGGTCGTCCGGCGTGAGCGGTGGGCCGATGCGCGACTCGTTCAGCTCCGCCGGCAGGCGCCACACCTGCATGCGCACGCCGCTCGACACGAGCAGGTCCACGATGCGCCGGCTCGCTTCCTTCGCGACCGCCTGCCGGCAGTCGGGGCAGCGAAAGCAGTACGAGCCGCGTTCGTCGTCGGCGCAGACACGAACGGTCAGATCGTCCGCCGTCAGCTGCACGTCTCCGCAACTCGGGCAGTTGGCCCGGATCGTTGTCACCGCGTCACCCATCCCTGGTCCGCTTCGAATCCCGCAGCGCCGCTCGGTGGTCGCGGCTGCTACACCCTTCGGCAGGCCTCGGGGGCTGCTTGAGGCTCCCGCGCCCAGGACCCGGTCACATCTCGACGAGACCTTTGCCGCGCATGGCACGATGAGTGGCTGTGGCCGTCATCTCCTTCGCCCACCGTGGTGCGCGACTGCTCGAGCCGGAGAACACCATTCCGGCGTTTCGCGTCGCGCTCGAGCTCGGCGCGACCGGGATCGAGACCGACGTGTGGCTGTCCGCCGACGGCGAGGTCGTCTGCGCGCACGATCCGGTCATTTCCCGCGGCTTGCGCCGCAAGCGGATCTCCTCGACAAGCGCGGACGAGCTCGCGACGTACGGCGTCCCCCGGTTCGCCGACGTCTACGCCGAGCTCGGCACCGCCTTCGAGTGCTCGGTCGACGTGAAGAGCGCCGACGCCGCGGACGGACTCGTCGGCGTCGGCCGCGAGCACGACGCGCTCGAGCGGCTCTGGGTGTGCTCGCCCGACGTCGACCTGCTGCGGCGGCTGCGGCCCGAGGCGCGCGTGAAGCTCGTGCACTCCCACCGGCGCAATGCGATCAGCGCACCGCTGGAACGGCACGCGTTCGACCTCTCGCAGGCCGGGATCGACGCGATGAACCTCCATCACACCGAGTGGAGCGCGGGGCTCGTCTCGCTGTTCCATCGCTTCGACGTCCGCGCGTTCGCGTGGGACACCCAGGAGGTGCGCCACATCCGGGCGGTGCTCGCCATGGGTGTCGACGCCGTGTACTGCGATCGCCCCGACCGGATGGTCGCGACCGTCAGCGAGTGGGTCGCCGACTAGCAGAGTTGACTCGGCTGCGTTGTCTGCCGGGCCGCTAGAGGATGCCGAGTCGGTTCAGCGGCCAGATGCGCAGGAACACGCGCCCGACGATCTCGCTCTTCTTGATCGCGCCGAAGCTGCGCGAGTCGCGTGAGCCCGCCCGGTTGTCGCCCATCACCCAGTAGCGGTCGGCTGGGAGCGGCCCGCTCGGGAAGCAGTCGGCCTTGAACTGCGTGCAGTCGCTGACCGTGCCCGCGGGCAGGTACGACTCGTCGATCGCCTTGCCGTTGACGAGAACGTGCCCGTTCTTCTCGCTCACCGTCTCGCCCGGCAATGCGATGACGCGCTTCACGAGATCCTTGATGGTCGGGTCGACGGGCTTGCCGTCGGCGTCCTTCGGAGTCGTGAACACGATGACGTCGCCGCGGTGGACCGGATGCATGTGGTACGAGAGCTTGTTCACGATGACGCGGTCGTTCGTCTTCAGCGTCGGGACCATCGAATCCGACGGAATGTAGAAGGCCTGGAACAAGAACGCCTTCACGACCAGCGCGATCACGAGCGCGCTCGCGATGAGCACGATCCACTCGATCACGGTCTTCGACGTGGACTTCAAGGGTCTCTCCGGCGCGATGACCGGCGCGTCGGGGTCGGGCGGCGCCGAACCGGAATCGTCGTCGAGAGGTTCGCGGGGTTGGTCTTCCACGGTTTGTCAGTTCACCGTTCCGAAAGGGTGGTCATAGGATGCCGAGGCGATTGGGCGGCCACAGGCGAAGGATCACGCGTCCGACGATGTCCTTCTTGCGGACGAAGGGATACGCCTTCGGGAAGAACCTCGAGTCGCGCGAGTTCGATCGATTGTCGCCCATGACCCAGTACGACTCGGCGGGCACCCTCATCGGGGCGAAGTCTGCTCCCGGCGACTGCCCCTTGGGCAGGTACGACTCCTTCAGGACCTTGCCGTCGATGTAGATGTGACCGTCGGCGCGACCTTCGACCGTCTCCCCCGGGAGCGCGATCACGCGCTTCACGAGGTCGTCGACACCAGGATCGATAAGGCGCCCGGCCTCGTCACGGGGCGTCTTGAACACGATGATGTCGCCACGGTGCACCGCGTGCAGGTGGTACGAGAGCTTGTTCACGACGACGCGATCGTTCGTCTTCAGCGTCGGGACCATCGAATCCGACGGGATGAAGAACGCCTGGAACAAGAACGTCTTGATCAGCAGAGCGATCGCGAGCGCGGCGAACAGCAGGAGTACCCACTCGAGTGCCACCGCCCACGTCGGCTTCGCCGTCGACTTCGAACTCGGAGGCGCGGGCGGTTCCGGCGGGTCGCGCCGCACCGGTCCGGGCCGGGCGTCCGGCAGCCCGGCGTACGGGGAGTCGGCGCTCGTGGACGGGTTCACCGGCTGCATCCTCTCATGCGTGTCCGCGCGCACGGGGGTCGGGCTCGCGGCCGATCTGTTGGTTCCGGTACGGGCGGCGGCGCGGTCGCAACTCCGCGGTACCGCCGGAGCGTGCGCTCCGCGGCGTCAGCCGCGAGCGACGCGAGCTCGGCCGGCGCGACCACGCGTACGTCGGGCCCGAGGCGCAGGAGGAGGCGTTCGAGCCAGGCCCGCTCGCTGACCGCGAGCACGATCTCGAGCCCACCGTCCGCGCGCTCGGTGACCGACTCCGTCGGGTACGACTCGGCCACCCACGCGGCCGAGGGTGCGAGCTCGAGCGTGACGCGCGCGTCGTCGGACCGCGGCGTGTAGACGTCCCCGGTCGCGAACTCGGTTGCGCCGGGCTCGAACGCCTCGCCCGTCGGCACGACCGACCGGATGCGGTCGACGCGGAACATGCGCTGGTCGCGGGCCCGGTGGCAGTACGCGCCGACGTACCACTCCCCCGTCGCGAAGAAGACGACTTCGGGATCGATGCGGCGGGTGCTCACCTCGTCGCGACCGGCCGACCAGTACTCGATCTCGACGCGTGCATGACCCGCGACGGCGGTCCGGATCGCTTCGAGTTGGTCGGGCTCACCGACGTGGACGACGAGTCCGGGCAGGTCGAGCGCGTCCTCCAACTTCGTCAGCGCGGTCGCGAGCGGGCCGCTCGGGTCGGAGCCCGGCACCGCGAGCAGGGCCCGGCCCGCGGCGAGCAACGCGAGACCTTCCGCGGGCGTGAGCCGCAGCGCCCGCTGGAAGTAGTCGGCCAGGTGGATCGTGACGTGCCCGGCGTCGTCCTCTTCGACGTCGAGGTAGTCGCCGGGCGAGTACGGAGGAACGCCGATCATCAGCACGAGCGCGAGGTCGTCGTCGAGCTGTCCGACGGTCAGCCCGAAGCGATGCGCGATCTCGGTCTTGGCCGAACCGGGGTGCGCGACGATCCACGGGACGAGGGCGAGGATGCGCTGGATCTCGGGCCCGGCGAGGGCGCGCGGGCTCACGCCGGACTCGCGGCGCGCTCGAGCCACGAGACGATGTCGGCGCGGACCTCGGCCGGCTCGAGGACTTCGGCGTGGTCGACGAATCCGAGCACGAAACTCCGGAACGCAGCCCGGTTGGTGACCGCGATCTCGACGACGGTGCCGCCGGCGTCGTCCTGCGTCTCGTCGACGCTCGCATCCGAGCCGAGCTCGGCGAGCATCGCGTCGGCGTATCCGGCGTCGACGCGCACGCGCACCGTCACCGCGGGATCGTCGCCGAGCAGCCACGCCCGCGACTCGACGTGGTCGTCGGGGCGAAAACCGGCGGGCGCCTCGAACGCGTCGGGCTCGCCCACCTCGACGTCACCCTCGATGCGGTCGGCGCGGAACGCGCGCACCGCACCCCGGTCGCGGTCGAAGCCGACGACGTACCAGTGCCCACGCTTGGACGACAGTCCCCACGGCTCCAGAGTCCGGACCCGGTCGCGGTGCGTGAACCGCACGACGGCCCGCGACCGGAACGCCTCGAAGAGCGTCGCGAGCGCAGGCGCGATCGGCAGCGACGCGATCGGCGCGACCGCCTCGTCGGCCAGGCCGCCGAGCTTGAGGAGCGCGCCCTCCCCGGCGTGGCTGCCGAGCGAGACGGCGCTGACCGCGACGCGCAGCGCGGCGGCCTCTTCGGCATCGAGCCCGAGGTCCGGCAGGTAGTAGTCCTCGGGGCGGACGCGGTAGCCGAGCTCGGCGCCGTCGCCGATGGATTCGGTCGTGAGCGGCACGCCCATGCCCCGCAGCGTTTCCTTGTCGCGCTCGAACGCGCGCCGGTACGCGGTCATCTGGGGTGGATAGCCGGCGACGTCGTGCACGATCTCTTCGCGGGTCAGCGCCCGGCGGGTGTCGAGCAGGAGTGCGAGAAGGTTCAAGACGCGTTCGACCCACGACGGCGCGTCGGGCATCGGGTCAGCCTAGGCCAGGCGGGTCGCGGGCTCTCTCGCCGGAGTTGGAGGGCCGGAGGTCGCAGCCCGTTCAACCCGGGACGCTTTCCGCCGCGACGACCCCCGCGACCGCCGCGGCTTCGAACAGCACCGGGTCGGCTGCGGCCGGCCGCCCCATCGACTCGACCTCGATCCCGCGCGCGGCGAACAGGTCGAGCACGCCGACGGGATCGACGTCGACGATGTCGTGGCGGGCGTCGATGCCCGTGCGCGCGAGGTCGCGCCGGATCTGGGCTTCGTCGACCCCGCCGACTCGCGGCACCGCCACCTGCACGCGGCTGCGCGTCGCGACCGAGAGGGTGGTGAGGCTGTGGTGCGAGACGCCCTGGTGCCGGGGTCGGGGGTCGGCGAACGACACCCGGAGCGCGGCGATCGGGACACCGTGGAGCGAGCTCGTGGCGTCGAGCGCGGCGCCCACCTCGATGCCGCTGAAACCGAGACTGCTCCCACTCCCCGCGCTCCCCGGTCCCATGGCCACCACGGCCGCGTCGGCATCGGCCTCCCACCGGGCGATGGCGAGTCCCCCGTACACGGACACCGCTTCGAAGTCGCCGCCGAATGCGTGCCCGCAGGTGACGGTCGCGTCGACGAGGCCGAGGTCGCGCAGCCTCCACACGAGATCGGAGATGGCGATCGGGAGTGCGCCGCCGTCGGTCATCACGTACACGAGCCGTCCGTCCGGGCGGGCCCGTTTGAACGCGGCGGCGACCGCCGCGACCTGGCTGTGCAACCCGGCCGCGACGACGGGCATCCGGTCGATGGTCGTGACGTCGCGCGGCTCCGACTGCCCGACGTCGACTTGCAAGCTCGTGTAGCGGAGCTTCATGCCGACGTCCGGCACCGACGTCGAACGTCCGCTGACGACCGGACTGGTCCAGCCGTCGCGCTCGAGATTCCAGTGCACGACGTGCCAGCCGCCGGTGCCGAGCCCGTGCTCGACCGCGGTGGTGTTCACGATCACGCGGTCGCCGGCCGAGGCGTTCCCGATCAGCTGCGTCAACACGTAGGCCGGCTCGGGCCCCGACCCGAGATCGACGAGGAGGCGCTGCAGTCCGGAGCGACTCTCGATGATCTCGGTGACGACTCCCACCCGGAACGACGGCATCGCGGCGAGGGAGTCGCTAGAGCGAGGCGATCAGCCGCTCGACCCGCTCGTCTCGCGATTTGAACGGGTCCTTGCAGAGCACGGTGCGCTGGGCCTGGTCGTTGAGCTTCAGGTGCACCCAGTCGACGGTGTAGTCGCGCTTGCGCTCCTTGGCCCGCTTGATGAACGCGCCCCGCAGCCGCGCCCGTGTGGTTTGCGGCGGGATGTTCATCGCCTCTTCGATCTCGTCGTCTTCGACCATCCGCTCGACCTGGCCGCGGCGCTCGAGCAGGTAGTAGAGCGAGCGAGACCGGGTGACGTCGTGGTACGAGAGGTCGAGCAGCGACACGCGCGGGTGCGTGAGCGGGAGGTCGCCGCGCTTGCGGTACGCCTCGATGAGGTGGTGCTTGATGACCCAGTCGACTTCGGTCCGGAGCTTCAACGGCTCGTCCTCGAGGTGGGTCATCACGTGTTCCCACATCTCGAGTGCGCGCTGTTCGAGCGGCGGCAGGCCCCGGCGTTTGGCGAATCGCAGCGCGCGGTTCAGGTACTCGGACTGGATCTCGACCGCGGAGAGCTCGCGGCCGTTGGCCAGGCGGACTCTCCGCCGGCACGTGATGTCGTGGCTGATCTCGCGGATGGCGCGGATCGGGTTCTCGAGGGTGAGGTCGCGCCACGGCGCCTGGTCCTCTTCGAGCATGCGCAGGATGATCGACGTGGTGCCGACCTTCAAGAAGGTCGCGTACTCGCTCATGTTCGAGTCGCCGACGATGACGTGCAGGCGGCGGAAGCGTTCCGCGTCGGCGTGGGGTTCGTCGCGCGTGTTGATGATCGGCCGCGACCGCGTGGTCGCCGACGACACTCCTTCCCAGATGTGCTCGGCCCGCTGGGCGATGCAGAACATGGCGCCACGCGCGGTCTGCAGCACCTTGCCTGCACCCGCGTAGATCTGGCGGGTCACGAGGAACGGGATCAGCACGTCGGTGAACTTGGAGAAGTCGCCTTCGCGCTCCACGAGGTAGTTCTCGTGACACCCGTACGAGTTGCCTGCGCTGTCGGTGTTGTTCTTGAAGAGGAACACCTCGCCGCGGATGCCTTCTTCGCGGAGGCGCTGCTCGGCGCTCTGGACGAGGCCTTCGAGGATGCGCTCGCCGGCCTTGTCGTGGATGACGAGGTCGCGGATCGAGTCGCACTCGGGGGTGGCGTATTCGGGATGGCTGCCCACGTCGAGGTAGAGGCGGGCGCCGTTCTCGAGGAACACGTTGCTCGACCGGCCCCACGACACGACCCGGCGGAACAGGTAGCGGGCGACCTCGTCGGGGCTCAGGCGACGCTGGCCGCGCAGAGTGCAGGTGACGCCGTATTCGTTCTCGAGGCCGAAGATTCGCCGGTCCACCGTCGCCGAGTGTAAGGGCAGCCGGTCGGCGCCCAGTGCCGCCGCCGTACACTTCTCTCGTGCGGACGCAGCGCAGACGTGCCGGCGGGTGTGTCGGAGTGGCTGTCGGAGCGAGGGAGCCATGGTCGTCTGTGCGGACGCAGCGCAGACGTGCCGGCGGGTGTGTCGGAATGGCTGTCGGAGCGAGGGAGCCATGGTCGTCTGTGCGGACGCAGCGCAGACGTGCCGGCGGGTGTGTCGGAATGGCTGTCGGAGCGAGGGAGCCGTCCTTGTGGCCATGACCCGACTGACGTCGGTGTACGGATCGTTCCGGGCCCGGGTCCTGGCCGCGCGACTCGCCGACGAGGGCGTCGACGTGCAGCTCCGCGGTGCGCTCGACGGTCCGTACGGTCTCACTGTGGGTGAGATGGCACGCGTCGACGTGTACGTTCCCGACGAGCAGTTCGACCAGGCGAGCCTCGTGCTGCTGGTCGACGAGGTCGACGAGGCCGACGAGATCCTCGACGACGATCGGCCCCCCGTGCGGGCGCGACCGGTCCCTGTGATCTGGGTCGCGGCGCTGATCCTCTTCGTGTTGCTGGCCGGGCCGATCGCGCTGTTGATCCGCTGGTACTAGCGGATCGTCATGCGAGCAAGGCCGTCAGCTCGTCGCCCTTGATGCGGCGGAACGCGCGCCGGGTACGGGAGCGGTCGAGCAACGCGACCTCGAGCTGGTCGGGGCCGAGAGGCGTGTCGTCGGTGCCGAGCAACTTGGCCCCGAGCTTGACCGCGGCGCCGAGCTCGAGCCCGGGTTGGTATTGCTCCTTCAAGGCCTCGCTGATCTGCTCGGCCTGCCCGCCGAGCACCGAGTACTGCTGCTCGTCCATGACGACACCGTCGTAGAGCACGTGGTACATCTCGGCGTCGGTGCCGCCGGGGGCGCCGACCTCGGCGACGAGGAGCTCGACCTCGTAGGGCTTCATCTCGTGCGTGAAGACCTGTCCGAGCGTCTGCGCGTACGCGTTGGCAAGCTCCTTGGCGCTCACGTCTTCGCGTGAGTACGAGAAACCCTTCATGTCGGCGTGACGTACGCCCGCGACCCGCAGCATCTGGAACTCGTTGTACTTGCCGACCGCGGCGAACGCGATGCGGTCGTAGATCTCACTGATCTTCGACAGCGTCCGTGACGGGTTGTCGGCGACGATCAACACGCCCGCCTGGCATTCGAGCGCCACGAGGCTGCGACCGCGGGCGATGCCCTTGCGCGCGTAGTCGGCGCGGTCCTTCATCACCTGTTCCGGCGAGACGTAGAACGGCATGCTCATGCGAGAATCCTGACTGCCGCGTGCGACGTCATGCTTGTCGTCACGATTCGTTGCCGCCGCGCTCCGCGCCCTGGAGGACGGCCTGGCTCCGGGCCTCGATGTCGTCGTCGCTCAGGGCGCGGTAGCCGGCGGCGTCGATGACGGCGACGGTCGGGAAGATCCGGCGCACGAGATCGGGACCACCGGTCGCGACGTCCTCGTCGGCGGCGGCGAACAGCGCGGTGATGGCGAGGTTGATCGTCGCGTCGGCATCACGGCCTTCGCTCCAACCCGCCTTGATCCAGTTCCGGGCGTGGACGCTGCCCGAGCCCTGCGCCTGGAAGTCGAGCTCCTCGTAGCGGCCGCCGGTGACGTCGTAGGAGAAGACCCGACCTCGCTCGCGGTGGACGTCGAAGCCGGCGAAGAGCGGGACAACGGCGAAACCCTGCATCGCCGCGGGCAGGTTCGCCCGCACGAGCTGACCGAGCTGGTTGGCCTTGCCCTCGAGGCTGAGGACCTCGCCCTGCACCTTCTCGTAGTGCTCGAGCTGGACCTGGAAGAGCTTCACCATCTCGATCGCGGGCCCGGCCGCGCCGGCGATGGAGACGCCGGAGAAGTCGTCGGCCGGGAACACTTTCTCGATCCGGCGGCTGGCGATCATGTAGCCCGCGGTCGCCCGGCGGTCGCCGGCCATGATCACGCCGTCGGCGAAGCGGATCGCCACGACGGTCGTGCCGTGCGGGATCTCGAGGGTGGACGGCCCGCTGACACCGGCGCCGGGCAGTTGGTGCGGCGCGAGCCTCCGGAGCACGTCGGCGAACGACGGCCCGGGGTCGACGGACGTGGAGAACAGTGGAAGTGAGCTCGATTCGGACATCGGCGCGGGAGCCTACCGCCCGATTTCAGCCCCTCAGCGCACCGACCCGCGCCTGCACGAGGACCGCGAGCTCATCATCCCGATCGAGATAGTCGGCCGCTTTGCGAAACAGCTCGTGCTTCTCGTCGAAGTCCCCGAGTGCGTTGTTGCACCGAAAACACAGCAGACCGCGGATCACGCCCGTGATGTGATCGTGATCGACGTGCAGCGTCCGCTCGTCCGGCCGCGGCTTCCCACAGATGGCGCACACACCACCCTGCTCGTCGAACATGCGCTCGTAGTCGGCAATGGTGATGCCGTACTTGCGTCTGAGGTGTGCTTCACGGTCGGCCGCCTTGCGCTCGGGGCGACGCCTGTACTCGCGTCGGTAGGTGCTCAGCCGCTCAGGATTCTCGAGCTGCCAGCGTCGAACGCGATCGCGGTTCGCTTGCGGATCGAGTGCAGTGCGAGCCTTCTTGGCAGCAAGGTTGCACGCTTTGCAGTCGGACCGATATCCGTCGGCCATCCCCTCGGCTCGATAGAACTCGCCGACTGGCTTCGACTCGCCACACGCCTTGCATCGCTTCATGAAGCGATCGTACGGAAGGGGTGCGTCAGCTACGTCTCTCTGGACGTAACTACTGCCCCCCCTTCTGCACGTACGAGCGAACGAACTCCTCGGCATTGTCTTCGAGCACGGAGTCGATCTCGTCCAACAAATCGTCGATGTCTTCCTTCAACTTCTCGCCGCGTTCCGACTTCGCGGCGACCTCGTCGTCGACGACTTCCTCGCGCTCTTTGGGAGCGGGTTTCTGTTTGCGTTCTCGTTCAGCCATGACGGACTACCTCCTGCGACACCCTCAGCTCGCAGTCAGTCGCTCGACGAGTTGACGAGGTGTCGAGACCTGACCGAAGAGCTCGGCGACGTGCTCCTTGCTACCACGCGTGGGCTCCATCATCGGGATCCTTCGCAACGGCTCGACACCCACGTCGAGCACCAGGCTGTCCCAGTTCGCGGCCACCACCGAGTCTGCCCATCTCGCGAGGCACGTGCCCCGGAAATACGCGCGGGTGGAATCGGGGGGATCGGCCATTGCGGCGACGATCGCGTCCTCGTCGAGGAGACGTTCGATGCGGCCGCCCCGCACCAGCTTCTCGTACAGCGACCGGCCCGGGCGGACGTCGTGGTACTGCACCGAGAGCAGCTCGAGCTTCGGGTCGTTCCAGTCGAGCGAGTCGCGCTCGGCGTACGCCCGCAGCAGCTCCTGCTTGGTGACCCAATCGAGCTGACCGTCGAGTGACGACGGGTCGGACTCCAGCGCGCCCAGCACGGACTCCCAGCGGTCGAGGACCAACGTGGTGACCGCCTCGGGCCCGCAGCAAGCGAGTCCCGTCTCGTCGGCATACTTGCGGGCGAGGCGGAGGAACTCCCACTGCAGCTCGATCGACGTGCAGCGTCCGAGCGACGAGCAGTCGACCGTGGCCTGCAGCGTCGGGTCGTGCGAGACCTGCTTGATCGCGGCGACGGGCGACGAGATCGAGAGGTCCTTGTCGATGAAGCCGTCCTCGATCATCGCGAGGACGATCGCGGTCGTGCCGACCTTGAGGAACGTCGCGACCTCGCACAGGTTCGCGTCGCCGACGATCACGTGCAGCCGCCGGTACTTCTGCGGGTCGGCGTGCGGCTCGTCGCGCGTGTTGACGATCGGGCGCTTCAGTGTCGTCTCCAGCCCGACCTCCTCCTCGAAGAAGTCGGCGCGCTGGCTCACCTGGTACTCGCACGCGTCGGCGCCGTTCTCGGAGCCGATCTTGCCTGCGCCGGTGAACACCTGCCGGGTGACGAACCACGGGATCAGGTTGCGGACCAGTGCGGCGAACGGCACGTTGCGATCGACGAGATAGTTCTCGTGACACCCGTAGGAGTTGCCCTTGCCGTCGCTGTTGTTCTTGTAGACGACGATCTCCTGTCCGGCCGGGAGCAGCCGGCGCGCCGCCTCCATCGACCGCGCGAGGATGCGCTCCCCCGCCTTGTCGAACAGCGTGGCCTCGAGCGGGTCCGCGCACTCCGGGGTGGAGTACTCCGGGTGCGCGTGGTCGACGTAGTAGCGCGCGCCGTTGGTGAGCACCGCGTTGACGAGATGGGTCTCGATCTCCGGCGGCTGCGCGCCGTCGCGGGCGAATCCCCGCGCGTCGCGGCCGGGCGTCTCGTCCTCGAAGTCCCAGCCGATGCGCCGCTGCTCGACGTAGCCGTTGATGAGAAGGCTGGACGCGACCACCGGATTGGGCTCGGGCGCGCCCCGCAATGCCACGCCGTACTCGGTTTCGATACCGACGATCTTCGGCACGGTCACGACTTCATCCTACCGACGCGCCGGGGACGCTCTGCCCGTACCGACGGGCGGGAACCGGCGTGCGATCAGAGGTACTGCCCCGTTGTGACCCGCTCGATCTGCCGGCCACCGGTGTCGCGGTCGCCCTCGTTGACGATCGTGCGGACGTAGACGATCCGCTCGCCCTTCTTCCCGGAGATCTTCGCCCAGTCGTCGGGGTTCGTCGTGTTCGGCAGGTCTTCGTGCTCGCGGAACTCCTGCTTGATGGACTCGAGCAGGTCGTCGGTGCAGATCCCGCGGTCGCCGCCGGCGATCGTGCGCTTGATCGAGAGCTTCTTCGCACGGCGCACGATGTTCTCGATCATCGCTCCCGACGAGAAGTCCTTGAAGAAGAGCGTTTCCTTGTCGCCGTTCTGGTACGTGACCTCGAGGAACTTGTTCTCGTCGCCGACCGAGTACATCGCGTCGACGGCCACGTCGATCATCGCGTGCACGGCGCGCTCGGAGGAGTCCGTGCCGCCGCCCTTCAGCTCGCGCTCCGCGATCGGCAGGCTCGTCGTGAGGTATTGGCGGAAGATCTGCTTGGCGCTGTCGACGTCGGGGCGCTCGATCTTGATCTTCACGTCGAGACGGCCCGGCCGCAGGATCGCGGGGTCGATGAGGTCCTCGCGGTTCGACGCGCCGATCACGATCACGTTCTTCAACGCCTCGACGCCGTCGATCTCCGCGAGGAGCTGCGGGACGATGGTCGACTCGATGTCGCTCGAGATGCCGGTGCCGCGGGTGCGGAACAACGAGTCCATCTCGTCGAAGAACACGATGACCGGGTAACCCTCTTCGCTCTTCTCGCGCGCGCGCTGGAAGATCAGGCGGATCTGGCGCTCGGTCTCGCCCACGTACTTGTTGAGGAGCTCGGGGCCCTTGATGTTCAAGAAGTACGAACGGGCCGACGTGTTGCCGGTCTTCTCCGCGACGCGCTTGGCGAGCGAGTTGGCGACGGCCTTCGCGATGAGCGTCTTGCCGCAGCCGGGAGGGCCGTACAACAAGATGCCCTTCGGCGGCTGGAGGTCGTGCTCCTTGAAGAGGTCGCCGTAGAGGTACGGGAGCTCGACCGCGTCCTTGATCATCTCGATCTGCTCGTCGAGGCCGCCGACGTCGTCGTACGAGACGTCGGGCACCTCTTCGAGGACGAGCTCGTTCTCCTCGGGGCGCGGCAGCTTCTCGAGCAACAGACCCGACCGGCCCTCCATCAACAGGTGGTCGCCGGCCCGCAACTTCTCGTGCAGGAGCTCGTCGGCGAGCTCGCACACGCGTTCCTCGTCGGCGCGCCCGACGACCATCGCGCGGGTGCGATCGGGCAAGAGCTCCTTGAAGGTCACGATCTCGCCCGCGAGATCGGAGTTGCGGGCGAGGACGACGTTGAGCGACTCGTTCAACACGACCTCTTGGCCGCGCCGGAGCTCCTTGGACTCGAGCTCGGGATGTACGGCGACTCGCATCTTGCGGCCGGCGGTGAAGATGTCGACGGTCCCGTCGTCGTTGGTGGCGAGGTAGGTGCCGTAGGCCGAAGGCGGCATCGTGAGCTTCTCGACCTCCTCGCGCAGCGCGGCGATGTGCTCGCGCGCCTCTCGCAGGGTGGCCGAGAGCTTCTCGTTCTGGGACACGGCCTGGGCCAGCTGGCCCTTCGTCTCGAGCAGCCGCTCCTCGAGTGTCCGCACCCGCTTCGGTGCGTCCTGGAGGCGGCGTCGCAGGACGACGACCTCCTCCTCCAATCCCTTGATGCTCTCCTGAAGCTGGTCGACCTGAGCCTCGTACTCGGTCAGCCGCCGCTCGTGCTCGGAAGCCATGGAGCGACACCTCCTCGGTCAATGGCGACCCTAGTCCCGTGTTCAGGCCCGACTGCGCGCATCCGATACCTTGCCCGAGGGTTTCCCGGCCTCGGGTGACTTCACGTCGAGATGTGGATTTCTCACTCTGCGATGTGATAAATTGACGGCAATCGTTTGACGTTCATTCGACCTTTCGAGCGCAAAAGTGAGGACCTCCGATGAAGGTCTGGATCGACCAGGATCTCTGCACCGGTGACGGCTTGTGCGAGGAAATCGCGCCGGCCGTGTTCACGCTGCTCGACGACGGTCTGGCCTACGTCAAAGAAGGCGACAAGGTGTTCTCCGACCCGGGTGGGGCCGAGGGCCTCGCGAACATCCCCGACGGCATGCTCGACGCGGTCGTCGAGTCGGCCGAGGAGTGCCCGGGCGAGTGCATCTTCATCGAGGCCGAGTAACGCGTCTCGCTGGTATTCGTCGGGTTTGCATCGGTCGGGCTCGGCGACGAGCCGAACGGCTTCGTTCGACCGGCGTTCACCCGACGAGGCACCGGCCGGTGTCGGCGAGCGTCGCCGTCGTCGCGCTCGCCAGTAGCGGGCGGACCTCGTCGTCGGTGAGCGCGAACGCGGTGCCGCTGCGCCCGGGGTCGATCGCGAACGCGACCCCGACGACCGCGCCGGCACGGTTCACCAACGCGCCGCCCGAGTCGCCGGGTGCGAGCGCGGCGGCGAGCACGAACACGCTCCGCCGGCTCCTCGACGTCCGGTAGATGTTCGTGCCGATCGCGATGATGCGCTCGCCGATACGCGCGGGCGCGGCCTTGAGCGGCCCGCCGCCGGGGTGCCCGTAGACCACGCCCTCGTCGCCGGTGTTCCCGGTCGCGAGCGGCAGCGCCGCCGCCGAGAGACCGGGAACCGACAGCACCGCCAGATCGCGCACGGGGTCGAACACGATCACGACGGCGCGTCGCTTCGTCCCGCGGTTGTCGGTGACCGTCGTCGACCGCTCCCCCGCGACGACGTGCGCGTTCGTCACGATCAACCCGGGCGCCGCCACCCATCCGCTGCCGTCCTGGATCTGGTTGCACGCCTTCCCGCTCACCATGACGATCGAGCGGCGCACGGCTGCGTCGATCGGTGCGCTCAGTTGAGTCGTCGGGGCCGAGCCGGGATCGGGTGGCGTGGCCAGCGGATCGAGCGCGGACGGGTAGGGCGCCTCGGAGATCGCCAGACCCCAGACCGCAAACCGCGCGGGTTGCCGGGGCGCGACGTACTGGATCGCGGCGACCACCTTCGAGGCGCGGAATTCGCGGGCGGGCCAGCCCTCGGCCACGGCGAACGACGGAGTGACGAGCCACGTCAGCACCAGCAGCCCGCCGGTGCCGACTGCCGCGCCCGCGATCCGGTCCCACAACGGCAGCGGGCGCGCGACCGGGAACACGCGGTGCACGAGGAGCCCGAGCACCAGCCCGAAGGTCTGCCCGATCGACCCGACGAGGAACAGGAACAAGAGGGCGACGACGACGCGGCTGTTGGCGGTCGTGCCGCCGAGGCCGGTCACGACGCGCGGCACGAAGTTGACGCCGATCGCGAGTCCGGTGATCACGCCGGCCCACGCGAACACACGTGCAACGAGACCGAGACGCCAACCTCCGATGCCGGTGCCGACCAGCGTCGCGAGGATCACGACGTCGATCAGGTTCATTCGCCCCCGGCGGCGGGCTCGGGTTCCCGCTCGGCGTCCGCAGTGGCCGGTGGCGCGGGATCGGGCGGAGCGAGAGGGTCGCCGGCCAGGCGGCGGGCGACGGTGAGGAAGCCGGTGTGCGCGACCATCCGGTGATCGGGCCGGATCGACTGACCCTCGACGTGCCAGCCCCGTTGCATGACCTCGAGCGACTCGCACATCGCGAACGGTGACGACACGAGCTCCTCGCGCAGGCGGCCGACCTGGAGGATCGTCGGCAGGTACGCGAGCAGGATGCCGCCCGGGACGAGCGCCTCGGCCGCGTGCTTGACGACCTTCCACGGTTCGGGAAGGTCGAGCACCACGCGATCGACCTCGCGGACGTCGATCCCCTCGTAGACGTCGCGCACCTGTACGTCGAGGGGGACGTCGGCGCCGAGGAACGCGTGGACATTCGCGATCGGCGCGTTCGGCGAAGTCGTCGCGGATCTCGTAGCCGGTCACCGATCCCGTGGGACCGACCGCACGCAACAACGCGCTCGTCGAGCGCGCCCGAGCCGACGCCGGACTCGAGCACGCGCGCGCCCGGGAAGATGTCGGCGAGCACGAGGATCGGCCCGATGTCCTTCGGGTAGATCACCTGCGCGCCACGCGGCATCTCGAGGACGTATTCCGCGAGCGTCGGGCGCAGCGCGGTGAGACGTGCGCCGCGGCTCGTGCGGACCGTGCTGCCGTCGGGCCGGCCGATGATGTCGTCGTGCTCGATGATGCCCGCGTGGGTGTGGAATTGACCGCCCGCGGCGAGCACGACGAGGTGCCGCCGCCGGCGGTTGTCGACGAGGAGTACGCGCTCCTCCGCCGCGAAGAGCCGGCTCACGAGGCGCTCCGGACGCGGAGCGGCTCACCGACGGCGCGGGCGCGCATGCGGCAGAACGCGCACACCTCAGCCGGTGTCGGCGCGGCGCAGACCGCGCAGGGCCGGAGGTCGTCGCGGGTGTCCTCGGCCTCGCCGAGGAAGTGTTCCTGCGCGCGCTCGAGGAAGCCGAACACGAACGCGGCCTTCGTGCCCGGCGATCGCTCCTCGATCTCGTTCAGCGCGTGCTTGTACCCGAGGTGGCGGTTGCCGGCGGCCATCGGGCACTCCTCGACGATGTAGTCGATGCCGGAGAGGACGCAGTAGGCCGCGAGCTCGCGCTCGCTCAGCCGGATCAAGGGCTTCACCTTGCGCACGAACCCGTCGGCCGCGGGCAGCACGGGGTGCTGGCGCCCGAGGTACTCCGTCTCCCACCGCAGGACGTTGCCGAACAGCACCGCGGCCTCGTCGTCGAGGTTATGGCCGGTCGCGAGCACGTCGTACCCGTGCTGTACGGCCACGTCGTTGAAGATGTGCCGCTTCGACGTGCCGCATGCGGAGCACGGCGCGCGGTTCGCGGCACGCGAGCCCGTCTCGACGTCGAACCCGTAGCGGTCGGCGAGGTCGACCTCGATCAGGTTCCACCCTCGTGGCGCGGCGAACTCGCGCACGTACCGTGCGGACTCCTCGGAGTAGTCGCCGATGCCGAGGCCGACGTAGAGACCGTCCGCCTCGTAGCCGAGGTCGCGCAGCAATTGCCAGAGGCCGAGCGAGTCCTTGCCGCCGGATACCGCGACGAGGACGCGCCGGCCCCGCTCGATCATGTCGAAGTGTTCGATCGCGCGGCGGACCTGCTCGCCGCAGTGGCGGAGGAAGCACGGCCGGCAGTAGCCGGCGTTGTGGCGACGGACCTCGATGACCGCGGGCTCGCGGCAGCGCCCACACTTCATGTCGCCCCGCCCGACGTGACCGGGCGGATCTCGACGACGTCGTCGTCGAGTAGGTGCTCGTCGTGGGTCGCGAGCGTGTCGTTGCGGATCACGAGCACCGACTCCGGGACGATCTCGAGGTCGCGCAGCAGGCGGCCGACGTTGCGCGGCGCGGGCACCTCGACCTCTCGGCGGGGGTTCCGCAGGACAACCCTCACGAGACGACCTTCATCGGGGAGTCAGCGTACCGGCGGGTTGCAACCGGCCTGTGACGGTCGGTCGCGCCGGTGGCTATCGCTTCGGGCGGGTGACGACCTCGAACACGTCGCCGGGCTTCACCACGGTGCGGTAGAGGACCTCTTCGTCGTCACGGGCGATGCGATGGAGGAGACGGAGCCCGCCCGCGACGATGCCGGCGACGAGCCACGGCGTCGAGCCCGACATCCCCTTGCGGAACCCGTTGCTGGTCAGCCGGCGGAGAAGTGCGAGGTACACGTCAGATCCGCCGGATCTCGAGGACCATCTGGCGCTTCTTGCCCTTGCGCTTGCCCAGCCAGAACACGACGACGACGGTCAGCACCGCCGCGCCCGCCGCGATCGCGATGGCCGGAACCTTGGCGGCTTCGGTCTTCTCGTCGACCTCGCCCCGCAGCTCGGCGAACTTGGCCTCGATGTCGGCACGCGTGATCGCCGCCTTCACCGGCTCGGGCGTCTTCGACCTGCGGCTCATGCCTTCTTCCTCTTCCTCGTGCCCACCTGCCACGCGAGTCCCGCGAGGACGAGCGCGCCCGCGACGACGAGCCCGTACGGCGCCCACGACCAATTGCCGGTGAAGTGGGGGCCGTGCCGGTCGCCCTGGAGTGCGCGCAGCGCGCCGATCGCGGCGAACGTCACACCGGTCCCGATGAGCAACGCGCCCGCGATGCCGAAGGCGACGTAGCGCAGGAGGCCCTTCAGCGGGTCGACCGTCTCCTGCTTCGCGTAGGCGATGACGAGCTCTTTGAGCTCGCGGATCGTCTGTTGCGGATTCTCGGCCACTCGCAACCTTCCAGGTGGGGTCTCGAGACGGGTGGAGCAGGCATTCAGTGCTGAGCGGAGCAGTTTCGCGGTGGGTTGCCTCGCGTTGCAAGGCGTGCCGACACCTGCTCGTACCCCACAGGCGGCGAGTTGACGCTCAGGGAGCCGGCACGAGGTCGGTGGGTGGCCGGAGATCCGGCGTGGCGCCGATCGCCGTCGCCACCTGGTTCTGCAGGTCGGCGCCCCCGTCGACCGAGAAGTCGCCGTTGGCGAGGAACGCGAAATGCAGGTCGTCGGGACCGTCGATGACGCCGACGAGGCCGACGACACCCGCGAGCGAGCCCGTCTTGGCGCGGAGCTTCCCGGCGAGCGGGCTCCCGACAAACCGCACGGCGAGCGTCCCCGTCTGCGCGGCAACGGGCAGGCCCCGATCGATCGCCGCGAACTTCGCCGACGACGACAGCTCGATGACATCGAGCATCGTCTCGCACGTCATCCGGTCGGAGGGATCGAGGCCGGAACCGTCGTGCATGACGAGATCGGTGTTCGGGACGCCGAGCGCGGTCATCTCGTGGAGCACGATCCGGGTTCCGAGCTCGGTGGTCGCGGGCGCGTTGCCGAGCCGGCCGACGGCGATGTCGCGCAGCAGCGTCTCCGCGGTGAAGTTGTCGCTGCTCGTCAGCATCTCGCCCACGATCTCCGACAGCGGCGGCGAATCGACGTGCCCGACCTCGCGTCCGGTCCCGGACGCGTTCGCCCGCCGTACGCCATTCGCGATCGTCACCCCCGCGCCTGCAGCAGCGTTGCCAACCGCGCGCCCGTCGTGAGCGCGGGGTCGGCCGACGCGACCGTGTCGTTCGGTTGGTCGAAACCCCCGTCGACGGCGAGCGCGCCCAGCGCGCCGACGTCGCCTTCTTGCGTGTAGACGGGTTTCCAGCCGGGCAGGAAGCGAAGGGTCTCGTGCACGTGGTCGTCGACGAGCAACGCGCCGCGACGCGGTGCACGCCGGCCGCGACGATCGCGTCGGCGAGACCGGCGAGCGGGGTCGACGGTGCGTCGTGGAAACGAGCCCGGCTCTGCTCGTACTCGATGTGTTCCGGAGTCGCGAGCAGAGGGTCGCCGCCGCCGATCACGACCAGGTTGCCGCTCGCGTCGACGACCGCCCGTGTCGTGAAGCGATGGTCGTCGCCGAGCAGGGCGATCGCCGTCGTCGCGGTGAGCAGCTTGAGGGTCGACGCGGGCACCAGCGCGGTCCGGGAGCCGACGCGGGCGAGCGCTCCGACCGCACCGTCGACGGCGACGCACGCGTCGAGCGGGGCGACGATGTCGCCGAGTTGCTTGGTCAGGGTGAACGCGGCCTCTGCCTGAGCCTTGCTCTCGACGACCCGCGCCAGGTACGCCGGCACCCGGCGGGCAGACCACACCGGGGTGCGCAATGCCGATTTCGGTCGAGTCGCCGGCCGCGGCGAGGCAGGCCGGAGTCCGGTCACGACGACGACCGCGCCGACCGCGCACGCCAGGGCCACGAGCACGAAGCCCGTGAGCTTGCGTCGGGTCACGTCAGGTCGAACCGCGCGCGCTGCGGAACCGAGCGTCGTTCCAGAGATGTGCGAGCGCGGTGACGGCCCGGTTCGCGCTCGGGTAGCAGAGCCTTCCGCTCGCGCGGACCGTCGCCGGGCCGGGGTTGTCGGGCGCCGCGACCGCGAGCTCGGTGGCGGTCAGGATGGGCTTGCCGGTCGCGTCCGAGATATCGGCCGCCGCTTGCGCGAAGCGCGCGTCCTGACGCTCGTGGTACGAGACGATGCGTTCGATGCCGTGGTCGGGATAGAACGCGCCGTCGCGCAGCATCCGTGCCGTATTGGACTGGATGCCCAGTCCGAGGTACACGATCGCGTCGATCGCGGGATGCCGGGCGACGAGCTCCATGACCTCGGGGATCGTGTCGCGGGTCTCGCCGCCCGCGAAGTCGATCGGGTTGTTGCGGCTCCAGCGCGGCGGCAGCTTCTCGTCGATCGCGGCGCGGAGGTCGTCGGGCAGCGCCGCGAGCTCGAGCCCGGGCACGCGCGCGATGGCGTCGGCGGTCACGACTCCCCAGCCGCCGGCCGTCGTCAGCACCGCCGTGCGGGGACCGAGGGGCCGGGGTTGGGTCGCGAACGTGGCCGCGGCTTCGAAGGCCTCCTCGATCGTCGTGGCCCGGGTGACCCCGGCCTGGCGACACATCCCGTCGAAGATGCGGTCGTCGGCGGCGAGGCTGCCGGTGTGGCTCGCGGCGGCCCGCTGGCCGCTCGCGGTCGTGCCGCCCTTCACGAGCACCACCGGCTTGCGCCGCGCGACCGCGACGAGGCGCTCGAAGAGCGCGCGTCCGTCCGGGACGCCTTCGACGTACGCGAGGCTGACCGCGGTCGCGTCGTCGTCGGCGTACCAGTCGAGATAGTCGGCGACCGAGAGCGCGGCCGCGTTGCCGGCCGAGACCGCGCGGCTGACGCCGACGCCCGTCTGCACCGCCCAGTTCTCGAACGACGACACGAAGTTGCCGGACTGGCTCGCGATCGCGATCCGTCCCGGCGGCGGGTACGGGCGCGACGATCTGCCGCGCACAGCTGCGACGGTGTCGAGACGACGCCCTGGCCGTTCGGGCCGGCGAGCAGGATGCCGAGCTCGGCGGCGAGCGCGACCAGTTCCTGCTCCGCGCGCACGCCCGCCTCCCCCGCCTCGCCGTAGCCGGCGCTCGTGAGGAACGCGGCCCGCACGCCCGCGACGCGCGCATGCGCGCAGCAGCTCGACGTTCGCACCCGCCGGTGTGCACACGAACACGAGGTCCCACGGACCGTCGGGAAGCTCGTCGACGGTGCGCACCGTCTCGACCCCGAGCACCGGCGTGGCGTCGAGGTTGGTCGCGCCGACCCGCCCGGCGTATCCCGACGACAAGATGTTGTGGAGGGCGACGAAGCCGAACTTGCCGGGGTGCGCCGAACGCGCCGGCGACGATGACGCCCCGCGGCTCGAACAACGCCCGGAACGCGTCGTCGGACGCACGCGGCGCCGGTTCGGCGGCGGCCGGAGCGGGAGTCTCGTCGAGCTCGACGAGCGCGTCGACCGCTACGGGCTTGCCGTCGACGACGATCAACGGGTTGAGATCGACCGACTGCACGTCGGGACGCTCCCGCGCGAGGCGGGACAGCCCGAGCAGGGTGGCCGCGACCGCGTCGCGGTCGATCGCGGGTTCTCCGCGGAACGGTCGGAGCAGGTCCTGGGTGGCGAGGTCGTCGAGCAGGTCTCCCGGATCGAGGTCGCCCAGCGGGACGAGACGGAACGCGACGTCGCCGAGCGCTTCGGCGAGCACACCACCGATCCCCAACATGACGCACGGTCCGAACTGCGGATCGCGGACGAGGCCGGCGATGAGCTCGCGTGTGCCGCGTACCATCGGCGCGACGAGCAGCCCGACCGGGCCGTCGTCGGGGCGGGCCGCGGCGAGCAGTTCCTCGGACGCGAGGCGCACCGCGGCCGCGTCGGCCAATCCGAGGCGGACGAGTCCCCGCTCGGTCTTGTGCGCGATCGCGTCGCCGCACAGCTTGACCACGACCGGAAAGCCGATCGCGCCGGCCGCCGCGACCGCGTCGTCGACGGTGGCCACGGTGCGCTCGTCGAGCACCGGCACACCGAATTCGGAGAGGAGCAGCTTCGACGCGGATTCGGAGAGGGTCGCCACCGCGGGCGAGGCTAGCTGCGCACCCCCTCGTCGCCGCCGAATCGAGGCGGGCCCGCTCGTGGGCCGGGGTTCAGACCGCGGTGTCGCGGTCGTGCCAGTACTCGTCGCGCAGTACCCGCTTCAGGAGCTTGCCGGAATCGGTGCGCGGGAGCTCGGCCCGGGTCTCGTACGCCGCGGGGCTGCTTGTAGCGCGCGAGCCGCGACTCGACGAACGCGCGCAGCTCGTCGAGATCGATCGTCTCCCCGATCTTGGCCTGCACGATCGCGTGCACACGCTCGCCCCACTCCTCGTCGGGGATGCCGAACACCGCGGCGTCGAGGATCTTCGGATGTGCGTGCAGCACGGCTTCGATCTCGGCCGGATAGATGTTGACCCCGCCCGAGATGATCATGTCCTTCTTGCGGTCGCAGATGTAGACGTAGCCCTCGTCGTCGACGTACGCGACGTCACCGACCGACTTCCATTCGTCGTCGGCCAGCTCGGCGAGCTTCTCGTCGGTGTGGTGGTAGCCGTCCATCGCGAGGCCGGTGCGGACGAAGAGCTCGCCCGCCTCCCCGGCCGCGCCGATCGTCCCGTCGTCCTTGACGATGCGGATCTGGATACCGCCGTAGGGCTTGCCGCACGAACCGGGCTTGCGCAACTGGTCCTCGGGTCTCAGCACCGTGTCGACGCCGAGCTCGGTGGAGCCGTACACCTCGAACAAGAAGCCGTCGCCGAGCTTGTCGATGACCTCCTGCTTGAGCGCGTACGGCACGGGCGCGGCGTTGGCGATGAGGCAGATCATCGACGACATGTCGGCTTTCGCGAGCTCGTCGGGCGGCAGCGACACGATCCGCTTCAGCTGGGTCGGCGCGGAGAACGAGTTCGTCACACGGTGTTCCTTCACCAGCGCGATCCAGCGGATCGGGTCGAACTTCCGCAACACCACGACCGGTGCGCCGAGCGTGTGCGCCATCGACGCGAACGCGAGCGGGCCGGAGTGGTAGAGGGGGCCGGTCGTGAGGTGGACGGAGCCCTCGTGCAGCAACCGGAGCTCGTCGAGCAGCGCGAACACGATCTGGCGGTCGGTGCGGGTGCGCAGCGCGCCCTTGGGCTTGCCCGTGGTGCCGGACGTGTAGATCATCGCCGCGCCCGCCTCGCTCGTCGCGGCGACGTCGGGTTCGTCCGTCGATTGGCCCGAGCACACGTCGCTCCAGGCGAGGAAGCCGCTGCCCTCGGGGGCCGGCCCCCCGAACACGACGACCGTGCGCAACTTCGGCAGCTGGTCGCGCACCGACGCGACGAGCGGCGCCTGCTCCGCGTCGATCACCACGACCGTCGCGTCGGAGTTGTCGATCACGTATTGCATCTCTTCGGCGTTGAAGCGATACGAGAGCGGCACCGCCACGAGGTTGCACTTCCGCGCCGCGTGAATCGTCGTGAGCACCTCGAGCGAGTTGGGCCCGCACCACACCAGACGCTCGCCCGAGCGGGCGCCGGCCGCGAGCAGACCGTTCCCGAGCCGGTTCACCTGCTCGTTGAGCTCGGCGAACGTCGTGGTCGACGCGATGCCGCCCCCGCTCTCGTCGACCACGACCGCGATCTTGTTCGGCACGTTCTGCGCGTGGACGGCCAGGGCATCGAGCGGAGGTTGCATGGGTCGGGAGCGTACGCGGCGCCGATAGTGTCGCGCCCGTGCTGCGCTCGTTCGCCGTGCGCGGTGTCGTCGAAGGCTTCTACGGGACACCCTGGTCGCACGATGCCCGCCTCGAGGTGATGTCATTCCTCGCCGGGCACGGCATGAACGCGTACGCCTACGCGCCGAAGGACGACGCACTCCACCGGGCCGAGTGGCGGACGCCCTACGGGCCGGCCGAGCTCGACCGGTTCCGCGAGCTCGCGACCGAGGGCGCGGGCGCAGGCGTGCGGTTCGGCTTCGCGGTCTCGCCGGGACTCGACATCGAGTACGAGTCGGCGACCGACCGGGACGCGTTGTTGCGCAAGCTCGGCCCGCTGCGCGACGCCGGCGTCTCGTGGTTCCTGCTGCTCCTCGACGACATCCCGATGCAGGCCGGGCTCGCGCCCCGCCAGGCCGAGCTCGTCGCGTGGCTGCACGGCGCGCTCGACGGCGCCGACCTCACGATGTGCCCGACCGAATACGTGGGCACCCATCCGTCGCCGTACCTCGGCGGTCTCGGTGCGGGGATGCCGCCGGAGGTCGACGTGATGTGGACCGGCCCCACCGTGTGCTCACCGGAACTACGCGCGTCGGACGCCCGCGGATGGACGACGGCGCTCGGCGACCGGCGCGTCATCGTGTGGGACAACTTCCCCGTCAACGACGCGCTCATGACCGGCTCGCTGCATCTCGGCACGTACCGCGGACGCGATCCCGAGCTGGTCGATGTCGTCGGCGGCGTGCTCTGCAATCCCATGACCCAGGCGCGGGCGTCGCAGATCGCGCTCGGGACCGCGATGGACTTCCTCTCCGACCCCGACGGCTACGACGAATCCGGCTCGTGGGCGCGTGTCATCGCGGAGGTCGGCGGCGAGCGCTCCGGTTCGCTCACCGAGCTCGCGAAGGCGTGTGCCGACAGCCCGATCCGAGAACCGCGCACGCTCGATCTGGCCGCGCACGTGGGCGCGCTCGAGCGTGCCCTCGCCGGGGGCGATTGGGTCGGGGCGGTGCGCGATCTCCGCGCCGAGCTCCGCCGGGCCCGGGCGATCGCCGCGGAGTTCCCGGAGCCCGCGCCGGACGGCGACGCGCTCGCCGCCGAGGTGGGCCCGTGGGCCGCGGCCGCGGCGCGGGCGGCGGATGCCGGGCTCGCGGCGCTGCGGTTGATCCAGGCGTCCCGGCCCGCGGTGGTCGTCGACGAGGCCGGTCCGGGCCGGGCCGCGGCGACCGATCCGGAGCCGGCAATGCACGCGGCCTTCCTCGTTCTGTACATGTGGAAGGGCGTCCGTGCCGAAGAAAGAGTCGTGTTCGGGCCTCGCTTCGCCATCTACACGCCGGTCGTCCAGCTGGCCGACGGGTCGCCCGCGCTCGATGTGAACCTGGCGGTGCGCGAGGACGCGAACGTGATCGACGCCCTCTGCCGCCTGGCGCTGCGGACGTACGACGACTGGCGGACCGGCGCCGCGGGCATGCCGTTGACCGTCGAGGTCGACGGGCAGGCGCGCCCGGTCGGTGACGACGGCGCGGTCGACGGGCGGGGCGATCTCGTCGTCGTCCGCCAGGGACACGTGAGCACCCAGCTCGCCCGCGGATCCACGCTCCCCTTCCCGGACCGGCGGATCGCATGACCGGCCCGGCGGGCCCGCGCGTGTCGGTTGTGATGCCGGCCTTCAACGAGATCGAGATCCTCGCGACGTCGGTCAAGAGCGTCGTCGACGGTCTGCGCGCGCGCGCCGAACCGTTCGAGGTCGTGATCGTCGAGAACGGCTCGACCGACGACACGCTCGCGCTCGCACACGACATCGCGACGGAGTTCCCGGAGGTCCGGGTCGAGCACCTGGAGGCCGCAGATTACGGACGCGCGTTGCGCGCCGGCGTGCTCGGCGCCACGGGCGACGCGGTCGTGATCTTCGACATCGACTACTTCGACCTCGACTTCCTCGACGTCGCGGTCGCGCGGGTCCTCGCGGCCGACGGCCCGGCGATCGTCGTCGGCTCGAAGCGGAGTGAGGGCTCGAACGACGAGCGCGACGCGCTCCGCAAGTTCGCGACGCTCGTGTTCGGCACGATTCTGCGGATCGTCTTCGGGTTGCGCGTGTCGGACACGCACGGCATCAAGGCCATGCGGCGCGTGTCGGTCACGCCGTACGCGGAGATCTGCACGTTCGGGCAGGACCTCTTCGACACCGAGCTCATCCTGCGGGTCGAGCGGGCAGGCCTGCACGCGGGCGAGATCCCGGTCGAGGTGCACGAGCTCCGACCGGCCCGCAGCTCGTTCCTCTCGCGCGTGCCGCGTACGCTGCGCGGACTGTGCAGACTCCGCTGGGCGCTGTGGAAGGAATCCCGGGCGCACTGACCCTGCAGTGCGGTCGGATCGTGAACGGCGAAGGCGGCCAGTCCGCGAGCCCGGCATGGATCACGATCGCGGCCGGGCGCATCGTCGCGACAGGATCCGGCGCGGCGCCGCCGGGCGCCGTCGACCTCGGCGACGCCCTGCTCAGCCCGGGGTTCGTCGACGTGCAGGTCAACGGCACCGGCAGAGTCGACTTCGCGACCGCGCCGGTCGAGCAGATCGTGGCCGCGGTCGACGAACTGGTCGCGCGGGGCACGACGGGGCTGGTGCCGACGATCTGCAGCGCGCCGCTCGACGCCTACCACCTGATGCTGGAGCGTCTCACCCGGGTGCGAGAGGCCCGCCCCGACGCCGTCATCGGCGTGCACCTCGAGGGCCCGTTCCTCGGCGCCGCGCCGGGTGCGCACCCGCCCTCGGTGTTGCGCCCCGCCGATCTCGCGTTCCTTCGCGGCGCGCTCGACACCTACGGCGACCTCGTCCGCATCGTGACGCTCGCCCCCGAGGCCGATCCCGGGCTCGCCGCAACCCAGATGCTCGCGGCGCACGGCGTCGTCGTGGCGTTGGGGCATTCCACCGTCGACATCGCAGGCGCTCGCGCCGCCGCGGGCGCGCGGGGCGCGCATGGTCACGCACCTCTTCAACGGGATGGGCCCGCTGCACCACCGCCGGCCCGGGCTGCCCGGCGCCGCGCTCGACGACCCGCGCCTCGTGCCGTCGATCATCGCCGACTTCGTGCACGTGCACGAAGTGCTCGTGAAGGTCGCGCTCGAGGTCCGGCCGGACGCCGTGCTCGTGACCGACGCGGTCGGGACCGAGCCTCCGGTCGTCGAACGCGACGGCGCCGCCTTCCTCGCCGACGGCACCCTCGCGGGGTCGACCATGACGATGGACGCGGCGGTGCGCAACGTCGTGTCGATCGGCATACCGGTCGCACGGGCGGTTCGTCACGCCGGCGCGAACCCGGCGCGGGTGCTCGGGGTGAGCGACCGCGGCCGCATCGCGCCCGGCGCCCGCGCCGATCTGGTGGCGCTCGACCCGGCGACGCTCGCGGTGCGGGCGGTCTGGATGGCCGGAAACCCCGTGTAACGTCGCACAATGCCGAAGGTCGCACTGTTCGTGACGTGCGTCGCCGACCAGGTGTTCCCCGATACGGCCGCCGCGACCGTGCGCGTGCTCGAGGCCGCCGGCGCGGAAGTGGTCTTTCCCCCGTTGCAGACCTGCTGCGGCCAGCCCGCGATCACCGCGGGGGAGCCGGAAGCCGCGGCTCGTTTGGCCCGGCATCATCTCGACGTCTTCGGCGCGCTCGACGCGGGCGAGATCGACGCGATCGTCGCGCCGTCCGGCTCGTGCACCGCGATGGTGTGCCACCACTATCCGGAGCTGCTGACCGACCGCGGCGGCGAGGCAAGAGCACTCGCGGCGCGCACGTTCGAGCTCACGCAGTACGTGGTCGACGTCCTCGGGGTCGACGACATCGGCGCCCGGCTCGACACCACCGTCACCGTGCACGACGCGTGCCACGGCCTGCGCAATCTCGGCCTCGGCGCGGCCGCGCGGCGCCTGCTCGTCGCGGCCGGCGCGACGCTCGTCGAGATGCAGGAGGCCGACACGTGCTGCGGCTTCGGTGGCGTGTTCTCCTTCGGCTTCCCCGAGGTCTCGACGCGATTGGCCGACGCCAAGCTGGGGCATGCCGCCACGACTGCGGCGCGGTATCTGGTGAGCGGCGACCTCGCCTGCCTCATGCACCTCGACGGGCGCCGCCGCAAGATCGGCCCCGCGACTGCGCCCGAACCCATCCACATCGCCGACCTCCTCGCCTCCGGGCTCCCGGCGGGATCATGAGCGGGCACGACATCACCACCCCCGGCGCCGACTTCCACGACCGCACCGCCAACGCGGTCGCGAACCCGGTGCTCCAACAGGCCCTGCACAACCTCGACCGCAGGCTGCGCACGGCCGGCGCGGCCGCCGCCGCCCATCCCGACTGGAAGGACCGCGCGGCCGCGATCCGGCGGGAGACGCTGCGCGACCTCGACGGTTGGCTCGACCGGCTCGAGCGTTCGCTCACGGCGCGCGGCGTGGTCGTGCACCGGGCGTCGACACCCGACGAGGCGCGGCGTGTCGTCGTCGATCTCGCCCGCGCCCGCGGCGCGCGTACGGTCGTGAAGAGCAAGTCGATGGCGACCGAGGAGATCGACCTCGGCTCCGCGTTGGAGGACGCGGGCCTGACGAGTGTCGAGACCGACCTGGGCGAGTACATCGTGCAGCTCGCGGGCGAGCGGCCGTCGCACATGATCACGCCCGCGATCCACAAGACGCTGCCGCAGATCCGCGACGTCCTCGCGCTCGAGGCGGGCACCGATCTCGCGGTCGATCGCGAGGCGCTCACCGCGTGGGCGCGCGAACGACTCCGGGGCGAGTTCCTGCGCTCCGACATCGGCATCACCGGCGTGAACTTCGCCGCGGCCGACACGGGCACGCTCGTGCTCGTCACCAACGAGGGCAACGGGCGGTTCTGCACCACCGTGCCGCGTATGCACATCGCCGTCATGCCGATCGAGAAGGTCATCCCCCGCCTCGCCGACGTCGGCTTCCTGCTGCCGCTGCTCACGACGCACGCGACGGGGCAGGCCCTGTCGAACTACGTCACGATGATCAGCGGCCCGCGCCGGGCGGGCGAGATCGACGGCCCGGAGGAGCTGCACGTCGTATTCCTCGACAACCGGCGCCGGTCGCTCCTCGGCACGAAGTACGAGGAGATGCTCGCGTGCATCCGCTGCGGCGCGTGCCTCAACGTGTGCCCCGTGTACCGCAACGTGAGCGGCCACGCGTACGACTCCGTGTACTCGGGGCCGATGGGGAAGGTGCTGACGCCGCTCCTCTCCGGCGGCCAGGAGGGCGCCGACCTCCCGTACGGGTCGACGCTGTGCCACACGTGCAGCGACGCGTGCCCGGTCAAGATCCCGCTCGGCGACATGATCCTGTCGTTGCGTGCCGACGTGCCCGAGCCGCACACCGCATCGCGCCGCACACGGCGCGTGTTCTGGGCGATCTGGGCGCGCGCGTGGTCGACGCCACGCGGCTACCGGCTGACCACCGCGCTCGGCCGGATCTCGCGCGGCAAGGTGCCCGGCCTGCGCGCGTGGACCAAGACCCGCGAGCTCCCGCGCCCCGCGCGTGAACCCTTCCGCGAGCGTTCGGCGCGCGAGCACCCGGACGCGCGGCGATGACCGCGACCCTCGTCGAGGAGCTCGTCGCGACGCTGCGCGCCAACACGTGCACGGTGTCGGGCCCGATGAGCGCCGACGACGCGCGTGAGGCGATCGTCGAGCGGGCGGTCGCCTTCGGGCGCGGTGCACTCGTCGCGTGCAACGCCGACGTCCCCGTCGCCGGTCTGACCGACGCGCTCGTCGCGCCGCGGGCTGGAGATCCTCGCCCCGGACGACCCGGCGTGGTCGGCGCGGCTCCCCGGCGTGGCCGTCGGCGTCACCGGTGCGCACCTCGCGGTGGCGCGACCCGCGGCCATCGCGCTCGCGGCGTCGGTCGGATCGCCGCGCGGCACGAGCCTCGTGCCGCCCGATCACATCTGCGTGCTGCGCACCGCCGACGTGATGGAGACGCTCGCCGACGCCATGCAGGCGATCGCCGCCGGCGAACTGCCGAGCGCGCTGAGCTGGATCGGCGGGCCGAGTCGGACCGGCGACCTCGAGATGATCACGACGCTCGGGGTCCACGGCCCGCGCACCGTCGAAGTCGTGCTCCTCGCCTGATTCGCGTCTCCGTTGATCCGGTCGACGCCGGGTAAGGTCCGCGGTCATGGAGATCGTCGCCGCCCTCTTCGTCGAAAGCATCGACTTCCGTCAGGTCGAGGGACCCGCGACCCGTATCGACATCACCGGAGCGTTCTTCTCGACCGCCGTCCCCGCCTACCCGACCCAGCTGACCCCGCATCTGGTCGTGCTGGTACGGGCTGCGGCGGGCACCGACGGGAACGCGACGCTCGAGACCGTCTTCGTCCGCGAGTCGGGTGAGGAGATCGGGCGCAACCGGCAGAGCTTCTTCGTCGATCCCGGCAAGTTCGGGTACCGGCTCGTGCGGGGAGAGCTCGACTTCCCGGAGCCGGGAACGGTCGAGGCCCGGTGCACGCTCCTCGAGAGCGGGTCCGCCGTGACCGTCCCGCTGACGGCTCTCCCACTCCCGTGAACACCGGGCTGTAGCCGTGATTGCGCTCAACCCGCACCGGTTGCGCGTCGACGCTCGGAGAGAATGGATCTCGTGAACCGCTACGCGTCCGCGCTCTCGTTGCACCCCACTCCGGTCGAGGCCGTCGGCGAGATCGCCGGTGAGATCCTCGAGCGGTTCGACGGTGCGCGTCCCGACCTGCTCGTGTGCTTCGCGTCGCCCCACCATGTCGGCGCGTTCGAGGACGTCATGGGCGGTCTGCACAAACTGCTCGAACCGGAAGTCGCGATCGGGGCCACGATGGTCGGTGTCGCCGGTGGTGGGGTCGAGGTCGAGGACGGGCCGGGGCTCTCGGTCCTGGCCGCGAGCTTCGGCGCCGGCCGGGTCGACGCGATCGCGCTCGACACCCGCGAGACCGACGACGGCTACGAGATCGTCGGTTGGCCCGACTCCGCGCCGCCGCGCGGCACCATGCTCATGCTCGCCGACCCCTACTCGTTCCCGATCGGCGACTTCTTGGCGGTCTGCAACGAACGGATCCCCGGCGTGACGTTGCTCGGGGGTATGGCGTCGGCCGGCATGCGCCCCGGCACGAACCGGCTCGCGCTCGGCGACAAGGTGCTCCACTCAGGCGCAGTCGCGCTGTTGTGCTCCGACGACGTTCCGTTGCGTGCCGTCGTGTCGCAGGGGTGTCGCCCTATCGGCATGCCATTCACGGTGACGAGCGCCGAACGCAATCTCGTGAACGAGCTCGCGGGCCAACCGGCCATGGCGCGGTTGCAGGAGATCGTCCAGTCCGCGAGCGAGGCCGACCGCGAGCTGATGCGCAACGGCCTGCATCTCGGCGTCGTGGTCGACGAGCACAAGCTCGACTTCACACGCGGCGACTTCCTCGTGCGCAACGTGCTCGGCGCCGACCGGCGCACCGGCGCGATCGCGGTCGGTGACCGGGTCGAGGTCGGCACGACCGTGCAGTTCCAGGTACGTGACGCCGAGTCGGCGGACGACGACCTCCGGGCGCTCTTGTCCGGGGTGACGGGCGAGGCCGCGCTGCTGTTCACGTGCAACGGCCGGGGCCGGCACCTGTTCACCGAGCCGAATCACGACGCGGCCGCGATCGAGGAGCTCGCCGGCCCGCTGCCGCTCGCGGGCGGATTCTGCGCGGGCGAGATCGGCCCGATCGGCGGCCGGAACTTCCTGCACAGCTTCACCGCGAGCGTCGCAGTGTTCGAACGCTGAGAACGACGGCGGTCTTCGAGCGCTGAGCGATGGCCGGAGGCCGGGTGTGGGTACACCTAGGCTGCGAACGGGCGTGACGAGAGGGATCGACGTGGCAGACGGGCTGGAACAACGCGGGATCGACGTGATCCGTGGTCTCGCGATGGATGCCGTGCAGAAGGCGAACTCCGGGCATCCCGGCACGCCGATGGCGCTGGCGCCCCTCGCGCACGTGCTGTGGACCCGGATCATGAAGTACGACGCGTCCGATCCGGACTGGCCCGACCGTGACCGCTTCGTGCTCTCGGCCGGGCACGCGTCGATGCTCTTGTACTCGATGCTCTATCTCACCGGGTTCGGGCTGGAGCTCGACGACCTGAAGCAGTTCCGCCAGTGGGGTTCGAAGACGCCCGGCCATCCCGAGTACCGCCACACCAGGGGCGTGGAGGTCACGACGGGCCCGCTCGGGCAGGGTTTCGCGAACGCGGTCGGCTTCGCGATCGACGAGAAGCACCTCCGGGAGCGGTTCGGTGCCGAGCTGTGCGATCACCACGTCTTCGGGATCGCGAGCGACGGCGACTTCATGGAAGGCATCAGTCACGAGGCCGCGTCCCTCGCCGGCCACTTGAAGCTCGGGCGCATGGTGTTCGTCTACGACGACAACCACATCACCATCGACGGTCCGACCGAGCTCGCCTACTCCGACGACGTCCCGAAGCGTTTCGAGGCGTACGGATGGCACGTCGTACAGCTCGGCGAGGTGGCCAACGACCTCGACGCGCTGGAGGCCGGTCTGCGCGCCGGCATCGCCGAGGAGAGCCGCCCCACCCTCTTGGTGCTGCGCTCGCACATCGGCTATCCGTCGCCGAAGGTCCAGGACACCGCAGCCGCGCACGGCAGTCCCCTGGGCGCCGACGAGGTCGCGCGGGTGAAGGAGATCCTCGGGCTGCCGCCCGAGGACTTCTACGCCCCCGACGACGTCGTGCTCCGGTATCGCGAAGCGGGCCACCGCGCCGCGCCCGCACGAGCCGAGTGGGAAGCGCGCCCGAAGCCGGACGAGTTCGAGGCGTGCCTGAGCGGCGAGGGCCTACACGGCTGGGAGCAGAAACTCCCGACCTGGCAGTTCGGCGCCGAGATCGCGACGCGCGTGGCGATCGAGGAGGTCCTGACCGCCGTCGTCGACGTCGTACCCGGTCTGTTCACCGGGTCGGGCGACCTCACCGGCAACACGGGTATGCAGGTCAAGAGTCTGGGCACCTTCACGCCCGACGACGCCACGGGCCGCCTGATCCACTTCGGCATCCGCGAGCACGCGATGGGCGCGGCCGCCAACGCGATGGCCGCGGCGGGGTTGGTGCCGTGCGTCGGCACGTTCTTCGTCTTCAGCGACTACATGCGCCCGGCGGTACGGCTCGCCGCCATCATGCAGACGAAGGTCTGCTTCGTCTGGACCCACGACTCCGTCGGCGTCGGGGAGGACGGCCCGACCCACGAGCCCATCGAGCAGCTTGCGTCGCTGCGCGCCATGCCCGGCCTGTGTGTGATCCGTCCCGCCGACGCGAACGAGGTCGCGGCCGCGTGGAAGGTGCACCTCGACGGCGAGGGACCGACCGCGATGGTCCTGACCCGCCAGAAGGTGCCGGTGCTCGAGCACACCGCGGAGCGTGCACCGGCGGGCGTCGCCGCGGGCGCGTACGTACTGGCTCCCGAGAACCGTGACCGTCCCGACGTCGTGCTGATCGGGACCGGCTCCGAGGTGCAGGTGTGCGTGGCCGCGCGCGAGCAGCTCGCCGCGCACGGCATCTCCGCGCGGGTCGTGTCGATGCCTTCCTGGTACCTCTTCGACCGCCAGCCCGACGACTACCGCGTGGAGGTGCTCCCCCCGGGGGTGCCGACGCTCGCGGTCGAGGCCGGCGTCAGCTTCGGTTGGGAGCGTTACGCCGACGACGTCGTGGGCATCGACCGGTTCGGCGCGTCGGCGCCCGGTGATGTGGTGATGCGCGAGCTCGGGATCACCCCCGAGCACGCGGTCGGGCGCGCGCTCGCGTTGCTCGACGCAGTCGGAGCAGGAGGAAGTTGACGATGACGAGTGCGATCCCGCGTTTGCTCGAGTTCGGCCAGAGCCCCTGGTACGACAACCTCACACGCGCGCTCGCGTCGGGCGGCCTGCAGGAGTTGATGGACGCGCACGGGATCCGCGGCGTGACCTCGAACCCGACCATCTTCGAAAAGGCGATGGCGAGCGGCACCGACTACGACGCGCAGCTCCGCGAGGTGACGGCCGCGGGCGCGTCGGCGCAGACCGCGTACTGGGATCTCGTCACGAGCGACATCGAGCACGCGGCCGACGTGCTGCGCCCGGTGTACGACCGTCTCGACGGCGCCGACGGGTACGTCTCGGTCGAGGTCTCGCCCGATCTCGCCCTCGACACCGCGGGCACGATCCGCCAGGCGAAGGAGCTCTGGGACCGGATCGCCCGCCCGAACGTGATGATCAAGATCCCCGCGACCCTCGAAGGGGTCCCCGCGATCGTGGAGACCCTCGCCGCAGGCATCAACGTCAACGTCACGTTGATCTTCAGCCTGGAGCGGTACCAGCAGGTCATCGACGCGTTCCTCGCCGGGCTCGAACGGCGCCGGGCCGCGGGCGGCGACGTCCACGGCGTGGCCTCGGTGGCGTCGTTCTTCGTCAGCCGGGTCGACACCGAGACCGACCGGCGCCTGCCCGAGGGCCATGCGCTACGGGGCAAGGCCGCGGTCGCGAACGCCAAGCTCGCCTACGAGCTCTTTCGGAAGCAGCTGTCGGGCGCGCGGTGGGAGAAGTTGGCCGCGGCCGGTGCCCGCGTGCAACGCCCGCTGTGGGCGTCGACTTCGACGAAGAACCCGGCGTACTCCCCGACGCTCTACGTCGACGAGCTCGTCGGCCCGGACACGGTCAACACGCTCGCCCAGGCGTCGGTCGACGTGCTCGCCAAGGGCGACGACAACCTGCGCGGCGGCGCGATCGAGACCGACCTCGCCGGCGCCCGCGCCGTGCTCGCCGATCTCGCGAACGTGGGCGTCGACTTCGCCGACGTCACCGCGACACTCGAACGTGAGGGCGTCGAGTCGTTCGCGAAGTCGTACCACGACGCGCTCGACACGCTCGAGAAGAAGGCGAGCGAGATCAAGTAGCGGCGCTCACGTCGTGGCGGCCACGACGATCCGCATGTGCTCCGCGAACGCGGCGGGCTTCGTGTGCGCGTTCACGCCGCTCGTATTCGGCATGACGTAGGCCGGGACGCCCGCGAACGGTTCCTGCCAGCCGAACGTGGCGCGCTTGTCGATCGCGTGGCGGTAGCCCGTGACGCCGACGAAGCACACGCACGCGGGCTGCAGCCAGTGCACGAGTCGTTCCAGCCGCGCGACTCCTTCGACGTACTCGGGTCGTGTCAGCTCCTTCGCGCCCGCGGTCGCCCTGCGCACGATGTTCGTCATCCCGACGCCGTCGACCCGCAACGCGTGGAACGGATCGAGCGCGCGGGTAACGAGCCCGGCCGCGATCGCCGCGGGCCAGAAGCGGTTGCCGGGGCGGGCGAAGCTGAGCCCGATGTCGGCCGACAGCAGCCCGGGATTCAGCCCGACGATCAGCACGCGCATGCCGGGCCCGACCGTGTCGGCGAGCATGCGGCCCCGCGTCGCCTCCACGTCGATCCACTCCTCGCCGTCGTCGACGAGGCTCTCGACGAGGAAACCCGCCGCCTTCCACGACGTCGCGGAGGTGGTCCGGCCGCCACCGGGTGAAGCGACGGCCCGGGAAGGGGTCGTCGTCTTCGTCGCGGAGGCGATCGGAGGTGACCTGGACGTGCAGGGCGCCGCCGAGCGTCACCGATCGGTGCACCTCGGCCAGCGCCATCGGGAGGGCCTCGGGCGGGATGTGCATGTACGACCGATGGGCCCACGCGCCCGCCAGCGCACCGGTGCGGAACGGCAGGTGTTCGAGGTCGGCGACGACGGGCCAGGCACCCGGCGCGAAGTCGCGCACCCGGGCGGCCATCGCCGCCGCGGCGTCGAAGGCGACGACCGGCGCGCCGAGCGCCGCGCTGTACCAACCCGGACCGCAGCCGACGTCGGCGCGGATTCCGGGCGGGACGCGCGCCACGAACGGGTCGAGCGACGCGGGCTGCGGGCGGCGGCGGTGGACGAGCCACTCGTCGACCTTCGCCTCGTACACGTCGACGGTCGTGCGATCCATGTATGAGGAAGAATGGCAGACGTGGAGCTTCCCGGGCAGGTTCGCATCGTCGACGACGTGCCGCGCGCGTTCGCGCGTCTCGTCGCCGAGCTCACCCCCACCTCGGTCGCGCTGTCGGGCGGCGAGCTCGCGCACCGCTGTTACGGGGCACTGCGCCGGGAGGCGGTGAACTGGTCGGTCATCGATGTCTATTTCGGCGACGACCGCGTCGTTCCCGTCGACTCCGACGACTCGAACGAGGGGATGGCCCGGCGCATCCTGCTCGACGAGGCTCGACCCCGCGCGGTGCATTCGATGGTCGAGGCCGGCGCGGTCGCGTACGACGCGTCGATCCGTGCCGCACCTCCGATCGACATCGTGCACCTCGGACTCGGCCCCGACGGCCACACCGCGTCGCTGTTCCCCGGGGCCGCGACGCTCGACGAGCGCGACCGGTTCGTCGTCGACGCGGGCGACGACCTGCATCCCCATGCGCGGCTGACGTTCACCTTTCCGGCGATCGCCCGCTCGGTACTCACGGTCGTGACCGTCGAGGGCGAGGAGAAGCGCGAACCGATTCGTCGCATCCGTGCCGGTGACGACCTCCCCGGCGCGCGCATCCGCGCCGGTCAGGTGTTGTGGTTGGGAGACCGGGCGGCACTGGCTGCCGACTAGGGTCGCCCGCATGCTCAGCGCGTCGTCGTTCCGGGAGCTGCTCGCCGCGCCCCTGAGCGAGCTGATGCCGGCGGCCGCGGCCCGCCGCGATGCGCAGACCGGGCGTCGGATCACGTTCTCGCCGAAGGTGTTCGCCCCCTTGACGATGCTGTGCCGCGACCGCTGCGGCTACTGCACGTTCGCCAAGCCGCCGGCCCGGCTCGAGACGCCGTACCTCTCGGAGGAACAGGCGCTGGAGCTCGCGTCGCGCGGCGCCGCGCTCGGTTGTCACGAGGCGCTGTTCACCCTCGGCGAGGCCCCGGAGGACCGCTACCCGCAGGCGGCCGAATGGCTCGCCGCGCACGGCTTCTCCAGCACCGTCGACTACCTGGTCGCGGTGGCCAAGCGTGTGCTCGACGACACCGGGCTGCTCCCCCATGCCAACGCGGGTGCGCTGTCGGAGGCCGACCTCCTGCGCCTCCGCGCGGTCAGCCCGTCGCAGGGGATGATGATCGAGACGCTCGCCGACCGCCTGCACGAGCCGGGCGGCCCGCACTTCGGTGCACCCGACAAGACCGCGGCGCGCCGTCTCGCGACGCTGCACGCGGCGGGCCGGGCGCGCGTCCCGTTCACGACCGGCATCCTCGTCGGCATCGGCGAGACGCGCGAGGAGCGCGTCGACGCGCTCGTCGCGATCGCGAACGCCCATCTCGAGCACGGGCACGTGCAAGAGGTGATCGTGCAGAACTTCCTGCCCAAGCCCGGCACCGCGATGCACCGCGCCGAGCCGTGCCCGACCGACGAGTTCCTCTGGTCCATCGCCGCGGCCCGCATGATCCTTCCCGCCGGCGTGCACCTGCAGGCCCCGCCGAACCTGAGCGACGACCTCACGCCGCTGCTCGCCGCGGGCATCGACGACTGGGGCGGCGTGTCGCCGGTCACGATCGACCACGTCAACCCGGAACGCCCGTGGCCCGCGCTCGATCGCCTGCGCGACGCGACGGAGTCGGCGGGATTCGTGCTCGCGCCCCGGCTCACCGTGTACCCCGAGTACGTGCAACGGCCGACGGAGTGGCTGCACCCCGACGTGCGTACCGCGGTGCTCGTCGCGTCCGATCTCGAAGGGCTCGCGCGCGACACCGCGTGGTCACCGGGTCGCGACGATCTCGATCCGCCCACGCTGGTGCCCGTGCCGGTCCCTTCGGCCGGTGGCGCGGTCGGCGAGGTGCTCGCGGGTGTGCTCGCCGGGCAGGAGGTCGGCATCGACGAGATCGTGACGCTCCTCGGCGCGCGCGGTCCCGAGGTCGCGAAGGTCGCCGAGGTCGCCGACCAGCTCCGTCGCGACATCGTCGGCGACGAGGTCACGTTCGTCCGCAATCGCAACATCAACTACACGAACGTCTGCACGTTCAAGTGCCGCTTCTGCGCGTTCTCGAAGGGTCCCCTGTCGCTGAACCTGCGCGGTCAGCCGTATCTCGTCGAGATGGAGGAGATGCAGCGTCGGGTGGTCGAGGCGGTCGAGTGCGGCGCGACCGAGGTCTGCCTGCAGGGTGGCATCCATCCCGACTTCGACGGCGACTACTACCTCGACGTCGCGCGTGCCGTGAAGGCTGTCGCGCCCGGTATCCATGTTCACGGGTTCACCGCGCTCGAGGTCACCGAGGGCGCGCGTCGACTCGACATGCCGTTGCACGACTACCTCGTACGGTTGAAGGAAGCGGGCCTCGCCACGCTCCCGGGCACCGCGGCCGAGATCCTCGACGACGAGGTCCGGGCGATCATCTGCCCCGACAAGGTCAACACCGAGGAATGGCTGTTCGCGCACCGCACCGCGCACGAGATCGGGCTCCGGTCGAACGTCACCATCATGCACGGGTCGGTCGAGCGTCCCGTCCACGTCGCCCGCCATCTCGTGCGCACACGCGATCTGCAGAAGGAGACGGGCGGTTTCACCGAGTTCGTGCCGCTGCCGTTCGTGCACATGGCCACCCCGATCTTCATCCAGGGCAAGGCGCGCCGGGGCCCGACCTTCCGTGAGGTGGTATTGATGCACGCGGTCGGCCGCATCGCGTACCGCGACACGATCCCGAGCGTGCAGGCCTCGTGGGTGAAGTGCGGCATCGGCGGCACCCGCCAGATCCTCCAGGCGGGCGCGAACGACCTCGGCGGCACGCTGATGGACGAGAACATCTCCCGCGCCGTGGGCGCGAGTCACGGCCAAGAGCTCGACGAGGCCGAGTTCCGGGCGATCGTGGAACCGATCGGGCGGACGCTCGCCCAGCGCACCACGCTGTACGGGCGGACGCAGACCGTCGGCCGCCGGCTCCGGCCGGTCGAGGAACATCCCATGCCGGCCGGCGAGGCCCAGCCGGTCGTGCTCACCACAGGAGTGAAGAAGTGAGTCGTTTCGACGTGCTGACCCTCGGCAACGCGCTGGTCGACGTGCTGGCCCATGCCGACGACGACTTCGTCGCCCGCACCGGCGTCGAGCCGGGCGCGATGACGATGATCGACGCGGCCCGCTCCGACGAGATCTACGCGGAGATGGGGGCGGCCACCGAGATCTCGGGTGGCTCGGCCGCGAACACCGCGGCGGGCGTCGCCGCGTTCGGCGGCAAGGCCGCGTACATCGGTCGGGTCGCCGACGACGAGTTCGGCAAGGTCTTCGCCCACGATCTGCGCAGCCTCGGCGTGCACTTCGACGCGCCGTTCGCCACGAGTGGCTCGCCCACGGGCCGCTGCCTCGTCATCGTCACCCCCGACGCCGATCGCACGCTCTGCACGTTCCTCGGAGCCGGCGCCGAGCTCGACGAGACGTACATCGACGAGACGCTCGTCGAAAGCGCGGCGGTCACCTACCTCGAGGGCTACATCTGGGACCCGCCCGCGGCGAAGGAAGCCGTCCGGCGGGCCGCCGCGGTCGCCCACCGTTCCGACCGTCGGGTCGCGCTCACGCTCTCCGACCCGTTCTGCGTCGAGCGCCACCGCGAGGAGTTCGTCGACCTCATCGAGGGCGACATCGACATCCTCTTTGCGAACGAGGACGAGATCACGTCGCTCTACCAGGTCGGAACATTCGACGAGGCCCTGCACCACGTGCGCGGGCACTGCGAGATCGCGGCCCTCACGCGCGGCGCGCACGGATCGGTCATCGTGGCCGGTGACGACGTGCACGTGATCGACGCGCACCCTGCGAACGTGGTCGATACGACCGGCGCGGGCGACCTCTTCGCCGCGGGGTTCCTGTTCGGGCTCACGCACGGGCACGACCTCGCCACGTGCGGACAGCTTGCCTCACTCGGCGCGGCCGAGGTGATCTCGCATCTCGGCGCCCGGCCCGCGGTCTCGCTCGCCGATCTGGCGCGCCCGATCGTCGGGGCCTGACGGAGCGGTGGCGCGTCTCCCGCGGTATCGCACCGGCGACGCCGAGATCGACGAGAGCATCGACGCGCTGATCGCGCAGATCGGCGACGTTCGCGACGCCGACCTCGTCTTCGAGCTCATCGTCTCGGCCGTGCGCCTCGCGCGCGACCGCGCGACCCGTGGCGATCTCAAGATCGCGAACGCGGCTCTGAAGGAGATGCGCTACGCGTTCGCCGTCTTCGAGCCGTACCGGACCGCGCGCAAGGCGGCCATCTTCGGATCGGCCCGAACCCGACGCGACGACCCCCTCTACGAACAGACTGCCGCGCTCGCACGGAAGCTCGCCGACGCCGACTGGATGGTCATCACCGGCGCGGGGCCCGGGATCATGGAGGCCGGCGTGGAGGGCGCGGGCGCGGCGAACTCGTTCGGCGTCAGCATCCGCCTGCCGTTCGAAGCCGCCACTACCCAGTTCCTCGCCGACGATCCCAAGCTCGTCAACTTCCGCTACTTCTTCACACGCAAGGTCACGTTCGTGAAGGAAGCCCACGCGTTCGTGCTGCTGCCCGGCGGCTTCGGCACCCTCGACGAGGGCTTCGAGCTACTCACGCTCGTGCAGACCGGGAAGGCGCCGCCCGCGCCGATCGTGCTGCTCGACGTGCCGGGCGGGACGTTCTGGTTGAGCTGGGTGCAGTTCGTCGAGCGCGAGTTGCGAGCCCGCGGGTACATCTCGCCCGAGGACATGAAGCTCGTGACGATCACCGACGACGCGTCGGTCGCGCTCGCGGAGATCACCGACTTCTACCGGAACTACCACTCCCTGCGGTTCGTCGACGGCAACCTCGTGCTGCGGATGCAGCGCCTCCCGGATCCGGCCGCGCTCGCCGCGCTCGCGGCCGACTTCGCCGACATCGTCCCGACCGGGACCATCGAGGCCGCGCCTGCGAGCAAGGCCGAGATCGCCGACGACGACGTGCCCGATCTCGCGCGGTTGCGGATGCGCTTCGACCGCCGCTCCTACTCCCGCCTGCGGGAGCTGATCGACCGCCTCAACGACGTCGGCTGACCGGTCGCTCAATCGTCGATCGACGAGGGGGCCAGCGCGTTGATGGCCTTCGCGACCGCCCGGCGCGCCTGCAGGAGCCGCTTCTCCTCGGCCGCGGCCGCGATGCCGGAGTCGTCGTCGGGCGAGCGGGCGACCTCGCGCAGCCGTTCGTACGCGAGATCGCGCAGTTCCTCTTCGATCGCCACCAGCCGTTCGGAGATGTGTTCGAAGCGGTCATCCATCGAGGGCCTCCGCGATGAGCTCGGCCGGGTGCCGGGCGTCGATGCCCGCCCCCCGGAGTTGGACCATGCAGCCCGGGTTCGCCGACGCGACGACCGGGCGCGTGCTCGCCGGCCGCGGCGCGCAGCGCCTCCACCTTCCGATCGAGGATCGCGTCGCGACAGCTCCGGCTGCATGACCGCGTAGGCGCCGCCCGCACCGCAGCACAGCCCTTCGTCGGCGGTCTCGGCGAGCGTGTACGCGGGCGCGAGGACGGTGCGCACGGCCGCATGCGCCTTCTGCACGTGGCGCAGGTGGCAGGGGTCCTGCACGACCACGCGCCCGACCATCGGGTGCAGCGCGAGTGCCGGTTGCCGCGCGAGCCACTCGGAGAAGTCGACGACCCGAGCGCTGAACGCGTGGGCCTCGGGCGTCCCGAGCCGCGTGCCGTATTCCTTCATTGCCGCCCCGCACCCGGCGCTGTCGACGACGACGGGCGCGGACCCCGGCATCGACGCGATGACGCGGGTCGCCAGCGCGCGGGCTTCGTGCTCGCGGCCGGCGTGCAGGTGCAGCGCGCCACAGCACGCCGCGGTCGCGGGCGGCCGGGCGATCGTCGCGCCCGCCGCGCGCATCACGCGTGCCGCGGCGCGGTGCGTGTCGCGCAACCACGCATCCATGACGCAACCGGTGAAGAGCCACGCGTCGGGCGCGCCGCCGACCGGCACGTCGAGCGGGCGGGCGAGGGATCGCGCCGAGAGCCGCGGCAACCCGAACCGGGCCGGCACGAGCCGCACCCGCTGCACGACCCACGCACCCCAGGTGCACGCGAGCAGGAGCCAGTGCCGCGGCAGCACGAGCGTGTAGCCGGCCCACTCCGCGAGCCGGCGCCGGCGCGAGCGGGGCGGCGGCAGCGCGGCCCGGGTGCCCTCCATCAGGAGCCCGAACTCCACGCCGGACGGGCACGCGGCCTCGCAGCCGCGGCACGACACGCACTCCTCCATCGCGGCGCGGAACGCGTCGTCGACGGGCGACTCGCCGGCTTCGACCGCGCGCATCGCCGCGATACGTCCGCGCGGCGACGCAATCTCACGGCCGGTGACGCGGTAGGTCGGGCAGTGCGGCAGGCACAGTCCGCACGACACGCACGCGTTGAGGGTGTCGGCGTCGAGGCCGAGCGGGCCGGTCACGGCGCCACCAACGGCATCCGGCCCGGGTTGAGGCGGCCGTCGGGATCGAAGGCGTCCTTCACTCGCCGCATGACACCCGCGTTCGGGAGCGCGCATCCGTATCCGTCGTCGGTCGGCGGGCCACCCGCTTCGCGCAACATCCATCCCGCATGGGCGTGCGCGACCGATCGGGCACGGGTCAGCGCGTCGGCGCCGTCGGCCGCGACGTGGATCGTCCCGACGCCGAGCTCGGCGCACCAGCGCACGTCGGGGCCGAGCGCGCCCGCGCAGGCCCGGACCCGATCGGGCGCGATCGAGATCCGGCCGCGGTGCGCGCCCTCGGGGAGCGTCGGCGGTCCGTCGAGCGGGCGCAGACCGCGGGCCTGCTCGTCGACGTCGGCGCCGACGCCTTCGAAGAGGACGGTTTCGTGCTCGCCGTCCCACAGGCGCGCCGACGGCCGGTAGCGACCGGCGGTGTCGGTGCCGCGGAACCAGCGCGCGGTCGGTAGCCGGGGGCGGCACCGCAGCGTCGCCTGCTGCAGCATGCCGATCGTTCCCAACGAACCGACGAACAGGCCGCGGCAGGTCGTAGCCGGTGACGTTCTTGACGGTCGGGCCGCCGCCCTTGACGAGCCGCCCGTCGCCGGTCTCGAACCTGACCTCGAGCACGTGATCGCGCACGGGACCGTGCCGGAGGCGGCGGACGCCGGACAGGCCGCACGCGAGGATCCCGCCGATCGTCGAGGCCGGCGTGCGCGGATCGAGCGCGCATTCCTGGCCGTGCTCGGCGAGCGCGGCGTCGACCTCGGCGAAGGTCGTGCCCGCGGCCACCGTGATCGTCATGTCGGCCGGTTCGTACGCCAGTACCCCGGCGGGCGCGCGTACTTCGACCGCGCCCGCGGGCGGCGGCCCCCCGACCTCCCAGTGGGTGCGGGCCCCGACCGGGGCGACGGCGCTCATATCCACGCACCGTCGGGCACACGTTGCAGCTCCCCGCACCGGCTCCCGCGCGGGAGCACCTTCTGCGGGTTCGCGACGCCGTCGGGATCGAACGCGTCGCGCAGGCGCGCCTGCGCGTCGAGATCGTCGGGCGAGAACATGCGGGCCATGAGGTCGCGCTTCTCGATGCCGACGCCGTGCTCGCCGGTCAGGACTCCCCCCGCCGCGAGGCACGCGTCGAGGATCTCGGTGCCCGCCGCGTAGACACGCTCCCACACGCCTTCGTCGCGGCGGTCGAACACGAGGAGCGGATGGAGGTTGCCGTCGCCCGCGTGGAACACGTTCATCACGATGAGTTCGTGCGCGTCGGCGATCTCGTAGACGCGCAGCAGCACGTCGACGAGCTTCGTGCGCGGCACCACCGCGTCGTGCAGGTAGTAGTCGGGCGCGATCCGGGCGATCGCGCCGAACGCCGACTTGCGCCCCTTCCAGAGGAGCGCGCGTTCGGTCTCGTCGGCCGCGACGCGAACCAACGTCGCGCCGTTCGCGCGGGCGACGCCCGCGATCGCGTCGACGTTGGCCTCGACGCCGCGGTCGAGGCCGTCGACCTCCGCGAGCAGGACGGCCTGCGCGTCGCGCGGGTAGCCCGCGCCGACGAAATCCTCGACGGCGCCGGGTGATCCGCGCGTCCATCATCTCGAGCGCGGCCGGCAGCACGCCCGGCGGCGATCACGCCACTCACGGTCGCGGCCGCGGCCTCGACCGAGTCGAACGCGCACAGCATCGTGGCCACACGCGGCGCGTCGGGCATGAGCCGCACCGCGATCCGGGTCGCGATCCCCATCGTGCCCTCCGAGCCGACGAAGCAGCCGCGCAGGTCGTAGCCCGGCGAGTCGGGCTCCAGCCCGCCCAGGCGCGCCTCGGTGCCGTCGGCGAGCACGACGTCGACCGCGAGCACGTGGGCCGACGTGACGCCGTCGGCCAGGCAGTGCGGGCCGCCCGCGTTCGTGCCCACGTTGCCGCCGATCGTGCAGGCCTGTTGCGAGGACGGGTCGGGGGCGTAGTGGAGCCCGAGATGGCGCGACGGCGCGCGTGCAGGTCGAGGTTGAGCACACCGGGCTCGACCCAGGCGACCCGTGACTCCGTGTCGACCTCGAGTACGCGGTTCATCTGTGTCGTCACGATGACGACCGGATCGTCGAGCGGGGTCGCGCCGCCCGCCAACCCGGTCCCGCTGCCCCGCGCGACGAACGGGCGGCCGTGCGCCCAGCGCGACGCGCACCGCCGCCGCGACCTCGCCGGCCGACCGCGGGAAGCACACGGCTTCCGCGTGACCGACCGCGACACCTGCGTCGCGCGAGTACAGCGAGAGCTCGAGCGGTTCGGCACTCGCACCACCCGACCCGACCGCGGCGCGTAGGTCGGTGAGAAGTTGCCCGAGATGTTGCTCGTGTGCGGGGTCGGAGTGCGCGATACGCGGGATGCTACCGACTAGCGTCGGGAGCCATGGTGGGACCGACGCGCGAATGGATAACGATTCCGATCCCGGGCAAGGAACGGCGTCAATGGCAGGTCGACGTCACGTTCCTGGCGTCGTCGTGGCACTGCATCTTCGGGCAGGGATGTCAGGGCGTGCTCACCGAGCCTGCACCCGAGCTCGTCCAAGGCTGTTGCTCCTACGGCGCGTACGAGTCGGAGAAGAAGGTCAAGGAGAAGGTCGAGAAGCTCGCCAAGCGACTCGGCGACGACGAGTGGCAGTTCAAGCAGGTCGGCCTGAAGAAGGGCGTCTGGGCGAACGCGGGCAAGGAGGAGTGGCGCACCCGCCTGCACGAGGACGCGTGCGTCTTCCTCAACCGACCCGACTTCGAGGCCGGGCCCGGCTGTGCTCTGCACCTGCACGCGATGAACAGCGGCAAGCACTTCAGCGACACCAAGCCCACGGTGTGCTGGCAGCTGCCCCTGCGGGCGGTCGACCGCGACGAGGAGGACGACTCCGTCACCTCGGTGCTCACCGAGTTCGGCCGCGACGGCTGGGGTGAGGGCGGCGAGGAATTCCGCGTGGTGGTGCACGGAGGCGAAGGACGCGTTCACCGGTGGCGAGCCCGTCTACAAGTCGATGGAGCCCGAGCTGCGCAAGATGCTCGGTGACGCCGTGTACGAGGAAGTCGCGAAGTACATGGACGTGCGGCTCACGTCGGGCCCGCCGCCCATGCCACACCCGGCCGAGGTGCAGGTGTCGCTCGGCCGGACGCGCGTCCGGCGTCCGTGACCGACGTCGTCGCCCTCGTCGACGATCTCGCCGCCGAACAGGACGGGCTCCTCGCCGTCATCGAACCGCTCGCCGAGGACGAATGGTTCACGCCGACACCCTCCTGGGGTTGGGACGTCCGCGACACGATCTCGCATCTCGCCGACACCGACGAGATGGCGATCGACACCGCCCGCGGCGGCCCGTACGCGATCAACAACGTCGCGGCAGGCGGCCGCGTCCGGCGTCCGGACGTGACCTACACCGGCGTCCTGAAGGGGCGGGCCCGCCCGGGCCGCGAGGTCGCCGCGTGGTGGGCCGCCACGGCCGTGGCCGAACGGGAGGTGCTCCTCGGGCTCGCGCCCGACGCCCGCGTCCCCTGGGGGCTCGGGATGCGCACGCCGTCGTTCGTCACCGCCCGCCTGATGGAGACGTGGGCCCACGGACTCGACGTGCGGGCCGCGCTCGGTGTCCCGTCCGTCGACACCGACCGGCTCGCCCACGTCGCCTGGCTCGCGACCCGTGCCCTCCCGTACGCCTACTCCGTCGCCGGCGTCGACCCGCCGGCCGCGCCGATCCGGGTCGAGCTGACGCTGGCCTCGGGGGCGACGTGGACCAGCGGCCCGGAGGACGCGACCGACCGAATTGCAGGCCCGGCCGGCGAATACTGCCGGGTATTCGTGCACCGGCTCCGTTTTGCCGATAGCAACCTCGTGATCGAAGGACCCGCGGCCCACAGCGCGATCTCCGTCGCGCGGGCGTTCCTCTGACCGATGCCGCTCTTCTCGTTCGAGGGCCTGACCCCTCAAGTGCACCCGGACGCGTTCGTCGCGCCGACCGCGACCCTCGTCGGTGACGTCATCGTCGAAGCAGGTGCATCGGTCTGGTACGGGGCGGTGATCCGGGCCGACTACGCGCCGGTCATCGTCCGCCGCGGCGCCAACGTGCAGGACAATGCCGTCATCCACGGCCCGCCCGGGCTCACCACCGACATCGGCGAGGGCGCGACGGTCGGCCACAACTGCGTGGTGCACGGCGCGATCCTCGAAGCGGAGTGCCTGGTGGCGAACGGCAGCATCGTGCTCGACGGCGTGACGGTCGGTGCCAAGGCGCTGGTCGCCGCGGGCTCGGTCGTCGCCGCGGGCACGACCATCCCGGCGGGGATGCTGTTCGCCGGTTCGCCCGCGACGCTCAAGCGTCCGGTGAAGGGCACCGGCGCCGAGATCTGGGTCGAGACCAACCCCGAGGCGTACGCGGAGCTCGCGCTGCGCCACCGCGGCGGCATCCGCTACGTCGACCCCACCACCGACGACGACTGACCCACCACAACCTCACCAACAGTTGTCGGAGTTGTCCGCACTCTGTGCTGAGAACTCCGACAACAGTTGGTGGACTTTGGGGATTTTGGTTGACGTGAGCGGGTCAGCGGACGGCGGCGCCGCCGTCGACGACCAGGAGCTCGCCCGTCATCCACGACGACGCGTCGGAGACGAGGAACAGCGCGCCCGACGCGATGTCGTCGGGTATGCCGAGGCGGCCGAGCGCGTGACTCGCGCGCCATCGCCTCCTCGTTCGGCTCCCACAGGGCGCGGGCCATGTCGGTCTTCACGAGCGCGGGCGCGATCGCGTTGACGCGCACGCTCGGTGCGAGCTCCTGCGCGAGCTGGCGGGTCAGGTGGATCAGCGCCGCCTTCGACACGTTGTACGCGCCGATGAAGGGTCCGGGCCGGAGGCCGCCGACCGAGACGACGTTGAGGACGACACCCCCGTGATCCTGCATGTACCGGTGCCAGCCGGCGCGGGCGAAGCGCAGCGGGGCGACGATGTTCGCGTCGAACACCTTGGCGACCGCGCCGAGGTCGGCGTCCATCAGCGGACCGAACACGGGATTGATCGCGGCGTTGTTGACGACGACGTCGCAGCGGCCGAGGTGTTCGATCATGGTGCGGACGGCGGTGTCGGCGAGATCGGGATCGCCGACCGAACCGGCGACCGTCACGACCCGCGCACCCAGCGCACCGAGCGCCGCCTCGGTCTCCTCGAGCTCGGCGGGCTTGCGGGCGACGACGCACACGTCGGCGCCGGCCGCCGCGCATGCCTCCGCGATCGCCCGGCCGATGCCCCGGGTCCCGCCGGTCACGAGGACGGCCCGGCCGTCGATCCGCAGCGCCGTCGCCGGGTCGATCACAGGTAGAGCCCGGTCCCGCCCTCACTCCGGGGCGACGCGACGGCATGCACGTCGCGCTCGCGCAAGATGAGGTACTCCTCGCCCTGGATCTCGACCTCGAACCCGGACTCGGGCGAGAACAACACGGTGTCGCCGGCTTCGACGGTGCGTACGGTCGGGCCTACGGCGGCGACCTCGGCCCAGACGAGGCGGCGGGACACGTCGGCGGTCGCGGGGATCAGGATCCCGGCCCGTGACTTGCGCTCGCCCGCCTCCTTCGACTCCACGACCAAGAGGCGGTCGGCGACCATCCGGATCGAGTGCTTCTCGTCACCGCCGTCGACCATCGCGCGCAGGCTAGCGGCGCCCCGGATGCAGCCCGGATACGGCCCGAATGCAAGGTCGCCGCGATCCCCGCAGGTAGCCTGCGACGGCCTGCGATCCCGAGGGAGGCTCCGAAATGTCCCGCTGCGCGACCGGACGCGTACCGCTTACAGCACTGCTGGCATCCGGACTCTTCCTCGCGGCCTGTAGTGGCGGCGGAGGCGGTTCCGGAGTCGACGAAGACGGCGACCGGCGGCAAGATCGACGTGAACGCCTCCGACCCGTTCAGCTTCGACGTGAAGACCATCAAGGCCTCGCCCGGCCCGCTCGTGGTCACGCTCCACGAGAAGGGCAGCCAGACGCACACGTTCACGATCTCGTCGGAGAAGTTCGAAATCACCGTCACGAACGCCAAGCCCGAGGCGACGGGAACGGTCACGCTGAAGGCCGGGACGTACGACTTCAAGTGCTCGTACGACGGTCACGCCGCGGCCGGCATGGTCGGAAAGATCGTGGTGGGATGACGTGAGCCCCCGGCCGGTAGATTCACGCTGCTGATGGTCCAGTCCACGCTCCCGCTCGACGCTCCGCCCCGGCCGCTCCTCTCCGCGGTCGGCGCCTACGTGCGGCTCACCAAGCCCCGGGTCATCGAGCTGTTGCTCGTGACCGCGGTGCCGCCGATGTTCCTGGCCAAGCAGGGACTCCCCCGCCTGAGCCTGATCGTCGCAGTGGTGATCGGCGGCGCGCTCGCCGCCGGTGGCGCGAACACCATCAATTGCTGGATCGAGCGCGACCGCGACCAGCTCATGAAGCGGACGCACGGTCGGCCGCTCCCGCAGGGCGAGATCGTCCCGGGCCGCGCGCTCGCGTTCGGGATCGTGCTCAACGTCGTCGCGTTCGTGCTGCTCGCGACCGTCGCGAACGTACTCGCGGCGTCGCTCACGTTGTCCGCGACGCTGTTCTACGTGTTCGTCTACACGCTGTGGTTGAAGCCCCGCACGGTGCAGAACATCGTGATCGGCGGCGCGGCGGGCGCCGTGCCCGCGCTGGTCGGATGGGCCGCGGTGCGCAACGATCTCGGCGCGCCGGCGTGGCTCCTCTTCGCGATCGTGTTCTTCTGGACGCCGGCGCACTTCTGGGCGCTCGCGATGAAGTACCGCGACGACTACGCGGCCGGCGGCTTCCCGATGTTCCCGGTCGTGTACGGCATCGAACTCACCACCCGCCGCATCGCGGCCTACGCCACGATCACCGTCGCGCTGACGTTCGCGATGACCCTCACCAACGACGTCGGCCAGTTCTACGCGGCGGCCGTGTTCGTGCTCGGCGCCCTGTTCGTCACGCGTGCTTTCGCACTCGTGCGCGAGCCCACACCGCAGCGGGCGATCCGGTTCTTCGGCTGGTCGAACGTCTACCTGATGCTGGTGTTCGTCGCCGTTGCGGTCGACGCGCTCGTCCGCTGACCCGAGGCTGTCGCGCGGCGCCGTCGTCGCGCTGGTCGTCGTGTCGTTGGCGATCCCCGCGGTCGTGCTCGCGCTGATCGTCCGCAGCCACGGCTCATCGTCCCCGTCGGTGCCGGTCGTCTCGCCGACGAGAGCGAAGGTGGGGAGCCTCGCGCCCGACTTCACGCTCCCGGGCATCGACGGAAAGTCGGTGACATTGTCGAGCCTGCGCGGGAAGATCGTCGTGCTGACCTTCTTCGCCTCGTGGTGTCATCCCTGCGAGGAGGACATGCCCGCGCTGCAACGGGTCCAGAACGACAACGCGGCGCGCGTCGCGATCGTCGGCGTGAACTACCAGGATTTCCCGGACGACACCCGGGCCTTCGTACGGCGCCTGGGCGTGACGTTCCCGACCCTGCTCGAGGACTCGTCGGACAACCCCGTGGCGCACCGCTACGACGTGCACGCGATGCCCGACACCGTGTTCATCGACGAGGCCGGGGTGGTACGCGAACGGGTCTTCGGGCCGACGAGCACGCGCGATCTCGAGCGGGCGCTCGATTCGCTGCTTCACTCCTCCCAGCGGAAGTAGCGCGGCGGCGAGGAGCGGGGCGCCGACGGCCCAGGCCATGAGGACGGCGAACTCCCCCGCCGGGAACGCCTGGGCGGCGAGGACCGATCGCACCGTCTCCGACAAGGCGGCGGCGGGCAGCACCTTGGCGAAGTCCTGCATCGCGATCGGGAGCTTGGCGAGCGGGTAGGCCATGCCGCCCAGGAACAACAGGACGAGGAAGAGACCGTTGGCGGCGGCGAGGTTCGCCTCCGCCCGCAGGGTGCCCGCCATCAGCATGCCGATGCCCGCGAACGCCACGGTGCCGAGGAGCAGGAGGCCGACCGCGGCGAAGATCCCCGACGGCACGTGCCACCCGATCGCGACGCCGACCACCACGACGAGCACGATCTGCAGGATCTCGAGCGCGAGCACGGTGGCGGTCTTGGCGACCAGCAGGCCGCCGCGCGACAGCGGCGTCGAACCGAGCCGCTTCAGCACGCCGTACCGGCGTTCGAATCCGGTTGCGATGCCGAGCGAGACCATCGCGGCGGCCATCACCGCGAGCGAGAGGACGCCGGGGACGAGGAAGTCGACGGGGTGGGCGAAGTCGGTGGAGATCGCGTCGACCTTGGCGAAGAACAGCAGGATCCCGAGCGGGATCGCGAGCGTGACGATCAGGTTCTCGCCCCGGCGCAGCTGCAGGAGGGTCTCGGCGCGCGCCTGCGCGAAGAGGGCTCGGCGGCGCACGGCTACCGGATGTCTTCCGCGGTGATCTGCAAGAACACCTCTTCGAGGGAACGGCGGCCCGCCTGCAACGCGGCGAGGGTCGCGTCGGCGTCGCGCAGGAAGCACGCGAGGTCGGCGATGCGGGCGGGAGTGCCCGCGGCGCGCACGACGTACTCGCCCGCACGGTCTTCGACCACGTCGCCGTCGGCGAGCCCGAGGGCGCGGCCGATCGCGACGACGTCGAGACCGGGCGCGGACGCGAACCAGATCTCGTCCGCGATCGCGTGACGGGTGAGCTCGGCGGGCGACCCCAGCGCGGCCAGCTTGCCGCCGGTGACGATGGCGACCCGGTCGCAGAGGTGTTCGGCCTCGTCCATTGCGTGCGTGGTCAACAACACCGTGACGCCGCGGTCGCGCAGGTCGCGCACGAGCTGCCAGGTGGTGGCGCGGGCGTGCGGGTCCATGCCCGCGGTCGGCTCGTCGAGGAACACGACCTCGGGTCGGCCGATCGAGCGCGCACGCGAGCGAGAGGCGTTGGCGCTGCCCGCCCGACAACCGCCGTACCGCGGTCCGGGCCGCGTCGCGCAGCCCGACCGTGTCGAGCAGTGCCGCGGGCGACTCCGCGTCGTCGTAGTAGGCGGCGAAGAGCTGCAGGAGCTCGAGCGGTTTCAGCCCGGGATACAGCCCGCCCTCTTGGAGCATCACCCCGATGCGGGGGCGCAGCGCGGGCGCGTCGCGCACGGGATCGAGACCCAGCACCCGGACGGTCCCCTGGTCGGGCAGCCGGTATCCCTCGAGCGTCTCGACGGTGGTGGTCTTGCCCGGCGCCGTTCGGGCCGAGCAGGCCGAAGACCTCGCCCGGTGCGACGTCGAACGACAGGCCGTCGACGGCCCGGGTCGCGCCGTAGTGCTTGACCAGCCCGACGACCGAGATCGCGGCCTCCGGCACGGCTACCGGTCCCGCCACGCGACGTACGCCGCGAGCTCGTCGAGCCAGCCGCGGGCGGCTTCGGTCAGCGGTGCGGTCTCGAGCGCGTCCGCGCGCAACGGCGACGAGTCGGGCGATGTCGGCCTCGATCTGCTCGAGCGCACCGGTGCGGACGAAGACGCCCTGGAGCCTGGCGACGTCGTCGGGGGTCAGCGCGGGATCGCCGAGCCGGCCGAGCAACTGCCGGTCGGCCGATCCGGCGCGGGCGTAGGCGAGCGCGACGAGCGGCGTGGGCTTGCCCTCACGGAGGTCGTCGCCGACGGGCTTGCCGGTGATCTCGGCATCGCCGAACGCGCCGAGCACGTCGTCGCGGAGTTGGAATGCGTGGCCGAGGGGCAGACCGATCGCCGACAGTGTGGGCCCGAGCCGGTCGAGGCCGTTCCCGAGCGCGGCGCCGAGGTGCAACGGGCGCTCGACCGTGTACTTGCCCGACTTGTAGACGGCGATGCGGTTCGCGAGCTCGGCTTCGGTGCTCGCCGACGCGGTCCCGGCCAGGTCGAGCGACTGGCCGACACACAGCTCCACGCGGAGCTCGTCGAACACGACGTACGCGGCGTCGGGCATCCCCCGCATGAGCACGTCAGCGTACGTGAACGCGAAATCGCCGACGAGGATCGCCATGCCCTCGCCGAAGCGGCGCGCCTCGCCCCGCCACCCGGACCGGAGGTGCCGCTGTGCGAACCGCGTGTGCACCGCGTCGTTGCCGCGGCGCATCTCCGATCCGTCCATGACGTCGTCGTGCGCGAGTGCGAACGTGTGTACCAGCTCGAGCGCGGCCGCGGCGTCGACCACCCGCGCGTCGGTGTCGTCGCCGCCCGCGCCGACGAACGCGCAGTAGCAGAACGCGGGTCGAAGCCGTTTGCCGCCGGTGGCGACGAAGCCGCGGAGTGCCTCGATCGGCTCGGACAGGCGGTGGTCGACCGCACTCCACCGGGAGAGCTCGGCGGCCAACAGGTCGTCGATCCGCCGCTCGACCCGGACCGAGAAGGGCATGAGCGCCGCGGGAAACGTCGCCTCCTTCGGCCCGGTCGAGGTCATCCTCGGAAGGTAGTCGCAGGCGGGCGGCCAGACCGGAACGCATCGGCCGTACGCTGCGACCGTGCCCGAGTTCCTGTCGGAGATGTGGCTGCGCGACCTGGACGCGGCGGTTCGGGCCGCGAGGGGCGTGTCGGCGGTCGCTCCGATCGTGATCGAACAGGTCGTCCAGTCGGTGCCGGGCCGGGGCGAGGTTCGCTATCACGTCCGGGTCGGCGGCGACGGGGCGCGGGTGGGCACCGGCGCGCCGGATCGCGTCGACGTCCGCTTGACCACCGACTACGAGACCGCGACCGCGATCGCCCTCGGCCGGGAGAACGCACAGACCGCGCTGGCGCAAGGGCGGTTGCGGCTCGGCGGCGACATCGACACCCTCGTGCGCGGCGCGGTGGTGCTGGGCGCGCTCGACGATGCCACTGCAACCCTCCGTGCCGCCACGACCTACCCTTCGCCGTAGATGTGGGGCGAGGTCACTCCCGCGGAGCGTCTGCGTTCGGTCACCCGGCGCAACGTCGACGACGACCGGCTCGCCGTCCGCGGCGGCCGACGCCCTTGCGGGATTCTCCGACGAACCGGCGTCGCTCGTCGTCGCGTGCCGCCGCGTGCTCGCCCACCATCCGGCGCACGGCGCGCTGTGGTGGGTGTGCTCCCGCATCCTCGCCGCCGCCGACCCCGCGGCCGCCGCGCACGTCGCGGTACGCGAGCTCGACGCCGACCGGACCGGCGACCGGCTCGGCGCGACGCTCCCGCTGCTCGACGAGGGTGAAGTCGTGACGGTCGTCGGCTACACCACCACGATCGACGCCGCGCTCCTCGAGCGCTTCGATCTCGACGCGGTCGCGGTACGCGTCGAGGGCGACGACCCCGTCGCGTCGTTGCGCCGCCGGCGCAGCGACCACGCGGTTCGTGTCGTGGACGCGTGGGATCCGGCTCTCGAACGCACGTCCCGGCTCCTCGTCTCCGCGACCGCGATCGGGCCCGACCGCGCGCTCGTCCCCACCGGTACGGCCGAGGTGCTCGATCTGGTCGGCCTCGGCGCGCGGGAGGTGTGGTTGGTCGGCGGCGTCGGCCGCGTGCTCCCCGCCCGAGTGTACGAGATGATCGTGTCGTCGCTGCCGCCCGACGGACAGTTCGAGGAGATCTCGCTCCAGCGCGTCGACCGTGTGGCCGGCCCGCGCGGGCTCGAACGCCCGGCCGATGCCACCGGCCGCATCGATTGCCCTGTGGTCCCCGAGTTGCTGCGCCCGCTCGGATAATTTCGCCCCGTGGGAGACACACTGAACGGACACACGCAGGCGGGCAAGATCGACGACCGACCGGCGCGGGTGTGCGATCTCTCCGTCACGTGCTTCGTCTGCGGCTCCGAGATGCAGCCCGAGCACGCGCACTACCGCTGCCCCGCCTGTGGCTGGCGCGACTCCTGCTGCGACGGGCCCTACTGAACAGTGGCGGTCACCCACGAGTGGCGCGGCGCGTTCGCGAACACCGAGGTGAATCTGCTCCACGCGCAGGCATTCGTGACGCGCGTCTTCGGCGACCGCGAGTGGAACTGGGAGGAACAGGTCGCCGAGCACAGCCTCGGTTGGGTGGTTGCGCGTGACGGCGACACGCTCGTCGGGTTCGTCAACGTGATCTGGGACGGCCTCGTGCACGCGTGGCTGCAGGACACGATGGTCGGGCCCCGCGGCGCCGGCATCGGCACGCAACTCGTCGCGACCGCACGCGAGGGAGCCCGCGCCGCCGGATGCGAATGGCTGCACGTCGATTTCGACGAGCACCTCCAGCCGTTCTACTTCGACGCGTGCGGATTCACGCCGACGACGGCGGGCCTGATCGCCCTGCAGTAGGCCCGGCCGGACGTCGGTGGTCGGACGCCGGTGATCAGACGTCGATGATGTCGTCCGGGCCTTCGAGGTGCGTCCGACCGTCGGATCCGCCGAGGTACCGCACGCGCCCCTGGAATCGCCGCTTGAGCGTGCCGCGCGCGAGCAGACGGCTGGGAGGGAACAACAGCAGCAGTCCGAGCGCGCCGGTCACGAAGCCCGGCACCAGGAGGAGCACACCGCCCGTGAGCACCATCCCACCGTCGACGAGCTCGTTGGTCGGCATGCGGCCCGCGTCGAGCTGCTGACGGATCCGCGAGATCACGCCGAATCCGGCCTGCTTGGTCAGCCAGACGCCGACGATCGAGACGAGGAGCAGCAGGCCGATCGTGTTCAGCGCGCCGATCACGTGGCCCACCTGCACCGCCACGTAGATCTCGACGAGCGGCACGACGATGAACAACAGTGCGAAGACCGCCATCACCCGATCGTAGCGATGCCTCCCCGTGTCCCAGTTCGCGGTCGTGCCCCGCATCTCGCCGAGTCGGCCCGACGCGTCTCAGCCGCCCACGAGCACCAAAGCGGGTCGCTCCGCACGAGCGCGCCGTTCCTCGCGGATCTCCACGAGCATGCGGAAGACGTCGTAGACCGACATCTCGCCGGGGGTGGGAGCCGGGTCCGAATACACCAGGTCGAGCAACAACGTGTCGTCGTCGTTCATGGCGACCAACTCCTCGTGGTCGGCCCTACGCATCTCGCAGGCCGACCCTTACTCCCTCGGCAGATGCGCGACCCGTTCCGCGCCGCCGAAAGTCCCGACGCACCCGGCGATCGTCACTTCGCCGGGCTCGTCCTATCCTTCGCCGGTGCGCCCGCAGCCGCTGATCGCCGTACACGATGTCGAGGCGAGCAGCCGCTGGTACCAGGTGCTGCTCGGCTGTGAGAGCGCGCACGGCGGTCCGGAGTACGAACGGCTCGAGGTCGACGGCGTGCTGGTCATGCAGCTGCACCACTTCGACGTGGAGCACGACCACGGTCACATCGGCGATCCCGACGCGCGTTTGGGCAACGGCGTGCTGCTGTGGTTCGAGATCGACGACTTCGACGCCGCGCTCGGCGGGTCGACGCGCTCGGCGCGGCGGTCGTGCTCCCGGCGCACCGGAACCCTCCCGAGGGGGAGCCGGGCGGTCCCGCGCACCGCGAGATCTGGATACACGATCTCGACGGCTACGCCGTCGTCCTCGCGAGCCCCGACGGCGAAGCCGCCTGAGCCGCGACGCGAAGAGGCCCCCGACCGGAGCCGGGGACCTCCCGAGATGACAAATGATGATTGCTAGTTGTTCCGCTTCGGAAGTTGCATCACGTCGGCCGGTCGTTCGGCGTCCGGCCTGATCTCCCACTCCGCGTTCGAGTGGTAGTCACGAAGCCACTCCCTCGCCAGAACTGCGAGGTCGGGTGCTGTCAACTGATCCTGCCTTTCTGCGCCCCGCCGAGTGATCGGCACGCTCCGCCGGAACCCTTGACGGATGCGACCTATTTCACCGGGCCTTCCCGGCGAAACCGGGCGAGACCGCTCAGAACGCGCCCCCGTCGACGCCGATGCGCTGACCGGTGACGTACGACGCGTGCTCGGAGACGGCGAAGCGCACGACGTCGGCGATCTCCTCCGGAGTGCACACGTGACCGAACGCGCTGCGTTCGTTCATCGAGTGGATGTCGTCCACGCCCAGCGCGCCCTTCACGAGGCGGCGGCCCATCTCGGTGTCGACGAGACCCGGCGCGACGACGTTCACGTGGATGCCGTTGCGCCGCTCCTCCTTCGCGAGCGTCGCCGCGAGCGCTTCGAGTGCGGCCTTCGCCATGTTGTACGGGCCGGAGTTGGCCGCCATGTGCAACGTCGCGGCACTGGAGATCATGACGATGTCGCCGCGGGGCCGGGTGCGCATCGACGGCAACACCAGCTTGCTGCACGACCACGCGCCGAACGCGTGCGTCCGCATGACCCGCTCGAACTCGGCGGGGTCGGTGTCGGCAACCGTCCGGCCGCGCGACGCGTTGCCCGCGTTGTTGACGAGGATGTCGATGTGACCGAGGTCGGCGATCGCGGCCGCGACCATCGTCTCGCACTGTGCGTGGTCGTCGACGGACGCCGCGTACGCGCGGGCGCGCCGTCCGAGCTTCTCGATCGCGGCGACGGTCTCGCGCGCGGACGCTTCGTCCTTGCGGTAGTTGACCGCGACGTCGGCGCCGTCCTCGGCCAGCCCGATCGCGATCGCCCGACCGATCCCCCGGCCTCCGCCGGTCACCAGCGCAACGCGTCCTTGGAGCATCGTCATCCCCTCGCCTTCGTGCCCGCCGGCCCGGACCGGGCTGGGCCGCGCCGGTTCATCCGTCGGTGAAACGCGCCGGACGCTTCTCGGCGAACGCGGCCATGGCCTCGGTCAGGTCGCCGGTGAAGCTCGACAGCACCTGCGTACGGTTCTCGAGGTCGATACCCGCCTGCAGGCTCCCGATCTCGAGCTGCGACCACATCACTTCCTTCGTCATGCGCACGCCGAACGGGCTGTTGCCGACGATCAGGGCCGCGGTCTCGAGCGCAGCGTCGACGACGTCGGCATCGGGGACGACCCGCGTGACGAGTCCGATCCGGTCGGCTTCGGCCGCATCGATGAGGCGTCCGGTCAGCAACAGCTCGAACGCGCGTGACGCACCGATCAGCCGCGGCAACATCCACGACACGCCGATGTCGCATCCCGACAATCCGACGCGGATGAACGCCACGTTGAAGCGGGCCGACTCCGACGCGATGCGGACGTCGCTCGCGAGCGCCAGCGCGAGCCCGCCGCCCGACGCGGCGCCGTTGACCGCGGCGATGATCGGCTGCGGCATCGCGCGCATGCGCGGCACGAGCCCGGCGATCAGCTTCTGCACCGTCATGCCCGCCTGCGCGCGCCCGAGGCCGGCCGTGGTGGGCGGGCTCGCGCCTTCGGTGAGGTCGAGCCCGGCGCAGAATCCGCGCCCGGCGCCGGTGAGCACGATGACCCGGCAGGACCGGTCGGCTTCGAGGCCGTCGAACGCGTCGTAGAGGCCGCGCACGAGGTCGTAGTTCATCGCGTTGAGGCGCTCGGGCCGGTTGAGCCGCACGACGACGACGCCGGCCGAAACCTGTTCGACGAGGATCGCGTCACTCATCGCCTACGACACCCCTCTCGTCGCCGCGAGCGCGGCCGCCCGGTCGGCGAGTCTCGGCGATCCGAAACGCACGCACCAATCCGCGAGCTCGGGGCGGGGGCCCTTCCACTCCCACTCGTCGACCGTCCCGACCGGCGCGTCGATACGGAGCGTCGCGAGCACCTTGAAGCGCGCGGCGACGTCGCGCCCGGCCGTGAGCGTCGCCGCGAGCCGGTCGACGCCGCGGACGCCCGGCACGTCCCAGTCGCGGGGATCGTCGGGGATGGCCTCGAGGTGGTCGAACCGCGTGAGCAGCGCGGCCGCGGTCTTGGCGCCGAAGCCGGGGAGACCGGGGAAGCCGTCGGCGGTGTCGCCCACCAACGCGAGCCAGTCGGGGATCGACGCGGGGGCGACGCCGTACTTCTCCCGGACGCCGTCGGCGTCGAGCAGCACGTCGCGGCGCCGGTCGAGCTGGACGACCTTGCCGCCGACGCACTGGCCCATGTCCTTGTCGGGGGTGCAGATGATCACCTGCTCGACGCGGTCGTCGTTGGCGCCGACCACCGCGGCGGCGCCGAGCGCGTCGTCGGCCTCGAACTCGACCATCGGCCAGACCGTGACGCCCAGGGCCGACGAGCGCGTCCTCGAGCAGCGGGAACTGGGTCTTCAGGAGCGGGTCGACCCCCGACCCGTCCTTGTAGGTCTCCCAGAGGTCGTTGCGGAACGACTCGATGACGTGGTCGGTCGCGACGCCGAGGTGGGTGGCGCCGTTCTCGAGCATCGTGAGCATCGACGACACGACCGCGCGGGTCGCCCCGACCTCGATCCCGTCGTCGTCGAGATGCCCGGGCCGCGGCGCCAGGAACTGGCGGAAGAGCTCATACGTTCCGTCGACCAGATGGACGCGCACGGTCCGAGCCTGTCATACGGGGCGAATCGCGCGCGGCTCGATGCGAGACGGGTCACATTCCGTCCACGGCTGTACACCGGCGCCGTTCCCGCGCCGAAAGCACCAGGGTGGGTCGAGGGCGTGAGTCGCGGGAGTCGGCGGTCGACCGGGCCGCGCTCGCGTACAGCCTGCTCCCCTTGCGCTTCGCCGACGCGATCAACGACCACCTGACGGCCGGCGAGCGCCAAGTGTTGCGCGAAGCGACGGCCCGCGTCCGCGACGCGAGCGACCAGGCCCGGATGGACGCGATCCGGGCCCTCGTCACCTCGGTGCGCCGGGGAGTCGTGTTCCCGCGCCCCGCGGCGCACGACGACGACCACTGTCCGTTCCAACCCGTCGGCCGCCACCCCCGGGCGCGGGTCGTCGAGGTCTTGGAGCGGGTCGCGCGGCGCGACGGGCTGGAGGTGGTCGTCACGCTCTGCCACCTCAAAGAGGAGATCCGTCGGGAGCTGTGGGACGGCCTCGCCCCCGAGACGCGGGCGTTCCTGCTCCCGCGCCTCGACCAGGTCCATCTCACCTCACCGGCGACGTCGCGCGAGTACGCCCGCGACATGAACGCCCGCCTGCAGCGCGCCGCGATCTCGCGCTGAAGCACCCTGCGAGCGAAGCGCTACCGCGCGATCACGACGTGCGGCGGCAGCGCCGCGTCGCCCACGTCCGCGACCACAGGCGCGCCCACGACGCGTAGTTCGAGCATCAGCTGTTGCACGCACGAGAACACGCACACCGCGCCGAACACGTGGAAGCCGACGAGGACCGCGGGGATGCGGTCGAAGTACTGCACGTAACCGAGGACGCCTTGAGCCGCCATGACGGCGACGGTCGCGGACGCGACGTTCAGTGCGCGCCGGGCGCGCCGGGCGCGCACGAGCATCACGACGAGCATGAGCGTCAGGACGACGAGCACGTCGACCGAGACACCGTGCACGCGCGCGACGTCGCCGAGCGGGAACCCGAGCCGGCGGGCCCGCGCGTCGCCACCGTGCGGTCCGGCCGCGGTGACGAGCGTTCCCGCGACGACGACACCGATCGTGAGCGCGTAGACAACGCGCGCGAGGTTCCACGTCTCGGGCGAGACCGCGAGCCGGCGCGGCCCGTCGCCGCTGCCGCGCGCGATGGTGCATCACGATCGCGATCCCGATCAGCCCGATCGCGAGCAGGAAGTGCCCGGTCACGCTGACCCACGCGAGGCGGACCTTGACCGAGATGCCACCGAGCACCGCCTCGGCCCAGAACAGGCCGAACAGCATCCAGGCCAAGCGCACGAGGTCGTGGCGCTTGGGGCGCAGGCGGTACGCACCCAGCAGGGCGAGCGCGATCGGCACGCCGATCGCGCCGGAGAAGATGCGGTTGAGCTGCTCGATCGCCGCGTGATGGGTCGAGACGTCGACGAGCTTCGTCGAGCTGCACGCGGGCCAGTCGGCGCAGCCGAGGCCGGAGTTCGTGAGGCGCACCACGGCGCCACTCACGATGATTGCCGCGAGCAGCACCACGTTGACGAACGTCAGGCGGCGGAGCGCAGCGGACGACAGGTGGGGCCCGCGCATCGCACGCAAGTGTAGGAACACCCCTTCGCTCCTTCCGTATTCGCGCGGTTGCGTCGGGTCGGGGCGATGCGGTCGACTGGCGGGCATGGCCACCGCCCCGCCGTACGACGAGTTCGCGCTCTTCCGGGAGAACGCCGAGGAATTCGGGATCCCCTGGTCGGGACCGCCCGAGGTCCGCCGGGTCGAGGTGCCGACGGCGGCCGGGGCGATCGAGCGCGTTGCGATGGGGTACAGGCGCCCCCGAGCTCGTGCTCGTGCACGGCGGCGCGCAGAACGCGCACACCTGGGACACGGTCGCGCTCGCGCTCGATCGCCCGCTCGTCGCGATCGACCTGCCGGGCCACGGGCATTCCGCACACCGCGACGACCACACCTACTGGCCGGCCGACAACGCGGCCGCGCTCGAACAGGCGGTGCGCGAGCTCGCCCCGGACGCGCGCGTCGTGGTCGGCATGTCGCTCGGCGGACTGTCGGTGCTCGCGCTGACCGACCGAGCGCCCGACCTCGTCCGCACCCTCGTGCTCGTCGACGTGACGCCCGGTGTGAACCGCGAGAAGTCGTCGGCGATCGCGCAGTTCATCGACGGCCCCGAGTACTTCGAGAGCTTCGACGAGATCCTCACCCGCACGATCCAGTTCAACCCGACGCGCTCCGAGTCATCGCTGCGGCGCGGCGTCCTGCACAACGCGATCGAGGCCGGCGACGGACGTTGGCGCTGGCGTTACGACCTCCCCCGGCGCGGATCGGGCGAAGGTGACGACGGCCAGGTCATGCCCGGCCTCGACGATCTCTGGGACGCGGTCGAACGTGTCAAGGTGCCGCTCGTCGTCGTCCGCGGCGGTACCTCGCCCGTCGTCGACGACGCGGACATCGCCGAGGTGCTCCGCCGCAACCCGGCGGCTCGCATCGAGGTCGTCGAAGATTCCGGTCACAGTGTGCAGGGCGACAAGCCGCGGGAGCTTGCGGAGATCCTCCGCGGGTTGCTCTAAGGTCGGCGCGATGCTCGAGCCCCTTCCGGATTCCTTCGTCGCGGCCCGCGACGGGTTGCACGCGCTGGCCGAGCACGTCCTCGCGCCCGCGCGCTACCGCGCCGACGGGCACATCGGGCTGGTCCCCAGCCCGGGCGGGTTCGGGACGCCGACCTTCGGCGACGGCGAGCGGGTGCGCGTCGAGGGGATCGAGTTGGTGCACGAACGTCCCGGCACGGTGACACGCGTCGGTCTCACGACGCTCGGCGTGGCCGCCCAGTTCGTCGGGGTGCCGCTCGGCGCGCCGAACGACGTCTACCCGCCCACGACGCCGTGTTCCCCGACCTGGGGATCGGTCCCGATGTCGACGCGGCCCGTGTCCTCGCGGCCTGGATCGCGCTCGGCGACGCGGTCCTGACCGAGTTGCGCGAGACCTACGCCGCCCACGACCCGAGCACCGCGACCATCTGGCCCGAGCACTTCGACCTCGGCTGCGAGCTCGGCGACGTGAACGCCGGGACGCGGGCGACGTTCGGTGCCGCGCCGGGCGACGGCTACATCACGCAGCCCTACCTCTACGTCTCGCCCCACGACGCCGCCCGCAAGACCGGCCCGTTCTCGGCGTACCCGTTCGGCGCCGCGATCTCCTACGACGAGCTCAACGCCGCGGGCGATGCGAAGGGCGCGGCGCTCGATTTCGTGCTCGAGGGTGCGGCGCTCGTGCTCGGCCAGCCCTGACGCCCGATTGATCTACGCTGGCGCCATGGCGCAGACCTTCACGCGGATGGACGAGTCGACCGCCGAGCAGTGGGCGGTGATCGGCAAGGAGACCTACGAGCACCAGGATCGGGTCGCCGAGAGCGTGCTCGCGATGCTGCGTTCGCTCGCGGCGATCTCCGACGGCTTCGCCGTCGACCAGCTCACCCACTCGCTCCAGACCGCGACGCGCGCCGAGCGCGCGGGCGCCGACGAAGAGGTCGTGTTCGCGTCGCTGCTGCACGACATCGGCAAGGCGGTCAGCGTGCCGAACCATCCCGAGATCGCGGCCGCGATCATCAAGCCGTACGTGCGCCCCGACGTCTACAACATGATCCGTGCGCACCAGGACTTCCAGGGCCGGCACTATTACCACCACTTCGGCGGTGATCCCGACGCCCGGTCGAAGTACGAGGGCGCGGAGTGGTACGACCTCGCCGCGCAGTTCGCCGACGACTGGGACCAGGTCGCGTTCGACCCCGACTACGACACGCTGCCGTTGGAGCACTTCGAGGCGCTCGTGCGCGCCCGGTGCGCCAAGCCGAACTTCTGATCCGTCCCCGTCGCCTCCGGCCGCTTCGTGGGGGCGCCCCTCAGGCCGCTTCGTCGTGGTCGCCGCCGTCGGCGAGGTAGCGCGTGACAGCTTGCTCGCGCCGCAGCGACACCGGGCGGTGATCCATCGCCATCCCCTGGCGCGGGAACACGACGGGCTGCGGATCGCCGGGCCGCGACCGACCGCCCGCGGCGCGCTTTGCCACGGGATCGCCGTCGAGTCCGGCGCGCGTCGACTCGCTCGTGTCGACGACCGTGCCTTGGACCGCGGTCATGCCCTTCGAGCCGACCGACTGCACTCCGGTTACCAACATGGGCCGCTCCGGCCCGCCCACCATGGCATCGGCACCACGGACCGCCCGGCTTGAGCCGTCCGGGCCGAGTGTGACCCAGGTTGCGCCGGGCCGGTCGCGCTCGCTCTGATGGGCGGATGCTGCTGCAGGACAAAGTCGTCATCGTGTCCGGAGTCGGTCCGGGCCTCGGCCAGGCCAACGCCCGGGCCCTGGCCCGCGAGGGTGCCACCGTGGTGCTGGCCGCCCGCAACGCCGACTATCTCGCCCAGGTGCAAAGCGAGATCGAAGCGTCCGGGGGCAAGGCGCTGGCCCTGCCCACGAACCTCGTCGACGCCGGGCAGGTGCAGGCGCTCGTCGACGGCACCATCGACGCGTTCGGCCGGCTCGACGGCCTGGTCAACAACGCGTTCCGCATGGACACCTTCGAGTCGTTCGACGCGGTCGATCTGGGCAAATGGCGCAAGATCTTCGAGGTGAACGTCTGGGGCGCGCTCGGGCTCACCCAGGCCTGCCTCCCCCACCTGAAGCAGGCGGCCACCGAGCACGGCGACGCATCGGTCGTGTTCATCATCTCGATGAGCATGCGCAACATCCGCCCGCTCGAGGGCGGCTACTCGTCGTCGAAGGCCGCGATCCAGACCGCAGCGAAGACGATGGCGGTCGAGCTCGGGCCGAGCGGTGTGCGGGTGAACTGCGTCGCGCCGGGGTGGATCGGAGGCCCGAACGTCGAGACCTTCATCGGTTGGGAGTCGGAGTCGCGCGGCATCTCGCGCGACGACGTACGCGCCGAGATCGAGGCGCGCATCCCGTTGCGGTTGATCCCGCCGCAGGACGAGATCGCGAACAGCGTGGTGTTCTTCGTGTCGCCGTGGTCGAAGGTCGTGACCGGTCAGACCCTCGATGTCAACGGCGGAGAGTTCCTTGGCGCCTGACGGCGGAACACGGCACGAACCGGCGCGGGTCGCGGTCGTCACCGGCGCGTCGGGCGGCATCGGTCGGGCCATCGCCGTTGCCTTCGGAGAGCTCGGTTGGACCGTTGCCCTCGGCGCTCGTCGCGTCGCGCAACTCGACGAGACCGCGAAGCTCGTCGACGACGCCGGCGGCACGCCCGTCGTGCGGTCGCTCGACGTCACCGACTCGACGTCGATCGACGACTTCTCCGCGCACGTCACGGCGGAGGCCGGCACGATCCAGGTGCTCGTGAACAACGCCGGAACGGCACTGCCCGGCGCGATCCACGAGATGGCCGACGACGACTACCGCCGTATCGTCGACACCAACCTTCTCGGGCCGATGCTGCTCAGCCGCCGCGTCGGTCGCGCGCCTGCGCGCCGAAGGCGTACCGGGCGACATCGTGTTCATCTCGTCCGACGCCACGCAGCACAAGCGACCGCACCTCGCGACGTATCTCGCGACCAAGGCCGGGCTCGAGGCGTTCGCGCAGACGCTCGCGCTCGAGTCGGAAGGTGTCGGGGTGCGCTCGTCGGTCGTGCGGGTCGGGCCGACGCTGACGGGCTTCGCCGACGACTGGGACCTCACCGTCTTCGAGGAGCTGATGCCGCGCTGGCAGCGCTTCGGCATCCAGCGGCACTTCAACACGATGCAACCCGACGACGTCGCCCGCGCGGTCGTGACCGTCGTGACCGCGCCCGCGCACATGTGGGTCCCGATCGTCGAGGTGCAGCCGAACCCGCCGATCGAGCCCGCTACTTGATCGCCACCGGCACCACCGGCGCGCCGACCGCCCCGGTGAGGGGCAGGGGCGGGGCGACGAGCAGGAACTCGTAGCGACCGTCGGTCGCGCAGTCGGCGCCGAGCTCGTCGAGATACCAGTTCTGCCCCTGGGCGAGGCCCATGTCGCGCAGCTGGATCATGTGCACGGGCATGAAGATCTTCGGGTCCTCGCACGGATAGCACTCGAAGGTCATCGTGTCGGTGGCGACCGCGGCGACGTCGTGGTCGCGGAACCACGCGATCGACTTCGTCGACAGCCCCGGCGACGGCATCGAGTAGCGCTGCTTGTCGCCGGCGCGCAGGAAGTGCATGTGCCCGGTGCGGACGAGGATCGCGTCGCCGGCAACGACGCTCACGCCCGCCGCCGACGCGGCCGCGTCGAGATCGTCGCCCGTGATCGCGTGCTCGTCGTCGAAGTGGTCGATGCCGTGCACGCGCGCGACGTCGAGCAGGACACCCCGGGTCGACGACGGGACCGAAGTGCTCGATGCCGAGCCGGCTCGCGCCGCCGGACGTGACCGCGCCGTTCGGCATGTCGTTGTAGAGCTTGCCCGTCGTAGCCGACGTGCGCGATCGCGTCCCAGTGCGTGACCGCCTGCGATCCCATCCGGAACGAGTCGTCGCTCGTGGTGAAGTCGCGCTCGTCGCCGGTGAACGCCACGTTGACCGTGTAGGTCCGCAGCTCGGGGTTCGTCCGCTCGGGCATGTGCACGTTGTCCCACTGCGGCCCGGTCTGGTCGAACGGGCAGCGCGAGCGAGAACGTGCGGCCGGTGCGCGCAGCCGCGACCCCGCGCAGCACCGCATCGGGCCCGATGAGGTTGAGCGTTCCGCGCTGGTCGTCGGCGCCCCAGCGTCCCCAGTTGGAGACGCGTGCGGCCAACTGCTCGAGATCGGCGCTGAGCGGCATGGGCGCACGCTAGCTTGCCGTCGTGTCGCTTCCCCCGGCCGCCACGCCCCGTCCGACGGGGCTGCCGCCGGGATCCCGCATGCCCGCGGAGACCGAACCGCACGAGCGCACGCTGATGGCCTGGCCGCCTGCGGTCGCGCAGTGCATCTTCGTGCCCGACCAGCTCGGCCCGGCCCGGGCCGCGTACGCGGAGATCGTGCGCGCCATCGCGCGCTACGAGCCGGTGACGCTCGTGGTGCGGCCCGGACGACATGCGGAGCGCACGGTCACAGGTCGGCGCCGACGCCGAGCTCGTCGAGCTGCCCGATCGACGACGCGTGGATGCGCGACGACGGCCCGATCGTCGTGCGCGCCCCCGACGGCGCTGCGGCACGCCGTGCACTTCCGGTTCAACGGGTGGGGCGACAAGCAACCGCATGCCGCGGACGCCGTCGTGGGCGGCGACGCTCGCCCGGCGGCTCGGCCTCCCGGTGCACGAGGCGCCGATGGTGCTGGAAGGCGGCTCGATCGCGGTCGACGGCCGGGGCACGCTCGTCACGACCGAGCGTTGCCTGCTCGCGCCCGAATCGCAACCCAGATCGCGACCGCGCCGGGATCGAAGCGATGCTCGCGGTCGTACCTCGGGGTCGAGCGGGTCGTGTGGCTCGCCGATGCGATCGCCGAGGACGACTTCACCGACGGCCACGTCGACAACGTCGTCGCGTTCACGGCCGACGGCACGGTGCTGCTCCAGGGCTGCGACGACGACTCCAACCCGAACGCGGCCATCGCGGCCGGCAACCGCGACCGCCTCGCGCGCGGCCGGCCTCGACGTCGATCGAGGTGCCCGGTGCTCCCCTACACCGAGTACGCGGGGCGGTCGCCTGCCCGGTCCCCTACGTGAACCTCTACGTGGGGAACGGTTTCGTCGCCGTGCCCGTGAGCGGGCGACCCCTTCGACGACGCCGCGTGCCGCGTCGATCGGAGAGCAGTATCCGGGCCGCGACGTCGTTCCGGTGCCCGGGCGTCGTCCTCGCGTACGGCGGCGGCGGCGTGCACTGCATCACGCAGCAGGTGCCGGCGTGATCGTCCGCACCGCGCTTCGATGTGCTGCCGTCACCGGCCCGGGTGCACGAGCCCGCGCGCGCGCCGCTGCGCGTCGGGCTGGTCCAGTTCGCGTGGCACCCCGACCCGGCCGAGCACGACGCCTCGATCGCGGAGGGCATCCGCACTCGCCGCGGGTGTCGGCGCGCGGCTCGTGTGCCTCCCCGAGCTGACCCGCTCGCGCGTACTTCGCCGTCGATCCGCGCGACCCGCGCGCATCCGCAGCACCGAACCCGAAGCCGCTGCCCGGTGGGCCGACGTACGCGCTCGCGGTCCGGCTCGCGCGCGAGAGCGGCGTCTTCGTGCACGCGTCGTGCTACGAGGCGGCCGGGCGACGGCGGTCTCGGGTACAACACCGCGTTCGTGGTCGCGCCCGACGGGACGCCTCGTCGCGCCCGCACCCGCAAGACCCATCTCCCGGTCACCGCGGGCTACTACGAGGACACGTGGTTCCGGCCCGGCGACTCGGGCTGGCCGGTGACACCGATCGAGACCGGCGACGTTCGGCTTCCCGACGTGCTGGGATCAGTGGTTCCCCGAGACGTCGCGCGCGCTACGCGCTCCACGGCGCCGAAGTGCTCGTGTACCCGACCGCGATCGGCTCGGAACCCGACCATCCCGGCTTCGACACGGAGCCGCTGTGGGAACAGGTGATCACGGCGCAGGGCGTGATGAACGGCACGTTCATGGTCGCCGTCAACCGCACCGGCACCGAAGGACCGCTGACGTTCTACGGCTCGTCGTTCGTGAGCGATCCGTACGGGCGCGTGCTCGTGCAGGCGCCCGCGGTCGGAGCCGGCGGTGCTCGTCGCCGACCTCGACCTCGACCAGTCGCGCGACTGGCTCGACCTGTTCCCGCTGCTGCGTACCCGCCGGCCCGAGACGTACGACCCGCTGACCGAACCTCGTTGAGCCTGCCGCCGCTCGCGGTCCCGGTTGCTACGGTCGGGCGATGGCGATCTCCGAGCACATCGACTGCATGGAGTGCGGCGGCACTGCGCACCTCGCGCAGCTGATCGGGCCCGACGACGTGTTCGAGCCCGGCGACGTCGTGGTCTACCTCTGCGGCGAGTGCGCGCAGCGGTGGGACGTCGTGGTCGACGCCGACGATCTCATCGACTGATCCTCACGGCGCACCTCCACGATCTTGCTCGTGCGGAACGACGCGACGCGCACCGCGAACGCGGAGGCGAGGCGCCCACCGCCGTTGCGATCGAAGAAGGTCGTCAGCGGACCTTCCTGCTCGTAGGAGTCGGCGTCGTCGACGACGGTCGTCGTCTCGTCCTCGAAGTGCACCACGAAACTCATGCGACGAGCGTACGACGGCTCGCCTGTGGATCGATAGAGGGATCAACCTGTGGACGACGCGGGCGACGTTGTGGACACCGGGAACACGACGTACTCGTCGATGAGCAGTTCGCCCAACGCTCGATCGCCGCGACGGCGCCGGCGACACGTCCACGCGCGCGGAGGTCGTCGACGAGACGGTCGAGGATCATGTCGAGCGTGAGATCGTCGCGATGGTCGCGCCACGTGTCGCGTTCGTGCGCGTCGCGGAAGCAATACGCCTTCCACGAGATCGAGAAGCGCAACTCCTCCCAGCGGTAGCGGGCGGCCTCGCTCGCCGTCGGGACCGCGCAGCACCCAGCGGCCGTCGTCGGCGTCGAGTGTCGTGCCCGAACGCAGGCGCGGAAGGTCGTCGGCCGCGACGTCGGCGATGCGGTCGACGCCGTGGAACACCGTGTCGGTGTCGAGCACGAGCGCGGTGTTGTACGTCACGCGGTGCCGGTGGGCCGGACCGAGTGCGCCGTCGGGCCAGTACGCGAGCTCGCCGCCGTCGCAGTCGTGGAACCAGGCAACGGCCGTGGCGATCGGCATGCGGTACTCGTCGAACAACCGGGAGTGCTGCATCACCACGAGCAGCCATTGCGGCACGACCTTGCGGTTCGCGCCGCGGAACTCCGGGACGTCGGTGTGCACGGCGAGCTCCTGGCCCGGGACCATGAGGTTCGCGTACGCGATCGCGGGCTCGATCACGGACCGGCCATGGATCGCGCGCGCCGCTTCCACGAACGGCTCGTGGAAGAGGAAGGGCGCGATCCCGGCGATGTGCTCGTCGCGACCGTACGCGTACTCCTCGCGGAAGTAGCTGGTGCGCACCCCGAGCGCGGCCGGCGGTTCCGATGTCCGGGCGAGCCCACCGGTGCGCAGGAAGTTCATCGAGCGCGTCGTGCCGCGGGCGCGAGACCGCGGCCGATCTCGGTGTCGATCGGCTCGAGCTCGGCGTAGCGGCGATACCGGCCGAAGCGTGCGCAGAGCTCGACGAGCGCCGCCGCTTCGGCTTCCGGAAAGCAGGGGTCGAGCACGACGACGGGGGAAGTCATGGGCGGAACGCTAACCGGAGCAGTCCCCCGCCGCCTCCTCCGTGCCCTCGTTCGCCGTGCCTCGCGCCTCGGCCGGGCGGGCCGCGGCGGTCGGCTCCGGCAGGGGCACAACATTCTGCGCGGCTCGTGCGTGATGAGGGTGTGCATGTTGCAGACGCGTGCCGCGGTCTCGCTCTCCGCGACCGGTCAGGTCCTGCGGTTGAGCCGAACCCAATCCCGGAGGTCCGCTACCGCCGAACTCTGAGCCCGTAGCCTCCGCGCCGTGAAGCCCGGGCGGATCGCGAACCCGAGAGGCGCCGCGACCGTCGTGCTCGTCGCACTCACGTGCGTGCTCACGCTCGTGTCGGTACTGGCGCTCTGGCTGCGGGCGCTGGTGCTGAACACCGACTCGTACGTGAAGGCGATCGGACCGGTCCTCGATCATCCGGCCGTGCGCGACTCGCTCGCGGAGACGATCGTCGCCGAGCTCTACAGCCAGGTCGACGTCGCCGCGCAACTGCGCAAGGCACTACCGGAGAGCGCGGCGCAGCTCGCGCCGACCCTCGCCGCGAGCATCCGCACGACGGCGGTGCAGGTCGCGTCGGCCACGCTCGCGACCCCCGCCGTGCGCCAGGCGTGGAAGCAGGCGAACCGCGTCGCGCACGACCAGCTCGTGCACGTGCTGGAGGGCAAGGGCGAGATCGTCACGACCGCGCGAGGCGAGGTCGCGGTCGACACGACGGCGCTCGCGACGACGGTGCGAGCCGCGCTCGACCGCAACGGCATCCATCTGTTCGACTCGATCCCCGCGAGCGCTCTGAACCGGAAGTTCGTGCTGTTCCGCTCCACCGATCTGCTGCACGCGCGAGCAGGCGACGCGCGTGCTCGACGACGTCGCGACGTGGCTGCCGGCCGCGACCGTGCTCGTCGGTGCCGCTGCGATCGCGTGCTCTGTGCGCCGCCGGCGCACCGGTGTGGTCGTCGCGGTCGCCGTCGCGGCGGTGATGGTCGTGATCGCGATCGTCGCGGCGGTGGGGCGCGCGTACTACCTCGATCACGTCGGCAACGCCTACCGGTCGATCGCGGGCGCGCCCTTCGACGCGCTCGTCGCGCCGCTGCGCGCCTGGACCCGGCTCACGTTCGCACTTGCGCTGCTGGCGGCGTTCGTCGCGTGGTTCACGGGGTCGGCGACGCTCGTCGAACGCGAGCACGACGTGCGCCGGGTCGCGCTCGAGACGGTGCGCCACAATGCCCGGCTCTTCGAGATCGGGGGCGCCGCGACCGCGGCCGTAGTGCTCGTCGGCTGGGACAAGCCCCGCCCGCTCGTCGTGTTCTCGACCTTGGCCGTGCTGGCGGGCTGGGAGGCGGCGTGCTTCGCGGTCGCGCGTCCGGGCCCACATCCACCCCGACCGGGCCGGGCCGGTGGCCCCGGCGCCACCCCGGCACCAAACTGACGCGATGCGGTTCGAGGCCGAACACGAGTTCACGGCGGCGCCGGTCGCGGTCGCGGCGATCCTCTGCGATCCCGCGTTCCACACCGCGCTCGACCTCCCCGACCTGAGCCGGCCCGAGGTCGTCGCGCACTTCGCGACCGGGACCGAGCGTGGGCTGAAGCTGCGGTACACGTTCGTCGGGCACCTCGACCCGATCGCGCGGCGGATCCTCGCCGGGCGCAAGCTCACGTGGCTCCAGGAGCTGCAGCCTCGACGACGCGAGCGGCGCCGGGCGGCTCACGTTCGTGGCCGAGGCCGAGGCCGACCGGCTCTACGGGTCCGCGAGCGTGTCGCTCACCGTCGACGCCGAAGGCACACGGACCCGGCGGCGTGTCACGGGTGAGTTCTTCGTGAAGGTGCCGCTGGTCGGCGGGGCGGCCGAGCGCCGCATCGTCCCCGGGCTCCTCCGCCGCCTCGACGTCGAGGCCGCGGCATTGACGCGGACCCTTGCCGCGGCGCCGGGGAGCTCGGGACCCTGACGAGGTGTCAGGGCGCCCGGAACTCCTGCGTCACGAAGATCGTGTTGCCGGAGATGGCGATGCCGACGCCCACCGACGTCATCCGCGGGTCGAGCATGTTCGCGGCGTGCACGGGCGACTTCTGGAAGCCGAGCTGGATCGCGCCGAGGTTGTCGCTCGGCGAACCCGCGCCCGATGTTCTCCGCGAGCACCGACCACGGCATCTCGATGCCGCTCGCCAGAGTGGAGTGGCAGATGTCGCTGCCGGAGCAACCGCCCCCGGCCATGAAGGTCGACCAGAGGACCGCCTTGTCGTCGAGGTTGTCGTACGCGGTCAGGTTGCCGAGGCCGTGATGGCGCCGGAACTTGTTGATCGCGGCGACGAACCGCAACGCCTGCGGGCTGATCGGCGCCGACGTCGACATCGCCGCGCTCCGGTGGGTCGCGATCACCGGCACCGGGTCGCAGCCGGCCACCGCGCCGGCGAGAGTGAGGGTGGCGACCGCAGCCGCGCACCGACGGACAAATCTTCCGCTCCGCTCGGACATGGGCATCAGTGATAGCGGGTCAGCCCCCGAAACCTTCGGATGCTCGCGTGTGCCCTGGTCAGAAGGCTGACGCCCCGACAGCTTTGAGGAGTGCCTCGTTCGGTTCGTCGGGCAACGCGTCCAGTGGACGGGCGATCTCGGCGACCGTCGGGCCGAACTGCGCGGCGAGTGGCGCGAGGGCGTCGAGCGAGAAGCCGTAGAGCCGCGCCGCGTTCCCGGCGAGCATCTGTTGGAGCTCGGCCGGGTCGGTGTCGTGGAACAGTTGGCGCAGGTGCTCGCGGGTGAACGGCCACGTCCCCTCGTCGTGCGGGTAGTCGCTCCCCCACATGAAACGGTCGACACCGATGACGTCGCGGGCGGCCGCGTCGGCGGGGCCGGGCTGGCTCACACCGACCCAGCAGTTCTGGCGGAAGTAGTCGCTCGCGAGCTGCGGGAGCTTGTGCTCGTCGGTGTAGCGCAGCTCACCCGTGGAGCCGGTCGCGTTGATCTTCTTGATCAGTTGGTCGAAGCGTTGGAGCAGCGGCGGCAGCCACGCGCAACCCATCTCGGTCATCACGAACTGCAGGCGGGGGTGGCGCTCGAAGACGCCCGAGAGCAGCAGCTGCACGAACGGGCGCTGCGAGTAGAAGGAAACCTCGGTGATGTAGAGGAGGTCGGCGACGGCGTACTTGCCGTAGTTCGGCAGGCCGGTCCCGCCGTGGCTGTTCACCTTCACGCCGAGGTCCTCGCACACCGACCACAACGGTTCGTACACGGGGTCGTACAACGGCTTCACGTAGTCGACGTCGGGAGGGATCGCCGAGATCAACACGCCGCCGCGCAGGCCGTGCTCGCTGATCCACCTCACGTCGTCGATCGCGTCGTCGACGTCGTTCAAGAAGATCTGGCCAATCCCGGCTCGGCGCTCGGGGAAGCGCCCGCACCAGTCGGCGAGCCACCGGTTGTGGGCGCGGATCCCCGCGAGCCGGTGCTCGTACTCGTCGGGCCGGGGCGGGCGGGCGAAGAGCACGAAGCTCGGGAAGAACGGCGGCACGGTGTTCGGGAACACCACCTCGCCGACGATGCCGTCGGCCTCGAGCTGGGAGTTGCGCAGCTCGTCGTCCCAGTTGCGCATCCGCCGGTTGCCCCGCAGGTCGGAGAACGGGTTGCGGTACTTGCCCCGCCAGGCGTCGAAGTCCTCGAGGTATCTCGCCTCGAGGTACTCGCGGTACGTCTCGTGACTGGCCCCGGCATGGCAGTCGGCGGAGATGATCGTGTAGTGATCCTCAGGGGAAAGCGTCATCGGTACCTCGCTTGGTCGCGCTCCGCGCGCAGGGTACAGGGGGTGACGTTTGCGGCGCCTGCGCCTGCGGGAGACTGGCCGCATGCTCCTCAAACGCCGGTCCGTCATCGTCATCGGCGCGCTCGCGCTCCTGCTCGGGGCCGGCGCCGCGCCCGCGTCGGCCGGCTCCACCTGGCCCGTCTACAACGCCAACCCGCAGCGCACCGGGAACGACACGACCGAGCCCGCGCTCCTCCCCGCGCACCAGGCGTGGAGCCGCAACCTCGACGGCGCCGTATACGCACAGCCGCTCGTGTTCAACGGACGAGTGTTCACCGCGACCCAGAACGACACCGTGTACGCCCTCGACGCGCACGACGGCACGATCCTCTGGGCACGACACGTCGGCGCCCCGATGACGTCGGTGAGCGCGCAGTCCGGCTGCGGCAACGTCGACCCGCTCGGCATCCTGTCGACGCCGGTCATCGACACCGCCCGGCACACGATCTTCGTCGTCGCGACGATCCAGGACTCGTTCAAGCACATCCATCACCAACTGATCGGCCTCGACACGCTCACCGGCGCGCGGAAGGTCTCGGCGAACGCGGATCCGGGGGGTGTGCAGAACTCGCTGAACATCCAGCAGCGCGCCGGCCTCGCGCTCGGCAACGGACGCGTGTACATCGGTTACGGCGGGTACGCGGGCGACTGCGGCCCGTACCACGGCTGGTTGGTGTCGCTCGACGAGGCCGGTCACGGCAAGGTGGCATTCAACGTCACGCCCACGACGGGTCTCGGTGCGATCTGGGCGACGGGCGGCGCCACGATCGACGCCCACGGCAACGTGTACGTGTCGACCGGGAACCCCGACCCCGACGGTCACGGCAACTTCGGTGAGAGCGTCCTGCGCTTCGACAACTCGTCGGGCATGCACCTCACCGGGTCGTTCGAGACCTTCCCCGGCGGCGACCGCGACCTGTCGTCGGTCGCGCCCGCGATCCTCCCGAACAACATGGTGTTCCAGATCGGCAAGCAGCAGACCGGCTTTCTCATCGACTCGACGACGATGAAGATGCTGCACTCGCTGCACATGTGTGACGGCGTCAACGCGTTCGGGACCGACGCGTTCGACGGCTCCCGGCTCTTCGTGCCGTGCCAGAACAAGATCCAGCAGGTGAACATCGACGTCGCACACCGCTCGATGTCGCTCGGCTGGTCGGCGCCGCTCGGCTCCGCGGTCGGTTCGCCGATCCTCGCCGGTGGTCTGCTGTGGACGATCGACCGGGCCTCGGGGGTCATGTACGCGCTGAACCCGGCGACCGGATCGGTGCAGACGTCACTGCATGTCGGGTCGGTCGCGCACTTCGCCGCGCCCGCCGCGGCATTGGGACTCGTGCTCGTTCCCACGTTGTCGGGGATCGTGGCCGTGGCCGGGCCGAACGGTGTCCCGCCCCACGCGCCGGGCACATGCCGCACGCAGACGGACCATGCCGGCTACTGGGTGGCCGGCCGCGACGGCAACGTGTTCCCGTTCGGGAGTGCGCCCTACTGCGGCTCGCTCGCGGGGGTTCCGCTCGCGCGGCCCATCGTCGGGATGGCGGGGCGCACGACCGCCGGGTACTGGCTCGTCGCGAGCGACGGTGGCGTCTTCTCGTTCGGGACGGCGGCCTACCACGGTTCGACCGGTGGCCGGCACCTGAACCAGCCGATCGTCGGCATGGCGGCCACCCCCGCGGGCAAGGGCTACTGGCTCGTCGCGCGCGACGGCGGCATTTTCTCGTTCGGCTCCGCGCGCTTCCACGGTTCGACCGGCGCGATCCACCTGAACCAGCCCATCGTCGGGATGGCGACCACGCCAACGGGCGCCGGGTACTGGCTCGTGGCCTCGGACGGCGGCATCTTCGCGTTCGGCGACGCGCGGTTCCACGGATCGATGGGCGCCAAGCACCTCAACCGCCCGATCGTCGGCATGACGTCGACACCGTCGGGCAAGGGGTACTGGTTGGTGGCGTCGGACGGCGGGATCTTCTCCTTCGGCGACGCGACGTTCCGCGGCTCGACCGGCAACATCCGGCTCGTGTCCCCCATCGTCGGGATGCAGGCGCAGCGCGCGGGCTACCGCCTCGTCGCGGGCGACGGCGGCGTCTTCACGTTCGGGTTGCCGTTCAGCGGGTCCGCGGCGGGCTTCACGAGCGGCGCGCCCGCGGTCGCCATCGCGCACGACTAGGAAGCGCCCGCCGGAGATAGCGCTCGCCATCATCGAGCGCGAGCGGCCGCACGCTCGCGCCGGGCTCGGTCGTCACGGTTGCGCGAACGCTTCGCCGCGCCGGTCCCGCCGCGCCCGCGACCTGCCAGAAGCCGTACGGCGTCACGCTGCGGCGCGCTCCGGTCAAAGTGGAGGGCCGGCGAGCAGCACGACCGATCCTGTCCGGGAATGTCCGGCCGTGTCGGTCCAACCCAACGTGACGACGTCGCCCGGCCGCCGCCGGTCGAGCGCGGCGTTGAGGTCGGTGAGCGACGAGATGTCGGCGCCGTCGACCGCGACGATGACGTCGTCCGCGCGCAGTCCGGCGGCCCGCGCCGGGCTGCTGTTCTCGACGAGGCCGACGACCGCGCCGTCGACGGACGCGACCGCGGGCGTCGAGCGAATCGTCTTGACCTGGACGCCGAGGATCGCGTGCGGGCCCACGTGCACGGTCGCGGACGACCGGCCCGCCCGGATCTGGTCGGCCACGGCCCGGGCCCGGTCGATCGGGATCGCGAAGCCGCTGACCGTGCTCGCGGGGAGCAGGTCGCTCGCCGTCGTGGCCGCGGCGGTGAGCCCGATGACCCGGCCCGTCGTGTCGACGACCGGTCCGCCGGAGTCGCCCGGCCGGATCGCGGCCGCGATCTCGATCAGGCCGAAGAGCGTCTCGCCCTCGTCGCCGACACTGTCGGTCGCGGTGACGCGCTCGGCCGAACGCGGTGATCGTGCCCGCGACGGCGGCCGGTTTCCCGCCGAGACCGCCGGCGTTGCCGATCGCGACGATGCTGTCGCCGACGCGCTGCGGACGCGGGATCGCCGAGGGGTGCGACGCGCAAGCCGGACGCGCCGGCGAGTTGCACGACCGCGATGTCGTCGGCGACGTCGTAGCCGGTCACCCGCGCCCGGTAGTTCGGGCCCGTCCCGTTCACCTGGACGGTGATCGATTCGGCGCCCGCGATCACGTGGTTGTTCGTGAGCACCGCACCCGAGGGCGAGAGCACGAGTCCCGTCCCCGCGACGCGTCCGCGCACGCCCGCGAGGGTCGCGGTGATGTTCGCGACCGACGGCGCGACCGCGCGGGTGACCGCGGCGGTGTCGATCTTCGGGCTCGGCACGCTCGACGGGAGAGGGTTGCCGGTGGCGCCGAGGTACGCGGACGCGAGCAGCACACCGAGCACCACGACGAGCATCAGGAGTACGAGGTGCGCGACGCCGGACTGGTCGGGACGGCGCCGCCCGCGCTCTTGCCCGGGCGTCCTGCTGCGTTGCACGGACCCGCTGCTGCGTTGCACGGACCCGCTGCTGCGTTGCACGGACCCGCTGCTGCGTTGCACGGACCCGCTGCTGCGTTGCACGGACCAGATTGTGCCCGCGTCCGGCCCCCGCCGGGTGACCGTCGGTCGGCGGCGTTGCGGGCCCCGGCCCGAGCCACTACGAATGGCGGCGTGGGCGACACCGTGAAGTACGAGCTCGACGGACATCTCGCGACGATCACCTACAACCGTCCCGACGCGCTCGAACGCGATCAACGGCGAGATGCGCCGCGACCTCAACGAGGCGTTCTCGCGGTTTCGTGACGAGGAGGACGCGTGGGTCGGGATCGTCACCGGCGCCGGCCGCGCGTTCTGCGCGGGGGCCGACCTGCGCGACGGCGCGGGATCCGCGGGCGACTTCCCGGGCACCTTCTGGGAGAAGCCGACGACGAACTCGTTCGAGAGTGGCTGGGAGATCTTCAAGCCGGTCATCGCCGCGGTCAACGGCCACTGCCTCGGGTACGGCCTCACCCTCGTCACGTGGTGCGACTTCGTGATCGCGAGCGAGCGGGCCGAGTTCGGCTTCCCCGAAGTGCGCATCGGCGTGCCGACCATCGTGGGCGCGATCCGATTGCCGCAACGGCTGCGGTGGCACGACGCGATGGAGCTGCTCCTCACGGGCGACCGCGTCGGCGCGGCCCGCGCGCAGGAGATGGGCCTCGTCGGCACGGTCGTCGCGCACGACGACCTCATGGCCGAGGCTCACCGTCTCGCCGACCGGCTGCTGCAGGGGGCTCCGCTCGCGCAGCGCGCGATCAAGGAGGTCGCGACGCGGGCGCAGCACCTTCCCATGCTGGAGGCGATCCGCTTCGGTGAGACGATGCGCAAGGTCGCGGCCGCGACCGACGACGCGACCGAGGGCGGGCGCGCGTTCGCCGAACGCCGGCCCCCACGGTGGAACGCGCGCTGACGCGCTCCGGCGCGACGGTCAGCGGGGCACGAACCCGCAGGCGGTGACGAGCGGAAGGTCGCGATACGTGGCGATGCCGGGCGCGGCCGCGCACACGGCGGCGATCGCGTTCACGGCCGGCATCGCGGTCATGATCATGCCGAGCCCCATGTAGCCGGGCTCGGACCAGTCGTCGGGTGGCAGGATCTGGAAGCGGCTGCGCACCTTGGGTTCGCCGTCGACCTCGACGAAGTAGCCGTGCCGGAGCGGCCAGTCGGGTTCCATCGCCCAACCCATCTTCCAGCGGTACGAGCACTCGATCACGTGCCGGTCGGCGGCGGCGCCGAACCACGTGCCGGTGATCCCGGCAACGGTCCCTTCGGGGATCGTCATGAACCCGAGATCCATCGTCTCCGTCGCGCGCGCGCGTACTCGGCCGCGAAGCCGATCTCGTCGAGGTCGACGCCCAACCCGTCGGCCATGAGCGCGACCGCGTCACCGAACACCGCCGACGCCTGCTCGGTCTGCGCACGGGTCGCCGGCGCGTCGGGGTCGTGCGCGAACCCGACCGAGAGCTGGGTCTCGGCCGACGTGTAGCCCGTGGCGTCGACCGACTCCAGGACGCGGATCCGGTCGACCCGGTCGCAGATGCCCGCGCTCACGAGGCCGAACAGGTTGAGGAAGCCGGGTTGACCCCGGTCCCGAACATCGTCGCGCCCCCCGCGAGGGCCGCGTCGCGCAGTCGCCCGGTGGCATGGGCTCCGAGCGCCCGGCCGGTGAGGAACGCCGCGGTCGACGCGATGTTGACGCCCGCGGCGAGGATGCGGCACATCTCGTCGACGTCGGGCCACATCGGGTTGTAGCTGACGCAGTCGGGACTTAGGGCGAGCAGCGCGTCGACGTCGCGGGTCGCGGCCAGCCCGATCGGTTCGACGCCGACCAGCGTCCCGACGTCGGTGCCGGCCTTGTCGTCGGACCACGCGTAGCAGCCGACCAGCTCGAGGTCGGGGTGGCGCAGGATCGCCCTCGCCGCCCGCCGGCCGACATTGCCCGTGGTCCACTGCACCACCCGGATCGCCATCACCCGAACGTAATCGGCCGGACGCGATCACTCGACCGACGGGGTGACTTCAGGCACGAATCGGCCACAGCTCTTCCCGTCGGGGACGCCGACGTTCAGGATCACCTCCATGGACGGACTGGGCACGAAGAGCCGGAGCAAGTACCGCGTGAGCCCGCTCGCGGAATACGAACGAGCGCGGAGAACGCGTGCCCGCGCTCCTCGCGCTGCAGGTCTCGCCCGGTGCGATCAACTTCGAGCTGCGCCGTGAGCACGGACTGAGCGAAGGCCAGGCCGCGGTCGTCATCCGCGACGCGCTCGCGGCGGCTCCCGCCGAGGCGGTCTCGATGTCGGGCGGCCGGTCGACCTTCTGAACGGAGACCTTCTGCGCGGCTGCGTGCGCGGCGCGTTCCGCCCGCACGCGAGCGCGACATGTCACATCGCGCACGGAATGCTCGACGCCACGGGCGCGACGGCGGATGATCGACGCGGGCCGTGAGCACAGCCGCGCGGCCCTCCACACATGTGGGACCTGACCGGATGAGGCCCTCGCCCCCGCCAGAATGGCGAGGGTCTCACTCGGTCTCGTCAGTGCCGGAGCCGCCGACGCGCGACCCGGCGGAGTCGACCGGCGCTCAGGCGATCCCGAGCCGGGCCGCGACCGCGGCGCGGTCGCACGCGTCGAGCACTGATCCCGCGAGGTTCCACACGCCCGCGAAGACCTCGGCCGGCGCGTTGTCGCGCATCCCGCCGAGCATCTCGACGCGGTCGTCGACGTTCATGGCCGGGAGCATCAACGCCAGCGACCGGGCGTTCTCCTCCGGCGTCAGGCTCGCGAGGATCGCGCCGTGGATCGCCGATGACCGCCTCGACGCCGATGGCGCGCTCGAGGCCCGGCATCACGAGGCGCTCTTCCATGTCCTGGTGCTCGAGGTACGAGCTGGTGAACGACGCGAGCTCGAGGTAGACGCGGTGGACGTCGAGCGCGGCGAGTCGCCGGGAGTCGTCGCGGTCGCAGCCGCCATCGCCGCGACCGCTCGCGATGCGGGCGTCGAGGCGTTCGTGGTCGGACTCGATGCGCTCGGCCAGCGCCGGGAGGTACAGCTCGATCGCGGGCTGGACGTGGGCGTCCTCGTGCGCGGCGTGCGTCACGAGCAGCTCGACCACGCTGTCGACGTGGTCGGGCGAGGTCGGCCCGGCCCGCGGCGTCGGCGGGGTCGAGCCGGCCGGCCGCGGTCGTCACGGCGAACAGCTCGGCGCGGATGCCCTTGTGGATGTCGCGGTAGATGTCGAAGGCAACGGGTTGGATCGCGGGCGCGATGCTGTGTTCCTGCACGGTCATGGTTCCTGCTCCTGGTTCGGGCGCCCGGCGATCCGGCCGCCGTCGGTGCGTGTCTCCACGATCGTGCGGGACGGGGTCGGCGCTCGCTCCTGAAAGAGCAGTAACCGGATGCTAAGAAACCCGCTCATCGAATGCGGGAGGAGCGAGGGCACGGTGTTCGCAGCCGAGACGACGGCCTTTCTCGAGGGCGGCTGCTCGCTGATCGTGGGGACCGTCGGCGCCGACGGCGAGCCGCACCGCGGCGCGGGGATGGGGCCTGACCGTGCTGTCCGTGAGCGGGGCGAGTGCCGGCTGCTCCTCGACGCGGCGGCGACCGAGACGCTCGCCGACCTGGCCGCGACCGCGGTGATCGCGGTGACCGCCGCCGACGTCCCCACGCTGCGTTCGATCCAGGTGAAGGGAAGCGTCACGAGCGATCGAGCCCGCCACCGACGCCGATCGCGATCGGGCTGCGCAGTTCACCGACGAGTTCTTCGGCGACATCGTCGCGCACCGACGGCACCGACCGCGCGAGTGCTCGAGCGCATGGTTCCCGTCGGGTACGTGGCCTGCAGTCGCGCGATTCACCGAGCTCTACGACCAGACGCCGGGGCCGGTGGCCGGGCGCGGCGATCGAAGCGGGTGACGCCGATGAGCCGGCGTCTCGCTCGCGCGACGTCCACCTGTGCTTCGAGGGCGCGGTCCCCGCGGTCATCGCGACCGCGTCGGCGCGCCGGCGCGCCGAACGTCACCTACCTGTCGCGGATCCGCGTCGTCGACGACGAGCGCATCGCATTGTCGAACCAGTTCTTCTCGAAGACCGGCGCGCAACCTCGCCGAGAATCCGCGCGCGAGCGTGCTCGTCCTCGATCCGCTGACGTACGACGAGTACCGGCTCACGGTCGTCTACGAGCGCACCGAGCGCCGCGGCGTCATCTTCGAGCGGCTGCGAGAGGACGTCGAGGCCGTGGCCGCGGTGAGCGGGATGCGCGACGTCTTCAAGCTGCGCGCCGCCGACATCTACCGCGTCGCGCACATCGAGCGCGACCAACCCGTACGCCGACCGCGACGGCCGCGCCGCGCCTGCGGTGCCGGCACGGGTCATGAGCCCCGAGCCGCTGGGTGAGCTCGCGGCCCGCCTGAGCCGGTGCACCGACCTGACTTCGATCGTCGGCACGACGGTCGACGGCCTCGCGCAGCTCCTCGGGTACGGGCATTCGCTGCTCATGCTCCTCGACGAGAGCGGCGGCCGCCTGTTCACCGATCGCGAGCCACGGGTATCCCGACGAGGGCGTCGGTTCCGAGGTCGTCGTCGGCGACGGGTTCGTCGGGATGGCGGCGGAACGGGCCGCGCCCGTCCGCGTCGGGAACCTGCGCCAGATGGTGAAGTACGGCGCCACCGTTCGGAGGTCGTACGAGAGCAGCGGCGACATCGGACCGGGCCGCGAGGTCCCGATGCCGGGCCTCGTCGACGCCGAGAGCCGGATCGCGGTCCCGATGATGGCGCTGGGTCAGCTGATCGGCGTCCTCGTCGTCGAGAGCCGCGAACAGGTGGCGTTCGACGAGGCCGACCAGACGTTGCTGTCGGTCGTGGCGTCGCTCGTCGCCGCGGCGATCGAAGCGGAGCGGGCGCGCGACTCGACCGACGACGCCGTGGGTGCCGGCCCCGGCGCTCTGGCCGCGGCGCCCGATACGTCGACGAGAACCAGCCACGTGCGGTTCTTCGCGGTCGACGGCAGCACGTTCCTCGACGGCGACTATCTCATCAAGGGCGTGGCCGGGCGCATCCTCTGGTCGTTGCTTCGCCACTACACGCGGGAGCGCCGAGTCGAGTTCACGAACAAGGAGGTCCGGCTCGACCCGTCGCTGGAGCTCCCCGAGTTCCGCGACAACCTCGACAGCCGCCTCATCTTGTTGAAGCGCCGGCTCGAAGAGCGCGCCGCTCCCATCCGGATCGACAAGACGGGACGCGGACGCTTCCGGCTCGTGGTCGACGGGTCTCTTCGCCTCGACGAGGTCGTAGCCCCCGAAACCTGATCGTTTCGACCGATACGTTGCCGGCCGTCGCGCGAACACACAGCGCCATTGCAGCACGAGCTGAACGAGATCGCCGACGGCCTCGCCGACCTGACGGCGTACCTCCACGCCGACGGCAAGGGACGCGGTCTGGAACAGGATCTCGTCGAGTTGAACGACGCGGTCGGGCTCGAGTTCGCGCGAGCACCTCGGAGAACCGCGACCCGTGAGGCGTGACGACGCGTCCTCGGCGAGTCAGCCGTTCAAGAGGCTCGCGATCACGTTGATGACGACGGCGAGGATCACCGCGCCGAAGAGATACGCCAAGAACGCGTGCCGCAGCACCGTGCGCCTCATGCGCCGGGACTGGATGTCGGTGTCGGAGACCTGGAAGGTCATCCCGATCGTGAACGCCACGTAGCCGAAGTCCTGATAGTCGGGACGAAAGCCCTCGGTCTTGAAATCGATCCCGCCGATCGGCGGCGTGTAGTACTCGTGCGCGTACCGGAGCGCGAACACCGTGTGGACGAGGCTCCACGAGAGCGCGACCGTGAGCACCGTCGCCGCCGTCAACGTGATCCGGCCCGCGTCGTGGGCCTGGTTCGCCTTGACGAGGCCGAGGCCGACGCCGACGAGGCTCGCAACGCACGCGCTCAGGAGCAGCACCGACGTCGCGACGCGGGTGGTGTCTTCGCGAGTGGCGTGCGACTCGGCGTCGGCGGGTGACATGCGCCCGACCGAGAGCCAGACCGAACCGACGTAGAACGCCGCCGCCGTGTCGAAACCGGCCAGCGAGGCGAGCTGCCATGGGCCCACGAACGCGATCGCGGCACCCACCACGGCTCCGGCGACCATCACGATCGAGAACCGGGTCAGAGCCGAGGAGCCGTCCATCGCGGCCAAACCGTAGGGCGCGGCAGGTCCCCGACGGTGCCACACCGGCCGTGAGGCAACGGTCACCGATGCTCAAGGTCGGCCGGGTGTGATCCGACGCATAGCCGTGACCGAATTGTCGACCCGGACGGCCACGCGGCGCCTCGACTCGCGGCCGGCACCGTCGCCGCGGACCGTGACCGAGCTGCCGGCGCTGCCCACGACGAGCGCTCCGGACGCGCCTGCGCCCGTCGTTCCGGACCTCGGGCGCGATTGCCGTCCGTACGGGGTGTTGGTGCGGTCCCGCAGGCTCGCCGGCATCTACGACATCGTGGTCTACCGGGACGCGCTGGTGCTCGTCCGGACGTCGGCGACCGACCTCGCGTTCGTCGGTGCGCTGCTAGGCGCCGCTGTCGGCGTCGCTCGTCGGCGCGCTGCTCGGTGCGCTCGTCGGCAGGGTGTTCGCGCGCCGGTCGGCGGATACGCGCGCCCTCGAACTGTGCTTCGCGTCGCCGGAATACGCGTTCGCGACGTCCCGCCGGAATCGCTTCATCCGCGCGACGAACGTCCGCAGCGCGCGTCTGATGAAGTTCGGGCCGCGCCGGCGTGTGCTCGAGCTCCATCTGCACGACGGGGAGCGACTTCGGTTGACGCTGGACGACCACCTCCAGTCGAGCTCCCTCGCGCTCGAGACCCTGCGTGTCCCGCTCGGGTCGCGGCTGCGGGTCGAGCGCCACCGCGTGCGCGTCTCGGCGGTCGTCATGGGTGCGCTGATCGGCGTCACAGCCGTCCTCTCGACCGCGCTCCTCTTCTACCGCCTCGCCGCCTGACGCGCCCAACTCCACCAACTGTTGGCGGAGATACGAACACCCGAGGCCCACAACTCCACCAACAGTTGGTGGAGAAATGGGCACCTGGGCGCGGAGAACTCTGACAACTGTTGGTGGGGATAGGGGTTGGCGAGGGGCGGCTCGTAGCATCGGGGCATGCCGGAGCCCCGGACGTCTGTGGTGTCCGGCGGGCCGGCGCCGGTCAAGCCGCGCTGGCGGGGCGTCTCGCACGAGATCGCCGCGTTCGTCTTCCCGTTCCTCGGTCTCGCCCTGCTCGCGGCCAATGATTCGGCGTCGGTGCGTTGGGCGGTGCTCGTCTACACGATCGGGCTCACGCTCATGTACACGACGAGCGCGTGCTACCACCGTGGACACTGGACCGACCGGCAGCGCATCCGACTGCGCCGGCTCGACCACGCGATGATCATGGTGGGGATCGCGTCCACCTATACGCCGGTTGCGGTCGCCGCCCTCGACACCCGGAGCGTGCGCATCCTGCTGGGCGTGGTGTGGTCGCTCGCGATCCTCGGCGTCGGGCTGCAACTCCTGTGGATGCACGCGCCGCGGTGGCTCGTGGCCGGGCTCTACATCGCGATCGGCTGGACGGCGGTCGCATTCATGCCCACGCTGTGGCGCGACCTCGGCGTGGCGTCGTTCCTGCTCCTGCTCGCGGGCGGGCTCGTGTACTCGGCCGGCGCGGTCGTCTACTCCACCCGCCGGCCCGACCCGGCTCCGGCCGTCTTCGGGTTCCACGAGGTCTTCCACGCGCTCGTCGTCGCCGCGGGCCTGTTGTTCTACGCCGCGATCTTCCGCGTCGTCCTCAACGCCTGACGAACACCTTCGAAAGGGAGAACGTCGTGTCAGTGCGCCTCAACCACACGATCGTCTGGTGCCGCGACCAACACGTGTCGGCGTCGTTCCTCACCGACATCCTGGGGCTCGAGCCCGCGGTGCGGTTCGGTCCGTTCCTCGTCGTCGAGGTCGCGAACGGCGTGTCGCTCGACTACCACGAGGTCGACGGCGACATCAGCGGTCAGCACTACGCGTTCCTCATCGACGAGGAGGAGTTCGACGAGATCTTCGGGCGGATCCGGGCGCGCGGGCTCGACTTCTGGGCCGATCCGACGCAAGCGCGGCCCGGGGAGATCAACCGGAACGACGGCGGGCGGGGCGTGTACTTCGCCGATCCCGACGGCCATTTCCTCGAGATCATCACCTGCCCCTACGGCGGCGGCTGACGTATCGGGAACTCCTCGTCAACCGCCGTCCGCGGAGAAGTGCTGGTAGTCGGGTGTGGCCGTCCAGCGGCCGCCCCACTGCCAACCGACGGCCGCGAACGCTCGGTTGAGCGTGCTCCCCGGCTCCGCCATGCCCGGGCGAACGTCGGTGCGATCGGCGTACGCGGCGCCGTTCGGAGGTTGCACCGCTCCCCCTTCGACATACGGGTTCTCGACCGTGTTCACGTCGATCGCAGTGCCGTACGCGTGGGCCGACCAGCGCGGCGGTCCGGCCGCGACCGCGTTTCGGCAGTTGAAGCCCGACGTGTTGTCGGCCGCCATCGACCGCGGATCGCTCCCGCCGAACGCGTCGACCGGCTGCATCCGCCGGATCGGGAAACGGGCCTCGTAGAGCGTCCGGAACACGGCGACGACCTTCACCGCGACTGTGGCCACGACCACGATCGTGCCGGTGTGGGCGTGGCCGTCGAAGCCCCGGTACGTGAGCTGCAACCGCCGGAGCTGCGCGGGGCCCACCGGGCATCCGACCCGGAAGGTCGACCCCAGATCGGTCGCGGTGACCGTCGACACCGATGCCCGGAACGCCGCGGCCGAGGGGGCGGCGGTCGTGCTCGTCGTCGCGGGCGCCGCGACAGTCGCACGTGTCGTCGGTGCGGCCGGTGTCGTGGGTGTGGTCGTCGCGCCGCGTGTGGACGTGCTCCCGCTCGGCGCGAGCGTCGTCGGTGCTGCAGGTGCGGTCGATGGCTGCGACGACGATCCGCACGCGGCGAGGGCCGCCGCGAGCAGCACGACGAGCAGGGCGGGCGCGACGCTGCGCGTTGACGCTCGCGGGCCGTGCACCTTCCTTACGCTATCGGTCGTGCACCGGAACCTTGCCGCTGCGATCGCGCCGTGCGTGATGCTGCTCGCAGGCTGCGGGAGCTCCGCCGCGCACCCCGACTCGTCGGCGCCGGCGACCACACGCCCCGCCGCGACGTCGACGTCGTCGGGCGCGTCGACGGCGACCCCCCGGTCGGTTCCGGCGTTGGCCGCGTCGACCACGCCCACGACCTCGGCGACGACGACCAGTGCTGCGCCGCCGCGCACCACCGTCCGACCGACGACCACGTCACCCCCGGCGGTCACCGGGCAGCTGATCGTCGTCGACGCGACCGCGTACGGGCGGAGCTCGGCCACACTCACCGCGTACGACGAGACCACGACCGGGCTCGTGCGCCGGTTCGGCCCGTGGACCGCGCGCATCGGGCGCAACGGCTTCGCGCCGCCCGGCGCGAAACGCGAGGGCGACGGCCGCGCCCCCTCCGGCACCTACGGGTTCTCGTTCTTCTTCGGCATCGAGCCGGATCCCGGCGTCGCGTTCCCGTACCGCCGCATCGACAGCACCGCCCTCGTCTGGGACGACGATCCGAGCAGCGCGAACTACAACGAGTGGATCGACACACGCGTCGCGTCGGCGGGCGTCCATCCCGAGCCGATGTACGACGCGCCCTTCTACGACTACGGCGCGGTGATCGCCTACAACACCGCGCGTACACCCGGGCTCGGGAGCGCGATCTTCCTGCACGTCTCGAACGGCGACTCGACCGCGGGCTGCGTCGCGCTCCCGGTCGGCGAGCTGCTCCCCGTGTTGCGCTGGCTGAACCCGAACGCCCACCCGCAGATCCGGATGGGCGTCGGGGTCGCCGCGAGTTAGTGCGCGCCGCCCAGACCGAGGTGGGCGATGCGGATGGCCGCGGGGCCCAGCAGCACCGCGAACAGCGCGGGCAGGATGCAGAACACGAGTGGGAAGAGCAGCTTGACCGACATCTTCTGCGCGTGCTCCTCCGCCCGGCTGCGCCGCTGCTCCCGCGCCTCCAACGCCTGCGCCCGCAGGGCCTGCACGACGGGCACTCCGTAGCGGTTGGCCTGACCGATGGCGACGACGAAGTGGCGGATGTCGGCGACATCGGTGCGCTTGACCAGGGCCTCGAGCGCCACTTGGCGGCTCACACCGAGTTGCACGTCCTGCATGACCCGGGCCAGCTCCTCCGCGAGCGGACCGCGGCCGCTGCGGGCGGCCCGGTCGAGGGCGGCGTCGAGCCCGAGCCCGGCCTCCACACAGATCGAGAGCTGGTCGAGGACGCCGGGGAACGCGCGCTCGATGTCGTTCTGCCGTTCACGACCGCGTGCGCCGAGCACCAGATCGGGCACGAAGAACGCGCCGACCGTGAACAGGACCGCCGCCAGGAACGTGAGGCCCGACGCGTTCGCGACGAACACCGTGAGGCCGAGCAGACCGCCGACGCCGCCGAGCACGAGCTTGACCGCGAGCAGCCGCTCGATCGTCCACGCGGAGTCGGCGCCTGCGAGCTGACGGCGCTGCTCGAGCCCCGAGAGCATGTTCGCCGGGGTCAGGCGGCGCGCAGTCCGGGTCAGCCAGTCCATCGCCGGCGTCATCAGGCGATCGCTCGTGCGCTGCGAGAGCACGACCTGGCGCAGGTTCGGCACCGGCGCGCTCGGCACGCCGAGGTTGGCCCGCACGAGCTTGCGCCGGCGGGTCGGGAGCTCGACGCGCAGGTCGCGCATCGACCAGACGAAGAGCGGGACCGACGCGATCGCGACCGCGGCGAACAGGTACACGTGAACCGGCATCGTGGTCCTCCTAGTACAGCAATCGAACGATGCGGCGGAGCCAGAGCCCGCCGACGACCATCAACGTGCCGGCGCCGACGAGCATCAGGTTGCCGGCGAACGACTCCGTGAGCGTGTGGAAGTACGTCTTGTTCACGGCCGCCATGAAACCCAACATGACGAGCGGGAGGCAGAACAGGATGACCGCCGACAGACGCCCTTCCGCCGTGAGCGACTTGATCTGCCGGCTGACCCGGCGGCGGTCGCGGATGGTGCTCGTGACGTTGTCGAGCAGCTCGGCGAGATCACCGCCGATGTCGCGCTGGATCTCGACCGCTTCGGCGACCCACTCGAAGTCCTCGCTGCCGACGCGATCCGCGAGGTTGCGCATCGCCTGCGGAAGCGTGTGGCCGAGCTGGGTCTCGAACATGACCCGCTGGAACTCCTCCCGCGTCGGCGACTCGGCCTCGTGCACGACCGCGTCCATGGCCTGCGGCAGGCTGTGCCCGGCGCGCAGGCCGCCCGAGAGCATCTGCAAGGTGTCGCCGAGCTGTTCCTCGAAGCGTTCGCAACGCTTCTGGCCCCGCATCGACACGACGAACCAGACGATGCCGGCGGTCACCACCCCGACGACCAACCCGAGGATCGGCCCGAGGAACAGCAGCCCGAGCAGCGTCGTCGCGACGACCACGCTGCCGGTGACGGCCGCGAACTCAGCCGGGCGCAGGTCGATACCGGCCCGTTCGAGCGCGGCCCCGACCCGACCTTCGTGGTCGTAGTTCGACAGTGCGCGCTCCGCGAGCGCGGTGGCCTGCGTGCCGAGGGCGGCGAACCGCGTGCGGGCCGTCTCCTTCGGCACGACACCGAGCTCGGACGCGAGACGCCGCCGGCGTACCGCGCGGCTCGCGCGAGCTGGTAGCCGAGCAGGAGCAGCGCACCGAACAGTGCGGCCGCGCCCGCGGGCAGGGTCCAGGCGCCGCTCATCGCCGCGCTCCCGGGCGTTGCAGGATGTCGGCGTCGATGCCGAGCAGCCGGGCCGGGAGCTCGACGCCGACGTCGGCGAGGCGCTCGGTGAACGTCGGTCGCAGACCGGTCGGCCGCAGAGTCCCGAGGTGACGTCCGTCGGGCGTCGTGCCCGCCGAGTAGTCGAAGCCGAAGAGGTCCGACAGGCTGACGACGTCGCCCTCGCTGCCGACGACCTCCGAGATCTGGGTGACCCGGCGGGAACCGTCCCGCAGCCGGCTGAGGTGCACGATCAGGTCGAGCGCCGAAGCCGTCTGGTCCCGGATCGCCCGCAACGGCAGCTCCATGCCGGCCATCAGCGCCATCGTCTCGATGCGGGACAGCGCGTCCCGGGGCGAGTTGGCGTGCAGTGTCGACAGCGAGCCGTCGTGACCCGTGTTCATCGCCTGGAGCATGTCGATCGCCTCGGCGCCGCGGACCTCACCGACGATGATGCGGTCGGGCCGCATGCGCAGCGCGTTGCGCACGAGATCACGGATCGCCACTTCACCGCGACCTTCGAGGTTGGCGGGTCGCGACTCGAGCCGGATCAGGTGTTCCTGGTCGAGCTGCAGCTCGGCCGCGTCCTCGATCGTGATGATGCGTTCGTCGTTGGCGATCATCGACGACAGCACGTTGAGCAGCGTCGTCTTGCCGCTGCCCGTGCCGCCGCTGATGAGGATGTTGAGCCGGCCGCTCACGCAGGCGGCGAGGAACTCGGCCGCGTCGGGCGACAGCGTCCCGAAGCTGACCAGGTCGGCGATCGTGAGCCGGGTCTTCGCGAACTTGCGGATCGTGAGAGCCGGCCCGTCGATCGCGAGCGGCGGGATGATCGCGTTCACGCGGGAGCCGTCGGCGAGACGGGCGTCGACCATCGGCGACGACTCGTCGATGCGCCGGCCGATCGCCGACACGATGCGCTCGATCACCAACCGGAGGCGTGCCTCCGAGGCGAAGCGGGCGTCGGTCTTGTGGATACGCCCGCCGCGCTCGATGTAGATCGGGTTGCCCGCGTTCACCATCACCTCGGTGACGGTCGGGTCGGCGAGGAACCGCTCGATCGGGCCGTAGCCGAGCACCTCGTCGCCGAGCTGGGCGACGAGCTTCTCGCGCTCGGCCCGGCTCAGCGGTACGGGCTCGTGCTCGAGCACCTTGGCGAGCTCCTCGACGACGTACGCGTCGAGCTGCTCGGGCGTCATCGCCGCGTCGTAGAGGCGCGAGCCGAGGTTCAGCACGAGTGCGTCGAGGGCGCGCGCCTTGAGCGCGGCCATCGGGTCGTCGCCCGTGCTGGTGCCGTCGTCGAACCCGCTCGCCGACGCGCTCCCGCGGCGTGCGGTCTCCTCGTCGACGCCGGCCGCCTTCAGGTGGTCGCTCAGCTTCATTGCTGCTGCTCCTTGTGCTTGCGCCACGGCTTCGAGCGCCCCGGCGCCGGCGCGGCCGTCGCTTCGAAGCGGCCCGTGAGCCGAGAGATGGCGTCGGCGACGCCGGAACGGCGATCGCTGACGACGACGGGAGTGCCCTGGTTCACCGAGATCGGCACCAGGCGCGAGCTCGGGATCGACGCGACGGCCGACATCCCGACGGTCGCCTCGATCTCCCCCACCGGCAGACCGACTCGTGCGTCGGAACGGTTCACGACGAAGTGCCGCGTCTGGCTCGTGAGCCCGAGGAGGTCGAGGGTGTCGATCTCCTTGCGGGTCGCGCGGACGCTCGGCACGTCGGTTGACGTCAACACGACGATGTCGGTGCTGAGCTCGAGCGCGGCGAGCGTGGGCTCGTCGATGCCCGATCCGGTGTCGATGACGACGTAGCGGAACTCCGACGCCAGCAACTTGAGCACGTGCTGCACGTGCGCGGGCTTGATGATGTCGGCGTCGACCGGAGCCTCCGGCCCGCACAACGCGAACAGACCGGAGTCCGACGGCGTCAGGAACACCTTGACCGTCGTGATGTCGACGGCTTCCGGACTGCGCGAGATGTCGGCGAAGGTGTGCGTCGGCGTCATGTGCAGCGCGCTCGCGACGTCGCCGAATTGGAAGTCGAGGTCGACGATCACCACCTCGCCGGGCGCGGCGCCGGCCAGGCCGGACGCAAGGTTGGTCGACACCGTGGTCTTGCCCGCACCGCCCTTGGGCGACACGACACAGATCACGTGCCGGCTCGGCGCGTCGACGTCGGTGGGCGTCAGCGCGCCCCGCCGCCGGTCGGCCGCGTGCAACGCGCTGTCGAAGGCCCGGCGCAGGTCGTCGTCGGCCGAGTCGGGTGCGACGACGTCGCGGGCGCCGGCCCGCAACGCGTTCTCCAGCAGCTTGATCGACGGCTTGGCGATCAGGACCACGACTACGTCGGGACGTTCGGCGTCGAACGCCCGGGCGAGGTCGAGTGCGGCGGCGGCGGTGATGTCCGGACCGATGGCCACGACCGCCGGGTTCGTGCGGGTGAGCTCCGCCACGATCGACGAGCCGGGGCTGTCGAGCAGACCGTCCCGCCAGTACCGCCGGTGACCGTTCAGGTGATCGCCGTAGGCCCCCTCGATCTTGTTCCCGAAGGCCTCCGACGGACTGGCGACGAGGAGATCGCTCATTACTTCGTTCCCGGGTCCGCCGCGAGCCAGACCGTTCCGTCGTTGACTGCGGTCACGAGTGCTTCCAGGTCGGGCTGCGTCACGGCCAGCGTCACGAGGAGCTTGCCGGTGGGCGCGTTCGGCAGCGTTTGCTTCGCGTCCGGGGTCTGCCCGCGGTCGCCGTCGATCTGGACCGTGGTCACGAGGAGGTTCCGGGCGATGACCTTGGCCGATGCCGGAATGGTGCCGGTCGTGTCGGTCTTGGTGTCGATTGCCACGACCGCCACGCGGTTGCCCGCCCGGACCTGACCACCGAGGGCCTGGTCGGGATCGAGCGAGACCGTGCTCTGGAAGAAGCCGGCCGGAACTGCCGTGCTGCTCTGCACCTGCGCCGACTGCACGTCGGCGGAGACGAAGCGGCTCGCGAGGATCTGTTCGCCCGAGGCGATGTCGATCGAGGCGACCTTGCCCTTGATGGCGTCGAGGTTGGTGATCGCGCCGTCGGCCCGGACCTTGGCCGGGACCTTTTCGACCTTCACCTTCGAGTGGAGTTGGGTGACCGGCGTGCCGGCCGTGATCTTGGCGCTCGCGACGTACACGGCGACGAGCTTCTCGCCTGCCGTTGCTCGGTCCTTCGCTCCGTGCACGTACGCGGTGAGGCCGAGCGTGCCGAGCAGGGCGAGCGCGATGGCGGCCACCAGGGCCCCGGTGCGCTGGAAAGTCATCGTGTGCTCCTTTGCCCGCGCGTGCGGACGGTCATGTGCTGCGCGGCAGCGTTGGTCGAGCCCAGGGGTTGGGGCCGTCCGGCGGGGCCGGCATGCTCCGGCCCCAACCCGGCTGGCTCGATCCGTTGTCCGGACCGCGTGACGCGGCCGGGTTGGTTAGAGCTTCCCGGAAACGGTGGTGAACGCGGTGTTGATCTTGCCGCCGAGCGTGGCGACGATCGCAACGATGACCGCGGCGATGAGGGCGACGAGCATGCCGTACTCGACCGCGGCGGCGCCGCGCTCGCTGTTCGACACGCGGGTCTCCATCTGGGCCTTGAGGTATTCGACGATCTCCAACATGGTGTGTGGCTCCCTTCGGGTGTCCCGTCCTTCAGGACTCGACCACGGTGCACCGGGAAAAGGCTGGTGCCATCGCCAAAATTGATGACCCGCGAAGCGAGCTCGGCCACGGGCGGTGATTCATCAAGATTGACGATGAGCAAACCGTGGTTCGACGCGACGATCCCGGGGATGGATACGACCGCACGACACTCGTCAGGTCCCGGCGACCGCGCTCGCCGGGCGATGCGCACGTTCCTCGCGCGTCTGGCTCGTCTCGCCCAACCGGGTCGAGGCGACTGGACCCGCCGCGGTGAGCGAGGCGCGGTCGTCCTCGAGTTCGCGATCATCCTGCCGTTGCTCATCACGATCACATTCGGGATCGTCGAGTACGCCGACGCGTACCACGACTCCGCGATCGCGTCGGACGCGGCCCGTGCGGGGGGACGGGTCGGGTCCGCGCTCGCCACGAACTCCGGGTACACCACGAGCATCGTGGGCGCAGTGAACGCCGCGCTGTCGACGCTGCCGGCCGACTCGCCCCAGGAGCTCTGGATCTACAAGGCGAACGCGAACGGCTACCCGGGCGCCGGGAGCAATTTCTCGTCGTGCGCGGCGAATTGCATCAAGTACGTGTGGAACCCGGCGACGAAGGCGTTCAACGCCGGCGCCCCGCAGGGCGGCGGTTGGCCGGCGTCGTCGCACCAGGTGTGCACGCAGCCGTTCGACGAGCTCGGTGTGTACGTCAAGATCAACCACAAGTTCTTCACCGGGCTCTTCGGTGCGAACGTCTCGCTCTCGGACCACTCTGTGTTTCGCTTCGAGCCGGTGCCGACCTCGGTCTGCGCATCGTGACTAGGCGCGGGCAAGGTTTCGCGCGGCGCACCGCGCCGGACGAGCGCGGGGTCGTGCTGGTCTGGACCGCGATCCTCATGGTCGTGATCCTGGGGTTCACCGCCTGGTCGGTCGATTTCTGGCACGGCAAGCGCGACGGCGTTCGTGCCCAGAAGGCCGCCGACGCGGCCGCGCTGGCCGGTGCGGTGTTCATGCCCGAGAACCTCGGCGGCATCGCGTTCTCGACGGCGCGCGAGGTGGCCACCAAGAACGGCTACACCGACGGCGTCAACGGCGTGACCGTGAACGTCGTGCCCGGCCAGCAGCCGAACCAGCTCAAGGTCACGATCACCGAGCGGGTCGACAACGTCTTCGGCTCGGCGATCGGCGTGGCGACCGGCAACCTTGCGCGCACCGGTGTCGGCGAGTATCAGCGACCGGTGAGCATGGGCAGTCCGATCAACCAGTTCGGCAACGATCCGACGATCGGCGCGGTCAGCCACGGCAGCACGCGCTATCCCGACTTCTGGACGAACGTGTTCGGACCGTCGTCGAACAAGGGCAAGGGCGACGCGATCCAGTCGACGATCTGTGACGGCGCCGACAACTGCTCGGGCTCGAACTCCGACTACGACCCGAACGGCTACTTCTACGGCATCGACGTGCAGGCATCGGGAACGCCGCTCACCGTGCAGGCGTTCGACCCCGAGTTCGCGCACGTCGGCGACAACTGCGGCGACAACGACAACGGCAGCAACCTCAAGGGAGCGTCGATCCTGCCCGCGAACTTCAACCCGAGGTTCGCGGTCCCCGACTCGGCGACGCGCTACAGCCCGGCCGCCGACAGCCCCTACTGCACCGGCGACATGTACTACACCGAGGGCAACAACGTGGTGCCGTGGACGGTGTACAAGCTGCGGGCGCCCGACCTGAGCCCGGCCGACCCCACCGACAACCCGGTCATCTGTTCGATCGAGTTCCCCGGTTTCAAGGGCGACCTCGCCACCGCGCTCGACCCAGACCGCGCCGCAGGCCGGCGCGCCCGACCTCTTCGTGAAGTACTTCCGCCAGTGGTACACGCTGTGCACCGTCAACAACCCGACCGTCGGCACGTACTTCCTGCAGATCGAGACGAGTACGAAGATCAACGGCAGCGCGGCGCCGTACGGCGGCGGCGCGAACCGGCTGGCGCTGCGGGCCGGTCTGAGCGGCAACATGCAGACGGGCTCGGTCCGGATCTTCGGCAGCGGGCGCATCGGCATCTACGCCAACTCCCCCGCGGCCAACACGACCTTCTACCTCGCCCGGGTGCTCCCCGGCGCGCAGGGCCGGACGCTCGTACTCAGCTTCTTCGACGTCGGCGACGCGGCCCAGCCGGGGGCGATCACCGTGCTGCCACCGGCCGAGTCGAATCTCGGCGGGGCCTTCGCCGGCTGCACGTTCACGGCGCCGCCCGGGAACCCGACCGGGCCGCCCTGGGGTGCGTTCGGCGCTACGGGCTCCGGATGCCGTATCACGAACGTCAGCAGCGCGAACTACAACGGGCAGTGGATCCAGGTCCGGATCCCGATCCCGAGCACCTACACGTGTAACTACAACGATCCGCTCGGCTGCTGGCTGAAGGTGAACTTCGCCTTCCCCGCCGCCGTGCAGGACACCACCACCTGGACGGCCCAGCTCACGGGCGACCCGGTGCGCCTCATCCAGTAAGCCGTCCGGGCCGGGACCGTCGACCGGGTTCGGAGGGCTACACGGCGAATGTCACGATCTGTCCGAAGCGCTCCTGTGCCATCGGGCACGCGCGCGTAAAGTGGCTAGCTGGGTGCGAACAGTGGTGAGACACTGCGCCCGTGACGGGAAACGTGGCGGATGTTGTCGGTGGGGCGGATCGGGCGGCGTATCGCGGCCGCGACCGGCGGGCCGTGCCCGTCGACGCCGCGCTCCCCGTCGGGCGGATATCGCTCGCCCTCGGCGGCGTCGCCCTCGCCTGGGGTCTCGTCATCACGTTCTTTCAGGACGCGCACCGGTCGGCACCGTCGCTCGCGTTGGCGATCGTTCGCCTCGACGTCGGCGCGAGCCTGCTCGCCGCGATCACGGCCGCCGCGTGCTTCCTGCGCTGGCGGCTGGAAGGCACGTCGTCGGCCTTCTGGGCCGGTCTCGTCGTCATGGTGCTCGGGCTCTCCGGGTTCGCGAGCACCGAGATCACGCGGGGGTACACCGCGGCCGGCGTCGCGTGCGTGGTCGTCGCGATCGGACTCGTGGTGCTGTGGCTGCGGCACCACGAGGTGGACGCGAGGTTGTCGATGCCGAAGATCGCAGCGGGCGCGCTCGGCTCGCTGGTCGCCGTGTTCGTCGTGGCGCGAGTGCTGGTGGTGCACGAGGTCGCGGGCGCCGCGCTGTCGCTCGGCCTCGGCATTGTGCTCGTCGTCCTGGTGTACGTCGCGCACCGCAGTCATCCGCGTGATCAATGGTTGCTCATCGTCCTCGTCGCGTATGCCGCCGCCAGCCTCGAGTACGCGCCGCTCGCGCTCACCGACCCGATGCGCAACGCGGCCTCGACCACGCTCCACCTGTTCGCGATGGCGATCGCCGCGTTCGCCGCGACGCTGCTCCTGCACGAAGCCGCGGCTCGCCAGCGAGAGGTCGCCTTCCGGCTGCGGGTCGAGCGCGACGAAGCGCAGGAGCGGTTCGCCGACACGCTGCACGAGGTGCGCTCGACCGTGACCGCACTCGAGGGTGGGGTGAGCACGTTCGCCCCCGCCGCCTCCGACCCGATGCAAGCCGTGCTGTCGCGCGCGCTCGTCGCCGAGATCCGGCGCCTGCGGGTGCTCGTCGAGGACCGGCCCGACCGCGCTCCGAGCCCGAGACCTTCTGGATCCGCGAGGTGCTCGAGCCGACGTTGACGGTGTGCGTGGCCTCGGGTCAGGTCGTGTCCTGGGACATCCCGGCCGACCTGCACGGCGTCGGTCGTTCCGACGACGTCGCCCAGATCGTGCACGGCCTGTTGACGAACGCGAACCGGCACGCGCCGGAGTCGCCCGTCGACGTCGTCGTCCGCAGCGTCGCCGGCTTCGCGCAGATCCGGGTCGAGGATCGGGGCCCGGGCGTTCCGCCCGCGCTGCGCCAGACGATCTTCGGGCGGGGCGATCGCGGCGACGCGCGGCCCGGCTGCGACGGGCACGGACTCGGGCTGCACATCGCCCGGACGATCGCCCGCAGCGCAGGGCGGCGATCTCTGGGTTGACGAACGCCCGGGCGGCGGCGCGTCGTTCGCACTCACCGTGCCGACCGTCACCGTGCTGCCGAGCGCGCGCCGTGACCCCGACCGTGCGGGCGCGAGCGTGTGGTCACACCCCCTTGCCGACTCCCGAGCTGAGGAACGCCCAATGACCGTCTCCGAGATGACGACAACGACCGCCCCCGAGTCGATCGCGACGCGGGTCGTGCTCGTCGACGACCACGAACTGCTCGCGCAGTCGACGGCCTACGCATTGCGCGCACACGGCGTCGACGCGCACGTCGTGCCCGTGACGACGTACGACGGCATCGTCGCCGACGTGCTGGCGGTCGCCCCGCAGCTGGTGCTGCTCGACCTCCATCTCGGTGCGCTTGGCCTCTCGATCCCGTTGATCGCACGGTTGCGCGACGCCGGCATCGACGTCGTGGTCGTGACCGGCGACACGGACCGGGCCGCGTGGGGCGCCTGCGTCGAGGCCGGAGCGGCCGCGCTCGTCGAGAAACGGCTGTCGTTCGACGAGCTCGTCGAACGCGTCCGGTGCATCGTCGCGGGCGATGCGCCCGATGGCGCCGTTCGAACGCATCGATCTCCTGACGACGCTCCAGGAACACCGGCACGAGGAGCAGCGCGCGCCTCGAGCCCTTCACCCGCCTCACCTCACGCGAGGCCGAGGTGCTGCAGCGACTCACGCGGGGCTGCTCGGCCGACGAGATCGCGGCCGAGACCTACGTCTCGCTCGCGACCGTCCGGTCGCACATCCGCGCCATCCTGCAGAAGCTCGGCGTCAACTCGCAGCTCGCCGCGGTCGCGGCCGCTTCGCGAGCCGGTTGGCGTCCGGCGCCGGTTCGGTAGCTGTTTCCGCGGGAACTCAGACCGAGCTCTTCTCGAACTGTTGCAGCCTCGCCGCGAGGACCTGCAAGAGCTTGTGGCCGATCGACGGCGATGCCTCGAGCAGTGCGATGAACTCGCGCCGGTCGAGGATCGCGACCTCGAGCGCGGTGTGGGCCACGACTGTTGCGTTGCGGGGTGCGCCGGTGAGCAGTGAGAGCTCGCCGACCACGCCGCCCTCGCCGACGGTGCCGACCTTCCGGCCCCGGCGGATCACCCGGCACGTCCCTTGGAGTACGACGAACGCTCGCTGGCCGGGTTCGCCCTCGGTGACGAGCGTCGCTCCGGGCGCGCGCGTCTCGACCACCGCACTCTTGGCGATGAGGCGCAGCTCCTTCTTCGAGCAGCCGGAGAACAGCGGGACCGAGGCGAAGCACACGTGCACCGTGGCCGCGCTCGAACGCCGCAGCGCGGGCGTGCGGATCGCCCGTTCGCGGTTCAGCTCCTTGGGGTCGAACACGTGGGGGAACACGGCACCCTCCTTCCCTTCGGAACTCGAAGCGGCCGGTAGTCAAGCACGGATCTCGGGACCGGGCTCCGGACTCGGGATCTCCCGCAACGCGAGGACCGGCGGGCTCAGCACCCTCAACACCGAGAGCATGCCGCCCGCCCGCGACCAACAGCGTCGGACGCAGTCCGAGCGCGGTACCGAGCACTGCGCCCGTCAGCGAACCGAAGGGCATCGTGCCCCACACCATGAACCGCGCATCCCGAACATGATCGTCGGGCCGAGGCGGAGGGCCCGCGTGATCCGGGCGACGCCGACCGCACCCACGAGCACCCCGACGTTGCCGAGGGTGAACACGATCTCGCGACCGAGCGCACGGAGCCGCGTCGTGCTCTCGTCGACGGGGGCCGGTGGCGGTTCCTCGGCGCGGATGCCACGGATGAGGAGACCGGACGCGACGAAGCTCGCCGCGTGATCTCGAGCTTCGCGTTGCCGTCCGTCAACTGGTCGCGGCCGACGAGCGCGGGCAGGATCGACTGGTACGCGACGTCGAAGAACACCGTGAGGCTGCCGGTGACGAAGACGACTGCGACGAGTTGCGCGTAGCTGAGCACGTCGAACGCGGAGGCGATCGGTATCGACGCGAGCGTGACCGCGCGGCCGATGTCGCACCAGATGAGAATCGGGCGGCGCGGCAGCCGGTTCACGACCTCGCCCGCGGGCAGACCCGACCAGCACGAAGGGCGAGAACTCGACGGCCGTGCGCGCGCCGACCTCGAACGTCGTCGCTTGCAACACCGAGATCGCGACGAGCGGCGGTGCGAGCAGGCTGACCTGACTCCCCAGCTGCGACACCGACTCCGCCGATCACAGGCGCATGAAGTCGTGGTGGCGGAACAGGGAGCGTCGCGGCGTCGGGATCCTGCTCGGTCACCGAGCGAGGGGAGTCACGGGTCAGTCGACCGAAACGAAGTATTCCTCGACCAGCGACGCGTCACCGTCGATGTGCACGGCCGCGGTCGCGATGCGCCGGTGGAAGAGCAGCACCAGGTCGGAAGCGGTGGCCGACACGGTGACGGCGGGCGAGTCGTCGGAGAGCGGCACTCTCAGGCCGGAGTCGGTCGCGATGCAGACGATCGGCGCCGGATCACGCAACTGCCGGCAGAGCCAGACGAACTCCTCGACGCCGTCGTCGGCCTCGGGTTGGGGCAACGGATCGGGCGTTCCGGCCGACGACTGCGCGTCCCATCGGTGCACCGCCGTCTCCTGCACCTGATGCCGCGCGATCGCGCCGACGGTGTGGTCGTTGCGCCACCACGCCCAGGCCGGTGTGTCGTACGGGGTGCGCTGCAACGCGTCGAGGAGGTCGGCCGTAGACGCCCGGATCCACGCCGCCAGCTCGGCTCGCTCCGACGGTCCGGTCCACGCGCGCTCGTCACCCAAATCGGGTTGTACGTCGCGGCCGGCGCGGACGATCCCCGCCCAGAACCGCTGCACGTTCCCGAGATGCCACGTGAGCGCGCGGAGATCCCAGCCGGGACAGCCCGGCACGCGCCCGTCGAGCGAACCGGAGTCGACGACGGCGGCGAAGGCCTCGCTCTCGCGCGCGATCCAACGTTCGGGCTCGGCCAGCGTCATACGGGCAACGTACCCAACCCGACGACGTTGGGTTGGGTACGTTGCCCGGCGGTGGGTTACGTCGAGACGATGCCCACCACAGCCGGCGAATTCGCGGGGCGCGCTCCGAGGCTTCCGACGAACGCCTTGTTCGAGAAGTCGAACACCCCGCCGTCCGAAGCGACCATCAAGTAGCCGTTGCCGTACGAGATGATGCCGTTCACGGGCTTGTTCAACTTCACGGCGCCGAGCGAACCTCGGAACGGGGCACCGAACGCGAAGACCCCACCGTCGGACGCAACCAACCAGTACCCCTTGTTGTCGGGGGTCGGCGAAAGCCCGACGATCGGTTTGTTGAGACGGAGCTTCCCGGTCGAGCCGTGGAACCGGGCGTCACCGAAGCTGAACACACCGCCGTCGGATCCGACCATGAAGTAGCCACTGCCCGTCGGGGTGGCCACGGACGCGACGATGGGCCCGTTCAGGTGGACGTTGCTCATGTCGCCGAAGAAGCGCGCGTCGCCGTGGGGCAGGGCGCGACCCCGGTTCGTGAACAGCCAGTAACCGTTCCCGCTCGGCGTCGCGGAGATCGTCGAGACGACCTCGCCCGCGTGCAGGCTCGGACGACCGGCGTCGGCGTGGGCGGCCCCGAAGCCGCGCACGTTGCCGAGCGCGTCGGTGGTCCAGTAGCCGCGAGCATCGCGACGAGCGGCAATGGCCACGACGCCGGGACTCGCGTTGCCGAACTGCTTCGCGTCGCCGAATGCGTACACGCGGCCATTGGTATCGAGCATCCAATAGCCCGCAGTCGCCGGCGTCGGAGTCGGAGTCGGGGTCGGCGGGGGCGGAGGAGGCGGCGGGGGCGGCGGCGGAGGAGGCGGCGGGGTGACCGTCGTGCCCGGCACGACGGGCCCGGAGTCGGCCGAGACGGACCCGGTCCCGACCGCATTGGTCCCGACGACGGTGCAGTGGTACGTCTGAGAATTCGTCGAGCCCGCTCACGGTGATGGGACTCGTCGTACCGGTCGCGCTGCCGGCGACGCCGGTGGTCGAGGTGCAGTTCGCCCGGTACTCCGTGATGGCCGTCCCGCCGTTGTTCGCCGGCGCCGCGAAGGCAACCTTCGCGCCCCCGTCGAGCGGCGCGACCGACGAGATGGTGGGCGCGCCCGGACGACCGACGACGGACACGGTCCCGAAGCTCACGTCGGCACGGTGCGCGGCCAGGACGACGGATCCCCGACTCAGGTCGCCATCGGCCTGGAGAAGCCAGGCGGCGGGTTCGGTCGTTCCCGTCGGCCACACCTTGACCTGGAACAGACTGCCGCCGAACGCGTTGTCGGTGACCCGCATCTTGAACGTGTAGGTCTGGCCGGGAGTCAGCTGGAGGCCGGACCCGTCGGACTGCAGCGACTGCTCGGGATGCGAGTCGCTGTTCGCGTAGAGGTCGACCTTCGGAGTCGTACCGGCCGCGTTGTCGTACAGGAGCGCGGCCGGGAACGGATGACCGACGCGGGGCTGGTCGGGTGTCGGCGTGCCGTTCAGGTCGCCCGTCGCGCCCTGCCAGCCGGCGATGATGCCGACTGCGGAGCCGTCGGGGTCCATCGAGTTGATCCTCACCTGCGCGGTCACGATGTACTGAGCCCAGGTGCTCGCCTGACCGATCGCCACGAGCCGGTCGTACCCGGAGTCGCTGTTGCGGATCGTTCCGTCGCCTTGGATCGACCAGTGGCCGTCGGTGATCTGCGCGATGCCGTTGACGTTCCCGCCTGCCGGACTCCAGTTCGCGGTGTACGGCAGCGGCCACGAGTTACCGGTGACCTTGTTCACGGTCACGGTCTTGGTCGACTGGTTCCCGTCGTTGTCGATGGCCGTGAAGACGACCGAGTTGTTGCCGCTGTTCAGCGACGCATTGTCGATCTCCGCATTGAACTCGCCCGGGGCGACGAGGCGAACCTCGTTTTCACCGAGGGACAGCCCGTGGGCGGTCCCGCCGTTGACCGTGTACGTGAGGCTCGCCATGCCACTCACGTCCGAGACGTCGCCGAGGATGTTCACCCACTGCTGCGGCTGACCATGGCTGCCGAACGTCTGGTTGGTTCCGTACCACACGTTGATGGCCGGCCCGACCGACGACGTGGGGGTGTTCAGGAAGGAATCGACCGCCATCGCGAACGGCTGGGCCGTGTTGGCCTGGTTCCCGCCGAAGACCCCGACCTCCGAGACGGCCAGCGGGAGGATGAAGGCGGTCGCGGCGGTCCAGTGGGTTCCGTCGTGTGAGTAGCCGAGGGCCCACGTGTCGCCGGTACGCGCGAGCCGCAAGGTGATCGACGGCTGGTTGTAGATGTGAAGCGTGTTGCGGTTCGTGCTCGGATCGAACCCGGCGACGGTCGTCACCGTTCCGTTCGCCACGGAGTACACCATGATGTACGTCTCGTAATAGCCCTGGACGATGTCCGCGTGGAGATAGTGGGTCGCGTCCTGTTGGACGACGATGCCCTGCTCGTCGAACTGGTGGTCGACCTTCGAGTCGAACTTGGCGTCGAAACTGAAGTCGCCGTCGCTCACCGATTGCATCAGGCGGGGCGCGCCATTCCCGGACGCATTCGGGTCGTGTGTGAAGACGTCGTTGCCGGCCGGCACGTTGATCACCGCGTGCGAACCGTCCATCGTCTGGGTCGCGTCGCCATTGGGGTTGACGAAGGACCAGCGGCCGGTGTCGAGCGAGCCCGCGTTGAAGTTGTCGTCCGCCACGTTGATGGGACTGCTGACGATGCTGCGGAAGAAGTCGACCTTCGAGGTCCAACCGACCGGCGACGGCCCGGAGTTGCCGGCGTACACGCCGACCTTCGCGACCGAGATGGTGTCGTCGAACGTTCCCGCCGCGACCCAGGCGATCCCGTCCTTCGAGTAGGTGAACAGCCACCTCGAACCGGTTCGCTTCACCCGCAGCCAGAACGGCTGTTGCGCGTTGTCGACCATCTCCGAGATCTTGGTCGAAGGGGTCGATCCCGAGATCGACGCGGCGAACACCGTGACCCCGGTGCCGGACGAGTAGACGTCAAAGCGGAGGAAGGTGCTGCTGTTCTGCTCGACGACGATGCCCTGGTCCTGGTATTGCCCCGAGCCCATCGAGTCGAACTTGGTCTCCACCTCGAAGTTGCCGTTGGAGATGGGCTGGACCACTCGCAGCGCGTCCTCGGAGCCCGGCCAGAGGTCGTGTACGGCGCCACCCGGCACTGTGAGCTCCAGATCCGTGCCGCTCATCGACACCGACGCGTCGCCGAGCGGGTTCTCCACCGCCCACGGCGCGCCGAGGGATGCACCGTTGAACTCGTCCGAGACGGGTGCGACGTCGGCGGCTGCCCGCGCCACGGGAAGCGTGGCGAAGATGCTCAACGCTCCCGTCAGAACAATTGCCGTCGCGCGGATGCGCCCCATGATCCCCCCACGTTCACTCCGCCTGTCCCGAAGCGAGAGCCTACCCGGCCGAACGCACAGAGTGAAGAGCCATTCGCGGAAAGTGCGCTTTGGGCCCGTATGCCCACGAAGATGTTACGGAAGATCCGCGCGAATTGGGCATCGGGCCCGAACCCGGCGAGCCGGTCGCCTCCCGGCCCCGTCAGTGCGCGGCGTGGGTGAGATCCATGGTCCACCACAAGAAGTTGGCGGACTGCTCGAGGATCTGCGTCCGGAACTGCACGTACGGCACGTGTCCGGCGCCCGTCCACGTCTCGAGCGAGACGACGAGGCCCTTGGCGGTCGCGGCGTTCACGGTGTTCACCGCCCACTGGTACGGCACGAGCGGGTCGGCGGTGCCGTGGAACAGGAGCGCGGGCGCGTCGCCCGCTGTAACGGGGCTCAACAGGTTGGCGCCCGAGAGCGAGAGGGCCGCGCGCACCGCACTCGACGGATTCTCGCTCGTGGCGTATCCGACCTGCAGCGCGGTGATCGCGCCGGCCGACGAACCGCCGATCGCGATCCGGTTCGGGTCGACGCCGTACGTCGAGGCGTGGGTGCGAAGGAACCGCACCGCGGTCTGCGCATCCGCCGTCGCTTCCTGCATGGCGGTGATGCACGTGGTGGTCGGACTCGCGGCCGAGCACCCGCCCGGCTCGAGCCGGTAGTTGATCGAGATGTTGACGAAGCCCTCCTTCGCGAAGGTGTTCGCCTCGTCGACCAGCTCCGGCGAGGTCTTGTCGCCGCCACTGAACGAGCCGCCGTGCACCCAGACGATCGCGGGCCGGCTCGTCACCGTGTCGGAGGCGGGCGGCGCGTACAGATCGAACTTCAGCGTGACCGACTGGTTCGACGCGTTGACCGCGGTGCCGTAGGTGATGTCGGAGGTCTTCACCACCGACGTGAAGATCGCGTCGCGGTAGCGCAGCGGCGCGGAACCCGGCGGCACGATCTGGGCAAGGTCGCACCCCGCGCCGACGACGACGAGGGCGGCGACGGCGACGAGCAGGCGGTTCATGCGCATGGGCGATCGTACCGAGCACGCTCCGTGGTCGCACGCGGCCCGGCGCCCGGGCGGGGGCCCTCCGTCAGCCGAGGCAGTCGTCGGGCTCGACCTCGGCGCGGGTCCGCGCACGAAGGATCTCTCGCCTCTCGCTGACGCAACGGAGATGGAGCAACATCGCACCCGGTCGTAGTGTGCGAACTCCGCACATGGGCACAAACGGAGACTTCACGAACCGAGACGTCACGAACGGAGACAAGACGTGCTGAAAGAGTTCCGAGCATTCCTCCTGCGCGGCAACGTCGTCGACCTCGCGGTCGCCGTCGTCATCGGCACCGCGTTCGGCCTGGTCGTTTCCGCGCTCGTCAAGGACTTGATCACTCCCCTGCTCGCGATACCCGGTGGCACACCCGACTTCTCGTCGTTGAGCTTCACGATCAACGGCTCGACGTTCTTCTACGGACACTTCATCAATGTCGTCGTGTCGTTCGTGAGCATCGCAGCCGCGATCTTCTTCTTCGTCGTCAAGCCGATGAACGCGTTGATGGCCCGGCGCAAGACCCAGCCCGACGTCGACTCCACGGTTCGCGAATGCCCCGAGTGCCTCAGCAACATCCCGTCGGCCGCGCGGCGCTGCGCGTTCTGCACCGCCGAGGTCACCCCCACCACCGCCGGCTGAACCCGACCCGCGACAGGCGCAGCCCGACGTTGGCGTGACACGAATGTGTCCGGCCGGGCACAATCTGGCCGCGTGTCGTTCCGGGGGGAAGGCAAAGGAGGGGGGATACCTCATGTCCCCGCGCTCGATGGCGTACGAGGTTTGGCCGTCGTGGCGGTGCTGCTCTTCCACGGCGGCCACCTGCGCGGCGGGTACCTCGGCGTCGACCTGTTCTTCACGCTGTCCGGGTTCCTGATCACCTCGCTGCTGCTCGCGGAGGCGCACCGCGACGGCGGCATCGGCCTCGGCCACTTCTGGGCGCGGCGGGCGCGCCGCCTGCTGCCGGCGGTCACCGTCATGATGCTCGGCGTCGCCGCGTTCGCGTGGTTCTGCGCCGAACCCGCCCAGCTGGGCCAGATTCGGGGCGACTCGCTCGCGACCCTCGGGTACGTCGCGAACTGGCACCAGATCTTCGGACACCAGAGCTACTTCGCGCTGTTCACCGGTCCCTCGCCGCTCCAGCACACCTGGAGCCTCGCCATCGAAGAGCAGTTCTACGTGATCTGGCCACTCCTCGTCGTCGCGCTGGTGGCCGCGCGCCGGCGCGGCGCGCCCGCCGCGGCGCTCGTCGTCTCGGTCGTACTCGCGGCGAGTTCGGGCGCGCTGATGATCGTGCTGTACGACCCCGCCGACACGTCGCGCGCGTACTTCGGCACCGACACCCGGGCAGCCGCGATCCTCCTCGGGGCCGCGCTGGCGGCGTGGCTCCGTCTGCGCGGCCCGACCTCGTCGCGCCGGCGCCGGGTCGTGCTCGAGACGTTCGGCGTCGCGGGCGTCGCGGTGCTCGCGGTCGCGTGGACGCGTCTCGACGGACAGTCGTCGACGCTCTACCGCGGCGGCTTCCTCGTCTGCGGCCTGTGCGCCACGGCGGTCATCGCGGCCGCGGTCCACCCGCGCCGCGGTCCGATCTCCGTCGTGCTGTCGTTCCGCCCACTGCGTGCGCTCGGCTTGATCAGCTACGGCGTCTACCTGTACCACTGGCCACTCGACGTGTACCTCGACCGGTCGCGGCTCGGGTTCGGGGGGTGGCCCCTCTTCGGGGTTCGCACCGCGGTCACGCTCGTGGTCGCGATCGCCTCCTACTTCCTCGTCGAGCAGCCGATCCGGCGCGGCGCGTTGTCGAGCGTCCAGTTGCGCGCGCTCGTGCCCGCCGTGGCCGTACTGCTCGTCGTTTCGGTCGTCGCCACGACGAGCGCGCCGGTGCCCGATTCCACACTCGTCTCGATCTCCGCGCGCTTCCCGCCGCGCTTCCCGCGCCGCGCGCCGACGTCGCCCGCGACGCCGGCGCGGATCGGGGCCCGCGCGGTGCGCGCCGCGCCGCCGCGTCCGGAGCGGGTGATGGTCGTCGGCAACTCCGTCGCCTACCTGCTCGGGAAGGCGTTCGAACAACTCGACACCCACCCGCGCCTGACGGTGTTCGACGGCGGGTTGCTCGGATGCGTCTTCCCGCCGGAGGTGCAGATCGGCACGGTCACGATGCCCAACGGCATGAAGTTCAAGGGAACGCCGTGCGATCCGCCGTGGGAACGCGACATCGTGAGGGGGTTCAAGCCTCAGGTCGTGTTCTGGATCGTCACGAACCCGATGGGCACCGGCGGCGACTACCTCGGACATCACATCGAGCCGTGCACCGCGGCATGGGATGCGCTGTACGAGCAGAGCCTCACCCGCGAGATCGGCGTGTTGCAGACCGGCGGGACGAAGGTCGTCATCACGACGGCCGCCTACACCCGCTACGTCTTCACGCGTTCCGCCGACCGGCCGATCGACTGCGACAATGCGGTCCGCCGCCGGGTCGCGGCCGCGACCGGCGCGCAGCTCGTCGATCTCTTCGAGTACATCTGCCCCGGCGGTCAGTGCCGGGACAAGCAGGACGGCGTGACCCTGCGGCCCGACGGCATCCACTACACGGGCCCGGGCGGCGAGATCGTGGCCCGGTGGCTGCTCGACCAGGTTCGGGGCTGAGGCGTCGTCGGCGACCGAGCTGATCGACCGCGCGGCCGACCTGCTGAGCGACTCGGCCGGGCTGGTGCATGAGAACGAGCGGCGCGGGCGCGTCTTTCGGGCGCGGGTCGAGGAGATCACGGCCGCGCCCGCCTGACCGGGGCCGCCGGAACGGCCGGGGCGGGTCGCGCGGGCCGGTACCGTTGTAGCCCCATGTCCGGCCGACCGCGTCGCTGAGTGATGAATTCCGGGTCGAGCGCGGACACCGACGCGGGCGCGCGCGCGAGCCCGAGCTCTACCGCTGGCAGCTCGACGCGCTCGTGAGTTGGCTCCGGTGCGGCCGGCGCGGGGTGATCGAGGCCGTCACCGGATCGGGCAAGACCGACGTGGCGATCGCGGCCGCGGCCGACGCCTTGGATCGTGGCCGGTTCGTGCTCGTCGTCGTTCCGTCACGGGTGCTGATGGAGCAGTGGCACGGGCGCCTGCGGGCGGCGCTGCCCGGCGCTCGCATCGGGCGGCTCGGCGACAGCGGCAAGGATGTGCCGTCGGAATGCGACGTCCTCGTCACCACGCGCCACTCGGCCGCCGCGTACAAACCGGTACCGCCCGGACGCGGGGCGGGCTCCTCATCGCCGACGAATGCCACGGCCTCGGCGGCGGCATACTCCGCCGCGCGCTGCTGCCGCAGTACGGCGAGCGGCTGGGACTCACCGCGACCTTGGAGCGCAGCGACGACGCGGTCACCGACCTGTTGCTCCCCTACTTCGGAGGCATCTGCTACCGCTACGGCTTCGAGCAGGCCATCGCCGACGGCGTGTGCGCGCGACCGAGGGTCGCGTTCGTCGGTGTGGCGCTGACGGTCGACGAGCGAGCCGAGTACGCCGCGATCGAGTCGCGACTCGTGAGTGCTCGCCATCATCTCCGCGGCGTGCGCGACATGCCACTGGAGCCGTTCGGCGACTTCCTCGCCGCGGTCGCGCATCTCGCCGAGCGCGACGCCGGCGCCGACGGGCGAGCGGCGCGCGACTACCTCGACGCGTTCTCGAAGCGCCGCCAGATCGTGGCGCAGTCGATCGGCAAGTACGAGCTGCTCGGCGATCTCGTGTCGGCGATCCGGGGTGCCGACGGCGCGCTCGTGTTCACCGAGACAGTGCGCGCCGCGAATCACGCGATCAACCGCCTCGACCCCCACGTCTCGATCGATCTCATCACGGGTTCGACCGCACGGGGTCAGCGCCGCGAGATCCTCGACGACCTGCGCGTCCGCCGGCTCGACGCGGTCGCCGCGCCGCGTGTGCTCGATGAGGGCATCGACGTCCCCGACGCCAATCTCGGGATCGTCATGAGTGCGAGCCGGACGCGCCGGCAGATGATCCAGCGCATGGGCCGGATCCTCCGGCGCAAGCGCGCCGGTGTCTCCGCGCGCTTCCTCATCATGTTCGCTCAGGACACGCTGGAGGACCCTGCCAACCGCATCGAGCGCGACGGCTTTCTCGACGAGATCGAACGCATCTCCGAGGCGACGGGCGTGTTCGACGGCGCGCGCTTCGACGCGCTCGACGAGTTCCTCGCCGCGCCCGGCCCCGAGACCGTCGCCGAGCCGGAGCACCTCGAGACGTATGTGCGCGCCGCCGCCGCGGTCGGTGCGGGGCCCGGAGACGCCGTCGACGCAGAGCTGGTCGACGCGCTCGCCGCGGCGTTGGGCGACGAGGTCGCGTACGCGTACCTCTCGTTCGCCCGTCGCGCCGGAACCGGCGCCGGCGTCCGCGCGGCTCTGCACGCACTCGACGCGCGACTGCCTTCCCCCGCAGCCGCGTCGCTGTATCTCGAGCCCGAGCTCGCGCCGGTGCCCGCCGTCGCCAAGCCCAGAGTCGAGCCGAAGCGACTGTCGACGGGGCAGGTCGCGCTCGAGATCGCCCGGATCGGCTCGGCGTGGCGCATCAGCTGCACCGGGTGCGGTGAGGCCTCGCCGCCGGTGCAATTCCGCTGGCAGGTGTTCGAGCAGACCGTTCCGTGCCGCTGCGACTGACCGGCCATCGGCCGGTGGCGCCGTCGATCGGCTCGCGCCGGATGTCGGCGTCGCGACGCCTTCCAGCTTCGGGAGACTTCGGTCGCGCTTTCCGGATCAGTCTTCGCGCTCGGCGACCCACGTCGCGAGCGCGATGAGCATCTTGCGCGTCATGCGGGGAAAGTCCTCGAGCAGGGCGACGAGGTGGTTGCGCACGAGCACCATGAGCTCGGTGGGCTCGGTCGTCGTCACGGTTGCGCGCCGCGGCGTTCCCGCGAGCAGCGCGAGCTCGCCGAACGAGTCGCCGGGCCCCAGCTTGGCGACCGTGCGCCCGCGCTTGGTCACCTTCGCGCCGCCCGTCATCACCACGAAGAACTCCACGCCGGCCGCGCCCTCGGTCACGACCTCGGTCCCGGCCGGGAGCGAGATCTGCTCGGCGCGCTGCGCCAGGCTGCGCAGCTCGCGATCCGACAGGCCCGAGAACATGGGGATGTCGGAGACCCGGTCGCGGTACATCTGGAGGAACGCACGATCCCTGGCCACGCGCGGAGCCTAGCCAGGTCGCGAAGCAGCGCGTCGAGCCGGCGCCGCGGGTCGCGTCACGCGAGTGTCGCGATGGCCTGCGCGATCGCGCCGGCCACGAACGCGAGCCCGAGGCAGATGTACGACATGCGGAGGTGCCGGTACTTCTTCTCGACGAGGTAGCGGCCCTGATCGTGGATATCTATCGCCTGCGCCTCGTACAACCCCGCGTCGTCGGTCGCGATCTCGGCGATCGTCTCGACGAACCGCGCGCGCGGCATCGCCGCGAAGTGCCCGAAGAACAACGGGTTCTCGTGCGCGTGGAAGTCGCTGCGCACTTCGCCTTTGCGCGGGAGGCGGAACTTCGGGATCACGACGGTGATCGCAGTGAGCAGCGAGAGGAGGGTGCCGACCGCGACCGCGGCGAGACCGGGTCGCAACGAGTGCTCACTCCACCGGGTCGCGACGACCGTCAACACCAACGACGACGTCGTGATGACGATGTTCGCCTTGAGGTCGGCCTGACCGGTGTACGTGACGAGCGTCTGCTGCATCCCCGTGAGCATCTCGTCGACGGCGCGGCGCGAGGGCACGTCGTCGAACGGTCGACGCTCGGCGTCGGGCGCCGCCCGTGGAGGCGAGACGTACCGGTTCCTCCATGCGCCGGAGCGTAGACGCCGAGTCCGGAGTTCGGCATGCCGGCGCGCTCCCGAGGTCGCGGCCGTATCAGAATCGATTCAGGTTTGCGTCTCGGTGACCGGGCGCGGCGTCAGGGCGACCTCGGGCACGGCGTCGACCCCGAGTCCTTCGAGGATCTCGCGGCGCTTCGTCGTGCGGCGGTGTGGACGCGCCCGTGCGCTCGTCCAGGCGACGGAGCGCAAGCAGCGTCAGGCCCACCTCGTAGTTCTGGGCCTGGTCCCGTCCGAGGGCGAGGCTCTGGTCGAAAGCCGCGGCGCGGGCCGCGTGCTCGCCGAGCTGGGCCCGCGCGTACCCGAGGCACCGGTAGAGCGACGGTCCGAGCAAGCCGATCTCTCCACCCGACGTGCCCTCGGCGATCGTGCGCTCGACCACCGCGAGCGCGCCGGCGCGTCACCCCCCAGCACCATCGCCTCTGCGATGAACGTGTCGACCTGGCGCACCTCGAAGCCGCCCTCGATCGCGACGAAGTCGGAGCGCGCCGAGTCGAGCAGCGCGTACGCCTCGTCCGCCCGACCGGTTCGCGCTGCGACGCGTCCGAGGAACGCGGTCGTCAACGCCAGCCCCCCGCGGTACCCGACCGCCTGGTACACGCGTCGCGCGTCGCGCAGGAGCGGTTCGGCCTCGTCGTAGTGGCCGCGCTCGAGCAGGATCTCGGCGCAGTTCGCGCTCGCGAGCGCGGCCTCGACGACGTCGCCGGTGCGCAGCCGTAGCTCGCGCGCCCGTTCGAGCAGTTCGAGGGCTTCGTCCCACCGGCCACCGTAGTAGGCGAGCTGGCCGAGGTTGTTCGCGACCGCCGCCTGCCCGCCGAGGTTGCCGAGCTGTTCGTAGAGCGCGAGGGCCTCGACCCCGTTTGTGGCGAGATCGAGCCGGCCCAGACTGATGTACGCCCAGTCGAGCAGGAACTCGGCGTGGGCGAGCGCGTCGAGATCTCCGGCCGCGCGCGCGAGCTCGATCGCCTGCTCGCACCACCCGATCGCCTCGTGATGCCGACCCTGCGCCTGTCGCACCGCGCCGTACCAGGCGAGGAGCTGCGCGCGCGTGGCACTGGTCGCAGTCGCGTCGGCAACCTCGTCGAGACGGCGTACGCCGCGCCGTAGCCAGCGGATGGCCTGCGAATAGCGCCCGAGACGTTCGGCGATCCACGCTTCCTTCAGGCACAGCTGGGCGTCGTAGACGGGATCGTCGGCACGGATCCGACGCGCGTGGCGGTAGGCCTCGCGGCGCGGTCGTAGACGCCGATCTGGTCGCGTACGTCACCGAGCGACTCCGCGACGAGCGCGACCTCGATCGGATCGAGCTCGGTGACACGGCGGGCGGATGCCATCGCCCGTTCGAGGAGCTCGGCGGCTTCGACGTTCGCGTAGTCGGCGCGCGCCCGCTCCGCGGCAATCCGCGAATACCGCCACGATTCTGCGTGGCGATCGCCGTGGAAGAAGTGCAGCGACAGGAGCGCCGCGTGCTCTTCGGGACGATCGGTCGACGCTTCGAGCACCTCGGCCGCACGCCGGTGCACCTGCCGCCGGGTGCCGTACGCGAGGCCCTCGTACGCGACGTCGCGCAGGAGCGAATGGCGGAAGCGCAGGCGTCCCGGACCGTCGGGGACCAACAGACCGTCGAGCCCGGTCGGCGCGGATGCGTCGCCGACGTCGACGACCGCGGCGAGCAGCGCCTCGTCGAACACATAACCCAGCACGGCCGCGAGCCGGAGACGGCGGCGGGTCGCCGCGGGAAGGCGGTCGATCTGCGCGGAGACGAGCGAGTCGATGGAGTCGGGGAGCCGGCTCACCGTCCCGGCCGCGTCGGCTTCGCGCGCGAGCTCGTACAGGAACCTGGGATTTCCAGCGGCGCGCTCGATCACCAGCGCGACCTCGTGCGGGTGCAGCGGGTTGTGCTCGGTCGCGCCGCGCACCAGTGCGGCCGCGGCGGCTTCGCTCAGCGGCCCGAGCGTGACCACCCTCGACTCCGCGGCCGACGCATGGAAGCCGGCCTCGTCGTCGCGACGGGTCAGACAGACGAGCCACGGTCCCCCCGCGACTCCCTTCTCGACCTGGCGGAGGACGTCGATCGACGCTTCGTCCATCCAGTGCGCGTCCTCGATGACGATGAGGGTCGGTGCCCGCAACAGCGTGGAGACGAACACCGTGCTCGTCTCCTCGACCAGGCGCTTTCGGAACTTGCGCTCGAGTGAAGCCGTCGCGGGCGTATCGGGGAGATCGAGCTGCAACGCGGTCGCGAGCAGAGGGAGCCGATCGAGCAGCTCCGGCGCGTCGCGTGTCACCCGGTCGCGGAGCGCGCTCTCGATCGCCGCGTTCGGCGAGTTGCTCGGGATGCCCATGATCTGCAGCAGCACCTCGCGGAACGCCCAGTAGGGGTTCGCGGATTCGTAGGGTTCGCACGACACCCGCACGAGTTGCATGTCGGACGCGTGCCGCCGCAGCTCCTCGACGAGACGCGACTTGCCGACCCCGGCATCGCCGCGCAGCTCGACCACCGCGCCGGAGCCGCGACGCGCGGCGGCCGCCGCGGTCACGAGGAGCTCGACCTCCGCCTCGCGCCCGACGAGCGGTCGCGACGTGTCGTCGCCCGCGGCCACCGGTTGGAGTCCTCCCACCGAGTAGGCCTGGACCGGACGCGACTTCCCCTTGACCATGAACGGCGGAAGCGGTTCGGTCGCGAACGGGCTGCGCGCGAGCTCGAGCACACCGTTGGTGGCGAGGATCTGCGCGGCCGACGCGGCCGCCATCAGTCGTGCCGCCAGGTTCACCGCGTCACCCATGACCGTGTAGGTCCGCCGGTAGTGCGGCCCGATCTCGCCCGCGAAGACCGGGCCACGGTTGACGCCGACGCGTACGGGGAGCGCACGTACCCGCTCGACCAGACGGCGCAGGACGCGCAGCATGCGTTCTTCGTCCTGTCCCGCGGCGCGGGGAACTCCCGCGGCCAGGATGACCTTGCCGCCGTCGCGATCGATATCGGTGCCGAGGAAGGTGACGTGGTGCTCCTCGGCTGCAGCGCCGGCTTCGGCGATCAGCTCTTCCAGCGCGTTCGCGAGCGCGTCGGGACCGGCGGTCTGCGCGAGCGCGTCGACGCCGTCGAAATGCACGAACGCGACGGTCGCGACCCGGTGCTCGGGGTCGTCGCCGCCGGCGAGCAGATGGTCGCGCAGGCGCGGCGGTAGACCCACGCCCAGCGGCGCGCCGGTCGCGTCGACGGGCTGCGCGACCTCCTCGCGCGCCCGGCCGGGCGCGGTGCGCAACAGCACGCCCGTACCCTTGACCGCACCGAGTGCCGACGCGTCGATCAGCGCGGCCGTCGCGCGACTCACGACGATCTCGTCGGCGTCGGCGGTTCCTTCCATCGTGACCGTCTCGGTCGCGGCCGGGCCCGTGATGACGAGCTCGCGGTGCGACCCTCCCACGAGGAAGAGGAGGAAGCGGCCGCTGTGCACTCCGACCGACATGCGCAAGCGCACGACCCGACCCTGTGTCGCGATCCGCCCGACGGAGCGCAAACGCGTACGCATCCCCATCGTGGAGCGGCACGCACGCGCCGCGTGATCGTCACCGGTGAAGAGGATGAAGAGCGCGTCGCCGCCGAACTTGAGGAGCATGCCGCCTTCCGCGTACGCGACGGCGAGGAGCTCGGAGAAACACGAGCCGATGACGTCGGTGAGGACTTCGGCGCCGGCGCGGCCCTGGCGTGCAAGTTGCTCGGAGAGACGCGTGAAGCCCGAGATGTCGACGAACGCCGCGCTCGCGTCGAGCTCGCGCCAACGGCGGGCGGGCTCGTCGGCCAGCCACTCGTGCACGAGTCGAGGCAGGAACGGGGCGAGCGCCTCGAATTCGGTCGCGGCTAGCTCCGGCGGCGCCGGTTCTTCGGTCGTCATCGCTCGCCCGAGATGCGAAGTCTCCCCGGCTCGACTTATCGCACGGATGCAGATGATCGCGCAAAGCGTCGGGCGCGCGCGTGGCCACGTCCGTTCATCCGGGCGGCACGTCCGTTGTGCTGCGAATCGGGCATCGTCGTCCGCACCCGCACGTCGGCACATTTCCGCGTTTCGGGACCATCGGGTGCTCGGGTAGGTGTCCGGCCGGCCGCCCCGGGACTACGACAGAGAGGAGATCCTCGGCGCGAACCGCTGCGTTCGTGCCGGGGAGCTCCAGCCTGCGCGAATTGCCCGTCGGGGGCTCTGACTCGGCCCTGTGTGGCCCGAGCGATGCGAGCGGGCGAGGTCGGGCACGGCCCGCGACGCTTCGGTGACACAGGCGTCACGGGGTGGTGATCGGCTCCGGATGTGCCCGACCTCGCAACCGACCGTTCGGACCCGGCCGATCACAGTGCGCCCGGATCGGCGGCGGCGTCGCTCGTCGCACACTCCCCGGTCCTGGCCGGGCTGGGTCGGTACGCCGTCGCCGCGGTCTCCGCGATCCTCGTCGCGCTGCTGGTCGTCGCGACGAGTGGCTCGCTCGCGACCGATCAGACGGCCGCGAAGGCGGACCGGGCCGTCCGGCTCAACTCCGCGTACCAACGGGTTGCGACCGGCGTCGCGGCCGAGGAGTCACTCGAACGCAAGTACCGGCTGGAGCCCGGTCCGGTTCCTCTCGCCGCGCACCGCGCCGCCCGGACACAGGTCCTACTGGGACTCGCCGAGATACGCAGGATCGGCGACGCGCGGGACCAGTCGCTCGCGACGAACCTGCTCGCCGAGCACACGGGGTACATCGCCGCGGTGACCGTGATGTTCGCGGCCGTCGACCGGCACGAGTCGACCGCGACAGTGAACGCGATCGACGGCCAGACCGTCGATCCCGTGTTCGACGGCATGCAGACGGAGACCTACGCCGCCTCGGCCACTCACGAGGCGAGCGCCCTCGACGCGGTCGCGGCAATGCGTCGCACCGGTCGGATCGTCGTGGGCCTCGACGGCGCGGTCCTGCTGAGCGCGATCGCCCTCATCGCGGGCGCGGGTGTCACCCTGTCCCGGTCGCAGCGGCGTCTCCGTCAACAGAATGAGCTGAACCGCTATCAGGCGTTCCACGACAGTCTCACCGGACTCCCGAACCGGGCGCTGTTCCAGGACCGGGCGGCGCAGGCGCTGCGGGCGGCGCGACGCACCGGCGACCAGATCGCGGTGATGGTCGTCGACATCGACCGGTTCAAGGACGTCAACGACACGCTCGGCCACCAGTACGGCGACCTGCTGTTGGAGCAGATCGCGCAGCGCTTCAGCACCACGCTGCGCGCGGGTGACTCGGTCGCGCGGCTCGGGGGCGACGAGTTCGCGGTGCTCCTATCGGCCACGAGTGACGAGGCCGCGCTCGCGGCTGCACAACGACTGACCGAGACCCTTCGCGAGCCGTTCACCGTCAAGGACATCTCCCTCGACGTCGAGGCGAGCATCGGCATCGCCGTCGCCGCCGCGGCCGCCGACGTCGAGACCGTGCTGCGCCACGCCGACATCGCCATGTACGAGGCCAAGAGCCAACACGTTGCCAGCGCGACCTACGAGCGCTCCCGGGACGACAACACGGTCGCCCGGCTCGCGTTGCTCGGCGACCTCCGGCGGGCCATCGTGCGCCACGAATTGTCGTTGCAGTATCAGCCCAAGGTCGACACCGCCACGGGAACGCTCCATAGCGTCGAGGCACTCGTCCGTTGGCACCATCCGACCCGTGGGCTCCTCATGCCCGACCAATTCGTCCGGATCGCCGAAGGCACCGCCGTCATCCATCCCCTCACCGACGAGATACTCCGCCAGGCGATGGAACAGGCCCGCATCTGGCGCGACCGCGGCTGGACGTTCCCCGTCTTCGTGAACATCTCCGCCCGATCGCTGCACGACCTCGCGTTTCCGTCCCGGGTGCAGCAACTGCTGGACACGATCGGCGTGCCCGCGAGCGCGCTGAGCCTCGAGCTGACGGAGGGCGCGATCATGACGGACCCCGAGCGGGCCCTCGCCGCGCTGGAGACACTCAGCGAGATGGGCATCGCGCTCAGCATCGACGACTTCGGGACCGGCTACTCGTCGATGTCGTACCTCAAGGACTTCCCGGTTCGCGAGCTCAAGATCGACCAGTCGTTCGTCATCGGCATGGGCCACAACGACGGCGACGCCGTGCTCGTCCAGTCGGCCGTCGACCTCGGGCACAACCTCGGGCTCCACGTCGTGGCCGAGGGCGTCGAGGACGCCGCGACCCGCGACGCGCTGAGCGACATGGGCTGCGATCTCCTCCAGGGCTACTTCATCCGCCGGCCGGCGGACGCGCCCGACCTCGACCACTGGCTCGAGACCCACGCGGGAGACCGGGCCCGCCCGCTGGACGCGCGTCAATCCGGCTAGCGACGCCGCGCCGGGTCACGTCGGGAACGACTCGCCCACCAACTCCTCGGAACGGCCCCACAGCGCACGCGCGGTGTCGGGCGCGACGGCGTACGCGTTGTAGCCGCCGCGACTCTCGGACCCCGCGGCGGGTCCGGCCACGCCGCAATCTTCGCAGTAGCGGCCGCCGATCTCGTCGGCGCGGGCCACGAACGCCGCCCACACGCTCGTCGCCGCGCCCGCGGGGACGGACTTGTAGATCATTTCCTGACCGGCCCGGGCCGCGGGCAACTTCGAGAACGTCTCGTTGGTCAGGTAGCGCCCGAGCTCGGTGATGATCGTCCCCGGGTGCACCGCGCACGCGCGCTGGCCGGCGTCGCGGCCCCGACGGTCGAGCTCTACCGCGAAGAGGATGTTCGCGGTCTTCGAGCGGCCGTACGCCTGCCATGGGTCGTACGGGGTCCGCTCGAAGTTGACGTCGTCGAGCACGACGTCGCTGAAGCGGTGGCCCGCCGACGAGAGGTTCACGATGCGCGCCGGGCCGCTCGCGAGCAACGGGCGGAGCCGGTTCACGAGCACGAAGTGGCCGAGGTGGTTCGTGCCGAACTGCAACTCGAACCCGTCGGCGGTGCGACCTTCCGGTGTGGCCATCACACCCGCGTTCGCGATGATCACGTCGAGGCGAACGTGCTCACTGCGGACGCGATCGGTGAACGCGTGGACGGATGCCAACGACGCGAGATCGACTTCGCGCAGCTCGACCGTCGCACCCGTGATCGCGGCAGCGGCGCGAACTTCCTGCGCGGCGTGCTCGCCCTTGTCGACGTCGCGCACACCGAGCACGACGTTCGCGCCATGCGCGACGACGGCGCGGGCCGTCTCCTGCCCCAGGCCCGCGGACGCGCCCGTGATCAACACCCATCGGCCGGAGAGGTCGACGCCTTCCAGCACTTCGTCAGTGGTCGATTCGCTTCCGAACGTCATGGCGCCCAGCTTCGCGCGGGGCGACCTCGGTCACGACGCCGGCGTGTACGGCAACACGACCTCGGTACGCCAGGCGCGCGGGTCGGGATCGGCGCTCGGATCGGTGAGGTAGACCTCCCAGGGGTCGCCGGCCGGTTGTCGCCCGTGCTCGTGCACCCACTGCTGCAGTGCGTCGTACGCCGGCGCGATGGAGTCGTACGAACCGACGTGCACCGTCACCGCCGCGAGTCCTGCGGGAAGATCCGACGGTTCCACGTCGCCCTCGCCACTCGTCGGAGTGCTGGCGGGAAACCCCGCCTCGACGTCGAACCGGCCGTCGCCCGCGATCCGGTACCGCGCGAAGGGCATGCCGGCCGGCCCTGCGCCCTTGCGCTGCAGGTACGACGCGACCTCGCCGAACGCCTTGCCCAACCAGGCGCCGAGCTCCGACGCAGGCAATGTCGCGTACTCGACTGCGGTGTCCTGTTCGGCCAGTGGCCGCGACTCGACCTCGTAGCTCGTCGGGGCGTGCGCGGTGGCGCGGTGATCGTTCATCGCGTGATGGTGCACGACCGGATCCGTCGCGGCCAGGGGCGAAGGTCCTCACGCTCCGCTTTCGGATCCGTCCTCGTGCGGCGCGGACTCCCGCCAGTGCCCGACACCCTCGCCCAGCGCGAACCCGGCGACCAGCAGCGCCGCGGCCGCGTCGGACCACCACCATCCGAGCATGGCGTCGAGTAGTAGCGCGGTGAGGACGCCGGTGCTGAGCCAGCCGTCGAGCGTGGTCATCGAGGCCTCCGCGTCGAGCGTCTCGCTGCCCGCCGCGCGCACGATCGCGTGTTTGCGCCGCGCGAGAGCGAACATCACGAACGCGGTGACCGCGAGGTACACGACGGCGAACGGCGAGTCGTCGGCCCGATCGCCTCGCACCAGGCCCCGGACGCTCATCACGGTCAGGAATGCGGCGAGGAACCAGAACGCGGCGGCGATGAGCCGCAACGACCGGTGGGTCCGCCGGTCGCCCGGATCCCGACGCTCGTCGCGGAGGCTCCCGATCACGACCGTCGACGCGAAGATCTCGACGACGGAGTCGAGCCCGAAGGCCACGAGCGCGAGTGATCCGGCCCGCACCCCGAGTGAGACGGTCACGACGACCTCCATCGCGTTCCACACGTTCGTGGCCCACTCGAGTCGCAAGCCCTGGCGGCGCAGCTCTTCCGTCGCGCGGGGCTCGCTCACGGCCCCATTGTGGGGGACGGCCGATCGCCAAGTCGCATAGCGGTCGAGCCGGCATGAGACACTGGCGGGTGGCCCCGGCGATCTCCATCTCTCGGCTCGTGAAGTCGTTCGGCGGCACGAGGGCGCTGGACGAGCTCGATCTCGTCGTCGAGACCGGCGAGGTGCACGGATTCCTCGGTCCGAACGGCGCGGGCAAGACCACGGCGATCCGCGTGCTGCTCGGGCTCCTGCGAGCCGACGCGGGGTCCGTCACGTTGCTCGGCGGCGATCCCTGGCGCGACGCGGTCACATTGCACCGGCGGCTTGCGTACGTGCCGGGCGAGGTCACGCTCTGGCCCAAGCTGAGCGGCGGCGAGGTCATCGACCTGCTCGGCCGGCTGCGCGGCGATCTCGACCCGCGGCATCGCGACGAGCTCGTCGAGCGCTTCGAGCTCGACCCGACGAAGAAAGCGCGCACGTACTCGAAGGGGAACCGCCAGAAGGTCGGGCTGATCGCGGCGTTGGCGTCCGACGCCGAGCTCCTCATCCTCGACGAACCGACGTCGGGTCTCGATCCGTTGATGGAGGCCGTGTTCCAGGACTGCATCCGCGAGGCGAAAGACCTCGGGCGCACCGTGCTGCTGTCGAGCCATATCCTCGCCGAGGTCGAGGCCCTCTGCGACCGGGTGACGATCATCCGCGCCGGGCGGACCCGCCAGACCGGGACCCTCGGCGAGTTGCGGAGGCTGACCCGCACGTCGATCGTCGCGGAGACGGCGCAACCGGCCGGAACCCTGGTCGACGGCGCGGGCGTCCACGGCCTCGAGATCCACGGCACGCACGTGCGGTTCGACGTCGACAACGAGCACCTCGACGCCGCGGTCCGCCGGCTGAGCGAGCTCGGAGTCCGGATGCTCGTGAGTCACCCGCCGACCCTCGAGGAGTTGTTCCTCCGCGAGTACGGCGACGAGCTCACGAGAGAGCACGCGTTGCTCGAGCGCGACGCCGGCAACTCGCCGTGACGCCGGGTGAGTTCACCGGCACCGCGCGGCTGACGGGCTTCGTGCTGCGGCGCGACCGTGTGCGCATCGCCGTCTGGATCGTGTCGATCGTGCTCCTGGTGGTGGCGACGGTCGCCAGCCTGAAGGGGCTCTACCCCACCGCCGCCGACCTCCGCCAGGCCGCCGACGCGGCACGCGGCAACGCCGCGGCCATCGCGTTCAACGGACCCGCGCAGGGTCTCGACACGCTCGGCGGCGAGATCGCGTTCCAGGTGGGTGCGTTCGGTCTCGTCGTCGTGGCGTTGATGAGCCTGATGATGACCGGGCGCCTCACGCGCGGTGAGGAGGAAGCGGGCCGGTCGGAGTTGCTGTGTTCGTTGCCGATCGGGCGCCACGCGTGCTCGCGCTCGCGGCGTTCGTCACCGTCGCGGGTATGGACGTGGTGGTCGGCGTCCTGGTGACCGCGACCATGCTCGCCGAGGGGCTGCCCGTTGCGGGCTCGGTCGCGTTCGGCGTGTCGTTCGCGCTGGTCGGCCTGATGTTCTGCGCGGTCACGTTGGTCACCGCGCAGGTGAGCGAGAACACGAGGACCGCGTACGGCATCGCGGGAGCTGTCCTGGGCGGTTCGTTCGTGCTGCGGGCGGTCGGCGACATCGGCGGCGGCACGCTCTCGTGGCTGTCACCGATCGGCTGGGTCCAGAAGAGCCGGCCGTTCGCGGGCGAGGTGTGGTGGCCGTTCGCCGTCATCGCGGTCGCCACCGCGGCACTCGCCGGCGGCGCGGCCGCGCTCTCCCGCCGGCGCGACCTCGGCGCGGGGCTCGTCGCACCTCGTCCCGGACGTGCACACGCGGCCGCGAGCCTTGGGCGGCCCGTCGGTCTCGCGTTCCGCCTGCAGCGCGGCAGCCTCGTCGGCTGGAGCACCGGCGTGCTCCTCGTGGGCGTCGCCTACGGCTCGATCGCCGACAGCATCGACGAGTTCGTCAAGGACAACAAGGCGCTCACCGACATCATCGCGGCGCGCGGTGGCGCCGGGCTCGCCGACTCCTATCTCGCCATGTCGTTGCGCATCCTCGCGCTGGTCGGCGCGGGATTCGCGGTGCAGTCGGTGCTCCGCATGCGGAGCGAGGAGACGTCACTGCACGCCGAGCAGGTGCTGGCCACGCCGGTGTCGCGACAACGGTGGGCGATCAGCCATCTTGTTGTCGCCCTGTTCGGTTCGCTCGTCATGCTCATCGTGGCCGGGCTCTCGGTCGGGATCTCCGCCGCGGCTGTCACCGGCCGGATCGGCACGGCGTCGACCGCGCTCGGGGCCGCGATCGCGTACGCGCCTGCGCTGTGGGTGCTCGTCGCGGCGACGGTCGCGCTGGTGGGGCTGGCGCCGCGCGCCGCCGCGGCCGCGTGGGCGTTCCTCGCGGCCTGTTTCGTCAACGGGATGCTCGGTCAGCTGCTCGACCTCCCGGGCTGGGTACAGGACGTCTCGCCGTTCCAGCACGTCCCGCAGATCCCGGCGGCCGACCTGACCATCGTGCCGCTGATAACGCTGACCGCCGTGGCGGCGGTCGTGACCGCGTCGGGCCTCGCCGGCATCCGCCGGCGCGACATCGGCTGAGTGGGCGACGAACCCGTCGCCCGAGCGCGGGAATGTGCCTGGTCCGGAGGCGCGATTTTGTCGACTGGAGAAGGTGGCGACAAGAGTGACGGTGTGCCGGCCGGACGAGCTCGGCGACGCCGAGCTCACGTCGTGGCGGCGGATGCAGCGGGAGACGCCCGGTCTGGGTCACCCGTTCCTGACGGCCGAGTTCGCGCAGGCCGTCGGGTCGGCAACCCGCGACGCCCGCGTCGCGGTCATCGAGGACGGTGCCGAGACCGTCGGTTTCTTTGCCCACCACCGCAACCGCGTGGGCGTGGCCCGGCCGATCGGCGGACGGCTCAACTACCGCCAGGGGCTCGTGCACACGGCGGGCTTCGACTGGTCGTGGCCGGAGCTCATGCACGCGGCCGGACTGCACGCGATGGCATTCACCGATCTGATGGGTCAGCAGGCTGCCACCGGCGGCGGGCTCGCGGCGGGTTCGGCGCCGATCATCGACACGTCGGTCGGTTGGGACACGTACATCACGGGCGCACGCCGCCACAGTCAGATCCGCAAGACGATGCAGCACGCGCGCCGCCTCGAACGCGAGTTCGGGCCGGTGGAGTTCACCTGGGGCCCGGCGCCCGCGGACAAGTTCGCGCGTCTGATCGCGTGGAAATCACAGCAGTACCGGAGCAGCGGCTGGCCCGACCCGTTCGCCCGACGGTGGATACGCACCACGCTCGAAGTGCTCGTCGCGCACGGTGACGGCGACCTGAAGCCGGTGTTCACCACGCTGCGCGCCGGCGGCGAGGTGTTGGCCGCCGACCTCAGCCTGCAGTACGGCGACGTGCTCGCGCTGTGGTTCAGCTCGTACGACCCGGCCTACGGGGGGTACTCGCCGGGCGCGATCCGGAGGCTGCGAACCGTCGAGCAGGCCTGTGCCGAGCATCTCGCGTACGTCGACTTCGCGCGGGGCGAGGAGCCGTACAAGCAGCTGTACAAGAACGCGGATCTGCCCGTCGCGACCGGCCTCGTGTACGACCACTCCGTTCCGGCCATGATGTATCGCTCGATCCGGAACCCGTACACCGCCACCCGGTCGTGGGTCCTCCGCCGGCCGCGGGTGCGAGCGTTCGTGCGCTCGTCCCTCCGCCACGCCGGGTCGCTCCGCGTGCGACTCCAGCCGCACGGCCTTCGCGCCCACCCCTCGTGACCTCCGGCCCTACCGCAGCGTGCGATGCCGGCGCATGCTCGGGAGCGCGACGACGCTCTACTCGGGAGGTGCCATGCAACTCGAAGGCTCGCACGTCTATCCGGCGGCCGTGGACGCCGTGATCGCGATGCTGCAGGAGAAGGCGAGCACCGTGGAGAAGTACGAGAGCATGGGGCATCGCGAGGTCGGAATCCTCGAGTTCGCGTCCGACGAGAACGCGCTGCGGATCGTGTCGTCGCGGCTCGTCGACGTCGAGCTCCCCGCGTTCGCGAAGCGGGCGCTGAAACCGACGAACACAATGGTCCAGACCGACGAGTGGCGCCGCGCCCCGACGGCTCGTGGTCGGGAACGTTCGACGTCGAGGTGAAGGGCGCCCCCATACACCTGTCGGGGACGATGCGCCTGACGCCCGACGGCAGCGGCGCCCGCCACGACGTGATGATCGACTTCCGGGTAAAGGTGCCGATCGTCGGCGGCAAGATCGCCGACTGGCTGGGGAAGAAGGACGTGGCCCGCACGCTCGACGCCGAATTCGCCTTCAATGACGCCCGCCTCCGGCCCGCGAAGCCGTAGCCGCCGGCCCCGTTCTGTTTGACATCTCTGTTTGACATCTCGTCCCGGGCGCGCGGGCAATGGTGCGCGGGGAGGAGGGACGTTGGGGCGTCGGAGCGAGTTGGCGGAGCTTCACGCGCTGCACCGCGCGGTCTGGGGCGACGTCGCCTACGAGCAGTATGCCTCGTCGACCCGGCGTTCGTTCGTCCGCCGGCAGCGTCGGCTTCGCGCTGGTCGCGCTCGCTCTCGCCGGCTCCGCCTTCGCGTGGCTGAGCGCGATCCGCGACCCGGACCCGACCCGCTCGTCGACGAGCACCCCGACTCCCCTGGGTCCGCTCGCCCCGCTCGCGACCCTCGCCCGACCGACGGCACCCCCGACGACGCGGCCCGCGGCACTGCCGGCGACGACCGCCGTGCGCCCGGCCACCACGACGGGGGCGGCGACGGCGCCGCCCTCCGTCGTGCGGCCCACGCGTGCGACGACCCGTGCCGCCAGCGGCCGTCGACCGCCGCTGGCCCACACGGGCGCGCACACGTGGCCGATGCTCTTCGCCGCGGCCACCCTCGTCGCCGTGGGCATCCTCCTCGCGACGGAGCCGCATTCCGACCGGTGAACCCGGGTTCCTCGGGTCGCGCAGCGCGGAGGTGCCGTCGGTAGGGTCCCGGTGTGAGCCACTGGCGGCGGTTGCGATGGGCTCTGTCGCTGCTCCTCGCCGTGCTCGTCGGCGGCACGTTGGGCTACATCGGGTTCGGCTTCGGGTTCGTCGACGCGATGTACCAGACCGTCACCACGGTCGCGACGGTCGGCTTCCGCGAGGTACAACCGCTGTCGACGGGCGGGAAGTTCTTCACGATGGCGCTGATCCTCGTCGGGGTCAGCAGCACGCTCTACGCGTTCAGCGTGCTCATCGAAACGCTCATCGAAGGCCGCCTGCTCGACTCTCTCGGGAGACGCCGTATGGAACGGAACATCGAGCGCGATGCGGGATCACGTCGTCATCTGCGGATGGGGGCGGGTCGGCCGTTCGATCGCGTCCGAGGTCAATGAGGCGGGACGACCCCTGGTCGTGCTCGACATCGACACGGACCGCCTGACCGGCTGCCCGTACCCGTCGGTGCTGGGCGACGCGACGGAGGATTCGGTGCTGGCGGCGGCGGGCGTGGAACACGCCGCGTCGCTGATCGCCGCGGTCGACGCCGACGCCGCGAACTCCTTCATCATCCTCAGCGCCCGCGCCATGCGGCCCGACCTGTTCATCGTCGCGCGCGCCCGGAGCCGACAGCGAGGAGAAGCTCCGGCGCGCCGGCGCCGACCGGGTCGTCAACCCGCAACACATCGGGGGCGCGCGCATGGCCGCGTTCGTACTGCGCCCACACGTCGCCGACTTCGTCGACGTCGTGATGCACGACCGCAATCTCGAGTTCCGGCTCGAGGAGGTCGCCGTCGGGGCGGGCTCGCAGGTGGCCGGAAAGACGCTGCGCGACGCGCGCGTCCGCGACCTCACCGGCGCGCTCGTGCTCGCGATCCGAGAGGCCCACGGCCAGCTCCGGACCAACCCACCCCCGCAGACCGCCATCCGGCCCGGCGACCTCCTGATCGCCATCGGCACGGAGTCGGAGCTGACCGCGCTCGCGACGCTCGTCGGTACCGCCTGAGCGCGACGGGCATCGACGTTCGGCGCACCGACGTTCGGCGCATCGACGTTCAGCGTGGCAACGTTCGGCGCATCGACGTTCAGCGTGGCAACGTTCAGCCTTCGGCGCGCAGGGCTTCGACACGGCGGTTGAGTGCCTCGATGCCGTGACCGGCGCCGGGTGCGGTCACCTTGCGCACCGGCACCTTGGAACCGTCGTCGAGCACGAGCACCGCGGTCGCCGGCCGCAGGCTCGCGAAATTGCCGGTGCGCAGCGTGGCTTCGAAGCCGCGGACGCGATCGAGCGCGATCACCCGCGCCGCCTGCGGATAGTTCCTGACCTCCACGCCGGCCGCGGTGATCTGCAACGAGCTGCGCCCCACGGCGACGGCCGCGAGCAGTGCGACCCCCGCGACGAGTGCGACCGGGAGCAAGAGCACCACGACCATGTCGAACCTCTACTCGTCGACTGCAGCCGTCGAGCGCGTTGCGACCGCCGGCGCGCCGACCTTACAGTGCGAACGATGGGTCCCCTCCGCATCGGCGTCCTCGGCGCGGCCAAGATCGCGCCGCACGCCGTCGTCAAACCCGCGCGCAACAACGCGGAGGCGGAGGTCACCGCAGTCGCCGCGCGCGATCGCGGCCGGGCCGAGGCCTACGCCGCGAAGCACGGCATCGCGAAGGTCCACGATTCCTACGCCGCGCTCGTCGCCGATCCCGGCCTCGACGCGATCTACAACCCGTTGCCGAACGGGCTGCACGCGCAGTGGACGATCGCGGCGCTGGAAGCCGGAAAGCACGTGCTGTGCGAGAAGCCGTTCACCGCGAACGCGCAAGGAAGCCGAAGCCGTCGCCGCAGTCGCGGCCGCGCACCGGTCTGGTCGTGATGGAGGCGTTCCACTACCGCTACCACCCGCTCGCGCACCGGATGCGCGAGATCGTCGAGAGCGGCGAGCTCGGCCCCGTCCGGCACGTCGAGACGGCACTCTGCTTCCCGCTGCCGAAGTTCTCCGACATCCGGTATCGGTACGACCTCGCGGGCGGTGCGACGATGGACGTCGGCACCTACACGGTGCACATGGCGCGCCTGCTCGGATGCGAGGAGCCCGAAGTCGTCTCGGCCGTGCCCACGCTGCACACTCCGCAGATCGATCGGGCCATGCGCGCCGAGCTCGCGTTCCCCGGCGGCCACACCGGGCGCATCACGTGCTCGATGTGGTCGAAGCGGGTGCTGCAGACGTACGCCCGCGTCACCGGAGCGCGGGCGAGCTGCACGTGATCAACCCGACGTCGCCGCAGCTGTGGCACCGACTGCGCGTGAAGCGTGACGGCGAGCGCCGCACCGAGCACTTCTCCCGCCGGCCGACGTACGAGTACCAACTCGACGCGTTCTGTGGAGCGGTGCTGCGGGGCGAGCCCACGCTCACCCCGCCCGCCGACTCGATCGCGAACATGCGCGTGCTCGACGCGATCTATGTCGCCGCGGGCATGACGCCACGGGGCACGTAGGCGAACCGGGCGGACGCGCGGCTTCGGTAGCGTCGGTCGTATGCCTCCCGACGCTTCCCGGCGGTTGCGCCGCCTCGCCGAGGAGCTCGACGAGATCGGCATGCCGCAGCACGGAACCGATGCGTTCCGTGCGCTGCTCCTCGAGGAGATCGACCTCGCGCTCCGCCCGGTCGTGCACGAACGCCGCGTCGCGAGCGGCGGCACGATCATCGAGCCCGCGGCGGATCCGGCGACGTGGGCCCAGCGCACCCGACTCGAGGTCATGCGCGGCCGTCTCGACCACCAGCCGTTGCCCGACGCCCGCCGCTTCGCCGACGGCCTCTCGAGCTGGCTCCTGCGCCGCGTCGACGGCATCAACGAGTGGATGGTGTTCGACCGTCCGGCCGGGTCGGAGCGCGATCTCGTGGTGCTCGCCACGGTCCTCGACGCGACGATCGTGCAACGGCATCCGACGCGGGTGGTCCGGGTGGTCGGTTCCTTCGGCGTGCTGCGCTGGCAGGGATTCGGCTGGCATCACGAGCCGCCGGTCGCGAGTTGGATCGACGCGGTCCGCGCCCGCCCCGACGCCGGCGACCCGCAGGTGCTCGAGGCCATGCTGGAGTTCGCCGTCCACGACCTCGGATCCCGGGGGATCGGCTCGTTGCTCGTCCTGCGGCCCGACCACGAAGCGGGTCCGGCCGTCGAGGAACGCCTGCCCATCCCGCCCCCGCTCGACATCCGCAACGCGCCCCACCTCGCTCCGCTCCGCCACGCGCTGGGCCAGATCGACGGCGCGGCCGTCTTCGACGCCGACGGTGTGCTGCGCCGCCTCGGTGTGCGGCTCGTTCCCAGCAACGCGGCCGAGGAAGCGGTGAACGCGCTCGGCGGGACGCGCCACACGTCCGGGCGTCGCTACAGCTTCGACGACCCGCGAGCCACGGTGATCGCCGTGAGCGAAGACGGCCCGGTCACCGTGCTGCGCAACGGCGCAGTGCTCGGCCGCTCGCCCGCCGGAAGTTGAAGGAGGCGGCGTCCCCGGGCGCGAATGCGCGAGCATGCGGCCTTCGCGGCTCGGAGGAGCGGCAACGTGAGGAGCAGGCCCCATGACCGGTGCGCCCCCGGAGCAGGAACGGTTCGACGCCGACACGATCGTCGCCGAGGCGTCGCGGCGGACGGGAGGACTCGACGATCTCGGTGACGGACCGTTCCTCGAGCCGCTCGCCCTGTTCCTCGACTCGTTGGAGCGCGAGGCGCGCCTCAACGAGATCGGCCGGCTGATCGCGAGCGAGCGCGCGCTCGGGCACACCGTGAACCGGCTCGGGTACGTCCACGACCGCAAGCAGTTCCCGGAGATCGCGGACGAGAAGATCGTCGCGCCCGTGTTCATCATCGGCTTCCCGCGCACCGGCACCACGATCCTGCACGACATCCTCGCCCAGGATCCCGACAGCCGGGCGCCCCTCACGTGGGAGACGATGTTCCCGTCGCCGCCCCCCGAAGCCGCGACCTTCGCCACCGACCCTCGGATCGCCCAATGCGCGGCACTGCTTCCCACGCCCGAGACGGAGACCGAACGCGACCGCCGGTTCAAGGCCATGCACCCGATGGGCGCCACGCTCTCGCAGGAGTGCGTGACGATGATGGGCGAGGCGATGTGCACGCCGCTGTTCCACAACCAGTTCCGTGTGCCCACGTACGAGGACTGGGTCGACCTCGAGGCCGACTGGTCGCACGTGTACGACTTCCACTACCGGCAACTGCAGCACCTGCAATGGCGCAACCGCCGCGATCGCTGGGTACTGAAGACGGGTGCGCACATGTGGGGTCTCGAGCACCTGCTGCGCACGTACCCCGACGCCCGGATCGTCTTCACGCACCGCGATCCCGTGAAGTCGGTCACGTCGTACGCGAGCCTGACGACGCTGGTGCGGGAGATGGGCAGCGACGACGTCGACCCGTTCGAGGTCGCCGACGACTGGACCGCACGGCTCAAGCGCGTGCTCGACCACGTCATGGCCGTGCGCGACGAGGCGTCGTACCCGGATGCGGCGTCGTACCCGGATGCGGCGTCGTACCCGGATGCGGCGTCGTACCCGGATGCGGCGTCGTACCCGGATGCAATGTTCTACGACATGCACTTCTCCGATTTCGTCGCGGACCAGTTCGCGGTGGTGAGCAACATCTACGAGGCGTTCGGGCTCCCGATGACCGACGCGGGCGCGGCGCGGATGCAGGCGTTCATCGCCGACAACCCCAAGGGCAAGCACGGTGTGCACAGCTACACGCCCGAGGAGTTCGGCATCGACCCCGCCGTGGTGCGCCGCGACTTCGCCGCCTACATCGAACAGCACGACCTCGCGCCGGAGTGACACCTTCCGGCGCGAGCCGGTCCCAGACCGATTACGGTGTGATCACATCATGATTGCGACCGCGATCGAAGCCCCCGATCGAGGGCGCGATTCCGGGCGCGACGAGGCGGCGATCGGGGACCGTATGGCGTGGGATTTCGAGACCGAGCCCGAGTTCGAAGAGCAGCTCGCCTGGATGCGGGCGTTCATCGACCGCGAGCTCATACCGCTCGAACCGATCCTCGACGAGCTCTCCCCCGAGGAGTGGCAACCGGTCAAGCGCCACCTCCAGGCGCAGGTGAAGGCCCGGGGACTGTGGGGTGCGTTCCTCGATCCGAAGCTCGGCGGGAACGGGCTCGGCCAGCTGAAGCTCGCCCTGATGTCGGAGATCATCGGGCGCTGCATGATGTCGATGACGATCTTCGGCGTGCAGGCTCCCGACAGCGGGAACATGGAGCTGCTCGCGCACGGCGCGACCGACGCGCAGAAGGAGCGCTGGCTCTGGCCCAACCTCCGGGGCGAGATCTCGAGCGCGTTCGCGCTCACCGAGCCGTTCTTCGCCGGCGCCGACCCGACTGTGATCGGCACGACGGCGACCAGGGACGGCGACGAGTGGGTCATCGACGGCCACAAGTGGTTCATCACCAACGCGTCGGTCGCCGACATCGTCCTCGTCTTCGCCGAGACGAACCCCGAGGGCCGGCCGCACCGCCACGCGTCGGTGTTCGTCGTGCCCGCGGGCACATCCGGGATGGAGATCGTGCGCGACATCGGCACGATGGCGCATCCCGAGGTCGAGTACGGACGCGTCGGCAACCACGCCGAGATCGTGTTCACCAACTGCCGGGTGCCCGCCGATCACCTGATCGGGCAACCCGGCGAGGGGTTCTTGCTCGCGCAGCAGCGTCTCGGCGGCGGTCGTATCCACCACGCGATGCGGTGGCTCGGGCAGGCGCAGCGCGCGCTCGACATCCTGTGTGAACGCGCGGTGTCGCGCACGTCGCACGGGAAACTGCTCGCGCAGCACCAGATGGTGCAGGACTACGTCGCGCTCGTCGCACATGGAGATCCAGTCGGCGCGGCTGCTCACGTTCCAGACGGCGTGGAAGATGGACAAGTACGGCGCGGCCGCGGTGCGCACCGACCTCGGGATGATCAAGGCCCACGTGTCGAAGGTCGTGCTCGCGGTGCTCGACCGCACGATCCAGGTGTGCGGCGCGCTCGGCTACTCGAGCGACCTACCCGTGGAATCGTGGTACCGCTCGACCCGTTTCGGGCCGATCGGCGACGGCCCGGACGAGCTGCACAAGGCGGTGCTGGCGCGCACCCTGCTCAAGAATTACACGCCCGTGGAAGGCTGGCCGACGGAGCACCTGCCGAGCCGCCGGCCCGCGGCCGAGGCGAAGTGGGCGGAGCTGCGCGCGCTCGCGGGGGCGTCGTGAGCGCGGCCCCGGTCGTCGACCCGGCGCCCGTGGCGCGCTTCCTCGACGCCGCGCTCGGCACCCGCGCACCCACAACCGTCACGCCCATGGCCGGCGGCGGATCGTGTGAGGTGTTCGCGGTCGACCGCGGCTCGCAGCGTTGGGTGCTGCGGCGCGCGCCGCGTGCACGCGAGCTCCGCCACCGCGCACGACGTCCTGCGCGAGTTCCGCATCCTCGATGCGATCAAGGACGAGCCGGTCGCGATCGCGCGGCCGATCGTCGCCTGCGACGACGACGCGGTGTTCGGCGCACCCTTCTACGTCATGGAGCGCATCGACGGCCGGCCGATCCTGCAGTCGGTGCCCGCGGCGTGGGCCTCGGCGCCGGAGACGCACGGACGCGCGCTCGAGGAACTGGTCGACGCGCTCGTCGCGATCCATTGCGTCGACTGGCGCGGTTGCGGGCTGGGCGACCTCGCACACGGCGGCGACTCTCTCGCTCGCCAGGTGACGCGGTGGCTGACCCAGCTCGACTCCTACGGCGGTCGCGACCTCCCCGCCGCGCGGCAGATCGCGAGCTGGCTCGACGCCCGGCGCCCGCCCGGGCAACCGAGCGCGCTCTGCCACGGCGACTACAAGCTCGACAACGTGCTGTTCGCACGCACGGCGCCGCCGCGTGTGCTCGCCGTCGTCGACTGGGAGATGGCCGCGATCGGCGACCCGTTGATCGACCTCGCGTGGGCGTTGATCTTCCATCCCGGCCCCGAGGGCACGATGCCCCTCGGCATGACGAGGGAACCGATCTTCGCGGTCGACTCCCTGCCCGACCGCGCGCGCCTCGTCGAGCGCTATGCCGCGCGTTCGGGCCGGGACACGACCGCGATCGTGTGGTACGACGTGTTCGCGCGCTGGAAGCTCGCCGTGGTTCTCGAGGGCAGCTACGCGAAGTTCACGCGCGGGCAGTCCGACAAGCCGATCCACGAGTTCTTCGGGTCGCAGGTCGATCTGCTCCTCGAAAGCGCCGGCGACCTCATCGGACAAGGAGCTGCTTCCTGATGCGCGCATGGCAGGTACAGGGCACAGGAGAACCGCGCGACGTGCTGCACCAAGTCGAGCTCGACGAGCCGGAGCCCGGACCCGGCCAGGTGCGGATCCGCGTGACCGCCGCCGGTATCGGGCTCCCCGACGTCTTCATGTGCCGCGGTACGTATCCGCTCACGCCGCCCCTCCCCTTCACCTCGGGCCAGGAGGCGTCGGGCACGGTCACCGCGGTCGGCGACGGCGTCGGGCTCTCGATCGGCGACCGGATCATGTGCGTGACCGCGTTCTGGGCCGGGCACGGATCGTTCGCAGAGGAGTGCCTGGTGGCGGCCGACTCGGCCTTCGCCGTACCCGACGGCCTCACCGACGCCGAGGCGGCGGGGTTCTGGATCCCGCATCTCACCGCATGGATCGGGCTCGTCGACCGCGGCCGCCTCGCACCCGGCGACACGCTGGCGGTGCTCGGGGCGGCGGGCGGCAGCGGGATCGCGGCCGTGCAGCTGGGCCACGCGCTCGGGGCGCGGGTCATCGCGGTCGTGAGCGACGACGAGCGCGCCGCGTTCTGCGCCGGGCTCGGCGCCGACGCGACGTTGAACCATCGCGCCGGCCCCCTCGCGCCCGCACTGCGTGACGCGAACGGGGGGCGCGGCATCGATCTCGTCTACGACCCGGTCGGCGGTGCGTTGGCCGAGGAATCGGCACGCGCGCTCGCCCGCAACGGTCGGCTCCTCGCGGTCGGCTTCGCGAGCGGCACGTGGCCGAAGATCGCCGCCCACGACCTCGTCGTCGCGAACACGTCGCTGGTGGGCGTGTTCGCGGGCGGCTACTCGCGCGCCGAGCTCGACGACATCCACGCGCGCCTCACCGGGCTCGTGGGCGAAGGCCGCCTTCGCAACGCGGTGCGCGCCGAGATCCCGTTCGCCGACCTACCCGCCGCGCTGCAACTTCTGGCCGACCGGGCTGTCGTCGGCAAGCTCGTGATGGTGGCGTGATGGCGGTCACCAAGCCGCCCGACTTCGATCTCGACCCGGAGGAGATCGTGACCGCGGCGGTGGAGATCTTCCAGGAATCCGGGCTCGACGCGGTGAGCATGCGCAGCGTCTCGGCGCGTCTCGGCGTGTCACCCGTACCGCTGTACAGCCGGATCGGCAACAAGGAGGCGCTGCTCGACGCGATGGCCGATCGCCTGCTCGCCGACCTCGCGCCGCCCGCGGGCGACGGCGAGCCGTGGGCCGAGTACGCGGTGAGGTGGGCGTGGGAGCTGCGCGTCCGGTTGCGCCGGCGCGCGACAGCCGCTCTGCTGCTGGCGCCCGGTCGCGACGCCTACGTCGAGGCCTCGCGCCCGCTCGTCGACACGATGCGTCGCGACGGGTTCGCTGCCGACGCGGCCGTGCAGGCGTGCCGCTTGCTGACGTGGGCGACGGTGGGTTTCGGCGCGGTCGAGATCGGTGCGGAACCACCTCCCCGCCGGATGCGCCGCGGTCCGCCCCGGCGGCGACCCGGCCGGTATCGCGCCGGCCGAGGTCGAAGCGTTGTTCGACCTGCACATCCGCTACCTGGTCGAGGGGATCGCCCGCGACTTCGGCGTCAACACGAAGCACTCCCCCGCGCCGCGCCGGCGAGGTGGCCGATGAGCACTCCCAGCCTCGACGCAACCGGCAAGGTCGTCGTCGTCACCGGCGGTAGCAAGGGTCTCGGCCGCGCCATGGCTCTCGGTTTCGCGGACGCGGGCGCCGACGTCGTGGTCGCGAGCCGCAAGCTCGACGCGTGCGAGGCGGTCGCGGCCGACATCCGCGCGCGCGGCCGGCGGGCCCTGGCCGTGGGCTGCCACGTCGGCGACTGGGACCAGTGCGCGGCGCTCGTCGACGCGACCGTCGCCGAGTTCGGTCGTATCGACGTGCTCGTCAACAACGCCGGCATCGCGCCGGTGCCGCCTTCGCTGCTCGACGTCACCGTCGGAACTGTTCGACAAGACCATCGCCGTCAACCTCAAGGGGCCCCTTGCGCCTCACCGCGCTCGCGGCCGCGCACATGCCGGCCGGCGGATCCATCGTCAACATCAGCTCGAAGGCGTCGCTGCACCCGACGTCGTTCACGGTGGTGTACGCGGCCGCCAAGGCCGGGTTGAACGCGCTCACGAAGGCTGCGGCCGAACGAGTTCGGGCCGCGCGGGCATCCGCGTGAACGCGATCGTGTGCGGCACGTTCCACACCGACAGCCTGCACGCGTCGATCCCGACCGAGGAGATGCAGGCGCAGATGGCGGCGCTCGTCAGCCTCGGGCCGGATCGCGGTCGGCCGACGAGATCGTCGGCACTGCGCTCTTCCTCGCGAGCGATGCGTCGTCGTACCTGACCGGCGAGCTCATCACACTCGACGGCGGCTGAGCCAGGCCGCACGCACCGATACTGGGGGCAACGAACATGGCGATCTCGATCGACGACGTCATCGGGTCCGGCCGGGTGGCGGTGGTGACGGGCGCGGCGAGCGGCATCGGGTGCGCGCTCGCCGAGGCATTCGCCGCCGCGGGTTCCGCGGTCGTCGTCGCCGATCTCGACGGCGTGGAGGCGGACTCCGTCGCGGCCGGCATCCGGGCCGCGGGCGGCGCGGCCGAAGCGGTCACGGTCGACGTATCGGACGCGGCCGCGGTCGACCAACTTGCCGCGACCACTCTGCAACGGTTCGGGCGCGTCGACGTGCTGTGCAACAACGCCGGCGTGTCGACGTTCAACCTGCTGCGAGATCAGACCCTCGACGACTGGCACTGGGTGTTCAACGTCAATCTCTGGGGTGTGGTGCACGGGTTACAGACCTTCGTGCCGATCATGCGCGAGCAGGGAACACCGGCCCACATCGTGAACACCGCCTCCATCGCCGGGATCCTCAGCGGCGTCGCGTTCATCGGCCCCTACGCGGCGACGAAGGCGGCGGTGGTGTCGATCTCGGAGACGTTGGCGCAGGAGCTCGCGATCGACGAGGTTCCGATCGGCGTGAGCGTGCTGTGCCCGAGCTCGGTCGACACCCCGTGTGATGGAGTCCGAGCGTGGGCGCCCGAGCGCGTTCGGCGTCGAGCAGCGCACGCGAGATGGCCGAGATGGTTCGCCTCGCGCATCCGCGACTCCTTCACCGGTCCCACCGGCCTCACCCCGGCCGCCGTCGCCACGCGTGTGCTCGACGCCATCCGCGCCCAGCGGTTCTGGATCATCACGCATCCCGGCGAACGTCCGGTTGCGGAGGCCCGCTTCGCCGCGGTGATGGCCGACTTCCCCGAGGGCCCGCCCACCGAAGGACTCCTCTAAAGCGCCGGTCCGTCCCGGCGTCGTCCCGGTCGACGCGAGCACGCCGACCGCGGCCACTGGTTATCGTCGAGCCGGTGAACGGCGCGCAGGGCACGGATCCGACCCGCGACATCCGCGACGCGCGCACGCTTGTTCCCGGCGACCGCGAGCATCGGCGTACTTCAACACCGCGGCGGTGGGCCTCGCGAGCCGAGCGTTGCTCGACGCGGCTATCACGCCTTCGTCGACGAGTGGGCGCGAGACCGGCGCTCGACTTCGTCACGCGGCGAGGCCGCCGGCGAGCGCGCGCGGCGGTCGGTCGCGCGACGCTGATCGGCGCCGATCCGCGCCGACGTCGCGCTTGATCGCGTCCGTGTCGGCTGCGGCCGGGCTGGTCGCCGCGCAGTTCGGTCCGGCCGCGCCGCGGCAACAACGTCGTGATCGGCGCAGCGCGAGTACAGCTCGAACCACTTCCCGTGGCGGATGCTCGAGCACAAGGGGTACGAGGTCCGCCAGGTCCCGTTCCGCAACGGCGGGCTCGAACCCGACGACGTCGCCGCGCCACGTCGACGGCGGCACCGTGCTCGTCGCGTTCAGCGGCGTGCAGACCGCGACCGGGCACCGCTCCGACATCGCGGCCATCAGCGCGATCGCACGAGCGGTCGGCGCGATCGTCTTCGTCGACGGGTCGCAACTCGTCGGCGCGTTGCCGGTCGCCGGACGATCTCGCCATCGTCGACGTGCTGGCGACCGCCGATCACAAGTTCCTGCTGCACGCCGGTCGCGGCCTCGGCTACTGCTACCTGTCCCGCGCGGTGCAGGACCGCTTCACGCCCGTCAACGCGGGCTGGAAGGCCGGACGTGTACCCGCTCGAGAGCTTCTTCGGGCCCGACGATGGACCTCTCGCCGACCGCGTCGCGCTTCGACAACTCGATCAGCTGGCTCGCGGCGATCGGCAACGAGGCGGCGCTCTCGGTCTTCGACGCTCTTCGGATGCGACGCGATCTCCGCCCGCAACCGCGAGCTGGCCGCGCTGCTCCGGGCCTCGCTGACCGAGATCGGTTGGGTGCCGGTCGACCTGCCCGAGACCAACCGCAGCACGATCGTCGTCGGTCCCGCTCGGCGACGCCGAACCCGCACCGCTCCTCGCGCACCTGAAGCGAGCACGGCGTAGTCGGCGCCGCCCGCGACGGGAACCTGCGCCTCGCCGTCCACTTCTACAACCACGAGGACGACATCGAGCGGCTCACGAACGCGCTCGCCGGCCTCCCGCCTCAGGGGACGGCGTCACCGTTTCTGCGCTCCCGTCCCGCCGGCAGTACCGGCGTGTCGCCACGCGATCCCGCGTGACGACGCGCCCGGCTGCTACCGCGTTCCGGATCAACCGGCGGGCGGAGCGAAGAACTCGAGTGCGATGCCATCGGGGTCGCGGAAGCTCACGCCCGAGCCGTACGCCGCATCCTTGATGCCACCGTGCGTCGACACCGAGCTCGTCGAGGCGCCGCGCCCACTTCTCGAGCTCGCTGCGGTCGGCACAGCCGAAGGCGATGTGGTCGAGCCCGACGCGGTACTCGCTGAACTGCCCGGTCGGCGCCGGCGTCTGGTGCTGGTGCAGGCCGAGGAGCGTGCCGTTCCCGAGCAGGTAGACGGTGTGGTGCATCTTCGGGTCGGTGTCCTCGTCGAGCACGGCCTCGGCGTCGAGCAGCGCCTCGTACCACGGCACGCTCACCGACAGGTCGCGCACCGTGAGCGCCACGTGGGTGAGCGGGGGGAATGCTGTCATCGGATGCTTCCTTCTCTGCTGGCGGGTCGACGACATCTCGGTTCGTGTCGTCGTCGTGACAAGATCAGTGTGTATGTGCACCGGGCGGGTGGCCATGACCGAGACACCGCGATTCCTGGCCGCGACACCGGGGGCGTGGCCGTGAGCTCCCCGCTGCTGCGCTCTTCGCTCGAGCAGGTGCGACTCGACGGCGCGATCTTCTTCCGGGCCGAGTTCGACCGACGCGTTCGCGTTCGAGTCGACACCCAACGCGGTCGCGGGTCGGCTGCATCCGGGCGCCGAGCGCATCATCCTGTTCCACATCGTCGCCCGGGGCTCGTGCTGGGTCGCGGGCGCCGAGGGCGACCGGCACTGGGCCGAGCCGGGCGACGTGATCGTCATCCCCTACGGCGACGACCACACCATCGGCGGCGAGACGCCGGCCGAGCGCGTGTCGCTCAGTGACGCTGCTCGACCCGCCGCCGTGGGACCACATCCCGCTGATCCGGCACGGCGGCGGCGGCGCGCCCACCGATCTCGTGTGCGGCTACCTCTACTCCGACGATCCGATGTTCGATCCGGAGCTGCGCGTGTTCCCCCCGACGTTCGTCGTGCGGGTTCCCGACGGCCCGGCCGCGGGCTGGATCACAGGCGAGCGTCGACGTACGCGATCGAGGCAACCGAGCACCCCGCGACGAGTCGAGCCTGATCTCGACGCGGCTCCCCGAACTGGTACTGATCGAAGTGCTGCGCCTGCATCTCGCGAACGCGCCCGCGGCCGAGCAGGGTTGGCTCGCGGCGCTGCACGATCCGGTACTGGCACCCGCGCTCGCGCTGCTGCACCGCGAGCCCGAGCGCAAATGGACGGTCGCCGATCTCGCGGCGTGCGCGGCGGTGTCGCGGTCGTCGCTCGACGAGCGCTTCCGGGACGTGCTCGGTCGCTCGCCGATCCGCTACCTCACCGAGTGGCGCATGCACCTCGCCGAGGAGCTGCTCGCCCGGACCGACATCAGCGTGTTCGCGCTCGCGCGGCGCGTCGGCTACGACTCGGAGGAGTCGTTCAGCCGCGCGTTCAAGCGCGCAACGCGGACTCTCGCCGAGTCATTGGCGCGCCGCTCGCCGGAACCTACGACGCCGACGTGTGACCTGCCGTGCCTAGAGCTCGGCGTAGCCGGTTGCCGGCGTGCCGGGCGGGTGCACCTCGCCGTCGTGCGACAGCCACAGCAGCACTTCGCCTTCGAGCCCGTCCGGATCGCGGAAGAAGACGCTGTGGGCGCGGCCGAAGTCGGTGACGAACCCGTCGCTCGCACCGCGGGCGACGAGGCGGCGGCGGATCTCGACGAACGCCGTCGCGGTCGGCGGCCTGCAGCCCCATGTGGTCGATCGGGCCGTGCCCGAACATCGACCCCGGGTCAGGTCGCCCGGCCCGGCGTCGCCGGGCATCTCGAAGACGTTGCAGCTCGGTGCGGGGACCGATGTCGACCATGGTCAACGTGCCCGGGCCGATCTGCTCGCCGGTGCGAGACCGTCGCGTCGAAGACCTCCTCGTAGAACCGCACGAACCGCTCGGTGTCGTCGGTGATGACCGCCACGTGGTTGACGCCGTCGAGCAACATGGTTCGCCTCCCTCACCTCGGACGAGTGCCGCACGCCGGCGCGAGATTATGGTCCCGGACGCACGGACGCGGAACCGGATGGGAGTGAACGTGGAGTCGACTCGAGGAAGGTGCCCCGGCCAGCCGGCCTCGCGGCGCTGCTCGACCTCGAGGTCCTCGACCGCGACCTCTTCCGCGGCGAGAACGAGGAAGGCGCGGGCGCGCGCATGTCGCTCTACGGCGGCCAGGTCGCCGCGCAGGCGTTGCGGGCCGCAGGCGCGACGGTGGCGCCCGAGCGGCTGCCCCACTCGATGCACGGCTACTTCCTGCGGCCGGGCCGGGTCGACCGGCCCGTGCATCCTCCACGTCGACCGCGACCGCGACGGCGGCTCGTTCTCGGCCCGCCACGTGCGCGCGGTGCAGGACGGCGAGGTCATCTTCTCGATGGTCGCGTCGTTCCACGCACGCGAGGAGAGCGCGACGTTCGACGCGGTGCCCGACCCGCGGCGGGCCCGATCCGTCGACACTCTCACCGCGCCCGTCGCCGTTCCTCGTCGAGGTGCGCGAGGTGACGCCGACGCGCGTCGGCGACGGGCAGGTTCGTCACTCCGACTCGCTGTGGGTGCGCGCGTCGGCGCCGCTGCCCGACGATCCGCTGGTCCACGCGTGCGCGGTCGCGTACGTCTCCGACCTCGGTTCCGGCTTCGGGCAGGTGGAGGTCGACGGGGCTCCCCGCCGGCGGCCCGAGCATCGACCACAGCCTCTGGTTCCACGACCACATCCGCGCCGACGAATGGATGCTGCTCGAGCTGTGGCCGCTGAAGGCGAGTGGTTCGCGCGGCGTGTACAGCGGATCCCTGCGCAGCGGCGACGGCCGGCTCGGCGTGCTCCTCACCCAGGAGATGCTGCTGCGCGGCCGCGAGCTCCCGCCCGAGATGCTGCGCCGCATCGCGCGAATACCTCGGCGTCACCCCCGAGGGGTGACCGCCGCTGAACTGCGGTTACGGCAGTGAGTAGGCGTACAGGTTGTGATCGAGGGAGCCCACGTACACGATCCCGTTGGCCACCGGCGGCGATGACCCCTCAAACTGAGCCACCAGCATCCTCGCTCGAGGCGGCCACACCGGCTACTGTCGCCACTCTCCGCGACTTGGGGCGGGGGAACCGGTGTCGCCGGTCAGGCGTGCGCCGTCTCTATAGGGAGGAATGCTCAGTGAAGGACCACTCGAACGAGAAGTACTCGACGCCGGCGATCGAGCGGCGTGAGAGCGTTGCCGGGCTTCTGACCCGCCAGAGGGGCAGCTACTGCCCCCCCGGTACCAACTACTGACGGTTCCCGGATCACGTCGAGGCCCCCGGACGCGTACGCGTGTCCGGGGGCCTCGCTCGTTCGGCGACAAATACCCCGTCCGCGACCCTCCGGTGGCCACATCGTGTGATCCCGGGCACATCGTCGCTCCCCCTCGCTTCAGGCGTGCGGCGCGATCTCCGATACCCGGAGTCGACGGCGCCGGTACGACTCGCCGGGCGCCGCACAGCGAAGCGAGGAGGTCGCACGAACATGCAACGTGAGCATCTCGGTGCTCGCGCCGCGGATACCTCTGAGCGGGGCTTCACTCTCATCGAGCTCATGGTGGTCGTTCTGATCATTGCCATCCTGATCGCCATAGCCATCCCCCAGTTCATCGGTGCCCGAGGTCGAGCCAACGACCGCGCCACGCAATCCGATCTGCGCAACGGTATGACCGCAGAGAAGACCGTCTATACCGACACGCAGACGTACTACCTGAGCTCCGCCGCCGTGAAAGCGGCCGAGCCCTCGTTGCACTGGGGTACCACCCTGCTGGTCAAGGTCGGGACGAATACCGACCCCAACGACACGGTGTGCCTCTCGGAGAAGTCCGCGTCGGGGTCGTGGTTCGCGGTCGGCGACGTCGCCAACGGATCGGCGACGGCGAAAGTCGGCACGTACTTCGCCGAGGGTGCGACCGATCCATGCACGACCGACGCCGCGACGATCTCGAGTTGGGCTTCCCACTGGTAGCTGCGCCGCGGGCCCGCATTCTTTACGGAAACTTGACCCGGCGCGTCGGGCGCGTGGTGCGGTGCGGGGAAGAATGCGACGTCGGGAAAGGCGAGCCGGACCAGACTTCCCCGGTGACGTGAACCCGTTGCACGATGTCCTCGGCCCCGGTGGCCGAGGGCATCGTCGCGTTCGGCCGCTTCGAATTCGTATCACCGCTCCGGCGGGCCCGGGAGTGGACGGGCGTCGCCGTTCGGTCCGGGCGTGATGTGCATCAGGCGGCCCGGTTCCTGCAGCATGATCTGGTGCCACACGCCCTTCGGCACGACGACCGCGTCGCCCGCGCCGAGCTCCACCAGCCGGTCGCCGTCGGCGAGCTCGAGCCTCACCGTGACTGCACCGGAGATCAGGTAGAGCAGCTCGTCGCCATCGGGATGCATCTCACCGTCGTGGGGGGAGTCGCCGGTGAGCTCGGGCGCCCCGACGGTGAACCCGTCGATGCGCTGCGGTGGCCCGCCCGTCTGCTCGACGAGCCGCGCCCGCCGGTCGGAGCGGTCGACGCCGACGACCTCGCACGCCAGGTCGATCCGTCGACCCGGCTGGATATCGTGCGTCGTTGTCATGTCGTCTCCTCGTCTGGGCCTCGTGCTCCTCAGTCTCCACCTTGTCTCCCGTTCAGGTTGTCTCCCGTTCAGCTGTCCGGGTTCGCGACCCGAGGGCCCGGTCGGCGCTCTGCGAGCAGCGGGTCGGTGAAGGTCGTCGGCGTCTCCCCAGGCGGCACCGGATCGAGCCGTATCGTCATCGGCAGCGACGCCGCGCCGTTCACCGACCCGCACGAGCGTTGCCCGAGCCGCACTGAACTACGAAGGAGATCCAGATGGCAGACGACACGACGAACGCCTCGAAACTGATCGACAAGCGGATCAGTGAGTTGTCCGACTGGCGCGGCACGACGCTCGGTCAGGTCCGCGACATCATCAAGAAGGCCGACCCCGAGGTCACCGAGGAATGGAAGTGGGTGAAGGCGACGAGCCCCGGCACGGCGGTCTGGGCGCACAACGGGGGCATCTGCACCGGCGAGGTCTACAAGAGCGTCGTCAAGCTCACGTTCTTCAAGGGTGCTGCGCTGCCCGATCCGAAAGGTCTGTTCAACTCCAGTCTCGACGGGAAGGTCCGGCGAGCGATCGACATCAAGGAGCACGAGAAGATCGACAAGGCCGCACTGACGAAGCTCATTCGTGCGGCCGTCGCGCTGAACCTCGAGGGCAGGTAGGTCTCACATCGCGGACGCGCGGTCGCGCCATCCGCACGGTGGGTTTCGGTCGGGACGCGAACGGCGCCCAACTCCGCGACCCCTCGGTCGACTCGCGGAGCAGGGCGGGTGAACCTCCCGCCGGACGCATTGGGACTGTGGTACACACGCCCGGAGTGAGCGACGGTCATCAGGCGATTCCGCTGGTCGAGACGAAGCTCCACATCCCCTCGCCGCGACAAAGCCTGGTCGCGCGCCCGCGCTTGCAGGCGCGCCTGGCGCCCGCGGCCGACGCGAAGTTGGTCCTCGTCTCGGCGCCCGCCGGTTTCGGCAAGACCACACTCGTCGCGACGTGGCTGCGTACGGTCGCCGGCGCCGGCACCGCGGTGGCGTGGCTCTCTCTCGACGAGCGCGACAACGACCCGGCGTCGTTCTGGTCGTACGTCCTCGCCGCGCTCGAGTTCGCCGTGCCCGGCCTCGGTACGAACGCACGCGCACTCCTGGACTCCGCGGACACGCCGCCCGATGCCGTACTGGCGACGCTCGTCAACGAACTGCACGGCCTCGACCGGGAGGTCGTCCTCGTCCTCGACGACTTCCATGCCATCGATCACCACGACATCCAGAACGGCGTGACCTACCTCCTCGACCACCTGCCCGGGCGCGTGCACCTCGTGCTGACGAGCCGCGCCGATCCGCCGCTGCCCCTGGCGCGCCTGCGCGTGCGCGGCGAGCTGGTGGAGATCAGAGCCGCCGATCTGCGCTTCACCGCCGAGGAGGCGGCGGAGTACCTGAACGGCGCGATGGGTCTCGAGCTGACCGCCGGCGACATCGCAACGTTGGAAGCGCGCACGGAGGGCTGGATCGCCGCGCTGCAGCTCGCGGCGCTGTCGATACAGGGACGCGAAGACGCCGCGAGCTTCATTGCCGGCTTTGCCGGCGACGATCGCTTCATCGTCGACTACCTGGCCGGCGAAGTGCTGCAACGCCAACCCGAATCCGTGCGGCGGTTCATGCTGCAGACGTCGGTCCTCGACCGCCTCCAAGGGTCGCTGTGCGACGCGATCACGGAAACGACGGGCGGCAAGGCGGCGCTCGAGGCGTTGGATCGGGAGAACCTGTTCGTGATCCCGCTCGACGATCGACGCGAGTGGTATCGGTATCACCACCTCTTCGCCGACGTCCTGCGCGCGCGGCTCCTCGAAGAGGACCCGGATGCCCCGGCCGAGCTGCATCGCCGGGCCGCCGCGTGGTTCGCGGCGCACGACGACCCGTCCAGCGCGATCCGGCACGCGCTCGGCGGCCGGCGACGTCGACCGGGCCGCCGAGCTCGCCGAGTTGGCGCTGCCCGCGCTGCGCCGCAGCCGGCAGGACGCGACGATGCAGGCCTGGGTGCAGCTCATCCCCGACGACGTGGTGCGCGTCCGGCCGGTGCTCGCGATCGGCTTCGTGGGCGCGCTGATGTCAGCCGGCGCGCTGGACCGGGTCGACGAACACCTGCGCGACGTCGCGCAGTGGCTGGCGCTGACACCCGCGGCTCGCGACGCGGCGGGCATGATCGTCGTCGACGAGGCGCAGGTCCCGACGTTGCCGGGCGCGATCGAGATGTACCGCGCCGCGCTCGCGTTGATGGGCGGCGACATCGCCGGCACCGTCGACCATGCGCAACGCGTGCTCGTGCTCGCGCCGGACGACGACGAGATGGGCCGGGCCGCCGCCCACGCGTTGCTCGGGCTCGCGGCCTGGTCGGAGGGTGACCTCGACACTGCGTTCGCCGAGTACACCAAGTCCATCGCCCGGATGCGGCGCGCGGCCACATCGCCGACATCCTCGGCTGCTCCATTGCGATGGCCGACATCCGCGTTGCCCAGGGGCGGCTGCGCGACGCACAACGCCTCTACGAGCAGGGTCTGCAGCTGGTCGCCGATCATGGCGTCGGTCCGTTGCGCGGCGCCGCCGACATGCACGTCGGCCTCGCCGAGATCCTGCGCGAGCGCGACGACCGCGAGGCCGCGGCGGAAGAGCTGCAGCGCGCCCAGGAGCTCGAGCTGTTCGGCACACGGCAGTACCCCTACCGCTCGCGGGCAGTGCGCGCCGGGCTGCGACTGGCAGCAGGCGACACGGCCGCCTGTCTCGAGTTGTTGGAAGAAGCCGAGCGGGTCTACGACACCGACTTCTCCCCCGCCGTGCGTCCGGTCGGCGCGCGCCGGGCTCGCACGTACGTCCGGCAAGGCGACCTCAGCGCGGCGCGTGCATGGGTACGCGAGCGCAACCTGTCGACCGACGACGAGCTGCGCTACGTCACCGAGTTCGAGCACATCACGTTGGCGATCATCCTCGTCAACGACGCACCGGGCGAACGCGAGCTGCAGCAGGTGAGTGCCATGCTCGACCGGCTGCTGGCGGCCGCCGTCGCCGGCGGCCGCGGCAGCAGCGTGATCGAGATCCTCGCCGTGCAGGCGCTCGCCTTCGACGCGCGCGGCGACACGCCCCGCGCGTTCGATGCGCTCCGGCGCGCGGTCGCGCTCGCCGAACCCGAGGGCTACGTCCGGGTCTTCGGCTACCTCGGTCCGCGCCTGCAATCGCTGCGGGAGGCCCTCGCGACCGGCTCCGCCCCACCCCGCCCGCAGCAGCAAGCGCAGGGACTCGTCGACCCGCTCAGCGACCGCGAGCTCGACGTGCTGCGCCTGCTGCGTAGCGATCTCAGCGGGCCCGACATCGCACGGGAGCTCATGGTGTCGCTGAACACCATGCGGACGCACACGAAGAACATCTACACGAAGCTCGGCGTGAACAACCGCCGGGAGGCCGTCCGGCGGGCCACCGAGCTCGGCCTCTAGGCTCCCTCCGAATCACCACGTCAATCACCACATGTGGCGATGTGGACTCACCACATCGGTTCGTACGTTGCGTTCGTGCAGTACGAGATCCGAGTCAAGGGACATCTGGACTCCCGGTGGGCGGCCTGGTTCGACGGGCTGAGCCTGACCACGGCGGACGACGGGACAACCGTCATCCGCGGCCCGATCGTCGACCAGGCTGCGCTGCACGGCTTGCTCCAGAAGCTGCGAGACATCGGCGTCCCGCTGATCGCTTTGACGCAACTCCGACCCGAAGGGGAATGACATGGAAACCACCAACACCCGCAAGCTCGCCCTGGCCGCCGGCGTGCTCTACCTCGTGACGTTCGCGGCGTCGATTCCGACCCTTGCCCTCAAGGCTCCGCTGGTCGACCACGCCGACTGGATCCTCGGGCACGGCAGCGACCAACGGCGTGATCTTCGCCTGCTTCCTCGACTTCGTGTGCGGAGTCGCCGGCATCGGCACGGCGGTCGCGTTGTATCCGGTCGTCCGGCGCTTCAGCCCGGCGGCCGCGATCGGCTTCATCACCTCCCGCTCGCTCGAGGCTGCCATTCTGGTCGTCGGTGCGATCAGCCTGCTGTCGATCGTGACGCTGCGCAGCAACGTCGCCGGTAGCGACACTGCGTCGCTCCTGACGACCAGCCGGTCACTCGTCGCGGTCCACCACTGGTCGTTCCTGTTCGGCCCTGGTTTCATGCCCGCGATCAACGCGCTGTTCCTCGCGACGGTGATGTACCGCTTCCGTTTGGTCCCCCGTATCATCCCGATCATGGGGCTCGTGGGCGCCCCGTTGTTGTTCGCATCCGGCCTTGCGACGATGTTCGGTGGATGGGACCAGACCTCGTCGATCGCAATGCTCTTCGCACTCCCGATCGCCGCGTGGGAGTTCTCGCTCGGCGTGTACATGACGGTCAAGGGCTTCAAGCAGCCGGTGGTTGCCGCCGACGCCCCGGTCGCGAGCCCCGCGCTCGCCGCGTGACCGCCATGGAGCAGCACAACTACGACGTCGTGATCGTCGGTGGTGGTGCAGCCGGCCTGAGCGCCGCGCTCGTCCTCGGACGGGCGCGGCGCTCGGTCGCCGTCATCGATGCCGGCGCACCCCGCAACGCTCCCGCCGCCCACATGCAAGGGTTCCTCTCCCGCGACGGCATGCCGCCCGCGGATCTTCTCGCCGCCGGCCGTGACGAGGTCACGGGCTACGGCGTCGAGATCGTCGACGACGTAGTGGTGAAGATCGAGTCCGGCTTCGTCGTGCAGCTTGCGAGCGGCGCCGCGGTGTCGGCCCGCCGCATTCTCGTGACGACGGGTGTCACCGACGACCTGCCCGCCATTCCCGGCCTGCGCGCACGCTGGGGCCGCGATCTCCTGCACTGCCCCTACTGCCACGGCTGGGAGGTCCGCGATCAGCCGCTGGGCGTGCTCGGCACCCACCCCGGTGCGGTGCTGCACGCACAACTCGTCCGGCAGTGGTCCGATGATGTCGTGTTCTTCACGCACACGACCGAGGTGTCCGCGCCCGAACGGGCGCAGCTCGACGCGCGCGGGATCGTCGTCGTCGACGGCGAGGTCGTCGGGCTCGTCGTCGACGACGACCGCCTGACGGGAGTCGCACTCGCCGGCGGACGCGTCGTTGCGCGAACTGCGGTGTTCATCCGGCCCCGCAACGTTCCCCACCCCGACGGACTGCTGGCGGGGTTGGGCCTCGACGTGACTGCCGAAGGCTTCGCGGTCGTCGACCGCGACGGTCGCACGAGCACGCCCGGCGTGTGGGCAGCCGGCAACGTGGTCGACCCCCGCGCGTCGGTGATCGCGGCCGCCGGCGCCGCCGCGACCGCAGCGATGGCAGTCAACGCCGACCTCGTGCACGAGGAGGTGCTGAGCGCGACTCCCCGATCCCCGGCCTGCGATCGGTGACGCACTCGTGCAGGTGCGCGCCGCCCGGCTTCCGGCGGGGCCCGACGAGATCGGCGCCCGCGCCGGCCGGGGATCGGGGACCACTTGCGTCCGGCGCCGTGGGGGCGTAGTGTGCCGCACCAAGTGCGCTGGACCTTTGGGTCGTCAAGGCAACTGGGGGGACTTCGATGGGACTCGGTCTTCGTAACCGGCGTGGTATCGGGGTCGTCGCCGCTCTGGCGAGTCTCGTGGGGCTCGTGGCCGTGAGCGGCGGCTCGCTGAGCCCGGCGGGTGCGACCACCTTCCCCGCCGTGCAGTGTCACGGCACCCTGGCCGGAGCTCCGCTGCCCGATGCGCTCATCGGCACGCGGGACATCACGGTCGATGTCGTCGCGCCGTCCCTGGCGACGGCCGGGTCGCAGTTCGTCGTGACGATCAAAGGGAGCACTGCGGTGTTGCCGGCGGCGCAGTCGGGCCTGACGATCACCAACTTCACGAATCTCTCGACCACACTGCAAATCGACGGTGCGAGCTTCGTGAGCGGGAGCGCAGCCGCGAGTGGAACCGCGACCATCGACGGCACACCGGTCGCAGGTTCGATCACTCTGACGTCGAGCACGATCAAGACCGCGACACCGGGCCCGATCCATCCGGGCACACTGGTAACGCCCGACATCACCGTGAAGGTCAAGGCCGGCGCGGTCGGTTCGTCGATCACGATCCACGCGCTCACACTCACGACCACAGCCAACTTGACCATCGGTGCGGCTCCGCTGACCTGCCCGCTTCCCAGCAGCGCAGTCACTACGACGAATGTTGTCGCATCGTGCGCCGCCAACGACGGCTATTGGCTGGTGGGCCGGGACGGCAGCGTGTTCTCGTACGGCGCGGCGCAGTTCTATGGATCGACCGTTCGCCGCACGTTGCGCAACCCAGTTGTCGGCGTGGCGTCCGCCGCGGATGGGAAGGGCTACTGGCTCGCGGCGTCCGACGGCGGCGTCTTCGGCTTCGGCGACGCGAACTTCTACGGCTCGCTCGGCGGCACCCACCTCAACCGGCCCGTGGTCGCGATCACCGCAACACCGTCCGGGCACGGATACTGGCTCGCGGCGTCCGACGGCGGCGTCTTCGGCTTCGGCGACGCGAACTTCTACGGCTCGCTCGGCGGCACCCACCTCAACCGGCCCGTGGTCGCGATCACCGCAACACCGTCCGGGCACGGATACTGGCTCGCGGCGTCCGACGGCGGCGTCTTCGGCTTCGGCGACGCGAACTTCTACGGCTCGCTCGGCGGCACCCACCTCAACCGGCCCGTGGTCGCGATCACCGCAACACCGTCCGGGCACGGATACTGGCTCGCGGCGTCCGACGGCGGCGTCTTCGGCTTCGGCGACGCGCAGTTCTTCGGTTCCGTCGCATCCAGCAAGCTCACCGCGCCCGTTGACGGAATGCGCAACACGATCATCGGTGGCTACCGCGTCACCGGCAACGACGGCAACGTGTACGCCTTCGGGGCACCCATCTGCGGAAGCCTGTCCGGCCAGAAGCTCTCGGCGCCGATTGTCGCGATCGAGGCCGTCAAGCAACAGAGTTGAAGTCGGCGTTCCCGCGTCGACAACGGGTCGGAGCCGCCGCTTCGTCGCCTCACGCGCGCCGTTGACGCGCGACTGATCGTCGGGGCGCCAGGATGCGCACGAGCGTCATGAAGAGCACGACCGCTGCGGCCAGCAGGCACGTCCATTGGAAGAGCGCGTTGTGGCGGTCGGTACCGGCGGTCAGGCCGTGGACTGTGGCGAGCGCGAAGAGCGCGTAACTGGAGAGGTGGATTCCGTGCCACACGCGCCGTGGGAGCCGGCGCATCGCGAGCGACGTCAACTCGATCGCGAGCAGTACATACAGCGCGACGATCCCCAGGGCAACGGAGCCCGGCTGGTAACTCGTCGCCATCGGCACGAACAGTTCTGCCAGGCCGAACTTGATGAACGGGTCGAGCGCAAGGCCGACGAGATGCACACCGACCAACGCGACCGAAAGGCCCGCAACGAAGCGATGCACGTCGAGCACCCATGCCGGGGCGGGCCGGCGCACGAGGCGGGTCGAAAGTTGCAGGCCCCCGATGACCGTCAGTGCGACGAGGGCCAACGCGACGATCCCGCCGGCGCGCGCCGTGTACCACCACACGTGCGTCTGCGACAACATCCGGCAAGCCTAAGGGCAGACCAGTCAGCTGCCCTTCGTCACGGTGTGCACCACCGTGGCGCTCGTAGCACCGGGCGTTGCGGCGGTACCTCCTGAAGACGCGGTGCCGGCCGGACTCACCGTCGTGACGGCCTGAGGAGTCGGCGGCGACCGGTGTGCCAGCCCGATCGCGCCGGCCACTGCGAAGAACGAGGAGACGCTCAGCCCGGCGAGAACGATGCGCGTTCCCGCGGCCGCGTGTCGACGACGCGGTGCCCTTGCCGAAGCGGTTGCCGGTGCCGAACTCGACGCCGCGGCCGGCGTAGGGCGGGATCGGGCCGATGCCGCGCGGCGCGCCTGCAATGCGCGGATGCGTTCGGCTTGGTCACTCTGGTTCGAGTTGCTGTCCATGGTCCTAATCCTCCGGGTGTGCCGCGCCGTCCGCGCGGAGTTCGGTGGCTTCGTGCTCCGGTTGTTGCGACTGATGCGCAGGCTTCGGCTACGACTCGCGGGGTCGCGGCGACGACCGCGACCTGCGCCGGGCCGGCATGCGAAGGGCCGCCGAAGCCCAACGCGCCGACGTTGGCGCCGACCGCGACTGCGCCTGTGGTCACGCTCATCGCGACGGCTGCCGCGATTGCGATTGCTTTGGCTCGTTCCATGAGATTCTTCCTGTCGTCGGCTTCGGTCGGGTGAGCGCCGGGTGGTCCCCGCCCGCGAACCTCTACGGAGGAGTCAACCGACGAGCCGTGAAGGATCGTCGTGAGCGGGCGTAAAGCTTCCGTGAAGCGGATCCCATGACCGACGAGGCGGTCTAGCGTCGCGGAGCATGAACACAACCCGCGAGGTCGTGCATCGTCGTGGCCGACGACGAGCCCCATATCCGCGACGTCCTGCGCGGATACCTCGAAGCGGAAGGCTTCGAGGTCGTGCAGGCCGCCGACGGAAACGAGGCGCTGCGCGTCGTCCGGGAGCATCACCCGGATCTGGTCGTGCTCGATGTGACGATGCCAGGTCTGGATGGCGTGGAGGTGCTCCGGCAACTGCGAACCGAGTCAGACGTCTACGTCATCATGCTGACGGCGCGGACCGAGGAGGTCGACAAGCTCGTCGGCCTCGCGGTCGGCGCGGACGACTACATCACGAAGCCGTTCAGCCCACGCGAGCTCGTCGCGCGCGTCAAGGCGGTGCTGCGGCGAGGTCGCGGTACGACCATCGCCGCACCGGAAGAGCAACTCGTGTTCAAGGGACTCTCCATCGATCTCCCGAGGCGGGCGCTGACGCGCGACGGCGTTCCCGTGGAACTGAGCGCACTCGAGTTCGACCTCCTCGTCGCATTGGCCCAAGCCCCCGGTCGTGTGCTGACGCGCCGCCAACTGCTCGAACAGGTCTGGGGTTGGGACTTCTTCGGCGACGAACGCGTCGTCGACGTTCACATTCGTAGCATTCGGCGAGCACTCGGGGATCCGGCCGACGCGCCCCAGCTCGTCGGGACGGTCCGTGGTGTGGGCTACCGATTTCTCGGCGTGACCGAGTGAAGCGCCTCCGTCGCCTCGACGTCCGCCTCTTCGGCTCCTACGCACTCGTGGTCGTCGTGGTCGTGGCTGCGCTCGTGCTCACGTTCGCGCTGCGGGCGCCGTCGCTGTTCACCGACCGGATCCGCAACGCCGGCGAGGAAGGGGCCATCGAAACCGAGTCGAGTCGCGCCTTTGCCGGCGCACTCTGGAGCACCCTCCCGATCGCACTTGCGGTGAGCGTCGCCGCCGCCGCGCTCGTCGCCGCCTTCGTCGCGCAGCAGATCCTCCGCCCGATCGCGGCGGTGCGGCGAGCCACAGGTCGTCTGGCCGCCGGTCGCTACGACGAACGCGTCGCCGAGCCGGCCGCGCTCGAGCTCGCCGCGCTCGCCGGGGATGTGAACCATCTCGCGGAGACGCTGGAGAACACCGAGACGCGACGCGCCCGCTTGATTGGAGAAGTCGCGCACGAGATGCGTACCCCGCTGACCGCCATCACCGGCTACGTGGAAGGAATGCTCGACGGAGTGTTCGAACCGACCGAGGAGATCCTCGCGAACGTCGGCGAGGAGGCGGCCCGCCTGCAGCGCCTGGCGACCGACCTCGCGACGCTGTCGCGGGCCGAAGAGGGTTCGCTGGAGCTCCGCGTCGACGACGCCGATCTCCAGGACCTTGCCCGATCGGCAACGACCCGGCTGCGCCCGCAATACGACGAAAAGGGCGTGACCCTCGAGCTCGTCGATGGACCGGCCGTCCCGGTACGGGTCGACCGTGACCGCATCATCCAGGTCTTGACCAATCTGCTCGGCAATGCGCTCACGTACACCCAGCCGGGCGGGCGCGTGGTCGTTCGTCCGAGCAAGCACCACAACGGGGCCTCGATCACGGTCTCCGACAACGGCGTCGGTATCGCCGCCGGCGATCTCCCGTTGGTGTTCGAACGGTTCTTTCGAGTTCCCGGGCTCGAACGCCCCGCGGGTGGGAGTGGCATCGGGCTCACCGTCGCGGCCGGGATCGCCCGTGCCCACAACGGAGCCATCCGGGCCGAGTCGAGCGGCCCCGGCCAAGGAGCGGCGTTCACCCTCGACCTGCCATCGGAGGCACACACCAGCTGACGGGCTTCATTCGATCTTCATTTCGCCTGCGGCACGAGCTTCACCCGGCTGAGGTCTTCTGTCAGAGCGCGTCCAACCGACCGGTGGGACCGCCGAGGATCGGAGACGACGATGACCGGGAGCGCCGCAGTCCAGGAGAGGGCAACCAGCGCGGAACGTCGCGCGAAGGTCATGGGCACCGACGCTCACGTCATCGTCGTGGGTGGCGAGGCGGCGCGTCTTGCCGATCTCGCCCTGAGCCCGGCTCGAGCGGCTCGAATCCCGCTGGAGCCGCTTCCTTCCGCACAGCGAGATCAGCCGCCTGAACGAACGCCCCGGCGTACCGGTGGTCGTTGCGCCCGAGACCTTCCAGCTGATCGATCACGCGCTCCGCGCGTGGCGGATGACCGCCGGAAGGTTCGATCCGACGATCCTCGCCGACCTCCGCGCCGAGGGTTACGACCGCAGCTACGAGCTTCTGAATCGCCCGGAACGCTCCGCCGCGGAGGTCGAGCGCGGCGCTCACCGGCACCGCACGTTCGACGTTCCCCGCGCGCCGGACATCGACCTCGACCACGTCGTCGGAAGCGTGCGACTCGGACCGACCACCACCTTCGATCCCGGCGGGATCGGGAAGGGATTCGCGGCCGACCTCGTTGTTCAGGAGTTGTTGTCGAGTGGCGCGCGCGGAGTCCTGGTGAGCGTCGGCGGCGATCTCCGGGTCGCGGGTGAGGCTCCGGCGGAAAGCTCCTGGGTCGTCGCGATCGCGGACCCGCTCGACCCGCGCAATGTCCTCGGCAATCTCGGTCTCGGTGCCGGCGCGGTCGCGTCGAGTTGGCGGACGAAGCGGACGTGGACCGGCGCCGACGGACTCCCCCGCCACCACCTCATCGATCCGTGCACCGGCCGCTCGGCGGTGAGCGGGGTCGCCGGCGTGACGGTTGTCGCGGCGCAGGGTTGGCGCGCCGAGGTTCTCGCCAAGGCTGCCTTCCTCGCCGGCCCGGATGATGGTCCCACGCTGATCGAGGAATCAGGAGCGGCGGGACTGGTCGTCGCCGACGACGGGTCCGTGCACCCTGCCGGCGACATCGAGGCGTTCCTTCTGCCCGTGAGCTCCGACGCCGTCATCTGAGACCGGCAGACGAGTGCATGCGGTCTTGCAGTTTTCCACAACCCCTACCGGAGGTACTTCTCATGCGAGTGTGGATCGATCAGAAGGCGTGCGTGGGCAACGGCGTATGCGTCGAGCTCTGCCCCGAGGTGTTCGTGCTGGCCGACGACGACCTCGCCTATGTCGTCGACGGAGGCCGAACGCTCCCGACGGGCGAGGCCGGCATTTTGACCGTGCCGCCGGAACTCGCGGCAGGGGTGATCGATGCCGCCGAGGAGTGCCCGGCCGCGTGCATCTACGTCGAATCGGACTGACGCGTCGGGCTCGGGCCTCCGAGCCGTTCGGCCCCCGTCAGAGTCCGATCGGCCCTAGTTCGGGGGCTCGGATTGACGCACCCTGACGACGTGACCACTTCTGTCTCGCCGCGCCGTTTGCCCACTCCGGGACGGATCGCGAATGTGGTGCAACGGTCCGGCGGTCTCGTGCTGCTGGCGTCCGCGACGATCGGCTTGACGCTCGGCGGCGTGCTGCATCTTGCCGACTTCCGGCAGGCGAGGGACATCGTCTGGGCGGCGACGACCGTTCTGGGAACCGTGGCTGCGGTGTGGTGGGTGGTCGGCGCGGCCCGTGAGCACCGGCTCGGCGTCGACGTGATCGCGGTGCTTGCGCTTGTCGGCGCCTTGATCGTGCACGAGTACCTGGCCGGTGCGGTGATCGCGGTGATGCTCGCGAGCGGCCGGGCGATCGAAGCTCGGGCGTCGGTGCGAGCGCGGCGCGAGTTGCAGGCGCTGCTCGCGCACGCGCCCAGGGTCGTGCACCGCTACGACGCCGGAGAGTTGACGTCGCCACCCCTCGACCAAGCGCGACCCGGCGACCTGCTCCTCGTCCAGCCGGGCGAGGTCGTCCCCGTCGACGGCCTGCTCGAGGGCCATATCGCGGTCCTCGACGAGAGCGCGCTCACGGGTGAGCCGTTACCCGTCGAACGGGAGGTCGGTGACGCGGTCCGCAGCGGTGCGGTCAACGCCGGTGCCGGCTTCGACATGCGGGCGACCACCTCCGCGGCCGAGAGCACCTACGCGGGAATCGTGAGACTGGTCGAAGAAGCCGACGCGTCGAGTGCCCCGTTCGTGCGGCTCGCCGACCGGTATGCGCTCGTGTTCCTGGCGTGCAGCCTCGCGTTGGCCGGCGGTGCGTGGGCGATCTCCGGCGACCTCGTCCGCGCCGTTGCCGTGCTCGTCGTCGCAACGCCGTGCCCGCTCATCCTCGCCGCCCCGGTTGCGATCGTCTCCGGGCTGTCGCGCGCCGCTCGGCGAGGCGTCGTCGTCAAGGGAGGTGCCGCGCTCGAACAGCTCGCGCGCGGCGAGATCCTCCTGTTCGACAAGACGGGCACGATTACCGCGGGACGTCCGACCCTCGCTGACGTCGTCACCGCGGGCAGCATGCGCGCCGACGAAGTTCTCCGTTTCGCCGCCTCGCTCGATCAGGTCTCTCCGCATGTGCTCGCGGCCGCGGTCGTACGCGCGGCGCGGGCTCGCGATCTCGCATTGACGCTGCCCGGCGACGTGCACGAGGTAGCCGGCCAAGGCGTGCGCGGCATCGTCGATGGCCACCGCGTCGCCGCGGGCAAGGCGACCTGGGTCTCCGCGCTCGCAACCGCGGGCTGGGCGCGGTCGGTTCGACGGCGAGCCGATCTCGACGGCGCGCTCACGATCTTTGTCAGCGTCGACGAGGTTCCCGTCGGCGCGCTCGTACTGGACGATCCGATTCGACCCGACGCGGCGCGCACCATCCGCCAGCTGCGTCGAGACGGCATCCGCCGGATCGTGATGGTCACCGGAGACCGCGAGGAGACGGCTCGTACGGTCGGTGCCGTCATCGGCGTCGACGAGGTCCTCGCGGAACGGACACCCGCCGAGAAGGTCGACGCGGTTCGGCTCGAGGGCCGATCGGGCCCGACGATCATGGTCGGCGACGGCATCAACGACGCGCCCGCGCTCGCGCTCGCCGACGTCGGTGTCGCGATCGGTGCCCGCGGGGCGACCTCGGCGTCGGAAGCCGCCGACGTCGTGCTGACCGTCGACCGCCTCGATCGGCTCGGCGAAGCAGTCGTCGTCGCCCGGCGATCGCGACACATCGCACTCCAGAGCGTGCTCGCGGGCATCGGCCTTTCGCTCGCCGCGATGCTCGTCGCCGCATTCGGATATCTGCCGCCGAGTTGGGGCGCATTGCTCCAGGAGGTCATCGACGTCGGCGTCATCCTGAACGCGCTGCGAGCGCTGCGCGACACGACTGCGCGCACGCGGCTCACGGCAGACGATGCCGCGCTCGACGCGCCGCTTCGGCGCTGAGCACGCTTCGCTCCGACCCGATCTTGCGCGTCTCCTCGCGGTGGCCGACGCGCTCGACGCCTCCCGACCGACCGAATCGCTCGCCCTCGTGCGAGAGGTCCAGAGCTTCCTCGTCGAAGAAGTCGGCCCGCACGAGCAAGCCGAGGACGAAACGCTCTACCCGGTGCTCGCGCGCGGACTCGGAGGCAACGACGCCACCGCCACCATGAGCCGCGCCCACGTCGAGATCGCGCACCTCATCCGCCGGCTCGGCCTCGTGCTCGACGACATCGGGCCGGGCGGACCAGACCAGGACGACGTCACCGAACTTCGACGTCTCCTCTATGGCCTCCATGCCATCCTGCGCCTGCACTTCGCGCAGGAAGACGAGGGGTACTTCTCACTGACCGACGACGAAGCGGTCACCCTCACCACCGAGCGACCTCGGTGAGGCCTCTTGGCCGTCAGATGTCGGACCCCACGACGGAATCACGTCGCTCCTAGCTCGCGCTCGGCGTTCCTCCGACAGCGTGTTGGTCGTCGCGAACGGCGGCGCCTTGTGCCCGCGCCCATGCCGCGAGTTGGTCGGCGGGCATCGGGCGGGCGATCAGGTAACCCTGGATCAGGTCCGATCCCAGTTCTCGCAGAGTGTCGAGCTGCGAGGTGGCGTCGACACCTTCGGTGACGACGACAAGGCCGAGGTGGTGACCGAGTTCGATCATCATCCGGATGAGTGAGGTGTCGTTCGTGCGGTCCAACTCGAGAACGAACGAGCGGTCGATCTTGATGATGTCGACGGCGAGGTGTTGGAGTTGCGAGAGCGAGGTGTAGCCGGTACCGAAGTCGTCGACCGCAACGGTGACGCCGAGTTCGCGGATCTGGTTGAACTCGGCCGCGGCGATCTCGAGGTCGTCGAGAACGACGGTTTCGGTGATCTCGATGGTCAGGTTGTGAGGATCGATGCGCGGGTCCGCGAGCATGCGGCGGATCCGGTCGGGAACACGTTGGCTGATCAGGTGTCTCCCGGAGACGTTGACCGACACCCTGAGGTGGGCAAACTGCGGGTCGCCCGACCAGATGACCATCTGGCGAGCCGCGGCGGCGAGGACCCAGTCGTCGACGTCGATGATCGTGTCGCTCGACTCCGCGATGGGAATGAAACGATCGGGCGGCACGAGCCCTTCGCCCGGCCGATCCCAGCGGATGAGGGCTTCGACGCCTTGCAATGCGCTCGTCGCGGCGTCGACCTCGGGTTGGAAGTACAACACGAGCCCGGCGCCGTCGTTGGCGAGCGCGTCACGCAGCTCGGCTTCGATCTCGCCGCGTTCGGCGAGTTGTTGCTGGAGCGCTCCGTCATAGATCGCGACTCCTCTCCCACGCTGTTGCTTCGCCTGGTAGAGGGCGAGGTCGGCCTGGCCGAGAAGGTCGAGCGCTATCGCGTGCTGACCGACGTCGAGCGCGATACCGACGGCCGCTCCGAGCCTGAGCCGGTGGGCGACCCAGTCGATGGGTTCGGCGAGCTTGGCGATCAACCGATCGGCCAGCTCCAGGGCTTCGTCGATGCCCTCCACCCGTTCGGCAAGGACCAGGAACTCGTCGCCGCCGAGACGGGCGACGACGTCACCGGCTCGGACGTTGGCGGACAAGCGGACTCCGACCTCACTCAGGATGCGGTCGCCGCCGCTGTGGCCACAGAGGTCGTTGGCTTGTTTGAAGTTGTCGAGATCGATGTACAGCAAAGCGGTGTTGTCCGGACCTCGAGCGGCCCGGGCCAAGGCGTGTTCGATCGCCGCGATCGCGGCCGGCCGATTGAGCAAGCCGGTCAACGCGTCGTGGGTGGCTTGATGGGCGAGTCGCTCACGGAGCTCGTCTTGCGCCTCGATCGAACCCGACATGAGCCGCGCCGAGTCCTGGAGCGACCTACCGAGGCTCCCGGGCAGGGGAACAGACAAGACCGGGTCGTCGAGGCGGCCGGAGGCGAGGGCGTCGGTCTTGGACTGCAAGGTGCGCAGATTCGCCACGAGCGCGTTGAAGGCGTCCGCGACGACTGCGGTTTCCTTGGGCCCGCGCGTTGCGAGTCGGTCGACGTCCAGGTCGCCGTCGACGACCGACGTCGCGGTGTGCGCGAGTCGCGCCAGCGGGCGGGAGATCGACCGAGCTATCACGAGCGCAACCGCGGCCGTCGTGACGATCGCGCCGAGGGTCAACGCCAACCCGAGCTCGTAGGTCCAACCGCTCGACCGCGCCAATGACTGTGCAGATTCCTTGACCGCCTGGTTCGCCTCAGCAACGACGTTCAACACGCGCTGCCAGCGTGCGCTGAAACCCTTGAACGCGCCCGTAAGGTCCGCGATGTCGATCGATCCGGTCGGCCCCTCCTGCACCTTGCCGCCGATGACCGGCAAGGTCATACCGCGCTCCGCCGCGACGAACAGCGCACGAATCTTGCGGGACGAGGGGTCGGCCATCAGCTCGGCCCAGCTCTTCGACACGCTCGGGACATCGGACTGCGCAACTCGCTCCGCGGCCGCGTCGAACAGCGCCGTGTCGTGCGCCATGGTGATTGCAGCCTTCGCCCGGTCGGCCGCCGGACCGAACCACACCGCAAGCAGGTCACCTGATTGCCGGGCTATGGCCCGCACGACGTCATTCGTCCAGCCGAGCGCGACGAGGGAACGGCCGACCGTTTGCGAGTTCGACGTCGAGGACGCGGCGCGTTCCAGTTCCTTCAGCTTCGAGGTCGACAACGTATTCAGATCCGACCCGATGTGTTGGAACTGACCGTCGAACAAAGGCGACTTCACCCCACCGCGGTCCATCAACCCACGGAGTGCACCGACCGTCGACACGATGGGATCGCCGATCGCACGCGGAAGTGCCAACAAGGCACGATCCGTAGCCACACGTGCCGCACGCATTTCCGCCACCAGATCCAAGCCCAACAACTTGTCCGCGACCGCCACCGGGACGCCGACTTCCGTCGAATGCAGCACCGCATCGGCCTTGCCCTGCTCCACCTCCAACGCCGCGACCGCTCCGATGAGCGCCGTCACCTCGGGCACGTTCGCAACGATCGCTTTCGCCTGTTCGGAGTCGCGCCGAGTCTGCAGAACAAGAGGACCGGAGACCGCAATCAGCACCGCCAACGGAAGGAGCACCAACACCAACAGGCGGCCGGTCACCCCGAGGCGCCCTCGCCGAGCGGCGCGGGGAACGGCGCGGGAACGGCGCGAAGGGTCGCGCCGACGCCAGAGGAGGCCGAGTTCGAACCGGACACGCCCTCCGTTCGACGAATTCCTCGGTCGAGTCGAGTCAAGACCGGCGGCGGGCCGCGTGCCCGGGTCGTGGCCCCTGCGGCCCTTGCCTGCATGCGGGTTGTGGCCGGTTCAGAGCTCCATTCCAGGCGTCGTGGGCTCGTCCGTCCGGCCGGCCGGACGGTTCCCCCGCTCGAAGCGACGACGAACGCGGACGGATCCCTCGAGAAGGCGCGGGTTCCCATCGGCTGACAGCGGAGGCTCCGCGGACTCACGGACCGTTCCCACTAGCGTTTCGGGGACGTCGTCTTGGGGCGCGGCAGCCGGAGCTCGGGGCTTTCGATGCCGCGGTCGAAAGGTGCTCACGGTCCGCTGAGGTGATGGTCTCCGCCAACCTTGTTGACGCCTGCGGCAACGACCCGGGTTTCGTGTGCGAGCAGGTGCACCGGGCCACGAACAACGACGCGGCCGCGAAGATCGCGGGCGGCATCGCCGGCACGCCGCTCCGTGTCGCGCTCATCCTGCTCTTCGCATGGCTGGCCCGAAGGCTCCTCCGCAAGGCGATCGACCGGTTCGTGGAACGCCTGATTCGTCAGCGTGAGACCACTGAGGCTTCAGCCGAGCAGGAAGCACGGGGAATCTTCGCGAAGATTCAGCACAAGGCCACGCAGACCGTAAGTCAGATTCACCAGCGCAGCGATCGCTCGAAGGAACGCGCGCTGACGCTCGGAGCCGTTCTGCGCGGCGTGGCAACGTTCGTGGTCGCGACGGCGGCGATACTCCTGATCCTGGGTGAACTGAACGTGAGTCTGGGTGCGTTGCTCGCCGGCGCCGGGATCGCGGGGCTCGCGTTCGGGTTCGGCGGCCAATCCCTCGTACGCGACGTTCTCGCCGGGATCTTCGTCCTCACCGAGGATCAGTACGGAGTCGGCGACATCGTGGACCTCGGTGACGCGAACGGCGTCGTCGAGCACGTTTCGCTCCGGACGACGCAACTCCGCGACATTCAGGGTGCGTTATGGACGGTGCCGAACGGCGAGGTCCGGCGCGTGTGCAACAAGTCTCAGATCTGGTCGCGGGCAGTCCTCGACATCGAGGTTGCATACGCCACCGACATCGACCATGCCATGTCGGTGATCCGCACCGTGATCGACGAGGTCTGGCGCGAACAGCCCGAAGACGCCACCATCATCGAACAACCCGAGATCTGGGGGTTGGAACACTTCGGCGACAACGCGCTCGTGATCCGAGTGGTACTCAAGACCGAGCCATCGGAGCAATGGACGACAGCCCGCATCGTCCGCGCCCGACTGAAGAAGGCCTTCGACGAGGCGGGGATCGAGATTCCGTTCCCACAACGTGACGTGTGGATCCGCGGATCGGGCGAGGCCCCTTGACCCGGACCTCGCCCACGGCCCGGTTCTGGCTCGCATGCCGCGAGCCCCGATCTCGAAGCGTCTGATCACAACCGCGGTTCGACCAGGCGGCGAGCGCGTGGTCGAGCGCGTGGAACCTCTACATCCGCGCCGCGGCGGCGCGAACGAGGCCTTCCACGGCCGCCGTGCTCGCGGTCGTTCCGGGCGCGAGATACAGGACGGTCAGCACGGTGCCGTTCTGCGCCACGATCCCCATGCCGATCCCGCCGCCCAGACACACGACGGCCACGGCGTTGAGTCCGCTGACGTCACCGGTCGGTCCGCACTGGGCTTGGGCGGGCGGCGGCGAACCCTTCGTCATGTCGTGCACGTTCACCTGCTGGCCCTGTGCCTGCGCGGGCCGGAAGACCAGCACACCCGCGCCGGATTGGGGCTCGGGCACACCGTTGGGCGCGCCCTTGAGCCGCAAGGGGCTCTGACCGCTGAAGGAGGTGCTCAACGCCTGCCCCATCGACTGCACCGGCCCGCTGATGGGCGCCTTCGGATCGACGTACTCGCACGAGTCGCCCTTGTCCTTGACGGTCGTGATGTGCAGCCCGGTGATCTTGTCGATCGTCGCGGCATCGAGATACGCGCATCCACCCGACGGCTTGGCCGTGGTGGGCGGCGTCTTCTTGCAGTAGTCGTCGAGGGAACGCCCGGTGAGCGAGATCGTCGCTCCCGTCTCTGCCCCGGTGACGCCGAGCTTCAGCGGGCTCACCGCGGTACGCGTCGGCGGCGATCCCGTCGATCCCTCGGGGCACGTACAGCCGCCGACCTTCGTGCACACGTCGACGGGCGCGCCGATGAGCCTCACGTTCAACGTGTTGTTGGTGTCGGTCGCGCCGCCCCAACCCTCGACGGGGTCGAGAGTGACGACGTCGGCGCCGGCGTCGACCCGCGTGAGCATGTTCTCCCACTTGTTCGCCTTCACCTCGATCGACTGGCCGTTGCCGACGCTTCCGTCCGCGACCTCCGGGGTCGAGCTCGGCACCGGTCCCGGACCCTCGATCGACCACTCGCTCGTCGGCCCCTCTCGGAACCAGCTCGGGGCCCACGTGCTCAGGAACTCGTCGGGATCGCCCTTGATCGCAGTGTGGTACGCGGCGAGATCGGTCTCGGTGACCATCGTCAACAGGACGTGCCAGGGGTTGATCCCCACGTCCTGCAGGTGCGCGTAGAAGCCGATCGCCGAGTAGCTCCGTTTGAACAGGTGGGTGTTCGGCTCGTCGACGTACTCGCCCCAGTGCTTCTTCGACAGCGGGTTCTTCGACGGTGAGAGGGCCTCGCCGACGTACATAGCCTCGCCCTCCAGGAGCCACTGCGGCGCCGAGAGCCACTTGTCGTAGGCCCCGAGCACCTGGTCCTGGAAGCAGTGGAACACCTCGTGGCTGAGGACCATCGTGATGTTCGTCATGTCCGCGCTCTGCCGCAGGACCGGGAACAGCTCGATGTCGCAGGCGCCGTCGGGATCCCACGTGTGGCCGCTCGTGTACCAGACGACGGCCCGCGCCCACACGGGTCCGTCGCCCGTGGACGGCTGCTTCTCCTCGAGGGTCACCACGGTCGGGATCGTGAGCGCGACGCCCGTGCGCGCGCTGATCGCCTTGATCGCGTCGTTCACGATCGAGCGGTAGATCCCGGTGCCCGGGTCGTCGCTCGCCTTCGCGGAGCGTACGGACCCGCGCGACTTCCCCGGTCCGCCGCCGGCCGGCACGTCACCCTCGGCCTTCGCGACCGCGTCCTGCTGCGTCGCGGTGAGCTGGTCCCAGAACGGGGCGAGCCAGCGCATCGGTCCCGACCCGTACACGATGTCGGCGTGGGGCCCGCTCGGCACCGTGACGCCCGGCAACGAGCCGAACGCAAGCGCGAACGCCTGCAGCGCGGTCTGCTTCGTCGGCTTGCCGTCGCGCTGCATCTGCGCGAGCACCTGGTCGAACGGAGACGGGTTCGTCACCGTGGACGCGGCCGGCCGCTCCGACGTCGACGAGTGCCCCGACCCGGCGCCGCACGCCGCGAGGAGCGACGTGGCGAGCACCGCGGCTACGACGCCGCCGACGTACCGCGCCGGCGCCAGGCCGCGAGACGGATCGCGCGCGACGGCGGGCGCTTCTCCCGTCAGGCGAGCACGAGGGCGGTCGGTATGACGGAACACTTCAGATCTCCTCACGATCTTGCGGTTTCGACGCCGGTGACGGCGGAACCCTCGAGGCCCGCCGCGGCTCATGCCGGCCGGGCCGCGGGAGAACGTCAGCCGATCAGGTCGCGACCGGCGCGGTCAGGATCTTCGGGCTGCTCGGATCGCCGTACACGAACACGTCGATCTGCTGATTCGCGCTCACGTCGACGGTCGTCGTGGTGCCACTCGCCGCCTTGCCGTCGCAGCTGGTCAAACCTCGGCCCGGGGGGCTCGTGACGACGCCGAGGGTGAGGTGGCCCGGCGAGACGGGGAGCACGGTCGGCGGTTCACCCGATCCGAGCGACGTCGGGATGTCGGAGCCCTTCGCGAGCGGGCACGCGGTGTCGACCAGGAGGAATTGCAGCGGCAGCGTCGAGCTGTCGCCCGAGGCCGTGGTTTCGGTGAGCAGCACGCCCTTGCCGGCCGGCGCCGAAAGGTCGGCCGCGGGCGACACGTTGGGACCCGCCTCGGTGATCTGGGCCTCGCCGAAGCTGGCGACACTGAAGCTGCTCGCAATGATCGCTGTCGTCAACTGGTCGCCGTCGACGTAGCCGGACGGCGAGATGTTCGAGCCGGAAAGCAGGTCGGTCTTCGTCAGCGAACCTGCCGGGTAGATGTAGAGATTGCTCGGCGCGCCCGCGGTCGGGGCCCGCGGGGTGACGTAGTCGGAGATCTCGCCGTACTGCAGGTCCTTGATCACGGGCGTGTCGGCCGCGGTCGGATGCAACACGTCGTAGAAGTCCATCGCCGGGCCCGGCTGACCGTTCAACGCGATCAGGTTCGCGATGCGGATCTTGCCCGTCGGCGGACCCATCTGCGTTGCGCCGCTCCCGCTCGAGAACGGCGACGTCGTTGTCGTCTCCCCGCCGGCCGGCGCGGTGATCGGGTTCGTCGTGTCCGACGACTTGCCGTTGCTGCTCCCCCCGCCGCACGCGCCGAGGAAGCCCAATCCCGCACACACAACGACCGCGGTCAGCTTGCGCATCTCATTGCCTCTCGCTCCATGCGGGCAACGTACGGAAGCAGCCCGCCGCCGTCGTCAGTGGCCGATCACGTACGGGGGCCCCGGAGTCTCAGAACGAGCGTGTGGGGGGCACAAGACTCCGAAGTTCACTGGGGGTCGCGGCCTCGTTCATCGTGGCGGCAGCGACCCGACTGGCATCGCACTTGAGTTGGCGTGTGACGCAATCGGGGTGGAGGATGGCCACGATTCCCCGGCGAGTGCGGAGTCAACCTGGAGATGGCATGAGTGCGGTGTGGGATCTGATCACTGACAACAGTTCGGCCGGCGGGAAGCTCGTGACGTCGAGCGTCATCGCCGCGGTCGCAGCGGTCGTCGGGATCGTGGCCGGACGGATCGCGTCGCGGAGCGTCGACGACCGGTACCGCAAGTACTACACGCGAAAGATTGTTCACTACGTGACCGTGGTCGCCGCATTGATCGGCCTGGGAATTCTGTGGCGACCCTTTGCCGGGCAACTCGGCCTCCTGCTCGGACTCGTGGCGGCAGGCCTGGCGATCGCCCTGCAAAACCTCATCGGGGCATTGGCCGGCTGGTTCAACATCACTTCCGGTGGCATCTTCCGCGTTGGTGATCGGGTGCAAGTCGGCGGCGTGCGGGGCGACGTGATCGACATCACTCCGCTTCGGACGAAGCTGATGGAGATCGGCTCGAGCGTTGGTGACGACTCGTGGATTCGGGGCCGCCAATACACGGGACGCATCGCGGCCGTCTCGAACATGGCGACCTTCGAGCAGCCGGTCTACAACTACAGCGCCTCGTTCGAGTTCCTGTGGGAGGAGGTCACCATCCCGATCGCCTACCGAGACGACTGGCGCACGGCCGAGCAGATCGTCAACGAAGAGGCGGTTCGGATCTCGTCGTCTCGCGAGGCCGAGCTCGCTATCGCGGAGATGGTCAAGCACTATCCGGTCGCGCGTACCGAGGTCGAATCTCGGGTCTTCATCCGGGCCACCGACAACTACCTCGAGCTCGCGGCGCGTTTCGTGGTCCCGGTACGTGCAGCGCGGTGGGCCACCGACGAAGTCACCCGGCGGATCCTCGAGCGACTCGAAGCAGCAGGCATCGGGGTGGCATCCGCGACTCAGGACATCACCGTGCGCCGAGCGGGCCCGCCGACGAGCCCGGACGACGTCGCACCCGATGGCCCCGTGACGCCCTAGGCAGGTGCTTGCGCCTCGTCGACGTTGCCGTTGTGCGCGCCGCTCAGCGGATGGTGAGGCAGGCCGCGCAGGTTGCGGCCGCCCCCGTTCCAACGCCGGGACCGGTTCCGGGAAGGGTGATCGTGACGTCGCGGCTGCCCGGCGCGGCGTCACCTCCCACCAGGAGATCGGCGGTGACGGTGTTCTCGTCGACGCGGGTCGTCGCCACGACCTGCACGCCCGAGCCGCTGATCTTCACCGTCGCGCCGGAAAGGAGGTAGGAACCCGTGATCGTCACCGTCGTTGTGGCGCCGCGCGCGATGGTCGACGGCGCGACCGCAATGGGATTCGGCTCGGGAAACGCGCGCACGAAGACGTCGCTGGTGTTGTTCTCGTCGTTGCCCACGATGCCGGGCCCGTAGGAGTCGAACGCGACGTAACGACCATCGCCGGAGATCGCAACGCCGTACTCGTCGCCGGGTGCCTTCCCGAGCAGGTTGGCGCCGACGAGGAACGTCTTCTTCGCCTGGAGATCGCGCACGTAGACGTCCGGACCGGTGTTCGTGTCGGCGGAGGTGAGCGCATCGTAAGTGGTGAAGGCGACGAAGCGGTCGTCGGTCGAGACGTCCGTCGCGTGCGTCCCTCCGCCGCCGTTCAGCGGCCGACCGCCTGCTGTCACCGCCACATCCTGGGTGGCGCCTGTGGTCACGTCTTGCGCGATGAGGCGGTAGTCGAACGTGTCGAAACCGGTCGACTCGACGCTCTGCACCACGACGATGTGCCCGTCCCCCGACAGCACCGGGTTCGTCGCGAACGTGCTGGTCTGGGGGATCTGCTTGCTTGTGTTTGTTTGGCGGTCGAGGAGTTCGACGGTGGAAGGTGGCGACGGGAACCCGTAGCCGGTCCGCTGGAACACGACGTAGCGACCGTCGTCCGAGATGTCGGGCGCGCTGGCGAAAGGGGCTCCGGACGCGAGCGAATCGGTGATGCCGGTATCGCGGTCGTACACATCGACGCCCGCGTTCGGCACGAAGTAGACGACGTAGCGGCCGGAGCCGGAGATGCGCGGCCCGTCGCCGCCGCCGACCGTGATGCGCTGAGTGGTGCCGGTCTGACGGTCGTGCACGAACACATCCGGCACGCCGTTCGTGCCGCCCGAGGCGAGGTTCGTTGCCCACGACCGGAACGCGACGTAGCGGCCGTCGCTGCTCATGCTCGGCTGTTCCGATCCGCCGTTCGCCTGCACGCCCGACGACGTCACACTCACGCGTTCCGTCGTTGCGGCGCGGTTGTCGCGCACGAAGACGTCCAAGACACCGTTGGTGTCATTCGTCACGAGGTTCGATGCAGCCGAGGTGAACGCCACGAAGCGGCCCTGGCCGTCGAGCGCCACCCCGTTGCTGAATCCGTTCGCGTCGCCGCCACTAGTACTGACGCTCGCCCTCACGATCCAGGTGCAGCTCGCCAACGAAAGCAGGAGCGTCACCAAGAGCACAACACCCAGCGGTTGCCGACGACGCATGGCTTCCCGCCGTGGCCTCAAGGCTAGCCCGCGGGTCGGTGCCGATCGAGGCTGCGGACTTTCGTCGTCTTGCGACGCGGCTCAGCGCCATCCATCGTCGCGCTGAGCGGACTCCACCCACTCGTCGTGCTACCATGTAGCACATGGATCGAATCGGCGTCCGCGAGTTGCGCCAGAACGCCAGCCGCTACCTCGCGCGGGTTGTAGGAGGCGAGACGATAGAGGTGACCGATCGCGGGCGGCCCGTTGCGCTGCTCGTTCCCGTGACGGCCGATGCGTGGAACGACATGATCGCGTCGCGCAAGGTGGTGCTCGCAGCCGACGACGCTGATATCGCCGACGAGGCACCCGCGGAGTACGGCATCGATGCGTCGTCGGCCTTGGCGGCGATTCGTGCCGACGAACGGTGAAGCTCTACCTCGATTCGTCCGCGATCGTGAAGCTCGTCCAGCGCGAAGCCGAGTCGAACGCCTTGCGCCGGTTCTTGCGACGCCACCGCAACGACCGCCGTGTCACGAGCGCGCTCGCCCGGGTCGAAGTCGTCCGAGCGATCTCGGGCGGCGGTCCCGATGCAATCGCCCACGCGCGTCGCCAGCTCGCGCGCGTGGATGAGATCGCGATCGATCGCGACCTGCTCGACACGGCGGCAATCCTTGCGCCGGGAGAGCGGCTGCGATCGCTCGACGCGATCCATCTCGCGAGCGCGCAGGCCCTCGCTCCTGATCTGCGAGCCGTCGTCACCTACGACCGACACATGGCCGCAGCTGGACACGTGCTCGGCATGATAATTGAGGCGCCGAAGTAGCTATTTCGCCGTCGTACACACGCGGCCGAGCGACAAAGTCACCTCCCTCTGCGAACGAGCACGACCGGGGTGTCGTCACGGTCGACGCCCGCCAACCGGGGCCCTGTGCAGAGTGAGCGTGTCGGAGGGGGGACTTGTCAGCCGGCGCGACGCGGTACGACTCACGCACACGGTGTCGCTCGCGGCGTAGTCCCCTACCGTTGCGGGGTTCGATCAACGTCCTTCTGGAACCGACGCTGCGCGATTGCACGTGCGGTCTCTATGGGCCGGGCTCGATCCGTCTGATCGTCGTGACGCGGTCGATGGCCCGGTCGAAGGAGGCGACGGTGTCGACTCCTGATCGTTCTGCGCTGGCGACCAGGTAGGCCTCCGCGAAGTCGAGACGGTCGATCTCGTATACCTCGAGGGCTCGGAGGAGAAGCTCTTCGTCGACGACGCGTACGGCGTCGAACGCGATGATTGCTCGCACGAGTTCAGCGACGCGGGCTCGTTTCACTTCGTAGAACGACTCCAGCACGTAGACGACCTCGGCGACGATGAGATCCGCCAGGAGTAGTTCGTCGGCTTCCGCGAGGAAGCGGGTTGCTCGCGCAGCCTGACGTGGTGGATCGCCGGTGAGGTGGCGGATGAGGACGTTCGTGTCAACGAAGGCGCTCACCGACGCGAGGATGCCCGAGCGGCCTTCGTGCGTCGGCGAACTTCGTCCCAGGCAACGCCCCGTTTGCCCGCCGGCACGGATACGGCGCCGGCAAGCTCGAGAAGATCAGCGGTACGGGCGAGAACCGCTCGCTGCCCCTCGACGCGAAAGACCACGGCGTCGCCTTCGGTCAGTCCCAACGCCTCGCGTACAGCCTTGGGAATGGTCACCTGACCCTTCGTCGTGAGCCGTGAAGCAGCTTCCACCTCGCCTCCTTACCTTGTCACTCCGGTAAGGATACCCCATCGGAACGGCACGTGTGCGTGCGTTCTGCTCGGAGCTGCGAGCCGCGACGACGCGCGAGATCTACAGTTCTGGCGTCAGCCTGTCCGCGGCGGACGACTCAGCTCGGAGCTTGTGCGGTGTAGAGAGTCGTGACGAACGTTCGAGTGATTTCGTTCTCGAAGTCGCGTTCGACGAGTGCCTGGAGAGCGTCGAGCACGCGGCCCTGGTCGGGTTCGGGTCGCCGCAACACGATCGCCATCGTCGCGTAGAGCGCTCGGATTGCGACGCCGTCGAAGGTATGAGCGCTTCGCACGATCTCGCTCCGGACATTGACGAAGCCCGCTTGTCTGAGGGTGGCGCACCGGGCCTCCGTTTCGGTCTGGAGTGCCGACGGTCCGGGGTCGACGATCGACTGCGATGGGCCCAAGATGCGCTCGATCGCCCGGTCGAAGTCGTCGAGCGCAGTGGGGTCCTCGAACAGCATCCACCAGATCGCAAGCCATCCACCCGGGCGCAGTATCCGGCGCAGCTTGTCGGTACCGACGCGCGGATCGACCCAATGGAAAGACGTTGCCGCGACGGCGATGTCAAAGCCTCCTTCGGGCAAGCGGGCGTCCTCGAGCAACGCAACTTCCAGCTCAAGATCGGTGTCCGGCAAGGCTCGCAGCAGAAACGCGGCCAGCGTCGGGTTCGGCTCGACGACCGTGACGGCTGCGCCCTGCGACAGGAGCTGTCGCGTCGCGAGACCGGTGCCTGGCCCGATCTCCAGCACGCGCGTGCCATCGCTCAGATGGCACCGGTCGCGCAGCACCTCGTACACCCTTTGGGGATATTGAGGTCGCCCCACCGCGTACGCGACCGGATCTTGTCCGTACAGGTGTCGCCCGACCGACCTGCCGAACGTCAACGCGACACCGTCAGGCAGCATCGGCACGCACGCATCATGCTCGGTCGGGGCTCCTTCTGCCACCGGTCAGGTTGTACAGAACGCGCGGCCGCCTCGGCCTCGACGGCTCGCACGATATGGGTTCGTTCTGCCCGGGTCAGGTCCTCAGCGAGCTGCGCGAGATCGGCAGTTCTGGCGCGGCGGGGTGTCTCGAAAACCAGTCACGGACGAGCGGCGGCAGTCGTCACTCGCTCATGCTGGTTGAAGACAGCGACCTCCCCGGAAGCGGCTCGGCACGCGACCGGGATTTCGAGCGAGGCGCGCACGACGTGATTGACATCGGCAAGTTGCAAGAACCCACCGCCGCCTTCCACGATCGCGCCGTCGCGAACGGTTGTCGCGTCCGGCATCACGATGCTGTCCTCGGCGATCGACGTACCTCGCGGCCAGACGACCGGGTATGTGGCGCTGCCGGTGCGGATGACAACGCAGCGGTTGACTCGATCGATGTGAACGACGCCATGTATGAGCGCGCTCATCTGGCCACTCATAGGCGCGCCGCTCTTCGGCCAGGAAAGGAGCATCGCGGAACTCGTCGTGCCAGCGGCGTCCGGCGGGCGCTGCGACGCACCGCTTCCGCAGCCCGCGGTCCCACCAATCACGACGATCAACGCCAGCGTCGCAAAGCACCTGAGCGGACGCAGCACAAACGCATAATGGCCCGGTCGGAGGCTGTCGCACCAACATTTCAGCTGGTCGGGTTCGGCGGGTTGATCGCGCGTTCGGTCAGGCGTAGGCGGGGTTCGGGTGCAGCCAGAGCTTGAGGATGTTGTGCGTTGCGGCGATGAGCTTCCATTCGCTGTTCACTGCGGTCATGCCTCGACGAGAAAAGGGGACTGCCGCGTGATTCGGTGACAGGTTTGGTTAGGCGGCTTGGCGGCCGGGTGTGGTCATGATCGTCTCGTATTCGATGGGGGTCAATCGGCCGAGGGCTGCTTGGCGGCGGCGTCGGTGGTAGGTGCGTTCGATCCAGGTGATGATCGCGATGCGGAGTTCGTCGCGGGTGGCCCAGCGGTGCCGGTCGAGCACGTTCTTCTGTAGGAGCGCGAAGAATGATTCCATGGCGGCGTTGTCGCCGGCGGAACCGACTTGGCCCATCGATCCGACCATGCGGTAGCGGGTCAGCGCGCGTTGGAACTTTCCGAGCGCGAAATTGGCTGCCCGCGGTCGGAGTGCAGGATGCAGCCCGCGACGTCACCGCGGCGCGCGACGGCCATCTCGATCGCGGCGACGACAAGACGGGCCTTCATACGCGAGTCGATCGCCCAGCCGACGATCCGGTTCGAGAACGCCTCCTTAATCGCACACAAGTAGAGCTTCCCCTCGACAGTGCGGTGCTCGGTGATGTCAGCGAGCCAGAGCCGGTTCGGCGCGTCGGCGGTGAAGTTCCGGCGCACGAGATCGTCATAGGCCGGTGTCCCCGGCTTGGTCTGCTTGCGGGAGCGGGCTTGCCGAACCTCGACCACCAGCCGTTATCGCGGCAGATCCTCCACACGGTGCGGTCACACACCGCATGGCCGGCCTGGCGGACCTCATCGGCAAGGAACCGGTAGCCGAACTCGGGATCATCACGATGCGCGTCGAGGATCGCGTTCGCGAGATACACCTCGTCGAGCTCTGCGTCGGTGACCGTGTTCACGAGCCACCGGTAATAGGGCTGACGGGCGATGTTGAGGACCCGGCACGTCACCGTGACGGGGATCCCGTCACCGGCAAGCTCACGGACGAGCGGGTACATCATTTTCCCGGCAGGTTCGCCTGACCGAGATACGCCGCCGCGCGGCGCAACACCTCGTTCTCCTGCTCGAGCAGTCGAAGCCGTTTGCGAAGCTCACGGTTCTCGGTGTGCTCAGCCTCACTGACGCCGGGCTTGATGCCGTCCTCGACATCCGCCGACCGGAGCCAGCCGTTCAGGCACGACTCCGAGATCCCGAAATCGGCAGCGATGTCTCTGATTCGCACTCCGGGCTCACGACGACGGGCGACCCGGATCACGTCCTCACGGAACTCGCGGGGATAGGGCTCGGGCATGGTGAACATCCTTCCAGGGCACCTCACGGCACCACAGATCAGATGTCACCGGATCGTGCAGCAGTCCCGCCCGACCATCTCGAAGTGGTCGTGCACGGTGTCCCGAAGCTGAATGTCCTGCTCAGCGAGGTTGGACTCGCAGAGTCGCAGAACAAACGTGTCGGAGGAACGAGTTGGACCGTACGCCGACGCCGACACTTCACGCGATCCTCGACATTGCATGAAGCGGGCGTCGAGCGGCGCCGCGTTGCTGCTCGCGTAAGGGCGCTTCTCGATCCCTCGGTTCCGGCAACGAACCGGCGCGGCTGTCCGACTAGGTCCGTCAGGTCCGCGCCGCCGCTCGTCTGCCGATCGGGTGCACCTCGCTCAACGCGAGACCGACCAGATCCGCGTACATGACGCGCACTGTCGCCGGCTCGGCGTACTCGACGACTGTTACGTGGCTGGTGGCGCGCTTTGTGATTCAGTCGGATGGCCTGTGCTCGGGTCGGTGGTGGGTTGGCCGGTGGCGACGACGCGGTTGCGGCCAGCGGCTTTTGCGGCGAGGAGGGCGTGGTCGGCCACCGCGACGACTTCGTCGAAGGTCTTGGCATCGGTAGATGAGGCGAGACCGAAGCTGACGGTGAAGGCGGGGATGCGTCCGGCGGTGAGGGCGAGCGCGAGTCGTTCGCGAATGCGTTCGAGCACGCCGGTGGCGACCTCGGTGTTGCTGTCGGGCAAGACGATGATGAACTCTTCGCCGCCGTAGCGTGAGACGATGTCCGCGGGTCGTGTGGCGTCACGGAGGACGCGTGAGAAGAGCCGCAGGGCTTGGTCACCGGCTTCGTGGCCGTGGGTGTCGTTCAGATCTTTGAAGTGGTCGAGATCTCCGTACGCGAGCGAGTAGGCGGTCCCGTCCCTTTGGAGGTCGTGGATGCGGTTTTCGAGACTGCGACGGTTCCAGAGTGCGGTGAGGGGGTCACTGGATGCCTGCGTTTCGGATTTCGCGAACGCGCGGAGCATGCCGATGCGGTCAGACGAACGACGTGAGACGAGTTCGAGGTAGCTGACTTCGGCTTCGGTGGGCGGCGCATTGTTCGGGCCAGTCGCGTGCATGACCCCGACCGTCTTGCCCGCGATACTGATCGCAACGCAGGCTGCCGAACATTCGCCCGAAGGTCGTTCCTGGAGGTACGGGCACGCGTTGAGCGCACCGCTGGAGGCAAATACGAGCGTTTGCCCGCTCGTCGTTGCAGGGCAATCGAGCGGCGACTCGACTCCACAACCGCTTCGTTCGTCCGCGCCACCAATCCCGGTGCTGAAGGCTTGATGGAAGTGAGCGCGGCTCGAATCCGCAACGAGCATCTCGACTTGCAAACGTGGGACGGAGTTACGCAATGCCCTGTTCACGACGGCGTACGTGGTCGATTCCGCCTTCGACATCTCCAAGGCCGACTGCAGGCTCTGCTCGACGTTGTGACGTTCTGTGAACGTACGTTCGGCGATCTCGCGGCGCCGTGCGCGATGTCCCACGACCGCGGCAGCGACCAACGCGGCGACGGCGACGAGGGCCGCTACCACGATGATGACTATACGGCCGAGGTCGAGATACGAAGCGCTCCTTTGCATTTCGACAGATTTGTTCTCTCGCGCTGCCGTCGCCGCGGTAGCCGTCACGGCCCACAACTCGACGAACACGTCGCGTTCCTCCTTGATAGCCGCGGTAGCAGCGGCGCCCGGCTGACCGGCCGCAGTCGCCTTCAGCCCGGCGAACGCCTTCGTGAATCTGGCGTCAGCGACTCGGAGAGCGCGGGCGTCCCGGGCAAGACCGATCTCCGACAGTGTCGCGACCGTCGCTCTTGCTTGGGGTGCGATTGCTGACCCAAGCAGAGTGCCGGTGCCCACAGTGGCCGGCGTGGCCGGTTCCAGCTTGGCGAGGAGAGGCGCGATGAAGATCTGGAAATCGGCCACCTTGGTCCGCAAATCGGCGAGTTGTTGCAACGCGAGGTCGGCGGCGCGGACCTCACGAGTCTTGACATCCGCCTTCAGCAAAGGTGTGAGAGTGACGGCAACGAAGACCACAGTCGCAACCAACGCGACCCCGCCGTGGAACCAGATCTTCCGACGAGCCCCCAACCCCTGACCTTTCGAGACAGGACGTACGAGCTTCCGGTCCATCGCGCTAGCTCCCTTCTCGTTGTGGCGACGCTGGACGGCGGGCGAAACGTCGCGGGCCCGCCGCAACCACGAACGCGCGTTTTCCGCGGAACGACCGACTGACCGGGCTCGACCTTCTCAGCATCAACCGACGCCGTTACCGCATCGTCACGGTCGCGTCGCTCGACCCGACCATGACAGCTTGCGAAGCCCGACTAATGCCCGCTCGCAGACGAAGTGGGAGGTGACGGACCAGGCACTGTCCGGTCTCTGTCGCTTCGGGCTCCGGGTGAACTGCCGAAAGGCGAACCGCCAACGGTAACGTCGATGCGATGCTCGGCGCCTACGGTTGGGACGATCGCTGGGCGGCGTTGTTCGCCCGCTTTGCGGAGAGTGACACTCAACCGGGCCGCATCGTGCGTCAAGATCGGGCCACGCCGCTCGTCGCGACCGCCACTGGACTCGTCCATCTGCCGGTGCGGCGCAATGTGGCCGCGCTGACGGTCGGCGATTGGGTCGTGGTCGAGGACGGCGTGGTGATCGTCGACCTCCTCGAGCGCTCGTCGTTGCTGCGCCGCCGCGATCCCGGGGGCGTCGAGCAGCTGCTGGCCGCCAACGTCGATGTCGTAGCAATGGTGTTCGGTGCAGACCGGCCGCTCAAGGCCGGCCGCATATTCCGCACGCGGACCCAGATCTGGGATTCCGGAGCGGCACCGCTGGTCGTGCTCACCAAGACCGATCTCATCGAGGACGACGGTGGGGTCGACGCGCTCAATCGACCGGGTGCGGGAGATCGACCCTCTGCTCGACGCGGTGGCGGTCTCTTGCGTGACCGGTGCGGGCCTCGACAACCTGCGCCGCCATGTCGATGGGCGGACGCTGGCGCTGGTGGGCGAGTCAGGGGCGGGTAAGTCGACGCTGGTGAACGCGCTCGTCGGCGGCGAAGTCGCATCAGTATCGACCGTTCGAGCCACCGACCATCGGGGCCGTCATACAACCACGTCGCGAGAGCTGCACCCACTTCCCGGCGGTGGCGTGCTCGTCGACACGCCCGGGCTGCGCGAGGTCGGCCTCTGGACCGTCGCGTCCGGGCCCCGGGTGCTGGCCGCGACGCCTGGGGGTCTCATCGCTTCGGGGTCCAAGACCACGCCACCGCCACCTTTGCGCCGTTCAACGTCACCGCAGACCCACTCTCATGTTCGTTGCGAGTGTTGGGGGCTGTGAGATTCCGCGGATGACACGGCCGACGCCATCGAACTCATTGCGCCGGCAGGACGCAGCAATTTCGGGCTCGACGCTAGGGATGGGCGGCCTGTTGCGGTATTCGAGGCTGAGGTTGCGCCTGGCCGTGGTGGAACACATTGGCGCCCCCGAAGCCGTAGACCGTGCCGGTTGCTCCGAGCATCCAGTAGCCGGTAGCACCTTCGGTCGTTGCCACCGCCACGATGGGTGCTACGGGTGGTGTCTTGCCGAGGGATCCGCGGAACGGTGTATTGGAGAAGTCGAAGGTCCCGCCGTCCGAGCCCACCATGAGGTATCCGTTGCCGTAGCGGACCATGCCCACGATCGGTCGATTCAGATGCGCAGCACCCATGGAACCACGGAATCTCGCGTCGCCGAATGCGAAGATGCCTCCGTCCCTCGCGACGAGCCAGTAGCCCTTACCGGACGCGGTCGGTACGAGCGCCCGAATCGGGGCGTTCAGGTGACGTCCACCCATCGAGCCATAGAAATGAGCGTCGCCGAAGGCAAAGATGCCGCCGTCACTCGCGACCATGTAGTAGCCGCGGCCACTCTTTGTCGGGACCGACCCCAACACGGGCCCGTTGAGAACCGTTCCGCGCATGTCGCCGTGGAAGCGTGCATCGCCGAAGCTCTTCACGCGTCCCTTGTTCGAGAACAACCAGTAGCCCTTCGCAGGGTGTCGTATGTCGAAGCGCGACATCGACGAGAGCCCGGTGATGGACTCACCCGGCGCAAGCGCACCCCAACTTCCCAGGGTGTGCGCATCGCCGAAGGTGGAAACAGTTCCGGCCCTGTTCGTGACCCAGTACCCCTCGTCTGAAGGTGTTGGTTCGAGACTTGTTGCGGAGCGAACACCAGTCTGCAATACCGACGGTGGCCGCACTTTCAAGGATGGTGCTGCCGCAACGCGGGGTCGCGAACTTACCGACACGCGTATTTGGTGACCGGTTGGGTATGCCGCCGCATTTGCGGTAAGGAAGGGATTGCCATTGCAGAATGTTGCGGAATTGTCGAGATCGTCTTTTGTGTACACCCAGTCAGATGGTTCTCTCCACGCGCCGTTCTCGTATCGGGCGTACGTGATGTAGGCGTAGCGGTATGGGGCTGTGATACCGGAAAAGACCATCTCCGTGATGCCGTCGGCGTGAAACCAATCGCTGACGATCCAGGCCCCGTTGTTGAAGACGTAAGCCTTGGCCCACACACTGAAGTTTCCGGGCGCGAGTAGCTCGTTGGTCATCGGAAACACTTCCACTGTTCGCGCCGAACAGCTGTAACTCGCCGCAGCAGTCGCGAAGACACCGTCTCCGAACACCGCGTCGCCATCATCCGCGCGAGCTGCCGTCGGCGCTATCACACCAACCGTCATCGCAACCGACGTCGCCACAGTCAACGCACACATCGCGAGCCGCTTACCCATCGACCGCATGGCGCGCGAGCGCGCAAGATCGTCTCGACTAGCCGCTGCCTTCCGCAATCCCCGCACAGGACCCCCCAAAGCCGATTGGGATGCTCGTTCGAGCGAGGCTATTCACGGGGTGCGAGCGGCGAATCCCCAAAGTGCGACAATCTGGCGGACGGGTGGCTCCGCAGCACGAGGAGGGCCTCGACGTTGGTGGCGATCCCGAGTCGCCGCCGAGCGTCAGCGAGCCGTCGTTCGATCGTTCGCCGCGAGTACCCGACTTCCGCGGCAATCTCGCTGATCGCGAAGCCCGCCGCGAGCAGGTCGAAGATCCGCAGGGCCAGAGGATCGAGCATCAGGCGTGGGCGGGTCGCCCCTGTTCCGAGCATCTCGACCGTTCCGACGCGTTGCAGGCTGTCGACGAGATCGGCCGTCAGACGGGCGTCATCCGGGAGTCGGGCGACGATCTGTGCGCCTCGGGCCGAGGCCAGCACCACGGCCGCGACGTCGTCGCCGCCGGTGACCGTGCCAGTGGCAACGAGGTGCGATTCGCCGAGCAGCCAAGGTTCCGGCGGTATCGCGTCCCACGACACGATCGTCGCACCGCGTCGGCGGAGCCGGTCGACGCGTTCGGAGAGGGCGTCGTCGTCGCGACTCACGATGCTGACGCTCCGCGAGGCGCCGGGAGCTTCCGAAGGACCGAGCACGACGGTCGCGGCCTGTAATCGCGTTGTTGCCCCCGTCGCACGCATGACGGCGCGAATGTGCGAGTCGACGGTCGAGGGCTTCAAGGCGAGCGCGCGCCCGATCTGCTGGGTGGTCAGACCGCGAGCGACGCAGCGCAGCACACGGAGCTCGGCGTCGGAGACCGGTCCGGATCGACGCGTGGACGGTCTGACGCGGCCCAGCGCTCGGAGCGTACGTTGAACCCGAAGGCCGAGCGGAACCAATCCCAGCGATCCACACGCGCGCTCGGCTGCGAGCAAGTGCGTGAGCGCGCGGTCAGCCCGCTCCGCCCGCTGTGCGGCCTCACCGGCGGCCCAACGGGCACGAACTGCGGCGCGCGTGCTGCAGCCCTCCCACGCCTCCGCTGCAGCTTCGAACGCCTCGAGCGCGTCAAGCGGATCGGGCGCAGTCAAGCCGCGCAGCTCGTGCGACGCGCCCGACAAGTTGGGCGGAGCATGCGACAGCACGGCGGCGGCGCGCGGATCCACCGGTCGGCCGTGATCGACGCGTGACCACTGTGCGATCAGCACGGCATTGACGCGGCCGGGATAGCTGCCCACGGCGAGGTCGAACGCGATGTCGCCCATCGCGATGGCCTCGTCGCGTCCGGCGAGCCAGTGCGCCTCCGCAAGCGCCCAACACGCGGTCGAACGCGCTGCGTCGTCGGTCGCTTGGTCGAGGGCGAGCTTCGCGAGTTGGGTGGTGCCTTGGTCGTCGCCCGTATCGGCGAGCGCAACCGCAAGGTTCGCACTGGTCATTTCGCGGGCGCGCGTCGAGAGCCGTCGTTCGAGGAGTCGCGCGCCCTGCTCCAGGACCGCGGAGTAGTGACCATCGACATGCAGCGCGACCATAAGTGCACTCGCGTGGAAGTATCCGTTCCACGCCGGCGACGCGACTTCGGTCGCGCGCACCATCTCGTCGGCGATCGCGCCGCACCGACTGGGAGTACCCGCGAGGAAGTGGCCAAACAGCAAGATGTCGAACGTAACGACAGAACCGTGTAGATCATGCTCGTCACGGGCGTAGACGCCGGCCGCCTCGATGTGGCGCGACCATTCCGGATCGTTGACCATCAACAGCGCGAGCCCCAGCGCACTGTGCGCTGCGACAAACCCGGCCCCGCACGACTGCGCGATCTCGAGGGAGCGACGCCCGAGCACGATCGCGCCTTTGAGATCCCAATCGACTCGGGCAACGATGCGCGACTGAATACTCAGCAGCTCACTCTCCGCGACACATCCGCGACCCCCGACCAATCGCAACGCCTCCGCGATCACCTCACTCGCCTTGTCCATCTGGCTTTCGGTCCAATACGCGCGCGCGAGCGAGACTCCGGCACGGATAGCAAGCTCCGCGTCGCCGTCGAGGTTCACGCCCTCCAACACCGAGACGACGTCGTGGTACCGACCGGCGAGGCTGAGCTGCTCGGCAGCTTCGACGCGCAACGCGAGTTGCTCGCCCGCGGGCGCGTGCCGCGCCGCGAGGAGGAGGTATCGGGCCCGAGACCACACGGTCGCAGCGTCCGCCGCTGCCGCCAATGCAGCCTCGACCACCTCGACGCTCGGACCGGCGCGGTCGAGGTGGCGAGCGCGCGCGCAGCCGCGTCGGGCGCGGTCTCCGCAAGCTCCAGGTGTAGCGCGCGGCGCCGATCAGCACCGATCAGCGCAAGCGCGGCTTCGGCAACAAGCTCATGGCGAATCTCGACCCGCCCGTCGGCAAGCACGTCGACAAACTGGTGCGCGACGAGCATGTTCCGCGCACGATCGTCGACGTGGAGCGGCACAGCGGCGAGTGCGAGGCGCGCAACCGCGTCAATCGACGAGGCGTCCAGCACCCCGACAGCGTTGAGCACGACGGCACCGGCACGCGCGCCCGTCGCGTCGACGTCAACCGACGCGGCAAGTTCGAGCATAAGTGGGTTTCCGGACGCCTCCGCAATCCAGCGATCGATATCCGACGTCGGCACGCCCGGACTTCTCTCCTCGACGAGAAGGCGCGCGGCGTGACGATCGAGAGGCCCGAGCTCGACGACCTCGCCGATCTCGGCCAGACGTGCAATCAACGCGTCGGCCGGGGAAGGCTCTGGGCGCACCGTCGCAACGACCGGAACCGAGAGACAGAGTTCCTCGAGCACCGCGAGCGTGTCGTCGTCACACCAATGCAGATCATCGATCACGATGACCGTGCGCGCATGCCGCGCGACATCGCGGCGACGATGTCCGCCGGCTCGCCGACAGTCGGCAGGTCGGCAACCGCGTGCCGCAGCGGAAGGTACGGGACCTCCCGGAGCACCCGGACGCCCCGCCCGACAACGAGTGAGCGCTCGGCACTCGCCATCGCTTGCCGGACGACCGTGGTCTTGCCGATTCCGGCCTCGCCGCGCACGAGGCACGGTTGGCCGGCCGCGACGGCGCCGCGGACGATCGCTATCGGCTGCTCGCGCCCGAACACCCTCGTATTACGCGTGGCGACCGCGCCCCGCGTGTTGCCTGAGGGCACTCCGCCCGCCCTTCCCGATGGAGGAGAACAGTTTAGATGCCGCTCACGCCTGCGCCAGCTCATGGACGTCGTCGGCGCGCTCGCCAATGCTGACCCCGACGACAAGCGAGCTGTCTACGACCTGCTCGGCGTCAACTTGACGTACCACCGAGACGGGCGAGTACACGTCACCGCCGGGGCGGATGTACTCAGGGATGGTGTCGGAGGACTGTTCGGCACGCCGACTACACGACTAGCTCCACTTCGGCGGTGGTGCGATCTCGCGTAGTCACAGCCTCTGGTTCTCCGCTCGACGGAACGGTAAGACCACGACGGCGGCGTGAGGTGTGCCCAGCACGGGCGGACACTCTGATCGTGTCGCCTAGGTTCGACCGTTATGTTCGGCACCCGCGATGGCTGCGTAACCTTCCGGCCCGTGGCGGCCACTCTGTCATTGTGACAACAAGCCGGGGGCCGCTGGCCACCGCGTTGATGAGAAGGTGGTGCTCGGCCCAGCGGAGCGGCGTCGCCGGGAGCAGTTTGAACGATTTTCCGCGAGGAGTACGACGCCGTTCTGGCGTACGCTGTCATGCGATCCGATGCGGAGCTTGCGAAGGATGCCGCTGCGCAGACGTTCCTGGTGGCGTGGCGCCGGCGGGATGAACTGTCGGCCCCCTCCTCGCGCCTGGCTGTTCGGTGTGACCAGGCGTACGTTGGCGGACCTGCGGCGTTCGCGAAGCAGGCAGGAAGCCCTCCGCTCTCGGCTATCTGGCGCCGAGCAGGGCGCCGGCAACGACGTCGACGAAGCCTCGGAGATAGCTCCCGATCGGGTCATGGTCGGCGTGGCGTTAGATTCGTGAAACTCCGACACCAAGAGGGTTCGTCGAGCACCACGAACAGGTTTCCGACACCCGCACGTTCCGAGTACCGACAGGTCCATTCGGACCCGTGTCGCCAGGTACCCCCCCCGTCGCGCTGTGCAACACGGCCACCTGACCGGACCCAGCCGCGCTGATCGGGGCTACGGCTCCGGCGTGTAGGCGTGGGCAAGGAAGCGCAGCCAGCGTCGGTGGACATCAACGCAGGCCGCCAGCAGGATCTGGTCAACTTCGCGTGTCTCGGGCCGCTCGGCGAACGTGCCCATTGCACGGAACACCTCGTCGGCGTTGGACACAGATAGCTCTTTGTGCACTGCCTGCCGAGTATCGTCCGTGAACGAAATGAAGCGATCGGGCGGACCTTGGATGCACGGTGGTGCGAGCCCTGCGAGCAGGAGGAGCGCCCGGCTGTCGTCGAGCCCCGGTGTCGCCATGGAATCCATCAACAAGTCGGTGCCGACGATAAAGCGGTCCTCTGGCGTGTTGCTTTCGAGGAGTAGCGCCTCCGTCCACCGCCGCACTGTGCCGGTGTTAGCAAGCGTGCGCCCGGCCGGAGCCACACGGAGGTCGAAGAGTGCACAATAGGCATCGTTTGTGGCCAGGCCGGTGCGGGGATAGGCATCGATGCCGCTCAACATCGAGACGCCGTGCGCCGCGGCAATCTCGAAGCACCTGTCCGTAGCCTCCGCCACGACAGCGTTCATCGTTGAGTCGAAGCTTGCATCTGACTGAGTCAGCAGATTCGTAACGCGCTTTGAGAAATCCTCACCTAAGCGGTCGACGAAAACTCGAAACATGCGAGCCGGGTCGCCCGTCATCATCGCTGCGTGGCCAAGGCAGGGCAGCAGGTACGGCCAGTGTTGACCGAGGGCGGTGATCGTCGGTAGCAGCGGCGCCGCATAGGCGTCACCCGAGTTCACCAGTACTTCGAAGAGGTCATACGGTCCCCAGGCACCAGGGTCCGCCGGCACGCCGGACTCTTGTCGTAGTCGGCTATACAAGTCGGCATAGTCGCGATGCACATGGCGCCGTCTCGTGTGCCAGTCGTGTTGGAGAACCCTGGGGGGGCCTATCGCCACGACTTCCCAGAACCGGGCCAGCATCTCGTGCAGGTCCTTCGCCGAGATACCGGAATGCTCGTCAGGTGCCGTGAACGCGAATGCCAACGGACCGGGGCCGGATGCCTCGCCGGTGCGTTCGAAGGTCTCCAGGCGCTGCCAGTCCTCGGCGGCAAGGAATAGCAGTGAAGCCTGACTGATCTGTTGCCAGAAGTGCACCGTCTCATGGAAGACCAGCCGCGAGCGGAGCACGCTGTCCGTTCGATTCACTCTCCAGAGATCCTGGATCTCGGGAGGGTCATCGACACTCACCACCAAAGCGACGCGGGAGAAACGCCCGCTCAATGGTCTCTCGTGGGACCCGATATCTTGCGTGCGAGTGCGTCGACCAACACCTTCCACGTCGGGTCGAGTTCATCAGGCCGTTGCACGGTCACCTTGCCGTCCTCGGTCAGGATGACAAGTGAAGATTCCTCGGGGTGCGAGACCTTTCGCATCGCGACGGATTCTCCCCGCGCGTCGATGATCAAGTACGAGCCTTTGCCGGCGACCTCCCGCCACAGCCGGCAAGTGGTGCGGACGATCTGAGAGGCGGCCGCGACGAATACCACGACAACGAGCGGCTCGAACGACGAGTATGACGCCGCGCGTTCCTGCCCGTTCTCGAAGTAGGGCGCTGCCTGATCGGCAACGTTGCAGCCGTCGTCCTCCAGCAGCGCGACGGCACGTTCCGCATCGCTGTCTGGTATGACGAGGCGGAAGCTGACGGCCTCAGTACTCATCAATCCTCCAAGGAGGGCGGTCAGTGAGTGTCATTCACAGCGCTTCGCGCCGTCGGTCAGCTGGCTTTCGGGCATGCCAAGCAGGCCGTCTACCGGCGCCGGCAGACGGCGCAGATTGTCGAACGTGGCAGCAACGACGATATCCAATCGCCGCTGATTCTCGATCCCTTGGGGGTTGGTGGGATCGAGCTCAAGGGCCCGGTCAACGTCCCGCAGCGCGGCACGGAAAACAAGAACACCCAGCTGGCGCTCTTTAGTGTCTTCGCTTTGTATCTTGTGTTGGCCTTCATTGGCGAAGAGCGCGCTGCGATCCACCCAGGTGGTGGCATCCCACGGATTGAGCACTAGTGACTTCATGTACGCCGCGGCCGCCTCAAGGAAGTGGTCTTGCGCGCCATGAGACCGAGCCAGTAGACGCCACGCTATGGGGTCCCCTGGCTGAAGGGAAATGGCCTCTTCGAGCGTCCGCCGCTCGCGCACATGATCGCCAAGCCGTCCAAGTGCCTTGGCCATCTCGAGTCGCGCATCTGTGTCTCCTCTGGCCGTCGCTATCGCCCGCTGGAGGAACGGGAGTGCTTCGGCGTTGCGGCCCGCATCCGCGCGACAGATGCCTGCACCCAACCACGCTGCCGTGTCGTTCTCATTCAGCTTCAGAAGTTGATTGTAGGTCTCGATGGCGCTCTCGTAACGATGAAGGAAGTACTGGGCTTTCGCTCGATAATGCAAGGCGATCACGTCGTCGGGGTCGTTGGACAGCGAGATGGACGTGCGTTGGAGCACCGCCGGGAACCGGCCCTGGCGCATGAGCTGCAGGAGGACGAGATATGAGCCGAGTTCGCCGTCGTTCTCGCTCTCCATAACGTCTTTGCTCCTTCCGCCAGCGCTCAACATTCACCTGCAGCCGTAGGCTAGGAGGAAATGGTCGCCTCCGCGCCCAGATCGTTAGGTCGCCAGAGGACGCCGGACGGATCGCCGCAGCGCGACGGCTGATCGCCGACACCGACGAGCCCTGGCCGAGCTCACCGCCACCGACGGCGCCTCCCCCGGCCGACATGGTCGCACCACGCATGCAACAACTGCGCAGCGACTGGAGTTGACCCACTTTCTTGTACAGGGGTGGGTCTGCGGCGAGCTTGCGGATGATCTGGTCGGGCGTATGCCGACATCGGCTCATGGTGCTGTCCTCCTCCCCCAATTCTGGAGCAACGGACCCGCACACCACCCTGATCTGTCCCCCTGACTGTGGACCCGGGGTGCGAGAGTCAGGCGACGTTGGCGTGTTCGGCGTTCAGTTTCTCATATGCGATCGGTGACAGCATCCCCAGTGCGCTGTGCCGGCGGGTGCGGTTGTAGAACACTTCGATCCAGTCGAAGATCTCGCTCGACAGCTCGACCCGCGTCTTCCACTTCCGGGTATTCAGCAGCTCGGTCTGCATGCGGCCCCAGAACGATTCGACCATGGCGTTGTCGAACGCGTCGCCGACGGTCCCGAGTGAATGCGCGAGCCGCGCGTCCCGGACGCGTTGGCTGAGGGCCCACGACGTGAATTGGCTGCCGTGGTCGTTGTGAATCAGCGTGCCCTTGGGTGGTCGACGCTGTTCGACGGCCATGCCGAGCGCGGCGTTCACCATCGCGGCGGTTGGCCGACGATCGATCGACCAGCCGACAACCCGGCGCGACCAGGCGTCGAGCACCGCGCAGCAGTAGAGCTATCCCTCCCGAGGAGAGCTTGGGTTCTACCGGTCGTTGCAACACCTGCCTTGTGGAGGTCCGGTGTCGTCAGCGTCTCAGAGGAAGAAATTCTTCGCGATCATGGATCGCGGCAGCACGATCCGTGGCGCGGCGATCCAGGTGGGTGTCACGCCCGACATCGGATATCGGTGGGTGAAGCACGCAGGCCTGGCAGCGCAGCGAGCGACGCCTCGGGTCTCCACCGACGCCGACAAGGCCGAGTTCTTCCGGTTGCTCGCTGAGCAGGACAACGTGTCGGCGGTTGCGCGTCAGCTCGGTTTCGTTCGGGTGACGTGTTACAAGTGGGCGCATCAGGCGGGGATCTTCACCGGGCGCAGCGTTGATGCCCAACGCGACGAGTTCTTGAGGCTTCGCGCCGGAGGGTTGTCGCGTGCTGGCGCCGCCGAACGGGTGGGAGCCGACAAACGAGCTGCGCAGGACTGGGACAAAGGCATCCGCCAGTTCTACGGGGGCCGCGTCTATCCCGATGGTCGCGTCGTCAGCTACCCCTACGCGGAAAGAATCGTCAAGGTGAAGCGGCGTCGCACCACCTACCTCGTGTCCGACCGAGCTGAACTCGCCGGGCTGGAACGGCCAATCAGCGAGCGGTTCCTCAGCCTCGAAGAACGCGAACAGATCCATGACCTCCGAAACGCCGACCACTCGATACGCAGCATCGGTCGTCGGCTGAACCGATCGGCGTCGACGATCAGTCGTGAGCTGGCGCGCAACTCGACGGTCGAGCTGGGCTACATGCCCTACGGCGCTCACCGTCGCGCTGCGGGGCGACGTTCACGGCCTCGCACGTGCAAGCTCCACGTTCCTGGCCCGTTACGGGACTATGTCGTTGCCGGGCTCGCCAAACGATGGTCACCCGAGCAGGTGAGCCATCGCATGGCCAAAGACTTCGTCATCGACCTCGAGATGCGGGCATGCACCGAGACGATCTATCAGGCGATCTATGTCGACCACCCCGACTCCCTCGCGCGCCAGCCCAGGTGCTCGACGCGTTTCGGGCGATCCCGACGTCGGTCGCAGCGCGACCCAGCACGTCGAACGAAGCGGTTCGTTGAGCCAATGACCCCAATCCAGGACCGGCCAGCTCATGTCGAGCAACGCGGCGAGCCCGGGCACTGGGAAGGCGATCTCATCGTCGGGAACCTGCACCGCTCCGCAATTGCGACGATCGTCGATCGCGCGAGCCGATTCCTGGTGATGGTCCACCTCGACACCGACCACACCGCCGAAACCGTGCGCGATGAACTCATCACGACGATGAGCTCGCTGCCTCCGGCGCTGCGACGGACTCTCACCTGGGACCAAGGAGCGGAGATGTCCGAGCACCGCAGCATTGCGAACGCGACCGGGCTCGACGTCTACTTCTGCGACGCCGGCAGTCCTTGGCAGCGCGGCACGAACGAGAACACGAACGGACTGCTGCGCCAATACTTCCCGAAGGGCACCGACCTCGGAACGCACACGCGCCATGATCTCGACGTCGTCGCTGCCGAACTCAACAACCGACCGCGCAAGTCGCTCGACTGGGACACCCCTGCCGAACGGCTCGAAGCTCTTCTAACATCGCCGTGATCCATCCCTGTTGCGACGACGGATGGAATCCAAGGAGTGGGATGCTCCGTGATGTCGGTCATCCACAACTGGTTCGGACCGTCGCGATCGAACTCGCGGTTCACCAGATCAACCATGGTCGCGCGGTTGATCAGATTCGGTTTGCCCCGCCGCCGGGCCGGTAGGCCCGCGATTCCGAGCTCGCGGATGATCGATTGGATCAGCTTCTTGTTGACGCGCTGGCCGTATGCGTCATCGAGTTCGGCTCGGACGCGCCGCCACCCGTATGTGCGACGCGACCGTTCGTGGATCTCCCGGATCACATCGGTGAGCCACAACCCGCCGGATCGCCCGATCCGACGGCGGCATACTGCGCCAGCGGAAGAATCCTGACAGCGCGACGCGCAACAGCCGGCATACGCGTTTGGTGCCGTGGCCCTCACGAGCCAACGTTTCCACGATGCCGAACAGCGCTTTTGGGCGCACCACCCGGCCTTCTGCGAACAACTCTGACGCACGCCCCACCGTCGCGAGCTCGGACTCGAGCTCCACTATCCGTCGTCGCGCGGCACGCAGCTCTGCGGTTTCGGAGGTCGACGTGCCCGCGAGTTCGCCCCGGTCGACACGATCCTGGCGAACCCACCGATACACCGTCGCTTCCGCGACATCGACGGACGCGGCGACGTCGACGACGCGCTTTCCCGAACGGACTTGCTCGACGACCATTGCCCGGAACTGCGACGCATACGTGTGCGGCATCCAATCCTCCAGACCCTCGGACTGCAGCCAGTCTCACAACGCAGGTCCAGAAGTTGGGGGACAGATCACTCTCATGGGTGCCGGTGAGGAGAAGGGTCGGACAAGGAGCTCGGTCCAGTTGGCGCTGATCGTCAGCGGCTATGCAAGAGCGCCGAGACACACGTCGAAACGCTAGATCATGGCTCGCGACTCTGGTTCGCATAGCGCGGCCACTGAACGACCGACAAAAACTTGCGAAAGCTACGAGAATTGCCCGCGATCGCCTCGACGCTTGCCCGGCTCAGTATTCGCCGAGCGTCGGCCCGTTTGACGTATCCGTCCTTGGCCCATCGACCCAGCAACTGCTGACCATTTACGTTGTCTGCCTTGTTGGGAGAGACCGCGCGCGGGCCGTTTTGCGGAAGTTCGAAGCGCCCAGGTTGCGCCAACAATGCCCCGGGGTCGGCGATGAGCCAGTTCTCGTAGCAAGTGTTCTTCACGACTACCGCGACTGGAACATTCGAATACTGCTGTGCGGCCGCGGCGATACTCTGCGCAAGATCACCTGGGCACTCGGGTCGGTTCTCTCGGTCCAGGATGATCACTACGTCTGTAGCATCCCGCCCCTCGAGTTCGCTGATGCGTGACTTGCAGGCCCGCGCAATCGCGCCGATGGGAGCCAGCGGCTGGATGTCAGCCTTGCGAGGGCTTAGGAGAGTCCCCGGAACCTGAGCGTGTATCTGGGCGTAGAGGAGACCGAGCGACTCGTACTCGGAATCGCCGTCGACGACGATGCCGATCCTCACGAGTCGTCGGCAGAGTCAAAGGGCGAGGGCTCAGGAGGAACAGCCTCCGCGATGCCACCGGAGTCAAGAAGCTCGAAGACGGTGTTACGCCCCTCGGACCACAGCCGGAGGGATTCAGCATCTACGGATGTCATCGGCTCGACGGTCGTCCGACCGTTGCGTCTCGCGACGATTGCTATCTCATTCGGACTGAGGTGATCCAGTAGCGCCGGCGAGTGTGTGGAAACAACGATCTGCTTGTGTCTCGCGCGGCGACAGGCATCAGCAAAGACTCGCACGATCCATGGGTGTACAGAGTTTTCCGGTTCCTCTATCAGGGTGAGCCGACTGCGCGGATCGAACAGAGCGCAAAAAATTGCGAGGCTCTGAATAGTGCCGTCGGAGACATCATCGGAAGTCCACGGACGGCCGTAGCCACCTTCGAGGAACGACACCGTGAGGCGTCGGTCTGTCGTGTAATCCAGACGGATTTCGTGTAAATCCGGGATGATGCGCTGCATCCGCGCAGCACCTCACCCCAGGCATCGGGATGGTGCTTCTGAAGGTAGTCGACCATTGCGGGAAGATTGCCGCCGTGGAGTTCGAGTTCGGGCGCTGGTGTCGGGACTCCGGATCGTCGGCATTCGATAGGGGCAAGTTGGTGCAGGCGAGTCGCGCCGAGTTGCGATTGATAGTCGTTGAGGAGAGAGCTGTAACGCAGGGTCGAGATCGCCAGATCAGTTGACTTGAGCTCCAGTTCCACCGCGTATTCCTGAAAACTCTCATCGACCAGTGGAAAGAAGACGGAACCGAGGTCCGACTCCGGATCGATCTCCATTCCGTTGGTGAACGTGATCTCGTTGCGGTCCCGATCGATTCGAAGAATGTGGCTCGGCACACCAGCCAGAATGGCGTGAATGTCGATCAATTCTCGACGAATGTAGAAGTCCGCGTCGATCTTCTGACTTGCGGCGGCGAGGGTGAACGAGTGCACGATCGTGACTTCGTCGACGCCGATGGACGATCCCTTTCGCGTCCGTTCGCGCGGACGCGATCGTTGACCTCGTAGCAAGCTCATCGCCCGACATGGTGCTGATGACATGAAAGGCGATCGGCCGTTTCGTGCGTCGTTGGCGGCGGAACGCGATGTTTTCGTACCCACCCTTTCGGCTTACGGCCAGCTCGACGCCATGTCGATGCACCTCACCGAGAAAGTGCAAAGCGTCGAGAAAATTGCTCTTGCCAGCGTTATTAGCACCGACGATGACGGTGAATCGCTCGGGCCGGAAGGTGACATCCCAGAGGGAGCGGTACGACTGGATGTGGATGTGCTTCAGGTCCACGTGGCTCCAGGTTCAAACGGTCGGGTGCGCCATAGTGACTCAGCGCCTGCGCACATCGTGCCACGATCCAGACACTCCTAGCTGCGATCCAGGTGAGTCCGACATCGTCAAGCGTGAGGTTGAGCCTCGTGTACGCGCGGGTGTGAGCACCGCCGATTCGTGCAGAGGCTGCGTGCAGACTCCCGGATACAGGTGATGTGGCTCGCCTCGGCAGCACTCGGCGGCACTCCGCGGGGCGATCCTCGAGGATCCGATTCCGGTGTGGTGGCAGGGCCGACTGCCCGAGGACCCTGAGACCGGGGCGGGGGCGTTGACCGCCCGAGCGCGCATTGCGTGCTGTTGGCCGGTGGCGACGATCGAGCCGTCCGTGCAGCGCGGGCGGGATCGACGCGGTCTGAGGTGACTCGCATGTCACCAGCGGTCCGTAGGTTGGCACCCGAGATGGACTCGGAGGGGATCGCTTTGCCGCGACGTGTCGTCCGGGTCAAGCACGACGACCTCGAACGCGGTTCCGGCGTAAGCGAGGCTGCGCCCACGGCGAGCGTCTCGAGGAACTCTGCTGCTTCCGGCTAGCGGAAGCGGCATATCTGTGCCGATCTTGATGGGGGTCTCGGGCCTCGAACGTGAGGCTTCAACGATCGCTGAGCTCAAGCAGGGGGTCGTCGGGGACTACGCAGACGGGCTGAGCGTCGGCGCTTCGACGGCGCCGATTCGCCGAGAGCTGCGTCGCGATTCGTCGAATGCAAGTTCGTGCAGGATTTCCGCGAGGGCGTTATCGATGGGACGGCGTCGTGATGCAACGTGTGTGAAGAGCTCTGAACGGTTGTCGCTCGCGCGAACCCGAAGGTCGGCAGGTCGAAGTGAGCGCGGCTTGACGAAGCGCGCTTGATCTGGTCCCGACGAAGGGCCGGACGGAAATCGGATATCGGATCGGTCATCGGCGCAATCGAGTAGCCGTCTTGCGGGGAGAGCGGCTGAATCGCCATTGCGCCGACTGCATCGTGATCCCGAACGCGGCACCGATCTGCGACCAGGTCAGGCCGTGCTCGTCCCGGGCGCCGCGCACGAGCTCGGCGCACAGGTCACGGGCCTCCTCCTCGATACGGGCCATCAGCAGCGCCCCTGCGAGCGGACCCTCGACGCGACGGCAACAGCCACGTACCAGGGCGAGTAGCGCCTCGCGCACGACACGCCGCTCCTGAGCGGTCAGTCGGTCGATCTTCACCGAGCGCCTCCTCGACCGGATCAACAGGACCGAGGGTGCCGAATGCGCCGGCGCCGAGCGCGCACGCCAACAGTATCCAGGACTCTGCCCAGCGTTCGATGCAGCGCGCGAATTGATCACTGACGCGTCAACGCGACTTCACCAACATCTGCACTCGATGTCTGCACCACACCTCTGCCCCACGGGCTCCAGCGCGATTTGTTGTCGCGTTTCGTCTGCACGACCGCGCCATTCCGAAGCGATGGGACAACCTCGCGCACGAAACCAGCCGGTGACGGTGTTCACCGATACACCACCGACAATCACGCCCGACTCGGCACCCGCGCTGTTGCGCCTCCTCCGAGAGCTGGTCGACGTTCAGACCAAAGCTGATGGACCCGACGACGAGGCTGTCGTAGCGTCGTGAAGATGCGCTTCGCCTTTTACGGCCGAGTCTCGACCGAGGACCAACAAGACCCGACGTCGTCACGAAACTGGCAACTGACCCGCGGGCAACAACTCATCGAGCCGACCTCGGGCGAGATCGTCGGCGAGTTCTTCGATATCGGTCAATCACGATCGCTGCCGTGGCCGCGGCGACCCGAAGCCGCGCGTCTCCTCAAGGCACTCGCCGATCATGACCGCGGGTTCGACGCGGTCGTGATCGGCGAACCGCAACGCGCGTTCTATGGCAACCAGTTCGGGCTCACGTTCCCGGTCTTCGTGCACTACGGCGTCCAGCTGTGGGTGCCCGAGGTCGGTGGACCGGTCGATCCCGGTAGCGACGCCCACGAGATCGTCATGTCGCTCTACGGCGGCATGAGCAAAGGCGAACGGAACCGCATCAAGACCCGCGTCCGATCCGCGATGGAAGCTCAGGTGGCGATCGAAGGACGCTTCCAAGGCGGCCGACCACCGTTCGGCTACCGCCTCGCCGATGCCGGCGCGCACCCAAATCTGAGCAAGTCGAACGACGGCCGTCGGCTCCATCGCCTCGAGCCCGACCCCATGACCGCACCCATCGTGCGGCGGATCTTCGCCGAGTTCGTCTCCGGCAAAGGACTCCACGCCATCGCGTCGATGCTCACCGCCGAGGGAATCCTCTCCCCCAGCGCCAGCGACCCCGGCCGTAACCCGCACCGCGCGAAGAACGGACCCGGCTGGCGACACACCGCGGTCCGAGCGATCCTCAAGAATCCCCGGTATCTCGGCTATGAGGTCTGGAACCGCCAGAAACGCCACGAGGTCCTCCTCGACGTCCACGACGTCGCGCTCGGTCACCACACTCGCATGCGCTGGAACAACGAGAACGACTGGATCCACTCCAAAGAACAGACACACGAACCGCTGATCACCGACGAGCTCTGGGACGAGGCGCAGGCTGCCTTCAACCGGAAGCGCCGCGCAACGCATCGGACGCCGCTCGAAGGCCGTCACTACGCGCTCTCGGGTCTCGTGCGCTGCGGCAGGTGCGGCCGACGCATGGAAGGCGCCTGGAACCACGACAAGCCCTACTACCGCTGCCAAGTGCATCGCGACGACCCCATCGACCGTGACGGGCACCCGCCCACCATCTACGTCAAAGAAGAAGCAATCCTCCCCAAGGTCGACGAGTGGCTCGCGGAACTGTTCGACGACGAACACCTCGACGAAACGTGCCGCGCCCTCGCCGACGCCACAGAGGTCGACCCCGACGAAGCTCGCGCGCCGCAAGGAAATGCGCGACCGGATCACCAAGATGGACGCCGAGATCGAGGCCTACCGCACCATCCTGCGCGAGCAACCCGTTACCGCGCCCGAGATCGGCAAGTGGATGGCCGAAACGGTCCAAGACAAACGACGACTCGAGAACCTGCTCGGCGTCGAACCCACCACCAAGCTCACCGTCGACGACGTCAAGGCGATGGTCGCCGGCCTGCGCGACATCACCCGATCACTTGCGCTGGCCGATCCAAAGATCAAGGCCGCGGCCTACGCCGGACTTGGCATCACCGTCACCTACCACCAAGAAGGCCGGGCACTCCTGGAGTCCCGGCCTCAACCAAGCGGTGTAGCTGACGTTCGTGTCGGAGGGGGGACTTGTCAGCCGGCGCGACGCGGTACGGCTCACGCACACGGTGTCGCTCGCGGCGTGAGGAGTTTCGAGATCGATGATCTGGGTTGCGAAGGTCGTCTGCACCGCGTCGGATAGGCAGTCATGCACGCGGTGAGCGCGCGCCGCCTCGACGTCCCGCACGATATGGGCGCGCGTTCTGCTCGGGGCAACGCCTCAGCGAGGTGCGCGAGATCGGCGGTATGGCGCGCGGAGGCACAGGCTTCAGTCGGCCTCGTAGCCCTCGTCGACCCAATCTCGGAGTGCTCCACCGATGAGTGAACCGAGTCGATAACGGATCGGTCGTCGCTCCTCTGGGATGCGTAGTTCTTCCGGCCCAAACACGAGGACGATGGCGAGCGACCCATAGCCATCGGGAGTAATGAGCACTTCGAACGCGATCGACACGCGGGTCTACCCACGGTCGAAAGACCACGCGGTCCGGCCGGTGGGCCTCCGCGACCAGCGGGACAAGTTCGTTGGCGGAGGGACGAAGCCACCGGCTCTGTTCGTCGACGAGTCCGTCGTACAGACGCCAATCGGGCGCGGCGTACTTCCATTTGCGAGCGATGAGTTGCGGACCGTCCTCGGTTGCGGACACGTGGGCAGCCTCGCGCGAACCCGCCGACGCCCGCCGCGATTTCGCGCGAACATGTGCGAGTGGCGGTCCCGTCGACCTCGTGTTGGCGGGATCAGCCACGTCTGGGAGGCGTGCGCTGAGCATCCCGATCGTCTTGCTTCGCCGAGAGCCGAACGGCAGATCTGTCGCGCTGAGCCTCTCGTCAGACCTCGACGTACTCGCGATCGATTTGCACGTCGCCGAGTCGTAGTTACGTGAGGATCGCGCGCCGCGCCTCGTCGGTCTTCTCGTCCGGGGGTGTGCCGCCCAGCCAGAACTGCCGCAGGAAGTTGAGGTCTTCCCACACGGGGCCGCGGGGATGGGGGTCACTCTCGTATCGAGGGATGACGTGCCAATGAAGATGCGGGACACCGTTGCCGAGTGCCTCGTAGTTCAGCTTCCGAGGGTTGAACGCCCGGTCGAGCACGTGCGCAGACCTCGACCATCTCGTGCAGATGTGTCGCTCGCTCGGGGGTCGGGAGGTCGTAGATCTCCCGAACGCATCGTCTTGCCGCGAAGAACGTGTAACCGTGGAAGTACTGCGTTGCGCACAGTGTCACGTAGCCGGTCGTGAGCCGAGCGATCGCGAAGGGATTCTCGGCCGCGTCGATTCGCTTCGCTAAGTCGCACATTTCGCACGCCACTGCGCCCTCCTCTCCCGTCGGCAAAGCGCACGCATCTTGCCCGAATCGCGCGTCGGCGCGGCGAGCGCATAGCGGCAGTTATGTGGTTACGGCAACGGCGGGACGAAGACGCAGAACTCGTTGCCTTCGGGGTCGGCAAGCACGGTCCAGCGTTCCTCCCGAGCGAGCAGCGTCGCGCCGCGGCGGAGCAGATCGTCAACGTCTCCATGAACATCGACATGTACTCGGTTCTTCGCGCGCTTGACCTCGGGAACGCGGTTGAACCAGAACGTCGGGCCCGGCTCGTCGATCGGATCGACAGCGATCGCCAAATCTCCTTCGGGTCCGTCGATTCCTGCCTTCCTCAGCTCGGCGAGGTCTTCGGCCGAGTGAGGTCGAACTCGATACCCGAGCACATCCGCCCACCAGTGGCCGAGCGTCCAGGGATCTGCGCAGTCGACACAAATGTCCTTCAGGCGCGACACGTCCGTGAGGCTAGATCGAACGCCGATCGGCAGTTCTGTACTACCTCAGGTCCGCCCGAGTGTGCGCGGCGAACACCGCATCGACCGCTCGGCTCATCCGCGCCACCACAGCGGCAACGGTGGTCGACGGGCCCGCGACTGCCCGGATTTCGAACGAAGCCTCGTCCTCGTCCGAGTCGCCAACGATCTCGACATCGAGATCGCGAACGGCTCGTAACGCCGTCTCGAGCGACCATTCGGTCACGGTTGCATCGCCTGATTGCGGACCACCCGTGACCAGGTAGAGGAATGTCGTACCTCGGTCGGTCACGACTATTTCGCCGCCGTCGACCTCGACGAAGACCGTCTCCAACGTGTCGGTGTCGACGCGCAACGACACGCGAGCTTCCGCGACAAGTTGAGCGGCGCTGGCGAGCAGACTGCGGATCTCCACGTCATCGGTCACGAAGAAAGTATGCCTGCGACGCCCGACCGATCGGTAGATATGCGCTACCGCTCGACATTGCGCCGGGTCTTGGTGAGCTGCCGTTGGGCCTGTTTCCGCACTGCCGGGTCGCCGTTGGCCTGTAGCGGTTCCAGTACCGCAAGCATCTCACTCGGTGAGATGACGCGGGCGAGTGCGCTCATCGCCTGCAACGACACGTCTGGGTCGGCAACGAGCCCGCGAAGTGTGGACTCGACTCCGTCGAACTTCCGCCAGCGCCAAAGGGCGTGGACGATCATCTGTCGTGAGTGTCCGTATGCCTGCTTTCGAGCGAGTCCACACATAGTTGCGGCGTTCTCGGGACGAGCTGCATGCGCGAGCGTGTCGCCCAGCGACCATCCGGCGTCGCTGTCCGAGGGTGCCCAATGACCGAACGCATCGAGAAGGGAGTCGAAGCCATCCGCAGAAATCTTGACGTGACGAAGATGGCGCGCTGCGGCGGCGACTACAGAGCCGTCTGTCAGCGTCGGGAGCTGGGCCAGCAAGACCGGCGCTGCCGCTTCGTCATCGAAGTCGCTCGCACGGAAGTGGTCCGTGTTGTTGACGAAGCGACCGAAGTCGTCGACGCCCCGGACACCCGCGGCACGTAGCGCGTCGATTAATGCCTCTCGTTCCGAACCCACGTTGGTCACCCGTCGACGAGCATGCGCAGGGAGCGCATAATGCCCGGTCGGCGCTCGTTACGCCACAGGCGCGGTCCGCACATAACGCTCACCCCGTGTCGTCCCGACGGTCCGCACGATATGGACGCGCGTTCTGGCTGGGTCAGGTCGTCGGCGATGTGCCGCGAGATCGGCAGTTATGGCGTGGCGAGTTTGGTCAGAGTTGAGCCAGCCAGGGATGGCCGGGATGGACTACAGCGAGTGCGCTTCTCAGCCACTCGGCTGACGCGTCGTCGAGCGCGGGGCGGGCGACCTCAAAGTCGTGTTGGTTCTTGGGTTCCTCGCTCCTAGCCATGTAGAGGAGTTGCACAGCCGGATCAACGATCGGGACGCCAGAGCGCATGGTGATCACCTTGTCGATCGAACGGTGAACGCGCTCGTCTCGGCGGAAGAACCAGGTGTCCATGCTCGTCGATTCGAGAAAGAGATCGAACTCCCGCGAGGAGTCGCGGGCCTTGAGTTGGAATGACGGTGATTCGATACGTCGGTCTCGACGCCAAGGACTCCAGCCGCTGCTGGGCGGATCGATGCAGCTCAGCTCCCATTCGTTATGGAGCGAGTCCCACGCCGCGGTTTGGTCTTCTCGACGGACGACGACCTCGACATCATGGTGCTCGCGCGTCTGCTCACCAAGCCACAGGTCGAGCGCCCATCCGCCCGCAATCGCCCACCAGATCTCGACTTGGCGCATCACGGCTGCGACTCGCTCAACGGCCGCCGACTCCATGCTCCGATACTCGCAGACCAACGAACCGATCGGCAGATCTGGCGCGAGGCGAGGCAAGCGCAGCTCCCGGCGCGACGTTCAGGAAGGCCGTTCGCTGCTGTGATCTGTCGGCTGGGGCGTCACGCTCAACACCTTGACGAACTCCGGCGTCTCGAACCGGTGCCAGGTGCCCTCGGGGACGATGACGAGGGTCCCGGCGTCGAGGCTCGCCGAATCTTCGCTGTCACCCGAAAGGAAGAAGATCGTCGTGGAACCGTCGATGACCATGACGATCTCATCGCCGACGGTGTGGCGCTCCCATTCGCTCTGCCCGGCCCAGTATCCGACGAAGATGCCGCCGTCTCGGTACTCGCTGAGTTGACTGAAAGCGCCTGATTCTCGCGTCGCTCCGACCGAGGACGTTCGATCGGGGAGGAATGTCAAGGAGTCGATCGCACTGTGTATCGAGATTGGGTTCGGTAAACGTTTCGTCACGGGCACAGATTGCCCGACCTCGCGCTGGCGGGGCCAGCGACCGATCGGCAGTTATGGGGTGCTGCCTTCCAGTTCTTTCCGTCGCCTCGTGATCTCGTCGAATGTCGCTGCCTCTGCGATCCGATCGAATGTCGGGTCCACGTCGTTGAACCCGAGCGCTACGACGTACCAAGGGCCACGGGCAACGGTGACGAGAGCGGGCGGCCAGAGGAGATAGTCGACGACCGTAAGGACAGGGAGCGTGACCAGGCGGACGGCGATGAGAAGAACGCCGACGAGCGGGTCCGGTGACGCCAGAGCGAGCGACTTCCCACCCCGGATGCGAGCCCACCGGTACCTCAACCGCGATGAGGGAGTGAGTATTCGTCCCTTGCGCAGCAGGAGCACATCGGTTCGTTCCGACCACATCGTGCGAGTCTCCACGATCACATCATCGGCACGACCGAGCGCACGCATAATGCCCGATCGCGCGCTCGTCGGCGAGCGCATAGCTGT
>CAWFFF010000010.1:0-83279 GCA_963814995.1 uncultured Actinomycetes bacterium | reverse complement strand
TGTTACCGTCCCCGCCGTGGATGTCGACCGGCCAGTGCGCCTGCTCACCGCGCACGCCGTCGACGTCATCTCCGAGGCCGAGCTGCGCACGAAGATCGAACGGGGCACGCCGCTCCGCGTGAAGCTCGGCATCGACCCGACCGCCTCCGACATCCATCTCGGATTCGCGGTGGTGCTGCGCCGGCTGCGCCTGTTCCAGGACTGCGGCCACAAGGCCGTGCTGATCATCGGCGACTTCACCGCGATGCTCGGCGACCCGTCGGGAAAGTCGGCAACCCGTCCGCAGCTCGAAAAGGAGCAGGTCGACGCGTACGCCGAGACCTACGTCGACCAGATCGGCGCCATCCTCGACATGGCGCCCGACCGCATCGAGATCCGGCGGAACTCCGAGTGGCTCGCCCCGCTCGACATGAGCGACGTGCTGAAGCTGACCTCGCAGGTGACCGTCGCCCGCATGCTCGAGCGCGACGACTTCGCCAAGCGCTACGCCTCGGGCACGCCGATCTCGCTCATGGAGTTCCTGTACCCGCTGCTGCAGGGCCTGACTCGGTCGAGGTCCGCGCCGACGTCGAGCTCGGGGGCACCGACCAGCTGTTCAACCTGATCATGGGCCGCCAGCTCCAGCAGCGCGCCGGCCAGGAGCCCCAGGTCGTGCTCACGACCCCGCTGCTGGTCGGCCTCGACGGCGAGCAGAAGATGTCGAAGTCGCTCGGTAACTACGTGGGGATCGACGAAGCCCCGGCGGAGCAGTTCGGCAAGATCATGAGCATCCCCGACCCGCTCCTGCCGATGTACTTCGCCCACGCCACCGCGTGGCCACCCGAACAGATCGAGGAGACGTCGCCGCAGCTCGCGGCCGGCACGCTCCACCCGAACCAGGCCAAGCGCCTCGTGGCCAGGACGGTCGCCGACCTCTACCACGGGCCCGGGCGCGGGGGACGGCGGCCGAGGCGGAGTTCGACCGGGTCCACAAGGACCATGCGCAGCCCGCCGATGATGCCCGGAGTTCACGCTCGCTCCGGAGGCTCGACCTGGGTGGAAGCCCTGGTCGCGACCGGTCTCGCCGACTCCAAGCGGGACGCCCGGCAGGTCGATCGAAGAGGGCGCGGTGCGGTGCGACGGGCAGGTCGTCGCTGGCGCCGACGTGGCGGTCAGGTACCGCCGGGTGCGCACGTCCTGCAGAACGGCAAGCGGAAGTGGGCCCGAGTCACGGTCGGATGACGCGTCTCCTGCTAGAGTGCCCGGATCGGACGGAGCAACTGCGACCGGTGTTGCGTCTGTTTGACATGCGCACCGTCCGCATGTAGTCTCGTCAGTCGCCCCGCATGCCGGTTTGCCACGTTCGAACGTGGCCCGGAACGGTGGAGCCGGTTGACACCAACACTCGAATTCGGCAGGCCGTTCGCGGCCTCGGGATCGAGTGCGTGTCGCTTCGACATCGGCACGTCTCTGGCTTCGGTCCGCCGCCCGTGCCCGTCGGAGAATCGCTTCTTGAAAACAGAGCAGTGAACGCCAAAAGCCAGTGATGCCAACGAGCGTCCGTCGTCAAGGCGAGCAATCGAAGGCTCATGTCAATTCCGTGTCATGCACGGCCCTCGGGTCGGCAGGCACAAAGTTGCCCCTCGGTCATAGTGTGACCGATGGGCAGCTCTCCGATTGCGGCCGGCTCGACCCCCCAACGTGGGACGAGTGCGGGCCGAGATCTTGATGGAGAGTTTGATCCTGGCTCAGGACGAACGCTGGCGGCGCGCCTAACACATGCAAGTCGAGCGAGAACCAGGGCTTGCCCTGGGGACAGCGGCGAACGGGTGCGTAACACGTGAGCAACCTGCCCCAAAGACCGGGACAACCCGAGGAAACTCGGACTAATACCGGATGCCCTCACCGGATCGCATGGTCTGGTGAGGAAATGGATTCCGCTTTGGGATGGGCTCGCGGTCTATCAGCTTGTTGGTGGGGTAACGGCCTACCAAGGCGACGACGGATAGCTGGTCTGAGAGGACGATCAGCCACACTGGGACTGAGACACGGCCCAGACTCCTACGGGAGGCAGCAGTGGGGAATCTTGCGCAATGGGGGAAACCCTGACGCAGCGACGCCGCGTGCGGGATGAAGGCCTTCGGGTTGTAAACCGCTTTCAGCAGGGACGAAATTGACGGTACCTGCAGAAGAAGGCCCGGCCAACTACGTGCCAGCAGCCGCGGTAATACGTAGGGGCCTAGCGTTGTCCGGAATTATTGGGCGTAAAGAGCTCGTAGGCGGTTCGGCAAGTCGGATGTGAAATCTCCACGCTTAACGTGGAGGGGCCATTCGAAACTGCTGTGACTCGAGTCCGGTAGGGGAGTGTGGAATTCCCGGTGTAGCGGTGAAATGCGCAGATATCGGGAGGAACACCAGTAGCGAAGGCGGCACTCTGGGCCGGAACTGACGCTGAGGAGCGAAAGCGTGGGGAGCGAACAGGATTAGATACCCTGGTAGTCCACGCCGTAAACGTTGGGCACTAGGTGTGGGACTCTATCGACGGGTTCCGTGCCGTAGCTAACGCATTAAGTGCCCCGCCTGGGGAGTACGGCCGCAAGGCTAAAACTCAAAGGAATTGACGGGGGCCCGCACAAGCGGCGGAGCGTGTGGCTTAATTCGATGCAACGCGAAGAACCTTACCTGGGCTTGACATGTACGTTAAAGCGGATGAAAGTCCGTGTGCTTCGGCGGCGTACACAGGTGGTGCATGGCTGTCGTCAGCTCGTGTCGTGAGATGTTGGGTTAAGTCCCGCAACGAGCGCAACCCCTGTCCTATGTTGCCAGCGGATAATGCCGGGGACTCGTAGGAGACCGCCGGTGCCAAACCGGAGGAAGGTGGGGACGAAGTCAAGTCATCATGCCCCTTACGTCCAGGGCTGCACACGCGCTACAATGGCCGGTACAAAGGGCTGCGAACTCGCGAGGGTGAGCGAATCCCAAAAAACCGGTCTCAGTTCGGATCGCAGTCTGCAACTCGACTGCGTGAAGTCGGAGTCGCTAGTAATCGCAGATCAGCACGCTGCGGTGAATACGTTCCCGGGCCTTGTACACACCGCCCGTCACACCACGAAAGTCGGCAACACCCGAAGCCAGTGGCCCAACCCTTCTGGGGAGGGAGCTGTCGAAGGTGGGGTTGGCGATTGGGGTGAAGTCGTAACAAGGTAGCCGTACCGGAAGGTGCGGCTGGATCACCTCCTTTCTAAGGAACAACACTGCCTCGGTCCTGAACGAATGTTTCGGGAGTGCCGAGCGTGTTCCCACGTCGATCATTGGTTACTCGGCCGCTGGATCCATCTCGACCTCGGCGCACCAGCCAGTCGCTCTTCGGACTCGTCGGCCGGGCCGTCGCCGGCACCACCGAGATCCCAACGAGTCGGGTGTTCACTGCTCTGTTTTGAGGAAGCGGCTCTCCGCAACCTCACCAAGGCAGAACGGGCGTCACGCCCGTGGTCGAGCCCGCACTCGGTTGCATATCGGTGTGCGGAGTTCCCACGAGCTCGACGTACCGCAGCCTCGGAACCTGCATCGGTTTCGGCGCGACCCTTGAGAACTGCATAGCGAGCACGAGCGTCTTGAAAGAAGTGGCTCCTTGCTCTTTTCTCCCGAGAAGAGTCGAGGAGTGTGCGATTTCAAGTTACAAAGAGCCAACGGTGGATGCCTTGGCGCCAGATGCCGATGAAGGACGTGGGTGGCTGCGAAAAGCCACGGGGAGCTGTCTACCAAGCTTTGATCCGTGGATATCCGAATGGGGAAACCCGGCTGGGGTAATGCCCAGTCACTCCTGCCTGAATATATAGGGCAGTGAGAGGGAACCGGGGGAATTGAAACATCTCAGTACCCCGAGGAAGAGAAAACAACCGTGACTCCCTGAGTAGCGGCGAGCGAAACGGGAAGAGCCTAAACCGTTGCAGTGGTACAGCCTGCCGGCGATGCTGCAGCGGGGTCGTGGGACCCACTCGGAGGATCGGCAGATCTTCCAGAGAGTTACAAAATTGATTGTTAGTGGAAGCGGTCTGGAAAGCCGCGCCGCAGACGGTAATAGCCCCGTACGCGAAAACAATCAACCTCTCAGTGGTGCTCCCGAGTAACGCCGGATCCGGGAAAGCCGGCGTGAATCTGCGAGGACCACCTCGTAAGGCTAAGTACAAACTGGCGACCGATAGCGCACGAGTACCGTGAGGGAAGGGTGAAAAGAACCCCGGGAGGGGAGTGAAATAGAACCTGAAACCGTTGGCTTACAAGCAGTCAGAGCGTCGTCATGGACTTCGGTCCATGGCCGTGATGGCGTGCCTTTTGAAGAATGAGCCGGCGAGTTACGGTATGTGGCGAGGTTAACCCGAGAGGGGGAGCCGGAGCGAAAGCGAGTCTGAATAGGGCGTATAGTCGCATGCTGTAGACCCGAAGCCGAGTGATCTATCCATGGGCAGGCTGAAGCGAAGGTAAGACTTCGTGGAGGGCCGAACCCACCAAGGTTGAAAACTTGGGGGATGACCTGTGGATAGGGGTGAAAGGCCAAGCAAACTCGGTGATAGCTGGTTCTCCCCGAAATGCATTTAGGTGCAGCGTCGCGTGTTCAGTACCGGAGGTAGAGCACTGGATGGCCTAGGGGGCCTACAAGCTTACTGAAGTCAGCCAAACTCCGAATGCCGGTACTCCAGAACGCGGCAGTGAGACCATGGGGGATAAGCTTCATGGTCGAGAGGGAAACAGCCCAGAACGCCAGCTAAGGCCCCAAATTCTGTGCTCAGTGGCAAAGGATGTGAGATTGCCTGGACAGCCAGGAGGTTGGCTTAGAAGCAGCCACCCTTGAAAGAGTGCGTAATAGCTCACTGGTCGAGTGATCTCGCGCCGACAATGTAACGGGGCTCAAGCACAGAGCCGAAGCTGCGTCATATGCGCTTTTGCGTAGATGGGTAGGGGAGCGTCGATCTCTGCTGTGAAGCGGCCGTGTGAACGGTCGTGGAGCGTGGTCGAGTGCGAATGCCGGCATGAGTAGCGAAAGAGGGGGGAGGAACCCCTCCGCCGAATGCCCAAGGGTTCCTGGGGAAGGCTCATCCGCCCAGGGTTAGTCGGGAGCTAAGGCGAGGCCGAAAGGCGTAGTCGATGCACAACTGGTTGATATTCCAGTACCACCGTGTCCGCGCCCAATCCTATTTGGACTGCTAAGGGGCTGCCTTCGGGCGAACCGACCCGTCCTTTGCCGGATAGCAATGGGGTGACGCAGGAAGGTAGCTCAACCCGGGCGTTGGTTGTCCCGGGGTAAGCATGTAGGAGGTCCGATAGGCAAATCCGTCGGGCATTAACTCCGAGATGCGATGCCGAGCCGTTTTAGGCGAAGTGAGTGATCCTACGCTGTCGAGAAAAACCTCTAGCGAGTTGACATGGTGCCCGTACCCCAAACCGACGCAGGTGGGCAAGTAGAGAATACTAAGGCGATCGGGAGAACTCTGGTTAAGGAACTCGGCAAACTGCCCCCGTAACTTCGGAAGAAGGGGGGCCTCAGTAGGGTGAAGGACTTCGCGTCCGGAGCTCGAGGAGGCCGCAGAGACCAGGGCCAAGCGACTGTTTACTAAAAACACAGGTGCGTGCGAAGTCGTAAGACGATGTATACGCACTGACGCCTGCCCGGTGCCGGAAGGTTACGGGGAAGGGTTAGTTCCTTCGGGAGCGAAGCTCTGAACCTAAGCCCCGGTAAACGGCGGCCGTAACTATAACGGTCCTAAGGTAGCGAAATTCCTTGTCGGGTAAGTTCCGACCTGCACGAATGGCGTAACGACTTGGCTACTGTCTCAACCAGAGACCCGGCGAAATTGCACGACGAGTAAAGATGCTCGTTTCCCGCGGAAGGACGGAAAGACCCCGTGGACCTTTACTACAACTTGGTATTGGGTTTCGGTATTTGTTGTGTAGGATAGGTGGGAGTCTGGGAAGCTGGGGCGTCAGCCTTGGTGGAGTCAACGTTGAAATACCACCCTGCAGATATTGGAGCTCTAACTTAGGTCCGTTATCCGGATCGAGGACAGTGACAGGTGGGTAGTTTGACTGGGGCGGTCGCCTCCTAAAGTGTAACGGAGGCGCCCAAAGGTTCCCTCAGCCTGGTTGGCCATCAGGCGTCGAGTGCAAAGACACAAGGGAGCTTGACTGCGAGACCAACAAGTCGAGCAGGTGCGAAAGCAGGGCTTAGTGACCCGGCCATGGCATGTGGAAGCGTGGTCGATCAACGGATAAAAGGTACCCCGGGGATAACAGGCTTATCTTGCCCAAGAGTCCACATCGACGGCAAGGTTTGGCACCTCGATGTCGGCTCGTCGCATCCTGGGGCTGAAGCAGGTCCCAAGGGTTGGGCTGTTCGCCCATTAAAGCGGTACGCGAGCTGGGTTTAGAACGTCGCGAGACAGTTCGGTCCCTATCCTCCGTGGGCGTAAGAGACTTGAGGAGAGCTGTCCCTAGTACGAGAGGACCGGGACGGACGCAGCTCTCGTGTGCCAGTTGTTTCGCCAGAAGCATGGCTGGTTTGCGACCTGCGGAAGAGATAAGCGCTGAAAGCATCTAAGCGCGAAACTCGCTTCGAGATGAGGTCTCTCACTGCATAAGCAGGTAAGGCCCCTGGTAGACGACCAGGTTGATAGGCCGGAGGTGTACGCACGGCAACGTGTTCAGCCGACCGGTACTAATCGGCCGAGGGCTTGATCGCATTCTTTCATCAACGTTCGTGCTCGCTATGGAGTTTTCGGGGTTCGCCCGAGAGCTGACATTTGAACCCGGTGACCATGGCGGCGGGGACACACCCGTTCCCATTCCGAACACGGCAGTTAAGACCGCCCGCGCCGATGGTACTTGGAGGTAATCCTCCTGGGAGAGTAGGTCGTCGCCGGGTTTTTTCGCTGAAGAGCACGACGCCCGCCCCTTGTGGCGGGCGTCGTCGCGTACGCTGCATCTCCCCCCACGGAAGCGATCTGCTGTGACCGATCCCAAAGCCGCGCCGTCCCGAAGACGAGCCGAGGCGCGCGTCCAACGCTCGGGCCGGCGCTTCTCGTGGTGCCCGGAGCGGCTCCGCGGCCGAGCGCGAGGCGCGGGGCACCGGGAAGCGTGATCTACGGGGCGCGGGGAAGAACGCCGGGTCCGGCCGGAAGGGGGGCGGGCGCCGCGTCGTCCGGGCGAACGACGCGCGACGGCGGAGCCGATCGGTCGCTGCGCAGCGACGGCACGCCGCGTCGCGATCCGCGTCGCGCCGGCGGTGGGCCGAAGCGCGACGAGCGCGGGGGCGGCGGTGGTGGTGGGCGTGAGATGCGGCGCGACGGCCCGCAACGACGAGCGTCGAGTGCCGCGCCGAAGAAGCGGAGCGCGCGCGGCGGCGACGTCCGGAAGCGGACGTCGAAGAGCACCGACGACCGGAACCCGACTCGCAGCAGCGTCGACTACCCGACGCCCAAGTTCCGGCGGCGCAACGTCGTCGCGGAAGTCGCGCCGACTCCGACTCGGGCTTCGCTGCGCAAGGTCCGCAAGCCGGCCGCGGACACCACCTCTCGTCCGACGCGGGCCCGCAAGGCGCGCACCACGTCGCCGACGCGGCGCCGCAAGCTGCGCACGACCGAAGCCGGCGACGAGCTCGCCCGGATCGCGGGCCGGGGCGCGCGCCACGCTCAGACCGAGCTCGCTCGGGCGGCCGAGGCCTTCTCGGCCGGCCGGGAACGCGACGCTGCCCGGCTGCTCCGCCCGTTGCGCGATGCGTACCCGGACGCGAGCGCGGTGCGGGAGCTGCTCGGCCTGTGCCAGTACCGGCTCGGCCAGTACGCGGCCGCGACGAAGGAGCTCGAGGCGTTCGTCGAGCTCACGAATTCCGTCGAGCAGCACCCCGTCTTGATGGATTGCGCACGGGCGCTCGGCAAGCACCGTCGGGTCGCGGAGCTGTGGGAAGAGCTCGCGACGGCGTCGCCGTCGGGGGCACTCGTCACCGAGGGCCGCATCGTGCTGGCGGGATCGCTGGCCGACCAGGGCCGCCTCACCGAGGCGATCGCGACGCTCGACCGCCGGGTCGGCCAGCCGAACCGTGTGCAGGAGCACCACGTACGGGTCTGGTACGCACTCGCCGACCTCTACGAGCGCGCGGGCGACCTGCCGAAGGCGCGCGACCTCTTCTTGCGTATCCGCACCTACGACGCCGGCTTCGCCGACGCGGCCGAGCGGCTCGCGACACTTGGCTGAAGTTCGGCGGCTGAAGTTCGGCGGCTGAAGTTCGGCGGCTGAAGTTGTCACACCCTCCCCGTAGCGTGAGCCTCGCTTCCCGAGCGCTTCCCCGCTGAGCCTTCCGGCACCTCGTGCCGGGCCAACGGGGAGCGAGCAATGGATTCCGAGTCGATCAACGAGGCGTCGATCAACGAGGTGTCGATAAATGTGGCCGTCGTGCGGGGCGTGTGCTCGAGCCCGCCCGAGGTACGGGTCCTGCCGTCCGAGCAGCGGCTCGCGCAACTGCAGCTCACGACGCGCGTCGACGGCCGTGCGATGTCGGTACCCGTCTCGGTGATCGACCCGCCCGCCTGGCTCGACGAGATCGATTCGGGCGACGAGCTCGTCGTCCTCGGCGCGGTCCGGCGCCGGTTCTTCCGGGCCGGCGGGCAGCACGGCCTCTCGCGTCGAGATCGAGGCCGACATCGTGTGCCGGGCGCGCGACCGGCGGCGCTCGCGTCGCTTGCGGAGGCGCGTCGAAGAGCTCCTCGGGGCGCTCGATGCATGACCCGCGTGCGGCCGTGGCGCGGTCGGGTATGGGCTGCGAGCCGCTTCCAGGCGGCTGAAACCCTGGTCCGGCCGGTCGCGACGGTACAGTGAAACCGCGCGCGGCCGATGAACTCGCGTGGGCGACGCCCCGATGGCGCGGCGTCGCCCGTGACGCTCAGGCACTGAGAAAGCTGGTGGTCAACGGTGACCGTAGAGGCGACCTCCGCCCGTGGAGTGGAGACACTCGACGACGTCGTGATCAGGTTCGCAGGAGACTCGGGCGACGGGATGCAACTCGTCGGCGATCGTTTCACGGAGTTGTCGGCGGTCTTCGGCAACGACCTGGCGACCCAGCCCGACTTCCCGGCCGAGATCCGCGCCCCGGCCGGCACCATCGCCGGTGTCTCCGCGTTCCAGGTGCACATCTCCGACCACGACATCGTCACCGCGGGTGACTCGCCCAACGTCCTCGTCGCGATGAACCCGGCCGCGCTGAAGGCGAACCTGCGCGACGCTGCCGGCGGGGTCGACGCTCCTGATCAACGTCGACACGTTCGAGCAGCGCAACCTCGACAAGGCCGGGTACGCGCAGAACCCGCTCGACGACGATTCGCTCGCCGCGTACCGCGTGTACCGGGTGCCGATGACCTCCATCACCGTCGAGGCGACGAAGCCGCTCGGCGTGAAGCCGCGTGACGCGGAGCGTTCGAAGAACTTCTTCGCGCTCGGGCTGATCTGTTGGATGTACACGCGCCCGACCGATCCGTTGATCGACTGGATCAAGAAACGTTTCGCGAACCGGCCCCAGGTCTTCGAGGCCAACGTCGCCGCGTTTCGCGCCGGGTTCAACTTCGGGGAGACCGCCGAGCTCTTCGACCACGCCTTCGAGGTCAAGCCCGCGCCGCTCGCGCCGGGCGAGTACCGCCAGATCACCGGCAACGTCGCGCTGTCGTACGGGCTGGTCGCCGCCGCCCAGGCCGCGAAGCTCCCGCTCTTCTACGCGTCGTACCCGATCACTCCGGCCTCCGACATCCTGCACGAGCTGTCGAAGCTGAAGAACTTCGGCGTGAAGACCCTCCAGGCCGAAGACGAGATCTCCGCCGCGGGCATCGCGGTCGGCGCCGCGTTCGCCGGCAACCTCGCGATCACGGGAACGAGCGGACCGGGCGTCGATCTCAAGTCCGAGGCGCTCGGTCTGGCTGTGAGCCTCGAGCTGCCGATGATCATCGTCGACGTGCAGCGAGGCGGTCCCTCGACCGGCCTGCCGACCAAGACCGAGCAGGCCGACCTGATGCTCGCGATGTACGGGCGCCACGGCGAAGCGCCGATGCCGATCGTCGCGGCCAGCTCGCCGAGCGACTGCTTCGACGCCGCGTTCGAGGCGGTCCGCCTCGCGCTCAAGTACCGCACCCCGGTGATGCTCCTGACCGACGGCTACCTCGGCAACGGCGCCGAGCCGTGGGTGCTGCCGGACGTCGAGGCCCTGCCCGACATCTCGGTCGATTTCGCCACCGAGCCGAATCATGGCGAGGAGTTCTGGCCCTACCTCCGCGACGAGCAGACGCTCGCCCGGCCGTGGGCCGTCCCCGGTACGCCCAAGCTGATGCACCGTGTCGGTGGCATCGAGAAGGAAGACGGCACGGGCAACATCAGCTACGACCCCGCGAACCACGACAAGATGACGCGGCTACGCGCCGCCAAGATCGCGGGTATCGCGAACGACATCCCGCTCGTGAACGTCGACGATCCGGGCGGGGCCGAGGTTCTGGTGCTGTCGTGGGGCGGCACCTGGGGCGCCACGACCGAGGCGTGCCGGCAGGTCCGCGCGCAGGGCAAGTTGGTCGCGCACGTGCACCTGCGGCACATGCACCCGTTCCCGCGCGACCTGGGTGACGTGCTCGCCCGCTATCCGAAGGTGCTCGTCCCCGAGTTGAACCTGGGGCAGCTGTCGAGGTTGGTCCGCGCCGAGTACCTCGTCGACGCGAAGAGCTACACGCGGGTCGCCGGCGTTCCCTTCCACGCCGCCGAGCTCGTCCACGAGATCCTGGAGATGATGCAGTCGTGACCGACGGCAACGGCACTTCCGTCAAGCTGGCCCGCAAGGACTTTCAGTCGGACCAGGAGGTCCGCTGGTGCCCGGGGTGCGGCGACTACGGGATCCTGACCGCGATCCAACTCCTGCTGCCCGACCTCGGGGTCCTGCCCGAGAACCTCGTGTTCGTCTCGGGCATCGGCTGCGCGGCCCGCTTGCCCTACTACATGAACACGTACGGCGTGCACAGCATCCACGGGCGCGCGCCCGCGATCGCGACCGGTGTCGCTCTGGCCCGTCCCGACCTCGACGTGTGGGTCATCGGCGGCGACGGCGACATGCTGTCGATCGGTGGCAACCACCTGATCCACGCGCTGCGGCGGAACGTGAACCTGAACATCTTGATGTTCAACAACCAGATCTACGGCCTGACCAAGGGCCAGTACTCGCCGACGAGCGAGGTCGGCAAGATCACCAAGTCGACGCCGTTCGGGTCGCTCGACCACCCGTTCAACCCCATCTCGCTCGCGCTGGGCGCGGAGGCGAGCTTCGTCGCCCGCACGCACGACATGGACCGCAAGCACATGACCGAGACCTTCCGGCGGGCGTACGAGCACCCGGGCGCCTCGTTCGTCGAGGTGTACCAGAACTGCAACGTCTTCAACGACGGCGCCTTCGACACGATCCTCAACAAGGACGCGCGGCCCGACATGCTCATCGACCTGAAGCACGGGGAGCCGGTGCGGTTCGGCCATGACGGTCAGCTCGGTGTGGTCATGAACGAGTTCGGCGAAGCCAAGATCGTCGACGTCGCCGACGTGGGCGAGGACAAGCTGATCGTCCACGACGAGACCCGCGCCGACCCGTCGCTCGCGTTCGCGCTGTCCCGCCTGGCCGAGCACCCGGAGACCCCGACGCCGGTCGGCGTCTTCCGCGCGGTCGAGCGGCCCGACTACGGCGTGTCGATGCAGCAGCAGATCGCGGCCGCGTCCGAGAAGTCGGGTCCCGGCGACCTCGCCGCGCTGTTGCGCTCGGCGCCGACCTGGACGGTCGCGTAGCCAGGTCCCGTCGGGTCAAACGCCGGCATCGCCGGCGCCGGCATCAGTCGAGGGCGCGAAAGACCATTCCCGTCCGGGGCTTGGGCCAAAAGAACGTCGTCTTCTGCGGCATGCGCACGCGGTCGACGGCCGCCGCCCGGGTGGTCGCGACCGAGACGGGTGAGCAGAGGATCGCGGCGGTGGCCGCGCCCTTGTCGACGAGCGCGGCGACCCCACGGGCGTCGTGGCGGTACTGCCAGGTCGCCTCGGCGAGTCGGGGAACGACCAGCGCCTCGATGACGGCGGCGTCGGTCGCGGCCACGGCCGGGTGCTCGGCCGCGAGCGCCGCGGCGCGCAGATCGGCCCGGGGGACGGCGAGGGCGAGGCCGTGCGTGTCGACGATCCCGAGGCCCTGGCGCTCGCGCATCGATGCGGTCAGCGCGTCGACGCCGTCGGGCGTGTTCGCGCCCGCGTCGGCGACGTCGAACGCGTCGGCGAGCAGGACCCGGACGTCGGTGCCGGCCGGCAGCGTCGATCAGCCGGTGGATCGGCTCGATGCACAGCTCGTCGTCGGCCAGCTCGACGACGAAGGTCATGATCGCGGCCGCGCCGTCGTGTCGAACGGAACCGGGGTCGTCGCTCGCGTCGCGCAGTTGGTTGCGGTAGTTGATCGCCGTCTCGAAGCGGTGATGGCCGTCGGCGAGCACCAACGGCGCGCTCCCGACGACCCGCCCGATCGCGGCGATCTTCTTGGGGTCGTCGATGGCCGCGATCTCGTGGTACACGCCGTCGGGGTCGAGGCACTGCACGAGGGGCGTGGCCCGATCGAGCAGAGCGGTGAGGCCCGAACCGAGCGAGAGACCCCAGATGGGGTCGACGTTGACCCGCATCGCCCGCAGGAGCGCCAGCCGGTCGGACTTCGCCTTCGGCAGCGTGCGCTCGTGCGGCAGCACGTCGTCGTCGCCGGGCTCGGGCAGCGTGAGCGCGCCGATCACTCCCCGGGTGTGGCGGCGTGCGCCGTGCGGATCGGTGAATTCCATGCGGTACGCGTAGAAGCGGGGCGCGTCGTCGCGGAACAGCACGCCCTCCGCGAGCCAGCGGGCGAACGTGTCGGCGGCCCGGTCGTAGCGGTCGCCCTCGGTTGTGTCGTCGCGCGGCAGGATGAGGCGGACCGAGTTGTGCTCGTCCATGGCCTCGAGCGTCGCGAGCTGGTCGTCGTCGATGACGTCGTAGGGTGGGGCGACGAGCGCGGCGAGCTCGGCGGACCCGCCCTGGTACCGGACCCCGGCGAAGGGCGAGAAGTCGGCCACGTTGGTGCTCTCCGGGTTCCTGGCGGCGGTCGAAGACGTACGGGAATGCGTTTCGGTTGTACCACAGGCAAGACCGAATTCTCCGAGACCCGAAGCGCCGAGGAGGCGAACCATGTCGGCATCAGGCCACCACGACGCATACACCGCCTTCTCCGAGGGCATGCGGCTGCTCTCCGACGGCAACGCGCACGCCGCGGTGATCGCACTCGAGCAGGCGCGCGCGACTCGAGCCGGCCAAGGGCTCCGTCCGGGAGGGGCTGGCGCGGGCCTACTACCGCACCGGTCGGTTCGCGGCGGCGGAGCAGGAGTTCATCGCGACGCTCGACATCGAGCCCGTGAACGACTACGCCCGGTACGGGGCCGGTTTGTGCCGCTTGAAGGCCGGAGACCGCGACCGGGCCCGCGGGCACCTGCGGCTCGCCGCGGTCATGCGGCCTGACAACGCCGACTACCGGGCCGCGCTCGAGCAGGTCATCGACGCCGACGCCGGTGGCGCGTCCGCGGCCGGGTCCGACCCGGGGACGGAGCGCAGCGACACGTGAGCGAGGCGAGCGAGTCGCTCCGTCCGGTCGTCTGTTGCGACCTGGACGGCGTGGTGTGGCGCGGGGAGACCCCGATCGAAGGCGCGGCGGCCGGTATCACGCGTCTGCGTGAGGCCGGGCTGCGCGTCGTGTTCCTGACGAACAACTCCAGCGGTCGTGTCCGCGACAACGTGGCGCGGCTCGCGGCCGCCGGCGTCGAGGCCGACGACGACGACCTCGCCACCAGCGCGCAGGCGGCGGCGGCGCTCGTCGCCCGGACGCACTCGGCCGGCACGCGTATCCTCGCCTGCCGCGGGACCGGGTGTCGTCGAGGCCCTCGAAGGGCACGGCTTCGTCGTGGTCGACACGATGCCGGCCGCCGCGGTCGTCGTCGGGTGGCATCGCGACTTCGACTTCGAGCGGCTGCGGCGCGCGGCCGACGGCGTCCGCGCGGGCGCGACGTTCGTCGCGACCAACCTCGACCCGACGTATCCCGGCCGCGACGGCCTCCTGCCCGGCGCGGGCGCGATCGTCGCCGCAGTGCGGACCGCGGGTGGGCGCGTGCCCGAGGTCGCGGGCAAGCCCGAGGCGGCGATGGCCGCGATGATGCGCGGCCGCTACGCCGATCCCGTCGTCATGATCGGTGATCGCCCGTCGACCGACGGCGCGTTCGCCGCCGTGCTGGGTGTGCCGTTCGCGCTCGTGCTGTCGGGCATCGCCGGGTCGCCGGGTGAGGAGCCGGTGCCCGACCCGGCCCCGGCGTTCGTCGCGGCCGATCTCGGCGCGCTCGCCCCGGAGCTCGTGCGCGCGTTCGGGTGTCTCAGTAGCTGAGTCTGGGGTCGGGTCGCGATCTGGGGAACCCGCCCGCGCTCGCGAGCACGAGCGCGACCAGCACGCCGAACACGAAGCCGCCGATGTGGGCGAGCGTGGCGATCCCGCTCGACGACTGCGTGAAGACCTGGAGCACGAACCAGAGCCCGAGCACCAGCGCGGCCGGGAGCCGGACCGGCACGAAGATCAGCACGATCGGCACCAGCGTGAGTACCCGCGCCCGCGGGAACCACACGATGTAGGCGCCCATCACGACCGCGACCGCGCCCGACGCGCCGAGGAACGGCGAGGTCGAGTCGAGGCTGCCGAGGATGTGCACCAACGACGCGACGATGCCCCCGACGAGATACAGCACGAGGAACCCGAACGGCCCCAATTGGTCCTCGACGTTGTTGCCGAAGATCCACAGGAACAGCATGTTCCCGAGCACGTGCAGGATCGAGCCGTGGAGGAACATCGAGAAGAAGACCGCGAGCCAGACGTTCTTGTGCGGGAACGCCGGTTGCGGGGCGGAGATTCCCCGGGCCGTGATCGCGCACGAGGTCGGGGCGATCACGCCCTCGGGCACGACCACCACCGGCTTGCCCGTGTGGATCTCGCAGGGCACGCCCGCCCAGCGGTACTCGAACAGGGCCTCCGCGTTCGCGTCGTGCTTGGGGAACTGGATCCCGAAGTAGATCGCGACGTTGACCACGATCAACAAGATGGTCACGACGGCCCGCCGCGCCGTTGGATTCTCGTCGCGGATCGGGATCACGATTCGACCCTACCGATGCTCGGGCGCCGCCGGACCGGAGGCCCGGAGCCTCCTCGCGGCCCGGCGGCGCACGCAGGTCGTAGGCTTTGGGCTCATCCCGCAACGCGTGCCCGCGTGCCCGCATGGAGAGGCCCGACCATGCCGCCCAAGATCCCGACGATCCCGCCGAGCCCGGACTGGAAGCGTGCGCTGTCCACGGGCATGGAGTTCACCGAGGTGCGGCGGTCGCAGGCCCGCGCCGTTGTGGACGACCTGGTCGCGCAAGGTCACCTGGCCCGCGACCAGGTGAGCGCGGCGGTCGACGAGGTGGTCGAGATCAGCCGGCGCCGTCGCGACGACCTGCGTAAGGTGGTCCAGCACGAGGTGCAACGTCAGCTCGGTGCGCTCGGGCTCGCGACCAAGGCCGACCTGAAGGCGCTCGAGCGGCGCGTGGTGGGCCCGGCTGGTGCCAAGAAGAAGGCGCCCGCCAAGAAGGCGCCCGCGAAGAAGGCCGGTGCCAAGAAGAAGGCGCCCGCGAAGAAGGCGGGAGCCAAGAAGGCCTCCACCAAGAAGGCGGCGGCGAAGAAGCCGGCGTCGAAGGCAGGCTGACGACCGCGTGCGCCGGAGGCTCGACGTCGAGCTCGTGCGGCGCGGCCTCGTGCCCAGTCGGACCCGGGCGGCGGAAGCGATCGACGCCGGCCGCGTGCTGGTCGGCGGCGCGCCCGCATCCACCGCGGCCCGCCAGGTCGACGGCGGGGAGGCAATCGCGCTGCTCGCAGCCGAGGGGCCGGCGTACGTGTCGCGCGGTGGACGCAAGCTCGAGGCCGGTCTCGACGCGTTCGGCGTCGACGTGCACGGACGGCGGGCGCTCGACGCCGGCGCCTCGACCGGGGGCTTCACCGACTGTCTTTTGCAGCGCGGCGCCGCCCACGTGTACGCGATCGACGTCGGCCGCTCGCAGCTCGCGTGGGCGCTGCGCCAGGACGAGCGCGTGACCGTGATGGAGCGCACCAACATCCGGGAGCTCGCGCCGGAGGCGCTCGACCCGCGCCCCGACCTCTGCGTCGCCGACCTCTCGTTCATCTCGTTGCGCACCGTCGCGCCCAACCTCGTCGGGCTCGCGACCGGCGACGCCGATTTCGTCCTCCTGGTCAAGCCGCAGTACGAGGCGGGCCGGGCCCGGGTCGGCCGGCGCGGCATCGTCCGCGATCCGCAGGTCCACACCGCGGTGTTGCGCGAAGTCGTCGACGGTCTGGAGACCGCGGGCCTGGGCGTCGTCGCGGTGACGCCCTCGCCGTTGCGCGGCGCCGAGGGCAACATCGAGTTCCTCGTGCACGCGCGGCGGGGCGCGGCGACGGTCACCGCCGCCGAAATCGACGAGGTCGTCGCCCGCGCCCGGGAGGCATCGTGACCCGCGTCGGGCTCGTGCCGCACCGCGAGCGGCCCCTCGCGCTCGAGCTGGCCCGGCGCAGCACGGCCTGGCTCGTGGAGCGCGGCGCGGAGGTCCGGGTGCCGGCCGATCTCGCCGCGGCCGCCGGACTCGATGCCTACGCCGCCGACCCGGAAGGGTTCGCGGACGGGCTCGATCTCGCGGTCTCGCTCGGCGGCGACGGCACGATGCTGTACGCGGTACAGCTGGTGTACCCGTCGCCCGCGCCGCTGCTCGGGGTCAACGTCGGCATGCTCGGCTACCTGAGCGAGCTCGAGCCGGAGCAGTTCGAGGCGTGGCTCCCGAAGCTCCTCGCCGGCGACTTCGAGGTGTCGGAGCGCATGATGCTCGCCGTCGACGTGACGTCGAGCGCAGGCAAGGGCGGCACCTGGTACGCGCTCAACGAAGCCGTCGTCGAGAAGCTGCGGTCCGGCCACCTCGTGTACCTCGACGTGTCGATCAACGGGACCGCGTTCACGTCGTACGCGGCCGACGGGCTCATCGTCGCCACGCCGACCGGCAGCACCGCGTACTCGTTCTCCGCGGGCGGGCCGATCGTGTCGCCCGACCTGCGTTGCATCATGCTCACGCCGATCTCGCCGCACATGTTGTTCGACCGTTCCCTCGTCCTCGCCGAGCACGAGGAGCTCGTGTTCGACGTGAGCAAGGGTCGCAACGTCGCGCTCACGATCGACGGCCGCGAGCTCGGCGAGCTGTGCTCGGGCGACCGCATCCGGTGCCGCGTCGCGCCCGAGCCGCTGCGGCTGGTCAGCGTGCGGCCGCGCGACTTCCACCAGATCCTCAAGACCAAGTTCTCCCTCCCGGACCGGTAGCGGCGTGCTGTCGGAGCTGCGCGTCGAGAACCTCGGGATCATCGCCGAGCTGCGCGTGACGCTCGGGCCGGGTCTCACCGTCATCACCGGCGAGACGGGTGCGGGCAAGACGCTCATCGTCGACGCGCTCGATCTCCTGTGCGGCGGGCGCGCCGAACCACAGATGGTGCGCGAAGGCGTCACGGAAGCCCGCGTCGAGGGTCGCTTCGACGACGGCGACGACGAGATCGTGCTCGCGCGCGTCATTCCCGCGACCGGCCGTTCGCGCGGCTACGTGAACGGCCGGCTCGCCACGGTCGGCGAGCTGGCCGAATGCGGTCGGCGGCTCGTCGATCTCCACGGCCAACACGCGCACCAGTCGTTGCTCGCGCCCGCAGAGCAGCGCGCGCTGCTCGATCGCTTCGCGGGGCCCAAGGCAACCTCCGCGCTCGCCGCGCTGCGCGACGCGCGCGCGACCGAACGGGCCGTGACCCAGGAGCTCGTGGCCCTCGGCGGCGACGAGCGCGCCCGCGCCCGCGAGATCGACCTGTTGCGCTACCAGGTCGACGAGATCGACGCGGCCGGCATCGCCGACGCGGACGAGGACCATCGCCTGCTGCAGGAGACGGAATTGCTCGCCGACGCCGAAGCACACCGCGAGGCGCTGTCGGCCGCGTACGCCGCGCTCGAAGGCGCGGGCGAGGACGCCGTCGGCGCGGCCGTCGCCGCGCTCGACGGGCGGGCGCCGTTCGACGGTCTCGCGCAGCGGCTCCGGCTCCTGCAGGCCGAGATGCAGGAAGCCGCGCACGACGTGCGCACGACGGCGGAGTCGATCGTCGTCGACCCGCAGCGGCTGCAGACGGTCCAGAATCGCCGCGCGCTGCTCGCCGAGCTGAAGCGCAAGTACGGGCCCGCGCTCGGCGACGTCGTCGGGTACGTGGTCGAGACCCGCGCCCGGCTCACCGAGCTGGAACAGCACGACGAGCGCGCCGCGCGCCTCGACGCGGCCCAACGCGACGCGCGGGCCGAGGTGGTGCGGGCCGCCCGCGCGCTCTCGAAGGCCCGCCGCGCCGCCGCGCCCCGTCTCGCCGGCGCCGTGACCGAGGGACTGCGCGAGCTCGCGCTCCCCGCCGCGACGTTCACCGTCGACATCGAGTCGCACGCCGATGAGACCGCGGCGGGCATCGGCGACGACGGCGCCGACGACGTCACCTTCCTGCTGGCGCCGAACCCGGGCGAGCCGGCCCGGGCCCTGGCCAAGGCCGCGTCGGGCGGCGAGCTCTCGCGGACGATGCTCGCGCTGCGGGTCGTGCTGTCGGAGGCACCGCCGACGCTCGTGTTCGACGAGGTCGACGCCGGTATCGGCGGGGAGGCGGGCGCGGCGGTCGGCCGCGCCCTCGCCACCTTGGGCGGGCACCATCAGGTGCTGTGCGTCACGCACCTTCCGCAGGTCGCCGCGTTCGCCGACTCGCACGTGCTGGTGGCCAAGGACGAGGTCGAGGGCCGCACGGTCGCGGGGGCGTCGCTCCTGCTCGACGAGGCCCGGGTCAACGAGATCTCGCGCATGCTCGCGGGCGTGGGCGGATCGGCCCACGCCCGGCGGCACGCCCGTGAGCTCGTCGACCGATCGGGCGAGTTACGCCAGGCCGCCCGCACCGGCGGCGGCGTGTGACGCGGTGGCGGCGCCGCTCGCGCCGGGGTCGTTCGACGCACGTCGTGGGGGTCGCCCGCGTCGGTCACCGCACGAAGGACCTCGCCACCCGGATCGGCAAAGGTGAGATCGCCGTCATCGACCACCGCGATCTCGATCGCATCGCGGCCGAGAGCCTGCTGTCGGCCGGTGTCGCCGCGATCGTGAACGCCGAACAGTCGATCTCGGGCCGGTACCCGAACGGCGGCCCCGAACGTGTGGTCGCGGCGCGGGTTCCGCTCCTCGACGCGGTGGGTGCCGAGGTGATGGAGCTCGTCCACGACGGCGAGATCGTCGAGCTCCGCGACGCCGCCCTCTGGCGCGGCGGCGAGAAGCTGGCGGCGGGGGAGCTGCTCACCCCGGACGAGATCCAACAACGTATGGAGGACGCGTGGCAGGGCATCGGCACCGAGCTGCGCGCGTTCGCCCGCAACACGCTCGAATACATCGACAGGGAGGCCGAGCAGACGGTCGAGCCGCTCGTGCTCCCGGCGCTGGCGACGAAGATCCGCGGCCGGCACGCGTTGGTGGTGGTGCGCGGCCTCGACTACAAGCACGATCTCCGCGCGCTGCGCGGGTACATCCGTGAGTACCGGCCCGTGTTGATCGCGGTCGACGGCGGCGCCGACGCGCTGATCGACGACGGACGCCGGCCCGACATCATCATCGGCGACTTCGACTCCTTGTCTCCGGTCGCGATGCATTGCGGCGCGGAGCTCGTCCACCACGTCCATCCCGACGGTCGCGCGCCCGGCGTCGAGCGCCTCCAGGCCGCCGGGGTCGAGTTCGAGCAGTTCGTCGCGGAGGGCACGAGCGAGGACGCGGCGATGCTGCTCGCGTTCGAGGCGGGCGCCGACCTGATCGTGGCCGTCGGGACGCACGCGACGATGGTCGAGTTCCTCGACAAGGGCCGGAGCGGGATGGCGTCGACGTTCCTCACCCGGCTGCGGCTCGGGCCCGTACTCGTCGACGCGAAGGGAGTCAGCCGGCTGTACCAGGGCCGGGTCCGGCCCCGCGACATGCTGTTGCTCGTCGTGGCCGCGGTCGCCGCCATGGTCGCGATGGTGTACGCCTCGCACTCGCTGCGCGTGTTCCTCGACGGATTCCGCCTGATGTTCGACGACGCGTGGTCGCGAGTGCGCGGCTGGTTCTGACGGATGATCAACTTCCGCTTCCATCTCGTCTCGCTCATCGCGGTGTTCCTCGCGATGGGCCTGGGCATCCTGGTCGGTTCGACCGTGGTCGACCAGGTGATCGTCGATCGCCTCGACCGTGAGATCAGCAACGTCTCGCACGAGTCGAGCCAGATCAAGAGCGACAACAACGACCTGAAGGACCAGGTCTCGAAGCTCAACGACTTCCTGCGCCGATCGTCGGCCTACGCGGTGCAGCAGCGACTCACCGCGTCGTCGGTGGCGATCATCGCGGAGAAGGGTGTCGCGTCGAGCGCGGTGAACGCGGCGTTGAGCTCGGTGCGAGCCGCGGGTGCGAACGTTCCCGGAGTGCTGTGGCTCGACGACAAGTGGCGGCTCGACAACGCGAAGGACCTGCGCTCGCTGCAGACCGCGGCGCGCGTGACCGGGAACGTCGCGACGAGCCGGAGCGCGGCGCTGCGCGCGCTGGTCGTACGTCTGGCGAACCCGACCGCGCCGGGCGCGCGCCGTACCCGCGACATCGTCGAGCCGCTGCGCTCGGCCGGGTTCCTCGACTTCACCGACGGGAAGAAGGCCGACCTCGCGGCGTTCCCCGAGGGCCCGGCGCGCGTGCTGGTGATCACCGGGACCGACAGCGATCTCGCCGCGACCGACACTCTGGTCGAGCTCGTGCAGGCGTTGCTGTCGACCAAGGTCCCGACGGTCCTCGGGGAGGTGTACGACGCGCAGGCCCGAGGGTCGTCGGTGCCGAAGCGCGGGGCCGCGCTCGACCCCGTACGCGGCGATCCGTCGCTGGCGAAGCAGGTGACGACCCTCGACGACGTCGAGCTGCCGCAGGGCGACGTGACCGCGATCATCTCGCTGGAGCAGATCGCGGACGGGATCGTCGGCCACTACGGCTACGGCGACGGCGCGACCGAGGCTCTCCCGAAGATCCCGTCGTGAGCGTGCTCGTCGGCGTCGTGGTCGGCCTGCTCGCAGTGCGCCTGCTCGCCGGCGCCGGTCGCGACCTGCTCCGGTCGCCGGTCCTGGAGCGCACGAACCACCGGGGGAGACAGGTCGCCACGGCCATGGGAGTGCTCGCGGTGCTCGCAGTCCTGCTCGTCGAGGGCGGCCGCAGTGTGTTCGGGGCGTTCGGCGTCGGCCACGACGTCAGTGCCGCGCCTCGGCTCCTGGTGCTCGCGGCGTGCCTCGGGTTCGGGTTGCTCGGGCTCGTCGACGACGTGTTCGGCACCCAGTCCGAGGAGGGCTTCCGCGGTCACCTCGGCGCCGTGGCGCGCGGACGGGTGACGACCGGGTTCGTGAAGATCGTCGGTGGTTGCGCATTGTCGGTCGTGCTCGTGCGTGCGAGCCCGGCCGCAGCCGGTGCGTCCGGTGCGCGCGTCGTCGCCGACGCGTTTCTCGTCGCGCTCGCGGCGAACCTGACGAATCTCTTCGACCGCGCGCCGGGCGCGCGATCAAGGTCGGGCTGCTCGCGTGGATCCCGCTCGCGCTCATCGCGCGAACGGACGCGGTCGGCGTCGCGATCGCACCGGTGGTCGGCGCGTTCGCGGGCCTGCTCGGCGACGACCTGCGCGAACACCTGATGCTCGGCGACACCGGATCGAACGTCATCGGCGCGGTACTCGGTCTCGCAGTGGTGATGGAGTGCGCGCCGACGACGCGCACCGTGCTGCTCGTGCTGGTCGCCGCACTCACGCTCGCGAGTGAATTCGTCTCGTTCGGCCGGGTCATCCACGCCGTTCCCGTGCTCCGCAGGCTCGACGATCTCGGCCGCGGAGCGTGACGAATCCCGGCGTGTCCCGGGCCTTCGGGCGCATCGGGCTGATCACCGTAAATGGCACACCCGGGTGCTACCGTCGCCGTGGCGGTGTCGGGCGTCTTCCGAAGGGGCATGTGCGTTGGCAAAGCACGTCTTCGTGACCGGTGGAGTTGCATCGAGCCTCGGCAAGGGGCTCACGGCGTCGTCGCTCGGGCGATTGCTGAAGAGTCGTGGCCTCAAGGTCACGATGCAGAAGCTGGACCCCTACATCAACGTCGACCCCGGAACGATGAACCCGTTCCAGCACGGCGAGGTGTTCGTCACCGACGACAAAGGTGAGACCGACCTCGACCTCGGGCACTACGAGCGCTTCGTCGACGTCCCGCTGACGCGGCGCTCGAACGCGACGACCGGCTCGATCTACCAGTCGGTGCTCGCCAAGGAGCGCAAGGGCGAGTACCTCGGCGAGACCGTGCAGGTCATCCCGCACATCACGAACGAGATCAAGCAACGCATCCTCGCCCTCGCGAGCGACGACGTCGACGTCGTGATCACCGAGGTCGGCGGCACCGTCGGCGACATCGAGATCCTGCCGTTCCTCGAGGCGATCCGTCAGTTCCGCAAGGACGTCGGCCGGGAGAACGTGTTCTACGTCCACGTCACGCTCGTGCCGTACATCGGTCCCTCGGGCGAGCAGAAGACCAAGCCGACCCAGCACTCCGTCACCGAGCTACGCGGCCGGGGCATCCAGCCCGACGCGATCGTCTGCCGCAGCGACCGGCCGATCTCGAAGCGGCTGAAGGAGAAGATCTCCCAGTTGTGCGACGTGCCCGAGGCGGGCATCGTCACCGCGGTCGACGCCGACATCCTCTACGAGATCCCGCTGGTCCTGCACGACGAGGGCCTCGACGATTACGTGTGCAAGGTGTTGCACCTCGATCAGCACGAGGCCGACCTGACCGAGTGGACCGCGCTCGTCGACCGCGTCCGGGCCGCGCGAGGACGACGTGCACATCGGGCTCGTCGGCAAGTACATCAACCTGCCCGACGCGTACCTGTCGGTGGTCGAGGCGTTGAAGCACGGTGGGTACTCGTGCGGCGCCAACGTCCTCATCGACTGGATCGCCGCCGACGACGCCGAGGGCCTGCTCGCCGACAGTCGCCTGCACGACCTCGACGGCATCGTCGTGCCCGGAGGGTTCGGGATGCGCGGCATCCCCGGCAAGATCGAGGCCGCCGGGTACGCGCGTCAGAACGGGATCCCGTTCCTCGGCCTGTGCCTCGGGCTGCACTGCGCGGTCATCGAGTTCGCGCGCGACGTGTGCCTGCTGGAGAACGCGAACAGCTCCGAGTTCGACCCGTCCACGCCGCACCCCGTCATCGACCTGATGGACGAGCAGAAGTCGGTCGTCGACATGGGCGGCACGATGCGGTTGGGTGCGTACCCGGCCAAGCTGCTGGCCGGCAGCCTCGCCCGCGAGGTTTACGGCGACGAGGTCGTCTACGAGCGGCACCGGCACCGCTACGAGCTCAACAATCGTTATCGCCAGATCTTCGAGGAGCACGGCATGGTGCTCTCGGGAACGTCGCCCGACGATCTGCTCGTCGAGTTCATCGAGCTGCCCAAGTCGATGCACCCCTTCTTCATCGCGACGCAGGCGCACCCCGAGTTCAAGAGCCGGCCGAACCGGCCGCACCCGTTGTTCGCGGCGTTCATACGCTCGGCGCTCGAGCGGGCTGACGGTCGCCTGCCCAAGCTCCCGATCCCCGAGGCTGCTCCCGCGCTGGGCACATGACAGCGTCGGCCCGGCGGAACCCGGCGGGCAGACGATGACTGACGAGGTTCGGCCCAACGAACTTCGGCCCAACGAACTTCAGCCCGACGCGCTGGGCAAGCTGTTGGCCGAGCACGACGACTGGCTCGTCGTCGAACGCGGGCTTGGCGATCAACTCGCTCGCGGCGTACCGCCGCGACCTCCGGCGCTATTCCGCGTTCCTGCGGGCCCGGGGCGAGACCGACCCGGCGAGTATCGGCGAGGACGTCGTGCACGCGTACGTGCGTCATCTCGAGACCCTCGTCGACGACGACGGCAAGCGGGTGCTCGCGGCGTCGTCGGTTGCACGCGCGGTCGTGGCCGTGCGGTCGTTCCACCGCTTCTGCGCGCGGGAAGGGTTTCGTCGATCGCGACCCGAGCGAGGAGGTCGGTGCACCGCCGGTCCCGGCCGGGATCCCGAAGGCGCTCGACGAGGACGAGGTCGAGCGGCTCCTGCAGGCGGTCACCGGCGACGATCCGCTCGCCCAGCGCGACCGCGCGCTGCTCGAGCTGTTGTACGGCACCGGCATCCGCATCAGCGAGGCGGTCGGGCTCGACCTCGCCGACCTCGACCTCGACGACGGCACGTTGCGGGTGTTCGGGAAGGGCTCGAAGGAGCGGGTCGTACCGGTTGGCCGCGGCGCGCGGGTCGCGATCGAGGCCTACCTGCGCGACGGCCGGCTGACGCTCCGGAGCGCCCGCGCCCGCCGCTCGACGCGCGACGGCGACGCGGTCGTGCTCAACGCCCGGGGTGGGCGGCTGTCGCGGCAGTCGTGCTGGACGATCGTGCGCCGGGCCGGCGAACGGTCCGGACTCGAATCCCGCCTGTCGCCGCACGTGCTCCGGCATTCCTGTGCCACGCACATGCTCGACCACGGCGCCGATCTCCGGGTCGTCCAGGAGCTGCTCGGCCACGCCAGCATCTCGACGACCCAGGTGTACACGAAGGTGTCACCCGAACGCCTGCGTACGGCCTACGACGCCGCGCACCCGCGTGCGCACACGACCACCGAAGGCGGCGGGAGCGGACCAAGAACCGACCGCTGAAAACCGGGTGCCCAGGTAGGATCGAGACATGGCCGAAACGACCCACGCGAGTGCGCCGCGCCCAGTTGACGGCGGAGCGCGAACGGGTCCGGGGCGAGCTGCGGGCCCTCGGCGTCGATCGCGACTCCTACGACGAGGGGTTTGCCGATACGGGCCAGGTGACGGCGGAGCGGGGCGAGGTCGATGCACTCGCCGGCTCCTTGCGGGAGACCCTGCTCGACATCGACGACGCGCTGCGCAAGCTCGACGCCGACAACTACGGACAGTGCGAGTCGTGCGGCGACGACATCGCCGAGGACCGCCTCGAGGCGATGCCCGCGGCACGACTGTGCATGTCGTGCGCATCCAAGCGCCGCTGACGACCGTCTTCCGTGCACGTCGACAGCCTCACCGTCATCTTCTTCGGCGGACTGATCGTCGCGATCATCCTGCACGAGATCAGCCACGGCGCGGTCGCGTTCCTCTTCGGTGACACACACGGCGCAGCGACGCGGGCCGACTCACGCTCAACCCGATCCCGCACGTCGACCCGTTCGGTTCGATCTTCCTGCCGGTCCTCGGCGCGCTGACGCACGTGCCCGTGGTCGGTTGGGCGAAGCCCGTGCCCGTCGATCCGTCGAGACTCCGCGGCGGTCGGCGCGACATGTTGCTCGTATCGCTCGCGGGCCCGGGGACGAACTTCGTGCTCGCGATCGTCGCCGCCGTCATCGCCCGGACCCAGTTCGACGCGCACGGCGCGCTCGTTCGTGTACCTGCGGGACCTGCCGCTGCGGGTCGCTCGTCCCCTATCTGTTCGCCGAGGTGAACGTGTTCCTCGGGCTCTTCAACTTCCTGCCGATCCCGCCGCTCGACGGCGCCGCCCTGGTGGAGCGCGTGCTGCCGCGCGCGTGGTTGGCGGGCTGGTACCGGTTCCGGCCGTACGGGATCCTGCTGCTGTTCTTCCTCGTGTGGCGCAACGGCATCCTGACGCACCTGTTCCAGCCGTTCCTCGACCGCCTCGACCGCTTCGTCTTCCAATGAGCTTCCGATGAGCCGGCCCGCCCATCTGGTGCGCCGGTTCGCCGGGTCGCTGCGGCCGCGGCCGCTCACCGGCGCCGACCTCGCGTTCGTGCGCGACGCGCTGTGGTCCGACGAGCTGGCGTGCTGGGAGCGACTCGGCCGAGCCGACCGGGCCGAATCGGTCGCGCACCGGCACGCGCCGCGGTCGAGACCCTCGGCGATGCCGTCGAGCCGCGGTGGGTTGCCGCCGCGCTCCTGCACGACGTCGGGAAGGCGGAAACGACCTTCGGCGTCATCCGGCGTTCGCTGGCAACGGTCGTCGCCACCGGGGCGGGACCGCGCCGGGCCCGGGCGATTCCGGGGGCAATCGGGCGGTATGTGAACCACGACGAGCTCGGCGCGCAGCGGCTGCGCGCCGCCGGCGCCCGGCCCGAGGCCGTGGCGTGGGCCGCCGTCCACCACCGGCGCGACGCTCTGGCCCGGCTCCGGCATTCCCGCCGGGATCTGCGAGGTGCTGGCCGTGGCGGATGGAGAACCGAGCCCGGGCTGAACTCCGGCCGGAAACGCGCCGATACACGAAACGTGCGCCAGCCCACCGACTCGTCGTACTTCGTGAGGATCGGCGGTGAGCCGTACGCGGGCCATGGTCCCGACAACCGGGCGATCGACGGGCGCACCGGCCTCGGCTCGGCCGGCCCGGTCACGAAGCGGCGCCGGCGCCGGGGAATGCACGGGCGGGCGATCCTGATCCTGCTCGTCGTCGCGGGCCTCGGATCGTGGACCTACTGGGCGTCGCAACGCCCCGGCGGCGTGTCGGGCACCGTGCACGGTTGGATCGACGACGTGCGCGGCAAGGTCGACAGCGTCAGCACCGACCCCGACCTCGCGACCGCGCGCCGGTACTTCAACGGTCAATACGCCGGGTCGAACGCGTACCCGCAGATGACCGAAGCGGATCTCGCCGCCGCGGGCATCGGTGTGGGCGTGAACGTGGAGTGGTGCAACTCGCAGGCCGTCGTCATCCAGGGTGCGTCGGGCGGCGGCACCGTGAGCCGCCTGCTCGTGTCGGGGCACGACCTCGGCGAGTTGAAGGGCAAGTACGACTGCCCGGCCGACCTGACCAAGCCCCTCCCCTGGAAGCGCGCCTAGAACCCGTCAACTGTTGGCGGGGTTTCGGGCGCGGGGCGCCATTTTCGCGGCCAACTGTTGGTGGGGTTTCGGGCGTGGGGCGCCGCTTTCGCGGCCAACTGTTGGTGGGGTTTCGGGGTTGTCAGATGCGGGGGCGGGCGAGGAGTCCGGCGGCGCGACACGCGCGGGTGAGGACGGGCTCGGCGATCGCCTCCGCGGCGTCGGCGCCGAGGGCGAGACGCCGGTCGATCTCGGCCGGGTCGGCGGACAGCTCCTGGAAGCGCTCCTGCACGGGGCGGAGGAACTCGACGACCGCCTCGGCGACGGCGAGCTTGAACACGCCGTACTGCTTGCCGTCGAACTCGCGCTCGACCTCGGCGATCGAACGCGCCGGTCACGTTGCCGTAGATCTCGATCAGGTTCGAGATGCCGGGCTTGGCCTCACGGTCGTGGCGGATCTCGGCGCCGGAGTCGGTGACCGCCGACTTGATCTTCTTCTCGATCGCCTTGGGCGGGTCGAGCACGAGGATCGTGCCCTGCGGCGAGTCCTCCGACTTCGACATCTTGCGATCCGGGCGTTGCAGGTCCATGACCCGCGCGCCGGTGGCGGGAACGGTCGCCTTCGGGACGACGAAGGTCTCGCCGAAACGGCTGTTGAACCGGATCGCGACGTCGCGTGCGAGCTCGACGTGCTGGCGCTGATCGTCGCCGACGGGCACCTCCGACGGTGTCGTACAGCAAGATGTCGGACACCATGAGCACCGGGTAGTCGAACAGGCCGGCGCTCACCGACTCGATGCCGGTCTCGCCCGCCTTGGCGCTCTTGTCCTTGAACTGGGTCATCCGCCGCAGCTCGCCGAACGTCGCGATGCAGTTCAGCAGCCAGGTGAGCTCGGCGTGGGCGCGCACGTGGCTCTGCACGAACAGGAGCGACCGGTCGCCGCCGAGCCCGGCCGCGGCGAGCAGCGTGCGCGAGCCGGCGGGTCGCGGTGTTGAGCTCCGCCGGGTCCCAGGGCTGGGTCATCGCGTGGAGGTCGACGACGCAGAAGATCGCGTGGTGGTCGTTCGCCTCGACCGACCCGGCGAGGGGCTGGGAGTCGACCCAGCGGCGCACGGCACCGAGGTAGTTGCCCAGAGTGCATGTCGCCAGTGGGTTGGATCCCCGAGAACACCCGTGCCATGGGCGGAGACGTTACCGGTCGCCCTCGGGCGATTTCCGACACATATCGCCTGGTGGCTGCGCTGTACCACAACGCTGTGATTCGGGGCGGGTAATCTGCACCCGTGCCGTATGCGGTCTCGACACCGGTGTTCGAGGGCCCGTTCGACCTCCTCCTGCACCTGATCCTGAAGGAAGAGGTCGACCTCTGGGAGATCTCGCTCGCGCACATCGTCGACGTGTTCTGCGTCGAGGTCGAGAACATGGAGCACGTCGATCTCGACGTCGCGACCGAGTTCCTGCTGATCGCGGCGACGCTCGTCGAGTTGAAGGCCCGTCGCCTGCTGCCCGGCCGTGAGGACGTCGATCTCGACGAGGAGCTGATGCGCTTCGAGGAGCGCGACCTCCTGCTCGCCCGTCTGCTCGAGTGCAAGACCTTCCAGGACGCGGCCCACGTGATGAGCGAGCGGCTGCAGAGCGCGAGCCGCTCGGTGGCGCGCACCGCCGGTCCCGAGGAGCCGTTCCGTTCGCTCGCGCCCGACCCGCTCGAGCGGGTTGCGCTCGACGCGCTCTCTCGCCGCGGCGCGGCGCGGCCTGACCCCGAAGGTCGTCGAGGAAGTCCAGACGACGCACATCGCGCCGATCCGTGCGAGCGTCCGCGACGCCATCGACACGGTGCTCGCGCTGCTGCCCGAGCGCGGCGCGATGCAGTTCCGCGACCTCACGTACGGCGTGCACGAGAAGCTCGAGATCATCGTGCGCTTCCTCGCGGTGCTCGAGTTGTTCAAGCAGGGTGTCGTCGATCTCGAACAGGTCGAGAGCTTCGGCGACCTGATGGTGCGACCGCTCGCCGCCGGAGAACGCGTCGCGCTCGATCTCTCGTCGCTCGAGGAGTGGGGCGACGACGATCGTGTTGCCGCCGTGGATCGCGTCGCCGTGGATCGCGACGACGTCGAAGAAGACGATGCTGACGACGCCGGTGTCGCCGAGAGTGCGAGTGCAGGAGCAGGTGTGAGCGATTCGGAGCTGTCGGTCGACGTCGAGACCCGGCGTGCGGTCGAGGCGATCGTGCTCGCGGCGACCGAACCGGTGCACCCCACGGTCATGGCGCAGCTGCTCGAGGTGTCGGTCGAGGCGATCGACGAGCTGTGCGCGCAGCTCGCGGCCGAGTACGAGGCCCAGGGCCGCGGTTTCCAGCTCGCCCGGGTGGCGGGCGGCTACCGCTTCCAGACGCATCCCGACGCGTACGCGTACGTCGAGCGGTTCGTGCTCGACGGGCAGACCGCGCGGCTGTCGGGCCCCGCGCTCGAGACGCTCGCGATCATCGCTTACAAGCAGCCGGTCTCGCGGGCGCAGCTCTCCGCGATCCGCGGCGTGAACGTCGACGCGACGTTGAAGACGCTCGTCGCGCGCGGCTACGTCGACGAGATCGGCCACGACCCGTCGCCGGGCAACCCGTCGATGTTCGCGACGTCGCGGCTCTTCCTCGAACGACTCGGTCTCAACTCGCTGGCCGACCTTCCCGCGCTCGCCGACTTCGTGCCCGAGGCGTCGGTCGTCGAAGCGCTCGAGCGCGGGCTGTTGCTCTCGACGAACGTGGTGCACGGAGCCCGAAGGCGACGGCGAAGCCGAGGTCGAAGCCGAGGTCGACGTCACGAACGAGCAGTAGCTCGTGGAAGCCGACGGCGAGCGGCTGCAGAAGGTGCTCGCGCGGCGGGCTTCGGTTCCCGGCGGACGAACGAGGCGTTGATCGTCGAGGGCCGGGTGACGGTGAACGGCGAGGTCGCGGTGCTCGGCCGGCGTGTCGACCCCGCCACCGACCGCATCGCGCTCGACGGCGTGCCGGTCATCGTCGACACCGAGCTCGTGCACTGGTTGCTGAACAAGCCGGCCGGTTACGTCACGACCGCGCACGACACGCACGACCGCCCGACGGTGCTCGACCTGGTTCCGGGCGAACCGCGTGTGTTCCCGGTCGGGCGGCTCGATCTCGACACCGAGGGGCTGCTCCTGTTGACCAACGACGGCGAGCTCACGCAGCTGCTCACCCACCCGCGCCACGGCGTCGAGAAGGAGTACTTCGCCGAGGTGGAGGGCAAGCCGACGCCGGCCGAGCTGCGCGCGCTGCGGGAGGGGATCGAGCTCGACGACGGGCCGACCTCGCCGGCGCGGGCGAAGATCCTGCAGACGTCGGCGGCCGGAACGACCGCGCTGTCGATCGTCGTCACCGAGGGACGCAAGCGCATGGTGCGGCGGATGTGCGCGGCGGTCGGCCACCCGGTGGTCCGGCTCGCCCGCACGCGCATCGGGCCGTTGCGCGACCCGCATCTCGCGCCCGGGGCGTGGCGCGAGCTGACCTCGGAGGAGGTCCGGGCGCTCTACGCCGCCGGACTCGCCGGCCACGACGACGTCGCCCGAGTAACGTGGCGACCCGTGAGATTGCTGGCGCTGCGCGGCGCGACGACGTTCGCCGAGGACACGAAGGCCGACATCGACGCCAAGACGCAGGCCCTGGTCCGCGCCATGCTCGAACGCAACTCGATCGCGCACGACGACCTCGTGAGCATCATCTTCACCGCCACCGACGACCTCACCGCCGAGTTCCCGGCGACCGCGGCGCGAGCACTCGGTCTCGGTGACGTGCCGTTGCTGTGCGCGCGTGAGCTCGGCATCGGTCACGGGATGAAGCACACGATCCGGGTGATGATGCACTTCTACGGCGAGCAGTCCGCGGGCCGATCTCCATCACGTGTACCTCGAAGGCGCGCGTTCGCTCCGCGACGACCTGCCCGAGTAGCCGTGCGCGTCGCTGTCATCGGCACGGGCCTGATCGGTGGCTCGATCGGGCTCGCGCTGACCGAGCGTCGGCCACGACGTCGTGGGCTTCGACCGTGATCGCGACCGGCTCGCGCGGGCCGTCGAGATCGGTGCGGTCGGCTCGACCGCGGCCGACGTCGCCGCGGCGGCCGCCGGCGCCGACCTCGCGTTCGTCGCGCTGCCGGTCGGCGCGATCGCCGACGCGGTGGTCGCGCTGCTCGACGCGGGCGTGCCGCTGGTCACCGACGTGGGCTCGGTGAAGGGGTCTGTCGTCGCCGAGGTCGCGCGCCGCTGCCCGGACCGCGCCGCGCGCTTCATCGGCGGGCACCCGATGGCCGGTTCCGAGCAGGAGGGGATCGACGGTGCGCCGCGCCGACCTCTTCGTCGGCGCGGCGTGGGTCGTCACGCCGACGGCCGCGACCGCCGACGGGCGCGTACGCGGCGCTGAACGCGCCTGCTGCGCGAGCTGCGTGCCGAGGTGGTCGCGGTCACGCCCGAAGACCACGATGTGCTCGTCTCGTTCGTGAGCCACGTACCGCAGCTCGCGGCGTCGACGCTCATGGACGTGGCGACGACCCACGAGGCCGAGCACCGCGCGTTGCTGCGGCTCGCGGCGGGCGGTTTCCGCGACATGACGCGGATCGCCGCGAGCCAGCCGACGATCTGGCTCGACATCCTCACCTCGAACCGCGACGCGGTGCTCGGCGCGCTCGACGCGTATCTCGTCGGGCTGCAGCACGCGCGCGACATCGTCGCGGCCGGCGACCGCGACGCGCTGGAGAAGCTGCTCGGCGCGGGCGCGCGCGGCCCGGCGCAACCTGCCGGTCGGCATCTCGATGGCGACGCAAGCTCGTGGAGCTGCGCATCATGGTGCCCGACACGCCCGGCGTCATCGCCGAGGTGACGACGCTGGCCGGCCGGCTCGGCGTCAACGTCGTCGACCTCGAGATCGCGCACTCCGGCGAAGGCGGCGAGGGTGTGCTGGTGCTGATCGTCGCGGCCGACGACGCGGGCGGATTCGAAGCCGGTCTCCACGATCTCGGCTATCACCCCGGCCGGGCGGACATCACGTGAGTCGACATGAGCCGCACGAGTTGACGCTCGGTGGCGCGCGTCCGCTGCGCGGGCGCCTGCGGGTTCCCGGCGACAAGTCGATCTCGCACCGGGCGCTGATGTTCGCCGCGCTCGCCGACGGTCCGAGCACGATCACGAACCTGGCGACGGGCGCCGACGTCGCCGCGACCGGGCGGGTGCTGCAGCAGCTCGGCGTGCTGGTCGAGTCGGACAGCGGCCGGGCGGTCGTCACGGGACGCGGCGTCGACGCGTTCCACGAAGCCGACGACGTGCTCGACTGCGAGAACAGCGGCACGACGATGCGCGTGCTCTCGGGCGTGCTGGCGGGGCGGCCGTTCGTGTCGGTGCTGACCGGCGACGACTCGCTGCGGACGCGCCCGATGGACCGCATCGTCGAGCCGCTGCGCGCGATGGGCGCCCACGTCGACGGGCGCGCCGACGACGACGCGCGCGCCGCTGGTCGATCCGAGGCGGCGGGCTGCGCGGTCTGCGCTACGAGCTGCCGGTCGCGAGCGCGCAGGTGAAGTCGGCGGTCGTGCTGGCCGGGTTGCACGCCGACGGAGCGACGGAGGTGGTGTCGCCCGGCGCGAGCCGCGACCACACCGAACGGATGCTCGCCGCGCTCGGTGCACCGGTGGCGGTCGACGGCCTGACCGTCCGCGTGCAGCGGGGCGCGCCGCGAACCGTTCGAGCTCGACGTTCCGGGCGATCCGTCGTCGGCCGCGTTCTTCGCGGTCGCGGCCGCGATCACGCCGGGCTCCGACATCGTGCTCGAAGGGGTGTCGTGCAACCCGACGCGGGTGGGGTTCGTCGCGGTGCTGCGGCGAATGGGCGCCGACGTCGCGCTCGACGCCGACGGGTGAGGTGTGCGGCGAGCCCTTCGGGGATCTGCGGGTGCGCGCGGCCGAGCTGCACGGGACGACGATCGCCGGGGCCGAGATCCCGAATGTGATCGACGAGATCCCCGCGCTCGCGATCGCGGCCGCGTTCGCCGAGGGGGTCACCGACGTGCGGGACGCGGCCGAGCTGGTCGTGAAGGAGAGCAACCGCATCGGCACGCTGCACGCGGAACTCGACGAAGCTGGGTGTCGGCGCCGAGCCCCGGCGCCGACGGCTTGTCGATCCGGGGCGGCCGGGCCGAGGCCGCGAGCTTCTCCAGTCACGGTGACCACCGCATCGCGATGGCGCTGGCGGTCGCGGCCAACGCCCTCGGCCCCGACGTCGACGATCGGCGGCTGGGACGCGGTGGCGTCGTCGTATCCCGGGTTCGCCGCAGGATCTCGAACGACTGACGGACGGCGGGCGATGACGCACGGTGATCGCGATCGACGGACCGTCGGGTTCGGGCAAGTCGACGGTGGCGCGTGCGGTCGCGGCCCGGCTCGGGCTGCAGGTGCTCGACACGGGCGCGATGTACCGGGCGGTCACCCTGGCGGTGCTCGATGCGGCCGTGCCGCTCGAGGACGCGCCGACGAGCGCCGCGATCGCGCGTCACTGCGCGATCACGGTGGAGGACGGCGTCACGACGCTCGACGGCCGCGACGTGAGCGCCGAGATCCGGGGCCCGACGGTGACCGCCGCGGTGTCGACGGTGTCGGCTCATCCCGGGGTGCGCGAGATCCTCGTCGCGTACCAGCGGAAATGGGTCGAGCGGCACGGCGGCGGAGTCGTCGAGGGCCGCGACATCGGGACCGTGGTGTTCCCGGACGCGACCGTGAAGGTGTACCTCGTCGCGAGCGACGAGGAGCGGGCCCGGCGCCGGCACCGCGACGAGACCGCGGCGGCGCGCTCGGTCGCAGTCGATGAAGTGAAGGCCGCGCTCGGCCGGCGCGACGCGATCGACTCCGGGCGGGCGGTTTCGCCGTTGCGTGCGGCCGACGACGCGATCGTGATCGACACGACCCATCTCGACGTCGACGCGGTCGTCGCCCAGATCCTGCGGGCTGCGGAGGTCGCCTGATGCTCTTCTACGACACCGTCCGCCTGATCGTCGCCGGCGGCTCGTCGGCCGTGTACCGGGCGCGCATCGTTGGACGCGACAAGCTGCCCGCGCACGGTGGGTACGTGCTCGCGCCGTCGCACCGCTCGATGATGGACATCCCGTTCGCGGCGTGGCTGTCGCCGCGCCCGCTGCGGTACATGGGCAAGGCGTCGCTGTTCCGTATTCCGGTGGCCGGTTGGCTGTTCCGCACGCTCGGCGGCTTCGAGGTGGCGCGCGACGGGACCGACCGCAAGGCGCTCCGGGACTCGATCGCGATGCTGCACGGCGGCGACGTGCTGCTCGTGTACCCGGAAGGGACGCGCCAGAACGGTCCGAAGATCGCGGCGCTGCAACCGGGCGCCGCGTACCTCGCGCTCCGCGCGGGTGTGCCGATCGTCCCGGTCGGGTTGGCCGGCACGGAGGAGATCCTGCGCTCGCACCGGCTGAAGCTCCCGCGTTTCGGGCGGGTCGCCATGGTCGTCGGTGACCCGATCGTGAGCCCGCCGCGTGACGGCGGCGTGGTGCCGCGCGACCAGGTCGACGCGTTGACCGAGCGGCTGCACGACGCGCTCCAGGTCGTGTTCGACCAGGCGAACGAGATCCGCTAGTCAGTCGTCGAACGCGGCGAGCACGTTCGACGCGTCGAGCGTGCGGTCGTCGACGAACGGACCGCGCGCGGCTGCGACCTTGCCGCCGAGGAGGACCGCAGCGACGACGTCGAGCGCGGGGATCAACTCGCGCAACTCGCGCGGAGGCGGGAAGTACTCGTCCTCGTCGGTCATGCGCACGACCTCGACGCCGTCGCGCGGCGCGAGCCGGGCGATGACCGACTCGACCAACTCCTCGGGCGCGCTCGGCGCCGGCAGTGACGCCGACGACGCGCGCGTCCCGGACGTCGACCTCGTCGGGCCCGTCGACGCGCAGCACGAGCGGGCAACCGGCCTCGCGCGCGACCTTCGTGAGCGCGATGGTGTTCGACGAGTTCGCGCTGCCGATGACGACGACGGCGTCGGCGCGCTTCGCGATGTCGGTCAGCGCGTCCTGCCGGTTGGTGGTCGCGAAGCAGAGGTCGTTGCGGGACGCGGTCCACACCTCGGGGAAGCGTTCGCGCGTCCGCTCGACCACTCCCGCCCATTCGTTCTGGGCGAGCGTCGTCTGGGCGAGCACCGCGACGCGGGTGGGATCGGCGACGTTGACCGCGGCGGTGTCGAGGTCGTCGTCGTGCTCGACGAGCCGGATCGACCCGGGTGCGACCGCGAGCGTGCCGACGGCCTCGTCGTGCCCGGCGTGACCGACATAGAGGATGGTGAAGCCCTTGCGGGCCCGCACCTTGGCTTCGTGATGGACCTTGGTGACGAGAGGGCAGACCGCGTTGACGACGTAGCGGTTGTTGGCCCGAGCCGCTTCCACGACGTCGGGGGCACTGCCGTGCGCGGACAGCATGAGCGGCGCACCGGCGGGGACGTCGTTCACGTCGTCGACGAAGATCACGCCCTGTTCGCGGAAGCGGTCGACGACGAGCCGGTTGTGGACGATCTCGTGGTAGCAGTACACGGGCGGCTCGAAGACCCGGACCATCCAGGCGAGCGCCTTGATCGCCATCTCGACGCCGGCGCAGAAGCCACGCGGCTCCGCGAGCAGGACCTTCTCCACGGGCACGGAACGAGGGTAATGCCGGTCAGCCCGTATCCTGGCCTCATGCCCGCTGCCCGCGTTGATGCCGTCGCGCCCGGATCCCCGGCGGCGCGGGCCGGCGTGGTCGTCGGTGACGAGGTCGTGGCGGTCAACGGCGAGGTGCTCCGCGACGTCATCGCGTACCAGCTCCAGGTCGATGCCGCGCACGTCGAGCTCGATCTCCGGCGAGGCGGTCTGGAGCGGTCGGTGTACGTCGACAAGGCCGAGGGCGCGCCGCTCGGGGTCGAGTTGACGAGCGCGGTGTTCGATCGGGTCCGGACGTGCGACAACCACTGCCCGTTCTGCTTCATCCACCAGCTGCCCAAGGGCATGCGCAAGAGCCTGTACCTGAAGGACGACGACTACCGGCTCTCGTTCCTCTACGGAAACTTCACGACGTTGACCCGGTTCACCGAGGCCGACCTGGAACGGGTGGTGACCGAACGGCTCGGGCCGCTCTACGTGAGCATCCACGCGACCGATCCCGACGTCCGCACGCGGCCTGCTGCGCAACCGCCGCGGCGCGACGAGCCTCCGCTGGTTGGAGCTGCTGCTCGACGCGGGGATCGAGGTGCACGGCCAGGTGGTCGTGTGCCCCGGGGTCAACGACGGTGCGGTGCTCGACGACACGTTGCTCGGCATCGCCGACCGCTTCTCGGGCCTGTCGACGGTCGGCGTGGTGCCGCTCGGCGTGAGCGCGCACAACCGTGAAGCGGAGATGCGCGTGCACACGCTCGCGGAGGCGCAGGCGGTGGTCGACATCGTCGAGCGGTGGCAGGCGCGCTACGAGGCCGCGCTCGGTCGCCGCCTCGCGTACCTGTCGGACGAGTACTACCTCCTCGCCCGGCGACCGTTCCCGCCCCTCACCGCGTACGACGGCTGCGAGCAGCACGAGAACGGCATCGGCATGGCGCGCACGTTCGAGGCCGAGGTGCGTGCCGCGCTCGCGGGCGACGAGGTTGCGGGTACGGGACCCCGCTCCGGTTTCTTCGCATGGGTCGACGGCGCGCCCGCCGACGGCTACCGCGCGCCCCGGGTGACCGCCGCGCCCGTGCCCGAGCGTGCCGGCGGCTGCAACGTGATCGTCACGGGGGAGTTGGGTGCGGCGGTGCTCGAACCGCTGCTCGGGGAGTTGCCCGGACCGGTGCGGTTGCTCCCGGTGAAGAACGGGTTTTTCGGCGGCAACATCGGTGTCACCGGTTTGCTGACGGGTGCCGACATCGCCGCCGCGCTCGAGGGTCAACCCGACCACGACCGGTACCTCCTTCCCGACGTCGCGCTCTCGCGGGGCCGGTTCCTCGACGGCACCGAGGCGACCGACCTGCCCCGACCGGTCGAGATCGTGCCGACCGACGGCGCGGCCCTCGTGCGCGCGCTGCGCCGGTCACGGCGACCGACGATCCCGTTGGTCGCGTCGTGAGCGCCGAGCTCCCGGTCGTCGCGGTCGTCGGACGCCCGAACGTCGGCAAGTCGACGCTCGTCAACCGCATCGTCGGCCGTCGCGCCGCGATCGTCGAGGAGCGGCCCGGCGTCACGCGCGACCGGCGCGAGCTGTCGGCGGAATGGGTCGGCCGGGCGTTCCGCATCGTCGACACCGGCGGGTGGCTCGCCGAGGGCGAGGCCGGGCTCACGGGCGAGGAGTCGGCGCTCGCGGCCAAGGTGAGCGCGCAGGCGGCCGAAGCGGTGCGCACCGCCGACGTCGTGCTCTTCGTGGTCGACGTCACCACCGGGATCACCGACGAGGACGCGCAGGTCGCGCGGCTCCTCCAACAGTCGGCCCGGCCCGTCATCGTCGTGGTCAACAAGGTCGACGACGAGCGGCGCGAAGGCGACATGTGGGAATTCCAGCGCCTCGGGCTCGGCGAACCGATGCCGGTCTCGGCGATCCACGGCCGGCTGTCGGGGGAGTTGCTCGACGCGATCGTCGCCGCACTGCCCGAGGCGTCGGATGACGACGACGACTGGGAGAAGCGCGACGCCGCCGACGCGCTCGACGACGGCATCTTCAACATCGCGATCGTCGGCCGCCCGAACGTCGGCAAGTCGACGCTCTTCAACCGGCTCGTCGGCGAGGACCGCTCGGTCGTGCACGACATGCCGGGAACCACCCGCGACGCGATCGACACCGTGGTCGAGACCGATGACGGCCCGCTGCGGTTCGTCGACACCGCCGGGCTGCGGCGCAAGAGCCGCATCGACGAACCCACCGAGTACTACAGCCTGGTGCGCGCGCTCGAGGCGATCGACCGCGCCGACGCCGCATTGCTCGTGATCGATGCCTCCGAAGGGGTGACCCATCAAGACCAGCGCCTCGCCGAGCGCATCGACGCGGCCGGCACCGCCGTGGTGATCATCTGCAACAAGTGGGACCTCCTCGACGCCGAGGACCGGGAGAAGGTGCGGCGCCAGGTCGGCGACATGCTGAGCTTCCTCAGCTACGCGCCGATGATCCCCATCTCCGCGTTGAGCGGACGCCGGGTGCACCAGCTGCTGCCCGCGTTGCGCGAATCCGAGAGCGCCTACCACCAGCGCATCCCGACGGCCGCGCTCAACCGTGTGCTGCGCGACGCGCAGAACGCGCACCCCGCGCCCGTCGTCAAGAAGCACCGGCCCCGGATCCTGTATGCCACCCAAGGCGCGACCGACCCGCCGACGTTCACGCTCTTCGCGACGCGGCCGCTCTCCCAGCAATACCTCCGCTATCTCGAACGCAAGATGCGCGAGTCGTTCGACCTCGGCCCGACGCCGATCAAGATCCGGGTCCGGCCCCGCACGAGCTGACGCTCTACCGAGCCGGTGGAATCGGTCGCGGTCCGACCGCGGCCTCGACGATCGGCATCGACATCGCGACCCAGCCCTCCCACGAGCCGGCCTGCGTGGCCAGGTCGACGAACATGGCCGCGTCGTCGCCGACCGTGGTGTGCAGCGGGGTGTTCGGGTCGGTAGCGGCGGCGACGATGGCATCGGCGACGATGCTGGGGTCGGCGCCGCCCTCGACGCTCTGGTTCATGAAGCCGTGAAACCACGTGCCGTCGACTTCGTACGCGGTGCCGGCGACGCCTTGCTCGACCGCGTTCGACGTGTCGCTGATCGCCGTCGAGAAGAATCCGGGTTCGATGCACACCACGCGTACCGTGAACGGCAGGAGCTCGGTCGCGAGACTCTCACTCAGGGCGCCCAAACCGTGCTTCGACGCGGCGTACAGACCCTCGTAGGGCGTGCCGGGAATACGTCCCGCGGTGGACGTGACGTTGATGACCACTCCGGAACGCCGCTCGCGCATCCCGGGCAGCGCAGCCCGGATCATGCGGAGTGCGCCCCAGAAGTTGGTCTCCATGAGTGCGCGTGCCGCGTCGATCGGCATCGTCTCGACGGGGCCGCCGAAACCGACGCCGGCGTTGTTGACCAGCACGTCGATCTGACCGTGGTGCGCGATGATCTTGCCGACCGCGGAGCTCACAGAGTTGTCGTCGACGACGTCGAGCGTCTCGATCTCGATGTCGAGCCCCTCGTCCGCGGCCCGCTTCTTCAGCGCGTCGGCCTTGGCGACGTTGCGCATAGTGGCGATCGTGGTGTCGCCGCGGCGGGCGAATGCGAGCGCGGTCTCGAGCCCGATGCCGGTGCTGCACCCGGTGATGAGGACAACTGCCATGCGTGACTCCCGAAGATCGTGTCCCGGCGGGGTCGCCGGTGGACGGAGCGAGCCTAGGCACGTTCGACCGGTCCCGGTTGGGGCGCCGGGCGCGTAACGTGGTGCGTATGTCCTCGTGGCCGCCGCATGTCGATGTTCGTGAGGTCGGTCCGCGTGACGGGCTGCAGAACGAGGCGCCGGTCTCCATCGACGACCGGGTGCGACTGGTCGACGCGCTCTCGGCGACGGGTTTGCGGTTCATCGAGGCCGCATCGTTCGTATCGCCCGCCGCGATCCCGCCGATGGCGGGCGCGGCCGAGGTCATGGCGCGGATCACCCGCCGACCGGGCGTGACCTACTCCGCGCTCGTGCCCAACCCGAAGGGCGCCGAGCTCGCCGTCGCCGCGGGCGCGGACGAGATCGAGCTGGTCGTCAGCGCGAGCGAGACGCACAACCGGAAGAACGTGAAGCGTTCGGTCGCCGACTCGCTCGTCGCGGCCCGCGACGTCGTGGAGATCGGCCATTCCGCAGGCATCGCGGTCGAGGCCATCGTCTCCACTGCGTTCGGGTGCCCGTACGAGGGCGACGTCGCGCCCGAGCGGGTCGGCCAGATCGCGGGGCTGCTCGTCGACGCGGGCGCCGACCGGCTCTCGTTCGGCGACACCACCGGCATGGCCACGCCCCGCCGGGTCGGCGACCTGCTCGACGCGCTCGCGAACGCCGGCATCACGCCCGACCGGGTCGGGCTGCACTTCCACGACACGCGCGGCACCGCGCTCGCCAACGTCGTGGCCGCGCTCGACCGGGGCGTGACCCGCTTCGACGCGTCGATCGGCGGTCTCGGTGGGTGCCCGTATGCGCCCGGGGCGTCGGGGAACGCGGTGACGGAGGATCTCGTGCACATGCTCTCCGACATGGAGATCGAGACGGGTATCGATCTCGACGCACTGCTCGGATGCGCGCATCTCGCGCAGGACATCGTCGGCCGCGAATTGCCGAGCGCACTCCTGCACGCGGGTGCGCGCACCCGTAGGTACGCGTCGTGAGCGACGCCGACCGCATCCGCGAGCTCGAAGCCCGAGCCCTCGAGGGCAACCTTGCCAAGGAAGGCGAGAAGCTCGCCCGCCAGAACAAGCTGTTCGTGCGGGAGCGGCTCGCGCTGCTCCTCGACGCCGACTCGTTCGTCGAGGACGCGCTGCTCGCGAACGCGCTCGCAGGTGATCTTCCGGCTGACGGCGTGGTCACCGGGACGGGTCGGATCGACGGCCGCGCCGTCTGCGTGCTCGCGAACGACCCGACGGTGAAGGCCGGCTCGTGGGGCGCGCGCACCGTGGAGAAGATGGTGCGGCTCACCGAGTACGCGCTGAGCCATGAGCTGCCGGTCGTGTACCTGATCGACTCGGCCGGCGCGCGCATCACCGATCAGGTCGAGCTGTTCCCCGGCCGCAGGGGCGCGGGGCGCATCTTCGCGAACCAGGTGCGATTGTCGGGCAAGGTGCCGCAGGTGTGTTGCCTGTTCGGCCCGTCGGCGGCCGGTGGCGCGTACATCCCCGCGTTCTGCGACGTCGTGTTCATGGTCGAGGGCAACGCCTCGATGTATCTCGGCTCGCCGCGCATGGCCGAGGTCGTGATCGGCGAGCGCGTCTCGCTCGACGAGATGGGCGGGGCGCGCATGCACGCGACCGTCAGCGGGTGCGGCGACAATCTGTGCGATTCCGACGAGGACGCGATCGCACAGGCGCGGCAGTTCCTCTCGTACCTGCCGTCGAACTGGCTGGAGTCGTCACCCGACGAGACGCCGGTCGCACCCGCAGCGGGCGCGAAGCCGATCGCCGACATCGTCCCGCACGAGGAGCGGCGTGCCTACGACATGCACAAGGTGCTCGACGCACTCGTCGACGACGGCTCGTTCTTCGAGCTGAAGCCCCTCTGGGCGCGCGAGCTGATCATCGGCTTCGCTCGGCTCGACGGCCGCGCGATCGGGATCGTTGCCAACAACCCCAAGCATCTCGGGGGAGTGCTCTTCGGCGACTCGGCCGACAAGGCCGCGCGCTTCATCTGGTTGTGCGACGCGTTCAACGTGCCGTTGGTCTTCCTCGCCGACGTGCCCGGCTTCATGATCGGCTCGCAGGTCGAGCGGGCCGGCATTATCCGCCACGGCGCCAAGATGATCACCGCGGTCGCGGAGGCGACCGTGCCGAAGTTCTCGGTGATCGTGCGCAAGGCGTACGGCGCGGGTCTCTACGCGATGTGCGGCCCGGCGTTCGATCCCGACGCGTGCCTGGCGTTGCCGACCGCGCAGATCGCGGTGATGGGGCCCGATCCCGCGGTGAACGCGGTGTTCTACAACCGGATCCACGCCATCGAGGATGCCGACGAGCGCGCCGCCTTCGTGGCCAAGCACAAGGCCGAGTACGAGGAGGACGTCGATCTCGTGCACCTGGCCGCGGAGCTCGTCGTCGACGCGGTCGTGCAGCCGGAGGATCTCCGGTCCGAGCTCGCCCGCCGCCTCGGCCTCGCCGTGACCAGGGTGCGAGACGACGCGGCCAAGCGACACGGCGTCCCGCCGGTGTAGATCGGTACACTGCTCCCCGCTACGGGCTGTAGCGCAGTTCGGTTAGCGCGCTTGACTGGGGGTCAAGAGGTCGCGGGTTCGAATCCCGCCAGCCCGACTCGTAAGGCCTGGTCAGAGGGATTGTTTGTCAGTCTCGGATTGTGCGCCTAAGTCGCTACCTAAGAATTGAAACGCCGGCGCCGCACGTGCCGTGGTGTCGGCGGCGCTCGTTCGCATCGAATGGTTCCCATACCCATGAATAGCGCGGAGCGACGGCCGAACGCGACAAAGAAGTTCGGGGATGGGCAACGTTCTTCTCGCCTTGTCGTATAGCCGGCGATATGGGACACGCCCGCGGCGGTGTTCGGGGACGCGCGTTCTGACGAGCGAAGCCTTACCGCCGACCTGCCGAAGGCGCGTGCTCGCCGCCACAGGCGTCGGCCACCGGCCGCGGGGTAAAGGCGGCCACACGAACTTCGAGTCCCGCAGCGTCCGGTCGCTGAACAGGATCCAATCGTTCACATTGTGCGCAACGGCGTTACCTGGTCGGCGTCATCGACACGAGAACGAAGCTCCCTTTCTCGTCGTAGGTCACCCCGCCGATCGACGAACCGCTGTGCACCGTGACGACCCGCCGGTTGCGCAGCGGCAAGCCGGTCTCGGCGTCGAACCAGAAGTCGCCTGCCTCGGTGCCGGTCTGGCCGCCGGTCAAGCGAGCTCGGCGCGCCCCAGCTCTGGTCGAGTCGGTCGAGCTCGACGAGCAGGTCATCGGCGGGGCAATGCCGGCCAACGCGCATGGTGAGCGCCTCGCGCGTGTGCTCGTCGACGATGTTCGCGACCTTCAGTCGTCGCTGGTCGGTGGTCTTCCCGTCAGGGGACTCCTGGGCAGGCCCGCCGTAACAGCGATGAAGGCCTTGGCCCGGTTCGCGACGCAGAGACGGCACGACCTCACCGGGCGGTCAGTCTGGTGACGGCGACGAGGTCTCGTCCGCCACGCCGAAGATCTCGCGGCCGAGCGCCTGCCTCGCCCAGGAGCCGTACTCCTCGGACGTCCAACCGAGCTCCTGTGTGAGCATCGCGAACGTGAGTGGGCCCAGGATCGTCAACATGATGTCTCGTCCCTGCCGATCGGTCAGGCCCGAACGGAGATCGTGTTTCGCGACCAGGATCGACAGCATCACTTCCGTGCCGTCGCGACGCAGGCCCTCGTTGAACTCGTAGGTCGGTCGGGCGTCCTCGTCGCCGTGCACGGCCCAGACCAGGGGGGCGGCGCGCTCGAAGACCTCGATGTTGCCGTCCACCAGGTACCTCGAGCGCGGTGGTCACGTCGGGCGCTGACTCGGCAGCTCGCCACCAGCCGCTGAGGTGCGGGGGCACCGGTTCCGGCCCTAGTACCGCGTGCTCGTACGCCGCTTGGAGCAACTCGGCCTTCGTGTGGAACGTGAAATACACGGTCTGGACCGCGACCCCGGCCTGTGCGGCGACCGCGTCGACGGTCGTTCTTGCGTATCCCCTGCGGCTGAACTCTCGGTACGCCGCCTCCATCATGCGTCGGCGCGTGGCCAACGCACGTTCCTTCCGAGTGAGCGCACCGCCCCGGGGCTCGTCCTTGACAGGCTCCACCACGGCGTTCATTTTACTGGAGTCATACACTAGTGACACACTCTAGTGACATCGAGTTCGCCGACGAAGGGAAGAAAGCTGATGCAGCCGACCGATGTGCACCGTGATGACGTCCCCAGGGTCACGACTCGTGAAGGGGAAGTCCGGGGGCTCAAGACGGGCGGCCTGATTCCATTGGGCGGCGCCGCAGCATGCGTCGGCGCCGCACTCGCCATCATCGGCAACGCCCTCATCCTCGGCGCGGATCCGGTTGTCGCTTCCGACACCGTCAGCTATCCGCTATCCGCCAACGCCTTCCGACTCGGTCAGGTCTTCTTCGCCCTGACCCAGGCACTGATGGCCGCCGGCATCGTGGCGCTCGCCGGATCCAAGATGGCGGGGGCCGGTTGGCGCGCTCGTTACGGTGGCGGACTGGCCGTGCTCGGGTTCGTCGTGACGATCCCCGGCGAACTCGTTCTGGCGTTTGTGGCCACGCAGGCGATCGACTCCAACGCCGCGAACGCCGCCAGTTCGGTGTTTGGCATCGGCATGCTTCTGGCCGACATCGGCCTCATCCTGTTCGGGCTCGACGCGCTCCGAGCCCGAACCTGGCCACGACCATGGTCGACCCTTCCGATCACGCTCGGCATCTTCCAGTTGCTCGTCGTCACCCCGGTGGTGCTCGGCGCCGGGTTCGCATCGGTCGGCGCGTTCGTGGTCATCACCCTCCAGGACCTGCTCATCGGCGCTATCGGGCTCAGACTCTGGCGAAAGGGGACGCACGCCCGCGGCGCGTAGCGTGCCGATCGTGGCGGGTGACACGGCGGCGATGCGCGATTGGGCGGAACAGCTCGTCGCGCGTGCGCGGTCCGAAGGTGCGGAACTCACGGGCGACCACGGACTGTTGACGGCGATGGTCCGAAGTGTGTTGCAGGCGGGTCTCGAGGTCGAGCGCGCGGATCATCTTGGTTACGACACTTACGACCCGGCCGGCCGCGGGTCAGTGAACTCGCGCAACGGCAGCACACCGAAAACAGTGACGACCGAGATCGGTGACGTTGAGCTGCGTGTCCCGCGCGACCGGAACGCGACGTTCGATCCGCAGACCGTCCCGAGGTGGCAACACCGGCATGCGCAAGATCTACGAAGCGCCGACGGTCGAAGCGCGGAAGCGCACCTCGAGGACTTCGCCAAGCAGTGGCGCGAGCGATATCCGGCGATGATCCCACTGCATCGGGAGTCACCTGTGGGCCACCGCCCAATGGTGCGACCACTCAACGGGGACCCCTCATACCAGCAACGCCGAAACGCCCCTTGACACACATGGGAGTTTCGATCGGTGGTGGCCGCTAGACCATTAAGAGTCCAGAACGTCGAGTGAAGACGTGGACGGCGAGAGGGCCGCTCTGTCAATGGGCGTCCTTACGCGGATTGACGTGCTCGTTTCGTCGGCGTTCGTCGTACGGCTTTCTTCGCCGGCGGGTTCTTGGCGACCGGCCTTGCTGACTTCGTTGATTTCGCGTGCGGGGTGGGGGAGATCAACGTCGTTCGCTTGTTGCCCTTGACGACCGTTACCTGGAGATGTCCTCCGAGCGCTTCCACGTATTGCTCCAGAAGTTCGACGGTCACGTTCTTCGAACGTTCGATCTTCGCGATGCGCGGTTGCGATACGCCGAGTCGCTTCGCGAGGATCGCGCTGCGACAAGCCCGCTTGCTCTCGAAGAAGTGTCAGCCCCGCGGCAAGGCGCAGCTCGTCCTCAATCTCGGCAACGTGTGCTCGCGCGTCGGGCTTGGCGAGGACCTTCTTCTCCCACGTCTTCATGCTCATCTTCGTTTCCTCTTTCGCGCCTTGGCGCTTGTTTCACCGATTGTGGCTTGATGCTTCTCGAACCGTTCGTCTGCGATCGGGATGTTCGCTTCGTACCAGCCCGACCAGTTGCGGCTCTTGTCGCCGCCGACCAAAAGGATCGCCATGCGCTTCTTGTCGAAGGCGAACAGCGCGCGAATCTCGGTACGGCCGGTTGAACCTGGGCGGAGCTCCTTCATGTTCGGGTGCTTGCTGGCTTTCACGGTGTCGACGAGCGGTCGTCCAAGACTCGGTCCGTGATCGCGAAGAACGCGAATCGCGGCGAGCAGAGCTTCGGCGTCGTCTTGCGGAAGTGCTTGTGCCCATCGCTCGCACTTCGGATGGAACTCGACCGTCCATCGGCGTCCGGCCATGCCGATAACGATATCATTATCGGCTGCAAGTGGGCGAGTACCTAAGGTTTTACCTAAGAAACGTAGCGAGACGTAGTGAGACAACGGCTCGGGGAGCCTTCGCGAAATACCTGATCGGCGGGGGAGCGTGAGACGTACTGAGACGGAGCGGGACGTTTGGGCGGTAACTGGGGGTCAAGAGGTCGCGGGTTCGAATCCCGCCAGCCCGACTCGTAAGGCCCGGCCAGAGGGACTGTTCGTCGGTCTCGAGTTGTGGCGCCTAAGGCGGGCGTCACCTAAGAACTGGAACGATTCGCCGCATGGACATCGCTCACCCGATGTCAGCGGCATGCTCGAACTCGAGGCCCGAGCGCGCTCGGATACCTGCGCCGGGACTGACCGCACCAAGCGCGCGGCGCAGCTCGACGCCAGTCGACTCCCGATGACCGCCCCGCCAGGCATGACCGTGAGCGTCGGTATCGATGAGCAGACCCCGAGCCACCTCCGGACTCGACGAACGACGTTCGTTGTCCTACAGTCAGTCTGGATTCGGAGATATCGGATCGGCGCCCCGGACCCCGGTGACCGAGCCCCATTCATGCGGCTGATCGCTGCGGAGGCTCGACCACGATGGGACAAGGTCCGGCGACTTCGTCGCTTCGCTCGTTGAGTGCAGCGGCCGATATCGGGCACGACCTACGATCTGGTGGCTGGGCGGGTGAGCCATGCGTTGCCGGCGACGAGCCACGGGTTCGGCAATCCGCGCCGCGAGTGTTGATTGCCGGGTGTCCGGGGGCGGGAAAAGGGACTCAAGGGACCCGGTTGGCAGGCCGTCTCGGCGTGCAGCATTTGTCGACGGGTGATCTGTTGCGAGACGCGATCGCGATCCAATCTTCGCTCGGTCGCGCGGTGGAACGTCTTGTCCGGTCCGGGCGATTGGTGCCGACGGGATTGATCGTCGCGATCGTGGAATCCAATCTCGATACCAGCGGCTACGTCCTCGACGGTTTTCCGCGGACGGTTGTGCAAGCTGAGGCGTTGTTCGAGCGAGACGCCCTCGTCCCGAACGTCACGATCGAGATCATCGTGCCAATGGACATCGCGCTCGCCCGCTTGGCCGCCCGCGGCCGCACCGATGACGATCCCCGCGTCGCTCGCGACCGACTGACCATCTACGAGGCCGAGACGCTCCCGGCCCTCAGACTGCTTGACCATCACACACTTCTTGTGCGCGTCGACGGCGACGACTTGCCTCACGTCGTCGAACAGCGCGTGCTGCAGGCCTTCTTACGCGCGCGTCGATCCGACGAGACGCCGTCGCCCGCGAACCTTCGGGCGGTCACCGCCGGGCGAGACCACTCGACGGTCTTCGTTGCCGGCGTTGGCGACGAAGGGACGACTTGCGAGCCAAGCCGAACGTCAGTGACACATCGGAAGGCGACGTGAACACGCCGCGGAAGGATTCCGGTCCCGGGCACAGGCTCGGAATCCAGTTCACCGCGCGATCGGTCCCTTTTCCTGAGGCGCGTTATGCCTGAGGTCATGGGTCCAAGGACTCTGCAAGCTGTTCGCTCGATTCCTTAGAACTAGCCCGACGAGAAGCGCGGCCGACCGCGATCCCTCAATGAACGAAGGTGAGTCGTATGACGATCGCTGCATCCCCTCCGTCCGCGAGTCCGACTAAACCCCCTGGTTCTGGTGGGCCTCCGGACCCGCCGATGTCGGCTCGCAACGAGCAGAAGGCCAACGTCTTGGGCCTGCCCTCGGCGACGGGCCTGGTCGTCGGCAGCATCGTCGGGACCGGTGTGTTCACGATGCCGGCGGTGTTGGCCGGGGCGGGGACGATGGGAATCCTGGTTCTGGCAGTGATCGCGGTGGGGGCGATGCTGTTGGCGGTTTTGTTCGGCCAGCTCACGAAGCGAGTTCCCAACAGCGACGGCGGTCTGTACGCGTACTCCCGCCATGAGTTCGGTGATTTCGCGGGCTACCTGGTCGGATGGTGCTACTGGATCCAATCCTGGGCCGGCAACGCGGCCATCGTGTCTTCTTGGGTGTTCTATGTCGACGCCCTGTTCGGCTTCACGCATCCGAGCGGCTTGGAGAACTGGGGTATCGCCCTGGTCGGACTTGTGGGTGCCGGCGGCCGTCAACCTCGCCGGCGTACGCCAGATGGCGTGGTTTCAGAACGTCACTGTCGTACTCAAGTTCCTGCCCCTGCTGTTCGTCGGCGTGGTCGGATGGTTCTTCGTCAGCAGCGGCAACTTCGGCGCGTTCAACGCTTCCGGGGGCAGTCTGTACAGCGGTATTGGTATCGCGGCCGGGGTGGCGCTGTTCTCCTTCATCGGTGTCGAGGCCGCGGCGGTGACGGCCAAGCGAGTGAAGGATCCCGGCGTCAACGTCGGACGCGCTTCGCTGATCGGCACTGCACTCAGTGCTGTTCTCTACGTTCTGGTGACCGCGGCGGTCATGGGCCTGGTCGCGCATAGCACCCTGGTCGAGACGGGTTCACCGTTCGTGGACGCCTTCAGGACGATGTTCCCGCACTCGTCGTGGGCGCCGAAGTTCATCGCCGCGGTGGCGGTCATCTCGGGTATCGGGGCGCTCAACGGTTGGACGCTCATTGTCACCGAAACGTCGAGGGCCATCGCCCAGGACGGCCTGTTCCCCAAGCCGTTCGCCTGGGTCGACCGCCAGGGCACGGCCTGGTTCGGCATCGTGGTCGGAACGATCCTGCCGTCGCTGCTCATGTTGTGGCGTTACGAGTCGAGTTCCGGGCTGACGATCTTCACGTACCTGGTCGACCTGACCGTGGTGACGGTGGCCATCCCGTACTTCATGTCGGCGATCGCGCAGCTCACCTACCTGGTGTCGCGCCGTCGCCGCGTGTCGGGCTGGCTCTTGGCTCGCGACCTGACGGTCGCCGGGACGAGCGTGCTGTTCTCGATGTGGGTGACCTTCGCCTCCGGTTACCAGGTCGTCTACCAGGCCCTGGTCGTGATCCTCGCCGGGCTCGTCCTGTACGCGTTCTTGAACGCCCGCCGCCAACGTCTCGGGCTGACCCCCGAACCGATCGACAACCCGACACCCCAGCCGTCGCTCAACGCTGTCCGACGCTCGCTGACCACAGAAGGAACGCGGCATCAGACACCGTTCGCAGAGAGGGAAGAAGATGACATTCAACGTAGGATCCGAGGTCGGCCGGCTCCGCCAGGCCATCGTGCATCGACCGGGGTCTGGAGTTGTCCCGGCTCACCCCGGAGAACATCCAGTCGCTCCTCTTCGACGACGTGGTGTGGGCCTCAAAGGCCAAGGAGGAGCACGACGCGTTCGCCGAAGCGCTGCGCATGCAGGGCGTCGCCGTCCACTACTACGGCCAACTTCTCGCCGAGACGCTCGAGCTTCCTGCCGGTCGTACGTTCGTGCTGGACCGACTCTGTACTCCGCAGATTCTCGGGCGGTCACTGGTCGACCCGGTGCGACGCCTGTTCGAGGACCAGGACTCCAAGGCGCTGGCCGAGGCCCTCATCGGCGGGATCCTCAAAGCGGATCTACACCCGCTGCACGCGCACAGCCTGAAGTGGAACATGCTCAAGGCCGACGACTTCATTCTCCCCCCGCTACCAAACCATCTCTTCCAGCGAGACAACTCGTGCTGGATCTACGGCGGAGTGACCATCAACCCCATGGCCATGCCGGCCCGCCAACGCGAATCTCTGCACACCCGGGCCATCTACCAGCACCATCCGCTCTTCACCGGTGCCGACTTCGTCACCTACTACGGGGGAGAGGACATCACCTATCAGCCGGCCACCATCGAGGGCGGCGACGTGCATGTCATCGGTCACGGAGCGGTCCTGATCGGGATGGGGGAACGCACGACACCAATGGGCATCGAATCAGTGGCCCACGCCCTGTTCGAGAGCGGCCAAGCAAACAAGGTCGTTGCCATCGAACTGCCGCACAGTCACGCGTTCATGCACCTCGACACCGTCATGTCGATGGTCGATGTGGGCACCTTCATCCTCTACCCCTACTTCGACCGCCACCTGCGCAGCTGGACGATCTCCCCGGGCGAGAATCGGGGCGAGCTGTCGATCTCGCGTAACCACTGCCTGTGGGACACCTTGGCCGAGATCCTCGAGGTCCCCGAGATCACCATCTTGACCACCGACGAGGACGTACGGGCCGCGGAACGCGAGCAGTGGGACGACGGCACCAACTTCCTCGCGGTGGCCCCCGGTGTTGTCATGGGTTACGAACGCAACGTCGCCACCAACACCATGCTGCGCAAGCACGGCGTCGAGGTCATCGACATCGGCGGCAGCGAGCTCGGCCGCGGTCGAGGCGGGCCCCGGTGCATGACCTGCCCGATCGAACGGGATCCGGCATGATCCGCGCGGCGGTTGCAGCGGCACCCGCGAGCCACCCGCTGCACGGCCGGAGCCTGCTCAAGGAGATCGATCTCACCAAGGATGAGTTTCTCTCGCTGATCGATCTCGCCGCGACGCTGCGGGTCGAGAAGCGCAGCGGGACCGAGCGTCAGCGGATGGTCGGCCGCAACATCGCCCTGATCTTCGAGAAGGCGTCGACCCGAACCCGCTGCGCGTTCGAGGTCGGCGCGTACGACCAAGGGGCGCACGTCACCTACCTCGGCCCGGAAGGCAGCCACATCGGCGTCGGCGAAACCATCAAGGACACAGCCCGGGTACTCGGCCGGATGTTCGACGGCATCGAGTACCGAGGTTTCGCGCAGGACTCCGTCGAGACACTCGCGCAGTTCAGCGGCGTCCCCGTCTGGAACGGACTCACCGACCAATGGCATCCCACGCAGATGCTGGCCGACATCCTGACCATGCGCGACCACACCGAACAAGCCGCTCGAACAGGTGGCCTACTGCTACCTGGGCGACGCGCCGAAACAACACTGCCAACTCCCTGCTCGTCACCGGCGCCCTCATCGGCATGGACGTGCGCATCGCCGCACCCAAAGACCTGTGGCCCATCACCTGACGTCCAGACGATCGCCGCGCAGCTCGCCGCGATCTCGGGCGCACGCATACACCTCGGCGACGACGTCGACGCCGGCGTGCTCGGGGCCGACTTCGTCTACACCGACGTCTGGGTCTCGATGGGTGAGCCCGACTCGGAGTGGAAGGACAGGATCGACCAGCTCCGGCCCTACCAGGTCAACGCGGCCACGATGAAAGCGACCGAGAACCCCGACGTGAAGTTCATGCACTGCCTACCGGCGCTGCACAACACCGACACGGAACTCGGCCGCAAGATCGCGGCCGAGTTCCACATGGACGCGTTGGAAGTCACTGAAGAGGTCTTCGAGTCGCCGGCGTGCGTCGTCTTCGATGAGGCCGAGAACCGGCTCCACACCATCAAGGCCGCAATGGTCGCGTCCATCGGAGGCTGAGATGCGGCTCGTGGTAGCCGTCGGCGGCAACGCTCTACTGGAGCGAGGGGAGGTACCGCTCGCTGAGATCCAAGAGAAGCACGTCGATGTGGCCGTCAACGCTCTGGCCCCGCTCGCGTTCGATCACGACTTGGTGCTCACCCACGGCAACGGGCCCCAAGTCGGGCTGCTCGCCAACGAAAGCGCCTCCGATCCGGTCCTGCCGCATCCGTATCCGCTCGACGTGCTCGGCGCGCAAACCCAAGGGATGATCGGCTACTTCCTCCTCCAATCGTTCGAGAACGCCCTGCCCGGCCGCCAGGTCGTGAGCATCGTGTGTCAGACACAGGTCGCCGCGGACGACCCGGCGTTTCTGAGTCCGACCAAGTTCGTGGGGCCGCAGTACAGCGAGGCGGAAGGCCGCCGCCTGGCCAGGCTGCGGGGCTGGCAGGTCCGACTCGACGGTGACCAATGGCGCCGGGTGGTCGCCTCTCCGGAACCGCTCTCCATCGTCGAACTGGCAACGATCCGTACGCTTCTCGCTGACTGCGCCATCGTCATCTGTGCCGGTGGTGGCGGAATCCCGGTCGTCCGCGCCGCGAACGGGCGGCTTCGAGGAGTGGAGGCGGTGGTCGACAAGGACCGCACCGCCGCGTTGCTCGCCCGCGACCTCGACGCCGATGCCCTGCTGATCCTCACCGATGTCGACAACGTCGAAACCGACTTCGGTACCGCCGCCGCCCGTCCCATCGGGCGCACCACCGTGGAGGCGATGCGCGCCAACGTGTTCCCGGCGGGGTCGATGGGCCCCAAGATCGATGCCGCCTGCCGCTTCGTGGACGCCACCGGCCGACCAGCCATGATCGGCAGTCTCGACGAAGCAGCCGACCTGCTCGCGGGAACACGCGGCACGATCATCGAAGCGACCCAACCGTCAACGCCCCGGTCGGCATCGCCCTCCTGGGTCGCGGATCTCCCGCCGGGATGAGTGCGCCGGCCCCGGACCAACTCGATGCGAATGACGATCTGAAATCACTTCCGATCGCCGACGTCGAGAAGCGGCTGGGGTCGTCGCCGGACGGATTGAGTCAGGCTGAGGCGCAGAAGCGGTTGGCGCAGTACGGGCCGAACGAGATCGAGGAACAGCAAGGCCAACGCGCTGCTGAAGTTCCTCACGTATTTCTGGGGTCCGATCCCGTGGATGATCGAAGGTGCGGTGCTCCTGTCGGCGGGGGCGCGGCACTGGCCCGACTTCTTCATCATCTTGGTGCTGCTGGTGTCGAACGCGGGGGTCGGGTTTTGGGAGGAACGTCAAGCCGGGAATGCGATTGAGGCCCTGAAGGCCAAGTTGGCGATCAAGGCGCGGGTGAGGCGCGATGGGAAGTGGGTGACGCCGGCGGCGCGTGAGTTGGTACCCGGCGATGTCATCCGCCTCCGATCGGGTGACATCGTGCCGGCCGACGCGCGGCTGTTGTCTGGTGACCCGGTGCATGTGGATCAATCCGCGCTGACCGGGGAGTCGTTGCCCGCCACTCGCCACTCTGGCGAAGCGGTGTTTTCGGGATCGATCATCCGTCAAGGTGAAATCGGTGCACTGGTCTACGCGACCGGGGCGAGCACCTATTTCGGCAAGACCGCGGAGTTGGTGCAAGAGGCGCACACTGTGAGCCATTTCCAGCGCGCGGTGTTGAGGATCGGGAACTATCTCATTGTTCTCGCGGTCGCGCTGGTCGCGGTGATCATCGTCGTCGCGATTGTGCGCGGCGACCCGATTCTCACCACGTTGCAGTTCGCGTTGGTGCTGACCGTCGCCGCGATCCCGGTGGCGATGCCGACCGTGCTGTCGGTGACGATGGCGGTCGGCGCCCGCATCCTCGCGAAGAAGCAGGCGATCGTGAGCCGGCTGGTGGCGATCGAGGAGCTGGCGGGTGTCGACGTGTTGTGTGCGGACAAGACCGGCACGCTGACCCAGAACAAGCTGACGCTCGGTGACCCCTTCACCGTCGACGATGTCGACGTCGCGGAGGTGATCCTCGACGCCGCCCTCGCGTCGCGAGCGGAAAACGACGACCCGATCGACTTGGCTGTCCTCGGCGGCCTGCCGGACGACGCTGCACTGCAGACCTATCAGGTGGTCCACTTTCAACCGTTCGACCCCGTACACAAACGCACCGAGGCATCGGTCAATGCTGCGGACGGAACGACGTTCAAGGTCAGCAAAGGCGCGCCGCAGGTGATCCTCGCGCTCGTCGGCGACTCCACGCCGGTGAAGCCGGCGGTCGACAAGGCGGTCAACGACTTCGCTGCCCGCGGGTTTCGATCGCTGGGCGTCGCTCGCGCCGACGGCGACGGCGACTGGCGGTTCCTCGGTGTCTTGCCTTTGTTCGATCCGCCGCGCGATGACGCCGCGGCGACGATCGGCACTGCGGGCCATATGGGCGTGACGGTCAAGATGGTGACCGGTGATGCACTCGCGATCGCGAAGGAGACCGCGAAGAAGGTCGGGTTGGGTGCCGACATTCTCGACGCCGCCGGCTTGGGTGATGTCAAGCAGGACGAGACGGAACTCGTCGGCGAATCCGTCGAGCGTGCCGACGGGTTCGCCCAGGTGTTCCCCGAGCACAAGTTCCACATCGTCGATGTCCTGCAGCAGCGAGGCCACATCGTCGGCATGACCGGCGACGGTGTGAACGATGCCCCCGCGCTGAAGAAAGCCGACTGCGGTATCGCCGTGTCGGGCGCCACCGACGCCGCGCGCGGCCGCCGACATGGTGCTGACGACGTCGGGACTGTCGGTGATCATCGACGCGATCAAGGAGAGCCGCAAGATCTTCCAACGGATGAACAGCTACGCGATCTACCGCATCGCCGAGACGCTGCGCGTCCTGCTGTTCATGACACTCGCGATCCTCGTCTTCAACTTCTACCCGGTGACCGCGATCATGATCGTGATGATCGCGCTGCTCAACGACGCCGCGATCCTGTCCATCGCCTATGACAACGTGCGTTACCGGAACGAGCCCGAGGCCTGGAACATGCGCCTGGTGCTCGGGATCTCCACCGTGCTCGGCGTCATCGGAGTCGTCTCCGCCTTCGGCTTGTTCTACCTCGGCGAGCGCGTCTTCAATCTCGACCGCGCGCACGTCCAGACGCTGATGTACCTGAAGCTCTCGGTCGCGGGACACCTGACCATCTTCCTGACCCGCACACGCGGCCCCTTCTGGTCGAAGCCACGGCCCGCGCAGGTGCTCTTCATCGCCGTGGTCGGAACCCAGATCATCGCCACGTTGATCGCGGTCTACGGCCTCTTCATGACCCCCCTCGGTTGGGGCTGGGCCGCATTCGTATGGGCCTACGCCCTCGCCTGGTTCCTCGTGAACGACCGCGTGAAACTTCTCGCCTACCGAATCCTCGACCACGCGAAGCGCGACACCACGGAGGACAAGAACACGTCTGTCCCCTCACGTGGTGCGCGGGCTGACGAACAACCGAAGGTCGGTTCGCCTCCCAGGGTGTCTCCCTTTCACACCGACACCGACCCCGACGACCCCGTGTATCACGACCACTGCGATTGCCCGTACGGACAAGAAATCAAACGCGACCACAACGACCACCCCGGCACGGATCATCGCCGACTGTGTGACTGGTGCGCCCAACACGACCTCGCAATAAGGGCGTCTCGATCCGCACGCGTCACGTAGAGGAACAGCCGGTGAAGATCACTTTCGATCCGTTCCACGTCCATCCCCGAGAACAGGTCGACCTGTCCGAGCGGTCAACGACTGTCGAGCCCCTCTTCGAGTCGATGAAGTAGTACAGGAAACGCCTCGAAGACCAGGTCGAAAATCTGAACTCGAGGGGTCACCCACGGGTCGTCGCCCTACCTAAGGTCTTACCTAAGAAACGTAGCGAGACGTAGTGAGACATCGGCTCGGGAAGCCTTCGCGAAGCGCCTGGTCGGTGGGGGAGCGTGAGACCGAGTGAGACGGAGCGAGACGTTCGGACGGTAACTGGGGGTCAAGAGGTCCCGGGTTCGAATCCCGGCAGCCCGACTCGTAAGGCCTGATCAGAGGGACTGTTCGTCAGTCTCGTGTTGTGCGCCTAAGCGACTACCTAAGAATGCGAACGCGAATGCCCGGAATCGGCGGTGCTCGATCGCGTCGCGTGTGCCCCATACTCCTGAATAGCGCGTAGCGACGGCCGAACGCGACAAGAAACCTCGGATCCGCTTCGATGTTCGTTCTCGGATTGAGCTCGCGACGCCGATCGGTTGGGATCCGCTCAAGAGGAAACGAGGCGCCCGTCCGATTTGCGCGCGATGATGCGACGCAACGGGACGCCGATGCTCCCGCGCGCGAACGATCCGCCGCGCCGTGGCCTCGGTTCGATGTCCGTCAAGCGCTTGGTCGGCTGGTACCAGGAGTCGACGAAGAGGTCAGCGTCCTCGTGCGTGTCGATCGGATAGGCGAAGCGTTCGGACTGATCCGACTCGACGACGAGCCCTGCCGCGGCGAGGACCTCAGCGGCGTGTCGCCGCAGCGGTGTTGGCGGGAACCGGATTGACGCGCTCGTCGTGACGAACAGCCGGATGTAGCGCCACCGGTCGGAGAGGGTGAGCGGTGTCGCGGTTGGGAGCAGGATCCGGACCTGTCCTGACGGCACGAGGATCCGATGGATCTCGCCGAGCCCGGAGGAGCAAGGGTCGACGAGCATCAGTGCCATTGAGCACAGCACCGCGTCGACGCTGCAGTCCCGAATCGGGACGCCGGTCATGTCGGCGCGTACGAGCGGTGTGCGGCCGTGTTGTCGCGCTCGGTGAAGCTCCGCGGCCGAACGATCGACGCCCAGCCAGGTGCCCGCGACGAGCGCCCGGGTCGGACCGCTCCCGCACGCGAGATCCAACACGCGCCCTTCGGGTTCGACGCAGTCGGTGAGCCATGCATACGGGCTGGCGCCCTCGCAGTTCGTGCACCGTGCGAGAACGTCCTCGGTGATGCCGGGCCGTTGGGTGTGAAACGAGTCGAGGTAGTCACCCCAGCCGGGCAGACGTGAATTCATGACAGTGCCCATTGAGCGTCGACCCAGGCGTCGACCCGGCACCAGTGATCGTCGAGCCATGCCATCCGCTTGTCATTCCCGGTTGGGACGTCGGCGGCGGCGACGCGCCATGCGGTCACTCGCACCGGGTCCCGGAACGGCGCCGAACGGGCGAGCTCGCGAAAGGTCGGGTAGTGGTCGAGTCCGCTGTGGGCCATGAAGACGACGTCTGCGTCGGGACATGCGTCGAGGAGTGCAAAGACACCACCGGGCCGAGGAGGAACGACGTGAGTTGTGCCTTCGAGTCTTCGGGCCCGGTCGGGATCGCGTTCACGGAGCCGTGCGAGCGACCGTTGTCGTCGGTCGGGACGGAAGAGACGACCCTCCGGAAAGATGACGAGAGCGGTGCGGGAGTCGGCTCCGTTGCCGAGTCCGGCGACGAGTGAACGGGCGTCGGGACCGTTGTCTCTCGCGATGAAGACGGAACCGGTCCGGGCGTAGATGAGGTCGAAGCCGGGATCTGCAAGGAGTTCCGCCATGATCACGCCTCTCGTGTGGTACCCGAGACGTTGGTAGAGCAGCGCGGGCAGCGACGCGTCGACGATGTTGACGTGACGACACAACACGATGACTGGCCCCGGCTCGAGTGCCGAAGCGGTCTGCTCGTCGAGGTCGACGCGGATCCCGAGAAGACGTTCGGCACGACGAGCGAGCACGGCGATCGACCACGCCTGGAGCCGTTCGTGGCGGCGCACGGATGGGGGAGCGGCGAGTCGTGTTCCGAATCCGGCCGCGATCCACAAGATCGGTGCGAGGAGGATTTCCGCACTGTCGTTGAGCGCGTACTGCATCAAGAACGCCGCGACCCGCACGGAAGGGAGCCGAACCCGAAGGCGGACGACGTCGGCGACGACGGCGCCGACAACGATCAGCGGAAAGCATGCGACTCCGATCGCCGTCACACTCAGCATGACCGGAATGCTGACTGCGCGTCGCTTCCACCGCGAACGTGAACGGTTCAGTTTCGCTCACTCTTCGTACGCGTCTTCTGCCGCGAGATTGGCGGCAAAGGCGCGCAGTCGTTGCAGCGATTCCGCCGGCAGCGGTTCGACGGACCGGTTGAGTGCGGACTTGATTCGCCGGTAGTCGTCCGTGGCCAGACCGCATCTGCGGCACGCGTCGAGGTGTCGCGCGACGTTCGCGGTTGCGTCGGCGTCGAGTGTTCCGTCGAGATAGCTCTGCACGAGTCTCCCGATCTCGATGCAACGGGCGCCGCCCTTGCGGCGGAACATGTCGAGTGCGTCTCGCGGTCTCATCACAGCTCGCTCCGAAAGTCGGGTTGGCGTTCGAGACGGGTCCGCATCTGGCGGCGGGCCCGGTGCAGGCGGCTCATCACGGTTCCCACCGGGATGTCGAGCACGGCTGCGGTCTCGTCGTAGCTGAGACCGTCGACGTCGACGAGGTGGGTCACCGCTCGGAGTCGAGGCGTGAGACCGTCGAGCGCGTTTGCCACCCAGGGTGCGGTCATCGGCCGTATCGCGACGTCCTCCGCGCTTGACGACGGTGGGTTCCGGCCATCGATCTCGGCGTTCAGGGTTTCTTCGTGTCGTAGCAGCGTCGGGCGGCGACGCCGGTGCCGGTTGTGATCGGCGTTCCGCATGATCGTGAGCAGCCACGCGCGCGGGTGTCGACCGTCGAACCGATCGAGCGAGCGGAATGCTCTGCACAGCGTGTCCTGGACGAGGTCCTCGGCGTCTTGGATGTTGTCCGAAAGCGATCTCGCAGCACGAAGGAGCATGTCGAGCTCCGGAACGACGACCGCGGTGAAGCGACTCGAATCCTCAGTGGGAGTGTTCTCGGTGACATCGGGCTTCATATCGTCGGCCATCGGCGTCTCCGGCCGGACTCCCTCGCTCGACGCGGCACGTGCTCAGCGTTCCTCTCTCGCCTGCAGAACCCGGTGAACGACGCGAATCCTTCCATTTTCCCTCTCGGGCGTTTCGGGGCCATGCGATGGAAGGAACCCAAGGAGAGAGCGGGTTTCCAGACCGTTCTGCATCGTCGTCTCGAACCGAAAGGGTCCCCATGACACCCGCCCGAGCATCCGAGTCACTGCAACCCGCCGTCACGCGAGGTGCGATCGGCGGAATGATCGCCGGCGCAGCGATGGCGATGTTTGCCATGGTCGCCTCGATCACGTATCAGCACCACGGATTCTTCACCCCGCTGTTCCACATCTCCGCGCTTCTCGGTTCGCCGAAGTCCATGATGACCTCGATCGGAAAGGCAATGGCCGGAACGAAGTTCTGGTTTACGGCGGGGCCCGCCGTTGCCGGTTTGCTGATCCACATGCTGACCGGCGCCGCGTACGGCATGGCCTTCTCGCTCCTGGCTCGGCGGCTGCCCCGGCGAACGCTCGTACCCGCGGGCATAGCGTTCGGCTTCGCAGCATTCGTCGTCTCGAGCTTCGTCGCGTTGCCTCTCGCCGCCGCCATCACAGGTTCCGGCGCGACCATCTCGGACATGGCGAAGATGGTTGGCTGGACTACCTTCGCCGCCGAGCACATGATGTTCGGCTTCGTGCTCGGTCTGGTCGCCCTTCGGTTGGCGTCTACTCCGAACACCACCGACGCCCGCGTGGACACGCGGACTGCGATCCTTTCCTCATGAGACAAGACACCGGAACGAACCGCACAACCGCCCCGGCCGGCACGTGAACGCGCCGAGCGACAATCACGGTCGACGCATCCAACGTTTGGTTGGCGTCTACGACGCCGACGGAACAATGCGCGGTGAGCTCACCTACTGGGTCGGTGCCCGGCTCGGCCGTTCCCACTGCGCGCTGTGCGACATTACGCACGGCCTCGCACGCGAACGGTCGGAATGGAAGGCGTGCCGGGCCGGGCTGCCCGTCCCATTCGACGCCTACCATCGCAACGACCAACCAGACGCGATCAGAGTCGCGACCTCGAACGTCGTCCCGATCGTCGTCGCCGATACCGACCAGGGCTTCGTTCCGCTGTTGTCGCCTACCGACCTGGCTGCGTGCCGCGGATCGCCAGACCTGCTCGTAGAGGCAATCGAACGAGCCGTCGCTCGCGAATCCTTGGCCTGGCCGCAGCCATGAGTCCGCCGGGAGCCGGCTCCCGGTAGGTCAGTCTTTGAAGTCGGGCTTGCGATTCTCGCGCCGGGCCTGCACCGCCTCTTCGAAGTTCTGGGTTGTCATCCGCACGAAGAGTTGCGTGTGACTCTCCATCTCGATCGCGGCGCGAAGACTCGATGTTTCGAGCCCGGCCCACATCATGCGTTTCGTCAACGCGACCCCCTGGGCGCTCCAACCGTTGATCTGGTCGGCCAGGTCGAGTGCCGCAGTGAGGAGTTCCGCGTCGGGGACCACTCGTGAGACGAGGCCCATGCTCGCGGCCTCATGCGCGTCGATGTCGCGTCCTGACAACATGATCTCGAACGCCCGCGACGACCCGATCGCACGGGGCAGGAGAAAACTCAGGCCGAGTTCCGTCGCGGTGAGGCCGTTGTTGATTCCCGCGGCGCGGAAGTACGCCGACTCGCCTGCGATCCGGATGTCGGCGCCCAGGGTGAGGCAGAGTCCGCCGCCGATCGCGGCACCGTTGATCGCGCAGATCACGGGTTGCGGCATTCGCTGCATCGCCGGCACGAGATCCGCGAGGATCGACATCGCGCGAGTGGCAATCCGCGTCAACGTCATGCCGTCGATGTTCGGCGGCGGTTCGGAGTGTCCGGTGTCGGCGCCGGAACAGAACCCCCTGCCCTCACCGGTCAGCACGACACAGGTGGTGTCGTTGTCGTCGGCGACTCGGGCGAAGGCGTCGTGGAGCGGAACCATCAACTCGAAAGCCATCGAGTTCATCCGCTCGGGCCGGTTCATGGTGATCACGGTGGTGTGGGGCCTTGGTTTTTCGACCCGGACCAGGACCGTCTCGTCGGGCTCGTTGCTCGCGCTCGTCATGTGAGGCATACTAGAGGATGTGTCTCATAAGGGTTGGGGGCGTCATCCGAGTGGGGGCGTCGCAGTCGATGAGCTCCTCGACGCGGCCGGTCGGGCCTTCGCGGATCTCGGTGTCGCCCACGCGACGATGGTCGACGTCTGTCGCTACGCCGGCTGTTCGCGAGCCACGCTCTACCGGTATTTCGAGAGCCGCCACGCCCTTCACTTGGCGTACGTCAACCGCGCCGCGCTGGCCATCGCCGTCACGCAGGCCGAGCTTCCGCTGCGGAGCGCGACGGATCCCGTCGAGGTGTTGACCGAACGAATCCTCAGCGGCATCCGAGCGGTGCGGGGCGATCCACTCCTCGCGGTGTGGTTCGAGCCGCAGAACATGGCCGTGCCCGTCGCGTTGAGTCAGGACTCCGAGGTGCTCCGCGCGCTCGCGTCGGGGTTCATCAACGACCTCGACGATGCGCCGATCTCGAGTCGCGACGTCGAGCTGCGCGGCAGTTGGCTCTTGCGGTCGATCGTCGCGCTGCTGGCAATGCCCGGCGCGGACGACGCTGCGGAGCGCGCCATGGTCGAGGCGTTCCTGGTCCCTGTCTTGATCGGCGACCTGGCTGCCACGAGCAGCCGATGACCCCGATGTGGCGACTGACGGCAGCGGTGATCCGGCGGGCGCTCTGCCGGCTGCGCCGCTCCGCGGAGTCGCGTCCCCAACTCGAAAGGGTCGGCTCATGACGACCGATACCGCGTCCTCGCTCTCCGGGATCGACCTCACCGACGCGTCGGTGTGGGAGCAAGCAGCACCGCACGAGTGGCTCGACCGCTTGCGGAGCGAGGATCCTGTTCACTGGCACGAGGAGTCCGACGGTCCGGGGTTCTGGGCACTGACCCGGCACGCCGACGTGCGGACCGCTTCGATGTCGCCGGGTGCGTTCTCGAGCTGGCTCGGCGGACCACTGCGCCTCGACTCGCCCGACTCGCTCGAGCAAGTACGGATGGTCATCATCGGGATGGACCCGCCCGACCACCGGACGTTCCGCAACATCGTTGCGAAGGCGTTCACGCCCAAGATGATCAACCGAATCGCCGAGGCGCTGCGCGCCGAGACGAGACGCGTCGTCGGCGAGATGCGAGACCGCGACCATTGCGACTTCGTGCCCGAGGTCGCGGCCCGCATTCCGATGTGGTCGATCAGCGAGTTGATGGGCGTGCCGCTCGCCGACCGGCACCGCCTGTACGAACTCAGTCACACGCTCATCGACGATCAAGACCCCGAGGTCGCTCCGAGCCCGGAGACGTCGATCGTCGCCAGCGGCGAGTTGTTCGCGTACGCCACTGACATGGCGGCCCGGGAGCGAGCCCACCCGACCGAGAGCCTCACCGGCCTCCTGCTCGCGGCCGAGGTGAATGGTCGAGCGCTCACCGACATCGAGTTCACCCTCTTCTTCATGTTCCTGATCGTCGCCGGGAACGAGACCACTCGAACCGCGAGTTCCCACGGGCTGATGGCACTCCTCGATCATCCCGAGGCACTGCATGCCCTCGAGCGCGACCCGTCGTTGATTCCCGGCGCGGTGGAAGAGATTCTGCGTTGGGAACCGCCGATCCACCACTTCCGGCGCACGGCCACCGAGGACGTCGAGCTCGGAGGTCAGCGGATCGCGCAGGGCGACAAAGTACTGATGTGGTACGCCGGGGCGAACCGTGACCCGGCCGTTTTCGACGAGCCGCACCGCTTCCGGATCGAGCGCACGCCCAACCTGCAACTCTCTTTCGGTGTCGGCGAGCACTTCTGTCTCGGCGCGAACCTCGCCCGCCTCAGCCTCCGGTTGCTCTTCGAGGAACTGCTCGCGACCGTCCGCGACATCGAGCTCGCGGCCCCGCCCCGGCGCCTGCACTCGAACCTCATCAACGGCATCAAAGAACTCCAGATCACCTATCGGAATCGGTAGCGCGTCCGAACAACTGGCAACGATCGGTCACTCGGCCGTGAACCACCCGAAGGGCATAGGCCAACTCACATGGCTTTCAATCTGGCTGATCTCGCCGAGCACACCAGCGACGTTGTTCCCGACCGGACCGCGCTGATCTGTGGTGATCGCACGGTCACGTTCGCGGAGTTGGACGCGCGGGCCAATCGGCTGGCCCACCACCTCGCCGCGAACGGTATCGGCGAGCGCGATCACGTCGCGATCTACTCGTACAACAGCATTGAGTACGTCGAGTCGATGCTCGCGGCCTACAAGCTGCGGGCCGTCCCCATCAACGTGAACTATCGCTACGTCACCGACGAGCTCGTCTACCTCTTCGACAACGCCGACATCGTGGCCGCGATCTACCAGGCATCGTTTTCGCCCTACATCGCCGAGGTCGCCGGCCGGCTTCCGCAGTTGCGTCACTTCGTGGAGATCGACGACGGGACCGTCGAGCCCGCGCCGACCGGCGCGGTTCGTTACGAGGACGCGTTGGCCGCGTTCGGGCCCGAGCGCGACTTCGGCGTCCGTGACGACGGTGACTTGTACATCCTCTACACGGGCGGCACCACGGGGATGCCCAAAGGCGTGATGTGGCGCCACGAGGACGTGTTCCGCGCCCTCGGCGGCGGGATCGACTTCGTGACCGGTGAGCGCATCACCGACGAGTTCCAACTCGCGCGCGTTGCCGGCGAGTCCGAACCCACGCCGGGTTTGGTGCTCGCGCCGCTGATGCACGGCGCCGCGCAGTGGGGCACGCTGGGCGGGCTGTTCAAGGGCGTCACGAACGTGCTGCTTCCCCGCTTCGACCCTCACCTGGTGTGGCAGGCGATCGAACAGCACCGCATCGCGGTCATCAGTATCACCGGCGACGCGATGGCACGCCCGCTGATCGACGCGGTGACCGAGGGCGCGTACGACACGTCGTCACTCGTGGCGATCGCGTCGACCGCGGCGGTGTTCTCACCGGTGGTCAAGGCGCAGCTCTTCCAACTCCTGCCGAACCTGATCATCAGCGAGGCCGTCGGATCATCCGAAGGCGGGTTCAACGGCATGCGCGCCGCGACGAAGGGAGAACCCGCACCGACGATCTCCGCCCGGGGCGGACTGCTCAACGTGCCACTCGGCCCTGACTCCAAGATCATTGACGACGACAACATGCGGGTACGGCCGGGTGAGATCGGTCGGCTCGCGCGGCGGCAACGTACCGATCGGCTACTACAAGGACCCGGTCAAGTCCGCCGCGACGTTCATCGACGTCGACGGCGTCCGCCACTCGGTCCCGGGCGACCTCGCGCGCTTGGAACTCGATGGGACGATGACCCTCCTCGGTCGTGGATCGCAATGCATCAACTCCGGCGGCGAGAAGATCTACCCCGAAGAAGTCGAGTCGGCACTCAAAGCCCATCCGGCGGTCTTCGACGCGCTGGTGCTCGGCGTCGACGACGAACGCTGGGGCCAGAAAGTGGTGGCCGTCGTACAGATGCGACCCGGCGAAGAACTCACGCTGGAGGAGGTTGCCGCATTCTGCTCAACGAAGCTTGCGCGCTACAAGGCGCCGCGGGAACTCCACTTCGTCGATGAGATGCCCCGCCAGCCGAGTGGCAAACCCGACTACCAACGTGCCCGCGCGCTTATCGAAGCGGATGCAGTGAACCCGACGCTCGAGTGGGGTCAGATCCAGGGCCGTCGCATCACGTTCCCCATGGAGGTCCGCGCCTTCAATGCCGTGACGATGGGATTCAGCGTTGCGGTATCCCCGGCATCGCAACTGCTCCCGGGTGATGCCTTCGAGCTCATCGAGGTCGGTGACGGCACTGCCCAGTTCATCGTCAGCATCTGCGACTATCGGGACAACCCGTGGGGCGACTACAACGAGGTCAATCTCGGGTTTCTGGCGCGTCCGGCCGGTGGCCAGCTCGATGTCATCGGCTCGTTCGTCTATCGGATGCCGGTCAACCAGGCGTTCACGTGCGAAGCCGGCAACGCCGTCATGGGGTTCCCCAAGACCGTCGAACGGATCGACGTGACCTATCCGGGCGACGAGGTGCACGCGGCGCTCTGGCAGAACGACGAACTCGCACTCACGGTTGCAGTCCCGCGCGTCGAGCAACTCGGACCGCGTGCGCACATGGATTCCGTCAGCTACTCGTACCTCGACAACGTTCCCTATGCCACGCCACTCAACATCGAGGTCGGGCGTGGTGTCGTCGATCCGAACGATGTACGCATCGAGTTGGGAGCGGGCCCGATCGCCGACGAGCTTCGCGCGCTCGGCCTTCCGGCCACGCCGGACTTCTGCAGCTGGGGTGAGAACCTCACCGCGACCTTCGAGCTCGGAACGGCACTGTGAACGACCTCGCCGCGAACCACATCGCCGCGAACCACGTTGCGGGGCGGACGGTCATCATCACCGGCGCGGCGAGCGGGTTCGGGCGACTCCTCGCGGAGAAGACGGCGGCGCTCGGCGCCAACGTCGGGGCATGCGACATCAACGGAGACGGGCTCACCGACCTCGCGGGTGACCGGACCGAGATCGGCACGGTCGACGTGACCGACCTGATGGGGATGCGCGCGTTCGCCGACACGATCGCGAACCGTTTCGGGTCCATCGACGTGATGATCAACAACGCCGGCGTGATGCCATTGGCGTTCTACGCCGACCACGAAGTGGCGGCCGAGGCGTGGGGACGCTGCATCGACATCAACATCAAGGGTGTGCTGAACGGGATCATCGCCGTGTACGACCAGATGATCAGCCAAGGCCGCGGTCAGGTCGTCAACATCTCCTCCGTGTACGGCAACCACCCCATGGCCGGCGCCGCCGTCTACGGCGCGACCAAGGCCGCGGTCAACGTCTTGTCCGAGTCGCTCCGCCAAGAGTCCCTCGGCCGGATCAAGGTCACGACGATTCGCCCGACCGGCGTGCCCGGCACCGGCCTGGCCGGCGGCATCGTCAACCCCGAGGCCGTCAACCCGGTGCTCGGCGCCAACAAGGACCGGTTCTACGAGAAGCTGGGCCAGGTGTTCGCCGAGCACCCGCCCGAGCACCTCGCCAGCCCGGACAGCATCCAGTACGCCGCGCTCGCCCCGGACCTGCTGGCCGACCAGGTCGTCTACGCGATCAACCAACCCTGGGGTGTCAGCATCAGCGACATCACCATTCGAGCCAGCAACGACGACTACGTCATCTGATCGGGCTGGCTGCAACGGCGGCTCGGGCGCGGCGTTTGATCGCCGCAAGCTCGACCCGTTCCGGCGTCGACCGATAGGCCTCGTCCAGGGGATAACAGCCCGACACGAGGCCGTGCCGGGGCGCGGTGGTGCAATCGCTGAACGTCCGGCATATCGAGCGGCGATCGAGCGTCCGACCCGCGAGGAGATCGGCCGGCAGGTCCGGGTACGACAGCATCATGCGCCCGAAGCCGACCATGGTGGCGTCGCCACGACGCACCACGGCCTGGGCGACGTGGCCGACGAACTCCTGCAGGTACGAGTAGCCGCTGCCGACGACGGTCATGTCGGGGTGCGCGTGGGTCAGCTCGGATGCGGCGTGCACGAGCCGCGCGACGTCGACGAGCGGATCGTTCGGGGGCGTGTAGCCATCGGACGGCGGGAAGTAGGCCGGGCGTTGGATATGCGGGTTGTAGTACGGACTCCCGCCGGTGATGCAGACCAATCCGATGCCCAGTTCACGGAACCGGGCCATGGCCGCGTGCGTCTCGGTGAGGTCGACCTGCAACCCGTCGGGTGAGGCGCCGAAGGGACGCCACGCACCAACTCCGGGGACCGGCCGCCCGCGCCCGTCGGGGCCCGGCGAAAAGGGGACGAGGTCGAACGCGGAGAGCCGGACTCCGATCGCGAGGCCGGGCCGTGCCGCGCGCACACCGTCGGCGACCTTCTGGAGCACCCGGAGGCGCCGGTCGAGCGATCCACCGTGGCGGCCCGGCCGGTTGCGGGTCGCGAGCAGCTCGTGCAGCAGGTAACCGTGGCAGTGCTTCACGTCGACGAAGTCGAAACCGGCGTCGGCCGCGAGCACGGCGGCGTCCACGAAGCGGCGGGCCAGCGCGTCGAGCTCGTCGTCGTCGAGCAGCGACGACGCGTCGGCCCCGACGCGGGCATCCAGCTCGGGGTGCCGCGCCACGATCCGCGGCGCCGGTGCCCCGAACGGCCGGCTCCAACGACCCGAGTGCGTGAGCTGCAGCCCGATGACGAGGTCGTCGGTGCGGCCGTGCGCGGCGCGGTGCGCGTCGACCAGGTCGTCGCGCAGCGCGGCGAACTGTGTCGACGTGCCGGGCTCGAGCACGAGCTGGCGCGGGTTGGCCCGGCCCGCGGGGTCGACCGCCACCGCCTCGCCGCCCCAGATCAGCTTGGCCCCGCTGCGCCCGAATCGGCGCCACCGGCGACGGACCAGATCGGTGGGTGCTCCCTGATCGGTGCCGTCCCAGCCCTCCATCGGCAGGACGGCCAGGCGGTTGCCGACGACCCGCTCGCCCGCGGAACCGTCGCAGATCACCAGTGGTGCGGCGAGCGGCCCGTCCACCTCGACGACTGCGTCGATCGGAAGGTGCGCACCCACTTTCGTGCAGTGCCGGGTGAACGCCTCGACGTCGGCCAGGCGCCGGACCTGTACGAACGCGCTCATGCGAGCAGTCCGAGTTGGGACGCCAGCTCGCGGAGAACCGCGCGGTCGGCATCCGGCCGCGTCGGCGCGCCCGGAGCCACCGCGTCGGAGGTGATCCAGCCGCGCAGCTCGAGCCACATCGCGGCGTCGTGGCGGTATGCGGGAACCGGGTCGCGGAAGGCGAACGTGCCGAGACGCTGCAGCGCGTCGTTGAGCTCGCCGAACGCCGGGTCACCCTTTTCCCAAAGCGCGTCGCGGCGGGCGAACAGGTCGGGGGCGAACGCGGCCAGACCGAGCAGGTAGTCGCTGCCGTAGCAGACCATGTCGATCGCGAGGTCGTTGCCGGTGAGCACCGCGAAGTCGGGGCGGACCGCGTCGCGCAGCGCGAGGCGATCCCACTCGGCTTGCCGCGACAACGAGGAGTGCTTGGCGCCGACGCAGGCCGTGATGCCGAGGAGTCCGCGGTACGCCTCGAGGGGGTAGATGCGGCCGTAGGGAACGAACATCGAGCCGAGCTCGAAGGCGATGAAGCGATCGTTGCGCTCGGCGAAGCGTTCGTGCGCCGCGACCCACGCCGCGGGGTCGAGCGCGTTGAGGCCGTGCGATGGGAACACCACGGGCACGCCGCCGTGCTCAGCGATCGCGTCCATTGCCGTCCGCGTACGGCTCGGGGGCGAAGTTGTCGCCGGGTTGGTCCTCCACGTAGGCGCCGGCCAAGAAGCCGGGCCCGACGATCCGGGCGGTGACCGCGAGGACCCGGGCCCGCGTGGCCGGGTCGAGGAGCTGAACGAAGCCGGTGTCCATGTTCACCGCCGGCGTCAGGCCCGCGGCCGCGGTGCGCGCCAGCAGCCCCTCGAACGAGGTCCAGTCGACTGCGCCGGCTCGAGTGTGGGGGAGCAGCACCGCGGCGTGACCGGCGATCCGGCGGCGCGGGCGCAGCGGTACGGGGGACTCGACCGAGCTCGTCACTCAGCCCATCCTGGTCGGGATCACGAGTACCTGCAAGCGTTTGCATTCTGCTGCTACGGTCGGCGTGTGTCGCAATCGGGAGGGGTCCCGACCCTCGACGATGTCGCCCGCCGTGCGGGTGTCCACCCGGCGACCGTGTCGCGGGCGCTGAGCCGGCCGTCGATGGTGGCCCCCGCCACCTTGGCCGAGGTCCTGGCCGCGGTGGAGGCGGTCGGCTTCGTCCCGAACCGCGCCGCGCGCCACCTGGTCAGTGGTCGGGCGGGCGCGATCGGCGTCGTCGTGCCCGACATCTCCAATCCGTACTTCGCGGCGATCCTCAAGGCGATCCAGGTCGATGCTCGGGCGGACGATCTCGGGGTGTTGATCGCCGACACAGGTGGCGATCCCGATGAGGAACGTCGCGCGCTGGCCGGCCTCGACGGCCAGGTCGACGGGCTGGTGGTGCTCACCCCGGTCACGGACCTGGCCACGAGCCGGTTGCCGATGGTGCAGGTGAACCGGCAATCGCGCGTGGCGCCGAGTGTCGTGGTCGACCAGGCGGCGGTCGTCGCGCTGGCGATCGAGCATCTCGTGGCGCAGGGCCACCGCCACCTGGCGGTGGTAGGTGGTCCGGTCGGCTACTGGTCAGCGGGGCGGCGGGTGCAGACGCTGCGCCGGCTGTTGGCCGATCCCCGGCACGCGGCCCTGCGGGTCGACGAGATAGGTCCCGCGCCGGCCACGTTCGCGGCGGGGGGCACGTTGCTCGACGCGGTCCGGCGCGCGGGCGCGACCGGGGTCGTGGCGTTCAACGACGTGCAGGCCGCGGGGTTGTTGGTGGCCGCCCACGACGCGGAGGTCGCGGTGCCGGGCGACCTCTCGGTCGTCGGGTCCGACGGCCTGGAGCTGGCGTCGATGACTGCGCCCGCGCTGACGACCGTCGCCGCGCCTCTGCCCGAGATCGGCCGGGCTGCGCTTGCTCGGCTCGCCGATCTCCTGGCCGGCCGGCGCGCCGCGTACCGCACTGTGCTCGAACCGCACCTCGTCGGCGGCGCGTCCACCGCGCCGCCGCCCACGGCGTGAACCGACCTCCAACGAAGGAGCGCCCAATGCCCACACCCGAGGAATCCGCCGACGACCAGGCCCGACGTTTCCGCCTCGACGCGCTCCGGCTCGATCGGCGCGAGTTCCTGCTGGCCTCCTCCGGGGCCATTCTCGGCGGCACGCTGTTGATGGCGTGCTCGGGCTCGGGGACCGCACGACCTACGGCCACCACGACACCGGCCGCGACGCCCGCCGGTCCCGGCGCCGCGACGCCCGCCGCGGCACTCGCTCCGCCCGGGAGCGCGGGGTTGATGGCCGAACAGACCTACCAGCAGCGCGTCGACGCGTACCTCGCCTTCGCCACCGCCGAGCCTCAGGCTTCGGGCCCGGTCGGGATCGCGACCCATCTGATCCGCGCCGCCCGCGAGCCCGCGTACACGTGGGACGCGGCCGGGGCCACGGTCGACTCGCTCGCCGACCAGTGGACGAGGATCGACGGCTGGCAGGACACCCGGGACTTCGACCTGATGTACCTGCACTGGCTGCTGGTCCTCGGCCGGGGCACGACCCCGATGACGCGCCTGTCCGACGAGCTGCTCGCCGCGATCAAGATGCGGTTCGTGGCGAACCGTTATCGCTATGACGACCCGCTGCCGGCGGATCGGGTCGACAGCCAGTGGTTCTGGTCGGAGAACCACCGCATCATCGGGCTGGCCAACGAGTACCTCGCCGGGCAGCGGTTCCCCGACGAGAAGTTCACGATCACGGGACTCACCGGGGCGCAGCACCGGGCCCGGGCTCGCCCCGACATCCTCGAGTGGGTGCACGAGCGCGCAACGCTCGGATTCTTCGAGTGGCATTCCAACGTCTACATGCTCAAGAACGTGACGCCCCTGCTGATGTTCACCGAGCTCGCCGACGATCCGGAGATCGTGACGGCGGCGGGCATGGGTCTCGACCTGTGCCTGCTCGACATGGCGGCCCATCTCCAAAACGGTTGCTACACCGCGCCCCGGGGACGCACGTACAAGAAGGACAAGATGTCGTCGCTCGACGAGGACACCTTCGGCACCACCAAGTTCGTCTTCGACGACACCCGCGCCGAGTACCCGTCGAAGACCGATGGCGGCGCGACCTACTTCTGCGCGGCGACTCGCTATCGGCCACCCCAGGTCCTGGTCGACATCGCCACCGCGAGTCGCACCGGCGTGACACGCGAGCGTCACGGCGTGTACTTCGACGGGAGCTCGCCGGTCACCGATCATCCGAAGGCCCCCTATAACCGGGACTTCGAGTCGCGGGCGAACCTGCCGTTCTGGTGGAGCCTGGGCGCCATCGGTATGTGGCCGTTGGCCAAGGTCAGCATCGACGCCGCGAACGAGTTCCGGCTCTGGGAGACCGAGGCGTTCGGACAGATCAAGCTCCTCGCCGCGCTCAACGACAACGACCCCGTCAAGATCGCCGCCTGGGAACAGCCGCGGGCCGCGGTGATCAACTTCGGGTTCCTCAGCGAAGCCAACACCTATGCATGGCGCGCGCCCGAGGTGTCGCTCGCGACGGTGGTCGATCACCGCTTCGGCGCGATGCGAGATCAGGTGCACGCGTGGCAGGCGGCCATCGACGAGAACGCGATGGTGTTCACGACCCACCCCGGCACCGAGCTCGCGAAGAGCACCGACTGGACCGACGACGGCCAGCCCGGGTACTGGACGGGGACGGCTTCGATGCCCCGCTCGGCCCAGTTCGAGCGCACGGCCGTGCACATCTACCAGCCGGGTTGGGACCAGTCGACCGACCCGCTCGTGTGGTCGGTGTTCGGCTACCGCGACTTCACGCACGCCTACGTGCCCCAGGACCACTTCGACCAGGTGCGCCAAGCCGGGCCATTGGACGGTGGCCGAGCGCGCCGGCGCCTACATCGCGCTGTGGTCGTGGCGGGCTCCGACGTGGCGGGTCTACGACCCTAAGGTCTACGCGACGCGTGGCATGGCCAAGCCGTTCGACCTGGTCGCGAACGGAGGACGCCGACAACGTGTGGATCGTCGAGGTCGGCACCGCCAAGGACGACGGCGACCTGGACACGTTCGTCGCGTCCCTGCGGCGGCCCGACCCGACCGTGACCCGTACCGACGAGGGCTTCACCGTCGCCTGGCAGTCGCCGTCGGCCGGCAAGATCGCCTTCGGCTCGACCGGTGCCGTTCACCGTCGCCGGGCGGGAGCAGTCGCTCCGCGACTTCCCGCGCCACGACTCACCCTGGGGCACCGTCGATCACCTCGCGACGACGTACGCGCTGCACTCCGACCGGGCCAAGTGGACCGCCGACTTCGCTGCCCTCTCCCGGCAGGTGTCGTGACCGGTTCGGACCGACCTCGGGTGGCTGTAGCCGGCGCCGATCACCTGCACGTGTTCCAGATCGTCGACGGACTCGTGCGCGCGGGCGCGCAGACCGTGGCCCACACACCCGACGGCGCGCTCGTCGAGGCCTACCGCGGCTGGCGCGGCGAGTCCCGGGAGACACACCTGGACGAGATCCTCGCCGACGAATCGATCGACGTGGTCGTGACGGTCGCGGTGCCGGCCGACCGGGCGGCGATCACGGTTGCGGCGCTGCGCGCGGGCAAGGCCGTGGTGAGTGCCAAGCCCGGGGTCACGACGCGGGCTCAGCTCGCGGCGGTGACCGAAGCACTCGCCGGCCGGCCGGGTCGTGCGTGGACGGTCGTGTTCACCGAGCGATTCGAGAACCGAGCCGTCGCGGCGGCGGTGCGCCTGGCCCGCGCCGGCGCGGTCGGCCGGGTCGTACGAGTGACCGGCACCGGCCCCCACCGACTGTACGCGGATCAGCGACCGGACTGGTTCTGGGACCCGGCGGCGGGAGGGGGCATCCTCGTCGACCTCGCGTCCCACCAGCTCGACCAGTTCCTGGCGGTGCTGGGCGACCCGGACGGGGTCGACGTACGCGCGTCGGCGGTCGGCAACGTGAACACGCCCGATCACCCGGCGTTCCAGGACATCGGGTCGTTCACGGTGGTGGCGCCGGGCGTGCACGGCGAGCACTCGGTCGACTTCCTCAGCCCGGCGGGCCTGGCGACCTGGGGCGACGTGCGCCTCGTCGTCACCGGCACGGCCGGCACGCTCGAGGTGCGGGCCAACATCGACGTCGTCGGAAACGAAGGCGCGGAGCACCTGATTCACGTCGACGCCGATGGCGCCCGCCGGATCGACGTCACCGACGCCGCGCTCGACTGGGCCGCCGACCTGCTGGCGGATCTGGCCGATGACGGCGAGCGGCTCATGACCCAGGCCCACGTCCTCGCCGTGAGCGACTTGACCCTCCGTGCCCAGGAGCACGCGGTCGCATGGGGAACACCGCGGGCGCGGACGCCATGACACCGCGGCGCGTCGGCGTGGTGGGTATGGGCGTCGGCCAGCTCCACCTCCTGAGCTGGCTCGAGGTGCGCGGAGCCACCGCGGTCGCCTTGGCCGAGACCGACCCGGACCGCCGCGCCCGCGCGGCGCGCGACTGGGGTCTGGCAGCCACCGCCTCGCTGGACGAGCTACTCGAGCTCGGCGTGGAGGTGGTCGATCTGTGCACACCGCCCGCGGGGCATGAGGAGCAGATCGTGCGCTGCCTCGAGGCGGGGGTGCACGTGATCTGCGAGAAGCCGCTCGTGGATTCGGTGGCGGCGTGCGACCGCCTCGCCGAGGCCGCCGAGCACGCTCGACGGCGCAGCGGCGCGCGGCTGATGCCCGTCCTGCAATACCGGTTCGGTCCGGGTGCGGCCCGGGCGCGGGCCCTCGTGCACGCGGGGATCGCCGGACGCCTCTACACCGCGTCGGCCTCGACGTGGTGGCGCCGGGATGCCGAGTACTACCGCGAGGCGCCGTGGCGCGCGACGTGGGCAGGCGCGCTGGGCGGCACCGTCGTGAACCACGCGATCCACGTGAACGACCTGCTCACGTGGATCGGTGGACCGCTCGCCGAGCTGCACGCGATGACGGCGACGCGCGTGAACGACGTGGATACCGAGGACTGCGCCGTAGCTATCGGGCGGACCGTCGACGGGGGCCTGATGACCTTCAACGTCACCACGGGCGCCGCGCAGGAGTCGTCGCGGCTGGTGTGGTGCTTCGAGCACGTCACGATCGAGTCGTCGACCGACCCGTACGACCCGGCCCGCGGTCCCTGGCGCTTCGACTTCCGCGATGCCGGCGCCGAGGCGCGGGCCGAGGAGATCTGGCAGACCGCCGGCGTCGCCCCGGGCCAGTACACGGGACAGTTCCAGGCTTTCATCGACGCTATCCCCGACGGTGAGCTGCCAGTCACGCTCGACGACGCCCGGACGACGCTGGAGCTGGTCACTGCGTGGTACCGCTCGGCGAGCACTGCGTCGACCGCGACGCTGCCGCTGAAGCGGAACGATCCGTGGCGGGAATCCTGGATGCTCCAATGACGCCAGTCGGTTCTGGTCGACAGACCAATGGCGACGCGGCTCATGGCCCGCGAGAGGACCGCGGGGGTTCCGAGTCGTGGATCGGTTCGAGGTTCGCCCATAGGGACCGCATACGGGGCGCGAGGCGTCGCAGCTCCTCGATGTGCGCGCCGCTGAGCTGGCGGAGGCGTCGTGCTCCGAGGGGTGTGAGCCGGAGTCGGACGATCCGATGGTCGCCGGCGTCGGTGTGCCGGTCGACGAGCCCGGCATTCACCGCGCGGTCGACGAGACCGACGGCGCTGTGGTGACGGAGCAACAACGCGGCTGCCACATCGCCGATTGTCGGTGCTTCGTCGCGTGGATGTCCGCGGATCGCGAGCAAGAGTTGGTGGTGCGCGGGCGTGATGCCGACGGCCGTTGCCTGCTGTTCGCTCCAATGGAGAAACTGGCGAAGTCCGGTCCGTAGGTCGAGGAGACGTCGGTAGTCGTCGTCGTCCGGCTCGTGATCTCGCATCGCAGGATATCGTACTGCGATATGTTTTCGAAGTCGTTCCGGCGCAGGTTCTTCGATCACGGTGTCGTGGGTATGTCGCCGGCGCTGCTGGGTGCGACCGTGCTGGTCGGGCTGGCAAGTGGCGCGGTAGGCGCCGCCTATCTCTTCGCGTTCCATCTGCTGCAGCACGTGCTCTGGCCCGATCACTGGAGCAGCACGGCCGAGTTCGTGGTGCTGGGAGCAACCGGGGTGGCAGTCGTTGTGATCGGGCTGATACTCGGCAGCCCCGGCGACGTCGAACTGCTCGTCGACAACATCCACGTCTCGGGCACCGCGCCCGGCGTGCGCACCCTGAGGTCGCTGATACCGATGTCGCTCCTGACGATCTCGGCCGGCGGCGCGGCCGGGCCCGAAGCACCGTTGGTCACGACGTGCGGCACGCTCGCGGGTTGGCTCGCGCGCAAGCGCAACCTTTCGGTCGAAGAGGCGCGCTGCGTCACCATCGCCGGGATGGCGGCGGCGTTCACGGTGTTGTTCGGCGCGCCGCTCGGGTCGGCGCTGTTCTCGCTCGAGATTTTGCACCGACGAGGTATGCAGTACACCGAAGCGCTGCTTCCGGCGATCCTTGGTTCGCTGTCGGGCTACGCGTGCTACGTCGTGGTGACCGGCGCCGACCTCGTGCCCGCGTGGCACATCCCGGGTGTCGACAAGCTGCATGGCATCGACCTGTTGTGGGCGGTTGGCGCCGGTGTCGCGGGCGCGTTGATCGCGGTCGTCTTTACGTATCTCACGATCGGGTTGCGTTGGATGTTCCGCGCGGTTCCCGGCCATGTCGCGGCCGATCGTGGGCGGGCTCGGGCTCGCGCTGCTCGCGATCTGGTCCCCGTACACGCTCACCTTCGGCGAGGCCCAAACGGGTCACGTGCTCACCACTCGTCTGAGCGTGAGCGTGCTTGCGGTCGCGGCGGTAGCGAAGCTGCTCGGCACGTCGCTCACCGTGTCGTCCGGCTGGCCAGGAGGCTTCATCATTCCGTTGTTCTTCATCGGCGCCACTGTCGGCCAACTCACGCATCACGCTTTTGCCGCGGCGCCGGTCGGGGTCGTGTGCGCGGCGCTCATGGTCGCCGCGAATGTCGGTGTCACGAAAACCCTGATCGGTTCGACCCTCATCGTGACCGAGATGGGAGGAATCCATCTCCTTCCCACCACGTTGATCGCCGCGACGATCGCGTTCATGCTCACGAGTGAAGTTGGGCTGATCCACTCCCAGCGTGAACGCAGCTCGAGATCGTCGAGCGAACCTTCGGCTGATACCGAAAGCTAGGCGTTCGTGCGTTCCCGAAGCACGAGATTTGCATGCTCCGTCTCTTCGACGCTCGCCATGACGCCGACCAACATGCCGACGAACAGCCCCGCGAGCACACCGACAATCGCTCCGGCCGCAACCGGACCTTCGGCCGGAACATCCGCCATGAGGGTCGCGACAAATACGAGTAGGCCGAAGAACGCTGCTCCAACCGGCACGCCGATCGCGGTCCAGATCACGATCCTCCGCATGAGACGTTGTTCGGCCAAGACCGACGCGCGCTCATTCGACACGGCCTCGACATGGTCGGCGCTGATGGGTCGTTGGTCGACGAGGACGCTCCCGTCGCTCAGCCCGATCTGTTCGGACTCGCAGCCTTCGTGGTGACCCTCGCTCGAGAGCGCTCCGCACTCGGGACAGACGAGATGGGCCCAGCAGGCGGAGTCGCCACCGTGGTCGGCGCTCTCGGCGGCATGCGCGTCTTGGGCGACCGGTGCGAGATCGGCGTCCGTGTCAACTGTCTGATCTGCCGTGTCGGCTGTATTGACCATGATGCTATATCTAGCAGATACTAGAAATAAGGTAAGGACGCTACGGGGTTCGCCAGTCGTGGGGATCGTCGGTGCGACCCCACCAATCGGTTGCGAGTGTCCACGTTCCGAACCCGACGATTAGGCGACCTCGCCGACGCGCTCCTCCTCGAGCCGTAGGACGGTCGGAAACAGCACGTTGTTTTCCTTGTGAATGTGGAGGTGCGTATCGGCTTCGAGCTCCGCGAATCCCGAGAACAGTGCTCGGTAGCTCGCGCAGCCGTCGTCGGGCGCACGGTAATTGCCGGTCTGCGCATGCAGGGTCGCGAGTAGCTCGCCGGCTCGGTCGTGTTCTGCCAACATCACCGAGATCGGGTTGCGCAACGCACCGCAGTGGAACACCGGCATTTCCGCCGAGCGTGCAAGCTCGCGGATCATCGGGAACAACATGCGCTCTTCCTTGAGAAGATGCGGTTCGAGGTCGCCTCGCAGTTCCTCGTATGTCGACGCGATATCGGCGAGTTCGGGATGGCGCGCGCCGTGGACGTCGGTCACCTTCGCGAGCAGCGACGAGAGACGCGGCAACTCGGTGTGGAGAAACGCGTGGTGCGTCTGCTCGATGTGTTCGGTGAGTTGCGCCGGTCCGAGAGCAGTCCAGTCATCGTCGAGCACGGACCCGATATCAACGAGTGCGGCGGTAACGATTTGGGGATCGAGGCCAAGGGGCGCGCACGCGTCGGCGAGACGGCGCGCGCCGTTGCAGCAGTAGTCGAGGTGGAATCCTTCCAGCACTCGAGCGCGCGACGGGTTCGCGGTTACGAGATCGGCCAGCGTCTCGGTTCCGGTCAGTTCGATCATGGCTGCTCCTCCTGTTCGGCGGGCCTTTGCGAGGTGTGCTGCCGGCGATGACGTAGTCGTTCGAACCAGTAGGCCTCCGGCGGTCCGATCACGGTTATGGCGCGTTCGGGGCATACCGAAGCTCCCCACCACGCGTCATCAGCAAGCTCGCTCGGCACCTCCATCACGTGCGCCGCGACGTGACCTTCGTCATCGAGCGGGTAGACGTTCGGGGCCCAGCGATGACATTCGCCCCAACCGACGCAAAGCCCAGGGTGGGTGCGCACGCGCACGGGTACAGCCGGCTCCAACCCAGGTGCCTCCCGCTGCGGTTCAGGAGAAGTCATCGTCAGCTGGAGAGCGTGACGAGACGACGGTGGCGGTGCCGGGCGATGGCGGCATCGACTTCTTCGGCCGTGCGGCCGAGCGAGATGTGTTCGAGAAGATCGAGTATTGAGTTCGGATCGAGGTCGTCGGGTGAGACGTCGCGTAGCGTCAGGTTCATCTCGGCGAGCGCAGGTCCGCCCGCAATCTCGTGAACCGTCACGAAGAGTTGTCGTCCGTTCGTCGCACCGGCGGGGAGGTCTTCGCCGAAGCACACCAGTCGGTCGGCGTCGACGGCGTATCGCACCGGATGCGGGGGACAGTCGGCGCAGTGGATCCAGGCGGTGTGGTGACGCATGACAGGGTCGGGGAGAGTCATGAGTGCCGTCCAATCGTTGGGGGTGGTTAGCCGGCCGCGTCGGCTGGAACGCTGCCGGCCATGAAGACGCCGGCGGCACCTTTCGCGGCATCGGCGATCTTGTGGGTGATGAACGGATACTTCCCCGGAACGGGGAGCGTGAACTCGACGAAGCCGCCCTGGGCCGGGGTGAGGTCGAGTGCCTGGCCACCACCCTGTTCGGCTCCGGGTTGCAGGAGGTACGCGCCTTCTTTGTAGACGGTGTCGAAGATCGTGCCGATCACGTGGAACGACGAGATGTCTGCGCGGACCGTCGTCCATGACCCACACTCGGATCTTCTGGTTCGGTTGAACGCGGATCGGCCGATCCGTGTATTGGCCGACGTAGCCGTTGAAGACGACACCGTCCCACTGTTCGGCGAGAAGCTTGTTGTAGTCGACCGGTTGGAGCGGGTCGCTCTCCCGGTAGAGCTCCGACTGGACGAAGACGTACTCGTGGTCGACGGGAGGAAGGTTCGGCGGGTCGATGATGACCGCGCCGTACATACCCATGGCGATGTGTTCCAGTATCGGCGGAGTACCGCAGTGGTACATGAAGATGCCGGAATGGGTTGCCGTGAACTTGTACACGAACTTGCTGCCCGGGCCGATCATTCGCATCGTGACGTTCGGCGCAACCTTGCTCGCATGGAAGTCGATTGAGTGGGGGGTCGTCGTGGCGTGGTTCACGAGAGTCACCTCGAACGTGTCGCCGACCTTTCCGCGTAGGATCGGTCCCGGGTACCTGCCCGTTGTACGTCCACATCAGCTGCGACACGCCGGGCGCGATCTCGACTTGTTTCTCGATGATGTCGAACGTCACCTTGTGCACCGTGCCCGCCGGCAGCGGGCTCGGCTTCGGCGCGTTCGGGTCACGAGCCTGGAAACCGTCCGGCGCTCCGGCACCGAAGTCGAATCCAGGAGCCGGGGCCGAAGCCGCCGACGTCGTTGCGTTGACGACTCTCGTCCCGTTGCTCCGGTCGACGAGAAAACCCAGACTGAGCAGACTGACGAGCAGCGAGATGACAACGAACGAAGCCATGGCTGTCGGCCACGCACTCGGTCCGCCCGATTGACCGTTTGCTTCCATCTTCGGACCCCTCACCTTCGGCGACCTTGGCGACCTTCGGGTCAGTATAAGTCTAGCAGACACTAGAAATTACAAGGGTCGGGCATCGGCGTCGACCCGCACCATCCTCGTGTCGGTTGCCGGGTCGAGGCCGTGCGGTCAGCGTCGTTCGTCCTCGTGTTGGCACGCGATGTAGAACCGAGCGCGGGGCAGTGCCCGGAGCCGGTCCCCGTCGATCGGGGGTTGAGCCTCAGGTCTCGCGGTGCATCCGAAGCCGACAGTTCGCCTTGCGCGGGTCGTGCGGCACGAGCTGGTCGACCACGACCCGTCCGTCGGTCAACTCGGCTATGCCTTGCGCAATGCCCAGATGTATCGAACACACGGTGTCGGGGTCGGCGAGTGCCGTTGTCGCGAATGGACACGTGCGGAGTACCACGTCAACGCGGCTACCGCGAGTACGCACGTTCGGGTCGAAGCCCGAGCGCTCCATCGCCTCGACGACAAACGCGACCGGATCGTCGTCGGCGGCCGTACCGAGTTGCTGACGACGGCCGGCGCGACGCCCGACTTCAACCGCCGAGTCGCCTGTTCGCAACATTTCGCTGAGGAGCAGACTCAGACGCTCGTATGGCCCGGTGGCGCCCCACCGGCTATCTGCAGCGGGATGGAGGCGGTAGTTGAGTCTCGGCCGTCCGCGTCCAGTGCTCGGCGCTTGTTCTTCGATCACGAGATTCGCGTCGACCAACTTCGCCAGGTGTTGTCGGATCGCGTTGTGATTGAGGGCGAAGTGCGTCGTGAGTTCGGCGACATCGACTGGCGTGCCTGCGTCGGCTACGTAGCGAAAGATCGCGTGGCGAGTCGGGTCGCCGAGCGCGCGCGCCTGTTCCTGCAGCGTGGGAATCGCAGGTTGCTGCGCCTTCATCGGTTTTCCCCTCGATACGTTGACCATCTGTTCTTCTACTCTATCCTAGAGAAAGGCTGTGAGCGTTGGCGCGTCATGTGCCCACGGCGTGAGCGCCGAGCGCGAGGATGACGAGGGTGACGAGCGCGATAGAGCCGCGCAGCGCGCCGGCCACTGCAGCTCCTCGACTGATCTGGCTCGCAATCGATACGTCTCGGGGCGCGTCCAGTGCGCGCTGGCGTCGGACCGTCATCCGGTGTGCCTGCGCCATGCCGACGAGAGTAAGTGCGACGAGCACCACCGACAGGATGATCGCAAGAGAGACCGTCGTCTCCCAATGTGATGGCCGTCCCGCGATCGCCACCCCTGCGGCGATCGCGACGAGAAGAGCTCCCGTACCGACCCGGCCGTAAGTACGTCCGACGGCGCGAAAGAATGCAACGCGTGACGGTCCGTCGAGCACTCGTCGGGCGACGCTGGTCACGAGCGCCAGGCATACGAGACTGCAGACCCAGATGCTTGCCGCGAGCATCTCGGTCGCGATCAAGACCGTGCGTCCCGTGACCATCGTGTCGAACCTCCGGGCTAATAAATCTAGTTATATCTAGAATAATAGCGCGAAGACCGTTAGCCTGACGGAGTGATGACCCCGCCGACGCATGATCTGCTCGATCCCGGCGATGTCGCCGAGATGGTGCAGCGCTTCTACCGGGATGTCGCCCAGGATGACCTCCTCGGCCCGATGTTCAACGAGGTGGCCCGGGTCGATTGGTCGGAGCACCTTCCGAAGTTGACGGCCTTTTGGTGTCGGGCGCTGTTCGGGACGCAGGGCTACGCCGGAAACCCGTTCCGTGCGCATCAGCTGATCCATGCGCAGCGGGCCTTCACGGTTGCGCACTTCGAGCGTTGGCTCGACCTGTTCTACGAGACCGTCGAGATGGGATGGGTGGGTGAGAACGCGGAGAAGGTCAAGACCCTTGCCGCCAACGTCGCTCGAGTGCATTGCCAACAGCTGGTCGGCGAACGGCCGGGCCTCCCGATCGTGAGCGAGGCGCACCGATGTTCGAAGGACGCCCGATGACGGTGAATCGCTCTGAGGTGGTCCTGCCTGCTCAAAGCATCGATTCCTTGGCCGAATGGATCGCGGCCGGCGGGGGCAAGGGCCTTGCGCGGGCGAGGGAACTGGGTCCGGAAGAAACCATTACCGAACTGGAGCAGGCCGGCGTACGCGGTCGCGGTGGCGCGGGATTCCCCGTCGCGACCAAGTGGCGGACGGTGCGAGGCGCCGCGGGCCGCCATCGATACGCAGTATGCAACGGGGCGGAGGGCGAGCCCGGCACATTCAAGGACCGCGCGATCTTGCGCGCGAATCCGTATCAAGTTATCGAGGGCCTTGCAATCGTCGCGTTGGTCGTCGGCGCACGGGAGGTATTCGTCGCGCTCGAAGGCCAGCTTCGGACCGGAGCGTGAGCGTGTCATCGCCGCTGTGACGGAAATCGAACAGGCGGGTCTCGTCGGCGACCTCTCGATCGGCGTCGTTGCCGGACCCGAGGAGTATCTCTTCGGTGAAGAGAAGGCGCTGCTCGAAGTTGTCGAGGGCAACGATCCACTGCCGCGCTGGCTACCGCCATACGTGCATGGCTTGTTCGCAACCGCGCCACAACTGGGGTGGCAGGCACACGAACCCGAGACCGGACACGCTCGAGGACACGAGTCGAACCCGACAGCCGTCAACAACGTCGAGACGCTGGCCAATATTGCGCACGTTCTTGCAAACGGTGCGTCGTGGTATCGGTCGCTCGGTGCCGTCGGGGCGCCGGGAACAGTCGTGTGCACGGTCGTCGGCGACGTCAAACGGTCCGGCGTCGCCGAAGTCGAGTTTGGCGCGCCGTTGCGAGAGGTCCTGGCGATGTTCGGAACCTTACGAACTGATGCCACCATTCGGGCAGTACTTCCCGGCGTCACGAACGCCGTGCTCACCGAAGCGCAACTCGACGTACCACTGACGTTCGAGGCGTTCGCCGCGGCCGGCACCGGTCTCGGGGCAGCCGGATTCATCGTGTACGACGACACCGCTTGCATGGTCGACGTCGCCGCGGTTCTCTCACGATTCCTGTACGTGGAGTCGTGCGGACAGTGTCCGCCGTGCAAGCTCGGGACGGGCGCCATCACGAGTGCCCTCGACGACATCGCAGGGGGGCGCGGTACCGACGCGAGTCTCGAGAGCATGAACCACTGGCTCGGCGTCGTCGCCGACGGGAACCGCTGCTTCTTGCCCGTCGAAGAACAGCAGCTGGTGGGCAGCATCCTGCGCTCATTCCCCGAGGACTTCGACGCGCACCTTCAAGGAAGGTGCACGCGTCCGCACCGAGCGATCGTCCCAAAGCTCGTTGACATCGTCGACGGTCGCGCCGTATTCGATGCGAAGCAAATGCGGAAACGACCCGACTGGACGTACGAACCGTAATGGTCCGAGACGCGTACCCTCGCCTCACCCCGCAGCCGAACAACTGATCGTCGTGCTCGCGTTGATCAGTGCGCGCCAAACGTGCTGATCAACGCGAGGGCCACGATCGCGATCACGACCGCGAGGGCCAGGACGAATGCCTGAAGCGGCGGATGCGTTGGTCGCTCGCAGTTGGAGCGCAACGGGCGGCGCGATGGATCGCGATCGGCGCTCATCCCGCGGTCGACGTTCGTCCGCAGGGAGGAATCCATTCCGCGTTGAGCAGACGGCCTGAGAGCACACCCGCCATGCGCGCGGCGTGAGCCTTCGCGCGCTCCGCGATGGGTCCTCGCCAACCCGCGTCGATCGCTTCGACAAAGAGGAGATACCAGCGGTCGAAGAGCTCCGGCCGGAAGCTCTCGATCTCGTGGACCTCCTGGTGCGCGTGAAGGATGTACCCGTCGTATCCCGGTTCCCCGAGCAGTACCCGACACCAGTAGTCGATCAACTTCGGGATATGCGTCGACCAATCCACCTCGGCCACCTCCTCGAACACGGGCCCGAGGAGGTCATCGAACACGATCTCCCGATAGAAACGAACGACGAGATCGTGGATCTGCGACCGGCTGCCGAGATCGCGCGTGAGTCGAATCGGGCCGTTGACAGCCGCAGCCGGTCCTCGCGTCACCATCACGCTCTCCGGTCGTCGTCCATGTCTCCGCGGACGGCTGAGCGCGCCGAGGCCGCGCGACACGTAGCCGTCCGGAAGAACCAGCGTCGGCACGATCGGATCAGGCAACGCCAACCACGCCGTGCGCCAAGTGACCGCGGTCTTCTCATCACGTCCGTCGCCGCCAAGACGCTCGACGGTCCCGGCGCCCAGATCCTCACCGCGCGTCCAATAGGCCTCGAAGAGCTGCTCCCGGAGCTTGGGCTGAAGGGCGGCGGGCGCGCCCGCGTAGACGGCGGTGGCGAGACCAGTGTTCGCTCGATGTTCAGGAACCCGGAGCCGATCGATTTCACCGTCGACGAGGAGGCCTCGAACCTGCGTGAGCTCGCGTTCTGAACTCTGCTTTGCGCTCGGCCGTGACGGGTTCGCCCGTGTCGCGTATGGAGGGGTCGTGCTCGACCGCTCGCCACTCGATTTCCACGAGGTCTCGAGCCTCGAGTTCGGTCGCACGAGCGCTTGCAAGCGCACTGAACGGGCAGTTGAAGTCGCCGTAGATGATCAGACGTACAGCCTTGTGCGTCTCCTGATGCATCGCCGCTCGCCTACTGTTCTTCTAGTGGATACTAGAAGACTAGGCGACCGTTTGGTCCGGGGCGAGTTGGCCCCTCGCGGCGCGTGGCGTGCGCTCACCGCTTCGTGCGGACGAGCACACCGGGGACCTCCTTGTGTGGGCATCCACCGGTGAGATCGCGGCGTGGTCTACCTAAGGTTTTGCCTAAGAAACGTAGCGAGACGTAGTGAGACAACGGCTCGGAACGCCGTCGCGAAAGGCCTGGTCGGCGGGGGATCGTGAGACGTGGTGAGACGTAGCGGGACGGTTGGGCGGTAACTGGGGGTCAAGAGGTCGCGGGTTCGAATCCCGCCAGCCCGACTCGTAAGGCCTGGTCAGAGGGATTGTTTGTCAGTCTCGGATTGTGCGCCTAAGTCGCTACCTAAGAATTGAAACGCCGGCGCCCCACGTGCCGTGGTGTCGGCGGCGCTCGTTCGCATCGAATGGTTCCCATACCCATGAATAGCGCGGAGCGACGGCCGAACGCGACAAAGAAGTTCAGGGATGGGCAACTTTCTTCTCGCCTGGTCGCATAGCCG
>CAWFFF010000009.1:0-182267 GCA_963814995.1 uncultured Actinomycetes bacterium | reverse complement strand
GCGATCGCGGCGCCCTGGATCTGGGGCAGGGCCTGGATGGAGCTCGGCGGCGAGCACCCGGGGCCGTTCGTCGCGTCGCCGTTGTCGGCGCAGACATAGTCGTTCAGCGCGTAGACCGTGAACCGGTAGTGGTGGAGGCTCCCCGCGGGCGGGCACGGCGGCGTCCAGCCCCGCGTCCCGCCGGTGTTGTCGAGCTCGCTCACGCCGGCGGCCTTACTCGGCACGGTCCCGGGCGCCGCGGGCAGCCCGATCACGAGCCAGTGCAGGAAGTGGTTCGCATCGGGATCGTCGACCACGACCGCCACGGTCTTCGTCGCGGCGGGGACCGCGCCCCAGCGGATCTCCGGCGTGCCGCCCGTGCCGTCACAGCTGTCGGCGCGCGGGATCGCACCGTTGTCGGCGAAGGCCGTGCTCGTCACCTTGATCGTCGCGGGTACGTCGACCGCGTCGAGCGCGCCCGTGTCCTTCGCGGTGCTGCCCCCGCACACGGTCGGTCGCGGCGGCGAGCGCGAGTACTGCGGCGAGTGCGCCGGCGCGAGCGCGTGTCAATGGACCGGCTCGGGGTTCTGCAAGGTCCCGCCGACGGCGTCGAACCAGAAGCCGCCGAGGTTCGGGATGACCGTGTGCACGTCGGCGCCGGCACGCGTCGCGGCGATCCGCAAGATCCCGTTGTGGGTGACGACGCACACGATCCCCGAACCGGCGTGCTCGTGCGACGCGCGCGAGCGCGTCGTCGAAGCGGGCGAGCACGTCGACCTCCTCCTCGCCACCTGGCGGCGCGGTCAGCTCGCCCCGGCGCCACGCGGCGCGCATCCCGGGCCAGCCCTCGTCGATCTCCGCGCCGGTGAGTCCTTGCCACTCGCCCCCGTTGCGCTCGCGGAACCCGGGTTCGACGATGAGCGGCGACTCGACGTGGGCGGCGATGATCTCGGCGGTGCGCGCCGCCCGGCTGAGGTCGGAGGTGTAGATGACCCGCGGCGCGAAGCTGTCGTGCGCCAGCGTGCGGGCCCGATGTGCGGCCTGTTCCTCGCCCGCTGCGGTGAGCGGCGCGTCGAGCCAGCCCTGCCACCGACCCTCCACGTTCCACGTCGATTCGCCGTGGCGCAGCAACAGGAGGCGCGATGTCGGGCGGGCGGGCATGGGAATCACAGTGAATCAGACCGGGTTTGACCGGGCCGTTCACTCCCGCGAAACTTGACCCATCGGTCAAGTTCCGCCGGTACGGTGAGAGCGCGACCGCACGATCTGCCCGCGGCCCCGCCACAGCACTTCGCTACAGCACTTCGCTACAGCACTTCGCTACAGCACTTCGCTACAGCACTTCGCTACAACGCCTTGGAGGCTCCCATGCCGACCGCCGTCATCGTCGACGCCATCCGCACCCCGCTCGGACGCCGCAACGGGGCACTGAAGGACGTCCACCCCGTCGATCTCGTCGCGAACGTCCTACGGGCGGTCGTCGAGCGCAATGGCGTCGACCCCGCGCTCGTCGAGGACGTGATCATGGGTTGCGTCATGCAGGTCGGCGAGCAGGGCATCAACGTCGGTCGCAACGCCGCGCTGGCCGCGGGCTTCCCCGAGTCGACCGTCGGCACGACGATCGACCGTCAGTGCGGTTCGTCGCAGCAGGCCGCGCACTTCGCGGCGCAGGGCGTGATGGCCGGCGCGTACGACGTCGTGATCGCGGCCGGCATCGAGAGCATGACCCGCGTTCCCATGGGTGCGTCGGTCGCCGACGGCAAGTACGGCTTCCCGTTCGGTCCGATGATGACGGGCCGCTACCCGAACCTCGTGCCGCAGGGCATCTCCGCCGAGCTCATTTCCGAGAAGTGGGGCATCTCACGCAACGACAACGACGCCTTCTCGGTCGAGTCGCATCTCCGCGCGGCCCGCGCCCGTGAGGAGGGTCGCTTCGACCGGGAGATCCTGCCGGTCACGGTGCCCGGTGGTGACTCGGGCGACACCGTCGTCGGCCAGGACGAGGGCATCCGGCCCGACTCGTCGATGGAGACGCTGGCCAAGCTGAAGCCCGCATTCAAGCCCGACGGCGTCGTGACCGCCGCGAACTCGTCGCAGATCACCGACGGTGCGGCGGCGCTGCTCATCATGACCGAGGAGAAGGCGAACGCGCTCGGCCTCAAGCCTCGGGCCCGGTTCCACACCTTCGCCCTCGCCGGCGTCGACCCCGTGCTGATGCTGACCGGCCCGATCCCGGCGACCACGAAGGTGCTCGAGCGGGCCAAGATGACGCTCGACCAGATCGACATCGTCGAGATCAACGAGGCTTTCGCGCCCGTGGTGCTCGCGTGGGAGAAGGAGCACCACCCCGACATGGCGAAGGTCAACGTGAACGGCGGCGCCATCGCCCTCGGTCACCCGTTGGGTGCGTCGGGCGCGCGGCTCATGACGACGCTGCTCAACGAGCTGGAACGCACAGGCGGCCGCTACGGCCTCCAGACGATGTGTGAGGGCGGCGGCATGGCCAACGCCACGATCATCGAGCGGCTCTAGACCGGCGAGCGGTTGTAGGAAGCACCGAGTCCGGGCGTACCATCCCAGCCGGGATGGATGCTGTCTGGTTCGCGTTCAAGGCGCTCGCGGCGCTGGTCGCGGCGGTGCTGATCTATCTGTGGGGCGCGCGCAGCATCGCCGGCTTCTCGAAGTCGGAGCCGCCGCCGGACCCGTCCGAGGCGGTGCTCGAGGACGTCGATCTCCGCTACCGCTGCATCGTCTGCGGAGCCCAGCTCGTCCTGTTCGCAGCCCCCGAGGGCGACGTACCGGAGGCGCCCCGACACTGCCGCGAGCCCATGCTGCTCGTCGCTCCGGTCGAGTAGCGCTAACCCACGAAACGGATCACGCCGTCGAGCACGTCGAGCGCGGTCTCCTCGACGCTCTGGTCCATGGCGTCGGCTCTGATCTGCAGGCGGCCGTAGGCCTCGCTGATGTCGCAGCCGACCTGCGCCGCGATCATCCCCGTGGCCTGATGCACATGGACCCCGAGGTAGTCCGGGTTCACACGTTCCTCGACGAGTCGTTCACCGGCGCCACCACGCTGCGCAGCGTACGAGCCCGTGCGCAACGAGTGCGCAACGCCCGTTCTACATTCGTCCGGCAATCGCTCGAAATGTTGCTCGTCAGTCAGCCTGCCCGACTTCCATCGGGTCGAACTGGATGACGCCGTCGAGCACGTCGAGCGCGGTGTACTCCAAGGTCTGCCCGAGGGCCGAAGCTTCGACGCAGAGCAGGTCGAAGGCCGCGAAGACTTCGCAGCCGCATTGGCGAGCAATGCTCGCGGTAGCGTGGGCGACGACCACGCTGACTCGCACATCAGGCGGGATCTCGATCATTTCGGAACAACCGTAAGCCCCTACCTGCCGGCATTTCAAACGGCTGTATAGGGAATGTAAACGCGGCTGGCGCCTGGGTGCGTCACCGAACACATCACCCGTTCCTCACAGGTTGTGGATAACTCTGTGGGGAATCACACGTTTGCGATTCGGTCACCTGACGTACACCTGCTGGTCAGCGGTAGTTCGTCGCCATGAGGAAACCGCCGCTGATCAGGGCGATCCCGAGGAGGAGGTAGCGGTTCTCCGTATCGGCGCCCGGCAGCAGGTTGAGGTAGTTCACGACCACGACGACCAGCCCGACGGTCAGCAGCGTGGTGAGCCCGACCGGCACCCAGAGCTTCGAGGGCGGCGCCTTCTTGGCCGGCGGCGGCGTGTAGCGCGACCGCTTGCTCTTGCTCTGGGGCATGGCGGAGAGAGTACGCGACAATGACCCGTGCCGCGCGTGCCCCCTCGTGTCCTCGTCGTCGACAACTACGACTCGTTCGTCTACAACCTCGTGCAGTATCTCGGGGAGCTCGGCGCGGCGCCGGTGGTCCACCGCCACGACGCGATGTCGCTCGCGGCGCTCCGCGCGCTCGAGCCCGACGCGGTGCTGATCTCGCCCGGTCCGGGCCGGCCCTCCGACGCGGGTCTGTCGAACGAGGCCATCCGGGCCTTCGGCGAGACGGGTACCCCGGTGCTGGGCGTGTGCCTCGGTTTGCAGTGCATCGGCGAGTTGTACGGCGGGTCGGTCGTGCGGGCGCCCCATGTCATGCACGGCAAGACGTCGGAGATCCGCCACTCGGGTGTGGGGGTGTTCGCCGGGCTCCCCGACCCGTTCACCGCAACTCGCTACCACTCGCTCGTCGTGGCCCGGGAGACGGTGCCCGACGCGCTCGAGATCACCGCCGAGTCGGAGGACGGGCTCGTGATGGGCCTGCGGCACCGCGAGTTCCCGATCGAGGGCGTGCAGTTCCACCCCGAGTCGATCCTCACGATCGGCGGGCACCAGCTCCTGGCGAACTTCCTGGCCGGGGCGGGCGCGTCCGGCGGCGCACGCGGGAGGTGCGCCCGCCCGCGCGTGACCTCGGCGAGGCCGTCGTCGAGCAGCGACGCCAACACCTCGCCGTCGATCTCGGACGTGGCGACCGCACCTTCGCGGAGCCGGGCCAGGACGAGGCCGCGCCGCTGGCGGAACGAGCCCTCGAATCGGCCCTGACGATGCCGGGTCTCGTCGTCGTGCACTCCCCGCGTCGCGCACGCCGGCTCGATCGGGCAGCGGTCGCACGCCGGCGCCCGCGACGTGCACACGGTCGCGCCGAGGTCCATGACCGCCAGCAGCCGATCACGAGGGCCGAGACCGGTGCCGAGCTCGCGCACGCAGTTCTCGGCCACGCGGTCGGCGAGGCGCGTCCCCGCGCACACGTTCGCACACACGCGGCGGACGTTCACCTCGATCCCGACCAGGTCGTCGTCGTCGACCTGGGCCGCGACGGCGGCCGCGGTGTAGCGGCCGACGCCCGGGAGCTCGGCCAGGTCGGTCGGGCCAGCCGTCGCCGGCGATGCGGACGGCGGCCTCCCACAGCCGGCGGGCGCGGCGCGGGTAGCCGAGCCGCCCCCACGCGACGATCACCGCGCCGGGGCCCGCGGCCGCCATCGCCGCGGGCGTGGGGAACTCGGCCATGAACGCGTCGAACACCGCGGCGACGCGCGGCACCTGCGTCTGATGCAGCATCACCTCGGAGACGAGGACCGTCCAGCGGTCGCGCGTCGCGCGCCACGCCAGCGTGTGCCGACCGTGCTCGCGGTACCAGCGCGCGAGCGCCGAGTTCACGGCCCGGTTGTCGTTGTCGTGGTCGAGCTCGTCGTCGACGGGGTCGACGATGCGATGCCGATCGTCAGCACGATCGCGCTGTTGGGTTGGGCCTGGGTGTCGCCACTGGGGCTCTGGTTCACGACCGTGCCGACGTTGGCGTCGTCGACCTTGCGCAACGTCGAGACCGTGAATCCCTTCGACTCGAGATCCTTCCGGGCGAACGCCTCGGTGTGGCCGATCTCGTTGGGCACGGTGATCGTCTGGGCGCCACTCGACACGTAGATGTTGATGCGGGTGTCGAGCGCGATCTTCTGGCCCGCGGGCGGGTCGGTGCGGATGACCTGACCCTTGGCGACACTGTCGCTCGTCTCCTGGATGGGCGTGTTGATGTTGGTGAAGCCGTCGAGCTCGAGCTGGCGGGTGGCGTCGTCGACGCTGAGGCCCTTGACCGTGGGGACGGCGACCGGCGCGGGCCCGGTCGAGACGAAGATCGTGACGGTCGAATCGACGGGCGCGTCGGTGCCCGGGCTGGGCTGGCTGTCGTACACGGTGCCCGACGCCGCCGCATTCGCCTGCAGCTTGGGTGTGACCACGAAGCCGAGCCCCTGCAGCTCGGTGGTCACGTCGGCGGCGGTGCGACCGGTCGTGATGTCGAAGGGGATCGTCTTCGTCGCGCTGCCGCTGCTGACGAACAGCGTCACGAGCGCGCCCCGTTTCGCGTTCTTCCCGGCCGCGGGATCCTGACGGACGACCGTGTCGACGGTCGCGGCCGGGTCGGCGACGCGTTGCGTGGTGACCTTGAAGTGGTGGCTCTCGAGGTCGGCGGTGGCGTCGTCGACCTTCTTCGTGACCTCGTTGGGCACGGCGGTCGTGGACTGGTTGTCGCTGAGCTTGACCGCGAGGAAGAGGATGGCGCCGATGACCGCGGCGAGTCCGAGGATGGTGAGCACCCACACGAGCGCGGTGTTGCGGCGCTTCCGCGCTACGGGAGTGATCGATGCGACGCGGCCGCGCTCGTCGACCCGCGGGGTCACCACCGTCGACGCGCCGTAGGCCGCGGCCGCGGCTTCGGGAGTGGTGCGCACCGCGGCGGTCGCGCCGGGCGTGGGGTGGTCGATCACGAGCGCGCTCGCGGGCGCGCCCACCACCGGCCGGCCACGCCGGAAGCGCAGGATGTCGGCGCGCATGTCGTCGGCGGTCTGGTAGCGGTTCCCCGGCTCCTTCTCGAGCGCGGTCATGATGATCTGCTCGAGCTCGGGCGGAACGTCGGGGTTGCGTTCGGTAGGGAGCACCGCGCTCTCGCGGACGTGCTTGTACGCGACGGACACGGGCGAGTCGGCGGTGAACGGCGCGACGCCGGTGACCATCTCGTAGAGGACGACGCCGAGCGCGTACACGTCGCTGCGGCCGTCGACCGGGAGACCCTGCGCCTGCTCGGGCGAGAAGTAGGTGGCGGTCCCCATGACCGAACCGGTCTGCGTGAGCCCGTCGCTGGCGCCCGCGCGCGCGATCCCGAAGTCGGTCACCTTGACCGTCCCGCTGCGTGTGAGCAGCACGTTGCCCGGCTTCACGTCGCGGTGCACCACGCCGTTGCGGTGCGCGAACGCGAGCGCGGACGCGATCTCGGCGGTGATCTCCGCGGCCTGACCCGGGTCGACGGGCGCTTCCGACCGGATGAGGTCGCGCAGCGATCGGCCTTCGACGTACTCCATGACGATGAAGTACGTGCCGTCCTCCTGCCCCCAGTCGTAGATCGCGACGATGTTGGGGTGGTTCAGGTTCGCGGCCGCCTGTGCCTCGCGCCGGAAGCGCTCGACGAACGAGGGCTCGCGCGCGAACTCGGGGAAGAGCGCTTTCAGCGCGACCGGCCGGTTCAACAGCTGATCGCGCGCGAGGTAGACCTCGGCCATCCCGCCCTGGGCGATCTCGCGTTGGATCTCGTATCGGTTGGAAAAGACCCTGCCGTCCAGCGTCATGGTGGCGAAAACCCTATCTGCCGGTCACGGCTGGCCCGGCTGGGCGCCGCACGGCGACGGAATCGCCTTGGCGTTCAGCAGCGTCTGGAGCACTTGCTTCGCGATGGGGGCGGCGACCCGCCCACCGGTCACCTCCGCGTTGCTCGATCCACCGTGCTCGACGAGCACCGCGATCGCGTACTTCGGGTGGTCGGCCGGTGCGAACGCGATGAACCACGCATGCGGCTTCTCGCCGTCGATGGTCTCGGCGGTACCGGTCTTGCCCGCGACCTTCACGCCGGGGATCCGCGCCGCGGTGCCGGTGCCGCGCGGGTCGTCGACGACGGCCTGCATGTACGTGACCATCGTCGCCGCGGTCGCGGGGTCGATCGCCCGCTTGTACTGCTGTATCCCGACTCGGGCGACCGGGTTGTCGTTGGGGTCGAGCACGCAGTCGACGAAGTGGGGCTGCAGGATCGACCCCCGGTTCGCGATCGCCTCCGCGACGAGCGCCATCGCCATCGGCGTCACGGCCACCTGGTTCTGGCCGATCGCGTCCTGCATGAACTTCGGCTGGTTGTGCTGGAAGGTTCCCGGCACCGGCCCGGTGTTCCTGACGATCGCGGGGTCGATGCCCGATCCGTTCTCGCGGGGCGCGGTGGTCTGGATGCCGAAGTTCGGGATGCCGGCGGCGAACTTCTCGCCGAGGTCGAAGCCGACCTGCGCGAACGTGGTGTTGCACGACACGATGAAACCGTCGAGCAACGATCCGCCGCAGCGCTCGTTGCCGAAGTTGGCGAGGGTCTGGTTGTTCGTCTGCGGCAGGGGGATCTGGCTGAGGACCGGGAACGTCTTGTCGACGTCGACGTTGTTCTGCAGCGCGAGCGAAGCGGTGACCGTCTTGAACGTCGAGCCGGGCGGGTACAGCTCCCGCCACGCCCGCGCCAGCAAGGGATTGTCGGGCGAGTTGGCGAGGAACGTGTACGACGCCTGCGCCTTCTTGGTGTCGTGGTTCGTGAGGAGGTTCGGGTCGAACGTGGGATTCGAGTAGGCGGCCAGCACCCCGCCCGTCTGCACGTCGAGCACGACGACGCTGCCCCGCCGGCCCTGCAGCGCGAACGCGGCAGTTCCCTGCGCGAGCTTCGAGAGCGTCAACACGACGGTGCCGACCGGCTGCTTGCTCGCGAACGCGTCGGCGACGCCGTGGAACTGGAGGTCGAACGTGCGGCCCTCCAGATCGGCGGCGTACGTGTTCTCGACCCCGGTCGACCCGTTCTGGATTGACTGGTAGCCGACGACGTTCGCGAACAGCGACGCGGTGTCGTTCGGGTACACGCGCTGGTGCTTGTACTCGTCGCTCGTCGTCGTCGACAACGCGACGACCGCGCCGTCGGCGGTCTCGATCGGCCCACGGTCGCGGCGGATGTTGCCGAAGAACTTGCGCGGGTTGCCCGACGCGTTGGCGAGCTGGTTGTTGCGGCCGACCTGGAGGTAGGTCAGCTGGGCGGCGAGCGCGACGAACAGCACGATCATCGCGATGCCGATGCGGCGGATTCCGACGTTCATCGGATCCCCGGCGGCGGTTGCGCACGCTCGCGCACGGATTCGTCGGAGATGCGCAGCAGGATCGCGAGGAGCGCGAAGTTCGCGACGAGCGACGATCCCCCGTACGAGACGAACGGCAGCGAGATGCCGGTGAGCGGGATGACGCGGGTGACGCCCCCGATGATCAGGAACGTCTGCAGTCCGATGATCGTCGCGATGCCCGCCGCGAACAGCTTCGTGAACGGCCGGGTCGCGTCGACGGCGATCCGGTAGCCGCTGCCGACGAACAGCATGAAGCTGGCAATGACGCCGATCGAACCGACGAGCCCGAGCTCCTCGCCGATCGAGGTGAACATGTAGTCGGTCGTGGCGAGCGGTACGCGCCACGGCTGGCCGAGCCCGAGCCCGGTGCCGGCGATGCCGCCCGAGCCGAGCGCGTACCAACCCTGCACCGGTTGGATACCGGTGCCCTGCGCGTTCGGCCAGGGGTTCGTCCAGTTGTGGACGCGCACGCGCACGTGACCGAACGCCTTGTACGCGACGACCGCGCCGACGACGAGCAGGATCAACGTGCCGACGAGATACGCGGTGCGCTTGGTGGTCATGTAGAGCATCGCCGCGAACACGCCGAAGAACAGCAGCGACGTGCCGATGTCCTGTTCGTACGCGAGCACGAGCAGCGCCATCGCCCACGCGAGGAGCAGCGGCCCGAGGTCGCGCGGCGAGGGGACGAACCAGCGCCCGATCCGGATGCGACCCTCGGTCAGCAACTCGCGTTTGTCGGCGAGGTAGGCGGCGAAGAACGCGACGAGGAGCACCTTGGCGACTTCGTTCGGCTCGAAGTTGATCGGACCGAACCCGACCCAGAGCCGGCCGCCACCCTTCGACTGGCCGATCACGGGCAGCAGCGGGAGCAGCATGAACCCGATCCCGAGCAGGAGCGCGATGTAGCGGTACCGCGCGAAGAACGCGTACATCGCGCACCACTACGAGCGTCGCGACGAACACCGCGATCCCGATGCCGACCCACACCGACTGGATCCGCGCCTGCGTCGCGTAGTCGCCGCCCGCGCCGGCCAGGCGCGCGATCACGACGAACCCGATCCCGTTCAGCATCGCCGCCAGCGGGAGCAGCGTGCCGTCGGCGGCGGGCGCGAACCGGCGCACCGCGAGGTGCGCGACGACGTAGAGCCCGAAGACCCAGGCCAGCAGGATCGCGACGTTCGACGGGAGCCGGGGGCCGTTGGCGAGCGCGACGAGGATGTAGCCCCCCACTGTCACGGCGATGACGAGCAGCCCGAGCGACAGCTCCGAGCGGCGCCGGCTGCGCCCGAACGCGGCCACCGCCGTCACGGCCCGGCCTTCGTCGGGGTCGTGACCCGTTTGGTCGTGGGGGTCGTCGTCTTCTTGACCGTCGTCGTGGTGCTCTTCTTCACGGTCGTCGACGTGGTCGACGTTGTGGTGGTGGTGGTGGCCGCGGCCTGGAGCCGCCCGACGTACGACTTCGCAGTCGAGAGTGAGCCGCGCGAGCTGTTGGCCTGCACCCGGTCGCGGTCGATGGCCGGCAGCGCGTTCACGGCGAGCCCGGTGTGCTGGTCGATGGTCGGGTTCCAACCGAGGACGCCGCCGGGAACGCCCTTGTAGATCACGACCTCGGCGTTGTCGACGCCGACGTAGTAGGAGCCGCGCGCGTACCAGCCGAGGGCCGCGGTGGCGGCGCCGACGATCAGCAGTAGCGGGAGCAGCACGAGGACGACCGCGCGCGCCGCACGCCGGCCCGAGCCCTTCGCCCGCGGCGGCTTGGGTGCGGGCCGCTCGGGCGGGTCCGGCGGGGCGATGACGGCAGACCGCGACACGGTCTCGGGGACGCCGAGGAGTGTGGTGGGATCGGCGTCGGTCGCGACCGGGTCGATCTCGAGCACGTCGACGACCACGACCGTGACGTTGTCCTCGCCGCCCGCGGCCACGGCCGCGGCGACGAGCGCGTCGGCCAGGCGCTGCGGGTCGGGTTCCGTGCGGGTGAGGCGCTCGATGTCGCGTTCGCGCACCATCGTGGTGAGCCCGTCGGAGCACAGGACGATCCGGTCGCCCATCTGGATGTCGAGCGTGTACAGGTCGACGTCGACGGCGGCATCGACGCCGAGGGCGCGGGTGACGATGTTGCGTTGCGGGTGCGACTCGGCCTGCTCGGGCGTGAGCCGCCCTTCGCGGACGAGCTCCTCGACCAGGCTGTGATCGTGGGTCGCGCGGCGCAGGGATCCGTCGTGCAGAACGTACGCCCGGGAGTCGCCGACATGGCCGACGAGGAGCTGGCGACCCCCGATCGCGATGAGCGCGGTCAGCGTCGTGCCCATGCCGGTGAGCTCGTCGTTGCCCTCGGCGCGCGCGATCACCGCCGTGTTCGCGCGCGTGATCGCGTCGTGCAGCGGTGCACCGTTCGCGATCGCGGCCCGCAACGCCTCGATCGCGGTGTGGCTCGCGACCTCGCCGCCGCGGTGGCCTCCCATGCCGTCGGCGACCGCGAACAGCGCGCGTTGGTCGTCGATGAGGAACGCGTCCTCGTTGTTCGACCGCACGAGCCCGTGGTCGGTTGCCGACGCCGCCGCGAGCTTCACCGCTGCGCCTCGAGCACGGTCTCGCCGACCTGCACGGTGTCGCCCTTGCGCAGCTTCGCCGGTTCGGTGATGCGAGTGCCGTTGACGAGGGTGCCGTTGGTGGAGCCGGCGTCTTCGACCCAGAGCGTGCCGTTGCGGTCGAAGGCGCGGCGCGTGAACCTGCGAGACGAACGTGTCGAAGGTCAACGCGACCGCGCACCCGCCGCCCCGGCCGATCGTCGAGTCGCCGTTGATCGGGTAGGTCCGGCCCCGTTCGGTCTCGGGGGCGACGACGACGAGCTGCCACTCGCGCTTGCGGGACGGCCGGCTCGTGCCCGGGGGCGGTGGCATCGGCGCCGCGACGGGCGGGGGCGCGGCGATGCTCGCACTGCCGCGCAGCTCCCGGGCGACGATCCACGCGACCCGCATGAGGAAGACGTAGAGCAATGCGAGCAGGCAGAACTTCAGGACCGTGAGGATCGCGTCGGACATGTGCCCGTTACGACTCCTGGTAACGCAGCGACGTTGCACCCACGACGATCACGTCCCCGTCGGCGAGCGGGTGTTCCTTGACGACGACCCCGTTGACCTGGGTGCCGTTCGTGGAGCCGAGGTCGACGACCCGGAACCCGAACTCGTCGCGGCGCACCTCGGCGTGCCGGCGCGAGACCTGCGGGTCGGAGAGCGGCACGGCGCAGTCGGGCATACGGCCGATGACGGTGGGCTCCTCCCCCAGCGCGACGCGCCCGCCGTCGGCCAGCACGAGCGTGGCGGCGGTGCCGATCCCGCCGCCGACGATCTCGGCGTCGATGCGCAGGTCGCCCCGCCGGGCTTGGTCGTCGAGGACGAGGAGCACTTCGATCAGGCCCTCGAAGTGGTAGCTCTCGTCGCGGCCGTGCTCGCGCGCCGCGTCGGCGAGCTCGCGCGCCAGGGCTTCGTGGAAGCCGGCGAACCGCTCGAGGTCGTCGTTCGAGAGCCAGACCGTGAAGCGGTTGGGCGCGACCGTGCCGCGCACCCCGAGCGTGCGGCCGGCGTCCATCTCGCGGCCCAGGCGGCGCCCGATCTCGACGGGTTGGAGGCCACCGCTGCGAAAGGCCTTGGAGAAGGTGCCTTCGACCAGCCGCTCAAGCCGACGCTCGAACCGCTGCAGTCCCATTGCGGCGATGCTACCGGCGCGACTCCATGATCGAGCGTGCAGAGCGGCTGGTACGATCACTCGCTCACACGGCGCGAGTGGCGGAATTGGCAGACGCGCAGGATTCAGGTTCCTGTGCCCGAAAGGGTGTGGGGGTTCAAGTCCCCCCTCGCGCACACCGGAGATCTCCGTTGGTGTGGAGATCTCGTGCAGGCCGGCCCGAGCGCTCGCTGCGCCCGGACCGGCCGTTCGTCAGTCGATCCGACTACTCGGTCGTCTTGCGCCGGAAGAGGTGCGACGCCAGCGGCACGAAGATCGCGAGCATCACCAGCGACCACGCCAGCGCGGCGAGCACCGGATGCTGCATGGGCCACGCGTGGATGGTGCTCGACGGGTTCGGGTTCCCGAACAGGTCCCGGCACGCGGCCGCGACCGCGCTGACCGGGTTCCAGTCGGCGACGACCCGCAGGATCCACGGCATGCCCTGGGTCGGGACCATCGCGTTCGACACGAACGCGAGCGGGAACAACACGATCAGTCCGATGCCCTGGGCCGACTCCGGTCCGGGAGACACGATGCCGAGGCACGCCAGCCCCCACGACACCGCGTAACTGAACAGCAATGCCACTCCAACCGCGCCGAACACCGAGATGATCGATGCGTCGGGCCTCCATCCGATCGCGAGGCCGGTGACCGCGACGATCGTGATGCACAACGCCGCGGCGAGCAGATCCGCGACCGACCGGCCGACGAGGATCGAGCTCCGCCGGATCGGCAAGGTCCGGAACCGGTCGATCACTCCGGTGTTCAGGTCGCTGCTGAGCCCAACCGCGGTGCCGATCGCGGACGTCGTGATGTTGAGGGTCAGCAGCCCGGCGAGGGCGAAGTCCTTGTAGCTGCCGCCGGCGATGGTGATTCCCGCGCCGAACACGAAGATGAACAGCATCGTGAAGAGCACGGGCTGCGCGGTCACGTCCGACAGCTGCGCGGGCTCGCGGCGCACGTGGATGAGGTTGCGCCTCGTCATCACGATCACGTTGTGCCAGAACGCGGAGAGCGACGAGGACTTGTCGAGAGCCGCTTCCTTGATGACGGGCGCGGCGAGGACGGGCGGATCGGCGGTCATGGTCATGCGAATGCCTCCTCGGCGCCCGTGTCTGCGTCCACTTCGTCTGCGTCCACTTCCGTGGGTCGCCCGGTGAGCTCGAAGAACACGTCGTCGAGCGACGGTTGCAGGACGGCGACATCGTCGACCATGACGCCCGCTTGGTCGAGAGCCCGGACCGCCTCGGTGCCGAGCCCCGAGCCGTTGCGCACGGCGGCGTGTAGCCGGCGGCCGTCGTCGCTGACGTGGACGGTGCCCTCGACGAGGTGCTGGAGCGCGGCGACGGCGAGCGGGCTGGGTGCGGTGAGGGTGACCGACAGGCGCGCGCCGCCCGTCGACTCCTTCAGCTCGCGCGACGTACCTTCGGCGATGACGCGACCGTGGTCGATGACCACGATGTTGTCGGCGAGGGTGTCGGCCTCGTCGAGGTACTGCGTCGTCAGCAACAGCGTGGTGCCGTCGGTGACGAGTTGGCGGATGACGTCCCACATGCGCACGCGGCTGATGGGGTCGAGACCGGTCGTGGGTTCGTCGAGGAACAGCACGGTCGGCCGCGCCACCACGCTCGCCGCGAGGTCGAGGCGCCGGCGCATGCCGCCCGAGTAGGTCTTGGCGATCCGCGACCCCGCGTCGGTGAGCCCGAACCGTTCGAGCAGCTCGGTCGTCCGGGCCCGGGCCGCAGTGCGGCGCAGTCCGGTGAGCTCGCCGATCATGTCGAGGTTCTGGCGGCCGGTCAGGGCCTCGTCGACAGTGGCGTCCTGGGCCGCGACCCCGATGTTGCGCCGGACCTGGGCGGCGTCGGTGACGACGTCGAAGCCGGCGACTCGGGCCGTGCCGGCGCTCGGGTGCGCCAGCGTCGTCAGGATGCGGACCGCGGTGGTCTTGCCCGCACCGTTCGGGCCCAGTACCCCGAGAATGGTGCCCGCAGGCACGTCGAGGTCGATACCGGCGAGCGCGTGCGTCTCTCCATAGCTCTTGGCGAGGCCGCGGGCTTGGATCATCGATTCGGAAGACATACAGTGTTCCTTACCGGCCGGTCAGTTGGCATTTACTTGCCGCATGGTAAGTAGCCCCTTACCGGCCGTCAAGTGAAAATGCGCTGGACCACTCCGCGGGAGCCCGAGCGATGACCCCTTCGAAGCGCACAGAGAACACCGCCGAACCGGGGGAACAGGCCGATACCCGGGAGCGGATCCTCGACGTCGCGCTCGAGTTGTTCTCCGACCAGGGCTACGAGAAGACGTCGCTGCGGGAGATCGCCGAGCGCCTCGGCTTCTCGAAAGCCGCGATCTACTACCACTTCGCCAGCAAGGAGGATCTGCTCCTGGCGCTGCATCTCCGGCTCCACGAGTTCGGTCGGGAATTCCTCTCGACGATCAGCGATGGGATCTCGTCACCGCAAGAGTGGCCCACCCTGCTCGACGGCTTCATCGAGCAGCTGCTGCAGCACCGGGCGCTGTTCGTCCTCCAGGAGCGGAACCGGACCGCGCTCGAGCGGCTGCACGACGCCCGCCACGAAGCCGAGAACGACGACCTCGAGAACCGGCTCAAGCTGCTGCTGACCGACGAGACCTTCGAGGTGCGCGACCGGGTCCGGCTGGCCTGCGCGTTCGGCGCCGTCATCGGCGGGCTGCTCATCTCCGGCGACGCGTTCAGCGCGGTTCCCGAAAAGGAGCTGGGTCAGATGGTGCATGGCGTCGTCCACGGCATCCTCAGGCCACCTGCGGTTCCGTAGCGCTCGGCCGATAGAGACGGGAGACCGTCTCCCCCGAGGGCCCGTATGGCTGATCCGACCGACATCCCGTCGAACCTGATCGCGCCGCTGCGCCCGCACGTCATCGTGCTCTTCGGCGCCACGGGCGACCTCGCCCGGCGCAAGCTGCTCCCCGGGCTGTTCCACCTCTCCCAGGCGGGACTACTCCCCGAGTGCCGCATCGTCGGGACGTCGCTCGACGACTTCGACGACGACGGCTTCCGCGGTTTCGCCCGGCGCGCGCTCGACGAGTTCGCGCGCCACGGCGTGTCCGAGGACCAGTGGGACAACTTCTCCTCGCGCCTGTTCTACGTGGCGGAGTCCGCGGGCGACGACGCGCTCGCGAAGATCGTGACCGAGCTCGAGGACGAGCTCGGTGGCGACGTCGCGCGCCTGCACTACCTCAGCATCCCGCCCGCGGCCGCGCCCGAGGTGGTGGCGCGACTCGGTGCGCTCGGCCTCGCGGAGCGTGCTTGCATCATCATGGAGAAGCCGTTCGGCACCGATCTCGCGAGCGCGGTCGAGCTCAACGAGACGCTGCACGCGACCTTCGACGAGAGTCAGATCTTCCGGATCGACCACTTCCTCGGGAAGGAAGCCGCGCTCAACATCCTCGCGTTCCGTTTCGCGAACGGGCTGTTCGAACCCATCTGGAACCGCCAGCACATCGCGCACGTGCAGATCGACGTGCCCGAGACGTTGTCGATCGGGCACCGCGTGCCCTTCTACGAGAAGACCGGCGCGTACCGCGACATGGTCGTGAACCACCTGTTCCAGGTGCTGGCGTTCATGGCGATGGAGCCGCCGACCGCGCTCGAACCGCGGTCGATCGGCGAGGAGAAGAACAAGGTGTTCCGCTCGCTCAGCCCGATCGAGCCGTCCCAGGTCGTGCGCGGGCAGTACGAGGGGTACCGCGACGAGCCCGGCGTGCGCGCGCACTCCGAGACCGAGACGTTCGTCGCGCTCCGCTGCGAGATCGACAACTGGCGCTGGGCCGGCGTGCCGTTCTACCTGCGCACCGGCAAGCGCATGGCCGAGGGCGCGCGCATCATCTCGATCGCGTTCCGCGAGCCGCCGAAGAGCATGTTCCCGTCGGGGTCGGGCGTCGGCGCGCACGGGCCCGACCACCTCACGTTCGACCTCGCCGACGCGTCGCGGCTCTCGCTGTCGTTCTACGGCAAGCGTCCGGGACCGGGGATGACGCTCGACAAGCAGAGCCTGCAGTTCGCGCTGCACGAGACCGGGCGCACGACCGATCTGCTCGAGGCGTACGAGCGGCTGATCTACGACGCGATGAGCGGCGACCACACGCTGTTCACGAGCTCCCAGGGCGTCGAGCGGTTGTGGGAGCGGTCGATGCCGCTGCTCGAGAACCCGCCGCCGGTGCGCCCGTATGCGCAGGGCTCGTGGGGGCCGAACGCGATTCACCAACTGATCGCACCCGACGCGTGGCGCCTGCCGTTCGAACGGGGCTGGCGCAGCCACTGAGCGCTCCTGACAGACTGCACGGCGATGTCGCGTCGCCGCGCACCGATCGGTGTGTGCCTGCTTGCTCTGTTCCTGTGCGTCGCGGCCTGTAGCTCGTCGTCGAAGGCGGCACCGAGCGAATCGTCGAGCGCGCCGGCGGCCTCGACCACGACCACGAGCACCATTCCCGGTCAGGATCCCTCGCCGGGCTGTTCGGAGAGTCCGGCCCGGCCCGCGGTGGGAACGACCGCGCGCAGCATCACGACGGCCGGCGTCGCGCACCCGTACTTGCTGTCGATCCCGACCGCGTACCGGTCGAACGCACCGACACCGCTCGTGCTGCTCTTCCACGGCTTCGGCAGCGACGCGAAATCGTTCGCGGCGCTCACACGCATGCCCACGGAAGCGGCGCGCCGCGACGTCATCGTGATCGCGCCCGACGGTCCGAACCACACGTGGCAGTTGAGTGGAACGGGTACCGATGCGGCGTTCGTCGACGCGATCGTCGCGTCCGTGTCGAAGACCATGTGCGTCGATCTGCACCGGGTCTACGCGTCCGGGTTCTCGCAGGGTGCTGCGTTCGCGATCTTCTACACGTCGCACGCGGCCGGGAAAGATCGCGGCATTCGCGACGGTCGCCGTCGACTTCCAGCTCGGCTGCAAACAGCCCGTCCCCTATCTTGCGTTCCACGGCACGGTCGATCCCGCGGTCCCCTATACCGACGGCGCGGTCGGTGCATCGCTGCCCGGCGCGGTGCGGGGAACGTTGTTGAACATGAGCGACTGGGCCAGGCTCGACAGGTGCGGCGCGACGCCGACCGTGCACCGCGCTCGAGCGAGATCGTGCTCCGGACCTGGCCGCACTGCGCCGATAACACGACGGTCCAGCTGTACACGATCGTCAAGGGCAGCCACACCTGGCCCGGTGCCGACCCGAAGGCGAGCCCGCTCTACACGACGCAACAGATCGACGCGACCGCGCTGATGCTCACCTTCTTCGCCGCGCACCATCTGCCGAACGAGCTGAGCGGGCGTCGGCGTCTTCTGCGGCCTCGCAGGCGCGCGGCTTTCACGCCGGGCTTGACCGCCGCGTCGGCCTCGCGTTCGCAGCCATGACGATCGTGTTCGACGAGGGTGGTGTGGGGATCGCCGGCCGGAGGTCAAGAGATCGCGCTGACGACGGGGTGGGCGAGCAGGCGGTGGGCCGGGGGCTGCGGCCCGGTCGGTGCGGTCCGTCGAAGGGCGAAAAGGTGTTTGGAAACAGGCACTTTTCGTGGTTCTTGGCGCACGTTGCTGCTACGATACGAACACATGTTCGCATCGCTCGATACGACTCGCAGCACGCTCAACTCGATCGCCCTCGAGTTCGACGCGGCCGCGCTGTCGCCCGAAGCGGCGCTGCGGGTCGTCGACCAGTTGGGTGCGATCCGGCGCGTCGTCGACGGCCTGTTGGGCAAGACCGCGGCTCGGGTCGCGGAAACGAACACCGGCGCGCACGACGCGGCCGCGTCCGTCGGGCGTTTACTCGGTGTCTCCGCCGGTGAGGTGCGCCGCGCGATCGGTACGGCGAAGCGGCTCGAAACGTTGCCCGCGACCGACGCCGCCGTGCGGGCGGGACGGTTGTCGGCTCCGGAAGCGGGACTGATCGCGGGCGCGGCGGCGAAGAACCCCGCCGCGGAAGCCGATCTGCTCGGTATCGCGGAGCAGGGGCTGGTGCCGTTACACGGACGCGTGCGTGAAAGCCCGGGCCGCGGTCGAAGACCCCGACGGGCGCGCCAAGCGGCAGCACGCGGCGGCGGGCATGGCATTCGTGGATCGACCCCGACGGGATGATCGCGGGCCGGTTCCGGTTCACGCCCGAGGTCGGCGGTCAGGTCCACGCCGTCATCGACGCGCAGGTCAAACGCATCTTCCGGGCCCGTCAGGCCGGTACCGACCACGAACCGCTCGCCGCGTACGCGGCCGACGCCGTCGCCGGGTTCATCCTCGACGCCACATCCCACCAGCCCAACACCGTCTCTGACACACCGGTGTCGAACCCGCCGCTCCCGGCCAACGGACTCGACGTGCACGTCCACATCGTCGTCGACCACGGGGCCCTGGTCCGGGGCGGCACCGCCGACGGTGAGATCTGCGAGATCCCCGGCGTCGGACCCGTCGACGTCAGCTGGGTCAAACAGCTCATCGGATCCGCGTTCCTCACCGCCGTCATCAAACGAGGCAAGGACATCCTCACCGTCGCCCACCTCGGCCGGCACGTCCCCGCCGAAGTCATGACCGCGCTGATCGTCGACGGCCGCGAATGCGACATCGACGGCTGCAACCACCGCGGCTACCTCGAACGCGACCACCGTCACGGCCATGCCCAAGGCGGGCCCACCTCGTACGCGAACCTCGGCTGGCTCTGCTACCGCCACCACCGACTCAAGAGCGCAGGCTGGACCCTCGGCCCACCCCATCCCATCACCCGCAAACGCACACTCCGCCCACCCGACGCACAACGCGCGCGGGATCGGGGCCGGTCGATCCGCGCCGGGTCGCCGTGACCTGCCCCGACGAGGTCATCGACAGGCCGCCCGTCAGGAAGCCAGGTCAGTTACGACCCGAATGCCCCCGCGGCGCGGGCCGCTCCGATCTGATCGTCGCTCCAGCCGAGGACGTTGCGCAGGACCTGCTCGGTGTGCTGGCCGACGGTCGGCGCCTTGGTGGGCATCGGGAGCTTCTCGTCGACGAACTTGATCGGTGTGGGCAACATGTCGGCGCCGACCTCCGACGCGGGGAGCAGCTCGAAGCGATCCTTGAACTGCGGGTCGTCGTAGAGCGTCTTGGGGGAGTTGGCCGGCGCGATCGGCGTGTTGTGCTCGAGGCCGAACGCGAGCCACTCCTGCGTCGTGCGTTTCGCGAACTCGTCGCGCAGGATGACGCGCAACTCGGTGTTGTTGCGGGCGTGGTCGCCGTACTGGGAGCCGGGCCACCGCTCGAACAGGTCCGGTCGGCCGATCCCTTCACAGAAGTTCTTCCAGAACGCGCGCTCCGATGCCATGAACAGGACGTGGCCGTCCTTGGTCGCGTAGTACTGGTAGCGGACGCCCGCTTCCATGCCCCCTGTGCCCGGCGCGCGCCGTTCGAAGTTGTCGGCCTCGTTGCCGGTGACCTCCGACTCGGGTCGTTCGTAGGCACGCCATGTCTCGCTGCGCAGCCAGTCGATCGCGGCCGCAGCGTCGGACTGCGCGATCTCGATCTGGCAACCCTCGCCTGACTCCCGCGCGCGCAGCACGCCCGCGAGCAGGCCGAGCGCGCCGAAGATCGGGCCCGCGTTGATGCCGATCGACACGTGCTCCGGCATGTACACGAAGCCGTCATCGTCGATCTTCGGTTCCACGATGCCCGCCCACGTGTCGTACGCGATGCCGTGACTCGGCATGTCGCGGTACGGGCCGGTCGCGCCGTAACCCGAGATCGTGCAGAACACGATGCGCGGATTCACCTTGCGGAGGTCGTCGAAACCGAGCCCGCGGCGCTCGAGCCCGCCCGGGCGCATCGCCTCGACGACGGCATCCGCGTCGCGCACGAGCTCAAGGAACGTCTCGCGCCCGACGTCGGTGCGCAGGTCGAGCACGATGCTCTTCTTGCCCCGGCTGATGTGCAGGAAGAGGAGGGAGACGCCCTCGACGATCGGCCACGTCATGCGCCGGCCGTAGTCACCCTGCGGCGGTTCGACCTTGATGACGTCGGCGCCGAGGTCGGCGAGATGTGTGGTGAGGTTCCCCGGCCCGAGCATCGATACCTCGACGATGCGCAGACCCGCGAGCGGAGCAGGTCGTTCTGTTGTCACGGGCGGGCAAACTACCCGCCCGCGGGCTCACTGCTCCTCGGGGGCGCTCTTGTTCTCGTGCAGTAGGCGGAGCTGGTTGTCGGCGGTGTACGTCATGCCCCGCTCGATCGCGTCGGCGTGGCCACGCAGTTGCGCGTCGGCGAGCGCGACCATCGCGGCACCCGCGAACGTCGCAGACGGCGGGCGGCACGCGTCGACGTTGGCCGTCACGACCTGCAGTCGGCGTGACCGACTCCAGCGCCGAGTCGACCGCACCTCGGGGGTCGGCGCGCTGGTTGCGCACGAGCCGCTCGATCTCGTCGCGGAGCCGCGAGAGCTCGATGCGCGCGTCGTGCTCGCGCGGGGCGTGGGCGCGGCCGATTCGTCAAGCTTCGCGGTATTCGGGCCGCGCCGATCGGCGCGGCGACCGGCGTCCGGGCGGCGTCCGGCTCGGCCAGCTCGATGCCGGGCCAGAGCCAGGTCTGGAGATTCTGGGTCGATTGCATCGCGAACCCCCTCCTGCGCCTTATCGGCGGAACCGGCCCGGTTCCTGAGGGGCAGCCGCCGGCGGGGGCGGGTACTCAGTTCGTGCCGCTGCTGTTGCCGGTCGCCGCCGCGAGGATGATGACCAACACGATGAATCCGATCGCTATGAACCCGAGGATGATCCCGGCCAGCGCCAGGCCGTCGCCGCCCTGGCGGCCCTGCGACTCGCGGATCTGGCTGCGGGCCACGAAGCCGAGGATCACGGCGACGATCGAACCGACTCCGCACGCTACCCAGCCGAGGAGACCCAACACGAGCGACGCGATGGCGAGCCCGTTCGTGGCCGGCGTCTGGAATCCGGCGGGCGGGTAGGGGTAGGGCGCGTACGGGCCGGCCCCGGGCGGGGGCGGGTACGCCCCCGGCGGCGCGAACGGGTTGGGAGGCCCGCCGGGAGGCGGCGGGCTCGCGTAGGCGCCGGGCGGGACGGAGTACGGAGGGGGCGGCGGCGGTTGGCCGGGCGCCGCGTACGGCGGAGCGGATGGCGGGGGTGGCGCGGGTGGCGCGCCCCACGGGTTCGGGGCCGCGGGCTCGACCGGTGCGCCGGGCGGGACGGGCGCCCCGGAAGGGGGCGGCGGCGCGGCGGGGCCGGTCTCGGACGACGGCGTGTCCGGCGGGGGCGGGACGGAGATGTCGATCCCGCAGCGCACGCAGAAGCGGTTGTTCGCCTGGTTGTTGTAGCCGCAGTTCGGACACAGCATCGACGTCAGCCTACGGCCGTCCGGGCCGGTGCCCGCGGGAGCGCGTTCGTTCGGGCGTGGGGGTCACCGCGTACGCTCGACGGCCGTGCGCCGCCGTCGACTCCCGAGTGCAGTGGCCGGAATGATCGCAGTCGTCGCGCTCGTCGGGTGCGCGGCGCCCGGCTACAACCCGAGCCGGATCCAGTCCGAGCTCGTCAACGCGGGAACGACGCCCGCACAGGCGCGGCTGCGTCACCGACGGCCTCGGCGGGAAGTACGCCGAGAGCCAGCTCGGGTCGCACTCCGCGCCCAAGCCGCCGGAGCTCGCCTTCACGCGCGCCCTGTTGAAGCGGTGCGGCGTCACGCTCCCGCTGGCGCTGCTGCCTTGAGCTCGCTCATCGAGTAGAGCGACGTGAGCTCGAGTCCTTGGGCCGCGAGCTTCTCCCGGCCGCCGGACTCGCGGTCGATGACACAGACGACCGGGCCGAGGATCGCACCGCGGGCGCGCAGCTCGACCGCGGCGTCGAGGATCGCGCCGCCGGAGGTCACGACGTCCTCGATGATGCAGAGGCGCCGGCCCTCGACCTCCGCGCCTTCGGCGATCCGGCAGGTGCCGTACGTCTTGGCGGCCTTCCGGACGAACGCGGCGGGGAGGCGCGTCGACCTGGGAGATCATCGTCGCGATCGGGACGCCGCCGAGCTCGAGCCCGGCGAGCGCCTCGATCCCTTCGGGCACGAGCGCGGCGCACCCGTCGGCGATGTCGGCGAGCAGCTGCGGATCGGACTCGAACCGGTACTTGTCGAAGTACTCGTCGCTCACGACGCCCGAGCGCAGCGTGAACGCGCCGGTGAGGTGGGCGGCCGCGTAGATGCGGCGGGCGAGGGCTTTTCGATCCACGGGCTTTTCCACGGGCCGACGGTACCTCCGGTCGCGCCCCGAACCTCCGTTCCCGGTTCGTGCGTTGACGGTTCGGCATCCCGCCCCCTAGCGTTCGCCGGGCGGAAGGGGAAACACCGCGCCGGCCTGCACCTGATGCCTCGCATCGGTGTGCCGGCTCGGAAGCAGAGGCACTGGGATGACGGGACCGGGGGGAACCGTCATCCCGGCGCCTTGGCTGCGATCCCCGACGATTCCCCGCCCGGGGCCGACCGCGCCGCAGCCCGGGCCGCGAGCCGGCGCAGCGACCGCAGCTCGTCGCCGGCCATGTTGGTGTCGAAGCACTTGAGCTCCGCCATCTCCGCGACCCGGCGCCAGAAGTGCGGGCCCACGTACCGCTGGACGAAGAAGCGATCGACGAGCGGTGTGCGCACCGCGTTCATCGCGGCCGCGACCGGGCGCGGCAGCGGGATGTGCCCGCACGTCACGAGCGCGTAGCTGACCGCGACGTCGGCCATCGGGTCGCCGCGCCGCGCGTTCGGCCAGTCGATCACGACCGGGCCGCTCGGCGACATGATCACGTTCAAGGGGTGCAGGTCGAGGTGCAGGATCGAGTCGCCGTCGTCGGGCATGCCCGGCAGCCAGTCGGGCGCCGGGATCCGGTGCAGGCGATCGTGCAAGTCGGCGAGGAGCCGCAGGTGCGCGCCGAGCTTCCACGGCGGGCGCACCATGGCGTCCATCATCATCGGGCCCTCGATGCGCTCCATGACGATCTCGGTCCCGTCGGCGCGCACCTCTTCGATACGGGGGACCGGGTAGCCGTGCTCGGCGACGTACCTCATCGTCCGGGCCTCGTGCGCGATCGAGCGGCCGTCGCGTGTCTTGCGCAGCACGAGACCGGGCGCGAACTCGAAGATGTCGCCGTCGCGTCCGCTCGCGAGCATCTTCATGGGAGTTCCTCTCAGACGATGCGACTCGTCTTGTCGCCCCAGTACCGGTCGCGCAACAGCCGCTTGTAGAGCTTGCCGGTCTGCTCGCGGGGAGCTCACGGTCGAAGTCGACGGCCTGCGGGCACTTGTACTTCGCGAGGTGTTCGCGGCAGTACGCCAGCAGCTCCTGTTCGAGCTCGGGACCGGCGTCGTCCCAGTTGGTGGGCTGCACGACCGCGTGCACGCGCTCGCCCATCTCGGGGTCGGGGATGCCGAAGACCGCGACGTCGTAGACCTTGGGGTGATCGATCAGGAGGTTCTCGGCCTCCTGCGGGTAGATGTTCACGCCGCCCGACACGATCATGAACGTGCGGCGGTCGGTGAGGTACAGGTATCCGTCGGCGTCGAGATAGCCCATGTCGCCGACCGTCGACCAACCCTTGGCGTTGAACGAGTCGCGGGTCTTCTCCGCGTCCTTGTGGTACTCGAAGCCGGGCCGGTCGGGGAGCGGCTGGAACCAGACGGTGCCGACCTCGCCCGGCGGCTGCTCGTTACCGTCCTCGTCGAGGATGTGGATCGGGCCGAGCGTCGACCGGCCGACCGAACCCGGATGGGCGAGGTAGTCGGGCGAGGTGATGAAGGTGGCGCCCGACCCCTCGGTTGCCGCGTAGTACTCGTCGATGATCGGGCCGAACCAGTCGATCATCTTGCGCTTCGTCTCGACCGAGCACGGCGCGGCCGCGTGCAGCACGACCTTCAGGGACGACAGGTCGTACTTGTTGCGCACGTCGTCGGGGAGCTTGAGCATGCGCACGAACATCGTCGGGACGAACTGCGCGTGCGTGACGTGGTACTTCCCGATCAACGCGAGCGACTGCTCGGGATCGAAGTGCTCCATCGTGATCACGGTGCCGCCGAGCCGCATCGTGCTCATGGAATAGAACAGCGGCGCGGAGTGGTACAGCGGCGCGGGGGAGAGATACACGGCCTTGCCGTCCATGCCCCACACCGTGGTCATCATGCCCATCTCGACCGGTTGGTCGCCGACCGGCTGGCGCGTGATCTGGTACTTCACACCCTTCGGACGCCCGGTGGTGCCGGACGAATAGAGCATCCGCGTTCCCTCGAGCTCCTCGTCGAGTGGCTCGGCCGGATACCGGTCGCGCGCCGTCGAGGTAGGGCTCGTACCCGGGTACGAGGTTCGCCGGGTCGCCGACCATGAGGCGGATCTTGACGCCGGGCATCTTGTCGACGAGCTCGGCGGCGACGTCGCGCAACGTGTCGGAGACGACCAGCACCTGCGCGTCGCAGTCGTCGAGGATGTACGCGACCTCGTCCGCGTTGAAGTGCGAGTTGATGCACGTGAAGAACAGGCCCGAGCGCTGCGCGGCCCAGCACGGCTCGAAGTATTCGACGCGGTTCTCCATGAGCACCGCGACGTGATCGCCGAACCGCAGCCCGGCCGCGTAGAAGAGCTGTGCGAGCCGGTTCGACCGGTCGTTCAGTTCGCGGTAGGTGACGCGCTCACCGGAACCCGCCATCAGGTAGGCGATGTGATCCGGCCGCTCGAGTGCGTGTTTCCCCGGCCACACGGCAACTTCCCCTCAAGACAGAGGTGGAGGGCGACCGCACGGATGCGATGCCCTCCACCGCCGAACGCGCGAGCGTCAGAACGAGGTGATGACGGAACGAATGACCTCGCCCGCCTCCATCGCACGGAACGCCTCGTTGACCTCGTCGAGCTTGATCGTGCGCGACACCATCGAACCGGTGTCGAGACGCCCGGTCTCGATGAGGTCGGCGTAACGCTGGAAGTCGCGGCGCACCTGACCCGACCCGTACTTGCAGCCCTTCAGCGTCTTCTCGTTGAAGAAGAGGTCGAAGGTCGACAGCGTGACGGTGGCCTCGGCGCGGGTCATGCCGACCATCACCGCGGTGCCACCCTTGCGGATCATGTTGAACGCCTGCAGCGTGGTCTCGGGGAGGCCGATGACCTCGAACGAGTAGTCGACGCCGCGGCCGCCCGTGAGCTGCTGCACCTGTGCGACCGAGTCGCCCTCGTTGGGGTCGACGAAGTCGGTGGCGCCGGACCGGCCCGCTTCCTTGCGCTTCATCTCGACCGGGTCGACCGCGATGATCCGCGACGCGCCGGCGATGCGGGCGCCCTGGATGACGGCCTGGCCGACACCGCCGCAACCGATGACCGCGACCGTCGCACCGGGGTGCACCTGCGCGGTGTTGAGGGCCGCGCCCACACCGGTGGTGACGCCGCAGCCGATCAGCGCGAGCTGGTCGTCGGAGATGCTGGTGTTGACCTTGACGATCGACGACTGGTCGCACGTCATGGCTTCGGCGAAGGTGCCGAGCCCGGTCATGGTCGTGTAGTCGGAGCCGTCGGAGCGCTTGCCGCGATTGCGCACCATGACCTCGAACTCGGTGTCGCACAGGTGCGACTGGTCGTGCAGGCAGAACCAGCAGACGCCGCAGGCGGGGATGAACGAAGCCACGACCTTGTCGCCCTTGGCCAGGCCGATGACGTCCTTGCCGACTTCGACGATCGTGCCCGCACCCTCGTGGCCGAGGACCGTGCCGGGCATGATGCCGACGTAGCCGTTCTTGAGCGATAGGTCGGAGTGGCAGACGCCGCTGGCGCCGAGCTGCACGACGACGTCGCGGGGACCGGGCGGCGCGGGATCGATGTTCTCGATCGAGAGCGGCCCTCCGGTTTCGGTGAACACTGCGGCCCGCATGGGCTTCCTCCTTGACCTGGGATGACGGGTGCCAACGTAGCCCCTCAAATGAGGGAGACGCCCGTGGGCGTTCGTTTAGCATCGGGTGGTGCAGGTTGCGTATTTCGGTCCGGCCGGGACCTTCACCGAAGAGGCGCTGCTCTCGCAGCCGGACCTCGCCGACGGCGAGCGTTCCCCGTACCCGGCCGTCCCCGAGGTGATCGCCGCGGTCGAGCGGGGCGACGCCGACGGCGGCGTGGTGCCGATCGAGAACATGATCGAAGGCTCGGTGTCGGTCACGCTCGACACGCTCGCGTTCGACAGCGACCTCTTGATCCAGCGCGAGATCGACCTCGCGGTGTCGCTGAACCTCTGCGCGCGCCCGGGCGTCGGCCTCGACGACCTGCGGACCGTGGTGTCGTTCCCGCACGCGATCGCGCAGTGCCGGTCGTGGCTCGCCAAGAACCTGCCCGAGGTCGTGGCCCGGGCGTCGCACTCCACCTCCGACGCCGCCCGCGAGGTGTCGAAGTCGAAGCGCACCGACACGGCCGCGATCTGCAACTCGCTCGCGGCCGAGATCTACGGGCTGAACGTGCTGGCGCGCGAGATCGAGGACCACCCCGAGAACCAGACGCGGTTCGTGCTGGTCGGCCGGGGCGTTCCCGCCCCCACCGGGCACGACAAGACGTCGATCGTCTGCTTTCAGCGCGAGGACCAGCCGGGATCGTTGCTGCAGATCCTCCAGGAGTTCGCGGCTCGGGCGATCAACCTCACCAAGCTGGAGTCGCGGCCGACCAAGCGCGGCCTGGGCGACTACTGCTTCTTCATCGATTGCGAGGGCCACATCTCGGACGAGGTGCTCGCCGACGCGTTGCGCAACCTCGTGGCGAAGCAGGCCGAGGTGAAGTTCCTCGGTTCGTACCCGGTCGCGGGGCCGTCGGAGGCCGGCGTCGCGCGCCGCAAGGCGGCGGGACGGGCGTGGAAGAGCGCGGCCGCGTGGGTCGAGACGCTGCGCGCGCAGATCCGGGAGCCCTTCGATGCCGGGGAGCATGAGTGATCGACCTCAAGCGGCTCCGTGACGAGCCGGAGTACCGGCGCGGGATCGAACGCAAGCGGGTGCGCGCCGGCCTGCTCGACGAGGTGCTCGCGGCCGACGCCGCGCACCGGTCGTGCGTCCAGGAGGTCGAGGCGTTGCGCGCCCGCCAGAACGCGGCGAGCAAGGAGATCGGCCAGGCCGCGCCCGGCGAGCGCGCGGCCAAGATCGAGACGGCCGGGAAGCTGAAGGACGAGCTGTCGGTGCAGGAGAAGGAGCTCCAGCAGCTCGACGCGCAGCTCGGCGAGCTTGCGCGGCAGGTACCGAACCCCGCGGCCGGGTCGGTGCCCGACGGGGGTGAGGACGAAGGCGACGTGGTGCGCACCGTCGGCGACACCACACCCGCGCCCGCGCTCGACCATGCCGCGTTCTCGGAGTCGATGGGTTTCGTCGACACGCCGCGCGCGGCGGAGGCGAGCGGGTCTCGTTTCGCGTACATCATGCGCGAGGCGGCGCTGCTCGAGTTCGCGCTCGTCAACTACGCGATGAGCACGATCCTCCGGTACGACTTCGTCCCGGTGATCACGCCCGCGCTGGTGCGCGAGCGCACGATGGAGGAAGCCGGGTTCTTCCCGACCGACCGCGCCCAGGTGTACGACGTCGACAGCGGCGAGCTGTTCCTGCTCGGCACGAGCGAGGTCGCGCTGTCGGCGCTCCACCGCGCCGAGACGTTCACGGCCGAGCAGCTGCCCGCGCGCTACGGCGGCTACTCCACGTGCTTCCGGCGGGAGGCCGGCACCTACGGCAAGGACACGCGCGGGATCTTCCGTGTGCACCAGTTCGACAAGGTCGAGATGTTCTCGTACTGCGAGCCCGACCGAAGCGAGCAGGAGCACGAGCTGATCCTGGCGATCGAAGAGGAGATCGTCGGCGGGCTCGGGCTCCCGTACCGCATCGTCAACATCGCGGCCGGCGACCTCGGCCCGGCCGCGTCGAAGAAGTTCGACATCGAGGCATGGTTGCCGTCGGAAGGCGCGTACCGCGAGATCACCTCGTGCTCGAACTACACCGACTTCTCCGCACGCCGGCTCGGCACGCGGGTGAAGGGTGAGCGGGGCAGCCGGTTGGTGCACACGCTGAACGGCACCGCGGTCGCGGTGAGCCGGATGCTGGTGCTGCTGTTCGAGCACTACCAGCAGGCCGACGGGAGCTTCGAGGTTCCCGACGTGCTCCGCCCGTACACCGGCTTCACGACCGTCGCCCCGCCCGCGTAACCGCCGGTAGCCTCGGCGCTTCGGGAGGGATGCCGGAGCGGCCGAACGGGGCGGTCTTGAAAACCGCTGTGCGCAAGCACCCTGGGTTCGAATCCCAGTCCCTCCGCTGGCGCACGGTCAGACAAGACCGACAAGTGCGGGAACGTCCGCGAACGAGTCGACGATGTGGTCGGGGACCACGCCACCGTGTTGCAGGGTCTCGTCCCGGTACTTGCCGGTGCGGACCAGGACGCCCGGTATACCGGCCGCCTGCGCGCCGGCGACATCGGCGTCGAGATCGTCCCCCACCATCAGGGCATCGTCCGCTTCGACCCCCAAGATCTCCAGCGCCGCGTCGAAGCACGCACGCGCGGGCTTGCCGACGGTGACTGCTTCGACACCGGCTGCCCGTTCGATGCCGGCGAGGAAGGCACCGGTGTCGAGCTGAAGACCGTCGCGCGTGGCCCACGACAGGTTGCGGTGCATCGCGACCAGCGGCGTTCCCGAGACGGCCGCGCGGAAGATCTTGTTCACGGTTGCGTAGTCGAACTCCGGGCCGGCGCCACCCAGGACGACGACATCGGCCGGCTCGTCGGCGCCGGCCAACCGGATGCCGCCGAGATCCTCGGTGACGTCGCCGGCACTCACGACGGCGCAGCGAGCCTCCGGGTATACCCGCCGCAGGTACGCCGCGAGTCATCGCCGGCGCGGTGAGGATCTCGTCGACGTCGACGGGAAACCCGGCCTCGTGCAGCGCCCGCGCGATCGCGCTGCGAGACATCGACGTCGTGTTGGTCAGGAAGACGACCCGAATCCCCGCGCGGCGGAGCACGTGGAGGGCCGCCGCCGCGCCGGGTATCGGTGCCCACGACACCGTGAGCACACCGTCGATGTCGATGAGCAAACCGCGACATTGCATCGAGGGCGCTCCTCAGGCGTGCGGAACCGTGCGGCTCGAGACCTCGACCCGTCGACCATGATCCAAGCTCCGCCCGGTGTCAGGAACGTTACCGGCCGGTGAAACCGGTCGGTCCGTCCCGGGTCCGCGCGCGAAGTGGAGACTCAGGCGAAGCCGGTCTTGACCTGGTCGAAGCGGAAGCGTCGGAGCGCGACGAGCGAGAAGAGACCGGCCATCCCGAGCAGCACCGCGCTCGGGAGCGCGATGCCGCCCATCCCGTGGCCGTCGAGAATGACCGAGCGCATGCCCCGCATCGCCCAGTAGGTGGGGGTGACCGGCGCGATCGCGCGGGCCCACCCGGGGAGGACGTCGATCGGCACGAACGCGCCCCCGATCGCGCCGAACAGCACCATGCCGAGGTACGCGAACGCACCCGCCTGTTGCGCGGTGCGGCACAACGCCGTCACACAGACGCCCAGGAAGACGAGCGAGATCGAGAACGCGACGATCAGGGGCGCGAGCGCGAGCGGACTGCCCTGGATGTGCAGGTCGAACACGACGACGCCGGCAACGAGGAGCAAGCCGAGTTGCCCGATCGCGACCGCGACGCGCGGCACCGACTTGCCCGCGATGATCTCGAGCGAGGTCGCGCGGCTTGCACGGAGACGGTCCCAGGTTGCCCAGCCGTGCTCGGAAAAGAACGAGAACGTCACGAGCGACACGACGAAGAACGCCGACATCACGGCCTGGCCGGGTACGACCTGCTCGGCGCCGTTGGCGTGGGTGAAACCGCTCTCGACGAGCGCGGGCCGGAACGCCGGCTTCAGGAACGCCGTGGTGATGATGGGGAAGACGAGCAGCACGAGGATCGAGAACGGATCCCGGCGCGCGAGGCGTATCTCGTGCGCGACGATCACGCCGAGGCGGCGGACGGCATTCATGCGGCCGAATCCACGTCGTGGCCGTAGCGGTGCCCGGTGAGCGTGGTGAACACGGATTCGAGAGTGGGCCGGATGATCTCGACCGACGCGAGCGTCGACGCGTCGGCTCCGAGGGCGGCCAGGACGTGGGCCGCGGTGGCTCCGGGGTCGTCGGTCGCGATCGTGACTGTCGAGTCGGTCACCTGGCTGTGCGGGATACGCGCGCACTCGGGCACCGTGCCCGTGAACGACAGTTCGAGCGCGCTCGCGCCATGGCGACGCACGAGCTCGCGCAGATCGCCCCGGGCGATGATGCGGCCGTGGTCGATGAGCGCGATCCCGGCCCCCAGTTCCTCGATCTCCTGCAGATAGTGCGTCGAGTACACGACCGCGGCGCCGTCGTGACTCAGCTCCGTCACGAGCCGTAAGAGCTCGCGCCGGGTCTGCACGTCGGCGCCGGTCGTGGGCTCGTCGAGGAGCACGAGCCGGGGCCGGTGGAGCACCGCGATCGCGGTGTGCAGGCGCCGGCGTTCGCCGCCCGAGAGATCACGGGCGCGCCGGTCCATGAGTTGGTCGAGCATGAGCGCCGCCGCGACCTCGTCGATGCGCGTGCGCAGCCCGCGACCGTGCAGATCGCACAGCCCGCCGAAGAACCGAAGGTTGTCGCGTACTGACAACGGCAGGTACACGCCGGTCTCCTGGGGCGCGAGACCGATCGACCGGCGCGCTCGGTGCGGATCGCGCGCGACGTCGATGCCCGTCGACCCGGACGATCCCCGCGTCCGGGCGCAGGAGACCGGCGACCACGGAGACGAGCGTGGTCTTCCCGGCCCCGTTGCGGCCGAGGAGCCCGACGATGGTGCCCGCCTCGACCGCGAGGTCCACGCCGTCGAGCGCCACGGTGGCGCCGTACGACTTCCGCACCCCGACGACCTCGAGCGTGTGCGTAGACCCCGCCATGCGCCCTCCCGGGGCTACGATCCGGGCGGTGAGATCCCAGTCCGTTTCTCGAATACCGACGAGTATCTCACGAACCACGAGGTACGGCAAGGCTCGACCATGACGTTGGAACCGCTGACGCCGGAACGGCGGAGGGAGCTGACCCGCCGGCACCTGCTCGAAGCCGCCGCGGTCGTGTTCGCTCGCGACGGCTTCCACGGTGCGCGACTCGACGACGTCGCCGCCCTGGCCGGGTTCACCAAGGGCGCGGTGTACTCCAACTTCACGAGCAAGGACGACCTCTTCCTCGCGCTGCTCGACGACCGCGTCGACACGCAGGTTGCCATCACGAGCGAGGTCCTCGACCTCGGGCCGCACGATCGTGTCGAGCAATTCCCGCTGATTCGCGAGCTACTCCATTCGACCCTGTTCGGCGACGACTCGTTCGCCGTGCTGTATCTCGAGTTCGTGCTCTACGCGCGCCGCAATCCCGCGGCACGCGAGAAGCTCATCGCCAGCGCGCGACGCGAACGAAGCCTGGTCGAGGCGATGATCGGCCGCGAGCAGGGCAACGTCGATGCCGTTCCGCCGTATTCGATACGTACGCTCGCGGAGTTTTCGCGCGCGGTGTTCAACGGGCTGTCGCTGACGCGCCTCGTCGATCCCGAGGCGATCACGGCCGGCACGCTCGACGACACTCTCGACATGCTCTACAAGGCGATGGGCGCGGATCCCGACGACACTCCAGCTCCCTGAACGCTCCGGTCAGCGGGTGTCGATCGGGCGCGCCAGCGCCGTGGGCGCGAGCTGCACCGGGACCTCGTTGGCTTCCGCGAAGTCGACGTAGGTGGCCACCTGCTCGGCGTAGGTGTGGCGGAACGTGGAGCACCGGTTCTCGTGCTGGATCATGTCCATGCCGTGGTGTGCGCAGCCACCCATGCACACCGGAAGTGCGATGCACGAGCGGCACTCGTCGTCGGAGAACGGGTCGTAGACGAGCCACTTGCGCAGGCGGCCGTTGAGGTTGGCGTAGTCGAAGATCGTGCCGATCACTTCCCGCTGGTTGCCGACCGAGTCCCAACACTTGTAGAGCTCGCCTTCACTCCCGACGACGAGCTCGTTCTTGCGCACGGCCGTGCAGGGCGCGCCCATTGGCTGTGGCACGAACGCCGACGAGAACCCGTAGCGGGTGGCCAGCTCCCGGAAGACGAGCTCGGCCTGCGCGAACCCGGCGTTGGTGAAGCACGGCGCCTGGTAACTCTCCGACGGCGAGCCGCCCCCGTCGTCGACGCCGACGATCTGGCCCGCGTACGCGGTGAGCTTGCCGCTCAGGCCCTCGGCTTCGAGGATCTGGAACAACTCCTCGGCGCGCAGGATGTTGCGGGTGTCGACGTTCATGCGCAAGGTGACGGCGAAGTAGTCGACCGCGTGCTTCAGGTTCTCGACGATGCGCCCGAACGTCTCGCCGCCGTTCTGCAGCGGGCGCATCCGGTCGTGGATCTCGGGCGGGCCGTCGAGGCACACCTGCACGTTGGTCACTTGCCGGTCGCGGAGGTCGGCGCACATCTGCTCGTCGAGCAGGTAGCCGTTGGTCGAGATGCTCGCGTTGTACTGGACGCCGGCGGCTTCGCACCGGGCGATGAACGCGTCGGAGAGCGCGAGCAGCGGCAACTTGCCGACGAGGGGTTCTCCCCCGAACCAGGTCGCGTGGAACGAGGAGATGCGCGGTAGCTGGTCGTCGAGGGCGGCGAGGACCGCGTCGATGACGTCGTCGTGCATGATCGACGGGTGCTTGGCCTCGAAGCAGTACGGGCAGTCGAAGTTGCAGCCGAGGCTGGTCACGATGGTGAGCGCGAAGCGCGAGGTGTCGTCGCGGGTGAGCTCGTAGCGGCGAGCCAGCAGGTCGATCTCGTCGGTGTCGTCGGCGACGAGCATCCGGCCGTGCGCCATGCGCTCGAGCAGGTCGACCGAACAGTCGGTGGCGGTGGGGTCGTCGACCACGCGGCGAACGGCGTCGTGGCCGCCGATCGGCGTGCGCAACAGTGAACCGGTGATGCCGTTGTAGACGTAGTCGCCGTCGGCAGCGCTCGAGCCACACGTTGTAGCGCGACTCCTGCATCAGATACCGCGGGGCCGGCGGAACATCTGGGCGACGTGGCAGTCCATGTCGGCCAGGCACGGCCGCGACGTCATCGGCTGGCAGTTGGTGAGCGAGCACGTGAAGGGGTCGCACGTCTCGATGAGGCTCGGGCAGTTGACGTTCAGCGAGAACCCCGACACCTCGTCGCCGCGCAGTTCGGCCAGCAGTGTCTCGATCGCGTCGCGGGCGGCCGGCGACAATTCCACGTCGGCGCCGAGGCTGATGCGAAAGTTGACGTCGCCCGGCGCCGGCGGTTCGAGCAGCCAGCGGGACCCGGACGTGGCGTTCTCTTCGGTCATCGACAGCGTCCTACATCGAGATCCGGCAGTGACTGTGCGCGAAGCACGCCGGGGTCGTCGTGAGCGGCTGACAGTTCGCGAGCGTGCAGTTGTCGGGATTGCACGACGGCCGGGCGAGCTCGTCGCAGTCCCAGATGCCGAAGCGGAAGCCCTCGACCTCGCCGGAGCTCAGCTCCGCGAGCAGGGTCTCCACCGCCTGGCGCGCTTCGGGTGTCAGCTCGACGTCGTCGCCGGTGGCGAGATGGAAGTGCACCTCGTTGGCGCCCGGGGGCTCCAGCAGCCACTCAGGGCCGCGCAGTTCGTCGCTCATGTGCGTTCTCCCCGAGCGGGACCGTCGGCGGGAGTGTAACTGCCATCTGCAGGCAAATGCACGGACTCACGGTTGCGGCTTGCGCTCCCAGCGGAACGGGCCGAATGCGGCGTCGCCGTTCGGGGCGCTCGCGTGTGGGTCGACGGTGAGCGTCAGCCATTCGAGGGGGAACGTGCTGCCGTGTACGACGACCCGGTATCTCCGCGCCGGCGGCTTGCCGCGCGGCTACGTCGTGGTGTCGGTCGAAGCGTCGGTCGTCGATGTGGTGTCCTGCACGTTGCGGGGCTGCAGTGTGACGCTCTTCGTCGCGGTGCGGCCGTCCTGCGCGTACGCGGTCACGACGAACGTGTGCGGACTCGAACAGTTGAACGGCAGGCTGTCGGACGCGTTCGCGTCGTAGGTCTTGTAGATGCCCCCGCCGTCGATTGCGATCGTCGACTTCACCGAGTTCGTCGTCGTCCAGCTCGCGCTGAACATCTGCGAATTACCGTTGTGACAGTCGATGTTGTCGGGAGTGACGAAGCTGGCGACACTCGGCGGCGGACCTGACGGCGGCGACTGCGTACCGTTGCCGCCGGTCTGGGTCCGGGCCGTCGTCGGGGCTTGGGCGACCGTGGTCGCCACCTGACCGGCGCCGGTGGAGCTGGTCGTGGTGCCGGATCCTGCGGTCTTGGCGCTGCTCGAGCACCCGGACAGGAGGAGCACGACTCCGAGCGCGGCGCCCAAGAGCGCGACATTGCGGATTCGAGGCGTTGCGACGAGGTGGGTTTCGAGGCGCACGATGGTCCTGTCCGTCGGGGATGAGGGCGGCCGCGGCCGATGCGGCCGCCCTGACTACTTACAGTTCACTACTTACAGTTCGACGACTGTGCGGCCGACGGTTCTCCGTTGCTCCATCGCGTCGAGCGCCGCGGGCAATTCCGCGAACGTTACGTGCCGGCCGACGATCGGGCGCAGCTTCCCCGCCGCGAACAGCGCGAGCAGCTCCGCGTGCAGCCGCTCGCCGTCGAGGTGCGCGGGGAAGTTGAAGCCCGTCATCCGCTTGAACACGACCGGGTCGTCGACGTAGGCGTGGCACACGCCCACGAGATCGAAGTTCCCGAACAGCACGGGTCGGGGTACGAGCCCTTCGTCTTCCTGCTCGATGCCCGACGCGAAGCCGGCGAGGATGTGGCGGCCGTTGAACGCCATGCACCGGAACGTCTGCAGCGTGACGTCGCCGCTCACCGCGTCGAACGCGACGTCGACGCCGCGGCCGTCGGTCGCGTCGAGTACCGCCTCGACGAAGTCGGTCTCTCGGTAGTTGATCGCGACCTCGGCGCCGAGATCGAGACACAGCTTGGTCTTCTCCGCGGAACCCGCGGTCGCGAACACTCGTGCGCCCCGGTGCACGCCCAGCTGCAGTGCCGCCGAACCGGCACCGCCTGCGCCCGCGTGCACGAGCAGGGTCTCGCCCGCCTGTACACGGGCGCGCTCGTAGAGCGCGAGCCACGCGAGATGGAACGGCATGAAGATCGCCGCGGCCTCGGGTTCGGGCATGGCGGCCGGCATCTCGAATGCCATCGCGACCGGTGCGACCACGTGCTCGGCGTAGCCGCCGAACGCCCCCGACGGGATCGCGACGACGCGCTTGCCGCGCCACGCGTCGGTGCCCTCGCCGCAGGCCTCGACGACGCCGAGCACTTCCATGCCCGGGATGTACGGGACCGGGCGCGGCACCGTCTTGTACCGACCGTGGATCCCGTCGAGATCGTTGAAGTTCAGCGTCACCGAGGTGACGCGGATCTTCACCTCGCCCTCACCGGGCGTCGGCTCGTCGACGTCGTCGAGGCGCAGCACCTCTCCCGGCACGCCGTACTCGTGCACTCTCCAGGCCTTCACGACAAGGTCCTCCGTCGGCCGGCGACGACGGGTACCTATCGCGGTTGGCCCGCGACTGTCACCTCCCGGCCCGGCGCGACGTTTGGATCCGGCCGGTTCGGGAGCATGATGTCCGGACATGGGTACCTTCGACGTCGTCGTCATCGGAGCCGGTTCGACCGGCGAGGTTCTCGCCGGTCGGGCCGCGGGCCACGGGTTGCGTGTGGCGGTCGTCGAGTCGGAGCTGGTCGGGGGCGAGTGCTCCTACTACGCGTGCATCCCGAGCAAGGCGTTGCTGCGGCCGATCCACGCCCTCGCCGAGGCCCGGGCCGTCGCCGGTTCCCGGCAGGCCGTCGACGGGACCCTCGCCGCCGACGCGGTGCTGGCGCGCCGAGACGAGTTCGCGTCGCACTGGAACGACGAGGGTCAGCTGCCCTGGCTCGACGAGCACCATGTCGAGCTGGTGCGGGGACGGGCTCGGTTGTCGGGCGTACGCGAGGTCACCGTCGAGACGGGCGACGGGGAGACGCGCACGCTGCAGGCCCGGCGCGCGGTCGCGGTCTGCACCGGGAGCGCGCCGCTCGTTCCCGACGTTCCCGGGCTGCGCGACGCGCACGCGTGGACGAACCGCGAGGGGACCTCGTCCGCCGCGGTCCCCGACAGTCTCGTGGTGCTCGGGGGCGGCCCGGTCGGGTGCGAGCTCGCGACCGCGTGGAAGGCACTGGGCGCGGACGTGACGATGGTGATGCGCGAGGAGCGCCCGCTGTCGAAGTTGGAGAACTTCGCGGGCGACGCGGTGCTCGGCGCGCTGCGCGCGCTCGGGGTCTGGGTCGTCACCGAGGAGACGGTGACCGCGGTGAAGCGCAACCACGACGGGAGCGTCGACGTGACGCTCGGGGGCGGCCCGGTGCTGCACGCGCAGGAGCTGCTCGTCGCGGCCGGGCGCGAGCCCAACACGAAGGACCTCGGGCTCGACACGGTGGGGCTCGAGTCCGGTCGCTGGCTCGCGGTCGACGACCGGATGCGCGTGCAAGGCGTCGACGGCGGGTGGCTGTTCGCGGCGGGCGACGTGACGCACCGCGCACTCCTCACGCACATGGGCAAGTACCAGGCGCGAGTCTGCGGCGACGTCATCGCGACCGACGATCCGGAAACGATCGCGCCCGCAGTCGCGGATTCGATCGCCGTCACCCAGGTGGTGTTCACCGATCCCGAGGTCGCGAGCGCGGGTCTGACCGAGGCGGCCGCGCGTGATCGCGGTCTGCGCATCGACGTGTTCGACTTCGACATCGGCCAGGTCGCGGGGGCTCGTCTCTTCGCCGACGGCTACAAGGGCTCGGCCCGCATCGTGGTCGACGCCGACCGGAGGACGATCGTCGGCGCGACGTTCGTCGGCCCGGGCGTGGGCGAGCTGCTGCACGCGGCGACGATCGCGATCGTCGGCGAGGTCCCGCTCGAACGCCTGTGGCACGCGGTCCCCGCGTTCCCGACGATGAGCGAGATCTGGCTGCGACTGTTGGAGACTGCGGGCCTCTGAACCGGCGCGCGTTCAGTCGCGATAGGGCGCGGTCGTCCGGGGCGCGTCGGGTGCCTGCTCGTCAAGCGACTGGCGGTAGCGCACGCAGCCCCGCATGAACTCGGGCCACTCGGGTACGACCGGCACCGGATCGGTCCCTTCCGGCAGCAGCCCCCACAGCGCGGGGTGGTGCCAGCACAGGTCGTGCCCGGACGAGTCGCGGTGCTCGCGGATCGCGGCGCGCAGCCTGATGACCTCGGCGACGAGCTCGTCGCGCGACAGCAGTTCGAGATCCGGTTCCATGGGCGCGAGTGTCGCGCGCCGTCGTCGTGCACGCACTCGAGGGGCGCCTTGCAGAAGCCGTCCGCGCTCACGCCCCGGCCTTGTCGTCGACGGAGAAATCGGGGGTCGCCGAGTGCGCGCTCTCGACGCGGCCCTTCGGCTCCTCCCACTCCTCTTGCCGGCCGAGCGCGGTCTCGTCGAGGAAGTAGTACGAACCGCCAACCGACTCCATACCCGCGGGCGAAGACCGAGTACGTGTGGAAGACCCGGTCGTCGACGCGCAGGAAGTAGCTGCGGCCCGGGAGCTCCTGCGAGCCCGAGAAGTCGGCCGGCAGCTGGCCGGCGGCCTGCGATTCGGCCTTGTCGCGGTAGTTGTACTGGAGGGGAGCGACCGCCTCGTCCATCGTCACATGGAAGTCGTAGTTGAAGCCCGAGCCGTACGACGAGTACCACGGGAACGTCCAACCGCGCCGCGCCTTGTAGCCCTCGATCTTCGCGAGCGGGGCGCGCGAGACCACCGAGAACGACGTGTCGCGCGCGGCCAGGTGCCGCAGGAAACCCTCGGAGACCTCGTCGGCGCCGGCGGTGCAGCTCGGGCAGCCGTCGTCCCAGCTCGGGTCGAACATGAAGTGGACGAGGACCAGCTGGCGCCGGCCCTCGAACATGTCGAGCAGGTTCGCCTTCCCCTTCGGGCCCTCGAAGACGTACTCCTCGTCGACCTCGACCATCGGGAGCCGCCGCCGTTCGGCGCTCAGGGCATCGCGCTGCCTGGTAAAGGCCTTTTCCTTCACGAGCAGCGCCTTGCGGGCGGCTTCCCATTCGTCTCGGGTCACGATCGTCGGAAGGCTCATGCGAGCTCCTGCGTCACTGGGGCGGCGTGCGCTGTGGGTTGGAGAATCCTTCGAGGAATCCCCGACACCGCTCGGAGATGAGACGGCCGTGGGCGGCGGATCTCATCGGTGAGTTCCCTACGCGGCGACGGTCGTCTCGGGCGTGGAACCCAGAGCTCCCGGCGGGCCGGCCCCGATCGTGTGCGACATGAGCCGGATCGTCGATCCGGACGGGCCCGCGCTCGACGCGCTGGCCCGGCTCGCCCTGACCGCGCGCCGGATGGGCACGTCCGTGGAGCTCCGCAATGCATGCCCCCGGCTCATCGACCTGATTGATATCGCCGGGCTCTCCGACGTGGTCGTATTCGCGGGCTCAGGCGTCGAGGTGAACGGGCAGGTCGAAGAGCGTGAAGAGTGAGGGGTCGACGAAGAAGTCCTGGGCGGCGATGGCGCCGTCCGAGATCGTCAGCACGTGGATCGACCAGGCGCTCCAGCCGCCGTTGGGGTCGGCGCGCCACTGCGCGAACGCGGGTGCGCCGTTTGTGTCGCCGACGCGCCGCAACACGGAGCCCTCGCAACCGGCGCCGGGCCCGTGCAGCCAGGTGCGGTACTCCTCGGCGCCCTGCATCCAGAGCGGGTACGGGGGCATCTGCATCGTGGCGTCCTCGTGGAGCAACGCCACGAGCGAATCGATGTCGAAGCGCTCGAACGCGTCGACGTAGCGCGCGAGCAGCTCCTCCTGTTCGTCGTCGACGGGCGCCGCGGTGCGCGCCGCGGTCACGTCGCGGTCGCTGAGCGTCGCCCGAGCGCGCTGGAGCGCACTGTTCACCGAGACCACCGTCGTGTCGAGCAGTTCGGCGACCTCGCTCGCCTTCCACTTCAACACTTCGCGCAGGATCAGCACCGCGCGCTGACGCGCGGGGAGGTGCTGGAGCGCGGCGATGAACGCCAGCCGCACGGACTCGCGCATCTCGGCTTCCTCGGCCGGATCGTCGGTGTTCGACAGCACGCGGCGGTCGGGCATCGGACCGACCCACACGTCCTCGGTCGACGGGGTGACCGGCGGCCCGTCGGCGTGGCCGACCTCCATGAGATCCATCGGGAGCGCGCGCCGGCGCCGGCCCTTCAGCATGTCGAAGCAGACGTTGCTCGCGATGCGGTAGAGCCACGACCGCAACGAGGAGCGGCCCTCGAAGCGGTCGAAGCTCCGCCACGCGCGTACCAGCGTCTCCTGCACGGCGTCGTCCGCCTCGAAGGCCGAGCCGAGCATCCGGTAGCAGTACGCGGTCAGCTCGGACCGGTGCTGTTCGAAACCGAGCTCGGCGGCCGCCGAGTCGAGACTCGTGGCGCTCGTCATGCGGGGCCGTCCCTTCGCTCGGGATTGCAGGAAAACGAGACGCTACCCAACCCTTCAGATCCGAGCCATGAGCCTGAACTGCGCACCCGTCGCGTCGGCGGCGGTGGCCACTCGTCCGTACGGGGTGTCCTGCGCGGGCTCGACGATCGATCCGCCGAGGTCGACGATCTTGGCGAGCGTTGTGTCGGTGTCGTCGGCCTGGAAGTACACCGCCCAGTACGACGACACACTTGCGGGCAGGAAGTTGGCCGCGTCCATGACGCCGCCGAGAGCGTCGTCGCCCTCGCCGAGGGTCGAGTAGCGGAACTCGGGCGAGTCGCTGTGCGTGTGCAGATCCCATCCGAACACGTCGCGGTAGAACGCGAGTGACGCGTCGTAGGCGCGAGTGTGGAGCTCGAACCAGGCGGGCGCGCCCGGCTCGGCCAAGATGCCGAACCCCCGGTGCAGGCCCGGCTGCCAGATGCCGAGGTGCGCGCCGCCGGCATCGGTGAGGATCGCCATCGTGCCGAGATCACCGACCGCCATCGCGGGCGAGTCGACAGTGCCTCCGGCCGCAGCCGTGGCCTTGGTGGTGGCCTCCGCGTTCTCGACCGCGAGGTAAACGGTCCAGACGTCGATCGTCTCCGACGAGCCGTCGTTGCGCATGCCGCCGGCGATCATCCGATCGTCCTTGGTGAAGTTGAAGTAGCCGCCGAACTCGGCGTTCGGCTCCTCCGACTTCCAGCCGAAGAGCTCGCCGTAGAAGGCTCGGCTCTTGTCGGGATCGGACGTGAACAGGTCGATCCAGCAGGGTGCACCGATGGGTGCGTTCTCACGTAGCGGCACGGGTCAGTCCTCCGGGAGTGTCATCACGGTCGAAGGTACAGACCGCTGCCGCGCCCGGAACTCACCGGTCGCCGGTCAGGTCGAGCCCGGTACCGCGATCCCGGCCTCGTACGCGAGCATCACGAGCTGGGCTCGGTCGCGGGCGTAGAGCTTCGTCAGCAGGCGGCTGACGTGGGTCTTCGCCGTCGCGTGCGACATGAAGAGCGCCTCGGCGATCTCGGCGTTCGAAAGCCCGCGCGACACCGCGACCAGGACCTCGCGCTCGCGGTCGGTGAGGGCGTCGAGCCCGGGGTGCTCTACGGGAGTGCCGGCCGGACGCTGCGCGAACTGCTCGATCAACCGGCGCGTCACCTTGGGTGCGAGCAACGCGTCGCCGCCGGCCACGATCCGCACCGCGGCGAGGAGGTCTTCGGGCAGCGTGTCCTTCAGCAGGAACCCGCTCGCGCCCGACCGCAGCGCTTCGAAGACGTACTCGTCGAGGTCGAACGTCGTGAGGATCAAGACCCGCGTCGCCGACGTGGAGTCGTCGCCCGTGATCTGGCGCGTTGCTTCGAGCCCGTCCATCTCCGGCATGCGGATGTCCATGAGGAAGACGTCGGGTCGGGAACGCCGCGCGAGGTCGACGGCCTCGCGCCCGTTCGCGGCCTCACCGACCACCTCGATGTCGGGTGCGGAACGCAGGAGCACGGCGAAGCCGCTGCGCACGAGCGCCTGGTCGTCGGCGACGCCGACCGAGATCACTCGGGCGCCCCGTAGGGGAGGCTCGCGGCGACGCGGAAGCCGCCGCCCGCGGCGGGCCCGGCCTCGAACGACCCGCCGTAGACGCCGACCCGTTCTCGCATGCCCATCAGGCCGTGTCCCCCGGTCGACGCGTTGCCGTTGACGCCGCGCCCGTCGTCGGTCACTTCGATGCGCAGCGCGGTGGGTTCGTAGGTCAGCAGGACCTCGGCGCGCGCCTTGCCGGCGTGCTTCAGCACGTTCGTCAACGCCTCTTGGACGATGCGATAGGCGGTGAACTCGACGCCGGGCGGCAGCTCGCCGGTGTCGTCGCCCTCGGCTCGCACCTCGACCTCGACGCCGGCGGCGCGGATGTCGCGGACGAGGTGGTCGACGTCGGCGAGGCTCGGTGCGGGTGTGTACTCGGCTCCGGCATCGGCCCGCAGCACGCCGAGCATTCGGCGGATCTCGGTCAGGGTCGCCCGGCTGGTGTGCGAGATGGCCTCGAGCGACTTCTTCGCCTCGGCCGGATCGTTGTCGATCACGTGCGCGCCGACGCCGGCCTGCACGGCGATCACGCCCATCGAATGCGCGACGACGTCGTGGAGCTCCTGGGCGATGTGGAGGCGCTCGTCGGCAACGGCGCGCTTCGCCTCCTCGTCGCGTTCGCGTTCGAGGGCGATCGCGCGTTCTTCGAGCTCTTGGGTGTAGAGCCGGCGATTGCGCACGGTCGATCCGAACAGATATGCCGACGCGAAGAACGCGAAGTTCAACGCGAGACCGGCGTTGTCCATGTCGGGTGCGACCACGCGGACGACGGCGAGCGCGCCGAGCACCCACACCACGGAGAACGCGCGCGCGCGTCCCTTGGAATACGCGCCGACGGTGTACGTCGCGACGAGCAACGATTGCGCGGCCCCGTTGCTCTGGTAGTCGAGTCCCGTCAGCAGGAGCGTGGGGATCGTCGCCAGGACGAGGGTCGTGACGGGCGCGTGCCGCCGGAAGTAGAACGGAACGAGGACCAAGACGCTCAAGACGACGGCGACGACGGTTGGGTCGTCGTAGGTGTACGAGCCCTGGTCGACCGCCCAGAGCGTCGGGATCGCGATCACCAGCAGACCGGTTGCGATCAGCGCGTCGAGCACCCACAAGTTGATCCCGCGCAGCCGGCGCCGGAACTCGCCGACGCGTACCGAGATGGGCGGTCGTTCCACCTGATCAACGTACCTGTCGACCTCCGCGCCGGCGTCGGTCTCCAGGCTGACCCGGCATACATCTCGAGATGTACGCGGGGTCCGAAATCGGTGTGCGCGGACCATTCCGGAGTCGCAGCCCAGAGGGGTCTCCGGGCCGATGGCGGCGGACCGTTTCGAGCGCATCGTGTTCGCAGCGGCCCGAGAGACGGGCTCACACAAGGAGACCGTCATGGCCATCACACTCACTCGGAACCCAACCGCCGGCAGCACGTACCGCGACCGCGCCGTCGCGGCCCGTACGGTCGGCGCCTCCAAGGTCTACGGGCACGGCGAAGCCGAGGTCCGGGCGCTCGACGGCGTCGACGTCGAGTTCGCGACCGCGCGCTTCACCGCGATCATGGGCCCCTCCGGCTCGGGCAAATCGACGCTCATGCACACGCTCGCCGGTCTCGATTCGCTCACGAGCGGTTCGGTCTGGATCGGCGACGTCGAGCTCGGTCGTCTCAAGGAGAAGAAGCTCACGCAACTTCGCCGGGACCGGATCGGCTTCGTGTTCCAGTCGTTCAACCTCATCCCGACGCTCACCGCGATCGAGAACGTCACGCTGCCGATGAAGCTGGCGGGACGCAAGCCCGACCGCGCGTGGCTCGACACCGTGGTCGAGACCGTCGGTCTGGGTCACCGCCTCCACCACCGGCCGTCGGAGCTCTCGGGCGGTCAGCAGCAGCGAGTCGCGGTGGCCCGTGCGCTCGCCGGCAAGCCGCACATCGTGTTCGCCGACGAGCCGACCGGAAACCTCGACTCCCGCACGGGTGCCGAGATCCTCGCCTTCATGCGCCAGGCCGTGCGCGAGCTCGGCCAGACGATCGTGATGGTGACGCACGACCCGGTCGCCGCGTCGTACGCCGACCGCGCGGTGTTCCTCGCCGACGGCCGGATCGTCGACGAGATCGACGACCCCACCGCAGACAGTGTCTTCAACCGCATTCGCACGTTGGGAGAAGTGTGATGTTCTCGTTGACCGTCAAGTCCATCCGGGCCAACCCGGCCCGCTTCCTGCTCACCGGTGTCGCCGTCATGCTCGGCGTCGCCTTCATGGCGGGAACCCTCGTCCTGACCGACACCATCCAGAAGTCGTACGACGCCATCACGACCAACGCGTACAAGTCGACGGACGCCGTCGTGCGTTCGACGCGACACGTCAAGCCCACGAACGGTGGACCCGAGGTGCGCGGCACCGTCGCCGCCTCGGTGCTCGCGACGGTGCGAGCCACGCCGGGCGTCAAGGCGGCGGAGGCCCGGCAAGTGGGCGTCGCCGTCGTCCTCGCGCACGACGGGTCGCTGCTCGACGCCAACCCGAACCGGTCGGCTCCGATCGCGCTCGGGTGGCAACAGGCTCCGCAGCTCAACCCGATGGAGATCGTGTCGGGCCATGCCCCCCGGGCGCCCGGTGAGGTCGTCATCGACCGCATGTCCTTCGCCGAAGGTCATTACGTGCTCGGTGAGCAGGTGATGGTGGTCAGCCAGGCCGGCGCGTCGCCGTTCCGGCTCGCGGGCGTCGTGACCTACCGCGGCGCCGACAGTGCGGTCGGTGGCGCCCAGGTCGTCGCCTTCGCCCCCGAGGCTGCCGCGAAGGTGCTCGGTACCCCGGGTCGCTACGACGCGATCCAGGTCGTGGCCGAGCCCGGCGTGTCGCAGTCGAAGGTGGTGGCCAACCTCACCACCGCGCTGCACGACCCGAGCACGGAAGCGATCACCGGTGCGGCCGCCACGGCCGAGGTCCGCAAGGCGACGGGGTCGTCGTTGCAGTTCATCAACCTGTTCCTGCTGACGTTCGCGCTCGTCGCGCTCGTCGTGGGCTCGTTCGTGATCTACAACACGTTCTCGATCACCGTCGTGCAACGCACGAAGGAGACCGCGCTGTTGCGGGCGATCGGTGCGAAGCGCAAGCAGGTGACGCGATCGGTGATGGCCGAAGCCCTCTTCACCGGTGTGTTCGCCTCGGCCGTCGGTGTCGCGGCGGGTATCGCCACCGCGCAGGGCCTGCGCTGGGTGCTCAAGGCGTTCAGCCTCGAGCTGCCCTCGGCGTCAACGGTCGTCTCGCCGGGTGCCGTCGTGGTGTCGATGCTCACCGGTATCACGGTGACGTTGCTCGCGGCCTACCTGCCCGCCCGCAAGGCGGCGAAGGTGGCGCCGATCGAGGCGTTGCGCGACGTCGCCGTCGACCACTCGGCGTCTTCGAAGCGGCGGATCGTCGTCGGTGTGGTCGTCGTCGCCGTCGGTGCGTTCCTGATCGGTCAGGGACTGTCCGGTGCGGGCGCCGGGGCCGTCGGTCTCGGTGCGCTCGCGGTGTTCGTGGGTGTGACGATGCTCGGTCCGGTGATCGCGCGCCGGTTCACGCGAGTGGTCGGTTCGCCATTGCCCCGCTTCCGCGGTGTGGCGGGCACGCTCGCCCGTGAGAACGCGATGCGCAACCCGCGTCGCACGTCGGCGACGGCGTCGGCGCTGATGATCGGCGTGGCGCTCGTCGCGCTCGATCACGGTGTTCGCGGCGTCGGCGAAGGCGTCGATCTCGCACGTCGGTCGACAAGGCGATGAAGAGCGAGTGGATCGTCGACACCCAGTTCGGTATGGGTGGTCTCAGCCCCTCGGTGGCGAAGCAGATCGCCGCGTTGCCGGAGGTCTCGGCCGTCACGCCGTTGCGGTTCGCCGATCCTCAGGTCGACGGTCACGCGGTTGCCATGTCGGCGTTCGACGCGGCCAACGTCGACCGGACCCTGCGTCTCGACCTGCGCAGCGGCAGTGTCGCCCACATGGGTGTCAACGACGTCGCGGTGCAGGCCGACGTGGCCAAGGAGAAGAACATCAAGATCGGTGACACCGTCTCGATGTTCTTCGCCGAGACGGGCCGCCGGCAGATGCACGTCGTCGCGGTGTACGGCATCGAGGAGCCGCTCGGCTCCTACGCGGTCTCGATCCCGACGTACGATGCGAACGTCGCCAACCACGTCGACAACGACGTGATGGTGGCGAACGCACCGGGTGTCTCGATGGCGCAGGCCCGGGCGGCGATCGAGCGGGTGTTGCACGACTACCCCACGGCGACGCTGCACACGAAGAACGAGTTCAAGGGTTCGATCGCCAACGCGATCGACCAGATCCTGAACCTCGTGTACGTGTTGCTCGCCATGGCCTTGGTCATCGCCCTGTTCGGTATCGCGAACACGCTGGCGCTGTCGGTGTTCGAGCGGACCCGTGAGTTCGGGCTGTTGCGTGCGGTCGGCATGAGCCGTTCGCAGGTGCGCTCGACGGTCCGGTGGGAGTCGGTGCTCATCGCGCTGCTGGGTACGTCGCTCGGGACTGCCATCGGTATCGGCTTCGGCTCGGCCCTGATCCGGGCGTCGAGCAGCCAGGGCATCACGCAGATGACCATCCCGGTGCGGCAGTTGGCGGTCATCGTGGTATTCGCCGCGGCTGCCGCGGTGATGGCGGCGGCGCTGCCGGCCCGCCGTGCGGCTCGGCTCGACGTGCTCTCGGCGATCACCGAGTAGTCCGGCGAAGCGGAGCGAGAGGTCCGGTGCCCGATGAGGGTGCCGGGCCTCTCTCGCGTCCGAGCTGGGCGCGGTCGCTTCGGACTCAGACGCGCGCCCACTCCGTCAGCGTCGTCACGGTCTTCCAGTTCCGGGTGGTCGCCCGGGTCGCGAGCCTGCGCTCGAAGAACATGTTGTTGATCTTCGTGCGTCCGTAGCCGTTCGGGCACCGCACGAAGACCTCGCGGCCGTGCAGCTCGAATTCGTCGGGCGCGAACGGTGCGGGGTCGAGGGCCGCGGCGAGCTTGCGGTCGGGCGAGCCGTCGAGGAACGTCACGTAGGCGCCTCCGGCGTAGGGGTTGCGCTCCGGGAGCGCCGCGAGCTCGGCCGCCGTCCGCAGCAGCACCGTCACCTCGAACCCGAAGGTACGTTCGATCTCACGTTCCAGCGCGGTGCGCACGGGCGCCGCGCCGCGCCCTTGGCGCCGAAGACGACGTTGCCGCTCTGGATGTAGGTGCGGACGTCGGTGTGCCCGAGCGCTCCGAACAGCGAGCGCAGGTCGCTCATGCCGACCTTGCGGCCGGTCCCGACGTTGATCCCGCGCAGCAGCGCGACGTAGACGGGCAATGCGCTACGGCCTCGGCAGGCCTTGGTGCTTGTCGAGCATGTCCTCCATCACCGAGCGGATGAAGTCGTCGGCCTCCGACGTCATCCCACCCTCGACGCCGCCGTAGATCGCCGCGCTCATGGGCTTTTCGTCCTTGTGCTCGTGCGCGTAGGCCACGGCGTCGGCGAGGTCGGTCGCGAACGTGGCCGCGAGGCCGTCCTGCGTCTGCGGCCGCGTCACCGCCATGTGGATCGCGTTCGGGTACTGCTGCCCGTTGAAGCGCCAGCCCTTCGTCCGCATGAAGTCGTTGACGTGGTAGATGTCGAATTCGTCGCTCGTGAAGCTGAAGCAGAACGTGGGCGCGCCGAGGATGCGCAGCTCGGGGTGCGAGCGCACCGCGTCCTGCATCGTGAACGCGGTGTCGAAGATCGCTTTCGCGTACTTCATGTAGCCGTCGCGGCCCATGCTCACGAGCGACGCCCAGGTGGACGCAAGGATGCCGCCGGAGCGGGAGCCCTCGATGCCCGGCGACGCGTACTTGCCGCCGGTCCAGTCGGTCATGAAGAAGTACTGGCTGTTGCGCAGCGGCTTGTCGCGGAACGCGAGCACCGATGCGCCCTTCAGCCCGTAGCCGTACTTGTGCGTGTCGGCCGAGATGCTCGTGACGCCGGGGATGCGGAAGTCGAAGACCGGGATGTTCGGGTAGCCGAGCTCCTGGCCCCACGGGAGGATGAAGCCGCCGAGGCAGCCGTCGACGTGGAGGCCGACGCCCCGGTCGAGCGCGAGGTCGGACATTGCCGCGATCGGGTCGATGGTGCCGTAGCCGTAGTTGCAGGCCGAGCCGATGATCGCGACGGTGTTCTCGTCGATGAGCGCGGCCATCGCGTCGACGTCGGCGGTGAGGGTCTTCGGGTCGACGGGCGCGCGCCGGCACTCGACCGCGAGGAGGTGGCACGCCTTGTCGAACGCCGGGTGCGCCGTCTCGGGCTTGACGATGTTCGGTCGGTCGATACCGCGGTGCTGCCGCGCGAACTCGCGGTACGCGAGGACCGCGTGCAGGATGCTGCCGCTGCCTCCCGACGTGACCAGTCCCACGGGCTCGGCGTCGGTGATCGCGTCGGCGTGGAGCATGTCGAGGGTCATGGCGATGATCTCACCCTCGAACTTGGTCATGCTCGGGCACATGTCGCGCTGGAGCGCGTTCATGTGCGCGAACAGCTCGAAGGCGCGGCCGAGGAACTCGTAGTGGGTGTGGTCGCCGCAGTACATCGTGCCGGAGCACTTACCGGTCTCCCAGGTTGCGTCCTCGCCGTGTGCGAACGCTTCGAGCTCGGCGATGATCGAGTCGCGTGATCGACCTTCGGCGGGCATGCCGCGCAGCACCTCGTAGGTAGTTGCGTACGGGTACGACGAGCTCATGCGAGTGCCTCACTGATCGGGAGAAGAGCAGCGTAGGCAGCCTCGAACTGTTCGTGTCGATCGGCGAAGAGCCCGCGGTTCGCCGGCTCGGGTTCGAAGCGGGTCGCGCCGCCGCTCGGTTCGCGGTCGAGATCGGCGCGTGACCACGCTCCGCAGCGCTGCAGCGCGAGCAGGGCGGTGGCGCGGGCGATGGCGACGTCGGGCGAAGTGAGGGCGAGAACGGGCCGGTCGAGGACGTCGGCGAGCACCTGGCACCACGCGCCGGAGCGGGCCGCGCCGCCGACGAGCGCGATCTCCTCCACCCGGTTCCCGGTGAACGCTTCGACCGGACGCAACAGCCAGCGCAGGTTGTGGGCGACGCCTTCGACCACGGCGCGCGATCATGTCGGCGCGGGTCGTCTCGAGCGACATGTTCACGAACCCGCCCCGCATCGCCTCGTCGCCCTGCGGCGCGTGCGCGCCGCCGAGCCAGGGCAGGAACATCAGCCCGCCCGCGCCGGGCCGGGCGTTGTGCAGCACCGGGTCGAGGGTCGCGAACGGGTCGGCGGCGCGGTGGTCGCCGAGTTCGTCGACCGCGTAGACCAGGTTGCGGAGCACGTGCTCCAGCACCTTGCCGCCGAGTCCGTTCTCCGCGCAGACGACGTAGCGGTCGCGGAACGGCGCGGGCATCGGGAAGATCTGGTGCTCGAGGTCGACGTGGAACGTGTCGACCTCGTCGACGAGGACGCTCGTCGTCCCGATCGAGATGCCGCCCCGGCCGGGGGCGAACGCGCCGGTGGCCACCGCCGCGGTCGCGGTGTCGTTGGTGCCCGCGTAGACGGTGGCCGACGCGGGCAGGCCGAGCTCGGCCGCGACGTCGGGGAGGAGGGTTCCGATCGGCTCGTCGATGCCCACGAGCGGCGGCAGCCGGCTCGCGTCGACCCCGGCGAGGCGCACCAGCTCGTCGTCGTACGCGGGCGGGTCGAGGCGGCGGTTGTCGCAGAGCTGGTACATGAACGTGCTGTGTTGCGTCGCGGTGATACGGCCGGTGAGGCGCGCGGTCAGGTAGTCCATCGACTCGACATACGCCGCGGTCCGCGCGTGGACGTCGGGCCGGTCGTGCTGCACGTACAGGATGTGCGCGAGTGAGAGGCCGCCCCCGACGGGCGGGATGCCGTGGTGCTCGACGAAGGTCATGAACGCCGCGTCGTCGCGCGCCATGATCTCGAACGAGCGGTCGGTGCCCCGGGTGTCCTGCCACATGAGCATGGGCAGGAGCGGCCGGGCCTGCGCGTCGATCGGGACGATCGAGGAGTACTGGCTGCAGACGCCGACCGCGGTGACGCCCGCGGCCGCGGCGGGGTGGCTGCTCGTGATCTCCCGGACGGCGTCGACGAGGGTGGCCCAGGTGGTTTCGGCGTCTTGTTCCGCGGTCCCGCCGTCGCGGCGCATGACGAGCGGCCGCTGGGCGCTGCCGACCGTGGTGCCGTCGCCCGCGACGAGCGCGACCTTGACGTTGGTGGTGCCGACGTCGATGCCCAGCGCGCTCGCCATGCCCGCATCTTGCCGGACGGCGGGAGCCGCGGTGGGGCTCGTCGAATAGTTCGGTGCCCTAATGGTTCGGTATCCTCGCCGGCGATGCCGGACTCGAACCCGAGATCTTCCGCGCGCCGCTCGGGCTCTGGCCCTGGCCGCCCGGAGCCTCGAACGGGCCGCCGCGGTGCGCGACCTCACGCTCGCCCAGTTCCGGATCCTCGCATCGATCGCGGCCGGCGACGAGCGGTCGTCGCTGCTCGCCAACCGGCTCGCGGTGGCCAAGCCGACGATCACGGCGGTGGTCGATGGGTTGGTCGAGCGGGGCTTCGTCGTCCGCGAAGCGATCGCCGGCGACCGCCGCTCGATCCGGGTCGCGCTCACGCCCGCGGGACTGACCGCGCTGCGGGGGGCGGAAGACGAGATGACGGCGACGCTGGAGCGGATCTTCGAGCACGCACGCGAACGCGATGCGCTCGTCGGCGCGTTGCTCGATCTCGACGACGCGCTGCGCTTGCGGATGGAGGAACGATTGCGCGGCGGGCGCGGGCGCGAGGTGACGACGTGACCGCGGTTGCACCGGCGGCCGAACCCGTGGTCGCGGCCAAGCCGGCCCAGGCGAAGAAGAAGCAGGGTTGGATCCGGCGCCTCGTCTCCTACATGGCGCCGCACAAGAAGAACGCGTACGTCGCGTTCGGCGTGGCGATCGGCGGCCAGCTCATCCAGTCGTTGCTCCCGGCCGTGCAGAAGGTCGTCATCGACGACGTCATCACGCACCACAAGCGCCCGCTCGCGCCCTGGCTGACGCTGATGATCGCGATGGGCGTCTTCACGTTCGTGTTCGCGTACTTCCGCCGGTTCCGCGGGGGTCGCATCGCGCTCGACGTGCAGCACGATCTCCGCACCGCGATCTTCCGCCAGCTCCAGCGCCTCGACTTCGCCCGGCACGACGAGCTGTCGACCGGTCAGCTCGTGAGCCGAGCGTCGTCCGACGTCGCGCTGATCCAGGGCTTCCTGCAGTTCCTCCCGATCGGGGTCGCGAACTGCCTGTTGTTCCTCGTCTCCCTCACCGTGATGTTCGTGCTCTCGGTCCCGCTCGCGCTCGTGATGCTGGCCGTCGCACCGTTGCTGCTCGTGACCGCGATGAAGCTGCGTACCTCGGTGTTCCCCGCGAGTTGGGACGCGCAGCAGAAGGCCGGCGACGTCGCCAACGTTGTCGAGGAGGACGTCACCGGCGTGCGCGTCGTGAAGGGCTTCGGTCAGGAGGCGCGCGAGCTGCAGCGCCTGGCCGACCGCTCGGAAGCGATGTTCGCGTCGCGCGTCCGGCTCGTGAACATCCAGGCCCGGCTCCAACCCGCGATGCAGACGATCCCGGCGTTCGGGCAGGTCGCCGTGCTCGCGCTCGGCGGCTGGCTCGCGCTGCACGGCCACATCACCTACGGCACGTTCTTCGCGTTCGCGTCGTACATGCTCCTGATCACGCCGCCGGTGCGGCAGCTCGCGGCGATCCTCACCGTCGGTCAGCTCGCCCGGGCCGGGGCCGAGCGCATCTACGACCTCCTCGACTCCACCCCGCACGTCCAGGACCGGCCCGGCGCGCGCGAGTTGCACGTCGAGCGGGGCGAGGTCGTGTTCGACCACGTGACGTTCGGCTACACGTCGACGGAGCCCGTCCTGCGCGACTTCACGCTGACGGTCGCCGCGGGCGAGACCGTCGCGCTCGTCGGCGGCTCGGGCTCGGGGAAGTCGACGGTCGGGCTGCTCTTGCCGCGCTTCTACGACGTGCACGCGGGCACGATCTCGATCGACGGGGTCGACGTGCGCGACGCGACGCTGCAGTCGTTGCGCGGGAGCATCGGTGTGGTGTTCGAGGACTCGTTCCTCTTCTCCGACTCGCTCACGGCGAACATCGCGTTCGGGCGACCGTCGGCGACGAGGGAAGAGGTCGAGACCGCGGCGCGCGCGGCCGAGGCGCACGAGTTCATCATGCAGCTCCCGTACGGTTACGAAACCGTCGTGGGCGAGCAGGGGTTGACGCTGTCGGGCGGCCAACGGCAACGGGTCGCGCTCGCGCGGGCGCTGCTCTCCGATCCGGAGATCCTGTTGCTCGACGACGCCACCTCGTCGGTCGATGCCCGGGTCGAGGAGGAGATCCACGCGACTCTGCGCCGGATCTCGCACAACCGCACCACGCTGCTGATCGCGCACCGGCGCTCGACGCTGTCGCTCGCCGATCGCATCGTCGTCGTCGACAAGGGTCAGGTCGTCGACGCGGGGACGAACGAGGAGTTGACCGCGCGCTGCCACCTCTACCGGATGCTCCTGTCCGGTCCGGGCGACGATGCGGAAGGTATCGACGCGATCGAGGAGGAGGAGATCGACGACACACGCGTCGACGGCGTCACGCCGGCCGCGTGGCGCGGGCTCGACGACGACGTGCTCCGGAGCGCGTTGATCACCGACCGTACGCGTACGGCGAACCCGGCCGCGATGCGTTTCGGCGGTGGCGGCGGCGGAGGTGGTGGCGCCGCGGGCGGCGCAGCCTGGGGCGGCGCGCTCGCGCCCACTCCCGAGCTCCTCGCCCAGGTCGACGCGCTCGAACCGGCCGACGCCGACCCGCACGTCGACGTGGCGTTCGAGTCGCGCCCCTCGCCCCACTTCACGTTCCTCGCGTTCCTCCGGCGGTACCGCGCCTGGCTGTTCGTGGGGATGTTCCTCGTCGCGCTCGACGCGGTGAGCACGCTCGCGGGCCCGTTGCTCGTGCGCTTCGGCCTGGACAACGGCGTGCGCGCCAACGCGCCGCGCGAGCTGTGGATCGCGACCGCCGCGTTTCTCGCGATCACGCTGTTCGACTGGTGGGTGATGTGGGCCGAGGCGCGCGTGATGGGGCGCATCTCCGAACGCCTGCTGCACGCGCTGCGGATCAAGGTGTTCGCGCACCTGCAGCGGCTCGGCGTCGACTACTACGAGAACGAGATGGCGGGCCGGATCATGACCCGCATGACAACTGATATCGACGCGCTGTCGCAGCTCCTACAGAACGGGCTCGTCAACGCGCTCGTCAACATCGTCACGTTCCTCGGCGTCGGCGTGGCCCTCGCGTTCATCAACCCCCACCTCGCGCTGATCAGCGCGGGGATCCTCCCGCCGCTGTTCGTCGCCACGCTCTGGTTCCGTCGCGAGTCGACGAAGGCCTACGAGATCGCGCGCGAGCGCATGGGTGCCGTCAACGCCAACCTGCAAGAAGGCCTGTCGGGCGTGCGCGTGTCGCAGGCGTTCGTGCGGGAGGAGCGCAACCAGGACAACTTCGAGGAGATCGCGGGCGGCTACCGCGACGCACGCGTCAGGGCGCAACGACTCGTCGCCGTCTACTTCCCGTTCGTCGACTTCCTCTCCGACATCGCGGTGTGCCTCGTGCTGGGCGCGGGCAGTGTCTTCGCCGCGCACGGCTCGCTGTCGGTGGGCGAGCTCATCGCGTTCCTGCTGTACCTGAACCTGTTCTTCGCGCCGATCCAGCAGCTCTCCCAGGTGTTCGACTCGTACCAGCAGGCGCGGGTCGCGATCGAGCGGATCACCGAGCTCCTGAGCACGCCGACCTCGCTCCCGCCGCCCGCACATCCCGTACCCGTGCCGAGACTCAGCGGCGATGTCGAGCTCGACGATGTGCGCTTCCGTTACGTCGGCGCCACCGAGGATGCGTTGCGCGGTGTCGATCTGCGCATCCGTCCGGGCGAGACGGTGGCGCTCGTGGGCGAGACCGGCGCGGGCAAATCGACTGTGATCAAGCTCGTTGCGCGCTTCTACGACCCGACGGCGGGCGCGGTGAAGGCCGACGGTGTCGCGGTCAACACGTACGAGCAGGTTCCCTTCCACCAGCAGCTCGGCGTGGTGCCGCAGGAGGCATTCCTGTTCTCGGGCACGATCCGCGACAACATCGCCTACGGGCGGGACCGGTCGACCGACGCCGAAGTGGAGGCCGCGGCCCGGGCCGTCGGCGCGCACGACTTCATCGCGGGGCTGCCGGGCGGCTACCTGCAGTGGGTGAGCGAGCGGGGCCGGTCGCTGTCGTCGGGTCAGCGTCAGCTCATCGCGCTGGCCCGGGCCCACCTCGTCGACCCTGCGATCCTGCTGCTCGACGAAGCGACGTCGAACCTCGACCTGCAGACCGAGGCCAAGGTCCAGGCCGCGATGGGTGTCGCCGCGCGGGCGGACGACGATCCTCATCGCGCACCGGTTGCAGACTGCGCGTCTCGCCGACCGCATCGTCGTGATCGACGCCGGTCGCGTCATCGAGGACGGTTCCCACGACACGTTGCTCGACCGCCGCGGCGCGTACGCCCGCATGTGGGCCTCCGCCGAAGGCGAACCCAGCGCCGCCGCCAACTGACACAAAACACCACCAACAGTTGGGTGGAAAACCGGCGCAGGAAACCGGTCTCGTACCCAACAGTTGGGTGGAAAACCGGCGCAGGAAACCTGTCTCGTACCCAACAGTTGGGTGGAATACCGGCGCGGGCAACCCGTTTTCCACCGAACTGTTGGTGCAGTTGTCGGGGCTGTAGCGTCGGCGGGATATGGCGGAGATGCCCGCAGATCGGCCGGGTCGCACGTGGTGGCGCGACGGTGTGCTCTACCAGATCTACCCCCGCTCCTACATGGACACGAACGCCGACGGCGTCGGCGACCTGCGCGGCATCACCGAGCGGCTCGACCATCTCCAGTGGCTCGGTGTCGACGGGATCTGGCTCGATCCGATCATGGTGTCGCCCAACGACGACTGGGGCTACGACGTCGCGGACTACGTCGACGTCGATCCGTCGCTCGGCACGCTCGCCGACGCCGACGCGTTGATCGACGAGGCGTCCAGGCGTGGTCTCCGCGTGATCCTCGACCTCGTGCCGAATCACACGAGTGATCGTCATCCGTGGTTCGTCGACGCCAAGTCGTCACGCGACTCCCGGCACCGCGACTGGTACGTGTGGGCCGATCCCAAGCCCGACGGCTCGGTGCCGAACAACTGGACGATGGCGTTCGACCCGCGCCAACCCGCATGGACGTTCGACGAGGCGAGCGGTCAGTACTACCTGAACCAGTTCCTGTCGTCGCAGCCCGATCTCAACTGGTGGAACGAGGAAGTGCGCGACGCTTTCGACGCGATCCTGCGCTTCTGGTTCGACCGTGGTGTCGCCGGGTTCCGCATCGATGTCGCGCACTCGATCATCAAGGACCGCGAACTGCGCGACAACCCGCCCGCGACCGCGGACGACCACTGGTACGTCCAGATGATGGGGCAGCGTTCGGTCTACAACGCGTGCCGGCCCGAGGTGCACGACGTGTTGCGCCGCTGGCGCAAGCTCGCCGAGACGCTACGACCCGCCGCGCGTCCTGATCGGCGAGACGTACGTGCTGGAGCCCGAGGCCTTCGCGAGCTTCTACGGCGACGGCGACGAGTTGAACCTCGCGTTCAACTTCATGCTCCTGCACTCCGACTTCGAGGCCGCGCAGCTGCGCGACGCGGTCGAGCGGGCCGAGTCGCTCCTTCCGGCCGGCACCTGGCCGGTGTGGACCGGCGGCAACCACGACAATCACCGCTTCCCGACCCGCTGGTGCCACAACGATCCGCGCCGCACGCGCGCCGCGCTCGTCATGCTGCTCGGGCTGCGCGGCACACCCTTCCTCTACTACGGCGACGAGATCGGGATGATCGACACCGACGTGCCCCAAGACCGCATCCTCGATCCGGTCGGCGTGTTCCACGGTGCGCGCATGGGCCGCGACAACGAACGCACGCCGATGCACTGGAGCGCCGCGCCCGGCGCGGGCTTCTCGGCACCCGGTGTCGAACCGTGGCTCCCGTACGGCGACTACGCGGCGAGCAACGTCACCGACCAGCGCCGCGACCCCGGCTCCATACTGTCGCTGACCCGTGATCTCATCGGATTGCGCGACGCGTTGCCCGAGCTGCGCGAGGGCGCGTATCGCACGCAGCCCGGACCGAACGACGACGTGTGGGTCTGGTTGCGCGGCGAGCGCACGTTCGTGGCGTGCAATCTCTCCGATGCCCCGGTCGAGGTCGACGGCGCGGGCCCGGGCACGATCCGGATCTCGACCGACCGCACGCGCGACGGCGAGCGGGTCGAGGGCGCGCTTCGGCTCGCGCCGTTCGACGCTGCGATCGTGTGGCGCGACTGATGCCGTCCTTACCGGGCGACGCCCGGGCGCACACGGCCATCGCGCCGTGGCTCCTCGTGCGCAGCGCGTCCGATGCGCTCGCGTTCTACAAGAGCCGCGTTCGGCGTCGTCGACATCGAACGCCACGGGGATCCCGACGGCGAACTGCAGGTCGCGCACCTCTGGATCGGTGGTGCCGACTTCTGGATCCAGACCGATCCCGGCGCCGCGCCCGATGCGCAGGGCGACCCGCCCGTGCGCATGATCCTGTCGGTCGACGATCCCGACGAAGCGTTCGCCCGCGCGGTCGCCGCCGGAGCACTGGTGATCAACCCGGTCTACGAAGGCCACGGATGGCGTCTGGGCCGCGTCGTCGATCCGTTCGGGCACCACTGGGAGATCGGGCGCCGGCTCGAGCCGTGAGGTCGGCCGCGGTCAGGCCGGGTGCGACCCGCACCACGCGAGGAGATCGTCGGCGCTCCACGCGTTGATCACCTGCTCCGCGGTGACCCCGCACTCCGCGGCGCGGTCGGTGCCGTACGGGTGCCACTCGAGCTGTTCCGCCGCGTGCGCGTCGGTGCTGATCGCGATCTTCAGTCCTGCGTCGACCGCCTTGCGCAACATCGCCTTGGGCGGGTCGAGTCGTTCCGGACGGCAGTTGATCTCGAGCGCAGTGTCGTAGACGCGACACGCCTCGATCACGACGTCGGCGTCGAACTCCGACTGCGGTCGTCCCCGCCCCACGAGCAGGCGACCGGTGCAGTGGCCGAGCACGTCGACGAGCGGGTTCGCGATCGCGCCGACCATGCGGCGCGTCATCGCGGGCGCCTCCATCCGCAGCTTGGAGTGCACGCTCGCGACCACGACGTCGACCCGTCCGAGCAGCTCCTCCGAACCGTCGAGCGCGCCGTCGTCGAGGATGTCGACCTCGACGCCGGTGAGGATGCGGAAGGGATGGAGCTCCTCGTTCAGCTCGGCGACGACGTCGAGCTGCTCGCCCAGACGTTCGGCAGTGAGCCCGTGCGCGATCGTCAATCGGGGCGAATGATCGGTGAGCGCGAAGTACTCGTGCCCGAGCGCGCGGGCGCCGTCGGCCATGACGCGGATCGTGTCGCCGCCGTCGGACCAGTCGGAGTGCACGTGCAGGTCGCCCTTGAGCCGGGCCCGGAGCGCATCACCGGCCTCGGTGCCGGGGTCCTCCGCGTGTTCGAGCAACCCCTGCAGGTACTTCGGGGTCTCGCCCGCCAATGCCTCGGCGATCACCGCCGCGGTCGTGTCGCCGATGCCGGGGAGATCCTTGAGGCGCCCGTTGTCGGCGAGGAAGCGCAGCTCCGACTCCGGGACGCGCGAGATCTCGCGCGCCGCCCGCTTGAAGGCCTGCTGGCGCGGACCGGGCGCGCGGGCACGCAGGAGCAGATCGGCGATGCGCTCGAGGGCCTCGACCGGCGTCACGTCACGTGCTCCCTCGGCTCGCCCCGGGGGGCTCACTCGTCCGCACGCGACATGGGCTCGCTCGTCCGCACGCGATGACCGTACCCTGCCCGCATGGGGTTCTACGGCGAGCAAGTGCTCCCGCGCCTGACGTCGAAGCTCCTCGGTAACCGGGAGTTCGCGAAGGTGCGTCGGGAGGTGTGCGACGGGCTGCACGGCGACGTGCTCGAGCTCGGGTTCGGGTCGGGGCTGAGCCTGCCGTTCCTCCCGCCCGAGGTGACCGGACTCTGGGCGGTCGAGCCGTCCGAGGTCGCGCGCCGGCTCGCCCGCTCGCGGATCGAGGCCTCGCCGGTGCCGTTCCACGAAGCCGGGCTGAACGGTTCCCACCTCGACTTGCCCGACGCGCGCTTCGACAGTGCGCTCTCGACGATGACGCTGTGCACGATTCCCGACGTCGACGGCGCGCTGCGCGAATCTGCGACGCGTGCTGAAGCCCGGCGCGCGCTTCCACTTCGCCGAGCACGGGCATTCGCCGGACCGTCGGGTCGCGCGGTGGCAGGATCGGTGCAACGGTCTGCAAGGCCGGATCGCAGGTGGATGCAACCTCAACCGCGACATCGCGGGGCTGCTCGGGGCGGCCGGATTCGAGATCGAGACCCTTCGCAATTTCTCGCTCAGTGGCCCCAAGCCGCTCGGATACATGTACGTGGGGCGGGCCCGCAACGCCTGACCGGCCGTCGCCGCCCGGGAGGCGTCCTCGTATACTCGGAGCGTTCCGGAGGGCTGACCGAGTGGCCGAAGGTGCTCGCCTGCTAAGCGAGTAGGGGGTGATAAGCCCCCTCGAGGGTTCAAATCCCTCGCCCTCCGCCAGTAGGTTCCTGCGATGACCGACCACTATGCCGCCGCCTTCGCCGAGTTGGGCGCCGCGACCCTCGGCGAGAGCGGGGCCCGACCCATGGCGCCGCGCATCCGCCCGGTGTGGCGCGGCGCGCGGGTCAGCGCGCCGGCGTTCCCCGTGAGCTGCAGCACCGCCGACAATCTGGCGGTCCACGTCGCGGTCGCCGAGGCCCCGGCCGGCTCGGTGCTCGTGGTGAACGTCGGGCACGAGCCCGCACGTGGCTACTGGGGCGAGGTGCTCACGACGGGCGCGGAGGCGCGGGGCCTGCGCGGCCTGGTGATCGACGGCGGCGTTCGCGACGTCGACGCGCTCGAAGCGCACGGGTTCGCCGTGTTCTCGACGATGATCGCGCTGCGCGGCGCGACCAAGCAGGAACCGGGCCGTATCGGCGGCACCGCGATCGTCGGCGACGTGGAGGTCGCGGCCGGCGACTGGATCGTCGGCGACACCGACGGCGTTGTGGTGGTCCCCTACGCGCATCTCGACGACGTGCTCTCGAGGGGCCGCACGCGGCGCGGAGAGGGAAGTGCACTACTTCGAGGAGTTGCGCTCCGGGCGCACGACGCTCCAGCTGCTCTCGCTCGACGACGTCCCGATCGAACGCGATTGAACGCCGTGCGGCTCAGAGCCGGCTGAACTCGGCGCGCGCGGCGGTCGCGAACGCCTCGACCGCGGCGCGGTCGTCGTGGGGTTCCGACTCGAACTGCGCCACCTGCAACATCGGGCCGTGCGCTCCGTGGCGTTCCATGAGCAGATTGTCGACGGGCTGGACGACGAAGTGGACGTGCACGGGTCCGTGCGACCAGAGACACGCGTATACCTGCTCCGGTTTCGTCACCCGGGTCACGACGCGCGCGGCGTCGCGCAGCAGCGGTCCGAGCTCGGCCGTCTCGTCGTCGTCGAGATCCGCGACGTGGACGACGTGCCGCTCGGGTTTCACCAGCAGCGTCCCGATCCCGAGCGGGCTTTCGCCGCGCCGGCCGACGCAGTGCTCGACGATCCAGTGCCGGGTCCGATGGATCCGGCCTCCCGGCAACGGGTGTCGACCGGCGATCAGGTCACATGCGAAGCAGCCTTCGACGTCGTGCACGGCGCAGCTGATCAGCGCGCCGGTCAGTCGACCCGGCGGAGCAGGTTGCGGTCGGAGTGTTCGACGACTGCGCCGTAGCGGGCGTGTTCAACGGTCGTCAGCTGGTCGTACGCCCAGGTGCCGTCGTCGTTGATCGTGACGGTGCACTTGTAGTTCGACGTGCGCGCCGCAGTGGCGAGCCAGCGGTTCGACAGTACGCCGTACGTCTCCGACCCGCACTCGGCATGCATGGTGAAGCTCTTCGACTCGGGGGTCGCGTCGCCGCCGGCGAGCACGAGACTGCCGCGCGGCACCACGAAGCAGCGGAACACCTGCGCGTCGGCCGCGTCCCACAACCAGTACCCGACCTCGGTGTGGAACGGGTTCTCCTCTTCGCCCCGCCACGCCGCCATGCGGTAGTCGAGGCCGTACAGCACCTGCTGGCCGTTCTCGACGGGCCCGAACGGCTTCATCGACGTCTTCTCACGGTACGGCGTGTCCTTGACCTTGCCCTCGGCGTTCGTGTAGGCGAAGTCGCTGCCCTGATCGCCCTCCCACTCACCGATCAGTGCTGCGAGGGGACCCCATTCCGCGTTGCCGCTCATGCGCGCATCCTAGAGAACGACCACCGACCTGAGTACCGCTCCCTGTTCCATCTTGTGGAAGGCCTGCTCGACCTCGTCGAGCGAGATCGTCTCCGACACGAACTTGTCGAGCGGGAAGCGGCCCTGCAGGTAGAGGTCGATCAGCGTGGGGAAGTCACGCGACGGTAAGCAGTCGCCGTACCAGCTCGGCTTCAACGCGCCGCCCCGGCCGAAGAAGTCGATCATCGGGATGTCGGGCAGCTCCATGTCGGGGGTCGGCACGCCCACCTGCACGACGGTGCCCGCGAGGTCGCGCGCGTAGAACGCCTGCTTCAACACCTCGGGCCGGCCGACGGCTTCGACACAGATGTCGGCGCCGTTGCCCTCGGTCAGCGCGCGGATCGCCTCGACGGGATCCTCCTTCGACGCGTCGACCGTGTGCGTCGCACCGAACCCCAACGCCCACTCGAGCTTTCGCGGATCGCGGTCGACGGCGATGATCGTGCGCGCGCCCGCGACCCGGGCGGCCGCGATCGCAGCATCGCCCACGCCACCGCACCCGAACACGGCGATGGTGTCGTCGCGCCCGACGCCACCCGTGTACGTCGCTGCGCCGAAGCCGGCCATGACCCCGCAACCGAGCAGCCCCGCCGCGGTCGGGTCGGCGCGGCCATCGACCTTCGTCGCCTGACCCGCGGCGACGAGCGTCTTCTCCGCGAACGCGCCGATGCCCAGCGCGGGCGACAGTGGCGTGCCGTCGGCGAGCGTCATCGGCTGCGTCGCGTTGTGCGTGTCGAAGCAGTACCACGGGCGTCCGCGCCGGCACGCCCTGCACTCGCCGCACACCGCGCGCCAGTTGAGCGCGACGAAGTCGCCGGGCGCGACGCCCGTGACGTCGGGACCGACCGCTTCGACGATGCCGGCGGCCTCGTGCCCGAGGAGGTACGGGTAGTCGTCGCCGATCCCGCCCTCGCGGTAGTGCAGGTCGGTGTGGCACACGCCGCACGCCTGGACGCGCACCTTCGCCTCGCCCGGCCCGGGATCGGGCACGACGATCGTCTCGACGGACACGGGCGCCTTCTTCGCGGTCGCAACGACGCCGCGCACCTGCTCGCTCATGGCGAGGAGCGTACGCGGCCGCTTCCGCGGTCGTCACCACGCACACCGGCACGGTGCACCGTGGCGGGGATTCCTCGAAGGATTCCCCGACAGGGACTACGCGACGCCGGCCGAGACCGTGTTGGGAGGTGTGCCTCCGGCGAGCAGCGTCGCGACCGCGCTCGTGGCCATCGTCGCCATCCGGGCGCGGGTCGCCTGTGACGCGGAGCCGATGTGCGGGAGCAGGACGGTGCGCGGCGCGCTCAGCAGCCGGGGCTCGATCGCCGGTTCGCGCTCGTACACGTCGAGGCCGGCGGCGAACAGCCGGCCGTCGTGCAATGCGTCGGCGAGCGCGGCTTCGTCGACGACGGTGCCGCGGGCGGTGTTGACGAGCACCGCGGTGGGCTTCATCAGCGCGAGCCGGCGGGCGTCGATCAGGTGATGCGTGTCCGGGCCCCCGGGCGTGTGGAGCGAGACGACGTCGGACGCGGCGAGGAGGTCGTCGACGTCGGCGACGTAGCCCGGCTCGTTCGTCGGCCGCCGGGCATGGTGCAACACCTGCATGCCGAAGCCCCCGGCGCGCCGGGCGACCGCCCGCCCGATCCGGCCGAACCCCACGACGCCGAGCGTGGCGCCGTGCACGTCGTTTCCGAGGTACTGGGTCACGCCCCAACCCTTCCAGCGGCCCGTCCGGAGGTCGGCTTCCGCAGTCGACGCGAGCCGGGACGCGGCGAGGATCAACAAGAAGGCGGTGTCGGCGGTCGTGTCGTCGAGGACCCCGGGCGTGTTGCACACCGCGATGCCGTGCGAGCGCGCGGCGGCGACGTCGATGTTGTCGTACCCGACCGCGACGTTGGCCACGACTTGCAACCGACCACCGTGCGCGCCCGCCTCCAGCACGTCCGCGTCGATGCGATCCGTGAGCAGCGACACGATCGCATCGCACTCGCGCGCGTACGCGACCAGCTCGTCGTGTGTGAAGGGCGCGTCGTCGGGCTTCGGTCCGACGACGTCGTGGTCCCCGAGCGGCTCCAACCCCCCGTCGGGGAGGCGGCGGGTCACCAGGACTCGGGCCACGCGATCAGCTCGTGTAGTCGACGGGGCCCGCGCCCTCGACACCGACCGCGAACGCGAAGCAGTGGATCGGCGCGTGGTCGCTCACCGGCCGCAGTGAGTGCACCGCGTTCGGCGGGATGTGGACGAGGTCGCCCTGGCGGATCTCCTTGTCCTCACCCGAGATCGTCATGATCCCACGGCCCGACGTGACGTAATAGAACTCGTGCGTGGGGTGGTGATGCGGATCGACGAGCCCCCCGCCCGCGACCTCGAACTCGCTGACGAGCTCGAGGTGGCCGCCCTTCGTGATGTCGAACATCTCGCGCGGGCTCACCAACCACCAGACCGGCACGGTGCCGTTGTGCTCGATGACCGGCTCGACATCCTCGATCGACCGCACGTCCATTGCACTACCTCCGCACCCGCGATGTAAGACTGACGCCGGCGTCAGCCTAGAGGCAGAGGGCCCGGGGCGAGCGGCCCGGCGGCGGAGCCGCAAAGCGCGGAAGCGAGGAGGGGCGATGCGGATCGTCAGGTTGGAAGCGCAACCCGCGACGCCGCGCCGAGTTCGCGCCGTTCGGCACGGTGCCGCCCGAGGAGAACGACGGCAACCCCACCTCCGACCTCGAGTTCCTCTGGAACGACGGCGCCGCGAACTTCATCGGGCACACGCTCGACGAGCTCGAGGTCGTCGACGGTTGGCTGCGGTGCGAGTTGCTCAATCGCCACGACACCCACACACAGACGCTGATGCCGATGAGCGGCGATGCGATCGTCGTCGTCGCCCCCGGCGACGTCGACTTCTCCGACCCGGCCCACTTCGACACGGTCCGGGCGTTCGTGATGCCGCAGTACTCGTGTGCGCACCTGCACCGCGGCACGTGGCACTGGGGCCCCTACCCGTTGGATGCGCCGTCTGTCCGGATCTTCAACGTCCAGGGCCGTGGCTACGCCCGGGACAACGGAATTGCCTGGCTGACCCGCGATCACGGCGTCGTCTACGAGGTTCCCGCTCAAGTCTGAGTGCCCGCGCGCTCGATGAATGAGAGCAGAGGGGAACGGGCCGGGGCTCCATGAGGGGGAGCGATGCCGGCAACAGCACTCACCACGAAGCTCAATCGAGAGATTGCGCTCGAGGAACGGCGGGTCGGGCTTCCGACGAGCCGTCCCTTGACCGATGGCGCCATCGCGCGCCGCCGGCTGCAGATCGCACTGGTGCTCGGCGCCAGTGGGTTCGCCGCGCTCTTCGCGACGCTGTTCGCGATCGGCATCGTCCAGGCCGGCGCGATCGCGCTCGCGGGATTGTTCGCGGCGTACGCCATCCAGAAGGATCGCCATCTGCGCCGGCTCGCGCTGCTGCGGGGTGACTCGAAGCGGATCTCGCTCGCGGTCGCGAGCGAGCTGATGTTCTCGGGGGCGCTGATCGCCGACCGCGAGGTGCTCGACCTCCGCGACGTGATCGCGCAGTCGGCGGGCAAGCTCGCCGCCGGTCTCGCCGACGTCGTGCCCGCCGACTGCACGCGCCTGCGGGTGCTCGGCCCGTCGGGTGAGGTCCCGGTCGCGGCCGAGCGTGAGCTGTCGGCGCGCCAGTTGGTGCCCGACGACGCGACCGGCGCGCACGAAGTGCTGCGGAGCCGCAAGTCGGTGCGCCGCGTGAGCGAGGACGATCGTGGCGTCATCGTGGTCGCGTTGCGGCGCGGCGCCGAGATCCTCGCGCTGCTCGAGGCCGTGTCGCCGAGTGGTGAGCAGTTCCGGGCCGCCGACGTCGCGCAAGCCGAGGCGTACGCGCGCGGTGTCGTCGCCGCGCTGGCCCCGCGGGGGTAACGACCGGCCGGGTAGCGTCGGCGCCTGTGGGTGACCTCGACGGGCAGGTAGCAATCGTCACCGGTGGCGCGTCCGGCATCGGCCGCGCCACCGCGGTGCGCTTCGCGGCGGAGGGCGCGTTCGTGGTGGTCGTCGACCGCGACTCCGACGCCGCGCAACTCGTCGCCGACGAGGTCGGCGGGACCGCGTACGCCGTCGACGTACGCGACGGCGAGGCGGTGAGCGCCGCGGTGGCCGCGGTGGCCGACGCGCACGGCCGCATCGACGTGCTGTTCAACAACGCGGGATCGGGCGACCTGCGCCCGCTCCACACCGTCGACGACAAGCTGTGGCATCGTCTCATCGACGTGAACCTCACGGGAACCTTCAACGGGATCCGCGCGGTGGTGCCGCTCATGCTCGCGGCGGGGCGGGGCGCGATCATCAACAACGCGTCGGTGTCGGGGATCACACCCACCCGCAACGAGGCCGCGTATTCCGCGGCCAAGGCCGGGGTGATCGCGCTCACCAAGAGCGGCGCGCTCGAGTACGGGCCCTATGTCCGCGTCAACTGCGTGGCGCCCGGGCACGTGAAGACGCCGTTGACCGCCGTGTTCGAAGAGTTCCCCGACGTGTTCGGTCCGGTCGAGCGTTCGATCCCGCTCGGCCGCGTCGGTCGAGCCGACGAGATCGCCGAGGTCGTGCTCTTCCTCGCTTCGGGCCGGTCGAGCTACATCACCGGCCAGACGCTCGTCGTCGACGGCGGGATCTCACTGCCGCAGGCCGGCACCGACGTCGCGCTCGCGCAACTGGTCGAACGCTTCAGCGGCACCTGACCCGACGGCGCGCTACTTCAGGGGCTGGGCGAAGTACCACTGGTGCCCTTCGGGGTCGACGGCCCCGTAGCTGCGCACGCCGTAGGGCATGTCCTGCGGAGACCGGTCGGCCTTGGCGCCGGCCGCGACCGCGCGGGCGTAGTGCGTGTCGACGTCGTCGACGTGGACGTGCATCCCGACGGTGACATGCCCGAGCCGGCACGGGTTCTCGTAGTCGGGTGGGGTACCGAGCATCAGCACCGAGTCACCGACCGTCATCTCGCAGTGGTTGAGCGAACCGTCCGGATTCTCGTTGCGCATGCGCACCGTGAAGCCGAACGCGTCGGCGAGGAAGTCGAGCGCGGCCGCGAGATCCTCGTAGTACACATACGGGCTGAGCGTCGGATACGTGAAGCCGCCGTACTCGGTCATCGGGCCCCCTTGGTTCGGGCTGCTCAGGCGCGACGGTAGCGGCGGCCGATCAGGTTGCAAAGGACGAAATCGGGCGACCACGCCTCAGTGCCAGGCGGGATCGTGCCGATCGAGATGACGTGTTCGACCCGGAACGCGACGAAGACCGCGGGAGCCGGCCGTTCCTCCTGCGCCTGGTCGTGGTCGCAGTGATCACGATCGTCGGTTGCGTCGCGCTCTGGCCGTCGGTGCACGGTTTCGCGGCCGGTCCCGACCACCTGACCGGCTGCCTCGCGATCACCGACGGCTGGCACGCCGAGAAGTCGGGGCCCGACCTCGCCAAGATCGCGTTCCCGCCGCCGCCGACCCCGGCGATGCGCGACGACCCGGCCGCGATGGACCGTTGGCGCGTGGAATGGCAGGCGTCGCAGGCGCGGCCCGAGGTGCAGCAGGCGATCGCCTACATCGACTGGAAGGACGGTCCGGGCGCGTGCGTACGCGAGAGCCGGAAACGGCTTCTCGAGTCGGGCCTCGGTCTCGCGGTGATCGTCGGCGTCGTCGGTGGGACGAGCCTGATCGTCCGGAGCCGGACGCGAAAGAACCTGCGTTCCGGCCCGGCCGTGACCGGCGTGGGCTGAACGCAGGTTCGTCCGGAAAGTTCTAGACGGCTTCGAGGAGCTCGCGGGCGCCGACGTCGGCGGACGGGTGCCGCAACTTCGACATTGCCCGGGCCTCGATCTGGCGGATGCGCTCGCGGGTGAGGCCGAAGTGCTCGGCCACTTCCTCGAGCGTGCGCTCGCCGCCACCGTCGAGCCCGAAACGCAACGTGAGGATGGTGCGCTCGCGCTCGTCGAGCACCGACAGCACCTTCGCCACCTCGTTCGGCAGGAGGCTCGTGGCCGCGTGCTCGAACGGGGCGACCGCGTTGCGGTCTTCGACGAAGTCGCCGAGCTCGGCGTCGCCGTCGTCGCGGACGGGCTCGTCGAGCGAGACGGTGTCGACCGCGTAGCGCAGGACCTCGACGACCTTCTCGAGCGGCAGCTCCGCCCCACCGGCGAGCTCGGCGAGCGTCGGCGTGCGGCCGAGCGAGCCCTCGAGCGACGCGCGTAGCTTCAGCAGCGCGGTGAGCATGTCGCCGGCGTGTACGGGCAGACGGATCACGCGCGCCGAGTTGGCGATGCCGCGCTGGATGGCCTGGCGGATCCACCACGTGGCGTAGGTCGAGAACTTGAAGCCCTTGCGCCAGTCGAACTTGTCGACCGCGTGGATGAGGCCGAGGTTGCCCTCCTGCACGATGTCGAGCAGCGGGAGCCCGGAGCTCTGGTACTTCTTCGCGATCGAGACGACCAGTCGCAGGTTCGAGTTCACGAACTGGCGGTGGGCCTCTTCGCCCTGACGGATCTCGCGCTTCAGGCCCCGCCGCTGGGTGGGCGTGAGCTTCTTCGCGGTCTCGAGCTTCTCCCGCGCCGCGGTGCCGGTCTCGATCGCCTGGGCGAGACGGATCTCGTCGTCCTTGGTGAGGAGGTTGTGGCGCCCGACGTCTTCGAGGTACAGACGTACGAGGTCTTCGTAATCGCGGTCTTCTCGGCGGGCCTTCACGGGCTTGGCCATCTCGTCACTTTCGTGATTCGAAGGATCGAGCTTCGAATCGGGTAGGTGTTGCGATCAAGTATCGGCTGCACGCCGACTACGGGCGAGCAACAAGGGATCGGCGGGCGGGCACTTGGTGCAACGCTCACCAACCGGGAGGTTGTTCCTCGAAGCTGGGATACGACTGGGGGAAATGCGGCCTGCCGAGGGCGAAAGCCGGTCCTCAACTATATCCGATCCGGGGGCGGATCTCAAGCTGGAATATGAGGTCTGACCAGGGAAAACGCGACTCGACGGGCCGAGCTCCTTCTACCCGGGACGCCGCCGCTCAACCCGCTCGAGCCGTTTGCCGGACGCCCGGTTCGCCTACCGGGCCGAGCCACAGCTGGATCGCGCCGTAGGCCCGCCACGGCCGCCACGACTCGGCGCGCGCCGCGGGATCGTCGCCCAACGCCCGGCGCAGACCGAGGTCGGAGGCCGGGAACGCGTCGCGCTCGCCGCACGCCCGCATGGCGACGTAGTGGGCGGTCCAGGGGCCGAACCCGGGCAGCGCCTGCAGCTCGGCGAGGGTGTGGTCGAGGTCCTGCGCCCGGTCGAGCTCCAGGTCACCGGCCGCGACCGCCTCGGCCAGTTCGTTGACGGCGCGGGCCCGGGCCCGGGTGAGCCCGATCTCGGTCAGATCGGCCCGGGCGAGGGTCGCCGGGCCGGGAAAGACGTGGGTCAGGCCGAGCGCTCCGATCCCGGGAACCGGGGTCCCGAACCCCTCCACGAGCCGCCCGGACATCGTCGTCGCGGCGCCGACCGAGACCTGTTGGCCGAGCACCGCGCGGACGCTGACCTCGAAGGGATCGATCGCGCCGGGAACCCGCATCCCGCGCCGGGCGCGCACCAGCGGGCGCAGGGTGCGGTCGCGGGCGAGGGCGGTGTCGATCACGGTCGGGTCGGCGTCGAGGTCGAAGAGGCGGCGGAGGCTCGCGATGAGGTGCACGAGGCCGTCGATCGCGGGGAGGTGGACCCGGACCCGGAGCGCGTCGCGGTCGGGCTCGTCCCGGACCTCCACGACGCCGGGCGCGCCGCCGAGCTCGACGACGCGGCGATAGACGCCGGCGTCGAGGTCGACCGTCTCGACCCCCGGGATCGCGCGCGGCGCGAGGAACGCGAGCATCGACGACCACGCGAGCGGCGGGCGGTACGGCATGCGCAGCTCGAGGCCGCCGTCGGCCACGAGCCGGTCGGGTGCGCGCCGGCGCGCACGCAGCTCCTGCGGCGTGAACCGGAACACGTCCTTCATGACCCGGTTGAACTGGCGCACGCTGTTGAACCCGGACGCCGCGGCGACGCGCGCGAGCGGGAGGTCGCTGTCGTCGAGGAGCCGCCGGGCGAAGTGTGCGCGCCGGCTGCGCGCGACCTCGGACGGAGTCGCGCCGACGTGGGTGTCGAAGAGGCGCCGGAGATGGCGGGCGCTCACGCCGAGGCGGGCGGCGAGCGCGTCCTCGGTCGCGTCGTCGAGCGCGCCGTCGGCGATGCCGCGCATCGCGCGGCACACGAGCTCCGGGGCATCGACCCATCCGGGCACGGGCTCGCGGTCGGGGCGGCAGCGCAGGCACGCGCGGAAGCCCGCCGCCTCCGCCGCGGCCGCCGACGTGTACGGGAGGGTGTTGCGTGTGAGCGGGTTCCCGCTGCAGCCCGGCCGGCAGTAGATGCCGGTGGTGACGACGCCCGTGAACTCCTGCACGGCCCTGTTCTACGGCATCCGGATGGACGGATCCGGACACGGCGGTCCCGTGTCCGGATCCGTCGACCGGAGGGGCGTACAACGGACGCATGACGATCGACTGTGCAGTTGTCCCGTTCCCGCTCGGCTCGTTCCGCGCGACCGTCGAGGACGGTGTCGTGCGCGGCGCGACGTTCGACCTCACGCACCAGCCCGCGCGCCGCGACCGCTTCGGCGTGTATGAGGTGCTCGCCGCGTACTTCGGCGGCGACCTCGGCGCGCTCGACTCGTTGACAGTTGGCGCGCGCGGTACGCCGTTCCAGCACGAGGTCTGGGACCAGCTGCGGAGGATCCCGGTCGGCACGACGGTCTCCTACGGCGACCTCGCGCGCCGCATCGGCCGGCCGAACGCGCCGCGGGCAGTGGGGATGGCGAACGCGTCCAACCCGATCGCGTTGATCGTTCCGTGCCACCGGGTGATCCGGACCGGCGGCGCGCTCGGCGGTTACGCGTTCGGCCTCGACTGCAAGCGCTGGCTGCTCGCGCACGAGGCGCCGGCCGCTTCGATCTTCCGGGGCTCGCTATTCCATGGGCACGCGGGGGACGATCGTGGCGCCGAACCGGTCGAAGATGTCGTCGAGGCTGTGGCCGGTGATCGTCAGTCCGTGATTGCGTAGCCCCACGACCGCGCGCGTCGGGTCGGGTGCGGCCCGGACGAGGTCGGCGACCGACGCCGCGAGCTGCAGCGTGCCGCACGGGAAGTTGACCTCTGTCGACACGGTGCCGTCGATCCAGCCGTGCACGTGCAGGATCGCGCCGACACCCGGGTGCTCGCGGTAGATCATCCAGTGCTCGATCGCGTCGACCGACACGCGCCGCGCCTTCACGTCGGGCGGGACGCTCAGCACCATCGTCTCGCGCTCGGAGTCGAAGCCGCGCACGAGGAGGATGTGCGGGCCGACGAGCCGTAGGTCGGCCTTGTCGACGCCGCTCGCGCTCATCCAGTAGACGGGCCCGTCCGGCTCGGGAACTCCGGGGAGGTCGCCGCCGAGGTAGCGCGCGCTCACATTGCCGTACGACAGGCCGCCGATCCCGTAGAGCAGCTCGACGTGGCGCAGCTCGCGCTTCTCGAGGATGTCCTCGATCGGGAAGGGTGCGGGCAGGAGATCGAGCGAGTCGAGCGCGCGTCCCGCGCGGAGCATCTGCGCGGTCTGCTCGTCGCCCGACCAGAGGTGCTCGGGCAGGTCGGTGACGAAGTCGTTCGCGATCACGAGCTGCGACGACGCGAGTGGTTCGATGCGATCGAACGCGAGTCGTACCAACTCGTCGTCGCTGCACCCGGGGCCGACGCCGTACACACCTTGTTCGAGCGTGACGAAGCGCACGAGCAGGCCGTCGGGCGTGTCGCAGACCATCACCATGAGGTTCGCCAGCGCGCGCACGAGGAGCGGGTAGCCGACGCGCAGCAGCTCGATGCGATCCTCGGGGATCTCGGAAAGCTCGGCGATCGCGATCACGAAGGTGGGCGCGGCCTTGCGCCGGTAGGGGCGAGGCGCGTCCGCGTCGACCGAGTGCAGGACGACGTTCGTGGTCGGACCGGGCGCGTCGAGCCGGGTGTACCCGGCGTCGGCGAGCACGCGGGTGAGGCCGCCGACGAAGCGTTCGAGCACCGGGCTCGTGCGCAGGTCGTTGCGCGCGAACGTCTGTTCGGCCGTGACGGCGCGGGTCAGGATCTCCTCGGCGGTCAGCTGCGGCATGCCAGACAGTGAACCACGCTCCGCGCCGGGACGGAACCGCCGGACACCCGACCTTGCGTCGTTCGACACGTGACCGCGAGGCCGGCCCGGCGAGCGGCTCCTGCCGACGACGGGGGTCCGGTAGCGTCGCCGGTTGATGGCGGCGCCGAATCGACCGCGCGCGGCGGCCCCCGGATCGACGAAAGCAGCGACGAAGGCTGCGACGAACCCGCCGGTGACCTTCCTGTGTCACGGGCACCCGCGGATCTCCGGCAGCCACACGAAGACGGTGGAGCTGACCCGGGACGCCGACGTCACGGGCCGCGCCACCTGTGTGCTCGGCGTCCGCAGCGAGCACGACGACCGCGAGCTCGGCCGGCTCCGGGGCGACGTCGAGGTCACGCTCTCCGCGGCCGGCGCCTCCGACAGCTTCACGGCGACCATCAGTGCGTTCTTCCTCGGCGAGGACGCACTGGTGTTCCGGCGCGGTCCCGGCCTCCGGGGCCGGACGTTCGCGTACGACGCCGCCAAGAGCGCGGCCGAGATCGACCGCGACCTGGTGCGTGCACTCGGTCAGGGCGCGGCCGAGTTGGAGGTGACGATCCGCGAGCTCGGCACCGGTGACCGGAGCGGCGCGCTGTTCGTGGTGTCGGTCCCGATCGGCAACGACGACGACCTGTCGCCGCGGGCCGCGGCGCGTGTTGGAGGCGGTCGACGTCGTGCTCGCGGAGGACACCCGCCGCCTGCGCGACCTCGCGCAGCGCACGGGTATGCACATCGCGGGCCGCGTCGTGAGCTACCACGATCACAACGAGACCGAGCGCGCGGGCGACGTCGTCGAGCAGATCCAAGCCGGCGCGCGCGTCGCGCTCGTCAGTGACGCGGGGACGCCGCTGTTCAGCGATCCGGGATACGTCGTGGTGCACCGGGCGGTCGAGGCAGGGATCGCGGTGAGCCCGGTGCCGGGACCGGCGTCGTTCCTCGCGGTGTTGAGCGCGTCCGGGCTCGCGGTGGAGCGCTTCGCCTACGTCGGGTTCCTGCCCCGGCGGTCGGCGGCGCGACAAGCCGAGATCCGGCGCCTCACCGAACGGGGCGACGCGTTCGTGGTGCACGAGGCGCCGCGACGCGTCGGCGGGCTGCTCGCCGACCTCGCGGCGGTCGCGCCCGAGTGGGAACTGTGTGTCGGCCGCGAGGTCACGAAGGTGTTCGAGGAGTTCCGCCGGGGCACGGCGCGCGAGCTCTCCGCCGACCTCGGCGACGCCGACGACGCGCGGGGCGAGTTCACGATCGTGGCGGCGCCGCCGCCTCGGTCGGGCACCGAGGTCGAGGAGACGGTCACCGGGTCGGCGGGTGACGAGCAGCTCGACCGGTTCGTGCGCGCGCTGCTCGACCGCGGCGTCACCGCGAAGACCCTCGCGCAGGGGCTCTCCGCGTTGCCGGGCGTGAGCCACAAGGACGCCTACGCGCGGGTGCTCGCGATCGCCGATCGTCGATGACCCTGATCCGCGTGGTCGGGAAGGGCCGTACCGCCGAGATGGATCCGGATGAGCTCGGTCGGTTGCGGTCGGCGTACGAACGGTGCGCAGTCGACGTCGGCACCGGCGATGCCCACTTCGCGTACCACCTCGCGTCGGAGCGTCCCGGCTGGCTCGTGATCGGGATCGACGCGATCGACGCGCCGATGGGCGAGATCGCGTACCGCTCCGCGCGCAAGCCCGCGCGGGGTGGCCGGGCGAACCTCGTGCTGCTCCGGGCTGCGATCGAGGCGCTGCCGGTCGAGCTCGAGGGGATCGCCGACGAGGTCGACGTGCTCCTGCCGTGGGGTGCGCTGCTCGAGGGGATCGTCCGCGCCCGAGCCGACGTCATCAACGGACTGGCGACGCTCGTCCGCCCGGCGGCTGTCGTCAACGTGACCCTCAACGGCGAGATCTGGCTCGACTCGACCCCCGCGCGATTCGTCGACCTGCCGGTACCGACACCGGAGTACGTCGCCGAGACCATTGCGCCGGAATTCCGCCGGGCCGGGATCGACGTCGGCGCGGCGCGCTATCTCACCGCGGTCGAGGCCAAGGCGCTGCCGACCACGTGGGCCCGCCGCCTCGGGCACGGTCGCGCACATCCACAGTTTCTTTACCTTGCGGGAGTGCGCCGAGACCGCTAGCCGGCGGGCTGGTGCGCGAGGCTGCGAGCCGCTTGCAACCGAGGAGACGGCGTGCTGCACATCAATGAAGCCATGACGTTTCTCGCGGCGGCGCCATCGGAGGCGGCGAAACACGAATTGACCGCGGTCAAGGCTGCGCTGCTCGGCATCGTGGAGGGCGTCACCGAGTTCCTGCCGATCAGCTCGACCGGCCATCTGGTCGTGACGCAGAAGCTCATCCACGTCGGCACGCACCCGGGTACGAAGGACGCGGCCGACACGTATGCGATCACGATCCAATCGGGTGCGATCCTCGCGGTGGTCGTGTTGTACTGGAACCGCCTCATGGAGATGGCACGTGGTGTCGTCGGCCGTGACCCCGAGGGACGCCGGATCGCCACCGCCACGTTGGTCGCGTTCGTTCCCGCGGCCGTCGTGGGTGTTTCCCTGGAGAAGGCGATACGCAACCGGCTCTTCGGTGTGTGGCCGATCATCGTCGCGTGGGCGGTCGGTGGTGTCGTGATCCTTCTGTTCGCGCGGAGGTTGCACGAACGCGGCAAGGAATCAGGGATTCCGCTCGAGTCGATCACCGTTCGCGCCGCGGTGGTGATCGGTTGCGCGCAAGTGCTCGCGCTGTGGCCGGGGACGAGCCGAAGCCTCGTCACCATCCTCGCGGCGCTGGCCGTGGGCTACAGCGTCGGCGCCGCCATCGAGTTCAGCTTCTTGCTCGGTCTCTTGACGCTCGGTGCCGCAACGGCATTCGATCTGCTGAAGCACGGGAAGGAGCTGTTCGACGCGTACGGATACCTGCACCCGTTCATCGGCTTCCTGTTCGCGTTCGTCTCGGCCGTCATCGCCATCCGCTGGATGGTGACGTACCTGCATCGTCATGGTCTCGAGATCTTCGGGTGGTACCGCGTGGGCATCGCCGCCGTCGTGCTCGTGTTGCTGATCACGAACGTGGTCTGATCTAGGAGACGACCCGGGCCATCTCCTCGAAGCTGAGGTCGCCGGTCAGCACCCGGCGCAACGCCGCCATGCGCAGCGTGTCCATGCCCTGCTCGACCGCGATGCGCTCGATGTCGCCGCTCGGGGCCCGCTCGACGATGAGTCGGGTGATGTCCTCGGTGACGGGCATGATCTCGAAGATGGCGGCGCGACCGCGGTAGCCGGTCTTGCGGCAGTTGGAGCAGCCGACCGGCACACGCACGTTGAGCTCTTCGGCCAGCATCTCCTCGGTCGCGCCGAGCCGCCGGAGTTGGGCGTAGTCGAGCTCGGGCATGGGCGTCGCGCACGAGTCGCACAGCTTGCGCGCGAGCCGCTGGGCCGCGATGCACGACACGGCCGACGCGACGAGATACGGCTCTACGCCCATGTCGATGAGCCGGATCGGTGCGGCGGCGGAACGGGTCGCGTGCAACGTCGACAGCACGAGGTGACCGGTGATCGACGCGTCGGCCGCGATGCGGGCGGTCTCGGCGTCGCGCACCTCACCGACGAGGATGACGTCGGGGTCGGCGCGCAGCGTCGAACGCAACGCGCTCGGGAACGTCATGCCCGCGCGCGAGTTGATCTGGATCTGCTTGACGCCGTCGAGGCGGTACTCGACCGGGTCCTCGACCGACACGATGCTCTTGTCGCGCGTGTTCACCGATGAGATCAGTGCGTACAGCGTCGACGACTTTCCGGAACCGGTCGGGCCGGTCACGAAGATCGCGCCCTGGGGCGCGTGGAACGCGGTGACGAAGCGCTCGCTCTCGTACTCGGACAGCCCGAGGCTGGCGAGGTCCATCGCGCCGCGCACCGGGTCGAGCAGGCGCAGCACGACCGACTCGCCCGCGGCGGTCGGCACCGTCGCGATGCGCACGTCGATCGGACGGCCCTGCACGCTCAGCGAGAAGCGGCCGTCCTGGGGCAGCCGGTTCTGCGCGATGTCGAGGCTGCCCATGACCTTGAGCCGGCTGACCATCGGGCGCAGGACGTTGAGCGGCGCCTCCGACGTGTCGTGGAGGATGCCGTCGATGCGCATCCGGATCATGACGCTTCTCGACGCGGGCTCGATGTGGAGGTCGGACGCGCGATCGGCGACAGCCTTCTCGAGGAGCGCGTTCACGAGCTTGACGACCGGTGCGTCGTCGACGAGTGCGCCGCTGCCCATCTCGGCTTCGACGTCGTAGTCGTCGGCCGCGTCGTCGAGCGAGCTCTCGATCAGGTCGGAGCGCGAGTACGCGGCCTCGATCGCGGCGAGGAGGTGTCCGGTGTCGGCCAGCGCGGCGAGGATCGACTGACCGGTGAGCACGCGGATGTCGTCGAGTGCGAAGACGTCGTTCGGGTTGGCCATCGCGACGACGACCTGGCCGCTCCAACGCTCGACGGGCAGCGCGCAGTAGCGGCGCGCGACCTCCTCGGGGATCATGCCCGCGAGGAGGACGTCGGGCGGGTGTGTCTCGAGGTCGACGAACGGGACGCCGAGGTGGTCGGCGAGCGCCTGCGAGAGCTGGAAGCTCGTGACCGCGCCGATCTCGATGAGCGACTCGCCGAGGCGCTTGCGCGTGACCCGCTGGTGGTCGAGGGCCCGGTCGAGGTCGTCCTGGGTGATGAGCCCACGGTCGACCATGGCCTGGCCGAGGCGGGTCATCGAATGCGTCTGCTGGGGGAGCCGCATGAACGACGGGACGCTCATCGGCGCTTCTGCCCCCGCGACCGTGTCGGCGACCGCATCGGAGACCGCGGCGACTGTGTTCGGCTCGCTCGGCGAGGGCGTTTCGGTGTCGGCCGGCGGGCTCACCCGCATCGACTCCAGGATCTGGTGGAGTCGCGACTCGATCTCCTGCGCGTTCGAGCTGCCGAGCTCGATGTTCTGGGCCGGTTCGGTCGCTACGTCGAAGTCCTGGTCGGAGACCACATCTCGGAATCGGCCGTTTGGGCCCAACCTGGAGCGATCCCGGGCTGTTTGACCGGCTCGGGTGGCGCATTTCACGCCAGCCGCCACGTATCGTCACCGTCGCCGCCCCGAGGAGGACTGATGGTGACTGCAGACGACGTCCGCGATGCCCTACTGGAGCGCATCGCCTACCACGCGATGAGCGCCGACGCGAACGAGGTGCTGGCGCTGGCGAAGGCGTACAGCTATCTCATGGACGAGGAAGACGACGACGACGATGACGACGATGACGATGACGACTAGCCGGAAGGCGGGCGGAACGACCCGGGCCGGCGCGAGGTCGCTCGTCTACACTTGACCGCTCCAGCGCTCGTAGCTCAATGGATAGAGCATCTGACTACGGATCAGAAGGTTGGGGGTTCGACTCCCTCCGAGCGCGCCGTGTTTGTGCAGGCCGACTGTTGATCGCTTGTCGCCTCCCGGCCCTCTCGTCCATCTGACCAGGAGCCGGGCCAACATGTCGCTGCCCAGGCGACCCTCGTTGCCGTCACGGGCCCGACGCAGCCCAAGAACTCCTCGACTCGCCCGCGGCTAGAGATCGTCGCGAAGCTGAACAGAATGCTCCCTTGAGCGACCCTGCATTGCCGATTCCAGAGAGCAGGCCGATGCTCGAGGTGGCAAGGACGAGGCTAGGTGGAGCGCCCGCACAGAGCCGAGGTCCTCGCGGTCAGGCACACGAGGTCGCATGCCGAAGGTCTTGCCGTGGGAACGCGCTTCATCCGCCTCCGCTACGACGCTACGTGCGTCGACTGCGCCGTTGCGCTCGGTGTTGGAGAACGCGCCTCGTGGAATGGCGAGACACGCCAGGTGCGTTGTGCAAGGTGCGGCGCATTGCGATCGTTGGAACCGACGGCCTCCGCGACTTCCGCGCCAGCCGCCCAACCTGTCACGGGTCGCGCGGGCGGATCTGCGCTTGCCGAGCGTGAGCGGCGACGCCAACGTCGGGAGACGGACGTACGACGAGGCCATCCTCGCATCGGCGCGTTCATCCTCGCAGTTGCGGAAGAACCGCAATCGATAAGGGCGTGGGAGCAGGGCGCGCTCGGCGAGCGTCAAGTCGGCGCGTCGCTGGAACGGCTCACCGCGTCGGGTGCGGTTGTGCTGCACGATCGGCTGAGACCCGGAACGCGAGCGAACATCGATCACCTCGTCGTCGCATCTTCGGGAGTCTGGGTCGTGGACTCGAAGCGGTACACGGGTCGAGTCGAGCGTCGTGATCGTGGCGGCTGGTTCCGCAGCGACGACCGGCTCTACGTCAACGGACGCGAGCGCACCGCACTGGTCAGTGGAATGGCGAAGCAGATCGAAGCGGTGAAGGCCGTCCTTGGTGACACGCGAGTGCCGCTGCATCCGGCTTTGTGTTTTGTGGATGCCGAGTGGTCGCTGTTCGCGAAGCCGTTCCGCATCGACGGAGTACTTGTCGCATGGCCAAAGGCGCTCAACAAGGCGATCGAGGATGCCGCCGACGCGGAAACGGACGTTGCCCAGATCGTGGAGTGCATTTCGTCGAGACTTCCGCCCGCGACTTGATGAGATGCTCCCGCAAAGGAGTAGCTGGATAGCGCGTCGATGGTCTGAGTCCGGGACGCCGACTGGGCCGCGGCCGAGGTGCAGATTCGCGCTGTCGTAACCTTCGAGAGTGAATGACGATGGCGTCGGCGAGCCGGGCCTGTACGACGCGGTATTCACGCGCCGATTGGCTCGTGAGCTCATTGGCCTCGACCCCGAGCTGGCCGATCTCGATGATGCCGACCAGCCCCACCGATTCGCGCAGCACGTCGCTGACGTGCTCGCCGCGCAGCTTTCGGAAATCGACGAGGTCGAACGCGCGCGGCTCGTCGGTGAGCTGGTTGGCGCCTTCGGCCGCGCGGACGAAGAGGTCGAGGAACCTCCGCGCTTGCTCGTCGGAATTCCGACAACCGACGCGCTCGGGTTGCGCCGCCTTGCAGAGCGACCAGATATCCCGCTGTCGACGCACGACCTTCTCGTCAACGGCCGCGGCGAGCCGCATCTTGCCGCGGAATTGAAGAAGGAGATCGCGTCCGCAGATCGGATTGATCTCATCGTGGCCTTTGTCCGCTGGTATGGCGTGCGCCTCCTCTTCGACGCGTTGGAGGAAGCTCGCCGCAACGACGTTCCGGTTCGCCTGCTCACGACCACGTACACAGGGTCGACCGAGCGTGTTGCGCTCGACCGGCTCGCCAAGCTCGGAGTCGATGTCCGAGTGTCGTATGACACCGCGACGACGCGTCTGCACGCGAAGGCGTGGATCTTCCATCGCCGCACCGGGTTCTCAACGGCGTACGTCGGATCGTCAAATGTCACCAGGTCTGCGCTGCTCGACGGTCGGGAGTGGAACGTCCGACTGTCGAGCTCGGCATCACCGGCGTTGTTCGACAAGATCCGGGCGACGTTCGATTCCTATTGGGCGTCCTCTGATTTCGAGCGCTACGACCCGGACCGCGACGCCGATCGACTCGACCTCGCGCTCCGACACAGCGATCGCGCGGACGGACGGACGCTGCTCTCGGGGCTGACCCTTACGGCGTGGCCGTACCAGGACGAGATGCTCGAGGCGCTCGACTCCGAGCGTCGCAATCACGATTCGTGGCACAACCTTGTCGTCGCGCCGACCGGCACGGGCAAGACGGTCGTCGCTGCTCTCGACTATCGCCGTTTGCGTGCTCAACTCGGCGGCGACCCGTCGTTGTTGTTCGTCGCCCATCGGGAGCGAATCCTCACTCAGTCACTGCGAACGTTCCGCGAAGCGCTGAGCGATGGCTCATTCGGCGAGCTCTACGTAGGCGGCAAGCGACCCGAACAGGGCCGCCACGTCTTCGCTTCCATCCAAACCTTGCACGCCAACGATCCGGCGAGCATCGACGCCAAGGCGTTCGACGTCGTCATCGTCGACGAGTTCCACCACGCTGAGGCTTCCACGTATCGGCGCCTTCTCGACCACTTGCAGCCGCGCGTGCTGCTCGCGCTCACCGCCACGCCCGAACGGTCGGACGGGCTCGAGATTCGGCGCTGGACCGATGGGCGCACCGCATTCGACATGCGCCTCTGGCACGCGCTCGACCGCCAGCTGCTTGCTCCCTTTCAATACTTCGGCGTCGCCGACACGACCGACCTTTCCCGAGTCCGCTGGGAAGCGGGGCAATATCAGGCCGCTGACCTCGGCCGCCTTTACACCGGCGACGACATCCGCGCGCACCTTGTTGTACGGCAGCTGGCCCGGATTGTTTCGGAACCGCGTCGGATGCGCGCCCTCGCGTTCTGCGCGACCGTCGAGCACGCGCAGTACATGGCTCGGTTCTTCGACGAGCGCGGCCTCCCGTCGGTCGCGATCACGGGCGACACTCCGGAGTCGATGCGGAACGAGCAGGTGGCTCGTCTCACGCGCGGCGAGCTGTGTGCCATCTTCACCCGAGACGTGTTCAACGAGGGCATCGACATTCCCGAGGTCGACACGGTCCTTCTGTTGCGCCCGACGGAGTCGGTCACGGTGTTCCTCCAGCAAATCGGACGTGGGTTGCGTCGCGACGAGAACAAAGAGGTATGCACGGTCCTCGACTTCGTCGCCAACTACCGCCGCGAGTTTCGGTTCGACCTCCGGCTGCGCGCCCTGACCGGAATCAGCCGACGCGATCTTGTCGGCGCGACCGAGGCCGGGTTTCCGTTCCTGCCGACCGGCTGTCACATCGAGCTCGAACGGCAGGCGCGTGAATGGGTCATCGAACATCTCAAGAGCGCGGTGCTCACGAATTTGGCTGCGCTGCGCCGGGAACTGCAGATCCTCGCGACTACCGGGGAGGAACCGCCGTCGCTGTCAGTGTTTCTGGTCGAGTCGGGCGTCGAGCTCGAGGACGTCGGCAAGGTCGGCGGCTGGTCCTCACTTCGACGCGCAGCCGGCCTCGAGACGCGACCAATGGGTGCGGACGAGAAGTCCCTCGCCGCGCACGTTCGCGGCCTGTACCACCTCGACGACACCGAACGTCTGGATCGATTGCAGGAATGGCTTTCCCGGCCCGAACCTCCCGCCCTCGAGAATGAGCGCGACCGTCGGTTGGCGTGGATGTTTCTCGTGACCTTGTGGGGCTTGCGCGCAGCACCCGACAATCTCGCGGCCGCGTTGGATCCCGTATGGCGGGCGCCCGCACTCCTCGAAGAACTTCGCGAGACCATCGCAATACTGCGCTCGCGCGTAGGCCGGGTGACTGTGCCGCTGCCGGACCTCGACGTGCCCTTGCACCTCGGAGGGACCTACGCGCGCGACGAAATCCTCGCCGCGTTCGGACGACTCCAGCCGGGCGCCCGTTACGCACACCAGGCCGGGCCGTGGTGGCATGAGCCCGCGCAGACGTCGGTCTTGTTCATCACGTTGCGCAAGAACGAGAAGGACTACTCGCCCCAAACGCTGTACCGGGACTTCGCGCTCAGCCGCGACTTGTTCCATTGGGAGACACAGCACTCGACCACCGTTTCATCGGCGCAGGGCCAGCGCTACATCCACCAGCGCACCAACGGCGCGCGCATCCTGCTCGCGGTGCGAGAGGCAAAGCTGAATGCCTGGGGTGCGACCGCGCCCTACCTACTGCTCGGGCCGGCCGACTATGTGTCGCACGAAGGTGAGCGACCGATCGCGATTACGTGGCGGCTACAGAACCCGATCCCGGCCGACATCTTCGAGACGTTCACGCTCGCTGTCGCGTGAGGGGCGCACACGACAACGCGACCCCTACCTCCTCATGAGGCTCATGAGGCGTGCAGCACCTGGATCGTCTCGGGTCGCACGCCGTCGTACTTCATCGCCGCCGCGCCGGCCTCGGACTGGATCATCGCCATCATCGCGTCGACGTCCGGGACCTCGGCGAGGAGGCCGACGCGGTTCGAGCCTTGCGGGTCGACGAACGTGCGGAGGGTGATCCCCATCGGCCCGAACGCCTCGTCCCGCTTCGGCGAGCCCAGCCAGTGGGCGACGTCGTCGACTTCGTGGAAGATCATCACCGTCGTCATCTGCACACTCCTTTGATTCACGGACACGGACACGAACACGGACCCGCGCACCAAGCGGCACGGGTCCGTGGAGTGTGCGGCCCGCCGCGCGTCGCCGGCGCGTCACCCGGTCCGGTCGGTGACGCGCCCGTGACGCGCGGCGGCGCGGATCATGAGCCCGAGCTTGCCGCCGACCCAAGGAGCACCCGTGCAGACCAACCTCCAGCAGTACGAAGAAGCCATCGCGGAGTTCCGCACGGTGCTCGCCGGGGTGACGCCCGCGCAGTTCGGCGACTCGACGCCGTGCGCGTCGTTCAACGTCGCCCAGTTGGTCGATCACACGATCGGTACGCAATACATGGTCGTCGACGCGCTCCAGGGCAAGCCGTTCAACACGACCCCCGTCGAGGTGGCTCCGAGCGAACAGGTGGTGACCTTCGATCGGGCGGCGGCGGACGCGATCGCCGAGCTCACACGCGACGGTGCGCTGGAGCAGCAGGTGACCCTGCCGTTCGGCTCGTTCTCCGGTGCCGTGCTGATGGGGCTGGGTGTCCTGGACACGTTCCAGCACGCGTGGGACCTGGCCAAGGCCACCGGCCAGGGGACGGATCTCGCGCCGGCGATGGCCGAGGCCCTCATGGTCGTGGCCGTCGCGCATATGGAGCACGCGCCCCGCGGCGAGGAGCCCGCCCCGTACGCGCCCGAGCAGCCCGCGCCCGCCGATGCCTCAGCGGCGGACCGACTCGCCGCGTTCTTGGGTCGGGCGGTCTGAGCGGGTCAGGCGGTCGGGCGCCCGGCACCCGGTTGGGCGCGCGCCAGGGCCTCGGTCCTCGGGACCCAGATCGCGAAGCCACCGGTCCGGCATCGCGCCGACGCCTCGTCCAACCAGGCGCGGCCTTCGGCGTCGAGTGAACCGAGGCGTCGCTGCCGCGCTTCGGCCAGCGCGAACAGCGTCGTGGCGCGGTGATAACTCCAGCCGAACCGTTCGGTGATCGCGAGGGCGGCGCGGAGGTGTTCCTCGGCGAGATCGTGTCGACCGAGGAGTGACTCGAGCTTCCCCACGTACGCCGCGATCGGCCCCTGGCTCGTCATGCCGGTGAACGACACCTCGGCGGCGTACGGCTCGAGTCGCGGCAACAGTGCGGCGGCGGCGTCGACATCGCCGAGCTCGAGGGCGAGGACGGCGTAGCCGATCAGGCTCGTGGTCAGCATTTGGTCCGTCGGGATCTGCGCGAACCCGGTGGCCACGCCCTCCGCCAGGATGGCCTCGGCGGTGTCGTGCCGCCCGACCTCGGCGCAGATGATCCCGTACGCGAGCCGGATCGGCAGCACGCCCGTGTCGTCGGCCAGGGCCTGCTCCACGAGCGGCATCAGCTCCGCGTGGCGACCCGCGAACGACCCGATCGCGAAGAACTGCCCCACGAAGATCGTGAAGGCGTCGGTCTCCAAAACCTGCTGTCCGGACTCGAAGGTCGCCGTCGCCAACGCCTCGGCCTCGTCGAAGCGCCCCTCCATCGTCGCCTGGAACGTGTCGAGCATCCCGACCACCCACGTGAGCCGGGTGCCGACCGGCGCGGCGATCGTGCGCATGCGGGCCAGGCTGCGCGCGGCGGTGTCCGGGTCGGCGCGCTCGATCGCCGCGACGTACGCCACGTGATAGACGGCGAACTCGTCGACCGGGTCGCGTGACGCACCGGCCTCGGCGACCGCACGCTCGGCGATCTCGGCCCGCAGGGACGAGCGTTCCGGCCCCGCCAACGCGTTCACGACCGCGGGCGCGATGCGCGGGAGCAGGGAGCGGTCCGACGCCCGCTCGGCGATCGCGAGTGCCTCACGCGCGAGCGCCACCCGGCGCTCGGTCTGCCCGGCATAGATCAGGCTCTGCGCCAGCAGGGCGAGCAAGCGTGCGTAGGTCGCACGATCATCGGGGTCGGCGACCGTGACCGCGGCCTCGACGATCTCGTGTTGCTCGGGTGCGGTCGCGCCGTACCGCTGGAACCCGCGATCGGTCGCCAGCGCGGCGCGGATCAGCACGTCGTGGGCGCCGGCACCGCGCGCGAGCTCGGCGGCCGCCAACAACGTGGCGAAGGCGCCGCCGTCACCGGTTCGATCCTGTGCCGTGCCGAGGCGCACGAGCAGGTCCGCGCGCTCCGCTGCCGGTCGGCCCCGTGCCTCGGCGAGCGCGAGCGCCGACCGGTAGTGCTGGACGGCTTCGGCCGCGGCGAGGTGGTCGAACGCGTCGTCGCCGGCCACGGTTGACCAGTGCTGGGCTTCCGCGTGGAGTCCGCCGAGGGCACAGTGGCGGGCGAGTGCGACCGCCGTCGACTGCGGCACCTCGTCGCGACTCTTGGTCAGGGCACGCGCCGCCCGCTCGTGCAATCGCGCCCGGCGTGACCCGCCGAGGTCGGCATACAGAGCGTTGGCGACGAGCGTGTGCACGAAGCGCGCGGACCTCGGGGTGGCCGCGGTGCGGCTCAACAGGCCGCCGCGCGTCGCCGCGTCCAGGGTGTCCGCGACGGTCGGCTCGGCGACGTCGACGATGTCGAGCAGGACCGCCTCGTCGAAGTCGGTGCCGAGCACTGCCGCCGCGGTCAGTACGTCCGCGGCCGAATCGCCGAGGCCGGTGACCCGGCTCCAGACGAGGTCGCGGAGCGTCGGCGAGACCGACGGTCGCGAGGCCGCCCCGCCGCCCCGGTCGTTCCAGTGCTGGATGAGCTGCGATACGTAGAGCGGATGACCGGCGGTCTCGTCGCGCAGCAGATCCACGATCTGCTGTGTCTCGGCTTCGGCCCGCGGCTCCGGACCGCGCCGCGCCGCGAGCAGCGCGGTCAGCTCGTCGTCGTCGAATCCCCCGAGCGCGAGGCGATGCGAACCGGCTCGGTCCAGGTCGGCGAGGGCGAGTCGCAGCTCCTCGGGATGGTGTTCGCCCGACTCCCGACAGCCCACGACGACCAGCAACGGCGTCGGGGACCCGGCCCGGGCCAAATGGCGTAGGAGCTGGAGTGCTGTCGGCTCGGCCCAGTGCAGGTCGTCGAGCACCACGACCAGCGGGACGAGCTCCGAGAGGCGGCGGAGGAGGTCGGTGACCGCCTCGAAGACGAGGAACCGCTCGGTCGCGTGATCGGTGTCCGTCGGCGCGGGCGCTTCGACCCGCAACCCCAGTTGCGGCGCGAGCCGCAGCAGCTCGCCACCGCACCGCGCGACGTGCGCGCGCAGGACATCCACCGGCGCGGCGTCCACGCACGTGCCCACGACGCTGCGAAACGGCTGCAGCGGCACCGGCGCGTCGTCGCACCGGCCGTAGACGACCACGGCGCCGGCGGGCTCGGCGACGGTGCGGGCGAACTCGCCGAAGAGCGAGGTCTTGCCGATGCCCGGCTCGCCGGTCACGACTATCCAGCGCAGGCCGTCGTGGCGCGATGCGTCGTACTCGGCCGCGAGCTGCCCGAGCTCTGCGATGCGACCCACGAAGCCGACCTCGCGTGCGAGGGCGGCGGCGGTCGGCACCGCGAAGGAAGGCTCGGCGATCGCCGGCGCGCCGCGCGACGGTGCGCCGTCCGGCTCGATCCCGTCCCAGCCCGTCGCGACCCGCCGCTCGATCTCCAGCAGCTCCGGGGACGGGTCCGTCCCGACCTCCTCCGCGACGTACGACCGGTACACCTGGAACGCCCGGAGCGCTTCGGCCCGGCGGCCGGAGCCGGCGAGGGCGCGGATCAACAGGCCGCGGGTTCGGTCGCGCAGCGGATGCGCCGCGACCCGGCCTTCGAGCCAGGCCACCGCCTCGGCCGCTCGACCGTGGGCGAGCAGCGCGGCGCCGTAGTCGTCGCACGCGGCGGCATGGATCTCGGTGAGCCGGGCGGCTTCCCCGTCCGCCCAGGACTCGCCGCGGAACTCGTCGAGCGCGGGCCCGGCCCACTCGTCGAGTGTGGCCTCGAGCGCGGCGAGACGGTCCGGGTCCCCCGCGGCCTCGGCCAGCCGCCGGCAGCACCGGTAGGCGTCCACCTCGGCGTCGAGGCGATAGCCGGTGCTCGTGGTGCGGACGACGTCGGGCCCGAGTACCGACCGGAGCCGGCCGACGAGCTTGCGCAGCGCGCCCGGCGAGACGTCCATGACATCCGCGAGCCACTCGGCCCGGACGGCGTTGGGCGTCCGCAGCGCGAGCAGGGCGAGGAGACGTCGCTGACTGGCCGAGGGGAGCTCGATCGCCGTGCCGGTCGCCGAGATGGCCTGCACCGAGCCGAGGACCTGCACGTGCTCGACAGCTACTTCCGCCCCGGCCACTTCGGCATTGTGACACGCATGCGCGGGCGGACGGCGAGCGGCCGAGCGTGTGGTCGCGGCGCGGCCGCCCGCTCGAGGCAGGAGTCGGCGCGCCCGCGGGCCTGGGAACAGATCGAGCGGGCGCTGTCGATCGCGGCCGGTACCGACGACAGCACCGCGCGAGCGCAGGTCAGGCTGCGAGCTTGCCGTCGAGGATCGTGACGACTCGGTCGCAGTAATGGGTCATGCGTGTGTCGTGGGTGACGATCACGGCCGCGATCCCGCGTCCTTTGACTTCGGTCTGGATGAGTTCCATGACGTGTTCGCCCAGCTTGGTGTCGAGGGCCGAGGTCGGCTCGTCGCAGAGGACGAGTTTCGGTTCGTTCATGAGCGCGCGACCGATCGCGACCCGTTGGCGTTCGCCGCCGGAGAGTTCAGCGGGGACGCCGCGGGCGCGATGTGTGAGACCGAGTTCGTCGAGGAGTTGATCGGCCCGGGCTCGTGCCCGTTTGCGACCGGCGCGGCCGACGCCGGTGAGTTCGGACATGACGAGCAGGTTCTCGCGTGCGGTCAAGAAGGGCACGAGGTTGACGGTCTGGAACACGAATCCGACGCGTTCGCTGCGAAATCGTGTCAGCTGCTTGGTGTCGTAGCCGGTGATGTCTTCACTGCCGACGACAACCGTGCCCTCCGTCGGGGTGAGAAGACCGCCGGCGATCGAGATCAGGGTGGTCTTTCCGGAGCCGGATGGTCCGACAAGTGCGACCATTTCGTCGTCGCCGATGGTCAGGCTCGCGTGATCGAGCGCGATGACGTCCTCACCTCCGGATCGGTAGACCTTGCGTACGTTCCCGAGCGTGAGCGCGCTCATTGCTGCTCCTGAGGGTCAGTTGGACGAGCCGATGGCGGTCATGGGGTCGGCACGGACGATGCGACGCAACGAGATACTGCCGCCGAGCACCGCGGCGATGACGACCCCGACGTAGGTAGAGATCGCTCGCGACGACTGCAGGATCAAGGGGATCTTCGCGGGCAGAATCGCAGCGAGCCCGACCGTCACGAGTTCGCCCGCAACGAACGCGACGGTCCCGATCACGAGTGCCTGGGTGATCAACCCCGCGAGCAGCCGCGAGGTCTTCGCGCCGACCGCCTTGAGCACACCGTAGAGGGCTGTGCGTTCGATCGTGAGCAGGACGAAGAAGAGCGCGACGACAAGCCCGACAACGAGGAACGTCACATCGATGATCCCCGCGAACGTCGATTTCTGTTCGCGAGTCCCAGGCGACGACAGGACCGCGTCGCTCTTCGTCAACGTCTGGGTCGTTCCGTTCGTGGCCGCATCGATGTCGCGTGCGAGTTGCGCCGAGGGTTGTGTCCCGCGCACGACGAGCACCTCGAACGTGCCGGTCGGAACGGCAGCGTCCGGCCGGCTCGTCGCCTGTACTTGACGCCACGTCGGCGGACTCACCCACAGCGCGCCCTGCAGGAGGTAGTTCGTGTCGTGCACCCAGCCCTTGACGAGCACGGGCACCTTCTGGGGGCCGACGCCGAGGGTTTGACCTACGTGCACCCCGAACGTCTCGAGTCGACGATCGGCCCAGGCCTCGCCCTCGGGAGGCGGTGCCGGTACGCCAGTCGCCGCGATCTCGTAGCCGATGACAGCCGTGTCGGCGAGGGTGCGCTGTCCGGGCACGGTCGTGCCGGTGAGGGTGATGCCGAGACCGTTCACGGCGGTGACGCCGGGCACGTGCAGGACGCGGGCGCGAGTTGGCGGATCGATACGGGACCGGATGACGGAGTCGTTCGCGTCAGCTGAATACACGACCACGTTGGCGGGTTGTGCCCGCAGCGCACCCGTGGACCCGAGGTAGAGGCCATCGAGCAGGCCGCCGAGAAACAGCAACAGGACGACCAGCAGCGTCAGCACAACCGCGGCGGTGACGAACCGGCGCGGTTGGCGACGAAGCTCACGCAACGCGAGGATCATTCGATGCCGCCGGGAATCGTCGCGCGGATCGGGTCGATGCGCAGCACGCGCCGGATCGCGCCGAGCGACGCGATCGTCGCGAGGACGAGAACGATGGCACCCGTCCGGAACAGTTGAGCTCCACTCAGACTGGCGCCGAGACTCGCGTTGCTCGCACCGAGCGCCGCCATCGTCAACGCGGCGCCCGCCACGAGTCCGCCGAGTACGACCAGCACGACCTGGACGAGCAACGAGCGCACGAGCGCGCCGCCACCGATCCCGATGGCGCGCAACAAGGTCAGGGCGCCTGCCTTTTGGACCGTCAAGATCAAGAAGAAGAGTCCGGCCACCACCACGACAACGAAGAAGCACAAGAACACGACCGTGCCAAGTGATTCGCTCACGCTCGAGACCCCCGGCGATTCCTTCACGGCCTGCGCGCGCGTCAATGCCTCTACGCCGGGGACAGAACGGTTGATGGCGTCGCGCACGCCCGTGGGGCTGACCCCGGGAGCGACTGCGGCCGCGACCGCCGAGGGCCAGACGCTCGACGCGTTCGGATTGGCGTCGCGGCGCGCGTCGACGTAGGTGTCGAACGTCGTGAACATGGTCGGCAGCACCGAGTAGTTGATGTCACGGGCCTGACCGACGATCGTGACGACCCGGCCACCGCGAACCAGTTCGACGCGATCACCGATCGCGAATCCCGCTGACGCGTTCCTCGAACTCGCGACCGCTTCGAACGGCGACGTCGGCAGATGCCCCGCAGTCAGGGTGGTCGGCGCGCCCGGCTTGCCCGGTTCGTAGCCGATGAGCACCGCGTCACGGAGCTTGCCGCCCGCACGCACGCTGAAGGTTCCCTCGCCGAGCGGACCCGCAGCCGTCACATCCGACATCTGAGCAACCTGCGCGACCGCGGCAGGTGGGATCACCGAGCCTTCGAGGTTCTTGCGGGCCTCTCGTGAATAGACGAGAACGTCGGCCGACTGATGATGGATCGCCCCGATGAACTGACCGATCAACGCCCCCGTCAGGGCCTGCACGAACAGAATCAGAAACACCAACAAGCTCACGGCACCGGTGAGCAGCACGAACCGCCAGCGGGCACGGCGAACCTCACGAAAGGCCAAGAACATGCGCCAAGATCATCGCACCACCCGGGCGCACCACCCGAGACGGCAGCCTCAGACGATGCGTCGTCACGAACCTCCGACGCGTGCATGTGCGCGCAAGATCGGCCGGTAGGCGGCCCCGAGAAGCACGAACCCGGGTGCGACACCGCCGATCGCGGCGATCACTGCTGCGGATGCGCCGAAAGCCCCCACTGCGAGGCTTGCTACGCCGGACGCGGTGATCGCTGCACCGAGCGCGTCGTAGAAGGGCTGATGCCATACGGCGGCGAGCGCGATGAAGTGCACCCCGACGACGACCGGTGTCCGCGTGGAACTTCTCGCGTCGGCATGACGCCTCACTCTGCCCGCGCGGGTACCACCTTCAGCAGGCGTTCCCCGGTCGCGTAGACCAGTGCGTGGTGCACGACGGACGCCGCACCGAGGATGACGGCGAACACGCGCTGCCGAGCAGCCCACAACGCGGTCACGGCGAGGCCGGAGATGGCCAGCTCCTCGCCGAGCCGCGCCGGTTCGGCAAGGCGTCCGAGCTGACGGAAGTCGACCGCGCCCCATACCCCGAACGCGACCGCCGGCACCCCGATCGCGCGCAGGGTCCGCCGCGCCGCGCCGTTGCCACTTTGGTAACCCCAGTACGCGAAGGCGGCGACGATGCCGCCCTCCATCACTCCCCGCAAGCCGATGTTCGCCGCGATCGCGGGTGTGACGTCGGGCGCCCGTTGCCCGGCGCCTACCGGCTCGACCGGGGCGGGCCTGGTCACGCCGTCCTCGCGCCGGCGCTGTGGCAGAACTCGACGAGCCGCGGGTTCACGACGGCCGGGTACTCGACCTGTGGGTAGTGGCCGGCGTCCGGCACCATCGCGATGTCGCCGTGCAACCGTTGCGCGATCCAGTGTGCCTCCGCTGCGGGATCACGGAAATCAGGATCGGCGTTTCCCATGACCACGAGCGCCGGAGCGCGCACTTCGTCGAGGCGCGCCTCGGCCGGATCGTGGCTTGTGCGCGTCGTCGCCGTGAAGGCCTTGCGATGGCCGGGACGCCGCATGCTCGCCGCGACCGCGTCGCGGTGCTCCTCGAAGTCGGCCGGCCGGTGTCCGGGGTAGAGCTTCGGCAGGTACGACGTCCACATCTTGGCGGCCCACGGCCCGGACATGAGCAACTTGAACATCCACACCATGAGGGGGTTCGTCGGCGCGTTGCGGACGAAGGGGCCGAGCAGCACCAGCCCGTTCACGGCATCAGGTTGCTGTGCGGCGGCCCACACCGCGCCGCCGGCGGCCATCGAGTTTCCGATCACGACCGCGGGACCACCGAGCTCGGCGATCAGTGCGAGGACGTCCTCGCCGACCGCGACGTCGTCGTACCGGTCGAACGTCGCGTCGCTGGCGCCATGCCCACGCAGGTCCATTGTGGCGACGCGCAGTCCGGCCGCGGTCAGCGCGGGCACCGTATATCGGTAGCTGGTGCGTAGCTCCCCCATGCCGGGCACGCACACGACGAGTGCGCCATCCCCGACGACGTCGTACGCGATATCGCCGCCCGGCCGGTTCAGCATCTGCGTTACGGCTTCATCTCCCTGCATCGAGCCTCCTTCGCTCGAAGTCCGCCGACGGCATCTCGGCGGACGCGTCTCGTAGGGCGCTGATCGCCCGAACACGTTGTACCCACCGCCGGGAACGCAGAAGCACCGCAACACCAAGATCCCGAGCTCAGCGAAGCGTTGCGTGCGCCAACCGGGGTGCCACAGGCTCGATCGGCTCGCCGTCCTGGATCGAATCCGGCCGACGCGCCGCATCTGGTGCAGACTCTGAGCTTTCCTTCGGCCTCGTCGACCGGCATCGGTCGGCGGCGAACGAAAGGTTGCGTGGCGGGATGGCGGATCTGACGCGACGGTCGTTCCTCGCGGCTTCGGCCGCGGGTGCGGCTTGGGTCGCGCTCGGCGGCTGCAGTTCGTCGTCGAGCGATGCGAAGGGCACGACAACAACGACACCTGGCGGGGGCTCGGTACGGCTCCCCGATCCGAAGTCGGCGCCGTTCGACACGGTTGTCGTCCTCATGCTCGAGAACCGGTCGTTCGATCACCTGCTGGGTTGGGTGCCCGGCGCCAACGGGAAGCAAGCGGGCTTGACCTTCCCCGACCTGCACGGTCGCCTCGTGCCGACGGCCGCGCTCGGCAACGACTTCCAGGCGTGCGGCGAAAAGGATCCGTCACACGACTGGCGCTCGATGGTCAAGCAATACAACGGCGGCAAGTGCGACGGGTGGTTGAGCACCCAGGTCACCGGCGACCACTTCCCGATCAGCTACTACGAGCACGAGCAGGTCCCGATCCTCGGAGCGCTCGCGACGAACTACACCCTCTTCGACAGCTACCACTGCTCGCTGATGTCGGCGACATGGCCGAATCGCTTCTACATGCTCTGCGCGAAGACCGACGTGGACGAGACCGGAAACTCGTTCCCCACGACCCTCGCCGAGCGGCCGTCGAGCATCGACCTCGCGATCTTCGATCGCGTGCGAGGCGCGGGTTTGACCACTGGTTACTACCAGTGGGGCGAGCCGATGACCGGCCTCTTCAAGTCGGGCCGTTACGACGACATCACCTACCCGATCTCCAAGTTCTACGACGACGCGAAAGCCGGCACGCTCCCGAACGTCACCTTCGTGGAACCCGATTTCACGACGCTCGCCGAATACCTCGGAACGTCGAACGACTATCACCCGCACGGCAATATCCAGGTGGGTGAGGGCTACATCGCGAAGGTGTACAACGCGTTGCGCGACAGCCCGCAATGGGACCGGATGGTCGGCGTCGTCAACTTCGACGAGAACGGTGCGTTCTACGACCACGTCGTGCCGCCGACGGTCGTGGACGACAACGTCAATCCCAACCCGGGCCCGCATCCGAACTACAAGCAACTCGGGTTCCGCGTACCGTGCATCGCCATCGGGCCGTACGCACCACAGAAGATCGAGACCGCGGGCCCCTACGAGCACTGCTCGATCCTCAAGATGATCGAATGGCGTTGGGGCCTCGAGCCGATGACCGCACGCGACGCGAACGCGAAGAACTTGGCCGAAGCGCTCGACTTCAGTACGAAGCGGGCGCCGTTCGAACTGCCGGCGTTCACGCCGCCGCCGAACACCCAGTGCCCGAACCCGAGCGTCGCGCTGGCCTGAGGCCAGCGGGCTACGCCACGCCGCCGCGTCGGACGCGGTGCCAGTCGTCGACGACATAATCACGCAGCCGTTCGCCTTCGGCGCGCGCGCAGATGACGTGCTCGATATCGACCGGATGGCTGCCGACGTGTTGCAGACGGAGCACGTCGCTGTGCGGGGCAAAGTCGGGAAGCCACGCGGCGAAGCAGAAGCCGAGCCGCTCCAATGCGGTCGCGACCCCGCCGGCGGCGGGGTCGGCGAGCGGTACGTCAAGGTGGATCGCGCCCAGGTCGAACGAGTCGAGGCCCTCGAGCTCATGGGCGACGCGTGAGAGCACGTCGGTGCCGATGCGCTCGACTCGGATGTGGGCGATGCCGGCGTCGGGTACGACGATGACTCGCATCCTCGTCGGGCCGTTGGGCGGCGCGTCCGCGACTGCGATCGTGCGGTCGAGCGCCAGCGAAGCTTGGAGTTCGCCGACGACACCGGCGTGAGCGGCCGGGGGGTAGATGGTCTGCGCGGTGCGGCGAAGCGGGGTGTACATCGCGACCAGCGACCGTCGGCCCTCGTTGACGTTGTCGAGCTCCGCCATCACGACAGTCGACGGCGATGCACCGATGAGCAAGCCGACCTCGGCGCCTCCGATGTGGATGATCTCTTTCTGGCTGCCCGAGTGGTTGGTCACGGCCTGGGCCCAGAACCCGGGCAACTCTTGGCCCCGGCCATGTTCGAGACGCACGGCCGCCAAGCGTTCAGCGAGGTGATGTCCGCGGTAGCGGGGATCGACGACCAACTTGCCGGCCTCGGGAACTGGGTCGCCTTGCCGCTGCACAAACAACGCCGAGTGCCCGACAACCTCGCCATCGGAGGCCACGGCGACCACCGACTGCATCACACCGGTGCGCAGCGCGTGGGCGATGTGTCGAGGCTCGTACAACGTGTGGTCTTTGTACGTGTAGCCGTAACACCGATAGATGCATCGAGCCAGTCCGACTGCGTCGGCAACCTCCATTGCCCGCACGTCCACGGCGCGCGCCTCGTCGTCGGTGGCGTCGGGGGCGTTCGGATCGAGGAGTTCCCCGACGATGGCCCGGTCGGGCCCGGTCACCGAGATCGTGCATGCGGACACGTTGCCTTCCTGCCCGCGGGTGGCGATGTGAAGCTGGTCGACGAAGCCGAGGGCGGCCAACCGTCGAGACGGCGCGCGGCGGCTCTCCGCGCTCGTCATCGGCAGGCCACGGTCGTGGACTTCGACATGCAGTGTGCCGGCACCGCCCCGCACCCGAATGGTGACGTCGGTCGGCCCGGCCGCGTGCTCGCGGCCGACGGCTTCGCGTGCGAGTTCCTCGACCACAACGCGGAATCGCGTCGCCCGATCGGGATCGAGCCCGGCCGCGATTGCCAGCGCCCGGACCGCGCCGCCGACGGCCGCGAGCGTGCCCGGCGACCCGTCGATACGAATCTCGATTGGATCGGGCGCCGCCGGGTCGTCGCTCAACAACGCGCTCCTGTGACTCGAGATTCCGACGTCAGGCATCGCCGGACCAGACACCCACGTTCCCGAGGGCGACGAAAGCACGATCGCGAGCTCGTTTCCTTCCGGATCAGGCGAACCGCCCGGCAGTCGGCAATCGTCACCGAGTAGCCCCGCGTCGTCGCTCCGAGACGCATCTCGATTCGGAGCTGTGGCGATGTGTACTCATGGCAGAAGCGACGGATTCGGGCGAGCGCGAGTTCGGAACACTGGCACGGTTTCCGAAGGTAGTGGCCGGTGAAGCTACTCGTCCGCAGCGACGAGCTCGACGGAGCGCCGCCGGGGTGCTGTACGACCAGTGGAGTCCACTGCCTGTTGCGCGCACGAAGTTCCGAGTGCTTCGAGGCCTTCGCCCGGTCGAGGATCGTGAACCAGTACTTCATCGGCTTCCCGTACGTCTTCTCGATCGATGGGAAATACGACGCGGGTCCCTTCGGCTTGTCTGCCATTGTTCGCTCCCTCCGACGCGATGCTCACTCTGACTTCGTCGCCGGGGCGTTCTCATCGCGAACGTGCCGCAGCGGTCGCCAGTCACGGGGCCATTGCCCCGTCACCCGGCCACGACGGGTGTTGGGCTCGAGACCGCGTAGGTGGATCCGTCGGCGTTGTCGGCCCACACCACCACTCGCAACGTGTGGCCGACGTCGTCACGCGTGATCGTGTAGGTCGCGTCGCGCGCGTCCCCGTAGTAGTCCATGTCGACGCCGACGCAGTTGTCGCCCGCGGTGTCGCACCGGTCCCAATGCCAGCGGAAGCTCATCGGCACGTTGTTCGGCCCCCAACTCCCCACGTGGCCGACGACCTTCGCGCCGACCCGGATCGTGCCCCGCACGCTCGGCAACTTCCGGTTGACGGGCGGGTACAACGTCACCACGTCGGTCGGTGGAGAGACCGCGTAGGTGGAACCGTCGGGGTTGTCGGCCCACACCACCACTCGCAACGTGTGGCCGACGTCGTCACGCGTGATCGTGTAGGTCGCGTCGCGCGCGTCCCCGTAGTAGTCCATGTCGACGCCGACGCAGTTGTCGCCCGCGGTGTCGCACCGGTCCCAATGCCAGCGGAAGCTCATCGGCACGTTGTTCGGCCCCCAACTCCCCACGTGGCCGACGACCTTCGCGCCGACCCGGATCGTGCCCCGCACGCTCGGCAACTTCCGGTTGACGGGCGGGTACAACGTCACCACGTCGGTCGGTGGAGATACCGCGTAGGTGGAACCGTCGGGGTTGTCGGCCCACACCACCACTCGCAACGTGTGGCCGACGTCGTCACGCGTGATCGTGTAGTTCGCGTCGCGCGCGTCCCCGTGGTAGTCCATGTCGACGCCGACGCAGTTGTCGCCCGCGGTGTCGCACCGGTCCCAGTGGTAGGCGATGCGCAGTCCTTCGGTGTTCTTCCAGCGGCCCGCGTCGGCGGTGACCGTGCGGCCGACCCGGAGCGTGCCTCGGACCGCCGGGGGCCGCACGTTCACGGGCCGGAGCACGGGTACCGGTGAGGTCGGTCCCGACGTCGCGGTGCCGGTCCCGTTCACGTCCGTCGCGGTGACGACGATCCGGAGTCGGGCGTGCTCGTCGGCCTGCTGCACGGAGTAGGAGTCGGTCGCCGCACCGGGAATCGGCGCGCACGACGACGGATCGGTCTCCGCGCACCGCTCCCATCGGTAGGTGAACGTGAGCGCGCCGGCGAACGAGACCCAGTGCCCGGGGAACGCTTCGAGCGCGTTCCCGACCTTCGCGACGCCGTGCACGTACGGCGGGTCGACGACGTACGGCGCGCCGCCGGTCGGGAGCGCGACGACGGGCACGACCGAGGACGGCACCGACACGACGCCGAGTTCATTGCTCGCGAGCACGACGAAGCGCAGGCCGTACCCGATGTCGTCGCTGGCCACGGTGTAGGTGGGCACGTCGCGGGCGACGTCGGCGCACGCGTCCCCCGCAGTGCTGCAGCGCTGCCAGGTGGTGTTGAAGACCAGGTCGGTGCCGGACCAGGTGCCCAGGTCACCGCTCAGGACCGTGCCGACCGCTGGCGACCCCGTGACCGTCGGGGCGGAGACGTTCTCCGGCCGCACCACCTCGCCCAATGCGAAGGTGAGCGTCTCGTCGGTGTCGCCGAGCGTGAACGGCTGGTCGGCGATGTGCCGGTAGCCGTCGGGCACGATCGTGGGGACGAGCACGTAGTCGCCGGGGTCCAGGGTGCCGATCAGCGCGGTGCCGTCGTCGGTGCCGTCGTCGCCGTCACAGAGGTCGAAACCACCCTCTTGTTGGTCCGGTGCTCGCACCGTCCAGCACGAACCGGGCAGCGCGGCACCGGTCGCGGTCGTCGTGCGGACCGAGAGCATCGGCAGCGGTTCGTGCGTGGAGCGCACGACGACGACCCCGCCGTCGGTGACGGACGCGAGCAGCGGTTCCGGCGCGGCGCGGTACCCGGTCGGGTGCTGCGTCTGGTCGAGTTGGAACGCGGCCCGTGGGCAGGCCGTCGGCGACGACGACGCCGTCGGTGCCGGCGACGTCGTACCCGTCGCACACGTTGCCCTCGAACGTCCCCGTGGCAAGGAGTGTCAGCGACCAGCAGCCGCCGAGCGCCGGGGCGCCTCCCGCTCCGTACTGTTCGATCCTGATCGTCGCCGATCGGGTCTCGGCCCCGGCCGGACGAGCGCCGCCGAGCCCGAAGACTGCGACCGCCACTGTCACTGCCACGATGCCGGCGGCGAGCCGCCCGAGTTTCGAGGTTCGTGTTCGCATGCCGGGCACCATCGCAAGGCGCTCTTGGGCGTCACTTGCTCTCCGCTTGACGAGGGCATGGCGCGCCGCTCGCCGTCGTGCGGAGTGCTTGCTCGACGGCACGACGGATCCACGCCGTCACGGATCGGTCGTCGCCATTCGCGGGCGGCCCCACATCGTCGAGCACGTCGGCTTCGAGGAGCACCGGAACCATCTCGGTCAGGTTCTGCGTGCGCCGACGCGTGGGACCCTGTGGCGCGTGACACCGTCGGTCTCGCCGTCGGTACCTGGTTCGTGACGCGGTCGCGACGCGCCGGTGATCGAATTCACGCGGTGAATCCGCTGTATCTCGCAATGCAGGCGACCGGCTTCACGTTGTGCGCGATCGCGGTGCTGTGGGCGTGGCTCTGTCGCCACCAGCGCCACATCTGGCGGAACGCGGGCCATTCCGCGTCGAAGGTTGCCACCGTGCTGGAGCTCGAAGCGACCGTGCTCGAGCTCGAACCGGCTCTCCGGGCAGGCCGGCGCTCGATGACACGCGACCCACGTCGACTCGGACGTACGCGGGTCGCCATCTACGGCCCGCTCGGCACGGGCGTATTGGGCGTCGTCCTCGTGTTCGGCGGCGCGATCGGGATATCCCGGGACAACGCCGTCATACCCCGGGCGCCGGCGACTCGCCCTGCCTCCCCGCAATACGCGCGTACGCGCTCTCGTCGAGGACGAGGCGATAGCCGACGCCGGGGTCGTTGACGATACGCACGGCGGAAGGCACTTCGCCGAGCTTGCGCCGGAGTTGGTTCACGTGCGTGCGCAACAGCTCGACGCGTCCGACATCGGGTTCCCAGACCGCCAGCAGCACGCGGTGGAGGATGACGCGGCCCTCGTTGCGGGCGAGCATCGTGAGCAGCGCGAACTCCTTGCGGGTGAGTGAGATCGGGCGGCCGTCGAGCGTCGCCTCGTGGGCCGACGCGTCGATGCGCAAGGGCCCCACTTCGATCAGGCCGGGATCCGACACGTGCGCGATCGCGCGCCGGTGCCGCGTTGCCACGCGCACCCGGGCGAGGAGCTCCGGCATCGAGAACGGCTTGCAGACGTAGTCGTCGGCACCCGCGTCGAGGGTCTCGACCTTGCGGTCCTCGGCGCAGTCGACGGTAACGACGAGGATCGGCACCGATGTCCAGCGTCGGAGTTGGCGGCACACTTCGACACCGGCGAGATCGGGCAGACCGAGATCCAAGATGATCACGTCGGGTTCGACGGCTGCTGCGAGCTGCAATCCGATCGAACCCGTGTTCGCGAGATGGACTGTGTAGCCCTGCGTCCGCAGCGCGGATTCGAGGACCTGTCGACTGGCACGCTCGCCGTCGATGACGAGGACGACCGCGTCGGCGTCAACGGGCGCAGGGGAGAGTGAATGCAAACGAGGTTCCCGGACGGCGGTCGTCGAAGCGCAGGGTACCGCCGTGCCGGGTCAGCGTCGCCGGGAGATCGCGAGCCCGAGCCCGCGGCAGATCACGGAGCGCTTCGCGCCGCTTTCCGCAGATTGAAGTACGCCCACACGGCCTGGGCACCGAGCGCGATCGTCGCGCCGACGACGATCGGATGGATCTGTGCGCCGACGAGCAGCACGATGAAGATCCCCGGCACGAACCAGAGCCAGAAGAGGCGCATCCAGATTCGCTGCATCTGCCACTGCGCGTAGGCCGGCGCAATTGGCGCGAGCTGCGGATCGTCGGCACTGCGACCGATACGCACGAGACGGCGGAGCCGGAGTCGGTCACGCCGATCGAGCGAATTCCATTGGGCACCGAACCCACTTGCTTCGAGATGTGCAGACATTCGACGATCGTGGCACGTGCGGTATCCGTGCGGGCGATCGGGCGGCAGTCGTAACGAGACCTTCCCCGACCTCAACGCGGAACGGATGGTTTTGGTCAGATATCCGTCAGAGTGTCGTGGCGTTCGACCAGCAGTGCAGTCAGATACTGCAAAGGGCGCTGTACGGGTGTCGAAACAGTACGGTCACCACGTCGAAACCGGCCGCCCTTACCGTCACCTTGCACCAAGAACACAGGAGACGAGGGAGGGTTGTAGTGCGGTATCGAAGAGCATTACGCGTGATCGCGGTGGCGGGCGTCATCGCCGTGGTCATCGCGCTCTGGACGGGCGTGGCGGGCGCCAGCAGTACCGATGCGGGCGGGACCGCAACGAAGGAATTGTCCCACACGGATATCTCGCTGAACCTGCTGTGGGTCGTCATCGGCGCGGTCCTCGTGATCTTCATGCAGGCCGGCTTCGCGCTGGTCGAGACCGGCTTTTGCCGGGCGAAGCACGCGGCCCACGTCGTGTCGACGAACTTCGCGATCTTCGGTCTCGGATTCGTCGCCTATTACATCGTTGGGTACGCGTTCATGTTCGGTGGCTTCACCGCCCCGGCGATCGGCCTCAACAGCGCGGTCGGGAGCAGCCTGATCGGTTCGGGGAACTGGGTCTTCCTCTGGAAGGGCGGCTTCTTCCTCCAAGGACACGCCTACGACGTGTCCACGGCGGCGTTCTTCTTGTACATGGTCGCGTTCATGGACACGACCGCCACGATCCCGACCGGCGCCATGGCCGAGCGGTGGAAGTGGAGTGCGTTCGTGGGATGGGGCCTGTTCTGCGGGGCGGTCTACTACCCGCTGTTCGGCGCTTGGACGTGGGGCGGCGGTTGGCTCGCCCGTCTCGGTGAGACCGCGAGCATGGGCCACGGCTACGTCGACTTCGCCGGATCCGGCATCGTCCACATGATGGGCGGCGTCGCCGGCTTAGCAGGAGCGCTGATACTCGGTCCACGAATCGGGAAGTACGACGCGGACGGGAATCCGAAACCGCTGCCTGGGCATCACCTTCCGATGGCGTTCCTCGGCACGTTCATCCTGTTGTTCGGCTGGTTCGGGTTCAACGCGGCGTCGACCTTCGCTGCTACCGACAACCGCTTCGCGGTCGTGGCTGTGAACACGGCCATTGCGGCAGCGTTCGGTGCCGTCATTGCGATGTTCTGGACTCAGCTCCGTGCGCCGGAGCACAAGCCCGATCCCGGGATGATGGCGAACGGCATGCTCGCCGGCTTGGTTGCGATCACGGCGCCGTGCGCGTTCGTGCAACCCTGGGCCGCGGCGGCCATCGGCATCATCGCCGGCGTCATCGTCGTGGAATCCGTGTGGTTCTTCGAGAAGCGCGGCGTTGACGACCCGGTCGGAGCGGTTTCCGTCCACGGTGTCTGCGGCGCGTGGGGCGTGCTGGCGGTCGGGATCTTCGCCGACGGTTCGTACGGCGCGGGCTGGAACGGCACCGGTGCCGACTCCACGTCCGGCGTTTCCGGCATTCTCTACGGACATGGCGGGGGTGGTCAGTTGGCAGCCCAGGCCATGGGCGTGCTCACGATCGCGACCGTGATGTTCGGCATCGCCTTCTTGTTCTTCTACATCCAGAACAAGGTGATGAAGGGCGGAATCCGGCCGACTCGCGAGGTCGAGCTACAGGGTGTCGACATTCCCGAAATGGGAGTGCTCGCCTACCCGACCTTCTACGGCTCGAGCCCGCACGTCGAGATGCCTGATCACGATGGTCTGATCGAGCTGCCGGAACCGGTGGCGAGTGGTCAGGACGTGTCACGCTGACGGAGTTTCGAAGGGAAATCGTGTGGTGAGCCACACGAATGGTGCGTTTACTCCGGCGCCGGGCCAGGACGATGTCGTCCTGGTCCGGTGGCCGGAGCGACGCGCCGATGCCGAACGGTTGGCGCGGTTGCATCGGCCGCATCTTCTGCTGGTCGACCACGATGCGGAGGCCCCGGTGCTGGATGGTTGTCTCGTCGACTGGATACGACTTCCGGCTGACGACGGCGACGTTCGGGCGCGGCTGGCCGCGCTTGTCGCCCGGGCGCAGCAACACCCGGCCGTCCCCGCCCTCGACGGGTTCGGCGAGCTGTCGTTCCGGGGACGGCGAGTCTTCCTCTCCCCGACCGACGAGCGGCTGGCGGAGTCGCTCGTCGCCTCGTTCGACAAGGCGGTTCCCGACGACGAGCTGTTCGAACAGATCTGGGACGGCCTGGGCGACACGAGCAAGGTGCGAGTGCACATCTCCCGTTTGCGCAAGCGCATCCAGCCCCTGGGACTGGAGATCGCGTCGATCCGCGGCGTCGGTTACCGGCTCCACGTCGAGCACGCTCGTGCTCGAGACCATCGTCACGACGCGGAGTAGTCGCCGTGGACGTCAATCGAATCCTTCTCGACATCCTGGTGGTGCTGCTCGCGGCGAAGGTGGCCGCGGAGCTCGCCGACCGGGTCGGTATCCCCGCCGTTGTCGGCGAGATCTTCGCGGGCGTCATCGTCGGGCCGTCCGTGCTCGGATGGGTCCATACGAGCGAGGCCCTGCAGACGCTCGCGCAACTCGGAGTGATCTTGCTGTTGCTCGAGGTCGGGCTCGAGATGGATCTCGAGGAGCTCGGTGGGGTCGGACGCGCCGCGGTCCTCGTCGCGTTTACCGGCGTTGTCGTTCCGATGCTCACCGGTGTCGGCGCCGGCATTGCGCTCGGCATGTCGGGCAAAGAAGCTCTGTTCGTCGGCGCGGCGCTGACCGCGACGAGCGTCGGTATCACGGCACGGGTGTTCGGTGATCTGCGCGCGCTGGCCACTGTCGAGGCGAGGACCGTCTTAGGCGCGGCGGTAGCCGACGACATTCTCGGTCTCGTCATCTTGACCGTGGTGACGCGCATCGTCACCCAGGGGTCGGTCTCGGTCCTCGGGGTGGCGTGGGTTGTGGTCGTCGCGGTCGGGTTCGTGGTACTCACGACCCTGATCGGCGTGCGGTTCGTCCCGCAGGCGTTCGCCATGGTGCGGAGGTACAGCCGGTCGCCCGGCACACTCGTCGCGATCGCGCTGGCCTTCACGCTCGCGGTGTCCGAGCTGGCGCATGCCGCCAAGCTCGCGCCGATCGTCGGGGCGTTCGTCGCCGGTATCGCCTTGGCGCGAAGCCCCGCCGCAGGTCGCGTGCGCACCGAGCTCGCGCCGGTGACGCATCTGCTCGTGCCCGTGTTCTTCCTCCAGATCGGTATCGAGGCCGATGTCGGGCAGTTCGCCCGCCCCTCGGTGCTCGGCATGGCGGCGGTACTGCTCGTGATCGCGATCTTGGGCAAGCTGGCGTCGGTTGCCGGTCTGATCGGAGCGCCGGGCGACCGCCTCCTCATCGGCATCGGCATGATCCCGCGCGGTGAGGTCGGGCTGATCTTCGCGACCCTCGGGCTGAATCAAGGTGTCTTCGGTCAAGACGTCTACGCGGCTTTGTTGCTTGTCGTCTTGGTGACCACGGTCGGAACTCCACCGTTGTTGCGCTGGCGGCTGCTGGCGATGCGGGCGCGCCACCGGGAGGAGTCGCCGGTCGACTCGTCGAGCGCGGGCGTGGCACTCGTACGGCTCGGCGAGAACGGTCTCGTGACCTTGGACGCGGAACCGGTTGCGAGCGATGCGCTGCTGGTCGGGCTCCGTGCCGCGCGCCTCTGCGCGCAGCACCCGGCGAGCCCGGCGCTGCTCGAGTGGCTGGCCGCGTTCCCGCCCGGCGCGCGCCGTTGGGACGACGCGTCGCGAGAGGAGTTCTTCGCGCTGCTGCGCGGTGCGGAACCGCGCTCGTGGAGGATGTTGACCGCCTCCGGTGTGCTGCAACGTTGTCTCCCCGAGTTGGACGACGCGCTGGTCCGCCGCCGACCGTCGTCACTCGATCTCGATCCGCTCGCCACGCTCCGATTCGACCGACTCTGGCGCGTGCACGACCTGATCTCGCAGATGGAGGAACCCGCGTACGCGCAGTCCGTGCTCCTCGCCGCGCTCGTGCTCGACGCCTGCGGCGACGATTCCTCGTGTTCCGGCGTCGCGCGCCGCACGGTCCAACGCCTCGACCTCGGTGACTGGGTCGAGCAGTCGGTTGCCGGTCTCGTCGAGGATGCCGATCTGATGCTCTCGGCTGCACGCCGCTCCGACGCGTTGGGAGAGGAGGCGGTGCTCCAGATCGCCGTGCATCTCGGAACCGTCGAGCAAGCCGACGCGCTGTATCTGCTGTCGCGGGCGATCGGGGGCACCGACCGGCTGGAATCGGAGCAACTGCGCGAGCTCTACGACGTGGTGCGGTCCGCGCTCGGCTACCCGGAGCTCGTCGGCCGTGAGGCCGGCAACGAGGTCGCGCGGCGGCGCGCGGAGGCGGCGCAACTCGTGCTCCACACCGCGTTGCGCGAACGCATACGCACGGCGCCGCGCGCGTACGTGCTGGCGCACACGCCGGCCGAGCTGGCCGAGCACGCGGCCCTGTGCGAGCCGCCGCCCGGTCGCGACGAAGTACGGGTCGTCGTCGAGCACGAGGGCGATGCACTGCGGGTGGAGATCGCGGCGCGCGACCGGGTCGGGCTCCTTGCCCGAGCGACGCGTGTGCTCTTCGAAGCCGACTGTTCCATCGAACAGGCGTGGGCAACGACCTGGGGCGACGGCACCGCGCTCTCGTCGTATCGCGTGCGGGCACGCCAGATGCCGCGGGACGAAGTGCTCCGAGAACGTCTGTCCGATCGACTCCGCGAACCGGTCATCGCCTCGCCGATCTCCGAGATCGAGATGTCGTTCGACGACTCGAGCTCGCCGTGGCACACACTGTGCACGGTCTCCGGGCCCGACCGTCCCGGCCTCCTGTACGCGCTGACGGCCGTGTTCGCCGCGGCCGGAGTGAGCGTGCATTCGGCGCGGGTGACGACGGACGGGACCCACGCAGTCGACCACTTCGAGCTGACCGAGGCGAGCGGCACGAAGCTCGACGAGCGCTCGAAGGCCCGGATCCTCGACACGGTGTTGCATGGCGCGGTGCCGCGCCGCCGTCGCTTCTCGCGAGGCGAGAAGTACATGACCGCGACACGCCTCGGGCCGGCGCTCGACGGCCCCGCGTGGTCGGGCTGACCGGGCGACCCGCATCACCGCGGGCCCGGTGGAGGCAGGGGACCACCGGCTAGCCTGAAGCGGCTCGTGAGTATTGGGTGCGCCGGGAAGTCTGGTCGGCAGAGCCGGTGGAGGCACCCCCATGACACGCGAACCCGAGGCGACCGGCAAGTCGGAGAACTTCCACCGCCCCTACGTGAGCTCTGCGCTTCTCGTGTCGTTGCAGAGCGTGGTCTGGACGGTCCTCGCGAGCGTCGCGTCGGTCGAGGTGGGCATGCGGAGCGGAACCAGCGTGCTCGTCGCGTTCGGCGCGATCGGGATCGTCGACGCGGTCGGATCGATCGCGCTCGCCTACCACTTCCACCGCGGGCTCCGGCACGACGAGCTCTCCGACGATCTCGAGCGTTTCGCGGACCTCGTCGTGCTCATCGGCCTCTTCTCGGTTGGTTGTGCCGCGATCGTCGGCGGCATCGTGCGCCTGACCGTTGTGCATTCGACGGGGGGATCGGATGCAGGAGTCGCCTTGGCCGCGGCCTCACTCGTGGTGCTCCTCGTGCTCTCGGCGCGCAAGCAGCAGGTCGCCCGGCGGGTGTCGAGCAACGCGCTCATGTCCGATGGGCATCTGTCGGCGGTCGGTGCGATGCAGGCGGCGGTCGCGCTGGCGGGCACCGCCGCGACCCACGCGTTGGGCTGGGACTGGGCCGACGCCGCCGCGACCTCCGTCGTGGGGTGTGTCGCGGCAACACTGGCGGTCTCGACGTGGCGCACGGAGCACCGGTCGCGCGTGCATCTCGCGTCGGCACTTGCGACCGGTTCGGAATCGAAGTCCTAGAGGTCAGGAGACAGCCATGGATGTCGGCCCGTTGGAACTACTGATTGTGCTCGTCGTCATATTGCTGCTGTTCGGATCGAAGAAGTTGCCGCAGCTGGCACGTGGGCTCGGCGAGGCGGCGCACGAGCTGCGGCATGCCGCGGAGAGCGACGACGACAACAACCCCAAGGGCACCGCGTGACGCCCGATCTGTAACCCGGCGCCGCCGCGACCGACTCTGATGTGAGCCCGCGCGTCCGCGTGGCCGGAATCGATCAGGATGACGCGCAGCCGATGGACGTGACCCTGGGGCGGTCGGTCACCGGAAATTCTTCGTCGCTCGCGCGCGCTACCGCCGCGGCGCGCGCGGAATGGCCCGTGCTGCTCGTGTCGATGCCGTTCGTCTCGATGAGCCGGCCGTCGTTGCAGATCGGTCTGCTGTCGGCCATCGCGCGCTCGCACGGATTCGCGACCGCGACCCGCGAACCTCAACCTCGAGCTCGCGGCACTGACGGGCGCCGATTTCTACGAGTCGATCTCGCAGCACCGCGGGCGCGCGCTGGGCGACTGGTTGTTCTCGCTCGCGGCATACGGCGACCGCGCCCCGACCTCTCGGGCAGGTTCCTCGACGAGTTCGCCACCGATGTCGTCTCGGAAGCAGCCGATCTCGGCGAGACCATCGAGCGACTGCGCACGCTCCGCCACGAGATCGTCCCCGCGTACCTCGACCTGATGCTCGAAAAGGTGCCTTGGGACCGGTACCGGGTCGTCGGGTTCACGTCGACCTTCGCGCAGAACGTCGCGTCGATCGCGCTGGCGTCGCGGCTGAAGCAGCGGTTCCCCGAACTCGTCGTGTTGTTCGGCGGCGCGAACCTCGACGGTGTGATGGGTCCCGAGCTCGTGCGGTCGACGCCGGCAATCGACTACGCGATCACCGGCGAGGCCGACCTCGCGTTCACGGAGTTCCTCGTCGCGCTCAGCGAGGGCGACGACCCCGCCCTCGTCGGAGGTGTTCTTTGCCGTCGCGACGGGGAAGTTGCTCCGGCCCGACCCGCGCGGCCGTTCGACCGGCTCGACGAGCTGCCCGTTCCCGACTTCGAGGAGTTCTTCGAGCGGGCCGAGGAGCTCGGCCTGCTGCCGAAAGGTGGGCGCCGCACCGTCGAGGTGCCGTTCGAGAGCTCGCGCGGGTGCTGGTGGGGGGCGAAGCGGCACTGCACATTCTGTGGACTCAACGGCGAGACGATGGCATTCCGGGCGAAGTCGCCGGATCGCGTGCGTCGCGAGCTGGCCGAGCTCGCGCGGCGCTACCGCACCTTCGACTTCGAAGCCGTCGACAACATCGTCGACACCGCGTACCTCGAGACGCTGTTCCCGGCACTGATCGACGACGATTCGAGCTACCGGCTCTTCTACGAGGTGAAGGCCGACCTCGGTCGGCGCGAGGTCGGGACGCTCGCCCGGGCCGGGGTGCACCGGATCCAACCCGGCATCGAGTCACTCAACTCCCATGTGCTCCGCCTCATGCGCAAGGGCACGCGGTCGTCGCAGAACGTCAACCTCCTCCGGTGGTGCAGCTACCACGGCGTGAGCGTCGGATGGAACCTGCTGTACGGCTTCCCCGGCGAGACGGAACTCGACTACCGCGAGCAGGCGACCTTGCTGCAACAGGTTGTGCACCTGCCGCCGCCGCACGGCGCGGGCCGGATCTGGATGGAACGCTTCAGCCCGATCTTCGCCGACCGCGAGGCCTTCCCGGCGACGTCGGTGCGGCCCGAGGCGAGCTATGGCTTCGTCTACCCCGACGGCGTGAAGCTCGACGATCTCGCGTACTTCTTCGACTACGACCTCGACGGCACGCTGGCCGACGACGCGTACACGGAGACGCGCGCGCTGGTGCACAAGTGGATCGATGCGTGGTCGGGGGATCGGCCGCCCGGTCTTACCGTGTGGCGCGTTCCGGGCTTCATCCAGATCGACGATTCCCGGAGCGCCGACGGCGCCGGCACGCACACCTTCGAAGACCCGTTGGCGTCGATCTATCTCGCCTGCTCCGATAGGCCGCGCACTGCGATCAAGGTCAAGGAGCACTTGGGACTCGCGTATCCGGTCGAGGAGGTCGAGGCCGCGCTCGACGAGTTCGTCACGCGGGGCCTGATGCACCGCGATGGCAACCTGTTCGTGAGCCTCGCGGTCCCGGCCCGGCCGGGTACCGGCGCCCGACCTGCGTAGCCGCGTGTAACCGCGAGGGGCCCCGGCCGACGAATTACCGACGACATCAGCAGGCCCGGCACTACCCCGCGGAACTGCACACCCGGTGACTGGAGGGGGGATTGGACGAGCACCGCTTCACACTCGCCGACATCAAGGCGTTGGGCGACAAGCTGGACTCCGTCGTCCTCACCCCGGCCGAGAAGCCGTTGCTCGCGTGGCGATGGACGTGACCGCGAAGGTGATCGGCGGGAGGGACCCGGTCGTTCCCAACGTCGTCACGACGATTCCCGTCACGACGAGCTGACCGAAGGAGCCGAATGGAAGAGCAGAGCATCAGCCTGGCCGACATCAAGGCGTTGGGCGACAAGCTCGATTCCGTCGACCTCACGCCGGGCGAGAAGGCGTTGCTCGCGGCCGCGATGGACGTGACCGCGAAGGTCGTCGGTGAGGGCGGCGAGGTCGAGGGCTTCGGGTTCTCGACGTCGTTCAACCGGCTCCAGGCGCCGGTGGTGAACGCGGGGATGGGCCGCTTGTTCGAGAACTCGTTCTCGAGCGTGATCGGCCGGGTCAACCCCGGCGTCGGCACGAAGGAAATCTCGGTGTCCACCATCTCGACGGTGTGACGGCAGCCGTGCCGGCATGACGTCATCCGAAGTTCACACCCACTGACAGGAGCAAGAATGGAAGAGCAGAGCATCACATTGGCCGACATCAAGGCGTTGGGCGACAAGCTCGATTCGGTCGACCTGACGCCGGGCGAGAAGGCGTTGCTCGCGGCCGCGATGGACGTGACCGCGAAGGTCGTCGGTGAGGGTGGCGAGGTCGAGGGCTTCGGGTTCTCGAGGTCGTTCAACCGGCTCCAGGCGCCGGTGGTGAACGCGGGGATGGGCCGCTTGTTCGAGAATTCGTTCTCGAGCGTGATCGGCCGGGTCAACCCCGGTATCGCGGCCACGAACATCAACATCTCCGGCGTGTCGACGAGCTGACCGACGCTTCCGCGTCGTCGACCTCGTGTCATCGGGGTCGGCGACGCGTGCCGGCCGACTTGGAAGGTGATCAGAGTGGATGACGCTGCGCACGGCGGATGGACGGCGTTGGCCGAACCTCGATCCCGAGTCCGAGCCTCGGCGGAGACGAAACCGCTTCGCGTGGCCCTCGTCTCGATGCCGTTTCGCCCGTGCGACTCGCCGTCGATCCAGTTGGGCACGCTGCAGGCGCTCGCCCGTCAGCACGGCCACGACGCCGACACCTTCCAGTTGGAGCTCGACCTGGTCACCCGAATCGGCCGCCATCTGTTCGACGCGATCGCCGACCGTCCGACCGGGGGCGTCGGCGACTGGCTGTTCGGCCCGGCCGCCTTCGGTGCCGCCGATCCCGACCCGGAACACGCGTTCCTCGCGCACAGCCCCGAAGGCATCCATCAGATCCAGGAGATCGCGAGAGTCACCGACGACGACCTGATCGACCTGCGCGCCCGTGTCCTGCCCGAGTATGTCGAGCAGTTGGCGGCCGAGGTCGCATGGGACGAGTACGACCTCGTCGGATTCACCTGCACCTTCCAGCAGAACTGCGCGTCGGTCGCGCTGGCGCGGGCGATCAAGGACCGGTCTCCGGGAATGACCACGGTCTTCGGCGGATCGAACTTCGACGGGGCGATGGGCCGCGAAATGGTCCGCAGCACGCCCGAGATCGACTGGGCGGTCACCGGCGAAGCCGAGCGCAGCTTCCCCGAGCTCCTGCGAAGCCTCGCGTGCGGGGGCGACCCACGGGGCATCAGCGGTCTCCTGTACCGCGACGCGGACGGTCACGTGCCGAGGCCGGAACCGTCGGCGCTGCTCGAGGACCTCGACGAGGTTCCGGTCCCGACCTACGACGACTACTTCGCGGGCCGACCGGCTCGGCCTCTTCGAGTGGTCGCCGCGCCGCCCGGTCTGGATCCCCTTCGAGAGCTCCCGGGGTTGCTGGTGGGGCGAGCGTGTGACGTGCACGTTCTGCGCGCTCAACGGCGAGACGATCAAGTATCGGAAGAAGTCGCACGCGCGCACGGTGCGCGAGCTGGCCGAGCAGTCGCAGCGCTACCGCTCGTTCCATCTGAACGCGGTCGACAACATCGCGGAGCGCGACTACGCCGACGGCATGTTCGCCGACCTCGCCGCCAGCGATACCGACTACAACATGTTCTTCGAGGTCAAGTCGAACCTCACGCCGAACGAGGTGCGCCTCCTCTCGGATGCCGGGGTGGTCGAGGTGCAGCCGGGAATCGAGTCGCTGTCGTCGGCCGTGCTCGCGCTGATGAAGAAGGGTGTGCGCGGCTCGACGAACGTGAACCTCCTGCGGCACGCGTCGATGAACAAGATCCTCGCGAGCTGGAACCTGCTCTGGGGGTTCCCGGGCGAGCAGGTCGAGCACTACGTCGAGCAGCTGGCGCTGATCCGAAGCATCGTCCACCTGCGTCCGCCCGTGGGCAGCGGCCCGATCGTCCTCGAACGGTTCAGCCCGATCTTCGAGCAGCGCGACCGCTACCCGGTACGGGATCTTCGGCCGAAAGCGCTGTACGACTACGTCTACCCCGATCGGTACGACGACCATGAGCTCGCCTTCTACTTCGACGGCACGCCGGAGGGCGCCCTGCCGAAGGAACACCCCATCTTCGGTGAGACGCGCGCGCTGGTGTCGCAATGGCAGAAGATGTGGCTCGAGCCCGACGACCGGCCGACCCTGCGCATCTGGCGCGGACATTCGTTCGTCCAGATCGAGGACCGGCGCTGGCCCGAGATCACCGGGACGCACACCTTCGACGGGCTGCTGGCGCGTATCTATCTCGCCTGCATGGAGACGCCTCGGCCGCTGTCGGCGTTGGCGGAAGAGCTCGCGGTCGTCGTCAACGAACGCGACCTGGAGGAGATCCTCGACGAGTTCGTCGCGCGGCTCCTGATGCTCCGGGACGGGAACCTCTTCTTGTCTCTCGCCATCCCCGGGGAGCGCAACAAGCTCGACGCGCGTCAGTGAGTGTGGGTGGGCGTGCTCTTCGCGATCAGCTGTCTGTTGTTCGGCACATGGTTCGCGCTGTCGGTCGTGAAGCAGTTCCGCCCGATCCCGCCCCGGGTCTTCTGGCTCGAGAACTTCACCGTTGTCCCGCGGTGGTGGTTCTTCAGGTACAACTTCCGAGAAGGTGACTTCCGGATCTCGATCCGGCATGTCGGCGCCGACGACGGCGGCTCGGAGTGGGAGGTCGTGGCCCTCCCGAAGGCGCCGCTGTGGCGGCAGTGGATCTGGAACCCCGAGCTGCGCACGAACAAGGAGTTGTGGGACGCGTGCGTACGCCTGTGCGCGCTGCCGCAGTGGTTGCGGTTCAGCAAGAACTTCTCGCCGAGCACGGTCGCGTTCGGGGTGCTCACGACCTGGGTTGCGGCCACGCCGAATGTCGGGCGCGGGCCCGGCGGCGCGATCCGGGTCATGGTCGAACGCGTGCCGCTGACGGGTGACCCGGTGGCGTGGTTCGTGTCGCGGCCGTTCGTCCCGTCGCCGCCGGCGCGTGCAAATGCGAGTGCAGCGCACGCGGTACCGGTCGGATGATCGTCGCCGCGCAGGTTCCGGGCCTCGGGTCGTTCCGCGATCTCTCCGAGGCAGCGACGGCTGCGCGCGTCGCGACGATCCTCGTCGGCATCGGCTCTTTGGTGAACGTGCTGCAACAACTCGGCGATCGCCGCGCCTACGAGCGTGACGGCATGCTCGGGTGGGCGACGATCGGGAGATCGCATCGCGCCGGCGCTCGGCGGGCCGGCTCGCGCGCGGCTGCGGATCTCGTGTTCTCGAGCCGCGTCGTGACCGCGCTCGCCGCGCTCGAGGCTGTCGCCGCATGTGTCTTGGTGGTGGTGCGTAGCTCCGGCCTGCTGGTGCCCGCGCTCGTGACCGTGTTGCTGGCGCGCACCTACCACTACGGGCGCGATCGCTTCGGGTTCGAGGGCGCCGACCAGATGCGCCTGATCGTGCTCGCCGGGATGCTCTGGTACCACCTGACTCCCGGGTCGAGGAGTGGCGAGGTCGCGCTCGTGTTCATCGGGACGGAGTGTGTGCTCGCGTACGTCACCGCGGGCATCGTCAAGGTGGGCGACGAGGAGTGGCGCAGCGGCCGGGCGATGACCGCGACGCTGCGGAGTGAGACGTTCGGGCGCAACGCGGCGACGAGCGTCCTCGTCCGGGCCGGACTCGCGCCCGCGATCGCCGGGTCGATGCTGGCTTTCGAGTGTGCGGGTTGGCTGCTCCTGCTCGCGGGCCCGGTCGGCGTGCTCGCCTACGTGACGATTGCGGCCGCGTTCCACGTCGGCAACGCCGTCGTGCTCGGGCTCGACCGTTTCGTGTGGGTGTTCGGCGCCGCGCTCCCGTGCGTCGCGTTCACGGCGTTACGGTTCGCGCCGCACCTCGGCTGACCCGGGGCCGAACCTCGCCGCCGCGCCGTCTACCAGCTGACGCCGACCCCCACACCGATGGTGTCGGCCGCGATGTTCGGGTTCCGGATCGAGGCCGGGCCTCCGCTCGCGAACGAGCCCTTGAAGCCCCGGCCCAGCGCGCCGACGGGCATGTTCGAATAGCTCAGGTTCATCAGCCGGGCACTGCCCATCTGGAACCCGGAGACGTCGTCGTCGGGGGCGGCGGCATGCGCGGCGATCTCGTCGCCGGCGATCTTGAACACGGCGAGCAGCAGCGCTTTCTCGTCGGGCTCGAGCTGGTCGCCGATCTGGTCGAGCTTCGCCGCCAGCCGATCGACGTCGTCGGCAGTGATCGTGATGTCGGGCATCGGCCGTGGCCTCCGTGGTGATGGTGCCGCCGCGGTGTCGCGCGTCGTACCTCTCTGTGTCGGTGTCGAGGCCCGCCGGTTACACCTCGTGCCGGTCGTCGGCCGGGCGGAGGCGGCGCAGGTGGCCGCGCGGGAGAGCGTGGGTGCCCGCGGTTGCGCAGTCGTTCCCGGAACGCGTCGGCCTCGGCCTCGGGCCGAGTGCGCCGATGCCGGATTCGAGCGGGCGGGCCCGGCTTCGTGCAAGGGTTGCAGCGATGCCGGACCGTCCGACGATTCGTACACCACTCCCATGAGGCCGCTCGACGCGTTCGGGCCGCGCTCCTGGGCGCGACCGGAAGCGACCGGGTTCGGGCGCGTGCCGATGTCGACGCACTTCGCGCGCCCGGACGTGCTTTCGCTCGACGGCGAGTGGGCGTTCGTGCTCCGGGACCGACCGGAGGACGTGACCGGCGCCGACCTCATCGGTCCGACCGACGGCTGGGGCGCGGTCGAGGTCCCGGGCTGTTGGACCATGCAGGGCTACGACCGCCCGCAGTACACGAACATCCAGATGCCGTTCCCGGGACCGCCCCCGGCAGTCCCCGCCGCCAACCCGACCGGCGTGCACCGGCGGACGGTGACACTGCCCGCCGAATGGGCAGGGAAACGACTCGTGTTGCACGTGGCCGGGGCCGAGTCGGTGCTGTACGTACACGTCGACGGCGCGCCGGCCGCGATGGGGAAGGACTCGCGCCTGCCCCACGAGGTCGACCTCACAGGCGTCGTCGAACCCGGCCGCCCGTTCGAGCTCGCGCTCACCGTCGTGCGCTGGTCGGACGCGACCTACCTCGAGGACCAGGATCACTGGTTCCACGCCGGGCTGCACCGCAGCGTCTTCGTGTACGCGACCCCGCCCGTGCACATCGCCGACGTGCACGCGGTCGCCGACTTCGACCCGGCGGCGGGCGCGGGCGCGTTGCGCGTCGCGGTGTGGACGGGCGCGGACGGTCGCGGTCCGTCGGGCTGGTCCGTGCGGGTCTCGGTGGGCGAGCGGCAAGCGTCGGCGCGTGTGCGATTCGAGCACCCGACCGACACGCTCACCAACTGGCTGCTGTTCGAGGGCCGCCGCACGGTCGTGGAGATGATCGTGCCGGACGTGGCGCCGTGGAGCGCAGAGGTCCCCGACCTGCACCGGGTCGACATCACGCTCGTCGACGAGCGCGGTGAGGAGGTCGACGCGGTCTCGCTCCCTGTCGGGTTCCGGCGGGTCGAGGTCGTCGGCCCCGAGCTGCTCGTGAACGGTCGCCCGGTGCTGATCAAAGGCGTCAACCGGCACGATCACGATCCGCGGCGCGGCAAGGCCGTCACCCGGGAGAGCATCGAAGCCGACCTCGTGTTGATGAAGCAGCACAACATCAACGCGGTGCGGACGTCGCACTACCCGAACGACGTATTCCTCTACGATGCGTGCGACCGCCTCGGCCTGTACGTCGTCGACGAAGCCGACCTCGAGACGCACGCGTACCTCCGCAGCCTGCTCAAGGAACCGCGGTGGGGCGCGGCCGTGCTCGAACGCATCACCCGCATGGCGCAGCGCGACAAGAACCACCCGTCGATCATCATGTGGTCGCTCGGCAACGAGAGCGGCAGCGCGCCGATCCTGCGCGCCGCGCACGAGTGGTTGCATGCGTTCGACCCGACGCGTCCGGTGCAGTACGAGAGTGGCATCGGCGAAGCGATCTTCACCGAGCTCGCGCAGGGTATCGATCCCGACATGGGTGAGCTGCTCGGCCGGCCGACGCCCGAGAGCGACGTCATCGCGCCCATGTACACCGAAATCGACGACCTGATCGCGTGGGCGACGCGCACGCCGCCCGACCGGCCACTCATCCTGTGTGAGTACATCCACGCGATGAACAATTCGTGCGGCTCGCTCGCCGACTACTGGGACGCGTTCCGCACGTATCCCGGGCTACAGGGCGGCTTCGTGTGGGATTGGGTCGATCAGGCGCTCGTGCAACGCCTTTCCGACGGGACGGAGCGGCTCGCGTACGGCGGCGACTTCGGCGACGAGCCGAACGACGGACCGTTCTGCCTCAACGGTCTGGTCGACGCGTTCCGGCGCCCGCACCCGTCGGTCCTCGAGCTCGCGGCGGTCGTCGCGCCGGTCCGTATCGACGCGGTCGACGCGGCGCGCGGAGTGTTGCGCGTCGCCAACGAGCACGACTTCGTCGATCTCGCGTGGCTCGCACCGACGTGGGTGGTCGAGGTCGACGGCGAGGCCGTCGCCCGGGGCGAGCTCGATCCGCTCGACCTGCCTCCGCAGCGCGCCACGGAGATCCGTGTGCCGGTGCCCGAGCTCCCGCTGGCGCCGGGCCGGCGCGCGCACCTCACGCTGACGTTCTCGACGATCGCCGCGCGAACGTGGGCGCCGGCCGGTCACGTCGTGGCCCGACGCCAGTTCCCGATGGCGGTGGCGCCCGGCCCGAGCGTGGCCCCTGCCCCGGAGCCGGCCGCGGCCGGGCGCGGTCCGGTCGACCTCGGCCGGCTCGAGCCGGTGCTGGCGATGTGGCGCGCACCCATCGACAACGAGACGTTCGGCCCGGTGCTGGACCCGCACGCGCCGCGCTGGGAGCGCATGGGCCTGCGCGACGCGGCGACGCTCGTCGGGATGGAGACCACCGTGGAGCCCGACGGAGCGGACGCGGTCGTCGTGACCCACGCGGTCGTCGTCCCTGAGCGGTTCGACGACGTGCCGCGCGTCGGCGTGCGCCTGCACCTCGGTCCGGGTGTGCACGCGGTCGAGTGGCTCGGCGACGGTCCGCACGAGGGCTACTCCGACCGGCACACGTCGACCCGTTTCGGGCGGTGGACGACCGCGGTCGACGACTGGACCGTTCCCTACGTGCACCCGCAGGCGAGCGGCAACCGCACCGGCGTGCGTTGGTTGCGGTTCCTCGACGCGAATGGCGCGGTCCGCTTGACGATCGATCAGATCGACGGGCTCGACGTGACGGTCAGCCGCTGGACCGACGAGGAGGTGGCCAGCGCCGCGCACCTCGACGAGCTCCCCATCCACGACGACTGCTACGTCTGGATCGACGCCCGCCACCGCGGCGTCGGATCGGCCGCGGTCGGTCCCGACGTGGCGCCGCGATATCGCGTGGGGCCCGGTCCGTACCGGTGGTCGTACCGCCTGCGCTGAACGACGAGGTGTGCATCCGCCGACGCGGCCATGATGGTGCCGTGCGCGGGGCGTGGGTGGCGATATGAACCGGGACGGGAGCGGGGCCGGTCGCAGCTCGCTCGTGGTCGCGCTCGGTGGGTTGGGAGCGATCGCGATCGCACTCGTGCTCGTTCCGTTCCGGGCGCACATCGACAACGCCAACCTCGCGCTCATCCTCGTCTTCGTCGTGGTGTGCGCCGCGATCGCCGGCGGCCGCGCCGCGGGCGCGGTGTCGGCCATTGCAGCGACGCTGTCGTTCGACTTCTTCCTCACCAAGCCGTTCACGTCGATGCGGATCGACAGCGCCGACGACATCGAAACGGTCCTGATCCTGCTCGCAGTCGGGCTGGTCGTGGGTGAAGTCGCGGCGCGGGGGCGCCGGGCCCGCGCGGATCGAGAGCGGGCGGCGGACGCCATCGCCCGGGTGCACCGCGTCGCCGAGCGCGTCGCGAACGGCGCCCCGCTCCCCGAGACGGTCCGCGACGTGCGGGTCGAGCTCACCGCGCTCCTGCGGCTCGACGACTGCCGGCTCGAGCTGCCGCCGTTCCGCTGGCCGCTCCCGAGACTCGAGCGGGCGGGCACGCTCGAAGGCGAGGAGCAGCGCTGGTTCGACGGTGGGCTCGCGATCTCCGAGTACGGCGCCCAGCTGGCGATCGTGGAAGGCGGCCGGGAGGTCGCGCGGTTCGTGCTCATCGGGAACCCCGACGTCACCGTCACGATCGACGAACGGGTCGTCGCCGTAGCGCTCGCCGACCAGCTGGGGAGCGCGTTCGCGCTGAGCTCCGAGGAGGATCGCGCGCGCGTCGCCGCGGACACCGCCCGCCCCGAGTGAGCACGCGGCGGCTTTATGTCGTGTTTGCGACGTTTTCGTGGCCGGAACCTGTCGTAGAGCCGCGGCTCCTGGTTCCCGAATGGGATGCTGTCGCGACGCAACCGGGGCGATCGTGATGCTGAACGTCTTCAAACGACTCGTCGTCGGCCGGCCACTGGCGACGACGCAGATGGAAGAGCAGCGCCTTCCGAAGACGATCGCGCTCGCAGTGTTCTCGTCCGACGCGTTGTCGTCGACCGCGTACGCGACCGAGGAGATCCTCTTCGTCACCGCGCTCGGAGGATCGAGTCTCGCGATCGGGCTCAGCCGGCTCGTCCCGATCGCGGTCGTCGTCGCGGCACTACTCGCGATCGTCATCGTCTCGTACCGGCAGGTCATCTTCGCGTATCCCGACGGTGGCGGCGCGTACGTCGTCAGCCGCGAGAACATCGGTGAGCTCGCGTCGCTCGTCGCGGGCGCGTCACTCATGGTCGACTACGTGCTCACCGTCGCCGTGTCGATCTCGGCAGGTGTCGCCGCGATCGTGTCGATCCCCGCGTTCGAGAGTCTGCGCGACCAACGCGTCGCGGTGGGTGTCGTGTTGATCCTGGCGATCACGTTGCTGAACATGCGCGGCGTCAAGGAATCCGGACGGGTGTTCGCGGTCCCGACCTACATCTACATGGGCGTGCTCGGCGCGCTGCTCGTGTACGGGCTCGCCCGGTCGTACTTCGGTCACATCGCGTCGGTGCCGTACGACGCGAAGCTCTTCGACGGCAGCCTCCAGAACGGCGGGAGTCTCGGCATCTTCCTCCTCCTCAAGGGATTCTCGTCGGGGGCGGTTGCGCTCACGGGTGTCGAGGCGATCTCGAACGGCGTGCCCGCGTTCCGGCGCCCCGAGTCGAAGAACGCCGCGACGACGCTCGTCTGGATGGGCGTGCTGCTCGGCGGGTTCTTCTTCGGGATTTCCGTGCTCGCGCACCGCCTGCAGCCCTACCCGAGCCACGACCGGACGGTGATGGCGCAGCTCGGTCTGGCCGTGTTCGGCAACGGCGCGCTGTTCGTCGTGCTGCAGTTCGCGACCGCGGCGATCCTCACGCTGGCCGCGAACACGGCCTACAACGGGTTTCCCAGCCTGGTGTCGATCATCGCGAAGGATGGCTATCTCCCGCGGCAACTCGCGCACCGGGGCGACCGGCTCGTGTTCTCGAACGGGATCATCGTCCTCGCGGCCGCGGCGGCGGCGCTCCTCGTCGCGTTCGGCGGCCTCACCAACGCGCTGATCCCGCTGTACGCCGTCGGCGTGTTCACGTCGTTCACGCTCTCGCAGTGGGGAATGGTGCGCCACCACCTGCGGCTGCACGAGCCCGGCTGGCGGCGGAGCGCGGTACTCAACGCGTTGGGCGCGGTCGCGACGCTCCTCGTGCTCCTGATCGTCGCGGCCACGAAGTTCACGAGTGGTGCCTGGGTGCCCATCGTGGTGATCCCGTTGATCGTGCTCCTCTTCAAGGGCATTCACCGCCATTACGTCGCCGTCGCCGACGCGTTGTCGGTCCCGTCCGGCTACCGGCCGCCCCGGCGGCGGAACACGATCGTCGTCCTCGTCGACCAGGTGCATGCCGGTTCGCTCGAAGCGCTGGCGTACGCGGAATCGATCGCGCCGGAGCACGTGCTCGCGTTGACCGTCGTCGCCGATGTCGACGACGCCGACCGGCTGCGCAAGCAATGGGCCGAGCACTCGATCTACGTACCGCTCGAAGTGCTCGTCTCGCCTGCAATGGACCTCACGCACGCGACGCTCGGGTTCGTCGACGAGCTGGAACTCCGGTGGGAGGACGGCGTCGTCACCGTCCTGATCCCCGAGATGTTCGTCGAGCACTGGTGGCAGCACCTACTGCACAACCAGAGCGCGCTCGCGCTGAAGGCGCGTCTCCTCTTCCGGAAGCGGACCGTCGTGACGTCGATGACCTACGGCGCCGGTTGAGCCGGCGGTTCGAGCACGTCCACCAGCGCGGCTCGCTGCGCGACGCGGTCATCGTCGACGAGCTCGCGCACGAGCTGCGGCAGCGGTGCGGGAAAGCTGCACACCGGTGCGGGTCGTCACGCCCCACGTCGCGCGCGGATCTGGGCCACGAGGTCGTCGACGTCGGCTCCGGGTCGCGCCTCGCAGACGAGCCGCTAGGTCGTGCCGCTCGACTCGTCGCGCACGGCGATCGAACCGCCGGGTTTGGTGTTGCCACCGCCGGAGTCCGACGACCGGGGAGCGGTCGGACAAGAAGTCAGATCGCGCGGCATGCGGTTGTTGCGGGCGTTGTGCTCGACCTCGGCCAGTCCGAGCGTCTCGAGCACGGGCGGCACGTAGTTCCCGAGCCGGCCGCGCAGCCCCTTCTTCAAGCCGTACCAGCCGCCCACCGGATTGTCGGCGGCGCGTCCCCACGCCTCGACGGTTCCGCCCTTGGCCGGCTTCTGCTCGTCGGCGTTGCCGAGCGGCACCCAGTCGCCGTGTTCGGTCAGCATCGTGTGCAGGTCCTCGATGCACGACAGGTGGTAGCGCAACTGGGTCTTGCCGACCTGCACGACGAGCGCGGGCGGATCCGCATCGGGGTCGCGATACGCCTCGAACCGGCTCGTTCCCGGCGGGGTGGTCAGCTGCCACGGGTCGTTCGGAGTTCCGGTGCCTTCGACGTCGTCGGTCATGGACGGACCCTGACACGGCGAACCTGACGTCTCCTGTCATGTTCGCCGTAGGCTTTCCCGAATGCGCGCGGCGCGTCTGCTCGACATGTTGCTCGTCTTGCAGCGACGGGGACGGACGACGGCGCGACAGCTCGCGGAGGCGCTGGAAGTCTCCGAACGCACGATCCTGCGCGACGTCGAGGCGCTGAGCGAGGCGGGCGTACCGATCTTCACCGCGCCCGGCGCGGGCGGCGGGATCGAGCTCATGGATGGCTTCCGGACGCATCTCACCGGCCTCACCTCCGACGAGGCGATGTGCCTGTTCCTCGTCGGTCAGCCGCGTGTCGCCCATCGACTCGGTCTCGGCGCGCCGACGCGGACCGTGCGGAACAAGCTGCTCAACGCGCTCTCGCCGACGCTCGCGGCCGATGCCGACGGTCTGTCGGAGTGGTTCCTGCACGACCCCGATCCGTGGTCGGGCAACCGCATTCCGCACGGTGAGCTGCGGAGGCTCGCGCGTTGCGCGCGGCGGCGGCACGAGGTCGAGATCACGATCGGCGACGAGCCGGTCGTGCGGGTCCGGCCGCTCGGGCTCGTGCTCAAAGCCGGCTCGTGGTTTCTCGTGTGCTCCGGCGTGGACTCCGTCGACGTCGTCTGTATCGACGATCTGCGGGCAACCCGGATCACCAATCAGCGATTCACAATTCCCGAGGACGGGTCACTCGTCGACCTCTGGACGTCTTACACAGACGTCCGGAAACAGAGCGGCATCAGACCTGTGACGCGAGGGTCTCTCTGAATGAGAGTGTTGTGAAACTGCGGTAAAGCAGAAGCCTCGGCGCGGACGCCTCGAACCGTTTGACACCTTGCTCGAGGCGCGCCCACTATTCGATCGCAGGGATGGGGATCGGGGCGGAGGGTGTGGGGTGGCGGACCCTGGCTCGGGAAGTGACGCGGCGGGCGACGGGAACGTCGACGAGCCGCGTCGTGAAGCGCGCGGTCGACCTCGCGGTCGCGATCCCGCTCGTGATTGTGGCGCTGCCGGTGATCGTGCTCGCGGCGCTCGCCGTGCTCCTCACGGACGGGCGCCCGATGTTCTTCACTCAGCAACGCGTGGGCTTGGCGGGCCGGCGATTCCGTCTCCTCAAGCTGCGGACGATGGGCCGCGACGCGGAGTCACGCCTCGCGGGTGTGCTCGCCTCCGACCCGGCGTGCGCGGCGGAGTTCGCTCGCTACATGTGCCTCGTCGACGATCCGCGCGTCTTGCCGATCGTCGGGCGCTTCCTGCGCCGGTCGAGCATCGACGAGCTGCCGCAACTGCTCAATGTCCTGAACGGCTCGATGAGCATGGTCGGGCCGCGGCCGCTGCCCCCGAGCCTGCTCGCGGCTTTCCCGTCCGACCATGTCGCGTCGCCGCGAGCTCGTGAAGCCGGGGCTCACCGGCCTGTGGCAGGTTCGGGGCCGGAGCACGAACGACATCGCGGAGTGGATCCGCCTCGACGACGACTACGCGCGCGAGCGGTCGCTGCGTCGCGACCCTCGGCATCATGCTGCGGACGCCGTTCGCGCTCGTGGCGCGTCGGGGGGCGAACTGATGGACGTCGCGGTGATCGGCGCGGGCCCGGGCGGCCTCGCGACCGCGATGCGGCTCGCGCAGGCCGGCACGAAGGTCGTCGTGTACGAATCCGCGTCGGAGGTCGGCGGTCTCGCCCGCTCGTTGGAGCTGTGGGACCGGCGCGTCGATCTCGGTTCGCATGTTGTCGCCGACGACATTCCGGGAGTGGCGGACCTCCTCGGTCGGCTCCTCGGCGATCGGGTACATCGAGTGCCGCTCCGGCGCGCGATCGTCCTCGACGGGCGGAGCTACGCGTACCCGCTCCGACCGCTGAACATCGCCCGCACCGGCGGGCCGGGCGTGGCGCTGCGATTGAGCGCCGGCGCTGTACGCCGGCACCGCCGAAGCGGGTCGCCCGCGCCCGACGGTTCGGCAGAGCAGTGGGTGACGACTCGCTTCGGGCGCGCGTTCCACGACTCCTTCTTCAAGCCCTACGCGGAGAAGCTCTTCGGCATCCCGACGAGCACCATCGACGCGTCGTTCGCGTGTCGTCTCGTCGGTGTCGATGCGGACGCGGGCGACGAGGGCGCCGCGAGGCGTGTTTGGGACCGCGTCCATCCCGCGCCGTCGAAGCACGGCCGCGCGCGGGACTTCCTCTATCCGTCCGACGGGCTCGGTGCGCTGTCGGACGGCCTCGCGGCCGCGGCCCGAGCCGCGGGTGCGCAGTTCCGGACATCGACGAAGGTCGACCGGCTCGACATCCGGGATGGTCGGGCTCTCGGGATTGAGTCGGACGCCGGTGTCCGGCCCTTCGACGCGGTTGCCGCAGCCGTTCCCTTCCCGGTGCTCAGCCGGCTCGTGGACGCACCGCCGGACATCGCCGCTCTCGTCGACGGGTTGCGTACCCGCGCGACGGTGCTCGTGTATCTCGCCGTCGACGACGAGTCGCGGTTCGCGGAGCTGTGGCGGTATCTGTGTGATCCGGGCTCGCGCATCGGGCGCGTCGCGAACCTCGCGCGGTGGCAGCGTCCCGACACCGCGACCCCGCACTTCCCGCGGACGCTCCTGTGTTGTGAGATCTGGTGCGACCCCGGCGACGACACGTGGCGTGCCGACGACGAGGACCTCGCCGCGACGGCGATCGACGAATTGCACAGGGCGAACCTCGTCGCGCCGTCGACGGTTGCCGCGAACCATGTAGTCCGCGTTCCCGGCACGCACCTCGTTCCCCGTCTGGGGACCGAACACGCGGTCGAAAAGGTGCGCGCCTATCTCGGGTCGATCGCGGGTCTGTACACGGTAGGACGCGGCGGTGGCGCGCAGGACGTCGGCTCCGCGTTGCATTCGGGACTGGTAGTGGCGGATGCGGTTCTTCGAAGCTCGGCGACGCCGATGCTCAGGATGGAGAAATGATGCGCGCAGTGGTGTTGGGTAGCTCGGGGTTCCTCGGCGGTCCTCTCGTCGACGAGCTCGTCGCACGGGGCCGGCATGTCGTCGCGGTCGACCACGTGGTCCCGCGTGACCGTGTGCACGACGTCGAACGACGGGTCGTCGACATTCGAGACCGCGACGCGCTGGCGGAAGTGGTCGCGGGCGCGGACGAGATCTATCACCTGGCGGGCGCGCTCGGAACGAGCGAGCTCGACAGCCAGATTCGCAAGTCGATCGACACCAACGTGATCGGCTCTCTCAACGTGTTCGAGGCGGCGGTCTCGGCCCACGTACCGCGCGTCTTCTTTGCGTCCAAGGTGCACGTGTGGCTCAACGCCTACACGATCACGAAGCACGCGGCCGAACAGATCGGGAGGCTCGTCTCGCACCAGAGCGCGACCCGGATCTGCTCGCTGCGGTATCTCAACATGTACGGCCCCGGACAGAAGCTCGCCCCCGTCCGCAAGGTGCTCCCGACCTTCGCCGCCCAAGCGATGCGTGGGCTTCCGATCCAGGTGTTCGGCGACGGCTACCAGACCGTCGACATGATCTTCGTCCGCGACGCGGCGCGCCTGACGGTCGACTTTCTCGCCGCCGGTTTCGTGGATCACGCGATCGACTGCGGCACCGGTGCCGCGATGACGGTCAACGCACTGGCGGCTGCGGTCAACGAGTTCTTCGACAATCCCGCCGGTATCGATCACGTCGCGATGCGGCGCGGCGAGGTAGGCGTGACCCAGCTCGTCGCCGACACGGAACCGCTCGAGAAGATCGTCGGCCCACTCGACTTGACCGACTGGGAATCCGCGCTCGCGGAGACCCTTGCGTGGTACGCGAGGCTCGACGCGCACGAGATCGACGCCGCGCTCGCGTTTCATGGTCTGGCCCAACCGTTCGACGGTTCATGGCGCTTCTAGTCGATCGGGTGCTGTGTGTCATCGCCCATCCCGACGACGAGACGTTGGGTTGCGGCGGGACGTTGACGCGGCTCGCGAGCTCCGGTGCGGACGTCAGAGTCCTACTCCCCGTTCGTCGCACCGATCCGCGGGGTCGCGCACGCTGGCCCGAGCTGCTCGAGGAGCTGACGCGGGCCTGCGCGGTGCTCGGCGCGAGCGCGGTCGTTCCCGAGGCTGCGATCACCGAAGAGCGTGCGGAGGCCGATCTCAAGGCGCTGCACGATCTGGTCGAGCCCCACGTCGACTGGGCCGAGGCCGTCGTCACGCACTCACCGACCGACGTGCACCAGGTGCATCGCCAAGTGTCCCGTGCGGTCGAGGTCGCGACGCGGCCGTTCCGGCGCCGGCGAGCCGTCGCGTTCATGGAGGTCGCTACGTCGACCGATCAGGCGTATCTCCCGACCTTTGCCCCGAACTTGTTCGTGGGGTTGGAGCAGGAGCACGTCGATCGCAAGCGCGCCGCGATGTGCTGCTACACGTCCGAGGCGGCGCCGGGACGCGAGCCCGAGGATCTCGACCGTCAACTCCGCACGCGGGGTCGCCAGGTGGGTGCCCGGTTCGCCGAGGCCTTCGTCCTCGCCCGCTCCTATCTCTAGCAACCGTGCGAATCGTCGTCCACGACCACGCCGGGCACACGTTCGCGCCGGAGCTGAGCCGCGAGCTCGCGGCCCGCGGGCACGAGGTGCGCCACCTGTACTGCTCGACGTTCGCGTCCGCGAAGGCCGACCTCGCGGCGCGGGACGACGATCCCCCCGGTTTGACGATCGGGACGCTCGCGCATCGGCGCCCGTTCGCGAAGTACTCGTACGGACGGCGGGCGGGGCAGGAGATCGAGTACGGGATCCGTGCCGCGCGCGCGCTCGTTGCGATGCGTCCCGACGTCGTCCTGTCGGCGAACACGCCGATGCTCAGTCAGGCGATCATCACCCGGCGGCTCGCGCTCGTGGGAATCACCAACGTGCTTTGGCTGCAGGACATCTACAGCGACGCCGTCGCCGGGGTCGTACGCGCCTGGCCTTGGCCCGTCGGCCGCGTGGTCGCCCGCACGTCCGCGTTCGTCGACGCGGCCACCGCGTCCCGCTCCGACTCCGTGGTCACGATCTCCCCGCGATTCCGGGACCGGCTCGTCGCTTGGGGTGTCGACCCGGATCGCGTGGAGGTGGTCCCCAACTGGGCGCCGCTCGACGAGGTGCCGGTCGGAGCAAAGGACAACCCGTGGAGCCGGTCGACCGGTCTGACCGCTCGGTTCGTCGTTGCGTACACGGGGATCCTCGGCCTCAAGCACGATGCCGCGACGTTGTACGAAGTCGCGTCCCGAATGCGGCAGGCGACACCCGCGACGTTGCTCGTGGTCTCGGGGGGCCCGGGCTTCGACTGGCTCGCGAGCCGGGCCCACGAGCTGGGCGCCGGGCGGCTCGTCTGCCTTCCATTCCAGCCACCGCAGGTGTACCCGTCGGTCCTCGCAACCGCCGACGTGCTCCTGTCGGTGCTGACCACGGAGGCGAGCGGCTACTCGGTCCCGTCGAAGGTGCTGACGTACCTGTGCGCGGGTCGCCCGACTGTCGCGAGCATGCCGCCCGACAACGACGCGGCCCGCATGCTCGAGGCCGCAGGAGCAGGGACGGTGGTGGCGCCCGGCGACGTCGACGCGATCATGGACGCCATCGAAGAGTTGCGAGCCGACGTGACCCGACGAGGTCGCATGGGCGCGTCGGCCCGCGCTCGGGCCGAAGCGTCGTTCCCGATCGGCCCGATCGCCGACCGGTTCGAGTCGCTGCTCGCACGTGCGCGCAGGGAACGCGCCGCGGCCCGCGCGCCCGCGTGACCGGAACGTTGACTGCGGGCGATTGGGTCCGATAGACGCGGGTATGCCCGAAGCGACCGCAACGACGACGCGCGCCCGGCTCGTGCAGCTGGTCGTCGTCGCCGCGGTCGCGGTGCAGGTCCTGCCGATTCTGTTGACCACACGCTTTCCTGACCAGGACGGGCCCGCGCATCTCGCGTCGTCGGTCGCGATCTCGGGTGCGTACCACGGTGCTGCGGCCGACGGCCTGCACCGGTACGTCACGATCCACCTCGACCTCGGGCGCAGCCCGCTCGGGCATCTCCTCGTCGCCGCACTCGTCCGCACGGCCGGGGTGCTCGACGGGCAACGCCTGTTCCTCGTCGCGTACCTCGTGCTGTTCGCGCTCGCCGGTTGGTACGCGCTGACCGCCGTTCGCCGGCGCAGCGGGCCACTGTTGACGATGCTGCTCCCTGTAGGTTCGGGCTCGTTCCTGCTCCTCGGCTTCTGGGACTTCCTGCTCAGCCTCGTCGGCGCGCTCGTCGTCGTCGGCTACTGGTTGCGCCACCACGACGACGACGGCCCGCGCAAGTACGTCGTCGTGTCGGTGTTGTTGCTCGGCGGCGCGCTCTTGCATCCGTCGGGCTTGATCGTCGGCGTCCCGTTCGTTGGCGTGATCGCGCTCTTCGACGCGCTCCGGATCCGCGACCGGGCCGCGGCGCGGGGGATCGTCGCGGCCGCGCTCGCGTGCGTTCCCGCGCTGGTCCCGGCCGCGATGGTCGCGGCCAACGCGAGCGGGTCCACCCCGCGCCCGCCACTGGAACATTCCGTGCGGGGCCTGTTCGGGCTCGCGTCCGTCGTGCGGGTACTGAACAGCCGGGCCGAGGCCGCGCTCACCCTCGGGCTCGTCGCTCTGCTCGGCGTGCTGTTCGTCGCGGCCGCGGTCGAGCGACTCCGCATCCGCCGCGTCGTCGTGGTCGATGCCGCGTTGTTCCTCGCGGTCGCGTGCGCGGTCGGATCGCTGGCCGCGCCGGGCGCGACCGGAGGCGCGGAGATACTCAACGAACGATTGGCGGTCTTCGCCGTCGTGCTGCTGATCGTGTGGTTGGCCGCGCAGGAGTTCGCGCCGCGGCTGTTGACGGGCGCGGTCGTGCTCGGAGCCGTCGTCGCGATCGGTCTCGTCGCGATCCGTATCCCCGTGTACCGCCGGCTCGACCGGAACCTGCGCGAGATCGCCTCGGTCGACGGGTCGATGGTTCCCGGTCGTACCTTTGTGCTGGTCCTGGGCAGGGACACGACCGAGGTCGACCGGCTGACGAGCGAGGTGCGGGTCGAGCCGTTCCGGAGCGCGGGCGGGTACTTCGCCGCGCAGCGCAAGCTCGTCGGCCTCGACAACTACGAAGGCCGGTTCCGTTACTTCCCGTACCAGTACGTCGCGGCCCGGGATCCGGTGCGCCAGTTGTTCCTGCTCGACGACCCCCGGGTCTTCAACCGCATCGCACCGCTCGATATCGCCGGCTACACGCGCCGGACCGGAGGAGTGGTCGACTACGTCGTCGTGCTCGGGCCGACCGACCGCGCGCTCGCCGCGCAACTCGCTGCGCGGGTACCACGTGATCACGGTGAGCAAGCCGACCGGCCTCGTCACGGTCTTCGCCCGCGCCCCGTAACCGGGCCCGGCTACGCGATCTCGCCGAACGCGAGTGCGTACGAGATGGCCGTCATCGACATGCCGTCGAGCATCTGTTCGTCGCGCAGGATCTGGCGCACGTCGTCGACGGGCACCCACTCGACGCGCTCGGACTCGCCCGGGTCGGTCGGATCGCCGACATGGGTCGCGCCGTCGGCGACGAACGTGTGGAAGACCTGGTCGCTGACCCCGTTGATCGGGTGAAACGCGACGAGTGGCCGCAGCGGGCCCGCGCGCCAGCCGGTCTCCTCCAACGTCTCGCGCGCGGCGGCCTCGATCGGCGTCTCGCCCACGTCGATGCCGCCGGCCGGGATCTCCCAGCCCCACGTGTCGGTGATGAAGCGGTGGCGCCACAGCAGCAACAGGCCGCGGTCGGGGTCGTACACGACCGCGCCCGTGGCCTTGTTCGGCAGCCGGACCACGTGGTGCTCGAAGCGCTCACCACCCGGGATCTCGACGTCGACGAGCGTCAGGCGGACCCACTCGCTGTCGTACAACACCCGTTCGCCGTACACCTGCCAACGCACGGCCCGAGGGTACTCGGGGCGCGAGCGGGTCGAACGCGGTCGAAGGACGTCCCGTGCGCCGCCGGCTCCGCACCCACCGACGCGCTCCAGATCGCGGTCACGCCGGGCAATGACTCGCGCGCCGACTACACGCAGGGCGACTACGACTGGAAGCACGAACCCACCGCGGCCGCGCGTGCCGACGCGGCGCACTACACGATCAAGGGCAGCGGCGCGCGGCGGGACAGCGCGACCTTCACCGCGTCGCGCTGACGGCCCCCGGACTCAGGCGGTCTTCCCGCGGCGACCCCGCGCGAGCCCCGCGGCGCCGAACAGGAAGCCGAGCGCCCCGACGACGACGCCGATGATGGCGATCGTCTTCGCGCCGTCGACGTCGCTCTTCTTCACCGAGGACGTGGACACGGCGGTCGAGGTCCCCGTCGTCGTGGGCGTCGTGGCCGCGGCGCCGTTGCCTTCGGCTTCGGTGAGCGTCAGCACCGGCTCGGGGTTGTCGGGCTCCGGTCCGCCGGCCGGCGCCACCTGGACCCAGTCGACCGTCGAACCGTCGCTGTACGTCTGGAGCGTCGGGAACGCGACCGAGTCGGCGTCGTCGGGGAGGCCGACCGAGACCCGGAACTCGGCGAAGTCGCCCGCGGCGATGCCCTTGCCGTCGGTGGCGGTCCAGGTGACCGTCTTGACCGCGGTGTTCACGGGCCCTGCGTCGGTCTGGACGGGCGTCTTCACGTCGGACTCGGTGACCTCGGCCTTCCAACCGGGCATCGCGGTGACGAGCGCCTCGGCGATCGGGTGATCGGTCGGGAACTGCACGACGACCTTGGTGGTCGTGGCGTTGTCCTTCTCGTTCGGGACGACGAAGCCGATCACGGCGTCGCTGCCCTTGGCCGCCGAACCCGGGTTCACCTCGACGTGCGCCCAGGCCGGCGCGGCCGCCGCGACCAGGCCGATGCCGGCGGCGGCCAGAACGATTGCGAAACGTCGCACGTGTTTCCCCCTCGAACCGTGTTGTCCGAACTGTCGCGTGTTGCGAGCTGTCGTGTACCGGTCGCTGCGGCCGGCGAAAAAGTTCCCGAATGCTTACACGACGGCCCCGGCCCCGCCGCGGGCGCGGGAGCCGGCAGGGTTCAGGCCAGGCGCAGGATCGGGCGGGAACCGGCGCGGGGCGCCACCAGCATGTAGAGGAGGGTCGTCCCGATCAGCTCCAGGAGGTGCGTCGTCTCGGTCAGGGCGACGGCCCGCCCGTGGAGCACGTCGATGACCGCGGTCAGGATCAAGGCCGCGGAGAGGGCCGCGGCGAAGGGCAAGAGGCCAATGGCCCGCAGCGGGCGCCACGCCGCGAACACGAACGCGACCGCGAGCGCCAGGTCCCAGGAGCCGACCTCGTGCGCGATGTGGATCGGCGCGCCTTCGTCGGTACCGAAGACGAGGCCCGGCACCGCGAGCACGAGCTGCATCACCGCGACCGCGACGAGACCGAGCCGCAGCGCCGACGTCAACCGGTCGGGCCGGTGGCGCTCGCGGCGAGCGGTCTCCAAGACGAACGAGGTCATGTCGGGCGCGGCCGGCGCGTCCTGCAGGGCCGACCGGGTGAGGTCGACCAGCGCCTGCCCGCGCTCGAGAAACCTCCGGCACGGCCGGCACATGTGCAGATGCGCCGCGACCGCAGTATTCAGCGTGGTGTCGGGCGTGGCGGGCGGCTCGCCGTCGATCGCGGCGGACAATGCTTCTCGGACCTTCGAGCACTCCATGCCCGAACAGTCGTCGGCGGAAGCCGTTTGGTTCCCGGCGGCGGGTACACCGTAGGGTCGCCCGGGTGGACGACGACGAGCAGATAGTCCGGGCGGCCGTCGCCGGCGACCGCGCCGCCCTCGCCGCCTTCGTGCGCGACACGCAGGATCACGTGTGGCGCTACTGCGCGTACCTCGGCCGCGGCGACGAGGTCGCCGACCTCGTGCAGGAGACGTACGTGCGCGCGCTGCGGGCGCTCCCGCGGTTCGAGGGCCGAACGTCGGGCCGGGTATGGCTGCTCGCGATCGCCCGGCGGGTGTGCGCCGACGCGGTGCGGAGCGCGCAGCGGCGACGCGCGCTGGAAGCCCGATGGCGGCACGAGCAGCGGCACACGTCCACGCCGTCGGAGACGGTGACCATCGAGTTGCTGCTCGAGGCGCTCGCGCCCGAGCGACGCGAGGCGTTCGTGCTCACGCAGGTCGTCGGCCTCCCGTACGGGGAGGCCGCGCAGGTGTGCCGGGTCCCGATCGGCACGATCCGCTCGCGCGTCGCGCGCGCCCGCGAGGAGTTGCAGGCGTCGATCCGGCACGAGGAAACCGGCACCTGACGAGAGAGGGTCCCGCCGGCGAACCGGCGGGACCCGGGCCGAGGGCCGAGTGGGGGTCGGACCTCGACGATCTCGAAATCGGACATTAGCGACCCGGCGCCGGGCGCGCCCGTCCGGATGCGGCCGTCGGATCGGGCGCCCGAGGCCGGACTGGCAAGAATGGGAACGATGCGGATGACGTTCCTCGGTCATGTCGGCTTCTTCGTGGAAACCCGGGGCGGATCCGTGCTCTGCGATCCGTGGTTCACCCCGGCGTACTTCGGTTCGTGGTTCCCGTTCCCGCGCAACGACCGCCTCGACCCGGCCCCGTTCTCGTCGCCCGACTACCTGTACATCTCCCATCTGCACCGCGACCACTTCGATCCGGAATGGCTCGAACGCCACGTCGACAAGCGCGCCCGGGTGCTGCTGCCCGACTTCGAGGTCCCGTTCCTCGAGCGCGAGCTGCGCGCGATCGGCTTCGAGCACTTCGTCCGCACCCGCCAGTCGGAGCCGGTCGACCTCGACGGCCTCACCGCGACGATCGTCGCCTTCACCACGCCCGCCGACGGGCCGCTCGGCGACTCGTTGATAGTCCTCGACGACGGCACGGCCCGCGTGCTCGACCAGAACGACGCCCGGCCCGGCGACCCCGACGCGCTGCGCGCGCTCGGTCCGTTCGACGCGCAGATCGTGCAGTTCTCGGGCGCGATCTGGTATCCGGTCACCTACGACTTCCCGGGCGAGATCAAACGCCGCCTCGCGACCGAGAAGCGCGTCAACCAGATGGCACGCGCGCGGCAGTACATCGAGTGGGTCGACGCCGCGCACGTGTTCCCGTGCGCGGGCCCGCCCGCGTTCCTCGACGACGGGCTCATGGCGCTGAACGACGTCGAACGCGATCCGGCCAACATCTTCCCCGACCAGATCGTGTTCCTCGACCTGCTGCGCGACGCGGGGATCGATCGCGGCGAGCTGCTCGTGCCCGGATCGACGGTCGAGCTCGATGCGGGCGCGTGCAACGTCCGGCACCCCGGGACGCAGGAGGAGACCGCGCGCCCGTTCGTGTTCAAGCGCATGTATCTCGACGAGTACCGGCGCGACTGGGAGCCGTGGCTCGCGGCCGAGCACGCGTCGTGGTCGCACGGAACGCGCGACCTGGTTGCGGAGCTCGCGACCTGGTTCGAACCGCTGATGCGGCGCCGCGCCGATCACGTCGGCGGGGATCGCGGGCAACGTCGTCCTCGACATCGGTGAACCGGGTGCCGACGTCTGCATCGACTTCGTCGAGTCGGAGGTGCGGGCCTGGAAGGGCGAGAGCGAACCGTACGTCTACAAGCTCGACCTCGACCGGCGTTTGGTCGAGGCACTGCTCGAGCGCCACGTCGAGGACTGGGTCAACTCGCTGTTCCTCTCGTGCCGGTTCGTGTCGCACCGCGCCGACCACGCGAACTTCAACGAGTTCGTGATGACGTTCTTCAAAGCGCTCTCGCCGGAACGGATCGACTACGTCGAGCGGTCGTACCGCGAACGGCGCGAGCAGGCCGACGAGTTCTTCGAGCACGACGGTTGGCGGATCGAACGGTTCTGCCCGCACCGGCAGGCCGACCTCACGCGGTTCGGTGAGATCGACGACGGCGTTCTCACCTGCAGCCTCCACCACTGGCAGTTCGACCTCGCGACCGGCCGCTGCCTGACGAGCGACGACAAGCACCTGCGCTGCGTACGCGTGCAAGACTCGGCCGAATGAGTGCGTTCAATCACGTCGGCCAGTGCGTGACCGATCTCGACCGTTCGAAGCGCTTCTACTGCGAGCTCCTCGGGTTCACGCTCGAACGGGAGATCCACCCGCCCGACGAGAGCTCGGCGAAGTTGATGTCGCTCACGCCGCCGATGGTCATGACCGCCTCGTACCTCGTGCGGGACGGGCTCGTGCTCGAGCTCCTGCACTACGCGGCGGAGGGTCAGACCCAGCCCTACCGGCCCCGCACGATGAACGAGCCCGGGCTCACGCATCTCTCGTTGTCGGTCGACGACATCCCCGCCGTGTGCGCGCGCATACCCGAGTTCGGCGGTGAGGTGCTCGAGTCGACGAACATCGGTGCGGCGGTGTTCGTGCGCGACCCCGACGGCCAGCTCCTGGAGCTGTTACCGATGACCTACCGCGATCACCTCGAGAGCCAGGGCTATACCTAGCCCGTTCGCCGTGCCCTCAGCTGGGAAGCCGGCGGTACAGGCACTGCCCGCCGCCCGAAGCGTGGAGTCCGCCGCCGGGAGACCAGACGCGAGCTGTCCAGCCGAAGAGGCCGCCGGTCGACAGCGGTGCGGCGCCGTCGCACAAGAGCCACTCGTACTCGTTCGCGGGCTGGTGGAACGCGACGTTCAGGTCGAGGGTCGGCGCCATGAACCCGGGCTGCTTGTATGCGTGTGGCCGGTGGGCCGAGGGCCAGCTCGGCAGGTCGACGAGGATCACACAGCGTGTCGCGTCGATCCACGGGTCGTCGAAGGTCGCCGTGGGCAAGAAGCGCAACCACGCTTGCCACGCCGCCTCCCGGGGCCCGTCGGGGGGCCATTCGGTCTCGAACGTGAGCGGCTTCTCGTCGAGGTTGTTCCAGAACGGGAACGGCGGCTCCGCGTCCGCGGGGAGCAGTTCCGCGATCGACGGGAGTTGCTCCGGAGTCGGGATGACGGGCGGGATCGTCTCGTCGTGCTCGAGTCCTTCGACGTCACCGACGCTCCACACCATCGCGTCGAGGATCGGCCGATCGTCCTGGGTGATCTCGACTCGTTGCGCGGCGACGGTACGACCGCGCTTGCGCGTCGAGACCCGGATGTCGACGGCGCCGAACTGCGCCACGCTCAGGTAGTGGCAGGAGAAGGCGGCAGGCCGCAACTCCGGCGTCGACGCGCCGGCGGCGCGCAACGCGCACGCGGCGACGTAGCCGCCCATCGGTCCCCAGATCTCCCAGTCCGCGCTCAACGTCGCCTCGTACCGGCCGTCGCCGCGCGCGACGACAGCAGTGTCGGTCGCCAGATCGCCCATGCGCCGAAGCCTGCCTCGTGCGGCACGGCCCGACAACCGATTTACGCGGTGGCGTGTCCGCGACAACCTCCGGTTGACACGACAACCCGGGGTTGTCATCGTGGGTGTATGCCGAACTCCGCAGACACACTCCGCCGGGTCAAGGAAGTGCGAGCCGAGGCGCTGAAGCACGCCCGCATTGCCCAGCAGCTCGCGAAGGAGCGCCGGCGGCTCCTGGAACGGCTCGTCGACGACGGTTACTCGCAGGCCGACATTGCCCGGGAGTTGGGTGTCAGCCGGCAGGCGATCCAGAAGATGCTCGCCGGTTGAGCCCGACCGCGCGGCTCAGTCGGCGGCGAGCGCGGTGCGCACCGCGTCTTCGCGGACGGTGCCGTCGAAGAACACCGGGGTCATTCCCCCGTGCAGGCGCGCGGGGTTGAGGAACGTCAGCTCGCGGAACTCCCGCGTTCCGACAGTGCGGTGCGATCGGCGAGCTGGCGGAGATGTTCGTCGGAGGCGACGCCCCGCTACCGGCACCACCGACTCAGGTCGAGCGGCTGGCTACTCGGGCCAGCCGACCCCGAAACCCGCAAACGCACGTTCCGACCACCCCCGGAACGGGCGCCGTGATGCCCGCTTGCTTACACACGAAGTCGTGGATCGGCGATGCCTTGCGCGACCTCGACGCCCGTGTTGATGACCACGTACATCGCGCCGAGGAACAGCGTGACGCCGGAGATCGCCGGGAAGTCGAGTCGGGGGATGGCCTGCACGATGTAGAAGCCGATGCCGGGCCACGCGAAGATCGACTCGATCACCACCACACCCGCGAACATGAGCCCGACCTGGAGGCCGGTCATCGAGAGCGCGGCGCCCAGCGAGTTGCGCAGCGTGTGCTTCCACAGCACCGCCGACTCGCGCAGGCCCTTCGACCGCGCGGTACGCACGTAGTCGGAGTTCAGGTTGGTGACGATGCTGCTGCGGAGTACGCGCCCGATCGAGACGGCCGGGCCGATCGCGATGCACAGGCCCGGCAGGATCAGGTGCTGCACTGCGTCCTTGAACACGTCGAACCGGCCGTGGAGCAGGCTGTCGACGGTGAGGATCTTCGTCGGTCCCGTCGGCGCGTTCAGGTACTTCGTGCGCCCGGTCGACGGCAGCCAGTGCAACTTTCGGTAGAACAACAAGAGCCCGAGGAGTGCGAGAAGGAAGACAGGCGCGGAGGAACCCGCGACCAGGATGACGCGTAAGAGCCCCGCGCCGCGCGCGCGTGCGGCCGACGCGATGCCGAGTATCAGCGCGAGGACGAGCGCGATGCCGAGCGCGAAGGTCGTCAGCTCGAGCGTGGCCGGGATCGAGTTCGCGAGGTCGGTCGTGACCGGGTGGCGCGTGCGCAGCGAATCCTGGAGATCGCCGTGCAGCAACCCCTTCACGTAGTTGAAGTACTGCACGGGGAGGGGGTCGTCGTAGCCGAGCCGGTGCCGTTCGGCCTTGACGAGCTGCGGCTGCGCGTTGGCGCCGAGCTTGACGCGCACGGGGTCGGCCGGCGTGTACCGCTGCAGGACGAAGACCATGAACGCGAGGACGAGCAGCACGCCGATCATCCCGAGCACGCGGGTGGCGTAGAAGCGAACGGTGTCCATCGATGCTCCTTAGCGATCGCCGATGAGGTCCCGGGCGCCGTCGCCGGCGAGGTTCGCGACCACGGCGACGGCGAACACCGCGAGCGCGGGGATGACCGGCACCCACCAGTACTCGATGAGGTAGTTGATGCCGCGCGCGCTCATGGCGCCGAGCTCGGGCGCCGGCGCGGGCGCGCCGAGCCCGAGGAACGACAGGCTCGAGAGCGTGATCACGAGCGCGCTCACGTCGAGGCTCGCGGCCACGAGCGTCGACGGCACCGCGCCCGGGAGCAGGTGCCGGAACATGAGCCGCAGCCGGCCCGCGCCCGCGAGGCGTGCGGCCTCCATGTGTGGTCGTGACGCGAGCGCGCGGACCTCGCCCCGCACGATGCGCGAGTACAGCGGCCACCACACGATCATCACCGCGATCAGCGTGTGCCAGAGCGACGGGCCGAGCGCGGCGACGATCGTGATCGCGAGTACCGGCCCGGGCAACGCGAGGAAGGTGTCGGTGAACCGCATCAGGATCGTGTCGACCCATCCGCCGGTGGCGCCCGCGACGAGGCCGACCAGCCCGCCGAACAACACGCCGGAGCCGATGACGAACAGCGACGCGAGCCAGGTCGACTGGATGCCCAGGAGGACGCGGGAGAAGATGTCGCGGCCGACGTCGTCGGTGCCGAGGAGAAAGCCGCCGTGGCCGGGGGCCAGGAACGGCTCGCCGGGCGTCGCCGACGCGGAGTGCGGCGCGAGCACCTTGGCGAAGATCGCGACGAGGGTGACGAGCACGAACGCGGCGAGCGCGGCCCGATCGAGCCAGCCGATGCGGCGCAGCATCTCGAACTGCGGCCGGTTCCGGCCGCGCAGCTTCGGGAGCGCGACCGCGAACGGTTCCGCGACTGCCATCAGCCCACCGCCCTTCGGTGCTCGTGGTCGCGCTCGGCCGTGAGGTCGATCGCGATCTCGTTCGAATCGCCGTCGTGCACCCGCAGGCACGAGATCGTGCGCCCGTCGCCGCCGAGCCGGACGGCGTTCGGGACGTGCCCAGCGCACTCGTCGTACGCGACCGGGCAGCGGGGATGGAACGAACATCCCGGCGGCGGGTCGACGGGGCTCGCGGGATCGCCCGCGAGAGGAACGTGCAGGGAGCCGGGGCCCGGCACCGACCCGAGCAGGCTGCGGGTGTACGGGTGCACCGGCGCCGCGCACACCTCCTCGGCCGGTCCGAACTCGACGATACGGCCGAGGTACATGACCGCGATCCGGTCGGCGACCACCCGCGCCGCCGACAGGTCGTGCGTCACGAACAGCACCGACATGCCGAGCTCGCGCCGGAGCCGCCCGATGAGGTTCAACGCGGTGGCCGCGAGCGAGACGTCGAGCGCGCTGGTCGGCTCGTCGCACAGGAGCAGCGACGGCGGGACGATGATCGCCCGCGCCAGCGCGGCGCGCTGGCGCTGGCCCCCCGAGAGCTGGGCCGCCTTCGCCTTCGCGATCTCGGCCGGGAGACCGACGAGCGCGAGCGCCTCCGCGACGCGCTCGCGGCGTGCGTTGCGACCGATGTTCTGGTCGTGCAGGCGCTCGCCGACGAGCTCACCGATCGTCATCCACGGCGTGAGCGACGCGCCCGCGTCCTGGAAGACGATCTGCGGCCGGGTGCCCTCGCCGACGACGACGTCGCCGTCGTCGTGCTTCAGCAGTCCGGCGACGACGCGCAACAGTGTCGACTTGCCGCAGCCCGACTCTCCGACGAGCGCGACGGAGCCGCCGCGCACCACCTCGAGGTCGACGCCGCGTAGCGCTTGCAGCTTGCGCCGCCGCCGGCCGCCGCGCAGCGTGAACGACTTCGCGACACCTCTGACGACGAGCGCGGGATCGGACGGGCTGCCGTAGTCGGCCAGGGTGGTCTCCTGGCGGGGCCATTCCGGCGCGGCGACGGTCATCGCGATCCGGCGGCTCTCGCCGAGTTGCACGCACGCGGCGATGCCGTCGTGCGTACCCGCCGGCCGCAATGCGGGGACGGCGTCGGTGCAGCGGTCTTCGCGGAGCACGCAGCGCGGTGCGAACGCGCAACCGGGCGGATGCGCGCGTGGGTCGGGCGGTTCGCCGGGCAGGGTCGGGAGCTGGTGCTCGCGGTCGGTCTGCAGGGTGAGCCGCGACTCGAGCAGACCGACGGTGTAGGGGTGCGCGGGGCGCATCAACACCGACTCCGAGGCGCCGAACTCGGCAATGCGCCCGCCGTACATGACCGCGATGTGGTCGGCGAGCTGCGACGCGACCCCGAGGTCGTGGGTGACGAACAAGAACGCGCAGCGCAGCTCGTTCGCGAGCTCGCGCAGGAGCGCGAGGATCTGCGCCTGCACGGTGACGTCGAGCGCAGTCGTCGGCTCGTCGGCGATGACGAGCTGCGGGTCGCCGGCGATCGCGAGCGCGATCATCACGCGCTGGCGCAGACCGCCCGACAGCTCGTGCGGGTACTGGGTGAACCGGCGTGCGGGTTCGGGGATGCCGACCGCGTCGAGCAGGCGCAGCGCCTCGGTCTTCGATCCGGCCGCCTCCACGACCTGTTTGCCGACCCGCATCGTCGGGTTGAGCGACGTCATCGGGTCCTGGAACACGGCGCCGAGATGCTTCTTGCGTACGAGCCGGCGCTCCTCTGCGGACGCCGACACCATGTCGACGCCGCAGACGAGCGCACTCCCGCCGACCCGGGGGGATGGGTCGCGGGGGAGCAATCCCAGCAGGCTGAGACCCAACACACTCTTGCCACTGCCGGACTCGCCGACGATGCCGACGATCTCGCCGGGCATGACGTCGAAGGAGACGCCGCGCACCGCGTGGAGGTCCCGGCCCCCGCGCCGGAACATCACGTCGAGGTCGCGCACCGACACGACGGCATCCGTGCCGGTCGAGCCGGTGGCGAGTTCGCGCTCGGCGGATCCGTCCGCGCCGGCGGCGACCACGGTCATCCCTCCTTCAGGTCCTTGAGCCGGATCGTGTAGGCCGTGGGCAACTGGTGGACGAAACCGGTGAGTCCCTTGCGGGCCACGACGATCTCGCGGTTGTCGGCCAGGGTGATGAAGCAGCCCGATGCGGCGATCAGGTCACCGGCCTCGCCGTAGTACTTGTCGACGTCGGCCTTGGAGACCGAGTTCAGGCCCTTGTCCATGTCGGCGTCGGCCTGCGGGTCGGAGCACTTCAGGTAGTTGATCGCCCCGTCGCCGTTCATGAAGATCCGGATCCAGGTGTCGGGGTGCTCGGCGTCGGGGTTGAACGTCCAGAGCAACAGGTCGGGCGCCTTGTCGGGGTGGTTCGGCAGGTCGAACACCTCGGCGATCGGGAGGCCCCGCACCTTGACGCTGAAGCCGGCCGCCTGCAGCTTCGCCGCGAGCACCTCCGCGAGCCGCGGGAGTGTGCCGCCCTCGTCCTGCGAGTAGGCGAAGTCGATGCTCTTGTCCGACGCCGGGAGCGTCTTGGCGAGGTCGGTCAACTTCGAGGTGTCGATCACCGACGTGTCCTTCGCCAGATCCGGCGCCAGTTCCGACACCGGGTACATCTGGGTGGAGACGTTCGCCTGCGTCTTGTAGATCTCCTTGACGATCGCAGCCTTGTCGAAGAACGTGCGCAGCGCCTTGGCGAGATCACGGTTCTGGAACGGTCCCTTGTGGGGGTTCGTCGCCAGCACCGTCTTCAACGCCACCGGGAAGTCGTGCACTTCGAACTTCGGGTTCGTGCGGAACGACTCACTGTCGGCAATCGGCAGACCGTGGGTCATCAGGTCGAGCTCGCCGCTCTCGAGCTTCAACCGCTGCTGGGTGATGTCGGGAATGATCGAGATCTCGACCTTCTCGAAGTACGGCTTCGGGGTGCCCCAGTAGCCGTCGAAGCGGGTGAGCTCGTACCCGGTGTCGGTGACGAACTTCGAGATCGTGTACGGGCCGGTCCCCGCGTCGTGGTCCTTGAGCCAGTTCTGGGCGAAGTCCTTGCCCGCGTGCGCGGTGAGGATCGCGGGGCTCACGGCCTTGGGCCCGTACGGCGCCGCGAGGTAATCGAGGAACGCGCTGACCGGGTTCTTCAACTTCACGACGAACGTGAGCGGATCGGGCGCGGACGTCGAGGCGACGTCGGCGAGCATGTACGCGGGCGCACTGTTGACGTCGGTGCGCCGCTTGAAGTCGGTGCCCCACGAGGTCGCGGTCATGTCGGTGCCGTCGTGGAACTTCACGCCCGGGTGCAGCTTGAACGTGTACGTCATGCCGTCGGTCGAGACCGTCCAGCTGTCGGCCAGTGCGGGCGCGATCTCGGCCGAGTCGGGCTTGTACGCGACCAGCCCCTCGTATACCGACGTGACGACTTCGTTGCCCTCGACCTCGTAGAAGATGTCCGGGTCGGGCACTTGCATGTTGGCGTTGAACGCCATCTTGAGGACGCGCGAGCCGACCGGCAGCGTCGCCGGCGTGTCGCCGCCGCCCCCACCGCCGGTCGTCGTGGAGCTCGAGCTGCCGCACGCGGCGAGCGCGATCGCCCCGACCGCGATGCCGGCGATGAATCGAGAACGCAAGGCTTTCACGAAGTCTCCTGTGTGTTGGTCGTCGGGGTCGGTGATCGGTCCGTCAATGGAGGACCGATCCGCCGTTGTTGCAGATGATCTGGCCGGTCACGTACGCGGCGGCGGGGCTCACGAGCCACGCCACCAACGAGCCGGTGTCGTCGGGGGTGCAGAACCGGCCGAGCGGGATGTTGGCGAGGTACGACGCGCGGACGTCGTCCGAGGGGTCGCCGGTGATCGAGACCTCGCTGCGCCGTTCCGCCATCACCATGTCGGTCTCGGTGGTGCCCGGTCCGACCGCGTTCACGCTGATGCCGTGCGGCCCGAGCTCGAGGGCCGCGGCCTGGGTGAGGCCAACGACTGCGAACTTGCTGGCCGCGTACGCGCCGAGATATCGGAACGTCTGCACCGCGGCCTCGGACGCGATGTTCACGATGCGCCCGGGCGAACCGGTCGTGATCATCGTGCGCGCGGCGGCCTGGACGCCGTGGAACGTCCCCATGTAGTTGACCGCGAGCATCCGCTCCATGTCGGCGGCGCTCGTGTCGACGATCGGCGCGAGCACCGAGATGCCGGCGTTGTTCACCCAGGCGCCGAGCGTCCCGAGCTCGGCGGCCGCCTCGGCGAGCCGGACCGACGTAGCCGGATCGGTGACGTCGCCGCCGACGACGGCCGCGCGTACGCCGGCGTCGGTGACCGCGTCGGCCGTCTCCTTCGCCGCGCCTTCGTTGCTCGAGAAGTTGACGACGACGTTCCAGCCGTCGCGCGCGAGCGCGGTGGCGATCGCGCGTCCGATGCCCTTGCTCGCACCGGTGACGACCGCGCTGCGAGCGTCGGGCGAGGAGTCGGTCGAGGCGGGTTCGGTCACGACGCCTCCACGAGCCAGTGGAACGGCGCGAGATGACGACCGTCGAGGTCGACCAGCCGTTCCGGATGCCACTGGATCCCGAGCGCGTCCTCGCCCTCCACCGCTTCGATGACGCCGTCGTCGCTCCAGGCCGTCGGTTCCAACCCGCCGCCCGGATCGCGTACCGCCTGGTGGTGGATCGAGTTCACCTTGGCCGAGCCCGCGAGCGCGCGTTCGGCGACGCTGCCGGGGTCGGCGATGATCTCGTGCACGGGCTCGTACTGGCGATGCTCGTCCCAGTGATGGTCGAAACCCGCGCTCGGGAGGTGCTGGTGCAGCGAACCGCCCGCCGCGACCGCCATGATCTGGATGCCCCGGCAGATGCCGAGCACGCGAACGCCCATCGTGCGTGCGGTCAGGAACGCGTCGATCTCGAGCGCGTCGCGACCGGGGTCGAGGTCGTACACCTCGGGTGCGGCCGGCTCGCCGTAGTGAACCGGGTCGACGTCGCCGCCGCCGGTGAGGAGCAGGCCGTCGGCCTGGGTGACGATCTCCATCACGCGCTCGTGCGCGCCCTCGACCGTGACCGCAGGGAGGACGATCGGGAGCCCACCGGCGGCCGCGATCGCGTCGACGTAGCCGCGGTGCACGGAGTAGCGGTGCGCGGGCTCGCGCCCGATGATCACCGCGACGACCGGTGTGCTCGTGCGGATCGACGACGGCGAACGGAAGATCGGATCGGGCATCAGAATGCGAGCAGGTAGCGCTCGCGCTCCCAGTCGGTCACCTGGGCGTGGTACTCGTCCCACTCCGCCCGCTTCATCGCGCTGTACGCGCTGACGAACGGCGCGGGGAACACGGCCTGCGTGAGCGGGTCCGCGTCGAACGCGTCGATCGCCTCCAGCAGGTTGCGCGGGAGGCGCGACGCGCCGGGCGGCGGCGAGTTCCAGTCGTACGTGACGTCGTCGACGGGCTCGCCCGGGTCGAGACCCTCGCGGATGCCCTCCAGGCCGGCCGCGAGCATGAACGCGGTCGCGAGGTACGTGTTGGCCGCGGAGTCGACGCCGCGGTTCTCGACCGCGGGCCGGTTGTGCGGTAGGCGGAGCATGCACGACCGGTTGTTGTCGCCGTACGCGGCGAACACGGGCGCCCACGACACGGTGCCGTCCGCGAGCCGCGGCTGCAGGCGCTTGTACGAGTTGACCGTCGGGGTCGCGATCGCCGCGATCGCGGCGGCGTGGCGCATGATCCCGGCGACGAACGAGTAGGCGAGCTTGCTCCACCCCTTGCCCCGCTCGTCGTCGGCGTCGCGGAAGAGGTTCGCTTCGGTCGTCACGTCGGCGATGCTCATGTTGAAGTGGTGACCGGAACCCCAGCCCGACGTGTAGGGCTTGGGCATGAACGTCGCCACGAGACCGGCTTCCTTGGCGGCTTGTTTCACCATCAGCCGGAAGAACGCGAGCTTGTCGGCCATCTCGAGCGCGGGCGCGTAGTCGAAGTCGAACTCGTACTGCCCGTCGCCGCCCTCGCTGTCGAAGCTGAACAGGCCGAAGCCGGACTCGGTGAGGTATCGCGACATCGGTTCGAGGAACGGCATCGCGTCGAGCTCGGCTTCGACGTCGTACGCCTGCGTCGGCTTGAGCTTCGCGCTGCGGGCCATCGGCTCGAGGTAGCCGTCCGACCGCCCGATCGACTCTGGTGCGAACACGTACAGCTCCGGCTCGACGCCGAGGTTGAGCATGTATCCGAGCTCCGCCGCCTCGTCGAGCTGCTTCTTCAGGATCGAGCGGGTGCAGTGCGCGAACGGCTCGCGCCCGCCGAAGCTGAGATCGGCGGCCATCCACACGAACCGCGTGTCCCACGGCATCACGCGCAGCGTCGCGAGGTCGGGTACCGCGACGCACTCGTCCTCGTTCGGCGTCATCTGGCCGAGGTCACCCATGCCGCGCGGCGTGTATCGCTCCGAGCCGGCGAGCAGGTTCGGGAGATGGTCGATGGGCACCACCTTCGACTTCGCTCGACCGGTGATGTCGATGAAGCTCCCGACCGCGAACCGCACGCCGTCGGCCGCGAGCTCCGAAGCCAACTGGATGTGCGCGGGATCGATCGTCTTGACGGTGTCCATGAACGAGGTACTCCTGGTGCGGTCGGGTGGTGCGGTCGGGTGGTGCGGTCGGGTGGTGCGGTCGGGTGGTGCGGTCGGGTGGTGCGGTCGGGTGGTGCGGTCGGGTGGTGCGGTCGGGTGGTGCGGTCGGGTGGTGCGGTCGGGTCGTGCGGTCGGGATGAACGGATCAGTGGGGGTGCGATGGATGCGGTCCGAGGCCCGGGATCGGCGCCGCGCCGAGCGGCGGTTTCTCGACCCGCCCGCGTTGGACGCGGTCCGCAGAGCGCGGTCACGGTCAGCTCGAAGAGGTGACGGCCGAGCTCGACCGTTGCCTCGGACGGACGGCCGGTGACGCCGTTGGTCGAGAGCGCGGGCGCGGTGTAGCGGAAGACGAGATCCGCGGTGCGATCGGGATCGTCCGACGACGAGAGCCGGTCGAGGTGCACGAGCTCGGGCGCGATCGCGAGCATCAGCGACGTCTCGGCGCGGTGCGCGTGCACGTCGTCGCCTTCGAGCACACATTCCCTCGAGACCTCGGGGTCGGCGCTCCACCAGTCGACGACGCCGACGCGCAGGTCGGGCCGGTACAGGCGGAGGTGGTCGGTCGCGATGCTCAGTGCCGCGCTGTTGCCGAAGTGCGAGTTCACGAACAGCAGACGGGTGAGGCCCGAGGTCGCGGCCCATTCCGCGTACTGGCGGCACACCGCCGCGAGCAGCTCGGGTGTGAGCGAGAGGGTGCCCGGCAGCACCGTGCCGTGCCCGTAACTGCACGCGACGGGGATCGCGGGCAACACCGGCGCGCCGGTGCGCTCGGACACCGCCGCGCTCAACGCCTCCGCGACGATCGTGTCGGTGCCTATCGGGAGGTGCGGACCGTGTTGCTCGGTCGCCCCGACCGGGACGAGCCCGACTTCACCGTCGCCGCGGTCGCGTTGCGCGGCGAGCTCCGGCCACGCCATGTCCGACCACTTGTGCGCTGCCATGACGTGAAGCTATGGACGCGATATTGCCTTCCCATGTCGACGTCAACGCGAGTGCGTTACTCGTTCGTGTTCGCGATCTGAACGACGACTGCGCCGATGATGGCGACTGTCTGTTGCGTGTCTTGCAATTGCTGGTCCCATTGGCCGTCGCGGCGCGCGGTGTGCTTGGGTGCGGGTGTGATTCTCGAGGCCGACGCGTCGGCCATTGCCTCCGACGTGCGCGCGGGCCGCACGACGGCGCGCGCGGTGGTCGAGGCCGCGCTCGATCGCATCGCGCGGCACCGGACGAAACGCGGTCGTCGCCGTCGACCCCGACGCAGCCCGCTTCGGCGCCGCACGCGTCGACGACGCGATCGCGCACGGCGCGGATCCCGGCCCGCTCGCGGGCGTGCCGTTCACGGTGAAGGACACACTGGCCACGGCCGGACTGCGCGGCGACGGGCGGCAGTCTCGTGTTCGCCGGCCATGTGCCCGCGTCCGACGCCACGGTCGTCGCCCGCCTGCGGGCCGCGGGCGCGGTGCTGGTCGGCAAGACGAACTGCCCGGAGTTCGCGCTGCAGCCCCGCACCGACAACCGGATCTTCGGGCCGACCCGGCATCCCACGCACGGGCAGTGCTCGCCGGGCGGGTCGAGCGGCGGCTGCTCGGCCGCGGTCGCGGGCGGCCTCGTGCCCTTTTCGATCGGGGGCGACTACGGCGGCTCGATCCGCTATCCGGCTTCGTGTACCGGCATTTACGGGCTGCGACCCACGCGCGGGGCCGTACCGACCGACGGGCACGTGCCCTCGCCGGCGGCCGGTACGCCGCGCGACCGGTTCCAGACGGTCGGGCCGCTGGCGCGGACCGTGCGCGACATCGGGCTGGTGTTCGACGTCGTCGCGGGTCGCTCGCCGGAGCCGGTCGGCGGTGGCCCGGCCGACCCCGGCCCCGTTCGTGTCGGCGGAGTTCGCATCGGCGGAGTTCGCATCGGCGGAGTTCGTATCGGCGGAGTTCGTATCGGCGGAGTTCGTATCGGAGTCGTGCGGGGTGGGTGGCGGTGCGCGGCGGGCGTCGTCGCCGCCGTGACCGCGACCGCACACGCGCTGGCGCGCGCGGGCTTCGAGGTGGTCGATGCCGACGCGGCGCCGTTCGTCGCCGCGGGCGAGGTGTTCGCCGCGTGGCGCGCGACCGACGACCATGCCGATCTGCGCGCGCTCGTGGCCGGCCGCGAGGGCGAGCTCACGCCGCACATCGCGCTGTCTCCTGTCGACGCCGCCGGTCTCGGCCCGGGGCGATGCCGGCATCGACGACGCGGGCTTCGACGAACTCGTGCGGGCGGTCGACACGTTGCTCGCGACGACACCGGTCGTGGTGTTGCCGGTCGCGCGCGTCGACGTGCTGGATCTGGGTCAGACAGTCGTCGACGTCGCCGGTGTGTCCGAGTCGGTCGATGCGCTGCAGATCCTCGACCCGTCGCGCGTGGTCAGCTTGCTCGGCCTGCCGGCGCTCGCGGTCCCCGCCGGTCTCGACGCCCACGGCCGGCCGGCGGGTGTGCAGCTCGTGGGCCGGGCGGGCTCCGAGCACGAGCTGCTCGCGGTCGCGGCCCGGCTCGCGTCAGCCCCAGCGTTCGGCGACGCGCCAGTGGCCGCCGTCGACGACGACCTCTGACCCGACGGTCCAGTCACCGGGGAGCATTACCGGGAGTCGCGGGAGCTCGGCGCCGTCGCCGAGCACGGTCACGTCGGTCCATTCGAGACCGGCCACCTGCGCGTGCCGAACGTCGAACTCGCCGCCGGCGCGGCGCCGGTCGCGGATCGCGAGGCAGTGCCGCCCGACCCGGACGACCACCGCGTGCGCCGCGGTGAGGACGAGACCGACCGCGCCCGGGTCGACGCGTTGCCAGATCTCCTCGTACGCGTGGTAGCAGCCGTCGCGGTCGAACTCGCCCCGCTCGATCATCTCCTCGTCGCGGCACTCCACGACGCCGCAGTCGTACCCGGCGAAGCCGCCGTTCCAGTCGAGCGTGTGGTGCCACGTGAGCGCCGGTTCCTCGTAGGTCGTGACGCCCGCGAACGTGTCGTGCTGCCCGCTCGGATCGATCGGGATCCGTAGATCGGCGAACGCGTCCCCGGCCTGCAACCAGAGCACCCGGGCGGGTTCGCAGTGCGGGCCGCCGTCGATGGCGATCGACTTGCGCTTCCACGCGCCGACGAACTTCGGTTCGAGCGTCATCACGGTTCGAGCGCGGCCTGGAGGTGGTGGTGGAAGAGGGTGATCGGCCGCTCGTGGTTCCGTGCGAGCGGACCGACCCGGAACCGGCTCGAACGCACGGTCGCCTGGATGCCTTCGCACGCGGCCACGTCCTCGAGCATGAATTCCTTGGCGGCGGCGACGAGCATCTCGACGTCGGCGCCGGGCTCGGCCCGGATCCGCACGTCGATCACGCTGCGGTCGGGTGCGATCGGCTTCGCGACGTAGCTCATGAAGAACTCGGACTCGGTCGCGAACAGCGTGTTCGGGAAGAGCATGTGCGCGCCGATGCCCGCGCGGTCGTGCGCGCGTCGAGCCCCGCGATCGGGGTGCTGCCGACGTGCGGCCGGCGTCGCTCCACGCCTTTCTTGCCCGGCTCGTAGCTCGCCCAGTGCGGGCCGATCGCGTCCCACTCGAACCGCTGGTGGTCGTACGCGCCGAGCGAGCGCGCGTGCAGGTACCAGAGGTGGTACACGTCGACGTGGTTCTCGACGAACAGCTTCCAGTTGCAGCGCGCGTCGAACTGCACGCGCACGACCTCGCGCAGGCGCTCGGGTCGGTAGCTCCCGATGTGGTCGGGGAAGCCGTCGAGCCACGCGACGAAGTCGGCGTCGGCGGCGCCGTTCGCGAACACCATCCCGCCCCATTCGCCGACCGACGCGGCGAGGAGCCCGCAATCCTCGAGCGCGACCGGATCGAACTCCTCGACTTGCGGCACGTTGCGCAGGGTTCCGTCGAGCGCGAAGTTCCAGGAGTGGTACGGGCACACGATCCCCGTCCGGGTGTTGCCACTGTCCTCGAGCAGCTTGATGCCGCGGTGCGGGCAGAAGTCGTGGAACGCGCGCAGCACGCCGTCGAGACCACGGATCACCACGAGCGGGTCGAGGCCGGCATCGATCGTGACGAAGTCGCCGGGCTGCTGGAGCTCGTCGGCCGACGCCGCGAGGTGCCAGCTCCGCGCGAAGAGGAGCTCTTGCTCCCGCGCGTACCACTCGTCGTCGAAGTACGCCGGCGGCGAGAGCAGGAACCGGGTGTCCATGGTCGTCACGGTAGGAGTGGGAGGTTTCACGGGAGGGGCTGTGACATTTCGCTCGTGTGTCGTCCGTCCTCTCGGAACCTGACGCCCGGCTGTCGACCCGGTGCGCGCGTCCTCAGCGACCCGCGACCGAGGCGATGTACGCGTCGCACAGCTCCACGAGCCGCTCGCGACCGAAGCTCGGCTCGTGCCCGCCGTGCACGACCTCGACCGGCAGCGCGCGGCACGCGCTCCATCGTTGCGACGTACGCGTCGACGTCGGAGTCGTCGTTGCCGTCGAGCAGCGGCCCGTCGTACACGGCGTCGCCGGAGAAGAACGTCCCCGACGCCGCGTCCCACAGACCGATCGAGTCCGGCGAGTGCCCGGGAAGGTGCATGACCTCGTACGCGATGTCACCGAGGTCGACGGTGTCGCCGTCGTCGAGCACCCGCGTCGGTGCGCACGGCTGAACCTGGTACGTGCTCGGGTCGAAGCCGGGCTCGGGCAGCGCCTCGAGGAGGTCGTCGGGCAGCTCGTAGCCGGACGCCTCGTACATCTCGACGAGCTCGGTCGGGAAGTCGTTGCGGCGCAGCGCCCCCCAGATCCCGCCCGGTGTCGCGAGGTAGGGAACGCCGGCGCGGTGGGCGAGGCGCTCGGTGAACTCGTGCATCGAACCGGTGTGGTCGAAGTGGTAATGCGTCGCGAGCGCGAGCGTGGGCTGTTCGAAGAGATCGTGGGCGGCTTCGTGCAGGCTCGCGACGCCGAGGCCGGTGTCGACGAGGAGGCCGCGGTCGCGGCCGCGCACGAACCAGATGTTGCAGCGCGCGAACGGGTCGGCGAACGGCTCCCAGAGCCGCCAGATCACTGCACCGACCTGTTCGCGCGCGAACCAGTCCCCGACTGCGACGTTCATGTGGCCCTCCATCTCTCCATCTGTGCTACGTCCTGCTTCCCATGTACGAGCGCCACCCGCCATGGTGGGTGATGTCGATGGCGGAGTCGAGCGCGCCCGCGGTCGCGAGGAAGCCGGGCACGGTCGAACCGTCCGCGAGCTCCAGCGGTCCGATCGCGAGCGGGGTGGCGACGCCGGCGACGAACCGGCCGAGCTCGGCGGGGCCGAGCGTGTAGATCTCGACCTCGATCGCCTCACCCCGACCTTCGTCGCGCACGAGCCCGGGCTTCGGGGGAACGGTGCCCGACAGTGCGTAGAGGCGGTACCGCGAAGCCGTGTGCGTCGTCGCGACGAGGCGGGCGCCGAGCGCGGTGAGCTCGTGGTGCAGGGGGAGCCCGCGCAGGTGCGCGCCCACGACGGCGATGCGCGCCGGGCCGCCGAGCCCGGGGGGCCCGTCGGGCCAGGCTGGGTCGGGCACGGGCATCGACGTCGCGCCGAGCGTGCCGCCCGCGGCGGCGTGGAGGCGCGCCGCGACGTCTGCGACGAGCGGATCGCTCCCGGCGGGACCGACAACCGTGACGCCGAAGGGAAGCCCGTCGGTGCGCGGCGCGCCCGGGACCGCGACCGCGCACAGGTCGAGGAGGTTGACGAAGTCGGTGAACCGCGAGAGCCGCGCGTTCACGCCGACGGGATCGGCGGCGACCTCCGCGAGGGTCGGGAAGCGGGGCACCGTGGGCACGACGAGTACGTCGACGGTCGCGAACACGGTGGCGGTCCGCCGCCGCAGTGCCGCGAGCTCGGACTGCGCCGCGAACACGTCCGCGCCGGTGACGGCCGCGCCCGTGCGCACGATGCCCGCGACGACCGGATCGACCGCGTCGGGATGGGCATCGACGAACGCGCCGAACGCGGCGAGCGCGCCGCGACCCACGGCCCGTACAGCTGCCCGCCCGCCGCGAAGAACGGCGTCATGTCGACGTCGGCCGACGTTCCCGCGATGCCCGTCGCGAGGGCGCGGGTGGCGGCGTAGGCGCGCGCGACGCGGCTTCGCACTCGTTCTCGAGCACCGGCGCGGGCACCCACCCCACCGCGGGCGCGGCGCGACCGCGCCCGCGCCACGGGGGCATGACGCGTGACCACGGATCGTCCTCGTCGAAACCGGCGAGCGCGGCCAACACGCGGAAAGGCCTCGGCGACCGTGAGCGTGTGGACCGAGATGCAGTCGAGCGCGGGTATCGCGGGGACGACCCCCCGGGTGCTGACGAGGCCCCGGGTGGGCTTCAGCCCGACAGTGTTGGTGCACGCGGCCGGGACGCGCCCCGAGCCTGCGGTGTCGGTGCCGAGCGCGAAGGGCACCAGGCCCCGGGCGACGGCGACCGCGGATCCCGAGCTGGAGCCGCCCGGGATGTGACCGGGCGCGAGCGGGTTGCGCGGCGTGCCGTAGGGCGATCTCGTACCCACGAGCCCGGTGGCGAACTGGTCCATGTTCGTCGTGCCGACGACGATCGCCCCCGCCGCCTCGAGGCGCGCCACGACCGCGGCCGATGTCGGGGCCGGACCGGTCGCGTACGCAGGACACGCGGCGGTCGTGGGCAGACCGGCGACCGCGATGTTGTCCTTGACGAGCGCGGGCATCCCCCACAGCGCGCGCCCCCGTGGTCGCTCCGCCTCGAGCCGGTCCGCGCGCGCCGTCGCGTCGGCCCGGTCGACCACGCCGACCACGACCGCGTCGTCGTCGAGCGCGGCCAGCCGCGCGCGAACGCGTCGCGAACCTGCGCGCACGGGTCGCTCATACGGCTCCGATCTTCGGCCCTCGAGCGCCCGCGCGGAGTATGTGAACGTCCGGGCCTGCGATCTGCGCCTTGCTCATGCGGCTCCGATCTTCGGCCCTCGAGCGCCCGCGGGGTGTCGGTGAACGTCCGGGCCTGCGATCTGCGCCTTGCTCATGCGGCCTCCGATCTTCGGCCCTCGAGCGCCCGCGGGGTGTCGGTGAACGTCCGGGCCTGCGATCTGCGCCTTGCTCATGCGGCTCCGATCTCCGGCCCTCGAGCGCCCGCGCGGAGTATGTGAACGTCCGGGCCTCCGATCTGCGCCTTGCTCATGCGGCTCCGATCTCCGGCCCTCGAGCGCCCGCGCGGAGTATGTGAACGTCCGGGCCTCCGATCTGCGCCTTGCTCATGCCAACACCACCAGCGTCTGCCCGGCGCGGACGAGGTCGCCCTCCGCACAGCGCACGGCGCGCACCCGCCCCGCAGCCGGCGAGCTGACCGACACCTCCGTCTTCATGGCTTCGACGACCGCGACGACGTCGCCGCCCGCGATCGCGTCGCCCGGCTCGACCAGCATGCGCCACACGGTGCCCTGGACCGGCGCGGCGACCGCCCGCTCACCCGGTTCGAGCGGCGCCTCGTCGCCGACGGACTGCGGCTCGGGAACGGTGCTGACGTACTCCGCGACACCGAGTCGCCTCCACCGGGCGCGTTCCTCGGCGAACGCACGGTCGCGATGCGTCCGAAACGTTTCGATCGCCGCCGCGTTGGCGTCGAGGAACGCGTGGTACTCGGCGATCCGGAACGTCGTCGCTTCGATGTCGACGCCGCCGCGACCGTGCGCGATCTCGTCGCGCCGCTCGAGGAGCTCCTCCTCGCTCACGGGATGGAAACGCAGTTGGTCGAAGAACCGCAGCAGCCACGGCCGCCCGGGCTCGAACCCACGCGGCGAGTGCCAGCGGTTCCAGACCTGCACGGTGCGGCCGACGAACTGGTAGCCGCCCGGCCCTTCCATGCCGTAGACGCAAAGATACGCGCCGCCGATCCCGACTGCGTTCTCGGGCGTCCACGTGCGCGCCGGGTTGTACTTCGTCGTCACGAGCCGGTGGCGGGGATCGATCGGTGTCGCGACCGGCGCGCCGAGGTAGACGTCGCCGAGCCCGAGCACGAGGTAGCTCGCGTCGAAGACGATGCGCTGCACGTCGGCGATCGACTCGAGCCCGTTGATGCGCCGGATGAACTCGAGGTTGCTCGGGCACCAGGGCGCGTCGGCGCGTACCGAGCGTTGGTAGCGCTCGATCGCGAGTTGGGTCTGGCTGTCGTTCCAGGCGAGGGGCAGGTGCACGATCCGCGACTCGATCTCGATGTCGTCGAGCGGCGGCAGCGCGTCCTCGGCGTCGACGACGGACGCGAGCAGCGTGTCGAGAGGAAGGACCGTGGGGTCGTAGCGAACCTGCAGCGACCGGATGCCGGGCGCGAGCTCGGCGATGCCGTCGACGCCCGCGCGCTCCAACGACCGGTGCAGCGCGTGGACGCGGACCCGCAGGTCGAGATCGAGGACGTTCGGTCCGAACTCGACGAGCACGTGCGCGTCGCCCGCGCGCCGGATCGTGAGCGCCGGACGCTGACCGTTGGCCGGATCGACGTGGAGGACCGCGCCCGCGGGATCGGCCGATCCGGTCGCGCCCGGCGTGCGTGCCGGCGCGGGCCGGGACCCGCCGAGCGACTCGATCTCGCGGTCACGGCGGGTCGCGAGCGCGAGCGCGTCGTCGTGCGTGATCGCGCGCAGGTGCACCCGGTCGCCGGCGCGGAGCTGGCCGAGCTTCCACCGGTCGGCCGACGCGACCGTCGCCGGGCACACGAACCCGCCGAGGCTCGGTCCATCGGGGCCGAGCACGATCGGCATGTCTCCGGTGAAGTCGATGGTGCCGATCGCGTACTCGTTGTCGTGGATGTTCGACGGGTGCAGCCCGGCCTCGCCGCCGTCGGTCCGGGCCCAGCGCGGCGCCGGCCCGAGGAGCCGGACACCCGTGCGGTCGGAGTGGTGGTGCACCTCCCAAACGGTTGCGTGCAGCATCGTGATGTCGTCGGGCGTGAAGAAGTCGGGCTCGGCGTGCGGACCGGGGAGGACGCACAACTCCCACGCCGGCGCGTACTCCGGGATCGCGGCGGGTGCGACCGTCCGGTGCGCTTCGGCCGCGCGCTCGTCGATCGCGGCTCCGACGTGCAGCACGTCACCGGCGACGAGCGCGCGCCCTGCGTGCCCGCCGAATCGCCCGAGGATGAACGTGGATCGCGAGCCGAGGTACGCGGGCACCTCGAACCCGCCGCGAACCGCGACATATGTGCGCGCGCCCGCTCCCTCGACCGCGCCCAACCGCAACACCTGTCCGGACGCGACGGTGAACGACGTCCACCACGGCACCGGATCGCCGTCGAGGTCGGCGTCCATGCGCGCGCCGGTGAGCGCGACGGTCGTGGCGGCGCCGAAGCGCAGGGCGGGCCCGGTCATCGTGCACTCGAGCGCGGCCGCGCCGGCCGCGTTCCCGACCAGCCGGTTCGCGAAGCGGAACGCGAGGTCGTCCATCGGCCCCGACGGCGGCACGCCGATACTCCAGTAGCCGAGCCGACCGGGCCAGTCCTGCACCGTCGTCTGCGCACCGGGCGCGACGATCTCGACGGTGTCGGCCGCGACGGTCACGCCCTCGAGCAGCGCGGTCTCGACCGCGCCCGCGCGGAACCGTGTGTCGTCGGCCGTGGCGCGCAGGAGCGCCAGGTTCGTCTCGATACCGCCGACGCGAGTCGCCGCGAGGGCGCGCGCGAGTTGCTCGACCGCTTCCGCGCGCGTACCCGCGTGCACGACGATCTTGGCGAGGAGCGGGTCGTAGAACGACGTCACCTCGGTGCCGGCCGTCAGCCACGTGTCGACCCGTGCGCCGGGCGGCGCGAGCCACTCCGTCACCGTCCCCGCGCTCGGGCGGTAGTCGTGCGCGGGATCCTCGGCGTAGAGGCGCGCCTCGATCGCCGCGCCACGCCGCGTGATCGTCGCCGCGAGCGACGCGACCGGCGGCAGATCGCCGCGCGCCAGCCGGACCATCCACTCGACCAGGTCGACTCCCGTCACCATCTCGGTTACCGGGTGCTCGACCTGGAGGCGGGTGTTGACCTCGAGGAAGGCGTACTCACCCGTCGCCGCGTCGACGACGAACTCGACCGTCCCCGCCGAGCGGTAACCCACCGCGGCGGTGAGGTCGACCGCGGCCCGGGCGAGCGCGGCCCGGGTCGCGTCGTCGAGGTCCGGCGCCGGTGTCTCCTCGATCACCTTCTGGTTGCGCCGCTGCAGCGAGCAGTCGCGTTCGCCCAGCGCGATCACCTCGCCCGCGCCGTCGCCGAAGATCTGCACCTCGACATGACGGGCGGCGACCACGAACCGTTCGAGGAAGCACACGGCGTCGCCGAAGTGGCCGCCCGCGAGCCGCGTGACGCTCTCGAACGCGGCGGCGAGCTCGCCCGCGTCGTCGCAACGGCGCATGCCGATCCCGCCGCCCCCGGACCTGCTCTTCAAGATCACCGGGTAGCCGATCGAAGCCGCGACCGCGAGCGCGTGGTCACGGTCGCGCAGCCCGTCACTGCCTTCGAGCAGCGGCACACCCGACGCGCGCGCGAGCGACCGGGCCGAGTCCTTGCGCGCGAACGCCTCGAGGTTGGCCGGCGTCGGCCCGATCCACTGCACGCCGCCCGCCTCGCACGCCCGCGCGAACGACGCCCGCTCCGACAAGAACCCGTAGCCGGGGTGCACGGCGTCCGCGCCGGTCTGCGCCGCCGCGGCGAGCAGCCGCTCCGGGTCGAGATAGCTCTGCTGCGGTGGGCTCGCGCCGAGGTGGATCGCCTCGTCCGCGAGCTGCACGTGCGGTGCGTGACGATCGGCATCGGAGTACACCGCGACCGACGCGATCCCGAGCCGCCGCAACGTTCGCAGGATGCGTACGGCGATCTCACCGCGGTTCGCGACGAGCACCTTCTCGACGGTCATCGCGCCGGCACCGTCACGCCGAACCCGCGTCCCACACCAGCATCCGGATGGGCGTCGGGTTCCAGCCGTTGCACGGATTGTTGAGCTGCGGGCAGTTCGAGACGACGAACAACACGTCGCGTACGGCCTGGAGCTCGACGTAGTTGCCGGGCTCGGAGATGCCGTCGACGATGTCGAGGTGACCGTCGGCGGTCACCGGCACGTTCATGAAGAAGTTGATGTTCGGTGCAAGGTCGCGTTTGCCGAGCCCGTGCCGGGCGAGACCGATGAGGAAGTTGTCGCGGCAGTTGTGCATCGGACGGGTGTGCTGCCCGAACCGGCAAGTGTTCGACTCCGCGCTGCACGCGCCGCCGACCGTGTCGTGCCGGCCGCACGTGTCGGCGACGACGGTCGCGAGCGCATCGCCGTCGACACTGACCAGCGTCGAGCCCGTGGTCAGGAACAGGTTGCCCTGCGCCCGGATCGTGTTCGCCGCGCTGTACCGGTTCTCGTAGTCGTGCGCGTCGTAGCAGAGGGTGTCGACCGCCTGCGTTCCCTCCAGGTCGACGATGCGCAACCGTTGCCCGGCCGTGAGCACCCGGGTCCACGCCTCGCCGGGCATCTGCACGTCGTCGTGGCGGGCCGCGGCCGGATCGAGATGCGAGCCGAGCAGCGTCATGCCGACACCTGGGCCCAGTACGCGTCGGTGTTCTCGAAGCCGCGCCGGGCCTCGTCCGACGCCGTCCGGCACGGATCGTCGGGATCGGGCGGACGCGCCGCGCGCACCGCCACCCGTAGTGGACCGGGCGCGTACCGGGAGCCGGGGTCGAGCGTCGTGCGGGGTCGCGGAGATCGCGACGAGCACCCGCATCTCGGCGCGTAGCTCGATCGCGGTGCCCGCGCGCGCGGCCGTCGCGTCCCACCCCAACGTGCCGTCCGGCGCGACCGGCACGCGCGCGAACGGGTTGAAGCTCATGACGAGGTCGCGGCGCCCGAGGCCATGGCGCCCGAGCGCCATCACGAAGTTGTCGCGCGCGTTGCGATGGAAGTCGTTGTGCAGGTCGCGGTACGAGCCGACCCCGAAGCGGGCCCGGTCGAGCGCGGCGTCGCCGAACCCGGCGAGCGCGTCGTGGTGCCCGCCGGTGTCGTCGACGATCGAGAACAGCACGCGGCCGAGATCGGAGAAGAGGACGCGCCCGGTCGTGAGGAAGATCTGGTTCTGGATCTTCACCGTGTCGGGCGCGTTGAAGCGTTCGCTCGTCTGATCGGCGTTGTACGCGAGCAACGAGCACGCCTGACGGCCGTCGACGTCGGTGATACGCAACGTCTGCCACCGGCCGAGGATGCGGGTCCAGTACCCGCCGGGGCTGATGATCTCCTCGCTGACCAACGACGGCACGGTGTCCTCCTTCGGAACGGACCCCGGCACGCGCGTCGCCCCGAGGTCGGCAGACCTCCCGGGCTTTTCTCCCGCCGTGCAACAGCGCGCATGGGCGCACTGCCCGATCTCTCTCGGTCCTGACCCGCACGGGCCCCCGTAGGAGCTCGGGCGGCGGAACCCTAGAGATCAAACTGCCACCGCCGACCCTACGGACGACGGCGCGCGCGCCGGTCACGCGCCGGTAACGATCGCGGGTCGGCGCGCTGACGTGAATCCCACGGCCGGGGTAGCGACCGCCGTGCGAGACTGCGCCGTGGCCGTGTCACCCGGGGATCCGATGTCGCGGCAGTCGACGACGCCCCGGCCGGGGACGCTCCGGCCCGTCGCGGTGGCCTTCGTCGTGTTCGGGTTCTTCGCCGGCGCCTGGGCGGTGGCGACCGTCGACATCGAACGGACCTTCCACCTCACCGACGCCGGGCTCGGCGCGCTGCTGGCCGCGGGCATCATCGCGGCCACGGCGGTGACCGCGATCGGCGGGACCGTCACCGACCGCTACGGCGCCGGGCGTTCGCTGACGGTCGCGTTGGTGCTCTGGGGCGGACTACTCACCTTGGAGGCCGTGGCGCCGCACCTCGTGCTGTTCGTTCCCGCGCTGATGCTCGCGATGGCGGCGGGCGGTCTCGTCGACGTGGTGATGAACATCGTCGCGGCCGACGCGCTCTCGCACGACGCCGGCCGGCTCGTCCGTTTCCATGGGCTCTTCAACGGCGGGTGTGTCGCAGGCGCCGCGGCGACGGGGATCGCGTTGCGGCTGGGCGCGTCGTGGCGGGTGGTCTGGGTCGGGGTCGCGATCGTCGGCGTGGTCACCGGGATCGTCACGCGCCGGGCGCGCCTGCCCGAACCCGAGCGTTTCGACCACGCGTCGATGTGGCGCGCGCTCGCCGGCCTGCGCCACGAAGGACTCGTGGTGCTCGCGCTCGTGTTCGCGGCGTCGGCGATGGTCGAGGGCGGCATCGCCACCTGGGGCATCCTCTATCTCCGCGGTCACCTCGGCCTGGGCGTGCTCGCAGGCGTCACCGCGTACGTCGTCGGCGAGAGCCTGGCGACGATCGCCCGCCTCGGCGGTGGCCCGCTCATCGGCCGCCTCGGGACCCGGCGCGCGGTGGTCGCCGGCGCCGCGCTCACCGCGGGCGGCATCGCGACCGAGGCGTTGTGCGGTCAGGCCGGTCTCGCGGCGGCGGGGCTCGCCGCGGCCGCCGTGGGCATCTCGGTGGTGTGGCCCCTCCTGCTCGCCGACGTCAACAACGAAGCCCGCCACCCCGCGCTCGCGATCGGCGGCATCACCGCGTGCGGCTACCTCGGCATGGTCGCGGGCCCGCCGCTCGTGGGCACGCTGTCGGGCCTGTTCGGCCTCCGGACCGGGCTGCTCGTGCTCGCCGCGATCGCGCTCATGGTCGCGATCGTCCCCGCACACGTGCGCACGACCGCGCGTCGTTGAAGCCGGCCGGGCGCCGCTACTGCTCGTTCTCGGGGAGCCACACGTTGCTGAACGCGCGCCGCAACAGCGGTGTCTGCGCGTCGAGGGTCTCCGCGAGCGCCTCGCTCTCCTCCGCGCTCACCGGGACGACGAGCGGCGCCGGTTCCGCGACCGCAGCCGGCGCGGCGGCCGGTTCCGGCTCGGGCTGCGGTTCCGATTCCGGCGCGGGTGCGATGACGAGCCTCGGTTTCGCGACGGGCGCGGGGTCGTCCTCGGCGACGGGGCCGAGGCCGGGCAGCGCGGCCGCGCCCGACGGCGCGCGCCGGCGGCGGGCGGCGCGCGGGCCGGAGGCGCGCCGGACCCGGGGTGCGACGGGCGCGGGCTCCGACGTCGCCGCGCGCGCCGACGTGAGGCTGTTGTGGAGCTGCCAGCCGCGCGGCAGCACGAGGCCCGCGGCATGCCGGGCGCAGAGGTCGCCCTCGGTGCGCGCGCCGTCGTCGTCGAGATCGACGAGCCAGGCCTCGCGCCGGGTGGGTTGGAACCGGAGGGTCGCCGCCGCCGGGGCCCCGCATCCCGGACGGGCGCAGAGGCGCCGGTAGTTCGAGCCGCTGCGACGGGCCCAATTCGTGCTCGACGTCATGCCCGGGGGTTCACCTCCCGCACGTGCTCCCGCTGGTCGACACGAATCCGTTCGTTCTCCGGCCCACGTCCGTGTCCGCCGATCGCTGTTGGCTGCCCAGGGGACTTCGAGTATTGCGCACGGACCACCCCCGAAAACCAACCGTGGGAACGGTCAGACCGCCCCGGCATTCTGGAACGCGCGGGCCAGCATCGGGCTGTGCGCGTCGAGCGTCTCCTCGAGCTCCTCGGCTGCCCGCTCCCGGGCCCCGCGACGATCCTCGAGATGCCAGCCCTGCGGCGGAGTGAGCGCGCGCACGTGTCGTTCGCACAGCTCGCCCGCCCGGGCCGCGCCCTCCGCAGGCGTGTCGAGCCAGACGGTGAGATCTCGGGTGTCGAACGTGAACGTCGCGGTCGCCGGCGCGTTGCAACCCAATCTTGCACACTGACGTCGCACGCCATGACGGTACAGCGCGACGGACACTGTTTCGTGCCAGGCTGACGCGATGCTGCGACCGACGCGCGACGACTGGCTCGTGCGGGTCCCGGCGTCGTCGGCGAACCTCGGTTCCGCGTTCGACGCGGTCGCGCTCGCGCTCGACGTCCACCTCGAGATCACGGCCGATGCCGAGGCCGCCGCGCCGGAGACGCATCCCGCGGTGCGTGCGTTCCGTCACGGCGGGGGTGTCGGACCGATCGCGGTGCGGGCCCGCTTTCCCGGTGGCCGCGGGCTCGGCTTCTCGGGCGCGGCGCGCGTCGGCGGGCTCGTCGCCGCGTGCGCGCAACAAGGCCGGTCATTGCGCGACTCGCGGCCCGCGATCCTGCGCGCGGCCGCCGAGCTCGAAGGTCACGCCGACAACGCCTCGGCCTCGCTCCACGGTGGCGTCGTCGCGGTCGCGGGGGGCCGGGCGGTACGGATCCCGCTGCCCCACGAGCTCGTCGTCGTGGTCTGGATCCCGGAACGGGAGACGGCGACGACGTCGGCGCGCCGCCTGCTGCCGGATCAGGTCCCCTTTGCCGACGCCGCGTTCAACATCGGGCGCACCGCGCTGCTGGTCGCGGCGCTCGCGTCGGGTGACGTCGGCGCGCTGCGGATCGCCACCGAAGATCGCCTGCACCAGGACCGGCGCCTGGCCCGGGCGTACGAGACCCGGCTCGCGGTGGAGGCCGCGCTCGCGGCCGGCGCCTACGCGGCCTGGCTGTCGGGCTCGGGCCCGTCGGCCGCCGCCCTGGCCGAGCCCGCCCGCGCCGACGAGATCGCAGCGGCCCTCCCCGACGGCGGGCGCGCGCACGTGCTCGAGATCGCGGAACTCGGGGCGACGGTGACGACCGGGGCCGGATCCTGAACCCCGGCCGGGTGGACATCGGCTCGCGAAGACGTGAGGATCGCGACCGATGATGATCGACGGCAAGTGTGTGGTCGTGACCGGCGCCGCGAGCGGCATCGGCGCCGCGCTCGCGCGGCGGTTCGTGGCCGAAGGCGCCCGCGGTGTCGTCGTCGCCGACGTGCAGGCGGACGCGCTCGACGCGGTCTCGAAGGGCCTGAGCCGCGACGTGCTTGCGGTGCAGTGCGACGTCACCGACGAGGCGCAGATCCGCGCGCTGGTCGACGCGGCCGAGGAACGCTTCGGTCCGATCGATCTCTTCTGCTCGAACGCGGGCATCGTGGTCCCCGGCGGCGCGGGCGCGAGCGACGAGATCTGGCGCCACAGCATCGACGTCAACCTGATGGCGCACGTATACGCGGCGCGGATCATGGTGCCGCGCATGATCGAGCGCGGCGGGGGCTATCTCCTCCAGACCGCGTCGGCCGCGGGGCTGCTGACCCAGATCGGCAGCGCCCCGTACTCCGTCACGAAGCACGCGGCGCTCGCGTTGGCGGAATGGCTCGCGATCACCTACGGCGACAAGGGCATCAAGGTTTCGGTGCTCGCGCCGCAGGCGGTCCGGACCGCGATGACGATGGGCATCCCCGACGGCGGGGTCGCCGGCGTCGACGGGATGCTCGAGCCCGATTCCGTCGCCGACGCGGTGGTGCGCGGGCTGGCGTCCGAAGCCTTCTTGATCCTTCCGCATCCCCAGGTGCTCGAGTACTTCCGGCGCAAGGGGTCGGACTACGACCGGTGGATCGCCGGCATGCAGCGCCTGCAGGCGCGCTTCGGCGATTCGTTTTAGCTTCGGGCCGCGCTGGACCCGAAGGAGAGGCGAACTGATGTCCGACGAACAGACCTCCGCGGCCGCGGCCGCGATCGAGGCGGTCGACGAACGGATCGGTGAGGCGAGGGCCGACCTCGAGCAGCTGGTGCGCATCCGGAGCATCAGCGCCGACCCGGACCGCTACGGCGACGTGCGCGCGAGCGCGGACGCGACCGTCGAGCTGCTGCGCGCCCACGGCCTCGAGCACGTTCGCACGGCCGGGGTCGAGGGATCCCAGCCGTTCGTCATCGGTGAATGGATGCACGCCGGGCCCGACGTCCCGACGGTGCTCTTGTACGCGCACCACGACGTGCAACCCCCGGGCATCGTCGAGAACTGGGCGAGCGATCCCTTCGAGCCCGAGGAGCGCGGCGGCCGCCTCTACGGGCGCGGCGCGGCCGACGACAAGGCCGGCGCGGTCGCGCACGCGTATGCCGTCGGCGCGTGGCTGCGCGCGACCGGAGCGCTGCCGTGCAACGTGCGCGTGCTCGTCGAGGGCGAGGAGGAGATCGGATCGCCGACGCTCCACGCCTTCTTGACCTCGCATCTCGAGGAGCTCCGCTCCGACGTGCTCGTCCTCGCCGACGCCGGTAACTGGCAGGTCGGCATCCCCGGCCTCACGTACTCACTGCGCGGACTCGCGGCCGCCGACATCGAACTGCGCGCGCTCGACGGCCCGCAGCACTCCGGCATGTCGGGCGGCGCGATCCCGGATCCGGTCATGGCGTTGTCCCGCGTCCTCGCGTCGCTCGTCGACGAGTACGGCGACGTCGCCTTCGACGGCGGGTTCGACGGCCTCTTGGAGGCGGCCGCGGGCGAGCGGGCGCCGATCGCCGGCTTCGACGACGCGCCCGACCGGTTCTCCGCGCGCTCGGCGTGCGCCCGGGCGTGCACCTCACCGGCAACCCGGCCACCACCCTGCACGAGCGGCTGTGGCTGCGGCCGTGCCTCACCGTCATCGGGATCGACGGCCACCCGATCAAGGGTTCGTCGAACCAGATCGTCGCCCGGGCCACGGCGCGGCGTGAGTCTCCGCCTCGGTCCGGGCCAGGTGCCCGAACGCGTGCTCGAGGGTTTGCGTCGTCACGTCGAACGCGCGGTCCCGTGGGGCCTCGAGTGCACGTTCACGGCGCTCGAGGGTGCGCCGGCCTGGCAGACCGACCCGACCGGGCCGGCGTTCGACGCGGCGCGGCGCGCGCTGCACGCCGGATTCGGGGTCGAGCCGGTCCTGATGGGCGTGGGCGGGTCGATCCCGTTCGTCGGCCCGTTCGCCGATGCGTTCGGCGGGATCCCGGCGCTGCTCATGGGCCCGGACGACCCGCACTCGAACATCCACGGCGAGGACGAGAGCCTGCACCTCGCCGACTGGCGCAGCCTGATCCGCTCCGAGGTCTTCCTCCTGGACGAGCTCGCGCACCTGGGCGCGTAGCTTCCCGTCGTCGGCGACCTCCGGCGGGCGCCGCTACTTGCGGGTCGCGCGCCAGACGGTCAGGGCCGCGGCGACCAGGGTCAGTCCGACCTTGGTGAAGTCGACGACGGGTCGCACGCGTACGCCCTCCGGCCCGACCTCGATGACCGCGACCGGGCGGCCGGTGTGGTGGCCACCGCCTCCGCCGCCTCCGTTCGCCGGGCCCTCGCCGCCGAAGCCGAAGCCGCCGGAGAACTCGATGGTCGCGGCGGGGATGACGACGCGATCGCCGGCGCGCACGGGCTCGGCGAAGACCCGCGTCGGCCGACAGGCTCATCAACCGGTCGAGGCCGCTGTTCATCGTCGCTCGGATGGGTTCGGCGTCGGGCTGGACCCCGACCGGTACGGACTCGGTCATGACGACCTCTCCTTCATATATGTGCATTGCGGTGTGCGCTGGTACATGTGCGTCCGCGGCCGTTCGTTCAGCCCGCGCCACGGTTGCGGATCATCCGTACCGCGCCCGCGGCGGCGAGGCCGGCGATCGTGATCGCGCCGACGACGATGCGCTCGACGTCGCGCACGGCGAGCACCTGCCGCCGGCCGTCCGCGTCGAGCACCTCGACGTGGCGGGGCCTCGAGCGGATGTGCAGCGCGCCCCGCGCGTCGTCGCCGAGGTGCAGTGCGTGCGTGCGGGTGACGAGCGTGATGATCCGCCCGTCGAAGGCGAGCGGTCCGATCGTGGTGTCGGCCGTCTGCGCGTGTGCCATGGATCGTCCCATGATTTCTGCCACGGAACTCATTGTCGACCAGGGCCGGACGGCACGCGTGGACCGGAAAATTCCCCGGCGGCGGGTAGCCCGATACGTAGGTAATTGTCCGTATCAACGGACGGTCCGGTGGAAAATGACGCGCCCGCACTAGCAGTAGACGCCGCGTCCGCCGACGACGTAGTCGGGCCCCGGCTGCGCGCCGATCCGGTACATGGTCCGAAAGGACTACTTCGGGCAGTCCTCGGGGCGTCCGGGTTCCCGGGGCGCCGGTGCCTCCTCCTACCGTCCGACGCTGTTCGCCGTGGCAGTAGGGCTCGGCGCGACACCCGACCGACGTGCGCCCTGGCGGCGCGCGTCCCGAGGAGGAACCCATCATGGCCAGGAGGCCGCATGAGCGACAGGGAGCATCCCTCGAGCTCGATCATCTGCATACGACTGCGGCGTCGCCGCAATCGACGAGCGGACCGCGCCGACGCGGCTCGTCCGTCGTCGCCCGGCTCGCCGCGCGGATTCGTCCGCAGCACTCGCGCGACACCCGTCGCGCCACGATCTCCTCGCTCGGCCTGATCGGCGCCGCGGTCGCGGTCCTCTTCGCCGGCGGAGCAGTTCTCTCCGGCGCGGGCGCCGCGCCGAACGCGTCAACGACCCGCTCGCGAACGCGGTGCGCGCGGTCGGCGGCGCGCCGTCGTTCGGACCGGCGACCGGCTTGCGCCTCAACGCCGGATTCGTCGGCATCGCCGCGACGCCCAGTGGCCGCGGCTACTGGGTCGCGGCCTCCGACGGTGGTGTCTTCACCTTCGGAGACGCCCACTTCCTGGGCTCGGTCGGCGGTGACCACCTCGCGGCGCCGATCGTCGGCATTGCCGCCACGCCTTCGGGCGGGGGCTACTGGCTGGTCGGCGCCGACGGTGGTGTCTTCACCTTCGGTGACGCCAACTTCCACGGATCGATGGTCGGCTCGGCTTCGCCGATCGTGGCCATCGCCTCCACTCCGTCCGGCGACGGCTACTGGTTGCTCGGCCGCGACGGTGGTGTCTTCGCCTTCGGCGACGCGTCCTTCGAAGGGGCGGCGACCTCGTTCGACCACCACGCCCCCCTGGTCGGCATCGCGCCGACGCGGTCGGGCTACGGCTACTACCTGCTCGGCGCCGACGGTGGTGTCTTTGCCTTCGGTGACGCGCACTTCGACGGCGCGAAGGTCGGGCAGCACTTGTCCACGGCGATCGCGGTTCCCCGCAACGGGTCCGGCTACGAGGTCGCGACGGTCGACGGGTCGGTCTTCGGCTTCGGCGGCGCACCGTCGGTGACCGCGGGCGCCGACCCCCTGTTCCCCCAGCACCCCGTGATCGGGCTGGCGACGCGCGCCGGTGGCGGCGCCTGGCTCGCCACGACCTACGTGGCCACGGCGCCGGTGGTCGTGCAACAGCAACCGTCGCAGGACGCGTTCCTCAAGTGCACGCGTGCCCACGAGTCCGACACCGCGGGCGGCTACCGCGCCGTCAGTTCCGACGGTGTGTACCGCGGCGCATACCAATTCCTGCGCTCGACGTGGAACAACGTCGCCCGCGCCGCGGGCCGCGCCGACCTCGTCGGGGTCGATCCCGCCGCGGCCTCGCCCGCCGACCAGGACGCGATCGCGCTGTTCCTGTTCCATCAGGCGGGTCCGGCGCCGTGGGGTGGTCGTTGCCGAGGCCTTTCGTAGAACACTCCGACCGCGGCGGTTGGGTTCCGGAAAAGTCGCGGCGGTTCCGGAAGTTGCGGTTCGGGGCGATGTGAAGGGGCGCCGGAGAGGGTCGAACCTCCCCGGCGCCCCTAACGTTGTCCGCATGGTCGATGGCCCCCGCTCTCCCGATCTCACGATCGGGTCGTTCACCGACCGAGGCCCCTGGGTGGTCGATCCCGAGGCGATGACCTGGCGGGCCGACGTCGACCGGCTGCGCGCCCAGGCCCGGGCCGAGTACCCGCGCTGGATGGAGACCGGCCGGCTCCCCCCGCTGGGCCGCCTGGCCCTGGTGGTCGGGCGGGTCGGCACCGCGCTCGGCTTGTGGGCCGTCGGCGCCCGCCGCAAGGGCGCGCCGTACTCGCGCCGCGATCTGTCGCGGCGCCTGCGCATCGCGTTCGGCCACCTCGGTCCGACCTACATCAAGCTGGGCCAGATCGTCTCGGGGGGCGAGGGCCTGTTCCCGGAGGAGCTGGTCGCCGAGTTCAAGCTGCTGCGCGACCGCGTCCCGCCCGAACCGTTCGACGACGTGCGCCGGGTCGTGGAATTGGAGCTCGGCCGCTCCCTCGACGACGTGTTCGCGTCGTTCGACCGCATCCCGATCGCGGCCGCGTCGATCGCGGAAGTGCACGGCGCGCGGCTCCGCACCGGCGAGGACGTCGTCGTCAAGGTGCAGCGCCCGCAGATCGCGCGCCTCGTGCGCGAGGACATCGAGGCGATGTCGTGGCTCGCCCCGCACCTGACCGGGCGCATTCCCGTCGCCGCCCTCGCGAATCCGCCGGCCCTCATCGAGCTGTTCGCGGAGACCATCGTGGAGGAGCTCGACTTCCGCCTCGAGGCGCAGAACATGCTCGACATCGCGCAGGTTCTCGCCGAGACCGAGCAGCGGGCGACGATCGTGCCGCGCCCGCACCCCACGCTCGTGACGCGACGCGTCCTCGTGATGGAGCGGCTCGACGGCATCCCGTGGGACGACGTGCAGGCGATGCATGCGGCCGGTGTCGACACCGAGGCCGTGCTGCACGCCGGGCTCGTCTCGTTCATGGAAGGGGCGATGCTCTACGGGGTGTTCCACGGCGACCTGCACGGCGGCAACCTGATGGTCCGGCCCGACGGGCGCACCGTGTTGATGGACTTCGGCATCACCGGCCGCCTCGACGAGACCAAGCGCATGGCCTTTCTGATGCTGTTGGTCGGCGCGACGAGCGGCGACACGATGTCGCAGCTCGGGGCGCTGCGCGACCTCGGCGCGTTCCCACCCGACACCGATCTCGACGCGGTGTTCCGCGACCTCGGCCTCGACCGTACGATCGACCCCACCCAGCTCTCGGCCGACGAGCTCGTGCACGAGTTGCAGGACCTCACGAAGAAGTTGCTCGCGTACGGCGCCCGGGCGCCCAAGGAACTGATGCTGTTCGTGAAGAACATGATGTTCCTCGACGGCGCGATCGCACGGCTCGCGCCCGACCTCGACATCCTCGGCGAGATCCAGCAGGTCCACACCGAGATCGCGCTGCGCCACGGCGCCCGGCTGGCGGCCGAGCTCGGTCTCGACCCCGAGATCGCCAGCCAGTTCGACATGGACGCGATCAAGTCCGCGATGGGCGTGCCCGGCGTGGAGACGCTGACCTACCGCGAGGTCCAGGATCGCCGCGAGACCGTCCGCAAACGCCTCGAAGAGAAACGCAAGCGCGCCTAACTCCACCAACAGTTGTCGGAGTTCTCAGTCCTCTGCGCTGATATCTCCGACAACTGTTGGTGAGGTTCTCAGCTCTGCCAGACGAGGATGTCGCCGGTGCCGCTCAACAGCGCGGTGCCGGGGAACACGCGCAACCGCCACGGCTCGAGTCGCAGTACCGCGAACGAATCCGACGTCGGCTTGTCCCAGGCCGGCACGATGGCGGGGTCGTACCCGACGGGCGCGGGCGCGTGGACGAACTTGTCCCACACCCTCGTGCGGGTCTCGTCGTCGAAGTGCCACACCGCACGGCACTCGGCGATGCACGTGTCGTGGCTGTCGGTCCAGTAGCTGCAGGAGACGTACGGCGTGTGCTGCAGATGCGAGCGCTTCGTCGGCGTCGGTCCGGTGGCGATCCAGCCGCTGAGCGAGGTGCCGTCCCACTCCCACAACGGGTGCAGGATCCGCGAGCGGGGGCGACCCTGATGGTCGACGGTCGCGACGGAACACCACACGATGCGGTGGGCCATCTCGACGAACGCGGGCGCGACCTGCTCGAGTGACGACATGGCGGGAAAACGTACACTCCGGACCGTGCAGACGCTCCTCTCCCGGGCGCGATGACCGCTCGTCTCCCCGGCCGGCGCATCCTCGTCGTCGGTGCGGGCACGCAGTCGTCCGACGATCCCGACGCGCCGATCGGCAACGGTCGCGCGATCTCCGTGCTCGCGGCGCGTGAAGGCGCGCGGGTCGCGTGCGCGGATCTCCACCGCGAAGCCGCGGCCGAGACCGCGCGGCTGATCGAGCACGAGGGCGCGCGTGCCGAGGTGATCGTCGGCGACGTGCGCGACGAAGCGGCGTGCGCGCAGATCGTCGCCGACTCGGTGCGCGCGCTCGGCGGGCTCGACGGTGTCGTGTGCAATGTCGGTGTCGGTCTCGGTCGCGGGCTCGAGGGAACCTCGGTCGAGGAGTGGGACGCGGTGCACGCGGTCAACGTGCGCGCGCACTTCCTCGTCGCCCGCGCCGCGCTGCCGGTGATGGCCGACGGCGGTGCGTTCGTCTTCATCTCGTCGGTCGCGGGCCTGAAGCCCGGCACCCGGATCCCCGCGTACGACACCACGAAAGCGGCGCTCGCGGGCCTCAGTCGCCACGTCGCGCTCGAGGGCTCGCGTCGGGGGATCCGCGCGAACGTGGTGGCGCCGGGCCTGATCGACACGCCGCTCGGGCGCCGGGCCACGCAGGGCCGCCCCGGCCGCGGCCGCACGCCCGTGGCGCTCGGTCGTCAGGGCACGGCCTGGGAGGTCGCGGCGCCGGTCGTCTTCCTGCTGAGCGACGACGCCGCGTACGTCACGGGCCAGGTGCTCGCGGTCGACGGCGGGCTGTCGACCCTCTGACGTTCTCGCCTAGCGTTGCGCGATGACGCTCTCCGGCACCGGCACCAGGTTCGATCGTGACGAAGTCGAGGCGGCGTTTCGCACCTACTGGCAACTCGGGGCGGTCAACGAGGACTGGGACGTCTGGTGCGACACGTGCTTCACCGATGACGTCACGTACATCGAGCACATCCTCGGCAACAAGCAGGGCCGCGAGGCCGTGCGCGCGTGGATCAAGCCGACGATGGCCGACTACGGCGAGATCTACACCGCGTACGAGTGGCACATGGTGGGTGACGACGGCCGCGTCGTCGTGTACATGCAGAACCGGCGCGACAACCCCGAGCCCGGCGCGCCGCCGATCGACTTTCCGGGCATCACGGTGCTGCAGTACGCGCGCAACGGCCAGTTCTCGTTGGAGGAGGACTTCTGGTCGCTGACCGAAGGCGGCGCGACCTTCAAGCAGTTCTCCGACGTGTGCAAGAAGTTCGATCCCGAATTCCGGCACAAGCGCACCCGGCGCAACTGGGGCAACGGTCCCGAATGGACGCGGGGCGCGGCCACCTATGCCGAGTCGCCCGGAGCGAACGCGGGCGGGTAGACCGCGCGCGATATTGGTACATGCCTGAAGCCCCGCAGATGCAGGCGCTCTCCGAGCGCGTCGGCGAGTGGCTCGCGGGCGCGACCTTCGAGGGCTACGACCCGTTGGGCTTCACCGGGTTGAAGACGTATGACCCGCCGCCGGAAGCGTTGATCGGCGCGACACTCGTCGGCGTCGACCGCCGGGCCAAGTACGTCTCGCTCCTGTTCGACAACGGCCTGCGCATCATGTTCCACCTCTCCCAGGCCGGCCGGCTCGACTTCGAGCAGCCACCGAAGAAGACGCGCCCGAAGGGATCGGTGGTGCGTTGGAGGTTCTCCGACGACCGCGCGGTGCTGCTGCGCGAGTTCGGGACCGAGCGCAAGGCGGGCTGGTGGGTGCTCGCGATCGACGACGACGGCCCGCTCGAGAAGCTCGGGCCCGAGGCGACGAGCGACGAGTTCGCGGAGTGGTTCCGCACCTCGGCCGATGGTCGGCGCATCCACACGATCCTGCGCGACCAGCGCACGGTGGCCGGTGTCGGCCGCGGCTACGCCGACGACATCCTCCATCGGGCCAAGCTGTCGCCGTACGCGTCGTTGAAGTCGCTGAAGCCCGACGAGCGCGAGCGCATGCTCATCGCGCTCCACGAGGTGCTCGCCGAGGGTCTCGAGCGCGAGCGGCGGCGGACGGGTGGATTGTCGGCGAACAAGCTCGGCGAGCACTTCACCGTGCACGGGAAGAACGGATTGCCGTGCCCGGAGTGCGGGAGCGACCTGAAGCGAGTCTCGTACGAATCGCACGAGGTCGTGTACTGCCCGACGTGCCAAACCGGGGGCAAGGTGCTCGCCGATCGTCGTCTGTCGCGCCTGGTGAAGTGAATCTCAAACGACTGCGAGGTCGGCCCACGTCTGCCAGATCGTGATCTCGGTCGCGTCGTCGACGGCAACGAGGTCGAGCGAGCCCGCATCGGTGAGCCGGACCGCATCGCCCGGGCCGAGTGCCGTCGTCCGATCGAGCGTTGCACCGCCCGTCGACACCATCAGGTGCACGAATGGCGCGTCGGGGACGACCACGCGCGCACCCGTGTGCAAGGTCGCGACCCACAGGGTCGCATCACGCTGGTGGAGTTGGATGGCGGCGTCGAGCTCGCGGCCGGATGCGAGCGGGAACAGCTCGTCATCGATCTTCTCGGCGTTGATATCACGCTGCTCGTAGCCGGGCGCGATGCCGGCGGTGTCGGGCGGGATCCACATCTGGAGCAGCCGGACGGACTCGGTGCGGCTCGCGTTCTGCTCGGAGTGGCGGATGCCGCGGCCCGCACTCATGCGCTGCGCGACACCGGGCGTGATGACGCCGTGGTGGCCTTCGCTGTCGCGGTGTTCGAGCGCGCCGTCGAGCACCCACGTGACGATCTCCATGTCGTGGTGCGGGTGCGTGCCGAATCCGCCTCCGGCGGCGATGACGTCGTCGTTGAGGACGCGCAGCAGGCCGTGATGCGTGTTCTTGGCGTCGTAGTGCTCGGAGAAGCTGAAGCTGTGCCACGAGTCGAGCCAGTCGATCTGTGTGTGGAAGCGCTCGTTGGCGCGCCGGACGTCGATCGTCGACATCGTTCGTGGCCCCCGTTCAGAAGCGGACGCCGTAGGCGTAGCCGTGTCGGTTGGTTCGGGTGTTGGGGTCGCCGTCGCGCCATTGGTCGGTGACTTTGCCCAAGACGATGACGCCGGTGGGGCAGCGGTCGACGCAGAGTGCGCAGCGGGTGCAGACGTCTTCGTCGACGACGAAGAAGACGTGGTCTTTGGGGTCGTCGCCGGGTTGGTCGGCGTTGACGGCTTCGTCGATGGCGGTGGTGGAGAGCATGTGGATGCATTTCCACGGGCAGATGTCGACGCAGCCTTCGCAGAGGATGCATTCGGCTTGGTCGATGTGGAGGAATTGCTTGGGTTTGACGGCCTGGGTGAGCCATTTGGGGTCGACCTCTTGCAGGACGTAGGAGGTCGAGAACTCCGGCATCGGCGGGTTCGCATCACTACGGGCCATGTGACCAGCATAAACCTGAAATTCGCGTGGAAAATCCTCGCCGCCGGGCCGTTCCCCTGGTCGCGCACCGTCGCGGTCGTTCCCGTTGCGGTCGTTCCCGTTGCAACGATTCTTCCGACGAATCGCCGCAACGGCGAATTCGGCGGCTGCCCGAGGCGGGTGGGCGCGGCGGGGCCGGGCGCGTCCGCCCGGGCCGGCGCTGTCCGAAGCAGCCCCCGGCTAGTGGTGCGTCGCGCCCGTGTTCACGGCTTCGAACGCCGTGCCCGGCACCGACTTCAGCTGGTTCAGGTCGGCGTCGTTCCAACGCTTGTCGGCCGTGCCGCTGATATACCACGACGACCCGTTGTCGGCCACGATCATCCCGTACGTCTTCAACGCCTTCAGGATCACGAGCGACTCACCGTGGTACGGCGCAAGGGAGAACGACGCCTTCAGGCGCAGCCGGAGTCCCATCGGCGGGAGCGCCGCGTTGGTCGACGACGAGGCGTAGTGCGTCGCGGGCAGGATGTACCCCTTCTGGGAGTGCGGCACCGTGAACCGCACCGCGTGGTCGATATGACCGGCCGCGACTTCGTCGTAGCGCACGAGCCCGGGCAGGATCGGGAGCCCCGCGGCATCGGCCGAGGTCCAACCTGCGGGCCGCAACGCGTTCGACTTCAGGTCCCAGTCGACGCCGACGTCGGCGTCCCAGTGGGTGCGGTTCCAGAACGCGCGGCCGAGCTCGTACAGGTGACAGGCGCCTTGCTGCACCACGAGCACGTGGCGGTCGCCGTCGCTCGCCGCGCCACCCTCGACCGGCGCGGTGCTCGGGATCGGGAACGGACCGGGATCGCTCTCGTCGCCGTAGGCGGTGTAGTTGATCGGGACCTTGGCCTGACCGGCGGGAACGACCAGGTAGGGGAGGCCGTACGCGCCGTTGCCGCCGAAGTCGGGGTGCAGCGTGGTCTTGCCCGAGGAGCTGATGTTCGCGATCAACGTGGGTGAGTCCGATCGGACCGCCAGCCCCGTGACCTTCTGATTCCACGCGTTGCTCGTGGGCAACATGGGACAGCCCGCGAGTTGCGGCCCGGCGACGGGCGGCGGTCCGACCGGAGGTACCTCGCAGGCGGCGCCCGCCAGGGCGACCAGACCTACGACCACGCCGAATGCGAAGATCCCACCCCTCATGGACACTGCATCGGCCGCCTGCCGTCTTCGACTTGAACCGTCATAGCATCGGCCCGTGACTGTGGCGTTCATCCCGAGTCCGAAGAACGGCATCCTGCACATCGGACCGGTGCCGCTGCATGCATACGGTCTGATGCTCGCCATCGGTGTGCTCGTCGCGGCCAAGGTCGCGGAGACGCGCTGGACGCGCACCGGGCGCGACGCGAAGGACTTCAATGCGATCGTCGTTCCCGTCGTCATCGCGGGCGTCATCGGCGCGCGCGTCTACCACCTGTTCACCGGATACAAGTGGAGCGAAGGCGGTGTCGTCGGCGCCTTCGAGATCTGGAAGGGCGGTCTGTCGATCTGGGGCGCGGTCGGCGGCGGCCTCATCGCGGTGCTCGTGCTCGCGCGGCGCCGGCATCTTCCGGCGTTGGTGCTCATGGACGCGTGCGGACCGGGAATCGTCCTCGCGCAGGCGATCGGCCGGTTCGGCAACTACTTCAACCAGGAGCTCTTCGGACGCCCCACCACGCTGCCGTGGGGACTGAGGATCGACGCCATCCACCGCCCGCCCGGGTTCACGCAGTACGCCACCTTCCATCCCACGTTCCTGTACGAGTCGCTGTGGTGCCTGCTCGTGTACGTCACGATCGTCGTCGTCGAGCGACGCGTGACGTTGAAGCGAGGGCAGGCCTTCGCTCTCTACGTGGCGATGTACACCTTCGGCCGTGTCGGGTTCGAAGCGCTGCGCATCGACGCCGCTTCCCGTATTTTCGGCATCCGCTTCAACCTCTTGCTCTCCGCGGCGTTGAGCGTGTTCGGCGCGTGCTGGTTCGTCTGGCTCGGACGCCGGCCGCAGGACGAGACGACCGACGCGCCCCCGGTGGCGGAACACGCGGTCGCAGTGTCCGACGAGACCGAGGCCTGAGATCGGCTCGGGGTAAACCCCGATACCCGTGCGTACCTTCGCCCCCTAAGGTGGCCGCCGTGACGACGACTCCCCCCAAGACAGCAGTAGCCGCGCGCGCGGTCGCGGCCTCGAAGATCTACGGCACCGGCGACACCGTTGTGCGTGCGCTCGACTCCATCGACGTGGAATTCCCGCAGGCCGAGTACACCGCGATCATGGGACCTTCCGGTTCGGGCAAGTCCACCTTGTTGCACTGCCTCGCGGGTCTCGACTCGCTGACGAGCGGGCACGTGTACCTCGGCGACATCGACCTGAGCACACTCTCCGACAAGGAAGTCACGCGCGTTCGCCGCGATCGCGTCGGGTTCGTGTTCCAGACGTTCAACCTCATCCCGACCCTCACCGCGCTCGAGAACATCACGCTCCCGGCCTCGCTCGCGGGTCGCAGGCCCGACCAGGAATGGCTCGACCGCATCGTCGACACCGTGAGCCTGCGCGACCGGCTCGACCACCGTCCGTCGGAGCTGTCGGGCGGTCAGCAGCAGCGCGTGGCGGTGGCGCGGGCCCTCGTGACCAGGCCCGAGATCATCTTCGCCGACGAACCGACCGGCAACCTCGACTCCCACGCCAGCGCCGAGATCCTGGGCTTCATGCAGCGGGCGGTGCGCGAGTTCGGCCAGACGATCGTCATGGTGACGCACGACCCGATCTCGGCGTCGTACTCCAACCGGGTGGTGTTCCTCGCCGACGGCCACATCGTCGACGAGGTCCGCGACCCGACCGCCGACGCCGTGCTCGACAAGATGCGTCGTCTCGGAGACGAGTAGTCATGTGGAAGGTCACTCTCAAGGGCCTCGCCGGCCACAAGCTGCGGTTCCTGCTGACCGCGCTCGCCGTCGTCCTCGGCGTCTCGTTCATCGCGGGCACGCTCGTGCTCACCGCCACGATCCAGAAGACATTCGACGACCTGTTCGCCGACATCAACCGCGGCACCGACGCGGCGGTGCGTTCGTCGAACGTGATCAAGGGCGACTTCGGCAACGACCAGCGCGCCAACGTTCCCGCGTCGCTCGTCGCGGTGGTCAAGAAGACGCCGACCGTCGAGGACGCCCAAGGCAACATCCAGCCCTACGCGCAGGCCGTCGACAACAACGACAACGCGATCGGCGGCAACGGCCCGCCCACTTTCGGTCTCGGATGGGACCCGAACCCGAAGCTGAACCAGTTCCATCTCGTCAGCGGGCACGAGCCCCGCGCCGACGACGAGATCGTCGTCGACAAGCAGACGGCCGACAAGGGCAAGTTCCAGGTCGGGCAGAAGGTCACCATCCTGACGCGGAACGCGCCCAAGAAATACGTGCTCGTGGGCGTCGCCAAGTTCGGGACCGTCGACAGCCTCGCGGGCGCGTCGATCATCCTGTTCACACCGGCGGAGGTCCAGCGCGTCGCGCACGTCAGCAACAAGTTCTCCCAGATCTCGGTGGTCGCCAAACCCGGCGTCTCGCAGACGCAGGTCGCGCAGGACATCCGGGCGACACTGGCCGCGAACGACCTGACCGGCTACCAGGTGATCACCGGCAAGGCGCTCACCAAGGAGAACCAGGACTCGGTCCGCAAGGCATTGGGCTTCATCAGCACCGCGCTGCTGGTGTTCGCGTTCGTCGCGCTCATCGTCGGGATGTTCATCATCTACAACACGTTCTCGATCGTCGTCGCGCAACGCATGCGGGAGATGGCGCTCCTGCGCGCGATCGGCGCGTCGAAGCGTCAGGTGCTCGCCTCCGTCATCGGTGAGTCGGTCGTCGTCGGTGTGATCGCGAGCGCGGTCGGCGTGGCAGCAGGCGTAGGTCTGTCGATCGGGCTCAAGGCCGTGATGAACGCGGTCGGCTTCGAGATCCCGGGCAGCGGGGTCGTGTTGCATCCCAACGCGATCATCATCGGTCTCCTGGTCGGCACGATCGTGACGATCGTCTCGGCCGTGGTGCCGGCCCGCCAGGCTGCGCGGGTACCGCCGATCGCGGCGATGCGCGCCGTCGCGCTCGAACGCCCGATCAACCAGTTCCGGCGCCTCGGCATCGGCGGGGTGATCCTGGCCCTCGGGCTCGCGTCGCTGTTCGCCGGCCTCTTCGGCGGCAAAGGCATCTCGCTCGTCGGCATCGGCGCGCTGCTCATGCTCGTCGGGGTGTTCGTCGTGTCGCCGCTGTTCGCCCGCCAGCTCGCCCGGATCATCGGTGGCCCGCTCACGTGGTTGCGGGGCATCGTCGGCAGCATGGCGCGCGAGAACGCGGCGCGGAACCCGCGCCGCACCGCGACGACCGGCGCGGCGGTGATGATCGCGGTCTCGCTGGTCGGCTTCATCACCATCTTCGCCGCGTCGGCGAACGCGTCGATTGGCTCCGCGATCGACCAGCAGCTGAAGACCGACTACATCGTCACGCTCAAGGGCAACGGCGGTGGTCCGGGCGGTGGTCTCAGCCCCGTGCTCGCGAAGAAGATCCAGGCGCTCCCGCAGATCGAGGCCGCGACCCCGATCCGCCTCGGTTCGGCGGACATCGCCGGCGGCGCCACCTTCCTCGCCGCCGCCGACGCAACGACCGTCGCCCAGCTCTACGACTTCGGCGTGAAGACGGGCTCGGTCGCCGACCTCAGCGCGACGAACACGATCGCGGTCTCGACGCGCAAGGCCGACAGCAAGCACCTGAAGGTCGGCGATCTCGTCCCCGCGCGCTTCGTGCAGACCGGGAAGGTGCCGCTCCGGGTCGCGTTCACGTACAAGAACAACGGATTCGCCGGCGACTACATCATCTCGCTCGCGACGTTCGAGAAGAACTTCGCCCCGCAGTTCCAGCTCGACGCGCAGATCTTCGCCAAGTTGAAGCCCGGTGTGTCCGCCGCGCAGGGTCGCGCCGCGATCGAACCGCTCGTGAAGCCGTACCCGAACGCCGACCTCAAGGACAACGCGCAGTACAAGGCCGATCAGAAGAAGCAGATCAACCAGGTGTTAGTGCTCGTGTACGTGCTCCTGTTCCTGGCGGTGATCATCGCCTTCATCGGCATCGTCAACACGATGACGCTCTCGATCTACGAACGCACGAAGGAGATCGGGCTGCTGCGGGCGGTCGGCAGCAGCCGGCGCCAGGTGCGCTCGATGGTGCGGTGGGAGGCGGCGATCATCGCTCTGTTCGGCACGCTGCTCGGCATCGCGATGGCGTTGTTCTTCGGTTGGGCCGTCGTCGACGCGCTGCGCGACCAGGGCTTCACCAAGTTCTCGGCCGCACCCGCGTCCCTGGTGGCCATCGTCGTGATCACCGGGGTGGCGACTCTCGGTTGGGCGAGCCTGCCGGCCCGCCGGGCCGCGAAGCTCGACGTCCTGCGCGCGATCGAGCAGGAGTAGGCGTCAGGACTGTTCGCGGAGTTTCGCGTCCTTGTCGCGCACCTGCCGGCCCAGGTCGGCCTGGTACTGCACCATCGCCGACCGGAGCTTCTCGTCGGCGTTGCCGAGGATGCGCACCGCGAGCAGTCCCGCGTTGCGCGCATTGCCGATCGCGACGGTAGCGACCGGGATGCCCGCGGGCATCTGGACGATCGACAACAGCGAGTCGAGCCCCTCCAGGTGCTTCAGCGGCACGGGAACGCCGATGACCGGGAGCGGCGTCATCGACGCGGTCATGCCCGGGAGGTGGGCCGCCCCGCCCGCGCCCGCGATGATCACCTCGAGCCCGCGGTCGGCGGCGCCGCGGGCGTAGGAGACCATCTCCTCGGGCGTGCGGTGGGCCGACACGATCCGGGCCTCGTACGCCACCCCGAACTCGTCGAGCACGTCGATCGCGCCCTGCATCACCGGCAGATCGGAGTCGCTGCCCATGATCACCCCAACGCGCGGGTTGCCCACGCGGTCGACCCTAATGGACACTTGCCGTATGCGCACACGACTGACCGAGATGCTGGGGATCGAGCACCCCGTGATGCTCGCCGGGATGGGAGGCGTGTCGTACCACCGCGTCGTCGCCGCGGTATCCGACGCGGGTGGGTTCGGCACGCTCGGCGCGGCGACCATGTCGTCGGAGCAACTCGATGCCGAGATGCACGCCGTGCGCGACGCCACGTCCAAGCCGTTCGGTGTCGACCTGCTCGCGGCCTTGCCGGAACGCATGGTCGACGACGCGCACAAGGTCGTGGAAGGCGGCGCGTCGTTGTTCGTCGCCGGTCTCGGCGTTCCGCGCGACGTCATCAAGGTGCTGCACGACGGCAACGTGCTCGTCGCCAGCATGTGCGGCAAGGTTCGCCACGCGATCGCGGCGGTCGAAGCCGGTTGCGACTTCGTCATCGCGCAGGGCACCGAGGCCGGTGGTCACACCGGAACGGTCGCGACGATGCCGCTGGTGCCGCAGATCGTCGACGCGGTCGGCGAGCGCGTCCCGGTGGTGGCCGCGGGCGGCATCTTCGACGGCCGCGGGCTCGCGGCCGCGATCACGCTCGGCGCCGACGGCGTGTGGCTCGGGACGCGATTCATCGCCACGCCCGAGGCGCGTACTGTCACCGGCTACAAGGACGCGCTGCTGCGTTCCCACGAGGACGACACCGTGATCAGCCGCGGGTTCACCGGCAAGACGCTGCGGGCCCTGCGCAACGAGTGGACGCAGCACGTCGAGCAGCACCCCGAGGAGCTCAGCAAGTTCCCCGAGCAGATGACCAAGGCCGTCGCGGCCAACGCGCTGCACCTCGGCGGCGACGAGAACACCCCGGTCGATCCCGACAAGGAGTGCTACCCGTCGGGTCAGGGCGTCGGCGCGATCAACCAGCTGATCCCCGCCGGCGACCTCGTACGCCAGATCGTCGACGAGGCCGAACACGCGCTCGCGAGAGCGGCCCGCACGGTCGTGAGGTAGCGAGGGAGAGTCCCAGACCCCGGCGGTGACGGGTCGCGGTGCGGTGAGCAGGAGCGATGGGCGAAGCGCGAGCGAGCGAACTCGCCGCACTTGGAGCAGCCTCACATCGCGAGCGCCAGCGAGCCCCTCAGCAATCCAAGTGCAAAGAATTACAGCCCGGCCTTCGCGGACTCTTCGGCGAGGTCGTGCTCGTACATCATCTGGACGAGCTCACGGAAGCTCACCCGCGGCTTCCAGCCGAGCTTCTTGCGCGCCTTCGACGCGTCGCCGATGAGCAGGTCGACCTCGGCCGGACGGTAGAAGCGCGGGTCCTGCTTCACGTACGGCGCCCAGTCGTCGATGCCGGCGTGCTTGAACGCGACGTCGAGGAGCTCGCGGATCGTGTGGGTCTCGCCGGTCGCGATGACGTAGTCGTCGGGCTCGTCCTGCTGGAGCATCATCCACATGGCCTCGACGTAGTCGCCCGCGTAGCCCCAGTCGTGTGACGAGTCGATGTTGCCCATCGTGATGCCGTCCTGCAGGCCGAGCTTGATGCGCGCGACCGAGTTCGTGACCTTGCGCGTCACGAACTCGAGGCCGCGTTTGGGGCCCTCGTGGTTGAAGAGGATGCCGCTGCTCGCGTGGATGCCGTACGCCTCGCGGTAGTTGAGCGTGGTGTAGTGACCGAACACCTTGGCGACGCCGTAGGGCGAGCGCGGGTGGAACGGCGTTTCCTCCGTCTGCGGCGTCTGGTGCACCTTGCCGAACATCTCCGACGACGACGCCTGGTAGAAGCGGATCGGGTTGTTCTCGGTGCCGCCGACGATGCGCACGGCTTCGAGCATGCGGAGCACGCCGATGCCGGTGATCTCGGCGGTGAGCTCGGCCTGCTTGAACGAGAGCTGCACGAAGCTGATGGCGCCGAGGTTGTACACCTCGTCCGGCTGCACCTGCTCCGTGACGCCGATGAGCGACGAGAGGTCGCGCAGGTCGCCTTCGATGAATTCGAGGGCGGGATTCTCGCTCTGGACCATCTCGATCTTCGGGTTGGCCTGGCCGTGCACGAGCCCGAAGACCTGGTAGCCCTTGGTCTGCAGGAATTGCGAGAGGTGGCGACCGTCCTGACCGGTGATGCCGGTGATGAGCGCGCGCTTCATGGGTGCAACTCCCTCGCGGCGACGCCGCTCGTGGTCGTCGGGTCGATTTTCCCGCGATGACGCTACTCGCGCCCGGGCGCGTAGTCCGGGTCGAGCTGGCGCAGGAACTCGGTGCAGCGGTCGGCTTCCTCACGCTCGCCGATCGCCTCCGCGGCGGCGCGTAGCCCGTCGAGCGCGCGCAGAAAGCCGCGATTGGTCTCGTGCCGCCAGCGGACGTAGCCCGATCCCCGCCAACCCGATTGCCGAAGGCGGTCGAGCCCGCGGTGGTAGCCGACACGGAAGTACGCGTACGCCTCGACGTCGTCGCGTCCGAGCCGGCCGAGCTGGGCCCACGCGTCGAGGAACCGCGGCCAGCGTGCGCAGACGTCGGCGACCGCGTCGCGGCGGCCGTCGACCTGTGCGAGCGCGGCGCGCAACGCTTCCAACGCGTCGTCGGACTCCGGGTCGAGAATCGTGTCGGGCGGTCCGGACGGGGAGAGGTGTACGTCGGTCATCGCGGGGGATCGTACGGGATCGAGGCCGGTATCTTGGCGGGCATGCCGGAGACCGAGTCGACAGCCCAGGGCACGACCCGAACGGGGACCGACGGCGAGACCGCGCCCGACGCTCCGGCCGCCGCGTCGAAGCCCAAGCCGCCGACGCGCCTCGTGCTCGTCCGGCATGCCGTGACCGCGCAGACCGGGCCGTTGCTGTCGGGTCGGATGCCCGGCATCGACCTCTCCGAGAAAGGTGTCGGTCAGGCCGACGCCACCGCCCAACGGCTCGCGAAGCTACCGGTCGCAGCCGTCTACGCGAGCCCGATCGAACGCACGACGCAGACGGCGCGCCAGATCGCCGCGCAGCACGCGCTCGACGTCGTCGCCCTGCCGGGCGTGATCGAAGCCGACTACGGCGACTGGACGGGCGGGAAGATCGCCGACCTCGCCCAGACCGACGAATGGAAGGTCGTGCAGGTCGCGCCGTCGCGCGCGCAGTTCCCGAACGGCGAGTCGATCACCGAGATGCAGGCGCGCACCGTTGCCGCGCTCGACGAGGTCGTCGCCCGGCACCCGAACGAGACCGTTGTCGTCGTGAGTCACGCCGACCCGATCAAGTCGGCGATCGCGCACTACAGCGGCACGCACCTCGACCTGTTCCAGCGGGTGCACGTGTCGCCCGCGTCCGTCACCGTGTTCGAGTTCCACTCGTACGGCGTGACGATGGTGAAGTGCAACGACACCGGCGGGCTCGACGACCTGTTGCCCGAACCCGATCCGGCTCCCTCCGACTCCGACGCCACGACCTCATGACCGACCTGATCGAGTTCGACCCCGTCGACGACATCGCGGCCGGTGCGTTCGGCCGTCCCGGCGCGCGCACGTTCGTCATCCAGGCCCGCAAAGGGTCGGCGATGCTGTCGGTGCTCGTCGAGAAGGAACAGGTCCGCCTGCTCGCGTTGGAGGCCGCACAGTTCCTCGACCGCATCCCCGAGGAGGACGCGGACGCGCTCCCGGCCGCGCTCGAGATCGGCGGGGGCACCGTCACCGAGGCCGAGCCGCTCTTCCGGGCGCGGCTGATCGGCATCGGCTACGACTACGAGCGCAAGCTCGTGCTGATCGAGTTGCGCGAGGACGCGGCCGACGAGGACGACGAAGACCCGCCCCCGCCGCCCGACGAGGCCGAGGGCCGGATCGCCCGCCTCTACGCGACGCGGGCCCAGATCCGGGTGATGATGCGCAACGGCGTGGCCGCGGTCGAGGGCGGCCGGCCGAAGTGCCAGCTCTGCGATTTCCCGATGGACCCCGACGGGCACATCTGCCCGCGCTGGAACTGACGGACGGCACGATGGCGCCGACCGAGGAACGGCAGCGGGAGCTGCTGCGCGGTGGCGACGTCGACGTGCTCGGCCGGATGCCGTGGTCGTCGAACGCGACGTTCCTCGTCAACCTCTCCGACGGCGACGACGAGATGCTCGCGATCTACAAGCCGCAACGGGGCGAGCGGCCGCTCTGGGACTTCCCGCGCGGCACGTTGTGCCACCGAGAGGTCGCCGCGTTCGAGGTCTCCGACGCGCTCGGGTGGGACATCGTCCCCGACACCGCGCTGCGCGACGGCCCCGCCGGGATCGGGATGATGCAGCGCTTCGTCGAGCACGATCCCGAAGAGCACTACTTCACGTTGTTGGAGGAGCACGGGCACGCGTTCCGGCGCATGGCCGCGTTCGACGTGGTGATCAACAACACCGACCGCAAGGGCGGCCACTGCCTCCGCGCGATGCAGAGCGGGCGGATCTTCGGCATCGACCACGGCGTGTCGTTCCACGCGCAGTGGAAGCTCCGCACCGTCATCTGGGACTTCGGCGGCGAACCGATCCCGCCCGACGTCTGCGCCGATCTCCACCGGTTCGCCGCACAGCTGCGGTCCGGCGACGCCGGCGAGCACCTGATCGACACGCTCGACCGCTTCGAGCTCGACGCGCTGCGCGCCCGGGTCGAGCACGTCCTCGCAACGGGCGAGTTCCCCCAACCCGACAACGACTACCACTGCTACCCCTGGCCGATGATCTAGCGCGGCGGTCGGTCCCGGGAATCTCCGGCGGCGGTCAGTGTGGCACGTGCTCGCCGAGCGTTGTCGTGGCGATCACGCCGACGACCTCGACCGCGACGGTGACGAGTCCCCGGCGCGCGGGTTGGACGCCACCAGTCCCGGGCGACCGGGCAAACTCGGGTCCGACGCGAGGAGGGGCGATGGGATCCGAGGTGCGCGAGTTGTTCGTGGAGTCGGCGCGGGTGGTGCGCGACGCCATTGCCGACCCCGCGGTCGCACGGGCGTGGGACGAACCGTCGGTGCTCGACGAGCAGACGGTCGGCGGGATCGCCGGGCACCTGGCGCGCGGCGGGGTGTGGGTGGTGGGCGACTACCTCGATGCCGCGCCGAGCGACGCGCCGCACGTCGAGACCGCGGTCGAGTACTACGTGAAGATCGACGGTTCGTTGACCCCCGCCGACCACCGCGCCATCCGTGAGCGCGGCGCACAGATCGCCGCACTCCGTCACGAGTCGGTCTGCGAGACGTTGGCCGCTCGTCTCGAAGCGCTCGTTCCGCGTGTGCTCGCCGAGCCCGCCGATCGTGTGCTCCCCGTCGTCGGCGGCGTGCTCACCATCGGGCTCGACGAGTACCTGAAGACGCGCATCGTCGAGCAGGTCGTTCACCTCGACGACCTCGCCCGTTCGCTCGATCGCGAGCCGTGGCCGGTCCCGGCGGATGCGGAGGCACTCGTCGTCCACCTCGGCATCGACATCGCCCGCGCCCGTTCCGGTGGAACGGCCGTCGTCCGTGCGCTCTACCGAACCCAGCTCGATTCCGTGCTTCCCGTTCTCTGACCCGTGAATGTCCCGTGGGGGTATTGACGGGTCAATGAATCACGGTTCGGCGCCGGAGACAGCAGCGGCGGGGTCGCGGAAGAACCGCGAGCGCGGGAGCACGACGTCGGCGCCGGCGGCCCGGGCCGCGTCGGCCGCGTCGTCGTCGACGTGCGGTCCGTAACAGACGATGCGGACGCCCGGCGTCTCGGCCCGGATCTCCGCCACGACCTGCACGCCCCGGGCGATGTCGACGATCACCACCTCCGCGTTCGCGTCGAGTGCGAACACGACGCCGGGGATCGCGGCGCCGATCTTCGAACGATCCATCAGATCGGAGACGAGCGCGCAGACGCGCACCGGCTACGCGGGCGCCGGCTTCGGCGGGAGCGGCGGTACGAGCCCGGGCTCGGGCAGCGCGAACTCGGGCCAGCGCTTCCGAGACCGGCGCGAGAGCTTGTGCATCAGCGCGATCGCATCGGGGTCGTCGTCGCCGGGCCGGATCTCGATGACACCGTCGGCAAGCATCCGCTCCATGAGGTCGCGGCCCGCGTCGGTGCGCACGATCGTGAGCGTCCAGTCGTTGTACTTGCCGATGCCGCCGGTCGAGATGTCGGCGTGCTCGGCCGCGAAGTCGGGACACATCTTGCAGCCCTCACGTGTCCACTGGTGACACTCCTTGAGCGGCACCTCGTGGTAGTCGCCGTTGTGCATCCAGATCTGGAACACGCCCTTGATGTTCATCTTCTTGATGTCGGCCTTCTTCAGACCGTACTTCGCCTCGAACAGCTCCTCGAAGATCGCGTCGTCGAAGGTCTTCGAGCACAACAGGCCGATGCTCAGCGCGAGCTTGCGCGCGACCTTGCCCGCCTTGCGCTGCTTCATGACGGGCGGGATCGACGACTGGCACGACATCCCGACGAGCGCGATCCGCTCGTCTTCCTTCTCGAGGTCCAGGTACGCGAGCGTGTTCGCGGAGTAGGTGTAGCGGCTGCCGGCCGACGCGACGATGTCGGCGCGCGTGCGGGCGACGCCGGGAATCGCCTTCCACGTGGAGCCGTCGCCCTCGAGGTACGACACGAGCGCGGCGTCGATGATGTCGTGCTCGAGCGCGTACACGAGCATCGCGGAGACGAGCCCGCCGTCCTGGCCGACCTCGTGGAGCTCCGGATCGGCGGCGCGCGCCAGGCAGATGTCCTTGAAGACCCCGCTCAGCTCGTCGGTCTCCCGTGCGCGCCCGAACATGAACTTGTCGATCTCCGGTTCCCACGCACGGAAGCGCGGGCAGGCGCGGGTGCAGGAGGTGCACGCCTTGTCGCCGTGGCTGCAGTCGCCGGGGCCGCCGAACTGCTCGATCTGGAGCGGCTTGTAGACGCCGTTGGTGTCGTCGTACGACAGCACGTCGTGCGGGCACGCGATCACGCAGCCCGCGCAACCGGTGCACAGTCCCGAGGTGACGACCTCCGAGTAGAGGTGCTTCCACGAGGAAGTCCAGCGTTCCTTCTTCGCGGCCTGCGGTTCGGTCTCGACCATCGCGCGGAGTCTACGTGAGCCTCCGGCGACACCTCCGAGGCGTCACCGGAACCATCGCCAGAAGAGTCGACGGCCATACGAAGACCGTCGTTCGACGCGGTGGCGCTCACCGTCGCGTGCGACTGCGAGTAGTCCACCGAGACCGCGAAGTGATGCAACCCGACGTGCAGGCCGGTGAAGTCGGCCGAGGTCGCCGAGCCGGGCAGCGTGAGTGTCGTGCCGGTCGGCTCGTCGGTCACGTGGTACGCGGCGATCGTGTCGCCCGGGCGGGGAACCGCTGCCGTCCACGAAACGGTCGCGCGGTTCCGGCTCGAGATCGTGTGCACGTTGGTCGGCGCGCCGTCGGACACGATCGGGCGGCAAGGTTCGCCCCGCAGCGACCCGCAGGGCGGGTACGCGGCGGGGATCCCGGCCGGCGGGTTCGAGATGACCGGGCAGCACGACCGACGACGGGTGCAGGAACGAGTGCCCGATGTCGTTGACGACGGTGCCGTTCGCTGCGAGGTCGCCGAACGCCCAGAACGGCCGGTTCCCGCCGGGCGCCTCGACGGTGATGCGCAACCGCGAACCGGCCCGGAAGATGTGCGCGAACGGGAAGAGCGCGACGCGCGCGGAGACGAATCTGCCCGGGGGTAGCGGGCGCGGCGCTCGCCGACGTGTCGGGATGCACCGGCTCCAGCGCCGTCGACGACGGATCGAGCGCCCGGTGCGACGCGCGCAGCCAGCCGTTCTGTACGTATACCTCCTGCCCGTCGGGCCGGAGCTCGGTGAGCGTCACCTCGACGTCGGTGTCGGGCGCGGTCGACCGCAACCAGAGGTTGACGCTGCCGGGCCCGGCCATGACGGTCGTCTTCGTCAGCGGCGGGCTGTCGAACGCGAGCGCCTTGCCGAGCGGCAGTGTCGCGCCAGTCGAAGTTCGGGTGCGCGGCCCAGATGTCGGAGGTGCTGCCGTGGAAGTCGGTCGCGGGCTTGGCCGTCGGGTCGTAGACGTACGACGTCGACGCACTTCCCGAGCAGCCGTCGGAGATCAGCGGCCGCGACTGTGCCAGGCGCTGGTCGGGTTGGAAGTACCAGGCGGTCGGCTTCGCGTTCGGCGGCGGCCACGACGGGAAGCTAGATCGAGTAGTCGCCGAACGGCGCACCGAGGTTCGTCGGGTCGCCCGACGCCGTTCTCGAACAGCACGCGTACCGGCGGTTCGGCCTGGTACTTCGCGAGCTGCGACGCGTAGCTCTGGGTGTTGTCGAAGCGATCGGGCGGCAGTTGCACGTTCGGCGATGCCCGTCGCCTGCTGGAACACGATCGGGCGCGAGCGCGCGGAGCGTCGGCGAGATGTGCGGGACGCGCCGGGCGACGTAGAACTCGAGGAACTCGTACCAGCGGTCGAGCTCGGCCACGAGACTGTCGACGTGGGTGCCGTTGGTGCCGAACAGCTTGAGATCACCCTTGGGCACACCCGTGAGGTTGGGGAAGATCAGCGACGACTGCCCGCCGGTCTGCTCGTCCTGCCAGCTCCCGCCCATGAAGACGGGGACGTCGATCTTCGGCGCGAGCAGCTCGGGTGAGATCGCGTCGGCCGCGTCGACCGGCTCGCGGTACGGGTGCGTGTCGAACGCGGCGACCAGGCTTGCGTTCTGGTGGCGCAGGAGTTGATCCTCGGCGCACTGCTGTCCGGTGGCGCCGCCGCCGTCGACGACGCTCTGCTCCCAGCCCTGCCCGTAGGGCCGGGCCGCGTTGTCGCGTTCCTGGGCCCAGTCGCGCGGGAAGCCGACGTTCGGGACGCCGCCCGGGTCGGCCAGGCTGCGGTACGTGTCGGCCACGACCGACAGGGCCGCGATCGCGGCGAGGTGGGGCGGCTGGGTGGGCGCGACGAACGTCTGCGCGATGCCCGGGTACGAGATGCCCACCATGCCGGGCTCGTGGTTCAACACCCACGGCTGGGCGGCGACCGTCTCGACGACGTCGTAGCCGTCGAGACCCTGGAGAGTCTCGAAGAAGTCGAACGCGCCGCCCGAGCAGCCGGTGCCGCGGATGTTGACGCCGACGGTCGTGTACCCGAGGAGCTGGGCGATCTGCGTACTCGGTTGCGGCGAGCCGGGGTGCGACGGGTCGTAGCCCGAATACTCGATGACGGTCGGGTACGGGCCGGCCGCCGCCGGGCCCGGGAGCGTGACCTCTGCGCTGAGCTTCGTGCCGTCGCGCGTCGTGATGTATTGGAATCCGTTGACGAGTTGCTGCGACGTGTACAGGGACTGCGCCGGGAGGTCGTTCGGAGTCGTCACCTGCAGCGGCCCCGACACCTGGGTCGCGTCGGAGACCGTGTAGTCGGCGCCGGCCGGGACCGTCCGGAACAAGAGACTGCCGAGGTCGTCGACCGTGCCCGTCCCGACTGCGGCGTGGGCCGCGTTCCGGAGCGTGAGCGTGTCACCCGGGGCCGCGTGGGTCACGTAGACCTGGTTCACGCTTCCGTGCGACGAGAAGGTCGCGAGCGCCGTTGCGTGAGCCGTGCCCGTGGCCGGCACGAGTGCCAGCGCCGCCACGAGTCCCGAGAGCGCGACCGGTAGGAACGTCCGTGTCTTCCCCATGCCGCGGAGCGTAAATCAGGTCGGGCCTTCCTTGCACGTTGATACCCCATAGGGGTATGGTCCGCGAATGGCCGGATACAGCGACAAGAAGGCGGCGGTACAGCAGCGATTGCGGCGGGTCGAGGGACAGGTGCGCGGTGTGCACCGCATGGTCGACGACGACGCCTACTGCATCGACGTCCTGACCCAGATCTCGGCCGCCACGAAAGCCCTGCAGGCCGTGGCGCTCGAGCTGCTCGACCAGCACCTCGCCCACTGCGTCGCGGACGCCATCGGCGAGGGCGGCAGCGGCCGCGGAGGAGAAGATCGCCGAAGCCTCGGCCGCGATCGCGCGGCTCGTGCGGTCGTGAGGTCGTCGTGAACGCGCTCATCGCAGCCATCTCGCTCGGCGACATCGGCGGCTCCTTCCGCGAGGCGTTCTTCATGTTCTGGGAGACGCTCTGGGGGCTCGTGCTCGGTTTCGCGCTCTCGGGCGCGGTGCAGGCGTTCGTGTCGAAGCGCCGCATGCAGCGCGTCATGGGCGACCACTCGCCCGGGGCCGTCGTGCGCGCGCGTCCGGCTTCGGGATGGTGTCGTCGAGCTGCTCCTACGCGGCGACCGCGATGGCGAAGTCGCTGTTCCAGAAGGGAGCCGACTTCACGTCCGCGATGATCTTCATGTTCGCGTCCACGAACCTGGTCATCGAGCTCGGCGTCGTGCTGCTCGTGCTGATGGGTTGGCAGTTCGCGCTCGCGGAGTTCGTCGGCGGCCCGATCATGATCGCGGGGCTCGCGCTGGTCGGTGGCTTCGTGTTCTCACCGCGGCTCGTGCGCGCCGCGTGCGCCCGCCTCGACGCCGCGAGCGCCGACAACGCGGCGGCACACGACCACGGGCATGCGCACGGTTCCGGCGACGCCGGCGACGACGTGGCGTCGATCCGGACGCGCGCCGGGTGGAGCGACGCGGCCGCGTTCACGATGTCGGACATCAAGATGCTCCGGCGCGAGCTCGTCATCGGTTATCTCATTGCCGGCTTCCTCACGATGCTCGTACCGATGGAGTGGTGGAACGACGTGTTCCTCCACGGGCACGGGTTCTGGACGACGATCGAGAACGTGGTGCTCGGCCCGTTCATCGCAGTCATCAGCTTCGTGTGCTCGATCGGCAACGTGCCGATGGCGGCCGCGTTGTGGCACGGCGGCATCGGCTTCGGCGGCGTCGTGAGCTTCATCTTCGCCGACCTGATCACGATCCCGTTGCTGCTCATCTACCGGAAGTACTACGGCAACAAGCTGACGCTGCGGATCTTCGCGACGTTCTACGCGGTCGATGGTGGGCGCCGGGCTCGTGGTCGAAGGTCTGTTCCAGATCACGGGCGCGATCCCGACGAATCGGCCCGAGGCGGTGGTGCCCGACCGATTCGCCTGGAACTACACGACCTTCTTGAACCTCGCGTTTCTCGTGGTGCTCGCGGTGCTGTTCTGGCTGGCTCGCACGCGGCGCGACGCCGGAGCCGGGCGGCTCGCCACTGATCCCACGTGCGGCATGCAGGTCGAGAAGGCCAACGCGGCGGCGCACCTCGTGCACGACGGCGCCGAGCTCTGGTTCTGCTCCGACGGGTGCCGCGACCGGTACGTGGAGACGCACGAAATCAAGGACCTCCCCGCTCGGTAACCTGGAGTGGCAATGAGCAAGATCGTCGACATCCTCGAGGCCGGGCCGAGCCACTCGTTCGAGTTCTTCCCGCCGAAGACGCCTGCGGCCGAGCTGCAGCTCGAGGAGACGATCCGCGACCTCGA
>CAWFFF010000008.1:0-700070 GCA_963814995.1 uncultured Actinomycetes bacterium | reverse complement strand
GGCAAGGACGTGCTCGTGGAGAAATGCCTCTCCAACAACTGGACAGAGGCGTGCGCGCTCGCAGTCGGCGCCGAGGCGGCCGGTGTCGAGCTCGTCGTCGCGCAGAACTACAGGTACACCGCGGCGACGATGACCCTCCAGGCCGCGCTCGCGACCGGCGAGTACGGCGCCGCGGGCATCGTGACATCGCGATGACAAGTACCGTCCCGCGCCGCGCCACGAACTATTCCTTCGCCATGTTCTGGGACCAGGGCTGCCACCACGCCGACGATCTGCAGCTCTGTCTCGGCCCGGTCGTGTCGGCGAGTGCGCGGACGTTCTCGGCACCGTGGTCGTGCTACCGGGACGACGCCGCGATCCAGGCGTTGCTCACGTTCGAATCCGGCGTGACGTGCTCCTACCTGCTGAGCAATGTCAGCCGCGCGTCGGAGCTGCACTGGGTGGTCCACACCGAGGGCGGCGCCCTGCGCCGGCGCGACGACCGTTGGTGGTGGGCCGAAGCGCTGGCGCCCGACGACGCGCCCTTCGGCTGGAACGCGGCACCGGTCGAAGTGCCGGCGCCGCCCGGCGTGCCCGCGAGCGGCGAGCACGGCGTGCTCGACGCGCTCCATCGCGCAGTAACGGGCCGGGTCGGCACCGAGATCAGCGGCCGCGCCAATCTCGAGACGCTGCGCGTCTGTGAGATGGTCGAGCGCGCCGGCCGCACAGGCCGGGTCGTCACCCGCGCCGAGGTGACCGACGCCGGGTGACCATCGCCGCACGCGGCGAGGTCGACCACGACGACATCGTCCGCCTCTGTCACATCACTGCCACAGTCCCCGGCGCACCGCCGTGAGGGCGTGCACGTTGGGAATATGGAGGTGCTTCGCCGAGACCGAACCCGGCCTACGGTTGATGTCTTGCGGCTTCGAACACGCCTCTAACGTGAGCGAGGTGGCGGCTTCGGCGTACTTCGCGGTGGACGGCTCGCTCCTGTGGGAAGCGGTACCGGCCGCGATCGCGGGTGCGGGTTCGAGACCGCGCGTGCCCGCCGGGCTCGCCGTCGACGAGCAACTGATCGCGTCGATCGTGGGAATCATGAAGCCGCGCTATGTCGGACGACGATGGCCGGTGCTCGACGACGGCGAGACCTGGGACGACCAGGTCGGCACGGCGTACAGCCCGGACGAGTGGATGCCGCTCGAACTCCTGCTGCACGCACTCGCGGGACGTTTCCGGTATCTCGGTTCCGTGACACGGTCGGCAGTCGTCTTGCTCGACGCGCTGGAGTCCCGCGGACGACGCCGAGCGCGTCGTGCACGGCGAGCTGTTCAGCCGGCGGCTCGAGCCGCCTCGATCACCCGGGCCCGACTCGTTCCCGCCCCAGCTCGCGGTGCTCGACAAGCGCGATGCAGCACGCGGGATCGCACTCCTGCGGAACGCGGTGGAGGAGTATCGCGAGCCGACACGCGCACCGTCGCCGAGGTCGGCGGCGCGCGTACGCAGACGACACGCCCGACAGCGATCTCGACCGCACCGTGTTCGGCGAGCTCGCACAGCTCGTCGCCGTCTACTCGCACCTCGTCGAGACGAACGACGAGGTGTTGCTCGCCCGCGTCGTCTGAACGACGCGTCAGCAGATCCGACCCCGCTTCCGTAGCCGGGGGGAGGCGTCATTGGACGCTCCGTCGACGTGGAAACGAGTCGGACAAGGTCGTGGATGTCGGACCCGACCTCTTCGGGATGACACTGCCCACAAGAGAATCTGACAGCCCCCCCTCGGGCGCGTCCGCGGAGCGACGATGGTCAGCCCCGCATTTCGAAGTCGGCGAAGTCGAAGCCCGGTGCGACCACGCAGGCCACCAACGACCACCGGTCGGTCGCGGGCGTCGCCGACTGCCAAGTTCCGGCAGGGACCAGGCATTGCAGTTCGTGCGATTCGTCGAGGTCGGGACCGACGACGTGCGTGGCCGTGCCGATGTCGAGTGCCATCGGGCCGCCGCCTTGCCACAACCACAACTCCTCGCCGCGCACTCGATGCGCGGCGGAACGCACGCCCGCGGGCAGCAGGAACAGGATCGACGTCGCCAGTGCCCGTGGTCCCGGCCAAGCGGGAGGCGTGGTCGTGAGCGCGCTGCGGTACGTCTCGCGGAAGTAGCCACCTTCGGGATGGGGCGAGAGATGCAGGCGAGCGACGACGGCCGCGGCGTCGTTGGGGAGCGCCATACGTCCGCAGGCTACCGACCGAGTCACGCCGCGACGGCTAGTTCGGAACGGTCGAACTCGTCGCCGCGGCCAGGAGCTCGCCCTCGTCGGCCGGGAGGATGAAGCCCTGCGCCACCGCCGAGGAGAGCGCGGTCGTCCATTTCGCCACGAAATCGGCGTGGGTCGGATAGAGCGCGCTGAGCTGGGCCGTCGTCAGCGGCGTCGTGCTCCCGAAGAGCGTGCAGAACCCCGAGCCGCTGTTGATGCCGGTGAGCGTCGCGACCGGCGCGTCGACCTGAGGAGTGCGCACACCGCCGAGCGCGTTGCCCTGCGCGTCGTGGGCGAGCACCACGGGTGACGTCGACACGACTTGGAGCGGCGTGCCGGTCGGCGGCGCCACGCCATTGCGTACCCACGCATCGAGGTCGTGGAAGGCCGTGTCGAGTACCCAGTGATGGGACCCGGCGTTCACCGGGCTCGTACACCCGACACTCTGCGGGCTGCGCATGAACGCGAACATCGCGGCCGCGCCGTTCCCGTCGCCCACGTCGGCCGGGCCGACGGAGAGTATGTAGGAGTCGGCGTGCGAGGTGCCCGCTATCTCCCACTCTCGAAACTTCGACGTGTCGGGCTGGCGCGCGCCCAGGTTGGAACCGATCACATCGCCTTCGGCCTCGACCACCATTACCGGAACGTCGAGGTCGTTGCGGATCGCGAGTGGCGACGGCGCCGACACTGCGGGAAGTGGAGCCTGGGACAGGGCGGAACCGCCGGCGAACCGGCTGTGCACCAGAAAGCCGTTGAACCGATGGTAGATCGGCTGCAGCGCATCGATGTAGGTGACGAGGCGGCTCGCCGACTGCGATTCACCCGTCGCGATGACCCGCTTGGGGACGAGCCCTCCGAGCAGGTTCGGCGCGTCGGTGCGGACCTTCACGCCCGCCTCGGAGAAGATGTCGTACGAGTAGCTGTCGCCCGGGTGGTTGAGCGTTCCGTACCGGGCCGGCTGCGCCGTTTTCAGCGCGTTCACTCCGACCGCCTGCGCCGACACGCCGACCCACGCAAATCCGCTCCGGACCAACTCGTTGTGCGCCATCATCCAGTCGGTTGCGAGATCCGCGCCGGCAGACACGTTCAGCCATTCGACAATCACGGTGCCGTTGAACTTCGCCGGATCGATCGGACGGTAGGTCACGAGGCGTGTCTTGAACACGGCCGTGGTCGCCGGCGCGACCGTCCACTTACCATCGGTCGTAAGCGGCAGAGTGGGCGTGAAGCTGCGCGTGACGCCGCTCAGGAAGAACTCGGTTCGCTGGTACCCGAGGAGCGCGGGATCGACGCCCGTCGACAGCGAGATCGTGCCCGGACCGGTCACCGGGCCGCCCAACACACTGCAGGACGCCAGGGCGAGGGCCAACGCCGCCATCGCGCCGAACCGAGCCGCACGCGTGCGCGTGATCGATCGCATCGCCACTCCCCTCGTGATCGCCCCCCGGCGGTCGTTCGGACGGACGGTATCCCACCTTTGTGTTCTCCGGCACGGGAGATATCCGGCGCACGGCGCGGTCCGTACACTTCGACGGTGCTCACCGCCGACACCTTGCTCATCTCCGTCGACGACGTGCACGAGCGCGTGCGTTCGATGGACCAAGACGGCGTGTGGGCCGAGTTGCTCTTCCCGACGTTCCCGCGCTTCGGCGGGAACCGCTTCCTCGAGGCCGACGACCCCGACCTCGCACTGGCGTGCCTGCAGGCGTGGAACGACTGGATGCTCGACGAGTGGAGCGCCGCGTACCCGGACCGCTTCATCCCGCAGACCTTGATCCCGTTGTGGGACCCGCAACTCGCGGCGCGCGAGGTCGAGCGCTCGATGGCCCAGCTCACGATGTGAAACGTGTCGAGGCAGAGGAGTGGATCGGCTCCTAGGGCCTCTGACCTGCACGTTCGAAGTGGGCGCTGGCGGGCTCGAACCGCCGACCCCCTGCTTGTAAGGCGCGCCGGAATCGCTTCACACGGCGTCCCGTCTGCTCACCTTCGTCACCGTGACGAACCTGACAAGCCGTGGCGACCCATGATTCTTGGATGGATTCTTGGATGACCGCCGGCGCGGCGATCGCCGAACGTGATCACGAGGTTCAGCTCGAGGTCGAGCGAGATAAGTAGACGCCCGCGTCGACGTGACCCGCCCGTGATCGAAGCCTTCGCGGTGGAATCAATCGGCTGCCGCTCGACGCTGCCAGAGCGCGTTCACCAAACCGGTGCGCTCGCCGCGGTCTCAGCGTGAAGTTCGTGAGCGCAAATCGTTTTGTGGCATCTCGCGGAAGGCCCTGGTCAGCGCCCCGAGTCTCTCGTTTCGAATCTGCCACGGGTTCAATCGGCCAGAAGGAATCTCCGCCCGACACGAGGTTGCAACGATTGACCGCGCATCGCCGGAGGCATCCGCGACAACCTCAATCTGACGCCCGCCGGCGCGGGCCCAATCCCCAGCTGGGGCAGATCAACGAGTCAACCAAAGGAGGGGCAGACCCAGCTTCTTCAACCGGGCGTTCTCCCGCTCCAGTTCCTTGAGCCGCTTCGCCTCGTCGGCCTTCATGCCGCCGTACTGCGCGCGCCAACGCGCCCAACTCGACTCCGACACCTCGAGATGCCGCAGCACCTCGGTCAACTCGGTGCCCTCGTTCAACAACCGATCGCCCCCACGCAACTTCCGGATGATCTGCTCAGGTGTATGCCGCTTGCGCTTCATCGTGAAGTCCTCCTGCCCAGCATGCTGGACGTCGGACTCTCACGAAAGGCGGACCACTATCCCGGGGTCCCGTCAGTGTGGCACAAGCGCGTGTGGTCGTGCCCGGAACCGGTCTGCTCGGCGAAGACCTGAATCGAGCAACGTCCGGATCTTGCGGGCGCTCGCCGTGCGTTGACCGCGCTGACACGGCAGCGGCGCGTTCAGCCGAACGGTGTCGTTGGTGTCGTTCGAGGTTCTGCGGCCTGCGAATACCCCGGATCGGCGGAACAGGTCTTACGCGTCGCCGGCGGCAACGTTGTTCCCGTCGGCTCGTTCGGCGGTCCGGCGCAGCGGGATTGGCCCGGTAGCAGCGGACCGACACCGTTCAGACATGGCGGCGCAGTCGCAGGCGCACCGTGCTGCACCTTCGACGCGAGGTCGTGACCGAGTTGCCCTCCGCTCCACGTGGCTCCTGCCAGGCAAGCGCCGGTCGCTAACCCCAAGGTGGCAGATTCGACCCCTGCACAGCCGACGATCGTGATCCCGAGCGCGCCGACATCGGCTCCGATCTGCCACCAACTTGTTTCGCCGGTCGGGTCGATCGCGTCAAGTGGACGCGCTCCGACATACCCGTAGGCAGATTGGGTGAGACCCTCAAGGGGATCACGGCTAACAAACTGCCCGGTCGAAGGGTTGTAGTACCGGTTTCGGAGGTAGGTGAGTCCGGTTTCAGCATCGCGATATTGACCGTCGTATTGGAGATTGGTGTTCGCGGTTCCCGTGTGGGCGGTGACTGCCCCGTACGGGTTATAGCTGTAGGTGCCGATCACGGAGCCGGTGGTGTTGGTGATGAGTCGGGTGCTGCCGAGTTGGTCGTGTTGCAGGTATTGGGCGGTGGTGCCGGCAATCTGTTCGATCGGCGTTCCATCAGGCCCATAGATGTACTTGAGGGTGCCGTCGATGAGGAGGAGAGGGATAGTGCTGTTGTCCCACACGAAGCTGGTTGTGGTGCCTCCGACCGTTTTCGTGGTGCGGAGGTTGTCGCCGTTGTAGGTGTAGGTAGCGGAGCTGGTGTTGTAGCGGGTGAGCCGGTTGGCCTGGTCGTAACCGTACGTTGTGGTCGGCCCGGTGGGTGGTGTGATGGTGGTGAGGTTGCCGCGGGCGTCGTAGCGTTCGCTGGTCGCGCCGGTCGGCGACGTCGTGCACGTGTTCGATGACGCGGTCGGGAGCGTCCAGCAGAGCTGATCGGCGGCGTCGTAGGTCTGAGTTTGGCCGCCGGGCTGTTGGGTGAGGTTGTCGGCCGGGTCATATTGGTAGCTGTTGGTATTGACGTTCTTGAGTTGCTCGAGCGGCGTGTAGGTGTAGCTCTCGTTCACGCCGGGTACGCCGGTGTGGGTGTCGCCGGTGAGTTGGCCGTTGTCGTCGTGGGTGTAAGTCCAGCTCGCGATGGTCGTAGCTACCTGGGTGTCGGTGATGCCGGCAGTTTGGTCGGCGTTGTCGAATGTGGCGGTGGCAGTGACACCGTTTGGGTAGCTGGTCCGGGTGAGGTTGCGGTCGGGGTCGTAGCGGAATCGGGTGACGTTGTTGTTCCAGTCGATGACTTGGGTCATACGGCCGTCGGCGTCGAAGGTGTGGGTGACGGGCGGGGTTCCCGGATAGGCGACGCGTGTTTGGTCGCCTCGCAGGTTGTAGGCGTACGTGACGGTCTTGCCGGCGCCGTTGCGGCTGGCGATGAGTCGGCCGAGCGAGTCGTAGATGTAGGTGCTTGTCCCGGTGCCGTCAGTCATGGTCGCACGGAGCCCGGTGGGACCGTAGGTGTAGGTGACATCGGGTGTGGCGGGGTCGGAGTAGTCGATGTTCGTGAGTTCACCCGCGTTGTCGTAACTGTTGGTGATCGTGCCGCCGTCGGCATCGGTTTCGACCGCGGCCTGGTCGTCGCTCGTATAGCTGAAGGTCGTGGTCCGGTTGAGCGGGTCGGTCATGGTCTCGACGCGACCGAGCGGGTCGTAGTCGTAGCGGGTGGGCTGGTTGGCGCCGTCGAAGCGCTGATGCAAAGTCCCGTCGGGCCAGTAGCTCATGGTCAGTTTCGTCCCGTCGGCACGGTCAGTCTCGACCTGTTCGTTGGCGAGATTGAACTGGTCGACGGTCCAGTTGTTGTTGCCGTCGACGGTGATCCACAGGTTGCCGTTCTTGTCGTACGCCGAATAGGACTTGAGTGGCGTGGTGCCGTCGGCGACGACGGTCGAGACGACACGGTCCATGGCGTCGTAGCCGTAGGTTGTCGTGAACGCGGCCGGGTTCGCACCCGCGATATTGCCCCGCGGCGACACCGTCGTCTTGCGATGGCCGACGGCGTCGTACGTGTAGGTCGTCACATTTCCAAGCGGCGAGGTCGAGCGAGTCAGGTCGCCGTTCGCGTCATAGACGGACGTGGCGGTCGCGCCGGTCGGATCGGTCGTCGAGGTCACGTCCTCCGGGTGTGACGGGTCCCCATGATGATAGATCGCGACTCGGTTCGTGAACTGTGTGGCACTCGAGTACAACGGCGTCAACGTCGACAGTAGATTCCCGCGGTGTCGTAGGTGTTCGTGGTCGTGATCGTCGCCGGTCCAATATTGGATGGGTTCGGTTTCGTGACGGTGAGCGGTTCTTCGAGGCTGTTGTAGGTGTAGGTCGAGACGCGGCCCACTCCGTCGATTTGGAGTAGAGGGTGTCCGGCGGGGTCGTACTGTGCTGTGGTCGCATAGGTGTTCACGTCGTCGGGTGCGAAGGTGATCGTTGAGATGACCCCGAGGGTGATGGGGTCATATTGCTGGTAGGTGGTTGTTTCGGCGGTGGTGCCGTACCCGCGCGTCGTTGAGACGAGCAGCCCATAGTTGTACGTGTAGACGGTGACGTTGCCCTTCGCGTCGGTGACCGTTGTCGTGGACGTGTTCGCGTCTACGGTCGCGTAGGAGTAGGTCGTGATTCGTCCGAGTTGATCGGTTTGCCGGTAGACGCGACCCTGCGAGTCGTACGTGTTGATGACCGGATGCGGTGTCAGGGAGCCGTATTGATTCGGATCCAGGGTGCTCGTGAGCCGATGGGACGAGTCGTACCCGTAAGTCGTCACGCCTCCATCCGCGGCCGTTACCTGTGTCAGATCGCCGGCGGTGCCGTACCCGAAGTGCACCGTCCGCCCAAGATCGTCAGACACGACCGTGATGTGCGAGCCGGTCCATGCAAAGTGCAGTGCCCGGCCGCCGGCACTGGAGACCGTCGCGAGCTGCGATCCCGAATAGTGCAACGAGGTCACGTATCCGTTGAGATCCTGTTCCGACAGCAAACGGCCAGAGGCGTCGAACGTGAAGGTATCCTGTTGTTGTCTGACGAACGTGTAGGACCCGTCACCATTCTGCGTCAGTGACGCGATCGTGCGAGGCGCTGCCGGCATGAGTCCGCCCGCCCCGTCGGGAAGGAACGCGGCCATGCTGCCGTTCTCTTGCACGACGAGCACTGCCGGCCCGTAGAAGATCAGATGCATCGAATAGGGGCCGGACCAGCCGAACCCCAACGGACCGTCCAGCCCCGCTTCGGTGCTCGTGTACGCATGCGACATTGCTAGCGACGGCCCTCGGCCGGGGACGGTCAGATCTGTGACCGATTCGATGGCCGCTCCTGAGCCCGTGTCAATGGGATCCCCGAACAGCGCGCGGATCAGACCTTTCGCGGTGCACGACCAACAGAGGCTCCCACCGGCTCCGTACTCGGCGGCGCTGATGGCACCGCCCACCGGTGCCTGTTGGGACTGAAAGTCGGCATACCAGCTGCCGATGCCTCCTAGCAAGGGCCAGGACCACGAGGCCGGGTTGAGGTGCAGTCCGTCGGCCGAGATCGTCCCGCTGACATCGATCGTGGAGTTGTTCTGACTGACCGCGATCGAGCCCGAGAACGTGTCGCAGGACACCGTCGCGCTAAAAGGACCGCTCCCATACCCCAGTGGGAATCCGGAGAACTGAAACGCGGCGACACCGTGGACAGAACCGCTCAAGAAGTGCGCTGAGACGTCAACCCAGCCGCCATCAGATACACCCGTCCAAAAGCCACTCCTCGGAGACGGACACGAAGCCAGCGCAGCCGCTGCTGCCTTGGTTGCGGACCCACTTCCCGTGGCGGGCTTCACGACGCTCGTGCCGGCCTCGCCGGTGCTCGTCTGGCTAGCGCGACCGGGAGGCATCGCGACGGGCAGTCGTACCGCGGTCGCAGCCGCGGATGAGATCGGGATCGCGAAGCCACCCAGACACACAGCGATCACTCCGCAGACCGCACGTGCACGCCAGAACCTCATAGCTCAATCCCCTCAGAACGGAAGAACTAGCGCAGCCATAGCGATTCCCGGCGAGCGACGGGGCCGACCCAGCTGGTTGGCACGTGCCATTGCATGGCTGCCGAACCCTCTCGGATGCGGTGAAGTCGTATGTTCCGCCGGCCAAGTACGCGGCGTCGACAGACTATGTACGTCGCCACCCGGCCGACCTACTTGGGTGCCTGCATCAACGGGGAAAAGTCACAGCCGGATGTGCAGTGCGCAAAGATGCCGACGAGCGTCATCTGGAACCCAGGCTGGTCGGTCGCGACGGGCGAGATGGTGCGGCTGTAGTGGGCCGGGAGAGTGGTTGCAAGGTTGGTGTAGAGGTTGCCGTTGCCGTACCCGCCGCCGTCGTCGGGGGTGCGCCAATACACGCCCAGGTAGGTGCCGGGTGTGGCGGTGAGACAGTCAGCGATGTCGCCGCTATCGAGGCGGCTGATGTCGAACTGGACGTACCCGACGTTCGGTTGGTTGTTGTAATCGGCGTTTTGCATGGTGAACGTGAACCGGCAGGACACGCTGGCGGTCCCGTTCATGAACGTGTAGTCGAAGTTCTGCGACGCGAGCGTGCTCGCGAACGCGGGCCGTGCTGTTGCGAGCAGCGAACCGACAACGATCAGTGGCGAGGCCACAATCCCGACTAAGACCGCACGGACGCGCTTCCATCGAGTGCGCACAGACAGGCCCCCGCATGCCGATGACCGAACGCACGCTGTCTAACACGGGATAAGCACAAGATCAACTGGCGGTCGCAGACACTGAGAGGAGAATGACAGATTCTGCACTTCGCCTGCGGCGCGCCTCGCGCCCGAGTTTCCTCCCAGCGGATCGACGACAAGGGAGTGGGGATTACCGTCGCGATCTGCGTCGCTCTCGCCTGCGGGATGACCGTAACTCCCCCGCTGCCGAGATTTGCGAAGGTTCGTCGAGGTCGAGATAGATCGCACGGATGAGCGCCCGACGCCGTAAGAAGGCTGTCTCGTAGGTGACAAGACCGTTGAAGACGACACCGACCGCGAGTGAACCAGCCGGGTCGGCGAACGCGAATGACGTGCCGACGTTGCCGGAATGTCCGAACGACGTCGGGCTGCAGGATTCACCGAAGGCGTGCTGGTCGAGGCGGGTCATGAACCCGAGCCCAGACGCGCATTCGCGGTCGAGGACGACATCGAACACGGGTTCACGCACCGTCCGACAGAACTGGCCCAGTGTTGCGGCCGATGGCAGTGCGTCATTCCCACCGCCTCCGAGCCGGGCGAGCAGCGCCGAGTAGAACGTCGCCAGATCGCGGGCGTTCGTATAGCCCCCGTGCGCGGGGTTCGTTTCGGTGCAGACGCGTTCGCTGCGCTCGAACAACAGCGGGAATGAACCGAGCTGGCGGAGGTCGCAGTTCACACCGATCATCGGAGACACAGCTACGTACTCGTCGTGCGTCATGCCGACGAACGTGTCGTGCAGGCCGAGAGGTTCGAGCAGCTCCGTGCGGATGTACTCGCGTAGCCGCTGTCCAGTGATCGCCTCGGTGAGCCAGCCGAGAATCTGCCAGCCCGCATATTCGCTGTACCCGGCATCCGTCCCGATCCGCCAGCCGATCGGTTTCGCTACCCGGCTGACCAGTTCGCGACGCTTCTCCGGCCGAGCGATCTCCATAGTGACGCCCATCAACGTGTGCAGTCCTGCCGTGTGCGTCATCACGTGCCGGAGTGTCACTCCGTCGTGCAGGCACCGTAGGTCTGGAAGGTGCGTCGAGAGCGGCTCGTCGAGCGTGAGTGCTCCGGCTTCGACCAGTCGAGCGATCAACACCGCGAGGAACGGTTTGATGGTGCAGTAGACACGAAAGATGTGCTCCGCGGTAAGGGGTTCGCCGAGTCCGTTGTCGCCGAGAGCGACGTCGAGCAGGCGCTCGCCGTCGACCTCAACGACGACTTGCGCGCCGCGCATGAATCGCTCGTCGCCGAACTCGTACTCGAGACGTTGCCGGGTGTGCTCGAAGTCCGTCACGAGGGTGTGATCTCCGCCGCGAGCCGCTCGAGCCCGGCCACCCACGCCGGATGAGACCACAACTCGCCCAACACCGAGAGCGCGAAACCTTGACGCCCGGTCGCGAGTTCGGCGGCCCGGAACTCCGGGCTCTCCATGATGCCCGCGATCAAACCGAGAGGCCCGAGCTCGCCTTCGATCGTCCCACCCTCGATCGCCTCAAGGATCGTGCATTCGCCCGATCGCACCAGCGGAATGGCTCGGTACGTCGTCCCGATCCGCACATCCGGCCCGTCGACCTCACCGAACCCGCTGCCCACCAGCTTGCCGTCCTCGAAACGCAACCAGTGATGGACAACCCCGAACGGGCCACCGCTGAACGTGTACGCGACCAAGACAGATGCGCCCGGAATCGAAGGAAGTGCATCGAGCTCCGGCCGGTGCAACAGATCGTCCGGAGCCGGTGGACCGGAATAGATGCCGCCCTGCGCCTCCGCGACGACGATCGTCGCCCGCATCGCCTCGTCGTCGCGGAGCTTGCCCTGCCAGATACATGCGAGGTCGTCGGGGCTGAAGCGAAGCTCCAAGTCCGGGGTCTCGAGCTTGCCCGTGCCGAACCTGCAGGGTCGGCCGTTCTCGATGACGAGCACAAACGGCGTCGACGTCGTGTCGAACTGGATCTTGCACGACGACACTGACGAAAGCTGCACGTCGGCCAGAAGGACACTGACAGCGGTGAACCAATCCGGCGCGAGGAACTGCAACATCGCTAACGCCTGATCTGCCTCGACCGCGCCACCATCAGTGCCCAAGGGTGCCACACGCGCCAAACGACGGCACACGTCGTCGCAGTCTCTTGCCCAATCCCCCCTTGCAACGTCGACACTCGTACCGTTACAGGACTCCCGAAGTGGCCTCGACACAGTGACGACGTGCGCATCGGACACGGAGGTGACGATCGATGCCGAATCAGCGTGCAACGTGAGGCAGGTCTCACCTCGGCGCCTCCACAGCGACCATTACGAGCTCTACGCGATGAAGCGTGGCTGGCGGCATCGCACTCTCGCGACTCAGGGAGGTCTGCCACGTGACGCCGCAGTTCAACAGGAGCCGTAGCCGGTAGTTGTTGAAGCTCCGGAAGCCCGACGCGCTTCACCTTCTTGATCAACAAGTTGATCCCCTCGGTCTGCCCGTTCGAACGACCGGCCCTGTGAAACGCGAGCACCTCAGCTTCCCACGACCCGATGGTGCACGCGTCCTACACGTCGCGCAGGAGTTCTTTGGCGAGGTCGGCCGCGGTGACGTCACGTGACGTCACCGCGTGCCAGCCAGCCGAGCAGCCGTTCGTGTTGTTGATCGGCGAGCGTTTCATGGGGCTCCGAGCAGCCGGCGGCGGATCCGATACAACGGGTCGTCGCGTCGGCCGCGATGACCGAACGTCTCTTGTTGCACGCACCGCCGGGCATCGTCGATCGCGGCGTTCGCCAACCGGATCGCGTGGAAGTGACCGATCACGAACGACGAGCCGATCGTGACGGGACCCCGTTTGGTGATCAATCCGCGGTGGTCACTTGGGCGACTTGACGGTCACGAACATGTAGTCATCTCTGCTTTGACCGAGAGAGTTCGTGACCGTCAGCTTGAAGATGAGTGTGGTCGGTCCCGTCGGCGCTTTCACTGTCGGTCGCACCTTCGTCGGATCGTCAAGAATGGCGCTCGTTCCCTCCACCTGCACCCACGAGTAGGTCAACGGGCGGCCGTTCGGATCCAACGAGCCGCTACCGTCGAGCGAAAACGTCGCGCCCGACCCGACGATCTGGTCGGAGCCGGCATTCGCCGTGGGATACGTACTCGCGGGCCCGCTGGGACTCAGCATGTGTGCGGCCTGTTCCTCGGGGACGAGCTCGTCGCCGCCATAGTTCGAGGCGGCGATAAGCCAGCACGTATCTCGGTTGCGACAGTCTCGGCCGTGCAACTGTTGCGCGACCCCAACGCCTACGGAGCCCGAAGGGGCGTTACCGATACTCACCACCGAGCAGTCGTTTAACCACGAGGACGTCGTGATGTAGGCCGATGTGCATTGCAGAATGCCGACGACCTGTGTGTACGCGGCATTGACATGAATACCGGAATAAGTGACCGTCGTGTTCGCGTCACCGAGGTTCAGATCCGGTTCGGGCGTGACGCTGATCGACGCTGCCGACACCTTCGGAATATCTTTGAAGTGGATGAAGTTGTCGGGCCAAGCATCCGAGTTCTTCTGAACGGTCCACTGGTCGGTGTATCCGCCGTACAACGGACTGCCCGACTTGTCGTCGTAGTTGTCGTCGGTGATCGTGATCGCACCGGTCGTCGCGTCGATCGACTCGACGTACGCGACGTGGCCTGCGTTCCACTGCGCAATCGCACCGACGGCTGGCGTTTGGTCAACCAGGTAGTGCGCGGCAGCGTTCACGCCCCATTGGCTCGCGTCGCCCCAGCTGACAGTCGGATCTGTTGTGAGACCATTGCTCGTCATCAGTCGGTATGCGGCGTAGAGCGTGCAGTTGTGATAGCCGGCCGAGTTGTGACTCGCCTGGCCGACTCCGTAATATTTGTTGGGCCAGTTCGGCGTTGAACCGGGCCCGGGGGCATAGCTCGCGTAAGCATCCCGCGTGCACGCATAGCCCGTTGTGGGCCCACAGGTGCGCGTGACGCCGGCAGTCGCGCTGTCCGGGAGCTTGTGACTCGTGCTCGCTACGGCAGCGGCCGCAGGTGCGACGCCCAGCATCAACACGCCCGCACTCGCGCTACCGCCAATAGCGATCGCGAAAACGACAGCCGACAGTCGGCCCGACAAACCGCGACACACCGTCATCGCCTCCCGCGTTCACCACCGCGCCGAAACCCCGCGCACGCTACCCCGGCAGCAAGCACGCAACAACGACCCGCCCACACATCAGTTCATCGCGCCGGGGTCTACCCCTGGTTCGATTGACCCTGGAGGTTGGTAGTTATCCGCATGTTGCGTCGCGCGATGGCTCGCCTATCGCCAGCGCAAATCGTTTTGTGGCATCTCGCGAAATGCCCTGGTCAGAGTGACGCGACCATCCGGATACTGGGCCGCGCGACCACCAAACGGAGTCCCGTCGACGACCTGCTCATCGATGCGCGCCTAGCGAGGAGCAATCCTCACACGTCAGGAGTCAACCAAACCGACAGCAGTCCCGATCGTCGTATTCTTCTGCCGGTTCGAAACCGAGAAGATCGTCTCGCCGTCTTCATGTTCCACCGTGATCTTCACTCCGAGCGAAGTGATCACGGTCCGCGAACCGGTCGATGTTCAGATGTCCGTCACGGACATTCGCCCGGACGCGCCTGGCGATGCTCGGTCTCGATGATTGCGTTCTGGCACGCTCCGGTCCGGAGGTCGTGCTCTCTCTGTTGCTGGTCTCGATTGTGTTGGTCAACAGCCTTCAAGACCACCAACGCGACCGCAATCACGACGACCGTCGCCACGAGCGGCTTCAGACGCCGCCAGTCGAACGAACGCTTGTCGGCAAACTCCGCGACCGTCAGGACGAGCCAGACTAGGAATCCGAGCCCGAATAGCACGGCAAAGAAAGCGATCGCTCCGCCCATAGCGGTGAGGACAATATCGCGGGCCGAAACTCTCGGGCTAGAGTGAACCGCCCTGGGTCTAATGGGGCTCTGGGGTTGGGAATTCTGCCTAACCCGCGTCGCGCGATCGCTCGCCCACCGCCAGCGCAAATCGTTTTGTGACATCTCGCGGAACGCCCTGGTCAGGCGGCCTATGTATCGAGACTGCCGCCTACGAAGCCCGATCGTCGACGGCCGACCACAGTCGCCGAAACGTGCAAGTGAGGCCCGGGCATTAGCACCCAAACTGCCCGATCGCGCGCCCCGGCGCAGCTACCGATCGCCTACCCCGGTCGGCTTGGCACCGTGACCCAACTCTTCTTCGGCCCCGCTTCGATGCCTCGCGTGGGGCGTGATCGGGCCGTACGACAAGGCGTAATGGCGCATCACAAACTGTGTACCCGTTGACGCACGATCGGTGCAGGCGTACGGCCCGCGTCGGTCGTCGGCCCGCCGCGGAACAAGCGGCGGAACCCGAGCGCTTCCGGCTCCGAACAAGCCGCGCAAACGGTACGCTTTGGACTCCCAGGTGCATGCGAGGTGCGTTGTGGCCGACGGACCGGTCTACATAGCGGTAGGGCCGACGCGCGACGATGCTGGCTGGAACCTCGGAGAGATACGCGACATTGCGAACCATCCCGAGCGACTTCCGTTGGCCTTGCTAGCCAGCGTCGCGCCGATTTTCCGATTCGCCGACTCAAAGAAGCCTCCAACCGCGGTAGGCACTGCTTTCTATCTGGGTCCAGGAGTCGCGGTAACTGCTCGACACGTCGTGACCGAGCCCGCAAAGGATCCCCTGTCACACTTGCCCCGAGAATCCGAACTCCTCCTGGCCTCAAGCGTCGTCGGAACGCATGGGTACGTCATCGCAGCGCGCGGTCCCGACAGGACTGCTCCGGTCCCCGTGCTCGGCCAGAATCTCAGTGCGCACAACTCCGACGTGGCAATGCTCGGCGTCGATCTGTCGTCGTTCCCAGACGGTGCCGGTCCCGTCTATTTTTCGCTGTCGTTCGCCAAACCCGAGATCGGCACCGAGTGTCTAGCCCTCGGGTATCCCTTCGTGGAAGCCGAGTGGAAACGGAACGAGAACGGGACCTACGACGGGACGACTCGAATGCCTTTGCATGTGAGCGTCGGAGAAATAACCGAGCTGTACCCGGCGGGCCTTGGCGGATCGCTTTGGCCCCAACCGTTCTTCGCCGTCTCGGCGGACTACCCCGGCGGGATGAGCGGGGGCCCGGTGTTCGATACGGAAGGGCGCGTCATCGGCGTGGTTTCTACGGGAATGTCCGAGGGCACGCCTAGCGGAACGGTCTCGATGATTGGTGCGCTCGCGATACTTCCCGTGCCGCGCAAGGAGGTTCTTGCGCAGCTCGAGAATCGCGCTCACGACATCACGATCGGTCACGCCGACTCAGACCTCTTCGAGTATCTACGCGCCTTCGGTCTGCTGGACTCGTCGCACACGGAACAGCAACTCGTGATGCGCGAAGATCGCTTGTCGATCACGTGGCCCGCCGCGGACTTCGGATAGTCCGCCGTCGGTGCCGACGGCTACACGACTCGACAGCCCACTCGACGTGCGAACCGTCAGAGCAGCGGAATTTCCGGAACGACAAGTTCATCAAAACTGCGGCTAAACACATACTTTTGTATCGCGGGTTCGTCGAAGCTCCGCTTCGGCGGCCATGGCCGGGCGTGCCCGCGCCGTCCGCTGCCGATCGCAAAGAAGTAGTCCTCCAACTCCCCCGGTAGGGAGGGAAGGAACGGCGAGGTCGCGTCGTCGACCTCCGCCTCGACCTCGATGACCAAATGCTTGATCACGAGGATCAGTCGGTACGCGTCGAACGGATCGCGAAGTCCTTGGCCGTGCAGCCCAAGGGGAATATTGAAGGTCGGCAACCCGACCGGCGGCTGGTTGCGGTACCGAGCGATACGAACCACGGTTGCAGGCGGCACGTGCCGGAGTTCCCGAAGGACGTAGAGCCGTGTGTAGTGCTCCTCAGGTGGAAGACAATTCATTGCGGTTTGACTGAGCGTCAGTGCAGTCATGACCGCCCAGAAAGCGATCAAGTGCTCCTGGTCATCCGAGAGGAAGCGGGATCCACCGAACAGCATCGGCTTGAGGACGCCGCTGGCCTCAACGTCGAGGTCACTCATCCAATTCTCACGGCATTCCAAGCAGATGGTTGGGACGGGCTTGGAGGAATCCGATTTGTACTCGCGCCGGCGCTCTACGCCGTCGCGGTCGATCCAGACCTGCCTTGTAGTCTTGGGACCCGTTGGGAGAAGCGGTCGCAGCCATGCAGGCCTCGCGTCGTGCTCACACTCGCTGCCGTGCTCACCGCAGAAGACACACGGAAACTGCATCGTCGCCATCGGTTTTCATTGTACGAAAACCGACGACTTGCCAGCGCAAATCGTCTTGTCACATCTGGCGGAGTGCCCTGGTCAGGCGCCCTGAGCTTGTCCGCCGCGATTTGCAATGCTCGACATCAAGACGGTCGCCTTCAGCAACGTCTGCTGTGGGATGCGCCCTCTGACGGTTGACGCCGCTCAGCCATTCTCCTCCGCGGTCAGTTCATCATCAGCGACGTGGCGCTTCTTCATGATGAGCAAGAGATGACCGTCGGTTTCGACGGTGCTCACGAGTTCCCAGCCCTCGGCGCCGAGGCCGTCGAGTTCTTTCCACAGCGACTCATCGTCGGCGGCACCGAGCAGCCGCTTGTAGTTCCATCGCGACGACGCGGGCATACGGGTGCCGCCGACACCGAACGGCGTCAACAGCGACCGCAGCTCGATCGGAAGGTGTGCCCCGTCTTCGATGAGGAACTCGCCCTCGTCCGTCTCAACCGTCAAGTAGGCACGCTTCTCCTTCCGACGCGCCGCGAGGCCCAGCACGCCGAACGCGAGGACCGCTCCCACGCGAGGACGCATCTGCACTTGGTCAACGCCCTCGACGCGAAACGTGGAGATAGCGCGCCACGGAATTACGACTCCCGCCGATGCGTCAGCGTGACGGATCTGTACTCCCGCACCGCTGATCATGACAATGACGACAGTGCCTCCGCGAACGGGGCTACTCGTCGGGCCGGACAGAAGGCCCGCATCCTCGAGACGAATGACTTCGGTGAAGCCCGGTCGCTCCCAGATCGGCGATGCGTCGATCGTCGGCCGAATCCTCGCGATCTCCTCACGCACGGCGCGCGCGAACTCGCTCGCCGTTGCGTCAACATAGAACATGTCCCCTGGAAGCGTCGTGGATGCCGGAAACAACGCCGGACCACCGCTCGTAGTTACGACGACGACAGTCGCCAAGTCCGCCAGCCTGTACACGCGGTCTAGTCCTCCGCCACCCACAATCAAACGCCCTGGCGTCAGCATTGCGACGCAGTCACCTCGCCTTGAGCGACCAGCGATCGCGCGTATGGGAGTTTCAGCATCCTCGACGAGTGCGGCAACAGCGAACGACGCGTCCCGATGCGCCCTGGCGACATCCCGCTTCAGAACTTCGAGTACATCATCCCGCATGGCGCTCCTTGGGCCGACGTCTTCGCAGCATCGCACAGCTCAGAACGGGTCGGCCAGGAAGCGGCCGATCGCTCGGCCGATCACTGACAGCGCGACGGAAGACGCGATGCTTCAGATCAGGTTCGTCAGTAAACAATGATGGTCGGATGATCCAATGTACGGGTCGACTCCAGGCAAGCACTCGGGCTGCACTCGTTCGTACCGTGTAGGTCGGGATCATGGCGCGTGGATCGTCGCACCAAACGTCGGAGCGGTCGCCGCCGGTCACGTCGAAACGGATCTCGCCCCCGTCGGCTCACATGCTCAGCACCGTGCCACGCACGACGATCCCTGTGCCCACAACCTCGTGACAACCCGACCTGCAACCGGTCGCCTCAGCGGTTCTCGGTGGTGGCCGAGAACGAGCACTGGGTTGATGCGTCTCGTTCAACCGTCGTCGACGCCCGTGTCTTCGCGCACAGCCGAATCCTGAGCTCGTCCTCCTCGACTGGCCGGAGCGGTACTGCTTGACTCACGTCTCGAGTCCCGCACCACGCGTCCCGGAACGCCGTCCATACGCGAGCCGGTGTCGGTCTCTTCATCTCAGCGATCTCGCGTCGCTCGGGACCGCAAGTCGTCTTGCAGCATCACGGCAGATACCCACGTCAGGGCGCGAGGCTTGCCACGCGAGGGGCGCCCGCTATCCCGGGGGGTCAGTCGTCGCGGGCTCCCATCGCCCCGTGAGATTGCGCCAATACGCACCGCCCCCTCGCGTCGAGACCGAAGCCCATCGACCGTCGCCGTACGTCGTGCAGTCGCCACGACGTTCGGTGCCGATCGGAGCCGCCGCGTCAAACGCCGAGAGGAGCTCTACCGGGCAAGGGCCGATTCCCTGTGTTGTCGAGGTGCAGCCGAAGTCGTTCGCCTGGCCGTAGCTCCACAGCGCACGGCCGTCGCACGCAGCCCGATTATCAGTGCTCCAGTCGAGCAGATTCATCGTGTTGGATGCGACCCCGTATACGAACACCGCGGTGCCGGATCTCTTGCCGTTTTGGTACAGGGTCGCCGCCGCCGCGTCGCCGGTCGCACTCTCGGGCGCCGCCGCGGAAAGTCCACGAAGCCCTGGCACCTCGCCGTCGATGGCACGAAGTGCCTCCGTCAGCGAACCATCGAGCGTCGACGGCTGCCCGTTGTCCGCCGCGAGCGTGAGTGTGACGTCGGTAGCGTTCGTGGCGCCGATGCCGGCCGAGAGGGCATCCGTGATGAACGTGAGTTCCTTCACAACGTAGGTGCCGAGGTTGAGCACCTCGCCAATGACCTTAGCGAATTTGCCAACTTTGAAAAGTCGCTGTGTTTCAGACGTGACGGCCGAACCGTCGACACCTGACCCGAGGAGTTCACCGGCGACCTCGGCGGCACGTTCTGGGTGATCGGCGAAGTCACGAGCCGTCTTGTAGATGCATGTCGTGCCGGCGAGGAACACGTTCGGCCATTTGACGGCGAGCGGGTTGTCAAGGTTTGTTGGGTCGATGTCAAGCGTCTTCGAACAGGTCAGCACTGCAAGCCAGCCGCCGATGGTGTCGACGCCGTTGTCGACGACGGCCTCGAGCATGAGCCGGAGCATCGACAATGCGGCGCTGCGGTCGTCGACGTACGTGTGGAACGCGAGCTGAGTCGGGCTTGCAGGTTGTCGGTAGCCGATCGTCATCCGCGCGCCGGGCGCCAAGAGGATCGTCGCCGGGTCGCCGAACAGCTTGCGGATGCTGCTGCGCACGAGGTCGGGCTGATTCTCGACCCACACGTATTCGCGCCGCAACGTTGATGGGAGCTGCACCCACTGGTAGGTGCCCCGGTTTGACTTGATCTCCAACTCGGCGATCGGAGTCCCATCGGCGAGCGCCTTGCCCATTCGTACGCAGCTGTGCGTCGAGCCCGACGGATTACTATCGACTGATGCCCACGCCGGTGCCGTGTCGCATCGGGATTGCTGGGTACGGCCGGCGACCTTCGCGGCGAGGAAATCGCCGACCGGCTTGAAGAGCTTCGAGACCGCCCACGACACCAAGGAGAACTGGGCCGTCGATACAGTCAACCCGCCGTCCGACACGCGAGATGCTCCCCGACGATGTTCCAACCTCCATCCGATGCGAGATGCACGGCCAGAAGCGTTTCGTCGGCGGCCGCACGCGCCTCAGGGAAAACAACCGACAACGGCTTGACCAGGCGCCCACCCGTGACATTGACCCAGACGCCGTCACCGACAGCAGCAATGGACACGCCGTCTATCGCAGCGGGCACGCTGGTGATCGACGCCCTACGAGCCGTCAGCGTGGCCGAGTTCGTCAGTGAGCCCGCGGGGCCCGTGACTGTGCCGACCCCCGGCACCGTCACCGACACCGACCCGCCGGAACCGACGCTGGCAGAGAAGGTCGGGCCCGTCAGCTTCACCGCCGAAGGTGCTATCTCGGACGCGGCGGAGTTCGACCGTCCGACGTGGGAACAGGCCGTAAACGCCACACTCAGAACGACAATGCCAACTACCCAACGACGCATATCGTGGCTCTAGCAGCGAGGGCTCACCCGGGCGGCGGCATCCTTTGTACCCGAGATTGCCAGTTGAGTGGTATGCGAGCAGCTGCTGCTTGTGGAGGCGCTCCTTGGTCAATCCGACTGCACAGTTCTTCCAGCCAGGCGGCGGGATCCTCGGGCCCGACGTCCATACCGGCCAAGAGCGCCCTGGCAGTGTTGTACGACTTCGAGTGAGACGACTTGACTCCCTCGAACTCGCCCACGTTATTGGGGTCGCCGAGAGCCACGCTCTTCGGCATGACGGGCTCAGGAGTGATCACTGGTAGCGGTCCAGCCCAATCGAGGGGAACGCGCGTAGCGGCCACTTCGAGCGGCGCGCCTTGCGACACTCGATAGCACAGTTCGCGCAACCATTCCGCCGGCCTCTCCGGCGGAACTTCCAGACCTAACAAGCAGGCCTTACCGGCGTCGAACTGAGTCGGAAACTCGTCGCGAATGGCATCGAAGAGAAGCTCCTCACGGCTCCGCTGGTAGCTCGGAATCGACAGTTCGATCGGATCGACCTCACGGCCACAATAGCGGCAGACCTTCGCTGCCGCCTTGATGTGTTCGGCGCACCATGGACACGGTCGAAGGCCGCCCGACACGACATCGGTCAGCGAATCACGCGGCGAATTCCCACCCAACATCGCAGCTGCCGTAGCGAGGGTCGTGGCCTCTCGCTGTCGTCGGATGTCCTCACTGGGCTCCATCACCGCGACGATGATCCACCCGATAACGCCGAGAAGCGCGCCAAGCCAAAAGCCAGCCGCGGCCCTGCCCTTCCCCTGACCGATCGCGTAACCGACACCGCCACCGACGGCGATACCGAATACAAGCCAAACGAGAAGTAAGGCAGCTACACCGGCCACACGCTCCCCAAGGTTGCGAGTACTCACACGAAAGACTCATCGTCTCAGCCGCCGTCGAAGTTACTCGTGACGCCTGACAGATTCCAAGCGATTCGCAGCACGCGCCGAGGAGCCGCGCGGGAATCGATGTTCGCGAGTCCGAATTTGGTTAGACGCCTACGAGCGGTACCGTCACCGAAGGTCGTACCGATGGGTGCAGCCAGGAGCAATCCTCGGCTGACGAGTAGCCATACAGCGCTCCATCGACGTCGACGACGACAAGTTCCCTCACGCTTCGCCATCGAAGAAACTCTGACACCTCCAGCGAAACGCTGACGACATGCTGCGCCGTGCGGAACGAGAGAGTCGGATCCCACCCGCCAGTGTCCGGCGACCATGTTCCGACGACGCGACCTGGATCAGACTGCCACCCTTCCGACTCGGATGACCATGACAGCTCGAATGGTTCAGGTTGAGTAGGCACCGCTACGCCTTCGATTTGCTCGGCGCCGACCTGGACGTGGGATGCGTCAACGACGAGCGGGACCCGATTCGTCGGAAACGTCTTCGCGGCAACGCGCTCCGCTGCTTTGGCAAGTTCACCGAGCGGAACGACGCAGGACGACAGCGATGTCCCGCCGATGTCTTCAACCCAATTTGCTTGCCAGCCGACGTCCGGCATCCAGGTCGAGAGGAAGATCCGACCAAAGTACGCACGGACGTGGAGCGGACCGTCGTTCGAGACGCGCAACAGATTCTGCGTGGCGTCCATGAGGAATCTTGGGAACACGCCGGTTTGAAGCTCGGACACTGCGTGACCTTAGTGGATACCCCTGGAGATGGCTTCTGCGCGTGGTACTGACGGGACCCCGTTTGGTGGTCCAGCTGATCTATATCCGAGGGTCCCGTCCGGCCACCAACGGGGGTCACATCACTACTACAGGGACTTCAAGCCGAGGCAGTCCTGTAACTGGATACCAGCGAGCGACCGACCGCTCACGCCCCGCGGATGCCGGCGTGGCGCGCGGGTGGGTTGCAGAACGTCCAATCCAACCCCCTGAGTGTGCCCGCGCCTGCGTCGAGAGTGAAGGTGGTCGTTTGACCAGTGGCAAGGTCCGGGTGAACCGACGGATACAACGCGAGGTCGTCCACCACGAACGACGTCACGCGCGCGGTCGCTGTCGTGGTGTCCACCCGAAGAATCTGAAGACGCGCGTTCACGTATGGTGGTGCAGTCAGAGTGCTGACGGAAGCGTCGACGCGACCGTATGCACCCCGCCCACCGTCGTCGGTGACGTCGAGGCACGGTGCCCACCCGAACAGCCACTCACCGACACCGCAACAGCAAGAGTCGTAACCACAACCATCCGCGACACGCGCACACTTGCCACCCTCACGCACTGAAGAGTGGGCACAGCTTCCCCGCGATCCGTGATTCTCCCGGACGCAACTGAATCGCCCTGGCTTCGTCGGAGGCTCGGTTATCAGGTTTCGATGAGTTCTTGTTGGTTGATCTGGCGGTAGTAGGCGGCTTCGAACTCGACGGGCGGGATGTCTCCGATTTCGGAGTGCAGTCGGCGGCAGTTGAACCAGGCGATGTAGCCGAGCGGCGCGAGTTCGACGTCCGATCGTCGATCCGCAGCGTCTTCGTGGAACTCGATCCGACCGCCGCGGACGGCGTAGCGATCCGCGACGACGAACCGCGCGCCGTTCGGCCACGGGACGGCGTGCGCCACGATCATCCGCACCCGCGCCCCCGATTGCGAGATCCATGCCGTGGGCGTGCTCGGCGGCGAGCTCAAGGGCAAAGCCCGCTGCTTCGCCCACGGTCTCGATTGGGAGATCGAGAACGACATGCACTTAGCCCCGATAGTTCACGTGAGTTCTTGGGTGGTGTTGGAACGGTTGTGTGAACGGCTGTGAGCTCGTCTTGCGGACGCTGTTGGGTGTTGATCGCGGTGACTGAGGGCGAGGGGCCGCTGAGGGTCGTGTTCGGGCGTGCGCGGTCAAGCCGATGCCGGATTCGTGGGCGCGGGTGTGTTCAGGTGAGGAGCGCGATGCGCGTGTAGGCGTTGACGAGCGCGTCGACGCTCGGCCAGTCGTCGAGGATCCGCACGATTTGTTGGCGGGCGCGACGCACAACACGCGCAGGTGCGTGCCAGAGCTGCCAGCGCAACATTTTCGGTTCTGCGATCGTGAGCGGGCCGTCCAAACACACGAGTTGGAACCAGCGGACGAGGTCGGCGGCGAACGCGACGATGGCGAGGCGGGCGCGGTTGGCGTCGAGATCAACGAATGGGAACCGGTCCAGCCCGGAGTCTTTCAGCCGGCGGATGTGGTCCTCGACGTGGGCGTGAGCGCGCATGTGCGCGTCGAGCGCGACGGGGTCGCCGGATTGGTCGGTGTAGTGGCCCCAGTAACGGAACTCGAGTGACGGGAACAGCGAGGTCTGCGCGCCGGGATGCAACGGTTCGCGCCGCACGATCAACCGTGTGCTTTCCGGCCAGGCGGACAGGTCAACAAGATCCGTGACATCACACACAGCAGCATCGGATCGCTCGTCACCGGCTTGGGAGATCGCGGGTTGCCAGCGGTCGTCGTCGACCTCGATGCTGGCAATTGCCGTGTGAATCTGCGTGTTCTTGCGGGCCACGACCGCGAACCCGACGTTGCGGGCCCGACATCCCCGCACAAACCCGGCCGTCGCGCCCGCCGAATCCGCACGGACCATCACCGGCCGGGACACTGCCACAGGGTCGTCGCCGCACTGGTGTCCCGCGGCGATCTCGACGGGGAGTTGGCCGATCGCGGCGTCGAGGACCGTGAGGTGATCAGCCGCGTTGTTCGCGGTCGCGTTCCCGGGCCGTAACAGCGTCGCGAGGGTCTCGCCCGTCGCGTCCGCGAAACAGAACATCGGATGGAACCCGAACCCGCGCTTGTAGGTCGGTGCCGTCCCGTGTTTGTGTTCGGAATGGATCTCGATCAACGACGCGTCGATGTCCAACACGACCGGCTCGCCGTCATCGACCGCCGCCCACACGTCCGCGCGGACCTCGGCCATCGCATCCCACAACCCGGCCAGCGTCAACGCGTCGATCTGCCGGTAGGTGCGATACAACGTCGAATCCGACGGCACCGACCCGAACAACGCGGGCTGCGCCCGCAACACCTCGACGTCCGAACACGCGTCGCCGCCACCCGCCAGGGTGAGCATCGCATGCACCAACACCTTCCCGCGATCATGGAACGGGAACCGCTCACCGGCCGGCACGATCCGCGCCGACAGCCGCGCGCCGAGCCCGAGCGCGTCCGCGAACCTGCCCAGCGCGTGCAACCCAACATGCGCGACGACCCCATCGCCGCCAGTCTCGATCCGCACCCGCGTCGTGCTGGTAACGTTCACCTGTCAGGTGCCCTTTCGTCCGACCTCTTGGATGTGTCGCAACACCAAGAATGCCGTACGGACAGGGCACTTGTCGCGCTCAGCGACCGAACTCACCCACCAACTCGTGAACTATCGGGGTTAGTGAACCTCTCCCTGTCGACCACCAACGAGAACTGGCTGATGTCCTTCTTCGATCTCGACGATCGGGCGCTGCGCAAACATGTCATGCTCGTCGGAACCGTGAACCGTTGATTCCGCATGACCGTTGCCGTCTCAGATCGTGTCGGAGCCCCAATGGCGCCCGGCGAGGTGACCGAACGCGCTCACTTGGTTCGCACAACCAACGCACTCGTCGGTTCCGCGCCCGGCTGGGCCTGCCCGCTGCCGAGTTGTAGTCCCTCCTTGTTGACCCGCCGCGGCGCCAGCTGCGAGCCTTCGACGCATGCGGGGGCGCAAGATGATGATGCTGGCTGCGGTGGGTATCCTGGCTCTCGCGGCGCTGGTTGCGGTACTGCTCGTTGCCGCTGGCGGAAGCAGTCACCATGCGAGCAGCGCCGGGCCGACGCCGACAGTTACGCCGGCGCCGCCGTTTACTCCGGGCGCCGCGGCCGCGCTTGCCGCGAGTCTCGCGGCCGGGAATGACGCATCCCTGCGCAAGGCGGTCGCGATCCCCGCGCGACAGCAGCTCGACCCCCATGCTGCTGCGGAATTGCGCGCGCTGACACCCATCTCGTTCGACCTCGCCACGTTTCGCGCGTCGGATGCAACGAATGCAACGGTCGACGGCGTGATCGCGCACCCGCGAGTGCGGCAAACGGCTCGCTGGACCTTCATGCTCGTGTATGTCGACGGGCGGTGGAAGTTGCTCGACGCGGAGCCAGCCACGTGAGGCCCGCCCTCGCGCTCGCAGTCGCGGCGTCCGTCGCGTTCAGCGTCGTACCGTTGCATACAGCGCGTAGTGGCGCAACCGATAGCTGCTCCCAAGCCTCGACACCGGCATCGGAAGGGCAATCTTCATCGCGCCGGCCCATCATCTTCGTGCACGGCTGGACCGGCCATGGCAGCGACTTCATCGATTCGGCGGCGATTCTCGTACGGCAAACGGACAAACGCATCCAGCCGTTCTTCTTCGACTACGGCAAGGACTCGATCACGTGGGCAGGCGCTCCAGCAGTGTCGGGCTGCCTCGCGTCATACATCTCGTCGGTGTCCGCCGCGTACTACAAGACGGGTGGCGATGGGAAGGCGCTCGTCGCCGGCCATTCGATGGGAGGGCTCGCCGCACTGTACGCGTCGACGCAGAACAACGCGGGACCCGACATCGGTGGTCTCATCACGTTCGACACGCCGTACGCGGGTTCGCCGTTCGGCAACACTTCAGTCGCGACGCTGCGCGAAGCGATTCTCGCCGGCGTCGACGTCCCTCCGTCTGGTTCGGACGCCGGCAAGTGTCTTGGGTTGCACGACGATGGTGCTTCGTTGCCGCAGACGTGCGCGTGGGGCCTTCCGCCCTATCTGCCGAGTGGCGTCCCTGTGGATCAAATCGCTGGCTCGATCAAGGTGCGAAGAACATTCCTCGGGATCCACATGTACGACATCCCGTTCGATTCCGATGCGATCGTCTCGACGTCGTCGAGCCACGCGTACGTCACTGCGGGCCCAAAGGGCAAACGGCCACCGCGCGCTGACGTCCACCTGTCCACGGACGAGTGCACCGTCAGCAGCGATGCCGTCGTCGGCATCGTCCGTAACGCGCGCTGGAGCGGTGAGCTCGTCGGTCTGTTCAACACGGGACTGCTTTCGCTGTTCAATGACGACTTCACCCTCGACGGAATCAACTCAGGTCATCTCAACCCCAGCCTCGCGGTGTACCTCGCCGCGCTCGAAGCGGCGGCACCGTGTTCGCACGGGCACGTGTACAAGGATCAAAGTGCGCTGAACCAAGCGACTGAAGCGATCAAGCGCGACCTGCAACTGCTCACTCCCTTGAGCGCGCAGAGCCTGCTCTCGGCCCCGGTCCCCGCGACGTGCAACCATCCGGCCGGACTACTCGTCAACGGGTCGCAGCCGGGCATCCCCGAGAATGAGGGCAGCACGGAATTCGCCTGGCTGGGCTCGCCCGACGCGGAACGAACGGAGCTTGTGTTCGGCGGCCTTGAAGGCAACGGCCGTCGCGACGCGGCGACTGTCCTGGCATGCGACGCCGGTGGCGTTGCCTGGCCGGAAATCGTCGTATTCTACGGACCGGGCCCCACCCTTCTCGGAGCCTTCGACCTCGGCACCATCAGTGTCGGCGGATCCCAGCCCGGCGAAAACGCGAACGTATACGGCCTGACGTACGACAACGGTCGCGTCGACGTCACCTTCGCCTCCCAGCAAGAAGGTGACCCGGCTGCGTTCGCTTCACTCGACTTCCGTGCGACATTGAGCCTTGGGCGCGCCGGCCACCTGCAGGTTACGAACGTGCAGCGAACAAACGAGGAGCCGACCATGCGCCGTTTGATCGCTGCATTGCACGCTGGCGACCACGCTACAGCATCGTCGCTTGCCGCACCGGGTGTCGCCGACCAGGCGGCCAGTGTGTTCTCGACGTATTCGGATGCGTACAACGCACCGATGACGTGTTACGGCGTCATCTCGACGGACATGCCGCCGTTGTTGTCGCCGCTCGTCGACGCCGGTTCGACCACCGAGTTGCCCGCAGATCGGATTTGCGCGCTGCCGATCGCCGGCCCCGACGGACGGAGCTACGTAGCGCTCGGTCTCACCCACACCGGCTACCAGAACTGGCGCGTGCAATGGGTGCAACCTATCTGAGGGCAAGAAACACAACATCGTTCTCGCGGTAGCGAACGTGACGCCGAGACGTTTCGCGACAGGGTGGTACGACGCCAACGACGCCATGATCGTCACACCGTCGTAGCGCACTCTGGCCACTTCGCCTCCATCCCGCGTCGCCGGCGCTGACGAACCGACGTGCCGGACTGCCCGGCCGCGTGCACCTTTCGATTGGCATCGCGGCACAAACGGCAGTCCGATCGGCGAGTCCGGAGCGCCCGATACACGTCACACGCCTCGAGCCGGCCGAACCCGACAGCTAGTGCCGCGTCAGGCAACGTTTGCGCGGTTGACGATTTCACGGAGTTCGTCGTCGAGTGCGTGGCGGTTGCGCCAGATGATGTAGCGGCGGATCATCGAGGCTTGCTCGGCGTGACTGTGGTGGTCGGTGCCGTCGAGGGCGAAATAGCGCAGCGCCTGGAACCGGGCCTCGATCCGGTTCAGCCACGACGACTACGTCGGCGCGTAGGCAAGCTCGACGTTGTTCGCGAACAGCCCACTCGGAAACGCGTCGGTCATTCTTCGTCGCCAAGTGCGGGCTGAAGTTGTCGCGGACCATCGCGATGCGAACCTCGAGCGGATACAGCGACCGCAGGTAACGGACGAACGTCAAGAACGCCGTCCGGCGTTTCTTCTTGACGACGTGTCCGTAGAGGCGATCGGTGCACAGGTCGTAGCCGGCCATCAGGTGTAGGCCGTGGGGTCGCGTGTAGGTGGCGCGCCGACGACGCCGGCGAGGCGCCGCGACATCACCTTTGCGGGCCGCAACCGGCGCCCAGTGCCTACCCGGATGCGGTTGCAAGTTGAGCGGCCCGAACTCGTCCATGCACATGATCACGGTCGGATCACCCGGCTCGGGTTCCCGCAGTGCCGTCCGCGATCGCATAGAGCGCAAGGACCCGGTTCTTCTTGGCCTCGAAGTCAGGGTCGTTGCTCACCTTGAATGTCTTGATGGCTTGAAAACGAGACGCCTTCCTCGCGGAACAGGACCCGCAGGCCCTCGTGGCTGATGTCGTCGACCACCCCCTCAGCCACCACGAACTCAGCCAGTTTCGACAGCGACCACGTCGAGAACGGCAGATCATGATCGGCAGGCCGCGACAGGCGACCTTCTTGATCTCACGGCGTTGCGGCAGCGTGAACGTCGGTGGTCGACCACCCGCGTACTTCGGGGCGAGTGAATCGCACCCGTCGGCGTTGAAGTTGTGGATCACCTACCGGACCCGATCCTCCGAGGTGAACGCGCTCTTCGCGATCGCGGGCACATCCATCCGCTGCGTGTCCACCCGCCCGCCGCCAGCGCACCACCGAGCCCGAACCCCGCCGCACGATCGCCAGCAGCTTGCGGCCCTCGTCGTTGGTCAGATCCCGAACCTGCACCCGTTCAGCCATGCACCGAGTCTGCGCGACCACGCGCCAAGTGGTGGACGCGACACCACCAACGTTCCCGGTCACGGCACTAGACGATTCCTACTTTCTGACGTAGCCGCCAAGCCGGGGGCGCAACGGTCAAGAGGGGCGCGGAGCGGGCCCGAGCCGTGCGGTGAACGCACGCAACGGCCGTTTCGGCGCTTCGCCTTTGCACGTCGGCCGCGCCAGGACCGCGTGTCCCCGAAAGTGCCGTTGGAGGAGATTGCGAACGTTGCCTGACGCGGCACTACAACTAGGCACCAGAACCGAAGCGCGGAGGCCCTAAGCACCTCCAAGGGGGAGCATTCCCAGCCACGGCGCGCAGAAAGTTCACATCGTCGTTCAACGGCTCGATCGCGAGGATCGAACGCATCACCCACCGCGCCAGGCCGGACCACGAACGCGACGATTATCTGCCGCACTGCCGGCCTTGATTCGCCTTACGCGGCGTCGAGCGACCAACACCGAACTTCGACCCCAGCGAGTCCCGACTCGACGCCGATCCTCCGCCGACCGCCGCGACCTCGCTCGCCTAGCTCCGACCCGCCGAAATACCGGACACGCACTTGCACTCATTCGAGTGGCCGCCGTGCTGACGCGCCTGTGCAGTCCTTCGCTGACGTTGCTGCGCAGTGCTTCAAGCACGACGAGCGATAGATCCGATGAGCGAAGGCCGTCGGTTCCTCGACACGCCGACGGCGTCATCGGTCACCGTCGCCGGTCGAAGACCGTACGTTGAACGGATGGTCGGCCACGCCGGCCTGACCGGAGCGCCTCTCATCGACTCCTGGAGACTGCGCACGCGCCGAGATAGGGCCCGCGTACCGAGTCCTTCCTCGATTTCCGAGCTTGCCCCGGCGAATGGTCGGTGACTGCTCGACGCCGGCGACCGCGGATGCGCTGGCGGAGACGCGTCGCCGTCGCCATCGGGCCTTCCGGACCGGAGCGGACCGGTAGGTCGTTCATCTGCGGAGTCGATTTCGGCTGTCGATTTCGGCCGTCGTGCAGACCTTGGTACAGACCTCCGTCAAGGGGTCGCGTGCTACTCGCGGCCCGTTCCCGGATGTCAACACAACCGATAAGCGGCTGGTCCGACGAGACGATCAGCAAGCCGTCATCGGCGTGTCGACGATCTCGATGCAGCAATGAGCGACGTACCGCGCGTTGGACAGGTGGCTACGGCCTGGACCGAGCGGATCATGTGACGCCGATTTCGTCGGTTGCACAGGCGCTGTCAAGTTCCGGTTGATGCTTGTCGTTTCGGTTTCGGTTGTTGCTTGACGCGTTTGCGGCGTTGGACGGCGGGGTTGCGGATCGGTCCTGTGGTGGTGCGTTGGACGGTGTGGACGTGTTCGCCGGCGTTCCAGATGTGGATGAGGGTGTCGGTCACGCAGCAATCGACGATCGTGTGGGCGTGCTTGCGGCCGATCGCCACGGCCCGGCTTTCGATCCCGATGACGCCGGTCCCAGCGACGAGCCGTTGGATCCATTGCCCATCAACAACCGGCATCGGTGCCGGCGGTACAGCCTCGGTCGTGGGCGGAAGTTGCGGCGCGGTCGCGGTCCCGGCGGTGAACCGATCGTGCGGGGTGTCCATGTTGAGGGCTTGGTGCGGCCGGATGGTGTTGTATTCATGCACCCAGCCGTCGAGCTGCGCTTGCGCGTCCGTGAGTGTCGGGAACGTGCGGCCGGTGAGGAACTCGACGCGCAAGGTCCGATGGAACCGTTCGATCTTGCCGGTCGTGGTCGGTGACCGCACCGCGGTGAGTCGATGGGTGATCGCGTTGTCGCGACAGATCCGATCGAACAACACTTCGGTGGGCTTGGGACCGAGACGATTGGTGAACACTTTGCCGTTGTCGGTCAACACCTCGTCGGGCACACCCCAGCGTTGCAACGCGTCAGCGAACACGCCGCATACCGCTCGGGCGGTTGCCCGTTCCACGATCCCGGCCATGACACAGAAACGGCTGTGGTCATCGACACCGGTCACGACCTTGTGTTCACCGGCACCGTCGATCTCGACGCCGCCCACGACATCGATCTGCCATAACTCCATCGGCCGTGCCCGTTCCCACCGCTTGTAGTCGCGGCGGCGACGCTGCCGTGCCTTCGGTTCGATCAACCCGTTGCGGACCAGCGCCCGTGAACCGCCCTGGGTCTGATGGAGGCTCGGGTTATTGGATTCCAACCCCGGTGGGGTCGGTCTGTTGGGCAGCGTAGAACGCTGCTTCGAACTCGGCTGGTGGCACGTCGTTGCAGTGGCTGTGCAGGCGTTCGTGGTTGAACCAGTGCACCCACGACAGCGTCGCGAGCTCGAGCTCGTCGACGCCGTCCCAGCCGTTCGCGTCGGGCCCGTAGACGCACTCGGTCTTGTAGAGCCCGTTGATCGTCTCCGCGAGCGTGTTGTCGTAGCTGTCGGCAACGGTCCCGATCGAGGGTCGCGCACCGATCTCCTCCAGCCGCTCGGTGAAACGTACGGACGTAAATTGCGACCCGGCATCGGAGTGGGCGACCAGGCCGATCAGCCGCCGCCCGCCGCGGGAATGCCGGGCCATCTCGAGCGCGTCGAGGACCATGTCGGTGCGCATGTTCGCCGCGACACGCCAGCCGACGATCCGCCGCGAGAACGCGTCGACGATGAAACACACATACGCCATGCCCGAACGCGTCGGGACGTAGGTGAGGTCGGTGACCCACAACGCATCCGGCCGATCAGCCGTGAAGTTGCGGTTCACCAAGTCAGGTGCGCGTGCCGCGTCCGGATCCGAGCGGGTCGTGAACACCTTCTTGCGTCGCCGGCTGACGCCCTGGATCTCCATCCGCCGCATCAACCGTGCGACCTGGTCACGGCCGATCTCGTGGCCGGCTCGGCGCGCCGCCTTCCAGAGCTTGTGCGCCCCGTAGACCTTGCGGTTCGCCAACCACAACGCCATCAGCACCGGCACCAACACGGCGTCGCGCACCGCCCGCGCCGACGGCGCGACCTCGCGCTGCTTCGCTGCGTAGTACGTGCTCGGAGCCATCTGCAGCACCCGGCAGATGGGCTCGACTCCGAACTCGTCACGATGACCGTCGATGTACTCGACGATCACTTCTGTGGGCGGTCGAGCTCCGCCGCGAAGAAAGCCGACGCCGACTTCAAGATCGCGTTCGCTCGACGAAGCTCACGGTTTTCCTGCTCGAGCGCCTTGATCTTCGCGGCGTCCTCCGTCGACGTCCCCGCCTTCAGACCGTCGTCGATATCGGCCTGCTTGACCCACTTGCGGACCGTCTCGACCCCGTACCCGAGCTGATCCGCAACCCGCTGGATCGTCCCGTGATCGGTTCCCAACTCGACCCGCAGCTGGCGGACCAACCGCACCGCCTGGGCCTTCTCCTCAGCGGAGTACCGACGCGTCGTCGGCCTCCCCGGCTTGATCTCCTTCGGCATGACTCCATCCTCGTTTCCAAGGTCTGGAGCCTCCAATCGACCCAGGGCGATTCAGTCTGGAGCCTCCAATCGACCCAGGGCGATTCACCCGATAGATCGCCGACCGGCTCGGCACCACCTCCACGCCGGCTTTGGCGAGCTCGTACGCGAGTCGACGCGGACCCCAGCCCGGATGACGGCCGCGCATCTCGCACAGCTGCGCTTCGATCCCGAGCGCGACCTGATGCGGACAACGTTTCGGTCGATGCGACCGGTCCGCTAACGCCTCGAGACCACCATCGCGATAACGCGCCAACCACGCGTGGACCGACTGGCGGCTCACACTCCACTTCTCGGCGACGTCGGTCACCGTCCACCCATCGCGCACGACCGCGAGGACCGCTTGATACCGCTGTTCCATGACCGACAGCTCCATGAGCATGCGCCCCACCTCCACGAAGGTGGAACACGACAAGCATCAACCGGAGCCGGTGTCAACCATCAGCCGAACCTCTGTCAACCAACCACCGGAGCCGGTTCGTCAAGCATCAACCGAGACCACACATCGGTTGCACAGGCGCTGGGTGCAGACCTTTGGTGCAGACATCTGCTTAGACGCGCGGCGCATTCTCGGCTCCCGGTTCGCGTGATGGAGATCCGCTGATGCCTGCAACAGAGTCCGCTCGATGTCGATCGGCGTCGGGCCGTGCCCGACCGTCAAACAGCACGTCGAGCGTCAACCGGGCGCTCCGCAAGATCGGGGCGCGGGTCTTGACCGTCGCGTTGACGCGCTCGTTGTCACCGCGACTTGTCGTTTCGGTATGGCGTTGATGTTGGGTATCGGCGCGTTGGGCGCTTCGAGCGCGGCGTACTACTTGGACACGGTCGCGTCCGGCCGGGAGGACTACTACCTGGGCGCGGGGGAAGCTCCCGGCGTCTGGCTCGGCGCACACGCCGCGACGCTCGGTCTCGAGGGCACCGTCGAACCAGCGGCGCTGCATGCGGTGCTCGAGGGCGTCGACCCGAGGGCCGGGGCTCGTTTGGATCGGGCCCGGGCGAACCGGGCGCCGGGTTTCGATCTCACGTTCTCGGCCCCGAAGTCGGTGTCGATCACGCATGCCCTCGCCGACCCTGACCTGAGTGCCCAGGTCCGTGATGCGCATGATCGCGCCGTGGTCGCGGCGCTTGGATGGCTGGAACGGAACGCGTGTGTCGTTCGCCGCGGCGCGGGCGGGATCCACACCTCACCGGGTGACGGGTTCGTCGCGGCGGGTTTCCGGCATCGGACCAGCCGTGCCGGTGATCCCCATCTCCATACCCATGTGTTGGTCGCGAACCTGACCCGTGGACCGGACGGTCGTTGGAGCGCGCTCGACGCCCGCCACCTGTACGCGTTGGCGAAGACCGCCGGCTACCTCTACGAGGCGCACCTCCGCCACGACCTCACTGCGCAGATCGGCGTGGAATGGACAGAAGTCCGGAACGGGATCGCGGACTTGGCCGGTGTCCCCCGTCCCCTGATCGACGACCTGTCGCAGCGACGTCATCAGATCCTCGAACGGCTCGACGAGCGCGGCTGGCACTCCGCCCGCGCCGCGGAAGTCGCCACCCTCGACACCCGCACGAACAAAGACCCCAACGTCGACGTCGATGCACTCTCCGTGGATTGGCGAGACATCGCCGCCGACCACGGCATCACCAGCGAGACACTGACCGCGCTCACCGCCCGGGCCGCCCCAACGCCGCTCCCGTCGAACCGTGAGCGCGAGATCGGCGAGCAGTTGGCTGGACCAGACGGATTGACCGCGCACGCTTCAACGTTCGATCGCCGCCACGTCCTCCAAGGCTGGTGCAACCAGCTGCCAGCGGGCGCGCCGATCACCGAAGTCGAACAGCTCGCGGACCGGACACTCGCCGACCCGGCGATCTCGCAACTGCGCGGCCGGGACGCTTCGGTCACGATGAAACGAGCGGATCGCCGCCGCATGGAAGCCCCCAGCCTCGGCGCCCGCTACTCGACCGCCGAGCTGCTCGCGCTCGAACAACGACTCCTCACCAACTCCGTCAACCGTGCGACCGAAAGTGTCGGCGCCGTCGACCACTCACACCTCGTCGAAGCCATCCGCCGCCACCCCCAACTCAGCCACGAACAACGACGGATGGTCCGCATCCTCACCACCTCGGGACGAGGAGTCGATGTCGTCATCGCACCCGCAGGCGCAGGAAAGACCACCGCCCTCGCCGCAGCCCGCGACGCCTGGCACACCTCCGGCTACCGCGTCATCGGCTGCGCCGTATCGGCCCGCGCCGCACACCAACTCCAAACCGGCGCCGGGATCCGCTCCTACACCATCGCGACACTCCGCCAAGAGCTCGCCAAAGGCCAAGCCATCCACCCGGGCACCGTCCTCGTCGTCGACGAAGCCGGCATGGCCGGCACCCGCACCCTCGCCCCCCTCCTCGACGCCGCCAAAGCCGCCCGGATCAAGACCGTCCTCGTCGGTGACCCCAAACAGCTTCCCGAAATCGACGCCGGCGGAATGCTCCGCGCGCTCGACCAACACATCGGCGGCATCGACCTCAAAGAAAACCGACGCCAACACCAAGCCTGGGAACGCGAAGCCCTCACCCACCTCCGCGAAGGCCGCGCCCACCAAGCGCTCCCCCTCTACGATCTCCACCAGCGCATCACCTCCGAACCGACCGCCAATGCAGCTCGCGACCACCTCGTCAACGATTACCTCGCCGCCTACCAGTCCGGCGACCGCGTCCTCATGGTCGCGATGCGCTGGCGCGACATCCACGAACTGAACCACCGCGCCCGCAGGCTGCTCCTCGACGCCCGACACATCGACGGTCCCGTCCTCGAGATCGGCGGCCGCGACTTCCAACCCGGCGACCGCGTCATGACCCTGCGCAACCAACGCCGCCTCGGGATCACCAACGGCACCACCGGCACAATCGAAACCGTCGACCCCAACGCCCGAACCCTCACGATGCGTACCGACGAAGGAACCTCAGTCGTGCTGCCCGCCAGCTACCTGCACACCGACACCATCGTCCACGCCTACGCCACCACCATCCACAAAGCCCAAGGCACCACCGTCGACCGCGCCTTCATCTACGCCGACGACCAACTCGCCCGCGAAACCGCCTACACCGCCATGTCACGCGGCGCGACCGAGAACCGGATCTACCTCGCCCACTCCCTCGCGAAAGAACCCGACCACGGCCACCACCAAACCCACGACGCCCGCCAAGAACTCACCCGTAACCTCCAACGCAGCCAAGCCCAACACCTCGCCGTCGAACACGACCACGGCATCGAACTGTGATGGGCCCTCGACCGACCCGACCATCCAACATGACGCGTTCTGCCAACGCGACGCGCTATTCCCGTAGGTGGAAGACATGAGACCAACAAGCCTGGAGGTGCAAGGCAACGAACCGAGGCTGATTCCCCACCGACCCGATCGTCTCGCCATCTCGGTCAGTGAGGCGGCGGCCGTGCTCGGCTGCTCGGTCAGCACCGTGTACCGGATGATCCGCTCCGCCCAGCTCCGCTCCGCGCGCAGTACGGCCAACGGGAGGATCTTCGTCAACCTGCAGTCAGTACGTGATTTCGTCGACGGCGAAGGCGGGTGTGCGGCCGCGCTCGCTTCCGAACGCAAACGACAGCTTGGTCAGACACCCGAGATCACTGCGCCGATGACGTCGGCCGCCTCACGCTGCGTCGCCGACACGGAGTGCGTGTAGAACGCGAGCGTGACTACGGGCGTCGAATGACCGAGCCGGTCCGCCACTGTCTTCGGGTCGACGCCGGCCGCGATCATCTGCGTACCGCAGAGATGCCGAAGATCGTGAAAACGGCAGCGAACGCCGGCACGGTCGGTGACCTTCGCGAATCGAGCACTCACTCCATCCGGCCGCAGCGGGCTCTCGTTGCCAGGTTGCAGCGAGAACAGATATGCGGTACGCCGAAGCGGCACCCCGAGCGTCTCGGCCACCGCCTCCGCGTCACGGCGATGTTGCTCCAGCAACCGGCACGTCGCGCCGTCGAGCGGAACGACGCGAGTCGTCTTCGTCTTGGTCCGCGTGACGACGATTTTGCCGTCGTTGATCACCACCTGGCGCTTGACCGTCAACGAACCTGCGGTCGGGTCGAAGTCGTCGAAGCGCAGGCCGCACAACTCGCCGCGGCGCAACCCCGTTACGGCCGCGAGTCGGACGAGCGTCGCGAAAGCTGGCTGATGCTCATCCGCGGCGCGCACGATCTTGGCGTACTCGCTGATCGATGGCGGCGAGATCTCCGGCTTCACCTCGCGCGGAGGCGATGCGAGCACCGCGACGTTGCGCGCCACCACCTCCCACCGCGTGCCCTGCGCGAGCACAGCGCTCAAGAGTTTGTGGACCTTCCTCGTCGAACTCGGGGAGAGCCGCGAGCGGGCGATGCGGTACGTCTCGTCGAGATGCCAGGCCGAAAGATCGACGACCGGAAGCGCGTCCAGTCGTGCCTTGCAGTGCACGTCCCACAACTCCTGGTACAACTCCACCGTCCGCGGCGCGAGATCAACCTTGCTGGCCATGAAGCGCTCGAACAGCTCCCCCATCGTGAGGTCGGGGACGCTCTGCACGCGCGGTTTCTTCACCGGCTTCGCGCCGGCACTGGAAGTCAGACGGGCGTGCACACGACGCGCCTCACGCAGCGATCCGCGCACCGTCTCGGAACGCTGGCCGTAGCCGCCGTCCTCGCGGCGCCCCGTGCTCACCACGACGTCGAAGACGCCGCTGCCACGCTCGTAGATCCCGCGCTCCACTCGGCGCCTCGCCGTCGCTGCCACAGGTGGAACGGTAACGCAATTCTTGGATGGCAACGATATTCTTGGATGACTACGGTCGGGGGCTGCCAGCCGACAGGGCCTCTGACCAGCACTTCTACGGTGGGCGCTGGCGGGCTCGAACCGCCGACCCCCTGCTTGTAAGGCAGGTGCTCTACCGACTGAGCTAAACGCCCCGGCCTGCCAATCTACCGGTCTGGCAGAACATCCTCACTTGACGGCTGGTTCCCGTGGGCCGCCGTTGGCGCCGTTTGACGTCCATGTGTTCCAAGGGCGTTGCACGAGAACTTCGCACAAGGGGCGCGTCGGCGGCGACACCAACGGCGTGCCAGAAGTCGTTCGTGCGCGACCTACAGACCGGCACCACCATCCTCCTCAGTACGACTACGACCGGCGGACCGGCAAATGGCGAGAAATCCGATCCCGCGATCGGTGCCGACGGTGGCTACATCTCCTCTGACCGATCCAGCACATGACGCCGAAGAGCGCGTGACTTCGCGATTCTCGCTCCGGCACGATTCAGTGCAGGCCCGCGCCCCGATCTGGGCGGGCCGTTCGCTCCACGTCGCGGTCCCGCGGTCGCCGTTGGGAAGGCCAGATCCGTTTTCGACCACGACACCCGCACCGGCCGGCTCGCGATCGGCAGATCCCGCGTCTGCAACCCCCTGACGGGCCATGGCCGATCGCTCGCACCCCACACGCCGGACAACCGACCCGATCGGCGGTCGTCTCGACCAACAACCACCACTCGTCGTCCTCGAGCACGTGCCGCGCGAACGACGAAGCCGGCCATGTCGAGCAACGCGGACGCGCCATCGCTATCGTGATCAATCATCAGGGGTCTCCCTCTCGAGCTGCCTTCGACAGCCGCAAAGAGTGGCGAAGCCCCTGGCCTCGTTGGTGGATCTACAACGTGACCGATCACGACACGACCCCGGCGTTCATCGCGTAGAGCCGGTTAAGGTTCCGCATGGAGAATTACGACAACGTCATGAGGATCGGTCGGGGAATCGATCTCAGTGACTGCGTATACGGCGAGTGGAAGGGGCAGCACGTCTCGGCACCACACGGCTACTACTTCTTACTCGCCGGACTCGTGAGGGCGAACGACTTCACCCGGATTCTCGAAATTGGCACTCACTACGGCGGCGCGACGCTCGCTTTGAACAAGGGAATGTCGTCCGCGAGCGTCGGGCGCATCGTCACGGTTGACATCACTCGCCACAACGAAGCTGCGCTCGCTCTGGTCCCGACCGTCGTACGGGTCCAGGGTCACTCGCTCGCTCCCGCGACGATCCAGGCGATCTGCTCGGGCTTCGAGAAGAACGGCCCTGGATCGATCGACTTGCTGTTCGTCGACTCACGGCACGAGTACCGCCACACGCTGGAAAACATCGCCGTCTATGCGAACCGGCTGAAGCCGAAGGTCATCGTGGTCGACGACATCAACCTCACCGAAGGCATGCGCAAACTCTGGAGAGAGATCGTACGTCTCGACGCGGGTGAAAGTGTCGACGTCTCGCACCTCGTCGACCGCGTCAGCGCGGGCTTCGGCGTCATAGAGTGCCGCTATCCATTCCGGTGGCCGGAGCTTGGTCGCGTGCAGCGCGAAGCGCTCCGCACGTTCGAGCGAGGGCACGACCTGTTGAGTCCCCGCATTCCACTGCCAGTGAAGCGGAGGCTGTCTCGTTTGGTCCGGCGTTGAGTCATCGTGTCCACCAATCCGGCCAACTCCAGCGAGCGTCCGGTTCTCTCCCGGCGCTTGTAACGCGCCGGGGCTCTACCGACTGAACCCAGGCCCGAGAGCGTCGATTGACCGTCGGGGCCGGAAGACGCCTTCGGCGTCAGTGCTTGCCGAACAAGACGCGCTCTCGCCGTCGGGTGTGAATCTCTCGCCGGTGCCAGATATACGTCCCGACCCAAGGGTGATCAGGCCGCAGGTCGTGAAGATCGCTTCCTGGATCGCCGGATCGGCGTCAGCAGGCCCGAGAACGATCCGGCCGACTATCGCCGACATGCACGCGCCTCGTCGTCAACGCAAACAGTGCCTCGCGCTCGTGGCTCGTCGATCGAGTCCGCGCCAGAATGGGGCGTGGGGTTCAAGACCGACTTCGCACCGGGCGAAGACGACGCTCGCGACCTGACGTTCCGTCCCGCCGATCCGGCCCGGGCCCGGGTGCTGTGCTCGGCGCAGGTCGAGGAGTTCAACCGCAACGGCTTCGTCAGCCCACTGCCCGCCTTCTCCGGACCGGAAGCTCTCGACCTACGCGAGTACGTCGACAACTTGATCGACGCGGTCGTCTCCGCGCCCGACCGGCGGAACTCGTACTCGGTGAACAGCTATCACCTTGTCTGCGAGGGACTCCACGACCTCATCCAGACGCCGCGACTCCTCGACTACGCGCAAGACATCATCGGCCCCGACATCGTGTGCTGGGGGATGCACCTCTTCGCGAAGATGCCGGGCGACGGGATGGAGGTTCCGCTCCATCAGGATGCGATCTACTGGCCGCTCACCCCGGCTCGGTCGGTGACGGTGTGGCTCGCGATCGACGACGCCGACGCGGAGAACGCGGCGATGGAGTTCGCACCCGGCAGTCACGCGCTCGGGCCGCTCCCCCACGAGGACAGGGCGCTCGACGGCTCGCGAGTACTGAAGCGCCAAGCCGTCGACCCGGACCAGTACGGAGCGCGTTTCACCAACACCTTGCGCGCGGGTGAGGTCTCTCTGCACTCGGATCTGTTGCTGCACGGATCGCGAGCGAACCGCTCGGCCCGCCGGCGGGCCGGCCTCACGATCCGCTACGCCGCAGGCGAGGTCGGCCCGGTTCCCGGCGAGGATTGGTTCATCACCCCGGCCGTGCACTGTCGGGGGACGATCCCCGATCACTGGCCGAACTGCCCCCGCCCCGTCGGTGAGCATCCCGAGTTCATGGCCGAGATCAGTGGGGGTTTCGACGGCCTCCGGCCCGACGCGGGCTGAACCGTAGAAGGCCGCAACCCGCAGGCTTCAGACCGCGCCACCGACCGTCGATATGGACTCGACAACGGGAGCGGGACATGATGACCTTCGACATCGAGATCGCGACCGAACTATCGGCCGGAACCGAAGTCGAGGTGTTGACCCGCTTCGAGCCGCATTGGACTTCCGGCTTCGAGATCGCCGCGGTCGTCGACGGTGGTCTCACGCTTCGCCGCCACTCCGACGGCACCGTGCTACCCGTGGCCTTCGGCGCGCACGAGCTGCGTCGGCGCCGCTAAAGGGATCTCGTTCTCGGAGACGACCGCAGGCCGGCGCGAATGGCCACCCCCGTGATTGCACTCCACCCCGAAGAGGCAGGCCGACACCAGCAGCGCCGGCCGTTCGGCCGAGGTCAGATCTGCCCAATTCCGACCTGGCGAAATCACGTCGCGGCGATTCGTCCACAGAATCGTTGCGACAGCACCGGGAGACCGTAACCGGATCTGGGCCTCGGGCGAGGAGGGAGGGCCGCCCGCAGGCCGGGACTCGCATCGGTGGGCGCCGGGGGGAGAGCGCCCACACTTCGTTGTCCCGGCCCGCGCTTGCGACCTCGGCCCGCCCGAGGCGGGAGCGTCCTCGGGCGGGCAGTTCGGGAGGGTCAGGCGGACTGCGCCTGCGGGACCTCCACCTCGGGGCGAACCTTCGGGGGACGCCCACGCTTGCGCTTCTGGGCGACGATCTTGCCGTTCACGAACAGCTCGCCGCCCCAGACGCCCCACGGCTCCCGCCGCTCGCGGGCGCCCTCCAGGCAGTGCTCCTTCACCGGGCACTCGAGGCAGAAGGCCTTGGCCGCGGCGATGTCGTCGAGCTGCTCGGAGAAGAACAGCTCCGTCATGGAGCCGGTGCCGTCGTTGCAGCGCGCCAGCTCTTGCCAGTCGGGTTCTCGGTTGGTCTCGTCGGTCTCGATGAACTGGATGGCGAACATCGCCGATCACTCCCCGTTTTCTCGTACGTCTCGTTCGTTGCTCGTGCGTCGTCGTGTCGTGCGTGCGGTCGGTAGGCGGTGGTCGGATTCAGGACGATCGGGGCCGGACAAAGAGAAAGGCCGCCGGGTTGCCCCGACGGCCTCGTGGTTGCTCCCTGGTAGCGGCGGCTACGGATGGGACACCTCGGGGCGTCGGGGCCGGTCGTGCTTGAGGGCCGTCGTACCGAGCGAGATCGGCGACCACGGTGCAAAGACCGGCGAGACCGAGCACGACTGGAAGGCACGCACGCGCGCGTTCCCGGCCATGACATCGGCTCGGGTTGCGTACATGGAGCTATTCATGCTCGCGCCTTCTCGTGCTTCCAACATTCGAGCGTTCATCCGACCATGATCGGAAAGGTCCGTCAAATGATTTATGGCCGGCCTGGTCTCTGATCGGATGGAACGGGGCCTTCAGGAGCTTTCGCGACGGCTCGCCGAGGCGATCCGGAGCAGCTCGGAGTGGACCCCGGGCGGGCCCGCGAGGATGTTGCCCGACAGCAGCCAGGCCCGGTCGTTCCCGGCCCAATCCGTCACGACCCCGCCCGCCTCGCGCACGATGATGCCGCCCGCGGCGACGTCCCACGGGCCCAGACGGAGCTCGAAATAGCCGTCGAAAACACCTTCGGCCGTCCAGCAGAGGTCGAGGCTCGCGGCGCCCACCCGGCGGACGTCCTCGAAGCCCCGCAACGCGGCGCCCAGGGCGTGCTCGTACTGGGCGAGCAGGTCCTTGTGCCGGAACGGGAAGCCCGTCGCGACGATCGCCTGCTCCCCCGGCCGGTTGCTCACGTGCAACGGGCGCGAGTCGCGAAACGCTCCGAGCCCGACGGCGGCGGCGAAGGTCCGGTCGAGGAGCGGCGCGTGCACGACGCCGACGACGGGCTCGCCGTCGGCGATCAGCCCGACCGACACGCCCACCGCGTCGAAGCCGTGCAGGAAGTTGGACGTGCCGTCGAGCGGGTCGACGAGCCAGCCGGTGTCGAACTCCTCTCCCCCGGCCTCCTCGCCGTACACGGGCAGGCCCGTCTCCCGGGTCAGCAGCTCGCGGATCGCGCGCTCGCTGGCGAGGTCGGCCTCACTCACCCAGTCGCCCGGCGCCTTCTCGCGCACGTCCTCGAGTCGCCCGAAATAGTGGCGGACGACGTCACCACCCGCGCGCGCGCCGCCCGGTCGGCGACGCCGAGCAACGCGCTGTAGTCGAGAATGCTCACGCGAGACCTCCTGCCAGCGCGGCGGCGAGCTCAGGTGTGCCGGCCGCGATCAATTGGCGACGCGGCGTCGAGTGCGTCGGTGACCAGGTCGCGTCCCTCGGCGTCGCGCACGGTCGCGCCGGCCTCGACGCACGCGAGATAGCCCGCGAGGTAATCCCAGGGCGCGTGGAACCCGCCCGCGTCGAGCATGCCGTCGAACGCGCCCGTCGCGACCTCGCACAGACCGAGCGCGGCCGAACCGAGGGCACGGAACTGCTTCCACGGCAACCAGGTGTTGGGCGGGCCCGTGACGTAGATCATCGACTCCTCGACAGCACGCGTCGCCGACGCCCGCACGGGTACGCCGTCGCGAAACGCCCCACCGCCGCGGATCGCGGTGACGGCGACGCCGCTCACCTGGTTCACGACCAGCCCGGCGAGCGCGCCGTCGGCGTCGAGCGCGCAGATCGACGTGGCCCAGTACGGAATCCGGCGCGAGCAGTTGGTGGACCCGTCGACCGGATCGAGCACGACGGTGATCGACGCGCCCGCGCACTCGTGCACACCCGACTCTTCGCTGACGATACGCACGCCCGCGCGCTCCAGCACGCGGCACGCTTCGGCATCGGCGACGAGGTCGAGCGCGTACTGGCCGGCGCGGGGCGTGCGGGTACGCAGCTCGGACGGTTCGATCGCCGCGACCGCGCGCCGGACCGCGGTGGCCGCGTCGCCGAACAGCTCGAGCAGAGCATCGGGTGACGTCATCCGACCGGGATCACCTCGACGACCGCGTTGTAGTCGGGGACGCCCGAGATCGGATCGCGCCGCGACGGCGCGAGGAGCGGGTTCGACTCCGGGAAGAACACCTGCACGTTGCCGGGCCGGATCGACGCGACGTGGATGCGGGCCCGCATCTCGCCGTGCGGCGACCGCACGATCACGGCCTCGCCGTCGCGCACTCCGAGCGCGCTCGCGTCGGTGGGCGCGACGAACAACGCGTCGCGGCCCGCGCCGGTGAGCGGATCGGTGTCGTTCCAGACCATGGAATTGAATTGCTTACCTCGCCGGGTCGACAACATGAAGTGCCCGGCGGGAACATCCGGGCGCGAAGGGGCAACGACCGCGAAATGCCCGCGCCCGTCGGGAGTGGGGAAGACCCCGCCCTCGCACAGCCGCTCGCCCCCAACCTGGATGGCGTCGCCGGTCTCGTGCAGGGTCTCGATCCCCGCGTACGCGGGGACCACACGTGCGATCTCGGCGCGGATCGCCGCGGCCGACTCGCAGCCGAACCCGGCCGCCCCTTCGGGCCGTACCCGCCGGGCGATGTCGGCGAAGATCCGCCATTCACTGCGGGCCTCGCCGACGCGCGGGCCCGGGATCTCGGGACTGAAGGCGACGCGGCGCTCGGTCGTGGTCGAGGTGCCGCCGCCCTCTTGCTCGTAACGGGTCGCGGCCGGGAGCAGCACGACCACCGCGCCGGGGTCGACGAGCATCTGGTGCGTCAGGACGATGTCCTGGTGGATGCGCAGCGGCGCGCGAGAGAGCGCGGTCTCGGTGACGTCGGGGGCCGGGAGCACGTCGAGGAAGTTGCCACCGCTCGACCACAGCACGTCGAGCTCGCCGTGGCGGGCGGCGTCGACCATGTCGGCCGCGGTCGAGACCGGGCGCGGCCGGCACGTCGAATCCCCATTGCGCGCTCAGCTCCGCGGCAGTCTGCGGCGTGATCGCGATGCCGCCCGGGAACGCGGTCGCGTAGCAGCCCATCTCCGCGCCGCCCTGTACGCCGGAATGCCCGCGGATCGGCATGAGGCCCGCGCCCGGGCGACCGACGTTGCCGCGCGCGAGACCGAGGTTGACGATGGCGCGCACGTTGTCGACGCCCGACACGTGCTGGGTCACCCCCATCGACCACACCAGCACCGCCGAACCGGCCGACGCGTACATGCGGGCGAAGCGGGCCATGTCGGCACGCGTCGCGCCCGACGACTGCTCGAGCACGTCGTACGGCTCGTCCTCGAGCTCGGCGAGCACTGCGTCGAAGCCCGCGGTGCGGGCGTTCACGAACCCGCGGTCGATACCCCCGATCGCGAGGAGCTCCTTCATCACGCCGTTGACGAACGCGACGTCGCCACCGGTGTGGATCGGGAAGAACTCGTCGGCGATCTTCGTGCCGAACACGGCGCTCTCGGCGTTCGACGGCACCCAGTAGCGCTCGAGCCCCGGCTCCCGGAACGGGTTCACCACCGCGATGCGCGCACCCCGCTGCTTCGCGAGGTACAGGTACTTCATGAAAACGGGTTGGGCGTTGGCGACGTCGGCCCCGAAGAGCACGATCAGGTCGCTCTCGATCACGTCGCGGTAGGAGCACGTCGTGGCCGCGACGCCGATCGACTCCTTCAGCGCCGAGGTCGACGGCGCGTGGCAGACGCGCGCGGCGTTGTCGACGTTGTTCGTCCCGATGTACCGCGCCGCCTTCTGCGCGACGTAGTACACCTCGTTGGTGATGCCGCGTGCCGTCATGTAGAGGCCGACGCGGTCGGGGGTCGTCGCCCGGATCCGGTCCGCGACCAGGTCGAGCGCGTCGTCCCACGAGACGCGCGTGAACCCACGCTCCCCCTTGCGCCGCACCATCGGATGGGCGAGGCGACCGAGCTCGCGCAGCTCGCGGCCCTTCATCCGCGCCAACGTGTCGACATCGGCGAAGTGCGCGTCGTCGATCGCGTGCGCAGTGTTGAGCTTCAACAGGTCGAGGCGTGTCGTGCACAGGTGCACACCACTGATCGTCCAGTCGTGGAAGCCGGCGACACCGAGGGCGCAGCCGTCGCACACGCCTTTGCGCAGGATGCGCAACGCGTACGGCAGCTCGCGGCGGTTGTCCCAGATCGTGTGGAGCATGGCGCCGTAGTGGTTCGGCTTCTGCTCGCCGATGCCGTTCGGTCTCCAGCCGACCCACTGCTCCCGCCGCAGACCCGGTCGGCTGTGGATGAGATCGCGGCCGCGTTTGCGGCGGCGCAGGCGCAACTTCACGTGCTCACCGACCCACGTCGACGCGCTCGGGGTGGCAGTAGATGTTGAAGCGGCCGTCGCGGACGAAGCCGACGACGGTCTGGCCCAGTTGGTCGGCCGCGGCGACGGCGAGGCTCGACGGCGCCGAGACCGCGCAGAGCACGGAGATGCCCGCGACCGCGGCCTTCTGCACCAACTCGAACGAGAGCCGCCCCGACACGAGCAGGACATCGTCGGCGAGCGGCAGCTCGCGTTCGAGGAGCGCGTTGCCGATGAGCTTGTCGAGCGCGTTGTGGCGGCCGACGTCCTCGCGGGTGGCGCGCAGCGTGCCGTCGGCCGCGAACCGCGCCGCCGCGTGCAACCCGCCGGTCTGGTCGAACACGCGCTGAGCGTCCGACAGCTGCGCGGGCAGCGACCCGATGACACTCGCGGCCACGCTCGGCCCCGCACTCACCGGCGGGCACCGCACCTCGACCTCTTCGAGCGCGGCCTTCCCGCAGATGCCACACGACGAGTTCGACAGGTAGCGGCGCTCGCGCACGTCGGCGGGCAGCGGCGTCCGCAGGCGCACGGTGACGACGTTGAACATCTGCTCGCGTTCGGGCCCGAGGCAGTACGCGATGCCGTCGAGGTCGTCGGGACCGCAGAGCAATCCCTCGGTCAGGCAGAGCCCGGCCGCGAGCTCGAAGTCGTTGCCGGGCGTCCGCATCGCGACTGCGAACGGAACCGGTTCCTGACCCGGACCGGCGACGCGGATCTCCATCGGCTCCTCGGTCGCGAGCCGGTCCGGCCGGCGCCTCGTGGACCCTGCGTCGAACGCGAGCACCTGCACGTCGCTCACCGGACGCCGCACCGGCGCGTCGGACAATCTCACGGGTCGATGCTACGAGAGAGGCCGAGTCGGAGCAGGTCCTCGGGCGTGTCGACGTCGGCGAACGTGTGCGCGGGACCCACGAGCCGCCACTGCTCCTCGGCCACCTCGTCGCACTCCCCCACGACCGCGCGCAGCGAACGCTCGCCGCCCGCGAGCGCGAGCTCGGCGCGCTCGATCGCGTCGGGCCCGTACCGCGCGCATGCGTACTGCAATCTCCCGTCGACGCGCGGGACGACCGTGCCCGATCCCGGCCAGTCCGCCAGCATGCGCAGGGTCGGGGCCTCGACGAACGGGAGGTCGCACGCGAAGCAGCACCACCGCGACACCGCTCGAACCGATCGCCCGCGCGCCCGCGACGAGCGCGGCGAGCGGTCCCGACCCGGGCGGGTCCTCCCGTACGTGGCGCGCCCCGCTCACGCCCGGCCCGACCTCGACGACGGGCTCGCACACCTGTGTGAGCACGCGAACGGCGCGGCACGCGAGCGTCTCGCCCTTCCACACGATCGTGGCCTTGTCGGTCTGCATGCGGCGGCTCGCGCCGCCGGTGAGCAGCACGCCCGCCGCGGTCACGATCGTGCCGTCAAGCCGTCACGCCGAGGCGGACGGCGGTGCGGTCTCGTTCTCGGCCCGGAGCGAGTAGCTGACGACGACCCAGCCGTTCGCGGTGTGATCGAGCATCACGTTGTTGCGTACCGAGCCGCCGTCGACCTCGACGCGCGTGACGACGAGCGCGGTCTGGTTGCCCGCGACCGACGTCTCGACCGTGACGCGCGCCCCGATGCGCGCGCCCTTGCCCGCGCCCGAGTACGCGCTGCGCTTGGCCGCGACGAACTGGTCGCGGCGCAGACCGTCGCGGAGCTCGGCGCCGGAGAGGTCGTACAGGAGGTCGAAGTCGAGCTCGTCCCACGCGCGCTCGTACGCGATCGCGACGTCGGAGGGTCCCGGGCCGGGCTCGCGACCGACCGCGATCCACATGAACAAGAGCAGCAGCGCGACGATCACGAGCGCGATGACGAGCGGCACGGTTAGGCGATCCCTTCGATCCGACGCGCGAGCTCGCGCGTCCTTCGTGGTGAGTCCGCCGGCGTCGTGCGTGGTGAGCGCGACGCGGAGGCGCCGCCACCGCACGTCGAGGTCGGGATGGTGGTCGGCCGCCTCCGCGAGGAACCCGATCCGCACGACGAACGCGATCGCGTCGGGGAAGGAATCCAGCTCGAACGTCTTCTCGATCTCGTCGCCCGACCGCGACCAGCCCGGGAGCGCACTCAGCGCGGCGGTGATCTCGGCGTCGGAGAGCAGCGGCATCGGCCCCATTCAACCGCAGGCGACGGCGTGGGCCACACTCGCGCGGTGTCCTTCGACCTTCCCGACTCCGAGGCCCCGACCCAGGTCGAGCTCGACCGCACGTCCGGGCTGACCCTGCACTGGGCCGACGGGACCACGTCGCACTTCGGGCTGGAGGAGCTCCGGCGCAACTGCCCGTGTGCGGAATGCCGCGGTCTGCGCGAGCAGGGTCAGACGGTCGGGCCCAGGCCCAGGTCGTTGCTGCCGTTCACCGCGATCGGCGCCGAGCTGGTGGGTGGATGGGGCATCACCATCAACTGGAGCGACGGGCACGGCACGGGCATCTTCGCCTGGAGCATCCTGCGGGCCTGGCAGACGCCGACCGCGGACGACGGCGACGACCACGACCACGGCGACGGCGGCGGCTCGGCGACCTGACCGGTTCGCCCGGCTCGCCGGGCCGGGAGCTTCGGGGCTCAGGCGCTGACGCGCTCGCTCCACCGGAACCGGTGGTGCACGAGCGCCCGCACGATCTGTCCGGGCTGGGGCCGGGCGAAGTAGTAACCCTGGCCGAGGTCGCACCCGAGCGTGCGCAGGAGGTGCAGCTGCAGGTCGTCTTCGATGCCCTCCGCCGTCACCGTGAAGTCGAGCGCGTGCCCGAGCCCGACGATCGCCGCGACGATCGCGGCGTCGTCCTGGCTCCGACCGAGACCGGCAATCAACGACCGGTCGATCTTCAGCGTGTCGACGGGCAGGACGTTCAGGTGCGCGAGCGACGACTGTCCGGTCCCGAAGTCGTCGATCCCGATCTGCACGCCGCGCGCCGACAGGCGCAGCAGCACGTCGGTGACCGCCTCACGGTGCTCGACGACCACGGTCTCGTTGACCTCGAGCGTGAGCAGCGCGGGGTCGAGGCGCGTTGCGGTGAGAACGGAGTCGACGATCGACACGAGCTCGGGATCGTTCAGCTGGCGCGCGGAGAGGTTGACGGCGACCGAGAGCGGCGCGTCGTCGGGAAGCTCGGCACACCAGCGTGAGGTCTGCGAGCACGCTTCGTGGAGCACCCACGCGCCGATGGGCACGATGAGCCCGGTCTCCTCGGCGACCGGCAGGAAGTCGGCCGGCTCGAGGAGCCCCAAATCGGGGTGGTCCCAGCGGACGAGCGCCTCGATGCCGATCATCTCCGAACGGTCGAACGCGACGATCGGCTGGTAGTGCACGCGGAACTCGCCGCGCACCAACGCGCGCCGCAGCCCGCCTTCGATCTCCAGCCGGCGGACGGCCCGGGTGCGCATCGATTCGTCGAACAGCTCGACGCGGCCGCGGCCGAGCTCCTTCGCCGCGAACACCGCGACGTCGGCGTCGCGCAACAGGCGGGTCGGGGTGTCGTCCACGTCCTCGGAGACGATCACGCCGACGCTCGCACCGAGCACCACCTCGTCGTCACCCAGCGCGAACGGCTGATCGAACACGGCACGCAGGCGCCGGGCGAGCGTCGTCACGTCGTCGACCTCGGTGACGTTGTGACAGACGACGGCGAGCTCGTCACCGCCGAGGCGTGCGAGACGATCCCCGGCGCGGAGCACCCGGGCGAGCCGGCCGGCCGCGGTCGCGAGCAGCTCGTCGCCGGCCTCGTGGCCGAGGCTGTCGTTCACGACCTTGAAGTGGTCGATGTCGAGCAGCACCAAGCCGACGCGCGAGTCGTCGCTCGACGCGGTGAGCGCCTCGTGCAGCCATTCCACCAGCATCACCCGGTTGGGCAGCTCGGTCAGCGGATCGTGCCGCGTGCGGTGCGCGAGCTCGGCCTCGATCCGCCGGTGCTCGCTCACGTCGTACGCCGCGCCGACGAGTTGCTCGCACCCACCGTCGGCGCCGACGAGCGGGGTCACGTCGACCGCGACGCGTCGCGACCGGGATCGAGGTCCCCCATACGGTCTCGAACGAGATCGTCGTCCGCTCGCGCGGCGCGGGCGAACGCGCGCACGTGCGCGACGAGAGCGTTGGCGGGCACGACGCTGCGCAGGTCGCCCGGCGCGGCCTCGAAGCCACGTCCGTCCGGAATCTCTCCGTTCAGAGTCTCGTCGCCCCGCAACGCACGGTAGGCGTCGTTCGTGTAGATGAAACGGAACGCGTCGTCGCCGTCGACCGCGATCGCGAACGCGGGATGCGGGAGCAGGTCGAGCAAGGTCGTGTCGGCGGTCTCACCGGGTGGTGCGGGGGCCGCGTGGCCTCCCGCGGTCCGCGCGCCCGGCAGCGCCGTCACCGACGCCGTCACTCGGCACGCGACGCGCTCGCCGTCGCCGCCCGTCTCACCCGACTCCCAACACTCCATGTCATCGCTCCCCGAAGCTCACTTCGATTCTCGGCACCGCGACCCTCGACCTGAACGCGAAACCGCCGCATCCGGGCGTCATTCGGGCGTCGGGACCGAAGCCCCTGCGGATATCGTGAGCGCATGACCTGCCCGGCGTGCGGGGCGCCCGCGCCCGACGGCGCTCGCTTCTGCCCGGAATGCGGCCAGCGACTGATCGTGGCCGCCGACGAGCGCCGGCTGGCCACGGTGCTGATGGCCGACCTCGTGGACTTCACCGCGCTCTCTGCCACGAGTGACCCCGAGCAGGTCAAACGCCTGGTCGACGCGTGTTTCGAGGCCCTCGTCGCCGACATCGTCGACTTCGGCGGCCATCTCGACAAGATCGTCGGCGACGAGATCGTCGCCCTCTTCGGCGCGCCGGTCGCGCACGAGGACGATGCCGAGCGGGCGGTGCGGGCCGCGCTGCGGATGCACGAGACGCTGGCGGCGCTCGCGCCCGACCTCGGGATCCGGGTGCAGATGCGGATCGGGGTCAACACCGGCGAGGTCCTCGTCGGCGCGATGCGCGCGGGCGGCGATCCCACCGTGATGGGCGACGTCGTCAACACGACCCAGCGCCTCGAGAAGCTCGCCCAGCCCGGTCAGGTGGTCGTCGGCCCGGCCACTTACGCGGCGACCCGAGCGTCGATCCGCTACGAGTCGCTCGGCCCGCAGGGGCTGCGCGGCCGCGAGGAGCCGGTCGAGGCGTACCGCGCGATCGACGCGCCCGAACCACCGGGCCGGCGCCGGAGCCGCGAGCAGGCACCGCTCCTCGGGCGCGACGAGGAGCTCGCCGCGCTCGAACACGTCGTGGCCATGGCCGCGCGCCGGGGTCGCGCGCATCTCCTCATGCTCTCGGGTGAGGCGGGCGTCGGCAAGAGCCGCCTCGCGAGCGAGCTCGGGCTGCGGGCGACGCGCGATTTCGGTGCGGAGGTGCTCACCGGGCAGTGCGTCCCCTACGGCGACGCCAACGTGTTCGTCGCGGTGGCAGAAGCATTGCGCCGGGCGTGCGCGGGCGAGACCGAGGCGGCCGACCTGGAGTCGTCCGACGCGGCCGCGGACGTCGACCTCCGGCACGCAGTGACCAAGCGCGTCACCACCGCGCTCGAGCTCCCGGCCGACGCGCCCGAGACCGAGCGCATGGTCGAGGGCCTGCTCCACCTGATCGACGGCGTCACCCGACCCGGCGTCGACCCCACCCGCGCCCGCGACGACGCGCTCCGGTCGACGATCGCGTTCTTCGAGGCCCTCGCGTCGCGGGCGCCACTCGTGCTGATCCTCTCCGACCTGCACTGGTCGAGCGACGAGGCCCTCGATCTCTGCAACCGGATGCTCGCCCGGCTCCACGACCGGCCGTTCGTGCTCGTCGCGACCTCCCGCCCCGGTCTCGACGAACGCTGGGCGCCGGCGCCGGGCAAGCACAACGAGCTCGCCCTGCACCTCGACCCGCTCGACCGCGCCTCCACGGCCGACCTCGTCCGCGCGCTGTTTTGCGGCGAAGCCGACGACCCCACCGTCGAATTCCTGCTCGAGCGCAGCGGCGGCAACCCGTTCTTCGTCGAGGAGCTGGTCGCGTTCGTGCAGGAGACGCGCGACAGCGAACGGCTGCACGAGCTGCCGGCCACACTGCACGGGCTCGTCGCGGCCCGGCTCGACGCGCTGGAAGCCGGGCCGCGGTCACTGCTCGAGGACTGCGCGATCGTCGGCGCGGGCGGTTCGATCCCCGCGGTCCTCGCGCTCGCCGGCCGCGCCGACGCGCGCGAGCTGCTGCACGACCTCGCCGAGCGCGACTTCCTCGTCATCGGGCACGACGACTTCCACTTCAAGTCGGAGCTCATCCGCGAGATCGCGTACGGGACGCTCACGAAGGCCGAGCGGGCGCGCCGGCACGCGGTCGTGGCGCCGTTCCTCGCGGCGCGCGGCGACCAGGGACTCGACCAGGCCGCCCATCATCTCGCGACCGCGGCCGAGCTCGTGGCCGAGCTGGGCGCGGTCGACGGCGTGCCGCGCGACGTGCACCGCCAGGCCATCGACACGCTGATGCGCGCGGCCGAGCGCGACGAGGCGGTCGAGGCGTGGAGCTCGGCCGAACGCCACCACGACCGGGCCCTCACGCTGCTCGGCCCCGAGAACACCGCCGAGCACCGGACCGCGCTCCTCGGACGCGCCCGCGCCCGCGTGCAGCGGCGCGACATCGACGCCGGGCGCGACGACGCGCTCACCGCGCTGGAAGAGTCCCGCGCCGCGGGCGACCGTGCGGACGAAGCCAGCGCGCTCACCCTGCTCGGCGAAGGCGAAGCCGCCACCGGCGCGTACGAGATCGCGGAGAAGACATTCGGGCAGGCGCTGCAGCTCTGGCGGGAGATCGACGACGAGTCGGGCGCGGCGAACGTGTTGCGCGGCCTCGGCATGACGCATCTCTTCCGTGGTGAGCTCGCGGAGGCAGAGCGGTTCGTCTCCGAAGCGCTCGGGTCGTTCCGCTCCTCGGGCAACCAGCGCGGCTCCGCGTGGGCACTCCAGAACCTGGCGTGGATCTCGTTCTCGCACGGCAACATCGCGCGCGCCGAGAGCCGGCTCGAGGAGTCGGCCGATCTCTTCGGCGAGCTGGGCGACTGGGGCGGCCTCAGCTGGGCGTACGGGCTCCTCGCCTTCGTGCGCTACAACCAGGGCCGGCTCGAGGAGGCCGCCGCGATCGCCGAACACATCGCGATCGAGGGCCGCGAGACGGGCAACCGCTGGGCCGTCGGCATGATGAACGTGCTGCTCGCGAACGTCGCGCTGTGGAGCGGGCAGACGCGTGAGTGCGCCGAACGCGGCGGCGAGGCGGTCGAGCTCTTCCAGGAGATCGGCGACCGTTGGGGCGAGGTGATGGCCACCGCCTCCGTCATCCGCGCCCAGGCCGAGCTCGGCCACGACGACGTCTACAACGTGTCGCTCGCGCGCTACTACGAGGTCGCACGCACACTGCCCGACGAAGGCATGCACTCCATCCCGGTCATCGTCGAGGCTTCCGTGCAGCTCCAGCGGGGCGACGCCGCGGGCGCGGCCGCGACCCTCGAGGCGATCGACATCGGCGACCCGAACGAGCTCGGCGCGGCAGATGCCGCGGCCGCGGTCGGCCTCGCCCGGCTCCAGCTCGGCGACGTCGCGGGCGCGATCGACGTGCTCGAAGATCCGCTACCGGAACGCGACCGACGACGGACCGGCACTTGCAGTGGGCTGCCGTCTCGCGCTCGCCCTCGCTGCCGCGCACCGGTGCGACGACGCGCGGGACGTGATCGAAGCGCTGAACGACCGCAGCGGGGGCACGTACTCCGACCGCATGATCGCGCTGTGGGCGGAAGCGCTCGTGCACGTGCAGACCGGGAGTGGCGACGGCCGCGGCAGCGTCGACGCCGCGCACGCGATCGCCACGGCGACCGACGCGCGCCTCGAGCACGCGATCGCCGCGCTCGTGCGCGCGTGTGTCCTCGAAGTGCTCCACGACGAGGAGGCCGCCCCGGCCCGCGTCGATGCCGAACGCCAGCTCGACTCGCTCGGCATCTCGGGTGACGGCTGGCGCACGGTGTTCGACGGCGCGCTCGCCGGGGTACAGATGCCCGAGCCCCGCGGCTAGCACCGCCCGCCCCAACCAAGCTCGTGAGAGGACGCGTCATGACGGAGATCTCGGAGCGTTACGCCCGACTCGCGGATGCATTCGCCGCCAAGATCGCGGCGGTGCCGGCCGACAAGTGGTCGGCGCAGACGCCGTGCGAGAACTGGACGGCACGCGATCTCGTCGCGCATGTCGTGAGCACACAAGGGCTCTTCCTCGGGTTCGTCGGGCGATCGGTCGGCGACGTGCCTTCCGTCGACGACGATCCGCTCGGCGCCTGGAACGCGACCCGCGCCGTCGTGCGGCACGATCTCGAGGACCCCGAGCTCGCGGCGCACGGAGTTCGAGGGTGGGATGGGCCGCCAGACGTTCGAAAGCGCGGTCGATCGCTTCCTCGCGTTCGATCTCGTGGTGCACGGTTGGGATCTCGCGCACGCCACGGGACTCGACGACCGCATCCCGCCCGCCGACCTCGAACGCGTCCGGGCCCAGGCCGAGGGTTTCGGCGACGCGATGCGCAGCCCGCAGGCGTTCGGCGCGGAGGTCGAGGTCCCGCCCGGCGCCGACGCGCAGGCGCGGCTCCTCGCGTTCCTCGGCCGCCGGGTGTAGCCCGCAGCCCGTCTACGCGACCGGTTCCAGCAGCACGAGCGGAATCTCGCGCGTCGTCTTCGTCTGGTACTGCGCGTAGTTCTTGTAGGTGGCCGTGACGAGCGGCCACAGGCGCGCCCGCTCCTCGGCCGACGCGACCCGCGCCCGCATCGGCTGCTTCGGACCGCCCTTGTACGAGACCTGGACCTCGGGGTTGTCACGCAGGTTGAGGAACCACGCCGGGTGGATGTCGTCGCCGCCGCGCGACGCGACGACCACGATCGTCGAACCGTCCTGGTGCGGCGAGGTGAGCATCACCGATCTCGGTTGCCCCGACTTGCGGCCGGTGGTCGTGAGCTCGAGCACCGGCATCCTCCCGGCCTGCCAGCCGAACCGGTCACCCGTCAGCTTCAGGAGGGCGCGGTGCACGCCGTTCATCGTCTTCAACGCGAAGTCACTCGGCATTCAGCGAACTTAGACGAGACGTGCCGTTGACCTACGCGATCGGCTCGGCGCGCAGGAGGTCGAGGACGGCGTCGCACGCGCGGCCGTCGGCAAAGGTCGGCGCGTGCGACGGAATCTCACCGGTGTCGACCGCGTCCCGCACGACCTCGGCGAACCGGCGCATCGGGGCGAGGTGCGCGTCGGCATCGGCGTCGGCACCGGAACCGGCACCGAGGTCGATCGACTCGCCCGTGCCGTCGGCCCTCCGGATCGAGACTCGGCCGCTCGCCCACCACCTCGACAGCCGCAAGCGAACCGAGCAACACGGTGCGCGGCGCCAGGTTGACGACCGCGCCGAACCCGCTGTCGATCGCGACCGACGCACCGTTCGACAGCGTGAGCGACGCGCTGAAGCCGTCCTCGGCGGTGCAGCGGTGGAGCTCGCCCCGCTCGTCGGGGCGCTCTGCGACGTCGATGCGGAGCAGCGCCTGGACCCCGGTGATCTCGGCCCCGCAACACGAAGCGCAAGGTGTCGACCGCGTGCGATCCCCATGCGCCGATCCAGCCGCCGCCCCGCGCCCGGTCGAAGAGCCAGCCCCAGGGTCGCAGCGGCACCCGCGTGCCGGCCGAGATCCGCGTACATCTGCACGTGCTCGAGCGCGCCGAGCGACCCGTCGGCGACCATGTCGCGCAGCAGCGCCCGCGCCGGGTCGTAGCGGAACTCGAAGTTGCACAGGGCGACGACACCAGCTGCGCGCGCCTCGGCTTCGAGCTCCGCGGCCTCGTCGCCGTCGAGCGCGAACGGCTTGTCGCACAGCACCGCCTTGCCTTCGGCGAGCGCGAGCCGGACGTGCGGCGCGTGCAGGAACGGCGGCGAGTGCACGCTCACGAGATCGACGTCGGCGCGTGTGACCATCTCGCGAACGGCGCCGTCGTCGCGCGCCGACACGACGCCGGCGACCTCGCAGCCGTCGGTCGCCGAGAACACCGGCGCGACCACGCGGCGCCCGAAGCCGCTCCCGATCACTGCGACCTTCACTCGCCCAACACCTCCGGCGTGTCGTCGCGGACGGGGAGATGGAATCGGCGCAGGCCCGCGTGCGTCACCGGCCCGATCGTGAACGCGAGCAGCACCGTGCCGACGCCGACATGGCCGCCCAGGAGGAAGCCCGCGACCAGCGCGCTGCACTCGAGCACGGTGCGCACCGCCCAGACCGGATGGCCGCGGCTCGCGATCGCGGTCATCAAGCCGTCGCGCGGACCGGGCCCGAGCCCCGATCCGATGTAGAGCCCGCCCCCGACGCCGAACATGACGATCGCGACGAGGAGCATCGGGATGCGCACCGCGAGCCGATCCTGCTCGGGGATGAGGTAGATACCCAGGTTCGCGATGAAGCCGACCGACAACGTGTTCACGACCGTCCCGAGGCCGAGCCGTTGGCGCAGCGGGATCCACGCGAGCAGCACGACGAGCCCGACGAGCACCACGACGAGACCGAACGAGAGGCCGGTCACGTGCGCGAGACCCTGGTGCAGCACGTCCCACGGCGACACCCCGAGCCGGGCGCGGACCGACACCGAGATCGCGAAGCCGAGCACGAACAGGCCCGCGACGAGCGGGGGCATGCGCCGGCGCAACTCCTGCGCGCTCGGGAACGACAGCACCTGCGCGTAGCGCGCGTCGGTCTCGCCGTCGGAGGTCGCGGTCACGTCGACTCCAGTCACGACTCGACTCCAGTCACGACGGGACGAGCCGACTCCAGGTCGAGGTACAGCGTCGCGTTCGCCTGCCGGCGCAGGATCGACGCCGGGCACGCGGTGGAGATCGGCCCGCAGGAGCGCGTCGCGCACCGGCCGCGGCCTTGCGGGACTCGGGCACGATCACGAGCAGTCGCCGGGCCCGCAGGAGGGCGGGGATCGTGACGGTGATCGCGTGCGTCGGCACGTCGGCGATCGTCGCGAAGTGACCTTCGCCGACCTGCTGATTGCGCGACTCCGGCTCGAGCTGCGACGATCTTGACGTCGCGGGGGTCGTCGAAGTCGGCGACCGGCGGATCGTTGAACGCAAGGTGACCGTTCTCGCCGATGCCCGCGCAGCAGAGATCGAGCGGATGCGCCCGGAGCAGCGACTCGTAGCGCGTCGCCTCCTGCCTCGGGGTCGGGCGCATCGCCGTTCAGGTAGTTGAACTCCATCACGGGAAGCCGGGCCGCGACCCGCTCGCGCATGTAGCGCTGGAAGCTCGCCGGATGCGACGGCGGAGGCCGACGTACTCGTCCATGTGGAACGCGCGCACGCGATCCCAGGCGATGCCGGGCATCTCGACCAGCTCGACGAGGAACGCGAGTTGCGAGTTCCCGGTGGCGAGCATCACGTTCGCCTCGCCCCGCGCCGCGATCGCGGCGCGCACCGCCTCGGCCGCATCGACGGCCGCGATCGCGCGCCATCTGGTCGACGTCGTCGACGTGCACCGTCAGCGTCGTCGAACGTCTGGATCGCCGGCTCACGCGAACTGCGGCAGCCATTGCGCGGTGCGCGGCGAGCATCTCGTCGGTCATCTGCTCGACGTGATCGAAGTCGATGCGACCGGCGAGCGGGTCGAGCAGCATCGCCTCGACGACCTGGTCGCGATCGCCCGACAGTCGCCGCCGCGACCGTCGCCTCCTGCGCGGACGACAACCCGGCGCACCGACTCCGCGAGCACGGTGGGCAGGCGCGCCTGGTCGCGGGATGCAGGCCCTTGCCGTCGGCGACGCACATCGCCTCGACGACGACGTCGGGCGGCAGGTCGGGCGCCTGGCCGGTGTTCGGGCAGGTTGAGCGGGAACGCGCGCGGCCGGTTCGCGCAGGAACGCGTCGATCATCGGCGCGACCATCTCACCCGACGGCGCGGTCGACACCTCGCTCGAGGCGCGCATCCGGGCGAGCTCCTCCTTGTAGCGACCGGCGTCGCCTTCGCGATCCGCGATCGTCGTGAGCGCGACGCCCCACCGCTTGCCCCAGCCCGATTCCTCGGTCAGGAAGCCCGGGAAGAACTCGACGAGGTGGCGGTCGCCCGCACCGGGCAGCACGCCGAACCGTTCGAAGAGCGCGAGCTTGACCTTGTGGTGCTCGAGGATGTCGCGCTTGTGGAATCCGCCCGCGATCTTCGGCCGCTTCCTCGCCGAACGCTCGGGGCAGCTTGACCGGTTCGCGCCCGAGGCCTTCCGGGTCGGCGATCAGGGCGCGGAGCCGTTCGAACCCGTCGTCGCCGTTCGACGCGCAGCGACGTGAAGATCGGCAGATGGTTCACGCCGACGAGCTCGAAGTCGAGATCGAGGAAGCTCGCGTCGAGGAGCAGCGACAGCGCGAACTGCGCGCCCGCGATCTCGTGGCACATGCCCACGGTCTCGATGCTCGTCTCGTGCGTCACGGCCCGGCACAACGTGGTCATGGGGTTCGTGATGTTGAGCATCCATGCGTCGGGGCAGAGCTCCTCCATGTCGCGAGCGATGCCAACGAGCACGGGGATGTTGCGCAGCGCGCGCATGATGCCGCCGGGCCCCACCGAGTCGCCGACCGACTGCTTGATCCCGTGGCGCTCCGGGATCTCGAGGTCGTGGCGCATGCTCGCGAAACCGCCCGTCGAGATCGTCACGACCACGTAGTCGGCGCCGGCGAGCGCGGCCCGCTGGTCGGTGGTGGTCGTCACGGTCATGGCGACGCCCTTGAGCCCGACGACGTGCTGCACGAAGTCGGCCATGTCCGGCAGCGGCGCGGGGTCGATGTCCTGCAGCACGATCTCGGCTTCCGCCAGCGACGGCGTGTTGACGAGATCGACGAGCAGCTTCGGTACCCACTGGTAGCTGCCGCCGCCGATGACGACGATCCGCGGTGCCATGCCCGGATCCTACGCGTCGAACTGCGGGAGCCAGCGAGCCGTCGCGGTCGAGCATCTCGTCGGTCATCGAGATGATCTGCTCGTACGGAAGTTGCGCGGCGATCGGGTCGGCGAGCATCGCCTCGAGCACGAGCTCGCGGTCTCCCGCGACCGCCGACTCCACGGTCCACTCCTGCACGACGTTGATGCGGCGCAGGAACTCGCCCATGATCCCGGGGACGGTCGTCTTGTCGCGGCCACGCACACCGGTGTCGTCGGCGACGCCCATGATCTCGACGATCGCGTCGTCGTCGAGATTCGTCACGTTGCCGTCGTTCGGCAGGTTGACCGGAAGACGCTGCGCCTTGCCGGTGACCATGCCGTCGAGCAGTTGCGCGACGAGCTCACCCGAGGGCATGCGCGTGACGTCGGAGGAGTCGCGCATCTCCTCGAAGAACTCGACGTCTTCGGCCGCGTCACGCCGGTGGCCCGGCATGCCGTAGTGGTGGACGCGCCATTCGCGGCCGTAGTCGTTCGCCGGTTGCACGAAGCCGGGCATGAACTCGACCGAGTGATGGTCGCCCGACCCGACGAGCACACCGAAGCGCCGGAACAGCTCGAAGCGCACCCGGTTGTTCTCGATCACGTCGAGCTTGGTCCAGTAGTCGGCCGTCGAGACCTTGACCCAGCCCGCCTTGTCGGGCGGGTCCATCCAGATCGGCTCGGTCGCGGCGCGTTCGGGGTCGCTGAGGAGCGCGTGCAGCCGGACGAACGCGTCGTCGTCGCCTTTGACCTTCAACGAGGTGGCGAGCGGGTAGTGGTTGACGCCGCCGAGGATCGGATCGACCTCGTGCATGCCGCTGTCGAACAGCAAGCTGAGGATCCACGCGCAACCGACCCACTCGTTGCAGAGACCGACGGTCTTGACGTTGGTCTCGCGCGTCACCGCCCGGCACAACGCGGTCAGCGGATTGGTGACGTTCACGAGCCACGCGTCGGGCGCGACCGCTTCGATGTCGCGCGCGATGTCGAGCAGCACCGGGATGCTGCGCAGGGCGCGCAGGATGCCGCCGGGACCGACGCTGTCGCCGATCGGTTGCCGGATGCCGTAGCGCTGCGGGATCTCGATGTCGTGCTGCATCGAGTCGAATCCACCGACGGAGAACGCGGTGATCACGAAATCGGCGCCGGCGAGCGCGCGGCGGCGGTCACCCTCCGCCTCCACCCGGAGATCGATGCCGCGACGCCGGGCGATCTGCGCGCCGAGGTCCTGCATCAGCATCATGCGCCCGGCGTCGAGATCGTGCAGGACGACGTCGCGCGTCGCTCAACGACGGTGTGTTGGCGAAGTCGGCGAGCAGCCGTGGCGCCCAGTGGTAGCTCCCACCGCCGACAACCGTGATGTTCGCGCCCATGCGCGGAGCCTACGAGCGAACACAACTGCGGGGCGAGACGGCACGGGCGACCGCGGGTCAGGCGACGAGCGTCACCTCGACCTCGATCTCGACCGCCCCACCGCGTGGGAGCGCCGCGACCCCGATCGCGGAACGGGTATGGCGCCCGGCTTCACCGAACACGTCGAACAGCAGCTTGCTCGCGCCGTCGACGACCGCGGGCTGCTGCTCGAAGCCCGGTGCGGACGCGACGAAACCGAGCACGGTGAGCACGCGCCCGATGCGGTCGAGTGACCCGAGCCCGGACCGCAGGACCGAGAGCGCGTTCAGCGCGCACCAGCGCGCGGCCTCGGCGCCCTCGTCGACCGAGAGGCCGGCACCCAGGACGCCGGGGTTGACCAGCGCGCCGTCGTGATCGCGCGGCAACTGGCCCGAGGTGCGGGCGCGGTCGCCGTGCACGACGATCGCGTCGAGCGGATCGTGCGGCGGGTACGGGCCCGGGAGCTCGAGTCCCAGCGCGTGGAGACGTTCGTCGATCGTGCTCACAGCCACCTCTCCAAGAAGGCCGGCGCGGCCGCGCCGTACCAGCGATGATCGCCTTCGTTCACATCGTGCACGAGCGCATCGGCGGCGGCGCCCAGCCGCGCGTACAGCGGGCGGAGCCGTTCGACCGTCGCGCGCGCGGTCGCGGCCGGGAAGATCACGTCGTCGGTCCCCGACTCCACCAGCAGGGGCCGGGGCGCGACGAGCGCGGCGATGTCGACATGCTCGATCGCGCCGAGCTGACCGGGCATCACCTGCGAGCCGCACATGTTCCACGGCACCGTGTGCGCGGCCCGCCACGACGACAGGTACCCCGACACGATCGCGACCCTGCACCCGTTCGTCGAGCGCGGTGAGGAAAAGCGTGCAGGTCCCGCCGTACGAGAGTCCCGCGGCCGCGATCCGGGCCGGGTCGACGAGCGGGTGCGCGCCGAGCACGTCGAGCGCGCGACCGAGGTCCCAGAGGTTGCGCTCGAGCGGGACGACGCCGGCCATCGTTGCGCACACGAGATCCCAGTCGCAGTGGTACTTGTCGTCGGGCATCCAGTCGCGGCGTTCGCCGAAGCCGCGCAGGTCGGGCGCGAGCACGACGTAGCCGAGCGACGCGAGCACGTGCGCGTAGTCGTCGCCCGGCCCGCCTTCGTCGAGCCCGCACACCAGCGACTTGCCCGAGCCGTGACCATGGATCGCGAGGACCGCGGGACCGGGACCGGCGCCGCGACGGGCGTGCGGAACGAGGAGGTACGCGGGAACCGACATCGTGTCCTCGACGTCGAAGACGATCCGCGCCCGCGTGTAGCCGCCGCAGTCGATCTCTTCGGTCGTCTCGAGGTCGAGCGGCACCGGCCGCGGGATGCGGGCCGAGCCGCGCGTCGAGCTCGGCGCGCGTGCGGGCCCGCCACGCGTCGTCGTCAGTCGGCGCCGGTTGCTCCGCGGCGGCGACCCGCTCGAGCTGGAGGCGCCAGTAGGCCCAGTTGGAGAAGTTCCGCGTACGGCTCACGCCGGTCTCGCCGAGCGCCCAGCCCAGCCCGCCCGAGAGATGCCGGAGATACGAAGGCGACTCCCACGCCGACGGGAAGTGCCCGAGACTCGTCGAGAACACCCTTCCCTTCCCCTCGGCGAAGCACCACGCCAGCGGGAAACCGAACGACGGCGGCGCGCGCCCGCCGCGGCGAGATCGAGCTCGCCGTCGCGGACGCGCAACAGGATCCGCGCGTCGGGGCGCAGATCGCGGAACTGGTACACCTCGTCGTGCCAGCTCCAGTCGGCGCCGAGATGCGCGCAGGCCGGATGGCGCGGCTCCACGACGTCGGCGACGAACGTCTGCGTCCACGGGTGGCCGTTGAACCGGGCGCCGACGACCGCGCCGTACTCGTCCCACGAGTAGCACGAGTCGGTGGCGGAGTGGATCGCGCAGACCGCGAGCCGCCCGGCGCGGACGTGCTCCAGGATTGCCGCGCGCTGCCCGGCGCTCCACGGCGTCTCACCGATGGTGAACAACGCCAGCGCGCGCGCCGCCCCGATCTCGTCGACCGTGATCTCGCGTACGTCGTCGACCCGCCGCGCCGCGCAAGCCGTGCATCTCCGCGATCTGGTGCACGCCGACCGCGGCCTGGTCGAACACCCCGTGCACGCCCGCGGGCCCGTCGTGGTACGGCGCGACCTGGGTCACGAACAGCAGCGGATCGGCCATGCCGCGGCAAGGTAGTCGCGGTAGCGTCCCAAAGCATGAGAGTCGCGGCATGAAGATCGGATTCATCGGTCTCGGCGCGATGGGTGCACCCATGACACGTCACCTCCTCGCCGCGGGCCACGACGTCACGGTCGCGTCCCGGAGCCGCCCACCCGTCGACGCCGCAGTCGCCGCGGGCGCGCGCGAGGCGCGGGCCCGCGCGTGGTCGTCGCCGCGAGCGAGATCACGATCCTGTGCGTGCCCGATTCTCCCGACGTGGCCGGCGTGATCGACGCCGCGCTCCCCGCCCTCGGGCCCGGCAAGATCGTCGTCGACACGTCGACCATCGATCCCGAGGTCGAGCGCGAGCAACACGTGCGCGTCGCCGCGACCGGCGCGGCGTATCTCGACGCGCCGCTGTCGGGCGGCAGCATCGGCGCCGAGCGGGGCACGCTGACGTTGATGGTCGGCGGCGAGGCCGCCGTGCTCGACGCGGCCCGCCCCGCACTCGAACCGTTCGCCGGGCTCGTCGTGCACGCGGGCGGCGCCGGATTCGGGCAGATCGTGAAGCTCTGCAACCAGCTCGTCTACGCCGCGCAGATGCTCGCAGTGTCGGAAGCGTGCGCGCTCGCGGTCAAAGAAGGCGTCGACCTCGCGGTGGTGCACGAGGTGCTGACGCACGCGACGGGCGACTGCACCGCGATCCGCACCCGCATACCGTTCGAGGGCGCGCGCCCCGACACGCCCGCGTCGAACGGCTGGAACCCGGGTTTCATGACCGCACTGATGGCGAAGGACGTCGATCTGGTGCTGCGCGAGTCGAAGCGCGCGGGCGTGCCCGCGTCGAGCGCGGAGCTCGTCCGTCCCGTGCTGGAAGCCGCGCTCGTCGCCGGGTTCGGTCGCGAGGACTTCTCGGCGATCGGAAAGATCGTCCGGCGCGATTCCGGTCTCGCCTGAATCGGCCTCCGGTTCCCGGTCTCGCAACGCGTCTCATCCGGGCGCGCGCGGTTCCGTAGTACGCGCAGGCGTGGAACGCGGTGTTGTCGGGTGCGGGAAAGCCGCCGGTGACCGGCGTCGACAAGACGGCGAAGGACGCGGTCGTCGATCCCGCGTTCGCCAAGGTGACCGACGTGGGGGGCCTCGCGATCCGCTTCGCTCACGTTGGAGAACGCTGCGGCCGCCACCGATCTGGAGGCGATCAGCGTGGTCTCGGCGCCCGCCGGCATCAAGACCGCGGCGACGATCGAGCCCGTCGAGCTGCAACATGCGGCCATCTCGAACTTTGTGCTCGGCAAGTACCCCGTGCCCGATACCTTCACGAAGACGGACGGCGCCCGGCCTCTCACCGACGTGATCGCCTGAGATCGCCGGGCCGCCCGGGCCCGGGAGCGGGAAGCGCACGATCGGCCGCGGAACGCCAGGTCGAGGCGAACTGATCGGTTCTTCGCGGTCGTCCTGGACCATAATGATCCCTGGTGGATGACGGTATGGATCGCCAGGTCGCGTCCGAACGCGCTGCGAACGGGTGGCCGAGAGGCACCACCGTTGCTCTCGGCGCGACCGGTGCGATCGGGATGGTGTTGATCACCGTCTCGGGAATCGCGGTCGGGCCCACCGGACCGACCGGCTCTTCGGTCGAGCGCGGGATCCTCACGCTCGTGCCGAAGGGCACCGCGGGGACCGTGCTCGGCGCCACCACCATGACCGCCGGCCTCGTGCTCGTGCTCGGCTCGTGGTTCGTCCTCGGCCTGCTCCTGAAGCGCGGCGCGGAGCTGCGACCGCTGTACCGCATCGCGTGCGCGTGGAGCGCGCCGTTGCTGATCGGTCCGCCGATCTTCAGTCGCGATCCTCTACAGCTACGCCGCCGACGGGATGATGGTCGTCCGCCACATCAGCCCGTACGAACACGGCCCGGCCGCGCTCGGCGCGGGATCCTTCCTCGCGCCAGTAAGTCATGCATGGCTGACCACGCCGTCGCCCTACGGGCCGCTCTTCCTGCGGCTCGCGAACATCGCCGTTCGCCTCTCGGGTGGGAGTGTCGTCACCTCGATCATGATCCTGCGCCTGCTCGAGGTCGCGGGTGTGCTGCTGATCGCCGTCTCGCTCCCCCACCTCGCGCGCGCCGCGGGCAAGGACCCGGCACGCGCGGTCTGGCTGGGCGTCTGCAATCCGCTCATCCTGTTCCACTTCATCGGCGGCGGTCACAACGACGCGCTGATGATCGGACTCATCGTCGCCGGTCTCGCGGTCGGCATCGTCGCGAAACGGCCGTTGCTCGGCGTGCTCATCTGCATGGTCGCGGCCACGATCAAAGCCCCTGCCGTCATCCCCGCCGCGTTCATCTTGTTCGACGCGGTCCGGAACGCGCCGGCCGAACGGCGGTTGCCGACGTTCGCGAAGCTGTCGACCGCAGGCGCGGTCTCGTTCATCGGCGTCTCGTGGGCGTGCGGCCTCGGGTGGGGTTGGATCGGCGCGCTCGGAATCCCCGGCACGAACCGCACGCTGTTGACGCCCACCACTTTCCTCGCGCACTGGATCGCGGTGGCGGTCGGGCACGAGTCGGTGGTGCTCACCCTCGTGCGCACGGCGGCCGCGGGCGCGACCGCAGTCGGTGTGATCTACCTGTTGTGGCGCGCGCCGAAGATCGGCGCCGTCCGGGCGTGCGGGCTCGCGCTCGCGCTCGTCGTCGCGCTCGGGCCGGTCGTCTTGCCGTGGTACGCGCTGTGGGGCCTCGTCGTTCTCGCCGCGGTCGGGCGGCGCATCGAGCGCGGGTTCGCGATCTTCGCCTCGGTGGTGCTGTCGATCACAGTGCAGCCGTCCGGATCGTCGATGCCCGACTTCGTGCTCATGGCCGCGGTCGTCGTGCTCACCCTGCTGGCGATCGCGATCGCGTGGCGGCCGGTGCGCGCGTGGATCCGCACCGACCTCGCAGTGGCGATCGAGGAGTACCGGCGCCGCGGCCGGATCGCGCAGAGCAGCGACGTCCTGCGCCTCGCCGTGCCCAACGCGTTGTCGGCGAAGTCGGGCGCGTCGGAGCCTCCCGCGGCCTGACCGGCGCGCTCGTGCCGAACGTGTCGAGCAGTAACGTCGTCTGATGGCCGTCGCGACCGTGGTGCGCCGTGTCGGTGCCGGCGTCGTTGCCGCCGCGCTGATCGCAACCGTCGTCGTCGTGACGCTGACGTTGCGCCGGCACGCCGCGATCGTGCCCTCGTGCCAGGTGAGCGCGGGCGGCGACGTGTACACCCTCGACATCGAGCAGGCCGCGAACGCGACGACGATCGCGGCGGTCGGCAAGCGGCTCGGGCTCCCCGACCACGCGGTCACGGTCGCGCTCGCGGCGGCGCTGCAGGAGTCGAAGCTCCGCAACCTCGAGTACGGCGACCGCGATTCGCTCGGGCTGTTCCAGCAGCGGCCGTCGCAAGGCTGGGGAACCTCGACCGAGATCCTCACGCCGAGCTACGCCGCGGCCGCGTTCTTCCGCGCGCTGCAGCGCAGTCGAGTCGTGGGAGACGCTGCCGATCACCGAAGCCGCCCAGAAGGTGCAGCTGAGCGGCGCGCCGACCGCGTACGCGCAGTGGGAATCGGAGGCGCGCACGCTCGCCGTCGCGACGACGGGCGAGGCCGCGGCCGCGCTCGCCTGCCGTTTCCCCCTCGACCGGGCTCGCGATCCCGTCCCGACAGTGACGTCGAGCATGCGCAACGAGCTCGGCGTCGCGACCCTCGACGCCGCGTTCCCACAGGCCCGCGGCTGGATGATCGCGAGCTGGCTCGTCGCTCACGCGCAACAGTTCCGGCTCACCACGGTCTCGTTCCACGGTCAACAGTGGCAGGCCAAGACCGGACGCTGGCAGCCCGCCCCGCAGTCCGACTCCCGCGTGCGGTTCGAGCAACAGGTCGTCGCGTAGGCGTTAACCGCCGTGGTCGTGCGGGCCCATGAACTCGGCCTGCCCCACGGGTGGATGGTCCTCGTCCATCCAGCGCGTCGAGGCGCGGTACGCGCGGTCGACCAATTCCTCCGAGTGGGAGAAGTCGATCGGCGAGATCGTGAGCGGGCACAACGGCGGCAGCACGTGCAACTCGACGGCCGATTCGAACCGTTCGACGTCGACGACGAGTTGCTTGTGCAGTAGGAGATCGAGCGCGTGCAACGCCATCGCGAGCGCGCTCGCGGGCGGCTCGGTCAGCGCGCACGCGTAGCCGGCGCAGAGCACCCACACGTGGTCGACGTCCGGCAGCGCCACGGCATGCGAGATCGGCGTGTTGTTTCCAACGCCGCCGTCCATGTAGGGCACGCCCGCGATCTCGACCGGATCGAAGAGGGCCGGCAGCGCCGCGCTCGCGAGCACCGAGTCGACGGCCGGGCCCGACGACAGCAAGACGTCGCGCCCCGTCAGCACCTCGACCGCGACGACGTGGAACGGGATCGGCGCGTCCTCGAGGCGGGCGAACGTGACGTGCTCCTCGATGAGCTCGCGCAGCGGCTGCTCGTCGAAGAGGCTCCGGCGGCGGCCCGCGAACGCGAGCAGGCCTCGGCGCGTGTCCGCGGGGAAGACGTCGGAGCGGTGCAGGCCGTTCCACACCTCGGCCAACGCGTCGATCGGCTCGTCGGGATGGCCCGCCAGCCACGCGCCGTTCAGGGCGCCGACCGACGTCCCGACGATGACGTCGGGGCGGATGCCGCGATCGCGCAACGCCGCCAGCATCCCGACCTCGACCGCACCGAGACTGGCGCCCCCGGACAGGACGAATGCGACGCTCACCTGCGGGAACCTACCGATGTGCCCGGTGACCAGCCGGGCATTTGGGCGACAACCGCCGGAACTGCGCTCATCCGGCGTGCCGCCCCGCCGATGGAAGGCGAGCGCCGGACCGCGACGCCCACGGCGAGTCGGACATGCCCAACGCCTCACATCCCCCCGGACGGCCCCTTCGACGGGCCCGCATCGCCGGTCTGGCGATCGCGGCGCTGATCCTCGGCGTCGCCACGGCCTCGGGCGCGCCCGCGGCGCCGCCGCAGTTCGACCTGGGCAGTGGGCTCCCGGCGGTCGGCAACTTCAACCCCGTCACGCTGAACGGCACGAGCTTGCTCACCTCCGCCACCATCGCACCGTTCGTGATCGTCGACGACTCGGGCGCGCTCGCCGGATGGCACGTAACGCTCCTGGTCCCCGACTTCCGCAACGGCACCGGTGCGGGCTGCACGACCGGCGCGACCGCGTCGATCAGCGGTTCGCACCTGTCGATGAGCGCGCCCGTCGTGACCGCGGCCGACGCCCTGACCGACATGACCGGCGTGACGTCGGCCGGATTCGACGACTTCACCGTCGCGCGGACGATCATCACGGCCGCCGCGGGGGAAGGCGCGGGCACCTACGACGTCGCGCCCGCGATCCTGCGGCTCGTCGTGCCGGCCAACGTCGAGGCGGGTTCGTACTGCACTCAGGCCACGATCGCGATCACGTCGGGACCATGACGCACGGCCGACGGGTCAGGACTGGTCGTCGGGAATAATCGCGTACGTCGCGAAGCACATCTCGTCTTCGGTGCCCTCGGCGAACACGATGTACTTCGGCGCCCGGTTCGGCTCGAGGGAACGGTCCCACGAACAGATCATCCGGATCGTCTGGCCCGCCTTCACGTGGATCGGCTTCGCGAGGCTGTAATTCATCTGCCAGTCGAAGTTCCACGTCGGGATGTCGAGCAGTGTGGTCGGCTTCGGCGCCTTCGGGTCGAGCGTCAAGCGGAAGCTCCGACCGAGGGTGTGCTCGTGGCCGAACACCGACACGATCGTGCCCGACTCGGGAACCGAGTAGTCGCACGACGACGACGCGACGCCGTTCTTGAACGTGGCCGCCAACTCCTCGGGCTGTCTTCCCGCAGAGCAGCAGGAGCCCGGACTCGGCGCCCGCGCCGATGCCGCCGTACAGGCGGACGTCTTCTTGCAACGCGGCGTTGCGGTCGCAGAACGGCGCCGACGCCTGGCTCGGGCATGCACGGCAGCTCGACCGGCGCGATGGGATTGATGATGTCGATCTTCTTGTAGTTCTCGGTGCCGGGCGCGACCTGGATCGCGACCGTGGAACGGTCGGGCACCGGCGTCGTGTCGTAGTGGTAGTGCACCTGGAACACGAGCGCGTCGCCCGGCTGCATCAGGATCCCGCTGTGCATCGGGGAGATCACCGGGTCCTGACCAGGCACCCAACCCGCGATGAGCACCGGCCTGCCCGGTGAAACCGGGCACCTGGTGCCGGCCTTGCTGCGGCTGCGTCGACGGGAGGTCGACGGTTCCGTAACAGCTCCAGCCCGGCTTGCCGTCGCTCCCGCTGATCTTGCGCCCCGCCGCGACCTGCGACGCGTCGACGTGGAAGATCTGGACGTGGTGGATCTCGGTGCGCTTGTCGGGGGTCACCTGGTAGCCGGTCATGAACGTCGGCTTGGTGAGGTGCGGATCGAGGATGAAGCAGCGGTAGTCGTTGGGAACACTGAGGGAGCCGGCGTACGCCTGCGGCATCTGCATCACGATGTCGCGCCGCGGCGCCGGCACCTTCGGTCCGCCCTTGGGCCTGATCTTCGTGTCGGCGGGAACGTCGAGCGGACCGCCCGCCTTCGACCACTTGACGAGCGCGTCGATCGTGGCCTCGGTCGAGCCGCTTCGAGTTCATCGAGCGCGACGCCGTGGGTCGACGCCGGCCACGGCGGCATGTAGCCCGGATGCGACGACGGTTCCGATGCCGTCGGAGATCTTGGCCGCGTCGGCCGCGGTGGCGAGCGACCAGTGCGCGGCACCGACCTCGCCCGGCTGGTGGCACGACGCGCAGTTCGCCTGCAGCGCCGGCATGATCACGCTCGCAAAGGAGGGACTGTCCTTGGGGCGCGGCGCGGACGCGGGCGCGGCGATCGAGGTCGCGATCGTGAATTTCGACGGGTCGAGTGCGGTGAGATGCATCGTGAGCGTGACATCGTTGGAGGTGCTGACGAGACCGCCGATGCTGATCGGGCCGATGCCGAACGTCGACATCTTCACCTTCGACGTCGCCGTTGCGGTCAGCTTGCCGCCCGACACGCTCGCGTCGACGTCCCAGGTGACCGGCGCCGGGGTCTTCTTCACGGTCAGTCGGCTCGCCATCGTGAAGTGGTACGACTGCTCCGTCCGCGATCGACGCCGGCATGCCGGTGAGGCCCGCCGACCGTGAGGCGGCCAGCGGGAAGTCGTGCGAGTCGAGGTCGTCGGCGCGGACGCGGGCATCGCGGAGATTGTTGTCGGAGTGGAGTTGCTCGACGTTGACGACGATCTCGCCGACCCGGCTCGCGCTCGGATGCGTGGCGTTGACCGCTATGTCACCGGCGATGCCGTTCGTGGTGCCGACCGCCCGGTGCGCCTTGTGACCGAAGAGCTTCTCGTTGACCGCGTACTCGAGCTCAGAGGAAGCCGGGTCGATGCGGTACACCTTCTCGCCACGTCCCCGCGACGAGGTGAGGCGCGGCCGGGACGGAGTAACTGACCACGCTGAACTTCGCCGACGTCAGCGTGCGGTACTGCCGCCACGCGTACACGCCAACCGCGGCCGCCGCGGCCGCGACGACCGCGAGCGACCAGAGGATCCAGTGTTTGGGAACCAGGGCCCGCATCCGGCTCGGCCGGTCGGATGCGTCGTCCCCGGGGCGGGCCGTGATCGATGTCACCGCGCCACCGTCCCGTTCGAGAATTGCGTTCGTGTCGTCATCCGAGCGCGCGTGTCCCCCGTGCGGCAGCTATGGACTGGCGGGATCATATTGCACGTGGCGTGCAGACAACAGGGCGCCGCGCCGGCGCCCGGAGCTGCTCCTCCGTGATCGCGAGGTCCCGATGCACCGCGATCAGGTGATCGAAGCCGCCAAGCTCACGGGAGAGCGATCCGGCCGCCGAACGATTCCGCGGTGAATACCGTCAGGTGGTCGACGTGCTGCGTCTTCCCCGCCGAACAATGGCTGGAGCACCAGGTCGGCGAGGACGCTCGCGTAGAACGTCGCCTCGAGTCGGTGCGGCCCGGACTCGCCGCCGGCATGTTCGAAGAGCATCGGCACGCAGCCGACGATGCCGAGCGCGACTCAGGCATCGATCCCCATGATCCGCCCCGCAGTCGTGGGAGTATCCCGGCATGACGCATTTCAAGGTGGGCGACAAGGTGATCATCACCGAAGGCGATTTCAAGGGCGAGCGCGGCGCCATCATCGACAAGCACCTCATCGGTGACGGCCTGACCGTCGCGCTCGAGAAGCACGGCAAGGAGATCAAGACGCACGAGGCACACGTCAACAAGGTCGACGCCGACTGAGCCGGCCGAGCCGCCCGAACCGACCGAGCCGCCCGACTAGCGCCCGGCAGCTTCGGGCCCGCGCCGACGTGGGGCGAGTAGCGCCCGCCCCAGCGAGCCGTAGCACTGCGTGATGTCGAACGTCTCGGGATCGAGGTCGGCCGGGCCGCGCCGCACGACCGTCCAGCCGCGCCGCACGTTCGTGACGTCGGCGACGACGCTCTCGTCGTAGCCCGCCGTGAGCACGAGTTCGAGCACGAGCCGGCTCAGCGGCGTCTCGCGCGGCGCGGCGTCGCCGGTCTCCAGCCGCCGGCGCAACTTCTCACGCGCGCGCGCGTCGGCCATCAGCGCCTTCGCCAACGCCTCGTCGCGCATGTGCTGCCAGCTCCAGTCCTCGATCACGAAGAGGCCACCAGGCCGCAACCGTGAGAAGAGCAGGTTGAAGCTCGCGATCGTCGGGTCGAGCAGGTGCGAGGCGTCGTCGATCACGAGATCGAGCGGCGCGGTCCCGAACTCGTCGGCGACGATCCGCGCGAGACGGGACCGATCGCCCTGGTCGACGCCGAAGTGGGCGTGCACGACGTCGCCCAGCGCGGCGGCGTTCGACGAAGGCATCGAGCGCCCGAACACGGTTGGGCGACAGGTCGACCGCGACGAGCCGCTCCGGCCGGAAGAGCAGTGCGAAGAACGCGGTGCCGCCGCCGTCGTAGATGCCGAGCTCCACGACGTTGGTGGGCCGGATCTCGGAACGCAAGTCCGCGTACCGCTCGACCATCCAGCGCGCTTTGCGCAGGAGCAGCGAACCGGTCCGGTCCGCGACCTCACGACCGGTGCGGTAGTCGATAGGCGCGAGCGTGAAGTCGACGCCGTCGAGCACGAGCTGGGTATTGCTCTTCCATTCGAACATCGCGCCTCCCGGACCGACAGGTTCGGGTACCCGCTCCGTCACCGTCAACCCGGGAGCATTCGGCCGGCCGCCGACCCCTAACCTCGGCGTATGGACGATCCGGTACTCGAGGTCGCGCCGCTCGGCTTCGAGTGGGTGACGATCGACCCGTTCCTCTTCTGCGTGCACCACGACGACGCCTATCCCCCCGGGAACGAGGCGATGGGCCCGGACGCGTCGCTCACCGGCCGCCACCTCGGCATGGACATGGCGGGCCACGACGGCTGGCGCATGTACCACGGCACGACGGTGCCCGGATTCCCGCAGCATCCGCATCGCGGCTTCGAGACGGTCACGTTCGTGCGCCGCGGCCTCATCGACCACTCCGACTCGCTCGGCGCGACCGCGCGGTTCGGACGAGGCGACGTGCAGTGGCTCACGGCCGGACGGGGTGTCGTGCACAGCGAGATGTTCCCGCTCGTGGCACGCGACCAGCCGAATCCGCTCGAGCTGTTCCAGATCTGGTTGAACCTGCCCGCGGCCGACAAGATGGTCGAGCCGTACTTCACGATGCTCTGGGACGAAGATCTCCCGCGGCTCGTCGTGACCGACGGCGACGGCCGTACGACCACCGTCACCGTGATCGCCGGCGAGCTGGCCGGGTTACGCCCACCTCCCCCGCCGCCCGATTCGTGGGCCTCGCGGTCCGAGGCGGATCTCGCGATCTGGCACCTCGAGCTCGAGCCCGGCGCGCGCTGCGAGCCTGCCCCCGACGAAGACGCCCGACACGGTTCGGGTCCTCTACGTGTTCGAGGGCGCGTTGCGTGCCGGCGAACGCGAACTCGAAGCGCCCATCGGCGCGCGGCTGCGCGTCGACGGCGACGTCGCGCTTCACCGCCGGACCAAACGGCTCCGAGGCGCTCGTGCTGCAGGGCCGACCGATCGGCGAGCCGGTGGAGCAGGAGGGACCGTTCGTCATGAACGACCGCGTGGGCATCGGGCAGGCGTTTGCCGACTACCGCGCGACCGGGTTCGGCGGTTGGCCGTGGCCGAGCGACGATCCGGTGCATCCGCGCGACGCCGGCCGTTTCGCGCGCCGCCCCGACGGCGCGGTCGATCGTCCCGAATCAGTCGGCTCCACGCCCGACGCCGTGTAGGTGTTGTTCCCGGCGCCGCGTGCGTGTTCCGGGGTCGGGACGCGCACGGGCCCGGGGTGTGAACCCCGGGCCCGCAATGTGCGCGTAGCTCGTCGTTGAGCGACTATGTGCGCTGGGATTACCAGCTGCCGGCCAGAGCGCCGACGCCCGCTTCGGTCGCCGCGGGGCAGACATCCTTGCCGAAGTACGTACCGGCCTTCGGACCCGCGCCGATGTCGGCGATCGAGAACGTCGTGCCCGACTTCGACTTCTCCTCGAGGCACACGATGTCGCTCGTGCCGACCGACGAGTCACCGACGAACACCTTGAGGGCCGGCTTGGTGGAGATCGCGCCGCCCCAGTTCAGGGAAGCCTCCACGCCCTTCAGGCCCGCGGTCGACGTGTCGCTCGAGTAGATCTGACCGTCGGTGTACACCGTCTTCTCGGCGGTGAGACCGTTGCGGAGGTCGGACTGCGCGGCACGGTCCTGAGCACGCGAACGTGCACCCAGGAAGGTCGGGATGGCAATCGCGATCAAGATGGCAATGATCAACACGACGACCATCAACTCAATGAGGGTGAAACCCTCTTCGTCGTCACGACGACGAGAGGCGAGAGAGCCAACTGTCTGCACGGGCGTTACCTCGTTCCGGTCGCCGGGTGGCTCGGGTACCACTCGCTTGGGCGCCGACAGCGTGCATCGGCCTGACCGTGTGTCGGCTTGAACAAACCGCTCGAGAGTTGGTCCGGCCGTGTCCCGAAGTGACGAATGTCACGAAGCGATCCGCCGGGCCGCGGTACCGGGTGCGGACCCGGTCGTCGGCACGCGTGAAGACGCATACGAGCGACCTGCTCGGTCGTGCTCGTGCCCGCGTTCGACGTCGTCGATCTCACCTCCGAGGAACGCGCCGCGCCCTCCGGGGGCCTGTAGCTTCGAGCGATGTCCCTCACCAGACGCGCCACCGATCCGCCGCGGAACGACGGGAGTCGTGACATCGCGCGGGCCGTCGACCGGCTCGCACGGAAGCTCCCCGAACCGCTCGAGCCGCTGGCCTCGATCGCCTACAACTACCTGTGGTCGTGGACGCCCGGCGGTCGCGACCTCTTCCGCGCGATGGGCGCGCACCGGTTCTCACTGGCCGGTGAGAATCCCGTCAGCTTCTTGCGGAACCTGCCGGAGCGCGCGTTGCTGAAGGCGGCCACCGACACCGAGTACCTCATCCGGCTCGACGACATCAGCCGCCGGATCCGGGCCGACCTCACCCGGCCGACCCGTCCACTGTTCCCGGAGGGCCCGCTCGCGTTCATGTGCGCGGAGTTCGGTGTACACGCGTCGCTGCCGGTCTACTCCGGCGGACTCGGCGTGCTGGCCGGCGACCTGTTGAAGGAGGCTTCCGATCTGGCGCTCGACGAGGTCGGTGTCGGCCTGCTGTACCGCCGCGGCTACTTCCACCAGCGCGTCGACCTCACCGGTTGGCAGCACGAGTACTGGATCGAAGCCGACCCCGAGCTGTTGCCCGCGGTGCGCGTGACGAACCCCGACGGCACTCCCCTCGCGATCAGCGTGCCGGTCTGGGACGGCGACCTCACCGCGCACGTGTGGCGTGTCGACGTCGGCCGCGTGCCGCTCTACCTGCTCGACGCCGAGATCGCGGAGAACTCGCCGCTGGAACGCTGGGTCAGCGCCCGCCTCTACGAGGGCACGCGGGCGATCCGCCTCGCGCAATACGCACTGCTCGGCGTCGGCGGTGTCCGGGCGCTCGACGCGATGGGAATCGAGCCTGCGCTCTACCACCTCAACGAGGGTCACCCCGCGCTCGCCGCGGTCGCCGTCGCGGCTCGTACCGCCGACGAGAGCCCCGGCGCGCGACCCGACCTCGCCACCGCGCTCGCCGCGGGTCGCGACCGGTTCGTGTTCACCACCCACACGCCCGTTCCCGCCGGCAACGAGACGTACAGCCGCGACGAGCTGTTCGCCGTGCTCGGTCGCGTCGTCGACGACCTCGATTTCGACCGCGAGGATCTGGCCGGCATGTGCCGCGTCCACCCCGGCGACCACGACGAGCTCCTCGGCCTGACCCCGCTCGCCATCCGGGCGGCGCGCTCGACGAACGGCGTCAGCGAACGCCACGGTGAAGTCGCGCGCGGGATGTGGCAGGAGATGTTCCCGCACGCGACACCCGACGAGGTTCCGATCCGGCACGTCACCAACGCCGTGCACCTCCCCACGTGGATGGCGCCGGCGATGCGTGCGCTGCTCACGCGTCACTTCGCCGCGGGCTGGGAGCACAACGCCGACGACCCCGCGTTCTGGGCGCACGTCGACTTCATCCCCGACGACGAGCTGTGGGCGGTGCGCCGCGAGCTGCGCAGTGATCTGGTGACGATGTTGCGCCGCAAGGTCGTCGTCAACCGGCTCGCGCGCGGTGAGGACATCTCATTCGTCCAGGCCGCCGCGACTGCGTTCGATCCCGACTACCTCACGATCGGCTTCGCGCGGCGGCTCGCGACCTACAAGCGGTTGAACCTGCTCGTGCACGACGCCGAACGCGCCCTCGCGCTCCTCGGCTACGACCAACCCGTCCAGCTCGTCTTCGCGGGCAAGGCGCATCCGCTCGACAACGACGCCAAGGCGATCGCGCAACACATGTTCGAGATGAAGCGCGAGCCGGCCGTCGGCAACCGGGTGGTGTTCGTCGAGGACTACGACCTCAGCGTCGCGTCGACGCTCGTCGCCGGCTGCGACGTCTGGCTGAACCTCCCGCGCCCGCCGCTCGAGGCGAGCGGGACCAGCGGCATGAAGGCGGTGCTGAACGGCGGTCTCAACCTGAGCGTGCTCGACGGGTGGTGGGCAGAGGGCTTCGACGGCACGAACGGATGGGGCATCGACGGCACCCCCGACCCCGACGACGCGGCCAAGGATGCACGCGACGCCGACGCGATCTACAACCTGCTCGAGCAGGAGGTGAAGCCGATGTTCTTCGACCGGAACGACGCCGGCATCCCGCAGGCGTGGCTCGAACGCGTCCGGTCGTCGCTGCGGACACTCGGTCCACGCTTCTGCGCGAGCCGGATGGTCGCCGACTACGAATCGCAGGTGTACCGAGCACCCGACGCGTCGCGGTAGTACGTCGTCCCCTCCGCCGGTGGCACCCCGGCCGGCAGCTTGGCAGACTCGGCCGATGGGTGATCGTCGGCGCTTCGTGCTCGGTGCTCTCGTCGCGGTCGTCGTCGCCGCGGGATGCACGCCGTTCCTGCCGAAGGTCGAACGACCATCATCCGCACGCCCCGTGTCGCCTCGGCCGGCGCCCGTGCGCCCCGTCGCGGCATTGGGGCACTCGGGTCGGTGGTTCACCGACGCTGCCGGTCGCGTCGTGATGCTGCGGGGCATGAACTTCGTCGAGAAGTTCGCACCCTTCACGCCCGCGGCCGACGGTTTCGACGACGACGATGCCGCGCTCCTCGCCGCCAACGGCTTCAACGCGATACGACTCGGCGTCCCGTTCGAGTTCCTGATGCCGGCGCCCGGCCGCGTCGACCGCACGTACCTCGCGTCGATCGAACGCACCGTGCGCATCCTCGGCCGCCACCACATCTACGTGTTGCTCGACTTCCATCAGGACGGCTGGGGCCCGTACACACACGGCAACGGCATGCCCGCGTGGATGACGTACACCGACGGGCTCCCGAACCCACTCGAGGGCTTCCCCGGCTACTACGTGACGAACCCGGCACTGCAGCGCGCGTTCGACAACTTCTGGGCGAACCGGCCGGGGCCCGGCACCACGCGGCTGCAGTCGTACTACGTGCTCGGCATGGTCACCGTCGCGCAACGCTTCGCCGCGAGCGCGAACGTGTTGGGCTACGAGGCGATGAACGAACCCTGGCCCGGCGCCAACTGGTCGTCGTGCCTGACGGGCTGCCCCGACCTCGAGGCGAAGTCGCTGGCGCCCTTCTACGCGCGCGTCACCGCGGCCGTGCGCCTGGTCGACCGCCGCCACCCCGTGTTCGTCGAACCGTTCGTGCTGTTCAACTTCGGCAGTGCCGACACGTCACTCCCGGGCGCCGCGTCGAGGAACGAACTTTCGACGCACGTGTACGGGGCCGACTCGACGGCGAACGCGTCGGTGATGGACCGGAGCGTCGCCGCGGCCGTCCGTGACCGCGCCGCGTTGCTCGTTACCGAATGGGGCGCGGTCGCCGATCCGCCGTCGATCGTCCGGACTGCAGACCAGTTCGACGCGCGGCTCGTGCCGTGGCTGTACTGGTCCTACAACGGTCTGGTCGTCTCCGACAGCACCAAACCGCTCGTCGCGCCGAACCTGAATGTCCCCGTGCTCGACGCGTTGACACGGCCGTACCCGACGGCGATCAACGGCACCCCGACCCACCTCTCCTACGACGCCGCCACCAAGACCCTCGTCTTCACGTACTCCACGAAGCGCCCGGACGGTCACCACGCGCCGGTCGGCCTGCGTACCGCGCTGAACCTCCCGGTGCGCGACTACCCGGACGGCTACTCGGTGAAGGCACTCGGGGCCGACGTGACGTCGCGGCCGCGGCGCGTCGGTGCTGACGCTGCGCAACCACCCGCTCGCGACGACGGTCGTCGTTCGCGTCACCTCGGCGACGCACTCGTGAACCGGTCGGCGATCGCGGTTCGCGCCGGAGCCTGCGGCTCACGCGGCCGACGGCGCCGGGCTCCGGGTTCAAGCCGGTAGCAAAAGCTTCACATAGTCCTCGCGCACGAGTGAGCCTGAGACCAGCAGGCCATTGCCACGCGGGACGTCGATGGGGTCGCCGTCGAGCGTGAACTCGGCTTGCCCGACGCCGGGTCGCGCGGTCAGCGTGAGGACGAGCTGGCCGAGCGCGAGTATCTGGTCGCTCGGTGGCAACGCTTCGAAGGTCGGTGTGAGATCGATGCGGACGCGGCCGCGCGTCAACGTGACGCTTCGTACCACGGCTTCGGACGACAAGGCCGTCCGAAGGCCGGTCGTATCCGTGGCGGGTGGACCGCTGACGAGCGCGTCGACCAGCGCCTTCAGCTCGGCTGGTGCCGCCACCTCCGACGTCAGTTGGACGAGGTGCTTGTCGCGCACGAAGTAGAGGCGTACGGGTTCCGAAGCGATCCCGACCGTCGTTGTCGTCGTCGGGCTCCGGTCCGGTACGAGCCCGCCCGGTAGCGCGTCGTCGGCAATCTCGTGCGCGTTGCCCTGACCGCTCACGCCGCACGAGGTCGCCAGTGCCGCGATCGCGATCACCACCGCGAGCCGGCGCGTACGCGTGCTCATGGTTCGCTCACCTCCGCGACGAAGCGCGCGCCGCCTCCATCTCGATCTTCGACCCACACGCGCCCGCCGTGGACGCGGCAGTGCTCCTCCACGAGCGCCAGGCCGAGTCCGCTGCCTCGTTCGGACTGCTCGGCGCTCCCCGAGCCTCGGGCGAAGCGAGCGAAAACCATGGACCGTTCCTCGACGGGGATCCCGGGGCCGGCATCTTCGACCGCGATGCGCAGGCCGTGACCATCCGTGCCCGCCAGCTCGACCCGGACGGGTCCCCCCGCATAACGATCCGCGTTCTCGACGAGATTCGCGAGGATCCGCTCCACGCGTCGTTTGTCGAGGCGCAGCGTGGCAGGGGTCGAAGACATCACGTCGATCGTGACGTCGTCGTGCCCGAGGCGGCGCATCACCGAGGCAACGAGCTCGGGCGGTTCCACGGCTTCTGCTGTCGCGTTGCCCGCACCGGCGTCCATGCGCGAGATCTCGAGAAGGTCGAGCACCAGCTGCTGAAAATAACGTACCTCCGAACGCAGCACGTCGATCGCCGGACGCGCCCGGTCGTCGGAGCGACGTTCGAGCACGTCGATCGCGGCCGAGATCGCGGTCAACGGCGTGCGCAACTCGTGGGTGACGTCGGACGCGAATCGGACCTCTCGCTCGATCCGACGCTGTAGGGCTTCGGCCATTGCGTTGAACGACGCCGCGAGCGCAGCGAGGTCGGCGTCGCCGTGGGCATCGAGCCGCGTGTCGAGCCGTCCACGCGTGATCTCGGCCGCCGCGATCGAGAAGAACCCCATCGGTCGGAGGACCCGGCGGCTCGCGTAACCGCCAACCGCGGCTCCGAGCACGGTCGTGGCACATGCCGCCGCGAACAACGACCAGGCGAGAGTCGAAAGCGTGCGTTCGAGCTCGGCGAACGAGAACACCTCGAAGTACGCGCGATCGGTCGCCCCGAGCGGAACGCCGACGACCAGGACCGGCTTCTCCTTGATGTGCGTACGTTGGCGGGCTGCGTGCCCGTCCGCGGTCAGGCCGAGGAGCGAGCTGGGCAAGTCCTCGTGCCCGATCGCGACCGACGATGCATACCACTGGCCCCCGACCCTCACGATCGGTTGATCGCCGCTGCTCGCCGTCAGCGACGTCAGGATCGCGGGGACGTCCTGCGTCTTGGAGCGCAGCGCGTCGCTTACCGCGCGAGCGTTGACGAGCGCCTGGCGCAGCGCGAGAGACTGTCGTTGGTCGACGAGGTACGACCGCGTGAGCTGATAGGTCAACAACGACAGGCTCGCCGAGAGCAGGAGCGCCAGCATCGCGAAGGCCACCGCCCCACGTGCGCGCAATCCCAGCCGGCGCGCCTCAGCCATTGGGTTCCTCGCGGTCGGGGGATCGCTCGAGCCGGTACCCGAGGCCGCGCACGGTACGGAGCCAGCGCGGATTCGCCGGGTCGTCCTCGATCTTCATGCGGAGACGGCGCACATGAGCATCCACGAGCCGGCTGTCGCCGAGGTAGTCGTAGCCCCAGACGTTCGCGAGCAGTTGCTCGCGCGACAGCACGAGACCTTCGTTCTGCGTGAACTCACACAGAAGGCGGAACTCGGTCTTGGTGAGATGCACCGTCTCGCCGCCCCGCCGGACGATTCCCTCCCGCGGTCGTACTTCGATGTCGTCGAAGACGTGCACGTCCGCGGCGGAAGGCAGCGGCATCGCACGCCGCAGCGCGGCCCGTATCCGCGCCGCGAGCTCCTTACCCACGAAGGGCTTCGTCACGTAGTCGTCCGCGCCGGCTTCGAGCCCTGCGACGACATCGTGACTGTCGACCTGGGCCGTCACGATGATGATGGGGACGTCACTGCTCTGGCGGATCCGGCGGCACACCTCGAGCCCGTGCATGCCGGGGAGGCGGAGGTCGACGAGGACCAGATCCGGTTCGTCGGTGACGAGCGCGGTCGAGGCCGCCCTCGCCGTCGACGGCCTCGACGACGTCGAAGCCCTCGTCCTCGAGCATGAGGCGGAGCATCTGGCGAACTGGGCGTTCGTCTTCGACGACGAGGAGGCGCTGGGCCACAGCGCCCATGATGGCCGACGCGCACCCCACCCCGCCCGGATCCGCCTCCCAGGCCGAAACGGGGCCGATTGTCGCGAAACTGCAACATTCCGAGCGCGGAGCCGTCGCACGGGCTTGCGAAGGTCCAACCATGCAGTTCGCCACCGAAGTCATCGTGCCGGCACCGCTCGAGAACGTGCAGCACGTGCTCACGACGGAGTCGGAGTTCGCGTTGTGGAATTCCGCCACCCGCGAGCGGGACGGCGACATGTACTGGGATGTGCCCCTCGCGTTCGGCGCCGTCAGGAGCATGCCGGCTCTCGTCAGCGGCAACGGCAACGCGGCCGTGATCAGGCTCGGCCGCAACGCTTCGCTGACCGTGGAGCATCGTGCCTCGATGGAACGCACGGGAGCGCTTTCGACGAGATTGCTCATGGCGACTCGAACGAGCGGTGTCCTGTCGCGGTTCGTCGATCGCACGGCGCTTCGAACGGCTGTGCATTCCCTCGTGATCGAGCTGGCCACCCGTGCCCGCTGGCTCGATCAGTCTCCCGACACCCAGTTTCCCGGACGATTCGCGCGCCCGAACGTCGGGCGCGAAACCCGGTCGGCCCCTCTCGAGCAACTGCAAAGCGTCGCTCGAGAGCTCGAGGGGGGCATCTTCTCCGTCGATTGTGGCGCGACGCGCTGCTTGATCGACGCCGCGAGTCAGCGCTTCGTGAGGGTCGCGCCCGACGCCGACATCGCGCGGACGATCTCGTACGCGCGGTGGGAGCGATTCACAAAGGCCTATGTCGACGGCGACGACCTCGTCGTGGTGCCCGTCGCGTCGGTCCCATTGCGAATGCGCCGGGCGATGAGCCCAACGCAGTAGCTCCCGGCTGGGATCGAACCGGCGACCGAGCGAGTACGAGTCCGGCCCTAACCGTCGACTCGTCCACTTCGTCCATCGCGCACATCTCGCGGCGACACGGTTTGATGGGCAAAGTGATGGGCGAGCCGCCGCCGCGAGGGCGATTGCGGCCCGACTAGGCCGACACCCGAATCAGCCGGCCTACCTCCCGCGCCGTCGGCTGAACCACGACTGTGTCGTCCCGCCGGACAACACGGCAGCCTTCGTGCGGCTGGAGCATTGGCAGCGCCGATCGCGAGGTACGTGACCGAGCACCTGTTCGACGTGCGCACCGCATCCAGCCCACGTCGGTTGTTTGCACGTCTTGCATGTCACTTCTCTGCACATAGCTGTCCGTCTCCTTTGAATCCGATCGGGTCAGGAGCGCTCGACCGCGAGACCGGTCGCGGCCCAGGCGTTCATGCCGCCCGTGACGTTGTGGGCATCGATGCCCGCGTCGCGCAGTGCGCGGGTGGCGGTGGCCGATCGGTTGCCGGAGCGGCAGATGACGTACACAGCAGCAGCTTCCGGCAGCGACGCAGGGTCGAGCTGGCCAAGTGGTTGATGGTGCGCTGCAGGCGCGTGGCCGTCGGCCCACTCCGACGGCTCGCGCACATCGAGCAGCACCACACCGACAGCTCGGTTGTGCGCGGTGAGGACATCGACCTCGGGGATCCCGGTGTCGGTGCGGCGGGAGGAGATGCTCATTGACTGCTTACTCCGTTGTCGGGGACCGGGCTCCATGTGTGCACGGCGGTGTACCCGCCGTAGATGTCGGCGACCGTGGCGAAGCCACGGGACCGCAACAGCGATGCCGCGGTGGCCGAGCGATACCCGCCCGCGCAGTAGACGATGGTGGGCCGACCGGGATCGAGTTCTTCGAACCGGTCCAACAGGTTCGGGAGCGGCAGGTTGATCGAACCGTCGATCACTCCAACGGTGCATTCGTTGGGGTTGCGGACATCAACGATCTGCAGATCGGGAGCCGTGCGGCGCCACTCGTCCACCTCGGATGCGGTGACCCGGGGCGCCTGTTCGGAGAGTTCGGGGTGGTCGAAGAGCACGCGGTCGATGTCGTCGAGCGCGCCGATCACGTGGTCGAAGCCGATCCGCGCCAGACGGATGCGCGCCTCGTTCTCCCGGCCGGGCTCGGTGACGACGATGACCTCCTGCCCGGGGCGCAGGACGTCCCCCGCGTATTCGGCGAACCGACCGTCGAGCCCGACATTGATCGCACCCCGGAGATGTCCGGACGCGAACACCTCGGTCGGGCGACCGTCGATGATGACCGCACCATCGGCCTGGTGCTGCAGTGTGAGTTCGGCGTCGAGCCGGGGCGTCTCGCGGTGGTCGTCCAGCAATTCGCGCTCGAGCCGGTTCGAGCTCGCGGCGAACGCGAAGTACAGCGGGGCAACCGATTGGCCTTGCGTGACCGCCTCGACGAACGCGTCCTCCGTCATCGGCGCCAGGGCGTAGTTGGTACGTCGCTGCTCGCCGATCGTGGACTGCGATGCGGTCGAGAGGTTCTTGCCGCACGCCGAGCCCGCGCCGTGCGCCGGGTACAGCCGCGTGGCGTCGGGGAGGGTGAGGAGCTGGTCGTGGATGGAGCGATACAGGCGACGCGCGAGGTCGTCCGCAGACCACCCGATCGACGTCAACAGGTCAGGACGCCCGACGTCGCCGATGAAGAGCGTGTCCCCGGTGAGCACGCCCCACGGCTCCGGGTCGCCGGCGTGTTCCCACACCACGATGGAGATCGATTCGGGTGTGTGACCGGGGGTGTGGCGAACTTCGAGGGTGACGTCACCCAGCGACAGCCGCCGGCCGTGGGCCAGCGCGTCGACGGGAAACTCGGCGTGCGCTTCGTCTCCGAACGAGATGACCGCGCCGGTGGCCGCGGCCAGTTCCAGATGGCCAGAGAGGAAGTCGGCGTGAAAGTGCGTTTCGAGCACCCGTTCGATGCGAAGACCGAGACGCTGCGCGTCGGCGAGGTACTGCGAGACGTCGCGCTCGAGGGTCGACCACAACGGCGCGGCCGGTGGTCTCGTCCCCGATCAGGTAGCTGAACAGCGACAGGCATCCGAGTTCGTATTGCCGGAAGATCATCGGTGGGCCTCGTGGGGTCGTCGGCGGTACCGCATCAGGCCAGCTTGAGAAACATCTTCTGGACGTCGGCGACCTCGTAGCCGGCCGCGGCAGAGCGTTCCGGGTCCTCCAGGCACCACGTGAGCCCGGCAGAGACGAGCATGAACCCGACCTGTTCCAGCGCCTTGTTGGCGGCGGCGATCTGGGTCACCACCTCCCGGCAGTCGCGCTGGTCGGCGAGCATCTGCTGGACGCCCCGAACCTGGCCCTCGACCTTGCGCAGCCGGTGCTGCAGGTCGGTGACAGTCGGTTCATCGAGTTCGATTCCAGGAGATCCCTGGCCAATCTTGTCGCCCATAGGGACATTGTACGTGTACCCCCCGGGGTATGCAACCTACCCCTTGGGGTATACGCCGAGCGTATGACTTTCGGCCCTGTCGGCGCTGGGCGACCAGCCGTACCGTCGATGCAACAGACCAAACGCCACCTCATCAGGAGCACGTCATGAACAAGAACATGGGCCTGACCGACAGAAGGGTCCGGGGCCTCGCCGCTCTCGTACTGATCGTGCTGGCATTCGCGCTCGGCGTCGGCACCGTCGGCGGGATCATCGCCGCCGTGCTGGCAGTCGTCATGGCCGCCACCGCAGCAGTCGGTGTCTGCCCGCTGTACATGCCGTTTCACATCAACACCGCACGCCCTCTCGGCAAGACCCACTGAGCCGGCCACTGAGAAGGGGGAATCACCTCATGCGCGAGCGTGCGGGTCGTGATCTCTGAATCGCGTGAACCGACAAGGTCGCGGCGAACGGCCGGCCCCGAGGTCTGGAGAGGCTTCGGTCAACTGCCTCAGGCGGATCCGCGCACGTTGCTCCGGAGTACGAGGCGAGAGATCGCCTGACAATGCGCCGCCGTCACGACCAGTCATCGGTGAATCGAGGCTCCGGGCAGCCACGGTCGACGCTTGTCATGAAGTCGGTGATGGCCGGTGCGGCAAGGAGAAAGGCTTCGATCGAGGCGTGCGTTGCCTCGGGGAGGAGAAGCAGTTGGGCATGACCTTCTGACGCGCGTTCGAGGAGGGTCGCGTCGGTCGGTGGAACGACGTCGTCGCGGGCTCCGTGGACGAGAAGGACCGGCAGCGCGGATGCGCGCGATCGTCGAGACGGGGGCGAACGCGTCGAAGGGCAGGCCGATGGCGCGCTCGATCTCTCGCAAGATGACCGTGATCACCGGCGCAGGGATACCGCGTGCGCGCATGGCGGCGCGCATGAATGTCCCGGGGTGTGCCATTGCTGCGATGCTGACGACCGCGGCGACACGCGGATCACGACTGGCGACGAGCAGCGCGGCTCCGGCGCCGACGGAGTGCCCGACAAGGGTGATGCACTCAGGCTCGACGCGTCGGTCGGCGCGCAGCCATCCGAGCCCGGCCTCGATGTCTTCGGCGAAGCGTGGCATCGAGGTGAATCGGTCATCGTCGCTGCGACCATGGCAACAGGCGTCGAGAAACAGTGCGTGCATTCCCGCGGCGTGGACGAGTGGTGCGATCGGCAACATCAAGCTCGCGGCACCGTTCCAGCCGTGGATGACGAGCACGGCCGGCCGTGGCCGATCGTCGATAGGGCAGGCAGCGAACCATCCCCTCAGCATGCGGCCGTTCGATCCCGGAATCGTGACGTCCTCGGCGATCAGTCCGAAGTCGCCGGGTTCGTGGTCGACCCCGGCCCGCCGGACTCGGAAAATCCGGGCGAGGATCCGAGGCGCCGCGAACCGGGCGCCCGCGACGGCGACGATCACCACCCACACGGCCGCGAGCAGCCGAACCGCGCCTTTTCGGAACGCGCCTTTTCGGAACGCGCCTTTTCGGAACGCGCCGCGCTCCACCACAACGGCGACTCCCAGACTCGTCAGTCGACACAGATGCACTCCCACAGAACGACTCTCGCAGTCGAACCCCTCGCGCGCCAGATCGTCTTGCACGAGTTCGACCTGCGCCTTTGGTCGGCGGCGTCCCTCGGTCACACTGCGGCTGGATGGCAAGCCGACGCCATGTTGGAGTCGGGGGTCACGAGACTAAGCGTGGGCGCGCAATCGCGTGACGGACTTGTGGAGCTCGCCGGCGACGACGACGGTGGAAGCGACCGCGATCGCGAGCAGCCAATCAGCGAACGTGATGGGTTCAACGCGCAGCAGATACTGGGCGGGTGGGAAGTAGAGCGCGGCCGCCTGGATGGCGACAGCGATGGCTGCGGTCGTCAGGAGGAACAGGTTCGAGAACGGGTTGAGCTTGAACGCAGAGATGCGTTCGGAGCGAACGTTGCCGAGGTGAAACGCCTGGAAGAGCACCATCGTGGTGAGCGCCATAGTGCGCGCATATTCAAGGGATCCGGTGCGGTCGAGCGTCCATCGGAATACCACGAGCATGCCGGCGGCCATGACCGAGCCGACGAGGATCGTTCGTTGCCACAGCAGCGGGCTCATAACGCCCTCTCGGCGGGGTCGGGGCGGCCGCTTCAAGATGTCCGGTTCCGCGGGTTCGAAGGAAAGTGCGACATCTTGGACGCCATTGGTGACGAGGTTGAGCCACAGGATCTGCGTGGGCAATAGGAGCAGGGGCCATCGCAACGCGAGCGCGGTGAGCAGCGCCGCGATCTCGGCCGCGCCGGTGGAGAGCAGGAAGAAGGTGACTTTGCGGACGTTGTCGAAAGTCGCGCGCCCGAGGTGGACTGCGGCATAGATGCTGGTGAAGTTGTCGTCGGCGAGGATCATGTCGGCGGCTTCGCGGGCAACGTCGGTGCCGCCCTTGCCCATGGCAATGCCGATGTCGGCCGCTTTGAGCGCAGGTGCGTCGTTGACGCCGTCGCCGGTGAGCGCGACGACCTCACCGTTGGCGCGCAGCGACTCGACGATGCGGAGCTTGTGCTCGGGTGACACCCGGGCGAACACCGCGACCCGTGTCACGTGTTCTCGGAGCGCGGTGTCGTCGAGACTTTCGAGCACGGCGCCAGTCAACACCGACGAGTCCTTGCCGGCTATCCCGACCCTCGTCGCGATGGCGAGCGCGGTGATTGCATGGTCGCCGGTGATCATGATCGGGCGGATGCCGGCGCGCCGGCAGCCCGCGACAGCTTCGACGACGCCGGCGCGGGGTGGATCGAGCATGCCTTGAAGTCCGAGAAATGTGAGCCCACCGGTGTCGATGATGCGTTCGGGATCACCGAGCCCGTCCGCGGCGAACGTGCGCTCGGCCATAGCGAGGACGCGTAGTCCTTGGGCGGCCATCCCTTGGGCGGCGGCGTGCATCGCGTCGGCGTCGACGGGTTCCGGTCCACCGATGCCGAGTTGGCTGTCGCAGAGCGCGATGATCCGTTCGGGTGCGCCTTTGACGAAGAGCCGATGCTGGGTGTGATCGGCGCGCACGCTGGCCGAGTAGCGCAGTTCGGGCTCGAAGGGGATCTCTACGACGGAGTCGTAACGGTCGCGCACTTGTTCGGGTTCGATCCCGAGCCCCGCCGCCGCTACGAGTAGAGCCGCTTCAGTCGGGTCGCCTTCGGTGTGGATCTCCCCGCCTTCGAGATAGAGCTGCGCTTCGCTCGCGAGCACGCCGCAAAGAAGTGTGCGGTGCAGAGGATGGGCCCCGTCGCCCACCGCATGGGCCGTGGCATCGCCGTCGAGATGCCAGGTCTTCTTGGAGGCCCAGATCTCTTCGACGGTCATGCGGTTCTCGGTCAGCGTGCCGGTCTTGTCGGAGCCGATCACCGTGGTGCTACCCAGCGTTTCGACCGCAGAGAGGCGGCGCACGATGGCGTGGCGCTCCGCCATACGCCGCACTCCGACGGCAAGTGTGATCGTCAACACGACGGGGAGGCCTTCGGGGATCGCGCTGACCGCCATCGCCACCGCGAAACGGAACATGTCATTGACGGATTCACCGACGGCGATGCCGACCCCGAACGTGCAGATCGCCGCGATTGCCACCACCACGCCGATCAACCGAGCCAGACGACTCATGCGGACCTGGAGCGGACTCGGCGGTGCCTCCTCGGCGCGAATCTCGCCGGCGATCCCGCCGAGCACGGTGCCCATCCCGCTCGACACGACATACCCATGTGCGCGCCCGCTGGTCACCACCGAACCGGCATGGGCCATGCACGCCTGGTCCGCCAACGTCGCATTCGCGGAGACCGGTTCGGATCGCTTCGTCACCGGCACCGATTCGCCCGTCAGCAGGGACTCGTCGACGCGAAGTCCGACCGCGTGGATGAGGCGAAGGTCGGCCGGCACGCGCACCCCCGTCTCGAGGAGCGCCAGGTCGCCGGGGACAAGTTCGCGGCTGGGAAGTTGACGTTCGTGACCGTCACGGATGACCCGAGCCTGGGGCGAGACCAGCTCGCGGAGCGCGCGTACCGAAGCGTCCGCTCGCCGTTCTTGGGTAAAGCCGATAATCGCGTTGATCAACAACACGATGGCAATCACCGTGGCGTCGATCCATTCCCCGAGCGTCGCAGTCACGATTGCAGCGCCCAACAAGATGTAGATGAGGGGGCTGCGGAACTGTCCCGCGAACGTGAGCAGCGGGCTCGGAGGTGGTGTCTCTTCGACCTCGTTCGCACCGAACTGTTGCAGGCGAGCCCGAGCGTCGTCGTTGGCGAGTCCCTCCGGGCTCGTCTCCAACAACGTCTCGATCTGCGCAACCGTCGCCGCGTGCCAGGAGCGATCGAACGTTTCCACGGCTCCTCGTTCGGTTGGTGGATGCGACATTCGTCAACCGCGACCGGATCGGCCCGGGCAAGGTGTGCGCGGGGCAGACCATTGGAACCAACGCTTGATCCTGGCGTGCCGACGAGGCTTCCAGTCGCTCCGGTTTGCAATGGTACCGAGGGCACGCCGTCCGATCAGCGGCGGCGAGAGCGCAAGCGTCAGGCTGGCTAGCCTGGCGAAGTCTCGCCGTCCCGCCGCATCGTCCTTTGGGGGTCGCAGGAGTGTCGGCCACAGCCGCTTTGTTCCTCACCCTTGGAATCTGGGTGATCATCGGCGCGCTCGAGCGCGTTGGCGATGGGGCGCCGTGGCCATCATCCCGTCACCTGGGGGGCTCTGGGCGCGTGTCTCGGCCCGCTCGTCATCCCCTTGGCGATCTCTTCGCTGCGTCGGCACCAAGACAGCCTCGTGGAGACGGTGACTCGCGGGAGGGCCGGCGAAGGTCGGTTGGGCATCCTGGTCGGCGTCGACGGATCCGACGAGGCGATGACCGCGACTCGGCGCGCGATCGAGTTGTTCGGCTCCAGCATGGGTCGCTTCACCCTGGCCGCGGTGCTGGATTACGACACAGCCGAATCGCCTGCGGAATGGGACGAGCGCGAGGCCGCGTTGCGGAACCTGGAACGACACGCGCAAGCCGTAGCGGAAGGATGCAACATCCGTCCCGAAACAGTGCTGCTCACAGGACGACCGGCCGAAGCGCTCCAAGCGCATGCCCGTATCAACAACTATGACGTCTTGGTCATCGGCCGCCGCGGGCGAGGTGCCACGAAGGCGATACTCGGCAGCGTGGCGACACACGTGTCACGGGACGCGAACATGCCCGTGCTTCTCGTCGGCGAGTGACGCTGCTCGGCGCACGCGGGTGCACACTTTGTCGGGCCGCGTCGCAGCGGGCGCCCGAATGGACCTTCGAAGCGCGCGACACGCGGCCGGAGGACGAGGGCACCCGCGAAGCGCTCTTCACACTCGGCAACGGGTACACCGCGACCCGGGGCACCGCGCCCGAAGCACGGGCCGACGGCGTCCACTATCCCGGCGTGTACGTGGCCGGAGTGTTCAACCGACTCGTTTCCGACGTCACCGGGCGGACCCGCGAGGACGAGTCGATGGTCAACGTCCCGAACTGGTTGCTGTTCTCGTTCCGAGCGGAGGGCGGGGCGTGGTTCGCTCCAGGCACCCACGAGGTGCTCCATGAACACTGGGTCCTCGATCTTGCGGGGGGATCACTCGCGCGCGAGCTCGAGCTCACGGATTCGCAAGGGCGTCGCACGAGGCTTCATGAGCGAAGGCTCGTGCACATGGGCGCGGCTCACCTCGCTGCGCAACAGGTCACGATCGTGGCCGACAACTGGTCCGGTCGCCTTGAACTCCGATCGGGTGTCGACGCCGATGTCGAGAACACAAATGTGCGCGACTACTCGCAGCTGGCCTCGCGGCACCTCGACGTCGAGGAATCCGACGAGGACGGCGACACGGTCTGGGTTGTCACCCAGACGACGCAGTCGAAAATACGCATCGCGCACGCGGTTCGAACGCGCGTGCATGGTGACACGACATCGGATCCAGCGCGGGAACCCGCGCGCTCGTTCGTGCGCGAAGGCGCACGAACGACTCATGATGTTGTGCTCGAAGTCGCCGCGGGCGAACCTGTCGTCGTCGAGAAGGTCACGAGCACCTTCACATCGCGCGACCATGCCATCTCGGAACCACTGCTCGCGGCGCGGGAGGCCGTGGCCGAGGCCGGCGGTTTCGAGCAGCTGCTGGCCGACCACCGAGTCGCCTGGGACAACATCTGGCGACGCTTCCGCCTTACCCTGACTGACCACGACCGCCCTCGGTTGGTGCTGAACCTGCACCTCTTCCACGTGCTGCAGACCCTGTCGCCCCACACGGCTGAGCTCGATGTCGGCGTCCCGGCCCGAGGCCTTCACGGCGAGGGGTACCGCGGCCACTTCTTCTGGGACGAGGTGTTCGTCTTCGGGCTCTTGAACACCCGGTTTCCACAGGTCACCCGCGAGCTGCTGCGCTATCGATACCGTCGCCTCCCGAGAGCCAGGCGCCTTGCCCGAGAAGCCGGCTACCGGGGCGCGATGTTCCCCTGGCAGGCGGGAAGCGACGGGCGTGAAGAGACACCCCGCGAGTTGTTCAATGCGCGCTCGGGGCGCTGGATACCGGACAACTCACGACGCCAGTATCACGTGAACCTCGCGGTCGCGTACGACGTCTGGCAGTACTGGCAGGTCAGCCGCGATCTCGATGTGCTCGCCACCTACGGCGCCGAGATGCTGATCGACATCGCCCGCTTCTGGGCCAGTGTCGCCGCGCACGATCCTTCCGACGACCGGTACGAGATACGCGGCGTGATGGGTCCCGACGAGTTCCACGACGGCTATCCCGACCGGCCGGGCGAGGGGATCGACAACAACGCGTACACGAACGTCATGGTCTCGTGGCTCATGCAACGCGCCCTCGAAGCAACCGCACTGCTCGGACCCCTCGGATGCGACGAGCTCCTCGAGAGACTCGAGGTCGATCGCGCCGAGCTCGAGGTTTGGGAACACATGAGCCGCCGCATGCTCGTGCCGTATCACGAAGGCGTGATCAGCCAGTTCAGCGGGTACGAGCAGCTCCTCGAGCTCGATTGGGACGACTACCGCGCCCGCTATTCCAATATCGCGCGACTCGACCTGATCCTCGAAGCCGAGGGCGACAGCGCGAACCGCTACAAGGCTTCGAAGCAGGCCGACGTGCTCATGCTGTTCTACCTCTTGTCCGCCGACGAGCTGCGCAACGTGTTCGATCGACTCGGCTACGACCTGGCTCCCGAACAGATACCGCGCACCGTCGACTACTACCTCCGACGAGCCTCCCACGGCTCCACCCTGAGTCGCGTCGTGCACTCCTGGGTGCTCGCACGCTCGGACCGAGCGCGCTCCTGGTTGCTCTTCAACGAAGCGCTCGAGACCGACATCGCCGACACGCAGGGTGGCACAACTCGTGAAGGCATCCACATCGGGGCCATGGCCGGCACCATCGACATCGCGCAACGCTGTTACACGGGTCTCGAGATACGCGACGACATCCTCTTCCTCAATCCACTGCTCCCCCCCGAGCTCACGACTCTCGAGTTCGAGCTTCACCACCAAGGGCATTCGTTGACCATCGCCATCGACCACGAACGCGTGCGCGTCTCCAGCGCCCCGTGCGGAGCCCAGCCCGTGCGCATCGGGCTCCGCGAAGACGTGTTCGAACTGGCGCCCGGAGCGAGCAGAGATCTCGCCTGGACGCACCCCTCCGTGCACCGCGCCTGAGCCCGGAGCCTTCCCCCGGAACGCGACCGGCTCTTCGAGTTGGACGGCGCGCCAGAAGATCAGGTGATGATCGTCGGCGGAGCACACGACATGATCTGGTCAACCGTGCTCGCTCGCGATCGGCGCAACGCTGGTCGACCGCCCGATGCCGACGGCCACGGGTCAGTGCACAGCGACGGGTGCCGACGTCCCGAGCGTCCGCCCGGTGGCGTCGAGCGCGGCGGACCTCGACGACCGCGGCGTCGGCGGCCGGCACGTGCATCGCCGTCTCGAAGCCGTTCTTCGCGAAGGTGCCCTCGGGCTGCAGTGACCTCGTGTCAGGGCCGGTGAGCACCTGCCAGCGTGTGACCTTCGTCGCGCCATTCCAGCTCGCGGCGATCCGCAACGACGACCCGTCGCGCTCGGCCGCAACGCTCGGCGGATTCGTCGGGGTCCCCGTCCACGCGAACTTGAACGCGCGGTACGAAGCCATCGCGGCCTGGATGTTCGCGTCCAGCACCACCGTGCCGTCGGGCGTGAACTCCGTGTACTCGCCGACGCTGCCCCACCCCGCAAACCAGTTACCGTTCGGCAACGCCTGCATGTTGCCCTGGCTGTACGAGAGCTGATGTTGCGGGTTGTCGTCGCTCTGCACGACCGACACCTTGCGGGCCAGCTCGTCGATGCGAAGTACCAAACCGCGCGAGTCCGAGCGCGACGTGACGGTCGGCTCCCGTGACGCGTTGTCGAACACGCTTATCAGACCACCTGCGTGCGCGTGCGACGTCGTGCTGCCATGTGAACTTCGCACCCGGTTCGAACGCGAAGCTGCTGCGCTTCCCCCCGAGCCTCCAGTCGAGCGACCCGGTGACCCGGTCGATCTTGTACACGCTCGACGTGTGCCGAGCCGACACGAGCAGGTTGCCGTCGGTGTCGAGCGCGATCGCGTTCGGGTGGACGTAGTCGTAGGGCTCGGTGGTCGTCGCGGGCACAGGCAGGTACGACTCGTTCAAGCCGATGTTGCCGGTGCTGTGCCACTCGAAGATCACCGACGCGGTGCGGATGTCGATCTCCTGCACGACCGCGTCGAGCACCACGCGACTCTTCCCGCCGTCGAGCAACGACGGCGGCGGAACGACAGGGTTGTACGCGAGCACGAGCGCGGTGTTCTGCGGCGTGATCACGAAGTCGTGCAGGTCCGCGGCGTACCCGTTGCCGGCATGGATCTCCGCGACCTTGTGGTACGACTCGTCCTCGACCTCGATGACGCCATGGCCGTAACCGGCTGTCGAGATCTTCCCCTGATACCACGCCAGCACCGGCCGGCCGAGATAGCGCTGCACCGAGAGGTTGACCGCGACGTCCGTGCTCAGCGGGTCGAACCACACCAGGTCGCCGTTGCCGTCGACGATCATCGGGCCCGACTGCGCGGCGCTCTTCTGACCGAGCGACGGATTCGGCGTGAGAAAGACGTCGCCCGGCGCGGTCGAGCCGGACTGCTTCCCGACCGTGACGATCGGCGGCTTCAGGTCCGGGCGGGACCCGTACGTCGACACCTCACCCGCCCGGGCCGACGGCGTCGGCGTCGACACCTGATTGAGCCCGTAGCCCGCCGCCGAGCGCGCAATCGTGAACGCGAAGGTGCCGTCGTGCGCGCCGCGAATCGGCAACGTCGTGTCCACCGTGACGTCCTCGCCTTCCGTGAACGGCGCGTCCGGGTCGAAGCTCACGCCGCGACCATCGGAGTGCGCGACCAGCCGACCGAGATGGTCGCCGCTCCGACTACCGGCGACGGTCACCGGACCGAGCCGTTTCGCAGTTACCCCCCGGAAGCTGATCGTCGTCTTCGCCGACGCCGTCGGCGTTCCCGGCAACGGGAACACGCTCACCACACCCGACGCCGCGACTGCCGCCGGTCGTGGATTCGGCAGGTGATCAGCCGCGCGGGCACCGGAACAGGCCGTCGCAATGAGCGCGACCCGCGAAGAGCGCCCCCGTGCTGCCTCGGGTCCCACGCATTCGGGCGAGTCTCACGACGCCGGCTGAGAATCGGCTGGCACCTCGCTCGGCCGCCTGAGCGCGACGAAACCTCTCTTGCCACGAAGCATGGAGCTGCTCGCCGCGAGAGCTTCTCGTGGTCATTCGATCGCATGCGAGAGATCCTCCTCGATCGCGATGTCGTGTCTCTCGGTTCTCGATCCAGGGCCAGCGCGATGGCTGCCACCGTCCCATTTCGCGCGCAGAAGAACACGTGTCGTGCGCGAAAAGAACGTGTGCGGCGTGTGTCAGATCGTCGGCACTGGGCGCACACCTCTGATCAGGTTGTTCGCGTGGGCCCGGCTGGGATCGAACCAGCGACCGAGGGATTATGAGAGGCCCAAGTGGCGCGACGCGATGCAGTGGGGAGAAGGCGTTTGGCCTGCTCAGGCTGCGTTTTCGCGTTGTGCGCCGTCCGCCGATGTTCGCCGTTTTCCGCCGAGATTCGTGGTCGCCGTGACCAAACGGTGACCACTCGGCTCGGTGCAGACGACCGTGCAGACGCGTGTCAAGGCCTCCATCTTCCTTCGTGCAGACGTTCGTTGAGGGGACGAGGGCATCCTCCCGACACGCGCCGCGGAGGAAGCCCGAGTGAGCAAGACCGGAAGCATCAAGAAGACGGGGAGCACGTGGGGATTCGTGCTCGACGTCGGTCGATCGAACGGACGCCGGCAACAGGTTCGTAAGCGCGGCTTCCGTACGAGGAAGGATGCGCAGTCCGCGCTCAACGACGCGCTCGCCGACCTGCAACACGGGTCGTACGTGCGGCCGCGGCGGGTCACGTTCGGCGAGTACCTCGACGACTGGCTCGCCGCAGCAGTGGTGGCCGGGCGGCGACCGTCGACGATCGCCGGATATCGCCTCGAGATCCGGCTTTACATCAAGCCCGCGCTCGGCGACTTCGAGCTACAACAGATCACGGCGGTCGACCTCGATCGGCTGTACGCGCAGCTCGCATCGACGGGCAGCGCCGGCGGTCGGGGCGCGCTGTCGAAGAACACGATCCGCAAGGTGCACGCGCTGATTGGCAAGGCGTTGGGCGACGCCGAACGCAAGGGTCTCGTGCAACGCAACGTCGCCCGGGTCGCCTCTCCCCCGTCCGGCGAGATCGGCGAAGGCGCCGGAGATGCAGTGCTGGACGCCCGAACAACTGCGGACGTTCCTGGACTTCGTCGCGGCCGACTCGCATCACGCGCCGCTGCTTCGTTTGGCGGCGATGACCGGGCTCCGGAGAGCCGAGCTCTGCGGTCTGCGATGGCAAGACGTCGATCTCGACAGCGTCGCGTCTCGTCGTGCGGCAGACGATCACGACCGTCGACCACGAACCGTCACTCGGCGAAGTGAAGTCGAGCCGGTCGAGGCGGGTGATCGACCTCGACCCGACGACGGTGGCCGTGGTTCGGGCGCAGCGTGCGCACCAGCTCGAGGAACGGCTTCTCGGTGGATCGGCGTGGGTCGACAGCGGCCTGGTGTTCACTATGCCCGACGGTCGCGGTTGGCATCCCGACGTGATGACGCGTGCGTTCGCTCGATTGGTGAAGCGGTCGGGCTTGCCGCGCATCCGTCTACACGACCTGCGCCATACGCATGCGACGCATCTGCTCGCCGCCGGCACGAATGTACGCGTGACCTCCGAGCGGCTGGGCCACGCGTCGGTGGCGTTCACCCTCGACGTCTACGGCCACGTCCTCCCCGGCCAACAAGCCGACGCCGCGGCGGCAGTCTCCGCACTCGTCGACGGGTAGCCGCGGTTGCGAGTTTGATGGCAATCGACCTCACGGATGTCGTTCAGGTGCGAACGACTGGTCGAAATCCCGCGAAGATCGCGTCCGGCACTCGATCAGGGTCGAATCGACGCCGATACTCCCTCTGTGTCCGCAGCGCCGCCCGGTTGGTACCCCGACCCCAGCAATATCGCGCAGCATCGATGGTGGGATGGATACCGCTGGACGACGGCGATCCATCCGCCCGTAAGTCGGGGAGGTGAGTTCTTTCGATCCCTCCCGTGGACGCGATGGCTCCTCTGGCTCGCGGCGATCGGCGGCGCAGCTATTGCGCTTCTCACCAAAGCAGAGTCACGCGCAACCCACGCCCCGGACAATTGGTATCTCGCTGCCGTCTGCATCGCCGCGGGGCTCACACTTGCCGCATCAGCCGCAACGCTTCGCGACCGTCGCTGGCTTGTGGCGCTTGTCTTCGCCGCATTAGTCGCGATTGTGGTGGCGTTGGCAATCTTCGTCACGACCGCGCCGGCGACAAGTCGATCCTGTGACGCGGACTACGACTGCGACACCGGTTTCGGTCTCGGTCTTCCGTTCGTGGCAGCTTTCTTGTTTGTTCCGGCTGCGGGACTTTCCCTCCTCGGCAAGGCGCTGGCAGCGCCCTTTCGACGCCGCGCGTAGCGCCCCCCGGAGTCCGCGCCGGTCGCTGTCCTCTGCCGACATCGAGAGGGCGTTACAGGTTGAGGTCGCGGACACCAGCGGAAGTCAGCGATTGCGCCCAGTAGCCGGGCCCGAGACGAGCGACTTCCTTCTCGAGCCGGTCCCACTGGCGGATCAACAAGCCCAGGTTGTCCCACATCGTTAGCGACTTCTTGCCGGTCATCACGACGAGCCTTACTCGATGCTCTCTGCAAAGCGCGGCCTCCGCGCTCTTACGCCGTATGTGGTCGTCGCGGGTGATGACAACGAGGTTGAGGTCATCGTGCCCCACGATCGGGATCCAGACGGGATCCTTCGTACCAAGGGGTATCTGTGGAATGGCGGGATGGCCTGGGTGGAGGACGTCGGCTCGGACGAGCGCGAGTGCACGGCCTATCGGAAGCAGGTTCTCGTCGATGAAGTACTGCGACACGCCGGCTCCCGCACATTCGTCGTGCTGACGCGGCTGTTCGTGCCTCTTCCCAGCCCAGAGCCTGTTCGACCGTGTGGATGCTCAGTGACCAGGCGTTTGCAACGGCGGCGACTGAGTCGCCCGCGCGCACCGCCTCGGCAAGGACATCCGTGCGAAGGTTGCGACCCAGCACGGTCGGCTCTCCGAAGCTGAAATCGGGGTCGAGCCGGACTGCGTTCGCGCGACCCAGCGGGGCGAGTCGCTTCACAACAGCATGCGGGTCGATGTCCCCCGCCAACTCGGCTGAGATGCGTTCGTCTGTTCCGAGCAACGCATCATCGGCGTGGACGCGGACATCGTCGAATTCTGACGTGGCGAAGAACGCGTGAGCCGGCGGAGTCAGCGTGAGCTGACCGGTGCGAAGCTCTTCGACGATCGCGAGTCCCTTCGGCAATCCGACTTCATCTTGCACGGCGCGCACGAGCTCGCGGTCGAGCGCGTAGGCCCGGGCACGCGCGAGCGGGTAAGGGCCGTAGCTGGCGCGCAGTCGTTCGACGACAGGACGCATACGCCGCATCGGGACACGCGCGTCCCGGAACTGTGCAAGTAGGTGTGTCTCGACGAATTCACCCCACGTGACCGTCGCCTGTCCGGTCGAGTGCGCGCGCACAACCGGGTCGTAGTGGTTGCCACCGCGGTCGTAGCCGTCGATCCAACGCCGCGCGGTTCCAGGTCGGATGCGCAGTAGCGCATCGACCTGCGCGAACCCGTACACGGGTCGTTCCAAGAAGGTGGTGTCGCTCATCGCCTCCGCATTCTTCACCACCCGAACGACAAATCAGTGCCTGGAGGACAGGAGCGGCCCCACGTCTGGGTCCCTGACCCACAGCCCCATCGACGGGCGCCTCGCGCGGCGGCGGTTGGCGTAATCGCGACGGCCGTGGGTCCACCCTGCACATCGCCGTAGCAAAGACGGGGCCATTCCCCATCCCTCGAGCGCGGCAGCCAGCGGCAGGATGCCGTCGAAACCGGCCGCGCGCACGGCCGCGGCGATGCCTTGGCAGAGTGTGTAGTCGTCGGCAGCGCACGCCCGCGTGCTCGCATGTGCGCCTCCGGCAGGGCATCATTCGCTCGTGCCGCCGTTTCGGAATGACCCAGCAGAATGGCAACGCACCGATTGGCGATTGCTGCAGAACGGGTTCGTTCATCTCTTCTGGAGCGAGGGCGTGCTCACTTCGACCCTCGAATGGCTATCGAGCGAGGGCTACCGGGTCATCGTGATCGACGCGGTCACGTGGTCGACGACGGACGACGCTCTCGACGCCCTCGCCGGTGCGCTTGGGTTCCCGGACTACTTCGGCCAGAACCTCAGCGCACTCAACGACTGCCTCCGGGATGTCGCCGCGTTCCAGTATGGCTCCGACGAGAACAGCACAGGGACGGCCCTCGCGCTTACCCACTTCGAGGGCTTCGCCGCACGACAGCCCGATATTGCCCACGCGCTCCTTGACGTGTTCGCTCGGCGCGCGAGGACCGGTCTGTTGATCGGCCACCGAATGCTGTGCTTGGTGCAGTCGGACGACCCGCATCTCTCGTTCGACGTTGTCGGGGCGGAGGCCGTGCCGTGGAATCCGGCTGAGTTTCTCGACGCAAAGCGCAAGCCGTAGCGCCCGCTCCTGCATCGGTCGCGTGCAGAGAGTCCGTGCAGACATCGGTACAGACTCAACGAACTCCCCGAACTCCGTTGGATGGGCGGAGGAAGGCACGGTGGTGGCGGTGACGTCCGAACAACTGCTCGAGATGATCTCGCTCGACGCTGCTGTGTGTCACGGGCAGCCGTGTATCCGAGGCACTCGTGTTCTGGTGACTGTCGTGCTCGACGCACTCGCCGCTGGGCACTCTCCTGCCGACATCGTCCGCGACTACCCGAGGATCGACGAGAACGGCGTACGAGCGGCCGTGGCGTACGCGTCGTGGATCGCCAAGCAAGAGATCCACGTGCTTCGCCTCGACACATGAGACCAGTCCGTCGTGACTCGTCCCGTCCTCATGCAACGAGCCTCAACGAGCTCACTGGCGCGCTCATCCTCGTCGCTCACGATCTCGCTTGGATCCGCAAAATCGAGCCCTGACGACCGGCACAGATATGCCGGTTGCGCTAGACGCAACCAGCTGCTTCCGCTGTTAAGCGGAAGCGGCATATCTGTGCCGATCTTGGAGACCGTTTCGGGGAGTCGGTGAACGCGTGCCGGAAGCGTGTCGTGTCGACCGCTCGAGTTCGGTGCGCGCTCAGGTTTCGCGTCGCGTTTCGGTTGCTGCGCGCGCTATTCCAATACATGACGGCGAACGACGACGGACAACAGCTCTTGCTCACGATTCCGCAGGCGGCGCAGCGCCTCGGGGTCGGGCGCACGACGGTGTACGAGCTCACGAACGCCGGCGAGCTCGATGTCGTGCACATCGGGCGCTGCGCACGCATCCCGGCAGCCGCAGTCGACGCTTTCGTCGAGCGCATCCGTGATCAATCGGTGACCAAACGGTGACCAACGAGCCGTTTCGAGCGCCGACGACTCCGACCGGAAACGCGTTTCCCCAGGTAAGGTGCGTGGGCCCGGCTGGGATCGAACCAGCGACCGAGGGATTATGAGTCCCCTGCTCTGACCACTGAGCTACGGGCCCGGGAAAACCTGTTCTCGCCGAGGGAGTACGGCCGAGGCAGAGTAGTTCCTGAACCGCGTTCCTTCAGCCCGACTGCGTCTCCTTCTCGCGCGGCCCGAGCAGAGAATGGCCGAGATCACCGAAGCTGCGAGTGATATCGAAGGATTGCGGGTCGAGCTCTGCATCTCCGCGCCGAACGACGACAAATCCTCGACGAACGCTTGCGACCTCGGCAACGACATTCTCGGCGAAGGCGGATGTGAGGACGAGCTCGAGCACGAGCCGGCTCAGAAGTGGGCCACCCTTCGACGGCGCGGTGTCGCCCGCGAGCACGCGCCGCTCCAACTCCGCGCGTGCACCCTCGTTCGTGCTGAGCGCGGCGTGGACGACCGACTCCCAGTGGTGCCGCCAACTCCAGTCCTCGATCACGAAGACGCCGCCCGGACGGAGCCGGGGGAACAAGATGTTGAAGCTCTCCGTCGTCTCGCGGAGCAGGTGCGAGGCGTCGTCGATGACCAGATCGAGTGGCTCCGAACCGAACTCGCGCTCGATGATCTCCTCAAGGCACCGACGATCGGATTGGTCGACGTCGTAGTAAGGCCGCACCCGTTCGTGCAAGCCGTTGCGATCGATGAAGGCATCGAGAGCGGGCACGCGGGTCGGAGACAGATCGACTGCGACCAGACGCCGAGGCTTGAACAACTCCGAAAGGAAGGCAGTGCCACCCCACCCCCCCCCTGTAAATGCCCAACTCGACGACGTTCGCAGCTTCGATCCGCGACCGAAGTGCAGCATATTCCTCGACCATCCAGCGCGGCTTGTGGAGCAACATGCCATCGGCCTTCGCGACCTGACCATCGCCGCGTTCGAGCTGAACCAGCGCGAACTCCGTGCCGTTGACGACAAGATGCAGGTCGCTTGTCCACTCGAGCATGCCGCGATCCTTCCCCTCGAGATCGACCGGTCGTATCTCGTCCCGCTCCCGGCCCTCTGGTACCGGGCATGAACCCGAAGGGCCGGTGGCGGCGACGGTAGCAGTCGGTTCGACCACACGCGACGCTCAGTTCAGGCGACGCTCGCCACGGACGCGGGACGGCCGCGAGCGGGAGCTGCACCATGAAGGTGCTCCCCGCCGTTGACGAGGCGACGTGAAACCCGTGTGCGGCGGCGCCGACTGACGACGCTCTCCGGGTATCGACGGGAGATCCGGATCCATGCAACCGAGGGATTACAGGTTCCCTGCTCTGACCACTGAGCTACGGGCCCGTCGCGGGAGAGCGTACGCGGCGACGGCGGCGCCGCGTGGAAAGCGCCACCGTCAGATCAGGCGCCCAGGCGCCGGCCACCAAGAGGACGCCGCCCGCCAGCGCGACCTTCGGTCCCCATCCGAGGCGCGCCGTTCCCGCGAGGTCGCGGAACGCGATCGCGGCAACCGCCGTCACGACGAGCGCGGCTGTCGCGACGACCTGCGCGGCGCGGGCACGACCCCACACGCCGTACACGATCCAACTCACCGCGCCGAGTGCGGGAACGAGATACCAGATCACCGTGAGGCGCCCGGCCGACAACGCGGGTACGCGCCGCCCGAGCCCGACGAGCGCGTCGACGAGCGCGTGCCCGCGCAGGTTGCTGCCCGCGCCGCGCGCAATCCAGTGCACGAACGCCGACGCGACGAGCGCGGCGCCGCCGGCGAGATAGCAGGCGTCGGCGAGCAGTCGCCGCCGGCGCGCGCCCTCACCCACCCGGCGTCGAGGTCGCGGTCGCGCCCGAACTGGAGACACTGACACCGTCGCCGATGGCGACACTCGTCGGCGTGCTGTCGGAACCTCCGGCCATGAACGTCGTCGGAGTCGATGCGCAGCTCTTGCTGTCCGGAGTCGACGTGCACGTCTCCGACGGGACGGTGGTGGCGACGCCGAGTTGACCGTTCACCACGCCGGTCGACGAACTCGAGCACGTCGTGCCGTTCTCGGTGTAGGTGCACTGCTGCCCGTGGTTGTCCTTCGCCGCGGCCGGTGCGTCGGCCGCGTCCCACACCGTGACCGTCACGACCTTCCCCGTCGACAGGTACTGACGAGTCACGACGAACTTGTAGGGGCCGTCGACGGGGAGCGTGAACGCCTGCCCGTTGAACATCCCGTCGGCTTGGTACAGCTGCTTGCCGTCGGGCCCGAAGACCCGCACGTACAACGGCGTCGAGTCGTAGGAGTCCTCGGACGGCGTCGAGAGCCCGAGCAACTGCTCGCCGGCCTTCCCGGCGAACGAGAGCACCCTCGGACCGTCATCCGATGCCGGCATCGTGATCGTGGTCCCGAGCGTCAGGGTGCCGTCGGCCGGCAGCTGACCGGGGATGTTGAGCATCGAGTACAGCGACCGCTGGTCCAGCGCCGCGATCCCCTGATCGATCGAATCGAGCACGGTGCCGACCGGGCTCACGAACCAGCGTCCGTCGCGTCGCACGACCGCGATCTGCGTACTGGTGCCGGAGAAGCCGTACAGCAGCGCGAAGGGGCTGAGGATGTACGCGGTCCGCCCGATGCAGGGGGCCGGGGTCGGCGCCGGGGTCGGCGCCGGGCCCTGACCGCCCGTCAGGGTTTCCGTTGGCGGCGAGAAGCAGCCGCCGTTGAACGACCACGTGCCGGAGCCCGTCGTACCCGACGCGTTCAACGTGACCTTGGCGGTGTCGCCGTCGACCTGCGACTGCGTCGTCATGGAGGCGATCGTGAACGGTGTCGGGGTATCGCCTTCGCGGCTCCGCCGGATCAGCTCGGTGAGTGCGGCGCGGTAGTCGTACACCGGCAACTCGGCGGGCGGAGCCAACGAGAACAGCTTCGCCCAGTCGGACTGCTGCAGCGCCCGCACCGAATCCTGCACGGCCGCGTCCGGCGTCGATGCGCCCAGCGTGGCGACGGCCCGTTGGCCCGAACCGAAGTCGGCCGCCGGCAGCCGGTTGTACTCCCGGATGTACTCGAGCACCGTGTAGGCCGCGCTCACGTACCACTTGCCGCCGTCGCGCACCGCGACGACGAACGTCGGCATGTCGAGCTTCGATGCGAGCTTGTCGAGATCGGCGTGCGAGGAGTTGTCGCCCGACGCGCGCAGCACCTTCTGCATGAGCGGCGAGAACTGCGTCCGGCGCGTGCTCGCCGTGAACGAGCCGCGGTCGACGACGACCTTGGTGTAGCCGTCGGCGAGCGACTCGGTCGAGAGCTGCAGGTTGTCGACGTTGAAATCGACGCCGGCGAGCGGCGCGCCCGCGGCTTGCACGAGTTGCAGCTCGGCCGCCTTGCGCTCCGCGCTCTCGACGGTTCCGTGCAGCGAGCGGACCTCCTGGGGCGCGAGCACGTCGGCCGCGGCGAGCGGGTCCTCGTGGGAGAGCGCGTCGGCCAGCCGCCGCACCGCGCCTTGCGCGGACGAGGAGCCGGAGCCGCTGTTCCCGAACACCGCGCTGACGGCCAGTGTGCCCACGACCAACAGCGCGGCGACACCAGCCGCCGCGATCATCGAGCCGAGCGGGCGGCGCCGGCGCGGCGGCGGTTCCGCCGTCACGAACGGGATGGGTTCGAGATCCTCATCCCCGCGGCCGGCGCCGGGCTCGCGCCGCACGCTGTCGGACGCGATCACGTCGCGTTCGGCTGCGGCGGCCGCGCCCGCGAGCACGGCATCGAAGCCGCGAGGCGTGCCGCGCCGCGCCAGCCGGTTCAGCGCGTCGTGCAGTTCCGCATCGCGCAGTTTGTCACTCACCGTGTGCCTCCATGGTCAACTCCGCACGCAGCCGACGCCGCGCCCGCATCGAGCGCGACGCGCGCGCCGCTGTGCGACATCCCGACGACCTCGGCCGCGTCGGCGACCGGCCGTTGCTCGATCTCGACGAGATACAGGCAGCGCCCGCACGCGCGGCTGTACCCGCAGCAGGTCCTCGAGATCGCTCGGGTACGAGTCGACGGCCGCGAGCGGTGGTCCGATTCGCCGCAACGCGACGTTGGTCCGCGACGCCCGGCGGCGTTCGTCGGTGGCGAGGTTCACCACCACTTGCCGCAGGTACGGCCCGAGATCGCGGATGTCGTCCGGGCGGCGCGCCAGCACCTTGGCGAACGCGTTCTGCACGAGATCGTCCGGGTCGACGTCGAAACGGCCGACGACCGCCGCGAACCTCCGCAGCGGCTCGTACTGGTCTCGCAGTTGCCCGATCCCGTCGGGACCCCACCGCTCTTCCAATGCCACCCGGGCCCCGCTCCCGCCTGCGCCGAAGCGCTCCACTCCGTTCACACCAGATGGACGCCCGGCTGCGGCCGGATGTGACATCGGATGCGAAGAGAATGGCTCCGGGGGAGAGGCTCGAACTCTCAACCTACGGATTAACAGTCCGCCGCTCTGCCGATTGAGCTACCCCGGAAAGGCCCTTGAGGATATCAGCGCCGTGTGTCGGGCTCAGGACTCTTCGAGGTAGTCGCGCAGCCGTTGTGAGCGGGTCGGATGGCGCAACTTCGCCAGTGTCTTCGACTCGATCTGACGGATGCGCTCGCGGGTGACGCCGAACTCCTTGCCGACCTCTTCGAGCGTGCGGATCTGACCGTCGTCGAGTCCGAAGCGCAGCCGCACCACCGCGCGCTCACGATCGTTCAGCTCCTGCAACGCCTCTTCGATCGCCTCGTTCAACAACGCGCGCGCCGCCGCGGTCGCCGGCGCGATCACGTTGGGGTCTTCGACGAAGTCGCCGAGAAGGCTGTCGTCCTCCTCCCCCACCGGCGTCTCGAGCGAGACCGGCTCCTGCGCGATGCGCTGGATCTCGCGCACCTTGTCGGAGGTCATCTCGACCTTGGCCGCGATCTCCTCGACCGTCGGTTCGCGCCCGAGCTCCTGCAACATCTGGCGGGAGATGCGCAGCACCTTGTTCATCGTCTCGACCATGTGCACCGGGATGCGGATAGTGCGGGCCTGGTCGGCGATCGCGCGCGTGATCGCCTGGCGGATCCACCACGTGGCGTACGTCGAGAACTTGAAGCCCTTCGTGTAGTCGAACTTCTCGACCGCACGGATGAGCCCGAGGTTGCCCTCCTGGATGAGGTCGAGCAGCGCCATGCCCCGACCGACGTAACGCTTGGCGATGGAGACGACGAGACGCAGGTTGGCCTCGGTGAGCTGGCGGCGGGCGAGCTCGCCGTCGCGCTTCACCGCGTGCAGGCTCGAACGCTGGTTCTCGCTGATCTCGACCGGCTCGCCGTCGGCGTCGACACCGCTCAGCTTCTCCCGTGCGAGCAGGCCGGCCTCGATGCGCTTGGCCAGCGTCACCTCTTGCTCGGCGGTCAGCAGCGGGACCTTGCCGATCTCCTTCAGGTACATGCGGACGGGATCGAAGCTGCCGCCGCTCTCGCTGTGCGTCGGCCGTTGCGCGGCCCGCACCGAGACGAGATCGGGATCGGGCTCGTCGTAGGAAACCGAACGGGATCCCGCCGCCGGGCGCGGCGCCGCGCTCGGCCGGTGCTCGGTGCGGCGCGCCGCGGGCCGGGGCGCGGCGGGCGGCGCGGGGACGCCCGCGGCGTTGGTCCTCGAGCTTGAGCTCCTCCGCGATCTCGTCGAGCACCTTCACGCCACGCGACTCGAACATCTGCCAGAGGTCGCGCAGCTCGTCGGCGTCGGGTTCGAGGTCGGGGAACGCGGCGAAGATCTCGCCGGTCGTGATGAAGCCGCGCTCGCGCACCGACGCGAGCACGTCGTCGACCGCCGACGATTCTTCGCCGGTCGTTCCCGGCTCGATCGTCGCGCCCGCGATTGCGTCGTTGTCGACCGCGGTATCGACGGTCACCGGCGTATGCAGCTCGGCTCCGTCGACGGGACCCGCGGTTTCAGGCTCCGGCGTCTGCGTCATCGGTGATCCACGTTACCAACTGTTCGGCGACGGCTTCTGCCGTCTGCCAATGCTCCGACGCCCGCGCGTTCGTGAGCGCGTCGAGCAACGCCTTGATCTCCGATGTGCGCGGATCGTCACGCCTCAGCATCGACTGGAGGAGTCGTTGACTTGACGCTTCGACCAAGTTCACCACAACGTGGGTCGCCAGCTCCTCACTGGGCCCGCGGTCGTCGAGCTCCTCGACCGCGAGCCGTTGGAGCAGGGCCGCGACCTCCGGAGTGGAGCGTTCGAGACACTCGTGCCACGGCAGTTCGGTGAGGCCGGCGAACGCTGTACCGCGCGATCGGGTCGACGAACAAATGGACGTCGAGTCGGCCGCTCATCATCTCCGGCGCCTGCACCGCCCATCGCAAGGCGTCGAGCTCGCGCCGGTCGACCTGCGTCGGCGCGGGCGGCGGAGTCTCGCCGGGCGTCGACGCGGGCCGCACGTGCGGTCGGGAACGCATCTGCCCGACGGCTTCGCGGACGCGGTCGGGTTCGATCTCGAGCCGTCCCGCCAGCTTCATCACGTACTGGTCGCGCACGAGATCGTTCGGGTGCTCGGCGATGAGACCCGCGCCTTCCTGCGCAGCGCGGCGCGCGACCTTCGAGCGTCGACGTGTCGGCCGCGCGCAACAACCGCTCGAGCCGGAACTCGAGGAACGGCACCGCACCCTTCACCGCGCCGACGAGCCGCTGCGGATCGTCCTTCCACACGTCGGCGGGATCGCGCCCGGCCGGAAGATCGGCAACCTGGAACTGCACCTCGAAGCGCTGCTCCCACTGGTAGCAACGCTCCGCCGCGGCCTGGCCGGCCGCGTCGGCGTCGTACGCGAGCGTGACCTTGCGGGCCAGGTTCTTCAGCGTCAGGAAGTGCTCGTCGGCGAGCGCCGTGCCGCAGGTCGCGACCGCGATCGGCACGCCCGCGAGCGCGAACGCCATGACGTCGGTGTAGCCCTCGCAGATCACCACCTCGCCCTGCGCGACGATCTCGGCCTTGGCGAAGTTCAGCCCGTAGAGCAGGCGCGACTTGTGGTAGATCGCGGTCTCCGCCGTGTTCTTGTACTTCGGGCCGTCGTCGGTGAGCGTGCGCCCGCCGAAGCCCACCGGATCACCCTTCGTGTCCCAGATCGGGAACATCAGGCGACCGCGGATCGCGTCCTGCAGCTTGTTCGCTCGGTTCACGAACGCGAGCCCGGCGTCGACGATGTCCTGGCGACCGAACTTCGCCTTCTGCAGATGCGCACTCAGCGGGTCGTAGCCCTCGGGCGCCCAACCGAGCGAGAACCGGCGGACGGCGTCGCCGTCGAAGCCGCGGCTGCGGAGATAGCGGCGGCCGAGACCACCGTCGGGCGCCTCGAGCAGACGCTGCTGGTAGAACTCGATCGCCGCCGCCACCGCGTCGTGCAAGCGCTGCTTGCGCTTGCGCTCCTCCGAGAAGTTGGCGTCGTCGTAGCGGAGAGTGATGTTGGCCCGGGCCGCGAGCCGCTCGATCGTCTCCACGAAGTCGAGGTGCTCGACCTCGCGGACGAACGTGATCGCGTCGCCGCTCTTTTGGCAACCGAAGCAGTGCCACACGCCCTTGTCGGGGCTGACCGAGAACGACGGCGTCTTCTCCTGATGGAACGGGCACAGGCCCTGGAAGCGGCGCCCGACGCGTTTGAGCGCGACGTGCTCGCTGACCAGCGCGACGAGATCCGTCGCCTCCCGCACCCGCGCGACGTCGTCGTCGAGAATGCCCATCGCGTTGCAGGCTATGGGCTCGCCGAGGGCCTCACACGCCTCGCGGGAGGTCCTCGGGGCGCCAACCCAGCAGCTCGACACCGAGACCCAGCGCGAAACGATCGGTCATGCCACTGACGTAGCGGACGGCGACCGCGGCCGCCTCGAGCGACCCGGGCGGGATGTCGGTGTGCATGCCCGTGGCCGCGGGGGGCATGCGGGACGGCGCGTCGACGAAGAAGTCGACGAGACCCCGCAACAACGCAACGACCTTCTCGGCCTGGCGCCGGGCCGCGGGCCGCAGGTAGATGCGGTCGAAGTTGAACGCGCGGAAGGCGGCCAGCGCGTCGGCCTCCGGTTCGGTCATCCCGACCCGACCGGTCGCGTCGATCGCCTCCAGTACCGCGGTGACGAACGCGCCGACCTGCTGGCTGCCGCGCGTACCGACCACCGAGGCCACCGTTTCGGGTAGGTCGGCCGGCGTGAGGATCCCGGCCCGCACCGCGTCGTCGAAGTCGTGGCAGACGTACGCGATGCGATCGGCCCAGGCGACGACTTCGCCCTCCGGGGTCGACGGCGCCGGCCGCCGCCACGAGTGGTTGCGCACGCCGTCGAGCGTCTCGGCACAGAGGTTGAGCGGCGCGAGCGTGACGTCGGCGCCGTAGACCGCGTGGTCGTAGCCGCCGCGGACGTAGGGCGAGAACGCCTCCTCGGACGCGTGACCGGCGGGACCGTGCCCGCAGTCGTGCGCGAGCGCGATCGCCTCCGTCAGCGGCACGCACAGCCCGCTCACGCGTGCGATCCAGGTGGCGACCTGCGCGACCTCGACGGCGTGGGTGAGCCGGGTGCGGAGATGATCGTCTTCCGGGGCGATGTAGACCTGGCACTTCCCCGCGAGCCGGCGCCACGGATGCGAGTGCTTGACCCGGTCGAGGTCGCGCTCGAAGCAGAGGCGGAACGGGTCGGGCTCTTCGTCGCGGGCGCGGGTCCCGGCACCGACCGGGCGGGTCGCGCCGGGTGCGAGGGCGGCGTCGAGCGCGGCCTCCCGAACCTCCCGGCGGTGCACGCCGCGTCCGACGAGCGCCTCCGCACCGGGATGCGCCCGCCGGACCAACGTCCGCTCCGCTTCCTGCTCTGCCCGCATGAACGCAGGGTACCGAGCAGGTGTGACAGCGACGGAGAGGTCCCGGGTCGGATCAGGCGTTCGGGGGCTCGCTCCAGCGTTCCATCCAGCGCTCGACCCGGGTGATCGGTTCGAACCCGACCTTGGCGTACACGCCGTGTGCGTCGCGGGTGCCGAGCACCAGCCGCGACACGTGCCCGAACTCCTCGACGATGCAGCCCATGAGCAACGAGGCGACGCCCCGGCCCTGATGGTCGGCGAGCACGAAGACGTCGGCGACCCAGCCGAACGACACGTCGTCGGTCAGGACGCGCCCGAAGCCGACCATCGCACCCGTGGGCTCGTGCGTCACGCTGAAACACGTCGACAGTGCGGCCGCCCGCGCCGTCTGCTCGAAGCTGCGGCCCCGGGCCCAGTACGACTCCGTCGAGAGGAACGAGTGCACCACGTCGAGGTCGACGCGCGACCGATCGGTGGTGACGGCGTAGTCGCCGCTACGCCACGTTCTCACCGGTCGGGGGCGGATCGAGTCGGGTCGAGGGGATGGCATACGTGACGGATGCTCGCGCACAGGGCACGGTCTCGCCCGCGGAATACATGATCACGTCGCCGACCGCGAGCCGTTTGCCGACCTTGTGCAGCGTCGTCTCGGCGATCACGTCGGCCGGCGCGGGTTTGCGCAGGAAATCGATGCCGAGATGCGACGTGACCGACAACGGCTCCCGCCCGATCATCGCCAGCAGCGCGACCCACAAGCCGGTGTCGGCGAGCGCCATCAACGAGGGTCCGCTGATCGTGCCGCCCGGTCGCAGCTGGAACTCGTTGAACTTCATGCGCACCCGGGCATGCATGGGCCGGACGTCTTCGATCACGAACCGGTCCATCGACCCCGGGAAGACGTCGTTCAGGAACCCGGTGATCTCCGCGGCCGTGAGCCGCACGCGCGGTTCGGGAACGGTCACGCTCAGGCCGACGCGCCCGGGCCGCCCGTACCGATCGCGGCGTGGGCCGCGGCGAGGCGGGCGATCGGCACGCGGTACGGCGAGCACGACACGTAGTCGAGCCCGACCTCGTGGCAGAACGCCACCGACGCGGGGTCACCGCCGTGCTCGCCGCAGATCCCGAGCTTGATGCCGGGGCGGGCGGCGCGGCCCTTCTCGCACCCCATGCGCACGAGCTGCCCGACGCCCTCGACGTCGAGCGTCTCGAACGGGTTGGCGACGAGGAGCTTGTACTCGAGGTACTCGCTCATGAAGCGGCCCTCGATGTCGTCGCGCGAGAAGCCGAAGGTCATCTGCGTGAGGTCGTTGGTGCCGAACGAGAAGAACTCCGCGACCCCGGCGATCGCATCGGCGACCAACGCCGCGCGCGGCGTCTCGATCATCGTGCCGACGAGATAGTCGATGTCGACACCCGACTCGCGCCGCACGATGTCGACCTCGTCGCGCTGTCCATTCCTCGAGCAGCTTCAGCTCGGGCTCGCTCACGATCAACGGGATCATGATCTCGACGATCGGGTTGCCGCCGGCCTTGCGTCGCGTGACCGCGGCCTGCATCAGCGCGCGGACCTGCATGCGGTAGAGGCCGGGCTTGATGATGCCGAGCCGGCAGCCACGCGTGCCCAGCATCGGGTTCGACTCCCGCCACAGCTCCGAGGCGTGCAGGAGCTTCAGCTCGCGCTCGCTGATCTCACCCTTGGCCTGCTTGACGATCAGCTCCTCGTGGTCGGGCAGGAACTCGTGCAGCGGCGGGTCGAGCAGGCGCACCGTGACGGGCAGGCCGTCCATCGCCTCGAGGATGCCCTCGAAGTCGGCCTCCTGCTGCGCGCGCAGCTCCTCGAGCGCGGCGTGCTCGTCGTCGGGGGTGTCGGCCAGGATCATGCGCTGGACGATCGGGAGCCGGTCGCCGAGGAACATGTGCTCGGTGCGGCACAGACCGATGCCCTCGGCGCCGAACTCGCGCGCCTTGCGCGCGTCCTCGGGCAGGTCGGCGTTGGTGCGCACCCTCAACGTGCGCAGCTCGTCGGCCCACCCGAGGATGATCCCGAACGGTCCGGTCGGCTGGGGCGTGATCACGGGAACCTCGCCGACGACGATCTCGCCCGTCGTGCCGTTGATCGAGATGACGTCGCCCTCGCGCACCGTCGTGTCGCCGACGGTGAACGTTCGCCCCGCGAGATCGATCTTCACCGCGTCGGCGCCGCAGATCGCGGGCTTGCCCATGCCGCGCGCGACGACGGCCGCGTGCGAGACGAGACCGCCGCGCGAGGTCAGGATGCCCTCGGCCGCGATCATGCCGTGCAGGTCGTCGGGTGACGTCTCGGGCCGGACGAGGATCACGTGCTCCCCCGCCTCGTGCCGCGCCTCGGCGATGTCGGCGGTGAAGTACACCTTGCCGACCGCCGCGCCCGGCGACGCGTTCAGGCCCTTCGCGAGCACGTCGAAGGTCGCCTTGGGGTCGAACTGCGGGTGCAGCAGCTGGTCGAGCTGCGCGGGCTGGACGCGCAGCACGGCCTCGGTGCGGTCGATGAGGCCCTCGTCGACCATCTCGACGGCCATGCGCAGCGCGGCCGCGGCCGTGCGCTTGCCGACGCGCGTCTGCAGCATGAAGAGCCGACCCTGCTCGATCGTGAACTCGATGTCGCACATGTCGTGGTAGTGGTTCTCGAGCAGCTGCATCAGCCCGAGCAGCTCCTGGTGCGGCCCGGGGAAGTCGTTCCCCATCGCGTCGAGCGGCTCGGTGATCCGGATGCCGGCGACGACGTCTTCGCCCTGCGCGTTGACGAGGAAGTCGCCGTAGCCCTTGTGCTCACCCGTCGACGGGTTGCGCGTGAACGCCACGCCGGTACCGGAGTCGTCGCCCTTGTTGCCGAACACCATCGTCTGCACGTTCACCGCGGTGCCGAGATCGTCGGGGATCTTCTCCATGCGGCGGTAGTCGCGCGCCCGCCGGCCGTTCCACGACTTGAACACCGCGTCGATCGCGTACGCGAGCTGCTCTTCGGGCTCGGTCGGGAACTCGACGCCGGCCTCTTGCTTGACGATGCCCTTGAACGTCTCGACCAGACCGGCGAGATCGGCCGCGGTGAGCTCGGTGTCGACGGCGACGCCCTTGTGCTCGACCAGGTCGAGCAGCGCCTCCTCGAAGAGCTCGCCGGAGATGCCGAGGACGATCTTGCCGAACATCTGCACGAAGCGGCGGTAGCTGTCGTACGCGAACCGCTCGTTCTTCGTCTGCTTGGCGAGACCCTTCACCGACTCGTCGTTGAGCCCGAGGTTGAGGACCGTGTCCATCATGCCCGGCATCGAGAACGGAGCGCCGGAGCGCACCGACACGAGCAACGGGTCGTCGGCGTCGCCGAGGAGCTTGCCCATCGTCTTCTCGAGGTGCTCGCGCGCGACCGCGACCTCGGCCATCAAGCCGGGCGGCATCTCGTCGCCGAGCGCCATGTAGGCCTTGCACGCGTCGGTGCTGATCGTGAACCCGGGCGGCACCGGCAGGCCGAGATTGGTCATCTCGGCGAGGTTGGCGCCCTTCCCTCCGAGGAGGTACTTCTGGTCGCGGCCGCCCTCTTCGAACGCGTAGACATACTTCTCTCGCGGTTGCTCCGGCATCGGCCGACCTTTCAGTTTTCAGCTTCTAGTCTTCTGCGGCGTCGCTGACGACGATCGTGTGCGCGAAGCGGTCGTGCAGACCCTGCATGTTGGGGTTCCGCATCCACATCGTGACACCGAACAGCACGATGACCGCGGCGATCTGTTGCAGCAACAGGTACAGCGTGAACGTGACGAGCACGACGAGGCCGAACCGCGTGAACGCGGCGCGCACCCCGACCGGCGAACCGTCCTCGCGCAGCACCTTCAGGTGCTGGAACTTCTTCCCGAGCGTTCGGCCCGTGATCGCGGTCGGCACCGCGAGGTAGATGAACCCGAGGACGAACGCGATCGCGATGCCGCCCAGGAAGTACGGATTGAGCTTCGACGACTGGTCGTCGCGCTCCTTGGTGAGGTCCTTGACCTTCTGCTTCGCGTTGTCGGACGCCTTCTGATCGGTCGCCTGCGCGGCCGTGTTGTTCGCCTTCTTGTCGGCGCTGACTCGCTTGTCGGCGTCGCTCTTGACCTTGTTCTGGTCGGTGATCTGATTGTTCAGATCGTCGATCCGGTGGACGATGTCGGGCTTCTGCGACTTGGCGACCGCCTGCGCCACGACCTGGCTCCCGCTCACGAGCACGATCAGCACGAGCAGGTCGATGACCATCGCGATCATGCGCTGCTTGGTGCTCGGGAAGCGCGTCCCCGCGGGCGGCGCGAGCGTCGGCGTCCGTTGCTGCGCGAGCCGCTCGGCCCGGACCTCGCGCGTCGAGCGCTGCCGCTCCTGGCGCGAGTTTTTGGCCGGCGTGCGCATGCCCTTCGCGGGCGGCTTGGCCGCGCTGCGCCCGCCGTTCGCGCCCGAGCCCTCGGGCGTGTCGTCGAGGTCGCCTTCCGCGGCCGCGTCGGCGCGCTGCTGGTCGTACCGGCCCCGCTGGTACGGGTCGGACAGCACGTTCCACGCCTTGTTCAGCTTGAGCGCGTCGTTCCGGCCCGCCTCGCTCCCGGTGTCGAGACTCTCCTTGCGCGTGCGGTAGGCGCCGCGGATGTCTTCGACCGACGCCTCGGCATCGACCCCGAGCAGCGAGTAGTAGTCGTCCATCGCTTAAGCCACACCCAACCGTTCGCGGAGCTCGCCGACGAGGCGGTCGAGCGAAACTCTCTCTTGTGTCATCGAATCGCGATCGCGCACCGTGACGGCGCGATCGTCGAGCGTGTCGAAGTCGATCGTCACACACCAGGGCGTGCCGATCTCGTCCTGGCGGCGGTACCGGCGGCCGATCGCGCCCGCCAGGTCGACGTCGATCTGGAAGTGCTTGCGCAGCGCGGCGGCGACGTCGTTGGTGAGCGGGAGCAGCGTGTCCTTCTTCGACAGCGGCAGCACCGCGACCTTGATCGGCGCGAGGCGAGGGTCGAGGCGCAACACGGTGCGCTTCTCGGACTTGCCCTCGCCGGTGGGCGCTTCGTCCTCGTCGTACGCGGACGAGCAGGAACGCGAGCGTCGCGCGGTCGGCGCCGAGCGCGGGCTCGATGACGTGCGGGAGGTACCGCTCGTCGTGCTCCTGGTCGAAGTACGAGAGGTCCTCGCCCGAGACCTTGGAGTGCTGGGTGAGGTCGTAGTCGCCGCGGTTCGCGATGCCTTCGAGCTCGCCCCAACCCCACGGGTACGCGAACTCGAGGTCGCTCGTCTCGCTCGAGTAGTGCGAGAGCTCCTCGGTCTCGTGCGGCCGGATACGCAGCCTGTCTTCGGAGATGCCGAGATCGGTGTGCCAGCGGTAGCGCTCGGCGACCCAGTACTCGAACCACTTCGGCGCGTCGGCCGGCGGCACGAAGAACTCCATCTCCATCTGCTCGAACTCGCGCGTGCGGAAGATGAAGTTGCCGGGCGTGATCTCGTTGCGGAACGACTTGCCGATCTGCGCGATCCCGAACGGCGGCTTCTTGCGGGTCGTGGTCTGCACGTTCTTGAAGTTGACGAAGATGCCCTGCGCGGTCTCGGGCCGCAGGTACGCGATCGACGTGTCGCTCTCCACCGGGCCGACGTGCGTCTTGAACATGAGGTTGAAGTTGCGGGCCTCGGTGAAGGTGTCCTTCTGCCCGCAGTTCGGGCAGGCCCCCGACTCCGGCAACTGGTCGGCGCGGAAGCGCTCCTTGCAGTTGCGGCAGTCGACGAGCGGATCGGTGAAGGTGGCGACGTGACCGCTCGCCTCCCACACCTTCGGGCGCCATCAGGATCGCGGCGTCGAGGCCCGACGATGTCGTCGCGGAACTGCACCATCGAGCGCCACCATGCGTCCTTGACGTTGCGCTTGAGCAGCACGCCGAGGGGCCCGAAGTCCCAGGTGGAGCGGAAGCCCGCCGTAGATCTCCGACGACGGGAAGACCAGGCCCCGCCGCTTGGCCAGGTTGACGACGCGCTCCATCAACTTGGGGTCGCCAACCGGTGCCATAGGCAGTCCAGGCTAGTCGCCCGACCCTCTGTTCCCCGGCCCAGACGGGGCGAAACCACCTGTGAGGAAGGCCGGCTAGAGCAGCGCGGTCGACCGCAGGCGGCGTTCGACGTGATGCTCCACCGCGCGGATCCCGAGCTGTTCGACCTCGTGCGTCTCGGGGCCGGGTTCCTGCGCGAACACGCCGTTCAAACCCCCGCCGAGCATGCGGCGCAACAGTTGCGAGCGCCGCGCGACGACAACGGCCAGCCACCACCCCGGGCGCAGGATCGGCACAAGGTGCCGCCCTCGTCGAGATCGAACGCGATCAGCTCCGCGTCGCCACCGCTGCCCGCGTCGCCGCCGGCGTTCCCGCACCGGGCGCAGTCGTCGAGCAGCGGATGGATGCCTTCGAGCGAGAGCAGCTTCCAGAAGAACGCGGGGGTGACGAGCGGGTTCTGCAACTCGGCGAGCGCCCGCAGCGCGCCGGTGAGCATGCGGTAGAGCGCCGGGTTCGGCTCGTGCTCCTGCGCGACCTGGTCGACGGCTTCGAGCATCGGGATCGCGTGCGTGAGCAAGCCGTACTCCTCGCGCAGCACCCGGTTCGCCTCGAGCGTCTCGGCCTGGGTGACGACGTCGAGCTCGCGGCCGCGGTAGCACTGCAGCGCGACCCGGCTCATCGGCTCGAGCCGGGCGCCGAACCGGCTCGACGTCTTGCGCACGCCTTTGGCGACCGCGCGCACCTTGCCGTGACCCTGGGTCAGGACGGTGACGATCCGGTCGGCCTCGCCGAGCTTGATCGTCCGGAGCACGACCCCCTCGTCCCGATACAGCCCCGGCATTACACCAGTGTAATTCACGGCTTTCACTACCAACAGTTGTCGGAGATATCAGCGCTATGCGCGGAAAAGTCCGACAACTGTTGGTGGAGTCTTCCGCGGTCAGATGGCGCCGAAGCGGCGTTCGCGGCGCTGGTACTCGGCGATGGCCTCGACGAGATCGGCGGTGCGGAAGTCGGGCCAGAGCACGTCGGTGAACACGAGCTCGGCGTACGCGAGCTGCCAGAGCAGATAGTTCGAGATCCGGAACTCGCCCGACGTGCGGACGAGGAGGTCGGGGTCGGGCATGTCGGGGGCATAGAGGTGCCGGGCGATCGTGCGCTCGTCGATCTTCTCGGGTCGCAGCCGTCCGTCGGCCGCTTCCTGGGCGATCGCGCGCACGGCGTCGACGATCTCCGCGCGGCCGCCGTAGTTGAACGCGAAGGTCAGCGTGAGCCGGCGATTCGCCCGCGTCATCTCTTCGCTCTCCTCGATGCGGCGCCGCACCCGACCCGGGACCCGGCCGCCGCGCCGGCCGATGAACCGCACCCGCACGCCCCGCTCGTTGAGGTCGTCGCGGCGAGTGACGAGGATCCGCTCGTTGAAGTTCATGAGGAAGCGGACCTCGTCGATGGGCCGGCGCCAGTTCTCCGTCGAGAACGCGTAGACCGTCAGCCACTGGAGCCCGAGGTCGAGCGCGCCGTCGACGGTGTCGAACAGCGCCTCCTCGCCCGCGGCGTGACCCTCGGTGCGCTTGAGCCCGCGCTTTTGCGCCCAGCGGCCGTTGCCGTCCATGACGATCGCGACGTGGGCGGGGATCCGCTGTCGGGTCGAGATCTGGCGGCAGGCTCATGACGTCCGGACGCTACCCGCGCCGACCCGGTAGCTTCCGGCCGTGCCGTGGACGGCGATCGTCAACCCGGTGGCCGGACGGGGCCGGACGCAGAAGCTGCTGCCCGATCTCGAGCGCGCCGCGCGCGCGGCCGGGATCACGCTGCACGTCTCCCCCGAGCCCGGCGCGCCCACGAAGCTCGCGCGGGCCGCGGCCGACGACGGTCACGACCTCGTCGCCTGCGGCGGCGACGGCCTGGTCACCGAGGTCGCGGGCGTCGCGGCCGACACCGGCCGGCGGCTCGCGGTCGTGCCCACCGGCGCCGGCAACGACTTCGCCCGCGGCCTCGGCTACGACCCGAAGCACCCGCTCCGGGCGTTCGACGCCATCGCCGGCGGCCGCGACCGCGTGGTCGACCTCGGGCGCGTCAACGGGCGTTGGTACACGTGCGTCACCGCGTCGGGTTTCGACGCCGAGGCCAACCGCTGGGCCAACACGGTGCGGCGACTCTCGGGCACGCACGCTCTACGTCGCGGCCGTGCTGCGCACGCTCGCGGTCTACAAGCCGCACCGGTTCCGCGTCACCGTCGACGGCGAAGCGCTCGAGACCAAAGCGTGGCTCGTCGCGGTCGGGAACGGTCCCGCGTACGCGGGCGGCATGCGCGTGACGCCGAACGCCCGCCTCGACGACGGCCTGCTCGACGTCACGATCGTGCGGGAGATGGGCCGCGCCGAGTTCCTGTTCAACTTCCCCAAGGTGTTCAAGGGCACCCATGTGGGTCACCCCAAGGTCACGACCCTGCGGGGGAAGGTCGTGCACCTCGAGTCGCTCGACCCGTCGGTCCCGATGGAGGTCTACGCCGACGGCGAGCGTGTCGGACCGCTCCCGGGAACGATGGAAGCCGTCCGCGACGCGCTGAACGTGCCGCGTGCCCTGACCGTTATCCGGCCGCCGACGCCGGGTTGCCCGTCGGCGGTCGACCGCCTCGGTCAACGTCATCGGTGGCCCGGTCACCGTGATCGTCGCCCTTCATGCCCGCCGCCTCGTGGCCCGGGATCGCGCAGAAGAAGTGGTAGATGCCCGGGGTCGGGAAGAAAGCGACGCCGTCGACCTTCTCACCCGCGGCGTTCAGGCTCAACGACTCGAACAGCGTCGTGGGTTCGTGAATGCTGAACGTGTGGCCCGCGCCCGCCACCGTGACATCGAACTTCACGAGGCCGGTCTTGACCGAGACATCGTTCGGCGACGAACTTCAGCGCGCCTGCCGGGCGCGGCGGTGACCGCCACCGTCTGCTTGGTCTTCAGCGTCGCGGGCAGCGTGGTCGGGCCCGTCTTCTCCGGCTGCGCAGTGCCCGAGCACCAACCAGCCGGCCGACATGATCGAGAAGATGAACGCGGCGCCGACGAGCGTGATCGCCGAGCTGCGCAGCCGTTCCGCACCCGCCGACAGGAGCGTGGCGCCGATGAGGATCATCGCGGTGATGATCGACCCGACGAAGATCGGGATGTGCCCGTGGCCCGACAAGAAGATGCGCGAGATGTTGATGATGTACGCGACGAGACCGAGGATGACGGCCACGGGCAGCACGAGCGGCGTGAGGTACCGCTCGACGTACGGCCGGTGCCAGAACGGCGTCGGCTCCGCATCGGAGCTCGCCGGCTTCGGAGGTTCGCGCTCTTCGGTCTGCGTGTCGGTCATTGCTGCTGCAACTCCATCAGTTCGCGGTCGAGATCGCGCGAGACGCGCCGCGCCGGTGAGCCCTTCTCCTCGGCATTGTGCCACCGGAAGAAGATGACGGTGATCGTGATCCAGATGCTGAAGCCGACGAGGATCTTCATGATGAGCCCGGCGAAGCGCATGTCGTCGAGCGCGGAGATGCCCCACAGGCGCGGGACCGGTCTCGTAGAACTTGTACAGCGGGTGGTCACCGAAGGTGAGGAACGACGCGGGAACGGTCGGGACCACCGACTGCAGGAACAAGAAGAGCATCCGTGCCAGCGGCTGCAGCCGCGGTACCTCCGGCAACGGGCTGAGCACCGGCATCCACACGATCAGCGACGACACCAGGATCAGCGCATGGATGCTGAAGTGCAGCAGGCCGTTGTGCAGCGACGCGTCGACCACCACCGGGATGTGCGTGACGATGATCACGAAGTTGAAGATCAGTGTTGCCGGGATCAGACGGGTGAGGTAGCGCACCGTCTTCAGCAGCCAGCGCGGCGAGAGCAGCCAGCGCGCGAGCCAGGCCGGCGTACCCATCAGCAGCAGCGGCGCCGCGATGATCGCGTACGTCGTGTGCTGCACCATGTGCACCCAGTAGAAGTAACGCTCGCCGAGATCGTGGATCGGCCAGTCGGAGGCGACCCACATCGCGAGCAGCCCGGCCGAGAAAGTCGCGACCTGGAAGCGCGTGACGACCGGTGATCCCGGTCGGCGCGAGGCTGCGGCCCGAGCCGCTTGACCGCCACTGCGTACCCGGCCGCGATCGCGGCGACGAGGAGCCAGACCTCGGGATGCGCGACCCAGGCGGGAAAGGCGACGTCGGCGAGCACGACCGTCTACGACTTCAGGACCGTGCTGGAGAAGAACAGGAACAGCGACGCCGTACACGACGTGCACGCGAGCACGAATCCCGCGATGAACAGGCGGCGGAACACGCTCGAGTCCTGCTTCATGTGCATGTACCACGCCGCGACCAGGAAGAACTTCACCGCGGCCATGATGCCGAGCGCCACGATCAGCAGATTCGAGTTGACGTGCCCTTCGAGGTACGAGGTCGCGACCTCCACCCCGGTGAGGATCACGAGCACGATCCCGATCAGCACGTACTGGCGCGGGCCCGGATGCGAGTGTGCCTCGGCGACGACCACGCCGTGACCGCCGAGCGTCGCGAGTTCGTCGATCGCGCCCGCGGCGGGCGTCCCGTCCGCCGGGAGAGTTACGAGGTCCGTGCCGTCGGTCATGCCAGCGCCCTCAGTGCGTCGGGATCAGGTAGATCGCGGTGAAGATGAAGATCCACACCACGTCGACGAAGTGCCAGTAGAGGCCGGCGATCTCGATCGCCTCCGACCTCTCCTGCGGCAGCCGGCCCTGCAACGAACGGCCCCAGAGCAACAGCAGCCAGATGATGCCGATCGTGACGTGCGCGCCGTGGAGCCCGGTCAGCACGAAGAACGTGGTGCCGAACATGTTGGTGCCGAGGTGCAGGCCCTGACGGTAGAACTCGGTGAACTCGTACACCTGCCCACCGACGAACGTGGCGCCGAACAGAGCACGTGGCGAGCAGCCAGATCCGCAGACGCCGATGGTCGCCGCGTTGGATCGCGGCGAGCGCGAGCACCATCGTCAGCGAGCTCATCAACAACACGAACGAGGTCACCGACGTGAACGGGATGTTGAGCAGCTTGTCGGGGGTCGGGTCCCTTCAAGAACTGCGCGTCGCGACCCCGGTACAAGAAGTACGTCGAGATGAAGGCGCCGAAGAACAGCGCCTCCGACGAGAGGAACAGCCAGATCGCGAGCTTCGAGTTGCTGACGCCCGTATTGGTGTCGTGCGCGTGCCCGGCGTGCCCGGGAGTCGGGACGAGCTCCGACGAACCCGTCGTGACAACCGCCATCAGTGCACCTCCGCCGCGTGCGGTTCCGGCGACTCGTGCCCGCCGGGCTCGTCGTGCCCGCCAGGCGCGGTCGAAGGCTCGATCGCCCAGCCGTTGAGCCCGAAGAACGCGATCAGCACGCCGGCCGCGAGCAGGTACCAGTTCTTGAACACGAAGCCGTAGCCCATGATCGGCAGGGCCAACGCGAAGATCAGCGGCCAGTACGACGGCGACGGCATGTGGATGCTGTGCGGGTCGAAGCCGGCCGGGATCAGACTCGGCCTCGTCGCCGGCGCCGCCCGCGGGCAGCTTCACGAGCCGGCCCTCGTCGTCCTCGGTGTACTTGCGGTGCCAGTAGTCGTCGAGGCTCGTGACGACCGGGACCACCGCGAAGTTGTACTCGGGCGGCGGCGACGGGATGCTCCACTCGAGCGTGCGGGCGTCCCACGGGTCGTGGCCGACAAGCTCGCCCCGGCGGGACGTGAAGATCACGTTCACCAAGAACACGAGCACCGACAAGGCGATGACGAACGCACCGATGGTGGCGAGCAGGTTGAGCGTGTCCCAGCCCATGCCCGACGGGTAGGTGTAGGTGCGGCGGGGCTGACCCTCGAAGCCGAGGAAGTGCATCGGGAAGAACGTGAGGTTGAACCCGATGACCATGAGCCAGAAGTTCAGCTTGCCCATCTTCTCGTTGAGCATCTTGCCGAACACCTTCGGCCACCAGTAGTAGAAGCCGCCGAAGATGGCGAAGATGAGGCCGCCGAACAACACGTAGTGGAAGTGGGCGACGACGAAGTAGGTGTCGGTCTGCTGCGTGTCGCTCGGCACGATCGAGTGCATGACGCCCGAGAGGCCTCCGATCGTGAACTGCGCGATGAAGCCGAGTGCGAACAGCATGGGCGTTCGAAGACGGACTGCTCCGCCCCACACCGTCGCGAGCCAGTTGAAGATCTTCACGCCGGTCGGGATCGCGATGAGCATCGTCGACAGACCGAACGCGGAGACGGCGACCGGGCCGAGGCCGGAGGCGAACATGTGGTGCGCCCACACGCCCCAGCCGAGGAAGCCGATCGCGATGCCGGAGAACACGACGATCGAGTAGCCGAACAGCGGCTTGCGCGCGAACACCGGGAGGATCTCGGAGACGATGCCCATGCCCGGCAGGATGAGGATGTACACCTCCGGGTGGCCGAAGATCCAGAACAGGTTCTGGTACATCAGCGGATCGCCGCCGGCGGCGGCGTTGAAGAAGTTCGTGTGGAAGTTCCGGTCCATGAAGACCATGATCAGCGCGGCGGTGACGGGCGGCATCGCGAAGAGCGTCAGGAACGCGATCACCAGCATCATCCAGACGAACACCGGCATCCGCATCAGCGTCATGCCCGGTGCGCGCATGTTGAGGATGGTCACCAAGAAGTTGACCGCGGTCGCGACGGAGCCGATGCCGAGCATGATCAGGCCGACGGTCCAGAAGTCGGTACCTCGTCCCGGCAGGTACCCGTTCGCGAGCGGCGTGCTCGTGAGCGGCGCGTAGCCGAACCAGCCGCCGTCGGGCGCGCCGCCGAGCGCGAACGACGAGTAGATGAACAGCCCGCCGAGTCCGAAGATCCAAAAGCCGAGCATGTTGAGGCGCGGGAACGCGACGTCGCGCGCGCCGATCATCAGCGGGACGAGGTAGTTACCGAATGCTGCCGGCCATCGGCATCCCGACGAGGAACACCATCGTGGTGCCGTGCATCGTGAAGAACTCGTTGTAGCGGGCCGCGCTCAGGATGGTGCCGTCCGGCTGCGCGAGTTGGAGCCGGATGAAGAGCGCCTCGATCCCGCCGACCACGAAGAACGACGAGCGCGAGCGTCGCGTACATGATCGCGATCTTCTTGTGGTCGACCGTGGTGACCCAGCTGAACTTGCCCGTCGTCTCGCGCGGCCGCTCGAGAATGCGGACGCGCTTCGCGGGTGCGTGGACGAGCGCGGTGGCGTCTTCGACAGTTGTCATTTGCCTACACACTCCGGCGGGGTCGGGCTCGGGTTCGTGGCGGTGTTCGTGAGCAAGAAGCAGGCGATCTTCTGCGCCTCCGCCTGGGTCATGCCCTGGGCGCTGAAGTTCGGCATGCGCTGCGCGAGATTGCCCAGGGGCTTACGCGACGGTGCGTTGTAGACCCACTTCCAGAGGTTGTCGTAGTTCACGAGGTACTTGTCGCCCGCGAACGCCGTGCGGTCGGCGAGGTGCACCAGGTTCGGCGCGACGACACCAGGCGTGGCCGCCTTGAAGCTGTGACACGTCGCGCACGCATACGCGGTGTTGTTGACGCCGGCCAGAAGCGCCTTCTCGGAGGTCTTCTCCGCGAGTTGACTCTGCACCCAGGCCTGGTAGTCGGCGGGTGTCTGCGCGATCACCCGCAATCGCATGTCGGCGTGCGAGAGACCGCAGTACTCGGCGCACTGACCCTGGTAGACGCCGGGCTTGTCGGCGATGAGCTTGAGGAACTGCGAGCGCCCGGGAACCACGTCCTTCTTGCCGTTGAGCTCCGGTACCCAGAACGAGTGGATCACCCCGCTCAGGTAGCACGGTGTGGGCGAGCACACCGGCGTTTGCAGCGTGAGCGAGATCGGCTGGTTCGCCGGGATGTGCATCTCGTTCGCGGTGATGACGCCGTTGCCGGGGTCGGTGTAGGTGAACTCCCACCACCACTGGTGCGCCGTGACCGTGACATGGACGACGCTCGGGCCCGCCGGCTTCTTGGCGAGGCTGAAGATCGTCGCGACGGTCGGGACCGCCATGACCGCGAGGATCAGGGCCGGGACGACGGTCCAGCTGATCTCGAGCACGGTGTTGCCGTGCACCTGCTTCGGCGCCCGCTCCTCGCCGGGCTTCTCCCGGAAGCGCAGCGCCACATACAGGGTGCCGCTGATGACGCCGAGCCCGACGACGACGGCGACCCAGAAGAACGGCTCGGTCAGATGCAGGATCTGGCGCGAGTACTTGCCGGCGGGACGCAGCGCGTTCTGCTTGTTCTTCGGTCCGGTGCTGTCACCACAACTCGCCAGTGTCATGACAGCGAGTGCAATGGCGGCAGTCGTGCCTGCGCGCCGGAACCGGTGCGTGCGGTCCAACATCAGCCTCTCTCGGCGACGGTATCTGCGGAGATCGGCCGGACTCTACAGCGGCCGATTCCTCGAAACTAACTCTGGCGGCTCCTTCGCCGCGGTTCTGCCACGCGCAAGATCACAAGCGGAACCGGACGGTGGTTATTGCCCCCTCGGGCTCCGCTTCGTCCGCACGGTCACACGGCTCCCTCGGGCTCCGCTGCGCTCCACTTCGTCCGCACGGTCACACGGCTCCCTCGGGCTCCGCTGCGCTCCGCGTCGTCCGCACGGTCACATGGCTCCCTCGGGCTCCGCTGCGCTCCGCTTCGTCCGCACCGGTCACATGGCTCCCTCGGGCTCCGCTGCGCTCCGCGTCGTCCGCACCGGTCACATGGCTCCCTCGGGCTCCGCTGCGCTCCGCTTCGTCCGCACGGTCACATGGCTCCCTCGGGCTCCGCTGCGCTCCGCGTCGTCCGCACGGGATCACAGACCGAGCCGGTCGAGCGAACCTGCCCGCCGCTGCCAGTCGGGATCGACCTTGACCCGCGTCTCGAGGTGGACGCGGGTCCCGAGCAACTTCTCCAGCTCGAGCCGGGCGGCGGTGCCCGCCGCCTTCAACACCGATCCGCCCCGGCCGATGACGATCCCTTTCTGAGAATCCCGTTCGACCCGGACGATGACCCTGACCACGAGGAGCGGCCCGTCGGCGGTCTCGCGCTCCTCGACCTCGTCGGTCGTGACCGCGATCGAGTGCGGGAGCTCCTCGCGGGCCATGGCCAGCAACTGCTCGCGCAGCAACTCGGCGGCGAGGAACGACTCGGGCTGGTCGGAGACGACGCCCTCCGGGTAGTAGTGCGGCCCCGGCGGGAGCCTGCGCTCGAGCTCACCGACGAGTGCATCGACCCCTTCGCCGTCGCGCGCGGAGAGCGGCACGAACGCGGCGAAGTCGCCGAGCTCGCCCGACGCCTGGGCGAGATGGTCGATGACGTCGGCACGCGACGCGACGTCGGTCTTGTTCACCGCGAGCACGACCGGCGTCGAGACCTCGGCGAGGCGGGCGGCGACGAAGCGATCACCCGGGCCGATCGGCGCGTTCGCCTCGATGAGGAAGCACACGACGTCGACCTCGGCGAGCGTCGTGAGGGCGCGGTCGTTGGCGCGCTCGCCGAGCAGGGTGCGCGGCTTGTGCACGCCCGGCGTATCGAGAAAGACGATCTGCGTCGCCGGTGTCGTGCGCACTCCCCTGACCTGCGTCCGTGTGGTCTGCGGTCGGTCGGAGACGATCGAGACCTTGCGGCCGACGATCTGGTTGAGCAGCGTCGACTTGCCCACGTTCGGGCGGCCGACGAGCGACACGAACCCCGAGCGGAACTCGGTCTCGGGGGAATCGGGCTCACGCGGGGCGTCGGTCATTCGCCGCGATCGGCGGAGGCCGAGGCCTCTTCGTTCACGGGTTTGGGAACGCGCGTGATGAGCACCGACACGATCCGGCGGCCCTGCACGCGCTCCCGCGCAGAACTCGAGCCCGTCGACGTGGAGGCACTCGCCCTCGATCGGGACATGGCCGAGCGTGTTGAACACGAGCCCGCCGACGGTGTCCCACTCGTCGTCGGGGAGCTCGACGCCGAGCAGCTCGTTGACCTCGTCGATCGCGGTGCGCCCGGGAACGCGCAGCACGTCGTCGCCCAGGCGCTCGACCTCGGGCTCGGGGAGGTCGTACTCGTCGTTGATCTCGCCGACGATCTCCTCGAGGAGGTCTTCCATCGTCACGAGGCCCGCGGTACCGCCGTACTCGTCGACGACGATCGCCATGTGGAACTTCTCGGTCTGCATCTCCCGCAGCAGCTCCGCCACGCGCTTGGACTCGGGCACGAAATGCGCGGGCCGCACGCTCGCGCACCGATTCCGTCGCCTCGCCGGCGGCGCTGCGCGCGACGAGATCCTTCAAGAAGACCAGGCCCACGATCTCGTCGTGCGTGTCCTCGTAGGCCGGGAGCCGCGACTTGCCGGCCTCGATCGCGGTCGCGATCGCCTCGTCGACGGTCGCGTCGGCCTCGACCGCGACCATGTCGGTGCGCGGGAGCATCACCTCGCGTACGACGGTGTCGCCGAACTCGAAGATGGAGTGGATGAGCTCGCGCTCCTCCGTCTCGATGGAGTCCTCCTGCGCGGCGACGTCGGCCATCGTCAGGATGTCGGCCTCGGTCGTGAACGGACCGGAGCGCAGTCCCTTGCCGGGCAGCACCACGTTGGCGAACCCGATGAACAACCGCGTCAACAGCCGCAGCGGGAGGAAGCCGGTGACGGAGACGAGCAGCGGCGAGATGAAGAGGGCCGTCCGCTCGCTGTGTTGCAGCGCGAAGGTCTTCGGCACGACCTCGAACAACGTGAACACCACGAAGATCTCGACGAAGATGCCGAGCCCGATCCCGAGCGCGCCGAGCGACGGCTCGAGGACGGTGCCGAGGATGGTCGCGCCGACCATCTGGCATCCGAGCACCAACAACAGGATGCTGTTGAGCGTCTGTTCGGGGTGTTCGAGCAGGCGCAGCACCCGCTGCGCGCGCTTGTCGCCTTCCTCCTCGAGCGCGACGAGCCGGATGCGGTTGACGCGGGTGAACGCCGTCTCGGCGAGCGCGAGCACACCCGAGAAGGCCCAGAGGAAGACGACGACGACGATCACGACGGCGTTCACGGGCGCGCCTTCATAGACCGACGAACGGTATCTGGGGGTGCGTTGCGTCCCACGGACCTACGCCCCGAACATCTCGCGCTCGATTTCCCGGAAGCGGGCCAGGAGCTCTTGTTCGCGCCGGCGCATCACGGCCGTCTCCTCGGGTTCCGCGTGGTCGTAGTCGAGCAGGTGCAGCACACCGTGGACGACGAGCAACGCGATCTCGTCGTCGGCCGGGACTCCGTGTTCGAGGGCCTGGCGACCGGCGACCGTCGGGCACACGATGACGTCGCCGAGCAACGTGGGCGGATCGCCCGCGTCCGACGGTGCGCCCGGGCCGCGCCCGCCCTGGTCGGGCTGGCGCCCGGCGGGCGGCAACTCCTCGTCGAGCGGGAACGAGAGAACGTCGGTCGGTCCGTCGCCGCCGAGGAAGCGCACGTTCAGCTCCGCGATCGTCGTCTCGTCGACGAACAACAACGACATCTCGACGTCGCTGCCGTAGCGCTCGTTGACGCGCTCGCTCGCCAGCACGAGGCGCGCGAGCCGCACCCAGCGGGGGACGTCGACCTCGACCTCGTGCTGTTCGTCGGCGCCGAATACCGATGGCGACTCATCCATCACCGCTTTGGGCGTCGCCGCTCTGGGCATTTCCGGATCGGGTGACACGGGGCTCGTCATTTCCATTGGTCGACTCCACGCTCCGGTCGCTGGCGCTCCCTCCGCTGTCGTCTCACTTCCATGGGTCGACTCCGCGCTCCGGTCGCTGGCGCTCCCTCCGCTGTCGTCTCACTTCCATGGGTCGACTCCACGCTCCGGTCGCTGGCGCTCCCTCCGCTGTCGTCTCACTTCCATGGGTCGACTCCACGCTCCGGTCGCTGGCGCTCCCTCCGCTGTCGTCTCACTTCTGGTGCCGTTCGTACGCGTCGACGATGTCCTGCACGATGCGATGACGGACGACGTCGCGGGAACCGAGCTCGACGAACATGAGACCGTCGATGCCTTCGAGCACGCCGCGCACCTGCATGAGACCGGACCGGCCGCGGCCCTCGGGCAGGTCGATCTGGGTGACGTCGCCCGTGACCACCACCTTCGATCCGAACCCGAGCCGGGTGAGGAACATCTTCATCTGCTCCGGCGTGGTGTTCTGCGCCTCGTCGAGGATGATGAACGAGTCGTTGAGCGTGCGGCCCCGCATGTACGCGAGCGGCGCGACCTCGATCGTCCCCCGCTCCATCAGCCGGACGACAACCTCGGGCTCGACCATGTCGTACAACGCGTCGTACAGCGGGCGCAGGTATGGATCGACCTTCTGCAGCATGTCGCCCGGGAGGAAGCCGAGTCGCTCACCTGCCTCCACCGCGGGCCGGGTGAGGATGATGCGGTTCACTTCCTTCGCCTGCAGGGCCTGTACCGCGAGCGCGACCGCGAGATAGCTCTTGCCGGTTCCGGCCGGGCCGATCGCGAAGGTCACGGTGTGGTCGCGCACGGCATCGACGTAACGCTTCTGCCCCGCCGTCTTCGGACGGATCGTCTTGCGCCCGCGCACCACCTCGGTAGCCAGGACGTCGGTCGGTCGCTGGTCGGCCTTCATCATCTCGATCGAACGCCCGAGGTTCTCGCGGTCGAGCTCATGCCCCTGCTCCAAGAGCACGACCATCTCCTCGAACAGGCGGCCGACGCGCTCGACCTCGTCGCCCTTGCCGGTGATGTTGATCTCGTTGCCGCGCACGAGGATGTGCACGGCGAACTCGGCCTCGACGAGCCGGAGCAGCTCGTCGCGCTGGCCGAGGAGGCCGACCATGAGGTGGTTTCCCGGCACGAGGATCTTCACCGACGCGTCCGGTTCGGGGCGGTCGGGCTCGCCATTCCGGGGCGGCGTTCGAGCTGCTGCGCTGCCGGATGCGGTGCGAATAGCGTGAGAGCGAGCCAAGGTGCGCGCGAGGGTAGTCGAGCCGGGACCGATTCGTTTCCCCGTTCGATCCGCGCTTCCCAAGCGGCGCGGCCGGGTACGGCAGTCAGCTCGTGGTGATGGCGGCGCGCAGGCCCAGTTGCTCGAGCCGAGAGCCCAACTCCTCGAGACTGCGGCCCATGCACGAGGCGAGCACGCGCAGGTCGGACCGGCGGATGGTGAGCATCCGTCCGTTGAAGTCCTGGCGTTCGCGCTGCAACGAGGTGGCGAAGCGGTCGAGGATGTGCGCATCGGGATCGTCGATCTCGTGCAGGCGTACGAGATCGATCGTGAACTTGGCGTTGCCGTCGATCCCGTTGGCGGTGCCGTTCTCGACGAGGCTGATCTCGCCGTCGAGCTCGCGGGGAAGGAGTTGGTCGGCCGGTACCTCGTAGATCTCGGCCAGGCGGAGCAGGCGCGGCACCGAGATGGCCCGCTCGCCGCGTTCGTACGCGCCGAGGACCGAGGCCTTGAACTCGAGGCTCGAGCGCGCTTCGACGTCGTGCAGAGACAATCCCTTCTGCCGTCGGATCGCCCGCAACCTCTCGCCGACCCGCGCCCCCGTATTCGCCAACTCGATGCTCCCCATGAGTGGACCCGGCGTCTGCCCCGGTCCGATGCCCCGAGCCCCACTAACGACAGAGAGTGCGGCGAAACTCATGGTAACAGCACGCTCCGTGAAAGTCATGCTTCCAAACGACGCCCACAACCGCAGACAACCGCCACACTGGTCCGGGGTCACGACATCCACCACGCACCGGCGGACCGCGTGACCGGCTACTCCACGGGCTGCGGCCCGGATCGCCTGCGTTCGGCTTCGTGGCCGAGCACGGCCACGGCCGCGACCGGCGCGTGCACCGCACGGAGCACGTTCGGAGCCAGCCGCAGACACGGAACCGCGGCGAAGCCGGCCAGCTCCTCCGGTCCGAAGCCGCCTTCGGGACCGACGAGCACGGTCCAACCCGCCGGCCCGGGCCGGCCGGGCCGCGGCGGGAGCTCCCACGCCGCGACCCCGCCCAGGCTCGCGATCACGAGACCGGGGCGGTCGCGCAGCGCGGCGACGTCGGTGACGTCGTCGACGACCGGGATCGTGGCCCTCCGGCTCTGCATCGCGGCCTCGCGCGCGACGCCCCGCAGACGGTCGACCGCCTTCTGGGCGCGGGCGCGGTCCCACCGCACGACAGTGCGTTCGGTGCGCACGGGCGTCACGCGTTCGACGCCGAGCTCCGTGGTCGCGGCGACGACGTCGTCGAGACCACCCTTGGTGAGCGCGACCGCCAGCGACACACCGTTGGTGTCGTCGGAAGCGCGTTGCACCGGCGCGCGGGCTTCGAGGACCAGCCGGCTCGGCGCGGTCTCGGTGACCGCGTACTCCCGCCACGCGCCGGTGCCGTCGGCGGCGGTGACGATCTCGCCCACGGCGAGGCGGCGCACGCGTTGGAGGTGATGCCCGTCGGCGCCGGTGACCTCGCAACGGTCGTCGAGCGCGGCGGCGAAGACGTGGGCGACCGCGTCGACGCCGGCCGGTCCGCGGACCGGAGGGCGCGTTCACGACTTGAACGCCGACCGGATGCGCGAGAGCAGGCCTTCGTGGACGGAGCTCACCTTTTCGCCCCGCAGCTCGGCGAAGCGCGCGAGCAGCTCGGACTCTTCGTCGCTCAGGCGCATCGGGACGTCGACGCGGATCTCGACGACGAGATCGCCGCGCCGCTTCGTGCGCAGCGACGGGGCGCCGAGACCGCGCAGCCGCAACCGCGCGCCCGGTTGGGTGCCCGCGGCGACGTCGACCTCACGCGGGCCGTCGAGCGTCTCGATCTCGACCTGCGTGCCCAACGCGGCCTGCACGATCGAGACGGGCAGCTGGTACCACAGCTCGTCGCCGCGGCGTTCGAGGTCGGGATGGCGGGCGACGCGCACCGCGACGTAGAGGTCGCCGGGCTGGCCGCCACGCGGCGCGGCCGGGCCCCGACCGGAGAGCCGGAGCTGCTGGCCGTCGTCGATGCCGGGCGGGACGTCGACCTCGATCGAGGTCGCGCCGTTGACGCGGCCCGCGCCACCGCACTCGTCGCAGGGGTTCGGGACGATCTGGCCGGTCGCGCCGCAGGCGGTGCACGGTCCCGCGGTGACGATCTGACCGAGCAGCGAGCGCCGGACCTGGCGGACCTCGCCGCTGCCTTCGCACGTGGGACACCGGTCGGCGTGGGTGCCCGGCGCGCAGCCGCTCCCCTCGCAGCGCTCGCACCCGACGAGCATCTGCAGGTCGAGGGTCTTGCGCGCCCCGTGCACGACGTCGTCGAGCGTCAGTTGGAGGACGGTCTCGGCGTCGGGACCGCGACCGGGCCCGGCCCCGCCCGTCCCGCGCGCGCCCGCGCCGCCGAAGAACGCGTCGAAGAGGTCGTTGAGCCCGAACGCGCCGGCGTCGAACGGGCTGCCGCCACCGAACGGGCCCGCGTTCTGGCCCTCCGGACCGAACATGTCGTAGCGGCGGCGCCGTTCCGGATCGCACAGCGTCTCGTACGCCTGCCCGATCTCCTTGAACTGCTCCGCCGCGTCGGGGTCGTCGGGGTTCATGTCGGGGTGGTACTTGCGCGCGAGGGCGCGGAACGCCTTCTTGATCTCGTCGTCGGTGGCGCTCGACGACACGCCGAGCACCTCGTAGTAGTTGCGTTCTTGACCGGGCCCGCTCATGGCGAGAGCTGGCGTCCGAGCTGCTGGGAAACGGTCGAGACGGCCGCTTGCGCCTTGCGGTAGTCCATGCGCGTCGGGCCGAGCACGCCGACGGTGCCCGCGAGCTCACCCTCGACCAGGTACGGCGCGAGCACGAGGGAGCACTCGCGCAGATCGAGGCTCGTGTTCTCGGAGCCGATGCTCACCGTGAGCCCCGGGCCGAGGAGCTCGCGCATCAACGACGCGAGCACGACGTGCTGCTCGAGCAGCTCGAAGAGGCCGCGCGGTGTTCGTGGTGACGAACGCGTCGTGCTCCGCCACGAGCCTGCTGGCGCCGCCGACGTAGAGCGGCTCGTTCTGGTGCCCGGCCAGGCGGGTCTGCAACGCGGTGCGCGCCGCACCGACGATGCGGCCGACCTGATCGGCGGACGCGTCGGACGCGGCATCGTCGACGGGCACCGCCGCGACGTCGGCGAGCCGGCGACCGGACAGCTCCTGCGCGAAACGGGTGCTGGCCGCGGCGACGTCGTCGTCGGAGAGATCGTGGTCGAAGACGACGACGTCCTTCTCCACGGAACCGTTCGAGAGCACCACCACCGCGAGCACGACGCGCGGCTGCAGCGACACGAGGTTCGCGGCCCGCACGACGACCGCCTGCGGCTCGGGCCCGACGACCACGGCCGCGTGCGCGGTCACCCGGGCGAGCAGCTGGCTCGTCTGCGCCAGCAGCTGGTCCATCGCGAGCGTCGCGCTGCTGAAGAACTCGACGATCCGGCGCCGCTCCGTGGCCGGGAGCTGACCGGCGCCCGCGAGATGGTCGACGTAGTAGCGGTAGCCCCGGTCGGTCGGGACCCGCCCGGCCGAGGGGTGGGGCTGGGCGATGTAGCCCTCCCGTTCGAGCAGCGACATCTCGTTGCGGACCGTGGCGGCCGACACCCCGAGCCCGGTCGTGCTCGTGACCGTCTGGGAGCCCACGGGCTGGGCCGTGTCGACGTACTGCTCGACGATCGCGCGCAGCACCGCCGCCTTGCGTTCGTCGAGCTCGGTCATTCGCTACCCCTCGCCACGGTTAGCACTCAATGGTACCGAGTGCCAGCGAGCCGCCGCGACCCGAGCGCCCGCCCGAGATCCCGGCGGGCGAACGACCGGGCGGCGCGGGGGCGGCCCCGGCCAGGAGGAGCCGGGCCGTCAGATCGGAGGCGAGCAGGCGACCCCGGCGGGTGAGCACGATCCTGTCGCCCACCCGCTCGAGCAGACCCTGCGCCGCAAGGTCGGTGACGGCCTCCACAGCCGCGGCATCGGCGACCGCTCCCCCGCACGTCCGCAGGGCCAGGGCGAACGACTCCTCGGCCCGCGTCTGCGGATCGAGCGACTCCGAGCCGGCAACGGCCGACACGCCGCCCTCGACCGCGGCGATGTAGCGCTCGGGCGTGCGCACGTTCCACCACCGCGTCCCGTCGGTGTGCCCGTGCGCGGCGCAGCCGATCGCGGCGTACTCGCCGCCCGTCCAGTACAGCTCGTTGTGCCTGCACTCCTGCCCGGGCCGGGCCCAGTTCGACACCTCGTACCACTCGAGCCCGGCCGCGCCGAGCACCGCGTCGGCGCGCGGCGTACGCGTCGGCCTGTTCGTCGTCGTCGGGCGCGGGCGCGCCCGCCGCGACCTGCCGCCCGAGCGGGGTCGCGGGCTCCACGGTCAGCGCGTATGCGCTGACGTGATCGACACCGAGCGCCAGCGCGCCGTCGAGCGAGCGTTGCCAATCGTCGGGCGACTCCCCCGGCGTGCCGTAGATCAGGTCGACGCTGATGCGCGTGAACCCGGCGTCGCGCGCGAGCGACGACCGCGCGCCGGACGTTGGCGGGATCGTGCGTGCGCCCGAGACCGGCGAGGACGTGCGGCACCATCGACTGGACGCCGAAGCTCAGCCGGTTTACTCCGGCGCCGCGATACGTCGCGAACTTCGGCGCGTCGACGCTGTCGGGGTTGCACTCGACGGTGACCTCGGCGTCGTCGGTGCGCTCGATCGCGTCGAGGATGCGCGCCAGCTGCTCACCTGCGATCAACGACGGTGTCCCTCCGCCGAAGAAGACGCTCGTGACAGCCGGAAGGCCCGCGGCGCGGCGGCGCGTGAGGTCGGTGACGCACGCGTCGACGTAGGCGTCGATCAGATGGCCGCGGTCGGTCCAGGTCGCGAAGTCGCAGTAGTCGCACCGGGCCGCGCAGAACGGGATGTGCACGTACACGCCGAACCGTTCGACCGAAACCACGCCCCATCGTCGCGCGCCGGCGCCGCGGTCGGGCCCGCGTGTCGTCGGGCGCGGCTGTTCGGAGCCGGTCGGACGGGCGGATGAAATAGGTTCGCGCACGTGACCCACCCGAGCACGCTCTCTCCGGCCGGTCGGTTGCGCGCCTTCGTCGCCGAGCACGCGCCGGGCGGGCGGTTCCCGGCCGGATGGAACTCCCTCCTGGCCCGGGCCGGGTTCGTCTCGCCGCACTGGCCCGAACCCTGGGGCCTCGGGGCCGGCGCGGCCGAGCAGCTCGAGCTGGACGAGGCGATGCGCGAGCTGGGCGTCCCCCGCCCGCTCAACCCCATCGGGATCGGCTGGGCCGGTCCCACGTTGCTGGTCGCGGGTACGGAGGAACAGCAGCGGCGCTGGCTGCCGGGCCTGCTCGACGGCTCCGAGCTGTGGTGCCAGCTGTTCAGCGAGCCCGGCGCGGGCAGCGATCTCTCGTCGCTGACGACGCGCGCCGTGCGCGACGGCGACGAGTACGTCGTCAACGGCCAGAAGGTGTGGACGACGCTCGCGCACGTCGCCCGCTGGGGCATCCTCCTCGCCGCGCACCGACCCGGGCGCGGAGGAGCATCACGGCATCACCTACTTCGTTCTCGACATGCGCGCACCCGGCATCGAGGTGAAGCCGATCGTGCAGATGACCGGTACGCACGAGTTCAACGAGGTGTTCTTCACCGACGTACGCGTCCCGGCCGCGAACATCGTCGGACAGGAGCACGACGGCTGGCGGCTCGCGAAGGTCACGCTCGGCAACGAGCGCGTCTCGCTGTCGGGCGAAGGCGCGCTCTGGGGTCGCGGCCCCACCGCGAACGACGTGCTCCAACTCGTCCGCGACCACGGCGGCACCCGCGACGCGATCCTGCGCCAGCGCCTGGCGAAGCTCTACATCGAAGCCGAGATCCTGCGCCTGATCCGGCTGCGCACGGTGTCGGCACGCGTGCGAGGCCTCGAGCCGGGACCCGAGGCCTCGGTGCGCAAGGCGATCTCCGACGAACACGGACAACACATCATGGAGACCGCGATGGAGCTCGCGGGCCCGCACGGCATGGACTCCGGGCTCGGGCCCTATGGCGAGCCCGATCAGGCCGGCTGGCAGTACGGCTACATGTACGCGCGGGCGCTCACGATCGGAGGCGGCACGAGCGAAGTCCAGCGCAACATCCTCGGAGAGAAGGTGCTCGGGCTCCCCCGTGAACCCTGACGACGGAGCCGTGCCCGCGCTGCTCGAGTGGTTGGGCTCCGACCACGATCCCGGGCGCGAGTGGGAACCCGAGCCGGCGGCCGAGTCGTTGCGCTGCCGGCCCGATCTCGTCGCCCGGCTCGCCGAGGCCGCCCGCCCGTTGGGCGCGGTGCAGCGCCGGTTCGTGGCCGGGTGTCCCGTCATCGGCCATCCCGAGGGCCGGCCGATCGCGGCGGCGGCGGGAACCTCGTGGCTGGTCGCGCGCAGTGGGCTGCCGGCGGGTGCGCTCTCCCGGGACGACGCGCGCACACCGGCGCTCGGCGACGAGTGGGTCGAGCTCGATCCGTGGGCGTCGGCCGTCGCGTTCGCGCGCGTCGTCGACCTGCTGCGCGCCCATCTCGCTCGGGCCTACGAGCTCGCGGGGACGCACGCGTGAGTCTCGGATGGTTGCCGTGGAACATCGCGGTCGAGGCGGGCGCGGTGGTCGGTTCGGCCGGCGTCGTCGCCGCGCGCGTCGCGCAAGCGCACACTCGAACGGATCGCGCCGTTCACGATCGAGCTCTCGATCGTGCTCGTCTTGTACGCGCTGTGGCGCGTGGTCGGCACCGTCTCGGTGTTGAAGGTCGATCACGCGATCTCGGCCGGGCAGCGCATCTGGGACGTCGAGCGGATAATGCACCTCCCGAACGAGCGCGGGCTACAGCACCTGTTCCTGCACAGCTCCACGCTCGTGCAGGCGTGCAACGTCTTCTACGCGACGGTGCACATCCCGTCGATGGGCATCTTCTTGGTGTGGCTGTGGTTCCGCCACCGCGACGTGTACCCGCCCGTCCGCAACGTCGTTGCACTGACGACGTTGTGGTGCCTCGCGATCCAGCTCATCCCCGTGGCGCCGCCCCGGCTCGTCCCCGCGCTCCACGTCGCCGACACTCCGGCCCTGTTCGGACAGACCGTGTATCCCGCGCTCGGGAAGTCGGGGCCCGCGCAGCTGTCGGCGATGCCGTCGGTGCACGTCGCGTGGGCCGCGATCATCGGCGTGAGCATCTTCTACGCCTCGACGCGCCGGTGGCGCTGGATCGCGCTCGCGCACCCGGTCGTCACGATGATCGTCGTCGTGGTGACCGGCAACCACTACTGGCTCGACGGCGTGATCGGCGTCGCGGTCGCCGCCGTCGCGGTGCTCTTCGAGCGTCGCGTCCGCGTCCTCGTCACTCGCCTGAGGTTGGTGCCGATCCGAGCAACTTCTGGTGCACGTCCCGGGTGAGCTCGTGGATCACGCGGGTGAGGTCGGTGTTCTCCTTGAGCATCGCCTCCTCCTCGGCGTAGTCGTGATCGGCCTTCGCCTGCTGGAACGCGGCCTGGCGGTTCTGGCCGATCATGACGAACGTCGACAAGAAGATCGCCTCGAGGGAGACGATCAGCGTCAGCGTGGGCCAGGGCGACTGCTCGAACACGAGCATCCACACCGCGAACGCCACGATGTGGATGTAGACGAAGTTCATCGAGCCCGCGAACGCGGTGATCGCGTCGGCCAAGCGGAGTTGCAGGTTCGACGCCCGCTTCTCGAACTGCTTCAGGACGACGGGACTGTGCGGAGCGGACGTGTCGATCTTGGGTACCACTGTGGCCTCCGGGTCGGGAACGGTTCCCCGACCGGACATTCTGGCTGCGTAGTGCACGGGTTCCGGGGCACGTTCTCGCCCCACACCCTCCGGGAACGTTCTCCGGCCACCGAAGTCCACCAACAGTTGGGTGAGAGACGGGCGCCGGGCGCCGAAAAGTCGCCCAACGCACCGGCGCGCAGGAGGCGGCCGTGCAGGTCGACGCCGGCGCGAACGCGCCCGACCTACTCGTCGAGACGGAGCGCGGCCACGAATGCCTCCTGGGGCACCTCGACCCGGCCGATCTGCTTCATCTTCTTCTTGCCTTCCTTCTGGCGTTCCAGCAGCTTGCGCTTGCGCGAGATGTCACCGCCGTAGCACTTCGCGAGCACGTCCTTACGCTTGGCCTTGACCGTCTCCCGGGCGATGATCCGGCCACCGATCGCGGCCTGGATCGGCACGTCGAAGAGCTGGCGCGGGATCAGCTCGCGCAGCTTCGAGGTCATCTTCTTGCCGTACTCGTACGCCTTGTCGCGGTGCACGATCGCGGAGAAGGCGTCGACCGGTGTGGCGTTCAGCAGCACGTCGACCTTGGCGAGGTCGGATCGCCGGTAGCCCACCGGTTCGTAGTCGAGGCTCGCGTACCCTTTGGTGCGCGACTTCATCTGGTCGAAGAAGTCGAGGACGATCTCCGCGAGCGGCAACACGTAGACGAGCTCGACGCGGTCCTCGGAGAGATAGTCCATCTTCTCCATCACGCCCCGGCGGTTCTGCGAGAGCTCCATCAACGTGCCGACGTATTCGCTCGGCGTGAGCATGGTCGTGCGGACGTAGGGCTCCTCGATCGCCGCGATCTGCTGCGGCGAAGGCATCGCGGAGGGGTTGTCGACGATCTCGATCGATCCGTCGGTCAACTCCAGCCGGTACTCGACGTTCGGGGAGCTGGCGACGAGCGAGAGGTTGTACTCGCGTTCGAGCCGCTCGCGCACGATCTCCATGTGCAACAGGCCGAGGAACCCGCAGCGGAACCCGAAGCCCAAAGCGCCCGACGTCTCCGGCTCGTAGGTGAACGACGAGTCGTTGAGGCGAAGCTTCTCGAGCGCCTCGCGCAGGTCGGCGTACTCGTCGCCCTCGACCGGGTACAGCCCGCAGAAGACCATCGGCTTCGGCTCGCGGTACCCCGCGAGCGCCTCGCCCCGGCGCGCGGAGTCGGTCACCGTCTCGCCGACCTTGGCCTCGCCGACGTCCTTGATGCCGGCGATGAGGTAACCGACCTCGCCGGGGCCGAGCGTGGCCACCGGCGAGAGGACGGGGAGACGCACGCCGATCTCCTCGGCGTCGTGATCCTGCTGCGCGTTCACGTAGCGCAGGCGCGCGCCGCTGCGGAGCACGCCGTTGAACACGCGCACCGACGAGACGACGCCGCGGTACGCGTCGTAGATGGAGTCGAACATCAGCGCCTGCAGCGGCGCGTCCGCGTCACCTTTCGGGTGCGGGATCCGGTCGACCACGGCGTCGAGCAGCTCCGCGACACCGGCGCCCGTCTTCGCGGAGATCTGCAACACGTCGCCGGCCGGGATGCCGAGGACGCGTTCGATCTCCTGCGCGCGCTTCTCGGGCTCGGCCGCGGGCAGGTCGATCTTGTTGAGCGCGGCGACGATCGTGAGGTCGTTCTCCATCGCGAGATAGCAGTTGGCGAGCGTCTGGGCCTCGATGCCCTGCGACGCGTCGACGAGGAGGATCACCCCCTCGCACGCGGCGAGCGACCGGCTCACCTCGTAGCCGAAGTCGACGTGGCCGGGGGTGTCGATCAGGTTGACGACGTAGCCGTTCCACTCGAGCCGCACGTTCTGGGCCTTGATCGTGATGCCCCGCTCGCGCTCGAGGTCCATCGTGTCGAGGTACTGGGCCCGCATGTCGCGCGCGTCGACGGCGCCGGTCAGCTCGAGGAGCCGGTCGGCGAGGGTCGACTTCCCGTGGTCGATGTGGGCGATGATGCTGAGGCAGCGGATCCGGTCGAGCGCAGTCACGATTCGCCCATTGTCGCTTATCCACCTCTCCCTCCCGGTACCCGCGCGGTTCGGTACGGTCGGTCCGTGAGCCGCAGAGTCGTCGTGGTCGGGTCGGCGAACGTCGACCTCGTGTGGCAGGGACCGCGACTCCCGGGCCCGGGCGAGACCGTGACCGACGGCCGGTTCGTCCAGGTGCTCGGGGGCAAGGGCGCGAATCAGGCGGCCGCCGCGGCCGCGCTCGGTGCCGATGTGCACTTCGTCGGCTGTGTCGGCGACGACGAGCACGGGCGACTCGTGCGCGCCGACCTCGAGACCCGCGGCATCGACTGCTCGGGTCTCGTCACGGCCGCGGCCGTGCCCACCGGTGTCGCGCTGATCGCGGTCGACGCGCAGGGCGAGAACACCGTGGCAGTCGCGCCGGGCGCGAACCGCGCCCTCCCGCCCGCGGTCGCCGGTGTGATCCGCGCCGGCGACGTCGTGCTGTGCTCGCTCGAGATCCCGATCGAGACCGTGGAGGCCGCGGTCGCCGCGGCGCACGCGTGCGGCGCGCTCGCGATCGTCAACCCCGCGCCCCCGCGCCGCCCCCGCGGGCGCGATCCTCACGCCCAACGAGCACGAGTGCGAGTACCTCGGCGGCGTCGAGCAGCTGTTGGCCAACGCACCAGCCGTCGTCGTGACCCGAGGCGCCGCGGGCGCGGTGCTCCACCGCCCCGACCGTGAACCGGTGGAGCAGGTCTCCTTCGCGGTCGAGGTCGTCGACACCACAGGCGCGGGCGACGCCGTCAACGGCGCGCTCGCCTGGGCCCTGAGCGAGGGGATCGACATCGAGGACGGGTTGCGGCTCGCGTGCGCGGCGGGTGCATTGGCGACGCGGGCCGTCGGGGCGCGGGCCTCGCTCGCGAGCGCGGCCGAGGTCTACTCGCTGACCGGGGCCTGAGCGGCGGCGCCGGGCCGGTTCCCGTCCCGTCCCGGACCGCACCTCGATCCGGGCTCCCCGGGCCGGGAGCGGCTTCTGGTAGCCTCACCCGGTTCACGAACAGGTTCGGAGCAGCTCGGCATGGCCAACATCGCATCGCAGAAGAAGCGCAATCGTCAGAACGAGAAGCGTCGCGTCCGCAACAAGGGCGTCCGCTCCGAGCTGAAGACGCGCGTCAAGGTTGCGGTGCAGGCCGTCACCGACGGTGACGCGAGCGCGACCGACGCCGTGAAGGCCGCACAGAAGCGCATCGACAAGGCCGCGTCCTCGGGCGTGATCCACAAGAACGCGGCCGCCCGCCGCACGTCGCGTCTCATGAAGCGCGCGGCCAAGTCCGCCTGACGTTCGGCTAACGCCGGGCCGTTCGCCGGCTGAGCGCCGCGAGCCGCGCCACGAGTACGTCCATCACCGTCCGGTCGTCGAGCCCGCTCGCGCCGCGCAGGTCGAGCTCGGCTTGCGCGAGCAACCGCACCGCCTCCCGCAGACCGTTGCTCCCGAGCCGCTTCGCCGCCTCGAGCGGGAATCGGGCGCCGCCCGCGCTCTTCATGCCGAGCGCGCTCGCGGCCTGCTCCTTGGTGACGATGGACGGATCGTCGAGCCGCAGCAGCCGCTGGTAGTTGAAGACGAGCGACGCCATGATCTGCATCGGGTGCAGCGGCTTCGTCTGCACCGAGCTGCTCGCGGTGAGCATCCGGTGCAGGGCCTCGAGCGCGCCGCCGACATCGCCCCGGTCGATCGCGTTCGTGAGATCGAACCGACCCGCGGTGCCGACCTCGCCGAGGTACTGCTCGACCTCGTCGAGCGAGAGCGACGCGTCGTCGCCGTAGGTCGCGTGCAGGAGCTCGACGAGCTCCGGCACGCGCCCGGCGTCGTCGCCGAGGTGCGCGGCGATCTGCTTGCTCGCGGCGGGAGCGAGCTTGAGGCGGGCATCGTGCAGCTCGCGCTGCAGCACGTCGGCCGTCTGCTCGACCGCGGTTCCGACGACCTGCGCGTGCGCCTTGACGGCCTTGTCGAGCGCGGCGGGCACCCGCCCACCGCCCCCGGCGACGAGCACGAGGTGCACACCGTCGAGGGGATCGGCCATCCAGGCCGCGAGCCATTGCGCCTGCTCGGACGTCGCGTTCGCGACGTCACGCACGACCACGACGCGTGCCGCGGTCATGAAGGGCGGGCTCTGCAACGCGGTGACGAGTGCCGCGAACGCGGGCAGCTCCGTGGAACCTTCCGACGCGGGGCCGTCGTCGTCGCCGGCGTCGTTCGTGGTGTCGGCGCCGGCGCGGCGCCGGGCGGCAAAGGTGTGGTCGTCGAGCGCGAACGACCGGTCTTCTCCCCCGAGCAGCTCGTCGACGACGCGCTGGACCTCGCGGTCGCGGAAGACGGGATCGGCGCCCTGGACGAGGATCGTGGTCACAGCAGCGCCTCGACGGTGCGGCACACCAGTGCCGTGCCGCGCACGTCGTGCACGCGCACGATGCGGCAACCGTGCACGGCTCCGTAGACGACGGCGGCGAGCGACTCCGCCCGGCGGTCGTCGATGTCGCGCTCGAGGAGCTCGCCGATGAAGCGCTTGTTCGAGGCGGAGAGCAACAGTGGATACCCGAGGGTCGCATGCTGGGCGCTCTCGCGGAGGAGCACCGCGCTCTGCGCCGGGGTCTTGCCGAGGTCGAGCCCGGCGTCGAGCACGATCTGCTCGGGCCGCAGCCCGACCGATTCCGCGCGCCGGGCCCGCTCCTCGAGGAAGGCGGTGACGTCGGCCACGAGATCGTCGTAGTGCGGATCGGGATCGGCGACGCGGGGCCGCAGGCGGATGTGGGTCGCGACGACGGTCACGTCGTGCTTGGCCGCCACCCGTAGATAGTCGGGGTCGCCGAAGCCCGAGATGTCGTTGCCGACGACGGCGCCCGCCGCGCACGCCGCGTCGAGCACCGACGCGCGCCAGGTGTCGACCGAGAGCGGCACGTCGAAGCGGGCCCGTAGCGCCTCGACGGCGGGCACGACCCGGTCGAGCTCCTCGGCTTCGTCGACCTCGGGGCCCGGGCCCGCCTTCACGCCGCCAACGTCGAGCAGGTCGGCGCCGTCGTCGACCAGCTGTCCGGCGCGGCGGACGAACGCGTCGAAGTCCCAGGTCGCGCCCCGGTCGTAGAAGGAGTCGGGCGTGCGGTTCAAGATGCCCATGACCACGATGCGGCGGCGGATGTCGAGGGCCCGATCACCCAACCGGAGGGTCGGGAACGGCTCGACGACGGACACGGAGGCAGGCTACCGATGCCCCCGCGGCGACGATCGCGACCAGCCCGAGCACTCCCCTCCCGTCGACCTCGAAGGGGACCGCGGCACCGGCGTGTGCGACCGTGGTGATCCACGCGACCAGCATTGCCGTCGGCTGCTGGAGCAGCGGGCCGAGCGAGGGGACGACACCGGCGACCGCCGACGCGAAGAACCCGTAGACACCGAGCAGCTCCGCGGCCGGCGCGGCGGCGAGATTCGACACCGGTGTGATCAGTGGGAACGTCCCGAACACCCAGAGCAGCACGGGGAGGACGCCGAGCTGGGCTCCGATCGACACCGCGAGCGGCTCCCGGAGAACGCGCGGGCCGGGCAGGCGCGTGCCGATCGGCCGGGACAGCAACGCGATCCCGGCGCTCGCGCCGCACGAGAGCGCGAACGCGACGGAGTGCAACAGGAACGGATCGACGAGTAACAGCGTGATCGCCGCGTACACGAGCACGCGGACACTCGACGCGGCACGCCCGCTCAGGGTCGCGAGCAACGCGATCGCCGCCATCGCCGACGCCCGCAGGACCGACGGCTCGAACCGGGTCATGGCCGCGAACACGAGGACGATCGCGAGCGCGCTCGCCGTGCGCGTTCCCAGCCGGAGGCGACGGAGCAGCGGCGCGGCCAGGGCCATGACGAACGCGACGTTCTCGCCCGACACCGCGAGCAGGTGCGAGAGGCCGCTGGCCCGGTATGAGCCGATCACGGGGGCCGGGATCCCGCGGGTGTCGCCGAGCAGGAACCCGGCGACGAGCGCGCGCGTGGTCGGAGCGAGGACGCGTGTCCCCCGCAGGATCACCGCCCGCACGGAGTTGGCGACCGACAAGAGTCCGGTCGGCGGCGCGAGCCCCACGACCTGCGCGCCGTCGAGCCGCCCGACCGCGTGACGCCAGCGGGCCCGGTCGTCGTACGCGCCGGCGCCGAGCGGGCCCAGGCGGCCGCGGAGCACGACGCGATCGCCCGCCTCGATCACGCGCAGCGCGACGACCTCGCTGCCGGTCGCGCGCACCAGCAGCGTGCGGTGACGGCCGTGACCGGCATCGACCCGAACCAGCACGCTCGCTTGGAAGGTGGGGCCATCGGGATCCTCGGCCGCGACACCGCGGACGGTCGCCGCCTCCCGGTGCTCGACCGCGGCGCGCAGCGGCGAGCGGACCTGACCGTCGAGCGCCCGGCCCATCGCCGCGACGCCGAGCAACGCGGACGCGACGGCTGCGAGCGCGGTGCGGCGGCGCGAGCGCGTGAACCAGGCCGCGCCGAGCGCGCCCGCACCGACCACGAGCGCGGCGCCCGCGACCTCCGAGCCCGCTCGTTGCCCCGCGAGCAGCCCACCGATGAGCCCGGCGAGCGCCGCGACCGGTCCGAGCTCGGCCCGGGTGCGCGCCGCCGGGGTGGCTTCCATGTCAGACCTTCACGAGCTTGCGCAGCTGCTCGAGCTTCGCGTCGCCGATGCCACGCACGCGGCCGAGGTCGTCGACCGATCGGAACGGCCCGTGCTCGGTGCGGTCGGTGATGATCGCGGTCGCGGTCGCGGGACCGACCCCGGGGAGCGCCTCGAGCTGCGTCGCGTTCGCGGTGTTGAGGTCGACGGGCGCGTCGGCCGAGGGCGTACCCGCCGGGCCGCCGCTTGCGGGTGGCGCCGAACCGCTGACGGCGACGGGATCCACTGCCGGCGTGGGGGCTCCCAACAGTGGGACCGCGACGCGCGCGCCGTCGTCGAGCACGGCCGCGAGGTTGAGGCGGGTCAGATCGGCGCCCGCGGCCGCGCCCCCGGCGGCGTCGATCGCGTCGACGACGCGCGCGCCCGCGCGTAGCCGCACGACGCCGTTGCGACGGACCGCACCGACGACGTCGACGACGATCGGGGCGGCCGGCTTCGTCGTGCTGGTGGTCGTCGCCGACGACGCCGGCGGCGCGCTCGCGGGCGGCGGCGCGGGCAACGCGGACGAGCGGCCCGATGCACCGGCGCGCAACCACGCCGCGAACGCGGCGAGCGCGACACACGCGAGCAACGCGGCCGCGATCCGGCGGTCGGCCCGCCATTGGTGCCACCGCTCGGCCCAGCCGGGCCGCGGCCGCAGCTCCCAGGGACGCGGAACCTCGTCCCCCACGACATCCCCACGACGTTCCCCCACAGCGGACCTCCGGGCGCGCGACGGCCGGCGGGAGGAAGTACGGGGAAAGCGACGGCACGTTATCCGCCCGGTGCGCCACCGGACAGAGGTCGGGCGGGAGGGTCGGGCGGGAGGGTCGGGCGGGAGGGTCGGGCGGGAAGGTCAGGCGATGACGAAGTTCACGATCTTGCCCGGCACGACCTTGACCTGACGAACCGTCGCGCCCGCGAGCAGCTCCGCGATGCGCGGCTCGGCGCGCGCCGCCGCTTCGTGCGCGGCCGCGTCGGCGCCGACCGCGACCTCGACCCGGGCCCGCACCTTGTTGTTGATCTGTACCGGGACCTCGACGAGGTCGTCGACCAGCCACTGAGGATCGGCGACCGGGAACGGCTCGTACGTCAGTGTGTCGTCGTGACCGAGCCGCGCCCACAGCTCGTCGGCGACGTGGGGTGCGAGTGGTGCGACCATCAGCGCCAGCGGCACGGCGACCTCGCGCGGCAGACCGCCGCCGTCCTGGACGAGCGTGGTCACGTGGTTGTTCAGCTCGAACAGCCGCGCGATCGCGGTGTTGAAGCTCAGCGCGGTCATGTCGGAACGCACCGTGTCGATGGTGCGCTGCAGCAGGCGGCGGGTGTCGTCGTCGACCGGCGCGTCGATCACGCGGGACGCGCCCGTTTCCTCGTCGACGAAGTTGCGCCAGAGCCGCTGCAGGAACCGGTGCACGCCGACGATGTCGGCCATGCTCCACGGACGCTCCTTGTCGAGCGGCCCCATGAACATCTCGTAGAGGCGGAGGGTGTCGGCGCCGTAGTCGCGGTAGATGTCGTCGGGGGCGACCGCGTTGCGGAGGCTCTTGCCCATCTTGCCGAACTCCCGCGTGACCGGCCGGCCCTCGAAGGAGTACGCGCCGTCGCGTTCTTCGACCCGGTCCGCATCGACGTACGCGCCGCGCTCGTCGACGTACGCGGCCGCGAGGATGTAGCCCTGGTTGACCAGGCGCTGGAACGGCTCGATCTCGGAGACGTAGCCGAGGTCGAACAGCACCTTGTGCCAGAAGCGCGCGTACAGGAGGTGGAGGACCGCGTGTTCGACTCCGCCGACGTAGAGGTCGACGAGGCCGGACTTGGGTGAGCCGTCGAGGCGGGAGCCCTCGGCCCACGACGCCTCGACGTCGGGATCGACCAGCGCGTCCTCGTTCGTCGGGTCGAGGTAACGGAGGTAGTACCAACACGAGCCCGCCCACTGCGGCATCGTGTTCGTCTCGCGCAGGTAGACCTTGCGCCCGCCGCCGTAGCCCGCCCACTCCGCGCCGGGCAGGTCGAGCTCGACCTCGGCCCAGTCGGCCGCACGCGCGAGCGGCGGTTCGGGCAGCGCGTCGGGATCGTCCGACGTGACCGGCTCGAAGTCGGTGACGTCGGGGAGCACGACCGGCAGCATCTGTTCGGGCAGCGCGACCGGGCCGGCGTCGTCGTAGACGATCGGGAACGGCTCACCCCAGTAGCGCTGCCGGCTGAACAGCCAGTCGCGCAGCTTGTAGGTGACGGTGGGGCGACCCAGGCCTGTCTGCTCGAGCCACTGCGAGATCACAGCCTTCGCCTCGTCGACGCGCCGGCCGTCGAGCGAGACGTCGTCGTTGGCGGAATTCTGCGCGACGCCGTCGCCGACGTACGCCTCGGGCCAGTCGGTCGTGTCGGTCGCGGAGGCGGAGCGCTCGGCGAGCCACTCGTCGCTCGGCCGGATCACGGGCACGATCGGCAGCTCGAACTCGCGCGCGAACTCGAAGTCGCGGTCGTCGTGCGCCGGTACGGCCATGATGGCGCCGGTGCCGTAGCCCATCAGCACGTAGTCGGCGACGAAGATCGGGATGCGGTCGTCGTTGGTGGGGTTGATCGCGGAACGCGCCGGTGAAGACACCGGTCTTCTCCCTCGTCTCGGTCTGGCGCTCGAGGTCGGTCTTGGCGGCGGTGAAGTCGCGGTAGCGGCGTACCGCGTCGGGCGGCGGGTCGGTCGCGCCGAACACACCCTTCCACGCGTCGAGCGCGTTGCTCGCGAAGTCGTTGCTCAACTGGTCGTCCGGCCATTGATTGGGTGTGATGACGTCGACCAGCGGGTGCTCGGGCGCGAGCACCATGTAGGTGGCGCCGAACAACGTGTCGGGACGCGTGGTGAACACCTCGATCGCGACGTCGTCGTGGCTCTCGACCGCGAACCGGACCGACGCACCCGTGGAGCGCCCGATCCAGTTGCGCTGCATCTGCTTGATGGAATCGGTCCAGTCGAGCGCGGCGAGATCGTCGAGCAGGCGGTCGGCGTACGCGGTGATGCGCAGCATCCACTGCTTCAGCGGCCGGCGATACACGGGGAAGTTCCCGCGCTCGCTGCGACCGTCGCCGGTCACCTCCTCGTTCGCGAGGACGGTACCGAGACCCGGGCACCAGTTGACCGGCGCGTACGCCTCGTAGGCGAGGCGGTAGGAGTCGACGAGGCGGCGCTGCTCGAGCGAACCGAGATCGTCGAACGCGATGTCGTCGGGGGTCGGGAAACGGCCCGCGCGCAACTCCTGCACCAGCGTGGAGATGGGGCGCGCCCGTTGCGCCTCCTCGTCGTACCAGGAGTTGTAGATCTGCAGGAAGATCCACTGCGTCCAGCGGTAGTACTGCACGTCGGTGGTCGCCGGCCCGCGCCGCGGGTCGTGGCCGAGGCCGAGCGCACGCAACTGCCGCTTCATCGTGGCGATGTTCTCTTCGGTGGTGGCACGCGGATGCGTGCCCGTCTGGACCGCGTACTGCTCGGCCGGCAGGCCGAACGCGTCGTAGCCCATCGCGTGCAGGACGTTGAAGCCGTTCATGCGCTGGAAGCGGGCGTACACATCGGTCGCGATGTAACCGAGCGGGTGGCCGACATGCAGCCCGACCCCGCTCGGGTACGGGAACATGTCGAGGACGAACAGGCCGGGGCGCCCGGCGAGGCCGCGGGGATCGTCGCTCAGCAGACCCGTGCGGTTCGGCGTGGAGAAGACACGCTCGGCGTCCCAGCGGTCCTGCCACTTGCGCTCGATCTCGTTGGCGAGCGCGGCGGTGTATCGCTGGGGCGGGGCTTCGTCGGCCATATCCGACCGAGGCTACCGGCCGGGTGTGGCAAGACCGGCTGATAACTTGGCAGGCCCACGGGGGCGTAGCTCAGTTGGTAGAGCGCTTGCATGGCATGCAAGAGGTAGTGGGTTCGATCCCCATCGCCTCCACCCTGGAGGTCTTACGAGAACCCACGCCAAAGTAGACGGCGTCGTAGGCCCTCCTTGGACCCCGCAGCTCCGCGAGACCGCCGGCCTCGTTCCGAGGCCGGCGGGAAATCGCCGTCTTGCCGACAACTGCCGTTGTGGATCCGGACTTCATCGACGCTTCGGCCGCGATTGATGCCGTGCTGCCTTCGACCCTTGACCTCGCAGGCGACAGCGGGCAAGGCCATCGTCGCCGCACTGTGCGAACGGGGAGTACTCACCGGCGATGAACTACGGGCGCTGCACGACGGCTGATGCGACGGGGTGTGTCGCGGGAATGAGTTGCGGGCTCATGGGGTGGTCGGGAGCGCGAACGCGTAGACGTAACGGGTCTGTGACGTCGCGCCGGTGAGGTAGACCATGCCGTTTGCGATCACGGGTGACGAGTAGCCGCCGCCGGGCGCGCTCAGGACCGCGAGCGGACTGCAGACGTGCTGGTTGTCGCAGTTCGGACTGCTGAAGGTCGCGTTGAAGACGTACAGGGTGTTGTCCATTCCCACGATGAAGACGAGACCGTTCGCTACTGCCGGAGACGAGGCGTTGAGGCTACCGGCCAGTCCGGTCCACAACGGGCCGCCGGTCGCGGCGTCGAACGCGTGGAGCTTGTGGTCGAATGAACCGATATAGACGACGCCGTTCGCTACTGCTGGAGACGAGGTGATGGCGTTTCCGGTCAGTGCCGTCCACAACGGTGTGCACACCTTGGGCGTGCCCGAGCAGTTCGTGGCTCCGGCGGCGTCGAACGCGTAGAGCTTGTAGTCGACGGAGCCGATGTAGACCTTCCCGTCGGCGACCGCGGGAGACGACAACGAGATGGCTCCGAGTGACGCGGTCCACATCGGCTGGCAGGTCTTGGGGGTGCCGGAGCAGCCGGTGCTGCCGGTCGCGTCGAACGCGTAGAAGGTGCCATCGTCAGCTCCGAAGTAGACGACGCCGTTCGCGACCGCGGGCGAGGAGTCGTACGGGTGCGAGTGGGTGGTGCCCGTCCACAGCGGTGAGCACACCTTGGGTGTGCCGGAGCAGCCGGTCACTCCGGCGGCGTCGAACGCATACAGATTTCCTGAACCGCTCGCGCCATAGGAGGTGACGTAGACGACACCCGCCTTGACCACTGGTGACGCGAGGATGTGTCCGTAGAGGGTCGCGGTCCAGAGCGGGTCGCACACGGTCGGGGTGCCCGAACAGTTCGTGGCCCCGGCGGCGTCGAACGCCGAGAACCGGCCGCCGCCAAAACCGGCGTAGACAACGCCCTTGGCGACCGCGGGTGTCGCCGCCTGGTTACCGGAGCCGAGCGGCGCGGTCCACAACGGTGCACACGTCGTCGGTGTGCCCGAACAATCGGTGGTGCCGGTCGCGTCGAACGCAGACAGTGTGCCGCCGTTACCGGTTCCGTCGCCGCCCTCGACATAGAGCAGCCCGCCCGCCACCGCCGGCGACCACGACGCCTGGGGATAGGAAGATTGAATCGTTGCGGTCCACGCCATGGTCAGACTCGTGACGTTGGTCGCGTTGATCGTGCTCTCGCCCTGGTTCCAACCGGTGCGTGCGGGCCCGTAACCGAACATCGCCCAATCGCAGCCCGACGTGAACATGCACAACACCAACGCGAGCGGCACCAGCCCCCAACGCCGCACGCCACCCCGCATCGATGACCCCACCCCGCGCATCACGCCCCGCCTCTCCGACCCGCGTCCACGATCCCTCGCCGACAACGTCACTACCGCACCCGCCTCGAACGGGCAAGAACCCGAGGCCGACCGCCCCGACCGCACAAACGGCGCTGCGCTTCACATCACCAGCACCACGACCTGCGCAACCGGCCGCAAACGTCGATACCGGCCCACGCACGACCGGCCACACGAGTCGCAGAATCGTCGCGCAATCGTCGCGTAACCGTCGCGTAGCCGTCACCTGAACGCGAGCGGCGAGGTTCACCCCCACCTCACGCGCTACAGCCCCGGCCCCCAGGAAGTCTCCGGTGCGGGTCGGCCGCGACTTTGGTTGACACGGGTTTTCGGTGATGATGCGGCCGCGGCCGGTTCGGTGATGGCGGTCTTCGATCGGAACCTCGATTCGGCGAGCGATGATCGAGTCGATTGACCGCCACCCGCCGGATGCCCGACCACCCTCCGCAAGGAGCTTCGATCAGGCGACCGACCTGGTCTCAGGCCGGTTCGCTGAACCGCTTCGCATACGCCTCTCGTACCATCTGACGGTCGGCGGGAAGGTTGTCGTTGGCATCGCATCCCGCGACGACGAGGCGGGCCTGCTCGACGATGGCGGGAAGTCGTGCAGTCAGCCCTGCGGTCTCGATCGTGTACTTGAGAAGTTGCAACGCTTCCAGGAGGTAGACGCAGACAGTTGGTTGCGTGACCGCAGCCCGACGCGTCTCGTCGAACGTCAAGGCCACGAGGTCGTCGTGGGTGGGCTGTTGAACGAGAACGAGCCGACGGCCCTTGTCGTCGCTTCGGTCGCGTGGGGGCGGGTCGCGCCGCAGAGCTTCGGCGAGGACCGCGGTCGCGTGAAAGATCGCATCTTGGGCGGTCGTGGGATCGTTGATACCGGGTGAAAGTGCTTTGACTGCGACGTCGGCGAGTTGGCGGAGCCCGAACGAGACGTCTTGTTGCATCGTGCGCGTGCTGCCGGTCACAATTGCAGCCCGAACGTGTCGCTCGATCGTGTCGATGTCGTCGGTCACGGACGACAATTTGCACAGGGCCGTTCCCTCGATGGCGTAGCGGCCGGGATACGCCTCGACGAACATTGTTCCTCCGTCGGGAACGCAGCGCAGGAGTGCCGCGGCGTCGATTTGTTGTATCCATCCGGAGCGATCGAACTTGATGGTGTACTCGGGCTGCAGGGCGGCGCGGATCGGCTCGTTCGGGATCGTGCCGGTTGGACTGATCGACCATTCGCGTCGCATCAACGTGATCACCTCGCGCTCAACTCTGGCGAGGATCTCGCTGATGTCCATTGAATGTGCACTGTGGTTGATGAACGCGACGATCGCGAGGATCGTTGTGACGCCGAGCACGACCGCAATCGCCACGGAGACATTCGGAATGAGCGGAGCGCCACTCTTTTCCAGCGCGGTTCGCACAGATCGGAGAACGATGAGGCAGTAGGTGAAGGTACCCACGACGAGTCCCATGACTCGCCGGTTGAATGGATCGCGAAACAGTGTGTGCACGACTCGGGGCGAGTACTGGCTCGACGCTTGTTGGATGATGAGCACCGAGATCGAGAAGGCGATCGCGGCGAATGTGATCGTCGCTCCCGCGACTGTGCTCAGCAAGGCGCGGGCGTTGTCGACTGTTGACGTGAAGCCGAGCGGAAGCTGTGTCGATCCGCTGTCGATCCGTTGATCGATCAGGAGCGAGACCGCGGCGGCCGCGATGGCGGTGACAACAGCGATCAACGGGACGAGAAACAGACTCGACCGAAACCGCTCGGCGATCGAACTCAAGCGCACACGAGACCTCCGGCGCAGGAACGGCGTGCCGACTCGGACGATCGCCTACCGCGCTCGTGGCAATCGTCGAGGCGAGAGAGAATTCGCGGGGGCAACACGCAAGCAGTACCCACTGCCCTCGACCGTCGAGCGATGTGACCCACGCCCGGACCTCCCGTTCGCCACGCGCGTCGTCTCGCAGCTGAACAGGACCCAGCCCGCGCCGTACAGCACCAATGCGATGAGATCTGTCCGCAACGCGCGGGTTGCGTCTGATGGTTGCGTCTGATCCTCGGCTGCCAGTCTACCGAGCCGGTTCGAACACCGATGCTTCGGCCGGTGGCCCGGACTCTTCGATCCGCGCTTCTCACGGTGGCCGTTCACGGCCGTCATCGAGGGTGAGTGGCTGATGCCCCGGATCGCGGCTCCGGCCGGAGGCTGATCGCCCGAATGCTCACCCCTGATGCGCGACCGTGACGGCTCCGCCGAGACCGGCGACCGCGGCAGTGCTCAGACCGATGGGCCGCGCGTCGACATGCAGTGCCCACCGGAAGAACCCGACGCTGAGCTGATCGATCGCGGGGAACGCAACCTCGGGACGCGGATGGTCGCTCGTACACCCGTCGGAGCCGAGCTTCAGGAGCTGGGGGTCGATCCCGAGCTTCAGCGCCTTCGCGATGCCGACGATGCCGCCGGAGCTCCGACCGATGAGACAGATGTCGGAGAAGACGAGATGGCCCGCACGCGGGATCTGCACGAGGTACTTCGGCGTGTTCATCGCGGCGTAGACCTGCCGGCTCGACGCGGCCGGGATGATGCCGTCGGTCTCACCCAACATCACCATGCCCGGCTTCGCCGGAGCCTTGGGCGCGGGACCGCCCTGTCCACCGAACCCGACCGAGTACGAGATCCACGCCTTCACGCGCGGGTCGGCCGACGCGAACTGGTACGCCGCCGCCGCCCCCGCCGAGTGCCCGGCGGCGACGACGCGGCTCGGGTCGACGAGACCGTGCAGCACGCCCGCGCCGTTCGACGCGGTGACCGCGAGCGACAGCGTCGCCTGCAGCACCGCGAGGTCGGTCGACGTGGGCACGCCGGTGCCCGCGGCGCCGAGGAGACCGTCGAGCGATCGCTCGACGTGGTCGGGGGCCGCGACGACGAAGCCCCATGACGCCAGATGTGTGGTGAGCGACACCGACTGCTCGGGGTAGCCGGCGAAGCCGTGACTGAACACCACGAGCGGGTACTTCCCCGGAGTCGTTGCCGCCGGCGCGTCCGCGTAGGCCGCGGCCTTGTAGAGCACGCGGCTCGAGGCCGGGATCTTCGCCTGGAGCGCCGGGCTCAGCATCGAGGAGAGGTCGATCGTCTCCTGCGTGTGCCCGGTCGTGGCGGCGGGGTCGGCCGGGTACCAGACGACGACGCGCCGACCGCCCGCGAGGTGCAGCGTCGTGTACCCCGCCGCGTACGGGCCCTGCTTCGCGTACGGCGCCGGATCCGAGGGGACCGTCGTGCTCGTCGCGGTCGGAGCCGGGCCCGCGGTCGAGTCCGACTTCGACGACGAGCTGCAGGCGGCGCCCACGACGACCGTCACGAGAAGAGCAGCCCCGGTGCGCCAATGCTGCGTGATGAGCATCCGCCGAGTCTGCCAGACGCCCGTCAGACGCGCCGCCCGAATGCCCTCAGACCGCGGCGGCGCCGTCCCACACGATGCGGGGCGCATCGGTCCAGAGCCGTTCCAAGCCGTAGAACTCACGCGTCTCCTCGAGGAACACGTGCACGATGAGGTCGCCGTAGTCGAGGAGCACCCACGACATGTCGTCGACCCCCTCGACCGAACGCGGCTTGACGCCCGCGAGCACGAAGAGTTGCTCCTTCACCTCGTCGACGATCGCGCGGACGAGCCGCGTGTTCGACGCGTGGGTGATCACGAACGCGTCGACGATGCCCATGATCTCCGCGACGTCGAGCACCACGATGTCCTCGCCCTTCTTGTCGTCCGCGGCGTGGGCCGCGAGCCGGGCGCGCTCGGTGCTCGTCATACGTGCGGGTTCGGTCATGGATTCCCCTGCGGGTCGGCGGACGGGACGGCGGTCGTGGACGGGGTCGATGCGGGCGCGTTCTCCCACGACCGGCGCGTGCCGAGCTGCGAAGCCAACAGTCCGGAAGCGGCCGCGAGGACGACGACGCCGATAATCCCCCAGAGCTCGCGATGGTGACGACGCGCGGAGGTCGTCGGGCGGGCTCGGGTCATCACTCGCCAGTGTAGAGACCGCGTGCGCGCAGGATCCGCGTCGCCGGGGGCGGAACGAGGAAGTCGACCGACTCCCCCGCCGCGATCCGGCGCCGGAGATCGGTCGACGACACGTCGAGGCGGGGCATGTGCACGCGCCGGGTCCGCCAGCCCGCGGGCGGGGTCGACGGCGCGACGTCCTCCCGGTCGACGATCGCCAGCGTCACCTCGTCCCGGAGGTCGGCCGCCCGGTGCCACGAGTCGATCGAGACGGCGACGTCGCTGCCCACGACGAGGAACAGCTCGCACGGACCATCCGGCCCGCTCAACGACCGGAGCGTCTCCACGGTGTCGATCGTGTACGTCGGGCCCTCGCGGTCGACCTCGAGCCGCGACGCCTCCAGACCGCCGGCATCCTCGATCGCGGCCGCGACCATCGCGAACCGGTCTTCGGCCGGGGCCAGGCGACGTCCTCGTTTCTGCCACGGATCGCCGGCCACGACGACGAGCACCCGGTCGAGCTCGAGCTGGTCGCGCGCGGCGGCCGCGGCCGCGAGATGCGCAACATGGACCGGGTCGAACGTGCCGCCGAGGATGCCGAGGCGCTCCACCGTGCGAGTGTACGAGAAGGCCCGATGAACGCAGTGTTGCAGACCGCATTCCCCGCGGCGCGGGGCCGTAATCTGCCCCCGTGCCCAGTCTCGTCGTGCGCGTGTGGCTTCCGGACCGACCCGGAGCGCTCGGTCTCGTCGCCTCGCGGATCGGCGCGATCGGCGGCGACATCGTCGGCATCGACGTCCTCGAACGCAGTGAGCACGTCGCGGTCGACGAGTTCGCGGTGATGCTCCCCGACAAGGATCTCGTCGCGCTGCTCGTGCGCGAGATCGAAGAGGTCGACGGCGCGTCGGTCGAGGAGTGGCGCGAGGTCGGGACGTTTCCCGACCCGCGGCTCGACGCGCTCGGAGTCGGTCGAGCACCTGTCGGGCGCGGCCTCGCGCACCGAGCTCATCCAGCGTCTCGTCGACAGTGTGCGCGAGGAGTTCTCGGCCGATTGGGCCGTGATGTTGCAGGCCGATGTCGCGCTCGCGTCCGCGGGCGCCGGCGTCCCCGATCCGTCCGTGCTGGAAGCGTTGGCCGCGGGCACCGCGGCGTCACCGGCCGTCGCCGCGGGCGACTCGGGACCCGACGATCTCGCCGTCGCGCCCTTCCCGGGCGGCGACCTCGTGCTGCTCGTCGGCCGGGACGGGCATCCGTTCCGCCGCCGCGAACGTCGCCAGCTGCTCGCGCTCGCGCGCATCGCCGATCGCGTCGGCGAGATCCTCCCCGGATAGCGCGCAGCCCGCGCGTCAACCGCGGCGCGCGTTCTCGTCGAGCTCGCGGTCGAGGCGGACGTAGTGCTCGTAGCGCGCTTCGTCGAGGTCGCCCCGTTCGATCGCGGCGCGGATCGCGCACCCGGGCTCCGGCCCGTGCGAACAGTTCGAGAAGCGGCACTGCGCGGCCCGCGCTTCGATATCGGAGAACACGCGACTCAGTCCGTCGTCGGCGTCCCACAGCGCGACCGAGCGCAATCCGGGTGTGTCGACGAGCCACCCGCCGCCGGGGAGCGCGACGAGCTCGCGCGCGGTTGTGGTGTGGCGGCCGCGCTGGTCGCTCTCGCGGACCTCGCCGATGACCTGGGTCGTCGTCCCGACGAGCGCGTTCACGAGCCTCGACTTCCCCACACCCGACGCGCCGATCAACGCGATCGTGTGGTCGGGCCGGGCGAGCTCGCGCAGGCGATCGAGACCCACGCCCGAGATCGCGCTCGTCACGACGACGTCGAGATCGGCTGCGGCGGACACCGCCACCGCCACCGCGTCGGCCGCTTCCCCCGGCGACGCGAGATCGGCCTTCGACAACACGACGATCGGGGTCGCGCCGCTCTCGAACGCGAGGACCAACTCCCGTTCCAGGCGGCGGAGGTTCGGCCCGTTGTTGACCGACTGCACGACGAACACGAGATCGACGTTCGCGGCAACCACCTGCGGGCGCCGCACGCGGCCCTCCCCCGCGTCGCCGCGCACGAACGCCGAGCGTCTCGGGAGAACCGCCGCGACCTTGCCGCCGTCTTCGAGGATCCAGTCACCCGTCGCGACGGTGTGCCCGGCGAGCTGGGTGCGCACGGTCTCGGTCGCCGTCATCACCGTGGCCCAGCCCTTGTCGACGCGCACGACACGACCGGGACGCGCCGCGGCCGACACCTCCGCCGCCTGCTCGGCCGCGGCCGCCGCGAACGTCACGTCCCACCCGAGGCGCGCGAGCAACGACTCGTCGGGCCCGGGGCCCGGGCTCGCGGGATCTCCGGTCACCACATCTCCATTCACCGAGACCGCCAGCGTACGCTCGCCCGATGACGACACGAACGTTCGACGTCGACCACATGCAGGCGGCCGACCGATCCGCGGTCGTGGGGGCGCTCGCCCGCGCGTTCTACGACGATCCGCTCTTCAACCACTTCGTCGCCGACCCGGTCTCGCAGAGCAAGGCGCTCCTCACGTTCATGGGCGCGGGCCTGGCCGACGCCGCTCCCTTCGGAGAGGTATGGCTCGCACGCGCCGGCGCCAAGCTCGCGTGCGCGGCCGTGTGGCTCCCGCCGAGCGCGTACCCGCGCACACTGCGGCGCGACATGTTGTCGAACCTGCGGGGCGCGCCGACGTTCCTGCGTTCGGGCCGGCGCGTCGCGGGCGCGCTCCGCCTGCTCGCCGCGCTCGACCAGGCGCACCACGAGGTGCACGAGCCGCACTACTACCTCGCGCTCCTCGGTACCGATCCGTTGTTCCAACGCATGGGCGCGGGCACCGCGGCGTTGCGGCCCGTGCTCGATCGCTGCGACACCGAGGGCCTGAGCGCCTATCTCGAGACGCAGAAGGAGGACAACCTCGCCTACTACGCGCGGCACGCCTTCGAGTTGGTGCGCAAGGTCGACGTGAAGGGCGTGCCGCCGATCTGGACGATGCTGCGCCCGCCGCGCTGACGACGGTCAGGCCTCGACAACGTCGGCGACGAACTTCTGCAGCTGGCGCAGGTTGCGCACCTCGTACACACCGTCGCAATAGGGGGCGTACTCGGAGACGATGGAGTCGCCGGTGTCCCAGTAGCCGCGCGGCTCGGGATCGAGCCAGAACACCTTGCGGGCGCGCTTCTGCATCTCGGCGACGGTCCACGCCTGCGACGCGTGGTAGTTGTTGCGCGCGTCGCCGAGGAGGATCACCGACGACTTCTTCGTGACCTCGCGGATGTGACGCTCGTGCCAGGTCTCGAACGCGTGGCCGTAGTCGCTGTGACCGTCGACCCACACGACGTCGGCCTCCGTGTTGACCCGGTGGATCGCCTCGCTCAGCTCCTGCGACTCGTCGAAGAAGCGCGTGACCTCGTCGACTCCGTCGATGAAGACCCACGACCGGACCTTCGAGAACTCGCTCTGCATCGCGTAGACGAACTGCAGCGTGAAGCGCGCGAACGAGGCCACCGAACCGGAGATGTCGGCGACGACCATGATCTCGGGCTTCGACGGCCGCGGCCGCTTGAACTTCGGCTCGACCGGGACACCCCCGAACGACATGGAGTGCCGCACCGTTTGGCGGAAGTCGAGCTGGCCCCGCCGGCGATGGCGGCGGCGCTGCGCGAGCCGCGCCGCGAGGGCTCGAGTGAGCGGATAGATCGCCCGCTGGAGCAGCTGCATCTCGTCGCGCGACGCGTGCATGAAGTCGACGTCTTCGGGCAGCGGCTTGCGCAACGTGCGCGCCATCGCCTCGACGCCGCGGTCGGCGACGAGACGCTTGCGGATCTCGGCCTCGATCATCTCCTTCAGGACCTTCAGCCGGCCCTCGAAGTCTTCGCGCGCGAGGCGCTCGTCGAACGCGCCCTCACCGATCTGGTCGCCTTCTTGGGCCTTCGCCATCATCTTGGTGACGAGCCCGTCGGCGTCGAGCTGCCGCAGCGTGCGGTACAGGTAGTACGCGCCGCCGACGGGCCGTCCCGGTTCCATCCCCGCGAAGCGCGCGACCGCGGCCGCCGCGAGCATGCGCATCTCGTTCTGGTCCATGCGCATCAGCGCGTCGAGGAGCATCCGCGCCAGGTCCTCGTTCGACACCTGGCTCATCGCGCCGCCCTGGTCCATCGCGGCGCGCAACTCGTCGAAATCGGCCTGGGCATCGGCGCTCATGTCGGGCTCGCCGTCGGCGTCGACACCCGGCGAGAACATCGAGAAGAACACCTCGAAGACCGTGTCGAAGACGCGGTAGTGACCCGCATTCTTCACGAGCGTCGCGCCGAGCGCGGCCTTGAACGCGGCGCGGTCGTCGAGCGGCACGTACTCGATCGCGCGCATCGCGTCGAGGTTCTCGGTCATCGAGACCGGCAGGCCCGCGGTGCGCAGTTCGTGCACGAAGCCCTGCAACACGTCGAGCATGTGCGGCTCGGCCGGCAGCGTCGTCACGTCAGCGTTCCCTCTCGACATCGCGTGCGCGAGCTTGTTGCCATACACGGGTCCGGGGCACGCACTATTTCTTGATGACCGCGGGTGCGTCGACGCCGAGCTCCTTGCGGGCCTTGGCGATGTCGCTCTGGTACTTGAGCAGCACGTGCAGCGTGTCGCCCAGCACCTCGGGCGTGATCTCGTTGCGGCCGAGGAACACGAGCGTGCGGGCCCAGTCGATCGTCTCCGAGATCGACGGCGACTTCTTCAGGTCGATGTTGCGGATCGAGTTGACGACCTTCGCGATCTGCTCGCGCGAGCGCGTCGTCGACCTCGGGCACGCGCACCCGCACGATCTCCTTCTCCCGGTCGATATCGGGGTAGTCGATGTGCAGGAACAGGCAGCGACGCTTCAACGCCTCCGACAGCTCGCGCGTGTTGTTCGACGTGAGGAACACGAGCGGTATCTGCTTGCCGGTGATCGTGCCCAGCTCGGGGATCGAGACCTGGAAGTCGGAGAGCACCTCGAGCAAGAGGGCCTCGGTCTCGATCTCGACGCGGTCGACCTCGTCGATGAGCAGCACCACGGGCTCGTCGGCCCGGATGGCCTCGAGGAGCGGGCGGGTGAGCAGGAACTGCTCGGAGAAGATGTCGGACTCGACCGTCTCCCAGTCGCGCTCGTGCTCGCGATCGGCCTGGATCCGCAGCAACTGCTTCTTGTAGTTCCACTCGTAGATGGCCTTCGATTCGTCGAGGCCCTCGTAGCACTGCAGCCGGATGAGGCGGGCGCCGAGCGTCTGCGCCACCGCCTTCGCGAGCTCGGTCTTGCCGACACCCGCGGGCCCTTCGACCAGCACCGGCTTGCCGAGCCGGTCGGCGAGGAACACCACCCCCGCGATGCTCGAGTCGGACAGATAGTCGACTTCCCGCAACCGTGCGGCCGTCGCGTCGACGGATGCGAACCGTTCGCCCATTACCCCCGTACCTGCCCTTCACCCCAGATGACGTATTTGTAAGTGGTCAGTTCCCGCAGGCCCATCGGGCCGCGTGCGTGCAGCTTCTGCGTCGAGATGCCGATCTCGGCGCCGAAGCCGAACTCTTCGCCGTCGATAAACCGCGTGCTCGCGTTCACGACGACGGCCGCCGCGTCGACCTCGTGCGTGAAGCGGCGGGCCGCCTCGAGGTCGCGCGTCAGGATGGCCTCGGTGTGGCCGGTGCCGTAGGTGTTCACGTGGGCGATGGCGGCGTCGAGGTCGGGCGCGATCGCCACCGACATCTTCAGGGCCGAGTATTCGCGACCGAAATCGTCGGCCGCGGCCACGCCGATGTGCTCCGAGCGCCGCTGCGCCTCCTGGTCGCCGACCAGCTCGACGCCCTGCGCGTGCAGCACGTCGGCGACGCGCGGCACGAACGCGTCGGCGACGTCGGCGTGCACGACGAGCGACTCGGCCGCGTTGCAGACGCTCGGGCGCTGCGTCTTCGCGTTGACGACGATCTTCAGCGCTTCATCGAGATCGGCCGCGGCGTCGACGTACACGTGGCAGTTGCCGTCGCCGTCGATGATCACCGGCACCTTGGCATTGTCGAGGACGCTCTGGATGAGGGTGGGGCCGCCACGCGGGATGAGGCAGTCGACATAGCCCGTGAGCTGCATGACCTCGGTGGCGGTCTCGTACGCGGTGTCCTCGACGAGGATGACCGCGTCGTCGGGCAACGAGTGCTTCGCCAGCGCGTCGCGCAGCACCTGCGTGACCGCGATGTTCGAGCGCAGGGCCGACGACGAGCCCCGCAACAGCGCCGCGTTCCCCGCCTTCACGCAGAGCCCGGCCGCGTCGCTCGTGACGTTGGGCCGGTTCTCGTAGATGATCGCCACGACGCCGAGCGGCACGCGCGTGCGCACGATCTCGAGGCCATTGGGCCGGCGCCAGCCGTCGAGCACCTCACCGACGGGATCGGGCAGCGCCGCGACCGCGCGCAGGCCGTTGGCCATGCCTTCGAGGCGCGAGTCGGTGAGCCGGAGCCGGTCGAGCGGGCCCTCGGCCATGCCCGCGGCGTGGGCGGCTTCGAGGTCGGCGTCGTTCGCGGCCCGGATCTCGTTCGCCCGCTCGCCGAGCAGGTCGGCCGCCGTGAGCAGGGCGCCGTTCTTGGACGGCGTCGCCGCCCCGGCGAGCAGCCGGCTCGCGGCTTTCGCCCGACGGCCGAGCTCTACGACGGGGGTCATCCCGCCAGGCTAGCCCTTGACCGAACGGTCAAGTCCGGGGGTTTCGGCCCGGTGACGGAGCCGGCGCCCGAGCAGCTTCTTCACCTCGGCCGCCCAGAGCACGATGCTCGCCAGCCCGATGCAGGTGAGCCAGTCGGAGAACGAGAGTGCCGCAGTGTCGAACGGCCCGTGCAGGAACGAGAGCTGGACGACCGCGACCTGGAGAGCCGCGGAGATGGCGATCGCGCCCCACAACACGGGGTTGGTGAACAGCCGGTGGAACGCGCTCGTGCGGTCCGAGCGCGCGTTGAAGCAGTTGAAGAGCTGGGCCAGGACCAGCGTCGTGAACGCCATCGTGCGGGCCTCGGTGATGCTCCCAGAATTGCCGACGATGCCACCCGGCAGGCGGAGATCGAGTGCGACGAGGGTCACCACCGCCATCACGAAACCGACCCACATGATGCCGATCCACATCTCCGGGTCGATGATCCGGTCGGAGAGCTGTCGGGGCGCGCGCCGCATGACGTCGTCGGGGGGCGGATCGAGGCCCATCGCCAGCGCGGGGCCGGTGTCGGTGAGCAGGTTGATCCACAGGATCTGCGTCGCCAGCAACGGCACCGCGATCGCCTCGCCCGTCCTTTCCAGTCCCAGCAGCCCGGCAGCCACGATCCCGAAGAACATCGTGAGCACCTCGCCGATGTTGGACGAGAGCAGGAACCGCAGGAACCGGCGGATGTTGGCGACGATGCCCCGGCCCTCGCGGATCGCGGCGACGACCGTGGCGAAGTTGTCGTCGGCGAGGATCATGTCCGCCGCCTCCTTCGTCACGTCCGTGCCGCTGATTCCCATCGCCACGCCGATGTCGGCGGCCTTGAGCGCGGGCGCGTCGTTCACGCCGTCCCCCGTCATCGCGACGATGCTCCCGCCCGCCCGCAACGCGTCGACGATCCGCAGCTTGTGGGCGGGAGACACTCGGGCGTACACGGAGGCGCGCGGGGCTGCGGCGACGAGCTCCGGGGGCTCGAGCCGGTCGAGGTCGGCGCCGGTGAGCACGCGCGCGTCGCCGTCGGCGAGTCCGAGCCCGTCCGCGATGCGCGCCGCGGTCCGGGGATGGTCGCCCGTGATCATGACGACGCGCACGCCGGCCGCGCGCGCCTCGGCAATCGCCGCTTTCGCCTCGGGCCGGGGCGGGTCGATGATGCCCACCGTCCCGAGATAGACGAGCCCGTGCTCGAGCGACTCGGCGTCTCGCGGTGGTTCGCGGTCGGACAGCGGGCGGTAGGCGACCGCGAGGGTGCGCAGCGCCAGGTCGGCGAGGCGGTCGATGCCGGCGACCAGCTCTGCGCGACGCTCGGGGGTGAGCGCGCGCACGTGGCCCGCCACGCGCTCGTGCGTGCACCGCACGAGCAGCACGTCCGGCGCCCCTTTGGTGACCACGGCGATGCGACCTTCCCGCTCGACGTCGGCCTCGAGCGTGCTCATCAACTTCCGCTCGGAGGTGAACGGGATCACGCCGACGCGCGTGAACCGGGTCCGGCGCGCCTCGGTCGCCCCGATCTTCGCCTCCGCGACGAGGAAGGCCGCCTCGGTGGGATCACCCTGGATCGTCCACTCGCCGCGGTCCTCGCGGAGCACGGCGTCGTTGGCGAGGCTCCCTCCCGCGAGCACGAACAGCAGCTCGTCCGTCACGACCGCGTCGTCGAGCGGCCGGCCGTCGACCAGGAACTGACCGCTCGGGCGGTAGCCGGCCCCGGTGACATCGACATTCGCCGAAGGAGTGAGGACCTTCACGATGGTCATCTCGTTGCGGGTCAGCGTGCCGGTCTTGTCCGAGCACACGACCGACGCCGACCCGAGCGTCTCCACCGACGACAGGCGTTTCACGATCGCCCGTTCCCGGGCCATCCGCTGCACGCCGAGGGCGAGCACCACCGAGAGGATCGCCGGCAATCCCTCGGGTACGGCCGCGACCGCGAGCGACACACCCACGAGCAGCACCGCGACGACGTCGGACGCCTTGGAGATGTCGGCCGTCAGGAAGATCGCGGTCACGACGACCACCGCGATCGCGACGACGGCGATCCCGAGCGCGCGCCCGATGCGCCCGACCTCGCGCTGCAGGGGTGTCGGCTGCTGCACGGTCTCACCGAGCAGCCGGGCGATCGTCCCCATCTCCGTGGCCATGCCCGTCGCCGTCACGATCGCCCGGCCGCGTCCGCGCGTCACGGCCGTCCCGTTGAAGACCATGTTCGTGCGTTCGCCCGGCGTCGCCGCCTCCGCGAGCGGAGCTACGTCCTTCAGCACGGGTTCGCTCTCGCCCGTGAGCGCGGCCTCCGCGACGGTGAGCGAGGATGCTTCGACGAGCCGCGCGTCCGCGCTCACCGCCTCGCCCTCGGCCAGCAGCACCAGATCGCCGACCACGACGCCGGCCGCGGGTACGCGCTCGGGGCGCCCGTCGCGAAGAACGCCTGCGGTCGCGGCGGTCATACGTTGCAGCGCCGCGACGGCGTGCTCCGCGCGCGCCTCCTGCACGTACCCGAGCACCGCGTTGAGCACCACGATCGAGGCGATGACGACGACGTCGAAGGGCACGCCGTCGCGCCCTTCGAGGAACCAGGCCAGGAGCGACACGGCGACCGCCACGATGAGGAGTCCCACCAGCGGGTCGAGGAACTGCGCGGCGAACTTCCGCCACTCCGGTACGCGTGCTGCCTCGTCGAGACGGTTCGGGCCGTCGCGCTCGAGTCGGAGAGCCACCTCGCCGCGCGCTCAGCCCGTGTACGAGGTCGGTACCGAGCGCCGCCGCGACCTCCGGCGCGCCGTGCCTCCAGGGTTCAGGGCAGTACGACGAGATCGTCACGGTGCACGACCTCCTGCGGCGAACCGGGCGGGAGATCGCTCGTGCGCTTCCCGGCGACGGCTCGCAACTGCGACGAGCCGTAGCGGCACAGACCCTTCGCGAACACCCGACCGTCGTCGCCGACGATCTCGACGGGCGCGTCGACCTCGAACGCGCCGCCGACCTCGCGGACGCCGGCGGCCAGCAACGACTTGCCGCCGTCGACGAGCGCGCGCCGCGCACCCGCGTCGACCGTGACCCGGCCGTCGGAGCCCTGCGCGAACGCGATCCAGAGCTTGCGCGACGACAGGCGCGGTCGGGCGCGGCGCGAACGAGGTGCCGACCGCGCGCCCCGCGAGGGCATCGGCGATCACGTTCGGTGCGCCCGCCGACGCGATCACCGCACGCACGCCCGACCACGACGCGATCTTCGCCGCCGCGAGCTTGCTCGCCATGCCGCCGCTGCCGCGTTCGGTCCCCGCGCCACCCGCCGCCGCCTCCAACGCCTCGTCGACCTCGACGATCTCCTCGATCAACGACGCCTGCGCGTCGTGGCGCGGGTCGGCGGTGAACACGCCCCCCGTGTCGGTCAACAGCAACAGCGTCTCGGCGCGAACGAGGTGGGCGACGAGCGCAGCGAGGCGGTCGTTGTCGCCGTAGCGGATCTCGTCGTCGGCGACGGTGTCGTTCTCGTTCACGATGGGTAGCACGCCGAGCTCCTGCAGGCGCTGCAACGTCGCGCGCGCGTGGAGGTACTGGCGGCGGTGCGCGAAGTCGTACGGCGTGAGCAGCACCTGGCCGGCGATGATCCCGAGCTCGCCGAGCAGCGCGCTCATCCGCGCCTGCAGCCGCGGCTGACCGACGGCCGCGAGCGCCTGCAGCGTGCCGATGTCGGTCGGCCGCTTCCGCATCCCCAGCGTGGGCATGCCCGACGCGATCGCACCCGACATCACCAGCACGATCTCGTGCCCGCCGGCGCGCGCGGCCGCGACGTCGGCGGCGAGCTTCGCCAACGCCTGCTCGTCGAACTCGCCCGATTCCTCGGCGACCGACGACGTGCCGACCTTCACCACTGCGATCGGCGTCACTACACGGGCTCTTCGTAGACGAGCTCGTGGCCTCCGATGCGCACGGTGTCGCCGTCGGTCGCGCCCGCCCGCGCCAGCGCCTTCTCCACGCCCATGCGCTGGAGCTTCTGCTGGATGTACGCCATCGCCTCGGGGTTCGTGAGGTCGGCGAGCGCGACCGGCGCGCTCGGCCGGGCGGCCCTGCACGCGCCACTCCTTCGGGCCCTCGCGCACGACCGAGAACCCTTGCTCCTCGGGCCGGAACACGACGTACGGCTCGGCGTCGCCTTCCTCGGCGCGCGCCGCTTCGATCAGCTCGGCCAGGCGGCCTCGGAATTCGTCGAGCCCCTGGCGGGTGACGCTCGCGATGCGCAGGCCGTCGAACTCGACGTCGTTGCTCGCAACGACATCGGCCTTGCTCCCCACGACCAGGCGCGGCCGTTCGAGCAGCTCGGGCCGGTACCGGCCGAGCTCTTCGAGCAGCACCCGCTCCTGCTCCGCGGGCGAGCGGCCGTCGACCGGGTTCAGGTCGCAGAGGATCACGAGCACGCGCGCCCGCTCGATGTGCCGCAGGAACTGGTGCCCGAGGCCGCGGCCCTCCGCCGCGCCCTCGATGAGCCCGGGGATGTCGGCGAGCACGAAGTCGTGGTCCTGCCAGCGCACGACGCCGAGATGCGGCTCGAGCGTGGTGAACGGGTAGTCGGCGATCTTGGGCTTGGCCGCGCTCACGACCGAGATCAGCGTCGACTTGCCCGCGTTCGGGAACCCGACGAGCGCGGCGTCGGCCAGCAGCTTGAGCTCCAGCTTGAGCCAGCGCTCCTCGCCGTACTCCCCCTGCTCGGCGAAGCTCGGCGCCCGGCGCGCGTTCGAGAGGAACCGCGCGTTGCCGCGCCCGCCCTGGCCGCCGCGGGCCGCGAGCCAGGTGTCGCCGTGGTGCAGCAGGTCGGCGAGCAGCTCGCCGTCCATCGAGCGCACGACGGTCCCTTCGGGGACGTCGACGGTCAGATCGGCGCCGCGCTTGCCGTGCAGCTTCTGGCCCTTGCCGTGGGTACCCGACCCCGCCTTGCGGTGCGGGTGGTCGCGGAACGCGAGCAGCGAGGCGATGTTGCGGTTCGCCCGCAGCCAGACGTCGCCGCCGTCGCCGCCGTCGCCGCCGTCGGGCCCGCCCTTGGGCACGTGCGACTCGCGCCGGAACGCCACGCAGCCCGCGCCGCCGTCACCACCTTTGACATTGCTCTGCGCGGTGTCGACGAAGCCGGACATTCCTGCCCAGGATACGGAGGCGCGGTGCGCGTAGCCTCCCCTTATGCGCCGTTTCGGTGGGGTTCGCACGGCATTTCTCGGGCCCGCTGCTCGTCGCGGGACTGACCGCGGCGTCGCTGGGGGCTGCAGCAGCGGCAAGAAGGACACCCCGCCGACCACGACGAGCACGTCCGCGTCGACCTCCTCGACCACGGTCGCCGCCACCTCGACCTCGTCGTCGTCGACCGTGCCGGCCGCCACCGCGCCGACCACGACCGCGCCCACGACCCCGCACCACCGCGGCAGTCGAGCGTCCGGATCACAGGCTTCACGATCAGCCCCGCCGCACCCGTGTGCAACTCGCCCACGATGATCCAGGTCGCGTGGACCGCGACCGGGGCCAACTCCGTCGACCTGTCGATCGACGGCGCGAAGTTCGCGTCGTACGCGGGCGGCGCCGCAGAGCCACCTCGAGTACTTCGCCTGCGACGGGAAGGCGCACACGTACCTGCTCACCGCGCACGGGCCCGACGCGGGATCGCCACCGCGACCAAGGTCGTGCGGTCGACCGCGACCGGCGCTGTAGCTCCCGGTCGGTCCCAGTTCTCGGCGGCGCGGCGGTCCCGGGCCTGCTTGGCCGCCGCCTTCATCGCCCGCTTCTGCTCGCGGATCTCGAGCACCCGCTCGAACGAGTCGACGTCGGCGATCGACGGCCAGTCGGCCGCGACCGCCTCCCAACCCGGCGGGCACACCCCGAGGCGCTTGCCGAGGAGGCCGACGAAGATCCGCGCCTTGGCCTTGCCGAAGCCGGGCAGCGCCAGCACCCGGGCGAGCAGCTCGTCGCCGGTCGCGGCATCCGTCCACACGCCCTCGGCCCGGCCGCCGTAGTGCTCGACGAGGTGCGCGCACAGGGCCTGGGTCCGCTTCGCCATCGAGCCCGGATAGCGGTGCAGCGCGGGCTTGTCCCGGAAGATCGCCTCCAGCGCGGCCGGGTCCATCGCGGCGATCGCGGTCGGCGTCGAGCTTCCCGCCGCCGAGCCGTTCCTTCAGCAGCGAGGGAGCGGTGAAGGCCCACTCCATCGGGACCTGCTGGTCGAGGAGCATCCCGATCATCGCCGCCAGGGGCTCGGCCGCGAGCAGCTCGTTGGCACCGGCGTCGGGGGTGAAGTACAAGGCGCCCGGCATCGGCCCCGAGCCTAGATCGCCGGATCGAGCGCCGGACGTCCCCGAACGACTAAGCTGACTCATCCCGAAATCTCGTTCCACCCATGCAGGGGAGCGATTTGCAAGACCAGATCGACCCGGAGCTGGCCGCCGAGCAGGCCTACGTCACGGCGGCCTACGCGCGGCTCGAAGCGATGCGCGCGGCCGCCGAACGGGTCCGGACCGCCTACGCCGACGTGCGCGCGGGCGGCACCCACCAGGCCCGGCTCGAGCGCGACATCGCCTGGGACGTGACCCAGCGCCGGCTCGCCGACCTCGACATCGGCGAGTCGCCCCTGGTGTTCGGCCGCCTCGACCTCGAGCGGGGTGTCCGCTGGTACGTGGGCCGCCTGGCCGTCGAGGACGAGAGCCACACGCCCGCTCGTCGTCGACTGGCGGGCGCCCGTGGCCGAACCCTTCTACCGGGCCACCGCGGTCGAGCCGATGTCGGTCGTCCGGCGCCGGCACCTGATCACCCGCAAGGGCCGCGAGGTCACCGGCCTCGACGACGAGGTGTTCGACCAGGACGCGGTCGACGACGAAGGCCTCGGCGTCGCGGGCGAGGGCGCGCTCCTCGCCGCGCTCGAACGCAACCGCACCGGGCGCATGGGCGACATCGTCGCCACGATCCAGGCCGAACAGGACGAGGCCATCCGGGCCGACGTGCACGGCGTGCTCGTCGTCGGGCGGCGGGCCCGGGACCGGCAAGACCGCGGTCGCGCTGCACCGCGCCGCGTACCTCCTCTACACGCACCGGCGCCGGCTCGCGAACCAGGGCGTGCTGCTCGATCGGCCCGAGCCCGGTCTTCCTGCGCTACATCGAGCAGGTCCTCCCCTCGCTCGGCGAGCAGGACGTCCAGCTGTCGACGATCTCCGGCCTGAAGCCGCGGATGCGCATCGTCGCCTCCGACCCCCGTGCGCTCGCCGCAGCTGAAGGGCGACGGCCGGATGGCCCGCGTGATCCAGCGCGCCGCTCTCCGATCGTGAACGGCCGTTGGCGCGCGACCTCATCGTCCTCATCGACGGCCTGCGCGTGCGCCTGTCGCGCTCCGACACCGCGCGCATCATCGAGGGCACGCGCCGGCGGCACAACCCACACAACGAGAACCGCCAGTACGTCGCGCGCCGGCTCCTCGACCTGCTCGTCGCGCGCTACAAGAACGCGGCCATCCGTTCGTATCGCGAGCGTGGCATCGATTCGGGTTCGGTATCCGACAACGTGACCAGCCTCTTCGACCGCGACGCCGGATTCGACGCGAGCATCGCGAGCACGCTCGCACGCGGCGAGCCCACCCCGGAGGGATGGGAGCAGGAGCTGCGCTCGCGGTTCCGCGGGCCGCGCCGAGGTGAAAGAGGCGCTCGAACGGATGTGGCCGGTGCTCTCCGGCGCCGAGCTCGTGAACGACCTGTTCGGGTTCCGCGCGCTGGTGCGATCCGCTTCGGGCACCGAGCTGACGGACGACGAGCAGGAGCTCCTCCACCGTGCGCGCAACCCCGACGTCTCGAAGGCGCCGTGGACCGAGGGCGACCTCGCGCTCGTCGACGAGGCCGACTCGCTCCTCGGCCCGGTCGAGGCGGCGCGGCCGGTTGCCCGGCGGCGCAACGGCGGGGGCGGCGACACCTACGACACGGCCGAACGCGTCATCAACGATCTCGGACTGCGCGGGTTCGCCGACGCGGCCACGCTCGCCGACCGGTTCGGCGACGGCAGCTCCGCCAACGGCAACGGCCCTGACCGGTCGTACGAGCCGCGCACGTTCGGGCACGTGCTCGTCGACGAGGCCCAGGACCTCACCGCGATGCAGTGGCGCATGTTGGCCCGGCGCTGTCCGTCGGGCTCGATGACGCTCGTCGGCGATCCCGGCCAGGCGAGCAAACCCGGCGCGGTCGCGTCGTGGGACGACGTGCTCTCGCACCTGCCCACGCACAACGCGACGCGTTACGTCTCGCTCAGCATCAACTACCGCACGCCCGCCGAGGTCATGGACGTCGCGTCGCAGCTGCTCGCGGTCGCCGCGCCCACGGTGGAACCGTCACGCTCGGTGCGCAGCACGGGCGAGTACCCGCAGTTCGTGTCGGTCGACCGTGACGACCTGATCTCCACCACCGCGGCGCACACGCGCGCCGCGCTGGCGCGCACGGGCGCGGTGGCCGTCATCGCACCGCCGGCGTTGCACCCCGCGATCGTCGCCGCGCTCGCCGACGTCGGCGCGGTGTCGACCGCGGCCGACGCGCTCGACGCACCGGTCACGGTCATCGATCCGACCAGCGCCAAGGGACTCGAGTTCGACCACGTCGTCGTCGTCGAACCGGCGCAACTGGTGAGCCCCGACCGAGCCGGGCTCCGGCTCCTCTACGTCACCATCACCCGCACGACCAAGACCCTCAGCGTCGTGCACGCCGAGGCCCTCCCCGAAGGCCTCACCCCCCGCCGCGACTGAGCGGAGAAACCTCACCCAACAGTTCGGTGCGAGAACGGCGTCACGAGCCCAAATTCCACCCAACTGTTGGGTGCGAAATGGGCGCGTCGAACCGGAATTCCACCCAACTGTTGGTGGGCTTTTCGACGGTCTACGCGGTGGTGAGGGCGTCTTCGTGCAGGACGATGTCGACGAGCTTGCGGCCGCGCCGCGTGCCGAACTTCACGACGCCGTTCGCCTTCGCGAAGAGCGTGTCGTCCTTGCCGAGCCCGACGTTGTAGCCGGGGTGGAACTTCGTGCCGCGCTGGCGCACGATGATCGTGCCCGCGGTGACGACTTCGCCGCTGTAGCGCTTCACGCCGAGGCGCTGGGCGTTCGAGTCGCGGCCGTTGCGAGAGGAGGCTGCACCCTTCTTCTTCGACATGGTCTGCTCCCCTAGCCCTTCGTGATCCCGGTGATCTCGATGGTCGAGTACTTCTGCCGGTGGCCCCAGTGCTTGCGCTCGTTCGACTTGTTCTTGTACGTGAAGCCCTTGATCTTGGGGCCCTTGGACTCGCCGACGATGCGGGCGGTCACCGACGCGGCGCCGAGCTGGGCCGGCGTGGCGAGCACGCTGTCGCCGTCGACCAGCATCACGGGCCGCAGGGTGACCTCGTCGCCGGTCAGGCGCTCGACCTCGAGTCGGTCGCCTTCGGCCACGCGGTACTGCTTCCCGCCGGTGTGGATGACTGCGTACATGCGCGATGCCTCTTCAGAATGCTTCTCGGAACCGGGAAAGGATAGCCGACCGGGCCCGGAGGGCCCGTAGGCCTACTCGAACAGGGACTCGTCGACGACGAAGCCGCGGCCGTTGCAGTGCGGGCACGTCGACGAGAACGCCTCGACGAGCCCCTCCGACACCCGCTTGCGGGTCATCTCGACCAGGCCGAGCTCGGAGATCGGGAACACCTGCGTGCGGGTCTTGTCGCGGGCCAGCGCCTGGCGGAACGCCTCCTCGACCGCTTCGCGGTTGTGGCGGATCTCCATGTCGATGAAGTCGATGACGATGATGCCGCCGATGTCGCGCAGGCGCAGCTCCCGGGCGACGGCCTCGGCCGCCTCCAGGTTGTTGCGGTAGACGGTCTCTTCGAGGTTCGACGTCCCGACGTTCTTGCCGGTGTTGACGTCGATGACGGTCAGCGCCTCGGTGCGCTCGATGATGAGCGACCCGCCCGACGGCAGCCACACCTTGCGGTCGAGCGCCTTGTGCAGCTGCTCGTGGACGTGGAACTTCTCGAAGACGGGGAGGTTCTCGGCCTCGGCGTCGTAGAACTCGACCCGCTCCGCGAGCTCGGGCGCGATCGCCTCGATGTACGAGTGCACTTCCTCGTACATCGGCCGGTCGTCGATGACGACGCCGCGGAACTCCTTGGTGAACTCCTCGCGGATCAGGCGGATCGCGAGCTGCGGCTCCTTGTAGAGCAGGCTGCCCGGCCTTCGCCTTCTTGGCGATGCGCGGAGATCTGCTGCCACTGCGCGATGAGGCGCATCATGTCGCGCTCGAGCTCCTCCTCGGTCGCGCCCTCGGCCGCGGTCCGCACGATGAGGCCGGCGTCGGCGGGACGCAGATGGTCGAGGACCCGGCGGAGCCGCTTGCGCTCGTCGTCGGGGAGGCGCTTCGAGATGCCGTACGTCTGCGGCTGACCGGGGACCATGACGACGAACCGGCCGGCCAGGCTCACCTCCTGGGTGAGGCGGGCGCCCTTGTGCGCGATCGGGTTCTTCGTGACCTGGACGATGATCGCCTGGCCGTTGTGCAGCACCCGCTCGATGCGCGGCTTCTCGCCCTTCTCGCCGCCCTCGACGTCGGCCGGGTCGTACGCGACGTCGCCGCGGTAGAGCACGCCGTTCTTGGGCGTGCCGATGTCGATGAACGCCGCCTCCATGCCGGGCAGCACGTTCTGGACGCGACCCGAGATAGATGTTGCCGTCGATCGACGTGTTGTCGTCGGTGGGCGTCGAGATGTAGTGCTCGATGAGCTGGCGGCCTTCGAGCACACCGATGTGGGCGAAGCCGTCGGGCCGCACGTGCACGACCATCAGGTAGCGACCCGCGGGACGGCCCTTGCGGCTCGTTCCCCGGCGCCGTTGCAGCGTCTCCTCGTCGAGGGAGTCGAGCAACGCGGTGCCGTCGACGTCGACGTCGCCGAGCTCGCCCGCGTCGACGTACTGGACGGGGCCGCGGCCCGAGCCGCCCCCCGAGCGGGCGGGCGCGCGGTTGCCACCGCCACCGCCGCCGCCACCGCCGTTCGGCGTCGCCGCGGCGCCGCCCTGACCGCCACCCTTGCTGCGGCCGCGGCCACCGCGCCGGCGGCGACGCTTCTTGGGCTCGCCGTCGGGACCGACGGCACCCGGTCGCCGTTACCGTTGCCGGCGCGGGAGGTCGAGGCGGGTGCGGCCGGCGCGGGCCGGCTGTCGCCGATCTTCGGGCGGCCGGGCGGGCGCGGGAGGCGTGAGCCCCGCGTCCTCCCGGGCCTGCTCGGCGATGTCGTCGTCGGTCAGGCCGCGGTCGGCGCTCTCCGCCGTCCAGTCCTCGCTGCCCGACATCGTGTCGTCGGCATCTTCTTCGCCGGCGGCCGGGTCGTCGTCGGATGCGTCCCGGCCCGAGAGGGCGGCCCGGCTCGTGGCGCCGGTCGCGTTCCCCCGGCCCCATTCGCGCCGGCGGCGCCTCCGTTACCGCTGCCCGCGGGCTTCTTGCGGCCCTGACCGCCGCGCGTTCCGCGGCGGCGCTTCTTCTTGGGCGCGTCGCCCTCGGCGCCCGGCGCCCGGGTTGCCGGTCCGGACGTTTGCCCGGATCCGGCCGGGTCAGCCGAATCGGCTGGTGCCGAGTCCGGGGTGATGCGCACCTCGGCCTCGCCCGTACGCACGATCGGGTCCGTGATCGCAACGGAGGGGGTTTCGCTCGGCGTCTCGTCCTCGAGACGGTTCAGGTCTGTCATCGATGCCTTCTCTCATGACGCGCATGCCTCCGGCACACGCGGGCGCGTGTCGGCGTCGAGCGGCTCCTGCCGCGCGCCGTCGCGCTCGATCCATTGGTGTGTGCGCCGCGCGCGAACGTCGATGAAGTCGCCGATGGCAGCGAGGACTTCACCCGGCTTCGCGCCGCGCGGTTGGGTTGACAATTCCATCTCGACACGTGCGGGAACTTCATGGCACACGGTGACGCGACGGATCACGGGCCGGACGTCCTCTTCGACGTCGTGGCCCTTGCGCCGCTTGATCGTGCGCAGCGCGGTCTGCGCCGAGCGCGGCGTCGACGCGGTCGCGCAACTGCGCCGGGTCGACATCGGTGAGATCGGTGTGCGCGACGTCGACCTGCCATTCGACGCACGTCACCGCTTCTTGCAGTGCGGGGACACGATCGGCGAGCGCCACCGCGCCGATCACTGCGATGCCGTCGGGCAGCGCCGCGGTCAACAACCGCGGGAGCTCGTCGAGATCGACGGGCTCGGCGAGCACGAGGTCGACGTACTCCGCGTCGCTCTCATGCCCGGTCGACAGCGCGAGGCCGAAGCTCACCTTGGGCCGGGGTGAGAAGCCCTCGCTGAACGCGAGGGGCAACTGCACGACCCGGAACGCGCGCTCGAGCGCGCGGGCGACGTCGCGGTGACTGATCCAGCGGACCTTGCCGAGCTTCGTGTACTGCAGGCGGACCGGGTTCGCGGCGCCGCCTCTCATGACCCGACGCCCGTCGTCGCCGCGGCCGCGGGCTTGGTCCCGAGGAACCGAACCGGGACGCCGGCGCCCGAAGCGCCCAGGTCCTGGCCCGTGCCCTGCGACCCACCCGCGGGTGCCACCGGCGACGCCACCACGTGCTCCAGGGCGTAGTCGGTGCACACCCCGCAGTCATAACACGGAGTCCAGCGGCAGTCGGGGAGCCCGTGCTCGGCCAGGGCCTCCTGCCAGTCGTCCCAGAGGAAGTCGGCGTGGAGCCCGGCCGCGATGTGGGCCCAGGGCAGCACCTCGTCGCGGGTGCGGTGGCGGGTGACGAACCAGTCGGGGTCGAGACCCTCCGCGTGCATGGCATCGATCCAGCGGTCGAGCGCGAAGCCCTCGCTCCACTCCTGGAAGGTGCCGCCCGCCCGCCAGACCCGCTCGATGACCCGCCCGACCCGGCGGTCGCCACGCGACGCGATGCCCTCCGCGTAGGTGGCCTGCGGGTCGTGCCACTTCACCTGCGCGCGCGTGCCCCGCACCGCGTTGCGCAAGAGCGTGATCTTGCGCTGCAACTCGTCGACACCGTTCTGACCGAACCACTGGAACGGCGTGTGCGGCTTCGGGACGAACCCGCCGACCGACACGGTGCAGCTCGCCTGCTTGGTGTACTTGCGGCCGATGTTCGTGACGTTGGTCGCGAGGTCGGCGATGCCGAGCGTGTCCTCGTCCATCTCCGTGGGCAGACCGGTGAGGAAGTAGAGCTTCACGCGCCGCCAGCCCTGCGAGTACGCGGCGTCGACCGCGGCGTAGAGGTCGTCCTCGATGATCAGCTTGTTGATCACCTGACGCAGCCGCCACGAACCGGCCTCGGGCGCGAACGTGAGACCGCTGCGGCGGACCTTCTGCAGCTCGCTCGCGATGCCGACCGTGAACGCGTCGACGCGCAGGCTCGGCATCGACACGCTGACGCCGCCGGTGCCCTCCTGGTCGGTGACGAGGTCGGCGACGACGTTCTCGATCCCGGAGAAGTCGGCGCTCGACAGTGAGGTGAGCGCGACCTCGTCGTAGCCGGTGCGGCGCAGTCCCTCGCGCGACCATCGTGCGCACCTGCTCCTCGGGTCGCTCCCGCACGGGCCGCGTGATCATGCCCGCCTGGCAGAACCGACAGCCGCGGGTGCAACCGCGGAAGATCTCGACGTTCAGGCGGTCGTGCACGACCTCGACGAGCGGGACGAGCTGCCGCTTCGGGTACGGCCACTCGGCGAGGTCGGCGACCGTGCGCTTGTCGACGACGGCGGGGACATCGGGGTAGCGCGGGGTCACCGAACGCACGACCGGCCCGTCGTACTCGACGTCGTAGAGCGACGGCACGTAGACGCCCGGGATGGTGGCGAGCTCACGGAGCACCATCTCCCGGCTCGCCCGCCCGCCGCGCTTCCACGCGCCGACGACCTCGGCCAGCTCGGAGATCACCTCTTCGCCGTCGCCGATGACGAACGCGTCGACATATTCGGCGAGCGGCTCGGGGTTGTACGTGCAGTGCCCGCCCGCGATCACGATCGGGTGCGACGGCGCCCGGTCGTCGTTGCGGACCGGCACGCCCGCGAGGTCGACGAGGTTCAGCAGGTTCGTGTAGACGAGCTCGGCCGAGAGGTTGAACGCGAGCACGTCGAAGTCGGAGGCGGCCCGGTGGGTGTCGACGCTGAACAGCGGCACCTTGGCCGCCCGCATCGACGACTCCATGTCGGTCCAGGGCGCGTAGGCCCGCTCCGCCACCGAGTCTTCGCGCTCGTTGAGCAGCTCGTAGAGGATCTGGAGCCCCTGGTTGGGGAGCCCGATCTCGTAGGTGTCGGGATAGATCAGGAGAAAGGCCGCCCGGCCGCTCCCATGGCGGGGCGCCAGGTTGCCTGGCTCCGTTCCCATCTCCATACCGATGTAACGAGCGGGCTTCTCAACCCGGGCCAGCAGCGGTTCTATCCGCGGCCACAGGTCTGACATCTCCGGGCAGTGTAGCCCGGGTACGCCGCGGGAAGAGTTCGTCACCCTCCGTGAGGAGCGTCGTTCAGGAAAATCTACGCATGTGGATGTTCAGCACGAGACCGATCGCGATGAACGAGGCGATGATTGCGGATCCCCCGTACGACATGAAGGGCAGCGGGATCCCCGTGATCGGCATGATCCCCATGGTCATCCCGACGTTCTCGAAGATCTGGATGGCGAACATCGCGAGCACCCCGATCGCGACGAGCGTGCCGAAGAAGTCGGAGGACAGCAGGGCGATCCGCCACAGCCGCCACGCCAGCAGGCCGTAGAGCAGGAGCAGGGTGGCGCCGCCGATGAAGCCGAGGTCCTCCCCCACCGCGGTGAAGATGAAGTCGGTGTGCTGCTCGGGCACGAACCCGTTCTTGGTCTGCAGGCCCCGCCCGAAGCCCGCGCCGTCGAGGTGGCCCGAGGCGATCGCGGCCTTGGAGGCGCCCAGGTTGAACTGGGCCGCGGTCTGGTGCTGGGCCGAGATGCCGGCGGTCGACTGGTCGGTGAAGCTCGTGAGCCGGTCGAGTTGGTACGCCTGCACCTTGCCGGTGATGACCGCCGCCCCGACGAGCGATGCTGCGAGCAACAACAGCACGACGATGTGCACGGGCTTGAGCCCGGCGATCACGAGCACGGCCGCCGCGCACACCATGATGACGAGCATGGTTCCGAGGTCGTGTTGCGCGTAGACGATCGCCATCACCACGCCCGCGAGGCCGATCGCGACCGCGACACGCCACGCGTCGAGATCACCGCGATGTTGATGGCAGTACCCCGCGACCGCAACGACCAGCACGACCTTGGCGATCTCCGACGGCTGGAACTGGAACGGCCCCACCTGGAACCACGCCTGCGCGCCGCCGTGGTTGCGCCCGAGCACGACCACGCCCGCGAGCAGCGGGAGGATACCGAGATACACGAGCGGCCACGCGTCGCGGATCCGGCGGTAGTCGATCGCCATCACCACCGCCATCGCGATGAGGCCCAGCACGATCGCGGCGCCCTGACGCTCGACGTAGTACAGCCGCGAGAGGCCGGCGCGCGCGGTCTCCGCGTGTGACGCGTCGTAGATCATCAACAGCCCGAGCCCGCTGATCGCGATCGGCAGCGAGAGCAGCGCGAGGTCGAGATGGGCGAACACGCTGATGGCGGACGCGGCGCGGCGCCGGCCGACCGTGGCGGAGATCCCGGCCATCAGTCGCGTCCCGCGTTGCCGGAACCGGTCGGGATCGGCGTGGTCGGGAGATGGTTCATGCTCTCGATGACCTGCCGCACGATCGGTGCGGCGGTCTCGGCGCCGTGCCCACCTTCTTCCACGACCGCGACCGCCGCATACTGCTTTCCGGCCGCGGTGAAGTACGACGCGAACAACGACGTCGGTCCCTTGACCTTGGTCCCCTTGATCTGGGCCGTGCCGGTCTTGCCCGCGACGAGGACCGAGTCGGGCAGACCGCGGAATGCGCCGTAGGCCGTTCCCTTCGGATCTCGCACCGCGCCCGCAAATCCCGCTTCCATCTGCGAGCGGACATAGGGATCGATCGCAACCGTGCCGAGCGACTGCGGCGTGTATCGCCGAACGGTCGCCTTCGATACGGGGTCGACGACCGACTCGTCGAGGTGCGGCGTCCACAGCGTTCCGCCGTTGGCGAACGTGGCATACGCGTTCGCGAGCTGCAGTGGCGTGACGAAGTCGTCGCCCTGACCGACCGCGGCGTAGATGTTGTCGGCCGGGTACCAGATCGCGTTCTGGCGCCGAGCCTCGCCCGTGTAGTTCGCCTTCGCGTACGCGGCCTTCCACGCCGGATCGGGTATACGACCGGTCGCCTCGTCGACCTCGATGCCCGTCTTCTTACCGAACCCGAGGTCCTTCGCGACCGTCTGGATCCCGAGCCCGGCCTGCGGGTCGAGCTGCCAGCGCTGCCAGAAGTTCCAGCCCGCGTTGTAGAAGTAGACGTCGCTCGACACCGTCAACGCGTGCTGCAGGTCGACGCTGCCGAGCCGCTCGTTGTTGTCATTGCAGAACGTCGAGCCGCGGATGGCCACACAACCGTTGTCGTCGACGTACTGCGACGCAGGCAGAACCCCGTAGCGATTGAGCGCGATCGACGGCACGAGCTTGAAGGTGGAACCCGGCGCGTACTGGCCCTGCGTCGCCCGGTTCAGGAGTGGATTCTGCTGCGCCGGATCGCCGAGGTGGGCGAAGTTGGCGGTCGAGATGCCGCCGACCCACCATGACAGCGGGTACGAGGGATAGCTCGCCATCGCGACGACGGAACCGTCGTGCGTGTCGAGCACGACGACAGCCCCACCCGTCGCCTTCAACGTCGTGTAGCCGGTGGCCTGGGTCGTGACGTCCTGCTTGGTGCGCGCGGCGAGGATGCCTTCGCCGAGCGCCTTCTCCGCTGCCTTCTGGACGTCGATGTCGATCGTCAGTTTGAGGTTGTCGCCGACGGTGCCGGGCTCGACCTTGATCGGCGCGCCGATCTGCTTGCCGGTCGGGTCGACCTGCACCGTCTCCCGGCGGGGCTTGCCGCGCAGGACCGATTCGTACGCGGACTCCACGCCGTCGCGCCCGATCAGGTCGCCGGGCTGGTAGCCCTGGGCGCGCAGTTGCTTGAACTGGGTCTTGCTCAACGAGTCGACCTCGCCGAGGTAGCCGAGCAGCTGCGACGCGAGCCCGTCGTACGGGTACTTGCGGACGGTCAGCTCGACCACGTGGACACCGGGATAGTCCTCGCTGTGCTCGCGGATCGCGAGCTGTGCGGGCAGCGGCACGTCGAGCTTGACGATGGCGGGTTGCAGCGGCGACTGCCGCACGCTCTCGTAGTTTGCCCGGAGGGTCTTCTCGTCGACCTGCAGCACCTCCGCGAGCTGACCGAGCACGCGGGTGAGCGTGGTCTTCGGCAGGTTCCGGTCGACGGTGACGGCCCACGCCGCGACGTCCTGCGCGAGCACCTTGCCGTTGCGGTCGAGAATCTCGCCGCGCGGCGACTCGGTCTGGATCACGCGCGTGTCGCGAGCGTGCTCACGATCTGGCCGAGCTTCTGCTCCGGTCCCATCTGCAGGAACCACAGGCGCGCGAACAACGACGCGAAGAGGGCGACGACGACGACGCCGACGATGCTCACTCGGACGCGGCTGTTGTCGCTCATGCAGACGGAAGGCTCATCGAGCCATCGACGCTAGTGGGAAGGTCGGCGGGCGTTCCGGTCGGCCGACACGGCCGGACCGGTCGAATCGCTACCAGGCGTCGCGCACCCGGCTCTCGCTCCCGAGGATGCTCCTGACCAGGAAGAACACAAACGGGGCGAGAATCGCGTCATAGAGCGCGGCTTTCGAGATGACCACGACGCCGTGTGTGCCCTTGACCGCGTCGACACCGACGAGCACGCCGATACCGATGAACAGCAGGCCGCCCGCGAGTCCGCCGAGTGCCCCCAGGAACGACGGCAACCAACGCGGTGAACGGAACAGGCCCGATTCGAACACGCCGATGCCGTAGCCGACCATCGCATACGTGAGCGCGTCGAGACCGAAGGGTGTCGCGAGGAAGAGATCGAACGCGAACCCGGCCGCGAACCCGGCGATCGCGCCCGCCTCCGGGCCTTCGTGGTAGCCGACCGCCAGCGCGACGAGGAGTCCGAGATCCGGCACGACACCGAACAGACGGACGTGCGGGAACACCGAGACCTGGACGACGACGATCGCGAAGATGAGCGCGGCGAGCCGCGTCGCGCGCGTCATCCGCCACTCGTGTTCGTGGAGCCGGTCGTGCTCGTCGTCGATGCGCCGGGAACGGTCGTGCTCGTCGTGCCGTCGTGCTCGTCGTGGTCGTGGTCGTCGTCGTCGGCAGGACCGGACCGGGCGTGCCCGGCGCCCACAGCAACAGAGTGAGGTGTTGCAGCGCGCCGATGTCGACGTAGGGCTGGATCGTCGCGTTGACACCCGTGTTCCCGGGCTGGATCGTCACGTTCGTAACGACGCCCACCGACAATCCCGACGGGAACAATGTCGACTGCGCCGACGTCACGATCTGGTCGCCGACGAGCACCTTGGTGCCCGCGTCGAACTGGACCGAGAGATCGCGCGAACCGAGGCCCGACGCGATCCCGGTCGCCGCGGGCGATCCCTTGTGCCCGGGCGTCTGCACACCGACCGAGAAGCCGGGATCGGTCAGCACCTGGATCTTCGCGCCGCCGTCCCAGACCTGGATCACCTTGCCGACGATTCCCTGCGGGGAGATGACCGGCATGTCGAGCGCGATGGCCGCCTCCGATCCCTTGTCGATCGTGAGGGTCGGGTCGAAGTTGCCTTCGTCGCTGCCGACGATCGACGCGGTCACGTTCTTCACGAGGAGCGCGTTCTGCAGCAGCAGCGACGCCTTCAGGTCGGAGTTCTCCCTGATCGCCTCCGCGGCGGCGGTCTGCTGTCCGCGGAGGCCCGCGATCTCTTGTTCGAGCTCGCGGTTCTTCTGCTTGAGATCACCCGAGCTCGTGACGCCGTCCCACCAGTCGCCGACGGGCCGGGCGACGCTGTCGGCCGCGCTCTGAAAGGGCGAGACGACCCGGTGGGCGATCCCGCCGAGCGACCCCAGCGGCCCGGAACGGCCGTTGCGACTATCGAGGGTGATGAGCGTCAGGCACGTGAGCACGATCACGACCAGCACGTAACGTCGTCGGCTCGCGCGCCGGGGACCGGGCATCGTGGCGACCGGGGCCGGCTATTGCTGGGCGGACGAGATCAGGACGTGTTTGAGGACGTCGAAGTTCTCCAGGCACTGCCCGGACCCGTGCACGACCGACAGCAGGGGGTTGTCGGCGATCACGATCGGCATGCCCGTCTCCGCCGACAGACGCTCCTTCAACCCGAGCAGCAACGCGCCGCCGCCGGTCACGACGATGCCGTTCGACATGATGTCGGCCGCGAGCTCCGGCGGCGTCTTGTCGAGCGTGACCTTCACCGCGTCGACGATCGCGGCGACCGGCTCTTCGATCGCGTCGCGGATCTCTTCGGTCGACACGACGATCGTCTTCGGCAGGCCGGTCACGAGGTCGCGGCCGCGCACCTCCGCGTACAGCTCGGTCTCGAGCGGGTACGCGGAGCCGAGCGCGATCTTGATCTCCTCCGACGTACGTTCGCCGAGCGCGAGCGAGTACTCCTTCTTCACGAAGTTGACGATCGACTCGTCGAGCTCGTCACCCGCGATGCGGATCGACTCGCTCGCGACGATGCCGCCCAGCGAGATGACCGCAACCTCGGTGGTGCCGCCGCCGATGTCGACGATCATGTTGCCCGCCGGCTCGTGCACGGGGAGCCCGGCACCGATCGCGGCGGCCATCGGCTCTTCGATGATGTACGCCTCTTTGCGCGCGCCGGCCTGCTGCGCAGCCTCCTGCACGGCCCGCTGCTCTACACCGGTGATGCCGGAGGGGACACAGATCACCATGCGCGGCTTCGCCCACTTGCGCGGATGCACCTTCTGGATGAAGTAGCGCAGCATCTTCTCGCAGATGTCGAAGTCGGCGATGACGCCGTCCTTCAAGGGACGGATCGCGAGAATGTGATCGGGCGTGCGACCGATCATCTTCTTCGCTTCGATGCCGACCGCGAGCGGGCGACCGTCGCGCGCGTTCACCGCGACGACCGACGGCTCGTCGAGCACGACCCCGCGGCCGCGTACGTAGACGAGCGTGTTCGCGGTACCGAGGTCGACCGCCATGTCGCGGCCGAGCAATCCTGCGTAGAACGGTTCGTTCACCGGAGTCATCTTCCGACGACGGGACGACCCGCCCAGGCTAGGAGTCCCCCGTTTCGATTGCCACCCGCCGCGATTCGCGGACCAACCGCCCCGATCCGAACCCCGGCTCGATTCCCAGCCGCGGCGATCCGTCACCCGAGGAGACCGGGGAAGAACAGCGCGATCTCGCGCGCGGCCGACTCCGGACCGTCACTTCCGTGGACGAGGTTCTCGGTCATCTCGATCGCGAGGTCGCCGCGGATGGTCCCGGGCGCGGCCTCTCTGGGGTTGGTGGTGCCCATGAGCGTGCGCACGACCTTGTATGCGTCAGGGCCCTCGGCGACGATCGCCACCAGGGGCGACCGGGTGATGAAGGCGACGAGATCGGCGAAGAACGGCTTCCCGTCGTGTTCGGCGTAGTGCTGCTTGGCCGTGGTCTCCTCGAGGAGCCTGAGCTCGATGGCGACGATCTTCAGTTGCTTGCGTTCGAGACGGGCGATGACCTCGCCGACGAGGCCGCGCTCGACGCAATCCGGCTTACAGAGAACGAGCGTCCGATCGGTCATAAGAAGGGAAGCCTAGGACGAGGCCCCCCGGATGCGACAAACGACCGGACCCCCGGCCGTCATGACCGCGTGGTGCGTCGGTCCTACGAGACGAGGACCGACCGGGCCGCACCCACGACGTAGAGCGACCCCGTGATCACGATCTGACCGTCGGAGGGAGTGGCCAGGAGCGCGGCGCTGACCGCGTCCTCCACCCGGTCGACCACCTCGATGCGTTCCTCGGGTACGCCGAGATCGATCGCGGCCTTGACGATGAACGAGGTCTCCAGCGCGCGGGCGTGGGAGGGCGACAGCAGATCAGGATGCCGCCGTGCTCGTCGCCGGCGAGCTCGTCGACGCCCAGCGCAGCGAGCATCTCGTGCGGTTCCTTCTCGCGGAGCATGCCGACGATCAACGTGCGCGGGCCCTCGCTGAACTCCTCGTCGAGCGCGCGACGCAACGCCTCCGCGCCGGCGACGTTGTGCGCGCCGTCGAGCAGGACGAGCGGCCGGCGGCGGACGATCTCGAGCCGGCCCGGCGACTGCACGCGCGCGAACGCCTCGGCGACGACCTCGAACGGCAGCGGGCCGCGCACGAAGCTCTCGGCCGCCGCGAGCGCGATGGCGGCATTGTCGGCCTGGTGCGCGCCGTGCAACGGCAGGAACACGTCGGGGTACTCCGCGCCGGGGCTGCGGAGATCGACGAGCCGCCCGCCGATCGCGAGCACGTTGCGCGCGACACCGAAGTCGATGTCGCGGCTTGAACACGCGCGCGGCGCCGCGCGCCTCGAAGATCGCCTGGATCTCGGGGTCGGTCTCGCCGAGGACCAGCGTGGAGTCGGGCTTGACGATCCCGGCCTTCTCCTGCGCGATCTGCTCGCGCGTCGGGCCGAGGTACTCGACGTGGTCGACCGAGACGTTCGTGACGACCGCGACCGCGCCGTCGACGACGTTGGTCGCGTCCCAGGTGCCGCCCATACCGACTTCGACCACTGCGACGTCGACGGCTTCATCGGCGAACCAGCGGAACGCGGCCGCGGTGACGATGTCGAAGTACGAGGGGTCGATGCCGACCGACCCCTCGACGAGCGAGACCGCGTAGAGCATCTCGGCGAAGGCGTCGTCGTCGATCTGCTGCCCGTCGATCGACATCCGTTCGTTGACCCGCTCGAGGTTGGGGCTCGTGTACGCCCCCACCTTGAGGCCGAGCGCGGTCAGCAGTTCGGTGATGACCCGGACGGTCGTGGTCTTGCCGTTCGTGCCGGTGATGTGGATCGACGGGAACTCGACCTCGGGCGACCCGAGGTACTGCATGAGTGTCGAGATCCGCTCGAGCGTCGGCGGCCCGCGGCGACTGCCGGCCGGGACGTTCAGGCTCTCCAGGTTGACGTGCGAGCTCAACCAGCCCGGGGCGTCGAAGCCCTTGGGCGTGCTCACCGCCCGGGCTCCGGCAGCTCCACCTGTACCGATGTCTCCGGACCGATCTCGGTCTCGAGCCGCTCGATCTTGCCCGCGTCGCACACGTCGGTGCGGGCCGCGTCGAGCGCGGCCAGCCGCTCGGCCGTGTCGACGACGCGGACGCGCGTGACCGGCGAGGCGAGCGACACCTTCGCCGTCGACTTGGCCTTGCGCACCGCGGCGAGCACCTCGGCCGCGACCTCGTACACGAGCGGGTCGCCCGGGCCACCGCCGTCGTCGCGCCCGCGGCGGAGTGACGCGACGCTCGGCCACTCCGCGCGGTGGATCGATCCGTCGCGCCACCACGACCACACCTCTTCGCTGACGTACGGCATCACCGGGGCGAACATGCGCAGCAGGGCCGACAGCGCGACGCGCAGCGTCACCGCGGCCGACCGTACGGCCGGGTCGCCCTTGTCACCGTAGGCCCGGCTCTTCACGAGCTCGAGGTAGTCGTCGCAGAACGACCAGAAGAAGCGTTCGGTACGTTCGAGCGAGCGCGCGTAGTCGAGCTCGTCGAACGCGTCGGTGGCCTCGGCGACGAGATCGGCGAGGCCGACGAGCAGCGAACGGTCGAGCGCGGTGACGACCTCGGCGACCTCTTCGCCCGCGTCGCCGGACACACCGAGCACGAACTTCGACGCGTTCAGCATCTTGGTCGCGAGCTTGCGCCCCACCTTCATGATCCCGAAGTCGACCGCGGTGTCGACGCCGGGCCGACCGTTGCACGCCCAGTAGCGCAGCGCGTCGGCGCCGTACTCCTCGACGAGCGGCATGGGCGTGACGACGTTGCCCCGCGACTTCGACATCTTCTTGCGGTCGGGATCGAGCACCCAGCCGTTGATCGCGGTGTCGCTCCACGGCAGCGCGTCGTGCTCCAGCCGGGCGCGCACGACGGTGTCGAAGAGCCACGTGCGGATGATCTCGGGGCCCTGGGGCCGCAGGTCCATCGGGAACGTGCGGGCGAACAGGTCGGGGTCGTCGACCCAACCGGTCACGATCTGCGGGGTGAGCGACGACGTGGCCCACGTGTCCATGACGTCGGGATCGGCGGTGAACCCCCCGGGCTGGTCGCGCTGCGCTGGCGCGAAGCCGGGCGGGCAATCGGTGGACGGGTCGACGGGGAGATCGGATTCGGCCGGGAGCAGCGGCTCGTCGTAGATCGAGCGCCCGTCGGCGTCGACGCGGTACCAGACCGGGAACGGCACGCCGAAGTACCGCTGGCGGCTGACGAGCCAGTCGGCGTTCAGGCCGTCGAGCCAGCTGTCGTAGCGCGCGCGCATGTTCTGCGGGTGCCAGCGCAGCTCCTTGCCGAGCGCGAGCAACTCGGCGCGCAGGTCGAGGTCGCGCCCGCCGTTGCGCAGGTACCACTGGCGGGACGTGACGATCTCGAGCGGCCGCTCCCCCTTCTCGAAGAACTTCACCGGGTGCGTGATCGGGCGCGGCTCGCCGTCGAGCTCCCCTGACGCCGACAGCTGCTCGACGACGATCTTCTGGCCCTGCTTCGCGTTGCGGCCCGCGATCTGCGCGTACGCAGACGTCCCGGCCGCGGTGAGTCCCTCGGGCGGGTCCGACTTGAACCGCCCGTCGGTGCCGAGGATCGCCCGCATCGGCAGCTGCAGCTCGCGCCACCACACGACGTCGGTGGTGTCGCCGAACGTGCAGATCATGGCGACGCCGGTCCCCTTCTCGGGATCGGCGAGGTGGTGGGCGACCACGGGCACGCGCGCGCCGTAGAGCGGCGTGATGACCTCGGCCCCGAACAGCGGCCGGAAGCGTTCGTCGTCGGGGTGCGCGACGACCGCGACGCACGCCGCGAGCAACTCGGGCCGGGTGGTGTCGATCAAGAGGTCGCCCGAACCGTCGGCCTTGTGGAACCGGAGCCCGTGGTACGCGCCCGGCATCTCGCGGTCTTCGAGCTCGGCCTGCGCGACCGCGGTGCGGAAGTCGACGTCCCAGAGCGTCGGCGCGTCGGCCTGGTACGCCTCGCCGCGCGCGAGGTTGCGCAGGAATGCGCGCTGGCTCGTACGCCGCGCCCCGTGCCCGATGGTCGTGTAGGTGAGGCTCCAGTCGACGGAGAGCCCGAGCCGGCGCCACAGGTCTTCGAACGCGGCTTCGTCCTCGGCCACGAGCTTCTCGCAGAGCTCGAGGAAGTTCGGGCGCGAGATCGCGACGACGTCCTTGCCCGGCTTCTCGGGCGGCACGAAGCCCGGGTCGTACGGCAGGTGCGGCTCGCACCGCACGCCGAAGTAGTTCTGGACGCGGTCGTTCGGTGGGCAGGCCGTTGTCGTCCCAACCCATCGGATAGAAGACGTGGCGGCCGCGCATGCGCTGGTACCGCGCGATGGAGTCGGTCTGCACGTAGCCGAAGGCCGAACCCATGTGCAACGAACCACTGACGGTGGGCGGTGGTGTGTCGATGGAGAAGATCTCCGCACGTTCGCGGCTGCGGTCGAATCGGTAGGTGCCGGACTCCTCCCAGACCGCCGCCCAGCGCGCTTCGAGCCCGTCGAGGGTCGGCTTGTCGGGGATTCGGGACATGCGCTCGATTGTAGGAGGCGACCTCCCTCGCGACTCTGCTCGCCGGAGGGCCGTTACAGTCCCCTGCTCGTGAGCAGCGACGCCACGTCGAGGGTCGACTCCCGGCGCCTCTCCAAGAACGGTTCCCCGACCGTGTGGATCGTCGTGGCCGTCGCGATCGTCGCGTACCTGCTCCCGCTGCGGGCGTTGCTGCACGCGTCGGGCGCGTCGATGGAAGAGGGCTTCATGCTCGTCTTCCCCGATCGCGTCCTGCACGGCGCGGTCCCGAACAAGGACTTCCTGTACCTCTACGGCCCGGGCAGCCTCTGGTCACTCGCGGCGGTGTACAAGGTGTTCGGCACGCACATCCTCGTCGAGCGCCTCGCCGGGCTCGTGCAGCTCGTGGGGATGGCGATCGCAGCCGGGCTTCTCGTGCGGTGGTGGGGTCGCGCGATCGCGGTCGCGGCCGTCGTGCTCAACGTCGTGTTCGTGATGCCCGCGCTGCAGCTCACCGCGATCCCGTGGACCGGCGGCGCGGCGCTCGCGCTCCTCGCGCTCGTGGCGCTGCTCCAGGCCCGCCACGACAACCGACGACGACGACGACGACGTCTCGGCCGCGGCGCGCCGTTGGGCGCTGACCGGCGGCGTGCTCGCGGGACTCGCGATGCTCTTCCGGATCGACCTCGGCCTCGCGGTCGCGCTCGGCGGGGGCGCGGCGATCTGGGGGCTCTCGCGCGTCGTCGTGCGCCGCGCGCTGACCGGCCTGGCGATCGGGCTCGCGCCGTACCTCGTGCAGCTCGCGACGGCGGGGCCGGGCACCGTGGTGCGAGGCATGGTGATCGACCCGATCGTCCACCTCCGCGCCGCCCGCCACCTGCCCCTGCCCCCGAACCCCGACCACCTGGTCGGCGTCGCGCGCGTCATCGCCGCGGTCGACCGGTCGTGGCCGTTCCCCCGGTTCACCCCCGCCCAGCAGCTCTTCGTGTGGTTCGTGCTCCTCGCCGCGCTCGTCGTCGCGCTCGTGCTGTTCGCCGTCTGGCGGGTGCGCCGCGATCCCGGGGCGTTGCGCCCGCGGGTGCTGCTCGCGGGCGCGCTCTTCGGCGTCGGCATGTTCCCGCAGGCCATCCAGCGGGCCGATTCGGCGCACCTCGGTTGGGTCGGCGGCACGGTGGTCGTGCTGCTCCCGGCCGCGCTCAGCGAGCTGGGCCACGTGATCCGGCCCGCCTGGAGCCCGCGGTGGGTCGGGGTCGGCGCGGGGTTCGCGGTCATCGCCGCGGTGTCGCTGCTCTTCCCGACGTACACCGCGCGCCGCTACATCGGTGCGGTGCAGGACTCCGTGCACCTCCCGAAGACGATCGCGATCACGAGCGAGGGTCGCACCTGGTACGTCGGCGACGATCCGGCACTCGTACGGTCCATCGAGTCGCTGCTCCACGCGGTCGAGCGCGACGTGAAGCCGGGCGGCCGCGTGATCGTCGGGAACACCGACATGCGGCGCGTTCCGTACAACGACACGTTCCTCTACTACCTGCTCCCCCGCTACGAACCGGGCACGGCGTCGATGGAGTTCGAGCCGGGACTCACGAACCGGCCGGGCACCACGCTGACCGGTGAGATGGAGCGGGCCGACGCGTTCGTCGCGTCCGACCGCTGGCTCAACTGGAACGAGCCGAACGACTCGATGAAACCGGGAGACCCGGGACCGGCGGAGGTGCTGCACCGCGACTTCTGCCTGCGGAACGACTTCGGGAACGGGTTCTCACTGTTCCTGCGCTGCCCGGCTCACTGACGCGTGGGCTCGGCCAGGTCGATCACCTCGAAGCGCGCGTCGCCACCCAGCGCGCGGTGCTCGCGGAGCGTCGGCAGCGCCTGCTCCACGGGCGCACAACCCGGCCCGAGCTTCGTATGGTCGACGACGACGAACCTCACCCCGAACTCGCGTCGCAACGCCGACACGTCGGCGGCGGCGAAGGGAGTCAGCGCAGTAGGTGTCGTGGCGATCCGGCCGTAGGCGGTCCGGTCACAGCGGAGCTTGGCCACTGCTTCGGCATTCGCGAACGGGCCGAGCTTCGACCACGGGTTCGCGGCGAACGAACCCGCACACCCGACGACCGCCGTGTGGTGGAACACCTGCAGGCTCGCGAACGCGGGATCACAGTCGGCAGGGACGCTCAACACGGTGTCACCGGGCCGGGCGCGTCGACCGATCTCGTGCAACGCCGCGGCACTCGCCCGCGTGGTGTTGAAACCCGTCGTCGGCACGGGCACGAGCAGGTTCGTCGCGAGCAGCACGCCCGCGCCCGCGCTCGACGAGCACGATCCGATTCGCCGGAACCCGACCGGGCGTGTGCGAGAACGCCCGATCCAACGCAACGACGGTCGCCGCGACGAGCAACGCGACGAGCACGTACTCCACCCGCACCGGCGCCCGCAGCGCGCCGAGTCCCGGGATCGCGAGCAGCAACCGGTACGGCAGCCACGACACGGGAGTTCCGCCGTGTTTCCACACGAAGTTGCCGCCGACCTTGAGCGACGGACCGAGCCCGAACACGAACAGGACGGCGGCCGCGACCCAGAGCGGCAGCCGTCTTCGTTCGCGACCGAACAGGAACGCGACGAATCCGAAGAGCAGGAGGAACCCGGGAAAGATGGTCGCCTCGATCGCGTAGCGGACGTCGGGCAGGCGGACGATGCTCTTCTCCACGAACGTCGGCCGCGGGAGCAGGAACGTCGAGCGGGTCGGCTGGGCGACGATCGACGCCGCGTCGGCGGAGAAGAAGTTGCTGTCGGAGAGCAACTCGGTGTCGACGCCGTGCGCCGACTCCTGCCGGTCGAACTGGATGCGGGGGACGACGAACGGCAGGAGCACAACCACCGCGACGAGCGCCGCGCCCGCCATTTTGGTGACGAAACGCCAGTCGCGCTGCCGGAGCGCCGTGATGCCGACGATCACCGCATAGGCGAGGCCGCCGAACACCAGGAAGTAGACGCTGCAGAGGTACGCGAGGACGAGCAAGATCGCCAACCGGACCGGTCGGACCGGTCGGAGCCCGCTCGCGACGTCGAGGGCGTCGGCGACGAGCAGCGGCGCCGTGAACGCCCAGAACAGCGGCAGCAGACCGAGCTGCACGTTGAGCGCGACCGGCGGCGCGGTCAAGAACGCGACGGTCCCGATCACCTGCAGGAAGCGCCGGCCCGTGAGCCGTCGGGCGAGGACCCGCGCCGCGTAGACGTTCAGCACCGCGCCGGCGACGAACGTGAGGTTGAACGCGAGCACCCGCCCCACGACGAGGTTGAACAGACCCGAGACGTACGACGGGAGATAGCCGTCGAGCAGCCGGAGGTCGAGCCCGAACGGGTGGATCACGTTGCCGGCGTGGAACGGGACGAGGTGACCGTGCGCGATCGACCGACCCATCGTCCAGCCCAACCACGTGTAGTAACGCGCGTCGTCGCCCGCGCCGAGGATCTGCGTGCGGGCGTGCAGGATCCCGGGCCACAGCACGAGCACGATCGCGGCCGCGTAGACGAGCTGTTCGACGCGCGAGCCCGGGTCCCACAAGCCGCCGAGGCGGTGGAGCCACCGGCGACGCGGTTCGGTTGTCGAGGCCGGGTCGGTCAAGGGTCGGACTACGCCTCGTGGAGCGCGTGCGGGTCGCGCGCGTGCGGTGCCGGCCGATGACTCGCGGGCGCGACCCGGTGCGCGGCGCGCAGCACCGGACGTTCGAGACCGAACCAGCTCACACTCGCGGCGAACACCGCGATCGGCAGTGCGATCACGGCGACGACGAACCAGTTGCCGTGGTACAGCGGCCAGTCGAGCCAGTCGGCGACGATGCGCAGCAGGTACCAGTGCCAGAGGTAGATGCCGTAGCTCACGAGGCCGAGGTACACGGCCGGGCGCGACCGCAGCACACGGCGGATCGCGCCCCGGTCCTGCGCGCCCAGCACCACCGGGACCACGACGCAGATGCCCACGATCATCTGGCACACGTTCAGCCCGATCGCCTGCGCGGTGTTCGGCGTGGCGAGCGGGTCGAGGCGCAGGACCAACGGGATGGCGACCAGCGCGCCGGCGGCGCCGGCCCACCACATCCACGCGTCGCGCCCGACCCGTTGGATCCGCACCGCGGTGGCGGCATCCCAGGGTTGCGAGCTGAGCACGGCCAGCAGCATGCCGAGCGCGAACGCGCCGAGGTGCTGCGGGAGGACGGTCACCCACGGCGCGTCGAGACCGTTGGCCAGCGCGACGATTGCGGTCAACCCCACCGCGAAGAGCACCGCCAGCCCCGCGAGCTCGACGACGAGCGGTCGCCCCCGCCGCGCAGCGCGCCGATCACCAGCGCGTAAACAGGGAGGAACAGGTAGAAGGAGATCTCGATCACGAGGCTCCACGCCGGCGGCAGTCCGTCGACGAACGGGTTGATGTGCGCGTACGTCTGCGTGAGCGACGTGTGCAACAGGAACCCGTGGAGCCCGTAGATGTTGATGCGTGGCACCACGAACGTGAAGAACGCGAGCACCAACCAGTAGGCCGGGTACACGCGCGCGCGACGCGCCGCACGGCGTACCCGACCGGATCGACCGCGGTCGCGTCGCGCAGGTGCGCGGCCGCGAACGGCAGGTACAACAGGCACCCCGACGTCACGAAGAACACCCAGACGCCCGCGTTCAGCGTGCCGAGGAACGCGCCGCCGCGTCGCGAAGTCGGTGTTGAAGAACACCGCGTGGTAGACGACGACCATGAGGGCCGCGAGCGCGCGCACACCGTCGAAGCACGGAAACCGGTCGTGCGATCGAGCGGGTCGTACGACCGCGTCGTCGAGGGCCATCGATCGACCATGACACGAAGCGGCTCCGGCGGCAAGCAATGCCCCACCTAGGCTCCCGTCGGTGAACAGGCATCCGGTGCTGCAGTGTGCGGGCGTCGACCTCGTGCTCGACGGCACGCCGATCCTCCGCGAGATCGACTGGACAGTGCAGCCCGACGAGCGCTGGGTCGTGCTCGGCGCGAACGGCGCGGGCAAGACGAGCCTGCTGCGCATCGTGTCGCTCTACCAGCACCCTTCGTCGGGCACCGTCGACGTGCTCGGTCAACGGCTCGGCCGCACCGACGTTCGCAAGCTCCGCGAGCGCATCGCGTTCTCCTCCCCCGCGCTCGCGGCGAAGCTCGAGCCGACGATGACCGCGGCCGAGGTCGTCATGACCGCCCGCTACGCCGCGCTCGCGCCCTGGTGGCACCGGTACACCGATGCCGACCGGTCCCGGGCGATCCAGCTGCTCCGCGAATGGCGGTGCGGCGCCCTGGCCTCGCACCCGTTCACCACGCTGTCCGCGGGCGAGCGCCAACGCGTCCTGCTCGCCCGCATGCTGATGAACGAGCCCGGCGTGGCCCTCCTCGACGAGCCCACGGCCGGGCTCGACATCGGCGGCCGGGAGGAGCTGGTCGCCGACCTCGCCCGCTGGGCCCGCGACCCGGCGCGGCCCGCGACCATCCTCGTCACACACCATCTCGAGGAGATCCCGCCCGCGTTCACGCACGCGCTGGTGCTGAAGGACGGGCGCACGCTCGCGTCCGGACCGCTCGCCGAGGTCGTCAACAGCGAGACCCTGAGCGAGGCCTACGGGCTCAGGCTCACGGTCGACGAACGTGCCGGCCGCTTCACGGCGCGGCTCGACTCGACGACCTCGTAGCCGAGCTCCGCGCTACGCGCTACGGCGGGATTCGTCTTCGGTCACGAGCGTGGGCGTGACCTTGCGCAGCACGACCTCTTTGTCGACGACACAGCGCACGACGTCGGTACGCGAGGGCAGGTCGTACATGACCTCGAGCAGCACCTCTTCGAGGATCGCCCGCAGACCACGGGCACCGGTGCCGCGCTTCAACGCTTCGTCGGCGATGGCGTCGAGCGCGTCGTCGCCGAACACGAGGTCGACGTCGTCGAAGTGGAAGAACTTCTGGTACTGCTTCACCAGCGCGTTCTTCGGCTCGACGAGAATGCGCATCAGCGCGTCCTTGTCGAGGTTGTGCACGACGCCGACGACGGGTAGGCGGCCGACGAACTCCGGAATGAGCCCGAACTTCAAGAGGTCCTCGGGCAGCACGTCGGCGAGGAAGCGGCCGGTCTCTTCGAGGTCGTTCTTCTTGCGTACGTCGGCGCCGAAGCCGATGCCGCGATTGCCGACGCGCGCCTCGATGATCCGGTCGAGGCCGGCGAACGCACCACCGCAGATGAACAAGATGTTGGTGGTGTCGATCTGGATGAACTCTTGGTGGGGGTGCTTGCGGCCGCCCTGCGGCGGGACCGACGCGGTCGTTCCCTCGAGGATCTTGAGCAGCGCCTGCTGCACACCTTCACCCGACACGTCGCGCGTGATCGAAGGGTTCTCGGCCTTGCGGGCGATCTTGTCGATCTCGTCGATGTAGATGATCCCGGTCTCGGCCTTCTTGACGTCGTAGTCGGCCGCCTGGATCAGCTTCAAGAGGATGTTCTCGACGTCTTCACCGACGTAGCCCGCTTCGGTGAGCGCGGTGGCGTCGGCGATCGCGAACGGCACCTTCAACATGCGCGCGAGCGTCTGCGCGAGCAGCGTCTTGCCGCAGCCGGTGGGCCCGACGAGCATGATGTTCGACTTCTGCAACTCGACGTCGGGGTCGCCGTAGGCGCCGACCTGGACGCGCTTGTAGTGGTTGTAGACCGCGACCGACAGAATCTTCTTCGCCTGTTCCTGGCCGATGATGTAGTCGTTCAGGTACTCGTAGATCTCGCGCGGCTTGGGGAGCTCGTCGAAACGGACCTCGGTGGTCTGCGAGAGCTCTTCCTCGATGATCTCGTTGCAGAGATCGATGCACTCGTCGCAGATGTAGACACCCGGTCCCGCGATGAGCTTCTTGACCTGCTTTTGACTCTTCCCGCAGAAGGAGCACTTCAGCAGGTCGCCACCGTCACCGAACTTTGCCACCGGAAAGGCCCCTTTCCCCCGTGGGTCCCCGCGTACCTAGCTCGTGCCTTCAGCTGACGGTACCGCGGCGAGCTCACGATTGGTGAGTATCTCGTCGACGATGCCGTACTCCTTGGCCTCGATCCCGCTCATGATGAAGTCGCGATCGGTGTCCTTCGACACCCGGTCGAGCGCCTGGCCGGTGTGGAACGCGAGGATCTCGTCGAGGAGCTCGCGCATGCGCACGATCTCCTTGGCCTGGATCTCGATGTCGACCGCCTGACCGGACGCACCGCCGTGCGGCTGGTGGATCAGGACCCGGGCGTGGGGCAGGATGAAGCGCTTGCCGGGCGCACCGGAGGCGAGCAGCACCGCGGCCGCCGATGCGGCCTGACCGATGCAGCAGGTCTGCACGTCGGGCTTGATGTACTGCATCGTGTCGTAGATCGCGAACAGACCCGTGATCTCGCCGCCGGGCGAGTTGATGTACATGATGATGTCTTTTTCCGGGTCCTCGGACTCGAGGATGAGCAGTTGCGCGATCAACAGGTTCGCGACGCTGTCGTCGACCGGCGTACCCAAGAAGATGATGCGGTCGTTCGCCAGACGCGAGTACGGGTCCCATTCCATCCGGCCCCGCGGGGTGTCCTGGATGAACCTCGGGACCGGGACGTATTCGTTACGGATACTCACGCCTCGGACTCCTTGTGATCGTGCTCGTGGTGATCGTGCTCGTGGTGATCGTGCTCGTGGTGATCGTGCTCGTGGTGATCGTGCTCGTGATCGTGCGGATGATCGTCGTGATCGTGATCGTGATCGTGCGGTTCGGTCTCGGGAACGGTCAGGTCGATTTCGTTCCCGTCTTCGTCGACCACTGTCGCGTGTTCGACCAGGAACTCGAGCGCCTTTCCGCGTGCGACATCAGAGCGTACCGCCTCCAGCGCACCGCTTCGTTCGAGCTCGCGGCGCACCTTTGCCGGCTTCTGATCGGTTCGCTCCGCGATCTGCGCGACCTCGGCGTCGACCTCGTCGTCACTCGCGGTGACGCCCTCCTGGGCGACCACGGCCCGCAACGCGAGATCGGCCAGCACCGCACGCGCGGCGCCGACGCGGATCTCGTCGATGAACGCCTGCGGTTCCTGTCCCGTCATCTCGAGGTACTGCTCGAGGCTCGCACCCTGGTGCGACAACCGGTGCGCGAGGTCCTCGATGCGCCGGCGCGTCTCACTGTCGACGAGCGTCGCGGGCGGTTCGATCGGGACGAGGTCGGCCGCCGCGTCGAGCACCTTGTCGCGCAGCGCCATCTGCGCCTGCAGCCGCTGCATGGTCTCGACGCGCTTGCGGATGTCGGCGCGCAGCTCGTCGACGGTCTCGAACTCGCTCGCCTCCGCGGCCCACTCGTCGGTGAGCTCGGGGAGCACCTTCTGCTTGGCCTCTTTGACGATGACGCGGAACTTCGCGTCGTTGCCGGCCAGCTCGCCGAAGCGCTCGGGCAGCTTCGCGTCGAACTCGAGGATCGCCCCGGGCTTCGTGCCCCGAAGTTGGTCGTCGAGCTCGTCGACGACCATTGCAGACCCGACCCGGTACAAGAAGTCGGTGGCGGTGAGGCCTTCGACGGCCTCGCCGTCGATCGTGCCCGCAACGTCGATCGTCGCGTACGCGTCGTCGATGAGCGGGAACTCCGAGTCGGCGAGATCGGCGAAGCGATCGCGGAGCGCGTCGACCTGGCCGTCGACGTCGTCGTCCGAGACGGGCTTGAACGGCACCTCGACGCGCAGCTCGTCGTAGCCGAGGAGCTTCACCTGCGGACGGATCTCGACGACCGCGTCGAACTCGACGTCGCCGTCCTGTTGACCGGCGGTGATCTCGATCTCGGGCGGCGCGATGACGTCGACGTCGTGCTCGTTCACCGCGTCGACGTAGTACTCGGGCAGCGCGTCCTGCAGCGCCTGTTCGCGCGCCATGTCGGTGCCGAGGCGCGCCTCGAGCAGGCGCCGCGGCGCCTTGCCCGGGCGGAAGCCGGGGATGCGGACCTCGCGGGCCAGCTTGCGGAACGCCGCGTCGATGGCCCGCTCGAACTCGGTCGCGGGGACGACGACGTGCAGCTTGACCCGGTTGGCGACGCCGGCGGGGCTGTCGTCCGGCTGGGCGTTTTCCTCGTCAATGCCGGCTGGGCTCTCGACGGGTTCGACGGTGCTCTGCATAAGGAGGGAGGAGTCTACCGGTGGCGCGTGCCGGCTCCGGCCTGACGGTGTATGCCCTCCGACCTACGATCGCCGCGGCCCGGCCGGTGATCGACTCCGACAGCCGCCCGACTCCGGTACGCCGATGGCCCGGATCGACCCCCCGGACCGGCTTCGGGGCGGGAGGAACCACACGTGATCGATCTCGGGGAGCGGGTCGCAGTCGTCACCGGCGCGGGCCGTGGCATCGGCCGTGCGTACGCGCTGCGTCTCGCGGCGTACGGCGCACGCGTGGTCGTGAACGACGCGGGGGTCGCGCCCGACGGCGCGGCCACCGCCGAGGATCCGGCCGCCGACGTCGTGCGCGAGATCGAGACCGCGGGTGGCGAGGCGGTCGCGCACCGGGGCGACATCGCGGACTCCGCGGTCGGCGACGCGCTGGTCGAGCGCGCGCTCGACACATGGGGACGGCTCGACGTCGTGATCAACAACGCGGGCTTCGGCCGGCCGCGCATGGTCTTCAACCTGAGCGACGACGAATGGGACGACGTGATCCGCGTGCACTTGCGCGGCACGTTCGTGGTCTCGCGTCCGGCGTGCCGCCACTGGCGCGCGGTGGCCAAGCGCGACGGCAGCACGTACGGCCGGCTCATCAACACCGCGACGGGCCTGCTCGTCTACGGAGGCGCGGGCCAGTCGAACTACGTTGCCGCGAAGGCCGGCATCCAGGCCTTCACCGAAGCGGTGGCGACCGAGATGGAGCCCTACGGCGTGACCGCGAACACGATCATGCCCGGTGCGAACACGCGCCTCGCGCAGATCGGCTGGCGTTCGGCGCGAGGCGCGGCCGACGTCGGGCCGGGCGACTTCGATCCGCGCGACCCGGTGCACGTCGGCGAGTTCGGCGCGTACCTGGCCTCACCCGATGCCGGTTGGATCTCGGGGCAGACATTCCAGGTGCGGGGCGGGACCGTCGAGCACATCGACACGTGGTCGGTACGCGACTCGGCGAGTGCCCCGGAACGGGGCTTCACCGCCGACGACTACCGGGCGGAGATCTCGCGCCTGTTCGGCGCGGCCGCGAAGCGAGCCGACCCGCCCCCGCCCGGATGGAAGGCGACGTAGCGCCGGGTCAGTCGGTCGGGCTGGGGCTGCCGGAACGTGCCGGAGCGGTCAGTCGGACTTGGACTTCTCGGATTTCGTGGAGTCGCCCTCGTCGGAGTGACCCTCTTCGAGACCCTTCTTGAATTCCCTCTGCGCCGAGCCGAGGCCCCGGGCGAGCTTCGGCAGTTGCGCACCGCCGAAGAGCACGAGGATGACGACGAGGACGATCAGGATGTCGGGTCCGATGATCTCGGAAAGCATCGCGCCAGTGTAGTTGCGAATGAGGCCCGCACCCACAGCGGGTCGGATCAGGTGCGAGGGCGGGTGGTGAGGCGCCGCCAGGTCGCGAGGTCGCGTTCGTCGGCCGGTCGGCCGGTCCGGGTGATCGTGTCGACGCCGGGCGCCTCGGCCCGCAGCGCTCCCGCGGTGCACCGTTCGGGCGGGCGATGGGCGAAGGGATCGAACTGGTAATGACGCATGGCGTTGCGATGCGTGATCGCAGCAACGACCTCGGGGTCGAGTCCGGTGAACAGCTCCGCGCACCGTTCCGGCGCGTTCGGCCACGAGCTGTCGGAGTGCGGGTAGTCACTCTCCCAACAGACGTTGTCGACGTTGAACTCGTCGAGCAGCTTGACTCCGACGCGGTCGGTGATGAAGCAGCACAGAATCCGCTCCTTGAACAGCTCCGTCGGCGACAGACCTTGAGGCTTGTCGTGGCCCATCCAGCCGTTGTGGCGGTCGAGCGTGTGCTCGGCGCGCCAGAGGAAGTACGGGATCCAGCCGATGTCGCCCTCGGTGAGCGCGAAGCGCAGCCGCGGGAAGCGGTGCCAGAACGTGGCCCACAACAGATCGCCGAGCGTGTAGATCGCCATGACCGACGACAGGTTCATCGGCACCGGCGGCGGCGCGTCGGGTGACGTCGACGCGCTCTTCGACGACGATCCGACGTGACAGCACAGCACCGTTTCCGTGTCGGAGCAGGCCGCGAACAACGGGTCCCAGGCGTCGGTGTGGATGCTCGGCATGCCGAGCCCGGCCGGGTTCTCCGAGAACGTCACCGCGTGGCAGCCCTTGGCCGCGAGCCGGTGGACCTCGCGCGCGGCCTCGTGCACGTCGAAGAGCGGGAGAATGCCGCACGGGATGAACCGGTCGGGATACGCGCCGCACCACTCGTCGACATGCCAGTCGTTGTAGGCGCGGATCATCACGAGGTTCGTCTCGCGGTCGGGGCCCTGGTTGAGGACCTGGCCCGAGAAGCCGGTCCAGTTCGGGAAGTTCAGCCCGGCCAGCTGGCCGCCGGCCGACATGTCGCGCACGCGCTCGTGCACGTCGTAGCAACCCGGGCGCATGTGCTCGTAGCGCAACGGGTCGACGTTGAAGTACTCGGGCGACTTGCCCGCCACCGCGTTGAGACCGAGGTTCCGGCCGCGGATGTCGCCGTAGAACCACTGCTGCGAACCGTCGGCTTCGTCGACGACGCGCGGCGCGGCGTCGCGGTAGCGCGCGGGGACGTGCGCGTCGAACATGTCCGCGGGCTCGCAGATGTGGTCGTCGACGGAGACGAGGACGAGGTCGTCCGCCTCGACGGGTGCAAACGTCAACGGACGACGTCCCCGTCGATCTGTGGCGTCGGTACGACGACGAGTGGCATCTCCTCGGGCGCGCCGAACGCGACGGACGCCTTCGAGAACGCGATCGCCGTCGCGATCGTCGCGGTGAGCTCGACGATCTCGGCGTCGGTGAACTCCGCGAGCAGCGCGGCGCGGAGGTCGCCGTCGACCCGCGCGTCGGCGATCAGCGCGTCGGCCAGCCGGGCCGCGAGCTTCCAGCGCGGCGGCAGCTCGCTGTCGGCGTAGCCGTCGACGATGAGGTCGACGTGCTCCTCGTCGAGACCCTGCTCGCGCGCGGTCGCGAACCGCAGGTTCTTGCAGATTCCGCAGCCGGTGACGCGCGCGTTGCGGAGCCGGCCGACCTCCTTGGTGGGATCGTCGACCACACCGTCCGACCAGAGCGTGCCGTAGTAGCGGTTGAACGCCTCCCACAACGGGGGCACGTGGTCGAACGGCGTGAGTCCACCTTCGGGAGACCTGACTCTGGCCATCACACCTCCAGTGCAACCGTGAAGCGTGCGAGCGCGTCGTACATGGCGACGGCGAGCGTCAGCGTGGCGAGCTGCGCGTCGGTGAAGTGCTCGTGCAGCGCTTCGAAGTCGGAGTCGCGAAGACCGTGCGGATCGAGCGCGTACTGCTCCGCGTAGCCCACAGCGGCCGTTCGGGCAGGGTCGAGCGCAAGCGCCGTGGTCGGGTCGGGCTCGAAGCGCAACAGCGCGTCGATGCGCGCCCGGGCACGCGGCGAGCGTGGCCTCGTCGACGCCGCCCGCGGGCAGCGCGTCGAGCAACTCGGTGAAACGCGCGTACGCATTCGGCCGCAGCCCGAACACGCGGTCGACGGCCGTCTCGCCGGCGGCCTCTTCGCGGAGCCAGGTCACGACGCGCCCGCCGGTGCGGCAAGGGGCGCGAGCGTCTCGACGAGCTCGGCGCGCTCGTCGTCGTCGAGCACGGCGAGGTTCCGCCCGAACATCCGGTCGGTGCGCGCCTCCGCCAGACCCCAGCGCTCGTGCAGCGGCTTCGGATCGGGATGAGGCTCGGGCCAGCCGAACGCCTTCAGCATGCCCGGGGTACGGACGACGATCGCCTCGACCGGGGCGAGCCCGACGGTGAGGACCGCGGCCCCGTGCAACGCGCCCCGTAGCTCTCGCAACGCGTTCAGCCGGTGCAACGCCAGCGCCTTCACGTCCTCGGGCTCCTCGAGCAGTCGCCAGCCCGCGAACACCGGCGCACCCGCGACGGGTGCCGCATGCACAACGCGACCGAGCAGCGCGGCGACCGTCGGCCAGTCGACTTCGTCGGGAAAGTGCTCCGCCGCCCACGCGTGCCCGGCCGCCGCCCATTCACGCGCCGCCTGCGCGCGGGTCATGACCGACGCGGACCGGTCCCACGACGTGTGCACGACGTCGGAGGCGAAGAAGACGAGCGCGGCGACGACGACGTCGGCGGGCACCTCCCCGAGAGCTGCGCCGCGTCCGGCGATGTAGAAGTCGAGACCGTCGAAACCAAGTTCGGCGCCGCGCGGTACGTCGTGGCGTCGGTCATGAACCCACCCGGTATCCGGACGACAGCTTCGCGCAGCTCGTGACTTGCCTGCTCGGGAGTCATGCGCGGAAGTATGGATTCCGGGGCTCCCCCGCGTCGAACACGGAACGGATCGAGGCCAGATCCTCGCGGCCCGTGGTCAGCGCCGACAGCATCGCCGCGGTGTCGTGAACTCGACCCCGGGACCAGTCGAGGTCGACGAGCCCCGCGAGGTGGGTGGGGTCGGGCACGGCCCGGGTGTACGTGCGGGCGCCGCCGGTAAGCTGGGTGTGTGAGCGACCTTCCCTACGCCGCGTTCGACGCCGACAACCACTACTACGAGGCCCTCGACGCGTTCACCCGCTACGTCGACCCGAAGATGCAGCCGCGCTGCGTCCAGTGGTGCGAGGTCAACGGGCGCAAGTACCACGTCGTCGGCGGCATCGTCAGCCACGCGGTCGTCAACCCCACGTTCGACCCCGTCGCCAAGGCGGGCGCGATGCACGACTATTTCCGCGGCAACCCCAACAAGCTGCAGCCGTACGAGTTCCTCCGCGAGCGCGAGCCCATCCCGGCCGAGTACCGCGACCGCGACGCGCGCGTCGCCAAGCTCGACGAGTTCGGCCTGGAAGGCGTGTGGCTGTTCCCGACGCTCGGCATCCTCTACGAGGAGCTGATCAAGCACGACATCGAAGCGGTCACGACGTTGTTCACCGCGTTCAACCGCTGGCTCGACGACGACTGGGGCCTCGACTACCAGGGGCGCATCTTCTCGTCGCCGTACATCACGCTCGCCGATCTCGACTGGGCGATCTCGGAGCTGGAGTGGGCCATCGACAACGGCGCGCGCCACGTGGTGATGCGCCCCGCCGCGCCGCACACCGCGTCGGGGCAAGTCCCGGTGAGCGACCCGCGCAACGACCCCTTCTGGGCACGCGTGAACGAGGCCGGGATCACCGTGGTCGTGCACGCCGGCGACAGCGGCTACTCGAGCAACGGCTACGCGGTCGACGGCTTCGCGGCCGGCTTCACCGGCAACGGACGGTGGGCGCCGAACGTCAAGACCTTCCACATCGAGCGCGCCGCGTACGACTTCTTGATCACGCTGGTCTTCGACAAGCTGTTCGAACGGTTCCCGAACGTCCGCGTCGCGTCGGTCGAGAACGGCGCCGAGTTCCTCGGCGACCTCTTCAACAAGTTGCGCCAGACCGATCACAAGATGCCCGGTTACTTCACGCAGGACCCGGTCGAGTCGTTCAAGCACAACGTGTGGATCAACCCGTTCTGGGAAGACGACGTGAACACCGTCGTCGAGCACATGGGCGCCGACCGCGTGGTCTTCGGTTCCGATTGGCCGCACATCGAAGGAATGCCCCGACCGCTCGACTACGCGGTCGAGGTCAAGCACTTCGACGACACCGACCGGCAGAAGATCATGCGCGACAACGCGCGCGAGCTCACCGCCCGTCACCCCGCCTGAGTCGCTACTCCGTCCGGAGAATCTCCGCGATCGGTGCGCTCGCGGCCCGTCGGGCCGGCCACCACGCAATCGCCATCGCGAGCAGTGGCGTCCCGACGAGCACGAGCGCGATCGCCGTCCAGGGCCATGCGACGTCGTGCGCGATCCCGTAGGCGTCGGCGACACGCCGCCAGACCAACCGGCCCAAGAGCAGGCCGACCGGTGCCCCGACGACCGCGCCGATGACAGTGAGCATCGTCGCCTGCCACGCAACGATCCGTTTCGTCTGCCGCGGCGTGCAGCCGAGGGTACGGAGCACCGCGAGATCGCGGCGCTCGGCGCTTCACGGCTTGCACGATCAGATGGCCGACTGCGAGCAACGCGACGACCACGAGGAAGGCGGCGAGCAACACCGGCAATCGGTCGAGCTGACGTAGCTGCTCGATCTCGGCATGAGCGACGGGCCCGGCGGGCGGGTCACCGTTGTTGAGCGCGCGCAGCCGGTGGAGGGCGGCAGTGCGGTCGCTCCCCGGTTTCAGCGACACCGCGTACGCGGTCGGCAGGGTGCCGGGCTCGTCGAGCTCGAGCGCCGTCGCGCCGTCTCGGGTGAGGAGCACGCCGTCGGCGAGCGCGAAGTTGTCGTCGGTACCCGGGAAGATGGCGGTGCCGACGACTTGCATGCGCTTGTCCTCGACGTCGACGGTTCCCCCGATCTCGACGTGGGCGCGACGGAGCGTCTTGGCCCCGAGCGCGACCTCGTCCGGTGCATCGGGCGCGCGGCCGCTCACGATCACGAATCCACGGTGGCCTTCGACGAACTGTTCGGCGAAGCCGTCGACCGAATGGCCCTGGACGCGCGGCTGGTAGCCCGTCCACGCGAGCGTCACGGCGCTCACCGCGGGATCGGCCGCGAGCCGGGCCGCGACGATCGACGGACGGTTCGCAGCCGGATCGTTCGGCACACCCCGGACGACTGCATCCCAACCCCAACCCTGGCGGGCGGGTTCGGAGGTCAAGCGGGTCAGCGATCCGGAGAAGACCGCGACACCGAGGATCCCGGTCGTGGCGAGAACGGTGCCGGCCACGGCCGACCGCAGGGGAATCGCCTGCCGACCGCGACCGACATACGACACCATTCGCGCCGCGGTCATCGCCGTGATGCTCCCGACCATCAGGTGACCGGCGACCTTCGGGCGCGCACGGCGGCCGTCGTGCGCGTCGGCGTGTACCCACAACGACGACGCCGCCGCGGCCACGAGCACGATCGCGACGAGCGCGATCGCGCCGGTGAGCAGTGTCCCGACATCGAATTCGAAGCCGGGGTTGAACTCGGCGCGGTGCGCGATCCCGATCGGCATCCAGTAGGAAGCAATCCACGCACCGCACACTGCGAGCACCGCGCCGGCGAGCGCGACCGGCACGAGCGGCGCGACGGCGTCGACGATCAGGCGGGCCCGCGTCACGCCGAACACGCGGAGTAGGCGCTGTTCTTCCACCCCACCCTCGGTGTGCCGGGCCACCACCTGGGTGATCAGCACGAGTCCGACCAGCGCCGCGACCGCGGCGAAGAGGAGGAGGCCATTGGCGAGGACTCCTGCGGTCGACCGCAGAGCGTCGATCACCGACGTGAAGGTACCGAAGTCGTCGATTGCGTCGTTCGGCAGCGCCCGCCGGAGCGCAGCTTCGAACTGGGCGTCGGAGACGCCCGGCCGATAGCGAACCATCACCGTCACGCTCCACGGCATCGCGTCGCGGTACTTGGTGAAGAACGCGGGAGTCAGGAAGTTGAAGAAGATGTCGTGCGACTGGGCCCCGACCTCGAACAGGCTGCGCGTGATGCCGACGACCCGCAGGTGCACGTGGACGCCGCCGAGCTGCGACAGGTCGATCCGACTGCGGTCGAGTGTCGTGTTCACCGCGACACACACCGGACTCGTCGCCGCGCTCTGCGCGTTGAGGCAGCTCCATTGCTCGGCACTCGGTGTGGCGAGATCGAAGGTGTCGCCCACGTCGAGTCCGAACGCCTTGGCGGTCGTCTCGGCCAGCGCGATCTGCAACGGATCGTTCGGATCGGGACGGCGGCCCCGCAACAGCCTCGACCCCAGGATGTCCTGACCGAACCCGGAGTCAATCGGAGATCCCGCAACCGCGTAGCCGGCGGTGGAGAACAGCCCCATCAACGCCAGCCGCCGACCGATGGCCACCTCGGGCAGGTGCGTCACGATGGCGCCGTCGGCCAGCGAGGTGCTGCTCAACGTTGCGTACGCGTCGGGCACCCGTGCGTCGCGATCGGTGCGGTCGACGCTGGTGCGCGTGCGCCGCGCGCCGGCAACCGCCGCGAGCACCACCGCCCCCGAGAGCGCGACGAGCACCGTCAGCGCGCACAAGGCCGGCCACCGACGCCGCCACTCGGATCTCGCCCGCAACCAGAGCACGGCACCATTCGGCCACGCCCCCGGCGGCTCGGGCAAGGGTGTCCTCCGCCGGTCGTACGGGTGCTAGCCCCCTCAGGGAATGAGGACCACGCGCCCGACCGCCCGGCGGCTCTCGATGTACGCGTGGGCCTCGGCGGCCTCGCTCAACGGGAACCGCCGATCGACGAGCACTTCGAGTCGACCGGCCGCGACGTCGTCGACGAGGCCCGCGATCATCGCGTAGGTGCGCGGGTTCAGGATCTCGGCGCCGAGGAAGACGCCGGTGATCGACTGGTTGTTCATGCCGAGCACCGAGACGTCGAAGAGCTGAGGGTCGCGGCCCGCGTGCCCGACGGTGATGGCGCGGCCGCGGTACGCCAGGCACTGCACGCTGCCCGCGAGCACCTTGCCGCCGACCGAGTCGACGGCGAGATCCACTCCGCGCCCGCCGGTGATGCCCCGTACTTCGTCGACCCACCCCGATTTCGAGTAGTCGACGGCATGGTCGAGGCCCAACGCCCTCAGCGGTTCGAGGCGCTCGAGGCTCGACGCGGTGGCGATCACGGTCGCGCCGGCGCGCTTGGCCAGTTGGATCGCCGCGACCCCGACCCCACCCGCGCCTGCCTGCACCAGGACCGTCTCCCCCGACCGCAGGTGCCCGAACTCGAACAGGCAGTCGTGCGCGGTGCCGTACGCGACGGGCACGCACGCGCACTTCACGAGGTCGGCACCCTCGGGAATGTTCCAGGTGATCACCGACGGCGCCGCGATCATCGCCGCGTGGGAACCCCACAGGCCGGTCGCGACGACGCGCTGCCCGACGAACCGGTCGGTGACGCCTTCACCCACCTCGATGATCGTCCCCGCGCACTGGTAGCCGACGATGTGCGGCGTCGTCGCCATCTCGCCGCCGGCGCGGTTGAGCGTGTCGCCACCCTCGATGCTGATCGCCCCGATCTCGATGAGCACGCTGCCCGGGCTCGCCACCGGATCGGGCACGTCCTCGTAGCGCAGCACCTCGGGAGCACCGGTCTCGTAGTAGACGGCAGCCTTCATGGGCTCGTCACCCCTTTCAGAGCGTCGCGAAGTATTCCTCGGCGACCCGCGCACGCTGCCAGCCCTGCGCGCCCATCAACAGGTCGTCGACCTTGGCGCGCCGCAGGAACAGGTGCGAGTCGTTGTCCCAGGTGTAGCCGACACCGCCGTGGATCTGGATGCACTCGGCGGTGACGTAGTTCGCCGCGGTCGCGGCCTGCGCCTTGGCCATACCCGCCGCGATCTCGCGGTCGGGCGCGTCGACCTCCGACGCCCACGCCGCGTAGTGCACGGCGACGCGCGCGATCTCGATCTCGCGCATCATGTCGACCGCTTTGTGCCGCGTCACCTGGAACTTCGAGAGCGGTTTCCCGAACACCTCGCGGGCCTGCGCGTAGTCGAGCGCGAGCGCGTTCGCCGCCTCGCTCACACCGATGAGCTCGGCCGCGAGCAACACCGCCGCGTCATCGGCGATCCGGCGCCACAGGTACGAGTGGTCGCCGGGCGGGCCGACCAGCAGCGCGCGCGTCTGGTCGAACTCGAAGCGGGCGAACTTGCGGGTCACGTCGAGCGACGGCGTTGTCTGCGCGAGCGAACGGGCGCCGTCGACGAGGAACGTCTGCAGGCCGTCACGCGTGCGCGCCGGCACCAGCACCCAGTCGGCCGAGCCGCCGTCCATGACCATGGGCTTGACGCCGTCGAGCTTGTGCCGCGAGCCCCGGCCGGCGGCGCGCACGCGCACGCGCTCGACCGGATCGCCGTGTCCCGCCTCGTCGAGCGCGACCGTGCCGCGCTCGGTGCCCGCGGCGAGGGCGGCGAGCCGGTCGTTGAGGCCCAACGCGCGCGCCGCGAGCGTCGCGACGATCGACGACGAGAAGAACGGCCCGGGGAAGAGCGCGCGGCCCATCTCCTCCTGCACCGCGACCGCGTCGATGATCCCGAGCCCGAGACCTCCGAACGCGGCGGGCACGAGCAGACCCGTCCAGCCGAGGTCGACGATGCGTTGCCACAACTCGGGCGTGATGCCGGTCTCGTCGTGCTCGGCCATACGGCGTACGTACGCGCTCGGCGCCTCGGCCGCGAGGAACGCGCGCACGGCCTCGCGCAACGCGATCTGGTCGGGCGAGAACGTGAAGTCCACGCCCGCACGGTACCGCGCACCTGACAGTAATGTCAGGTGCACATATGGACTTCGCGTGGGGCCCCGAAGACGTCGCGTTCAAGAAGGAACTGGAAGCGTTCCTCGACAAGGAGATGCCTCCGTTCATCGAACAATGGTCGGCAAACGACGACCTCGACGCGTCGCGCGGCGTCATGGGCGTCATGGACAAGCGCAAGGCGTGGCAGCACAAGCTCAACGAAGGACGGTGGGCGGCGATCCTCTGGCCCGAGGAGTGGGGAGGTCGCGCCGCCACCACCGCGCAGCAGGTCGTGTACACGCAGGTGATGGCGAAGTACCGGTCGCCCGGCATCTTCAACGCGAACGGGATCGTGCAGATCGGCCCGTCGATCATCACGTGGGGCACCGACGACCAGAAGGCGCGCTGGCTCCCGGGCATCCTCGACGCGAGCGAGCACTGGTGCCAGGGGTTCTCCGAACCGCACGCCGGCTCCGACCTCGCGAACCTACGCACCACCGCGATCCTCTCCGACGACGAGACCCACTACGTCGTGAACGGGCAGAAGACGTGGATCAGCTCGGCGCAGATCGCGAAGTGGGGCCTCTTCCTCATGCGCACCGACCCCACCGCGATCTCGCGGGGCGTGAAGCACGACGGCATCACGACCTTCATCGTCGACATGGAGCTGCCCGGCATCGACATCCGCCCCATCCGTGAGATCACGGGCGACTCGCTCTTCTGCGAGGTCTTCTTCACCGACGCCAAGATCCCGGTCGGCGATCGGCTCGGCGAGGAGGGCAACGGCTGGCTCGTCTCGATGGGCGCGCTGGGCCAGGAACGGGTCGGCAGCGCGGGCCAGGCGATCTCGATGGCGCAGGACCTCCGCGCACTACTGCAGACCGCGAAGGCCGAGAATCCCGATGCGCTGCGCGACCCGGCGCTCCGCGAGCGCGTCGCGGAGCTGCACATCCAGATCGAGGCCACGCGGCTGTTGATCGCCCGGGCGCTGTCGAAGGTGCTGAAAGGCGAGAAGGGCTGGCCCGAGGTCCCGCTGGCCAAGCTGCAGTGGGGCTATATCTCGCTGTGGCTCGCGGAGCTCGCGCTCGACGTACTCGGCCCGACGGGCGCGCTGCTCAAGGGCGCGCCCGGTGCGATCGACGGCGGCGTGTGGGCGCGCAACTACGTGTGGCAGCGCTACACGACGATCGGAGCGGGCCCGACCGAGGTGCAGAAGAACATCATCGCCGACCGCGCGCTGAAGCTCGAACGCTGAGCAAAGGCTCTCGGCATCCTTCTGCATCGCCCATGTGCCGGCTATGAGCGCGACGAGGGTCAGCCCGAACGCCGCGAGGAGCGGATCGCGTTCGAGCAATCCTCGAATCGCGGCGGCGCTGAAGTAGATGACGGCCAGTCCTCGACATGGGCAGATGTGCAGCGTCCCCGGCGGGCAGATCGGCTGAGACCGCCGCAGTCATGGGCGGGTGCGGCAGACGAGTTCCTCGATGGCGGCTGTTGCGTCGAGGTCGATGAATGCGGCGGCGTACCGTTCGGAGAGCGTGAGTGAGACGTCCGCTTGCTGCCAGTCGGACGCCGCGGTCACGAGCCACATGGTCAATCCGTGGGCCGTCGAGGCGCGGTACCGGAGCCACACCTCGTCGTACGACGGTCGCTCCTGCGTGGGAAGTTCGAGCGCCGCGCAGTATTCCTCGACCAGGCGGCGCTCAGCGTTGCGGCGGTCTTCGATCGTGCACGCGCCTTGGAGAAAGTATCCGAGGTCGACTGAGGGATTTCCGCGCCGCACGACCTGCCAGTCGAGGAACCCAACGCCATCGTCGGGTGTGACGTAGGTGTTGCCGATGTGCGGATCGCCGTGAAGCAGCGTCTGCGCGCCGCTTGCAAGGGTGCCGACGAACGGCGCCCACACGTCGCGCATGATGACCTTGCCAGTGAGGCGCTGTACCGCGGGCGGCACACGGTCACCGGCACGTTCGAGCCCGATGTCGATTCCGGTAGCCATTCCCCTCCACGAGACGAATGGTTCGACCCAGGAGAGTTGCGCGTATCGCCGCAACCGGTCACCCCAAAAGGTGCTGTGCAGCCGGGCCAGACTGCGAACACCGTTCTCGACCTGCTCGACGGTCATGGGACGCGTCGCGTCGCGCGGGTCGCCCCCGCGAGCGACGATGTCCTCCATCACCATGATGAAGTCCAGACGCGGCTCGTCGATCAGCGTGAAGTACACCGCCGGATGGTCGACCGGCAAGGGAACCTCAGAAGCGAAGAGACGAGCCTCGTTGAACACGCCGCCGGTGCGGGCATTCACCGCCGCGTGTTCGGGGTCGGAAGCCTTCACGAACACCGTCGCTGGACCCGAGCCGCGCGCGTATGAGAGTGCAAGACGAGCGCGCCGGTTCGTGCCGTCGTCGACAAGCGCGACATCAACACGGCTCACTTCGACGCCCGGGAACGCATCCTGCAACGCCGTGGTCATCCACTCCGGCGCGACGACGTCCCACCCCTGCGGAATGTCCAAGACCATCAACGTCCTCCTTTCGGCGAACGCCCAGAATGCCCGGTCGAGGACGCTGATGGAAGCTCGCTACAGCTCGATGAGCACGTTGGCCGGGAACGGGAACGCGTCGTCGAGGAACGGGACACGTGCTCGAATACGTCGCGGAGCAGTTCGGCTCGAGCCATCCGGGCCAGCACCGCTCGGGTCACCTCAAGGCGGTCGGCCTCGGCCGGCAGCGGTGGCTTGACCACTCGACAACGCTCCGTCCCCTGGACGGCTCACCGGAACCGGTCAAGTCGCCAGCCGAGCGCCTCGCATGAGCGTCCCAGAGCGGGCAACCTGGGCGGATGCAACGAAAGCATCGTATGCCCCCGCTGGTGTTGGCGATCCTCGGACCGGCCGCATTCGCGACTGCCGCGATAGTCAGCGGCCGTCGCGTCTCCGGGTATTCGCATCGCGACGAACCCGTCAGCGCGCTCGCCTCGAAGAAGTCCGAAGCCGCACCAATCATGGTGATGGGCTTCCTCGGTCTCGCGGTCGGGTCGTTCGCGCTCGGGAGACGACTGCGCGGCACACGACTACCGAATGGCATCGCCCAGATGCTGTGCTTCAGCGCGGCGACAACTGCGTTCGCCGGACTCGCTCAATGCAGCGATCGGTCCTGCCCGAGCCGGTTCCTCGGCGACACGAGCGCGACGGTCGCCGATGAGCTGCACGGCGTCTTCAGTATGGCGACGTTCGTCTCGTGGATCGCAATGCCTCTCATCGCTGCGACCCGAGGAACTGATCTCCGGCGGGCCGATCGCGTCGGCTCGCTCGCTGTAGGTCTCGTGGCGTTCGCAGGTTGGCTAGGGACCGGCCTGCTGGTTCAGCGTCGGGTACCCAACTGGACTGGGACAGCGCAACGGGTGATGCTCGCCGCGGCACTGGGTTGGTATCCCCTCGCGGCGATCGCCGCGTTCCCTGAGCGATAGCGACCGTCGGTCAAACCCTGGAACTGATGCGACGCGCCGGACCCGCGTCAATACGGAACGCACCCGAGCTTGCGTACCTCGTGGTATCCCTCGGGCGCTACTGGCCGGAAGATTCGATCCCGACCTGAGTGCTCCGGTACAGACCTGCCCATCGGCGCGACGTGTCGCGAGTCATCGCGACGTCGGGGTGCTCTCTTCCGAGGCGAACGCCGGGCCCGCGATCGTCACGCGCGTCGTGGGAGACGTCGGAAGCGGCGGCGGTGATGTCCGCGCGCCGTCTACCGCTCACGACCGATCAGCACGAAGCGCTCGAACAGGGCCCTCGGGAGCTCGACCTCGCGTGGATCAGAGGCACAGCTCGGTCGTGAAGCTCTGGTGACCGCGGTTGGGTTGGCATTGCTGCGACCACGCCACGGTGGCGAGCCGCCAAGTCTGGTCGGGTTGCCGTACGAGATGGAGGTTGTAGCGGGCCGCGTGCACCGAGTCGTCGCGGAGCCCGTCGACGTTCACCACGACATCGGCGGCTTGGGGCGAGAGCGCGGTCAGCTGCGTCGCCACATCGATGGATGCATCCATGGAGTCTGTGTTGAGGAACTCATTCGCAATGCGTTCCGGGGTACTCGCCCACGTCGGGTGCTCCGAATCGAGGCCGGCGTTGAAGGTCGCGACTGAGATCGAGCCGTCGGGGTTGTTCGCGGGAGTCGTCCAGTTCGACAGCGATGGTGACGTCGAGGTCGTCGTCCCGCCGGCAACGGTTGTGCTCGTCGTCGACGTGGTCGCGGGAACGGTCGAGGTCGAGGTCGAGGTCGACGCGGACGACCCTGTTGTGTCCGCAGGCGGTTTGGAGCTGCTCCCGCACGATGCCGCACCGAATGCGGACAGCGCGATCAACACGATCCCGGCCGGACGCCACACCACGACGCTCATCGCCGCATTGTGTACCTCGCGCGACCGACTGAAAAGGGCGCCCGAAGCCGTACAACCGTTCGGCATCCCCGCACAGGCGATCCAGTCGGTCGGTCTCTGCTCGCCGACCTGAGCCGCAGCACGAGCACTCGGCGAAGCGTCGCGATGAATCCCTGAACCCGTGGCCGCTCCGTGCGCCCGCAGATGGCGCCCGCAGATGGCGACCGCGCCAGGATCGCCGATCGGCCATGACGGTGCGAACTCGACTGTGACGGGTCCATTCGCCGCGAGCCGAGAGTCCGTCAGTCGTTCTCGAAGCGGTCGGCGCGGAACGGGGTGAGGTCGAGCGCGGGTTCGCGACCGCAGACCAGGTCGGCGACGAGCGCGCCCGACACCGGACCGAGCAACAAGCCGTTGGCGCCGTGGCCGGTCGCGACGAAGATGTCGGGACCACCCGGCGCGACGCCCGGGAGCGGTCCCAGGATGGGGGTGTCGTCGACGCTCGCCGGACGGAGACCGACGCGAACCTCGCGCATGGTCGCGCTCGCGAGACCGGGCATCACGCGCAGGGTCTCGCGCAGCACGTCGTGCACTCCGCCCGCAGTGACGTCGGCCGCGAAGCCCGCGTCCTCGACCGTCGCCCCGACCGCGACGCGGGCGTCGGCCCACGGCACCATGTAGTAGCCGTACACGGGTTGCACGATCGGCCACATCGCGGTGTCGTGCGCATGGACGCCGAGGTGGATGATCTGGCCGCGCAACGGGCCGACCGGGAGCCGCACCCCGAGCTGGTCGGCCACCTTCCCCGTCCACGCTCCGCCCGCAACGACCACCGCGTCGGCCGGAAGCGCGCGCACGTCGTCGACCGACTCTGAGCGCACCTCGACGCCGAATCGATCGACGGCGGCGCGCCGGAGCGCGGCGCACATGAGCCGCCCGTCGACGCGCGCCGCGGCCGGATGATGCAGCGCGCGAACAACGTCGCCGAGGACCGGGACCATCGCGCGTGCTTCGGCGGGAGTGATCTCGTTCGCGCCCGGCGCCCGTTCCGCGACCCACTCCCATGCCGGGACGTCGCTGTCGCGCGTCGCGAGTTGCAGGATGCCGCAGCGGTCCCAACCGGTGTCGCCCTCCAGCTCCGGCACGAGCCGGTCGTAGTGCTCTCCGGCCGCGCGGACCAGCGCGACCCAGCTCGGGTCGTCGCGCGTGGGTCGTCTCGGGCGACAGGATCCCGGCGCCGGCGTCGGTGGCGCGCCCGGTGTCGGCCCGATCGACCAGCAGCGTCCGGACGCCTCGCACACCCAACTCGTACGCCGTCGCCGTCCCGACCAGCCCGCCCCCGACGACCGCCGCCTCGTACCTCGCCACCCCCTCATTCTTCCCGCCAGAAATATCACAAGTAACTACTTGCGTTATTCGCGGGACAGGAGCAGTATCCGGGAGGAACGAGGAGGAACCCCATGGCCGTCGCACTCATCACCGGCGCATCCCGCGGACTCGGTCTCGCACTCGCCCAATCCCTCGCGCGGGACGGATGGGATCTCGTGGTCGACGCCCGCGACGGCGACGCGCTCGCCGCGGCCGTCGCGGATCTCGGCCCCGGATGCGTGCGCCGCGATCCCCGGCGACGTCACCGACCCGGCCCACCGCGCCGCGCTCGTCGCCGCCGCGACCGAGCTCGGCGGCATCGACGTGCTGGTCAACAACGCGAGCGTCCTCGGCCCGTCGCCGCAGCCGCGCCTCGCCGACTACCCGCTCGACGTGCTCGCCCACGTCTACGAGGTCAACGTGGTGGCACCCGTCGCGCTGGCTCAGGTCGCGCTCCCCTCCCTGCGCGAGCGGTTCGGCACCGTCGTGAACATCACGTCCGACGCCGCGATCGAGCCCTACGAGGGATGGGGCGGGTACGGGTCGTCGAAGGCGGCGCTCGAGCAGGCCGGCAACGTCCTCGCGGCCGAGGAGCCCGACGTGCGCGTCTACACGTTCGACCCGGGCGACATGCGGACGCAGATGCACCAGGACGCGTTCCCGGGCGAGGACATCTCCGATCGCCCGGAGCCCGAGACGGTTGTGCCCGCGCTCCGCCGCCTGCTGTTCGATCGTCCCGACCGCGGCCGCTACCGCGCCGCCGACCTCGCGACCGCAACGACCGCAACGACCGCAACGACCGCAACGACCGCAACGACCGCAACGACGCAGGCGACCCTCACGCCGGAAACGACGGTGGGAGCGTCGTCATGACTGCCGTCGTCGTACGGGAAGCGACGGAACCGCCCGAAGCGCGTGGCATCACGCGTGACGCGGTGCGGATGCTCGTTGCCCGCCGCGGCGACCTCGGCGTCGCCCACGCCCACGCCCACGACCTCCCGCAGTTCCTCGACGAGGGCGACCTCGTGGTCGTGAACACCTCCGGAACGCTCGCGGCCGCGCTCGACGCGCTCGGCGACGACGGCACTCCCCTCGTCGTGCACCTGTCGCAACGGCTCCCCGCCAACCTCTGGCTGGTGGAGCTGCGCCGGCCGAACGGGCGCGCGACCGAACCCTGGTTCGAGGACCCGCCCGGAACGACGCTGCGCCTCGTCGGCGGCGGCTTCGTCCACCTGGCGACCCGGTTCGAGACGTCGGCCCGGCTCTGGGTCGCGACACTCGACCTGCCCGACGCGGTGCTCACCTATCTCGCAGTGCACGGCCGCCCGATCCGGTACGGCTACGTGCCGCGCGACTGGCCGCTCGACACCTACCAGAACGTGTACGCACGCGAACCCGGCAGCGCGGAGATGCCGAGCGCCGGCCGGCCGTTCACACCGGAGCTCGTGACCCGGCTCGTCGCCAAGGGCGTCGGCGTCACCCCGCTCGTGTTGCACACCGGCGTCTCGTCGCTCGAGGCGAACGAGCACCCCTACCCCGAGTGGTACCGCGTCGCACCGTCGACCGCGGCGCGTGTCAACGAGACCCGGGCGAACGGTGGAAAGGTGATCGCGATCGGCACCACCGTCGTGCGCGCGCTCGAGTCGGTCGTCGACCCGCGCCAAATCGTGCATGCGGGTGAAGGGTGGACCGACGTGGTCGTGACGCCCGAGCGGGGCGCGCACGCGGTCGACGGATTGCTCACGGGCTGGCACGAGCCCGAGGCATCACACCTGCAGATGCTGGAGGCGGTCGCGGGTCGCGACGCGCTCGACGTGTCGTACGCGGCCGCCTCGGCCGAGGGCTACCTCTGGCACGAGTTCGGCGACGTCCACCTCATCCTCCCGTGACCGATCTACGCCACCAACAGTTGTCGAAGATAACAACGCATCGTGCTGAGATCTCCGACAACTGTTGGTGGGGTTTTCGGGCGTCAGAGCCGGGCGGGCAGGATCGCGTCGATGAGGTGAGGGCCGGGCTCGTGCAACGCGCGTTCGAGCGCGCGCACGAGGTCGTCGGCGGTTTCGGCGCGCGTCCCGTCGACGCCCATCCCCTGCGCCAGCGCGACGAAGTCGATCGGTGGGCGCGAGAGGTCGAACTGGTCGGCGGCATTGCCGTCGGTGCGCGCACCGACGCGTGCGAGCTCGAGATTCAGGATCGCGTAGGAGCGGTTGTTGAAGATGACCGTGGTGACGTCGAGGCCCTCGCGCGCCTGCGTCCACAACGACTGCAGCGTGTACATCGCGCTCCCGTCGGCTTGCAGGCTGAGCACCGGCCGGTCGGGGCACGCGACCGCAGCGCCCGTGGCAACCGGCATGCCCTGCCCGATCGCGCCGCCGGTGAGCGTCAACCAGTCGTGGCGCGGTGCCCCCGCGGTCGCGCCCGAGACGAAGAGGCCGCCCGTGTTCGCCTCGTCGCTGACGATGGCGCCTTCGGGCAGCAGCGCGCCGATGGCGCTCGCGATCGTCTCGGGGTTGAGCGGTCCACTCGGGCGGTCGGGGCGGCTCGCCGCCGGGCGGGCCGCCGCGCCGGCCGGCGCTCCGACCGCCTCGGCCAGGGCTTCGAGCGCGGTCGCCGCGAGCACGCCGTCGCCGACGAGGTGACGGACCTCGCAGCCTTCCGGCGTGAGCACGCTCGGCAGGTTCGGGTACGCGAAGAACGAGACCGGTTCCTTGGCGTCGACGAGGATCAGGTGGCGGACGTCCTGCAGCTGCGCGATCGCGAACTCGGCGAGATACCCGAGCCGGTCGACGGCGGGGATCCCCGCACCGCGCTCGAGCCGGGCCGGGAACGTCTCGCACATGAGCTTGGCGCCCGTCGCCTCCGCGATCCGCGACGCGGCGAGCAGCCCGCGCTCGCGCACGGCCTGACCCCCGAGCAGCAGGACGGCGGGTTCGCCGCCGCGCAACGCCTGCGCCGCGGCGTCGACGTCGGCCTCGTACCCGCCGAGCTCGACGTGCGCCGGCGCCTCCGGACCGGGTTCGGCCCCCTCGGACCACGACGCATCGGCGGGCAGGATGAGCGTCGCGACCCCGCCCCGGCGAGCCTCGCCGATCGCCTCGCTCGCGTCGCGCCCGACCGTCTCCGGCCCCTTCGACTCGCGGACCCAGCGCGACACGTTGTTCGCGACGCTCACGATGTCGGAGGCGAGCGGAGCGTCGAGCGCCTGGTGATACGTCGCGTGGTCGCCGACGATGTTGACGATCGGCGTGCGGGCCCGGCGCGGCGTTGTGCAGATTCGCGAGCCCGTTGCCGAGTCCGGGCCCGAGATGCAACAGCGTCGCCGCGGGCCGGCGCTCGTGCATGCGTCCGTACCCGTCGGCGGCCCCGGTCGCGACACCTTCGAACAGCGCGAGGACCGCGCGCATCTCGGGCACGTCGTCGAGCGCGGCGACGAAGTGCATCTCCGACGTGCCCGGGTTCGTGAAGCAGGTATCGACGCCGTTCGCGACGAGCGTCCGGAGCAGCGCGTGCGCACCGTTCATGATGTCGGTCTCCTGCACTCAGTCGAAGAGGGTTCCGGGATTCAGGATGCCGTTCGGGTCGAACGCGGCCTTGATCCGGCGCATCAGCGCGATCTTCTCGGGATCCTCGAGCTCGAGGAAGTATTGCTTCTTCTCCGTGCCGATCCCGTGCTCCGCCGAGATCGCGCCGCCCATCCCGACGCCGGCCGCGATGATCGCGTGCATCACGCGGTGGCGGACCTCGTCGTCGGCTTGGAAGACGGAGAGATGGATGTTGCCGTCGCCCGCATGACCCGCGGCGCTGACGAACGACGAGTGCTCGGCCGCGATCGCGGTGACCGCCTGCAGGTACTGCGGCACCGACGGCGCGGGGAACCACGACGTCGATGATGTCGTTCGCGCCGCAGCGCCTTCACGACCCAGAACGCCTTCTCCCGCGCCTCGAGCAGCAACGCACCCGAGCGGGGCGGCAGGACGAACACGTCGATAGCCCCCAGCCCGCCCACCAACTCCGCGAGCGCGGCGACGTCGTCGTCGAGCCGCTGCTCGATGTGCTCCTCGAGCACGACGATCAGGTACGCGCTCGCCGCGGCCTGCACGTCGGCGTTGATGCCGAGGTCGAGCCCGACGTTGGCCGCGAGCGTCGCGAGACCGCCGCCGTCGACGTACTCGAGCACGAGCGGATTGACGCCGCTGCGCACGATCACCGGCACCGCGGCCGCGATCTCGTCGATCGACGCGAACGGGACCAGCACCGTGGCGCTGTGCTGCGGGCGCGGGTAGATCTTCAACACCGCCTCGGTCACGACCGCGAGCGTGCCTTCGGAACCGATCACGAGCTGGGTCAGGTCGTAGCCGGTGGTCGCCTTCACGAACTTGCCGCCGGTGCGGATGACCTCGCCGCTCGCGAGCACCGCTTCGAGCCCCAACACCTGGTTGCGAGTGACGCCGTACTTCACCGCGCGCATCCCGCCCGCGTTCGTCGCCACGTTGCCGCCGAGCGACGCGCTGTTCTCGCCGGGATACACGGGATACACGAGACCGAGCGGAGCCAGCGCGGCGTCGAGCTGGTCGAGGGTCACCCCCGGCTGGACGACCGCCACGTAATTGTCGGTGTCGATCTCGACGATCCGGTTCATGCGCTCGAGCGAGAGCACGATGCCGTCCGCCCGCGGGACGCACGCCCCCGACAATCCGGTACCCGCGCCCCGGGCGGTGACCGGCACGTGCGACTCGTCGCACAGGCGCACGACCGCGGCCACTTCCTCGGTCGAACCGGGCCGGGCCACTGCCAGCGGTCTCACAGGAGACGCCGTCAAGGCCTCGTCGTGCGTGTAATCGTCGCCGATCGCGTCGCCGAACGCGAGATGTTGCGGCGCCAGCACTTCGTGCAGGAGTGCCTCCAGATCGGCCATGCGGCCTGTGTAGGCGTCCCGCTGTCGGCGGTCAAGCCCGGACTCCCGGACCGGGGCTAATCGTGCGGAGCTGCGGAGTGGCCGTAGGATCACATCTCGCCGGTCAGGCGGAAGGGCGGTGTTCGGGCTTCATGTACGGCTTCATGTACGCGCGCACAACGGGGACACGTCGATGAGCGGAGAGAATCTCGACATGGACGACGCGACAGCCGACCCGGTGGTCGACTCGATCCTGCGCGCGAGCCGCGCGCTCGTCGCGATCACGGCACGATCGCTCTCGGTGGTCAACCAGGACGTCACGTTGCCGCAGTTCCGGTCCCTCGTGGTCCTCGCGACCGCGGGCCCACAGACCGTCAGCGCGCTGGCCGAACGCCTGGCCGTGCACGCGTCGACGATGACACGGATGTGCAATCGCCTCGTGAGTCGCGGTCTCGTGGTGCGCGCCCCGTCGGCCGTCGACCGCCGTGAGGTGGTTATCGCGCTGACCGCGATGGGTACGTCAGTCGTCGAGAACGTCATGACCGCGCGGCGCCGCGAGCTCGACGAGATCGTGCGCCGCATGGGTGACGACGATCGGCTGGCAGTGGTCGCCGCACTGAACAAGTTCTCGAACGCCGCTGGTGAAGCTCCGGGTTCATCCGCGACGCAGGTCCTCGCAACCCGGTCGGCAGGTCAACTCTTGGAGGAATAGATGAAGGCTTACGAGCTCCCCCCGCTCGACTACGACTTCGCGGCCCTCGAGCCGCACTACTCGGCCCGCGTTCTCGAGCTCCATCACGACAAGCACCACAAGGCGTATGTCGACGGAGTGAACACCACCCTCCAGAAGCTCGCGGCGGCCCGGGCCTCCGACGACCTGAGCGCCATCGTCGGACTCGAGAAGACGCTCGCGTTCAACCTCTCCGGCCACGTGCTCCACACGTTGTTCTGGAAGAACCTCTCCCCCGACGGCGGCGACCGTCCCGACGGCGAGCTTGCCGCCGCGATCGACGAGCACTTCGGTTCGTTCGACGCGTTCAAGAAGCAGCTCACGCAGTCGGCCGCGACCGTGCAGGGCTCGGGTTGGGGCGCGCTGTCGTGGGAGCCGCTCGGTGAGCGCCTGTTCATCGAGCAGATCTACGACCACCAGGGCAACACGGGCCAGGGCGGCGTGCCGCTGCTCGTCATCGACGCCTGGGAGCACGCGTACTACCTGCAGTACGAGAACCGGCGCCCCGACTACGTCAAGGCGATCTGGAACGTCCTCGACTTCCGGGATGTCGCCCGCCGGTTCGAGCAGGCGACGCACGGCGCGCTCGTCAAGCCGTAGCTCCGCTCAGCCGACGAGCTCGGCCATCGTCCGCAGGGTCTCGAGGTCACCGCTGAGCATGATCGTGGTGACCGGGCTCTCCTTCCACGCCTCGAGGCGGTCCCGGATCCGTTCCTTCGGGCCGACGAGCGAGATCTCGTCGGCGAACTGCGTCGGAACCAACGGGATCGCCTCGTCGCGCCGGCCCTCGAAGAAGAGGTCCTGAATCTTGTGCGCCTCGGCCTCGAACCCCATGCGGCTCATCAGCTCCATGTGGAAGTTGCGGTCGCGGGCGCCCATGCCGCCGATGTAGAACGCGAGCGCGGCCTTGGTCGGCATGAGCGCCTCTTCGATGTCGTCGTGGACACGGCACCCCATGACGTTCACGCACACCTCGTAGCCCGGCTTGTTCGCGGCGGCCTTCATCGAGTCGGTGTACACGTCCTGGCGGAAGGGCGAGTAGTAGAGCGGCAGCCACCCGTCGGCGACCTCGGCCGCGAGCTCGATGTTCTTCGGTCCCTCGGCGCCGAGCAGGATCGGCAGGTCGGAGCGAAGCGGGTGCGTGATCGAGCGCAACGGCTTGCCGAGGCCCCACGAGTTCGGGCCGTCGTACGGCAGCTGGTAGTGCTCGCCGTGGAACTCGACCGGCTCCTCGCGGCGCAGGATGCGGCGGACGATCTCGATGTACTCACGGGTGCGGGCGAGCGGCTTGCCGAACGGCTGGCCGTACCAACCTTCGACCACCTGCGGGCCCGAGACGCCGAGCCCGAGCGTGAAGCGGCCGTTCGACAGATGATCGAGCGTGAGCGCATGCATGGCGCACGACGCGGGCGTGCGCGCCGATATCTGGACGATGCCGGTACACAGGCGGATCCGCGACGTGTGCGCTCCGATCCACGCCGCGGGCGTGAACGCGTCGGAGCCCCACGACTCCGCCGTCCACACCGAGTCGTACTCGAGCCGCTCCGCTTCCTGCGCGAGCGCGATCGAGAACGGGTTCGGTTGCGCACCCCAATAGCCCAGCTGAAGTCCCAGTTTCATGCGCACGGTCTAGCGCGCTTGGCAGACTCACGGCATGGACCAGAATTCTGACAACGCTCCCGGCCACGCGGACGCGCGGCATTTCGAAGGCGTGATCGGTCGCGACTTCCGTACGTCGACGCCGTGGTGGCCGCCCGATCCCGAGCCGCCGGCGGGCGCGCCGAACGTGCTGATGCTCGTCCTCGACGACGTCGGTTTCGCCCAGCTGGGTTGTTACGGCTCCGACATCTCGACGCCGGCGTTCGACGGCCTGGCCCGCGACGGGCTGCGCATGACGAACTTCCACACGACCGCGCTGTGCTCACCGACCCGATCGTGCCTGCTCACCGGGCGCAATCATCACCGCAACGGCATGGGCCGCGTCGCCGACCTCGCGGTCGGCTACCCCGGCTACTGGGGCCGTATCCCCCGCGAGAACGGATTCCTCTCCGAGATCCTGCGGGGCCGGGGCTACGCCACCTACGCGGTCGGCAAGTGGCACCTCACGCCCGACGACGAGACGCACATGGCCGCGTCGCGGGCATCGTGGCCGATCGCGCGCGGCTTCGACCGCTGGTACGGCTTCCACGGCGGCGAGACGCACCAGTTCGTGCCGTCGCTCTACCACGACAACCACTCCGTGCTCCCGCCCGCGCGCCCCGAGGAGGGCTATCACCTGAGTGCCGACCTCGCCGATCGCGCGATCCAGTTCCTCGGCGACCTGCGCGCGGTCGACGCCGACCGCCCGTTCTTCTGCTACTTCGCGACGGGCGCGTGCCACTCTCCCCATCACGCACCGAAGGAATGGATCGACCGCTACCGCGGTCAGTTCGACGCGGGCTGGGACGCGTGGCGCGAGGCGACGTTCGCCGCGCCAGATCGCGACCGGCGTGCTCCCCGCGCACACGAAGCTCACGCCCCGCCCGCGCTGGGTGCCGGCGTGGGACTCGTTGAAGGCCGAGGACCGCGCGGTCGCGGCGCGCTTCATGGAGTGCTTCGCCGCGTACCTGTCGTACACCGACGCGCAGATCGCGCGGCTGCTCGCGTTCCTCGAACAGACCGGCGATCTCGACAACACGCTGATCGTCGCGGTCTCCGACAACGGCGCGAGCGCCGAGGGCGGACCGAAGGGTTCGATCAACGACGGCCGCCTGATGAACGGTGCCCCCGCGGGCCGGCGCGAGCTGCGCGCCCGCATCGACGAGATCGGCGGGCCGACCGCGCACAACAACTATCCGTGGGGCTGGACGATGGCCGGCAACACGCCGTTCAAGCGCTGGAAGCGCGAGGTGCACGAAGGCGGCGTCGCCGACCCGTGCATCGTGGCGCTGCCGAAGTCGATGCGTGGCGGGATCCCCGACGCGGGCGGGACCCGGCGGCAGTTCGCGCACGCGATCGACGTCCTGCCGACCGTGCTCGACCTCGTCGGCATCGACCTTCCGGCGGACATCGAGGGCGTCGCGCAGTCGCGCGGTCGACGGGACGAGCTTCGCGCCGGCGTTGCGCGACGCGTCGGCACCGGAGACGCACGAGACCCAACACTTCGAGATGCTCGGGTCGCGCGGGATCTACCACCGGGGGTGGAAGGCGGTGACCTTCCACCCGATGGGCAAGATGTACGACGACGGGCTCGAACCCGACGCACCGTTCGACGACGATGTCTGGGAGCTCTACGACGTCGTGGCCGACCCGTCGGAGTCGGACGACCTCGCCCCGTCCGAGCCCGAACGACTCGCGGAGATGGTCGAGCTGTGGTGGGACGAAGCCGAGCGCAACGACGTGCTCCCCCTCGACAACCGCCCGCTGTTCGCGATCTTGAACCCGCGGCCCACGAGCCGCCAGGTCCGGTCGTCGTACGAGTACTTCCCGAACGGCGCGCCCGTGCCCGAGGCCGTGGCGGTGAACGTCCGCAACCGCGCGCACTCGATCGCCGTGTCGATCACCGTGCCCGAGCAGGTGGCGCCGGAGGGCACGCTGCTCGCGCTCGGATCGGTGCTCGGCGGGTTCACGCTGCAACTCGTCGCCGGACGGCCGCGCTACGTGCACAACCTCTACGGGGCGCACCGCGACGTGATCACGAGCGACGCCGTCGTCACTCCCGGGCCGCACGAGGTGCGGTTCGTGTTCACCAAGACCGCCGAGTACACCGGCCGGGGTGAACTGCTCCTCGACGGGGCGGTGGTGGGCGCGGGCGACATCCCGCACTTCACGCCCATGACGTTCTCGTACACGGGGGGCGGGCTGACGTGCGGGTACGAGGTCGGGCCTGCGATCGGCGACGGCTACCAGGCGCCGTTCCGCGCCAACGTCGAGATCACGCGTGCGATCGTCGAGGTCGACGGCGAGCAACACCGCGATCCGGAAGCCGAGTTCGAACGAATCATGTCGGAGCAGTGAGAGCGCCTCGCCGCGCTGGCCGGCGTCGTGCTCGTCGCCGGCGTGTCGTTGCTCGTGGCTACGGCGCCCGGCGCGATCGCGCGAATCGACGGGCGAACGGATCACGAACTACGTGGTCGCGATGCACCTGCAGGCCGACGGCACACTGCAGGTCGAGGAGGACATCAACTACGACCTCGGCCCGTCGCCTCGGCACGGGATCATCCGCGACCTGGTCGAGAGCGAGAACTACGACGCGAGCCACGATCGCACGTACCGCATCAGCGGGGTCGCCGTGCACGCCGACGGCGGGACGACACCGGTGAAGTCGAGCCACGAGGGTCGGTACCTGCATCTCCGCATCGGCGATCCGAACGTGACGATCACGGGAGTGCACCGGTACACGATCGACTACGCCGTCGTCGGCGCCGCGCGAGACCTTCGCCGACCACCAGGAGCTGAACTGGGACGGCATCGGGCTGCAGTGGCCGGTCCCGATCGAACGCGCGACCGTCACCATCACGACCCCCGCCGCGATCACCGACGTCGCGTGCTACTCCGGGGTGCAGAACAGCAAGCAGGGCTGCGAACGCGCCACGAAGTCGGGCCGCACGGCGACATTCTCGACGTCGGGTCTGGGCACCCAGGAGGGCATGACGACGGTCGTCGGTGTGCCGCCGCACACGATCGTGCCCGACCCCGAACCGATCCTCGTGCGCCGCCGCACTGTCGTCGACGCGTTCGCGATCCGGCTCGACACGGTCCTACCGGCAGCCCTCGTCGCGATCCTGACGATGGGCGCGGTCATCTCGCTGGCATGGAAGCGCGGGCGCGACCGCCGGTTCACCGGCTCCGCGGTCGACGCCGCGTTCGGCAACGACACCGGCGCCGAGGCGCGCATCGGCCTCGGGCGCGAGGACGCGGGACCGGTCGAGTTCGTCCCGCCCGACGGCGTGCTGCCCGGCCAGGTCGGCACGCTCGTCGACGAGCACGCGAACCTCGTCGACGTCACCGCGACGATCGTCGACCTCGCCGTGCGCGGCTGGCTCACGATCACCGATCTCGGCGACAAGGACTACGAGCTCACGGCGACGCAGGTCGCGGGCAAGGGCACGTTGCTCCCCTACGAGACCGAGCTGATGAACGCGCTGTTCGGCGCGGGCCCCGACGTGAAGCTCTCCGACCTGAAGTACAAGTTCCGGGCCGAGCTGAAGGTGATCCAGAACGCGATGTACGACGACGTCGTCACCCAGGGTTGGTTCGCCCTCCGTCCCGACCGCACGCGTCAGCGCTTCGTCGCCGTCGGCGTGCTCGCGCTGCTCGTCGCGGTCGGGATCGTCGTGCTCGTCGGGATCATGTCGTCGTTCGCGCTGATTCCGGTCGGCCTCGTGCTCGGCGCGGTCACGTTGCTCGCGCTGTCGGGCCGGATGCCGTCACGCACAGGCAAGGGCAGCGCCATGTTCTCGCGGGTGCGCGGCTTCCGGCGCCTGTTCGACGAAGGCGACCAGGGACTGCGCGAGCGGTTCGCCGAACAACACGAGATCTTCTCCCAGTACCTGCCCTATGCGATCGTGTTCGGCTGCACCGACAAATGGGCGAAAGTCTTCTCCGATCTCGACGCCGAGCAGCTCGAGACCAGCTGGTACCGCGGCAACGCGCCGTTCAACGCGCTGCTCCTCGCCGGCTCGATCAACCACTTCGGCACCGTGGCGACGGGCACGCTCTACGCGAGCCAGCCGTCGTCGTCGAGCAGCAGCGGGTTCGGCGGAGGGTTCTCGGGCGGCGGAGGGGGCGGCGGGGGCGGCGGCAGCTGGTGAACGGGCGCGACGACCCGGGCCGCGTCGCGCTTGCTGCGGCTGTCGGGAGAACTCGGCTGTGCGGCGTCAGTCGTGGTGCAGACCGTTCCCGATGTGGCCGCTTCCCGTGAGGTAGCCGTCGATCACGCGGTGCATGTGGAGGATGTTCCCCTCCTGGCGCGGGTTCAGCCGCGCGCCGGTCCACCCGGCCGACCGCATCCCCTGTTGCACGTTGGCGAGGTTCTCGTAGTCCTGCTCGGTGATCTCGCCCCAGTCGCGGTCGCGCCAGTTCTCGAAGAACTTCGGCTTCACCTTGCGCTCGTCGGCCGAGTCCGGCGCGCGCCATTCCAGTACCCAGGTGTCCTTCACCGAGCGGTCGGGATCGTCGCCGAGCGGGCGGACGCGGAAGAGGATCGCGCTGCCGGGATAGATCGGGCCGACGACGTTGGGGAAGCAGAACACGTCGTCGGCGCTCGTCATGAGCTCGCTCGACAAACCCGAAACGTCGAAGCCCCGCTGTTGCAGGAGTTGCATTCGCCGGGCCTGGTACGCCTCGAGCAGTGTGGAGCCGGGAGGCGGCCCGGTCGCGCGTAGCGCCTCGATCGCGGCCCGTTCCTCGCCGAGGAACGCGCCCCCGAGTCCGCCGACGAGGCTCGCGAGGATCTCGCCCTCGTCGTAGTCGTCCGGACCGAGGCCGAGGCGCGGGCTCGGCCGGAGTTGGCGCCGCGCGCCGGGAAGGCGCCCGTAGTGCGCGTGCTTCCCGAACTGCTCGTACTCGATGCTGACGTCGTCGGTCCAGGGCAGGATCTGCCGGTGCAGACCCTGCACGTGGTAACCCTCGTTGAACGCGTCGACGACGGCCTTCCAGTTCGCGTCGATGATCGTGGTCAGCGACGCGCGCAAGCGCATCTGCTCGAGGTGGTACGGCGCCAGGAGCGCCGGCAACGGATCGAGGAACTCGAGCAGCGGTTCGGCGTCGGGATCGAGGTTGACGAACACGAACCCGCCCCAGGTGTCGACGCCCACGGGCGCGAGCGAGAGGTCGTCGGGCAGGTCCGCGAAGTCCTCACGGTCGGGAACGTCGACCAGCCGCCCGTCGAGCGCGTAGCACCAGCCGTGGTAACCGCACCGGATCTCGCCGCCGGCGAACGATCCGCACCCGCCGGCGAGCCGCCGGCCACGGTGCAGGCACGTGTTGTGGAACGCGTGCAGCTCACCCGACCCGGCCCGCACGATCACGATCGTCTCGGAGCCGATCTCGTACTCGAAGAAGTCGCCGGGCGCCGCGACCTGCTCCTCCCGGCAAGCGATCTGCCACACCCGGGGCCAGAGGCGCGCCTGCTCCAGCTCGGTGAAGTCGCGCGTCGTGTAGCGCTCCTTGGGCACGAAACCGTCCGGCCGCACGAGCAGAGCGTGAAGATCGGTCATGTCAGAATCGGACTGTATAGGGGGCAGGGGGCGTCGTTGCAGTTCAATCTCGCGGATCTCTTCGAGCTGGTTGCCGACGCCGTTCCCGACCGCGAGGCCGCGGTCTGCGGCGCCGAACGCCGCACCTACGCCGAGCTCGACGACCGCTCGACGCGCTTCGCGCATGTCCTGCAGGCGCGCGGCGCGGACCCGGGCGCGCACGTCGCGCTCTACCTGCGCAACTCCATCGAACATCTCGAAGCGATGTTCGCGTGCTACAAGCTGCGCGCGGTCCCGATCAACGTCAACTACCGCTACGTCGACGACGAGCTCGCGTACCTGCTCACCGACGCCGACGCGGTCGGCATCGTCCACGACGCCGACAACCGCGAGCGCGCCGAGCGCGTCGCGCCCCGTTGCGCGGACATCGGTTTCGTGATCGACGTCGACGACCCGTCGTTCGCGACCGCACTCGAGGCGGCAGTCGGACGCGCGCGACCTCGGCCCGCGCTCCCCCGATGACCACTACGTGCTGTACACGGGCGGCACGACCGGCATGCCCAAAGGCGTGGTCTGGCGCAGCGAGGACATCTTCTTCGCCGCCATGGGCGGTGGCAATCCCGGTGGCCCGCCGATCGAACACCCGACCGACATCGCGGCGTCGGTAACCGGCAATCCTGCGCAACGACTGCGCGCGTTCCTGCCGCCCGACGATCCCGGCCCGCCGCAGTTCGTGTCGCTCGCGCTCGGGCCGCTCATGCACGCGAGCGGACAATGGTCGGCGATCGGCACCTTGCTCGGCGGCGGCAAGATCGTGCTGTACGACCGCCCGCACGTCGACATGGAGCACGTGCTCGACCTCGTGCAGCGCGAGCAGGTGAACTCGATGAACCTCGTCGGCGACGCGAGCGCGCGCCCATTGCTCGACGTCCTCACGACCGCCCCCGGCCGTTGGGACACGTCGTCGCTGCGCCTGATCGGCTCGGGCGGCAGCATCTTCTCGGCCGACGCCAAGGCGGCGTTGATGAGCGTGCTGCCGAGTGTGGTGGCAATGGTCGACGGCGTCGGTTCGTCGGAGTCCCCCGCCCAGGCGGTCGCGGTCACGACCCGGGCCGGGATCGCGAAACCGGGCGCGTCGCTGACCTTCGTGGCCAAGGCGGAGACGATGGTCGTCGACGACGACCTCCGGCCGGTCGAACGCGGCGCCGGGATCGTCGGTCGCCTCGCCACCCGAGGGCGCGTGCCACTCGGGTACTACCAGGACCCCGATCGCAGCGAGCGCACATTCGTCGAGATCGACGGCAAGCGCTGGTCGCTACCCGGCGACATGGCCACGATCGACGCCGACGGGACCGTCCATCTGCTCGGCCGGGGCTCGATGTGCATCAACACCGGCGGCGAGAAGGTCTACCCCGAAGAGGTCGAGGCGGTGCTGAAGACGCACCCCCTGGTCGCCGACGCGGTGGTGGTCGGCGTGCCCGACCCGAAGTTCGGTCAGCGGGTCGTCGGGATCGTCGCGCCGGAGACCGGCGCCGCGCCGCCCGACCTCGCCTCCGTGCAGGATCACTGCCGCGCGCATCTCGCGGGCTACAAGGTTCCGCGCGCGGTGCACGTCGTCGCCGAGGTCGTGCGCACCGCGGCCGGCAAGGCCGACTACGCGTGGGCCCGCGCGATCGCGACCACCTAGGCGTCAACCCTTCGGGCGGGGGTCCGCCTTCTGCCCGGGCGGCGGGGTTTCAGCTCCCGTCGAACCAGTCCCACTTCCACGGCGTGATCGCCTCGAGCGGGCCGGCGAACAGCGTGCGACCGGCCGCGGCTGCCCGCCGGCTCTCGACGATCGGTTCGAGGCGGCCGCACAGCTCCAGCGGAGGCGCATCGAGCCAGCTCACCGTCATGCGGCGTCCGTCGTCGGCGAACACCCACACGCCCGCCACCCCCACCTCCGCGCACAACGCCGCGAGGTGGTCGGCATCGACGCGGTCCGGGTCGTCACCCTCGGCCAGCTCCTCGACCTCCACGTAGACCCCGAGGTTCGGGCGGTACGGCACGGCGACGGGAGAGATCAGCACGCGCGGCGACACCGCCGACGCGCGGAACGGGAACGGGCCGGAGAGCCGCGCGCGCCGGTGCCGGTGGAAGCGGTCGACCTCGTGGAGGTCGCGGCCGAGCTGCACGAACTCGCGCAGGGTGCGGTCCACCGGCTCGGTCATGAGGTACAGCGTCATGTAGTGGATCGGGTCGAGCGGGGCCTCGCTCACGAGCCGCGCCGCGCGGCACGCGGGGGTCGACACCCAGCGCTGCCCGTACGCGATGCCGTCGAGCGGGTACTGCTCGGGCATGTGGTCGAGCATGTGCCACTCGTTGTACGACCGGTGCTCGCCCGGCTCGGTGATCTCGGTGAACGAGAAGAACCCGACCTTGACCTTGTTCGGGATGTCGTTCGGCCGGCCGTTCATCTCGGCCCGTGGTCGCGCACCGCGATCGTCACCCGCGACGTCGCGCACAGCCGGCCTTCGTCGTCGCGCATCTCGACGTCCCAGACCCAGCTCGTGCGGCCACGATGGATCGCGGTCCCCACCCCGTGCACCGACCCTTCGCTCACCGGCCGGAGGAAGCTCGTGTTGTTCGACATCCCGAGCGGCACGCGTCCTTCGGAGAGGACACCCCGGGCGGTGCCCATCGACGCCAGCGTCTCCGCGATCGCCGCGTACACACCGCCGTGGATGATGCCCATCGGCTGGCAGACGGCGGGTCGGACCGGCAGGCGCCCGGTGCACCGGCCGATCTCGTCGGTCCCTTCGACGACGAAGCCGATCGTCGCGTCGAACGCGTCCTCGACCGGGACGCGCAGCTCATAGGGAACGGAGTCGTAGGGGGCGGAGTCGGTCACGAGCGCCGAAGCTAGTGTGACGCGATGGGCGCGGGCACGTGGGAGAGCCATCACGCGATCACCACGCTGATGTTTCGCTACGCCGAATGCATCGACGCAGCCGACTTCGACGGGATCGGTGAGCTCTTCGCGGATGCCGTCATCACGAACGAGGGCGTCGCAGGGGAGATCGCGGGCGCCGACGCGGTCAAGCAGCTCTACCGGAACACCAACCGCGTCCACGACGACGGCACGCTCCGCACCCGCCACCTGACCGCGAACGTCCAGATCGACATCGAAGAAGCAGCCGGGACCGCCACCGGGCGTTCGGTATTCGTGGTGTTCCAGCAGACCCCGACGCTGCCGTTGCAGCCGATCGTCACCGGTCGGTACCGCGACCGGTTCCACCGGTCGAATCGGGGATGGCGGTTCGCGCAACGGCACATGATCGTCGACCACGTCGGCGACGTCCGCGAGCACCTGGCGTTCGATCTCGCCTCCTTCCAGGAGAAGCACCGGAAGTAGTGTCCGCGCCGTGCACGCGGCCGGCGCCCGTCGTCTCCTCCTCGTCTCCCATTCGCGAACCGGCGGCACGCAGTCGCTGGCCGACGCGGTGCTCGAGGGCGCGACGAACGACGAGATCGACGACGTCGAGGTACGCGCCCTCGACGCGTTCGCGGCCGGTCCCGACGACGTCCGTTGGTGCGACGGCATCATCCTCGGTACGCCCGAGAACTTCGGGTACATGAGCGGCGCGTTGAAGGACTTCCTCGAACGCATCTACTACGAGCTGATCGAGGAGACCCGCGGCCTCGCCTACGCCCTCTTCGTGAAGGGCGGACACGACGGTGAGGGCGCCATACGCAGCGTCGAGCGCATCGTCACCGGCTTGAGCTGGAAGGCGGTGCTCGCCCCGGTGCTGGTCGTCGGCGATATCGACGACGGTGCACTCGCGCGGTGCCACGAGCTCGGCATCACGTTCGCGGCGGGCCTGGAAGCCGGCGTCTTCTGATGCTCCGACCGGCGCCCGGATGACCTACGGCACGCTCGCGCTGGTCGTCGCGCTCGGGCTCCTCGGCCCGCTGCTCGCGCTGCTGCCGAGCCGGATCGCGCCGCCGGTGGTCATCGGCGAGATCGCGGCCGGAGTCGCGTTCGGCCAGACCGGCACCCGCACGATCGTCGCGACCGAACCGACGCTCGCCTTCCTGGCCGACATCGGATTCGCACTGCTGATGTTCATCGTCGCGACGAACCTGCCGTTGCGCGACACCCGCCTGCGCAACGCGGCGGGCCGCGGTGCGCTCGTCACGGCCGTGACCGTCGCGCTCGCGATCGCAGCCGCGCCGGTCGTGGCCGCGATCAGCGGACTCCAGCGGCCGGCGATCATCGCCGTGCTCCTCGCGTCGAGCTCGGCCGCGATCGTGCTGCCCATATTGGGTACGCGCCGCCGTGAGCCGTCGCTCCTCGTCACGATCGCGTGGGTGTCGATCGCCGACATCGTGACCGTGCTGGCCGTTCCCTTCGTGCTGTCGAAGGGCGGCTTCGCCCGTGCGCTCACCGGCGCGGTGCTCGTGATCGCGGGCTCGATCGCCGCGGGCTTCGTCACCGCCTACCTGATCCGGCGGGAACCGGTCGCGGAGCTCCGCGATGCGTCGCACCACCTCGCGTGGGCGCTCGACCTCCGCTTCTCGTTGCTCGTCCTGTTCGGGCTCGCGTGGATCGCCGAGCGGTTCGACGCGAGCGCGCTGATCGCGGGCTTCGCGGCGGGCGTCATGGTGTCGGTCGTCGGCGAACCCCGCCGCGTCGCCGACCAGCTGATCGGCCTGGGCGAAGGCTTCTTCGTGCCACTCTTCTTCGTGACGCTCGGCGCGCGGATCGACATGCGTGCGCTCGTGCACTCCCGCGACGACGTGCTGCTCTTCGTCGCCCTCGCGGTCGCGACCACGCTCATTCCGGTGCTCGCCGCCGCCGTCGTCCGGCTGCCGCTCTCCAGCGGGCTGCTCGCCGCGGCGGAGATGGGTGTGCCGTCGGCGGTCGCGTCGCTCGGGCTCGCGTCGGGCGCGCTGCGACCCGGTCAGGCCGCGGCGATCGTCGGCGCGGCCGCGCTGTCGCTCGCGTCGGCGGCGATCGGCGCGATCAGGCTCGGCCTGAACCCGAGACTCAACTCACGCGCACCGGACGCCGAGGCGTGAACACGAACGCGGCACCGCCGCTGATCTTGGCGAGCGCGATCTCGTTCGCCTCCTTCGCGGGCGGTGCGTCGGGGTCGATGGTGACGCCGTACGCGAAGCACTCGTCGCCCTGCACCGGCACCGCCTGACACACCGCACGCGGATTCACCGCCTGCACGATCGCGTCGAGGGCACGGTCGCCGGCCCCGCCCAGCTGCGAGAACCACGTGAAGCCGTCGGCCTCGTCGAGCACCGGAGACGGCCCGAGCGCGAACCGCAGGTGCAGGTCGTCGATCACCTCGACCCGCAGGTCGACGTACGTCCGCGGCCAGAACATCGGGTGCAACGAGAGCAGCCGGGCGATGTCGGCGGCGTCACGCGCCTCGAGCCCGAGCACCGGAACGAGTCGCTGCGCGGTCATCCCCGCGAGCCCGGTGAAGATCTGCGGGAGCAGTTCGAGCGCGGCTTCCTCGCCGTAACGCTCCGCCACCGCCACGAGGAACCCGCGCAGCAGGAGGTGGCTCTGCACCGCGACCTCCTGCAACGCGACGATCAGCGCGCGGTGCGAGAGGTCCTCGAGCTCGAAGTCGGGATCGAAGTCGCCGGAGTAATCGTCCCAGCCGCCGGGCTCGTCGCCGGCCGGGCCGTCGTCCGCGGGCTCGTCGATCGTGATGTTCGCGATCTTCGACCGCTCGACGACCGCCATGTACGGGTGCGGCTCCACGGGCGGGAACGACTCGTCGATCGTGATCGTCCAGTGACAGTGCGGATCGCGACCGGCGGGCACGCGCGGCGGCCGGTGCACCGGCCGCACCTGGGCGCGGGCATTCGTCGCGACCGCGGTCGCGTCGAAGGTCGGGTCCTCGATCGTGTGGCACATCCCGTGGACGTAGTCCTCGCCCATCGGCTCGACGTCGAGGAGCGCGCCGCAGTGTGCGAGCCAGAACTCACCGTGCTCGGCGTCGTCGACCCGGCACCGGAAGTCCATGAAATGGTGCGGCGCGCCGATGTCGAGCTGGATGTTCTTCAAGATGGTGGCGACGTCGCCGTTGCCGAACCGCAGCGCCCGCTGCGTGCGTCGGGAGTAGATCGGGCTCGCGGCCATCCACTCCTCGATCGCGATCTGTTCCATCTCTTCGCGCTCGCGCCCGGTGTGCACGAGGGGCATACCCACCCGGTCCTGGAGATGCCCGTGCAGCAGCCACTCCCGGCCGAGGACGGCCAGCTCCGCGCGCGTCAGCGCTTCGAGCTCCACGTCAGCTTCCCTTCGCGGCCGCGACCACGGCGTCGATCTCGGCTATGTCGTGGTCGGTGAGGAGCAAGCCGCCCGCGGCCGCGTTGGCGACGGCCTGCTCCGGCTTCGTCGCGCCCGCGATGACGCAGGCGACGACGGGCTTGGCGAGAAGCCACGCGAAGGCAAGTTCGAGCAACGTGCGGCCCTGTTCGTGCGCCCAGGCGTCGAGGGCCTCGACGCGGTTCATGACCGCGTCCGAGAGGGCCTGCTCGCGGCGGTCCGCCGGCATCCCCGCGAGCCGCGTGCCGGCGGGCGGTGCTTCGCCCCGCTTGTACTTGCCCGAGAGCACGCCGCTCGCGAGCGGGAAGTACGGGATGAACGCGACGTCGTGCTTCACGCACGCGTCGAGCACCCCCTGCTTCTCCGGGCCGCGCCGCAGCAGGCTGTACTCGTTCTGGACGCTCACGAAGCGTGCCCATCCCCGATCGGCGCTGATGCTCGCCGACTCCTCGATCATCTCGGCCGAGAAGTTGCTGCACCCGATCTCGCGAACCTTGCCCGCGCGGACGAGCGCGTCGAGCGCGCCCAACGTCTCCGCGAGCGGCGTCGCCTGGTCGGGGAAGTGGACCTGGTAGAGGTCGATGCGGTCGGTGCCGAGGCGCCGGAGCGAGTCCTCGCACGCGCGGGCGATGTACGCCGCGCTCGCGCCGCCCTTGCGTTCGTCGTCGATCGGACCGCCGAACTTCGTGGCGATCAGCGCGCGGTCGCGGCGGTCGCCGAGCGCGCGGCCGAGGAACTCCTCGCTGCGCGTGCCGCCGTAGATGTCGGCCGTGTCGAACAGGGTGATGCCCGCGTCGAGCGCGGCATCGACGACCTTCTTCGTGGCGGCCTCGTCGATGCGGCCCCCGAAGTTGTTACAGCCGAGACCGACGACCGACGCGTCGAGCGAACCGATGGAACGAGTCTCCATGGAGCCCAGCATGGCCCAGATCAGCCGAGACGGGCGAGCGCGATCTCCTGCGCGGTCGCGTAGTCGGGCTTGTTGGTGTTGGTGCGCGGCGCCTCGCCGAGGATGAGGGCGCGCGGCACCTTGTAGCCCGCGATCTTGGTGCGGCAGTGGTCCTGCAGGCCGTCGAGCGTGAGCTCGGGGGCGCCGTCGCGGAGTTTCACGAGCGCGACGACCTTCTGACCGAACCGCTCGTCGGGGACACCGACGACGACCGCGTCGAACACGTCGGGATGGGCCCGCACGGCCGCCTCGACCTCCTCGGGAAACACCTTCTCACCACCCGAGTTGATGCAGCCCGAGCCGCGCCCGAACAAGACGATGCGGCCCTCGGCGTCGATCGTCGCCCAGTCGCCGGGCACGACCCAACGCACGCCGCGCGCGTCGGTGCGGAAGGTTGCCGCGGTCTTCACGGGATCGTTCCAGTAGCCGAGCGGGATGTAGCCCTTGCGCGCGAACAGGCCCTCGATCCCCGAACCCGGTTCGAGCGGTTCGAGCGTCTCGGGATCGAGCACCCACGTGCGCCCGTCGGTCGAGAACCGCGGCCGGTCGCGTTCGGTACTGGCGCCGACCTCACTCCCGGCCGCGCCCGTCTCCGACGCGCCGTAGCTGTCGTTCAGCACCGCGTTCGGGAACGCGCCGCGCGAGCTCGGCCTTCACCGCCGCACTCAGCATCGCGCCGCCGTTGCCGAGGCCGATGATCTCCGAGCAATCCCAGCGGTCGGGTTCGGCGAGGGCGGCGTCGGCGAGCGGGCGCGCCATCGCGTCGCCGATGATGCCGATCGTCGTCGCGTGTTCCGCGACCGCGAGGTCGAGCACCAGCGCGGGATCGAAGTGCCGCTCGGTGTACACGACGGCCCGGTTGCCGCCCCACAACGCGATCAGCGTCAGCCACTGCCCGCCGCCGTGCATGAGCGGCCCGAGCACGAGCGGGCTCATCCGGAACGACGGCTCGGCGTTGCGCGCGATCTCGGCCGGCGCGGTGATGGGCTCGAACACCGACCCGCCGAGCAGGCACGCGTAGAAGAAGTCCTCGTGGCGCCACATCACGCCCTTGGGCATCCCCGTGGTGCCGCCCGTGTAGAGCATGTAGACGTCGTCGGCGGTGCGGGGCACGTCGCCGAAGCTCCGCGTCGGCGCTCGCCTGCCGCCAGTCGCCCATCCGGACCCGGCGCTCGAACCCGAGATCGTCGAGGACGGGGAGGTACTCGTCCTCGACGATCATGGTGACGAGCTCGGCGTCGGTCGATGACGTAGCGGAGCTCGTCGGCGACGTAGCGCCAGTTGATGTTGACGGGTACCGCGCCACACTTCCAGCAGCCGAGCAACGCCTCGACGTACTCGGCACGGTTGCGCGAGTAGATCCCGACGCGTTCGCCCGTCGCCACGCCGGTCGAGACCAGATGGTTCGCGATGCGGTTCGCGGCCGCGTCGAGCGAGCCGCGCGTGTGGCGCACGGGCGGCGCGACGAGGCACTCCGCGTCGGGCCCCGCGTCGCAGAGCGTCTCCCAGAGATCGGCGAGGTTGAAGGTGGGTTCGGTCACGGCGGTACCGAGGCGCCGTCAGCTCGCCGCGGCGGCCGCTTCGCGCTGACGCGTCGTGCGATGCACCTTGTCGGTGTCGAACACCGGCAGCACGTGCTTGCCGAACGTCTCGATCGTCTCGTTGGCGAGATCACGCTCCATCGACGACGACAGCAGTCCGAACACGACCTGGTCGACACCCGCGTCGGCGTACTTGCGGATCGCGACCTCGACCTCCTCGGGCGTGCCGTACGGCGTGTCGCCGGCCGCGATCGACGCGTCGATCTCGGCGGGAGTGGGGTCGGGCAACAGCGCGGGCCACTCGGGGATGCCGGCCGGGCGCGGGAACGTGTCGAGGTACCGCAGCAGGAGGCTGCGGTGGTACCCCATCCCCATGTCGGCGCCGAGGTCGCGGGCCCGCTGCCCGTCCTCGAGACAGAGCAGCTGCGTGGTGACCATGATGTTGTCGTTGACGAAGTCGCCGACGGGCTCCGCGTTCGCGATCTCGTTCTTGTAGATCTCGACGAGCGGCTTCACCGACTCGGGACCGCCGATCGTGAAGCACAGGACGCCCAGGCCCATGCGTGCCGCCTTGGTGAAGGTGGCGGGGTTGCCCGCCGCGACCCACATCGGCGGGTGCGGCGACGAGTACGGCTTGGGCAGCACGTTGCGGGCCGGCATCGAGAAGAACCTGCCGTCGAAACCGGGATACTCCTCCGGCTTCCACATCTTGGCGAACTCGCCGACCACCTCGTCGAACATGTCGCGCGTGAGATCGGGGTCGGTGATCCCGAACCCCTTCTGCTCGGTCGTCGACGAGCCGCGGCCCATGCCGAACTCGAACCGCCCCTCCGAGAGGTGGTCGAGCATCGCGACCCGCTCGGCGATGCGCGCCGGATGGTTGACCGGCGGCGTCACGTTGAAGATCCCCGACCCGATGTGGATCGACGACGTCGCCGCAGCCAGGTAGCCGAGGAAGACCTCGTTCGCGGAGAGGTGTGAGTACTCCGTCAGGAAGTGGTGCTCGGTCGCCCACGTGTACTTGAAGCCGACCTGCTCGGCCGTCCGCACGATGGCGGCCTCGTCCATGATGCGACGGTGCTCGTCGCCGTTGAACTGCGGCAGCACGCACGCGCTGTTGAAGAGCCCGAACTCCACGCTGACACCGACCTTGTCCTCGCGCCGCCCGCGCGGCTCGCGCGCTTGCAGCCTCCTGTCGTGATTGGCGGCCGACGTTACCTGGTACAACGGTGGCGAACGCACGCCGTGGATGGGAGCCCGCAGTGGACGACCGCGAACTGATCGATCGGATCACCCAGCTCGTCGCCGAGGAGCAGAAGCTTCAGGCGTCCGAGCACGACCCGGCCAACCTGCGTGAGCTCGAGGTCACCCTCGACCAGCTGTGGGACCTGCTCCGCCAGCGCCGCAGCCGAGAGGAGTTCGCGCAGGACCCCGACGCGATGCACGAGCGCGATCCGAAGACCGTCGAGGGCTACCTGCAGTAGCGGTCGCAGATCGGGGTCACGCGGGCTGCGCCGCGACCGGGTCGAACCGGTGCCCGCGCTCGACGCGGATGCGGGAGAGCGACCACCACGCGACGGACCCGGAGACGATCGCGGCGACGCCCCCGAGCGCGAAGCCGGCACGCGGACCCCACACCGCGCATATCCAGCCGACGATCGGGCTACCGACGGGCGTGCTACCGAGGAACGCGATCGCGTAGAGGGCCATCACCCGGCCGCGCATCTCGGGCCGCGCGGTCAGTTGCAGCGTCGTGTTCGCGGTCGCGATGAAGGCGAACGAAACCGCGCCCATCGCGAACAGCGCGATCACCTCGGTCAGGAGAGTCGGGGCCGCCGCGGCGAGCAGGATCGACACGCCCATCGCGTAGGTCAGGCCCAGGAGGCGACGGTACGACACGCCCCGCCGGGACGCGGCCGCGAGCCCGCCGACCACGGCACCGGCACCCATCGCCGACGTCAGCCCGCCGAAGCCGCCCGCGCCGAGCCCGAACGTCTTGGTGGAGATCAGCGGGATGACGACCTGGAAGTTGAACGCGAGCGTCCCGATCACGGCCATCATCACGAGCGGTGTGCGCACCATGCGATCCGACCACACGTAGCGGAATCCCTCCCGCAGCTGTCCCTTGGCCTTCGGCACGACGGCGACCGACCGCAGCTGCGCGGTGCTCATCATCGAGAGCGCGAGCAGTACTGCGAGATACGAGGCAGCATTGACGAAGAAGCACGGTGCGAGGCCGACCGCCTCGATGACGATGCCACCGATCGCGGGACCGACGGCGCGCGAGCTGTTCATCACGACGCTGTTCAAGCCGACCGCGTTCGGCAACTCCTCGCGGCCGACCAGCTCCATCACGAAGGTCTGCCGGGCGGGGTTGTCGACGACGTTCACGAAGCCGAGCAGCACCGAGAACGCGTACACGAGGACGACGGTCGCGGCGCCGAGGGCGACGACGAGGCCGAGGCCGAGGGCAAGCACGCCCGCGACGATCTGGGTGAGGTAGAGGAGCTTGCGCTTGTCGTAGCGGTCGGCGATCACCCCGCCCCACGCGCCGAACAGCAGCATCGGCAGGAACTGCAGGCCCGACTCGACGCCGAGCGCGAACCCGTTGTTGTGAGTCAGCCGCAGGATGAGCCACGCCTGCGCGAGGCGTTGCATCCACGTCCCGCTCACCGAGACGATCTGCCCGACGAAGTACAGGCGGTAGTTGCGGTTCTTGAGCGACGAGAACGTGTCGCGTCCGAGACGGCGGGCGCGGGTCATGATCCGGGGTCCTCGATGAGGCGTTCGAGCAGCACCGGCGGCGCGTTCGAGCAGTTCGCGTTCGTCGGCGGTGAAGGTGCGGAGGCGACGGGCGAGGTACGCGTCCCGCCGGCGCCGGATGGTGTCGACGAGCGCGCGCCCGGCCGGGGTCGGCTCGACGTACGCGACCCGGCGGTCCTCCTCGGAGGGCACCCGGGTCGCGAGCCCCTTCTGTTCCAGGATGTCGACGACGCGGGTCACGGTCGGCGGTTGCACGCGCTCCGCCTCGGCGAGCTGGCGGAGGGTGAGGCGCTGGTCGCGCACGATCACCGACAGCGCCGACAGCTGCGACGGCGTGATGTCCTCGGGCGCGTGCTGGCGCAGGCGCCGGCTGAGCCGCATCACGGCCAGACGGAGCTGGGAGGCCAGCTCGGTGCTCCGGATGCGCTGATCGGTCGTGGGCGCCATACCGTTAGCTTAACTAACTAGCTAGGCGAAATAATCCCCGTGTCGATTCTCCCACCCAGGGAAACTGTTCGGGCCGTTGGGCGGTCAGCGGCGGCGGAAGGTGAAGTCGTCGCCGCTGCTGGTCGCGAGGGCGCTGAACTCGGCCAGGGCCGTCCGCCGGTGGGGCGGTCTCGACGGGCGGGGCGGGTGGCTCCGGTTCGGCGACGACCTCGGCCGGCGGCGCCTCCTCCACAACGGACGCGGTCTCCGCGTCACGGCGGAGGGCCGCGAGCGCCGGCGCCGACGACCGGGCCGGTTGCGGTCGGGCCCGCCGCTTGGCCAGCGGCGGGGCGGGCGCGTGCCGCCCCGCGATGCGCAGCGGGAGCGGCGGCGGGCCCTCGGACTCGGGCACGGCCGCGGGCTCGGGCACGGCCGCGGGCTCGGTCCCCGCCGGCGCCGGGGCGTCGGCGGCGGATGCCGCGATCGGCGCGGCGTCGGGCGGGGCGTCCACGGGCGGGGCGTCCACGGGCGTGACCTCGACGGCCAGGACGGGTTCGTCGGCGTCGGGCGCGGCCGCCGACGGGCTCCAGGTCGACGGGGGCGGCGACGGGGGGCGGCGAACCCAGGTCGGCGCGCTCGGCGCGCGCGGCGCGGGCGACGGCGAGCTCGTCGCCGAGCGCGGCGGAGTGGGCGCGCAACCGGTCGCCGTCGGCGCGCAGCCGGTCGCGCTCACGCTCGAGGTTGTGCAGACGCGTCCCGAGCTCGTCGCGCTCCCCCGCGACCGCCGCCAAGGCCTCCTCGGCGGCGCGGCGCGGGCCTCGGACGCCTCGCGCGCCTCTTTGCGCAGTTTCCCGAGCGTGCGGTCGAGCTCGCGGCCGCGGGCGTCGCTCGTCTCGACCTGTTCGGCCAACTCCGCTTCGAGCTCGTCGATGCGGGCGGCGGCCGTGTCGGCGGCGGCTTCCGCGTCGGCGAGCGCCTGCTCGACCTCGCGGCGTACGGGTCTCGGCCCCGGTGCGGGCCGCCAGTGCCGAGTCGCGTTCGGCGAGGGCGAGGCGCGCCGCCTCCTCGGAAGCCTCGATGCGCGCGCCGTGGTCGGCGAGGCGCACCCGGAGCCGCCCGATCTCGGCGTCCTTCTCTTCGAGCTGCGCGGTCATCCGCCCGATCGGGCCGTCGCCCGCGGTGAGCTCGGCCAGCTGCTGCGCGAAGCGGTCGCGGTCGGAGCGCGCGTCGGCGAGCTGCTGCTCCGCGGTCGCGAGCCGGATCATCTCGTCCTCCGCGCCGTGGCGGGCGTTCTCCGTCGCGCGCAGCAGGCTGCGCTCGGCCAACGAACGCGCGGCTTCGGCGCGGTCGAGCTCGGCGCGCATCTCGGCTCGCAGGCCCTGCTCGTCGCGCAGCCGCGTGACGTACTCGTCGAGGAGGCCGTCGTGCTCCGAGAGCGCGCTGCGCAGCACGGTCATCTCGTGCACGACGCGCTCGTGCTCCTCCTGGAACCGCTTCAGCTCGTCGGCGATCTCGGCGCGCGCGCAGCGCGCTCGGCCCGGCTGCGCTCCTGCGCGCTCCGGCGGGCTTCCTCCGCGCTCGAGGCGCTCGACCTCGCGCCGGAGCGCGGCGGCCTCGTGCTGGGCGTGGGTGCGGGCGCTCAGCTCCTGCTCGAGCCGCTGGTGCTCGTCGGCGAGGACGCGGCGGGCCTCCTCGGCCGACCGGTAGTTGCGCCGGGCCGCGCGCTCGAGGTCGGCCAGCCGCTGGCGCAGGGCCCGGCGCCCGGTCTCGATCGACTGTGGGACGGCAACCGGATCGACGCTCAGCACCGGCGGCGGTGTCGGGGGCAGCGGGGCGCGGTCCCGTTCCGCGAGGAGCTCGTCCAAGAGCATCCTCGATCCCCCCGTGCGAGTCGCCGTCTCGGAGACGTCGTTCGCCGGCCAGTGAACTCCTGACCCACGCATGCCACCTGTTATTTCGGCCACAGACCGTGATTTCTTGATCAAGGTGACGAGAATTTCCGCGCGCTCCGTAGCCGACGCGGCCGGGGTTCGACGAAGGTCAGGAGCGGCGCCGGTCCCGGGCCAGCGCCTCCTGCGCGATCGACGCCACATGCCACCCGTCGGAGTCGAAGATGCGCGCGGTGCCGAGGCCGCGGGCGTCGGCGACGCCGCCGCCCCGCAGCTCGAAGAGCAGCCATTCGTCGGCCGGGAACGGCCGGTGGAACCAGATCGCATGGTCGAGGCTCGCGGTGAAGACGTGCTCCCAGACCGGCATCACCGGATGCGCGCCGAGCGCGGTGCCGAGGGGGAACTCGTCGGAGAGGTACGCGAACGCGCACGCGTGCAACGCGGAGTCGTCGCCGAGATCGCCCCGCGCCCGCATCCACGCGAGCTCGTACGGCTCGGGATCGGCGCGCCGCAACACGCTCCGCCGCTCGAACATCAGGTTGGTCGGCTCTTCCGGGAGCGAGTCGGGCCGCGGCACGTCGCGTGGCGCGATGACGGCCTCGATCTCCTCTCCCCCTTCGGGCGCGTGGAAGCTCGCGATCATGTTCAGGATCGCGCCCCCGGCTTGATACGCGACGACCTGCCGGGTCGCGAACGAGCGGCTGTCGCGCACGCGCTCGACCTCGTAGAGCACCGGCTGGTTCTCGTCGCCGGCGCGCACGAAGTACGCGTGCAGCGACTGCGGCCGGTGCAGACCGTCGACCGTCAGGCTCGCGGCGCGCAGCGCCTGGGCGACGACCTGACCGCCGTAGAGACGTCCCCACCCGAGGGGCGGTCCGCCGCCGAGATACGCGTCGGGCTTCACCTTCTCGAGCGCGAGCAGCGACGGGAGATCGGAGACGGGATGGATCGAGACCACGGATTCAGACTCGCACGTTCCACGCGAGCAATGCCCGATCGTCGCGCTCCGAACCGACGATGCCGATCGTCGCGGGATCGAGGACGAAACGGGCGCCCGCGAGCGGGTCGAGCTCCAACGCGACCGCCACCAGCACCCGCGACGCGTGACCGTGACCGAAGCAGAGCACGTCGCCGCCGGCCTCCGCGACCCGGTCGAGCACGCGCCGCAGGCGGTCCGCGACCTGCCCGATCGTCTCACCGCCCGGCACCGGACCGCGCCAGATCGTCCAGTCCGAGAGCTCGCCGCCTCGTTCCCGCACCTCGGGTGTCGTGAGGCCCTCGAGGTCGCCGTAGTCCCACTCGGACAGATCGGTGTCGACCTCCGCCCCCGCGAACCCGGCCGCGGCCGCGGTGTCGCGGGCCCGGCGTCTCGGGCTCGTCAACACGAGCGCGAACCGGTGCCGGGCGAGCGCCGGCGCGAGCGCGGCGGCTGCGGCCCGGCCCGCGTCGGTCAGCGGCACGTCGGTCGTGCTCGTGTGCCGGCCGGTCGCGCTCCACTCGGTCTCGCCGTGCCGGACGATCCAGAGCTGGTTCACCGCCGCTTCCTCACGACGTGATCCGCGCGGCCTCGGCCCGTAGCTCGTCGCGGAAGTCGGGGTGCGCGATCTCGGCGAGCGCGAGCGCCCGCTCGCGCACGGTGCGCCCGCGCAGCTCCGCGACGCCGTGCTCGGTGATCACGAGGTCGACCTGGTGGCGCGGTGTCGTCACCGTCGTGCCGGGCGTCAGCGTCGAGGTGATCCTCGACACGGGCGTGCCCGCGACCCGCGCCGTCGACGGCAGGCAGATCAGCGACCGGTCGGTGAGCGCGAGCCCGGACTGCTCGACGAAGTCCTCGTGACCGCCGATACCGGAGAACTGGCGGCCGCCGAGCCGGTCGGCGACCACTTGTCCGTAGAGGTCGACCGCGAGCGCGCCGTTGATCGAGACCATGTGATGGTTGCGCCCGATCACGTGCGGCGCGTTGACGACGTCGACGGGCAGGAAGCGGACGTCGGGGTTCCCGTCGAGCCAGTCGTACAGCTCCGGCGTGCCGAGTGCGAACGTCGACACCGAGAAGCCCGAGAACTCGCCCTTGCGCGCGTTGGTCACCTTGCCCGCCCGCTGGAGGTGCATGAGCCCGGTCGTGAACATCTCCGAGTGGATCCCGTAGTCGCCGCCCGATCCTTCGGCGAGCAGACCCACGATCGACGACGGCACCGCGCCGATGCCGGTCTGCAACGTGCAACCGTCGTCGATGTACCCGCGTGCGAGGTCGGCGATGGCGCGGTCGACGTCGCCGGGGGGATCGTCGGCGAGCACGTACGGCATCCGGTCGTCGTGCACGATCACGTCGACCTGGTCGACGTGCAAGGTGTGGGGAAACTGCGGCGGGAGCCCCATCGTGCGGGGGAAGTTGGGGTTGACCTCCACGATGACGAGCCGGTTCGGGTCGGCCGAGGCGCGGTGGAGCTCGTCGACCGTCGCGCCCGCGTGCAGCGACAGGCTCATGAACCCGTTCGCGTCGGGCGGCGCCGCGATGGTGGTCATCACGCGCGGCGCGAACTGCTCGGCGATCGTCACGAACCGGCGGAAGTCGGCCGGGATGTAGTGCACGTTCGCGCCGGTGTCGCGCAACACGCGCTCGGCCGGTCCGAAGAACCCGCTGCGCAAGGTGACACCCGGCTGCGTGAACACGGTGTACAGGTCGAGCAGCAACGCCGCGAAGACTTCGAGCCCCTCCCAGTCGGTCCGGCCGCCGAGCGCATGCAGGAACGCCGTCGGCGCACCCGGACCGAGCGGTATCGCGAGCGTGTCGGCGGGCCGGAGCAGCGCGGCCGCGTCGGCCGCGCTCAGCTCGCGGGCCGTCATGAATTCGGATCGGGCATGATGACGTTGTTGACGGCCCGGCTCGCGCTGTTGACCCGCTCGAGCAGTGAGGTGAGCAGGCCCAGCGCCTTGGCGGTGGCCTCCAGGTTCTGGCGGATCGCCTTGGCCTGCACCTCGCCCCGCTCGGCCGTCGTGGTCAACCGCTCGACGGGACCGCGCACGACCCGGTCGAGCTCACGCGCGCCCGGGACCTTGCGGACGACGTCGAACGCGACGTTCGCGAGCGATGTCGCGTGCCCGACGACCTCGCCCAGGACGGTCGTCTCCCGGTCGGCGATCTGCAACACGTTCGTGACCTCGCGCTGGGCCTGGTTCGCGATGCCCATCGCGTCGCGGACGAGCCCGGCGACGGTCGGGTCCTCGGCCGCCTTCACGAGCGCGCGCATCTGCCGCAGCGCGTCGCGGACGACCTCCTCCTCGTCGGCGTACGCGCCGCTGCGAACCTGGGAGCGCACGAACGCTTCGAGTTGCGGCGGCAGCGAGACGTCCACCGGCTGCTCAGACCGTCAAGACGGTGCGCAGGCCGAGGCCGGCGGTCATGTCGGCGAAGGCCTCGTTGATCTCGTCGAGCGGGCGGCGGGCCGTGATCATGCCTTCGAGGTCGATGCGCCCGGCGCGCCACAGATCGAGTAGCCGCGGGATGTCGCGGCGCCCGTTGCAGCTCCCGAGCAGGCAGCCCATGAGCTTGCGTTCGGTCATCGTGAACATGACGGGCGGGGCGAGCGTGACCGTCTGGTCGATACCGCCCGCGCCGACCATCACGGTGGTGCCGCCGTTGCGCGTCGCCCAGATGCACGACTCGATCACCGGACCCGCGCCGACCGCGTCGAACGCGTAGTCGACACCGATCCCGCCCGTCAGTTGTTGCACCGCGGCGAGCAGGTCGTCGGCGACCGGATCGACGACGTCGGTGGCGCCGAAGCGCTTCGCCATCTCGCGGCGCTCGGCGACGGGATCGGAGACGATGATCGTCGTGGCACCCGCGACTCGCGCCCCCTGCACGATCGACACGCCGATGCCGCCCGCGCCCGCGACCAACACCGTGGCGCCTTCGGGAACGCGCGCGGTGTTGAGCACCGCGCCGACGCCCGTCTGCACCGCGCAGCCGATGACGCACGCGACGTCGAGCGGCGTGTCGGGCGCGACCTTGATCGCGCCGGTCTCGGTGGTGATGACGAACTCCGCGAAGCCACCGAGCCCCACGCCGCGCAGCACCGGCAGTCCCTGGCGCGACAGCGGCGTGCGGCCGTCGACGAACGTTCCCGTGCTGATCGACACCGCGTTGACGCAGCAGCCGTACTCGCCGCGCGCGCACCAGTAGCACGCGTTGCAGACGGGAATCGGCGTGAGCACGACCTTGTCGCCGGGCGCGAGCGAGGTGACACCCGGACCGACCGCGTCGACGACTCCCGCGGCCTCGTGCCCGAGCACCGTGGGCGAGACGAACGGGAACGTGCCGTTGACGAGCGACAGATCGGAGTGGCACACGCCGCAGTACGACACGCGCACGCGCACCTCACCGGTGCGAGGGTCGTCGATGTCGATGTCGTCGACGATCGCGAGCGGCTTCTCGGACGCTTCGAGCAGAGCTGCACGCATGCGCGAAACCGTAGCCCGTGCGCCCGATCCTCGGCCCCGATCGTTCGGGTTGGCTAGCGTCGCCCAGCCATGGACATCTTCGACATCTGGGTCAACCTCGTCACCGAACGCTCCGCGCAGGAGTTCGTGACGCAGGAGGGGTACGAGAACATCCCCGGCTACCTCGGGAGCAACGAGGGCCCGACCGGCGTCGACACGTTGCTCGCGACCATGGACGAGCTCGGGGTCGCGACCGGCGTCTTCACCGGCGGGCTCGACCGCAACACCGACAAGCTGCTCGACATCTGCGACGCGCACCCGGGCCGGTTCCTCGTGGCCGCCGGTGTCGGCGACCCGTCCCGTCCCGGGCGCCAGGTGAAGCGGCTCCGCGAGCTCGCCCAGCATCCCGCGCTCGTCGATGGTGCGGGTGATGCCGCTGGCGTCGCAGGTGCCCACGAACGACGCCCGCCACTACCCGATCTACCAAGTGTGCGAAGAGCTCGGCATCCCGGTCGCGATCAATGCCGGGATCCCGGGCCCGCGGGTGCGTTCGCGCGTGCAGCACCCCGAGCTGCTCGAAGACGTGCTGATCGACTTCCCCGACCTCGTCGTGATCGTCGCGCACATGGGCCACCCGTACGAAGAGCTGCTCATGAACTACGTGCGGAAGTGGTCGAACCTCTACCTGTCGTGTACCGCGTACGCGCCGCGTTACATGGACCCGAACCTCGTCGCGTTCATGAACACCAAGACGTACCGCGGCCGGGTGCTGTGGGGCAGCGACGAACCCTGGTTCCCGATGCGGCGCTCGCTGGCCGAGGCGAAGGAGCTCCCGCTCGACGACGAGGCGATGGCCCTCTTCCTCGGCGGCACCGCCCGGCGCCTGCTCGACCCCGCGAACCGCTGAGGCACGGGTAGCCGGAATTCGGCCACAAGTCGGCCCCGGCCGGGGTCGACAACCGATGGGTGCAGTCGACGGGCTCCCCGGACGCGCCGCGGCCGGGCTGGTACCCCGACCCGTGGCAGCTCGCGCCCAGCCGCTGGTGGGACGGCATCAGCTGGACCTCGTTCACGACCCCCGTGCCCGTCGCGCCGCCCGCGTCGAGGAATCCCTCGGGGAGTCCCCGATACGAATTCGTCCGCGGTGCCACCGCCACCCTCCCGAGGAATCCCGCGGGGAATCCCGCACACGGGTTCGTGGGAGGTCCCCGGTCCGGCGTAGACGCCGGGCCGTTCGGCGTCGGGGCGACCCGACCCGTGGCCCGCGACGACGTCCGGGGCGGTGGCGTCGCAATCGTCGGGTTCCTCGGCGCGCTCGCGCTGTCGCTGATCGTCTCTCGCATCGCGGGCGCGGCCGGCGCCCGACCGCTCACCGTCCCGAGCCTCGTCCTGGGCGAGCTCGGCCTGTGGACCGGCCTGTGCCTCGCGGCCTACTGTCGCCACCCATCGCCGCCCGGGCGGGACGCTCGCCGACCTCGGCTTCCACACGCCCGCGGGGGCCGAGATCGCCGTCGGCATCGGCGCGGGCTTCGCCGCCTTGTTCGCGGCGATGCGCTTCGAGATCGTCCTGCGCACGCTCTTCCCCGACAACGGGGGTTCGCATCTGCTCGCGCCCGCCACGCCGAGCTACGCGCTCGGTGTTCGCGTTCGGTCTCCTCGCGTGCGTCGGCGCGCCCATCGTCGAGGAGCTGTTCTTCCGCGGCCTCGTGCAGAGCGTGCTCACGCACCATCTCGGCACGACGCCGGCGATCGTCGTCCAGGCGATGCTGTTCGGCCTCGCGCACTTCGAGCTCGGGATGACGTTCAACCAGGCCGCGGTCCGGTGCGGAACGGTGATGGTGCTCGGTCTCGTCAACGGCTGCCTACGCGCCAACACCGGTCGCCTCGGTACCGGCATGGTGGCGCACGCGACCTACAACTCGATCGTCACCCTCGTCACTTTGGTGGTGTTCGCGGCGCACTGACCGCCGGCGAGGGACCGGTCAGGTGCGCGGCGGCTTGAGCGAGTTGCGCGCCCGGCCGCGGTCGTTCTGTGACAGCGACACCTTGCGCAGCCGCACGTTCTTCGGCGTCACCTCGACACACTCGTCGTCGGTGATGAACTCGAGCGCCTGCTCGAGTGACATCGCGCGCGGCGGAACCAGCCGCACGAGATCGTCGGATCCCGACGCGCGGTGGTTCGTCAGCTGCTTCTCCTTGGTGGGGTTGACGTCCATCTCGTCGGCACGCGCGTTCTCGCCGACGATCATCCCCTCGTAGACCTCGACGCCCGGGCCGACGAGCATCGCGCCGCGCTCTTGCAGGTTCATGAGCGCGTACGCGGTGGTCATGCCGCGGCGGTCGGAAACGAGACTGCCGGTCGGCCGCGTGCGGAGCTCGCCGAACCACGGCGCCCAGCCGTCGAACACGTGATGGAGCATGCCGGTGCCGCGCGTCTCGGTCATGAACTCGGTCCGGAACCCGATCAGACCGCGCGCGGGCACGCGGAAGTCGATGCGCACCCAGCCCGTGCCGTGGTTGACCATCTGTTCCATGCGGCCCTTGCGCAGCGCGAGCAGCTGCGTGACGACGCCGAGATAGTCCTCGGGGACGTCGACGGTGAGTAGCTCGACCGGCTCGTGGCGCTTGCCGTCGATCTCGCGCACGACGACCTGCGGCTTCCCGACGGTCAGCTCGAAGCCTTCGCGCCGCATCGTCTCGACGAGCACCGCGAGCTGCAGCTCGCCCCGGCCCTGCACCTCCCAGGCGTCGGGGCGCTCGGTCGGCAGGACGCGCAGCGACACGTTGCCGACGAGCTCCTGCTGCAACCGATTCTCGACCTGGCGCGCGGTGAGCTTCTTGCCGTCCTGACCCGCGAGCACCGACGTGTTGATGCCGACCGTCATCGACAGGCTGGGCTCGTCGATGATGAGCGGCGGGAGCGGGCGCGGGTCGTCGACGTCGGCGAGCGTCTCACCGATCGTGATCTCGGGGATGCCCGCGACCGCGATGATGTCGCCGGGGCCGGCCTCCTCCGCGGGCACGCGGTCGAGGGCGTCGGTGAGGAACAGCTCGACGATCTTCACACGCTCGATCGTCCCGTCGATCCGGCACCATGCCACCTGCTGACCCTTGCGCACGCGACCGTTGCGCACGCGGCACAACGCGAGGCGGCCGAGGTACGGCGACGCGTCGAGGTTCGTGACGATGGCCTGGAACGGCACACCGTCGTCGTACTCCGGCGCCGGGATGCGTTCGAGGATGAGCTCGCACAGCGGCTTGAGGTCGCTGCCCTCGACGTCGGGGTCGAGCGACGCCCAGCCCGCGCGGGCGTTGGCGTAGACGATCGGGAACTCGATCTGGTGCTCGTCGGCGCCGAGGTCGATGAAGAGCTCGTAGACCTCGTCGACGACCTCGGCGATCCGGGCGTCGGGCCGGTCGACCTTGTTCACGACGAGGATCACCGGGAGATGCGCCTCGAGCGTCTTGCGCAGGACGAAGCGGGTCTGCGGGAGCGGGCCCTCGCTCGCGTCGACGAGGAGGAGGACACCGTCGACCATCGCCAGCGCCCGCTCGACCTCGCCCCCGAAGTCGGCGTGGCCGGGCGTGTCGACGATGTTGAGGGTCACGTCGCCGTACTTCACCGCAGTGTTCTTGGCGAGGATCGTGATGCCCTTCTCCCGCTCCAGGTCGTTCGAGTCCATGACCCGTTCGTTGATGTCCTGGTTCGCGCGGAAGGCGCCCGACTGCCACAGGAGCGCGTCGACGAGGGTGGTCTTGCCGTGGTCGACGTGGGCGATGATCGCCACGTTGCGCAGGTCGTCGCGCGCGCTCATGAGAACTCCAATTCGGGGGGTTCTCCAGTGTACGGGGGGCGGGGGGTGGATCCCGTCACCGGGATCCACCCCGAGTCACCGCCTAGGCGGTGCGCCGAATCACGAACGGGTCGTGCTTCGGGTGGAACGCCGTCGCGCCCACCGAGATACGCGTGGTCGGCACGATGTGGCCGTCGGCGCGGAAGCCGAAGGCGAGGGCCGGCGCGCAGTGCGTCGCGAAGTCGAAGCCGTCGACGCCGCCGTAGTTGTTGAACTTGAAGTACAGCTTGTGCTTGTCGGGCCCGACCTTGATGTAGTCGTTCTTCTCGAGCCGCACCGCGTGCACGTCGACGAGCGCGCCGGTCGTGACGATCTCGCCCGTGAACACGCGGTCGTGGAGCGTGTCGTGCGTCACCCGCACGTGCCATCCCGCGCGGTCGAGCCACACGCGGACACCGGGGTCGCGGGAGGGCCGCCCGTCGGCGACCGCGGGCCACGCGCCGTGCGGCGCCAGGGCCGGGCCGGCCGACGCGGCCGCGCTCGGCGAGGTGCTGCTGTTCGTGGTCGACGAGCTCGTCGCCGCGACGGCGCTCGTGGCGCTCACCCCGACGAGTGCGGCGGTCATGAGTCCCGCCGCCGCGATCTTCTTCATGGGCCCGAACTTCATCTGCATGCTCGTCCTCCCGGGACGTCGTCCTCGCGGACGTGTGAGTGTGAATCCGTCGTCTGGAGGATCGCCCCGCATTGTGAGGAGAACGCGAAGCCGCGGTGCGGAGCACGCGAGCCGGCCGACCAGGCTCCGGTAGCCGACCGGGCGGGCCTTTGGTAGACCCTTGCCATGACCGAGAGCAACGGCAGCACGGCACCCGGGTTCGAGCGCGTGCGCGACGCGTTCGACGCCAACTTCGCCAAGGGCCTCGAGATCGGCGCGTCGTTCAGCGCGTACCACCACGGCGAGAAGGTCGTCGACCTCTGGGGCGGGACCGCCGACGTGGAGACCGGCCGCCCGTGGGACGAACGCACGCTCGCGCTCGTCTTCTCCACGACCAAGGGCGCGACCGCCGTCTGCGCCAACAAGCTCGCACAGGAGGGCGCGCTCGACGTCGACGCGCCCGTTCGCGAAGTACTGGCCCGAGTTCGCGGCCGGCGGCAAGAGCGACATCCCGGTGAAGTTCCTGCTCTCGCACCAGGCCGGCCTCGCGTGGATCGACGGCGACATGACCCTCGACGAGGCGCTGTCGTGGGATCCGGTCGTCGACGCGCTGGCCCGACAGATACCGCACTACGAGCCCGGTTCCCGGCACGGGTACCACGCGACGACCTACGGGTGGTTGGTGGGCGAGGTGATCCGGCGGGTCACCGGCAAGAGCGTCGGCACCTACTTCCACGACGAGATCGCCGCTCCCCTGGGTCTCGACTTCTGGATCGGGCTCCCGGAATCGGAGGAGGCGCGTGTCGCCCCGCTCGTCGGCGGTCTGGTCGATCCGGCGCTCGCCACCGACCCGGAGGTCCGCAAGCTCATCAACGACGTGATGGGCCCGGACACCGTGCTCGGCAAGGCACTGTTCGCGCCGGGCGGCTCGCTGTCCGACCCCGACGTGTGGAACTCACGCGCGCTCCACGCGGCCGAGATCCCGGCCGCGGGCGGCATCGGCGATGCCCGATCGCTCGCCCGCATGTACGCGGCGTGCATCGGCACCGTCGACGGCGTCCGCCTCCTCACCGACGACCAGTTGCACCGGGCGACGACGCAACTGACGTCGGGCCCGAACACGGTGCTCCTCGACATGGACATCCAGTTCGGACTCGGGTTCATGTTGCGCTCGAGCCTCATCGCGCTCGGCGGTCCGCGCTCGTTCGGCCACTTCGGCGCGGGTGGATCGGTCGGCTGGGCCGACCCCGACGCCGACCTGTCGTTCGGGTACGTGATGAACCGCATGGACATGGGCCTCGCGGGCGACGCGCGCAGCTACGAGCTCATCAACGCCTGCTACGCAGCGATCGCCTGACGGGTCGCGGCCGGCGGCGACGGCACCCGGCGTCGCTACGCTGCGGTCGATGGACGGCGCGCCCGCGATCGACCCCGGCGTCGCGTTCGAGCGGATGCAGCTCGACGACACCTCGTGGATCGACATCGCGCGTGGATGGCTCACGGGCGCGAACGACGTCTACGACCACCTCGTCGCGACGGTTCCGTTCCGGCAGGGCCGCGTGTGGCGCTACGAGCGCTGGATCGACGAACCCCGTCTCGGCGCGGGCGGATCGCTCGTCAACCCGGGTCATCCGATACTCGCCGACGCGCAGCACGCGATCGCGGCGAAGTACAAGGTGCGCTTCGACGGGTTCGGTCTCGCGTACTACCGCGACTCGCGCGACAGCGTCGCGATGCACCGCGACCGCGAGATGCGCTGGCTCGACGACACCGTCGTCGCCATCCTCACGATGGGTGCGCAGCGACCGTTCCTCGTGCAGCGGCGAAACACACGCGACCGTGCGACCGCGCGCGATCTCGCGCCCGCCGGCGGCGACCTCATGGTGTTCGGCGGTCGCTTCCAGGCCGACTGGCTCCACGGTGTCCCGAAGACCCGGCACGCGGTGCGGGGCCGGATCTCCGCGCAGTGGCGCTACACGACCAAGCGCGGACGGCCGGACACGCAACCCGGTTACTACGCGCCCCGCGAATTCTCCAGGAAGGCGAGCCGATGAGCATCAAGGTCGAGTTGAGCGACCTCCGCAAGATCGCGGCGCAGCAGGCACCGTTCGCGTACCTCCTCACCGTCTCCGACGACGAGAGCGCGCACGCCGTCGCGATCACGCCGTACATCGGAGAGGCCTCGATCACGCTCGACGCCGGCAACCGCAGCTGCGCGAACGCGACGGCCCGACCCAAGGTGTCGCTGCTGTGGCCGCCGACCGACGCCGACGACTATTCCCTCATCGTCGACGGCCGCGCCTCGGTCGACGGCTCGACGCTCATGATCACGCCCGAGAAAGCCGTGCGGCACCGACCCGCACCCGGCGGCGGGTCCGACTGCGCGCCCGTCACCCTCGAGTCCGGCAGTTGACGGACGCACCGCCGACATCCGAGATGAAACGCCGGATGCTCGCCGGCGAGCTCTACCGGGCGGACGACGCGGAGCTCGTCGCCGACGCAGCCCGGTGCGCGCGCGTCGTGCAGGACTACAACGCGATCGCAGCGGACGATCACGAACGGCGCGCACAACTGCTGCGCGACCTGCTCGGCCGGATGGGAACCGGGGTCGTGATCGTGCCGCCGGTGTTCTTCGACTACGGGTGCAACACGACGATCGGCGACCGGACCTTCCTCAACTGCGGCGCGGTCATTCTCGACTGCGGCCCGGTCGACATCGGTGACGACGTGCAGATCGGCCCGAACGTGCAGCTGCTCACCCCGACCCACCCCCTCGATCCCGCGGAACGGCGCGCCGGTTGGGAAGCGCAGAAGCCGGTGAAGATCTCGAACGGCGTCTGGCTCGGCGGTGGTGTCATCGTGTGCCCGGGCGTGACGATCGGCGAGGACTCGGTCGTGGGCGCGGGCGCGGTCGTCACCCGCGACGTGCCCGCCGGGGTGCTCGCGGCCGGCAACCCCTGTCGCGTGATCCGCGACCTGACCTGAGCGCGCCGCGTCGAGGCCGGCACGCCCGTCGTCAAGCGTCGAGGTCGCCCGTCATCGGGTGCGTGCCGCGGCGTTCGCTGTCGCGGTAGGCGGTCTCGGCCATGCGCGCGCCGAACACGACCTCGCCGGGGCTCGCGCCGTCGACGTGCCCCATGATCCCCTTGTACAGCCGGTAGCCGAGGAGCTCGAGCAGGCGATCGGGGAAGCCGGCCGCGACCTCGGGCGGGATGCCGAGATAGGGGTTCTGCTGCTGGCGCACGAAGCCGGGGCAGTACTGGACGTTCACCCCGCACCGCCAGACGTCGGCGGTCGTGTTCGCGCCGCCGCCGTGCCACAGCGACCCGTGGAAGATCATCACCGATCCCGCGGGCATCTCGAGCGCGCGCACGTCGACGCCGTCGAGCGCGCCGGGCTCGTCGGGCGTCGTGGGCCACGCGTGCGAGCCGGGGACGAAGCGCGTGCCGCCGTTCCCGGCCGTGAAGTCGTCGAGCGCCCACATGCTCGTGACCATCATCGCCGCGTGCGGCCGCTGCAGGTGACGCGACATCACGATGTCGTCGCCGTGCATCGGCTGTTCGTGCTCGCCCGGACCGATGTCGATCGCCGTCATCCCCGACAACAGGCAACCCCGGTCGAGCACCCGTTCCACGATCGGCAGCACGCTCGCGTGCAGCGGCATCGCCTGGAACACCGCCGACTTCGCGAGCAGGTTGTACATCCGACGCGTCGCGTGGCCCTCGGCCGCGGTGCCCTTGGGCTCGACGTGCAGCTCGCGCTCGAGCCGGCGGATCGTGTCGCGCAGGTTCGTCACCAGCTCGGGCTCGATCGCGTTCTCGACGATCGTGTAGCCGTCGACGTCGATGCGGCTCACGTGATCGAAAATCGTGGTGTCGGCGAGCGTCACCATGACACCATCTCCCAGATGGAGCCGCTCGACAACCCCGTGTGGCACGCCTTGACCGGCCCGCACACCCGCTTCTCGGAGGGGACCGGTCCGGCCCGGCGGTACCGCACCGATGTCGCGACGTTCTCGGCGCTGCCCGACGAACCCGGCGCCGACGCGTGGGACGCGCTGGGCGGGCTCGTCGGGCCGGGCGGCGCGGCCGTGCTGTTCCGGCCGTCGGCGGTCACGGTGCCGTCCGGCTGGGAGACACCCTCCGGATGGACTCGCTGCAGATGGTCGCGACGACCGCGATCGGCGAGCCGGACGACTCCGGCGAGATCACGCGCCTCACAACCGGCGACGTCGCGGACATGCTCGCGCTCGTGGAACGGACGAAGCCGGGCCCGTTCCGGCAACGCACGGTCGAGCTCGGGACGTATCTCGGCTACCGATCCGCGACCGGCGCGCTGGTGGCGATGACCGGCGAGCGTGTGCATCCGCCCGGGTTCTCGGAGCTCGAGCGCGGTGTGCACCGATCCCGAGACCCGCAAGCGCGGGCTCGCGACCCGGCTCGTCCGCGCGGTCGCGGCCGGCATCGAGGCGCGCGGCGAGACGCCGATGCTGCACGTGCTCGCCGAGAACCACTCCGCGATCCGCGTCTACGAGGCGTTGGGGTTCGAGACCCGGGTCGCGTTCGAGACGATCATCGTCCGAGCGCCGACCTGATCGAGTCGGCGATCGCGGCAGGCGCATCTCCCGACGCGTCGACCGTCACGGTTGCGAGTGCACGGTAGGCCGCGTCCCGGTCGGCGAACTGCCGGTCCAGGACCGCCCGGGGGTCGGCGTCGACGAAGGGACGGTGCTCGTCGTGCGACCGAGCCCCCGTGACCCGGGTCGCGAGGACGTCGGGCCGGGCCCGCAGGTACACCACGTCGTGGGCGCGCAGTGCCGCCGCGGCATCGGCCTCCATCGGCGCCGCGGCCGCGGCCGCGACGACGGCCGGTTCCTGACGGTCGAGCGCGTCGACGAGCGCCTCCGCCTCCCGGCGGTGCAAGCCGTCGGCACCCTCGGCGAGCGCGATCTCCCGCGCGGAATGACCGGTTCGCACCTGCAGCTGGTCGTCGTTGTCGACGAAGGGCAGGCCCAGGCGTGTGGCGAGGAGCCGACCCACCGTGGTCTTGCCCGAGGCCATGAGCCCGATCAGGACGACGTGCCGCATCCGGAACGCTCCTCGGGCCCGTGCACCACGGCGCCGAACCTACGCCAAGCCCCGGCAAAGACGCGGGCTATGAGTCGACCTGTACGCGGCTTCCTTCGATAGATTCAGCAGCCATGCGCGTGCCCCCTGCGCGGGTTTCGTTCCCGGCCGAAGACCGCGCCGAAATCCTGGCTCGGATCGATCAGTCGCTGACCAGCGGTCAGCTCACACTCGGGCCGATCGGCCGCGAGCTCGAAGCCGCGTTCGCGAAGCGGCACTCGACCCAACACGCGGTCGCGGTGAGCTCGGGAACGAGCGCGCTGGAGATCATCCTCGCGCGCGCTCGACGTCGAGGGCCGCGAGGTCATCGTCCCCGCGAACACGTTCTTCGCCACCGCCGCCGCGGCGGTGCACGCCGGCGCACGCGTCGTGTTCGCCGACTGCGACCCCGCGACCATGGCTTTCGATCTCGCCGACGTCGAGGCCCGGATCACGCCCGACACCGCGGCGATCGTCGCCGTCCACATCGGCGGCCTCATCAGCCCGGCCGTGCCCGCGCTCGAACGGCTGTGCGCGGCGAGGGGCGTGCACCTGGTCGAGGACGCGGCGCACGCCCACGGCAGCGCGCTCGGCGGGCGCAGTGCGGGCACGTTCGGGATCGCGGGCGCGTTCTCCTTCTACCCGACGAAGGTCATCGCCGGCGGCGAGGGCGGGATCATCGTCACCGACGACGAGGCCCTCGTCGAAGCGGCGCACACCTACCGCGACCAGGGCAAGGGCTCGTTCCTCGCCAACTTCCACACGCGCCTCGGCGCGAACTGGCGGATGAGCGAACCGCACGCCGCGATCGTGCTGTCGCAACTCGGGCGGCTCGACGAGTTCATCGCGGCACGCCAGGCGATCGCCGAAGCGATACGACGCGGCGATCGACGATCTCGGTCTGCGGCCGCTGCACATCCCCGCCGACGCGCACTGCAACTACTACAAGTACATCGCCTTCCTCCCCGACGGGGTCGACCGGGCCGCGCTGAAGCAGACGATGCGCGAGCAGTTCGACATCGGGCTCTCCGGTGAGGTCTACGACACGCCGCTGCACCTGCAGCCCGTGTTCGAGGCGTTCGCCGACGGACCGCTCCCGGGCGCGGAGCTCATCGGCGCCCGCCACATCTGCCTCCCGCTCTATCCGTCGCTCAGCGAGAGCGACGCCGACTACGTCGTCGAGTCCCTCGGGACCGCGCTCAGGGGAATGGACCGGCCATGAGCAACGGGTTGATCGCGATCACGGGCGGCTCCGGTTTCGTCGGTTCGCACGTCGTCGACGCGCTGCTCGGCGCCGGCTACCAGGTCCGGGTCATCGACCCGAAGCCGCCGGTGCAGCCCGAGGCGGAGTGGGCCGACGTCGACATGCTCGACCAGGACTCCGTCACCGACGCGGTGAAGAACGCGCAGGCCGTGTTCCACCTCGCGGCGATGGCCGACGTGAACGACATCGTCGCCGACCCGGCCGAGAGCGTCGCGCTCAACACGCTGGGCGTGGCCCGGGTGCTCGAAGGCCGCGCGGCGCGCCGACGCGGGCCGGGTCATCGTCTCGAGCACGGTCTGGGTCTACGCCGCGACCCACGGCGACGTCGTCGACGAGACGACGCTGTTCGATCTCGCGACCGACCGTCACCTCTACGTGTCGGAGAAGATCGCGGCGGAGATGTTCTGCCGCGACTACGCGACACTGTTCGGCCGCCCGTACACGGTGCTGCGGTACGGCATCCCGTTCGGTCCGCGGATGCGCAGCGACCTCGTCGTCGCCGCGTTCCTGCTGCGGGCGATGCGGGGCGAACCGCTGCGCATCGACGGCGACGGTTCCCAGGAGCGGCGTTTCGTCTACGTCGAGGACCTCGCCGCGGCGCACGTGCTCGCGCTGAAGCCCGCAGCCAAGGACCGTACGTACAACCTCGAGTCGTCGGAGGCCACGTCGATCCGCCAGCTGGCGGAGACGGTCCGCGATCTGGTGGGCGACGTCGAGGTGACGTTCGGCCCGACCCGCCCGGGCGACTACCGCGCACGCATCGTGCAGAGCGACCGGGCCCGCGAGGAGCTCGGCTGGGTGCCCGAGCACACGTTCGCCGAGGGCCTGCGCAAGACCCTCGCCTGGTACCGAGAGCAGCAAGCCGCCTCGTGAGCGAAGCCACGATGCGTCCCGTCGCGCCGACGACGCGCCGGATCGCCGTGGTTCCCGCGTACAACGAAGAGCCGATGGTCGCGGTCGTGCTCGAGGAGCTCTACGCGCACGTCGACGAGCTCGTGGTGGTCGACGACGGTTCCACCGACGGAACCCGGGCCGAGATCGAACGGTTCCTGGCCCGCGGCCGGCCGAACTGCCATCTCCTCGTGCACGAGGTGAACCGGGGCATGTCGGAGGCGTACCTCACCGCCCTGACCGAGCTGCGCGAACGGCTGGGGCGCGGCGAGCTCGACGCCGACGATCTGGTCTTCACCGTCGACGCCGACGGCCAGCACGACCTCCAGGTGCTCGACGAGCTCGTCGAGCTCACCGAGACGCAAGGGCTCGACGCCAACATCGCCGCGCCGCGACCTCTCGTACCACGGGCCGTTCAAGCGGACGGGCAACTGGGTCCTGTCGAAGTGGGCGAGCGGGTGGGCGGGCGCGCCGCTGCACGACGTCGAGTCGGGTTACCGGATCTTCCGACTCGGCGCACTCGCGCACGCGCTGGAGTTCTACTCCGGCTACCAGTACAGCGAGACGGTCGAGGTCGCGGTCGTCCTGTGCCAGCTCGGGTACCGCGTGCGGAACGACCATCTCGTGCCGGTCCCGGTCGCGCGCTCGCCGCACGCGCCTGCGCGACGCCGTCATCGACCTCGCGGTGATCCCGGTCGCGGCGGGCCGGGTCTGGTGGCGCGACCACGCGCCGGAGGCCTACCGCACCGACGCGATCGCGCACCTGTCGATCGCCGGCGTTCTCGGCGTGCTCATCGCGCTGACGTACCAGCGCTCGACGAACACGTTCGTCGCGCTCTCGCTCTCGACGCTCGCCGCCTTCGGACTCGGCGCGCTCCTGCGCCGCTCGGTCCCCCGCCCGTCGCTCGCGCTGCTCGGCTCGTTCGTGGCGCTGGTCGCGGCGTGGCTGATCCCGCAACGCACCGACCCGTCGAGCGCGATCGTCCTCGCGGGCGTGTTCGGCATCGGCGCCGCCCTCGCGGCGCCCGTCGTCCGCCGCCCGCGTCCCTCGGTCGTGGCGCCCGCGATCCTCGGCTTCGTCGTCGTCGGCGCGATCGGGTCCCGCGATGCCGTGCTCACCGCCGCGGTCGCGGCCGTCTTCGTCGCCGCCGTCGTCTCCCGCTTCGGGCGCTTCGGCCTCCCCCGCACCCATCGTGTGCGCACGCTCGCGCTCGGCAGCACGCTGGTCGTCGCCGTGAGCGGGCTCACCGGCTACTTCGGCGCCACGACGGTCGGGGCCACCTGGTTCGGCGGCGGCGTCGTGCACGGGTCGCGTGCAATCGAACGAGGTCGCGATCACGTTCGACGACGGACCGGACACCAGCGAGACGCCGGCGATCATGAAGATCCTCGACGCGGCCCGGGTGAAAGCCTCGTTCTTCGTCGTCGGCAAGACGCTCGACACCTCGCCGCAGGTCGTGCGCGCGCTCGTCGCCGACGGTCAGCTCGTCGGCAACCACTCGTACCACCACGACGACTGGCGCTGGCTCGACCCGACCTACCCCGAGCTCGAACGCACCCAGCAGGCGTTCGCCCGTGAGATCGGCACCTGCCCCGTGTGGTTCCGGCCCCCGAACGGCCAGCGCACACCGCTGATGGCCCGGGTCGTCAAGAGTCACCAGATGCGCATGGTGATGTGGGACGTCTCCGTCAGCGACCGAGGCAACGACGACCCGAGCGTCATCGCGTCGAAGGTGCTGGCGTCGGTGAAGGGCGGGTCGATCATCGACCTGCACGCCGGGCTCAGCGGCACCACGGCGGCCCACCGGGCGGCGGTCGTGGCCGCGCTGCCGATCATCCTCGACGGCCTGCGCGCGCGGAACCTCAAGCCGGTGCGTCTCGACGCGCTCGTCGGCGGGCCCGCGTACCAGTCCTGCACCGACTCGCAGCGCTGACCCGCGTGCGCCCGCACGCCGTCGACCGCGTCGAGCACGGAAACGCCGACGTCCCGGGCGGGCGGCGCGGTGCTCGTGTTGCTCGGCGCGGGCTGGGTCGTCGTGCTCGCGCTGTACCTCCGGCACTCGATCGTCTTGTCGTCCGACAGCGTCAACAACCACGTGCACGTCTGGTACATCGCGCGCGACCTCTGGCATCACGGTCGCCTGCCGTGGCACATGCCCGTGCTCGCGCACGGCGACGCGTACGCGTATCCCTACGGCGTCGTGAACTGGACGACGGCTGCGCTCCTGTGGCCCTTGTTCGGCGACTGGGTCGTCACGTTGTGGACCGCGCTCGGCGCGGTCGGGTGCATCGTCGCGACCTTCGTCGCCTTTCCCGAGCTGCGGCGGGGATGGTGGGCCGCGGCCGTGCTCGCCAACCCGGCGATCCTCGAAGCACTGCTGTTCGGGCAGCAGTCGTTCGCGTGGGGCGCGATGCTCCTCCTCTTCGGCGTGGCCGCGTGGCGCCGCGGGCATCGGGCATGGGCGGCGGTCCTGGTCGGCCTGGGCCAGGCGAACCACGCCGCCATCGTCCTGCCCATCGGTGTGCTGCTCGTCGCGTACTGGCTGATCTTCGAACCCGACCGCGCGTGCGCTCTTGCGCTGGTACGCGCTCTCGTGCGCGATCGCGCTGCCGGCGGTGTGGCTCGTGTTCGCGTCGCCGACGACCGCGCGAGAGCACGGCCGGAGTGGAGATCTCGAACTTCTTCATCACCCTCGGGCCGCGCGTGATCATCGTCGGCCTACCGGTGATCTGCGTGCTGCTCCGACGTACGGGCATGCGCGCGCTGGCGCCCGTCGGTATCGGCCTGGCCCTGCTCGCGCACGCGGGCTTCGAGATCCCGCTGAACGTCGGCCAGCAGTGGCACGCACTCGTCCACGTCGGGGCCGACACCGCGTCGCTCGACGCCTATCTCCGCTCGCCGCAGTTCACGAACCCGGACGCGACCTATCGCGTCCTGCGTCGGCGGCGACGGCAAGCTCGGCCTGTACCGGGTGCTGCGCGCGGGTGGGCGCCTCGACTCGGAGATGTTCCCCGAGAGCATGGCGATCCGCAGCTTCGCCGACTCCCGGGAGTACGCGGCCGCGCTGTGCGAGCGGCGCGTCGACGTCGTCCTGCACTTCGACACCTACGACGAGGCCCGCCACACGAACGAGGCGGCGATGATCGACGCGCTCGAACAGGCGCCGGCCGGCGGTGTGCGCCTCACACGTATCGCGGGCGGGAGCGGGTGGAAGGCCGACGGGGTCGACCGGGCCGCCTGCCCGGACGCGTAGCGTTGGCACCCGTGACGGGCGAGCTGCAGTGGATCGACCTGTGCGATCCCGACGAGAAGACGCTTGCGCTCCGTGCTGCCGCCGGGCATCCACGAGACGGCGCTGGATCGCATCTTCGAGCCCGCCGCGGCCGAGCCCCGGCCGCGACTCGTCGCGCAGGGCGACTACGTGTTCGGCGTGCTCGCGTTCCCGGCGGTGCGGCCGAACGGAGACGTCGTCTTCCAGGAGGTGGTGCTCGTCGCCACCTTGCATGAGCTGATCACCGTGCGCAAGACGCCCGCGGGTCACACCGCGTGCGAGTTCGACGACGCGCGCACGACCGCGTTGCGGAACGGCTCACCGCCCGGGCTGTGCCTGCACGTCGTCGTCGACGAGATCGCGGAGCGGTTCCTCACGATGATCGACGGCTTCGACGACAGCATCGACGACCTCGAGGACCATGTGCGCGACTGGCCTTCGACGCAGATCCGGGAGCACATCTCGAGCATCCGGCACGACATCCTGCACGTCCGCCGGGTGCTCGCACCGACGCGCGACGCGGCGCGCGCGGTGCTCGACGACCGGGTCGAGATCGACGGCGGCGTGTCGTTGTTCCCGCGCGACATCGAGCTTCGCTTCGCCGACGCGTACGACAAGCTGCTGCGCGCGACCGACGGCCTCGACCTCTCGCGCGACCTGCTGGCCGGCGTCCGCGACTTCCATCAGGCCGAGGTGGCGAACGACCAGAACGAGGTCATGAAGCGGCTCACCGTCGTCGCGTCGGTGTTGCTGCTGCCGACGTTCATCGTCGGTATGTACGGCCAGAACTTCAAGCACATGCCCGAGCTGGGCTGGGCCCAGGGCTACGGGTTCTCGTGGGCGCTGATCGTCGTCACGACCGCGCTGCAGCTCTGGTACTTCCGCCGCAAGCGCTGGATCTGACCGCTACCGGTTCCCTATCCTGGCCGGCGACGGTGCGCGAAGGGTGCGTCCCGCATTCAAGAGAAGGTACGGGTACGTGACAACTGGAACGGTCAAGTTCTTCAACGCCGAAAAGGGCTACGGCTTCATCTCGCTCGAGGGCGGCGCCAAGGACGTCTTCGTCCACTACTCCAACATCCAGGGCAGTGGATACCGGACCCTCGAAGAGGGCCAGAAGGTCGAGTTCGACGTCGCGCCCGGCCGCAAGGGCGACGAAGCCCAGAACGTCCGGCCGGTCTGAAGTCCGCGTACTCGAACGCACCGGTTCAACGACACGAAGCCGCCGGCATCTCGCCGGCGGCTTTGTCGTTCCGGTGCTCTGCTGCCATGCTCCCCGAGTGATCGACGAAGATTCCCTCCGAATCATGCCGGCCGCGGTCTACGTCGGCGACGGCGCGATGGAGGTGCAACAGCTCCCGGTGCCCACCGTCGGTCCCGACGACGTACTCGTCGAGGTCTCGCACTGCGGGATCTGCGGCACCGACCTGCACCTCGTGCTCGAACGGTTCGCGCGCCCGGGCTCCGTCCTCGGGCACGAATGGTCGGGCACGATCGCCGCGCTCGGATCGGGGGTGCGCGGATGGGAGATCGGCGCGCGCGTCGTTTCCGACCCGACGCCGGGCTGCGGGCGGTGCCGCGCGTGCGTCCGGGGCCGGCCCGCGGTGTGCCTGCGCCGCGAACCGCCCGACCTGCTCGACTTCTCCCGCGGCGCGTTCTGCCGCTACAAGCTCGTTCCCGCAGCCCGGCTCGTGCGCGTGCCCGAATCGCTCTCGACCGCGCACCGCCGCGCTCACCGAGCCGGCCGCGATCGCGTTGCACACCGTCAACCTCGCCCAGGTGACGCACCGACGACCGTGTCCTCATCACGGGCGGCGGCCCGGTCGGGCTCCTCACCACCGCGGTGCTGCGCAGCCGGGGCGTGCAGGAGATCGTCGTGTCCGAACCCGCGCCGGGGCGGCGCGAGCGCGCGCTCGCGGTCGGGCGCGTCGGCGGTGGTCACCCCCGACGACCTGCCCCGGGCGCCGATGGGCCGACCGGTCGACGCGCCGTTCAGCGTCGTGTTCGAGTGCTCCGGTCACGGCTCGGCCGCGGAGTCGGCGCTCGACCAGCTCGACTACGCGGGCACGTTCGTGTTCGTCGGCACCGGCAGCCCACCGCCGCGCGTCAACCACAACCGCGTGATCGTCATGGAGCAGACGATCATCGGCGCGTACAACTACGACGCCGCGGGCTTCCGCCCCGCGCTCGAGCTGCTCGCCTCGGGCCTGCTGCCCGTCGACCTCTTGATCGAGCCGGTCGACGTCCGCCTCGACGAGGTGTTGGCGACGATGCACCGGCTCGCGGCCGGTGAGCTTCCCGGCAAGGTGATGGTCACGCCGGACGGGCGGGCATGAGCGGGCGCCCCACGCTGAACCACGTCGCGATCAGCATGGATCCGGCCGTGCTCGACGAGCGCGGCCGGGCCGACGTGCTGTCGTTCTACGGCGACGTGTTCGGGTGGACCGAGGGCGACAACACCGGCGAGGCGGGCAACCCGTTGATCCTCTACACGGGCGCGTTCGGCCAGTTCGTCTATCTCCTCCCCGCCGATCCGCCGCTCACCGCGCCGCCGCTCGACCACTTCGGCCTGCAGGTCGAGACGCTCGCCGATCTCCACGCCATCGTCGACCGGGCCAAGGCGATCGGCGCGAACGACGAGCGCGTGCGCGTCATCGACGTGCACGCGCGCACCACGCACGGCTCCATGCACGACTACACGCTCACGAGCGTGTACATCGGCTTCGTCCTGCCGCTCATGATCGAGCTACAGCACCTCGAGCGCGCCGAGCGCTGAGGAACGGCGCTACCGGGAGAGAGCCGCGCGCCGGATCTCGTAGACGTGCTGCAACAAGGTGACGAGCGCGACTTTCACCGACTCGCGGTTGCGCGCGTCGCAGTCGACGACCGGGATCGAGTCGCCGACACCGAGCGCCTCGCGCACCTCGGGGATCGGGTAGTGGTACGACCCGACGAAATGGTTGACACCGACGACGAAGGGCGTGTTGCGCGCCTCGAAGTAGTCGAGGGCGACGAAGCTGTCGGCGAGCCGGCGGGTGTCGGCGAGTACGACCGCGCCGAGCGCACCGTCGCACAGGTCGTCCCACATGAACGCGAAGCGTTCCTGTCCGGGCGTGCCGAACAGGTACATGACGAGCGACTCGTCGACGGTGATGCGCCCGAAGTCCATCGCGACGGTCGTCGTCACCTTCTTGTTGACGAGCGTCGCGTCGTCGACGCCCTTCGACTCCGTCGTCATCGCCGCTTCGGTGGTCAGCGGCGGGATCTCGGAGACGGCCGACACGAACGTGGTCTTCCCCACCCCGAAGCCGCCGGCCACGACCAGCTTGACCGACGTGACCTTGCGCGCACGCGGCGCCGACGCGGTTCCGGCGCCGCCGGACGATTCAAAGGGCCCGGACACGGTCGATCATCCTCGTCAGGGCCGAGAGCTCGATCTCGACCGGGTCGCTGTACGTCGTCTCGAGGCAGCCGTCGTCGACGAGGTCGCCGACGAGCACCATCGCCACGCCCAGTGGAACGCCGAGCTCGGCCGCGATCTCCGCGATCGAGATCGGCTCGTACGAGTAGTCCACGATGCGCGCTTTCTCGAAGCTCAGGTCGTCGCGCGGTTTGCCGACGGTCTGGACCATCGTCTCCATGCGGAGCGAGGAGTCGGTCGCGCGCGTGCGTCCGCCCGTGATGACGAACGGTCGTACGAAGTCATGGGCCGTCGCTCGAGGCGGGAGCTCGTCGGTCATTGTGCACCTTTCACTGGAGCACGCTCTCCTTGAGCTCGGCGACGAGGGCGGGGCTGAGCGCCACACCGACCCGCTCGACGAGCAACGTCATCTGGTACCCCACCGAACCCACGTCGCAACGGCGGTCGGCGACGACACCGAGCGAGCTCCCGTCCGACACCGACGACACGAAGAGATACCCCTCTTGCATCGCGATGATCACCTGGTCGAGCCCGCCCAGCGCGAAGCACCGCGCGGTGCTCTCGGCCAGGCTCGTCATGCCGGCGATGATCGCCGACAGCTGTTCGGCACCCGCACGCTCGAGCGAGCTCGACATCGCCATCAGCAGACCGTCCGACGACACCGCGACCGCGTCGGTGACACCCGGGGTCGAGTCGACGAAGCTCGACAGCAACCAGTTGAAGTTGCGAACCTCGGCGCTGGCGCTCGCGGCGCTCGCTCCGTCCGATTGCACCGTCAATGCCCTCTCCGATCATCGATACCGGCTTCTTCACGAGCCTGTTCGGCTGCGGCGCGGAAGGCGGCGAAGAACGCGAACCGTTCGCCACCGCCGGCCGAGGCGGCCGCGGCGGAGTCGGGTTCCGAAACGCTTGCACCGTTCGCGTGCGCGGCGGGTGCGGGAGCGACCTGGGTCTCACCGGCCGACCGGGCCGGCAGCGGCGCGGGCGCGGCGCCGGGCGCGGCGCCGTTCGCGGGCGCGGGCGCGGGCGGGCAACGCTCGCGGACGGCACCGGCGCGGAGACCGGCGCGCTCTCCGCCGCGCGCTGGCGCACCCACGGCGTCTCGAGCTTCGAGGCGCGCCGGCCGCGCTTGGGCAGCCGTTGCGGGATGAGATCCTCCGAGAACGGAGAGGCGGGCTCGGCGGCGCGGGCCGTCGCGGTCGTCGACCGCCTGGGCGACCTCGGCGAACGACGCGCGCCGGTCGGGCGCGAGGACTGCCGGGCGGTCGGGATCGGCCTCGACGGCCGGCGCGGGGGCGGCGGCTGCGGCGGGACGGGCCGGGGCGGGCTCCGGCTCGGCCGCGACCGGGTCGGCTTCCGTGCCGGGCGCGGCGGCCGGCTGCGTCGCACCGCGGAGGTCGGCGAAGGTGCCGAGCCCCAGCCGGGGCCGGGTGGGGGCCGCGGGCGGTGCGGCCGCCTCGGGTGCGGGCTCCGGCGCAGGCTCGGGTGCGGGCTCGGGTGCGGCCGCGACGACGGGATCCGGTTCCGGCGCGGGGCGTTCGTGCTCGCCCGTGCCGTTGGCGGCCGCGGCGTCGACCGCGTCGAACTCGTGCTGCCAGTCGACATCGGCGAGCGCGGCCGGCTCGTCGACCGGGTCGACGAGGTGGACCTCGGCCGGGGCCGGCGCCGCGTTGCTCGAGGCGTCACGGAAGGAGATCGGCACGGCGGCGGGCGCGGCGGGGGCTTCGGGCACGCTCTCGCCGGACCCGCGGCGGGGCAGGGCGAGCGGCGGGCGCTCGTTCGGGTCGGCCACCGGCTCGAACAGGGCGGCCGCGTTGTCGGGCGCCTGGACGTCCGCGGCGGGCTTCATGCCGATCAGTTCGGCGGGCAACGCGATCATCGCGGTGAGGCCCCCGGCCGGCGACGCGGCCAGGTGCACGGCGAGGCCGTGCCGCGCGGCGAGCTGGGCGACGACGTAGTGACCGAGGAAGCGCGAGGGCGCGAGGGTCAGCGCGCTCGCGGAGGAGATCAACGCGTTGGCGCGGTCGAGCTCGTCGTCGTGCATCCCGATGCCGGAGTCGATGATCGTGATGACGTAGCCGTGCTCGTCGCGCCGGCCGTAGACCTCGACGTCCGCGTCCGGCGGCGAGAACGACAGCGCATTCTCGACCAGCTCCGCGATGACGTGGCTGACGTCGGCCGCGGCCGAGCCGTCGACCCGGGCGTCGTCGACGTGGCGCAGCCGCACCCGCCGGTAGCCCTCGACCTCGCCGAGCGCGCCGCGCACGACGTCGCCCATCGCCACCGCCGCGCTCCACGTGCGGGGCGGAGCCAGGCCCGCGAGCACGAGGAGCGACTCGGCGTTGCGGCGCATGCGCGTCGCGAGGTGGTCGAGACGGAAGAGGTGCTCGAGCGTCTCGGGATCCGACTCGTCGTTCTCGAGTTGGGTGATGAACTCGAGCTGGCGGGAGAGCAGGTTCTGGTTGCGCCGGCCGAGGTTGACGTACGCGTCGGCGATGCTGCGCCGCAACGTGGCCTGCTCGACCGCGAGCGACACCGCGCTGTCCTGCACCTTGTTGAGCGCGACCTCGACGTCGTGCACCTCACCGCCGGCCTTCACCCGTACGGGTGCGACCTCGGGTTGGACGACGCTCTCGTTGACCGGCGTCTCGAGGATCTCCTGCACCGCCGCGGGCAGGCGCTGCCCGGCCATCTCCGCGGCCTGGTCGGCGAGTGCGCGCAGCGGGCGGGTGATCCAGCGGTTCGTGAGCCACAGCAGCGCGATCGCGAGCACCACCGAACCGAGGGTGAGGGCGAGCCAGTCGCGCTCGTCGTGCTGCGCGGCAGCCTTCAGGTTGTGCGCCTGCGAGGTGACGATGGCCGCGGTGTTCGTCTGCGCGACCCGCAGGAGGTTGATCGAGTCGGGCCGGATCTTCAGCAGCGTCACCAGGTTGGCGTGCAGCGGGTCGCGGGCCGCGGTCTGGAGCTGCGCGACGGCCTTCTTGCGGGCGGGCGCGTCGAGCGCGCCGACGATCGCCCGTTCGAAGGGGCCGTCGGCCCGCACGTGCAGGTCGGCGTCGCCCTGGGCCTGGCGGTCGGCCAGCTGCTGCGCGCTCAGCATCGCGGCGGGGTCGCGCGTGATGGCGGCGAGCCCGACCTTGATGCCGACGCCCGACTCGGTGTCGCTCTGGCGGGCCAGAGCGTTCAGCACCTCCGCGCCGCTGCGCAGCTGCGCGTCGTCGATCGTCGCGCCCGACCGCTGGTCGGCGTCGAGCAGCTGCCCGATCAGGTTCGTGTAGCGGTCGAAGATCTTGGCGGCCTCTTTGGCGTTCGCGACCGACGCAGTACGCGACGCATGGTCCTCGGCCTGCTGGCGCAGCGCCACGAGACCGGTGCTCACCTGCGTCAGCGTCGAGCGGTAATTGCCCGCCGCCGAACTGCCGACGTCACCGAGCAGCAACCGGAAGTTGCCGAGTGCGACGTCGGTGCTCGCGGTGACCTGCGCGGAGAACTTGGCGTCCTTCGGCGCGACGAGGCTCTGGGCGCCGATGGCGCGCAGCGACTCGTAGTCGCGCTCGTTCTCCAGCGCGGTCAACGCGCCGGCCGGGCCGGTGGCCGAGGTCGCGAGGCCGGCCTGGAGCTTGACCTGATCGGAGCGGTTGTACGCGTCGCGCACCTGCAGGGCCGCGAAACTTGCCAGCGCGGCGAGCGGCACCGCCAAGGTCGCCGCCAACTTCGTCCTGATCGTCAGCTTGCGTTTCACCAGCGATCCTTCGCCCCGCGTCTCGTTGTGGCGTGCTGTCGTGGAACGTCGTCGGGAACGCCCCACCGGATGGGTTGTCGGCCGCCGGGAGCCCCGGCCTAAGCCCGATGTCACGGTCCGTGGCCCGGATTTCCGCCAGACCCGTCGTCGCCGGCACCGATTCGGGTCGTTCCGCGCGGTTCTGCGCCAGCCCGGCGGTGGGAACAGGAGCTCGGCGCAGATCGTGCCCGGGATCCGGTCCACATTCCTGGTTCGCGGTTGGTTCTCGGCCGGTCGGTGCCACCCCGCAGCATGACGAAAGTCCCGAATCACCCCGCAAAGCCGCAGAGAGCACCCGGGCATGGGACACTGGCCCGAGTGACTGACACAGATGAGTCCGAAGCAGCAGTGCAGCCGACGGGCGGGGCGGCGACCGTCTTCGCCGGGATCGCGCGCGCGGTGTCCGCCGAGCCGACGGTCGCCCGCACGTTGCAGCGCATCGTCGATCTCGCGGTCGAGACCGTCGACGGGTGCGACGCCGCGGGCGTGTTGCTCCTGACGAAGCGGGAGATCGTGGCCGGAGCGTGGTCGAACGACGTCGTGCGCGGCCTCGAGGAGATGGAGTGCCGCGTCGACGAGGGCCCCTGCCTCGACGCGATCGCGCGGCGCCCGACGTTCGAGTCGCCCGACCTGCGCGACCACCTCGCCGTCTGGCCGACGTTCACAGCCGGCGCCATCGACGCGGGCATCCACAGCATGCTCGCGTTCCGGTTGTTCGCGGCGGAGGACACACTCGGCGCGCTCGATCTGTACGGGTACTCGGCCGGAGCGTTCGACGAGGCCGCCCGCGCCTTCGGGACGGTGTTCGCGGCGCACGCGGCCTTGGCGCTCGCGGGCGCGCAACTCCACGAACACGACCTCGCGGACGTCGACGGGCTGCGGGTCGCATTGGAGGCCCGCGACACGATCGGGCAGGCGAAGGGCATCCTGATGGCGACGCACCGCGTCGACACCGACGCGGCGTTCGAGCTCCTGCGCTCCGCCTCGAACCATCGCAACGTGAAGTTGCGCGACGTGGCCGACCACGTGGTCCGCACCGGCGCCCTTCCCGAGGACTGACCACCGGCCCGGCGCGAGATCGGGCATCATTCGGTCGTGGCCACGGCCGGCGGCACCCTTGATCTGGTTCCGATGCTCGCACCGGAGCGTGCCGCGCTGCTCGACCTGCTGCGGGGCTTGACCGCCGACGACTGGGAGCGACCGACCGAGTGTCCCGGGTGGCGGGTGAAAGGGATCGCGCGGCACGTGCTGGGCGATGACCTGTCGCTTCTCTCCCGCCAGCGGGACGCGTCCGTCGACGGTCTGACCTTGTTCGCGGTCGACCGCGCCGGGCTGGGCTTCCGCGCGCTCCTCGACGGGTTCAACGAGCAATGGGTGACCGCATCGGGGTTCCTGAGCACGGAGCTGCTGCTCGAGCTGCTCCGGCTCGTGGGCGTGTGGTCCGAGGAGTTCTACGCCGCGGTCGGTCTCGACACCGTCTCCCGCGAGCCGGTCGGGCTCTTCGCGCGGACGACGCCGTCGCCGTACTGGCAGGTCATCGCACGCGAGTACACCGAGCGTTTCGTGCACCAGTCGCAAATCCGTCGCGCGGTCGGTGCACCCGCGCTCGACGGCGAGTTGGTGACCGCGGCCGCCCGGGTTGTCGCGCACATCCTGGCGGCCTGGCTGCGCGACCTCGCGCCGGCGAACGGGACGGCGATCGCAATCGACTTCGGCGACGTCGGCACCTGGACGCTGCGGCGCGAGGACGATCGCTGGTCCGCGAGCGACGGCGACACCGAGCCCACCGCACGCATCGCCGTCGCTCCCGAACGGGCCGCCGCGATCCTCTCCCGAGGCCTCACGACCGACGAGGTCGCCACGAGCACGACCGTCACGGGCGACGCGTCGCTCGCCCGCGCAGCACTCGCGATCGTCGTGCCCCTGATCGGTCGCCCGTAAGACCGGGCCTCGTCCCCGGCGTAGCGTGCGTCGATGGCGTTCGACGAAGACCTCGCGAACCGGGTGCGTGAGCTCGTCGGCGGCGCACGCGGCGTGACCGAGAAACGGATGTTCGGCGGGCTCGCCTTTCTCGTCGACGGGCACATGGGCGTAGCCGTCAGCCGCGAGGGCGGGCTGCTCCTGCGGGTCGATCCCGACGAGCAGACCGCGCTGCTCCGGCGTGCGCACGCCGGCCCGTTCGAGATGCGCGGGCGCGAGCTCGACGGCTGGCTACGCGTCGATGCCGGAGGCGTGCGCACCAAGCGTCAACTCGAGAGCTGGGTCACGCGCGGCGTGACGTACGCGCGGTCGCTGCCGCCGAAGCGGTAGCCGAGCGACTCGAGCTCGACCCGGCGCCTAACGTGCGAACCGTGATCCTGCACGACCTCGGTGTCGACGAGCACGACTTCGCCCGCCGCACGGGCTGGACCATCAAACCGGAAGGTGCGTGCAAGGCCGAAGCTTGTGTACCGCTCCCCGCCCGGGCCAGCCGGGCCGACGGCCGGCTCGACGTGACGGTCGTGGCCGAGCGCCTGGGCATGCCGCTCGTCGCCGACGACGCGAACGGCGTCTGGGCCCTCGGGCCGGAGACGGCCGTGACGGGCCGGGCGCTCACGTCCGCGGTCGCGCCCGACCTCGAGCTGCCCGACGCCGAGGGCAACCCGTTCCGGCTGTCGAGCCTGCGGGGCAAGAAGGTCGTGTTGGTCTCGTGGGCGTCATGGTGCGGTTGCCGCTTCGATCTCCCGCTGTGGCAGAACCTGCGCGACCGTTGGAAGGAGCGGGGCGTCGAGGTCGTCACGGTCGCGCTCGACGTCGAGGCGAGCGAGGCCAAGCCGTTCATCGAGAAGGCGCACGCCGAACATCCGTCGATCATCGACGAAGCGCACGTCTGCGACGAGCTGTTCGGGTTCGTCAACGTACCGAACGGCGTGTGGATCGACGAAGACGGCATGATCGTGCGGCCCGCGGAGCCCGCGCACCCCGGCCGCAACTCCGCCAACGAGTCGTTCCGCACGATCGACGTGTCGACCGTTCCCACCGACGTCGCGGAGATGCTCGTCGAGGCGCGCAAGATCAAGAGCGACCCCGAGATCTACGTCGAGATGATCGACGACTGGATCGAGCACGGGAACGAGAGCCGTTACGCGCTCGCGCCCGACGAGGTGATCCGACGTGCCGACCCCCGCACCACTGCGGAGGCCACCGCCGCGGCCGAGTTCGAGCTCGGCCAGTACCTCCACCGCGCCGGCGACCACGACGCCGCGATCCCGCACTGGCGCGAGGCCCATCGCCTCTACCCCGACAACTGGACGTACAAGCGCCAAGCCTGGCAGTTCGAGGATCCGTTCCGGCAGGGCCACACGGACAAGTACGACAGCAGCTGGTTCGAGGACCTCAAGAAGATCGGCGCGGAGAACTACTACCCGGCGATCGTTCCCTGATGGCGCGCATCGACATCCCCGAAGGCCCCGGACACGGTGGCATCAACGACGACACCTGCCCGATCGACGTCTGAACGCACGCGCCGGCGCGGTCACGCGTCGTAGAAGAAGGGCTCGTGCAACCCGATGATCGTGCGTGCCCGCTCGGTGGTGGCGCGCGCCGCCGCCTCCGTCGACACCTGGTTGGCCTGGGCGGTCGGGCGCACCCGTTGCGCGATGTCGCGCCGGGCGTAGTGCACCTGGAGGAAGTCGCGTCCGCGACCGCCCGGTCTCGCGGGGAAGCCGCGGTGCCACGCGTCCGACACGAACAGCACCACATCGCCCGCCTCGGTCTCGAACACCGCGGGTGGGCGCCCGTCGTAGGAGAGGTCCTCGTCGATCATGCGGTCGAACGGCGGCAGGCGTCCCGATCGGTGGCTGCCGGGCACGACCGCGGTCGGGCCGTCGGCGAGCGTGCAGTCGCGGAGATAGACGTGCGCCGCGACCGCGAAGACCGGATACGGGACTCGGTCGTCCCACGGCACTCCCTCCGGCCGGGGCACGTGCGGTCCCGCATCGCAGTGCCACGGTCCACCGCCGAAACCGGGTGGGTTCCGCCAGGCCGTGTTCGCGATGACGTGGCAGTCGTCGCCCAGCAGCGGCTCGATGACCCGCAGCACCGCGGGATGGGTCAGCACGGCCTGGCACGCGGCGCTGCGGTTGTACATCTCGTAGCGGAACTCCTCCTTGTCGTCGCGTAGGCGCTCGGGCGGCACCGTGGCGAACACCGCGTCGATCTCGGTCCGCAGCTGCAGGACCTCGTCGGGCGTGAGCACCCCCCGCAGATGCGCGCACCCGTCCCGCTCGAGCTGCGCCGTCTCGGGGGGCGCCCCGGCCGGGTCGAGGACACCGAGGTTCTTGAACAAGCGGCGGATCACGCCCGCGACGGTAGGCGGAGCCGCGGGCGATGCGCCAAGATCCATCCGTGAACGGTTGGGACCCCGGGTACGGACCGCTGGTCGACACCCGGGTGCGCATCGCGACGTGGAACCTCTGGGGCCGCTACGGGCCCTGGGCCGAGCGCATGCAACCGATCGAGGCGAACATGCGCGCGGTCGGCGCCGACGTCTGGGCGCTGCAGGAGGTCTGGGAGGACGACGAGCGCAACCAGGCCCGCGCGCTCGCGGCCGCGATCGGGCTCGACCATGTCGTGTTCGCGTCGAACCTCGAACGTGACGGAGTGTTCGCGGGAAACGCGATCGTGTCGCGCTGGCCGATCACCGCGCACGAGATCCGGGTGCTGCCGCGCGTCGCGGGCGACGCGCGCGACGACGAGGGCGAGGAACGGCTCGCGGTCTTCGCCGAGATCGACGGGCCGCGCGGACCGATCCAGGTCTACTGCGCGCACCTCAGCTGGCGCGACGACCACAGCGCGGTACGCCAGGCACAGGTCGCGGAGATCTGCCGGCTCGTACGCGAGCGGCGGCCGCGCACGTTCCCGGCGGTGCTGTGCGGCGACCTGAACGCCGACCCGACGAGCGACGAGCTGCGGATGCTCACCGGACAGTCGGCGGTGCCGGTAACGGGTGTGATGTTCCGCGACGCCTGGCTCGCGGCCGGGAACACGGGCGCGGGCGCCACCGCATCGAACGCGAACCCGTTCAACGCCGCCGCGCTCGATCGCGACCGGCGCATCGACTTCATCCTGGTCGGCACGCCCAAGCTCGGGGGCGTCGGCCACACGATCCACGCGCGCGTCGCGGGCGATCAGCCGGTCCGCGGCATGTGGCCGTCCGACCATCTCGCGGTGGTCGCCGATCTCCGCTACTAAGGCTGCAGCAGGAGCCCGATCCGGCGCGACGCCACCTTGAGCCCGAGCCATCCCATGAGCACCAGGTACGCGGCGTGGAGCAGCAGCGTCCAGCGCAGGTCGCCGACGACGAGCGAACGTTCGAGCGCCACGCCCTGGTACAGCGGGGTGAACCGGATCACGGCCTGCAGCCCCGAGGGGTACCGCGCGAGGGGGAAGAACGTCGCCGAGAACAGGAACATCGGGATCATCGCCATGTTCACGAAGTCGAAGTCGACGAACGACCGCATGTAGGTCGTCGCGGCGAGACCCACGCCCGCGAACCCGAAGCTCAAGAGCATCGCGCCCGGCAGCGCGGCGATCGACCAGTACGAACGCAGGTCGCCGAACGCCCACATCGTCAAGAGGAACGCGGCCGAGTAGGTGGCGCCGCGCAGCAACGCCCAGATGATCTCGCCGGTCGCGACGTCGCGGGGCGACAGCGGCGACGCGAGGATCGCGTCGTAGGTGTGCGCGTACTTCATCTTCACGAAGAAGTTGAAGGTGGTATCGAGGAGCGAGCCGGTCATCGCCGCGATCGCGAGCAGCCCCGGCGCGACGAACGAGCGGTACGGCACGAGATGCGCGCCCACGTGCAGGTCGCCGACGAGCTCGCCCACGCCGATGCCGATCGAAAGCAGGAACAGCAATGGCTCGAGGAACCCGCTCAAGAAGATGTACCAGATGCGCCGGTACGCGAGGACGTTGCGCTCGACCAGGCGCCACGGCCGGCGCCGCAACCGGAGGAACGGCAGCGCGAGGACCGGCGGCGGCGACGTGCGCACGGGCGCGCTCACGAGCTCAACCGCCGTCTGAAGCCCCGCACGCCGAAGTAGGCGCCCGCGGCGATGCAACCGACCAGCACCGCGATGTGCACGGTGATCGCGGCCGCGTCGAACTGCCCCGTCGTGGCGGCGCGCGCCAGCTCGACGCCGTGCCACAACGGCGACGCCGCCGCGAACGACCGCAGCGCGTGCGGCAGCTGGTTGATCGGGAAGAACGTGCCCGAGAACAAGAACATGGGCAGGATGCCGAGCCGCATGATCATCGGGAACGACGCGTCGGACTCGACCCGGATCGCGATCGCGGCGAGCACCGCGCAGAACGCGGCCGAGCACAGTCCCGCGGCCGGCACCGCGAGGATCCCCCACACCGACGGGACCGCGCCGATGACCGCGGCGATGAGCAGGAACGCGGCCGCGCCGAGCATCGAGCGCACGGCCGTCCACAGCACGAACCCGCCGTAGAGGTCGCCCGAACCGATGGGAGTGGCGACGACCCCGTGGAACTGGCGCATCCACTTGGCCCCACCCAGGACCGGCCACAGCGATTCGCCCGCCGCGAGCTGCACCGCGCTGGCCGCGAGCAGTCCCGGCGCGATGAAGTCGAGGTAGGTCAGACCGTCGACCGATCCCGTGTGCGCCTTGACGAGCCCGCCGAGGCCGATGCCCATCGCCGCGAGATACAGCGCGGGCTGCACGAACGTGCTGAACGCGAGCCCGCGCCAGAGTCGCGCGTACACGAGCGCTTCGCGCTCGACGACCCGGATCATCGGCGGCGTCGGCACGGGCCTCAGTCCTCGAGCGTGCGGCCGGTGAGGATGAGGAACACGTCCTCGAGGCTCGCGCGGCGTACGAACATGGACTCGGGATCGAAGCCTCCTGCGATCGCGGCGTGCATCGTCGCGTCACCGTCGTCGGTGTAGACGAGCACGCGGTCGGCGAGCGCCTCGATGCGCTCGCCGAAGCGCTCGAGCCGCGCCGCCTCGGCCCCGACATCCGCGTCGATCGTCAGACGAACCTCGACGACCTCACGGGTGACGTTGTCGGCGATGAGCTTGCGGGGCGCGCCCTTCGGCGACGATGCGCGCGTTGTCCATGATCACCAGGCGGTCGCACAGTTGCTCGGCCTCGTCCATGTAGTGCGTCGTGAGCACGAGCGTCACACCGCTGCGCTTCAGCTGGTACAGCCGGTCCCAGAGGAGATGCCGGGCCTGCGGGTCGAGCCCGGTCGTCGGCTCGTCGAGCAGCAGCGCCTCGGGCCGGTTGACCAGCGAACGGGCGATCGTGAGCCGGCGCTTCATCCCGCCCGACAGCGGGTCCACGCGCGAGTCGCGCCGGTCGCTCAGCTGGACGAACTCGAGCAGCTCCGCCGCCCGCTCGCGGATCTCGGCGCGGGGAAGGTCGAAATACCGGCCGTAGATGATGAGGTTGTCCCAGACCGTGAGCTCGGTGTCGAGGTTGTCCTCCTGTGGAACCACGCCGATCCGGCCGCGGATCTCGGGCCCGTTCTCGGCGGGATCGAGTCCCAGGACGTGGAGCTCGCCGCCGGTGCGGGGCGAGACGCACCCGATCATGCGCATCGTCGACGTCTTGCCCGCCCCGTTCGGGCCCAAGAAGCCGAATGCCTCGCCCTGGGCAATCTCGAAATCGATACCGTCGACCGCGACGAAGGAGCCGAACCGCTTCGTCAGCGCGCGCGCGACAACCACCGGCATCGTCACGAGCGCTGACGCTACCGGTCGGCCGCGGCCTGCCCCCGGCTATTCCGGCGAGCGATACGACTACGGTCGTCGGGGTATGTGCAGCGCACCCGGTAGCCGAACCCCCACAGCCGGTCCGTCGTCGTGAACGGTGCGTTCGCGGTCTCGACCCGCCCGGCGCGACCCGCGGTGGCTCGACGATTGGCCCACGATGACGGCCGTCGTCGGCGTCGCGGGCGGACTCGCCGTGCTCGCGATCACCCTCGGCTGGCGCGGCTCCGACCTTCCCGCGCAGGTGTTCCGGACCGAGCTGTTCCGCAAGGACGGCTTCGTGTTGTGGAACAGCCAGTGGTTCGGCGGTCACACGCTCCTCGGCTACAGCGTGATCGCGCCCGCGATCAGCGCGCCGATCGGGCCCCTCGCGCTCGGCGCGCTCAGCGGCATCACGTCGGCGTTCCTGTTCGAACGCATCCTGCGCTACTCGTTCGGTCCGGTGGCATGGCTCGGGAGCCTGTGGTTCGCGCTCGGCACCGTCATCAACCTGATCGTCGGGCGCACCACGTACGCGTTCGGCGTCGCGCTCGCGCTCGGCGCGATCTATGCGCTCCAACGGCGGCGGGTCGTGTTCGCGGTCGTCGCCGCGATCCTGTGCTCGCTGGCGAGTCCGCTCGCGGGCGGCTTCCTCGCGATCGTCGCGCTTGCGTGGGCCGCGTCGACGCGCACGCAACGCGTGCAGGCGTTGACGATGCTCGCGGCCGCGTCTCTCCCCGTCGCGGTCGTCGCCCTCCTCTTCCCCACGGCCGGGTCGGAACCGTACGAGCCGTGGGCGCTCGTCTGGGACCTGTGCCTGTGCCTCGTCGTCGCGGTGGCCCTGTGGCGCCACGCCGCGGCGCGTTGGGGAGCGGCGTGCTTCGCGGTCGTCGCCGTCGGCTCCTACGTCGTGCCGTCGGCGCTCGGAGGCAACGTGAGCCGGCTGGGTCAGTACGTCGCCGGACCGCTCCTCGCATGCGCACTCCTTCCGCGCCGGCGTCTCGTCCTGGCCGTGCTCGCCATCCCGCTGCTCATCTGGCAGTGGGTCCCCGCCGTCGACGGCATCGCGTTCGCGCGCACCGATCTGTCGACGCGCGCGTCGTATTACACGCCCCTCGTCGACTATCTCGGCGCGCAGACCGGTGCAGTCGGCCGGGTCGAGATCCCCTCGACCTACCGGCACTGGGAAGCCGCCTACGTCGCGCCCCATGTCGCGCTCGCGCGCGGCTGGGAACGCCAGCTCGACATCGCGTACAACCCGCTCTTCTACTCCGAGCCTCTCACCGCGGCGACGTACCACATGTGGTTGCACGCCAACGGCGTGAAGTTCATCGCGCTCCCCGATGCACGACTCGACGACTCGTCGCTCACCGAACGTGCACTCGTGACGAGCGGACTGCCGTACCTGCGCGAGGTCTGGCACAACGCACACTGGCGGGTGTGGCGGGTCTCCGACTTCGGCGGCCTCGTCGACGGCCCGGCCACGCTGCAGTCGATGTCACCCGACCGGGTGACACTGCACGTCTCCGGCTCCGACGCCGTGGTCGTGCGCGTCCGCGCGACGAGGTACTGGACCGTGCGCCCCGGTGGTTGCGCGGCGGCGACCGACGACGGCTGGACCGTGCTGCACAACCTGCCGACCGGGACCGTGACGCTCACCCAGTCGCTGTCGGGGACGCCTTGCCCCGACGACTAGCGCGTCACCGTCGACCCAGGGTCGCTCGTCTGTGTTCGCTCGTCTGTGTTCGCTCGTCAGTGTGACGTGTAGTCGATCTCGGGTGCGTCCTTCACCGCGACGGCGAAGCAGAAGCAGTGGATCGCGCCGCCGCCCGTGGGCCGGAGGCTGTGCACGAGGTCCGGGGGGATGTACACGAGATCGCCGGGTGCAACGGCCCGGTCCTCGCCGTCGATGGTCATGACCCCCCGGCCCGACATCACGAAATAGAACTCGTGGGTGGGGTGCGAGTGCGGATAGACGTACCCGCCGTTCGCGACCTCGAACTCGTTGACCAGCTCGAGGCTGCCACCCTCGGTGATGGCCTTCATCTCCCGCGGATGGACCAGGTACCAGACCGGCACCGTGCCGTTGTGCTCGACCTCCGGTTCGACGTCGACGATCGATCGCACATCCATCTCGGGCTCCCGGTTGCTCGGCCGGCCGCCAGCATCGCGCAGCGCGGGAGCGAGGCGTCAATCCGTCGGCGAGCGGCAATACTCTTCAGCGTGCACCGGACCCGGATCGCTGCTGCCGTCGCGCTCGTCGTCGCGCTCGCGATCGGTGCCGCGGTCGTGGTCTCGCGGCGCGACTCGTCGAACGACGACCAGCACCAGTCGCTCGTCAACGTGCAGCCCACCACGTCGTCACCGGCCGCGCCGACGACCGGGAGCGCGCCGGCCACCACCGTCACAACCGCGACCACCGCGACCACCACCACCACGATCGCGCACGATCCGGCCGCCGACTTCACCTTGACGCGCGTGAACACGATCAACGGGCAGATCTCGCCCAAGTCGGTCGACGCCACCGGCACCGGGCTCGTGTTCGCGCAGAACATGATGTACCGGCACACGATGACCGTGTACGACGCCGCGAGCGGCGCGCTGGTGAAGACCATCCCCGACAGCGTCGATCTCGCGCAGTTCGGGATCACCGGGCACCCGGGAATCTCGCGCGGCGCGCCCGTGGAAGCTGCCGTCGACCACGCGCACAAGTACGTCTTCGCGAGCAACTACTCGATGTACGGCGCGAACTTCGGGCCCGAAGGCTCCGACAATTGTGGCGGTCCGGGCGGGCTGAGCCCGAGCTACGTGTACCGCGTGAGTCTGAAGACGCTCACGATCGACAAGGTCGGTCAGGTCGGCATGGTGCCGAAGTACGTCGCCGTCACCCCCGACGACAAGTACGTGCTCGTCAGCAACTGGTGCAGCTACGACCTGAGCGTCCTCGACCACAACACGCTCCACGAGGTGCAGCGCATCCATCTCGGCGCGTACCCGCGGGGCATCGCGGTCGACGGCGCCCGGCACATCGCGTACGTCGCGATCATGGGTTCGTACGACGTCGCGCGCATCGACCTGCGGACGTTCGCGCTCTCCTACTTCCGCGGCGTCGGCAACTCGCCCCGGCACCTCGTGCTCTCGAACGACGGCAGCCGGCTGTTCGTCACGCTGAACGGCGACAACCGCGTCGTCGCAGTCGACACCGGGTCGGGCCGGGTCGTCACCCGCACCGCGACCGGTTCGCAACCGCGCAGCATGGCGATCTCCTCGGACGGTCAGGCCCTCTACGTCGTCAACTACTCGTCGAACACGGTGTCGGTGTTGAAGTCGTCGGATCTGAGCGTCGTACGCAGCATCCCGGTGCCCGACCACCCGATCGGCATCGCGTACGAACCCGTGCACCACCGCGTCTGGGTCGCCTGCTACAGCGGACAGATCCTCGTGTACGCGGCGTGAGCTCCTAACCCTCGGGCCGCGCCGCGAGGTACGCCTCTCCGCGCGGCGACAGGCGGTACCCGACCTCGAGGCTCAACGTGAGCCCGAGGTTCTTCAGCTTGCGGACGTCGAGCTTGAACGGCTCCTTCTCTCGGCCGAAGCTCGCGGCGAGATCACCCGCCCGCACTCCGGGCCGGGCCTCGATCGTGCGCAGGACGGCCATCGTCCACGGACCGTGCGTGCTCGCGCGATCGAGCCGGGCCAGGCGGCGGGTCAGCTCCTCGAGGTCGGCCGCGGACAGGGCGGCGGTCGCGGCCAGCTCGGCGCGCGGATCGGGATCGGACGCGAGATGGAACCGGATGCGGTAGGTCGGCAGATCGGGCGGGCCCCGCAGCTCCGCTACGACCGCGGCGGGCGACGCGAACCCGGCCCGGCGGGCGTCGGCGGCCGTGATCGCGGACGGTGGGACGACGTCGACGGCATCGACGACCAGGCGCCCCGCGGCCGTGCGGTACGTGGACCCGGCGACCACCTGGGGGCGTTTCCAGCGGCGGAAGGTGACCGTGATCGCCCCGCTCTCGATCCCGGGCCGGAAGCGCATCGGCATCAGCATTGAACCAATCCTTACTGACTCCGAATCTTGGCCTTACCTCCCGACCAGGGCCCTCACATGCCCGGCGCCGACCATGAACGGCATGAGCACAGGACCTCGGAACCCAGGATCCCACGCCTCAGGCGCCCGACGGCCCCGCAACCGACTGGCCCGGGACACGGGACTCCTCCGCATCCGCCGGATCACCCAGTGGTCGCTCGCCGGCGCACTCGCCGGCACCGGCCTGTTCGCCGGACTCGCCGCCCAGGCCGGTGGCGCCACCGCGAGCGCCAAGACGACCACCACGAACGCGACCAACTTCGCCCCGGTCACCACCGCCACCACCGCGACGACCGGCTCGACGGCCTCGTCGTCGAGCTCGACCAGTGGCACCTCGGCGACGACCACCCCGGCGACGACCCCGGCGACGGCGGCCACCACACCCGCGACCACACCCGCCGCGACCACACCTGCGACGACACCCGCCACCACGCCGGCCACCACACCCGCGACGATGCCGAGCGTGTCGATCTCGAACACCCCGGCGATGGTCACCTCCGGAGCCTCGTGATGGCCTCGCTGATCCCCAACTCGGCGCTGTGGTACATGGCGCGGGGCACCGGCTTCGTCACGGTGATCATGCTCACGATCAGTGTGGCCCTCGGGATCGTCACGACGATGCGGTGGAGCTCGGTGCACTGGCCGCGGTTCATCACCGCGACGCTCCACCGGAACGTCTCGTTGCTCTCGATGGTGTTCCTCGCGATCCACGTGCTGTCGACGCTGTTCGACCCCGTCTCGCCCGTACACCTCCTCAACGCGATCGTGCCGTTCACCGGGAAGTACCGGCCGCTCGGCATCGGGCTCGGCGTCGTCGCGATCGACCTGCTCGCCGCGCTGATCGTCACCAGCCTGTTGCGCCAACGCATCGGCTACCGCATTTGGCGGGCGGTGCACTGGAGCGCGTACGCGTGCTGGCCCGTCGCGATGCTCCACGGTCTCCAATCGGGGACCGACGCCGCGACCACCTGGGCCCGCGTCGTATACCTCGCGTGCGCCGGGCTCGTCGCCGCCGGTGTCGGCTGGCGGGTCGTCGCGACGCTCACCCAGCCCGCTCCTTCGTCTCCCCCGGCCCGTACCCGTTCCCGTGCGGTCTCGCTTCCCGGAGTTGCCCGATGACCGCCACCACCGAGATGCCCGAACCCGGCACGCGGGATCCTCGCGATTTCACCCCACGCCTCCTTCCGCCAGTGCCGACGGCGCGGCTCGCCGATCACCTCGGCCGGCTCGGTCCGCTCCCGCACGCGGGGCGCGCGCTGATCGGCGAGGTCGAACGGGCCGGCCTGCGTGGTCGCGGTGGGGCCGGGTTCCCGACCGCGGTGAAGATGGAAGCGGTACGCGCTCCACGGCGCGCGGCTGCTGTCGGGTCGCACCCCGATCGTCGTCGCGAACGGCACCGAGGGCGAACCGCTGAGCGCCAAGGACAAGACGCTGCTGGTGCACGCGCCCCATCTCGTGCTCGACGGCATGGTCGCGGCGGCGCGCGCGGTCGGCGCCGACGAGGCCGTCGTATGCGTCGAACGCAACACGCCGGCGGTCGCAACCGCGCTCCGGCGCGCGATCGGCGAGCGCGCCGGTCTCGGCGACGGCATCACACTGCGGGTCGCGACGACGCCGGCGCGCTATGTCGTGGGCGAGGAGACCGCGCTGGTGAACTGGCTCAACGGCGGCGACGCCAAGCCCACGTTCACCCCGCCCCGGCCGTTCGAGCGCGGTGTCGCCCGCCGACCGACCCTCGTCGACAACGTCGAGACCCTGGCGCACGTCGCGCTCATCGATCGCTTCGGCGCACAGTGGTGGCGCAGCGCGGGGACCGGCGCCGATCCGGGCACGATGCTCGTGACGATCAACGGGGTCGACCGCCCAGGCGTGTACGAGGTGCCGCTCGGTTCGTCGTTGAAGTCGGTGCTCCGCAACGCGGGCGCGCACGACGTGACCGGCGTGCTCGTCGGCGGCTACTTCGGCACGTGGCTCACCTCCCGCCAGGCCGCGATGGCGACGCTGTCCGCCGACGACCTGAAGGCCATGGGCGCCGGCCTCGGCTGCGGCGCGATCGCCGTGTTGCATTCCGGCACGTGCCCGCTCACCGAGCTCGCACGGGTCACCCGCTGGCTGGCCGCGCAGTCGGCGGGCCAGTGCGGGGTGTGCGTGCACGGGCTCCCCGCGATCGCGGGCGGAGTCGAGCACATCGCGGACGGTCGCGACCGCGACGGGAGCGCCGAGCTCGCTGTCCGGCGGTGGATCGACATGGTTGCCGGGCGCGGGGCGTGCAAGCTCCCCGACGGCGCGCTGCGGTTCGTGTCGAGTGGTTTCTCGGTGTTCGCCGAGCACATCGCCGAGCACGCGGCGCGCGGTCCGTGCGCGGCGGCCGGTGGGCCGGCGGTACTCCCGGTCCCCCGTCCGGAGGCGTCGTTCCGATGAGCAGATCCCGGATCACGCTGCGGCTCAACCCCCTCATGTGTGTCGCGCACGGCCTCTGCGCGGAGCTGTTCCCCGAACGGATCACGCTCGACGACTGGGGCTACCCGATCATCGACCGCGCGCCGATCCCGCCCGAGCTCGAGGCGCACGCCCGCCGCGCCGCGGCGGCATGCCCGACGCTCGCGCTGCTGGTCGAGCGGGAACGCGAACGGGTGCACTGAACACCGGTCCCGGCACGGATGACAGACTCCGCGCGTGCACCGGGGGGATCTGCGCAAGCTGTGGACGCTCGGCGCGATCGCGGGCCTCGTGCTCGCCACCGGCGGGTCGGCCGTGCCCGGCTCTTCCGGCGACCACGCGCCCGGCGCGCCGACGCACCTCACCGTCGACGACGACCCGGCTCCGCTCGCGGTCAGCGGCGCGCCCGCGTTCGGCTGGGTGGTGCACGACCCCGACCGGGGCGAGATCCAGAAGGCGTACCAGCTCGTCGTCAGTGACGCGCCGACGTCGGGCAAGCACACGGTGCTGTTCGACAGCGGCACGGTCGCGAGTGCCCAGCAGGCGTACGTGCACGCGCCCGCGCTCCGGCTCGCGGCCGACCACACGTACTGGTGGACCGTGCGGACGCAGGACGGGGCCGGGCAGTTCGGCCCGTACGCCCCCGACGCTCACTTCGACACCGGACTCGCCGACGCCGACTGGCACGCGTCGTGGATCCGCCGCGCCGGGATCGTGCCCACAGTGGTGCAGGTCGACGGCACCGACGTCGCCGCCGACGACTTCGCGCTGGTCCGCACCGAGACGCACGTCGCGAGCAGCCCGGTGGTGCGGGCCCGCGTGTACGCCGCCGCGGGCCAGCAGTACGAACTGCGCGTCAACGGGACGCGCGCCGCGCTCGGACCGTCGTACTCGTATCCCGACGAGCAGTACTACGAGACCACCGACGTGACCAAGCTCGTGCGGGCGGGCGCCGCGAACGTGTTCGCGTTCGTCACGCACTGGGCGACCGCGAGCCAGGGCCGGCCCGACTCCCCCGAGGCGTTCATCGCGCACATCACGATCGACCACGCCGACGGCAGCCGCGAGGTGCTCACGACCGACGCGTCGTGGCGCACCCACACCGCGATGTGGATCCCGGACGGTCCCCGCAACGACGAGGGCGACCTCACCGAGCACGTCGACGAGCGGCTCGAGCCGGCCGGCTGGGACCGCCCCGGGTTCGACGATCGGGCGTGGCCGAGCGCCGTCGTGCTCGGCCCGCACCCGTGGGTGCCGTTCACGCACCTCGTCGCGGCACGCACCCACATCGTGTTCACGCCGACGAAGCCGGTGACGTTGAAGCTGCTCCCGGGAGGCGCGTACGTGGTCGACTTCGGCGCTGTCACGTCGGCGACTCCGGTGGTCGACATCCGTCACGGTGCGGCCGGGCGGGCCGTGAAGCTCGTGTCCGGCGATGCCCTCGACGCGAACGGCCACGTCTCCACCACGGTCGGCCACCAGGACACCGACATGCACTGGGACTTCACGGAGCGGACCGGAGCCCAGCAACTGCGACCGTTCGGCTATCTCGCGTTCCGGTACCTCGAAGTCGACGGCGCCGCCGAGAACCTCACGGCGGCCGCGGTGACGATCGCGGCCCGTCATGCCGACCTTCCAAACGAGCACGCGGCGCGCTTCGCGACATCGGATCCCGCCATCGACGCGGTGTGGAACCTGGCCCGGCACTCGGCGCTGTACGACACCCAGGAGCAGTTCCTCGACACGCCGACGCGAGAGAAGGGCCCGTTCCTCACCGATTCCTACGACGTATCGCGCGCGGCGATGGCGGCCTTCGGCGAGCGCATGGTCACCTCGCAGATGCTCACCGGCTTCGCACAGTCGCAGAAGAAGTACTGGCCCGACGGCCGCGTCAACGCCGTGTATCCCAACGGCGACGGCAAGCGCGACATCCCCGACTACACCGAGGACTACCCCGCTTGGGTGTGGAAGTACTGGATGGCCAGCGGCGACCGCGATCAGCTCGCGGCGCTGTACCCGATCGTGCGCAACATCACCGACTACCTCGCCCGGGCAATCGACCCGCGGACCGGGCTCGTCACCAACCTGCCGGGTGGCGGCGGCGACTACGCGGGCGGGATGGTCGACTGGCCGCCGCAGATGCGCTACGGCTACGACATGAGTGTCGCCGCCCACACCACGCTCAACATCATCGCGGTCGACGACTTCCGACTGGTCGCCGCGATGGCGCACGCGCTCGGGAAACCGGCGCGCGAGAGCTCCGAGCTGACGGTCCGGGCCGACGCGCTCGCGAGCGCGATCCGCAAGCACCTGGAGCGCGCCGACGGCGTGTTCATCGACGGTCTGCGCGCCGACGGCACACCGAGCACGCACGCCTCGCAACAGGCCAACGTGTTCGCGCTCGCGTTCGGCATCGTTCCGGCCGCGCGCGTTCCGGCCGTCGCGAAGACGGTCGTGGCGCTGAAGTCGGCGATGGGTGTCATCAACTACAGCGTGCTCCTCGAGGCACTGCACGACGCGGGCCGCGACGATGCACTCGTCACCGACCTCACCGATCCGGGCCGGCCGGGCTACGCGGAGATCCTGAAGCAGGGCGCGACGTTCACGTGGGAGTCGTGGGACGCCCGCCAGGTGGGCGACAGCGAGTCACACGGTTGGGGCGCGACCGTGCTCTCGGTGCTGCAGGACGACGTGCTCGGCGCCCGCGTGACCGGGCCCGGCGGCGCGACCGTCGCCGTCGCCCTCCCGCAGGCGCAGCTGGCAAGGGCGACCGGCGTCGTGACCACCCAACGCGGACCGATCCCGATCGCGTGGACCCGCTCGCCGCGCGGCGAGACGATCGACGTGACGATTCCCGCCAACGTCACCGCGACGGTCCGCATCGGCGCCGCCGCGGTCGCCGACGTCAACGAGAGCGGGCGGAGCGTCGTCGACGACCCCGGGGTGACGAACGCACATGTGGCGGACGGCGCCGTGATCGTGACGGTCGGCTCCGGCCACTACGTCTTCGGGAACAAGGCGCCCACCGTGGCGCCCTCCCCTCCGTCGTCCGCATCCGACGATTCGCACACCGCGCTCTACGCCGGTATCGGGATCGGGCTCGCCGTGGTCGCGGCCGCGGGGCTCGTCGTCGGCATCACCCGCCGCCGGCGGGCTCGCGCGTAGCCGCGACTCGGCCCGCCGGTCAGTGTCACCCCGTGGACGCGGATGGGGCAAGATCACGCCATGCGCTTCAGCTACGCCGAGACCTTCTGCGATCCCACCTACCTCGCGCCCCTCGCGCAGGCGGCCGAGGACGCGGGCTACGACTCCTTCGTCGTGCCCGACAGCCTCATCTTCCCGGCGGAGTCCGACACCAAATATCCGTACACCGCCGACGGCGACCGCGCGTTCCTCGAGGACAAGCCGATCATCGAGCCGTTCACCCTCATCCCCTATCTCGCGGCACGCACGAGCCGCATCCGCTTCACCACGTTCGTGCTGAAGCTCGCGGTGCGACCCGTGGTGCTGGTCGCCAAGCAGGCCGCGAGCATCGCCGTGCTGTGCGACGACCGCCTGCGCCTCGGCGTCGGGATCAGTCCGTGGCCGGAGGACTTCGCGGCGATGGACGTGCCCTGGGACCGGCGCGGCAAGCGCATGAACGAGATGGTCGACGTGCTGCGCGGGCTCATGGCCGGCGACTGGTTCGAGTACCACGGCGAACTGCTCGATGTGGAGCGGTGCAAGATCTGCCCGACACCCGAGCAGGCGGTCCCGATTCTCGTCGGCGGGCACGCCGACGTTGCGCTCCGGCGCGCGGCTCGCCAGGGCGACGGTTGGATCCACGCGGGTGGCGATCCGGCCGACCTCGGGAAGATGGTGCAGCGGGTGCACGACCTGCGCGCGGAGTACGGCCGCGCGTCGGAGCCGTTCGAGGTGCACGCGATCTCCCTCGACGCGTTCTCCGTCGACGGCGTGCACAAGCTGGAGGATCTCGGTGTCACCGACGTGATCGTCGGCTTCCGCTACCCGTACACGGTCGAGCCCGACACACAGCCCTTGCAGGAGAAGATCGACCTGCTCCGCCGGTTCGGCGACTCCGTCGTCGCCCAGGCCTGAGCGCTCGACAACCGATCCGCGCCCTCGACTCGAAGCGCGTGCGCGTCCTGACCTGGGCCGACAAGGAAATCCACCACTGCGAGATGATCGCCGCTGACCGCGACCCGCGCGCACGGAGGCGGCGGTGGTTTGTTGCGGGGGTGGCGGGACACAACGTCCCGCGCGAGCAGGTGATGCACTCGATCGAGCTCCTCGGCAGCACGTAATTCCCGAGCTCGACACGTCACGCGCGAGTAGGAATGCCTGGGTGAGTCCCGAGTTCGTTCCCGCGCTCGAGCTGAACCACGGCTTCTATCGCGACGTCGTCGCACCGCTCGTCGGCGACCGGCCGCATGCCGCGGCTCTCCTCGGACGGGGCTCGGAGTTGCTCGGCTTCGATACGGAACGTTCGACCGACCACGGCTGGGGTCCACGACTGCAGGTCTTCGTCGCGCCGGTCGACGTCGCCTCGGTGCGAGCCGCCGTGGGCACAGGACTCCCCGATGAATACCGCGGTTGGCCCGTCGAGTTCGGTTGGGACGAGGTACCGATCGTGCACCATGTCGCCGTCGTCACGCTCGACCAATGGCTCGACGCGCAATTGGGATGTCACCCGCTTCGTGAGATGTCGGTCGCCGACTGGTTGACAATGCCGCAGCAACGGCTCCTGGGAGTCGTGCGCGGCGCGGTGTACCACGACGGAACCGGTGAGCTCACCAAGGTCCGCGACCAACTCGCCTACTTCCCACCCGAAGTCCGCATCTGGATGGTCGCCTGTCAGTGGCGGCGAATCTGGCAGGAGGAGGCGCTGGTCGGGCGGACCGCGGAGGTCGGCGACGACGCGGGCTCACGCCTCGTCGTGGCGCGCATCGTGCGCGACCTCATGCGGCTGCACTTCCTGCTGGCCGGCGAGTACTGGCCCTACGCGAAGTGGTTCGGCTCCGCGTACCGCGCGCTCCCCCACCGCGACGAGATCCTCCCCGCGCTCGAGGCAGCAATGGACGCGGCGACGTATCCCGAGCGCGAGGACGCGCTCGTCGCCGCGTACGAGGGCCTCGCGCGCCTGCACAACGCCACCGGGCTCACCCGGCCGGTCGACCCGAACGTGGGCTTCTTCCACAACCGCCCGTTCCGCGTGTTGCACAGCGATCGCTTCGTCGACGCGTGCCTGGAGAAGGTGCGGAACGAGTGGCTGCGATCGCTCCCGCTCGTCGGTTCGATCGACCAGGTCGTGGACTCGACCGACGTTCTGGAACAGCCGGAGGTCGCCCGCGCGTTGCACGCGCTCTACGACGTGTCGTAGACGTCCTTACCGAAGCACGCGAGACCCGGCGCGCCGGCGAAGCCGAGATGCGCGAGCCCGAAGACGTCTTCGATGCTGCACAGCAACGCATAGTGGTTGTACGGGGTCGCGTCGATCGTGCCGGCCTTCACCCGCGGTGACAGCACGAGGGTCCCGACCCGTCCCCCGCCCGGACCGCTCAGACCGGGTTTCGCCGCGTTCGGCGATGCCGGCGTGTGACAACACCCGGCAGCGTTCGCGAGCGTCGCCTCGTCGAGCGTGATCACGAGCATCCCGTCGGCCTTGTACGCGGGTGAGGCGAGGATCTTCGGCACCTCGGCCGCGAGGAAGCGATCGGCCGACACGAGGCCACCGGGTTGACCGTCGGCGCACGGCGTGTCGTGCCCGTCGTGGCACAGGTCCGGCGTGACGTACACGAGGTTCGGCGTCGTGGCCACCGACTTCAGGTCGGTCGCGAGACGGGTCAGGTCGACGACGTTCTTCGCGCACTGCGGAGAGTCGATGATCGAGTGGAAGTAGACGAAGGGGTTGTGGCGCGTCGCGTACATGTCGCCCGGCTTCGCGACGAAGTTCGGGTCGTTCTGACCGACGGCGGGGTGCTTGCACGGAGTGCCCATGCCGTCGAGGTACGCGCGCCAGGTCTGGCCCGCGGCCGTGAGCTGGTCGCCGATCGTCTTCACCGCGGCGGGGTACACGCAGCCCTGACCCAACGCCTGCCCGTACTTGCCCGTGCCGGCCGACACGAAGTCGGAGTATGTGATGCAGTCGCCCTGCGTCTTCGGGTTCGGACTCTGACCACTGATCTGCGCGATGTAGTTGTCGAGGCTCGCGTGCCCGATCCCGAAGTACTGCGTGAGCAACTTCCCCTTCGCGACGAGTGTGCGGTTCAGGTAGTGCGCGGCGGAGTCGGCACCCCACGTCGTGCCGTAGTCCTCGTTCTCGAGGGTGATGACGAACACGTGTCCCGTCGCCCGCGGCGAAGGCGCGGACGTGGTCGAGGTCGTCGACGGGGCCGGTGCACTCGTGCTCGACGCCGGCACCGAGCTCGGCCTCGACGACGACCCGCATCCCGATACCGCGAGGGCAGCGACCCCGAGAGCAATGACGATCACACCGAATCTGCGCACCGACGGAGCATGTCGCCCGGGAGGGGATTCACGCAATGCCGGGCCGGGGTAGCGTCCCGCCCGACGAGCAAAGGAGTGAGAATGGAATACCGACGTCTCGGCCGCACCGCGCTACGTGTCAGCCCGCTCTGTCTCGGGACCATGAACTTCGGTCCGCTCACCACCGAGCCCGACTCGTTCGCGATCATGGATCGCGGCGCTCGATCTCGGCATCAACTTCTTCGACACCGCGAACCGTTACGGCGGCCCCAAGGGACCGGGTACGACCGAGGCGATCATCGGCAACTGGTTCGCGCAGGGCGGCGGCCGCCGCGAGAAGGTGGTGCTCGCCACCAAGTTGTTCGGCCCCATGACGGAGTGGCCCAACGACGGCGGGCTCTCCGCCCGTCACATCCGCGCCGCGTGCGACGACAGCCTCCGCCGGCTGCAGACCGACCACATCGACCTCTACCAGATGCACCACATCGACCGCAGCGCGCCGTGGGACGAGGTCTGGCAGGCGATGGAGACGCTCGTGCTCCAGGGCAAGATCCTCTACGCGGGCAGCAGCAACTTCGCGGGTTGGCACATCGCCCAGGCCAACGAGGCGGCCAAGGCGCGTCACTTCGTCGGGCTCGTCAGCGAGCAGAGCCTGTACAACCTCGCGTCGCGCACCGTCGAGCTCGAAGTCCTCCCCGCGGCGCGCTTCTACGGACTCGGGTTCATCCCCTGGAGCCCGCTCGCGGGCGGGATGCTCGGCGGCAACCTCACGTCGGGCGACACCGCGCGCCGCAAGAGCGTGCAGCCCCGCTACGAGAAGATGCGGCCCGCGCTCGAACGCTGGGAGAAGTTCTGCGCCGAGCTCGGCGAGGAACCCGCCGCGGTCGCGCTCGTGTGGTTGTTGCGCCAAAAGGGTGTGACCGGGCCGATCATCGGGCCGCGCACGATGGCCCAGCTCGAAGGCGCGTCACTGCGTGCGCTCGACCTGAAGCTCGACGACGCGTCGCTCGCGGCGCTCGACGAGATCTTCCCCGGCCCGGGCGGACCCGCGCCCGAGGCCTATGCCTGGTAGAAGTGCGCGGCGTAGCAGCAGGAGAGAACATGGACATCTACGAAGCGCTCTACACGACGCGCGCGATGCGCCGGTGCAAACCCGATCCCATCCCGGTCGACGTGCAGAAGCGCATCCTCGACGCGGCGGTGCGCGCGCCGAGCGGGGGCAACACTCAGAACTGGCGCTTCATGCTCGTCGACGACGCCGACGTGAAGGGGCGGCTCGGGCCGATCTACCGCAGTTGCATGACCCAGCTCTGGGCGACGATCTACAAGGAACGGCTCGAGATCGCGAACGCCGATCCCGACGATCCCGAGAACGCGTCGATGCTGCGCACCCAACGCTCCGCGCAACATCTCGCCGACCACTTCGAGGAGTATCCGCTCCTGCTCTTCAGCTTCGTGCAGTTCGACCCGAGTGGCGGATCCATCTTCCCGGCCACGTGGTCGGCGATGCTTGCAGCCCGTGCGGAGGGCGTCGGCGCGTCACTCACGAGCGTCTTCTTCTTCGAGCTCGACCAGGTCCTCGAGATCCTCGGCGTGCCGAAGGAGGACGGATGGCTGTTCTCGTCGTGCGTGACGTTCGGGTACCCGACCGGGCGCTGGGGTGTCGCGCCGCGGCGCCCCGCGCACGAGGTGTCGTACCGCAACACGTGGGGTGAGCCGGTCGGCTTCGAGATCCCCGAACCGCTCTGGCCCTGAGCGCGCGCCGGGGGCCCCGGGTCCGGACCGCGCGCAAGCGGGTACGGCGGTGACCGGGCCGAGCCGATGAACCCATAGCCTCGAGCCCCTTGCCGGGTTGAGAGACATCGTCCAGCAACCTCACAGCCCGCTCCCATGCTCGGTCGCCAAGATCGGGGAACGCCGCGCCGCCCCCGGGCGCGAGACAAGAACTCGAGGCACGCACCGATGAGTGAATCGGACCAGACCTGGAACGCCGGCGAACCCGATCCCACCGGCGAGACGCCCGAGACCACCACTCCCCAGCCGGCCGTCCCCGAGCCGGGCGCGGCGGCCTTCGACGTTCCGGAGACGGGCGAGCCGCACCCCGACTTCAGCTGGCCGCAGTACACGTGGCCGCCGGCCGCGTCGAGCGCCGCCCCGGGCGTCTCGAACCCGCAGCCGGCGGCACCGGGCGGACCGGCCCCCGACACCGGGTCGGTCTCGTGGCCCCCGACCCAACCGACCCCCTCGGTCGACGCCACGTCGCAGTACCCGGCCGCGCCCTACGGCGCCGGCCCGTACTCCCCCGGTCCGTACGCGCCCGGCCCCTACGCCCCGGGCCCCTACGCCGCGCCGGAGGCAGGAGCGACCGGCGGCGCCTGGGGACCTCCGCCCGCGGGCTGGACGCCGGCGGCTGCGCCCGCGAGCTGGCCGCCCACCGCGCCGGTGCCGGCCCCGCCCGGCAAGGCCCGGCGCGGGCTCGCGATCCTCGCCGCGCTCGCGCTCGTCCTCGCGTCGGCCGGTGTCGGCGCGGGTGTCGCGGTCGCGGTGCACAACAACAACGACACCCAGACGTTCACGTCCGACGGCAACACCGGGACCAACGGCAACGGCGGGATCAACGGCAACGGCGGGTTTCGGCGGCGTCGGCACGATCCCGAGCGGCGGGAACAACGGAACGGTCCCGTCCGGCAACGGTGCGCTCGACACGACCGCGGTCGCGTCGAAGGTGAACCCCGCACTCGTCGACGTCAACACCACGCTCGCGCAGGGTCGCGCCGCCGGCACCGGGATGATCATCACCTCCGACGGTGAGATCCTGACGAACAACCATGTGATCGCCGACGCGACGAGCATCAAGGTCACCGTCGGCGGGACGGGGTCGACCTACGACGCCAAGGTGCTCGGCTACGACGTGACCGAGGACGTCGCGCTGATCAAGATCACCGACAAGGTCTCCAACCTCCCGACCGTCAAGCTCGGCGACGCGTCGAAGGTGCAGATCGGCGATCCCGTCGTCGCGATCGGCAACGCGCTCGGCCGGGGCGGCACGTTCGCCGCGTCGCAGGGCCACGTGACGCGCCTCGACCAGCAGGTCACGGCGGGCGACGAGGGCGGGAACCAGGAGACCCTCGAGGGCATGATCCAGATCAACGCCCCGATCCAGCCCGGCGACTCGGGCGGCGCGCTGGTCAACGGCGACAGCGCGGTGATCGGGATGAACACCGCCGCCGCGGGCGGCCGGAGCTTCAACTCGCAGGAAGGCTCCAACGTCGGGTTCGCGATCCCGATCGATCACGCGATGAGCATCGTGAAGCAGATCCGCACCGGCAAGGACACCGAGAAGGTGCACATCGGCGACCGGGCCCTGCTGGGCATCCAGGTCCAGGACGTCGCGGGTCAGACCACGCCGGTGAGCTCGGGTGCGCTCGTCGTCGGGGTCCAGCCCGGCACCGGCGCCGACGCGGTCGGGATCAAGGCGAACGACGTGATCGTCTCGGTCGACGGCAAGCCGGTGACCGACTCCGCGTCGCTGCGCGAGATCCTCGTGCACTTCCACCCGGGCGAGTCGGTCGACGTCGGTTGGGTCGACAGCTCGGGCGGGCGCCACGACGCCGGCGTGAAGCTGGTCGTCGGACCGCCGCTGTAAGGCGCCCGACTCGCACCAACCGCGCATATGCCATCGCAAGGGAGCGCGAAGGCCGCCGGCCGAGCAGCGCCGGCGGCCTTCCTGCGCCTCGTGACGGTCGACACCGCCTCGGGTCTAGTGGTCGCCCGAGATCGTCGTGGTGGTGGCCGGCGCGTCGCCGCAGCAGTACACCGTCACCCGGTTGCTGTGCGCACTCACCGACCCGTCGGCCCGCAGCGAGTCGACGAGGTAGGAGTACCCGGCTCCGCCCGCGGTGACCATCGTGTCGGTGTACGACAGCGCACCGGCGCCCGGGAAGAACGCCCGCCCGTTCGGGTCGCCGTCGTGGGTGCGCAACACGACGTAGTGATCGTGATCCGCGTTGGGCGAGGCACTCCACGTGCACGTGATGGTCACCTGCTCGGACGAGCGCGTGCAGCTGAGCGAGATCGCCTCCGGGTTGTGGTGCTCCTCGTGGTGCACCGTGGTCGGCGGCGTCGTGTCGCCGCCGGTCTTCTGACCGTCGCCCTGGTTCAGGTCGCCGCCACTGGTGCCGCCGGTGTTCCCGTCGACGCTGCCGTCGTTCGTGCCTGCGCCAACCTTGTCGTCGTGGTGCTCGGCCACGGTCGTGGGCGTGACGCCGGTGCTGTCGTCGTGGTGCTCCGCGACGGTGGTGGGCGTCACGACGTCGGTGTTCTCGTGCGTGTCCTTCGCCGGCTCGTGCGCACCGCCGACGGTCGTCGGTGTGACATGGCTCCCGACCGTCGTCGACGTGGTGTCGTCGGCGAGGTTCCCGTCGTGAGACTCGTGATGACCGCCGTCGGGCAGCGAGAACGGGCTGACCGCACCGACTGCTTCCGACACCGCGTGCTGGACCGAGCCGGGCAGCACGCCGGCTGCTCCGGCGCCGGTCGTTGCCGCCGCCGCGACTCCGGCACCGAGGGCGAGCTTGCCGGCGATACCGAGCCCGGCCAGAAATCCTTTGAGCTTCATTCGCAACTTCCTCCACTTCGCAACAGGGGGCTGATGAGTGGAGATGCCGCCCGCGGCGATAGCCGCGGCGAGGACAGGAGAAGGGGTAGGAGCCGCTCCCGCCGCGGCCCGGACCTCTTCGACGAACGCCGACAGTGCGGCGCTCTCCCCGGCGGAGGGGGGACCCGCCAGGAGTGCGTCGATTGCGTCGTCGAAGAAGTCGGGTCGCGGCATCTCGCTCCCGTCATCGCCGGAGTGCCTCATAGGGGTACGCCCTCGCGCTCGATCAATTTCCGCAACGCGTCGAAGGCCCGCCGTTGCAGCTGCTTCACGGCGCCCGGGCTCTTGCCCACGACCTGCGCGACCTGGTCGACGGTGAGATCGCCGAGGATGCGCAGCAGGACGACCTCCCGCTGGTCGGGGGCCAGGCGGGCACACAGGTCGGTGACGCGATCGGTCGCAATCGCCCGCAACGCTCCTTCGTCGGCGCCGCCGGACTGCGTACGGACCGCGGCCGACGCCATCCGCCCGAGCCGTTCGATCGACGTCTCGTCGAGCGGCGCGCTCGCCGGGCGCCGGAACCGCCGCCGGCGCTCGTCCTGCAGGCGCCGGTGCGCGATCACGAACACCCATGACCGGAAGTTCGCCTCGGTGCCCGAAAAGGTGCCGATGTTGCGAAAGATCGCGAGAAAGACCTCGCTCGTCAGGTCGTCGACCTCACGGGCGCCCTGCATGCGCAGGTATCCCGCGACGGCGGGCGCGAGCCACCGAAAGCATCGGTCCCACGCCGACGGACGACCGGCCCGCACCTCGGCCAGCAGCGCGTCGAAGCCCTCGAGACCGAGACGTCCGGATTGCGGGCCTTCCGGTTGCACCGTGGCGTATCGACGCGTGGACAGTGTCTCTGGAGAGCGGCCTGGGAACCCGAGGCGGGATCGGTGCTCCGCGTACGCGAACCTGTCGTGGTGAGACGCACGCGCCCGACCGCCGTTGCCCGGGGGCCGCTCGGTCCGGCGGAGCTCGCGGAAGCGGTGGTGCTCGCCGACGTCTCGCTCGCGCTGACCGTCGTCGGCCAGGTCGTGCCGTTCGGCGGCGCATTGCTCGCGGCCGCGGTGGTCCCGCTCGCCGTGGTCGCCGCCCGCCACCGGCTCCGCGGCGGTGATCACCGGTGCGATCGCGGCCTCGGCGGTCGGGTTCCTCGTGATCGGGAGCGCGGCGTTCACCTCGATGGGCGTGTGCGCCGCGATCGGCGCGCTGGTCGGCGCGGGCGACCGCCGCGGTTGGGGCCGTGGCCGCACGATGGTCGTCGGGCTCGCGACGCTCGGACCGGCGGCGGCGCTGATCGCCGACGGCGCACTGTTCCTGTTCTCCGACCTGCGCAAGCTGACCCTCGACCAGGTGCGCAACGGGTGGACCGGTCTCTTCCATCTCGCGCGCAACCTCGGGCTCGTCCGCATCGCCCGGCCCGGTGAGCGGTTCGTCGAGTGGGTCGTGCGCGACTGGTGGATCAGCGTGCCGCTCACACTCGTGCTGCTGTTGTGGTTCGCGATCTGGCTCGCGCTCGGACTTGTCGACACCGGCGTTACGCCGCGTGCGCAACGCGTTCGGCGACCCAATCGTCGACGACGACACCGCGACCCGACCGCGAACGACGCCGTCGAGGCGCCCGAACCGTTGCCCGTCGCACTGCACGATGTCCGTTTCCGCTATCCGAACGCCACGACCGACGCACTCGCCGGGGTGACGCTCGACGTCCGCCGCGGGCGAGCTGCTCGCGGTCGTCGGCGCCAATGGTTCGGGCAAGTCGACGCTCACGCGGCTGCTCGCGGGCCGGCGGCGGCCGGGCGGCGGCGAGCTCGTGCGACCGGGCGCGGTCGGGCTCGGCCGCGCCGGCGGGACCGCGATCGTCGCGCAGCGGCCCGAAGCGCAGGTGCTCGGCGTGCGCGTCCGCGACGACGTCGTGTGGGGCATGCCGCATCCGGAGCACGTCGAACGTGGAAACAATGCTCGAGCGGGTCGGTCTCGCGGAGTTGATCGACCGCGAGACCTCGACGCTGTCCGGTGGTGAGCTGCAGCGGCTCGCGATCGCGGCCGCGCTCGCCCGGACGCCGCGGCTCCTCATCTCCGACGAGTCGACGGCGATGGTCGACGCGACCGGTCGCGCCCTGCTCGTCGACCTGTTCCGCGATCTCGCGCACGGCGACGGGCTCGGCGTCGTCCACGTGACGCACCGCGCCGTGGAGGCCTCGGCCGCGGACCGTTCGATCACGCTCGCAGGCGGCCGGGTCGTCGACGCGGCCGCGCGCCTGCGCACCGACGAGATGATCAAGGGCGCGCAGCCTCATCCCGCGCCGTCGCTCGGTGCGCCGGTCATCGAGCTCCACGGGGTCGGCCACGTCTATTCGCGCGGCACACCCTGGGCGAACCGCGCGCTCACCGGCGTCGACCTGACCATCCGCGAGGGCGAGGCGATCGTCGTCGTCGGGCACAACGGATCGGGGAAGTCGACGCTGGCCTGGATCCTGGCCGGGTTGCTCGCGCCGAGCGAGGGCACGGCCCTGCTCGACGACCGGCCGATCGTCCGAACAGGTCGGTCGCGTCGGCCTGTCGTTCCAGCACTCACGCCTGCAGCTCCTGCGGCCGACCGTGCTCGACGAGGTCCGGGCGTCGAGTGGCGTCGACGACGGGCGCGGCCGGCGCGGCGCTCATCGCCGTCGGTCTCGACCCGTTCGAGCTCGGCAACCGCCGGGTCGACGAGTTGAGCGGCGGGCAGATGCGCCGGGTCGTGCTCGCGGGCGTGCTCGCGGCGCGAGCCGCGGGCGATCGTGCTCGACGAACCGTTCGCCGGTCTCGACGCCGATGGTCGGGCCGAGCTCGACACGTTGCTCACCGCACTGCGGCGGCGCAACGACATCGCGCTGGTGATCGTGTCGCACGACCGCGACCTGCCCGACGGTCTCGTCGACCGGGTCGTCGAGCTCGAGGCGGGCCGCATCACCCGCGACGAACCCGTCGACCACGCCGTCCCCGGGACCGCAGTCGTGAACCGGACCGCGACCGCCACCGCGGCACGCCCGGCAGAAGCCCCGAAGACCGCGGCGCGACACCGAGCTCACGTTCCTGCGGCTGGTCCCCGGCAACTCGCCGATGCATCGCCTCTGGGCGGGCACGAAGCTCGTGGTCGCGGCCGAGGTCGCGCTCGATGGTCTCGATCTCGCCGACGTGGGCGATGCTCGCGGTCGTCACGACGCGTTGTCGCGATCGAGCTCTCGTCGCCCGGATCCCCCTCGGTGCGTTCCCTCGCCTGCCCAACTGGTTCTTCGTCGCCTTCGTCGTCAGCGCACTGCTGAACCTCTGGTCCTCGGCGAAGCCTCTCGTCGACGTCGGCCCCGTGACCCTGAGCATGGGCGCGCTCGAAGAATGGGCGCGTTTCACCGTGCTGGCGGTCATGCTCGTGACATCGGGCGCGATCATCGGCTGGACGACACCGCTCGGCGAGGTCGCGCCCGCGCTCTCGCGTCTCGTTCCGCCCGCTGCGCTGGCTGCGGCTGCCCGTCGACGAGTGGGTCATCGCGATCGCGCTGGCGATCCGGTGCCTGCCGCTGCTCATCGACGAGATCCGGATCCTCGGCGCGGCGCGGCGGCTGCGGGCGCAGCGCCCGACGAAGCCCGAGAGCCTGCGCGCCGCGATCCGCAGCGCGCTCATCGAGACGCACGACCTGCTGTCGACCGCGATCGTCGCGTCGATCCGCCGGGCGCGCGACCTCGCCGACGCGATCGTCGCCCGCGGGGGGCTCGGCGACGGGCGGCAACCTCCCGGGCGCACGCTTTCGTGTCGTCGACGGGTTCGTCCTCGCCGCCGGGACCGCGTTGTGCGTCGTCAGCCTCGCGGTGCTACATCTCTGAGCATGCAACACGTTCGCTTCGGCGCAACCGGACTGCAGGTCTCCCGGATCTGCCTCGGCACCATGACCTTCGGACTGCAGATCGACGAGGATGCTTCCCGCGCGGTCCTCGACCACGCATCCGAGCTCGGCGTGACCTTCCTCGACACCGCCGACGTCTACCCGCTGGGCGGCGACCTTTCGACGGCCGGCCGCACCGAGGAGATCGTCGGCAACTGGCTGAAGGGAAGACGCTCCGATTACGTCGTCGCGACCAAGTGCTTCGGGCCGATGGGCCGCAACCGCTGGGACATGGGCAACAGTCGCCGGCACATCATGGACGCGATCGACGCGTCGCTCCGCCGCTTGCAGACCGATTTCGTCGACCTCTACCAGCTGCACTTCGACGATCCCGGCGTGCCGCTCGACGAGACGCTCGGCGCACTCGACGATCTCGTGCGTTCGGGCAAGGTGCGCTACATCGGCTGTTCGAACTTCCTCGCGTACCGGCTCGCCCGCGCGCTCGGCCGCAGCGAGGTGAACGGTCTGGCGCGGTTCGTGTCGGTGCAGCCGCGCTACAACCTCCTCTTCCGCGAGTTCGAGCGCGAGCTGTTCCCGCTCTGCCTCGACGAAGGCATCGCCGTGATCCCGTACAACCCCATCGCGGGCGGAATGCTCTCGGGCAAGCACGACCGCACGAAACCGCCCGACGAGGGCACGCGGTTCGCGCTCGGGAACGCGGCGCAGACGTACCAGGACCGCTACTGGCACGACAACGTGTTCGACACCGTCGACGAGCTCGTGAAGATCGCCGGCGACGCGGGCATCCCGCTGCCGACCCTCGCGGTCGCGTGGACACTCCGGCATCCCGCGATCACCGCACCGATCGTCGGCGCGAGCCGCCCGGAGCAACTCGACGCGACGCTCGCGGCGGTCGACACGCGTCTCGACGACGATCTCGTCGAACGGTTGAACGCGGTGACGGCCGCGTACAGGCGCGGTGATGCTCCGCGTTAGCGTGCGCGGATGACCGAGATCGCCGTCCCTTTCTTCTGCTCGCTGCCCGCGTCGCCCCCGCCGTGGCCGGGCATCGTCGTCGTGATGGAAGGCGACGGCATGAAGCCGCAACTCCTGCGCGTGTGCCAGCGGCTCGCGGCCGAGGGCTACGCGGTCGCCGCGCCCGATCTCTACTGGCGCTTCGGCGGGAGCAACCCCGAAGGCGGCGGCGCCGAGATGTTCGGGCAACTCCAACACGCCGACGGGCGCGCCGACATCGTCGAGGTCGTCGGCCGCCTCCGCGGTCTGGGCGCGTCGACGGTCGGCATCACGGGTTTCTGCATGGGCGGCGGCTATGCGTACCTGGCCGCGATCAGCGGCGTCGACGTCGACGCTGCGGCTCCGTTCTACGGCGCCGGGATCGCGCAGCACCTGGGCGACCCGTACTGCCCGCTGCTGTGCTTCTTCGGCGGCAACGACGAATGGATCCCGCGCGCCGACATCGCGACCGTCGAAGCGAGCCATCCCGGCCAGGTCGTCGTGTACGAGGACGCCGGCCACGGCTTCATGCGCGACGGTTCGCCGAACTACGACGAGGAAGCGGCCACCGACGCGTGGACGCGCCTGCTCGCCTTCTTCGACGCGAACCTGAAGACGCCCGCCTGATCTCATGCCGCGCGCGCCGGTGGCGGTCGGAGTTTTCGTTTGCGGGTTTCGGGGTCGGGCGGTCCGAGGACCCAGCCGCTCGACTTGAGCCGGTGATGCCGGTAACAGAGCCAGCACAGGTTCTTGTACGAGGTCGGCCCGCCTTTGCCGTGCTCGTGGACGTGGTCGCGTTCGAGGTAGCCGCGGTGGTTGCAGCCTTCGGCGTCGCACTCGCGTCCGCTCACCCAGTAACGCGGTCATCACTTCGGCGGGAACGTGCCGGCCGAGGTGCGCGACGGTGAGGATGTCCTTGCCCTTGGCGATCACCGCCGTGAGGAACGCCGAGCCCAGTTGTTCCCGCACCCAGGTGACGTCGACGGGCCCGACGCCCGGGATCTCGCAGACCTCGCCGGGTACGGGCTCGCCACCCCTGAGCGTTTCGTGCCCGACGACGACGTGCACGGTCACGTTTGTCCTGGGTTGCGGCGTGGCTGGCGTCGCGGCGGGGTTCTCGAGGATGAACCCGGCGACCGCGTCCGCGGCATACGCGTCGTTGGATTCGTGATCGGTCCCGGTCTTGTGATCCCGGAAGATCCGCTGCGTCTGCTTCTCGATCACAGCATTCATCTGCGCACCGACTTCGGGCGAATACCGGAACGATCCGGCCCACATGCCATCGCGGTCGGTCCACCAGCGAAACGCGCGGTCGCGATGCTGACGTTCACGCCGCTGCTTCGGATCTTCGACGGCCAGCGCGCGCCGCGACGCACGCGTCGCGCAACGGCACCAACCCCTGCTCGGCGACCTTCAGCAGGTCGGTTTCCGCATCCGGATTGATCGTCGCCGCATCCGCGATCAACGTCGCTTCCCTCGACGACAACCGACCCGCACGCACCGCCGCTTCGGTATCCGGCAATTCCTCGAGCTTCTTCGCGGTCTCGACCGCGCTCCGAACCTCACCGGTGCCAACACCAAGCAGACGCGCCGCGGCCGCACACCCGTTGTTCTGCGCCGTCTCCGCGCCCGCGCCGCGCCGCGCCGCGCCGCGCAGCTTTGCCGATCATGCCGTCGACCACCCGCCGGATCGCACCCAACTCGTCGACCACCCGTAGCGCCGCTTCGGGCGACAACGCGGCCGCGTCGAACTCGACTGCGATCGAGTTCAACGTGCTGCGAGTCGTATCGAGCAGGCGAACATGTGTTCGTATCGTAGCAGCAACGTGCGCCACGAACCACCGAAAGTGCCTATTTCCAAAGACCTTTTCGCCCTACAAGGAGACTTGAAGGCCCGCGTCCCGAGGTCTCGCCCGCGACCGAAGCGACCGAGCAACCCACACGCGCGCCCGCCGTCGGCGAAAGCCCCGCACGACCCCGCCGATCGGGCCCAGGTTGCATCGCGGGCGAGACCTCGGGACGGGCGCGAGCACATTCCGCCGGCATTCGCAGGCGCCGCGTCACGACCGGCATGATGCAGCGGGATGTTGGAGGTCGCGGAGACGCCGGAACCGGTCACGGTGCGGACCGCGGACGACCGCGTCGTCGGGTACTACGAGTACGGCGACCCACACGGCATTCCCGTCGTCGCGCTCCACGGCACGCCCGCGTGCGGCGCGGGCTTCGCGTGGGCCGGTGACCGGGCCCGGGCGCGCGGCATCCGGTTGCTCGCCCCCGACCGGCCCGGCGTCGGCGTCTCCGATCCCTGGCTCCCGGGGGTCGGCGCGACCGTCAACGAGTACCCACCGATGCTCCGGGCGTTCGCCGACGCGCTCGATCTCCCCGCCTTCTCGGTCATCGGCTACTCCGGCGGCGGTCCGTACGCGCTCGCCGCGGCCCACGCGCTCACGGGCCGGGTGAACGCAGCCGCGATCGTCGCCGGTTCGGGCCAGGTCGGCGAGTGGGCGTCGATCCACGACTTCGAGAGCACCGACCGGCTGCTGACACGACTCGCGCTGCACATCCCCGTCGCGGCGCGCACCATGCTCGAGATCGGCGCGCGCTCGGCGCTGATCGCACCGAAGACGTCACTCTGGTTCGGGCAGCTCGAGATGTCCGGGCCCGATCGCGGCGCTCATGGCCCAATTCCCGTCGGCGCGCGCCGCGCTCGCGATGTTCACGCAATCGTGCCGGCGCGGCGCCGGCGGCGTCGTCCGCGACTACGCCGCGCTCGGTCGCGCGTGGGGCTTCGCGGTCGAGGAGATCCGGCTCCCCGTGCACTGCTGGCACGCCACCGCGGATCCGATCGTGCCCATGCGCCACACCGACGAGCTCGTGCGCCGCATCCCCGGCGCGCGCGTCTCACACTGGGAAGGCGGCGGCCATCTCGCGATCATGGAGCACATCGGCGAGGTCTTCGACGCGCTGCTCGAGCACGCGCGCCCGTGCCCCTAACGGGCGAAGTGCTTGCTGAGCGTCTCCAGCTGACCCTGGTAGTTCGACCCGATGCCCTGCCCGTAGAGGCGCGCGGGCGCTTCGAGCATGTGCTCGAACGTGAGCTTGCAGACCCGTTGGCCGTGCTCGATCATGAACGGCACGTCGTGCGCGCGCACCTCGAGCGCGGCGCGCGAACCCACCGAGTGCCCGCCCGGATCGAAGCCGAAACCGGGATCGAAGAAGCCCGCGTAGTGCGTGCGGAGCTCGCCGCTCGTGGGGTCGTACGCGGTCATCTCCGACGCGAGCGTCGGCGGGATGCACACGGCCTCGTTGCTCATCAGTAGGTAGAAGCGTTGGGGCGTCAGCACGACCCGGTCGCCCTCTTCGTGCTTCACCCGCTCCCAGTACGCCTCGGGATCGACGGGCGCGGCCGCGCTCCTCGCGACGTCGAGCAGCGGCGCGTTGTCGCGGGCGCGGTGGCCGACGTAGCCGTTGGTGTCGCCGTGCAGGTCGAGCCCGAGGAAGAGCCCACCGCCGAACGCGAGCTCGTCGTCGGGGACGGGCGTGGCGCGCTCGAAGCGCGTGCCCGCCTCGAACAGCAGCGGTTCCTCGCGGTGGAAGGCGCGCACGTCGTCGTCGGAGAGGAGCGCGGACCCGACCGAGAGCCGCAGCTGGTTGAGCGAGAGGTCTTCGCGCACGCGCACCGGGAACGACAGCGGCACGACCTCGAGGAAGAGGGGCCCGTCGTAGCCGGTCGCGATCTCGTCGAACCGGTAGCTCTCGTCGGTGATCACGCGGGTGAACACGTCGATCCGGCCGGTCGAGCTCTTGGGATTGGCCTTGCCCCGCATGGTCGGCGGCAACGAGAGCCGTTCCTTCAACGGGATGAGGTACGGGCGCTTGGTCTCGAGGACCGCACCGTCCTTGCGGAGATCGAGCTCGTCGATCACGTAGTCCTTGACCCGGCGCTCGACCGATTGCCGGCCGGGGAGGAAGCTGCAGCGGATCCGGTACGCGACCTCGCCGAGGCGCAGGTCGAGGCTCGCGGGCTGCACGTTCTCTTCCGGGATCGTGAAGCGTCCGGCGTCGATGACCCGGGCCGCGATCGCGCGCTCGAGGTACTGACACGGCAGGACGCCGGTGCGGTCGGCGGGAAGGTCGAGCTCCACGGCCGGTCAGCCTACGCGCGCCGCGGCTCGGCGAGTGCCCGGCCCCTGACGGCAACATTGCGTAAAGTTCGCCGATGCGCGCCTCCAGGGTCATCATCACGGCAATCGTCGGCGTCACGCTCGCCGCGTGCTCGTCGTCGTCGAAGTCGTCGTCACCCGGCCCCGACGGATCGGCCACCACGACGGCGCCGGCGGCGGCATCGACGACGACGTCGATCGTGCCTTCACCCCAAGGGCTCCCGTCGTTCTATTCGTTCTCGGAGCCGATCCCGTCGAAGCCGGGGTCGCTGATCAAGTCGGCCCAGGTTGCAGCGCCCAACATCAAGGGCACGGTGTACCGGGTGCTGTACACGTCGACCACGGTCGCCGACAAGCCCACACCCGTGACCGGCCTGATCTTCGTGCCGAAGACGGCCCCGCCGACCGGCGGCTACCCCGTGGTGTCGTGGGGGCACGGCACCAACGGCATGGCCGACTCGTGCGCGCCGTCACTGTCGCCCGACAACGCGGTGCCGCTGATCAACATGCTCCTCGACAAGGGTTGGGAGGTCACGGCCAGCGACTACCAGGGCGAGGGCACGCCCGGCCTGCTCCCCTACATCGCAGGCGACAGCGCGGCGCGCAACACGATCGACATCGTCCGCGCGGCGCGGAACTTCGCGGCGGCCAAGGCGAGCGACACCTACGTCGTGTGGGGCCACAGCGAAGGGGGCCAGACCGCGATGTTCACGCTGCACATCGGGCCGACGTACGCGCCCGAGCTGCAGATGAAGGGGGTCGTGGCCGGTGCACCCCCGTCGCAGTTCTTCGCGATCTACTCGTTCTTGAAGACGAGCCCGTTCCGCTACTACCTGCTGATGGCCGCGGGTGGGCTCAACGCCGCGTACGGCGACACGATTGCGCCCCTCGACCAGGTGCTGACGCCGACCGGCATCTCGATGGTGCCCGACCTCGACAAGGGCTGCTCCGGCTACCTCTCCGACAAGTTCGGGACCGTCGACATCTCGAAAGTGACGAAGGCCGACCCGTTCACGATCCCGGTCTGGAAGAAGGCGCTCGAGGCCAACGACCCGGGCACGTTCACGGCGAAGAGCCCGGTGCCGCTGCTCATCGTCCAGGGCGCCAACGACGAGCAGATCCCGGTGGCCTCGACGCTGCTGCTGGCGAACCACCTCTGCTCGTTGCACCAGGATCTCGAACGCTGGGTCTACCCGGGGCAGAGCCATGCGGGCGTGATCGGGCCGTCGGCGGGCGACATGGTCCACTGGATCACCGACCGCTTCGCGGGCGGCGCGAACCCTGATCCGTTCGTGCCCACGGGCCTCCCGAACATCGACCGCAAGACCTGCGCGTAGCCGGGGCGGGCGTCGCACGCGTACCTGACGCTAACGTCAGGGAACGAATCCGCCGCCGGCACCAGGGAGCGCTTCGATGGAGCTGCCGAAGATCATCAGCGTCGACGACCACGTGGTCGAGCCCGCGCACGTGTGGCAGACGTGGCTGCCCCGGAAGTACCGCGAGAAGGGCCCGCACATCGAGCGCAAGCGTTGGGGCCCGTTCTCGCACAAGCCGGGCGCCAAGTACGTCAACACCGAGGATCCCGAAGGCTTGTGGGGCGACGCCTGGTACTTCGAGGACCGGCTCATCTACGTGCACAAGCGCTTCGTCGCGATCCCTCTCGTTGCCACGCCGGGCGGCGACCTCTCGAAGTTCGACCGTTCGAAGATGGTGATGGAAGCGCTCACCTACGACGAGATGCGCCCCGGTTGCTACGAGCGCGAGGCGCGCATGGTCGACATGGAGCGCAACTGGGTCGACGGCTCGTTGCCGTTCCCGACGTTTCCGCGCTTCTGCGGGCAGACCTTCTACGAAGCCGAGGACAAAGAGCTCGGGCTCGCGTGCGTGAAGGCGTACAACGACTGGATGGTCGAGGAGTGGTGCGAGCCGTCGCACGGCATCAACATCCCGATGTGCCTGATGCCGTTGTGGGACGTCGATCTCGCGGTGCAGGAGATCCAGCGCAACGCCGACCGCGGCGTGCCGCGCGTTCTGTTTCAGTGAGCTCCCCCACCACCTGAAGCTGCCGACGATCCACAGTGGCGGGTGGGACCCTGTGTTCCAGGTATGCAACGACACGGGCGTGACGTTGTGCATGCACATCGGGTCGTCGTCGACGAACCCGGCCGCGTCGCCCGACGCGCCCGGCGGCGTGGGCGGCACGCTCGCGTTCAACAACTCGATGGCGTCGCTGGCCGACTGGTTGTTCTCGGGCAAGCTCATCGAGTTCCCGAAGCTGAAGCTCGCGTACTCGGAAGGCCAGATCGGCTGGATTCCCTACGTGCTCGAGCGGGCCGACACCGTGTGGGAGCACCACGACAGCTGGCAGCACTCCAAGGAGCGCATCCCCGAGCCCCCGTCGAGCTACTACTACGGCCGCGTGTTCGGGTGTTTCACCGCCGACTACCACGGCCTCCACTCGCTCGCCGAGGTCGGCGAGGACAACATCTGCTTCGAGACCGACTACCCGCACACCGACACCACGTGGCCGACCTCGAAGGAGTACGCGGAGAAGATGCTCGCCGATTTCGACGAGAAGATCGCGTACAAGGTGCTGCGCGGCAACGCGATCAAGATGCTGGAGCTCGACCGGACCTAAAACTCACCAAACGGTTGTCGGAGATATCCGCTCCAGGCACGGAGAAGTCCGACAACTGTTGGTGGAGTTATCCGCGCGACAAGAATCGCTGGGCGAACTGTTCGACCGGCGCGCGGCCGCCCGCGGGCCACCCGCAGACGAGGTAGTCGATGCCGGCCTTCGCCCAGGCGTCGACGTTCGCGGCAATGGTGTCGGGATCGTCCTCGAGCGACAGCGACGACGCGCGCAGGATCTCGCCGGGATCACGCCCGGCCGACTCGGCCATCGCGCTCAGGAGTTGCGACTTTGCCGTCATCGACTCGGGTGTACCCCAGGTGTGCCACACATCGGCGTAGCGAGCGGCGATCGGCATCATGCGCTTCTCGCCCGACGCGCCGATCCAGATCGGCGGGTGCGGGCTCTGTACCGGGCGCGGCCGCAACGTCGCGTCACGCACCTGGAAGTGCTCGCCCTCGAACGTGAAGTCGTCGGTCGTGAGCAGACCGCGCACGATCTGCACGGCCTCCTCGAACGCGTCGACCCGTTGCTTCAACGGCGGGAAGGGGATGCCGAGCTCGCGGTGCTCCTTCTCGTACCAGGCCGCGCCGTACGCGAGCTCGAGCCGGCCGCCGGACGCGTGGTCGATCGTGATCGCCTCCGCCGCGTAGACGGCCGGGTGCCGGTACGTCATCCCGGTGATGAGCACGCCGAGGCGCGCCCGCTCGGTGATCCCGCTCCAGGCCGCGAGGGTCGTGCTCGCCTCGAAGCATTCGCCCGGGCCCTCGCCGTACATGGGCTGGAAGTGGTCGAAGCCCCAGATGCCGTCGAAGCCCAGGTCGTCGGCGAAGCGGGCCCGCCCGGCCACCTCGCTCCACGGCATCCGCTGCTGGGCGATATCCACACCGAATCTCATACGCCTACCTCAGCTGAACTTCGTCTTCGGCCGTTCCGCGAGCACACCGTCGACGAACGTGTCGACGCGCTCGTCGTAGAACGCAACGTACCCGGCCACGCGCTCGCTCTCGGGCAACGGCGTGCGGTACGACCAGGCGACGTTCTCGGCGACCGTGTCGCCCGCGCGCGCCGACCAGTACTCGGCCTGCCCCTTGTACGGGCAGTGGCTCACCTCGTCGGTGGCGACGAGCAGGTCCATACGGACGTCGACCTTCGGGAGATACCAGCGCACCGGCAGGCCCGTCTCGAACAGCGCGAGCGCGTGGGGAGAGTCGGCGAGCACCACCCCGTTCACCTCGACGCGTATGCGACGCGACGTCGGGAGGATGTCGACGCGCGTGTACGGGCTGCGCGGGTGCGTGTAGACCTGTTCGTCCTCCTCGAACCACGCGTCCAGCGCGTCCCAGTCGAAGCGGACGTGATCGCGGAGCGCTTCGATCGGTGACGCTTCGTACTGCCACGCGGCGTCGACCCGTTCGTCGCTACCGACGCGCACGGTGAAGTGGTGCGCGTCGCCGCGACTCGGTGAGTGCGTCACCGTCGCGGTGGGCTCGAGGACACCGGCGCGCACGTCGGCGAGCGGGATGTAGTACTGCGGGTAGTACGGGAACTCCCAGACGTAGAGCGGACGGACCGTGTCGGCGACGGCGATGCCATTCACGAACGCCCGCACGCGCTTGGCGCCGGGCTCGGTCCGGACCCGACCGCGCGCGTCCGGTTGGGGATCTGATGCCATGCGGCGACCAACCGCCGTGCTCGACTCCGGATTCCCCGCCCGCCAAACTGGGCGCGATGGCCGCCAAGAGTGACCCCGTCGCCCGAGTCCGGAAGTTGTGTCTCGCGATGCCCGAGGTCAGCGAGCGGCTGAGCCACGGGGCGCCGACCTGGTTCATCCGCGACAAGAAGACGCTTGCCACAGTCTGGGAGGACCACCACGGCGACGGGATCCTCGGGCTCGTCTGCGCGGCGCCGCCGGGCGTGCAGGAGGAGCTCGTCGACGAGGAGCCCGACCGCTTCTACGTGCCTGCGTACGTCGGGCACCGCGGTTGGATCGGCGTGCGGCTCGACCGGTTGGTCGACTGGGGCGAGATCGGGCAGATCCTCGTCGACGCGTACACGTGCGTCGGTCCCGCGAAGCTCGTGGCCGAGCTGCAGGCGCGCGATTAGGCCGAGTCGGGGCCGTCGGGCGCAAGCCCGGCCTCGGTCACCGCGCGCTGCAGCTCGACGCCGGCGTTCGCGGACCACGCGCCGTCGACGCGCGGCCGGGCGGTGACGCCGTAGAGCGCCTGCGCGTTCGTGCTGAGGATGCGTTCCTTCGTGGCCGCGGTCAGCGGCGGGTAGCCGAACCGCTCCTGCATCGACTCGGGGATGGTGAAGGCGCGGAACGCGTCGATCAACGGTTGCGGCGATCCGTACCAGGCGCAGTCGGTCCCCCACACGATGCGTTCCGGACCGAGCGCGACGAGCAGCTTCCCGAGCACGTGCGCGGCCTCGACCGGCCGCCGGAGCATGAGGAACCACGTGCTGCCGAGCTCGGCGTACACGTTCCCGCCCGGACCGATGCCGGCGCGCGCCAGGCTCTCGATCAGGCGGTCGACCCCGCTCGCGGGCTCGTCCGGCGCCGGGTCGTAGGGACCTTCCTGCCCGTCGGGATCGCGTTCGTAGCCGGAGTGGTAGACGACGAACGTGATGTCGGGGAAGGCGCGCGCCGCGGGCCCGATGTCGCGCGGCGACGCGGCCGGCACCGACGCGTCGGGGATCGGACCACCGAGGCCCTTGTGGGTGGCGACCACGCGTGGCCCGAGCGCACGCACCCGTTCGAGGAACGGGAAGCCGACGTCCTCGTCGTCGAGGAACCAGCCGCCTGCAGGCGACGCCTTCGTCGGCGGTCCCCACAGCGTGTAGACCTTCCACCCCGCCGGCCGCAGCGTCGCCTTCCAGCCGGCCATCGCGTCGAGCTCGGACTCGCCCAGGTTCGGGTGCACGATCGTGTGGGTGAGGACGCGGTCCGTACCCGCGTAGCGCTCGGCGACGTCGCGGGCCGCGGCGATCTGCCGGTTGGTGAGCACGTTGACGTCGGCCCGGCCCGGCGTCGACGTCAGCAGCGCGACCGCGGTCTCCGACGCGCCGAACACGAGCGCGGCCCACGCCGCGCCGTCGATCGTGCGGGGGTCGACCGCCCCGGGCCATCGCTCGGGGTCGGCCATGCGCAGGAAACCCGCGAGCGCGTCGGCGCCGGAGCCCGTCCAGCGCGCGGGATCGACGAGATGGGTCTGCACGTCGACGACCGGGTTGAGGCCCCGGAACGCGGCCTCGGCCTCATCGAGATCGTGCGTTGCCCCCTCGGGCACCGCGTAGAAGCCGCCGTCGTGCGCGGCGTCGATCGCCCGCAACGAGGCGGCGGTGCCTCGGCGGTCGAGCGCGTACTCGTGCTCGGCCCGGGCCGCGCGCCGCGCGTCGCGCCCGGCGATTGCCTGGTAGCGCGCGATCGCTTCGCGATCGGCGGCGTGTGCGGGGCATCGGCGCGTACTCGTCGCTCGAACGGGGCCGGAGCAGCGACGGGACGATCACGGTGCGCTCAGATGTCGATCTCGTCGGCGTCGGCGCGGTCGTCGGGCGCGTGCAGGTCGCCGAAGACCGCCGGCGGCTCGCGCCACGGCGACGGAAGGCGCCCTTCCTCGGCCGCACGGATCGCGCTCCAGACCCGCTCGGGCGTGCACGGGATGTCGATGTGGCGCACGCCGAGATGGGCCAGCGCGTCGATCACCGCGCTCTGCACCGCCGGCGTCGAGCCGATCGTGCCCGACTCGCCGATCCCCTTCGCGCCGAGCGCGTTGCGCGGCGACGGCGTCTCGGTGTTCGACGCTTCGAACGACGGCAGCTCGGCCGCGCTCGGCATCGCGTAGTCGGTGAGCGTCGACGTGAGCGGGTTGCCATCGGCGTCGTAGACGTACTGCTCCCAGAGCGCCTGCGCGATCCCTTGCGCGATACCGCCGTGCTGCTGACCGGCCACGATCATCGGGTTGAGGATGCGGCCGCAGTCGTCGACGGCGACGTGGCGGATCGGCGTGACCCGACCGGTGTCGAGATCGACCTCGACCACCGCGACGTGCGCGCCGAAGGGGAACGTGGCGCCGTGCTGTTCGAAGTCGGAGACCGCCTCGATCGGCTGCTGCTCGGCGAGTCGGGCCCAGCCGAGCACGCTCGCGGGCACGCCCGCGACGCCCACCCCGCCCTCCATGACGACGATGTCGTCGGGGTTCGCCTCCAGCATCGTGGCCGCGATCTCGCGCGCCCGGGCGACGACGCCGTCGGCCGCGTTGGCGACCGCCGACCCGCCGAGCTGCAACGACCGAGAGCCGCCGGTACCGCCGCCGGTCGGGACCTCGGCGGTGTCGGACTGCACGAAGTGCACGTGGTCGAGCGGGATCTGCAGGCGGTCGGCGACGATCATCGCGAACGAGGTGGCGTGACCCTGTCCGTGCGCGGAGGTGCCGACCCGGATCGTGGCGGTGCCGTCGGCGTTGACCGTCACCGAGCCGTATTCGGCGCCGCCGCCGCCCGCGGTGATCTCGACGTACGCGCTCACACCGATACCCAACGCGACCCGGTCGCCGCGCGCCCGGCGCTCGGCCTGCTCGCGCCGCAACTCGTCGTAGCCGGCGACGCGCAGCGCCTCGTTGAGCGCGGCGTCGTAGTCGCCGCTGTCGTACTCGGTGCGCATGACGGTGGTGTACGGGAACTCGTCGGGGCGCACGAAGTTGCGGCGCCGCATCTCGGCCGGGTCGATCCCGAGCTCCGCGGCCGCGAGGTCGATGATGCGCTCGAGCATGGCCGCGGCCTCGGGCCGGCCCGCACCGCGGAACGCACCCATCGGTGTCGTGTTCGTCAGCGCGACCGCACACGCGTAGGAGATCTTCGGGATGTGGTACACGCCTTGCGCCATCATGCGCGTCGGCCCCATCGCGAGCGCGCCGCCGAAGCCGGCGTACGAGCCCGCGTCGGCCACGATCCGGCAGTCCATCCCGACGATCGTGCCGTCGTGCTTGCACCCGAGCTGTACGTACTGCACCTGGCCGCGGCCGTGCGGCATCGAGATCAGGTTCTCGGAACGGGTCTCGACCCATTTGACCGGGCGCCCGAGCCGAAGGGCCGTGCCGATGGCGATGCTGTGCTCGGGCGCGAACCCGGGCTTGCCGCCGAACGCGCCGCCGACGTGCGGCGCCACGACGCGCAGCTTCGCGGGATCGAGACCGAAACCCGACGCGGCCCGCCCCGCGAAGCCGTGCGGCATCTGGGTCGAGACGTACACGGTGAGGTCGTGCCCCGCGCCGTCGTCGCCGGGGACCACCGCGATCGCGCTGCCCTCCATGGGCATCACCGCGATGCGCTGGTTCTCGATGCGTGCCGCGAACCACGACGTCGGCGCCCTCGAGCACGTCGCCCCGGGCGCGGGGTGCGATCGCGGCGGCGACGTTGGATCCGAGCTCTTCGAACTGCAGCGGCGCGCCGGGTGCGAGCGCGTCCTCCGGGTCGGCGACCGCCGGCAACGGGTCGTACTCCACGACGACGGCCTCCGACGCGTCGGCGGCCGCGGCGCGCGACTCGGCCACGACGACGGCGACCGCGTCGCCGACGAACCGCACCTTGTCGCGGGCGAGGGGCGGGCGCCGGGCCTTGGCGTTCAGCTCCATGAGCCCCTCGTAGTCGGGCAGGCCGAGATCGGCCGCCGTGTACACGGCGACGACGCCCGGCATCGCCCGCGCGTCGTCGGCATCGATCGACACGAGGCGCGCGTGCGCGTACGACGACCGCACGAAGTGGAGGTGCAGCACGCCGTCGATCGGGAGGTCGTCGACGAACCGGGCGCGACCGACGAGCAGGTCGGGGTCTTCGACGCGCCGAACGGCGGTTCCGAGAATCGATCCGGGCATGGCCCGACCCTACCCAGGGCCCGCCTACGTGTCGGTCGCGATCCAGTAGCCGCGGCCGTCGGGGCGCGCCGCGATGTCGGTGGCCGCGCCCGCGTGCAGATGGTTCGCGCCGCTGCCCAGGAAGCGCGCGTCGCCAAACGCACTGACTCCCCCGTCCTCGGCGACGAACCAGTAGCCCTTGCCCGTGGGCGTGGCGGCCATGCCCACGACCGGGCGGTTGAGATGCATGCCCGCGGCGGAGCCCTGGTAGTGCGCGTCGCCGAACGAGAACACCCCGCCGTCCGACGCGACCATCCAGTACCCGTTGCCGCTACGGCTCGCGGCCATGCCGACGATCGGTTTGTTCAGGCGCGTGCCGCCCATCGAACCGTGGAAGGCGGCGTCGCCGAAGCAGAACACACCGCCGTCGGACGCGACGAGCCAGTAGCCCTTCCCGGTCGCGGTCCCGGCGATCCCGACGATCGGGCGGTTGAGGTGGATGGCGCCGGTCGAGCCGCGGAAGCGGGCGTCGCCGAACCCGAACACCCCGCCGTCCGACGCCACGAGCCAATAGCCCGTGCCGGTCGGCGTGCCGCGCCATGTCGACGATCGGCGCGTTCAGTCGCCGCCCGCCGAGTGACCCGCGGAAGTGGGCGTCACCGAAGCTGAACACCCCGCCGTCGGCGGTGACCAGCCAGTAGCCGTTGCCGCTGCGAGACGACTCGATGCCGACCACCGGGACGGGCAGTGGGCCCTTCGGCTCGCCCCGGTCGGGGGCCGCGCCGAAGGCGAGCACGGACGAGCTGAACTCGTGCAGGCACGGCGCGTCGTGCAGCGCGGTCGCGTTCGCGGTCGCGCTCGCCGTCGTGCACGTCGCGTCGAACTCCCACGGCGCGACGCACGTGACGACGCGGCACACGATCGGCCCGACGCAGGCGAGGTCCTGGTGGCACTGGCCGTAACGGAACTCGGTGCAGCAGGTGTGGCGTTCGTCGCACGTGCCCGATGCACAGTGACAGTTGCACGAGACGCAGCCGGGCGCACACAGACCGCTGCCGCTGCACCCGCACGCGCCGCACGACGCGTTGCAGTCGATGTAGTAGCGCGGGCCGGAGTGACAGAACGACGAGTTGTCGGCCTTCCACCAGCCGGCCGGCACCGAACCGCTCGGGCACGTGTTGCGGCCGCCGTTGACGGTGCAGCAGAACGCGGTCCAGCCCGATCCGCACGACGCGTCGGGCCCGCACAACGACGCGTACGCGGTGCCGGGACGCAGGAGGTAGCGCAGCGGGTTCACGACCAGCGCGGAGGCGAAGATCGCGACCCGCACGAGGAAGCCGCGGCGCGTCACCGGCCGCACGGCGCGCCCCGTCAGTCGCGCGACCGCGCGATCGCCCAGGCGCCGGCCGGTCACGAGCGCGGCGTCGGCCCGCAGCGCGTCGGTGACGGTCACTGACCGACGTCCATGCCCGCGAGGATGGAGTTCACGCCCGCGATCGTGCCGGGCAGGTGCACGCGACTGCCCGCGACGACGTACAGGCAGAACGCCCGGCCGTTGACGGTGAAGAAACGCTGGCAACCCAGTTGTCCGGGCAACGGTCGTTGGAGGCGCTTCGACCCGAACATGTCGGCCGTGACCCGCGGGAGACCCTGCGCGGCGAACAACGGCGTGCCGACCGACTCCGGCCCGTACTCGAACAGCACCACGAACACGTCGGCCGAACGCATCGCCGGCGTCACACCCCCGCCGAAGTCGTCCCGCTCCTCGGGCAACGCGAAGTTCGCGAGGTGCACCACCGCCCGGTTCCGCTCCACCGCACCGGTCGCGGCGCGGCGTTGGATCCGGCCTTCCCACCCGACCGGGAGGCCGACGGCGAGACCGTGCGCGGCGAGGCTCGGCACAGTGTCATCCAACCTTCGCGACGGCGAGCGCGACCAGACCGACCACCGACGCGCCCTGCACCGCCGTCGTCGTGAGGGCCACGCGCGGACGAACCCGGTCGAGACCGCGCACCACCCGCCGGAGCGCGGCGGGATCGCGCACGCGCGCGGCCGCGAGGATCGGGAGCGCGCGGACGAGGCCGAAGACGCTGCCGATGGCCGCACCCGCCCACACCGTGCCGGAGAACAGCGCGCACGCGAACGCCACCCACGTGGCCGACGCGGTGACGATCGTGACGAACCCAGCACCCAGTTGTGCGCCGAATCCGGCGCCGTACACCCAGCCGCGGTATGTGACGAGCCAGTTCTCGTCGACCTGGCGCCGGGGCCCGGGCACGCGTGTGCCGAACAGCCCGGCATCGAGACCGAGCCCGAGCGCGGCCACCGCCGCAGTGACCGCGAGCGCGACGGGCGCGGCTGCGATCGGCGCACCCGCGAGGCCGAGCGCACCGCCGAGCAGACGCGCCCGCGACCGCCGAACCGGCGATGTAGGCCACGACGGTCGTGCGATAGTGCTGGTTCCGTGCCCGCTCCCCGAGCGGATTGATGCTCGCGAGCATCGACTCCCCTCAGGGTGACCAGGCGCTGCGCACCGCGGCCAGCGCGGCGAGCACACACCCGACGACGAACACTGCGACGTTCATGCGCGCGCGTCCTCGCGCGATCTGCTCCGCGGTGCGGAACAGGCTCGGATCGCCGGGCACGATGCCGTGCGCGAGCAGTTCCCGATCGATGCGGACCTCGCGGCCGTCGTCGCTTGCATCGTCGTTCGCCTGGCGCAGCATGGTGCTCACCTGCTCCCAGGTCGCGCCCGTGCCCTCGCCGCGCACGCGCCCGGCCGGACCGTCGACGAGCACGAAGTACGGCGACCCCGGCACCCGGTACTCGGCCCACGCCGCGCTCGACATCACGAGCGTCAGCGCCGGCGACGCGACCGCGCGCAGACGCGGAGATGCTCTCCTCGCTCGCGTCCTTCGTGACGACGACGAGCCGGACGTCGTCGGGAAGGCCGAGTCGGAGCGGATCGTCGCGGAACGCCTCCCAGAAGCCCTGGCACGTGAGGCATCCGCTCGACAGGAACGCGACCAGGGTGCGGTGACGCGTCCCGACGACCGACACCTGCACCGCGTCGTCGCGCAGGCCGGTCCCCACGAGATCCGAGACGGCGACGAAGTCGTCCGACGCGCTCGGCCGCAGGTCGATCGAACGGGTCGTGAACCCGGCGGGCGGGGCGTCGGCGTCGAGGCCCGCGCCCAGCGCGTGGAGGCGCCGCAGGATCTCGGCGTGACTGCGCAACAGACCGGCGACAAGGACGGTCAACAGCACGAGCACGACCGATTCGGCTACCAGGATCGCAGTGGTCATGTCGTTCCTTCCTCCGCGACCGGCGAGTTGCGGGAGTGTCTCGAGCGTGAGCACCGCGAGCTTCACGCATGTCGCGATCAGCACCACCAGGACGGCGCCGCCGATCCAGTGCCCCGCCAGCTGCGCCCAGGGTGATCCGCCCCGCGCCGCGATCGCGGCCACGAGCGCGGCCGCGAGGTCGAGGGCGACGTGCACGCGCGTGACCACTGCCGTCGGCGAACCGAGACACGCGCACGGGGTGCCCGGCGCGCGCTGCAACAGTCGCAGCGCGACGACGCTCAGCAGCAGGTAACACGCGGCAACGCCGTACGCGACGATTCCGCCCACGACCGCCGCCGCCGCACCCACCCCGACCTCGACGAGCCCGAACGCGACGATCGCCGCGCGCGGTGCCGGGACCCCGGCGGCGCGTGCCGCGAGCCGCGCCGGCGCCGGGCGCACGACCTTCCCCACGCCTGCCGTCACCAGCAGTGCGCACGCCGCGACGAACGGGCCCGCGAGCGCACGGCGGCACGCTCGAACCGAGGATCACGTCACCTTCCGACCATCGTGGGCCTGCTTGCGCTTCGGTCTGCTCGTATCCCATGAGTCCCGAAGAGTCCGAGACGTACACGCTCCGGGGCGCCATCCGGTTCCCGTCAACCCTACGAAGTCGGCACGCGGCCGCAGCGGATGGTCGGGCGGCCGCCCTGGACGTCTGTTCCAGCGCCGACCGCGCGACGATGGGTGTCCTGTGAACGCGACCGACCCCGTCACCCACGTCGAGCTGATCGCCAAGAACCGGCGCACCTCGCTGCTGATGCTCGCGAGCGAGTTCCTGTTGATCGGGATCCTCGGCGCGGCGATCGGGATCCTCGTCTCCCGGAACGTCACGACCGGGATCCTCATCGGCGCGAGTATCGGGATCGCCGTCGACGCGATCGCCTGGGCACTGGCCGTGCGGGCCACGATCGCGCTCACCCACGCGGTCGAGGTCACGCCCGAGCAGGCCAAGGTGCTGCACAACGTCATCGAGGGGCTGTGCATCCGCACGGGCATGCCGAAGCCGCGCGTCTACATCGTCGACGACCCGGCCCCGAACGCGTTCGCCTTCGGCCGGTCACCGAGCAACTCCGGCGTCGCCGTCACGAGCGGGCTCCTCGACGTGATGTCACGGCGGGAGCTGGAGGGCGTGCTCGCGCACGAGATCTCGCACGTGCGCAACCGCGACGTACAGGTGACCACGCTTGCGGTCACGACCGTCGGGATCCTCGTCGCGGTGGCGGAGATCGCGGCCCGCATGAGCTGGTTCGCCGATTGGGGCGACGACGACGACAACGGCGCCGCGGTCGCGCTGATCGCCGTCGCCGCGCTCGCCGGCGTCCTGGCGTTCGGCGCGCGCATCCTGTCGCTGGCGATCTCCCGCCACCGCGAGGAGCTGGCCGACGTCAGCGCGGCCGAGCTCGTGTCCCCCAGCGGCCTGCGCAAGGCCCTCGAGAAGCTGGAGGCCGACCACACCGTGGTGCATCACGTGTCGCGCGCGACGGCGCACCTGTGGCTCGAGGCACCCCTCGAGCGGGGCGGCGACGACCGGAAGTCGAAGCTCAACCGGATGTTCGACTCCCACCCGCCGATCGACGAGCGCATCGCGATACTCCGCAAGCTGGAAGGACTCGATCCGGACGAGCGCGGCCCGGTCGACGAGACCGCCACGGGCGTGCCGGTCGACCTCGACGCGCTGGCCGACTCGACGGGCCGGCGCACCGGGACCGAACCCGTGTTGACCGGCGGTCTGGCCGTGAACACGCCGTCGCAACCCGACGCGAGCACCGCCGACGGCGCGCCCGTCACCATCCCCAAACCCGGCGCGAGCCCGCCCGGGTGGTTCCGCCGCGACGCGACGACACTGCGCTACTGGAACGGCAACGTGTTCACCGACTGGACCGCGACCTGGAACGGGAGTCGCTGGGTGCAGTCGCGCTCGAGCTGAGCGTTCAGCGCTCGGCGCGCCACATGGTCGTGACGGCCGGACGACCGTCGGGGATCTCGATCTCGCCGATCGGCTCGAACCCCAGGCGCATGTAGCGCTTCAGGTTCGCGGGGTTGCTCGACTCGAGGTACGCCGGCATGTGCTCGGCGTCGACGATCCTCAGGTTCTCGGCGAGCAGCGCCTCCCCGATGCCGCGGCCGCGGTGGTCGTCGTGCGTGCCGACGATGCTCAGGTAGTAATGCGGCACGTCGTGCGGGTGCGCAGCCTCGAATCCCGCCAGCACCTGCAGCACACGGTTGCCGTGCTCGCCCCCGATGAGCTCGGCGACCAGCCGGACCAGCTCCTCCTCGTCGGCCGCCGTCAACTCCTGCGCGCCGGGCGGCGCCCAGATCGCCACCGACTCGCAGTTCCCGGTCACCCACGTCCACTCGTTGCGGAAGCACGAGTCGACGAAGACCCGCCACCAGACCCGGAAGTGCTCGGCGCGGCGCGACTCGTCGGCGAACGCCCAACTCCACAGCGGGTCGTGGAAGAACGCGGTCGCGATCGTCTCCGTCATGGCGTCGGCGTCCGCGGGCCGGGCGAGGCGGGAGGTCACGAGCGCGTCCTACGCGTCGAGCACGGCGCTCGCGACCAGCTCTTCGAGAGCTCGGTCGTCCCACCACGAGATCTGCTGCTGCTTGGCGCGACGGAAGTAGAGCTGGATGTCGTACTCGACCGTGAAGCCGACGCCGCCGAAGATCTGCTGCGCCATCGCGGTGACGTCCCGGAAGGTCTTGCACGCGAACAGCTTCGCCATCGGCGCGAGCCGATCGACCGGCCGGCCGTTCGCCCGTGCCCACGCGGCCTCGTACATCAAGGTCTCGGCGCCGTCGACCGCGGTCGCGGCGTCGGCGAGGTAGTGCGAGATCGCCTGGAACGCGCCGAGCGGCTTGTCGAACTGCTCGCGGTCCTTGGCGTACTGCACGGTGATGTCGAGCGCGTACCGCGCGCCGCCGACGGCCTGCGCGGCGAGCATGATGACGCCGTCGAGCATCGTGTCGTGCCACGTGGCCCAGCCCGAGCCCGCACCGCCGATGCGGGCCGACGCCCGGGACGCGCACGCCCGCCAGCGTCACCTCGAACTGCGCGTCGGCGCCGAGCGTCAGCTGCTGGCGCCGCGTCGACGCCCGCGGCCGACGCGTCGACGAGGAAGAGGTCGACGTCGGTGTCGGCATCGCCGGTGCGCGCGAGCACGACCATCGCCGTCGCGGCCTGCGCGAACGGCACGTGCCACTTCGTCCCGTCGAGCACGAACCCGTCGCCGTCGGCGGTGGCGCGCAGCTCGACGCCGCGCGCGCCGAACGCGTTCCCCGGCTCGAGCCACGCGGTCGTGACGATCGCGTCGCCCGACACGATGCGCGGCAGCCATGCCTGCTTCTGCTCGTCGGTGCCCGCGCGGAGCAGCACGCCCGCGGCCATCACCGCGCTCACGAAGTGCGGCGACGGCGCGAGCGCCCGCCCGAGCTCGGTGTAGACGACGGCGCCCTCGAGCGTGCTCATCTCCGAGCCGCCGTACTCGGCCGGGATCATGAGGCCGATGAGGTCGAGCGCGGCCATCTGCTTCCACAGCTCGGCCGGGAACCCCGATGGGGTCGTCCTCCAGCTCGCGCACCGCTCTCGAGGTTCGCGTACGACGCGCAGACGCCACGGACCATCTCCCGCAGCATCTCCTGCTCTTCGTTGAGATCGAGATCCATACGTGCGTTCTCCGTCCCTACGGTTTCCACGTGTTCGCCGCGGCGCATCCACGGGTTGTCGTCGGCGGTGGTCGGCAGCGCGATGCGCGCGGTGCAGTCGGTCTTGAGGTCGCCGTCGACGGTCAGGCGCACGAGCACCGTCACCCAGCCGCAGCCCGTCTCGTCGGTCTCGACCTGCTCCACGGTTCCCGACAGCACCATCGTGTCGCCCGGGAACACCGAGCCCTTCATGCGGAACTTCATGCGCCCGAGGCGGCCGGTCGGGCCCGACCAGTCGGTGAGGAACCGCTCGAACCAGGCCGCCTGGTTCGGCGTGTTCATGAAGATGTCCTTGGTGCCGTTGCGATTCACCGCGAAGTCGTAGTCGTGGTGCATGGGCCGCCAGTCGCGCGCGGCCGAGCGCGCCGAGGACGATCGTCGTGGCCGTGACCGGGTACGAAAGGTCCGGCAGCGAATCGCCGACGTGCACGTCGGCGAGCGTGAGCACCGTTCGCGGTCGTCGTCATGCGTCACCCCGCTTGTAGCCGAAGCCGGTATACGACTCCACGCCGACCAGCTCGTCGTTCTGGTTGAGGTACTCGACCTCGATGACCCAGAAGCGACCGGTGCCGAGCTTCGTCGTCTTCGGTTCGCTGACCGAGCGCAGGATCTGGCGCGTGCGCAGCCGGTCGCCCGGGCGCACCGGCTCGTGGAAGACGATCGTGTTGTCGGAGATCACCGCTTCCGGCAGGTCGAAGATCCGCTTGAGGTCGAAGTGCACCTGGAGCGGCACCGCCGGCTCGGTTCGCCCCGGCGACCACTGGTGCGGGCGGAACCACACCGAGATCATCGTGGGCGGCGCGATCGGTCCGCCGGTGATCGCGTCGGCGACGGCGTCGTCCCAGAACAACGGGTTGCCGTTCTCGACCGACGAGCACGACGTGTACACGTAGCCCCGCTCGACCGGGAACTCCCCCGCCTCTTCGTACTGCACCTGGTCGACGAGCTTCTCGACCTCGGGCGGCAGATCGCTCACGCCGCGGCTCCTTGCTTCCGGAGGGCCGCGATCTCGGCGGCCGAGTAGCCCACTTCCTGCAACAACGAGTCGGTGTCGGTGACGGTCGCGTCGCGCACGACCGGACCGGGCTGGTCGCGGTCCATGCCCGCGAACATCCAGCCGACCTGCTCGAACGACCCGTGCTCGGCCATCGCCTCGACGAACGCGCCCCGCGACCGGAGGTGCGCGTCGCGGACCAGCTCCGGCACCGACGCGACCTCGGAGACGCACGTGTCGATCGGCCCGAGCTGCTCGACCCACTCGTCGCGCGTCTTCGTCGCGAACGCGGCCTGGAAATCGGCGCGGATCGCGTCCTGGACGGCGTCGTCGGTCTGGAACGCGAGCCACTGCTCGCAGTCGATCGCGCGGCACAGGTTGGCGTAGAAGTGCTGTTCGATCGCGCCGACCGCGATCCAGCGGTCGTCGCGGCAGCGGTAGACGTCGTAGCACGCGTAACGGCCGGTGAGGATGTTGTGGCGCGGGCCGGGGATCTCCCCGGTCGCGAAGTACTCGTCGATGTACAGCGACATCAGCGCGACGACGCCGTCGGCGACCGAGACGTCGAGATAGGCGCCTTCGCCGGTCGCGGCGCGCTGCACGAGCGCGGCGAGGATGGCGATGACCGCCTGCATCCCGCCGCCGGCCGCGTCGCCGATCGTCGCGCCCGGGAGCGCGGGCCCGCCCGTCGCCGGAGCGGCCGGAGCAGTCGAGGTAGCCGCCGACCGCGAGGTAGTTGAGGTCGTGCCCGGCCCACTGCGAGCGCGGCCCGTTCTGGCCGTAGCCGCTCGTCGAGCAGTAGACGATCGCCGGGGTTCACCGCGCGCACCGCGGCGTCGCCGAGACCGAGCCGGTCCATCACACCGGGCCGGAAGCTCTCGATCACGACGTCGGCGCGCGCCGCGAGCCGCAGGAACGCGTCGCGGCCCGCGTCGGACTTGAGGTCGAGCAGCACCCGTTCCATGCCGCGGTGACCGCTGTACGCGTAGAACGGCGGCACGATCTGCACGCCCGACTGCTTCGGCGGCGGGCCGACCTTCACGACGCGCGCGCCGTAGTCGGCGAGCCAGCGCGACGTGCGCGCGGCCGGGCCGACGGACGCGAGATCGAGAACGGTCACACCTTGCAGCACGCGCCGGTCCTCAGAAGTTCTTCGGGAGACCGAGGCCGCGCCGGGCGATGATGTTCTTCTGGATCTCCGACGCGCCGCCGCCGATGGTGTCGATCACGGTGTAGCGGTACGTCGACTCCGCCCGGCCCTCCATCGGCGCGTCGGGATTCACGCGCACCCGCAGCTGCGTCCCGGGACCGCCGATGTCCATCGACGCGTTCGGCGAGCCGCCGCGAGAACTCCGTCGCGAACAGCTTGTACTTCGACGACTCGACGGTCGGCGGCGGCGTGCCCGGCACCTTCTCGCCCTTCATCGACGCCGCGACGACCTTGCAGCCCGAGCACGCGCGCGACCTCCGCGTCGGTCGCGAGCTGCGCGATGCGTTGGCGCACGACCGGGTCGTCGCGCAGCGGCACGCCGTCGCGTGTGCTCGTTCGCACGTAGTCGATCAGCAGGTCGAGGCGCTGCTTGATGGGCGAGAACGTGAACATCGTGAATCGCTCGAGGTCGAGCGCCTGCGAGATGTACTGGAAGCCGCGGTTCACCTCGCCGACGACGTACTCGTCGGGCACGAACACGTCTTCGATGAAGACCTCGTTCGTGCGCTCGTCGCCCATCGTCCAGATGCCCTTGATGGTGACGCCGGGCTGGTCGAGCGGCACGAGCATGAGCGTGATGCCCATGTGCTTGTTGTCGGGATCGGTCCGGGTGCCGAGCCAGTACCACTCGGCGAAGTGCGCGGAGGTGGTCCAGGTCTTCTGGCCGTTGAGGATCCAACCGGGCTTGCCGTCGCGCTCGCCCCGCTCGGCCTTGAGCCGCATCGACGCCGCGTCGGAGCCCGCGTTGGGCTCGCTGTAGCCGACCGCGAACTCGACGTCGTTGCGCAGGATCTTGGGCAGGAATTCCTGCTTCAGGAACTCACTGGCCTCTTTGATCAAGCGTCTTGCCGATGATGCCGACGCCTTTGCCGATCTGCGGGACCCCCGCGCGCCGCGAGCTGCTCGTTGAGCAGGTACTCGTACACGCCCTCGCCCTCGGAGCCGCCGTACTCCTTCGGCCACGTGAGCCCGAGCCAGCCGCGCTCGCCCACCTCGCGCATGAACGCACGCCGCTTGGGCGTGTCGACGATCTGCGCCATGTTCTCGCGGGTCAGGTCGAAGACGTCCGGATCGTCGTGCTCGTCGAGGAAGCGCACGACCTCCGCTTCGAAGGCGCGCTGCTCGGGCGAGAAGTCGAAGTCCATGTGCGGGATTGTACGAGGCGCGCCGTCATCCTCGTCGGGCCGGTCCGTGTGCGGTCAGGAGATGACGCCGCGCTCGCGCAGTCCCGCGAGCTCGGCGTCACTCAGGCCGAGCTCGGCTGTGAGCACGGCGCCGGTGTGCTCGCCCACCCAGGGGACACGCGTCTCCGGGCCCTCGCTCACCTTCGACAGCTTCACGGGGTTGCCGGGCACGAGGACGGGCTCGGCGACACCGTCGGTGCGCGGCATCTCGACGAGCATGTGCCGGGCGGCCACGTGCGGGTCGGCGATCACGTCGTTGGCGTGATTGCTCGGGCCCGCGACCACGCCGGCCGCGGTGAGCTCGCGCGCCGCCTCGAGCTTCGTGCGCTGCGACGCCCACGCGTCGACCGCGGGCCGGATCTCGGACTCGAAGGCGGGCGCCCAACCCGCTCGCGTCGCGAAGCGAGGATCGTCGCGCCACTCCGGATGCCCGACGAGGTCGCCGAGGTTCCAGAACTGGTGCTCGCGCACGATCTGGGCGACGACGTAGCCGTCGGAGGCGCGGAAGCCTTCGCAGATGACCTGCAGCCCCTTGCCCGGCTCCGGACGCACGCCGAGCGACCAGAAGTTCGTGACGATGTCGGTCATCGCGACCATCGCGTCGAACATCGCGATGTCGACGTACTGACCGACGCCCGTGTGGTCGCGGTGCCGGAGTGCGGCGAGGATGCCGATCACCCCGAACAGCGCGCTGCTGATGTCGCCGAGCGCGCCGACCGGGATCGTCACCGGCGGCTCGTCGGGATGGCGATAGTCGTAGATGCCCGACATCGCCTCGACGATCGACGCGTACGCGGGCCAGTCGCGGTACGGCGTCGCGACGGTGTTGCCGAAGCCCGAGATCGACACGTACACGGCACGCGGATCGACCTGGGCGATGTCGTCGTAGCCGAGCCCCATGCGGTCCATCGTGCCCGGCTTGAAGTTCTCGGCGACGACGTCGAACTTCGGTACGAGCGCGAGGAAGAGGTCGCGCCCCTCGGGCAGCTTGAGATCGATGCCGACGCTGCGCTTGTTGAAGTTGTTGCGGAGATAGGTGGCGCCGACCTGCCGGCCCTCGGGATCGACCATGGTCGGCGTCGACGCCGCGACCCGACTCGCCGTGCACCGGGTGCTCGACCTTCACGACGTCGGCGCCGAGCCGTGCGAGCAGTTGCGTGGCGTACGGCAGTGCCTGCATCTGCTCGGCCGCGAGGATCCTCACCCCGTCGAGCGGCTTGCCGTACTGCCGTGCCTCTCCGTTCGCGATGTCACCCAGCCGCATCCCGCCAGGTTACGGAGCCGAGGTTATTGCGACGGTACCGAAGCTCGCGTCGGCGCGGTGCGCGGCGAGGACGATCGATCCCCGGCTGAGCTCACCGTTGGCCTGGAGGAGCCACGCGCCGGGTTCGGTCGTTGCGGTTTGCCAGATCTTGAACCGGTAGAGGCTGCCGCCGCGGCCGTTGTCGGTGACGCTGAACTTGAACGTGTACGCGACGCCGGGCGTCAGGTGCAGCCCGCTGAAGTCGGTGGCCAGTGACTCTTCGGGATGCGCGTCGGTGTTCTCGTAGATCTGCGCCCGCGGCGCGGAACCCTGGTCGTTCCCGTACAGGAACGCGGCCGGGAACGGATGACCGATCCGCGGCTGGTCGACCGTCTGCACGCCGTGCAGGTCCGACGTCGCTCCCTTCCAGCCGACCACGACACCCACGGCCGAGCCATCGGGATCCAAGGAGTTGATCGTGACCTGCACCGTGCCCTGATACTGGGCCCATGAGTCGGCCTGCCCGATCGTGACGAGGCGGTCGTAGCCTTGGTCACCGTTGCGGATCGTCCCGTCGGCCTGGATCGTCCAGTGCCCGTCGGCCACCTGGGCAACGTCGTTGACGTTGCCGCCCGCCGGGCTCCACGTCGCGGTGTACGGCAGCGCCCACGGCCCGCCGTCGACCTTCGTCACCGTGACGTGCGACGTCGACGCGTGACCGAAGCTGTCGACGGCCCGGAGCTGCACCGTGTTCGCGCCGGTGTGCAACGACGCGTCGTCGATCTCGACGTTGAACTCGCCCGGCGCCACCAGGCGCACCTGGTTCTCCCCGAGTGAGAGGACCTGGGCGACACCTCCGTTCAGCGTGTACGTCAGGCTCGCGATGCCGTCCGGGTCGGACACGTCGCCGAGCACATTCACCCATTGCTGCGGCTGACCCTCGGTGCCGAAGGTCTGGTTCGAGCCGTACCAGACGTTGATGACGGGAGCTACCGGCGCCGTTGGCCATGCCGCGCCGTCGTCGGTCGCCGGCGGTGCGGTCGAGTTGACGAAGTAGTCGACGGACGCGGTGAATGCGGGCGACGAGGCACCGCCGACGTTCCCGGCGAACACGCCGGCACGGGCGACCGTCAGCGTCAGAGTCGTGGCCGCGGCCGCGGTCCAGCGGAGGCCGTCGTAGGAGTAACCGAACGCCCAGCCGTTGCCGAAGCGGGCGACCCGGAGGATGATCGACGGCCTGTTGTAGAGCTCGAAGTTCGCGATCGTCGTCACCGCCGCGCCCGAGACGCTCCTCACCACGAACGCGGTCTGGAAGTAGTTCTGGACGACGCCGGCGTACACGTAGTGGGTCGAGTCCTGTTCGACGACGACTCCCTGCTCCTGGAACTGCTGCGAGACCGAGGAGTCGAACTTGGCGTCGAGACTCAGGTCGGCGTCGGGGATCGACTGCACGATCCGCGGTGCACCGTCGCCGCTCGTGTCCGGGTCGTGCGCGGAACCGGCCGGCACGTCGATCACGGCGTGCTGCCCGTCCGTCGACTGCGACGCGCCACCGCCGGGATTGACGAAGGTCCAGGTGCCGGCGTTCAACGTGCCGGCACTGAAGTCGTCGTTCGCGACCGTGGTCGTGACCCCCGCGCCGCCGTCCTCCGGAACGGTCGGGCCCGCGGTGTTGAAGAAGTAGTCGACCGTCGCGGTCCACGCCGGGGGCGGCGAGCCCGCGTTGCCGGCGTAGGGGCCGACCTTGGCGACGGTCATCGCGAACGAGAAGGATCCGCCGATCGACCACGTGAGGCCGTCGAGGGAATACGTGAACAGCCACGACGAACCGGTGCGCTCCACGCGCATCCAGAACGGCTGCGACGGCGCCGACAGCGGCTGCGACACCTTCACCGATGCCGATCCACCCGACACCGAGGCCGCGAACAGGACCACCTGACCGCCGCCGGCATTGAACACGTCGAAGCGGAGGATCGTCGACGCGTCCTGCTCGACGATGATCCCCTCGTCCTGGAACGGCACCGCACCGAGCGACTCGAACTTCGCCTCGAGCCCGAAGTCCTTGTCGTCGACCCTCTGGACCACCCGCAGCGCGTCCAGACCCGCCGTCCAGAGATCATGCTCGGTGCCGCCCGGAACCGACAGCACCAGCGCGTGCCCGTTCAGCGAGACCGATCCGTCGCCGACGGGGTTCTCCACCGCCCACAGCGCGTTCAGCGACCCGGCGTGGAAGTCGTCCGAGAACGCCACACAGGCAGTGCCGATGATCAGAGCCATCGTGACACCGACCATGCGAGCTGCGAGACGTCGAACCATCGGCACCTCCCTGCGCCTGAGAAAACGCTAGTCGGCGGCCGACCGGACAGGAACTGACACCTGCGTCATAGACTCCGGGCCATGCGTGGCATCATCAGCGCCGGCGGCTACGTGCCGTTCCGGCGCCTACAACGAGCCGAGATCGCCAAGACCTTCGGGAGCGGCGGCGGCAAGGGAACCCGTTCGGTCGCGTCGTACGACGAGGACACCACCACGATGGGAGTCGAGGCGGCGCGCCTGGCCCTGCGCAGTGCGCCGGGCGGCGTCACACCGTCGTCGCTCTGGTTCTCCACGTCGTCGCCCGCGTACCTCGACAAGAACAACGCGTCCACCGTGCACGCGGCGCTTCGACTCGACACCGACGTCGCCGCCTTCGACTTCGGCGGCGCCTTGCGCTCGGGGATCGGTGCGCTGCGCACCGCGCTCGAGAGCGGCGGAGGCTCGGTGCTGATCGTGACCTCCGACCAACGCGGCGGTCTCCCGACGAGCGGCGACGAGGCGGCCGGCGGCGACGGCGCGGGCGCGCTCCTCGTCGGCGACGACTCCACCGCGCCGGTCATCGCCGAGTACCTCGGCGGGGCGAGCACCACCGAGGAGTTCATCGAGCGCTGGCGCACGCCGGGCTCCACCCGTTCGCGCGCGTGGGAAGAGCGCTTCGGTGATGTGAAGTACGGCCCCCTCGTCGAGCAGGCGTGGAACGCGGCGCTGAAGTCGGCCGAACTGTCGCCCGACCAGGTCGCGAAGGTGATCGTCACCGGCATGCACGCCCGCGCCGCCCGTTCGGTGAGCGCCCGGCTCGGCACCGCCAAGGAAGCGCTCGCCGACGATCGCTCCGCCACGGTCGGCAACACCGGCAGCGCACACGCCGCGCTCCTTCTCGCCGACACGTTGGAGTCCGCGCAACCCGGTCAGGTCATTGCACTCGTCGTGCTCGCCGACGGCGCCGACGTGATGCTGTTCCGCACCACCGACGCGATCGGTGGGTACACGCCGGCGCGCACCGTCGCCGCGCAGATCGAAGGTGCCTCCGACATCACCTACGGCAAGTTCCTCAGCTGGCGCGGCGAGGCAACGCTCGAGCCGCCCCGCCGTCCCGAACCCGATCGCATCTCCGCGTCGGTGTCGGGCCGCACCGAGGACTGGAAGTACGGCTTCGTCGGGTCCCGCGACCGCAGCAGCGGCGAGCTGCACATGCCGCCCGCACGCGTCTCGCGCGTCGGTGACGCGGTCGACGAGATGCAGCCCGCGCCGATGGCCGACGTGCAGGGCACGATCGCGCTGCTCACCATCGACCGCATCGCGTACTCACCCAGCCCGCCCGTCGCCTTCGCAGTGGTCGACTGGGACGGCGGTGGTCGCCTCCCGGTCGAGCTCACCGATGTCGATGCTGCGACGTTGAAGATGGGCGACCGTGTCGAGATGACGTTCCGCAAGCTGTTCACCTCCGACGAGATTCACAACTACTTCTGGAAAGCGCGCCCCGTACGGGGCTAAGGAGATCGCTATGGGTTCGCACGGAATCAAGGACCGCGTCGCAATCGTCGGCATGGGTTGCACGCCCTTCGGTGAGCATTGGAACAAGGGCACCGACGACCTCCTCGTCGACGCCAACGAGGCCACGCTCGCTTCCGCCGGTCTCACCAAGGACGACATCGACGCGTACTGGCTCGGTACCGCGATGTCGGGCATGAGCGGCATGGCCCTCGCCCGCCCGCTGCAGTTGCACGACAAGCCCGTCACCCATGTCGAGAACTTCTGCGCGACCGCATCGGAGGCGATGCGCAATGCCGCGTACTCGGTGGCCAGCGGCGCGTACGACGTCGCAATGGCGATCGGCGTCGAAAAGGTCAAGGACAGCGGGTACCAAGGTCTTGTCGGCGCGGCCAAGACACCGACGGACGGCACCGGGCGCACGCTCACCGCGGCCGCGATGTTCGCGATGTGCTCGCCCGGCTACGGCAAGAAGTACGGACTCGACGACGCGCAGATGCGCGAGGTGCTCGCCCGCATCGCGTGGAAGAGCCACCAAAACGGTGCGCGCAACCCGAGGGCCCAGTTCCGCAAAGAGGTCTCGATGGAGACCATCTGCAACGCGCCGCTCATGGCGGGCAGCCTCGGCGTGTACGACTGCTCGGGTGTCGCCGACGGTTCGGCCGCGGCGATCATCGTGCGGGCGGAAGACGCGCTCAAGTACACCGACAAGCCGATCTACATCAAGGCGCTCTCGCTCGTCGCCGGCAACTGCTCGGGCAACGCGGATCCGAGCTACGACTACACGACGTTCCCGGAGATCGCGGCCACCGGGCGCGACGCGTACGCGCAGGCCGGCATCACGAACCCGCGCGAGCAGCTCGCGATGGCCGAGGTGCACGACTGCTTCACGACCGCTGAGCTCCTCATCTACGAAGACCTCCAGTTCGCCGAGCGCGGCACCGCGTGGAAGGAGGTGCTCGACGGCACCTTCGACCTCCAGGGCGCGCTTCCGGTCAACCCCGACGGCGGACTGAAGAGCTTCGGGCACCCGGTCGGCGCCTCCGGACTCCGCATGGTGTTCGAGGCGTGGCTCCAGCTCCGAGGTGAGGCGCCGCCGGAACGCACGATCGCGCACGCCGATCGCGGCCTCGCACTCACGCACAACCTCGGCGGCTACCCCGGCGAGATGGTCTCGTTCGTGTCGATCGTCGGCAACGAGCTGGGCTGACCCCTCCGGCGGCCCGGCTGCGAGCGCCGGGCCGTCTCACCGCTCGGGCATGATGCGGCCGTGGCCGCACTGTCCGACACCGACGTCGTGACCCGTCTCGGGCGGGGTGTGATCGTCGGTCCCGGCGCGCCCGCGCCCGGCGCGTGGTCGGAGGCCGAACGGATCGTCGTCGACGATGCCGTGCTGCGCGATCCCGCGGCCACGATCGACGCCCTGCACGGGCACTGGTCGCAGCGCATCCCGGTCGTGGTCGAGCTGCGGTGCCCGGCCGACGAGCTGCGCGCACCGGAAGCCGAGCCGGGCCGGGCGCCGTACACGCTCTCCCCCCGCTTCGAGTTCGGGCGCGAGCGCCTCTACTTCCTCACCCGGGCGAACAACTACGACGACCGGGTCGGGCGCATGGTCTGGGGCCCGGCGGTCGAGGCGCAGCGGCTCGGCGCGGCGGACTCCGCCGCCGCCGACGTGTCGCTCGCCGACGGCACGCCCGCCTGGTGCGACGGCGGCCCGCGCGCCGGCGCCACTCCGGTGCCCGACGGCCACGTGGTGGTGCACCGGAACAACCTCGAGCAGCGCGTGCTCGCGGCCGACCGCCCGGTCACGAGCCGGGCCGAGCTCGCACCCGACCAGCTCGCGGCCGTGGTGCACGACGCGGGCGGCGCGCGTCATCGCGCCCGCGGGATCGGGCAAGACGCGGTGCTGACCGAACGGTTCCGGCTGCTCGTCGACCGCGGCTGGAGCGCCGGCTCGATCACCGCGGTCGCGTACAACGTCCGGGCCAAGGACACGATGCGCGACCGGCTCGCCGACATGCCCGAAGGCGCGCGCCGGCGGGTGCGCACGCTGCACGCGCTCGGCAACGACGTCCTCGGCCGCGGTGGCGGCCCGAGCTCACTGATCGACGAGTGGGAGATGCGGCGTCGCATCGAGGCCCTCGTCCCTGTGAAACCGCGCGCGAACACCGACATGTACGCGCCGTACCTCGAAGCGTTGAGCGAGGTACGACTCGGCCTCGTCGACCCGATCGTGGTCGAGGCCCAGCGCGACGACGTCGCCGGCTTCGGCGCGATGTTCGAGCAGTACCGCGACACGCTGCACGCCGACCGGGCGATCGACCACGACGAACAGATCTACGGCGCGATCGAGGTCCTGCTCCGCGCGCCCGACGTGCGGCGCGCGTTCCAGCGGGAGGCCCGGCACCTGCTGGTCGACGAGTTCCAGGACCTCACGCCCGCGCAGCTGCTGCTGCTCCGCCTCGTCGCCGCCCCCGCCTACGACGTCTTCGGCGTCGGCGACGACGACCAGGTGATCTACGGCTACGCGGGCGCCGATCCCGAGTTCCTCATCAACTACGACCGCTACTTCCCGGGCGGCACCCACCATGCGCTCGCAACGAACTACCGCTGCCCCGAACCGGTCGTCGCCGCCACCCGCAACCTGCTCTCGTACAACCGCCGCCGTATCGACAAGGAGATCGTCGCGGCCAAGTCCGGCGGCGACCCCGGCGCGCTGTCGGTCGTGACCGCCGCGCCGGAGCGGGTCGCGGGCGCCGCGGTCGAACGGGTCACGGCGTGGCTGGAGGCGGGCGCGCCGCCGCACGAGATCGCGGTGCTCAGCCGCGTCAACGCCGTGCTCCTGCCCGCGCAACTGCTGCTCGGCGAGGCGGGTGTGCCGTCGTGGACCCCGGTCAGCGTCGCGGTGCTGAACCGCACCGGCACGCGCACCGCGCTCGCCTACCTGCGCCTCGCGCTCGCGGCCGGCGACAACACGGGCTTCCACGGCGCCGATCTCGCGCTCGCGGCCCGGCGGCCGAGCCGGTCACTGCGCCGCGAGGTGCTGCAGCGCCTCGAGCGCAAGCGGGCGTGGACGATGGGGCAACTGCGGCGCGAGTCCGATGCGCTCACCGGCACCGCCGCGGCAAAGTTCGACGCGTTCTGCGACGACCTCGACGGGCTGGGCCGCGCCTTCGACGGCGGCGCGACCACCGACCAACTCCTGATGCGGATCCGAGACGACGTCGGGCTCGGCGCCGCGCTCGCGACCCTCGACCTGTCCGGGAAGGCTCCCGACGCGAGCCACCGCGACGATCTCAACGCGCTCATCTCGGTCGCGACCTTCGAACCCGACCCGGCCTCGTTCGAGCCCTGGCTCCGCGATCGGCTGCGGGCGCCGAACGAGCGGGCCGCGAGCGAAGGTGTCGCGCTCTCCACCGTGCACCGCGTGAAGGGCATGGAGTGGCCCTACGTCGTCGTGCTCGGCGCCCACGACGGGCTCATGCCCCACGCGCTCGCCGACGACATCGAGGAGGAGCGGCGCATCTTCCACGTGGCGATCACCCGGGGCGACACCGCGGTGCACGTCGTCGCCGATGCCACCGCCCGGCGGCCCTTCCTCGACGAGCTCCTCACGCCCGCACCCCCGGAACCGGTGCGACCGGCGCGCGCCACCGCGGAATCTCGGCCGCCGCCGGGCCGGGCCCGGAACACGATCGACGCCGACGTCGGCCTCGAGGTCACGTTCGCAGGCTCCACCGGCGCGCTGGTCGAGCTCCGCGTCGACGGCGCGGTGCTCGAGGAACCGAGCGGCACGCGCGTCGTGATCCCCTACGGCGAACGGGTCGAGCTCGACGGCCGTCGGGCCCAGCTCGTGCGCGGCCGCGCCACCGAAGTCACCCACGCCTCACCCGCGCTCGTCGAGGCGTTGAAGGCGTGGCGCAAGCAGCGCGCCGCGAGCGACCGCGTGCCCGCGTACATCGTGCTGAGCGATGCCCACCTGGAAGGCATCGCCGATAGCCGGCCCGAGACGCTGGCCGACCTCGCACGCTGCACCGGCATCGGGCCGACGAAGCTCGAGCGCTACGGCGACGAGATCATCGCCGTCATCGCCGACTCCCCCGACGCCTAGGCCGACGTCGTCTCGGCCGCAGCCGCGAGCCGGGCCAGCGTCGTCTCCATGCCGGCCCGGTTGTGCGTGGCGCGATCGGCGACGCCGCTGACCGGACCCCCGAGCACGCGGACAAAGACGCCCCGCTGATCGATCCAGGTCTCGGTCACCCGACACTGGCCGTCGCCGATCGGAGCGAACCTGTACTCCCAGCGCGCCACTCCGAAGGGCCCCGCCTTCACGACGAACGCGAACGAGGAACCGGGGACGGCTTCAACGACCGTCGCCTCGGTCTTCCACTTCTTCTTGCCGTTCTGGTTGGTGCCCCGAAAGCGCGCGCCCACGACCGGACCGGTGCTGCCCTTGATCCACTCGCACCCGACGTTCTCCGGAGAGAACTCGCACATCCGGGTGACGTCGGCGACCATCGCCCACACCTCGCCCGCCGGTGCACCGACGACCCGCTCCACGCTCTGTGTCTCCCCCATGAGCGAGACGCTATCCGTCCCCGGAGAGGGCCGTCCCGACGTCGGCAACGACAATGCAAGCAGAGCCTCCGCACCCCGGCGGGAACGGAGCGTTTGCGTCGAGCGGCCCGTCCGGATCATCGTCTGGCACCGTCGCCAGCCGCACGTCCCGAAGAGAGGCCCGCATGCCGTACCCCCGCGCCGAGATCGAAGCCGCCGTCGAGCGTTACGTCGAGGTCCGCAAGGTGATCGACGCCGGCGGCGCCACGTGGAGCGCGCTGGCCCAGTTCTTCACCGACGACGCTGTGTTCATCGACCCGGCGTGGGGCCGGGTCGAGGGCATCGACGAGATGAAGGCCACGGTGTTCGGCGACGCGATGGTCGGGCTCGAGGAGTGGAAGTTCCCGGTCGAGTTCTACGCGATCGATGGCGACAACGTGCTCGTCAAGTGGAAGCAGCAGCTGCCCGGCACGCGGCCCGACGGCCGGCCATGGGAGCAGTCGGGGGTCTCGACGCTGATCTACGCGGGCGACGGCAAGTTCCGCTACGAGGAGGACCTCCTCAACATGGTGCACGTGCTCGACGACATGCGCGCGAGCAAGTGCCGCGTCCCCGCGGTGGCGATGCCACCCGAGCAGCCCAACCGCGACTTCTCCCGCCCGAGCGCGTAGCCCGTCTCATGGACGACGAGCTGCGCGACACCGTCGACTACGTCGCGATCACGCGGCTGCAGAACGCGTACGCCGACGCGGTCACCCGGAGGGCGTGGGCCGAGTTCCACGACATGTTCCTCCCGGGCGTGCCCGTGACCGTCGACACCGTGACGAACCCGGTGATCGCGCTGACCGGGCCGCAGGCGGTGGGCGACTTCATCGGCACGGCGGTCGAGCGGTTCGAATTCTTCGAATTCGTCCCGCTGAGCACCCGCGTCTTCCTCCGGGCGGGCCGCGACCCCGACCGCGCCACCGCCCGCCTCTACATCTGCGAGCTCCGCCAGGACGCGGCATCGGGGCACTCGACCCAGGCCTTCGGCGTGTACCAGGACGACTACCGGCGGGTCGACGACCGCTGGTGGTTCGCGGCCCGGGCCTATCAGTCCCTCGCGCGCAGTGGGCGGGGCGAGGTCTTCGCCTTCCCGGCCGAGGCCTTCCCGGCGTGACCTACGAATATCGCAGCACGTTCAGCGGTGGGGACGCCACGCGTGCTGACGTGCCGTGGTCGCGTTACCCACTGGCAACACTCCGGGGGCATGATGCTGTGCACTGCAACGGTGGGCGGCGGCGCGAGCTCCGCAATCTGACCCGGGGGGAGGTGGGGTGACGGATCCGGAAGGACCGGTCGAGGTCGGCCTCTACGGCGTGACGAAACGATTCGGCACCATGGTCGCGGTCGACGACGTGACGATCGCGGTCAAGCGGGGCGAGTTCTTCTCGATGCTCGGCCCGTCCGGCTGCGGCAAGACGACGTCGCTGCGCATGATCGCGGGATTCGAAGAACCCGACGCCGGCCGGGTCGAGCTGACGGGCCACGACATCGTCGGCGTGCCGCCGTTCAAGCGCAACGTCAACACCGTCTTCCAATCGTACGCGCTCTTCCCGCACCTCACCGTCGCCGACAACGTGGCCTTCGGGCTCCGGCGCAAGAAGATCTCCAAGACCGAGATCCGCGACCGCGTCAAGCGCTACCTCGACCTCGTGCAGCTCAACGGGTACGACGATCGCCGGCCGCAGCAACTCTCCGGCGGTCAACAGCAGCGCGTCGCGCTGGCACGCGCGCTGGTGAACGAGCCCGCCGTCCTCCTGCTCGACGAGCCGCTCGGCGCGCTCGACCTCAAGCTGCGCAAGCAGATGCAGTTGGAGCTCATGCGCATCCAGCGCGAAGTGGGCGTCACGTTCGTGTACGTCACCCACGACCAGGAAGAAGCCCTCGTCATGAGCGATCGCATCGCGGTGATGTCGCAGGGCAAGGTCGAACAGATCGGGTATCCCGAAGACATCTACGAGCGCCCGGCCACCCGTTTCGTCGCCGGCTTCATCGGGACCTCGAACATCATCGAGGCCGCGGTCGTCGGCCGGGTCGGCGAATTCCTCCAGGTCGAGGCCGCGCCCGGCGACCGGCTGCTCGTCGGCGCGCCCGAAGGGCGGGCGCTGAGCCCCGGCGCCATGCTCGCCTTCACGGTGCGACCCGAGAAGCTGCGCATCGTCGCCGAGAGCGAACCGGTCGCCGAGCGGTTGTGCACCATCGCGGGGACGGTCATCGACGTGGTCTACCAAGGCGTGTCGACCCAGCTCGTCGTGCAGACCGACGCGGGGACGACGCTCGTGGTGTTCCGCCAGAACAACGAACGGGTCAGCGACGCCGGGGTTCCCGGCACCCGCACCCGACTCGTCTGGGAACCGGAGTTCAACGTGGTGCTCTCCGAGGAGCCCACTCTCGACAAGGAGCTAACGGCATGAGTGATCCGGACCGCGTATCCCTGGCCTTCATCTGGGACACGGAATCGCCGCACTTCAGTCGGCGCACGTTCATGCGCACGATGGCGTTCGCCTCGGCCGCCGGCTTCATGGCCGCGTGCGGAAGCAGCTCGAAGGGCGGCGCGGGCAGCACCGACACCACGGCGAGCGGCGCGTCGACGACCGGGCCGACCTTTTCGAGCAAGGCCGAAGCCAAGACGCTCAACTTCTACAACTGGACCGACTACATCGCCGACGACACCATCCCGAACTTCCAAAAGGAGACCGGGATCAAGGTCACGTACGACAACTACAGCTCGAACGACGAGCTCTTCGCGAAGATGCGCACGGGCGGATCCGGTTTCGACATCATCGTCCCGACCGACGCAACGCTCGTGAAGATGAAGCACGCGAATCTCATCGAGCCGCTGGATCTCTCGCTGATCCCCAACGTGAAGAACCTCGATCCGCGGTTCCGTACGGCGGCGTACGACCCCGGCAACCAGTACTCGATCCCGTGGCAGTGGGGCACGACGGGTATCGGCTACGACAAGACCAAGGTCGGCGGCAGCGTGACCGACTGGGACGCCTTCCAGCTTCCCGCCGTCGCGGGGAAGAGCTCATTCCTCGACGAAGCACGCGACGCGTTCGCGATGGCATTGTTCGCGTTGAAGAAGGATCCGAACACCCTCGACGCGGGCGACCTCGACGCGGCCGAGCAGTACCTGATCGACCTCAAGAAGAAGATCCAGAAGATCACCTCCGACTACCAGGACCCGCTGAAGAGCGGTCAGCTGGTGCTGTCGCAGGCGTACTCGGGCGACGTGTTCACGATCCAGGCCGACAACGCGAACATCGAATACATCATCCCGACCTCGGGCGCGCTGTCGTGGGTCGACTCGATGGCGATCCCCAAGGGTGCCGCGCACCCGAAGAACGCCGAGATGTTCATGAACTACATCCTCGAACCCAAGGTCGGCGCCGCGCTCACCAACTTCGTGAACTACGGCAGTCCCAACAAGGCCGCGGAACCGTTCATCAACAAGGACATCCTGGACAACCCGCTCATCTACCCGTCGCAGGCCGATCTCGCCAAGCTCCCGTTCCAGAAGGACCTCGGTGAGAGCGAGCTCGAGTACTCCGACCGCTGGGACAAGGTCAAGACCGCTTGAGCGTCGTCGCCCCGCCGGAAGCGCCGCCGCCGGCCGTGCCGCCCGACCCCGCGCGCGGCCCGATCCGGCGCGGCGCGGCCGGCACGCTGCCCGACTGGCTGAAGGGCAACCTCTTGCTGTTGCCCACCAGCATCTGGTTCGCCTTCTTGCTGGTGATCCCGTTGCTGATCATCATCGAGTACAGCCTGGGTAAGCGCGGCGTCATCGACCCCGTCCACTTCACGTGGAGTCATCTCCGGTACGCGAACTACAAGGACGCGCTCGACCCCCACCGGCTCCCGATCTTCGTACGCTCGATCGAGTATGCGGCGGTCTCGACGCTCGTGTGCGTGTTGCTCGGCTTCCCGCTGGCGTACTGGATCGCGCGCTTCGGCGGGCGCTTTCGCAACGTGTACCTCGTACTCGTCGTGATCCCGTTCCTCACGAGCTATCTGATCCGCATCTACGCGTGGCAGGTCATCCTCCAGGACAACGGGCTGCTCAACCGCCTCCTCGGCGATCTCGGGCTCGGCCGCCACCACGTCTTCATCAACCACCCCTTCGCGGTGATCCTCGGCCTCACGTACGGCTTCCTGCCGTTCATGATCCTGCCGCTGTACGCGTCGATCGAGCGCATGGACTTCTCACTCGTCGAAGCCAGCTACGACCTCGGCCACGGCAAGGTCTCGACGTTCTTCCGCGTCATCCTGCCCACGGTCTCGCCGGGGCTCGTCGCCGGCGTGCTCCTCGTCTTCATCCCCGCGGTCGGCGACTTCGTCACGCCGGCACTGCTCGGCGGGGTACGCACGCAGATGATCGGCAGCACGATCGCGGATCAGTTCGGCGGGAGCCAGAACTGGCCGCTCGGTTCGGCCATGTCGGTGCTGCTGATGTTGTTCATCCTCGCGGGCGTCTTCGTATATCTCCGCCGCGTCGGAGAGGACGCCCTGTGAGCCGCAAGAGCGCGCTGCGCCCCCGCTACCTGAAGCTGCACGCGATACTGGTCTTCGCGTTCCTGTTCCTCCCGATCGGCGTTCTCGTCTTCTTCAGCTTCAACCATGCCCGCAGCGGCACCGACTTCACCGGCTTCTCGACGAAGTGGTACTCCGAGCTCATCCACAACCACGGGGCGCTGCAGGCGTTCCGTAACACGCTGAAGGTCGCGATCTCCGCGACGGTCGTCGCGACGGTCATCGGGACCCTGGCTTCGTTCGCGCTCACGCGGTTCAAGTTCCGGGGCCGGTCCGGCTACTCGACCCTCATCTTCGTGTCGCTCGTCATGCCCGAAGTGGTCATGGGGGTGTCGCTGCTCGCGTTCTACTCCAACATCGCGCACATCAAGCTCGGCCTGACGACCGTCATCCTGGCCCACGTCACGTTCTGCATCGCGTTCGTCGTCGTCGTGGTCAACGCCCGGCTGGCTTCCTTCGACAACCGGCTCGTCGAGGCGGCGGCCGATCTGGGCGCGACGCCGTTCCAGACCTTCTTGCGCGTCGTCCTTCCGCTCGCGGCGCCGGGCATCGCGGCGGGGGCGATGCTCGCGTTCACGATCTCGCTCGACGACGTCGTGATCACCTTCTTCACGTCGGGTCCCGGGTCCACGACGCTCCCCCTGTACATCTTCAGCTCGTTGAAGTTCGGGGTGTCGCCGTCGATCAATGCCCTGTCGACCTTCGTCCTCGTGTTCTCGCTCATCCTGCTCGGGCTCGGCGCGGCGTTCAGTGCCCGCTCGGCCAAGCGGGGCGTGACCGCGATCGACGTGAACGCACTCGGATAGGTGCCCATGGAACAGGCTCGCAAGCTCGTGACCGAGATCCCCGGGCCGCGGTCGCGAGCGCTGTGGGAGCGCCGGGAGCACGCAGTGCCGCCCGGCGTCGGCACCACCCTGCCCGTGTTCGTCGAACGCGCGCAGGGCGGCATCGTCGAAGACGTCGACGGCAACCGGCTCATCGACCTGGGTGCCGGCATCGCGGTCGTGAACGTGGGGCACGCGCACCCGAAGGTGTCGGCCGCGATCGCGGCCCAGGCCGAGGCATTCATCCACACGTGCTTCCAGGTCACGCCCTACGAGGGTTACGTCGCGGTGTGCGAGCAGCTGAACCAACGCACGCCGGGGACGCACACGAAGCGCTCGCTGCTCGTGAACTCGGGTGCGGAGGCGGTCGAGAACGCGGTGAAGATCGCCCGCGCCGCGACCGGGCGGCCGGCCGTGATCGCGTTCGACCAGGCGTTCCACGGGCGCACGCTGCTCGCGCTGTCGCTGACCGCCAAGGTCAACCCGTACAAGAAGTCGTTCGGGCCCTACGCACCCGAGGTGTACCGCGCCCCGTTCTCGTACCCGTACCGCGGCACCGGCGGCCTCGCGGAGACGATCGCGTGGATGGAAGCGAGTGTCGACGCGTCGCAAGTGGCGTGCGTCGTCGCCGAGCCGATCGCGGGCGAGGGCGGCTTCGTCGTCCCCGAGCCCGGATGGTTCGCGGGGATCGCGCAGTGGTGCCGGGCGAACGGGATCGTGTTCATCGCCGACGAGGTGCAGACCGGCTTCGGCCGTACCGGCGCCTGGTTCGCGAGCGAGCACGAAGGCGTCGTCCCCGACCTCGTCACCACGGCCAAGGGCCTCGGCGGCGGCATGCCGATCGCGGGCGTCACCGGTCGGGCCGAGATCATGGATGCGGTACACGTGGGCGGCCTCGGCAGCACGTTCGGCGGCAACCCCGTGTCGTGCGCGGCCGCGCTCGCCGCGATCGACGTGATCGCATCCGAAGGTCTGGTCGATCGGGCGCGGACGCTCGGTGGCCGCATGTTGCAACGCCTCGTAGAGGTGCAGGCGCAGACCACGGGAGTCGGCGACGTGCGGGGCCGGGGCGCGATGATCGCGATCGAGCTCGTCCACGGCGACGGCTCCCCCGACGCCGACCGGGCCAAGCAGATCTGCGCGTCGTGCCACACCGAAGGCGTGATCGTGCTCACCGCGGGCACGCTCGGCAACGTGGTGCGCCTGCTGCCGCCGCTGGTGCTCGACGAGACGCTGCTCGATCAGGGTCTCGATGCACTCTGCTCCGCGATACGCGGCTGAGCGCTACTCGATCGAGCTCATCACGTGCTTGACGCGCGTGTAGTCGTCGAGCGCGTACATCGAGAGGTCCTTGCCGTAGCCCGAGTGCTTGAACCCCCCGTGGGGCATCTCCGCGACGAGCGGGATGTGGGTGTTGATCCACACGCACCCGAAGTCGAGCGCGGCCGACAGGCGCATCGCGTTGGCGTGGTCGCGGGTCCACACGCTCGACGACAGACCGTAGTCGGTGCCGTTCGCGTCGCGCACCGCCTCGGCGACATCGGTCGACCGCTGCACGGTGATCACCGGCCCGAACACCTCCTGCTGCACGATCTCGTCGTCCTGCTTCAGCCCGGCGACGACGGTCGGCTCGAAGAAGTAGCCGGCGTCGCCGATGCGCTTGCCCCCCACGAGCACCTGCGCGTGCGAAGGCAACCGGCTGATGAATCCCTGCACCCGCTCCAACTGCTGGGCATTGTTCAGCGGTCCGAGATCCGCGTCCTCGACGTCGAGACCGCCTACCTTCTTGGCTTTCGCCTCGGCCACGAGCAGGTCGACGAATCGATCGTGGATCGACGCCGCCGCGATCACACGCGTCGCGGCCGTGCAGTCCTGGCCGGCGTTGAAGTAGCCGGCCACGGCGATCCCTGCCGCCGCCGCTTCGAGATCGGCGTCGTCGCACACGATCACCGGCGCGTTTCCGCCGAGCTCGAGGTGCACGCGCTTCAGGTCGGTGGCGGCTGATGCCGCGACCTCCATGCCCGCGCGCACGCTGCCGGTGATCGACACCAGACCGGGTACGGGATGCTCGACCAGCGCGCGCCCGCCGTCGCGGTCGCCGCACACGACGTTGAACACCCCGGGCGGAAGGAATTCGGCCGCGAGCTCGGCGAGCATGACCGTGGTCTCCGGCGTCGACTCCGCCGGCTTCAGCACGACCGTGTTGCCCGCCGCCAGTGCGGGCGCGATCTTCCAGATCGCCATCATCAACGGGTAGTTCCACGGCGAGACCTGAGCGACGACGCCGATCGGTTCGCGGCGGATGAACGAGGTGAGCCCGCTCATGTACTCACCCGCGCCGCGCCCTTCGAGCATGCGGGCCGCACCGGCGAAGAACCGGATCTGGTCGACTGCCGGTGGGATCTCCTCCGAGGCCATCAGCGCCTTGGGCTTGCCCGTGCTGCGGCACTCGGCCTCGATGAACCGATCTGCGCCCTTCTCGAGCGCGTCGGCGATGCGCAACAACGCGAGGCTCCGCTCCGACGGTGTGGCCGAACGCCAACCGTCGAACGCGGCGTTCGCGGCCGCGACCGCGTCGTCGACGTCGGCCGCGCCCGAGCGGGGCGCCGATCCGTAGGTCGTTCCGGTGCACGGGTCGACGAGCGGGGTCGTGGCGCCGTCGCGGGCATCGACCGGCTTGCCGTTCACCAGGTTCTGCACGACTTCCATCGGGACCCTCCTTGACGGGGCGGCTGGCGACGCAAAGCTAGTATTCGCAGATCCGACCCTACTGAAGCAAGTAGATCGTTGTGACACAGCTTTCTGACGACGATATTCGCAACCCTGACGATCGCAACCCCGACGATCGCAACACCGACATGCGGAGCGCGGGTCCCCTGCTCGACGACGTGTCGATGCAGATCATCCGCGAGCTCCAGCGCGACGGCCGCCGCCCTTACACGTCGATCGCCAAGACGATCGGCCTCTCCGAGGCTGCCGTGCGCCAACGGGTGCAGCGCCTCCTCGATGCCGGGGTCATGCAGATCGTCGCGGTCACCGATCCCCTGCGCGTCGGGCTCCACCGTCAGGCGATGGTCGGGGTACGTGTCGACGGCGACGTGCGCGAGCTGGCCGCGAAGCTCAGCGCCAACGCGGAGATCGACTACGTCGTCATCTGCTCGGGCTCGTACGACCTCCTCGTCGAGCTCACCGCGCGCGACGACGAGCACCTCCTCGAAGTGATCAACACCCACATCCGCTCGATCCCCGGTATCCGCTCGACGGAGATGTTCGTGTACCTACGGCTCGAGAAGCAGACCTACTCCTGGGGAACGTGATGACAACGACATCGTCCGAATCGCTCACCGCGGCGGCACAGCGCTATCTGTGGATGCACTTCACGCCAATGACCAACGACCCTGCGGCCGAGGTGCCCGTCATCGTCCGGGGCGAGGGTGCGTGGGTCTACGACCAGCACGGCAAGCGTTACCTCGACGGGCTCGCCGGCCTCTTCGTCTCACAGGTCGGGCACGGCCGCACCGAGCTCGCCGATGCCGCGGCCGAGCAGGCCCGCAAGCTCGCGTACTTCCCGGTCTGGAGCTACGCGCACCCGGGTGCGATCGAGTTGGCCGAACGGCTCGCGACACTCGCACCCGGCGATCTCGAACGAGTGTTCTTCACGACGGGTGGCAGCGAGGCCGTCGAGTCGGCGTGGAAGCTCGCCCGCCAGTACTTCCAGGCGATCGGCCAGCCGCATCGTTACAAGGTGATCGGGCGGCACATCGCGTATCACGGCACGACGATGGGCGCGCTGTCGATCACGGGCGTGCCTGCGATCAAGTCCCCGTTCGAACCGCTCGTGCCCGGCGCGGTCCGCGTCGTGAACACCAACCCGTACCGGCCCGCGGCGATCGACCCGGCCGAGGCGATCGCACTCGCGATCGAGATGGAAGGGCCCGAGAGCGTCGCCGCGGTGTTCCTCGAGCCGGTGCAGAACTCGGGCGGCTGTTTCCCGCCGTCCGACGGCTACTTCCAGCGCGTCCGCGAGATCTGCGACGACACCGGCGTGCTGCTCGTCAGCGACGAGGTCATCTGCGCGTTCGGGCGGCTCGGGCACTGGTTCGGATCGCAGCGCTACGACTACCAGCCCGACATCATCACGATGGCGAAAGGCATGACGTCGGGGTACTCCCCCATCGGCGGCATGATCGTGCGCCCGCACCTCGTCGAGCCGTTCCTGCGCGACCGCAAGACCTTCCTGCACGGCATCACGTTCGCCGGTCATCCGGTGAGCTGCGCGGTGGCGCTCGCGAATCTCGACCTGATGGAGCGCGAGGGACTGCTCGAGAACGTCCGCGCGAACGAGGGTGCGTTCCGGGCGACGCTCGAGAAGTTGCTCGACCTGCCGATCGTCGGCGACGTACGCGGCGCGGGCTACTTCTACGGGATCGAGCTCGTGAAGGACAAGGCCACCAAGACGACATTCGACGCCGACGAGAGCGAGCGCCTGCTGCGCGGCTATCTGTCGAAGGCGCTGTACGACGCCGGGCTCATCTGCCGCGCCGACGATCGCGGCGATCCCGTCATCCAGCTCGCACCGCCGCTCATCATCGGCCCGCCCGAGTTCGACTACATCGAGCAGGTGCTGCGCAAGGTGCTGACCGAGGCCTGGACACGCATCTAGGCGTTCGCATACTGCGTCAACGACAGCACGTTGTCGTCGGAGTCCTTGAACCACGCGACGCGGCCGCTGTCGGGCACGGGTCGGAGCTCGTGCACCGGGGTCAGCGTGCGCGGCACGATCGGGCGCGCGGAACGTCAGTACGGAGTCGCGCCTTTTCCAGCCTCGGTCCCGGCCACAAAACCCTTCGTGAACGCGCCCAGGCCACTGACCACGGCGTCTACTTTCATCTGTTTGACGACACCCTGCTCGGCGCCGGAACGAACGGAGTTCCAGAACGACCCGTTGTTGGAAGAGAAGCCCTCGACGTCGATCGGCTGCGCGAACGCAACCCGGGCCATCTCCTCGAGCATCCGCTGCTCGTTCGCTGGCAGCGAGGCGTGGAACGTGTCGAGTTTGCCGAAGAATGCGGCGACCTCGTCGGGAGTCACCAGCTCGGGCGGCGCGGCCATGTCGACCTCCTAGATGCCGAACCCGGCGATCTTGCAGCCGGCGTCGACGAGACACCGCTTGCGATATTGCGGGTGGCACGTCTCGAGTGTGCAGCTGTACGGAAGACACGAGTCGTACGAGGGGCAACTCACCCCCGTCCGAAAGCCCTCGACGTCGCGCGTCTGGAGCTCTTGCATCAGCGTCTCCAGCGCGGCGCGGGCATCGTCGGAAAGCTCCACCCCGTCGCCCGATGCGATATAGAGCAGCACCTCACCCGCTTCCGGGGGCTCTAAGAGCCACTGCGGTACGGACGTGTCCTCGGCCTCGTCAGTCACGATGCCCCCTGACTCATTCGCGCTCCCACTCAGACCGCGACCGCGGAAACGGTAACAGTCCTTCCGGCGTTGCGCCACGGTTCAGACTGTGCGCTCCTCGATGTGCCATTCTTCGCCCCGGGCGCGGAGCCGGTCGAGGAACGGGACTGCGTCGAACGCCTCCGGGCCGAGCACACCCGCTCCCTGCCACACACCCGCGGCCAACAACTCCAACGCCACCACGGGATTGATCGCGGTCTGCCAGACGACGGCCTGGGCCGCGTGGCGCGCCATGGTGTCCGCGTTGTCGGAGACGTGGTACAGGTACACCTCGCGCCGGCGGCCGTCGACCCCGGTGCCCGTCACCCACGTCCCCGCGCACGTGCGACCGTGCATGCGGTCGCCCAACGTCGCAGGGTCCGGGAGCACAGCCGCGACGACATCGCGCGGTGACACCTCCACGCCGCGCACGCGGATCGGCACCGTCGACGCGAGGCCGGTCTCGGAGAGGACGCGCAGCACCTGGATGAACTCGTCGCCGAGTCCGTACTTGAACGTGACCCGGCGGCACTCGACCTCACGCGGGATGAGCACCACTTCCTCGTGCTCGACGTTCACGCACTCGATCGGACCGATGCCCTCGGGGAACACGAAGGTCTCCGGTTCGGAGAAGGGCGCGGTCGTGAACCACCCGCGATCACGCTCCCAGATCAACGGCGGATTGAGGCACTCCTCGATCGTCGTCCAGATCGAGAACGTCGGCGCGAAGTCGTAGCCGTCGATGACGAGGTCGGCGCCGTCGCGCACGCCGACCTGGTCGACCTCGGAGAAGAGATGATCGACCGCGTAACGGGCGAAGACGTCGGAGAGGCCCGGCTCGACCCCCATCCCGACGAGGGCGAGCAGCCCCCGCTCCCGCCACCGCTCGGACGCCGCGAACTGCGCCGCGCCCAGCATGATGCCGGGCTCCTCTTGCGGACGCGTGGCGTGCGGCTCCGACAATGTCATCGCCATGTCGACGTAGTGACAGCCCGCGTCGAACGCGGCTGCGAATATCGAAGGGTTCAGCCGGGGATCGCACGCGTTCAGCACGGCGTCGATGCGCTCATGCTCCGCCAACGCGGCGATGGCGCCTGCGTTCGACGCGTCGAGCGCATGCGCTGCGAATCTCGTATCACGGAGGCCGGCGGTCGCCGCGGCAGCACGGTCGCCGTCGAGGTCGGTGACGACGATGCGCTCGAGCACTTCGGATTCCGCAGCCGCACGCGCGATCGCGGCCCCTACGCCTCCGGCTCCGACCACGAGTACGCGCATGCCTTCACGTTACGTTCGATACGCGAAGAACGCGTGACCGACGGGTCGCGGGCGATCGACGCGTACCTCGACGCATGTGCACGTCGATCACGACACTCGCCATTGCGGCCCAGAAACACCACAAGGAGATGAAGCCGCCGACCGTCAGCCACATCAGCAGCGGTACCGCGACGAGGTTCAACAGGCCGAGCAACGCGATGTCGCGATACGTACACATGAGCAGCGCGCCGCACGCGGCGACGACATAGAGCGCGGTGAGTTGCCGGCCCTGATGCAGCGCGCTGACGTCGTACGCGATGTGACGGCCGTCGATCGCGGCGTTGACCGATCCACGGAAGACGGCGACGCCGAGTGAGACCCCGACGGCGATCCCGAGCGCGGCCATGGCGCCGATGAGTCGGCGGCGACGCGCCGACGGTTCGATGCCCCACACCGCGACCGGGACGATCGCGGGCAGGGCGGCCAGCGCGAACAGGAGATAGATCCACACGCCGACGCGCTGGACCGACTCCGACACGTGGCCCTGGAGTCCCCACCACACGAACGCCTCGTCGAACTGGTGCAGCCCGAACAGCAACGGCAGCGACGCCAGGAGGATCTGCTTCGGCTCGCGGACGTGCCGCAACGTGTCGGCGCCGATGACGATCACCAAACCCCCGACGACAGCGTCGGCCTCGGGGGAGAAGCACATACAGCTAGCTGGACCTGCAGCTCGCGAGTTGGGCCGCGGTCGGCCAGCGCACGTCGGTGGCCCAGCCGGCCCGCTCGAACATGCGGATCAACGCGGCGCCGGGATCGACCTGGTGCGGCAGCGCGCCGTGCCGGGCCGAGCGCGGAAAGGCGTGGTGGAAGTTGTGCCACGCCTCTCCGAACGAGATGACACCGAGGGGCGCGAAATTGGTGCTTTCGTCCTTCTGCGTCGCGGGCTTGCTCCCGAACATGTGACAGATCGAGTTGACGCTCCACGTGACGTGATGCAGCAGCATCATGCGAGCGAGCCCGGCCCACAGGAACGCGGTGAACGCGCCGCTGAGCGCGCCGGTGATCGTCCAGCCGAGGATGAACGGCGCCACCAACGACGCCACCGCGAACAGCGGGAAGAGCCGGCTGATGATCATCGTGTCGGAATCCGCGAGCAGGTCGGGCGCATAGCGCTCGGCCGACGTGGGGTCGGTCTTGAACAACCAACCGACGTGCGCGTGCGCGAACCCACGGAGCTGCGCGGCCGGTCCGGGCCCGTACTCGTGGGGCGAGTGCGGATCGCCGGGCTTGTCGCTGAACACGTGGTGACGGCGATGGATCGCGACCCAGCCGACGACGGAACCCTCGACCGCCATCGAACCGGTCGAGGCGAGCAGGATCTTCAGCCACCGCACGGCCTTGAAGCTGCGGTGCGTGAAGAACCGGTGGTAGCCGACGGCGATCCCGAACCCGGTGACCACGTAGAACGCGGCGGCGAGGATCACGTCGAGCAGACTCACCGCGTGTCCCCAGAGCAGCGGTATCGCGATGGCGAGCGCGATCGGCGGGCTGATCATCAGCACGCCCGTGACGAGCCTCCCGGCCCGCACACTTGCGCGGCTCGGCGGGCGTTCCGGCGCGCGAGTCGAAGGCGCAGGCGAATCCAGCAGCGAAGTCATTGGCGTCTCGGTTCTTCGGAAGCAGCGATGAGCAAGTCGTGCTCCCACCAGCCCCGGTACCAGGAGGGTCGCCAGACGGCGCACGGAACATCGCCCGCGCGGTGATAGCAGTCTAGGCCACGCACCCAGCCGCCCGGGGCGCGCGTGTCCGCGAGGTGCTTGCGTGGGCAACGAGCTCGCGACCGCGCGGGCGAGAAGCCACCGAGGGCGTCGAGAACAAGGCCTCGAGAACAAGGCCTCGAGAACAAGGCCTCGAGAACAAGGCCTCGAGAACAAGGCCTCGAGCGCGTCGGCAGCCCTCGAACGACGACACGTTGACGACGTGACCGCGGCCGCGGCCGCGACGACGCGCGCCGCTCGACTTCACGCGCCACCGCCGACCGCCGGGGAGCGCGGGGTCAGGAAGAGCGCAGAGGCGGCACGCCGACGGCGTTGGGGAACGGGATCGTCCCCGACACTTCGAGCTCGGTCGCCAACGGGCCCAGGACGGCGAGCAGCTCGTCGAGCCCGTCGTCTCCCAGGGCGCGCACCGGACCGAGCGCCAACCGGTCGGTCTCGGTCTCGATCGCGGCGTGCGTGGCGACACCCGTCGCGGTCGCGCGGCGCGCCACGTCGAGGAGACCACGATCCGTGAGCCGGCGCGCGGCCGCGTCCCAGTCGTCGTCGTCCCAGCCGCGATAGGGAGCAATCGAGCTCACGTCGACGCCGGAGACGGCGACTCGCAACACGTGTGCCTCGCACGGGTCGACGCCCGCGGATTGCAGCGCGACGACATGCCCGTCGCCGCGGTGCTCGCGCAGCAGCGTGCACGCGTGCCACAACGAGAGGTGCGGATCGTCGGGTCGCGCCAGCTCGGCGTTGGCCGCGAACAGCGGCCGCCCGAACGGATCGCATCCGCCCGTCGCCCTCCACGCGAGCTCGGCCGCGCGCTCGATCGACGGCGGGTTCGCGCCGAGCACGCGCCGGAGCGCGTTCCCGGCGCCTTCCAGGCGCGCGCCGAGCGCGTCGTCGGGGCGCGCGAGCTCCCACACGCCCGGCACCGCGCGCGACGAAATCGGGACGGAACCCGAAGAAGGTCGCAACCACCACCCCGGCGCCTACCGGGCCGAGCGGCGCGGCCCGGCCCGCGAAATAGCCGCGCCAGAAGCCGCGCAACCCGATCGTTTCGAACGCGGCGCGCGCATCGTCGGTGAAGTAGGTCACCGCGTGACAGGGCTCGACGCACGTCCACAGCGTGCGGGCCGCGCCGGTTTCGATCCTCATCGGGGCATCCTCATCCAAACATGGTCGCGCGTCAGTCGCGGTCGAGCGGAGCCGCGAGCAGCAGGAGGTCGTAGGCGATCTTCATCGCGCCCGCGATGATCAGCGGCCACCCGAAGCTCGTGCGGTCGAGGAGCAATCCGGCGAGCGCGGGCGTCGCCGCGCTCGCGAGGCTTCGCGGCACGTTCGTGACGCTGGCCGCGGCGGCGCGCTCGTCCGGTTCCACCAGCCGCATCACGAGCGCCTGGCGCGCGGGCACGTCCATCTGCGACAGCGCGGCGCGCAACAGCAGGAACGTGACCGCGAGCGGGGCGCTCGGCACGATGCCCGCGAGGATCAGGAACCCGCTGGCGGGCAGGTGCGTGAACACCATCGTCCGCACGAGCCCGAACCGGGCCGCGAGCCGCGGCGCGAGGAACTGTGAGAACGCGGTGAGCACCCCCGAGGCCGCGAGCGCGGCGCCGGTCGCCGTGGGCGACAGCCCGAACCGCAGATCGAGATACAGCACGAGCAACGACTGGATCGCGAAGCCGCTGCCCGCGGAGTCGAGCGCGAACAACGCCGACAGCCGGATCACGATGCCGCGCGAACGGTGGAGTCCTCGTCGTGGCGACGTCGCCGCGGCATGGTCGCGCAGTCCCCGGTACGCGAAGGCCGCGCCGACCGCGGTCACGACGTACACGAGGAACGACACGCGTTCGACCGTCGCGATGTCCCAGCCGTTCGCCGATGCCAGCCGGGCCGGGACCGCGGACGCCAGCGCACCCGCCGCACCCATGAGCGACGCGGCGACGTTGTAGACCGCGAAGAAGTGCGGCCGGCGGCGCGTTGTGGTGAGGTCCGCGAGCGTGGCCTGTTCCGTCGGCAGGAACAGGCTGACGTCACCGCCCGACGGGTTCAGGGTGCCGGCGAAGCCGATGACGAGCAGCGGCGCGAACCGCGTGACGGTCGCGAACCCGAGACCGGTGAGCGCCATGAGCAGGCACGACGCGAGCAGCACCCGTTGCACGCCCCACCGGCGGAGGCGGAGTCCCGTCCAGAGCGTGAGCGCGGCCGAGCCGAGCAGCGTCGCGGTGATGATCGCGCCGATCTGGAAGCCGCTGAAGCCGAGGTGCTGGAGATAGCGGGCCAACAGCACACTCGCGAACCCGTCGGCGAACGCGCGGATCGCGCGGGCGACGATGAGCGGGCGCGTCGCCCGTTCCCCCGCCGTCGCCGCGCCCACGCGGGCACGGTAACCCGCGGCCGGTCACCGCGAGAGGCGTGCCCGGCGCGACCGTGGAGGCGGCGGGCGGGTCAGCCGTTGACGACGCTCGCCGGGAGCCTCGCCATCCGCGCCTCGAACACGGCGACGATCCCCGCGACCGTGGTCTGGCCGTCGACGGCGTCCTGGGTGCCGTCGGGCTGGGCGAAGTACACGCCCATGAGTGCGCGGCCCCGGCGCAGGTATACGGCGATGGAATGGGCGGGCGTGCCGGTCGCGCTGTCGGTCGTGTCGAAGTCGTACGCGAGACGTTCGACCGACGGTGTCCGGGCCCACGAGCCGTCGGGCGCGGCGCGGAACTTGGTGCGCGCGGTGCCCTCCCCGACCGGGCTCGTCACCGCGGTCGCGGGGCAGTGCTCGGCGACCGAGCGCAACTCGCTGAAGGCCTCGGTCCCGACCGACGGGTCGGCGTACAGCACCGCCTCGGTGCTCATCCGCAGCGTGGACTGGTCGTCGATGAGCGCGACCTGCCGGCGCGCGGTGCGCTTCGCCTCGCTCGCGAAGGTGCCGTTGCAGAGATCGAGGGTGGCGACGGTGAGATCGGCGCCGTGGTCGAGCAACGCGACGCTGTCGGAAGCGGGGACGTCGCTCTGGCGCAGGATCAGCGATCCGAGCGCGCTCTCGTCGGGGTCCACGGGCGTCGGGATGGTCGGCCCCGTCGTGGTTCCGGGTGCGAGCGTCGCCGGACTCGTGGTTGGGGTCGTGGCGCCCGGGATCAGGGTGGCCGGAACCGACCCACCGGGCGCGCTCCCCGCCTGCGCCCCGTCGTCTCGGGCGTTCAGCACGATCGTCGCCACACCGAAACCGATGATCAGCGACACCACCACGACCGCGGCCCCGAACGCGACGAGCGGCCCGCGGCCTCCCGTCTGCGGGGGCCAGCGTGCGTCGGTGTTCGACGGCGGGAGCGGGAGGGGTGCGACCGTCTCGAGGTCGGGATCGGCGTCGTCGCTCACCCCGGGCACAGTAGGCGGCGCCACAACGCGTGACGTGCGCGGCGGAAATTCGGCGCGAAACGAGATCGGGTCAGGCGACCCGGCGGATCGTCACCCGCACGTTGCTCGAATGCGCGGGCGGGCCGTTGTACACACCTCGGAGGGGCGACACGTCGCTGTAGTCGCGGCCCCGGGCGACCAGCACGTGCCGTTCGGCGACGTCGGCCCCACTGGTCGGATCGACGCGCTGCCAGGACCCCGTCCACGCTTCGAGCCACGCATGACTCTGACCGGTGACGGCGTTGTCGAGGGTCGCATCGACGTCGGGATGCAGGTAGCCGGACGCATACCGGGCAGGTATGCCGGCGGCCCGCAGCAACGCCGAGCGCGACGTGGACGAAGTCCTGGCAGACGCCACGACCCAGCTCGAGGGCGGACCGCGCGTTCGTCGAGACGTCGGTCGCCCCGGCCTCGTACGCAAGGCTCTCGCGGACCCACGCGCTGACCGCCTCGACCGTCTCGCGCGGTGATCGACCGGCGGCAATGGTCGCCGCGATCTGCCGAAACGATTCGTCGACGGGGACATGTGCCGACGGGTGTAGATACTCGTAGAAGCGGTCGCGAACGTCTTCATCGAACAAGGCCTCCCAGTCGGTGTCACTGACATCGGGAACGGTTGCGATGGTTTCGACCAGCGAGCGCGCCGCGACGATGAGCCGGTCGTGCGGCTCGTGGACGTCGAACGCGCTCACTTCTGTACCCCAGTAGTCGACGTAGCGCATGACGGCAACGCTCGGCCGCACGTCGACGCGATGGTCGAGCACCATCTGCGTCGTGTCGCGGGCGGGACTCATGCGCGCTTCGTTGTAGGACGCGAGAACCTCCCCTTCGTACTCGTAACTGGTGATGTGCTCGATCGAGAGCCGCCAACTCATGTCGATGGCTCCCTCGGGCTCCGCGGCGCTGCGCTGCGCTTCGTCCGCACGGGATGCATGGCTCCCTCGGGCTCCGCTGCGCTCCGCTTCGTCCGCACGGGATGCATGGCTCCCTCGGGCTCCGCTGCGCTCCGCTTCGTCCGCACGGGATGCATGGCTCCCTCGGGCTCCGCTGCGCTCCGCTTCGTCCGCACGGTTACGCGCTCCATCTGATCGCGACCGCGTTGTTGAAGAATCGTTTGGCGATCACGTCGTGCGCGTACGCGCCGGCGCGCTCGATGCGGGCCAGGTGCTCCGGCAACGAGCGCTCGAGCTCGGCAACGCGGATGAACTCGAGGTCGGCGCACGCGCGACCGACGACGCGTCGCGGCTCGCTCGCCGCGCCGTGACGGTCGGAGCTCGGGTCGAGGTCGAACAGCACGGTCTCGGCCGCGCCGAGCGCGTGGAACACCGACCGTGGGAACAACCGGTCGAGCAGGAGGAACTCGAGCGCCTTGGATCCCTCGACCCCCCGCCGGTACGTGCGGAGATACGACTCGTACGCCGCACAGCAGCGCAACGTCGCGACCCAGCCCGCACTCCCCCACGCCTCGCCCAGCCGCGTCGACAGCAGGCGCACCGTCAGGTCGACGCGCTCGAGCGAACGGCCGAGGACGATGAAGCGCCACGTGTCGTCGTGACTCATGGTCGCGTCGGCGAGCCCGGACACGATCGCGGCGCGGTCGCGGACCCAACCCAAGAAGCCGTGCTGCGCGTACATCGAACGCCCGCGGCGCACGTCGAGCGCGCTGTGGGTCGCGTTGATGCTGCCCCACATCTCCGACGACATCGACTCGCGGGCGCCGCGTGCGTTCTCCCACATCGCTTCCAACGAGCGCACCACCGAACCCGCGAAGCGCGGGTCGTCGACGAAGAAGCCGACGAGCGCCTCGATGTTCGTCTCGACCTCGACCGCCGCGGCCTCCTCGGATGCACCCATCGCCTCGACGAGACGCCGGCACGCCGACTCCTCGCCGCCCACGCGGTCCTCGAGCAACGCGTGCGAGTAGACGTCGAGGATGCGCCCGGTGGCTTCCGCGCGCTCGGCGTAGCGGCCGAGCCAGTACAGCGATTCCGCGATCCGGCTCAGCACGCGCGCACCACCGTTGGCGTCGCGGCCGGCGGTGTCACTGCTGCTGCGCCGCCTGCTCGGGCGCGTCGGCGAGCGTGTCGAAGGGCTGGCGGGCGAGCGGCTCGCAGCCGATACCGTCGTCGACCGTCGTGACCTCGCCCTCGATCTCGGCGCCGTCGGGGGCAAGGACCCAGGTGTCCTTCGACCCACCGCCCTGGCTCGAGTTCACGACCAGGCTGCCCTCGTTGAGCGCGACGCGGGTGAGACCACCAGGCACGACCCAGATGTTCTCGCCGTCGTTCAGCGCGAAGGGCCGGAGGTCGAGGTGCCGGGGCCGCATCCCGGCGCCGACGTACGTCGGCGCGGTCGAGAGCGCCACCGGCTGCTGCGCGATCCACGAGCGGGGATCGCTCTCGACGGCGGCGCGCACGGCCTCGAGCGCTTCGGGCTCGGCGTGGGGGCCGATGACGATGCCCTTGCCCCCCGAGCCGTCGGCCGGTTTCCACACGAGCTGATCGACCCGGTCGAGCGCCCACGAACGCACGTCGTGGTCGTCGAGCATGTACGTCTCGACGTTCGAGAGGATCGGGCGCTCGCCGAGGTAGAACTCGATCATCGCGGGCACGTACGGGTACACGGCCTTGTCGTCGGCCACACCGTTCCCGATGAAGTTGGCGATGGTGACGTTGCCCGCACGCGCCGCGTTCACGATGCCGGCGCAACCGAGCATCGACGTCGGGAGGAAGTGGAGCGGATCGAGGAACTCGTCGTCGACGCGGCGGTACACGACGTCGACCCGCTCCTCGCCGCTCGTCGTCAACATGTAGAGGACGTTGTCGCGGCACACGAGATCCCGGCCCTCGACCAGCTCGACACCCATCTGCCGGGCGAGGAACGAGTGCTCGAAGTACGCGGCGTTGTGGACGCCCGGCGTCAGCAGGACGACGCGCGGATCCTCGATGCTGCGCGGCGCCGCGGCGCACAGCGTCTGCAGCAACCGCGACGGATAGTCGGAGACCGGCTGGACACGGTGCGCCGCGAACAGCTCGGGGAACACGTGCGTCATCGCCCGCCGGTTCTCGACCACGTACGAGATGCCCGACGGAATCCGGATGTTGTCCTCGAGGACGCAGATCCGGCCGTCGGCGTCACGCACGAGATCGATGCCCGCCACGTGGACGCGGACGCCGCGGGGCGGCGCGAGCCCGCCGACCGCGGCCCGGTGGAAGTGCGACGACGTGACGACGATGCGGCGCGGAACCACCCGCGCCCGCATGATCTCGCCCGGCCCGTAGACGTCGTCGAGGAACCGCTCGAGCGCGCGCACCCGCTGCGCGACCCCCGCCTCGATCGTCGACCACTCCGACGCGGAGATGACCCTCGGGACGAGATCGAGCGGGAAGGGCCGCTCCTCCCCCGAGTGCGCGAACGTGATGCCCTGGTCGCGGAACACGCGGTCGCGCGTGGCGCAGCGCTCGTCGAAGTCCTGCTTCGAGAGCGTCTGCACGTGTTCGTAGAGCGCGCGGTAGTCGACGCGCGTGTCTCCCGACGCGTCGAACATCTCGTCCCACGCAGCGACCGGTTCGTACGCATCGAGGAGATCGCCCACCGGATCCACCTTCTCGCGCGACCGGATCGCGGAGGTGTCCCGCCGATGAAGCACCGATATCGACTTCCTGGCGGATCTCTGACTGCCCGGCTCAGATCGTGGAGCCCGGCGAATCGAGCCCGTGCCGCACGGCCCGATCCACAGCGGCCCAGACCGCGTACAACGGATCGCCGCCGGGCGGCGTCGTGCCGCGACGGCGCTCTGCGGGTTCGTACGCGCCCGACACGGCGAAGTAGCCCGCGACGATCTCGACGTGGGTCGCGCTGGGTGAGTGCAGCCAGCCTCGTATCGCCTTCGTGGGGAACAGCCGGTTCGAGAACGTGCACACGAACAATCCGCCGGGGCGCACGACGCGCACGACGTCGCGGAACACGTCGACGGGGCGGGTCAGATAGTCGACTGAGACACAACACGTCGCGTGGTCGAACGAGTCGTCGGCGAACGGGAGCACCGGGTCGGCATTGAGATCGTGCACGACCCAGGCCGCGGCCTGCCGGTTGGCCGCGAGCTCGTCGGCATTCATGCCCAGCACCGTCAGCGCGTCCGGCGCCTCGACGAAGTGCGAGATCCACGAGCTCATGAGGTCGAGCACTGTGCCGCGGATCGACAGCTCGTCGTAGAGCGCGCCGACGGCCGCGATCGCGCCGTCGTCGATGTGGGTCACGTACCGCGGGACCGAGTAGAACTCGCCGTCGTCGCGCTCGTCGGTGCGGCCGAAGAAGCCGTCCGGGAATGGGCTCGTCGTCATCGCCTCCGCCGGGTCGCTCGTTGGATGCACCCAGCTTGCCTCCCGGGACACCCCGCCCGGCGTTCCCGGGCCGCGGTAGCGTCGGCCGCGATGCACCGGGCCCTCCACCCGTGGAACCACGACTTCTCGTGGTCGGATCATCCCGGCCCCTACACGACGATCTCGGCCGAGCAGGCCCACCGGTTCGACGAGCTGGGCTACTTCGTCGTGGAGGACGCGTTCGACGCGGCCACACTCGGCCGGCTCGACGCGGAGCTGTCGGCCGGCGACGAGGAGGCGAGGGAATTCCTCGCGGCCGTCCCCGACGGACGCCTCGGCGTGACCGGGCTCGACACGCAGGTGGTCGCGCCGCACGCGGTGGCCAGGAGCGACTTCGTCCGAAGCTTCGTCGCCGACCCGCTCCTGGCCGGATTGGCCCGCGACCTCGTCGGCCCCGAGGTGCGCCTGTACTGGGACCAGTCGGTGTTCAAGCAGCCGCACGGGACGGAGCCGGTGCTCTGGCACCAGGACAACGGCTACACGTACGTCGAGCCCCAGGCATACCTCACGTGTTGGATCGCGCTCGACGACGCCACGCCCGAGAACGGGTGCATCGCGGTCATGCCGGGAGTGCACCGCGAGGGCACGCTCGAACACCGGTCGACCGCGGTCGGCGAGGAGTGCTGGGGCGACTGGTCGACCGCGGTGAACGTGCCGGTGCGCGCGGGAAGCGTCGTCGTGTTCACGTCGCTCACGCCGCACGCGACCCGGCGCAACCTGACCGACGCGGTTCGCAAGGCGTACATCGTCCAGTACGCACCCGACGGCGCCGTCGCGCACTACGGCAACCCCGCGGCGGGCCCACCCGCCCGGACCGAGGTCCTCGGCGACGAGCGCCGCCGGTACCCGATCGTGCGGGGCGGCGACCGCGTCGAGCCCGGGCCCGGCCCTCGTTCGCCGCGCCGATGACCGGCGGCTACGCCCTCGTCGGCACGCGGGGCGCCGTGCGCCGCGGCGACGTCGCGATCGGTTGACGGCGACCGGGATCCGCAGCCACCTCGGAGGGGCGGGCCGGACGAGTCTCCTCGCGCCGCGGGGCCGGCGCCGCGACCGGGCGCGCGATCTCCGCCCACACGGTCCGCCCGTCGCGACCTGACATCGTCGACCAGCTCGACGTGTGCTCCTCCAACAGGCGTTGGCGGTGCTCGCCGAGACCGCCGTTCTCGGGACGGGTGTCGCGGACCATCAGCATCGTCGCATCCGACTGGACCGTGACGACCAAGAACACGTCGCCCGAAGCTCGCGTCCGGAGCCGCGAACGCATGGCGCCGCGAGCCTCGGGCGGCCCGACGAGCTGCTCGACGACGAGCGTGACCTCGGCCGCGTGCTGCGGACCGACCTGCGAGCGCTCGCATTCGCGTGCGAGCGCCTCGCGCATCGCCGCGATGCGCTTGACATCGGCGGTGAGGCGCAGCTCGAGCATCGGCGGTCAGACCCGTCCGTCCCGCGAGGCTCGTGCAGCGTGCTGATCCATGCGACAAAACTCCGTGTGCCCAGAGTTCAGGACGCGGGTTTCGCCATTCGCTCGCCGCTGCCGAGGCGACCAGATTCCAGGCAGAGGGTCGACACGTCGTCCGTCACCGAGAAACCGGCGACGTTGATCTATCGGAACGACGGGCCGATCGATGAAGCAGTTCGGGGGCGAAATGTGCCGCCTGTCATACCCGCGCCGGTGGTCAGCGCTTCTTGGCGACGCGCTTCGTGGTCTTGCTCGCCGACTTCGTCGTGCGCTTGGAAGCCCGGGCCTTGGCCGCGCGGGCCGCACGCGCCTTGACGAGGTTCTGCGCCAGCTTGGCGCGCGCTTCGGGCGACAACGGCTTGCGCTTCTTTGCGACCTTCTTCGTCGCCTTCGCCCCCGCGGCAGGGCGCCCGCGGCCGTTCGCCGACGGGCGGCCGACCGCCGGTGCGACATTCGCGACCTCGACACTGTCGCCGAACAGATCACGAGCGACGATGGCCGCCTGGTACTGGTTGCTGGCCTCGACGATCTCGACAGATGAACGTCTCAAAGTCACTCGGTAACGCGGCATTCAAACCCCTTTGGATCGGTCGACTGACGACACCGTAAACGACTGGACGCGTCTGTGCAGAAACCGCGAAACACCTGTAGAAGGCAGGAACGGTCGCGCGTAGACGCTACTGAGCTCCCAGGTCGTGCAAATCCGGAGAAACCCGCCGACCGACTGGTTTCTCTCACAAAGAGAGACAGTCAATCAATGTGCTCGGCCGCAGCCCAGCTCCGGGATTCAGTGCCGTGTGTCCGTGTGAACCATCGGGAGGGGCTCCGCGGCGATCACGACCGGAGCGTGTCGCCGGGCCGAGAGCAGCTTGTCCCGGTCGGGTTCTCGGACCCGGCCGGTCCAGGCGCCGTGGCGCTCCCACACGGCGTCGCACACGACGCAGGTCAACAGGAGCGAGCCGCCGGCGGCGACCTCGACGTCGACGCGGGCGCCGTCATACGGGCACTGGGTGAGATTCACCCGGTCATCGTCGGCGGGAAGCGGTTCGAGATGAAGCTCGGACCGGAATCCGCTTCAGGAATCGGATCCGGCGGCCGAAACTCTTCACGGCGCCCGCAACCCCCTCTACGCGCGGACGTCTCGCACGACGCCTCCGGTTCACGCATTGCCATAGCCGCCGGAGGCGTCGTCGCGCGCCGGTCCGGAGCCGGCGATCGGATCTCCGATTCGCGCCGGGGGCTACCCGTCGAGTGCTTCGTGCTCGCGGTGCTCGCCGAGCCGCGCGGCCGGCGACTTGCCGGAATCGACGGCGTTGTACGTCCAGTCGGGCTGCTTGGCGGCATGGCGCTCGTCGATGCGCGCGACCCCGGAGTCGAGCGCGACGAGCTCGGCGACCGGCCGCGGCGCATCGGAGTGCGCGTGCTTGTCGAGATGCCGGCCGACGTCGTCGCCCAAGGCGTCGAGAAGACTCGAGACGATGATCTGCTGTTGCGTGCCGAGCGAACAGCGCGCGCCATCGGCGACGCTCGCGACGCGCCGGCGCAGCTCTTCGAGGTCGTGGGTACCTGCCTGCGCCCGGGTCACACTTGCGAGCAGCTCGGCGATCCGTAACCCGTCGTGCTTGCAGGGCGTGCACTGCCCGCACGACTCGACCGCCAGGAAGCGCGAAGCGCCCGCCGCGGCCGCGACGAGATCGTCGGAGTCGTCGAACACGATGAAGCCCGCCGAGCCGAGCCCGCTGCCGATCGCGGCCATCGTCTCGTAGCTCACGGGCGTGTCGAGCGCCGCGCCCGTGATGAACCCGCTCGACACCCCGGGCAGGACGGCCCGGATCGAGCGGCCCGGCCGCGCCCCGCCCCCGATCAGCTCGATGACCTCCCGCAGCGGCGTCCCCATGATGACCTCGCCCACGCCGCTACGGACGGTGGAACCCGTCACGGTGCAGACGATCGTGCCCGGCGACTGCTCGGTGCCCTCGGTGCGGAACCACTCCGCGCCGCGCGCCAGGATCCGCGGCACGTTCGCGAGAGTTTCCACGTTGTCGACGAGCGTGGGCGGCGCCTCGTTGTCGGCGTTCGGGCCGGCCATCTCGACGTGCGCGGACAGACCGCTCTGCGAGTGCAAATCGGCCGCCGACTCCACGACCTCGCGCACGCCGCGCCGGTAGGGCGGCGCGATGCGCGGCAGCGGGTACCGGCCGTCGATCGTCTCGAGCAGCGCGGTCTCCTCGCCGTAGAGGTACTCGTTCGGGCCTTCGAAGACCGAGACGTCGACCCCCTCGAACCAGCCCGCGCCCTTGACCTCTTCGATCGCGGCGCGCAGCCGCTCGACCTGGGGCGTGAAGGAACGCTTCGTCGCGACGATCACCTGGTCGGCGCCGAGCGCACGCGCCGCGATGACCGCGCCTTCGAGCACCTGGTACGGGTCGTTCGAGATGATGGTGCGATCCTTGAACGTGCCGGGCTCTCCCTCGGCCGCGTTCACGACCACCGACGTCCGCTCGAAGGTCGAGCAGTAGTCGCGGACGGTCCGCCACTTCCGCCCGGTCGGGAATCCGGCCCCGCCCCGGCCGCGCAGGCCCGAGGCCTCGAGCTCCGCGATGATCTCCTCACCGGACTTGTTCCGGGCCGCGTCGAGCCCGAGGCCGCCCCGCGCCTCCAGGTACTCGGCGAGCGAGCCGATGGGCGTCGGATACAGCACTCGGTGCACGAGGGTCATGATGGTCAGTCTCCGAGTCGCAGCAACGGGCCGGACGCGCGTGCGCGCCCCTCGCGGGAATCTACCCGCGGGCCGCGTTCCGGATACGCCGGAGTCGTCGGGCTCGATACGTTGAGCGCTCTCCATGGGCAAGACGATCGACGAGTTGCTGGAGGACGCGCGGGGCACCTTGCGGCGCGTCACGCCCGCGGCCGCGGAGCAGGCCGCCGCGGCCGGGGCGCTGCTCGTCGACATCCGTCCGACGGAGCTCCGTGACCGCGACGGCCTCGTGCCGGGCGCGCTGGTGATCGACCGCAACCAGCTCGAATGGCGGCTGGATCCCGCGAGCGCGCACCGCATCCCGCAGATGACGTCGCACGACCGGGTCGTGATCCTCTTCTGCGACGAGGGTTACGCGTCGAGCCTCGCGGCCGCGACGCTGCAACAGCTGGGTCTTCGCCACGCCACCGATCTGGACGGCGGGATACAGGCGTGGATCGCCGCCGGATTCCCCGTCACGCGTCCTCGGTAGGTACCAACGCCGTCCGGGTGCGGCCGCCGACCACGATCGCGGCTCCCGAGTACTCCGTGCTTGACTCCGGTCATGAGGAAGCTCGCCGACTACGGCACCGACGACCATCCCGCCGACGATCCCGAGCGGGTGCAGATCAGCTGGATCGTCGCCGTGCTCGACGACTGCGAAGAGTGTGCCGATCCGCGCGGTCGAGCTGACTGTCGAGGAGCTGGGCCGGCCGGGCACCGGGCTCGTCGGTCATCTCGCCCCCGCCACCGCGCGCCGGCTCCGGGGCGCGCTCGCCACGGCCCTGCGCGAGATCGGCGAACCGATCGACGCGTAGACGGCGCGCCACGTCGGCCCGGGCGCGGTCGCAGGTTCGGGCAAGAGTGACGCGTGGCTCCGCGAGTTCGGACACGAGTTGCAGCCGTACGTGAGCCGGGCCGCGTCCCAGAACTACATCGACCCGACGCTCGACGACTCGTTGCACGCCTACTACGGCGCCAACCTCGCCCGACTGCAGGACGTCAAAGCGACGTGGGACCCCGACGACGCGTTCCACTTCGCGCAGAGCATCCCGTTGCCGTGACCGCGGGACTTCGTCGCCGGCCGCGCATGACAGGATGCAGGAATGACGACTGACACCGCCGACTCCGCCGACTCCGCCGACTCCGCCGACTCCGCCGAACGATTCGAGGTCTCGCGCACGATCAAGGCCGACCCGGCGACGATCTTCCGGGTACTGGGCGACCCGCAGGGGCACGTCACCATCGACGCCTCCGGCATGTTGATGGACGCGACCGGCGAGCCGGCCGGCGCCGTCGGCGACACGTTCGTGGTGCACATGGACCGCGAGGCGCTCAACGACTACCCGATGGGCCTCTACGACGTGACCGTCGAGATCACGAAGTTCGAACCCGACCGCGAGATCGCGTGGACGATTCTCGGGCAGATCAAGCCGCCGATCGGCCATGTCTACGGCTACCGGCTCGAACCCTCCGACGACGGCACGATCGTGACGTCGTACTACGACTGGTCGGAGATCGACCCGGTCTGGAAAGAGGCGGCGATCTTCCCGATCATCCCCGAAGCCTCGCTGCGGGCAACGCTCGGGATCCTCGCGGACGATCGCGCGCACGGCCTAGCCCGCCCGCTCAGAAGCGCGCGAGGAGCTCGGAGAACCGGTCGACCTGCACGAGCCGTTCCGCGCCGTCGGGCAGGACGTCGTGCTCGAGCGCCCACGTGTTGACGTTCGGGATGAACACCGCGCCGAGGCCCACCGCGAGTGCGGGCGCGATGTCGGACTTCACCGAGTTACCGATCATCCACGTGCGCCGCGGGTCGAGACCCTCGGCCTCGACGAGTGCGGCGTAGACGTCGGGCGTCTTCTCGCGCACGATCACGATGCTGCGGAAATGACCCGCGAGGCCGGAGATGTCGATCTTGCGTTGTTGCTCGTCCTCGTCGCCCTTGGTGAGCAAGAGGAGGTCGTGGCGAGCGCGCGAACGCGTCGAGCGTCGCCTCGACGTCGGCGATGGGCTCGATCGCGTGCGCGAGCAGTGGCACCGCGAGCTCGTCGATCCGGGCCCGGTCATCGTCGGTCGGCGGTCGCTCGAGCAGGTGCTCGAAGCACGAGTGCAGGCTCATGAGGAACACGCGCGTGCCGTAACCGTGCGCCGCCGAGTTCGCGCGCTCGATGTCGTGCAGCGTGACCGTGATGGCGTCGGCGTCGAGGGTGGGGTGGGCGATCCACTCGATGAAGTCGGCGATCGCCCGGTCGAACAGCACGTTGTTCTCCCACAGCGTGTCGTCGGCGTCGAAAATCAGATGAAGGCGCGGCGCGCTCGCTGTGTCCGGATCACCCACAGACCGGACTCTAGGAAATCAGCCCGGCGGTCGGCCGTAGCCGACCACGGTCGGTTCGTGGAACGAGTGGACGGCGGCGGCTTTCACGATGGCCTCCTGCGATCGATGCCCTTCGCGCGCGTCCACCGACCGGCCCTCCCGCGACCGGGCCGAAGGTCCCGGGACGTCAGTCGGGGTACCCGAGCCGCCGGAGCAGCGACGATGCGAGGGCGACGACCGGTTCGGTCGCGTCGAGCGCGATCGCTTCGGGCCACGGCTGGAAGCGGGCGCGCAGGGCGACCGTCACGTCCACATCCGCGTCGGACGCGTCCGTGTGCTGCGATGCGCGGGTGCGGGCCCGCGCGTCGGCGAGGTCGGCCGGCGCCCGGAGCACGAAACTCGCGGGCACGCTCGCGGTCAGCTCCGCGAGCCGGGCGGCATCGGCGCGCCGGCGCGCGTCGCTCCACGACGCGTCGAGGATCACGGTCTCGCCCCGCAGGAGTCGCGGCCCCGCGGCGTCGATCAACGCGTCGTAGGTGCGCGCGCTCCAGCCGGCCGTGTACAGGCCCGCGTCGAGCGCGCCCGCGGCGGAGCGCGTCGGTTCGAGTCCGGCGAGGTGCTTGCGGATCTCGTCGGAGTGCAGCACCGTCCAGCCCGTGCGGCGCGCGACCTCGCGGGCCAGCGTGGTCTTGCCCGTCGTGGGCGGACCGCCGATCGACACCAGGCGCACGCGACCGCGCGCGAGATGCTCGCCCGCGAGCGCGAGCAGACCGCGCGCGAGGCCCGGCGCGGCCGCGTTTCCCGAGTCGACCGAGAGGCACGCGACCTTCGAACGCACCAGCGCGCGGTAGGCGACGTAGAAGTCGGCGAGCGACGCGGGCCACGAGTCGCCGCTCGCCCCGCGGTACGCGTCGAGCAGGTGCGTTGCGAGGGCGCGGTGGCCGAGTCGTTCCAGGTCCATCGCGAGGAATGCGACGTCGGCGATCACGTCGCCGTACCGGAGCCGATCGTCGAACTCGAGGCAGTCGAGGAACCGGGGGCCGTCGTCGAGGCAGAAGACGTCGTCGGCGAGCAGATCGCCGTGACCGTCGCGAATACGACCTCCCGCGATCCGTTCCCGGAACAACGGCTCGCGCCCACCGGCGTAGCGGCGTGCGTCGGCCGCGACGCGTTCGACCTCAGCCGCGTCGAGCACCGACGGCGCGAACGGTTGCAGCTCGGCAAGGCTCTCGTCCCAGAGCGCGAGGAGCGCGTCGCGCGACGCGACCCGGTCGATGTCGGGCCCGGTCCGGGCGCTCCGGTGGACGCGGGCGAGCGCGGCCGCGATGCGCTCGATCTCGTCACGCGCGTGCTCGGTCGACCGCGCGGCCACGACGGACAGGCGCCGTTCGTCGGGCATCCGCACCATCTCGACCGCGACGTCGCACGCGGTGTCGCCGTATTCTCCGTCGCCGTCGAGCGGGACGACGCCGAGATAGACGTCCGGGGCGAACCGCCGGTTCAGCTCGACCTCGCGCTCGGCGTTCAGCCGTCGTCGCGCCACCGTGGACAGGTCGACGAACGGGAACCGCACGGCCTTCTTCAACTTCCAGACGCGATCGTGGCTCAGCGCCAGGATCGAGACGTGGGTCTCGACGAACCGCACCGGCACGCCCGGGTGCGTACGGCGCAACCACGCGCGCAGGCGTTCCCGCTGCTCCGTGACAGAGACGTCGACCGGGTTCTCGGTCATCGCGCGCGTCCCTCCCCCGCGCCGCGAACCCGGCGGCTGCGGCGTGCACGCTCACCGCGAGGGACCAAGGTCGGCGCGTCGCCGCGACGGGCGGGGTCTTCGGTCCCGGGACATCCGGGACTCGGTCCCCTCCACTCCGGCCGCGCCGGAGAGTCGAATAGCACCATGGCCACAGCACCCAACACCGTCACGCCCGAGATCGACGTCACCCCGGCTCCGGCCCTCCCTCCCGACATCGAGCGGGCGACCACCGGCGAAGCCGCGCAGCTCCGCGCGGAGGCGACGCTCCTGCGGCGTGCACTCATCGGGATGGGCATCGGCATCGTCGTGTGCGTCGGCATCTGGATCGGCATCGTGGCCCTTGCGACCATCGACAGCGGGAGCCCCACGCTCCCGATGATCGGGGTGGGCGCGGCGTGCGGGGTGCTCGCCGGGATCTTCCTCGGTGGCTCCGCCGGCGCGCTCGCGGGCGCCAGCGCGTGCTGGAGCAGGTCGAGCACGAGCGGATGCACGGCCCGAAGCACGCCGAGTAGCGCGCCCACCGACGTGCACGCCGGAACGATGCGGGTTCGGTCCGGTTCACTCCGCCGTGACGCGGGTGAGGATGCGGCCGGTGATCAGCTCGCAGCCGAGGCGGACGTAGTGGTTGCGCAAGCTGTTCTCCGGTAGCCCGTCGAGGCTCGGGAGCCCGTCGTGTTCGTGTTCCGTCGTCAGCACGGACGCCGCGGCCCAGGACGAGGACGCTCCACCCGTCGGACGTCTCCGGGTCGTATGCGTCGACCTGGAAGGCGAGGACGTCGCCGTTCTGGGCCGCCCGGAGCTTGGTACCGCTCCCCGTCCGGAACGTGATGGCGCCGCCGTCGTAGAAGTAGCGGACGGGCAGGATCACGGGCAGGCCGCCGCTGGTGACGCCGACGCGCCCGAAGGTGCGCGACGCCAGGAGCCGCTTGCACTCGACCTCGGTGAGCGAGTCGACGAGGTCGTCGCCGAGTTGGTAGTCCTGTTCCTGCGCCATCCTGTCTATTGTCGGCCCGTACCCCGGCGATCCGGCAGGGCCGAAAGGCCACTCTGCTTGGGGCCGCCTCCGGGATCGACGAGCCTCCCCAGGAGCAATGAGACCCGAATCCGGCCTCCCCGCCGAAGTCCTCCGCGAAGCGCTCGACGCCGCCCCCGACGGCATCCTCGTCGTCGACGACGCCGGCACCATCGTCGCGGTGAACCGAATGATCGCGCAGCTCTTCGGCTACACCCACGACGAGCTCGTCGGCATATCGGTCGACCAGCTGCTGCCGGAAGCGACCCGCGGGTCACACGCCGCGCACCGGCGCGAGTATGCCGACCGTCCCCGCACCCGGTCGATGGGCTCGGGCCTCGCCCTCCGGGCCCGCCGGCAGTCCGGGTCCGAGTTCCCCGTCGAGATCAGCCTCAGCCCCCTGCCCACCGAGACCGGGCTCTTGGTGGTCGTGATCATCCGCGACATCACCGAGCGGCTCGGCGCCGACGAGGAGCTGCAACGGGTGCACGAGGAGCTCGCGCTCGTCGACGATCGCGAACGGATCGCGCGCGACCTCCACGACACGGTGATCCAGCGACTGTTCGCGGTCGGGCTGTCGTTACAGGGCGCGCTGCGACCCGGGCCGGCAGCGACCCGGTGGCGGAACGCATCCAGCTCGCCGTCGACGAGATCGACGTCACCATCCGCGACATACGTTCGTCGATCTTCGCGCTGCACGCGCGCCGCCACTCGGCCGAGAGCGCGCGCGACGAGATCATGGCCGTTGCGCGCGAAGCCGCGAGGGTCCTGGGATTCGATCCGGCCGTGCGCTTCGACGGCCCCGTCGACACCGTCGTCTCCGACCGTCGTCCGCGACCATCTCCTCGCGACGTTGCGGGAATCGCTGAGCAACGTGACCAAGCACGCACAGGCGACGAGCGTGTCCGTCCACCTCGCCGTCTCCGGCCACGACCTCTGCCTCACGATCTGCGACGACGGGATCGGCATGGTGAATCCCGGCGCAGGCAACGGCGTGCCCAACATGCGGAACCGTGCCGTCGAGTTCGGCGGCGACTGCAAGATCAGCACCCCCGCCGGGGGCGGCACTCAGATCGAGTGGCGGATCTCGCTCGGCAGCTGATCGCCGACGACGACGTCGAGGCCCCTCGCGGTCGAGTCGAACGCGCGCAGCTTCGCCGTCATGCGCACGATGGCGGCGTCGCGGTGCTCGCGTCGAGAGTTCGTCGACTCCGCTGACCGTGGCCAGCAGGTACCCGCGCCGCCGGGTCACGGAGACCCGTGCGCCGCCGAGCGCGTCGACGGGCGAGCGGGCGGCGCGGCAGGGCGTCGGTCGCGATCCGGCTGTGCTGCGGGAGCTCGCTCTCGGCCACCTCTTCGCAGGCCCGCACGACGTCGCCGCCGCGATCCAGCGCCCTGACCTCGTACGCCTCGTACGGGTCGGGCACCGACTCGCCCGAGACCACGAGCGGCACACGGTGCATCAACGCGCAGCGGACGCCGTCCTCGTGCGCGGTCGGCTGCGAACGATGTCCCGATCGGACGGTGAGCGCCACGTCGACGACGTGCGATTCCAACGGGCACTCGGACTTGTCGTGGAGGCCCCGGCACGGGAACGCCGGCGCATCGGGGTCGTGGCAACGCAGCACGACGTGCCCGGCGTCGGTCAGCTCGCGCACGGCGGCATCGGCCGCGCCGTGGTCACTCTCCAGCACCATGACGTTCAACGACATCAGACGACCTCCTCGATCTCTTCCCCGTGCTTCCCTGCGTGCGGCGGTATGCGGCGTCCGCTGATCGTTCTCGGCCGGAGCCGGAGCCAGACCCGTTTCGGCGCCGTCGGACCACGGGGTCAAGCGGAAGCCGGTCGAGCCGGGCGAGCTCGGTCGGGTCGTTGACCTCTTCGACGATCGCGAGCACCAGCACGCTCCAACCGGTGTGGTACCGAAGGTCGATGCCGTCGCACTCGAAGGCGACGGGCCCGTTGCGCGCGCCGTGGAGCTTCGTGCCCGGTTCGGTCCGGAACACGACCGCATCGCCGTCGAGGGTGAAGTTCACCGGGAAGACGAGCGGTTGCCCGGCGACGACCACGGCGAGCCGCCCGAGCGTCGCGTGCGCGATCAGGCGCAGGCATTCGTCGCGGTCGAGCTCCTCGAGACCCGTGCGGGAATCGATCCGGGTGTCCATACCGGCATCGTGACGCCACGACGGGGCCGCGACCAGGGACCATCGGCCCGAAATCCAGGGCACCTCTCGGTTCGGGAGTCCCGATTCGGAAGGCGCGGTACGGAAGGCGCTATTCGGAGGCGCCGTCGGACTTGCGCTTCGACGAGAGCTTCGTCGCGAACACGGCCGCCTCGGTGCGCCGTTCCATGCCCAGCTTCGAGAGCAGGTTCGACACGTAGTTCTTGACCGTCTTCTCCGCGAGGAAGAGCCGCTCGCCGATCTGGCGGTTCGTCAGCCCTTCGGCGATGAGGTCGAGGATCTTGCGTTCCTGGTCGGTGAGACGGGCCAGACGCGGGTCTTCCTCGGGGCCCGTGCGGAGCCGCTCGAGCACGCGTGCGGTGATGCTCGGATCGAGCAGCGACTGGCCTGCGGAGACCCGGCGCACCGCGTCGACGAGATCGGTGCCCTTGATCTGCTTGAGCAGGTAGCCGGCCGCGCCGGCCATGATCGAGTCGAAGAGCGCCTCGTCGTCGGAGAACGACGTGAGGATCACGCACTGGATCGACCCGTCGAGGGAGCGCACCTCGCGGCAGACCTCGACGCCGTTGCCGTCGGGCAACCGCATGTCGACGATCGCGACATCGGGCTTCGTGGCCGGGATACGGGCGACGCCCTCGGCCGCGGTCCCCGCCTCGCCGACGATCTCGATGTCGTCGTGCGCTTCCAAGAGCTCACGAACGCCGCGCCGAACGACCTCGTGGTCGTCGAGCAAGAACACACGTATCGCCATGACCCCCCTCGCTCGCACGAGGGTAGCCCCGTTCGCGGGGCGGACGCGGTGTCCGTCAGCCCTCGTCGCCAGGGGTGACCGAGGTCCCGGCGGTCCCCGCGACCAGCCCGACCGCGTCGGCGAGGGCCCCGATCGCCGCCCGTTTGCCCGTGGCCCGCACGAATGTGCTCGCGGCCGCGACCTTCGGGCCCATGGATCCGGTCGCGAACGAGTGCTTCGCCAGCTCGGCCGGCGACGTGGTGCGCAGCGCGCGCGCTTCGGGGGTGCCCCAGTCGAGCTCGACCGCGGGGACGTCGGTGAGCAGGAGGAGGAGGTCGGCGTCGAGCTGGCGGGCGAGCAGTGCACTCGCGTGATCCTTGTCGACGACGGCTTCCACACCGTGTCGGGCTCCGGCCGAGTCGACGACGACGGGCACTCCCCCGCCCCCGGCGCACACGACGACGATCCCGTGTTCGAGGAGCAGACGGATCGTCGGAAGCTCCACGATCGACCGCGGGGTGGGCGACGCGACGACGCGCCGCCAGTCGGCGCCGTCGCGGGCGACCGACCAACCGCGCTCGCGGGCCAGGACGCGGGCGCGGTCGGCGGTGTACACGGGGCCGATGGGCTTCGACGGTTTCCGGAACGCGGGATCGAGCGCGTCGACGACCGTCTGGGTGATCAACGACGCGACGGGCAGCGCGCCGAGAACGTTGCCGAGCTCGCGCTCGAGCAGGTAGCCGATCATGCCCTCGCTCTCCGCACCCAGCACGTCGAGCGGGTAGGTGCGCACGTCGCGGAAGGCTTCGCTCTGCAGCGCGAGCAGCCCGATCTGCGGGCCGTTGCCGTGCGTGATGACGAGCTGGTGGTCGCGCGCGAGGTCCGCGAGCACCGTGGCCGCCACCTTCACGTTCCGCTGCGCCACCTCGGCGTCGAGCGACTCGTGCCGGCGGAGCAGGGCGTTGCCTCCTAGTGCCGCGACGATGAGCATCAGGTGATCCCTAGGCCGGTTCTCGTTCGATCGGGCAACTCATGCACCGCGCGCCACCGCGGCCGCGCGAGAGCTCGAAGCCCTCGACGGTGATGACCTCGATTCCCGCGCGCCGCAACTTCGTGTTCGTGTCGACATTGCGGTCGTAGGCCACGACGACACCCGGCTCGACCGCGAGGACGTTGTTGCCGTCGTCCCACTGCTCGCGGTCGGCTTCCATCGCGTCGCCGCCAGTCGTGAACAGGCGCAGCCCGTCGAGCCCGAGCGCACCCGCGATCGCGTCGAAGACGTTCGTCCGCGGCTCGACGACGAGCTCCGCGGGCGCGTCGCCCGGCGTGATCGACCACGTGCGCGCGTCCTCGACGACACCCGGGTACATGAGGAACGCGTCCCGGTCGATCATCGTCATCACGGTGTCGAGGTGCATGTAGGAACGCGCCTTGGGCAGCTCGACCGCGATGACCTCGCCGGCCGCGCCGTGCGCGAACAGCCGTTGCGAGAGTTGCTCGATCGCGAACGGGGTCGTGCGCTCGCCCATGCCGATCAGCACCGCGCCCTTCCCGATCACGAGCACGTCGCCGCCCTCGAGGGTCGCGCGGCCCCACTGCTCGTCGACCCCGCCGAACCACCGCTCGAACGGCTCGTTCGTGAATGTCGGGTGGAAGCCGTAGATCGCTTCGAGGTGCACGGTCTCCCGCCGCCGGGCGGGCTTGGCCATCGGGTTCAGCGACACGCCGCCGTAGATCCAGCACGACGAGTCGCGGGCGAACAAATGGTTCGGGAGCGGCGCGAGCACGAGGTCGCTCGCACCCAGCGTCGCCCACGCCAATCCCTTGCCGTGGCGCAGATCGCTCGCGACGAGCCCTCCGACGAGGACCCGGGCGAGAGCCGGCGCGTCGAGCGCGGCGAGGTACTCGCGCACGTGCGAGGCGAGCATCGGGCCGAGCTCGTGCTCGGTGATCGTGTGCTCGATCACCCACTTGCGCGGCGATGTCGTCGGCGAGCGTCTCCGCAAGGAGGTCGCCGAGGTACAGCACCTCGACCCCTCGCTCGCGCAGCGTCTCCGCCAGCGCGTCGTGCTCCTGGCGGGCCCGCTTGACCCACAGGACGTCGTCGAACAACAGCTCCTTGCAGTTGGCGGGCGTCAGCCGCTGGAGCTCGAGGCCGGGGCGGTGCAGCATGACCCGCCGCAGGCGCCCCACTTCGGAATCGACGTGCAGGCTCATGATCCCTCTCCTCAACCGACCGCGACGGGCGGAGGCACGATCTCGGACACCGGCGCCGGCACAACCGGCACGTCGGAGGGTGGAATCACCAGCTGGTCACCGGCGTCCTCCACCAAGGCCCGCCACTTCATGAACACGTACACCGGGATGCCCAGCATCAAGAGCATGAAGCCCCGGAACACCACCTGGTAGCCCGAGCCCGCGATCGTCCACACCGCGTAGGCGAAGGCCAGCGAGGCGACGATCGAGTCCTTCAGGAAGCGCGGCGACGAGAAGGCGTCGCGATCGCTGATGAAGAGCATCAGTTCGGCCGCGGCCGAGAACGCGTACGGGATCAGGGTGGTGAGCGTGGCGAGCAGGATGATGAACGTGAACTGCGAGACGAGGCTCGCGTTGTAGTTCATGAACACCAGTCCGGTGACAAACACGCTCGACACGACCAGACCCACCCACGGCGTGCCGTTGGCGGTCTGGCGTTGGAACGGCTTCGGGAACACGCGGTCGCGGGCGGCCGCGAACGGGATCTGGCCCTGGATCAGGATCCAGCCGTTCAGGGCTCCGAAGGTCGCGGCCAGCGCGCAGATCGTGATGATGTGCCCGCCGGTGCTGCCCCACATGATCTTGGCGGCGTCGGAGAACGGCGCGCCGGACTTGGCCGATTCGGCCGAACCGAGCACCCCGAACACGACGAACGTGCCGAGGATGTAGACGACTGCGGTGACCGCGGTGCCGACGATGGTCGACCACGGGATCGTGCGGTCGGGGTCGCGGACGTCCTCCGCCGGCACCGTTGCCGACTCGAGTCCGATGAACGACCAGAGCGTGAGCGTGGCCGCAGCCGTCACCGCTCCGTAGATCGAATCGCCACTGGCGTTGAACGCACCGAAGTTGTGCGCGTGCACGTAGAAGAGCCCGATCACCGCGATCGCGGCAAGCGGCACGAACTTCATCACCGTGGTGACGACCTGCAGGATTCCGCTCTGGCGGACGCCGGCCACGTTCACGGCGGTGCACACCCAGATCGCGGCAACCGCCGCGAGCGCCGCGACGAGGTTGTTGTGGCGGACGGTGCTCCAGTACTCGCCGAGGTAGCTGACGAACGCGATCGCGATGGCGGCGTTGCCGGCCCACGCGGCGATCCAGTAGCCCCACGCCTGCCAGAACCCGATGAAGTCGCCGAACGCCCGCTTGCTGTAGACGTACGGACCGCCGGTCTCGGGATACGTACGGCCGAGCCGCGCGAACACGAGCGCGAGCAGGATCGCGCCGACCGCGGTGATCGCGAACGCGACGAGGCTGACGGGCCCGTAGGAGCCGAGGGCGGCCGGTAGCAAGAAGACGCCCGAGCCGATCATGTTGCCGACGACGAGCGCCGTCGCCATGGTGAGGCCGAGTCCGGCTGCGGTGCCGGCTCGGCCGCCGGGAACTCGTCTGCTCGGAGCTCGTGTGCTCGGAGTGGGCTTCGTCGAAGAGGCCATCGCCCGATCCCTTCTTCGTACGCACGTACGCAGTGGCGTTCGCCGAGTCGCGAACACCTTCGAATATGGGCCGGGGCGCGACCCGTCCCAGGGCCGAACGTCCCGGCACCCGTGGGCGGACGACCCGAGGGGCGTCGCGGCCGGCGCACGCGGGACCAAGGTCCTCGCCCCCGGCGCGTTCGGCCCTACATTTCGCGGCGCATCGCCCCTGCCCCTTCCGACGGCGATCGCCGACGATGAGCAGGAACGCGCCGCATCCACCGCGGCTCACGACGAAACGGGGAATCGCACATGCGTATCAAGAACTGGTTGACGACCGTGCCGACGTTGGTGATCATCGGCTCGGTCCTGTTCCTCGTCCTCTCTGTCGGGAGCGGGCTGTTGCTCTGGGGCTCGGGCTTCGCCGACCACATGGTCCACACTCAGCTCTCCGAGCAGAAGATCTCGTTCCCGCCGAAGGGCAGCCCCGGGCTCGACCCCAAGGAGTTCCCCGGTCTCCAGCGCTACGCGGGCCAGGCCGTCGACAACGGTCCGAAGGCCAAGGCGTACGCCGACCAGTTCATCAAGGTCCACCTCAAGGGCGTCGCCGGCGGGCAGACCTACTCCGAGGTGAGCGCGCAGGCACAGGCGAACCCGAACGACGCCGCGCTCGCCGGCAAGGTGCAGACCCTGTTCCGGGGCGAGACGCTGCGTGGGCTGCTGCTCTACGGGTGGGGCTGGTCGGTCGTCGGTGAGATCGCGTACTTCGCCGGCATCGCCGCCGCGATCGGCGCGGTCGTCGTCCTGCTCGGGCTCGCGCTCGGGTTCTTCGCCCACGAGCGCGAGCTGAAGCGGCACGCGGCGGGCTCGGCTGCGGCACCCGCGGCTGGCGCACCTGCTGCCACGGTCGTCTGACCCTCCGAGCCTCCGTGGCGGCGACATTCGTCGTGACGCCGAAGTAACCGGGTACAGCAAATGATCGAGGTCGGGACGTGAACGGGAGCGAGGATCGCCGCACTGCGGAGGTCCTCGCTTCCGGCGCGCCCGAAACGTCCCTCGCGTCCGGGCGACACCGCCGGGCGGGCTTGTCGGCGTTCGCCGCGTTCGTCGCGGTGTCGGCGTACGGCGGTGCGCTCGCGCTGGCGACGGGAGTCCTCGAGCTGGGCACCACGATCGACCACAGGCTCCCCTTCCACAGTCCCGTACTCGGTGCGGTGGCGCTCGCGATCGTCGTCGGCGTCCCCGCGACCGTGGTCGCCCGGCTGGCCTGGTGCGGCGAGCCCCGCACCGGCGCCGCCGCGACCGTCGCGGGCGCGCTGCTCGTCGCGTGGATCGCGGTCGAGCTCGCGTTCATCCGTGAGCTCAGCTGGCTCCAGCTCTTCTACGTGCTCGCCGGCGGCACGCTCGTGGTCGCGGGCCGGAGGCGCGTTGCGACCGAGCCGCCGATCAGGGAACGATGACGAGCGGCCGGTCGAGGTGATGTGAGAGGTGGTGGCTGGTGCTCCCGAGCAGCAGCTCGCTGAAACCGCCCCGACCACGGCGACCGGTGACGACCAGGTCGGCGTCCTCCCGCTCGGCGAACGCGATGATCGCCGACGCGGGTTCCCCGTCGGTGATCACCGCCCGGAACTTCACCCCGGCCTTCGTCATCGCCGCGCACCACTCCCCGACGATCTGCTCGTGCAGCTGCTGCTGTTCGGCCTCGGTAGGCATCGGGACCGGGATGGGAATCGGCGCGAACCCGAACCCGCTCTCCGCGGTCACGGGGAAGTCGAGCGCGAACACCGCGATCACCTCGGCGTCCAACGCCTTGCCGTAGGTCGCGCACCACTCGACCGCGCGCGTCGAAGGGCCGGAACCGTCCACTCCCACGATGATCTTCATCGCGACAGTCTGCTCCACGCCCGCGGCCGGGAGCCAAGGCGTCAGGCGAAGACGGCGCCGAGGAAGGCGTCGAGCGCGGTCGTGTCGACCGAGACGTCGAAGCCGGCGTCGCCGTGGTGCACCCGCAGCGAGGGGCAGAACCAGTCGCGATCGCCCATGAAGAAGTGGGGTGACCCTTGCACATGCCGGGCCCGGCCGCGCTCCCAGTCTTCGAGCACGAGCGCGTCGGTGAGCGCGGCATCGGGCCGCTCGAGCCCGAATTCGCCGGCGATGGCGTCCAGCTCCGGGGCGCGGTCGATCGCGCGCCCGTGTTCGAAGACGGCCTCGCGTACTGCCAGGCTCACGCGCTCGCCGACGTCGATGCCGGCGCGGTACGCGACGGCGACGAGGCCGAGCGCCGGGATCGTCGTCCGCGGATAGGTCCCGGGGTCGAACCCCGCGAACAGGTCGGGGGCGACCGAGGCGCGCAGCGCCGCGACCGACCGGGCCGTGAGATCGGGGTCGTGGGGCTGGTCGTTCACCCACTCGAGCGGCCAGGCCCGGATCCGCAACACCATGTGCGCGGCACGCGCGTCCCGTTGCGCGAGCAGGCGGCGGAGGCCGACGTACGCGAACGGGCACGAGATGTCGGCGTAGACCTCGATCGAGTGGACCGGGCCGTCCCGGCGCTCGCGGAGGACGCCCGCGGGATCAGCCACGGTCCTTGCTCGCGCCGAGGTGCACCAGGTGGGCGTCGACGCCCGGGTAGAAGATCGCCTCTTGACCGTCGTCCCAACGGACGCGGTAGTGCTCCACGCCCCCGATGTGCAGGACCTCGAGCACCTCACCCTTCTTGGTGAGGTCACCGAGGTGAGGGCCGTCGACGACGATCTCGTCACCGGTGTTCGCGTGCATGGTCATCCTCCTCGACCGCGGACTCGATCTCGTCATCAGCTTCGGCTCCGCGGGCCGGTTCCGGTCAGGGCCGGAAGTCCCGAGGAACGCCGACGACCGGCGCCTTTCCTTGCGAATTCGCGCAGCAATTGCTTGACTCTCCGTCCAGGGAGACGACGCTGGAGAGCGAATGGATTTGTTCGAATTGCCCGGTTCGTTCGTCGAGCTGCTCGGAGCCCTTCCGGACGCCGTCGTGGTCGCGACCACCGACGGGCGCATCGCGACGGTGAACGCGAACCTGTGCGAGCTCTCGGGCTACACGGAGGACGAGCTCGCCGACATGCCGGTCGAGCAGCTGGTGCCCGGCCGGTTCCGGGCTCAGCACGTCGCACTTCGGTCGGGGTACGCCGCGGCAGGCGGCGGCATGCGCTCCATGTCGTCCCGCCTCGACATCGTGCTCCTGCGCGCCGACGGCGTCGAGGTTCCCGTCGACATCGCGCTCTGCACGATCCCGTACGCCGACGACCGTCTCGTCGTCGCCACAATCCGCGACGCGTCGACCCGCCGGGCCGCGGAGCTGAGCGTGGAACGGGAACGGGCCTTCCTCACCGCCATGAACGACGTCTCGCGATCGCTGCTCGACAACGCCGACGTCGACGAGACGCTCGAGCTCGTCACCCGCCGGGCGCGCTCGCTGCTCGACGCCGACCTCGCGATGCTGGTGCTGCCCGACGCCCACGTCGAGAACGAGCTCGTCGTGCACATCGCGGACGGGCTCGCGGCGCGGGAGCTCGTCGGCAGCATGCTCCCCGCGGATCACTCGATGGCCGGGATCGCGATGCGCGAGCACGAGCCCGCACTCGTCGCCGACGGCAGCAAGGACCCCCGCCTGTTCCGCCCACCCGCGTGGCCGAACGAGATCGGCGCGACGCTCATCGTGCCGCTGCACGCCCGCGGCGAAGCCGTCGGCAGCATCACGATCGCGCGGCGCCGCGGCCGTCCGATGTTCCTCGCCACCGACGTCACGTTCATAACGTCGTTCGCGGCGCACGCCACGTTGGCGATCGCCGACGTGCGCCGCCAGGAGCACCTGCGCCTGATGCGCGCGCTCGAAGAGCGCGACCGCATGGCGGACTCCATCCGGGACACGGTCGTGAATCGGCTCTTCAGCGTCGGGCTCACCCTGCACGTGCTCCTGCAGCACGACCTCCCCGCGGGCTCGGACGACCGCGTCTGGAGCGCGATCAACGAGCTCGACGACACCATCGCCGCGATGCGCGCGGCCATCTTCCCCCGGGCGGACGACTAGGGCCGAACGTCGGTAGGTCGGCCGACCGAGAGCGGCGAGCTCCTGACGCGGCGAGTGACGCGACGAGGCCGGGTCAGCTCGGCCGCTGAAGGCGCCGACCGGTGATGCGCTCGATCTCGATACACACGACGCGTTCCCGCCCGCCCTCGGGCCAGAACTGCTCGAGCCGCCCGAGCGCGTCGCTCGAGTCCGACGCGGTGCGTACCTCGTGCGCGTGGCCGACCACGAGCACGCTCCAGCCGTCGGCCTCGTCGTCGACCTCGAACGCGACCTTGGTATCGAGCACGGCCGCGATCAGCTTCGTGCCGGGGTCGGTGCGAAAGACGATCTCCTCGCCCGCGGACGCGTAGTACACGGGCAGGATCGAGAGCTCCTCGGCGATCTTCACGCCGATCCGGCCGAAGGAGTTGCGCCGGAGCAGATCGAGGCACGCCTCGGCGGTCAGCACATCGAGACCTCTACTTGTCATGACCTCACTACCCTTCGTTGCGGAAGTACGTCAGCGGTTCGTTGCCGCGCAGGTCGCGGCCGCCGATGTCCCAGGGGTCGACGAGCAACCAGGAGTCGCGCTCCGCGAGCCACGGTTCCGGGTCGTCCCGGCCCCGGAACCCGGCCGAGTTCGGGCTCGTGTGCAGCAGGTCGCCGCGCACGAGCACCGACCAGCTCTGGTGGCGCACCAGGTCGACACCGTCGATCTCGAACGCGACGGCGGGGCGGGACCGCTCGATCACGTTGCCGGGCCGGGTCCGCAACACGATCAGCGGCCCCGACTGCGACTCGACGAGCTTGTAGTTGACCGGCAGGATCACCGGCCCGTCGTCGAGGACGAGCGCGATGCGGCCGACGCTTCCCACGCGCAGGTACTGCAGGCACTCCGCCCGCGAGAGGGAGTCGAGTCGGACGTCGTTCATGTGCCGGCCACCACCTTTCCCGGACGAGCGCTCACGGCGCAGCTCACGGCGAGTCGTGCGTCACGAGCAGCGGGCAATTGGCGAGATGGAGCACGCCCATCGTCACGCTCCCCAACGCGACCCGCGCCAGCCCGGTGCGCCCGGACGTGTTCATCGCGATGATCGCGGCGGGCAGGTCGTCGGCGAAGTCGGCGATCGCGCCCACGACGTACGTGCCGGTCAACAGCGTCGCCCGCGCGTGCGCCGGTCCGCCGAACTGCGCGACGACCGCGTCGAGCATCGGCCCGGGCCGTTCGTGGCTCTCCACGTCGAGCGGGTGCACGACCACGGCCGCGTCGGTCGCGAGACCGAGTCGTTCGGCCCACTCCCGCGCCATCGGCGCCATGTGCGTAGCGTTCTCGGCCGCGTCGACCGCGGCGAGCAGGTGCGTGCCGCGTGTGAGGAAGTCGTCGCGGCAGTGGCGGCCGACGAGCAACACCGGTCGGTCGGAGCGGCGCACGACCTCCTCGGCGGTGCTGCCGAGCATCGACCAGCGCAACCCGCCGCGCCCGTGGCTCGTCATGCACACGATGCGGTCGTCGGATTCGCCGACCACCGTCGCGATCGCGTCGGCCGGGAGGTGCGCGACGTTCGAGATGGTGTCGACCGGCACGGTCGTGTACCGCGCCGCGACCTCGGCGAGGTACTCGCGTGGGCCGAGCGGGCCGTGGTGCGGCGTCGACATCAGCAACACGCGCCCGCCGACCCGCTCCGCCACCGCGCACGCAACGGGGATGGCGCGTTCGGCGAAGGGCGAGCCGTCGAGCGGGACCACGTATGTCGTCGGGATCATGGTGCCTTCAACTCCTCGTGAGACTACGGGCCGGGACGTCGGCGAGCGCGTTGACGAGCACGGCCTTGATCGTGTGCAGGCGATTCTCGGCCTGGTCGAAGACGACCGACGCCGCCGACTCGAAGACCTCGTTCGTGACCTCCGCGCCGTCGAGCCCGAACTGCTCGTACAGCCGCCGGCCGAGCTCGTTGCCGCGATCGTGGATCGCGGGCAGGCAGTGCATGAACTTCACGCCCGGGTTCCCCGTGGCGTGCATGAGCCCGGCGGAGACCCGGTACGGGCGCAGGAGCGGGACGCGGGTCGCCCAGTGCTCGTCGGACTCACCCATGCTGACCCACACGTCGGTGTAGACGAAGTCGACGTCGCGCGCCGCGGCGACGACGTCGTCGGTCACGAGCAGGCGGGCGCCGCTCGCCGCCGCGAGGTCACGCGCGGCCGCGACGACGTCGGCGGGCGGCGCGAGCTCGGGCGGCGCCGCGATCCGGACGTCCATGCCGAGCAACGCTCCGGTCACGAGCAACGACCGCGCCACGTTGCCGCGACCGTCGCCCGTGAAGCAGTAGCGGACGTCGTCGGTCGTTCCCGGGTGGTGCTCCAGCATCGTGAGGACGTCGGCGAGCATCTGCGTCGGGTGCCACTCGTCGGTGAGCCCGTTCCACACCGGGACCCCCGCGTGGTCGGCGAGCGACTCGACGTTCGCCTGCGCGAAGCCGCGGAACTCGATGCCGTCGAACATGCGACCCAAGACGCGCGCGGTATCCGCGATCGACTCGTCCCGGCCGATGTGCGACCCCGACGGACCGAGGTAGGTGGTGCGCGCCCCCTGATCGGCCGCCGCGACCTCGAACGCGCAGCGGGTACGGGTGGAGTCCTTCTCGAAGATCAACGCCAGGTTCCGACCCGCCAGCGTGGGTCGCTCCACGCCCGCGACCCGGTCCCGCTTCAGCTCGGCCGCCCGTGCGACCAGCGCGAGGAACGCGGAACGGTCGAGATCGAGCACCTTGATGAGCGATCCTGGATGACGAGTCGTCGCGGTCGCCCGGTCGGCGGGCTCGGGTGCGGGGTGGGTCGGGGGCACGAGCGCGGTCATACAGCTTCCTTCGAAGGACGGCCCCGAACGAACGGCCGGGTCCTCGCCCCCACGGTAAAGACGCCCGGCCCGTCCGGCGAGAGGCCGACGCCATGTCCCAGTCGGGACGTTCGTCCCTGCCGTCCGTGCGAAGATCGGTCGGTCCGCCACCTGCCTCTCCCGGGAGCCGTATGACCGCCACGACCATGCGCGCCTGGGTCGTCGACACACCCGGGCCCATCGACGACCACCCGCTCGCGCTGGTCGAGCGGGCGATTCCGACGCCTGCGCCCGGGCAGATCCGGGTCCGGGTCGTGACGTGCGGGGTTTGCCGCACCGACCTGCACCTCGCCGAAGGCGACCTGACGCCGAAGCGGGCACAGGTGACCCCCGGCCACGAGGTCGTCGGGATCGTCGACACCCGGGGCGAAGGCGCGGACCGCTTCGCCGCCGGGACGCGCGTCGGTGTGCCCTGGCTCGCCCACACGTGCGGGGTCTGCCGGTTCTGCACGACCGGCCACGAGAACCTGTGCGTCGATCCCCGCTTCACCGGATGGGACGTCGACGGCGGCTATGCCGAGTACGTCGTCGCCGACGAGCAGTACGTGTACCCGTTGCCGGCGGAGTTCGACGACCGGCGCGCCGCGCCCCTGCTGTGCGCGGGGATCATCGGGTACCGGGCGTTGCGCGAATCCGGGTGCCCGCCCCGCGGCCGGCTCGGCATCTACGGGTTCGGCGCGTCGGCGCACCTCGTCGCCCAGGTGGCGATGGCCGAAGGGACGCGGGTCCACGTGCTCACGCGCGCGGCCGACGCGCGGCGGCTCGCGCTCGAGCTGGGCGCCGCCAGCGCGGCGGGCGCGGCCGACCCGCCGCCCGAGCCGCTCGACGCCGCGATCCTGTTCGCCCCGGTGGGCACGCTCGTGCCACCCGCGCTCGAAGCGCTCGACCGCGGCGGGACGCTCGCCGTCGCCGGCATCCACCTCTCCGACATTCCCCCGCTCGACTACCAGCGACACCTGTTCCAAGAACGCGTGCTGCGCAGCGTCACCGCGAACACGCGCGCCGACGGGCGAGCCCTGCTGGAGACCGCGGCGAGGATCGGGATGCACGTGTCGACGACGCCGTACCCGTTCGAGCGCGGCGAACGACGCGCTGCGCGATCTCGCGCACGATCGCGTGACCGGCGCCGCGGTGCTCGTGCTCTGACACGCGGGCGACCTCAGGTGCGCATCCGCCGGAAGCCCGGCGGGGTCCGGGCCGGCGACGGCGCGACGCGGATCTTGACGTCGATCGCGAGCACACCCGACGGGGACGCGACGACCGGGTTGAGATCCATCTCCGCGATCTCCTGGATCTCGTCGGCCAGCACCCCGACCCGCAGGACGAGGTCCTCGAGCGCGGCGACGTCGGTGGCGGGTGACCCGCGGTAGCCGAAGAGCAATTGCGAGCCGCGGAGGGAGCGGACGAGCTGGTGCGCGTCCTCGTCGGTGACGGGTACCAGCCGCAACGCGTGGTCGCCGAGGAGCTCGGCCGTCACGCCACCCAGGCCGAACAGCACCAGCGGACCGAACGACGGGTCGTGCGTGATGCCGACGATGAGCTCGACGCCGGGCGGAACCATCGGTTGCACGATCGCGCCCGTCATCGACGACCCGACCGTCTGCATCATCGCGGCGAAGGCCTGCTCGACCGCGGCGTCGTCGCGCGAGGTCGAGCGCGACGCCGCCCACGTCGCTCTTGTGGACGAGGCCCGGGGCGACCGCCTTCAGCGCGACCGGGAACCCGATCTCGCGCGCCGCGAGGCGCGCCGCGGCCGCGTCGGCGACCGCGCGGAACGCCAGCGTGGGGATCCCGAAGCACGCGAGCAGCGCCGACGCCTCGGACTGCTCCAGCCACACGCCCGACGGGTCTCGGGTCGAGCGCGGACGCGACGACGGCACGCGCGGTGTCGAGGTCGAGACCGTCGAGCGCAGGCAACGTGCCCGGCGGCCGGCGCCGCCAGTCGGCGAGGTCGGCGACCCGGCCGAGCGCGTGGGCGGCCGACTCCGGGAACGCGAACGACGGGATCGTACGTCGCCCTTCAGCGCCGCGCAGCAACTCGGAAACGCCGATGTGGCCGAGGAAACACGCCAGCACCGGCTTCGTCCGCTCCGACTCGGCCGCGCGCGCGATCGCGACCGCGACGTCCTCGGCGCGCGTGACGAGCGGCGGGGTGAAGATGGCGAGCACCGCGTCGATCGACACGTCGGCCAGCGCGATCCGCAGCGCACCTTCGAACTGGTCGGCGGTCGCGCCCGCGACGAGGTCGACCGGGTTGTGCACCGTCGCGTCGTGCGTGAGGATCTTGCGCAGGGCGTCCTGCGTGGCGGGCGCGAGCTCCGCGACCTCGAGGCCGGCGCCCGCACACGCATCGGCCGCGAGGATCCCCGGTCCGCCGGCGTTGCTCACGATTGCGACGCGCCGGCCCGCAGGCAATGGCTGATGGGCGAGGACCATCGCGGTCGAGAGCAGCTCGTCGAGCGTGTCGACCCGGATCACGCCCGCCTGCCGGAACAGCGCGTCGACCGCGACGTCGGACGACGCGAGCGCGGCGGTGTGCGACGACGCGGCCCGGCTGCCCGCGGTCGTGCGGCCGCTCTTGACCGCGACGATCGGCTTCGTGCGCGCCAGGTTGCGCGCGAGCCGGACGAACTTCGTCGGGTTGCCGAACGACTCGAGGTAGAGGAGCACGACCTCGGTCTGCGTGTCGTCGGCCCAGTACTGCAGGAGGTCGTTACCGCTGACGTCGGCCTTGTTCCCGACCGACACGAACTGCGAGATGCCGATGCCGAGATCGCCGGCCCGGCTCATGAGCTCGATGCCGAGCCCACCCGACTGAGAGAGGAACGCGACGTTCCCTGCGATCGGGCGCGCGGGCGCGAAGGTGGCGTTCATGCGGACCCCGGGCGCGGTGTTCACGACGCCGAGGCAGTTGGGCCCGATGACGCGCATGCCGTTGCTGCGCGCCAGCGCGACGAGCTCGCGTTCGGCCGCCTTCCCGCCGGCGCCCGTCTCCGCGAAGCCCGCCGACACGACGATCAGACCGCGCACACCTTTCTCCGCACAATCACGCGCGACCGCGAGGACATCCGCGGCGGGCACGACGACGACCGCGAGATCGACCGCGTCGGGGACCTCGAGGATGCTCGGGTACGCGTGCACGCCCGCGACCGAGACCGCCTCGGGATGCACCGGATACACCGGCCCTTCGAAGCCGTAGCCGAGCAGGTTGCGGAACAGCTCGTGCCCGATCTTGCCCGGCGAGCGCCCCGCGCCGATCACCGCGATCGAGCGGGGTGCGAGCAGCCGTGCGATCGACGCCGACTCCGCTCGGCTCTCGCGTTCCTCGACCACCCCGACCGACGCGACCGTCGGCGCGATCGCGAACCGCACGCGCACGGTGCCTTCTTCGAAGTGACTCTCGGCGACCCAGCCCGCGTCGGCGAAGACGCGCAGCATCTTCGAGTTCCCGGGGAGCGTGTCGGCCCAGAAGGTCGCGATGCCGTTCGCGCGCGCAATGACCGCGAGGTGCTCGAGGAGGAGCGTGGCCAGTCCGCGGCGTTGCTGGTCGTCGGCGACCGCGAACGCGATCTCGGCTTCGGCAGGCTGGATGCGGTCGTACCGCGCGACCGCCACGAGATCGGAGCCGACCTGCGCGACCATCACCATGTGGTCGACGTAGTCGACCGAGGTGAGCCGTTCGAGTTGCACCGCGGTGGGTCGCGGCACCGGCGAGAAGAACCGCAGGTAGATCGAGTCGTCACTCAGTCGCTCGTACAGCGCGAGCAGACCGGGCTCGTCGTCGGGCCGGCTGGGCCGGATCCGGGCCGTCCCGCCGTCGGCGAGCACGACGTCGCTCTCCCATTCGCGCGGATACTCGGCCATGCCGGTCACGCTAAACCTTCGGCTGCTCGCCTCGGTGCGATCGCGGCGGCCGTCCGGCGCGGCGCCTCCCTCCGCGGCGGCGAGATCATCGACCTGGTCCGAGATCGGCCCGTCGACCCGCGTCTACGCCCAAAACTCCACCAACAGTTGGCAGAGAAAACAGCACTCAGCGCCGAAAACTCCACCAACAGTTGGTGGGGAAAACAGCACTCAGCGCCGAAAACTCCACCAACAGTTGGTGGGGAAAACAGCACTCAGCGCCGAAAACTCCACCAACTGTTGGTGGGGAATTGGGGGTCTTGCTTGGTCGAATCGTCGTGTGGTCGACTCCGGCGATGGGGAAGGCGCGGCTCGTCGTAGTGGTCGGTGTGCTGGTGGTCGCGACGGCCGCGTGCCGGCCGGTGTGGCCGCCGCCGGATGACCACCCCCGTCCCGACCTCGTCCCCTGTTCGGTCGCGTTCGGCCGAGCGCGTCACGCTGACGCGGACGAGCGTCCTCGACCCGTCGTGCACGTACACCGCCGGCTTCGAGATCACGGCGTCGAACGTGACGCTCGACTGCCGGGGCGCGCTCGTTTCCGGCCCGGTCGGCCACGGCGTGGGGATCGAGGTGAGCGCGCCGGTCGACGCCGACCTCTCGGGCGTCACCATCCGGAACTGCCGCGTGCGCGGTTTCCTCAACAGCATGCGCGTGACCCGCGTCGGCTTCCGCACCCTCACCGTGGGTCACGAGTACGACCACGGGATCTCCGGCGTCGTCGTCGAACATTCGGACGTCGGGGGTTCGTCGGGTGTCGGCATCTACGTCGACGGGTACGTGACCCACACGACGATCCGGCACAACACGATCGTGGGCGCCGGGAGCAGTGGCGTCTACCTCGAGGCCGGGTCGACCGACAACGTGGTCGAGCGCAACGCGATCCGCGACAACGGCTTCATCGAGAACGGCCCGGACGGGCAGGTCTTCACCTTCAACGGGCTGCGGTTCCGTTTCTGGGGCACCGGGCGCGAAGGGATCTCCGTCGACGGCTCGCGCCGCAACCACATCGTCGGCAACGCGTTCTCCGGCAACTCAGCCGGCGGCGTGTTCCTCTACACGAACTGCGGCGAGGACGTGCACAGCCGCCCCGCGACATGGTTCCCGCGTCGGTACGGCGCCGACGACAACGTGATCTCGGAGAACACGTTCGACGGAGGTGTCAACGGCGTGTGGATCGGCGCGCGCATGGCCGAGAACGTGTTGCCGATGGACTGCAGCGACCCGGCGTACGCGCCCGGGATCACGCTCGACCGCGCGCCGCGTACGACCGTGACCGGGAACACCTTCCGCAACGTCGTCTACGGCGTGCGGGTCGAGGACGACGGCGCGCACGTCACAGGCAACCACTTCGTCGCGAACCACGACACGTCGTACGCGGTGATCGCGGGGACGCCGTACCGCACGACAGTGCTCGACCGCCCGGTGACGGGAACGGTGCTCACGGGCAACCGCGCCACGATCGCGGGGAATGCGAGCCCCTACCGCTGGGTCGACGGCGAGACCGGTTCCACCGTCTCCGCCAACACCGCGAACGGGGTCGCGGCCGGGTGGTGCCGGAGCGCCGACCTTCCGCGCGGCCCGTTCGTCTTCGTCATCGCGGTCGCGTTCGAGCCGGTCGGCAGCCCGGTGACGCCGACGCCCGATCTCACCGTCCCGACGGTCGGTGCCCAGCCGGCCTGCGCGTGATCACGACCGGCCGGGCCGATCGGGCGCCGGTCAGGGAGCGGGTGTCCCCTGCCACAGCGTCTCGGTGCCGGACCCCGGCCCGTGCCACAACACGTCGGGACGACCATCGCCGTTGAAGTTCGCGACCCGACCGCGACGGTCGCAGCCGAAGCATTGAACGTCGTCGCGAACCCGGCGCCCCGGGCGAGCTCGTCGCCACCATGATCGGCGTCACCGTTCCCAACCCGACGCTCGCGACCAGACTCCGTCGCGCATGGCGGATCTTCACGTTCGCGGTGCCGAGCGATGCTGCGACCGCCGCCGTCACCCACCCGTGACGCCGCCGTCACCGGATCCGCCCGTTCTCCTCCCGTGTCGCCGCTCAAGACTCGCGGCCGGGTTGACGAGCAGGTTCTGTGCACGGCCCGAGTGTGACCCTCGATGACGCGCTGCGTCCCGGCGGCCTGCGATCTCTGTACCAGCCGATCGTGGAGCTCGACGGGGGCCGGACGGTCGGTTTCGAGGCGCTGACCCGCGGACCGCAAGGGACCCCGCTCGAATCGCCGAGCGCGCTCCTGCTCGCGGCGCGCCGGGAGCGGCGAACCGCCGAGCTCGACTGGGCGTGCCGCACCTCGGCCATCGAAGGCGCGATGGGCGCGGGCCTCCGGCGCCCGCAGGCGCTCTTCGTGAACGTGGAACCGTCGGTGATCGGAACCCCGATGCCCGAGTCGCTCGCCGATCTCGTCGAGCGGGCCGCGCACGATCTACGGGTCGTGTTCGAGATCACCGAGCGCGCGCTCCGGCGCGATCCCTCCGCCATCCTGCGCGCGGTGGAGTCGATCCACGAGCGCGGATGGGAGATCGCGCTCGACGACGTCGGCGTCGCGCGGGAGTCGCTCGCGTACCTGCCGTTCCTGTGTCCGGAGGTCGTGAAGCTCGACATCTCGTTGTTGAAGCACTTCGGCGACTCCGCGCTGGGAGGAGTCTCCGACGCGGTCGCGGCCGAGCGCGACCGGCGTGACTTCGTCGTGCTCGCCGAGGGCGTCGAGTCGGTCGAGCATCTCGACCAGGCGATCGTGCTCGGCGCGACCCACGGTCAGGGCTGGCACTTCGGCCCGCCGTCGCCGACGCCCGTCGCCGCGCGCGGCACGGCCGAGCTGCCGGCGCACGCGCCGATCAGGCCCGCCGACGACCGGACGCCGATCGAACTGATCGCAGAGCACCACCCACTGCGCGTCGCGGAGAAGCGGTTGCTGCTCCCGACCAGCCGGCACCTCGAGAGCCGGGTGGAGTCGGACCCCGACCCGGCGGTACTCATGGCGACGTTCCAGCACGCGCGCGACTTCACCCCGGCGACGGCGGCGCGTTACAGCCGCTACGCGTGGCGGGCGCCGTTCGTCGGCGCGTTCGCATGCGAGCTGCCGAGCACCCCTGCGCCCGGAGTACGCGGCGCGCACATGCTCCCGTCGGGGCCGCTCGCGGAGCACTGGATCGTCGCGGTCATGGGACCGCATTTCGCCGCCGCGCTCGTCGCCCGCGACCTGGGCGACCACGAGGTACCCGACGAACGACGCCGGTTCGAATACGCGGTGACGCATCGGCGCGACGTCGTTGCGCCGGTCGTCGAGCAGCTCATGCAACGCATCGTCGCCGAGGACGCGACCGGCTGAGCCGTTGGCTCGTTGCCGCGGTCGCGGAGGCCGTCAGCCGTCGGTGCGGCGGCGGCGGAGGTCGCCGACCAGCCCCGACAGGCGCGGGCTCGGCTCGACGCCGAGCTCGGCCCGCAGCATGGTCCGGAAGCGTTCGAACCCATCGAGCGCCTCCTTCTGGTTCCCCTCGGCGAGGAACGTCTTGATGAGTGCGCCGTGTGCACTCTCCCGCAACGGTTCGGCCCGCACCGCCGCGAGCGCGGCGAGCGTGGCATCCGCGCAACGACCGCGCGACACGAAGTGTTCGGTCATGGCCTCCAGCCCGTGCAGGCGGAGCTGGTGCCATTCGTCGGTCCCGGCGAGGACCCACTCGTCGCACCAGCCGGGCAGCAGGTCACCCGACAGCAGTTGCACCGCGGCCGCGGCGCTCCGACCACCGAGCGCGCCGTCGGGGCGTTCGAACAACTCGTGCACCAGCGTCCGCGCGTCGCGCAGGTCGACGGCGACCTCGGGCCGCAACTGGAGATCGAGGTTCGCGACGTCGACGATGTCGCCGACGCAGCTCCGCAAGCGGCACAGTGCGGAGCGCAACCGGCTCGACGCGTCGGCCTCGGGCGCGTCGGGCCACAACGTGTACGCGGCGAGAGCACGCGTCATCGGCTGGCGCCGCAGCGCGAGCAGTGCGAGCAGCCGCCGCGTCCCGCCGGTCAGCGCGTGGGCTCGATCGCCGGATCGAAACGAGAAGGTCCCGAGCACCGAGATCGTCGGGCGATCGTCGTGGTTCCCGACCATCGCCAGGTCGATCGTCGGTACCCGGTTCCGCGCGTCGTCTGCGTCCAGGGGCTCGTCGATCAGGTCGACGTAGTGCTCTTGCATGGTTGCGCTGGTCACCCTGAATCTCCAAACCCCTCGGCATCGAACGGACGGCAACACGTCGTTGTGTTGCTGCCGTTCCAGTGTGCGCAAACGACGGCATCACCCGACAGTGCCGTTGGTCGTCGCCCGCGCAGCACTTCGGCCATGCAGAGGGTCCCAACCCGCGAACGGCGTTGGTGACGATGCGGTGACGATTGGCCGCCGTCAGCCGTCGAATTCGAACGCCCTGATCTCCGCGAAGACCGCGGCGAGACGACTCGTCTCGTCACGTGCGCGAGGACCCGCTCACCCTTCTCCGCTGACGCGAGCGTAGGGTCGCCGAGCACACCACCGCCGGGGGCGAGATCGCGCGTGAGCCAGGCGGTCGGCAGCGAACCCTCGAGCGTGAGGTGCTCCTTGTCGCCGAACAGCTCGCACACGCGCGGACTGTTGAATCCGGGCAAGCTGGCACGAGCCGGCTGACGGGCGCGGCCGTGCGCTCAGGCGCGCCGCAACACCGCCCACGTACCGTCGGCCGCCTCCGACCAGACGCCGCACCACGAGCCCGGCAGCGCGGCGACGAGGTCGTCGGCGGAGAGATAGATCGGCGTGTCCGGCCCGATCGCGCTCACCCACACGACGACGCCGCCGGGCGCGAGCACCCGACCGACCTCATGCGCGAACAGGAACGCGTTCATCAGCACTACCGCGTCCTGTGACACGGTCGCGATCGGGAGCGCGGCATTGTCGGCCAGCACGACGCTCGTGCCGCCCGGCGCGTGCCGGAGCATCTGGAGTGACAGGTCGAGCCCGACGACCGTGTCGAACCGGGCTGCGAGCCGCTTCGTCGTGGCCGCGGTCCCGCATCCGATGTCGGCGCAGGTCCCGAACGTGATCGGCCCGCCGCGCTCGCAGCGCGTCGTCGAGCGGAGCGAAGCGTGACGTGTCGGCCGAGAATCGTGCGTCCCAGTCGTCGGCCTGACCGTCGAAGAACGATGCGACCTCTCGGGCACGGTCGCGCGTCCACGACCCGTCCTCGAAGGCGGTCGCCCGCGTGACCGCGCGCATCGGATGCCGCTCGCCGTGGATCGGCTCACGCGATCCGTCGGCGGGGATCAGCCGCGGGACGTGCCGCAGTGCCGGGAGCATGGCGCTCAGTCAACCACGCGGCCGGCGAGGGGTCGCGAGCCGTCGCGCCGCGCTGCCGAGAACCGATTCGCCGACCGGCTCGTACTTTCGTCGACACCGAACAAACGAATGAGGAGCCGAGAATGGCAATCGCGACCACCATGCCCGCCATCACCCACGTCGCGGTGACGGTCACCGACCTCGCGGCGAGCGAGGCCTGGTACACGAAGGTTCTGGGCGTCGCGCCCGTCCTCGACGAGGACACCGGACCGTTCCGGCACGTCGTCTACGCCGTCGGGGGCACGCTGTTCGGCCTGCACGGGTTCCCCAAGCTCGACAGTGCGGAGTCGTTCAACGCCCGGCGCCCGGGGCTCGACCACATCGCGTTCGGCTGCGCGAGCCGCGCCGAGCTCGTCGCCTGGGCCGCCCGACTCGACGAGCTCGGCGTCGCCCACGGTGAAATCGTCGATGCCGGGTACGGCTCCGGTCTCGCGTTCCGCGACCCCGACGGCATCGCGCTGGAGCTCTTCGCCCCGCCCGCGTGACGAACACGCGGCCCGGGACGGGTACACCTAGGCGCGGTGTCCGATGCCCCGGGCGATCCGGTCGGCGGGCACCAATCCGCGCGACACCCAGTTGCGGCGGTCGGCCCACACGAGCATCGGCGGCAGGATGATCAGCGCGCTCAACAACGCGATGGTGACGTTGAGCGCCACCAGCTGGCCGAAGTCGTGCAACAGGGGCAGCGACGACGTCGCGATCACGGCGACGCCCGCGATCGCGGTGAGCGCGGAGACGATGAAGGCGCGCCCCGTGCGCGACGCGGCGACGTCCATCGCCTGGCGCGGAGTCATACCCCGGTCGCGTTCCTCGACGAACCGCAACAGGATCAACGACGTGAACTCGGTACAGGCCGCGACCACGAGCGGGCCGCCGACCGCGGTCATCGGGCTGAGCTTGAGGTCCAGCGCGTACGCGAACAGCGACGACGCGCCCACCGCGATCAGCACCGGGACGAGCGAGAGCAGTGCCCGGATGACGCTGCGCAGCCGCGCGCAGAGGAAGAGGAAGACGAACAGGATCGCGACGTACGTCAAGATGATGCGGTTCGCCTCGAGGTTGTCGAGCAGGCCGACGCCCACGACTGCGAGGCCCGAAGGCGTGGCGCTCACGTTCGCGGGCGGGTGCACCGTCGCGCGGATCTCGCGCACGACCTTCGCACGCGAATCGAGTCCGCTCGGTCCGGTCCGGAAGATGACGTTCATCGCCCGGCCGTTCGGCGCGACCGTGGAGAGCTTGATGTCGCGCGGTGCCGTGTCGTAGACGCTGCGTACCTGCGCGGCCGTCGGCGTGAGATGGGTCGCGCCGGGAACGTCGCTGAGCTGGCTGACCGTGGTCACGATTCCCGACGCGGTCAGCAGCGTGTCGGGGTACTTCTTCACCTGGACACGCGTGAACTGGTCGACGAACGTGACACTCGGTTGCGTGAACGCGTCACTCGACTGCACGTAGACGCCGAGCTCGCTCGAGGAGTGGACCTCGCGATCGAGCACGTCCAGGTTCTTGATGACCTGCGACTTCTGATTCACCCATTGCGTCGGGTCGGTCTGCAGGACGAGCTTGCCCTCGACGAGGATCCCGCCCGCGAAGATGATCAGGCTCGCGACCGCGAGCAGCGGCGCGATCCGATCGGAGATCGACCCCAGCCGCACCGTGAGACGCCCGAGGAATCCTTCGCTGAAGTCGCTGCCCTTCGTGGGCGAGCGGTACTCGCGAATGCCGAGGATCGCGAGCGTTCCCATGATGCTGTTGAGGCAGATCGCGGTGACGCCGATGATGAGCAGCAGCCCGAACTCCCGCAGCATCGGCACCTTGGCGTAGTGCAACGCCGCGAACGCGAGGATCGCGTCGACGGTCACGACGAGCAGCGCGGGCCCGAGGTTGCGGGATGTCTCCTGGATCGGGTGATCGGCCCGGGCGACCACAACCTCCTCTTCGACGCGTGCGTGCATCTGTATCGCGTAGTCGATCCCGATGCCGAGCATCACCGGGAGGCCGGAGATCGTGACGATCGTGAGCGGGATGCCGAGGTATCCCGCAGCGCCGAACGCCCAGACGACACCGATCAACACGATGCCGAGCGGCAAGAGCCGCCAGCGCACGTGGAACAGCAACAAGAGGATCACGACCATGATCGCAATCGCGATCAGCGCGAGCAGCGTCATGCCGCCGGTCAGGTAGTTGTTGAGGTTCTCGAGCAGTGCGGGCGCACCCGTCGTCACCGTCTGCGCATGGTCGAAGTGCATCTGATTCGCCGCCGCGGTGATGAAGTCGGCGGCCTTGCCCTCGTCCTTGATCGACTGGTTGCCCTGCAACCGCACGACCATCTGCGCGTGGCGCGCGTCGGGGAAGAACGGCAGCAGCGGCGTCCGGATCGGCGTGGGATTGCCGGGCCGCGGGTTGTCGTACAGCAGGAAGTCGATGTACTTCGGGTTCGTGAGTACACGTTGCGCGACCGGGATCGCATTGATGCGTTGGATGGTCGCGAGCGCGGACGCGCTGCGCGCGGCCTGGCCGGCCTTCGAGGGATCACGCGCGAGGTCGGCCGTGAGGAGCTCGCCCGCGACGCTCTGGGTGACGTCACCGTTCGGGCCCTTGACCAGCTCGTCGTTCCACTGCATCGCGGTGAGCGGTGTGACGACGTTGAGCACACGATTGTTGCCGTCGATGTCCCGCGCGACCTTCGTCCACTGCGCGATGTCGGAGGCGGTGAACAGCTCGGCGATGGTGTGACCCGGGTCCATCGTGACGAGCGTCAGCATCGCCTCGCCGCCGAAGAGCTTCTGGTACGCGACATTGTCCTTGTAGACCTGGTCGCTCTTGTTGAGATAGTTGCTCTGGTCAGTCGAGAACTTCAGCTTCGTGGTGCCGTACCCGAGCCCGACCGTGAGCAGCCCACCGACCACCATCACGGCGATCCAGTGCTTCCCGAGATTGAGACCGAGCCACGACCAGAACCGTTGCACACGACCTCCGTCGCTCCGAAGCGCCCGGCACACTACCGACGGTCGCCCGGGCGCGCACGGCTTTCGCCGCGCGGTGGTCGCCGAAGCGTCAGTCGTCGGCGAGACCGACGCGGGGTGCGACGGCGGCCGCCTCGGCCCGGTTCGCCACCGCCAGCTTCGAGAACGGCACCGGCGCCGGTTCCTCGTCGGGTGGGGCCGGACCTCCCGGCGCGTTCGCGGCGCTCCTTGTAACGTCCGACCGTGGAATCGCGGCCCCCGCGATCGCAAAACTTCACCAACAGTTGTCGGAGATATGCGCACCATGCGCCGAGAACTCCGACAACTGTTGGTGGAGAAATTGTTGGTGGAGGCGGCATCTCGGACCGAACGGGGAGATCGCGTGACGGTAGCGGGTGCAGTGGCGTTGGTGAGCGGCGGCGCGTCGGGTATCGGCGCCGCGCACGTCGCGGCGTTACGCGGGGCCGGCGCCGAACCGGTCGTGTGGGACGTCGGCACGGGCGCCGACGTCGTCTGCGACGTCCGCGATCCCGACGCGGTCGAACGGGCCATGGCGACGACCGTCGACGAGTACGGGGTGCCGACGCTCGTGACCGTCTGTGCGGGCATCGGCGACTCGGCGATGCTCGTCGACACGAAGCCCGACGACTGGGACCGCGTCCTCGACGTCAACCTCAAGGGCGCGTGGCTCGTCATGCGCGCGGCCGCGATCGCGATGATCGAACGCGGCCAGGGCGGTTCGATCGTCGCGCTGTCGAGCATCAGTGGGCGCGTCGCCGACCGCGGGATGGGTGCGTACTGCGCCTCGAAGGCCGCGCTCGACATGCTGGTCCGGGTGGCGGCCTGCGAATGGGGGCCGTTCGGGATCCGCGTCAACGCGGTGGCGCCCGGCGTCACCGACACGCCGATGCTCGACCGCGCGGGTCAGGTCCCGGGCTGGCTCGACGAGGTCGCGCACCGTACGCCGCTCGGGCACGTCGGCACTGCCGCCGACGTCGCCGCGGCCGCACTCGGCGTGCACGAGCTCGGGTGGGTCACCGGCGAGTCGATCGCGGCCGACGGCGGTCTTCGCCTCTTCAGCCCCATCAACACCGTCGACACGGTCGAGCGACAGCGCGGCCGCGCTCCGAGCTGAGGCAATGCGCCTGCGACTCGTTCGTCGTGACGCCGGCTACCTGCCGCCCTGCGGATCGTCGGGCACGACACCGCCGCGCGCGTTGATGTCGGCGTGGCGCTCGCCGAAGTGCCACCGATGGCCTTCGGGATCGGTGGCCTCGTAGCGGCGTTCGCCGTAGAACGCGTCCTCGAGCTCCATCGTGACGTCCGCGCCCGCGGCGACGGCGTGCGCGTAGTGCGCGTCGATGTCGTGCACGTACACCATCATCTGCACCGTCGTGTGACCGAGACTGCGCGGGCTGAGGATGCGGTGGATCTCGGCGTTGGCGCGGCCAATCATGACGACACCGTCGCCGACACGCAGCCACGCGAGCATCGAATCCTCGTTCTCGGTGCGCGCCTCGCGGATCTCCTCGAGCTGGAACACGCGCACGAGATAGTCCAACGCGGCGCGCTCGTCGTCGTATGCGAGGCGCGCGTAGATGTCGGGCATCCGCAGCACGGGCGCGGCGCCCGCACGGGTCGTGTCGATCTTCGACATCAGTCGCTCCTTCTCCCGGGCGAAGACAGTGGGTTCGGCCGGATCGTCGGGGTGCACCCGGTCGGGGCGCAGCTCCCGCAAACGGTCGAAGTCGTCGCTCACTGTTCTCTCCCGGTCGACGGCCGGAGTTCGCGCAGAGTCCGGCGCGCGCGATTGAGTCTCGAACGCACGGTACCCACCGGCACGTCGAGCGCGGCGGCGATCTCGTCGTAGCCGAGCTCCTCCCACACGTACAGCAGCAGCGCGTCGCGCTCGCCTTCGGGCAACCGCGCGACCGCGTCGGCGATCTCCGGCCACAAGTCGACGGCGTCGAGGCGCGCCACCACGCGCTCGGTCGGGTCCTCCCCCGGCTGTTGCGCCGTCAGCAGGCGGGCAGTGGCGGCGATCCGGCGCGCCTCGCTCCGGCGATGGTGCGCGAGGAGGTTCGTCGCGATGCCGTAGAGCCACGGCCGCGCGTTCGCTCGGTTGCAGTCGTAGGCCGACCGCTTCTCGAACGCGATCCGGAACACGTCGCCCAGCAGCACCTCGGCGTCGTCGACACCGACGCGCCGCACCAGGTAGCGGAAGACGACGGTCGCGTGACGGTCGAAGACCGCACCGAACCCGCCGGGCTCGACGAGCGACGCCCTGATCACCTCCGCGTCCGACTCCGGGACCATCACCCGATCTTTCCCGCTCGCCCACCGCGGTTCGGGGTGCGGGTCTCGTCAGATGGCCGAGTACTTGTTGACGTCATCCGGATGTCCGCGATACCCGAACCCTCGCCGGCTTCACGCTCGAGGTCGAGGGCTTCGAGCGCGACGGTGTGCCCGTAGCACTGGGAGAGCCGTTCGGTACGCACGGCGGTTACCCCGTCCGGACCTCCAGTCCGGAGCCTGGATGTTCGAAGTCGCCTCTCGGATGCCAGCTACGCGTCCGGCGTGTCGGGAAGGTCGGGGGCCCAGGCTGCGCCGTTGATGTGGGAGCCGCCGTCGACGAACAGCGTGTTCCCGGTGAGATACCGGCTGTCGTCGCTCGCGAGGAACACTGCGACCGGCGCGATGTCGTTCTCGGGATCGCCGAGCCGTCCCATCGGATTGGACGCGTCGGCGACCGCCTCGAGCTCCGGGTTCTGCGCGAACACGCGACGCGACGCAGCCGTCTTCGCCCCCGGACAGATCACGTTGGCAGTGATGCCGTACTGCGCCCACTCGCGTGCCGCCGTGCGCGTGCAGCGCGCGCAGGGCTTCCTTGGCCGAGTTGTACTCGGCGGTGCCGATGTGAGCGTTGACGCCGTTGAGCGAGCACATGCTGATGATCCGGCCGAAGCCCCGCTCCCGCATCGCCGGGAACGCGGCCTGCATCGCCCACAACGGACCGTAGAACCCGACGTGGAACCCGAGGTCGAACCGCGCCTCGCGCTTGTGCTCGAGCCGGCCGAGCGCGCCTCCGCCCCAGGCGTTGTTGACGAGGATGTCGACCGTGCCCCACTCGCGACGCGCGGTCTCGACCATCCGCTCGACGTCGGCGCGCACCGCAACGTCGGTGCGGACCGCGACCGCGTCGACGCCGAAGTCGCGGGTGAGCGCCGACGCGACCACGTCGCCGCGTTCGCCGTCGATCTCCCCCACGAGCACGCGCGCGCCGTCGGCCGCGAATCGCCGCGCGACCGCGTGACCGATCCCGTCGCCGGCTCCCGTCACGATCGCGACCCGATCCTGCAGGCGTCCGCTCATCGGTCGTCATCCTGACCCGTCGCCCAGAACGCGCGCCACGTCGGCCACTGCTCGGGGACCGTGCCCATGCCGTCGTGGTGCTCGGGCCAGTGCGCGGGCGGGAGCGTGAGCGGGTTGACGCCCGGCTCCGCGCCGTACCAGAGCCGGTGCCGGCGCCGCACGAACAACCACGATCCGTCGCGCCGCTCGTACGTGTCGTCGTACAGGATCGCCTGGCGGACCCACCGTTCGCCGTCCTGCACCTCGCCCTTGCAGTAGACGGAACCGGTCGCGTGCCCGGCATCAACCAGGTCGATCACGTGCGTGCCGACGAGCAGGAACGTCCGTTGCACCGCCCGTAACGACGTGTCGAACTGCGCACGCAACGCGGCGCGGCCACGTTCCTCCCCGCCGACCGCGACGTCGTCGACGAACAGCGCGACGAGATCGTCGAGGTTGCGGGAGTCGACCGCGAGCGCGTACCGCGACGCGAGCTGACGGATCTCCTCGTACGCCAGCAACCGATCGACCGCGTCCATGGCGTTACGTCTACAGCACGAATACGGCCCGTGCGAGGTTCGCGTCCGCCTCATCAGCTTGGCAGTCGACCGAAGGGGCAGACTGCGGACATGCGACTCACGGGAACAGGCATCTGGTCGGGACACCTGCGGTACGGCGACGCGAGCGTCGTCGCGGAGGCGGCGGCGGAGCTCGACGCGCTGGGCTACAGCGCGATCTGGCTGCCCGATGTCGGCGGCGACGTCCTCGGATCCGTCGAGGCGTTGTTGACGGCCGCGCCCCGCACCACGATCGCCACGGGCATCCTCAACATCTGGATGCACGACCCGGCCGACGTCGCGCAGCGCCGCGCGTCGTGGCCGGACGACTGGCGCCGCCGCTTCCTGCTCGGGCTCGGCGTCAGCCACCAGGTCCTGATCGACAGCGGTGAACCCGGCCGGTACCGGAAGCCGTACTCGAAGATGGTCGAGTTCCTCGACGGGCTCGACGTTGCGGCCGAGCCGTTCCCCAAGGACGCGCGGGTGCTGGCCGCGCTGCGGCCGCGGATGCTGCGCCTCGCCGGCGACCGCACCGCCGGCATCCACCCCTACTTCGTGCCGGTCGAGCACGTGGCGCGGGCGCGCGAGACGCTCGGCCCCGACGCGCTGATCGCGGCGGAGCTCGCGGTGGTGATCGACACCGATCCGTCGACCGCGAGCGCGACCGCCCGCCGGCACACGGCCGTGTACACGACGCTGCCGAACTACACGAACAACCTCCTCGACTTCGGCTTCCACGACTCCGACTTCGCCGATGCGGGCAGCGACCGGCTCGTCGACGCGATCGTGGCGTGGGGCGACCTCGACACCATTGCCGGGCGGATCGCGGCGATGCGCGCCGCGGGCGCCGACCACGTCTGCGTCCAGGTCATACGGCCCGACGACGAGGTCCCCCGGGCGGAGTGGCGCGCGCTCGCGCCCGCGCTCACCGGCGGCTGACGGCGGGCCGCACGCGTCCCGACCGCGCCCCGCACCCTCCGGGCGCGTGCACGCCTGTGACCCGCACCGACGCCCGCCGGAAAGGAGGTACGGTTGGCACGCTTGGTCGCCGGTTCCGGAGTGACCGCGCGGACCGACGAGGAGGGCCCCGCATGCTGGTCATCAAGACCCGGAGCGGATCCGAGATCCGCATCCCGCTCGACGACCTCGAGAGCATCAGCGAGATCGAGCCGGAGTCGGGCAAAGCGCGCGACGTCCCGCCCCATCCGTACGTGCACCGCGAGGGTGTCAACCGGTGCGCGGCGTGCTGGCGACCGCGCATCGATCCGTCGCACACCGTGCAGGCGACCCACGGCTGACCTCGGCGCCGGCGCGCGGATCGACGAGCACCTCGTCCGAGACGAACGTCGGTGGCGCGCCGAGCTCGGGCGCGCCTGACGCGTCGCCCTCAGCGCGCGAGGCGTACGACCGCGGCGACCTGGTCCGCGTCGAGCCCGGCGAAGGTCGCGTACGCGCCGACGTTCTCGCGCAGTTGCCCGGGAGTGCGCGAGCCGAACAGCACGCTCGCGACGTGCGGGTGCGCGAAGGCGTACGCGAACGCCACGTGCGACGGCGGCACCTCCCACGCTTCGGCGAGCTCACCGACCGCGCGGGCGAGGTCGGCGGCACGCGTGGTGTCGGTGCCATCCTCGTCGGCGCGACCGCGCTCACCCCGTAGGTACTTGCCGGTGAGGACACCGCCCCCGAGGACGAAGCCGGCGACGAGGCCGATGTCGCCCCGCGCGAACGCGCGCCGCATCTCCGGGTCGTCGGGACCGTCGTGGTCGACCAGGCTCGTGGCCATCTGCGCGGCCGCCGGGGCCGGGACGCCGAGCTGCGCACACACGTCGAGCGCCTCGTGGTGTTGCGCCGCCGACCACATCCCGGTGCCCCAGGCGCGGGCCCGGCCGGAGGCGAGCAGCTCGCCCACCTGTTCCACGAGCACGCCCACCGGGAGATCCGGGCGGGGCGGCATCGCGTATACGAGGTCGACGTGGTCGAAGCCCATGCGGTCGAGCGAGCCGTCGAGCTCGGTCGCCGCGTCCTCGTCGGGCCAGTGCTCCCACCACAGCTTGTTGGAGACGACGACGTCGTCGCGGACCCAGCCCGCGGCCCGGAACAGCTCGCCGAAGACGACCTCGGACCAGCCGGTGCGCATCGGCGCGGTGCCGGTCTCGTCGTCGTAGCGCGCGTCGTCGAGGAACGTGATACCGGCCTCGCGCGCGGCCTGCATCAACGCGACACCCTGCTCCCGCGGGATCCGTTCGTACGTTCGCCACGACCCGAGCGCCATCACCGACACGTCGAACCCGGAGCCACCGAGACGGCGGCGAGGAAGCAACGTCATCGCGACAACCGTAGGTGGTTACCGATCGGCCGTGGTCACCGTGTGCATGATCGTCTCGAAGGCGTCGCGAAGCGCGCCGCCGTCGTGCGTCAACTCGAGGGGACCATCGGGCCGCCCGCGCCCCCAGAGTTGCGGGACCGCGGCGACGACGGGCAGCCCTTGCAGCTTGCGGTCGAGCTGCGCCCCGTCGAGCGCGTGCGCGCGGTCGCGCTCGCCACCGGTGAGCGCGAGATGGATGGAGAAGGTCGGCGGGAGCAGGTTCCGGTTCCGCGCGACCACGAGCGCGTTGAGGTACCGCAGAGCCCCGCCGATCGCCGACGGGTCGGCGGTGACGGCCACGAGCAGCGCGTCGACGTGCTGCAGGATCGCCCGGTCGGATTCCGGGGTCTCGACGCCGAGACCGACCGGCGCGTCGACGACGACGTAGTCGAAGCCGGTGCGGAGGCTGCCGAGCAGGCTCGCGGTCTTGGTGCGCAGCATGGGCAGGAGCGCGCTCTGCGGCGGCCGGGTCGGGAGCACCCAGAGGCCGGGCGGGTCCACGCGGGAGATCAGCTCGTCGATGCGCGCGCGCCCGTGGCCGACCGCGACGCTCTTCGCGACGTCGAGCAGGACCGGTCCCGACACGCCGAATCGCGCGCCGAGGTCGCGCGACTCGATGTCGGCGTCGACGACGCACACCATGGCGCCGTCTTCGTGGGCTCCCGCCGCGACTCCGTTCGTGGCGACTCCGTTCGTGGCGACTCCGTTCGTGGCGACTCCGTTCGTGGCGACGTGGGCCGCGAGGTGCGCGGCGAGCCCGCGCTTGCACGTGAGCATGCGCGGCGCGGTGACCGCGATCGTGAACCCGCCGGGCCGGCGCGCGTTCCGATCGGGTGACGCGGTCTCGCCGGACCGCGAGACGAGATCGCGCGAGAACGCGACGGACGACGGACCGGAGAGCGGGGGCCGGGGCGGCGCGGCGCGCAGGTCGCGGATCATGCGATCGGGAGGGCTCGGGGCCGCGCCAACACGGCCGGTCGCGCGCCGGCGCAATGGGCCGACGCACCTGCCGCGCCGGTTTCGGCGGACTCGGCGGACTCGGAAGGTTCGGACTGCTCGCACTCGGCCGCGACCGGCGTGACCGGGACGGTCAGGGTGAACGTGCAGCCCCCGCCCGGAGTCGGGCCGAGACGAAGCTCGCCGTCGATGCGCGCCGCGAGCTGACGGCACAGGTGGAGCCCGAGGCCGGTCCCGCCCTGACGCCGCGTCGACGACTGGTCGAGTTGCACGAACCGTTCGAAGACGCGTTCGCGATCGTCGGCGGGGATGCCCGGCCCGTGGTCGACGACCGCGAACCGGATCTCGTCCCCCGCGCTCGCCGCGTGCAGCTCGATCGGTCCGTCGGGCGCGTACTTCGTGGCGTTGTCGACGAGGTTGACGAGGATCCGTTCGAGCTTCGACCGGTCGGTCGTCAACTCGTCGGCGCCCGCGACCCGGCACTGCACGCGATCACGAACCGACGGATCGACGGTCGCGGTGATCGAGTCGAGCAGCTCCGCGGGCTCCACGACTTCCCGCTCGAGCGGGACGGTCGAGTGCTCGGCCGCGGCGACGAGGAGCAGCTCGTCGATCAGGCGCTGGAGGCGGGCACCCTGGGTGATGGTCATGTCGAAGAGCTGCTCGCGTTGGGCCTCCGTGATCCGGCCGTCGAGCCGTTCGAGTGTGTGGACCGAGCCGAGCATCACGCCGAGCGGTGTCCGCAGCTCGTGCGAGACCGCGGCGACGAAGTCGCCCTTCTGCCGGTTGAGGTCGATCTCGCGGGCGAGGGCGACGGCGCGCTCCTCGTGCAGCTTCGCGTTCGAGACGACGAGCGCGGCCTGGTGCGCGAACGCCGACAGCGTTTCGATCCGGCTGGACGCGGTCTGGCTCGCGGGTCCGTTACGGACGACGATCAGGACGACGCGCCCGGCGGTCTCGTGCACCGACGACACGACCACGGCACTCTTCGCGTCGCTCGCGAGCGCGGCGAGCTCGGGCGCGTCCGCGAGGTCGATCTCGGTACCCGGCGCCCGGGCCGCGAGCGCGAGCGCGACGGCGACCGCGTCGGGCGTCGCCACGCGGTTGCCGGTGTCGTCGGAGACCGCGCCGGTCCACCCGAGCTCCACGTTCGTCGCGCAGCACAGCGCGGTGCTGCCCGTGGCAAGTGATCGGGCTTCGCCCGCGATCGCCGCCAGCGCCTCGTCGAACGCGACGAGTCCCGCACTACGCGCCAACGACGTGTAGAGACGCTCGAAGCGCAGGTGCTCGTCGCGTTGGGTCACCGCATACTTCGAGTTCAGCGCGACCGCGAGTGCGAGCGGCACGAGGATCAGTGGGGTGAACGGGCCGTGCGCGGCCAGATCGAGCGTGATGAGACCGATCGGTGCCGCGGCCAGCGTCGCGAGCATCCCCGTGGAGACCGAGCGGACGAACATGTCGTGGAACGGAGCCCGTTCCACGATCGAGAGCACCGCGGACGTGGACACGACGTCGATGATCGAGAAGCAGAGCGCCCCGGCCAGCGCCGCCGACCACGCCGACGCGTCGTGCACGTCGCCCCGGCCGAGCGCGGCGAACGCGACTCCTGCGACCGTCGCCGCCGCGAACCGGTTGGTGACGTTGAATGCGGCCTTGATCGGCGCGAGGCGTTGCGCGGCCATGTCGATCGTCTCGCCGACCGCCGCCGCGATCGCGAGCCCGAGCGGACCGACGAAGAAGAACCCGGCCGCGAGCACCGCCTCCGCGAGGGTGAACGTGATGTTGAAGCGGCGGAACTCGAGGGGCATGTCGAACGAGCCCGCGAGCGCGAACGCGCCCGTGAGCAGCACGATCGCCACCGGCGGCCCGACGGGTGCTCCCTTCGCGCCGGCGAGGAGCGTGAAGGCGAGGCCCCCCGCGAGCTGCAGCGCGATCAGCACCGCGACGCGGCGCTCGATCCGCCCGCCGCCGCGCCGGGCGGTCAGCCCCAACGCAGGGCCGGCCATGCCAGAGCCGTCCATCGAGTGGCCTTCCACCGCGAGGCCGCGAAGTCGACGTCCTTCCAGCGCGAGGCCGACCACGCGGTCTCGGTCCAGCTCGCGCCCTTCCACCTGCTCGCCTTCCAGCGGGACGCGTTCCAGGCGTCGGCCTTCCAGCGACTCGCCGACCACGGCATGCCGTCGTGGTAGTGGAAGCCGAGTCCGTGCATCGCCACGGGGAAGTGCTGCCACCATCCCGGCCGCGCGGGCGCGTCGACCGCGCCGGCGATGTCGACGGCCCGAGCGCCGCTGCGCGTCGTCGAGGCGCCGTCGACGAGCGCGCCCTTGACGTCGTCGGGCGTTGCATCCGGATGGTGCGCGACGACCACCGCGGCCGCGCCCGCCACGAGAGCGGTGCTCATCGAGGTGCCCGACCCGCGGAAGTACTCCGCACCGACCCGCCCTTCGGGGTGGGCGACGTCGATCGTCGAGCCCGGCGCGCGCAGCGACACGACCGACACTCCGGGCGCGACCACGTCCGGCTTCGCGTAGCGGCGGAACCGTTCGTGGCTCGACCAGCTCGGCACGACGTCGTCCGAACTCTGCGGCGTTCCTCCGGTGTCGGTCGCGCCGGCGGTGACGACGTACGGATCGTCACCCGGCGAGGAGACGCCGTCCGATCCGTCGTTGCCGGCCGCGGCGACGACGGTGATGCCCGACGCCCATGCCGCTTCGACCGCCGCGTCCAGCGGGTTCGCGACGTAGCGCATCGGCGCATCCACCCCGAACGAGAGGCTCAGCACCCGGATGTCGTACGCGTCGCGGTGGACGACGACCCAGCCGATGCCCGCGATCACCCGCGACACCGTCGTCGAGCCGTCCGCCCGCGCGACCTTGACCGACACGACGCGCGCGCCGGGGGCGATTCCGGTGTGGTGCGACGTCGTGGCTGCGCTCGCCGAACCGTCACCGGCGATGAGGCCGGCCATGAACGTGCCGTGGCCGTAGTGGTCGATGCCGTCGTTCTCACCCGAGAGGTCGGGGCCGCGCACCAGGCGGTTCCCGCGCAGGTCCGGCGTGACGGCGACACCCGTGTCGACCAGCGCGACCGTGACCCCCCGGCCCGCGTCCGGCGTCGCGTCCGCGCCCGGATCGAGCGCGGCGACCTGCGAGTCGACCGATCCGTCGCCGAACGACGCGCTCGTCGGCTGTAACACGAGATCGGGAACCACGCGCACTGTTCCGCCCGCGCGCAACGTCGTGACGCGGTCGGCGTCGACCTCCGCCGCGACCCCGTTCACGAGCGGCAGCGTCGTCTCGACGGTCCCGCCGACCGACGCGACCGCGCGGGCGGCCGCGGCGACGCTCTGGGCCTCGACGATCACCGCGACCGGCGGGCCGGCCGGGACCGCGAAGGCACGGGTGGTGCCCGAGACACCCATACCGACGAGTCCGACCAGGGCACCGACGCACGCGCGCCGCCGGCCGGTGTGGCGACGGGCGCCGCTCACGACAGGCCCTCGAGCCCGAGCACCTGGCGGGCGAAGTGGGCGAGCTCGTCGGGGTCGAACGGCTTCGTCATGTAATAGTCCGCGCCCGACTTCCAGCCCTCCCACACGTCGCCGTCGGTCGCCTTGGCCGTCAGCAACACCACCGGGATCGCCGCGGTTCTCGGCTGGTCCTTGAGGAGGCGCAGCACCTCGAACCCGTCCCGGCCCGGCATCATCACGTCGAGCACGATGAGGTCGGGCAGCACCCGATCGATCTCGGCGAGGGCGGCGTCACCGTCGTCGACGACGGTGACGTCGAAGCCCTCGGCTTCGAGGTTCAGCAGCACGATCGTCCGCATCCCGGGATCGTCGTCGGCGAACAGGACGCGCCGACCGCCTCCACCGGTCACCGACTGGAACGAGAGCGGAGCAAGAGCCATGCCGACACCAACGACCAACACGCAGGACGCGCTTGATCACCCCGGCCGCCGGAACGCCGGTGGGTGACGAACATCACAGCTCCGGGCCGCGCGCGCCGGTGACGTTGGTCACGACGACCCGTTCGACCGACCGTCGGGTCGAGCGCCGTGCCGAAGACGGTGCACGATGGCGGCTCGTGACGCGCGTGCGAAGGGCTCCGCTGCGCTCGGCATCAGATGGCTGGGCGTCGGCGCGCTGGTGCGCGTCCAGTCCGCCGCGGGCGAAGTGTGGTCGGCGAACGTCACGTACGTGAGCGACCGGCTGGTCGGGTTGCGAGGGTGGACTCCCGTCGAGGGGACCTTCTCGGAACGCGACACCGTGACCCTGCTCATCGGGTTCGGCGAGCGCCTGGTCAGCGCGAACGCGCGGGTGCTCGCGGCCACGGGCACGTTGCTGCGCATCGTCCGTCGGGACGGTTCCGACGAAATCGACCGGCGGCGCGCACCCCGCCTGCGCGTCGACCTCACCGCCACCGTGACCCCGACGACCGGCGACGCCGCGGGCGAAGAGTTCGACGCCGACGTCGTCGATCTCTCGGCATCGGGTTGCGCGATCCTCGGCCCGACCCCGCTGCCGGTCGGCACCCGGGTCGGGCTCACGATGGACCTGCGGGGCGCGCCCGCCGACCTCACCGGCGAGGTCATGCGCACCTGGACCGGCGACATGCCACCGTTCGCGCACGCCGGGATCCAGTTCGACTTCCTGACGCCGGCCGCGGCCCGCGTCGTCAATCGTTTCCTGGTCACCCAGCTGCAATCCGACCTGCCCGTGCGCTGACCAGGCGCGGCCGCACGCTCGGCATGCCGTCGTCCTCGGAATCCCGGAGTCGGCTTTCTACGCCGCGCGTCCATCGTCGGTTCCGACGAGAACGTGACAAGGTGCATTCCGTGGACGCGGTCGCGGAGCTGCGAAGGAAGGGCGCCGGGCGCGGCGACCTCGTCGCGCTCGTCGTCGCCCCGGCGACCGGCTTCGCGATCGCGACGCCGGCCGGCGCGGTCTGCACGCTCACGGTCGACGATCCGGCCGGTGTCGTGCGCGCGGTGGAGGACGCGCTCCGGCCCCGCTGGGCGATGTGGTCGAACGCCACCGCGGAGCAGCTGGTCGACTCCGGGGTTCGCGTCGCGACGAGCTGGGACATCGCCGCCGTCCATCGGCTCCTGTTCGGCGGGTGGTGGGCCGATCCGGCGCGGGTGTGGGCGCAGCTGCACGACCTGCCGCTCGACGCCCTGCCCGCGGCGGGACCGCCCGACCTGTTCAGCACGGCCGCGGGCGCCGACGGCGATCCGGAGGAGCCGCTTCGCCCCGATGGCTATCTCCGGCCCGACTGGGTTGGCGGCGGCTGGGCCACGAGCCCGGACCGGCTCGCGAAGTGGGCCGCGCTGACGGCCGGCGTCGTCGTGCTCCAGCAGGCCCGCCTGTCGGCGTTGCCCGATCGGCCCCGCGCCACGATGACCGCGCGCACGGAATCGGCGGCCGAGTTGCTGTGCGTGGAGTTGACCGTCGACGGCCTGCCCGTCGACCGAGACGTCGCCGAAGCCATCATCGGCACGCTCGTGGGGGAACGCCCGCGCTCGGAAGCCGACGCCGCCGCGCAACGGGCGCGGCGCGACGCCGAGGTGATGCGCCACGCACCGCCGGGCGCGCCGTGCGACCTCCGGAGCCCGGGACAGGTGAAGGCGTTGCTCGCCCGGGTGGGCATCGATGTTCCCGACACGCGCGCGTGGCGACTGGAAGCCATGCGCGACACGCATCCGCTGGTCGGCGCGCTGCTCGTGTGGCGCAAGGCCGAGCGGGTGTCGACCACGTACGGGTACTCGTGGCTCGACGAGAACGTCGGCGCCGACGGGCGCCTGCGCGGCGCGTGGTCGGGCGCGGACGGCGCCGCGGGGCGGATGACGGCGTCGGGCGGGCTGCACAACATGCCGGCCGACATGCGCGACGCAGTGGTCGCCGAGCCCGGGCACGTGTTCGTGCGCGCCGATCTCGGCCAGATCGAACCGCGCGTGCTCGCGGCCGTGTCGGGCGACGGCGGCCTGGCCCGCGCGACGCACGCGGCCGACATGTACGCACCGGTCGCGCGACAGCTCGGTGTCGATCGCGCGACCGCGAAGGTCGCGGTGCTCGGCGCGATGTACGGGCAGACGACGGGCAACGGCGCGCGGGCCTTGCGCGGGCTCGAGTCGGCCTACCCGGTGGCGATGACCTACCTGCGCGACGCCGACGTCGCCGCGCAGTCACACCGCGCGCTGCGCACCTACGGGGGCCGGCTGCTCGCGATGGGATCGGCCGGCACCGACGCCGAGCTCACCGAACGCGACGCGCGGGCCCGCGCCGCGGCGCGCGGGCGTTACGGTCGCAACGCGGTCGTCCAGGGCGCGGCCGCCGAGCTGTTCAAGACGTGGGCCGTGACCGTGCGGGCGCGTGCCGCACCACTGGACGCGCGCATCGTGCTCTGCCTGCACGACGAGCTCCTCGTCCACGCGCCGATCGAGCACGGTGCCGAGGTCGCGCGGCTGCTCGATGCGGGTCTCCAAGAGGCCGCGCATCGATGGGCTCCCGACGACTCCGTCCGCTTCGTCGCCGACATCAGCGTGATCCGCCGCTGGTCGGACGCGAAGGGGTAACCGTCACACGACGGTCGTCCTCCAGTCGACGGCGGTCGGCCACGACGGAGAGGTGACGACCTAGTCTCTCCTGTCCGACGGAAGGGATGTTCGTGGAGCCGTCCGAAATTCGCGCGCAGGCCGAGCAGATCTCGTGGTTCCACACGCTCGACCTCGGTCACGGCATCGTGACCGCGGGCGCGACCGACCCCGGACGCAACCTCCTCCCTTCGCTACGCCTGCCCGCTTCGCTCGCCGCTCTCGACGTGCTCGACATCGGCGCCTGGGACGGCTTCTACTCCTTCGAATGCGAGCGGCGCGGCGCCGCCCGCGTCCTCGCCACCGACTCCTATGCGTGGTCCGGCGAAGGCTGGGGAACGCGGGAGGGCTTCGACTTCGCGCACAAGGTGCTCGGGTCGCGTGTCGACTCGATGGTCGTCGACGTCATGGACCTCGGTCCCGACCGGCTGGGCGGCACCTTCGACCTCGTGCTGCTGCTCGGCGTCGTGTACCACCTGCGCGACCCGATCACCGCGATCGAACGCGTCGCGAGCGTCACGCGGTCACACCTCATCCTCGAGACGGAGCTGCGCTTCGACTGGTTGCCGTGGGCCGCCGGTCGTCTGTACCCGGGCAACGAGTTGAACGGCGACGGAACGAACTGGTGGGCACTGAACACCCGCGCCCTGCGCGGGCTGCTGCGAGAATTCGGCTTCCGGCGGGTCGAGGTCGTGTTCCGGAGTCCGCGGTTGCGCCGGGCCGGCCGCGTGCTGCAGGCCGAGCTCCGCGACCGCGCGCCGCTCGCCCTGCACTCGTCGCGGCGCATCGTCGTGCACGCCTGGAAGTGACGAAGCGCCCGAGACCGCCGAACCGGTCGATGCGCTCCCGGCCGGGAAGGCGGACGGGTGCAACTAGCGTGGCAGCGATGATCGGCTCGACGCCGGCTGACGGGTGACGCCACATTTCGGGACCGAGTCGGGATCGAACGCGAAACCCGTCACCGCATCCCGGAACCGGCTCCGATACGTGCTCACGTTCGTCGTCGCGGGGCTGCTCGTGTACGCGGTCGTCGTCGCGAGCGGTGGGATTCGCGACGCGATACACCAGCTGCGCCTCGCCACGCCCGCCTGGCTCGCCCCCGCGATCGTGCTCGAGATCTGCAGCTACTCCGCCGCGGGATGGCTGCTGTGGCTCCTGCGCGCCGGCGACGATGCGCTGCGCTGGGGAACGACCGTGAGGATCGCCCTCGTCATGTGGGGCCTGGGAAGTCTGCTCCCGGCCGCTCCCGCGGAGGGCATCGCGTTGTCGGTCTCGGAGCTCGGGCGCCGAGGCGTCGGCCGGCAAGGCGCGATCACGATGTTGCTGGTCGCGGGGTGGTGCCAGTTCTGGGCGCTCGCGCTCACCGCCGCCGTTGCCTCGGGCCTCGTCGACGCGGTCGGGCACCCCGACCCGGACGACGCGACCCGTCTGGTCGTCGTCGCCGCGGTCCTCGTCGCCGCCACGGCGATCGTCGTCACCCTCGTCCGCCGGCCCGTCATCGGCAAGCTCGCCGCCGACGCGATGTGGTTGCTGCCCCGCCGCCGAACGATGACGCGCGACGAGCTCCGAGCCGCCGGTATCGGAGAGCACGCGCGCCTCATGGCGCTCTTCGGGCGAACGAACCAGCGCGCGGCGATCGTGGTCGCGTCCACCGCTTGGTGGCTCGCCGACGCCGGCGCGCTCTGGATCGCACTGCACGCCGTGCACGCCGACGCGGATTTCGGTCTCGTCGTCCTCGCCTACGTGGCCGGCACCGTCGCCTCCTGGGTCCCGCTCCTGCCGGGCGGCCTGGGTGCGGTGGAGATCGCGGTGCCGGCGGTACTGCACCACTTCGGTGTCCCGCTCGGCGGTGCGCTGGCGGGGACGTTGTTGTGGCGCGGCCTCTCGCTGTTCCTGCCGGCCGCCGTCGGTGCACTCGCCTACACGAGCCTCCGCGCCGCGCGCGCCGGATCGCCCGGTTCCGCGTCCGGGTAGCGATGCGGCGTCGAGGTCACCGCGTGGCGGTCACGGCGTGACGGTCGGCACCTTGTCGAAGTAGTGGCCCGCGTCGAGGTCGGCGATGAGTCCGGGACGTGTCGGCTCCCACCCGAGCAACTCGCGCGTGAGCACACTGGACGCGTCGCGTCGCCGCGGGCTATTCGCCCGCGGGCCCGGTGAACCGGGGCGGCCGTTTCTCGGTGTGGCTCACCAGGCCCTCGCGGGCATCGGGACCTCCGAACCCGTAGAACTCGTACGCGAGGCTGGCGTCGAAGATCGCCGACTGCGCGCGGTACCAGTTGTTGAGCGTCTGCTTGGTCCAGCGGATCGCCGACTGGGCGCCGTGCGCGAGCTGCACCGCGACTTCGAGCGCGCGTTGCTGTACATCGTCGTCGTCGACGCACATCGACACGAGCCCGATCCGTTCCGCTTCCTCACCCGTCAGCACGTCACACGTGAGGAGGTAGTACTTCGCCTTCGCCATACCGCACAGCAGCGGCCAGCAGATCGCGGCGTGATCGCCCGCGGCGACGCCGAGCCGCGTGTGCCCGTCGATGATCCGAGCCGTGCGACCGACCACGGAGATGTCGGCGAGCAGGCCGGCCGCGAGCCCGGCGCCGACCGCAGGACCGTGCATGGCCGACACGATCGGCTTCGAGCAGTTGATGACGTTGAAGACGAGATCGCGCGCTTCTCGCATGACTCGCGTCCGGGTGGCGTAGTCGCCCATGGTGTCGCCGATGAGCTCGAACGACCCGCCCGCGGAGAAGGCTCGACCGGCGCCGCGGAGCAGCGCGACCCTCACGTCGGGGTCACGGTCGACGGTGAGCCAGATGTCGGCCAGCTCCCGGTGGACCTGCGGGCTCACGGCGTTGAGGCCCGGAGCGTCCATCGTGATGCGCAGCACGCCGTCGGCGGGCCGATCCGTGGCGAGACCGGCAAACGCGTCGTAGGGGTCGCTCATCGAACACTCCGATCCGGGTCGTGCCTCAGTCGTCGAAGACGTCGACGTAGTCGGCCGTGACGCGACCCGGGAACCGCGCGGGTCGCTTCGCCAGGAACGCCTCGACGCCCTCGCGCGCGTCCTCGGAGCGCGAGCGGACCGCAAGGCCGCGCGATTCGGCCCGGTGGGCGGTCTGGGGGTCTTCGGTTGCGAGCATGCGCCAGAGCAGTTGCCGCGTCATGGCCGCGGAAACGGGCGCCGCGTTGTCGCTGATCTCCCGGGCCAGTGCGTACGCGGCGGGCAGGAGGTCGGCCGGCGCGTGCACCGATCGCACGAGCCCGGCGGCGAGCGCGGCCTGCGCGTCGACGATGCGACCGGTGAGCATCCACTCGCTCGCCGTACCGATGCCGACGACCCGCGGCAGGAACCAACTGCTGCACCCTTCGGGGATGATCCCGCGCCGCGTGAAGACGAAACCGAACCGCGCGTCGGTGGACGCCAGGCGCACATCCATCGGGAGCGTCATGGTCGCGCCCATGCCGACCGCGGCGCCGTTGACCGCGGCGATGATCGGCTTCTGCAACGCATGGATGCGCAGCGCGAGGATCCCACCGCCGTCGCGCGGCGCGGCGTCGCGAGGCACGGCGCCACCCGGCTTCGGAGCCGCGGGCTCGAACGCATCCGCGCCGCCGGAGATGTCTGCTCCTGCGCAGAACGCGCGGCCGGCGCCCGTGACGACGACGGCGCGCACGTCGTCGTCGGCGTCGACGCGATCGAGCATCTCGACGAACAGACGCAGCGTCTCGGCGCGAAACGCGTTGAGTCGTTCCGGTCGAGCGAACGTGATCGTGACGACGTGGTCGACCAACTCGAAGTGCACGTCGTCGGACGCAGCGTCGTTCACGGCGACCCCAACCGCGTCAGCACGTTCCGGGTGATCTGTTCGATCCGCGGGTCACGCGCGGCGAGACCGTGCGCCCAGTCGGTCGACCCCGACGTCACCACGGTCGCACCCGCGTCGTTCGTGTACGCGCCGAGCACGGCGTGGCCGTGGCGGATGCGTTCCATCGCCTCGGGCGCGCGCGTCCCGAACACGCGCGACGCGATGTACTCCAACTCACTCGGCTCGCCCGGTTTGGGCGGACGGGGCGCGGTTTCGCGCGTGAAGTGCTGCGTGGGGCACGTGCCGAGGATCTCGAACGTCGGCGGCGTGCCGTCCTCGCCGGTCGGGTACGGCAGCCCGTCGCGGTAGGTGAACACGCAGCCGTCACACTCGTAGCCGACCGTGGTCGCGCCCGCGCCGAGCACGTCGCCGTAGCCGAGACCGGTACCGTCGAAGATCCAGTGACCCGCACGGTGCACGGTGTAACCGCCGAGACCGCTCGTCACGTTGCGGCCGATGCGGTGATAGCCCCCGCGGGTGAACGAGACGCCGGTCATGTGGTTCTCGGGCCGAGCGACGATCACATCCGACCAGAACGTCGTGACCTCCGACTCGCGGTCGGTTCCCAGCAACGGGTCGTCCTTGAAAAAGCCCTTGTACCCCACCATCACGTCGTGGTCGTCGCCCTCGATGCGCACCTGCCACAACGACGTGTTGCCCGAGAAGAACGCGGCGTTGCCGCCGCGCGCGATGAACGCCTCGACCGTGTCGCGCATGCCGCGCGACCAGTACTCGTCATGGCCGACCGACAAGTAGAGGCTCGCGCCGTCGAGCACCTCGGGGTGCTCTTCGAGATCGGCGTTCGTGCACACACCGACCTCGAACCCCTCGCGTTCGGCCCACTCGATGAACGGCTGCTCCCAGTCGGGCCAGCCCGCCGACCCGGCGTAGCCCGACAGGTGGTTGAGCTGGATGTAACCGACATGCGCGGCGTTCTGTGGGTCGGGCGCGCCCGTTCCCGTCACGCGCCGGCCCCGGCCCGGCGGCTTGAAGAGGTAGCCCGCCGCCATCGGCCGCTGCATCGCGACGTGCGTGCCGCCCGTGTACAGGTTCGGTCCGCCGAAGTCGTTGTACGCGTACCAGGTGTTGGTGGCGAGCGCGAGCACGATGCTCGGGCCGCGCGAGGCCGGACGCACGACGAAGAACGCGTAGTCGCGCCGTACTTTCTCGCCGACGTCGATCTCCATCACGACCTCGTAGTAGCCGGAGCGCCACGACGAGTCGACGTCGAGCGTCAGCGCGACCGGCCAGCCGCACCCCTTCGACGCCGCGTCCTTCGGGGTCGCGTGCTCGCCGGTGGCGACGGGATCGGCCCCGGTGCCGAACACAACCTCGCGGCGCGCGCCGATGCGTGCCACCTCGACGCGCACCGGCCGGCCGCCCGACGACGACATGTGCAGGCCGACCTGCCCGCCCGGGGACACCGACTGGGGCCAGCAGTACCCCGTCACCACCTCGCGCACCATCACCCGACCCTAACGGTGCGAGATTCTTCGCGCATGACCTTCTTCGGACAAAACGCACGAGAGCTCGGCCATCTGCTCGGGTGAACGACGACGCGCCTGTGACAACATGTCGCATGCTGAAGGGGCGGGGGCGAGCAGCAACGTGACAACGCGGCCCGACCACGGCGGTACCGCCTGGCCGTTGGTCGGCCGGGCCGCACAGCTCGCGGTCGCGCTCGAGTCGTTTCGCGACCAGCAGGGCGTCGTCATATTGGGAGACGCCGGCGCGGGCAAGACCCGGCTCGCACGCGAGCTCGTCGTCGAGATGTCCCAGCCCGGGGTGGTGTGGCACCCGGTGGTGGGATCGAGCGGCGCGCAAAGGGTGCCGCTCGGCGCGTGGTCGCACCTTCTTCCGGACACGTGGGCGCCGGCGGGAAACAACGCTGCGACCTGGCGTCTCCTCGCCTCGCACCTGTGTCGCCCCGACGGGCAGCTCCAGTTGTTCGTCGACGACGCGCATTGGCTCGATCCGGTGTCGGTCGGCTTCCTCCATCACCTCATCACCACGCGACAGGCCAAGGCCGTCGTCACAGCCCGGCGCGGCGAACCGTACGCCCGGCCCGTTCTGACCGCGCTGTGGAAGGACGGCCGGCTGGCCCGCCTCGATCTCGAGCCGTTCGAGTATCACGAGACCGAGGACGCGCTCGAAGCTGCACTGGGCGATCCGGTCGAACCACGGACAGCGAGGCGACTCCACGATCAGAGCGGTGGCAACGTGCTCATGCTGCGCGAGCTGGTCGATGCGGGTCGAGCGGATGGCAGCCTCCGTCGAGCGCACGGCGCATGGGTGCAACGCGTCGCCGGCCGCCCGAGCCTGAGGCTGGTCGACCTCCTGGCTGACCGTATCGACGACCTCCAACCCGCGGATCGGGCCGCAGCCGAGCTCCTCGCCCTCGGCGAGCCGATCGCGGCCGAGTTGTTCGAGCGTGTCGTCGCACCCGATGTGTTCCAGCGTCTCGCGTCGCTTCGCCTCGTGCAGGTGGAACGCGTCGGTCGCGACCGCATCGTCCGGTCGTCTCATCCACTCGTGGCCCAAGTCCTCGTCGAACGCATGCCCGGCCCTCATCGCGATGCGGTCATCGCTTCGCTGATCGACCTCTACGAAGACTCCGACACCGCGCTTGCGGGAGCCGACCTCATGCGCGTCGCGCTCTGGCGTCTCGACATCGGCGCACCGCTCGGCGACGACCTTGCTCTTCGAGGCGCCGAGCTGGCGTTGTCGCGCAAGGACTTTGCACTCGCCGAGAGGTTCGCGGTCACAGCGATCGACCGTGGGAGCGCGAGTCTTGGCCACTGTCGTTCTCGGCGAGGCGCTCGTCGGGCAACAACGTCACGCCGCCGCCGAGAGCGTGTTGGCGCCACTGCACGGCGAGGTCGCGGCGCTCGACGAGGTCCTGCGTATGCGGTACGCGCAAATCAGAGCGTTGGCGCTCGGCACCGAACTGGGTCGCGTCGACGACGCGGTCGCCGTCCTCGAGACCACACTCGCCACCTTCCAGGCCGGGCCGCGACGCAACCTGCTGGAAGCGCGAGTCGCCGACCTGCTCGCCGATTGCGGCCACTTCCGAGACGCGGCTCCGCTCGCCGAAGCGCGAATCACGGCGATGGCCGACGACGAGGTCGCGGCCCTCTGCTCGTTCGTGGCCGAGGGCCTGATCCGCACGCTGTCCGGCCGGTGTCTCGACACACTCGACCTCTGCGACCTCATGGTCCCGGTCGCGATGCAGCACGTCGACGACATACCAGCCGGAATCGGATGGATCGCGGCCCAGCGGATGCTCGCCCTCTACGCGCTCGGCGACCTCGACCAGGCCGAGGAGTTCGGTCGGGCGATCGAGACGTTGGTCGTCGACGATCCCGACACGACACTGCGCGCCGGCGTCTTGATGTTTCGCGGCATGGTCGTGGCCGACCAGGGCAAGCTCGACGAGGGCCTACGTCTGTTGCAGCAAGCGGCCGCACTCCACGAGCTCGACAATCGCCGCGGCTATCAAGCGTTCTGCTTCGCGATCACCTCGCGGGTGCACGCGCAGCGCGGTGAGATCGCGGCCGCAGAACTCGCGCTCGGGGAGGCGCGCCGCCACCTCTGGCCCGGCGGCCAAGTCTTCTCGTCCGACATCGACGCCGCGGCCATCTGGGTGAGCATGCTCCGCGGCGACCGGGCCGGAGCCGAACGAATACTTGACGAGGCCATCGCACACGCGCGAGAACGAAGGCATGATCACCGTCGAGGCATATCTGCGGCACGAGTCCATCCGCGCCGGGCTCGACCCGACGCGTCACGTCGACGCGATCTCTACGACTCGCAGCGGTGGAACAAGGCAGTCGCACGGCCATCTGGGCCGCCCACGCGTCTGCGCTCGCCACCGGGAACGGCTCCCGACTTGCCGACGCGGCGAAGCGCTTCGCCGAGCTCGGGCACCACCTGCGCGTGGCCGAAGCATTCGCGCAGGCGGCGCGCTCGCTATCGCCACGCCGGATCGCCGAGCCTCGCGGCCCAGGCCCCGCGCTGAGCGATACGCATCGCAACCGTTGCTCCGGAACCCGCACCCCGGCGCTCCGGCTCGACGACTCGATCTCGGGCCTCACCAGCCGAGAGTTCGACATCGCCACTCGCGCCGCGGCCGGGGCATCGAATCAAGCCATCGCCTCTGCGTTCGGAATCTCCGTGCGTACGGTGGAAACGCACCTCCAGCGGGCGTTCGACAAACTCGGTGTGCACCGGCGAGACGACCTGGTCGCCGTGTTCGCCACGACCTGAGCCGCCCGCCGGGACCCACGCCTCTCCCCGGCGTCTACGTACATCACTACGGATGCCAGGCGCCGGTCGCTTTGCTTTGCTCGCCCGACAACCAATCGGAAACGCGGGCATACGGGGAGCGGGACATGATCAGAATGCATCTCAAGACGCGACGGGCGGTTGCTGCCGTCGGGCTCGCAGCGCTGACACTCGGCGTGACAGCCGTCGGAGTCGCGTCGGCGGCGGTACCCGGGGCGGACAACGTGATCCACACCTGTTACCTCAAGGGAACCAACGTCGGCATCATGCCGCGTCATCGACACGACGGCACATGGGAAATGCTCGCGGTTCGAGACGGCCCTGAACTTCAACCAACAGGGCGTGAAGGGCGATCAAGGCATTCAGGGCGCTCAGGGAATTCCGGGTATCCAAGGCGTGCCGGGGCAGACCGGCGCGCAAGGCGCGCCGGGACTGGCCGGCCCGGCCGGCCCCGCGGGGCCCGCCGGCCCTGCCGGCGCCGCGCCACTCACGACCTTCGCGTTCGGTGATACGCCGATCGAAGCGACGATGACCAAGGTTGCGGCCAAGAACCTTCCCGAGGGCGGCTGGGTGTTGCACGCGACCGTGACCATCGATGAACCGGTTCACGTCGGTGCGGACGAGGTGCGCTCCGTCGCATGCGAGTTGCGGAGCGGAACCGGCTTCATCGGCGGCACGGGGGACCGGCGTCTCAGCCCGGATGGCGACGGGGTTGTCGCGTCGCTCACGATGAACGGCGGTGCTCAGGTTCCGCCCGGCGGCGGCGAGGTGAGCGTCTGGTGCAACCGCCAAGGTGGCAACGGCCGCGCCAATGCCCAGATGGTGATCTCGCAGGTCAGCTTCTTCTGAGCGATTCGGGCCGGTGCGTTTGCACCGGCCCGAACTGCGTCTGCGATCGATCGGTCGTGGCGATGGGAGGGACTGAAACTCGAGCTACCCGGTCACGGTCACATCGAGCGGGGTGCGCGCCTGCGCGTCGAGCTGCGCGGCGGACGCCGTCGACAGGTTCGGAGGCTCGAAGTTGCGGTACCGGTGAACGAGGAAGGTCGCGGGCGTCGCAGTGAGCGTCGGGTCGGTGACCGGCACGTTCGAGACCGGTGACGTCGTGTTCACTCCGTTCTGACCCCAGGCCGCGGCGTCGCCGGTGCACTGCGCGGGTGACGCGGGGTTCTTGTCCTGGTACACGGTCGTGACGTTGAGCCCGGTGATGTCGGTCTCGAGCGTCCGCGTCGTGACGAGCGAACCCTGCGGGCCCGCCACCAACTGCCACGCGACGGGAGCCGGCGAACCCGTCGTGTACGAGATCGGCGTGACCACGTCGGGCGTGCCGTCGATCACGACGCCGGTGTTGGCCGGGTCGGAGTACGTCAGGCCCGTCGTGCCGGTGACGAAGTCGTCGGCCGCGCCGTAGCCGGGCAGGCCGGCGTGACCGCGCAGCTCGGTCAGCGTCTCCTGGCGATCGGGATAGAAGGTGTCGGTGTTCACGGTGTACAGGTAGCTGTTCGCACCGATGTACGACCGGATCGCGCGCACCGGCCCGGAGATGTTCACGACGAAGGCACCTTCGCCGGGATTGTTCGCGCTTCCGTCGAACGTGTCCTCGTTCCGGCCACAGCCCACGGTCACGTAGTAGTGCGAGCGGTCGAGGATGTTCGCCCCGGTCGACGCGCCGAAGGTGATGGCGAGCCCGTTGCCGAGCCAGCGGTCGCCGAGAGTCTCGCTGTACAAGGACGTCACGACGGTCGAGTGTTCGGGATTGAAGCCCCACGCGTTGTTGGGGCTCAGCGAAGCGGTACCCATCTTGTACGTCGTGCGGTAGTCGCCCGAGTCGAGACTGAAGGTGTAGTGGACCCCGGTGGTGCCCGCGCTCCCACCCGTGAGCGAGTCACTGTGGAACAGGTACGTGTACCCGACGTCCGCCGCCGTGAGGGGATCGGTCGCCTTCACCTCTTCGCGTGTCGCGCCGTCGACGCCGGGCGGATTCGCGACCGATTCGCCGGCCTGCTTCCCCGTGTCGAGGCCCATGAACGAGACCTCGTCGTTCGCGTCGAACGCCGGGTTGGAGTCGACCGGCGTGTACGTGGTGCCGGCCGCGGTGTAACCCGCAGTGAGCGTCGGGGGCGGTGTGTAGACGAGGATCTTGTAGGGCGTGGTGGTCCCGAAGAGGTTCGGCCAGATCGACGTGGGCCGGTGATAGATCTGCCCCGGATTCACGAGGTCGCGCTCGTCGACCTGGACCGGGATCTGGTGCCACGCCTTGCCGTCCCACGAGAAGCCCACGATGTGCGCGGGTTCGCCGCCGAGCAGCTTCGGCAGCGCGGTGCCGTCGAGCACCACCGGATCGGAGACTCGGGAGAGCGATGCTCCGAACCGGGTGCACGCGGTCAATCCCAACAGCGCCGGGACGACGAGCGCCCCCAGCAGCACGCGGCGACGAAGTCGCTTCATGGCCTCTCCCCCCGAACGGTGACCTGCGGAAAACTACCCCGCCGGTCCCGCGACCTTCACGACGCCAGGCGTAGGAGACGGGGCGTCGGATCGTCGGATGCAGCCCACACTGCGCCGGTCGTGGGATCGGTCGCGAGCTCCGAGACGAATTTCGTGCCGGCGGGAAGTGTCGCGTTGGTCGTCCGGCCGGTCGAGGGCTCGACGCGCACGACGCGGGGGCCGTCGGTTCCCGCCCACAGCGATCGGCCGTCCGAGGCGAGGGACTGGATACGTCGGCCGAGGTCGATGCGGCGCGTGATCGCTCCCGTCGCCGGATCGATCCGCGCCGAGCGCGCGGCCGGTGTTGATCCACAACGCACCGTCGAGCTCGACGGGCTGCAGCGCGCTACTCCCTACGTCTGCGATCACCTTCACGGTGTTGGTGTCGGGATCGACACGGAGAACACTGCCGTCGTAGCCGTTCGCGAGGAAGATCCCGAGCGGACCGGCTGTGATGAAGTGCGCGCTGTAAGGCCCTCCGGGGAGCGGAACACGGGCCAGCACCTCGTTGGTGCGCGGGTCGAGACGTTTGAGGTTCCCGGTGTTCTCGTCGACCCAGATCGCGTCGGGAGTGATTGCGACGTTCGCGTCTCCCGAGGTGGGTATGACTGCCACGATTCGAGCGCTCGTCGAATCGATCTTGACGAGATGCGCCGCCTCTTCGTTCTGCTGACTGCACACCCAGATCGCGTTGTCTCCCACCGCGATCTGAAACGGGCCGTTGTCGGGGAGCTTCACGTTCGCGAGCACCTCGCCGGACTCACCGTCGATGCTTTCGAGGGTCGCGGCTCCACCGTTCGGCGCTTCTCCGGTCACCCAGAGCCTGGCACCGTCGACGGCCAGCGCCTCGGTCTGCACGATGTCCGGACCGAGCGTGATGACCGACGGCGACGACGGCACACGTGACGACGAGGTCGTCGGTTGCGTGGTTGCGACGCGCGGAGACCCATCGTCGGCGATCGACCGGATCGCCGCGCCCAGTACGACAAGGGTGGCGACGACCGCGGTCACCGCGAGCGCCCGTCGCGTTCGGCCGGAGCCCTTGGTCGCACGCGGGAAGTCGACCACCGGCGGCCGCTCTACCGCCCGCCAGCGCTCCCCGGCTTCGCGCAGCTGCTCGTCGATCTCCATCATGACGACACCTCCAATCGGCTGCACAACAAGGCGCGCGCGTCGTGCAACGTCGACTTGATCGTCCCCTCACTCACCCGCATCACCGTCGCCGTGTCCCGGATGGACAGGTCGACGAAGTACACGCACTCGACTGCGAGTCGCATGCGCGCCGGCAGACTCGTAACCGCGCGCTCGAGGTCGACGCTCGCTCCGTCGATCGGCGGGACGGACCCGGCCCCGTGCTCCGGAAAGGTCGACCTCGTTCGCCGGCGTCGATGACGACGAGCGCGATCCGCGACGATGGCGAGCAACCAGACCCGTGCCGAACCGCGCGCCGCGTCGAAGGTGTGACGCTTCTGCCAGGCTCTCGTCAGAGCCTCCTGCACCACGTCGTCTCTGTCCGCGCCGCCGACCAGACGACTCGCCAGATGCGTCATGGCGCGCAGATGCGGAGTGGCCCACGCCTCGAATTCCGGTTCCGGCCCCGTCGGATTCGTCACCCTCGGCCCATTCGCCGCACCACGAGCTTCACAACCCCTTCTACGCCCCGCGCGTGACGAAAGATTGGGTCAACTCTGCTCGGAGCCGAGGGCGGCACTGGCGAGAGAACCCACGATCGACGGGCCGCTACGCGTCGACGACGACCACGACGGCCGTGACGAGGACTGTCATGACGAGCGTCGCGACGAGGCACAAGATCAGATAGTTGCGGCGCGCGGTCCGGGCGGCATGCTTGCTCGGCGGTTGCAAATTGTTCATTGCACGGCTCCTTGGAAAGGGGTACGGGTCGCGGCAGAGGCGACTCCTAGGAACTGGCGGGAACCGGCGTCGGCGGCGCGCCGCTCAACGCCAGCCGTTCGCCGACGGAGGTCGGGATCCGCACCGTCCACCCGGCGCGGATCAGCTCGTCGCGATCGAGTCGAAGCTCTCCGGCCTCCCGTCCTTGCGACTGGAAGCGAAAGATCCAGACGTCTCCCTGTTCGATCACGTCCTCGACCAACGTCGTCGTTCCACGCTCCGCTCGGACCAACGGCAACCAACCGTCGCGTCGCGCTCCGGTCACCTCGACGTCGATCGCGTACACGGTCGAGTCGACGAAACTGATGTGATCCACGGTCGGCCGATCGACGAAGACGCGCGGCGCGATCACACCGGCCACGACGACCAGCAGGACGACCACCGGCACGACCCACGCCCACGATCGCAGTCGCCTGAGTGCGGGCGCCGGAACGACCGCCGTGTCGGGCAGCACGTCAGACCTCTCCGGTGAGCGCGTCGACCGCGCGCTCGAACGGCGCATCGAGAAACTCCACGTTGCATACCTCCGCATCGGCCGGAGCGATTCCGGCACTGTTGGCTCAGTGAGCGATGCGGAGAACCGGTGGGCCGCGCAGCCGGACCTGGAAATGCTCGATACGCAGGCGGGAAAGCAGACGTCTCGGTGACGTCGTCGCCAGTGCGATCGTCGACGCGAGGCACGACACGGCGAAGAGCGCTCCCACGAGGACGAGACCCTGCGATCGCGGAGGTTTCGACACGCTCGCGATGACGTCGGCCTCGTGCTGCAGGGCGTACGAAGTGTGCTCGCGGTGGTCGTCGTGCGCCGACGGCGACGCACGCCCAGCCGCGGCGGCGAACGTTCCGAGCACGAGCAATGCGCCGACGAGAAGGAACGCGCCGAGAAGAACAACGCGCTGAACGTGCGCCTACGGCGGACTCGTTCCGTCCGGAGCGATCGCGAACCATGTGCGTCGCATCCTATGTCTCATCGCACGGTTGCCGGGATCGCGCGATCCGAGGCGACGCGTGGTTCATTCGTGTGCCTGGTGGCCAATCGACGCCGGCTCGCGTCCGGCGGCCAACCATCCCGCGCTGATCGCGAGCAGCGGTAGCCCGGCCAGGATGATGACGAGGTCGAGCCACGGCACCTGCGTCAGCGGATGCAGATCGCTCCGGTGCCAGGCGACCAGCGCGAGGTACGCGCCGCCGGTCCCGAGCAGCGCTCCGAGGAGCGCGAGCGCGCCCGCGGTCGCGCCGGTGATCGCCCGCCGCGTGGTGCTGGTCGCTCCGGTTGCCGCGAGCGTGCGGATCTCGTTGGCGGTCTCGCTGCGGATCAGGCCGACCGTCATCGCGAGCACGCCGAGCGCGACGAGGAGGCCGACTGCCGTGGCGCCGTCACGCAGGCCCGCCTTCGACGCCTGTTTCTTTCGGGTCTCGATGGTGAGCCCGGCCGCGCCGGCGGCGCGCTGAGCCGAGTTGATCTGCGCCGTGGTGAGGGGCGAACGTGTCTGGATGAGCCAACCGGCCGGCACCGACGTCAGCCCGAATTCCTGGAGCGCGTGCGTCGTGAGCAGCGTGTCGGGCGCGGAGGTGTACGTCGGAAGCTTGACGGTCTGGATCGTCGGATGCCACTGGTGCGGGCCCTTGGCCGCGGCGGCGGCCGCCGGCTGAGGTGCGCTCACACTGCACCGGGATGCCGAAGCACTACACGAGACAGGATCGCCCTGGGGCGCGATGACCGAAACGCCTGCGAGGTCGGTTCGCCCGGTGATGACGTCGGTGTTCGCGTTGATGTCGCTCGGACTGATCCCGTAGTGCGCGAGCAACGCGGAGGTCGCGATGTAGAGCGGCATGCCGCCGCTGATCTCGATGCCCTGTTGCGCCCCGTGTGTCACGTTCCGCACCTTCGCCAGCCGGGCTGCGCCGGAGGTGGTGCCGGCGCCGGACCCGTCCGCCGGCGCGCTCTTGACCGCTTCCGTGAGCGGGAGCACGGCCTGTGCGTGCAGCGGCGAAGCGAGCGCGTCGACGCGGGGTTGCAGTGCCTGAACGTCGGCCGCGGTCGGTTGGGATGTCGGGGCGGGGCCGTTGTTCGGCCCGGGGCCGTTGCCGGAGTCGAGCGAGATGACCGCCTGGTTGTCGGCCAGGTTGGCTTGGGCCGAAGGAACCACGGACGCGGCGGCGCTGACGGCGACCGTTGCCGCGATCGCGAGCGCGAGGCTGATGGCCCCGAGGGCCGCGGCCGAGCGGGCCTGGTAGCGAGCGAGATCGCGCAGCGCGAGCCGCAACGCGATCGGCGCCCGCCGGCCCGCCGCGCCCAGGCCCCGAAGGAACAGGGGCCCGACGAACAACATCCCGAAGGTGGTCGCGATCGTCCCCGCGATGATGAGGAACGCGTTCGGCCGCTCGAGGTCGCGATGCGCGAACGCGAGGCAGCCGAACCCGGCGGCCAGCAGGACGACCCCGGCGCCGGCGAACCGGTGCGCGGGCTTGGGCGGCGCGGGGCGTCCCGACAGCGCGGCGACGATCGACGACCGGGCCGTCGCCCGGGCCGGCCACCACGCCGCGACCACGGCGGTCACGACGGCGAGGACCATCGCGGCCGCGATCGCCCACCACTGCAGGTGGAATCGGGCGACGCGGTGGTTGACGAGGGTCTCGAAGCGGGGCGCGAGCGCAACCCAGGTCGCGAGACCCAAGACCGCGCCCACCACGGCACCGACGACGCCGACGACGGTTCCGTTGGCGACCATCGCGAAGCGAACCTGGCGGTCGGTCGCGCCGAGCGCGCCCAGCATGCCGAGCGCGCGGAGCCGACGCTGCGCCATGACGGCGAAACCCGCGGCGGCGACGAGGCCGACGAACAGGAGACCGATGGTCTCCATCGCGAGGACGACGACCGCGACCGCGGTCTTGCTCGCGGTCGAGCGGCTCTCGATGGCCACCGCGTTGCCGCGCGGGCGCAGCGCGTCGAGCTTCTTGCTGGAAGCGTCGAACAGGATCGTCACCTGAGCGGGCGGGTTCGCCTGGCCCGGCGCGACGAGCGCGAACTCGTCGCTGAGGTCCAAGGGGTTCTCGACCAGCCCGACGACGTGGCGGGTCACACCGTTCGCGGCGAAGGGATCACCGATGCGCACGGCGAAGGTCGCGGCGGCATCGGAGGTCAGCGCGATGTCGGCGGCCCCGGTCGGGAAACGCCCGGCGACGAGGCGCAGCGTCGGATGCCCGTACGTGCCGTTCGGGTCCTCGGCGCGGAGATCCAGCGTGTTGCGGGTTCCCGGGATCGCGAGGCGCTGGTGGTCGATCTCCTCGACCGGGCCGAACGCACGGCGGGCCGCGGCGATATCGGCGCCGGCGGAACCGGTGAATGTCATCGAAGCCGTCGCCGCGCCCATGCCCGGGTCGAGCGGGAGTCCGGCGTTGTACACGAGCGACACTCCCACCGTCGTCGCCGCGACCGCGAACACCATCAGCGCCAGAATCAACCCCTGCTGACGCCACTCGCGACGGAACAGCCGCCACGACCAGCGGAAGATCGCCCGCCGCGCAGGAACACCACCCGAGCCCCCGGCATCCAATTGCTGCGGCCGCTCCTCGAGCGCCAGGCTCACGACTTCGCTTCCGGCGCGAGCAGCGACTCGGGTCCGGGCGGCGGCATCGTCTGGTCGACGACGCGCCCGTCGCGCAGGAACACCACCCGGTCGGCCCACGACGCCAGTTGCGCATCGTGTGTGACCACCACGCCCGCGACTCCGCGCTGACACGCGGCGCGGATGAGCCGGATCACCGCCTCCGCGTTCGCCGAATCGAGTGCACCCGACGGCTCGTCCGCGAGCAGCAGGTGGCGATCGCCCACGACCGCGCGCGCGATCGCGACGCGTTGTCGTTCTCCGCCCGAGAGCTCGTCGGGAAAGGCCGACGCGCGGTCGGTGAGCCCGAGCTCCTCGAGCGCTTCCATCCCCGCGACGCGAGCCTTGCGCGCGCCGATGCCGTCGAGCTCCATCGGCAGGCAGACGTTCTCCAGCGCGCTCAAGCCCGCCAACAGGTTGAAGTCCTGGAACACATAGCCGATCGACCGGCGCCGCAAGCGGGCCCGGTCGTTGCGGGACATCGCCGACAACGTCACCCCGTCGATCACCACCTCGCCGCCCGACGGAACCTCGAGGCTTCCCGCGATCGTCAACAGCGTGCTCTTGCCCGAACCGCTCGGTCCCATCACCGCCACCAGCGCGCCGGACTCGACCGAGAGATCGACGCCGCGCAACGTGTGCACCTCGTTCGCGCCTTCGCCGTACACCTTGGACACGTCCCGCAGCTCGAGCGCGGTCATCGCCGCACTCCAGTCCGTCGCCGCAGCCGCGGCGCCAACACCGGCCCGGGCGGTGCCGGCGGATCCGCCGCGAGCCGCGCGAGCCGACCGTCCGCAGCGTCGAGCCACCGAATCACGGAGTCGAGCCGGAACAACTCGGCATCGACGACCAGCAAGAAACCGATCTCGTGGTCGGCGGCGTCGTCCTTCAGGCGCGTCCATTGCTGCATGAGCTCGACGACGTAGCGCCGGTGCAACTGCACCACGTCGCGCACGTCGACGCCGGGTAGCCGCAGCGCGACCAAGACCTTGATGACCAACTCGTCGCGCGGCGGCGACGTCATGTCCGGGGGTGTGCGGAGCCAGTTCGCCAACTCCGTCGCGCCCTCGCCCGTGATCCGAAAGCCTCGCTGCGGACCCTCGTCGACGTCGCCTTCGGACTCGACGAGTCCGTCCCGCTCGAGCCGCTGCAACGTCGTGTACACCTGACCGACGTTCAGCGGCCAGACCTCACCCGTGCGTTCCTCGAACTCCTGACGAAGCTGCATCCCGTACTTGGGCCCGTCGCTCAACAGGGCAAGCAGGGCGTGCCGGACGCTCACCGCCGGTACTCACGAAGTAGCATACCGAGTATATTACGCAGATTCCCGGGGTCCGCAAGGGTCGCGAACGGTCGCTCTCGGTCGGTGCCCCCGCTCGGGGGCACCGAATCCGAGACTGCTCGCAGCTGCCACCTCGTAGAGGTCCTGCGGCGGATCAAGCCTCAGAAGGTGCGGCCCGGACTCGGGTTGTACGTTGCCCGCGCTGCACCACAGACCGGATCCGTGCAGAGCATCGTCCGCGCCCTTGACGAACCGGAGCGCGCAATGTTGCAAATCTGCAACGATCCACAAGCTGAGGGATTCCCGCCGGGACGGCGCGTCCGGCGAGGTCGACGGTGAACAGGTCGTTCCGCCCGGGGTCGACCGTCAGCCGGCGCTCCCCCAGCGGTGGCCCCAGTAGCTGACCGCAGTGATCTCCGTCGCCACCCACGCATCGGGGTCGACCAGACGGCCGCCAGTGCCGTACTCCACGTCGAATCCGCCGGGGGTCCCCACGTAGAACGAGACCATGTGGTCGTTGGTGTGACGTCCGAGCGACGCCGAGATCGGGGCGTCGAGGCCGCGGCAGCGATCGAGGCCCCGCCCGACCGCGTCGAGATCGTCGACCTCGACCATGAGGTGCACGATGCCGCTCGGCACCGGCCCTTCGAACAGGGCGATGCTGTGGTGCCGGGGGTTGCATCCGAGGAACCGGATCCAGGCATGTCTTTCGGGGTCGCGCCCGGGGATGATCCCGCCGGGCAGGCGCATGGAGTCGCGGTGCTGGAACCCGAGGATCCCTTCGTAGAACTCCATCGCCGCGTCCATCTCCGGCTGGGGCAGCACCACGTGCCCGAGGCCGAGGTCGCCGGCGACGAAGCGGGTCCCGGCTCTCGGCGCGAGAGGACGGTGGTCGAGGGCCGCGCCGGCGTAGATCTCCAGGTGGGTGCCGCCGGGGTCGTCGGCGTGCACCAACGCCTCGACCCGCCGGTCCGTCAGCTCCTCGGGCGCCGCGCGGCGGGTCTCGACACCGGCGTCGTCGAGCGCGGCGGCGACCCGGGCCAGCGCCCGGAGCCCGGACGCCTCCCAACCAACGGCTTCGAGCCGGTCGGCGTCGGACGCGGTGATGACGAGCCTCGCGGCCCGCTCGTCGATCCGGACCTGCAGCTGGGAGTCCCCGTCCCGGTGCACCTCCATGTCGAGGGCCTCCCCGAGGAACCGCTCCCACGCGTCGAGGTCGGTCGCTTCCAGTCGCAGGTAGCCCAGTGCGTGAATGTCCATGCGCTCTCCAGTTCGGTCCGAGGGGACGGACGGGTCAGGGGCCGGCCACGAGCCGGTCGCCGGGCAGCGCGCGGTCGCCGTAGAGGCGAGCCTGGTACCGCCGCATGCCCGCCAGCCACCTGTCGATGTCGGCGGCCTTCTGCGCCACGTACCCCGCGACCTCGGGATGAGGGAGCACCCAGAAGCGCTCCTCGGCGATGGCCTCGACGCACTGCCGGGCGACCTCGTCGGCCTCCAGGACCGCATCGGACGACGACACCCCGAGGGGCCCGTCGGCGGTGGGGTCGGCCACGCGGGCGTCGGGGCTGTTGGCGGTGATGTTGGTGCGCACCGCCTGCGGGCACAGGACCGACACCCGGATGCCCTGGTGGTGATGGGTGATGGAGAGCCACTCGGCGAGCGCCACCGCGGCATGCTTCGTGATCGTGTAGCCGAGCGATCCGACCTGGGTGAGCAGACCTGCCGCGGACGCCGTGTTGAGCAGGTAGCCCTGACCCCGGGCGATCATCGACGGCAGCACGGCGCGCGCCGCGTGCACGTGCGCCACGACGTGCACCTCCCACAGCGCCTGGAGGACTTCGTCGGGCTCCTCGACCCCACCCTGGGTCACGAAGCCGGCGTTCGAGCAGAACAGGTCGATCGCCCCGTGGGCCGACACGGTCGAGTGCACGAGGTCGGCCAGGGCCGCCTCGTCGCGGACGTCGAGCGTCGCCGCGCTCCCGCCGACGGACTTCGCCACCTCCTCGGCCGCATCACCGTCGCGATCGGCCACCACCACGTGGCGGGCGCCGGCCTCCGTCGCCGCCACCGCCAATGCCGCCCCGATGCCGGAGCCGCCACCCGTGACCACCACGACCCCGTCGACCAGATCCATGGCAGGACCGTACGCACGCGCGCGGCCGGCGCCCGGCCCCGCATCCCGCCCATCGGGACACCGCGCCGCCCGCGACCGCCGGCGCCGTGGACCCGCCGGCACGCGATCGCCGGCTCCGGTCCGCTACTGGGCGGCGCGGCCGGCCGCCCGGATTGCCTCGACCAGGTGCTGGGGGTCGTACGGGGCCGCGGGCCCCGGACGGTAGGTGACCGCGACCAGCCGACCGGAATAGGGGAACGACCCGTGGCGCTCGTACACGCTCCACGAGACCGGGGAGCGGCGGTCGATCCCCACGTCGATGCCCTGGAAGGGCGCGAATCCCAACAGCATCTGCGCGCCCGGCATTGCCGCGAGGGTGGTGCCGTCGACGCCGAGCTCGAAGTCCCACGTGAACTGGGCCCCGGCGACGGCGCGGAGGCTGACCGTGCGCGGTCCGGGGGCGAGACGCCCGGCGTCGAGCTGGAACATCTCGCCGTAGTGGTTGTACGCGAAGTGCACCACCCCCTGCTCGACGTAGATCACGTAGCCGCCACCCTGGTCGCCGTGCGCGACGAGGACCCCTTCGTCGTCGAGCCCGTGAACGAGCTCGACGTCGATGGTGAAGTCCCGGAAGGCGATGAGCTGTTGCGACCGGTACCGCTCGAGGCTCGGCGTGCCCGCCAGCAGGCGGACCTCCCGATGGAAGGCCTCGTCGTCGGGTCGCCGCAGGAGCTGGAGCAGGCCGGTGCCGTCGTCGAGGGGGAAGACCTGGTTGTCGCGCGCCGTCGACTCCCACGCCTCGGCGAGCTCGCGCACCTTGTCGGGGCGCTCCGTTGCGAGGTCGACCACCTCGGTCGGGTCCGCGGCGATGTCGTACAGCTCCCAGTCGCGGCCGTCGTAGGGCGTGCCCCGCTGGTGGAGCGCCACCAACTTCCACCCTTCCCGGTAGAAGCTGCGGTTCCCGAAGCACTCGGAGTACTGCTCGAGGTGCGTGCTCGCCGACCCGCCGTGCGAGATGGCGGCGCCGAAGCTGGAACCGTCCCGGTCCGGGCGGGCGGGCAGCCCGACCAGGTCGAGGACGGTGGGATACAGGTCGGTCACGTACTGGTACTGGTGGCGAAGGGTGCCCCGGTCGCCCGTGGGGATCCCGGAGGGCCACGACACCACGAGCGGCACGCGCACCCCGCCCGCGTGGGTCGTCGACTTGTACAGGCGGAACGGGGTGTTCGACGCCATCCCCCACCCGCGCGGGTAGTGCACGAGCGTCTGCGGGCCGCCGATCAGCTCGAGGTCCCGGTCGACGTCGAGGTTCCACCCGGTCATGGCCCCGAACCCGCCGAACTTCTTGAAATAGCTGCGGGAGCCCGTCGGACCCCCCTCCTCGGTGGCTCCGTTGTCGGAGGTGAACACGACCAGGGTGTTGTCGAGGTCGCCGAGGGCGGCGATGGCGTCGAGCAGGCGGGCGAGGTTCTGGTCGACGTTGTCGACCATCGCCGCGTACACCTCCATGTACCGGGCGAAGAGCGCCCGTTCCTCGTCGGTGTGCTCCGCCCACGCCTGCACGTCGTGGCCCGCCTCGTGGTTCCGGGGCGGGAGCGCGGTGCCGTCGGGGAAGAGCCCGAACTCGATCTGGCGGGCGAAGCGCTCCGCTCGCACGACGTCCCAGCCGGCCTCGTAGCGACCGCGGTGGCGCGCGAGATCGGATGCCTTGGCGTGGAGCGGCCCGTGGACCGCGCCGTGGGCGAGGTAGAGGAAGAACGGGCGCGTCGCGTCGTGGGCGCGCAGCTCCTTGAGGTAGCGGATGGCCTGGTCGGTGATGTCGTCGGTGAAGTAGTAGCCCTCGGGGTACTCGTCGACGTCGACCGGCGAGTTGTCCCGGACCAGGTAGTGGGGCTGGTGGAGGTTCGTCCACCCCTCCAGCACCCCGTAGTAGCGCTCGAACCCCCGCTGGACCGGCCACGAGTCGCGCGGTGCGGCACCGTGCATGGCGCTGTCCCGGGTCAAGTGCCACTTGCCGACCGCATAGGTGGCGTAGCCCGCGGCGCGCAGCGCCTCCGGGAGGGTCTCGACCGACGGGTCGATCTCCATCGTCCAGCCGGGGAAGCCGGGGTCGAAGTTGGCGACGCCGGCGAACCCCGCCCGGTGCGGGTTCAGCCCGGTCTGGATCGCCGCTCGCGCGGGCGAGCACAGCGGCGCGGTGTGGTAGTTCGTGAACCGGATGCCGTCCGCCGCGAGCCGATCGAGCGTCGGCGTCGGGATCTCGGATCCGTAGGGCCCGATGTCGCCGAAGCCCATGTCGTCGACCAGGACGAGCACCACGTTGGGGCTCCCCGACGGCGGGCGGACCGGCGACGGCCACCACGGCGTCGACTCCCCCACGGTGCGTCCGACCACACCGTCGAACCGCGCGTCCCCGTTCTCCATCGTCGAAGATCTCCCGGTGCCGCAGAACCGGCGGGTGCGTGGTCCGTGCGCTTGCCCCCACCGCCCGCTCGAGGCCGCGCCGCAACTCGCGGGCACAGCTGCGGGCCGGGGCGACCCTACGACGGCGCCCGGCCGGGCCGCGGAACCGGTACCGCTCAGCGGGACGGCGGCGCCGGTGATCCCGACCGGCGGCGTCCGGTCACCGCCGCTGGAAGCGCTCGCTCCAGATCGCGGCGGCCGTGTTGCGAACGAGCGGCGCGACGGCATGGAGATCGATGCGGTTCACCGGTCCGCTGACCGACACGGCGCCGATGGCCCGGCCGCTGCCGCGGATCGGGGCGGCCACGCACGCCAGCCCCTCGTACGACTCCTGGTGATCGAAGGCGAGCCCGATCTCGGCGATGCGCTCCAGCTCGCGCTCGAGCTCCCGGGACGTGGTGAGCGAACGGGACGTCGCGCGCCGGGAGCTCCCCGGCCAACACCTCGGCCGCGGCGGCGTCGTCGAACGCCAGCATCGCCTTGCCCAACGCGGTGCAGTACGCGGGCTGGCGCCCTCCCTGGCGGGTGGGGAGCCGGAAGCCCCTCATTGGGATGCGCTCCAGGTAGACCACGTCGGTACCGTCGAGGATCGCCATCTGCACGGCGAGCCCGGTGGCCGCCGACAGACGCGTGCAGATGTGGGTTGGCGAGGTCGGAGAGCCGGCTGCGGCGTGAGGCCAGACCACCGATCTCGAACAGGCGCATGCCGATCCGGTAGCCGGAGACCTCCCGCTCGATCCACCCGATGGCGACGAGCTGGTCGATCATCCGATGCACGGTGGACTTCGGCAGCCCGGTCCGCTCGGTCAGCTCGTGCAACGTGAGCGCATGATCGGCACGGTCGAAGGCACCGATGACGCAGTCGACCCGTCCCAGCACCGACCGACGCGCACCCGTCTCGCGATCGGAGGGCAACTCGACCAGCTCGGCGCCCGAGTCGTGCTGACTGCACTCGGGCTGCGCGTCGAGCTGTGGTTCGCGCACGATGTTCGTTCCTCCAAAAGGGCGCCGAACGACCAATGACGCTACCACGGCACCCCGGCCGGGCGGCCGGCGTACGCGACCCGTCAGAGGCCCCGGGACGCCATGTCATCTCCGGCTCGACCGACGGTCGCGCCGGTCGTCTTCTCGGCGCGCAACTCGAGCGCGACGTCGATGATCTGGTCCTCCTGGCCACCGACCAGACGCCGTTCGCCGCACCGTAGGAGGATCTCCGCACCGGAGACCCCGTAGCGCTCGGCCGCCCGGTAGGCGTGGCGCAAGAAGCTCGAGTACACGCCCGCGTAGCCCATGATCAGGCTCATGCGGTCGAGCACGCACTCGCCCTGCATCACCGGTCGCACCACCTCCTCGGCGACGTCGAAGATCTCGAATGGGTCGATCCCGGTGCGGATCCCGAGCCGGTCGAGCACGGCCGCCAGCGCCTCGGTCGGGGTGTTGCCCGACCCGGCTCCGAACGACCGGGTGCAGGCGTCGACCTGGACGGCTCCGGCGCGGATCGCGAGCACGGTGTTGGCCACCCCGAGCGAGAGGTTCTGGTGCCCGTGGAACCCGACCTCCGCGTCGTCGCCGAGCTCGGCGACGAGGGCCGACACGCGGTCGCCTACCTCGTCGAGGATCAACGCACCGGCGGAGTCGACGACGTAGACGCACTGGCTCCCGGCATCGGCCATCACCCGCGCTTGGGCGGCGAGGACCTCGGCCGGCTGGGTGTGGCTCATCATCAAGAACCCGACCGTCTCGAGGCCGAGCTCCCGGGCGATCGCGAAGTGCTGGCGGGCGATGTCGGCCTCGGTGCAGTGCGTCGCGATCCGGACGACCGACACCCCGATGTCGCGGCATGCCCGGATGTCGTCCATCGTCCCCACACCGGGGAGCATCAACGCGGCAATGCGGGATCGACCGGCCGCGGCCTCGACTGCGTGTTGCAGGAGCACCCGCTCGTCGACCGCGGAGAACCCGTAGTTGTAGGACGAGCCCGAGAGGCCGTCGCCGTGGCTGACCTCGATGACGGGGACGCCCGCGCCGGTCAGGCCGCCGACCACCTTGCGGACGTCGTCGACGGTGAAGCGGTGCTCCTTGGCGTGGGAACCGTCTCGCAGCGACGAGTCGGTGACCCGCACGTCCAGGTCGTCGGCAAAGGGCATCTCAGCGCTCCTGGGGGACGAGCGACCGGGCGATCGCGTCGCCCACGCGCGCGGCGGCCGCCGTCATGATGTCGAGGTTGCCCGAGTAGGGCGGGAGGAAGTCGCCGGCGCCCTCGACCTCCACGAAGATCGCGATCCGCCCCCGCCCGTCCGGCGTCACCTCCCGCTCGACCTGGGGCTCGGTGAGGAGCCGGTAACCGGGGACGTACTCCTGCACCTCGGCCACGACCGCCTCGATCGAGGCCGTCACCGCGGCGACGTCGGCGTCGGGCTCGAGCGAGCAGAAGATCGTGTCCCGCATGGTCAACGGCGGCTCGGCCGGGTTGAGGACGATGATGGCCTTCCCCCGCTCGGCGCCGCCGAGCACTTCGACCGCAGCGGCGGTCGTCCGTGTGAACTCGTCGATGTTGTTGCGGGTCCCGGGCCCCGCCGAGCGCGACGCGACGGTGGCCACGATCTCTGCGTAGGCGACCCGGGTCACCCGGGACACGGCGTGGACCATCGGGATGGTCGCCTGGCCGCCGCACGTCACCATGTTCACGTTCGCCTCGCCCAGGTGGCGGTCGAGGTTCACCGGCGGGATCACGTACGGCCCCCGCGCGGCAGGAGTCAGGTCGATCGCCCGGATCCCGGCCTTCTCGTAGCGCGGCGCGTTGCGGACGTGCACGTGGGCCGATGTGGCCTCGAAGACGATGTCGGGCAGCTCGGCCCGCGCCAGGAGCCAGTCGACGCCTTCGGCCGACGCCTCGAGGCCGAGGTCCCGGGCCCGGCGCAGGCCCTCGCTCTCGGGGTCGATCCCGACGACGTACCGCAGCTCGAGTGCGTCGGACCGCAGGAGCTTGTACACGAGGTCGGTGCCGATGTTCCCCGACCCGACGACGGCAGCAGATGGGCGCGCGCTCATGGCGTCGATCCTCACAACTGCGTCGGCCGGGCGCACCCGGCCGTGCCGGAGAACGGGACGGCCGGCCGCGCGCCGGGCTCGACCGGGATCACCCGTCGCCGAGGGTGAAGGCCGCCCGCACCGAGCCGAGGCCGCTGATGTGCGCCTCGTAGGTGAGGCCGGGCCGGACCGGGACCAGCGGTCCGAGGCTCCCGGACAGCACCAGCTCCCCGGCCCGGAGGGGCTCTCCCCGCCGGGCGACCGCGTTCGCCAACCACACGACCGCGTTCACGGGGTGCCCGAGGCAGGCCGCCCCGGTGCCGGAGCTCACGACCTCCCCGTCGACGGTGAGCGCCATCTCGCTCACGCGCAGATCGTCGATGTCGCGCAGCGAGCGAGGCGATCCACCCGTGACGAACAGCCCGGACGACGCGTTGTCGGCCACCGTGTCGAAGATCGAGATGTCCCAGTTCGCGATCCGGCTGTCGACCACCTCGATGGCCGGGAGGACGAAATCGATCGCCCGGAGCAGCTCCGGCGCGGTCACGTCGGCCTCCGGCAGGTCGGCGACCAGCACGAAGGCCACCTCGGCCTCGACGCGGGGCTGGAGGAGATCGCCGAAGGGGATCGGCTGAGCGTCGCCGTAGGCCATGTCGGCGAACAGCACCCCGAAGTCGGGCGTGTCCACCTGCATCTGTCGCTGCACCGCCGGCGACGTGAGACCGATCTTGCGCCCCACCCGGCGCCGTCCGACCGAGCCGCGCGCGTGCACGATCTTCTGGACCTCGTAGCCGTCGTCGAGGCCGCCGTCGGGCAGGAGCTCGCGCACCGGTCGGCACGGCTGCTTCCGCCGGGCCGCGTCGAGGAGGCGCGCGGCGGCGGCCTCGTGGGCGGACCGCCGCTCGGGTCCGGTGGTCGCCGGTTCGCCGCCGGCGCGGTCGCGGTGGTCCCCGGGCACGGCGCCCTTACGCCTGGTCGCGCAGCAAGAAGGAGAGCACCACGCTCTCGAACTCGGCCTTGCGCTCGATCATTGCCCAGTGCCCGCAGTCGGGGAACACGTGGAGCTCACATCGGGGGATGAGGCGAAGGGGCGCGATGGCGCCGTCGAGCGGGGTGACGCGGTCGTCGCGGCCCCACGTCAGCAGCGTCGGCGCCTGGATCCGGCCCAGCATCCCCAGTACCTCGGGGTTGCCGAGCATCAGCGGCCGGATCACGGCGAGCATCTCCTTGCTGTAGATCGTGCGGATGGCGGCGAGCGCCTCCGGATCGCTCGCCGCGGCCCAGCGCGCCTCGACGAACTCCTCGGTGAGCACGGCCGGATCGAACACCATGGAACGCATCCACGAAAGGAGCCGGTCGCGGGTGGGGTCCTCGACGAAGTCGACGAGCCGGATGATCCCTTCCGGGGGCAAGGGGCTGAAGAACGGCACCCCGACGCCGCCCAGGGTGACCAGCCGGCTGACCCGGTCGGGGTTCATCGCGGCGAGGCGGGCCACCACCCCGCCACCGAGGGAGTTGCCCAGCATCGCCAGCCGGTCGATGCCGAGCCCGTCGAGGAACGCGAGCACCGCGACCGGCGCGTGCAGGACCGGGCTCCCGTCCACGGCGTGACTCTTGCCGAATCCCGGCAGGTCGAGCACGAGGGTCCGGAAGTGCCGGGCGAAGAGCGGGAGGTTGTCGCTGAAGTTGGCCCAGCCGCTCACTCCGGGCCCGGACCCGTGCAGGAGCAGCAGCGGAGGGCCGGCGCCGGCCTCGTGGTAGTGAAGGTCGCCGTCGGGGGTGGCGAGCGTCCGGCTCGTCCCGTCCGCGGTGAGCGCGGTGGTGGTCATCGATGTCCTCGCCAGCCCTCAGAAAGTGACCGCGGCCGGGCCCGACGGGGCCTCGCCCATGAGCATCCCCGCGGCGTCGTCGTACACGGGGCCGGGGACGAACACCGCGTGGTTCATGCCGGCGTGCATCGAGCGCCAGAAGCGCTGGACGGGCTTGTCGAGCCGGACGGCATTGCCCCCGCAGCAGGTGAAGGCCCGGTCGGCCGCGTCCACGGCGCGCCACGCGGCCCGCACCTGGTCGCGCCGCATGGCGACGCGCTGGGCCATGGTCACGTCGTGTCCGGAGGCGAGCCACTCGTAGAGCTCGCCGACGTCGTAGAGCATCTGGGTCCGGGCGCCCCGCAGATCGGCCGCCGCCTCACCGAGCGTCCGGCGCGTGTGGGGGTCGCTCACCTGCGCCACGCCGACCGCGTTCACCCGGCCGGCCTGGTACTCGAGCGCGTGCTCGAGGACTCCCTCCGCGATCCCGAGCAGGCCGGCAGCGACCGAGCACGGGAAAATCGTCGACCACGGCATGCGGTAGAGGGGGTTGGAGCGACCGGACTCGGCCGCGGCTCGGCCGTCCATCACCTTGACCGCGTCGATCGTGCGATAGGTGGGGACGAAGGCGCCCCGCACGATCACGTCCTTGCTGCCGCTGCCCTCGAGCCCCATGACCTTCCACGAGTCGGGGTCGATCTCGTAGTCGGCACGCGGCAACATGACGTGGACCATGAACGGCACGCCGCCGGTGCCGCCACCAGGGACCATCGCGCCCAGCACCACCCAGTCGCACAGGTCGGTCCCGGAGGAGAAGCTCCACCGGCCCTCCACCGTGTAGCCACCGTCGACGGGCACCGCGGTGCCCATCGGCGCGTACGGGGAGGCCACCCAGGTGTCGGGGTCGTCACCCCAGACCTCCGTCTGCAGCCGCTCGTCGTTGAGCGCGAGCTCCCAGGGGTGGACGCCGACCACCCCGGAGACCCATCCGGCCGACGGGCAGGAGTGGCCGACCTCCATCACCGCGGCGAGGAAGTCGCGAGGGTCGGCCTCGTAGCCACCGAACTCGGCCGGCTGGAGCATCCGGACGATCCCGATGTCCTTCAGGCGTTTGGCGACGTCGTCGGGAAGCCTTCCGAGCGCGTCGGCGGCCTTCGACCGATCGGCGAGCTCGCTGCTCGCCTCCTCGATCCGCTTGAACACCTCGTGCGCCACGATGCTCCTCCCGGGTCGGGCCCGTCCCGCCTCGCAAGCGTGCGAGGGGCCCCGCGATGCCACAGTACGAGTGGGGCATCTGCCGCGCTCGATGCCCTCTCACCCAGTGGAATCCGCCAGTGGAATCGGGTGGGCGGCCGGTGCAGCCCGCTCCCCTCCACGCTCGGGAACGGGCGACGTCGAGCCCCGGTCGGTCCCGCGCAGCGGGACGGGACCTTCTCCCCCGGCGACGCGAAGAGGGCAGAATGCGCCTTGCTCCCGATCGGGCGACGGCTCGTTTCGGGGGCGCGTGGGGAGCGGGACGCCGAGCGAGGACGGGGTTGACGTGGTCGAATCGGAAGCGACGGACGCCGCGGTCCACGCCACCACCGCGCCTGCGGGCTCGGTCCGGGGCCGACGATGAGCGGCGGCAACCCCACCGCCGGGTTCGGCGGGACCATCGGCCGCACGGTGGCTGAGTCCGAGCCGTGGTGGCCCGAGCCGGCTCATCCCGGCGAGCACGCGCCGAACGTCGTCGTGATCCTCTTCGACGATCTCGGGTTCTCCCACTTCGGCTGCTACGGGTCCGACCTCCCGACCCCCAACATCGACCGGCTGGCTGCCGGGGGGATCCGCTACAGCAACTTCCACGTCACGCCGCTGTGCTCGCCGACACGGGCCGCCCTCCTCACCGGCCGGAACCATCACACCGTCGGCATGCGGGCAATATCGAACTTCAACACCGGCTTCCCCCACATGCGGGGGCGCATCACCCCGGAAGCGGCCACGATGGCCGAGGTGCTCCGGGGCGCGGGCTACGCGACCTTCATGGTGGGCAAGTGGCACCTCTGCCCGATGGACGAGGCCTCGGCGGCCGGGCCCTTCGACAACTGGCCGCTCCAACGGGGCTTCGACCGTTTCTACGGCTTCCTCGACGGCGAGACCGACCAGTTCACGCCCGATCTCACCTACGACAACCACCGGATCGACCCGCCGCGCACCCCGGATGAGGGCTACCACCTCACCGAGGACCTCGTCGACAAGACCCTCGAGTTCATCAACGACTCCGTCTCGATCCGGCCCGACCGGCCGTTCTTCACCTACTTCGCGCTGGGGGCGACCCACGCGCCACACCAGGCGCCGGCCGAGTACCTCGCCCGGCACCGGGGCCGCTACGACGACGGCTGGGACGAGGCCCGTCGCCGCTGGTTCGCCCGTCAGCAGGAGCTGGGCGTGATCCCGCCCGGCACCGACCTGGCCCCCCGCAACCCCGGGGTCGAGCCGTGGGACGAGCTCCCCGATGCGCAGCGTCGCCTGGCCGCCCGGCTTCAGGAGGCGTTTGCCGCGTTCCTCGAGCACACCGACGACCAGCTCGGGCGGCTGGTAGACGGGCTCGAGCGGATGGGACTGCTCGACGACACCGTCATCGTCTTGCTCTCCGACAACGGCGCCAGTCGCGAGGGCGGTCCGTTCGGCGTGCTCCACGAGATGAAGTTCTTCAACCTCGTCTTCGAGGCGCCGGAGGAGGCGCTCGCGCGCCTCGACGACATCGGCGGGCCCCGCAGTCACGCCAACTACCCATGGGGCTGGGCCCAGGCCGGCAACACACCGTTCAAGTGGTACAAGTCGAACACCCACGAGGGCGGGGTGCACGTGCCGTGCATCGTCCACTGGCCGAACGGCATCGACGGCGCCGGCGGGATCCGCCACCAGTTCCATTACGTCACCGACATCGCCCCGACGATCTACGACCTCGTCGGCGTCGAGGCGCCCGACACCTACCGGGGTGTCCCCCAACTCCCCGTCACCGGCACCTCGATGGCATACACGTTCGATCCCGCGGCGGCGGACGCCCCGAGCCGGCACACCGTGCAGTACTTCGAGATGATGGGCCATCGGGGCATGTACGTCGGTGGCTGGAAGGCAGTGACGCACCACAGCGCCGGCACGCCATTCGACGAGGACGTCTGGGAGCTCTACGACCTCACGACCGATCCTTCGGAGTGCCGCGACCTGGCCACCGAGCAACCGGAGCGGTTGGCCGCGCTCGTCGACCGGTGGTGGGAGGAGGCCGAGATCCACTGCGTGTTGCCTCTCGACGATCGCATGGTCGAGCTGTTCGGCTCCCGGTTCGCCGAGCACACTCCCCATCGACCCGATCGCCACTACACCTACCGGCCGCCGATGTCGTACCTGCCGGCGCAGGTGTCGGCGGCGATCGCGGGACGCAGCTGGGACCTCGACGCCCGGGTGGAGCGCGCGGCCGGGGAGGGCGGGGTGCTCTATGCCCTCGGCAACGGGAACGCCGGGTTGTCGGTGTTCGTCCAGAACGACCGCCTGGTGTTCGATTACAACGCCTTCGGCGATCACACCGTGGTCGAGTCGGAGGTGCCGGTGCCGACCGGGCCGTGCGTGCTCGGGGTGCGCTTCCGCCGCACCGGTGCCACCGCCACCGCCACCGTCGTCGTCGACGACCAACCCGTCGGGTCGGCCGAGATCCCGTTCGTCATGCGGGTGATCTCGAGCGTCGGGAGCAGCGTGGGCTACGACCACGGCATGCCGGTGAGCGACCGCTACGACCACACCTTCCCGTTCGAGGGGGCACTGCACGCCGTCGACATCACGCTGTCGAGCGGGTCGCGGCACCACGAACGCGATGTCGCCGCCGCCGACGGACGCTCGGCGATGGGGCGGCAGTGAACCTCCGTCATTCCCGAGCGGGCGGTGACGCGGAATCCCCAGTGAGCAGATCGGACTCCACCCCGGAGTCACGACTTCGCCGCACGGGTTTGTAGCGCAGCACGCGCGCATCCGCGATCGGAGAACGGCGTCGCAACGATGCAGAACGAGACGCGGCGCGCCGCGCCGCGCGACTCACCGAGAGCCAACTCGTCACCGGTGGACGTCAGCCTTACCGACAGCAATCCCGTTCCCCGCGCGCGCGGTTCCACGGGGCCGAGTCGAACGTCCATCGATCGTTCATATGACGTTCACGACTGCGAGCGGTGTGAGGCCCTTTCGGCCCTATTCCCTCCGGGGTGCCGTCGTTAGCGTTTCGGGTGTGGCTGCGATGCGCGACGATGCTGTTCGCCGAGCGCGAGTGGTGCGCGGCTGGGTGTCTCACGTCTTGTCGGACACGGCGCGAGCGCCGGGCGCCGACGGCGCTTCCGCCGACGCGGGTTTCCAGCCGCGGAGTGGTGATGTCGACACGACGGCGATCCGCGCTGATCTGACCCGGCTCGAGGACCGCATGCGTCACTTCGAGCTGAAGCACAGAGACGAGATCGCGGCGGTGCACCCCGCCCACCGCGCCGACGCGGTGAATCTCGTGCATTACCTCGCGTTGCGCCATGGCGATGTCCGCCACCTCCAACGGCGCCTGCTCGAACGGGGTCTTTCGTCCTTGGGGCGATGCGAACCTCACGTGATGGCGACGCTGCAGAGCGTCCTCTTCGCGCTCGACGGGCGGCAGCCGAGCTCACCGCCGACGACGCTGAGCTTTGCGGCGGGTCGATCGGCGCTGGATCGCAATACCGATGCTCTGTTCGGCCCACGCCCTCCGGGGCGAGTCCCAAGAGTGATGGTGACCCTCCCGAGCGAGGCCGCCGACGACTACGCGATGGTGCGCCGGTTCGTCGCATCCGGCATGGACGTGGCCCGTATCAATGGCGCCCACGACGACCCGACGAGTTGGGAACGCATGGCCGGGCATGTGCGCACGGCCTCGGGAGAGCTCGGCCGCCCGTGCCGGGTGTCGATGGATCTCCCCGGGCCGAAGATCCGCACCGGACCATTCATCGACGGTCCGCAGGTCGTGAAGCTGCGGCCGGAACGGGACCGGCGCGGCGTACCGGTCATGCCCGCGGTCGCGAGCCTCGTCGACGGCCAAGGCAACGCTCCCGCGACCGGGCTGCCGGTGGACCGCGCGTGGATCGATCGGCGCCGCGTCGGGGACATGATCGACATGGTCGATACGCGCGGGCTCCCAACGCGGGTGGCGCGTGGTCGAGACGTCGCCCGGGCACTGTCGCGCGGAGGTGTGGGACACCTCGTACGTGGAGACGGGAGCGGTGTTGTCGTGCGATGGCGACGCGACCCACGTGGGCACGCTCGCGGCGGTGCCCCAATACCATCTGCTGCGTTCGGGCGATGCGGTCGTACTGACGCGCGACCTGACCCCGGCGGCGCCGTGGCGCCACGGACAGTCCGGACACGCCCGCGTCGGGTGCACCTTCTCCGAAGCGTTCGGAGCGGCGAAAGTCGGTCAACGGGTGATCTTCGACGACGGGAAGCTCACCGGTGTGATCGAGCGGGCGGCAGCCGACGAACTGCACGTCCGGATCGGGACTGCCTCTCCGCGCGGTTCACGACTGCGGGCGGAGAAAGGCATCAACCTGCCGGACACTGATCTGCGCGTCGCGGCGGTAAGTGAGAGCGATCTGCCGTTGCTCGAGGTCGCGGCCGCTCACGCCGACATCGTCGCACTGTCGTTCCTGCGCAACGAACACGACGTCGACAAGGTGCACGAGTACCTGCGGCGAGTCCGCGCCGATCATCTCGGGCTCATCTTGAAGATAGAGACCACCGCGGCATTCGCCCGGCTTCCGGAGATCCTCTTGCACGCCATGCGCTCTCCGCTGGTCGGCGTCATGATCGCTCGAGGAGATCTCGCGGTCGAAGCGGGCTACGAACGCCTCGCCGAGGTCCAAGAAGAAATCCTGTGGTTGTGCGAAGCGGCGCACCTCCCCGTGATCTGGGCAACTGAGGTCCTCGACCAGCTCGCGCGTACCGGCCAACCGTCGCGCGCGGAGGTCACCGACGCGGCCATGGGCCAACGCGCCGAATGCGTCATGCTCAACAAGGGACCCCAAATCGACACCGCCATCGTCGTGCTCGACAACATCCTTCGCCGCATGTCCGGTCACCAGCGAAAGAAGACTGCGCTCCTGCGACCTCTCCGTAGCTGGACCGATAGCAGCTAACTCACGGTTCAAGGGATCGGCATGGTCGCGCGTAAGGCGCGGCATCCGAAGACCGCCCCAACGAACGCGACGTGAACAGCGGACAAACGGCGACCGGAAAGTGAATGGCACGGCCCGATTGTTGGTAGATGCGCGTCGAGCATGAACGCGCCTCGCGCTGGGGTAGAGAGATGGAACTGCAAGCTCCCGACCAAGAGTCCATGATCAGAGTCGCGGTCACGGACTTGCAGGTTCGATTCGCGTCGGTCGACCGGTCACACATCGAGGTGATGACGCGGCGGCTGGTGCGGGAATGGTTCGAGCGCGCGCGTGTCAAGACCTTCGTCGGGATCATCGCGGAGCGGCATGCGCGAACGGAATTGGAACTGGTCGGCTCCGAGGACACAACAGATCGTCGGGGATAGCCGCCGTCGGACGACACCGCGACGGCGCGCGCGGGTGTTCGCACCGGTCGCGTCACCCACTCCGCGGTCGAGGTCTGCGGGCGGGTGACCGTGACCCGCGCCCGTCATCACGACCCGGGCGTCGACCAGGAATGCAGAATCTGCACGTAGTTCGCGCGTTCGAAGGCGGAAGGATCGCCGGACGTCGTCTGGGTCGCGCTGCCTCGCATCTGGGCAACCGACTCGTAGTCGTGCTCGGCCATCCAGGTCGTCAGCTCCGCTTCGACGGCGCGGAGCCGATCCGGGCCATGTCGGAGCACGGCCGAGGTGAGCATCGCGACATCCGCGCCGACCATGATCGCTTTCACGACATCCGTGCCGGAATGGATCCCCGTGGTCGCGGCGACCGAGACGTCGTCTCCGAGTTGGGGCCGCAGGATGGCGATCCATCGCAACGGCAGGCGCAGTTCGCCCGGGTGGCTCAGCTCCACTCGGTTGACCACGTCGAGCGTGTCGAGATCGAGGTCGGGTTGGTAGAAGCGGTTGAAGAGCACGAGCCCATCGGCACCGGCGTCGACGACGTCCCGGGCGAAGTTCGCCATTGCCGAGTAGTAGGGGCTGAGCTTGACCGCAAGCGGGATGCCGATCGAGTTTCGTGCGGTGCGAACGATGTCGAGGTCGGCGGACTGCATGTCGATGGCAGTGCGCTCGGGATCGGCCGACACGTGATACAGGTTGAGCTCGAGCGCGTCGGCCCCGGCCTGCTCGATGAGCGCCGCGTGTCGGGCCCAGCCGCCGGTGCTCGTGGCGTTGAGGCTCGCGATGATCGGCACCGACGACTGTTCCTTCAGGCTCTCGATCAACGCCAGGTAGCGGTCGCTCACGTTGGCGAAGCCCTCGACGTTCGGGAAATAGTCGAGCGCCTCGGCGAAGTGCTCGGAGCCGGCCTCCAACACTCGGTTGAGCTCGATCTCTTCGTGGAGGATCTCCTCTTCGAAGAGCGACGGCATGACGATGGCCGACGCGCGCCGCGTCCTCCACCAGCCTCGCCGTCGCGAGCTCGCCGTTGAGCGGCGACGCGGACGCGACGATGGGCGTGCGGAGATCGAGCCCGAGGTACCGGGTCGAGAGGTCGATCACGCTTGATCCTCGTCCTCGTCCCGGTACCCCGCGTCATTCTGCACGTCCGGCTCGATCTCGGGACCACTGTGATCCGCATGCGGCACGGTGCGATGAATCGTCGCCAACTGCTCGTAGTACCGCCACCGCTCGTCGATGTCGGACTGAAGCAAACGCGACAGCTCGCGGGATCGGGCCGGGTCGGTGCGCTCGAGGATGGCGTAGCGCGCCTCCGTGGCCACGAAGTCGCGCACGGGGATCGAGGGCGCCTTGGAGTCGAGTTTGAAGGGCCGGCCTTCCTCGATCTCGCTCGGGTGGAACCGATACAGCGGCCAGTAGCCGCTCTTCACCGCCTCCTTCTGGTGCGTCATCGACGTCGACATGTCGATGCCGTGGGCGATGCAGGTGCTGTAGGCGATCACAAGCGATGGTCCCGGCCACGCGTCGGCTTCGAGGAGCGCCTTCGTGGTCTGCAGCTCGTTGCCTCCCATCGCGACCTGGGCGACATAGACGTTGCCGTACGCGCGAGCGATGGCGCCGAGATCCTTCTTCGCGGTGCTCTTCCCGGCCGCCGCGAACTTGGCGACGGCTCCGCGCTGCGTGGCCTTCGATGCCTGGCCACCGGTGTTGGAGTAGACCTCCGTGTCGAGAACGAGGACGTTCACGTCACGGCCCGACGACAGCACATGGTCGAGGCCACCGAAGCCGATGTCGTACGCCCAGCCGTCGCCGCCGATGAGCCACACGCCCTGGCGCACGAGGTTGCTCGCCACCATCGCGAGCCGCGCGGCGTCGACAGTTTGCTCGACAGTTTGCTCGACGGTTTGGTCGCCGCCGATGCGCGAGAGCAGCTCCTGCAGCTGCAACACAAGCCGGCGCTGCTCGGCGATCTGCGGCTCGGTTTCTTGGGGATTGTCGAGGATCGCGGCGGACGACATCGTCGCCGACGAAGGCGACGAGGCGCTCGAGCAGGAACCGGGCGTGCCGAGTCTGGGCGTCGAGGCCGAGGCGCATCCCGAGCCCGAACTCGGCGTTGTCCTCGAAGAGCGAGTTGTTCCATGCGGGTCCGCGCCCCTCGGCGTTGGTGGCCCACGGCGTGGTCGGCAGATTGGCGCCGTAGATCGACGAGCAACCGGTGGCGTTGGCGACGATCATGCGGTCGCCGAAGAGCTGACTGACGAGCTTGATGTACGGCGTCTCTCCGCAGCCGGCGCACGCGCCGGAGAACTCGAACAACGGCTCGAGCACCTGCGAGCCCTTCACCGAATCGTGCGGCAACAGGTCGCGGTCGAGGTTCGGGATACTGAGGAAGTGTTCCCAACGGCGGAGCTCGAGGTCGCGGTGGACCATGACCGGCTCCATGTTGATCGCCTTGTGACCGATTTCACTCTTGCTCTTGGCCGGACAGACATCAACGCACACGCCACAACCCGTGCAGTCGTCGGGCGCGACTTGGATGGCGAGGAAGTGGCCGCTGAGATCCTTGGATCGGAACGGTTTGCTGCGAAACTCCGCCGGCGCGCCGGCCACCACGTCGTCGCCGAACACCTTCATGCGGATGGTGGCGTGGGGGCAGACGATGGCGCATATTCCACAGTCGATGCAGACGTCGGGGTCCCAGATCGGGATCTCCTTCGCGATCGCGCGCTTCTCGTAGGTCGCGGTGCCCGTGGGGAACGTGCCGTCGACCGGGAGGGCGCTCACCGGGAGGCGATCGCCGTCGCCGGCGAGCAACACCGCGGTGACCTGCTTCACGAAGTTCGGCGCATCGTCGGGCACCGTCACCTCGATCGAGCGGACGCCCGTCGCCACCGACGGCACCTCGACGCGATGCAGGTTGGCGAGGGCGAGGTCGATAGCGGCGAAGTTGCGCTCGATGATTGCGCGTCCCCGCCGGGCGTAGCTCGTGTCGACGGCGGCCTTGATCTGGGCGATGGCCACGTCCGCCGGTAGGACGCCCGCGAGTTGGAAGAAGCAGGGCTGCATCACCGTGTTGATGCGACCTCCCATCTCCGCCTCGCCGGCGACCCGGTACGCATCGATGACCCAGAGACTGATGTCATCGTCGATGAGCTTGCGCTGCACCTCGACGGGAAGGTGGTCCCACACCTGATCCGGCCCGAAAGGCGAGTTGAGCAGGAATGTCGCGCCCGGCCGAGCGGAGTCGAGGACCTTGAGCTTCTCGAGCAGACCGAACTGGTGGCAGGCAACGAAGTCGGCGCCGTCGATCAGATAGGTGGAACGAATCGGATCCGGGCCGAACCGGAGATGCGACACCGTCACCGAGCCGGATTTCTTGGAGTCGTAGACGAAGTAGCCCTGCGCGAACAGATCGGTGTGCTCGCCGATGATCTTCACCGAGCTCTTGTTGGCACCGACCGTGCCGTCGGACCCGAGGCCGAAGAAGATGGCCTGCACCTCGCCGGGCGGGCGGGGATGAGTGAACTCGGTGTCGATCCGGAGGCTGAGGCGCGTGACGTCGTCGTAGATACCGACGGTGAAGTGGCGCTTTGGGCGCTCGGCCTTCAGCTCGTCGAACACCGGCTTCAGCATCGAGGGGGCCACCTCCTTGGAGGCCAGGCCATAGCGACCCCCCGTCACTCGCGGCATCCCGGCGAACGGCGGCGCGTCGGTGTCCATGGCCTCCGTCAACGCGGCGAGCACGGACAGGTACAGCGGTTCGCCGACGGCGCCCGGCTCCTTGGTGCGGTCGAGCACGGCGATCGAACGCACCGACGGCGGCAGCGCCGCGATCATCGCCTCGCTCGGGAAGGGCTGGAAGAGCCGCACTCGCAGCATGCCGACGCGCTCCCCGGACGCCATCATGTCGTCGACCGTTTCCTCCAAAGCTCCGGCGGCCGAACCCATGACGACCACGACACGTTCGGCGTCGATCGCGCCGTGGTACTCGACGACGCCGTAACGACGGCCGGTCCGCGCGGCCAGCTCATCGAAGACCTCGGCAACGACTCCGGGCACGGCGTCGTGGAACCGGTTGGCCGCCTCCCGCGCCTGGAAGAAGACGTCGGGGTTCTGGGCCGTTCCGCGCACGACCGGCGCGTCGGGCGTCATGCCCCGCGACCGGAAGGCGATGACATCGTCTTCGCGGATCAGCGCGGCGATGTCGGCATCCGCAAGCAACGCGATCTTGTCGATTTCGTGCGAGGTCCGAAAGCCGTCGAAGAAATGCAGGAACGGCACCCTCGACCGCAACGTCGCGGCGTGGGACACCGAGCGCGAAGTCCTGAGCTTCCTGCACCGATCCGGCCGAGAGCATCGCCCAGCCCGTACTGCGGGCGTGCATCACATCGCTGTGGTCACCGAAGATCGACAAGGCGTGCGTAGCGATCGTGCGGGCTGCGACGTGGATGACCGTCGGTGTCAGCTCACCCGCGATCTTGAACATGTTGGGAATCATGAGGAGCAGTCCCTGCGACGCCGTGAACGTCGTTGCGAACGCCCCCTTCTGCAGCGCTCCGTGCAGCGCACCGGCCGCGCCGGCCTCCGACTGCATCTCCACCACGTCGGGGACGGCTCCCCACAGGTTGGAGCGGCCGGCCGCCGCCCAGTCGTCGGCGTGCTCCCCCATCGGTGACGCCGGCGTGATCGGGTAGAGCGCGATCACTTCGCTCAGCGTGTACGCGACGCGCGCCGCAGCCTCGTTGCCGTCGAGACACTTCCAGGCCTGGTCCACGCGGCAACCCCCTGGTGGCCGATCGAGCGACCGCCCGACCCTAGCCATCTCTCGTTCTGCGCCGGCACCGGGGCGATCGGGGCGGGGTGACGTGTACGCGCTCGAAGCCGTGTCGAGCACGTGCGAGTCCGACCGGCTCTTCGCGTGTGGTCAGTCGATGATCTTGCGGAGCTTGTCGAGAGTTTCTTGCTTTTGTGCGAGCGAACCGATGAGGGTGAGTTGGAGGTGGGTGACACCGCTGGCGGCGTAGGCGGCGATGCGGTCCCTGATGTAGCCCTCGGGGCCGACGAGTGACGATGCGGCGAGTAGGTCGGCGGGCACGGCCGCGGCGGCTTGATCCTTCTTACCGTCGAGGTACAGGTCTTGGATCTGTTTGGCCTCGGCTTCCCAGCCGTAGGCGCACATGATCTCGTTGTAGAAGTTCTGGCCGCGGGCGCCCATGCCGCCCACGTACAGCGCGGCGGTGCCGCGGCCGAAGTCGTTGATCTTGGCCGGCATGTCGGGATCATCGGTGAACATGACCGGGTCCACCGGCGATCGTCTGGAGCGGTCCGAGCAACGGGTCGCGTTTGGCCTTACCGGCGTCGAGTGCGTCGCCCCAGACCCGTTCGGCTCGCTCTGGCACGTAGAAGCTCGGGATCCAACCGTCAGCAAGTTCGGCGGTCGCTTGGACGCTCTTGCTCCTCAGGCTGGCGATCCAGATCGGGATCGACTCGCGAACCGGCGTGTTGATGAGTTTCAGCGGTTTGGCCAACCCGGTGCCGCGACCTTCGGGGAGCGGGATGTCGATCGTCGCGCCGTGATGCTCGATCACCTCGCGCTTCCACACGCGCCGACACACGTCGATGACTTCCTTGGTGCGGGCGAGTGGCTTTTCGTAGGGAACGCCGTGGAATCCCTCGATCACTTGGGGGCCGCTGGCACCGAGACCGAGATTGATTCGCCCTCCGCTGACGACGTCGAGGCCCGCCGCGGTCATGGCGAGCAGCGTCGGTGTCCGGCTGTAGATGTTGACGATCGCGCTGCCGATCTCGAGCCGGTTGGAGCGTCCGGCCAGGTAGCCCATCATCGATACGGCATCGAAGCTGTAGGCCTCCGCGACCCATACGCAATCGAGCCCCGCCTTTTCGAGCTCGATCGCCTCATCGGCTGCGGCCATGACGTCGCCCGAGTAGTTCAGCATCACGCTGAGCTTCATGTCGTGCTCCTCGCGCCTTGGGCCGCGGCGGGCGGAGGCAGGCGTTCATGGGTTGGTGCTCGGTCGAGCCGGTCGATGAGCTTGTCGAGGATGCGGTCGAGGCGTTGTCGTTCGGTCGCGCTGAGCTCGCCGAAGAGTTCGTTCTCGGCGGCGACGAGATCCTCGACGGCCCGTCGGCGATGGCGTGCCCGTTCGGGGTGAGCTCGACGAGGGACCCGCGGCGGTCGTCGGGGTCGGGTCGGCGCACGATGAGCCCCGCCGCCTCGAGCCGGTTCAGGCGGTTGGTCATCCCGGCCGGGGAGATCATCGCGACGCGGGCAAGGGTCGTCGGGGTCAAGACGGTTCCCGCGCCACCACGACGCAGCGCGGCGAGGACGTCGAACTCGCCGACCGTGATCCCGTGCGGCGCGAAGAGGACTTCGGCCCCGCGCACAGCCGCGTTCATGAGCTGGTTGATCCGCAAGGTGGTGCCCATGGCGGCGAGGTCGAGGTCAGGACGTTCCCTGCTTCCAGCTCGCGATCGTGTCGTCGAGGAGTTCGCGCAGCGTCATGGGCGCCATGATACTTCGACGTAGAATCTTTTGACAGCGAAACTTCGCTGTCGTACTATCTCGGCATGCCTGGTCCGATCATCCGTGCCCACGACGTCGCGTTCCCGCGCTTCCGAGCGCCTGATCTCGACGAGATGGAGACCTTCCTCCACTCGTTCGGGATGCACACCGCGTCCCGCACCGACGACCGCGTTGTACATGCGCGGCACCGACACCGATCATCACGTACATGTGACCCACCTCGGCGACCCGGCGTTCCTCGGCCTCGCGTTCGAAGCGACACGCGCCGACCTCGACCGGCTCGCCGCGGCAACGGGCACTGCGGTCGAGCCGCTCGACGAACCGGGCGGCGGATTCGTCGTGCACCTCACCGATCCGGACGGACGCGTCGTGGATGTCGTCGCCGACATCGACACCAGCGAACCGATCGAGGTACGCGGCCATGCGCCGCTCAACGTCGGCGCCGAGCGCGTCCGGATCGGCGAGCTGCAGCGCGTCCCGACCGGCGCGTCACAGGTGAAGCGGTTCGGTCACGCCGCGCTGAAGACACCGTCGCTCGCCACGCTCGCCGGCTGGTATTCCGAAACGCTCGGCTTGCTGGCTTCGGACGACATCTACCTCAGTGCGCCCGAGGAACCGATCGGTCGGTTCATGCGTTGCGACCGGGGCGATCAGCCGGCCGATCACCACACGTTGCTGATCATCGAGACGGGTGAGGTACGGCTCGGGCATTGTGCGTGGGAGGTCGCCGACTTCGACGATCTCATGGCCGGACACGATCACCTGCTCGCGGCACAGCGCCGGCACTACTGGGGGATCGGGCGCCACGTGCTCGGTGGTCAGGTCTTCGACTACTGGAAGGACCCGCTGGGCTTCACGGTCGAGCACTGGACCGACTCCGACCTGCTCACGGCGGACACGCCGGCCGGCGTCTACGGCCTGTTCGATCCGATCAACCAGTGGGGCCCGGCCCCGCCCGCGGACCTGGACTTCTGATGGATCTCGGGATCGCGGGACGGCGGGCGATCGTCGCCGCGTCGAGCGCCGGTCTTGGCCTCGCGTGCGCGCGGTCGCTCGCACGCGAAGGCGTGCACGTGGTGATCAACGGGCGTGACCGGGAACGCCTCGAGGCCGCCGCGACGACCCTGCGGGCCGAATCGACCGTCACCGTGGAGGCCGTCGCGGGCGACATCGCCGACCCCGCGACCCGTGCCGCGCTCCTGGCCGTGTGCGCGGAGCCCGACATCCTCGTCACCAACAACGGCGGCCCGCCGCCCGGCCACTTCCGGCAGTGGGGACGCGACGAGTGGATCGCCGCGGTCGACGCGAACATGCTCGCACCCCTGCTGCTCATCCGGGACGTGATCGACGGCATGGTCGAACGGCGCTTCGGCCGCATCGTCAACATCACTTCTGCGATGGTCACGACTCCCCACGCCGCGATGGGGCTTTCGTCGGCCGCACGCACGGGCCTCACATCGGCGACGAAGGGACTGTCGCGCGAGGTCGCGTCCGCGAACGTCACGATCAACAACCTGCTGCCCGAACGTATCGATACCGGCCGCCAACGCCAGATGGCCGAACTCGCGGTCGCGATCAAGGGCATCACGATCGAAGACGCATACGCGGAAATCGCCGCCACCATCGCCGCGGGCCGGCTCGGCCGGCCCGACGAAGTCGGCGACGCCTGCGCGTTCCTGTGCAGCGCGCAGGCCGGATACATCTCGGGCCAGAACCTGCACCTCGACGGCGGCTCCTACCCAGGACTGATCTAGTGGAACGCCTCGACGTCGACGTCCTGATCGTGGGGGCCGGGCCCGTCGGCCTGACCGCCGCGTTGCTGCTGGAGCGGCTCGGTTGTTCCGTGCTGATCGTGGAACGCCGCGACGGACCACAACGCGCGCCCGCGGCGCACGCCGTCAACGCGCGCACCTTCGAGATCTGGCGCCAGATCGGCCTCGACGTCGACGACATCCGCTCCCATGCGCAGGATCCGGCCGACGCGGGCGCCGTGCACTGGGTCACCAAGCTCGGCGGCGAGGTCATCGCGAGCCTGCCCTACGAACGCCAAGGCGACGAGCAACTCGCAGTCACACCCACGCCGCTGCGCAACCTCTCCCAGCATCACCTCGAACCGTTGCTCGTCGACGCGCTCGTCAAGGCCGGCATCGATGTGCGCTACGAACACCGCTGGGACTCCGCAACGACCCACGACACGGGCGTGATCTCGACGATCACCGGGCCGGACGGCCCGCTCGGCGTATCGAGCCGATGGCTGCTCGCGTGCGACGGCGCGTCGAGCCCGGTGCGGCGCATGCTCGGCATCGAACCCGAAGGGCCGAATCGCATCCAGAGTTTCGTGATGGTGCACTTCGCGGCCAACCTGCGAGACCTCGTCGGCGATCATCCCGGCGTGTTGTTCTGGATCTGCGACCCGGCGTCGGGCGGCACGTTCGTCGCGCACGACATCGATCGCGAATGGGTGTACATGCATGCCTACGACCCCGACGTCGAGGACGCCGCGTCGTACACGCCCGCGCGATGCGAGCAGCTCGTGCGCGCCGCGCTCACGGACGCGGACGTGCCCCTCGACATCGTCGCGATCGCGACGTGGACGATGACCGCGCAGGTCGCGGCCCGTTTTCGTGACGAGCGCGTCTTTCTCGTCGGCGACGCCGCGCACCGGTTCCCCCCGACCGGCGGACTGGGACTGAATACCGGCGTGCAGGACGCACACAATCTGGCCTGGAAGCTCGCCGCGGTCGAGCATGGCCACGCCGAGCCCGACCTGCTCGAATCGTACGAGCGTGAACGCCGGCCCGTCGCGCTACGCAACGCCGAGGTCAGCCTCGCCAACGCGTTGAAGCTCATCGAAGTGCCGATCGCGCTCGGCGCCGACCCCGACCTCGAGGTCTTCCAGGCGAACATGACCGCGACGCTCGCGGACGCCGATGGCCGCGCCGGCGTCGTCGCGGCCATCGAACATCAGGCCACGCACTTCGACATGCTCGGACTGCAGCTCGGCTACTCGTACGAATCCACTGGCGAATCCACTGGCGAATCCACTGGCGAATCCACTGGCGAACCCTCTGGCAACGCGATTTCCGGAGGGCTCGACGACGGCATCGACCTGGTTCGCACGTACGTCCCGTCGAGCCGTCCCGGCGGGCGGCTCCCACACGGATGGATCCGGCGCGCCGATGCGGTCTGCTCGACGCTGGACCTGATCCCGCTCGATCGACCCGTGCTCATCGCCGGCCCGAAATGCGAAACCGTCGACTGCGACCTGCGCGTCGGCGTCGACTTCGACGACCCCGATGGCTGGTGGTCCGGGGTCCTCGCCATGCCCGACACCGGCGCGCTGCTCGTACGACCCGATCAGCACATCGCCGCCCGATGGATGGCGACGCCCACCCACAATGAGAGCTCCCGATGGGAACTCTCGCGTCGGGTGTGAGCGTCGCCGCCTCGACGGCGAAGAAAGGTATCGATGTTCCGACTCGTCAACGTCAACGGCCGCGCGGCGCTCGAACGCGACGGACGCTGGTACGACCTCGCCGCGGTCTCCGGCGACACGACCCTCGCCGATCCGCTCGCCGCGGTCGCCCGCCATCGCGAGCTGCACGCGCTCGACGAACGCTGCCAGTCCGCGACGGCCGCGGGCCTGATCGCGGAGGCTGTCCTCGGCGCGCCGATACCGCAGCCCCGTCAGGTGTTCGGTATCGGCCTGAACTACCGCGACCACGCGGGCGAGTCCAACGTGCCGCTACCACCCGCGCCGCTCACGTTCACGAAGTTCCCGAGCTGCATTGTGGGCCCGACCGCCGACGTTCCGCTGTCGGGCGAAATGGTCGACTGGGAAGTCGAGATCGTCGCCGTGATCGGCGACGAGACAACGCACGTCGGCGTAGCCGACGCGTGGAGCGTCGTCGCGGGGCTCATGCTCGGCCAAGACATCTCCGACCGCGCGGTGCAGATGACCGGCATGCCCCCGCAGTTCTGCCTCGGCAAGAGCTTCGCCAACTACGGACCGACGGGCCCTGCACTCGTATCGACCGATGGGTTTGACGACCCGAACGACATCGCGCTCTGGTGCGACGTCGCCGGTGAACGCATGCAAACCGCACGCACCACCGAGCTGATCTTTTCGATCCCGACCCTCGTCGCGTACCTCTCGTCGATCTGTCCGCTGTATCCCGGCGACCTGATCTTCACCGGCACGCCCTCCGGTGTCGGCATGGCACGCGGCCGTTACCTCGCCGTGGGCGAAACCGTCATCTCGGGCGCCGACGCCATCGGCGAGCTCCGGAACACATGCCGGCCCGGCGCCGGCCCGCTCCCGCTTTGAGCACGAACGGCAATGCACCAAGGGTCACCCGCGAGGAACTCCGCGTCAACTGACGCACGACGCGGATGCACCCCATGCACGAGGCGGGAGATGGAACATCTCTCGATGCGACTCAGCCACTGATGAGGAGGACACGATGATCGAGACGGCGTTCCGCGTCGAACGTCGGGGCCGGGTGGTGATCCTCGAGAATCACGATCCGCCGCGGAACCGGATGACGTTCGAGTACATGGACGAGCTCGAACGCGCCGTGATCGCGCTGCGCGATGACCGCGACACCCGCGCGGTTGTGATCACCGCGGCCGGCGACGAGCATTTCAGCGTCGGCATGGACCTCAAGCAACTGATGTCGGGCGCGCAGGCACGCGGCGGATTCGAGGCCGTGCTCGATCAGCGGCTCCGGGTGCTGTCGTTGATCGAGCAGCTCGACAAGCCCGTGATCGCGACGATGTTCGGCTACTGCCTCGGCGGCGGACTCGAACTCCCCTTGGCGTGCCACTTCCGCCTCGCGGCAACCGAAGGTGCGCGCATCGGCCTTCCGGAACTCGATCTCGGCACGGTCCCCGCGTGGGGTGGCACCGCTCGCCTCACGAGAACTGTTCGGGCGCGCGAACGCGCTCGAGATGATCTTGCGAGCAAAGAAGATCGACGGACCCACCGCGCTCGCCATCGGCCTCGTTCACGAGCTCCATCCGGTCGCGGAACTGAAGGCCAAAGCGGTCGAGCTCGCCGAGGAACTTGCCGCGCAGCCGCCTCTCGCAGTTGCCGGCGTGTTGCGTGCAGTCGTCGGCGCCGAGCACCTACCGCTCGAGGACGCGCTGCGGATCGAGCGCGACGCCGTCCGGCGGTGCAGCAGCTCGGCCGACCAGATCGAAGGCATGACCGCATTCCTCGAGAAACGACGACCGCAGTTCGAGGGCAGATGACAAACACCCCAAGCTGCGGTCACCCCTCGAGCGACTCGCATCAGAAGGTGTCCCCGAACGCGCGTCCCCATATCGACGCGGTCGGGCTATCGCCGATCGCCGGGTAGATGACACAGCTGCCACTCGACCTCGGCCGCGTTCCCAACCGAGACGTCCGCGGTGCCCTTGCTCACTCTTCGAGTTGGCGAACCCGGCGACAACGACGTTGATTGGGCGTGACGGCCACCTTCTGGAGAAGATGCTGACGCGCTCACTGTTGGCGTGTACTGAGGCCTCCGGGCTCGGTCAGCCATTGGTGCGGATCGAAGGCACTTTGAGGCGCTGGTCCCAATAGGCCAACTCCTCCGACAGCGCCTGCGGCACGCTACGGGCCAGGCGCTCGTGCACGCTCGGATCGATGAAACGGAGCAACATCTCGTCGGGACTGACCGGCTCGCCCGTTTCGGCCCTTGCCAGTCGCTCGAGCCCGAGCACGCCGGCCGTTCCCGATCCGGGGTCGATCGTCGCGAACGCGGCCAGCAACTCCGCGGCGCGCTCCGAGCGCTGCTCCTCGAGCGCCAGCCAGGCGAACGCAACGATGAACTGCGACTCGTCGTAGATCTGAGATCCCAGGGGTTGCAAACGCGCGAGTTCCACGATTTCGCAAGCGCGCCGTTCGACCGGGGCATCCATCGCGATCGCCGCGGCGACACCCACCCGGAGCTGGGAGTAGTGCGACACCCCCAGTGCACGTGCTTCGGCCAGTTCGGGGCCGTGTGGGAGCCCTCCGGTGTACTCCATCCACAGCAGATGAGCCAGTACCGCGTCGTACGCGCCCGACCCCGGTGCCGCCCACCGCAACGCGAGGTGTGCGGCTTCGTGGGCGCCGGCGAAGTCCGGGAGCGAGAGCATCGCCATCGAGCGCGCCACGACGATGAGCGCCGTGCCGGAGTCGTGCGGTCGGTCGACGGTCTCGAGCAGCGCGGGGATCAATGTGTCGGTCTCGACGATCACGGAGACGGGATCGGCAACGGTCGACCCCATCAGTCGGTACGCGTCGAAGAGCCGTCGACTCGGATCGCCGTCGGGCAGATCGGCGAGCGCGTCGATCGCCGTCTGCAGCATGTCGCCCATCTGGAACGTAAATGTCTGGAGCCACATCTGGGCAACCCACAACGCGGTGCGCCCGGCGCGGCTGAGAGCGGCGTGACGCGACCGGAGCTCGCGGACTTCGGCGAGCATCTGGTGATGCGCGCCCGGCGCGTCGGGTGAGGTCGCCGACACGTAGATGAACGCCGCGGACTCGATGCGTCCGGCCCGATGAGCAATCGAGGCGGCGGCTCGCCGGGTCGTTGCCTCGAGCGCGTTGCGTTCGTTCCAATCGCAGTACACCTCACTGAACGCGACGTAGTCGCGAGCGATCTCTTCGTGATCGGGGACGAGGGCCGACTCGAGCGCGAGCTCCGCGGTACTCGACTTCTCCGTTGCGTTCGAGCTCTCGGCGGCCGAAGGCGCGCATCGACTCGAGCATCCGGAATCCACGCGTCGTGCGACCACCGACGACCCCGTGGATCAACGACTTGCCGAGGAGCGATTCGAGGCGGTCCGCCGCCGCCAGCGGGTCGAGTCCGAGCAGACGAGCAGCCGTGTCGAGGGTGACAGGACCTGCGCACGCCGCGAGCATTCGCAGTGCCCGTTGCTCTTCGGGACCGAGGAGGTCGTACGACCAGGCGATCGCGGCTTCGAGACTCTGTTGGCGCGGGTCGCGCCGGCGCAGCCCGACGAGCAGCCGGAACCGCTCGTCGAGGTTCGACAGGATCTGTGCGGGCGTCAGTGTTCTGATGCGCGCGGCTGCGAGTTCGATCGCGAGTGGGAGCCCGTCGAGTTTGGCGACGATCGCGGTGATCGTGGTGAGTTCGGTGTCGTCGAAATCCAAGGTGTGGTCCACGGCGAGCGCCCGCTCGACGAACAACTCCACCGCCGCCGAGGAACGGGAGTCGGTCCGCAACGGAGGAAGCGGCAGGACGTGCTCGTCGTTGATGTTCATGACGACGCGTGACGTCGCGAGCACCGACACGTTCACGACTTCGACCAGGAGCTGACCGATGAACTCGGCGACCTCGTCGATGACGTGCTCACAGTTGTCCACGACGACCAGCACCGGCGCGCCCGTGAGCTCGGCGAACAAGTGTCGTTCCGGAGAACGCTCGGGCAGGACCGCTCGGGCGACGCCGTCGACGAACGCCGCCACAACGGAGCCATCGTCGGTCACCTTCGTCAGATCGACGAAGAAGGTGCCTCCGGGGAATCGCGGCGTGAGCGTTCTGCTGCCTCGATAGCGACCCGAGTCTTGCCCGCGCCGCCCGGGCCGAGCAGCGTGATCAGTCGTCCCGAGTGGATCGCTTCACGAACGAGATCAACATCGCCCTCGCGCCCGATCAGCCGCGTGCGCTGCTGCGGTATCGTCGAGCGGAAATCGCCGAGCGACGCAAGTGGCTCATGATCTGTCTCGAAGCCCGGCACGTCGACCTGGTGCAGCGACCACCGACCATCCAAGTCGCGCAGACGATGCTCGCCGAGCGGTCGCATCGGGCGGGTCACCCTTCCGGCGACTTCCTCCGACACCACGATCTGACCGCCGTGGCCGACGCTCATGATGCGTGCGGCTTCGTTCAGCGCCGGCCCGTAGAAGTTCTTATTGCGCTCCTGCGCTTCCCCCATGTGGATGCCGATACGAACTGCAAGACCACCATCGACGGTCCACGGGTGCGCGCCGATGAGCTGCTGGAGCTCGACCGCCGCGTCGACCGCCGCGTGGGGTGTCGAGAAGGCCACGCCGAAGGAATCGCCGGCGATCGAGAAGATTCGACCACCGCGGTCAGCGAACACCGACCGACAGAAGTCGTCGTGCACCGCGAGATCCACGCGCATCCTGTCGGCCTGCTCGGCCCACAGCCCGGTAGATCCGACGATGTCGGTGAAGAGGAACACCCCCACCGTCTGACCCGTCACGCGCACAAGCTAGCTAGCTGGCTGCAGAGAAATCACTTGCCTGAGCGCAGTTCGCCACCCACCTGCATGGCATCGACATCATCGTGGTCGGATCGCACGACAAGTCGGCGCTCCGCCGCCCCGACGCTCGGACGACCATCAAGGCAGTGACCCGAGCTCAGCCCGAAATCACCTCGGCGCGGGCCAGCGCCGCCGCGCCAACCACGCCCGCGTCGTCGCCGAGCGAGGACACCGCGAAGGACAGCTTGGGATTCGGGTGCAACATCCACGGACGCGACTCCTCGAAGATCCGGTCGGCGAGGTCCTGGCCCAACTTCTCGGCCATCCCGCCGCCGACCACCACCAAAGAGACGTCGAGCAGGTTCACCACCGATCCCACCCCCACGGCGATGGCATCGATGGCGCCATCGAACAGCTGCGTGGCGAGCTCGTCCTCCTCGTCCAGGGCACGACCCCAGACCTTCGATGTAGGTCTCGACTTCCCTTCGTCCCGCTGAATGTCGAACAGATCGGTCGAACGGCCGGCCTCGACCATCGCGTGGGCAGCCGCCGCCATCATCCGCCTCCCCGCATACGCCTCGACACATCCCCGTCGACCACATGTACACAACGCGCCACCGGCGCGCACGATCACATGGCCGATCTCGCCGGCCGCGCCGCACGATCCCACGTACGGACGACCGTGCAGGATCAACCCGCCACCGATCCCAGTTCCGAGCCACAAACCGAGCACGTCGTCGTGGCCACGCGCCGCCCCAGCCACCCACTCACCGAGCAGGCCCACGTTCGCATCGTTCCCCAATACCACCGGCACCCCGAGTGCCTCGCCGATCGGCGTTCGGATGTCGGCCGGTCCATCCCACCCTGCGAGGTTCGGCACCTGGACCACCTCGCCGCCGTGCACCGCACCGGGGATACCTATCCCGACGACCCCGATGTCGACTGCGTCCGTGTTGGCCTCGGCGATGGCATCGAGGACCGCCTCGATGACCGAAGCAGGACCCTTCCGCGGCGTGGTCCGCTTGGCCCGCCTCACAACGGTGTGGTCATCGCTGACCAGACCGACCTGAATGTTGGTGCCTCCGACATCGACACCGACCGTCACCATCGGTCGCACCGACCGATCCCTTCGGTCGAAAGTCGAAGAGTGGTTCGTCGCACGATCTGACCCTCTCGTCGTCGGACCGGACAGCACGTCGTCACAACACCACGCCGGCAGCGAACGGCACCATTCACGTCACCACGCGCGCTGCACTTCGACGCGTCGCGTCGCATGGGTTGAGGCACCGAACTCGGGATCTATCACGGTGACATGCCGCAGTCGATCAGAGCCTGCACGCCGTCGAGGATCCGGTCGAGGCCGAAGTAGAACTCTTGTTGCTCGTCGAGGCCGGATGAACCATCGCCGACATCGGCCGACCACGCGATCCGAAAGAGCCTCGGGTATGTGGCTTCGTCGACGAGCTCGCGCAGGAGTGCGTCGAAATTCCACGAGGGCGCCCGGCCACCTACGGCCGCCGGCGTCTGCGCGTTGGCCGCGGCGCGCGCGGCGTCATGGGCCATCCGCGCCTCGCTCAGCGTGTACGAGCTGATGAGCCGGACGACTCGCAGCTTGTCGACCTCCGCGATGCCGGTGCCGTCGAGGGTCTCCAATCCGCGCTCGACGAAGGTCAGGGAATTCGGCGCGAGCGGTGGCGCGGCCATGGGCATCTGGGTGATCCACGGGTGCCGGTCGAGCATCTCCCGTTGCACTGCCGCCCACATGCGGAGTCTCTCGCGCCAACCGGCGCCCTCCAGCACGAGGTCTTCCGCTCCCTTCGCGCTGGCGTTCCACATCAACTGGAGCAACTCCGCCTTGCTGGCGACGTACCGGTACAAGGACATCGTGGTGAAACCGAGCTCTTGGGCCACGCGCGCCATCGACACCGCTTCGAGGCCTTCGGCATCGGCCACGCGAACGGCGGCGTCGACAATGTCGTCGACCGAGAGCCCGGGTTTCGGTCCGCGCCGGCCTCGCTCGCGTCGTCCCCACAACAGATCGAGCCCGGGCGGCAGGGTCCGCGACTGTTCGTCGGGCACTCCGCGTCCTCTCGAGACCCGCTCCATCGCCTTGACTATAACTGTGTGCGCAATATATCGTTATGTCTATGACATACACAGTTGCGGCGGAAGGCATCACCAAGTCTTTCGCCGGGCAACTCGCCCTTGACCGTGTCCGAGGTCACCGAAGCGGGGACGATGGACGGACCGCTCGGATCCAACGCACCAACCGGCAAACGGTTCGAGGTGCAGGCCTCCTTCCGCTTCGACGTGACGGGTGGATGATCGGCTCGAGGTCGGGTCGTCTGACCGCCGCAGGCGGCTTCGCGCACGGCCCGACGGAAACGCCGCTACGGGCTGCCAGGCCGGCTTGGCGAACGTCGGCGAGTAGGGAGGAGAAGCCCGGTCAGCTGTTGGACGAGTTGGCTCTCGGCGTCATCGAACGAGAGGCCGTGCCCGTCGATGAGCGTGTGCCACGCGGCTGGACTCGTCATGACCTCGATTGCGATGGCCGCCGCCTCGGGAGTCGTGCCCTTCGGAAGTGCTCGCTTGTCGGCCAGCAGTCTCGAGGTCGCCCGGCATCCTTCCCGGTGCCGTTGCAACCCTTGGTTGTAGACCGCAACCAGGTCCGGTTCGGCGGCGACAGCGGATCGGAGAATCTCGATCACGTCCCCGCAGCGCTCGTTGAGCTGCCGGGTGATGCGAACCTGCAGGGCGAGGACGTCGGCGGGACGTGATGCCGACGAGAGCTCCGCGATCAGCGGTGCCAGGTCAGCGTCGGCCTCGATGAGATCGAGCAGCAGCTCGAGCACGCGGCGCTTGGTGCCGACGCTGGCGTAGATCGTCGGCACCGCGACACCGGCCTCGGCGGCGATCGCGTTGACGGACGTTGCCGTGTAGCCCCTCTCGGCGAACAGCTTGCGCGCGGCTTCGAGGATCAGCCGGCGCGTGTCCTCGGCCTGCTGGGCACGACGCTTGCTTGACATCGATTCATCATAGTGCTCTTCTGTTAGCTAGAAGGTGCTTCTAACGAATAGAGGAGTGATAAAGCCGTGAGCACGATAGTCGCCGACCGGTCGCCCGCCACCTCCGCTCGCCTCGCCCTCGACCGACTCGCCGGGATCTCCGCACTGGTGTTCGTCGCCCTGGTCGTCATCCAGAACGCCCTCGGGGCCACAGTCGTGCCCGGACCGAGTGCCTCGGTGGTCGACGTGAGCCGGTTCGCGTCGGATCATCGATGGGCCATCCACCTCATGACCGTCACATATCTCATCGGGCTCCCCGCGTTGCTCTTGTGGAGCGCGAAGGTCGCCGAGATCGCTCGATCCGAAGCCGACCCGGTCGCGGCCGTGTGGGCACAGGTAGGGCGCACCGGGGTCGCGCTCATCGCAGTGTTCTTCGCTCTGGTGAACATCACCGACATCGTCCTCGCCACAACCAACGCCGGCGACCACGCAACGATCGCCCTCCTCTGGCACCTCCACTGGGCGGTCTTCATCATCAACCTTGGTGCGGTCGGCGTGGCGCTCCTCGGCCTCGGACTCTCATCGGCGAGGGTCGGGATCGCCCGCCCCTGGCTTCGTCGGGCGACGATCGCAGGCACTGCTCTTCTCTTCGTCGGCGCGGCCCCGGCGGTCGCCGGACTCCACGGCTTCCCGGTCATCGCCATCGCCCTCCCCGGATACGCGGCGTGGGTCGCCCTCCTTCTCGCCACCGGAGTCCCGCTCGCCCGAAGCCACTGACACAACGTCGGCGACAGCACGTCCGCAGGTGGGCGCTCAGCACCTCATCCCCGGAATGCAAGGGAGGGCGGGACAGACCCTCATGACCAAGACGGAACCAACCACACGAGACGAAGCCTGCTCGGCGCGTCGAACCAACTCGCGCGCAGGGTCGTGAACGTGACCGAGGACGCGTTGGGCGACTACGAATCGAAGAGATCTGGTTCGTAGGGATCGGGCAGGCCGAGGTCGAGGTACTCGGTCGTCGTGTCGACGAACGCGTTGGGGATCGTGCCGCCGACATTGTTGATGACGACGTCGAGACGACCGAATCTCTCGTGCGCGGCGGTCGCGACCCGCGCGACGTTGTCGAGGTCGGACAGATCCGCCGGAACGACCAGCGCCTGACGTCCCGCTGCCTCGATCCGAGCCGCCACGCCGTCCAGCGATACCTGATAAACCCGTCAGACAGCAATACTGTCGAGTATGGTGATACCGCATACGCGTCCGCGTGGCCCGCGGGCGACGGAGCGGGGAGCGGACGTGACCGAACCGATCCAGGACGTGAAAGCCGAGTTCTTCCGGGCGATGGCGCATCCGGCGCGCATTCGGGTGCTCGAGTCGTTGTGCAACGGTGAGCGCTCGGTGAGCGAACTGATCGACGAGTTGGGTTTGGAGGGCTCGCACGTATCGCAACAGCTTGGCGTGTTGCGGCGAGCGAACCTGGTGCGCAGCCGCAAGGAGGGCACGAAGGTGATCTACTCGCTTGCTGATCGACGGATCGCCAAGGTGTTGCAGCTCTCGAAGGAGATCCTGCTCACGTATCTGACCGAGGCCGCCGGCCTGTTGGGGCAGGATCGGCGATGAACCTCTTCCGCAAGATGCGCACGGTCGGGCGCGTCGCCGAGGCGCGGGTAGCGCGGGCCGATGGGCCGCAGCCGGAGGTGGCTCGGCAGCTGCGCGGCTCGCTGCAGATCCGTGCCGTCGACGCCGGGTCGTGCAACGGCTGCGAGCTCGAGATCGCTTCGGCGTTCGGGCCGCACTATGACGCGGAGCGGTACGGCTGCCGGTTGGTCGCGTCCCCGCGTCATGCGGACGCGCTGTTGGTGACGGGGCCGGTGACGCACAACATGGCGACGCCGTTACGCAAGACCTACGACGCGGTTGCAGCACCGAAGCTGGTCGTCGCACTCGGCGACTGCGCGTGCGACTGCGGCGTGTTCAAAGGCGGTTACGGCGTCGCCGGCGCGGTCCGAGACGTCGTGCCGGTCGACGCGGAGATCCGCGGCTGTCCGCCCGATCCGGAGACGATCGTTGCCGAACTGCGACGCTTGACGGGCCGTTGAGTCTCGCAGCGGCCGCGCTCGCGGTCGCGGGAGGTGCTGCGGTCGCCGGCAGCGCGGCCGGGTTCTTGCTCCCGCGAAGGGCTCGGGTCGTCGTCGCGAGCGCGTGCACCGTGGGCGCGGGCGCGGCGGCCGGCACTGCTGCGATACGCGTGCTGGCGACCGGCGAGTCCGTGACAGCTCGTTGGCGCGACGTGTTGCCACTCGGCGGGGTAAACGTCGATCTCGATCCGCTGGGTGCATGGTTCGTGCTCGCGGCCGCGGTCGTGATCGTCGCGGCGGCCGTCTACGCGATCGGATACTGCGACCACGACCTGTCGGGCCGACCTGTGCAGGGCATGTTCCCGCTGTTCGCGGCGACGCTGGTACTCGTACCCGCGGCGGGGAGCGTGTCCACGTTCTTGGTGCTGTGGGAGCTCATGGCGATGGCCTCGCTCGTGCTCGTCGCGGCCGAACATCGAGAGCGTCCGGCGGTTCGGAGCGCGACGGTTTGGTACGGCGTCATGACGCATCTCGGCTTCGTCGTCATCCTGTTTGCGTTCGGTCTCGCGGCTTTCGCGGCCGGAGGAGAATCGTTCGCCGCGATCCGGAGCAGCGCGCACTCGTTCTCGGCCGGCCGCGCGTCGATGATCTTCGTGTTGGCGGTGGTCGGATTCGGCGCGAAGGCCGGAGTCGTGCCGCTGCACGTGTGGTTACCGCGCGCGCATCCGGAGGCGCCGAGCCACGTGTCGGCGCTGATGTCGGGGGCGATGGTCACGCTCGGTATCTACGGGATCGTGCGCGTCGGCGTCGACCTGCTGGGCGGCGGACCGCGCTGGTGGGGAGGGCTGGTGCTGGCGCTCGGGGCAGTTTCGGCCCTGTTCGGGATCCTGCACGCGCTCGTCGCGCGCGACGTCAAGGTCTTGCTCGCCTACTCGACCACCGAGAATGTCGGGCTGATGCTGGTGGGCGTCGGTACCGCGATGCTCCTCACCGCGGAACGCGAACCGGCGTTGGCAGGCGTCGCGCTCGCGGCGGCGCTCCTCTACGTCCTCAATCACGCACTGTTCAAGGGCCTGTTGTTCCTGGCCGCCGGTTCCGTGGTCCGCGCGACCGGGACCCGCGATCTCGATCAGCTCGGCGGTTTGGCGCGTCGGCTCCCGGTCACCGTCGTGCTGTTCGGCGTCGGGGCCATCGCCATCGTCGGGTTGCCGCCGCTCAACGGCTTCGTGAGCGAGTGGGCGCTGTTCCAGGTGCTCGTACAGGCGGGCAGTCATGCGCCGGCGGTGCTCGGATTGGCAATGCCCGTCGCGGTCGGCGTCGTCGCGCTCACCGCCGGGCTCGCCGCGGCGACGTTCGTGAAAGTGATCGGGACCGGCATGCTCGCGCTGCCGCGATCGAACGCAGCCGAACACGCGGTCGAGTCGCCCGCCCCGATGCTGGCCGGGATGGCGGTACTCGCGTCGGGCTGCCTCGCGCTCGGCCTGTTCCCGTGGCTGGTCGCGTCCGGGCTCGCGCGAGCGGTACGGGCCGCGGGCAGCCCCACCAGCCCGCTCGGCAACGGTGTCACGCAGCTGCGCCTCGCCGGGGTGCGCGGCGTCATCTCTCCTGTGTTCCTCGCGGTCGCGTTGTTCGCGGGGGTGGTCGCCGTCGGTCTGGCCGGGCGAGCCCTCGGCGTCACCCGCGCTCGCCGGCGGGCCGAGAACTGGGGTTGCGGACGGGTATTGCAGACCGCGCGGATGGAATACACCGCGACGTCGTTCGCCGAACCTCTGCAACGGGTCTTCGACGACGTGCTCCATCCCGATCACGACATCGACGTGAGTCACGCCGGTGAGTCGCGGTGGTATGTCGATGCCGTTCGCTATCGCACCAACGTCACCGACGCCGTCGATCAGCGCGTCTATCAGCCGGTGCTACGGCTCGTACCGCGCCTGGGGCGACATCGCGCGGGGCCTCCAGAACGGCAGCCTGCATCGCTATCTCGCGTACGGGTTCGTTGGCCTGCTGGTTGTGCTCTTGGTGGCGCGATGACGCTGCGGCCGCGTCGTCGTCGTCATCGTGCAGGTCGCGCTCGCCGTCGGCTGCGCGCCGCTCGGTGTCGGGCTGTTGCGCACCGTTCGGGCGCGCCTCGAGGGCCGGGCCGGGCCGCCGATCGTCCAGCCGTGGCGGGACTTGCGCAAGCTGTGGGCGAAGGAACGGATCGCACCCGAGCACACAAGTTGGGTCTTCTTGGCGGCCCCGATCCTGCTCGTATCGAGCGCACTCGTCATCGCGGCGATCCTCCCGCTCGCTTCGACCGCGTCGCCTCTCGATCACGTCGGCGATCTCTTTGCGGTGGTGTCGCTGTTCCTTGTCGGCACGGTCGTGCTCGCGCTGGCCGGCCTCGACCCCGGCACGGCGTTCGGCGGCATGGGGGCGAGTCGCGAGATGACGGTCGCCGCCTTGGCCGAACCGACGCTCCTGCTCGCGGTGTTCGCGATCTCGGGTCGAGCCGGATCGTCGAACTTGGCGTCGATCGTCACCGCGACACTGCACGCGCCGCGCACCGTCGTGTCGTTGCCGAGCCTGCTCGCGCTCGTTGCGCTCGCAATCGCGGCACTGGCCGAGTGCGGCCGAATGCCGGTCGACAATCCGAGCACCCACCTCGAGTTGACGATGATCCACGAAGCGATGGTGCTCGAGTACGCCGGACCCGATCTCGCGTTGATCGAGCTCGCCGCCGGCATGCGGTTGTTGTTGTTCGCGACGTTGCTCGTCAATTTGTTCGTACCGTTCGGCATCGCGACGACCACCGCGCTGCCGGCGGTCGCGCTCGGCGCAGCCGTCCTCGTCGTCAAGCTCGCGTTCGTCGGGATCGTGCTCGCGACGTTCGAGGTCTTTACGGCCAAGATCCGGCTGTTTCGCGTACCGGAGCTGCTGGCCGTGTCGTTCGTTGTCGCCTTCTTGGCCGTCACCGCGTCGTCGTTCCTCGACATGAGCCTTCCCACCGATACGTACCGCCAGTTGCTCGACCTCACCGTCGGCGTCGTGCTGGTCGCCGCCGTCCTGGCTCTGTGGCGCCGCAGCTTGCGAGCCATCGTGCGGATCCTGGCCGGGCAAGGCGCGGCGGTCGCGACCGTCGCGCTGCTCGTCGGCATCTATCGGGGCGAGGTCGGCGATCTGGTCGTAGCCGGCTTGTTCGTCGCGGTGAAGGTCGTCATCATCCCGGCCGTGCTGCTGCGGGTCGTACGCGACGCGCCGACGCAGCGCGAGACCGAACCCGTCGTCAACGTGGCCACGATGTTGCTCGGCGCCGCAGTGCTCACGGTCGCTGCGCTCGCCGCGACTCGTGGTCTCGTCGGACTCGACTCGTCGCCCGAAGCCGCGCTCCTGCCCGCGGGGTTCGTGGTCGTGCTGATCGCGTTCTTCGGCCTGGTCGTACGCCGCAACGCGGTCGCACAGATCGTCGGGTTCTTGTTGCTCGAGAACGGCATCGCCGTCGTTGCGCTCCTCGCGTCAGCCGGGATCTCGTTGACGGTCGAGCTCGCGGTCGCGCTGGACCTGCTGCTGGCCGTGCTCGTCCTGCAGGTCCTGACGACTCGGATGCAGGCCAAGTTCGGCGGGCTCGAGCTCGATCACCTGAACGAGCTGGCCGACTGATGCTGCTGTTGGTCCTCCTCGTTCCCGTCGTGCCCGCGGCCGCGACCGCCGCATTCGGCTGGCGCCGAACGGTCGCCTGGACCCATCTCGCATCAGCCGTCGTGCTGTTCGCGCTGGCAATCTGGCTCGCCGTCCGCGTGCTCGCCCAGACGACGGTCCGTTTCGCCGACGGGACGCTCCGCGCCGACGCGCTCGCCGCGTTCATGGTGCTCCTCGTCGCGGGCATCGCGCTCCTCGCCATATGGTCCGCGATCGGATACATCGACACCGAGCTCGCCCTCGGTCACACCAACCCGGCCGGGGCGCGACTCTTCGGAGTGTTGTTGCCATTGTTCGTCGCGACGATGCTGCTCGCGTTGCTCGCCGGTAACGCGGCGGTTACCTGGGTCGCGATCGAGGGAACCACCGTCGCGACCGCGTTCTTGGTCGGCCACCGCCGCAACCGCGCGTCGCTCGAAGCGTCGTGGAAGTACGTGATCATCGGCTCGGTCGGCATCGCGCTCGCGTTTCTCGGCACCATCGTGCTCGCCTACGCGCGCCGCGTGCGGCCGGTGCCAGCAGCACCGGCGCGCTCGACTGGGACACGCTCACCTCGATCGGTACGCATCTCGACCCCGCGGCCGCTCGGCTCGCCGGAGGCCTCCTGCTGCTCGGCTACGGCACCAAGGTCGGGCTCGCCCCCATGCACACGTGGCTGCCCGACGCGCACGGCCAAGCCCCCGCGCCCGTATCCGCACTGATGTCGGGCGTATTGCTGGCCGTCGCGTTCTCGGTGCTGCTACGACTCAAGGTCGTCATCGACGCGGCGGCCGGACCCAACTACCTGCGCGGGCTGCTCATCGCCACGGCGTTGCTGTCCCTCCTCGTCGCCGCGTCGCTGATGCTCGGCCAACGAGATGCCAAACGGCTCCTCGCCTACTCGAGCATCGAGCACATGGGAGTCATCGCGTTCGCGGCCGCGGTCGGTACCCGTCTGGCGATTGCCGCGCTCCTCCTGTACGTGCTCGCCCACACGCTCGGCAAGACCGTGGCGTTCCTGGCGGTCGGTGAACTGGCGCTCGTCGAGGGCACGACCCGGATCGCCGAGCTGCGCGGACTCCTCACGCGGCGACCGGTGCTCGGCGGTTGCACCGCGCTCGCGTTCGTCGCACTGCTGGGCCTTCCACCGTTCGGGCTCTTCGCCAGCGAGCTCGCGGTCGCGCGCGCGGGATTCGCCGCCGACCTCGGCTGGCAGACCGCGGCCGTGTTCTTGGTGCTGCTCGTCGCCACCGCCGCATTGCTGTTCCACGGACAACGGTTCCTCCTCGGCACCTCCGATACCGTCGCCCCTCCCCCGCGCGCTCCCCGGGGAACACTCATCGGGCCGCTCGTCGTAGGACTCGTCGTGCTCGCCGCCGTCGGCGTGACCGTCTGGCCGCTCCAGCACCTCCTCGACGCCGCCGCCCGGACGGTGACCGGATGACCCGGCCCCGGCGCAGCACCCTCGACGTACGCGCCGACAGGCTCGCGGCGCAGTTCTCGGCGCTCACCCGCGAGGGCTATCGCCTTGCGCTCGTCGCCGGCCACGACGACGACTCCGCGTTGCGCATCGTGTACCTGCTCACCCAACCCGGCACCGACGCACGCGTCGAGATCGTGGTACGCGTCGACCGCTCCGAACCCGAAGTCCCCAGCCTGTCGGCGCTGTCGTTTCCCGCCGGCCGGTTCGAACGCGAACTCGCCGATCTCTTCGGCATCGTCCCCGCCGGCCACACCTTCCTCCGCCGCCTCGTGCATCACCAGCACTGGCCCGACCAGTGGCATCCTCTGCGGCACGATTCCGGCCCGACACCGCCGATCGACGAGACCCGCGACCCGTTCCCCTTCGTCGAAGTCGAAGGTGACGGTGTGTTCGAGATCCCGGTCGGCCCGGTGCACGCCGGCTTGATCGAGCCCGGACACTTCCGGTTCTCGGTCGTCGGCGAAACGATCATCACCATGAAGGCGCGCCTCTGGTTCGTCCACAAAGGCATCGAGAAGCTGTTCGAGGACCGCCACCACACCGCCGGCACCGAGCTCGCCGAACGCATCTCCGGCGACACCGCCGTCGGTCACAACCTGGCGTTCTGCCTCGCCGTCGAAGACGCTCTCGGCGTCACCGTCCCCGCCGCCGGACAACTCCTGCGAGCACTACTGCTCGAGCTTGAACGGCTCTACAACCACGCCGCCGACATCGGCGCGCTCGCGAACGACGCCGGCTACGGCATCGTGCACGCCCACGCCTTCCGCATCCGCGAACAGCTCTTGCGCATCAACCGGCGCGTCACCGGGCATCGCCTCCTACGCGGCGGCGTGGTGCTCGGCGGCGCCCACGTGCGTGAGCTTCCCGACCTCACGGAGCTGGTGACCATCGCCGACGACCTGGCCGAGGTCGCGCAGCTCGCGCTCTCGAATTCGACGGTCGTCGACCGATTCGCCGGCACATCCATCCTCAGCAAGGAAGCGGCGACCGAGCTCGGTGTCCTCGGACCGGTCGCACGCGCGTCCGGCGTCGATATCGACGCGCGCCGCGACCACCCGTTCATCGATCTCGGGGCCGCGCACCGAATCATCGTCGACGATGGGGGCGACGTCCGGGCACGATTTTGTGTCCGCCGCGACGAGTTCGTCGCATCGATCGAGCTCATCCGCTGGCTCCTGGACCAACTCGGCCGCCGGCAACACGAACCCGCGATTGTTCCGCTCCCCGCGGCGGCACGAGCCGTCTCCGGAGTAGGGATCACAGAGGGATGGCGGGGAACCATCACGCACCGCGTCGAGATCGCACCCGGCGGGCAGCTCACGCGAGTCAAGATCGTGGACCCGTCCTTCTTCAACTGGCCCGCCCTGCCGATCGCGCTCGCCGACACGATCGTCCCCGACTTCCCCCTCACCAACAAGAGCTTCAACCTCTCGTACGCCGGCAACGACCTCTGACGGACCGGCGGGCCAGGGTCGAAGGGCATCCCCGGAGAGCCGTCTGCGTGCCGGCTCCGACACGCGGCAGGACCAATGCTCCGAGTCGGGCACCGGCGATCGCGGATGATCGACCCAGATCGAAAGGGATCTCGCTGCGCTGCGGAATCCTGGGGAGGGGTACGCGACGCAACGGTTGTCGGGCACCGATTCCGCGTTTCTCGCCGGCGAGACACCGGCTTGGCACCAGCACGGCGCCGGCAGGAACCTGCGACCTTCGGGTTATGAGCCGGCCCAGTGCCATACCTTCTGGTCCCGTCTGCTCCCGTGCAGTACCGATGACGAGGCAATTCGCGCGACGTTCGTGACGGCTACTCCCGTCCCGTCCCCGCGCAGTCCGGACCACTCACGGCACCACGCTCGATGCAGGCCGATGCACGCCCATGTGCGTGCTCAGTATTCGATGTCGAGCGCGTAGCGCAGCGCGCGGTCGAGGTCGGCACGGGTTTGCACGTCGAGATGACCAACGGGTCGATCGTCGAGTGACGCGAGCGGGATCGTGATCAGGTTGTCGCAACTGATGACGCTCGGCGCCGGCAAACCCTCTGCAGTCCCGACCTCCACCTCGGAGCGGATCCCGCGAATGGTTCGAGTAATCGGCGCGCAGGTGATCGCAGTCAGCACTGCCAGCGCCGCGTCGCGCGTGAGCACACAAACGGGCCGCCGACCGGCAGGCGGACCGAGATCGGCCCACACAACGTCGCCGCGGGCTACCACTCCGGCGCGGTGTGCGCGGCAAGCCGAGTCGCGGCGGCAACGACGGCCGGGTCCTGCGGGATTCGCCGGTACGACGCCTGGAGCTCGCGGTCGGCTGCAGCCAACTCGGAAGCCTCGAGCACCGCGGCCGCGCCCCGCCGCAGGAGGTCCGAACGGCTCGTGCCCTGCTGGTCGGCCAAGCGATCCAGCCGCTCGACCAGCTCGTCATCGAGTTGCACGAGGACTTCCCTTCTGGCCATGACCATATGCTACTACATATGGTCATCCACGTGCACGGTGCTATCAGCCGAGTGAGCGCGGCGAGGTCCCACGCAAGCTCGTCGGCGAGGTCGTCCCGGACGTCGGCCATGGCGTGTGCGATCGCACATCGATGGACCGGGCACGCTCGGGATCGCCGTTCTGGCCGGCGGCGAGGCCGTCGCCGAAGCGCTGGCGCGGATAGGGATGAGATGAGGGAGAGGTCGACGTGTTCGCCTACGAGTCCGAGCTCCGATCGACGACCGGAAGGCCAGGCCGGAAGATGCGGGTCTGAGCGTGAAGCTCGCCGCGTGGCCCGACCTTGCGTGCGTGCGCGCCGAGTGAGGGGATCAACGACTGTGAGACAGCGACTTCGAATAGACGCGTCTCGGTCGCACGCAGCCGCAGATTGCAACGCGACGGTCCATCACGAACCCACGCGGGAATCGATTCGTCGCGCGCTCGGCGCCTCGTTCGATCTCGTTCGCAGGAACGTGCCCGCCGCGATGACCACGACGGAGACCAAAGCGACGGTCCCGCCGACGACCGCGATCACAACCACCTTGGCCGTCGTCGTCGGAAGCGGAAACGGGCTGTCGTCGAGAACGTGGACAACCCACGCCGACAACCCGACCGCGGCCGCGAAACCGGCCCATCCCGCAATGACCAAGACCGTCCCGAACCCGCGCCAGCGCCGTGACGGCGGCCGGCGTTGATCCGCGATACCACCACCTCCTGGCCCGTGGTTCGGTGTCGACCTCAAGGCACGACGACACTCGACCGACGTTCGATCATACGAAAACGGTACCCGCCCGTCTCGTGATCACACGCTCGCGGTCGCGATCGGAGTCGGACTTCGTCGGCGTCGCACGCGCACGCCTCACGCGCACTCACCGAACGTCCACGCCTGAGGCCGAGCGTCAGCCAAGCTGCTGTTCGAAGCGGCTACTTGCGCTCGCCCGGAACCACGTTGAGTCGTGGCTCAGGATCTCCTACGGTGTTGCGGCGTAGGCGCTCCGGGGCGAGCGTCGGGAGCTTCGAGCGACGTCAGCATTCGGCGCATGAGTTCTGACCACGCCCCGGGACGAACGGCCCACCTCCCACACGGCAGCCCAGCGCGATGCTCGCCGCGGAGATTCCGTGTGGGAAGTGTGCTGGTACGCGGGCGGCACATGGGATTCCTCACGGCGCGTTCCGTGCATCGCCCCATCGAACACGCCGTCGTCGATGCAGGTGTCGGCGAAGGCCATAGAGGCCGACTGACGGCGGTTCGGCTACAACACCAGGGTCGATGACGACGACTGCTCGCACCGACGAGGAGGAACTGTGCGTGAACACGGGATTGGCGGTGAGCAGATCCTCGCCGATCTGGAGCTGCGCCAGAGCCGCGAGCCGTCGGTGCACGGCGCCCGACTGTTCGGCCTCGTCTACCCGTCCGGACGCTCCGACCTCGAGGCGCTCATCGAGGAGGTCAACCGCCGGTACCTGTTCGGCAATGCACTGAACCCGTTCAAGTTCGCGGAGCTCGCCGCGCTCGAGCGCGAAGTCATCGACGGTGTCGGCACGCTGCTGCACGTCCCCGACGACGGGGGCGGCGCGATGACGTCGGGCGGAACCGAGTCGATCCTGATGTCGATGCTCGTCAGCCGCGAGCGCGCCCGCGCCCGCGGCGTCGAGCGACCGCAGATCGTCGCACCGAGTTCAGCTCACCCGGCCTATGCGAAGGCAGCGCACTACTTCGGCATGGACCTCGTACGAGTGCCGCTCGACACCGACTTCCGCGCCGACGTGCGCGCCGCGCGCGAGCTGATCGGACCCTCGACCGCGGTTGTCGTTGCGTCGGCGTTCAACTACCCGTTCGGGATCATGGATCCCGTCGAGCAAATTGCCGCACTCGCCGCCGAGCACGGCATCGGATGCCACGTCGACGCGTGCATCGGCGCGTTCGTGCTGCCGTTTCTCGAACGGCTCGGATTCGAGGTGCCGGCGTGGGATTTCCGCGTCGAGGGCGTCACGGAGATCTCCGCCGACGTGCACAAGTACGGGTACTGTCCGAAGGGCGCGTCGGTGATCCTGCACCGCGACCCCGACTGGTTCGCGCACCAGGTCTTTCTCTACGACCAGTGGCCCTCGGGCCTGTACGGATCCCCGGCCATGGCCGGGGCCCGCCCGGCCGCGCCGATCGCAACCGCGTGGGCCGCCATCAACTATCTCGGTGCCGAGGGGTACACGGAACTCATGCGCGACCTGATGCAGACCACCGCGAAGGTGCGGGACGGGATCGCGGCAATCGACGGCCTCGAGATCGTCGGTGATCCGATCGGGCCCGTGCTGTCGTTTCGATCGGCAACAATCGATCTCGACGCCGTTGCCGACGTGATGGACGACCGGGGCTGGAACCTCAACCGCAATACCGAGCCACGCGGCTTGCACCTCATGCTCTCACCCGCACACGGCGCGGTGGCCGACGAGCTGCTCTCCGATCTACGCGACGCGGTCGACCACCATGGCGAGTCGCGCGGCGTCGAGGCCAGATACTCCTGAACGTTCGCCGCGGCAATGCCGGGTCGATGCCGGACATCGCGAGCGAGATCTCGGAACGGCCGTCGCCGTCGACGAGCCGCGGGTTGGCCGCGGACGTCCGTTGCCAACTTCGGGCTCAGAGCCGACCCTGGGTCGTGACCTCTGGTCCCGTCTGCTCCCGTCCTGTCACGCCAGTCCGGCAACGAACGGCACCATGCACGGCACCACGCGCGGCACCACGCGCGGCACCACGCGCGATGCAAAGCGAGACGCCGCGCTGCGTGACGTCGGTGGCTCGCGACCAGCGCCCGACGCTTCTCTTGGCGGCCACGGTTCACGCTCGTTTGGGAACGTCCTCGATGTCTCGAGACATCGGCACCACGCCCGCAACGAATCCGCCGCATTGCGGCATCATTTCGGCGACGCGTCACCGGAGCGCATTGGACCCGGCGAGCCCGAGCAGCTCGGGACTCGTGTAGAGGCGGCGCGGCCGACCCGGTCCGACCGGTTGCACAGTCCCGTGTTCGACAAGAACACCGGCGCCAACAAGGTCATGCAGCGCCGCGCTCGCGGACTTCAATGGGATACCGAGCTCGGCGGCGACACCCGGCGCGGTGAGCACGACGTGGCACGGAAGCAACTCGAGCGCACGCCATGCCGCCGCGTTGCTTCGGAGGCGCCGCGCGCCCTCCCTCGGCGCCGACAGCCGCGCCTCCCACTCGCGCCGCAACCTCTGCACCTCGGTGACCAGTTCCTGCTGCGAGCGACCGGCGCCGGAGACGGCATCGGCGAACCACTGCACCCACCGGTCGTGCTCGTCGAGGCGGAACAGCACGAGGCCCGAGCTGTAGCCGCCGACGTCCGCGGCGATGCACATGCTGACAGGTGGTGATGTCGCGAGTGAAAGCCGGCGTACCAGGACCCACCCGACGAGGATCCGCCCGACGCGGCCGTTACCGTCGGCGAAGGGGTGGATCACCTCGAACTGGGCGTGTGCGACTGCAGCCTGAGTCACCGGGTCGACGTCGGAGCTGTTGACGTACCGGACCAGGTCGTCGAGAAGTTCGGGCAGATACTCGGGCGGCGGGGTCACCAGGTGGGCGTCGAGGGGTGAGGTCCCGCCGATCCATCCCTGCTCGGTCCGGATGACGCCGACGTAACGCGACGGCGTCGGGCTGCCGGTCATCAGCGTCCGATGCCAGCGACAGAGGCTCTCGACCGTCAGCGACCCGGCGTGCGCTTCCTCGAGTGCCTCCGTGACCGCGGCAAGGTTGGCGGCGACCCACGCCGCGGCCGATGGCCCGGCCCGGTCGCCGGCTTCGGCACTCACGTCGCCGGCTTCGGCCAGGACGATGTCGACAACTGGGGCGGTGACACCCTCGATGAACGAGGACGCGACCCCTTCGGCGCGGAGCAGGAGGCGAGCGAGCGTTGCGTAGTCGTCGGGGATGGCCTCCGCGCCACGTTCGACCGAAGCTTGCGCCCTCGCCGCGCGCGCCACGGTCTCGGCCGCGAGCGTGAGGTCGCGCTCCGCGAGGCGGACGGGTACGAACGCGCTCGCCCGACGACCTCGCCAAAGGATGGGAACCTCAACACCTGCCGGCTTCACCGAGGGCCTTTCGTACGGTTACTGACTTAAGTGTACGTTATTTGCGGGCGGCACCACGCGCGCTGCAAACGACGCGTGTCCGGTCCGCCACTGCGGGTCCACGATCTCGGCCCGATCGACCGTGAAGTGGGCAGGAACAGCCTCGTTCACGCCCATCAACGTTGGCGCGGCTCCGCCCGTACAACCTTGTCGCCGGATGCCTGCACTTGGCGCAAGCCGTGGCCATCGTGGTGTTGGCGAACAACTTCGCGCTACCCGTGAGGGCCACCTACATGACCGGCCCGCCTGGACCGACCATCAGCAGCCAAACGGTTACGTGCTTCAACCTCAACTTCGCGTGGGCGATCGCCGCATTCTTCGAGTTCTCAGCCCTCGCGCACTTCAGCGTGGCCGGACCCCGCTGAGCCTCATACCAAGTGCACACTCGGTCGGGGACGCAACCCCTACCGGTGGCTCGAGTACTCGCCGAGCGCGTCGATCATGATCGTTCTGATCGACATGCTCGTCGGGATCAACGACGTCGCCGCCTTGGCCGCCTTGATTGGTGTGAACGCCTCGATGATCGGGTTTGGCTGGATGCAAGAACGCTACGAAGCGTCCGGAGCGAGTCTCGGGCCCTTCTGGATCGGCTGTCTCGCCGGCGTCGTCCCGTGGGTCGCGATCACGATGTACCTCGTCGGACCCGGCGCCGACCAACACGCCCCCGGCTTCGTGTTCGGCATCTTCTTCTCGCTCATCATTCTGTTCAACTGCTTCGCCGTCAACCAGTGGTTGCAGTACAAGCAACTCGGCAAATGGCAGAACTACCTGACCGGCGAGCGGACCTCCATCACCTTGTCCCTCGTCGCCAAGAGCCTGGTCGCATGGCAGATCCTCGCCGCAACCCTCACCGCCAGCCCCGGGCACTGGCCGACCATCGCCTGTAGCCGCGCCTGATTTGCCGCGTCGCACGGACGCGTCGCCGCGCGCTCAGAGGTCGAGGTCAACGCGAACGCGGCGCGGGTCGCCGGCGTGGCGAGCGACGGTGATGGTGTGACGGCCGGCCGGCCGCTGCCACGAGTGCGTCGCCGGATCCCGCGATTGCAGTCGCGCGAGCGGAACCGCGACATGGAACGGCACAGCAGCACCGGAGGGAACCTCGACGCGCGTGAAGCCCGCGAGTCGGTCCGGCGCGTCCGCGGCCGGCCGTTCGGCGTAGACCTGCACGACGTCGGCACCGTCACGGGTTCCGTTGTTGTGCACCATGCCACGAACGTCGATCGCGTCGCCGGCACGGGCAACCACGACGTCAGCGAGCGAGAACGTCGAGTACGACAAGCCGAACCCGAATGGAAACGTCGGCGCGGTTCCGTTACGGGCGAGGTGCCACCATCCGTGCCAGCGGTCGTAACGGAACTCCCGCGCGTCGCGATCGAACGCCGGGAGGTCGGCCTCGTCGACCGGGATACTGAAGGGCAACCGGGCCGACGGGTTGACGACGCCGAGAAGCACATCGCCAAGACCCGGACCGGCCTGGCTCCCGCCGTACCAGGCCTGCACGACTGCGGGCACCGCGTCGATCCATTCGGTCGGGATCACCGCGCTGCCACCTTGGAGCGCGACGACCGTGCGCGGGTTCGCGGCCGCGACGGCACGGATCAGGGCAACGTCGGATTCGGTGAGCCGCAACGATGTGCGGTCGCCGCCAGTACCGAAGCCGCCGTGGAGAACCGACCGGCCCCGCGGTTTGGTGGTCTGCGGGAGGTCCGCGATCGACGCCTGGAACCGGTCGACGACGTGGGGTTCGTCGCCGGGCGGGAACAGGTCGATGAGCGACGCGTCGGTCTCTCCGATGTACTCGCCTTCATCGCGATGGGTCGTACCGACCACGACGATCGCGACGTCGGCGTTCCCGGCCACGCCGGCGGCGCGTTCGGCGTCGGTGCCGTCGTCGTAACGAACATCGCCGAAGGCGGCGCGTAACCCGTCGAGCACCGTCACGCACTCGAGGTCCCAGACGTCGCTCGATCCGACGTCGCCGGTATTCACGGTGTCGGCGAGGATGCCGATCACCGCGACCGGGCCGGCTGCGTCGTCGAGCGGCAACACCGGTGCGCCCCCGACCGGTTCGTTGCGCAGCAACACGACCGATCGCGCCGCGACCTCGCGTGCCAGTGCGCGGTGTCGGGCGGAACCGACGGCGTCAAGCGACGGGGCGGGCCGCGACAGCACGGCGTCGAACCGCAGCAACGTCGCCACGATGTGCTCGACCGCGCCGTCGACGTCGGTCCAGGATGCGTCGCCCGACTCGAGCGCGGCCGGGAGATGCTGGGCGCGCACCATCCGATACGGCATCTCGATGTCGAGGCCGGCGGTGAGCGACTTCGCGGCATCCCGCAGACCGAAGATCCAGTCACTGATGACGAACCCCTCGAAGCCCCATTCGTCGCGCAGCACACCGGTGAGGAGCTCGTGGTTCTGGCCGCACCACTCACCGTTGACCGAGTTGTACGCCGACATCACCGAAGCCACACCCTCGTCGGCGATGCGGCGAAACTGTGGGAGGAAGACCTCGTGCAACGCGACCTCGTCGACCTCGATATCGACCGAGAACCGCGCGTTCTCCATCGAGTTGCACGCGAAGTGCTTCATGCACGCCATCACGTGCTGCTGCAGCCCGCGAGTGAACGCGGCGCCCATCTCGCCGACGTGGTACGGGTCTTCGCCGTACGTCTCCTGCGCACGACCCCACGCCGGATGCCGCAAAACGTTGACGCACACCGCGCCCGTCAATGTCGCGCCGTGCGCCCGGAGCTCGCACCCGATCGCTTCACCAACGCGCGCTTCTAGTTCGGGGTCCCACGTGGCGCCGCGTGCCATTGAGACCGGGAAGCACGTCGCGTTGCCGACGACCGCGCCGCGCGGACCATCGGAGAACGCGATGCCGGGCAGGCCGATTTCCTCGACGCCCGCCGCGATGAACGGGACCTTGTGGTAGCCGTCGTGGTTCGCGAGGAAGTCGACGCCCGCCCATGTCGGCGCGTCACCGTCGAGACACCACAGCTTCTGGTCGTCCGTCATGGTGGCGACAAGCTCTCGGGCCGCGACTCGGGCCGAGGTTCCCGCAGTCACCGCGGTGCGGGCGTCGTCGAACGTACGAACGGTCACGAGAGCACCTTACGGGCCGGTTCGCTACGGTGGTACGTGCAAATGCTCTCGGGCACGAGGGAGGAACGCGATGACCGTGGATGTCCGTACGCGGCGCGCGGATGAGGTCCGTGCGCTCGAGCGTGACGAGATCCTCGACGCGGTGTTGCCTGACGCGATCCGCGTACACGGCGATCTCGCGGCGCGCGGGCTCGTCTACCTGAAGCTGCCATCGCTCGCGCTCGAAGTCGACGGGCGGGCAGTCACGCTCGCATCGGTGGCGGGAGCGCTCGCGCTTCGCACCGGGAGTGACGCGGCCGGTGTTGTCGCCGCGCTGTCGGCCGATGCGCTGTCAGACCTGATCCAAGACGTGGTCTCGGCGATGGGGCTAGCGATGACGTCGCGCGTCAAGATCACCGAAGGCAGCATCAACGACTGGATCGGCTGGGAGCCCGTGCTGCGCGCCCTGCTCGACGGACGCAAGGTGCACGAAGCTGGCGACGTCACGTTCGTCGACCTCGACGGCGACGAACTCGATCTGAGCCGGTCGTTCGCGATCAACGATGACCGTGAGCAGATGCGGCACTTTGTCGAGCAAGCCGGGTTCTTGCATCTCCGTTGCGTGTTCGATGAGTCGGAGATGGTGTCACTGGCCGCGGACATCGACGAACACCTCGAGCTCGCCGCAGCCGGCGACCCCGGGTACTGGTGGGCAACCGACGAGCACGGCGTGGAGATGCCGGTGCGCGTCCTCAACTTCTACGAGAAGTCGGCAACGCTGCGCCGACTCACGAACGACGACCGGTATCAGTGGATCCGCGACCTGACCGGCGACGGACACGTCTACCGTCACGGCGGCGAAGGACTCGTGAAGCCGCTCGGCATCGTGCGCGGTCTGTCCGACCTCCCGTGGCACAAGGACTGCGGACAGGGCGGCCACTCGTTCGGGTGCAACGGGTTGACCTGCGGCATCTCGGTAACGGGCGCCGACCGCATGAGCGGCGCGCTCGGCGTGATTCCCGGCAGCCATCGCGCGAACACGATGGCGACCGGCCGCGACCGGCTCCTCGACCTGCAGCCGCGCCTGCTCGGGACGCGCACCGGCGACGTGACGATCCACTGCTCCGACACCCTGCACCGCGGCGTACCCGCCGGTCGAACGGCCCCGCAAGGTCGTGTACTCGGGCTTCAGTCTGCCGCCCCGCCCAGGCGAGGTGCAGCGCAGCGACCCGGAGAGGGCTCGCGCGCAGCGCTCGGAGCTCAGCGACGTGCAGTCACGTATCGAGGCCGCCGACAACGACGCCGCGCCCGACCACTACCGCGCCGGCCGCGGACGCTGACAATCTCGGTCCCGACGGCCACCTTGGTCGACAAGGCGGCTGCCGTCGTGTTGGTCTGCGTCGTGGACGAGGTGGGCGGCGCCGCGAACGGCAGAATGCGTCGTGTGGAAACGACACGGCTGACGATGCACCCGAAGTTCACGATTGGTGAGGTCGACCCGCGGCTGTTTGGCGGGTTCCTGGAGCACATGGGTCGGGCCGTGTACGAGGGGGTGTACGACCCGATGAGCGCGCATGCCGACGAGCACGGCTGTCGGCGCGACGTGCTCGACGCGCTGCGGCGGCTCGACATGACGGTGATGCGGTATCCGGGCGGCAACTTCGCGTCGGGATATCACTGGCGCGACGGCATCGGCCCGAAGACCGAACGACCGACAGTGCGCGAACTCGCGTGGCAGAGCATCGAAACCAACCAGTTCGGCACCGACGAGTTCATCGCGCTCGCGCGCCGCATGGGCTGGACACCGATGCTGTCCGTCAACCTCGGTACCGGCACAGCCGAAGAAGCGCGGGACTGGGTCGAATACTGCAACGCGCCGGCGGGGACGTGTGAGGCGGATCGGCGCGCGGCGAACGGCAATGCCGATCCTTTCGCCGTCCCCCTGTGGTGCCTGGGCAACGAGATGGACGGTTCCTGGCAGCTCGGCCACGTTCCGGCACGCGAGTACGCGATCCGTGCGCAACAGGCCGCGAAGATGATGCGCGACGTCGACCCGGCGATCGAGGTCGTCGTGTGCGGTTCGAGCGGGAGCGCTATGCCGACGTTCGCGGCGTGGGATGAAGAAGTGCTCGAGTACGTCGGCGGCGTCGGCGACTACGTGAGCTTGCATCGGTACGTCGACAACAACGCCGACGACACGCCTGACTTCCTCGCCGCCGGCCGCAGCATCGACCGCCAGATCGAACGTATCGATGCCGTATGCCGCGCGGTGCAGGCCAAGCATCGCCGTCGCAAGCGCCAGTGGCTGTGCTTCGACGAATGGAACGTCTGGTACAAGAACATGGACATGAATGGTGCCGGAACCCGCGCGCCGCACCTGATCGAAGAGATCTACAACCTCGAGGACGCGCTCGTCGTCGCGCAGTTCCTGAACTCGTTCATCCGCCACGCCGACGTCGTGAAGATCGCGAACCTCGCGCAGATCGTCAACGTCATCGCGCCGCTCGTTACCCGCGGCGACGAACTACTCGTACAGACGATCTTCCACCCGTTCGCGATGATGTCGAAACGCCGGATGGGCGTCGCCCTTCAGGTCGTCACGGAAGGCCCTCAGTACCGCGGGCGCTCGAACGGCACGGTCTCGTACGTCGACGCGAGTGCGATCCTCGGAACTGACGCACTCCACGTCTTCACGGTGAATCGCAGCGCCGAAGAAGCGGCGACCGTCGTCGTCGAGGTACCCGGGCACACCCTCGCCGGGCCCGTCACTGCGCAACTCCTCACCGGCCCCAGCGCCAAGACCGCGAACTCCTTCGAGCACCAAGACGTGGTGGCGCCGATCCCGTTCGACGACGTGCATATCGACGGCGGAAGCGCACGCTTCGAGCTGCCGCCCCTCTCATTCGCCGCGACCTCTCTCACCCGGTAGCACCCGACAGGTGCCCAAAGTCAACCCGTGCCACGCTCAGAAACTCGGGGCGGCGTGATGCATATACCGACACCCCACGCTGCGTGACGCGTGTCGCGCGCAACGCGTCGCGCGTTTCTGTTCGGACGCGCGCCTCCTCGACAAGTACCGGGTGGCCGTTTGCACGCCTCGGCACTTCGCCGACCGCCGGGTAGGTGGGTGGTCGCGGCCGTGGCTACTTCGGAGGCGCCACGAGTTGATCGACGAGCGTCTCGCTGAGCCATCGGGCGTATTGCGTGGAGTCCCACTCGAGCACGGTGCGTTCGAGCAGCGATACGTCGATGCTGCCGATCGCCCACATGGTGTCTGCGCTCCGCTCGTAAGGATGACGCAGCCGCGGCTCGGGGATCATGCGGATCATTGTCTCGAAGGTTTCGCGCCGGCGACGATGGGCCGCGACGAGATTGGACGCGGCTTTCGGGTCGACCGCGGCAGCCTCGCGGTAAGCAATCCAAACCGGGGCGAGACGTTCCATCGTCGCCGCGATCAAGCTCGCGAGCATCTGCACTTGTCGTACAGGGTCTGACTCGGCGGCGACCGCGGCGAACTCGGGTCGGTCGGCCAGCATCACCTCTTGATCGTCTCCGGCGACCGCGAGATCCGTGACCAGGTGCAGCAGGTCCGCCTTGCTCTGCCCCGCCGTGTACACCGACTGCAAGGCGACGCCGGCCTCGCGGGCGATGTCGGCCATCGTCGTGGCGACGTAGCCGCGCGACATGAAGAGCTCGCGCGCGGCTTCGACGACGCGGCTGCGGGTCACCTGGCGTTCCTCGGTCGCGCGCTCACGGCGGCGGCGGGCGTCGTACGGGCGCTTGGAGTCGGTCACCACCGGTCGCCACAGGTCGCCATAGACCTTGACATTAGAGGATTAATCTGCGCAGAATCTAGCTCTACTCTAAATATCGGCAGAGAGGCCTCTGATGCTCACTTCGCCCGGAACCAACATCAACCTCGGCGGCATCGACATCCAGTTCCTTGTCGAGGCCCAAGACTCCGACGGCGCCGCGACCGTCTTCGAATGCGGCGTCACGGGCGGGGCGATGGTGCCCCCGCCCCACAGCCATAACGCGTTCGACGAAACCGTGTACGGCCTCGAAGGCGTCCTCACCTTCACCATCGACGGCCAAACCCGTCAGATCGGGCCGGGCGACTCGGTCTGCATCCGACGCGGCCAGGTCCATCAGTTCGTCAACCCTGGGAGCGTCGCCGCGAAGTTCCTCTCGGTCGCGACGCCCGGCGTCTTCGGGCCCGACTACTTCACGCAGATCCGCGACGTGCTGACCGCGGCCGCGGGTGGGCCGCCCGACGTCGGCGCGCTCCTCGAAGTGATGCGCCGCCACGGCCTCACACCGGCCCAACACGAAAGGGACACACCATGACCACGCTGATAACTGCACTCGATGACTCCTACGCCCGCGCCACAAAGGTCATCGCCGAGATCGACACAGCACAACTCGCACGACCGACCCCATGCGCGCAGTGGGACGTGCGGGCCACACTCGATCACCTGATCGGCGCCACGTGGATGTTCACGCTCGTCAACCAAGACCAAGCCGTCGGCGAGGATGCAGGCCGCATCGGCGACGACGATCCGGCGGTCGCGCTCACCAACGCGGCCGAGGCCAACGTTGCGTCGTGGCGGGCGCCCGGCGCGTTCGACGGCGACCGCACCTTTCCGTTCGGCACATTTCCGGCGGACGCCGCCGCGATGATGAACCTGTCCGAGGTCGTCGTTCACACATGGGACATCGCGACCGTGGTCGAGGCCGACGCGACGATCGATCCGACCGTCGCGGAGCTGGTCTACGACTTCTACCGGTCGATGTCGCTCGACCCCTACCGCGCCCATGGCGCGTTCGGGCCCGACATCCCCATCGACCCGAGCGCCCCTCCTGCCGACCGACTGCTCGCGCTGCTCGGTCGCCGACCGGCGTAACCCTGATGCACGTTCAGGAGCTCGGTCATGTCGTGCTCAAAGTTCGCGACGCGCAACGCGCCGAACACTTCTACGCGGACGTGTTGGGGATCCCGGTAGCAGGACGCATCGCGGACCCGGTGCCGATGACGTTCTTCACGCTCGGTCACCACCACGACTTCGCCATCATGGAACTCGGTCGGCACGGACCATCACCCGATCGACACACGGCCGGACTCGCACACGTCGCATTCAAGGTCGGTGACTCGCTCGCCGAGTTCGATGCCGTCAGGCGCGAACTCGAAGCGGCCGGAGTCGTAATCCTGTTCGAGCTGGATCACAGGTCCACCAAAGGGATGCACATGCATGATCCCGACGGCAACGAAGTCGAGCTCTTCGTCGACTGTCTCGGCAACAGAACTGCACTCAGCGGGAGCGACGCGTAAGTCCGGTCAGTGGCGAACACGTAAGCGTTCGCTTCACGTCCCCAGCGCGGGGTCGGCGCGCTGTCGGTTCGAACGCCACTCCGATCGACAGCCCGGAACGCGCCTCTGTGGTCGACGGTGCATGTTGCTCTTCAGCGGATGTTGGGGCGCGTCCCAGTACGGCACTTCAGGGATACGCCGTAAGCGTCCACTGAAAGTGAAGGCTGCTCCCCGGTCGCTTCAGCTGCTCGCGGCGAACAACCATGCCATGTCCTCGTGGGGTCACGCCCTCGGGTGGCCAGCCCGGCAAGAGGCCGCGGTCTGCGCAGAGTCCTTCCACGCGTCGGCGCGTCCGCGAGTCGAGCGCGAGGAACTTCCCTAGGTCGTATCTGCGTTCACGAACCTGGTCGCGCGTGTTCGAGTCCGACTGGACCCAATCTGGCGCGCCGGAGCCGAGTTCCCCAGGCGATCAGGCGTCAGGCGGGACGAGTTGCGAGGTGATCGCGCTCATGAGCTCGATCACGTCGCGACGCGCCATGCTGCGGAACATCGTCTCGGCGGCGCGGTTGGCGGCTCCCGCGACGATCGACGGCGTCGTCCCGAGCGCGGCGAGCGCGTCGCGCACGACGTCGGCCGGTTCCATGACGCCTTCGATTTCGCCGCTCGCCGGTTGACTGGACTGCCACCCGGGCGTCCGGGTCGACCCTGGACGGATCGCGACGACATCCACGCCGCGCTCACGCAGTTCGTACCACAGGCCTTCGGCGAACACGAGGTCGAACGCTTTGGTCGCCGAGTACAGCGCAACGTTCGCGGCGCCGGCCTCGGCCGCGAGTGACGACATGACAATGATCCCGCCGCGTCCTCTCGCGGCCATGCGCGCGCCGAGTTCGTGGACGAGCACGACAGGGGCCCGGCAATTGATGTCGATCGCGGCGACCAGGGACGCGAGGTCTACGTCGAGGAACCGGCCGATCGCCGACCACGCCGCGTTGGTGACGAGCAGACCGATCTCGAGGTCGCCGACGGCGTGCCGCACTGCGTCGAGCAGACGCTCGGGTGGCTGACCGAGGTCGACGACGGCAGTCGCAATCTCCACCGCGTCCGGAGCCGATCGCAGCTCGCTCGCGGTCGCGTCCAATGCCGACTCGTCGCGGTCGAGGATCACGAGGCGGATCCCCGTCGCGGCGATTTGACGGCAGTACTCGGCGCCCAAGCCACTCGCTCCACCGGCCACCAGGGCGCACGGCCCGTACCGGCCCGCGAACATGGCGCGATCGACAGGCGGCAGCTCTGCGTGGTCGTCCGGCATCGCCGCACCGTACCGGTCGCCCGGAACACGCGTCACGAGTCCCCGAATCTCGCGACCGGGGTATCCCAGAACGCCGGGACCGCGACGTTCGCGATCGAGGGCAATCCCCCGCTGTCCCTATGCACTCGAGTTAAGTGGCGGGACCTCGAGTCGATCAGGAAGCGACCTTCCCAGCAGTGTCTACCGACGCCAAACGACGGATCGGAACCTCGGGCACAGATGGCGGTGACCACACCGGGTCGTACCGAAGCCGAACATCCCCAGCGAACGTGGCGGCCATGAGGTGCACGGCCGGGCTCGGATTCACCAACACGATCTGCGCTTCATGCGATGCCATGGGTGAGCGCACCGCGTGCGCCGACTCGGTCTGGGACACCCGGACCTTGTTGTTCTGGGCGGACTGAGCTTGAGGCGAGTCGCTCGACGCTCTCAGCGGAGAGAGAGAGAGAAGAGAGAGAGAGACGCGTCAGCGTTGGGACACGACGTCCCGATGCGGTCGCGGGTCTTTCGGCCCTGGGACCGGCCCGAATGTTGGATCACTATGGATGGCGCGTACCTCAACTGCGAGGTGGACGATGATCGAGCACCCGAATACAAAACTGATCCGACATGGCTACGACGCGTTCGCGCGAGGCGACCTCGAGGCGCTGCGGGAGTTCATGGCGCACGACGTGGTCTGGCACGAGCCGGGACGCGGTCCGCTGGCTGGCGACCACACGGGCCCCGAAGGCGTCCTTGCGCTGCTCGGAGAGCTTCGCGCGCGCAGCGGCGGAACGTTCACGATCGAGATCGTCGACCTGCTCGCAAACGCGGAGCGGGCCGTCGCGATCCAAGAAGAAACTGCCCGCCGGAGTGACCGAGCACTCGACATGGCGAGCGCGGTCGAGTTCGAGATCCACCAGGGCAAGATCACCGAGGTCACCGTCTACCACGCAGACACGTATCACTTCGACGAGTTCTGGTCGTAGCTGCGGCGACACCTCGACACTCCGAGTCCGTTCACGCTCCAGTGAGGTTGCTACCGCGCGCCCGAGGAGCCAAGTGCGAAGGTTGAGAGGTCCGCGTCGGTCGGCGTGGAGGGACGGGTGCCGATGAAGCGCTACGACGCAACAGCAAGTACCCGCAGCCACCCGCGCCGGATATCACGTTGCCTCTAGCGTCGTTCCGCACGCGCGCACAGAGCGACGCTCCTGGAAGCGACGACAAAGCGCGGATCAGCACGCCGCCGGCGTACCGGAAACGTGTTCTATAACGACGCCTCCGGGAGGCCGTCGGAACGTGCCCCACTGCCGGCTGCCGGACACGTCGCGGCGATGCCGAGCGTCATGCCGCCGAGCCGACTGAGCCGCGAAGGGGGACGTCAGACGATTGAAGGATCACGCACCGCCTCGCTCGGCGTCGTTCGGCTGCGGGCTCCGCTCGACTTGCCATCTCGCAGGCGCGATTCTCGACCTCTACACCACGACGAGGAGGAATCGATGAGCGAGGCAAACATATGGACGGTCTCGATCACATTCTCCGAAGACGAGGACCGAACACGGGCGGACGCTGACCCGCAAGGAGCGCCCTTCCGGCTCAGTGGATTCGGTACATCGCGGCGCAACCCCGTGGACCCGAACCTGCCGGCCGTCGGCGAGGAGATCGCCGCGGCTCGCGCCCTCGGAGACCTGTCGCATCATCTTCTCGAGCAGGCTGCGCACGAGATCGAGTCTTGGGAGGGCCGCCCGGTCCAGCTGGACGGTTGAGTCGACCCGCACAACGAGCGTGGTTGTCGGGCCCCAGGTTGTCCGAGCACGTCGGCTCCCGCGCGACAACGCGTGTGGCTCATCTCGTAGGAACCGAGGGCGGCGGCCGGGGTCGACAGCCGAGTGCGACAATGGCGGCCGACCGCCGTTCGCGAAAGGGGATCAACCGTGGATTCGACCGTGGCCGCGATCCCTGTCTACTTCGGGACGATGGGCGCCGAGTACCTGTGGCTGCGTGCGCACGCCGACGAGCGGGGCCCGACGCCAGCCGACTATGAGCGGCGGGACACGGTCACCAGTCTCACGATGGGTGTCGGGAGCCTCGTCGCACCCTTGGTGGCGTCGAAGCTGTTCGGACCGATCACGCCCGGCAAAGGCAAGTACGGGAAGGCGTTGGTCGTGACCGCGGCGGTCGCAGTAGCGGCGACCACCGTCGCCGATCTCGTGGTGCGGCTCGGACCGACCGAGGAGGAGCCTCCGACGAGGAAGCGACGCCGACGGCCCGACGCGGCCCGCGCGGCCCGGCGGGTCGCGGAGGCCGGGGGTGTCGTGGCGGTCGTCACGGGAGGCATCGCGATCACCTCAACATTGGCGTCGCGCACGACCGCGAACCGAATGTGGAACCGGCGGCTCGTGCGCGACTTGGGCCGCGGACCCGCAGCCCTTGCCGCCGCGACACTCGGATGGGACCTCATCTACTACTGGAACCACCGGTTCATGCACGAGAGCCGCTACATGTGGGCCATCCACGTCGTGCACCATTCGAGCGAGCGGTACAACCTTTCGACTGCGCTGCGTCAACCGGTAGCCGATGCGCTCGGAACCTTCGTGCCGTACAGCCTGTTGGCCCTGCTCGGTCTGCACCCCGAAGTCATCGCCCAGGCCCGCGGCATCAACTTGCTATACCAGTACTGGATCCACACCGACACCATCCGGCAGCTCGGACCGTTCGAGAAGGCCTTCAACACACCGTCACACCATCGCGTCCACCACGGCAGCAATCAGCAGTATCTCGACCGAAACCACGGCAGCATCCTGATCATCTGGGACCGGCTGTTCGGCACCTTCGAACCCGAAGCCGAACCCGTCGTCTACGGCCTGACGAAGAATCTCGATACGTTCAATCCCGCGCGCGTCGCCGGCCACGAGCATTTCAACATGCTGCGCGACGTCAGCCGATCCACGAACTGGCGCGACCGCCTCTCATTCGTCTTCCGCGGTCCAGGCTGGGCCTACCGTCAGCAGGCGGAACGATCCTGACCCTGAGGCCAGAGCAGCGCGAATATGGGGGCCAGGAGTGGTCGGTGATTTAGAGGGTTGTTGCGAGGCCGAATGCGTCTTCGATCGCCGAGGGTGCGCCGATCCCCGCGGCTGTCATCATCTCGGCCAGGGCGGTGGGGATCGCGTCGGCGATAGCCCATGGGTCCTTGATCAGGTCGGGGTCGACGTGGAGGCCGAAGTCGACTCGGTCGCCGAACGTGTAGAGCGTGATGTTGAGACCCATCTGGTCGAGCAAGACGCTGGCAGAGAAGATGCCGGTCAAGCGGCCGCCGCACAGGTACATGGTCATCGGTGGGCCGGGGACGTTCGACACGATCGTGTTCATCATTCCTGGTAGGTACCCGAGCACGTGCGTCTCGTACGCGAGGCGCAGGAGCGCCGCGACCACGAATGGTGGCGCGGTGTCGGCGAGTGAGCCCACGGGATTCGTGCGCATGGCTTCGTGCACGCCTTTGGCGGTTCGGGTGTGGCGGACGATCGATCGTAGACGCTCTTCGGGGTCGGCGATGTCCGTGGCGAGCGGCACCGCGAGATACGACAGCTGGTTGTCGAGCGACGTGTCGCCTTCCGCCGCGAGTCGACACTGGGATGCCGGCGGTCAGCGAGCGCTCTGGTAGCTCGTCGCGGTCGAGCAGGTAGATGCGGAGCGCACCCGCGCACAGCGCGAGCGCGATGTCGTTGAGCTTGACGTCGAAGTGGCGGCGCAACGCTTTCACGTCGGCGATCGAGATGCTGCTGAACGCCATCGCCCGGCGCGGCCCGATCGGCGCGTTGAACGACGTCTTCGGGGCCGACAACATCGTGCGCATGTTGGGCGCCGGATTCCCTGAACGCAGATGTCGCGCGACTCCTGCGCCACGACGCGTCAGACGCATGCCGTAGCGGACCGCGCGTAACGGAGCTGTCGCGCTCGGGACCAGAGCATCGAGGAGCAGGCGCACGTCACTCGGCGGCGGCTCGGGCCGGGGCATCTCAGGGATGTCCGCCGGTTCGGGCGACGGCGACATGTCCAAGAGCAGCGAAGCGAGTACACCACCCGCGCCACCGTCGAGCAGGCAGTGGTGGAACTTCATCAGGATGCCGACACGACCGTTGACGAGCCCGTCGAAGTACCACAGCTCCCACAAGGGGTAGCGACGATCGAGCTGCCTGCTCATGATCGGCGCGACCGCCGCCGCCGTCTCACGCGGCCCGCCCGGTGCGGCGACGGTGCTCTGGTGGATGTGACGGCGCAAGTCGAACGTGGGATCGTCGACCCACACTGCCCGGTCGAGACCCAGCGGTACCTCCTTCAACTTCCAGGTGAGCTTCGGCACCAACGGCAGCCGCTTGGCAACGTTCCGACACAGCGCGTCGAACCCGAACCCGGCCACACCGCTCGGATCGACGATCGTCAGACCGCCGACGTGCTGGTGCCATGCCGGCGTTTCACCGGCGAGAAAGAGCGAGTCGGTTCCCGACAACCGTCGCACCACTGGCACTCCTCTCGGCGCGATCCGTCACTCCGATCATGACGCGCAGCACCACCGGCACGAGAGGGACCAAGGTCACAATCGTGGCGTACGGCCCACCTGACACCGACTCCGTGCGTCGCGATGGCCGCTACCGTGCATTGGCAGATGTCAATGCCGCTCCCTGCCCCTGGTTCTGCCTTCCGCTCACGGCGCGAACAGGCCGGAGTGCCGCGTGTAAGGGTCACGCCGGCCGTGCGGGCCCACGTCGCTGCCGACAAGGCGACCCTCGCCACCTTCCGTCGACTGCGCAAACCGCCGAGCGACGACGCCTGGGATCGGATTGTTGAAGAGGCCCGCCTCGCTCGGGACCACTTCGCCCGTGCCGGATGGCTTGACGACCTGCGCTCGTACCATCGTGTTCCCGAACCGCTGACACAGCCTCAGCTACGCCCGGCTCGCGTCGCGCGGCTGCAGGTCGAGCGCATGAAGTTCCCGAGCACGTGGACACCTCCCGCTGACGTTCCCGGACGGGAACGCTGGCTCTCATACGAGGCGAACACCTTCGGTCGCGCCACAGTGCTACGTCACCGAGGCGAGCAGCGGCCCTGGGTCGTGTGCATCCACGGCACGGAAATGGGACGCGACGCCGACCTGCGATCCTTCCGAGCGCGGCACCTCTTCGAAGATCTCGGATGCAATGTCGTGTTACCGATCCTGCCGCTGCACGGCCCGCGCCGCGAACCGAAGGGCTCACCGGGGCAGTTCCCGTCGATCGATCCGCTCGACAACGTGCACGGACTTGCGCAGGCGGCGCACGACGTACGACGCATCATCGGGTGGATCCGCACGCAGTCCCCGAGCGCGATCGCGCTGCAAGGAGTGTCACTCGGTGGGTACGTCGCGGCGCTCGTCGCCGGGCTCGACGAACCACTCGACTGCGTGATCGCGATCATCCCTGCGACCGACTTCCCGACGCTCTTCCGCAGCCAGACCCCGCCGGACATGATCGAGCGGCTCACGCCCATCCTCGAGTCCGCCATCGCGCTGCATTCGGTCGTGTCACCGCTGGGGTTCGCCTCGAGCACTCCGGTTGCGCGCCGCTACATCGTCGCCGGGCTCGTCGACCAACTCATCGACCCCGTCGACCAGGTTGCCCCGCTCTGGCACCACTGGGAGCAGCCCAGCATCCACTGGTACCCGGGCGGCCACATCGGCTACATCGTCCGCCGCGATGTCCGCCATTACGTCGACGACGCGCTCATGCAGAGCGGCGTCGCCCGCCCTCTCAATCCGGCCACCGCGACATAGCCCCTGCGGAACCACCCGAGGTATCGACCTCTCCCCGCGCACACGATGTCCTTCCCTGCCCGCACCGCCGATGGTCATGTCGACGGCGTCGATTGGTCCGGTGGGCGGCGTTACGCTTCGCGCATGCGGTACGTCGAAGTGAACGGTGTTCGCCTGTCGGTAATCGGACTCGGTACCTGGCAGTTCGGGTCGAAAGATTGGGGTTACGGGACCGACTACGCGCAGAACGAGGCTGGTGCGATTGTCGCCCGTGCGCTTGACCTTGGCGTGAACGTGATCGATACCGCTGAGATCTACGGCCGGAACGAATCGGAACGGATCGTGGGTCGTGCGATCGCGGGCCGGCGCGAGGACGTGTTCGTCGCGACGAAGCTGCTGCCGATCATGCCGTTCGCATCGGTCGTCGAGCGGCACGGACGCGCCAGCGCGAAACGGCTCGGCATCACCACGATCGACTTGTACCAGATCCATTTCCCGAACCCGGTCGTGCCGATCGCTGAGCAGATGCGCGGGATGCGCCGCCTCGTTGACGGAGGTGTCGTCGATCGCGTCGGCGTCAGCAACTTCTCGCTCCGCCGGTGGCGCGCCTCGGAACGCGTTTTCGGGAGGCCGGTACTGTCGAACCAGGTGCAGTACAGCCTCGCGGTCCGTAAACACGACGCCGAACTCGTGCCCTACGCCGCGTCGCACGATCGGCTCGTGATCGCGTACAGCCCGCTCGCCAAGGGACTGCTGTCCGGTCGCTACAACGCGACCAACCTGCCGAAAGACTCCGCCCGCGCGAACGACCCATTGTTCTTGCCCGAAAACGTCGTCGCTGCGCACGCCCTCATCGAAACGGTCCGTGCCGTCGCGAAGAACCACGACGCCACCCCGTCACAAGTTGCGCTCGCGTGGGTTGTCAGCCATCCCAACGTCGTCGCGATCCCCGGCGCCAGCTCTCTCACCCAACTCGAATCGAACGTCGCCGCCGCAGACCTCCAACTGGCTGACGACGAGATCCGCGAACTGACCGCAGCGTCCGACGCATTCCACCCCGTCCGCGGACCCATCGCGAGCGCCAAGATCGTCAAGCATCGCATCCGCCGCTGAGCCAGACTGCACACCAACCAAAAGGTCATCGTGGCGAGCCGAGCACGACGCCCTCGGGCCAGCGATATTCAAGTTCGCGGATCGAGGGGGGTCGGACGCGTGATGAACAGTGTCGGCTGCCGCGGTCGGTGGCTGAGCGGGGAAGACGCTGGGCTGGTCGATCGTGGGTGGGGTGTGTGTCCCGTCTACACGTTAGCCCGCCACACGACGTCGCGACAGGCGCTGAGCATCGGCACGGCGAAGGTTGCACGTGCGCACCCGACGTGACCGTCATCGTGTTCGACGAGGCGGGCACCGGGGATACCCGTGACGAAGGCCGTCTGCCGGGCCGGGTCGACGACGCGGTCGCGATTTGTGCGCAGCACCGCGGTCGGGACGTCGATGTCGCCCAGCCAGCTGCGGGAGTCGAACCGGGTCATGCTGTGGGCCGCCTCGGTGAGCATGCGCACGTCATGGCGGCGCATCTCCTCGGCCGCCCACGCCAGGAAACCTGCGGGCCGCTCCACCGCGCACCCGACGCAGCAGCTGCGCGCCCGCAGCCGGGACCGCTGCTAGGTGCCCCGCCGTACGGGTCAGTGCGGCGAGCGTCGCGAGGGACGCGTCCGTCACCCGTCGGGACTCCGCCGAGAACCAGGGCGCGGTCGCGCACAGCACCAGACCCGCGACCTTGTCCGGGTGACGCCGCCACAGCAGTTCCGCGACGGGGCCGCCCATCGAGTAGCCCGCGGCAATCACCTTGCCCGCACCGAGCTCGTCCAGAAGCGCCGCGACGTCATCGGCGCAGTCAGCGAGACGCATATGTCGACGGGAACGGATACCGCGGGCATGGCCGCGCAGATCGGGCGCGACCACACGGAACTCTCGGCTCAACGAGTCAAAGACACGGAACCAGTTCAGCCCGCCGCTCGCAATGAACCCGTGGAGCAGGACCACGGTCGGCGCCCCGGGCGGCCCCGCGATCTCCCGCACAAACGTGGTGCCCCGGCCCGCCAGCCGAACCCGGCGGCCTAACGGCACCGCGGGCCCGATCCGTCCGTCCTCGCGGACGACGGGCCTGGGTACGGCGTCGCCAACCACGAGCCGGAGCAGATCCGAAGCCGTTCGTTGCATGTACCCCCCGAGCGCCACGCGCCGTCACCATGCTCCCACGAAACGCCAGCCGCAACAAACCGATCCCCAGGGCAATCAGTGCTACGCGGTCATCTACGAGCGACGCGATCCGGTCACCGGAAGCGAACGCCGCCGCTGGCATCCAGCCGGTCCACATCGGGAAGATGCTGACGCGCTCGCCGCACAGCTCGCGCACGAGCGCACACGCGACCCAGCCACATGGCGGAGCAGCCTCACCGTTGGCGTGTACCTCACGCAACGGTGGCTACCGAGCAAACAAGTCGCGCTACGGCCGAGCACTTGGGCGAGCTACCGCGACAACATCGAACTGCATGTCGTGCCGGCGATCGGAAGGGTGCCGCTCCGGCATCTGCACCCCGATCATAACGAGCGCCTCTACGCGAACCTCCTCGCCGACGGCAACACGATCCGACCCGGTGGACTCGACGGCAAGACGGTGCTCGAGATCCACATGGTGCTACGCCGCGCGTTCACCGACGCGCAACGACGCGGGATGATCGTCGCGAACCCGGCCGCGATCGCGCACACACCAAGACGCCGGCCACTCGCATCCGCGATCCCCCGCGCATGGAACGCTCGACAACTGCACACGTTTCTCGACTCCAGTACCGATCATCGCCTGCATGCTGTCAACCTCGACCAACGGATCGTCGACACTCTCCGGCGATGGTGGGAACGACGTCGCGACGAAGACGCGAACGATCCCGTCAGCGACGACGCACATGTGTTCGCAACAGCCAACGGTCGACCGATTTATCCCCACCTGATGTCGGACACGTTCCAGAAGCTGGTGAAACGTTCGGGCCTACCGCGCATCCGACTCCACGACCTGCGTCACACCCACGCGACGCTCCTCCTGAAGGCCGGAGTCCCCATCAAAAGTCGCGAGCGAACGACTCGGACACGCGACCCCCGCGTTCACGATGGCCACCTACCAACACGTGCTGCCCGGCATGCAGGCCGAAGCGGCGCAGACCTTCGCCGAGCTACTCGAACTTCTACCGGCTTCCACCCGGTGGAACACCCGGTAGAACGCAACCGAACGCGCAGAGGCCCCGCACTCGGCGAGGCCTCTGACCTGCATTTCGTTGGTGGCGGGGGCAGGATTTGAACCTGCGACCTTCGGGTTATGAGGACCTCGTGGCCGCCTCTGCCGCTCCACTCGCGCTCGCCGTGCTTCGCCGGGGCGACAGCTACGGCTACGGCTACGCCATCCTGCAGGACATCAAGGCGGCGTCGGGAGGACGGCTCGAGTGGACCGAGGGGATGCTGTACCCGCTGTTGCACCGCCTCGAGTCCCGCAGGTACATCGAGAGCTACCAAGCAACGTCGGACGCGGGCCGGGTCAGAAAGTACTACCGCCTGCTGACCGCGGGAGGCGACCACCTCGACGCCCAGTCGCCGCGACTTCGATCTGATCTTGTCAACTCTCGCTGCCTTGCGGGGCCCGAACCCAGGAGGAACTCATGCCATCGCTTGACGCACTCATCAGCCAGTGGACCGACCAGCTGCGCGCCACCCACCCCGAACTCGCCCCCCACCTTGGCGAGCTCGCGGACCACGTGCGCTCCAGTGCACTGGACCGCATCGACGACGGTGCCGCCATAGACGACGCCTTCGCATCGGCGCTGGGATCCTTCGGGGCTCCCACCGACCTCCGTGCGGAGTTTGACAAGAACTCCACGGTCAGGAAGCGCAAAGAGCGCATGGCCGTGGGCACCTACCTGCTCATCACCGCGATCTTCACCGGCGCGGTGCTGCTCGTGGACCGGCGCTTCGACCTCGGCGACCAGGCACTGGCTTGGTTGCTCGTGGTGTGGGTACTCACCACCGGACTGCGTGAGGTAATGCTTCGCCGCGCACGCCACGGCCTTGTGCCCGCCTGAGCCAGACGCGCCCGACGGCCGCGGCAGGAGCCTCCCGAGTGTCCGCCCCTCAACGGGCCTGCAGCGCATGGCTACCGTGCCGTCCTGTCCCGTCCAGTCCGGGAATGAACGGCACCATTCACGGCACCACGCGCGATGCAATCACGCGTGAAACAACAAGGGCCCGCGGGCGGCGCGACTACCGAACCTCGACGCCAGGAAGGTCGCGGAACGCGGTTCGGTCCACGCTGATCACCGTACGGTCGAACGCTTTCGCGGTCGCGGCGATGATCAGGTCGTGGGCCCCACGCGGTCTGCCCTGGGATCGGACTTCCAGGAGAAGTTCTGCATGGGCCTCCGCGACCTCAGCGTCGTAGGCGAGCGCAGGGATCGTCGCGATGACGTCGTCCACGTACGAGCGCCGCGCAGCCTTACGCCTGCCGGTGGCGAGGAGCGCACCCACTCGGAGCTCCGCGATCGTCACGGCCGAGATCGCCACGTCGTCGCCGTCGTCGATCACGTCGTCAAGATCGTCACCGGTTCGTTCGGCGTCGATGAGGAACGTCGTGTCGAAGAGGAGCCGGGTCACGATCGCTCCTCGATCTCGAGAAGCGATCGGACCTCGTCGAGTTGGCTCGCCCACGCCGCGTCGGGTCGGTGCCGGCGCAACAGTGCCTTCACGTCGACACCGAGGCCGCGGTTCATTGGCTCGAGGTGGGCGATCGCTTTGCCGCGCCGCACGATCGTGAAGTGCTCGCCCCGGTGCTCGATGGCGTCGAGGAGATCGGCGAAGTTTCGAGCGGCGTCTGTCGCCGACACATCGGGCATCCGATCAGATTATCAGATCTGAGGTCTTCATCGGACGGGACACGTCAACTGGATGTACGTGACGGCACCGAGATCGACGGTGACGGGCCCGTCGGCACCGCAGTCGTACTTCCCGCTCCCGAACCCGGGACTGTGTCCGACGACGGTGTACCTCCCGGCGGGCAGATGCATTCATGTCGGACCTCATGATGCGGGTTCAGAATCACGTGGTGCTCGCAAGTGCAAGAGAGCGGATCGCGTAGAAAGGGGTGTACGGTCGCTCTCGACACGACAAGAGCCCTGACGTGTTGAGTCGGCTGAACAAGCTGGCTGAGGGAGCGATGCTCCAGACCCTGGTAGCGCCAACAGCGACTCCGGAGGTCTGCGATGAGGAGCACGCGTATCACGGCCCCGCGACCGGCGAAGACGTCGCACCAACTCACGAACACGACCCGCTACGGGCTCGCGGTTGTCATTGCGATCGTCGGTGTGGTCACAGGCATTGCGTTCGGGATGAACGGGATCGGCGTTTTCGTGGCGTGGACCGCGATCCTCATGCTCGCCGCGATGTATGCGCTGAAGCGCCGGGACGCGTGAGAGCAACCCCGGCCGAAGCGGCGTCGGAGCTCCCCGGTGACGAGCTACTGCCGCGCGCTGATCGCAGCGCCACCCGGGCCGTAACGATCAACGCGTCGCCCGACGAGGTGTGGCCTTGGCTCGCCCAGATGGGTCAGGGGCGGGGTGGGCTCTACAGCTACGACTTCCTGGAGAACCTGATCGGCTGCGACATCCACAGCGCCGACCACGTCGTCGCGTCGTGGCAGCACGTGCAGCCCGGCGATCCCTTCCGGCTCCACCCGCAGGTCGCGCTCGATGTCGTCGTCGTCGAACCGGACCACGCCCTCGTCGTCCGGGGCGGAGTGCCGATCGGCAAGAAGCCGCCGCCCTACGACTTCACCTGGGCGTTCGTCCTCGTCGGACTGGCCGACGGCACGACGCGGCTCCTCATCCGCGAGCGGTATGCCTTCACCCGGCGTTGGGCCTCGATAATCGTCCAGCCGGTCCTGGCGGTCAGCTCGGTGATGACCCGGCGGATGCTGAAAGGCATCCGCGACCGCGCCGAACCGCGCGTCGAACCGCCGGTGCCCGCATGAAAAGCCGCGCGGACCACGAGATCGTCCAGCCGGCATCGCCTCATGACGATGACGTCGACGTTCGACGAACCGCTGCGGCACGACCGGCTTCCTGGCGCGCCCGTCTTCGCAACAGCCGCGACCGTTTGACCCGCCTCCTGCAGCCACTGTGGAGGACTCGGTGGATCGGCGCTCTCGTCGCGGTCGGCACTGCTGCTGCCTGGGCGGTCGGCGCGGGTTGGTGGACTCCCCGGAGTCCACTCACGACCGGCCAGGCGCTCTGGTCAATCGCTATCAGCTTCATCGTCGGCCTCGCCGCCGGGCTGGTCACACGGTCGCGGTGGGCGATCCTCGTTGCCCCGGTCGTGTTCGCGGCACTGTTCGAGCTGACGAGAATGGGCACCAGCGGACCCACCGTCGACGCGATCGCGACCAGCACCTATGGCCTGTACACGTTCGTGGTCGGCCGTGGTTTCCACGCCTTGATCTCGCTGTTCCCCATGGCGTTCGGCGCCGTCGTCGGTGCCGGCCTCGCCCGCCAGTTCGATCCGCGGTCGGAGCCATCCTCGGAGCGCCGACGCTGGCCGCGATATCTACGCCGCGGTGTCGCGATCGTCGCCGCGGTCGGACTCGTCGGGTTCACCGCCCTCCTGGCCCGACCGGCCAGCACCGCCCCCATCCGCGACGCGAACGGCAAGACCATCCCCGGCTCGATCGCCGAGCTCACAACCGTCGACATCAACGGACACGGACTGGCGATGATGATCCGCGGTTCCAGTGTCCACAATCCGGTGCTGCTGGTTCTGGCCGGTGGGCCGGGTGGCTCCGAGATGGGCGCGATGCGCAAACACCTCCCGACACTCGAACGACATTTCACGGTCGTCACCTGGGACCAACGCGGCACCGGCAAGTCCTACGACGCGCTCGACCCCACCGACACCTACACCCTCAAGAGCGCCATCGGCGACACGATCGCCGTCACCAACTACCTCCGCGACCGCTTCGGCCAAGACAAGATCTATCTCCTCGGACAATCATGGGGCTCCACCCTCGGCGTCCTCGCGGTCCAAGATCGACCCGAGCTGTACCGGGCCTTCATCGGAACCGGCCAGATGGTGAGCCAACTCGCAACCGACCGCATCTTCTACACAGACACCCTCGCCTGGGCCCGCAAGACCGGTAACCACGGCCTCGCCGACGAGCTGAGTGCGATTGGCCCACCCCCATACGACCGGATGCTCGACTACGAAACGGCACTCGCGCACGAGCACGAGGTCTATCCCTATAACCACACCGGCAACTCTGAAGGAGTAGGAGGATTCTCGGAGAACTTCTTCGTCTCCGAGTACGCCCTGATCGACCAGGTCCATCTCCTCGGCGCATTCATGGACACCTTCAGCGTCCTCTATCCCCAACTCCAGAACATCGACTTCCGCCGGACCGCGACCAGCTTCCCGATCCCGATGTTCTTCGTTGAGGGCGCCCACGAAGCCGGCGGCCGGGCCCAACCCTTCGCGCAGTGGTATCCAATGATCCACGCGCCAATCAAAGACCTCACGGTGCTCGATACCTCCGGCCACCGACCCCTGTGGGAACAGCCCAACGAGTTCGTCGACTACATGGTCAACACGGTCCTCACCCAAACAGAGAGGACGCCCTGACCATCGACCTTGCGTACGTGCGCGCCGAGTGCCGGGATCGCGGGGTCGGTGAAGTCACCGACCCCGCGTCGTGCAACGACTGTGAGACGACAACTTCGAATACACGTCTCGGTCGCGCGCAGCCTCAGATTGCAACGCGGACGCGGACCTTCGGGTTATCGACCCGACGCAATTTCGGCGAGATTCATCGTCGACGCCGATCGCGAACGTCGCCTCGCGGTACAGAACGACACGCGACGGGAGCAACCGGGACAGGACGACACGAACTTGTCGCGCTCCGTGGCGAACACGCGCGACCTTCGGGTTGTACGGCACCACGCTCACGACACGATCCCGCGATGTCGGCACCATTTTCGGCACCACACGCAGAAGGCCCGGCGCTTGCGCACCGGGCCTGACCTGCATTTTCGATGGTGGCGGGGGTAGGATTTGAACCTGCGACCTTCGGGTTATGAGCCGGCCCAGTGCTGTGACCTCTGCTCCCATCTACTCCCGTGCAGTACCGATGACGAGGCGAATCGCGACGACGTTCGTGACGTCTACTCCCGTCCTGTCCCGCCCGGTCCGGGAACGAACGGCACCATCCACGGCACCATTAGCGATGCAGATCAACACGGCGGCGCACCGAACGCAAGGTCACGGAGAGTCGTTCCGATTATCCTCACCCTGTCCACGAAGCGAACGAGCCTCGATCGCCGCGGATCCGCCGGCGGCAAACCCCTATTGACGCGGGCTTGTGACACAGTCGCTTGTCCGCGGCGAATCTGATCGCCCTGAAACCCGGGTCAAGCAGACCTTCGACCGCGCGCCGGGACCGGCCACCCCGTCTGGAATCTCTTGCAGCCGTCCATCGTCCTCTGATCGGGTCGTACCCTCGCTGCGTCCTGAAGAGAATGGGTCCGAACTGCTCGAACGCGTACTCGCCGCACAACGTCGCGTTCGACATTTCGAGTCCGCCGGTCGCGTCGCTTGTCGTAACGGCGTCGACGGACATCTTCGTTCCAGGCGCATTCGCCGAAGTCGCGGAAACTCCGATCAAGAGGGTTGGCGCACCGCGTGGACCCTTGACGGCAACGACGGACGCAGACGCCGATTTGGGAATGGAAGGTGGCGTCACCCAATGCACCTTTGCATCGACACACACAACGCCGAGCGGACCGCCGGCCGTTCGCCGCGGTCTTCGGCGTCTCGACCCATCTCAGAGTTCCGGTCGACACCGAGGCGAGGTGTGCTGTCGTATGAAAGGAGCAGTCCGCGGCGAGCGTGGACACCTGTGCGGGCGTTGCGACGAGGAGAGAAGTGGGAGGAAGCGTGAAGTCTGCCTGCGAGCCTGCACTGTACGTCTGTGAGAGTGACGTCGACGCGCACAACGGACGTTGCTTGGCAACCGAGCCTACGTAGGTTGCCCACTCAGCATGCGACATGTCTCGTGTCGCAAGATCGCACAGCTCTGCGCTGCGATCTCCAGCGGATAACGGGTACAACGTGTTGGCTCCCTGGAAGACGTCGTTGCCGACGAGGAAGGAGCCGTCGGAAGTCGCTGCCGCTGTCTCGATAACAGGGAACAGTGGATCGTTGGTGCGGGTGACCCAGTTTTGCGTGTCGATGAAGACTCCACCGCGAGATCCATCTACAAGTATCTCGTTCAGCGTCGGGAGATTCACAACGTCCGCGACCGACAATACCTCGGTGTCGACGGGCTTAGTGATGGTCCCATCCACGCCGACGCGCAGCGCTCGACCGTCGCCACGCACCACGGCGGCGGCATCGTTGCCGATGGCTGTGATGGTCGCACGGCTGGTCGATCGCCCAACTCCGAGGTTGAGGTTGAGTGGCGTCAAGTTCCAGATCTGGGGTCCTCGACCGACATGCCCGTCAACGCGAACGGCACTCTGCGACGGCTTGGACGTGGATGAGCCATATTGAAGAAACCACACGGCGCCGTCGACAGTGGTGTCGAGTCCGTCGATCATCTGTTTCGCGGGTGAGCTGTACACAGATGTGGAGTTCCAAGTGCCGTTCTGCTCGCGTTCGAGTTTGAGCACATGGCCGTCCTCGTAGGCAACGATGAGATCGTCGCTTCCTGGAATGAATCGCACGCTGTACATCGAGTGATCCGCCTCAGTGGAAGGCGGTAGTGGCTCCTCGGCATTCGTCGCGAGATCCCAAACGCGCAGACGTCTCTCGCGAAGGTTTCAGCCTTGTCGTCGGTTATCGCAGCTATGAGTCGACCATCATCGTTCAGAGCCATGCTCCCACCGACTCGACCCGATCCTCCTGCGAATCTCTCGTCTGCGCTCAAGGTCAGTGTCGAACCCTGCGGAGCCCCGTCGAAGCGATAGACCAAAGCCTCTTGGTCCGACGCTACGCCCACCGCGGTGCGGCCGGCGATCATCTGGTAGTGGGCAAGACCGGAACCTTGCAGGCCGATCGCCCCGGGATAGGTGATCTTTTGAGTCGAGAGCTGGTCGACCACAGTTTTGGAAGCTGCGAACAACGAGCCGTACGCGGTGATGCTTGGCACTCCATGTCCAAGGTAGGACTGGAGAACTGCGCCAGATTCGGGATTGAGGAGTTGGAGTGTGGTGGAGGCGCCAGACCGGGTTTGGATTTGAAGCCCCTTGGAGTCGAACCCACCGAGAGCTGTCGCGACGCCGTGTGCCGCGAGGACTCTTGAGGAACTTGGAGGCGCCGAAACCGTTACTCGCCCACCGCTGTCAAGAGACGCGACTTCCAGTTGTGAGCCGACGATCGCTGCTACAGATTCCTTCGCTCGTTTGGATGGCAATATCGGACGCAGCGCGCAGGGGTCGCTTGAAGTTGAATGACTCCAGCCCTCGATGGACCATAGCGAGCCGTCCGAATACGCAACGGCCGGTTTTCCGTTCGGCTGCGCAAGAATCGTCACAGGCTGAGACGCCTCGCTGGAAATGCAGGTTTGTTGTAGGACGGGGATCGCTCGTGTGACATCGAACCACAGAAGCTTGTTCCCGCTCGCAACGATCACATCGCGACCGTCGGGGCTGTATCCAAGGGCGCTGCCGACACGGCCAGGAGCGAATGCACTCCGGCCAACCTCGACAATATGTCCTGTGGCGCTATAGATGACCAACTCCGCGCGGCGGGGTTCAATCGTGTCCTCGACCGCCGCGAACAACTGTGCAGTGGGATGATCGGCAACAGCCGAGATCGTCGGCTGATTCAGCGTTTCCGCTCCGGGCGGAAGAACAAGACTGTCTTCGATCGCAGCGGTCGTCGGGTCCACCATTACCACGTGTCCCTGACCGGTGGACACGATCAACTTGCCGTCAGCAGCCCAGAGGCCGACGATGCTGCCGGCATCGATATCCACGCTCCGCAACACCCCGGCCCCAACTGGGAGTGGCGTCGCGGCGATCGCGTCTGCCCCCGTTCGGTCTCCTGCTTCGGCAGTGAGAGATCGCGCCGCGAGAAGCAACAGCGCTTGCGTCTGCCGGTTGCGAAGTCCCGAGGTCGTCGAGTCGGTGGCAAGCGCGCGCAGCTCCGAGGCCTTCCTCAGGAGTGCCGCGCGGTGAGAACTCCGGTCTGCTTGCGTTCGCTGATGAGCTACTCCAACCGCGGCAGCAGACATGACGCTCACCAAGAGGACGGACACAGCGATGGTCGCGAATCGACGACGGCGATCGATACGAGCTTTCCGTATAGCGTCCGTAAGCTTCGACGCCGAACGGACGGGAACTCCCGACTGCCTCGTGAGAGCTGTCTCGGCGAGATGAACTTCGCGCCGGCCACTTGGATCTCCTGGCAGATTGCCCGAGGGCAAGACGACGGCAATCCTCGCCGACGCAGCCGCACGGAGCTTGTTGTCTATCCCGTCCACGAGGCCGAGCGAACCATCGTCGAGAAGGGTTCCGGTGACTGCAACTTTGCGACCGCGGCGCGGGGTCAGGAGACGCCGAGATGGTTTGTGTCGCGTACGAACTTGGTCCAGGACGACGCCGAACGCCGCGCCCATCGAGCCGCCCCGCATTACGTCGATCGGATGGTTGGAATCTCGCAAGGACCAAACGACGCACGTCTTGCCGGTGGGCTGCTGGCTCACAGCGGCCTGAATGGACGCCGCGAAGTCCGCGTCGCCCCAGAACATCGCCATGGAGCCCGGTTCCGGCCACATGCCGGCGATGCCACCCGGGATGACGGAGGCAACGAGGTCGGCTACGCGAGCGTTAGGTCCGTGATCGAGCAGAGCAACAACGTGGCCCACCGCGATCGGCTTCGGGGAGTGTTCCATCGAGCCATGCCAACAGGAGGGCGAGGTCGCCATCTGTGGGCTCCCACGTTTGGCGCAGTTGGGCAAATGCTGCTCGAGACTTCTTCGCTCGACGCTCCAATACGGCGAGGTCCGCCATTGCGCCGGGAACGCTGAGCGCCATGCCACGCAGCCGCGCCCTCGACTCCTCAAGGAGGGAGGACAAGTCAGCGGCGCCTCGTGCGGCTTCGCTCAACGAGAGAAGGCCCCGCGCAGCTTTCTCTGCGACACGAATCGGTGTCTCTGTGAGATCAGCGACCTCGGAGTCATCGGGGTCATACGGACTCCAGCTGGCAGAGCGCGAACTTCAACTCGTTGAATTCGCCTACCAGATCGACCGGTAAATCGGCCTGCACCGCATCTCGGCACTTCATCGGCCAGCATGCGAGCGCATCGAAGTACTCAGAGTGACTCGCGACGTCTGTCATCGCCCGAACAGCCCGTTGACGATGGCGCGCCGAATCGGATCCGCCGAAGGTCGTTCAGCCGCGATCTGCCGCCACGCGTCCTGTTCGACGGACCGCAAGGCCGCACGCACAGAACGATCTACCAACGCCTCGTCAACTGGGCCGAGCAACGCGGGATCTCGAATGATCGGCGAGACAGCGGCGTGCGCCTCCGTTTCAGAAAGGGCTGCCGATAGCTCGCCCACGTCGCCTCGTGCACCGCCGATGGGAAGCAGGAACACAGATTCCTCGCCGTGTAATCGAAGCTCGAGCGTCACGAGCCCAGGCGGCCCGCTCTGTTCAACGCGAACCTGAATACTGACTTCGCCTGGAAGATCAGTCTGCATTCGTGCTATGAGACGGAGCGGGCCACCGACCGGCCACCAGTCGGTGCTCGCCGGCCTCGTGAGGTGGTCTCGCGCCGCGGCGACTAGTCGCAGAACCGGAAGGGCTACGAGATTCGTCGGGCCGTCAGAAACGTGGGGCGCGGCGACCCGCGCCTCGTTTGCAAGCCTCATGAGGTTCTCCTCGAAGTCCCGCTTCGAATAGATCCAAGCCGAACGCAGTCCGAACGGGACGGGAGCAACTGGTGCGATCCGGTCGGCTTCTGGCCGAGACCGATCATGCATCCATGCGTTGATCGAATACAGAGCGGGCACTTTGAGGAGGCGCAGCTCGAAGTCTCCAGTTTCGTCAACTTCTTCAGATTCTATGCGCCTAAAGACATCCGCGATCGAGTTACCGGTATCGTGATTGAGCTGCGCGAATATCTCGCGAGCACTGTTGGACTCGCGCGCTGTCTCAACACTCGCGATCACTCTTTCCCCCCGTCTTACTAGAAAGCCCCAACCCACGGGGCGAGCGCCGTCAATGACTTGAGCATCGTTGACATCCTCGAGGGAAAGGATGAATAACTCATGTGGCGCGGTGATTGACCACGGTGAATCGTTCGGCGCCGTCGATGTCGACGAGACATCAGGCAAAGGTCCCAGAAGTTCGGAGAGCGCGCGTCTGACAACACGGATTGAATCCGGCGACGGCCGAGCAGCTTGAAGTCCCACTAGCGTGCCACTTCAACTATCCGGTCTGGTAGGAATGAGTCCAGGTTCCCGATCCTTGATACGCCCCCGAAAACGCTGCAATAGCAACTTCGGAAGAACCAAACCAAGGATCGGCTACCGCGACATAGGTCGGGCCAGATTCTGTAACTCCGATCAACGCAAGGAAGTGACCCCCACCCCCGGCCCATCCGACACGAATCGGCAGCGCTCTACCCGCGGCCAACTCCTCGGCGAGTTGAGTGGTTGTCCACGCGCTCTCCTCGATCCGAACGAAACAGTTGACTGTTGCTAGTGCCGCATCGAGGTGGTAAGGCTGATCACAAGCCGCCGGCATCCCGTCCGAGCAGCAATCCGCTACGCCAAGTGTTTGGCGAGCGACCTCACATTGTGTCCAGGGAGATCCAGGGTCGCGGAAAAGAGCCACGCTTGTTGCGGTCGCAGACCAGCACCACTGCTGTTTCTGCTGTCGCTGCATGACGAAGGCCAGTCGCCGCCACGTCACCGCACGTTCACCGGATTCAGGCGTGACGGGTTCAGCCCAGTCAAAGACAGACAAGAATGATTCCTCCGCAGCTGGCACCAGCCGGTGAAATGTCGTCGCGATCTGCCGGGCCGCAAATCCTGCGCTCGGCGGCTGCGCCTGGCTCGTCACGCGCGTCAGAGCGAGGGCTGTGCCGCTGTGGCGCACACGGCCACCTAGATGCGGTCACGATCAACCGCGCTCAGGACAAGTCAGGTGGACCGGTCGCACGTGTACTACACGAAGGCCTCGGGAACCGCCGCTGAACGAACATCACGTCAGGCCAGTCGGCCGGTGCGCTGCTCGACAACTCAAGGTGCGGTAACCCCGCACCACGGCTCGATCATGACAGGATGTCAGACAACGGCGCCTCGTCGATCACGCGACTTGTTGCGTCAACGACTAGATGCGAGGCCGTGCCGGCCGTCGAATGCACGTTGCGGGCATTCGACTCGTGGCGCGTGCCTCTGTCGCTCGTCATTTCTGCTGTCATGCTTCGTCGGGACAGAAGGTATCCAAGCCGATCTTCGCTAGGAGAACAGCGACGAGCAACTCCGTACCCGCTGGCACGGCACTTCTCTGCGTAAGAAGGTTTGCAACCTCGATTGAGAGGAGAACTCGCACGTCGTCGGATGCGGCGTCGAGTTGTCGAAGCGTACGGCTAGAACAGATGATTGCACGAAGCTCGGTTGTTCGTCGGTCCATCCAGGCGTGCGCCATAGCTCGAAGACGTCGAACGTCAGCAGGTCCGAAGCCCAGCTCTTGGCCCGCCACTCTGTCTCCGAGCAGCTCCCAGACTCGTTCGGTTGGCAACTGCAGATACATGCGGACGTCTTCAGTCACTTCGTCGAATTGGTTCATCCGCGACGCCCCTTTTCCAGCGCTCGAATCCATAGCGCCGTCATGATCGCGGTGTCCCGCCGGTCTCCCTCGGAGTCGAACTCCGCGAGCGCCGGCGCGCCGTCGACATCGTTCACGAGCACGCCGAATCTCAAGGGTGCCGTTTGATCGAGTACGCGGCTGCGAGCGATGGGATCGAGTCCGAGGAAAGCCAGCACTTCACTTAGCGTCGCCGCACTGCCGGTCGGGAGTTGTGGAAGGCGAGCGACGAGACGCCGTTGCAAATCAGCAACGCCGGCTCTTTGCATTTCGTCGATGCGAGTCAACTTCTGGAGATCGATGCCAGCGGCTTGAAGCGCAGAAAGGAGGGCTGCGTCGCGCAAGAGCGCGTCCCAGTGCACGCGCTCAAGGGGTTGCTCCAAGCTGCCGCCGAGCCCTAGTGGAGTGAGGTAGAGCATGACGAACGTCCGTATCGTGAGCAAACGATCGATGCCTTCGCGGCTCATTGCGGCCTCAAGACCATCGATCCTTCGTCCAGCGTCCGGATGTGTGAGGCCAAGATGAATAAGGATTTGGTCGTCGTACATCGTCGAGATGGTCACGGCGAGGTACGCCGCAACGGGCAGAAGGTCCCGGAGATCGGCCTCGGACGCCAGGGCAAGGATTAGTTGCAAGCCGAGTGAATCGGCAGCCAACTCATCGGTTGTAGGCGTCGAACCGGTGCTGCTTGGGTCGTTCGCTAGATGTCCGTGATGACCGAGCAACGCGTGTGCGTACTCGTGAGCAAAAATGAAAGCAACAGCGAAGGCGGCCATCACGAGGGCCGTGGAGGATGTCTTCCGATGCTTCGGCGACGTGGCGTCCGGCAGAGCGTCGAGCGGGGTCCCCGTCATGGATTGCAGAATGACGAGCCGAATTACAGCTGCCAGCGGCTCCGGATGGCTGAGTTCGCCGAGCGCCGCGAGAGGGTCGAGGCCGTCATCTCGCACCAGGCGCCGCAGTCTTCGCTCGTGGCGGAGACCCCTCATCATCGCGACGACGCGGCCAGGAAGACCAAACTCGGCTACACGCAATTGATCGGAAGCTCCGATCATACGGGCGGTGCTCAGCGTCAAGTACACGGCATTATGTCCCAGCACAATTGCGGCTGATCCATCCGCGAAGGTGCGACTAAACGCCACATCGTCCGTGTCCTTGTACAGCGCGAGGATGACGCGAGAAGGCGGGGTGAGATGGCCGGGGACGCAGAACCTTTCGGCGACATGCACAACCGCCGCCGCAGCTGCGCTCACGACCTCGGTGAGGGTGAACTCGCCGCTAGCTTCCATGGACCGCAGGTACTCCACGAGACCAGTGTGCAGATCCGCGCCCGTAGTTGTCACCTCGGAAGCCGCCAAACCAACGCTGTCTAAAAACCTGTTCGCGTCGGTGGCACTCGTCATCGTCGAGAGTCTGCCATGGGTAGAACTTCCGAGAGCGGGCCAAATCTGGCGGGACTGCTGCAACCATGAGCGATGGTGTCGAGATTGCGGACGTTCGTGCCGTGGTCGTGTGCACAATCGCCGTGACCACAGTGCGAAAGCATCCAAGTCGGTCGCGGCAAAGAAGGTGGCCAAGATGTCGTCTTCTGCCAGATCACGGGCGGCCCGGTGTACCGGACTCTGACCTTCGGGTTATGCGCCGGCCCAGTGCCGTGACATCTCGTCCCTGTTACTCCCGTGCAGTACGGCTGACGAGGCAATTCGCGGGGCGCTCGTGACGTCTGCTCCCGTCCTGTCCCGCCCAGTCCGGGGATGAACGGCACCATTCACGGCACCACACGCGCGATGCAGAGTGACGCACCATATGCAGCGGGCGACGCTTCAGATCGGCGTTGGAGCTACCCGCCTCAGCGGTTGGTCGCAGTGCACTTACGACTGCATCTGGACGTCAAGACGGCACAGAAGCCTGAGGTGCCATGGGGTCGCGGGTCCGTTCGCATGTTCGACGACGACGTCGACGGACTTGGCTTCTGACTGCGCCTTGCGGACCGCGGGAAGAAGGTAGTCCGGCATCCAACCGACTTGATGGCCGGATGCCTCGATCAGCAGAGCGTCGCTGTTAACCGGGTTGTCTGGCTCGTCGCGTAGCGACAGTCGCTGGCCTGACTTCAACCTCGAGATGAGCTTCGAGACGTTGCCAGGATTGTTCTCATCGACGTGACTGACTCCGGACACCAAGAAGAGTCGACTCACGGTGCCGTCGGCTAGCTCGACGGGCTCCGGGAACAATTTGGATCGTGTCGTGCGACGATCTCCCCCAGGATCGGGCGAGTAGTTCGACTGGCGTCGCTGTTTCGCGGTCGAGACCCAAGGCCGATATGAGGTCATCGAACCCTGGCTGTGCTGCAGACATGACGCGGTCGGCGAAGAACGGGAAGAGCTCGGTCGACTCGTATGTCGCGCGGAGGTCTGGGAAGGTGCCGAAGGGTTCGAAGTCGCGGTCGAGTTCAGCATCGGGCGTGTACGCGAACGTGAAGCGATCAGCGTTCACTCGTAACCATCCGACGTGGACGAACAGCCGTGTTTGGAGGTTCTGCCAGACCACTCGGAACTCTCGTTCGAGGTGCGCGCCGGGAGGTCGGTGTAGCGCGGGAAGGTCGACGTCGATGTCGTAGTCCCCGTAGTCGGCTACGAGCCGAAGGCGTCCACCGGTCCCCTCGACGTAGTCGCGCAACGTCGAGATCAGCAGATCCGGTTGTCGTTCCAACCGTGAGATCGCTGACTGCGTCGTGCCGATCGTCTGGGCGAGCTGTGACTGCGTTCGCGAGCGGTGCGCTCGGAGGTCGGCAAGGGCCAGCTGCTCGTTGAGACGCGCGACTTTCTCGGCGACATGGTCAGCTGAATCTGGATTGCCTTCGTAGAGGGCGTCCCGAAGTTCGCCGAACTTTCTGGTTTTCATTCGATCAACCCCTCTCGGCGTAGCGCTTCTAGGTAGTCGGCGTAGAGCTGGTCGGCTTGCGGGATGGCTTCGCGGTACCAGGCTTCCCAGTTCCCCGTCTTGTCGCCACCGAGGAGAAGGATTGCCTCTCGGCGAGGGTCGAACGCGAATAGGGCCCGGAGAGCCCCGTCGCTGCTACAGCGCAGCTCCTTCATGTTGTGAAACGACGAGGCGGTGACTCGGTCAACCACCGGCCGGCCGAGCGACGGGCCGTGTTGCTCGAGCAGTTCCACTCGAGCAGCGACGTCCTCTTGCTGTTCTGTCGTGAGGCCGTCCCACCACGTCCCGAACTCATCGGTGAAATTGACCTCGTATGGCACCTGTTGACTCCGAGTATAGCTAGCATGTACTATTACGTCAACGTACTGCGTGGCCTGAACCCTACAGCGAACCAATGCTGACAGGGAACGACAGGGTGATGGCGAAGACCGATGAGAGTTGGAGAGCTGACAGTGGTCCTAGAACGACGACAACGCGTGCGTAGCGAGCCTCTAACGCTCCGACAGGAACGGGTCTGATGCCGGCAAACCACGTCGACCACGGAGTCCTCGCGGCGTACGCCTCCTCCAAGGTGAACGTGCCAAGCGACGAGGCGAAAAGGCGACGGAGTCAGGTCAATCACCTGCGCTCGCGCCTGGAAGCCCACATCGGAGCGCATCCGGACTACGACCTGGAAAAGCTGCGCGCGGCCGGGAGCACGGCCAAGCACACGGCCATCAAACGCCGGAAGACTGAAGGCTCCGACGCCGACGTCGCAGCCTACGTACGGGCCTCAAGCGTCGGTGGCGTCGGGGCAGACGAACGGGACCTGCTCAGCTGGCTGCGCGACCGGTGCATCGAGGTCTACGGCGACACCAAGGACGCGGAGGACTTCGTCATCTCGGAGCACGCGGTCGGGATCACGATGCGGGGCTCGGGGCTCAAGATCGACGTCGCGCCGGTGTTGTACGAGGGCGCCGCGGATGACTGCGGGTACCTCGTCACGCGACAGGGCGATCGGGTGCTGACGTCGGTGACACTGCATCTCCGGTTCCTGCAATCGCGACGAGACGCGGCCGGAGCGAACTTCCTCGAGCTGATCCGACTGCTCAAGGCATGGATCCGCGAGGCCAAACGGCAGGACGACCAGCTCCGCTGCAAGAGCTTCATGATCGAACTGATCGTCGCGCACCTCTGGGACAACGGCTGGCACGGCGAGCCGCTTGCCGTCGACAACTACCCGCGCGCGTTCGAGCAGGTCCTCTCGTTCATCGCGGACACGGAGATGGGCCAGCCGATCGTGTTCACGGACTACTACCCGGCCGACGCCGCACCTGAGACCTGGGACGCGGTCCAGGTATGGGATCCGGTCAATCCCGAGAACAACGCCACACGGTCGTACAACGACGGGCACCGCCAGAGGCTCGTCAAGCTCGCGACGGCAGCTCTCGAGGAAGTCGCGTGGGCAACGCAATCTCCCACGAAAGGCGATGCCAACGACGCGTGGCGCAACCTCTTCGGCCCCGGTTTCGAAGGAGCGTAATGACAAGCACCGGCACGCGAACGGCTTCGTTCACGATCACCGACGCGCGCTACGTCGGCGCCAAGGTCGGCACGGACCTTCGGCTTCTCAACAATCTGTACGGACGCCCGGCGCTGGCGGACATCGACGACTACACGGAGGAGGTGGCGTTGCTCCTCCGCGACGGGTACCTAGCCACGGTGTCGTACGGGTTCAAGGATCTGGCGACAAACGAGTGGAAGCTCCGTCTTCGTTACACCGCGACGACCGGAGGACAGCTGGTCGACACCAAGCCAGGATCGCTACCGACCGCTGCTGCCGTCTCGAACTACACCTTCTACAGCTACCTGACCTACAACCCGAAGTTCGACGACCTGTCCGCGTCACAACAGACGTCGGTGAAAGCGGCACTGCCGATCCAACGCGTCGGAGCCGAAGAGCCGTCGGCACGGTACGGCAACACGGCAACGGGGAACGGGTACTCACGCAACGGCGCGGGGGTTGCGCGCGACGTGTACTCGGCTACATAGGAATGAGTGATCGAGACGAGGACAGACTCGCGTGAGCATCGTGGATAACCTGTTCTACCCCGTCGTCGAGTTACCAGAGCCGGTACGCGCCGAGCGCTATCTCCGCCTGGTTGGCCTCGATGACATCAAAGACCAGCTCCGACGCGAGGCTCTCCTGCTTGCCGACCCGGGTCGGCTCGACGCGTGGGCCGAAAAGCATCACGGCGAACACCTGCTCGCGCTTGCTCTTTTCAGGGACCGCGCCCCGCTGTTCGTCTTTGCCGGAGATGTCGGTGCAGGCAAGACGGCCCTCGCAGAGTCCTTCGGCTGCGCGATGGCCGACACGTTGGACGTGCCGGTGTACCTGTACCGACTGAAGCTCACGGCGCGCGGAAGCGGACTCGTCGGCGAGATGACGACCCTCATCGGCGACGCTTTTGCGCTGATCCTCGCAGAGGGCCGCAAGGCACGAGGCGCCCGCGGGCCGAAGTCCGCGATCGTCGTCGTCGTCGATGAAGCCGACGCGCTGGCACAGTCGCGGGCCGCGGAGCAGATGCACCACGAAGACAGAGCCGGAGTGGACGCGCTCCTCGCTGGGGTGGACAGCCTCGCCGGCGAGGCGCTGCCGGTCATCGTCGTCATGTGCACCAACCGCGAACAGGCGATGGACCCAGCTGTGACACGCCGAGCCGCCGCAATCTTTACGTTCGAGCGCCCCGACGATGAGCAACGTCGCGCTCGTCCTTCGGGCCGCGCTGAAGGGCGCCGCTATCGACAACTCGACAATCGACAAACTCGTCGCGGCGACGGGACCGCAGAAGTCCGGGCTCGGCTTCACGTACTCCGACCTGACTCAACGGCTGGTCGCGCGGGCGATCATGACTGCCTTCCCCGACAAGCCGTTGACCGGCGACCTTTTGCTTGATATCGCGAAGGACATGAAGGCGACGCCAGAATTCGCGTCACCGCGGCCATGACGGGCGCGCTTCGCGTCCGAGCCGCACCGGAGTCCGCATCGCCGGCGACCGTTTCCAATGGCTGTGCGCTTGGGAAGCCTGCGTACGCGCGCTTCACGACGACGCGACGGGCAGCACCAACCCTGTGGTGCAAGTTGGGGTCGAGGTTGACGGAGTGGGCAACGTCGATGACGTCGTCATTTACCGACGGCTCCCGCCGCATCGGTACACGCAGGTCAAGTACGCGGTCGACTCCAGTACACCGGTGAACACCGACTTCATGACCAAGGTGAGAAGCTCCGGCGGCGCTTCGATACTGCAGAAGCTGGTCGACGCGCGGCGGACGTTTGCAGCGGCCGGCGAGGCGATCGACCTAGCGCTGGTGACGAACCGTCTCGCCGATCCTCGCGATCCCCTGCTTGCCGGTCGCGATTCCCGCACACAACTACTAGTACCGCGGGCGAGTGAAGGCGGGCCACGATCAGCTGTTGGCAAGGCGAGAGCGCGATGGGCCTCGTCAGCAGCAATCAACGACGACGAATTGCTCGACCTCCTCGAAGTAACCCGCTTCGACGTTGGCCGCGACGTTGGTCACCTTGAAGAGGTCGTCGGGTTACTGATGCGACTCGCCGGTCTCCGCGGCGACCCCGCAGCCATCAACCTCGGTATTAGCTGGGTTGCCGACGAGGTGATCGCCGGGCGACGGGGACTAGACCTCGGGATAATCCAGCGGGCTATCGAAGAACGCGGCCTCCACGCTGGCAAAGCGCGATCGCTGGTGTCGGTGGCGACGCTCGTGCCCGACCCGATGGCGAGGACCGCTATCTATTCCATCGACTGGGTCCAACGCTTCGACGGAGCAGACGCATTCGCGAAGAGGCGACCGCTCGCTCCAGCCACGTGGGGAGATCTCCAACAGGAGATCGAGTCCATCCCGACGCATCTGGGTGGCGCGACGCAGATCGCGATAAGCGGAAGCATGCGGTTGGCGGTTGCATTCGAGGTAGGTACCGCGCTGCGGATGGTCACCGGCGTCGATCTAGCGGTATTGCAGCGCGGCGAGCTTTGGGCATCCGACGCCGTGTTCGGCGCGCCGAAAGCTCCCGCCGTGGGTCACGTCGAGCTGCATCAGGGTCCTGAGGTCGCGATCGCCGTCGAGGTATCGACTCCAATCGCGGCCGACGTCGAGACCTTCGTCAGGCAGGCGAATCTTCCGGTAGAGCGCTTGGTCGTTGTCCGGCCGCCTGGCGGGGCGCGGGACAACGCCGTTGTCAACGCGGAAGACGCCGTCGCGCAAGCGGTCGGAATCCGAGATGCAGTCCGTCAGGCCGCCCAAGGCCACGAGCGCGTTCACCTGTTCTTGGCGTGTCCGATGGGCTTCGCGCTGCTCCTGGGCCATCGGTGGAACCGCGTTGCTCCAACGGCGGTGTACGAGGATCTCGGGTCCCTGGGATACGACCCGGCGTTCACCGTCAGCGCTTAGCACTCCGCGAAGCGCAGGCACGCTTGTCGGCCCCGAAGCTCCGCCGACGCTTCGGTTAGCTTCCGGGCCTCGTCGTAGTCGTCACGCCAACTCGCAGGACGACCGTTCCGAATTTACCCCAGCACGGCCGCGAGACGCGCAACTCCAGTGGTTCCCGCCGTAACTGTCCCAGACTTGACATAGGTTCTTGGTGTGGTACGAAACACTTCGAGGAACCTGCACGACGGACCGCTTCGTCGCCCGGGAAAGGTACGCGGAGTCATCTTTGATGGCGACGACACCTTGTGGCTGACTGAGTCTCTCTACGACGATGCTCGGCGCCGAGCTCGGGACGTAGTCGAACGTGCCGGCGTTAACGGTGCAGAGTGGGACCGCATCCAACGAGAGAGGGACATCTCGAATGTGGCAGTGTTCGGCCACAGCGCCGCACGGTTTCCTACTTCGTGCGTCGAGGCGTTCTTGCTCCTAAATGGAGCAGAGTTAGCCGATCGCAGCGTTTTAGAAACGATTCGCAACGCTGCTTCGTCCGTGTTCGAGTCTCCGGCCCCGCTGCGCGATGGCGCGGTCGAGGTGCTTGAGCAACTTTCGAGGCGAGGTCTTCGCTTAGCATTGCTTACGAAGGGCGCCGAGGAGGTTCAGCGCCAGCGGATCCGAGACAGTGGGCTCGCACATTTCTTCGACGTCGTGACGATCCTGGATCACAAGACTCCAGCGAGCTTCATGTCCGCGGCGCGGCAACTCGGTCTCGACACCGGTGAACTCATCAGCGTGGGAAACTCGGTTGAGTCAGACGTCAAACCCTCGCAGCAGGCCGGCATCTACGCCATTTGGTTGCCTGCCTACGTCTGGGATTACGAGTTGCGTCACGATCCGACGGTCGAGGCCGACCTGCACCAGGTCGGCTCATTGACTGACGTCATTGACATCATTGGGGATTGATCCACGGTCGCTCCGCCGGGCTTTATGGAGCCGCGACAGTCGGGTCGGCGCGGTAGTTGTCGTAGTAGCATTCGTAGTCGTCGTAGTCTCGCTGGCATTTGCCAATCCCTCTACGGCCGCCACGAAAGCACCTTCATCGATTCGGTCGCAATCACCAACACTGAGTTCGCTCGTCCCGTTGCCCTTAGCATCACGGCCGGTCACCTTCAACGATAGGACGACACCAGCAGTGCATTTAAGACTGCCGCGACCCGCGTCCAAACCGATGCCGTAACCGATCGCCACGGCGATAACGAGCGTGACAAGAGAAACCAGGATAACTAAGAGTGCCCGTGCCGAGTTCACTGAGCCTCCAGATTTAGTAGCGGACTCTCCTTCTTGATCGCCTCGACGAGCTTCGCTAGCACGTCTGCCATCTTCCGTTCCTTGAACTCGTTGATGAACTGCGCCCCGATGTGGTTGAGAACCTGCTCCGCCTCATCATCCGCTGCCTTCTTTTGCTCTTCCGTCAGATCATCCAATGGGGGAAGAGCATTCAACCCAAGGCCTTCGCGGTCGTCGGCATCAAAATAGAAGACGCCAATCGGCACCGCATCCATTGGGTCGAACAGCGGCACGGCAAGGAAGAGCTTCTTGCTGTCGGCAGACTGCCGTTCCTGTGCCTCGTCAGCCGTCATTCCCCACTTTTGCATCAGGTCGCGCCATGTCACCGTGCTCGCCTGGTTCCAAGAATCGGGTTCGAGTGTTCGCCAGGCCATACCGATGATGCCAGCGCGCGCGGAAAACGTTCTGCCTGCGCCTTTGCCTTTGGGGTAGTAGTTGAGCAATTGGTAGAGCTGATTCGCGTACAGCGGATCTTGAATATGAATCGTGGCGCGATACCCGGTTTTGCCGTTGAGGTCAGTGGATTCAAGGGCAGTACGAAACGCTTCCTGTAGTCCTGCGCTGCGCACGTCGCCAGCGAGCTTTCGCTGGATGGCCTTTCGAATCACGCCGAGGCCGTCCTCCACGGATTCCCTGGTTTGGCGAGCACTCGCCTCGGTGAACTCGAACGAGAGGCCAAAACCGCCGAACTTGGTCACACGCCGAAGAAGCTTTTCGAGTGTGCCTGACAACCACAAGATGGCGAGAATGCCCACGGCGACGACGAACCAGAGGACCGGAATCCACTCGGATACTCGTTCCGCTACGGACACGCTACGACCGTACTGACTCGTGGCGGGATTGTTGGGGACCCGGCACGAACGGCGCTCGCGCCGCTGGTACCGTCGAGTGAATGTTGGGTGTTCGCAACGGGGAAGATGTTCCGGTCGGGCACGGCCGGCAGCAGCCGAAGCTGGCGTGGGGCAATGCTGCCCTGTGGGATCTCGAGTACCGTCGAACACGCGCCATTCCGTCGAGCCTGCGCTTCGAGCCCTCACGTGCCCTAGCGCGTCTTCGGCAAGCGCTCGGCCAGGTGGCGGATATGTCAGTCCTCGACATCGGGGCGGGAACGGGTCGCCATGCGATCTACCTTGCAAGCTTGGGCGCCAGGGTCCACGCCATCGATTGCTCTGCCGTGGCATGCCGCCTGCACACCGAACGCCTGATGGCACGGGGGCTGAAGGAGTCGGTGACGATCGAAAATGCAATCGTCGATCTCAACGACCTCCCCGACGGGAGGTATGACCTCATCATTGACTCGTACGTGTCGTGCCACATCCTCTCTGCCGCGGAACGTCGCGCATTCCTTTCAGCGCTGGTATCGCGCCTCGCGCCGCAAGGTCGGCTTTACACGGCCGGCATGGGAGACACCGATACCTACTACCGCCGCCACCTGTTTCGCTCCAAGCCGGACGCGATTGCCGTTGACCCCTTGAACGACATCTCCAAGCTCCTCCAGCCGACGGACATCGCTGCACGCGACGACGCTGACATTTCGCGCGTTCTCGCTAGCACGACGGAGGTCTTCGTTGAAGCAGTTGCGGGCGTCGCCGAAAGACGCGCGGTTCACGCAGCGGTTCTGACTCGGTGAGCAAAGGCCCACATGTCGATGCGCGAGCTACCGGTCGGTTCGCACGACAGTCGGAAGGCGTCGCGGGGCCGTCGAAGCGCGCTAGTTAGCAATCAAGAGTGGGCAACTCGCGACCTACCGTGATCCTGAACATGCGGACGAGTTCGAGCACGCCGAGTCGGTCAGACACGGCGATCCAGCCTGCGTGCGCGTCTGCCTCATTCCCAAGCGGCGGTCTACGAGGCCATCGCGCCAACCCGAGTAGCTCTGATGGAACGCGGGCGTCAGACCCGCCGCGCCTGGCGACAGCTACTTGAACGGCCCGTACGAGAACGGCAGTTGATATAGCGGACCAAACGGCGTCAACCACAGAGCCCTGAACTCTTTCCCAGACAAAGCGAGAACCTCGGCGTCCGGCCGGCTCGACCCGTCCGAGTCGAGCATCCCGAGACGGACAAGATCCCAGGGCACGTCGAACGTCAGGCGGGGAGCAACACGTGCTGACACGGACGCCATGTTCAACCGCCAGCTGCGTTCGCCGTGAAAGACAACGAGTTCGACGGAACGAGGATCGATCTGGCCATCGGCTGAGGTGAGCGACAACTCGGCCGAGGCTTCCATGTTGCCGTTGTCGTCGAACTCGCTGACCGAGCATCGAAGAGGCCCGCGTCGGTCGGGATACCACCGGAGAAGAGCAGACTCGGCCTCGACTCGCAGTTCCTTCAGACTACAGAGGGACACGTTCGACATGCGCGACACGCGATGCGCACCGGACTGGAATCCTGATTCGCTAAGCAAGAACCCGTGGTCAGCTCCGACATCCGCAACGACGGCCTGAAGAACGAGGACGTGAAGCTTCTCGACGCGACGCGATCGATCCTTGCACTCCACTACCCACGTGTGCATACGACCGAACGCTTCAAACGTTACGAGAACGTCAACATCGTGTAGCCCGCGGACACCGCCAACCGTGGCATCTTCCACCGCGGCGAAGCCGATCGAACGGAATACGTCGGCGACTTGCCGCTGATACTTGCGCCAGCCCGTAGGAGACTTCACGACATCTCGAAGCTGACCTAGACACCGAGACCGGCTAGAAACGGCTCGCGGGGTTCAGATTGAAGAGGTCCGTGGGTTAGAAGCGGCGATCGATTGCCGCTAGTACCGGCTTCGGGCACGCCCGTCCAAGCAGTCGGACGCGTAGGTCCTCCCGACCACATGATGAGCGCGAACTCCGTCACGCGTGTCACCGCGAAGTAAAGGAGACGCCGCTCTTCGCCGAGATCACGATCCGCAAGAGGTGCACTCCTTCCTCACCGCTGACGGCCATGGCCGTTCGCACAGTAAACCCCTTCCAGATCGCAACGCTGATAACTCTGTAGCTCGGGACGCGCTCCCAGCGCGAAGATCGCCTCCCGCCGGCTGGATCTGACCAAGGAACTGGATCTGACCAAGCGATCAGTCCAAGCCCTCGCCGAGGTCGATGGGGTTCATCGAGATCGAAGTGAGCCTCGCCTCGCCGGAGGCATAGTCAGCAACCACGACGGCAACGCGTGCGAGAAACGTCGGGAACCCCGTCGCCGACCTTCGGGTTGTCGACCCGAGGTTCATCTTGACAACGGCGGAACGCGCCATATTCGAGTCTTCGATCCCGTACAGAACCACATGGGACGGGAGTAGGCGGTACCAGACGTCACGTGGCGCGGTTGACGCAGTGACCTTCGGGTTGTGCGGCACCACGTCGGCGACGCGATCGGCTGCAAAAACGCGGACGCGCTGTACGGCACCATTTTCGGCACCACGAGCGCTGCAAACGCCCGAAAACGCAGAGAGCCGGCGCTCTTGCACCGGCTCTGACCTGCGATTTCAGATGGTGGCGGGGGTAGGATTTGAACCTACGACCTTCGGGTTATGAGCCGGCCCAGTGCAGTGCCCTCTACTCCCGTTTACTCCCGTTTACTCCCGTGCGGTTCCGATGACGAGGCGTTTCGCGCCGTCGTCGTGACGTCTACTCCCGTCCCGTCCCACCCAGTACCGATCGACACGGCACCATTCACGGCACCACGAGCGATGCACAACAGCGCGTCGCATCGAGCGCAAGGTCACGGAGCGTCGTATGCCGATCGCGGGCGGAGCGTGGCCGGAGCGCTACAAGCGAATGACATTGAACGCCCATCGCTCGGTCCGCAATCCCGGGTTACACAGACAGTCCCCGCCCTAGCCGGCGGTGACGAAGTCAATCAATCGCTCGACCGCACCGACGACAGTGCCCTCGAGGTCCTTGTAACTCTTGACGCTCGCCAGCAGATCGTTCCAGAGGTCGCGCGGTTGGTCGTAGCCGAGCGCGGCGCACACGCCTTCCTTGAACGGCTGACCCTTCGGGATCTCGGGCCAGCGTTCGAGCCCGAGCACCCGCGGCCGAACCGCCGTCCACACGTCGATGTACGGGGTGCCGGTGAACAACACGTAGGGACTCGACCGGCGCTGAGCAACCCGCGCCTCTTTACTGCCAGAGACGAGATGGTCGACCAACACGCCGAGTCGACGCGACGGTCCGGGTTCGAAATCGTTGAGGAACGCCTCGATGTGATCGAGGCCGTCGAGTCGTTCGACGACGACACCTTCGATCCGAAGATCGTCGCCCCACACCCGTTCGAGGAGCTCTGCATCATGGATACCTTCCACGAGGATGCGCGACGCGCGAGCGGTTCGGGCTCGGGCACCGGGAACGGCCACCGAACCCGACGCGGTTCGAGGTGTCGCCGTGGTGTTCGATGGCGCCCGCCGCAGGGTGACAGGCGCGCCGTCGACGACGAACGCGCCGGGCTCGAGCGGGAAGTGCCGGACGAGTCCCGTATTTCCGGCAATCGAAACCTCGTTGGACCGAACCGACTCGACCGTGCCGGAGAATCCACTGCCACGATGCGCGACGCGCATCCCGACGCGGGCATCGACGATTGGATACCTGGTCGCCAGCCGCTCTCGGGGGCCAACCGGGCCCGCGAGGATGCCACCGGAGATCTGCCGCGAGTTCACGACTGCGAATCTAGCTATGCGTCCGCTTCAGGATGGACACTGTTGGCTCGCTCTTCGTCAGTCTTCGCTGAGTCGAGCCGGGAAGCCGCCCGTCGCGATCGGACCCCATCGTTCGATCGTCAGCCGAAGCAGGCTCTTGCCCTGACGCATCATGGCCGTTCGGTACTCGTCCCAATCGGGATGCTCGCCCGAGATGGACCGGTAGTAGTCCACCAACGCGTCGAGCGCGTCGGGAAGTTCCACCACATCCAAGGTTCCCCACACCTCTACTCAGGGACCGTTCCATTCATCGGAGAGCACGACGGCCGCTCCCGCCGGACTCCGGCGTGCGTTACGGACCTTGGCGCGTTCCGGGTAGGTAGACGTCACGAGACGACCCAGTGCGTCGAGCCCCGCCGTGACAGGTGATGCCTGCGGCGAACCGTCTCGCCGTGTCGTCAACAGGATGACGCGATGCCGCGTGCGCACGAACTCTTCGAGTCCGGTGCGATCGACTTGAGTGTTCGTGGCGATCGAGCGCGGCGACATTCGCTCACAATAAGGAATCCCCCGTCAACGCAGAAGGCCCGGTGCTTTCGCACCGGGCCTGACCTGCATTCTCGTTGGTGGCGGGGGCAGGATTTGAACCTGCGACCTTCGGGTTATGAGGGCCCAGTGCCGTACCTTCTGGTTCCGTCTACTCCCGTGCAGTACCGCTGACGAGGTGAAATACCCGCCGTTCGCGACGTCGACTCCCTTCTACTCCCGTGCACTACCGAAGAACACGGCACCATTCACGGCACCACGCGCGATGCAAAACGACACCGCGCTGCGTGACGCACCTCAGTCGAATCGCACCGAGAACGACTGAAATTCGTCGGCGTTAACGGCGGCGTGTCTTGACGCGTGGCGGGTAGACCGCTGACAGCAGTTGCATCAGCTTCGGGAAGACAGGGGTGAAGCGGCCTTCACCCCACGGGACGTCGGGTTCGTTGGCGAATGCCTGGCTGAGCACTCCGGTGATGAGGGTCGATACGAGGTAGACGGCTTCGTCGGAGTCCGCATCGGGGCCCAGTTCGTGTGCGCGTACGGCGTCGGCGAAGGCTTGGCGTTGTATGGCAACCATCTCGAGGCTGGGTGCCATCGCATGGGCCGAGGGTTCGAAGCTCGGGACGGGACGCCAGAACAGCAGCTGCGCGACGGCTCGGTTCGCGAGCGCCCATCGGCCGCTCGCTTCGAGTCCCTTGGTGAGGGCATCGAGCCCTGGCGTCGCGTCGGCCATCGCGGCGCGCACAACTTCGAGGTGGGCATGCTGACCGCGCTCGAACAGCGCGTCGTAGACGGCTAACAGCGACGGGAAGTACTTGTAGATCGAGGGCGGCTGCACGCCGAGACGGCGAGCGACCTCGGAGACGCTCAGACCGTTGACGCCCTCTTCGATCATCACGGTTTCGGCGAGGTCGAGGATCTCCTCGATTGTTTCCTGGCGCCGTCGCGCGCGACGGTCGGGCGGGGTGTTGGGGGTCGTCACGTCCGTCGACATGCGATAACTGTAGCATAGGTTCCGCTTGACAGCTTTAGTTATGACCCATAGCTTGTAGTAACTATCAACCGATGAAGGGAGGGGGCGATGGCCCCGAAGAACCAGCGCTGGTGGTTGACCCAGGACAGCGAGTCCGTCCTTGTCGACGCGCCGGCCGAACTCATCTACGACCTCGTCGCGGACATGCCCCGCATGGGCGAGTGGAGTCCTGAGTGCCAGCGAGTCGACTGGACTGACGACAGCGACGGGCCCGTACCGAACGCGACGTTCGTCGGTCACAACCGGGGCGGGCCCATGGGGCTCATGAAGTGGTCCCGACACGGTCGTGTGCTGACCGCGGATCGTGGGCGCGAGTTCGCGTTCGTCACCGAGGAGGGCGGCCGCGAGTCGACCCTGTGGCGCTACTGGTTCGAACCGGCCGGCGACAGCACGCGCGTCACCGAGTCGTACGAGGTTCGGTGGATCCCCACCTGGGCGCGGATCATCGACGTGCCGACGAACCGTCACCGCGAGCTCGTGGAGGCCATGCGCCACACGCTCCAACAGCTCAAGACCGCGGCCGAGACCTCGATCACTGCACGAGACGAGTCGTGATCACCACGTATCGGGCCGCGCCCGACATCGACGTGGTGAGCTCCACAGCAACGATCGCTGACTTCGGCAGCCTCGCCATCAACGCGTTCGTGATGCACGGCGACGAACCCCTGCTGGTCGACACCGGCGCGGTCGTCGAGGCCGACGACTTCATGACCGCGCTGCGGACGGTCATCGACCCGACCGAGCTTCGGTGGATCTGGCTCAGTCACACTGACTTCGATCACATCGGGTCGCTGCATACGCTCCTGGACGAGAACCCGCAGCTTCGCGTCATCACCACCTTCTTCGGGATGGGGATCATGGGGCTCTCGGCGATGCCGCTCCCGCCGGAACGGGTGCGTCTCGTGAACCCGGGCGAGCGAGTCAGGGTCGGCAACCGCACGTTGCGGGCGATCAAACCGCCGGTCTACGACAACGCGGTGACGACCGGCTTCTACGACGAGACTTCACGCGCGGCTCTTCAGCGCCGACTGCTTCGGCGCGCTCTTGCCCGACATCCCGCAAAGCGCGGCGGACATCTCCGACACGGACCTGCGCGACGGCCAAACACTGTGGGTCACCATCGACTCGCCCTGGATCCACAACGTCGATCGCAAACTGTTCACCGAACACCTCGCACAGATCGGCGGACTCGACCCCGAGATCGTGCTCAGCGGCCACCTCCCACCCGCTGCCCGGCGCCATGCTCAACACACTGCTCGACACACTCGCGAAAGCACCTGACGCCCCAACGTTCGACGCACCCGATCACGCCATGCTCGAAGAAATGCTCGCCGGGATCACCACTGGCGCTGCCGACTGACCTGTCGACCACGCACCGGACCGGCACTTCGCACGCGCCCAACGTGTCCCCTAACGCCAACGCGCGTCTCATAATCGCGGCCGCCGGGTGTCGCCCGTATAACGCCGGGTCTGTGACACAACCGCTTCTCACGTTCGGGGGGAACTGTCCACCGAGTCGTCGTCGGCACACCCGCGACTGTTCGGGTTGACGACCCCGGCGCCGCAGTCCCCCACCTGCGGTGACGCGCTGCTTCTACCGATGTCTTCCACCGGCCGTGCATCGTGCCGGCCCGGAACGAAGGACGTCATGCAGGGCTACGGGGCACGTAAGGGTGAACGCTTCTGCGCAGTGATCTACGGGGGCATCGACCCAATCACCGGACGCGAGAAACGGCGATGGCATCCCGCCGGCACCGATCGCTCAGCTGCCGAAGCCATCGCGAAGCAGCTGGCCGACCACGGATGTCGCAGCGGCCGCGAGCGTGCCAGCCTGACACTCGCCGTGTACCTGACTCAGCGGTGGCTGCCGTCGAAGCAGCTTGCGCTTCGGGTCAGTACCTACGACTCCTAGCGGCGCATCATCGACCTTCACGTGCTGCCGCGGATCGGTCGTGTGCCGCTGCGGCACCTGCGCCCGGATCACTTCGAGCGGCTCTACGCCGAGCTACTCGATGACGGTCGCGCTCGACGGCGGCGGTGGGCTGCAGAACAAGAAAGTCGTCGAGGTTCACATGGTGCTGCGTCGCGCGTTCGACGACGCCGTACGCCGCGGGCTGCTCCTCGCCAACCCGTTGCACATCGCACACGCACCGAAGCGGCGGCCGCTGTCGAGCAACACCTCGAGCGTGTGGAACGCCCAGCAGCTACGGGCGTTCCTGACCTCCACGAGCGCGCACCGGTCGCACGCGGTGTTATGGGTGACGGCGAACACCGGCATGCGGCGTGGCGAGGTGCTCGGGTTGCGATGGGGCGACGTCGATTTCGACGCCGGCAACTCCGCGGGCCGCGTGTTCAGCCGGCCCGACGGCACACCGACTCACCCGCATCTCCTGTCGGACACGTGCAAGCGTCTGGTCGCGCGATCCGGTCTGCCACGCATCCGCTTCCACGACCTCCGCCACACCCACGCCACCCTGTTGTTGAAGGCCGGCGTCCCGATCAAAGTCGTCAGCGAACGCCTCGGGCACTCCACCCCCGGGTTCACGATGGCCACCTATCAGCACGTCATCCCCGGCATGCAGGCCGAAGCCGCGCACACGTTCGCGGGCATCCTCGAAGCCTGCGCTGATCTACCGGCTTCTACCCGGTAGAAGTGCCGGTAGAAGCACTCCAGACGCGCAGAGGCCCTCCACGAGGGAGGGCATCTGACCAGCATTTCGTTGGTGGCGGGGGCAGGATTTGAACCTGCGACCTTCGGGTTATGAGGCGTCGCGCGGCGTGGTCATGCGACGGTCTTGCCCAGCAGGTGCCGGTTCTTGTCGATCGAGCCGGGCAGGATCACGAAGTGGACTTGCCCGTCGTCGTCGACGGCGACGACGCGCACGACGGCTCGGGCGGCGCGGTTCCCGGCGAGGAGCATCGCGCCGGGCACGACCCGTTCCGGCGACCGAGCTTCGGCGAGGGTCGACCAGCCCAGGCCATCGTCGTCTTGCGCGTTGAGATCGGCGGTGAGGTCGATGTCGTCCATGGCGAGTCCCTGTTCAGACCTCATAATACGGGTTGACGATGGTGCGGTGTTCGCAGCCGCAAAGCCGCTCGACGCCGAGGTCGAGGTCGTCGAACACGACGTCGAAGTGGCGGGGGTTCCGGCCGGTCGGCTCGAGCGCCAGGCCCGCCGCGCGGAGCGCTCCCACCGTGATGAGCGTGAGGGTCTCGAAGCGGACCATCGGAGATTGTTGCGCGAGCTCGTCGACAGTCGCGTCCCGCAGCGCGAACACCGAGATTCCGAAGACCCCATAGATCGCGTGGTTGCGTAGCGCGTCGTCGCGCAGCAGAAGCCGGTCGAGTTCACCGCCGCGGATCACGACCGTTTCGTCGTCGTCGAGTGTGTCACCCGGCCGCCGGTACCGTTCCTTGGCCACCCCCTGCTACCAGCCTTTCGCGTCGACGTGTCGCATCAAGTTCGTCTTGCGCCCGTGGGTCGAGCGGACCTGCTCGACGAACTTTGTGAACCCGTCTCGGCTTTCCACATGGAAATGCAGCGATTCAAGGTGTGCCATGAGCTTCACCGCGTCACGGTATCCCCCAGCGTTCTTCTTGCCGATGAGGGCTTCGACCTCGCATTCGTAGATCGGTATCGCGTCTTCGGGATGCTCGGATTCTCGGGCGCGAGCGAGTTGCATCCAGAGTCGCTGGTCGCAATCGTGTTCGGTCGCGACCCACCACGCGTCGTCGACATGGCCTTCGAAGAGCAACACTTCGATGATCGTCGCGCTCAGATGCCGCACCTGCGCCGTCGAGCCGACTGCATCCGCGCCGACGAGCGAACGCTGCAGAGACGCGAGCGCGTCGAGACGCCAACGCTCACCATCGCCGGCCGCATCGGCCTCTCGGACGAGACGGCGGTACGCGTCGAGCGATGGTCGCTCTTCGAACGCGACCCAGAACACGTCCAGCGCCGCGTCGGTGTCGCCGCGGTCGCGGTGTAACTGGGCGAGCAACTCGCGCAGCGGCGTCAGCTGCCACGTTCGGTCGGCATGGACGGCGAGACCCTGACCGCACCAGCGGATCGCGTCGTCGATGCGGCCGATCTCTGCGAGCATCCCGGCGATCTCGGCGTAGTCGTCGGGGAGACGCAGGTCGTGCGCCTTGACCGCGATCAGCTCGTCGGGATCGCGAGCCGCGAGCGCGACCCCGACCCGCGCGTTGCGCACCCGGAACCGTTCGTGCGACCAATCCTCACCTGGCGCCAGCGCCGCGAATCGTGGTTCGACCAATCGGCGGTACTCGTCAATGCCAGCTGGACCCAGCGCGCTTGCATAGACGAGCGCAGCCCTGTGGAACGTGTCGAGCTCTCCCGCAAGCTCCAGCTTCACCAGCCGCCGCGCGAGCGCGACCGGATCGAGCCGCGCTTCGGTGCACGCCCGCACGTGCAAGTCGCCGAGCCGAACCGAGATCGCGGTGATCCACCCGTCAGAGTCGTCGACATGTTGGATCGCCCTCTCCGCCCGGGCGTGCGTGTACTCGGCCAGCTCGACAACTTCGGTCGCGAAACCCGCGTCGAGGAGTTCCTCCAGCTCGTCGAGGGCCTCGTTCACACCGAACGCCCACTCGGGGGCGTGGCGGTAGTCGACGAAGCGGCCGTTGCCGAACGCGCGTTTCACACGCTGCCGCCGTTCGCGAACATCGATCGTGGCACCCGCCGCAGCCGCGGCCCGCACGGTAAGGCGTTCACGGAATGCGTCGTCCCGGCCGGCCTGGTCGACCACCAGCTCAACGAGCCGCGCCCGATCGAGAGATTCCAGATAGGCGCCGACCTCGTCGTTTGCGGCAGGTGCCCGACCGGACGATTCGGCATCCTCGCCCGCCGCGACAACTGCGACCGCGACACAGTGCTTACAGAACATTCGCTCCGCACCGACCGGGCAATCACACGACCAGCGCGGCGCATCGTGCGAACCCGAGAGCGTGACACGGTATGGATGCGACCCGCGGACAACCGCGGTCAACGAACCGTCCGCGATCTCCAGTCGCTCGACCCGGCCGTCCAACGCATACACGACACCACGCGCCAGCGAACCCTCATCGGCCAACTCGTCGGCGAGCTCACCCCACCAATCAAAAGCCGCACCATCGTCGCTGAACCGCCCTGGGTCTGATGGAGGCTCGGGTTATTGGATTCCAACCCCGGTGGGGTCGGTCTGTTGGGCAGCGTAGAACGCTGCTTCGAACTCGGCTGGTGGCACGTCGTTGCAGTGGCTGTGCAGGCGTTCGTGGTTGAACCAGTGCACCCACGACAGCGTCGCGAGCTCGAGCTCGTCGACGCCGTCCCAGCCGTTCGCGTCGGGCCCGTAGACGCACTCGGTCTTGTAGAGCCCGTTGATCGTCTCCGCGAGCGCGTTGTCGTAGCTGTCGGCAACGGTCCCGATCGAGGGTCGGGCTACCGATCTCCTCGAGCCGCTCGGTGAAACGTACGGACGTAAATTGCGACCCGGCATCGGAGTGGGCGACCAGGCCGATCAAGCCGCTGCCCGCCGCGGGAGTGCCTGGCCATCTCGAGCGCGTCGAGGACCATGTCGGTCCTCATGTTCGCCGCGACCCGCCAGCCGACGATCCGCCGGGAGAACGCGTCGACGATGAAACACACATACGCCATGCCCGAACGCGTCGGGACGTAGGTGAGGTCGGTGACCCACAACGCGTCCGGCCGATCAGCCGTGAAGTTGCGGTTCACCAAGTCAGGTGCGCGTGCCGCGTCCGGATCCGAGCTTGGTCGTGAACACCTTCTTGCGTCGCCGGCTGACGCCCTAGATCTCCATCTGACGCATCAACCGTGCGACCTGGTCGCGGCCGATCTCGTGGCCGGCTCGGCGTGCCGCCTTCCAGAGCTTGTGCGCCCCGTAGACCTTGCGGTTCGCCACCCACAACGCCATCAGCACCGGCACCATCACCGCGTCGCGCACCGCCCGCGCCGACGGCGCGACCTCGCGCCGCTTCGCTGCGTAGTACGTGCTCGGAGCCATCTGCAGCACGCCGTGCAGATGGGCTCGACTCCGAACTCGTCACGGTTACTCGTCGATGTACTCGACGATCACTTCTCTGGGCGGTCGAGCTCCGCCGCGAAAAAAGCCGACGCCGACTTCAAGATCGCGTTCGCTCGACGAAGCTCACGGTTTTCCTGCTCGAGCGCCTTGATCTTCGCCGGCGTCCTCCGTCGACGTCCCCGCCTTCGGCACCGTCGTCGATATCGGCCTGCTTGACCCACTTGCGCACCGTCTCGACCCCGTACCCGAGCTGATCCGCAACCCGCTGGATCGTCCCGTGATCGGTTCCCAACTCGACCCGCAGCTGGCGGACCAACCGCACCGCCTGGGCCTTCTCCTCAGCGGAGTACCGACGCGTCGTCGGCCTCCCCGGCTTGATCTCCTTTCGGCATGACTCCATCCTCGTTTCCAAGGTCTGGAGCCTCCAAGCGACCCAGGGCGATTCATCGCCGCACCCCTGATCGTTGCGCGCCACCTTCTTCGCCACGCGACGAGTGTGCCGAATACCCCCGCCGCTCGCAATCTGCGACACACGACCTTCGGGTTCACGACCCCGCGCCGCACTCCCCCGCCTGCGGTGACGCGCGAGCTCTACCGATGTCTTCCACCGGCCGCGCATCGTGCCGGCCCGGAACGGAGGACGTCATGCAGGGCTACGGGGCACGCAAAGGTGAACGCTTCTACGCAGTGATCTACGAGGGCATCGACCCGATCACCGGACGCGAGAAACGGCGATGGCATCCCGCCGGCACCGATCGCTCAGCTGCCGAAGCCATCGCGGGCCAGCTCGCCGACCACGGATGTCGCAGCGGCCGCGAGCGTGCCAGCCTGACACTCGCCGTGTGCGTGACCCAGCGGTGGCTGCCGTCGAAGCAGCTCGCGCTTCGGGTCAGCACCTACGACTCCTAGCGGCGCATCATCGACCTTCACGTGCTGCCGCGGATCGGTCGTGTGCCGCTGCGGCACCTGCGCCCGGATCACTTCGAGCGGCTCTACGCCGAGCTACTCGATGACGGTCGCGCTGACGGCGCCGGCGGCCTGCAGAACAAGACCATCGTCGAGGTTCACATGGTGCTGCGTCGCGCGTTCGACGACGCCGTACGCCGCGGGCTGTTGCTCGCGAACCCGTTGCACATCGCACACGCACCGAAGCGGCGGCCGCTGTCGAGCAACACCTCAAGCGTTGGAATGCCCAGCAGCTACGGGCGTTCCTGACCTCGACAAGCGCGCACCGGTCGCACGCGGTGTTATGGGTGACGGCGAACACCGGCATGCGGCGCGGTGAAGTGCTCGGGTTGCGCTGGGCCGACGTCGATTTCGACACCGCGTGCCTCTCGGTTACCCGCTCGCTCGTCTCCGTCGGCTACGAGCTGTATGAGACCCGCGGCAAGTCCCGCACTGCGCGCCGCTGCATCAACCTCGACCCCGCCACCATCGACGTCCTGCACCGCTGGCGCGACCAACGCGCCGGCGAAGACCCCGAGTTCGACGCCGGCGACGCCGAGGGCCGCGTGCTTCAGCCGGCCCGACGGCACGCCGACCCATCCACATCTCCTGTCGGACACGTGCAAGCGTCTCGTCGCGCGATCAGGACTCCCACGCATCCGCTTCCACGACCTCCGCCACACCCACGCCACCCTGCTCTTGAAGGCCGGCGTCCCGATCAAAGTCGTCAGCGAACGCCTCGGGCACTCCACCCCCGGATTCACGATGGCCACCTACCAGCACGTCATCCCCGGCATGCAGCAAGAAGCAGCGCACACATTCGCGGGCATCCTCGAAGCCAGACCACCTCTACCGGCTTCTACCCGGTAGAAGTCCCGGTAGAAGCACTCCAGACGCGCAGAGGCCCCGCACCCGGCGGGGCCTCTGACCAGCATTTCGTTGGTGGCGGGGGCAGGATTTGAACCTGCGACCTTCGGGTTATGAGTGCCGGTCTGCTTCAGGCGGGTGTGACGAGGTCGAGATGCGCCTCGACGGTTCCGTCCAGGACCTCGAGCTCGATGTTGCCGTCCGGGTCGATGTCGATGATCCGCGCGACTCTCGGGTCCGCGTCGTCGTCGCCGACGATCGCGTAGCCGCCAACCACGGCTTCGAACCCGGGGCGCGCATCGGAACGTCGGGTCCAGAGGCGACGAGCGTCGGTCATGTCCATGAAGTCGACGGCGAGGTCGTACTGAGCGGTGAAGTCGGTTCCCGGTTCCATAGCACTCCCAGGCTACTGCGAGGGTGGGCGGGCTGGGTTCAGAATCGGGTCGTCAAAGCCCCGAGCGAGCCGAGCGATTGTCACCTCGCTGAGGTCGGCGAGCACGACCGTGAAGTGCGGGTGATCGAAGCTGGCCAACAGGGCGAAGCCGGCGCCGCGTAGACGCCCGAACGTCGACAGGCGGATCCGCCGGTAGCCGGCGATCCGTTCGCTGTCTCGGCACGCTTCGAACACAGTGCGGTCGATGACACCCTCGACCGAGATGCCATAGAGCGCGTAGATCGCGAACGTCCGATCCGCGGAACGGCGGATGTTGTCCGGGCTCATCGACCCCGCGCGCAGCACCACCGCGGCATCATCGGGCGGCTGCTCGGCACGAAGTGGGAGCACCCGAGTCACGATCGGTGCCTCTCGCGTCGGAGTTGTTCGTCGATGACCTGCGTCACGGGCAGACCAGTCGCTCGGCGGACGCTCGCGGTGTCGCGAAGCTCCCCTCGGAAAGTAGAGAACCGTCGGTATCGGCGGTCGTACTCCTCGATGACGTCGTTCAGGGACGAGGCACCGAGCGCGCCGGAAGAGTGCGCGAGCAGCACGACGACTGTCGCGACGATCCGGTAGTGCCGTCGATCCTTCGCTCCCAGCACAGTCTCGGCAACCTCGTCGACCAGCCGCCGAGCGTCACCGATCGCTCCCGGCTCGATCGGCAAGGAAGCGAACGAGCGTTGCAAACGCTCCCCGAGCCCGGTCGCCGCTCCCCGCCGATCATCGTCAAACGGGTCGTGCCGCCGTTCGGATCGCGTGGCCCGGGCTAGGGCGTCGTTGACGATCTCGTCGACGAGGCGACTCGAAACAGCGGCCGTGGCCGCACGACAGGCCGAGGCGATCGCGAGTTGCTGCGCCGCATAGCCGACACGGCCGTTGACGTTCGCTTGTTGCGCCGCCGCGATGGCCGCACCGGGATCGCCGTCGAGCACGGCAAGCGCGACCGCCAAGAAGCCATCGGTCGCAGCCGCGACACGAAAACCCTCGGCTAGCGCGTGCCGTCCTGTCGCTTCTGCGTCGTCGAGAAGGCGTTCGAGCCGCGTGATCGTTGGATTGCATACCCACGCGCGTTCTTGTGCGTTCCACGCGTGTTCTGGCTGAGCGAGTTCTCGCCACAGATCGGCCGCCGTGTCGGCGAGGTCGGCGACCGGCCAGGAGTTGGGTTCGCCGTCAATGGCTTCGTCGGCGAGATCGGCTGCACGCGCCGCCTCACCATTGCTGCGCAGGTGTTCGACGATCCATTCGTAGATGTGCAAGCGGCGGCCTCCGGCTGTGCGGGCGGCGACGAGCACGGCGTCCACCCCGTCGAGCTGGGTGCGGATCTCCAGAGCCAGACCGAGCCGCCAACGTGCCTCCCACGGCTTCGACTCCGCTGCTCCGTCGATGATGAGATTCGCGAACGCGCGCAGGGTGTCGTCGTCAATCGGGGCCCGGGCGGGGTGGGCGCTGACCAACTCGCTCACGGTCGGCGCTCTGGTGACCAGCTCTGTTCGGTCGAGGCACGCGAGCATCGCTTCGGCGGCGGCCGGCGCGTCGGCGGCACTGTCGGCGAGGCACCAGAGGAGTCGGTCTCGTGCTTCGCTGGCGAGCTCAACGTCGACGGTGATCTCGATACCGCGGTCGTCATCGATCAGTTCGGTGACCGCGCTGAAGATCCGCTGGTAAGCACCAGTCACCCAAGTGATATCGCCGGCAAGGAACCGCTCGCCGACCGCGACGAGAAGATCCTCACACGTCTCGGCTTCGGGCGACGCCTCGAACTCATCGTCGGACCAGCCATCCCGACCGTGCCATCGATCGACCGGCGCCAGGCGCTCGATGTCTCCGAGGAACCTATTGATGGCGGCCTCGAGCTCATCGACCGGCGTGGGCGCGGGCGGACCGAACAACTCAAGGAAATCATCGCGCTGCGACGGCCGCAACGATGCCGCCCGACGATCGATCGCCGACCGCACCCCCTCGGGTCCGAGCGCGTCGAGACGACCGCGCGAGCTCATCGAGAAACGGGCCAAGTCCAAGGTGGCGACGAGCGGCCATGGCCCCAAAGTAGAGCCTCGCCATTCAGCACGGCGTCCGCATCGTCGGTCGTCGCGGCTCGCGGCTGTTCGGGCTGCCGACCCGGCAGCCGAGACCGCTGACCTGCGTCGACCCGATGGTTCCGCCGATCTGTTCTACCGGCCGGCAGGGCGCCGGCCGGAAGGAGCACCGAGCGATGCGCGGATATGTGGCCCAGCGACGTGGCCGTTTCTATGCGGTCATCTACGAGGGGATCGATCCGATCACGGGCCGGGAACGACGACGTTGGCATCCTGCGGGCACCGACCGCTCTGAAGCCGAACAGCTCGCGGCGCGTCTCGCGTTCGAGCATCGCGGCGAAGACTGCGGCCGACGTGCGGGACCAACGCTCGGCGTCTACCTCACGCGTACCTGGCTGCCGCTGAAGCAAGTGACCTTGAGGCCGAGCACCTGGGACAGCTACCGCCGAAACGTCGAGTTGCACGTCCTACCCGAACTCGGCCGCGTGCCCATACGACGCGTGCGGGCCGAACACCTCGAACGGCTCTACGCCAAACTTCTCGAGAACGGACGCACAAACGGTCGTGGTGGTCTCGACGCCAAGACGGTGCTCGAGATCCACATGGTGTTGCGCCGCGCGCTCGCTGACGCGGTCCGGCGCGGGATCATCAGCCGCAATCCCGCCGAGATCGCGCACGCGCCGAAACGCCGGCCGCTCGCCAGTCCCGAACAACGCGTCTGGAATGCTCAAGAACTCAGGGCCTTCCTCGATCTCGCCGCCGGCCATCGACACTTCGCAACGTACTGGCTCGCCGCGTACACCGGCTTGCGACGCGGTGAACTTCTCGGTCTGCGCTGGAGCGACATCGACATACGTGAACGACGACTGTCCGTCAACCGCGCGCTCATCTCCGTCGGCTACGAACTCCACGAATCGCGAGGCAAGACCCGAACCGCGCGACGATCCGTCGATCTCGACGAGCGCACCATCGCGATCCTCACATCGATCTCAACAACCGGCGGGCACGACGATCGCGTGTTCTGCCACGACGACGGGACACCGATTCACCCGCACGTCGTATCGGACGCGTTCAAGAAGCTTGTCGCGCGGTCGCCGCTGCCCCGCATCCGGTTCCATGACCTCCGCCACACCCACGCCACGCTCCTTCTGAAAGCCGGCGTCCCCATCAAGGTCGTGAGCGAACGCCTCGGACACGCCACCCCCGGGTTCACCATGGCGACCTACCAACACCTCCTGCCCGGCATGCAACAAGAGGCCGCGCGCACCTTCGCCGCCATTCTCGATCCGTCTACCGGTTCCACCCGGTGGAACACCCGGTAGAACGCAACCGAACGCGCTGAGGCCCCGCACACGGCGGGCCTCTGACCTGCGCTTACATGGTGGCGGGGGCAGGATTTGAACCTGCGACCTTCGGGTTATGAGGGCCCAGTGCCGTACCTTCTCGTCCCGTCTACTCCCGTGCACTACCGATGACAAGGCGATTCGCGCGAGGTTCGTGACGTCTACTCCCGTCCTGTCCCGCCCAGTCCGGGAATGAACGGCACCATTCACGGCACCACGCGCGATGCATGCGGGTGCCGCTCTCAGTACGCGATGTCAAGCGCGTAGCGCAGTGCCCGGTCGAGTTCGGCGCGGACATGTAGGTCGAGATGGCGGACGGGCCGGTCGTCGAGCGACGCGAACGGGATCGTTATCAAGGCGTCGCAACTGATGACGCTCGGGGCCGGTAGACCCTCTGCTGTTCCGACCTCGACCCCGGAACGGATCCCGCGGACGGTTCGCGTGATCGGCGCGCAGGTGGTCGGGGTGAGCGCCGCTATCGCCGCGTCGCGCGTGAGCACACATACGGGGCGCCGTCCGGCCGGCGGACCGAGATCGGCCCAGACAACGTCGCCGCGGGCTTCCACTCGGGCGCGGTGTGTGCGGCAAGGCGAGTCGCAGCAGCAACGACGGCAGGGTCTTGCGGGATCCGCCGTGCAACGCGACACGAGCTCGTCGAGCGCTTGGATCGGCTGGCCGACCAGCAGGGAACCAGCCGATCGCCTGTTCGAACGAACAGAGTCTTGCTATTTTCCTATTCAATTGACTAGTCTGTGGAGATGGCATCAACGACGACGCGCAATCGACCGACGCCGCGACCATCGGCCGACGCGACCCGAGAGCGGATCCTCGACGCCGCGCTCGATGTGTTTTCTGAGCACTCCTTCGATGGTGCGAGGACGCGGGAGATCGCAGCCCGCGCCGGCGTGACCCAGCCGCTGCTGAACTACCACTTCTCCTCGAAGGACGAGTTGTGGCGCGCCGCGGTCGATCAGCCTCTTCGTCGAGTTCAACCATGCGCTCGGCAGCCGCGCCGAGGGGTTGCGCGGCGTCGACGACGTGACGGCGGCAGAAGCTCTTGATCCGCGAGTTCGTGCACTTCTCGGCCCGCAACCCGCAGCTACATCGGATCATCACCCAGGAATCGAAGAACGACGGGCCGCGCCTCGACTGGCTCGTCGAGCGCCACGTCCGGCCGCTCTACGAGTCAAGTCGCCGCGGCGTTCACCCAGGCTCACCGCGTCCGAAGGCACGTCCCCGGCGATCCCGGCCCCGCACCTCTACTACCTCCTCACCGGCGCCGCGCCGACGATGTTCGTCCTCGCACCTGAGTGCCGGAGGCTCTCGGGAATCGATCCCTTCGCCGAGGACGTCATCGAGCAGCACGCCGACGCCGTCATCGCGCTCCTCTTCGGCCCCTGAGACAAAGGACGGACGATGCAACGCGAGATCGAGCTCGCCTACCTCGGCATCGAGGTGCCCGACCCGGCGTCGCTCAGCTCGTTCTTCGGCGACGTGATCGGGCTGCTGCCTGGCGACGCGGTCGGCACCGACGGGCTGTCGTGGCGCAACGACAGCAAGGTCCACCGCGTCATCGTCGAGCCGGGCGCGGCGAACGACGCGTCGTTCGTCGGCTTCGAAGCTGGCGATGACGACGCGTTCCGTCGGGTCGTGGCCGCGTGCATCGCCGCCGGTTTCGACGTCAGCGAAGATGATGCTGACGTCGTGCAGGCCGCGTCGCGTCGCCCGCCTCGCTCGCGCGATGCGCACCGTGGGGCGTACCGTCGAGATCGCCGTCGGCTTGGAGGACGCGGTCACGCCGTTCGACTCGCCGCTGATGCCCGGTGGCTTCCTCACCGAAGGCGTGGGCTTCGGTCATGTCGTCTTCGCGACGACGGCGTTCGACGAGTCGCATCGCTTCCTCGTCGAAGGCCTCGGGCTCGGCCAGTCGGACTGGCTGGAGATGGAGCTCGGACCGGGGATCGCGCTCGAGGTGCACTTCTACCACTGCAACGCGCGGCATCACACCGTCGCGCTGGCGAGGGCACCGTTCGAGCTTCCGCAGAAGCTGCACCACTTCATGGTCGAGACGATGGCCGCGACGACGTCGGGGCCGCGTTCGACCGCGCGTGGGCGACCGACCTCCCCATCCCGAATGGCCTCGGCCGTCACGACAACGACGGCATGTTCAGCTTCTACGTCACCAGCCCTGCCGGCTTCCAAGGTCGAGGTCGGCCACGGCGCCAAGGTCGTGACCGACGACTGGGACGGCAACCGCCGTCTACGACCGCATCAGCGCCTGGGGCCACCAGCCGCTGCGGCAAGGCATGATGCCCGCGGTCGACGCCGACGTCGTGATCGTCGGCTACGGACCGGTCGGCAACACGCTGGTCATCCTGCTCGGCCAGCTCAACCGGTCGCGTCGTCACGATCCTCGAGCGCTAGCCCGAGCCCTACCCGCTGCCGCGCGCGGTGCACTTCGACCACGAGATCGGCCGCATCTTCCAGTCCGCGCGGCGTCGGCGCGGAACTTGCCGCGCATCACCGATCCCGCTGACATCTACGAATGGCGCAACGCGGCCGGCACCACGCTGCTGCGCTTCGGCCGATCGGCCCCGGCCCTCCGGGATGGCCGGCGTCGTCGATGTTCCACCAACCGGCGCCGAAGTCCCTGCTTCGCAGGCGAGCCTCCGAGCTGGCGAAGGTCGAGGTGCGCCGCGGCGTCGAGGTGACCGGCATCGACCAACACGACGATCACGTGGTCGCTGTTGCGGCCGACGACGCGGACGTCGTCGACGGCGCGTTATGCTCGTCGGCTGCGACGGGGCCAACAGCACGGTGCGCACCCTGCTCGGCGTCGCCGATGCACGAGCTCGGCTTCTTCTACGACTGGCTCATCATCGATGTCGTGCTCCGACGAGCCCCGCGTGTTCGACCCGATTGAACGTGCAGATCTGCGATCCGGCGCGCCCGACCACCGCGGTCTCCGGCGGGCCCGGTCGGCGACGCTGGGAGTTCATGCGCCTCGCCCGACGAGTCCCTCGACGAGCTGCACGACGAGCGCGCGCCTGGGAGCTGCTCGAACCGCTGGAACGTGCGCCCCGGCAACGCGACCGCTCGAGCGGCTCGCCGTGTACACGTTCGCCGCTCGCTATGCGAAGCAGTGGCGGCCGGCCGGGTGCTGCTCGCCGGCGACGCCGCGCACCAGATGCCGCCCTTCGCAGGCCAGGGCATGTGCGCCGGGCTCCGCGACGCCGCGAACCTGGCGTGGAAGCTCGACCTCGTGCTCACCGGCAACGCACCGGAGTCGCTGCTCGACTGCTACGAAGCAGAGCGCCTGCCGAGCGCCCGCCAAGCAATCGACTTCTCGATGGAGCTCGGCAAGGTCATCTGCGTCCCCGATCCACGCCGAGGCGGCGGCGCGTGACGAGGCGATGGCGGCGCGCGTAGGGGCCGAACCGACGGCACCCGCCCGCGCTGCCCGGCATCGACACGACGGCTGTCATCCACCCCGACCGCGCCGCACGCCGGCCGCCAATCCTCCAAGGCGCCGTCGACGGCCGGCTGTTCGACGACGTGCACGGTGCGGGATGGCGCCTCGTCACGTCGACGGCGTCCCGGCGACCTCGACCCCGCCGACCGGGAATGGTTCGCCTCGATCGGCGGGCGACCGTGGCGGTCACCGCACTGGTGCCGACCACGACGTGTATCGCCGCTGGTTCACCGAGCACCCCACGACCGTCGGCGTTGCAACGTCCCGACTTCCACCTCTACGGGACCGCGAACTCGCCCACCGGCGTGGACGACCGGCATCGCGCGCCTGCGCACCGACCTGCGAACCAACCGGCACGAACAAGGAGCCATCTCGTGAAGCTCGCCAATGTCAACGGCCGCGCCGTACTCGTCCTCGGCGATCAGATCGCCGACGTCGCCGACGCCTCCGACGGACGCTTCGGTGCCGACCCGATGGCCGTGTACGACCAGTGGGACGCGTTCCGCGACTTTCGCCACGACGGTCACGACCCCGACCGGCGCGCTCTCGAGGACGCACTGCGCAACCCGGTGCCACGACCTCGCCAGGTGTTCGCCATCGGGATCAACTACCGCAGCCACGCCGAGGAGTCCGGCATGGCGGTCCCCGAGGTCCCGATCGTCTTCACCAAGTTCCCTGCGTCGCTGCCGGGCCCTTCGACGACATCGAGGTCGGCGGCGACACCACCGACTGGGAAGTCGAGCTCGTCGCCGTCATCGGCCGAACCGCCGACGGTGTCGCCGAGGCCGACGCCTGGGGCCACGTCGCCGGCCTCGCGATCGGCCAGGACCTCAGCGACCGTCACCTCCAGTTCGCGGCCGGGGCACAGTTCTCCCTCGGGAAGTCGCGGCGCGGCTTCGGCCCGATCGGCCCGTGGCTCGTCACACCCGACGAGCTCGACAACCCCGACGACGTCGCCCTCGGATGCTCGGTCAACGGCGAGAAGATGCAGGACGGCCGCACCAGCGACCTCGTCTTCAGCGTCCCGCAGCTCGTCGCCGAGCTTTCCGCCGTCCTGCCGCTCCTACCGGGCGACATCATCTTCACCGGAACACCCGGCGGCGTCGGCGTCGCCCGCACGCCGCCGCTCTACCTCGCACCCGGCGACATCCTCGAGACCTGGATCGAAGGCATCGGCACCATCCGCAATCGCTTCGTTCAAGGACGCTGACCCATGCAGATCCTCCCGCTCGCCGCGGAACCGTTCACGCCGCCGACGGATCGCGACATGCTCCCGTCCGAGCGGCGCGAGTTCGTGCGGACCCACCGCACCTGCGTCTTCGGCACACCGCGCCGTGCCGACGGGCCGGCGATGTCGATCGTGTACTACGTACCCACCGACACCGACGAGATCCTGGTGTCGACCATGCGCGACCGCGGCAAGGCCAAGGCCGTCGCCCGCAACGCCAAGGTCAGCCTCTGCGTGCTCGACGAACGCTGGCCGTTCAGCTACCTGCAGGTGTACTGCGCCGCCGATGTCGTCGATGACCCTGAACTCGTCGTCGACGTGATGATGGGAATCGCGGGACGCATGTCCGGCGATCCGCTCGGCGAAGACGCCCGCCCCTTCGTCGCCGCGATGGCCGAGGAGGAATGTCGGGTGGTGCTGCGTTGCCGGCCGTACAGCACCTTCGCCCAGCCGCCCCGGCATCTTCACCGCAACGACCAGGACGAACCGATCACCCACTGGGTCTCCTCGGCAATGCCGTGGGACGCGCCCGACTCTCCCGACAACTAAGCGATCGTACTCAGCGCATCAACGAAAACGCGCAGGGAGCAGTCCTGTGCGAGTACGGACTGAGGTTGGCCGCTCGTTCGTGACGTCGCGGGCGTTCCGTTCGCCTGTCTTGAAGCGCGCACGCGGTTTCCGACACGCGCGAATCGGTCAAGTGGGGGGCTCGGGGAGGCGGACGTGGGCCAGGCGGCGGGCTTGTGCGGCGGGTAGGCCGAGGAGGCGCAGGCAGGCTTCGGCCAGTTCGTCGACGGAGCTCTCGGTCACGCGGTCGGGGCTGCGCTGGTGGAGTAGAAGCAGTCCGAGGAGACCGCCGGCAATGGCGCTGAGCGCGATTTCGGCGTCAGGGATGGTGAAGCGGCCGGTGGCCTGGCCGGCGCGGATGTCGCGCATGGCCCGGGGTGCGAGCCCGCGGGGCGCGTCGAGAAGCTCGAGGCCGGCGCCGGTGATGAAGCCGGCGATCTCGGGGTGGCTCCAGGCGAGGCGGCCGGAGATGCGCAGTGAAATGGCGAAAACTTCGGCCGGGTCGTCGAGACCGGCGCTGGCAGCGTCGATCATCTGCGCCCAGCGTTCGAGGACCTCCTCCGAGGCGGTCTGGAACAGTTCCTCTTTGCTCGCGAAGTGGTTGTAGAAGGATCCAAAGCCGATGTCGGCCGCTTCGGTGATCTCTTGGATGCTGGCCCGTTCTCCCCGGCCGTCGGAGATGAGCCGGACGGCGGCATCGATGAGCGCCTGGCGGGTGCGGGCCTTGCGGCGATCGAGCCGGTTGGCCGGGACCGCCGCCTTCTTGGTCGCCATGGTCACTGCGCTCTCCTTGATAGGGCGGTCGATCACTCCTGATGTGATGCTACAGAACCGCGGGTTGGACCTCGGCGAAGGCGGCGGGCGCCTGAAGGCGCCCGCCGCCGGGGGTTTCGCTGCGAGGTGAGGAAGGTCCGTTCAGGCCGCGACCTTCTTCGTGTTCGGCGCGACGAGCGAGTGCAGCGTCGCGTCGGTCCGGCGCAGGTCGATGCCTCGCACGAGCATCCAACTGCCGGCGACCATGTTGAACAGGCCGAACAACAGCGCAAGTGAAACGGCGCCCATGTCGGGGCGGGCGAAGAGCACGACGCCGAATGCCACCGACGCCAGGCCGCCGAAGATGAACATGGCGCGGGTACCGGCCTCTTCGCCATCGCCGAACGCAGCGAAGAACTCGAGAACTCCGGTCACGATCGCCCAGCCGGCGACGAGCACTACGAGGACGAGGGCGGTCGCCCCGGGCCACGCGAGTGCGACCACACCGGCCGCGATGTCGGCCAGGCCGAGCAACAGGTGTCCGAAGACGGGACCGGCGCTTCGGCTGCCGAAGGCCTGCATCGCCTGGAGCGAGGCGTCAACAAAGGCGTAGACGGCGAACAGAACGACGAGAGCAAGAACGGTAACTCCGGGCCAGGCGAGGGCGACGATACCGACGCCGATCGCGAGCAGGCCTCGAGCGATGAGAGAAGTACTGGCTGACTTGAGCATGACGGTGCCTTTCGTTGTGGAGGTGGTGTAGCGGAGCAGTCCCTCCAATCGATGGACTACTCAGAGTTGATGAAACATCACAACTCTGATTATGGTGTGGCTCCAAGCGCGTGTCAAGCGCTTGCCGTGTTTCCCACCGGAAGGAGTCATCCATGTTCACCACCCTCTCCGTTCTGCTCGCCGCCGCCTGCCTCATCCCCGCACTCGCGAAGCTGGGCAGCCACCCGAAGATGCTCGCCTCGGCCGGCCACTTCGGTATCCCGTGGTCGAGTTACCGGCTGATCGGCGTCGCCGAGCTCGCGGCCGCCGTCGGGGTCATCGCCGGGCTGCGGTGGCTGCCGATCGGGATCGCCGCCGCATCAGGAAGTGCCGCGCTGCTGCTCGGCGCACTGACCTTCCACCGGCGGTCGGCAGACCCGATCCAAGCCGCCGCGCCCGCGCTGGTGACGCTCGCGCTCAGCCTCGCCTACCTCGCCGTGACGCTCACCCGCTGAGGCGTCACTCCCTGGACGAGGTTGAGGCGACCTCGCCGGACCTGATCATGTCGAGGAAGTTCGTATGGTCGTGTTCGACGAGGTCGGCGTAGAGCTCCGCGAATCGCGCGACCGCGTGTCCGAGCTTTCGACCCCTTCCGCAGTAACCGGAGATGACCGCGGGATCCAGCGAGCGCGCGTGCGCTCGGGCCAAGGTCGCGGCGCAGAGTTTCGTGTAGTGGTCGAACTCGTCGGGCGTAGAGCCCTCGATGTCGATGCGGCCTTTCATGTCATGGAGCTGACGGACGAAGAAGTGGAATCCATCCCCGCTACTCCAGCCGAGGAACGGGTCGCTGGTTGCTTGCATGAGCCGCTGGCCCTCGACGACTCTTCGGCCTCGGTGTTCGTACGCGCTCGCGCCGACGAACTGCGAGAGAACGGAGTCCTCCGCTTCTTTGACCTGCAGGATGAGAGGGTCGAGTCCGTCGCGGCCTTGTCCCAGGAGCACAAAGCAGCGGGTGCCGACCGATCCGACGCCGACGACTTTGCGAGCCGCGTCGACCAGTTCGAACTCGTTGAGCAAGAGCCGGCGATCGTCGGGCAACGATTCTGCATAGCCCTCGAGGAATCCGACCACGGTTGTCATGGAGATTTCGGGAACATGTTCGACGACGGGCGGATCGTCGACAAGCACACGTCGTCCGTCCCGTACGACCGTGAGCTTGTCCAGCGATTGCCGGTGCGTGCGCTGCCGCGCCTTGTCGACTTCGCGCTCGGCGCTTCGGCGGAGCGCGCGGTTCTTGATCTCGCGGCTGACGTCATCGGCGTCGACGCGCGCGTACCAGACATCGAGGGTCGACAGCTCGCACAGCTCGGCCAGCCAGTTCGCATACTCCCCGACCAAGCCTTCCACCAGAACTTGCTGCGAGGCGGCGTCGCTACCGAGGGACCGCGCGGCGAGCACAACGCTGACCGCGAGGCGCTTGAGATCCCACTCCCACGGGCCGGGCAGGGTCTCGTCGAAGTCGTTGATGTCGAACACGATCCGACGTTCCGCCGAGCCGTACAAACCGAAGTTCAGGAGGTGGGCATCGCCGCAGGTTTGGACGTGGACGCCCGTCGACACCGTCCGCGCGAGATCGGTTGCCATGATCGCCGCGCCACCTCGGAAGAACGAGAACGGACTCGCCGCCATGCGTGAGTGCCGAAGCGGCACGAGGTCGGCGAGCCGCGGCTGCTCCTGGCGTCGTAGCACCGCAAAAGGTTCACGTTCGCCGACGGTGCAGTCCCCGTGCGCCTCGATCGGAACCTGCTCACGCCGGGCACGACCGTATTCGCGCGACGCTTCACGGCTTCGGGACGCAAGCCGCGTGATCGCAGCAACCGCCGCCTCTTCGGGCCTGGAGACGTCGCCCATGCCGGGCCAGTCTCGCCCAGAACGATGGCCTCAACCATGCACTGGTTGCAGTGCGTGAGCAGCGACGACATCCTGAGGTCATGAGGTTCGGTCGTGGGCGAGAAGCACGATGAACGCATCGATCGCGGTCGAGAGCCTCGCCACCGTGGTCCGCTCGAGCTCGCGGGCCGTCATCTTGTTCGAGTTGGAATCTCTTCGCATTGTGGCGATGAGCGACTCGGCTGCGCTGGGTCTCGGCCTGGCGCCGAGCGTGGCCCAAACCACGAACATCCGACAGTTCACCAAGGCTGACGACGCCGGATTCCGCGCCCTCGAGTTGCTCCGCTCCGGAGGCATCGGTGCCTACACCGCGCTTTGGAGCGCGCCCACCGACGTCGAACACGAACCTGCGAAGCTATGGGTACGGGCGATCGAGATCGATGGCCGGCCTTCGCACGCGATCGCGGCGCCGATCGCAGCGCGCTCCGACACCGGCGAAACCCTGCGCGCGATCGCCGACATCGCCGCCGCCGTCGGGATCATCGATCATCTCGGGCGCATTCGTCACGTCAGCGCGGACATCACGCCGGTACTCGGGTACGCGCAAGCCGAGCTCGTCGACGTCAAGCCCGAGGACCTTGCCCACCCTTCGGACACGAAAGCCGTACGCGACGCCTTTGACCGGGCGCGGGTTCTCGACACCGACACTGATGTTGTCGTTCGTCTCCGCAACAAGGCCGGCGAGTGGCAAGCGATCAGCCTTACCGTCAGCCCGCCCGACCGCGAGATGCAGTCCTTTCGGTTTGCGGCGCTACCGGCCACGCCGATCGTCTTCGACGGCGTGGCGACTCAGTCAAATCGCGTGGCAGAGCTCGAACGTCATCTACTCCGCATCGCAGGCGAGGTGGAAGCCACCGGGCTTCTGCGACCCGCAGGCCGCATCGACGAGGAACGGTTCCCCGAACTCAAGGAGTTGACGACGCGTCAGCATCAGATCCTCTCAATGCTCCTCCGAGGCGATCGCGTACCGGCCATCGCCGACGCGCTGTACCTGAGTCCCAGCACGGTGCGGAACTATCTCAGCACCATCTACCGGAAGGCGGGAGTTCACTCGCAGACCGAGTTGATCGCGAAGCTCCGCGCAGACAGCCCGGCCCCGACGAGCTCCGAAACCGCTCCTCCGACTTTGACGCGCACGTGATGAATCGTCCGCACGACGTGATGTTCCGTCGATAGCTGACGACCGCTTCCCGCGGTACGGTCGACACTCCGATGACGCGAACCCGACCAATGCGTGACCGATGATCAGCGAGACCGCGCCACCGTCGCCGCTCGCCTACGGAACCTACGTACTCGACCCGTGGCATTCGAGCGTGCACTTCCAGATCCGCTACCTCGGGATCTCGAGCGTGCGGGGAATGTTCACGCGATTCGATGCGGAGCTCGTCATCGGCGACTCTCTGGAAGACGTGCATGTCACCGCGTCGGTCGACCTGTCGTCGATATCTACGAACGATCCAGTGCGAGACACGTACCTTCGTGCCACGGAACTGTTTCACGCCGACACACCTGAACCGATGACACTCCATTCGACCGCCGTTCGTCACGTGAGTGAAAGCGCATACGAGCTCAACGCCGACTTGACGATCAACGGGATCACCAAGCCGATCACGCTCGACCTCGAGTTCAACGGCTGCCTGCAGAGGCAAGCGGACCGGAGCCTTCACGCCGGGTTCAGCGCGAGCGGAGGCCTTCTCCGATCGGAATACGCCATCGAACTCGCGCTGCCGCCCGGGATCGACAAGTTCGCCGTCGACGACGTAGTGCTCATCGACATAGACGCACACTTCATCGCCCGCTGACCGGAGCGGGGACGGGATCACTCGTCGTGCCGAGGGCTCTCTGCGTTTCGGAACAGGAGGGCGTGCACGTCCTCGGTCAGCGAGTGGATCGTACGGGTGAGTTCGGTGTTTTCAACAAGGAGCCGCTCGACGTCGGCATAGTCATGGTCGGCCTTCGCCTGCTCCAAAGCGGCCTGGCGATTCTGGCCGATCATCACGAACGTCGACAAGAAGATCGCTTCGAGCGAAACGGCCAGCGTGAGCGTCGGCCATGGACTCCTCTCCAAGACGAGCATCCACGTCGCGAACAAGGTCGCGTGGATGTACACAAACTTCATCGAGCCCGCGAACGCCGTGATCTGATCGGCGAGTCGAAGTTGGAAATCCGACGCTCGCTTCTCGGCCTGCTCGCTCACCGCCGGGTGGTGGGGACGATGGGGTTCGCGCTTCGTCATCGGTGGATCCTCACGAACGGTCGGCCGAGCCCGGTCGCGCGACTGCGCGTGTATTTGGATCCCTCCGCAGGACGCGGCCGCACCACGCGGCCGCGTTCTTGCGGAGGCGATCCGTTGCGCACGGCGGCGTTAGCTGCTCGAAGCGGCGTCCGCGAGCTCGTCGGCTTCCATGTGCGCCAGGTACGCGTCGAGCACGGCGTACTCGGCTTCGGCGAGCGCGGCGTACACGTAGTCGATCGCGAACGCGGCGTCGTCGTCAGCCCGCTGGGCCGCCTTCTCGCGCGTGCTTGAGATCGTGCGCGGCGCGATCCTTGTCAACGTTGCGACGGACCGACTCGATCTGCTTCTTCCAGTCGCGCCCGAGGTTGCTCCACCACTCGGAGATGTCACTCTTGGTCTTCTCCGTGTGCGCGTGGAGCGAGTCGGCCTGGGTCTGGGCGGCTTCGCGCGCGCGTCCTTCACTTCCTGCTGGAGGTCGGACTTCGCCCGCGCTCTCGCAGCCGTCGCCCGGTCCTCGACCTCCTTGGCGCGCGTGGCGAGCCTCGTAAGTTGGTCTGACAGTGCCATCGTCATGTCCTTTCGTTTGGTTGTCTGCGTTGTTCTTGTTGGGACTGAACTCCGTGAACGGCTCGCGTCAGCTGTTGCCGTTTACGATCAAGAGCGGCGAAGTCGCGGTTTCGAGCAGGTCTCTTCGCGACGCGGGATGGGACGCCATCGGCGCCGACCACGACGAGACTCGCCGGCCGGTCCGCCAGGTGCTGTTTCATCCCGGCCGCGGGACCGGACATGTCGCGGATGGGAACCGTGTTGACTCCGGCGAGATACGCGCGGTCGACACGTTCCGTCATCGCCTCGAGATAGGCGTTGGGATCGTACGAAGTTCCCCAGAGACGCACGAACAGGTTCGGGTCGCCGACTTCGGCGAGTACTGGTTCGTACACGGTGACCAGTCGCAGGGAGACGCCCAGCTGGCGCGCCCACGCCGTTCCCGCGTCGAGGAGCGGTTGGGCGTCGGAGACACCGTCGAGCGCCACCACGACGTCGGCTCCGACCGATGCGGTTGAAACCTTCGGCCCTACTGCGACGACCGGGCGGGCGGCTTGTTCGATCACACGTGTCCCGACGGAATGCAAGAGTTTTTCGATCGGCTTCGGCCGGAGGTGTGACGCGAGGCAGAGCACGTTGTGCTCGTCGGCTGCGATTGCGACGAGCAAGGCAGCTGGATCTGGATTGACGCGTACTTCGACGTCTGCCACGTCGACTCCGGCGCGTTGCGCGTCGGAGACGACGTGGTCGTACGTCCACGCGTGCTCGGCGTCGGTGCGGGCGACGCCGAGCACATGGACCGACATGCCGGCCGCAGCCGCGAGTTGCACGCCGACCGGCAGCGCGTGCGCTGCGAAATCGGAGCCGTCGACTGGCACGACGAGGTGACGGAACATCTCGAACTCCCCGGATCAGGCGTTCGCGTGGGTGGCGGTCTCGACGCATGTCGTTCAGGCCGCGGTCCATCGTCGAGCCCTGGTCCCGGAGCCGCTTCACGTCGATCGCAACAATGATCTGCGTGACACCGGCGACGAGGGCCCACAATCCGATCGCGAGCACTGCGGCGACGAGCGAGAGGCCCGGCCGAGCGAGCAACCAGAACGACAGGAAGACCTCGCCGACGCCGAGCGCGAGCATGAATCCCCAGTAAGGGATCAGGTTCCGGCCCGAGATGGCACCCGAGATCGTCATGGTGCCGCTGAACAGCACGTACCAGCCGAGCCAAAACGACAGGACCAGCAAGGTCGGGGCGGGCCACGCCCAGACGAGCACGCCGAGCCCGAACTCGAGCAGGCCGACGACGAGCGTCCAGCCGCGGCCCGAGCCGTCGACGGGGACGCTGAACATCTCGAAAAGACCACGGAAGACCAACACCGCGCCGACAAAGACGGCGAGGTCGCTGAGCTTCCAGTCGGTGAACAAGATGATGCCGCCCGCGACGACGGTGATGATGCCGTTGAGGAGCAGCACCCACCATCCCCGCGCGGCGCGGTCTAGGTCGTAGGCGGCGTTGAACGGATTCGATACGAGCATTCGTACGCTCCTTTCGCAATGGACTTTCTGACAATGATCCGAACGGGCCCGCGCGAACATCACGCGGGCACGTGAAGCACGACCATTCAGCGCTCGAGTGCGCGCTTGTACCGCGCCCAACGTTCTTCGTCTTCCGCCGCGAGCTGCGTCGCGGTGGGCAGTCGACCGGCCACGGCTGCAACGCCGCCGCCGGCGAACATCACGACGAAGAAGACGATCATGACGACGAACTCGATCATCCCTGCCTCCCCTGCTCTGCTGCTACAGGGCGACCCCATCGTGAGCTGTACGAACGGGCTGCACATCACGTGAGCGCGTACGGATGCTCACCGACGCCTACGCGGTCGCGGGAGGCGACCTGGCGCGTGATGTGCAAACCTCGATCCATGCGAACCCAACAGCCATCGAGGGTCGACTGACCCGTGCGTGTCTCGCCGCCGCCGGCCCACCCGGTACTGATCATCAACCCGCGCTCGGGTGGAGGGAAGGCGGAGCGGTTCGGCTTGGCGCGCGAATGTCGCGCTCGAGGCATCGAGCCACTCGTGTTCCAGCCCGGCGACGACCTGCGCGCAATTGCGACGGCGGCCGTCGCGGCGGGGGCGGACGTGATCGGCGTCGCCGGCGGTGACGGCTCACAAGCTGTCGTCGCCGAGATCGCCTCCGCACACGACATCCCCTACGTCTGCATTCCCGCGGGCACACGCAACCACTTCGCCAACGATCTCGGCGTCGACCGCCGTGACGTCGTCGGCGCACTCGATGCGTTCAGCCACGGGTGCGAGCGCCGGATCGATCTCGCGCGAGTCAACGGCCGCGTCTTCGTCAACAACGCCTCGCTCGGCGTGTACGCCAAGATCGTGCAGTCCGAACGGTACCGCGACGCGAAGGTGGAGACGGCCGCGCAACAGTTGCCCGGGCTGCTCTCGCCCCACGGCGAGCCGTTCGCGCTGCGCTTCACTGCCCCGGACGGCACACACTGGGACAGCGCCCATCTCGTACTCGTGTCGAACAACCCCTACAAGCCGCCGCCCCCTACGACGCACGACACACGCGGGGATCGACAGCGGGCTCCTCGGCGTGATCGCCATACGCGTCCTCACCCCGCCGCAACTCGCCAAGATCAGGGCGACCGAGACGACCGGCGCAGTGCCGAGATTTCCCGGATCGCTCAACTTCACGACACCGACATTCACTGTCGACTCGACCGGCCCGGTGGATGTCGCGCTCGACGGCGAAGCGCTCGTGATCGAGCCGCCGCTGCGGTTCGAGTCCCTCCCGTCGGCGTTGCGGGTGCGAGCGATGCCGCCGGGGCCGGCGCGGCCTTCGCATCTACGAACACCACAGTCCCCGCCACGAACTCCCGGTACCTAGGTCACTTTTCCGCAGGTCAGAAGACCCACGCACGACGCACGTGACGCGCTCGACCCTGCACATTGCGCGCGCTCGGCGAACACGAGCTTGTACGTCCTTTCCGCCGGCGCGACTGTGGGTTTCGGAGATTCGACCGCCATCGCCGATTCTTAGAGTCAACCGCATGATTGCACTGCAGGAAGTCCCACAACAGGCGGGTGAGCGGATCACGGAACCTTCGCCGGCGCACATCGTGCAGCGGGCTCGCCGCCTACTCGAGCGCGACCACACCGGTGCTGGATCGCCTGGCCGGCGAGCTCGAAGGGGCCGGCGTCACGATCCTCGTCCGCGACGAACGCGACAACGTCATTTACCGGAGGGGCGTCGACGAAGGTGCCCAGGCGGATGCGACGACGGCCTCGGCCCAGGTCGTGGATCACGTCACCGGGCAGCACCTCGGCAGCCTCGCGCTCGTCTGGCCTCGGGCCGATGCAACCCTGCTCGCGCTGGTCGTTCGTCAATGCGCCCGCGAGATCGCGGAGCGGCTTCTCGACGCCCGATCTGTGCGCGAACGCGACTTGATGGAAACGTTTCTGCACGCGCGGCGCCGGGCACGCGGCCCGCTCATGCTCGTGAGCGAAGAGACGATGCTGTGCAACGCGCAAGCCGAGCGGCGCTTCAATGACGCCGATCACGCGGCACTGTGGGCGACTGCCGCGCGGGCAGCAGCACGGGGCGAGAGCAACGAGGTGCAGTTTCCAACGCGCACAGGAACGCCCGTACTGACGACTGTGACGCCAGTGGAGAGCGAGGGCGTTGTCGTCGCCGCGCTCGTCCAGACCACCTCGGCGGGCAACCCCGCTGGGTTCTCGGCGTACGCGATCGGATGGGACGCGCTGACCGAAACCGAACGCGCGGTCGCGGAGCACGCGGCACGCGGTCTCACGAACCGCGAGATCGCCACGCGGGTGTTCCTGTCGCACCACACCGTGGACTCGCACCTCCGCAAGGTGTTCCGCAAGCTCGACGTGAACTCGCGGATCGCACTCGCAACAGTCGTTGCCAATCAGACGAGCGTCAGCCCGACAGCTGAAGACGGGCGAGCTGCGTCCGCGTTGTGACACCGAGCTTCCGGTAGATCTTGCGCAGGTGATACTCGACGGTGCTCTTGCTGATGTAGAGCTGGGACGCGATCTGTGGATTGGTCTTGCCTTCGGCGACGAGCTGCGTGATCTGCGCCTCCTGGGCGGTGAGCATGTCGCGCGTCACATCCGATCGCGGTCGGCTGTGCTCACCGGTCGCTGCAAGCTCGCGTCGCGTGCGTTCGGCGAACGCGCCGGCGCCGATCCGCTCGAAGAAATCGAGGGCCGTCCGAAGTGGCACACGCGCGTCTCGACGGCGGCGTGCCCGTCGCAACCATTCGCCGTAGAGAAGCTGCACGCGCCCGAGGTCGATAGCCGCACCGGTGACCGCGAGGCGGTCGAGCGCTTCGACGTAGTACGCCTCGGCGTCCTCGCCGGTGGCGAGAAGTGCGTGCGTCGATGCGACGAGTCCGAGTGCCCAATCGGTGGCCGATGCCGTCGCGCGCTCGCAGAACCGCTCGTGGGCGGCATTGGCAGTCGCGAGGTCGTCACAGCGCACCGCGGCTTCGACGAGAAGTGGAAACCCGAGCATCGATATCGCGACAGAGTCGTGGGCTTCGATCTCGCGGCAATGATCGAGCGCTTCCGCATACCGACCCGTGCCGATGCCGACCACCGCGAGCGCAAGATGCGAGTGATCGAGGTCGGCGCCGCTGCCGCGCTCGAGCGCGTCGTCCGACCTCCGTTTGGCGATAGCGCGAGTCGCCGGCTCGTTACCGCGGTACGCCTCGAGAAGGAGCCGACCGACACCCGACTCACCGATGTGGCCCCGTGCGCCCGTGAACGAGAGGATGTCGTCGGCCTCGCGCATCGCCGACTCCGCCGCACGGAAGCGGCCGCCGAACACGTCGCACACGCTTCGAAGATCAAGCGCGATCGGCAACGTGGTCAACGTCCGGGTGCGCCGACCGAACTCGACCCACGATCGTGTCGCGACGTCCAAGGCCACATCGTCAAGGACCGCCAAGGCGCCGTTCACGCCGAGGAGGTGCAACATCGCTCCGTGCTCGTCCGCGGCAGTCATGAGCCGGGCACTATGGTCTTCCTCGGCCCGCTCTCGTAGACCCGCGAGCGCGGCCCGGATGGCGGGCGCGGAAGCGACGTAGTCGTCGGCGAGCCGGATCGCGATCCCGCGCACCAACTCCTCGGCCGGTCGGAGTGAGGAAGCCTGCGACAGCAGATGCAGTGCCGCCGCACCGATCGCGTAAGCCAGTGAGCGATCGCAGAGCGATTCCGCGTACAACACCGCGTTTTCGGCGGTGATGAGCGCATGGAGCGGCACGCCGTCGTCGTACTGATCGATCGATGCGACGGCGCGCGCCAACCGCGCGTGTCGCCTCCTGCGCCCGACCGGCGCCGAGCCAGATGAGACCTTGCGTCCACTCGGCCTCCGCACGTTGCCGGCCGTCGTCCACCCGCGCCATGACAGCATCGAGCAGCGGCTACGCGCGCGTGCCGTCGCCCTCCGCCGACCGCAGCCGGACCGCGGCGAGCAGCCGGTCGATCCTGCGGGCGGGGTCAGGAGTCAGGTCGGCCGCCCGCATGACGAACTCGGCCGCCGCCTGCGTGCCACCACGTTGGAACACGCGAGTTGCAGAGCACTCCAACGCGGCCGCGATGTCCTCGTCGGGCGCCGCCGCAGCGGCACCGAGATGCAGATTACGTCGGTCGACGTCGCCCTGGTCGAGCAGCGCATCGGCGAGAGCCTGGTGCACCCGTCGCCGCTCGGATGGCGTCGCGCCGTGATATACGGCCGACCGAACGAGCGGATGTCGGAAGCTGACCGCGGGCGTGAACGCCGCAAGGCCGGCGGCTTCGATGCTCGCAACTTCTTCGGCCCACGCGACGCCCAGTGCGTTGGCCAGCGCGATGAAGCAGCGCGGTATCGCCGAATCGCTCTGCGGACGCGAGGAGCAGCAGCGATTGGCCGGGGGTCGATAGCTCGCGCGCACGCGACGCGAACTGGTCTTGCAACATTCGCCTCACCGGCAGTGGCTCGGGGAGTGGCGCGTTCCCTTCGAGCTGTTGTGGATCCAACCCTGTGACGAACTCACTGAGTGCCAGCGGGTTTCCCTGAGTCGCGGCGATCAGCCGGTCGGCAACGTCGGGATCGATCCGCCCACGCGCGACCTCCTCCAACAGTGAGCGGCGAGTCGGCCTCGCCGAGCCCGCGCACCTCGAGCTGCGGCAGGGCGTCGAATGAGTTCGTAGCCCGGCCTTCGGGATCACGGAGCGCAAAGAGCATCACGATCGGATCGGCGTGCAGGCGGCGCGCGACGAAGACCAGGACGCGGGCGGATTCGTCGTCGAGCCAGTGGGCGTCGTCGATCACGAGAAGCAGCGGCTGCTGGGTCGCGGCGCTGTCGAGTAGGCCCAGTACTGCAAGAAACACCAGGAGAGGGTCGGGCGGTCCGTAGTCGGCGAGCCCGAAGACCGTCTCCAACGCGTGGCGCTGGGGCTCAGGCAGGTCGCCGACGCGGTCGAGGAACGGCAGCACGAGCTGGTGGACGGCCGCGAATCCGAGCGCGATCTCGGACTCCGCTCCGGCAACGCAGGAACTTGCGAAATCCTTCGCGTTGGCGACCGCCGCGTCGATCAGCGACGTCTTGCCGATGCCGGCGGGCCCCCGCAACACGAGGACGCCACTGGAGCCCCGACGCGCCCCGTCGAGGAGACTGTCGACCGCGGCGCGCTCCGCCTCGCGACCTATGAGCACCTCTGCGACGGTAGCCGACCGGCAGCGCAACCGCCACGGGTGCCGCGCCCGTCGCGCGGCGGGCGACAGACGCGGCACGACCAATGGATTTACGGCACGATGACGAGGTCGTTCACGACGTTGTCGACGCCGGGCGCCTGCCACGCCGTGTCGAGCGCCTCGCGCATCGCGGCATAGGAACCGGCGACCCCGGTGAGGTACAGGGTGTGACCGTCGTTGGACACCTTGATGTTGGCGTCGTCGATGATGGCGTTGCGCTTGAACGCCTTGTTGACGCGGTCGGCAACATCGCTCGGAATCGGTTCGGACGAGATGGCGATGAGGTTCTCGATCGCGAGCACGCCGTCGAGGCGACTCACCACGAATTCGGCGGCGTCGCGTTGGAACGGGTTGCGGACGTGGCCGCGCAGTTGCACATGGCCATCGCGCACGGTCGGCGTCACGGAGCCCTTGGGGACGACGCGGTCGTGGTCGAGAGCGGCGCGGCAGGCCTGCTCGAGCTCGGCGTCGTTGACGACCGCGCCTTCGAGTCCGACGAGGAGCTCGTTGTCGAGAGTCTTCACGCCGCCGACGCTCCAGGCGTCCTGGGTCGCCCGAATCTTCTCGTAGTAGCTCGGCACCGAGCCGGTAAGGGCGACGTGGCCGTCGTCGGCCTTCACCTCGATGCGCCGGTCGTCGATTGCGGAATCCCAGTCGAGCGTGTCCTTGACATCGAACTCGAGGAGGTGGTTGGGCTTGTGCATGCCTTTCTCCTTGTGTGTGTGGTCTGGTGTTGTCTCGTCATCGTGGGCCTGAAACGGCGAGCGCACATCCCGTGAGCACGTACGCGTCGACAGGTACGAACGTCAGGAAGAAGCGACGAGGGGCAATGCACCGCGTCGGCCGTGACGCTTCGCCTCGATCGCAACCACCAACTCGGTGACGCCGTCGACGATCATCAGCACGCCGATGATCACGGCGACATCGCGAGCGCTGCCCGACGCACGCGCGAACAGCGTCACGCCGCCGACGATCTCGACCACTGGCGGCACCAGCAGAAGCCGCAGGTGAGGATGTTGGTGACGCGTTGCCAGGAGATTTGTGCCGAGCGTTACGGCGCGGGTGATCGTCCAGACACCGGCGACGACCACGATGACGATCACGGTCGGCGACGGCCAAATCAGGAGGACCAGGCCGACCGCGACCTCGCCCAGCCCGAGTAGCGCCGACAGCGCGCCCGGCATCCCCTCGAAGGACGTGGTGACGAGATCCGGACCGCGCCGCGTGCGATGAACAGCATTGCGAGGAACGCCGCGAGCTGTGGGAGTGTCCACTTCACGACAACGAGCGCACATCCTGCGGTAACGGCGACGGCACCGATAACCGCGACCTTCCACGTCGGCGCATTGGACATCCGATTCCTCCTCGGCGCGTCGGACGGCACCCAGTCCCAGCATGCACGCAGGGAGTCGGCCGTGCATCACGCGTCCACGTGCTGACAGATCACGTGGGTACGGGATGTCCGCGCCCGTCCGCGGGCGCATCGTGGGCACATGTCTCGGAACCTTGTCATCCCGCTCGACGGCTCGGAGTTCGCGGCGCGTGCGTTGCCCGTGGGCATTGAGCTTGCCGCGGCCGCGAACGCAGCGATTCATGTGATCGGTATCGCGCTGAGCGATGCCGAGCTGGCCATGACCTTCGACCACGTCCACGACGACGCCAAGCGCGCCGGGCTCGAACCCGGCGATGTGGAGATACGCGTCGATCCGGAGCCGGTGAAAGTGTTTCTGGAGCTCGCCAGTCGCGAAGGAACGACACTTTGTCTCGCGTCGCACGATCGCCTACCTCCGGCGGCCAAGCTCATGCACTCGGTCGGCTCGGCGTTGATCGAGCACGCGCGACACCCACTTGTGCTTGTCGGACCAAACGCGTCCACGGAATCGCCGGGCAGTGACGTCGTCGTCGCGCTCGACGGCATCGGGGACGCGGAGCCTCTCCTCGCGGTGGCTGCTGCGTGGGCACTGACGCTGCAGAGCCGTCTGCGGATCGTGACCGTGTACGAGCCGGTGCTCGCCGACCTGCGGCGGCCGGCGCACTTCACTCGCCACCACGGCCCTCCCGGTGATCCCGACGTCTACCTCTCATCGATGCGTGAGCGCGTCGCCGACGTCGGGCTGGTCGAAGTCGACACCGTCGCGCTCCCTGACCCCGTCAGCGTCGCTGCCGGTCTGGAACACCACCTCGCAGACGCGCCGCCCGTCTCCTCGTACTCGGCGGCGGGTATCGAGGCGTGAGCCCGGCGCGGGGAATCGTCAGGAACCTGCTCGACCGCGCAACGTTGCCGCTGCTGATCGTGAGTCGCACGACTTGATACGCGACTTGCCGAGCAACACCTCCGCGCCGACCGCCCGTGCTCACTCGAGCGACCTTCGGGTTATCCGGCCGATGCGATTTCGGCGTCGTACATCGTCGACGCCACTTACGCAATCGACTCGCAGGACAGAACGACACGCGACGGGAGCAACCGGGACGCGACCGATCTGCTGGCACGAAAGCCGATCTGGTTTCAGCCGCGCCGTCGAGACCGCAGTGCGTGCATCGACCGCGTTGCCCCGAGCTGACGTCTCAGGTACGGACGTGAACGGTTCAGTCGACGGCGCGGAGGGCCTGGGGTCGGACGTCGTGTCGCGGTGACGGGGCGTGCTGTTTCTTGACTTCGAGCATCGCGCGGTCGGCTGCGCCGATGAGCGCAGCCGCGGTCGGGGCGGTGGTTCGCGTGTCGGCGACGCCGACGCTGGCGGGACAACGCACCGTGACACCGCCACCGATGTCGATCGGGGCGTTGAGCGCGTTGTCGATCCGCTCGACGAGACCGTGGACAGCGTTGTCGTCTGCGCCTTCGTAGACAACGACGAATTCGTCGCCGCCGTAACGGGCGACCACGTCCGCCGTCGCGTACAGCGGCCTGGAGCCGGGCTGCCGCGGCGCGGAGTACGGCGTCACCTGCGTCGTGGCCGTGGGTGTCGTTAACCGATTTGAACTTGTCGAGATCGACGAACGCGACTGTGAGCGGAGTGCCCGACCGGTTGGCGCGGCGGAGGGCCCGGCCGAGGAGTTCGCCGAGGAGGCGCCGGTTGGCGAGCCCGGTGAGGGGGTCGCGCGTGGCCTGTTCGGCCAGTTGCGCTTGCAGGGCGCGGATCTCGGTGACGTCGCGAGCGACGCCTTGGGTGCCATCCGCGGTCTCGACGAGGTGCAGATCGAACACGCCGAAGGTCCCGTCTTTTCGCCGGAACGCGAGATCAAGATGAGGTTGGAAGTTCCTGCCGGCAATGAAGTCGGCCAGCCCGGCCCGACCTGCGTCGTCGTGCGCGGCGGCAAAAGCTCTGAAATCGGCTTCGACGGCCGCGACGGGAATGCCGGTGATGCTCTCGAACGACGGGCTCAGGTATTCGAAATGCGGAGACGGCCGCACGCGAGAACCGGAAGACGATGTCGGGAGTCCCGTCGGCGAGGTCTCGAAATCGCGTCTCGCTGCGTTCCAGCCGCGCGAGGAGTTGGGCAGCGCGGCGCACGATGATCTGAGTTACCACCGCAATCACGGTGACGGCGACCAGGACGTCGAGCCATCTGCTGACGTAGGCCAGATCGTGTGGGAACGAGCGGACGACAACTGCGTGGACACCACCAACCCAAACAACGATGAGCGCCGCTCCCTTGCGGCCGTAGAAATACGACGTCCAGAGCACCGGCCACATGTACATCAGCGCCCCGTCGCCGGATCCGTGTCTGGTCGCGAGGGTGTACCCGATGAGAACCACGCTGAAGGGAGCAAGAGGAGCGAGAGCCGGCTTCGAAAATCGGGGCCCGACCGCAGTCAAGAACCCGGCGAATACCAGCGCCGCCCAGCTCGGTACGACCGAGAAGCGCGGCCCGCCCGGGATCCCACTCCCGACGAGACCAGCAACCGCCCCGCCGCCGAACATCGCAGCCGCGCTCCACGCCACCGCCCGAGAGGTCAGATCCGTCTCGTGTCGAGCCACGCTCTCTCATCGACAATCCGGGATCTCGAATCGAGAACCCGGATTGTCGAATCCGCCACCGAGAGCGCGCCCAAGACCCAACCGGCGGATGTGCCTCGCGTTGGGCGCCGGCCGGATCGGCCTGCCGCCGGTCGGTAGGTCCACCACCCGAGTGACAGTCGTATCCGCTATGCGGCACGTCGACTGCCCCCCCGGATTCGGCGCCAACTCGGTCACGTCGGACTCGGGTGTCCGCGTATCGTCGTCTCAGCGTGTCGCCGCACTGTTCAGCGGCGGTCGAAGCCGAGCTCGAACTTCTCGACGGCCTTCACGAACACGTTGGCCTCGGAGCGAGGAGGTGCGCAGGCCCGCCAGGTTGGTGAATGTCTGCGTCAGCTCTTCGAGCGTGACGCGTCAGGTCAGGCAAGCGACGTGCGCGCCGAGGCAGAAGTGGGTGCCGAACCCGAAGGCGATGTGGGGTTCGGGTCGCGGGTGAGCTCGATCTTGTCCGGATCGGTGAAGACGTCGTCGTCCCGGTTCGCCGACGGATAGACGAGCGCGACGCGGTCGCCGGTGTTCATCTCGATGCCGTCGATCTCGGTCTCGTGGGCGACGGTCCGGAACATGTTGTTCAACGGCGTGATCCACCGCAGCAGCTCTTCGACCGCGAACGGGATCAAAATGGCTTGTCGGCCAGCGACGGTTCGACGTGCGCCATGATGGTTGCCCGGCCAAACCGCTGTCCGGGAGGCAACGACGAAGCCGCCCGGCGAATAACGCGTGAACAAATGGACCGCGGATCAGGCTCGCGTTCACCCGGGTCTCGCGTGGCCCGGTCGTAGGACCCGGGCGTGCGAGACGTTCTGATCACGACCGTCTGACCGCGATTGACGGTCAGGGTAACTCTCGTTGAACGTTTCGACAGATCGGAGAAGGCCGCGCGAGGGTGGGCGGGAGCACCACGCTCACGGCGGCTCACGGAGGCTCGACGCCCGATGGAACTGGACCAGACGTCAACGCCAGACGCAATTGTGCGTGTCGCAGCATCACACCTTGCCGACCGTTTCACAACCCTTGACCGCGACCACATCGAGGCAACCGTGCGACGGCACGTCGAGCAACGCTGCGCGCACGCCAGAGTCACGAACTTCGTCGGCATCTTGGCCGAACGAGAAGCACGCGCCGAGCTCGAACACGAGTGAACGCCACGGGCGCGGATGCGTCTACGTGACGTTCACCGCCGCGAGAAGTGTGAAGTCCGTTCGGCCCTATCCCGTGGGGCGGTACCGTCGTTAACGTCCGAGTGTGGCTGCGATGCACGACGACACTCTTCGGCGAGCGCGAGCCGTGCACGGCTGGGCGGCTCAGGTGTTGGACATGGCGCGTGCAGTCGGTGGCCGCGCGGTCGGCACCCCGGCGACTGCTGTCGACGCGCGTGACGTCGACACGGCGGCGATCCGCGCTGAACTGATGATGTTGGAGGACCTCATGCGTCAGTTCGAGGTGACCCATGCTGACGACATCGCGGCCGTGCATCCGGATCACCATGCTGACGCCGTCAATCTCGTGCATTACCTCGCGTTACGCCAAGGCGATGTCCGCCACCTCCAGCGGCGCCTCCTCGAGCGGGGTCTTTCGTCCTTGGGGCGATGCGAACCTCATGTGCTGGCAACGGTGCAGAGCGTCCTCTTCGCACTCGACAGGCAGCGGCCGAGCGCGATGCCGACGACGCTGAGCTTTGAGGCGGGTCGATCGGCGCTCGATCGCAATACCGACGCTCTGTTCGGTCCGCGCCCTCCGGGGCGGGTACCAAGAGTGATGGTGACCCTCCCGAGCGAGGCGGCCGACGACTACACAATGGTGCGTCGTTTTGTCGCCGCCGGCATGGACGTGGCGCGCATCAATGGCGCGCACGACGACCCGGCGAGTTGGGAGCGGATGGCCGGCCATGTGCGAAAGACCTCGGCAGACCTCGACCGCCGGTGCCGGGTGTCGATGGATCTCCCCGGGCCGAAGATCCGCACGGGACCTTTCGTAGACGGTCCGCAGGTGGTGAAGCTGCGTCCCGAACGGGACCTGCGTGGCGTCGCGGTTACGCCCGCCGTCGCGACCCTCGTCGGCGGCGAAGGCAACAGTTTCGCCGCGGGGCTGCCGGTTGATCGCCCGTGGATCGAGCGCCGCCGCGTGGGCGACGTGGTCGACATGGTCGACACGCGAGGTTCCCAGCGTGAGTGGAAGGTGGTCGAGACAACTCCCGGTCAGTGTCGTGTGGAGGTGTGGGACACATCCTACGTGGAGACTCGAGCGGCGTTGTCGTGCGATGGCGACACGACCCACGTCGGCGCGCTTGCGACGGTGCCGCAATACCACTTGCTGCACGCCGGAGATGCGGTCGTATTGACCCGCGACCTGACCCCGGTGGCGCCGTGGCATCACGGACAGTCCGGACAGGCCCGGATCGGGTGCACCCTCGCCGAGGCGTTCGGAGCTGCAACAGTCGGTCAACGGGCGATCTTTGACGACGGGAAGCTCACCGGTGTGATCGAGCGCGTCACAGCCGACGAACTGCACGTCCGGATCCGGACCGCTTCTCCGCGCGGTTCACGGCTGCGGGCGGAGAAGGGCATCAACCTGCCCGACACCGATCTGCGCGTGGCCGCGGTAAGTGACCTCGATCTGCCGTTGCTCGAGGTCGCGGCCGCTCACGCCGACATGGTCGCATTGTCGTTCCTGCGCACCGAATGCGACGTCGACAAGGTGCACGAGTACCTCCGGCGAGTCCGCGCCGATCATCTCGGGCTCATCTTGAAGATCGAGACCGTCGCGGCGTTCGGCCGACTTCCAGAGATCCTCCTCCACGCCATGCGCTCACCATTGGTCGGCGTCATGATCGCCCGAGGAGATCTCGCGGTCGAAGCCGGCTACGAACGCCTCGCCGAAGTCCAAGAAGAAATCCTGTGGTTGTGCGAAGCGGCGCACCTTCCGGTGATCTGGGCGACCGAGGTCCTCGACCAGCTCGCGCGAGCGGCCAACCGTCACGCGCGGAAGTCACCGACGCGGCCATGGCTCAACGCGCCGAATGCGTCATGCTCAACAAGGGACCCCATATCGACACCGCCATCGTCGTGCTCGACAACATCCTTCGCCGCATGTCCGGCCACCAACGCAAAAAGACTGCGCTCCTGCGACCTCTCCACAGCTGGACCGATACCAGCTGACACAAGGCTCAACGGATCGGCGCGGTCACGCGTGAGGCGCGGCATCGGCTTTTCGAACAAGGTCCTCGTTCTGCCACTGGATCAGCCCGACGGGCCAGGTCAGCGCGCGTCTTTCAGAGGCCCGGCGCCAGGCGGACGACCAGCCGTGGCTCGAGCAACGCTCGAAAACTGCTGACTCTACGCGACCGGTTGATCCCGCCGTAGCACCGGGTGCATGTTTGGCACTCCGGCGCGCGACCTTCGGGTTATCGACCCGACGCGATCCCGGCGATGCGCATCGTCGACGCCGCTCGCACCTTCCGACTCACGCTACAGAACGACACGCGACGGGAGTAACCGGGACAGGACAACACGAACGCACCGCGCTCGGTGGCGGGAACGCACGACCTTCGGGTTGTGGGGCACCACGCTCACGACGCGAATTCTCGATGGCGGCACCATGTTCGGCACCACACGCTCGCAGGCCCGGCGCTTGCGCACCGGGACTGACCTGCAACTTCAAATGGTGGCGAGGGCAGGATTTGAACCTGCGACCTTCGGGCTATGAGCCCGCGAAACGTGCTCTCCCCTACTCCCCGTTGGTTGCGTACAGTACCGCTGACGAGGCGATACGCGCGGCGTTCGTGACCTCGCGTGGCGCCTACTCCCGTCCCGTGCAAGACAACACGGCACTATTCACGGCACCACGCGCGATGCTCAAAGTTCGTCCGGCGTTCATGCTCGGCAGGCGTTCTCACAGCGCTTCACTCAGTTCCGGATCGAGACGCACCGACTCGACCGATGCCGCTGCCGCTGCCGATCCCATCGTCGGACGTCCACGACGTCGACGGAGGATCTCCTCGACGTCGAAGCCCTCTTCGGTCTTCGCCGCGAGCTTCTCGACGACCTCGTCGGTGATCGGCTCACCACTCGACGTTCGTCCATATCCTTTCTTCGCCATCGTCACTCCGCCGGCAGCAGTCGTCAGTACTTCTCTCGCATCGGCATCGCGTGGATCGCCAGTTCGGCCCGTCCACTTCCGCGAACAACGACGAGCACTTCAACCAGCGACCCGCTACGACTCGGTCCCAAATACAGCGGAAGGTCGTCGTCCAACTCGTCGCTCACCATCGCGTTGCGCACGGCGTGTTCGATGTCCTCGACGGGTGCTCCGTGCTTGAGGGGCGACGGGTGGATTTCCACACGAAGCAATCGCACTACGCAACCTGGGGGGTCACGCGCCGCCGAAGCGGTGGTCCGAGCCTGACGGCCATGTTCGACCACTACGACAACGACTGGCGCTGAGTGGGAGCACGAGTTGGTGCACTGAGATGACAAGCGCGCCGCTCGTGTTGCGGATTGCGTCGTGGAGCGACACGTCGACGACCGCTCGCTCTCGGGCACGGCCCGGGAAGACGTGGCGCCGGTGCGACTCCTGTTCGGGGCCGAACGTCCCCCGCACCGGGTGGCTCGCGCCGCGGCCAACCGTGACAACCTGCCGCCCGCGTGCGGCTCAACCCTCCGGTGTGCCGTACAGCCCCGGGCCTGTGACATCGAGCGTCCCGAGGAAGGCTCGAGCCGCCTCGTATGCCTGCTCGATCAGCATGTCGGTGTGATCGAAGTCCAGCGGGGACACCGGACCCCATGCCGGTCCGGGGAGATAGACCACCGCGGCGTCGGCAGCGGCCAGCGGCGCCTCGAGCGCGGCTTGCGTCCGCATGGTGACAGTCATGGTGAACAGGAGGACGTCGGCGAGGGTGTGAGGCGCATCGGGGACGTGTCCGGGGAAGTTGCAGTCGAGTACGACGAGTGATCGTGCGCCCATCTCGAGCGCCTGTCGGATCGGCACGTTGGCGACCACGCCGCCGTCGTAGAGACGCAACGGGCCGATGTCGACCGACGGGTAGATGCCGGGTATGGCGCAGCTGGCCACGAGGGCTGGCACGAGCGCGCCCGAGCGGACAACGTGGGGCCGGGTGGTGGCGATGTCCATTGTCACCGCACCGAAGGGCAACGCGAGCTCGTCGAACGACCGCGTGTCACCCAGGAAGTGCGCGATAACGGCTGCCAAGCCCGTGTTCGGGAACAGATGCGTCCTGGAGCGCTGCAGCGTGCGGGCCTGTGCGAGTGGACCGCCGGGGAACGCCGCCTCGCGTGTCATTCGTGCCCAGGCGTGGGCGAGCTGGTTCGGAGCGCTGAGAGGCTCGAGCGCGACCACGGCGCCGTTGAGGGAGCCGACCGACGTGCCGACGACGAGGTCGGGCGCGAGGTCGTGCTCGCCGAGCGCCTGGAGCATCCCGACCTGTGAGGCGCCGAGGCTTCCCCCGCCTCCGAGTACGTAGCCGATCGGCCGGGGCAGCTTCACGGTCGCATCACGTTGGATGGCGACACGCCGGCAGGCCGAGACGAGATCCGCACCGCCAGCGCCGCGGGTTGGATCACGACCTCGAGGCCGTGCGTCACCGCGGCCGCGGCGACGACCGCCAGCGAGCCATCACCGCCGGCAACGCCGACGGCGTCCGCGCTACCCGCCACCGCGTCTTCCGCCGGCGCATGCAGATCGCAATCAGCGCCGAGGACGACGACCTCGACCCCCTTGCTCGCGCGTGATCGGCAGAGCGCGGCGCGGCGCGCCTTTCCGCCACCTGACCTCGGGTTGATGAACAGCACCGGTCGGCGGAGTGGATCGGCCGGTGCCCATCCGTGGCGGGACGCCGTCCGCCACAGGGGGCGGGGCGCGATCACTGGCGTCGTCCTCCTGCGAGACGGGCGCCGGTCCGACGCTTGCGGCCACGGTCGAGCAGGGCGACGACCACCTGGGCCAGCGTCGTCCCGGTGACAGTCCCGGCGATCACGTCGACGGGATAGTGGACGCCCGTGTGGACGTGGGAGTACGCCACGAGCGCGGCGGCGGCGCCGAGCGGGACGCCGGCTTCGGGAAACGCCGCGGCGACCCCGGTGGCAACGCGGCCGCCGCAGCGGCGTGGCCCGACGGGAACGAGGTCGAGGCGGGCATCGACACTTGACGAGCCACGGGAACCTGATAGCGGGTCCGGTCGGGCCGGTGCCGGTCGCCAAGTGGCTTCAGCACCACATTGACCATCGTCGAGCTGACCGCCATCGCGGCAACGCCGTTCACCGGGATCGGCGGCCACGGCGACCGCCGGCGACGGCGACGAAGGCAGCGCTGCCCAGCCACAGCTTCCAGTGGTCGGCACCACGGGACAGCCCGCGGAAACAGACCGTCGAGCGCCGGTGTCGGCGTGGCGGCGATGGCCGCGTAGCCGGCGCTATCGAGCATGTTGAGCTCCCGCCACCAGCCGTCGACGTCGACCGCCGTGGCCCTCTGGTCGACCGTCCGGGATGTGCCGGTATCGCTCATCGGGGTGCTACCTCTCGACCGAATCGGTGCGAACGCTGGGGTGCGGCGTGGGAGAGCGGCGCGCTCACGCGGTCACCCTGTCATGGATCCCCGTGGACATTTGAGGGCCGAAGGGCCCGAATCCTGTGACAAGAAGAGTCGCGTGGACGTAAACAAGCTTCATCGATCCCGCGAACGCCGTGATCTGATCGGCGAGTCGAAGTTGGGAATCCGATGCCCGCTGCTCGGCCTGTTGCGCACCGCCGGGTGGTGAAGACTGTGGGATTCGAGCTTCGTCATCGGTGGATCCTCACCGTCGGTCGACCGAACATGTCGCGATTCGTAGCCGACCGTCGACTCGATCGCCAGGCTCGCCGCGCCCGTCGCCCGGCGGGCGACAGACGCGGCGTGAGCAGTTGGTTACGGCACGATCACGAGGTCGTTCACGACGTTGTCGACACCCGGCGCGTGCCACGCAGTGTCGACCGCTTCGCGGATCGCGGCATACGAGGCGGCGACGCCCGTGAGGTAGAGGGTGTGACCGTCGTTGGTCACCTTGATCGAGGAGTCGTCGATGATCGCGTTGCGCTTGAACGCCTTGTTCACGCGGTCGGCAATATCGCTCGGGATCGGTTCGGACGAGATCGCGATGAGGTTCTCGATCGCGAGCATGCTGTCGAGGCGGCCAACCACGAACTCGGCGGCGTCGCGTTGGAAAGGGTTGCGGACGTGGCCGCGGAGTTGCACGCGGCCGTCGCGGACGGTCGGCGTCACGGATCCCGTGGGGACGACTCGGTCGTGGTTCAGTGCGTCGAGGCAGGCCTGCTCGAGCTGGGCGTCGTTGACCACCGCGCCTTCGAGTCCGACGAGGAGCTCGTTGTCGAGAGTCTTCACGCCGCCGACGCTCCAGGCGTCTTCGGTCGCCCGAATCTTGTCGTAGTAGCTCGGCACCGAACCGGTAAGGGCGACGTGGCCGTCGTCGGCCTTCACCTCGATGCGCCGGTCGTCGATCGCGGAATCCCAGTCGAGCGTGTCCTTGACGTCGAACTCGAGGAGGTGGTTCGGCTTGTGCATGGCGATCTCCTTGTACGTGTCGTGCGGTCTTGTCTCGGCATCGTGGGCATGAAACGGCGGGCACACATCCCGTGAGCACGTACGTGTCGAGCGGCGCGATCGTCAGGAAGAAGCGACGAGGGGAACTGCGCCACGTCGGCCGTGACGCTTCGCCTCGATCGCAAGCAACAACTCGGTGACGCCGTCGACGATCATCAGCACGCCGATGATGACGGCGATATCCGCGGACGGTGCCCGACCGCGCGCGCGAACAGTGCCACGCCGCCGGCGAACTCGACCATTGGTGCTACGAGCAGAAGTCGCAGGTGAGGATGCTGGTGACGCGTTGCCAGGAGATTCGTACCGAGCGTCACGGCGCGGGTGATCGTCCAGACACCGACGACGACGACGACGAACACGGTCGGCGACGGCCAGATCAGGAGGACGAGGCCGACCGCGACCTCGCCCAGCCCGAGCAGTGCCGACAACGCGCCCGGCATGCCCTCGAACGACGTGGTGACGAGATGCAGCGCGCCGCGTGCGATGAACAGCATCGCCAGGAAGGCAGCGACCTGAGGGAGCGTCCAGTTCACGATCACAAGCGCGCATCCCGCGGTTAGGGCGACGGCGCCGATAACCGCGACCTTCCACGTCGGCGCATTCGACATTCCCGCACCTCCCTCGACCGCGTCGGACCGCACCCCAGACGCCGAGCGTGCGCGGAAGAGACACCCGTGCATCACACGTCCACGTGCTGTGCACTGATCACATACACACGTGATGTCCACCCCAGTTCAACCGGTGCATCGTGGGGGACATGCTTCGGAACCTGTCATCCCGCTCGACGGCTCCGAGTTCGCCGCGCGTGCGTTGCCAGTCGCCATTGAGCTTGCCTCGGCCGCAAACGCAGCGGTTCGCGTCATCGGCGTCGCGCCGACCGATGCCGAGCTTGCAGGGACCCACGACTACGTCTACGACGACGCCAAACGCGCCGGTCTCGATGTCTGCGACGTGGAGGTACGCGTCGATCCCGAGCCGGTGAACACGCACGGACCGATGGTGTCGCGGCGGAGGCGAGCCGGCACGCGGCCCGCACCGCCCCTATTCGCGTGATCGCGTGCAGCAGCATCGGCGCCACGGCCCATGTTGGATACGCATCCTCGCCGCAACGACACGTGACCGCGTGCCGCAACGACACGTGACCGCGTGATGTGTCCCGTGGGCGCGACACTCATGCTGGGAGTCGCAGGTGACTCGGCGACGAGCACCGCATCCATCGGAAGCGCGCGTCGCGCTCGACAATGAAGGCAGGCCCACCAATGGCTGTGGAGCACAACGTACTCGTCATGCAGTTCACCGATCCGAGCAAGGCATTCCAGGCGTTCAGCAAGATCAAGGACCAACCCGGCGTCACCGGCGCCGCCGTCGTCGAGCGGACGGCCGAAGGCCAGGTGCGCGTCGCCGACGGCTTCGAGCCGCAGGCCGGCGCAGGCATCGCGGTCGGCGGTCTTGTCGGCGGTCTTATCGGCGTGCTTGGCGGGCCGCTCGGCCTGCTGCTCGGCTGGAGCACCGGGATGGTCGTCGGATCCGTGTACGAATCCGACGAAGAGGCCGACACCGATGACGGATTCACGATCTTGAGCCGCAGCATCGCCAACGGCGGAAACGCGCTCATCGTCGAGATATCCGAGACGAGCCACGCGATCGCCGACGACATCGCGACGCAGCTGGATGGGACTGTCACGCGCGTCCCGGCGTCCGACGTGGAACACGAGATCGCAGCGGCTCGCGAGGCCACGCGCAGCGCGGCGGCCGAGGCGCGCAAGGTGCGCCGTTCCAAGCGCCGGGCCGAGTTCAAGGAGAAGCTGCAGGCACACAAGCCTCACGCGCACTCCTGACGTTCGCGCGCCGGGTCGCGCGGCCCCGGTCACGAACGCAAGTCACGCGCGAACGTCGGTGACCGAGCCGCGCGACCCGGCGCGCGGCCGAGTGCGGCGCGGTCATGTCACCAGGTCGACGTCCGGTGCAATCGCTTCGAGGTAATGCGCGGTCGTCTCGAGGTGTCGGGTCACCAGGTCGACGGCGCGGTCGGCGTCGCGCTCCAACGCAGCTTCGAAGATCGCTCGGTGCTCGTCATCGACGTGCTCGCGAGTGGGATGCTGGGGCAGGTTGGTCGACCACATGCGGGACAGCTCGGCCGCGTCGTAGAGCTGACGCCGAAGCCGTTCGAGGATCGGGCTGTGGGCCCCGGCCGCGAGCGCGGCGTGGAAGCCGCTGTGCGCCGTCAGCCACTCCAGGTTGCCGGTGCCGTCCTCGAAGAACATGGGCATGACTGCGAGCCGGTCCGAACTGAAACCATCCGTGGCGACCACCGACGATGCTGCCTGAGGCGACGGGGCTGACCTTCGGGTTGTTGACCAGATCACACGGCTCTGACCTTCCCCGACGCCGACGTTCTACCGGCGCTTCTACCGAGTCGGTTGCAAACATTGATTCGACAGACAAACAGGCCAACCGCACGGCGCGCCGAGGTCTCGCGTCAAGACGCACGCCTGCTGATCGCTCGTCAGCTGGCGGCTTGCACCACTCGTATGGGGTCGCTCACGTACTGCGACTCGACAACCCGGTGCTCGACGCTGGGCCCACTGCGATCCCAGCCGACAAATTCGAGCACTGTCGTCGTGTCATTCGCTGATCGAGGCGCGAGTTTGCGTTCAAGCAGCCCGGCAAGGCGGCGTTCGTGGGTCGAGATGATCAGCTGTCGAGTCTTCCGAAGATGGCGCGACAGGTCCGCGAAGCCGAGGACGTTTACGTCGTCCATCGACTGCACGGGATCGTCGAGTAGCACGAAGGGGAGTCCACGATCGCCCGCTGACCATCCCATCGCAAGGAAGTAGGAAAGCGCGGCGATGTTCGCTTGCGAGGTCGAGAAGACAAGCAAGGGGTCAGCGCTCACACCTTCCACCAGGTCTCGGACCATCGGGCTCGTCGTTCCCGCGCTTGTAGTAGGTGTCCAACTCGAACTCGATGGTCTTGAAGGCCGGATGGGGGTCGAGACGGCTGAAGATGTCGGCTACAAGAGGTTGAACAGCCTTGAACCGCTGCTCAGTGACCTCGACGCGTGCTTCCACAGCCGCGTCGGCGAGAGTCTTGAGGCGCTGGGCTCGATTTGACTCATCCTCGAGTCGGCGCGGCGTACTTCGAGAGCCTCACTAAAGCTCGCTACCTCCGATTGAGCCCGCTCGACTGGGCCCCGATCGACCCCCTCCTCGAGTGTGTTGAGGAACTCAAGAACTCGCCGCCGTAGGGTCCGCAGGAACTCGGAATGGCGAGCACCGTCCGCGCTGAGATCGGACGCCGTCGGAGCCCTGAGAGAGATGGTCGAACGCGGCGCTACAACCCGGTCGAACGCGGCTTCTGCCAACCGCAAGTTGGCACGAAACGTCTCCCATCTTTGACGAAGGCCATTCAGTGCCCGCAAGCGGCTCTCTGCCGTGGCAGCATCACTCTGAGCGGTCTGGACGGCCAGTCGCGCCTCGTCCAGCTCGGATTGCAGGGCGAGCATTGTCTCACTGCTCGCAGCCCGCGAGCGAAGGTCGCGTTCGACGTCAGCGGCGTCAATTGACTGTCCGCATACTGGGCAGCGATCGGTGAGCATCGGGACCGCGAGCGCGGCGAGGCGCGCTACGTCGTTGCTTGCTGCCTGCGCCGATGCGAGTCGTGCTTCGATGGTGGCCTGCCCACCTTCCTTCGCCACGACCGCGGATGCCGCGGCTTCTGCAGCGAACCGGGCCGCTTCAAGTTCGTCGCCCGACGGCTCGGACTCAAGCGAGCGTCGAGAGTCTTCGGCGTCGGACCATGCTGCCGTTAAGGCATCCAGCTGATCTCCGAGGTCACCCAACGTTGCGATTAGTCCGCGCGCGCTGCTCACGTCCAAGAGGGTGGTCGGTGAGTCAAGATTGACGAACTGCGGGGCGTCGGAGAGAAGTGCCAGCGTTTCGGAACGAAGAGCTTCGATCTGCGGAAGCGTCTGTAAACGCTGCTCAGCAGCGGCGAGCCTCGTCTGCGCTTCCGATAGCGACGATGCGAGGGAGTCCCGGTCGCCGCGAGCCGCGTCGGCTCGTCCTTTTGCCCCTGCTGCAAGGTCTCGAGTTGCGGCTTCGAACTCTTCGAGGGCCGCCAGACCGAGGACCGTGCTGATATGGCGATACCGATCCTGAGGCCTTGCCTCGAGCACAGCCCGCATGACGTCCTGCTGCATTAGACCCGAGGTCGTGAGCGCCATCTCGAGCGTCAGGTCACCTTCGAGAGCGAGTGCCTCCTCAAGGAGCAAGGTGGCGTCTTCGCCGAAGACTGATTCTCCGCCGTCCTCTTCAAACTCAAGCGTGCTCGATCGGTGATCACCAGTGCGTCGGAGGGTGATGGAGCGGCCCCCGATTAGGAGCTGCATCTCGACGGCGGCGCGATCGCCGAGTCTGTATTGATTCACGATGTGCTCGACGTTTCGCCGAGCCCGTAGTCCTTCAAGTCGCTGGATTGATCCAAGCAGGCACCACTGAAGCGCATCGAAGAAGCTGGTTTTCCCGGTGCCGTTCGGTCCAGCTACGACAACCGCGGTCGCCCCGAGATCGAACTCCTGCCGATCTCGAAAGCCGCGGAACGCCTCGACCGCCATGCGTCTGATCGGGGGCTCAAAGGACGTCGCCAAGAGGCACCCCCTGTTTGAAGGCTGCAGTCGCCCGGGTGGCTAGGGCGCGCTCCACACCGCGCGCCGCAAGCGCCTCCGTCAACGCGTCGAACGGGTCGCTCGCGATTGAGGGGTCGTCCAGCGCGATCGGCGCGACGAATGGCGTGAGCGCTTCGCGGACGGCAACGAGGGTCGCTTCCACTCCCGCCCGCGCGATTCGGCGAAGGTTCCTGGTGTCGTAGTTGATCTCAAAGAGATCGCGCGTGGTCTGGCGCGTCTCAGGAGAGCGTTCCTGGGTGAGCAGGATCAGATAGGCGTCCCAGCGCTTCGGTCCCGCATTGCTTTGCGACAACCGGTCCCAGATTGCGAGCTCGGCCAGGGGCTGAGCCACAACAAGTTGCGAAATAGTGGGGGTCGCGCTGACTCCGATGAAGAAGTAGGCGTTCTCCGCGAGTAGCAACCCCGGCTCGCCGGGGAGATCTTCGACCGCGTATCCCTCGTCAACCAGCACCGATCGTGCCAGGGCTAGCAGCTCCCGATCCGCGCTCACTTCGGCGTTCTCGTCGCTCACGCGGCCAGCACCTCACTCGCTAGGACGATGGCAGGCTCCGCGTACATCGGACCGTCTACCACGTCGGCCGCATCACCATCCCCGAGAACGTCGGAGGGCAGGACGTCGGCCGGAATTGCCCACCCCATCCCTCCTGCGATTAAGAACGTTGGTTCCGGCGCTCCCCTGGCTGCGTGTGCTTCGAGCCGATTCTGAGCCTCGCGTCGAAGCCGGGCGGCGGAGTTCACACCCACAGACACCAAGACCTCGAGGTATCCGCCAGATGTCTCAATCGTGGAGTCTCTCGTGATCTTGAACTCGTCCGCCGCGATTACGCCAAGGGCAGCGATCGCCTCCGCCATCGGTTCCGAATTCAACACCGAAGCCCCGGGGGTCGCCACAACTCCTGTCCTACGAGCCCAGGAGAGAATGGTCAGCGCGTCATGCTTCCGAAGTCCGTCAGCGCCCTTGTCGAAAGCGAGGGCCGCGACCTCGACGCCTTCGAGGCTCGCCGCCAGATCAGCGAATGTCATGTGCACGTATGCGGCGCCGAGCTTCTCCAGGAACTCGTCCGACGTTGCGGCGATGCGATGGTCGTCATCGAGGCTAGGAACTAGCTTGCTCCATTCGGAACTGGCCCAGCCGGCGTCAATTCCGGGGCCGACAACGCGGATGTTGTCGACATTGCCGACGTCCGCGATCGCTTCCTTCAGACGTTCCTCCACGTATCCGGCGACGTCACCGATGCCGACGAAGACGACGACGGTGTTGCCTAGCCGCGCCCGGGTCTCGTCGGTCACCCACTGTGGAGGCGACTGCAAGTGATCCGTCGTCAGTAGAAGTGATCCCGGCTGCGTCGCGCAGCCGTGGATCTTCAGCACGCGCCGACCAACGACGTGAAGAAGATCGTGCGCGGTCACCACGGACGGCACGCGCTCGGAGACAGCTCCCCGTTCCACGCAGTTGTCCCAGTTCGTGGTGAGGACGTCGAGGACGCCCTCAAGCAGCAAGGCAGCCAGCACAGCGTGGCCATAGGTAGGGGCGGCAGTCGTGAACTCGGCGGCTTCCACGGCCGTGAGCCGGAGCGCCTCCTCGCCCCCGGCGAGAGCAGCTATGGCGTCGGACATAGCGACGAGATCCCCCTCATCGATGCTGTCGAGCACCGGAAAGGCGGCCTTTAGCCGAGCATGCACGCGTCGGGCGACCTCAGCTCCCGACGGAAGACCAGATGGCTCGGCCATGCTGAGCCCTGCGCCCGCGTAGATCACTAGTCCCCCGGCCCGAGCCCGCTGCGCTAAAGCAATCGCGTACGGGGGCAGGCCGGCTCCGACCGGGGCTGGGTGATGCGCCATCGCGAGATCGTACGAAAGACGAGCTGAGCGTGCTGCCCGTAGGCAAGCTTTCGGGCTTTCAGCTCCAAGAGCGCGCGGGTGGTCGGGACGATCAGCGTCAGGCTGGTCCAGAATCGCGTGACCCAGCCGATGGGCGAGCGTCTCACCTGCGGGCTTTCGTCGTCTTCGGTGCGTATTCGCGGCTCGGCGCAATTGACTCCAGGTTCAGATCGTTCGAGCCGATCCGGAACGGAACGAGGCACGACGGCACTCGATGGGATCTGCCGTTACCAAGGCCGCGCTCCCTCCCGCTCGCCGGTATAGCTCAACGAGCTTTGCTCCATCGGGAAGCGTCCCAGGCGAGTCGACGAGGTCGAACTGGATGTCCAGTCGGTTCGATCGCCCTCGGACTCGTCGGTAGAACTGCGTCTCGGTGAACGCGAGCACATCGAGATAGGTCGAGAAGTTCCGGCCGTCCCGCTTCGCTAGGTTGACGGCGACGCGGTTGTAGGCCCCCAAGTCAACGTCCGGACGCAGGGCGTACAGGATTTGGAGGTCGACGTCACCTACGCCATCCACCATCGGATTTGCGTACGAACCAAAGACCCGCACGTCCTCGACGGTGTAGGGAAACGCTTCGTCGGCGTTGACCTCCGCGATGCGATTCAGGAGATCGGCGACAAGCTGATCGGCTTTGGATCGTCGCATCGGCTTCCCGATCCGTGCCTTCGCGAGCGCGTTGCCCGCCACGGTTGTCCGCCAAGTTTCGCCGGAGACCGGTTCGATCAACGCGGCACCTTCGAGTTCCGCAATAAGCGCGGCGACAGCCGAGTCGTCAAGTCCCGACTCGGCGCCAATCCCGCCAAGGGTCTGGGGTCCGCGCATGAGCGCGCGCATAAGTCGGCGAACATCAGGCGCTGGAAGTCCTGCGATCACCTGATCTCTCGAGATCAACACGTTGGGAATGCACGCCCGAACGCGGGGGCTACAACCGGCGAGGGCCATCGCGCGCTCCCGGATCGCACGAATCTCGGGGTTATCTGCCCGCGGGGCCCGCGAGCCTTTCCCGCCACAACTCCGCCGTCGCGAAGAGCTCCGCACGCCGCCAGGCGTCGACAGCGTTGTGATGCGTCGCGAGCGCCATAGCAGCGGACCCGGCGCCGACGAGGATCATTCGTTGTGGGTCGACATCCGCGACGATCGCGTAGTGCGGGGCGCCACGGGCGCACCGCTGTGCAGAGAGCTCGAGCATGTGGCCAAGGTGCAGATCGAGCGGAGCAATCGGCCGGAGGGACCGAACGTCGGCAGGCCATTCGACCCGTACCCAGCCGCCAGCGACGCTCTCGTCCGGCCAAACGTTCGCGACGATGCACCCGAACATCTCCCACGGCGCATCGAGCAGCGTTCGATCGGGACCGATGCGGACGACCGCCGGCCCGACGACCGGCGCGAACGCAAACGGCTCGACGACCTCGATTGGCACCTGCGGCTCGCCGGCAGGGCGACGGCGACGAAGACGTCGCACGCCACGATCGTAGGCGCGACGAGCGACAACGTCACGCGACGCATCCGACCGCTGCCGCCAGCGCGGCTTCTGCCCGCTGCCGGCGGCGCCGCAGAGTCTCCACCGCGCATCCACCCTCCGCCGCGAGCTCCGAGGTGGTCATGCCGGCAACCCGCGTCAACACGATGAGTCGAGCGTCATCGACTCGTAACTTCCGCGTCCGGACCGCCTCGTCCACGAGCCCGACGAGTTCGTCGGCCGCCGAGGATCCCGCCGCGGCGACAGGCGAGTCGCTCGATCTCGGCGTGGCCGTCCTCGAGAACTCGTGGCCGAAACAACGACCGGCTGACTCCCTGACGCGTATCCAGCAAGATGTTCGGAGCGATGCTGTGCGGCCGCCGCTCGATCGGGTACGTACAGATGCGCTCGTACGCCGTCGCGACCACCATGCTGGCGGCCTCCTCGTCGGAGCGCGCGGCGCCGCGGAAGTCGGCCGCGATCCGGATCAGTCCGGGGAGCACGACGTGCAGCACCGTTCTCGCCGCCAACGGATCTGACGGTGCTCGCGCCGCGAGACATGCGAGCACCTCCCCCGCCCGCATCTGATCGGCCGAACGTTGCGCAAACCGCACGACCTGATGCAGGTCTTCGAAGACCTCGAGCACCCGGTCGGCCTGCGCCCAGGTTCTGAGCGCGGCAACGGACGGAGGGGATGCCCCGAGTACCCGCCACTCGGCCTCCAACTCGGTGAACAGAGTCATCGTCACGGCATCGCTCCCTCGATCGGCATCTCCAGTCCGGCGACAGTGACTGGGCGGCCTTGACGGAGGTCTGCACGCGAGGTCTGCACGGTGGGTCTGCACCGGGTCGAATATCCCCAGGTTGAATCCGGGCAAAGTTCTTAGATCGGGCGCCGAGCCTGCGACACTCGGAGGCCTACGCAAGGACTGCGTGGGGAAACGACGGCATGGACTCGCCTTCTGCAAGCGGACACCGCCCGCCTCCGACCGGAGGTGGAGGCGACGACCCGGACTCCGACATACCGGGGTCCGAGGGGTCTCTCGCGTGGACTATCGCGACGCAAGAGGTCGTCGCGATACTGGGCCGCAAGTGGGTCATCTCCGTCGTCCGAGAGCTTGCGTCGGGCACCAAGCGTCGCTTCCAGCTCAACCACGCGATCAAGGGCGTCGCCCCGAAAGTCCTCACCGAAACGCTGCGGTTCCTCGAACGCGACGGCGTGGTCGAACGCGTTCTCCACGACGAAGGTCACGGGTCGAAGAGCATCGGCTACCAGCTCACCGAACTCGGCCAATCTCTCGCTCATCCGCTGACTGCGATCTACCGATGGGGTCGAGAGCATCTCGACGACGTCCACCGATCGCGCCAGGAGACCGACGCCCTGTGGGCGGAGGAAGTGGTACTCCCGGGTGCGCGCGAGACCCTTGAGGTGCCCGAAATCCCGTTGAAGTAGCCGGGCGCCGCCACATATTTCTATTCGGGTGTGGAGCGCCTCGACCTCGATCGCGACCCCGCCGTGGCGCCTCAGCAGCGATCGGTACAGACATCGCGTGCAGACGTCTGCCGCCGTCGCGAATTCTTTGTCCCGTTCCGGCCTCCCAGCGCGCTTATCTGGGGTATGACACGAATCCGCTCGGCCCTCTCCATCACGACACGCCTCGCAGCGCTGAGCGCCACGGCGGCCCTCGTGCTCCCGGCGTGTTCCGGATCAGGAAGCCAGAGCACACCCAACGTCACGACGTCGTCCTCGGCACCCGCGAGCAGCAGCGGACCGACGGCCACGTCGCGACCGACGCCGACTACGACCGGACCGAACACGCAACTCGTCGCCGCCGTCCGCGCGTTCTGGGATCTGTACCTCCGCGTCGGGGCTCGCAGCGGACCGTTCAACGCGGCCGAGACGCGCTCGCTGCTCGGTCAACGCGCCACCGGCAAGGAGCTCGCCAAGCTCTACGCCGTCTTCCAGGGCAACGCGGTCGCGGGCGACCGTCGTGAAGGGGACGATCAACATCGCGCCGAAGGTCGTGTCGATCGCCGGAGCCACCGCACAGGTGCGCGACTGCTACGACGACAAGACCGGGCTCTACCGAGTCAGCGACGGCAAGCGCATCGACACCGATGATCCGCGCCGTCACCAGGTGCTCATGACCTTCACGCGTGTAGGCGCCGCTTGGAAGGTTTCCGCCATCAAGGACGAGGGGTTGGGATGCACCGTCTAGTTGCGATCGTGACGATCGCGCTGGCTGTACTCGCGGGTTGGGCGCAAACGGCGAGAGCCGACACCACGGGTTCGGCATCCACCGACCCGACGGGGATTGGCGAGAAGGTCGGCGTCGACGGCGGCTCCGGTGGGCACAGCGGCGGGCACGCCCAGAAGTGCATCGACGTACCGCTCGTCGTTCACGACGGGATCGCGTACGTGCCCTTCCCGATCAGGCCAGGGAATCTCGATCGCAGTGCATCCACTGCCGGGCCAACCCGCCGGCACCTGGTACATGAAGTGGTGCGGCGCTGCCGAGTTCTCCGGGTTCTTCTTCGTCCCCAACGTCGATCCGGCCGCGCTCGCGGTTGAGGCGAGCAAGCGTCTCGCGCTTCCGCTTCCGCGACCAGAAATCAGCCCCGCCGGCGATCAGATCGTCAACCTGCAGAGCTGGCTCTGGCTGGGCGGACCGTGGGCGCCCCTGTCATCGACCGTGTCGGTGCCGGGCGTCAGCGTGACCGTTCGTGCCGTTCCGGAGCAATCGGTGTGGACGATGGGCGATCTCGGGCAGGTCGTCTGCGACGGGCCGGGCACCGCCTACGACTCGACCATCCCCGCTGCCGCGCAGTCACCGTCGTGCGCGTACACATACGCCGAATCCTCGGCCAGCCAACCGAACCTGCAGTTCCGAGCCTCGGTCACCGTGCGTTGGCACGCAACCTGGACCGCGGCTGGGGTTGCGGGAGGCGGCGACCTCGGAACGATCGAGCGAACGACCACCTTCCCGATTCGCGTTGGCGAAGTGCAAGCACTCAACACGAACGCGCCGTGAGACGAGAGAGATGACCGCAACGATCGCTCGACATCAGCCGGCTCAGTCCTCGCAGAACGGGGTCGGCGGGTTGCCCCGCGCCGCGCAAGCCGGACGCCGCAACCGCACGCGCATCGCGCTCGGACTCGTCGTGATCGTCCTATGCGTCCTCGCGACTGCGAGCCTCTTCTCGAGCGCCAACAACCGCTCGCAAGTTCTGTCCTTGCGCCATGCGGTTCCCGCGGGCCACACGATTGCGTCGGGCGATCTCGCGATCACGCGGGTATCGGTAGGTCCTGGCATCCGCACAACGCCCGCATCCGCGCTCGATCGCGTCGTCGGGCGCGTCGCCGCTGTCGCCCTGGTTCCCGGCTCACTGCTCTCACCCGACGACGTCAGCGCCGCGGCCCGCGTGCCGACCGGCATGGCGATCGTCGGCGCTTCGCTGAAGGCCGGTCAGTATCCGGTGTCGCTCGCGCCGGGCGACGAGGTCCGGCTCGTAGAGATCGCGGCCCCGTCTGCAGTCGGCGAGTCCGCGGCGCCACTCGATCGGGGTCGGGCAAGCGTGCTCGACGTGGCAGGATCGAAGGACAGCCCGGACGCACTCGCGGTGTCGCTCCTCGTTCCCACGGCCGCGTCCACCACGATCGCGGGCGATGGTGCCTCGGGTCGTCTCAGCCTGGTCGTGATCGCGGGATGACGGCGATCGCTGTCACCGGAACGAAAGGCTCCCCGGGCGCCACGACCCTCGCGCTGGCCCTCGCGGGCCTCATTTCGGAACGAGGCCCGGCGCTACTCGTCGAGGCCGACGCGGCGGGCGGCGACATTGCTGCCAGATGTGGCCTTGCGCTCGATCCAGGACTGCTCACTCTTGCGGCATCCGGCCGGCGCGGCCTCGACCGAGGCAGCATCGATCGTCACACACAGCTTCTGCCGTGCGGTGCCCTCGTACTCGCCGGGCCGACATCGGCCGAACAAGCGACGAGCGCACTCAGCGGCCTCGCCGCCTCGCTCGCTCAGACACTGATGCTCGCGCACGAGACCTCAACGGTGATCGTCGATGCCGGGCGTTGGGACCCTCGATCGCCCGCCACCGATCTCGTCGCATCCGCGTCCATCGGCCTGCTCGTGCTTCGTCCCACCATCGAAGGAGTCGAGCACGCGCGTTGGCAACAGCGTTCGCTATCGGAGCACGTTCGACGCGTGATCGCTGTCTGTGTCGGTGAACGTCCGTATCCACGCGCCGAAGTGGCATCCGCGCTCGCGGTCGATGAGCTGTACGTGATCGAGAACGACGCCCGCGCCGCGAACGCGATCGGGTACGGCGCGGCACGCGATCGATGGCTGCGGCGGTCGCCGCTCATGCGCAGCGCGGCCGTGCTCGCTCGACCAACTCCTCGGCGCGCCCGACGAGGCGACGGTCTCGCAATGACCGTCACGGAGGTCGACGCGGATCTCGTGCAGCGACTCCGGACCACGGTCGCGACGGAGCTCACCCGACGCGCCCGCGCCGCGGAGCTCGGCGGTACGCGCCGGTTGCAACGCGACGACGAGATCGCTCTTGCACGCGAGCTCGTCAACGACGAGCTCGAACGCTTCGCACGCGACGCGATCGCACAAGGACTCGCGGGCCTCGACTCGGCTGCCGAAGAAGCGCTCGCGCAGGCGGTGTTCGATCACCTGTACCAGTTCGGTCGGCTTCAACCGCTCCTCGACGACGAGCGCATCCAAAACATCGTGGCGAACGGATGCGATCAGGTCTTCGTCGAATACGCCGACGGCACGAAGATCCCAGGCCCTCGCATCGCCGACACAGACGCCGATCTCATCGACACCCTGCGCGAGATTGGTCGTCGATACGGACTCTCGGAACGCGAGTTCAATCCGAGCCACCCGTCGCTCAACCTCCAACTTCCAGACGGCAGCCGACTGTTCGCCGTCGCGTGGGTGTGCGATCGGCCCGCCGTCGCGATCCGGCGCCACCGATTCATGAAGGTGTCCCTCGACGACATGGTGCGCCTCGGCGCAATCGATCTCGGATTGCAACGCTTCCTTGCGGCGGCCGTGCGCGCCCGCAAGCAAATCATCGTTGCCGGCGCAACCGGCGCCGGGAAGACCACGATGCTGCGAGCGCTTGCCGCCGAGATTCCGGAACACGAGCGCATCGTGACGATCGAAACGGAACTCGAACTCGGTCTCGATCGATTTCCCGAACTCCACCCCGATGTCGTCGCGCTCGAAGCCCGCGAAGCGAACGTCGAAGGGGTCGGCGAAGTCACGGCCGCCGAGCTCGTCCGGATGAGTCTGCGCATGAACCCCGACCGCGTGATCGTCGGAGAGGTACGCGGTGAGGAGATCATCCCGATGCTCAACGCGATGAGCCAGGGAAATGACGGTTCGATGTGCACCATTCACGCCGACTCATCGGGCACCGTCTTCAACAAGCTCGCCCTCTACGCCATGCAAGCACCGGAGCGTTTGTCGCTCGAAGCGACGAACCAGCTCGCCGCCGCCGCAATCGACCTCGTCGTGTTCATCGCCAAGTCGAGACACGGCCGGTTCGTTGCCTCTATACGTCAGGTCGTCGACACCGATGGCCGTCAGGTCGTCACGAACGAACTGTTCGCGCCCGGTCCCGACGGTCGAGCGGTTCCGGCCATCCCACTCCCCCACGATCTCGCCGACGACCTGATCGCCGAGGGCTACGACGTTCACCATCGCGACCGACGCATGGAGCGGTCGTGACCGCCATCGCCGCATTCCTGGGCGCGGGCGTCGCGTTGGGATTTCTCCTCATCGCATCCGGAATGGAGCGGCGCGAACCGACCGAACGCCCGCCTCGGACCATCACACAACTCTCCGACTCGCGCATGAGACTCGGCCGCGCTCTCGGGCTGGCCGTTCCCGTGCTTGTCGCGACGCGATGGCCGGTTGCCGCCATTGCTTGCGGACTCTTGGGGTGGAGCTCACCCGAGCTGCTCGGCGGACGTTCGGCGCGTGAGACGGGCGTGGCACGAACCGAGGCGATTGCGTCCTGGACCGAGATGCTGCGCGACACCATCGCGGCGGCACACGGGCTTGAGGCGGCGATCGCGGCGACGTCGCCCGTCGCACCCGAACCCATCCGGCGCGAGGTCCTCGCGTTGTCGACCGCCATCGAGCGCGAACCCCTCTCGAGAGCACTACGCAGGCTCGCCGACGACTTGGCGCATCCGATCGCCGACCTCGTCGTCGCGTCCCTGAGTGTCGCGGCCACAGAGTCCGTACGCGAGCTGACCGACCTCCTGGGCACGCTCGCGCAAGCGGCGCGCGACGAAGCCGCGATGCAGCTCCGCATCGAGGCGGCCCGCGCCCGAATGCGCACCGCGGTCCGGGTGATCACCGGTTGCACCGTCCTCACGGCCGTCGGCCTCGTCGTCCTGAACCCGTCCTACGTGACGTCGTACTCGAGTGCTCTCGGCCAGACGACGCTCGCACTCATCTCGATCTGCTGGGGCTTTGCTCTCTGGTGGCTCGCGCGTATGAGTCGGTTCCGGTCGCCGGAACGCTTCCTCATCGGTGACGCGACAACCGCGGGAGCACGAGCGTGAACCTCGTGCTGCTCCTCGGCGCGGGCACGGGCGTCGGCGTGATCGTGCTGATCTCTGGACTCATCCCGGCACGCCCCGCGCTCGCCGACGCTCTCGCGCATTTGCATCGCCCTCGTGCTGGTCAGATCGAGCTTTCCGATGGCGGCCTCCTCGTCGGCCTCGTCGGCCGCCCGATCGCGCGCTCGAGTGCCGGCAGCCAACTCGTTCGGAGGATCGCGCCTGACCTGCGTGCCACCTCGCAATCCGCCGACGCGCTGATCGCCCGCCAAACCTTGTGCGCGCTCGCCGGACTGTTGTGGGCGCCCGCGACCGCGGCGTTGATGATCGCCGGCGGCGTCTCGGTGTCCCTCATCCTCCCGGTGTGGATCTCGCTCGTGTTCGCCGCGGCCGGCGCGCTCCTCCCGCTGCTCTCACTGAAGATGGCGGCCGCCGAACGTCGCCGCGCGTTCCGCCACGCATTGGGGTGCTTCCTCGACCTGGTTGCGGTGCGACTTGCGGGCGGCGCGGGGATCGAGAGTGCTCTCGAACTGAGCGCGGCAAGCGGTCAGGGTTGGGCCTTCTCCGAACTCCGCCAAGCACTTTCGGAAGCGCGGCTGATGGGCGAGCCGCCGTGGGCCGGACTCGACCGGCTCGGCTCGCAGCTCCAGATCAGTGAGCTCAACGAACTCGCGGCGAGCGTCGCACTCGCCGGCGACGAGGGAGCGCGCGTGCGTGGCTCCATCGCAGCCAAGGCCCGAGCGATCCGGATACGCGGTCTCGCAGATGCCGAAAGCGTCGCGCAGGCGGCGAGCGAACGTATGTCTCTGCCCATCGTCCTCCTGATGGTGGGGTTCGTCATCTTCCTCGGCTACCCGGCCGTCAACCAGGTTCTCACCGGTCTCTGACCGCACGCTGAAAGGACTACCGCCCGTGAACGAGCTCACCTTCTTTTCGGTACTCGTACCGATCTTGAGAGCACGCTGGGACGCCGCTCGGCTCGACGAACGCGGCGAGGTCACCGAGAAGGTGATCATCGTCGCGATCTTCGCGGCGCTGGCGATTGCGGCCGGCGCGATCATCGTCACCAAGGTGACGGCCAAGGCGAACTCGATCCCCACCGACGGACCGTGATCCGCGTCGGCGCCCGCGACCAACGCGGTGACGCAACGGTTGAGGCGGTGCTGGTTACTCCCGTACTCATCTTCCTGATCATGCTCGTGATCCAGTTCGGTCTCTGGTATCACGCTTCGCACGTTGCCGAAGCCGCCGCGCAAGAAGGTGCGAGCGCGGCACGAGTCCAATCGGCAACCGCCGACGACGGTCGCGTGCGTGCGCAAGAGTTCATGACGGCCGCCGCGCCCGAGCTCGTCAACGGCGTCACCGTTACGGCGACGCGCGATGCCGATGTCGCTCGGGTCGAGGTCGACGGAACTATCCACTCCCTGCTTCCCGGCTTCACCCTTCACGTCCACGGGCAGGCCCAGAGCCCCGTCGAACGATTCCGACCCGACCAACCATGAAGGTTGCTCGGAAACACGGCGAACGAGGCTCTGCTACGACCGAGCTCGTGCTGATCACCCCAGTCTTGATCGTCGTGTTGCTCTTCGTCGTCGCGCTGGGCCGGATCGCCTCGTCTCGCAGTGAGGTCGAATCCGCGGCGCGTGACGTGGCGAGAGAGGCCGCCAACGCGCGTTCCGTCACCGAAGCGGTCGCGGGCAGCGACACGGCCGCGCGCGGCGACCTCCACGAGGGCGGCGTCACCTGCAGGGCGCTGTCGGTCGTTCTCGACACCTCCGACTTCCGGGCTGGCGGCACAGTGACCGCCACCGTCTCGTGCGCGGTCGCACTGCAGGACCTCGTCGGCCTCGGCCTGCCGGCATCGAGAACGATCACGGCACGATTCACCGCTCCGATCGACGTCTACCGGGCAGTCTCGTGACCCCCGTCGACGAGCGCGGGACGGTCACGGTCTTCGTGGTGGGCTTCATGCTCGCCTTACTCCTGGTCGCCGGGCTCGTGTTCGACGGCGGCAATGTTCTCGCCGCGCGACGCGAGGCCGCGAACGTCGCGGAGTCTGCCGCTCGCGCCGGCGCACAAGCACTCGACACCGGGGCGGCGCGCACCTCCGGAGGCGCGCAGCTCGACGGGTCGTCCGCCGTGCTTCGCGCCGAGAACTATCTCACGCAGACGGGCTACGAGGGCACGGCGTCGGTAGACGGCGACGAGGTACTCGTCGAAGTGACGATCACTCGCCGCATGTTCCTGCTCGGACTCGCCGGCCTGAACGAGCATGACCGTCCACGGTCGAGGACAGGCGCACGGAGTCCGGGCCGTCGAGCAGGAAGGCAACTGAAGCGATGCGATCCACTTCGCGCCTCCGGCGCGCAACCACGGGAGTCGGCTCGCTCGTCACGCTGATCGTCCTCGCGGTAGGCGTGCCGTTCGCGCTCTCGAGACTTGCGGGCTGGCCCCTGCCGAGCGCTCGTTCCATCGCTTCACGACATCACGCACGCCCTGTCGCGCAACGAGATCTCGGACTCGACACTGATCAAGGCACTCGCTCTCGTGGGGTGGTTCGCCTGGGCGCAGATCGCCGCATCGATCCTGGTCGAGTCGATCGCGTGGGCACGAGGAACTGCGGCGCCGCGGCTGCGATTCGCCGGGATCGCGCAGCCCGCGATGTGCAAGCTGATCGCGTCGGCCGCGTTGCTCGTCAGCAGCGTCCACGTCCCGAGCGCGGCACCCCTCGTGACCGGGAGGCAGCTGGCTCCAGCGGTCACGCTTCCCGTCTCGGTGGAGATGCCGGCAGCGTTCCTCTTGCGTGCGGACACGCCCGCGCGCGCGAGCGCAACCAACTCGAACCGCCGCAACGACGAAGACCTACACCGTCGTGCGCTACGACACTCTCTGGGGACTCGCGGAGAAACACCTCGGCGACCCGCTGCGTTGGCGCGAGATCTTCGAGCTCAACATCGGAAAGGGCCAGCCCGACGGCCGCTCGCTCGAGGATCCGAAACTCATCATTCCGGGCTGGGTGCTGACGATGCCCGCGAACGCAACCGGAGTGAGCGAGGAGACCGGCGGTGCCCGCGCCGGACACAACTCCGTCAGCACCCGTCGTCACACATCACGCCCCGCCCCACCATCCCCCTCCCGCAGTCACACCATCGACCACAGTTCCATCGACCTCGCCCGCAGTGCCGGCGCCGACGGCGACGGCCGCGCCGCTTCCCCGTCCGAGCGAGCCTTCCGAGCATCACTCGGAACGCGGAATCGATCCTGCGCTCCTCATCGGCGGCGGACTCGCGGCCGCGTCACTCGTCGCACTGCTCGACCGGCTACGCCGCGTGCAACGACGAAGGCGTCGCGCCGGCCGACCGATCCCTTCGACCAGCCCCGATCTCGAACAGGTTGAGCGTCGGCTGCGCAGCGCTGCGGATCTCGCCGACGCCGAGCTTCTCGATCTCGCACTGCGAGCCTTCGCTTCGGGCCTTGCGACCAGCAAGGCCGCGCTTCCCGCAATTCTCGCGGTGCGCATCGGCGGCGGTCAGGTCGAGATCCTCACCGACCGCGCGCCCGACCGGCCACCGGACGGTTTTCGCGCGACCGATGACGCACGCGGCTGGATCACCGATCCCGACTTGAGCGTCGATGATCTTCGCTCGCTCGGCTCGGGCGCGTGCGCTCCGCTCCCGGCACTCGTCGCGCTCGGCGACATCGATGGCGGTCGCTTGCTCGTCGATGTCGAGGCCGCGGGCACGCTGACGGTCGATGGCTCTCCCGAACAGGTCAGCGCATTCATACGACGCCTCACGGTCGAGCTCGCGACAAGCACGTGGGCCGACCACGTCGACGTGCTCGCGGTTGGTGTCACGGACATCGACATCATCGGCGCACAGCGCGTGACGCACTTCCCGGATATCGATGCTGCGATCGACGATCTCGAAGCGGCGTCGCTCACCTTCGCCGCCGCCCTTGCATCCGCCCGCTGCGAGCGCACCTTCGAAGCGCGCGTGTCGGAGTACCCCGACGATGGTTGGATCCCGACGATCCTCGTGTGTACCGAACCTGTCGGACCTGACGTGCTCGCGCGCATTCGCGAGATCACGGGCCACGGCGGACGCGGCGCGGCCGCGGTCGTCTACTCGCACATTCCAGCCACGTGGCACGCTTCGCTCACCGACACCGAGCTCCTGCTATCACCTCTCGGCTTCCGGGTCACTCCCGCATTGCTAGATCTCGCGACTGCAACCGCAGTCGACGAGCTGTTCACCGACGTCGCCGTCGAAGGACCGGAGGACGCTCTCGATCTCACGATCGCCGAAGACGTGGCAATCGAAGTCCGCACGACGGATCCGTACATTGACCCGCCGTTCGAAGTCGAGATCCGCGTGCTCGGCCCGATCGAGATCGTCGGCGCCAGGAGTCCACTCGAGCGACGTCGATGCATCGAGATGGTCGCCTATCTCGCGCTGCATCCGAAGGGCGCGGACGATGAACGGCTCAAGACCGTGTTGTGGTTCGACCGCGCGCCGACGACGTCGACGTTCAACACGACGGTCTCAACCGCTCGCAGCCAACTCGGGAACGCGAGTGACGGGACGCCGCACTTTCCGCACGTCGTCGCGACTGCTGGCGTGTACCGACTCGGGCCACTGGTCACGACCGACCTCGCCAGATTCGAGGCACGAGTCGCGCACGCATCCCGCTGCGCGCCGCCTGTCGCGATCGAAACACTCCGTTCCGCACTGGAGCTCGTGCGCGGCAAGCCATTCGAGGGAGCGCGCGGCTACGAATGGGCGTTCAGTGAGTCGCTGATCGCGAACATCGAGGCGAAGATCGCCGATGCCGCACATCAGCTGGCCGCGCTGCACCTCGATGCGGGGAACCCGCAGGAGGCAATCAACGCGGCGATGCGCGGCCTCGTGGCCGCACCCGCCGACGAGATCCTCTACCGCGACCGGATGCTCGCGTGCGACCTCGCCGGCAACCCCGCGGGCGTCGAGTCGGTGATGGACGAGCTCTGCGAAGTCGTAGAGGCGCTCGAGCCCTACGACGAGCTCCACGCCGAAACCCTCGCGCTCTACGAGCGCATCAGCCACCGCAAACGATCGAGGCCCATCGACAGTCGATGATGAACGCGAAGCCGTCCCCAAACTGTGTGCGCGATCCACGCGTCGATCGAGTTCGATTCGTAGCGCGCCGCCGGAGTCCGGAGCACCCACCCGGATCGATTAAGCCGTCCCCTCGCCACCCTTGACAATGCGGAGCCGCCTCGGATCAGACGGCAGCGCCTCCCACGTTTGGTGCGAGAGCAGGGTCGGCAGCTCCGCTGCCGGCAGGTGCTGTTCGAAAAGCGCGAGGGTTTCTCCGAGCCCCGTCGCGGCGGGCGAGATGATGCCGTGCAGGCCTAGCTGGTGAGCGACCCGTGCGACGTCATGGCACGAGCCGTACTCGCCTACTGGCGACGTCAAGTCCGAGTCGCTCAATCCGACGCCTCGCCGAGCTTCCTCATAGCGCAAGTCGAGGATCTCGGTCACTGAGACTAGGCACGTCAGGACTAACCGTGGGGCGACCATGTCGCCCGTCATGCCCGAGTCGGCGAACGGGTCGACGAGGTGACGGTACGCCTCGACGACGATCGAGGATCGGGGCCGCCCGAGATAGAGGACCGAGTACTTGCCGGGCGGACCCCACCTGCCACCGCTAATAGTCCCCGTGAGTTCGCGCCACGCCGTACTGACGTGCCGCTCGAAGGGCCCGTCGATAGTCGTACGGGGTGCGCCGGCGACCGCGAGCGCGAAGCTTCCGTGCCACTACATCGCTCCTGCTTGCAGCCGTTGAACTGCGTGGACCACGGGCTCGAAGTTCCCCTCGACCAGCATGTCGATGGGCCGCTCTCCATCCAGTTCGGCGTTGCGAGCGTGGAGCCAGATCTCGGTGCCTTCGGGGCGATACACCTGCTGGAGTTGACGCACGATGTAGTGGATGTCCACGAGGCGATCGCGAGTATCGGCCGTCGGCCGAGACGTTCCCGCAGCCCAGTTCTGCACCTGCCGTTCCCGAACCCCGGTGATCCTCCCGATCTCGCTCGCGGTCAACCCGCTGGCGCGGATCTCTTCCACCAGGGATGGAAAGGAGAAGCCTGACGCCGCAGACTCAGGACTCACGACACCGCCCCTCGAATGGACCTCTTGACCACATGGTAGATTACGTACTGCATTGCGTGTAAGATAGCACCTCAGAACGCTGGATGCACGTTGGATCGAGGTCCTCGATGTCCGATCTTCTGATCAGAGCAGCGATGAATGACCACCTGGTGGTGGGTGATCTACTCGCGTCTGCTCCGGGACCGCGACTGGCGGCTCGCCGCCCGCGGATCAGCCAGCTCGTGGCGGACGCGCACGTGGCAGAGGCCCGCCCGATGCTCGCTGACCTCGCGCGAGGCGCAGGTGTCCCCTACCTCGTGGATCCCGATACTCCGTTCCTGCAGAGCGGTGTCGCGCCAGACGATCGGTGGGCGCAACTTCCGTTCGGCCAGTCCGACCCGATGGCCGTCGGCGACATCGATGTCGACCGCCTCGTTGCACAGGTTGTCGAATTCCAGTTGGACAAGGGCGCAACGACAATCATCCCGCCGTATTTCTACGTGTCGTCTCCGACCGACCCGTGGTTCATGGTGTCGCTAGCCCTCATGGATCACACCGCGGAACATCTGGAGCGTAACGGGATCCGGTTGCCTGTTCTTCCGGTGTTCTGCGCGCAGCTCCAGTCGTTCAGCAACTCAGTTACTTGGTCGATCGGCGTAGATCGTTTCGCGGATCGCGTGAAGGGCATCGACGGATCGTCGATCGCTCTCTGCTTTTCGCCCGCCGGTGGTGGACAAGACGGATACGGCAAGGTGCGTCGCCTGTTCGATACCGCCCGCCGCGCGAAGTCCTTCGACCTGCGCGTCATCGCATGGCGGCAGGGTATCTACGGTCCCGCGCTCGTCGCGGCGGGGTTGGACGGATATGAATGCGGAATGGGTACCGGCGAACAAACGAATATCGCTCGGCAACAATCGAGCCGAAAGCCTCGGGACGATGGATCAAGCGGTGGAGGCGGCGGGGCAGGAATCTTCATCGAGACGCTCGGGCGGAGCGTTCCGCGTCGGGTCGGGCAGATCTTGCTCGGAGAGACGTCCATGCGTCCGAAGGTCATGTGCGACGACGAAGGCTGTTGTCCGTCGGTGACTGCGACGCTCGACAAGCCTCGGCACCACGCAGTCGTGACAAGGGCTCGTCTGCTTGCAGAACTTGTCGACCAACCCGCGGCCCGGTGGCGGCTGAATCACATCGCACGCGAGGCAACCGCGGCATTGACAATCGCAACCCAGGCGAATCATGTCCTCGAGGCCGAGGGCGCGAAGGAGCGCATCAAGGCGCGGAACCTGGAAGCCCTCGCTCAAGTCGCGGGGGAACTCGCCGAGGGCGAGGCTGGGAGTCGCTCGGCGTAGCTCGCCTAGCGTCGGCTTGTCACCCACCGGCGATGACATATCCCGTCGATCTGCTACGGGACTTGGGTGGTACCGACCCCTCGTCGCCGCCGCCCTACTACGTTGGCGTGCGCGTACTCGCGCTGTAAAGCGGGGATGTCGATCGAGGCCAGTGAGATGGCGCGGACCGGACGGATGAATGCCGACAGAAGCTGACACTTGTCGAACGTACGTCCTACCCGCTCTCTACTCCGCGGGTTGGCTGGATGAGCAGATTCGCGAGCAGGTCAGCTTCACCCCCGGTCGGATCATCGTCAGCGGCTCCACTGTCCGGCGCGGGAAGCGCAAGCGCGCCGACTACCTGCTCTCCTACCTGCGCGATAGACCGATTGCCGTCGTCGAGGCAAAAGCGGAGTACCGCCTGCCTGGCGACGGATTGCAACAGGCCAAGGACTACGCCGAGATCCTGGACCTGAGGTTCGCGTACAGCACCAACGGTCCGGGCATTGTCGAGCATGACTACACGACGGGCTTGGATACCGAGCTGGATCGCTACCCGAGCCCCGAGGAACTGTGGCGTCGCGACTGTGTTGCCCGCGGCTTGGACCCGGACAACGTGCAGATGCGAGCGCCGTACTTCCACGAGCCAGGCCGCGCACCCCGCTACTACCAAGACATCTCGATCCATCGCGCGACCGAAGCGATCCTCAAGGGCAAGCCACGCGTTCTGCTGACTCTCGCGACGGGAACTGGGAAGACTGTCGTCGCGTTCCAGATCTGTTGGCGGCTGTGGTCGACGGGTTGGAATCGAACGGGTGAGTACCGCAAGCCGCGAATGCTGTATCTCGCCGATCGCAACGTTCTTGTCGATGACCCCAAGGACAAGACGTTCGCACCGTTCGGGGAAGCGCGGCACAAGATCGCCGGGGGCGACGTTCGCAAGAGCCGTGAGATGTACTTCTCGACGTATCAGGCGATTGCGCACGACGAAGTACGGCCTGGCCTGTACAAGGAGTTCCCTCCGGACTTCTTCGACCTGGTCATCGTCGACGAGTGTCACCGCGGCAGCTCCAAGGACAAGAGCAACTGGCGCGAGATCCTCGAATACTTCAAGCCTGCGGTGCAGCTCGGAATGACAGCGACGCCGCTGCGCGCAGACAACCGCGACACGTATCTGTACTTCGGTAATCCCATCTACACGTACAGCCTGCGGTCGGGAATCGACGACGGCTTCCTCGCTCCGTATCGCGTCCACAGAGTTGTCACCACAGTCGACGCGGCCGGTTGGCGCCCTTCCAAAGGCGAACTGGATCGATACGGCCGCGAGATTCCTGATCAGGAGTACGGGACGCGAGACTTCGAGCGATCCGTCTCGCTGAAGTCTCGAACGGAAACGATCGCGCGACACCTGACTGACTTCATGGAGCGGACGGACCCGTTCGCGAAGACGATCGTCTTCTGCGTCGACCAGGAGCACGCGGAGGAGATGCGTCGTGCGCTCAACAACCACAACGCTGTCACGGGTGCGCAAGTTCCCTGACTTCGTCTGCCGCGTCACGGCAGACGAAGGCGACATTGGTGCGGGTCACCTCAGTCGCTTCCAGGAGCTAGAGACCGTCGCTCCTGTCATCCTGACGACGTCCCAACTCTTGACGACCGGTGTCGACGTGCCGATGTGCAAGAACATCGTGCTTGCCCGCGTCATTGGCTCGATGACCGACTTCAAGCAGATCATCGGCCGGGGGACGCGGGTCCGCGAGGACTACGGCAAGTTGTTCTTCAACATCATCGACTACACCGGAAGCGCAACACGGCTATTCGCCGATCCGGAGTTCGACGGCGAACCCTCGCTCGTCGACGAGGAAGTCATCGACGAGGAGGGAAACGTCGTCGAGCAGACCGTGGTTGAGGAAGAGGTCGCAGCCGAGGAGGGCGAGATCGAGGTCGTGCTTCTGGAGTTCACCGAGGATGAACCGTCACAGCCTCGGAAGTACTACTTCGACGGCGGCAGCGTCGAGATCGCCGCTCAGGTCGTCTACGAGCTGGACGGAGACGGCAAGCAACTCAGGGTCGTGAGCTACACCGACTACGCGCGAGACAAGGTCAAGTCCCTGTATCGATCGTCAGATGACCTGCGCGAGGGCTGGCGTCAGAGCGAGCAACGACGGGTCATCCTTGACGCGCTTGCGGAGCGCGGCATCGACCTCCGACGGTTGGGCGACGTTGCCGGCGTCCCCGATGCCGACCCACTGGACCTGCTCTGTCATCTCGCCTTCAACGGACCTCTTCGCACGCGGCGAGAGCGTGCGCAGCGACTGACGAGTGCACATCAGGACTTCTTTGATCGCTATGGACCAGAGGCGCGCGAGATTCTCGCCGAGCTGCTGGATAAGTATGCCGAGCACGGTCTAGAGCAGCTCAAGCTGCCGGACGTGTTGAAAGTCGCGCCACTGTCCGGCCATGGCAACCCGAGCGAGATCGCTCAGAAGTTTGGTGGACCGGATGAGCTTCGCCGGGCACTCGACGAATTGGAGAGGCTGCTGTATGCCGCGTAACACGGAGGACGTGTGAGTCCGCGAGGGACAAAGAAGGCCGTCGCCGCACCTGTGACGACCGCGCAGAGACTACGAACGGTCGTCAAGTCCTGTCGCGACATCATGCGCAAGGACAAGGGTCTCAACGGCGACCTCGACCGCTTGCCGATGCTCACGTGGATCATGTTCCTCAAGTTCCTTGACGACCTCGAACGTGTGCGCAAGGACGAGGCGACGCTGGAAGGGCGGCCGTTCCGAGAGACAATCGACGCGCCCTATCGCTGGCGCGACTGGAATCCGCCCAACTCCGGCGGTGCAACCACTGATGGATTGCACAACGCGATGACGGGTGACGGCTCACTGCGTTCATCAGCCAAGACGAGGCCGTGCGGCCCGATGGCGAGCGAGGTCCGGGTCTCTTCGCCTATCTGCGCGCACTGGAGGGAGCAGGGGAGACGGTCGAACGCCGTGACGTGATCGCTTCGGTCTTCCGGGGAACGGTGAACCGAGTTCAGTCGGGCTACATCCTTCGCGACGTGCTCGACAAGGTCAACGAAATTCACTTCTCGTCGTCGGAGGAGATCCACACCCTCAGCCACTTGTACGAGTCGATGCTCAAGGAGATGCGCGACGCGGCGGGAGACTCCGGCGAGTTCTACACGCCGCGACCACTTGTGCGGATGATCGTGAAGGCGATTGACCCACGGCCACACGAAGTGATCCTCGATCCCGCAGCCGGCACGGGTGGGTTCCTCGTGGAGTCGTACGAACATCTGAAGCCGCTCTGCCAGACGGTGGAGGAGTTCGAACGGCTACAGCAGCGCACGCTGTTTGGGATCGAAGCCAAGCCACTGCCCTACCTGCTCTGTCAGATGAACCTGCTTCTGCACGGACTCGAGTCCCCGCAGATCGATCCGCTCAACGCGTTGCGGTTCCGGATGAGCGAGATCGGCGACGCCGATCGAGTCGACGTCATCGTCACGAATCCTCCATTCGGTGGCGAGGAGGAGAAGGGGATCCAGGGCAACTTCCCTGACGATCGACAGACCTCCGAGACTGCACTTCTTTTCCTGCAACTGATCATGCGCAAGTTGCGGCGGCCAGGCCGCGAGGGAAGCAGCGGAGGGCGAGCGGGTGTCGTCGTGCCGAACGGCACGCTCTCCGGCGATGGCGTCGCGGCGAGGATCAAGCAGCGACCTCATCGACGGATTCAACCTGCACACGATTGTTCGTCTCCCAAACGGCGTGTTCTCGCCGTATACGCCCATCCCGACGAACGTCCTGTTCTTCGACCGCTCCGGACCGACGTCTGAGACTTGGTACTACGAGCACCCGCTGCCAGAAGACCGCAAGAACTACACGAAGACTCGGCCGCTGCAGTTCGAGGAGTTCGGCCCGCTGTTCGCCTGGTGGAACCACCGCGAGGAAACCGCGTACGTGTGGAAGGTAGAGGTCTCAGCGATCCGAGATGACTGCAACCTAGATCTGAAGAACCCACGGGCTCCCGAACGTCTGGAGCACCTCGCCCCGAAGGAGTTGGTGGACAGCATCATCGCGAAGGAGAACCAGATCGCAGAGCTGGTCGGTGGTATTCGCCGGCTTCTAAATGAAGACGGACACTGATGCCCGGACTCCCGGAGTCGCCTGGCGACGGCTGGCGCATTGCGCGACTTGACGAGATCTGCTCTCGCATCGAGCGCAAGGTCATGTTGGACGACAGCGCGGAGTACTCCACCGTCGGCGTCCGCTGGTACGGCAATGGCGCCTTCGTGCGAGACCACCTGTTCGGAGCTGACATCTTGCGTAAGCAACAGTGGGTGATCCACACGGGCGACATCGTCTACAACAAGCTTTTCGCGTGGAAGGGCGCGTTCGCGATCGCGGACGAGGCTGTCGACGGCCACATCGTGAGCGACAAGTTCCCGACCTACGCACTGGACGACTCTGTCGTGGATCCGCAGTTCCTGACGTACTACTTCCGATCCTCCGATCTCGCGCTCCAAGCGGAGCGCCTCTCGAAGGGCGCGGCAGCGATCAGTAAGCTGACTCTCAATCCTCCGCAGTTCTGGGATCTCACGATTCGGCTTCCCTCCATGCCGGAACAGCAGCGTCTCGTGGCCATGCTGCGGGACGCTGAAGAGCGAGTGGCGCTGGCGCGACAACTGCGCGCAGATGCGTCCTCGGAGGCCGAGGCCCTCGCGACATCAGCGATCGGTCAGTACCTATCCGAGTTTGAAGTGACGGGTCAGCTCGGAGACGTCTTGACCGCGAAGCCCCGCAATGGATGGTCCGCTCGGTGCGACAACGTCGACGGCGGCACCGCGGTGCTGAGCCTCGGGGCTGTCACTGGGTTCACGTACCGGCCTACCGAATTCAAGCGAACGTCGGAGCCGACTGTCCCCGATGCGCACTACTGGCTGAGCCCGGGTGACCTTCTGATTACACGGAGCAACACCGAACAACTGGTGGGACACGCAGCCATATACAGCGGCGAACCCGCTCCGTGCATCTATCCGGATCTGATGATGCGGATCAAAGTGGATCCGGCGAAGGCAGACACCGGGTTCGTGTACTACTGGCTCCGAACACCAGCGGTCCGCGCAATCATCGAGCGAGCCGGCAGTGGTACAAGCTCGTCGATGAAGAAGATCACCCAAGGTCACGTCATGCGCCTGCCTTTCCCGACGACGACCGACGTTCGCGCACAGCGGGCTGCGGCCGAGCTGCTCGACCAGGTTGTCGAGCGCATCAGTGCACTCCGCGCGACGCAACTCAGCGTGAACGATGACCTGCGAGCGTTGTTTCCGGCGTTGCTCGATCGCGCTCTCCATGGCGAGCTATCTGACGCGAGCGGACATGCGGAGACATCAAGTCTGCTGAGATGACCGAACGAGCGCGATCCCGGCGGTGGCGCGCCGGCTGCACTGCGCCGACTCGGGGGCATAGGCGCTCGGACTCGTCGAGTCTCAGATCATCATCACCGCCATGTTCTCCCGAGCGACATCCCCGACTCTCATCGACGAGTGCGGCTCGAAAGAATGATTCGCTCGAGCACCATCCCGTCGACGCTCTCTTCGTGCGGCTGGTTCGGGCGCTGGCTACTCGTGGATGCTGCACACGTCACAGCCGTCCGGGCACCACTGACAACAGAGTCTCGGTTCGCAGTCTCGGCGGAGATCCAGACCGAGAGATTGGTCGACCTCTTCGTCTTCACTGCACCTCACGCGGACCTGGCGTTGGCTCCTCCGCTCGTGTGTCGGGGGATCGATGCAAGACGTACCCTGGGCGCGTTAGCTCGGCGCCATGAGTGCTGCCGGAGGGCCGAAGGGCTCGGCCTGTGCACGCGCCGATTCGCTTTGGCGCCATTCGACGGCCTCTGGTTCTTCGGTGAAGCTGAGTAAGTCGCCTTGGAACTTCTCGAGGAGTTGGCGGACTTCGTGCGGGGTCGCGTAGAAGAACTCACGGCGCGCGTTCACCATGTTTACGCGCGCGTGCACCAAGGCCTGATGGAGGTTGGTCTCTAGCCCGACGGCGTCGTTGGAGAAGATGAGCGTGTGCACGTCGTAGCGAAACGGAACGGACGCATCACCGAGCTCGCGCACCCGATCCATCGGCTCCAGCCGGCGCGTCATTCCGACCTTGACGACGCGTCCACTGAACGCCCCCACGTTCGAGATCACGTACACGTAACCCGCGCGGACGTTCGCTGCTCGGTCCGCGAGCCCAGAGAGCGCTGCCTGGATCTCGGCGAGCTTCTCCTCGGCCTTAGCGACGGCTGTCTCGTCACCGTTCGCACGGAGCGATTCGAGCGCGTTGTTGTAGTGCCTCTCCTCCTTCCGCAGTCGCTCTTGTTCGCGCTCGATCTCGCGAACGGGCGATCTCCTCTTCGCGAAGCCGAGCCCGTTCCTCGCGCTCGCGTTCCTTCTCCTCGGCAACCTTCGCGAGGTAGTCGGCGGTCAGCTCGAGCTCGTAGACGCGCAGTTGGTGGTACGTGTCGGTGACGTGAATGTTCATCGTCTTGCCGAGTTTCACAATCGTGTCTCGGGACTTCTGAAGTCGCTGGATGGCGGTCGCGACGGTGTACGGCCGCATGGATCGCACGAGCGCTGTCAGCCTCGTTGTTGTAGGCACGAAGCATGAGCTTCGAGAAGTCCCTGACCATGCGAGTGCCCTCTTTCTGAGAGCCGTTCACGGTCCAGTTCGTTGCTCCGACAACAGCGCTGCCGGACTTCACGGCCGCCTTGATCTGGTCTTGAAGCTGCGCGAGGTTGCTCTTGTACGCGACGGCGTCGTCGAGTGGGTGGCGGTACTGGTAAATGCCGACCTCTTGGAGAATTGCCATCTCGCGGGTCTCGATGACCTCGCGGCGAGCGTCGCTCAGCTCAGACTGCGCCTGCGCACACTGCGTCCTCAGCTGCTCGATCTCGCGTGTGAGGCGGTCTCGCTCGGCAACACCGAGTGCCTCGAGCGCCGCTCGAAGCTCGGCGTTCTCGGTTTCGAGTGATCGCTTACCGGAGAACAGGCCGTGCTTCTTGTCGAGCAGGCCATGCGGGATCGCCGCAACTTCTGTGGCGGTTGCCGCGCCGTCGTTCCGCGTCGTCGGTACCTGATCGAGCGCTGGCGCCTCGCTCGGGCTCGGCGCGGCCTGCGGTTCCGTCGAATGCCGATGCTCCGTCCATTCCGAACCGTCCCACCACCTCAGTTGCGCCGAGTTCCCCGGATCCGGATACCACCCCGCCGGTGTCGCCATCGTCCACCCCCTGCTGCTCGGCGATGACGACCTCGCCATGCCGGTGCCGATGATGCCCTACGCAACTGACGCAGCGCACCTACCGGGCGTCAGGGGACTGCTGTTGATTCGGTGTGTGCTCGGAGCGCCGGGGGGACCCATCGCGAGGACCTCGCGTACGGCTCGCGCTCAGCACGAGCCGACCCAGACGATGTGGGCCTGCGCTCAGACCCGCGGCAGCGCAGGCCCGACTCGTCGGTCACTCTCGGGACGCGGCGCGTCAGCGGAACAGTTCGGCAATGGGATCGGCGCTCTTCGAGGCGTCGGCGAGCCGAGCCGCCTGGTCGGTCGAGTGCGCGGTCGTCACGGCGGCGAGTGTCTGGCTCTTGCGCATCGAGTCGAGCCGTGCCCCGATCACCCGGCCGCTGAGAACACGAGCGATCTCGTCGGCGCTGCGCGCGATCGACGGTGGAACGATGTACCCGTGCGTCGCGCCATTGCGGACTCGATACATGCGACCAAGGTCGCGGTCGAAGCGCTGGCCAAGCGTCGTGTACGTTGCCGCAATGTTCGCCGGAACACGCACGGAATCGAAGAAGCTCCGAGCGTCGTGCTGCTCGATTCTTGGTGCCGACAGGTCGATGATTTCGTCGGCGAGCGCGAAGATGCGCGGCAACGTCGTACTGTTCGCGTTGCCCGGCACTTGATACAACCTCGTCGCGAAGGGCCGACGCTGCGTTTTTCACTGTCACCATCGTGGTGCCACCCGAAGGCCACCTCGTGAAAGACCCGCACCGCTTCGCGAGCGATCTCGCTCCCGATCCAGTCGTCTCGGAACGCCGCTGCGGCGTCGTACCAACCGCGGCCGAGAGCGTTGCCGAACGATTCGAGCGCCCGCACCGCAGCAAGTACGCGAGGGACAGCACCGAGGTCGCGCGCCTGGTTCAGGTCGGCAACGAGATGCGCGAGCTCTTCCACGGACTCGTTCTGCACGCTCGGGTCGAAGGCGTCCAGATCCCGCATCCATTCGCCGACCCCGTGGCCCTTGTACGCGAGCATCGACCAGTTCTGCTGCTTGCGATGCTCGGGGATGAACCGCGTAGCACGACCAATTCCCGTCGACGTCCAGGAGTTCCCAGCCGTGCGGAAGCCAGCGGGGTCCGGCCGTCGCCCACGCCGCTACCTCGGAAGTGATCGACGTGATCGAACGTGCGAGCTCGACCGCCCCGGTGACGGCACGTTCGCCGAGATCGACGTAGGCGACGATGAGGTCGCTGCGATCCTCCCAATCAGTCGGGATCCTGTCGGCATGCGCACGAAGCAATTGGACCATGTCGCCATCGTCCGGTCGTTCGGTCGCTTCCTTGACACGACCGAACACCCATCTCGCATCGGCGTAGTGGAGAGCGGCTCCATCGCGAACGACGACGCGATCACCGAGGGACGCATGCTCGTACAGGATCCATGCGCGACACCGCCCCGAGCGCGCCGCCTTCACAATCCACCGCTTCGTCAGGGCTAGTCGCTCATCGAACGGCATGTCCGACTCGGCGCGCGGCTCCGGCCAGACACCGTCGTCCGTCATTGGATCGAGCGTGCGCTCTGCCGAGGTGATCTCTATCGCCCGGCCTTCGAGCACGTTGATCACGTGCTGCAAGACGTAGTCGACGTCTTCCTGGCGCTCCCGCAAGAGCATCGCGAGAACGTCGAGACAGTCCGTGCGTTCGGTGCGCGAAGCCGGCTTGCGGAAGGCGTCGACGAGATCTTCGTATGCAACGAGCAGAACGTCGTCGCGAATAGCGCTCTTCCGCAACTGGTCAATGCTCCTGCGCGCTGCGGCCGGACTTGAACCGGCACACGCCGATGCCACCTCGCGTGTCACGTCGTTCAGCTCGCTCGCTAGCGCCGCCGCGACTCCGGGTGCGAGCGACCCGACTGCGTGCAAAGCCTCGGCACCCAAGATGGAACGGCCCTTCACGAACCGGGGGTGCTTCCACCGCCTCGTGCCGAGATCCTTCGACCAGCTGGCGAAGTCGTCGACGATCTCGATGAGATCAGGCTCTCGGGAATCGCGACGCCGCCGGTCCGACCGCGCCTGCGACAGCTCCTCGACCCATGCCGGTGTACCGCTGGCGCCGCCCTCGCTCTGCTCAACCACGGTCCTACGCTACGAGTAGCGACGGGCGCGGACGATGGCTATTCGTCCGTCGGGAGTTGATCGTCGATTTCGCAGACGAGCGTCAAATAGTGCGGGCCGGCCACGACCGCACCGCAACCTAGATATGGGATATCGGTGCTCGGCTCGGTCCGCCAGTTGCGGAGCCCTCGCCCTGCGAGGGGATGAGGGCAGGCGGCCTGGTCACTCCTGCGGACGTGTCCGCAGGTCAGTGCAGTGTCGGAGGGGGACGCGTACTCTCCGCCAAAGGCGCCAATCCGCTCACCTGCCGACGAGGTAACCAGCGCATTATCTGCTCCGACCCGGAGCGCAGACCCTCGCCAGGATCTCGTACGGATCAACCGCAACGCCACCGCCCGGATGGATCTCGAAGTGCAACTGCGGCGAACCTTCCGCGTTGCCGGTGTCGCCGAGGTACGCGATGACCTGGCCAACCGTGACTCGCTGGCCGAGCGCGACGACGTTGAGTCCTGTCGTGCGCGTAGTAGTAGTTCGTGCCGGAGTCGCCGCGAAGCCAGATGTCGATGCCGCCGAGGCCGACCGGAACATCGTCGAGTTGGAAGATCACGCCGTTCTCGATCGCGACCAGTGGAGTCCCCAGCGGAGCGAAGAGGTCGTTGCCCTTGTGCGTTCGTCCGCCGGAGCGGGGCGCACCAAAGGAGCTGGTGAACGACACCGGCCCAGTGACGGGGCACGTCATTCCGCCAACGACCGGGACGACCCCCGTGCCGCTCGCAACGTACCCGTAGTCGGCGGCCTTCGCGAGAACCCAGCGGACATAGGCCTCGCTGTGGTCGTACGACAGGATCGCCTTCTCGAGACTTCCGACTGACGGACGTCCGCCGCACAGATACGCGGCGGCCGAGTAGATCGAGTCCCACGCGTTCTGCGCTGACGGCGTCGCGCCCACCGGACGGTTCGGTGCGAGCCTCCCCCATCGCTTCCACGTCGACGGGATGAACTGCATTGGCCCCATCGCGTGCGCCCAACCATCGCTGAACGACGCATCGGGAATGCGAGCGTTGCCATTCGTGCCGTCGATCGGCGGCCCGAGTATCGGCGGGGCAACGTCGCCGGTTGACGGGTCAACGCGTCCATCGCCGTGTCGAGACTCGTGGAAGCCGATCGCCGCGAGCACCTGCCACGGCAAGCCCTCGCAGGTTGTCGCCGCGCCGACGTAGACGGGAAGCAGATAGGGCGGGATCTCCTTCAGTGCGAGCGCGGACGGTTCGGATCCTGCGTCGGGACCGGCCACGACGATCGCGATGCCGAGCAGCAGCGCGATGCCACCGCCGATGAGCAGTGCAAACACCTTCATGAGACCTCCGTTGTCGCCATCTGCAGAGGAATGGCGCGAACGGCGGACGGAACGGGCTGAAGAAATCTCGGAGTTCTTTGTCGCGAACGCGGCCCTCGTCGCGCTTATTCGTGGTGAGACCAACCCCCCGGTCTCGTACCAAGTACCTGCGATCCCGGCCGGGTGGACGCCACCCGGCCGGGAGGAGGTGTTATCGGATGTTCTGGTTGCAGTCCGTTGTGTTGGCTCAGGTCACTTCGACGCCGTCGTCGAGCGGACTACCGGGCGCGCACCTGATTCAGGAGATGATCAACTGGCTGGCGCAGATCGCGTTGTGGGGTTCGCTCGCGAGCATCTTGCTGGGAGCCGCGATCTACGGACTCTCGCAGCAGTCGGGCAACTACGCGGGCGGGTATCGCGGCAAGCAGCTTGCGCTGGCGGGCGTGGTCGGCGCCTGTCTGGCCGGAGTCGCTCCGACCGCGATCAACCTGCTGTTCGGGGCAGCGCACGGATGATGGCGAAGCGAAGCAATCGCCCACTGGTCCTGTTCGCAATCGTCTGCACATCGCTGGTCGCGGGCGCGGCGGTGCGGGGAGTCCTCACGCGTCCGGCGACAACAAGGGTCGATCCCTCCATCGCTTCGAATGCCAAGAGCGGCCGGAGCGGTCCGGGGCCGACGACATACCGCGATGGCATTCCGTCCGGCTTCGCGCAATCCGCGGACGGAGCACGGGCCGCGGCGGTCGGTTACGTCTTGACCGGACAGGTCCTCATCGATCTCCCGACGACGGCCGTCAGCGAAGCAGTTCGCGCAATGTCATCGGCCGGAAGCGCCGACGTCCAGGTCACGACTACCCAGCAACAGCTCGACCAACTGCGCTCCGTGCTCGCGCCCGGCACCGGTTCGACGCAGTATCTACAGGCCGCGATCGCAACACGGGTCGATGCGTTCACGCCGGATCGAGCGCGCGTGTCGGTGTGGAACGTCGGCGTCCTTTCGCGCGTGGGGGTCGCGGCGCCGCAGGCGGGATGGACAACGTCGGTGTTCGACCTCGTCTGGGAGCGCGGCGACTGGAAGACGTGGAGCGAGACGATCACTCCTGGTCCGGCGCCCGCCCTCAACGCGGGCACGGCGCCGGCAACGAGCGGTGATCTGCAGGCGTCGCTCGACGGGTTCGCACCGTGGGAGCCGTCGAGGTGATGACACTCAGCGCGCTCGCGATCGACATCCCGAATCCGATCGACGTCGTCACTCAGGTCATCAGCGCGCCCGCCGGGTGGGCGTGGGACAAGGTCGCGCAAGGGATCACGAGCTGGGTCCTCGGCGCGGTCGCGTTCTTCGTCGACGGCATCGTGAACTTCCTCTTGACGTCGGCGCGGCCCAACGTCGAAGCCGCGTGGTTCTCCGGCGCGGATTCGCCGTACGCGACGGTACGAAACATCGCGGGCGTCCTGCTTCTCGGGTTCGTGTTCCTCGGACTGATCCAAGGGCTGCTCGCGGGCGACGCGGCCGCGATGATGCGCCGCGTCACCGCGGACCTGCCGGCATCGGTGCTCGGGATGATCGGCACGACGGTGGTCGTCGGGAAGCTGCTCGAGCTCACCGATGCACTTTCGGCTGCCGTGCTCACCCACTCCGGTGGTCAAGCCGTGCAGTTCCTCTCCGGCTTCGGCACCACTGCGACGGGAGCAACGCAGGGCTTTGCTGCGGTTCTCCTCGGGCTGGTCGCCGTCGTTGCGGGGCTGTTCCTGTGGGTCGAGCTCATGTTGCGATCTGTGCTCGTCTACATCCTTGTCGCGCTCTCGCCGCTTTCCTTCGCAGCGATGGTGTGGCCATCGGCTCGCGGCGTTCTTCGACGCACGATCGAACTCTTGCTGTCGGTGATCCTTTCCAAGCTCGTCGTATGCATCGCGATCTCCGTCGGCGTCGCTGCTCTCGCCGGTGCGGGAAGTGCGGGAGCGCATGACACGGGCGTCGGTGGTCAGGTCGCGGCGAGCATGGGCACATTGTTCGTCGGCACGGCCATCCTCGTGGTTGCCGCGTTCGCGCCGTTCCTCATACTCAAGCTGATCCCGTGGACGGAGGCCGCGCTCGTCGCGCACGGGATGTCCCGCTCGCCCGTTCGTGCTGCGAACACGACGGTCATGAGCGCCAACTCCGCGAGCTCGATCGCACGACTCGCGGGCGGCGGCGGCAAGAGCGCTCCGGCATTGCCAGCCGGCGGCGGCGGAAACGGTTGGGTTGTCGGCGCACCGCTCCAAGGGTCGGCCGCCGGAGGTTCGGCGGTCGGAGCGGCGGCAGGACCCGCGGGAGTCGCGGCCGCAGGTGGAGCGATGGTCGCTTCGGCCGGCATGAAGCACGCGGCACGCTCGATCGACGCTTCGAGCGACGTCGTCGCAACCGGCGGCACGGCGTCCTCAGCGTCGACTCGCGGATCTACGAGCGCAGACTCGCCGCGTCCGGAGAAGAAATCGCAATCAAAGCGACCGATGGACGCACCTCCTGCTGACGGAGATTCACGATGACCTCGACGCAGCCCCGCAGCTACCGATTCGGGCCGCGCGACCGTACGGGCTGGCTGATCGGCCTGGCCGGAGCGCAATGCATCGCGATTGGCGCCGGGATACTCGTATCGAGCGTTCTGTTGAATGCGCAACTGCCCGCGCCGGCGGTGCTCGCGCCGCTTCTTGCGAGCGCGTCGTTCGCGTTCGGGCGCTGGAATGGTCGACCGTTTCACGAGATCGCTCCCGTCGCGCTCGGATGGACCGACCGCCCGCGCGACAGGCGACGCGACGTGGTTCGCCGAACTGCCGCACCACCGCGCTGGCCGGCACCCCGACGAGAACGCGCCACAGCTTCCGCCCGTGCTTGGTGGTCTCGTGATCGATGAGGCGCGGGAGGCAGGCTGGACACGGCGAGGCCGCTCGGCTGGCGCGGGAATCGTCCGCGACAGACGTGACGGAACACTCTCGGCGAGCTTGCGGGTCCGCGGTCGGGAGTTCGCGCTTTGCGAACGCGCCGCCCAGGAGTCGCAACTACATCTCTGGGGTGACGCACTCGCGGCGTTCTGCATGGAACGCGGTCCAGTGGCGCGACTGCGCTGGACCGAGTGGGCGGCGCCTGCCGGACTCGACGCATCGCTCGCGTACCTCGACGAACACTCGGCGCACGACGATTCGTCCGACGCGGTTACCTCCTACCGCGACCTGCTCGCGCAAGCCGGCCCGATGTCCACTGAGCACGAGGTACTCGTGACGGTGACCGTCGATCAGCGTCGTCTACGACTTCGCCGACGCGGGCCCACCGACCGCCGAGAGGCTGCAGAGAAAGCACTGCTCGACGAAGTGCAACTGCTCTCGTCGCGGCTCGAGTCGGCCGGTCTGATCGTGGATCTTCCGCTCTGCTCCTGGGGAGCTGGCCGAAGTGCTGCGCGCGCGGATGGATCCTTTCGGCGCGACCCGTGTGCCTACCGGACGCCGAAGCCTTGCGCAGCTCGCCGGGTTCGTGAGCGTTTCCAACGCCGGTCCGCTCGCAATGCAAACCGAATGGGACCACGTACGCGTCGACGGCGCACTGCACGCGGCGTACGTCGTCGCCGAGTGGCCGCGGCTGGAAGTTCCACCGAACTGGATGGAACCGCTTCTGCTTCACGCGGGTGGCGTGCGCACCGTTGCGGTGCACTACGAGCCAGTTGCACCGTCGCGTTCACAGCGGCACGTCGACCGAGAGACGGTGAAGCTTGCATCGGACGAGGAGCAACGCACGCGCTCGGGCTTCCGGATCGGTGCCCGCCATCGTCGAGCCCAATCGGAGGTGCTCGATCGTGAAGCGGAGCTCGTCGCCGGATACGGCGAGTTCGAGTTCGTCGGTTTCGTGATTGTCACGGCTCCTGATCTCGACGAGCTGGATCGTTCATGTGCCGACTACGAGCAGTCAGCGGCGCAGGCGGGACTCGAGATCCGGCGCCTCGACGGGCGACACGATCTCGCGCTGGCGTGTGCGCTGCCCATCGGACGCGGCATCGCGCCGCGGCGACTGGCATGACCAACCTGCTGGCGTCGCGGCGAGTGCTCCGCATACCGCGTCACCGCGCGACGACCGCTCACCTCTGCTCTGCGTATCCGTTCCTCGCCGAGTCTGGGCTCGGACCACGAGGTGTGTACCTCGGGACCAACGTGCTCACCGGAGGCGGCGGATTCGCGTTCGACCCTTTCGAGGCGTACGCCGCCGGCACGCTCACCAATCCGAACATGCTCCTCGCCGGAGAGGTCGGTGTCGGCAAGAGCGCGACCGCGAAGGTGTTCATCTACCGCTCGGTCGGCGTGTTCGGTCGCTGGGTTGCGATCGCCGACCCGAAGGGCGAGTACCTCCCACTCGCCGAGGCGCTCGGGCTCGACGTGATCAAACTCCATCCCGGAGGTACCGCGCGGATCAACCCGCTTGATCCCGGCCCGGCCGGTCTCGACGACGGACCCGACGAGCTCGCCCGACGGCAAGCGACCATGGTGGGCGCGCTGCTCGGCTCGGTGCTGCATCGCGACCTCACGCCGGTAGAAGACGCCGTACTCGGCTGGGCAGTCCGTCATCTCGCTCGCACGGCGCGAACCGACGTGACACTCGCCGACGTCGCCAGGGTCATGGCAAGCCCGACTGAAGAGATGGCGCACCTCGCGCGCACGGACGCCATCGACCTCGCTCGCAGCGTCGAGGCCGCGATCTACGGACTCGGCAAGTTGCTCGACCGGTCACTCCGAGGAATGTTCGACGGTCCGACGACGGTGCACCTCGACTGGAACGGGCCCGGGATCGTGCTCGATCTCTCGGCCGTTCACAACGAGCCGGAGGCACTCACGCTCGTGATGATCGCGACGACGGCATGGTTGCAAGCCGTGCTGGCTCGCACCGATGGCCCGCCGCGACTGCAGGTGCTGGACGAAGCGTGGAGCCTGCTGGGTTCGGAGCGGACGACGAGGTATCTCCAAGCCTGTTGGAAGCTCTCGCGCTCGTATGGGGTCGCGAACCTCGCGATCGTCCACCGCCTCTCAGACTTGCGGGCGCAAGCCGACGACGGCACCGCCACGTCGAAGTTGTCGATGGGACTGCTCGCCGACACGCAGACACGCGTTCTGTTCCGTCAGTCGAGCGACCAAGTGCAAGACGCAACCGAACTGCTGGGACTCACCGAACCCGAAGCCCAGCTCCTCCCCCGGCTCACGAAGGGACGGGCGCTCTGGAAGGTGGGTGATCGTACGGCGGTCGTCGCCCACGTGATCGGTGCGGCCGAACGCGGGTTCTGCGACACCGACGCGCGCATGGCCAATCGATGATTCCGGCACACGCATGGGAACGATCACCGAACGGCGGTGCACGTTCTGGCGACCTGCTGCTCGGGCAACTCGCTCTCGGCGTCGTGCTGGTCATCGGGCTTGCGGGCATCGTGTGCTGGTGCGGAGCACAACTCGGTGCGGTCGTGAGCGGACACGGATGGATGCAGGTCGGCGCGGCGAGTGGCGGGAGTGCGCTGCTCGCGCTTCCTCATCACCTCTCGGAACCGGCCGCCGCGTGGCCGGCGGGAGCGCGCACTGCGCTGCCCGGGCCGATCATTTACTGGATCTGCAGCGGCGCGGTCGCGGTGACGGTCGCAGGCGGCGGCGCATGGGTCGCGTTGTGGTGGTCGCGACGGTCGAGCCGTCGCGGCTCCGCGCTGGGAATCGCTCCGCATGCCGGCTTTGCCCGAACGTCCGACCTCCGCCGTCTGACGGTCCCCGCGCCGGAACCCGGGCGACTCACGCTGGGACACTCCGGCCGTCGCCTCCTCGCCGCAGAACCGCGCGTCAGTCTCGCGGTGATCGGACCGACCGGATGCGGGAAGACCGTTGGGTTCGCCATCCCCGCACTTCTGGAGTGGAAGGGCCCGATCATCGCGACGTCGGTGAAAGCCGACCTGATCGCGGCGAGCTATGAACATCGCAATTCTCGGGGCAAGGTGTGGGTTTACGACCCGACCGCATCATCGGACCGTGACCACGCGGCATGGTCTCCGCTCGATGCCTGCGGCACGTGGCCGGGAGCGATGCGGATGGCCGCCTGGTTGTGTGAAGCAGCGCAGCCGCGCGTCGACACCGTCAACGACGGCGACTACTGGTACAGCCAAGCGCGCCGCGCGCTCGCGCCATACCTGTACGCCGCCGCGCTCTCCGGCCAGACGATGCGCGACGTCGTCCGCTGGATCGATGCGCAAGAGCAGACCGAGATCAAGAAGATCTTGGACGACCACAGTCCGGTCGAGGAGACGATCCGACGTCTCACCGCGAGCGAGCAGGGGCAAGCGCGACGGCGCGCAGCTTCACGACCGCATCTACGAAGAGGAGCTCGCACGCATGCGCGAGCGACCTCTTCGACACCGACGAGACGCCTCCAGACTGGTCGATGCAGGACAGGCGCGTGTGGCCGCTTGCGAAGAGCGATGAACTGGACGCACGGGTCGAGCAGCGGCTCGACCGGGAGGTTTCCGCCTCCTACTCACCCGACGCAGTCGAGCAGTGCCGGAAGTCCGGCGAGCTCGATGCTCTCGTCGTCGCCGAGTCACTCTGGAAGAAGGAAGAACGGCTGCGCGGCTCGATCTTCGCGACAGCTGAGAACGTGATCTCGGCCTTCGCCGACCCGGGAGTAGGTCGACCCGCCGACTGCGACATCGACTTCGATGAATGGCTGGCCGGCGACAACACGATCTACGTCGTCGCGGCATCGCACGAACAGGCGCGACTGAGGCCAGTCCTGACCGTGCTCGTGCAACAGGCACTCCGCCGCGCGTACGACGTCGCGAACAAACGCGGAGGCACGCTCGAGCATCCGTGTCTCGCGCTCCTCGACGAGGCCGGCAACATCGCACCGCTGCGCGACTTGCCTGGTTACGCGTCAACTGCGCGCAGTCACGGCATCACGCTGGTGTCGATCTGGCAGGACGTCGCGCAACTGAAGACCCTGTACGGGCACCGCGCCCAGACCGTGCTGAACAATCACGGCGCCAAGCTCTTCGGGACAGGTATCGCCGACGACGGCACCCTCGAATACGTGAGTCGACTCATCGGCGACGAACGCCACACCGAGCTGAACGTCTCCGACGACGTCCGCGGCGGCCGACGCACCATCAGCGAGCACGTCAACTACCGACGCACCGCACCGATCGACATGCTCCGCCGCATCCGCCGCAACGAGGCAGTCCTCCTCTACGGCAGCGAACTCCCGGTGCACCTTCGGCTACGACCCTGGTACAAGCGGTAGAACCTCAAGGATCCGGAGTTTGAATCCCACTCACTCCGCCAAGTTGAAATCTTTCAAACCCTGACGAAGGAAGGTCCGGACGGGTTGGCCCGGGCTTCGTCGCTCATAGTGGTTCCTGTGATCTGTCCCGACACGCGGCTCACGTCACGGACATGCTCGACCTCGCTGCTCGCTGCGACGGCTCCGAACGAGAACCCTTGGTGGGGGCAATCCCGACGGCTGGCAATCCGTCAGAGCTGCGCCGCGACGTCATCCACGGCCTGGAGACACTCCGCAGCACCGGGACGCGCATCAACAGTGACGTTCGAGCCATGGACCTGGTAGGAGCCGTCCGTCATCGACGACAGTGGGCGGCCAAGATGAGCAGACACGACCCCAGCTGTATTGAAGTCGCCGAAGGTATCGAATACACCGTTCGAAAGTCGGTGACCGTGGTCGGCGCGCCTGGTCGAGGCGTGAAGTACTGCGGGTGCTGCTGATACTCCGCAAATAACGTGTTCGCCGTCGCATCGGATACGCGCCGTACGCTGCCGCGGGACCGCCATATTGGGTGAGGCGGTTCCCGACTATCAGGTGTATCTGCGGAACTGCGATCCCTTCTTGGTGAGCACGTGCGGCAAATGTCCAGGAACCGTATACGGGGTGCGGCGGAGTCTGGCCGTGCAAGAGAATGAACATTGCGTTGGTGGCAACACGCGAAGAATCGTCCGCGTTTACCGGTGTGATGAGACGGTCTACCGCGCATACGGCCAGCTCGGTATAGATCGAGAACGATGGATTCGTATCGATGAAAACGACCCAGTCTCTGTCTGATCGCGTCACCGCAACATTCTCAACGAGTCGGCGAACGATAAGGTGAACCCACTTCCACGGCGTCGAGGCGGCCGTGAGCGGCGGCGCGGCGGCTGTTTGACTGATCGCAGGAGCCATCGGTTCTAGATTGCCGTCGCCACACAGTAGAAACACGTTGTCCGGCAGCAGCGGGTTGGATGTTGAGGCCCGCACGACGAACTCCATCGGATCGGGCAGCGGGGCACCCGAACCGTTGCTAATCACGAGACTCAGGTAGCCCACGACGGTCCTCGGTGTTGCGAGAGTCGAGTATTCGAGTACTTCGCTCTTCGCCTGCCGTGCCGCCACCGAGCAGCATCATGCTGGCGTTCGCTTGAGGGCACATGTCGACGACCAGCACGTCGACGTCGGGGTGAGTCTCGGCATATAGCGACGCGACATGGAAGGTGATGGTGCTCTTGCCAACACCTCCCTTGTTGTTCCAGATCGCGTAACTGTTGGTAAGCCCCAACGTCATCGTCTCCTGAATTGAGTGCGGCAAGCTGAGAGTGCACCCGCCCACGAGTGCGCCGTCCCCGTTAAAGCTGGCAGCGTATCCATCGAACACCCTGCCGCCGACGAGGGCAAGCGAACCGAGGCTCACGCCCAGCGATGACAAGTCGAGACGTTCTCTGCAATACGCAACCTGATCGCGGTCGGCTGCTACTTGGATGCTCGGAAAGACGAAGGCACACCGAATCGATCGATCCTTGACGAAGAATTGTGATTGAGGAGCCAGAATTCGTGCCGGTGCACTTCTGTGATGAAGCTACGCCATCGCGTCAGCTGAATCCCAGATCGGGTAGTTGCCATCCGAAACGATCACCGCGTTCCCGTCATTTTGCAGTCGCAGGATGCAGCCAGACCCAAGTCCCTGGGTATCCGTAGAAGCCGTTCCCCCCGCTCCGTACCCAACAAGGTTGCAGTCTTGCTGCATTACCAGGCTCGTGACTCCCACCGTGATGCCCTGACTATAGAAATCCCATATTGCACCGTACGGGCCATACTCGACGACGTTTCCATCATTCTGCACCGTGAGTCTGTACAAGTGGTTTGCAGAGACGAGAGACTGTCCAGGCCGCAAGGTCGCGCCAACGCCTAGCTCCGGCTGCACCGACGGCTTCCTCGGTCGATCCGCTTGGGACACATGAGCGGGTGGTGCGGCCGTGCGGTGAGATGCGTAAGCCGATGCTGCGATACAACCGCCGACGATCGCCCCGATCATAGTGATCATGGCGACGGCTAAATGTGTCCTGTTTTGACGACGAGCCGCGCCTTGCTCCCACTCCAGACGCTTTTCCGCAATCGCGTTTGCGTGCGCCTGCTCCATGACATTGCCGAGTTGCAGGCGCTGATCGACGGTGAGAGTGACGCCACCTCCGGCAAACACGTCTCTTGCGACGTCCAGCGAGATCACGTCGGCTGTTCTCTCTCGACTTGGCTCAATCTGTGCCATCAAGCGTCTCCTAGCGCCTCTACGCCACCAGGACTTCCGCGAAGACGCGCAACCCGGCGCAATGGTCGACCCGGAGAACCTCCCGGCAGAACATGGCAAGTTCGCGTGTGTGTCTCCGACATCGACGGTTCCTCCCGATCGCTGTCCCGACCGTGCTGATTACAGCAGAGTGACTCCAGCGATGTCCATCGATTCGCCGATTCTCGCCCACACGCGGAGAGTCACACGCTGGGTGCGCACCGCTCCCTGATCGACGATGACCTGCGGAACGCCGAGGGTTCGAAAGCTCTCGCAGGCGGTTCGCCATCTCAAGTGTCGTGTCGCGTTTCGACAGGCGCGCGCGCGCCATTCAGAGTCATGGACAGGCGACGTCAGATGCCGAAGACCGATCAAGACCATGGTTCGCAGTCTGCGAGCGAACTCGTGGCGGCGTGCGAGGCGGCATGGGCGGCAATCCAACGCCACCATCCTGAGGTCCCTGATGCGGTGATTGTGCTCGGCAGCGGTGTCGAGCGCGGGCGACTCGTGAAATTGGGCCATTGGTGGGGCGGCCGTTGGATCGCTGATGGCGCCGTCCGGGGCGAAGTGTTGCTCGCGGGCGAAGCACTACACCTCGCACCCGAAGCGGTATTCGAGGTGCTGTTGCACGAAGCCGCGCACGGGCTGAATGCGGCGCGACGGATCCAAGATTCTTCACGAGGCGGCCGCTACCACAACGTCCGGTTCAAGCGGACCGCGGAAGACCTTGGCCTCGTCGTCGAACAGGGCCGACCATACGGATGGGCTCGGACCTCGCTCGGTCCGGTCGCACGCTCGCGATACGACACGGAGATCGCTCATCTCGGCGACGCGATGCGCATCGCGGCGCCGGGTCGCGGCCGACACACGAATCGGCGAGAGCACGAGGAGCAAGGCGCTGACTCCGGCAAGAACGGCGGGACGCAGCCTCGACCCGAACCGCCGCGGCCGGCGACGTGCGGTTGTGGCCGCCGAATGCGAATGGCGCCGTCGGTACTGGCGCAGGGTCCCGTGTTGTGCGGCGTGTGCGGTCGGGAGTTCTCCACATCGCGACAGCTGGAAGGCACGCGCCTCTCCTCCACGCGACATCGAAGCTGCCCACGATCCGCTTGCCGCACGAGACGAGAAGACCGAGCACCAATCGTCCAATCACCCAGCCGTTCGGATCTGAACGCGACCCAGCGCGAAGGACTGTCGGTACTCGTCGAACTCGGCACCCACGGCGACGGCGCGCTGCTCCTGGCCGAGACCGGTGCCTGGTACGCGGCCCGAGGAACCGGAACACAACGCCCGCTGCTCGGCACCACCCCGGAACAAGTCGAAGTCGCGAACCAGGCCGCGCGGGCGATGTTGAAACTCGACGGGACGCTGCATGGACCCTCGGTCTCTGCGGCAGGTCGCGAACTGAGCGTCGGTGAACTAGTCACGATCCAAGACACCCCAGAACCTCTCGTTGACGTCGATGGGGTCGAACTCCCGCCGTTTCGCCGTGTTCGGCACGATCGAGCAGATCGACAACGAGCGCGGCGAGATCGTCATCGACTTCGCGACTGCGGGCCGCTACACGGTCGCGCTCGACTCCGCCGCGGCGGCGACTCTGGAGTACGGCTACGCGGATCTCGCGGCCGTCGCAAGCGCGACGTCGATCGAGAGCCAGTTGGTGACGTCGTCGCGCGAACACGAACCGCCGTCCATCGAGCTCTACCCGTGACCGACCTCAACGTCGATACGCCGCGCTCGGCCGCCCTCTCGTACGCAGCGCAAGGATGGCCGGTCTTCCCATGTCATTCGATCGGCGCGCGGGGATGTTCGTGTTGCCAGCCCGACTGCTCATCGCCCGGCAAGCACCCTCGCATCGCAAGAGGGCTGCACGCCGCGAGCACGGATCGTGGGACCGTAGAGCGTTGGTGGCGGCGATGGCCGTCCGCGAACGTCGCCGTACGCACCGGCATCGAGAGCGGGCTCGTCGTCATCGACATCGACCCGCAGCACGGCGGCTCGGGAACAATGCGCAGCCTCATCGCGAACCACTCACCGCTCGAGCGCGGTCCGGTCGTCCGAACCGGAGCCGGAGGATGGCATCTGCTGTTCGCCCATCCCGGCGAGCCGATTCGCAACTCCGCGGGAACACGACTCGGCGCGGGCATCGACGTGCGAGGCGACGGTGGCTACGTGATCGCTCCACCCAGTCGTCACGCGAGCGGCAACGTGTATCGCTGGAACACTCCGCCCGAGCACCTCCCCCGACTGCCGAGTTGGCTCCTCGGAATGTTGCGAACTCCGGAACGAAGACGACCGCCCGAAATACGCGAACCCATCCGCATCGACGATGCGCTCTCGGCGTGGGCTCGCGTCCGCGCTCAACGGCGAAGCCGATCGAGTTCGAGCTGCGCCAAATGGCTCGCGGAATAGCACGTTGAATCGCGCGGCGTTCAGCCTCGGTCAGATCGTCGGCGCCGGAGTTCTCGACGCCTCCACCGTCGAGCACGTCCTCACGGATGGGGCGATAGCGACGGGTCTCGGCGAACGCGAGGCCTTGCTGACGATTCGCTCCGGACTTCGAGCCGGATTGCAACATCCCCGAGAGCCCCGGTCTCGGAGCATCGCTTCCCCGTCGGCCGCTCGACGCGAAGCAACCGCCGACGTCGGACTCGACATCGCGCCTGGACTGACACTTGAGGCAAACACAACCTCAGCTCAGTTCGAGCATCCCTCGGATGAGACGTCGATTCCGTTGCCGAGCCCGTCTGCTCGCCTCATGCTCGGCCTACGGCGACACGACTGTTTTCACTCTGGCGTTCGGCCCGACGTCCGCCAGTGTGACATCTAGCTGGCGCGACCCGTGCGTGACCTGCGGGTCCTCAGGATGTCGACGGCCTCGATTCTCTCGTCGAAGAGCGTCGCGGTCGCTCTCCGTGCGGCTTCCCAGAGCGCTCGGCGTCGATACCGGCGAGGTCGAGGGCGATCTCGTCGAACCGTTCGGCCACGTCGGCTCAGCGCAGTCCTCGGCGGTCTCTTCGTCGGAGCGCGTCAGCCAGCCCTGGCGGCTCGGCGACCGACTCGAGCGACCCTCCTGCTCATCAGAGGCTCCCAGCGAAGAAGCCCCGAGGCCCTGTCGCACAGAGAACCGCCCGTCGGCCGATCTCGCGTACAGAGTCTGCGCAAACGCACACCGCACCGGCCCGATAAGAGCATCAAAGCGGCCGCGCTCACCGGCGTCGAGGTCGGCGAGTCGGCCGGCGGCGCCTCGCGGGTCGTGCGCGTTCGGGTCTGTCGGCGACGCGGCCGTCGGTGCCTCTGTCGTGTCGCGCCCCGCGGCGCGCCACGTCGGGTCGTCGGGGCGGGCGGGGCGGACGCGTGCTCGTCAGCCGCAGCGGTCGTCACTCCCGGTTGTGGGCGCGCACACGGGGCGGTCCAGTACCGCACGCTTCGCGTGTCCGTATCGCCTGACTGCGCCGGCAACAGAGTCCCAGAAGCAGTGCGGGCTTGCCAGCGGAGAAAAGGAACTCGCTCGCAATACCTGCAAGCTCAAGGAGCTCGAGAGAGCAGAGGTGGAGAGACGCCTAACGGGCCCAGAGGGGCGCTGACCCCGCAGCTCCCCTGCGACAAGCCCACTATACCAGTACGGCGCTGCCGCTGACGGCGTGCGACTTGCTCGCCCTGCGACAGCGCCGTCGCTCAGGCGGCTCCCGCGCAGCTGCTGCGAGCGGCCTAGAGGCCGCTACTCTGCGCGTCGCTCGCTAGATCTGGCGTCTGGCTTCGTCGGACGGCGAACCTCACCAGCTTCGTGACTACGTACCAGTCTCCACCGCTGCCGCGGTCCGCTGAACCAAGCTGCTCCGCCAGCGTAGCACCGCTCACCGCTCTCGGAGTCGCGTTTTCCGCACAGTGGAGTAGCTTTATTGTGAAAGCGAGCCGCCGAGAACCCAGCAACAGAAACGTTATCGCCGTATCCCATTCACTAACTTCACTTTAGAGCGCGAAGATGAGATCACCCTCTTTGCAGCTCGAGTCGCTAAGATCGTAGAGTTCAGCGCCCTTCTTCACAAGCGCTATCACAAACCACCGTCGAAGCGCAATACCCCCACGCCTTCGAGGATCCGGCAACTATCTGCCCATGTAGGCGATTCTTCGCTCTCGTGGATGAACATAGCCACGTCCCTGCGCTGACGGATCAACGAACGTCACTGCAATCCGAACAGTCAAACACGAACGCGAATAGTCTTCGTTCCGTGTTTATCTAAAGAAAGATCAGCGCACTCTTCAGTTGAGAGATTCGCATAGAGGCAACCGAGAGCTAAGAACGCCGACGTTCCCGTCCTCAGTATCGCAGATGCGATTCTCTCGATCCGACGCTGACCATCGATAACTGAGCTGGCGTAGCGCATCCGTAGCGTAGCGTGGTCCGTCAAAACTCAGTCCGTCCGCCAGCTACCCAGTTCAGAACCAAGAGCTGGGAAGTCTCCTCCTGCAACGTGAAGTCCATCACGCTCGCATCCGACGAGTGTTCAGCAGTCGCTTCACTGCGCCGGGTTCATCATCCTCCCTCAGTTGACCGCGTAGCTATCTCTTTACGGGCCAGTCAGCAACCTCGTCAGAAAGAACGTCCGCGCTCCCTCAGGACATCTATCGCGTCGGAGTTCAGTCTCTTCTCCGGCACGCTGTCCTCGAATCCGTCTGGTTCGACTTGCACGCTACTACACCGTCAGCGATCTAGGGGACCCGGATCGCTTCTCGCCCTATCGACAGCCCTGCCTCTTCACCACACCTCTCACCCACGCAGAGCACCCAGTCGGGAATCGGCAGCGAGGCTAGACTTCGAGCATTCGATGCAGAGATCCGACCGAAAGCCAATGGACGTCAGCAGCTCCACTCCCCGCTTTCGCCAACCCGGCGTAGTCTGCCCGCTCCGAGGTAGGCCACACGCTACGACCGCACTCCGTCGCCAGTTCCACTCCACGATGACGACCGTCCGACACGAGCAATCTATTCAGCCGCAACCACAGCCAACCGCCAGATCACCACGCCTCCACCTGTACAGCCTCCTACCAGCCATCTAATCTCTGCTCCGCTGCCCCCCACCTGCAGCTCACCTCACTCCTCGCCAGCGAGCAACCCAAAGCCTCTTCACGCTATCGATCTATCTCGCATAGAACCTCTGAACCCATCGTTGCACCTGCCGAGAAGAACGCTCTCGGCGATTTGGCTTTCCTCGCCCAACCTACGAAGGCCATGCACCGCCTCGAGACTTCTGATAGGCCCCAGTGGATATTCCGAGTCACGGTACTTTCCAGCGCCGAGAGTCGCCCAACCCTCGCTTCGAGCGCCGGCTTTCCTCATCGGCCCCACTCGGAGCCGACCGAGACATCTGCTTCGACTCGTGCTGGGCCGACTACACGCTCGTCGCATGTCGTGTAGCGGATCCAAGTCGCCGGATTACTTCCGCGATTACAGCTGCTAGCGCCGGTCGATCAGCGCCCGCGACCGCAACAATCGCCCGACCTACCATCCTCGGGTTCGGTCGCCGCGATTGCGCTCTGTGAGCAGTTCTTCGCCACGCCGTGCGGACAAACGCCTTCTGGTCAGAGTCAGCTTTGCGCTTCTATAGCGGCAGCGCGTCCATTCGCTCTCGAATTTCGCTCTGCTACCATTCGTTGGTTGTCATTCCCTACTCCGAATCCGTCACACCAAGTCCCAAGCTGTCAGAGCGGCCCCTTTGCCATACGAATGATGTCATCGAGAGGTTCACCATCGCCGATTGCTCCTACGAGCATGTTCTCGTCGTCTCGGAAGCTGCGACCGCCGAGTTCGCCTAGCAGCGAAGCTGCAGTGCGGTCTGCCTGGCCGATCAGTCCGCCGAGCAACATTGCTATCTGCTCTTGAGACTCTCCATTGTTGTACGATCACCGCGGTGCAGTGGCCAGATGTCCTGCATCACGATCCCATCGACCGACCGCGAAGTGTCGGTACGCCGAAAGATTCGACCTAGGACGATTGAACCGTTGGTGGCATTGATCCACTCGAGTCTCTTCTATCACTCATTGGCACGTTGGTCGCGAGTTCCGCAAGTGACCTGAAGCATTGGGGCTTCTGCTTGTTCGTAGAGTGACGAATGAGTGAGTGCGACATCGCTATGGAGTATCCAGGAAGAGGGGTCGTCGTCCCAGCCGTTCGCAACCCACCTTCCAGGAAACTGGCCGTTCAGCAACGCTCCGATGAATCTCTTCAACTCTGTACACAGTCTCCTGTCAGCTCATCTCCAATCACCTCTCGTCGGCCTTCGGCCCGCCAACCTCGATCGACTCTTACTCGTCTGGTCGACTACAACTGCCCTGCATCCGTTGTTCAATGATCCGACGCAACGGACTTCGGATCATCCGAAGCCATCACGTGAGCTTCACTGCTCACCTAGATCTACTTGCGACCGTTCACGTTGGACGCGTCCGCCAGCTTCAGCGATCCTCCCGCCCCGCGAGATACGGCACTCTCCAACAGGAGGGGAGTCTGGCACCGCAACTCCGCAGTTGCCATGGCGCCTTACGCGCACGACCGACCGGGCGCTGCGGATACTTCGAAAATCCGGGGTCGATGCCGGCAGAGAGCACCGGCATAGGGTGCCGACGGGAGGCGACCGGAGCATCCCCACGCCGTCACACCATCGCCGCAGTGTGCGGGCTGTGCATCTGACTTTCCGAACAGTCCGGTGAGCCGCACTACGGTGTCCGGTCGACCGCTGTTGGAAGGACACAAGACGATGCCGCGCTACCGAGTAACTCTGAGACGAACCACTGTGGAGATTGTCGAAGCCGCGAATCCCTATCAGGCAGCGATCGCAGCGAGTGATCTCGGCGGCGAGGGAGTTGAGATCGCGGACGTCGTTCCGGCCGTTGGTCGCCCGTCGACATCGAGCGCTCCGCGCCCCGCGAAGAAAGCAGCGAAGAAGCGGCGGCCGATGTCGCCGGAGACTCGCTGCCAAGCTCGCGCAGAATCTGATCAAGGCCCGCGCCGCCCGCGCCGCGAACCAGAAGAAGGCGTCACGGGCGACGAAGACCGTGGCTGCACGTAAGAAGCGCGTTGCCACGAAGAAACGCTGACCACCGCCGCACTCGTAAGCGACGTCTCCCGCATGCTTGGCGGGTCGAGCTGAGCGGGCTCCGACCAGTTGACTCATATTGTAACTGAGCCGTGCGACTAGGCTGTGCGCATGGCACAAGGCCCGGGACGTCCCGCGAAGCCAACTGAGTTCGACGAGGCAACACTGAAGGCGGCACGACGCGCGCTGCTGGATGTGGCACGCGAGCTGCGACTGCCTCGCGTGCGCTACCCGGCGTCGACCCGGCGTGAGCCGGAACGGACGGTGGAGGCGCCGAGGCATCTGATGTCGCAGTCTTGGCGCTCGAGCTCAGTCAGGTGATGGAACGGTTGGCGGGCGAGCACGTCGCATTGGCTCGGGAACTCGACAAGGTGACGTGGGAAGACGTTGGTGCGGCGTTCGGGATTTCGATGCAGTCGGCACATCATCGTTTCCGGGAACCGTCATAGCTCGATGCCCACGTCCGCGGCACGCTGTCTCGATTTCGCATTTGTGGCGATGGCAGCGTTGATCGCCGAGGTCGCGATGTCATACTCCCGTGCTGCTTCACGCGACCTGGGTCGGACGCCGAGGAGTTGTTGGCCGGCGTCACCTTCGGGGGCGTCGGAGACGGCGTCGGGATTGCGGGCGCGATAGACGGCTGTCGTGGCGACGGCGTGCCGCCAGGCGCGCCGGTTGCGTTGGAGTGTCGGTTCGGGACCGAGGACGTCGCGGATTGCTGCGTCGGGGTTGTTGACGGCGGCGACGCGGACTTGGGTCTCGCGCGCCCGTTCCGCGCGTCGCACGACTTGGTGTTCGGCGACGAGATCCGAGTGGGCTTCGAGCCACTCGTGCCGAAGCGCCTGCTGACCTTCATGGTTGGCGAGCCGCGCGGAGGTGTGCGTGAGCGCGCGGTCGAGCGCCAGGAGAGCGGCGCGCGCCCGGTCCGGTCCTCGCTCCCCATTGTCGCGATCGCTCGGTGTGTCGGCGTCCACCGGCTGGTCGATGTTTCGAACTTCAGCCCAGGCCTGGCGGCGAGCGCGGATCGACTCGATCGTGTGCGTGGCCTTCTCGATTGCCGGGGTCATGTCGGCGGGCGCGCTGTCGCATCTGGACGTCGAGTTGCCGCCGTCTCGCGGCCAGTTCGGCGAGCGTTCGGCCGGCGAGCGTTCCGGCGACTGCGTCGAGATCGGGGGATGCGTCGGCGGCCATGTGCGCGCTGCGGCGCCGCCCCAGGGCCTGGGCGATATCGCTGATGCCGAACGGCTGCGACTCGGTGCGGCGTGTGGGCGAGTTCGTTGCTGGTGTCGGGTTGGTTGCCGTCGACGATGTAGATGTGGGCGCTCTGGCGGCCGCGAGTGAGGGCGACGTAGCCCTCCTCGAACGACGACAGATCGGTCGGGTGGTAGCGGGCGACCTGGTGGGTTGCGCCTTGGACGCCGTAGCTGGTGCGCGCGTAACCGTGTTCGAGCCGACCTGCGGTCAGGTAGGCGTTGGGGACGCGGATCGTGCCTTCCCGGTCGAACGCCACGACGACCTCGTGGCGGTCGAGGTCAGTTTCGATGATGGTCCCGGTGCTGCCGTTCTTGACGGACTCGCGTCCACCGACAGCTCGGAGGCGGCGTTCGTTGCGGCGGGCGACGACTTCGTCGCCGACCATGAACTCCCGGCCCGCGATCACGAGCGGTTCGCCCGAGAGCTCGCCGTTCGCCTTGAGGAGCGCGCGAGCACGGTCGTTCAACGCGCGGCGGGTGGAGTTCGGGCCCGCGATCATCGGATCGACGTGTTCGTGCAGACGGGCCGCGTACCAGTCCGCGACGATCGCGTCGAAGGACTCCCCGCGGTGCGGGACCGGACGACTTTGCCGGCCTCGTCGTAGCGGCCGAGCGCGTCGGCGACGTGCCCGTCGCGATACTCCGCGATCGCGAGCCGTTCGGTGTGGTCTTCCTGACGGTTGTTGTCGACCAGACGCACCAGCCCGTCGCCGCGCTCGGCGCAGAGGCGGCGGAACACGCCGCCGACATCGACCGAGCCGTGCTGATCGGGATCGCCGACGAGACGGATCGCCCCACCGGCAGCACGAACATGGGCCGCGAGCCGGGCAAGGTCACGGGTGCCGAGCATCGATGCCTCATCGACGACCACCACGGTCCCGCGCGCCAGACCGGGCGAGCTCCGGTCGCCGAGGTCCCAGAGCAGCCGCGTGACGGTGGATGCGGAGGCGCCGGTCGAGCGGGCGAACCCGGCGGCATGCTCGAGTTCGGACGCCGCGGCGGCGGACACGGCGCAGCCGATGATCGGAACGCCCGGCGTCGATGTGGGCGGCGACGACCGCTTCGAGCGCGTAGGTCTTGCCCGCGCCGGGCCGTCCGGCGACGGGCTGCACGAACTCACCCGACGAGCACACCGCCCGCACCATCGCCCGCTGTTCGTCCGACAGCTCGCCCCGCTGTGACACGACTCTCTCGACCGTCTCGGCCGCGATGACCGTCCCCGCCCGCTCGGCGGGATGCGCCCACGCGAGGAGTCGGGCTTCGATCTCGACGAGGTCGGGAACGGTGTAGAGCTTCTGGGTCACCGACCGTGGTACAGACAGCCGTGCAGACCAAGATCCGTCCACCGAACCCTCAACCGATGTCTCAACAGACGTCTGCACGGATGTCTGCACCGGCTCGGCGCGGTCGACCAACTGGACCCGGTCGCTCGTCAACAACCGGTCCGCGATGCGTTCGATCTGGGCGGCGGTCGCGGACGCGCCGACCGCGGAGGCGAGCGCCTCGATCACATCGGTACGGCGGAACGTCGCGGAGCGTTCGGTCAGGCCGTGCGGACCGACCAGCCCATCGAGACAACGATCGACCAATCGAGGCTCCAGCGGGGGTGGCGCGTCCCGGTCGAAACATCCGTCCGCGTCCACCGGCGCCAAAGCCGACCGCGGCGGCCTCGTCGCGCCAGCGTTGCTCCAACGTCTCTGCGTCGACGCTGTAGTCCTTCGCTTGACGGGTCTGCAGGGTCGCGACCTGCGCGGCACGTGCCGACTGGTTCCCGGACTCGGCGAGCACCTCCTCGATCTCGGCACGCCGCTTCGAGAACACCTGGATCACTTCAGGCGGTACGCCGACGACCTCGGCGTGACCGTTCACGACCGGCGTGAACTGCACGCCGAGGCGGTCGGCGAGCAGATGCCGCAAGTGCGCTTGGTACAGATACCCGGCCGCATGCGCATGTTCGTACAGGCCGATCCCGGCGATGGCCCGCCACCACGCATCGGCCGAATCGTCGACCGAGGTCATGTTCGCGGTGACGACGTGGGTGTGCAGCAACGGATCACCCGCCCGGCTGGTGCGATGATCGAACGCGGCCGCGACGATCCCCGCCGACGACACCAGGTGTCGGTCCTTGCCGCCCTGGCGGGCGAAGACCGCGTTGGTCTCGTAGTAGCGGACGACCTCATCGACCGCCTCCGCATGCGCACGCCGGATCTCGCCCCGCCGGCCATCGTCAGCGAGTGCCCACAAGACGCTCACGCTCTTCGGCGGCCGCAACGTCAGGTCATAACCGGGACGTGCCTTGACCCGTCGGACGCGACGCCGCGAATCGCTCGAGCTCGGTCCGGCTCACCGTCCACGCGTCGCTGCCGGCCTGACCATTGCCTTCCGCCTTCACGCCCAGGAGGTACGACTTCGGTTCGGCGACCGCCTCGCCGTCATCGGCGTCGGCGAGACGGGCGCGGATATCGATCACCCTCGGCCAACAGCCCGGTCACGTAGCGCGCCGAGACGCCGAGATGCGCAGCCGCGCGCAGCGAGTCCACGAGTTCCGCCAGCTCCTCGGGCTCGGCGACTTCGCTCGCGTCGCTTCTCGGCTCGGGACGCGGAGCCCTGCGCGGTGGCGAGATACTCACCGGTCTCGCGGATGTTGGCCGCGGAGCACTTTGCGGAAGTCGTCGGGATCGACCTGTCCCGAAAGTCCGAGCTCGTGCGCGAGTGATCCGACCCAACGGCCCGGTTGTTCCCCGCGGCCGCGTAGTAGTCCTCCGCCGAGGTCGCGACCTCACCGACGTAGTACTCGGTCGCTCCCGCACTCAACTTCCCGATGCTCAGCACGATCCCTCCGGTGATGTCTCTTCGAGAGGGAATGGCGCGTGCAACCGCCGAATCGCGACAAGACGCAAAAGGCTCTGCTGCTTCCGCTTAGCGGAAGCGGCATATCTGTGCCGATCTTGGGGCGGGTTGTTCGGGTCGACGGGTCAAGGTGTGGCGAGACGGTTGACGGACTCGGGAAAGGCTCTGGAGAGGGCTGCTGCGGTCGGGCTGAGGGATGTCGGCTGCGGGACACGGCGACAGGATTGGTCGCGGAGACGAGCGTGTCGACGTACTGGTGAAGGCCGGCGAGCTCGCGCAGCGCGTGCGAGCGGGTGACGAGGAGGCCGGCGTCGATCGTTCGGGCGACGTGCGCGCTGACGTGGACCTGGGCGACGACGGGCACGCCGCACACGTCCTGCACGTCTCGCAGGGTGAGGCTGCGGCCCGTCTCGCTCAGCACCACGATCCCGTCCGGGTGCAGCTCGTTGTTCACGATGCTGCGCAAGCCGAGGTAGCAGGGGCCGCGTAGGACGACGAGCAGCAGGCCGGTCGGCCGGTGATCGAGTTGGTCGAGACGCCCCGCGTCGACCACGGCAACCGACGCGGCGCCGGTAGCGCACTGAAGCGAGCGTGAGGCGCTCGGCGACGTCCATCGGCGCGTCTGTGGTTCCGCTGGCGCCGAGGCCGAGCAGCGCGGCCGCGCTGTCGACGTCGCGGGCGACAAGCTCGGTCGCCACGATGCGCGCCGCGAACAACGCAGCCGCGGCGGCGATCGTGCTCGTACCGCTCCCACCTCGGGCACCGACGACCGTGATGGTCTGTGCAGTCATCGCTGAACTCCATTCCGTCGAGTGTCGACCTCAACGGAGGTCTGCACACATGTCTGCACACTCGTCTGCACCGGCAAGAAAACGCCCGAGAAAACGCACCGGTACAGGGCGAGCGCACTGCCCGCCCCGCACCGGCCATCGGTCCGGCTGGCTTCCCCGACCAGACCGGTCCGAAAACTCATCGAGACACTCCTGCGACCGTGCGATCGGCGGCGTGCGCAGCTGCGAGGTGATCGGGCAGCCGCACGATCTGGCGCGCTGACAACGGCGGGAACATCATCCGCACCGCGTACGTGTCGGAAATGTTCGCCAGGCCGAAGTCGACCAACCGGCTCAACGTCCGCACGATCGGCGCGTGCCGCCCGACCCCCGAGCCGAGACCGAGACTCGTCGCCAACGCGACCATCGAGATGTCGAACCCGTCCGGCTCGGCCTGGAGCCATGCGGCGAGTCGACGCGCCGCGAAGACGCACGACGGGCCCAGGATCGGGAGCCAGTAGGTCTCGACGTACACGCTGCGAGCATCGAAGCCGCTCGAGTCGTACGTGTCGCACAACTCGCGCACCGGAAGCGGATTGTGCTCAACGAGCCAGCTGCTGGTGTCGAGCGCGACGTGCGGAAGGGGATGCATGGACTACTCCGATCTGAACTCAGATATAATATGAGATTGCGTGAGAATCAAGGAAAAGGTGGCAGGACCGAGGGATTGACACGTCAGTGTCAACGCGACGGACGACGGTGCTCACGGGTCCGATCGGTCCGCTCCCTCGGGGAGCGGCGAATCTGTAACGATTTTGATGTCGCGTTTTGCCGGTTCGCCGCGCTTATCCGTAGCGATGACATTCGGTCGCGGTCACCGCGCTTCTCCACTTCCAAGTCCCGACGAGAGGCCGACCCTCAGCGTTGAGGAAACGGCGGCGATTCTCGGCCTTGGTCGCAACACGGTCTACGACGCGCTGCGTTCGGGCGCGCTACCGTCGGTGCGAGTCGGTCGTCGCTATCTAGTGCCGACCGCTCGGCTCGCCTCGATGCTCGGGATCCGGGAGGACCCTGAGACGACGAGCTCCATCGCTGCGGATGCGCGGCCTACTCGATCGCAGCCGGCTGAGCGCGCGCTGCCTACCTGAACCCACGACGTCCAGGAGGCTACGAAGTGCGCGGCCGCATCGTGAAGAAGAACAACAACTACTACGTCATCATCGAGGAGGGCATCGACGGGAGCACAGGTCTTCGCCGGCGGACCTCCCATGCCGCCGGGGTATCCCGCCGCGCCGCCGAACACCTCCTGGCGGAGCTCCTGGAACAGAAGCGAACCGACACCTACGTAGAGCCGTCGCGCCTTTCGCTGAGCGAGTACCTCATCGACGAGTGGCTGCCTGCGACGAAGCACGAGGTACGGCGCAGCACCTTCGATGCGTATCGTCGAAGTATCGAGCTGCACGTGCTACCCCGCATCGGAACGCTGAAGCTGCAGAAGCTGCGGCCCGTCGAACTCACCAAGTTCTACGCAGATCTCCTGCGCGAAGGGAGGATCGACTCGACGGGCGGGCTCAGTCCGAAGACGGTGCACAACATCCATCAGATTCTGCGCAAGGCGCTCGAGGATGCGGTACGTCAGAACTACGTCGTACGCAACGCTGCGGCATCAGCCAAGGTCCCCAGAACCCGAGCGACACGTCGGACCGAGATGCGCTATTGGAACGCGGGCGAGCTGCGACAGTTCCTCGACGCCGCGCTCGGCTCACCGCATTTCGCGGCTTGGTATCTCGCCGCGAACACGGGAATGCGGCGAGGCGAGGTGCTCGGTCTCCGGTGGCGCGATGTGAATCTCGACGCCGGACGGCTCGCGGTGCGGCGGGCACTTCTCTCGGTCGCCTACGAGATCGTCGAGAGTGACGCGAAGACGGACCGAAGTGAGCGTGTCGTCGACCTTGACGCGCGCACGGTCAAGGTCCTGCATGAACATCAGGCGAGGCAGCACGACGAGCGCGATTCGATCGGTAGCGGCTACAGAGACTCGGGACTCGTGTTCGCAAAGATCGACGGCTCGCCGATTCATCCGGAGAGTTTCAGCCAAGCGTTCGAACGAAAGGCTCGCTCCGCCGGCGTGCCCCGCATCCGGTTGCACGACCTTCGGCACACACACGCGACGCTTCTCCTGCAAGCCGGCGTCCCGCCCAAGGTGGTCAGCGAACGCCTCGGGCACGCGACCGTCGCATTCACCATGCAGGTGTACGCGCACGTCATCCCGGGCATGCAGGCCGACGCCGCGTCGGCGTTCGGCAACCTCGTCTTTCTCGACGACGAGAACGGTCCTCGCTCAACGAACGACGAAGGTTGAGAACGCACGTGTGCGGTCGAACCGCGTCACGCTCCGCGGTATTCGCGCATGACCTTCGGGTTATGTGGCACCACGCTCACGACGCGAATTCGCGATGTCGGCACCATTTTCGGCACCACTCGGCCCGAAAACGAGGTCAGCGCCGGTTCGGTGGGGACCGGGACCGGCGCTGACCTGCATGTTCGTTGGTGGCGGGGGCAGGATTTGAACCTGCGACCTTCGGGTTATGAGCCCGACGAGCTACCAGACTGCTCCACCCCGCGGCGGACCCGGCAGTGTACGCGGACCGTGCCCGGCGGCCAAACCGGCGCGGTCGCCGGGCCTACGCCTTCGGCGTCGAGACCAGCGTCACGATGTGCGCGGCATCGCCGGTGCGGAACCCGACCTCGACGTGGTCGGCACCGGCGGCGGCGGTTACCGCCGAAGTCGCCGCCATCGAGGTGTCCAGCAAGAGTGCTCCGCGCCGTCCGGAAACGAGAAGCCCACCAGTACACGCCCGCCGGTCACGAAAGGTTCCACGGAATCCGACCCGGCGCCGGTTCCCCGAGCGGACGAGGAGGTCAGGTCGCGGTCTGGAAGCTCTGCGGTCCCTCGGTGTGTTCGCCCCGGACGGCGTCGTACGGATCGCGCAGGTCGCCGTAGTAGCCGAGGGCGTACGCCCCGCGCCGGTACCCCGCGAGCCGGGCGATGTCCTCGGGCAGGTCGCCGCGCGACCTCGGGCGGGCACGCCAGGTATTGGTTCTCCTCCTGGCGCAACCACGACAGCGTGTACCCGACGTTCACGCCGCGCCGTGGCGCGGCCGAACGGTTCGCGCCGCCGCCGTGATACAGCGAGCCGAGATAACACAGCACCGAGCCCTTCGGCATCTCGGCCGGCACCGTTTCGCCGACACCCGGGCGCAGCTTGTCGTCCCACTGCTGACTCCCGGGGATGACGCGTGTCGCGCCGTTCTCCTCGGTGAAGTCGCTCATCGCCCACATGGTGTGGCACTCGACCTCGAAGCCCGCAGGGAACGGGAAGAAGTCGAACGCCCATTGGTCGCGGTGCACGAACTGCGCGGGTTCGCCGGGCCCGATCTCGATCACCTGCGTGAGGTGCAGTTGGTAACTCGTCGCGTGGTCGCCGAGCACGCGGTCGAGCGTCCCGAGCACGGTCGGGTGCGCGGCGAGCAGTTGGAAACCCTGCGATCGCGCGAGCAACGACCCGGTCCGACGCGTGTGCATGCCTGTGAACTCGTCGGCTCCGACGGCAGTGGCTTCGAGGAACGGTTCGAGCTCGCGCTGGATCCGGTCGATCAGCTCCTCGGAGACGAGGCGCTCGACCACGACACAGCCGGCCTCGCGCAGCGCGGCCTCGATCTCGTCGACGCTCGTACCCGCCGCAACCCTCGGGACGTCCATCGGGAAACCGTACCGCGCTACACCGCCGGAACCAGCTGGGCCTCGATCCGGTTCACGAGCTCCCGCGGGCTGAACGGCTTGGTCATGTAGTCGTTCGCACCGAGGGCGATGCCGCGCTCGACGTCGGCCGGCTGGGCCTTGGCCGTGAGCATGATGATCGGCAGCGACCTCGTCGCGGGCTCCGCCCGCAACCGGACGAGCACGTCGAAGCCCGAGAGCCCGGGCATCATGACGTCGAGGAGCAGCAGCGCGGGCATCGCCTCCGGCACGAGCCGCAGCGCTTCCTGGCCGTCGGCCGCCGACCGGACGTCGTGTCCCTGTTGCACGAGCTTGTACTCGACCAACTCCCGGACGTCGGGATCGTCGTCGACGACGAAGATCAGACTCATGCGTCCCCTATCTCGCGGCTTCGAGCCGGTCGCCGGCGCGCCTGCCGCCCGCGAGGGGATGGGCGGGGAGGCGCAGCGTGAACGCGCTCCCCTCCCCCTCCGCCGACACGAGGTGCACGCGGCCCTCGGTGACCGTCGACGATCTGCTTGACGATGTAGAGCCCGAGTCCCGTGCCGAGCGTCTCCCGCCGCCGCTCGCCCGTCGAGCTGAAGAACCGCGAGAACAGGTCTTCCTGCGCCTGGGCCGGGATACCGCAGCCGGTGTCGCGCACCGTGATGACGACCTCGTCGCCGTCGGTGCGCGCCACGATGTCGACGCGCCCGCCGTTCGGCGTGAACTTCACGGCGTTCGCCACCAGGTTGTGCAGCGCCCGTTCGATCTGACGCTCGTCCGCGACCAGCTCGATGCCGGGTTCGACGTCGAGCACCAGCTCGACCCCGCCCGTGGCGACCGCGGCCGCCTCCGCATCGCTCACGCGATTGATGAGCGCCGGCAAGTAGACCGGGGCGAGGTTCGGCTCGAACTCCCCCGCCTCCAGACGCGACATCGTCATCAGGTTCGAGATCAGCACGAGCAGCTTCTCGCCGTTCCGCGCGACGACGTCGAGCATGTGGTGCTGCTCCGCCGTCACCGCTTCCGCCGATTCGTCGGTCAGGAGCTCGATGTACCCGAGCACGCTCGCGAGCGGACCGCGCAGCTCGCGCGACACCTCCGCCAGGAACTCGTTCTTCGATCGGTCGAGCACCCCGAGCCGTTCGGCCATCTCGCGCTGCAACTCGTAGGCGCGCGCGTGATCGAGGGCGCGGCCGATCTCGCGCGCGAAGCCCTCCATCAGAGTGACTTCGCTCTCGGTCCACGGACGCGCGGCTCCCTGCTCGCTCACGACGAGCGCGCCCGCGATGTGCCCGCCGAGGACGAGCGGATACGACAACGCGGACCGAACCGATTGCGCGACGAACGCGGCCCGCTGCTCGGCACTGAAGCGGGCCTCGTCGCGCGTGTCGACGATCACCACCGCGTTGCCTTCCTCGGAGATCCCGATGAGGTGGGTGAGCGGCTCGGACTCGTCGAGCGGCGCGATCGCGGTGATCGCGGCGATGTCGTCGCGGCGGCGCCATTCGGCCACGATCCGTCCATGCCCGTGTTCAAGCAGCCGGATGTGGACCCGGTCGACAGCCAGGGCGTCGCCGATTACCTGGACCGCGCGCCGCACGACGTGATCTCGGTCGAGCGACGCGTGCACCACCTCCGCCAGCTCCCGGCGGACGCGTTGGTCGGTCGCCCGCTCCATCTCCACGATCCGCAGGCGCATCAGCTCGCGCACCATCGTGTTGACCGACGTGCCGACGTACTGGATCTCGGCCGCCGCGCCCTCGAGGCTGACCCGCACGGTCAGGTCCCCACCGGTGATGTCGGCGAGCGCGCGGTCGAGCACCTCGAGCGGCTGTTCGACGGCGTGCGCGCTGCGGCGGCTCAACGCCAACGCCAGGGCGACGAGAGCCAGGCCGATGGCCACGAGCACGACGGCGAACCCCACCCGTCCCGACGCCGAGCTGGGTACGAGTACGACGACGATCGCGGTCCCCACGAGTGCGAACATGGCGACCCCGGCGACGAGCTCGAAGCTGCGGGCGAGCGCGGTCGCGAGCAGCGGGGCGTCCGCCGACGGCGCCAGGACCAATCCCGGATCGTCGTTCCCCGCCGCGGTTCGACGCGGACGGCGGACCTCGGGCACGCCCCCAGCCAACCCCGGGCGCGTCACCGCGGCGTCACAGAACGCGATCGGCTCGTAGCATCGGGCCGTGCGCCCCACCGAGCAGATCGCCGACGCGGCCGACGCGGCCCGGGCGGTGCTGCGGTCGGGGGTGCTGCGCCCCGAACGTCCGTCCCGCCTCTTGCGAATGGCGAAATCGGTCCGCAAGTGGGGGCCCGGGGTCGCCGCACTGTTCGCCATGGGCGCCGCCCGGTACGGCGACCGCCCCGCGCTCGTCGACGAACGAGGGCCGCTGAGCTTCGCCGACCTCGACGCCCGCACCGACGCGATCGGCCGCGGCCTCATCGAGACCGGGATCCGCGCCGGCGACTCCGTCGCCGTCCTGTGCCGCAACCATCGCCACTTCTTCGAAATCACCGGCGCACTCGCCAAGCTGGGCGTCAACGCCGTCTACCTGAACACCGGGTTCGCCGCCCCGCAGGTCGCCGACGTCATGCACCGCGAGCGCGCGGTGCTCCTCGTCCACGACGACGAATTCGCGCCGCTCGCCCGCGCGGCGGGCATCGAGCACCGCCTGCGGGCCTGGACCGACGACGCGGCCCCGCCCGACGACAGCCGCACGCTCGGCGACCTCGCCCACCGGCACGCCGACGGTCCGAGCCTCGAGCGGCCCGCGCGCCCCGGCCGCACGATCATCCTTACGTCGGGGACGACGGGACCGCCCAAAGGTGCGCTCGTGGCGGGCACGCCCCACGCCGGCGCCGCGATCGCGTTGCTCGAACGCCTCCCGTACCGCGCGCACGAGAACATGGTCGTCGCCGCGCCGTGCTTCCACGCGTGGGGCTTCGCCAACGCGACGACGAGCCTGCTGATCGGCGACACCATGGTGCTGGAGCGGCACTTCGACCCGGAAGGCACGCTCGCACTGATCGCCCGCCACCGGGCCGAGGTCTTCGTCGCGATCCCGGTCATGCTGCTGCGCATCATGGAGCTGCCGGCCGAGGTGCGCGCCCGCTACGACACGTCGTCGCTGCGCTTCGTGCCGCTCTCGGGCTCGGCGCTCCCCGGCGACCTCGCGACCCGTTTCATGGACGCGTTCGGCGACGTGGTGCACAACCTCTACGGCTCCACCGAGGCGGGGTCGGTCACGGTCGCGACGCCGGCCGACCTGCCGCGCCGCGCCGACCACCGCGGGCCGTCCGCCGCGCGGCACATTGATCCGGCTGCTCGACGACGACGGCCACGACGTCGCGCCCGACGCGAGCGGCCGCATCTTCGTGCGGGGTCCGTTGACGTTCTCGGGCTACACCGACGGCCGCACGAAGGCGATGGTCGACGGCTTCATCCACACCGGCGACACCGGGCACTTCGACCGCGACGGGCGCCTCTTCGTCGATGGCCGCGACGACGAGATGATCGTCTCCGGCGGCGAGAACGTCTTCCCGCACGAGGTCGAAGACGTCATCGCGCTGCATCCCGGTGTGGTGGAGGCCGCCGTCGTCGGCGTCCCCGATCCCGAGTTCGGGTCGCGCCTGAAGGCGTTCGTCGTCGTCCGGGCCGGCTCCACGCTCGACGCCGACGCGGTGCGCGCGTACGTGCGCGAGAACCTCGCCCGCTTCAAGGTCCCGCGCGACGTCGAGTTCGTCGACGAGCTCCCCCGCAACGGGACCGGCAAGGTCCTGCGCCGCGAGCTCGAGGTTCGCTAACCGCCGAGCAGCAGCGCCTGCGTGTACGCGGTGAGCGTGCTGTTGTCGACGTAGACATGCTGCGTTCCCGCGTGGATGTCGCGGAAGCAGCGCTGCAGGACGCCGCCGTTGCGCAGCGCGCTCGTGCCCGCCCAGATGTACGCGAACCGGGCCGCGTCGGCCGCAACCCGGGTCGCGTACGTCGTGGCCTGGCGCATCCGCTGTTGCTGCACGGGAGTCGGCACGCCGCCCGCGAGCGCGGTCGCTTCCGCGCCGCCGAACACGTCGAACACGTACGCGCGCGCCGCGCGCACCGCGGCGTCGTGCATGGCGAAGTCGTGCTGGAAGAGCTGTTCGTCGGCGACCGCGGTGAACGAGCCCATGCGCTGCTTCGTCGGTACCAGCGCGAGCAGCTCGTCCAGGGCACGCGCGCCGACGCCGAGCGCGAACCCGGCGTGACCCGAGGCGACGATGCCGAACAGCCCGATGTTGTACGTCGCGCCGCCTCGGCGCGGCGTGGCGGTCAGCAGGGGGAACGAGAAGCCTTCGGCGACGAACTGCTCGTCGACCGAGTAGTCGTAGCTCCCCGTCCCGGCGAGCCCCAGGACGTCCCAGTTCCCTCGCAGCACGACCTGTTCCGGCCGCAGGAGGACGACGCGTAGCGCCGGGAGGCCGGAGGCGTCGTTCAACCGCTCGCCCGCGGCGTCGACCTCTTGGGTTCCCGCGCCGAACCACGTCGCATGGGCGCAGCCGGAACCGAACTGGTACCGACCGCTGACGACGAAGCCGTCGTCGGCCACCCGCGCCGTGCCGACCGGGCCGAGCATGCCCGCGTGGATGCCGAGCTGCTCACCGCCGAACATCGTCTTGGCCGCGTCGGCGCCGGTGTAGATCGCAGCGAAGCACGACGACGTGGCGTTCGCCATCGCCGACCACCCCGTCGAACCGTCGGCGTACGCGAGCTCCTCGAACACCGCGAGCGCGTCCTCGATGCCCGCCTCCGCGCCGCCGAGCTCGCGCGGCACGAGGATCCAGAACAGCTCCGACTCCGCGAGCGCGTCGACGACGGCCTTCGTGGTCGACGACTCCCGCTCGCCCCGGGCCGCATCCCGTTCGATCAACGGTCGGAGGGCACGCGCCTTGTCGACGAGCACCGACGTGTGCGCGCTCACGCCGCGGCCGTCTCGACGACGGCGAACCCGCCGGTGGCGTAGCTCGTGCGTTCGGCCATGGCGTGCTCCTCGGGTTGGTCGCCGGGCAATCTACGCCCGGCGATCAACCCGCCGGCAGCGCCGGCCGCGCTACGAGACGGGCGCCTTGGTAGTCGGCGTCGTGGGGCTGCTGCCACCGGAGCCGCCGCCGGCGTCCGGTCCACCCCACGGGCCACGGCCGTGACCCCGCCCTGCGAACCCGGGTCCGCCCTTCGGCATCTTCGGGATGCCGTTGTTCACGAACTCGGTGATCCGGGTCTTGAGCGCGGCCTTGATCTTGTCGGCCTGCTCCTTGGTGAGGTGGCCGTCGGTGACGGCCTGGTCGATGCGCGTCGTCGCGTCCTTCACGAGCGTGTCGATCATGGTGTTGACGTCGACGTTCTTGGCCTTCGCGATGTCCGCGATCGTCTGACCCTTGGCGAGGTCGGCCTTCAGGTCGGCAACGGAAATGCCCAGGGCCTTCGCGACCGGGTCGAGAGTGACCGCACCGAACCGGCCGAAGCCGACACCGATACCCATGTCCGGACCACCGGGCCGCCCGGGACCGCGGGCACCGGCCTTCGGCCACGGCTTGTTCACGATGTCGGAGATGCGGCCCTTGTCAGCGTTCGTCATCGCCGCGATGACGGTGTTGATGTCGACGTTCTGCTGCTTGGCGACGTCGGCGATGGTCGTCTTGCCGTCACTCAACTTGGCGAGCAGCTGCTCGGTTGTGAGATTGAGCGCCTTGGCCGCCGCGTCGATCAGCGGCGATCCGGGACCGGGGTGCGTGCCGTTGGTCGTGTCGGTCGAGGCGACGGGGACGGCGCTCGTGGGGAACTGCGCCGCGCCCGAGAATCCGGGCACCCCGATCAACGCGCCTCCGATCCCTCCGGCGCCGACCACCGCCGCGACTGCAAGACCCGCTACCAACCGACTTCGCTGCATCTGTGTCCCCTCGAGAACGATCCTGAACGCCCACTTTCGGCCCTCAGCCTGGGATCGCCCTGGGAGGCGCCCGGGAATTCCCGGGCAAAATGTCTGCTCGGTAGCCGTTTGGCCCGCTCAGTCCGCGCACAGCATTCGCACAACTTTTGGTGCGACCATCCCTCGGTGACCGATACACGAGTCCTCGTCGTCGACGACGAGACGAACATCACCGACCTGGTCGCCACCGCGCTGCGGTACGAAGGCTTCGACGTCGAGGTCGCGAGCACCGGCTCCGACGCGCTGAAGGCGGCGGCGGTGTTCCGCCCCGACCTCATGGTCCTCGACATCATGCTCCCCGACCGCGACGGGTTCGCGGTGGTGCAGCGGCTGCGCGCCGACGGCCACCACGTGCCGGTCGTGTTCCTCACCGCCCGCGACTCGACCGAGGAGAAGGTCAAAGGCCTGACCGTCGGCGGCGACGACTACGTGACGAAGCCGTTCAGCCTCGAAGAGCTCGTCGCGCGTGTGCGCGCCGTGCTGCGGCGGACGGGCGCGATCAACGGTGACGGCACGGCCCGCCTCACGTTCGCCGACCTCGAGCTCGACGACGACACGCACGAGGTCTGGCGGGGCCGCACCCGCATCGAGCTGACCCCGACCGAGTACAAGCTCCTGCGCTACCTGATGCTCAATCGCGCGCCGGGCGCTGTCGAAAGCGCAGATCCTCGACCACGTGTGGGAGTACGACTTCGACGGCGACGCCAACGTGGTCGAGACCTACATCAGCTATCTCCGCAAGAAGATCGACAAGCTCGGTCCGCCCCTGATCCATACCATTCGGGGTGTTGGCTACACGTTGCGGACCCCACCCGAAGGCTGATCGCAGATGACGCTGCGCGTCCGGCTCCTGCTGGGCCTGGTCGTGCTCGCCGCCATCGGGCTCGCCGTGGCCGGAGGCGTCACGTACCACGAGCAGCAGACGTTCCTCTCCAAGCGGGTGAACGAGCAGCTCGCATCCGCGCTCGCCGCGCCCGATCAGTTCGGTGCGTCCGCCGACGCCGACGGCCAGACCAGTGCGACCCGACCGCTTCCCTTCGGGACCTACGGCGAACTGCGGCTCGACAGCGGATCGACGCGGGTGTTCAACACCGATCCGCTCACGACGAAGACCAAGCCGAACCTGCCCGAGACCGTGAGACTGGGGCAGATCTTCACCGTCCGCAGGCCCAACTACCGCGTCCTGGCGGGCCGGGTCCAGGTCGGGAACGGACCATTCGCGCCGCGCGGGACGCTCGTCGTCGCGATCCCTCTGCGCGACATGAACGACTCGCTGCACCGGCTCCTCTTCGTCGAGCTGATCGTGACGCTCGCGGTCCTGCTCGGGCTCGCCATCCTTGCCTGGTGGGTCGTCAAACTCGGTCTGCGCCCGCTCGGTCAGATGGAGGAGACCGCGGGTGCGATCGCGGCCGGCGATCTCTCCCGCCGCGTCGACGTCGCCGACGAGCACACCGAGGTCGGGCGGCTCGGGATCGCATTGAACGAGATGATGCAGCAGATCGAGTCGGCGTTCGCGTCGCGCGCGGCGTCGGAGGCGCGACTGCGCCAGTTCGTCGGCGACGCGTCGCACGAATTGCGCACGCCGCTCACGTCGATCCGCGGCTACGCGGAGCTGTTCCGGCGCGGCGCGGCCGACCGGCCCGAGGATCTCGCCAAGGCGATGCGCCGGATCGAAGAGGAAGCGAACCGCATGGGTTCGCTCGTCGACGACATGTTGTTGTTGGCGCGTCTCGACCAGGGCCGTCCGCTCGAACGTCAACCCGTCGACCTCACCCGGCTCACCCGCGACGCGGTCGACGACGCGCGCGCGGTCGCGCCGAGCCGGCCTATCGACTACTCACCGAACGGCGCCATCTTCGTCCCCGGCGACGAAGCCCGCCTGCGCCAGGTGCTCGGCAACCTGCTCCAGAACGCGAACCGCCACACGCCGCCCGACACGCCGGTGCACGTGCGCGTACTGAACAGCGCGGACGAAGCCGTGATCGAGGTCGCCGACGAGGGACCGGGGATGCCCGGCGACGACGCGAACCGAGTGTTCGAACGCTTCTGGCGGTCCGACCCCTCGCGCACGCGGTCGAGTGGCGGCGCCGGACTCGGGCTCTCCATCGTCGCCGCGATCGCGACCGCGCACGGCGGGCGGGCCGAGGTGCAGAGCGCGCCCGGCTTCGGTTCCGTGTTCCGCGTGCACCTCCCGCACGTCGTGCCGGTGCACGCGGCCGACACCGAGCCCACGGACCCGCCGACCCAGCCGCCCGCCGCCGATCCGTCGATCCCCCTCGCCGACCTCGACGAACCCTGAGCTCACGCCACCGGACGCGACAACTTCGGTTCTCTCACCTTCTCTCCATTCGAGCGTGCAGTCCACCAGTCGAGGAAGTAGCCGGGGTCTTCGGCGTCGAGGCGCCGGACCAGTGCGGCCATCGCCGGCGTCCCCATCTCCACCCCCATCCGCCCGATGAAGTCGCTGCGCGCGCGCCGGCTGCGCCATTTCTGTGCCGGACGCGCCGCCGCGGCGCGCACGTTCGACTCCTCCACGGTTCGAAAACGCGCCGCATCGCCGGCCGCGGCCGAGAGCACCTGCACCGCGAAGGCGTTGAGCGAGCAGCCGGCATCATTCGCCGCGACACGAAGACTCTCACGGAGTTGCGGTGACATGCGGAGATGGACGGTCGCGGGTTCGGGCTTGCGGGTCATCGCGCGAACGTAGGACCGCGGTGAGACACGCACGCGCAAACCGCGTAGGTCCCGCCGGCGCGCCCGCCCTCGGTACCGCGGGTGGTACCACCGGCGGTACCACCCTGAAGAACGCGCGCCCCGCGTTCCGGTCAGAGGCGGACGACGAGCTTGCCGAGGTGTTCGCCGGAGAAGAGCCGCACCAACGCCTCCGGCGCGCGGTCGATGCCTTCGAGCTCGTGGACCCGGGCCTTGATGTCGCCTGCGGCGAGCCAGGTCGCGAGCTCGCCGGCCGCGTCGGCGTAGCGGTCCCAGTAGTCGAGGGTGTTGAACCCCTCCATGCGCGCCCGCTTCCCCATGAGGTAACGGATGTTGTGCAGCGGGGGTGCCTCGCCTTCGAGGTTGTACGTCGAGATGTCGCCGCACAACACGACGCGCGCCCGCATGGCCAGCCGGCGCAGCACGGTGTCGAGCAACTCGCCGCCCACGTTGTCGAAGAACACGTCGACACCTTTCGGCGCGAGCTCCTTCAGCCGGGCCGCGACGTCTTCGCGCTTGTAGTCGATGCACGCGTCGAAGCCGAGCTCGTCGACGACCCACGCGCACTTCTCGGGTGAACCCGAGATACCGATGACGTGCGCGCCCTTCATCTTCGCGATCTGACCTGCGACCGAACCGACGCTGCTCGCCGCAGCCGACACGCAGAAGATCTCCCCTTCCTGCGGCTTGGCGACCTCGAGCACGCCCACGTACGCGGTGATGCCGACGTGACCGAGGACGCCCAGCACGTCGAGCAGCTCGACCCCTTCGGGCACCATCGTGATGGGAGGGAACGGGTTCGACTGCACCACGCAGTACTGCTGCCAACCGGTGAGGTGCATGAACGCGCGCCCGAGCGGGTACTCCTCGGGATTGTTCGTCTCGACGACGACGCCCACACCGTTCGAGCGCACCGGCTCGCCGATCGCCACGCCCGCCATGTAGTTGCCGCGCTCGTTGATCCAGCCGCGGATCGTCGGGTCGATGCCGAGATAGCGCACCTCGAGCAGCGCCTCGCCCTCACCCAGATCAGGGACGGGAACCTCGACGGTCTCGAAGCACGATTCGGTCACCATCCCGACCGGCCGCTTCGCGAGCACGACCTGCCGATTGCTCCGTGCGGGCGAGGACGAGGGAGCCATGTCGCGAGAAGGAGTCACGAGCGCAGAAGCTAGCGGCCGCGCGTAACCTCACGCCCGTGCTCCCGCTCGACGTCGACGACCTCACCCCCGCCTGGTTCACGACGGCACTCGGGCGCGACGTGCGCCACGCCGAGGTGCTCGACCGCAGCTCCGGCACCACCGGCCGGGCGCGCATCGCGTTGACCGGTGCGCCGGATGTACCGCCGACCGTGTTCGTCAAGCTCTCGCCGTTCGACGAACGCCAGCGCAAGTTCGTGACCTCGGTGGGTATGGGTGTCGCCGAGGCCCGCTTCTACCGCGACCTCGCACCCGAGATCCCGGTGCGCGTCCCGCAGGTCTGGTTCTCCGACACCGACGACGGCGAGCGCTATGTGATGGTGCTCGAAGACCTCGTCGCGAGCGGCTGCCGGTTCCCCCACCCGACCGACGACGACATCGCCTGGCGCGCCCACGACATCGTCGAGAACCTCGCGGCACTCCACGCGCACTTCTGGGAATCGCCGCGCTTCGACGAGGGGGGCGACCTCGCGTGGCTCGCGTCCAAGGGCACGGGCGGTGGCGGCGGCGGGGCCGTGTTCATCCAGATGGCGGTCGAGAAGCTGGGCGGCCAGCTCCCCGAGGAGTTCCACCGCCTGGCCGACATCTATCTCGCCCGCAACGACGACATCGCGGAGCTGTGGAACTCCGGTCCCCGGACCTTCGTGCACGGCGACCCCCACATGGGCAACCTGTTCGTCGACACGGCCGACGGGAACCGCACCGGATTCCTCGACTGGGCGGTGATCGGCCGCTCGCCCGGGCTGCGCGACGTCGCGTACGTGCTGTGCAACTCGGTCCCGACTGCCGTACGCACCACCAACGAACGCGGCTGGGTGGAGCGGTACTGCGAGCTGCTGTCCGAGCACGACCCCGCCATCTCGCTCGATCCCGACACCGCGTGGGAGCAGTACCGCCTGTTCGCCGTCTACTCGTGGGTATCCGCGACCTCCACCGCGGGGATGGGCTCCAAGTGGCAACCACTCCACATCGGTCTGGGCGGCACGAAGCGGGCGACCGCGGCGTGCACCGAGCTCGGCTGCGTCGAATTGCTCGAACACCTCCTCGGCTGACGCCCCGGGTGAAGGGTCGGGTGACTGCTCCCGTCCTCCTGCCATAGGGTGCCCGGCAGACATTCTCGAAAGGGGCCACCGATGTCGGTGTACGACGTTCCGCTCAACTCGATCGACGGCAAGGCCGGCGTCCTCGCCGACGAGAAGGACAAGGTCACGCTGCTCGTGAACGTTGCCTCCTTCTGCGGCCTCACCCCGCAGTACGAAGGTCTGGAGAAGCTCCACGAGCGTTTCGGCGCGCAGGGCTTCGAGGTCGTCGGTATCCCGTGCAACCAGTTCGGCGCGCAGGAGCCGGGCACGGCCGACGAGATCAAGACGTTCTGCAGCACGAGCTACAACGTGCAGTTCCCCCTCACGGAGAAGATCGACGTGAACGGCGACACCCGCCACGAGCTCTACCAGCAGCTCACGCCCGTGGCCGACGCCGAGGGCCACACCGGCGACATCCGCTGGAACTTCGAGAAGTTCCTGATCGGGCGCGACGGCCAAGTGCTCCAGCGGTTCTCACCGATGGTCGAGCCCGAGAACGCCGACATCGTCGGCGCCATCGAAAAGGCCCTCGCGGGCTGACCGACTGACTCGGCACCCGTGATCCTCGACGAATTCAAGCTCGACGGGCGCGTCGCGATCGTCACCGGCGCGGGCAAGGGCATCGGCGCGGGCTGCGCGCAGGCGCTCGCGGAGGCCGGCGCCGACGTCGTGTGCGCGGCGCGCACCCAGTCCGACATCGACGCGGTCGCGGCCGGCGTCGAGGCCCTCGGGCGGCGGGCGCTCGCCGTCGCCACCGACGTCACCGTCACCGAGCAGCTCGAGACGCTCGTCGCCCGCACGGTCGCGGAGATGGGCCGGGTCGACATCCTCGTGAACAACGCGGGCGGCTCGCTTCCCAAGCCCTTCCTCGCCACGAGCGAGCGGTCGTTCGAGCTCGCGTTCCGCTTCAACGTCACCTCCGCGTTCCTGTTGAGCCAGCTCGTGGTGCCGCACATGGTCGAGGTCGGTTGCGGCGCGATCGTCAACATCTCGTCGCGCTCGGCGAGCATGGTGCAGCCCTGCTTCACCGCGTACTCCACCGCGAAGGCCGCGCTGTCGATGATGACGCGCGCCATGGCGCCCGAGCTCGCACCCAAGGTGCGCGTCAACGCGATCGAGGTCGGCGGCATCGAGACCGACGCGCTGGCGCACGTGCTGTCCGACGCGTCGGTGCGCGCCCAGCTCGAGGACAACACGCCGATGCACCGCGTCGGCCTCCCGGCCGACATCGCGGCCGCGGTCGTCTATCTCGCGTCGGACGCGTCGTCGTTCGTGACGGGCAAGATCTTCGAGGTCGACGGCGGCGTCGAAGCCCCCGCCTTCACGATCCCGTTCGAACGCCTCTAACGCACGACGCCGCGCCCGGCGAGCAGCGGGAGGTCCAGGTACGTCTTGATGCCGGGCTCGGCCGCACACACGTACGGGATCGCGTTGACGCAGTGCTCGGCCGGCGGGATCAGGCCGATCTCCGGGTTCTCGCCGACGACCGGCGGGTGCAGGCCGTGGAAGATGGTCTTCACCGGTGGGGTGGCGTCGAACTCGACCTCGAAGCGCTGCTCGCCGAGGGTCCACGGCGGATCGAGGTTCTCCGACCCCATCAGCCAGTTCACCCGGACCGTCATCACCGGCTCGCCGTTCACGGTGCCCTGCCATGTGAAGCGCTGGGCCGCGACCGTTCCCTTCTCGATCACGCCGACGGGCGTGTCCATGTCGACGGTCGCGACGGCCCACTCGTGCTTCGAGGTCTTCTCCGCGTCGATCTTCCAACCCAGCTCGGCGCAGACCATGTCGATCGACTGCATGAAGCCGTGCCCGAGGATGTCGATCATCGGGCTCTTCGACGCGGTCTCCGGGTCCTTGCCGAACAGCATGACCTCGCGCACGACCATGTCGGTCGGGTAGTTGCGGATGTCGGAGAACTCCTCGGCGCGGACGTGCGTGATGTCGCGGCACAGCGCCGACAACATCAGCGGGAACCGCTCGGTGATGCCGCCGGGGTTGATGCCGGTGCCGTGCAGCGTCGCCTGGCCGGCGAGGCACGCGGCCTGGATCGCGGCGACGCCGGGCGTGTCGGCCGGGTAGATCCAGCCCACCGGCGTGACGACGTTCTTGCCCGACTCGAGCAGGCGGATCACGTCGCGGGTGCTCGCCATCACCGGGGCGTAGACGACGCAGTCGGCGTCGAGCGCGCAGATCTCGTCGAGGCTGTCGGTGGCCTTCACGCCGATCGGCCCGATGTCGCACAGCTCGCCGACGTCTCGCCCGACCTTGTCGGCGCTGTGCACCCAGCACCCGACCAGCTCGAGCTCGGGGTGCGCGAGCACGCCCTTGATCGCCTCCTTGCCCAGCAACCCGGTTGCCCACTGAACGACGCGGTAGGTCATGCGATGATTCTGTCCGAGATGACGGCGCCGACGCACGACTGGCACGAGTGGCATCACGGCTACGACCAGCCGGAGAGCCCGCTCGCGCGGCGACTCGCCGTCGTCCGGGAGTGCATCGCGACCGCGCTCGACGCGGCGCGGCCGGGCGCGGTCCGGGTGGTGAGCATGTGCGCGGGCGAGGGCCGCGACCTGCTCGGCGTCCTCGAAGACCACCCGCGACGGGCCGACGTGCGGGGCCGGCTGGTGGAGCTCGATCCGGGCCTGGCCGCGACGGCCCGGGCCCACGCGCCCGCCCGCATCGAGGTACTCGAGGCCGACGCGGGCACGACCACGTCGTATGCAGGCGTGGTCCCGGCCGACCTCGTGCTGATGTGCGGCGTCTTCGGCAACATCTCCAACGACGACATGATGCACACGATCGACCTCGCGCCGACGCTGTGCGCGCCGGGCGCGCACGTGGTGTGGACCCGGCACCGGCGCCGTCCCGACGCCACCCCGGCCGTCCGGAAGCGGTTCGCGGCGAGCGGATTCGACGAGGTCGTGTTCCACGCACCGGCGGGAACCGCGTTCGGGGTGGGGATGCATCGCCTCGCCCGGGCGCCGCGCCCGTTCGCATCGGGCGTGCGGCTGTTCGACTTCGTCGGGTACCGCGCGCTCGACGCCGACGTCTGCCGGCAGTGCGGGTTCGGCTACGACGTCGGCCGCGACGCGATCACACCGTGGATGCGCTCCGACGCCCGCGCGTTCGTCGCCAAGCTCGCGCGGCTCGACGACGTTGCCGTCCGGCGGCGACCGGCACCCGACGTCTGGTCACCGCTGGAGTACGCCTGCCACGTGCGCGACGTGCTGCGCGTGCAGGCCGGGCGGATCGAGCTCGCGCTCCGCGAGATCGATCCGGTCTTCGCGCCGATGGGCCGCGAGGAACGGGCGGTCGGCGACCGGTACAACGAGCAGAGCCCGGCCGAGGTCGCCGGCGCGCTCGTGCAGTCAGCCGACGCGTTGGCGGATCTGCTCGACGGACTCGACGACGCGGGCTGGTCGCGCACCGGCGTGTACAACTACCCGGCACCCGCGCCGCGAACGGTCGAGTGGATCGCGATCCACACCAATCACGAACTGCTCCACCATCGCGGCGACCTTCCGTGACGGTCGCTCAGATGATGATCGGGACCTTGGCGTAGCCGCGCACGGTGCTCGTGTGCACCATCTCGCTGTTGTCGGTGTCGACGGCCCAGGTGGGGAAGCGCTTGAACGTCTCCTCGAGCGCGATCCGGCCCTCGAGGCGCGCCAGTGCGGCGCCGAGGCAGAAGTGGATGCCGTAGCCGAACGCGACGTGACGGCCCAGATCCCGCTCGACGTCGATCGAATCGGGGTCTTCCCACATGCGCTCGTCACGGTCGGCCGAACCGGTCAGGAGCGCGACCTTCGTCGCGGCCGGGAGCGTCGACCCGGCAATCTCGACCTCACGCGTCACCCAGCGACCCTGGATCGCCGACGGTGCCTCCCAGCGCAGGATCTCCTCGACCGCGTTCGGGATCAGCCCGGGGTTCGCGGCGAGCTTGGCGCGCTGGTCCGGGAAGCGGTCGAGGCCCACCGCCGACCAACCGAGGAACCGGGCGACGGTCTCGTTGCCCGCGCCGGAGATCAGCCCCATGAACGCGTGGATCTCGTCGTCGGAGAGGTACCGGGTGGAACCGTCGGCCTCGTCGAGCTCGGCCGCCATCAGCTCGCTCATGATGTCGTCGCGCGGTCGGCGCCGCCGGTCGTCGATGATCGCCTGCCAGTAGCCGTGGATCGACTGCTGGATGCCGGTCATCCTCGAACCCATCATCTCGCCCGGTTCGATGTGCAACATCTCGTCGGACCACTCCCGCAGCTGCGGTTCGTCCTCTTCCGGCGCCCCGAGCAGGGCGGAGATGACCATGACCGGCAGCCGGGCCGCGAAGTTGGCGACGTAGTCGAAGCCCTTGCCCCCGACGAACTCGTCGAGGAAGCCGGCCGCGAGCGCCCGGATCCGCGGTTCGAGCGCAGACATGTGCCGCGGGGTGAAGGCCCGGCTCACCAGCTTGCGGTAGCGAGTGTGCTGCGGCGGGTCCATGAAGATCATCATCGAGGTCATGAACGGGTCGGGGTCCGGCCCCATCATCTCGAGCACCGTCGTGTGGGCCGAGCTGAAGGTCGCGGGATCGAGATGCGCCGCCAGCACGTCGTCGAAGCGGCTCAGCGCGTAGAAGTCGTGCTGCTCGTTGTAATAGACCGGCGCTTCGTCGCGCAGCCGCTTCCAGATCGGATGCGGATCGGCATCGATCGCGTAGTCGTAGGGGTCGTAGACGAGTGGAGTCGGAGTCGCAACCATGACCGGAACGGTACCGCTACGCGACCTCCGGAGTCGCCTGGTGCGTTGCCCAGGCACGGTACAACTCCGCGTAGTGGCCGCCGAGCGCGACCAGTTCGTCGTGCGATCCGAGCTCGGCGAGCCGGCCGTCGTAGACGACACCGATGCGATCGGCACGCGCCGCGGTCGACAACCGGTGCGCCACCACCACGACGGTCCGTCCGTGCATCAGGTGCTCGAGCGCCGCCTCGACCGCATGCTCGGTGCCGGGATCGAGGTTCGAGGTCGCCTCGTCGAGGATCAGCACCGACGGGTCGGCGAGCGCCGCCCGGGCGAGCGACACCAGCTGGCGCTCCCCCGCCGAGAGACGCGACCCGCGCTCGCGCACCTCGGTCTCGAGGCCTTCCGGGAATGCCGCGAAACGGTCGAGGAGTCCGAGTACCCGCAGCGCGTCCTCGACCTCGGCGTCGGTCGCCTCGGGCCGGCCGACCCGGACGTTGTCGCGCAGTGAGCCCGCGAACAGGAATCCCTCCTGGGGGACGACGATGACCCGCCGCCGCAGCGAGACGAACTCCGCGTCGCGCAGGTCGACCCCGCCGACGCGCACCGTGCCCTCGACCGGGTCGTAGAACCGCGCGATCAGCTTGGCGAGGGTCGACTTCCCGGCACCGGTCGGGCCGACGAGCGCGATCCGCTCGCCGTCGCCGATCTGCAACACGACGTCGTGGAGCACCGGCTCGTTCGCGCCGTACGCGAACGTGACGTGATCGACGTCGATCGCGCCCGAGCGGGGAAGGTCGACCGCGGCCTGGCGCTGACGGACCGTCGGCCGCGTGTCGATGACGCCGAAGATCTTGGCGAGCGCCGCGGCCGACGACTGCACCGTGTTGTAGAGCTGGCTCAGCTGGTTGATCGGCTCGAACAGGCTGTTCAGCCACAGGACGAACGCGGCGACCGTCCCGACGGTGACGACGCCGCGCGTCGTGAGCCAACCGCCGTACCCGATGATCACCGCGGTTCCGGCCACGCCCGCGTACTCGATGATCGGGAAGTACTTCGACGAGATGCGGACGGTGTGCATGTTCGCGTGGTACTGGTCTTCGTTCGTGCGGTGGAACTTCCGCGTGAACGCGTCTTCCCGACCGAACGCCTGCACGACCCGCACGCCCTCGAGGCTCTCCTGCAACGTGCTCAGGTTCGTCGAGATCGTGTCGCGCACCTCGAGATACGCCTTGTTCGACACCCGCCGGAACCAGCGGCTGCCGAAGTAGACGGGCGGGACGATCACGAGGATCCCCACCGCGAGCTGCCACGACACGATGAGCACGACCGTGATCGCGCCGATGAACACGAACGTGTTCTGCACGAAGAGCACGAGTCCCTGCGAGACGAGCTCCTCCATCGCGTCGATGTCGGAGGTCATGCGCGCGACGATCTTGCCGGTCTTCTCGGTCTCGAAGTAGTCGAGCGAGAGGCTCATCATGTGGCCGAACAGCCGGTTCCGGAGCTCGCGCAGGAACCCCTCCCCGACCCGCGCGACCAGCACGATCGCGATCCGGCCGAGCACGAACCCCGCGAGCGCGACGGCGACGTAGGCGAGCACCGTGTGATCCAGCGCGCTCGCGCTGCCCGAGGGATGGCGCGCGCTCGGCAGGCCGGCGTCGATGCCGTGCTTCACCAGCAGCGGCCCGGCCAGCAGCGTCGCGGCCTGCGCCATCAACACGAGGACCGCGACGATGATCAGCGTGCGCCACGGCTTGAGCATCCGCAGCAGCCGGCGCACGACGCGCGTCGCCTCGTCGCGCGAGAGCGTCTCCTCCGGAACGTTGTCGCCCCACCAGCCCATCAGTCACCCACCCCCGGCACGTCGAGGAGCGCCTCGTCGTCGACGACACCCGCCGCGGGCTCGATCGCGGCGCGCGCCAGCACCTCGCGGTATCCGGGCGAGGTCGCGAGCAGGCGCTCGTGGGTCCCGTCGGCGACGACCTTGCCGCCGTCGAGCAATACGACCCGGTCGGCGAGCGCGATCGTCGCGGGCCGGTGGGCGATGATGATCGTCGTCCGGCCCCGCATGACCTCGGCCGAGCGCGGCGCGGATCTCGTGTTCCTTCGAGGGGTCGACCGACGAGGTCGCGTCGTCGAGGATCAAGACGCGCGGATCGGCGAGCACCGCGCGGGCGATGGCGATGCGCTGCCGCTGCCCGCCGGACAGCGAGTACCCGTGCTCGCCGATGATCGAGTCGTAGCCCTCGGGCAGCTCCCGGATGAACTCGTCCGCGCCGGCGAGCGTCGCCGCGCGTACGACGGCTTCGTTCGGCGCCTCCGGATCGGCGAACGCGATGTTGTTGCGGACGCTGTCGGAGAACAGGAACGTGTCCTCGAAGACGAGGCCGACGGATCGGCGTACATCGCTCAGGCGGACGTCGCGCACGTCGGCGCCGTCGATCCGCACGTGACCGGCGTGCACGTCGTAGAAGCGCGGGATGAGACGGGCGATCGTGGTCTTGCCCGACGCCGTGGCGCCGACCAGCGCGACGGCCTCGCCGCCCTCGATGGTGAGCTCGAGATCGTCGAGGACCGCGGGCCCGCGTCCGTAGCCGAAGGTGACACGCTCGAAGCGCACCGAGCCGGGCCCGTCGGGCAGGGGCCGGGCGTTCGGCACGTCGTCGATGGCGGGATCGGTGGCGAGGATCGAGTCGATACGCCCCGCGGCCGCGGCCGAGCGGGGCAGCTGGCCCACCAGCATGCCGATCATCCGCAGCGGCCAGATGAGCATCACGACGAAGAGGTTGGCCGAGACGATGTCGCCGACGGTGAGGTGGTGGTGCAGCACCTGGTGTCCGCCGTACCAGAGGATCCCGACGAGCCCGAGCGCGGGGAGCAGGTCGAGGAGCGGCATGAAGTTCGCCCGCAGGCGCGCCTGGTCCATCGAGCGGTCGTAGACGCTGTCGGCTTCCGTCGCGAGGCGCGACCGCTGCAGGCGCTCGACTCCGAAGCCCTTGACGACGCGCACGCCGGTGATGCTCTCCTCGACGACGCCCGACACGTCGGAGAGCTCCTTCTGCAGTTGCATGCCGACCGGGTACATACGGTGGTTGAAGCGGGTCGCGGAGAAGTTGAGGAGCGGCAGCAGGCCGAGCGCGAACAGCGCGAGCCCGGGGCTGCGCAACAACAGGATCACGACGACCGCGGCCATCTGGATCGTGCTCGCGATCGTCAGCGGGACGAGCAGGATCACGTTGTTGATCTGCTGGATGTCGGTGTTCGCGTACGCCATCAGCTGACCGGTCTGGGCCTGGTCGTGGAACGCGAAGTGCAGCCGCTGGAGATGCGCGACAAGCCGCATCCGGATGTCGGTCTCGACGCGCCACGCGAGACCGAACGCGGCGTAGCGGCGCAGCCCGGTCCCGACCGCCTGCACCGCGCCGACGCCGACGATCGCGGCCGTGAGCGCGAGGGTGATGCCGGTGCGGCCGCGTGCGATCCCGTGGTCGATCGCCCCACCCGCGAGCAGGGGCACGGTGACGCGCGCCGCGGCCCACACGAGGCCGGCGACGATGCCGAGCATCATCAGCTTGGGATGGGCGCGAACCGTTTCCTTCATGAGGCGCCAGCCCTGCTTACGGGTCTGTGCGCCTTCGACCTTGGCGGCCCGCTTCTCCCCGGCCGCCTGTTCCTTCGTCTCGTCCTCGTCGTCCACCTGGATCGACGCTATCAGCGCGTCTGTGACGCCCCCGGCGGTTTTCCGCGGTACGGACGCTCACGCCGGGAAGAGCTCCGCCACCATCTCCGCGAGCACCGTGCGCGACTCATCGTGCGCGAGATCGCCGGCGAAGATCATGATCGGCGCGCCGGTATCGCCGTGGATCGCGGCCGCGACCGCGCCCAGGCGCGTGAAACCTTCGCCGACGAGCACCGCCGTCGCGCCGGCCTCGCACATCGCGCGTGCGACCGCGGCGCCGGCATCGGTGTGAGCTTGCGGGACGATCACGACCCGACCGGAGAGATCATCCACGCGGGCTTCGACACCCCAGTGCCATGAACTTCGCGGCCATGAAGTTCGCCGCCGTTGGCGTCGTCGTCGAGCCGCTTGCGCGCCTCCGCCTCGCGCAACACGTCGACGATCTCGTCGCCGACGAACTCCGACCGGGCGAGCAGCTCGTCGCGCAGCGCGATGACGAGGTGCCGGTTGTCGTCGAGCATCGCCTGCACGTCGGCCTTCGCCTGCTCGAGCAGCTTCTCGACCGCGGCGCGCGCGTCCTCGTTGCCGAGCACCTTGCCCGACGATGCCCTGCGCGATCGGGCCGCCTTCGATCGCGTCGTACGACACGAGCGAACCGGCCATGCCGAACGAACCGACCATCTGCGCGGCGATGCGGGTCGCGTGCACGAGGTCGCCCGACGGACCGGTCCCCGACTCGCCGAAGAACAGCTCCTCGGCACTCATGCCGCCGAACGCGATCTTCATCATGCCGAGGAGCTCGGAGCGCGTGCCGGTGAACCGCTCCTCGCCGTCGCTGTGCGACAGCAGACCGAGCGCGTCGCGGCGCTTGATGATCGACAGCACCTCGAGCTTGCGGTTCTGGCCGACGAGGTACGCGACCGTCGCGTGCCCGGCCTCGTGCGTCGCGATCGTGCGTCGCTCCTCGTCGGTGTACTCGACGGGCTGCTTCAGACCGATCTCCTCGGTCATCTTCGCCTGCTGGACGTGCGCCCAGCTCATCGCCATCTGGCCGTCGCGCAGCGCCCACACGAGACCCTCGTCGAAGATGTGCTCGATCATCACCGGCGTGTAGCCGAAGGTCATCGCCGCGAGCGCGTCGCGCCGCTCCTCCTTGTCGAGCTCGGGCACGTGCGCCTTGCGATCGAGGTAGTAGTCGATGATCTCCCGGCGCCCGGTGCGGCTCGGCAGGTCGAAGTGGATCGAGCGGTCGAAGCGGCCCGGACGCAGCAGCGCAGGGTCGAGGTCGGCGGCGCGGTTCGTCGCCGCGATCAAGAGCACGTTCGACGGCTCCGGCGCGCGCTTCCGGATGCGGCGGTGCGCGGGGAGGAACCGGTTCACCCCGTCGATCCACCAGCCCGAGAACTTGTGGCTCGCCCGACGGTGTGTCGAACGACTGCATCTGGATGAGCAGCTCGTTGACGACGCCCGAGATGCCTTCGCTCGTGTTGCGCTCGATCGAGCGGCCACGCGGGTCGGACCCGTAGACGCCCGAACCGTGAGGTTCGGCGAACGGGGTCGCGCGCATGCCGCTGCGCGCGCCGGCGATGGCGTCGATCTCCTCGATGAAGCCGATCGCGCCGCCCTCCTCGGCCGCAGCCTTGCGCAGCTCCTTGAAGTAGTTGCGGATCTTGCGGCCGGTCGCGCCGTAGTACTGCGACTGGAACGCGGTCGACGAGACGAACAGGAACGGAACGCCGGCCTCGTGCGCCATCGCCTTGGCCATGTAGGTCTTTCCGGTGCCGGGCGGGCCCTCGAACAGCACACCCTTGCGCGGGTTGCCGCCCATGACCTTGCGGAACGTCTGGTAGCCGAGGAAGAGGTTGAGGGTCTTGACGACCTCGTCCTTCACCGGCCCGAGCCCGACGACGTCGTCGAGCGAAGTACTGATCTCGCTCGCGTCGTAACGCACGTGCGGCGACTTGCCCATCGCCATCATCGGGACGACGAGCACGATGCACAGCACCACGATCAGCCCGACCGGCAACAAGACCTGCATCTGGGAGGCCGTGAGGCGCGGAAGTCCCGGCGTGATGAGGTCGTGGCTCAGGATCCGGTAGTAGAGGTAACCCGTGACGGGCAGGAGCCACAGGAGCAGCCGCCACAGCCGGCCGCGCCGGGTCGACTCCCGGATCCGGCTGACGTCGAGCGTGCTCGACAAGACGTCGGCCCCGCCCATGCCCGCGAGCGCGGCCGCATGCGCCCGCGAGGTCTCGCCGGCTTCTTCCGGTCGTCGAAGTCCCATGCCCCAACCCCCCTCTAGCCCCTGAACACGGAGCGTAGCGGTCCGAGCGCGTTTCGGGAAGATCGGATACGCGGCGCGCGGGGCCGAACGTCACCGATGGTTCCCACGTCGTTCACTGTCGCCAGAGTTGTCGCCCGAGCGCCGGTTTAGGCTGCTGCGGTGAACCAGCCGGTCGAAGCGGTCGAGGCCCGGACCGACCGGGTCGCCCAGGGCGCAGTGGGCATCGCCCTGCTCGCGGGCTTCGTCTTCCGGCTGCCGTGGCTCGTCCCGGCGATCGGCCTGGTGCTCGCGGTCGGCGCGCTCGGCGGCCCGCGGGCCAACGGCTTGCACTACGCGTTCGAACGAGGGATCGCGCCCCGGCTGCCCTCGGGACGCGGCGTCGGCGCCCGAGCCCCGGGTCGACGGGATCACGGTCGCGCGCGCAGGACGCCCTCGCGACCGTGATCCTGATCGTCGCGACCCTCGCCTTCATCCTGGGCGTCGCCTTCGTCGGCTGGATCCTCGTCGCTCGCCGAGGCCGTGATCGCGATCATGGCCGCGACCACCCGGATCCACGTCGCCGAGCGGCTCCGCCGCCGGATAGCCGAGCGGCCGCGCCGGAGGAGCCGGCCGACGTCCCGGCAGGCCGGCTCTAGACGTCGAAGCGCCCGTAGCCGCCGCGGTAGAAGAGCAACGGCTTGCCCTCCGGGCGAGTAGCCGAGCTCGAGGACCCGACCGACGACGATGACGTGGTCGCCGGCATCGTGCTCGGCGACCGTCTCGCAGTCGACGAACGCGAGCGCGTCGTCGAGGATCGGGGGCACCGGTGCGGCCCGGCGTGTAGTTGATGTGCGCGAACCGGTCGGCGCCCTTCTGCGCGAACAGGCGGCACACCTCCTCGCCGTCCTCGTCGAGGATGTTCGCCGCCCACTTGCCCGCGGCCTGGATGCGCGGCCACGTCGACGACGACTTCGCCGCGCAGAACAGCACGAGTTGGGGCTCGAGCGACACCGAGGTGAACGAGTTGCACGCCATGCCGACCGGCTCGTCGCCGTCGAGCGCGGTGACGATCGCGATTCCGGTTGCGAAGTGTCCGAGGACGGTACGCAGGGCCGCGGCGTCGGGCGCGAGCACCTGCCGGTGGCTCGAGCTCATACCGATCCCGGCCGAACCGGCCGCGACCTCGATCTCGAGCCCCTCGTAGGCGGCGGTCACCTCGGGGCCCCCGATGCGGGCCGCGTAGTCGGCCGTGCAGTGCTCGATCGCGACGAGGTCGTCGTCGCCGTGCGCAGGATCGTGGTGGAACAGCACGATCCGACGCGCGCCCGCCTCACGGGCGACCTCCACGGCGTACTCGGCCGTGCAGTGCCCCCAGTGGCGTTTCGCCTCGAACTCTGCCGGCGTGTGCTGCGCGTCGTGGATCAGGATGTCGACACCGTCGCAGAGCTCCAGCACTTCGTGAGGAATGTAGTCGTCGTCGCCGCGACGGCTCTGGGCCGGCCCGTGGTCGGGCACGTACGCGATCGACACGCCCCCGATCTCGACCCGGAACCCGAGGGTCGGGCCGACATGGCGCACCCACCGCGACCGCACCTTCGCCCCGCCGATGGGGAAGTCGTCCTCGGCGGTGTCGTGGAAGCGCACGTCGCCGGTCAGCTGACCCGGGACGATCGGGAAGAACGGCGGCCGCATCATCTCCGCGAACACCTCGCCGAGCGAACCGCCGTCCTGGGCCGGTCCGTACACGTCGAGCGACGCACCCTCGCGGTGCAACGGCGTGAAGAACGGCAGACCCTGGACATGGTCCCAGTGGAGGTGCGACAGGAGCACCGCGCCGTGGAACACGTCCGCGCACCGATCGGCGTACTTGCGCAGGCCGGTCCCGAGGTCGAGGAGGAGCGGCGGCGCTTCCTCGTTCTCGACTGCGACAGAGGCGGAATGCCCGCCGAAGTGCGTGTACTCGGGGCCCGCACACGGCGTCGACCCTCGTACCCCGTTGAAGATGATGCGAATCCCCCCGACCATGCGCCGGGAGAATACCCACGCTCCGCGAGGTTGAACAGCGGACGCCGCGGGACCGGACGCCTCCGTGCCGCGAACAGGCACCGCCGTACACTCGCCCACCGGAGGTGACCCTGACGATGGCGGTCGACGCGCAACGTGCGACAACCCGACCCGGAGCGGCCGACGACGTCATCGTCACCGAGCACCTGACCAAGGTCTTCGAAGGGCGCGGCGGCGCGCTGCGGGCGGTCGAGAGCCTCGATCTCCGTGTCCACCGGGGCGAGATCTTCGGCTTGTTGGGCCCGAACGGAGCGGGCAAGACCACGACTGTCGGCATGCTGACGACGCGGGTCATCCCGACCGAGGGTCGCGCGTTCGTCGGCGGCATCGACGTCGTCGCCCGGCCGGCCGCGACCAAGCAGGTCATCGGCGTCGTGCCGCAGACGAACACACTCGACCGCGCGCTCGACGTGTCCGAGAACCTCTTCTTCCACGGCCGCTACTTCGGGATGAGCGCGCGAGAGGCGCGCACGAAGACGACCGCGCTGCTCGAGCAGTTCCGGCTCGCCGACCGCGCGACCGCCAACGTCAACGAGCTGTCGGGCGGTATGGCGCAACGACTGATGGTCGCCCGGGCGATCATGCACGACCCGCACGTGCTGTTCCTCGACGAGCCGACGTCGGGCCTCGACCCGCAGAGCCGACTCGCGCTGTGGGACGTCATCCACGAGCTGCACCAACGCGGGCAGACGATCGTCCTCACGACGCACTACATGGAAGAGGCCGACCAGCTGTGCGAACGCGTGGCGATCATCGACCACGGGCGCCTACTCGCACTCGACACCCCCGACGCGCTGAAGAAGTCGATCGACGCCGACACCGAGATCCGGCTGCACGCGGCGGGCGATCTCGACGCGCTCGCGCGTGAGCTCGCGGCGATGCCGGGCGTCGACTCCGCCCGGGTCGTCGACGGCACCGTGTTCGCGTACCTCCGCGCGGGCGGGGCCAACCTGCCCGAGATCATCACCCAAGCCGACCGCAAGGGATTCCCGGTGCAGGACGTCGGCGTCAAGGAGACCACCCTCGAGACGGTCTTCATCGACCTCACCGGGAGGGAGCTCCGTGAATAACGCGACCGGCTCCGACCTCGGCACGACCCGCGGCTCCTCGCGCCGCGCGTTCGGCGCGCTGTTGCTGCGCGACCTCGCCGTGCTCCGCAAGGAGATCTGGATGTTCCTCGGTCGCACCGTGATGCAGCCGCTGCTTGCTCATCTTCGTGTTCGCGTACGTGTTCCCGAAGATCGGCGAGGCGATCGGCGGCACGGCGGGTGCGGCGCGCTTCTCGACGTTGCTCGTCGGCGGCGTCATCGCGAGCGCGATGATCTTCCAGGGCGTGCAGTCGGTCGCACTCCCGCTCGTACAGGACTTCGGCTACACGCGCGAGATCGAAGACCGCGTCCTCGCGCCGATGCCGGTGTGGGCGGTCGCGTTCGAGAAGGTCGCTTCGGGCGCGATCCAGGCCGTCATCGCCGCGCTCGTCGTGTTCGTCCTCGCCACCTTCATCCCCGCGACGCCGGTGCACCTGAGCGTGCACTGGTTCTACCTCGTCACGCTCCTGCCCCTGTCGGCGATCATGAGCGCCGCGCTCGGCCTCACGATCGGCACGCGGGTCGAGCCGCGCCAGGTGCCACTGATCTTCAGCCTGCTCGTCATCCCGATGACGTTCCTCGGCGCGGTGTATTACCCGTGGCAGAGCCTGTCGCCGCTCCCGTGGTTGAAGTGGAGCGTGCTCGTGAACCCGTTGATCTACGTGAGCGAGGGCATGCGCCTCTCGCTCACGAACGGTGTGCCGCACATGCAGGTCTGGGCGGTCTACGTCGCGATCATCGCGTTCACCGCGATCTTCTCGAAGCTCGGCATCGACGGCTTCGAGAAGCGCGTCCTGAGCTGAGCCCGGAATCAGCTCGGTTCCGGACCGGCCGCCCGCGCGTGTTCGACCGCGACCAGCGCGTCACGAAGTTGGTCGATCCAGTCGCCCTCGTGATCGCGTACGAGCCGCACGCACCACGCGAGCGCGTCCGAACGCGAGCGGGCGACGCCCGCGCCGACGAGCGTGTCGAGGGTCTGGCGCTCGCGCATACGCAAGCGCGTCATCACCGGGACGGCGAGCGCGGTGAAGATCTTCTCCTCGTCTCCGCACCGTGCGCCCCATGCCACCTTGCGGCCGGTGCTCTGCTCCGCTTCGTCGGCGATGCGCATGCGTTGTTCGCGCGTCTCCTCGCGGAAACGCTTGATCCGGGCCCGGCGCGCGGTGGCGATCGCGGCGTCGTCGGCGCCCTCGGGATACTCGGGTTCGACGATCGTGCCGACGACGAGGATCTCCTCGCGGTCGGAGGTGACCGTCGTCGGTCCCGTGAACCACTCGTCGGGAAGCCGGCCGGCGAACCAGCCCTCGATGGTCGTGCTCGTCGTCTTCGTTGTCATATCTTCATTACATCATTACATCTTCAGGGATGCAACTGACCCCGGATGAATTCGCGCTTGGCTGCGGTCGCGCCACACCGAGTCTGCGGACTTCTCCGCGACCCGGTAGCGTCGGGAGCGTGGTTGGTGGACCATACGGCGAGCGCTTGAGCGTGGTGGTGAGCCAGGCCACCGGGATGGTGGCGGCCCAGGTCGGATGCGACCTCATCGAGGCCTTCGACCGGATCAAGATCCGGGCCGACGCGATGGGGCAATCCCTCCAGGACACCGTGCTCGACATCATCGACGGCGTCATCCGTTTCGACGTCTGACCGGGCGCGACAACGCCCCCGGACCGGGGGGACGGTGGGGGCGTCGTCATTGTGGGACTTCGGGGGCTGGGAGGGCATTCCTTGTCCCACGAAGACGGTACGCGAGCCCGCGTCGCGCCAGCGTGACGCGACGGTGCCCCCGTGCGGGGGCGGGGGCACCGTCGAGAGATGTCCCATCCCTGGCGGGGATCGGGGGCGCATCTCGTTCGGACGCGAAAGTAGTCACGCCGGACGAGCGTGGCAAGCGCCGGCGAAAGCGATGTGAAAGCCGACCGGCAGACGGCAGCCGGCCCGGGCTCGGGCACTGACCGCGTCACCAGCTACGCGCAGAGCGCGACCCGCAGCCGGTCGGCGTACTCCGCCATCTCCTCGTCGCCCGTGTACTTCTGCCGGGGCCAGAAGAAGCCGCGCAGACCATCGCCCTTGGTACGCGGGACGACGTGGACGTGCACGTGGGGCACGGCCTGGCTCACGACGTTGTTCTGCGCGATCCACGAGCCCTGCCGCGCCCAGCCCGGCGACGACCGCCGCCGCGCCGCGTTGCACCACGACGAACAGCGCGGTCAGCAGCGGGACCGGCACCTCGGGGAGCGTCACCACGTGGCGACGGGGCACGACGAGCATGTGGCCCTTGAACACCGGCCGGATGTCGAGGAACGCGACGACGTCGGGCTCGTCGACGACGACGTGCGCGGGGGCGTCGCCCGCGACGATCGCGCAGAACAAGCAGCCGGCATCGGCCATGTCGACGCCGTTACGCGGCGACCGGCTGCCCTGCCGCGTAGCGGTAGAGGAACGCCACTGCGAGGTAGGCGATGGGTTCGGTGACGAACACACCGACGACGCACGCGATGAGTCCGAGGATCCCGACCACGATCGACAAGAGAATCGGGAACGCGAGGCCCTTGCTGCGCACCGCCGCGAGGCTCGCACTCAACGAATCCCCGAAGCTCAAGCGTCCGTCGAGAAAGTAGAACGGCGCGAGGCCGAAGAACGCGAGCACGAACAAGCCGGGGATGATGCACAGCACGAGCCCGACTCCGACCATCAGGCCGAAGACGAACGAGAACACGATCCACTCGCCCCAGCGGTCGTAGGTGAAGGCCTTCCCGACATCGGCCGGCTGTCCCGCCGTGATCATCAGGGCCATCTGGTAGATGCCGATGCCGGCGACGGCACCGACGACGACACCGAGCACGTTGAAGAGCAGCGCGCCGGCAATGGAATGGACGACACCGCGGCTGACGAGCGACAGGACAACCTGGACCGCAACGGGGATGAGAACGACCGCGAGCAGCGGGCCGACGTTCTGCTGGAACTTCTTCCAGCCGTACGAGAGCGCGACGCCGACGTCGGGGCTGCCCGCACCGGGCGGCGGCGAACCGTAGGGCGGAGGTCCGGGGGGCGGCGGGAAATCGGTCACGGGTCAACCTCGGGTCGGGGTACCGACGCTAACCGCCGCCGCCGTCCGCGCGATGGACCGTCGTCGTGGCGCCGCCCTACTCGGGCGAGGTGTACGGGCGCTCGCGCGGCTTGGCCGCCTCCCGCTTCGGGATCATCACGCTGCGCCGGAAGTAACACACTTCCTCGCCGCGCTGGTTGAAGCCCCGCGTCTCGACCGACACGACGCCCCGGTCGGGCTTGCTCTTCGACTCCTTCTTGTCGAGCACCTTGGTCTCGGCGTAGATCGTGTCGCCGTGGAATGTCGGCTTCTTGTGCTGCAGCGACTCGACCTCGAGGTTGGCGATCGCGACGCCGCTCACGTCGGGGACCGACATGCCGAGCACGAGCGAGTACACGAGGTTGCCGACGACCACGTTCTTGCCGAACTGCGTCTGGCGCTCGGCGAAGTAGGCGTCGGTGTGGAGGGGATGATGATTCATCGTCATCATGCAGAACAGATGGTCGTCGAACTCGGTGATGGTCTTGCCCGGCCAGTGCTTGTAGACGTCGCCGGGTTCGAAGTCCTCGAAGTAACGGCCGAACGGGCGCTCGTAGACGGTCATGAGCCCGAGGCTACCGAGGCGTCTGACCGGAGGCCCGAGCGAGGAGCCCGCGCGCGATGACGAGCCGCTGGATCTCGTTGGTGCCCTCGCCGATGATCATGAGCGGCGCGTCGCGGTAGTAGCGCTCCACGGGGAGCTCGGTCGTGTAGCCGACGCCGCCGTGGATGCGCAGTGTCTCCGTGGCGATCTCGAACGCGGTCTCGCTCGCGAACAGCTTCGCCATCCCGGCCTCGACGTCGGCGCGCTCCCCCGCCTGCTTGCGCTCGGCTGCGCTCTTCGTGAGGAGGCGGGCGGCCTCGAGCTTGGTGGCCATGTCGGCGAGCTTCATCTGGATCGCCTGGTGCTCGGCGATCGGCTTGCCCATCGTGCGCCGCTCCTGCGCGTAAGCGATCGCGGCGTCGAAGGCCGCGCGCGCCACGCCGACCGCCCGCGCCGGCGATGTTGATGCGCCCGACCTCGAGCGCGCCGAGGATGTAGCCGAGGCCGCGACCCGCGTCGCCGAGCAGTGCGCTCGCGGGGACGCGGTGACCGTCGTAGACCATCTCGACGGTCTCGATGCCCTTGTAGCCGAGCTTGCCGATGTTCTTGCTGACCGTGATGCCCTCGTAGCGCGGACCGGGTTCCTTTTCGACGATGAGGCACGAGATGCCCTCGTCAGTGCGCACCGCGAGGGCGACGACGCCGGCGCGCTCGCCGTTGGTGACCCACATCTTCGTGCCGGTGACGACGTACTCGTCGCCGTCGCGCACGGCTTTGCACGAGAGGTTCCGGGTGTCGCTACCCGCGTCGGACTCGGAGAGCGAGAGACAGCCCCGGATCTCCCCGGTGGCCATGCGGGGCAGGAAGTGCTGCTTCTGCTCCTCGGTGCCGTGGTGCACGATCAGGTGCGCGGCGATCGTGTGCGTGTTCACGATGCCCGACAGCGACATCCAGCCGTACGCGAGCTCCTCGACCACGCCGATGTAGCTGAGGAGATCGAGCCCGAGCCCGCCGTACTCCTCGGGGATCGTGATCCCGAAGAGGCCCAGCGCCTTCATCTGCTCGACGATCGCCTCGGGATAGGTGTCGCCGTGCTCCATCTCGGTCGCGACCGGGATCACCTCGCGGGCCATGAACCGGCGGACGGTCTCGACGAGCTCTCGACGTACCTCGGGATCTGTATCAGGCATGTTCCGGATGTTACGAGCGAACCGGGCTCGGAGGCGGGGCCGGTACCCTCGAACGCCGATGATGGATCACCGCACGATCATGGGCTTCCAGCGCGACGAGACGATCCGTCAGCGCCGGATCGACCGTGCCGTGATGCGCCGGGTCGTCAGCTACATCAAGCCGTACACACGTCCGCTCGTCGCCTTCGTCGTCGCCGTCGTCCTCGGCTCGATCGCCACCGCCGTCACCCCCCTGCTCCTCAAAGTGCTCATCGACGAGGCCGTCCCCCACCGCGACCGCAGTCTGGTCATGTGGGTTGCGCTCGCCGCAGTCGGCCTCGCGGTGTTCAACGGCGTGGTCTCGCTCGCGCAGCGGTACTACTCCGCCCGCATCGGCGAAGGACTGATCTACGACCTACGTGTGAAGCTGTTCGACCACGTCCAGGGCATGCCGATCGCGTTCTTCACCCGCACGCAAACGGGCGCGCTGCAGTCCCGGTTGAACAACGACGTCGTCGGTGCGCAGCAGGCCGTCACCAACACGCTCGGTACCGTCCTGCAGAACGTCATCCAGTTGATCGTGACACTCGCGATCATGTTGCAGCTCAGCTGGCAGATCACCCTGCTCACGCTGCTCGCACTGCCGGCCTTCATCTATCCCGCCCGCCTGCTCGGTCCGCGGATCCAGAAGCTCGCGCGCACCGGAATGCAGGAGAACGCGGCGATGAACAACATCACCGCTGAGCGCTTCAACGTCGCGGGCGCGATGCTCGCCAAGCTGTTCGGTCGCCCCGACCGCGAAGTCGACGAGTTCGCGAGCCGTGCGGGCCGGGTCCGCGACGTCGGCATCACCACCGCCGTGTACAGCAGGATCCTCCTCGTCGCCCTCGGGCTCGTCACTGCGATCGGCACCGCGGTCGTGTACTGGATCGGCGGCAACCTCGCGGTCTCGGGCACGATCACGGTCGGGGACCTCGCCGCATTCACCGCGTACGTCGCGCTGATCTACCAACCCCTCGCGCAGCTCACGAACTCGCGCGTCGATGTGTTGACCGCGCTGGTCTCGTTCGAGCGAGTGTTCGAGGTGATCGACTTTCCGGCGGCGATCTCCGACCGGCCCGGCGCCGTCGACCTCGTCGACCCGCAGGGCCGCATCGAGCTCGACCATGTCTGGTTCCGCCACCCGGCCGGCCGGGACGTGTCGCTCGAGTCGCTGGAGGCGCCCGGCACGCCCGGCGCCGAAGAGCCCAGCGACTGGACCCTACGAGACGTGTCGCTCACGATCGAGCCGGGCGCGACGGTCGCGCTGGTCGGCGCCTCCGGGGCCGGCAAGACCACGATCGCCATGCTCGTGCCCCGCGTCGCCGACGTCGTCGAGGGCTCCGTCCGCATCGACGGCCACGACGTGCGCGACCTGACGCTCGCATCGGTGCACGCGGCGATGGGCCTCGTGCCTCAGGATCCGCACCTCTTCCACGACACCATCCGCGCCAACCTCCGGTTCGCGCGCGCCGACGCGACCGACGACGACCTCCGCCAGGCGCTCGAACGGGCCCGCATCTGGGACCTCGTGGAGTCGCTGCCCGACGGCCTCGACACCGTCGTAGGCGAACGCGGCTACCGGATGTCGGGCGGCGAGAAGCAGCGGCTCGCGATCGCGCGTCTCCTGCTGAAGAACCCGGCGATCGTGATCCTCGACGAGGCCACCTCCCATCTCGACTCCGAATCGGAGCTCGCGATCCAGCGCGCGTTCGACGAGGCGCTGCGCGGCCGGACCGCGATCGTGATCGCGCACCGGCTGTCGACGATCGTCGACGCCGATCGCATCGTCGTGGTCGACGCCGGGCGAATCGTCGAGTCGGGCACCCACACGGAGCTGCTCGCCCGCTCCGGGCTCTACGCCGAGCTCTACGCCGCCCAGCTGGGCCGTCCGGACGGCGCCGAGCGGACCGCGTAGGGACGGCGAGGTTCGGGGAACTACCATCGCCCCGATCCCGCGATGACTCGAACGCCCCCCTCCGAGACGTCCGACCCGGACGCAACGACGCGTCGCGCCCGCCTCGACGCGCGTCGCCGTGCCCGTACCCGGATCTCCATCGTCGGGCTCGTCGTCGTGATCGCCGGGATCGGCGGGACGGTCGCCTACGCCTTCAACTCCAACAGCGCCGACGCCCACGCCGCGCCCTCGGAGGCGCCCCAGGCCTCGACCTTCGGCGCCCAAGGGACCCTCGTTCCCACGCCGGCGGCCACGGTGACGCCCAAACGACCCCTCGACCACGCGCACCCGCTCAAGCTCTGGATCGGCGGCGACTCGCTCGCCGGGTCCTTCGGCCCGGCCCTCGGCGACCGCGTGGGCGAGACCGGCGTCGTGTCGACGGTCATCGACTACAAGACGTCGAGCGGGCTGTACAGCAACGACATCCGCAACTGGTACGAGCGCGCCACCGCGCAGATGACTTCCGACAATCCCGACGCGGTGGTGTTCATCGTCGGCACGAACGACGCCTCGATCGTCAACAACGTCGACGCGAACGGCGACCTCGTCCCCGACTGGGAAGCGGCGTACCGGCTCAAGGTCGCCCGCATGATGGACCTCTTGGTGGGGCCGGACCACCGGACGGTGTTCTGGCTCGGCCCGCCGACCCTCGGCCCCTCCGATCTCGACCGGGGGGGCAAGGCCCTCGGTGAGCTCATGCGCCAAGAGGCCGCCAAGCGTTCGCCCGACGTCACCTACCTCGACACGTACAAGCTGTTCTCGAACATCGACGGTTCCTACTCCCGCACGATTCTCGACGAGAACGGCAAGTCGATCGTCGCCCGCATCTCCGACGGCGTGCACTTCACCCAGGTCGGCGCGGAGTACCTCGCCCGGGCCACGTTCTCGCTGATCGACGCCCGCTGGGACGTCAGCAGGCAAGCCGACCTGCTGCACCCGATCGGCTGGACCAACGCACCGGGCAGTGGCGAAGTGGTCCCCGGCTACAGCTCGAAGCCCCGCTCGCGCTACCAGTCGGGTTCGAACAACTCGTCGAACAACAACTCCTCGAACAACAACTCCTCGAACAACAACTCGTCGAACGACAGCCAGCCCTCGCAGACGACGGTCCCGGCGCCGACGTCCACACCCGCCAACGTTTCGGTCACCACTGGCGCGACAACCCCGAGTTCCTCGACCTCGCCGACCACCACGAAGGTGGCCACGACGCCGACCACGGCCGTGAGCCAGACGGTCACGACGGTCAAGACGGCCAAGACGCCATAGCCCGCGTACCCCCTCGGCGCGCATGCGGCAGACAGACCTACCGGTCGGTATCGTGCGCGCATGACCACCGACCAAGAACGGGCCGCCGTCGCGGCCGTCGACCTGCTGGCCACCCTCGTCGACGCCGCGGTCGCCAACCTGGCTCGGGCGAGCGTCGCCGACGGCAAGCTCTCGGTCGCCAAGCTCGACGAGCACCAGGTCATCGCGTACGACCTCGCGCACGCGGCTTCGGCCGTCGAGGCGGGGCGGGTCATGTGCGCGTACGCCGAGCACGGGGACGTGGAGTCGATGCTGGCCCGGGCGTTCGTCGCCGACGCGGTCGCCGACGTGATCGGTCGCCTCGTCGGTCGGGAACAGCTCTGGGGCGTCGATCCCGCAGTGCTCGCACCCGCGCACGACTTCGTCGCCGCGCACCGGGCCCCCGAGTTCCTCGAGGCACTCGCCGACCAGTGCGCGAAGCAGGGCACGGGCCCGACCCACCTCGGCTCCGACTTCGAGCTGGTCGCGGAGACGTTCCGGCGTTTCGCCGACGACAAGATCCGGCCCGCCGCCGAACACGTGCACCGCACGAACGCCGACGTGCCCGAGGAGATCATCGCGGGCCTGGCCGAGATCGGCGGCTTCGGCCTCTCGGTGCCCGAGGAGTACGACGGCTTCGCGACCGGTGGCGAATCCGACTACATCGGCATGGTCGTCGCCACCGAGGAGCTGTCGCGCGGTTCGCTCGGCATCGGCGGATCGCTCGTCACTCGCCCCGAGATCCTCACGCGCGCCCTCGTCGCCGGGGGTACCGAAGAACAGAAGCAAACGTGGTTGCCGCGCATCGCGAGCGGCGAGTTGATGGTCGGGATCATGGTCACCGAGCCCGACTACGGATCCGACGTCGCCGGCGTCAAGGTTGCGGCCACACCGACCGACGGCGGCTGGCTGGTCACCGGCGTGAAGACGTGGGCGACCTTCGCGGGCCGCGCCGACGTGTTGATGCTGCTGGCCCGCACCGACCCCGACAAGTCGAAGTCGCACCGCGGGCTCTCGGTCATGATCGTCGAGAAGCCCCGCGCCGAGGGTCATTCGTTCGCGTTCGACGACGGTCGGGGCGGGAAGATGGAAGGCCGCGCCATCGACACGATCGGCTACCGCGGCATGCACTCCTACGAGGTCGCGTTCGACAACTGGTTCGTGCCCGCGGAGAACCTCATCGGCGGCGAGAGTGGTCTCGGCCGCGGCTTCTACTTCCAGATGGCCGGGTTCGAGAACGGCCGGCTACAGACCGCGGCCCGCGCGGTCGGCCTGATGCAGGCCGCGTTCGAGGCCGGGATGACCTACGCGCAGGACCGCAAGGTCTTCGGCCGCCCGGTGTTCGAGTACCAGCTCTCGAAGGCGAAGCTGGCCCGCATGGCCACGCTCATCCAGGCCGGCCGCCAGTTCTCGTACGACGTCGCCCGCAAGATGGCCGCGGGCGAGGGCACGCTGGAAGCCTCGATGGTCAAGGCCTACGTCTGCCGCGCCGCGGAGTGGGTCACCCGCGAGGCGATGCAGCTGCACGGCGGCATGGGGTACGCCGAGGAGTTCCCGGTGTCGCGCTACTTCGTCGACGCTCGCGTGCTCTCGATCTTCGAAGGCGCCGACGAGACATTGTGCCTGCGCGTCATCGCGCGCCGGCTGTGCGAGAACGCGCTCGCCGCCTCGTAACCCAAAAACTTCACCAACAGTTGTCGGACTTCTCCGCGCTCCGCGCTCATTTCTCCGACAACTGTTGGTGGTGTACGGCGCACCGTTGACGAACGGTATTGCGGTCGAGATGAAGAGTGTTTCCATCGGAGTCCTCCGGGTCCCATGCGGGAACCGGTCCGATGGACGTGCGCCCGCGCGATCAGAACGTCAGGAGGCCCGACATTCGGCGGCGCGACGGCGACACAGTGCTCATGGCGACCAGGATACCGGCCGGGTTCTACGCGCTCCGCGACATTCCGGCGCGCTCGCCGCGCACGACGAACTTGTTCGCCATCTTGCGGCTGGCCTCGTCGATCATCTCGTCGCCGAACATCACCGCGCCCTTGCGGTCGCCCTCGGTCGTGGCCTTCTCGTAGGCCTCGAGGATGTCGAAGGCGCGGTCGAACTGCTCCTGCGTCGGCGTGAAGACCTCGTTGATGACCTTGACCTGGTCGGGGTGGAGGGCCCACTTACCGTCGAAGCCGAGGATGCGCGGGCGCATCGCGTAGTCGCGGAGCTGCTCGAGCTCGCGGATCTTGAGGAACGGTCCGTCGATCACTTGCAGCCCGTTGGCGCGGCCCGCCATGAGGATCCGCGAGAAGACGTAGTGGAAGTGGTCGCCCGGGTACTCGGGGATCTGCACGCCTCCGGTGAGCACGGGCATCTCGGTCGACGCCGCGAAGTCGGCGGGCCCGAAGATGATCGTCTCGAGGCGGTCGGACGCGCCGCAGATCTCGTCGACGTTGATCAACCCGCGCGGGTCTCGATTTGCGCCTCGATGCCGACGCGCGACTGCCGCCCGGTCGACTTCTCGATCTGGGTCAACAGCATGTCGAGCGCCTGCACCTGCGCCGCGTTCTCGACCTTCGGGAGCATCAACTCGTCGAGCCGCTCGCCGGCGCCCTCCACCACCTCGATGACATCGCGGTAGGTCCACTCGGTGTCCCACGCGTTGACCCGCACGCACAGCACGGTGTCGCCCCAGTCGAGATCGTTGATCGCGTTGACGATCTTGCCCCGTGCCGCCGGCTTCTCCAACGGCGCGACCGCGTCCTCGAGATCGAGGAACACCATGTCGGCGCCGAGCCCGGGGGCCTTGGCCATCATCTTCTCGCTGGAACCCGGTACCGAGAGGCACGACCGGCGGGGCAGATTGCGGGAGCGTTCTGACATGTCACCAGGCTAAATGCCCACGGCGACCGCCGCCCAACCGCGCGAAGCTCCGCCCGTGGACGCGCAGCTCGCCGAGATCGGTGCTGGGTAGGGTCGTCACGTGACCGCGCTGCCGACCCGTACCCTGCACGAGCTGGCCGACGGCGTCTGGGTGTGGCTGCAGCCGGGCGGAGAGTCGGGCGTGAGCAATGCGGGCGTCGTCGCCGACGACGACGGCCTGACGGTGATCGACACCCTCATGGTCCCTTCGCAGTGGGAACCGTTCGCGGCCGCGGTCGACAAGCTCGGCCGCCCGGTGCGCCGGCTCGTGCTCACCCACGCGCACGTCGACCACGTCGGCGGCACGCGCGCGTTCCCGATGGCGTCGGTGCTCGGCTCGCCGCAGACGAGCGAGTTGCTCGACGGCGAGATGCCCGTCGCCGCGTACAAGTCGTTCATGCCCGCGTTCGAGAACGAGTTCGACGCGCTGGCCGAGATCGGGACCCGTCCCGTCACGCACCTCGTCACCGACGTGGCCGAGATCACGCCGCGCGTCGAGGTGTTGCCGGCGACCGGGCACACCGAGGGCGACGTGATGGCGCTCGTCGCCGACGTCGACGTGCTGTTCGCGGGCGACCTGTGCTTCTTCGGCGTGACCCCGCTCGCATTCCAGGGCGACTGCGCGATGTGGGCCGATGTGCTCGACGCGGTCGCGGAACTCGCGGCCGTCATCATTCCGGGCCACGGTCCGGTCGGCGGTGAAGCCGAGGTCCGCGACCTCCAGCAGTACCTCCGCCATTGCGTCGCGGGCGAGATCCCGCCGGGCCCCTGGGACAGCTGGCCCGAGCGCGACCCGCGCGACGCCATCAACATCGAACGGGCGCAGCTCCTCGCGCAGGGGCGCGACGAGATCCCGCCCGCGATGCTCCGCGCGCTCGGCGCCTGACGCGGGGCCCGCGTCAGCCCAGGTGTTCGTGCAGGAACGTGACCGTCTTGGCCCACGTCTCGGCCGAGAGGTCCTCGTCGTAAGTGCCGAACACGTCGGCGTCGTTCGTGAACGCGTGGCCGGCGCCCTCGTGCATCTCGAACTCGACGTCCTTGCCCAGGCCGCGCAGCTCCGCCTCCAGCGCCTGCACCGCGGCGGCCGGGAAGAAGTCGTCGGCGGTGCCGAAGTGCCCGCGGACGACGGCGGTGAGCCCCGACCATTCCGGCGCGCCGTCGCCCAACGGCGCGCCGTAATACGGCGCGGCGGCCGCGATCTTGTCGCCGGCCTTCGCGGCGAGCACGAGGGCGAGCATGCCGCCCATGCAGTACCCGACCACACCGACCTTGTCGCCGCGGACCAGGGGGAGGGCGATGAGGTGGTCGACGGCGCCGATCATGTCGGTCGCGGCCCGGTCGATCGGCAGGGTCGTCATGAGATGGCTCGCCTTGTCGATCTCGGTGTGCTCGGCGATGTCGCCGTGGTAGAGGTCGGGCGCGAGGGCCACGAACCCCTCCGCGGCCAGCCGGTCGCACACCCGTTGGATCTGTGGGACCAGTCCCCACCACTCCTGGACGACGATCACGCCCGGGCCCTCGCCCGAATCGGGGAGGGCGAGGTAGCCCTCCACCGTGTCGCCGTTGTTCGAGAACCTGACCGTCGATCCCATGAAACCCAAGCCTAAGGCGTGCGGACGCAGCGAGCCCCCCGGGCGAAGCCAGGGAGCCATGTCACCGTGCGGACGCAGCGAGCCCTCCGGGCGAAGCAAGGGAGCCATGTCACCGCGCGGACGCCGCGAGCCCCCCGGGCGAAGCCAGGGAGCCATGTCACCGTGCGGACGCCGCGAGCCCCCCGGGCGAAGCCAGGGAGCCATGTCACCGCGCGGACGCCGCGAGCCCCCCGGGCGAAGCCAGGGAGCCATGTCACCGTGCGGACGCAGCGAGCCCCCCGGGCGAAGCCAGGGAGCCATGTCACCGTGCGGACGCAGCGAGCCCTCCGGGCGAAGCCAGGGAGCCATGTCACCGTGCGGACGCAGCGAGCCCTCCGGGCGAAGCCAGGGAGCCATGTCAAACCGGATCGTTCCCGAGTCCGCCGCGGCCCGCGAGTAGCTTCTCGGCCAGCAGGCAGGGGAGAGCGAAGTCACGTGGCGAAGAACCCGGATCCGTTGCTACCGATCACGAGCTACGCGGGAACCACGCGCACCCTCGACGACTGGGCGACCGTGTTCAACCTTGCGATCCTCGTCCTCCCCGACCGTCCCGAGGGAGCGCAGTTCCTCCCGATCGTCGAGCGCATCTTCGCCACCTTCGGTGACAGCGACGTCCGTACGATCGTCTGCGTCCCCACGACACCGGCGATCGCCAAGCGGATCCTCGGCGACGAGATCGACAAGTGGCTCGTGTGGTGCGACCCCGACCGCGCCTTCGTCGAGAGCCTCGGCCTCGAGCGGCTGCCGGCCTTCGTGCACCTCCGCCTCGACACGTCGCTCGTGAGCGCGGCGCAGGGCTGGAGCCCGAGCGAGTGGCAGAAGGTCGCCGACGAGATCGCCCGCCACGAGCACTGGACGTCGCCGATCGTGTCCGGAAAGGGCGATCCCAAGCCCACTCCGGGCTGGCCGCTCGCCAGCTGACACGGCGGCCGGTCCGGTGCCGTCTGCCCCCTGACCTGCACAAACGGGGCGGATGAGACAGTTGGGACCCCGTGTTGTCTAGAGTCGGTCCCCATGTCGCGGCGGAGCACGAGCCCCATCCGCGGTGGGGGGATCCTGCGGGCCCGTCACCTGACCGCGGGCCTCGCTCTCGGTCTGGCGCTCGGGACGGTCGGCTTCGCAAGCCCCGCGAGCGCAACCCCGCAGAGCGATCTTGCCTCGCAGAAGGCGCAGGCCCAGCACCTCGCCGCGCAGATCGAGGAGAACAGCAACCGCGCCGAGATGCTCGACGCGCAATACCAAGAGGCGCAGAGCGCGGTCGACGACGCGAACCACCAGATCGCCTCCGCGGAAGCCGGGATCGCATCGGCCCGGGCCCAGGAAGCGGCGTTGCGCAAGCGGCTCGGCGGGCGCGCCGCACTGCTCTACATGGGCGCGGGCAGTAGCGACCCGCTCGGGATCAACGCGTCGAGCGTGCAGGAGCTCGGCGCACGGGCGAAGTACAGCGCCGCCGCGGCCGAGACCGACGACCGGATGATCAGCCGGTTGACGATCCTCGACGAGCAGCTGCGCATCCAGACCAACGATCTCCAGAAGCAGAAGTCCGAGGCCCAGAAGCGCCAGAACGACGCCGACAACGCCCGGCGCCAGGTCGAGGCGGCCAACTCCAAGCTGCAGAGCCTCCTCAGCACGACGAACGCGGACATCAAATCGCTCGCCAACAAGATCGAGGTGCAGCGCATCGCCGCCGAGGCCGCGGCCGAAAAGGCGCGCATCCAGGCGGAGGCCGCGGCGGCAGGCGGCAGCCGCCGCGGAGATTTCGAACAGCGGCGGCGGCGGGCAGAACTTCTCGACGAACTCCGCCGACATCGGCACCGCCCCCGCGAACCTTCCCGCGCCCAGCGGCGGCGCGGCGGCCGCGATCGCGTACGCCCGCGCGCAGATCGGAAAGCCCTACGTCTACGCCGGCGCCGGCCCGAACTCGTTCGACTGCTCCGGCCTCACGATGATGGCCTGGGCCCGGGGCGGGGTCTCGATGAGCCACGGCTCGCAGTCGCAATGGGCGTCGTTCCCGAAAGTACCGATCCCCCAGCTCCAGCCGGGCGACCTCGTCTTCTTCGGGTCGTCGGGTCCGTCGAACCACCACGTCGGGCTCTACATCGGCGGCGGCACCATGATCGAGGCGCCGCACACCGGTACGTTCGTGCGGTACTCCACGATCTACCGCCGCGATCTCGTCTCCACCGGTTCACGCCCGTAGCGACGACGACCGGGTCGTTACCATGCGACCCGTGACGCAGACCGTTCGGCTCACTGCGTTCTCGCATGGCGCGGGCTGCGCCTGCAAGCTCTCCCCGGACGACCTCCGGACCGTGCTCGGCCTCGTACAGCACGGCGGGCATTCGGCCGATCCGAACCTCCTCGTCGGGTTCGACACCGCCGACGACGCCGCGGTCTACCGCCTGCGCGATGATCTCGCCGTCGTCGTCACCACCGACTTCTTCACGCCGATCGTCGACGACCCGTTCGACTGGGGCCGCATCGCCGCGACGAACGCGCTCTCCGACGTGTACGCGATGGGCGGCACTCCGCTGCTCGCACTCAATCTCGTGGCCTGGCCGCGAGACGACCTCCCGTTCGAGCTCCTCGCCCGCGTACTCGACGGTGGTGCGGCCGCGGCCCGGGCCGCGGGTTGTGTGATCGCGGGCGGCCACTCGATCGACGATGCCGAGCCGAAGTACGGCCTCGCGGTGGTGGGGACGGTCGACCCGGCCCGGGTGCTGACGAACTCGGCCGCGCGCGCCGGGGACGTGCTCGTGCTGACCAAGCCGATCGGCCTCGGCGTGATCACGACCGCGGCGAAGCGCGGCACGGCCGGCGACGCCGTGGTCGGCCGCGCGGTCGACGTCATGACCGCGCGCAACGACGGTGCCCGTGATGCCGCCCTCGCCGCGGGTGTCCGGGCCGCGACCGACGTCACCGGCTTCGGGCTGCTCGGGCACCTCCGGGAGCTGTGCGCCGGCTCCGGGACCGGGGCGATCCTGCACGCCGGGTCGGTGCCCGTCATCGAGGGCGTACGGCCGCTGCTCGACGCGGAGATGATCGCGGGCGGCACCCGGCGCAACCTCGCCTTCGTGGGCCCCGACGTCGACTTCGGCGACCTCCCGCCGACGGAGCGGCTCCTCTTGGCGGATGCCCAGACGTCCGGCGGATTGCTGCTGTCCGTCGCCGCGGAACGGGCCGAAGTGCTCTTGGCCGCCTGCCGGGAACGGAGCACGCTGGCCGCGAGCGTGATCGGTGCGGTCACCGGGTACACCGGCGCGGGCCCCCGGATCACAGTCCACGACTGAGGAGGACGAGATGGCAGAGGCCAAGGAGAAGTGGGACGAGGTCGGCGAACAGTTCGGTCGGCTCGGCCGTCAGCTCAAGGACCGGTTCGACGCCAACGCTGCGTTCGGTGCCGACGAGCGCGAGAAGGTCAACGACGCGCTCCGGCAGCTGGGCGACGCGCTCGACGCCGGCTTCACGACCATCGGCGACACGTTGCGCGACCCCGCGATGCGTGACGACATGAAGACGGCGGGGACATCGATCACCGACGCCATCGCGGCGACGTTGCGCGACGTCTCCGATGCCATCAAGCGGCACTAGACGGGCGACACACACGCGGATGGCGATGACACCCCACGACCTCGTCGCAGTCGAGGAGATCAAGGCGCTCAAGGCGCGCTACTTCCGATGCATGGACACGAAGGACTGGGAGGGCTTCGCCGACCAGTTCACGTCGAACGCGTCGATGGACGTCTCGGGCGAGATGCGCGCCCGGGACGGCGACCCGGGCGCAGACGACGCGGGGTTCATCCGGGGCCGGTGGGCGATCACCGCGTTCGTGCGGGACGCGATCGACGCGGTGACGACGGTGCATCACGGCCACATGCCGGAGATCGACGTCCTGTCGCCGACGCGCGCGACCGGCGTGTGGGCGATGGAGGACATGCTGCGCTGGCCCGAGGGCGCACCGATCAAGGCGATGCATGGCTACGGCCACTACCACGAGACGTACGAGAAGGTCGACGGGCGGTGGCGCATCTCGTCGTTGAAACTGACTCGCCTGCGCGTCGACATCGAGAAGCCCGACTGAGAGCACCTCGCTCGTCGGGGCGCGCGAACGTCAGGGGATGACGAGCATCCCCAGCTCGGCTTCGAGCTGAGGACGGGCCTTCAGGCCGAGCGACTTGCGCTCGAGCCGCCCGTTGCGGAACAGGCCGATCAACGGGATGCTCTGCACGTCGTATTGCTGCGCGAGCGTGGGCTCGTCGTCGATGTTGACCTTGACGACCTTGTAGGACGACGTGCGCATCGCGGCGATCGTCTCGACGATCGGCGAGACCTGGCGGCACGGCTGGCACCACGGCGCCCAGAAGTCGACGATCACCGGCAGCTCGCTGCGAAGCACTTCCTTCTCCCACTGCGCGGTGGTGACCGACGGGACGAGCTCGACCGGGTCGTCGGGCACGGGCTCGTCGGGGAGCTCGCCCGCGACCACGCGGCCGAGCCACTCGTGCGCATCGCGCAGGCCCTCGAGCGCGACCTGGTGCGCCATCGGGTACTCGCGGTAGACGGTCGGGACGCCGAAGCCGCGCAGGTCACGCGCGAGGTCGCGCGAACGCTGCACCGGGATCATCGGGTCGTCGATGCCGTGCTGCACGAGCACCGGGACCGAGCGCGCACCGTCGTCGACCGGGCCCGTCATCGCGGCGGGGCTCATCGCGAGCACTCCGGCCGGGCGCACGCGCGGCTGGGCGTCGGGGGCGGAGAAGAGCCCGAGCGCGAGCGCCAACCCGGCACCCTGCGAGAAGCCGCCGAAGATCGCGTCGGCGCGCGCGAACCCGAGGGCCGCGCACTGCTCGTCGACGAGCGCGTCGAGCTCCTCGAGCGCGGTGACGAACTGACCGGTCACGTCGGCGTCCTTCGCGACCATGTCGTACCACATGTATCCGGGCGTCCCCGGCGCCGCGATCGGCGCGCGCGGCATGACCGCGGCGTAGAGGCCTTCGGGGTCGAGATACGCCAGCAGGCCGCCGAGATCCTGCTCGTCCGCGCCGTAGCCGTGGACGAGCAGCAGCAGGCGTTGCGCGGACGATCCCTTCACCGTGTTCGTGACGAGCGCCATGTTGGGCAGGTTACGTCAACGCGTTTGGGCCCGAGTCACGAGAACACGGGTCAGGGCATCGTGATGTCGCGGCGGCGACCCCGCTGCGGGGAGCGTTCCGGGGCCAGCGTGTGCGCGGCGGCGACGAGCGCCAGGTGCGTGAACGCCTGCGGGAAGTTGCCGAGGAAGCGCCGGGCGTCGGGGTCGTACTCCTCCGCGAACAGGCCGAGATCGTTCGCGAGCCCGAGCAGTCGCTCGAACATCTCGCTCGCCTCGCCCTCGCGGCCGGCGAGCGCGAGCGCCTCGACCATCCAGAAGCTGCACGGCAGGAAGACACCCTCCGGCTCACCGATGCCGTCGACGTCCGCGTGCTCGGAGTCGTACCGCAACACGAAGCCGTCACGGGTCAGCTCGCGCCGTATGACCTCGACGGTCGAGCGCACCCTCGGCTCGTCGCCCGGGAGGAAGCCGACGAGCGGGATCATCAACACGGAGGCGTCGAGGAGGTCGACGTCGAAGCACTGCGTGAACGCGCCGATCTTCTCGTCGTAACCCCGCGCGCACACTTCGGCGTGGATCTCGTCACGGATCTCGCGCCAGCGTTCGACCGGCCCTTCGTACCCCGCGTGTTCGACCATCGCGATCGCGCGATCGAACGCGACCCAGCACAGGACCTTCGAGTGCGTGAAGTGCCGGCGCGGACCGCGCACCTCCCAGATGCCCTCGTCGGGTTCGCGCCAACGATCCTCCAACACCTCGAGGAGGAGCCGCGCGAGCGACCACGAGTTCGCGCTGGGCGGGGTACCGGCCCGCGTGGCCTGCCAGAGCACGTCGAGCAGTTCGCCGTACACGTCGAGCTGCAGCTGCGAGTGCGCGCCGTTCCCCGTGCGCACCGGGCTCGATCCCTCGTAGCCGGGCAGCCAGCCGAGCTCGAGCTCGGTGAGCCGGCGCTCGCCGCCGACGCCGTACATGGTCTGCAGGGTCTCGGGGTCTCCCGCCGCGGCGCGCAGGAGCCACTCGCGCCAGCGCAGCGCCTCGTGCTGGAACCCCCCGATGAGGAACGCCTCGAGCGTCAGCGTCGCGTCGCGGACCCAGCAGAACCGGTAGTCCCAGTTGCGTGTGCCGCCGAGGCTCTCGGGCAGCGACGTGGTCGGCGCGGCGACGATCCCACCTGTGGCCTCGAACGTGAGCGCCTCGAGGGTGAGCAGCGAACGCAGGACGGGCTCGCGCCACTCGCCGGAGTACCGACACCGCGCCGACCAACGCCGCCAGTGCGCTTCGGTGTCGTCGACGAGCGCGGCCGCGTCGTCGGGGACGCGACGGGGCTCGTTCGACGGGAACCAGCCGAGCACGAACGGGACCTGTTCCCCGGCCGCGACCGTGAACTGCGCCCGCGACGTCTGGCCGTGCCCGTGCAGCCGCACCGGTGTGTACAGCTCGAGGCCCTCCGGTCCGGCGACCGCGCGCCAGCGATCGTCGACGGTGCGGACCCACGGGACGATCGAGCCGTAGTCGAAGCGGACGATCAGCTCGACGGTCATGTCGACGGTGCCGGTCAGGCCTTCGACGAGGCGCACGAGCACGGGCCGGGCGTGGCCGAGGAGGAGACAGTCGACGACACGTACTCGTCCGGTCGGCGTCTCGTGCTCGGTCTCGAGCACCATCGTCCCGGGCCGGTATCTCCTCGTGGTGCGGACGGATCGGTCGCCGGTCGTCCCGTCGCCGGGGGCGATCAGGAAGCGGCCGTGCTCCGGAGTCCCGAGCATCGCCGCGAAGCATGCGGGGGCGTCGAAGCGCGGCGCGCACCACCAGTCGACCGAACCGGAGCGGGAGACGAGCGCGGCCGTGCGCCGATCGCCCAGGAGTGCGTAGTCCTCGAGCCGCGACACTGTCGGGAAGCTAGTCGCCGAGCAGGTAGCTTCATCACAGATGACGATGGAGTCCGGCAGGCGTGCGCTGGTGGGAGTCGACGTCGGTGGCTCCGGCATCAAGGCGGCCCTCGTCGACCTCGACTTCGGGCACGCAACGGGACGCATCCGCGTCGACACGCCGCAGCCCCCGACCCCCGACACGATCACGGCCACGGTGACCGGCCTCGTCCACCGGTTCCCGAGCACGGGCGCCGTCGGCTGCACGCTTCCGGCCGTGGTGATGAACGGCGAAGTGCGGACTGCGACGAACATCGACGAGTCGTGGATCGGCGTCCACGCCGCGACCACGTTGTCGCGCGCACTGGACCGGCCGTGTGTCGTGTTGAACGACGCCGACGCCGCCGGCATCGCCGAGTCGCGCTTCGGCGCGGCGCGCGCCCACCGCGGCCTCGTCGCGATGGTCACGATCGGAACGGGCGTGGGTACCGCGCTCCTCAACGACGGCGTGCTGGTTCCGAACAGCGAGCTGGGTCACATCTTCGTCAACACTCACCTCGTCGACACGTGGGTCTCCGACGCGACACGGCGTGCGGGAGAACATCCCGTGGAAGCGTTGGACCCGCCGGCTCGACAAGTACCTCGCGCAACTGCACGAGATCGTGTGGCCGGAGCTCATCGTGATCGGCGGCGGCATCACCAAGCACGCCGACAAGTTCCTCGACCGCGTCGACCCCGGATGCGAAGTACGCATCGCGGAGCTCGGCAACCTGGCGGGGATCGTGGGCGCCGCGCTCGCGGCGGCGGAGCACGTGCCCGTGCTTGCGGCCGACCGGACCTGAGACTCGTCGACAGGAGTTGGGATGCAGCTCGGAATGATCGGACTCGGTCGCATGGGCGCGAACCTCGTGCGCCGTTCCATGGCGGCCGGTCACGAATGCGTCGTGTACGACCGCGATACCGCCGCGGTCGACGCGCTGGTGGCCGACGGTGCGGTGGGTGCCACGTCGGCGGCCGACCTGGCGGCCAAGCTCACCCCGCCGCGCGCGGTCTGGTTGATGGTGCCCGCGGGCGTGACCGGTCTCGTCGTCGACGACACCGCCACCCACCTCGCCTCGGGCGACACGATCATCGACGGTGGGAACTCGCACTACGTCGACGACATCGCGAGGTCGCAGTCGCTGGCAAAGATCGGCATCGACTTCGTCGACTGCGGGACGAGCGGCGGGGTCTTCGGGCTCGAGCGCGGCTTCTGCCTCATGATCGGCGGACCCGTTGCGGTCGTGCAACGCCTCGACCCGATCTTCCGCGCGCTCGCGCCGGGCGCGGGCGTGGCGGCACGCACCTTCGGGCGTGACGGCGATCCGGCGCCCGAGGAGATGGGCTACCTCCACTGCGGTCCGGCCGGCGCCGGCCACTTCGTCAAGATGGTGCACAACGGCATCGAGTACGCGCTCATGGCCGCGTACGCCGAGGGGCTGACGATCCTGCACCACGCGAACATGGGTGCGGTCGAACGACCGGCCGACGCGGAGACCGCGCCCCTCGCCCACCCCGAGCTGTACCAGTACGACATCGACGTCCCGAAGGTCGCCGAGGTGTGGCGACGCGGGAGCGTGGTCGCGTCGTGGCTCCTCGACCTTACGGCGGACGCACTCCACGAGTCGCCCGACCTCGCCGGGTTCAGCGGGCGGGTCAGCGATTCCGGCGAAGGCCGCTGGACCCTGATAGCCGCGATCGACGAAGGCGTACCCGCGCCGGTGATCGCGACCGCGCTGATGGACCGCTTCATCTCCCAGGGCACCGCCGACTACACGAACAAGATGCTCTCCGCGATGCGCAAGCAGTTCGGCGGTCACGACGAGAAGCCGTCGTGATGCCTGTCGGCTTTCACGCCGGCGATCTCGTCGTCCTCAACCAACCCACGCACGTGCCCCGCGTTCTTCGGCGTGGTACCGCCGGTGGCACCACCCGCGGTACCGCGTGCGGGCGCGTCGGCGGGACCTACGCGGTTTCCGCGTAGGTGTCTCACCGGGGTTCTACGTTTCGGCAATGAGCCGCGCCTTTCACGCGCGGTCGCGCCGTCCCGTACGGTTGCCGGATGAACGACATCGCGCCCGACATCGCGCCCGACATCGCGCCCGACATCGCGCCCGGCAACGGGCCCCAACAGGCCTACTGGAACGAACCGGGCGGGACGGCGTGGGCGCGTTGGCAGGAGCGCATGGATCTGCAACTCGAGCCGTTCGGGCTTGCGGCCATCGAAGCCGTTGCTCCCCGGCCCGGCGAACGTGTGCTCGACATCGGTTGCGGTTGTGGCGCCACGACCTTGCACGTTGCCGGGCTCGTCGGACCGGGTGGGAAGGCGACCGGCGTCGACATCAGTGGGCCGATGCTGGCGCGGGCGCGCGAACGGGCCGCGCAGTCGGGGTCGGTCAAGACCGAGTTCTTGGAAGCCGATGCTCAGATCGCAACCGCCGGCCACGTCGGCGCTCCCTTCGACGCAGCGCTCAGCCGCTTCGGCGTGATGTTCTTCGCCGATCCCGTTGCCGCGTTTGCCAACATCGCGTCGCTGGTCAGGCCGGGCGGTCGTCTCGGCTTCGTGTGTTGGCAGCCACCGGACCTGAACCCGGGGATGTCGACGCTCGCGCGCGAGGTGGCGACGCTCTTCCCCCCGCAACCCCCACCCGACCCTGATGCGCCCGGGCCCTTTGCCTTCGCCGATCCGGTGCGAACGCAGGATCTCGTGCGTTCCGCGGGATGGGTGAACGTCTCGGTGACACCCTGCGTGCGCACGCTGCGCATGTTCGGGACCGACGATTTCGACGTCGCGGTCGACGGTTCGCTGGCGATCGGCGGGGCTGCGCGCCTGCTCCTGAACGCCACCGAGGAGCAACGGTCCGACGCCCGCGCGATCGCCGAACGAGTGGTGAGGTCGTTCTGGGGCGACGACGGCGCCGTCGTCGACGGCGCGGCCTGGCTCGTGACGGCGCAGCGTCCGGTGTAGGGATCTCGCGGCGGTGTCGCCCTACGCGGGACCCTGCCAGTCGGGACGCCAGGGCAGCTCGCTGCGGCCGTCGGGGTGGTCCTTGACCGCGAGCACCTGGAAGATGTTCGTGCGCTGCGCGTCGAAGTTGATCGCCGACGCGGCCATGTAGAGCCGCCACACCCGGGCCCGACCCGGACCGACGAGACGAACGGCTTCGTCCCAGTGCGACTCGAGATTCGCGACCCAGTGCCGCAACGTCTGCGCATAGTGCTCGCGCAGCCCTTCGACGTGGCGCGCCTCGAATCCGGCCTTCTGGACGCGTGACACCACCGAGCCGACCTCGTGCAGCTCGCCATCGGGGAAGACGTACCGGTCGATGAAGCCGCGGCGGGCGAACGCAGCGCGCGGACCGGGCCGGCGCGCGATGCCGTGGTTCAGCAACCGTGCGCCGGGCCGGAGCAACCCGTAGAGCCGGGCGAAGTAGTCGTCGAGCTTGGCCGCGCCGACGTGCTCGAACATGCCGATGGAGCTGATCGCGTCGAACGGGCCATCGAGGATGTCGCGGTAGTCCTGCACGCGGATCTCGACCCGATCCGACAGCCCGGCTTCCCGCACCGCCGCACGCGCCCACTCCGCCTGGCGGGTCGACAAGGTGACGCCGACCGCGGAAACGCCGTGCTCGCGCGCCGCGTGCACCACCATGCCGCCCCAACCGCAGCCGACGTCGAGCAGGCGCAGGCCCGGCCGCAGACCGAGTTTGCGGCTCACCAACTCGTACTTCGCCGCCTGCGCGGCCTCGAGCGTCGTGTCGGGACCGGAGAACACCGCGCACGAGTAGGTCATCGAGGGGCCGAGGACGAGACGGTAGAAGTCGTTCGACACGTCGTAGTGGTGCGCGATCGCGGCCGCGTCGCGCTCCTTGCTGTGGCGCCGGCCCCGCTGACGGATCTCCTCGGGCGGCGGCGGCAGCGGTCGGAGGCCTTCCACCCCGGCCGTGCGCGCGAGCAGGAGCCACTCACGCGGGGTCACCTTGACGTCGGGCAGGTTGTCGCGCAGCGTCAGCGCTTCGAAGATGTCGCCGTCGACGTCGATCTCGCCGGCAACGTACGCACGGGCGAAGCCGATCTCACCCGGACCGGTGAGGACGTAGCGCAGCGCCTTCGGCGAACGCACCACGATCCGCGTCGACGCGGTGGCGGGACCGAGGCGGCTGCCGTCGTAGCACTCGATCGGGATCGGGAGATCGGTACCGAGGAACCCGGCGACGGCCGCCGCCAGCCCGAGCGGCGGCGAGGATGCTCGAGCGTCACGATCGGGACCGGAGACGGGACGTTCCTGAACCTGCACGGCCACCTCCTGATGGCGACGAGATCCCCGTGTCTGTACCCAAGCGGGTCGCGGGCGAAATCGTTCCCGATCGAGACGACAAGTTCAAGCGGCTCGGGTCGGGGCCGCCCGCAGGTTCAGGTGCTCGGCGCCTGGAGCGGACGCCAGTAGTGCCCGGGGTCGAGGAAGCGGTGCTGGCCCGCGGGCCCGTCGCTGCCGGCGACGTAGTCCTCGGGCGCACCCCGTCGCCAGCCGTCGATGATCGGCTGCACGATGCGCCACGACCACTCCACCTCGTCGAAGCGGAGGAACGGTGTGTGGTCGCCTTCCAACACGTCGAGGAGCAACGACTCGTACGCACTCGCCTCGTGGTCGTCAGGGGCGGCATACTCGGCGCGGAGCACCGACTCGCGTGCCTCCAGCTCGAGGCCAGGCTGCTTCGTACGCACCACGAGCTCCGTGCACTCCGACGGGCTCATGCGGAACACGAGCCAGTTCGGTTCGGCGTGCTCGAGCGGCGTGTGCCGGAACAAGCGCGTCGGCGGCTCCCGGAACCGGAACACGACCTCGTGGGCCTTCGCCGCGAGCCGCTTCCCCGAACGCAGCAGCACAGGGATCCCCTCCCAGCGCCACGTGTCGACGTGCAGCCGGACCGCCGCGAACGTGTCGGTGTGCGACGTCGGGTCGACGCCCGGCTCGGCGCGGTACGCGAGACGGGGCTGGCCCTCGACGAGACCGGCCGTGTACTGGCCGCGGACGGAGTCGATGTCGGGGTCGACCTTGTGCACCGACTTCAGCACCTCGACCTTGTGGTCGCGGATCATCTCCGAGTCCCACAGGGCCGGCGGCTCCATCGTCGCGAACGTCAGCATCTGGATGAGGTGGTTCTGCACCATGTCGCGCAGCGCACCGATGCCGTCGTAGTAGCGCGACCGCCCCTCGACACCGAGGGTCTCGGCGACGGTGATCTGGATCTCGTCGACGTGGCCCGAGTTCAGCACCGGCTCGATGAACCGGTTCGCGAACCGGAACACGAGCATGTTCTGGACCGTCTCCTTGCCCAGGAAGTGATCGATCCGGAAGATCTGCTCCTCCCGCCAGTGCGCGTGCAGTTGCTCGTTGAGCGCGAGCGCGGTGTCGAGGTCGGTACCGAACGGCTTCTCGATGACGAGCCGGCGGTACCCGTTCGTCTCGTCGGCGAGCCCGGCGCGCGAGATCTTCTCGGCCGCGTCGGCGAATACTCCCGGCGGCAGCGCGAGGTAGAAGATCGCGGGCCCGTCGAGGACCGAGGTCAGGCTGCGCAGCGATTCGATCGAGATGTCGCCGCCGTGGAACTCGATGCGGTCGATGAAGCGGTCGAAGTACTTCTTGTCGACGTCGACGCTGCTCATGTCGATCGAGGCCACGAGGTTCTCGTGGAACTGGTCGGTCGTCCACTCCTGGCGGGCGTAGCCGATGATCTTCAGGTCCTCGAGCCGCTCGCGGTACTCGAGCGACAGCAGTGCGGGGAACAACAGTCGGGCGGCGAGATCGCCCGACGCTCCGAGCACCACGAGCGTCGGCTGATTGCTCATGCTTGCGTCCCTCGATTCGCTGGAGCGGCCCTCAGAGCAGGTCCCGTGCGGTCAGGCTACGGAAGGCAACGTAACCGGGAACGATCGGCAGCCAGAACGTCGCGAGCCGGAACGCGAGGACCCCGGCGACAGCGGGCCCGCTCGCGATCCCCAACCCGGTGAGCCCCGCGATGAGTGCCGCTTCCATCGCTCCCACGTTGCCCGGCGTCGGCGCGGCCGAGGCGACGGCGCTGCCACCCAGGTAGACGGCGGTCACGTCGAGCCACGAGGCGTGCGCGTGGAAGGCCGTCAGCGAGAAGCCGAGCGCCACGACGTACGAGGCCAGCACGAGGACCGCACCCCCGAACATCTGCAGCGCCTTGGTGGGTCGGCGCACCACCGCGATCAGGTCGCGGGCCGTCCGCTCGGTCGGCAGCAGGATGTGTGTGCGGCCGAACGACGTCTCGAGCACGATCCCGACCACCGACGAGAGCACAGCGACGGCGACGAGCAACACCCACCCGCTCGGCAGGTGGACGTGCGGGAGCCCGGTGTGGCTCACGAGCGTCGCGCTCAGCGCGAGGGCGACGATGTGCACGACGAAACCGACGGTCCCGTTGAGCGCGACCGCGCCGACCGCGTCGCCCTTCGACATGCCGCTGCGTTCCAGATAGCGGACGTTGACACCCATGCCGCCGAGTCCGGCGGGCGTGATCGTGTTGCTGAAGCTGCTCGCCAGTTGCGTAACGAGGGTCCGTCCGTAGGCGAGGGGTACGAGCACCGCACCGGACAGCGACAGCGCCGCGGCGAGGAAGGTCGTCGCGGACGTGAGCAACGCGAGGACGAGCCAGCCCGACTCCGCGTGCCGGGCCGCGTCCAGCGTCTGGTGGAACTCGCCGACCTGCGACAACAAGAGATACGTGGCGACGAGCAGGCCCGCGAGCGTGAGCACCGAACGCAACCGGATGCGCGTGAGCGGTTCGAGCTTGACGTGCTCGGCGCCCGCCGCGTCGGCGGCGCGGTTGCGGACCTCGTCGAGGAGACCGTGACGGCGGCGGAGCGCGACACGGGTCGTCGTCGCGAGCGCGAGCGGCTGCAGCAGCGGCAGCGCGTCGGCGATGGCCGGCTTCCCGAGCGCCGCCACCGCCGCGTCGACCGCCCGGGGAGCGCCGACCACGAGCGCGAGTGACGCGACGAGCTCGGCGACGTCCCGCGCGAGCGCACGGTCGCTCGCTCCCGCCTCGGCGTCACCGAAGTCGACGATCCACGCCTGACCCTCCGGGTCGAGCATGACGTTGTGGAGGCTCAGGTGACGGTGCGCGACCCGCGCCGACCGGAGCCGTCGCACCTCGTGCCACAGTGCGGCCACGGTCGCGTCGTCGAGCGCGCGCCCGCCGTCCTCGCCGATGGCCGCCCCGTCGATGCGGGTCAGCACGAGCACGCTCGCGCCGGCATGCTCCGACGCGATGGTGATCGGCCGCGCCGCGTGCACGCCGGCCGCGACGGCGAGCGACGCGACGAGCGCTTCGTGCTCCACCCGCTGCTTGGCCGTCGCGAACGGCGTCTCGTCCTCGACGTGACGGAAGGCAAGGTAGCGACCGACAGCCGCGAGCGCATCGGCGTCACGGCGATCGCGGTCGATCGCCTTGACGAAGACGTCGGTGCCGTCGGCTGTGACCGCGAGGTACGGGGTGGCGTCGTGGCCGTGCGGGCCGACGGGTGTCAGCTCCGCGACCGGGTAGTGACCGTGCTCGAGCACCCGTTGCACGACGCGCGCGTCGAGCGCGCGGGTGGGGCTGCCGAGCAGGAGGTTCACGGCCGCGCCGATCGCGGAGCCGAGCGCGAAACCGCCGACGACGTCGAGCGGCAGGTGCGCGCCCACGTAGACGCGGGCGATCGCGACGAGCACCGCGGCGGTCCACGCGGCCCGCCGGGCGGGCCGGGGCAGGTTCGGCGCGACCGCGGCGACGAGCGCGGCCGCGGTCGTGGTGTGCCCCGACGGATAGCCGTACCCGGTGATGCGCGGCCCGCGCACGACGACGTGCGCGAGGAGGTCGAGCGGGCGGCCGCGCTGCACGATCTCGCGCAGGAAGTGGGCCGCGACGGCGGCCGCGGTGCTCGACAGGAACACCGACAAGGCCGTCCACGGGCGACGGAAGCCGAGCGCGAGTACGGCGACGGCGAGAACCGCGGCGAACGTACCGAGTTGCATCACCGTCTCGAACGGGATGCGGAACGCCTCGGGCAGGTCGTTCACGACGTGGAACCCGTCGACCTCGAACGTGGACAGCGCCGACATACGCGCGACCGCGACCCCCGCCAGGAACACCGCACTCCCCAGCGCGAATCGGAGCAGGTCGGCCGGGTGCCGCTCGCGCCCGCTCAAGCGCGCATGTGACCCGCGAGGTCACCGAAGAGACGCGCGTCGAAGATCCGCTCGGTGAACTGCCAACGACCGTCGATGCGGCCGAAGCGGTCGCGGTACTCGCCCGCCAGGACCGGGTGCAGGCCGAGATCGGTCACCTGCAGCACCGTGAAGTAGCTCCGCGCCGTCGCGACGTCGCCGTCGGTGCGCACGGTGACGTTGGTGAGCTGATGCATCGTGCGCGGAGTGCCGTCGTCGTAGATGACGACCGGCTCGTACACCGTGCGCGCTTCGGCTACGCCGCGCCGGACGCGGTCGTTGCGCGTCGATCGGAGCTCGGCGTGCTCGAACAGCGCCGCGACCCCGTCGAGATCGCCGCCGTCGAGGCGGAACGCGTACTCGTGCACGAGCGCGACGATCTCGCTCGCGTCGCTCGCGTCGCTCGCGTCGCTCATGGGCGGACCGGCATCCGGGAGTATCCGCGCACGTTGCCCGAGTGCACGCGCTCGAGTGCGGACTCGTCGATCTCGTAACCCGGGTGGCGCGACGAGGAATTCCTCGAGGCTGACGCGCATCTCGAGGCGGGCCAGCGCCGCACCCAGACACACGTGGATGCCGTGCCCGAACGAGAGATGGTGCGTCGGCCAGCTGCGATCGATGCGGTACTCGTCGGCGCGGTCCCAGACCCGCTCGTCGCGGTTGCCCGAGCCGAGCAGCAACAGCACTTTGTCGCCCGCCGTCATCGTCTCGCCGTGCAGCTCGACGTCGCGCGTCAGGGTCCGCGCCATGACCTGGGTCGAGCCCTCGTACCGCAGGATCTCCTCGATCGCGTCGGGGATGCGGCCCGGGTCGGCGAGCACCTTGGCCCGCTCGCCCGGGAACCGCTGCATCGCCAGGAGGCAGTTGCCGAGCAGCTTCGTCGTGGTCTCGTTGCCCGCGATGATCAACAGAAAGAGGAAGCCGACCACCTGCTCGTCGGTCAGGTGCTCCCCCTCGCTCTCGGCCGCGACCAACGCGGCTGCGAGGTCGTCGGCGCCCGGATCGCGGCGGCGGTCGGCGACGAACGCGGAGAAGTACTTGTAAAGCTGGTACGCAGCGTCGATCCCGGCCGGGGTGACGTCCATCGCACCTTCGTCGCGGTGCAGCAGCGCGTCGCTCCACTTGCGCAGCTGCTCCTGGTCGCCGTCGGGGACGCCGAGCAGCTTGGAGATCACGTCCATCGGGAGCACGGCCGCGTAGTCGACGATGAGGTCGGGCGCCGGCCGCTCACGGAAGGCGTCGAGATAGCCCGTCGAGAGCGCGCGGATCGCGGGTTCGAGGTCGGCGATCCGGCGCGGGGTGAACGCGCGGCTGACCAGTCGCCGTAGCGCGGTGTGCTCCGGAGGGTCGGTGGTCAGCATCATCGGCAGCGGGTTGCCCGCTTCGAGGGTGATGCCGAAGCGCGAGCAGTACGTATCGGGATCGTGCAGCGCGCGCACGACGTCGTCGTAGCGCGACAGCGCCCAGAACCCCAGGTCGTCGTCGTGGTAGCAGGGTGCGTCGTCGCGCAGCTGCCGGTACACGGGGAACGGGTCGTCGTGGAACTCGTAGCTGTACGGGTTGAACCGGACCACCCGCGAAGGCTAACCAAGGGCATGACCAACGACGTCGACCTCGGTTCACGGTTCCTACGGTGGGAGGAGCGGGGCGCGACCGCCTGGGTCACGATCGACCGGCCCGAGCGCAAGAACGCGCTCACCTCGAACATGTACTTCGGCATCCGGCGCGCCGTCGACCGGGTGAACGCCTCCCGCTCGCTGCACGCCCTCGTCGTCACCGGGACCGGCGACATCTTCGCTCCGGGCGGAGAGCTGGGCGGTGTGCACGACGACGGCGACTTCAACATCGGCGAGCTGCTCGGGACGGGTGCAGTCCCGTTCGACTCCATCCGCGAATCCCGCAAGCCGGTGATCGCGATGGTCAACGGATTGTGCATGGGCGGTGGCCTGCTGATCACGATGCTGTCCGACGTCGCGATCGCGAGCGAGCGCGCGGTGTTCGGCGCGCCCGAGCTCCGGCGCGGCGTCGCCGACGCGTACCACGCCGCGATCCTCCCCGAGCACGTCGGCATCGCGCTCGCCCGCGACATGCTCTTCACGGGGCGGCGGCTCACCGCGCACGAAGCGGAACGGCACGGGCTCGTCGCCCGCGTCGTCCCCCACGAGCAGCTCGTCCCGACGACCGAGGAGGTCGTACGCGAGCTCATGCACGCGGCGCCGCGCGCCCGGGTCGCATTGAAGCGGCTGATGAATGCCCGGTACGGCCATGTCGACCGGATCACGTTCGACGAGTCGGTACACGGTGACGAGGTGATCGAGGGGTTCCAGGCCTTCGTCGAGAAGCGCCCGCCCGTCGTGGGTCCCGGAAGCCGCCCGCGCCGAGGGACGCGCGTAACCTGCACTCCGTGGGAGATCGCGCACGCTGGTTGCTGTACGAGCCGCAGGGGCGGGTCACGCTCGCGGCCCTGTACTCGATCGCGTCGGTGATCTCGATCCTCACCTACTCCGTGATGCGCAGCCCGCTCTACGGCGTGGGCCAGCTCGTGGTCACGGGCTCCGGGCTCCTGTGGGCCCGCTGGTGCCTACGCCGCGCCTGACGACGGCTTGGGTGCACCCGATGATCCGCTCCTCCGAGTTCGCGAGCGTGACGATCCCGCCGAGGATCGCGGCGATGGAGATGACGACGCGCGAAGATCTCGAACGCGGTGTGCACGCCGACCCGCTCGTCGAGCAGGAAGAGCCCGAGCAACGAGCCCGAGATGACGCTCATCGACTCGACCGCGCCCACCGCCGCTCCCGAGCGCGCCGGTCTGCAACGCGCTCTGGGCGACGATCACACCGCCGACCGCGGCGACCGCGAGCGCGTACGGCTCCCAGTGCGGGACCCACGCCGAAGATGCCCTGCCCGAGGTAGTGCACGAGCGCCTTGGTGAGCAGCGCCGCGACCCCGAACGAGATGCCGGCGGCGACGCCGAGGAACGCGGCGCGAGGCCGTCCCTTCGTCGCCCGGCCGAACAGCATGCAGACCGCGACCGCGGCGATCGCGCTCGGTCCCGCGACGAGCCACTCGCGCGTGCGCGCGATCTGGCGACCGCCCGTGGGCGACACCTCGTACAGGAACAGCGCGAGCCCGGCGGAGAGGACGCCCGCGGCCACCCAATCGGATCGCCTCACCGGTCGGTGCACGAACGCGGCGCCGATGAACAACGACATCAGGATGCCGGTCGCGAGGATCGGTTCGACGAACACGACGGTGGCCAGCCCGAGCGCCGCCGCGTGACAGATGTAGCCGCCGAAGTCGGAGGCGAGACCGAGCAGCCAGCGCGGTTCCTTGATCAGCCGGAGCACGAGACCGGGCCGCATCGACAACTCGTCGGGGACCTTCTCGGCCTCGAGCAGCTCGAGCACGTTGCTCACCGCGTAGAAGAGCGCAGTCGCCAGCGACAAGAGCGTTGCGGCGAGGACGCTGGACGACATCGGGTCAGTCTGTCACCGCGTGATGAGACCGCCGTCGACCACCAGCGAATCCCCGTTGACGTAGCTCGCGTCGTCGGAGCAGAGCCAGACGACAGCCTGCGCGATCTCGAGCGGCGTCGCCATGCGCTTCATCGGGAGACGGCGGAGCATCCGCTCCCCTCCGTCGGGCATGGCGTCCAGGTAGGCCCGCATCGGCCCGGTCTCGGTCTGGCCCGGGAGCACGGCGTTGACCCGGATCCCCGCGCCCGCGTACTCCTGCGCCGCCTGCTTGGTGAGCCCGAGCACGCCGTGCTTGGCCGCGGTGTACTGCGGCTGGCCCGGCGCGGGAACCACACCGGCGCCGGACGACATGTTCACGATCGCGCCACCACGACCTTGTTCCAACATCCGGCGCAGCTCGTGCTGCATGCAATAGAACACGCCGCTCAGGTCGACGTCGATGGTGCGCTGCCAGTCGTCGTGCGAGTGGTCGACGAACGGTTTGGGCTCGGGCGCGATGCCCGCGATGTTGCACGCCCAGTCGAGTCCGCCGAACGTATCGACCGCGAACGCGACCATCGCCTCGACCGACGAGTCGTCGGCGACGTCGACGGTGTAGGCCGCGGCCACCGCGCCGATCTCGACCGCGGTCGCGCGCGCCGCGTCGGCGTTCACGTCGGCGACGACGACCTGCACGCCGCGCGCCGCGAGCAGCCGGGCCGTGGCCTGACCGATGCCGCTGCCGCCACCGGTGACGACTGCGACCGTCATGCGGGTTCCTTCGATCGGAGGTACGGACCGGAGCGCACCACGAGCCCGTGCTCGCGCTGCGGGTCGCACGACGCGAGCGCCGACCGCGGCGTCGGCCATGACGTCGACCGGCTCGCACCACTCCGGCGGGATGTCCATCACCGCGGTCGCCCCTTCGGTCGCCACCGCCCGCTCGGGCGCGAGCGCGTTCACCGCGATCCCGGTGCCGCGCAGCTCGGTCGCGAAGGAGACCGTCAGCCGGTCGAGCGCGGCCTTGGTCGGTGCGTAGGTGGAGGAGCGGGCCTGCTGCGGGCTGTCGAGGTGGTCGGTGTCGACGATCGCGCTCGTGATGTTGACGATCCACCCCTCGCCCCGCTCCCGCATGCCGGGGACGACGGCCTTGGTGAGAAGGTACGGCGTGATCACGTTGACCTCGTAGGCGACGCGCAGCCGGCGCTCCGACGTGTCGTCGATGCTCAGGTAGAAGCACGCGGCCGCGTTGTTGACCAGGATGTCGATCGGTCCGAGCGCCTCGGCCGCGCACGCGACGAGCGCCGGTCGATCGCAGCTCGCGTCGGAGAGGTCGGCGACGATCGGCACCGCGACGCCACCCGCGGCGGTGACGGCGTCGGCCGTCTCCTGCAGCGAACCGGCAAGGTGCCCGCCCGAGCCCGGTTCGAGGCTGCGGGCGACCATCGCGACCGCGGCGCCCTCGGCCGCGAAGCGCACGGCGATCGCGGCGCCGATGCCGCGCGAGGCCCCGGTGACGACGGCAACCCGACCGGCAAGTGCATCACCCATGGCGGCTGGACAATAGTGGTGCCCATGCTGGACCTGATCATCCGTGGTGGAACGGTCGTCGACGGCACGGGTGCGCCCGGCCGTATCGCCGACATCGGCGTACGCGACGGTCGGATCACGACCATCGGCATCATCGACGAGACCGAACCGGCGACCCGCACGATCGACGCCACCGGCAAGGTCGTCGCGCCGGGGTTCGTCGACATCCACACGCACTACGACGCCCAGGTGTTCTGGGACACCACCTTGTCGCCGTCGCCGCTGCACGGCGTGACGACCGTGATCGGCGGCAACTGCGGCTTCACCATCGCCCCCCTCGGCCCCGAGCACGGCGACTACCTCATGCGCATGCTCGCCCGCGTGGAGGGCATGCCGCTCGCCGCGCTCGCCGAGGGCGTGCCGTGGGACTGGAAGACCTTCGGCGAGTACCTCGACCGCATCGAAGGCACCCTCGCGCCGAACGCGGGCTTTCTCGTCGGTCACTCGACGATCCGGCGGGTGGCGATGGGCGAGCGCGCGACGCAGGGCGAGGCGACCCCCGCCGATCTCGACGCGATGCGCACGCTGCTCGACGAGAGCCTCGCGGCGGGCGGCCTCGGCTTCTCGTCGAGTTGGGCGCGCACGCACAACGACGCCGCAGGCGACATGGTGCCGTCGCGCTATGCCGGCGAGGACGAGATCCTGGCGCTGTGCTCCGTCGTCTCCGACCACCCGGGAACGACGCTCGAGTTCATCCCGTGCGTCGGCCTGTTCGAGGACTTCGCACCCGAGCTCCTGACCCGCATGTCGCTCGCCGCGAACCGTCCCGTCAACTGGAACGTGCTGTTCGTCGGCAAGGGCAGCGAATCGATCACCGAGCACAACCTCGCGGCATCCGACTACGCGACCGAACACGGCGCGCGCGTGATCGCGCTGACGGTCCCGTTCTCGCCGTCGCCGCGCATCTGCTTCGAGAGCGGCTTCCTGCTCGACACGATTCCGGGCTGGGAGAAGCCGATGGCGCTCCCGCACGACGAGAAGAAGGCGATGCTCGCGTCCGCCGACGGCCGCAACGCGCTACGGGAGGCAGCGTTGCAACCGACGACCGGCTTCAAGGTGTCGAACTGGTCGATCTACGTGATCAACGAGACCTTCGCCGCCGAGAACAAGCAGTGGGAGGGCAAGTCGGTCGCCGCGATCGCGAAGGAGCGCGGTGTCGACGAGTTCGACGCGCTGTGCGACATCGTCGTGGCCGACGACCTCATGACCGGGTTCGGCTTCCCGATCGGGCCCGACGACGACGAGACGTGGGAGACCCGCATGAAGGTGTGGCGCGACGGGCGGGCTGTGGTGGGCGCGAGCGACGCGGGTGCGCACCTCGACTTCCTCGCCTCGTTCAACTACGCGACCGTCATGCTGGGCGGCCCGGTGCGAGAGCGCGGCCTGATGCCGATCGAGGAGGCGATCAACCTTCTCACCGACGTTCCCGCCCGGCTGTACGGCCTCACCGAACGCGGGCGGTTGGAGGAGGGTTGGCACGCCGACATCGTCGTCATCGATCCCGAGACCGTCGGGACGCAAGAGGTGCGGATGCGGTTCGACCTCCCGACCGGCGCGCCGCGGCTCTACAGCGGCGCCGACGGGATCGATCACGTGATCGTCAACGGCACCGAGATCGTCGACCACGGCGAGTTCACCGACGCCCGTCCGGGCACGCTCCTGCGTTCCGGGCGAGACACCGAGACGGTGTCGGTTCCCGGCGGCGCGCGCGCCAACTGACGGGCACCCATGGCTTCACGGCGGTTCTTCGATCGGCTCCGCCGGCGCGGGTTGCGCGGCGCGCCCCGCCGTCCGGCCCTCGACGTCGCGCCCGGCCTGCCCGAGCGCGACGCCGCCCGCCTGCGCGAGGTGATCACGGAGCTGTTGCGGCTGCACGACACGATGACGCAGCGGGCCGAGGCCGCCGCCGTCGCGGACGCGTACATCGCGCTCTCCGACGACGGCCGCCGCAACTTCTTGCGCATGCTCGCGCTGGAATTCTGGGCGGACCCGGCCGCGGTCGACCGGGCCGTCGACGAGCTGGGCCGCGCCGGCGACCGGCGGGCCGCGGAACGACGCCTGCGCGAGGTCCTGGTCCCGCCGGCCGACCGGCTGCTCCGGCTGCTCAGCGGGTTGGAGGGCGGCGTGAAGTTCCTCGTCGACCTGCGCGCCGACGTCTTACGGGTCGCGGGCGACGAGACGGTGCTCGCCGACCTCGACCGCGAGCTGAAGGCCCGGCTCGCGACGCTCTTCGACGTCGGGTTGCTCGAGCTGCGGCGCATCACGTGGGACGCGCCGGCCGCGCTGCTCGAGAAGCTCATCGCGTACGAAGCAGTGCACGCGATCGGGTCGTGGGACGACCTGAAGAACCGGCTCGACTCCGACCGGCGCTGCTACGCGTTCTTCCACCCCGCCATGCCCGACGAGCCCCTCGTCTTCGTGGAGATCGCGTTGACCGCCGGCATCGCCACCGCGCTCCCGCCGCTGCTCGACGCGCGCGCGCCCGAGCTCGATCTGGAGCGGGCCGACACCGCGGTCTTCTATTCGATCTCGAACTGCCAGCCGGGTCTCGCGGGGGTGAACCTCGGCACCGCGCTGATCAAGCAGGTAGTCGAGGCGCTGCGGCTCGACCTCCCGCAGCTGCACCGTTTCGTGACGCTCTCGCCCGTACCGGGCTTCCGGGCCTGGGTCGAACGCCAGCTCGCCGACGACGGGGCGAACCTGCGCGCCCGCGAGCGCGAGGTCCTGCCCGCGGAGCCGCATCGTGTGCTCGCACGCCTGTCGGATCCCGGTTGGGACGTCGACGAAGCCATCAAGCCCGCATTGCTCGCGTTGTGCGCGCGCGCTACCTGACGGTCGCGAGTAACGGTCGTTCGTCGGACCCGGTCGCCAACTTCCACCTCTCCAACGGTGCGAGCGTGGAACGCATCGACTGGATGGCCGACCCGTCGCCGACCGGCCGCGAGCGCGCCTTCGGCCTCATGGCGAACTACCTCTACGAAGCCGACCACATTCCGGAGCGAGCCGAGGCGTACGCGACCCGCGGCGAGGTGCCGACGTCGTCCGAAGTCCGCGACCTCGTCGCGCAGTAATGCGCATGGCCGATCTCGCGTTCGACGCGCAGGAGCGAGGGGAGCTCTGTGACGTGTTCGACGAGTTGGGACCGTCGGCGTCCACGCTGCTCGAGGGCTGGACCGCGCACGATCTCGCCGCACACATCGTCCTGCGCGAGCGTGATGTGGTCGCCGGCCCGTGCATCGCGCTCCCCGGTTTGTTCCGGCGCTTCGCCGAGCGACGGAGGGTACGACTCGCGGAGCGCCGCGAGTCGCCGTGGCTCGTGGCTCGGATCCGGTCGGGCCCGCCGCCGGGGTTCTTCCGCATCGGCTGGGTGCGAGCATTTCCCAACCTCAACGAGTTCTTCGTGCACCACGAGGACGTCCGGAGGGCCAACGGGATGGGCCCTCGCACGCTCACACCCGAGTTGGAAGCGGCGTTGTGGCGCAACATCCGCCGGGGTGGCCGCTACCTCGGTCGTCGCCTCCGCGGTGCCGGGCTCGAGGTCGAGTGGGCCGGCACGACCGAGCGACTGCGCGTGCGGCGGCGCGAGCCGACGGCGCGACTCAGTGGACCGCCGGGCGAGCTCCTGCTGTACCTCTTCGGGCGCCAGAGCGCGGCGCAGGTGGAGCTGACCGGACCGGCCGAGGCGGTCGCGGCGGTGCAGCGCACCCACCTCGGCATGTGATCACTCGCGCGGCGCGCTCACACCTCGCGGCCGAGGAAGGCAGCGAGGGCGTCGGCGTTCGTGGCGTTCGCGGGCACGGGCTGCTCGGCACCGAAGGGGCTCTTCGTGTCGTCGCCGCGGAACGTGGGCTGGATGAACAGCCGGGAACTTTCGAGGAGCTCGACCGCGAGCGTGGGATCGAGGTCGGTCGCCTGGCCGGTCGCACGCGGGCGAGGTCCCAACCATGGGTGAACGCGTCGTTGGTGGCGATGCCGAGGTACGCCGCGCACGGCAGCGTTCCGAAGGGCAGCTTCACCATCGTCTCGAGCGCGCCGGGCTTGCCGAACGCGGCCACGGCCTGCGCGATGCCGTCGTCATAGGTCGCGACGCGATCACCGGCCGCGAAATCGGTGTCGGCCATATCGGGCGCGACACCGGCGTTGACCGCGCCCGCGAACCAGAAGCTCGTCCCGATGATGTGGTTGACCAGCTGCCGCACCTGCCACGACCGGCACGGCGTCGGGGCCGAGAGTTGATCGTCGGTGACGTTGGCGAGGACGGACCGGGTGCTGGCGAAGGCGCGTTCGAGATTGCCGGTGCTCATGCGCGGATCGTACGCGATCAGCGCGGCGGCCCGCCCTCGACGATCTCACGCAGCTCGTCGATCCAGCCCGGGAAGTCCCCCATCGACGTGATCCACCACGTCGCGCCCGCGGCCGCGAACTCCGAGACCGAGGCGATCGGCGGCGGGCCCGCATTCACGGCCACGTCGAATCCCTCGAGCGTCCCCCGCAGCGACGCGATCTCAGCGACGATCGACGCGACGTCGGCGGGCGTGACGAACCCGACCCCGGCGGTGCCGCTCGTCATGGGGACGACGCCGTCCCAGCGCGCCGCCCGGAGCAGCGGCCGGCGGGCCGGGAGCATGCACGCGACCCATACCGGCGGGCGCGGTTGCTGCACCGGCACCGGCAGGAAGCGCACCTCCTCGACGTGGAAGTGGCGACCATCGTGGGCGAACGGCTCGCCCGACCACAACCCGGCGACGACGTCGAGGGCCTCGTCGAGCCGGTCGGCGGTCGCCCGCGGCGCCGCGGTCCCGCCGAACGTCGTGACGTCCTCGTCGGGGGTGCCCAGGCCCACGCCGAGCACGAGCCGGCCGCCCGAGAGGCGATCGAGGGTCACCGTCTCACGCGCAACCTTCTGCGGTCTGCGGCGGGCGAGCGGCGTCACGCACGTGCCCAGCCGTATGCGTTCGGTGCGCGCCGCGATCGCGCCGAGCGTCACCCACGGGTCGACGATCTCGACCCCCGCCCGGTCCACGACCATGTGGTCCCAGAGGAAGAACGCGTCCCAGCCGGCGCGCTCCGCCGCGACCGCGAGATCGACCAACGCGCCCGGCTCCGCGTGCGGTGGTGAGTTGACGGCGAAGCGCACCGCGCAGTGTCGCGCGCCACGGGGTAGGTTCGCCTGCCTATGGAGAAGCTCGTGTATCTCGTGTGGGAACGACCTTCCGTCGACCCGGCGGCGCTGCGCGCCCGGTTCCTCGACGAGGTCGCGCCCGTGCTCCTCGCGCTGACAGCCGCACGCGCTGCAGATGGATCTCGACGACGAGCATGCGCAGATGCAGTCGATGGTGCCCGTGCCCGGCGACGAGCTGCCCGTCCGCGCGTGCGTGTCGATCTGGGTCGACGCGCACGACGAACGCGAACCGTACGAGGCAATCCTGCGCGGCGCGGGCGTCCGCATCGCCGGCTACCTCGTCACGGAGTCGATGTACCGCGACTACGGCGACAACGAGCACGCCTCGAAACGCGACTGGCCGGACGGCACCCGCTCGCCCGGCATCATCACCCTCACGATCTTCGACAAGCCCGCCGGCGTCGACGACGAGACGTTCTACGGGCACTGGTACGGCCACCAGTCGCCGATGTCCGAGGACATGCAGCCCCGCGCCCGCTACGTGCGCAACGCGGTGACCCGCTCGCTCACTCCCGGTGCGCCCCGCTACCGCGCCATCGTCGAGGAGTCGTGGCCGAGCGTCGAACACATGACCGACCTGCACACGTTCTTCGGTGCGTCCTCGAACGAAGAGCTGGGCGAGAACATCCGCGTCATGCTCGACAGCACCAAGTTGTTGTACGACCCCACGACGATGCGCAACTACCCGCTGAGCGAGTACATCATCAAGAGCTGATGCTCAACACGGCTCCCTGGCTTCGCCCGGAGGGCTCGCCGCGTCCGCACGGTGACATGGCTCCCTTGCTTCGCCCGGAGGGCTCGCTGCGTCCGCACGGGTGACATGGCTCCCTTGCTTCGCCCGGAGGGCTCGCTGCGTCCGCACGGTGACATGGCTCCCTTGCTTCGCCCGGAGGGCTCGCCGCGTCCGCACGGGTCCTACGAGCTGAACTCGGCGCGCTCGTACTCGAGGAGCCGCTCGTAGTTCGCGTGCAGGTCGGCGCGGCGGCCGCCGTCGAGCGCGAGGTTCACCATCTCGTGCGGATCCTCGGCGAGGTCGTACCACTCGTGTTCCTGGTCGGCGAAGTCGGCGTCGACGTCGAACAGCTTGTGGCCGGGGTCCTTGCCCCACAGGCCGGTGCCGGGCTTGCCCCCGCCGACGCCGTAGTAGCGCGCGTACTTGGTCGTTCCGTCGAAGAAGCCGCGGATCGCGTAGCGGGTGTGGTTGATCTCCTCGGTGTGCGCCGTATCGTGCGCGAACAGCACGTGATCGCGCACCGACACCGACGGCTCGGCGAGCACGGGTCCGAGATCCACGCCCTTCAGTGACGGCTGCGACGAAGGGTCGACCCCACCGAGCGCGCAGATCGTCGACGCGAGATCGACGTGCGTCGCGAGCGCGTCGGACTGCGTCCCCGCCCGGGTCACGCCGGGCACGCGCACGTAACACGGCACGTGCATGATCTCCTCGTAGACGAACGGGCCCTTCGAGCGCAGGCCGTGCGAACCGCACATGTCGCCGTGGTCCGATGTGAAGATCACGATCGTGTCGTCGTACGCGCCCGACTCCTCGAGCGCGCCGAGCACGGTCCCGAGCGACTCGTCGGCCATCTGCTGCAGCTTCACGTAGTAGTCGAGGTTCCGCAGCCACGACTTCGTGTCGCCCGGATCGATGTAGCCCCACAGCCCGTGCTGCTGGTCCCAACGCCACTGCCGTTGCGCGGCGGGCTTGTCGAGCAGGTCGTCGCCGAAGTTCGGCGAAAGCTCGTCGCACACCTCGTCGTACGACGTGTCGAACACGGGCAGGACGTCGTCGTCCTTCCACTTTGCCCATTCGAGGATCTTGCGGGCGCGGCGCACCTCTTCGGGATGGCGCACGTCGTAGCCGGGCTGGTCGATCGGGAACCACATGACGTCGTGCGGGTTGACGAGCGCGACGGTGAGGAACCACGGCTCCTTCGTGGTCGCGGCGTTGTCGCGCAGCCACGATGCCGCGTTCGCGGCGATGATCGGATCGAAGTGCACGCCCGTGCCGGCCCAACCCATGAAGTGCCGGTCGTTGCCTTCCCAGTCGGCGAAGCCGTACGCGGTCATGTCGGGCGAGACCGCTTGCGAGCAGGTGCCACTTCCCGATGTAGCTCGACCGGTAGCCCGCGTCGCGCAGGATCGAACCGATCGTCGGGACCGCCGGGTCGAGCTCGGTGTGCTCGGGCATGATGACGTTGTCGACGACACCGTGCTGCGCGAGGTACTGCCCGGTGAAGAGCGACGCGCGCGACGGCGAACAGGGCGAGCTGTGCGTGTAGTAGTTGTTCAGCTCGAGGCCTTCGGCCCGCAGCCGGTCTCGCCACGGGAGCTCCACACTCGACGGCAGCCAGCCGCGGTGCCGCTCCTGGTCGGAGACGACGAGGAGGATGTTCGGCGATCGGCGGTTCCCGGTGCTCATGACGCCGCTTTCGAGTAGCCGTCGAGGAGACCGGTGAGCCCGCTCGGGTGGTGCTCGCCGAACGCGAGCTGTTCGAGCACGCCGAGCCCGACCTTGTCGCCCCACCGCGCCCGCATCACCTGCTGGATGTGGATGTTCCACGGATCGACGTTGTCGAGCTCGTCCACGGGGATCGCCTCCGAGCCGACCGCGAGCTCGCCGTGCCAGTGCCCGTGACCCCACTCGGGATGCGTGTAACCGAGGCCGCGCATGCGGAACGTGAGCAACGGCTCGAGCTCGATCTTCTCCTCGGTGCCGTCGTGGCGCAGCAAGCGCAGCGTCGCGCCCTGCGAGCGGCGCAGTCCGGGCGCCCAGCGCACCTCGTGGATCGCGCCCGCGAGATGGTGGATGCGGTCGTCGGCGTTCCAGGTGGGATCGCCGTCGCCGATGACGTCGAGCACGGCCTGGCTGCCGACCCAGCGGTCGCCGTTCGCGCGCTCGAAGCACAGAAAGTGCGTGCAGCAGTCGTCCCAGTTGATCGGCGCCCAGAGAAAGAAGATCTGGGGCAGGGTGACCTCGGGTGCGCCGGGGGTCGGCGCGCCGATCGGGCGCACGCCCCACGAGCGGTCCTTGGTGCCGTTCGACGCGGTCGAGCGCGATCTCGTCGCCGGCGACCGCGACCCGTCCCGTCCACGTTCCCCACTGCGTCATGCGGGTGGAATCCATGACAGTCTTCGTGCCCGCGGTGAGCGTCTGGCGCGGCTCCTCGAGCGCAACCGTGCGCCCGGTGAACGTCACGTCGGCGTCGATGCCGAGGTCGGCGGCGTCGCAGCGCACGCGTGTGACGCGCAGCGGTTCCACGACGTCGATCGTGAGCGGGCCGATGCGGGTCTGGCCCCGATCGGCCGGGATACGTCCCGACGCGAACACCGACCGTTGCACGCCGTCGTGCACCACCGAGAACGCGCCGTCGATGATGCCGCGGTTCGGATACACGGCCATGCCTGCCGCGAAGTAGTAGTCCTCCGTGTAGCCGTTGAACCAGAACCGGTCGTAGTGGTTCGGGTCGCCCGACGCGGGATGCGCGATCGGGAGTGGCGTCTGGTGGATCGGGTAGTCGTCGAACGGTGTCAGCACGATCCGGACGCTACCTCCGGTCACCCGGTGGCGGCGTCGAACGCGGACCGGATGGCGGCCATGGCCCCCGGTCCCGCCGCGACGTTCCGAGCGAACGCCTTGAGCGTGACGATCACGTCGGTGGCGCCCGCCGCGATCAGCTCGGGGACCGACGCCATGCTCGCGGCGAGGTCGGGACGCTTGTCGTCGCCCGTCACTATCCGCAAGGGTGCCTGCACCTGCAACGACGCCGGGTCGCGCCCGGCCGCGGTGAACGCGTCCCGGATGCTGGTCGCGCCCGCGGCGATGCCGTCGACGCTCTCGCCCATGATGGGGATCCATCCCGCGCCGTGCGCAACCAGGCGCGCGAGGTTGCGTCGGTGCAGCGTCCCCGCGACCCAGATCGGCACCCCGCCCGCCTGCACCGGCTTCGGCTCGCAATAGATCTCGGAGAACGACAACGTCGGCGTCTCGAGCGCGGCCGGCGTGTCCCGCCACAGCACGCGGCACGCGGCCAGGGAGTCGTCGAGCAACTGGCCGCGCCGGTCGAAGTCGAGGCCCTGTGCGTCGTACTCCTCGCGCTGCCAACCGGTACCGACACCCAGATCGACGCGGCCGCCCGACAGCTGGTCGAGCGTCGCGACCTGCTTGGCGAGGAACGCGGCGGGCCGCAACGGCGCGATGAGGATCCCGGTCGCGAGGCGCACGCGCGTCGTGACGGCCGCGATCGCGGTGAGCACCGTCAGCGGCTCGAGCCACGGCGCGTCGGGCGGCACCGGGAACGTGCCCCACACGTACTTCTCGGTGTGCGGGCCCATCACGACATGGTCGACCACGACGACACGGTCGATCCCCGCGTCGTCGGCCGCGCGCCCGAGATCGACGAAGCCGCGCCACTCACCGGCCGCGAACGTCGAGCCGAAGTTCGCGAGCCCGACGGTGAGCGTGGGGCGTCGGATCACGACGACCTTTCGATCAGGAGCCGGTGCGCGATGGCGCGCGACGAGGTGCCGATGCGCAGCTCGAACTCACCGGGCTCGGCCGTCCAGTCGTGCGCGGCGACGTCCCAGAACGAGAAGGAGCGATCGTCGAGCGGCAGCACGACGTCGCGCGCCTCGCCGGGCTCGAGCCACACCTTCGCGAACGCCTTCAGCTCCTGGTGCGGCCGCGCCGACGGTCGCTTCGAGATCGCGCACGTAGCACTGCACCGTCTCGGCGCCGCGCACCGATCCGGTGTTGGTGAGCTGCACGCGCACGGCCTCACCGTCCCACGTCGGGGCGCCGAGCGCGAACGTCGTGTACGACAGCCCGTGACCGAAGCAGAACCGGGGCTCGATCGCCCGCGTGTCGTACCAGCGGTAGCCGACGAACACGCCCTCGCCGTAGCGCACCTGGCCGCGCTCGCCGGGATAGTTCGTGAATGCGGGCGTGTCCTCGATGCGGACGGGGATGGTCGTCGGCAGCTTGCCCGACGGCGAGACGTCGCCCGACACCACGTCGGCGAGCGCGTTGCCCCACTCCTCCCCCGGGAACCACGCCTGCACGATCGCGGCGACGTCGCCGACCCACGGCATGTCGACCGGCGACGCGGCGTTGATGATCACCACCGTGCGCGGGTTGACCGCGGCGACGGCGCGCACGAGCTCGTCCTGCGGCGGCGGCAGTGCCATCGACTCCCGGTCGTTGCCCTCGGTCTCCCAGTCGTTGTCGGTGCCGACGACGCACACGACCGCGTCGGCCCGCCGCGCGAGCGCGACCGCCCGGTCCATCAGATCGGGCGGCGCCGGAGGCCGGCAGCCGATCTCGAGCCCGCCCAGGCCGCCGGGCGGCACGAACTCCACCTCGATCGTGTGCGCCTCGCCCGCGGTCAACGCGATCGAGCCGCTCGCCTCCGCGCTGCCGAAGCCCATGAAGGCGTCGCTGCGCCCGGTCGGGTGCCAGTTGTCGACGACGACCTCGCCGTCGATCGACAGCTTCGCCCGCCCGACCTGCACGAGCGAGAAGCTCCAGTCGCCCGACTCCGGCGCGACGATCGTGCCCCGGACGACGAGCGAGAACTCGGCCGGGACGTCGTGACCGACGGGACCGATGAACGTGAAGAGCCCACGCGCGGAGTCCTCGACGTACACCGGCTCACCCGCGCGCTCGCGGTTCCCGAAGTACTGCACCGCGAGCGGGCCCTGGAGGATCGGGCTCTCGAGCACCGGCGTGCGCTTGAAGCTGTAGCAGCCGCGCTCGTGCGCGACCTCGACACCCGAGCCCTCGAAGCGCGCGCGCAAACCCGCGAGCGGCGACACCGGCGGATGCGGCGTGACCCGCGCGCTCCCACCGCCTTGGATGACGAACGCATCCGCGTTCGGCCCGATCACGGCAAGGGTCGACAGGCCCGCGACGAGCGGGAGCGCACCGCGCTCGTTCTGCAGCAGCACGAAGCTCTCGCTCGCGGCCCGACGGATGATCGCCCGGTCGATCGGGTCGTCGATGCACACCTCCGACGGCCGCTCGTCGTCGAAACGACCCGTGCGCTCGATGAGGTGCAGGACGCGGTTCGCCTTGTCGTCGAGCACCGCCTCCGACACCTCGCCCGCACGTACCGCGGCCACGAGCTTCTCCCCGAAGAACTGCGGCGGTCCCGGCATCTCGAGGTCGAGACCGGCATTCGCGGCGGGGACCGTGCTGTGCGTCCCGTACCAGTCGGACATGACCAGACCGTGGAAACCCCACTCCTCCCGCAGCATCGCGATCAGCTCCGCGTGCTCGCTGCAGTACGGGCCGTTGACGCGGTTGTACGCCGTCATCAGCGCCCACGTGTCCGCCTCCTTCACCGCGGCCTCGAACGGCACGAGTGAGATCTCGCGCAGCGTGCGCTCGTCGACCTCGGAGCTGATCGTCATCCGCTCGAACTCGGAGTCGTTCGCGACGAAGTGCTTCACCGTGCACCCGACGCCCTGCGACTGCACACCGGTGATGTACGCGACCGCCATGCGCGCCGACAGCCACGGATCCTCCGAGTAGCACTCGAAGTTGCGGCCCGCGAGCGGGTGGCGGTGGATGTTGACCGTCGGCGCGAGCAGCGCGTGCGCCTGCTTGCGCCGGGTCTCGACGCCCAGCCGCTTGCCGACCTCGTGCACGAGCTCGACGTTCCAGGTCGCGCCGAGCGCGGTGCCGCATGGGAAGTTCGCGGACGGCCGGCCCGACCACTGCTCGCCGCGCGCGCCGCTCGGGCCGTCGGTCACCTTGAGCGGCGGGATCCCGAACCGCTCGACGCCGGGGCCGTGCCACAAGTCGACCGCGCCGACCAGGGCCGCCTTCTCGTCGAGGCTCATCTCGCCGATCAGCATCTCGATGCGCTCGCTCATGGCGGGCATCCTCTGCCACGATGCGCCGATGGAACAACTTCACGGCAAGGTCGCGGTGGTCACCGGCGCCGGTAGCGGCATCGGCCGCGCCCTCGTGCGCCGCTTCGCGGCGGAGGGCATGCGGGTCGTCGCGGCCGATATCGAGGCGACCGCCCTCGCCGGGACCGTCGACGGCCTCGCCGGGGACGAGCAGCTTCGTCACCGACGTCGCCGACTTCGCGGCCGTCGACGCGCTCGCCGAGCACGCCTTCGAGACCTTCGGCTCGGCCGACGTGCTGTGCAACAACGCGGGCGTGTTCGCCGGCGGCTTCATGTGGGAACGCCCGCCCTCCGACTTCGAGTGGACGCTCGGCGTCAACCTGTGGGGCATCCTCAACGGGATCCGCGCGTTCGTGCCGCGGATGCTGGCGGCCGGCACGGACGCGCACATCGTGAACACCGTCTCGATGGCGGGCCTGTGCACGAACGCCTTCTCCGGTCCGTACACGGTGTCGAAGTTCGCCGCGCTCGCCGCGACCGAATGCCTCGCGCACGACCTGCGCGCGATCGGCGCGTCGATCAAGGTCTCCGCGGTCGTGCCCGCGGCCGTCGACACGCGCATCGCGACGTCGAGCCGCAACCGGCCGGCCACGTCCGACGCCGAGCGATCCGAGGACGCGCAGTTCGTCGAGCAGGCGCTCACCGACCTCACCACCAGCCTCGGCGCGCCGCCCGAGGAGGTCGCGGGGATCATCGTCGACGCGATCCGGGCCGAGCAGTTCCTCGTCCCGACGAAGCCGTCGTACGCGCCGCAGTTGCGCCAGCGCTTCGATGCGCTGCTCGACAAGCAGCTCCCGCCGATGCCCGACTTCGACTAGCCGCGGCACCTGGTACGTTCGCACCGTCGACACGTCACCGGGGGGAACGATGTCAACACGGTTTCGCCTGACATCGATCGCACTCGGCACGGCCCTGCTCGTGGCCGGGTGCAGCTCGGGCTCCTCGGGCAAGTCGAGCAGTACCTCCACCACCGCGGCGCAACTCCCCAAGGGGTCGGCCCCGGCGGTCGCGGCGACGACACTCGGTGTCGTGGCCACGACGGAGCAGCGTTGCGACCCGATCGGCGCGACCTGCATGCTCCCGTTCCCGAACGACCACTTCACGGTCGCCGACGCGTCGACGCCGACGACAGCGCCGGCTCCATCTCGTCTCGCAATCGCTCCCGGCCAACACCAAGGGCGTCCACGTCGACGTCACCGACCAGAACCGGGCCGACGGCTGGAGCCCGGGCTCGGTGATGATGGTGCAGCTCGCCGGTCTCGACGCCGCGAAGTCGAAGCTGCCGGGGCTCGCGGACGCGAAGACGTCGCTCGACGGCAACTCTCCGATCGTCGTGTTCGACGCGACGACGGGTGAGCGGCATCCGTTCTGGGCCGAGCTCGACGCCAACACCGACAAGGGTCAGGCGCCGCTGCTGATGATCCATCCGGCCGCGAACTTCGCGGACGGCCACCGGATCGTGGTCGGCCTGCGCGGACTCGTCGACGGGTCCGGCACCCCCATCGCGCCGACGGCCGCGTTCGCGGCCTATCGCGACGGGCAGCGGACCACCGACACGATCTTCGAGCGCCGCCGGCCCGCGATGGAGAAGATCTTCACCGACCTCGCCCGGACCGGCGTGCGCCGGAGTGACCTCCAGGTCGCGTGGGACTTCACCGTCGCGAGCACGCAGAGCCTCACCGGCCGGATGCTCGCGATCCGCGACGACGCGTTCGCCGCGCCTCGGCCAGGCCGCGCCGAAGTTCACCGTCACCAAGGTCACCGAGAATCCCAACGAGTTCGTGCGCCGCCGGATCGAGGGCACGTTCGAGACGCCGCTCTACCTCACCGACGCCGGCAAGCCCGGCGGCCGGTTCGTGCTCGACGCGAAGGGTCTCCCGACCCTGCAGGCGGGCACCTTCACGTCGCCGTTCCTCTGCAACCTCCCCGCCGCGTCGGTGACGAAGCCCGCGCGTATGGCGATCTACGGCCACGGCCTCCTCGGCGACCTCACCGAGGCGAACGGCAACCTGACCAAGAAGATGTCGGCCACCTACGACATCGCCTATTGCGCGACCAACTGGGCGGGCATGGCCGAAGAGGACGTCGGGAACGCGGTCGCCGCGCTCGGCGACCTCTCGAAGTTTCCCTCGCTCCCCGACCGGCTCCAGCAGGGGATCCTCGCGAACCTGTTCCTCGGGCGGCTCATGAAGAACCCGGCCGGGTTCGGCGCGAACGCGGCGTTCCGCTTCGCGGGGAAGTCGGCGCTCGACAACACGCAGCTCTACTACGACGGCAACAGCCAGGGCGCGATCCTCGGCGGCGCGTTCACCGCCGTCGGCCAGGATTTCACCCGGTCGACGCTCGCCGAGGCGGGCATGAATTACGCGCTGCTGCTCGACCGCAGCGTCGACTTCGACGACTATCTCGCGGTCATGAAGCCCGCGTACCCGAAGCGCTACGACCGCGTCATCGGGCTCGCGGTCGCGCAGCTGCTCTGGGACCGCGGTGAGACCGACGGCTACGCGAACCACGTCACCACCGATCCGCTGCCGGGAACGCCGAAGCACGACGTGTTGCTCCTCGGTGCGGTCGGCGACCACCAGGTCACCGAGTACAGCCTGCGGGTCGAGGCCGCGACGATGCACGTCCCGGTCCACGTGCCGCTCGCGGGTGCGGGCCGGGTCGTCGAGCGCAATCCCACGTGGCTGCTACAGCCGATCGCGTCGTATCCCCACACGGGCTCGGCGTACGTGCTCTGGGACACGGGCTCACCGCGTTCGCCCCTGACCGACACGCCCGCGCGCCCGGGCCACGATCCGCACGACGACACGCCGAACATCCCGGCCGTGCAGCGCCTCAAGGATCAGTTCTGGCATCCCGACGGGGCGATCACCGACGTGTGCGCGGGCAAACCGTGCACCGCGCCGATCCCACCCGAGAACGCCGACTGACGCGTCCGATCAGACTTCCGTCGCGGGCACCCACGCCGCGTGGAACCCGTACGGCACTCGCTGCGGGAGCGCGATGCGCGCGAGCGGGCCCGCGCCCACGTCACGAGCATCGAGGACGACGAGCGCCGACGTACCCGCGGCCCGGTCGTACACGTACGTCATCACGACGCCTTCGGCCTCGGCGGGGCCGGTCGGCACGAAGAGCCACTCCCCCGCCGACTGCTGCAGGCCGGGATCCCAACGGGTCTCGGTGCCGGAGCGCGCGTCGACGTGGACGACACCGGCAAACACGACGTCGTCGGTCGCGGGCCGGGTCTCGACCCGCCAACCGTGTTGGTACGTGCGGCCCGTGTAGCGCTTGTCGATCGACGGCAGGTCGGCGTCGAGGTCGGACCGGATCTCGTCGCGGAACCGGAGTTGCGCGCCGCTCGTGTCGATGCGCCAGCGGTGCAGGCGGGGCGGCGGCCCGAGCGCGGAGCCCTTCTCGAACACCCTCGCCATCCGGCAGACGTCGAGCACGACCTCGTTGCCCTCGCGCCAGGCATTCATCCCGTGGAACACGTAGCAGGGGTCGATCTCGACCCACCGGATCGCCGACGCAGGCCCGCCGAGCGGCATGACCCCGAGTCGGGATCCGTACTCGGGTTTCCACACGTACGGCATCACCGTCGAGTGCGGATCGCTGATCATCTTGATCGCGAGGTTCATGTCGAACAGGACCGGCATCTCCCAGAACACGACGTCGCGTTCGGTGATCGCGAAGTCGTGGATCATCGTCGATGCCTTGACCGCGACCGGCTGGCTCGACACGAGCACACCGTTGCGGTCGGCCACGTGGTACTCGAGGTACGGCTCGCTGAAGTTGTACCCGAAGAAGTGCATCGCGCCCGTGGCGGGATCGATCTTCGGGTGGGCGGTCATGTTGCCCTTCAGCTTCCCGCCGTAGTCGTACGCGCCGACGGTCGAGAGATCCTTCGCGGCGCAACTCGTACGGCAGGCCGATCTCGCCGAGGGTGAGGAGCTTGCCCGCGTGGTGGACCACGGAGACGTTGCTCAGCCCCGCCGCGCCGCCGGGCGCGGCCGCAGCCGCGAGTCCGCCGCCCGCGGCGAGCAACGTCGTCTGCACGTAGCGGTTGCGGTACCAGGTCGCCTTGCCGCCCTCGAGCATGACGCCGTGCACCATGCCGTCGCCGAGGAACCAGTGCGGAGACCATCCCGGCTTCGGGTTGGAACCGTTGCGGACGTAGAGGCCGGACAGCTCCTTCGGCAGGCTGCCCTCGACCCGGAGCTCCAAGCTCTCGGTCTGGTGCCCGACGGGCGCGAAGTCGCCCCGCAGCCACCACGGCTTCGACCGGTCGACGACGGTCGTCGGGGTCGGCGCGGGCGGAGATGTCGACGTCGGTGTCGAGCCCGCGGTCGCCCGCCCGTTGCTGTCGCCGGCGCACGCCGCGAGCAGCGCGGCGCCGCCGAAACCCGCGGTCGCGAGCGCGCCGAGGCGCAGCAGCGCGCGCCGGTCGATGTCACCGGTGAGGTCGTCCACCGTGGAATCGTGGTCGATGACGACCCTCTGACGCCAACGCCTCGGTCGGTCGGTCATACCTGCACAGTGCAGTGCAGCGCGGCGGGCCGGTCGCGTGCGCGTCTCCGTTCAACCCAGCAGGCGGTGCACCGCCCGCAGGCGCCACTTCGGATCGCGCCCCGCGGCCTCCGCACGATCGACCGACTCGACGAGCTTGCGGGATGCGTTGATGCCGAGCCAGCGCCACGGTTCCGGCTCCCAGCGGGGCGAGCGGTGCCCGACCCACGGCAGCCGCGCGAGGTCGGTGTCGTGGCCGAGAACGAGGTCGGCGATCGTGCGCCCGGCCAGGTTCGTGGTGCTCACGCCGTCGCCCACGTATCCGCCCGCCCACGCGATGCCGCGCTCGCGGTCGAAGCCGACCGAGGGGTACCAGTCGCGCGGCACCGCTACCGCGCCACCCCAACGGTGCGTGATCGCGACATCGCGTAGGCCCGGGAACAGCGTGCACAACGTCTCGCGCAGCATGTCGAACACGCGCGGGTCCGAATCGAACGCCGGGCGAACGCGCGACCCGAAGTGATACGGCGTGCCGCGGCCGCCGAACGCGAAGCGTCCGTCGGCGGTGCGTTGCCCGTAGATGATCATGTGGCGGAAGTCGGCGAACGTCGGGCGGGTCGAGAGCCCGACACCCGCCCAGAACTCGTCGGGCAGCGGCTCGGTCGCGATCATGAGCGAGTAGACGGGCGCGACCGAGCGCCGGAGCCCGTACAGCTGCGGGCTGAACGCCTCGGTCGCGCGGACGACGATCCCGGCGCGCACGGTCGCACCACGCGTCGTCACTCGACCCGGCTCGATCGACCGCACCTCCGTGTGCTCGTGCACGGTCACGCCGAGCCGTTCGACCGCGCCGCGAGACCGCGCGCGAGCTTGGCCGGATGGATCGCGGCACAGTGCGGAGTGAACAGACCGCCGAGGTTCGGTTCGCACCCGATCAGCGCGCTCGACTCCCGCGCGTCGAGCTCGCGGTAGTCGTCGGGACCGAACCCCCACGAGCGATGGTCGTCGAGCTCCTCGTGCAGCCGGTCGAGATGCACGGGGATGGTCGCAACCTGGATCGTGCCGCCGCGCGCCCAATCGCACTCGATCGCCTCGGCCACGATGGCGCGCTCGATCTCGTCGAGGGTCGCGAACATTGCGCGCTGCATCGCGACCACCGCGTCGCGGCCGTGCCGGCGCGCGGTCGCGTCTCGACTCCCCGCGAACAGCGCGGAGCACCAACCTCCGTTGCGTCCCGACGCGCCGAAACCGACCGTCTCGCGCTCGCACACCACGATCCGCAGTGACGGTTCGGCCCGTTTGAGCGCGTACGCGGTCCACAGCCCGGTGTAGCCACCGCCGACGATCGCGACGTCCGCATCGACGTCGGAGCCGAGCGCGGGCCGCGGGACCGCCGCCTCGGCCGGGAGCGTCGCGTGCCACAAGCTCGCACCCGGAGTGACCGACACGCCCGGAAGTATGCTCCGCGCATGATCCGCACGGAAACGCGCGAGCACGTCGCGATCGTGACCATCGACAACCCGCCCGTGAACGCGTTGCCGGTGGCGGGCTGGTTCCAGCTCGCGGAGGCGCTCCGGTCCGCCGGCCGCGATCCCGACACGCGCGTCGTGATCCTGCGGGCCGAGGGCAAGGGATTCCAGGCCGGTGTCGACATCAAGGAGCTCGCCGCCGACCCCACGCACGAGTCGCTCATCGGCGTCAACCGCGGTTGCTACGAGGCGTTCGCGGCCGTGTACGACTGCGAGGTGCCCGTCATCGCGGCTGTGCAGGGCTTCTGCGTGGGCGGCGGTATCGGCCTCGCCGGCAACGCCGACATCGTGATCGCCTCCGACGACGCGACCTTCGGCCTTCCCGAGGTCGACCGGGGCGCGCTCGGCGTCGCCACCCATCTCGCGCGCTTCGTCCCGCAGCACAAGTTGCGCGCCATGTTCCTCATGGGCACCACCGTCACCGCGGCCGACCTGCTCGCGTTCGGCACCGTAGAACGCGTCGTTCCCCGCGCCGACCTGCTCGACACCGCGCTCGAGATCGCCGCGGTGATCACGAAGAAGAGCCCGATCGTGATGCGGCGCGCGAAGGAGTCGCTCAACATGATCGACCCCGTCGACGTCAAGCGCTCCTACCGGTTCGAGCAGGGGTTCACCTTCGAGCTCAACCTGTGGGGCGACAGCGACGAGCTCCGCCAGGCGTTCGTCGACAAGCGCGACGCCGCGCTCGACTGACGCCACGCGTGTACCGGGCGGTGATCTTCGATCTGGGCGGGGTGGTGTTCCCGTCGCCGTTCGAGGCCTTCGACGCCTACGACCACGGCAACGACCTCAACAAGGGGACGATGCGCGCGCTGATCCGCAAGAGCAGCGAGACCGGCGCGTGGGCGGCGCTCGAGCGGGGCGAGCTCGACATGGACGAGTTCGTGGCCGCGCTCGAGGCCGAAGCGCTCGCGGCCGGGTTCCGGCTCGACGCGCTGGAGGCTCATGGGCCTGATCGGGTCGTCGCTCGGGCCGCGGCCCGAGATGACCCGCGCGATCGAGCGCATCCGTTCCGGCGGGCTGCGGACGGCGGCGCTGACGAACAACTGGAACGACGAGCGCACGCGTTCGTCGCCGCGCGGCCTGCACGAGACCGGTCTTTTCGACGTCGTCGTCGAGTCGGCGGTGGAGGGACTCCGCAAACCCGACCCGCGCATCTACACGCTGGCGCTCGCGCGGCTGAACGTCCTCGCGTCGGAAACCGTCTTCCTCGACGACCTGGGCATGAACCTCAAGCCCGCGCGCGAGATGGGCATGGCCACGATCAAGGTCGTCGATCCCGACGACGCGCTGACCGAGCTCGAAGACATCCTCGGACTCCGACTTCGATGAGCGGGAGCTGACGTGGAACTGCTCTGGGTACGGCACGGCGAGCCGGAACGGATCGAGACCGGCACCGGCGTCCCCGCCGATCCGGCGCTGACCGTACGCGGGCGCGAACAGGCCGATCGGCTCGCGGCGTGGCTCGCGTGCGAACCGATCGACGTCGTGTTGTCGAGCCCGCAACGACGGGCGCGCGAGACGGCGGCGCCGATCGCGGCGGCGCACGGGCTCGACGTGCAGATCGCGCCGGGGCTCGTCGAGTACGACGTGAAGTCCGACAGCTACATCCCGATGGAGGAGCTCAAGGAACGGAACGACCCGCACCTCATGGCGATGTACGAGGGACGTTGGGAGGAGTTCGGCGCCGAGCCCGCCGACGTGTTCCGCGCCCGCGTCGCCGCCGCAGTCGACGAGATCGTGTCGGCCCACGCCGGGCGCCGGGTCGTCGCGGTGTGCCACGGCGGTGTCATCAACGTCGCGTTCGCGATCGCGCTCGGCCTCGAGCGTCATCTCTGGTTCGAACCGCACTACTCGTCGCTGTCGCGCATGATCGCGTCGCGTGCCGGTGCGCGTACCGTCGCGTCGATCAACGAGCACGCGCACCTCGAGGCACGGAGGGAGTCCGCATGACCGTCGAGATCGAGCACCGCGGCCGGGTCACGGTGGTGACCATCGCCCGGCCCGAGGCCCGCAACGCCGTCGACCGCGCGACCGCGGCCGAGCTCGCCGACGCGTTCCGCGCCTTCGACGCCGATGATGCGCACGACGTCGCCGTGCTCACCGGCGCGGGTGGCACCTTCTGCGCGGGTGCCGACCTCAAGGCGGTCAGCGCCAACGAGGGGAACACGATGCGGCCGGAGGGCGACGGGCCGATGGGGCCGAGCCGCATGCTGTTGTCGAAGCCTGTGATCGCCGCGGTCGAAGGTTTCGCCGTGGCGGGCGGGCTCGAGCTCGCGCTGTGGTGTGACCTCCGGGTCGCCGCGCGCGACGCCGTGTTCGGCGTGTTCTGCCGGCGCTGGGGCGTCCCGCTCGTCGACGGCGGGACGATCCGGCTACCCCGCCTGATCGGCCATTCGCACGCGCTCGACCTGATCCTCACCGGACGCGGCGTCAGCGGCGACGAAGCTCTCCGCATGGGCCTCGCGAACCGGCTGACGGAGCCGGGCGACGCGCGCCGCGCCGCGATCGAGCTCGCGACCGAGCTCACCGCGTTCCCGCAGACGTGCCTGCGCGAAGACCGCGCGTCGAGCTACGAGCAGTGGGGCCTCGGTCTCGACGACGCGATCCGGGTCGAGCTCGACCACGGGCTCACGGTGCTGCGCTCGGGAGAGACACTCGCGGGCGCGTCACGGTTCGCGGAGGGCGCAGGTCGCCACGGCACGGCCGCGCCGCCGTCGCCGTAGCCATCTCGTGAACCCATTCACAACACCGCGCCGCGTAAACGGCAGGTGAACCGGCGCCGTACGGGCGTCGATCGGGCTCCGAACGCTCCGGGCACCGCCGTACTATGACGCGCGTGGCCATAGAACGAACCGTCGGCGACCTCATGAGTCAGCCGGTCGTCACCGCGCAGCCCGCCGAGACCGTGGCGGTCGCCGCGCAACGCATGCGCGAACACAAGGTCGGCTCCGTCGTCGTCGTCGATCACGATGACCGCGCGATCGGGATCCTCACCGAGCGCGACATGATCCGCCTCGCCGCCGCGGGCTCGGACGCCTCCACGGCCAAGGTGTCGGAATGGATGACCGCCGATCCCGACACCACGGGTCCGTCGGTCGAGGCCCGTGCGGCCTTCGCGAGCCTCGCCGAGCGGGGCTACCGGCACATCCCGGTGATCGACGGTCTCAAGCTGGTCGGGATCGTCTCCATGCGCGACCTCATGCGCGTCGCGATGATCCAGCCCGCCGATGCCCAGGCGCACGAGGTGCCGAAGGGGCTCGAGGGCGTCGTCGTGGCCGACACCACCGTCGGCGACGTGCGCGGCCTCGAAGGCTTCTACCACTACCGCCAGTACAGCGCGGTCGACCTGGCCAAGTCGCGTCCGATCGAGGACGTCTGGCAGCTGATGTTCGAAGGCCGGTTGCCGATCACGCTCGACGAGCGCGAGGCCTTCGCCGCCGACATCCGACCCCGCCGCGTGATCCCGCCCGCGGTCTCCGACGTGCTGCCCGAGATCGCGCACGCGGGCGAGGTGTTCGTGCCGCTCGACGCGCTGCGCACGGCGCTCTCGCAATACGGCGCCGCCCTCGGGTTCCGGCCGTCGCACGACGTCGACGGCGAGACGCTGCGCGAGAACGCGATGTCGACGTGCGCGGTCGTCCCGACGCTGATCTGCCGCGCTGTGGCGACTCCGGCGCGGCCTCGAACCGGTCGCACCGCGCGACGACCTCGCGTACGCGGCGAACTACCTGTACATGATGCAAGGCGAGGTGCCTTCCACCGAGCACGCGGCCGCGGTCGAGAAGTACCTCATCTCCACCGTCGATCACGGCTTCAACGCGTCCACCTTCACCGCGCGGGTCATCACCTCGACGGGGGCCGACCTCGGCGCCGCGGTCGTCGGTGCGATCGGCGCTCTGTCGGGCCCGTTGCACGGCGGCGCGCCGAGTCGCGCGCTGCAGATGCTCGACGAGATCGGCACCGCCGACCGCGCCGAGCCGTGGCTGCGCGCCGCGGTGGAGCGCGGCGACCGCCTCATGGGGTTCGGGCACCGGGTCTACAAGACCGACGATCCGCGTTCACTGATGTTGCGCGAGGTCGCCGACTCGCTCGGCGGCGACAAGATGGAGCTCGCCCGGCACATCGAGACCACCGCGGTACGTGTGCTCGACGAGCTGAAGCCCGGGCGGCGCCTCTACACGAACGTCGAGTTCTACGCGGGCATCGTGATGGACCGGTGCGGGATCCCGCGCGAGCTCTTCACCCCGACGTTCGCCGCGAGCCGCGTCATCGGCTGGTGCGCGCACATCCTGGAACAGGCGGCCGACAACCGGCTCATCCGGCCCGAGCGCGCAGTACGTCGGACCGCCGCCCCCGCAAGCGGTGCCGACGATCAGCTGATCGACGGCAGTATCTCCAGGAGCTGCCCCGGATAGATCGTCTCGCCGGTCTCGAGCAGCTCGGCGTGCGTCCACCATCGGTGCCCGAGCACCGTTCGTCGTTCGACCTCGCTCCAGCCCGCGTCGTCGATCACGAACCGGTCGCAGCGTACGCAGAAGAACGCTTCGCGCTGGTTATAGCGCACGCCCTCGAAGTCGAACTGCGTGACCCTCCGGAACACCACCGGCCCGAGATCACCGAGCTCGAGCCCCGTCTCCTCCGCGACCTCGCGCCGGGCCGCGGCTTCGGGCGTCTCGCCGTCGTCGATCCCGCCGCCGGGCGTGAACCACCACGATCCCGCGTCGGGGCGCGCCGGGTCGATGCCGCGCAGGAGGAGCACCGCGCCGTCACGGTCGACAAGGAACACGCGCGCCGCGGCCCGATCGATCGCCGGCGGGGTGTCGGGCGGCTCGGACACGGCCGCCATCCTCGCGCGGGCGCGCGAGGTGCAAGGCTGCACGGGATGACAGCCGCCGGAACCGGTCGCGACCCGATACGAGCGCGACGCGAGCCGCCGCGCTTTCGGCCGGTCGAGGTGCGACGGGTGGAGCCGGTCACCCCAAGGCTGCTGCGCGTCACCCTGGGCGGCTCCGACCTCGCCGGTCTCACCGTCGCCGACCCGGCCGCGAGCGTGCGGCTGCTGATCCCGCCCGCGCCGGACGAAACGCTCGTCGTGCCGAATTGGAACGGCAACGAGTTCCTCCTGCCCGACGGGCGCCGACCGACGATTCGCACGTTCACGCCGTGGCGCGTCGATGCCGCAGGTCCGACGCTCGACATCGGCGTCGTGTTGCACGGCGACGGCGCCGCGTCGCGCTGGGCACGCGCGGCCGCGCCCGGATCGGTCGCCGCGGTGTCAGGCCCGGGCCGCGGCTACGCCATCGACGAGCACGCGACCGCGTTCGTCGTCGCGGGCGACGAGACCGCGATACCGGCGATCACACAGCTGTTGGAGCGGCTTCCCCGGGCCGCGACGTTCCGCGTGTGGATCGAGGTCGCGCGCCCGACGCCGCGCATGGAGTTGCCGGATCATCCAGCGGCGTCGATCGAATGGCTCGACCTCCCGCGAGGCGTGGCATCCGGCGACGCGATCCTCGCCGCGATCGTGGCCGCGCGGGTTGCGCCCACCGAACGTGTCTGGGTCGCGGGCGAAGCGGCCGCAGTGCAACGCATTCGCCGTTCGCTGTTCCAGGACCGGCAGTTCCCACGCGCGCAGGCGACGATCCGCGGCTACTGGAAGCACGGTCGCGCCGGGCAGTCGGCCGACGACTGAGTCAGAAGGCGTCGCCCGCGTCCCACGGCGGCATGCCGTTGCGCCGGGACTCCTCGAGCGCGTCGCACCGGCGGCACAACACGCCCCGGGGCTTCGTGCCATCGGGGAGGACCGTGATCGCCTTCCCGCAACACGAGCGCCCGGCGAGCGTACCGAGCCGGTGCACGATCGCGGGTCGCTCCCCGTCGACCGTGCCGTAGAGAGGGCGGGCGAGTGTCATGGCCGTCACCGTACAACCATCGTCGTCAACGGCCGCCGTGCGGGCGGGGGCGCCAGGCGCCGAGGCCGCCGGGGCCGCGGTCGGCGCCGGCCCGGCGGGCGGTGTCGATCCCGCCCGGAGAACGTGACGGTCAGTTCGGTTGATGCCACTGGTCGGCGGGCCGAGCTGCGACGCGGCTCAGCGAGACGCGGCGAGACGGGCGCGCAGGTGCTCGCGCACCGAGGGCCAGTCGGACGCGACGACCGCGTACATCGCGGAGTCGCGCAACCGCCCGACCTCACCGACTGCGTGCGACGGCTGCCAGTTCCGCAGCACCGCTTCGAACTCGGCACCGAGCGCGGCGATCGCCGCCCGCGACCACGCGATTGCGCGCGCGTCGGTCTTGAAGTCGACCCGCCCGACGTTCCAGGTGTCGAAAGCGTGGGTCAGCATCAGCAGCTTCGCCTCCACGTTGATGCCGGAGCGTTGCGCGGAGCCCGCCAACCAGGTGCCGCCGATCTCGACCGCGTACGGCGCGGCGTCGGCCGGACGGTGCCGGAACGACAGGAAGCGGGTGACCCCGACCGGCGTGCCGTCTGCGACCCGGACCTGGACGTAGGCGCGCGTCTGCCCGGCGGCCGTCGCCTCGAAAATCTCGCCCGCGTACGCCGTGACACCCTCGAGGCCGTGCGGGACCGTCGTGAACGCGTAGGTCTCCCGGTTCTCGCCCGCCGCCGCGACGAGGGCGCCGACGTGGTCGAGCCCGAGCGGCTCGAGCCGGACCAGATCGCCGGTGAGCTCCGGAGCCTCCATGGCCCAGATCCTGCCGTGTCGACCCCGGCGCCGCCTGCGGATTTCTCGGCCTTCCCGTGCTGTCCGGCGAGCCCGATCAAGTGGGCGCTTCGATATCCGACGGTCTATGTATGGACCGACCGGCCTCGGCGCGGCGCAAATTCCGACTCCGCCGGTTCGGCGTGACGGTCGCGAGAGTCGCTGCGGACCACAGCATCACACTTGCGACGGCGAATGTGAACGGGAACGCGGCACCGCGGACGGTCAGCGAGGCCTGCACTGCCGGCGTCACGACCGAGCGCGAGACGATCGCGCTGTACGACCAGCTACTGCCGAAAGTCGCGGCGTACCCGGACATCACCACTGCGTTCACGAGCCTGCGCCAGAGCTCTCGGGACAACCACTTGGTGGCATTCCAGCGTTGCTCGTGACGTCGGTCGACGGAACCGCGCGGAGGCCGTACCGGGCGGTCAGCCGGCCGCGCAACGCCCCGTGGAGACGGCGCTGCTCTGCGTACGCGATCGGTCGAGGTCAGGTCGGACCTCATCTGCGGTCAGTGCGTAGCCCACGTTCGCGTCGGCGACGGAGCGGCCGAACACAACCCCCGCGACCGTGCCGTCGGGCAACGAGAACGGGCCGCCCGAGTTCCCCGGCCGGATCGAGGCCTGAAGTTCGTAGACCTGCCGGGTGACGACGTTCTCGCCGTAGATGTCGCGCCCGCGAGCGGAGTACTCGGCGAGCACCGCACCCGGCGTGACGGTGAGTGGGCCGTCGTTCGGATAGCCGAGCACAGCGCCGACCGTACCGCGCGCGGAGGTCGCGTCCGCGAGACGGAGAGCGGGGCCGGCGAGGTCGCCCGCGCGCAGCACCGCGATGTCAGTGGCAGGATCGAACGCGAGGGTCGTCGCGGCGTGTGTGCCGTTCGCGTCGTGCACCACCGGCGACGCGATGCCGGCAACGACATGCGCGTTGGTCACGACGAGATCCGGCCCCGCGACGAACCCGGACCCTTCCACGACGCCACCGCAGCCCTTCCCCGTGATCTTCACGGTCGATCGTCCGGCTGCGTCCGCCGCGGCCTTCGCCTCGGCGGTGGTCGGTCCCGTCACCGGGGTCGACGGTGCCGGTTCGAGGTCGACGAACACCTGCGGGAAACCGAGGGGATCCAGTAGGCGTCCGAGTCGCGCCGTGATCTCGGGTGCGGGGGGAAGCACGCCATCGAGGTGGCGGATGATGGCCGAGTCCTGGATCGACCGGCCCAGGCCCGCGTTCGGCAGCGTCGCCAGCGTTCCCGCCAGGAGCCAGGCCACGACCAGCACGCCGAGGCCCGAGACGACCGCGCCGAGCATCGAATCGACGACACCGAGATGGATCCGACGCAGGCGCCGCGCCGCGACCGCGCCGACCCAAGCTCCGAGCCCGCTGAACAAGACGGTGAGCAACACGAGCGTGGTCAAGGTGAGCGTGAGCCTCACCGTTTCACCACTCACCCCGTCCGCGACCTTGCTCGCGACCAGGACGCCCAGGAGGAACCCTCCGAACATGCCGGCGTACGTGCCCACCTGCGTCACGACGCCGGTCGTCGCGCCCGAGATCGCAGCTCCGATGACCGCAAGGACGACGAGTACGTCAACGAGGTTCACCGACGGAGCATCGCAGACCTGAGCGACAACCCACCGGCACCCTCGCCGACAGCTACGACGACGCGCTCGCCGAGACCACCGACGACCTCGCCAAGACGGAGTGCGACCGGCCACCGCCCGGTAGCAAGGCGTTGGCAAATCAACGCGCGTCAGCGGCTGCGGGGCATGTGATGCCGCACACGTACGAGCATGCGGACGAGCTCCTCCGCGAACTCGTCGGGCGCCGCCCGCGCGTTGTTGTAGAGGACGTACTCCTTGGCGACGAGGATCGCGAGGTAGTCGAGCAACGAACCTTCATCGTCCTTGACGAGGAGATAGTCGGGATGACGATCGTTGTAGAACACGACACCGTTGTCGACATCGAAGCGGCTGCGCGCTTCGGTGGGATGCGGGTCGGGCTCGACGCTGGGCAACGCGGTCGAGCGTCGGCGATCGGGCGCGGCCGGCGCATCGGACGTCGGACCGATCGGTTCGCGCGGCGGACCAACCAGGTCGTCGACGGTCGGTGACGCGTCGGTCGACATCGACTGGCGATCAGAAGTTGCAGTCGATCCGGCGCCGTCGGGTCCGGCACCGATCGTGTCGAGCAGACCGCCGGTTCCCGGTTGGTCGCCGAGCGAGGTGCGCATCGGGTTGTCGAGATCGGCGAGCTCTCGCGCATCGTAGACACGCATCGCGCGCCCGAACCTACCTCGACGAGATGCGCGCGCCCCGAACGACCCTGCTCGCGTTCGTCAGTTCTAGAGGAGATTCAGCAGAACGATCGAGGCGTGTCAGTCGTCGATCGTGACACACGTGAACGCGGACATCGACGCGACGATCGATCGCCTCGACGGGCGACGCCGGATCGGGATCGACGAGATCTCCTACAAACGCGGACACCGCCATCTGATCGTCGTCGTTGACCATGACCGCGGCCGGCTGGTCTGGGGCGAGACCGGGCCGGCTCGACTGGATCGCCAAGACCGGCCCCGACTGAGGCGCGCGTACTTCTGAAAGAGGGTTGCGTTACGCAGCCGCCGTCAGAGGCGAACAAGGCAAGATCGCGCTCGACCAATCGACCAGCTGGCCCGCCGCTCCCGGATCCCCGCGTTCGTGCAACTGCAACGCCGGATCCGAACGCACCGCGAAGCGATCCACGTCGCACACGATACCGGCCTCTCCCAAGGACTCATGAGTTCCCCAGGGAAGGGCCTTTCTGGATCGGGAGGTTGTGGGTTGGGTCTGACGGTTGCGCGAGTCGAGGTGTCGAGACCATCTCGGCAGCGGCGATCGAACCGGGCAGACGGTGATGGCATGTGCACCTGCAGTCGTGGCCGACCGGTCCGCGCTGTGGCGAGCGGCGTTGCCAGAATCTTCGATTCGTGGCTGCTCCTTGTGTTCGTGTCGTCTCTTGGGACTTGTCAGGTACGGCGCACGATGTAGCCGGCCATGACGGCGTAGAACGCGGCGAGGATCAGTGGTGAGGCGCCCTGGGCGGCGTACGCGCCCATGAGCCAGATCACCGGCCACGTTGCGAGCACGGCCTTGGGGAACAGCCCGGTGCGCCAGGTCCCGGCCACGAACAAGGCGTGCCCGACGAAGGTCGCGAGCACGGCGAGGGGGTAGGCAGGTCCCCAGCGCACCTCGGTGCCGGTGGCGACGCTGGAGGCCAGGATCGCGAACAGCAGCGTGAGGGCGATCACGTTGGCCGTGGCGCCGACGCGTGTGAGTCCTGGCCGTGCGTGGGGCTGCAGGCCCCACAGCGCGAACAGCAGGATCGAAGCCGCCACGGCGGTTGGCAGGCCGATGGCAGCGAGCCAGTAGTCGCCCGTGTGGTGGTACGTGAGGTCGGAGTCCGGGAGCTTGGAGAGGGTCGCGAACAACATGATTCCGGCGAACGCGACGGCCGAGGCCGCACCGAGTGCGAGCGCACCCAGCGCCCATCGGTGTGCGGACTCGGTCGGCGATCGCATCGGGGAGTGGCTTGGGACATTGACGGTCACAGAGCTCATGGCAGCCTCCGGGTTCGCGGTGGTGGCCGCCGGATGACGGCCTGGTTGCGAACGTAACGAGACGCGTTGGCGGCGTCGCCGGCCCTGAGAGCGATCTTTGGTCCGTCTCGGGATGTCATCCTCGAGGGGGACGCCGCGGCGGAAGGCCGTTCCTATGCTTTGGTGAGTGACCGTGCGGCTGTTGCGTCGTCCGCGATCCAGCGACGTCTGGGTCGCGTTGGGGTTCGTGGTCGCGGCGGCCGCCGAGACCCTCGTCCGCTCACGGAACCCCGTCTATCTCGGTCTCAACCTCAGCGGCGCGCCGGTCCTGTCGGTCCTCGCCCTGCGGCGCTCGCGGCCGGTGCTGACCGTCACTGTCCTCAGCGCGGCCGACGTGGTCGCTTCGTTTGCGGGCGCCTGGCTCATCCCCGACATGTCCAGCGACGTGTTCGTGCCGATCTTCGCCCTCTTGTTCGCGATGTACTCGGTCGGCGCCCACGGCTCGCGCCGGGAGGTGGCCGTCGCCGCGCCCCAGCCGATCTGCGTCGTCGTCGTCACCGACCTCCTCCTGCCGCACAGCGACCCCTTGGTCAGTGCGGTGATCGTGTTCTCGATCTTCTTCGTGACAGTGCCGATCCTCGGCGGGCGCCTGGTCCGGGGCCGCTCGCTGCTGATCCGCCAGCTCGAGGAACAGGGTCGCGAGCTCGCCGAACAACGGTCGGCCTACGTGGGCGCAGCCATTGCCCGGGAGCGTCTGCGGGTCGCAGGTGAACTCGACGTCGACTTGGCCGACGGCATGACGCGGTTGGTCGACGCGCTCCCCGCTGACGGCATCCCGACCGACCGGTTGCGGGTGGAGCGCCTCGAGTCGCAGGCGAGGCAGTTGCTGTCGGCCACCCGGGCCGCGGTCGTGGCGCTCACCGACTCGCCACCGTCGCCACCAGCCGAGGTCGGTGAGGAGCCCGCATCGGTTGCCGTCCCGCGAGAGGCGGCGCAGCCCTGGATCGTGCTCGCCGCGGCCGCGTTGGCCGCCGGCCTGCTGATCGAGACCCACGACCTGCACTCGTACGCTCCTCGCGGGATTGTTGTCGGCGCGATCGTCGTGGTCGCGCTCCCTCTCGCGTTCGCGTGGGCACGGCCGCTGCCGGCGATCGCCGCTCTCTGGGCCGCGGCGATCGCCTTTACCCATCTGGTGGCACCGCTGGACCACACGCTGTCCGCCATCGGCTTGTCATTTGTTCCGCCGTTCGTCGTCGCGGCCCTCGAACCGCGATGGCGCGGGCGTGTCGGCCTTCTCGTGTGCTGGTGCGGCGCCCTTGTTCTGTTCGGTGCCGATGCCTTCCCGGGCAACGCGGTCGTCGCGACCGCGTGTTGGCTGGCGGGAGCGGGGTTCCGTGAACGAACGCGGCTCGTCGAGCAGATCCGCGCCAACAACACACTGCTGGAGGGGCAACGCACCTTGCTGGCGGCCCACGCCGTGACCGAGGAACGGATGCGGATCGCGCGCGAGCTGCACGACGCAGTGGGTCATGCGCTCACCGTCGTGGCCGTCCAAGCGAGCGCCGCCCGCCGGATCTGGAACATCGACCGGGAGCGAGCCGAGGCCATCGTCGACACCGTCCGATCCGTCGCGACGACCGGCCTCAACGAGCTGCGCGATGGGCTGTCGACGTCTGCTCGTCACGAGATGGCCTCGCTCGACGACCTGCTCGTCGGCGCCCGCGAGACGGGTCTCATCGTCGTAGCCGGCTTCGACGATGTCGTAGACGACCTGACCGCCTCCCACGTCGAGACGGTGTACCGAGTCGTTCAAGAGGCGCTCACCAACGTGCTCAAGCACAGCCCCGGCGCGACGGTCGCCATCGGCCTCCATCGCGCCGGCGACGAGGTCGAGCTGTGCATCACGAACACCCGTGGGACGCCGGCACCGTCGCCGCCACCGCTGTCGTCCGGGCACGGGCTCCAGGGCATGCAACGCCGTGTGCGCGAGTGTGGCGGAACGCTCACGTACGGCCCCGACGATCAAGGCGGCTTCTCGGTACACGCCCGGTTACCCATGACCGTGGTACCCGCATGATCCGTGTCGTCATCGCCGACGATCAGGAACTCATCCGCAGCGGCATGCGGACGATCCTCGAAGCCGAGCCCGACATGACCGTCGTTGGCGAAGCCGCGGACGGACGGGCCGCCGTCGAACTGGTACGCGCCGAGCACCCCGACGTGATCCTGCTCGACGTCCAGATGCCAGGCACCGACGGACTGGCCGCGGCGAGCGAAATCCTGTCGGGATCACCCGACTGCAAAGTGCTGATGCTCACCACCTTCGACCTCGACGAGTACGTCTACGAAGCCCTCCGGCTGGGCGCCACCGGGTTCCTGCTCAAAGACATGCCCGCCGAAGACATCACGATCGCCGTTCGACAAGCCGCACGCGGGATCGACGCCCTCCTCGCGCCCACGGTCACCCGTCGACTCATCGACCGGTTCGCTCGAACCGCGCCCAGGCCAAAGACCGACCAGAACCGACTACGCGAACTGACACCTCGCGAGCGCGACGTGCTCGAGCTGATCGCACGCGGGCTGTCCAACACCGAGATCGCCGACCAGCTCGTCATCGGCCAAACGACCGTGAAAACCCACGTCGCCCGCATCCTCATGAAGCTCCATCTCCGCGACCGGGTGCAGGCCGTGGTCCTCGCCAACGAACTCGGCCTGTTCGACAGCGGCTCCGGTTGACGCGATCAGACCGTCACCATCGAAGCGTGGCGGCAAATGGGACGCCCGGTGTCCTCACGGAACGCTTCCCGACCCGGTGTTATGCGACCGCCCTTCTCGAGTCGCGGACGGCGGCGTCGAACTGCACAGTGCCGGCTACCTCGCGGTTCACGTCACGTCGCCGAAGTGATAGCCGCGACAACACGCCGAAGCGTGCGACCGATTCGGCGATGTACACGCGGGTGTTACAAACCGAACCGCGCGCGGTCGGGGATTCTGTACGCGGGTGCGAGCGGCGCAGATGAGCGGCGTTCACGACGTTCACGACGGTCGGTACAGACCGACCGTGCAGACCTTCGTACAGACGTTGGTTCAGCCGACGAACTGCGCTGGAACCCTCAACCGATACCGATTCGGCAGCACGGCGACGTGCGGGCCGAGGCGTCGGACGCCAGCTCGCGCGCCTGACGCGGCCGCCTTCGCCGGTCACCGACGCCCGTCGCGGGCTCCGGCCGAGAAGGTGCGCTTGTCAAGATATATTGATGCCGGTGGACCCCGTCATCCTGACGAGCGCACGCAAGCATGGGACCACCGACGACGACATGCTGCACGCGTACCGCAACCCGATCCGAGTGTTCGCGTTCGACGAACTCACGATGCTCATCGGCGCCGACCAGACCGGCCAACTTCTCGAGGTCGGCCTCGCGACGGCTGAAGGTGTCGAGTTCATCGTTCATGCCATGCCTGCCCGCGCCAAGTTCCTGAGGTGACCGTCATGCCCCGATCGATGCAGGACATCCTCGACCACGCCGACGAACTCGCCGCGCGGTTCGAGAGTTACGAACCGTCGCCCGATGACGAGGTGGGCGTCGCCGAGCATCTCCTCCGACGCGCCGCCCTCGCCCGCGCCCGCAGCGAACGCCAAATCGCCGAAGCCGTCGAGGCCAGCGCGCCGCGCGGGAATGTCATGGAAGCGCATCGGAAGTGAACTGGGCATCTCGGCCCAGGCCGTACAACAGCGCTACGGAGCCATTACGGAATCGGCATAAGCCGTCGCACGGATCTCGCGTTGGCAAGGCGTGAGCATTCGCCTACTGCCGGCGTCGTCCGAATCGGCGCCGAATACGTTTTACCTGACCAGACCGGTGCCCGGGGAGGGACTCGAACCCTCACGCCCCGAAGGGCCGGCGGGTTTAAGCCGCGATCGGGGGGTCCAGGCAGGAGACCTGAATCTTTGCCATGCCGCCTGATCAGGCATTCCGCGCGCAAATCGTCCGGCCCATCGACTGGTATCCGCGGGTTTCGCCGCCGCGCGTTAGCCCTGATCTTTCAGTAGCGCGCTGAGCGAGCCGGTTTGGGTGGGTCGTGCTGGTGGCGATGGCTGAACGTGAGCGCGATCGTGTCGGTCGGTGGATTCTCCGAGTCGTGCGCGCTTGGGTGATGGTTTTCGGGCGCGGGGACCGACGGGAGCCGGTTCGCTGAGGATGACGTGTGTTCAGGTCGGCGCGAGGGCGTGCGCGCGCGTGAACGCGTTGATGAGCTGATCGGACCAAGGCCAGGCGGTGGCGATGCGGAGTCGGGTTCGTCTCCCGCTGTGCACGATGATGCCCGCTGCGTGGAACAGCGTGTAGCGGAGCCGTTTCGGTTCGGCGTGGGCCAGGTTGCCGTCGAGGCACAGGAGCTTGATCCACGCGAGAAGGTCTTGGGCGATGAGCACGAGTTGCACCCACGCAGAGTTGATCGCGAAGTTCGCCGACGGCAGGTTCGCGAGGCCGGTGTCTTTGGCGTCGCAGATCCGTTTCTCGGCGCGGCCGCGTCCGCGATGCAACGCTTCGAGATACGCGATGTCGGGATCATCGAGATCGGTGATGAACACTTGGTAGCGGCGGCCTTCGTAGTCGGTGAACGTCAACTGCGCACCCGGATGCGGGTCTTCGCGCCGCGTGATCGCTCGGGTGCCAACGGGCCAGCGTGAGAGGTCGATCAGGTCGGTGATCTCGGCGACTTCGGCGTCGTCGCGTTCGTCGGTCCCGTTCGCGGTGATTGCCGGTACCCACCAACTGTTCGGCACGGAAATACAGGCGGTTCGGATGGGTGCAGTGAGGTCGTGACCGACCGCGAACCGCACCCCCCGAGCCCGGCACGCGTCGATAAACCCATGCGTCAACGCGGCGGAGTCGGTGCGGGCGATGACCTCATATTCGTGGGGATCGATCGGCAGTTGCGCAAGCGCCAAGTCGAGGACCTCGACATGATCGGCGGCGGTATTCGAACCCGCATTGCCGGGTCGGAGCTTCGCGGCGAGTGCTTCGCCCGTCGCGTCCAGATACGCCATCAACGGATGGAACCCGAACCCGCGCTTGTACGTCGGTGCCGCGTGTTCCTTCTCCGAATGGGAGTTCACGAGCGTGCCGTCGAAATCGATCACGTAGTACCCCGGGTCCGCGCCCGCCGCCCACGCCCGCTGGCGCGCTCCCGCACGCGCCGCAGCGATCCGTGCAAGCGCGTCGTCGTCGATTGCTTCAAGTGTGCGCCACGCGGTTGCCAACGACGCGACGTCACCGAACAGCGCAGGCTGGTCGTGTAACACCGCGAGATCGGAGATCGCCTCGCCGCCATCAGCGAGCATCACCGCGAGATCGATGAGCACCCGCCCTCGATCGTGGCCCCGCCGCCGCAGCTTCGTTGGCGCCATCGCGAGCGACAACCCGTCGGTGAGACCGAGCGCGTCAGCGAGGTCGCACACCACTCGAGCGCCGGCATGGCCCACCACGTTGCGGCCATCACCGGTCACCATCAGTCGCGGACGTGTCGAGTTACGCTTCATCTCGAAAGTGCCCTTCTGGCTCGGACCTTGCTGGCTTCGCAACCGCAAGTCTTTCGTGACAGAAGGGCGTTTTCGCGGACGCGACCCCCGGATCAGCAGATCGCTACTGAAACATCCGGGTTAGCAAGGCGTTAGCAAATCCCTCGATGATCGTGAAGGTCGCCACGCAACGTCCGCCACGAGGGACCTCCGTTCCGCTCACGCGCCCGAGTGGCGCAGGGCGCGGGGAGAAATGGAATCGGCCGCGGCGGAGACGACCCCTGACTTCGATGCCGCGGCGAATCAACTCGGCGCGTTTCGTCACGAGCACGACCGTCGTCGAAGTCGTGAACACGCTGGAGGTAAGCGGAGATTGAACCGCTTCGATGTTGCGAAGGTCTTCGAGGTCGTCTGCGGCGCGCATCTGGGTCCATTGGGCCTGGTCAGAACGTTGCGACGGTCCGCCTCCTCCGCGCAATCCAGGGCGTTCGGGCGTACTCCATTGCCAAACGGTTGCCAATCCCCTGCTCGGCCGACCGGTCTTCCGGGGTGTGATCGACTGCGCGCTCGAACTCGTGTTTGACCGGCTCGAAGCGATGGGTGTCGCGTCCGATCCGTCCGCTCGACGATCTGGGACAACGCTCACCGGTCCCTCACGGACGCTTGTTTTTCGGGAACGGGTAGCGCGCCACCCTCCTCTCACACGACTTGAACACGACTCAGCGGTTCCTGTGGAGCGCTCCGGCTAAAGAGAGCTTGCGGTGCGCAGATTGAGGAAACAGAACAGAAACAGCCAAATGACCAGCGGGAAGGTCCGGTATTACTGGCCGTACGCTCAAATCCATGCGCGATGCGCAGAGCTCGATGATCGCGACTGCCTCGCTCTTAAGGACCCTTTTTCGGATAGCGCTCCAGGATCCAAATCCGCCACCGATGCGTGGGCCCGCCCTTACGCCACATGAACCAGTTGAGTAATCCGAAGGGTATTGCGACCGCAAGCGCCAGGCGCCACGAGCCGAAGAGCAAGATGCCAATCAGGGCCATCAGACCGCCGGAGACAACACCCCACGAAACAGGATGATGAGCTACCCACTCCGGAGCGTGTTCGTTCACGGTCGATTCCCTACCGGACGCACTCTGCAGTCGAAATGGTATGCCCATTGCTCAACGAGATATCGAACGCAAGGAGCCCAACGTCAGTGAGCGCGGCGAACGCGGGAAGTTCGCCCACGCTAAACGCGCCACCGACAGCAGCTCCTCCTAGGAGCGCTAGCCCGACCGCAAGCGTCACGCGTTGAGCGCGCCCCGGGCTCGGGTCAAAGGCCTCAGCCGCGACCGTGGTACCTTGCGAAGCAAGCGCAAGTACAAACGGTAGCGCGGACACGGACGCTCCGCCCGTAAGCGGCACGGCGATGATTGCCGCCGCGGCAAGTGCCCACGACGTGCCCTTGAGAATTCCTACCTTGTGTTCGTTGAGGTAGGCCGCGACGGAACCGGTGGTTGCATCGAGCGCATCGTTCGCCGTACTTACCGCACCAGTGATTTTGTCAGCCAGTGCGTTGACGCACTCGTCCGGACTAAAGAGACCACATCCGAGGCCCGTGGGATCAACACCGTTTAGTGGAGAGTTGTCGGTGTATGCATACGCGGAGCGTGTAAGCGTGTTCGTGGGGTCTCGAGTGAGGAATTGTGCGGTGGCGGGGTCGTAGTAGCGGGCTCGTAGGTAGACGTATCCGGTTTCGGTGTCGGTGTATTGGCCGGTGTAGCCGAGGTGGCTGAGGGTCCCGGTGCTGGCGGTGAGGCTGCCGTACGGGTTGTAGGTAGCGGCGCCGGTGATGGTGCCCGTGCTGTTGGTGAGGAGGCGGATGCTGCCTTGTTGGTCGTGGTGGAGGTAGCTGGTCGTGGTCGTGTCTGAGGCGATTTGTGCGTAGGGGATGTCGTCGGGCCCGTAGAGGTAGTAGGTGGTGCTGGCGCCGATGGTTTCGGTGAGCAGCTGCGGGAGCGGGCCAGTTTGGTTCCAGACGAACTTGTTGGTGTTGACGCCGACCGTCTTGGTGGTGCGGAGACCGTCTCCGTTATAGGTGTAGGCGGCGTTGGCGGTGTCGATGGCGGTGAGCCGGTTGGTTTGGTCGTAGGAGTTGTTGGTGGTGGTGGTTCCGGCCGGGCTGACGACGGTGTTGGTGGTGCGGTTCCCGCGGTTGTCGTAGCCGTTCGTGCTGGTGGCGGCGAATGTGGTGAACGAGTCGACGATGGCAGTGAACGCGGGGATGGGGTCGCTGTCGTGTTGGCTGTTGCCGGCGAAGGGACCGATCCCGGTGACGGTCATCGCCCAGGTGAATGTCGCGCCGGTGGTCCAGGTGGCGCCGTCGGTCGAGTAACTGATTGTCCAGTTGTTGCCGACGCGGGCGACGCGCAGCCACACGGACGTGCTGACCGGGATGGCGGTGTTGAGTTCTACGGTTGGTGCGAGGTTAGACAATCCGGCAACGAACAGGACCGGGTTCGTGCCGTCGAAGAAGGTGCCGATTCGGAGGAAGTTCGAGTCGTCTTGTTGCACCACGATGCCTTGTTGCTGGTAAGCGGAGGTGACCTGCGAGTCGAACTTTGCTTCGACGGTGAAGTCGGTGTTCGTGACCGATTGCAGGAGCCTGGCGGTGTTGTCGCCCTCGATCCAGTTGTCGTGCGCGCTGCCTGCCGGGACAGTGATGTTGGCTTTGGTGCCCGTTGTCGACACGCTCGAATTCCCGACCGGGTCGCGGAGCTGCCAGACACCGGCATTGAGGCTGCCGGTGAACGGGTCGCTGTAGGGGGCGTGGGCGCCGTCTTCGGGACTGATTGGCGTCGCGGTGTTCATGAACGAGTCGACCACCGCGGTGAACGCCGGGATTGGGTCGCTGCCGCTTTGGCTGTTGCCGGCGAAGGGACCGACGCCGGTGACGGTCATGCCCCACGCGAACGTCGCGCCAACGGTCCAGGTGGTGCCGTCGGTCGAATAACTGATCGTCCAGTTGTCGCCGACGCGGGCGACGCGTAACCAGAAGGACCTGCTCGAGCTGATCGTGGTGTTCGCTTCTACGGTTGGTGACAGGTTCGTGAATCCGGCGACGAACAAGACCGGGTTGGTGCCGTCGAAGAACGTCCCTACCCGGAGGAAATTGGTGTCGTCTTGCTGCACGATGATGCCCTGTTGCTGGTAAGCCGAGCCGACCTGCGAATCAAACTTTGTTTCGACCGTGAAGTCGGTATTGGTTGCCGGTTGGAGGAGTCGGGCGGTGTTGTTGCCGTCGGTCCAGGCGTCGTGCGCGGTACCGGCCGGGACGCTGATTCGGGCGTGGGTGCCGTCGACGGTGACGCTCGAGTTGCCGACTGGATCGCGGAGCGCCCAGAGACTGCTATTGAGGGTACTGGTGTGGAAGTCGTCAGATTCGGGCGCGGCAACGCCGGCGTCTTGGGGGCTGATGGGCGCCGCGTTGTCGAAGAAGTAGTCGACCGATGCCGTGAACGTGGGGATGGGATCAGCGTTGTGTTGAGAGTTGCTCGCGTACGGCCCGGCAGTCGTGATCGTCGCCGTCCACGTGAATGTCGCACCGGTCGTCCAAGTGGTGCCGTTGGTCGAGTAGCTGATCGTCCACGTATTGGTAGCGCGCGCAACCCGCAACCACACCGACGAGCTAGCCGCGATAGCGATGTTGGCCCTCGTGGTCGGGGTCAGACCGCGAACGTAGCGACGAACAGGCGCGGGCTCGAACCGTCGTACATAGTCCCGATCCGCAGCAGGTTGCTGTCGTTCTGTTGGACGACAATGCCCTGCTCTTGGTACGCGGACGCGACCCGAGAATCGAACTTCGCTTGCAACGTGAAGTTGGTGTTGGTCACCGTTTGCAAGAGACGGGCACCGTGGTTGCCCGTCGACCAGATGTCGTGCGCCGTTCCAGCCGGGACCGAAATCTTGGCGTGGGTTCCGTCCACGGCGACGGTCGCGTTGCCGACCAGGTCATGCAGCGACCACAACGAAGCGTTGAGCGTGGACCCCCGGAAGTCATCGGACTTCGCCGACGAACTCGGACACGACGCTGTCGCGAACGTCAACGGGGCGCCGGTCGCCTGGTTCCCCGAGCCGTCGATCGAGATGACCCGATAGTGGTAAGTCGTCGCGCACACCAACGCACCGAAACTGACCGAATGTGCCGTGACCGGCACCGCCATCGTGCGGAACGTCCCAGTATTGGTCGTCGTCCCGTACTCGACCCGTGACGTGGCCAGCTTGTCTGTCGTCCACGTGATCGTCGCCGTCTTGGCCGTCGGGGTCACGACGACGGTCGTGATCGTCGGGGGTGTGGTCGGCACCGTCAGCTGGGTCGGAGTCGCGACTCCCGTCAGTTGGTTCGCCGCGTTGAACGACTGTACCGAACCGTTGAGTCCCGTGAGGTTGTCGGCGTTGTCATAGCTCCATGCCGGCGTGCTGTTCTTGATGGTGAGCCGATTGATCGGGTCGTACCCGAATGTCGAATTGGAGCCCGGTAGGCCGGTTAG
>CAWFFF010000007.1:0-157353 GCA_963814995.1 uncultured Actinomycetes bacterium | reverse complement strand
GCCGTTGCACCCGACCTTCGCGTCCGTCACCTACGGCGCCGGCGGCTCTACGCGCGAGATGACGCACGACATTGTCACCAAGATCAACCGCGAGACGTCGCTGACGGCGATGGCGCACCTCACGTGCGCGGCGCACACGCGTGGTGAGCTCACCGACATCGTGCCGCGTGACCACGATGCCGGGATCGCCAACATCCTGGCGCTGCGAGGTGACCCGCCCAAGGATCTCGACCTGCCGCCCGGCGATCTCGCGGACGCCACCGACCTCATCGACCTCGTGCGCGAGGTCGGCGACTTCTCGGTCGGTGTCGCGGTGCATCCCGAAGGCCATCCGGCCTCGACCGACCACGCGACCGACCGTCGCCGTCAGGCCGAGAAGCTCGCGGCCGCGGATTTCGGCGTCTCCCAGTTCTTCTTCGAAGCAGGCGTGTGGTTCGAGTTCCTCGACGACCTGCGTGAGCAGGGCGTGACCACCCTGGTGCGATCCCCGGGATCATGCCGGTGCTCAACGTGAAATCGGTGAAGCGCATGGCCGAGATGTCGGGCGCCGACTTCCCGGTGTGGCTCGAGCAGCGTCTGCGCGTCGTCGAGGACGACGAGGACGCGATGCGCCGGGTCGGTATCGAAGCCACCACCGAGCTGTGCCGCGATCTCATGGCCGGCGGCGTTGACTCGTTCCACTTCTACACGCTGAACCGGTCGTCGGCGACCCGCGAGATCTACTCGAACCTCGGCTTCTGCGTGCAGCCCGGCCGGCGTGACGACCCTGATCGATCCGCTCCCGCCGGTGCCGGCTTCTCCCTGCCCTGGGACGCGCCCGACGTCGGCGATCCGGTGGTCGCGCTGACGGCAGGCGGGCGCGAGCTCGGCGACACCTTCGTCGTCGAATCCGGCGGCGTCTCGTACCTCTTCTCGTTCAGCGAGGCGGGGCTGCGCTCGTTCTACGCGGTCGAGGAGCGCAACGCGAGCAAGGGCATCGCGGACTACCGCATGCTCGTGCGCAAGCTCCCCGACGAGCTCTTCGCCGAGCGCCGCACGTTCGCGCACGACCTCTTCGGTGCCGAGGAAGTGCAGGGCTACCTCGGCAACCTCGACTGGGCGATCGTGCGGGCCATCGGCGATCTCGGCGACGCGGGGTCGTTCGACGTGTTCGAGTTCTCTCGCCGCCTCGGCCATCACCTGGGCCTGGCGTGTTGGATCGGTCGCGAGGCGCCGATCGACGACCTCATCGCGGAGTTCGAGATCCTCGACGGCGCCGAGGCGTTCGTGCATCCCGAGCGGTCGCAGGGCGCCACGAAGGACGAGGAGCTCGCGGCGTTGCGGCGTGTCGAAGGCGTGATCGCGACGCTCCTGGCCCGGCCCGACCGCGAGCCCAGCTTCCTCGACGACATCGCGGTGCGCTGGGCCGACGTCGCCGATCCCGCGCCCGGCATCGCCGGCGACGTCGTGTTGTTGCACATCGCCACCATGACGAACCTCTTCGCCGCGATCGTCGTGGTCGATCGCGGAGGCGACGCGGCGCCCGTCCGACGCGCCGCTTGAACAGTGCGCGTTCGAAGCGGTCCGGCTCGGGCAGCGTTCGATCATGTTGCGGGAGGTGCTACGACCCTTCGTGTTCTCCGACGGGACGCACGACTACCGCGTCGAGCGCGGCGTGCAGCTCGCGACCATGCTGCCGCTGACGAATTCCGAGCGAACCGGTGTGGAGTACGAGCCCGAGCGGTGGGCCGATCGAGTGTTGCGTCACGACGTCACGGTCACGACCTTCGGGCACGGATCGCATCGGTGCCCCGCGCAACGCTTCTCGGTCTCGGCGATCGTACGAACGCTCGAGCAGCTCTCGGCGAACTTCGACCTCGCGCCGGAGTTCGACGAGGTGGTACCGCTGCCCGAGCAGATCGGCGGCGTCGCCCGCAGCGCGGGGCCCTGCCTGATCTCGTACCGGCGCCGGTAAAGGAGAAGCCCTGGCCAAGGGCCAGGGCTTCGTCTCCGTCCGCCTCGCACGCGAACGTGGTGGCGGAGGGAGTGGGATTTGAACCCACGGTGACTTGCGCCACAATGGTTTTCGAGAGCTAGGCCCTGGGTCTGCGCAGTGTGCAGGCGTCGCGTTGTGCCTGGTCAGAGGGCATGTCGTGTCCGTGGAGTCGACCCGCTTCCATGCCTTCAACAGGCGGTTCCATGCCAAATACCATGCCAAATGCGCGCCGCTGATCCGCCCGGCGACGTCTTCCGAGACGCCGGACGACGGCACCAGTCAGTCGCCCGCCGGAGCCCCGCAGAGAGGTCTTTCGGACTGGTCTACAGTGGGACTACCAGTGGGACATACGGAATCGAAAGGACGGTCGCTCGATGGCACGTACTCACGTGGTCATTGCTGATGAGGTGGTCGACGCCATGGATCGGCTCGTCGGAGCACGTGGGCGGAGCCGCTTTCTCGAAGAGGCCGCGCGAGAGAAGCTCGCGGCGGCTCGAGCTCGAGGCGGCACTCGAGGAAACCGCTAACACCGTGAGCAGTGCCCGTCACCCTGAATGGCGTGACCGGCGCTCGGCCGCGGCCTGGGTGCGCGCGACGCGGCGGACGGAAGCATCCTGAGTCGGTATCTGCTCGACACCACGGTGCTGATCGCGCACCTGCGGGGCGATCGGGCAGTCACTGACGCTCTTCTCCAACGTCTGAGCGAAGGCCATTCACTCGGTACGACGTGCGTCAATATCGCCGAGATCGAGCGCGGGCTTCGGCCGGCCGAACGCAAGAAGGCGCAGGTGCTGCTCGACCGACTGACGTTCCTCGATACGACCCGCGAGGCGGCGATTCGTGCCGGCCGGTATCAGGCCGACTGGGCGCGGCGAGGACGAACGCTCCATACGCCGGACGCGCTCATTGCCGGTACGGCACGCGCCCATGGCGCAGTCCTGGTGACCGACAACCTCGACGACTTCCCAATGCGCGACATTCGCGTCGAGTCACTCGCAGCCGAGTGAGGTCGGGCGCCGAACGGGCGTCGGCTTCGACCCGCTTCAGGACTACAGCTCGATTTCGATTCCGGGGGCTTCTCGGCCGACGCTGCGAGTGAGTTCCCGGCTGGCTTGTTGGAGGCGCTCGCGCGCCTGTCGTTGTTCGTGGTCGTGGTGCCTCGGCGGGCCGAGCGGCTCGTGTTGGTCGGTGACGTGGTGTTCGTGCCGGTAGTGCTCGACGGTGTGGGCGGCGTCGTCCCATCTCCAACGCTGGTTGCCGTCGTACGGGTACGGCCCCAGGGCGGAGAGATAGGCGGGCGGGTCGTCGCGGTACTCGGTCACGAGACGTTCGACCTTGCCCTGAATCTCGTATCCGACGACGTCGAGGCGTTCGAGTTCCTTGCGGTACTTGTTCGAGTACTGGTCGTAGACGCCTTGTTGGCCGCGGGCGACTGCCAGCGCGTGGACGGTGCCGTCGAGTCGCCGCTGCAGGTTCTCGACCGCGCTTTCGACGCTCAGTCGTTCGGCGGTCCGCTCGCGCCGGTGTCGGATCGGATGCTGGGCGTTCAAGATGTCGAGGCGTTCTTGTTGGCAGCCGCGGGCGTATTCGAGGTCGTCGCGACTCTTCTCGAGCGATCGAATGTCCGCGGCCGGGTTGTGCGGCTTCATCCCGACGATATGTTCGAGGTCCCTGCGTTCGTCGTGGAGCCGGTGCAGCTCCTGATCGAGCGCCCTGCGTTCCAGTGCGTTGCCGTCGACACCCCGATCAGCCGCGAGTTCTTGAGCGTGACTCACCCGCAACGCGGCAGTCAGCGTGTCGATTGGCGCCGGGACCGGTTCGGGCGTGTGCTGCTCGTGCTCGCGTTCGGGTTGCGCAACGAGGTAGCACGTGATTGTTCGCACGGCCCCGTGACAGCGCGACGTACCCGGCCTCTTGGTAGAGGGTGTCGTTCCCCAACACGAGCGCCCGGTCGACCGTGATGCCTTGGGCTTTGTGGATCGTCGTCGCGTACGCATGACGGACGTGGCCGGCGTCGAGATACGCCGTCGGAAGCTGGTGGACGGTGGCCTGGTCTGTCTGGATCGTCAACGCGCGGGCGTCCGTGTCCACGGCGGTGATCCTCGCGAACGTGCCGTTCCGGACCCCGATCCGGCGCTGGTTCCGCAAGGTCATCGACGCGGTCGCCCTTCTGGTAGGGGCGGCCGTCGAGCTCGAGGGTCGGCCCGGTCAACTCGCCGGCAGTCTGACGGTGTGAGCGGGCCCGGGCGTTGAGATCGTCGACGTCGTAGTGGCGAGCCGCGACCATCAGCACGTTCTCGTCGCGTAGCGACGCGGCCCACCAGTCCGCGACCATGAGTTCGCGGGTCGCGTCCGCAGTTGGTGCGCTCACGACTCGGTCGTGCGCGTCGTACGCGCCGAGTGCGGCGGCGACATGACCGGCCCGCAACGAGCGGAGTGCTTCGCGTTCCCACGCGTCATGTTGCCGCCGGTTCTCGCTGAGTCGGATCGGTTCGGCACGCTGCGCGAGCCCGTGCAGCAGGCCGCCGGCATCGATCTCGGGGAGCTGTCGTGGATCACCGACCAACACGAGTTTCGCGTGGGTGGCGGTGGTGTGATCGATGAGCCGGGCGAGGGTCCGGGTGCCGACCATGCCGGCCTCGTCAACGATGACGACCGTGCCGGGTGGGAGGCCGCCGTGGTTCGGGTTGTCGAGATCGGCGAGCAGGCTCGTGATCGTCTGGGACGGGATCCCGGCCGACGCCTCCAACTCCGCGGCGGCGCGTGCGGCGAGCGCGGTCCCGATGACGCGGTTGCCGGAGTGTTGCCACGCGTCGCGGGCGCCGTCGAGCGCGAAGGTCTTGCCCGTTCCGGCCGGGGCGACGACCACGTCGATCGCGTGGCCGTTCGTGGTCAGGCCGGCCACCAGCGCAGTCTGTTCGTCGGAGAGTTCGGGTCGGGCCCGCAGGGCGGCGCGTACGGCATCCTCGTCTGCGACTGCCGTGTCGTCGCGACGATCGGCGACCGCGAGGTCGATAACCCGGTGTTCGAGGGCCAAGAGATCCGCGGTCGAGTAGCGGGGAAGCGTGGGGGCTTGAATCCGACGACCGCTCCATCGTCGGCGCAGGCTTGCACTCTCAGGTGATCGGAGGGGCACGATCTGCGGGGCGGCGATCGTCTGGTCCGCGAGCTGCTCGATCCGCCTCACGGTCGTGCCGTCGGCGAAGTGTTCACACCAGGCTCGCAGCACGTCGCGTCGATCGAACGAGCTCGAATGGGCAGTCAGCCCATCCGGGCCGAGGAGTTGTTCGATCCTCTCGTCGATTTCGCCGCGAGTCGCCGACCAGCCGGGCGTTCGGCCGATGACCGCGTCCATCGCATCGGCTTCGACGCCGAGGCCGAGCGCTTGGGTGCGCCACCGTTCGGTCATTGCCTCGGCGCTGATCCCGTACTCCTTCGCCTTGCGTGTATCCAGCGCGGCGATCTCCGCAGCGCGTGGCGATGATGCGCCCCGATCGGCGAGCGCGGCTTCGATCTCGACCCGCCTCTTTGAAAACGCCCGCAATACCGGGTCGGGGATGCCGTCGAGGTCGGCGATGCCGTTCACGACTGGACGCCACGCCACCCCGAGCCGCTGGGTCAGCTCGACCCGCAAGTGCGCCTCATACAAGTAGCCGGCGGTCTTGGCGTGGAGGTAGAGGTGGCGACCGTCGAGGGTCGCCCACCGGCCGTCCGGCCCCCGCGTCATGTTCGCGACCAACACGTGGGTGTGGAGATGCGGGTCGCCCGCGCGGCTCGATCGGTGCCGGAACGCCGCCCCGACGAAACCGCCGCCCGAAACCTGGCGGACGCCGTCGGAGCCGCGCCGCGACCAGCACGCGGCGCGTTCCAGATAGCCGAGTGCCTCGTCGACCGCGGTGTCGTGCGCGCCGCGGACCTGCGCGGAGACTTCGAACCCGCCGAGGCCGAACAGAACGGACACCGACTTTGGTGCGCGGAACGTCAGGTCGAATCCCGGGACGTGATCTGACCGGACCCGGCCGAGCGGGACACCGGTCTCCGGGTCACGGCCTTCGAGCACCGCGCGCAAGGCGTCGCCGTCAACGACACCCGACAGCGCAAGCGTCTCTGCGCCGGCACCGACCCACCGGCCCGCCGCCTCACCCCGACCGCTGTAGTAGTCCTCCACCCCGCTGGCGACTGTCGCCAGGTAATAGCCCTGTTGGCCCGCGCCCAACTTCCCCAAACTCAACACGCGAACACCGCCGGCACGCGCGACCCAACCCGCGGCGAAACGCCCCAGCGGAGAAATGTCACGAACTTGCATTCGAAATGCGAGAGGGAACCCGACGCCGCTCCGGTGCTGGATCCAGCCGGCAATATCACCGTCACTGCGACGCGTCTTCGATGAGTTGATCGATCGCTCGCCGCGGCACGACAACCCGCCGGCCGAGCCTGATGTGTGCGAGCTCGCCACGCGCGACGAGCTCGTACACGTGCGCGCGTGAGATCCCCAACAGCCTCGCCGCGTCGCCGACTGACAACACCAGCGGTCGATCGGTGTTCGTAACTTCCGGTTCGTACATGAATCGTCCTCCTCGAGGTTCCAGGTTCGGAAACGAGGCGCGGTGGCGATTCCGTGCCGATCAAGCACGTCCGCACGCACCGTCCCTCTCAAGAAGGAATGGCGCGCCAGTTCCCGTGATCGCGACAAGAAATCTCGGGAACGACGCCGGATCTTGTGCGTCCCGGCGTTCACGACCATCGGTGCAGACCTACCGTGCAGACCTACGGTGCAGACCTACGGTGCAGACGTTCGTACAGACGACGATCAGCGCTACGACCTCAACCGAGGTTGACTCGAAGCGTGGCGTGAGCGGGCCCGACGCCTCGAAGGCCAGTCCACGATCCCGACGACCGCTCAGCCGGACCGATTGGCAGTTCCGTGCGCGGCTGGATGTCGACGTCGTGGATCGCCGGACTGTTTCACGCTGAAGGCTTGCGGGCCACGAACAGCGTGCGAGACATCGTGGATCGGAAGACTCCGTCGCGTTCGATCTGGTCGTGCAGATCCCGCAACCGTTGGCGGTAGCAGTCCACGGTGAAGCCGGGGACCGTCCAGATGACCTTCCGTAGGAAGAACACCACAGCTCCAACATCGAAAAACTCGACACGTAGTCGCTCGTTGCGGCATTCCACGACTTCCAAGCCCGCGGCGCTGGCCTGCTCTGCCTCAACATCGTGGTGTCGGCGGTCGCTGGGCTCAAAGGGTCCGAGGAAGTACTCCGTGATCTCGACGTTCGCCCTGTCGCCGACGTGCTGAGCGAAGTAGGTGCCGCCAGGTTTGAGCACCCGGGCAATCTCCGACCAGTGCACGGTGGCCGGATGACGGCTCGACACGAGATCGAAGGCAGCGTCCGCGAAAGGCAAAGGCGGTTCGTCCGGATCGGCGACCACCAGCGCGCCGAGCGGCTGGAGAAGAGCGGTCGCTCGTGCCACGTTCGGAGGCCATCCCTCGGTGGCGACCAATGTTGGCGGGAAGTTCTCGCCCCCAACGCCCGCGAGTACCTCGCCACCACCGGTCTGGATGTCGAGCGCGCTTGCCGCCGCGGCTAGCCGCGCACGAAGCAGACTCTGGTACCCCCACGACGGACGCTCTTCAGTAGCGCGGCCATCGAGCCAGCCGAAGTCCCATCCCTCGACCGACACCACCTCCGCGTCCTCTACGAGCGAGTCGAACGAACGTGCCATCGCTCCATTTCACCAGCCTCACCGCGATGCCACCGCGAGTTTCGAGACCGCGCACAGATTGCGCGATAGCACGCCGGCGTGGGTAGTCCAGAGCGGCAGATCTGTACGTCACGCGAGCCTCGGCTCCTTCCCCGCCGCGCGACGACACTCTCACTCGCTACATCGTCGCTAGGCCGAATCGTGGCTCACTCTGACCATCATGCCCACCGCCGCGATAGCCGTGGGAACGCTGGACGGGCAGTGGCCAATACTGCCCTGTGCCCAAGCAGATCGCACTCGTCATCAGCATCGAGATGAAGGCCAACGACATCGAGATGCGGGTGCCCCGAACCTTTCCGATTCGCTTTCTCACCACTTCATCCCGATGGCAACACCGCACCTCATCTGACAGTACGGGACGATTGAGGCCGGCTCGTGTGCCGCGGTTCGGACACCGATCGGCAGAGTTATGGACGGCCTCTGGTGATCACGCCGTTGGCGCGGTGGTCGGCGTCGGGTACAAGTTCTCGCCATTGCCGACCCTCTGCACACCGGCGACCGGTGCTGCGATCTTGACGCTTGTCGGACCGTAGTCGAGCGCCAGCGTCAGCCCCTGCGCGTCCGTCGAATCCATATCCTCGACCGCCACAATCAGTCCGTGCGAGTCAATGGAGTAAACGCGCGTCGGACCGCTGTAGGGGCCCTTCGCGAAGCGGACCGATACTCGCCTCGGGTCGCGTGCGGCAGCGTCCAGGAATCGCGCGTCGATCATCGGTTGCGCGAGCGGCAGACCGACGGTGTCGATTGGAACCCTCGGCGGCATCGCGCGGTCTGGTACCGGTATCACGCCGGGGTTCTGGTCAAACTCAATCCACCTCGTACTGGGGTGAAGGGTCGGTGGCCGTTTCACGGCAGCGTCGATCTCGATGTAGCTCCGGCCGCCGACGAATCGAACATCGAACGGGGGATATGAACCCACGCCCGGTGCGGGCGAGATCGAGATCGAGTCTTTGCGGTTGGCGAAGTCGACCGCTCCCGAGAACACGATTTGATCCTCGCCCTGCGACGACAGCGCACCGTGCAGCGCAGCCGACGATGTCCCAAGTGACCGACGAGCGGCCGCCTGCAGGACCGCTTCTGGATCGTCCTGCGGGACGCGGCGATCGCTTGGCAGTTGGTTGTGGGTGGATCCACATGACACCAGGATCACCGCTGACAAAGCCAACACGACCTGAATCCGCAAGCACGCATAATGCCGGCGCTACGCGGCGAGTACCGATCGGCAGTTATGCGCCTAGCTCTGCCGCCACTCGAAGTGCGTCCGCCTTGGTCGCGTATCCGACGATGGGCAAGGAGAGATCGGTCGGGTTGGTGTTGCCCACGCTGTTGACCGTGGGCGAACTCGCGACGGCACCGTCGATCAGAATGGCAATACGGGTTGGCGACGATGCCGTGAGGACTCGACGCCAGCGGGGAGTTCCCGCTGCGCCGAAGGTGACTGACACGGTCCAGGTGCTTGTCGTCGGGTCAAGGACAACCTCGGCGGACAGCGACGTCGGCGGCGAACATGACGACGCCGCCGAGTCGAAGGCAGCCTTGGTCCAGCGGAACTCCACGCTCGGCGGCCACGAGGCCAGTCCGACATGGTCGGCGGCCTGTGGCGAGCACAAGTCGCACCGAGAAACGTGCGGACGGCAGTTTGATCGCGCTGACACGAGTTGTGGTTGAGGTGTTCTCCGTTGAGGCTGCCGCGCTATGCGCGCTCCCGTTGGAACAGGCGGAACAGCCCACGAGAACGGCGAACATAGCTGCAGCAATGGACGGACCGAGGGCCAACGTCGATCGGGTGCTCACCCGCACAGGATGCCCGATCACGCGCACGCGCGGCGAGTACCCGATCGAATACCTGTTTGTTGTCAAGTCCTTGTTGGCACCGTTTTCGGGGTGCGTGTCGGCCGCGTCGTGGTGGATGTCGTTGCCGGCGTTCTACGCTCGGTGCGGGTCCGGGAGTGGCTGTTCCGAAGCGCCGGCTGTTGGGGTGTGAGGCCGGTCACGCTGGCTTGTCTGGTCGTCCCCGCTTGCCCTCCCGGACCCGCGTTCGTTGCCGCGGCATCCGCGAGGAGTCGTTGGTAGAGCGCGTCGCTGATGCGCCGTTTCAGGGCACGTAACGCTTCCTTCTTGGTCTTACCTTCGGCGAGTTTGCGGTCGTAGTAGGCGCGGCCAGGTGAGTGCGCGTGACGGATCTGGGTGATCGCCGCCATGTGGATCGCGTGATTCAACTGGCGGTTCCCACGCCGGGAGAGCCGATGGACATGATTGTCGCCAGAACCGACCTCGATCGGGGCGGTGCCGTTGTACGCGGCGAAGTGATCACGGCCGGCGAAGCGGCTGATCTGGCGGGTCTGACCCACCGCGATCGCGGCGCCGATCGGGCCGATACCGAACACCTCCGTCGCCGACGTCCCCGACGCTTTGACCGCGTCCACGATGCGCTGCTTCGAGACGCGCATCTATTCGTCGATGCGGCGCAGGTCCTCGAGATGCTCCATCGCCATTGCGTGACGCGTTGCTTGCACGGGATCGGTTGGTGTCACGCGCTCCAGCAGCGCGGCGGCGCGATGAGCCGTGATTTGCTTGCTGATCCCGCCCGCCACCAACTCGACCAGCAGCGCATGCAGCCGACACGCGGTCCGGGTCCGGGAACTGCCGAGCTCCTTGTTGCGCTTCGCCAACAACCGCAACACGCTCGCATGATCCGCCGGCGCGACCTGCTGCAGCTTCGGTGCGTGCCGGGCCGCGACCGCGATCGAGTAACCGTCGTTCGCGTCGGTCTTGTTCGACCGTCCCGACCCCAACACCCGCACCCGCGCCGCCAACGTCGCCGGCACATCCAACACCGTCTCACCCGCCGCGACGAGCTGCTGCGCCAGCAGGTAACCGACGCCGCCCGCACCCTCCACCGCCCACGTCCGATCCTCAAACCCGGCCGCCCAACCCAACAGCTCAGCGACCTGCCGGTCCGACGCGCGCACCTCGATCGTCGCGCGTTCGACGTCGTCAGCGTCGATCGCGACCGCGGTGTGCGACCGCTTATGCGGATCAACTCCGATCATCACCATCATCTGTTCGTCCCTTCCCGATCGTTCACCTGAGTGGGAACCGCGGCAGGCACTCCTGATTCCGGAGGATGGCGCGCTCGCACCTTTTTCGAGCCACACCGCGATGAGATCCGGTGGGCGGGCAGCTTCGTTCGTAAGCCAGACGCAACACGCGCCGGCAGGCAGTTCGAGAGCCAACCCACCGAACCCCGACGCTACGGAAACCCGCAACGCCCCACACGGATACACAATCAGGCAGATCTGGCGCGGGAGGTTGACGGCGTGACGAGACTCGAATTCGACCACACAGGAAGGAGTCACGCGTGGACGTCAACATCTTCGGTCTCGGGATCCACAGCGGCGACGCATCACCGTTCCTCGGCTCCGACTTCCACATGCCGGCCAAGTGGACGACCGGTGAGGGTGTCCGACCCGGAAAGCGAGCAAAGGTAGGGATGACATTCGCCTTGTTCGGCGACGGCCTGATCCTCGCCACGGTTACCTACCTAGGCTGCTCGAAACGCAGCCACCGCTGGGAGCATCGCCCATCCGAGGACGGTCGACGCCACGACTACGGCCCCGGTTGGGTTCTCGAACTCGATCCGAACTCGTGGGAGCGACAAGAGATCGCATGCGACGCAAGCGGTCAGTCATACCGCTACGGGCACCTGTCCAAGAACAACGTGTTTAAGCAGCTAACCGACTGACGGATTCGCATCGCTACGCGCGACCGATTGCCCGCTCTGGCGTGATATTGCGAACGCGTTCGGCGTGATAATGGCGCGTGGTGCGAGACTTGTGCAGTGGTGCAACAGCCTGACGTTCACGCGCTGAATCTTGACGTGTATGACACCAAGGACGGGCTGTGGAACCCCGACCATGGCTCACTCGAGTTGCCCGCCGGGTGGGAGTTCTTGCCCGCCGGAGATGCCTTCCTGACGCGCCGAGTCAAGGCCGGCGGTGTCTACTGGACTGCGTGGCGTCCGCGGAGCCGGAACCGCTCGCATCGCCGCAAGCTCGGTCTGTTCGCGCCGACAACGGCGCTCGACGACGCCCGTGCCGAGGCGGACCAGACGACGGAGCGTCGGGCTCGTCATCGCGAGGTGAACGCACGCCACCGCGACAAGGCTGAAGTGGCCTACCGGTCGGAGTTCGCGTCCGCGGTACTCGTGTGGCTCAACTTCGCATCCGAACATTCAACGCTGGCGGCAGAGATCGCGGCAGCGGCGGATCGGGCGGTGGTCGTGGGAAGCGGCCGGGTGGGCCGGACCAGGCTGTTGTCGCTTGAGGAACGCGCCGCGCTCGTGGCCCGCGCAACGATCCGTCACCGGTTCACCGACTACGACGATCATCTGGGCGAGCTCGATCCGCTGGAAGCCGAGTTCGACGATTTCGGGTACCGCATGATCAAGCGGACTGCACACGATGCCGTCGACGAGTTTCTTGATGCACATCGCGCCCCAACCGACTCGCAATAAGACACCAGAGCGGGCAATCGGTGCGCCTGCGGGGTCGCCCTCTTCGTCCCTACCGGCGGTCGGTGCGATCGCGCCGCTCTTGGGCGATCTTGTCCATGAGGAGCGAGAGCCTCTGCCAGTCGTGGCCGTGTGACGTATCCGCTGGACGGCACTCGCCTTCGACCTGATGACGGATCGCGGCAAGGTCCGTAGTTGGGAGCCGCTCCAAGAACTCATCTGCAAGGTCGGGGTCGCGGAGTGCGTCGCTTACCCACCGTGCGTGTCGAGCATTGTCAGGTTCTGCTGGAACCACGTCGTACACGTGAAAGTTGTCACCGTTGAAGAAACCGACCTCGTAGTCGACGCCTTGCTCCAAGGATGTCGCCTCGTCCGCGTACCGATCGCCGATCTGACGAAGCTGATCCGGGGAGAACTGCATCCGGTAGTACACGACGGTCCGGACGATCTCCCGAAGATTCGCGACCGAGGAGAGGTGCGCGCCATCGTCGTCGAGGAAACGACGCAGCGACGAAGGTCGACTTGTCACGCCCTATGTTCCCAGATTCGGACACGGGCTGACGAGTGCGGCGGAGCCACTCGCCCCGTCCATAACTGCCGATCGGTGTGCGCTTACCGACTCTGGATCAGGATCGGTGCGATGCGACTCGGCGCTGGCGCATACGGACCAGGGCTAGCGCGACGCCAATGATCATTGCGCCAGCACTGAGCCACGCTCCGGTGATGGCCGATCCGATGAAGACGATCGCGCATCCGACGACGAGACAGCGGTCGATCAGTTTACCCTTGGACATTCGCTAAGGGTAGCGATGACGACTGTCCGAGCGGGAGGGTACATACGCCATAACTGTAGATATTCCGGTGATCGAGGATGCTTTTCGTCCCTTCTCGTTGAGGGGGTGTTGCGTCTGATGGGAGATCACTGAATGTCGTCGTTGGAGTGCGTGTCGGGGCCCGCGTCCGCGGGTGATGTGGTTGATCGGTATGTCGAGTTCGTGGCGGCGAGGTGCCGGCCGAACACGGTGATCGCGACGGTGTCGGATCTGCGGGTGTTCTTCTCGGTGATCGATCGGTCGCCGGTCGAGGTGACCACGGCGGACGTGTTCGAGTTCATCGCGCAGCAGCGTCGCGGGCCGGGTGACGGTCAGGTGGTGCGTCTCGCGGATGGCGAGTCGGGGCTCGCGGCTCGGACGATCAAGCGGCGGTTGGCGAGCGTGTCAGGCTTGTTCAACTACCTCGTGATGTGCGGCGAGATGGCTGCGAACCCGGTCCCGCGCGGGATGGCCACCAGGCGCACGGGTGCTGGCGGCCGGGCGACGGGTTCGCCGTTGATCCGCACCCCGCGGACGTTGCCACGCGTGTTGGACCCGGCCGAGGTGATCGCCTTGTTCGCCGCGCTGCGCCGGTGGCGAGACCGGGCGATGCTCGAAGCGATGGTGTTGGGCGGCTTGCGGTGTTGTGAGGTGATCGGGTTACGGCTCGAGGATCTGCATCCGACCGAGCGGCGGGTGTTCATCGCGGATGGCAAGGGCGGCCATCAACGCCTGATCCCGATGTCAGCCCAGTTCTTTTCGAGCGTGGCCACCTATCTGAGCGGCGAACGTCCGACCGATGCGACGAGCGACCAGTTGTTCGTCGTGCTGAAAGGCACCCGGCGGGGTGGGCCGTTGAGCATCGATGGTCTCGAACAGATCGTGCGCGCCGCGAAGACCCGCGCCGGGCTCGAACATGCGACGTGTCATCAACTGCGTCACACGTGTTTGACCCGCCTGCGCGAGGCGGGGATGGCGCTCGAAGCGATCCAGGCGCAGGCCGGTCATCGTTCGATCGAATCGACGCGGGTGTATCTCCATCTCGCTGACGGGTGGCTCGCCGACGAGTATCACCGCGCCGCCGGGCTGATCGACGCGACGGTCGGGACCGTCCGATGACCGCCGCCGCCGTCGTTGCCGCTGATGGGCCGGTCCGTCATCGTGATTGGGACGTTGTCGTCGCGCACGCGCCGCAACTCGCACTGACCGGATGGCGTTATATCGACCAGATCGCCTTATCGTTACGGCCCGCAACCGTCGACGTCGCCGACAACACGTTGCGGTCCTTCGCCGGTTATCTCGTCGCAGCTCACGCCGATGTGGCCGGGTTCGTCGACGTCCGGCGCGCCCATGTCGAGGGCTTCAAGGCGTTCTACGCGGCGCAGCCGACGGTCAAGGGTGTCGCGCCGGCACGGAACACGATCCGGCAACGGCTCGGGATGCTCCGCAGTTTCTTCGATCGGATTATCGAATGGGACTGGCCCGACGCGCCGGCCCGAACTCCGATCTTCGCGGTTGATGTCCCCGTCGCGGACGATCCGCTCCCACGGTTCTTGGACGACGCGCAAGCCGCCCGCCTCGCAGCCCAAGCCGCAGTCTCGGCGCCGTTCGATCGGCTGATCATCGAGTTGTTGTCACGGACTGGGATGCGCGTCGGTGAGCTCTGCGGTCTCGCTGCCGACGCGGTCTTCACGTTGAACGGGACACTGTGGTTGCGGGTCCCGGTCGGGAAACTGCACAACGACCGTTGCGTCCCACTGCATCCGAACGCCCTGCGGCTCCTCGCGGACTGGACGGCCACCCATCCACCGGTCGATGGACGTCTCCTGCATCACCGCGGACGGCCACTCGACCGTCATCACGTCGGCCGGATCGTGAGACGCGTCGCCCGGGATGCCGGCCTCGGCAACGTGCATCCCCACCAGCTTCGGCACACGCTCGCGACTCAGGCGATCAATCGGGGGATGCGTCTCGAATCGATCGCGACGATGCTCGGCCATCGCAGCCTGCGCATGACCCTCACCTACGCGCGGATCGCGAACAAGACCGTCGCTGACGAATACGCCACCGCGTCCGCGAAGATCGACGCTCTCTACACGAGCAACGATCCCGACCAACGGCTTCGCCAACTCGCGGTCGAGCATCGCCGCATGCTGGCCAACGGTTGGTGCAACCGGCCGATCGACACTGACTGCGTCTACGAGACCATCTGCGAAGGATGCGGCTACTACCAGACCGCCATCGAGTTCCGGCCCGCGCTCCAAGCCCAAGCCGAACACGCCGAACGTAACCACCAGCCGGCCCGAGCGAAGATCTACAACCAGCTCCTCGACAACCTCGCCCGCGACACCGGCTGAACCCCCAGCCCAACACCGATCACCGGAATATCCCGACCACCACTTGACGGATCACCGGAATAACTGCCGATCGGCTCGGCGTTTCGGCTCGTGTGTCACAGTGTTGCTGCATGGGTTGGACTGTGGAACCTGTGGAGCAGGCAGTCTTGTTTCACTACAGCGAGGACCCCTGCGTCTCTCGCTTCGAGCCCCATGTGCCTCGCACCAATCCAGGTGTTGCCGCCGCGGTCTGGGCGATCGACGCAGCACGCGCGCCGCTGTACTGGTTCCCTCGCGATTGTCCACGAGTGACCGTGTGGGCCAACACCGCGGCGCAGCGTCGTCATCTTCGGCATCTCTTCGGAACCGACTGCACTCGCGTGCAGGCCGCGCCGAGTTCGTGGTCCGACGAGATCGGCGCGTGCAAGCTCTATGAGTATCGATTCGAGGCCGCCGATTTCGGCCCCTGGCCTGAGGCGGAGGGCCAGTGGATCTCATATCGAGCGGTCACTCCGGCAGATGTTGTGCCAGTCGGCGATCTGCTTGAGCGACACCGTGAGGTAAACATCGACCTTCGTCTCGTACCGAGCCTGGGAGCGATACGCGAAACGGTGCTCGAAAGCGGCCTCCCGTTCAGCATCGTTCGCTACAGGGACTGAACGGCGTCCATAACTGCATCGATCGGGACGCGCTACGCCACCGTGCAGGACGTACCAATCGACCAAGTCGAGCGCTTCTGGGATAGGCGGTTCCCGAACGCCGACGTCGGGGTGTGCCCGATCGTTGGGAAGACGTCACCCCCAGAAGATGCCGGTGCGGTCCGCGTCGATCTCGTCGAGCAGCTCGTCGAGGGACTCAGTCGGCGCGCTTGGTTCGTAGCGGTGGAACTTTAGGTTGCGGTCTCGCCAGTAGAGCGTCCAAATCCTCTTCGACCGCGTGTGCCGGAGGCGGGCGATCGGGAAGCGGGTCCAGCTGGGGTCGCCGCCGGGACGCCACGGCGGTCGGCACTCGAGGATCGTGATCGACACCGGGGTCACGTCGACCTCGATGCGGTACTGATCCAACAACTCCGGCCGGTTCCGCTTGTTCGCCCAGAGCAGAACTCGATGGACGTCGGTCTCGGGCACCACGACCGGGAAGCTACCCCGACCGAACCGCGTCAGATCAGTGATGCTCTGAAAGAGACGACGTTGATGGTCATCGTCACGACGGGCCGTCGAGGACGTCGCCCATGATGTCGGCGGACTTGCGGTCCCACTCGGGTCGGCCGTCGACGTAGATGTTGGTGACCGTCAAGCTCGAGTGACCGAGGCGGTCGCGTACCGACGGCAACGGGACACCGGCGCCGACGAGCATCGTGCCGTGGAAGTGACGCAGGTCGTGCAAGCGAACGTGCGCGCCGTCGTCGACGGCCTTGTCGATTTGTCGCCACGCGTAGCTGAAGCGATCGGGTGGCACCGGATGCGTTCCTTCGACGTTCTCGCGCCACACGTACGCGTCGGGCGGATACGGCACCCCGCACGCGAGCGCCGCCTCGACGTGACGTCGCCGCATCTCCCGCAACGCCTTCGCGGTGCCGGCGTCGAGAGCAAGGAAACGCTCGGCGTGCGTCTTCGTGTCCTTCGTTTCCAGCCGCGCTCCCGTCCGCTTGCCGGAGTTGCCTTCGTCGGTGCTCACGACCGCGGAATCGATCCGAACGAATCCCTGCTCGAAATCAATCGCACTCCACCGCAGCCCGGCGAGCTCGCCGCGGCGCGCGCCGATCGCGACGGCCATCCGCGCGAAGACACCGAGATCGGGGTCTTCCGCTTCCGCAGCGGCGATCCTCGACGCGACATGCTCCGGCTCCGGTGAGCGCGGATTCCACTTCGGTCCCTTCGGCACCCGTGCCCGTTCGACTGGCGACATCGGCAGGTAACCCCAACGCACAGCCGCGCTGAACATCGCGGACAGCACGGTCCGACACCCTCGGACCGAACGGATGCCGAGCGGCCTCTCTCCGTCACGCAGCTTTCCGTACCAGCGCTCGACGTCGACGGCTGTCACGGAGGAAATGCGCTTCCTCCCGAACTCGGGCAGCACCCGGTTGTCGAGCCAATACCGGTAGCCGATGCGCGTCGACGGTGAAAGGTCCCGCGCGGCCGCGTCCCACCACTGCTGGGACAGTTGGAGAACGGTCAGGGACCGCGACGGTCCCGTGCGGCCGTGCTCGACGTCGATCAGGAGCTGCGCGTGCGCCTTCGTCGCCTCGCGTCGGGACACGCCAGTAAGGGTCCGGCGTGCGTATTCGTCGCGCCCGCGGGCGTCCCGTCCGGCGTACACCACGAGTTGGTACGACGTGCCGTTCGGGCCTCGCCGCTCTCTGATTGACAGTGTTCTTCTCCCAGTTCCATGCCAAATACCATGCCAAGGCCCTGGGAGGCTACGAGTGGCCAGAGACAAGATCAAGCCGATCTTGCCTCTGACCTGCTCGTTTGTGGCGGAGGGAGTGGGATTTGAACCCACGGTGACTTGCGCCACAATGGTTTTCGAGACCATCCGATTCGGCCGCTCTCGCATCCCTCCGGGCGAGATAGTACGGGATCAGGACCGGCGCCTCGATCGGAAGAACTCGGTGAGCAGCTCACCGCACTCGGCCGCCCGCACGCCCGCCACCACGTCGAGGTCGTGGTTGAGGCGCGGATCGGCCGCGAAGTTGTAGAGGCTCCCGGCCGCGCCCGCCTTCGGGTCGGCCGCGCCGAACACCACCCGGTCGAGCCGCGCCGCCCACGCCGCGCCCGCGCACATCGGGCAGGGCTCGAGCGTCACGACGAGCGCGTGGCCGGTCAGGCGCCACGTTCCCGCGGCCGCGGCCGCGGCGCGGAGCGCGACGATCTCGGCGTGCGCGGTCGGGTCGTGATCGCGCTCGCGGGAGTTGTGGGCGCGGGCGACGACCTCACCGGTCGCGATGTGCACGACGATCGCGCCCACGGGCACGTCGTCGTGCTCGAGTGCGAGCGCGGCCTCGTGGAGGGCTTCCTCCATCCAGCCGCGCTCGTCGTCGTTCCCGCGGGGCACGCGTTCCATGTCGAAGGTGTCTCGTCCTCGGCCCGGCCTCGTTCAGTCCTCGGCCAGCATCGTGTAGATGTCCTTGCGGGCCTGCTTGAGGATCTCGATCATGCGCTCCGACTGTTGCCGGTTGCCGGCCGAGATCACCTGCTTCGACGCCACGAGGAGTTGACGGATCGCGTCGCGGAACTCGCCGACGCCCGTGTCGTTGCGGCCGGCGATCTCCCAGGGAGTGCCGCCCGCATCTTCGACCCGACGGTTGGCTTCCTCCCGGCCGGCGTCGGTGATCTCGTAGACCCGCTTGGCGTCGCGCTCCACCGAGCGCAGCAGGCCTTCGTCCTCGAGCAACTGCAAAGTCGGGTAGACCGAACCGGGACTCGGCCGCCAGGCACCCGAAGTCTTCTCCTCGAGGCGCTGGATGACGTCGTACCCGTGGCCGGGCTCCTCGGCGAGGATCGCCAGCACCGCGGTGCGGATGTCGCCCCGGCGCATGCGACCGCCACGCCGGCGGCCCTCCCACCCCTCGTTGTCGTGGCGGTGACCGCGGCGGCCCCGGCTCTGTTCACGGAAGTTGTTCATGTGCTTGCTCCTCGTCGAACTCCCTCGACCCGGCGGGGCACCCGGTTGGCGCCGTCATCTGAGGCCGGCATGCGCGTGTTGCGACATGTGTCGAGGTGTTGCGATATATCGTAACCGGTCGAGAATGAGAACGCAAGACATCCGCTGACCGGCCCAAATGGTCGAATTGCTGGCGAGCCGGGCACACGTGGTCGATGAGTCCGCATGGGACGTCAACTGGCAACCGTTCACCGCGCACGAGAGCTGCTCCTGGCCGAGCGCCCGGTCGACAGCGTCATCGCCGAGCTCCGCTCGAGCTTCGGCGTGAGCTCGACCGACGCGATCGCCGCGATCGTCGTCGGCCGTTCGCTCAACCGCTTCGGCGAGCCCGTCGCACACTGACCAAGCGCCGCGCCGCGGCACTGACTCCCGGGTCAGCGCCCGCTGAGTTGCTGCCAGTGGTGGGCCCAGCCGAGTGAGGCGATCGCGAGCGGGGTGCCGACCGCGAGGGCCAGCCCGACGAGCGCCAGCCGGAGCTCGGCCCGAGGGACCCGGCCGGTACGCCGCCGGGTGTCGCGCAGGTCGGCGAGCGCGAGCGCGGGCGTCTCCAGCGTGTGCCCGAGCACGTGCAGGGTCATGGCGCCGAACCACAGGATGAACGACGCCTTGTGCGCCTGCACCAGCCAATGCGTGTTGCGATCGAGGACGGCCGCGACGCCTGTCGCGAGCACCGCGACCGTCAGGAGGCTGACAACGGGTCCGAGCAGCCGAAGGATGATCGGCGGCGGGCCCTTCTCGACGTAGGCGGACCGGCCCGTGTAGTAGCGGGCGAACCGGTGGCCGGTGCTGGCGAGCTTGACCGCGACGAACGGCATGAGGAGCACGCCGACGAAGACGTGCGCCGAGATGAGTTGGTTGACGCGCAGGATCGTCACGCCCTCGACGAACAGCAGCACGAAGATGATGGCGCCGAACGTGCCGGTGATGCGCTCGTTCCCTGTGACCGAGGCGTCCTCGACCGATGCCGGACGTTCGACGATTGACTCTCCCACGCTCCACATCCTGCATCGACGCGTCCGACCGTGTCCCGGTCGGGCGGGGAGTTTTACCAAGTTCTCACCGGTGCGCCGGGCGTCTCAGGTGATTCGCACCGGACGATTACCAACTATTGACCTCCGGCTCCGTACGATCACACGGTGATTCGCGGCTTTGCGGTGTCGAGCGCGGTGTGCGCCGCCGCCATCGTGGTCGCCGCGTGTAGCGGGGCAGCCACGAATCCGACCACGGCGCCCGGGCCGGCCGGCACGACAACGACGTCGCTGCCGCAGCCTCCCCGGGCGTCGACTACCGCGCCCATCCACGTGGCCGCGGCGACGCCGGTCGACATCTACGCCGCCGACCGGCCGAACGCCCTGTCGCCCGTCGTCCGCAACGACCCGCCGCGCGTCTACGTGCCGAACTCCCTCAGCAACACCGTCGACGTCATCGACCCCGCGACCGCGCAGGTCGTCGACCACTTCGCGGTCGGCGTGCTGCCGCAGCACGTCGTTCCCGCATGGGACCTGAAGACGCTCTACGTCACGAACGACCGCAGCAACACGCTCACGCCGATCGACCCTGTCACCGGCCACCCGGGGCCGACGATCCCGGTCGAGGACCCCTACAACATGTACTTCACGCCGGACGGGAAGCACGCGATCGTCGTCGCCGAGCGCATGGCGCGCCTCGACTTCCGCGACCCGCACTCGTTCGCGCTGCAGAAGTCGCTTCACGTCGACTGCGTGGGGATCGATCACGTCGACTTCTCCGCCGACGGCAGCTATCTGATCGCGAGCTGCGAGTTCTCCGGCCAACTCGTGAAGATCGACCTGCGCCGGCAGGCGGTCGCGGGCATCATCGCGTTGAACGGCGGTCATTCGAAGCCGCAGGACGTGAAGCTCGATCCCACGGGACACACGTTCTACGTCGCCGACATGGTGCGCGGCGGCGTGTACACCGTTGACGGCGCATCGTTCACCGTCACCGGGTTCGTCCCGACGGGCGCGGGCGCGCACGGCCTGTATGTGAGCCGGGATTCCAAGGTCCTCTACGTGACCAACCGGAACGCGGGCAGCATCTCGCTCGTCGACTTCGCGACGAACCGGGTGGCGAAGACGTTCTCGATACCGGGCGGCGGGTCGCCCGACATGGGCGGCGTCTCGGCCGACGGAAAGGTGTTGTGGCTCACCGGCCGGTACAACGGCGTCGTGTACGCGATCGACACGACGACGGGCGTGTTGTTGCAGAAGATCCGCGTGGGGTCCGGGCCGCACGGCCTGAGCGTCTTCCCGCAACCCGGGCGGTACTCGCTCGGGCACACCGGCGTGTTCCGGTAGTCGGGCGTGCGTCACCGTTGGTGGTTGGCGGTCGGCGTGCTGGTCGCGGCCGGGTGTGCGAGCAGCGGAACGTCCGGCGCGCCCGCGGTCACGACGACACCGGCGCCGACCTCGGGTTCGGTGGCGCGCGCCACCGCGGTCGCGTCCACTTCGACGACGACGACCGTTGCCCGCAATGCCGCGCCACAGAGGAACGAGCCCGCGCTTCCGGTCGCGGTGCAAGAAGCGGCCGGAGCGGTCGCGGGCGGGAAGCTGTACGTCGTCGGCGGCTACGACACCGCGCGCAACAGCACGAACGGCGTGTACGTGTTCGACGGGACGTCGTGGACGCGGGGACCCTCTCTCCCGATCGCGCTCAACCATCCCGGCGCGGCGACGCTCGGCGATGCCGTGTACGTCGCGGGGGGATTCACGCCGAACGGCGCCTCGAACCGTGCGTTCGTACTGCGCGCGGGATCGTCCCGGTGGGCCGAGGTCGCGCCGATGCAGCGGGCGCGCGGTGCGCTCGCGCTGCTCTCGCTCGCAGGCCGGCTGTACGCGATCGGTGGCCGCGACGGTTCCGTCCAGGTCGCGGTGCCGGAGGTGTACGACTCGGGCGCAGATCGTTGGCATGACGCCGCGGCCATGCCGAACCCGCGCAACCATGTCGCCGGGTATGTCGACGGGACGGTGGCATGCGTCGCGGGCGGGCGTACGCCCGACACGAGCGCGGCGATCGACTGCTTCGACCCCGCGACCTCCATGTGGGCTCAACGGGCGACGGTGCCCGCGGGTACGTCAGGCGCGGCCGCGGCCGTGGTCGACGGCGTCACGATCGTCGCCGGCGGCGAAGCGGCGAACGAGACCCATCTCGTCGATCGTGTGGAGATGCTCACCGGTACGGCGTGGAGGGGGATCCCGATGATGGTGCCGCGCCACGGCCCCGCGTTCGCGGTGTTCCACGGCCGGCTGTGGGCGTGCGGCGGCGCCACCGCCCCCGGGTTCCAGGCCGTCGCGACCTGCACGTCGATCGCGCCGTAGTCTCGCCGCTTCCGGTTCGCTCGGCTCGGGGGAGGCGCCATGACGATCGAGGTCGTGCTCCTGGGCACGGGCAACCCGCTGCCCGACCGTGACCGCGCCGGCGCGGCGACGTTGGTGCGGGTCGACGGCAAGCCGATCCTGGTCGACGCCGGACGCGGCGTGTGCATGCGCATGGTCGCGGCCGGCGTGCTCCCGCTCATGCTCGACTCCGTCTTCCTCACGCATCTGCACAGTGACCACATCTGCGATCTCAACGACGTGGTGACGACGCAGTGGGTGATGAGCCCGGCGCTCAAGCCCTTCCGGCTGTTCGGCCCGCCTCGCACGGCCGAGGTCGTCGCCGGGATGCGCGCGATGTTGCAGCCCGACATCGAGTACCGCCTCGCGCACCACGACGACCTGAACTGGGAACCGCAGATCGACGTGACCGAGGTGACTCCCGGCGTCGTGCTCGAAGAAGACGGGTTGCGCGTCATCGCGGCGAGCACCGATCACCGACCGGTCGAGCCGACCGTCGGCTATCGCTTCGAGGGCGGGGGGAAGGCCGTCGTGCTCGCGGGCGACACCGTGCCGTGCGGGGGTCTCGACGAGCTGTGCCGGGACGCCGACGTGTACGTGCAGACCGTGCTGCGCGACGACCTGGTGAACATGGTGCCGATGCAGCGGTTCAAGGACACCGTCGACTACCACTCGACCGTCGTGCAGGCCGCGCAGACTGCGGCCCGGTGCGGCGTCGGCACGCTCGTGTTCACCCACCAGGTGCCGACGCCCGGCGCCGGTGCCGCCGGCGAGTGGATCGCCATCGCGCGCGAGCATTTCTCGGGCGAGATCGTGTTCGGCGAGGATCTCACGACGATCTCCGCCTGAGGCACGTACGATCGGCTCGATGACCGACACCACGCCCCCGACGTCGACGCGTACCCGCCGCGTCCCCGAACCGACCGTCGATCCCGTCACGGGCGCGACGGAGGCGCCCGCGCCGAACCGCGAACCACGGTTCGTGCTCGCGGAGCGGGACCGCGCGGCGCAGGTGAAGCTCGACGACTTCGTCGCGCGCAACGGCAAGCGCCCGAACGTGTTGCTGATCCTGTTGGACGACGTCGGTTGGGGCGACTTCGGTTGTTACGGCGGCGGGATCGCGGTCGGGGCGCCCACACCGAACATCGACCGGCTCGCACGGGAGGGCATGCTGCTCACGTCGTGCTACAGCGAGCCGTCGTGCACGCCGACCCGCGCGTCGATCATGACCGGCCGGCTCCCGATGCGGCACGGTCTCCTCATCCCACCGATGTACGGCATGCCCGGTGGCCTGCAGGGCGAGGTGACGCTGCCCGAGCTGCTCTCACAGGCGGGATACGTCACCCAGGCCGTCGGCAAATGGCACATGGGCGAGAACCGCGAGAGCCAACCGCAGAACGTCGGGTTCGACGACTTCTACGGCTTCCTCTCCGTCTCCGACATGTACACCGAGTGGCGAGACCCGTACTTCTTCCCCGAGATCGTCTACAGCGACGCCCGCACCGACTGGGTGAAGAACATCCCCTTCAACAAGTGCTTCGTGCACGCGGCGCGCGGGGGCGAGCCCGAAGACGTCGAAGAGGTCACGATCCCGGTGCTCTCGCTGCTCGACGACAAGTGGTGCAGCTACTCCGAGTCGTTCATCGAACGGATGGCCGGTTCCGACCGTCCCTGGTTCCTCTACCACTGCACGCGGGGCGCGCACTTCGACAACTACCCACACCCCGACTTCCTCGGCCGCTCGCCGGCCAAGCACCCGTACAAGGACGCGCTGGTCGAGCTCGACGACATCTGCGGGCGCCTGATCGAGGCGCTCGAACGCACCGGGCAGCTCGACTCCACGATGGTCGTCGTCTCCTCCGACAACGGACCGGAGATGGAGACGTGGCCCGACTCCGCGTTCACGCCGTTCCGGTGCGCGAAGGGTTCGACGTGGGAAGGCGGCGTGCGCGTGCCCACGGTGCTCTCGTGGCCGGGGATGATCGAGGCGGGCCGGACGAGCGACGGCATCGTGCACCTGCTCGACCTCTTCGCGACGTGCACGACGCTGGCCGGCGCCGGCGATCAGCTGCCGACCGATCGCTACCTCGACACCGTCGACCAGACCTCGTTCCTGCTCGCGCCCGCGGCCGAAAACGAGGTGGTCTCGAACCGGAAGTTCCAGCACTACTGGCTGACCGCCAGCTACTCGGCCGTGCGCGTCGGTGAGTACAAGTACATGCTCGCCTCGATCAGCGACCACGACACCGACGTGCTCAATCCCGGCGGCTTCACGGGTACGGTGCAGAACTACGGCTACGGGCGGTTGTACAACCTCTACCTCGACCCGAAGGAGTCGCGGTCGTACATGATCCGCAAGCTCGTGTACATCGACGCGATCCTCGCCGAAGTCGGCCGTCACCGCGGCTCGTTCCGTGAGTGGCCCGGCAAACCGCCCCAGACGCCGACTCGCAATTTCTAGGTCTTTGGCGTGACGGCGCGCTACCGGTGGCTCTCCTTCGCGACCGGCGGCTCTTCCGGGGCGCCGCGCGCCCGTTTGGCCTCGTAGAGCTCGCGATCCGCGCGCGAGATGAGCGCGTCGAGGTCGTCGCCGGGCGCGTGCGCCGCGACACCGGCACAGAATCTCGCGCCCGGCGTCGACGCGCGCAGTCGCCCGATGATCCGCGCCGCGTCGTGCTCATCGCTGTCGGGCAGGAGGAGCGCGAACTCGTCACCGCCGTACCGCGCGAGACAGTCGACGGCCCGGAGCTCGGGCCGCCAGCTCTCGGCGACGCGGACGAGTAACTGATCGCCGGCTTGGTGGCCGTGTTCGTCGTTGACGTGCTTGAAGTGGTCGAGGTCGATGATGACGACGCAAAGTGACGCCCGGACTCGCTGGACCCGGACGATCTCGGCGTGGACCCGGGACTCGAATTCGCGGCGGTTTGCGAGCCCGGTGAGCGGATCAGTGCGAGCGAGCCGGCGGATCTCGCTCACGAGCCGGTGAACGGCCAGCGACGTGACGACCAGCACTCCGACGACGACGACCCACTGACCCGAGCTGTACTGCCCCTTGTCGAAGCCGACCGCCATGCTGTACGAGACCGCGATCCATGTGACGTGGGCGATGGCGGCGCGCGTCGAGAAATACGTCATCGTGAAGATCGGGACCCACAGGTAGAACATGGGTGACACCGACGCGAGGTTGCTTCCCTGTCCGAGCAGGATTGCCAGCGTCACGATGGACGTCCCCGTTGCGGTGAGCACGTGGAGCGTCGTCATCGCGACCGGCCGCCGGGTGAAGAGCAGGTAGCCGGCAACGGGATACGCCGACGCCGAGAGCAGAGCGGTCTCCGGCGCGTTGGCGTACGGAGCGTGGGGGAGGGCGAGCGCGATCAAGGCGAGCGTCCCGCCGGCCGCGAAGAAGATCCCGAGCCAGCGGCTCATCGTGGCGCTCTCGGCGTTCCGGTCGGCCTGCACACTCCGGAGTGGAGACCGCGTAGGCGCAAACGCGGGCCGCGTGTGCAGCATCACTGGACCGCCGAGCTCAGTGACGGCGAGTTCTCGATGTGCGCGCCGAGCCACTCCACGAACTCGTCATGCGGGATCGGGCGGCTGAGGTAATAGCCCTGAGCCGCGTCGGCGCGGAGGTGAAGCAGCGAGTCCCACACGGTTTCGCACTCGACGCCCTCGGCGACGATCGTCAGTCCCAGGCTGTGCGCGAGCTCGATCATCGACACGACGATCGCCTTGTCGTCGTCGCTCGTGAGCATGTCGAACACGAAGGACTTGTCGATCTTGATGATGTCGACCGGAAGTCGCCGCAGGTAGGCGAGGGAGGAATGACCCGTTCCGAAGTCGTCGAGCGCGATCTGGATGCCGTGTTCGCGCAGTCTGCCCAGAATCTCGCGCGCGAGGTCCGGGTCGCGCATGGCGCCGTTCTCGGTGATCTCGATCTTCAAGGCCGACCCGGGCAGGGCGTGCTCGTCGAGGAGCCGGAGGAGCTCGTCCGGCAGGTTCGGTTGGTGCAACACCAGCGGAGAGAGATTGACGGCGACCGAGAGATCGTGGCCGCCGCGACGCCAGGCTGCGCAGTCCTCGATCGCGCGGCGCGCGACGAACTCGGTCAGCGCGACGATGGTCCCGCTTGCTTCGGCGAGTGCGATGAAGTGGTCGGGCGGGACGAGGCCGAGCTCGGGGTGGCGCCAGCGCACGAGAGCCTCCGCCCCTGTGACCAGCCCGGTATCGAGCCGGGCGATCGGTTGGTAGTGCACGACGAGCTGGTCGGCATCGACCGCCTCGGCGAGCTCGCCGAGGAGCGCGAGGCGGCGAGGCCCGTAGCGGTCGATCGTGGGCGCGTAGGCCTCGAACCTCGACCGCCGTTCCTTCGCGACGTACATCGCGACTTCGGCGTGCTGAGTCAGGAGCTCCGCGGTGACGCCGTGATCCGGGGAGAACGCGGCCCCGACACTCGCCTGGAGGCGAAACGCGAGGCCGTCGAGGTCGAACGGTGCGGCGAACGTGTCGAGCACGAGATCCGCGAGCCCCCGCAGCGCGGCGGCATCGGCTTGGGCGACCACGACGAACATGTCTCCGCCGAGCCGCGCGACGACGCCGACGTCCTCGAACCGCTCGCGCAGGCGCCGACCGCTCTCGACGAGGAGTCGGTCGCCCATCGCGTGGCCGAGCGTGTCGTTGACCTCGCGGAATCGGTCGAAGCCGATGAGAAGCACCGCGACGTGTTGCGACGTGCCGAGCTCGTTCTTGATCTGGTGTTGGACGAACGTGCGATTGGCGAGTCCCGTCAGCGCGTCGTGGGTTGCGTCGTGCTCGCGCTGGATCGCCGCGCGACCATGGGCGTACGCGGCGCCGACGGCCGGCGCGAAGAGCGGGACGAGCCAGTGCCCGCGTTGCAGCGCGACGACGAGGAGCGGTGCCTGCGACAGCAGCACGCACATCACCGCGGCCTGGAAGGGCATGTCGTCGCGGAGCAGGGCCCCGAGCGCGATGTCCTCGGAGAGCCCGATCGCCGCTCCGATCAACAGCGTGTTGACGAGGTAGAGCGTGACTCCCGATGCGAAGACCAGCATCACTGTGGCGATCGTGATGGGCGAGCCGACCGAGATCGGGTGTGATCCGAGGTTGCGCAGGATCGCGGCGGCCGCCGCGACCGCGATCGCGTACTGGGCCAGGTTGAACAAGGTCTTCCACCAGGCCTTGCGCCCTACGAGGTCGCTCGCGGCGGACGCGGTGACCTGGGCCAGCAGACCGATCGCGGGAGAGCCGAGGAGCAAGAGGGCGAAGACGAACGTGGTCGACAGCGTCACCTCCTGGCCGCCGCCTCGGAACGGGACGCGGAGCGGCACCATCTCGCCGACGACGACGAGTATCGCGAGCTCCCACACGACCGCCGGCCGGGCGCGCGAGTGGAGCTCCGACAGCATCGTCACCCCGACGACGATCAGCCCGACGAGCGTCACCGCCGCGACGAATCGTTCCAGCCTCCTCGAGCGCCCCATCGGTTCGTTGTCGGAGCGCGGTCGTCGCTGATTGACCACCCATTCGGCTTTCGCTCGTCGCCAAGAGGCATAGGTGTCGAATCGGGCTCCCGTATCCGATCGGAAGCCCACCGTCGGACCGTGCTCCGAGCTCGGCCCGGAGTCACGACGACCGCGGTCTCACTAGTGCCACTTCACTCCCGCGCCCGTGACCGCCGCGATCGCGATGACCGCAGCGAGTGCCGTGGCGGTCCGAACCAGGCGAAGCTTCATGTCGTGTCTCCATTCGTGGTGTGTCTCGCCGTCCTGCGAACCAGGCCGACCGCGGTAACTACGGCAGGTCAACAGCGGAGCGTGAACGGCGGCACCGAGAAATCCCGCCTGGGCGACTTAGGTCACTCCCGAGACCGGCCGATTCCTCTTACCGACGCCGGGACAGGGGTATTCGTGTGCTGATCGTTGCCATGGTCGTCCTGGGTGCCATGAGCGTTCCGCTCCTGGGCGGCCGGCTCCGGCGTCTCGCCGACGTACGTTTCCAACGAGGCTCGACGCTGCTCGTCGCCCTCGGTCTGCAGCTGCTCGCGACATCGGTGTGGACCACGATGCCGACCGGCGCGGCGCGGGGCGTCCATGTTGTCTCCTACGGGCTGGCGGCCTGGTTCCTCGTGGCCAACCGGCGCTACATCGGGCTCTGGGTCGTCGCGGCAGGCGCCGCGCTGAACGCGCTCGCGATCGCGGTGAACGGTGGTGTGATGCCCGCCTCGGCGGCCGCACTGCATCGAGCCGGGATCATCGAGTTGGGCGCGCGCTTCGCGAACTCGACAGCTGTCCCGCACGCGCGTCTCGCGGTACTCGGCGACACGTTCGCGGTTCCTCGCGGCTGGCCGTTCGCCAACGTCTTCAGCATCGGCGACCTCGTCATCGTCGTTGGTGCGATCGCCACCCTGTACGCGATCTCGGGCGTGAGCGTGCGCCGCCGGTCGAACCGGGTCGCTCCGGTCCCGGCTCCTCTGCTCGAGGCGTCCGAGGTCGTTTCGCACTAGGGCGATTCGCGCTCGCGACCGAATCTCACCGCGAGGCTGCGCACGCCGCGCACGAGCCGCGCGGCGCGCACACCGGGGCGGACGCGGAGGTGGATCTACCCCGTGCGGGCGCGCCGCACCGGTTCGAGCGCGGTTGCGTATTCGACGAGCCGGAGCGCGATCTCGAGCCCGAGATCCGACGCACCGAGGTCGGGATCGGCCCAGATCTCCGACACGCGCCGCCAGGCGTCCTGCCGTCCGAGGAACGCGCCGACTTCGGCTTCCGTGCCGAGCGCGCGTCGCCAGTCGCGCTCGTGCGCGACGAGATACGCGATCACGGCGTCGTTCTCGGTCGCCTGGGAGTGCTCGGAGTGAAAGCCCACCTCGAGCGCGAGGAGCGACGCCCCTTCGACTTCCTGCGCGCCGATCACCTGCGCTTCGTAGTGCTCCCGGATCGGCTTGTCGGACCCGAACCACAGCTTGATCCCGTACCGATGCGCGCGGTAGTGGCACGGACCGAGCGCAGCCGGAGCGACACCGACCACGATGTCACCGACGTCGTCGAACAGGGACTCCTCCACGGCGTCAGCTTGCTCGTCGCCGCGACGCGAGACCACTTGGTCGCTCAGAGGAAACGGGCGTTGAGCTCAGACGACCGGCAAGAGGCACTCCACCGGGGTGGAGTGCCGGACGGCGGCAGGAGCGGAGGGAGTGGGATTCGAACCCACGGAGGGTTGCCCCTCACACGCTTTCCAAGCGTGCCGATTCGGCCGCTCTCGCATCCCTCCCGGGAGAGGAGATGCTAACGGGTGGCGACCGTGAGGTGGCCCGCTCGCAGCGCGTATCAGGCGACCCGGCGGCACTCGAGCGCTTCCGCTGAGAGCTGCTTCCTTCCGGACCTGACTCGGTTCACGGGCGCACGTCGCGCCGGACCCGATACGGCGCGAGCGGGCCACCGTCCACACTAGTGGGCGTCGGTAAGGTTGCCTCCGTGGTGTCGCACAGCCTGTACCGCAAGTACCGGCCCCAGAAGTTCGCGGAGCTGGTCGGCCAGGATCACGTCACCACCGCGCTCCGCCACGCGGTCGCCGAGGACCGGGTCGGTCACGCCTACCTCTTCTCCGGGCCGCGCGGCACCGGCAAGACCACCACGGCCCGCCTGCTCGCCCGCGCCCTCAACTGCCTGAACCCGGGCGACGACGGCGAGCCCTGCGGGGTGTGCGAGAACTGCGAAGCCGTTGCTGCGGGCACGTTCTTCGACCTGGTCGAGCTCGACGCCGCGTCGAACAACGGTGTCGACGCGATGCGCGAGCTCATCCAGAGCGTCCATCTGGGGCTCGGCGCGTCGAGCCGGCGCAAGGTGTACATCGTCGACGAGGTGCACATGCTCACCGCGGCGTCGTCGAACACGCTGCTGAAGACGCTCGAGGAGCCGCCCGCGCATGTCGTGTTCGTGTTGGCCACGACCGACCCGCAGAAGGTGCTCCCCACGCTGCGGTCGCGCACGCAGCACTTCGAGTTCACGCTGCTCTCGCACCAGCAGCTCGCCAACCATCTCGCCGACATTCTCGGGCGGGAGGGCATCGAGACCGATCCCGAGGCCCTCGACCTCATCGCCCGGCGCGCGAGCGGCTCCGCGCGCGATGCCCTTTCGCTCCTCGACCAGGCGCTCGCGGTCGGGAGCGGGAGCCTCGACGCCGCGCAGGTGCAGGCTGCGTTCGGCGGAGCACCGTTCGAGCAGCGGCTCGCGCTGCTCGAAGCCGCCGCCGCGGAAGACGTCGCCGGCGCGCTCGTGGGCGTGCACGACCTCGTCGCGTCCGGGCACGACGTGCGGCGCGTTGCCGACGACCTGCTCCGCACGCTGCGCGACGCGTTCCTGCAGGCGAACGCGTCCGGACGGGTGCCCTACGACGGCGCGCCCGAGGACTGCGAGCGACTCGCCGCGCTCGCCAAGGATATGGGCAACGTCGCGGTCGTGCGCGCGATCGAGATCATGGGCGACGCCATCGTCGACATCCGCGGGCAGGCCGTCGCCGATCCCCGGCTCGTGCTCGAGGTCGCGGTCGTGCGCATCGCGCGGCGCGAGTCGCGCACGTGCGAGGAGACGTTGCTCGAACGGGTGGAGCAGTTGGAGCAGCGGCTGGCCGGCGGCGCGACCGCCCCGACCCCGATGCCGACGGCCGCAGTGCCCGCGCCCGAGGCGAAGCCCCGCCCCGCGCCCGTGCCCGGCGGACCCGTGCTCGCCCGCCGCGAGCGCAAGCCCGCCGGTACAGCCGCGGCGCCCGCGCCCACTCCGGCCGGCGAGGCGGCCGAGCCGGCGGCAACGCAGCCGCACGAGGGCGACGAGAGCCCCCTCTTCGCGCTCGACGACGTCATCGAGGCGTGGCCGGAAGCGCTCAATCTGCTGAAGGCGCCCGTGCGGACCGGCATCCAGGACGCGCAGCCCATCGCGCTCGAGAACGGCATCATCGTCTTCGGGGTGCCGAAGATCCGCTTCGACGCGATCAACGAACGGTTCCGCAAGGAGGCCGCGGCGATCAAGGAGGCGTTCGCGTCGCGGCTCGGCGCCGCGCCGCGCTTCATGCTGCGCCCGCACGACTTCGAGGCCGCAGGCGCGTTGCGGCCCGCGCCCGGCGGAGGCGCGGCGCCGGGTACGAAGCCGGTCGGGAACGAGCCCGAACCGCCGCCCGAGGAGGACGAGGTCGTCGACCTCGACGACCTCGAAGACGCCCCCGACGCGCCGCCCGACTCGGTCACCCGGCTCGTGAGCGGGCTCGGCGCGGAGATCATCGACGAACGCCGGCGGAGCTGAGGACCAGATCATGACGAACCCCAACCCGATGGACATGCTCAAGCAGGTCCAGCAGATGCAGGCCTCCATGGCTGCCGCCCAGGCGGAGCTCGCGAGCTCCACCGTGTCCGCGACCGTCGGCGGCGGCGTCGTGCAGGCGACGGTCTCCGGCGACGGCGACCTGCGCGAGATCAAGATCGACCCGAGCGTCGTCGATCCCGACGACATCGAGACCCTCGAGGACCTCGTCGTCGCGGCGGTTGTCGAAGCGACGCGCCAGGCGAAGGAACTGCAGTCGGAGAAGCTCGGCGCGGTCACGGGCGGCATCGACCTCGGCTCGATGCTCGGCGGGCTCGGGGGATCGCTCAACCCGTGAGTCGCTCGTGAATCCCTACGAAGGCGTCATGCAGACGCTGATCGACGAGCTCGGGCGGCTGCCCGGCATCGGCCCGAAGTCGGCGCAACGCATCGCGTTCTATCTCCTGAAGCTCGACGCGATCGACGCCAAGCGGTTGGCCCACGCGATCGAGGACGCCAAAGACCGCGTCACCTGGTGCCGCCGCTGCTTCAACATCTCCGAAGGCGACCTGTGCGCGTTCTGCCTCGACGAGCGACGCGACGGTCAGGTCCTGTGCGTCGTCGAAGAGCCGCGCGACATCGTCGCGGTCGAGCGCACGGGTGAGTTCCGCGGCCGCTACCACGTGCTGCAGGGCGCGATCTCGCCCATCGAGGGCGTCGGTCCGGAGCAGTTGCGGGTGAAGGAGCTGCTCGGGCGCATCCAGGACGAGGACGTCACCGAGGTCATCCTCGCGACGAACCCGAACATCGAGGGCGAGGCCACCGCGATGTACCTCGCCCGGTTGCTGAAGCCGGCGGGCCTCACCGTCACGCGCATCGCGAGCGGGCTCCCGGTCGGCGGCGATCTCGAATACGCCGACGAGGTCACGCTCGGCCGCGCCTTCGAAGGCCGGCGCGAGGTCGGGTAGAGATCGTCCGCCTAGCGCAACAGCAGTTGGTGGAACGTGGGGTTGAACCCGATGTTCCACAGCCACAGCGCGCCGAATACCGCGAGGACCGACCACAGTGGGAATCGCACGCGGGCGAACCAGGCGGGCCGCACGACGGCGACGGCCGCAAGGAGCAGCACGAGGAGGCCGGCGGGGTTGAACGCGAGCGACGTTCCCAGGTGACCGTGCGCGGCCGCGACGACGGCGCGGGTCATGCCGCACAACGGGCACGGGATACCGGTGGCCGCCCGGAGCGGGCACGCGAGGGGAGGATGCGCGGGGAGCCGCGGCCACGCGACCGCGAGCGCGACGATGCCGCCGCTGACGACGCGCATCTGGTTCGCGTGCCGGCGCATGCCGGCCGCCGGCGCGGAGCCCGACGCGGGGATGGGTACCGATGTCACGCGCGTGCCTGCTTGGCGACGACGACGCCCTCGAGCAAGAACTCCGGATGGGTCCCGTACGGCGCGCCCGCGACCTTCGGTGCGACCCGCGCCGCGAGGTGCTCGGCGAAGTAGTTGCGCACGGGGAGGGAGAGCGCGAGCCGGCGGTCGAGGAACTGGTGGATCGTCGCGAGGTCGGTCGCGTCGAGCGCGGACACGTCCCAGGTCGCGACCGCGTTGACGGGCACCGTCGCGGGTGCGTGGGCCACCGATGAGATCCCGGGGAAGCGCTCGCGCACGACGAGCGTGCCCGCGGCGAGGTCGCCGAGTCGCTGATCGCGTCCGGTCGCCACCATCGAGATCACGCCTGCGATGTAGAAGATCGGCAGGAAGTCGACGACGCGCAGGATCGTACGGATCGCGCTGGTGAACAGGTGCACCGGCTCGCCCAGGTCGCCGACGACGCGGATCCCCGCCGCCATCTTGCCGATCGTGCGCCCGCGGTTGAACACCTCGAACGGGATGTCGTACGCGAAGATCACGAGGAAGAGCACGACGCGCTCGAGCGCGCGGACGACCCCCGGCGCCGATGTGTAGGTCAGACCCAGGACGAGTGCGAAGATGATCGCGCCCTGGATCACTGTGTCGAGGAGGCGGGCGATGAACCGGGAACCGACACCGGCGAGCACGAGCTCGAGCGAGACCCCCTCCGGCGTCGCGATCGTCACGCGGTCGTCGAGGAGCACATGACCAACCTAGACGAGTTCGTACGCGAACGGACCGCCACGTGGACGGAGCTCGAGCAGCTCGTCGGGGCAGGCGCGTCGCCCGCGCGCCTCGGGCCCGACGGCGTGCTGCGCCTGGGCGCGTGTTATCGGGCAGTCGCGGCCGACCTCGCGTTCGCGCGCCGGCGGTTTCCCGCAGATCCGATCGTCGGCCGGCTCGAGCAGCTCACGCAACGCGGCCGTCATGCGGTCTACGACGTGCAGCCGTCGCGCAACACGCTGCGCGCCTTCGTCTCGCGCGGCTACTGGCGGCGCGTCCGCGAACGGCCCGCCTTGCTCGTCATCGCGGTGGCGTGCCTCGCGCTGCCGACGTTGCTCGCGGGCTACTGGGCGTGGCGCGACCCGGGCCCGGCGAGCGGGCTCGTGCCGAGCGCGTACCAGTCGGTCACCGAGCCGCGCCCGCCCGGTCAGGATCAGGGGATCTCGGTCGACGAGCAGTCGGACATGGCCGCGAGCATCTTCACCAACAACATCCAGGTGACCTTCCTCGCGTTCGCGGGCGGGATCCTGCTCGGGCTCGGCACCCTGTACGTCCTGTTGCAGAACGGGCTGTTGCTGGGTGCGGTCGCCGGCCTCGCGATCGGCGCGGGCAACGGCCGGCCGTTCTTCGAGCTCGTCGTCGCGCACGGTGTGCTCGAGCTCAGTTGCATCGCTGTCGCGGGTGTCGCGGGCCTGCGGATCGCGTCGGCGATCGTCGACCCGGGCCCGCAGACTCGGGGCGACGCGCTGCGCCAGGAGGCGCGCGCCGCGGTCGAGATCGTGCTCGGCACCGCGGCCTGGCTCGTGGTGGCCGGCCTGGTCGAGGGCTTCCTCACCCCGGCCGGCAAGGGCCTGACCGTCGTGCTCGTCGTGGGACTCGGGCTCGGCGCGCTCTACTGGGGACTCGTGCTGTGGCGCGGTGCGCCCGAACGCGCGCCGGTTACAGACGCGCCCGCGCTTTGAGTCGCAGATAGGCCCGCACGCACGCCTCGCCGAGGGCGGCCGCGGGCGCGTCGACGACGCGCGCCCCGGCGTGCTCGAGCCGCGCCGCGACCCGCCGCCGTTCCTCGAGGACGTCGATCGCCACGGCCGCGGCGTAGACGTCGCGCGTCGTGGTGGGCACGCGTCGCTGCGCCGAGTCGAGATCGGGGTCGCGCACCGACGCGACGATCACCGCGTGGCGTCGGGTCAGCACGGGCACCGACGCGACCAGCGCACGCGCCGCGGCAGTGTCGACGAGATCGGTGAACACGAGGATGAGCGCACGCTTCCCGCCGCTGACGGTCCGGAACGCGAGGTCGTAGTCGCTGTCGACACCCGTCGGCTCGGCGTCGAGGATCGGCGCGCACGACCGCGCGGCCGCCGCGGCGACGCGGCCGCAGCTGCGACCGGAGCGCGCCGTCGAAGATCGGTCACGCCGCACCGGTCGCCGAGCTCGTCGGCGACCAGAGCGACCATGGTCACCGCGTCGACCGCGGCGTCGAGGCGAGTGGTGCGCGGCGTCGAGAGGCGCGGCCATGAGCCGCCCGGCATCGAGCAGGCAGACGACGTCGCGGTCCTGTTCGATGCGGTACACGTTGCTCATCGGCCGGCCGGTCCGCTGGCTCGCGGTCCAGTTGATCTGGCGCACGTCGTCGTCGGGGAGGTAGTCGCGGACCGACTCGAAGTCGGTGCCGAGTCCGAGCGGGCCCCGGGCGCGCAGGCCCGGATCGCGGAACTGGCCGCGCCGGAGCGCGACGACGAGGCGATGGGCGGCGACGACGTCGGGATACACGAGCAGCGGCGCCTCCCCCTCGCCGGTGAACGTGCAGCGGCCCAGCCCGAGCGGACCGCGACAGCGTGCGGTCACGGGCGGCAGCACCGCCTTGCCCCGGCGGTGCGCGGTGACGCGGGCGGTGAGCGTGCCCCGGCCGGCGGACGGCTCGATCTCGACGTCGGCGGGCCGGGCCTGGCGGATCTCGACGCGTCCGGGCGTGTCGGCGTCGGTCTCGACGCGCAGCTCGTCGCGACCCCGCGTGAGAGCGTGCGCGGAACCGTCCGGCGCACGCGGAGCCGGTGGTGCGCGACCGCGAGGTCGACGACGGTCGCGATCGCCACGAGTGCGGCCAACGTCACCGAGACGTACGCGGGAACTGCCGAGCGCGAGGACGGCGATCGCGAGCACCGCGTACGCGGCGCGCGGGGTGGGCGTCACCGCGGCACGGGCACCGAGGCGATCGCGGCCGCGACGGCGTCGTCGGCGCGGTAGTGCTCGAGCTCGGCTTCGGGCCGCAGCGTGATCCGGTGCCGCAGCACCGCGGGCGCGACCGCGACGACGTCGTCGGGGATCACGAAGTCGCGGCCCGCGAGCCGGGCCGCGGCCTTGGACGCGGCGAGGAGGTGCACCGCGGCCCGCGGGCTCGCGCCGAGCGCGACGCTCGGGAGCTCGCGCGTGCGGCGCACGAGCGCGACCACGAAGCCGATGATCGGTTCGGCGACCGTGGTGGCGTCGACGACGTCGCGCAATCCGAGCAGCTCGTCGGGGGTGGTGACGGCCTGCGGACGTCGGCGAGGGTCGCGGGCGCGACCCCACGGTGTGCGAGCCGGAGCATCGCCGCCTCGTCGGCCGCGGCCGGGTAGCCGACGTCGAGCTTGGCGATGAAGCGGTCGAGCTGCGCCTCCGGCAGCGGGTAGGTGCCCTCGTACTCGATCGGGTTCTGGGTCGCGACGACGAGGAACGGCTCGGGCAGCGGCCGGGCGATCCCGTCGATGCTCACCTGCCGTTCCTGCATCGCCTCCAGCAGCGCGGCCTGCGTCTTCGGGGGGGTGCGGTTGATCTCGTCGGCGAGCACGAGGTTCGTGAAGATCGGCCCGGGCCGGAACGCGAGCTCGCCGGCGCGCAGCGTCATGGTGCCGGTGAGGTCGGACGGCAGCATGTCGGGCGTGAACTGCACGCGCCGGAAGTCGACGCCGATCGCCAGCGCGAACGCGTTGGCGAGCAACGTCTTGGCGACACCGGGCACGCCTTCGAGCAACACGTGGCCGCCGATCGCGGTGCCGGCGAGCAGCACCTCGACGACGTGGTCCTGGCCGACGACGACCTTGCGGACCTCCTGCACGACCCGGTCGCGTAGATCCTTCACTGCATCCTCCCGTCGCCACCGCTGACGCGGGCGACTGCTCGACCCAGAGCCAGGATGCTCGCGTTGTCGGTGATGGGTGCGAGCAGCGCCGCGATCTCGTCGTCGGCGCACCCGAACGACGCGGGCCGCTTGCGCCAGGGCGTCGTCGTCGGGCTGACGCGCCCAGGCCGGCGCGGGCCGCGAGCCGGTCGCGCGCCCAACGCTGCGCGGGCGCGAGCGCGGCCGGGCGTGGTCGCGGGCGCGTTCGAGGCTGATCGACGAGCGCGTCGACGTACGTCGCGCGCGCCGGGGGAAGGTCGCGGGCGGTGCGATCGGGCGGGCCGAACCGCCGCGCCCGCGACCACACGAACGCGAGCGCGGCGACCCCGATCAGCACGAGCGCGACCTTCCAGCGGTCGCGGGAGTGCGGCGAGTCCCGCGGCTCGCGCCGTAGCCGTGCGCCCCTTCGGGAAACGCGACCGGCCGACCGGCGTCGCCCGCGAGCGCGAGCGCGAACGCGGCGTTGTCGCCGGAACCGAGGAACGCGTTCTCGAGCGGGGACGCGTCGGCGAGGTAGTAGATCTCGCCCTCGCCCGACCGCGATCGCGCGGTGAGCAGCGACGCGTCGTGCGGTGCCGACGAGCGGTGTGCCGCGTCCGGGCGCCGACCACGAGCCGATCGCCGCGGCCTCGATGTCGTGCACGTCGCCGAGCGGCCGGGTCGACCGCGGTCCACGAGGTCGCTCCCGTTGCCCTGCCACTCCGGCGGCGCGTCGGCGAGGTCGTGCAGGTAGAAGGGTGACTCGCCGCCGATCACCAGTCGCCCGCCCGCGGTCACGAACTGCAGCAGCGCCTCGGCGTCGTTGGCGGTCAGGACGCTCGGTTCGAGCACGAACGCGGTCGTGTCCGGACGGCGGGCGGGTCGTCGGCGACCGGTCCGCGTTGCTGCGCGACCGCGTGGCCGTAGCGCGACAGAAGCGACGCGAACCCGGCGAGACCGTCCGGCGCGGTGCCGTAGGACGAGCCCGACCGCGCCGCCCGGTTGGCCGCCGCCGACCGCGCGGTCGAGTCCCTGCGCGACGAGGTTCGCGACCACGAGGCCGCCCACGACGACCGCGAGCACGATCCAGATCCGCCGGTTCGCCGGAACGCGCCGGGGCGCGAGCGGCTCGGACGGAGCGGGCGTGCTCACCGCCGTCCCGTCTCTTCCAGCACGCGCGGCCACTCGCGGCGCGCGGAGTCGACGGCGGGCGGATCGGCGGTGCGACCGCCGTAGGTCACGGCCTCGAACGTGCCCGCGAGGTCGTCGAACCGCGCGCGAGTCGAGCGCGCGCCGGACCTCGCCGGTGGTGACCGACGGCCGGTACGCGATCGCGCCGCGGTCGCCGAGCCGGAGCAGTCCCGCCGCGGAAGCGCAGCCGGAGCGCGCCGGTCGAGGTCGCCGTCGCGCTCGGCCTCGTCGGCGGCCCGCTCCAACGCGTCGGCGTTCTCGGTGTCGACGGCTTCGGCTCGCGCCGGTTCCGCGGACGTCGCGCGCGCGCCGGACGGCGGGCGCGCCGACTCGCGACGAACCACACGAGCAGCGCGATCGCGACGGCGAGGACGGCGAGGCCGAGCCACCCCGACGCGCGGACGAGATCGGCGAGGTGACCGAAGAAGCTCGTGATGCGATCGCCGAGCCACTGCAGCGGGCCGCGCAGACGGGCGGGGGTCGGGCGCGACCGGAACCGGCGATCGGAGAGGATGTGCTGCGCCGCCCGGCGTGCCGCGTTCCGGATCGACCGCCGTGGCGTCGGCGCGCATCGCGGCTCACACCGCGAGGCGCGCGTCGTTGCGCTGCATCATCAGCTGGATGTCGTACGCCTCGTCGCGGATGCGGAGATCGAAGTAGAGCGTGACGATCGCGGCCGCGACGAACGGGGTGGTGAGCACCCCGGCGATCGTGCTCGCGATGCTCTGTGCGATCACCGTCGCCGACGGTGCTGTCGCCGCTGTGGAGCAGGAGCCCGACGCCCTCGGCCAGCGCCGCGTTGAGGATCACGTTCAGCAACTGCGCGGTGAGCACCAGACCGAGGACGTGCATCGCGTGCGTCTTGGTGAGCGTCACCGAACGCCCGAGCGCGGCCGAGACGCCGGCTCCTTCGAGGATCAGGACCGGGATCGCGACCGCGAACAACGTGATCGGGAACAGCACGCCGACGAAGCACAACACGAGCCCGATGGCCTGGCTCACGAGGACGATCAGGCTCGTCCCGGCGACCGCGAACACGCGCGGCCGCACGGCGCGGAACGCGGCGGCGGGACCGGAGTCGGTGTCGATGTAGGCGTCGGCGAGGACCCGGGTGCACACCGCGATGACGAGCGCGGTCGACAGCACCCCAACGACCGCGACGACGACCAGCGCCGCCAGCTGCACCGCCGCCGACGTGCTCTCGTACTGCGGGGTTGCCGCACCGGTGACGCTGAACGCGTAGTGGTCGGGTTGGGCGGAGAGCAGGACGAGCGCGCTGACGGCCTGCACGGGAACGACGACCACGACCGCGACCCGGACGAGCCGGGTGAAGCGGGCGCGATAGAGCGCAACCGCCGCGTCGAGGATCTCCCCGATACCCCGCGGACGCAGCTCCGACACCACGGGCCCACGCTAGGCAGTCCGCGTGCTCCGGTCGCGGCTCGTCGCGCGACCGGAGCGGAGTCGCGTTCTTCGACTACAGCGTGCGGAGGATCGCGGCGTCGCCCTGGCCGCCACCGCCACAGAGGGCCGCGGCGCCGATACCGCCACCGCGGCGGCGCAGCTCGTTGATGATCGTGAGCACCAGGCGCGCACCTGACATGCCGACCGGGTGGCCGAGCGCGATCGCGCCGCCGTTCACGTTCACGATGTCGTCGCTGATCCCGAGGTCGGCCATCGACGCGACCCCGACCGCGGCGAACGCCTCGTTCAGCTCGAAGAGGTCGACGTCCTTGGTGGTCATGTCGTTGGCCTCGAGCGCGCGCTTGATCGCGCGCGACGGCTGGTGGAGCAGTGAGGTGTCGGGGCCGGCGACCATCCCGTAGCCGATGAGCTCCGCGAGCGGCGCGACACCCAGCTCCTCGGCCTTGGCCTTGCTCGTGACGATGAGTGCGGCGCCGCCGTCGGAGATCTGCGACGCGTTGCCGGCCGTGATCGTGCCGTCCTTGGAGAAGGCGGGGCGCAACGCGGCGAGCGACTCGGTGGTGGTGCCGGGGCGCACGCCCTCGTCGGTGTCGACGACGACCGGGTCGCCCTTGCGCTGCTTGATCGACACGGGCGTGATCTCGTCGGTGAAGCGGCCTTCCTTCTGGGCGGCCGCGGCGCGCTCGTGCGACTTCGCCGCGAGGTCGTCCTGCGCCTCGCGGGAGATGTTGCCGATCTGGCCGACGTAGTTCTCCGTGCCCGCGCCCATGTGCAGCGCGTCGAACGCGCACCACAAGCCGTCGCCGATCATCGAGTCGACGATCTCGTTGTTGCCCATGCGGTAGCCCGCACGCGCGCCGGGCAGGAGGTACGGCGCGTTGGTCATCGACTCCATGCCGCCGGCGACGACGACTTCCGCGTCGCCGTTGTTGATCATCTGGTCGGCGAGGTAGAGCGCGTTGATGCCGGAGAGGCACACCTTGTTCAGCGTCGTGGCGGGAACGGTCATCGGGATGCCGGCGTGGGAGGCGGCCTGGCGCGCGGTGATCTGACCCGCACCCGCCTGCAGCACCTGACCCATCAATACGTAGTCGACCTGTTCCGCGCCGATGCCGGCGCGCTCGAGCGCAGCCTTGATCGCGACGCCGCCGAGCTCCACCGCGCTCAGGCCGGCGAACGCGCCGGAGAGCTTTCCGATGGGGGTGCGGGCCGACCCGACGATCACCGAACCGGTCATGGGTGCCTCCCTTGAAGAGCACTGTTGGCCCGACGGAGCCAATTGCTGATGAAGTGTCGCCAGTCCCTGACGAGAAACGACAGTGTAGGGACGGGTGGTTCGGTTTCGCTACTGACCGGTAGGTTCGCACTGCCGTGCGGACGAGGCCGAGTGGCGCCGAAGGGCACGTTGGACGAGGGAGCCATGTGATGACGACAGAGATCGATGCCATCCGCGCCGCCATCCTGCGTGGCGCGCCCGGTGAGGAGATCGCCGCGCTCCCGCTCCCCGCGACCGTGCGGGGAGCGTTGGTCAAAGCTGACGAACAGGAGATGTTCGCCGGGCTGGAGTCGGCCGAAAAGGACCCGCGCAAGTCGATCCACGTCGAGGAGTTCCCGCTCCCCGAGCTCGCACCGGACGAGGCGTTCGTCGGGGTCATGGCGTCGGCCATCAACTTCAACACGGTGTGGACGTCGATCTTCGAGCCCCTCCCGACCTTCGGGTTCCTGAAGCGGCTCGGGCGCGAGAGCGTGTGGGGCAAGCGTCACGACCAGCCGTATCACGTCATCGGATCGGACGCCGCGGGCGTCGTGTTGCAGGTGGGTTCCGCGGTGCGGAACTGGAAGCCGGGCGACGTCGTCACCGCGCACTGTCTCCACGTCGACGACCAGGACCCGTCCTCGCACGACGACTCGATGATGGCGACGAACCAGCGCATCTGGGGCTTCGAGACGAACTTCGGCGGGCTCGCCGAGGTCGCGGTCGTGAAGGCGAACCAGCTCATGCCGAAGCCCGCGCACCTCACGTGGGAAGAGGCCGCGTGCAACGCGCTCTGCAACTCGACGAGCTACCGGATGATCGTCAGCAAGAACGGCGCGCAGATGACACAGGGCCAGGCGGTGCTCATCTGGGGCGCGACGGGTGGCATCGGCGCGTACGCGACGCAGTACGTGCTGAACGGCGGGGGCACGCCCGTCGGAGTGGTCTCTTCGGAGAAGCGCGCCGCGGTGTTGCGCGCAATGGGTTGCGAGGCGGTGATCGACCGGCGCGCCGAGGGCTACAAGTTCTGGAACGACGACGACACCGAGCAGGACCCGGCGGAGTGGTTGCGGCTCGGCAAGAAGATCCGGAGCCTCGTCGGCCGCGACGTCGACATCGTCTTCGAGCACCCGGGCCGCTCGACGATGGGAGCGTCGGTGTTCGTCGCCAAGCGCGGGGGCATGATCATCACGTGCGCGGCGACGTCGGGTTTCAAGATCGAGTACGACAACCGCTACCTCTGGATGAACCTGAAGACGCTCAAGGGCTGCCACTTCGCGAACTACCGCGAGGCGTGGGATGCGAACCGGCTCGTGTGCGAGGCGCGCATCCACCCGACGATGTCGAAGGTGTACCCGCTGGAGGCGACCGGGGAAGCCGCGTTGCAGGTGCACCAGAACCTTGTCGAAGGGAAGGTGTCGGTGCTCTGCCTCGCGCCCGAGGAGGGCCTCGGCGTCACCGACGAAGCCACACGCGAACAGCACCTCGACCAGATCACGCTCTTCCGCCGCATGGCGGTCTGAACCGGCAGGACGACCATGGACATGCTGCTCACCGAGATCGACCACGTTGCCATCGCCGTCAACGACCTCGAGGCCGCGATCGCCTACTACCGCGACACGTTCGGTTGCGAGGTCGAGCACCGCGAGGTGGTCGAGAGCGACGGGGTCGAGGAGGCCCTGCTCAAGGTGGCCGACTCCTACGTGCAGTTGCTCACGCCCTCCCGTGACGACTCCACCGTCGCGAAGTACCTCGCGGCCAAGGGCGAGGGCCTCCACCACATCGGCTACCGCGTCGCCGACTGCGCGCAGGCGCTGGCCTCGGTGAAGGCGCACGGGCACCGTGTGATCGACGACGCGCCCCGTCCCGGCAGCCGGGGGACGACCGTCGCGTTCGTCCATCCCAAGACGGCTTTCGGCACTCTGATCGAGCTCGTCCAGGAGTAGCTTGCCGGCCGCGATGGGGCGGCACTCGACCGGGAGCCCGTCCCGGGCCGCGAACTAGCCTGCGCACCATGTCCGACACACCGCATCCGATCACGGAGCGCCTCGAGCAGCTCGCCAAGCTCAAAGAAGAGGCGCGCACCCCCGGTAACGAGGCGTCGGTCCGGCGCCAGCACGAGCGGGGCAAGCTCACGGCGCGCGAGCGGATCGAGCTGCTGTGCGACCCGGGCTCGTTCAACGAGCTCGACATGCTGGCCCGCCACCGTGCCCACGGCTTCGGAATCGAGAACAACCGCCCGCTGACCGACGGCGTCGTCACCGGGTGGGGAACCGTCGACGGCCGCAAGATCTTCGTGTTCAGCCAGGACTTCACGATCTTCGGCGGAGCGCTCGGCGAGGTGTACGCGGAGAAGATCCACAAGGTCATGGATCTCGCGGAGTCGACCGGCGCACCGCTCGTGGGCCTGAACGACGGCGGCGGCGCTCGCATCCAAGAGGGTGTGGTGTCGCTCGCGAGCTACGGCGGCATCTTCCACCGCAACGTGAAGGCGTCCGGCGTGATCCCGCAGATCTCGGTCGTGCTCGGGCCGTGCGCGGGCGGCGCGGTCTACTCGCCCGCGATGACCGACTTCATCTTCATGGTGAAGGGCGTGTCGAACATGTACATCACCGGTCCCGACGTCGTGAAGACGGTCACCGGCGAAGAGGTGACGCACGAAGAGCTCGGCGGCGCGCTCACGCACGCGACGAAGTCCGGCGTCGCGACCTTCGTCGCCGACGACGAGCAGTCGTGCATCGAGCAGGTCCGCTACCTGTTGTCGTTCCTGCCGTCGAACAACCTCGAGGATCCGCCGCACTTCGAGTGCACCGACGACCCCGAGCGGTCGTGCGACGCGTTGATCGACCTCATCCCCGAGACCGCGAACCGCGCGTACGACATGAAGAAGGTCATCGCCGACATCGTCGACGACGGCGAGTTCTTCGAGGTGTTCCCGCTCTGGGCGATGAACATCGTCTGCGGGTTCGCGCGCATCGACGGATACGTGATCGGGATCGTGGGCAACCAGCCGCAGGTGCTCGCCGGGTGTCTCGACATCGACGCGTCGGAGAAGGCCGCGCGCTTCGTGCGCACGTGCGACGCGTTCAACGTCCCGCTCGTCACGTTCGTCGACGTGCCCGGCTTCCTGCCCGGCACCGACCAGGAGTACGGCGGGATCATCCGTCACGGCGCCAAGCTGCTCTACGCGTATTGCGAGTCGACGACGCCGCGCGTGCAGGTCATCACCCGCAAGGGCTACGGCGGCGCGTACGTCGTCATGAATTCCAAGTCGATCGGCGCCGACATCGCGTTCCGCGTGGCCGTCGGCCGAGATCGCAGTGATGGGTGCCGAGGGCGCGGTCAACATCATCTTCCGCAAGGAGATCGAATCGGCGCCCGACGCCGACGTCCGCCGCCGCGAGCTGTTGCTCGAGTACGAAGACCGGTTCCTCAACCCGTACCAGGCGGCCGAGCGCGGTTACGTCGACGACGTGATCGATCCGCGCGACACCCGGCGCATGTTGGCGCGCTCGCTCGAGATGTTGCGCACGAAGCGCGAACAGCTCCCCGCGCGCAAGCACGGGAACACCCCGCTGTGACGCCCGAAGAGGTGGCGGCCGTTGCCGCGGTCACGGTCGCGTTGGAACGGCGCGCCGCGGCGGCTGCCGACGATGCACCGCCCGCGGAGACGATCAGCGTGTGGGTCGACGCGTCGCGGCGCTCGGCGCAACGGGCGCTCATGCAGCGGGGGCCCTGGCGGCTGTCGAGCCGTCTCGGACGCCGTTCGAGAATCTGACCGGCGTGATCCACGACCCGGAGCTGTTCACGGTCGGACCGGACGAGGTCGTCGTGACCTTCCGGACCGAGGAGGCCCGCGAGGTCGAGACCCGGGTCGGCGACTCGAGTGTGGTGACGAGCGGTCCGTACCACTCGGCCCGGGTCGCCGGGCTCGAGCCCGCGACGACGTATCCGCTGTCCGTCGGTGACGCGCCGGCGTCGCCGTTGCTCCCGGCGGAGGTCACGACCCTCGGGCAGCCGGCCGGTCCGCAGCTGGCCACGATCGCGACCGTCAACGACGTGCATTTCGGGGAGACGGAGTGCGGGCTCCTGGGACTGCCCGAGGAGATCGGCCCGGTGTTCTCGGTCGAGCCCGGCGCCGATCCGTACCCGGAGCTGATGAACCGGAGCGCCATCGACGCGATCGAACGCCTCGACCCCGACGCCGTGCTCGTCAAGGGCGACCTCACCGACAGGGGCACCGACGAGGAGTACGCCGCGTTCCTCGCCGCGTACTCCCGGCTCGGGCCGCGGATGCGGCACGTGCGCGGAAACCACGATGCGATGCGCTCGGAGTCGATCGCGGCGACGGGGCCCTTTGCCGTGGAGCTGCCGGGCGTGACCCTCGCCGTCCTCGACACGGTGCGGCCCGGCACCGACCGGGGACGCATCTCGCGCGCGCAACTCGAGTGGCTCGACGATCTCTCCGCATCTGCCACCGACGCGGTGCTCGTCTTCGGGCATCACCATCCGTGGGATCCCGCGTCCGACGATCGCAGCGAGACGTACTTCGGGGTGAACCCCGACGACAGCGAGGCGCTCTGCGCGTTGATCGCGCGGCGTGAGGCGATCGCGGGCTATTTCGCCGGTCACACACACCGGACGCGCACGCGCCGCTTCGCGTCGGCTCGCAACGTCCCGATCGTGGAGATCGCGTGCGTGAAGGACTACCCGGGCGCGTGGGCCGAGTACCGCGTGCACGCCGATGGATACGTGCAGCTCACGCGGCGTGTCGACGCGCCCGCGGCGCTGGCGTGGACCGAGAAGACGCGCCACATGTTCGCGGGTCTCTACCGCGATTACGCGCTCGGTGATCTCGCCGATCGTTGCTTCGCGCACAGGTATTAGTGATCCTTTCGGGATCTTCGAGCCGCCCGCCCGCCCGCCCGTCGCACGGCGAAATACATTCTCCCGGTTGAAGTTCCAATGAAGGAGGAGGATTCCGTTGCGGCGGGGAACAGTCATCGTTGTTGCGACGGCCATCGCGCTGCTCGGGTCGGCCGCGTGTGGGAGCAGTAGTAAGCCAGATACGTCGGGGAGCGCCACGACGACCACCGCGGCGGTGAAGGCCCGCCCGAAGGTCGCGATCGACGCCAAGGACTTCGGCTACACGTTGCCCGCGGAGATCCCGGCCGGTTGGGTCGACGTCACGTTGCACAACTCGGGCCAGGTCGGCCACCAGATCGCCTTCGCGAAGTTGAACTCGGTGTCGTTCACGGCGTTCAAGGCCGCGGCCAACACGACGAACGTCAAGGCACTGAGCGGCGTCGACTTCGTCGGTGGCCCGAACAACGTCGACCCGGGGAAGACTGTCACCGCGACCATCCACCTCGAGCCGGGCGAGTATGGGGTGACGTGCTTCATCCCCGACGACAAGGACGGAAAGCCACATTCCGCGCACGGGATGATCGGCGAGGTCAAGGTCGTGCAGACGGCCGCGTCGGTCGAGGATGCCCCCATGGTCGACGCGGGCACGGTGACGCTCAGCGAGTTCACGTTCCTGCCCGATGCGTCGTTCACCGCGAACGGAACGGTCGCGATCAAGAACGTGGGGACGCAGATCCACGAGATCATCATCTTGAAGGAAGCGGCGGGCAAGACGCTCGACGACGTGAAGACGTTCCTGCTCACGCCGCCCGGCGCTCCGCCGCCCGCGGGCCCGCCGCCGTTCACCGACGCGGGTGGGATCGCCGGTCTCGGTGCGAAACAGACGATGTACCAGACGATGGCACTCACGCCCGGCAAGTACGTGTTCGTCTGCTTCTTCCCCGACCCGACGAAGGGCGATCTGCCCCACGCGTTCGAGGGGATGCTCAAGGAGATCACGATTCTGTAGTTGTTGACCGGGAGTCGTCGGCCATCCCCGCAGGCTCTTAGCCTGCGGGGATGCCGGCGCTCGAGGGTCTTCGCGTCATCGATCTCGCCACCGTGTTCGCCGGACCGGGCGCGGCACGCCACCTCGCCGACTTCGGCGCCGACGTGGTGAAGATCGAAGCGCCCGCCGGCGACGGTGTGCGGCGCATGGGTTGGTTCCCGCCCGGCGGCGGCGACTCCTACACGTGGAAGTTGCTGGGGCGGAACAAGCGGGCGATCGTCGCCGATCTCAAGAGCCGCGAGGGACGGGCGTTGTTCTTCGGCTTGGCCGATCGGGCCGACGTGCTGATCGAGAATTTCCGGCCGGGGACGCTCGAACGTCTGGGCTTCGGTCCGGACGTGCTGGCCGAGCGCAATCCGCGTCTGGTGGTCCTGCGGGTGACCGGCTTCGGCCAGGACGGTCCGTACGCGTCGCGGCCGGGGTTCGCGACGATGGCCGAGGCGATGAGCGGGTTCGCCGCGATCAACGGTGAGCCCGACGGCCCGCCGTTGCTGCCGCCGATCGCGCTCACCGACGAGGTCGCCGCGATCGCGGGTGCATTCGCCGTGATGGTCGCGTTGCGCGATCGCGACCGGACGGGCCTCGGTCAGGTCGTCGACGTCAACCTGCTGGAGTCGATGCTGCAGATGATGTCGGCGCTGCCGTCGGCTGCCGCGCACCTCGGTTACGAACAGCCGCGCCTGGGCTCGGGGATCCCTTACTCCGTTCCGCGCGGCACGTATCGCTGCGCCGACAACCGTTGGGTCGCGATCTCGACCTCGGCGGAATCCGTCGCGCAGCGGGTGCTGACGCTGTTGGGACTCGCGGGCGACGAGCGTTTCGCGACGTTCGAGAGCCGGGGCGAGCACCGCGACGAGTTGGACGCGGCGGTGACGAGCTGGGTCGGTCGTCGCCCGTCGGCCGAGGTGCTGGCCGCGTTCGAGGCGGCCGAGGCCGCGATCGCGCCCGTCTACACCATGCGCGAGGTGCTGGACGATCCACACGTGCAGGCCCGAGGCGTGTTCGTGGAGGTCGACGGCATCGTCATGCAGGGACCCGTGGCGCGGCTGTCCCGCGCGCCCGCGGAGATGCGGTGGGCCGGACGCGCGCTCGGCGCCGACACCGACGCCGTGGCCGACGAGCTCGACGTCGCCCGACACGACGGCCCCTGACCGTCCGACATCCCGCGCGGCCCGACGACGACCGCCACCCGCGTACCCGTGCCATCCCCTGCGCGTCGTCGAACCCGTGCGCCGTTGCAGCGATTCGTCGCACGAATCGTCGTGACGCTGCGCACGTCGAGCCCGTGCGCCGTTGCAGCGATTCGTCGCACGAATCGTCGTGACGCAGTTTGGGGTGGGTGTCGCACCGGGTCGTTAGCTTCGTTGGCGTCGAGGCCGCGGCGGGCCCCTCCGCCTGCGTGCGTTGCCCCGGCCGAGGCGCTTCCCCCGAACGGATCTCCTTGGCTATGGAGCGCACATGCCTGCCGTCCGCTATCCCACTCGCTACCGCAAGGTGCCCCACGGTCACGAGGCACTCGTCGCGTTTCATGCCGAGTGCGCGGCACTGCTCGAGCGCGCCACCGAGCTCGACGCCGCGCAACAGGCCCTCGCCGTTGAGCTGGCGGAGGTGCGCACCAAGCTGGCCGAGCTCCGTGTCGTCATGTGGCCTCGCGTCGACCCCAAAGACATCGTCCACGGCTTTCGCCGCACCGTCCGGGGCGGTCCTGCGCCCATTCCGCCCGTGGCGCCGAACGCCCACCCGTTGCACGGTCGACACCTGCGCTCGGCGGTGTTGGCCGTGCTCGCCCGCAACGCGAGACCCATGACCCTCGTCGAGATCCATCGCGAGCTCCACCTGAACGGCTACGCCATCGGCTCGCGACATCCGGTGCAACGGCTCGCCGACTGTCTCGGCTATGAGAACACGTTGGGGCGCGCCCGCCGCGTCGATCGCGGCATCTACGCCCTCGGCGTGCTCAATCCGGCCGAGCGCCGGCGGGTCGAGCACAGCACGATCCGACCCGCGCAACCCGGCCGCCGGGCGGCTTGACGGGCGGACGGGCGGACGTCAGTTCGACGGTTCGGGTGCGAGTTCCACCCGGTCGCGACCGCGTGAGCGCGCTTCGTCGAGCGCACGGCTCGCCTGGTGCACCAGCTCGGCCGCGCCCAACGCGTGCGTCGGGTAGCAGGCGACACCGGCCGAGAGCGTGAGCGCGTCGCCGACCGGCGACGCGAGCAACGTCCCCCGCACCCGTTCGGCGGCCCACACCGCACCGGCCTCGGGGGTGTCCTCGAGGATCGCGCCCGACCATCAGGTCGCCGAGCCGGCACGCGGCGTCGCTCTCGCGCAGCGTGCGGCGCACGACGTCGCCGACGACGCCGAGCGCCTGCAGGCGCGTCGCCCGGTCGACTTCTCCCATGGCATCGATCTCGAAGATGATCACCGAGATCGGACGGAGCGACCGCCGGGCCGCGGCGACCTGCTGTTGCGCGAGCACCGCGAAGTACTTCTCGTCGTACAGACCCGTCGCGGCGTCGAAGGCCTGCTCGCCCCGGGCGCGGGTTTCGTCGATGCCGGAACCGAGCTCTTCTTCGGCCACTTTGCGACTCGCTTCCTCTTGGAGCACCGCGTTGATCGAGGCGAGCTCACGCCGCACGGCGCGGATCTCGTCTTCGGCCTGCTCGAGCCGGTCCTCACTTTGGCGCGCCCGGGCACCGAGCGCCACGCCTGCGATCGCGGCGACGACTCCCGCCGAACCTGCGACCACCGCGAAGGTGGGCGAATTGATCGCAACCCCGATCGCTCCGGCCGCGAGCGCAGCGACGCCGCCCGTAGCGGCCACGATGACTCGCGGGTCGTCCATGCGTACCCTCATCGGCCGACCGTCGCCCCGGCCTGAGGCTTGGATCGGTGTACCCGGGCCAGTTCGGCGAGATCGCGCATCATGCGGGAAAGTTGGTAGTCCTTCGGCGTATAGACCCGCGCCACCCCCATCGCCTCGAGCTGGGCTCGGTCGGCATCAGGGATGATCCCGCCCACGACCACCGGCGCGTCGACCCCGGCCTCGCGCAGCAGGCGCATCGTGTCGGGTACCAGGCCGAGGTGCGACCCCGAAAGGATCGAAAGCCCCACGACGTCGACGTCCTCGTCGCGGGCCGCCGCCGCGATCTCGGCCGGCGTGAGGCGAATGCCCTGGTACACGACCTCGAACCCGGCGTCACGCGCCGCGACCGCGATCTGCTCGGCCCCGTTCGAGTGGCCGTCGAGTCCGGGCTTCCCCACGAGGAGCCGGATGGGCCGACCGGTCTCCGCCGTGATCGTGCGGACCAACTCCCGTACGGCTTCCAGCTCCGCACCCGGTGGCACCGTCACCCCGCCGACCCCGGTCGGGGCGCGGTACTCGCCGAACACCTCGCGCAGTGCCCCGGCCCACTCGCCGACGGTCCCGCCCGCCTTGGCCAGCGCGATCGTGGCGGGCACCAGGTTCTCCGAGGTGCGGGCAGTCGCCTGCAGCGCCGCGAGCGCGGCCGAGAACGCGCCCTCGTCACGGTCGGCACGCCACGAGGAGATCTCGTCCACATGCTCGGCTTCGAGCGCGGGATCGATCGTCACGATGCCGCCCCGCTGCGCGATGTCGGCCAGCGGCGAAGGCGCGGTCTCCGTGAACGAGTTCACGCCCACGACCTTCAGCTCGCCCGACTCGATGCTGCGCACGCGCTCGGCGCCGGCCTGGACGATGCGGCCCTTCATCTCGTCGATCATGGCGAACGAGCCCCCGCCGTCGAGCACCCACTGCAGCTCGACCTCGGCCTCCGCGCACAGCGTGGCGACCTTGCGCTCCACCACCACCGAACCCTCGAAGAGATCGCCGTACTCGAGCAGGTCCGACTCGTACGCCAGCACCTGCTGGATCCGCAGCGACCACTGCTGGTCCCAGGGCGTCGGCAACCCCAACGCCTCGTTCCAACACGGCAGCTGGATGGCGCGCGCCCGCGCGTCCTTCGACAGCGTGACGCCGAGCATCTCGAGCACGATGCGCTGCACGTTGTTCTCCGGCTGCTCCTCGGTGAGCCCGAGCGAGTTCACCTGCATGCCGTAACGGAACCGCCGCAGCTTCGGATCCGAGACGCCGTAGCGCTCGAGACAGATCCGGTCCCACATGCGCGTGAACGCGCGCATCTTGCACATCTCTTCGACGAACCGCACGCCGGCATCGATGAAGAACGAGATGCGCCCGACGACCTCGGGGAACTCGGGCTCCGGCACCTGTCCCGACTCGCGCACCGCGTCGAGGACCGCGATCGCGTTGGCGAGGCCGTACGCCAGCTCCTGCACGGGTGTCGCGCCCGCCTCCTGCAGGTGGTACGGGCACACGTTGATCGGGTTCCACATCGGCGCGTTCTTCACCGTGTAGGTGACCAGGTCGACGGTGAGCCGCTTCGAAGCCTCCGGCGGGAAGATGTAGGTCCCCCGCGACAGGTACTCCTTCAAGATGTCGTTCTGCGTGGTGCCGGACAACTGCGCGTGCGGCACGCCCTGCTCGTCGGCCAGCGCGAGGTACATGCCGAGCAGCCACATGGCGGTGGCGTTGATCGTCATCGACGTGTTCATCTCGCCGAGCGGGATGCCGTCGAACAGGGTGCGCATCTCGCCGAGGTGCGGCACCGGCACCCCGACCTTGCCGACCTCGCCCCGTGCGAACGGGCTGTCGGGGTCGTAGCCGGTCTGCGTCGGCAGGTCGAACGCGACCGACAGACCGGTCTGCCCCTTCGTCAGGTTGGTGCGGTAGAGCTCGTTCGACGCGCGCGCCGACGAGTGACCGGAGTAGGTCCGGATCAACCAGGGGCGGTCGCGCTCGGCCATCTCTACCGCTTGTACTCGTAGAACCCGACCCCGGTCTTGCGGCCGAGACGCTCGGCGCTGACCATGCGGCGCAAGATGGGGGCGGCGGCGTAGTTCGGGTCCTTGAACTCCTCGTAGAGGGCTTCGAGGATCGCGAGGCTCGTGTCGAGGCCGACCAGGTCGAGCAGCTCGAGGGGCCCCATCGGGAAGTTGCAGCCGCCCTTCATGGCGGCGTCGATGTCGTCGCGGGTGGCGACGCCGGCGTCGAAGAGCTTGGCCGCGTTGTTGAGGTACGGGAAGAGCAGCGCGTTGACGATGAACCCGGCCTGGTCCTTCACCTGGACCGCGTTCTTGCCACACGACGTCGCGAACGCGGTCGCCTGGTCGATCGTGTCGTCGCTCGACGTGATCGCACGCACGACTTCCACCAGGGCCATCATCGGGGCCGGGTTGAAGAAGTGCACGCCGCACACCTTCTCGGGCCGGCCCGTGTTCATCGCCATCTCGACGACCGGCAACGTCGACGTGTTGGTCGCGAGGATCGTGTGCTCGGGGCAGATCCGGTCGAGCTCGGTGAAGAGGTGCTTCTTCGCCGCGAGGTCCTCGACGATCGACTCGATCACGAGGTCGCATTCCTTCAGCTCGCCGAGGTCGGCGACGGCTCGCACCCGACCCAACGCCGCGTCGCGCTCGGCGGCCTCGAGCTTGCCCCGGTCGACCTGCTTGGCCAGCGACTTCTCGAGCCCGGCGACCATCGCATCGGCGGTGCTCTGCGAGCGGCTGCGCAGCACGACCTCGAACCCGGACTTGGCCGCGACCTCGGCGATGCCGGAGCCCATGATCCCCGACCCAACGATCCCCACGCGCTTGACCGACATGTTCCCGTCCTCCTGAGTGAAGGCCGAAAGGCTACCGGCGGGTAGTCGGCGGCGGCGAGTGCACTCGCCCGTCGGGCCCCGCTCGTAGGATCCACTGCGTGAGCACGGGATCGACGACGTGACGAAGCCGGAAGGAACCGTCGCCCTCGTCGGCGGCGACGAGTGGACGGAGCCGTGTGCCGGGTTCGACCGTCGCCTGCTCGAGCTGGCGGGGGCCGACGACGTGCTCGTCCTGGCCGCGGCCGCCGCGTTCGAGCACCCCGAGCGGGCCGTCGAACGGGCCACCGCCTACTTCGAAGGGCTCGGCGCCCGGGCCGTCGGCCTGTCCGTTCTGAACCGGCGCGACGCCGAAGCCGACGCGAACGTGAGCGCGGTGCGCGTCGCGCGTTTCGTGTACATCGCCGACGGATCGCCGCTGCACCTGCGCTCGGTGCTCAAGGACAGCCCGTTCTACGAGGCGATGGTCTACGCGTACGGCCGGGGCGCCGTCATCGCGGCGTCGGGCGCGGGCGCGACGGTGCTGGGCGACCCGATGGTCGATCCCCGCGGCGGGGCGTACACCGTCGGGCTCGGGCTCGTCCCCGGCCTCGCGATCTTCCCGTACCACGGCCGTGCCGCCGACCATCTGCGTGAGCGGTCCGTTGATCTCCTCGCCCGCGACGGCGTGCTCGTCGGCGTCGACGAACAGACCGCGCTCGGTGCGCACCGGCGACGCGCCCTGGCAGGTCCTCGGCGCCGGCGCCGCGACCGTCTACCGCAAGGGCGCGAAGCCGAAGACGACGAAGAGCGGCGGCACCATCGAGCTCGCCGCCCCGGCTACACGCCGCTGATCGTGACGGTGTCGATCGTCGCCTTCGACGTCGGCGCGTTGTCCGAGCCGACCGGGAGGGCTTCGATCTTCTTCACGACGTCCATGCCCGACTTCACGGTGCCGAAGCGCGCGTAGTCGTTCGCGAGGCCGGCGCCCTGGGCCGCGCCCGTCACGATGAAGAACTGAGAGTCGAATGTGCCGGGCGGATCCTGGTCGGTCTTCGCGGCCGCGACCGACCCGACCGGGTAGTGATCCTTCGGCAACTCGCCGACGACGGCGTTGCCTGCGGACTTCGTGGTGTCACCGCCGGGCGCACCGCCCTGAATGACGAAATCCTTCACGATCCGGTGCCACCGCGATCCGTTGTAGGTACCGGCTTTGGCCAGGCCGATGAACCGGCCCGCGCCCTTCGGGTCGTCCTTCGTGTTCAGTGCGAGCACGATCGTCCCGAGGTTCGTCTTGATCGTCGCGGTCACACCTGAAGCAGGCAGAACGGTCGTCGGGGTCGGGGTCGTGGTGGTCGTGTCGGACGACTTCTTGTTATTGCCGCCGCTGAGCCAGCTGATCAGAAGGAACGCGACCGCGAAGACGGCTGCGGCGATGCCCGCGTTACGGATCGTGCGGTTGCGCTTGCGCTTCTTGATCTGCGCCTCGCGCGCGGCGTGCGCGGCACGGGCATTCTCCTTCTGGCGTTGACGTTTGTCTGCGGACGGCACGGCCGCTGAATGTACTGCGCGGGGAATCCCGTCCGAGATTCACCGGGGCCGCCGGTAGCCTGGACGGCCGTGGGTCTCCTGGTGCAGAAGTTCGGAGGGACGTCGGTGGCCGACCCGGATCGCATCCGGGCCGTGGCCGATCATCTCGTCCGCACCCGCCGCGACGGCAGCGACGTCGTCGCGGTGGTCTCCGCGATGGGCAAGACCACCGACGATCTCGTACGGCTCGCAGGCGACGTCACTCGCTCGCCCGGCGGCCGCGAGATGGACATGCTCCTCACGTCGGGTGAGCGCATCTCGATGGCGCTGCTGTCGATGGCGGTCGAGGACCTCGGCCAGCCCGCGGTGAGCTTCACCGGGAGCCAGGCCGGCATCCTCACCGACACCGAGCACGGGAAGGCCAAGATCATCGAGGTGCGGGGCGACCGCATCCGGGAGGCGCTCGCCTCGGGCAAGGTCGCGATCGTCGCCGGCTTCCAGGGCGTGTCGACCGCACGCGACATCACGACGCTCGGCCGCGGTGGCTCCGACACCACCGCGGTCGCGCTCGCGGCCGCGCTGGGCGCCGACGCGTGCGAGATCTACACCGACGTCGAAGGCGTGTACACCGCCGACCCGCGCATCGTCCCGACCGCCCGCAAGCTTTCCCGGGTGTCATTCGACGAGATGCTCGAGATGGCGGCGACGGGTGGGCGCGTCCTCGCGTTGCGATCCGTCGAGTTCGCGCGCAATCACCACGTCCGGGTGCACGTGCGGTCGAGCTTCACGTGGGCGCCGGGAACCTGGATCACCGAGGAGGACGAGGCGATGGACGCGGTCGAGGCGATGGAGCAGGCGATCATCTCCGGGGTCACGCACGACACCAGCGAGGCGAAGGTGACGATCGAGCACGTCCCCGACCGGCCCGGCGTCGCCGCCACGATCTTCCGCGACCTCGCCGAGGCCGGCATCAACGTCGACATGATCGTGCAGAACGTGTCGAGCGCGGGCCACACCGACATCTCGTTCACCGTCCCGCGCGCCGACGTCGAGCGCACCGCGCGCTGCATGGAGAAGATCGTCGTCGACACCGAGGCGAGCGGGTACGGGACCGACGAGAAGATCGGCCGGGTGTCGCTCATCGGCGCGGGCATGAAGACCCATCCGGGGATCGCGGCCAAGATGTTCGAGACCCTCGCCCACGAAGGCGTGAACATCGAGATGATCAGCACATCCACGATTCGGATCTCGTGCGTGGTCGCCGAACAAGAAGTGGAACGCGCGGTACGGTCGCTGCACGCGGCGTTCGGCCTGGACAAGGAGTAGGTCGTGCGAGTCGGTCTGATGGGCGCCACCGGGATGGTCGGCACCGAGATGTTGCGCATCCTCGAGGAGCGCTCGTTTCCCGTCGACGAGCTGCGCGTCTACGCGTCGCCCCGGTCCGAGGGCCGCAAGCTCGAGTTCGCGGGCGGGGAGGTGACCTGCGAGGTGCTGCGGGCGGGATGCTTCGACGGCCTCGATCTCGTCATCGTCGACGTCGACGACCCGATCTCGCTCGAATGGACCCCGCAGGCCGCAGCCGCGGGGGCGAAGGTCATCGACAAGTCGGCGGCGTTCCGCATGGACCCCGACGTCCCGCTGGTCGTCGCCGAGGTCAATCCCGACGACATGCGGAACATGCCGAAGGGCATCGCGTCGTGCCCGAACTGCACGACGATGATCCCGGTCACCGCGCTCGCACCGTTGCACCGCGCCGCGCGTATCGACCGCATGGTCGTGTCGACGTACCAGTCGGTGTCGGGCGCCGGGCAGGTCGGGCTGCACGAGCTCGACGCGCAGTGGACGAAGCTCGACGGGCGCTCCGAGGAGCTGCGGCATTCCGGGCGCAACGACGGCTTCCTCGTGCAGGGCGAGGTCTGGGACAAGCCGATCGCCGGCAACGTGATCCCGCTCGCGGGTTCCGTGAAGGAAGCGGGCTACACGTCGGAGGAATGGAAGATGGTGCGCGAGTCGCGCAAGATCCTCCACGACGACGAGATCCGCTGCACCGTCACGTGCGTGCGTGTTCCCGTGTACGTCGGGCACGCGGTGAGTGCGAACGTCCGCTTCCACCGGCCGATGGGCAAGGCGGAGGCGGTCGACCTGCTGCGCTCGGCGCCGGGTGTGCTGCTCGTCGACGACGGCGACGGCTACCCGACCCCCCAGGAGGCCGCGGGTATCGACCCGGTGCTCGTAGGGCGTATCCGGGAGGACCCGTCCGAGCCCGGGTCGATCGACCTCTGGGTCACGGGCGACAACCTCCGCAAGGGCGCGGCGCTGAACGGCGTGCAGATGGCGGAGCTCCTGCTCGAGCGGTGACGCGGGTCACAGTGACCGCCTGACACCCGCCGCCTCGGCGCGGCATCTCGACGATTCGTCGGACGAATCGCTGCAACGGCGAATTCGTCGGGAACGTGTCGATCGAGCGTGCGCCCGTTCGTCGTGGGTGTGATCGGATAGCGAGACCCGCTCCCGAGAACGACGCGGAGGACCCGTGCGCTAGATCCTGTTGGTCTGCACCGACGACGCGAGCGACGAGGCGATGAGCCCGGCCGAGGGAAAGGCCCAGATGGCCGGCTACATGAAGCGACCGACTGGGTCGAGGTCGCCGCGCTCTACCGCGAGCTCGTCCGCATGATCCCGGCGTCCACGGTCGTTCGAGCTGAACCGCGCAGTCGCGATCGGCGTGGCCGACGGCGCCGACGCGGGCCTGCGCCTCGTCGCCGCGCGGGAAGAGTCGGGTGCGCTCGCGGGCTACCACCTGCTGCCCGCGACGCGTGCCGACCTGTTACGGCGGCTCGACCGCCACGACGAGGCCGCGGCCGCGTACTCACGACGCGCTCGCGCTGGCGTCCACTGATCCCGAACGGCGCTATCTGGCGCGCCGGCTCGCCGACAGCGAGCAGAGAACGCGCGTCGACGGTTAGGTAGCCACGATCTCGAGCGCGCTCGACGCGGCCGACGAGGTGGATCGGTTCGATCAGGTACGTCAGTCCGCAGAAGTCGAGCAGGCGCCGTACGACCTGAGGTGGCGATCGCAACGTGAGCTCACGGTCCTGGGCTTCGAGTCGCGCCCGGCTCCGCACGAGCTCGCTGATCCATCCCGCACCCATGAACTTCACGCCGGCCAGGTCGACCACGATGTCGGCGTCGTCGCGTGTGATCGCGTCATCGAAGGTCTCGACGAGCGTGTTCAGCGCGGCGGAGTCGAGGTCGCCGCGGAGCGCGACGACAGTGCACGTCGCGTCGACCGTTTCGTCGCGGGTCGAGACGTCGACCTCGGGCTTGGTTCCGGCATCGAATGCGAAGGTCCCCGCGGCCATACAGACTCCAATGCATCGGACTCGAACTCGATGCGCTACCAGGGTCCGGAGCAACGCGGCGCCCTCACCGTACACCCTTGGCTGGACACGTTGTAAAGCGAAATTACGGCGAACGCCGTACCGCTACGCCGCGGGCCGCAATTGGAGCCGGAACTCGAGCGTTCCGGAATTCCCGACGCTCGCGGGGCCGCCGCTCGGATTGCCGATCCCGTAGTCGGAGAACGTGATCAACGTGCTGCCGACGACTTGGATCACGTTGCCGCTGCGCCGTGCCTGCAACGGCAAGGTGACGTTGTTCGTCGTGCCGTGCAGTTGCAGCGTGCCCGTCGCCTGGTACGTCGCGTCGACCTTGTCCTTCGGGACGGGCGCAAGGTCGACGGGGCTCGTGAGCGTGAACGTTCCGGTCGGGAACGACGACGTGTCCATGATCCGGCCTTGGAACTGCCCGTCGCGTTGGCTCTGGTCGCTCTTCACGGTCGTCATGTCGACGGTGAACACCGCTTTCGTGAGCTGTGTGCCGGCGATCGTCGCCGACCCGGTGACGGTCTCGGTCGATCCGACCGCGGTCCCGCTCTGCCCGAACACCGTTTCCTTGATCCGGTAGCGCACGACGGAGCCGCTCCCGATGGTCCACGTCCCCGCGAGTGGCGCACGGGTGGTGCCGGCGACGGTCGTGGGGATCTCGGTGGTGTCGAGCGAGAGCTTGGGCGGCGCGTCCGCTTGGATGAAGTGGAAGTAGACGAACGGGCCGCCCACGACGACGAGCAGCGCCACGAGCACGATGCCGATGATCCACTTCTTCATGTGCCGGTTCCCGTTGTCGGAGTCGATGGCGTGCCGCGAGCCTGAAGAGGCTCACTGTGTGCGCGCTGTGGACGCGCCCACCATGTTGGCCTGCCCCGGCGCCGGCGTCACTCCGGCGAATACACGAGCACCGACGGCACGCACCTTCAGACCAGTGGACGTGTACGCTCGAAGCGTCCGTTGGAACCTTCATGGGAGTGGTCGTGACGAGTGCCGATGCGACTCCCGGTGCCACGTTGGAGCGCAAGCTCACCGAACTGAGTGGCGGCTTGACCGACGACGAGCGTTCGATCTTTCTCGCGATCCTCGCGATCGCAGCGACGGCTGACGAACCCGAGGTCACGGGTCTGACTATGCGGCGGTCGCCCTCCGCGATCGGTCAGGGAGCCGAACTCTCCATGGTGGAGCTCCAGTCACTTGTGAGCCGGCGTGCGGCGGCGATCCAACTCGCATCCAGCATGATGATGTCGATGAACGACTCGACCCAGTCCATCGTCAAAAACATTCGCGGCTGAACGCCCAAACCATCGCGGTGTTCCCACGGTTCCGGCAACACTGCGAGAAGGTCAACCGCGCGCCCGTTTCGCCTATGGCGCAGTGGTAACAACGATGGGGAGAGGCTCGTACCAGGCGTCGTAGTCGCGGGTATAGCTGCAGTAGGCGTTGATGACGTAGTGGCCGGGTGGGGTGGCTCTCGGAACGGTGAGGATGCCGGTCCAGGCGTGGTCGGTCGGGGTTGTTACCACGCCGGTCGCGATGTCGGGACTCGCGCCGGCGAAACGACCGGGCGATGCAATTCCGAACGTGACGCCGATGCGCACCGGTTGCGGTGGGCAGGCCGCGGAGCCGACGACGGTGAGGCGGTCGCCGGGTCGTGCGACGGACGGGGGACTGACCTGCAAACGGCGGAAGGTGCTGACGCGGACCGCCACGAGCGGGTACGAGAAGACGGTGTCGTGGGTGTCTCGATTGGCGCAGACCGCGCCGGCCTGACGGGTGCCGAGCATCGTGCTGTCTCCGACCTTCGCGGTTGCCGTCCAGGAGCCGTCGGGGCCCGGTGTGATGTTGTCGACCTGCGTCCCCGCGGTCGTCGAGGTCCAATCGATGAGGACTCGAGCGACGTCGCTCTGAGGACACCCCGTCCCGGAGAACGTGACCATCTCACCAACGCGTAGCCCTCGCGGAGTCACAGCAAAACGCCGCGCGGGCGGCGGTGTCGAGCGTTGCAGTCGCGTTGTCGACGGGGCTGAGCCGGCGGTCGCGAGCGACCCCGTCGAAGCCGTCTTGCCTGTCGACGCGCATCCACTCACGAGCAGGATCGCGGTGAAGGTGAGGCCGGCCGCGGCGCGTGTCATCCCACATCTTCGCGCCACCCCGGCCGGAGCCGAACTCAACAACTGGCACGCAGAACTGACCGCGCTGATCAACGACAAGGTTGCCAAGGCCCCGTCTATCAACGATGCGCGTCGTCACGGTGACCCGCGGGAAAAGAGTCGGGGTGCCGGGATTCGAACCCGGGACCTCAGCGTCCCGAAAGCGTAAAAGCCGTATTCCGGCGAACGCCCGCGAACGATCGTGGCTGGTCAGAGCGTTTTCGGTATGGCGGCGAACGAGGGCGAATCGGGGCGCGCGCGCCATAAACGCGCCATGACACGTGTGTCAGGGTTCGCGCGCGTGGCGGCGACGCGTCACAGCGCGTGGATCGTGACGCTGCGCTCGCCGTCGGCGAGCGCAGTCAGATCGAGCGGGTCGCCGGTGAGTATCCCTGCTCCGCCGGATTCGATCGCCTCGGCGACGACGATCGCGTCCACGGTGTCGGAACGATCGGCGCGCCCGAGCAGCGCGCCGCGCGTCGGCCGATCGCCTCATCGATCGGAAGCGAGTCCGAGACGGCGTTCAGCACCCGATGCACACCGGCGTCGCGCGCGGTGCCGCGTAGCGTCTCGGCTAGTACAACGACCGGCACGCGCACTTCGGCATCGAGCTCGATCGCTCGTCGGATGAACGCGCGAGCGCGGGGATCGTTGCGAGCCAACGCGATGACGGCGCCGGCGTCGAGGATCAGGCGCTGCGGCGACGGCGGGGTGGTGCGGCGGCGGGCCATTCGCGTCGGACCTCCTCCATCACGGACTCGTCAACCGGGCCCGCGGCCTGGTCGGCTTCCTCGAGGAAGGTGATGAGCCGATCGCGTTGCAGTTGACGGCGCAGCGCTTGGTTTACGTAGCCCGACAGGCCACGCTGACCCGCGTGCTGACGCGCCTGCTCGACGAGCTCGTCATCCAGCGTGAGTGACACCTTCTCCGTCGACATACCCCTATCCTACTTCAAGTAGGAGATACTCGCGGACGGCCAAATCCGACGCCGACGGCGTGCCAATGCGAGCGCCCCGATCGGCAGATCTGGCGCGAAGCGTTACGCTCGAAAGTGTGACAAGCGCGACGGTGAGGGCAACTCCTCTCTGGATGAGAGGCGCTGCGACGGGGGCCGTTGTTGCAGGCGTGGTCGGCGGCATCGCCGGGCTCATTCTGGGACTCATGGCGCACCCGCCAACGGCTTGGTTCGCGGTCTTTGAACTCGGGGTCCCGGCCGCGATTCTCGGTTCCCTAGTCGGTGTCACCTACGGCCTGGCGGTGTCCGCGATGCGGACCTTGCGTCGCCCGTCGAAGTAGCGCCTCCGGGACCGTCGTCAGCGAGCGCGTATCGGCAGTTATTCCGGTGATCCGTCAAGTGGTGGTCGGGATATTCCGGTGATCGGCGTTGGGCTGGGGGTTCAGCCGGTGTCGCGGTCGAGGTTGTCGAGGAGCTGGTTGTAGATCTTGGCTCGGCCGGTCTGGTGGTTGCGTTCGGCGTGTTCGGCTTGGGCTTGGAGGGCGGGCCTGAACTCGATGGCGGTTTGGTAGTAGCCGCATCCTTCGCAGATGGTCTCGTAGACGCAGTCGGTGTCGATGGGCCGGTTGCACCAGCCGTTGGCGAGCATGCGGCGATGCTCGACTGCGAGTTGGCGGAGCTGTTGGTCGGGATCGCTGTTGGTGTAGAGCGCGTCGATTTTCGCGGACGCGGTGGCGTATTCGTCGGCGACGGTCTTGTTCGCGATGCGCGCGTAGGTGAGTGTCATGCGCAGGCTGCGATGGCCGAGCATCGTCGCGATCGCTTCGAGACGCATTCCGCGGTTGATCGCTTGGGTCGCGAGCGTGTGCCGGAGTTGGTGAGGGTGCACGTGTCCGAGTCCGGCATCCCGGGCGACCCGCCTGACGATCCGGCCGACGTGATGACGGTCGAGTGGCCGTCCGTCACGGTGGAGGAGGCGCCCATCGATGGGTGGATGGGTGACGGTCCAGTCCGCGAGGAGCCGCTGCGCGTTCGGATGGAGTGGGACGCAACGGTCGTTGTGCAGTTTCCCGACCGGGACCCGCAACCACGGCGTTCCGTTCAACGTGAAGACCGCGTCGGCGGCGAGGCCGCAGAGCTCACCGACGCGCATCCCGGTCCGTGACAACAACTCGATAACCAGCCGATCAAACGGTGGGGCGATCGCGGCTTGGGCGGCGAGGCGGGCAGCTTGCGCGTCGTCCAAGAACCGTGGAAGCGGATCGTCCGCGACGGGGACATCAACCGCGAAGATCGGAGTTCGGGCCGGCGCGTCGAGCCAGTCCCATTCGATAATCCGATCGAAGAAGCTGCGGAGCATCCCAAGCCGTTGCCGGATCGTGTTCCGAGCCGGCACGACACCCTTGACCGTCAGGTGCGCCGCGAAGAACGCCTTGAAGCCCTCGATATGGGCGCGCCGGACGTCGACGAACCCGACCACGTCACCGTGCGCGGCGACGAGATAACCGGCGAAGGACCGCAGCGTGTTGTCGGCGACATCGACGGTTGCGGGCCGTAACGATAAGGCGATCTGGTCGATATAACGCCATCCGGTGAGCGCGAGTTGCGGCGCGTCCGCGACCACGACTTCCCAGTCACGATGACGGACCGGCCCATCAGCGGCAACGACGGCAGCGGCGGTCATCGGACAGTCCCCGCGGACGCGTCGATCAGCCCGGCGGCCCGGTGATACTCGTCGGCGAGCCACCCGTCAGCGAGATGGAGATACACCCGCGTCGATTCGATCGAACGATGACCGGCCTGCGCCTGGATCGCTTCGAGCGCCATCCCCGCCTCGCGCAGGCGGGTCAAACACGTGTGGCGCAGTTGATGGCAGGTCGCGTGTTCCAGCCCGGCGCGGGTCTTCGCGGCGCGCACGATCTGTTCGAGACCATCGATGCTCAACGGCCCACCCCGACGGGTGCCTTTCAGCACGACGAACAACTGCTCGCTCGTCGCATCGTTCGGACGTTCGGCGCTCAGATAGGTGGCCACGCTCGCAAAGAACTGGGCTGACATCGGGATCAGGCGTTGATGGCCGCCCTTGCCATCCGCGATGAACACCCGCCGCTCGGTCGGATGCAGATCCTCGAGCCGTAACCCGATCACCTCACAACACCGCAAGCCGCCCAACACCATCGCTTCGAGCATCGCCCGGTCTCGCCACCGGCGCAGCGCGGCGAACAAGGCGATCACCTCGGCCGGGTCCAACACGCGTGGCAACGTCCGCGGGGTGCGGATCAACGGCGAACCCGTCGCCCGGCCGCCAGCACCCGTGCGCCTGGTGGCCATCCCGCGCGGGACCGGGTTCGCAGCCATCTCGCCGCACATCACGAGGTAGTTGAACAAGCCCGACACGCTCGCCAACCGCCGCTTGATCGTCCGAGCCGCGAGTCCCGACTCGCCATCCGCGAGGCGCACCACCTGACCGTCACCCGGCCCTCGACGCTGGTGCGCGATGAACTCGAACACGTCCGCCGTGGTCACCTCGACCGGCGGCCGATCGATCACCGAGAAGAACACCCGCAAGTCCGAGACCGTCGCGATCACCGTGTTCGGCCGGCATCGCGCCGCCACGAACTCGACATACCGATCCACCAAATCACCCGCGGATGCGGGTCCCGACACGCACTCCAATGACGACATTCAGTGATCTCCCATCAGACGCATCACCCCCTCAACGAGAAGGGACGAAAAGCATCCTCGATCACCGGAATATCTACAGTTCTGGCGCGGCGGGTATCTCGAAGACCAGTCACGGACGAGCTGCGGCAATAGTCACTCGCTCATGCTGGTTGAAGACAGCGACCTCCCCGGAAGCGGCTCGGCACACGACCGGGATTTCGAGCGAGGCGTGGACGATGCGATTGACATCGGCAAGTTGCAAGAACCCACCGCCGCCTTCCACGATCGCGCCGTCGCGAGCTGTTGTCGCGTCCGGCATCACGATGCTGTTGTCGGCGATCGACGTACCTCGCGGCCAGACGACGGGGTATGTGGCGCTGGGGGTGCGGATGACAACGCAGCGGTTGACTCGATCGATGTGAACGACGCCATGTATGAGCGCGCTCATCTGGCCACGCGTAAGCGCGCCGCTCGTCGGCCAGGACAGGAGCATCGCGGAACTCGTCGTGCCACCGGCGTCCGTAGGGCCCTGCGACGCACCGCTTCCGCAGCCCGCGGTGCCACCAACCACGACGATCAACGCCAGCGTCGCGAAGCATCTGAGCGGACGCAGCACAAACGCATAATGCCCGATCGCGCGCCTTCTCGGCGAGCACATAGCGGCAGTTCTGGACGATGGTCAAGGGGATCCACTCGTACTTACTGGCAGGCTTCTCCGAGCGCTTCCTGCAAACGCGCCGCTAGAGAGTTGTCGGATCAATAGACCGGCGGCAGCCAGTCTGGATGCCAAGCCGAGGGATCAAGGTTGACCACGACATACCACAGCCGTTCTAGGTCCAGAGCAGTCTTGCCTGGGTCTGCGGCGGCGGCTTCGGCAGGGATACCTCTACCCGACAACTGCACACTCTTCTCACCAAGCGCTCGGCCCGAGTACATCATGCCATCGACCACGAGGTAAGAGTCGCCCGTATCAAAGTCCGCAACCTTCGGTCTACGCATAGCTACCGATGGGCCGATGTCCTTCCCGCCTCGCATCGTCAGGCGGCCGTCCTTGACCTTCGTGCGTGAGCCAACGATCGAATGTTCGTACTTCCACATTGAGTTCGACGCCGGAATGAGCTTGGCGACCCGGGTCAGCTCGCTCGCAAGTCGACTGCGACTCGCCTCGAAGCCGTTGTCACGCACCCGGCTTTCAGAAGTCCAACACTCCCTGCAGCGAAACACGGTCGATTCGTGACTGGAGTGCTGCTGGCAGATCGGCCGCCCGCACACGGAACAGTGGCCTGAGGCAAATCGGCCACATTTGCAGCTCGGGATGGACATGTGCTCCAGATTGCCCGCTCTGGGACGCTTATGGAAGACGCGTGGAGGGGTCGAGTCTGCGGACGGCGTCGTCGAGGTCGAGAAATCCTGCGGTTGCCCACCAGAGATGGTCTTCCGCATGAACTCCGTCGCCGCGATGGTCGCGACGCCAGTCCTGCTCGTAGAAGGACTCCGTTACAGATGCCAGGTGACTGCGACTGACGTCGCGTTCGACGAGAAGTTCGGCGAGGAGCTCCTTGTCGCTGGCGGGCCGTTCGACCGCCACGTCGCCGAGCTGGCGGGCCGCGAGCGCGTCGACGGCGCGCTGGTCACGCCCGCCGGCCGCGCTCCAAACCCGGACCGCGCGATCGATCGCATGGTTCCAGACCGGCCACTCCGCGGGACGCCACCGCCAGCTGAGGGGCAGCTTCGTGAACCGCAACATCGCAGCGAGCGCCTCGAGGTGCGCGGGACGCGACATCCACGGCACAGCTTCGGGCGGCTCGGCGACGACGAGCGCGACTTCGACCCGGTCGAGATCGGCATCGTCGTCGAGCAATGCGCCGAATACGAACGCGCTGGTGACCGACGAATCGGGCCACTCCGCGGCACGATCGAGTCCATCGCAGACGTCGGTGAGTCGGCCTATCGCTGTCGAGTGCTTCATCGCCGAATCGTCCCATAACCCGTGCCGAGAACCCAGCCGGCACTCGCATAAGCGTCCCCGAGCGGGCAATCGGTGCGCGCCGTTGAAGGTCTCGGTAACCTCCTTCAATGCGACGCGTTGTGCTCTGGACCCTTGCACTGTTCCTCGGCGGTTGCGCCGGTAGCGGTCTGATGAATCTGGCTCCGTCCACGGGATCGGCGCAGGTCGCGTTCATCGTCATCAGTTGGATCGTCATCGCATTTGTTGCGACCTCCATCGTGACCGCAAGCGAGTTCTTGATCCCGTCGCTGCGGATTCGGCGATCGATCTCCGAGCGATCTCGCCACACCTAACTGCCGATCGGGAACGGACGAGGGAGGATGATTGCGTGAGGAACTCGCCACACGGACCCGAGTTTGCGCCAGTGCTCGACTGCCCTGCGGAGGATGCAGATCGTCTCTGGCAGGCGTGGCTGGACTCACATCCTTCATCCGTCATCGACGTGGCGCGCGACGTGATCGTTGACGTCTCCCGGACGTCCGATCGTGATCGACGGAAGTACTGGGTGCGCTCGGCACGCATCGTTGACGAGTGAGCGCACAACTGCCGATCGGGCGCTCGCCCGGCCGAGGTTGGTGACTCTCCGGGGGAGCTGCAACGATTAGTCGATGGCCAAGCACAAGGTGAAACTCAAGCTCAACCAAGGCATCGAGATCGAGAACGTCGACGCTTCGTTCCCGGTGTGGAGCGATGACGACTTCCTCGGGCGCTTGCGCGTCAGCAAGGGCTCGATCGATTGGCAACAAGCACACGGACAGATGGTCTATCGGCTCAGCTGGGAGAAGTTCGCCGACCTGATGGTGGACAACGGCCGGAAGGTCACGGCAGTCCGATAGGCCGACCGTCGGTCCACCTCCGACGTGGCCACGCCGATGCGCGTCGCGACAGATCTGCCGCTCTGCGCTCGATTCCACGCGCGGAAACGGGCCGTAGGCCCGGCGCCTCTGGCACAATCCGCGCCATGAACGGTGCGGCTCCGATGGTCGGCCACCGCGTCCTCGTCGCTGGGATGACGGGGTCCGGGAAGAGCACGTTCGCACGTGCGCTTGGAGCACGCACCGGTTTGCCCGTGATTCACCTCGATCTCTACTACTGGAAGCCGGGCTGGGCGCGACCCTCGGATGGCGAGTGGCGTGATCGGCAGCGCGCTCTAATCGTGGGCGAGGCTTGGATCATCGACGGGAACTACAACGAGACGCTTCCTTTGCGGCTCGAACATGCGGAGACCGTCTTCGTTCTCGATACCCCTTGGTGGTTGTGCGCGAGTCGAGCGTTTGCGCGGGGGTTGCGCAAACCTGGGGGCGAGATGCCCCAGGGTTGCGAGGACTCGCGCAGCCGGCGCTTGCGCGACGAGTGGGGCGCCATTGGGAAGATTCGGCGCAGCCGCCGGTCAGGACCCGAGCAAGCACGCGCGATGGTGTCGGAGCACGGCTCACACGTCGCACTGCACATCCTGCGATCGAAGCGCGAAGTGAAAGAGTTTCTCGGCAGGCTGAGCGGCGAGTAACGGCCGCCGACACACCGGCACGCGATCGGACACTCGGTACGGGCTGTTGCGGTCAGCGCAGGTGCGTGCAGAGGTTGCGTGCAGACTCCCGGATATGGGAGATGTCACTCGTGGCGGCTGCTCTCGGCGCGGGCGCAAGGAGCGCGCGGTTGGCGGGTGGTCTTGATCCCGCCTGCGTACAGCGTGGCGGGGTCCACGACGCCTGAGCCGCTATCTCACGTCGGGAGGATTCCTGGCTCTACGCGGTGAAGCGTGGTTGACGGCCTCGCACTCTTGCGGTGGGGACAGTGTGCCAGGTCACGCCGCAGTGCAGCAGAAGGCGTAGCCGGTAGTTGTTGAAGTTGCGGAAGCCGTGCCCGACGCGCTTGACCTTCTTGATCAACAAGTTGATCCCTTCGGTCGGCCCGTTCGAGCGGCCGGTCGTGTGGAACGCGAGCACCTCGTTCTCCCAGGCCCGGATGGTGCGCGCAAGCCGGCGGCATTCGCGCACGCCGCTCTGATCGCAGTGCTCGTAGAAACGCCGCAGCCGACGGCGAGCAGCACGGACCGAGCGCGCGTCGTACACATCGCGTAGAAGCTCTTTCGCGAGGTAGGTGTTGGTGACGTCGCCGTGTCGGTCGCCGTGACCCAACATCGCGAGGAGCCGTTCGTGTTGTTGGTCAGTGAGGCGTTCGTGACCAACGAGGAGCCGGCGGCGGATCCGATACAACGGATCGTCGCGTCGACCACGATGACCGAGCGACTCTTGTTGCACGCGACGGCGGGCATCGTCGATCGCTTTGTTCGCCAACCGGATCGCGTGGAAGTGATCGACCACGATCGTCGCGTCGAGCCGGTCAGTGAGCCCGGTCGTGTAGCCGCGGAAGGGGTCGATGACCGCCACGTCGATCGCCTGGACCCATTCGGACGGTCGATCATCGAGCCAGTCGCGAACGACCTGGCCAGATCGTCCTTCGGCCACGTCGAGGAGCTGATGACGGTCCAGGTCAACGAACCCGGTGATCATCACCGTCGGATGTTTCGGGCCGGCCCGCAAGAAGCTCGTCTCGTCCAACCCGAGCGCGCTCGGCGCACCCAACCGTTCCGGGTCATCCACGAGGCACATCCCGTGCTCACGCACGGCTGCCATCGCGGTATGCCACCCGACACCGAACTCGCGTGCGACCTGAGCGACGCTGTCGGCGTCTTCACCGACCCGGCGGCAGATCTCGATCCGAGCTCGGGCCGTCAACGACGCCCGCGATCCGATCTGGGCGTCGTGTTCGCTCCACGTCACGGTTGTGCAGTCGCGGTCAGGGCAGCGCCAGATCCGCTTCGCCCACACCAGCCGCACCGGCCGACCCGCGATCGGCAGATCGCGCACCTCGACACGGCGGCGGCCATGACCGACGGCGCGCACCCCACACCTGGCACAGCCCACCCAGTCCGCGGTCGTTTCGATCAGCAGCCACCACTCGCCCCCCTCCACCACGTGTGCGACGACCACGAAGCCGCCCATGTCGAACAACGCGGTCGCGCCTTCACTACCGTGACCATTCACCAGGGGTCTCCCTCTCGAGCTGTCTTCGACAACCGCAAGAGTGGCGAGGCCCCTGGCCTCAATCGCGGACCTACAAACCCGGTCCGATCACGACACGCCCCCAGCCTTCATCGCGAAGAGCCGGATTCCTATTCGGGGCCGGAGCTGACCGGGCTGTTCGCCGTCGTTCGGGTCACCCCCACGACCTCGAAAGTGTCCTCGGCCCGGGCGAGCGTGCCACTCCGGCGAGTGTCTGCCCGACCTCTGCTGCTTCCGTATAGCGGAAGCGGCATATCTGTGCCGATCTTGACCGGGGTCTCGGGCCTCGAAAATTGAGGCTTCAACGAGACGCTTGCTGAGCTCGAGCAGGGGTCGTCGGCGACCGTGCAGACGATCTGAGCGTCGGCCGTTCGACGATGCCGATTCGCCGAGAGCCGTGGTCGCGATTCTTCGAATGCAAGTTCGTGCAGCTTTTTCGCGAGGGTGTTTTCGACGGCGACAGCATCAGGATGCAACGTGTGTGATTCTCGTTCTGCTCGCGATTTCTTGTCGCGTTTGACCAGTCGCACGCGCTTATCCAGAGCATGAGCGATAACGCGCAGGAGAGAACCGAGGGATCGGACAGGGTGCTGCTGCTGACGATCGTCGAGGCGGCACGCGTGCTGTCGATCGGGCGCACAACGATGTACGAGCTCGTCGGCGCCGGCCAGATCGACGTCGTCCACATCGGCCGCTCGGCGCGGCGTGCCCGCCGCCGCGCTCGAGCAGTACGTCGAGCGGCGCCGGGCCGAGGGCGCTACCGTTCAGCCGGCAAGAAAGAGCGGCCCGGGCCAAGCGTGAACTTGACCCGGGCCAGCCGACCGCCTGAGCAAACAGGAAGGCCGACACCATGAGCGTCAATCGACGCGTCACCAATCGCGGCGCCGTGTACGACGTGCGTCTCCGCACCGTCGACGGCAGTTCGTACAAGCGCAGCTTCCGCACTCGCCGGGAAGCCGAGGTCTTCGAAGCTCGTGAGCGCGCCGACCGCAGTCGCGGCACCTGGCTCGATCCACGCCGCGCCGAGGCGACCTTCGACGATGTGGCGCGCGAGTGGCTCGCGAACAATCCGGCGAAGCGGCCGGGAACACTTGCCCGCGACGAAGGCATCGTCCGTCTGCACCTGGAGCCGGTGCTCGGTCCGCGGCCGCTCGGCACGATCACTCCGGGCGATGTGCAGACCCTCGTCAATCGATGGAGCAAGCGCCAGAAGCCGCGCACCGTCCGGCGCCAGTTCGGCGTGGTGCGCGCGGTGTTCCGCTTCGCGGTCGAGCGCGACTACATCGGCCGCTCGCCGTGTCGCGGCATCAAGCTTCCCGAGGTCGAGCAGGCGACCCGCCCGGTTGTCACCGGCGCCGACCTCGAACGGCTGGCGGTCGAGCTCGGGCCCAGCCACGCGCCCATGGCGTACCTCGGTGCCGTGCTCGGGCTGCGCTGGGGAGAGTGCGCGGGACTGCGTGTCGGTCGCATCGACTTCTTGCGATCGACGCTCATCGTCGCGGAGCAGATCACGCGTGGGCAGGGTGGTCGACACGTCTCGGGGCCGCCGAAGTCGCAGGCCGGTCGGCGGACGCTCGCCATGCCGGCCGCGCTTGCCGCGCTGCTCACGGATCACCTTGCGCGGCGCCGCCTCACGGGTGCCGACGCCCTGGTCTTCGTGAGCGAGCACGGCGGTCCGCTGCGCTACGAGCGCTGGCGCGGCCGGGTGTGGCTCCCTGCAGCTCGAAGAGCGGGCCTCCAAGGCCTCACGTTTCATGACCTGCGCCGAGCGAACGCCACCGCGTTGGTGCTCGACGGCGTCGACCTCAAGACCGCGCAGACCCGCCTCGGCCACTCCGACCCGCGGCTCACGCTCGCGGTCTACGCGCAGGCGACGAGCGAGGCGGATCGGGCCGCGGCCGACGCGCTCGGGCGCAGATTCCTCGACGCGCTGCGCCATGAACGCGCCATGAGCTGCGGGCGCTCTCTCGACCGGCGACGCGCAAACCCGCGCTGACCTGCGTCTTCACGAGTCGGGGTGCCGGGATTCGAACCCGGGACCTCAGCGTCCCGAACGCTGCGCGCTAACCAAGCTGCGCTACACCCCGTAGTGCTGTAGTGCTGTAGTGCCGTAGTGAGGGTGCGAGCCTAGTCGTCGGGCGCGTTCCGGATCGCAGCCAAAACGGTCGCCGCCAGCTCGGGCCGGCACACGAGGAGGTCGGGCAGGTACGGATCCGGGCGGTTGTAGACGAGCGGCGATCCGTCGAGGCGTGAGCAGTGGCAGCCCGCGGCGGCCGCCACGCCGACGGGCGCGGCCGAGTCCCATTCGTACTGTCCGCCCGAGTGCGCGTACACGTCGGCGAGTCCCTGCACGACGGCCATGGTCTTGGCGCCGGCCGAGCCGAGCGGCACGAGCTCGGCGTCGAGCACTCCCGCGAGGTACTCCGCCAACTTGGGCGGCCGGGTGCGCGACACGAGCAGCCGCATCTGAGCGCCGCTCGCGGGTGCGAGCGCGGCCGCGCGGCTCGGTCGCGAGCACGAGATCGTCCTGCGCGGGCAGGGCGACCGCGCATGCGTGCGGTGTGCCGTTCACGACCAGCGCGACGTGGACCGCCCAGTCGCTGCGGCCCGCTCTCGCCGAATTCCCTGGTCCCGTCGAGCGGGTCGACGATCCAGACGCGGTCGCGCTCGAGCCGGATCGGATCGTCCTTCGACTCCTCCGACAGGACCGCGTCGTCGGGTCGGGCCTCGGCGAGCCGGGCGAGGATCAGGTCGTTGCTCTCGCGGTCGCCGTCGTCCTTGGTGGCGCCTTCGGCCCGGCGCCGGACGAGCAGCTGGCCCGCCTCGCGCGCGATACGTGCGGCCAGCTCGTGGTCGTTCATCGCCGGCGCTCAGCTCGCGGCGGGAAGGAGCTGCTTCGCGGCGCGGCGCAGGATCCCGGCGTCGACCGGCTTCACGAGCATCAGGTCGACGTCGGCGCGGCGGGCGATGAACTCGTCGGCCTCGCGGTCGAGCAGCAACAAGATGTTGGCGCGGTCGATGCGCCCGCCCGACTCCTCGAGCCGGAGGTCGAGTGCGACCGCGACCCCGCCCATGTTGCCGATCTGCATGTCGAGGACGACGAGGTCGGGATCGATCTCGGCGAACACGTCGCGCACGTCCTGGCCGCGGGTGACCTCGACGACGTTCTGGTCGCGACCGGTGAAGGCGGTGCGGACTTGGTCGCGCACCCACTTGGCGTCGGCGGCGACGAGGATCGTGGTCATCGGGTCGAGACTGTATCGAACAGGAGCTCGGCGACCTCGCGCAGCGTGGCGAAGTCGTGCACGTCGTGGGCCAGGTAGGGCACGTACGCGAGCGCCGTCTCGGCGCCGATCCGGGCCCGCAGCTCCTCGATGTGCGCCCGCTCCAGCGCGGCGATGTCGCGGAAGTCGGCGAGATTGTCGTAGAGCGCGGCGAGCCGGGCCGCGGCCGGGCCCGTCGAATGCGTCGGTCCCGGGGCTGCGGAGCGCGTCGGCCGCGGCCCGCAGCCCGGCCGGCGACTCGTCACCGAAGGACGGGTGCACTCGGTTGACGACGAGGGCCTGGACCGACTGACCCGCGACCGGCGAGCCGCTCCGCGAAGAACGTGGCCTCCTGCATCGCGTCGCGGCCGCGGAGAGCTCACGAGCACGAACGCGGTAGCGGGATCGCCGAGCAGATCGCCCACGACCTGGGCCCGCTCGCGGAAGCCCTCTTCCATTCCTTCGAACGCGCGGAAGAACGCGACGACGTCCTCGATCACCTCCGACCCGACGACCCGGGCGACGGTACGCAGGAAGGTCTGCACCGCGACGCTCGCGACCCGCAGGTACGCGCGCGCGTCGGCATCATCAGCAGGCGGAAGATGCGATTGTCGAGGAGGCGCGTGAGCCGCTTCGGCGCGTCGAGGAAGTCGAGTGCGTGCCGGGTCGGGCGGCGTGTCGACGACGATGAGATCGAACCCGCCCTCCTCGTGCAGCTCGTGCAGCTTCTCCATCGCCATGTATTCCTGCGTGCCGCCGAGGGCGCCGGAGACGTTGCGATAGAAGGTGTTGTCGAGGATGCGTGTCGCCTGGTCCGGCGACGACGCGTTGCGCGTGACGAGCAGGTCGAAGGTCGACTTGGTGTCGAGCATCAGCGCCGAGAGGCGTCCACCGGCCACGGCGTCGGGCGTCGGCCCAGAGGGCGCGGTCGATCTCGGTCGGGTCGTTGCCGAGGTGCGCGATGCCGAGCGCGTCGGCGAGGCGGCGCGCGGGATCGATCGTCACGACGCACGCGTTGCGGCCCGCGCCGCGCGCCCTCGAGCGCGATCACGGCCGCGGTCGTGGTCTTGCCGACGCCGCCGGTGCCGCAGCAGATGACGACGCGCCGCTCGTCGACGAGCGCTTCGACGCGACTGCTCACAGCGCCTCGATCCCGCGCTCGGAACGCGTCGGCGAGCACGTCGAGCTGCGACCGGGTGATGTCGGGGTCGAAGACGAAGGGAAGCTCGATCTGCGGCAGGGGGAGGCGTTCGCGCAGCCGGTCGATCTGCAGCTGTTGCAGCGCGTGCCGTTCCTCGAGGAACGCCGGCCGCGCGCGCGAGGTCGTCGGCCTCGCGGCCCGAGACGAATCGGTCGCACGCGCGGGCGTCGTCGAGGATCGCGGCCGCGTCCGGCTGCGACCGGGACGGGGAGCGGCGTGAAGCAGCCGTTCACGACGACGGGCCCGAGCGCGACGCCGGCCCGGTCCTCGATCGCGAACGCGGTGTCGACCACTTCGCTCACCGGCGTCTCCTCCGCGAGCGTCACGAGCATCACCTGGCACCGCGCCGGATCGGAGATCAGGCTCGACGACGTCCTGGGCCTGCTTGCGGATCGGTCCGACCCGCACCGCGTCGAGCAGCCCGCGCGCGGAGAGCAGGAACGTCACCGCGTGACCGGCGGCGGGCGCGTCGACGATCACGAGATCGGCGGTGCGCGACTCCTCGATCGACTTCACCTTGCCGAGCACGAGGATGTCCTTCATGCCCGGCACCGCCGTCGCGACGACGTCGAGCGCGCCCGACGACGCGAGCCGTTTCGAGATGCGCTTCATGCCGTGGGTCACGAGGTAGTCGACGAGCGCGGCGTCGGGTGTGAGGAACCGGGCCCGGACCCGGGGGTCGAGGTCGATCTCGTCGTAGCCCAGCGCGGGCGCGCCGAACATCGAGGGAGGCCCGGACTTCCCCTCGACCTCGACGATGAGGACCGATCGACCGGCGCGCGCGGCCGTGACGGCGAGCGCGGCCGTGACGGTGGTCTTCCCGACGCCACCTTTGCCGGCCACGATGATGACTCGGGAGGTCGAGCAGAAATCGGCCACCTCCATCGCGCCATCGTAGGAGCAGGGTCCAGAACCGTCTGCCGGTCGGGCCTCACGGTGCCTCGCGTGCTACGACTGGCCCATGCGGTGGCGTCGGCTACTGACGGTCCTGGGTGGCGGCGCGCTGATCGCGTCGTCGTTCGGCGCGGTGTCGTTCGGCGCGGCTCGTTCGGCGCGGTCGCGGCGGCCCAGACCGCGAGTGACGGGCGCATCGACGTCGTCCAGATCAACGGGTTGATCGATCCGTCCAACGCGTCGCTCATCCGTTCGTCCCTGCGCGACGCCGAGCGCGTGCACTCGACGGTGGTCGTCTTCCAGATGGACGCTTCGGGCGCGGTCGACGTCGACGTGAACGCGCTGCTGCACGACTTCACGCACGCGAGCGTTCCCGTCACCGTGTGGGTCGGGCCGTCGGGCGGCGGGGTGCGCGGCGCGGCCGCGCTGCTCGCGCGTTCCGCCGACTTCGCCGCCGTGGCGTCGGGCGCGCACGTCGGGTCGGTCGAGCCCGATCCGCTACGACGACCCGTCGTTCACGATCGACGCGCCGCTGAAGAACATACACCGAGAAGGCGTCGACGCTGCTCGAGTTCATCGGTCTGCTCGACGGCCGCACGATCCAGACGTACTCCGGCGCGGTCAAGCCGTCGACGATGAGGGTCGTCGAGCTCAACGGCAAACCGCATGCACGAGCCCAAAGGTGAAGTCCACTTCCGCAAGCTCGGTCTCGACGCCCAGCTCGCACACACACTCGATTCGCCGTGGGTCGCCTACTTCCTGTTCGTCGCCGGGCTCGCGCTGATCGTCTTCGAGTTCTTCTCGGTGGGCGTCGGTGTCGCGGGGTTCGTCGGGGCCGTCGCGCTCATCGGTGGTGCGTTCGGCTTCTCGCACCTCCCGGTCGTGTGGTGGGCCGTCGGCTTGTTGCTGCTCGGCATGTTCGGGATGTCGATCGACGTGCAGGCTCGCAACCTCGGCCCGTGGACCTTCATCGGGGCGGGTTCGCTCGTCGCCGGTTCGATCTGGCTGTTCGGCGGTTCCGCTCGACTCGATCCCACGTGGTGGGTGCTCGTGCTGGTCATCGGCAGCACGGTCGTGTTCATGTTGTCGGGCATGACCGCGATGGTCCGTTCGCGGTTCTCGACGCCGACGATCGGGCGCGAAGACCTCGTCGGGGAGATGGGGCTCGCCGAAGCCGACGTCGATCCCGACGGTGTCGTGCGCATCCGCGACGCGCTGTGGCGCGCGCTGGACGAACCGGGCCACCCCCATCCACGCGGGCGACCCGGTGCGCGTCGTCTCGATCGAGGGTGTCGTGTTGGAGGTCGAGCCCGAGACCGGCGGCGCCCGCGATCACCGCGAGCGCCGGCGCCCGTCCTGACCTGGCCGTTTGTCTGGCCTCCGGGCCGGAGATACCTTCCGCGCGTCTCACGGGTGGCGGGGATGGAGTAGGGCGTGGCACTCGGCATCGTTCATGAAACCTGGCATCTGCGGGCCTCGTGCCGGGGCCCGGAGTCGACCTTGTTCTTCCCGCCGTCGGTGGCCGAGCGCCGCGACGAGCGCGAGGCCCGGGAGGCCAAGGCCAAGGGCATCTGCCTGCAATGCATCGTGCAGCAGGAGTGTCTCGAGTTCGCGTTGCGGGTCCACGAGCCGCACGGCATCTGGGGCGGCCTGACCGAGGCCGAACGCCGCCGCCTGCGCCCCGACGCCTGACCGGGCGCTCGGCGGCGCGGGCCGTGGTCTACGAACGGCGTGCCCGGGGCCCGGCGATACGCACGTCGCCGCGGCGGCGCGTGACGCCCTCTGCATCCATGCGGTTGACGATCGCGACCGCGTGCCTGCGGTCGGTGCCGAGCGCGTCGCGGCACCTCCGCGATCGTGACGGTGTCGCGCTCGAGGACGAGCCGGGCGACGCGGGCACGCGCGTCGTCGAGGGCGCGGCTGGTGAACACGAAGCCGTCGAGGTCGACCGCCGCGCCCGCTCGGACGAGGGCGCGTACGGTCTGCGGGGCAGCGCCGACCTCGGCTGGTCGCGGGCGGTGCGAGCGGCGACGCGTCGAGCGCGGCGAGGAACCGGCGGGCAAGCGGGTCGTCGAGCGGTTCCCGGTCGCGGCGCCGGACCGTGTCGCCGTCGACCGTACGAGCGCGGGATCGTCCGTCAGGCACGCCCGGAGGCGCGTCGCGTCGACGCCGCACTCGGCCGCGACCGTGACGACGGGCACGGCCCCGTCGTGGGCCAGATCGGCGCGCGCGGGCCCGCACGGCCGCGGCCGCGCCCGGCGCGACGAGCCATCTCCCCGCGACGATCGCGTAGCCGTCGGCGGCGCCGCGCGTCGCCCGCGAGCCGCGCCATCTCCGCGCGCGTGCACCACGGCCGCGCGTCGAGGACCCGCTCGGCGAGCGGCCGGCGCAGGCGTGCGGGCGCGTCGGCCGCCGGCGTGGTCGGGCGCGACGTCGAGCACCTCGACGCCCCCGATCGTCGCCTGCGCCCCCGACGAGCGCAGCACGATGCGATCGCCGGGCGCGAGCGGGAGCGGCGAGGCGAGCCGCAGCCGGCGCGAAGCGCGACGTCGGCGTCGAGTAGCGCGGAGCCGCGCGGGTTGCTCGCCGCTGACCCGACGTGCGCGTCGAGCGTCGCGTCGCCGGGAGTGAACGGCCGGGAACGGCGCGGACCGCGACGTCGAGCGTGTCGCACGAGCTCCCACTGGTCGGGGGCCACGACCGCCATGCCCCGGCCGACGTCGACGTGATCGACGCCCGCGAGGTTGAGCGCGACGCGGCCACCCGGCGCTACACGGTCGACACTGCGATGGTCGCGACTCGATACGCCGGATGCGCACCCGCATGCCGCCGGGCTCGATCCGCACCCATTGGTCGAGCGCGAACGCGCCCCCGGTGAGGGTGCCCGTCACCACCGTGCCCGCGCCCTTCGCCGCGAAGACCCGATCGATCCACAGGCGCGGCCGCCCGGTGTCACGAGGTTCGGGCGCATCGCGCAACACGGCGTCGAGGGTCGCGACGCAGCTCGCCGAGACCGTGTCCGGTGGGCGTGTCGACGGAGACGACCGGCCAACCGACGCGTTCGGTGAGCTCGACGCGCAGCCGCTCGAGGGTGTCGTCGTCGACGAGCGCGGACTTCGTCAGGGCGACCACGCCCCGGCGGACGTCGAGCAGATCGAGGATCTGCGAGTGCTCCTCGGTCTGCGGCTTCCAACCCTCGTCGGCCGCGACGACCAGCACGGCGACATCGACCGCGCCCACCCCGGCGAGCATGTTCTTCACGAAGCGAACGTGGCCGGGAACGTCGACGAACCCGACGCGCCGTCCCGAGGGAGGTCGCAGAAGGCGAAGCCGAGGTCGATGGTGAGACCGCGGGTCTTCTCCTCGGGGAAGCGATCGGGATCCGTACCAGTGAGCGCGGCGACGAGCGTCGATTTCCCGTGGTCGACGTGGCCGGCGGTCGCGACGACTCTCACGAACCGAGTGCGAGCACGGTCGCGACGTGTTCGTCGTCGGCGGGGTCGACGGTGCGGAGGTCGAAAACGACGCGGCCCCCCGCCACGCGGGCACGATGCGGGCGTCACGCGCGCGCGCCGTGAGCTCGTCGACCGAGCGGGGCTCGACCGCCACCCCGCACGACGGGATCGTCCGTCCGGGCAGCGTGCCGCCGCCCGCGACCGCTTCGGTGTCGACGACCTTGACGCCCGGTACCCGCGCCGCGATCGCCTCGGCGCGCACGCGGCAGCGCGTCGACGGGCGTGCACGCCATACGCCAGAACGGGATGGTCGTCGCGTCGCCGGAGAGGTACGTGTGCGCGACCGACTGCAAACCGGCGAGGGTCAGCTTGTCGGCGCGCAACGCGCGGGCGAGCGGGTGTGCTGCACGCGGTCGACCAGGTCGCGCCGCCCGACGATGATCCCGGCCTGCGGACCGCCGAGCAGCTTGTCGCCGGAGAAGGTCACGAGCGCCGCGCCCGCGTCGACGCACTGGCGCACCCCGAGCTCACCGCTGCAGCCATATGGGCCGGGTCGGAAGCCACGGCGTCGTCTCGTCGAGGAGGCCGGAACCGGCGTCGACGACCACGGACGCGCCGACGCGCGGGAGGCTCGGCCAGCTCCGCGACCGAGGTCGACGCCACGAAGCCGATCATGCGGTAGTTCGACGTGTGCACCTTCAGCACGAGCGCGACGTCGTCGGCGCACGCGCGCTCGTAGTCGTCGAGTCGTGTGCGGTTCGTGGTACCGACCTCGACGAGCCGCGCGCCGCTCTCGGCGAGGATCTCCGGGATACGGAAGCCGCCGCCGATCTCGATCAGCTCGCCGCGCGACACCAGCACGCTGCGATCGCGTGCGAGCGCGGCGAGCACGAGCAGCACGGCCGCGGCGTTGTTGTTGACGACCATGCCCGCCTCGGCGCCGCACGCGCGCGCCAGCGCCGCGCCCGCGTGCTCGTGACGCGAGCCGCGCGTCGCCGTCGGCGAGCCGGTACTCGACGTTCGTGTAGCCGCTCGCGCGCGTCATCGCGTCGAGCGCGTCGGCGCCCAGAGGTGCGCGACCGAGGTTCGTGTGCAGCAGCACCCCGGTCGCGTTCACGACCCGGTCCAGCCGGCCCCGGGCGAGGCTCCGGGCGCGTTCGCCCGCGACCCGGGCCACGTCCTCGGGCCCGATCTCGCCCCGGCGGGCCGATTCGACCGCCGCCCGCGCGATGTCGGCGCGGATGGCGTGCGGCAGCGCGGGGTCGAGCTGCCGCGAGCACGGGCTCGATGCCCGGGAGCCGGCGCCGGGGATCCGCTGCTCCCTCGCCGTCCACGCGGGCCAGGATACGGGGCCACGTAGACTTCCTCCATGGAGAGGGTCCGCGACGCCGCCACCGTGATCCTGGTGCGCGACCGGGCCCGAGCTCGAGGTATTCGTCCTCCGGCGGAACACGACGCTGGTGTTCGTGCCGGGCGCCACGGTGTTCCCCGGCGGCGCCGTCGACCCGGAGGACCGCGTCGTCGCAGCCGAGCTCGGGGTCGACGAGTTCCGGGCGGCCGCGGCTCGCGAGTGCATGGAGGAGTGCGGCGATCCCCGTCGACCCGCGCGAGCTGGTCGAGTTCGCACGCTGGATCACGCCCGTCGGCGCGCCGCGTCGCTACGACACTCGCTTCTTCGTGGCGCGTGCCCCCGACGGTCACGAAGGCGAGCACGACGGCAGCGAGCTCGTCGCGTCGGGTTGGACCCGACCCGTCGACGCGCTCGACGCGTTCGCCGCGGGGTGAGATCGAGCTGATCCTGCCGACGCAGCGCAGCCTCGAGATACTCCTGCGCTTCGAACGCGTCGACGATCTGCTCGCCGAGATGCGTGAGGCCACGTGCCGAACCTGAATCCGGAGTCTCCGAGCGCGCTCTCGCCGCTCGTCCGCAGGGTCGTCGCCGACAACCCCGGCTTGATGACCGGGCCCGGTACCAACACGTACCTCGTCGGCATCGACGAGGTCGCGGTCATCGACCCGGGGCCCGATCTCGCACCGCACATCGACGCGATCGTCGGCGCCTCGATGCTCGAACGTGTGCGCTGGGTGCTGCTGACCCATACCCATCCCGACCACTGGCCCGCGGCCGGGAAGATCAAGGAGCTGACCGGCGCACGCATCGCCGCCTTCTCGCCGTTCCCCAAGGCCGACGAGGTCACGCTCGAGCTCGACATCGTGCTGCGCGACGGCGACACCATCGACGGCACCGAGTTCCGCCTCGAGGCCTTGCACACGCCCGGTCACGCGCCGAACCACCTGTGCTTCTGGCTCGACGAGGAGCGCACGCTCTTCACGGGCGACCATGTGCTCAACGGCACGACCACCGTCGTGAACCCGCAGCGCGGCGGCGACATGATCCAGTACCTCGCCTCGCTCGAGCGCCTGCGCAAGATCCGCCGCGTCGCCAAGATCTGCCCGGGTCACGGCGACGTCATCGACGACCCGACCGCCGTGCTCGACGAGTACGTCGCGCACCGCAAGATGCGCGAGCGCCAGATCCTCAAGCTCGTGAAGGCGAAGCCGGCGACGATCCCGCGGATCGTCAGCACCCTCTACACCGACACACCCGAGGGCCTGATCGAGATGGCGCGCGCGCCAGGTGCACGCACATCTGCTGAAGCTCAAGGCCGAGGGCAAGGTGTCCGGCTCCGGGATCAAGGCGAGCTGGACGGTCTGCTAGGGCGCACGTAGCCTGACCAGGCAAACAGATCCCTCTGAGAGGAGTCGCGATGGGCGACACGCAGCTGTTCATCGATGGTGCCTGGGTCGACGCACAATCGGGCGAGACCTTCCCCACGTACGCGCCCTCCACCGGTGAGAAGATCGCCGACGTCGCCAAGGCCGGGCGCGACGACGCGCAACGGGCAATCGAAGCGGCACGCAAGGCGTTCGACGACGGCCCGTGGCCGCGGATGTCGGGCAAGGAGCGCGCCGAGAAGCTGCGCGCGGTCGCCGACATCATCAACGGCCGCAGCGCGGAGATCGCCGAGATCGAGGCTCGCGACGGCGGCGGCACGATCAAGAAGGCGATGTTCGCCGACGTTCCGGGCGCGGTGTCGACCTTCCAGGCGTTTGCCGACTGCGCGGAGAACGAGCCCGACGTCATCGACCGCGGCGAGAGCCCGTTCCCGCCCGCGAAGAGCATCGTGCGGCGCGAGCCGTTCGGCGTGTGCAGCGGCATCGTCCCGTGGAACTTCCCGTTCCTCATGGCGGGCTGGAAGATCGGTCCCGCGGTCGCGGCGGGCAACTGCGTGGTGCTGAAGCCTGCGAGCTTCACGTCGCTCAGCGCGATCGAGATGGTCAAGGCGATCGAGGAGGCGGGCATCCCGAACGGGGTGGTCAACCTCGTCACGGGTCCCGGTGGCAGCGCGGGCGAGGAGCTTGCGCAGCACCCGCTCGTCGACAAGGTCGCGTTCACGGGATCGACCGAGGTCGGGCGCCGCATCATGCAGCTCGCGTCGGGCACGGTGAAGAAGGTGACGCTCGAGCTGGGCGGCAAGTCGGCGAACATCGTGCTCGACGACGCCGATCTCGACCTCGCCGCGGCCGGGGTGCTGTGGGGCACGTTCTTCCACAACGGCCAGGTGTGCGAGTCGGGCACCCGCGCGCTGGTGTCGCGCAAGATCTACGACGAGTTCGTCGGCATGCTCGTCGAGCGGGCGGGCAAGATCGTCATCGGCGACAACATGGACATGGCGACCGACCTCGGGCCGCTCGTCGCGCCGAGTCAGGTCGACACCACCGAGCGGTACGTGAAGCTCGGCCTCGACGAGGGCGCGAAGCTCCTGTGCGGTGGTTCGAAGCCGAACGGTCTCGCGGCCGGGCTCGACCAGAGCGCGTACTACCTCCCGACGATCTTCGAGGCCGACAACTCGATGAAGATCGCGCAGGAGGAGATCTTCGGACCGGTGTTGTGCGTGATCCCGTTCGACTCCGACGACGAGGCGATCAAGATCGCGAACGACTCGATCTACGGTCTCGGCGGTGGCGTGTGGTCGAAGAACCTCGAGCGCGCGCACTCGGTCGCGGCGAGCATGCGGACCGGCACGGTCTGGGTGAACGACTACCACATGATCACGCCGACGCAGCCGTTCGGCGGTTACAAGCAGTCGGGCATCGGGCGTGAGCTCGGCGACTACGGCTACAACGAGTACCGCCAGATCAAGCACGTGTGGCAGAACACGGCGACCGATCGCAACGGCTACCTGCACTTCGCCGCTCTCAGCGGCAACATTTGAGAGTCACCGGTACCGCTGCGGCGGCGCGCATCGTCGAACGGGCGATGCGCGATCGTCGCGGCGCGCTGGTGTTCACCATCGGGACCGGCTGCTGCGAGTCGACCGCGCCGTTCCTCTACGAGGACTTCTGGCCCGGGCCCGACAGCGAGCGGGTGGGCGAGATCGCGGGCGTGCCGGTGTTCGCACCGGAGTACCTGCGTGCGCTCTACCCGGGCGACGAGGGGGTGACCGTCGACGTCGAAGAAGGCTCCATGGCCGAGTCGATGTCGATCGAGACCGAGTACGGATGCCGGTTCATACTGCGCGACCCGCACGGCGTCGCGATCGACCGGCAGGACCAGATCGCCTGCGACGTCCCCGCGTCGGTGTCGGCGCTCAGGTCGCGTGGCCCGCAAGAGCTTCCGGATGCTCTCCGCCGGGCGCGGATTCGCTAGGCGATGCGGTAGCGGCGGGCGATTCGCCCTAGCGTTCCCGGTTCGGGGCTGAGTGCCGATGGAGGACCCGTGACCGACCCGAGCCACGCGCTCAGCGCATGACAAGTCCCGCGACAACCCCTGCGCTGTTGGTGGCCGACCGCGTGCGCAAGACGTACCACACGGGCGCCGAGGAAGTTGAGGCGTTGCGCGACGTCGAGCTCGTCGTGCACGAGGGCGAGTTCGTTTCAGTGATGGGCCCGTCGGGCTCGGGCAAGACCACGTTGCTCAACTGTTGTTCGGGTCTCGACGACATCGACGGTGGCCGCGTGCTGCTCGATGGCGTCGACCTGCACGCGCTCTCCGACGCGCGCCGCACCGCGAACCGCGCGTCCTCGATGGGCTTCATCTTCCAGGCGTACAACCTGATCCCCGTGTTCAGCGCGGTCGAGAACGCGGAGCTGCCCTTGTTGCTCGCCGGCGTCGAGGCCAAAGAGGCGCGCCGCCGCGCGTCCGAGACGCTCGAGCGGGTGGGGCTCGGCGCCCGTTTGAAGCACCGGCCCGCGGAGCTGTCCGGCGGCGAGCAGCAGCGGGTCACCGTGGCGCGCGCCCTCGCGGGTCGCCCCCGGGTCGTCTGGGCCGACGAGCCCACGGGTGCGCTCGACTCCGAGACCGCGGAGCAGGTGATGCAACTGCTGCGGGAGCTGAATGCCGACGGGCTGACGCTGATCGTCGTCACCCACGACTCCGGCGTGGGCGGCATGGCCAACCGCGCGATCAAGATGCGCGACGGCCGCATCGTCAGCGACGAGCTGCTCGCGGGCGCGGCCGGGGGTGCAGCCGTTGCGGTTGCCGCCGCCGACGGCGCGGTCGCACCGACGCCGGTTCCCTGAACCCGCATGATCATCGTCGCGCTGCTCTCGTTGCCGTTCCTCGTCGTGCTCGCGCGCCAACCCGTGTTGCGCCGGCTCGCGTTGCGCAACGCCGTCCGCCGGCCCCGCGAGACCGCGCTCGTGATCCTCGGTTCGCTGCTCGGCACCGCGATCATGACGGGATCATTCGTCGTCGGCGACACGTTCAACTCGTCGATCAAGCGGATGGCCTACGAGCAGCTCGGCCCCGTCGACGAGATCGTGTCGGCCGACGGGCTCGCCGCCGCGGCCACGTTGCAGTCGCGCCTCGCCAACCTGCGCGACCCGAACATCGACGGCGTGCTCGCGCTCACGGTGACGTCGGCGTCGGCCGCGACTACCGCGCCGCCGGTGCGAGCCGCGCCCAAGGCGCAGTTGCTCGAGACCGACTTTGCCGCGGCGCGGCGGTTCGGCGGCGACGCGCACGCGACCGGCATCTCCGGTTCCGGGCCCGGCGTCGGCGGGGCCGCGGTCGGCGCCGATCTCGCGCGCGTGCTGAAGCTGAAGGTGGGCGACCCGCTCGACGCGTTCGCGTACGGCGTGCGCGTCCGGCTCCGCGTGCAGAGCGTGCTCCCCAAGCTCGGGATCGCCGGCTACTGGTCGGGCGACGAGACGAAGTCGGACAACATCTTCGTGAGCCCGGGCACCATCGCCGGCATGGTCGCGCGCAGCACCGTTCCCAACGCCGCCCCGCCGCAGTCGGTCGTGCTCGTGTCGAACACGGGTGGGGTCGAGGCCGGAGCCAAGCGTTCCGACACTGTGAGCCGCCTGCTCGCGTCGCGGCTCGCGGGCGTCGCCGCGAGCGTCAACGAACGCAAGCGGGCGGTGCTCGACCGGGCCGAGGCGAGCGGGCATTCGCTCTCGCGCCTCTACACGTCGCTGGGCACCTTCGCGGTGCTCGCCGGGATCCTTCTCCTCGTCAACATCTTCTTCATGCTCGCCGACGAGCGGAAGTCGGAGTTGGGGATGCTGCGCGCCGTCGGGCTCCGGCGCCGATCGCTCGTCGGCGCGTTCGCCACCGAGGGGTGGTGCTATGCGGTGGTGTCGGCGATCGCCGGCACGTTCGTGGGGCTCGGCCTCGGCCGGGCGCTGATGGCGGCGGCCGCGAAGCTGTTCGCGAAACGCGGTGACGACACGGGCATCGCGCTCCACTTCGCGTTCAAGTGGGCGAGCGTCGAGCGGGGCCTCGTCATCGGGTTCGTGATCGCGATCACGACGGTTGTGGTCGCGAGCCTCTGGCTCAGCCGGTTCAACATCATCCAGGCGATCCGCGACATCACCGAGCCCGCGAACCGCAAACCGCATCTGCGTTCGGGCTTTCTCGGCATCGCCGGCGCCGGCTGCGGCCTGCTGTTGACCGGACTCGGTGTCGCGACCTCCTCGTTCCTCGCGTTGCTGCTCGGACCGGTCGCGGTGTTCGTCGGCCTCGGGCCGATGCTCGCCCGCAACCTCCCACGCCGCACCGTGAACACGGCGATCGGCGCGACGGTGCTCGTGTGGGCGGTGCTCGCCGTCCCCGCGGCGATCGCGCTCGACATGTCGCTCGACGTACTGGTGTTCGTCGTGCAGGGCCTGGTGCTCGTCGGGGCCGCGGTCGTGCTCACCGCGCAGCACCAGGAGGACATCGGTCACGTCATCGGCCGGGTCGCCAAACGCTCGCTCAGTGTCCGCCTCGGGCTCGCCTACCCGTTGGCGCGGCGTTTCCGGACGTCGATGACGCTCGGGATGTTCGCGCTCGTCGTGTTCATCCTCGTGCTCGTGTCGGTGTTCGCCTCGATGTTCGCGGGTCAGATCGGCCAGTTCACCGCGCGACGCGTCCGGCGGGTTCAACGTCGTCGTACAGTCGAACCCGAGCAATCCCGTCGCGTTCGACGCGCTCGGCGCGCGAACGCGGCGTGCGCGCGATCGCCCCGCTCGCGACGCAGACCGTGCAGATCGTCGCCGCGCCGGGGCTCACGAAGGCGCGCGAGTGGACTGCGACCGGATTCGACGGGCGGTTCGTCGACCACGGTGCGCCGAAGCTCGACGACAACGGCAGCTACCCGACCGACGCCGCCGCGTACCGGGCGGTGCTCGCAACACCCGGGCCTCGCGATCGTCGAGTCGTCGTTCCTCGCCTCGGGCGGCGGGCCCCCGCAGCACGTCGTCGCGATCGGCGACCACTTCACCGCCCGCGACGAGTCGAGCGGACGGTCACGTACGTTCACGATCGCGGCGATCAGCACGGCCGACGTCGCGAACAATGGCGTCCTCTTCGGTACGCCCGCAGCTCAGGGACTGTTCGGCGCCCGCGCGGTCGCCAACCGTGCGTACCTCGACGTGACCGACCCGGCGGTCTTCGCCGACGCGTTCGCGGGCCGCTTCCTCGCCAACGGCGGCAAAGCGCAGACGCTGCGTTCCGTGGTCCGCGACGAGATGTCCCAGCAGCAACAGTTCTTCTTGTTGATGCGCAGCTATCTCGCGCTGGGCCTCGTCGTCGGCGTCGCCGGCATCGGTGTGATCATGGTCCGCGCGGTGCGCGAACGTCGACGCCAGGTCGGCGTGCTCCGCGCGCTCGGGCTTCCAGGCGTCGGCGGTCCGGAGCGCGTTCGTCGTCGAGTCCGCGTTCGTCGCTGTCGAGGGCGTCGCGATCGGCACGGTGCTCGCATTGGTATGTGCGTGGTCGATCACACTGAGCAGCGCGTTCGGCGACTCGCTCGCGTTCCGTGTCCCGTTCGGCGCGATCGGGCTGCTCGTCGTCGGCACGTTCGTCTGTGCGCTGCTCGCGACCGCGGCGCCCGCGCGCTCGGCCTCGCGGATACGGCCCGCGGTCGCCCTCAGACTTTCCGACTGAGATAGCACTCGACGTCGTAGGTCACCTCGACGCGACCGCCGTGCCGGTCGATGACATCGCCGACCGCGGTGTGCAATCGCGTCCGTTTGTGGTCCGGCAGGATCCGGTGGTCGGAATGGGTTCCGAGGAGACGTACCCACTCGGCACTCGTGTACGAGCACGACCACGTGACGACCCGCCGGACGGGCGCGTCGAGGGTCGTGCAAGCGGTCATCCCGTCGAGGACCCAGTCGAGGTTCCACTGGCCGCCGTTCATCCCGGGCGCGAGCTCGGCGTAGACCGCGTCGTTGGCGATGCCCAGCGATCCGGTCCAGTTCCGGCCCTTGTTCCAGAAGAACGCGAGCGTCCCACCGGGCGCGAGCGCGGCCGCCGCCCGCTCGTAGCGGTCGTCACCGCCGACCCAGTGCCAGGCTTGCGCGGCGTACACCAGCTGGTATCCCTCCGCCGGCGGCGTCCACGACTCGAACAGCGTCTCTTCGACCTCCGACGCCCGTCGCGCGCAGGATCGCAGCCATCTCCGGGCTCGGTTCGAGCGCGTGAACGTCGAGGCCCCGGGCCCGGAAGCCCGCCGTCGCCTTGCCGGTCCCGGCGCCGATCTCGAGCGCACGATCCCCCGCGTGCAGTTCGCCGAACTCGACGATCGTGTCGAAGAGCGCGTCCGGGTAGGAGGGGCGGAACGCGTCGTACTGCTGTGCGATCTCGCCGAACACCAAGCGCTGCTCGCGATCGGGTGACGTCACGCGGTCGAGCTTGCCACCCGCGACGACGAGCGCGCCGCGGATTTCCGCGCGCGACCCGCGACGGCTTCAGCTCGCCCGTTCGAGGCGGTCGCCGCCGACGAGCAGGATCAGCGCGAGCACCGCAACCACCGCACCCGAGACGACGAGCGGGAGGCGCCCGTTCCCGTGCCACGCGAGGCCGGCCCAGATCCCGGCGACGAGCGAGCCACCGCCGACGACGCCCTGATACAGGCCGAGCCCGCTGCCGTGCAGGTCGCTCGGTAAGAGGTCGGTGATCCAGGCCTTGCCGACGCCGTCGGTCAACGCGGTGAACGCGCCGTATACCGCGAGCAGCGGCCACACCCATGCCGACGTCGTGACGATCCCGAGCCCCAGATACGAGAGCGCGAACACGCCCAGCCCCGCCGCGAAGACCAAACGCCGCGGGACGCGGTCGGAGAGGCGCCCGGCGGGATACGACAACCCGGCGTACGTGACGTTGTACAGGACGTACGCGCAGATGATCGCGACGAAGCCGAGACCGAGCGCCTTTGCCCGCAGGATGAGGAACGCGTCGCTGAAGTTGACGACGCCGAACAGCGTGAGGAACGCGAGCACGCGCCAGAAGCGATGCGGGTAGGCCGCGCGGAAGGACACCGCCGCCGCGGGCGGTTCGTCGGCCGGTCGGGCGCGCGCTTCGCGCACGAAGACGACGAGCGCGACGCTGATCACCGCGGGGATGAACGCGACGAAGAACAGCGGGCGGATGTCGCTCGGGTGACCGCCGAGCAGCTCGTACACCCCGAGGCCGATGAGCGGGCCGCAGACCGCGCCCGCGGTGTCGGCCGCGCGATGGAACCCGAAGGCGCGACCGCGGAGGTGGGCTGGGGTCTCGTCGGCGATCAGCGCGTCCCGCGGCGACGTGCGGATGCCCTTGCCCGTCCGGTCGACGACCCGGGCCACGAGGACGAACGGCCACACCTGCGCCAGCCCGATCAACGGCTTCGCGAGCGACGACATGCCGTAGCCGAGCGCGACGAGCGGACGGCGCGCCCGCAGGTCGGCCAGGCGACCCGACACGATCTTCATCAGCGACGCGACCGCTTCGCCGAGGCCTTCCACGAGCCCGACGACCGCGACCGGTGCGCCGAGCACGCCGGTGAGGAACAGCGGCATCACCGGGTACAGCATCTCCGAGGCCGCGTCCTGGAAGAAGGACACCCACGAGAGCACGACGACGTTGCGGGGCAACCGCTCGACCGTGCTCGGCGTGGGATCGGCGCGTGTCATCATGAAGCAGTCTTGTGGATCGGGCGCGGTTGTCGGAGGAATCAGCACAGAGTGCTGACTTCTCCGACAACTGTTGGTGGTGGAGGGGGGATCTCGGGCGCGGTCGCCGCCGACCGGGCGCTCGTCCGGAACGGGTTCGAGGCGCTCCCTGACGCGTGGCTCTCAGTCGCCTGACGACGCGAGCCATGCCCGCCACGCGTCGAGGAAGCGCGCGAACAGCTCACGGCCCGGGTCGCCCGGGGGCGGCGGCCACCACGCGCGCCAGGCCGCGTCGACCTCGTCGAGCGTCGGGTCGGGTTCGCCGAGGAGTCTGCGGCGCACGACCGCAGCCGCGACGCGCCGCTGCGCGGCCGCGTCGAGCCGCAGTTGTTCTGCGACCGTGCCTACGACGCCCGCGGCGAAGACCGCGTCCTGGACCGCGAGCGAGACGCGCATCGGGTCGGCGTCCGCACCCCAGTACGCGCGCAGCGACTTGCGGAAGCGCCGCTCGTCGAACCTACGCACCATCGTGCGCTGATGCTGGCCCCAGACCGAGTGGTGCCCGCCGCCGCCCAGCACGGTGTCGACGAGACGCGCGAAAGGATCCTTCGTGGTCGGTTCCTTGCGGCTCACGCGAGCTTCTGCACGAGGTCGAACATGCGCGCGGTGCACCCGGCCATCTCGACCGGCGGCAGCAACGCGGTGACGATCTGTTCGGCGATGTCGTGCAACGCGACCGCCGCGGGCGCTTGGGGGTGCGCGAGCACGACCGGCGTCCCCGCGTCGCCGTCGCTCGACACCGCGGGCTCGATCGGCACCGACCCGACGAGGGGCGCGCCGGTGAGCGCGGCGAGGCGCCGGCCGCCGCCCGCTCCGAAGATCGCGTGCCGGCTCCCGTCCGGAGCGACGAACTCGGTCATGTTCTCGACGACACCGAGCACCTTCAGATACGACCGGCGCGCCATGTCGGCCACTCGCGCCGCGACCTTCTGCGCGCCGACCGCGGGCGTCGTGACGACGAGCATCTCGGTCTGCGGCAGCAGTCGCGACAGCGCCATCTGGATGTCGCCCGTGCCGGGGGGCATGTCGATGAGGAGGTAGTCGAGGTCGCCCCAGCTGACGTCGACGAGGAACTGCTCGAGCGCCTTGGCGAGGATGAGACCGCGCCACATGAGCGCGGTGTCCTCGTCGTCGACGAGGAGCCCCATCGACACGACCCGGAGGAGACCGTCACCGACGGGCACCTCGTTCGGGGCGATCTTGCCCTTGCCGTCGGCGGTCTTGGAACCGGCGAGGCGGCCCTTCACGCCGAGCAGGCGCGGGATCGAGAACCCCCAGATGTCGGCGTCGAGCACGCCGACGGTGAGACCCCGGGCCGCGATCGCGGCCGCGAGGTTGGCGGTGATCGACGACTTGCCGACCCCGCCCTTGCCGCTGCCGACCGCGATCACGCGGGTGGTAGCGGGCACCTCGGTGACCGGCGCCGACTGCGACGCGCGCAGCCGGGCCTTCTGCATGAGCGCGGAGCGCTCCTCCTGGGTCATCTCGTCGTACTCGACGGTGACCTCACCCACGCCCGGCAGGCCCGCGACCTTCGACCGGACGTCGGTGCCGATCTGACCCCGCAGCGGGCACGCGGCCGTGGTGAGCGCGACCTTGACCATGACGTCGCCGTTCGGCTGCACCCGGACGTCGTGCACCATCCCGAGCTCGACGATCGAGGCCCGCAGTTCCGGGTCGAGCACGCCGGCCAGGACCCCACGGACGTCGTCCGGGGTCGGCGCAGGCTGATGGGTGGGGGGCTGGTCGCGGGTTGTGCTCATGTACCGAATAAAACCAGTGGAGGCCTTGAAAATATGCCCGAAAACAAAGTACCGTCAAGGAAATGGACTTGTTGGCCGTCTTGAAGGCACTCGGCGACGAGACGCGTTTCTCGATGTATCAGGAGCTCGCGAGCTCCACCGCAGCGCTGACCGCGACCGAGCTCGCCGAGCGTCTCGGCCTCCACGCGAACACGGTGCGGCTCCATCTCGAACGGCTGCGCGAAGCCGGGCTCGTCGACGTCGAGCCCGTGCACCGCGGCACGGTCGGCCGGCCCCAGCACGTGTACTCCCTCGCGCCGGGCGCGCCCGGTCTCGGCCTCGACCCTCCCAGCTACACGTTGCTCGCGGGCATGCTCGCCATGCTGGCCGAGCGGGTCGGCGCCGAGGGCGACGATGCCACCGCGGCCGGCCGGTCCTGGGGGCTCGAGGCGGCCAAGCGGACCAATTCGAAGTCATGCGTGAAGGCGTTGTTCGGCGAGATGGACCGGCTCGGGTTCGATCCCGAGCGGGAGGTCCTGCCCGGCGGCGACACCGACATCGCCTTCCTGCACTGTCCCTTCCGCGAGCTGGCCGAGGCCTACCCGGAGCTGGTGTGCAACCTGCACCGCGGCATCTGCGAGGGAGTCGTCTCGTCGGTCGGCGGGGGAAGCATCACCGACTTCGCGACGTTGTACGACCGTGACCCGTGTCGCGTCACGGTTTCCGTCGAAGTATCCTGAATCCCAGTTTCCGCACTCATGTGTTCACGGAGGTCCAGATGATTGCCCTGACCGAGACCGCAACGACCAAGGTCAAAGAGCTGATCGCGGCCGAGGGCGAAGCCGAGCTGTACCTGCGGGTCGCGGTGCGCCCGGGTGGATGCTCCGGCCTCTCCTACGAGATGTTCTTCGACACCGAGAAGGCCGCCGACGACATCGTCGAGTCCTACGGCGACGTCCAGGTCGTGGTCGACCCCGCGAGCGCGCAGCACCTCGTGGGTGCGTCGCTCGACTACAAGGACGGCCTCCAGGGCGCGGGCTTCGCGATCAACAACCCGAACGCGCAGCGCACGTGCGGCTGCGGCCAGTCGTTCTCCTGACCGAGCATCTCCTTTCTGCCTGACGGCCCCGCCCCGGCGGGGCCGTTACGCGTTCGTGGACGCCGGCTCCCCGCCCCTCCCAGGCGCAGATCCGGAAGACCGGCCGGTTGAGGTTCGGGTTGGGCGAACAGCCCGCGGGTACGGTCGCCGCGATGGCGACGCCGATCTCGTTCGTGTTGAACGGCACAGCCGTGACCGTCGAAACCGAACCGGATCTCGGCGAGTCGTTGTTGCACGTGCTGCGGGAACGGCTCGGCGTCACGTCGGTCAAGGACGGGTGCGCGCCGCAGGGCCAGTGCGGGTGCTGCACGGTGCTCGTCGACGGCGAACCGCGCGTTGCGTGCGTCACCCCCGCCGGGCGCGTCGAAGGGCGAGCCGTGACGACAGTGGAAGGGCTCGACCCGGTCGCCCGTGCCGCGTCCGCCGACGCGTTCGTCGCGGCCGGCGGATCGCAGTGCGGCTTCTGCACGCCGGGAATCGTGATGCGGTTCGCGGGAACACGCGGCGCGACGTCGAACCGTTCGCTCGCGGCGCACCTGTGCCGCTGCACCGGTTGGCTCACCGTGCGGGACGCGGTCGCCGGCGCCGTGCCGCAGGCCAAACGTGATCTCGCCGCCGCCGCGCGCCGGGCCGCGCTCGAGACCGGCGGGCCGCAGCGCGTCGATCTCGACGTTCCTCTCGGCGGGGGCGCGTTCGCCGACGACACCGCACCCCGCGACGCGCTCGTCGCCGTTCCGCTGCCACCCGGGTCGACGGCCGACGCGATCGAGGCCGCCGGTCTGCGCTGGGTCGTCGCCGACACGATCCTCGAGCGCGCGTGCCCGGGCCGGGAAGGTGCAGGGCCGGCGGACCACGGTCGATGCCCGCGCCCCGTTGCTCGACCACATGCCCGAGTGCCCGCCCGGTGCTGTGCAACTCGCGACGCAGTGGGTCGAACCCGCGTACCTCGAACCCGACGCGTCGTGGTGCGCGCCGGGTGGCGCGCCCGCGTCGCCGCTCGCGAACGGCGGCGCGTTCGGTGGCAAGCTGCACTCCGCAGCACCGATCGCCGCGCGCGAGCTCGCCGACCGGCTCGGCCGAACCGTGCGCGTTGTCTACGCGTGCGCGAGGACGTCGTGCGACTCGGACCCAAGCGCCCTCCGATCGCCGCGGTCGCGGTCGCGCACGACACGGTCGTCGAGATCGACGGCGTGATCGCGCGCGGCGCGGGCGAGCCACGCGTCTGGCCGGCGCCCGACGGCATCGAGATACGCGCGCGCTGGACCGAGGTCGACACGCCCCGGCCCACCGGTGAGTGCGGACCTGCGCGCGGTCGGACTCGCGGAGCAGGCCGTGCTCGTCGCGGGCGCGCTCGGGCGTGACGTCGACGTTGTCACGCCGAGCGGTGCGCGCGCGAGCGCGCACGTCGGGATCGCCGGTGGCAAGGTCACGAGCGTCGACGTCACGATCGCGGCCGGCGACCCGCTCGACGAGATCGTGCTGCGTTCGTACGCGATCGGCGCCGCGCACATGGCGCTCGGCTGGATCACGAGCGAGGGACTCGCCGTCGACGACGACGGGCGAGATCCACGACCTCACGATCCGTTCGTTCGGTGTGTTGCGGCCCTCGGAGACGCCGCCGATCACGGTCACGATCGTCGACGATCCCGCGCCGCCCCGCGCCCGCTGCGACCGACGCGGTGTTCGCCGCGGTCGCGGCCGCGGCGTGGAACGCGCTCGGTCGACCCGCTACGTTGCCCGCGCCCAGGAGGTGACCATGCCGGTCGAGAGCGTTCCCACCCCGAATGCCCCGCCTGCCGCGGGTCCGTACTCGCCCGCGGTGCGCGCCGGCGACTGGCTCGTGCTCGCCGGACAGGTCGGGCTCGACCCGGCCGGCGGCGGCATCGTGCCCGGCGGCGTCGAGCCCCAGGCGCGCCAGGCGCTGGCGAACATCACCGCGGTGCTCGCGCGACTGCGGCGCGCAACTCACCGACGTCGCCAAGACCACCGTGTTCGTCACCGACATCGGCCAGTTCGCCGCCGTCAACGCGATCTATGCGGAGGCCTTTGGCGATCACCGTCCGGCCCGCTCGACCGTCCAGGTCGCGGCGCTGCCCGGCGGCGCCGAGGTCGAGATAGAGGTCTGGGCGTTTCTTCCCCGATGACCGGGCCCGGGCTGCCTCCCGAGGCCTGCCCCGCTAGATTCAGGGCGTGATCGGTGTCGTGCTCGTGCTGCTCGTGATCTTCGTCGTCGGCCCGGTCGGGCTGTTCGTCGTGGGCGGCATGTGGTCGGCGCTCACCGGCTGGCTCCTGTCGGCCGACGCCGACGACCGCGCCGCCGACCTCCCCAGCTAGCCGACCGCGCTCAGAGCTCGCGGGGCGGGGTGGCGCCGGGCCAGCGCGACTGCCCGAACCGGTACCCGACGGAGCGCACCGTCTGGATCAGGTTCGCGTTCTCCTCGCCGAGCTTCGCCCGCAGACGCCGCACGTGCACGTCGACGGTACGCGCGCCGCCGTAGTACTCGTAGCCCCACACCCGCGAAAGAAGCTGCTCGCGTGTGAACACCTTGCCGGGGTGGGTGACGAAGAACTTCAGGAGCTCGTACTCCATGTACGTGAGGTCGAGCGGCTTGCCGTTGACCGCGGCCTGGTACGTCTCGAAGTTCAACACGAGCTCGCCGTACGACGCGACCTCGGGCGAACCGGCCCGGCCCGCGCGGAACATCAGGTGCCGCAGTCGGGCCTCGAACTCCTTGGGGTGGAACGGCGTGAGGCAGAAGTCGTCGAAGAGGTCCTCGCGGTGCTCGAGGTCGTGCAGCTGCGCGCCCGTGATCAGCAACAGGATCGATTCGACGCGCGAGTCGCCCTTGCGCAGTGTGCGGCACAACGTGAACGCGCCTTCGGGGTCGTCGTCGGCGCACACGACCGCGCCCGTCCAGCCGTCGACGGGTTCGTATTGCATCGCGATCGTGGCGTTGCCGACTGACTTCCAGCGTACGCCCGACAGGTCGAGCGTCTGCGCGAGGAGTGGCGGGGCCGGGTCGGGAAACACCAACAGGAGCTCGTTCACAACGCCCTCATCCTCGCACCGCCCGTTCTCCGCCCTCGCATCCCGGTCCTGCGCCTACAACGTTCCGAGATAGCGAGCGATCTCGTAGGGCGTGACGTCGGCCTTGTAGTCGGCCCACTCTCTGCGCTTGTTCACCAGGAAGTTCTCGAACACGTGGTCGCCGAGGGCTTCCTTGACGAGGGCCGAATCCTCCATCGCGTCGAGCGCGTCGCGCAAGGAGCCTGGCAGCGAGTCGATCCCCTCGGCGTGCCGCTCCTCGTCGGAGAGCGCGTAGATGTTGTCGGTCGCCTCCGGCGGGAGCTCGTACCCCTCGTCGATGCCCTTGAGTCCGGCCGCGAGGATCAACGAGAACGCGAGGTAGGGGTTACACGCGGGATCGGGCGCGCGGAACTCGATGCGCGACGACTCGTTCTTGCCGGTCTTCGAGAGCGGTACGCGCACGAGCGCGGAGCGGTTGTTGCGCGCCCAGCACTTGTAGACCGGCGCTTCGTAGCCGGGGATCAGTCGCTTGTAGGAGTTGACCCACTGGTTCGTGATCGCGCAGATCTCGCTCGCGTGTACGAGCAGGCCCGCGATGAAGTGCTTGGCGACCTTCGACATGCCGTACTCGTCGCCCGGATCGTGGAACGCGTTGACGTCGCCCTCGAAGAGCGAGACGTGCGTGTGCATGCCGGAACCGAATGCACCGGTGATCGGTTTCGGCATGAAGGTGGCGTACACGCCGTTGTCGGCCGCGACCTCCTTGGCGATGAGCCGGAAGGTCATGACGTTGTCGGCCATCTCGAGCGCGTCGGTGTAGCGCAGGTCGATCTCGTGCTGGCTCGGGCCGTTCTCGTGGAACGAGTACTCGACCGGGATCCCCATCGCCTCGAGGCGCAGCACGGTCTGCTTGCGCAGGCGGGACCCGAGGTCGTGCGCGGTGAGGTCGAAGTAGCCCGCGGCGTCGAGCGGTTCCACCGTGGCGCCCGAGCGGAAGTAGAAGAACTCCATCTCCGGGCCGACGAAGAAGGTGAAGCCCTTCTCGCGCGCCCGCTCGAGGTTGCGCTTCAGGACGCCGCGGGGGTCGCCGCCGAACGGCTCGCCCGAGAACGTCGAGATGTCGCAGAACATCCGCGCCATCACGGTGTCGCCCTCGACGGTCGGGAGCAGTTCGAAGGTGGCGGCGTCGGGCCGGGCCAGCATGTCGGATTCCTGGATCCGGCTGTAGCCCTCGATGGTCGAGCCGTCGAAGGTCATGCCCTCTTCGAGGGCGGTCTGGAGCTCGGCCGGCGTGATCTCGACCGACTTCAAGAAGCCCAAGACGTCGGTGAACCACAGCCTGACGAAGCGCACGCCGCGCTCCTCGACGGTGCGCAACACGTACTCGTTCTGGCGTTCCATGGGGGAAGTTTACGGGCGCTCGCCTAAGGTCCCCGAGGGCTGGTGGGGGCGGTAACAGAGCGTTCACAATAGGGCAACGGCGTCGAAATCGCGTCGTTCCAAGGTGTCATGTCACAGCGGGCGGAAGCACGCCCTGAAGATCGGAGCGAGAGTGGCCATCAAGGCGGAGTACATCTGGACCGACGGCACCGAGCCGACCCCGCGTCTTCGTTCGAAGACGAAGATCCTGAGCGACGCGAAGAACCTGCCCATCTGGGGCTTCGACGGTTCGAGCACCAACCAGGCTCCCGGCAAGGCGTCCGACTGTGTGCTGAAGCCGGTGTTCTCGTGCCCGGACCCGATCCGCGGCGGCGACAACATCCTCGTGATGTCGGAGGTGCTGTACACCGACATGACGCCGCACGTCACCAACACGCGCGCGTTGCTCACGCCCATCGCGGAGAAGTTCAAGGCGCAGGAGCCGCTGTTCGGCATCGAGCAGGAGTACACGTTCTTCAAGGAAGGTCGTCCGCACGGTTTCCCGGTGCGGGGCTTCCCGGCGCCGCAGGGCTTCTACTACTGCGGCATCGGCGCCGACGAGGTGTTCGGCCGTGACGTCGTCGAGGCGCACCTCGACGCGTGCCTCACCGCGGGCCTCGGCATCTCCGGCATCAACGCCGAGGTGATGCCCGGTCAGTGGGAGTTCCAGGTCGGCCCGCTCGGCCCGCTCGACGTCGCCGACCAGCTGTGGGTCGCGCGCTGGTTGCTCTACCGCATCGCGGAGGACTTCGGCATCGCGGCGACGCTCGACCCGAAGCCCGTCAGCGGCGACTGGAACGGCGCCGGTGCGCACACGAACTTCTCGACGAAAGCGATGCGCGAGGGCTACGACCCGATCATCGCCGCGTGCGAGGCGCTCGCGAAGAACGCGGCCGAGCACGTCGCCAACTACGGCGCCGACATCGAGCTGCGGCTCACCGGCTCGCACGAGACGGCGCCGTGGAACGAGTTCAGCTACGGCGTGTCGAACCGCGGCGCGTCGGTGCGCATCCCGTGGCAGGTCGAGGTCGACAAGAAGGGTTACATCGAAGACCGGCGTCCCAACGCCAACATGGACCCGTACGTCGTGACCCGCCTCATCACCGAGACCTGCTGCACCGCTCTCAGCTAGAGAACGAGATCTGGGGCGAAGGCTCTTCGACGGAGCGATATAACCGCTCGCGGTGACCGCGAGCGGTTATATCGGCTCCCGTCACGTGAACAGCGAGACGTCGAGGCCGTCGGGGTCGGAGATCTCCGCGCCGGTCTCGTCGATTGCCCCCGTCGGCGTGAGCACGGTATCGAGCGGCCGCGCGAGCGCCTCGTCCTTCGAGCGGAGGATGTAGAGGTCGGTGTGGTGGTAGCCGCTGGCCTCTCGTCCCTCCGGGTCGACGCCGAGGCGATCGAGCTCTGCTCGGACATGGCGTCGTTCCTGGTTGTCGGCGAACCGTCGCTGCGGGAATGTCGCCTCGTCGAGGCGCTCGGTCACGAGTCCGTGCGCGGCGGCAATGTCGACGATCGGTGTGAAGTCGATCCATCGCAGGCACAGCGCCGCGAGGCGCGGGGTACGCGCGTGGGTCAGGACGCGGTCGATCGTCCGCTCGGTGATGTATCCGATCCCGCCCGACACGGTGATCAGGTCGGCTTCGTGGAGCTCGGCGGCGAGTGCCGGCGAGGGTTCGCACGTCTCGAGATCCTCCGCGTAGCCCGCGTCGATGAGGCCGGCCTCCAGCGCGTACGAGATCGCCGGGTCGGCGCTGTCGACACCGCAGATCCGCAGTGCCTCGTCCCGTCGGTGCGAGGAGTACCACTCCTGATCGAGAGCGAGGAGCTCGTCGCGGTCGAGGTCGTCGCTCGTCGGATCGCAGTAGTGCGCGATGACTTCTTCGAATTCCAGGTCGTGGTTCAGCACGGTGGCGTTCACCCCGTACGAACAACAAAGGTCGACGATTCGGGGCGACGGCTCATCTCCGAACGCGGTGGGCCAGCTGACCGAATACCGTCGCACCGTGGGTTGGAATCTGGTAGTCGTAGCTGCCGAGCGTTCGGTAGTACTGCCTCGGGTCGGGCGAGGTGTAGATAGCGTCGAAGTTTGCTTTCGTCATTGATACGCCTGCCGGGTGACGTCGAGGCGAGCGTCGCGGTTCGACGTTCACGTCGGTACCCGGCTCCGATCGGCGATTCTCGACGTGTCCACTCGTGATTCGACAGCGTCGACCCTAGCGGCCGAGGTTATTCGCCCTCATCGTGCCTGTAAGAGGGCCGTTCGAGTCCCGTGAAGCGGCGATCAATACCATTCGCAGGGTTAGCGGTCGATCGGGTGCATCGGGGGTTCCCAGTCGATCTCGAGGTCGCGCATCGGATCGGGCTCGTACGGGTCGTCGTCGTTGAACGCGTCCCAGCAGATGCGGGTCCGGTGCGCCGCGAATGCCGCCAACGCGATCGGGACGACCCAGTTGAACACCGTGACGCCTTCGGGGGTCTGCACCGACACTCCGACGACGTGCGACAGCGCGATCCCCGTGAACGCGGTGGCCCAGATCAGCGTGATCAAGATGTTGACGCGGGTGAACGCCCGCTCGGTCCACCGACTCGACCGCACGTGCGGGCGGGTGTAGTGCTCGACCGCGGGATGAAACGCCAGCGAACCGAAAGCGATCAGCGCGAATCCCGCGGCCGAGATCGCGCGCCCGTATTGCGCGAGGAAACCCGTGTCGGCCTGTTGCACCGCACCGGCCGCGGCGATGCCGGCGAACCAGACCACGGCGCCGAGTAACAAGAGGTTGCGGCGCCCGATTCCGCGCGTGCTCGTCGCGAGCAGCGTGAGCGCGGTGACGAGCGCACCGATGCCGGCCCAGACCGGGTCGCCCTGCGCGCGGTCGATGACGGCGAATACCGTCCACGGCAGCAGTGCGGCGTATGGCTCGTCGCCCATCAAGGCCTCCCGAACGCGGACCGGGGTCTCAGATCATGCACGGTACTCCTGTCGTCGATCGGCGAAGCGATGGACCGACACCGCGTAGGAGTCTCCCGGTTCGAACGCTTCTCCTCCCCACGTCGAGAACCGTTCGGAGAGACGTAGGCCCGCCGCCGCGCAGTCGGCGTCGTACGCGTCGAGCCCGTAGTCGCGGTCGAGCTGGAAACCCGCGATCAGAATGCCGTCCGCTCCAATGTGCCGGGTACAACCAGCGACGAGTGCGCGCTGCGTCCCGGGCGGCGTGAACAGGGGAACGTTGCCGGCGAGCACGACGACGTCGAAGACGCGGCCGAGGTCGAGCGTGGCCAGGTCGTGCTGATGCCACACCACATCCGGGCCGTTCTCGCGAGCGGTGCCGAGCATCGAGGGGTCGACATCGACGCCGACGACATCCACCCCGCGACGCGCGAGCTCGATGGCTACCCGCCCGGTCCCGCACCCCGCGTCGAGCACCGAGGCGGGTGACGCCTGCATCACGAAGCTCGCCTCACCGTGCACGTCGACGCCCGACGATGCCAGCTCGTCGAAGCGGCGTTGGTAGTCGTCACCGCACCACCGGACCATCTCCTGAGTGTCGCGCACGTGGGCTTCTGAGTGTCGCGCGCGTGGACGGGCCCTCGTATCCTGGGACGATGCCGCGCTTTCGGGTGGCCGCCGCCCAGTTGAACCTCGTCGTGGGCGATCTCGCGGGCAACGCCGCCCGCATCCTCGAGGCGTACGACGCGGCCGAGGGCGCGGGCTGCGATCTCGTCGTGTTCCCCGAGCTGACCGTCACCGGGTACCCACCCGAAGACCTTCTCCTCCGACCGGCCTTCGTCGCGCAGGCGGCCGAGACACTCGACAAGATCGCGGCGCGCACGGCGCGGGCGGCTGCGGTGATCGGCTTCCCTGAGTCCGGCCGTGATCTGCACAACGCGGCCGCCGTCTGCGCGAACGGCCGCGTCTACGGCGTGTACCGCAAACAGTTGCTGCCCAACTACGCCGTCTTCGACGAGCAGCGGTACTTCGTCGCACCCCGCGAGCCGCTGCCGCTCTTCAACGTCGCGGGGGTGAAGGTCGGAATCTCGATCTGTGAGGACGCGTGGAGCCCGACCGGTCCGATCCTCACCGAGGCGGCGGGCGGCGCGGAACTGATCGTCAACCTCAACGCGTCGCCGTACTACGCGCAGCGACTGGTCGAACGGGAGACGATGCTCGCGACGCGAGCCGCCGACGCCTCGGTCCCGATCGTCTACGCGAATCTTGTCGGCGGGCAGGACGAGCTCGTGTTCGACGGCGCGTCACTCGTGTTCGACGAACAAGGCCTCCTCATCGCGCGCGCCAAGCAGTTCGTCGAGGATCTGCTCGTCGTCGACCTCGACGTGCGCCCCGCGTTCCACAAGCGCCAGCTCGACCCGCGCGGCCGCGTCGAATCGTTGCCCCTCCCGGAGATCTCGGTTTCCGAACCGCGCCCGTCCGACGCGCGGATCGCGCCACGCATCGAGCCCGCTCTCGCGCCCGTGCACGAGGTCTACGAGGCGCTCGTGCTCGGCACGCGTGACTACGTACGCAAGAACGGTTTCTCCGAGGTCCTGATCGGTCTTTCGGGTGGCGTCGACTCGGCGCTCGTCGCCGCGATCGCAGTCGACGCGTTGGGCGCGGAGCACGTGGCGGGTGTGTTGATGCCGTCGCGATATTCGAGCGACCACAGCGTCTCCGACGCGCAGGCGCTCGTCGCGAACCTCGGCATCAAAGGGTTCACCGTGCCGATCGAGCCCGCGCACGCCGCGTTCGAAGCGATGCTCGGCTCGATGTTCGAAGGGACCGATCCCGGTCTGGCGGAAGAGAACCTGCAAGCGCGAGTGCGCGGGAACGTGCTGATGACGCTCTCGAACAAGTTCGGTTGGATGGTGCTGACCACGGGCAACAAGAGTGAGATGGCCACGGGCTACGCCACCTTGTACGGCGACATGGCCGGTGGTTTCGCCGTCATCAAGGACGTGCCGAAGACGCTCGTGTACGCGCTGTGCAACGACCTGAACCGTCGCTCCGGTCGCGACTTGATTCCGCGCAACGTCATCGAGAAGCCACCGTCGGCCGAGCTCGCGCCAGGTCAGCTCGACTCCGATTCGCTCCCGCCGTACTCCGACCTCGACCCCATCGTCGAGGGCTACGTCGAAGACGACCTGTCGGTCAACGAGCTCATCGCGCGCGGTCACGATGCCGAGCTCACGCGCCGTGTCGCCCGGATGGTCGATCGCAACGAGTACAAGCGCCGGCAGGCCGCGCCGGGTGTGCGCGTGTCCCCGAAGGCCTTCGGCAAGGATCGCCGGCTCCCGATCACCAATCGCTGGCCCGGTTGACCGTGGAGCCCGACGGCGTGAGCGGGTCCGTCCCGCTCACGTGGGAGACCGCGCGGCCACTCGTGCCCGAGATGGCGCTGATCGCGGCCACGATCGCGTACGGCGCGACGTTCAAGATCGTTCAGGACGCGCTCCACGACGTGACCCCGGTCGGATTCATCCTGTTGCGGTTTGCGTTGGGCGCCGTGGTGTTGTTGCCGATCGCGATCCGCAACGGTTGGCGCGGTCCCTCCACGGCGCGCGCAACGCTGCGCTTCCGAGACTTCATGCTCGCCGTGCTCGCGTTCGGCGTCGTCGGATTCCTCGGTTACTGGTTCCAGAACGAGGGACTGGAACGGACGACCACATCGAACTCCGCGTTCATCACGGGCTTGTTCGTCGTGTTCACCCCGCTGCTCGAGACCGTCGTGACGCGGCGGCGGCCGTCGCTCAACGTCTTGATCGCAGTCGCCTTCGCCGTCGTCGGCCTCTTCCTGCTCGAGGGTTCCACGTTCCGGTTGCACGCGGGCGACGCGCTCACGCTCGCCGGCGCGTTCTTCTTCGGTCTGTGGATCCTGATCGGCTCGTACTTCACCCAGCACTTCGACCCGGTCGCGCTCACCGCGGGTCAGCTCGTGATGTTCGTGCTGCTCGCCATTCCGGTGGTCGCGCTCGGCGGGCTCGGCCACGTGACCGCGCAGGTCCTCGTCGCCGCGGCGATCACCGGAGTGTGTTGCAGCGCGCTCGCGTTCTCGCTGCAGCTGTGGGGATTGCGGTTCGTGGAGCCGTCGCGCGCGGCGGTGATCCTCACCTTCGAGCCGGTGGTTGCCGGGATCATCGGTTTCTGGGTCGGGGAGCGACTCGGACTGTCCGGATACATCGGCGCGGCGACGATCATGCTCGGGATCGTCATCGCGGAATCGCGCGCGTGGTGGGCCGGCCGGCTGGTTTGAAGGCTCGTTTCGAGCGCTACTTGACCGATCGGTCAAGCGCGGATGAGAATCCTCCAGATGACGGAAACGACCAAACCGCGCGCGCCGTTTGCACCCTGGGACCGCCGGGAGCTCCCGGGTCTTTTCACCGTCCAGGAGTCGGCGCGCCGTGTCGGCAACTACAAGTGGGCCGAGATGCGCCTGTTCGAGGTGCTCGGCGGCTGGGTCGCCACCGTGCCCGAGCTCGATGTGAAGCTCGTCCTCGGTCGCCACACCTACCACCACGCCTGGCACGCCGAGCTCTGGCACAAGCGGCTGCCCGAGTTGCGGGAGATGAACACCGACCGGCTGACCGTTCCGCCCAACGACGAGTTCGTCACCTTCATGGACGCCGTGCGCGAGCCCGAGGCACCCGACCAGACGATCGAGAAGCTGACGGGCGTGTACCGCGTGCTCATCCCGCGGTTCATCGCCGTGTACACGTACCACCTGAACAGCACGAGCACGATCACCGACACGCCCACGATCCGGTCGCTCAAGTTCGCGTTGCAGGACGAGTTCGACGACTGGCGTGACGGCGAGATGCTGCTCCAGTCGCTGATCGACACGCCCGAGAAGGTGGAGCGGGCCGGTCGCCGGCAGGTGGAGCTGGAGCAGCTGTACCTGGCGTCGGGCGGCATCGCAGGTCCCGGTAGCCTGGGCGAGGATCTACAGGAGGTCGGCGTCTCATGAAGAAGATGCTTCCGGAATCCGAACTGGCCCGCGACGAGCGCTTCGTGCGCACGAACATCGCAGACCGCATCTTCGACCCACGCGGTCCGAAGGTCGCCCAGCGCAACACCGGGCCGGCCAAGATGGGCATCGACCGGCCGGCGGCGGGCGAGCGCTCTCGCTCGTTGATGCACGGCATCTTCGTCGGTGAGATCCAGGCGCTCGAAGGCGCCGGTCGCACGTGTTACGACTTCGACGACGAGACCGCGCCGTTCCAGCTGAAGCTCGACATGGCCCGGCAGTGCTGGGACGAATCGCGCCACTGCGAGATCTCGATCAAGCTCGGCGACCACATGGGCACCGAGATCGGCGAGTACACCGAGTCGACCTTCCTGTTCGCGGCCGCGTGCAACCCCGATCCGGTGTTCCGGCTGTGCGGCGTGAACCGCGCGCTCGAGGGTCTCGCCATCGACGTCTTCAGCTCGATGAAGGAGTTCGGCAACGAGTCGGGGGATCCCATCCTCGAGTTCTGCGAAGACTGGATGCTCGCCGACGAGGTCACCCACGTGAAGATGGGCTCCGACTGGTTGCGGCGCCTCACCGACACCGATCCCGACCGGCGGGAGCGGGCACTCGAGTTCCAGCGCACGGTCGATGCGATCTTCAACCTCGGCGGCTTCCGGGGCGAGGACGACGAGAACCCGATCCAACTCGCCCGCGACTTCCGGCGGCTCGCCGGCTTCACCGACGACGAGAACGACTCGCTCGCCGAGCTCGCACGCGAATCCACCACCCAGGCCCGCGAGATGGCGGAGGCCGCGACAGCCGCGCTCGACGCGTCGGCCCAAGGTTCCTGAGCCGGTATTCGTGAGCATGTATTCGTGAGCGCCATCACCGTCACGCCCGATCCCTTCACGCTCGTTCCCTACGACACAGCCGTGATCCGCGCTCTGCTCGAGGAGGCGGTCGCGCTCGCGGGCATCCCGCCTACCGCCGACATCGCGTTGACGGTCGACGAGGAGCTTTTCGCGCCGCTGACCGGGCACATGTCCGACGTCTCGAACGGGCGGGTCGTGCTCTGGATCTCGGGCGCCAACTTCGAGGACAACAAGCGGCCGTGCCACTTCTCGGCCGAGCAGGCCCGCCTCGACCTGGCGGTCATGGCGCTGAGGGCCAACGACCGGCTGTCCGGCGACTTCGCCGACGCTCCCCCCGACGCCGAGCTGTCCCGGGGCGAACGGGCCGCCTGGGACACCTACGCCGTCGGGCGCGCACAGCGCCTCGGTCTCGGCGTGCGGCGCCCCCGCCAGCTCTACGACTTCCGGCTCCAGCACGGCTTCACCGACGTCGCCGACGCCGCGTTCGAGCGGTGCTGGCAGGCCGAGCACCTCACCTGGGACGGCATCCGGGAGATCTGCAAGGAGACCGGCGCGACCGACCGCGGGCGCGTCCAAGGTCCCGATCGACCTCCTCCGCCAGAAGTAGCGACTCCGGGCCTGCGGGTCTCCGCGCTTCGAGGTCTCCGCCCTTCGAGGTCTCCGTTATTCGAGGTCTCCGTTATTCGAGGTCGTAGGCCGAGATCGGGTCGTAGAGGTCGATCGCGGGCTTCGACGCCAGGGCCGGCGATCGCGGCCCGGGCCATGTCGGTCATGAGCGGCGAGTCGAGGTGCTCCTGGACGGCCGCGGCCGACTCCCACTTCTCGATCACGAGGAACCGCCCCGGCTGCGTGACCGAGGCGACCAGGTCGACGTTGCGGCACGCGGGCTCGTGCCGTGTCATCACGACGTAGCGGGAGAGGGCGGCGAGCAAGGCCTCCTCCGCCCCCGGCCGGGCGTCGAACGACGCGGTCAGGACCGCGATCTCTGTTTCACCCGCAGCGCCACGCTCAACGACCCTCAACGCCACCCTCAACGCCACCCTCGACGCCACCTCAACGCCACCCTCAACGCCGGGATCGGTCACGTTTGCCCCGCTCCTGCACCGAATTCGTTCCGCCGCTGTCCGGATTCGGACAGCTTGACGGGGTGGTTATCGTACAGAGCACGGGGGAGCACTTGGAGCCGGCGGGGCTCGGTGGTGACGTTCCGGAAACATCTCGTGTCGGCTGTCCGAACGAAGGATTGATCGGTGGCGAAGGAGCGAATTGAGCGCGACGAAGAGGATCTGGTTCGGCTCTACCTCACCGATATCGGGCAGTACCCGCTGCTCACCAAGGACGACGAAGTCCGCCTCGCCCAGCAGATCGAGAAGGGCAACGCCGCCCGCGAGCAGCTGAACACCGCCAAGGGCCTGACCCCGGCGAAGAAGCGCGAGCTGCGCCGCGGCGCCCGCCACGGTGACGACGCCCAGCAGACCTTCGTGCAGTCGAACCTGCGCCTCGTGGTGTCGATCGCGAAGAAGTACCAGGCGTCCGGCCTCCCGCTGCTCGACCTGATCCAAGAGGGCAACCTCGGCCTGATGCACGCCGTCGAGAAGTTCGACTGGCGCAAGGGCTTCAAGTTCTCGACCTACGCGACGTGGTGGATCCGCCAGGCGATCACCCGCGGCATCGCCAACACGGGCCGCACGATCCGGCTTCCCGTGCACGCAGGCGACACGCTGGCTCGCCTGCAGAAGGCCCGCTCGCGCCTCGAGCTCAAGCTCGGCCGGCCCGCCACGCTGTCCGAGCTCGCGGCCGAGGTCGAGATGCCCGAGGACAAGGTCACCGAGGCGTTGCGCTTCGCGGCCGAGCCCCTCTCGCTCTCCGAGCCGTTGCGCGAAGACGGCGACGCCGAGCTCGGCGACATCGTCGAGGACCGCTCGGTCGAGTCGCCGTTCGAGGTCGCGGCCACGGCGCTGCTGCCCGCCGAGATCGAGAAGCTGCTCGCCCCGCTCGACGAGCGGGAGCGCCAGATCCTGGCGCTGCGCTTCGGTCTCGACCGCGGCGAGCCCCGCACCCTCGAAGAGGTGGGCGAGTACTTCAACCTCACCCGGGAACGGATCCGCCAGATCGAGGCCCGGGCGATGTCGAAGCTGCGGCACCCGAGCGCCGACACCGGCGCCCGCGACCTCCTCGCCGTCTAGCTCGTCTCGGATCTCCCGCAGTCCGTCTGCTGGCGGAGGGCGTTCTTCGGCGCGCACCATAGAACCGTGCGGACGAAGCGCAGCGCAGCGGAGCTCGAGGGAGCCCGAGAACCCGTGCGGACGAAGCGCAGCGCAGCGGAGCTCGAGGGAGCCAGAGAACCCGTGCGGACGAAGCGCAGCGCAGCGGAGCTCGAGGGAGCCCGAGAACCCGTGCGGACGAAGCGCAGCGCAGCGGAGCTCGAGGGAGCCAGAGAAAAGTGAAACTCGCGCGGCGGGTCGGGCGTCTGGACATCGTGCAGACGGTCGCACCATTGGCAGTCCGCAACGAGGTGCTGCTCGACCGGCTGTATCGCACGCACACGCCCGCGGCCCTGCGCTTCGCGCTCATGCTGACCGGCGAACGGGAGCTGTCCGAGGACCTGGTGCAGGAGGCCTTCGTTCGGGTCGCGGCCAAGCTCGACACCCTGCGCGAACCCGAGGCCTTCGCGGCGTACCTCACCCGTGCGGTCGCGAACCTCGCCAAGTCGCACTTCCGCCACCAACAAGTCGTGGCGCGGCACGAGCGCACGATCGACCTGACCGCGCTCGTCGTGCATCCGGTCGACGTCGTCGCGAGCGACACGCTCCTGATCGCGCTGCGGCGGCTGCCGATGCGCCAGCGCGCCGCGATCGTCCTGCGCTACTACAACGACGCGTCGCACGACGACATCGCGCGCATCCTCGACGTCCCCCTGGGGACCGTGAAGTCGCTGCTCTCCCGCGGCCTCGCGAAGTTGCGCGAAGGAGTTCGCGATGCGTGACGCGCTCGAGGAGCGGCTCGCGACGCGGCTCGGTGCGCTCGGCGCCACTGTCGACGACGAGCTGCCGCCGCCGGTCGATCTCGAGCTGCAGGTCGTGCGCCGGCGCCGGCGCACGAAGACGACGCGCCGGTGGGCGGGTCTGTCGGTGGCGGCTGCCATCGTCGTCGTTGCGGCCACGAGTGTCGCGGCCGTGCACGGAACGTCGCGACACGGCTCGATCCAGGTCGAGTCGTCGTCGACGACGGCCGCCGCGCCGGCTCCGCCGGTCGACTCGCTACAGCCGGGGACCGTCATGCTGTCCGCCCGGGGCCACTACGTGATCTCGCTCGACGCCGGCGGCCGCCAGAACGCGACGATGGTGACGGTGAAAGTCGGCGAGATCGTCTACGCGCGCGCCACGGACGATCACCGCCAGATCTGGTACCTGTCGCTGAAGAAGGGGCGGGGGGCGTGCGGCGACGTCGTGCGGGCCGACATCGACCGCGGCAACGTGACGACGATCGTGAAGCACGCGGTCGCGTTCGACGTCAGTCCTGATGGTTCCCAGCTCGCGCTCTACGGCGCCGGTGATCTCGCGAACGGTGAGTGCAAACCCGTGACGGCGACGGCGCAGGGGCGGATCGTGGTGGTCGATCTCTCGAGCGGGATGGCGTCGTCGACGACCGTCGGCAGCATCACGAGCATGCGCTGGTCGGCCGACAGTTCCTACCTGGCGAGCATCAGCTGCTCGTCGAATCTGTGCGGTGGGGTCGACATCTTCGATCTGCCCGATCCGCCCGGCGCCCCTCTCGTCGCCGAGCCGGGTTCGGTGAGCACGTATCCCGCGCAGTTGGTGCACTCGGCGAGCCTCGCGAGTGGCCTGGGCGGCGTGTACGCGGTCGAGAACACCTCGCCGTATCCGAACCAGTCGAATCCGGCGGCGGCGGGAGCGCGCGTCGACCGCATCGATCCGCGAGTCGTGGCACATGCGCCGACACTCGTCTTCGAAGGCGGTGACCGCTGGAAGGTGTCGCAGGTCGTGCCGACGTCGGCGGGCACGTACGTGGTCGCGGCTCCGGTGACCAAGACGGCGAAGGCGCGCACCGTCGGACACGTGGGCCTGTACCGCATCGTCGGCGGGCGCCTGGTCTTCGTGCGGGGCCTCGACGCCCCGGGCACGCTGACTTCCGTGCCGTCCCTTGCGCCGGGCTGACGGCCCGGCCCGGCCCGGGAAACAAGGTGCTCGGCCTCGGACGGTTGGATCTGTTCGCGGAGGCGGCAGGAATCGAACCCACCGGACGGGGTGTGCCCGTCCCACTCGTTTTGAAGACGAGGGGGGCCACCAGACCCCGTACACCTCCGCCGGCGACGCTACCGGCCGGGACCGGTTTCCGCGGCGAGAGACGCCGCGGAAACGGGCCGGGTGGGTCAGCTAAGGTCCGGCGGTCGTCGTCGTCAGCAGGAGGTTGGTCATGAAGAAGATTCTGTTGCTCCTCGTGCTCGTGGCGCTCGGTGCGGTCGTCGCCAAGAAGGTGCGCGAAGCCTGAGCACTCGGGCCCTGAGTTCTCGGGCGTGTGTGAGGTGTCGTCGACACTCCTCACACACGCCCTTTCTCGCGTTCCGGGTTCGCGGCGCGTCAGGCCGCGCGCTTGCGGAGCCACACGTAGACGCCGACCGCGGCACCGGCCGCGATCGCGACACCGCCCGCGGCGAGCGTCGGTCCCTTCGGCGGGACCGGTACGCGATCGCGTAGTCGTACCGGCCGCTGGAAGTAGCGAACCTCCCACTCTCGCTCCCGCGCGACGCGCGCGAGCTCGCGATCGGGATTGACCGCGACCGGGTGCCCGACGAGCTCGAGCATCGGCAGATCGGTGATCGAGTCGGAGTACGCGTACGACGAGGCGAGATCGAGCTGCTCGGCCACCGCCATCTCGCGTATCGCATCGGCCTTGTGCGCCGCGTACGCGTAGAACTCGAGCTCGCCCGTGTAGCGGCCCTGCTCGTCGAGGCGGGCGCGGGTCGCGATGACGTCGTCGACGCCGAGGTAGTCGCCTATCGGCCCGACCGTCTCCGCCGGCGACGACGAAACGATCACGGTCTTGCGGCCGGCCTTGCGATGTTCCTCGATGAGCTCGAGCGCTTCCGCGTAGATGATCGGGGTGAGCACGTCGTCGAGGGTCTCGCGCACGAGCTCCTGCACGTGTTGCTGGTCCCACCCCTTGGTCAGCGCGAGCATCGCCTCGCGCATCCGTTCCATCTTGTTGTCGTCGGCGCCGACGAGGAGATAGACGACCTGCGCGTACAGTCCGCGCACGATCGTGCGTTTCGAGATCAGGCCGTCGCGATAGAACGTTCCGCCCAGCGCCATCACCGAGCTGGTCGCGATCACGGTCTTGTCGAGATCGAAGAACGCAGCCTCCACGGAGACGAAGCCTACGTTGTCGTCGTCACGGTTCCTGCGGGACGTTGTTCCGTGCGACGTGGTTCCTGCGTGACGTTGTTTCCCTACGACGTTGTTTCCGTACGACGCTGTTCCGTGTGACGTTGTTCCGTGTGACGTTGTTCCGTGTGACGACATTCCCCTTGACGCCGGAACGGCGCGCCCATAACGTGCGTCGGGCTTCCCCCGCGACTTCCCCGTCGTGACTTGCGCGCCGTGCAGTTGCCGGTGCGTTCCGACATGGGGAGAGTTCCATGCTCGTGTGCTTCTGGTCGCCGAAGGGCGGCTCCGGCACATCCGTCGTCACCGCCGCGGCCGGCGTGCTGCTCGCGCGCGACACCGACGCGCGGATCATCGATCTCGCGGGCGACCAGCCTGCGGTGCTCGGGCTCGCGCACGATCCGGTTCCCGGGCTCCTCGACTGGATGCGTGCCGGTCCCGGTGCTCCGGCCGACGCGCTCGATCATCTCGGCATCGAGATCGCGCCGCGCCTCGTCCTCCTGCCCGCGGGCGACCGGCACGGGGCGCCGGCCTCGCCCGAGTCCGGGGCCGCGCTCGCCGTCGCGCTCGACGCCGATCCCCGTCCCGGCGTCTGCGACCTCGGCCGCCTCGACGATCCCGCGGCGAGCGCGTTCGCGGAGGTCGCAGGAGCCGGGATCATCGTCGTCCGCGGCTGCTATCTCGGGCTGCGCCGGGCCGTTCGCCATCCCGCGCTGGTCGACGCGATCGGCGCGATCCTGATCGACGAGCACGGGCGGTCGCTCGGCGCGCCCGACGTCGAGGACGTGCTCGGGGTCCCGGTGCTCGCAACCGTTCCCGCCCGGACGTCGACGGCGCGTGCGGTCGACGCCGGCGTGCTTCCGACCCGGCTGCCCGACAGTCTCGGTCGGCCCGTCCACCACGCGTTGGTGCAGATCGGTTGCTTCGGCGATGAGGCGGCCGCGTGAGCCCGGCCGTGCGCGAACCCGGACTGCGCGAGACGCTGCACCGGCGTCTGCTCGACGCGCCGTTCGACCCTTCGTCGCTCGGGCGTCCGGAGCTGCGCGAGCGGCTCGCGCGCATGCTGCGGGAGGAGGCGCCGTTGCTCGCGTCCGCGACCGCCGACGTCTTCCTCGACGAGTTGGTCGACGACGTCGGTGGTCTCGGCCCGCTCGAGCCGCTCCTCGCCGACCCCACGATCACCGAGATCATGGTGAACGGCGCAGACCGCGTCTTCGTCGAGCGCGCGGGCCGCATCGTCGAGGTGCAGTGCGAGATCGACACCGCGACGATCGTGCGCGTCGTCGAACGCGTCGTTGCACCGCTCGGCCTGCGTCTCGACCGGGCGTCGCCCATGGTCGACGCCGCGTCTCGCCGACGGTTCGCGTCTGCACGCGGTGCTCCCGCCGCTCGCGCCCGACGGGCCGTGCGTGTCGATCCGCCGCTTCGGCGCGGTCGCGGTTCCGCTCTCGGCGTTCGGCGTCGAGCCCGAGGCCGAGGCGTATCTCGACGCCATGGTGCGCGCGGGTTGGAACATCGTCGTGTCCGGCGCGACGAGCTCGGGCAAGACGACCTGCTGCAACGCGCTCGGCGCGATCGATCGATCCGACCGAGCGGATCGTGACCATCGAGGAGACCGCCGAGCTGCGCCTCGACCAACCGCACGTCGTCCGGCTCGAAGCCCGTCCCGCCAACGCGGAGGGGACCGGTGCGGTCAGCGTCCGCGACCTCGTCCGGAGCGCGCTGCGCATGCGTCCTGATCGCATCGTCGTCGGTGAGGTCCGCGGCGGTGAGGCGCTCGACATGCTCCAGGCGTGCAACACCGGGCACGACGGCGCGCTCTCGACAGTGCACGCGAACAGTCCCGACGACGCGCTCGCACGCATCGAGACCTTGGCGCTGTCGACCGATGTGCCGCTTCCGCTCCCGGCGGTGCGCCGTCAGGTCGTCTCGGCGATCGACGCGGTCGTGCAGGTCCGGCGCGGCCGCGACGGACGGCGCTCGGTCGTCGCCGTCGCCGAGCTCGGCGGCGGGCGCGGGGCGCGCACCCGTCGCCTGCTCACGCGCGTCGACGACAGGCTCGTCGTGTGTGCGCAGCCATTGCGACCCGCGCGTCGGCCGGAGGTCGACCTCGCGCAGGAGTGGTCGTCGTGCACGCCCTGACCGTCGCGTTCGCCGGCATCGCGATCGCCGCGGCGTGCGCGCGGCGGGCGCGGCGGTACGCGGTCGCGGACCGGCTGCGCCCGGCGCGGGTTGGCGAGCGGCGTCGGATGCCCGAGTCGTTGCACACCCGAATCGGCGACGCGCTCGGACGCCGCCGCGCTCGACGTCACCGCCGAACGCGCGCTGTCGACGTGGCTGTGGTCGGTCACGGTCGCCGGTGTCCTCGGTCTCGGGTTCGGTGGTCCGCAGGTGGCGTCTCGGCCTCGCCCTCGGCGCCGGGATCGGCGCACCGGTCGTGGTGCTCTCCATGCACGAGCGCCGGGCGCGACAGATCGCGGCGGTCGTCCCCGAAACGTTGGAGCGGGTCGCCTCGGAGCTGCGATCGGGCGGAACCGTGGCCACCGCGATCAGCGCGGTCGCGGGTGGCGACGGTCCGCTCGCGCCCGACATGGCCCGGATCGACTACCGGGTGCAGCTCGGCGCGTCGCTCGGGAGTGCGCTCGCGGCGTGGGCGCGGGAACGGGCCGTCGCCGGGGTCGACGCCTCGGCCGGCGCGCTCGCGCTCTGCGCGTCGGTCGGCGGGAGGTCCGCCGACGCGCTCGACGGCCTGGCGACCTCGCTGCGCGACCGGCTCGGCGTCGCGGCCGAGGCGAGGGCGGTGTCGTCGCAGGCGCGGATGTCGGCGGTCGTCGTCGGGGGCGCGCCGGTCGCGTACATCGCATGGTCCGCGCTCGTGGACCCGCACGCGTTGCAGGTGCTCACCGGTACCGCGTTCGGTCGCGTCTGCCTCGTGCTCGGGATCGGTCTGGAAGCGCTCGGGGGTTGGTGGATGCGGGTCATCGTGCGCAGTGGGAGCCGGGTGTGATCGCGCTCCTGGCCGGGGCCTGGGCCGGGATCGTGAGCCTGCCGTTCGTCGCGCTCGCTCGCCGGGTCGCGACGACCGAACGGCTGCGCGTCCTCGCTCCCCGTCGCGAGACCCGATCGCGACTGACCGGTGCCGCCCACTCGCTGTCCGCACGGATCACGAGCCTCCCGCCCGCGCGCACGCTCGTCCGCGTCCTGCAGGCGCCCTTGCGCGCTCGGCACAACCGGCGTCTCGACGACGAGATCGCCCGGCAGGTCGCGGTGGCGGTCGACCTCGTCGCGGTCGGCGTCGGCGCGGGACACACGCCGTTTCTGGCCGTGCAACTCGGTGCGCAGTGGTCGCCTCCACTCGTTGCCGAGGCGCTCGACGCCACCATCCACGGCTGCAGCATGGGTCAGTCGTTCGACGATGCGTTGCGCGAGATGGGTCGCCGCATGCCGGGCGCACGCGGTCTCGCCGAGACGTTGCGCACGAGCGCCCGGCTCGGTTCGCCCGCGGCGCCCGCGCTCGCACGGTTGGCCTCCGAACTACGGGCCGATCTCCGCCGGCGGGCCGAGGCCCGCGCCCGCACGGTACCGGTGCGCCTCTGCTTCCCGCTCGTGGGCTGCATCCTGCCCGCCTTCGCGCTGTTGACGGTCGTCCCGGCGGTCGTCGCCGGGATCACCCGCTGACGCGCCCGCCTTCCCCGCTACCACCGCCGCACGCCTCGCGCGTGCCCATCGACCTGGGAGGTCGAACGTGTTGCAATTGCTTACCAACGCGCTGTTCTCGTTGCTCCGGCGCGTAACGCTCCGAAGCGGGTCAGAGCACTGCCGAATACGCGCTCGTGATGATCTCGGCCGCGGCGATCGCCGGGCTCGTGCTCACGTGGGCCAAGCACACGAACCTCATCGGAGGCCTGTTCGACACCGTCGTGCATGGCCTCTTGCATATCTGATGTTCCGCTCCCTCGCGGGTGGTCGGGGCGCGCGTTCACGCGCGCGCGCTCCGACCACGGCCAGGCCACGGTCGAGTTGGCGCTCGTCCTGCCGCTGGTTTTCGGAATGCTGGTGCTGGTCTTCCAGGTCGCGCTCGTCGCCCGCGACGACATCCTCGTCGTGCACGCCGCTCGTGACGCCGCTCGGGAGGCCACGGTCAGCGCCGACCCCGGACGCATCGCGGCCGCCGCGCACCGGACGCTCCCGGGCGCGGAGGTGCGGATCGTGCGGCGCGGCGACGTCGCCGAACCCGTCGAGGTCGCGATCACGTTCGTGTCGCGCACCGCGTTGCCGCTTGTCGGCGCACTGATCCCCGACGTCACGCTGCACGGCGCGGCCGTCATGCGCGTGGAGCGGCCATGACCCTCCGGGCGCGTGATATGCGAGGAAATGTCAGCATCTTCGTGGCGGCGGTCGTTGTCCTCGCCATGCTGCTCGCCACCGCGGTTGCCCGGCTCGGCGGCTCCGTGGTCGAGAAGTCGCGGGCGAACACCGCGGCCGACGCGGCTGCGCTCGCGGCTGCCGACCGGCTCGCGCTCGGGCGCTCTCCCGTCGACGCGTGTGCGGCGGCGCGGGCCACTGCGGCCGACAACGGCGCGCACCTGCTGACGTGCCGGCTCGATTCGTCGGCCGGCGGCGCGCTCGCGGCCGAAGTGGTGCTCGAGATTCACGACGCGCAGGCGCAGGCGCGGGCCGTCGTCGACGCGCCCTCGACCCGTGACCGGGGAACGCGACGAACCGTCGCGCATCGGGCGAAGGGGTGGGAACTGGGCGTGACAATGTTCGAAGATTCCCGGCTCACGAAGAGCGCGCGTCGTCAGTAACCACAGGGTTCACAGTGGTGATTTTCGCCACGTCGGCGGAGTCGCCCGCACAATCCTCTCAAGCGGTCCTGACAGAGAGTCGATCTCTGCCCCATTGCCCGGTACGGAGGCCGAGCGGCGACAACCAAGGATTGCGAACCATGTCCATGAGGAAGAAGCTCTTCGCAGCTGCTGCGGCGGCCGCCCTTATCACTGCAGTCAGCGCGGGCACTGCCTTCGCGGACGGCTTCAGCAACGACAGCACCCCCGGGTTCACCATCACCGGCGGTACCGGTCCCCGGTTCGACACCGCGGTGGCCGGCGGCACGACGTTCCCGACGGTCGGGGCGTTCAACGACGTCACGATGAACGGAACACCGCAACTGACGAGTGCTTCGATCGCGCCCTTCACGGTGATCGACGACTCGGGTACGGGTACCGGTTGGAGTGTGACGCTGCTCGTCCCGAACTTCACCGACGCCGGCGGCGACGTGGTCGACGGCGTCGGGCGCTCAGATGAACGCACCGGTCGTCGCAGCGGGCACCTCGGACTCGCCCATGGGCGGCGTGTGGTCCAACGACGTCGGTGACTTCACCGCCGCCAAGAAGATCGTCGAGGCCGACCCGACCGACCTGACCCACAACGGTGGCGCCCCGCTCGCGAGCGACGGTGTGACCAAGGTGGCAGGTATGGGCACCTACCTGGTGTCGCCCCAGATCCTGAAGCTGGTCGTCCCGGCCAACGCGACGGCGGGGGTCTACTCGACGACTGCGACGCTTGCCATCACGAACACCCCGTGATTGCCGATTGAGGACTGGCTAGGAAGCGCCGGTTCGGGCTGTGGCCCGGGCCGGCGCCTCCGCCTATCCGAACGGCAAGACCCGGGAGGCATCGGGATGCGGCGGGCTCGACGTGCGGTCGTCTTCATGGCGGCCGCCTTCCTCGCGTCGGCGGGTGCGATCGCACCGGCCGGTGCCGGCAAGTTCGGCGACGTGGTCGGAGCGACGACCGCCCCCGGTTCCCAGGTCTCGCCGCAGGGGCACTTCTATCTGCTCGACGCCGATCCCGGCGTCACGGCCACCCAGAGCTTCCGGGTGAACAATCCGAACGATCACCCGATCTCGGTGACGATCGAAGCGGTCGACGCCGTCACGGGTGAGAACACGGGGGTCCAGCTCGGCCGTCCGGGGAGCGCCAAGGCGCTGATCTCCCGGTGGGTCGTCGTGTCGACACCGCAGGTCACCCTCGCCCCCCGCGCGGTACCGCGACATCCCGTTCACGGTGCACGTGCCCGCGAACGCGAAGCCGGGCCAGTACCTCGCCGGCGTCAGCGCGTCCGTGCCGCTGTCGGCCGGGGACACCGACCCCAGCACCGCGTCAGCCGGGCAGGCCGGCTTCTCGATGGCGGTTCGCTTCCAACGGGCGATCGCGGTCGAGATCGACGTTCCCGGCCCGCGCTCGCCGAAGCTCCAGGTCAGCAGCGCCGAGCCCAAGGCGATCCCCGCCGGCGTGAACCTCGGGATCCACATCGCGAACGTCGGCAACGCCTTCGCGCATGGCAGCGGCGTGGTCCGCGTCGCCGACACGAACACGGACACCTCGTTCAAGATCGACACCTTCGTGGCCGGAACCTCGATCGTCTACCCGATGGCGTGGACGAAGACGGTCGTGCCCGGTTCGCACCATGTCGAGGTCGACCTGACGTATGAGAACGGCCGCCGCACCAGCTGGACCGGGACCGTGGTCATCGCCGGCGATACGCAGGCCCAGCTCGAGAACGCGCTACGGAACGTGACCGTCCACGGGCACGCATCGCGGTCGTGGCTCGCCCTGGTCGTCGTGGGCGCCCTCGTCCTTGCTCTGGCGGGCGCCGCGCTCACGCTCCGGCGCCGCAGCCGGGCCGGACGCCCTGTCAACTACCAGGCCATTTGACCGATGAGAGCACGGCCGTCGGCGCCCCGTGCGCCGTCGTCCGGGACATCGGACATGAGGCGATTGATCGCGCTCCTCGCGGGCGTCACTGTTGCGTTCGCCGTGGCGGCGGGTCCTGTCGCCGCGGAACCGGCCGCGCCTGCGAACGCCACGCCCGCGAACGCGATCCCGAAGGACGCGGTCGGTCTTTCGCCCTCGCAGGTCGCGGGCTCGGGGCTCGCGGTGACGCTCGACGCGGGCGCATCCGAAGAACACGACCTCGTGGTGTCGAACCACACCGCGAACCTGCGCCTCACGGTGCACTTGACCGCGACCGATGCCACCGGCAACCTCGGCACCGCGGCCGCCTCGTGGATCGCGTTCGGTGACGACGCGATCCAGCTCGACCCGCACGTCGCCACGACGGTGCCGATGACGATCGCGGTGCCGCACGACACGCAGCCGGGTTCCGCGCTCGCGCACGTGACGGCCACGGTCGAGAGCGCGGTGATGGCTGCCGACGGTACGCCGGTCGCGGGAGCGCGACCGATGCGTTCCCCGTCTCGATCGCGGTGTCGGGAACACCGACCGCCCAGATCGCGATCGCCGACGTGCATCGCGTCGATCAGGGTTCGCGCCACCAGCTCGCGGTCGTGCTGCGCAACTTCGGGCAGGAGGGCGCGAACGTCTCCGGCCACGTGCGCATCGCCGGCGACTCGCCGCAGACGCTGCCGTTCCAGGTCGATCTCGCGCCGAGCCGCGACACGACGCTCGACCTCGACTGGAAGGCGCCGCCCGTCGGCACCGCCAGCGACATCGCGGTCGACCTCGAGTACAACGGCGGCAACGTCGCGTCGTGGTCGTCGCGCCTCGGCGGCGCGCCGACCGATCTCTCGCCGTCGACCTCGACTCCGGCACCGAGCACCGCGCCCACGTCGACGGGCGCGACGACGTCGACCGCGGTCGCGGCCCCCGTCAAGCCGTGGTGGAAGACGCATGGCGACCCTGCTCGCGATACTCGCGTTGGTCGCGGCCGGGTCGTGGTTCGGCTTCGAGATCCGCGCCTCGCGCCGGCGCCGAGGGTGGGCTCCCCAACCCGCGCGGTACGGAGCGCCACCGGGACGGGCCCACCCCGCGAGCGACGAGTCGATCGATCTGGCCAAACAGCTGGTACGGCTCACCGATGTCGTCGTCCAGCTCGTCGAGTCGCATCGAGTCGACCAGGACGTCGCGGCCGAGCGGGCGCGGGCCCGCAGTCCCGACCGCGACCTCCCCGCGGTTGGGCCGCGGCCCGTTCCCATCGACCGGTTCGAACCGGGCGAGTCGCGCGCGGCGCGCGCCGGTCCCGAACCACCGGACGTGCCCGACCTGCGCGCGGAGCATCAACCCGAACCAGCATCGCCCCTTCGCTCGGCGTCTCCGACGCCGGGCGACTCGTCGCGTCCGGAACCGGTCGCCGAGGTCGTCGGGCCGCCGGTCGTCGAGCCTCGCGTGCTCGACGTCGCGGTGGCCGAGCCCGCGGCGCTCGAGCCGGTCGAGGCGTGGTTCGTCGACGACCCGTCCGAACCGTCCCGAACCGTCCGAGTCGGAACCGTCCGAGCCCGATGTGTCGGACTCGGACGATCCCCGAGAGGCGATGATGCGACGGCTGCTCGAGCTCGACCGCGAGCGGCGGCGGCTGCGGGGCTGGATGGACTCCGAGGATTCCGGGCACGCGATCGATCCGCCTGTCGCGGCGGGTGAAGCAGGCGCGGCGAGGGCTAACCCGGCGGCTCGACGGCCGCCGCTACCCCGCGGTGTGTGCGGGCCATCACCCCTAACAGTGCGACCGCGGCCCGCTTGTCGAGATACTCGTTCCAGTTCCCGCACTTGGGGGACTGCACGCACGACGGGCACCCGTCGTCGCACGAGCATGCGGCGATGAGGTCGAGCGTCGCACGCGCGTGCCGCGCCGCCGCGTCGAACGCGAGCTCGGCGATGCCGGCGCCTCCGGGATAGCCGTCGTACACGAAGATGGTCGGCTGCCCGGTCTGCGGATGCAGCGCCATCGACACGCCGCCGACGTCCCAGCGGTCGCAGATCGTGAAGAGCGGCAGCATCCCGATCAGACCGTGCTCCGCCGCGTGCACCGCGCCGACGACCTCCGTCGGCGTCGATGCCCGCGGCCTCCACGACTTCGGGCGGGATCGTGTACCAGCACGCGCGAGTGACCAGAGCCCTTTCGGGCAGGTCGAGCTCGCACACCTCGATCACGCCGTTGGTCGAGATCCGCTTGCGCTGGAACGCGACCACCTGGTTGCGGACCTCGACCGATCCGAGGTGCACGATCGCGTCGCCGAGCGAGGCGAACGCGTCCTCGCGGACGATCGTGATGTCGGTCGTGGTGCGAGCCTGGGTGTACTCGTCGGCGTCGTCGTACGGCTCGAGGATGACGAGATGCTCGTCGCGGTCGAGATGGTCGACGCGGTATTGACGACCCTGGTGGAGGTAGACCGCGCCCGGGTGCGCGACCGAGAACACGCGCGCGTCGTCGACGGTGCCGATGGTGCGTTCCGTCTCGGCGTCGAGCATCCGGTACTCGACCGACGAGCCGCTGCGCAGCCCGACGTCGCGCGCGGGCGAGCGCTCGCCGGACCAGTACATGCGACCGGCACGCGGGGTGAGCAGGTCGTCGCGGACGAGGTCGCGCACCGCGTCGTCGAGGGCGGGCCCGAACCAGCGCTCGTCGTCGGGCGAGAGCGGCAACTCGTTCGCCGCGCACGCGACCTGCGCCCGCACGATGTACGGGTTCTGCGGGTTCACGACCGCGCGCTCGGGCGCGCGCCGGGTCAGCTCGGTCGGGTGCGCGGCGTACCACTGGTCGAGCTGGTCGTCGCCGGCGACGAGCACCGCCGCGGAGCGGCGGCCGGTACGCCCGGCCCGTCCGGCCTGTTGCCACATCGACGCGAGCGTGCCCGGGAACCCGTTCAGCACCACCGCGTCGAGCCCGCCGATGTCGATGCCGAGCTCGAGCGCGTTGGTGGCGGCGATCCCGAGCAGGCGCCCGCTCGAGAGGTCGACCTCGAGCGCACGCCGCTCCTCCGGCAGGTACCCGGCGCGGTACGCGGCGACGCGATCCTCCAGCTCGGGCGCGCACCCGGCGAGGCGGCGGCGTGCGTACTGCGCGACCACTTCTGCGCCGCGCCGGCTGCGTGTGAACGCGAGCGTCTGGTGGTTCTCGCGTACGAAGCGGGTCATGAGCTCGGCCGTCTCGATGTTGGCCGAGCCGCGCGCGCCCGAGTGCGCGTCGAGGAGCGGGCGCTGCCAGCACGCGAGGACGCGCTCGGCGCGGGGCGACGCGTCGTCGACGATCTCGTCGACCTCGCGCCCGCACAGCGCGGCTCGCGAGCTCGCCGGGATTGCCGATCGTCGCGCTCGCGAAGAAGAAGGTGGGGTCGGAGCCGTAGTGCTCGCAGAGGCGGCGGAGCCGGCGCAGCACGTGTGCGACGTGTGAGCCGAAGATGCCGCGCAAGGTGTGCAGCTCGTCGACCACGACGTATTGCAATCGCATCAGGAAGGTTGCCCAGGCCTTGTGCGAAGGAAGGATCCCCATGTGCAGCATCTCGGGGTTGGTGAGCACGACGTTCGCGTTCTTGCGGGCCCACGCGCGGTCGTCGCCGGACGTGTCGCCGTCGTAGGTGACGGCGCGTAGTCCGGAGACGAGCCAGGAGCGAAGTGAGCGGAGCTGGTCGTGCGCGAGCGCCTTGGTGGGGAAGAGCAGCAGGGCCGTGTCGCGTCGGTCTTCGACGACGCCGGCGACGATCGGCGCCTGGTAGCAGAGCGACTTGCCCGACGCGGTGCCGGTCGCGACGACCACCGAGCGCCGGTCGCGCAGAGCGTCGATCGCGAGCGCCTGATGCGCGTACAGGTCGAGGATGCCGCGCGCGGCGAGCCGTTCCCGCACCTCGCGGTGCAACGGTTCGGCGGTCTGGCGGTAGCGGGCCGGTCGCTCGGCCAGGACCTCGCGGTGCACGCAGCGGCCGACGAGCTCCGGATCGGCCGCGAGCTCGTCGAGGGTGGCCCGCGCGTCGGGATCGGTGTCGCGCTCGCGCCCGAATGGCATCCCTGCGAGGGTACCGACCGGGTGCGCCGCCGAAGCCGACCCCGTGCGGAAATCCTCACCAACAGTTGTCGGAGTTGTCAGCGCCGGGAGCCGAGAACTCCGACAACAGTTGGTGGAGTTGTGGCGCTGATTAGCGGGGGGCTTCGACGACGGCGTCGTCGCGGAAGTCGGCGAAGAGGCCGGCCGCGCCGCGCCGAGCCCGAGGCAGCCGCCGCCGGTGTACGGCATGGTGATGTTCTGGATCTGGTCCGGGTTGAGCGAGAACGCCACCCGACCGAGGTGGTAGAGGTCCTTCAGGCCGATGCCGTCGAGCTGCGCGTGGCGGCCCAGCAGCGCGAGCAGCTTGAACTCGCTCGGTGCACTCTGCATCTTCGCCCGGAGCTGGCTCATCGCGTTCAGGATCAAGATCCCCTGGTTGTGCGTGCGGACGATGTCGCTGGTCGGGAAGTCGTGGCGGTCGCGCGAGAAGGCGAGCGCCTGGCTTCCCGACATGTGCTGCTTGCCCGGACTGAAGTACGCGCCGGAGAACGTGTCGTGCATCTGGGTCGGGACGTTCACGTCGACGCCGCCGATCCCGTCGACGAGGCCGATGAAGCCGGCGAAGTCGACGTCGACGACGTACGAGATCTGCACGCCGACCAGCCCGCCGACGGCGTCCGCCTGCGCGCGCGGACCGTGCGTGTTGCCCGCGTTGATCTTGTCGCCGGCCCAGCACGTGTCGCGCGGGATGTCGAGCATCGTTGCTTGGTGCTTGGCCGGGTTCACGCCGAGCACGTGGAGCGCGTCGCCCCGCGCACCGCCGACGCCGGGACGCGAGTCGTTGCCGACCAACAAGATGAAGAACGGCGCGGTGGGCGCGCCGCTGACTCGATCGGCGGCCGCGAGCGGTGCGAGCTTCTCGACGCGGAGGTAGGTGGCGCCGGACGCGAGCGGTACGTGCACGCCTCCGAGCCACGCGACGAAGACGGCCATGCAGCCGAGCACGACCGCGGTGGTCGCACCCGCGCACGCGAGGAGCGCGCGCTTGGTGCGCCGGCCGAGGCGTCGCCCGGTGCGCCGCGCCGCCTGCTGGTCCGTGCCCTCCGTCGCGTCGTCGATCTCCGGCCCGTGCACAGGGGAGTTGCTCACGGTGTCGTGCCTCCGTTGGCGGTCGTCGTCGTCGAGCCGGTCGCACTCGTGCGGACCGCCCGCGCCCGGTACGCACTTACGCGCCACGCGCTCCCGACCTTGGTGAACGTCAGTTCCACGTGGCGTTTGATGGTCAGCGGCCCGGCGGCCGTCCCCTTGATCGTGAGGTCGAAGACCGTCGCGACGTAGATGAGCTCACCGAGCGTTCCCTCGAGCGCCGATAGGTGCACTCCCGTCGCCGTCGTCGAGAGGTTCGTGAGCTTCCCGACGCTCAGGTCGGTGAGGGCGGGTAGGTCGGCGCCGGTCGCGGCGGCCTTCAGCCCCGTGTCGAAGCGACCCGCGTAGCTCTTGCCCAACGCGCCGGTCCTGAGCGGGGTGAAGATCGCGTCGTCGATGTAGCCCTGGGCGACACCGAGCACGGCCCGACCCGTCGGCGTGTCGATCGGTGTGCTCGGGCCCGCGGTCTGGATGTTCACGGACACGACCTTCAACACCGACGTCGCGACCGAGAGCACCTTCGGTCGGGTGGTGCCGGTGTCGTCGCTCGAGTGCTTCTTGCCGCCACCGCAGGCCGTGAGCGTCAGCGCGAGGGCCAGCGCGACGGCGAACGGGCGCGTTCGAAAGAGGTGAGAGGAGTGGGGCACGGGTGTCATTGTCGCATCCGCGCGGCGCTACCCTCGGAACCGACGTGGAGGTCGCCTTGTGCCGATGCGGAAATTCGTCGAGAAGTTCACCAAGCCGGTCGACGAGCAGGATCGTGAATCCCTGGTCACCTGGTGCGCCGCGCGTGGTGTCACGCCGATCGACGAGTTGACGTTGCGCCACCCGGCGCAGATCGCGGGCGAGATCCGTTCGGTGCGCATCGTCCCGCGTGCGGGCGCGGCGTCGCTCGAGGCGTCGGTCAGCGACGGTCGCGGCACCGTGACCGCCGTGTTCCTCGGGCGGCGCAAGATCACCGGGCTGTCTCCCGGACGACGCGTCCTCCTCGAGGGCGTCGCGACCGGCCACGGGCGCCATGGCTCGGACACCATGATGTACAACCCCGTGTATCAGTTGCTCTGAAGCACCTGAGACGCAGCTGAGGGACTCAGCCGCCGGTGAGGATCTGGCGGACGTCGTCCTCGCTGTCGCTCGTCACCATCGCGAGCACCTCGTCGCCGGTCTCGAACACGGTGTCGCCGCGCGGCATCACGACGTGCTCACCCCGGACGACCGCGACGATCGTCGCGTCGCGCGGGATGTCGAGGTCGCGGATGGCGCGGTCGACGACCGGCGCGTTCTCGGCGAGCGTGACCTCGACGAGGCGGACGTTGCCGCCTTCGAACTGGAGGATGCGCACGAGGCGTCCGACCGACACCGCCTCCTCGACGAGCGCAGTGATGAGGTGCGGCGTCGAGACGGAGAGGTCGACGCCCCAGTTCTCGTTGAACAGCCACTCGTTCTTCGGGTGGTTCACGCGGGCGACGACACGCGGGACGCCGAACTCCTGCTTGGACAGCAGCGAGATGACGAGGTTGTCCTCGTCGTCACCGGTCGCGGCCACGATGACGTCGCAGCTCTCCAACCCGGCGGACCGCAGCGACGCCACCTCGCACGCGTCGGCGACGATCCACTCGATGCCGTCGGCCGCGTGCGGCTGCACTCGTTGCACGACGTCCGGGCTCTGCTCGAGGATCAGGACCTCGTGGCCCGTGGTCGCGAGCTCGTTGCCGATGAAGACGCCGACGTTGCCTGCACCCGCGATCGCGACCCGCATCAGTCGCCGCCTCCCGATTCGATGTGCTGTTGCAGCTCCTCCAGCGCGTCGATCTCCGACACGAAGACGAGGACGTCGCCCTCCTGGCCGATGAGATCGGCCGTGACGACCTGGGCCTTGCCGAACCGGGTGACCGCGGTGAGCCAGAAGCGACCGGGCTGGTTGAGCTGCGCGAGCTTCCGCCCGATCGCCTTGGGCGGAATGGTCCGTTCGACGAGCCCGATGCGGCCGGTCGGATCGACCCAGTCGTGGCTCGTCTCCGCGGGGAGCAACCGGCGCAGCACCTGGTCGGTCGTCCACGCGACGGTCGCGACCGTCGGGATTCCCAGGCGTTGGTAGATGAGCGCCCGGCGGGGGTCGTAGATCCGTGCGACCACATGTTCGATGTTGTACGTCTCCGCGTGCGATCCGGGCGCACAAGATGTTGGAGTTGTCGCCGTTGGTCACGGAGGCGAAAGCTCCGGCCTCTTCGATCCCCGCCTGCGCGAGGTGGTCGCGGTCGAACCCGAAACCCACGACAGTCCTGCCGCCGAAGCCGGCACCCAGGCGCCGGAAGGCCCGGCCGCTCTTGTCGACGATCGCGACCGAGTGCCCGCCCAGCTCGAGCGCGCCGGCCAGCTCGCTGCCGACACGACCGCATCCGATGACCACGACGTGCACGACCGGCCTCCCCGTCCCAAGCGTTGGTGGCGGATGCTACGGCGTCGACGGCAAACGGAGTGAAACCGGGTACGGCCTTCGCGGGACCGGCGATGGCATGCTGGCGGCCCGACAACCGCGGGCGTAGACGGGACGACTGTGCTCGACATCTTCAAACGCGTGCTGGTGGGTCGCCCTCTGGCGACCTCCGAGCAGGAACACCAGCGGATCAAGAAGAAGATCGCGCTCGCGGTGTTCTCGTCCGACGCCATCTCGTCGACGGCGTACGCGACGCAGGAGATCCTGCTCGTCGTGGCCGTCGGCGGCTCGAGCCTGACGCTCGGGCTCTCCAAGCTCGTGCCCATCTCGATCGTCGTCGCCGTACTGCTCGCGATCGTGGTCACGTCGTACCGGCAGACGATCTTCGCGTACCCGAGCGGTGGTGGCTCGTACGTCGTCAGCCGCGAGAACCTCGGCGCGGGCGCGTCGATGGTCGCGGGGGCGTCGCTCCTCGTCGACTACATACTCACCGTCGCGGTGTCGATCTGTGCGGGCGTGCGCGCGATCACGTCGATCCCTGCGCTGCACAGTCTCACCAACGAACGCGTGCTGTTGTGTCTCGCCGCGATCGCGTTGATCACCCTCGCGAACCTGCGCGGCATCAAGGAGTCGGGCCGCATCTTCGCCCTGCCGACGTACGTCTACATCTTCGTGCTGACCGGGCTCGTCGGATGGGGGCTCGTGCACGAGTTCAACCTGTTCGGCCTGCATTCGTTCCACACGATCTCCTTCGCCGACGTGACGAAGAATCTCACACCGAACCAGATCGCCGACACGAAGAAGAACCTGCAGATCGGCGCGGAGACCGTCGGCACCCTCGGGCTCTTCCGGCTGCTGCGCGGCTTCTCGTCGGGTGCGGTCGCGCTCACGGGTGTCGAGGCGATCTCGAACGGTGTTCCCGCCTTCGAGCGCAACGAGTCGCGCAACGCGGCGATCACCCTGGTGTGGATGGGTGTGATCCTCGGCGGACTGTTCCTCGGTGTCTCGATTCTGGCCCACCACCTGCGGCCCATCCCGCTCGACGTCGGCGAGTCCGTCTTCTCGCAGATGGGCCGCACGGTGTTCGGGCAGGGCATCTTGTACTACGTCCTGCAGGGTGCAACCGCCGCGATCCTGACCCTCGCGGCCAACACCGCGTACGCCGACTTCCCGCGGCTCTCGTCGATCATCGCCCGCGACGGATATTTGCCCCGTCAACTCGCCAACCGCGGCGACCGGCTCGTCTTCAGCAACGGCGTGCTCGTGCTCGCAATCGCGGCGAGCGTGCTCGTCGTCATCTTCGGTGGAAACGAATCGAAGCTGATCCCGCTCTACGCGGTGGGCGTGTTCACCTCGTTCACGCTGTCGCAGACCGGGATGGTGCGTCACCACCAAAAGGAGCACGAGCCCGGCTGGCGCCGCAGCATCGTCGTCAACGCGGTCGGCGCGGCCTCGACCGCGATCGTCGCCTTGATCATCGCGACGTCGAAGTTCAAGGAAGGTGCGTGGGTTTCGATCGTCGTCGTGCTCCTCGTGATCGCGCTGTTCCGGGCAATCCATTCGCACTACGCGACCGTCGCGAAGGGTCTGAAGGCCGACACCGATTTCAAGCCGCGGCGAATGAACCACACCGTCGTCGTACTCGTCGGGACGCTGCACCGAGGTGCGCTCGAAGCGCTCGCGTACGCGAACTCGTTGCATCCGAACCGGCTGCTCGCGGTCACCGTTGTCTCGGACGAGGAAGAACAAGAGCGGATCGAGCGACAGTGGGCCGACCGCAAGATCGACATCCCGCTCGAGATCGTGCACTCGCCATACCGCGAGCTGTCGCGTCCGATCCTGCGCTTCATCGACGAGCTCGACGCCCGCTACGAGAACGACCTCATCACGGTCGTGGTCCCCGAATTCGTCGTCGGCTCCTGGTGGGGCCAACTGCTCCACAACCAAAGTGCGCTGTTGTTGAAGGGCAAGCTCCTCTTCCGCAAGGGGACCGTGGTGACCTCGGTGCCGTACCACCTGCGCCAGTAGCGGGAGCAGGCCGGACTGTCAGTCTCCGGATTGACTTTTGGGGGACCAAAATCTAGATTCTTAGCTATCGAAGCTGAGATGGACTCTCTGTCCAAAACGGATCGCGAGGCGTTGAAGGCCATCTACCGGCTTTCGCGCGACGGCGATGCGCACACCGGGGTGCTCGCGGAGCGCCTCGGCTTGGCCGCGGGCACGGTGACCGCCACGGTCAAGCGGCTGGCCGACCGAGGCCTCGTCGACCACAAGCCCTACAAGGGCGTCGAGCTCACCGCCGCCGGTAGCCGGGCCGCGCTCGCGTCCATGCGCCGGCACCGGATCGTCGAGCGCTTCCTCGCCGACATGCTCGGCTACGCCTGGAACGAGGCCGACCGGCTCGCCACCAGCTTCGAGCACGAGATCCCCCAAGAGGTCGAGGATCGCATCTTCGTGGCGCTGCATCGCCCGGAGACGTGCCCGCACGGGTTCCCGATCCCGGAGAAGGAGATGGCGGAGCTGCCGGTCATGCCGCCGCTCTACGCGCTCGAGCCAGGTGACACCGCGGTCGTCGCGGTGCCAGGCTCCACCGATCCCGAGATCGTCGCCTTCCTCGACACGCTCGGCCTCCGGCCGGGCGTCAGGGTGGAGGTGAAGGAAAAGCACCCTTTCGACGGCCCGCTCGTCCTGCGGGTCGACGGCAAGGACCGCACGCTCGGGTCCACGGTCGCCAATCAGGTCTACGTCCAGAAGTCCGCCTAGCCATGGGGAAGAAGCGATGACGCACGTATTGGCCTCCGAGGGGGGCTACCAGACCTTCTACTTGCACGGAGGTGAGTGGGCCATTCTGTGGGCCTCGGTCGCGACCGCGCTGCTCGCGCTCCTCGTCGGGTTCTTCCTGATGCGGGGCGTGCTCGCCGCCGACGAGGGCACCGACAAGATGAAGGAGATCGCCAAGGCGATCCAAGAGGGCGCGATGGCCTACCTGCGGCGGCAGTTCAAGACCATCGTCGTGATCCTGGTGCCGTTGGCTGCGATCGTCTTCCTCACGTCGACCGAAGTGAAGAAGGATTCGCTCTCCGGCCACCTCGGTTCCGTCGCGCTCAACTTTGGGCAGTCGGGCCTCTTCCGCACGAGCGCCTTCGTGCTCGGCTGCTTCATGTCGGGACTCACCGGCTTCATCGGTATGAGCCTCGCGGTACGCGGCAACGTGCGAACTGCGGCGGCCGCGAAGAAGGGCTCGATGCCGGCCGCCTTGCAGGTCGCGTTCCGCACGGGTGGCGTCGCCGGAATGTTCACGGTCGGGCTCGGACTCCTCGGCGCGTCCCTGATCATGATCGCCTTCCAGAACACCAGCTCGGCGATCCTCGTCGGCTTCGGCTTCGGTGGATCGTTGCTCGCGTTGTTCCTGCGGGTCGGCGGCGGCATCTTCACCAAGGCGGCCGACGTCGGCGCCGACCTCGTCGGCAAGGTCGAGGCGGGCATCCCCGAGGACGATCCGCGCAACCCCGCGACGATCGCCGACAACGTCGGCGACAACGTGGGCGACTGTGCCGGCATGGCGGCCGACCTCTTCGAGTCGTACGAGGTCACTTTGGTCGCGTCGATCATCCTCGGCGTCCCGGCCTTCCAGAAGATCTTCCCGGACAGGCCGCAGCTGTGGGCGATCGGTGCCTTGTTCCCACTCGCGGCCCGCGCGCTCGGCGTGCTCGCGTCGATCGTGGGCGTCTTCGCGGTGCGCGCCACCGACAAGGACAAGTCGGCGATGGCGCCGATCAACCGCGGCTTCCTGACCGCGGGAATCCTCACCGTCCTCGGGACGCTCGTGCTCGCTTTGGTGTACGTCGGCAACCCGACGGGTGGCGCGATATCCGGCGTCGGCTGGCGGATGTTCGCGGCGGTGGTCGGCGGCCTGGTGCTCGCGCAGATCGCGTCGCGTATCACGGAGTACTTCACCTCGACGGAGACGAAGCCGGTGCGAGAGATCGCCGAGTCGGCCTCGACCGGTGGTCCGGCCACTGCAGTGCTCGCCGGTATGGCGAGCGGGCTCGAGTCGTCGGTGTGGGCGATCATCGCGATCGCGGGCGCGATCGGCGTCGCCATCGGGCTCGGCGGCGGCAGCATCCAGTTCTCGCTCTATCTGGTCGCGCTCACCGGCATGGGCATGCTGGCGACGACGGGCGTGGTCGTGTCCGAGGACACCTTCGGTCCGGTTGCCGACAACGCGGCCGGCATCGCGGAGATGTCGGGCGAGTTCGAAGGCGAGGCGGCGCGGATCATGGTGAGTCTCGACGCGGTCGGGAACACCACCAAGGCGGTCACGAAGGGATTCGCGATCGGATCGGCCGTGATCGCCGCGGTCGCCCTGTTCTCGTCGTACATCGAGACGATCGGCACCCAGCTCGCCGACAAGCTCGATCCGAGGATCCCCAACTTGTTCGACCAGCCACTCACACAGATCAACGTCTCCAACCCGAAGACCTTCATCGGTTTGCTCATCGGCGGCTCGGTTGCCTTCTTGTTCTCCGCCCTCGCGATACGCGCCGTCGGCCGTACTGCGAACGTGGTCGTGCAAGAGGTGCGTCGCCAGTTCGCCGACGGTCTCATCATGAAGGGTGAGAAGCGTCCCGACTACGGACCGGTCATCGATATCTGCACCGCGGCGTCGTTGCGAGAGCTCGCGACGCCGGCGTTGCTCGCGGTCCTGACGCCCGTGATCATCGGCTTCGGTATCAACTACCTCGCGCTCGGCGCGTTCCTTGCGGCGGTCATCCTCACCGGTCAGCTGATGGCGAACTTCTTGTCGAACTCCGGTGGTGCATGGGACAACGCCAAGAAGTTCATCGAAGATGGCAACTACGGCGGCAAGGGCAGCGATGCATACCGGGCGGCGGTGATCGGCGACACGATCGGTGACCCGTTCAAGGACACCGCCGGACCGGCGCTCAACCCCTTGATCAAGGTGATGAACCTGATCTCGCTGTTGATCCTGCCTGCGGTCATCTCGCTGCGGGACAACTCGGCGGCCCGATTCAGCATCGCCGGCGTCTCGCTTCTCGTGCTGATCGTTGCGATCCTGTTCTCGAAGCGCGGCGGCGCCACGCTGCAGGCCGGAGGGCCGACCGAGGAGACCGCGCGCGCGGTCGCAGTCGGCAACTGATCCGCACTCACCCAGTTGTCGAAGGGCCGCCCTCCGGGGCGGCCCTTCTCGTTCGGCCCGATTCGGAGCGGCGGACGGCCGGGCCGCGACGAGTGGAGCGCTGCGTGCTAAGTGCCGGACGCCTGCGCCGCCGGTGGCGGCGGTACTCGAGGAACGGCGGGATCAACGACAGCGCGATGATCACCGCGACGATCGGATAGATGTACTTGTCGATGTCGATCGACTTGCCCAACCAGAAGCCGAGCAGGCTGATACCGACGGCCCAGATCGAGGCGCCGATGACGTTGGCCGTCGCGAACTTGCGCTGGGGCATCCGGCCCGCGCCGGCCAGCATCGGGACGATGGTGCGGACGAACGGGATGAAGCGGGCGAGCACGACGGCGCGCGGACCGCGCTTGTCGAAGAACTCCTGCGCTCGCTCGAGGTACTCGGTCTTGAACAGCCGGGCGTCGGGCTTGAACAACCGGGTGCCGTAGCGGTGCCCGATCCCGTATCCGAGTTGCGCGCCGAGTACCGCGGCGGTGAAGGAACCGACCACGACGACGGCGAGGTTGAGGTGCGGGTCGTGGGAGTTCGCGTTCGTGGCGCAGAAGGCGCCGGCGAGGAAGAGGATCGAGTCGCCCGGCAGCGGCGCCGGGACGATCCCGGACTCGACGAAGACCACGAGAATGAGGCCGATCGTCCCGAAGGTCTCGATCAGATCCCGTGGGCTCAGCCAGTTCACGGCGCTCAGCAAGGCTGTCATCGGCGGCGAACGATAGACGGTCCACGTAGAGTGACCATTCGGACGCTGAGTGCGCCAGAATCTGCGCCCGTGTCCCGGCGGCGGAGGGGACGGGCTACGGTCCGCGACCCGAGTGCCGACTAGGACGCATTCCGTGTCGCTTGGCACACAAGGGAGTATCAGTGGCAAAACCGCTCGTGATCGTGGAGTCCCCGGCGAAGGCCAAGACCATCGCGGGATTCCTCGGGAGCGACTACACGGTGAAGGCGAGTGTGGGTCACATCCGTGACCTGCCGCGCAGCAAGGACGAGGTCCCGGACAACCTGAAGGTGACGCACGGTCGCCTGGCCGGTATCGACCCCGACGACCATTTCGACGCCTGCTACGTCGTGCCGGCCAACAAGAAGAAGGTCGTGGCCGAGCTGAAGGCGGCGCTCAAGGGCGCCGACGAGCTCATCCTCGCGACCGACGAGGATCGCGAGGGCGAGGCGATCGGCTGGCACGTGTTGGAGGCGCTCGGGCCCCGGGTGCCGGTGAAGCGCATGGTGTTCCACGAGATCACGCCGAACGCGATCCGCGAAGCGCTCGCGAACCCGCGCGACCTCGACATGAAGCTCGTCGAGGCGCAAGAGGGTCGGCGCAAGCTCGACCGCATCGTCGGGTGGGAGACCTCACCGGTCCTGTGGCGCGTGTTCGGCCGCGGTCAGGCGGCGTCGGCCGGGCGCGTGCAGAGCGTCGCGGTGCGCATGGTCGTCGAACGAGAACGGGCGCGCATGCGCTTCCGTTCCGGGCAGTGGCACGACCTCGAGGGCACGTTCGTCGCCGACGAGCAGCCGTTCCGCGCCTCGCTCGTCGAGCTCGACGGCAAGCGCGTCGCCGAGGGCCGCGACTTCGACGCCGCGACCGGCGCGATCGCCGCCGCACGCGTGAACGACGTCGTGCTGCTCGACTCGGAGCGCGCCGGCGCCCTCGCCGATCGCCTGCGCGACGTCCCGTATCGCGTCACCAGCACCGAATCCGATCCGTTCACCGAACGACCGCGCGCGCCGTTCACCACGTCGACGCTGCAACAGGAGTCGGGCCGCAAGCTGCGTTACACCTCGGCTCGCACGATGGCGGTCGCACAACGGCTCTACGAGCGGGGTTTCATCACCTACATGCGAACCGACAGCACGAACCTGTCGGAGCAGGCGATCGGCGCGGCCCGCACCGCGATCCGCGAGCAGTACGGCGCCGACTATCTGCCCGACCAGCCCCGCACCTACAAGAGCAAGGTCAAGAACGCGGAGGAGGCGCACGAGGCGATCCGGCCCGCGGGCGACCGCATCCGCACGCCCGACGCGGTCGGTGCGGAGCTCGACGGCGACGAGCGCCGCCTCTACGAGCTGATCTGGATCCGCACGGTCGCATGCCAGATGGCCGATGCCCGTGGGCGCAAGCTGACGATCCGGCTCGGCGCCACCGCGACACCGGCCCCGGCTTCGCCGTCGGCGCTACCGCAGGGCGAGCAGGCGACGTTCCGCGCGGTCGGGCAAGGCGTACGACTTCCTCGGCTGGCGGCGCGCCTACGTCGAGGACGTCGACGAGGGCGACGAGGTCGAGACCGAGGCCGTCCTCCCGGCGGTCGCCGAGGGCGCGGCCGTTTCGTGCCGTGAGCTCGCGTCGGTCGGCCACGAGACCAAGCCGCCGGCCCGGTACACGGAGGCGAGCCTGGTCAAGGAGCTCGAGGAGCGCGGCATCGGCCGCCCGTCCACCTACGCCGCGGTCATCGAGACGATCCAGGCGCGCTCGTACGTGTGGCGCAAGGGCACCGCGCTCGTTCCCGCATGGACCGCGTTCGCGGTGACGAACCTGCTCGAACGCCACTTCGGGCACCTCGTCGATTACGGGTTCACCGCGACGATGGAGGAGGCGCTCGACGTCATCGCGCGCGGCGAGGGTGAAGCCGAGAAGTGGCTGCACTCCTTCTATTACGGCAACGGCCAGCCCGGCCTGCACGAGCTGGTCGACGACCAGCACCTCGCGCTCATCAACCCGCGCGGCGTCAGCACGATCCCGATCGGCGTCGACGACACCGGGCACGAGATCATCGTGCGCGTCGGCCGTTACGGCCCGTACGTGCAGCGCGAGGACAACGAGACCGCGTCGCTCCCGCCCGACATCGCGCCCGACGAGCTGACCGTTCCGATCGCGCTCGACCTGATCGCCAAGCAGTCGGAAGGGCCGCGCGCGCTCGGGACCGATCCCGAGACGCAGCTCCCGATCTTCGTGCTCACGGGCCGCTTCGGGCCGTACGTGCAACTCGGCGAGCAGCAGGAGGGTACGAAGAAGAAGCCGAAGCGGGCCTCGCTCTTTTCGACGATGACGCCCGAGTCGGTCACGCTCGAGGAGGCGCAGCAGCTGCTGAGCCTGCCCCGGGTGGTCGGCACCGACGGCGAGGGCCGGGAGATCCTGGCGTCGCCCGGTCGGTTCGGCCCCTACCTGAAGCGCTCCGACGCCGACACCCGCAGTCTCGCCTCCGAGGACCAGCTGCTCACGATCACGCTGGCCGAGGCCGAGGCGCTGTATGCCCAGCCGAAGATGCGCCGCGGCCGCCAGCAGAAGCCGCCGCTCGCCGAGCTCGGCGAGAACCCGGACAACGGGCAGCCGGTCCGGGTCCTGGAAGGCCGCTATGGCGTGTACGTCACCGACGGCGAGATCAACGCGACCGTGCCGCGGGGGAGCGACCCGGCCGCGCTGACGCTCGACGAGGCCGTCGGCCTGCTGCGGGCGCGGGCCGAGGCCGGCGGCGGGAAGAAGGCGCAAGAAGGCGCAGACGAAGAAGGCGGCCAAGAAGACCGCCAAGAAGCCCGCGGCCAAGACCGCGAAGAAGGCTGCGAAAGCCGCCACCAAGACTGCGAAGAAGGCCGGGGAGGGTCCCGACTCGGCGCAGGACTGACGAGGCGGGAACCTAGGCTGGCCCGCGCGTGAGCGACCAGGCGCCGTTCATACCCTCCGTTCCCGACCAGGACCCGATTCCACCGGCGCCATGGCGGGTCTTCCGTACCCCGGGATTCATCCCGCTCATCGGCGCGCAGTTCGTGTCGAGCCTGGGCGACTGGATCGGACTCTTGGCAATCCTCGCGATTGCCCAGGACGTCTCGGGCTCGGGAACCGGCATCGGCCTGGTCATGGTGGCGCGCATGCTCCCGGGGTTCGTGCTCGCGCCGATCGGCGGCGTGCTGCTCGACCGCTGGAACCGCAAGGTCGTGATGGTCTCGTGCGACATCGGCCGATTCGGGCTGCTCATGGTCTTGCCCTTCTGGCACGACCTGCTCGGACTCGTCGTGCTGTCGTTCCTGATCGAGATCCTGACTTTGCTCTGGGGCCCGGCCAAGGATGCGAGCGTTCCGAACATCGTCAAGGATCCCGACCAGCTCGCGTCGGCCAACACGCTCGGGCTCGTCGCCGCGTACGGCACGTTCCTGATCGGCGCCGTGCTGTTCGCAATCCTCGCCGGCGTTTCGAAGTGGCTCGGAGATCTCCCGCACCTCGTGCTGTTCGAGGACCAGCCGAACCTGCTGCCCATCTGGGTCGACGGGCTCACGTTCCTCGTCTCGGCGTTGTTCATCTCGCGGCTGCACCTCGACGAGAGTGAACGGGGCCCGATCAAGAGAGTGCGCGTTTCGCAGACCTGGCACGACATCGTCGACGGGCTGCAGTTCGTGCGCTCCAACCCCCTCGTCCGCGGCGTCATGGTCGGGCTCGCGGGTGGGCTCATCGGCGGGGGCATGATCATCCCGCTCGCGACTCTGTACGCACGCGATGTCTTGGGCGGCGGCAACTCGTCGTTCGGAATTCTCATGACCGCGTTCGGTTGCGGAGCCGCGATCGGCGTGGTCACGCTCTTGATGTTGCAGCGTCGGTTGCCCCGGCAGGCGGTGTTCACCACTGCCGTGGTGATGACCGGCGTGGCGATGGTTGCCGCGGGCGCGGTGTCCTCGCTGGCGCCCGCGCTCCTGCTCGTCGCGTTGCTCGGCGCGGGCGCGGGGTGCGCGTACATCACCGGATTCACGGTGTTGCAGGAGAGCGTCTCCGACGAGATGCGCGGCCGAACGTTCTCGACGCTGTACACCGTCGTGCGCGTGTGTCTTCTCCTTTCGCTGACGATCGGGCCGTTCGTCGCGTCGGGGCTCGGTTCGCTGTCGAAGTCGGTCACTGACGGCTCGGTGACGATCGGGACCGTCCATCTCAGCCTGCCGGGGGCGCGCCTCGCGCTGTGGTTCGGTGGTCTGGTCACGATCCTCTCGGGCATCGGCGCCCGCCGTCGCATGCAGATGGCCAAGCGGCTCGACGTGCCGAAGCCATGAACGGATCCGTCGGGCGGTTCATCGTCGTCGAAGGCGGCGAGGGGGTCGGGAAGTCGACGCAGGTCGAGCGGCTGGCCGCGGCGCTCCGGGCCAGGGGCCGCGAGGTCGTCGTCACCTTCGAGCCCGGCGACACCGCGACCGGCGCCGAGTTGCGGGCGGTGTTGTTGCATTCGCAGACGGGGATCGACCCGCGCGCCGAGCTGTTGCTGATGCTCGCCGACCGGGCCCAGCACGTCGCCGAGGTCGTCCGGCCCGCGCTGGCGCGCGGCGCGGTGGTGGTGTCCGATCGTTTCACCCCGTCGACGCTCGCGTACCAGGGCGTCGCGCGCGGCCTCGGCGTCGACGAGGTCGAGCAACTGAGCGCGTGGTCGACGGGCGGTCTGCAGCCTGACCTCGTCGTCGTGCTCGACCTGCCCGGCGAGGTGGCGGAGTCGCGCGTCGCGGTCGACCGCGACCGCTTCGAACGCGCCGGCTCCGAGTTTCACGCCCGGGTCCGGGCCGCGTACCGGGACCTGGCGGCGGAGCGGGGCTGGTCGCTCGTCGACGCCTCCGGGTCGCCCGACGACGTGGCCGCCCGCGTCCTCGACGCGATCGCGTCTCTCGTTCCGTAGGCTCGCTCCTCGTGGACACCGTGGTCGTCGGACAGGAGCGCGCGCTCGACGCGTTGCGCCGTGCTGCGGAACGGCCCGGGCACGCGTACCTGCTGGTGGGTCCGCGCGGTTCCGGTGTCGAGGATGCGGCGCGCGAGTTCGCGGCGATGTTGATCGGTGCCGGCGACGACGAACGCGGCCGTCGGCTCGTGATGCGGGGTGTGCATCCCGACGTCGTCGAATTCGAACCGGGTGGCGCGTCGTACCGCGTGAAGGAAGACGTGCGCGAGCGCATTCTCCCGGAGGCGGCGCGCGCGCCGATCGAAGGCGAGCGCAAGGTGCTGGTGCTGCTCGAGGCCGAGCGGCTGCGCGGCAACCAGAACGAGTCCGCGAACGCGATGTTGAAGACGCTGGAGGAGCCGCCTGACCGCACCGTCGTCGTGCTCGTCACCGGCGCGCCCGACGACCTGCTCCCCACGATCCGCTCGCGGTGCCAGCGCGTCGACTTCGACCCGATCGACGACGCCGCCGTGCGGACGGCGCTGGAACGCGAGGGCGTGCCCGCGTCCGACGCGGCGACACTCGCGGCGCTGGCCGGCGGACAGATGGCGCGCGCCCGGGCGCTCGCGGGTCCGCTCGGATCGGTGCGGACCGCGTTCGCGTCGGCGCCCGCCCGTGTCGACGGCTACGGCGCGAGCGCGTTCGCGATCGCGCAGGAGCTCGACGCCGCGATCGAGGAAGCGGCGGCGGCCGTCGATCGGCAACACGCCGAGGAGCTCGCGGCGTTCGACGCGGAGATGGAACGGCTCGGCTACGCGGAACGCGAAGCGGCGCGCCTGCGGCGTCGCATCGACGACCGGCACAAGCGGGAGACGCGTCGGACGCGGATCGACCTCCTGCTCGAAGGGGTGACCGCGATCGAGTCGGTGTATCGCGACACGCTGGCCGCGCCGGCGCCCGCGTTGAACGCCGACCGGCCCATGCTGCACGTGACTCCGCGCGGCGCCGCGACCGCGCTCGCTGCGTGCCACGAGGCGCGTGAGGCGTTCCTCATCAACGAGAAGGGCCTGATGCGCCTGACCGCGTTGCTGATGACCCTCCCGCCGCCCGGCTCCGCGTGAGGGGTCGGTTACACTCCTCAGCTTCGCCGGGGTAGCTCAGTCGGTAGAGCAGCTCACTCGTAATGAGCAGGTCAGGGGTTCGAATCCCCTCTCCGGCTCTCGGGCCATCTGACCAGGGAAAACGGTCATCCGAGAGTGACCGTCGAAGGTGGCCTAACGCTCGTTCAGCTGATAATCTTCAGGGCATGAGCACCGTGAATGCTTCGTCTCGGCCGGTTGCCGATGCGGCTCCGGGTTCGTTGGTCGGGCTCATCCCGTCCTGGACGCTGAGCTTGCACGCCGGGCGCAAGTCGCCGAAGACCGTCCGTACGTACCTCGATGCCGCGGAACAGCTCCTTGTGTTCCTCGAGACCGCCGGCATGCCGACCGATGTCGGTTCCATTCGTCGGGAGCATGTCGAGGCGTTCATCGTCCACTTGCTCGACACCCGCTCGGCGTCGACCGCCGCGACACGGTTCCGAGCCCTTCAGCAACTCTTCAAGTGGCTCGAGGACGAAGGTGAGATCGGGGCGTCGCCGATGGCGCGTATGCGACCTCCGAAGCTCGACGAGCCGCTGGTACCGCACCTCGGAGACGCGGAGATGAACGCTTTGGTTGCTGCGTGCGCCGGTAAGGGTTTCGATGAGCGGCGGGACATGGCGATCGTGCGTCTGATGCTCGACACGGGAATGCGTCGCGCTGAATGCGCCGCGTTGGCGGTTGCAGACCTCGACTTCGGACTGCGCGTCGCGCACGTTCTCGGCAAGGGTCGTCGGGCGCGCGCCTGTCCGTTCGGAACGAAGACTGCCGCCGCACTCGACAGGTATCTCCGTGCTCGACGCTCACACCGCTTCGCGGCGAGCTCGGAGCTGTGGCTCGGTGTTCGTGGTCCGATGACTGACTCGGGTCTCGCGCAGGTATTGCGACGCCGCGGCAAGCAAGCCGGTATCGAGAACCTGCATCCGCACCAGCTTCGCCACACCTTTGCTCACCAGTTCCTTTCCGAGGGCGGCTCGGAAGGAGACCTGATGCGGCTTGGCGGATGGCGAAGCCGGCAGATGCTCGATCGCTACGGCAAGAGCGGAGCGGACCAACGCGCACGAGAGGCACACGATCGCTTCGGGCTCGGCGACCGCATCTAGCACCGCGTCGGCCGACGCCTGCGGTGTCTCGCCGGACGATTCGGGCTTCCATAGCGGCCCCTTGGACGCGCGCTACTGGTGCCGATCTGCACGAACGAGCTCGTGGCGTTGCATTTTGGTGCCGAACGGCAGTTCTTGTACTTCTATCGCACGTACCGAATACGCCGGTCCTCAAGCGAACTTCTACAGGTCCCCTACTTGGAGCCGCACGCCAACGCTGCTCTTGCATCTCCGCTATCGGGGCTTGCGTCACCGTAGATAGGGGCCGTCGCGCTCACATCCGCCCCTACGTCCGACGACGAACGTGCCGATTCATTGAGCGGAAGTATCAGACCGCTTTCCTCCGTCGCCGGGTCAGCGTCGGTGGCCCACAGTGCACCGGATTGCGCGGCGAGATACCAGACCTTGTGACCGTTGCCGAAGGTGTCACCGCTCTTAGCCGCAACCACCTTGGCGGTGATCGCTCCCGTCGCGGCTGACGAGGTGACGGTGATACAAGAGTCAGACGATGCGCTCTTGCTGCCGGATCCGCACCCGGCGGACACGAACGTTGCGATGGCACCGATCAACAGGTAGCGAAGCTTGCCTTTCATGCCCACCCTCGATTGCCGCTCTGCGCCTGTGGCGCGCATCATGCCCGTTTTCGGCTGCTGATGCGAGCGCCAATCGGCGGCCGGGTTCAGGGGGGGTCGCCCTCGTCATGAGGGCGAGAACCGCGGCGAAACGGGGGCTTTCGTATGAACTTGGCTCTTCGCCGTCCGCTACGTACTTGCCCACCATGTCGGTTCGGATCCGAACGACAACGAGGCCTCGACTGAGATTGCTCCAGGTCGACTTGTGACAGCGAGAGGGGCCTTGATGCACACATCGCCTTCGACCTTGCCGCCCTTGAACACATCGGGTTGGTCGTTCATGCTGTGTGCGACGACGGCGCCACAATCGCTGTCGGCGTACGAGCGAGCATCCGTCCCGACGAAGGCGACGGATGTCCCAAAGGTAGGACTTCCCTTGCTGTCTCCGTTGTAGGTCTCGCGCAGGTGAATCAGCGAATATGCCTCGCCAGCTGGTGGAGCATCGTTGAATTGGTTTGCCGCCCTCACCGCGGCTGTCGCGTCAGCTTGGAATGACACAACCGTCACAGTCCAGTCGCCCACTCTCGACGACGCGCCAAGCGGCAACGGATGATCTTTGGTGCCCCTCGGCGCCACGGTAGTCGGCGGCTCCGAAATAGTCGTCGCGGGTTCGGTTTCTGGCGTTGTGTCGAACGAAGTGTCGGGCGTCGCACTTTGTTGCTCGGTCGTGTTCGTCGCAGATCCGGATGTCGCGCTCTTCTTCGTTGACTTCGTCGCCGACCCGATGCCGATGCCGACGAGCAGCGCCACCAACGCAGCGGTGATGAGCTGCCACGTCTTCCACATACGACTCGGTTTCGTTGATCCTCCTTGAGGCGCTTCGGGCTGTGCCATCGGTGGAGGGGCGGGTGCGTCTCCTTGCTGCTCTGTGGCTGGTGGCACTTGCTCGCGACCGCTCAGCGTCTCGTCGTCCATCTAGGTGTGCCCCTGTTGCCCTTCTCGGATCGAGTCTCGTCGTCAAGCGAAGGCCGCGCTCATATTGCCCGGTCGGAACTCGTTCGGCCAGCGCCCTTCCTGTGCCGCAGAGTGGCAGCTATGGACGACGCCGGAACAGTCGCCGAAGTAGCCGACTCGGAAATTCAACCACCACAAGTATTGGTAGCCCGACAAGGATCAACATTGCTGGCCACTCCAAGAGGGTGAACCAGAGCACGCCTGCCCAGAATGAACCCTGGCGCTCCCAACCGAGTATCGGGATGGTGCCGCCCCTAAAGCAGATGATCCCCGTCCATGTTGACCAAACGAAGAACGGGATGGCGAGTAGAAACCCAACCAGTTGCGTCTCTGGAAGTAGCTCGTCGCGTTCCCTATCCGGTCCTTCCCGATGGCTCAACCCGTAGGGAGCTGGGCGCCTTGCGGCGGGTTCCGCAAGTACGCATTCACGGCGGCCGCGTCCGCGGTCCAGCGGTCGTAGTTCGCTCGGAGCATGTCGGTGAAGCACTGCGCTGCGGTCGCTGATATTCCAGTGACGAGACAGTTCTTCGCGAGTCGTTCCTGCTCGACTTGATCATTGACCTCCGTACGCATGGCGTCGCGGTACTTCAGCATCTCCGGCGATGCCTCGCCCGAACGGTCAAGAACGTCACTCCAAGTAGCAAAGCGCGCCGCCATATCATCGACCTTCGCTCCAGCGGCCGTCTCCCACGCCTGCCATGTCGCCGCATCGGTCGTCGAACCCGGACCTTGGATCGACAAGTACGCGGCGATGGATTTCGAAAAGTCCGCCATCGCGGAGTTCACCTCAGCGACGCTCGGACGATCGCTCCCGCCACAACCCGCGAGGAGGACGCTGATCACCACGGTGCGGCCAGCAGCGAAGGCGCGCAGCCGGTGCGGGCGTTGTCATCAACGTTCGCCGCGTTACGACCGTGGTGAGGGTCGTCGACGGTGGCGGGCGTTGGATCTCGGCACCACGAGCTGCGTTACGTGTTCGCGGTCAAGGGTGAGGAAGGCAAACAGGCGCTCAACCGATGGGCCAGCCGGGCGCGCCGCTCACGGATGCCGGCATTCGTACAACTCCAACGCCGCATCGCCGTGCACCGCGAAGCGATCGATGCCGCGCTCGACACCGGCCTTTCCCAAGGACTCGTCGAGTCAACGAACACGAAGATCCGGCTCCTCACCCGCATCGCGTTCGGGTTCCACGGCTACCAACCGCTCATCGCGCTCGCGATGCTCGCCCTCGGCTCACACCCACCCCGCCTCCCCGGACGCGAATGACCCACGGAAACAACAGGAGAGCGAGATATGCGTGTTCGAAGCGGGGGCCTAGATCGCAGTGACCCGCTACTTCGGTTCCGCAACGGGGTCGTTGCTGGGGGCGTCGCGATCGGATACCTGGTCGGTCCACTCGGCACCGTCCCAGTGCCGGAGCTCGTGACGGCCGGTCGGGTCCGGCGCCCAACGCGCTTGGCTGACTGAGGTGACGTCCGCAGAGGTCGGCGCAGTCGCGGGTGCTGTGGCGGCGGAGAATCGCACGACCTTGCGTTTGGTGGCAATGATCACGCCCACGAGGACGGCGCAGGCTCCGGCGGTTGCCATCCAGAGTCCTATGCCGACCTGCGCTTCGACGACCTGATTTCCGGACGACGAGACGTCGACGACGTCGACGACGCAAATGAATAGCGCCAACGCGGTCGCGATGCTCGTCGTCACGCTGCGTGCCCGGCCGATCGACGTGCGAATCGCGGGCCACGCGACGAGCGCGATGACGATCGCGAGGATCAAGGTCAAAACTCCATCGCCGGATGTTCCATTCTTGGAGAACGGCCCGACTTCGGCCCAGGGGAGAAGTGAGCCCAGTGCGAGTGCGCCTGCACCACCAAGCAGCCACCGTGCCGGGATGTTCGTGTGCTGTATGCGCGAGTCAGCCGTGATGGCCATGTGCGACTCCTTTGCGCCGTGGGTTCCACATAAGCATCAGCCGTGGCCCACGTATTTCGCTAGAGGCGATCGTCCCAGCTTGGAGGCCCGAAGTCTCGTTGAGGATCGCTCTCTCATTCCTCGGCAGGACGAGCGCACCGATTGCCCGGATCGCGCGCCGCCCGGCGAGCGGAGAGCGGCAGCGATGCGCTCACACGTGGGGTGTCCCATATCGCGCGCCCCATAACCCCGGCCCTCCCCCTATCTCCTATCGCGGGGACCGTGACGTTCGCGACAGACGCCGATTGTCGCTTCCCGTGCGCGCGCGGCGTGTCCAGCGCTTCGCGTGGCGGGCCGCGCCTTTGGGCCAGTTACTAACCCCGATAGTTCACGGGAACTGCTGAGTCGTGCCCGGCGTGTGTGAGAGCGAGTTGACGGTGCTGTTGTCGTGCCCGTCGCGGTCGGCGAGAAGCGCGAAGACGATGGGGCCGGTTTCCGGGTCGTGTTCGGGCGTGGGTGGTCAACCCGACGCCGGATTCGTGGGCGTGGGTGTGTTCAGGTGAGGAGCGCGATGCGCGTGTAGGCGTTGACGAGCGCGTCGACGCTCGGCCAGTCGTCGAGGATCCGCACGATCTGTTGGCGGGCGCGACGCACGACACGCGCAGGTGCGTGCCACAGCTGCCAGCGCAACGTTTTCGGTTCTGCGATCGTGAGCGGGCCGTCCAAACACACGAGTTGGAACCAGCGGACGAGGTCGGCGGCGAACGCGACGATGGCGAGGCGGGTCCGGTTGGCGTCGAGATCAACGAATGGGAATCGTTCGAGACCGGAGTCTTTCAGCCGGCGGATGTGGTCCTCGACGTGGGCGTGGGCGCGCATGTGTTGGTCGAGCGCGACCGGATCACCGGATTGGTCGGTGTAGTGGCCCCAGTAGCGGAACTCGAGCGATGGGAACAGCGATGTTTGCGCGCCGGGATGCAATGGTTCGCGCCGCACGATCAGCCGGGTGCCTTCGGGCCAGCTCGACAGGTCGACGAGGTCGGTGACGTCACACACCGCGGCGTCGGACCGTTCCTCACCGGCCTGGGTGATCGCGAGTCGCCAGCGGTCGTCGTCGACCTCGATGCTCGCGATTGCTGTGTGGATCTGGCTGTTCTTGCGGGCCACGACCGCGAACCCGACGTTGCGGGCCCGACAGCCCCTCACGAACGCGGCCGACGCGCCCGCCGAATCGGCACGGACCATCACCGGCCGGGACACGACGGTCGGGTCGTCGCCGGGCCGGTGACCGGCCGCGACCTCGGCGGGGAGTTGGCCGAGCGCGTTGTCGAGGACCGTGAGGTGATCGGCCGCGTTGTTCGCGGTCGCGTTCCCGGGCCGTAACAGCGCAGCGAGCGTCTCACCCGTCGCATCCGCGAAGCAGAACATCGGATGGAACCCGAACCCGCGCTTGTAGGTCGGTGCCGTCCCGTGCTTGTGTTCGGAATGGATCTCGATCAACGACGCATCGATGTCCAACACGACCGGCTCGCCATCATCGACCGCCGCCCACACGTCCGCGCGGACCTCGGCCATCGCCGCCCACAGGCCCGCGAGTGTGATCGCGTCGATCTGTCGGTAGGTGCGATACAACGTTGAGTCTGACGGCACCGACCCGAACAGTGCCGGCTGCGCCCGCAACACCTCGACATCCGAACACGCATCGCCGCCACCCGCGAGTGTCAGCATCGCGTGCACCAACACCTTCCCCCGATCATGGAACGGGAACCGCTCACCAGTCGGCACGATCCGCGCCGACAACGCCGCACCCAACCCGAGCGCGTCCGCGAAACGACCCAACGCGTGCAAGCCCACATGCGCGACAACCCCATCGCCACCGGTCTCGATCCGCGCCCGGGTCGTGCTGGTAACGTTCATCTGTCAGGTGCCCTTTCGTCGGACCTTCTTGGCTGTGTCGCAACACCAAGAATGCCTTACGGACAGGGCACTTGTCGCGCTCAGCGACCCTCAACAACCCCGAACTCGTGAACGATCAGGGCTAAGTAACAGGGCTCGGACGACTCGATCACTCGGGATGCAGCGTGTTCACGGCCTTGTCGTACGCGAGCTTGGCGAACGTCGCCAACTGCTCCGTGTCGGGGCTGAAATCGCCGTAGCCGACGTAGACGAGCAGTGGGCCTCGCTGCATGACCTCGGTGTCGATGACGCCAGTGACGGCATCCTTGGTGAGCGTCAGCCGATAGCCGATGCTGCGGTCACCGAGGGGCGGCACCGACAACTGCCCGATCGTGTATTGAGTGCCGTCCTGCTTGAAGCTCGTGCACGCCGACGCGTTGCTCACGTACTTGTCGAGCGCGCGCCCGGCCGTCGCCGCATCCGAGTAGGCGAGCAACTGGTCACCGAACAAGGGGAGGTCCGACCCCTTCACGAAGTCCGCTTCGGTCATCGCTGCCGGCGGTACGGCCTTGTTCACCGAGTCCTTGTTGCACGCGCCCTTCTTGTCGGTGGACGGCGGGGTGGTCGACCAGCCCGTCGGTAGATCGGTGACGGCGAGCACTGCGGATGCCAGCTGCGCCTGCGTGAGTGCGGGAACTGTTGTGGTCGTCGGCTGTGGTGCGGCAGTTGGGCCCGACGACGCCGCCGTCGTCAATGCTGACGATGCCGCGGTGGTCTCGGGCGGCTGCGGCTTGCTCTCGCCGCTCCCGCACGCGGCGGTGAGGATCGCCACGGCCAGCACCGACACCGCGATCGCCCGGTTGGTCATGACGCCGAATCATGCCTCACCGGAGCGATCCGCCGCGAGGTTGCGGGGAGCTACGAAGTAGGCCGACTGTTCGGTACCGTTCGGTCGTGGCCCAGCTGAGGGTGATTTGGTTCGGGTCTTGGGGGTCGTTCGCCGTTGCCCGGTCGGGGCGTGTTGTTCCAGGGCGCGCACCAGCACAGAACGACAAGGCAAGTGGGCTGGACGCGATCTACGGCGCGGCGTGCAGGGCCCTCGCGGCTCGGCTCTAGAACACCCGTATCTCGGCTGCGCCGATGCGCTCGGCGCGGTCGAGTTCGGCGTCCAGCGTCTTGCGCCGCCGTGTGATCTCGCGCCCGCAGTCCCGGCACCGGAAGGTGTGGGCCCGAGCGGTTGCTGCCGGCTCGGAGTGGTCGTGTTTGATCGGACTGTCGAAGAACGTGCGTCGCTGCCCCCGCTGAAGCGCGTAGGCATGTGTGCGGATCGGGTCGTCGCGGGTCTTGCGACCGACTCGGTAGGCGTCTGCAATGTCCCAGACGCCACCGACGCGAGTCGCGATCGCAACGATGCATCCGTGGCGGTCGCACACGATCCGCACGGCGCGATTCCGCTGCGTCATGGCTGGTAGCCTAACGCTCAATCGGTTAAGGGCCTCGGGCTCGTGAACCGCCCGGGCGATCCGCGAAGCGGTAGCTGGCAGGGTGCGGAGTCGCCCTATGCCCGCAAGCCTTACGCCGTCCGAACGTTCCCTGCGTTCGCGCATCGGCGGTCTAGCCGTGCAGGTGAAGCACGGAGATGCAGTCGCTGCGCACGCACGCCGGTTTGGTCCCGGTGCCGATGAGTACTGGCTCGAGCGCGTGCCGTCGGAGGTAACCAAGCCAGCTGAACGCCTGCGCCAAGCGAAGCTCGCCAAGAGGCTTCACTACGCGCAGCTCGCGTTCCTGTCTGCGAAGGCACGCCGCGCCAAGCGGAGCGATTCGTGACGCGAGGAGGCGCCCCGGAGGGCGCTCCTGCGGATGGTGCGGACCAATCCGATCTTCACTCTACGCGTGCCGTGAGACGCGACAAGTTCGCGATGGTGCCCGAATCGCTCATTGTTGGCAGCCTGCCCGGCGTAAACCGAACGCACGCCGGCTGCGTGCTCTTGTTCGCGCGTCTTGACCTTGAGCAGGGTCCGCGAGGCAACCCCGCACGCAACCTCACGCGTCTCGCCGAGTCGCTCGGCGTGCAGCCGCGGACCATCTCGCGGTGGGCGCAGCCGCTCGCTGAAGCTGGCCTAGTGAAGATCGAGCAGGAGGGTAGCGAAGCAGCGACGATCCGTATTCTGTCCAACCCAGCACGAGAGCGGACCGACGACACGCCGCTTGAACCCGCCGACCGACGCGTGCCACCTAAGGCCGGGACGCGATCCGGTCACCGCGGCCGCCGCGGCGCTGGCCGAACGTTGCCTGCCGCGCGCTCTTCGCGCGAGCTCGCAGCAGATACTGCCACGCGGACAACGCGCGCCGGAGATACCGCCTTAGCGCGCGAAGAACGCACGCGGACCGCGCGAAGAACGCGCGCGCCAGTCGATGCGCTGCCGCGCGAAGAACGCGCGGCAGCCTCGGTCTCTGAAGGTGTGAGTAGGTCTGAGGACCCTTCGCACGCGCGCGCGGTCGCACTTCTCAAACGCGATCTCGGTGCAGTGATTGAAGACCAGCGCTTTCTCTGCACATGTGGTGAGCCGGCAGACGGACAGCCCGGACTGAACGGTGAGCCCTACTGCATTCTCTGCGAGGTGTTCTGAGCGAGCGTCGAGGGGCTGCAACCGAGCGTGCGGTTCATCTGGAGGTGTCCCGGAGGGCGCTCCTGCGGATGGGTGCGGTCCAGCTTCGCCTTGATGCGGTCCCAATCGAGGGCGTATCGCGATACCACGCGGCCCGGCTCGGTGGTCTCCACACGTCGGGACCGTCGTCGGGCTTCGATTCGTTCTCATAGGCCGGGATGGTGGCATCAGGTGGTGGCGGCTGACCGCGAGGTCATGCCCCGGGTGGTGGTGTAGGCGACGGCGTTCGCGTCAGCCTCGTGTGTTGTTCTAGCTGACTTGGGTGAGTGCCGTCTCGGCCACCTCCTCGAGTTCGCTGTCGATCACGCGGAGGCGGGCCTTGGCGAGGAGCTCGACGCTCATGTAGCGGCGGGCGACGGCCCATTCGTCGTGTTGTTCGGCGAGAACTGCGCCGACGAGGCGGATGACAGCGTCGCGGTTGGGGAAGATCCCAACGACATCGGTGCGCCGCCTGAGTTCTTTGTTCAGGCGCTCCTGCGGGTTGTTCGACCAGATCTGCCGCCAGTGTTCTTTCGGGAACGCGGTGAACGCGAGGACATCGGGTGCCGCGTCGGCGAGATGCGTCGCCGCGTCACCGAACCGTTCGGTGAGTTGCTCAACGACACGGGCCATGTTGTGCCCACACCGACTTCGCGTCGGGCTGCGCGAAGATCGTCCGCACGAGTGTCGCGACCATCGCCTCCGCGCTCTTGGGCACGCGGGTTAACACGTTCCGCATGTAGTGGGTCCGGCATCGCTGCCACGTCGCACCGACCAAGGTGGACACGATCGCGTCGACGAGACCGGGATGCGCGTCGGAGATCACCAGCGCCACGCCCGCCAGGCCACGGGCGACGAGCCCGCGCAGGAACGCGAGCCAGCCGGCACCGTCTTCGGTCGTGATCACATCGACACCGAGGATCTTCGCGGTGCCCTTCCGGTTGACGCCCGTCGCGGTCACGACCGCGACGTTGATGATCCGACCGCCCTCGCGGACCTTCTGGGTCAGCGCGTCCATCCACACGTACGTATAGGGCCCATTGTCGAGCGGCCGGTTGCGGAACTCGGCGACCATCTCGTCGAGCTCGACCGCCATTCGAGACACCTGCGACTTCGACAACGACTCGATCCCGAGCGTCTTCACAAGCCCGTCCACACGGCGGGTGCTGACCCCGCGGACGTAGCACTCGGCGACGACCGCGACGAGTGCCTTCTCCGCCCGCCGACGTGGGTCGAGCAGCCAGTCCGGGAAGTAGCTGCCGTGGCGGAGCTTCGGGATCGCCAGATCGATCGTGCCGACCCGCGTATCGAACGGCCGGGCTCGATACCCGTTGCGGTGATTCACCCGCTCGGGCGTGATCTCACCCCAGCTCGCACCAGCGAGGACATCAACCTCCGCCGCCATCAGCTGCTCGGCGAAGCCCCGCACCATCTCACGCAGCACATCGCTGCCATCGTCGTCGAGGTGCTTGCGCAACCACGCCAACGCGTCCATCTTGTTCAGGTTGACCACCGCGTCGTTCCTCTCGCTCGTCTTCGCAAGGACTGCAAGAGGCTGACGCGGTGGTCATCGCGTCTGGCGGACCCACCGCCGCTACACCACTACCTGGGACTCAACTGACCGCGACGTCCGACGAGTGGTTCGCAATCCGGGAGAGGAGTGCCTCTTGCTAAGCGTCGACAGGGTTGGGCTACCCGCTTCGACGATCCGCCGATTCGCGTCGATCGGATGGCACGACCCGCGCACGCCATGTCTGCCTTTCCGTGCACGTGCTGCCGCGCACGGGGGCCTACCGGAACGCGCGTCCGCAATCCGGCCACGATGGGGCACTCTTCGCCGCCGCAGGTGGGGCACCGAGTTCCTGCACGCAGTAGAAGAGGCACGATCGCCGGCCGCGAAGGCTCGCAAACTGACTGTTATCTGCTCAGCCCTCGAGTATCGCGGGCCGGACACGGGTCCTGGGCGGGCTACCGCCGAACAGACCGGGACGATTCCTTGCGGTTAGCGGCTGAGGCCTCGGTTTTCGCATCTTGTGGTTAGGTCGTTGACCTGAATACAGAAAGGAATATGATCAGTCCACGATGCGTACTCCAAGGAGCTGAACCGTGATCCTCGCCGAGAAGCAAGCCGACGAACTCCTCGATCCCTTCCGCCCGCTTCTTCTCGGATCCTTGCGCGGAGCGCACGCCGACTGGTCTGACCTGCTCGCCCTGCCAGGGAGCACCAAGATCACCGAAGGAGTGTCTACGCGTACGCGTTCGGCGTTCATACATGATCGAGCGGTCAATCGGCTGCAGCACGGCGAGGCCGGGGGCAAGTTCCCAGGATTTCGGATGACGAAGGTCCGCGGACTCTGGGTCGCGATCATTCGCGACCAGATGGTGTTGAAGATCAAGAAGCTCGATCGGGGCTTGCGCTCGCGCAACATCGCGACGCTCCAGACCCTCATGTTCGACGACCAGACACCGCTGCTTGGCGAAGCGCCGGCAGCTACGAATGCGACGAGCGGATACGTCGCTGATCGAGCGACCGGTGTCCCGGTCGACTTCGTCGTCGTGTGCTGGAACGGCGCACGCGACACTGGCATCTTCCGCTTGACAAAGAGCGCGCAGCCGAAGTGGGTTCAGCGCGGCCGGTTGTGCCCATCGGCGCTGGTCCGGCGACCTCAGGCATCCGGCGCAGGCGCACGCGCGTTGTTGAGCCCGGCAAGACCAACGAAGCACCGCTCGCTGGGCGATGAGCGACTTCAACCCCCAGATGTTGCGGCTCGCGCGGCGGCGCGCGGTCGCAAGCAGATCGACGTTGCCGAGGCGATCGGAGTTCGGCAACCAACCTATTCAAAGTTCGAGAACGGCAACCTCCATCCGAGCGCCGAACAGATCGCTGGCATGGCGAGTGCGCTTCACTATCCGGTCGCGTTCTTCATGCAGACCGATCGAATCTGGGGTACGGCAAGCCCGCATCATCGCAAGCGAAAGTCTCTCTCCGTTCCTCAACAGGAGCAGCTGGAGGCACAGCTGAACATCGTGCGTATGCATGTTCGTCGCTTGACGAGCAGCGTGCATATTGAGCCGTTCTTCAGCATCCCGACACTCGATCTGGACCAGGTTGGGTCGGCCGCCGAGGCGGCGCGATACGTACGCCAGCTGTGGCGCGTGCCTATGGGCCCGATCGACAATGTCGTTCGTCTCCTTGAAGACGCGGGCGTCGTCATCATCCCGCAACCGTTTCCGAGCGAGAAGGTCGATGCGATCTCGATCTGGGGACCGGGCGAGCATCCGGTCGTGTTCTTGAACTCGACGTTCCCTGTCGATCGGAGGCGTCGCACGCTTGCGCACGAACTTGGTCATCTCGTTTTGCACGCCAGCGACGTGACTGAAGACCCGGAGAAGGAAGCTGACCAATTCGCGAGCGAGTTCTTGTTACCCGAAGCCGAGATCAAGCACGAACTTGCTGGGCTGAAGCTCTGGCAGCTCGCGGACCTCAAACGTCGCTGGAAGGGAGCCATGCGATCCTTCGTCTACCGGGCGCAGGAGTTGGGCCAGATCACGCGTGATCAGGCTCGGTATCTCTACATGCGACTGAACTCGGAGTTCGGAGCGAAGTACGAACCCATCGAGCTGCCAGAAGAACAGCCGGAACTCATGGCAGAGATCGTTCAGCAGCACATCGGCGAGCTTGGCTACTCCGTCGAGCAGCTGGCCGAGGTTGCCGTCTCCGAGATGGATGACTTTGAAACGCTTTATGGGCCGTGGCGACGACGGCTTCACGCCTTGTAGCCAGGCGCTCGATCACTCCTGCGGTTCTTCCACACGCGCGTGTTCTCGCGGAACGCCTTCAGGGTCAGGCCGTTGTGCGTTGGTTGCCTTCCGTCGACAGGCGGCGCTCGAGTCGAACAATCGCGATGCGAAGGAGACAGAGTCGGCAGCGAGTAGGAAGAATGCGCAAGCAAGGGCGCAAAAGGCAGCTTGAAGTTCGACCCCGTGGTGTATTAAGAACCGCCGGATGCTGCTATCGCGGGGAACTTGTTGGCCATCAATGGTTGGCAGCTGCGTGGGGCTGGGCGTTTGTTAGCGCTCGAGTTGAGTGAGCGATTGTGGCTCGATGGTGAAAGGCTTCTCGCCTTCGCGGACCGACCCAGGTCGTGGATCAGACGACGAATTGACGATGTCGAGTTCGACGACGATGACATCTTCGGTCGGACGACAACGCTGGACATTGACTTGGCCGGTGAGGACCTCGACGACCTGCCGACGTGGCGCGGCCGACGGCTATTGCCTGTACAACTTCTCCGACGAGACCGTGATGTCGACGCAACTGTTTACGACGCGCATCGAACGCCGCTGCCGCAGTTGACGCGGAGCCACGAGCGGAGTCTGGTCGCTGCGGGGCTCCTGAGCGAGTACGTCGGCCGGCACAACGATCCCGAGGTTGTCTACCGAGCGATCTTGTCGCACATCGACCCGTTCTTTGGACCGGCGACGAACCTTGCGAGTGACGATGTGGTCTTCATGGAGCGTGTTGAGCAGTTCGTGCGCCTTCGAGTTCTCATCGCCGCCGTCGACTTTGCAGCCGAAGAGGAGGGCCTCGGCTGCCTGTTCCGGCTCGTAGTGACGTGTTCCGAGCGGCTCTTGGTCTCGGACGCGCCGCAGGTTTCGGCGTCAGCTGCGACCGAACGAATCGTCGCTGACGGTCACGCGCAGTTGCGAGAGGTGCTTGCTCCGCAACCGCTTCTTCGTCGTCGTGTCGATGATCGTGTTCTTCGCGTACCTGCGTGGCAACTCGCGTCGACCGAGAGCTATCACTTCACTCTCATCGCGCCACCCAACACATTCGTCAAGGAAGCGCGACTCGTTATTCGAAGGCTTGATCCGCAGCGCGCAGTGAACGCGGTACAGATGCTCAGCCGCGGCGAACCGGTCGACAACGCCGCCCGAGAGATCGCGTACGCCTTCAGCGATGAGGACGTGCACGAGAACGACCTCCACGTCGACCGCGCACACATCTACTACGTGCCAGATGGCGACCGCGACAAGAACGTGGCGTCGGCAACAATCGTGGCGGTAGTTCGACCGATGACTCACGGCGCAATGCGTGCGGGCACGGTGGCATCCGCCCTCGCGACTTCGGTTCTCGCTGCGCTCCTCTTCACGATCGGCTGGGTGACGGCTCCATTTGGCGGCTGGGTTCACGGATATGCTGCCGGATGCGAGTGCGCTGGCTGCGGTCCTGTTGCTGGGTCCGACCCTGCTGGCCGCCGTGATCATCCGGGAGAACGAGCACCTGATGACGAAGCGTGTTCTGCATCAGTTCCGCTACCGAGTGGCAATCGAGGCATCCACCACATTTGCCGCGGCCGTGGTTTACGCTCTCGGCGTGCCAGGCGAGGCCCGCTGGTTGCTGCTCATGGTCTTCGCGGTAGTGTCGACGGCTACGACCGGGCAGACCTTCCGGTCGTACCGGCATTCCCAGCAACTTCTCAAGAGTCAACAGTCGTTTACCGACACGACAGGGTGAGGACTCGGCGAATTATGGCATCTCGAATACCGGGCTTCGCTCTAGACAAGGATCTCGACGTTGAGCAGGTCGAGTCCGCCTTGAACGTGATTGGAGTCGACGCCTCTGCGCTTGAGCGCGCGCTCGAGTCCGATGAGCAGCGCGATCGTCTGATCGCTCTGCTCGAAGCACACCTCGAGGCGCAGCGCCGGTACGAGAGGCGCCGGCGCATCCTGCTGGAGCATCGTCGCGCCGTCGCCGACGCGAAGCTGCTCGACACTCTGCTCGGCGGGGTCGAGAACAGAGACGAGGCATCCGAGGGTCCGACGTCCGACGTCGACGAACTGCGAAGGGTCGAGAGGGCCCGACCGCTTGAGCGCTTCGCGAAGGTGAAAGCCGAACGAACTCCCGAGCCCGCCTGATCTCCGTCGCGTCTTCTGCATTCCAGGATCTAGAGACGCTCCGCGGTTACGCGTGTGTTCGGTCTCCATCGAGCGGTGCACCGTTCGTTGATCGAGCGCGTCCGCCCTTGAGCAGATAACTCGTGCCTCTTCGTTCGTGATCGACCTGCGGGTTTGCGCATGGGCCTAGCGCTCACGGCGGACCTCACCTCGTAATGAGCAGGTCAGGGGTTCGAATCCCCTCTCCGGCTCCACTGCTTGCGCAGGTGGGAGCCGTCGCGTCGCTCCTGTCAGCAGTACGCCGGGACCGTCCATCGCGCGTTCATCGCGCGCGCCGGCGAGGAAGTGGTCCTCGATCGCCGCGGCCGCGGCCGGGCGCGATCCGCGTGCGGTGCGACCTGTGCGTACACCGTCAGCGTGAGCCGCGGGTCGGAGTGACCGAGACGGTGTTGGGCGGTGCGGACGTCGACCTCCGAGGTCACGAGGACGGTCGCCGCGGCCCGGCGCAGGTCGTGGAATCCGAGTTGGGCTAGGCCGGCGCGGCGAGTACCCGATCGGCAGGCATGGCGTCGTCGAAAGCGGTCACCCGTGGGACGGGTATCGCTCCGGACGGCCGATGCGGACATCGACGCCGGGCGAGTAGTGGACGATCGGCTGTTGTCCCTGGCGGGACGGAAGACCGGCCATGGTGATGAGGAGATCATCGACGGCGATGGGTTCGGCCCGGAACAGTGGCCAGGGCGTGTGCCACGCACGGGCGAAACGAGTCCGATCGCCTGCGGCGCTGAAGAGAACCCAGCGAGCGGTCAGGAAGTGGTCGCGGTCGTCAACGTCGGCAGCCGCGAACGGGTCGCCGATCCGAACGCGGATTTGGCTCGTGTCGGCCTGTGCGTCGGGCCATCGTCGTCGACACCTGTACGCGATCTCGCCATCATGTTCGTCGAGGCGCATCTGCGACCAGAAGTACGGGAGCCGGTAAGTCGCGCGGGCAGTGATCACCGCGCCGAGGCGTGCGGCATCGAGAGAGAAGAACCAGATCCCCGACCGACCCTCACGATCGCGAACGTAGGTCCGAACGTTCGTCTCGCAGAAGTTCGACACCCAGGCCAAGCGATGGCCGCGCGCGGTCGCGACTCGCATGAAGAACGGCACCACGCCAACCCACGCCACATCCTCGAAGGTCTCGACCTCTAACCACTCGGGCACCAGCCGCTGGACGGTGGGCGGATCAAACGACCAATGCACGAATGTCAGTCGTTCCCACCGTTGCGACATGATCGGCTGATCGATCGTGAACGGGCAACGCGGCGAGAAAGCATCATTGCGCTCCGAGGACCGTTCGTCGTCGGGTGTCACTGTTCCAGCATGACTCCTCTCGCCGAGCTTTGACGCACCGGGCAGGCACTCAACGCGCTTGAGTACGCGCCGATCGCGCGGCCCGTGCGTGACCTTCGGCCCTACTGTCAGGAGGGGTAGCAGCGCATCATGCGATCAACATGCCGGGCGCGCACGAGCCTCCCCTCGATGGAGGCTGAGACGTGACCGACCGGAGAGGATCGTCCCTGCGGGAGGTCTTGCGATGCGCAACGCGGCAACCCGACCGCCGAAACTCCCGCCGCCGTGGTTCGTGCACACGTTCTGGCGCGTTCATCGCGCTCTCTACCGGCTGAGTGGCGGCCGATTCCTGTGGACTCCGGCGAGCCGGCGCGGCTGGGGTGCGCTCCGCCTCACGACCGTCGGGCGGAAGTCCGGCCAAGAACGCAGCGTCATCATCGGCTACTTGGAAGACGGGCCGGACCTCGTCACGCTCGCGATGAACGGCTGGGACGAGGGTCATCCCTCGTGGTGGCTCAACCTCGAGGCGCACCCGGACGCCGTCGTTCGGCTGGCCGGCCGGCGCGTGCGACAAGTGCACGCGCGCTGCGCCGTCGGCGAGGAGCGTGATCGGCTTTGGCAGCGATGGGTCGCGGTCGATCCGCAGCACGACGGCTATGCGGCCTTGCGTTCGACCGAGACGCCCGTCGTCGTCCTGGAACCGCGCAACGGGACTGCTTGATCGCAGAATGGTTGGCGTCCTCGTCGCGATGAGATCTCGGGGAGTCGTCTCGACCGTAGTCACTTCACGGCGTGTCGCTGTTTCGAAGTCTGCTCCACGCCTTCGCGACGATGATCTTCGAACCTCCGTTCGCCGCGGCTGCGACTGACATCCCGCCGACGATCGCGGCGCCCGTTGCCGCCGTGAGGAGCGCGACGGCGAGACGCGAGCAGATAGCACGCTTGATCATTTCGAGTCCCCCAGTTCCGCGTTATGAGATGTGGAGCGATGTTGTGCCACTTGGTGCACGATGTGCTTCTTCAACGACCCAGTGATCCGCATTTCACCGGTATAGCGGCTCCCGGATGGTCATGCTGATGCGGTGCCGTTGAAGTAGGCGGCAAGTTCGCGGCGGCTGTGCACGCCGATCTTGTTGAATACGGCCTTCAGGTGGTCTTGCACGGTGTTCGACGAGATGAACAGCCGGGCGGCGATGTCGGTGGTCGACAACCCGGAGAGCACTGCGGCAACCACTTCTTGTTCTCGCGCACTCAGGCCGTGCGCGTCGAGGAGCAGTGAGGTGACATCGCGGGGCGACGCGGGGGTGATGGTGACCACGACGTTGCGCTCATGGTCCACGCCGGAAAGGGGAGAAGCGTCGAGGACGAGCCAGCCGTGCTCGTCGTCGTGGAGCCGGGCGCGGGCACTGGGGGCGCGGTGCCGGACGGCGCCCGCGAGCGACTTGAGCGCGAGGCGGCCGGTCGGCGAAGCGAGTTCTGTGCTTTCGAGAAGGTCGTGGGCGGCAGGAGTGACGGACATCGTCGAACCGTCGGCTCGGAGGATGACGACGGCGGGCCCGTTGACGTCCGGCGTCCCCGCGCGTGGGATGCGGAGGAGCGCGGCGCGGGTCGCGGCACCGATCGACGAACTGGCGCGGCCGAGAAAGTCGACTTCGGCGTCGGTGAAGTCCGGGCTGTCGGCGCTGCGAAGCATGCCGGCGACCGCCCAGCAACGATTGGCGACGGAGAACGCCGCGCGGAGCTCGTGTCCGACGCCGATCGGGGCCCAGATGTCCTGAAACCGGTCGCTGGCCTCTACGGCGGCCGGGCCGGCATCGGACAGCCGGGCAATCGGTGACGGTCGGGTGGCGAGGTCGCGGAAACTGTTCACGTCGACGCCGGCGGACTCGATCTCCACGAAGCGTTGCTCGAGCGCGGCGGTCGGCTCGAACTCGACGGTCATCGATCCCGTGAACATCATCGTCTCCGGATCGACCGTCGCCCAGCAGGCGGCATCGAACGGTACGACTCTGCGGACGATCTCGATCGCCGATGCCTGAACCTCGTCGACGTCGCCGTCGCTGTCGCGTAACGCGACCAACTGTGTGTGCGCCACCTCGGCTCGTCGCCCGTTCACCATGGGCTCATTGTGCTGCAGGTCCGTGCCGCACACGATCCCAGATTCCTGGGATTGGCATACGCGATGCCGTCCCGCACGATCGGTGCGTCTCGACCAACCTCACGAGGAGATCTGCACATGTCACACAAAGTCATCCACACCGCCAAGGGCGAAGGTCCCCGGTTGAACACCGTGGACAGCCTGGCGACCGTCAAGATCGGTGCCGGCGACACCGACGACCAGTACGAGCTGTTCGAGGTCGAAGCTGTACAGGGCCCCGGCGTTCCGCCCCATCGCCACCCGTGGGCCGAGGCGTACTACGTGCTCGACGGCACGATGGAGGTTCGAATCGGCGCGCGCATCGTCCACCTCGAAGCGGGCTCTTCGGTCACCGTGCCGCCGAACGCGGTGCACTCGACCGAGGCGACGAGCCCGACGGTGCGGTTCCTCGCGTTCAGCCAGACGCCGGGAACGGGCCGACTGTTCCAGGATCTCGACGACACGATTCCTCCGGGCAATCCTGACGACGCGACGATCGCCTTGATCGTCGAGGTCGCGAACCGCAACGGTGTCACCTTCGTCGGCCCGGACCCCGAAGCGCTCGCATCATGAGCCGCCTCCGGGCGTTCGCCGCCGCTGCGCGGTGCCGGGCGCCCGGGTGCAGCGGCTTCGGTTCAACGTATGTCGAGGCGATCGAACATCGTCAGCGTCGCGAAGAGCAAGAGCAGGCCGACCCCGACGAGAACGCCGGCGTTCCTTGGGTCGAGGCCGTGGACGAGTTGTTCGTCCCCGACGGCGTAGAAGAACAACGACCCGAATCGCGCGGGTTCGAGCCAGTGGACGACGGGGGCGAGCGAGCTGATCACATAGGAAGCTGCCGCGATCGCGGAGGTCGTGCCGAGCGCAGTGCCGCGGCTCCCGGTCGCGCTGCCGATGAGCATCGCGAGCAGGCCGAAGTCGATGCCGAGGAGCGCGGTGCCGGCGGTAATGCCGGCGAGATTGACGAAGGTGACGTTCAAATCGAATGCGCGGCCCGCGGCGATGCAGATCGCGGTAACGATCGCCACGGTGACGGCTTGGGCGCTCATCGTCGCGAACTTCTGGGTGGCGATCCGGCGGCGGGTGAACGGAACGGTCGCCACGAGGCCGAGCGTGCCGTCCTCGTTCTGGCCGGCGATACAAGATGCGCCGTAACCGATGGTCAGGAGGAGCACGACGAGCGGTACGAGGTTCGCGTAGAGGTTCGCGTTCAGCCAACCCGTCGGGCTGGTCAATGAGCCGCTCGCGCCGAAGAGTGCGGCGACGGTCGAACTGTTCTTGGTGAAACTGTCGAGGCTCGTGTCGTTCTTGAACGCCGGGTACAGCGCGACGATGACGAGCGCGTACACGGCCATGCCGACCGAGTAGCCAATGAGCGAACGCCGCCGCGTCCGCAGGTCGAGGAACGCGACGTCAGCGGCCATGGGATTCCTCCGGCGATGTTGCGTCGGTTCGGTAGTACTGCAGGAACAGCTCGTCGAGGTCGGCGGGTCGGGCGGTCATGTCGATCGGATCGAGTTGCGCGGCCACGTGCAGCAGCGGCGCGACCGAGCCGGTGACGACGAGCGCGACCCGTCGACGATCGGTGTTGTCCAGGACCCGGACGCCATCCAGCCCGGCGAAGCGTTGCGGATCGACATCGTGCGCGAAACGGAACTCGACGGTGCGCGGCGCCTTGCCGCGAAGGCCCTCGACGGTGTCGGTGACGATGATGCGGCCCTCCTTGATGATCGCGAGTCGGTCGACGACGCGCTGGACCTCATCGAGCTCGTGTGAGGAGAGGAACACGGCGCGTCCCTCGTCGACGGTTTCCCGGACGAGTTGCGCGAACTCGTCCTGCAGGAGCGGGTCGAGTCCGGACGTGGGTTCGTCGAGGACGAGCAATTCCGGCCGGTGCATGAACGCGAGCACGAGACCGATCTTTTGGCGGTTGCCCTTGGACAACACGTGCACCGGACGGTCGAGCTCGGCGCGGAAGCGCTTCACGAGTTCGTCGCGGTACGTGAAATCGGTGAGGCCGCGCATGCGGGCGAATCGGTCGAGATGCTGTTGACCGGTGAGCCGCGGGTAGAGCACCAGCTCTCCTGGCAGGTAGCCGACCCGGCGATGTATCTCCACGCTCTCCGTCGCCGGGTCGCAACCGAAGACCCGCATCCGACCCGATGTCGCGGAGTACAGCCCCAGCAGCAGGTGGATCGTCACCGACTTCCCCGCACCGTTCGGGCCGAGGTAGCCGAACACTTCCCCGGCCGCGATCTCGAAGCTGACGTCGGTCACGCCGCGACGGTTCCCGAACCGACGGGTGAGGCCGTCGACGCTCACGACCGCGTTCACGATGCCTCGAACGGATCCGGACCGACGAAGACACCGCCGGTGTAGACGTCGAGCACGGTCTCGGTCCAACGCGCGACGCCCAACTCACTCAAAGGATCCACCCCTAACACCAAGGTGATCTGGTCACGCAACAAGATGAGCGCGAGGTCGTTGACCAGCAAGAACGCGGCGCGCGCCGGAAGGTCGTCGGACGACCGGGCTGTACCGCTCGCCTCCAGCTCGATCAACATCGCGTGCGTGGCATCGAACAGCGCCCGGAACAGGATCTCGGCTGCGGGTCCACCATCAACCAGCAGACGGCGGACGTAGCCCGACACCTCCGATCCGGTCCCCAGACGCTCCGCGACGGAACCCGCCATCGACGCCACGTACCCGGTTCCACCCGCACTGAACTCGGCGAGGAGTTCCAACAAGGTCGTGAGGGCGCGGTCATCGACCGCCGCGCGCAGGCCGGCTTTGGATTTGTAGTGATGGATCACCAACGACGGCGACACCCCCGCTGCCGCGGCGATGTCGCGCACGCTCACCGCCGCGACGCCTCGCTCGGCGAACAGCCGCATCGCCGATTCCCGGATCGCGGCCGCGGCGGTGAGGTCGGCTGAACGCATGTACAGATTATGGAACGAATGTACAGCGAGCGTCAAGTTCCATCCCGGCCATTGCATCGCTGCCCGCGGTCGGGGGCCGGTGGTCTCGACGTCGATCGCGCGTTCATCGCGCGTGCGCACTCGTTCGCTGCCGTTCGTGGTCGCCGGGAGTGCAGAACCCCAGTTGCCGCGCGCGGGGATGGTGAGCACGGCGCCGCCGCCGCTCTGCGCTCGCCCCGGTACATGGGATCGGGTGCGGCGCGCGGCCGAGTAAAGGTACGGCAAAGGTTGTGTTCAGCCTGGCTGCGCGCGCTCGATTGTTCCCGGTGCGACGCCGAAGACACATCGTCGACACGTGTCGATACCCCACGGAAGGACATGGTCATGAGCATCTCACCGGTTGGCTCCGCGGCTACCTACGTACCGGAGGTCCGATCCCAACGGAGCGCGCCCGTGCGCGCATCCGTTCCCGCGGGCGTGGGTGGCGACTCCGACGGCGACAACGACGGCAGCAAGGGTTCGACGGTCGACGTCCGAGCCTGAGCCGCCCGACGGCCGGACATGCCTCGCGGCCCGGCCGAGCGGCGTCGCTCGGCCGGGTTCCGACCGCACATCGCCTCGACCTCTACGGTGCCGGGCGGTGCATCGACGACGCGACGACGACGCCGGCTGACCCGTCACCAACGTCCTGGCCGGGTACAGCTAGACGCCGGCCGCGGTGACGATCGCGTCGGTGGCGAAGCCCGCGACGAGACCGATGAGCACGCCGTACGCGAGCAGGTCCATGCGCTTGCTCTTGGCCGCGATGCCGACGAGTTGGATCACCACGAACAGGATCGACCCCGCGGCAAGGGTGAGGAAGAGGACGGAGACCCATTCGGCGGTGAACGCGTGGCCGACCGCCGTACCGACGAAGGTCGGTCCGCCGCCGATCGCGCCGAGGAGCAACAGCGTGCCCCAGCTCGGGATCAAAGCGGTGCCGTCGGACGCGGTCTCCCCGGTCAGCGGCGCGACGATGCCGAACCCTTCGGTCGCGTTGTGCAGCGCGAAACCGATGACGAGCAGCGTCGCCAGCGCGATCTCGCTCGAGGCGGCCGCCTGCCCGATCGCGAGGCCCTCGGCGAAGTTGTGCAGGCCGATCCCCACCGCGATGAGGAGCGCGAGCTGGCGCGCGGGCGACCAGGCCGCCAGACCGGTGCGGGGCGACACGAGCTGAGCGACGCTGCCGTGGCCGGATCCGACGATGTCGTCGGCGGGCAGGCCTGCGATCACACCGCCCGGGTCGGTCGCAGAACTCGCGGCCATGCGCTGCATCCACCGTTCGTACGCGACGAGCGCCAGCAAGCCGACGGCGAGCCCGCCGACGAACAAGAGGCCGTATCCCGATGCGCCGGCGAGCCCGCCGTCGCCCGCATGGAAATCGGAGAGCGTGCCGTCGATCGGTTCCCACGCGGCGGAGAGCACATCCCAGACGAGGAACACGAGGATGCCGACCGCGATCGCGTTCAGCATCACGCGCATCGACGGCGTGGGCCGCCTCAGGCGACCGACGGGGA
>CAWFFF010000006.1:0-91760 GCA_963814995.1 uncultured Actinomycetes bacterium | reverse complement strand
GTGACGGATCAGTCGCGCGGCGGAAGTTGCTGCACCGCCCAGCGGTTGCCGTCCGGGTCGCTGAAGTAGACGAAGTCGCCCCACGGGAACGTCTCGACGTCGCTGACGTCGACGCCGTGTTCGGCGAGCTCGTCGTGCGCGGTCTTGATGTCGGCGACGACGATCTGCATGCCCTCGACCGAACCGGGGCGGCCTGCGTGATGCCCCGGCCGATCGCGATCGAACACGCCGAGCCGGGCGGCGTCAGCTGCACGAACCGCACATCGTCGGTGACGGTCGCGTCGACGTCGGCGGCGAACCCGATCTTCTCGACGTAGAAGGCCTTCGCCCGGTCGACGTCGGTGACGGGGATCGCAACCAGTTCCAGCTTCCAGTCCATGTCCACTCCTTCGTCGGGGTTGGTTGCAGACAGCGTGCGCCCGAGAACAGGCCATCCTCTGACCGCTTTCGGGAGGCGATCTGGCAGCTCGCCCGGCTGCCGTGGTACTCCCTCGTCCGTGGCGCGACGCGGCGGCGACGAGATCCGGGCGCGGACGATCGATCTGCTCGGTTCGTGCGGCGCGGCGACGATCACCCACCCCGGCGGCGATCTGCTCACCCACCTGATGCGGACCGAGCAGATTCTGCGCTCGTGGGAGCTGGAGGACGACGTCTGCATCGCCGGTCTCGCGCACGCGTTGTACGGAACCGCGGGTTTCGCGGTCGAGCTGGTGCCGCTCGCGTCGCGAGCCGTCATGCGGGACGTCATCGGCGACGGTCCCGAAGCGATCGTGTACCGCTACTGCTCATGCGACCGCGACACGACCTATCCCGCGCTCGCGTCGCGGCCGGTCGTCTTCACCGATCGCTTTGCCGGAACGTCGGAGGTCGCCGGCGACGACGAGGTGCACGCGTTCGCGGCTGTCACGATCGCCAACGAGCTCGATCTCGTGCGGGAAGGCGCGTTCGACGCCCCGACGGCACGCATGGTCGACCGCGTGTTCGCCGATCTCGCCCCATACGCCCCCGCCGCGGCCGACGCGGCCCGGGCCGAGGTGCGCGACCGCTACGGAGTGTGATCCGGCCGTTCGTCGCGGCGGGCCGTGACTTGCTCGAGCAGCGCCGTGAGCTGTCGGTGCTCGTCGGCGCCGAGATGGCGCCCGAACGACACTCGGAGCGCGTCGACGTAGACCGTGTTGGCGCGGCGGAACTGCGACCGTCCGGTACGGGTCAAAGTGACGATCGACGCGCGGCGGTCGTCGGGGTCGGGCCGGCGAACGACCAGGCCTTCGCTCTCCATGCGCTGCACCAGACGGCTGAAGCCGGGTTGGCTGTACCGGGGATGCATGAGCCGTTGCAGCTCACCCATCGACATCCGGTGGCGGTCGGCGCGTTCGAGGTACGCGAGCGCGGAGAACACACCCGAGTCGATGCCCGCGAAGTCGTCGAGCGCGGCGACGACGTCGTGGAGCACCGACTGGTAGATGGCCACCAGCGCGCTCCAGCTCGCGAGCGAGTCGATCGCGTCGATCGCGTCGGTCACCGCTCGCGGCGTGGGTCGTCGAGCACGAGCTCGAACTCGCCCATGATCCGCCGTTGCAGCGCGTCGGTGATCGTCACGCGCAGCTCGTCGGGCGGGAGCACGCAGTCGGCGCACGTGACGTGGTCGAGATCGAGCGCGAGGTGGATGCGCGCCGTCTTCGGGTTCGCCTCCCGCACGAGGAGGTCGGCGCCGTCGGCCCGCAGGAACCCGGCGAGCTCGTCGACGGCGGCGCTGACGGTCGCGGGATCGATACTCATGCGGCTGCGACCTCCGGTGCTCCATCATGTACAGCGGTGGCGTGAGCAACGCGTGGTCCGCGCTGGAGGATCTGCGCCTGGTGTCTCATGCGGCTGCGACCTCCGGTGCTCCATCGCGTCCAGCGGTGGGGTGAGCAACGCGTGGTCCGCGCTGGAGGATCTGCGCCTGGTGCCTCATGCCTTTCGCGGCCGCACCACGGGCTTGCTCTGCATCGTGCTCTCGCCGAAGCTCGGCAGCCCGATCGTGTGCAGGCTCCCGAGGCCGCCGCACACGATCGGCACGATCTGGTCCGGCCGCTCCACGAGGTGCACCCGGTCGCGGCTGTCGACGCGGCCGCGATCGCGGAGCATCTGCGCGTTCGCGGCCGGCCACGTGTCGATTGGCTGCCAGGCGTTCTCCCGCAGATACGCGGCGAGGTCGTCGACGTCGGGGAACGCGGCGCCGAACCGCTCAGCCCACATCGGGTTGAAGGCGACGACCACTTCGCCGTTGCCGACGTTGCCGAGGAACATGTTCGCGAGTGGGTACGCCATGCTCTTGGCGATGAGGTAGAGGAGATCGCGCGGGTCGTCGTTGTGGATGTCGGCCATCGGCATCGTGCCCTTGCCGCCGTGCACCGTGACCACGTCGTCGTCGGCGGTGAAGCCCCGGCGCTGCGCGAGCGACGGCCACGGCGAACGCTCCTCCCATTCGCCGATGCAGAAGCCGAAGCGGGCGGGCTGGCCGAACACCGACTTCGTCGTCTCGCCCGCGCGCTGCCCGCCGATGTTGCGCAGGCAGAGCGCGACCGCGCGGCCGATGGTCATCGAGCCGCGGCCCGCGGCACCGCCCATGCAGCTCGCGCGGTAGTCGATGCCCAGGTCGTCGCGGCTCGGTCCGTTGACGATAAGCATCGGGAAGACGCTCGACGTCGTGGTGGTGAGCCCGAACGCGTTCCACTCGGGTTCGGAGAGCGCTTCGAGGGCCGCGAGCACGTGGCCGAACGCGGCGGGTTCGACGCCGGCCATCGCCGCGTTGATTGCGACGAGCTCGACCGTCGCGACACCGTTGACCGGAGGCAGCACACACACGACGTGCTCGCCGGGGTACGGCGACGCCGCGAGCAACGCCTCGACCGCGTCGTCGGTGGCGGGCAGCTGCGGGACGCCGTCGCTCCAGTGCTGTTCGAGGGCGAGCTCGTAGAGCGCGCGCGGATCGCTCGGGACCTCGACGCGTTCGCTGGTGAGGGTCACGCGGTCACGCCCAGCATCTCGAGGACCTGCGGGTAGAAGTCGTCGGCGATGCGGCGCAGCTCGTCGGCGGGCCGGGCCTCGAGCGGGTAGGGGAGCACGAGCACGCCGAGGTCGCCGTGGCCTACGTGGCGGGCGACGTTGTGCGCGTGCACCGTGAACTCCTCGCACACGATCGCGACGACGGGCTTGTGATGCTCCTCGACCGCGACGGAGTCCTTGATCGTGAACGTGGTGCACGATCCGCAGGTGCCGAGGCCGACGATCGCCGCGTCGACGGCTTCGGCGAGCTCGTCGATCTCCTTGCGGTCGCTCGACGCGGGTTGGCCGATCTGCGCGCCGGTCTCGACCGAGATCGTCGACGCGCCGTCGCGCCGGAGGTACTCGTCCCAGACGCCCGCGATCAGCTGCCACGACCGCCAGGCGCGATCCGTCCGGAGGCCGATCGTCAAGCCGGTCAACGGTTTGTCGAGGCGGAACGTCGGTGCGCTCACGTCGCCCGCGGGCGGAGCGGTCGGACGCCGGACCCAGATGGTGTCGGTTCTCATGCCGTGAGCGTACATATATATGCGCACGCATACAACGTCCCGGGAGTTTTCTGCGCGATGTGCTGCTTGCTCCGACAACTGTTGGTGGAGTTTTCTCCGCGATGTGCTGCTTGCTCCGACAACTGTTGGTGGAGTTTTCTGCGCGATGTGCTGCTTGCTCCGACAACTGTTGGTGGAGTTTTCTGCGCGATGTGCTGCTTGCTCCGACAACTGTTGGTGGAGTTTTCTGCGCGATGTGCTGCTTGCTCCGACAACTGTTGGTGGAGTCTGTTGGTGGGTTTTGTTGGTGGGTTTGTTCACACGAAGCTCCCAGGCGACGCTGATGCGACTCCCAGGAAGCTGTCCGAAGCTGCGCGCGATGACTGTCCCGAGCGATCCCAGCGGCCCCGGCGCGTTCTCGTCGTGGCCGGAGCCGTCGACCGTGGCCCCGGAGCCGGACGGCACCCCGGGCCAGTCGCCCCGAAAGACGTGGGTCACCGTGACCGGCGCCGTGGCCGCGGTCGTGCTCGTCGTCGGCGGGTTCTTCGGAGCCAAGGCGCTCTCGGGCTCGTCGAACGACGGGTCCTCTGGCGGCCGGTGCGACGACGGGCGGCAACAGCCCCACCGCAGGCAACGGCAACGGTCCCGGCCGCCAACCCGGCACGTTCGGGACGATCGCGTCGATCGACGGGGCGACGCTCACCGTGAAGAGCAGTGCGACGGGAACGACCGTGCAGGTCACGACGTCCGGCACGACGCGGGTGACCCTCGCGAAGACCGTCGCCGTCGCTGCGATCGCCAAGGGTGATCGCATCTTCGTGACCGGCGCGGCGTCGGGGACGACGGTGACCGCGACCCGTATCACCGATCTCGGTGACGCCACCCGGGCCCTGCCCGCGGGCGGGGCAAACGGGCCGCCCGGCGACGGTGAAGGTCGGGCCGGCCTCGGCGCGCGGGGCGGCGCGAACCGCGTCGGAGGGAACGCCGGCGGCGGCTTCACCGCGGGAACCGTCGCGAGCGTCGGCGGCGGGACGATCGTGGTCACGACGGCCGGCGGCACGTCGACGACCGTGAAGACGACGGCGACGACGGTCGTGACGAAGGATGTGGAAGGAACGGTGAGCGCGCTGAAGCCGGGCGACACCGTGCGCGTGATCGGGACCACCTCGGGCAACGGCTCCGTCACCGCCACTGCGATCACGGAGGGTGCCGGCGGCTTCGGAGGTTTCGCCGGCGGCGGCTTCGGCGGCCGGAACCGCACACCCGGCTCGACCGCCGCGGGTGCGTGAGTTGACACGCGCCAAGCTCCTGCGACCGGTCGTCGTCGTCCCGGTCGTGCTGGTCCTCGTGGGCGGCGCGGTCTGGCTCGGCTTCCGCTCCGGGAACAAGAAGGCGTCGGCGGCGACCTCGACGCAACAGCTCTTCACCGTCGCACCGACGACGCTCGAGCAGACCGTCTCCGCGTCGGGCACGATCGCCCCCGCCGACACCGAGGATCTCGCCTTCGCGGTCTCCGGCACCGTCGCCACCGTCGCGGTGAAGGCCGGTCAGCGCGTGAAGAAGGGCCAGGTGCTCGCCACCCTCGAGTCGGCGACGCTGTCGAGCGCGGTGGCGCAGGCGCAGTCGACGCTCGCGGCCGCGCAGGCCGCGCTCTCCGACGACCAGAGCGCGGGCGCGTCATCGGCGCAGATCGCCGACGACCAGGCCACGGTGACGAGCGCATACGCGAGCCTGTTGTCGGCGACCGCCGACCTGAGCGACGCGACGTTGCGATCGCCGATCGCCGGGACGGTCGCGACGATGAACCTGACCGTGGGCGAAACGCTCGGGACGTCGGGTGGTTCGGGCACGAATCTCAGCGGCACCGGCACCGGGTCGGGTCGGCTCGCAGCGTCGTCGGCGAGCTCCTCCGGCACGGGGAACGGCGCCACGAGCAACGGGTCGTCTGCGTCCGCGTCGTCGAACACGCAGATCGAGGTCATCAGCACCGCCTTCGTCGTGAACCTCAGCGTCGACACGACCACGGTCGGGAACGTCGAGGTCGGCCAGCCGGCGTCGGTCACGCCGTTGAGCACGTCGGGTTCGTCGACGAACGCCGGCGGGGACGGCTTCGGGCGCGGCGGTTTCTTCGCAGGCGGCGGGGTGGCGGCGCTACCGGGCGCGAACGGCGGCTCGCAGTCGACCGCGGGAACGGGAACCGGGACGCGCGACGGGCGCGGCCGCGACCGGGAAGGTGACCTCGATCGGCGCGATCGCGTCGTCGACGTCGGGGGTCGCGACCTTCCCGGTGGTGATCACGGTCAGCGGGACGCCCGCCGGCTTCCACGCGGGCGCCAGCGCGTCGGCGTCGATCACCTACCGCACCTATCCGAACGTGCTCGCGGTCCCGGTCACCGCGATCACGCGCACGAACGGCGCCGCGACGGTGACGGTCTCGGCCAGCGGCGCGACGTCGCGTCGCACGGTGACGACCGGGATCACGAGCGGCGCCCAGGTGGAGATCACGAGCGGGCTCCGCGCGGGAGAGCAGGTCGTGGTGACGGTCCCGACGTTCCGGCGGGCCGCGGGTGCGACGACGGGGGCCGGGGGCGCGACGCCCTTCCCGAACGGGGGCGGCGCGTTCAACGGTGGTGGTGGGGGCCGCGGCAACGGTCCGGGCGGCGGCGCGCCGTGACGACGCCGGTCATCGACCTCCGCGACGTCACGAAGGCGTACCGATCGGGCAGCCTCTCGGTGCAGGCGCTGCAGGCGGTCAACCTCACGATCGACCCGGGTGAGTTCGTCGCGGTCGTCGGTCCGTCGGGCTCGGGCAAATCGACGTTGATGCACATCGTCGGATGTCTCGACGTGCCGACGTCGGGCACCTATCTGTTGAGCGGCGAGGACGTCTCGACGCTCGGCGAGGACCGGCTCGCGGAGATCCGCAACCGCCGCATCGGCTTCGTGTTCCAGCAGTTCAACCTGCTCGCGTCGCTGCCCGCGTGGCGCAACGTCGAGCTCCCGCTCGCGTACAGCGGCGTGCCCCGGCGGGACCGGCGCGAGCGCGCGCTCGACGCGTTGGCGCGCGTGGGGCTCGCCGACCGCGTCGACCACCGCCCGGGCGAGTTGTCGGGCGGGCAGCAGCAACGGGTTGCGATCGCGCGCGCGCTCGTGACGGAACCGGCGCTGATCCTCGCCGACGAGCCGACGGGCAACCTCGATTCCGCGTCGACCGACGAGATCCTCACGCTGCTGCACGATCTCCACGCCGCGGGGCGCACGATGGTGCTGATCACGCACGAGCGCGACATCGCCGCGTCGGCCGGCCGCACCGTGAGCATCCGGGACGGGTTCGTGCGCGACGGCCTCGAGCCGGTCGCGCGGTGAACGGCCGGGTCGTTTCGTGAACTGGCTCGACACCTTCCGCACCGGCGTGGAAGCGGTACGCCTGCACCGGCTGCGGTCGGTGCTCACGGTGCTCGGGATCCTGATCGGGATCGCAGCCGTCATCCTCACGGTCGGGCTGGGCGAGGGCGCGGAGAGCGACGTGAGCGCGAGCATCAACTCGCTCGGCAGCAACCTGTTGATCATCTCGCCGGGCAGCTCCACCAGCACGGGCGGTGTGCGGGGCGGGTTCGGTTCGGCATCGACGCTCACCGCCGCAGACGCGTCCGCGCTCGCGTCGAAGACGGTCGCGCCCGACATCGCCGCGGTCGCGCCCGCCACGTCGACCGCAGCCACGTTGACCGCGTCGTCGACGAACTGGACGACGAGCGTCGTCGGGACCAACGCGTCGTGGCTCGGCGTGCGCGCTCGTCACCTGGAGAGCGGCCGGTTCCTCTCGGCCACCGACGAGACGGGCGGAGCCGCGGTCGTGGTGCTCGGATCCACGACCGCCCAGGAACTGTTCGGGGGCGCGGATGCGATCGGGCGGACGGTCACGGTCAACGGCGTCGAGTTGCAGGTGGTCGGCGTGCTCCAACCCACGGGTTCCTCGGGTTCGGCCAACGACGACGACACCGCGATCGTCCCGCTGCGCCTCGCGGGCGAGCGACTGTTCGGAGGAACGACCCGCACCGGCGTGTCGACGATCTACGTGGAGGCCGCGTCGCCGGCGACGCTCTCCGCCGCGTACCAGGAGGCCGACGCCGAACTGCTCGCGTTGCACGACATCGCCACCAGCGCGAGCGCCGACTTCACGATCACGACGCAGCAGTCGTTGCTGTCGGCCGCGACGTCGGTCGACAAGACCCTTACGGTGCTGCTCGGTGGCATCGCCGCGATCTCGTTGCTGGTCGGTGGGATCGGGGTGATGAACATCATGCTCGTGTCCGTCACCGAACGCGTACGCGAGATCGGCCTGCGCAAAGCGCTCGGCGCGCGCCCCGCGTGATTCGCCGGCAGTTCCTCGTCGAGGCGTCGGTGCTCGGCCTCGCGGGCGGTGTGCTCGGTGTCCTCGTCGGCCTCGCGGGAGCGGAGATCCTCCCGCATTTCGTGTCGTCGAGCGTCGCGCTCTCGCCGGCCGCGTCGGTCGGTGCGATCGTCGTCGCGGTCGCGATCGGTGTCGGGTTCGGCGTATATCCCGCGGCGCGCGCGGGCGCGGCTCGCGCCGATCGACGCGCTCGAGGACGGAGTGACGATGGCCCCGCGTCTGCGGCGCCCGAAGCCGAGAACCGTGCTCGCCGTCGTCGCGGTGGTCGCGGTCGCGGTCGTCGGCGCGACAGCCGCCGTCGCCGCGACGTCGTCGGGCGGTCACGCCTACCGCACCGCGGTGGTGCGCACGGGATCGGTGACGCGTCACCTGCCGGGCAGCGGCACCGTGCAGGCCGTCACCCAGGCCTCGGTTGCGTTCCCGATCGCGGGCACCGTCACCGCGGTCGCCGTCGCACCGGGCGCGCACGTCACCGCGGGCCAGACCCTCGCGACGCTCGACGCGAGTGCGTTGGAACAGACGGTGATCCAGAAGCAAGCCGGCCTCGCGGCCGCGCAGCTGACGCTGTACAAGGCGCTCCACGGTCAGGCGACGACGACGGGTGGATCGCACGCAACGGCGAACACCGCGAGTGCGAGGACGAGCACACCGGCCGCGACGTCGAGCACCTCGGCGCCGCAGCTGCAGGTCGTCGACGCGCAGCAGAAGGTCGATGCCGCGCTGGCGGCCGTGCAGACTGCGCTGACCGCCGCCGACGGTTCGTGCGGGTCGTCCGCGCCGACGCCGACGCCGACCACGAGCCGTTCGCCGGGCGCCGCGGGCGGGTCACACGGCCCGCACGCGACCTTGTCGACCTCGTCGACGTCGACCACCACCGTTCCCGCCGCGACGCCTGCGCCGGCGGCCGGCTTCGGCTCGGCCGCGTGCATCGCCGCCCAGCAACAGTTGCTGAGCACGCAACAGGATCTCGCATCGGCGCAGCGATCGCTCGCGGACGCCGAGCAGGCGTTCGAACGGGCCTTGAGCACTGCGTCGTCGGCGGGCTCGGCCCCGCCCTCGGTGTCGACCGGCGGGGGAACGGCGCCGACCGCTTCGGTCAGCGCGGCGCAGCTCGTGGCCGACCAGGCCGCGGTCGACGCCGCCGCGAGCGACCTCCTTGCCGCGCACGCGTCCCTCGCGCAGGCGACCGTGACGAGTCCGATCGCGGGCACCGTCGCCGCGGTGTCGATGCGGGTCGGCGACCACGTCGACGCGAGCTCGACCACGGCGTCGGTCGTGGTGATCGGGAGTGGCGGCTGGGAGATCGCCACGAGCGTCGGGGTCGCCGACGTCGTCAAGCTCGCGGTTGGTGACGCGGCGACGGTGACGCCCGACGGCAGCGGCCGCGCCCTGACCGGCAAGGTCGTGTGGATCGGCGCGGCGAGCGGTACGACCTCTACCACGTACCCGGTCGTCATCGGGCTGACGGGCGACGCATCCGCGACCGCGGGCGCCGGACTGCGCAGCGGCGCGCTCGCCACCACGTCGATCGAGATCGCGCACACCGCGGTCGCGGCCCTGACGGTCCCGACCTCGGCTGTGCACACCGCGAACGGGTTCCATCTCGTCACTGTCCTCTCGGGCGCCAAGACGTCGAGCGTCGCCGTGCGGGTGGGTGTCGTCGGGGCGGAGGCGACCGAGATCACGTCGGGTCTGCGCGCCGGTCAGGTGGTCGTGCTCGCCGACCTGCACGAGGCCGTCCCCTCGTCGAACACCAACTCCCGGATCGTCAACGCGATCACGGGCGGCCGGACGGGCGGCGGCGCGCTCACGCGCGGCTTCGGCGGCTGATACCGCCGCGGCCGTAGTCTCCGCCGATGCCCACGGAGGGACCTGCACCGGGGCCCGGGCTCGAGGGGCGCATCGGCGTCGGCACCGACCGGGGGCGCGCCGGCGAGGTGGTCGACGGTGCGCTGACGTTGCCCGGCTGCGACGGGTGCGTCGTGGAGATCAGCGACCGAGCTGCTCGCGCTTGACCTGCTTCGCGCGCGCGTCGGCCGCGAACATGAGGTCGTCGAGCGTCCCGCCCGTGACGTTGCGCACCATCGCCGCGGCCAGCTGGAGCTGCGAACTCGGATCGTCGTTCAGCATGCGCACACCGTCGACCGCCGCGAGCGCGTCGTCGGTGCAGTCGGGGAGGAGCACGGCGAAGCGCAGCGAGTCGAGCCGGCCCACGATGTCGGAGGCGCGGAACGCCCGGCGCATGAGCTCGCCCATCGTCGCGAGCACGCGGTCGACCGTCGGGTCGCCCGGCACCGCGATCGTGACGTCGTCGACGTAGAAGTCGAAGTACGCGAGCGCCACCGGCGCCTTCCGGCGCTGGCACGAACGAAACATCGGTGTTGCCGCGGCGACGAAGCCGGCGCGGTTCCAGACGCCGGTGAGCTCGTCGACGCCGGCCCGCGGACGCGGCCCGCTCTGGACCTTCTCCGCGATCTGCACGTTGTGCCCGTTCGTCTGTCCCTTGGTGCGCATGTCCGACCGTCGCTCCCCAGCATCGTGTGAGTGTCCCGAGGTGGTCCACGTTCGCAGCACGACACCCGTTTGGATAGTCGGTATCGATACGAAATGCCGGAAGTCACACCCGCTTCGTACTCAGAGTCCGTGCACGGCCGGGACGAAGCGCGCGAGATACGACGTGAGGTGCACGTAGGTACCGGTCACGAGCAACACGCCCAGGCCGACGAGCAGGAAGCCGGCGACGCGCTCGAGCGCGGGCCCGGCCCGGCGCAGTCGTTCCGCGAGCGCGGGCGACGACGCGAGCCCGAGCGCGGCGAGGAGGAACGGCACGCCGATACCCGCGGCATACGCGCTCAGCAACAGCGTTCCCCGGCCGACCTCCTGCGTGCGCGCCGCGATCGTGAGCGCGGCCGCGAGGAGCGGGCCCACGCACGGGCTCCAGCCCGCGCCGAACGCGACGCCCACGACGTAGGGCCGCACGACCCCCGTGACCTTGGGCAAGGTGGGGATCAACCGGTGTTCGCGGGCGAGGGGACCGCGCAGGATCCCGACGAGCGCCAGCCCCATCACGGTGATCACGATCCCGCCCACGACGCGCACGGCGGTCTGGAACGTCGAGAGCGACGACCCGAGGAGCCCCGCGGTCGCGCCCAGTCCCGCGAACACGGTGGTGAAGCCGGCGATGAACAACAGGGTCGCCGGGACCACCCGGGCCGGGTCGCGCGCGTCGCCCATCTCGCCCACGATGATCCCGAGGTACGCGGGGACGAGCGGCACGATGCACGGCGCGAGGAACGACGCGACCCCGGCGCCGAAGAGAGCAACCACCTGGGCCGCGGTGTTGCTCATCCCGGCGGGCTCATCCGCGTGTTTCTCAGCCGCGCATTTCTCATCCAAACGTGAACGAGTACGCCTCGAGCCCGGGTTGCGCGGCGACGACGCGGAGCACGTGGTTCTCGACGCCCGGTGCGAGCACCAATCGGTACATGTCGGGGGCCGTGACGGTCACGACCGTGCGCCCCGCCGCGTCGACGTGGATGCTCGCGCCCCGCTCGTTCGCCGGTACCGGTCGTCCGTCGAGGGTCACGATCGCGTCGACCGGCTTCGCGGTCGCGGACGCGAGGACCAAGTTCACCGACTGGGCATGCACGCCGACCGCGATCGCCGAACCCGGCTTCGTCGCCGTCACCTGCTCCTCGAATCCGTTCCAGGATCCTTCGAGCGCGACCTGAGGCGCGGTCGGCTTCGCGCCGGTCGGGTACTCGTGCACGCCGGTCTCCGCGCCGATCTCGCTCGGTCGTTGCGCGCTGCCCGCGCCGAGGTAGGTCTCGGGGTTCACCGGCTTGCCCGACGCGGTCTCCGCCTTCACCTGGTCGGCGCGAGGCGACGACGACGCGACCCCGAGCAACGCGCGCAACACGTTCTCGGTGTTGGTGTAGTCGCCTTCACCGAAGTGCGAGTAGCGCAGGTGCCCGGTGCGGTCGGCGACGTAGTCGGCAGGCCAGTACTTGTTGGCGAACGCGTCCCAGATCGTGTGATCGTCGTCGAGCGCGACCGGCCACGTCACGCCGAGTCGCTTCACCGCGCCCTTCGACGTTGCCGTGCACCTTCTCGAAATCGAACTCGGGGGAGTGCACGCCGATCACGACGAGGCCGTCGGCCCGGTAGCGGTCGGACCACGCCCGGACGTACGGGAACGTGCGCAGGCAGTTGATGCACGAGTAGGTCCAGAAGTCGTAGAGCACGACCTTGCCCGTGAGGCTCCCGGCGGTCAGCGGGGGAGAGTTGATCCAGCCCCGGGCGGTGAGCGCGGGCGCCGAGCCGTTGTCGGCGAGCTTGTTCGGGTCGACCGTCCCGGAGATCGACGACGGGTTCGAGCCGGCCGCGAACGCGACGCTTACGACGGCGACCACCGCGATCGCGGCCGCGGCGAGCAGATAGAGCCCGCGCCGGCGCGGCCGCTCCGAGCTCATCGGGCGCGTCGGTGTCGTTCCGCTCGGGGTCGGCACGGCCGGAGTCTAAGAGTGGGTCGGGCCGTTGCCCGCGCGGCCCCGCGACTGCCTCTTGACGAAACCACGTGGCCTGCGCCGGCTCCGCAGTGGCCCGGAGGGTCCGGCCGACGCGCATGCCGACGTTTGCGACCGACCGAGTTGGGCACACCGTGGATTCGTTAGGGTTCGCGGATGCCGAGCCCCCGCCGCAGGCCGACGGTCGCGATCATCGGCGCCGGCGCGGGCGGGATCGCGATGGGCGTGAAGCTGAAGCGCGCCGGCTACGAGTTCACGATCTACGAGAAGGCCGACGGTGTCGGCGGAACGTGGCGGCACAACACCTATCCCGGCGCACAGTGCGACGTCCCGAGCCATCTCTACTCGTTCTCGTTCGAGCTCAACCCGTGGTGGAGCCGCACGTACGCAACCCAACCGGAGATCCTCGCGTATCTCGAGCGTTGCACCGACCAGTACGGGGTGCGGCCACACGTGCGGACCGGCGTCGGGATCGACGAGGCCCGTTGGGACGAGGACGAGCAGCAGTGGAACCTGCGCGCCTCGACCGGCGAGACGTTCACCGCCGACGTCGTCGTCAGTGGGCTGGGCATGCTCAACGTCGCCGCCGTGCCGGACATCCCCGGCGCCGACCGGTTCCGGGGCCGGTCGTTCCACTCGTCGCGCTGGGACCACTCCAAGTCGATCGAGGGCGAGCGGGTCGCGTCGATCGGGACCGGTGCGAGCGCGGTGCAGTACGTTCCCGCGATCGTGCCGCGGGCCGAGCACGTCACGGTGTTCCAGCGTTCGCCGATCTGGATCACGCCCCGCGCCGACCGGCCCTTCACCGACGCCGAGCAGCGCCGGTTCGCGCGTGTCCCCGGCGCGGCGCGACTCGAGCGCTGGAAGATCTGGTGGACCTACGAGCGGTCGACCTTCCGGGCCGACGCGGAGCAGACGGTGATGATGACCGAGCTCGCGCGGTCGTACCTGGAACGCAAGGTCGCCGATCCGGAGCTGCGGGCGAAGCTGACGCCCGACTATCCCGTGGGGTGCAAGCGGCCGCTCATGTCGCGGGAGTGGTTCCCCACCCTGACCCGCCCGAACGTGCGGGTCGTGACCGAGCCGATCGCGGAGATCACCGAACGCGGGATCCGCACGGCCGACGGCGAGGAGCACGAGGTCGACACCATCGTCTTCGGCACGGGCTTTCGCGCGAACGAATATCTCACGTCCGTCGACTTCTACGGCCGCGACGGCCGCCGCCTCCGCGACGACTGGCGCGACGGCGCCGAGGCGTACCTCGGGCTCACGGTGTCGGGCTACCCGAACCTGTTCACGCTCTACGGGCCGAACACGAACGGGGTGAACTCGGTCATCTTCATCCACGAGGCGCAGGCGAACTACGTCATGAGCGTGCTGCGCACGATGACCCGGCGGCGGATCGGTTCGCTCGACGTGCGGCGACGCGTCATGGACCGCTACAACCGGCGCATCCAGGCCGCGATGGACGGCACGGTGTGGACGGCCGGGTGTCACAACTACTTCCGCACCGACGCGGGCAAGGTCGTGACGCAGTTGCCGTACAGCGGCGGGCGCTACTGGCTGCGCACCCGGTTCTTCCGTAGTTGGCCGTACCGCACGCGCCGGGCGGTCGCCGCGCCGGGTCGCCACTGATCGTGAGTCGCTAGTCGCGCCAGCGGGGGAGGACCTCGGTCGCGATCTCGTCGACGATCGACTCCGGCTCGTCCCATTCAGGATCGTCGCGACGCGGGTGGTGGAAGACGAGGTCGGTGAACCCGAGCGCGGCGTACCGCCCGACGAAGTCGTCGAACGCGTCGGTGCTCGCGAGCGGGCGCTCCTCGGTGTTGCCGATCATGTAGAAGCGGCGGAGGGTCTCCGGGTCGCGGCCGATCGCCGCGCACGTGTCGTCGAGTCGGTGGGCCTGGTCGCGCACTGCCCGTACGACCCCGCTCGCGGACCGATCCGTGGGCGACGTGGCGCCGAACGTGATCCACGCGTCGCCCCGCCGCGCGGTCAGCGCGAGCGACTTCGGCCCGGCCGCCGCGATCCGCGATCGGGAGTCGAGGTGTCTGCACGGCCGCGGGACGGATACATGCCTCATGCACGGTGTAGTAGTCGCCGCGGTAGGACACGACCTCTTCGGTGAACAGCCGGTCGAGGAGTTCGACGAACTCGTCGAGGCGGGCGACGAGTCGAGGCGGGGTGAGCGGCTCCTCGCCGAACACGGTGGAATCGAACCCGAGACCGCCCGCGCCGACGCCGAGCATGAACCGGCCCGCAGAGACGTGGTCGAGGGTCACGGAGTCCTGCGCGAGCGTCACGGGATGGCGATGGTTCGGTGACGCGACCATCGTGCCGAGGCCGATCCGTCCGGTCGCGCCCGCGATGCCGGTGAGCCACGGGATCGCCGAGAACCAGGGCCGGCCCCGGTAACGGCGCCACGAGAGGTGGTCGTACGTCCAGAGGTGGTCGTAGCCGAGGGCGTCGAGGCGGCGGGCGCGCTCGCGGGTCTCGGGCCACGGATCGGTGGGGAGCATCAACACGCCGACGCGCATGCCGCGAGTCTCGGCAGCCCAACCGGGTTCCACGGTTGAGCCGCCCCGACGGAGGGAATTCTCACCGCATGCTGCATACGGTCCAGATCCGGCGCGCCGGCGTGTCGCACGATCTCGTGTCTGATGCTGGTCGCGATCGGCGGCGCGTGCTCGCACGGGTCGTCCGGTGCGAAGCCCGCGGCCTCGAGCCCGCCGACGGTCTCGCAGTCGCAGTCGGCGGCGCGCGTCACCCGCATCCTGAGGATCGGCTCCGTCAACGTGCAGCACGCCGGGTCGAAGGCGACGGTCAGTGCGGCAGTCCGGCGCGCGGTGCTGGCGACCGCGCAGCGCTACCTCAACAATGCCGTGCTCGCTCCGTTGGAGACGGGCAAGCTCGGTGCCGGGTACGCCGGCACGTTCTCGGGCGCGATCCAGGCCGCGGCGCTCGGGCCCGACCGGGCCGCGCTCACCGAGCTGCAGGTCGGGAAGACGACGACCCTGAGCGAGCAGGCGACACCGGTCGCGTTCAGTGCGCTCGTCGACGGGTCGGGCGCGTTGCTGTACGCGGCGACCCGGTTTACCGTGACGATCCATGCCACGCGTGCGACTGGAGCGATCACGATCGTGCGCGTGGTCGAGCTCACCATGGAGCCGGTTGCCTCCGGCTTCCCGGTCGTGGCCTACCGGACCTCGGTCAAGCGATCGACGCCGAAGCCGGTGTCGACCACGACCGCGCCCCGCGCGACGCGTCCGTTGCGGACGACGACGACCGTGCGAACCCGCGGGAGCACCCGCGCGCCGTGAGCATCCCGACCGCGTGACCTTCCGGAGTCGGTCGACCGGAAACATTCGGGTCTGACCGGTTGCGGTCGAGACTCCGGAATCTCGTAGTGGGGACACTGGGCGTCGCGCTCGTGGCCGCCACGTTCGCGTTCGCGTTGACGGACTCATCGCCGCGCCGTGTCGCGGTCGTCGGCGACTCGATCACCTACTTCTCCGAACCGGCCATCTCCGCGGCGCTCGGGCGCGACTACGACGCCGATGTCCGGGGCGTGATCGGTCGACGCATCGACGAGATGCTGCCGAGCCTCCAAACCGTGGTCCGCGATCGTCCGTTTGCCGTCGTGGTGAATCTCGGAACCAACGACGCGCTCCAAGCCCGGACGCATCCCGACTGGCAGCCGGGCTTCGCCCGGATGATCGACCTCCTCGCCCCGCAACGCTGCGTCATCGTGACGACGATCAACACCCTTGTGATCGGCCAGGTCGGCGCGCCCGGCGTTGCCGCGGCGATCAACGACGCGATCGGTACGGCCGTTGCGACGCATCGCAATCTGCACGTCGTCGACTGGAACGCGGCCGTGCACGAGCAGGATCCGTCGCCTCTGCTCACACCCGACCGCATCCACCCGTCGAACGAGGGGCGGCTCGTCCTGGCCGCGCTGCTCCGCACGGCAGTCGACCACGATTGTCGTCCGGCGAGAGCTCAGCCGCTCGCGATCACGAGCGGCTCCGGGCGCAGGTGCCTCACACCGGGAAGCGCTGGTTCAGCAGCTCCATGCCGAGCGCGGTCGACGACGTCGTGCCCGCGTCGACCGGCAGGGCGATGCCGGTGATCCAGCGTGCCTCGTCCGAAGCGAGGAACACCGCGGGCCAGGCCACGTCCCACGCAGTTCCCTCCGTCCCGAGCGGCCCGGCGCGGCGTCGCGGTTCTCGTAGGGCTTCGCCGCCGCTCAGGCCCATCGGTGTGTACACGTGGCCGACGACGAGACAGTTGACGCGAATGCCGTCGCGGCCGTGCAGGTAGGCCCAATCCTTCGTGAGCCCGATGAGGGCGGCCTTGGACGCCGCGTAGGCGCCGGAGCCGAACCCATGCGTGCCCGCGATGGACGAGATGTTGATGATGGCGCCGCCCCCCGCCGCACGCAGACGAGGAATCGTGTGCCGGACCGCCAGCATCGCGGCGGTGAGGTTCAGGTCCAGCGTCGCGTTCCATTCTTCGAGTTCCATGTCGACGGGGCTGCCCGCGCCGCCCGCGATCGCTGCGCTGTTGACGAGGGTGTCGAGACGTCCGAACGCGCCGGCCACCTCGGCGATACAGCGCGCGTTCTCGTCCGGGTTCGTGACGTCGCCGATCGCGACGACGCACTTGCCGCCGGTGTCGTCGATCATCCGCCGCGTCCGTTCCGCGCGTCGGGTGAGACGTCGACGACCCCGACCTGTGCGCCCTGCGTCGCGAACAGCACGGCCGTCGCCGCGCCGATGCCCATCACCCCGTCACCCGAACCGGCGCCGGTCACCAACGCAACCCGTCCCGCGAGCCGTCGCCCCGCATCTGCGCTCCGGCTCCACGCTTGGGTCACCCCGCTCCTCCGTGCTCCACGCTCCGAGACTCCGAGCCTGTCCGCTTGGCTCGTGCCGAAGTCGGGGAGGGGGGATTTGAACCCCCGACCGCCAGCTCCCAAAGCTGGTGCGCTACCACTGCGCCACTCCCCGGCGCCCGTTCCCCCGCTCGGGAACCGACCGCGCCAGGGTAGTGCCGGTTCGGTCGTGTGCCGCCGGGATCAGGCGCCGGAGAACGTGACCCGGATGACGCTCGCCTCGGAGACGTGCCCGTCGGCCGAGGAGACCGTGTACATCACGACCGCGCCCGTGTGGGCGGTCGGCGCGGTGAACGCGACCTTGGCGTCGAACGGGCCCATCGTTCCGTTCGCGCCGCCCATGACGAACGTCTCCGCGAGCGGCTTGGTGGCGTCGTCCTGGCGGATCGAGACCTGCACCGTCGCCTCGAACGCGGTGCTCGTCCCCCGCAGCCTGACCGGCGTCGCGATCGACGTGAGCGCGGCGGGTTCGGTGATCTTGATGTTCGGCGTGCCCGCGCCGAGGACCCACCAGCTCCCGTCGGTGCCGAGCAGGCGCACGAGGACGGTCGTCACCGGCCCCGGCGCGGTCGCGCGGATGTCGACCTCACCCGAACGCGCGATCTCCCGCGCGGAACGTGCCGACGATCGGCGAAACGAAGTGCAGGTAGGTCGTCGCGAACCCGCGTGCCGTGTCGACGGGAGTGTTGTAGCGGGTGCTGCTCGCCGCGGTCGGCCAGACCGCGGTCGCGAGGGCAGAGGCGGGCGTCGTGGTCGTGGTCGCGAGGGTCGATGACGAGGTCGCCGTCGATGCCGGCGCGGACGACGGGGTCGTGGTGCTCGCCGTGGGCTTCGCGCTGCTGCCGCACGCGGTCATGACCGTGGCGATCGCGACGAGCCCGATGAATGTCCGACGTTGCTTCCTGTTCGTCATGGCCCGAGTGTGCGCCGACCCGGGCCGGAGCGTCAGGGACCGACGTCCCCGGGCCGGGGGACCTTCGGCGCTCGCGCCGGGAAAGCGGCGGGGTCCGGTCGGGGCTCACTCCATCACCCGGAGGGTCGAGGGGATGTCCATCGTCGCGAGCCGGCGGTAGTCGAGCAGCGGCGCGACGCTGACTGCGAGCGCGCCCAGCCCGATCGCCGCGAACGCGGTCGTCGCGTGCATGACGTTGGCGATGCCGATGTCGGGAATGATCGACGGCAACATGCTCGTCACCATCCAGGACAGGACGAGGCGACCGAGCCCGATCCCGACGATCGCGCCGAGCACCCCGGTCAGCAGGCTCTCGACGATCGCGATCGTCATCACCCGTCCGAGCGGCAGCCCGAACGCGAACATCGTCGCCTGCTCGCGCGCCCGCTCGTCGAAGTTGATGCTCGAAGCGTTGAACGCGATGAGCGCGGCCAGGACGAGCATCGCGGCGTCGATGACGCGGAGGACACCGAGCAATTCGTCGAGTTGCTTGCTGACGGCGTCGACGGTTGCGAGCGGCGTCTGGACCGAGGCGACGCCGGGCATCGCGAAGAGCGCGCGCTGCAGCGCGGCCGGGGTCACGCCGGGCGTGGGCGAGACCGTCACGACGTTGGTGATGCCCTCCAGGTTGAACGTCGACGCGAAGCGCCGGTCCATGAACACGGTGAACCGGGCCGGGAGGTTCGTGATCGCGAGGACGGGGAACGACGTGTCGACGAGCCGGTAGGAGACGGTGCCGGTGCGGAGCGGATGGCGCAGTACGACGTCGTCGCCGACGCCGACGTGCAGGTCGTGCGCGGCCTTCGCGGTGATCACGAGCCCGGGCCGCGTCGTGTCGAGCGACCCCTTGGCGGGGTGCGGGACCCACACGCCGTGATCGAGCTCGAGCAGGCTGATCAGGACGCCGAACGAGGTCGCACCCCGGTGCAGCGTGCCGCCGAGCTCGAGACCGGTCTCGGCGCGACCGACCGACTTCGAGTGCGCGATCGCCTGGACCTCCGGCGCGGACGAGAGGTTGAAGTTCTCGAGCGTGACCGTCGCCGTGTTGGAGCCGCCGGCGTTGATCTCGACGTGGGCGGTGTCGATCGTCGCGTGGATCGCGTCGACGAGCCCGAGCAACGCGACGAGTACGGCGATGGTGACGGCGATGCCCAGCGCGGTGAGGGCAGAGCGGCGACTCGACCGCGCGACGTTGCGGAACGGCATCCGGACGATGCTGTTGCCGAACCGGGGCATGCGCACGAGCCGCCGGCGCCGGCGGCCCCGCGGCGCGATCGCGGTGTGCCGGATCGCTTCGACGGGCGGCACCCGTACCGCGCGCGCCACGGGCCACGCGATCGCGAGCACGGAGATGAGCACGCCGAGCGCGGCGCCCCGCGCGAAGGTCGCTGCTTCGAATCCGGTCTTCCAGACCGGCAGCGGGAGGTAGGTCCGCAGCACGTTGCCGACGAGGCGGTCGACGAGCAGGCCGACGCCGACACCGAACCCGACGCCGCCGATCGCGACCTCGAGCCCGACGAGCAGCGGGCGCAACGCGATGCGCAGCGGCGGGGTCCCGATCGCCATGGCGATGCCGATCTCGCGCCGCTGCGCCTCCACGATCCTGACCATGAGGTTGAACGCGCCGAACGCGGCTCCGGCCAGGAGCATCGTCGCGAAGAGGGTGTAGAGCCGGCTGGTGCTGTCGACGGCGTTCGTCAGTGACAGGCGCGCGGGGTCTTCCTGCGCCGTGTTCAGCGTGAACCCGGCCGCGGGCAGGCGTTCGGCCATCGCGGCGCGGACTTGCGCCGCCACGGTCGCGACCGAGGCCGGCGTCCGTACCCGCAGCAGGAGCTCGTTCGCCTGTCCCGCGTGCCCGAGCAGACTCTGCGCGGTCTCGAGCGACGTGAAGGCCACCGCGTAGTCCGCGGCGGTTTCCTGTGTCTGCTGCGCACCGAGCACGACGAAGTAGTCGGGCGTGAGACCCTGGCCGACGTACGTGAGGTGCCGTCCGCCGGACGCGACGATCTGCCCGCTCGCGGGGAGGTCGTAGAAGCTCGCGAAGTGCCGGTCGAGCACGATGGTCGGCTTGCCCCGGTCGGATGCCGTCAGGTTGCGACCCTCGAACACCGCGAGCGTGGCGACGCTCGGCGGGCCGTGCGCGAGATCGATGCCGACGACGGCGCCCGGCACGAGCAGCGGCTTCTTCGCCGACGACGCGTCGACCTGGACAGGCCCGGAGATGCGAACCGAAACCGCGGCCACCGCCTGCGCGCTCGGGATCGTGCCGGGGACCGATCGCAGGACGTTCGCATCGGCGTAGCTCCCGCTCGCGAGGCGTACCCGGAGGTCGTACATCTGTGTCGCGTGGTAGCTCGCCGCGTACGAGGCGCGGCGCCACTGTGACGTGCTCAGGAGGCCGGAGTAGAACCCCGAACCGATCCCGATGATGAGCGCGATGCCCGCGACCTGCAGCCAGCGGGCGCGCAGGTCGCGTACCGACCAACGGAGCTGGAGGCCGAGACGTCGCATTCGATTACCAGCGCAGCGATTCGAGCGGTACCCGTCCGCCCTCCGGCGCGCCGTCGGCGACGACACGACCACCGCTCAGCTCGATCACCCGTCCGGCGGCGCGGGAGATCTCGCGGTTGTGCGTGACGACGATCACGCACGTTCCCGCCTCCGCCTGGAGCCGGAGCAGCTCGAGGATCTGGACACCCGTGCGGTAGTCGAGCTCGCCCGTCGGCTCGTCCGCCAGGAGCAACCGGCTTCCGGTCGCGAGCGCGCGTGCGATGGCGACGCGCTGCTGTTCGCCCCCCGACAGCTGGTTCGGGAAATGATCGAGTCGCTCGCCGAGCCCGACGGCGACGAGCGTCTCCTCCGCCCGGCCGCGCTCGTGGCCGCGGCGCGTGACGTCGATGCCGAACTCGACGTTCTCGCGGGCCGTGAGCCCGGGAAAGAGGTTGAACGTCTGGAAGATGAACGCGACCGTGGCGCGCCGGTACGCGAAGAGCTGACGGCGGCCCGCGCCCGTGATGTCGTGCCCGTCGATCACGATGCGCCCGCTCGTCGGGACGTCGAGCGCGCCGATCATGTTGAGGATCGTGGTCTTCCCGCTGCCGGACGGTCCGAGGACGACGACGAAATCACCCGCGTCGACCGAGAGCGTCACTCCCTCGAGCGCGGTCACGACCTCGGACCCGACGTGGTAGCGGCGCGAGACGTCATCGAGGGTCACGATCGCCATGCCCGGCATCCTGCCCGGGTCCCCCCGGCGATACGTCGGTCCGAAGGCCCGAGCGCCGGTGACTCAAGTCCTTTCGGCGGGTCCAGGGCCGCTCGCCCCAGTCGGCGCGGACGTTCGGCCCTGGCCCGAACCGGGGTCCACGGCCACCGTTGGGGGGCAGGAGGTGCGCGGTGACGGAACGCGACGAGCGGATACCGAAAGCGGCGGTCGGCGCGGTCGCGCCGAACCTGAGCGACTACGAGTCGGCGCGCCGCTCGTTCGACTGGGACGACGCCCGCCGGCAGCTCGACGGCCTCCCCGGCGGGGGTGTGAACATCGCGCACGAGGCCGTCGTGCGTCATGCGCGCGGGCCGCGCCGCGATCATGTCGCGATCCGCGGGCGGGGCAAGAGCGGTGGCCGGCGCGACCTGACGTATCGCGATCTCGACGCCCTCACGAACCGGTTCGCCAACGTGCTCGGCGCGCTCGGTGTGCAACCGGGCGAACGCGTCTACACGTTGCTCGGCCGGGTGCCGGAACTGCATGTCGCGGTGCTCGGCGCGCTCAAGGCGGGCGCGGTCGTGTCGCCGCTCTTCTCCGCATTCGGGCCCGAGCCGATCAAGCAGCGCCTCCAGCTCGGCGACGCCCGCGTGCTGGTGACGACGGAGAGCCTGTACCGCCGCAAGGTCGAGTCGATCCGCGCCGAGGTGCCGGGCCTCACGCACGTGCTACTCGTCGGCACCGACGACTTCGACGCGCAGATGGCGGCCGGTGCCGACGAGTTCACGATCGGCCCGACCGACCCGGAGCAGCTGGCGTTGCTGCACTTCACGAGTGGCACCACGGGCACGCCGAAGGGTGCGATGCACGTGCACGGCGCCGTCGTCGCGCACCACACGACCGCGATGCTCGCGCTCGACCTGCACCCCGACGACGTGTTCTGGTGCACCGCCGATCCCGGGTGGGTGACCGGCACCTCGTACGGCATCATCGCCCCGCTGACGATCGGCGCGACGCTCGTCCTCGACGAGGCGGAGTTCGACGCGCGGCGCTGGTACGAGATGCTGGAACGCGAACGGGTGTCGGTCTGGTACACGGCGCCGACCGCGATCAGGATGATGATGCGCTCGGCGGACACCGATGCCGACGTCGAGGGGCCGCGCCGCGACCTCTCGGCGCTGCGCCTCGTCGCGAGCGTGGGCGAGCCGCTCAACCCCGAAGCCGTGCACTGGGGTATCGACTCGCTCGGCCTCGCCATCCACGACAACTGGTGGCAGACGGAGACCGGCGGGATCATGATCGCGAACTTCCTCGCCGCCGACATCAAGCCCGGCTCGATGGGCCGCCCGATGCCGGGGATCGACGCCACGATCCTGCGGCGCGACGAGCACGGCGACGTCGTGGTCACCGACGGCACGCCCGAGGAATGCGAGACCGGCGAAGAGGGCGAGCTCGCGCTGCGCGCCGGGTGGCCGTCGATGTTCCGCGGCTACCTCGGTGAGGACGAGCGTTACCGGAAGTGCTTCCGGGGCGAGTGGTACCTGAGTGGCGACCTCGCCCGGCGCGACGCCGACGGGTACTTCTGGTTCGTCGGCCGCGGTGACGACGTCATCAAGTCGGCCGGGCATCTCATCGGACCGTTCGAGGTCGAGAGCGCGCTCATGGAGCACCCCGCCGTCGCGGAGGTCGGGGTGATCGGCAAGCCCGATCCGGTCGTCGGCGCGGTCGTCAAGGCCTTCGTGGTCCTGCGCGCGGACGACGAGCCGAGCGAGGAGCTGCGGCTCGAGCTCATCGGCTGGGGTCGCAAGCGGCTGGGCGCGGCGGTCGCGCCCAAGGAGATCGAGTTCCGCGACGATCTCCCCAAGACTCGCAGCGGCAAGATCATGCGGCGCCTGCTCCGGGCTCGGGAGCTCGGGCTGCCCGAGGGAGACCTCTCGATGTTGGAGACGAGCTCGTGAACGAAGCCTTGGACCACGACACGGTGCTCGGGCTGCTGCGGCAGATGATCCGCGTCCGGCGGTTCGAGGAACGCTGCGTCGAGCTCTACAGCGCGGCGCGCATCCGCGGCTTCGTGCACCTCTACATCGGCGAGGAGGCCGTCGCGGTCGGGGTCCTCGACGCGCTGACGCCCGACGACGACGTCGTCGCCACGTATCGCGACCACGGTCACGCGCTCGGTGCGCGGAGTCCCGGCCTCGGCGATCATGGCCGAGATGTACGGCGTGCAGGAGGGGTGCAGCCGGGGCCGCGGCGGCTCGATGCACCTGTTCGACGTCAGCCACCGTTTCTACGGCGGCAACGCGATCGTCGCGGGCGGGTTGCCGGTGGCGGTCGGGCTCGCGCTGGCGCGCAAGATGCAGGGACGCGGCGGGGTCGTCGCGTGCTTCTTCGGCGAGGGTGCGATGGCCGAGGGGGAGTTCCACGAGTGCATGAATCTCGCCGCGCTCTGGGATCTCCCCGTGCTGTTCTGTTGCGAGAACAACCTCTACGCGATGGGTACCGCGCTCGGCGCGTTCCGAGTCGGAGACGCGATCTCGTGCTGAAGGCGGCGAGCTACGAGATGCCCGCGTGGCCGGCCGACGGCATGGATGTGGTCGCGGTGCGCGACACCGCCCGGCGCGCGGTCGAGTCGATCCGCGCCGGCGGCGGGCCGCACTTCCTCGAGCTGAGGACCTACCGGTTCCGCGCGCACTCGATGTACGACCCGGACCGCTACCGGGCCAAGGCCGAGGTCGAGCAGTGGAAGACCCGCGACCCGATCGCGATGCTCGTCGAGCGGTTCGCGGTGAGCCAGGACGATCTCGACCCGATCGAGCGCGCGGTCGCGGAGGAGGTCGACGCCGCGGTCGCGTTCGCGGAAGCGGGCACGCCCGAGCCGGTCGAGGACCTCACCCGGTTCGTCACGAGCGAATTGGGGCGGACATGACGCAGGCCGACACGACCCCGGCGGCCGCGACCGAGCTCACGTACCGCGAAGCGGTTCGTGAGTCGATTCGGGAGGCGATGCGCAACGACGACCGCGTGTTCCTGATGGGGGAGGACGTCGGGATGTACGGCGGTTGCTTCGCGGTCAGCCTCGGTCTGCTCGAGGAGTTCGGCCCGGAACGGATCCGCGACACCCCGCTCTCGGAGTCGGCCTTCGTCGGCGCCGGCATCGGCGCCGCGCTCGGCGGGCATGCGCCCGATCGTCGAGATCATGACCGTGAACTTCAGCCTGCTCGCGCTCGACCAGATCATGAACAACGCGGCGACGCTGCTGCACATGTCCGGCGGCCAGTGCAACGTGCCGCTCGTCATCCGCATGACGACGGGCGCGGGCCGCCAGGTCGCGGCCCAGCACTCCCACAGCCTCGAAGGCTGGTTCGCGCACATTCCCGGGCTGCGCATCCTCGTCCCCGCGACGGTCGAAGACGCGCGGGGCATGTTGCGGCCCGCGCTCGACGACCCCGATCCGGTCCTGATCTTCGAGCACGCGGGGCTGTACAACGCCTCGGGCCCGGTCGGCGGCGGTGCGGGAACGATCGACATCACCCGCGCCGCGATCCGCCGGCCGGGAACCGACGTGTCGCTGATCACCTACGGCGGAACACTGCCGACCGCGCTCGCGGCGGCCGAGCGACTCGCGGCGAGCGCGGCACGAACGCCGAGGTGATCGACCTGCGCACGCTGCGCCCGCTCGACGACGAGACGATCATCGGCTCGGTGCGCCGGACCCACCGCGCGGTCGTGATCGACGAGGCGTGGCGCAGCGGCTCGATCTCGGCCGAGATCAGCGCGAGGATCATGGAGCAGGCGTTCTACGACCTCGACGCACCCGTCGAGCGCGTGTGTGGCGCGGAGGTCCCGATGCCGTACGCCAGGCAGCTCGAAGAGGCGGCACTGCCGAGCGTCGACGCCGTGGTCGCCGCCGCGACGCGGACGCTGCGCCGGTGGCTGAGTCCGAGCGGGATCTTCCGCATGCCGTCGCTCGGCGCCGACATGGATTCCGGCACCGTGCTCGAGTGGCTGGTGCATCCGGGCGACACGGTGCACCGCGGCGACCTGGTCGCGGTGGTCAAGACCGACAAGGCCGACATCGAGGTCGAGATCTTCGAGGACGGCGTGATCGGCGAGCTGCTGTACCCGAGGGCGCCGAGGTCGAGGTCGGCACACCGCTCGCGACGCTCGTCGGGCGCGGCGCGCGGGCGCGGCCGAGCCGGTCCCCGTCGAGACGCCCACCGCAACTCCGGTCGTGCCGCCTCCGGTGGCGCCGACGGCACCGGTTGCGCCCCCGCCACCGCTACCGCCACCGCCGGCGCCCGTAACACCGCGACCAGCTGCTCCGCCCGCGCCCGTGCCCGCGCCCGTGCCACCGCGACCTGCGCCACCCACCGGCCGGGTCGCCGTCTCGCCGTACCGCGCGGCGGCGCGCCGTCGAGCTGGGCGTCGACCTCGACACGCTGGTGCCGTCGCAGCCCGGGCACCCGATCTCGGCGGCCGAGGTCGAACGCGCGGCGGCGCGCGGCGTCACGCCCGAAGCACCGCAGCCGAAGACGCGCCCGGCCGTCGACCAGGCGGCGGCGATGCGGCTCGCGATCGGCAACCTCATGGCGCGCTCGAAGCGCGAGATCCCGCACTACTACCTCGAGCACGACATCTCGCTCACGCACACGCTCGCGTGGCTCACGCGCCACAACGAAGGCGTCTCGATGGAGGAGCGCGTGCTGCCCGCAGCCCTCTTCTACAAGGCGGTGGCCGTCGCCGCGCGCGAGCTCCCCGCCCTGAACGGCTTCTGGGCGAACGACGCGTTCACGCCCGGTGTCGGGCGTGCACCTCGGCGTGGCCATCGCGCTGCGCGACGGCGGCCTGGTCGCGCCCGCGATCCGCGACGCCGACCGGCTCACGCTGCCCGAGCTCATGACCCAGCTGCGCGACCTGTCGGCCCGGCGCGCGCGGCGGGCGTCTGCGTAGCTCCGAGATGACCGACGCGACGATCACCGTGACCAACCTCGGCGACCAGGGCGTGCGCGCGGTGTTCGGCGTGATCTACCCACCGCAGGTCGCGCTCGTCGGCTTCGGCAAGGTCACGGACCGGGTGTGGGCCGACGACGGCTCGATGGCCGTGCGCCCCGTCGTGTCGGCCACGCTCTCGGCCGACCACCGCGCGACCGACGGCCACATCGGTGCGCGTTTCCTCGCGCTCGTCGAGAAGCTCCTGCACCAACCGGAGGAACTGTGACCACTGACGCGACCACCGCAACCCGCGACGCGCTCGCGGGCATCGCGCCCGAGGCCGACCTCGACGCGCTCCCGGCCGATGCCGACCTCCAGGAGGAGCTCGACCTCGACTCGATGGACTTCCTCAACTTCCTCATCGCGCTGGGTGAGCGCTCGGGCGTGAAGGTACCGGAGTCGGACTACGACGAGGTCCGCACCTTCGGCGGTTGCGTCGCCTACGTCGCGGCTCGCCTCGGCAACGGCGGCTGAGCCCCGCGCCCACGCCGCCGCCCGCCTCTGCGGGCCCGTCCGAATGTGGGACCTTCGGCCCCTTGTGCGGGGGCCACGGACGGTACACGGGACCCGTCGATCCCCGGAGACTGTGACCCGATGGCCCGGATCGTGTTCGACCATGTGACGAAGGAGTTCGGCGACGTCGTCGCCGTCCGCGATCTGACGCTCGAGATCGCCGACCGCGAGTTCCTCGTGCTCCTCGGGCCGTCGGGCTGCGGGAAGTCGACCGCGCTGCGGATGATCGCCGGCCTCGACGAACCGACGGCGGGCACCATCTCGATCGGCGACGAGGTCGTGAACGACGTCGAACCGCGCGACCGCGACGTCGCGATGGTGTTCCAGACGTACGCGCTCTACCCGCACATGACGGTGCGGCGGAACATCGAGTTCCCGCTGAAGAGCCGCAAGGTCCCGAGCGAGGAGCGGGCCCGGCTCGTCGCAGACGCGGCCGAGACGCTCGGTCTCACCGACCTGCTCGACCGCAAGCCCGCGCAGCTGTCGGGCGGGCAACGCCAGACGCGTCGCGCTCGCCCACGCGATCGTGCGCCGGCCGCAGGCATTCCTCATGGACGAACCCCTGTCGAACCTCGACGCCAAGCTCCGGGTCCAGACCCGGGCCGATCTGATCGAGCTCCAGCAGCGCCTGGAGACGACCGTCGTCTACGTCACGCACGACCAGGTCGAGGCCATGACGATGGGCCATCGCATCGCAATCATCGCCAACGGCGCGCTGCAGCAGGTCGGTCCGCCGCAGGCCGTCTACGAACGGCCGGCCAACCTGTTCGTCGCCGGCTTCATCGGCACGCCGCCGATGAACACGATCCCGGCCCGGGTCGTGCACGAAGGTGAGAGCGTCGCGGTCGGCCTGCCGGGCGCGCGCGTGCCGCTCCCCGGGCCGCTCGGTGTCGCGGTCGCAAACCTCGGGCTCGAGCAGGTCGTCATCGGCGTCCGGCCCGAGCACCTGATCCTCGCGGCCGACGGCATCGTCCCCGCCACCGTCACGGTCGTGGAATCGCTCGGCCACGAACGCAACATCGTGTGCCGGCTCGACGACGGCACGTTCGTGATCACCCGCCAAGACATGGACGCGTCCCGGCCCGCAGTCGGCGAGACGGTCCGCATGACGACGGAGCCCGCCTTCCTGCACGTGTTCGACGCGCGCACCGGTGACCGGGTCGACGCGCCGTGATCCCCGACACGCTCCGACCCGACGCCGCGCCCGCGGCCGCCGTCGTGCGCCGGCGGCGGTTCAGCCGGCGGACCCGCGACATGCTGCTCGGCTACGCGCTCGTGTTGCCGTCGCTGCTGGTCTTCGGGACGTTCATCTTCTATCCGTTCGTGAAGAACTTCTGGCTCGGCCTGTACCGCACGCCGCCGTTCCCGGGCCTGCCCCGCACCTGGGTCGGGCTCAGCCAGTACCGCGACGTCCTGACGTCGGACGTGTTCACCAACAGCTTCAAGGTGACCCTCGAGTTCGTCGTGATGACGGTGCCCATCGGCATCGTGCTCGGGCTGTTCCTCGCGGTGCTCGCGCACCAGCGGCTCCGGGGCATCGGGTTCTTCCGAACGGTGTTCTCCTCGACCGTCGTCACGTCGGTCGCGGTCGCGTCGCTGATCTCGCTGACGCTGTTGAACCCGCAGATCGGGCTGCTCAACTACTGGTTGGGCCGCACGGGGAGCCTGTCGCCGCTCGACGACCCCAAGTGGGCGCTCGTCGCGGTCGCGGGAGTCACGATCTGGCAGAACCTCGGGCTCTCGTTCATCATCATGTCGGCCGGGCTCCAAGCCGTGCCCGACGACCTGCTCGAGGCCGCGCGTGTCGACGGCGCGGGCGCATGGTCGAGGTTCCGCAACGTGACGTTGCCGATGCTGTCGCCGACGCTCTTCTTCGCGACCATCGTCGGTTCGATCCTCGCGTTCCACTCGTTCGGCCAGATCGACCTCCTCACCGAAGGCGGTCCGCAGAACCACACGAACGTGCTCGTGTACGCGATCTACAAGACCGTGTTCAAGGAGAACAACGACGGCAAGGCCGCGGTCCTCGCGATCGTCCTGTTCGCGGTGACGCTCGTGCTCACGCTCGTGCAACTGCGGCTCCTCGAGCGGCGGGTGAGCTATGAGCGCTGAAGGGGGCGGGATGCTCGCGATGGCGCCGGGGTTCCGGACCTTCCTCGTGGTCGTCGGCGCGCTGCTCGCGCTGTCGGTCGTGCTCGCGGTCGCAGGCTGGCGCGCCCGGCCGAAGCTCGCGCGCCGGGCCCGGGTGCTCAACCGCTACGTGCTGCTCGGCGTGCTGTCGGTGATCATCTTGTTCCCGATCTTCATCACGGTCGTGAACTCGTTGCTCCCCGCCGACAAGATCGCGGCGCGCCCGCCGACGCTGTTCCCGACGCACCTCCTCTGGAGCGGCTACTCGCACGCCTGGACCCAGGGCCATATCCGTTCGTACCTTTTCAACAGTTTCGTCGTCACGTTCTTCATCGTCGCCGGTCAGCTCGTGACGTCGGTGTTCGCCGCGTACGCGTTCGCGTTCCTCGACTTTCCCTTGAAGCGGACGATCTTCGTCATCTTCCTCACCACGATGATGGTGCCGTTCGAGGTCGTGTTCTTCACCAACCTCCAGACCATCACGAGCCTGGGCCGCCTGCCGCTCGTCGGGCACCTCGTCGGCCTCGACACGTACGGCGCGCTGGTCATCCCGTTCCTCGCCACGGGTTTCGGCGCCTTCCTCGTGCGCCAGGCGTTCCTCTCACTGCCGCGCGACCTGCGCGACGCGGCCGAGCTCGACGGGTACGGGCATTTCCGCTTCATGTGGCGCGTGGCGGTGCCGCTCGCGCGCCCGACCATCGCCGCGCTCGCGCTGTTCTCCTTCTTCGACGCGTGGAACCAGTACCTCTGGCCCCTCGTCGTCAGCGACCAGCGCCGCACGGTCCAGGTCGGGCTGCGCCAGCTGAGCCGCGTGAGCCTCGACCAGATCAACGTGACGTTCGCAGGGACGGTGCTCGCCGCCCTGCCGCTGTTCATCCTGCTGCTCGTGTTCCAGAAGCAGCTCATACGAGGCCTCACCGCCGGTGCGGTGAAGGGCTGACAGGGAGACCCGAGATGACGCAACGACGGTTCGGAAGCTTCGCAGGCGCCCTCGCTCTCGCGCTCGCGCTCGCCGCGTGCGGGGGCGGGTCGAGCGGCGGCTCGGGGAGCGGGACGACACCCACGAGCGGCGCGGCGGCGCTGCCCGCCTGCCCGCTCGACGCGCTGCAGCAGGCGAAGCAGCCGGTCGAGATCACGTACTGGCACGCGATGACGCGCGCCAACGAGGACGAGTTGAAGCGGCTGACCGCGGCGTTCAACGCCCGGCAGCACGACAGTGCACGTGACGTTGTCGGCGTCGGCGAGCTACCCCGACAACTTCACCCGGTTCAAGGCGGGACTCTCGACCGGTTCGCTGCCCGATCTCTTCCAGGGTGAGGACACGAGTACCCAGGCGATGATCGACTCGCACGCGGTGCTGCCCGTCGCGTCGTGCCTGAAGGCCGACAACGCGTCGACGAGCGATCTCATCGCCCGGGTCGTCGCCTATTACAGCGTCGGGAACGTGCTCTATCCGATGCCGTTCAACGACTCGAACCCGATCCTCTACTACAACAAGGCGATCTTCCAGAAGGCCGGGCTCGACCCGAACAAGCCGCCGGTGACGTTCGCCGAGGTCAAAGCGGATGCCCAGAAGATCGTGCAGAGCGGTAGCGCGCAGTTCGGTCTCGCGTTCAAGACCGACTCGTGGCCGATCGAGCACTGGTTCGCCAAGGCCGGCCAGACGCTCGTCGACAACGGCAACGGCCGCGACGCCCGCGCCCGCAAGGTGATGTTCGACGACGCGACCGGCGTGTCGATCTTCTCGTGGCTCGACGACATGGTGAAGTCGAAGCTCGCGCTGAGCACGGGCACCGCCGACATCGACCACTACCTCGCGGTCGCCAACGGGCGCGCGGCCATGACGATCGACACCTCCGCCGCGCTCGGCACGATCCAGCAGCTGCTCGCGGCGGGTCAGTACAAGAGCGTGGTGCTCGGCGTCGGTGCCATGCCCGGCCCGGACAGCGCGGACGGCGGCGTGCTCGTCGGCGGCGCCGCGAACTACATCGTCAACCGATCTGCACCGGCCAAGCAGGCGGCCGCGTACGAGTTCGCGAAGTACCTCGCCGAACCGAAGGTCCAGGCGGAGTGGGCCGCGGCGACGGGTTACGTCCCCGTCTCCCGCAAGGCCGTGACGCTCTCGCCGCTCGCGGCGCGCTACGCGCAGCAGCCCGAGTACAAGGTCGCGTACGACCAACTGCTGCAGGGGCCGGAGAACGCGGCGACCGCGGGCCCGGTGATCGGGGCCTACGGCGCCAAGGGCGAGGGCGTGCGGGGAGCGATCATCGACGGGCTCTCGCGCATGCTCGACGGGCGCGCGACCCCGCAGCAGGCGATCAGCCAGCGCGGCGAGTGACGCCAACGCCGCGATCGAGGAATACAACAGCAGGGTGGGATCATGAAGACTCGTAGGTTCCGTGCAGTGCTCGTCGCGGGCGTGGCGGCCGCACTCGTCGCCACCGCGTGCTCGGGCTCGTCGGGCTCGGGGGGCGGTTCGACCGCGACGACCGCGGGCCCCGGGCAGATCGCGAACCCGGCCGACTGCGGTCTCGACGCGTTCGCGAAGGCGAAGAAGCCGGTCGAGGTCAAGTTCTGGCACGAGATGTCGCGCGCCAACGCCGACTGGCTCGTCGCCACGACGAAGGCGTTCAACAAGTCGCAGTCGGACGTGCACGTCACGCTGGTGCAGTTCCCCTCGTACCAGGACCTGCTGACGAAGTACCTCGCCGGGCTGTCGACGAAGGATCTGCCCGACCTCTTCCACCCCGAGGACACCACGGCCCAGCGCCTGATCGACAGCAAGAGCGTCGTGCCGATCCAGGCCTGCGTCGACGCCGACAAGTACCCGATCACCGATTTGCTCCCGCGGGCGCGGGCGTACTGGACGTACGACAACGTGCTCTACGGCATGCCGTGGAGCTTGTCGAACCCGATCCTCTACTACAACAAGACGGCGTTCACGAAGGCCGGACTCGACCCGAACAAGCCGCCGACGACCCTGGCGCAGCTGAAGGAGTACTCGCAGAAGATCGTGGCGAGCGGCGCGGCCAAACACGGGATCGCGCTGCGGATCGAGCCGTACATCTTCGAGTTCTTGTACGCCAAGTCGGGCGGCTCACTCGTGAACAACGGCAACGGCCGCGACGCGCGGGCGACGGCGGCGTCGATCGACACACCACTCGGCACGCAGATCTGGTCGTGGTGGAACGACATGGTGAAAAGCGGCCTCGCGTTGAACACCGGCGGCGCGACCGGCAACATCGATCACATGCTGGCGGTCGGCAACGGCAACGCCGCGATGACCATGGAGGCGAGCGGCGTGCTCGGCACCGTCAAGCAGGTCCTCGAGAGCGGTCAGTACAGCACGGTGCGGATCGGCACCGCCGCGCTCCCGACCGTGAGCGGGAGTGGGGGTGGCCTGCCCGCGGCCGACGGGTCGTTGTGGATCTCGAAGTCGGCGTCTCTGGAGAAGCGCGCGGCCGCGTGGCAGTTCGTCAAGTACCTGTCGACGCCCGAGCAGCAGGCGTCGCTCGCGGTCGCGGGCGGCTTCGCCCCGATCCGGGCCGACGCGACCAAGGTGCCGGTGCTCGCGCAGCGGTGGGCGGCCGAGCCGATCTACCGGGTGAGCTACGACCAGTTGACGACCGGTCCCGAGGACGCCGCGTCCGCGGGAACGCTGCTCGGCAACTACCAGGGGCTGCGGGACGCGGTGAAGAACGGGCTGATCTCGATGCTGACCGGCGGGCTCACTCCGGCGGCGGCGTTGCGGCAAGCCGAAAACGAGGCGAACGACGCCATCTCGTCGTACAACGACCGCATCGGCGCCGGATGACCGGATGAGGGAAGTGTGCATGAGCCCGAGCGACCCGAACGCGTGATGCGGTTCCGGGACCGGTCGGATGCCGGCCGCGGTCTCGCCGCCCGGCTCTCCGCGCTCCCGCGAGCGGCTCGTCGTGCTCGGGCTCCCGCGCGGCGGGGTACCGGTCGTGTACGAGGTGGCGGCAGCGCTCGGCGTGCCGCTCGACGTCATCCTCGTGCGCAAGGTCGGCCTGCCGTGGCAGCCGGAGCTCGCGATGGGCGCCATCGGTGAGGACGGCGTGCGCGTCGTCAACGACGACGTGGTCAGCCGGGCGCACGTCGGCGCGGACGAGTTCGAAGCGGTCGCGGCGCGGGAGCGAGTCGAGCTCGAGCGCCGCGCGCGGCGATTCCGAGGCGCGCGGCGGCGTTGCCCCCTCGCCGGGAGTACCGCGTTGATCGTCGACGACGGGATTGCGACGGGCTCGACGGCCCGGGCCGCGTGCCGCGTCGCGTACGCCCACGGCGCCGCGCGCGTGATCGTGGCGACGCCGGTCGCGCCCGCGAGCACGATCGCGGAGCTGCGCGCCGAAGCCGACGACGTCGTCGTGCTCGCGGCGCCGGAGCGCTTCCTCGCGATCGGCGAGTTCTACGACGATTTCCACCAGCTCGACGACGGCGACGTGGTCCGCATCCTCGAGCGCGCGCCGGCCGGACGCGACTCGGTCGAACGCGACTCGGTCGAACGCGACTCCGTCGTACGGGACGACGACGTCACGGTGCGCATCGCGAACGCGGAGCTGGCCGGCCACCTGTCGGTACCGGCGGACGCGCACGCGCTCGTCCTGTTCGCACACGGCAGCGGGAGCAGCTCCCGCAGCCCGCGGAACCGGTTCGTCGCAGGCCAACTCGGTGCCGCCGGGCTGGGGACGCTCCTCTTCGACCTGCTCACCCCGGCCGAGGAGGGCGACCGGGCCAACGTCTTCGACATCGAATTGCTGGCGTCTCGGCTGACGGCCGCGACCGCGTGGGCCCGGCGCGAGCTGTCGGGGCGCGACCTCGCCGTCGGCTATTTCGGCGCGAGCACGGGCGCGGGCGCGGCGCTGTGGGCGGCGGCCGAACCCGGCTCTCAGGTGCGCGCGGTCGTGTCGCGTGGCGGCCGGCCCGACCTGGCCGGAGCGCGCCTGGGCGCGGTCCGCGCGCCGACGTTGCTGATCGTCGGTGGCGCCGACGACGTCGTCCTCGACCTCAACCGCGACGCGCGCGCCCGGATGCGGTGCGAGACCGACCTCGCCGTCATACCGCACGCAACGCACCTGTTCGAGGAGCCGGGCACGCTCGAGCGCGCCGCGCAGCTCGCGCGCGACTGGTTCGTGCGGCACCTCACGCGTGGGTCGCTCACGCCGTAGCGGCGGTCGTGTGTTCCGAGGGGAGGGGCGAGCGTTCGTGGTCGGAGGCGCGTCGGCTCTGCCAGTAGCGCCAGGGCCCGACGACGACGCCCGCTCGCTCCCGCCATACCAGCTCGCGGGGGAAGTCGGCGGGACGGCGGTCGTTCTTGGGTGAGTGCGCGCCGAACAACCGCCTCGCCGCCGTCCCCGCGTGCGCGGTCGCGCCGAGCGCGCGGCGGGGATGGGTCGCGAGCACGTGCGCCGCGTACGCGCCCAGCCCGACGCCGTAGCCGAACGCCTGCCGGCGCAGCGACGCGTAGTCGGGTCGGTGCGCGTGGAACACGATCGCGGCCGGCTCGTACACGAGGGAGTAGCCCGCGGTGATCACGTCGAAGAAGATTGCGAGGTCGTCGCCGCCCTGCGCGGGGGTGCCCGCGCCGAGCGCGGGATCGAAGCCGCCGATGTCGTGGAGCGCCGCGTGGCGAAACGCCATGTTCGCGCCGGAACCGAAGACACCCGCGGTGAACGGGAAGAGCGGATCGTCCGGGCGTCGTTCGTCCGCGTCGTACCGGACCCGGACGAGCCCCTTGCCGAACCCGGCCCAGCCTTCGAGCCAGGCCTGGCTCTCGGTCTCGATCGCCGCGGGCATGATCATCCCGGTGACCGCGCCGACGGTCGGGTCGTCGTCGAACGCGTCGACGATCGCGTCGAGCCACCGCCGGTCGACGACGACGTCGTCGTCGGTGAATGCGACGATGTCACCCCGCGCGTCGCGCAGGCCCCGGTTGTGGGCGTGGGCGAGCCCGGGCACGTCTTCGCGCACGTAGTGCAGGGCGCCGCGCGCGGGCCGGAGGCGCGCGACGACGTCGGCCGCCGTTGCCGACGACGGGCAGTTGTCGACGACGATCACCTCGAACGACGGATAGTCGAGCCGCTCGATCGAGTCGAGGCACCGGCGCAGTGCGTCGGGCCGGTCGCGCGTGGCGACCACGACGCTGACGAACGGGATCTCGGCCGGGGGGTGCGCGGGCCGGGCGAGCGGGTCGGTGCCGGCGAAACGCACGAGCTCGGCGACGCGTGCGCGTGGAAGCCCTCCGTCGGGCACCGCGGATTCGACGACCCCGAGCGGCCGCCCCCGCCGGCGCGCGAGCGCGAGCGCCCGCCGGTACGGCTTTCCGCTCTGGTCGAGCCCGGGCGGGATGTCGACCGGATGGTCGACGTCGATCTCGGTGACGAGCATCGGCTGAAACGTCGTCCCGGCCGGGCGCGTGGTCAGGCGTCCGTGCACGTAGCCCGCGGTCGTGAGCGCAACGGCCTCGATGATCGTTCCGGTCCGTGCCCACGCGCCGCGGCGGCGCCCGAGGGCCTCGTCGACCAGGTCCTGCCCGATCGCGTGGAGGACGCGGGTGACGTAGTGCTGCTCGCTGGCGAGCCCGCGGCGGGCCCGGCGATCTGGGCGATGGTCGCCTTCGAGTGCCCCTCGGCGAGGCAGCGGGCCCGGAGGTACGAGCGGGTCGTCCTCGTCGCGGGCACGAAGTGCTCGACCACCGCGTCGGGCTCGTAGAACATCTCGCCGCCGAGCTCGCGGGCGGCGCGGATACACAGCTCGGTCTCCTCGCAACCTGCCGCGCCCGTCTCGGTACGGCCGAGATCGGCGCGAAAGCCCGAGATCGCGTCGAAGACCGAACGGCGGAACGACATGTTGGCGCCGATGAAGTTCCGCACGGGTCCGCGCGAGGCGCGGTGCCCGGCGTAGGTGCAACCGATGACCCAGTCGAGCTGGGGCGGCATCCATTGCGGGCGCTCGCGCTCGAAGCGGGGCACGACGCGACCGCCGACACCGAGCACTGCGAGGTCGACGTAGGCGCGCATCAGGTGGTGCGACCAGCTCGGGTTCGCCTCGACGTCGTCGTCGAGGAACGCGACGATGTCGCCCGTGGCGTGGGCCACACCCGTGTTGCGCGCGTGCGAGAGACCCTGCTGCCCCTCGTTCGCGACGACGGTCGCGCCTTCGACGCGGTCGCGCAACCGATCGAAGAGCACGTCGTTGTGGTCGACGACGAGGACGAGCTCGTCGACCGTCCGCATCTGGTTCTGCACCGATGCGATCGTCAGCTGCAACAAGTCCCAGCGCGCCTGGCTGTAGCAGCACACGACGACGGAGAGCGTGTGTCGCTCGAGGTGGTTCATTGCGCCGCCCTCCGCTCGTGCTCGAGCCCGCCGTCACCCTCGTGGGGCACCACGCGGAGCGCCGGCGCGGCCGGCCGTGCGGGCCCGACCCGGTTCCGGCGCCACTCCGCGAAGATCGCCTTCAGCACACGCCACCCGTCGGAGAACGTCCGCAGGTTGCTCGATCCCCAGATGCGCGGTGACTCGAAGCTCGGTACCTCCGCGATGCGCAGGCCGGCGCGCACGGCCCGGATGTGGATCATCGTCTCGACCTCGAACCCAGTGAACGGGCCGTCGAGGTTCTGGAGCTCGTCGCGCCAGAACGCGAAGTAGCCGTAACAGAGGTCGGAGAATCCCGTGCCGAACGCGAGGCGCACGAGCAGCGTCAGCACGAGATTGCCCAATCGCCGGTACAGCTCCATGTCGGTGGTGCCGCCGCCGACGGCGAACCGCGTTCCGAGCACGACGTCGGCGCCCGACGAGAGCAGCCCGACGAAGCCCGCGATCTCGGCGGGATCGGTCGACCCGTCGGCGTCGAGCGCGACGATGACGTCGCCGCGCGCCTCCTGGAAGCCGACGCGCAGCGCCGCGCCCTTTCCCGCCGCGGGCGTGAGCACGACGCGCACGTGCGAACCGTGTTCGCGGGCGATCTCGACGGTGCCGTCGGTCGACGATCCGTCGATGATCAGGACCTCGAGGACCCACTCGGGGATCCGGGGCAGGACGTGCAGGAGGTTGCGGGCCTCGTTGAGCGTCGGGATGACGACGCTCACGCTCGGTGTCCCGGGCCGCGGATGGTCGATCCGGTCGTAGGAACGGCGTCCGCGTTTGCGCCCCCGTGCCAGTCCTCGCCGGCGCGAGCGCCGGTCGAAGGTGCCGTGGTCCGTCGGCGCGGTTCCGTCTGTTCGAGGCATCGATCGCTCCTGGGGGCGGTCGCGGGCGTCGACCGCCCGGTCGGGGGCGAACGTACGACGGGTTCGTCACCTCCTCGTCACGACATCGTGACGGGCGGGCCCCACCATCGGTCCGTGACGGAACGACGCGCGCCGACGCTCCGGGCACGCACCCGACGAGGATGGGACGGCGGCGCCGGGTACGTGCGCGACGTGCTGCGGGTCCCGCTCGTCCGCAACGCCTACTCCCTGGTCGGAGCGACCCTCGCGACGTCGGGCCTCGGCGTCGTCTTCTGGATCGTCGCGGCCCGGTCGTACTCGACGGCCGAGGTCGGGATCGACGCCGCGCTGATCTCCGCGATGGTGTTCCTCTCCCGTTTCGCGCAGCTCAACCTCGCGAGCGCCTTCAACCGGTTCGTCCCGACCGCGGGCACGAGGACGCGGCGCCTGGTGCTCCTCGGCTATCTCGCGTCGGCGACCCTCGCCGCGGTCGCGGGTGCGGTCTTCGTGCTGGGCGTCCGGATCTGGACCCCGAAGCTGTCGATCCTCGGCGACCAACACCTGCGCGCAGCCTGGTTCGTGACCGCGACGATCGTCTGGACGGTGTTCGTCCTCCAGGATTCGGTGCTCACCGGGCTGGGTGAGGCGCCGTGGGTGCTGCTCGAGAACGCGGTCTACGGCGTGGCCAAGCTCGTCGCGCTGATCGTCGTGTCGAACTGGGCCCGGGGCGCCGGCGTGTTCGCGGCGTGGACGGTCCCGCTGGTGCTGCTCGTGATCCCGGTCAACCGCCTCCTCTTCGGTCGCCTCATCCCCACGCGTCGCGATCCGCCCGACGTCGCGATCAGCGCGCGCTCGGTCGGCCGCTACGTGTCGATCGATTTCGCCGCGTCGATGTTCGTGAGCGCGACGAGCGGCCTCATGCCGTTGCTCGTCCTCGCGAGCATGGGCGCCCGCGCGAGCGCGTACGTCTACCTGTCGTGGTCGATCGCGTACACGGTTCACTTCCTGAGCGAGAACGTGGGCATGTCGTTGATCACCGAGGGCTCGCGCGACCCCGAGCACCTCATCGACTACGCCCGTACAACGCTCACGCACTCCCTGCGCATCGTCGTCCCGCTGTCGGTCGCGATCGCGCTCGGCGCGCCACTCGTACTGCAGGCGTTCGGGACCGACTACTCCGTGCACGCGACCCGCCTGCTCCAGCTCCTGACGCTCTCCGCCATACCGAACGCGGTCGTCGTCACCTATCTGAGCGTCGCGCGCGTCCGTCGGCACATGGGCGTGATCGTCGCGATCACCGCGATGCAGTGCGTGTCGATCCTCGGGCTCGCGCTCGTGCTCCTCCATCTGATCGGTCTCGACGGTGTCGGCCTCGCCTGGCTCGTGTCGTTGACGGCGATCGCGGGCGTGCTGCTCGCGGGCGATTTCCGCACGGTGTGGCTGCCGTACCTCCGACCGGCGGCGTTGCGCTCGCGCGACGGCCGGGCACGGGCGCGCGGCGCCGCGCAGCATCGTTCGGTCCGGAGCGCCGCGACGCGTGCGCGAGGTCCTGCGCGAGTCGGGGCTCGAAGCCCAGGGCTGGGAGCCGCACCGCCCGGTGCTCGCCGGCGTCGACGTGTACAACGCGGCGCTGTACCGACCATTCGTCCCGACCGATGCCATGTTGAAGATCGCCGCGAACGTGACGGGAGCCGAGTCACTCGCACGCCGGCGCGCTGCCCTGGTCGTGGTGCGGACCGCCGCACCGCCGGGTTGGAGCGCGCTCGTTCCCGTCCCGCTCGCGGCGGGCGCGACGGGTGAGTGGACGCTCGAGACCCGTGTCCCGGGCGTCGACGCGCGCCGGGTCGTGGACGAGTCGGAGGTCGTCGAGCCGCTGCTCGACGATCTCGCGGGGCGCATGAGTGCGCTGTACTCCGCGACCGGCGGCTGCGCCGTCGTCGACGACGACCGGTTCTCGGCGCTCGTCGAACGACCGCTGTCGGCGACCGGAGCCTTCGCGACGAGCCGGTTGCGCGAGCAGGCCGACGCCAACAGCATCGACCGGGCCCGGCGTGAGCTCGCCGGACAGCTCGCGGGGCGCATGCTGACGACCGCGGTCGTGCACGGCAACCTCTGGCTGGGCAATGTGCTGCGCACGCCGGGGACCGCGGTCGTGAGTGGCGTCGTCGACTGGACCTTCGCGACGCCGGGCATCCCCGTCGTCGACATCGTGCATCTCGCGTGCTCGACGCGCGCCCTGGAGCAGCATCGCGAGATCGGCGCGGTCGTGTGCGAGCTCCTCGAGCTCGACGGCTGGCCGGAGCGGGAGGCGCGCCTGCTCGAACGGGTGCCCGGGGCTGTGGAGATCACCCCGCGCCGCCATCCTCCTGGCGTGGCTCCAGCACCTCGGCGGCAAGGGGAGCAGCGCGTTCGAGAGCGACGTGTGGATGACGCACAACGTGCACCAGGTGCTGGAGCACGTGTGAACGCGACCCTCGAACGCCTCGTGCACGTTCCGCGTTCGCGCGCCCGCGGCTCGATCGCGCTGCTGACGATCGCGGCCGCGCTGTGGCTCGTGTCGTTGATCCGGATCGACGTCGGTGCGATCGGATCGTACGGCTTGTTGTCGGCCTTTCCGATCACGATGTTCGTCGCGCTCGGCGTGCTGACCGTCTCGATGGGGCGGGCGGTCCACCGCGAGGAGACGAACGTCGTGCTCGCCGCGCACGTGGTCCTGTTCCTCGTGATCGCCCACGGGACGCCGGCCGCGTTGTACGAGACCTTGCGCTACTCGTGGGCGTGGAAGCACATCGGGCTCGTCGACTACCTCGCGCGGCATCACACCGTCGACCCGCACGTGACGAACCTCAACGTGTACCAGAGCTGGCCCGGCTTCTTCGCGGTCGCCGCGACCTGGCTCGTCGGGAGTCACGCGAGCTCGTGGCTCGGCCCGGCCCAGTGGGCGCCACTGTTCTTCGAGCTCCTCGACGTGCTCGCGCTCTACGCGATCTTCACCACGCTGGAATCCGACCGGCGCGTGGTCTGGACCGGCATCTGGCTGTTCGCGCTCGGGAACTGGATCGGTCAGGACTACTTCTCGCCCCAGGCGTTCGCCTTCTTCCTGTACCTCGTCGTGGTCCTCGTCGTCGTGCGGTGGCTCGGACGGCGGCCGGCGATGCCACGATTGCTCGAACGTGCGGCGCGCCCGACGCTCGCCGCCGACCGCGACCGCGAGCTCGAGCTCGTCCGCGAACCCGTCGAACCCCCGGCGCACCGGAACGCGGCCCTGGCCGTCGTCGTGCTCTGCAGCGCCGCGATCGCGTCGAGTCACCCGCTCACGCCGTTCGTGCTCGTCGTCGGGGTCGTGCTCGTCGGTCTGTCCGGCGCGCTCGCCTCGCGCCGCGTCGTGGTCGCGGTCGCGGTGGTCGTCGTGGCGTGGCTCGCGACCGGCGCGCTCGGGTACATGCGGGCCGAGCTCCCGTCGATCCTCGGCGGCCTCACCTCGTTGGGCGGAACCGTCGACCAGAGCCTGTCGAAGTCGGCGCACGCGTCGACGAGCCAACACATCGTGTCGTTGATGGGCCGGATCGAGGTCCTGGTCGTGGTCGGTGTCGCGCTCGCGGGCAGCGCGCGCCGAATCCGCAACGGCCGCTGGGACGCGACCGCGATCACACTCGCGGCCGCTCCGCTCGCGATCGTCGCCGGGGGTGCGTACGGCGGCGAGGCCGTGTTCCGCGTCTACTTCTTCGCGCTCCCGTTCCTCGCCTATCTCGCCGGCGCGTTCTGCTACCCGACCCCGGGGTACCGATCGGCCCGATCGGCCGCACTCGCGACCGTCGTGAGCATCGCGATGATGTCGGGGTTCCTGTTCGGGTACTTCGGCAAGGAGCAGTGGGCACACTTCTCGCTCGGCGAGATGCGCGCCGCGGCGGCGGTGCTCGCCGCCGCTCCTCCTCACTCACTCGTCGTCGACGGCACCGGCGACTACCCGATCGGGTTCGCCGCCTTCGAGAACGTCACCTATCTCCATCTCGCGGCCGAGCCGCCGGCGTCGATCGCGGAGCTGCTCGCCGCGCCGGAGCCGTTCCTCTACACGTGGCTCGAGGACGCCCGCTACGCACAGGGCTTCGTCATCATCACCCGATCGGAGAAGGACGAGGCCGGAGCCCTCGGTGTGCTCCCGGCCGGAGCCCTCGACCGGATCGAACGCGCGCTCCTCGCGTCGTCGCGGTTCGTCGTGCTGTACCACGACGCGGACGCATCTGCTTTCACCGTCGTGCGCCTCACCGCGTCGGTCGCACGAGACGAGCGGTCGCGCTGATGCGCACGCGCGCGTCGCTCGTGGCCGCGTCCGTGCTCGTGGCGGTCGTCGTCGGGCTCGATCACCGCTCGAACGTCGGCGCGATCGTCGTGCTCGCGTTCCTCGCGGTCGCGCCGGGCGCGGCGTTGGTGCGACTGCTCGGCTTCCCGAGCGCGGGCGAGCGCGTGGTCACACTCGTCGTGATCCTCGGCGTGAGCTTCGCGATCGACGCGCTCGTCGCGGAGGCGATGGTGTACGCCGCGCGTCTGGACGCCCGCGCGCGTGTTGCTCACGCTCGCGGCGATCGTCGTCGCGCTCGCCTCCGCCGAATACGCCCGCCCGCACCGCGACGCGACGGCGCGGTGAGTCGGTGACCGGCCATTCACCGGACAAACATTTCGGGAGCGTCCGATCTTTCCGTGTTAGGTTTCCGCGCCTCAGGTCGGCGGTGGACGCGCCGACGAATTCTCTCATGGCCCGGATGCTTCTTCCTTCTTCTCGGTTTGCCTCCTCGCACGTCCTCCGTGCGGGCGTGTTCGTCGGCGCGGCCGTGTTGCTCGCGACGTGCACACCCGGCGCGAGCGGGCCCGACCTCGTGTCGGCGACGAGACCGGCCCCGAAGGCCACGGCCCCCAAGCCGAAGGCGACGGCCCCGAAGGCGACGGCCCCGAAGGCGACGGCCCCGAAGCCGAAGGCCGCGGCCGTCGCCGCGCCGCTGCCGTCGAAGCTGCTGTTCGACGACGAGTTCAGCGGCACGGCGCTGCGATCGGCGTGGTACCCGAACCGGTGGTTCGCGACGACGTGCTCCAAGGGTGCGACTCCGGGCGAGGCGCAGTACTACTCCCGGTCGCGCGTCGCCGTCGCCGGCGGCTACCTCCGCCTGACCGCGCAGCGCCCCGCGTACACGTGCAACGAGGGAACGTGGAAGGGCACGCTGCCGTACTCGTCGGGCTGGGTGCAGACGGGTGGCGCCTCGACCGACACCGGTCTGAAGGTGAAGCCCGGCTTCACGTTCCGGTACGGCCACGTCGACGTCCGCTTCCGTGAACCGGCGGGCAAGGGACTCTGGCCCGGTATCTGGCTCGCGGCCGACGGAGGCCCGGGTGCGCCGCAGTCGTACCCCTGGCCCCCCGAGATCGACCTGCTGGAGTCGTACGGCAGCCCGAACATCTGGTCGTTCCACGTGCACCTCGCGGGATCGATCGACTCCGGCAAGGACTTCGTGGGCCCGAACACCTCGACCGCGTTCCACACCGTGTCGCTCGACTGGCGCGCCACGAAGATCACATGGTCGATCGACGGCAAGCCGGTGTACTCGTACACGGGACCGAACATCCCGAAGGTGCCGATGTACCTGATCGTGAACCTGGCCACCGGTGGCGCCACCGGGCCGACCGACGTGAGCAAGCTTCCGGCGACGATGCTCGTCGACTGGATCCGGGTGCGGGCGTGACGCGCCCGTTCACGGCGCCGTGACGCGCTGAACACGGCAGTTCCGCAGCATCGGGTCGTGCGCCACGCCCCGAGCTCGGCAATCTCCGCGAGCGTCGTGGCGGTCGTCCTGCTCGCGACGGCGTGTACCGATCAGCTTCCGAGCCGTTCGTCGTCGGGCCTGACGCCGGCGGCAACGTCGTCGTCGACGACCACGACGACGCCCGCGGTCGCGAATACGTTGCCTTCGCGTCCGGCCGGCTCGGCGTGGAAGCCCGTGTTCGACGACGAGTTCCGGGGCGACGCGCTCGTATCGTCGCGCTGGGCGACCTGTTACTACTGGTCGGCGACCACGTGTACGAACACGAGCACGGGCGAGCTCCAGCTCTACACGCCCGACAACGTGAGCGTCGCCGCGGGCACTCTGCGGCTCACGGCGCGCCGGGAAGCCGCGTTCGACGGCGGCAAGAGATATGCGTACACGTCGGGCATGGTGTCGGGCGCGACCCCCGACCGCACGCTGTTCGCGTTCCGCTACGGCTACGTCGAGACGCGTGCCCGGATCCCGGCCGGCGTCGGATTCTGGTCGGCGTTCTGGCTGTTGCCCGCCCGGCGGGCGGCGCTGCCCGAGATCGACGTGTTCGAGAACGTCGGCTACCAGCCCGACGTCGTGCTGCAGTTCACGCACTGGCTCGGGGCGGACGGGCCCCAGCAGTTCGGCAACAGCGCCGCGGTGCACGCGTCGGGCGGCGGGTGGCACGTCTACGGCCTCGACTGGGAACCGGATTCGCTCACCTGGTTCGTCGACGGCCGCAAGGTCTGGAAGATGGACACCCTCCTCGCGGTGCCGCAGGAGGACATGACCCTCGTCGCCGACCTCGCGGTCGGGGGTCCGTACGCGACCACGCCCGCGGCGAGCACGCGCTTCCCGTCGACGCTGTCGTTCGACTACGTGAAGGTGTGGCAGCACCCGTGACCGCGCCCGTCGAAGTCCCCGTCCTGCTGTACCACTCGGTGCGCACGGAACCGACTCGCGGCTACGAGGCCTGGGAGACGTCGCCCGACCGGCTCCGGAGCCAGCTCGACCGGCTGGCCGCCGATGGTCGTACTCCCGTCGCGCTCACCACCTACCGCGCTGGCTCCGGCACGGCGACGTCGCGCTCCCCGGACGCGCGGTCGTCGTGACGTTCGACGACGGCTTCGCCAACTTCCTCGACGCGGTTCCGCTCCTGCTCGATCGCGGCTGCCCGGTGACGATGTTCGTACCGACCGCCTACGTCGGCGGTGACAGCGACTGGCTCGCGCCCCACTTCCGCCGGCCGATGCTCACGTGGTCGCAGATCGTCGAGCTCGACCGCAGTGGCGTCGAGATCGGCGCCCATGCCCACACGCACCGGCCGATCGACACGCTGCGGCCCGCCGAGCTCGTCGCCGACGTCGCGCGCAGCCGCGATCTCCTCGAGGACCATCTCGGGCACGCGTGCGAGTCGTTCGCCTACCCGCACGGTTACTCGTCGCGGCGCGTGCGCGCCGTCGTCGCCGCGGCCGGGTTCGAGCAGGCGTGCGGGGTGAACGACGCGATGAGCGGGACAGGTGACGACCCGATGGCGGTCGCCCGCCTGTTCGTCGGATGGGACGACGTGGGCGAACCGTTCGAGCGCCTGCTCGTCGACGGCCGCCGCCGCCGCCCCCGCCACGAGCGGCTCGGGACGCGGGGCTGGCGGATCGCGCGGCGCGTGCGCGACCGGGCCGCGCACCGCTGATCGCCGACCGCACCCGTCAGCACCCGTCAGTGCGGCCGGCGCACCAGTCGGTCGCGCAGGGCGGAGCGGCCGATGCTGCCGATCCGCAGCGCGGCCGGACCCGCGAACCGCGCCGCCATCGCGAAGAACGGGAGCGGGTCGTCGCGCGCCCAGAACGCGAGCTCGCGTTCCCGGATCGGTGTCGCCGGCCGGTGCATATGCGCGGGTTCGTGGCGGTACGCGAACCGCGCCGGCAGGTCGAGGTGCTCGACCACGAACTCGCGACCGTCGACCTGTTCACCGCGCGGCACGTCGCGTCCGGTCAGGTCGAGGTGCATGGCCCGCACCACGTCGATGCCCGCCTCCGTCTCGAAGAGCCGGAACTGCGCGCCGACGCGCGGGTTGAAGTCGAGCAGCTTGTAGCGCCCGTCGCGGTGATCGAGCCGCCAGTCGAGGTCGACGATCCCCCGGTAGCCGAGGTCGCGGACCAGCCCGATCGACAGGCGTGCAACCTCCGTGTTCGCGACCGAGATCGCACGGGTTGTCGGGCCCGCGTGCGGCGGCCACGACCGCAACTTCACGCCCGTGAACGCGACCACCGGCCGCGCCGCCGCGTCGAAGTACCCCTGGAAGATCCAGTCGTCCGACGACTCCTCGGGGAGGTACTCCTGCACGATCACCGCGAACGGGCGCGACCACGTCGCCGCGAGGTCGCGGAGCTCGTCCGCGCCGTGCACGAGCAGTGTGCCGCCCACCATCGGCGTGCGCAGCCGCTCGAACGCCGCGCGGTTCTTGACGATCATCGGGAAGGTCCCCGACGCGGCGAGCGCGTCGATCTCGGCCATCGTGGTCGGGAACGAGGCGGCCGCCGTCGGCACCGTGCGCTCGGCACAGATCTCGCTGAGGCCGCGCTTGCTCGCGAGCCGGCGCGGGAGACCGGCCGCGATGCACGGCGTGATGAACCATTCGGCGAGATCGGCCGCGTGCTCGGCCACGAACACCGCCGCTTCGTCGTCGGTTGCGACCACGACGGTCGGCCGCCCGATCCGGCGCCCGAGATCGGTGAGGAGATCGAGCAGTGTCGCCTCCGGCTCGGTGCCGCGCGTCCGCGCGACGAAGTGGCCCGCCGCGAACCGGGAGACGGCGGCGGGCGTGAACCGGTCCTCGGTCATCGAGTACGCGGCGACGCCGGCGCGACCCAGCGAACGGATCGCGCCGAGGGTCCCGGCGTGGATGGGGTAGTGCCCGATCCGCACGACGAGCATCGGGACGCGCCGGTCGAAGTCACCCTCCGACCCGTCCGACGGCGCTCGCGTTGCGCGCGCGTCGTTCAGGAGGCCTTGGCCGAGGGGTGAACGGGGGCGGGATGGTGCGCCGCCACCGCATGCACGTGGGCGGGCGTCCACTCGTTCCAGGCCGTGTCCCAGTCCATGACGCCGTGGTCGCCCCGCGCCGGCGGCCGGGGCCCGCCGGTGACCATCACGATGTCGCCGACTCGGCTGAACCCGAAGAACGTGAGCGCGTCGGCCGGGCTGAGGTTGATGCAGCCGTGCGAGACGTTGGCGTGGCCCTGACTCGTGACCGACCACGGCGCCGCGTGGACGTACTCGCCGCTGTCGGTGATGTGGACGTCGGAGTAGACGAGCTCGTCGTAGCCGTCGGGGGAGTCGACCGGGACGCCGTTGCTGGACGAGATCATGCGCACGACGCTCTCGCGGTCGAGGACGATGTGCGTACCGTTCATCGTCGGGTCGGTCGTGCGCCCGCCGCTGAACGGGTAGTCCGCGATGACCTTCCCGTTGTCGGTGACCGTCATCCGGTCGGTCGCGAGGTTGGCGACCGACACATGCGAGCCGCCGATCGAGAAGGTGGCGGTGACGCGGCCGCGGCCCCACATCCCGTCGCCCGCGCTCCAGCCGTCGAGGTCGGACGCGACGGTGATCTTCTCACCGGCGGGCCACAGCGACTTCGGCCGGAAGTGCAGTTCGTTGTCGCTGAACCAGTGCCATCCGCCGGGTACCGGCCGCGACTCGGTCACGGTGAAGTGTGTGAGCGCAGCCGCGCGCGACAGCGGGTTCGAGATGCCGTGGTCGAAGCGGATCACGACGGGCTGGCCGACGCCGACCGTGAGGCCGTCGGGGAAGATCGTCGCCGCGACCGTCGCGTTCGGCGTCAACGTGCGGAACGTCGACGTCGATCGCACGCGTACACCGGAAGGGCCCGACACCGTCGCGACGATCCGGTACGCGGTTCCGGGGAGGAGTGGTGCGGCGTTCGAGTGCCATGTCTTCGCCGACGTGAGCAAGCCGGCGACCGGCACGCCCGCGACCGTCGTCACGCGGACCGAGAACAGGTTGCCGGATCCCGCGTCCACCGCGATTGACGCGTCGAGCGCGACCCCGTTCGCGCCCGGCTTCGGATCGAAGTTCACCGCGGCCGCGGCCGCGAGCGCGGCGCGGTCGACGCGCGGGGTCCGGGTCTCCGCCGCGGCCGTGCTCGCCGGGAAGGGTGACGAGCGCGCGACACCGAAGAGGGCCACGGCTAGGCCGGCACAGAGTGCGCACGCCGAGAGGGTCGCGATCACTCCGCCCGACCGGTGGGTGCGGGTGCGGCGATGTCGCACGGGCAGGCCTCTCGCGTCGATGCAAGGGCCACGCTAGGGCGATTCGGTGCGAATAGCACATCGCCGGCCTCGGGACGCGGATACCCGTGTCCGCTTCCCGACGGCTCAGGCGGCGGCGGACTCCCGCGTCGTCCGGCCGTCGACGCGGCGACCCCGTGCCCGCGTCGCGCAGGTTCGTCAGGATCGCCTCCCATTGCAGCTGGCCGCGGAGCCAGCGGCGGGCCGGATCGTCGTCGGCTCGCCGCCGGTGTAGGCCGTGCGTGGTCGCCGTGGGGAACGCCGGGTGGACCGGGTCGTATGTCATGTCTGACCTGCCTCCGTCGGTGGCATCGTCAACAGTCTCGGCCGTGCGTGTAACCGGCTCGTGTCGTCGGCGAGAACCGGAGATTGCTATCGGTAGCCTCTTCGGCGTGCACGAAACGGCTGCCGACACCGCCGCGTTGCAGCGACTGCTGGACGCTTCGTACGGTCGGATCGGCCCGCACATGCGGTCGATCCACACGCCCGAGCGCCGCGTCGCCGCCTCCGACCTCGCGCGCGTGCTGCGCGGCGTGCGGGTGCTCGACCTCGCGACCGTCACCGCGAACTGCGAGCCGCGCGTCAGTCCCGTCGACGGGTTGTTCTTCCGCGGTCGCTTCTACTTCGGCTCGGGGCGGGAGTCGGCGCGGTTCCGGCACCTGCGCGCGCGGCCCCAGGTGAGCGCGTGCCACACGATCGGCGAGACGTTCGCGACGATCGTGCACGGGCAGGCGGTCGAGATCGACGTGCGCGCGCCCGAGCAGCGCGACTTCTTCGCCTACGTGCACGAGGTCTACCCGGAGTGGGACACGTGGTACGGCGACGACACGCCGCCGTACGCCCGGATCGAGCCCGACGTGATGTTCGCCTACGCGTTCGAGTCCTCGGTGCTGGAGGGTCTCCGAGGAATATAGTTGCGGACGCAAGAGTTCTGGGAACGTGCCCCACGCCGGGGCCGGCCAGAGGAGATGTCATGCCCGCAATCACGCCCGTCGACCCGTCGGTGTTGCCCGTGCTCGTGGAGTCGGATGGCGGCGCCCGGCCCGTGCAGTCGATCGTCACCGCTCCCACCACGTTCGAGGGCGCGGGCTTCCCGGTGCACCGGCCGTTCCCGCAGCCGGGCGCCGACCTCGGCGCGACCGATCCGTTCCTCATGCTCGACGAGATGGGCCCGATCGTGTACGGCCCGGGTGAGGCGGTGGGCGCGCCCGATCATCCGCACCGCGGCTTCGAGACCGTCACCTACCTGTTCGACGGCGAGATGGAGCACCGCGACTCGACGGGCGGGGGTGGCGTGCTGCGCGGCGGCGACACGCAGTGGATGACCGCGGGTGCGGGCCTCGTGCACTCGGAGGAGCCCACCGAGGCGATGCTGCGCGACGGCGGGCTCATGCACGGTCTGCAGCTCTGGGTGAACCTGCCCGCGCCGACAAGCTCGTCGCGCCGCGCTATCAGGACTTGCGCGGCGACAAGCTGACGCTCGCGCGCAGCGACGACGGGCGGACGCTGCTCCGGCTCGTTGCCGGCGATCTCGGCGGTCAGTCCGGGCCCGGCAGCACGCACACGCCGATCGTCTACGCGCACGCGACGATCGAGGCCGGCGGACGGCTCGCGCTCGCGTGGCCGTCCGAGTACAACGCGCTCGTGTACGTGGTCGGAGGCAAGGTCCGCGTCGGCGACGCCCCGCGCGCCGTCGAGGCGCACCAGCTCGCGGTCCTCGGTCGCGACGGCGACGCGGTCGTGGTCGAGGCGGAGGAGACCGCCGAGGTGATCCTGCTCGGCGGTCGTCCGCTGCACGAGCCGGTCGCCTGGTACGGCCCCTTCGTGATGAACACGAAGGCGGAGATCCTCGACTCCCTCGACCTCTTCGAGCGAGGCGAGCTGGGCGCCATCGCCCCGAAGCAGACCTGACGACCGAAAACTCCACCAACAGTTGTCGGACTTCTGCGCACATGGTGCGGAGAACTCCGACAGCAGTTGGTGGAGCTTGCCCCTCCCCTCGAGGCGACGATCGAGGTGGCCCGATCGTCCCCTTGAGGGGAGGGGCGGGGCAGACCCCGGCGCGCCTCGCAATGCCTCACGCCGAGGGCCGCCCTCTCAGCCCCTTCCCCAGGGGCAAAGTGAACACCCCCCTCACTCTGCGTGGCAAGGGTCTGTTCTCACATCTCGGACGGTGGTGTACTCGTTTCGGGAAACTGACACCCTCGTCGGCCGGCGTACCCGACCAGGCGTGATGCGGCGACCGAAGAGTGACGTGCGCATCGGCCGGTCGTTATCGTCGGTCGCCATGAGCGACGCGATCGAGTTGATTCGGCGGTTCTGCGACGACTGGGGCAAGGGGGCGAGCGTCGACGAGATCGTCGACTACTTCACCGACGACGCGGTGTACCACAACATCCCGGTCGATCCCGCGGTGGGGAGAGAGGCGATCAAGGCCACGTTCGCCATGTTCACCACGGGCGTGGAACGCATCGAGTTCCGGGTGCTGAACATCGCGGCCGACGGCGACACGGTGCTGACCGAGCGCGTCGACGTGTTCGTGCTCCCGAACGTGACGATCGAGCTTCCCGTCATGGGCACGTTCGAGGTGCGCGACGGCAAGATCGCCAAGTGGCGCGACTACTTCGATCTGAACCAGTACATGAGTCAGCTCGCGTAGGCGGGCCGTTCACGGCGCGAGCAGCGCGCGCACGGCCGCGATCGTGTCGGCGTCGTCGGGCGACTTGTCGGCCCGGTATGCGCGCACGCGTGCGAACCGCAGCGCGACGCCACCCGGGTAGCGCGTCGAGACCTGCACGCCGTCGAGCGCGATCTCGACGACGAGCTCGGGGCGGACGTACACCGTGTACGCGTCGGTGCGCGTCTCGAGCTCCCGCAGCTTCGCGGTCTGCCACGTCAGCAGTTCGTCGGTCAGTCCCTTGAATGTCTTGCCGACCATCACGAAGTCGCCGGATTCGGGATCGCGCGCGCCGAGATGCAGGTTCGAGAGCCATCCCCGTCGCCGCCCGTGGCCCCATTCGGCCGCGAGCACAACGAGGTCGAGGGTCCGCACCGGCTTCACCTTGCGCCACGACGCGCCCCGGCGGCCCGCGTCGTAGAGCGAGTCGAGCGCCTTCACCATCACGCCCTCGTGCCCGGTCGCGAGCGCGTCGGCGAGGAACGCGGCCGCCACCGACGCGTCGTCGGTCTCGACCGCGGGCACGCGCCACTCGCCCGTGAGGGCGGTGAGCGCCGCGCTGCGGTGGGCGAGCGGACGGTCGAGGAGGTCGTCGCCGTCGAGGTGCAGGACGTCGAAGAAGTAGGGCGCGAGCGTGAGCGTGTGCGTGTGCGTGGTGGCGTCGTCGCGGCCGAAGCGGCTCATCGTGTCCTGGAAGCGACGGGGGAGCGCGTCGTCGGCGAGCGCGATCGCCTCCCCGTCGAGCACGAAGTCGCGCGCCGCGAACGAGCGCGCCACCTCGACGACCTCGGGCAGCCGCGCGGTCACGTCGTTCAGGTTGCGCGTGAAGACCCGGACGTCGTCGCCGGCGCGGTGGACCTGGATGCGCGCGCCGTCGAGCTTCCACTCGACCGAGGCCGCCCCGGTCGCGTCCAGCGCGTCGCCGACCGACGCGGCCGTCGCCGCGAGCATCGGTTGCACCGGGCGCAGCACCTCGAGTCGCACCTCGGCGAGCGCGGCCGCGCCGCCGGCCCGCGCGCGCCGGGCGGTGTCGGCGAGGTCGCCGCCCAGCATCGCGGCCCGGCGCACGGTCTCGGCGGGCACCTCGGCCGCGCGTGCGACGGCATCGGCCATGAGCCCGGCGAGCGCGCCCTGCCGGAGCTCGCCGGTCAGGAGCCGCACCACGAAGTCGGCTTCCGGGCCGGTCGTGCGCGCGAACAGCGCGCCCAGGATCGCCTGCCGGGCCGTGGCCGAGCCGGGGCCGGATGTCGCGGCGATGCGGTCGAGCGTGGCGTCGAGCTCGGCGACGGTCACCTCCGGCTCGCCGGTCGAAGGTTCGTCCCGGTCCCGCGCGGTCGCGAGCGTCGACCAGCCCACGCCGATCCGGCCCTGGCGCGGTTCACCGGTGAGCAGGCATACGACGACGGCGACCTCCTCGGGACCGCACGCGCGCAGGAGTGTGGCCAGCGCGTCGATCTTCGTCTTGCGGGAACGGGTTGCGGCGACCGCGGTGGAGGTGTCGACGACGGTGTTGAGCAGCACGGTGGCCAGGGTACGGTCGGCATCATGGATTATCGACTCCTCGGCCGCAGCGGCCTTCAAGTCAGTGTGTTGTCGTTCGGTTCGTGGGTCTCGTTCCACGATCAGCTCGGTGTCGACACCGCGATGGAGTGCCTCGACGCCGCGCACGAGGCCGGCGTGAACTTCTTCGACAATGCCGAGAGCTACGCCGGCGGCGAGTCGGAACGCATCATGGGTGAGGCGATCTCCAAGCTGGGGTGGGCGCGCCACAGCTACGCGATCTCGACGAAGATCTTCTGGGGGCTGTACGACGAGCCCAACATGAAGAACACGTTGAACCGCAAGTACCTCATGCAGGCGATCGACGGTTCGCTCGAGCGGCTGGGACTCGACTTCGTCGACCTGTTGTTCTGCCATCGCGCCGATCCGAACACGCCGATCGAGGAGACGGTGTGGGCGATGAGCGACATCGTGTCGAGCGGCAAGGCGCTCTACTGGGGCACCTCGGAGTGGGCGCCCGACGAGATCCGGGCCGCGTGGGAGATCGCCGAGCGCCACCACCTGCACAAGCCGGTCGTAGAGCAGCCGCAGTACAACCTCGTGCACCGCATGCGCGTCGAGTTCGAGTACGCGCGGCTCTACGACGAGATCGGTCTCGGTCTCACCACGTGGAGCCCGCTCGCGTCGGGTGTGCTCACCGGCAAGTACTTCGACGGCATGCCCGAAGGTTCCCGCGCGCTGCTACCCGGTTACGAGTGGCTGCAGGGCATGCTCACCGACCCGAGGACGAACGACAAGGTGCGCGCGCTCAAGGTCGTCGCCGACGATCTCGGCTGCACGCTCGCCCAGTTGTCGCTCGCGTGGTGCACGAAGAACGAGCGGGTCTCCACCGTGATCACCGGCGCGAGCCGGGCTTCGCAGGTGCGCGAGAACATGCAGGCGCTCGAGGTCGCCCAGCTCCTCGACCTCGACGTCATGGCGCGCATCGAGGCGGCGGTCCCGTTCAGCGCGTAGTCGCGCGTCCCATCCGGTCGGCCACCCAGATCAGCATGCGGCCGCTTTCGCCCGGCGCTTCGGGCGCGCGCGTCTCGACGCGGTCGAGTCGGTAGCCGAGGCGCTCGGGGATCGCGGCGCTGCGTACGTTCGCCTCGTCGCACACGATGATGATGTGCCGGATGTCGCGGATCGCGAGCCCGGCTTCGGTCAAGGCGCCCGCCGCGGTGGTCGCGCGGCCGGCGCCGCCCGCCTCGACGTGCAGCCAGTAGCCGATCTCGAGCGTGCCGGGACCGCGACGTGTCATCAACCCGAACGCGCCGAGGAACGCGTCGTCGGGAGTCGCAAAGAGCCCGTACTGCCACTCCTCGTACCGGTCGCGTTGCTCCGGCTGCCTGCGCAACCGTCCGCGCTGGAACGCGACGTCGGCCGACTGCGCGTCGGCCCACGGCATCCACGGCTTGAGATGTTCGAGGCTGTCGCCGACGGCGCGCGCGAGTGCCTCGGCGTCGTCGACCGCCATCCACCGGAGGTACGTGTCGTTGTCGAGATCGACGCGGGCGGGCGGTGCGCTCTTCATCGTCCGCGCACGAAGCTGTGCGCGCGCTCGACCCGCGCCACGCGCAGCTCGTAGGCCTCGTACCAGCGCGTGCGGCCCTCGTACTGCGCGAAGGCGTGGTCGGCATCGCGTCGCCACGCCGCGATCGACGCTTCGTCGGCCCAGTAGGAGACGGTGATCCCGATCTCCTCCCGGGCTTCTTCGACGCCGAGATACCCGGGTTGCCGGGCGGCGAGCGCAAGCAGGCGCGGCGCGGTCTCGTCGTACTGGTCGCCCGGCTGCTCGTTGCGGCGGGTCGAGAAGATGACGGCCCAGTAGGGCGGTTCGGGTGTACGGGCGAGCCCCGGAGCGGGTCCGCCACCGTCGATCGCCTCCACGTGCTTCCCTCCCGTAGCCGGCCGACGCCCATTGTGCCCCTCCGCCTCGACCGCTCGAACTCGGATATGTAGTATCCGGATTAGAGATGGCCGAGAGGAGCAGTCATGCGCGTGTTCGTCGCAGGAGCCACAGGCGTGCTCGGACGGCGGGTGGTGGCCCGGCTCGTCGCGGCCGGGCATCAGGTCACGGGCGTGTCCCGGACGCCGGAGAAGGACGCGCGGCTCGAGTCGCTCGGCGCCCGTCCCGTCCGCGTCGATCTCTTCGACGCCGAAGCCGTGCGCGCCGCGGTCGCCGGTTTCGACGCGGTGGTGAACGTCACCACCAAGATCCCGCCCCTCGCGCAGATGGCCCGCGACTCCGCCTGGAACGAGAACGAGCGCATACGGCGGGAGGCGTCGGGCCATCTCGTCGATGCCGCGATCACCGGCGGTGCGACAGTCTTCGTGCAGGAGTCGCTCGCGTTCATGTACGGCGAGCACGGGTCCGACTGGATCGACGCGGCCACCACGCAGTTCAGCGACACGCCGTTCGTCGGTGCAGTCGAGGCCGCGGAGGCGAACGTCGCGCGGTTCCGCGCGCATGGAGGTCGGGGAGTGGTGCTGCGCTTCGGCCGTTTCTACGCGCCCGACAGCGACCAGGCGCGGGCGACGGTGCAGGCCGCGCGCCGGGGTCTGTTGCTCGACGTCGGGAGCCAGGAGATCTTCTTCCCGATGATCGATGCCGACGACGCGGCCTCCGCCGTCGTCGCCGCGCTCGACGCGCCCGCGGGCACCTACGACGTCGTCGACGAACCGACGACGCGCCGCGAGCAGACGGCCGCGCTCGCGTCGGCGGTCGGTCGCCGACACCTGTTGCACGCGCCCGGCCGGTTCACGCCGAAGAAGGGCGCCTATCTGGGCGCGTCGCAACGAGTGTCGAACGCCGCGTTCCGGGATGCGACCGGATGGCGGCCGTCGTCGCCGACCGTGCGGGAGGGTTACGCCAAGATGGCGCGGGAGCTGCGCGTCGATCCCGCGCTCCCCGGCCTCACGCGACTGATGTTGTGGTTGCTGGCCGCGACCGGGTTCCTGCTCGGCCTGCAGGCCCAGTTCACGCCGCGCGCGTTCTACGACGACTTCCCATTCGGGCGCGGTTGGGTCGCGATGGACGGTCGTTACAACGAGCACCTCATCCGCGACTTCGGTGCGCTCAACCTCGCACTCTTCGTGTTGACGGCGGGCGCGCTCTTCGTCGGCACGCGCGCGATCGCTCGCATCGCCGCGGGCTCGTGGTTCGTGTACTCCGTGCCGCACCTCGTGTACCACCTGCGCCACCTGACGATGAACATGCCGGGCGTCGACAAGGTCGGCACCGTGGTGTCGTTGTCGCTCCCGATCCTGGCCGCGCTCGTGGTGTGGTTCGACCGCCCGAACCGCGCGATGCCGTCCGTCGCGTCGCGCCCCGTCGCGGCGCCGAACCTGACGCAGGTGTCAGTTCGCAGCTAGCGTCGGCCGCGTATGAAACCTGCGCCGTTCGAGTACCACGCGCCCGAGACGGTCGACGACGTCCTGGGGCTTCTGGCCGAACACGGTGACGAGGCGAAAGTGCTGGCGGGCGGGCAGAGCCTCGTCCCGATGCTGGCATTGCGCCTGACCCGTTTCGAGCACCTCGTCGACCTCAACCGGGTGCCGGAGCTGGCGGGTTTCGCCCGCGACAACGGCACGCTGGTCGTGCGGGCGGGAACGCGGCAGCGGGTGATGGAGCGTGCGCCCGAGATCGCCGCGGCCGTGCCCTTGCTCGCGCAGGCGACGCCGCTGATCGGCCATTTCCAGATCCGCAACCGGGGCACCGTCGGCGGGTCTCTCGCCCACGCCGACCCCGCGTCGGAGTACCCGGCCGTCGCGGTCGCGCTGGGCGCGGAGTTGGAGCTGGCCGGGCCGGGCGGCGCACGCCGGCGGGTTGCGGCCGACGACTTCTTCGTCGGCACCTGGACGACGGCCGCCGAGCCCGACGAGCTGCTCGTCGCGGCGCGCTTCCCGGTCTGGCCGGGATCGAGCGGCTTCGCGATCGAAGAGGTCGCCCGGCGGCACGGCGACTTCGCGCTGGCCGGCGTCGGCGTGCGCGGTGGGCGCGGACCGGGCCGGGATTGCGCTGTTCGGCGTCGGCTCCACCCCGGTGCGCGCCCGCGACGCGGAGGCGGCGTTGCTCGCGGGTGCGTCCGCGGCCGACGTGGCCGCGGCCGCGGTCGCCGGGCTCGACCCACCCGCCGACGTGCACGCGAGCTCGTCCACACGTGCGCGCATCGCACGCCATCTCGTCGAACGCGCGGTCGTGCGCGCCCAGGAGGACCAACGTGCTGCCGGTTGAGATGACGGTCAACGGCGAACGCCGGCGCGGCGTCGTCGAATCGCGGGTCACCCTCGCCGACTTCCTGCGCGAGCAGTGCGCGCTCACCGGGACACACCTCGGGTGCGAGCACGGCGTCTGCGGCGCGTGCACCGTGCTCGTCGACGGCGACGCGGTCCGGGCCTGCCTCATGTTCGCGGTGCAGGCCGACGGAGCCGACGTCACAACGGTCGAAGGTCTCGGCGGCCCCGACGGCGAGCTGTCGGTGGTGCAGGACGCGTTCCGCTCGGAGCACGGTCTGCAGTGCGGCTTCTGCACGCCCGGTTTCGTCGTGTCGGTCACTGCGCTGTTGCGGGAGAACCCGAAACCGTCGGAGACCGAGATCAGAGAAGGGTTGTCGGGCAACCTGTGCCGCTGCACCGGCTACCAGGGGATCATCGCCGCGGTGCAGCGCGCGGCCGAGGTCGGGCCCGGGGTGGTGTCGTGAGCACGTCGACCGCGGGCCGTTTCGTCGGGCAGTCGGTGAAGCGCCGCGAAGACCCGCGCCTGCTGACGGGGCACGGCCACTACGTCGACGACATCGTGCTCCCGGGCATGGTGCACTGCACGTTCGTGCGCAGCGACGTCGCGCGCGGGCGTATCGTGCGCGTCGACGTCGAGGAGGCGCGCGCGGTCGACGGCGTGATCGCGGTGCTCACCGCCGCCGACCTCAACCCGCATGCGGGGAGCATGCAGCCGACGTTGCTGCTCGACATGCCGGGCGCGCCGCTGCGACCGCTCGCCGACGGCGACGTGCGCTTCGTGGGCGAGCCGATCGTGCTGATTGTCGCCGAGAGCCGTTACCTCGCCGAGGACGCGGCCGAGCTCGTCGAGATCGACATCGACGTCGACCCGGCGGTCGTCGACGTCGAGCACGCGCTCGACGACGGTGTCCCCTTCGTGCACCCCGAGCTGGGGTCGAACCTCGCGGCGGAGATGGAGTTCCCGATCGGCCCCGAGCTCCAGGCGCTGCTCGACGGCGACCGCGTGGTGCGCCGCACGTTCCGCCAGCAGCGGCACAACCCGGTCCCGATGGAGACGCGCGGGATCGTGGCCGAGTACGAACCGGCCGACGGCACGCTGCACGCGTGGATGAGCACGCAGAACCCGCACGAGGCCAAGCACGCGATGTCGCGGATCACGGGCGTGCCGTCGCATCTCGTGCGCGTCGAGGCGCGCGACGTCGGCGGCGGCTTCGGGCAGAAGTTCTTCACCCGCGCGAGGAGCTCGTCGTCGCGCTCGCGGCGCGGCGACTCGGGCGCACTCTCAAGTGGATCGAAGACCGGCGCGAGAACCTGATCTCCGCGAACCACGCGCGCGCCGACGTCGCGACTGCACGTTCGCGCTCGACGGCGACGGCCTTCTGCTCGGCACGCACATCGACCACATCGAGGACTCGGGCTCGTTCCCCGTGGGCGCTTCGGGCGGGGCCGGGCAACTGGTCGGCATCCTCTTCACCGGTCCGTACAAGTGCCCGATGGCGGCGCTGCGCACGCGGTCGGTCTGGACGAACACGTCGGGCCGGGGCGCGTACCGGGGGCCGTGGATGTTCGAGACGGTCGCGCGCGAGCAGATGGTCGACGCGGCCGCGCGCCAGATCGGGATCGATCCGCTCGAGTGGCGGCGCCGCAACGTGATCAAAGCCGCGGATCTCCCGTACACGATTCCCACCGGCCTGCCGGTCGAGATGGTCAGCCCGGCCGAGACGCTCGAGCAGGCCGCGGAGATCATCGGCTACGACGCGTTCCGTGCCGAACAGCGGCGGGCGTTCGCGGAGGAAGGCCGGCTCCTCGGGATCGGCCTCGGTCTCTACGTCGAACCGAGCTCCGGGATGATGGACCCGATGGGGACCGAGACCGCGGTCGTGCGCGTCAATCCGAGCGGCCAGGTGACGGTCTCGCTGGGCACGGGCGCGCACGGGCAGGGCATCGAGACGACGATGGCGCAGGTCGTCGCGCAGGAGCTCGGGATCGAGCTCGACGACGTCACGATCGTTCAGGGCGACAGCGCGGCCACCGCGTTCGGCCGGGGTACGGGGGGCAGTGGCACCGCGGTCATCGCGAGCAACTCGTGCCGCGACGCGTGCGCGGTCGTGCGAGCCAAGGCGATCGAGATCGCCGCCCACGTGATGGAGGCGGCACCCGAAGACCTCGAGCTCGTCGATGCGCAGATCGCAGTGAAGGGCACGCCGACCCGCTCGGTCGCGTGGCGGGAGGTCGCGCACATCGCGCACCTCGAGACCGCGCGCCTGCCCGAAGGAATGGAGGTCGGGCTCGAGGCGACCGCGACCTTCAAGGCGCCCCCGTTCACGTGGTCGAACGCGTGTGCACGCGTGCACGGTCGAGATCGACCGGGCCACCGGCGTGGTCTCGATCCTGCGCTATGTGGTGAGCGAGGACTGCGGCGTGATGATCAACCCGATGATCGTCGAGGGTCAGGTCGCCGGTGGTGTCGTGCAGGGCATCGGCGGCACGTTGTACGAGCACTTCGTCTACGACGACGACGGCAACCCGCTGACCACCACGTTCATGGACTACCTGCTGCCGACGTCCACCGAGGTCCCGAAGATCGAGTACGGCCATGTCGAGACGCCGTCGTCGACGCCGGGTGGGCACAAGGGCATGGGTGAAGGCGGCGCGATCGGATCACCGCCCGCGATCTTCAACGCGGTGGCCGACGCGCTCGCGCTGGTCGGGGCAACCGTCGACCACACGCCGCTCTCACCGGACACGATCTTCGACGCGCTCGGCGCTTCGAACTAGTCGCCACGTCAACCAACGTTGACGACCTGGCTGGAGCGGGCTCGGAGCCGCATACACCGCCGTCTGCAGTGCGTGCTATGTGCGCGCGTTCTGATCGGGTCACGAGTCGCGAGGGCGCGCGAGATCGGCACGTTATGGCGCGCGTCAGTCCGCGATGGCATCGAAGGCTGGCGGATAGACGACGAGTCCGCGCACCGAGGGGTCGTAACGACTCAGACGCAATACCTGCGCCGCTTCGGCCGGAGCCCACTCCGGCAGCTTGATCGTGATCCCGAGCGGAACGCAATGCTCGAACCCGAGCTTCGAGTAGTACCAAGGGCTGCCTTCGAGGACGATCAGTGGTTCACCGGCAGCATCGACTTCGGCCGCGACCGCGCGCACCAATGTCAAGCCGATGCCCCGCCGTTGGTGATCCGGATCCACTGCCAGCGGTGAGAGGTTCGGAACGCGCCGTTCGCGGGAATCATCGCGCAGCGTCGCGTAGCTGACCATGACGTGGCCGACGACGCGACGGTCGACTGTAGCGACGAGGGACCACCCCGGCACGTAGTTGGTCGATTCTCGGATGGCCGTTGCGAGCCGTGCCTCGTTCGGTGATCCGAAGGCACGAGAAACGACTGCTGTGATCGCGTCGTAGTCCGTGGGCTCTTCAGGTCTTGTCACGACCACGTCGTCGTTCGCCGCCACGCGCGTCAGATTGCCCTATCCGGACTGCGCCGAGGCAACGCCACCACCATCCTCAATCAGCCAGATATGTCGCGGGCACCCGCGCGTGTCAACCCGCCTGGTTTCCCCAAAGGATGAGCGCAAGAAAGAGGATCATCCCGGCGACCACCAGCACGGCGATGACGCCGCTCGGCATGGTGTGTTGTTCCACTACTGCTCCTCTCGTCGTCAACGCAGAGTCTACGACCGCGGCAACGAGCGACCCGATCGTCACTCCTGATTCTGGAGGATCGTGCTCGCGCACCTCTTTCGAGTCACACCCCAACGGTCCCGGCAGGCAGGGAACCTCGATAGAAAACCAGTCGGATCGCTCCGACGGCAGGCAGTTAGCCCCGATAGTTCACGGGAACTGCTGAGTCGTGCCCGGCGTGTGTGAGAGCGAGTTGACGGTGCTGTTGTCGTGCCCGTCGCGGTCGGCGAGAACGCGTAGACGATGGGGCCGGTTTCCGGGTCGTGTTCGGGCGTGGGTGGTCAACCCGACGCCGGATTCGTGGGCGTGGGTGTGTTCAGGTGAGGAGCGCGATGCGCGTGTAGGCGTTGACGAGCGCGTCGACGCTCGGCCAGTCGTCGAGGATCCGCACGATCTGTTGGCGGGCGCGACGCACGACACGCGCAGGTGCGTGCCACAGCTGCCAGCGCAACGTTTTCGGTTCTGCGATCGTGAGCGGGCCGTCCAAACACACGAGTTGGAACCAGCGGACGAGGTCGGCGGCGAACGCGACGATGGCGAGGCGGGTCCGGTTGGCGTCGAGATCAACGAATGGGAATCGTTCGAGACCGGAGTCTTTCAGCCGGCGGATGTGGTCCTCGACGTGGGCGTGGGCGCGCATGTGTTGGTCGAGCGCGACCGGATCACCGGATTGGTCGGTGTAGTGGCCCCAGTAGCGGAACTCGAGCGATGGGAACAGCGATGTTTGCGCGCCGGGATGCAATGGTTCGCGCCGCACGATCAGCCGGGTGCCTTCGGGCCAGCTCGACAGGTCGACGAGGTCGGTGACGTCACACACCGCGGCGTCGGACCGTTCCTCACCGGCCTGGGTGATCGCGAGTCGCCAGCGGTCGTCGTCGACCTCGATGCTCGCGATTGCTGTGTGGATCTGGCTGTTCTTGCGGGCCACGACCGCGAACCCGACGTTGCGGGCCCGACGAGCCCCTCACGAACGCGGCCGACGCGCCCGCCGAATCGGCACGGACCATCACCGGCCGGGACACGACGGTCGGGTCGTCGCCGGGCCGGTGACCGGCCGCGACCTCGGCGGGGAGTTGCGCCGAGCAGCGTTGTCGAGGACCGTGAGGTGATCGGCCGCGTTGTTCGCGGTCGCGTTCCCGGGCCGTAACAGCGCAGCGAGCGTCTCACCCGTCGCATCCGCGAAGCAGAACATCGGATGGAACCCGAACCCACGCTTGTAGGTCGGTGCCGTCCCGTGCTTGTGTTCGGAATGGATCTCGATCAACGACGCATCGATGTCCAACACGACCGGCTCGCCATCATCGACCGCCGCCCACACGTCCGCCGCGGACCTCGGCCATCGCCGCCCACAGGCCCGCGAGTGTGATCGCGTCGATCTGTCGGTAGGTGCGATACAACGTTGAGTCTGACGGCACCGACCCGAACAGTGCCGGCTGCGCCCGCAACACCTCGACATCCGAACACGCATCGCCGCCACCCGCGAGTGTCAGCATCGCGTGCACCAACACCTTCCCCCGATCATGGAACGGGAACCGCTCACCAGTCGGCACGATCCGCGCCGACAACGCCGCACCCAACCCGAGCGCGTCCGCGAAACGACCCGACACGTGCAAGCCCACATGCGCGACAACCCCATCGCCACCGGTCTCGATCCGCGCCCGGGTCGTGCTGGTAACGTTCATCTGTCAGGTGCCCTTTCGTCGGACCTTCTTGGCTGTGTCGCAACACCAAGAATGCCTTACGGACAGGGCACTTGTCGCGCTCAGCGACCCTCAACAACCCCGAACTCGTGAACGATCAGGGTTAGAGAACCACACCCACCGGGACCACCAACGCTACGAAACCCGCAACGCCAGTACCGACAACTCAATCAGGCAGTTCGGTCCGCGCAACCCGCCTCGCTAGACCGCTACCTGCTCGCGTTCCGCGGGCGTCTCCAAACGGCACTTCGTGTGCCAGGACAAGTCACGTCAAGCCGTAACTCGCGTGGGCCGGTATCGCCGGGCGACCGCCCCTGACCGGAACTCATGGCGATCCACGAGCTCGAGCTGGATGCGCTCGCGCGAGACCGGCGAGCAACGTCGGCCCGTGTCCGGCAAGGACCGGCTGCACAAGGAACTCGTACTCGTCGATCAGTCCCAGATCTGCCAACGCCAGTGGGAGCGTCACGCCACCCACGAACAAGCCCTCGCCTGGCTCCTGCTTGAGCCGCTGAACCGCTTGCCCCAAGTCGCCTCGCACCAGCTCGGCATTCCAATCGACCCGGCTCAGCGCACTCGACACGACGTACTTCTTCGCCCGGTCGATGGTCTCGGCGAACGGGATCTCCCACTCATCCATCCAGTCAGGCCACGTGCCCGTGGCCGGCCGCCGCCATGCCGACTCCATCATCTCGTAGGTCACCCGGCCGAACAGCAGGGCATCGGCTCGTTCCATCTCAGCGGTCCAGTAGCGCATCGACTCCTCGTCCGGGGGGAGCCCTGCCTCGTGATGGCAGCAGCCGTCGAGCGTGACGTTGATCGAGTATCGAAGTGGCCTCATCTCGTTGCTCTCCCTTGATGCGCGCCGCGCGTTCACCGGACCGTACTCAGACGACTGCCGGCGCCATTTCTCATCGGCGCCCCGATCGCACCTCCTCAACACCGTCGTGGTGCGAACCAGACCGCAGACCGAGCGCGCGACCAATTCGGCGATCTGGTCGACATCGTCGCCAACAGCCGCATGTCACAGAACGCGCTGAGCCCGCCCCTGTGGACCTGCCCACAACGCCGGGTGCAGAGTCGCGTTATCCGCCCGCTGAGAGCCTCGCGCTTGCAATCGCGAACCCGCACCGATTGCCCGCTCTGGGACGCTTCTGCGAGTCCAGAGTTAACCGATTGTGTGCGGGTCGGCGTGACCTAGAGCGGGTCGCCGCGGGTGGTCGGCAGCCCGAGCTTCGGGTGGTCATGTCGATGACTCGATCACCACGCTCGACGGGATTGGGCAGGCGCGCCAAGCTCGGCTTGTCGTGGTGCCTCGGGGTTGGCGTCCCAGTCGCGGATCCGCACCACTCAAAATGCCGAGTCGATGTGTTCGCGCTCGGATCGGAACGAGGCGTCGGATACGCGGTCACCGTCCGCGTTCTGCACGGAACCTCGTCTGCTCCTCGTCAGCTCGCGCACGAAAGCCCAGAGTGCGAACGGGAGCAACATCAGAGCGATCGTTGCGAAGTAGGTCGGCGGCAGTACGTGCTTGGCTAGGTCCCAGTAGCCCCCACCGAAGACCGCGAGGACGTACGTACTCAGAGCGGCAAGCGCGGCAACGGCGCTGATTCGCGCGAGCCAGACCAAGTCAGATCCTGCACCCTGAGGTTCGCGACGACGACGTGCGAGCAGGGATCCAGCGACCGGCATGGCGAGAGCGACGAGCATGGCCAGCAGGCCGACCGCGCCGTGCCATCGTGAGAGGAGCCAGACCCAGACATGCACTGGAAGATCAAGAGTCTGGCGGAGCGGGGTTCGATGGGCGACTGTGCCTACGGCGTTGGCGGGCAGGTCTGCGACGTCAACTTCGCGGCTTGCGAATACGGCTTCCCGCACGAAGCTGACGACGACTGACGGGTGTTCGAGAAGGGCGATGGTGACGCGCCGCCGCGTGGCGTCATCGTGTTGCTGAATCGCTGCAACCCAGGCGTCGGACGCCAGCAGTTCGTGCTCATGTCCGTAGAACGGGGTGCCGACCGCGAACTGCAGGTCTCGTGAAAGGCCGATCGCGTCGAGGGTTACGCCTGCGCGTTCGAGTTCTGGAACAGCGCCAAGGAACACGAAGTCGTGCGTGTTCACGTCCTGGGTCCGTACGCCGGTCTGTCGATCCGCGCGTGCCCAATGATTCGACACCGTGACGTACAGGCCGGTGCAGGCGAGAAGAATGAGCGCAAGGCAGAGTCCCGGCAGGTAGGGCGCCAGTGCTCGCGGCCGCGTGATCCAGCGGCTCGCCCCCTTGGTCGTCGCGAGCACGACCACGCCAACGAGGGCGATTCCGACGTAGGGCGGTTTCGCGAATCCGCCGTATGCCGCACCGAACCACGTCAGCGCGAGCGCAGCCCGACGTTCCCACCTCGGCCGCGGGTCGCGCGCCGAGAAGAGGGAAGCTGCGCCCAGTAGCAGCCCGACCGCGCCCACAAGCCCGCTTGACTCTTCCAACGGGGATATGAAGAAGCGAGCAAATGCCGGTGCCGCCGCAGTGATCACGACAACCACAACAACAGCGATTCCCGACCAGCCGCGAGCACTCAGGAGCAGAGCACCCATCGCGGCGACACCGGCCAACGTCAAGATCTCTACAACCGCCAACCAGCGCAGATCAAAGGTTCCGGTTCCGAAGGCGGCCGCAATCTGCAACGCAACGAAGCGCGACGTTGGAAACCGGGACGCACACACAGACGAGACTCGTCGGTATTGCGTTTGCAGTACCGGGGTCTCGAACGCCAGTTGAGCGGGACGGCCGATCGCGACCAGATCAGCGGAGCACATCAATCGAGGACCGTCACCTTGATCAGCAGCACCGTAAACATCTCCGAATACACCCACGACGGTGCTCACGAGAAGAACGGTCCCCAACGCGAAAACCACAGCGACGATGACGCGCGACCGCAGCCGCCACCTCGGCTCGGCGGCCGGGCCGGTCGTACCGACATCGGCCGTCATTTCCGCCTCTCGATCAGATTTGCATCATGGAGAACCCTCGGCGCGGTGCCCCACTATTCGCACGAGCGCATAGTAGGCACCGATCCGCTCGCTTCGGCGAGCGCCGATCGGCAGCTATCGCGCGGTGTTCCGGGCAACGAGGTCGGACAGGTGCTGCAGCGAGTTGTCGAGGTGGTCCTGCTCGAACGGAGGGAACTGGAGGAACTCGCGTACTTCGGGCGGGACCGCTGACCAGTCGTACGTCAGCGTCACCGTCGTCCGCGACGGTCCGGTCGCCTCGAGGTCGTAGCGCCAGGTCCAGCCGCCGAAACTGAGGTCCCCGGTCTGGGGCGACTCCGTCCCGGGCTTCCACGCGATCGCCCGCGGCTCGTGGAACACCTCGACCAGATTGGCGATCTTGTAGTCCTTGTCCGGGTGGTTCGGGTGGTACATCGCCATCCGGAACACCTGGCCTACGGCGGAAATGCGATCGCCGCCCAGGGACTCGCGCACCCAGCCGGTGCCGTCGATGTCGGCGTGGGCAGACGGGTCGGCCAGCACCGCGAACACTGCCTCCGCGGCGGCCTCGATCGTCGTGGACGCGGTAACGCGCTCGGTTTCCATACCAGTGAGACCGCTCGACGAGCCCGAACTCATCGCCGCACGGGAGGTTCTGCCTCAGCGGCCACGAGCGCATGATGCTCGCCTTGCCGACGCTCATGCCCGGGAGCAGCCCCGTACAGATCGACGAGAGGCGAGTTGCGCGAGATCACTCCGCGAACGGGTGCGGCGTCCAAACCGGGCGAACGTTGCCGGAGACAGCACTAGTCGTTTCGATAGTTGCGCAATTTTCCTTTGTTTGTAGGGGTTTCTTGGCTATACTCGAACACATGTTCGTTACGTTGTCCGACCTCGAGCACGAGCTGCGCGAGATCGAAGCCGCCACCGCGAAATGGCTGGCCCGAGTCGCGATCTACGACCAGGCCCGCGACTACACCCTCGACGGCTACGCCAACACCGCCTGTGCGATCCGCAGCGTGTGCCACCTGAACCCGGGAGTCGCGCGCGGCCACGTCGACCTCGCCCGCAAACTCCGCTCACTGCCCGTCGTCACCGCCGCGTTCGAACGCGGCGACATCACCCGCGCCCACGCCGTCGTGGTCGCGAACGCCTACACACCCGAACGGGCCGACGACCTCAACCACCTCGAAACCGTGTTCGTCGACGCCGCCCACGAACTCGACCCCAACGCCCTCGCGGTCGTGGTCCGACGCGCGACCGACGCCATCGACGGCGACGGCGGCGCCGCCGACGACAACAAGAAACATGCACGACGCAAAGCCCACCTATCGCGAACATTCGACCAGATGGGAGTCCTCGACGCCCTGTTCGACCCCGACGACACCGACTACCTCGAACGGGCCCTCAAGACCGAAATGGACCACGACCGCGCCGCCGGCGACCGGCGCACCATCACCCAACGACGCGCAGACGCGTTCATGAACCTCATCCGCCGGGGCACCGTCCGCGTCGACATCGGCGCCACCCGGCCGGTCAGCCGCCACTTCGTCGTGCCCGTCGACGTCGAAGACTTCTATAGCCCGCAACGGATCGCGGAACTGCGCCTCGAGGTCCGCGACCACGGCAACCTCTCCACCGCCACGTTGGAACGAATCGCCTGCGACGCCCAGATCAGCCGAGTCATCATGGCCGGCAAATCCGAAGTCCTCGACGTCGGGCGCACCACCCGAACCGTGAACACCGCCCTGTGGGCCGCGCTCGTCGCCCGCGACCAACACTGCCAAGCACCCGGCTGCACCCGCCCACCCGCCGAGTGCCAAGCCCACCACAAAAACCACTGGGCCCACGGCGGACCAACCAGCCTCCACAACCTCGAACTGTTGTGCTGGAAACACCACCGCCAACGCCACCACGACGACGCCGCACCCCACCCCGGCCAACACACCTCCGCCCGACGACCCGCACCCGCGCCCGACCTCCACCCACCCCGAACCCGCATCCCCACCCCCGCACCCCGCCGCCTCCGCACATAAGCCGATCCGCATGATGCGTGGATCAACGACCGCCATGCGAAAGTCGTCGTCGACACGGTGCCATCGCACCCGATCCCGAGCTCCGTTCCGACGGACCGACCCGACGAGCGAGCACAGCTAGCGTGAGAGCGCAAGGTGGAGAACGGACCGGTCGCGCAGGGTTTCCTTGCGGTGCGCGTACTCGTAGCCGCAACGTTCGTAGAAGGGGCCGGCTTCGGTCGTCCACACCCACAGTTCGGCTGCCGCCGCTTGTCGTGCGCGGTCCGCCGCCGCGCTCAGCAGCTCACGTCCGACTCCCATGTTCCGGGCGGGTCCGACCACCACCATGCCGGACAGCCACGGACCACGATCGGCATAGCGAGCATCTCGATCGTCTTCGCAGACCGATACGCACCCAACCGGCTCACCGTCGAGCGAAGCTACGACCGTGAATGGGATGCCCTCGCCGGCGCATCGGCTCGCAAGTTGCGTACGCCACGCGCGCTCATCGGCATTCGGGGTCGAGACGCCCCACTCCAACCAGTGCCATCGAAACACGTCGCCGAACACCGAAGCGTCCGCGCGCAATCTCCCGACCTCGATCACTCGCCAATCATGCTCGCGGACGGTCCCGCCGACGAGCGCATATCTGCGGTCACGACGATGCCGTCGGAAGACCCCTGAAGGCGTGAGGCCGTCCCGTTGGTGGCTCGTTGCGATCCGAGGTGGGTCATTCCGAGTCGACGGGCGTCCGGTGTCCTGGCAACTGGTCTGGGTCGACGCACACGCCGGCGAGAACCGTCAGGATCTGCCGCGACTCGCTGCAGTGGTCACGACTGATCGGCACCGCCCACAACCGGACGCCGATCGATCTTCGGTCGCCGATCGATGAACCACGCGATTGCTGCGAGAAGGAGCGCGAGCCCCAGCCCGAGCGCAGATGCGCGAAGGCGGTTGCGGGCCGGGGTGCGACATCCGACGTGGGGCGGCAGCGACGATGTCAGCGGCGCGTAGCCGAACCATCCTGCGTTCTGGGCGCGCCATGCCTCGGCGATCGGCGCTCCGCAGGCGGAACGCAGCGGCACGGACGACGAGCCGCTGCCTGTGATCGGTACACGCGCGTGGAAGGGGAGGAGCGAGAAGCCGACCGACGCGGCCGCGATCAGGAGAGCGACGGCGAGGAGGATGCGTCCGGCCCTCATCTCCTCACGCTAGTTCCGGGCTCGGATCGCCCCGGGCCCTGCGGTATTGGCGCACGCGCCGAGAGCCGAAAGCGATCGCGACACTGTTCGCGGACACACGTTCGACGGCATCTGGGCGAGCGCTTCCCTCGTCCACCTGGCCGAAGCGGACGCGGTCGACGTGCTCGGCCAGTTCGCGCGGTTGGTCCGGCCGGCCGGGAAGCTCTTCGCGTGCGTCATGAGTGAGGGCGAGACGGGCTGGCGCGACGAACCCGACGGCCGCCGCTATTACACGGTGTGGGAAGCAGACCGTTTCGCAGCCGCGGTCGAGCGGGCCGAGTTCACGATCGACGAGGTCGCGCGCGGGCCGTTCGTCGAGGTGCGGGCCACTCGTGCCGACCGGTAACCGCCTCGTAGCCTGGCCGTGTGGACGACATCCTGCGCGCGCTGACCGCGCAACACGTCGAGCTCGCCGGGATCGTCGACGGATGCTCGGACGACGACTGGGAACGCCCGACGCGCTGTGAGGGTTGGGACGTCGCGGCGGTGCTCGTGCACCTTGCGGTCACCGACGAGCTCGCGGCGGCAAGCGCCCGCGGCGAGCTCGACGGCTACCCGCTCGGCTTCCTGGGCGATCGTACAAACCCGGCGTTGTCGGTCGACGACGCCGCGGCCGCGCAGGTCGACGCCGACCGTGACGCGGGCGGCGAGGCGATCCGCCGCCGGTGGCACGACGCCTCAGAGGAGATGCGTGCCGCGTTCGGCGCCGGTGATCCGCACGCGCGCGTCACGTGGGTCTCCGGTCAGCTGTCGCTGCACACGCTCGTGGCCACGCGGCTGTCGGAATGTTGGATCCACACCGGCGACATCGCGTCCGCGCTCGGCATCGAGCTCGCACCGACCGATCGTCTGCGTCACATCGCCCGGCTCGCGTGGCGCACGCTGCCGTACGCGTTCGAACGGGCCGGCGTGGTGACGACGGGTCCGGTCGCACTCGACCTCACCGGACCGGCCGGCGAGCAGTGGCGCTTCGAGCCCGACCCGCCCGCCCTCACGACCATCCGGGGCTCGGCCGCGGAGTTCTGCGACGTCGCGGCCCGGCGGGTCGACCCCGACGCGACCGGTCTCGTAGGAACGGGACCCGACGCGGCCTCGGTGCTGCGCCTCGTGCGGACCTACGCGCTGTAGCGCCCGGCTCGTCGGTCGGCGTTACGGGAGCTCGGCGTCGAACGCGGTTGCGAGACCGGCGAGGAGTTGTCGCCATTGGTCGGGAGTCGTGGCCGGCAGCGGTGCGCGCAGGCTCAACGCCTCGACCAGCCCCACCGCGTCGCCGCGCAGGCACGACGCGCCGGGTGGAACGGCGTCGTCGTGCACCGCGACCGACGACTCGCCGACCTCGAGCACGAAGCACACCGCGGGATCGGCGGCCTCGACCGCGAACGTGCCGAGGAACGTGCGACCGGTGCTCATCGCGAGTGCAGGACTCAGCGCGGCCGCGTAGCGCAGGCACGAGAGCACTTCGTCCGCTTCTTCGTCGACGTCCGCGCCGAGCGGGAGCGCGACGTCGCGCTCGTGGACCCAGCTGTCCCACAACGCGTGCTGGGCGAGCAGACGGATCGGGACGTGACCGGCCGGCGACTCGGCGCGCACCGACCATGCCTCGTCGTCGAGGCCCGCCAGCGTGGCGAGGAAGGCGTCGTTCGACACCGCGAACCGTTCGAGGACCTCGGCGGGCGCGAGCGTGCGCATCGGGCCGATCAACCGCGGAGGAGTCGCCGCGGGATCGAAGTCGGTGAGGATCCGCGTCGGCGCCCCGTCGATTCCGGCGAGCACCGATGCGTTCCAGAAGTCGTTGACGCCGGTGAGGTGCGCGACGACGTCCTGGACGGTCCACGCGTCGCAGCGGCTCGGCGCGGACCAGTCGTCGTCGCCGAGATCGACGAGCATCGTCTCCATGCGCCGCCGTTGGCGTGTGACCGGAGCGAGCTGGTCGTCGGGTCGGCCCTCGATCGCGATGATCGACGGTCCGTCGTAGCGCGGCGCCAGCTTCATGCGCACGACGGTACCCGAGCCGCCGGACCGGCGTTCTCGGGGGGGCCTGAACCCGAGGCTCGTAGGATCCGGGCGTGCCCGCGCTGATGGTCCAAGGGGTCTCGAGCGACGCGGGGAAGAGCCTGCTCGTCACCGCGCTGTGCGCGTGGTTGCGTCGCCAGGGCGTGTCGGTTGCGCCGTTCAAGGCGCAGAACATGTCGAACAACGCCCGGGTCGTCGACGGGGGCGAGATCGGTACGGCCCAGTGGCTCCAGGCGCGGGCCGCGGGCGTGGCGCCCGACGTCCGTATGAATCCGATCCTCCTCAAACCCGAGAGCGAGACGCGCAGTCAGGTGGTCATCGACGGCGTCGTCAGCGACGAGCTCACCAACGCGGAGTGGCGCGGTCGCTCGGCGCGGCTGTGGCCGCACGTCACCGGCGCGTTCGCATCCCTGGCGCGCGAGTTCGACGTCGTGGTCATCGAAGGCGCGGGGAGTCCCGCCGAGACGAACCTCTGGGCCGACGACATCGTGAACATGGCCGTGGCCGATCTCGCCGACGCGCCCGTCGCGCTGGTCGCCGACATCGACCGCGGCGGCGCGTTCGCGCATCTGTACGGCACCTGGGCGCTGTTGCCGTCGTCGTGGCAGCAGCGGATCGAGGGCTTCGTGCTCAACAAGTTCCGGGGCGATGCCGCGCTGCTCGATCCCGCGCCTGCGGATCTCGAGACCGCGACGGGTGTTCCGACGATCGGGATCGTCCCGTGGCTCGACCACCGACTGCCCGACGAGGAAGGCCCGACGTTCGTCACGCGCGTCGCGACCGGACCGCGCGTGGCGATCGTGTGCGGTCCGTACGCGTCCAACCTCGACGAGTTCGTGCCGCTCCAACACGCGGCGGACGTCGAGCTCGTCCGCGAGCCCACCTCGTTCCGTGACTTCGACCTCGTCGTGGTTCCCGGCTCGAAGCACGTCGCGCATGATCTGGAGTGGATGCGTCGGAGTGGTCTCGACCGGCTGTTGCGCGACGCGGCGGTTGAAGGTGTCGCGATCTTCGGGATCTGCGGCGGGTTGCAGATGCTCGGGCACCGGATCGAGGATCCCGAGCACGTCGAGGGTGCGGCGGTGGGCCTCGGCTTGCTGCCCCTCGTCACCCGCTACGCGACATCGAAGCAGACGACGCGGACGACGCTCGACCTCGGGTCGCTCCCGCCGCCGTGGTCGTGGCTCGGCGGGCGCCCGGCGACGGGATACGAGATCCACCACGGGGTGACGCACGCCGACGGTGTGCTCGACATCGAGTGTCCGCGCGGGCTCGCGTTCGGCGCCGGCAACGTGCTCGGCGTCTACGTGCACGGCGTGTTCGAGAATCCGTACGCGCTCGAGGCCTTCACCGGCGTGACTCCTGACGGCCTCGACGCGACCTTCGACCGGCTCGCGGACGCCGTCGACGCGCACCTCGACACGACATGGATCGCGCAACGCGTCGAACGGTGACGGGTTGCGCTACGGGGCCGAGACGACAACACGCGGCGCCGAGACACCAAGACGCCCCGGCGGACGTTGTCGCCGGGGCGTCTGCAGTGCGGGATCGGTTGCGCCTTCGGGCGGGCTCGGAACCGTCAGTGAGTGTGGCCGCAGCCGTATCGGTCGGAGGTTCGTGCGCGTCGCCAGGCGGAGCCGATCCGTCTGTAGCGAGGTGGACTGTCCTCTTCCATCAGCATCTCCTCTTCGGAGTCGCTACCTGTTGCCACCGTACTCCCGCTGTCAAAGGCGCGTGCGTGCCGCGAGACGTATCGTCCGGGGATGCCCGACCAACCTGTCGTCAGCTGGGGCGTGGTGCCGGAAGGATGCCTCGACCGAGTGCTGGTGTGCTCGCCCCACTTCGACGATGCCGCGCTGGGCGCGGCATACCTGTTGTTCGCGCATCCCGGTTCCACGGTGGTCACGCTGTTCGGCGGTCCACCGGCGGCCTATCCCGAGACGCCGACGGAGTGGGACGCGCTCGGCGGCTTCCGCGCCGGCGACGACGTCGTCGCGTTGCGGCGGGAGGAGGACCGCGCCGCGATGGACGTGCTCGGTGCCGTTCCGGTGTGGCTCGACTTCGTCGACCATCAGTACGTCGCGCGCGACGAGCGGGTGCCCGTGCAGAAGGTCGCGGTCGCGCTCGAAGCCGTGATCGACGAATCCCGTCCGACCGCGGTCTTCCTGCCGATGGGCCTCGCGAACCCCGACCACGCCGACACGCACGACGCCGGCGTGATGCTGGCGGCGCGCCGCGACGACATCACGTGGTTCTGCTACGAGGACAGCGGCTACAAGCACATCCCCGGCATGCTCGCCTGGCGCGTCGCGAAGCTGTTCGCGTCCGATCTCTGGCCCACGCCGATGGTCGTTCCCAACGACGTCGACGTCGAACGCAAGCGTGCCGCGATCGAGTGCTACGCGTCGCAGCTCGGCCCGCTCAACCGCGACCACACGTTGGGGGAGCGCATCGGCCGCGCCGTTCCCGAACAACATTGGATCCTCGCCCCGCCCCCGCCCGGCTGGGAACGCATGCGCGACATGTGAGTCGGCACGCTTCGAGCCCGCGATCGTAGGATCACGGCCGTGAACCCGTATCTCGTCGAGCGGATGCAGCCATTCGGCACGACGATCTTCGCGGAGATGTCGGCGCTCGCGGTGGCGACCGGCGCGATCAACCTCGGGCAGGGCTTTCCCGACACCGATGGTCCGGAAGCCGTGAAGCAGGCGGCGATCGACGCGATCGAGGCCGGCCACAACCAGTACCCGCCCGGCATCGGTGTTCCCGAGCTGCGGGCCGCGATTCGCGACCACCAGCGACGCTTCTACGGGCTGGAGTACGACGCCGACGCGGAAGTGCTCGTCACCGCGGGCGCGACCGAGGCGATCGCGGCGGCGTTGATCGCGCTGAGCGGGCCCGGCGACGAGGTCGTCACGTTCGAGCCGTACTACGACTCCTACGCGGCGTGCATCGCGATGGCGGGCGCGGCGCGACGTGTGGTGACGTTGCGCACGCCCGACTACGCCTTCGACCCCGACGAGCTCCGAGCCGCGATCACGCCCCGCACGAAGCTCATCCTGCTCAACTCGCCGCACAACCCGACGGGCAAGGTGTTCACTCGTGACGAACTCGCGCTGGTCGCCGAGATCGCGCAGGAGCACGATCTGCTCGTCGTCACCGACGAGGTCTACGAGCACCTCGTGTACGACGGCGAGCACGTCCCGATCGCGACGCTGCCCGGGATGCGCGACCGCACGGTCACGATCGGTTCGGGCGGGAAGACCTTTTCGTTCACGGGTTGGAAGGTCGGCTGGATCTGCGCGACCCCCGAGCTGGTGCGCGCGGTCAAGACCGTGAAGCAGTTCCTCACCTACGTGAGCAGCGGCCCCTTCCAGTACGGGATCGCCATCGGCCTGCAACTCCCCGACGAGTACTTCACCGAGTTCCGGCGGGAGATGGCCGACAAGCGCGATCGCTTGTCCGCGGGCCTGGCCGGCGCGGGTTTCGAGGTGCTCCGGCCCCAGGGCACGTACTTCGCGACGGTCGACATCCGCTCACTGGGCGAGCGCGACGGCCTCGAGTTCTGTCGGGAGCTGCCGCACCGGTGCGGTGTGGTGGCGGTCCCGAGCGTCGTGTTCTACGACGACGTGCAGGCGGGCGCGCCGCTCGTCCGTTTCGCGTGCTGCAAACGCACCGAGGTGCTCGACGAGGCGTGTACCCGGTTGAAGAGCCTGGCGAAGTGATCGTCGCCGGCATCCAGCACGACATCGTGTGGGAGAACCCCGAGGGGAACTTCGCCCGGCTCGCGCCGATGATCGAGCAGGCCGCGGCCGGCGGCGCCCGGCTCGTCGTGCTCACCGAGATGTACTCGACGGGCTTTTCGATGAAGACGGACCGCGTCGCGGAACCCGTCGACGGCCCGAGCGTGCAGTTCCTCGTCGACCGGGCCCGCGTCAACGGAGTGTGGGTGTGCGCGTCGCTGCCCGAGCGCGTGGAAGCGGGCGAGCACCCGTTCAACCAGCTCGTGGTCGCGGCGCCCGACGGCTCGACCCATCGCTATGCGAAGATCCACCCGTTCACGTTCGGACGCGAGCACGAGCACTACTCCGCTGGCGCGCACTTCCTCACCCTCGACATCGAAGGCACGCGCTGTTCGTTCTTCGTCTGCTACGACCTGCGCTTCGCCGACGAGTTCTGGGTGCTCGCCCCCGAGACCGACTGCTACGTCCTGCCCGCGAACTGGCCTGCGTCGCGCCGCGAGCATTGGATCTCGTTGCTGCGGGCGCGCGCCATCGAGAACCAGGCGTATGTGGTGGGCGTGAACCGCGTCGGCGACGGCGGCCGCTTGCACTACTCGGGCGACTCGATGATCATCGACCCGAACGGCTCGGTGATCGCGCAGGCTGGCGACGGCGAGACGATCATCACCGCCGACGTCGCTCCCACGCGCGTGCTCGAGGTGCGCGCCGAGTACCCGTTCCTGCAGGATCGCCGGTCACGGTAACGTCCCGGCCCATGAGATTCGCGCTGTTCTACGAAATCCCCGTCGCGCGGCCGTGGGCGCCCGACAGCGAGCACATCGCCTACAAGAACACCCTCGAGCAGGCGATCGCGGGAGAGGCCGCCGGCTTCCACGCGTTCTGGACCGTGGAGCACCACTTCCTCGAGGAATACTCGCACTGCTCGAACCCCGAGGTGTTGTACGGCGCGATCGCGAGCCGCACCACGAAGATGCGGCTCGGCTACGGCGTACGGCTCATGCCCAAGCCGTACAACCACCCGGTGCGCACCGCGGAGTCGGTGGCGGTGCTCGACCTGTTGAGCGACGGCCGCGTCGACATGGGCACCGGGCGGTCGGCGACGCGCATCGAGCTCGAGGGCTTCGGCGTCGACCCGAAGGACACCCGCGAGATGTGGCGGGAGGCGATCGAGCACGTCGTCGGGTGCTGGACGAACGAGCGCTACTCGATCGACAGCAAGTACTGGACGCTGGCCGACCGGCGGGTGCAGCCGAAGCCGCTGCAGCAGCCGCACCCCCCGATCTGGGGTGCGACGACGAGCGACGAGGGTCACGCCCAGGTCGGTGAGCTCGGCCTCGGGCTGTGCTCGTTCGCAGTCGGTGTGTCGCCCGAAGACGTGAAGAAGAAGATCGACATCTACCGCGCCGCGGTCGCGCAGTGCGCGAACCCGATCGGGAAGTTCGTCAACAACCAGGCCGCGACCTTCACCATGGCGTTGTGTGCGCCGTCGCAGGACGAAGCGTGGAGCGCGGCTCGTGAATCGTTCGAGTGGTACCCGAAGGTCGGTGCCCGTCAGATCGCGCAGGTCGCGGAGTGGATGGCGGAACGCAACCAGGCGCTCGGCAACTACGACTACGCGGCCGACATGAAAGCCCACTCCGACGACGGGTCTCTCGACTTGCTCTCGCTCGAGTACCTCGTCGACAGCGGTGCGTGCGTCCTCGGCACGCCCGAGCAGTGCCTCGACGCGTGCAAGCGCTACGAGGCCGCGGGCGTCGACCTGCTCCTCTGCCTGGTCAATCCCTACAAGATCGGCCACGAGGCCGTCATGCAGACGATCGACCTCATGGGCAAGCACGTCATCCCGAACTTCGACTAGCCCGTGGTGCAACGTTCGCGCGGCGGTGTGCGTCAAGCTGTTCGCGATGGCGAAACGGTGGGTGCCGATCTGCGTGTGCGCTGTGGTGCTGTTGGCGGGGGCGTGTAGCGGCAAGGCGACAACGCTCCCGCCCGCTTCGACCACGACGACGGGGTCGGTCGCGACGACCACGACGACCACGACCTCGACCGGGGGCTGCCCGTCCGACGCCGCGCGCGAGCGGGAGCTCGGCGGGGTGAGCCACACCGCGGCGATCCAGATGGTGTCGGCGTCGCGCGGGTTCGCGGTCGCGTCGCGCCTCGTGGTGGGCACGAGCGACGGGCAGCACTGGAGCCGGCTCTCTCAGGTCGCGGAAGGTCTGTCGTACGTCGATGCCGTCGACTCGATGCACATCTGGGCCGTGGGAACGCATTCCCTGTTCATCAGCAGCGACGGCGGTGGACATTGGACGGCGATCCCGACGGCGACACCGCTCCACATGGTGCACTTCGTCAACGCGGCGCGGGGCTGGGCCGTCGCCGACGGCTCGTTGCTCACGACCTTCGACGGTGGCCAATCGTGGCCGCGCGAGCCCGCGCCCTGTCCCGTCGACCGGGCGTGCTTCGCGGACTCGCTCCACGGCTGGATCGCCAGTCGCACGTCGGCGTACGTGACCAGCGACGGTGGCGCACACTGGGCCCGCCGTCTCGACCTGCGCGATCCGAATTTCGCGCGCGGCGTCGTACTCGACATGCAGTGCACACCCAGCAATGCCGCATGGATGTTGTTCGACAGCAACAACCATGGGCTGGGGAGCGACGGCTACGCCGGCTATCGCTGCGCTTCGAGCGGACCGTGTCGAGTGGTCGTGCAGAACCAGCTTGCCGACGCGCCGGCCGGTACCGACGGACCCGGGAGCACCCCGGGGCCGTTCAGCGTGATCGACGAGCACACCGCTGCGTTCGTCGGATACACCGGCCCGGTCGAGAACCCGACGAGCATTGTGGTGGTCAGCGACGACGGACACGCACGGGGCCCGATCGCTCGAGTGGTCGACGGACCGGCGCAACAGGCCACCCCGCAATCGGTGAGCTTCGTGAGCCGCGATCGTGGCTGGCTCGTCGACGGCGGCTTCGACGTGGCCGCGCACATTCTCGGCACCACCGACGGCGGCAAGACGTGGACCGTGCAGTACCAAGCACCGAATCCCTGACCCGCGGCGAAGCGCCCGTCACGCTCCGAGGGTGACGAAGGCCTTTCGGGCGAGAGCCGCGTCGGCGGTCTCCAACGCCGATTGGGCCGGTGCCGCTCCTCCGTATTGTCCGAATGCCTACCGGTCGGCGGGGATCGGGACCGTGTAGGTGTCGCGGCCCGAACGCAGCACCTGGCCGGGCAAGGCGCCCGTCTGCGTACCCTCGTTCACGATCGTCGTGCCGTTCACGATCACGCGCTGCACGCCGATCGCGTCGGCGAACAGGCGGGCGGTGCCGCCGGGGAGGTCGTTGACCAGCTTGACCTCGTCGGTCGCGACCGTCGCGGGGTCGAACATCACGACGTCGGCGTGGAAGCCTTCACGCAACTCGCCCCGGTCGCGCAGTCCGAAGAGCTGCGCGGGCGCCTGCGTCATCAGCTGCACGCACCGTTCGAGCGAGATCAACTGCCGGCCGCGCAGCGTGTCGGCCAGAAACGAAGTCGTGTAGGGCGCGCCGCACATGCGGTCGAGGTGCGCGCCGGCGTCGCTGCCGCCGACCAACACCAACGGGTGGTCCCACGCCTCGGCCCGCATCTGCCACGACTTGAGGTCGCCGTCGGAGGGCAGCGGCCACAGGATCGTCTTGAGGTCGTCGTTGATGACGAGGTCGAGCAGCGTGTCGAAGGTGCCCTTGTTCTCGCGCTCGGCGAGATCCGAGACCACCCGGCCCTTCAAGCCGTCGTTCGCGGCCGAGTACGTGTCGCCGATCTGGTAGCGGCCCCACGACGCGAGCCGGGAGAACACGCCCGCCTCGGGGGAGTGGGCCCGCTCATTCATCCACTTGCGCACTGCGGGGTCGCGCAGCTTCGCGATGCGCTCCGGCACCGACAGGCTCATCACTTCCGACCAGCCCGGCAGCATGAACAGCGCGCAGTAGTTGAGGAACGACATGTTCATCTCGACGAGCGTCGGCATCGTGAGCGCGATCGCGGTGCCGCCCTGCGCCCGCGCGTGCTCGCACGCGCCGACCTGGTCGTGGTACCGCTGCGGCTCGCGCGAGTCGATCGTCAGCACGTTCCAGTTCAGCGGTCGCCGGCCCGCGAGCGTCATCGCCGCCATCTGGTCGACTTCTTCGTCGCTGAAGCCGCGCAGGCAACCGCTCGTGACGTACTCGAGCGTGGTGCCCTCGTGGCGTGACACCGCGCGGCACAGCTCGAGCACCTCTTCGCCCGACGCCCAGCGGGAGCCGACGGGCTCGCCGTCGCCGTCGGAGTGCGTGAACGACAGCGTGGTGGAGAAACCGAGACCGCCGGCCGCGATCGACTCCTCCAACAACCGGGTCATCGCCGCCAGTTGCTCGGGTGTGGCCTCGTTGCCGATCGCTTCCTTGCCCATCACGTTGCGCCGCAGCGCGCAGTGGCCGACGAGGAAACCCACGTTCAGGCCGACCCGGTTGTCGACCGCGTCGAGGTACTCACCGAACGAGTTCCACGACCACGGCACGCCCGTCTCCAGCGCGGGGAGCGGCATGCCCTCGACCTTCGCCATCATGCGGCGCAGGTAGTCGGCGTCCTCGGGGTGCACGGGCGCGAGCGTGAACCCGCAGTTGCCCGCGATCATGCTCGTCACGCCGTGCAGGTTCGACGGCGTGGCCGCCGGGTCCCAGAAGAGTTGCGCGTCGTAGTGGGTGTGCGGGTCGACGAACCCGGGCGCGACGACGAGCCCGTCCGCGTCGATCGTCTCCGCGGCCTCGTCCTTGATCGATCCGATCTCGACGACCTTGCCGTCGCGGATTCCCACGTCGGCCTGGCGCGCGGGCGCGCCGGTCCCGTCGACGACGTTGCCACCACGTATGACGGTGTCGAGCATCACGACCTCCTCAGCGCGCCTTGCGCTTTGCTTCGTGCACGGCCTGGCGCCGCTTCTCCTGGGCCGCGATGCGCGCCTCGCGGGCCCGCACTTCGGCCGCGCGCTTGGCTTCCTTCGCGATCCGCCGCTGCTCGCGCTTGGCCTCGAGCTCCTTCTTGTCGAGCGTCGATGCGGGGAGCGCGCCGAGCTCCGGCTTGGCCTCGACCGGGACGGGCTCGCCGACCTCGAAGCGGTCGTCGGTCTCGAGCAGCTCGCGCATGACCGGCCGGCACAGCGCGTCGCTGGCCGCGTAGCCGACGAGCATCAACGTGACGAGGGTGATCCCGTGCGCGTCGATGACGGCGGGCAGCACCTCGAGGAGGTCGTCGCGCGTCGGTTCCTCGGAACGCGGGCCGAGCGCCTCGATGGTCTCGTCGTTGACCTGCTGGGCGAGGGCGAACAGCACCTGCAACTGGTGGTCGGGCGCCGCGGTCTGCAGCTTGCGCCGCACGAGCGGGATGAGCGCGTCGCCGAGGCGCATGGTGGCGCGCGGCAGCTGCAACTGGGCGGCGACGTCGAGGCGCGACTTCTCGCTCATGTCGGCGAGGGCCCGGCGCAGGGTGTCGTCGTCGAGTGCGGCGAGGGCCCGGGCCATCAGGGCGATGTCGGCCTCGGCCTGTGCCTCTTCCTCCTCGGTGAGCTCCTCGTGCTCATGGTCGTGCTCGTGGTCGTGGCCGGAGTGGTCGTGGTCGTCGTCCGGCGTTTCGGGGGTCGTTTCGGGGCTCATCGCCCTGCAGCTTCGCGCGTGGGGAGCGGCTACCGTGGAGTGGACAACCGCCGTCGACCTCTGACGGGAGAGTCCGGACGCTCGCACGAGCGATCCGGGCGCCGAAGGAGCAACCACTCCCCGGAATCTCTCAGGCACCCGAACCGTCGGAGCGAGGCAACTCTGGAGTTCCGCGACAGAGGGGGAGTCGGGCCGTGCGCGGCTCGCAACGACGACGCGGAACGAGAGGTTTCCCGCCATGCCCGAGCCGCTGGCCACCGAAGATCCCGGTCTGGAGTCGTTCGCCGACCGCCACATCGGCCCCCGCCCCGACGACCAGGCGGCGATGCTCGCCACGCTGCACTACGGCTCGCTCGACGAGCTGGTCGCGGCGGCGGTGCCGTCGGTCATCCGTGAGCCCGTCCCGCTCTCGCTGTCGGAGCCGTTGTCCGAGACCGACGCCCTGGCCGAGCTGCGCGCGGTCGCCGGCCGTAACGAGGTGTTCACCTCGCTGATCGGTCTCGGCTACCACGACACGATCACGCCGCCGGTCATCTTGCGCAACGTGCTCGAGAACCCGGCGTGGTACACGGCGTACACGCCGTACCAGCCCGAGATCAGCCAGGGGCGGCTCGAGGCATTGCTGAACTTCCAGACGATGGTCACCGACCTCACGGGCATGGACCTCGCCAACGCGTCGCTGCTCGACGAGGGCACCGCCGCGGCCGAGGCGATGGCGATGCTGCACCGCGTCAACCCGAAGGCGGGCATGGTGTTCCTCGTCGACGCCGACGCGCACCCGCAGACGATCGACATCGTGCAGACGCGCGCGGAGCCGCTCGGGATCGAGGTCGTCGTCGGCGATCCGCACACGGGCGATCCGGTCGAAGGGTGCTTCGGCGTGTTGCTCCAGTACCCCGGCAGCAGCGGCCGCCTACGCGATCTCAGGCCGGCGATCGAACGCTTCCACGCGCAGGGCGCACTCGTGTGCGTCGCGGCCGACCTGCTCGCGCTGGCGCTCGTCACCCCGCCGGGGGAGATGGGCGCCGACGCGGTCGTCGGCACCACGCAGCGTTTCGGTGTGCCGCTCGGCTTCGGCGGTCCGCACGCCGCGTACCTCGCGGTCCGTGACGAGCACCGGCGCACGTTGCCCGGCCGCCTCGTCGGCGTGTCGATCGACGCGAAGGGCCGGACCGCGTTCCGGCTCACGCTGCAGACGCGCGAGCAGCACATCCGCCGCGAGAAGGCGACGAGCAACATCTGCACCGCGCAGGTCCTGCTCGCGGTGATCGCGGGCCTGTACGCCTCGTACCACGGCGCCGACGGGCTGCACGCGATCGCGCGCCGGGTCCACGGTCTGGCCGCCGGCCTCGCGGAGGCGTTGCGGTCCGGTGGAGTCGAGGTCGTGCACGAGCACTTCTTCGACACGGTGACCGTGCGTGTCCCCGGCCGCGCCGCCGACGTGCTCGCCGCGGCCGCCGAGCGTCGCATCAACCTGCGGCTCGTCGACGCCGACACGCTCGGCATCGCGCTCGACGAGACGACGACGATCACGATCGTGAACGCGGTGCTCGCCGCGTTCGGCATCGACGGCCCGATCGACGCGTCCGATCCCGCCACCGTTTCCGAGACGGCCGCGATCCCGCCCGGGCTGATGCGCATGTCGGGCTACCTCACGCACCGCGCTTTCACGTCGCACCGCTCCGAGCACCAGATGCTGCGCTACTTGCGCCGCCTCTCCGACCGCGACCTCGCGCTCGACCGCACGATGATCCCGCTCGGCTCGTGCACGATGAAGCTCAACGCGACAGCGGAGATGGAGCCGATCACCTGGCCGGAGTTCGGGCGCATGCACCCTTACGCGCCGCTCGAGCAGGCGCGCGGCTACCTCGAGCTCTTCGACGACCTCGAACGCTGGCTCGCCGAGATCACCGGCTACGACGCGGTGTCGTTGCAGCCGAACGCAGGTTCCCAGGGGGAGTACGCGGGGCTGCTCGCAATCCGCAAGTACCACGCGTCGCGCAACGAAGCGCAGCGCAACGTCTGCCTCATCCCCGCATCCGCGCACGGCACGAACGCGGCGTCGGCCGCGATGGCGGGCATGAAGGTGGTCGTCGTCGCCTGTGACGACCACGGCAACGTCGATCTCACCGACCTCAAGACCAAGGCGGTCGAGCACTCGGCCGATCTGAGCGCGTTGATGGTGACGTACCCGTCGACGCACGGCGTGTACGAGGAGCAGATCCGCGACATTTCCGCGCTGGTGCACGAGCACGGCGGTCAGGTGTACCTCGACGGTGCGAACCTGAACGCGCTCGTCGGCGTCGCCCGTCCCGGCAAGTTCGGCGCCGACGTCTCGCACCTCAACTTGCACAAGACGTTCTGTATCCCGCACGGCGGCGGCGGTCCCGGCGTCGGGCCGATCGGTGTGCGCGCGCATCTCGCGCCGTTCCTGCCGAACAACCCGCTGCGACGCGAGGCGGGCCCGGCCACCGGTGTGGGCGCGATCAGCGCCGCGCCGTGGGGGTCGGCGGGGATCCTGCCGATCCCGTGGATGTACGTGCGGATGATGGGCGGCGCGGGCCTCACCCGGGCCACGCACGTCGCGATCCTCAACGCGAACTACCTCGCGCACCGCCTCGCGCCGTACTTCCCGGTGCTCTACACCGGTGCCAACGGGCGGGTCGCGCACGAGTGCATCATCGACATCCGGGCGATCACGCACGACACCGGCGTCACCGTCGACGACATCGCCAAGCGCCTGATCGACTACGGCTTCCACGCGCCCACGATGTCGTTCCCGGTGTCGGGCACGTTGATGATCGAGCCGACGGAGTCGGAAGATTTGGGCGAGCTCGACCGCTTCGTCGACGCGATGATCGCGATCCGTTCCGAGATCGATCGCGTCGCGTTGGGAGAGTGGCCGGCCGACGACAACCCGCTCGTGCACGCGCCGCACACCGCCGAGGACGTCACCGCAGACGACTGGGGCCGCGCGTACCCGCGTGAGCTCGCGGCCTTCCCGGTCTCGGGCCTGCGCCACACCAAGTACTGGTCGCCGGTCGGGCGCATCGACGGTGTCTACGGCGACCGCAACGTGTTCTGCAGCTGCCCGCCGGTGGAGGCGTACGCGTAGCCTGTCGTCGGGCTAGCGGTTGTCGGCCCAGCCACCGGGCGTGCGCCCGTCGGTGCGGACGAGCCGGTGCGCGAACAGCCACCGGTCGCCGACCGCTTCGGGAACGAAGCGGTCCTTGTAGCGACCCCAGTGGTCGACGCCCGCGCCGGTCATCACGGTGAAGTAACTCGTGGCGGTGGCGGCCACGGGCGACTCGACCACGACCCGGATACTCCCCACGTGGTGCTGCATGCGCCCCGGCGGCGCAGTGGTCACGACGTCGCCGCCGACGCCGCGGAAGAAGCCGAGGATCGCGTCGCGCCCGTCGGCGAGCGCGCCGCCCGTCCCCTGCACCTCGAGCACGCCGTCGGGTACGAACAGCGCGGCCACGTCGTCGAAGTGCCCGTTGTCGGCAGCGTAGGTATACGACGCAATCGTGTGGCGCACGGCCTCACGCGCGCTCAACTCCCACAGCTCCATGGAGCCGGACGCTACTCAGACGAGGTGGGCGCTCGCCGCGCGCAGGATGTCGGCGAACTCGCGGCGCGGGGTGGGGCGCGGGGGCGAGTCGTACGCGTCGAACGGGATGCGGGCGAGCGGGACGGGCTCGGGGAGCCGGCGGGCGTCGATCCACGCGGCGGAGCGTCGGCTCCGGCTTGCGCCGGGGCTTCGCCGGCGGAGGCGTCGTCCCGGCGCGGAGGCTCTCGAACGCGTCGAGGAGCTCGGCGAACGCGGCGCGGCTGCCGCCGTGGTCGGGGTGGGTGACGAGCGCCCGGGCCCGAAAGGCGCGCCGGATCTCCGCGGCTCCGGCGTCGTTCCCGACGCCCAACACGGTGCGCGCGCGACGGCCGTCCATGGCCACCTCGTCCTTGAGTCCTGCTCCCGCCCCGGGAGCACGTCCGCCGCGGATCCTTCCGCAGCACCCTTGTGATCGGCGCCGGCTACCCCGGACTGAACCAGAGAAGTCCGACCGCGTCGGACGCATGCTCGATCTCGACGACGACCGGGAGATCGAGCACCAATTCGGATGGTTCGAGGCCGCGCAGGTTGCCGACGAGCCTCGGACCCTCGTCCAGTTCGACGACGAGGATCGCGTACGGCGGCGTGAACGCGGGGTCGACGGCGCGGTGCGTCACCGTCCACGAGAACACATGGCCGCGTCCCGAGGCCGGCTCCCACGCGACGTCGCGCGACCCGCAATGCGCGCACCGTAAGCGCGGCGGGTGGCGCCAGGTTCGGCACGCGGTGCACCGTTGGAGGCGGAGCTCACCTTGCGCGAGGAATGCGTAGAACTCGCCGTTGAGTCCGAGGGTCGAGGGCAACAGGCGGTCGGTCATCGCTCGTGTCCCAGCACGACGATGCTGCCGTCGCCGAAGTCGCCCCAACCGGTCACGCAACCGATCTCCGCGCCTGCGACCTGCGCGGCGCCGGCGTCGCCGCGGAGCTGCCGCACCGCTTCGACCACGTGGTTCATGCCCCACATGTGACCCTGCGACAGCAGCCCGCCGTGCGTGTTGGTGGGGAGCGCGCCGCCGTCGAGCCGGAGCACGCCGTCGCGCACGAACGCGCCCGCTTCGCCCCGTTCGCACAGCCCGAGCGCCTCGATCTGCAGCAACACCACGTAGGTGAAGCAGTCGTAGATCTCCATGAAGTCGAGCTCGTCGGCGCGCACGCCGGCCGTGCCGAGGGCGCGTGGCGCAGCGGTGGTGAGCCCGATACGGAAGATGTCGGGCCGGTTCGCGATGTCGTCGGCCGGATAGGGATGGCCTTCGGCCCCGGCGAGAATCACGGCGGGCCGGTGTCGCAGGTCGCGCGCCCGCTCGGTGGACGTGACGACGACCGCGGCCGCGCAGTCGGTCTCGAGGCAGCAGTCGTAGAGGCGGAACGGCTCCGACACCCAGCGGGCGGCGAGGTACTCGTCCATCGTCAACGGCGTGCCCCGCATCAGGGCGCGCTCGTTGAGCTGGGCATGGGCCCGGAACGTCACGGCGATCTCGCCCATGTCGGTGTCGCGCGTGCCGTACAGGAGCTTGTGGCGCATCGCGATCCACGCATAGAACTGCGCGGCCGAGCGGGCGCCGTAGGGCAGGTAGTAGTCGAGAACGACGTCGCCGACCGCGCTGGCGTCCATGCCCCGGCGCGGTTTGGGCACGCCGGGCCGGGGGCGGAAGGCCGAGTAGCCGTTCCAGCCGAACGCGACGAGCACGTTGGTCGCCTGTCCCGATGCGACCGCGAGCGCCGCGTGTTGGAGCGAGGCGGTCGGGCTCGCGCCGCCCATGTGCACCGTGGTCGCGAGTCGGAGCGTGTCGATGCCGAGGTTGGCGGCGAGCTCCTCGCTCGTGGTGTAGCCGGGCGGCGGGATGATGCCGTCGATATCGCTCGCGGTGAGGCCGGCGTCGGCGATCGCGGTGTCGGCGGCCTGGAGGATGAGCTCGACGGGCGTGAAGGGGGCGCCCCGCACGTAGTCGGTCTCGCCGACGCCCACGATCGCGGCCTGCCCTCGGAAACCGGAACCCACGCCGTCGTCGCTCACGAGGAGCGGACGTTACAAGACAGAAACGACCCTCGCGAATCCGCGAAGGCCGTTCCTGCCGTCCATGTCCGAGGGTCCGCTGAGGGGCGAACCGCACACAGCATCGGACGCGGTAGCGGGCCGAGGTGAGGATCCGTGACGACTGTCACATCGCCGGAGGCAAGGTCAGCGGCCGGCGCGCAGCGCTTCGACGACGCCTCGGAGGTTATTCGTGGGCGGCCCGGCTCCCGAGCGCGAAACTCGTGAACGTGGAGACGTCCCGTTCGTCGGTCGGTGCCGCGTCGCTCGTGCGGGTGCCGTATGCCGATGTGCTCGTCGACGCCGGGGTCGTCGGTTTGGAGGCGCCCCAGGTCGAGTCCGTCGAGTGGGCTGCGCCGAGGTGGGCCGACGGAGCGCAGGTGCGGGTCGGTGCCGCGGTCTGGGTGATCGAGTCGGCGGGGCGCCGCATCGTCGTCGATCCCGCGCAGGCGGCCGACAACATCCTGCGCACGGGACCCGACGCAGTGGCCCACCAAGAAGGAGTCGCGGCCGCGCTCGTGCATGCAGGCTTCCCACGCGACTCGATCGACACCGTGATCGCGTCGCACATCGACGGCATCGGCATGCTCGCCTGGGTCGACGGTGACGACTGGAGTCCGTTCTTCCCCAACGCCGAGGTGTTGGTCTCGCGTCGCGAGTACGACGCGATCGTCGACGACTCCTCGTACCGTCCGCAAGGATCGGATGCGCTCGTCGCGCTGCACAACCAAAGTGTCGTGACGACGATCGATGACCACCACGTCGTGACGCCGGAAGTCGCGATCCGCTACACCGGCGGACACTCACCCGGTCATCAGATCGTGCAGGTAACGTCGGGTGACCTCGACGTGACGATGGTCGGACACCTCGCGCTCAGCCCGCTGCACTGTGTGATCGACGATTTCGGCGGTCACCTCGACCCGCCGATCGCCGCGCAGGTGCTACGAGAGCTGCGCGACCGCGGACAGTTGCTTGTCGGACCGCTCTGGCCCGCGCCCGGCGCGGCGCGCTGGACCGGGCGCGAAATGCACGCCGAAACGCCCTGACCGAGCGCGCGTCGCTACCGGGCGGCGGCGAGCGCCACTGCGGTGGCGTGCGTCGTCGACGGTTGGCCCCAGCCGCGTGCGTTGCCGAACGGGACGACCTGACCGTCGGAGAGCAGCATCCAGTAGCCGCCGGCCGCCGGCGTCTGCGCGAAGGCGAGCGCGCTCGGGCCGGGGCACCAACCCGCGCCGGGGATCGAGCCGAGGAACGTGGAGTCGCCGAAGCTGAAGAGCCCGCCGTCGCGCGCCAGAAGCAGGTAGCCGCGACCGGTCGGCGTCGCGATCATCGACGTCACCGGCTTGTTCAGCTTCATCGCGCCGGTCGAGCCCCAGAAGTGCGCGTTGCCGAAGGCGAAGACGCCGCCGTCCGCGCCGAGCAGCCAGTATCCGTGGCCGCCGGGCGTCGACGCCATGGAGATGACGGGCGCGTTGAGGTGCTTCGCCCCGGTCGACCCGAAGAAGCGCGCGTCGCCGTAGCTGAAGATGCCGCCGTCGCGGGCGAGGAGCCAGTACCCGTGGCCGGACGCGGTCGGCGCGATGCCGAGTATCGGTTCGTTGAGCGCGACCGTGTCGGCGCCGCCGTAGTCGTGCGCGTCGCCGAACGCGTCGACGTGGCCGCGCACGTCGACGGTCCAGTAGCCCGGACCCGTCGGTGTCGACGCGATCCGCGATGTAGGGGTCGTCGGCCGTCGTCGCCGGCGCGTTCCCGAGGTTCGGCACGTCGCCGAACGCGAGCACGGTGCCGTCGGCACCGAGGGTCCAGAAGCCCGGCCCCGCGGCGCTGGTGGGGTGGCCCACGGGATTCGTCGGGTACGCGCACAGACCGTTGGCGCCCGCGCCCTGCGCGAGCCGCAACGAGGTGTACGGGTCGATGAACGAGTCGTCGGGACGGTGCAGCTCGAAGTGGAGGTGCGGATCGGTCGTCTCCGCCTCGCCGCTGTCGCCCATGTACGCGATGAACTGCCCGCGCTTCACGTGCACGCCCTCCACGATGCCGGGCGCGAACCGCCACTGCGCGGGGTTCGCCCCGTCGTCGGTGCCGGGCGTGTCGTTGTTGATGTGGATGTACCAGTACTTCCACCCGTCGGTACCGGTGAGGATGAGCATGTTGCCGGAGTGCCCACTCGAGTCGTCGCGGGCGAACGTGATCGTGCCGTCGTTCGCCGCGAGCTCGTGGTCGAGCTTGGTGCCCATGAGGTCGTTGCCGGGGTGCTGGCGCGCGCCGCCGAAGTCGTCGAAGTAGTGCACCGGCTCGCGCACCGGGAAGGTGAGTGGGTGGTACTCGGTGCCGTTGGGCGTCAGGGCCGCGTGCGCTGCCGGGAGCCGCGGCGACGAAGAGCGCCATGACTGCGCACGCGACGATGAAAACTCGAACGAACAAACGGGTCCCCCTCGATCACGCCCTTGGGGCCCGGCCGGGCCGCGGCGACGATCGTCGTCCCATCATTTCGGTCGCCGGCCGCGATCACTTGACCGTCGTCGGACCCGGGCGCGAGCTGTGTCCGCCATCCCCTGTCTGGCCTGCCCGGGAGGCTTGGGTATGCTCGTCGTTACTGGCGGGTAACTTCGCTTGGCCCGCAGAAGCGACCGATTCGGACGGCCGCAGTTGCCGAAGGGATTGTCATGACCGACTTCTCGCTCGATCTCAACGAAGACCAGTTGCAGATCCAGAAATGGGTGCACGACTTCGCGGCCGACGTCGTCCGTCCCGCCGGGCCCGAATGGGACGAACGCGAGGAGACGCCGTGGCCGGTCATCGAGGAGGCGGCCCGCATCGGTCTGTACTCGTGGGACTTCCTCGCCAACGCGTTCAGCGACACGACGGGCCTGACGTACGCGATCGCGTCCGAAGAGCTGTGCTGGGGTGACGCCGGCATCGCGCTCTCGATCTTCGGGACCAGTCTCGGTGTGTCGGGCATCGTCGGCAGCGGGACGCCCGAGCAGATCGCGGAGTGGGTGCCGCAGTGCTACGGCACGCCCGACGATCTCCGGATGGCCGCGTTCGCCGTGAGCGAACCCGACGCCGGCTCCGACGTCTCGTCGCTGCGCACGCCGCGGTGTACGACGAGGCCAAGGACGAGTGGGTCATCAACGGCACCAAGACGTGGATCACCAACGGCGGTATCACGAAGGTGCCGACTACGCACGTGGTGGTCGCGTCGGTCGAGCCCGAGCTGAAGGGTCGCGGCCACGCCTCGTTCATCGTTCCGCCCGGCACCCCCGGCGTGAGCATGGGGCAGAAGTTCAAGAAGATGGGCATCCGCGCGTCGCACACTGCGGAGGTCGTGTTCGACGATGTGCGCATCCCGGGTTCGATGCTGCTCGGCGGCAAGGAGAAGCTCGACGCTCGGCTCGCGCGTGCGAAAGAGGGTAAGAGCTCGCGTGTGCAGGCCGCGATGAGCACGTTCGAAGCGTCACGGCCGATGGTCGGCGCGCAAGCGCTCGGCATCGCGCGTGCTGCGTACGAGTACGCGCTCGACTACGCCAAGGAGCGCGAGGCGTTCGGCCGCCCGATCATCATGAACCAGGCGATCGCGTTCAAGCTCGCCGACATGAAGATGCACATCGACGCCGCCCGTCTCCTCGTGTGGCGCGCGTGCTGGATGGCCTCGAGCGGCAAGCACTTCGAAGCGGGCGAGGGCTCGATGTCGAAGCTGTACGCCGGTGAGACCGCGGTAAAGGTGACCGAGGACGCGATCCAGATCCTCGGCGGCGCCGGCTACGTCAGAGTGCACCCCGTGGAGCAGTGGCACCGCGACTCGAAGATCTACACGATCTTCGAAGGCACGAGTGAGATCCAGCGCTTGGTCGTCGCCCGCGCGGTGTCCGGCCTGCACATTCCCTGATTCCGGTCCGCCTGGTCGGATCCCGTCCAGGGCGCTCATCCCTACTCCATCCCTACAACTTGTCGGCTACGGTCCCGTGCGTGGCGACCATCCGGGAGAAGCGGCGCGGGGTCTGGGAGGTCAGGGTCTTCACCGGTCGCGACGAGAACGGCAAGCCCACCCAGCTCAGCCGAACGGTCGAGGGAACGAAGCGGGACGCCCTGCGGGTGGCCGCGCAGTTCGATTCGGCCCCGTCGTCGTCCGGCGCCGGGCGGACGGTTGCCGAGATGCTCGATGCCTGGGTGGAGTTGAACGATCCGTCGTGGGCGGAGTCGACGCGACGCGATCAGCGGAGTCGGGCTCGGAAGGTCTCGACGGATCGCATCGGCGCGCTCTCGATTGCGCGCCTCTCGGTGGCCGACGTCGAGCGTTGGCATCTGCGGCTCCGCAAGGCCGGAATTGGCGAGTCCGCAATTCGAGGCCGGCACATGGTGTTGAGGGCCGCGCTCGAGCAGGGCGTGCGATGGGGCTGGGTGCACAGCAACGTCGCCCGGCACGCACAGCTGCGCAGTGCGAAGCGATCTCCGCGAGCTGCGATGACGGCCGACGAAGTACGCGCAGTCCTCGCCGTTGCCGCGCAGGTCGATCCGATGGCCGAGCTCGCACTTCGCCTCGCCGCGGTAACCGGCGCTCGTCGGTCCGAGCTCGCCGCGCTGCAATGGTCCGATCTCGACGGCGACCGGTTGACGATCGACAGCAGCATCGCCGTTCGGCGCGACGCCGAACACGCGGGTCATCCGGAGTTGATCGACGCGCCGACCAAGACGGCAAACGGCCGGGCGGTGACGATTGATGAGACGACCGTACAGATGATCGTCAAGCACCGTGCTGTACGCGAAGAGGTCGGTCCGTACATGTTCTCGATCGACGAGGGGCCGCCGAACCCGGATCGCATCGGCTGGTGGTGGCAGCGGGCGCGCGAGCTCTCCGGCATCGAGGCCGACTGGCGGCTTCACGATCTGCGCCACTGGGCCGCGACGACCGCGATTACGAGTGGTCACGATGTTCGGACCGTCGCTGGTCGTCTCGGCCATGCCAACGCGGCGATGACGCTGCGTGTCTACGCCCACGTCGTGCAGTCCGCCGATGAAGCCCTTGCTCTGGGTCTGGGCGACGCGCTCGACGCCTGAGCAGGCTGAAGCCCTCAGGCCGCCGTGTCGGTCTCGCCGAGCAGCGCGAGCACGGCTCGACGCGGAACGACGATGCGGCGGCCGAGGCGCACCGTCGGGATGTCTCCCCGCTTGGCACACTCGTAAGCGCTCGACCGCGAGATCCCGAGCGCTACTGCGACCTCGTCAACCGTGAACGTGAGCCGTTCCGCCCTTCCGGTTCCCGTTGTGCCCTGCGCTCCTCGCGCTTCCTGTTCTGGTTGTGCCTGGTGAGTCTCCATGCATCCGAATAGCGCGCGCCGACCCGAAAACGCGACGCCACGCCGCGAATGTTGCCCCGCCGTCCGATCGCGCGCTCGCCTTCTCCCTGAGCCGACCGACGACCACCGCAGAGCGATTCACACACGTTGCATCACGATGCGATTCTCGCCCGCGAGACCTTCTCCAAGATCGGCACAGATATGCCGCTTCCGCTAAGCGGAAGCGGCAGACGCACGGAGGCGCGGCTGACGGCGGCCGTCGACCCGATGCCGGCCGGCAAGACCCGGACTGGTTTCCGCGGTCTGTGGGGGCCAAAGGGATGCTCGACGCTGGGCGTCGAGCTATCCGGCGCTCAGCCTGTCAAACTTGGACTGTGCGCAGAGGGCATGAGCAGTCGTGGTCAACGATTGTCTTGGCATCGATGTTGCTGCTGCTCGGCGTCACGATTGCTGCGTGCGCATGGGCGCCCTGGGTGACGACGCACGCGCTCGGCGGCGGGACAGAGACGGTTCGGGGACTTGCGATGGACGGTTGGTGGGTCTTCGCGCTGGGTCTGGTCCTCGTTGTCGGAGCTGCCGCGCTCCTGTTGACTCGATCGCCGGTCGTCGGGAGCCTCGGGGTTCCAGTTGGAATACTTCTCCTTCTCGTTCTTGGTGAGGTGCGCAGCTGGATCAGCTCGGTGCGCGGATACCTGCGAGTTGAAGGAAGTGCAGCCGGTGTTTCGAACCCGATCACCCGATCCGTTCACCGTTCGATCGTCGCTGTACATGCGGGCTGGTCGATGCAGTTGCTCACGGTCGCTGCGGTACTCGCGATCGCCGGCGGGGCGTTTGCGGTCTCATTCAGCCTCGCGTGGCTCGCTCGAAGAGGAATGCGGCGCAGGCTCGGCAGTGACGGGAAGATGATCGCGGCCTCGTGACCACGAATCGAAGTGTGGTCCAGGGGACTCAGCGCTCGCCTATCCGATAGTCGCGCGATCTGCACGCGATGTCTGCACGCGATGTCTGCCACGCGATGTCTGCCACGCGAGTTCGGGACACCACGTCCTGACACCTCAGCGGACGTCTGTCCCCGTCAGTCGAAGAGCACGACGCGGACTTGCGCGGCGTCGCTCGTTCTCTGGAGGAGTTCGGATTGCACCGAGACAGCAATGTCGGCGTCGAGCACGAGCGCGGTTGCGACCGCTTCGGTCGTAAGCACGTTCGCCGCCGCGAACAGATGACAGTGCCGACATGACAGGAACGACGGTGCGCGAGTCGAGCGTGATGATCTCCGCGGGCAGCTCGTCAACCAGGCTGATCGCCTCCGCCTGGTGCGCAGTGCTCAGTGCAGAGAATCGCCGGCTGAGTGCCCCAGTGGTGCCGCCGGCGGCAATCGCACGGCTGAGTCGATAGAACCAGCACATGGTCGTCGCCACACCGTTCGACCTCGCGGACAACAACGAGTCGGATTCCTGCCCGGCGAGAATGCTCAGCAGCAGCTGGTCATCGACGATGATCACGCGGTGTTAGGCAAGGTCCGGATCGGCGTTGGCAACCTCCACGATCGCCTTGGCAAGAACGCCAGAAGCAATCGCGTCGTTGACCCACTCGCCGATGACCGGATCGATCTCTCGTCGTGGGAAGGTCGTCGGCCGGACCGAAACTTGGGAGCGCGCCCGTGCGACCGCCGAAGCCAGAGGTTGCGGTAGATCTGCGAGCCGGGTCGCCATCTCTTCATCGTACCGCCCGAAAGGCAAGAACCGAGAGCCCGTCCCATCCCTACTTTCATCCCTACAACTCGCGACAACACGCCGGATTCGATGGACCAGCCAGCCGAATACGGGCTG
>CAWFFF010000005.1:0-1158453 GCA_963814995.1 uncultured Actinomycetes bacterium | reverse complement strand
AACCCTGATCGTTCACGAGTTCGGGGTTGTTGAGGGTCGCTGAGCGCGACAAGTGCCCTGTCCGTAAGGCATTCTTGGTGTTGCGACACAGCCAAGAAGGTCCGACGAAAGGGCACCTGACAGATGAACGTTACCAGCACGACCCGGGCGCGGATCGAGACCGGTGGCGATGGGGTTGTCGCGCATGTGGGCTTGCACGCGTTGGGTCGTTTCGCGGACGCGCTCGGGTTGGGTGCGGCGTTGTCGGCGCGGATCGTGCCGACTGGTGAGCGGTTCCCGTTCCATGATCGGGGGAAGGTGTTGGTGCACGCGATGCTGACACTCGCGGGTGGCGGCGATGCGTGTTCGGATGTCGAGGTGTTGCGGGCGCAGCCGGCACTGTTCGGGTCGGTGCCGTCAGACTCAACGTTGTATCGCACCTACCGACAGATCGACGCGATCACACTCGCGGGCCTGTGGGCGGCGATGGCCGAGGTCCGCGGCGGACGTGTGGGCGGCGGTCGATGATGGCGAGCCGGTCGTGTTGGACATCGATGCGTCGTTGATCGAGATCCATTCCGAACACAAGCACGGGACGGCACCGACCTACAAGCGCGGGTTCGGGTTCCATCCGATGTTCTGCTTCGCGGATGCGACGGGTGAGACGCTCGCTGCGCTGTTACGGCCCGGGAACGCGACCGCGAACAACGCGGCCGATCACCTCACGGTCCTCGACAACGCGCTCGGCCAACTCCCCGCCGAGGTCGCGGCCGGTCACCGGCCCGGCGACGACCCGACCGTCGTGTCCCGGCCGGTGATGGTCCGTGCCGATTCGGCGGGCGCGTCGGCCGCGTTCGTGAGGGGCTGTCGGGCCCGCAACGTCGGGTTCGCGGTCGTGGCCCGCAAGAACAGCCAGATCCACACAGCAATCGCGAGCATCGAGGTCGACGACGACCGCTGGCGACTCGCGATCACCCAGGCCGGTGAGGAACGGTCCGACGCCGCGGTGTGTGACGTCACCGACCTCGTCGACCTGTCGAGCTGGCCCGAAGGCACCCGGCTGATCGTGCGGCGCGAACCATTGCATCCCGGCGCGCAAACATCGCTGTTCCCATCGCTCGAGTTCCGCTACTGGGGCCACTACACCGACCAATCCGGTGATCCGGTCGCGCTCGACCAACACATGCGCGCCCACGCCCACGTCGAGGACCACATCCGCCGGCTGAAAGACTCCGGTCTCGAACGATTCCCATTCGTTGATCTCGACGCCAACCGGACCCGCCTCGCCATCGTCGCGTTCGCCGCCGACCTCGTCCGCTGGTTCCAACTCGTGTGTTTGGACGGCCCGCTCACGATCGCAGAACCGAAAACGTTGCGCTGGCAGCTGTGGCACGCACCTGCGCGTGTCGTGCGTCGCGCCCGCCAACAGATCGTGCGGATCCTCGACGACTGGCCGAGCGTCGACGCGCTCGTCAACGCCTACACGCGCATCGCGCTCCTCACCTGAACACACCCACGCCCACGAATCCGGCGTCGGGTTGACCACCCACGCCCGAACACGACCCGGAAACCGGCCCCATCGTCTTCGCGCTTCTCGCCGACCGCGACGGGCACGACAACAGCACCGTCAACTCGCTCTCACACACGCCGGGCACGACTCAGCAGTTCCCGTGAACTATCGGGGCTAAGCGGAAGCGGCAGAGCGAGGTCTGGCCGCTCCGCTCGGAGGCCGCTGATCCGCGAGGTCACCGATATCGAGGATCCGCGATCGGGTGCCGAACCGGTCATTCCGGGTCAACGCGGGCGCTCGAACATTTGGCTCACTTGGCGTGCGTCCAATGTCGATATTTGTTTCGGCATGGCTGTTGTTCGTTGTCGGCCGTCGACGTACGGAGGAGCGCAGGTTGACCAGGTGCGAGGTCGCGCAGTGACCGGCGTCCTTCCGATCCCGATTGGCTTACTCCGCGATGATCGTTGTCAGCGTCGTCGGCGCAGGGCTGATCGTGATGGTCCTGATCTTTGCGTACACGCTCCGAAACGTTCAGGGCTACGGGAAGACCCTCGTCGGCTTTGCCCCGACCGAGCTATTCGGCCTGTCGCTCCTCCTCAATCCCTTGCGTTCTGTCTCCTTCTGGCTATTCGTGGGTGCGTTCGTAGCGGGAATCTGCAAGCTCATCGCGATCGGACGCCGACGTCGCGTTCATCGCTGAGAGCGCGACTGCTTGTACATCGAGCCGCAGCTTCCCGTGTCAAGCGGCGAGATTTCGGCGCGCTATGGGTGGCTGACCCAGGTCCGGAGTCTCGAGCTCATGTTTGTTCATCTGCACACAACGTCTGCACGCCGCCCCTCTCGTCGACGGCCGTCCCCAATTTGCAACGTGGCACGGCCCTGCGACGTTGTCCTCGACTCGACGAATGCGGGCACGCGTGTACACACCCCTCAACGGAGGTCTGCACCGGTCAGTCGAAGAGGACGACTTGGACCTGCGCGGTGTCGCTCGTTCTCTGCAGAAGATCGGATCGCACCGAGACCGCAATGTCGGCGTCGAGCACGAGCGCGGTCGCGACCGCCTCGGTCGTCAGGACGTTCGCCATCGCGACGGATGACAGCGCCGACATGACGGGTACGACGGTTCGCAAATCGAGCGTGATGATGTGCGCCGGCAGCTCGTCAACCAGACTGATCACTTCCGCCTGGTGCGGAGCGCTCAGCGCGGAGAACCGTCGGCTCAGTGCTCCGGTGGCGCCGCCGGCGGCGATCGCGCGGCTGAGGCGATAGAACCAGCACATGGTCGTCGCCACGCCGTTCGACCTCGCGGACAACAACGAGTCGGATTCCTGCCCGGCGAGAATGCTCAGCAGCAGCTGGTCATCGACGATGATCACGCGGTGTTAGGCAAGGTCCGGATCGGCGTTCGCAACCTCAACGATCGCCTCGGCGAGAACGCCAGAAGCGATCGCGTCGTTGACCCACGCCGCGATGACCGGATCGATCTCTCGTCGTGGGAAGGTCGTCGGCCGGACCGAAACTCGGGCGCACGCTCGAGCAACAGCCGAAGCGAGAGGTTGCGGTAGATCTGCGAGCCGGGTCGCCATGCCTTCATCGTACCGCCCGAAAGGCGAGAACCGAGAGCCCGTCCCATCCCTACTTTCATCCCTACAACTCGCGGCAACACGACGGATCCGACGGACCACCGAACCGAATCAGGCCTGCTCATCGGACGTGGCACCACCGCCCTTACGGGGCAAGGTGAGCTACACGATCTTCGAAGGCACGAGTGAGATCCAGCGGCTCGTAGTCGCACGCAGTATCTCCGGCCTGCACATTCCCTGATCTCGGCCTTCAACGATCGGGCGTCGTACCCGACGGACTCCCGGGTCACGCGGGTCGACGGTCGTGAAGCGTACGCCGTGCTGCCGGGCCAGCTTGCGTGCCGGCGCGCCAAGCCCGGTGCCTTTGCAGTCGACGATACGACGCGATAACCACTGGCGAGAAGCCTTCATCGTGCGATCCTGCCGTAGCGATCCCTTCGTCCGTCGCAATGTCGTGACCATCGCGCGACGTCGTCGCGAGCAGAGCTTGGGAGACTCGGGCGGGAGCATCGTCCAGGACGAAGAACGCCCGCCCCGTCCACGTGCACCGCGACGAGACTCGGGGCGGCGACGAGGACATAGCCCTCAAGGGCGCGGAGCACACGTCACGTTGCCCAACGTTCTGGTCCAGGAACCGCGGGACTGCCGCCTGCGCATGCAGCCCGCGCTGTCCTGGCGTCCTGCGCTCGATCAGCTGCCCGCGGGCGTCTGCGAGAGTCCGATTACGTTCCCGTCGGCATCCGTGAGGGTCGCAATCAGCTTGCCGCCGCCCACGCTATTGATCGCCTGCTGCGTCGTAGCCCCGGCCGCGACCAGCGCATCCACACTCTCGGCGATGTTCTCGACCTCCCAGTAGTTCACTGGCCCGGTCATGCCCTTGTCGCGCCCGTTCGGGTCGAGCCCGATGTCTTGGCCGTCCACGCTGTAGTTCACGTAGTAGGGCTCGTCCATGTTCGGCTCGACACCGAGCAGCGTCGTGAACAGACGCTTGGCGCCGCCGATGTCCGTCACGGGGTAGATAATCGCCTGATTGCGGCTGGGCATGGGGGGCCTCCTCGACCTTCGTGTTACCTCGGTGCCGTTTGGATCGTCATGTGTATGACGGATCAGTACGGAGGAAGGTGACCATGCCGGAAGCGGATTGGCTCGGAGATCGATTCGAGGCGGACCGCGCCCGCCTGCGCGCCGTGGCCTATCGCATGCTCGGGTCGAGCGCCGAGGCGGAGGACGCGGTGCAGGAGTCGTGGCTGCGCCTGAGCCGCGTAGACGCGAGCGAGATCGACAACCTCAGTGGCTGGCTGACGACAGTGGTCGCGCGGGTCTCTCTCGACATGCTCCGCTCGCGGACATCTCGCCGAGAGGAGACGGGCGGACTGCGGCCGGCGCCGGAACATGCCGGCACCGCGCCCGACAGCGATCCCGAAGAGGAAGCAGTGCTCGCCGACTCGGTCGGCGCGGCGCTCTTGGTGGTCCTCGACACTCTCAGCCCTGCCGAGCGCCTCGCCTTCGTGCTCCACGACATGTTCGGAGTGCCTTTCGATGAGATCGCTCCGATCGTGAGTCGTTCGACGACTGCGGCAAAGCAACTCGCAAGCCGCGCCCGGCGGAAGGTACAGGGATCGGACGGCCCTGCGGATACGGACCCGGAGCGACAGCGCGCCGTCGTGGATGCGTTTCTTGCGGCGTCGCGCAATGGTGAGTTCGACGCGCTCGTCGCGCTCCTCGATCCCGAGATCGTCCTCGAAGCCGACGCCATGGCGGTTCGTATGGGCTCGCCCGAGACCGTTCTTGGATCCCGAGCCGTCGCGGCCACGTTCTCCGGCCGAGCATTGGCCGCACAGCCAGCGCTCATTGACGGCGCCGTTGGCATCGTGTGGGTCGTCGCAGGGCGCACCAAGGTCGCATGGGATTTCACAATCGTCGGAGACAAGATCGTTCACATCGCCATGCTTGCTGCGCCCAACACGATCGACGATCTTGACCTCACGGTGTTCGAATGAGCGAGGCCATCTACGAGATTCGGCCGATTGGTGTCGTCGAATCGTCACTCACCGATCTCGCCAGCGCGCCAGCTCAAGGCGACGAAGGTGCCCCCGACGCATCGATCGTTCTGCGTCCAGAGTTTCTGCACGCAATGCTCAACCTCGACGTCGGTGAGCGGGTCATCGTCCTGACGTGGCTCGATCGCGGGGATCGGACTGTGCTCGAACTACATCCGCGCGACGATCCGGCACGACCGCTCCAGGGTGTGTTCAGCACGCGCTCGCCGGATCGCCCCAACCCGATCGGCTTGCACGAGGTCTCAATCGTCGCCATTGATGGCACTCGACTTCTTGTGCGCGACCTCGAAGTCATTGATGGGACCCCAGTCGTCGACATCAAGCCAGTGCTCGGGCCGGCAGGCACGCGATGAGGTTTTTAATGTTCTAACAGCTGATGCCGGATCGGGGGGCAGACGGACACGCCACGTCGTCTCACGAGGGAACCGGGATCGACGCGCCTCGCACGACGGGCCCCGACCGCCCGCAACAGACGAGTGTTCTCGCTCGATGAGGCCCCTCGGCGGTCGAGAAGGCGGACTGTGCCCGAGTGGCTCACGCCGAGCACGGAGCTCAGCTGGGTGACCGATCCGCCGTCGAGGAACTCGTGCAAGGCGGCGAGTGCGGCGGGGGCCGAGGGGCCGCGCGTCGAGGCCGTGTCCGTCGTCCTGACACGAACTGGCCGACGCACGGCCGCACGGGCTGACTGACGGGCCCGCCGTCAACTTATCGGGCGAGGTGAACGGGTTGGCTCCCGCCGCCCCGAGTTCCGGCGTCGCGTGCTCAGCGTCGGCCGCCGGTTCGAACGCGGATGAAAGTCGTTCCTCGCGAGGTCGGTGTCACGTTTCGGTGCGCCGATCCGTCAGGGGTGTCGTAGGCCCATCTGACACCAGGAGAATCTCATGCAGTCCCGTATCGCGAACCATGCGGTGATCCTTCCCGCAGCCATGACGTCGATCCAGGAGTCCATCAAGGCCGCCCACGGAGGCGGCGTCGAGCCTTCGACGATGCACCTCGTGCATCTGCGTGCCAGTCCCAGTCACGTCAACGGTTGCAGCGCGTGTGTCGTCAGCGGTGTCGACAGCGCCACGAAGGCGGGCGAGACCCAGGAGCGCCGCGGCGCTGTGGCCGCTTGGAGAGACGCCCCGTTCTTCACGCCCGCAGAACGCGCCGCGCTCGCCCTGGCCGAATCCGTCACCCGTCTCAGCGACCGCGACGATCCCGTCCCCGATCCGGTGTGGGACGACGCAGCGCAGCACTTCACCGAACCACAGCTCGCCTCACTGGTGCTGTGGACCGCGGTCACGAACCTGTTCAACCGGGTCAACGCCAGCACCCGGCAAGTCGCGGGAGCGGCGTGGTGAGCGCCGTACGCAGATCACCGACCACCACGGACAGGCCCGCCCGGCCGAACGCGCCAACGCCGTCCCGCGTGGAGACAACTCCAGCAACAGTCAGAGGAACCGCGCTCGGGTTCGCCGCAGCAATGGCAGCCACAACGGTCGTCTTCGGCATCGGGAACCTCGGTGCTCACATCCGTGTCGTGACCGGCTGGAGCCCGAACGGCGCCGATCTGACCTACGCCGAGCTAGCCGTCACCGTCGCCACGTCAGTCGCGCTGGGCGGCGTCCTGTTGTGGTGGATGGAACGGCGGTGGCCGCGCAGCTTTCCAGTCTGGGTGCGCGTGGCGACCGCCACGGCCGTGCTGTCGGCGGTGCCCCTCCTGCGCCTCGACGTCGGCGCCGATTCGAAGGCCAGTCTCGTAAGCATGCACCTGCTCGCCGGGGCCTGCGCAATCGGAGCGCAACGTGCCGTTCGCATCCGGCCACGACGCTGAGCGCCGCCGGCAGTCCCCGATGGCGTGACCGGTCGCGTGCTCGACGGGGGCGGGACCCCCGAGAGCATGTCACCCCGCAATGCGTACAACTCCGGCGTGGTGGCGCGATGTCAACGTGTGACGGGCAAACTTGCGTTACGACAAGTCTGCGCCGAGCACGATCTGCAGACGTCCTTCGAGTGCCCATCACTGCGCCCATCAAACCGTGTCGAGCGATGTGTGCGCCATGGACAGTGTGGGCGGTGTGGACGCCGGGACCTGGTGCGATGTCACCGCGTGGACTCGTTGACGGTAGGGGTCGGACTCAGCATTGTCTGCCGCGTTTCACGCGGTGTTTCGACAATCGGTGCGAGCTCGGCTCGCAACGCCTCGAATGCATCCCTACTTTCATCCCTACAACTCACGCCGACACGACGGATTCGACGGACCAGCGAACCGAATCAGGCCCGTTCAGCGGACGTGTCACTACTGCGCTTACGTAGCGAAGTGATCTACACGATCTTCGAAGGCACGAGTGAGATCCAGCGGCTGGTTGTGGCCCGCTCGATCAGCGGCCTGCACATTCCCTGATCTGAGTCCGTCGCTCGTAGCTGTCTGACTGTGGGTGCACCATCCCGGCATGGCGACATGCATGGACTGCAACCAGGAAATGTTGACGGCGCGCGGGCTGCTCTGTCTCGCAGTTGACGATTGATAGTGCGCAATGCAGTTGAGTCCCAGGTAGTGGTGTAGCGGCGGTGGGTCCGCCAGACGCGATGACCACCGCGTCAGCCTCTTGCAGTCCTTGCGAAGACGAGCGAGAGGAACGACGCGGTGGTCAACTTGAACAAGATGGACGCGTTGGCGTGGTTGCGCAAGCACCTCGACGACGATGGCAGCGATGTGCTGCGTGAGATGGTGCGGGGCTTCGCCGAGCAGCTGATGGCGGCGGAGGTTGATGTCCTCGCTGGTGCGAGCTGGGGTGAGATCACGCCCGAGCGGGTGAATCACCGCAACGGGTATCGAGCCCGGCCGTTCGATACGCGGGTCGGCACGATCGATGTGGCGATCCCGAAGCTCCGTCACGGCAGCTACTTCCCGGACTGGCTGCTCGACCCGCGTCGGCGGGCGGAGAAGGCACTCGTCGCGGTCGTCGCCGAGTGCTACGTCCGCGGGGTCAGCACCCGCCGCGTGGACGGGCTTGTGAAGACGCTCGGGATCGAGTCGTTGTCGAAGTCGCAGGTGTCTCGAATGGCGGTCGAGCTCGACGAGATGGTCGCCGAGTTCCGCAACCGGCCGCTCGACAATGGGCCCTATACGTATGTGTGGATGGACGCGCTGACCCAGAAGGTCCGTGAGGGCGGTCGGATCATCAACGTCGCGGTCGTGACCGCGACGGGCGTCAACGCGGAAGGGCACCGCGAGATCCTCGGTGTCGATGTGATCACGACCGAAGACGGTGCCGGCTGGCTCGCGTTCCTGCGCGGGCTCGTCGCCCGTGGCCTGGCGGGCGTGGCGCTGGTGATCTCCGACGCGCATCCCGGTCTCGTCGACGCGATCGCGTCCACCTTGGTCGGTGCGACGTGGCAGCGATGCCGGACCCACTACATGCGGAACGTGTTAACCCGCGTGCCCAAGAGCGCGCAGGCGATGGTCGCGACACTCGTGCGGACGATCTTCGCGCAGCCCGACGCGAAGTCGGTGTGGGCACAACATGTCCGTGTCGTTGAGCAACTCACCGAACGGTTCGGTGACGCGGCGACGCATCTCGCCGACGCGGCACCCGATGTCCTCGCGTTCACCGCGTTCCCGAAAGAACACTGGCGGCAGATCTGGTCGAACAACCCGCAGGAGCGCCTGAACAAAGAACTCAGGCGGCGCACCGATGTCGTTGGGATCTTCCCCAACCGCGACGCTGTCATCCGCCTCGTCGGCGCAGTTCTCGCCGAACAACACGACGAATGGGCCGTCGCCCGCCGCTACATGAGCGTCGAGCTCCTCGCCAAGGCCCGCCTCCGCGTGATCGACAGCGAACTCGAGGAGGTGGCCGAGACAGCACTCACCCAAGTCAGCTAGAACAACACACGAGGCTGACGCGAACGCCGTCGCCTACACCACCACCCGGGGCATGACCCGCAATGCCCACGTAGTCGTTGCACACGTGTCGAGTGTTTCGGCGGACGCTGCGGCGACTGCGGCGCCAAGCGTGGCGGTTTTCACCATCTCGGCTGCGATCTCGAGCGGTGTCCGCGCTGCAGAACGCAATTGATCTCGTGCGGCTGCTGGACCGATGGCATCGAAGACGAAGAGGACGACGAGTAGTAGCGGCGCTACTCCGCCTTGGGCGCGACGAGGTAGTTGCGAAGCCATGAAGCTGTCTGCTCCTCGTCGAACTCGCCGGCCGCGATCGCTAGAACGGTTTCTTCGCCTTCGTCGAGCTCAGGTCGTCGGGACCAAGACCAGCCGTTCATGGCAATGAACATTCGCATTGACACCCAGGCGGCGCGCTTGTTGCCGTCGGGGAGAGGGTGATTGCGCGCAAGTCGAACGACAAGAACGGCTGCCTTGTCGACGAAGTCCTCGTAGAACTCGCGATCGCCGAACGCGGCCGAGGGCGCGTGCAGTGCGGAGTCGGCGAGACCGAGGTCTGCGACCTTCATGATGGTGTCTTCGTCGAGGCCGGTCACCGCAGCGGAGATGGCTACGAAATCGGCGAGGTCGAGATACTCGACACTCACTTCGCGAGGCGTTCGAGCAACTCTCGGTCTTCGTCGATGATCATTCGTAGCCGCGCCTGGAACTTCGGATCCTTGCGGCGGCGCTCGATCGCTGCTTCAAGCGCTTGCTTGATCGTTTCGTTCAAGCTTTGACCCTCGACGCGAGCGAGTGACTCCACGTCGGCAGCAAGCTGTTCGGGAAGTCGCACCGTCAGATTCTTCGCCATGACGGCATGATACCACGGTGGCATAGCTCCATCGTCATCCCTACTTTCATCCCTACAACTCGCGGCAATGCGACGGACCAGTCGGCCGAATCGAGCCTGCTCAGCGGACGTGGAACTACTGCCCTTACGGAGCAACGTGAGCTACACGATCTTCGAAGGGACGTCGGAGATCCAGCGGTTGGTGGTCGCGAGAAGCATCTCCGGCCTGCACATTCCCTGATCCGAGTCGGTCGCGCCGCCGCCCTTCCCGGTGCCCATCATCCCTACAATCCCGGCGTTTATCGTCTCGACTCCCGAGTCAGTCGAAGAGCACGACGCGGACTCGCGCGGCTGCGCTCATTCTCTGGAGGAGTTCGGATCGCACCGAGACCGCAATGTCGGCGTCGAGCACGAGCGCGGTTGCGACGGCCTCGGTCGTCAGGACGTTGACAGGCGCGACGGTGCGTGAACCGAGCGTGGTCGGGCAAGCTCCGGGGCGAGCACCGAGACCCTTATCCCCACTCTCATCCCTACAACCCGCGGGCAACCCGACGGATTCGACCGACCGGGCGACGAAGTCCTGCCTGCTCAGCGGACGTGCCGCGACTACACCGACGTAGCGTGAGCCACAGGGCTGCCTCACCGAGCAACAGAAGACCGGGGCGGCGGGCCTTTCCGACCGACTCGCGTCACGCGCTCTGGTCGGGCGGAGCCTCTTGAATCGCTTCCGATCGGAAGGGCGGCACCGTTCCTTGGTGAGACATCAGGTGAGCGCTCTGTGGGTCCGGAGTGACCGCGGTTTCGTCGTCGGGGAGTTCCGCACCGTGGACGACGACACGGTCGCGACCTGTGCGCTTCGCGTGGAGAAGGGCCTCGTCGGCGGCATCGAGGGTTTGTCGGAACGTGATGCCGGTTTCGGACGCGGCGATCCCGAAGCTGACTGTGAAGGGTGGGAGCGGTCCGTCGGTGAGCGCGGCCGCCAGTTGGGCTCGGATTCGTTCGATGACGGCGACTGCGTTGTCGACCGAGCAGTCGGGGAGGACTGTAACGAACTCCTCGCCGCCGTAGCGCGCGGGAATGTCGTTGGGGCGCACGCTGTCGCGCAGCACTCGAGCGAAGAGCCTCAGGGCGCGATCACCGGTGTCGTGTCCGTGCACGTCGTTGAGCAGCTTGAATTGATCGAGGTCGCCATATGCGATCACGAACGGGATCCCACCTTCACCGAGATCGCGGACGCGGTCCTCGAGGCTGCGGCGGTTGAGCAGGCCGGTGAGCGGATCAGTCTGCGCCTGGGTCTCGGACCGGCTGAAAGCCCGCAGCATCCCGATCCGTTCTCCGGCCTTACGGCCAACCAGTTCCCACGCGCGGGTGGCGTCGCCGGGCGGGAGCCCGACCGAGCGCTGCGCGTGGATCACGCCCGTGGTCCGTCCCGCGATGCTGAGCGGCACGCACATTGCCCATACGGCGTCAGCCCTGCCGCGGAGATACGGGCACGTGTCGAGGCGTGAGCTGTCCTCGAAGAATTGCGTCTGCCCGCTCATCGTTGCCGGGCACTCCTCGGGAGCTGCGACGCGACAAGCGGCATCTGCGTCCGGATCGATGCTGAACACCTGGCGGAAATGTGCGTGGCTCGAGTCGGCAAGGAGCAGCTCCGACGGCACGTCGGGAGCGATGAGCGTCAACGCCTGTTCGATGACACCGTAGGCCGCCTCTTCCGTTCGTTCCATATCGAGGGCGTGTTGCAGCGACGTGTCGAGCTGGGAGAATGTTGCCGCCTCTTTCATGGCGGTCGCGTCGGACTGCATGCGCTGCTCGTCGCGATGAGCGCTACGCCCGAGCACAAGGCCGGTGGTGCTGAACACCAAGGCGAGCAGCGCATACGTGAGGTATTCGATGTTGCGCGTGTCGTTGATCCCGGAGGCGATCGTGGCGGCGTTGCTTCGCATCGTCGGGTCGTAGATCTCCGATTCGAGCGATGCGAGCGCGGCGATCAGCTTCGCAGAGGCGCGGCGCTCGTCCGCGAGCTTCGTCGCGAACGTCGGGTCCGTGGGCATCGTCCCCAGGAGGCTCGCCGCGAGCCTCACTGACTCAGTGGCAGCCGTCTCGTACGACTGCTGCAAGGCGCGCTCACCGGGGCGACCCAACGCGTGCTTGAGATACGTCGACCAAGCCGCGGTCTGCGCCTGACCGGATACCTGCGCAGCCGTGAGCGATGCCGCTCGCGCTGCCGGATCTTGTGTCTGGAGGGAGGCCAGGAGCGACTCTTGTCCGGCCGCGCTGTCTGCCCACGTCTCACGCAACGCGATCTGCGCAGGCACCGTGCGGGCGGCATTCTCGCGTGCGACCGAGTTCGTCCCCCGCACCGTCACGACCAGCGTGATGACCATGGCCAGTCCCGAAGCCACGCCCATCAAACACAAGATCACGGTCCGTGCAGTCGGGCTGAAACGTCGGGCACGCACCGTTGCCTCCCCTCGACGCTGATGGTCCTCGCGAGAGTCGTCATAGCGAGCGGCAGTCAAGAATCGTCATAGCGAGCGGCAGTCAAGAATGGGGTTTGTCCTTCTATCGACAGGCTCGGCCGACAAATCCAAGGGACCTTCGTCCCATCCGTGTCGTAAACCCGAACCCGTGTTCGGTGGCGCCGCGATGTGTTCGAGGAAGCCATTCGTTTCCCCATCGAGAGCCGGACGGAACGTGCTGCGCATCGCCCTCTCGCGCCGGCACCCGTGGAGGACAGTCGCGATCGTGGCCGTTGTGCCATCCCTACCTTCATCCCTACGACTGACGGCCATTCGCCGTTTGCGATACGGCACCTTCAGTCCTTCCTCACGCCACAGGCGCTGCACCCGCTTGTTGTTGACCTTCCGGCCCGAACGTCGGAGCTCGGTCGCGGCGCGCCGCCAACCCCACCGGGGTCGTTCCCGCGAGAACGCGCGCAGCCACGCCCGCAACTCGACCTCGATATCGCCCGGCACCGGCGGGTCGAGGCGTTGGGTCGAGCGGTGCTGACCGAGCACCCGACACGATCGGCGTTGGGAGACCCCGAACCGCTGCTGCAACGTCCATGCTGCTTCGCGGCGACGGTTCGGGGTTAGAAGTTTCCCTCCGCGATCTCCTTCAACATCGCCTTGTCCAACTCCGCGTCCGCGAGGAGTCGCTTCAGCCGGCTGTTCTCGATCTCGAGTTCCTTCAACCGCTTCGCATCGTTGGCTTTCATGCCGCCGTACTGCGCGACCCACCGATGCCACGTCGATTCGGCGATCTCGAGATGGCGGCACACCACATCGAGTTCGGTGCCGCCCGCGAGGAGCTTGTGGCCCTCGGCGAGCTTGCGGATGATCTGGTCGGGCGTATGCCGACGTCGGCTCATGGTGCTGTCCTCCTGCCCCAATCCTGGAGCAACGGACCCGCACACCACCCGGACCACTACACGGGGGTCACCTCAGGACGGCGTGTACGTGTTTCGAAGGGTTCGCAGATCGTCGAACGGACGAGCAGCGTCTGCCGATTCGTCGTCGTGGGGAGCATCCCCGAACTTGGTGTTCGTGATCTCCGGAGGCCGAGACAATACAAACAAGAACCATGGCGACGGCAAGCGACTCGTTCGTTGCCCGCTCAACGCAACGACTGTTGTCGACGACCTGCTCGTCCCGGATCAGCGTGCCGGCGACCGGACCGTTCGGAAAAACACGCGCAAGTGTGGTGACACTGGCGGCACGCCGTCTCATCGGATAGGCAATGCGAAGCGCATCCGTGTCAGATCGGGGAGTACATGGGATTCCGCGAGCGTGCGAGGCAGTGGATCGCGAACGGGCGTGCATGGTTGAGGGATCGCGACGACCGCAAACGGGTGGCATTCCGAGCGGACGACGAAAGCGGTCCCGGCTTCGCGCCCGAGCCGGCCCCGACCGACTGCGAAGCCGAGCCGCGACCGTCGTTTCTCAAACGGCTGAAGGCGTTCTTCCGACGCCGATGGCACGGCGTCGGTGACGCGTGGCGTGCGCGCACTCGTGGGACGGACATCGCATTCACTGCGGTAGGCATCGTCGCGGCCGCGATCTTCGGGTCGCTGACGCGTCGTTGGGCGCTTCCCGGCTTCTCGATCATCGACTTCGAGCTCGCAACGACGCCGCAGGAAGCGGCGCGCCTGCTCCTGCACTTCTGCGCGACCGGTGCCAACGGCGTCTGCCTCACGGGCACGGCCCTGAACGACGGCCGGCTCGACCGGCTGCGCGGGCAGCTCTGGTCGGACTCGCTGCTGTTCATCCCCGGCTACGTGCTCGCGCTCGTCGGCCTCTCCGGTGTCGTGCGGCGTCCCGGCACCGTGCGGCCGTGGGCTGCGTTCAGCCGCATCGCGGCGGCCGCCGCCGTCGCGGCCGGGATCCTCGACGAGATCGAGAACTTCGCGTTGTGGCGCGTCGTACGCGCCGCCGACCGCGCGACCGTCGACAACATCACCACCCTTATCCCGTCGTGGGCGACGAAGCTCGCGAGCATCTGCGCGACGTTGAAGTTCATCCTCGTCTTCGTCGCGGCGACGTACGCAGCGTTCGGAATCCTCAACGCGCTCGCACGCGGCGCACGCGGCGTGTGGCGGTGGCTCCGCCGCAAGCAGAAGAAGCCTGTCGCGAAGGGAAGTCCGCATTGGCAAAAGCCGAAGCGGCTCGAGCCCGAGCTTGCCCGCCCCGCGCAAGTGCCGCTGTGGCGCAACGGGACCGGCCGGACGCGTGAACTTCACCCGGAACTCGACCAGTGGATCGCCGCGCCGGACCGCATCGGCATCGCCTGCTCCGGGGGCGGGGTCCGGTCCGCGGCGATCAATCTCGGTGCACTGCAGGTGCTGCGGGAAGAGCCGGCCGCGGGCAAGAGCATCTTCCGGCGCGCGAAGTACCTCGAGCGCGGTGTCCGGTGGCGGGTACATCGCGTCCGCGATCACGTACGCGGATCGCGGCGCCGGGACGGCCGCACCGACTTCGTGGTCACGTTCCTCGCCCGAAGAGCACTCACTCCGGACCCACAGCTCGTATCTGGCGCCGAAGATGCGTCACAAGATCGGTGCGATCCTGCGCGCGCTCGCCGGCTTGAGTTTCAACGTCGTGCTCGTCTGGTTGTGCCTCTTCCTGCTTGCGCGGCCTGCGGGTTGGCTCGTGTCGTCGGTCCATCCCGAGCTGCGCGCGCGGCTGCCAATCGTCAAGGTCGAGAACCAGCCGACTCTGGCGGCGAAGGATCTTCACATCTCGCTCGCCGGTACGGAGATCCGAATCGCCGAGAAACCGGCGAGCGTCGGTCTGCAGCTCGAAGGACCGGCGGGGACGCGTCACGTCGCCGCGTCGTTGCGCTTCGAACCGGGACGCCTGTCGTCGCTCGCGCCCGATGCCGACATCGCCGAGCAGCCCCGGCTGATCGTCGAGGACCCGCTCGCGCGCTGCCCGGACGGCACCGACCTCCCGCCGCACGCGTGCGACGACGTCGAGAACCGCAACGACCGGCCGTACGTGCGTGTCGCGCAGCAGGTGAAGCTGTCGACGGTGCGCGGCGCGACGACTGATGCGGGGCGCCCGCTCTTCCTCGTTGCGCAACAGCCGGCAATCGAAGCCGTGTCGGGGACCTCCGGCCGTCCCGAGATCGACCTCGAAAGCTGGATGTGGGTCGTCGTGCTCGGGCTCCTCGCGGCGGCGGCGACTGCGGCCGTCGTCGGCATGATGCTGCGGTCGGCTCGCGGCGACGCCCGCTCCGGCAAGATCGCCTCCTGGTTCGCGTATCTGGCGCTCGCGGCGTTCGCCTGGCTGGTCCTGTTGCCGTGGCTCGTGCAGAGCGTCCCGCATGCGTTCTCGAGCCTCGCGAGTCATCTCCCGGGCGCGCTCCAATCGGCATCGCCCGGCGACTCCGCGACGTACGTCCCTGCGCTCGGGCTTGGCGGCATCGCGGCGACGCTCGCCACCGCGGCGCGCGGACTGTTTGCCAAGCGGCCCCGCATGATCGGCGGTGCGATCGCGACCCTCGCCGTGTACGCGGTCCTCGCGACCGTGGCGATCACCTTCATGTCGTACGCGGCGGCGTCCGGGCCGGCCGGCCGGTTCACCGGTTTCGGGCTCGGATGGTGGGGGCCGATGGACATCGTGAAAGCCGCGATTCTCGCGTTCGCGCTCGCGGCACTGACTGTCGTCACTGACGTCAACGCATGGTCCCTGTACACGTTCTACAAACAGCGCCTGCAGTCCGCGTACATCCTCGACAGCACGGACAGCGGCGGCGTGACGTCGCCCGGCTTCGACGAGTACGTCTGCCTCGACGCCGCGCAGAACCCCAACCTGCCCGAGCTCGTGCTCTGCGCCGCCGCGAACGTGACCGACGAAGGCGTGACTCCGCCGGGCCGTAACGCGGTGTCGTACACCTTTAGCGCGACCGAGGTCGGCGGCCCGGACGTCGCCTGGACGGAGACCACGCGCCTGTACGACCGGTTGAACGCGCGGCGGCAGAAGGACGTCACGCTCACCGCGGCGATGGCGATCTCAGGCGCCGCGGTGTCACCCGCGATGGGCAAGAAGACGATGCCCGGATTCGCGCCGTTGCTCGCGCTGCTGAACGTGCGCCTCGGCGTATGGCTGCCCCACCCGATCTGGGTGAACGCGCAGGTGCCCGGCTTCCGCTGGCAGGACAAGCCCCGGCTGCAACACCTGTTCATGGAGGTGTTCGGGCTGCACCGCTGGAAGCATCCGTATCTGTACGTCACCGACGGCGGGCACTGGGACAACCTCGGCCTGGTCGAACTGCTGCGCCGCGGGTGCACTGAGATCTACTGCTTCGACGCGAGCGGCGACCACGTCGACACGTTCTTCACCATCGGCGAAGCGGTCTCGCTCGCACGCGCCGAACTCGGGGTCGACATCACGATCCGACCCGACTCCATGCGACCGCCGTTGAAGCCGGACGACAAGGGCCGTAACCTGCGCCGTTCGAAGACGAAGCCGCCGACGGAGGACGCACCCGCGCCCGTCGCGCACGTGTGCGGCACGTTCCTCTACCCGCCAGACGCGCAGGGTCACCGCGTGCAGGGGCGACTTGTTATCGCCAAGGCCGCGATCACCGACGACGTCCCGTGGGACGTGTTCGCCTACGCGGAGAAGCAGGACAACTTTCCGACGAACTCCACCCTCGAACAGCTCTATACCGACGAGAAGTTCGAGGCCTACCGTGAGCTCGGTACGCACCTCGCGCGCCGAGCGCTGTTGACGATGCAGCACTGGCCGCGGCACGCCGTGATCGTGAGCGTCCCCGTCGACGGAACGGGAACGAGCACCGTCGTCGCGCAGGTCACCGCTGCGCTCACGCCGTTCGGCGCGGTCAGCTCGACGACGAAGGACCACGCGACGTTCCTCGTGACGGCGACCGGCGACGAGACTGCGGACGCGCTGTTCGACCTCATCGCCCCGGCGCTCGTCCAGTGCAGTCTGCCGCTGGAGAGCTTCGCCGTGAAGCGCTACGGCAATCCCGGCGCGCCGCAAAAGCAGGTACCGCTCGCGTGAGCGGGCAAGGGGAGCGTCGGGCGTGTAGCAGCCAATCTCTCGCATTGCCGGTCGCAGCGCGAGGCTCCGACAGCGAACGACGTCCTACGTCTCTTTACGGTTCCTCTCGGGCGTGTTCACACCCGGACTCACGGCCGGGACGACTCGGATGCGAGGCAGTTGTGTGCCGGCTGGCTTTGTTGTGGTTCCACGCGAAGGTCGCCGCTCGTGTCACACAGTCGGATCAACATCGCGCATGCCGACGACATGTCGCGGATCACGAGCGTGTGGCCATGTCGGAGTGCGTAGCGGGTCGCGTCGACGAGTGCGCGATATCCGGCGGAGTCCATGAAGGTCACGCCCGAACAATCGATGCTGACGAGCGCCTCGTCCGAACGGTCGATGGCGTCGCGAAGATGCGCGTGAAACGATGCGACGGTCGACCGGTCGATCTCTCCGCGCGCGATGCAGGTTCCGAGCATTGCCTTGCCTCGTTTCGCATGAGGCGAAGAAGCCGGGGTCCGGGGCTCGGTCGCGGTATCGCAGGAGTGCTGTCGACAACCTACATCCCGATCCGCGCGACCAGGGAGGCGGTCCGAAAGGGTTCGCCCGCACGGCGCGGGTCGTGCTGCCAGGTTGGGGGGTGTATGTTCGGCGTGAGCCGCGGGTACGGTCCCGTGGTGACGAGTCTTGTTCCGGTCTGTCAGGAATGACCTCGTCGGCGTTGCTCCGGACCCCGGTAGCGCATCGCTACTCCCCACCCCACGCGGGACGACTCGGGTCATGTCATGAGCACCCTCACCCCGGGCAACGCGGTGCGAGCGGCCCGCCGGACGTTCGAGGGACCGTGGAGTCGCATGACTCCCGAGATCACATCGGTCTGCGCGCAGCTGTAGCCCCGAACCCGGAGTCAAAGGAACCGACTATGGCAATGCCAACAAATCAGGCCCACCCGAGTACGAAGCCTTCTACGCCACGGCCCACTGCCCGCGCGGTCGACGCGAAACGCAAACGCGCGTTCCGCGTCGGCGTAGGGGTTGGCGCCGCGGTTGCGGTCGCGGTGGTCTTGTTGATCCTCCAGAACGGCGAATCAGCGCAGATCGACTGGCTCTGGTTCCACTTCCAGGCACCGTTATGGCTCATCCTCGCGTTGACGCTCGTCGCCGGTGCCATCACCTGGGAGCTGATCAAATCGTCCGTGCATCGAAGTCGTCAACATCTCGCCAACCGTCGCGCGTCCCAGAAACCCGCCACGTGACCCGATGCGTGGTGGTCAAGCGGTGACCGCCGCGTCGAAGCCCTGGCGATGATCGTGCTCGCCATGTCGCTTCGCATCGTCAAGGAGTACGACACCGGGGTCCTCTTCCCGTAGGGCCGCGTGGTCGCGCCTTGACGTTCTTGACGAACGGATGGCGTGTCGCATCACGGTACGTACGGGATGACGTCACCGCGGGTGCCGCGCCGGTTGGGACCAATGTCCGCGTGCCAAGCACTGTTCGGCCCTACCCCATCCGGGTAGGGCTCTTTACGGTACGGAAGGAGGTCTCCGATGAGTTTCAGCGAGGTCGCGGTCGTCGTTGGGTCGGTTGCGCTGATTGGCATGTTGGCCTGGTTCTTCTTCGGGCCTCGCCAGGCGAAGACCGCCGATGTGCGGGGCGGCGTGCAGGAGCTCGTCGTGACCGTGAAGGGCGGCTATTCGCCGGACCTGATCCGTGTGCGTGCGGGTGTGCCGTTGCGGTTGGTGTTCGACCGTCAAGAGAGTGGTGACTGCACATCTCGGGTCGTGTTCTCGGATTTCCAGATCAGTCAGGCGCTCCCGGCGTTTGCCAAGACGACGGTCGAGTTCACGCCGGACCGACCGGGCGAGTTCGGGTTCGCGTGCGGCATGAACATGGTGCACGGCACGCTCGTCGTCGAGCCCGCGAGCGGCGAGCGCGTCGAGTCTTCGTCGGCTCCGCCGAGCGCGGTCTCGACGACGGCCGTCGGGGCCGGTCTTGGTGACGACGGTCACGTCCACGAGGGGGTCCGTGCGGTCGGAGTGGGCGCGACGGTGGCGGCTGGTGCGTTGGTCTCGACGGAGTTCGCGCTGGTCAGTGACGGGGTGTCGTGTCCGACGTGCGTGGTGAACATCGAGTCGTTCGTCGAAGCGCTGCCGGGCGTTGATCACGTCGACGTGAACTACGGCGCGGAACGCGTCCACGTCACCTACGACCCGCAGCAGGTGTCGGTCGCGGACATGTCGTCGGTGATCGAAGGCGCCGGATACCGAGTGCGCGAGCGCCGTGAGCCCGGCTCGGCCGAGACCGAGGATCTGGAAGCGGCGGCTCGGCGGGTGGAGGTCAGGGATCTCAGCCGCCGGTTCGTCGTCGCGGCGGTGTTGACGCGCGCCGGTGCTCTTCGCGGTGATGGTCGGCGATTTCTTCGACCCGTCGTGGCTGCCCGGGTTCTTGTCGAATCACTGGTTCGAGTTCGCGTTGATCACGCCGGTGATGTGGTGGGCGGGCTGGCCGATCCACCGCACCGGCTGGCTGACGCTGGTGCACCGCACGGCCGACATGAACACGCTCGTCACGATCGGCACGAGCGCGGCGTACGCGTTCAGTGTGCTGGTGACGGTCGCGCCGAGCGTGCTGCCATCCGACGTGCGTGAGGTGTACTTCGAGGCCGTCGGGGTCATCATCACGTTGATCCTGTTGGGTCGGCTCCTCGAAGCGCGTGCCAAGGCCGGTACGGGAGAGGCGATCCGCAAGCTCATCGGCTTGCAGGCCCGTACCGCGCGCGTCGTACGCGACGACATCGAGGTGGAGATCCCGATCGCCGACGTGCAGGTCGGTGACCTGATCGTGGTGCATCCCGGGGAGAAGATCCCCGTCGACGGCGAGGTCGCCGAGGGACGCTCGTCGGTCGACGAGTCGATGGTCACGGGTGAGCCGATTCCGGTGACAAAGGCGGTCGGCGACACGGTGATCGGTGCGACGATCAACCAGACCGGCGCGTTCCGCATGCGGGCCACCAAGGTCGGCCGCGACACGATGCTGGCCCAGATCATTCACCTGGTCGAACAGGCGCAAGCGTCGAAGGCGCCGATCCAGCGGCTCGCCGACCTCGCGTCCAGCTTCTTCGTGCCGGCCGTGATGTTCGTCGCGATCGCGACGTTCGCGACCTGGTACACGGTCGGGCCTGCACCGGCGCTGACGTTCGCGCTCGTGTCGGCGGTTGCGGTGCTGATCATCGCGTGTCCGTGCGCGCTCGGCCTCGCGACCCCGCTGTCGATCATGGTCGGCACCGGCAAAGGCGCCCAGGCCGGCATCCTCATCCGATCCGCGGAAGCGCTCGAGATCGCCCACAAGCTCGACACCATCGTGTTGGACAAGACCGGCACCATCACCGCCGGCAAACCGGCGCTCACCGACGTGCTGGCGGCCGGTGCCATCGACGAGCGCGAGTTGCTGCGACTCGTCGCCTCCGCGGAACGCAACTCGGAGCACCCGCTCGCTACGGCGATCGTGACCGGTGCCACCGAACGCGCGCTCGCACTCGCCGAGGCGATCGGTTTCGACTCCATCACCGGGAAAGGCATCCGCGCCACTGTCGACGGCCACGAAGTGCTCGTCGGTAACCCGCGGCTCCTCCAAGACGCCGAGATCGCGACCGCGGCCCTTGACGATCTCGCCGCGACGTTGTCGGAGCAGGGCAAGACGCCGATGTTCGTCGCCGTCGACGGACATCCCGCGGGTGTGATCGCGGTCGCGGACACCATCAAGGACGGCTCCGCGTCGGCGGTCGCCGCGCTGGTGCACCTCGGCCTCGACGTCGTCATGATCACCGGCGACAACCGTCGCACCGCGGCTGCGATCGCCCGCCAGGTCGGGATCCGGCGCGTGCGCGCCGAAGTGCTGCCCGAACACAAAGCGCTCGAGATCCGCCGCCTGCAAGCCGACGGCCATCTCGTCGGCATGGTCGGCGACGGCATCAACGACGCCCCCGCCCTCGCGCAAGCCGACATCGGTTTCGCGATCGGCACCGGCACCGACGTCGCCATCGAAGCTGCCGACATCACCCTCATCTCCGGTGCGCTCGACGGCATCGCCACCGCGATCGCACTTTCGCGGGCGACCATGCGCAACATTCGCCAGAATCTGTTCTTTGCGCTCGTTTACAACGGCATCGGCATCCCGATCGCGGCGGGCGTGCTGTACCCGTTCTTCGGTGTACGGCTCAGCCCGATGATCGCCGCGGCCGCGATGGCCACCAGCTCGCTGTCGGTCGTCACCAACGCGAACCGCCTGCGCCACTGGCACCCGACACCCCCGCCGACGGCAACCGTCACAGCCGTCGAACCCGACGTCGAGACCGGCGGGTACGACCACGAAACCGCGCCCGATTCGGCGACCGATCCCGTGTGCGGCATGACCGTCGACCCCGCCGGCGCACCCCACGTCCTCTACGAGGAACGGACCTACCACTTCTGCTCCGACGCCTGTCACGACACCTTCACGCACGACCCCGACCGGTACGTGCACCACCAAGGCGCCCCCCGATGATCACACTCCTCGCGGCCGCGACGCTGCTCGCAGGGGAAGTCGGGTGGTGGCTAGCGTTGCGCCGGTGCGGGTGTGGTCAGGTCGAGTTGACCGGTGACGGCTGACGCGATTCGGGTCGAGGGACTCCGTGTCGTGCGTGGAGACCGGGAGATCATCTCGGACTTGTCGTGCACGGTCGTGTCCGGCGCGGTGACGGGTTTGTTGGGTCCGAGCGGATCGGGCAAGTCGACGCTGATCCGCGCGATTGTCGGGGTGCAGCGTGTCGCGGCCGGCCGTGTCGTTGTACTCGGCTTGCCGGCGGGGTCGGTCGCCGCACGGCGACGGGTCGGATACGTGACCCAGGCTCCGTCGATCTATGGCGATCTGACGGTGCAGGAGAACGTCGCGTATTTCGCGTCGATCCTTGGTGCCGGGCCCGGAGAGACCAACGACGTGATCGCGGCGGTATCGCTGGTGGATGCCGCCCATCACCGGGTAGATCGGCTCTCAGGCGGTCAACGAGCACGCGTGTCACTCGCCACGGCGCTGCTCGGATCACCCGACCTGCTCGTGCTCGACGAGCCCACAGTCGGGCTTGATCCGGTCCTGCGCCGGGAACTCTGGACGCTCTTCCACCAGCTCGCCGACGGGGGCACGACGCTGCTCGTGTCCAGTCATGTGATGGACGAAGCCGACCGCTGCGACCGATTGTTGTTGCTGCGCGACGGAGAACTGCTCGCCGATGCCACGCCGGCCGAGTTACGAGACCGTACCGGCGCGGCGGATCTCGACGAGGCGTTCCTGCGGTTGATCACCGCCGCGTCGGCACCATGAGCAGGCGACGGACGCTCGCGACCGCGCGGCGGATCCTGCTCCAGCTCCGACACGATCCCCGCACCGTCGCACTGATGCTGATCGTCCCGTGCGTCCTGATGACGCTGCTGCGCTACATCTACAACGACCAGCCAAAGGTCTTCGACCGGATCGGCCCGATGCTGCTCGCGCTGTTTCCGTTCACGGTGATGTTCCTCATCACCTCGGTCGCCATGCTGCGCGAACGCTCCACCGGCACCCTCGAACGGCTCCTGTCGACCCCGACCGCCAAGCTCGACATCCTCGTCGGCTACGCGATCGCGTTCGGTGCGGCGACCGTCATCCAAGTCGGACTCGCGACCGCTCTGGTCCTCGGACCGCTCGGCCTGCACATCCACGGCAGTGTCACGATCGTTGTGCTCTTCGCGTTCATCGACGCGCTCATGGGTATGGCCCTCGGCCTGTTCCTCAGCGCATTTGCCAACACCGAGTTCCAAGCCGTCCAGTTCCTCCCCGCATTCGTCCTCCCCCAACTCTTGCTCTGCGGCCTCTTCGCCCCTCGCAACCAGATGGCCCCGGTCCTGCACGTACTTTCCAACGTGCTCCCGCTCTCCTACGCCGTCGACGGCGCCAGCCGTGCCGCCACTTCCCACACCTGGACGACCGCCGTCACCCTCGACCTCGCGGTCGTCGTCGCCTGCGTCCCCCTCGCCCTCGCGCTCGGTGCAGCCACCCTCCGCCGACGAACTCCGTAACGGCGCCCGATCGCGCCGCATCGAGGGCGGTCCTATTGGTGGCGCAGGATTCGTGCGAGTTCGGCGTCGAGGTCGAAGGGCGGGAGTGGTCCGACCTGGATCGCGATGTCGGCGAGTGAGCGTGGTGCAGATGCGGGTGGCGAGTACTCGTCGCTGACCGGAAACGGGCGACGCGTAGCCGACGGTGAGGAATGCGCCGTCGGGCGCCCAGGCGAGCGGTGGATGTACGCCGAGGTTCTGACGTGCGATATCGGTGCCGTCGGCAACGAGCGTGACCTCGAGCTGGCCGTCGACGAGCTCGCCTTCCGCGACGAGGACTCGTGCGATCGGGGGCACGGGTGCAGAGACGGTGTGCGTTCCGCCCTTGCCCGCGATGCACCACCTGACGTCGCCGTTGACGAGGTACCAGGCCCAGCCCGAGATCCAGTCGCCCTGTTCGCACAGCACCGCGGGAGCCGTGGTCGGGGGTGGCTCGTCGAACGTGGCGACCATGCGGAAGCCGCCGGCGATGTTCGGGCCGGCGACCTCGTGGACCTTGTCGCCGGGGACGTACCGGAAACTCGTCCGAGAGGCGGTCCACGGGACGTACATGTGCATGATGCGGTTCACGGCGCCGTCGTCGAGTGGGAACACCTGATTCTGTTCCGCGGCGGCGAACCAGCGGGCGACGAGGTCGGCGAGCCGTTGTGGTTCTTCTGCCGCGACGTCGTGCGATTCGGTCGGATCGTTGCGGGTGTCGAAGAGTGCCCACGTGTCGGTCGCGAAATCGTGGCTGCCGGCGATGTGATCACGTTCGGCGGCGGTCAGTTGGTTGACGTGATCGGTGACAGCCTTCCAGCCGTCGTGGTACATCGCGCGGCTGCCCCAACATTCGTAGTACTGGCTGGCGTGCACCTCCGGCGCGGTCGCGTCCGAGAGCACCGAACCGAGGCTTGCACCGTCGAAGCTCATCTGCTCGACACCGTCGAGCTCGTCGGGCAGGGGGAGACCGCAGAGCTCGAGCACGGTCGGGAGCACGTCGGTCGCATGGCAGTACTGATCGCGAATACCGCCAGCTTCGGCGATGCCGGGACCGGCGAGGATGAACGGGTCGCGCACTCCGCCCTCGAACGTGTAGCGCTTCCAGCGTCGGAACGGAGTGTTCCCTGCCAGCGCCCACCCCCACGGGTAATGGCCGCTCGATCGAAAGCCGCCGAGATCGTCGAAGTGCGCGAGCTCGTCGGCGATGTCGTCGGGTTCGTCGGAGATGTAGTGCCCGAGTTGGTTGTAGGTGCCGTTCGGACCGCCTTCGCCCGACGCGCCGTTGTCGGACACGAAGACGACGACCGTGTTGTCGAGGTCGCCGGTCGTGGCGAGATGGCCGAGGACACGACCGATCTGATGGTCGGCGTGGGCGATGAACGCGGCGCACACTTCCATCATCCGGGCGTAGAGACGACGGCGGGGCGCGTCGATCGTGGACCATTCCTCGATCCACGGCGGGCGGCTCGAAAGCCTCGTCTCTTCGGGGACGACTCCGAGGCTGATCTGGCGGGCGAGAGTTGCTGCGCGCCATGCGTCCCAGCCGTCGTCGAAGTGGCCCCGGAAGCGGTCGATCCACTCCTGCGGTGCTTGGTGGGGGGCGTGCGGTGCGGCGGACGCGTACCAGAGCAGGAACGGTCGCTGCGGATGAGAGATGCGGAGCTCGCGTAGGTACGCGATCGCGTTGTCGGCGAGGTCGGCGTCGAGGTGGTAGCCGTCGGCAGGCTCTCGCGGCGGTTCGACGTGGTTCGTGTCGCGGACGAGGTTCGGGGTCCACTGGTTCGTCTCGCCGTTGAGGAACCCGTAGTAGCGGTCGAAGCCGAGGCCGGTCGGCCACATGTCGTAGGGGCCGGTGACCCGCTGATCGCGCGGGACGAGGTGCCACTTCCCGACGCAGAACGTCGCGTAGCCGTCGGATCGCAGGATGTGCGCGAGTGTTCCCGCCGAGCGCGGGATACGGCCCGAGTACGCGGGGAAGTTCGTCGGAAGGTCGGGCAGCATGCCCATCCCGACGCGGTGATGATTGCGGCCCGTCAGGAGGCACGCACGAGTGGGTGAACAGACGGCCGTCGTGTGGAAGTTCGTGAAACGCAACCCGCGCGCCGCCAGCCGATCGAGGTTCGGAGTGAGCAGATCCGATCCGTAACTGCCAAGGTGCGCGTAGCCCAGGTCGTCGCACACGATCACCAGGACATTCGGTGCTCCCGGACGGAACGGCGGTCCCGCCGCCGAACGAGCAGTCGTCGCCATCGTCGGCGGTGTCACGGGGTCGCGCATCGCACGATCCTCGCACAACGACCGGGACCGACCGGAGAAGTGCGCGAACTCGAAGTCGGGCGCGAAGCTGTTGCCGTGGATGACGTGCGCCTCGAAGACCGCTCCCTCATCGAGCACCTCGCGATCGCCTACGCCTACGCAGTCGACGACAAGGACTGGAGCGCGTTCGAGGCCTTGTACCTGCCCGACGCGATCATCGACTACCGATCCGCGGGCGGAATCGCGGGCACGCCGGCCGAAGTCGCGGCCTGGATGGCCGGCGCCATGGCGATGTTCTCCTGGTCGATGCACTCCATGTCGACACAGCGCATTGTCTTCACCGGGCCCGACACCGCGAACGGTTCGGTGCACGTGTTCGCGCGCCACGGCCTCGTGTGGGAGGACGCCGACGAGCTCATGGACGTGAGCGCCGTCTACCACGATGCATACGTCCGCACCGAGGCGGGTTGGCGCTTCGCGTCCCGACGGGAACAGACCCACGCCGTGACCGGCGGACGCTTCGCCGACCTCGTACGAACAACCTTGCCGCAATGACCGCCGCGAGGTTCCCGGCCGGCCCGCACGATCTGACTCCCGAACTGCTCACCCGTGCGCTGGCAGGCGGTTGCCCCGGCGTCGAAGTCGCATCTGTGAACCTCGTCTCAGTGAAACGATGCGGTGAGGGTGTCGCGTCGACGGCCGACCGGATCGTCCTCGACCTGACCTATGCGCCCGGCGCGGACGGTGGCCTCCCTGTTCGAATGGTGCTCAAGACGATGCTCGTGTCTCCCCACGCGCCCGGAGAGATGTACGAGACCGAGGTCCGCTTCTACAACGAGATCCGCCCCCAACTCGACATCGAAACGCCACACGCGTACGCCGCGGCGTTCGATCCCGCGACGAGCCAGTTCGGCGTTCTCCTCGAAGATCTCACTCCGCGTCATGCCCGCTTCCCCGACGCCACCCAGCACGTCACTGCCGACGACGCAGCCTCGATCCTCACGCAACTCGCTCACCTCCACGCCCAGTTCTGGTGCTCAGACCGCTTCGCCCACGACCTCGCCTGGGTGGCGACACCAACCCACGGAGGCATGTCGGGAATCTTCGAGCGTCACGGGCTCGAGATCATTCGCGATCAGATCCGCCGCCACCCGTTCAAGGCCGACCTCATCGCCCCGCTCGGCGCCGACCTCGACGAACTCTGGGCCGCGCTCAACCGCTCCCGAACACTGCTCGCCACCGCGCCCGAGACGCTCCTTCACGGCGACACGCACATCGCCAACACGTACCTCCTGCCCGATGGCACCGGCGGGCTCCTCGACTGGCAACTCCAAGTTCGCGGCTGCTTCGCCCACGACGTCATCTACCTCATCTGCACCGCACTTCCGACCGAGGTCCGACGCCGCGAGGAACGCCGACTCCTCGAGCACTACCTCGCCGAACTCGCCAACCACGGCGTCACCGATGCTCCGAGCACCGACCAAGCATGGGAGTGGTGCCGACGAGCTGCCATCTGGGGACTCGTCATCGGTTGGCTCATCACACCACCCGAGAACTACGGCACCGCGATCACCATCGCGAACACTGAACGGATGGTTGCCGCCGTCGCGGACCTCGACGCCTTGGCCGTACTCAGCTCCCGCGAATAGTCGAAGCGACCGGTCGGCAGATCAATCCGCGAACGGGTGTCGTGTCGGTCGGACGTCGCCCGTCAGGCCTGGTCAACCTCGGCTTCGAGTTCCTGGTCGCGCACGACCACCCGGTTGACTCGGTGAGCGGCCAGCGCTCGGAAGACGCGGCGGTGTAGGGGCTGAAGCGCCTTCCAGTACAGGAATCCGGGGATCCCCTTCGAGCGAAGGGCGCCGACCTGGATCAGCTCGTGCTCGCCGATCTGATAGCCGAGCCACCCTTCTCCGGGGAACCAGTCGATGCTGCGCAATACGAGACTCCCGGGATCTCGTCGGGTTATGCGCCACCAGTCGACGGTTTCACCCGGTGCGATCATTTGTGGGCGGTCGAGGCTCCAGTGTTCGCCGACGAGGCGACCGAACAGGGCGCGGGTTCGCCAAGCGAACGGGAGGCCGTACCAGCCGTAGCTCCCGCCGATACGGTCGAGGTCGGCGTCGAGACGCGCCGCCGTTTCGTACGGAATCGGCGTCTCGACGCGAACGGTGTACACGCCGTCGAGCAGGCCACTCCTACGGCTGAGCAGCGCATGGTCGAGCGCGCGCGCTTGATCGTCCAGAGTGACCGCCAGCGCGTCGGCGAGGCTCATTGGCTCTATGCCGAATGCCGCGTCGGTGCGGGCGCGGTCACGGACGATGACCTCGGTCACGAGACTCTCGACGAGCGCGTGACTGACGCGCCGATCGACCGGCGTGACCAGGTCCAACCAATACGACGAGAGGCGGGGAGTCAGGTACGGCACGTCGATGATGCGTCGACGGCGAAGACCACGCGCGCTCGCGTATGCCGCGATCATTTCGCGATACGTCGTCACGTCGGCGCCGCCGATCTCGTACACGCCGGGCCCGACGTCGGCCGCGCCGATGAGATAGCGGATCACGTCGGCCAGCGCGATTGGCTGGAGCGACGTGCGAACCCAGCGGGGACAGACCATGAAGGGCAGACGCTCGGTGAGGTAGCGCAACATCTCGAACGAGACGCTTCCCGCGCCGAGTACGACCGCCGCGCGCAACTCGACGACCGCAACGCCTGCACTCGCGAGTGCCGTTCCGACCTCTTGGCGGCTCACGAGATGCTCCGACTCGGGGTCGTGTCCGAGTCCACCGAGATACACGATGCGTTCGACGCCGGCGGCAGCGGAGGCTCGTCCGCAACCTTCTGCGAGTTGGCGATCGCGATCTCGGAAGTCGCCGGTGCCGAGCGAGTGCACGAGGTAGTAGGCGATGTCGCATCCGGACAAGGCGTCGCCCAGCGCCGCTTCGTCGCCGACGTCGACCGTGCGGGCTTCAGCGCCCGGGACATCCGGCGGGTGGCGCGCGATCGCAATCACGTCGTGAGCGGCGGCGGTGAGTGCGATCGAAAGCGCCCGTCCGACGAAACCGCTGGCTCCGATAACTGCGATGCGCACCTACGTACGGTGTACCACGCCGGACGACCTCAACAAACCGATAACCGGATGACCGCCCGGGTGGCTGACGCGAGCGATCCGATGCCGTCGAGCGTGGACGGGCCGTGATGCGTTGGTTGGGGAGCCGTTTGATCGCCGTCACGACCGCCAGCAGAGGGATGATGCACGCACTGACTCGCCGGACCGACACGCACGCATGTTGCCCGCGCTGAGACCCATGTGCCACTACCGCTGCGTAAGCGCGTGCAGAGGAACCGCAAGTGACATCGGCTCGCCAGAACCGTCCCCGAACCGGCATTCGGTGCGCCGCCCCGGGCCGAAGCTCGGGGGACGTGATGGGACCAACGTCCCACGATCCGATGGGCCTCTGTCCCTAGGCGCTAGGTACGCGGCATCGGCATGCTTTGGTCGTCGCGCGACGAACGGGGACGTGGTGGAACGCCAAGATGCCGATATGAGCCGAGCTGAATGTTGGCAGATGCTCGGCACACAGAACATCGGACGCCTGGCGTTGTCCGTCGGCGCGCTTCCGGCGATCCTTCCGGTCCAGTACTACGTCGATGACGACGAAGTCGCAATCTGTGTCGGACACCACGAATTGGAGAGACGGAACATCGACAACGCGATCGTCGCCTTCTCGTCAGACTTTCTGGACTTCACAACTCGGTCCGGTTGGTGCGTCCAGGTGCAAGGCAGGACATCCGTGCCCCGACAGCCAGGAGTGCCAACGGATTGTGGCTCTCCAACGGCGGGCCAGATCATCCACCTCGCGCCCGTCACGTTGAAGGGCTACCGGATTTCCCTTTGCCCATTTGTCGCGACCCGAGACGAGTTACGCATGTAGAGCGACGCCGCGCACGAACTGCCGCTATGCGCTCGCAGATGCGAGCCGGATCGGGCAATCGGTGCGGGTGCGACCCGTTGGCTAGGGTCAGGACGTGGCTGGTTTCGAGACGGTGCGGGTTGCCGCGGTGCAAGCAACGCCGGAGATCCTCGACGCGGAAGCGACGATCGAAAAGACCGTGGCTCTGCTCGATGCAGCAGTCGCTGACGGTGCCACATTTGTCGTGTTTTCCGAGTGCTTCGTGTCGATCTATCCCAGTGGAGCATGGGCGGCTCCCGCCGCGTCCTGGGCCGATGGATGCGATGAACTCTGGGAAAGAATGTGGTCGTCGAGTGTCGACGTTGACGGCCCACTCGTCGGTCGACTCGCTGCGGCGTGTGCCGAGCGTGGAGTTCACCTCGCGATCGGCGTGAACGAGCGCGAGGACGATCGGCCCGGTTCGCTGTACAACACGCTGCTGATCATCGGGCCCGAAGGCGTCATGCACCGGCACCGCAAACTCATGCCGACGATGCACGAGCGCGTGTTCCACGGCGTCGGTGCCGGTGATGATCTCGGCGTCGTCGCGGTCCCCGGGGTCGGCAGGGTTGGCGGGCTCATCTGTTGGGAGAACCGGATGCCCCTCGCTCGGTGGGCGATCTACCAGGGCGGCCCACAGATCTGGCTCGCGCCCACGGCAGACGACAGCGAGGGCTGGATCGCATCCATGCGACACATCGCAATCGAGGCTGGCGTTTTCGTGGTCAGCGTTCCCCAATACATTCCGGCGTCGGCGTTTCCGGCTGACTTCCCCCTGTCCCTGCCCGACAACGTCGATGTCTTCGGGCGGGGCGGCGCGTGCATCGTGTCACCCGTGGGCAAGGTCATCGCCGGGCCCCTGTACGACACGGAAGGCATCGTCGTTGCCGATTGCGACCTTCGCGACGCGCTGCATGCAAAACGCTACTTCGACGTAGCTGGACACTACGGCCGCGCCGACGTACTCGCGCAATACACGCACGGCCCGGGTGCCGAGTAACCACGCGCCATATCTGGGGCTATGCGCTCGCCGTCGGGCTCCGGATCGGACATCATGCGTACGTGGTTCAGTCGTGAAGATCCCGCTTGCAGCGCTCTTGGTCGTCGTTGCCCAGCTGGCGGCGGGCTGCGGAGGACAGCCGTTCCCCACGACCGCGAACAACAGCTCGGCGGCCGAACCCGGCGCCACGATCTCCACCGCGACGACGACCGCGACGACGACCACCACCGTGCCACCGTCACTTGGACCCTTCAGCGAGTCAGATGCCGCTGCGGGTAACCAGGCCCTCTTTCTTGCCCACTACCAGCAACTCGAAGCGGCACTGCGAGGCCAGCATGATCCGGCGCTCAGCGCGTTCTCGTTCAACATCCAGACGAACACCCTGAGCGCCGAGTTTGTCTACGAACATCCCACGCGCGAGTCCCGCTCGCGGTACGACGCCTTCGCCTGGCACGTCGGACAAGCCCTGTCGGACACCTTCTGGTTCCCACAACTCGTCCAGGGCCTTCAAAGCCAACACGAAGATCTTGCGGCTCTCCCGAAGCTCCGCATACGCCTCGACAGGGTCTCCTACGAGTGTCCGGCGGTCGTTGAGATCGCGGTCGACGCACATCGCATCTCTCAGCACGACTGGCTCGCGAAGTGCGCGGCCTGACTTAGCCCACGTCGACCGGCAAAACGAGCCCGTGCCCGATCTGCGGCTCGGCGCTCGCTGATCGGACGCGGCCGCGCCAGAACTGAGGCGCCGCTTGGGGTCAAGCGGCGATCTCGAGTGTTGGTTGGGTGGTGTTGGCGCGGGTGATGGCTTGGATGTCGTTGTAGAGCTCGCGTGCGACGAAGCGTTTCAGGCAGTGGATCGCATCAGTTTGGAGTGCCGTTCGCTGACGCGTCGCTCGAGGTAGGCGATGGTCGGTGCGGGCTTGCGCACGCGCAATCGGGCAATCTGAACCTGTGCCAAAGACGTTCACGGTGACGTGGGACTACGCAGCTTTTCCGGTTTGGTCGGGTCCGGGCAACACTTCTGGCATGGATGCAATACGCGCGATCAAACCGGAACTGCGCCATGAGCTGCAGGACTGGTGCGACCGCGTTTCGAGCGCAATGTGGGGGCCCAACGGACCAGATGCGCCCGGGTGGGACGGACCTGGAGATGAGGTCGTCGAAGCGTTGGACGCAGAGGGGCGCGCGCTTGCGGATCGTTTGCAAGAGGCGCTGGGGCCAACATCGGCAGTCGAATACGTGCCGATCTGATCGTCCATAACTGATCGTCCATAACTGCGGCAGCCTTTCGGCGGGCCGTGTCTAAGGGCGGTGGAGCGCAGCTCGCAGTGCGTCAGCCTGCTGCATCAATTCGGTGTCATCGACCCGTTGTGGGTCCCATGGCTTGAGCGGCATGTTCGGCGACGAGTCATCGAGATAGCGGGGCACGATGTGGACGTGTACGTGGGGCACCTCATTGCCGAGCGCGTCGTAGTTCAGGTGGCAGGGCTGGAAGACCTCGGTGATCGCGCGGGCAACGAGCGCGACCTCGTTCCAGAACGAGGCGCGTTCGTCGTCGGTCATCTCGCAAATGTCTGACACGTGGTGGCCGCGCCAGCGCACTGTCGAGTAGCCCGAGGCCGGTGCGTCGCGATGGAGGTACGCGTCGGTATGAGCACCGCTGAAGAACCGGCGGTTCTGATTCCTATCGACCTCGGTGCGGCCCTCGGCACACATCAGACACGTCACGCCCGCACGTCGCTGCTCCCAGTCGGCAGCCCAAGTCCGCTCGGCCATCAACCGAGTCTTGCGCTCGAGCGGCGTGCGCGCCAGAACTCACTGCCGATCGGTGTCTGCACCTCCCGAGGGGCGTTCGCCAAATCGAGTGCGTGATCACCATGCCGAAGCCGATGATGACGACCAAACCGGGAAGGAATATCAGCAATGCGAACGCCGGCGCGAAGACGCGCCTTCGCCGGTTCGCGCTAGGAATCGAGCGAAACGCGTTTCCGTACCCTTGAATGATTCCGGCCGGAGTCAACAACGAAGGCTCGACTGTCGGCGGCACGATGCTGCCGCCGCGGCGACTGGGCATCCGATCGCGCGATCGGCCATCATGCACTCCCACCAAGGAGTGCCTTCGTGGGTGGTGGATGCATTGATCGCGGGAGGGCCGATGCCGAGCGCCGATGAGATCCGAGACGCTCAGCGAGCGACGTGGGCCGGGCTGTCTGCGGGCTGGGAGAAGTGGGACTCGGTCATCATGGATCAGCTGGGCCCGGTCGGCGCCGCGATGATCGAGCGCCTCGACATCGCCGAAGATCAGCAGCATCTCGACATTGCCGCGGGCACGGGTGAGCCGGGTCTGAGCATCGCGAGACTGGCGCCGAAGGGACGCGTCGTGCTGACCGACCTCGTCGCGGAGATGCTCGGCATAGCCGCGCGACGAGCCCGGGCACAAGGGGTCGCCAATATCGAGACGAAGGTGTGCAGCGCCGATGACCTGCCGTTCGACGACGCCACATTCGACAGCGTCTCCGTGCGTTTTGGGTACATGTTCTTCCCCGACGTCGCCAAGGCGACGGCCGAGTTCGCGCGCGTGCTCAAGCCGGGCGGGCGTCTTTGCTCGTCGGTATGGGTCAAGCCCGAGGAAAACCCGTGGACGACGATCGCCATGCAGGCGATCGCGACCGAGGCGGTGGTGGCGTCACCCGCCCCGGACGGGCCGAATATGTATCGGTGCGCGGCCCCGGGATATGTCGGTGCTCTGTACGAGGGCGCGGGGTTGCGCGACATTGCCGAGTGGGACGTCGACGTCGAACTCGTGACGCGATCGCCCGCGCAGTATTGGGAGATGATCAGCGAGCACGTCTCGCTCGCAGTCGCGGCGCTTCACCAGGTCGACGAACCGGCGCGGGAGCGGATCCGCGCGAACGTCATCGCGAAGGTGAGCGCGTTCCAGAAGGACGGCAAGGTCCGGGTTCCGGGCGTGGCGCGGTGCATCGTGGGAACGAAACAGGACGCGAGCGGCACGCGCCCCACGTGACGGGACAACCGCCTCTCGCCATCGAGGCCGACGTCGACGGGGTTCCCTACGGCAGGCCCGCGCTCGCCGCGTGAGCGCGCGTCGTCGCCGGACTCAGAGCGCGGCGATCGCCAAGCCGGCGCCGGCGGCAACGACGGCGGTGAGCAGACCGGCGACCGCGTTGCGCCAGGCATCGGCGACGGCGCCTTCCTCGAGCAGGCGGATCGTCTCGAAGGTGAACGTCGAGAACGTCGTGTAGGCGCCGCAGAAGCCGGTGCCCAACCAGACCTTGGGTGTGTTCGGGAAAGCGTGGTAGAGCGCGGTGCCCGTGATCAGACCGAGGAGAAACGATCCCGTGACGTTGACGACGAACGTGCCCCAGGGAAACACGCCTTCGGTGTGATCTTGGACGACGCCGTCGAGCAGATAGCGAGCCGGTGCGCCCACCGCGCCCGCGACCACCAACCCGATGGCGATCGACGGAGTCACGACCGCGGCTCCCTGCCCGGCCGACCGACGTACTTGACCACCTCGACGTCGTCGACGATGACGAGGCCTTCGGTGATCAACTCGTCGAGCGTCGGCAGGAACGCGTCGATCGCCGCAGACGAGTCGACGATGATCACTGCGATGGGGAGGTCGTCCGACAACGACAGGATGCGCGTGGTGTGAATGTGGTTCGACGCGCCGTAGCCCTCGACCCCACGAAACACGCTCACGCCGGCCAGTCCCGCCGCATGCGCGCGTTGCACGATCTCCGTGGCGAGCGGAGTATGTCCGAAATGGTCGGACTCGCCGATGAAGATCGTGAGCCGCTTCTGTGGTCCTTCGAGCTTCATCGTGCTCCCATTCTCTGCTCTGCTGCGATGTTCACCGCGCCCGCTCACGTACGGGTGCCAGGCGCGCGGCAGAGGATGCCGATCCACACGGCGGCGAAACCGGCGGACAGGCTTCCCAGCGCGTAGACGACGCCGAGCACCGGATGGCCGTCCTTGATCAACAGGTCGGTTTCCACCGCGAAGGTCGAGAACGTGGTGAAGGCGCCGAGAAAGCCCGTCGCAAAGAACGGCCGCACGTACCGAGCGGGTGGGAACCGCTCGATCAACAAGATCAAGACGAACCCCAACGCGAAGCTGCCCGACACGTTCGTCCAGAACGTCGCCCAGGGAAACGTGTCCTTGCCGACGTGAATGAGCTGCGCGACCTCGTAGCGAGTGGGCGCACCGAGGGCGCCACCCGCGGCGATGGCGGCGAGAACGTCGAGTTGTGCGCGGCTCGACCGCCGCCTCGTCGGGCGGCCGGCCCGGCGCCGGCCGAACGACGGCTCTCCGGGATCGGAGGGGGCGAGGTCGGGGTCGATCGGAACGACCCGGCCGTCGTCGTCGCGAGGAACCTCACTCACCTCCTCCGATCTCGTGGCTTCACCTTTCTACTGCGTGCACGCCGGGGAGGTGCTGCTCACCCTGCAGCCTCGTCGTCATCTGCGTCGGAGCGTCATCGACTCGGTGGGAAGCGTGCACCGGACGCAGGCCGGAGCCCGTCTGTCGCCGCGCCGTCGGGAGGGATCTCGCCGCAACATTGCTCTCCTCGGCCGGGGATCGATGCTCCGCGTCGAGCGCGTCCGTTCCGGCCTCCCGGGAGCGCTCCTACCGACGAACAGCAACCAACGTCAGACAGGAGCCATCAGCCTTGCGGCGGTTCATGGCGAGCTCCATCGCCGACAGAGACGGTAGCAACCGCTACATCCCATGGTCATATCGACCGAATCGAGCACGGCGCGTTCTCGATCTGTTCGTCGAGACGGGTGAGGCGCGTGCACGATCCGCACGCGTCGAACGCGTCGCAAGAGACGCCCTTCAACATGGTTCTCGTCGCCCGATCCCGAGGAGCCCTCGCGGAGGCGGACGTGGTTCGTGTCAACGGGCGCGAGGGCTGTCGGGCACCTATCATCCCGCTGCCTGACCACGGGCACGTGGCATTCATGTGGCGTGTGCAACCCGTCAACCGGATCAGCGAGGTTCGATGTACCGACGCCTGTACCTCCTGGGCATCTCGTTGACGGTCGGCGCGCTGGGCGCGTGCGGGAGCAGCTCGAAGGCGGCCGCACCGACTTCGACGACCGCGGCGCCGGCGACGACGACTTCGACCGAAACACCGGTGTCGACGACGACTGCACCCGCCGTCCTCGACTCCTGCAAGCTCGTGACCAGAGCTCAGGCCGAGGCCGTCATCGGTACGAAGCTCCAGGACGGCACGCAGGTGTCGAACACCGACGTCGACAGTTGCACCTATCCCGGCGATCCGAATGGCCCGACCGCGCAGGTCGAGGTGTTCGTCGGTGCGGGTGCGAAGAAGTTCTACGACGACGACAACAACGTCTTGCACCACACGTTCACGGACGTGTCCGGTCTCGGCGACGAATCGCACGAAGAGGAATACACGGTCTTCTTCCGCAAGGGAACGACGTGGGTCGCGCTCCGCCTCACGAGCCTCGACGACTTCTCGATGTTCAAGACCCGGCTCGAGGATCTGGCCAAGAACGTCGCCGGCCGGATCTGATCGGAGCGACTGATGGCCGTGAGCCGGTGTCGAGCGCGAGTGTCCGTGATCGCGACGCTGGCAGCGCTGGCCCTGGTGGCCGCAGCCTGCAGCGGGGGTGGCTCCTCGAACGGTGCTTCGAACAAGTCGTCGGGCGGCGGTTCGGCCGGCGACCCGACGGGTGGAGCCGACAAGAGTGCCGTCGCGACCTACGGCTACGGCCCGGAGCCCGCAACCGGCGTCGAGTACCAGCCCGATGTGGTGATGGTGCCGGCCGGTCCGGCCGCCATCCGTTCGGCGACCACCGACGGGCTGGTCTGGACCCTCGATCGCGCGGCCGAGGGCGTCGGCGATCTGAAGGTCGGCTCGGTCCTGCTCGCGACCGGTCGCGCCGCGGGTCGCGTGGTCGCGCTCCGCGACGACGGCGACAGCCGGGTCGTCACCCTTGCCCCGGTCGAGCTCACCGACATCGTTCGCGACGGCGAGATCGATCTGAAGCAGGCCCTCCACCCGGACTCGATGGAGTACCAAGCCGTTCCCGACCAACCCGGCGCGCAGTCGGAACCGGATGCGAACACCTCGGCCGCGCGGTCGGGCCGAGCCGGCGACGGCGCGCGTCGTCACCCTCGCGGCGCGGCCGTCGCGACTCGCCGCATCACGCTCCGGCCGCGCGGGATCTGCGCGTGCGGTCCCAGTAGCGGTGAGCTGCCGCCGGCGAGCAAGGGGAGTGTCGAGATCCCCGCCGGCGACTACAAGATCACGCCCGGCTACAAGGCCAACGAGCTCTCGCTCGACATCGAACGCGACGGGTCGCTGAAAGTCGGGGTGCACTTCGCGTTCGCGGTGTCGGACCTCTCCGTAGACGGTGGGGTATCGATCAAGGACGGCGTGCTCGGCGGTTCGCGGTTCGTGATCAACGGCATCAAGGGCATGGACGTGAGCCTGTCGGCGGGCGCGGCCGGCGGCGAGGCCGACAACGAGAAGATCCGGATCGAGGTGCCGGTCGAGGTGAGCATTCCGGTCGCGCCGTCTCCCGCGACGGCCGGGCTGCCGCTCGTGATCAAGATCGAGTTCACCTACTCGATCGAGACCGCGATCACCGGCAAGAACTCCACGATCGCCGCCACCGGCAAGTACGGCCTCGAGGGCCCGATCGGTCTGTCGGGCGGGAACTTCCTGACGCCGAAGTTCACCGTCGAGCAGAGCATCATCGACAGCCTGCAGGGCATCACCCTCGGGCCGAGCGGCGTGGTGCTCGCGGTGAAGATGAAGGTGCAGGCCGGCATCGGGATCCCCGCCGCGAGCGCAGGGCCGTTCGGCAGCGTGACCACGTCGCTCGGTGTCACCAACGGCTCGTCGCTCGGTGCCTCGCTCGTGCGCTGCAAGGGCGCGACGCTCGACATGGAGGTGGGCGGCGGGGTGCGCATCTCGATCTCGACCCCGTTGCTCGAAGCCATGAAGAAGCTGTTCCCGTTCGGGACCTCGATACCCAACACCAAAGAGGCGAGCGCCAACGTGCTGCATCGCACCCAGGTGGTGCCCGACGTGCCGCTGTGCGCGGGCGCCGCCGGCGCATCGGGCGGCGGAGTCTCCGCCGCCGGCTGACGATCGACGCGACGCGACCCCGTCGCTTCGCGCCACCCTGAGGATGACAGACTCGTCGGTGCTGTGGACTCCGCACCTCTTCTCCGTCTCGACGGACTGACCAAGCGCTATCCCGGCACGACTGCGCTCGACGACCTGAGCCTCGAGGTGCCCCGCGGGCGGATCGGCCTCGTGGGCGCCAACGGTGCGGGGAAGACGACGACGTTCCGTCTCCTGCTCGGGCTCGCGCACCCGACGGAAGGCCGGGTCGAGGTGTGTGGCCTCGATGTGGCGCGCGATCCGATCGGTGTGCGCTCGCGGCTGGGCTACATGCCCGAGCACGACTGCCTGCCGCTCGATCAGAGCGCGGCCGACGTCGTCGCGACCTTCGGTGAGCTCAGCGGGTTGCCGGCGCGCGCGGCCCGCCAGCGTGCATCCGACATTCTCGACCTCGTCGGACTCGACGAGGCGCGGTTCCGGTCGATCGGCGAGTTCTCGACGGGCATGCGCCAGCGTACGAAGCTCGCCCAGGCGATCGTCGGCGATCCCGAGCTCGTCCTCCTCGACGAACCCACCGCCGGGCTCGACCCGGCCGGTCGCGACGACATGCTCGCGCTCGTCGCCCGTCTCGGATCGTTTGGCATCTCCGTGCTGATGGCCACGCACCTTCTCGACGACGTGCAGAAGGTGTGCGACTACGTCGTGATGATCGACGCGGGTCGGTTGGTCGTGGCGGGTGCCACCAACTCGCTGCTCGAGCGCACCGGAACCGTCACCGTCGACGTCGGCCCGCGCCGAGACGAATTGGTCGCGGCGCTCCTCACGGTGAACCTTGCCGCCGTCGCCGGCGAGGGGGTCGTCGATGTCGACGTCGGCACCGACGACGATCTCGACGTGCTGCGCGATGTCATCGCCCGGCTCGAGCTCCCGCTCTACCGGCTGTCGACGCGCATCACCTCGCTCGACGAGGTGTTCTTGCGCCGGGCCGAGGACACGGCATGAGTCTTGCGGAAGCCGCGCAGGGTGCCGTGTACGACCGCGGCTACCGGCCCTACGAAGGTCCGCGCGGCCGCAGAGGCGCGGCGACCTTCGCCCTCTACAAGGCGTCGATGCGGCGCGCGTTGGGATTGCGGCGATCGTGGCGCCAGAAGGTTGCTCCGTTCACGCTGCTCGGGATCGTGACGATCCCGGCGATCGTCAACGTCGGGGTCGGCTACGTCACCCGCAACCAGATCCTGACCCAGCGGATCGACATCATCACCTACCGCGAGTACGTCGGTGTCTCGGCCGCGCTGCTGTTGTTCGTGGCGCTGGTGGCGCCCGACGTCGTGTGTCCGGACCGGCGCCAGCACGTGCTGCCCCTGCTGTTCGCCCGGCCCCTGACGGGCGTCGACTACGTGCTGGCGAAGCTCGGTGCGATCGGGACCATCCTGTTCGCATTCTCGTTCCTGCCGCAGGTCGTGCTGTTCGTCGGCAACATGCTCGTCAGCGACAGCGCGCTCGACTACTTCACCGGCCACCTGGACGTCCTCTGGAAGGTGACGCTCGCGGTGGCGCTGCTCGCCGCGTTCTACGCCGTCATCGGCGTCACGATTGCGTCGTTCACCGACCGCAGAATCGTCGCGGGCGCGTCGATCATCGGCCTGTTCCTGATCACCTCGATCGCCTCGGGAATCTTCGTCGGCGACGTCGACGTGAACGGCGGCTCCGCAGCCGGTCTCGTCAACGTGCTCGCGTTGCCGCTGCAGCTGCGCGACCTGGTGTTCCTCGGCCGCATCTCACACCAATCGTCGCTCACCGGCGTGAGCAACGGCGGACTCCTCGCGATCGTGACGTACGCGGCGGTACTGGTCGTCGCGGTCGTGACCCTCCTGCGCCGATACCGCTGGGTCGAACGGTGACGCCGTCGACGCCGGCAGAGGCGCATGCGCCCGATCCCGCGTTCGTCGAGCGCGCCACCGTGACCGTCGACAACGTCTCGGTGTGGTTCCGGCAGAAGGTCGCGCTGTCCGAGTTGAGCTGCTCGTTCGGGCCCGGTGTGACCGGCCTGCTCGGGCCGAACGGGGCGGGCAAGACGACCCTCATGCGCGCGATCACGGGTCTCGTCGACGTGAACCAGGGTCGGGTGCGCGTCGAGGGGAGTGACCCTCGCCGCAATCGTGAGGTGTTCCGGAGGCTCGCGCTGGTCCCGGAGGACGAGGCGATCCCGGGCGGGCTCACCGCGCGCCAGTTCGTTCGCTACGTGGCCGACCTCCACGGCGTGGCCGACCGGAGTGCCCCGGAGGCTGCGCTGGACACGGTCGGGATGCTGGACGCCGGCGACCGGTACGTCGACGCGTTCAGCAAGGGGATGCGCCAACGCACGAAGGTGGCTGCGGCACTCGTCTGCGACCCGCACGTGCTGGTCCTCGACGAACCGCTGAACGGCGCCGATCCGGTGCAACGTCTCCACCTCATCACGCTCTTCCAGCGACTCGGGGCCGAGGGCCGTACCGTGATCGTCAGCTCGCACATCCTGAACGAGCTCGAACGACTCGCCCCGCGCGTGATCGTGCTGATCAGCGGCCGGCTCGCGGCGGCGGGCGAGCACCACGCGATTCGAGACACCATGGACGATCGCCCGCGGCACGTGCTCGTTCGCTCCGACGACGGCCGACGCCTGGCGTCGTCGCTGATCGCGCTCGACTCCGTCGGGGGCGTGACGTTCGACGAGGCGCGCGACGGTCTCGTCATCCAAACCGCGCGTCGCGCGCGAGTTGTCGACCGCGCTGCCACGGCTCGCGCGCGACGCGTCGATACGCCTGCTCGAGGTTCGTCCGCTCGACGACTCGCTCGAGAGCCTGTTCCGGGAATTGGTCAGGTGACGGTGTCGCCGGCGCCGACGGTGCGGCGACGTCGATCGCCCTTCCTCGCCATTCTCGTGTACACGCTGCGATCGTGCTTCCCCCGCCGGCGGTGGATGGCCGTCGTGGTTCCGTGCGCGGGTGCACTCCTGTTCGGGCTGTTGGCGCACGCGGTCGACCAACCGGCCGCGGAGGCGTTCGCGAACGTCGCCGCCGACGGGATCTTCGCGCTCGTCGTGCCGATCACCGCGCTCGTGATCGGTGACTCCGTGCTCGGCGCCGAGGTGCGATCCGGAACGTTTCACTTCACGTGGCTCTCGCCGACCCCGACGTGGAAGATCGTGCTCGGGCGGTGGGTGGGCGGAGCGATCGTCGTGCTCCTCACCATCGCGCCCGCGTGCGCCCTGGCCGCGGTGGTCGGTGGCGCGCCCGAGAGCGCGGGCCCGGCGTTCGTCGCCGCCGCGATCGGTGGCATCTCGTACGTCGCGGTGTTCATCGCCATCGCGTCGCTCACCCGGCGTACCGCGGTGTGGTCGCTGACGTTCGTGTTCCTGGTCGAACGGTTGCTGGGTTCGGCGTTGACCGGTATCGCGCAACTCTCGCCCACGTGGGAATCGCGCGCGATCTTCGTCGGCTACATCAGCAACCCGCCGAGTCGTGTCGTGCGCACGGGTATCCCGGAAGGCGGTGGCGCGATCGTGCAGCTGCTGGTCGTGACGGTCGTGGTCCTCATCGTGGCGACGTGGCGGATGGCGCACATGCGCATGGCCGGAGCGTCCGACTGACGCCGCGGCCGTTCGCTCACGGCGACCGCTTCCGCCGTGCGCCACCGCTCAGGTGGCGGCGACCTCGGCCGTTCCCGTGAGATCGCACCGGCCGCTGCGATCGAGGAAGTGCAGGGTGAACGTGATCACGGCGGTGCGCTTCCGACCAGATGAACTGACCTTCGACCCGGTTCGTCGTCACCGCGGTGACCGGAAAGTCGGATCCCTCGCCCATCGCCACACCGCTCGCGTTGACCCGGCTCTGGGCACCGCCGATGCTGAACATCCAGTTGAGCGTGCCGGAAGCGGAGCCCGAGTGGAACGTGAAGCTCGCCGGTCCGCCGGCGACGTGGCAGTCGGTGCTGACCCTCAAGCCGGCGGGCGGGAAGCGGTCGACGGCTCGCGTGTTCGACAAGATGTCCTCGCGGATCGGAATGATCGCGTTTGTCGTGCAACTCGTGGTGCCGTCCGCGTTGATCCGGCGGATGGCCGTTCCGTTCGAGCACTGTCCTGAGACGCGCTTCTGCAGTGCCGCGGAATCGAGGCCGTCGAGCAGGTCGGCGTTCAGGCTCGCTACCTTCGCGTGTGAGCTGACGGCCAGCGGTGGCCGGGACGGGTCGGTGTGAATGCCGATGCCGTACGCCCGCGATCCCGCGTTCGTGTTCACGATGCGCAGCTGTTGGTCGTTCGTCGAACCCTGCAGCACCGTCGACGCGTTCACGGAGCTTCCGCGACCGAGGTCGAGGACGGCGCCGATACCGGTGCCGGCGAAGGCGGCGGTCGCGGTCAGCGTGAGCGCGCCCACGACCATTCCGAGCGCGGTGCCCTTCAGGAGTGTTGCTCGCATGATGCGCTCCCGGCTACGACGTTGCCGCGATGAGCGCGGTCCCGGTGAACTGGCACGTCTCGGGATTGTCGACGACGTTCAGGCGCACGGTGACGACCGAGTTCGCGTCGCTCCAGATGAACTGACCTTCGAGGCGGGTGCCGGGGAGGCTGAACCCAGTGTGCTGCCGCGCCGGCACGGTCGTCCCGTTGGCGTTCACGGTGCTCGTCGTACCCCCTTCGCTGAACATCCAGTTCAAGGTCGCGTCGCTGTCGACGTGGCTGATGAAGATGGGGCCGACGAAGCCGTTCGGGAGGATGCGGCACTGGAGCTGGAGGCTCATCGACGACTCGAGGAACTGGTCCAGGAAGTTGCCGTTCGCGAGGACGGCGTGGATCGGGAACTGCGTCGTCTTCGTGCACGACACCGAGCCGGTCGAGTTGACGCCTGCAATTGCGGAGCCGTCGCCGCACGACCCCGTCACGCGCTTCTGCAGCGCAGTCGAATCGAGGCCGTCGAGCAGGTCAGAATTCAGGCTCGCGACCTTGGTGCGCGAGTTGACGGCCAGGGGTGGCCGGGACGGGTCGGTGTGAATGCCGATGCCGTACGCCCGCGATCCCGTGTTGGTGTTCACGACGCGCAGCTGTTGGTCGTTCGTCGAACCCTGCAGCACAGTCGACGACGTTGACCGCGTTCGGCTTGCCCAGGTTGAGCACACCCCCGATCCCTGTCCCGGCGAAGGCGGCGGTCGACGCGAGGGTGAGCCCGCTCACGACCGCGCCCAGCACGATCCCCTTGGCGAATCTGGATTTCATTCCGGCCCTCCGAGCCCTTGTGTGCAACATCTCAGAGACTCAGTACGCCGGAACCACCCGCTTCGGTTCGCGCGTCACGCGTGACCCTCGGCGCCGGGACACAGCACCCGCGGATTCCGAGTCCGCGAATTCGCCGGTCGGATTCGTCTTCCAGGCCCATGCGTGCAGCGCGTGGGCGCGATCCCAGTGGCTACCCGCCGGAGTCGGCGGTCACGCTGGAGAGGTTCGGTCGGCTGCTCGGCGGTGCGAGTGGCGACGCGGTTGTCGTGTCGGGCGGTTGCTCCCAGAGCCCGCCGACGACGATCCGGTCGCGGCCGCTTGCCTTGGCGCGCAGCAGTGCTTCGTCGGCGACGGCGACCACTTCGTCGAAGGTGTCCGCGTCGAGCGACGTGGCGAGGCCGAAGCTCACCGTGAACGGCGGGACCCGGCCCGTGCTGAGCGCGAATGCGAGCCGCTCGCGGACGCGCTCGAGCACCGCCATCGCGGTGCTCGTGTCGCAATCCGGCAAGATGATGACGAACTCCTCGCCGCCGTACCGGGCCGCGATGTCGTCAGGGCGGAGCGAATCGCGCAACACGCGTGCGAAGAGCCGCAGCGCCTGGTCTCCCGACTCGTGGCCGTGCGTGTCGTTGAGGATCTTGAAGTGGTCGAGGTCGCCGTAGGCCAGCGCGTACGGAACCTCCTCCCGTTGCAGGTCGTTCACACGGTTCTCGAGGCTCCGCCGGTTCCACAGACCCGTGAGCGGGTCGCTGGCCGCCTGCGTCTCCGACTTCGCGAATGCACGCAGCATCCCGATCCGGTCGGATGCCCGCCGGGCGGTGAATTCGAGTACCTGGATCTCGCTGTGAGTCGGCGGGACCGTGTCGGGCGCGGTCGCGTGCACGACACCGACGGTCTTCCCCGCGACACTGACGGGCACGCACGCGGCCGAGCAGCTTCCCGATGCACGGTCCTGCAGGTACGGGCACGCGTCGAGGGCGCCGCTGCTCGGGAACAGGAGCGAGTGGCCTTGACTGGTCGCGGGGCAGTCGAGGGGCGAGTTGACACCGCACCCGCTGCGCTCGTCCGGCTCACCGGTCGCGGTGGTGAGTGTCTGGTGGAAGTGCGCACGGCTGGAATCGGCGACGAGCATCTCCACCTGGAGGCGCGGGACCGTTCCGTCGAGCGCGCGGCGCACGACCCCGTACGCGTCGCCTTCGGCCTTCGACATCTCGAGCGCGCGCTGCACCGCCGTCTCGTAGCTCTGGCGTTCGACACGCGCGCGCTCGGCGCGTTCTCGTCGCCCGGCGCGCCGGCCCAGGACCAGAGCGGCGATCGCGCCGGCGACGGCCGCGAGCGCATCGACCGTCAGGATCGTGGCGCGGCCGGTGTCGAGGTGAGCGACCGACTGGTGGAGGTTGAGGTCGCGCGCTTGTCGCAGATCGGTCGCGGCATCCGACGTGCTCGCCCACACCTCCGCGTACGCCGAGCGTTCCGCGGCAGTGGCCGCCGCGATCTGCCGTGCTCGACGTACCCGAGACGAGGGGCGCGAGGTTCGTGATCGCCGCCATGAACTTCGTGCTCCCGGCTTCCAGAGTGCGGGCGGTCGCGGTGAAGCCCGCCGCCCGCAGGTCGGTGGCCAGCGCCTGCGCCTGCGGTGCTTCCGTCTGGGCGAGCTGCGCGCCCCGGGCCAGACTGCCGGGGTCGATCTTCGTGCCCGCCGTCGACACCTTCGCGAAGAACGGCTCGGCGAACACCTGCCAGTCGGCGAGCGTGGTGCGCAACTCCAGGACCCCTTGCAGCGCCTGATTGCCCGAACGAACTTGACGGGCCTCGCTCCGCCCGGACAGGAGTGGACGCAGGCTGATGCCGGCCGAGAGCGCGATGGCGAGGACTGCGAACGCCCCGTAGGCGAATATCCGGCGGCGCGCCTTCAACGGCGCGACCGGTTCGCGTCGCGTCGGTTCAGTCGTCATCGTCGCTCACCTTCTCCCGCCCGTTGCGCCTCCGCCATCTCGCATCCTCGACGCAGGTCCCGGATTTCACCTGCCTGCGCGCGATCGTCGACGACACCCCCCGACTTGAGCGTGTCGGGACGAACGGTCCTCTCGGTCCGGCGCGATCGGGACTTTGGTCATCTCGTCATCGCGTCGTTCGGTCACACGTTGTCCGCGTCCGGCGAAGACGCGACCGTCACGCATCGGTGACGCGCTCCCGGGAGTTGCGCACCGCGCAGAGGCGGGCGAAGAATGTGACGCTCACGTCAGCAATATGCCGGTGTCCCCATCCGATCCCGTTCGCCCGAGACGAGGAGTCCCGCCGTGGAAGATGTCCTGCAGTACGCCGGCAAGCGCGTGGTTGTCACGGGCTGCGCGTCGGGCATGGGGGCCGCCACGGCCAAGATCCTCGTGGATCTCGGCGCCGAGGTCATCGGCCTCGACGTGAAGCCGACCGACGTCGCGGTCGCGAGCTTCATCCCGGTCGACCTGAAGGAGCCGGCCACCGTCGACGCCGCGGTGGCGACCATCGGCGGCCCGGTCAACGCGGTGTTCAGCGTTGCGGGCCTTCCCGGGCCGCCCTTCTCCGACCTCGACACGGTGCTCGTCAACTTCGCCGGGGCCCGGCACCTGATCGAGTCGCTCGTGCCGCAGATGCCGGACGGTTCCGCGGCCGCGTGCGTGTCGTCCAACGCCGGGCTCGGCTGGGAACCGGTCGTCGCCGACCTGTTGCCGATCGTGCAGACGCCCGACTTCGCCGCCGCCAAGAAGTTCCTCGAGGAGAATCCCGATCGCTACAAGGGCAACGGGTACGCGTTCTCGAAGCAGCTGGTGAACGCGTGGGTCGCGTGGCGCGCCGCGTCGTTGCTCCCGCTCGGCATCCGGCTCAACAACTCGAACCCCGGCCCCACCCAGACCGCGATGATGCCGCAGTTCGAAGCGGCTTCGGGCAAGGAGCTGATCGACGCGTTCGTGGGCCCGTCGGGCCGCCGTTCGACTGCGGAGGAGCAGGCGTGGCCGCTCGTGTTCCTCAACAGCCCGAGGTCGAGCTATGTCGCCGGCATCGCGTTCCCGGTCGACGCCGGGTTCTACGGCGCGATGATCACCGGCCAGATCGACTTCTCCATCCTCGGCGGATAGCCGTGAGTGACGACGCGGCCGCGGGGGACCCCTTCGACCTCCGTCGCTTCGTCGTCGCGCAGAAGGAGGCGGGCGTCTACGACGACGCACTCGAGGAGCTTCGCCGCGGGCGCAAGACGAGCCATTGGATGTGGTTCGTGTTCCCGCAGATCGCGGGCCTCGGCCGCAGCTCCACGGCGCGGAGGTTCGCGATCTCGTCGCGGACCGAGGCGGCGGCCTATCTCCGGCATCCCGTCCTCGGACCGCGGCTCGTCGAGTGCGCGGAGATCGTGGCGGCGACGACGGGCCGGACCGCGGAGCAGATCTTCGGTGGCATCGACGCGATGAAGCTCCACTCGTCGATGACGTTGTTCCTGCGGGCCGCGCCGGAAGAACCGGTCTTCCGGGCCGTGCTCGACCGGTTCTTCGACGGCATGCCCGACCGCGAGACCGACGCACTGCTCGCACGGGCAGAATGACGGTCGATGCTCGAGATCGTGCTCGTCGAACCGCAGATCGCAACGAACACCGGCAACATCGTCCGGCTCTGCGCGAACGTCGGGGGCCGGCTGCACCTCGTTCGTCCGATCGGCTTCGATCTCGACGCGGCCGCGCTGCGCCGCGGTGGGCTCGACTATCACGAGCTGACCGACACGCAGGTCTGGGAGACCTGGGACGATTGCCGTGGCGCGCTCGGCGCCGACCGGCGTTGGTTCGCGACGACGACACGCCCGCCGCACCGGCGCTACGACACGATCGACTACCGAGCGGGCGACGTCGTCGTGTTCGGATGTGAGGCGACCGGGCTCGGCGAAGCGCGGCTCGCCCGCTTCACGTCCGAGCACCGCCTGCACATCCCGATGCGACCGTCGAACCGCAGCCTCAATCTCGCGAACGCGGTGAGCGTCGTCCTGTACGAGGCGTGGCGGCAGTACGACTTCGCCGGCGCCGCGACGGGAAGCTTCGAGGAATCGCTCCGGCCGGCTCGCGGGTAGCACTCCGTAAATCGTTCGCATCGACGCTGCGCCGCGTCGAGACTGTCGCGATGACGACGATGATGATGCGCCGTGCCCGCCGGCTCCGGCGGTCGGTGGGGATGGCACCAGCTCGATAGGCGGTGGGCGGTCCGGCTCGTCGAGTCCGCCGCGGTCCGGCCCGGCGACCTCGTCGTCGACGTCGGCGCCGGCGCCGGTGTCATCACGGCCGAGCTCCTGCGCGTCGGCGCGAAGGTCATCGCGGTCGAACTGCACCCACGGCGCGTCGCGCAGTTGCGCGAACGCTTCGCCGGTCAGCGCGTCACCGTCGTGCGCCGCGGATGCGGAAGATCTGCGGTTGCCCCGGCGGCCGTTCACAGTGGTCGCGAACCCGCCGTTCGGGGTGACGACCGCGTTGCTGCGCCGGTTGACCGGACCCTCGAGCCGGCTCGAGCGGGCGAGCCTCGTGGTGCCCGCGTGGGCGGCGGCGCGCTGGGCCGCCGGACGAGGCGCGGGCGGGCCCGGCGCGCGGGCGCGCCTTCACGTGCGTCCTCGGGCCGCGGGTCCCGGCCGGTGCCTTCCGGCCCCCGCCACCCGCCGACGCGTCGGTGCTCCTGATCGCGCGCTCGACACCCGACGGTCACCGTCCCCCCGGGCGACGGAGGTCGCGCCTTTCCGATTGAATGCCGGTCGTGCCTGAGCTCGACGCAAGTGGTCACTCGATCGTTGCGGGCCCGCTGCGCGCCCGGTTGTCGGCCGACGCGGTCCTGCGTATCGGATGGGACGAGCCCGACTGGCTCGGTCCCGCGACGTTGCAGCTCCCGACGACGAATGGTGCCCGTGTGTTCCGGGCGTCGGAGTCCGAGCCACACATGGGCGTGGAGACCGACTGGATCACCGCCTCGGTGTTCGCCCTTGCGCAGGAGCCGGTCGTCGTCGTTCGTCTGCAAGCGACCGAGGCGCGCGGGCGCATCGGTACCGGAGACTTCGCGACCCCCGCGGTCGCGTGGCACTTCATGCCGTCGGCACGCGAGGAGGGCGGTGCCCCCGCCGGCTTGCGCGCGTTCGGGCACCAGTACACCGAGTTCGCGTTGCCAGTCTTCAGCGACGAGGCGCTCTCACGTTGGCGGCTGTTGCCCTTCCGTCCCGCGGTCGTGATGCCGCTCGGCCTCGTCGCACCCGACGGTCGCACGCTGCTGCTCGCGCCGCTGGAGTCCTTCCACGAGCAGGTCATCGGCGTGCCGGCGGGCAAGGAGCAGGCGGACTCGGGACTGCGGGTCGGTTGGCACGGCGACATCGACCAGGTCGAAGCCGGCTTCTTCACCGACCTCGCGCTGATCGCGGGCGACGGGCCGCGCGACTGCTTCGCGTCGCTGGTCCCGGCTGCTCCGCGACGACGGGGTCGTGGCGCCCGCGCGCGACGCCGACGTGCTCGGCACCCGGCTGTCGTACTGGACCGACAACGGCAGCGCGTACTGGTACCGCACCGAACCGGGGCTCGACACCGCCTCGACGATCGTCGCCGCGGTCGACGACCTCGAAGCGCGCGGCGCGCCCGTCGGCGCGGTGCAGCTCGACTCGTGGTGGTACCCGCACGAAGTGCTGCGCCCGTTCGACACCGACGAATGGGTGGTACCGCCGACGGGCATGGTCCGCTGGGAGCCGCGTGCCGACGTGCTCCCCGACGGCGTCGCCGCGCTGCGCGAGCGGCTCGGACGCCGGCCCCTGGTCGCGCACTGCCGCCACCTCTCGGTGCTGTCCGACTACGCCGCCGAGTTCGCGATGTGGACCGACGGCGATCGTGCCCACCCGCAGGGTCCGGAGCTGTACGAGCGCCTGCTCGACCAATGCGTCGCGTGGGGCGTCGAGGTGTTCGAGCACGACTGGTTGATCGAGTGTTTCCTCGGCGTGCGCGGCCTGCGGGCGCCGGGCCGGGCGGCCGCGGTGGCAGGAAGGGATCGATGCCGCGCTCGAGGCGCGCGATCTGCACGCGCAGTGGTGCATGGCATCACCCGCCGACTTCGCGCAGGCCACTCGGTTGCGCAACGTGACGTCGATCCGCACGAGCGGCGACCACGGCTATCTCGTCGGGCCCGAAGTGCTGTGGGCGTGGTTCCTGCACACCAACGTGATGGCCCGCGCGCTCGGGTTGTGGCCGTACAAGGACGTGTTCCACTCGAGCCGCGCCTCCGCGACGCGTGAGGTCGAGGCGTTGCTCTCGGCGCTGTCGGCCGGACCGGTCGGTGTCGGCGACCGCATCGGCGAGGCCGATGTCGACCTCATCCGGCGGACGTGCCGCGCCGACGGGGTGCTCGTGCGCCCCGATGTCCCGATCGCGGCGGTCGACGGGAGCGCGTCCACGGCCCCGGTGTGGTCGGGCGAGCTGCTCGTCGGGAGCGCGCACACGCAGCACGAGGCCGGGCGGTTCGGATACGTCCTCACGTGCAACGTCGGCTCCGACGAGCCCCGCACCGCGCGCGTGATGTTGTCGGACCTCGGGGACGATCGGCCGGCGACGGAGCGAGGTCGCCGTCTACGACTGGCGCGCGGGCCGCATCGACGTGCTGTCCGCCTCGGGCGCGGTCGATGTCACGCTCGCGCGCGCCGACTGGGACTACCGCGTGCTTGCGCCTGTGTTCGCCAACGGCATCGCCGTCGTCGGCGATCCCGACGTGTACGCGTGTGCGGGCGACACGCGTCTCGCCCGCGTCGTCGCCGACGGTGCGGGGATCGAGATCACCGTGCTCGGCGCGGGCGAAACCGTGCGCGTGCTCGGCTGGGCATCAGAGCCCGTCGGTGCCCGCGTCTGGTCGCCCGCGACCGGCTCGTCCGAGCTCGCGGTCGCGAACGACGTGGCAGCCGGATCGTGGGAGGTCGCGATCGAGATTCCCGCCGCCGGTTGGGCGAAGGTGCACGTGCGCCCGGCGTGACCGGGCTGATCCCCGCGGTCATCGAACACGGGTCAGCGCCCCGCTGAGCCGGACGAGACCCGCGCCGTATCTCCGGTCGAGCGCGGCCTGCGTCGCGGGGGTCGAGAGCACGACCTGGGCGCCGACCCAATTGTGGACCTCGTCGACGCTGACCGTGATGACCTGCAGGCCGAGCCCGCGACCCGTCGCGCCGGCGAGCTCCTGCAGGTGGTGAAGGCGTTGAACGCGTCGAGGTCGAACCGGGCCTGCACGAGATCCTCGGGCTCGATCCCGACCGGACGTACGACGGCCGCGAACCGCACCAGACCCGGGTAGATCTCCGCGAAGATGTCGCTGTCGCTGCCCGCCGTCGGTTCCGATGTTCCCACTCAACCTGATCACACCGCGGCTACGCGCGATGTGACGGCGCCGGCCGGGAAACGTCGGTGCGCGCGACTGCTGGCTACTGCGGGGAGACGGCCGCGTCGGCCGCGGCGACGTCCTTGTGGTAGCGCTTGTGGATGTAGAGGCGCTCGCCGAGTGTGTCGCACTTGTACCAGACGCCTGCAGCCGGCCCGATCCGGGTGGTGCGGGGGAACTCGCCGACGATCTCGTTCACCGGCGTCGTGCTGAACCGGCCCGACGTGCACACGAGGATGCGCCGGTCGGTCACGACCACGACGCGATAGGCGTTCTTGAACATCACGATCCAGTAGGAGAGGAGTGCCCAGTACGGGCTCGCCGTCTGCGCGGTGAAGATCGATTGGATCGTCTCGCCGGGTTGCAGGACGTGCTCAGCATTCGAACGCAGCTTGTCGCGAATCGCCATTCGAGAACCCCATCTCCTTCGTGTCGGACGTCGAATCGCCGCAATCCTGCCGTAGGTGCCGGCGGGAGCCGCGCACCTCCCGCCGAATCGCGGCGCCTTGCCGCATCCAACGCCTGCGGTCGGGAATCGGTTCGCGAACCGCGACTCCGAGCGCACGGAATCCTGCGCCAATCGATACCGTGGCCACCATCATGAACCCAGGTCACAGCATCACGATCACGCCCGCCGAGCTCCACGTCGTGGTCCGGGTCGACGGGGAGACGATCGCCGAGACCGGGCACCCGGTGCTGCTCGACGAGACCGGCATGCCGACCCGCTACTACCTGCCCCGTGACGACGTGCGCATGGACCTGCTCCGGCCGACGAGCTTCCGTACCGAATGCCCGTTCAAGGGGCAGGCGTCGTACTGGACGCTCGAGCTCGGCGACACCGTGCACGACGGCATCGTCTGGAGCTACGAGACGCCGATCCCGTCGGCTGAGGGCGTCGCCGGCCTGATGTGCTTCTACAACGATCGGGTCGACCTCACTGTCGGCGGCTGATCGCACGCGCCATTCCCGTGCGCGGTGCTCCCGAATGCCGCGGGCGCGTTCCGATGCGCGCTCGCGGTCGCGATCGCCGAGGCGGTCCGGATCGCACCGGTGCTCGATCTCGCGACGACGCTGGTCGCGCGGATCATCGTCACGGAGCTGCCGGGTGGCCGCGTGCTCGCCGATCGTGCAGTCCGCGGCGCCGACCTGCGCGTGCCGGTCGACCGCCGGGGCCGGCGCGACGACGCGCGGCGGACCGTCCCCGCAGCCGATTAGGGAACGGTTGTCGTCGAGGTCGTGCTCGACGTGCTGTCGGTGCTCCCGGGGAGCGACGAAGACGAGGGCGACGACGACGTGGTGACCGAGGGCGCCAGGGTCGATTGCGGCGTCGATCGGGGCTTGGTGGAACTGGTCGACGTCGAGGACCGCACCGTCGACGACGCCCGGGGCGCGGTGCTGCTCGACGCGGGCGGGGGAGGCGTGGTGGTCGTCGTCGTTCGTCCGACCGTCGCCGGCGGCGTGCCGGTTGGTGCCGTGCCGACCGCCGGCGGCGTGGGCGGCCGCACGACGACGTAGACGGCGAGCGTCACGACGAAGACCGCGCTCAATATCGCGGTCGACTTGCGGATCCGGAGGCGCGTCACGACGAACGCGGCATGCTGCTGGTCTCGAGGTCGGCCGCGAGCGTGATGCCGGCCTCGCGCAGCGCGGTCGCGATGCGGGCGCGCAGCTCGCGCCCGACGACGAACTGCTTGCCCGGAAGCGTCCGGGAGACCATTCGAGTGCTGAGGGTCCCGACGTCGATGCTCTCGACACCCATCACGGTCGGCGTGTCGAGCAGGAGTGGTCGGAGCGATTCGTCCGCGTACACCGCCTCGCCGACCGCTTGGAGGATCTCGTTCACGCGGTTGATGTCGGCCGTCACGGGGAGCGGGATGTCGACGACGGCGCGTGCCCAGTCGCGCGACAGATTCGTCACCTGGTTGATCTGGCCGTTCGGGACGATGACGACCTCTCCGTTCACGGTGCGCATGCGGGTGGTGCGCAGGGTCACGTCCTCGACGGTACCGGTCACCCCCGTCGTCCAGCCGAGGTTCGAGATGCGGATGAGGTCGCCGAAGCCGTATTGACGTTCGGTGATGATGAAGAACCCGGCGAGGATGTCCTGCACGACCCGTTGCGCGCCGAACCCGAGCGCGACGCCGGCGACTGTGGCCGGCGCGATGAGGCTCGTCAGCGGGACGCCGAAGCGCGCCACCACGAGCACGACCGTGACCGAGTAGATCAGCGCGACCACGGTCCACGTGATGACCTGCGTCAGCGAGTGGCGGTGCTTCGCCGCTTCCGATCGGACGAGCGCGTCGTCACTGTCGTCCTGGTCGTCGATGCGCTTGGTCAGCCAGTTGCCGAACCACGCCGCGAAACGCGCCAGCAGGACCGACCCGACGACCAGGAGGACGATCTCCAAGCCGTCGCCCCGCGCCCAGTGCCGGAAGTCGCGCAGCGACGTGATCGCGAGAAGCATGGCCCACATCATGCCAACCGCACGCCGCGACGGCGGGAACGGCTGGTCGGACGCCTGCTACCGGCGGGATGTACGCCGTTTCGGGTTGAGCGACGAGATGGCGCGCCGGACGCGTGCGTCGGTGACGGCGGCCGCGTCGAACCGGTCGGTCTGGAGGAGTGTCGACATCCGGCGAAGTCCCGCGCCGAGCGCGTCGAGGAACTCGGGCGCGCGTGCGAGCGCGGCATCCTCCAGCCACACGCCGTTGACGACGAGCGTTCGCGCCGACCGATCGGTGCGCAGGTCGATGCGGCCCGCCAAACGGTCGCCGAAGAGGACGGGCGTGGTGTAGCGACCGAACACCACGTGCTCCGGTCGTTTGTAGATCTCCCAGACGTACTCGAAGCCGAAGAGATCCTTCGCTCGCTGGCGCTCGAGCACGGGGTCGAGCGGCGACAGCAGGGCGACCTCCTCGTCGGTCGTCGTCTCGAGCGCCTTCCACGCGCGGGGAACGCGACCCTGTGCGATCCGGTCGAGCAGACCGACGTCCGCGCCGACGACGAAGCGACGACCCGTCCAGCCGTCGACGTCGATCGCGACGAGCTCACCCGACTCGACGAGCGCGCGCTCGATCGCCGACGCCTCGACCTTGGAGACGGTGCGCGCGAGCGGCCGGCTGAGCGGGCCCGGTCTCCCGATCCCGGCGAAGGCGACGGCCTTGCGCGCGATGAACAGATCGGTCGCCTCCGCGCCGGCCGGTGGCAGGAGGTGCGCAGGCGCGACCGCGGCCGCGGGCGCGTACACACGCTCGAAACCGTCGCGGTGGTGCGTCATCGCCTCGCCGGTCAGCCAGAGGTAGTACAGCGCGAGCGACGAGTCCTTGCGGCCCCGGTAGCTGTCGACCGCGAGCCGGTCGGACGCCTTGAAGTCGCGGCTCGTCAGGGTTCCTCGCTCGTGCAGCAGCGCGCGGATGGTGTCGAGCGCGGCGCCGTGCTCGGAGACGATCTGCAACATCCTCGTGCGCTCGCGGTGGCGATGCATCAACGTCCGCCAGTACGGGAGCTCGGTCATGGGTCGCACGGCCAGCCATCCGCCCCAGTCGAAGAACCGTCGCTCCTCGTACGTGACCGCGTCGAAGAATTCCGGGCGGTAGCCGGTCACCCGGCTGTGCAGCACGAGGTCGTGACTGCGAGCGACGATGACGAGCGGGTCCAGCTGGAGGTGCTCGCAGGCCGTCATCGCGGCCCTCGTGCCGGGCTTTCCCGCCCAGCGTCGCCCCGGCCACAGACCTTGTTTGCCGAGCACGAACCGCCGCGCCACCTCCGCGGAAACAGACACCACCTCGGGCGCGCCGGTCATGACCGCAATCTTCGCCCATCTCAGATCGCGGCTTCGGGGACTCCCGGAGCGACGGCGCCGAGATCCCACGTGTGCGCGACCAGCTCGTAGGAGCGGAGGCGGTCGGCGGCGCCGTGGATCATCGTCGTGATCATCAACTCGTCGGCGCCCGTGCGCCGCGCGAGCGCCTCGAGCTCGGCGCGCACGTGCTCGGGCTCGCCCCGGATCAGCGGCGCGGTCCACGCCCGCACGATCTCGCGCTCGGTCGGCGTGAACACGTACTCGGCCGCCTCCTCGGGCGTGGGGAGTTGGGTGGGCCGGCCCTGACGGAGCCGGGCAAAAGACAGCGCGCTCGGCCCCGACAACCACTGCGCGCGCTCGTCGGTCTCCGCGCAGATCACCGGGACGCCGATCATCGAGTAGGGCGCCGCGAGCTCCTCCGACGGCTGGAACGAGTCGCGGTAGATCTCGAGCGCGGCGACGGTGTTCTGCGACGCGAAGTGGTGCGCGAACGAGAACGGGAGCCCGAGCGCGCCCGCGACGCGCGCGCTGAAGTCGCTCGAGCCGAGCAACCAGATCGCGGGGCGGTAGCCGCGTCCGGGGACCGCGGTGATCTGCGGGTGCGTGCCGGCGAAGAACAAGAAGAGGTCGCGCAGCTGCTCTGGGAATTCGTCGGCTATCAACGACGACCGGCTGCGCCGCAGCGCGGCCGCAGTGACCTGGTCGGTGCCCGGCGCCCGGCCGAGGCCGAGATCGATGCGACCGGGGTGCAACGCCTCGAGCATCCCGAACTGCTCCGCGACGACGAGCGAGGCGTGGTTCGGGAGCATCACACCGCCTGCGCCGACACGGATGGTCTGGGTCGCGGCGGCGAGGTGCGCGATCAGGACCGGGGGAGAGGAGCTCGCGATGCCGGGCATGTTGTGGTGCTCCGCGACCCACAGGCGCCGGTAGCCGAGCCGCTCGGCGAGGCGGGCGAGGTCGACCGAGCTCGCGAGCGCGGCCGCGGGAGTGCTGCCGTCGCCGACGGGGACGAGGTCGAGGACCGACAGGGGCGGGCGGGGCGGCGGGTTCTCGGTCATCTCGTCGTCGAACCCCCGGTCCGGCCGTGGTGTTCCCGTTGGTCGGCCCCGCACCGTATTCGGGGCCGCCCCCGTCCTCTCGTCACCACGATTCGTCGGAAGGGCTCCCGAGGACGACCTGGGTACGGATCATGCCGCCGACTCCTTGTCGACGAGTTCTCCTCCATCCGCACCTTCGGCCCCGGCGAGCGCCGGGCCTTCCACGTCGAGATGCGGGAGTATCCGGTCGAGCCATCCGGGCAGCCACCAGTTGGCGTCGCCCAACAGCTCCATCGTTGACGGCACGATCACCATACGGATGAGCGTCGCGTCGATGAAGATCGCGCTCGCGAACCCGATGCCGAACAGCTTGATGATGATGTTGTCGCCGAGGACGAACGACAAGAAGAACGTGCACATGATCGCAGCCGCGGCAGTGATGACCCGGGCCGTCGCGGAGAGGCCGTCGGCCACCGCGCCTCCGTTGTCGCCCGTCTTCAGGTACTCCTCGCGGATGCGGGAGAGCAGGAAGACCTCGTAGTCCATCGAAAGCCCGAACAGGATTGCGAACATCATGATCGGCAAGAAGGCCTGGATCGGTCCTTCCTTGCTCACGCCGACGAACTGCTTGCCCCAGCCGTACTGGAAGATCATGACGACGACGCCGTACGCGGCGCCGATCGACAGGAGGTTCATGACCGCGGCCTTGAGCGGTACGAGGATCGACCGGAACACTGTCATCAGGAGCAGGAAGCTCAAGAGGATGACCACCGCGATGAACAGCGGGAGTCGCTGGCCGAGAAGGTTGGCGAAGTCGTCGGTGAGCGCGTTGAACCCACCGACGTAGACCTTCACTCCGGTGCCCGCGGTCGCGGCCGGGATCACGTCGTGGCGAAGGTGGTGCAGCAGTTTGCTCGTCGCCTCGTCCTGCGGCGCCGTGGTCGGATACATGCGGATGACGGCCGTGGTTCCCGTCGCGTTGCTGACGGCAGGCTCGACCGTCGCGACGCCCGGAGTAGCCGCGATCGCGTTGTGCAACCGGGCGAGCTCGGCCGTGCGGTCGCCGGTGCCGGGCATCTGGACCGCGAGCACGAACTCGCCGTTGAAGCCCGGACCGAAGCCCGTGGCCAAGAGGTCGTAGGCCTGACGCGTCTGCGTGCTCGGCGCGTCGTTGCCGGCGTCGGCGAACCCGAGCCGCAGCGACAGCACCGGCGCAGCGAGTGCGAGCACGATGCCGAGGCCCGCGATCGTGAGCAGCCACGGTTTGCGTTGCACGAACCGGCTCCAGCGGTGCCACACGGTCTCGCGCGTGCCGTCGCCCTCGTTGTGCACCCAGGGGAGGCGGAGCTTGTCGACGTTCGTGCCGACGAAGCCGAGCACCGCGGGGAGCAGCGTCACCGCGGCGGCGACGGTGAGGGCGACGACGGCGGCGGCGCCGATCCCGAGCCCGGTGATGAACGAGAGGCCGATCGCGAGCATGCCGAGCAACGCGATGATCACGGTGAGGCCGGCGAACAACACCGCGCGTCCGACGTGTCGATGGCGGTGATGACCGCCGCTTCCGGATCGAGACCGGCCTGCAGCCCCTGCCGGTAGCGCGTGACGACGAACAGCGCGTAGTCGATGCCGACGCCGATACCGATCATCGTCGCGAGCGTCGTCGCGAAGCTCTGCAACGGGTAGACGTGTGTCAGCAGGCCGATGATCGGCAGCCCGACCGCGATGCCGGCGAGCGCGACGATGATCGGCAGGGCCATCGCGAGCACCGACCCGAACGCGATGAGCAGGATGAGCACGGCCGCGAGGATGCCGATCCCTTCGCTCGACGGGAACGCGCCGCGCTGCGACTGCTGGATCAGCTGGCCGCCGAGCCGCACCTCGAGTTGTGGAGTGGTGTGCCGTTCCGCGAGCGCGATCATCTGCTTGCCGACCGAGTTCGGCACGTCCTGCGCCTTGGTATCGAGCTGCGCGTTCGCGAAGGCAACCGTGCCCGATGCGGAGACGGCCCCCTCGGTCGTCAGTGGATTGCTCACCGCGGTCACGTGCTGCACGCGGCCGAACGCGGCGACGAACGATCGCACCTGTGCCTGCACCGTCGCGTCGCGCATCGACGGTGTGCCCTTCATCACGACCTGCACCGCGTCGCCGGACTGCGCCGGGAAGTTGGCCTTCAACAGGTTCGTCGCCCGCGTCGACTCGGTGTTGGGCGCGCTGAAGTTCGTCGTGAAGTTCGTGCCCGTGCTGGAAGAGAGCACGTTGATGCCGACGAGCGCGACGAGCCAGAGGACGACGACGAGACGGCGGCGCCGGTAACAGAACCGGGCGAGGGCGCGCAGGGACATTCGGGGAGGCCTCCGGGGGGAAAGGCGTCAGATAGTAAGGGATCCTGACTATACTCGATGGTATGGAGAAGCCGCGGCGGGCCGCGCCAACGGCTGTCGAAGCACCGGACGAGCTGGTGGTGCTGCTCATCCGCACCGCCAAGGTGATCGTCGACGAGATCCGCGGCGAGCATCCGGCGGTGTCGTCGCCGATGACGCCGGTGCACGGGCTCGCGGCGCGCTATCTCTTCGGTCGCGACGACGTGACCACGGTCGAGCTGGCCCGCTACCTCGGGATCACCAAGCAGTCGGCCTCCGAGGTCGTCGCGCTGCTCGAGAAGACCGGCACGGTCCGGCGGGCGCCGCACCCGAGCGACGGCCGGGCGCGCGTCCTTCTGCTGACCGACGACGGCGAGGACCGTCTCGAACAAGGCCGGCTCCGGTGGCAACGCGTCGAGGACGAATGGGCGGAGCTCGTCGGCCGGGACCGGATCGACGTTGTGCGCGGCGTCCTCGAAGAGGTGCTCGCGGCCGATCTCGTCGCGCGCGAGCGTCGAAGCTCTCTCGATCAGATCTCGAGTTGCGCCGCCTCGTAGATCTCGATCGTCGGCGCGGTGGTGTGCCCGCGTAGGACCTGCGGGAAATCACGCGACGAAACGTGGCGGCCGCGCTCACCTACGCTCGACGCGGACGAGCGGGCGGGGAAGCGACGGGACGGGAAGCCGTGACGAAGACAGCGCGCGTGCTGAGTCGCGATCGCGATGGTGTCGGCGATTCAGGTCGTCGCGGCGCCGGCGGGCGCGGCGGTCGCGCCCGCGGCGGTGCCTGGGACACCCGCCGACGTCACCCGGCGACTTCCGGACGATCACCGACAGTCGCGACGCGAGCTTCGGCATCGGTGACATCACGTCGGTCGCACGCGCCTGCCCGACGGTCGTATGTTCTTCGCGCTGGGCGACACCGCGTACTACGACGTGAACCACGACGGCAGCACCGGGCGCATCGAGGGCTTCGGCAACAACTCGGCGTGGGTGCTGTCGGGAAGTTGTATCACGTTGTTGAACCGGCCCGGTCCGGGCTCTCGGAGCTGGATACTCCCGCCACAGCGTGACGGCTCGTTCTACTGGCCGGGCGCGTCGGTGGTCGTCGGTTCGCGTCTGTACGTGTTCCTGCAGCGCCTGAGGTCGAACTCCTCCTTCGGGATTTCGCTCGGCTCGGCCGTCGCCGAGTTCGATCTCCCGTCGCTGGAGCTCGCGCGCATCACGCCGATCCCCTGGATGGTGAACCGGGTGTTCGGCAACGGCGCGGTGTACGACAGCGGCTACCTGTACGCATACGCGCCGCAGTCGCGCACATGTCCGTACTGTTTCGCGGGCGACATGTACGTCGCCCGCGTGCCCGAGAGCCAGGTGATGGTGCCGACCGCGTGGCGGTTCCGTTCCGGCTCGAACTGGGTCGCTGATCGCAACGCGGCCACCCCCGTGCTGACGGCCGCGGTCAGCAACACCGACGTGCAGCGCTACGGCAACGGCTTCCTGCTGACCACCAAGACGGTCAGCATCATCGGGCCGCCGGTCGAGGCCTGGTGGTCGCCGAACCCGGTGGGCCCGTGGCACGACCTCGGCACGGTGTACTCCGTCCCCGACCCACCGGGGGCGCGCGTTCCCGGCTTCACGTACAAGCAGCCGTACACGTACAACGCCGTGGTCGCGGCCACGATGCGTTTCGGCGACAACGGATTCGTCGGTTCGTACAACGTGAACACGTTCGATGCCTCGGACGCGCAACGCGACGGCCTGATGCTCGGCCCGCGGTTCGCCTCGATCGCGGTCCCGACGGCGCCGAACGCGCCGCCGCGCCCGCGGACGCGCCCCCGCCTTCACCCTGGGTCCCGACGCTCGCCGTCGACCGGGCCGGGCGGGTGACGACGGTCGACGGTGGCGTGGGCTCGGGCCGCCCGGTCACCAAGGATGCGGTCGGAGTCGCGCGCACGGCGACCGCGCGGTGGCGGATGGGTCGCGGCCGCAAACGGCGCGGTCTTCACGTTCGGCGATGCCCACTTCTACGGCTCGATGGGGAACGTCCGCCTCAACCAACCCATCGTCGGGATCGCGGCGACGCCGACCGGACGGGGCTACTGGCTCGTCGCGCGCGACGGCGGGATCTTCTCGTTCGGCGATGCGCGCTTCTTCGGCTCGACCGGCAACATCCACCTGAACAAGCCGATCGTCGCGATGGCGGCGTCGCCGACGGGCCGCGGGTACTGGTTCGTCGCGTCCGACGGTGGCATTTTCGCCCGCGGCGACGCGCAGTTCTTCGGGTCGACGGGTGGCGCGCCGCCGGCCTTCCCGGTGGTCGGTATGGCGGCGACCCCCGACGGGCGGGGCTACTGGCTCGTCACCCTCGTCGGCCAGGTGTACGCGTTCGGCGGCGCGCAGTACCGCGGCAACGCGCCGATGCCGCTCGCCGCGGTCACCGCCGGCATCGTCACCGCCCCCGGCGGGTACCGCCTCGTCGACGCGGCGGGCAACGTCTTCGTCCGCACGGGCACCGACGCGGTAGCCCGCATCCCGCGCTCCGGCGCGCTCGTCGGCGCGGGCTGAGCGCCGGGCCCGGGCCCGTGCGGGGCTACCGGGCGAAGACGAGCAGCCCGCCGGACAGCAGCATGATGCCGGCGCCGTACACAAGCGACAGCGAGCGCTCGCGCACGCGTAACGCGGCGCCGGCGCCGATCGATGCGAGCGGGACGGCGGCGAGTCCGAACGCGAGAGTGAGCGACCAGTCGATGTGGCCGAGCCACGCGTGCACGATCGTGCCCGGCACCGCGAGCGCGGCCGCGAGCGCGAGCGATGTGCCGAGCGCGCGCCGCACGGGCATGTGCAACACATTCATGAAGAGCGGCGCGAGGAGGAAGCCACCGCTGTTGCCGAGCAGACCCGAGACGAAGCCGGCGACCGCGACCACACCGACGGCCCGGACGCGTGACACGGGAATGGTCTGCTGCGGTTCGTCGTCGTCGCCGCCGGCGTGCACACCGAGCAGCACGCGCAGACCCAGGACGAGCAGGATCACGTCGGTCGCGAGCACGAGCGGTTCGCCGCCGATCCAGCGGGTGAGCAGCGCGCCGAGCGCGGTCAGCGGGATGCCGACGAACAAGCCGAGGCGGAGCACGCCCCGGTCGATGTGCCCGGCCCGGGCGTAGCGGCGGCCCGCGAGCAGGGTCGACGGGATGGTCGCCGGGAGCGGCGAGGCGACGGCGACGATCGCGGGGACGCCGAGGACGTGCAGGAGGGGCGTCGAGACCGCGGATCCGCCCTTGCCGAACGCGCCGGACAAGAAGCCGACGCCCGCTCCGATGAGGAGCGCTCCGAGCAGGATGTGCAGGTCCACGTCCCCATTCAACGGCCCACACCACCCATTGCTCAAGCCTTCTGGAACTACCGATACCATCGGATATACCTATGTATCGCTACTCAGGACCGGTCTGATGGAGCTGCGGCAGCTGGAGTACGTGCTCGCCGTCCTCGACGAGGGATCGTTCACGGCCGGCGCCGACGCGGTCGGCGTCTCCCAGCCGTCGCTCTCGGAGGGCATCCGCCGTCTGGAGACGGAGTTGGGGGTGCGGCTGTTCGACCGGGTCGGCCGGGCGGTGGCCGTCACCGACGCGGGCCGGGCGTTCGAGGGCCCGGCCCGCCGCATGATCCGCGAGCGCGCGTTCGCGCTCGACGCGGTCGGCGCGGTGCGCCAACTCGAGACGGGCACACTCGACCTCGTCGCGCTGCCGACGCTCGCGGTCGACCCGCTCGCCGACCTCGTCGGCCGCTTCCGCATGCTGCACCCGGGCGTCGCGATCCGCGTGTCCGAGCCCGAGGACGCGGGCGCGGTCGCGGAACGCGTCGCGGGCGGTCACGCCGAGGTCGGTCTCGCCGAGCTCCCGGACCGCCGCGACGACCTCGTCGCGATCCCGCTCGCGCGCCAGGAGATCGTCGCGGTCTGCCCGCCGGGCACGAAGCTGCCCGCCCCCGGCCGGCTCCCGGTCGCCCGGCTCGCGGGCATGCCCCTCGTCGCCACACCTCCGGGCACGTCGACGCGCGACCTGCTCGACCGCGCGCTCGCGGCCGCCTCGGTCGCCCCGCTCATCGCGGTGGAGATCTCCCAGCGCGAGGCGATCGCACCCCTTGTGCTGTCGGGTGCAGGCACGTCGTTCCTGCCGTGGTCGATGGCCGAGACCCTCGGCGGTCAGGGAGCGGTGGTCGCGCGGCTCGTCCCCGCGTTGACGCGCACCATCGGCCTGCTGCACCGCGCGAACCCGCTGACCCCTTCCGCGCGGGCCTTCGTGGAGCTGGCGCGGCGCGAAGCCGTAGTCCGAACGGGTCAGGAAGATCGCTCGACCGCGTCCGCGATCAGGTCGTCGCAGGTGCGCATGATCGTGTCGACGTCGATGTCGGCGCGCCCGGCGTCGTGCCATCGCCAGACCTCGGGGGCTCCGGCACCCACGGTGTCGACGATGTCGAACCACGCGAGGTCGTCGAGCGTGCCGTAGCGCCGTGTGAAGTCGTCCGCGACCTCGAGCCCGAAGAGCAGGGCGAGGTTCGCGCGGCAATGCGCGACGTCGGCCGCCGCCGGACCGCGACATGTGTGCGTCCAATCGACCACCCCCGACACCCGGCCGTGCCGCCACAGCACGTTGCCCGGATGGAAGTCGCGGTGACACAGGACCGTCGGCGCGGCGGGAACCGGAGTGCGCGCGATCTCGATCGCTCGCCGCCAGACGTCGGGCCGGCGCGACCAAGCGGGTGCGTCGGTCAGCCGGTCGATGCCCCACGGCCGGTAGTCGTCGATGCCGCTCGACGGCGATACGGCAACGGAGTGGATCGCATGCAGCGCCGCGACCAGTCCGTCGAGGTACGCGTCGAGGTCGGGCGGCGCCAGGACGTCGCGGCCGGGAAGACGGGTCATGACGAGCGCGGGCGCGTCGGCGACCAGGCCGTCGGCATCGCACGCGACGAGCGCGGGCGTCGCGAGCTCGGGTTCAGAAGCCAGCAACGAGAGCGCCGCGGCTTCGTTGTCGACGACGCCGGGGTCGGGGGGTTGGTCGGCGCGCACCCAGCGCCGCAGCACGAGCCCGTGCCGCTCGCCGTCGTCGTCGACGTCGATCGCGTGCACGGCTGCCGCCCACGCGTTGCGCAGACGCCGAACGCCGATCACCCGGGCCCGCGAACCGACGGCGGCCGCCACCCAGTCGAGCGTCGAGCGGGGCGGCTGGCGGCGGAGCTCGACCGGCATCTCCATCGCGTCCATCGCGGCGGGAACCTTTTGGGTAGAACAATGGTTCACTTGGACGGTATCCGCCCGGAGAAGAGGTACGAGATGTTCCTGCGTCGCGACAAGGCTCACCTGCCGACCGCCGACGAAGCGTTGCCCGGCCGCCCCAGTCGTCCGTTCGCCGTCCCCGACCGTCACTTCGTGCTCGGCACGCCGCTCGAGCCGCCGTTCCCGGACGGGCTGGAGCAGATCGTGTTCGGCATGGGCTGCTTCTGGGGTGCGGAGCGCAAGTTCTGGACCGCCGAAGGCGTGTACACGACCGCGGTCGGCTACGCCGGCGGCATCACGCCGAACCCCACCTACGAAGAGGTGTGCTCGGGCCGTACCGGCCACACCGAGGCCGTCCTCGTCGTGTTCGACCCCAAGGTCACGTCGCTCGACGAGATGTTGCGGATCTTCTGGGAGAACCACGATCCCACGCAGGGCATGCGCCAGGGCAACGACATCGGCACGCAGTACCGCTCGAGCGTGTACACGTTCGACGACGCGCAGGCCGCGGCGGTCGAGGCGTCGCGCGCGATGTTCCAGGAGCAGCTTGCGGTCGCGGACTACGGCGCGATCACTACCGAGATCGCGTCCGCGGGACCGTTCTATTACGCCGAGGACTATCACCAGCAGTATCTGGCCAAGAACCCGATGGGCTACTGCGGCCTCGGTGGGACCGGGGTGAGTTGCCCGGTCGGGGTGCAGTCGGACCCGCATTGAGCACCGACGCTCCCGAACAATCCGAGCTCGACCCGTACGTCGACTTCACCCGCGAGGAGTGGAGTCGGCTGCGGGCGTCGACGCCGTTGTCGCTCGACGAGAACGACCTGGCCGCGCTGCGCGGGCTCAACGAGCCGATGCCGATGCGCGAAGTCGAAGACGTCTACCTGCCGCTGTCGCGGCTCTTGAACCTGCGCGTCGCCGCCACCCGGGAGCTGCACTCGGTGACGGAGACGTTCCTCGGCCACCTGCATGCGCACTCGCCCTACGTCATCGGCATCGCCGGGAGCGTCGCGGCCGGCAAGAGCACGATCGCCCGCATGCTGCAGGCCCTCCTCGGCCGCTGGCCCGACCATCCGCGCGTCGACCTGGTGACGACCGACGGATTCCTGTTGCCGAATGCCGAGCTCGAAGCCGCGCGGCCTGATGTCGCGCAAGGGCTTCCCGGAGAGCTACGACGTGCGCGGTCTGATGAACTTCCTCGTCGAGCTCAAGGCGGGCGCGCCGACGGTGCGCGCGCCGTGCTACTCGCATATCACCTACGACGTCGTCGCGGACGACGAGATCGTGCTCGCGTCCCCCGACATCGTCATCCTCGAAGGCGTCAACGTGCTGCAGACTCCCTCGCGGCGGGGGCGGGTCGAGGCGAGCGTCGTGGTGTCCGATTTCTTCGACTTCTCGATCTACGTCGACGCGCCGGAGGAGGATCTCGAGCGTTGGTACGTCGACCGGCTGCTCCTGCTCCGGGAGACGTCGCTACACGACCCCCGCTCGTATTTCAACTTCCTCACCCAGTCGACCGAGGAAGCGACGCGCGAGTTCGCGCACTCGGTCTGGAACCAGGTGAACCTCGTGAACCTGCGCGAGAACATCGCACCCACACGCGGACGCGCGCACCTCGTGCTCGAGAAGGACAGCGACCACGCGATCGGCGCGCGTACGGCTGCGCAAGCTGTAGTCAGTCGACCGAGATCTCGGCCCGCACGCCCCGCAGACCGAACCACGCGAGCTCGGAGATCCACTCCGCGAGCTGGTCGCCGTCGACCTCGGCGTCGGGGTCGCGGAGCGCCTTGAGCCCGACCGACTCCGCCATGCCGACGATGGCGTTGGCGAGCATCTGCCGGTGCTCCTCGACCGCCGGGATCTCGATGAGGGTCGCGATGGTCTCGGCCGCGGCGTCGAGGATCTCCTCGACGATGCGCGCGAACTCCGGATCGGAACGCAACGACGTGCCGAGCAGGAACAAGAACGCGGTGCGGTCGCCGACGGCGAAGCGGAAGTAGGCGCGGAAGCCGAGCTCGACCCGCTCGCGGATCGTGCCCGCCTGCCCGGTCGCCTCCGCGAGCGTGCTCAGCAGCTGGCGACCCGTTTCCTCGAGGAGCTCGACGTAGAGCGCGCGCTTGCTCGGGAAGTGCTGATAGAGGACGGGCTTGGTGACACCGGCGCCCTCGGCGATCTCGTCCATCGACGTGGCGTGGAATCCCTGCCGGGCGAACCGTTCACGAGCGACATCGAACAGCTGTTGGCGCCGCTGGTCGGCGGGCATCCGGACCACCGACCGCGCCGCGGCGGCGCCCGGGTCAGACACTCGACTTCAAGGGCATCTCGTAGCGGTCGGCATGGTCGAAGTTCCGCGCGTACAGATCGGCGAGCCTGCCCGCCTCGTCGGCCGTGAGCGGCACCTCGGACGCGCGTGCGTACTCGCGTACCTCGTCGACCGACAGCACGGTCGGCAGCACGCACGCGAACGCGGGGTTGGCGAGGATGCCGGCGATCGCGGCCTGACCGATGGTGCGACCCGTGTCACCCGACCAGAGGAAGTCGAGCGTCTCGGCCTTCTCGAAGTTGTCGAGCATGTTGTCGCGGTTGCGGTGGGCCCGATGGTCGCCGGGCGGGAACACGGTGTCGAGCGTGATCTTGCCCGAGAGCGTGTCGGAGGCGTGGGGTACACGCGAGATCAGCGAGACGTCGCCCGCGCGCACCTTGTCGCGCGCCGCGAAGGTCAGGCCCGGTGCCTGCTCGAGGATGTTGAAGACGGTCTGCAGCGTCGCGATCGGTCGGGTGTCGATCGCGATGTTGCCCTCTTCGACCCATCCGATCGCGGGCCCGAGCGCGACGCCGAGCTCACGCACCTTGCCTTCGCTCCGCAGCGCGACGAGCGTCTCCCAGAGCGCGTCGTCGACGATCGGCTCGATGCGCGGGTTGTGGAGCTGCAACAAGTCGATGTGATCGGTGCCGAGTCGGCGCAGCGACGCGTCGACCTGGCGGCGCACCGAGGCCGGGTCCCAGTCGTGCGGGCGTTCGGATTGCCCGGGGAACCTGCGCTCGGCCTCGATGTCGTAGCCGACCTTGGTCGTGAGCACGATCTCGTCGTGGCTCGTGAGGTAGTCGCGCAGGATGGTCTCGCCCGCTCCGTCGGACCCGTAGACGGGCGCGGTGTCGAAGAACGTGATGCCTTCGTCGAGCGCGGCCTTGATCATGTCGTGCGGGTCGTCGGTGCGACCCCACCAGTCGGTGACAAGTGTCCAGGTACCGAATCCGACCTCGGACACGACGAGGTCGGTGTGAGCCACGGGGCGATAGCGCATGCCGCGAGGCTACGTCGTGCCCCTCCGGATCCCGTAGTCCGGCCGCCGGGCTTCCGTGTCGGAGGTCAGATCCCGTAGTCGACGACCGACCGGGCCACCTCGCCGGCCTCCATCGACTTGAACGCGTCGTTGATGCCCTCGAGCCCGATCCGGCGGGAGACGAGCTCGTCGAGCTTCAGCGTGCCGTCCTTGTAGAGCGACACGAGGTTGGGGACGTCGCGCTGCACGTCGGAGGAGCCGTACCAGGAGCCGCGCACCTGCTTCTCGTTGACGAGCAGCTCCATCGCGATCGGGATCTCCATGATCTGTTCCATCTTGGGCACGCCGACGATGATGGCCTGCCCTCCCCGGCGGGCCATCGCGAATGCCTGCTGCACCGTGTCCTTCAGTCCGATCACCTCGAACGACACGTCGACACCGCGCCCGCCCGTGAGCTCTTGGACCTGCGCGACCGGGTCGCCGTTCGACGCGTTCACGAGGTCGGTCGCGCCGAACTGCTTCGCCATGTCGAGCTTCGAGTCGAACCGGTCGACCGCGATGATGCGGTCGGCGCCCTTCCACTTCGCGCCCTGGATCGCGTTGAGGCCGACGCCGCCGCACCCGATGACCGCGACGGTGTCGCCCTTCGCGATCGATGCCGTGTTCGCGGCCGCACCGAATCCGGTCAGCACGCCGCAGCCGATGAGCGCCGCGCTCGTGAACGGCACGTCGGAGTCGATCTTGACGACGCTGATCTCCGGGCAGACGAGCTCCTCGCTGAACGTGCCCAGCGCCGACATCTGGTGCAGCGGCGCGCCGTCGCGGGAGAAGCGGGGGGTCATGTCGAGCTGCGCGCCGAGCGCCATGGCCATGAACCCGGTTTCGCACATCTCGGGCGTGTCGTGCGTGCACATGTAACACGTGCCGCACTGGGGCACGAACGAGAGCACGACGTGGTCACCCTTCTTGACCCGGGTGACGCCCTCTCCGACCGCTTCCACGACCCCGGCGCCCTCGTGACCGAGCACCGCGGGCAGCGGTGACAACAGCGTCCCGTTCACGACCGACAGGTCGGAGTGACACACCCCTGACGCTCCCATCCGGACGCGGACTTCGCTCGCCTTCGCGTCGTCGAGACCGACGTCGACGACCTCGAGCGGCTCGTTGATCGCGGGACATACTGCGGCCTTCGGCATGAGAGAGCTCCTTTGCGATGGACCCGTCGATCGTACCGCCGTGCCTACAGGCCGCGCTCCCTGTCCTCGCGGGCGGCGGCCCGCACGCCGTAGCCGAGCACGATCGGGATCGGCAGGACCACACACGCCACGGCCATGCCCGCGACGCACACCGCGACGGTCCATGCCGGGAACGACGACGCGACTCCGACGAAGAACGCGACGATCGCGACGAGGAGCGCGAGATACCCGACGCGTTCGCCGAGCGCGGCGAACCGGGCGATGCGGGCGCGCCGGGCGACGACCGGGTCTTCGGCTACCACGCGATCCACCCGTGTCCGGAGAACGTCTCGTCCATCGCGGCCGGGAGATCGGCGAGCGAGTACGACACGCGGGCCCGGCTGATGTTCGCCTCGAAGTAGCGGTCGCGGACCGGGGCGGGCTCGGACAGGAACTTGACGACCGACTCCGGTTGCTGGGTCGAGAACACGCGCACGCCCGCGGCGACGAGCTCCGCAAGGACGGGGTAGGGATGCGCGACACAGGCCCGGCGGTACGCGATCGACTCGATGACCGGATTGCCGAAGCCTTCCCAGGTCGACGGGAAGACGACGAGATCGCTCGCCGCGTACGCGTCGGCGGCCGAACGGACACGGCCCAGCGTGACCGGCAAGGTCGCGCGCTCGACGATGCGGTCGAGCACGGGCGCGTAACCGTCCTCGGCGGGTCCCGAGACCCAGAGGCGCAGGCCGAGCGTGGCGCGAGCGCGTGGAGCTGGTGCGCGAATCGGAGCGCGCCGGGAACGTTCTTGCGTTCGATCGCGCGGCGCCGGTTGGAGCATCACGAAGTCGTCTTCGGTGAAGCCGAGGTTCTTGCGCGTCGTGGCGCGGTCGCCGGGCGGCGGGTCGAGCTCGAAGTAGTTGTGCACCGTCACCGCGTCGCCGTAGCCGCGCGCGTGCAGCTCGCGCCGGCTGCGGAGGTTGATCGTCGCGTGGAGCGCGCCGTCGACGCGCGGCGGGAACTCGGCTTCGAGGTGCGTGAGATTCCGTCGCTGCCACGGAAGGTCGTGATGCCGGAAGCACACGCGCCCGTGGTGCTCGCGCGCGACGGTGGCGACCGCGCGTGCCGCCTCCACGTTGAGCGGTAGCGAACAGACGTTGTCGACCACGACGAGGTCGGCGCCGTCGAGCGCGGCGCGCAAGGGGCCGACGATCGTGCTCGCGGGCTCCGACGCGTCGATCGCGAGGCCGGGCAGCACGACGTCGTCCGGTTGCGCGCCGTCGGCGAGCGTGCCCGCGACGCGGCGGGTATCGAAGCCGAGCTCGCGCAGGGCCCACGTCCACTTGCGCGCCTCGACCGACACGCCGTCGTCGTCGCCGAGGCGGAAGGAGACGGTGACCGCCTGCGGCGCCATGGCGCCGACGTTAGGGCGTGCTACGGGACGGCGACGTACGCGAGTCGACGGTTCGTCGCATCGAGAACCGCACGGGCGACGGCGTCGGCCTCCTGCTGTGGACGGACGATCGCCGAGCCCGACACGAGCTGCTCGGCCGGCGGGATCACGAACACGACCGTGACGACGGCGACGTCCTGGGCGCCGATCCGCACGATCTGCGCGTTGTCGACGTCGACACGTTCCGCGGCCGGCTCGAGCTGGCGCAGCGCATCGACGGTGGCGACGGCGACGAGCCGGTGCCGGGCCGTGGTGGCGACCGAACCCTCGGCGAAGCCCACCGCTTCGTCGTCGTCGAGGCCGAGCGTCACGCGGACGAGGGAGCGCAGCCCGCTCGCTTCGGCCGTGATCGCGACGATCGACGGGCGGGGATCGGATGCCGCGCTCTCGTCGACGACGCCGGAACCGACCTGGACCACCGAGATGAGGCGCCGGTCGAGCTCGAGGCCGAACGACGCCAGCGCGATCGATTGCACGTCGCGGACGATCTGTTTCGGGTGCTTGCCTTGATGGGCGACGACGTGGACTTCGGAGACACGACCGTCGGGCTCCGCGACGAGCCGAGCGATCGCGACGTCGGGCAACCGACAGATCTCGCGTTCGACTTCCGTGAGGTCCAGCTCGTCCATGCCCTCGTACTCTCTCACTCGTCCGCGCCCCGACAATACGTCGTCGCGACTCCTTCCGGCGTGACCGTCGAAACGCGGTGACGAATGGAGAGTCATGTTGCTCAGGTGGGCGCTTCGATGAGCTCGAGAACCTCGGAGCTCGGACCGCGGAAGCACACGAACCGCAGCGTCGGCAGCCCGGGACCCATCTCCATCGCAACCGGCGCAGAGATCGTGTCGACGTGCAGGCGCGCGAGCTCGGCGACGGCCGCGTCGAGATCCGCCACGAGGAACGCGGTCCGCCACATGCCCAGCGCGTTCGCCGGACGGGGCGCGACCGATTCGGGTTGCGGTGTCCGGAACCCGACGAGCATCAGCAGCACGTCGCCGCCGCCGGGCGCGGTCATCGCGACCTCGTCCATCGCGACCGGCCCTTCGATGCGCAGGTGCGCGCCGTCGGCGTTCTCGCTCGGGAAGCGCGCGGACTCGACGAAAGCCGAGCGCGGCGTAGAAGTCGCACGCTCGATCGAGGTCGGCGCACGTGACGGCCACGAACGACAGCGTCGCGCCGCCGCCTTCCCGAAGTCCGCTCTCGACGAGCTCGATCGCGGTGCCGTCGGGGTCGGCGCCGAGGACGATCCGGATCTCACGGCCCGAACCGAGGGTGTGCACGACGGGTTCGCTCCAGATCGAACCGCCGAACCGGCGGGTCGCGTCGATCGCGGCGTCGAGGTCGGGGACCCGCAGGCCGAGACGCTGGAACCCGGTTTCGTAGAGGTGAGCTGGCGGCGCGCCGGCGGGCGCGGGTTCGTGCCATTGGAGGAGATCGATCGCGCCGCCGTCGTAGCCGGCCGGCCCGAGCAGGATCGACGCGTCCCACCGAGCCCGGTCGAGCCCGAACGCGGCGCCCGGTTGCGCTGTCTCCGGGGCGGTGTGAGCGCCGAGGTCGAGCCCGATGCCGTCGACGTAGAAGCGGCGAGACCGCCCGAGATCGGTGCAATTCACGTTGACATGGAAGAGGCGGGCGTCGGCCAGCGGCATGGGCGCAAACCGTATCGGTGGCCCGACGCACACGCTCCGGAGGGGAGGTGGCACTCTCCGCAACGGTCGGTCATCCCGGGCCGATTCGTGTTCAAGCCGAAATGTCCGGATACTTAACGCCGAGCCCTTGCGCAATGTCCGTAGTGGGGCGAGAATTGGCCGAACGGCGGGTATTCCGATCAGGATCCGGCCGGCGGGTGGGGTTGCTGTTGTTCGTGTGCGTCGAGCGAACTGCGGTTGCCGCTGATCACGGAGGTTTCCTTCGGCGGGATGATCACGAAGCAGACGGCAAGGCCTCGGGCCGGCTTCTACTTCACGAACTCGAATGTTCCCAGCGGAGCGGTTTGCCCTGTCGCACCTAGCAGTCGCGGCGGAGGACGTAACGCGAGGGGTGATTCCTGTGAAGAAGATCGCTGTCCGTGTGTCCACTGCTGCCGGAGGGCTCGTCGCACTGCTGCTTGCCGGCGGAGCGTGGGTTCACCGAGGCTGAAGGCTCATTTCGGGCCCGCGGCCTTGCCGCCTCTTTCGTAGGTCCCCGTTCGTGCCGAGAAGATAGATACACGATGGCCGGCCCTCTCCCCTTCCCGAAGCGACTCGCCTGGTACACGGGCGCGGTCTTCGTCACCTCCGTGGCGGCGATGGCCGCTCTCGCCGCGCACGAAGGCCTCCCGCCGTGGGCCGCGATCATCTCCTTCTCGCTCGTCGTCGTGTTCAGCACCCACCGGCGGGTGTTCTTTCCGAGCGGTGTGTCGCGTCTCGCCCGCGTTCATGGTGTCGATGGCGGCGATCGTCGTGTTCGTCAACTGGCACTCGCTCGCCGGCTGCGTCCTCATCGGGATGTTGAGCGCGCTGTACGTTCCCGGGCTGACGCGGTCGTCGTGGCCTTGGTTGCCCGTTCAACGCCGGCATCACCGGACTCGCCACACTCGCGGGCGGCACGGCCTACGCGCGACCTGCCGGTACAGGCCCGCGACTCCGTGCCCGCCGCGATCGTCGGCGCAGTCCCCGTCGCGATCATCTGTGTCGCCGTCTCGGGCTCGTTGCTCGCCTTGTCGTACGTCGTCGAGACGGGCCGGGTCGAGCGCGACGTCCTGGTCGGGATCCGGTCGTCGTTCGGCCAGGTCGTGCCGTTCGCGTTGCTCGGCGTCCTCCTCGGGCGGCTCTTCATCTCGCTCGGCCCGACCGTGATGCTGCTCATCATCGTGCCGATCCTGATCGCCCGCGAAATGTTCGCTTCCTACCTGCGGGTCAAGGAATCGCACGACGAGACCGTCGGGATGCTCATCCACGCGCTCGAAGCCAAGGACCGTTACACGTCCGGTCATTCGGAGCGCGTCGCCGACTACGCCCGCTACATCGGCGAGGAGCTCAACTTCATGCCGGCCCGGCTCGAGCGGCTGCGCTTCGCCGCGTTGATGCACGACATCGGCAAGCTCGTCGTCCCGAACCAGTTGCTGAACAAGCCGGGCCGCCTCACCCCCGACGAGTTCAACAAGGTGCGCGTGCACGAGAAGGTCAGCGTGCAGATGCTGAGCCACATCGACTTCCTGCGGCCGATCGCGGCCGCCTCGCACAGCGACGCCACCCGTTTCGACCCCGACGACCTCGACCACCCGATCGAGCCGTACATCGTGATGATCGCCGACGCGTACGACGCCATGACCTCGACCCGCGCCTACCGCAAGGCGCTCACCCAGGAGGTCGCCTTCCAGGAGCTGCGCGACAAGGCCGGCGTGCAGTTCCACCCGGCGTGCGTCGAGGCCCTGATCCACGCGGTCGAAAAGCGCGGCGAGCACCACGGCGACGGGTTCGAGTTCGACTCCGAGTTCGAGGACGCGCCCGTCGCGGGGGTCGGCAGCGCGGGCCTGGGCGACCTGCTCGACATGGACGCGACCGAGAGGTCTTCGCCGTCTCCTGCGTGAGCCTGTCGGGCAAGACGCGCCGATCGCACCGTTTCGCCGGGGGTGCTGGCTACGATTTGGCTGACCAAACGGGCTGATCAGCCCTTTTCTGCCCGCCGAAGGCTGCCGAGTAACTACTGATGCGGCTGAAACCTCGAGATCCGGGCTCGTCCCCGTGAGTCGCGGCCGTCGGATCTGGCTGGTCTGCGGGCTCGGGTCGATCGCCGGCGTCGTCGCGCGCCTGGCCGATCCGTCCGGGAACGCGGCCGCGCTCACGCTGCTCGCGGCCGGGCTCGTGCTCGGCGAGCTACTAGCGCTCAGGCTCGAGGACCGGGGCGTCGTGCCGCTCTCGTACGCGGTCCTGGTCGTGCTCGCGTCGTCGTTCACCCTGCGCGAGTACGCGATCGCGGTCGCCGGCGCCGAGGTCGCGTCGATCCTGTTACGCATCACCGAGCAGCAGCGCGTCCGGCACCTCGTCGTGATCGGGGTGCACGTCGTCGTTGCGGCGGCCACGTACGGCGCCTACCAGGCGGCCTGGCGTCTCGTCGGGCACCGCGAGCAGGTCGCGCCCGTGCTGGTCGCGCTCGCGGCCGCGGCGGTCGCGCAGCTCGTCGTCGACGTCACCGCGAGCAAGCTCTTCCACCTCGGCTCGTCGTTCACACCGCGTGGTCGGCTCGCGTGGTTGGCGATCTCGTCGTCCGGCATGCTCATGGCGATCGGGTATCGCGGCGTGAACGGCAACGGCCGGGTCGGGCTCCTCGGCCCACTCCTGTTCTCCACGCCGCTGCTCGCGGCCTGGTACGCGTTCGAGCGCCTCGACTCCGCGACGCGCTCGTATCGCCAGACGATCGAGGCGCTCGCCATGGCGCCCGAGCTCGGCGGCATGGTCCCTCCGGGTCACGCCGAGCGGGTCGCGACGCTCGTGTCGGCGATGGGCGAGCAGCTCGGTCTGCCGAGCTCGGAGGTCCGCGATCTCGAGATGGCGGCGCTCCTACACCATCTCGGCCAGGTCACGCTCGACGAGCCGGTCGACGGGCACGGCGTCGATTCGAGCGAGGTGACGACGGTCACCGGTGCGATGCTGCGCGAGATCCGCCCGCTCGTCGCCGCGGGCGAGATCGTCGCGGGTGAGGTCGAGGACCCGAGGCGCCGGCTCGCGGTGCAGGCGTTGCGGCTCGCGAGCGAGTACGACGACCTGACCGTGCGCGACAACGTGCCCGGCACCCTCGCGGTCGAGTCGTTGCGGTCGGCGCCGCCGTACGTCTACGACGAACGCGTCGTCGTGGCGCTCGAACGCGTGCTGCGCGATCGGGTGAGCACCGGCTCCTGATCGCTGAGCGACCCGTTCTCGGGTCGTGGGTCGCTCGTGCCGGCTTCGTTCGCGTTGGCGCCGTTCGAGCGGGTCTCGTTCGTGAGGTCGATCGTTCGTGGGCGGACCGATCGCCCGGACCCGCCGGCTGCGCGCGGTCGGCGCCGCTTCGGCTTGCGGCTCGCGTTGTAGGCGACGTCGCACAGCCCGACCGCGAGGATCAGGTCGCCGAAGCTGATCACCGAGTCGAACGGGCCCTTCAGAACGATGATGTCGGAGAGGAAGCGGAGCTTGTCGTCGGATTGCTGGGGATGGTGCTTGACCGTCGGCTTGGTCCACGACTCGTGCTGCCACTCGACCGGCACCTTGAACGGCATGCCCTGGTTCACCGTGATCACGAGCGCGTTGCACGCGATGCCGATGAGCACGATGCCCATCCCCCGGAGCACGAGGTTGCGGGCCGCGAACGCCAGGATGAGGACGTACGACGCGACGAGGAGGCCGAACCCGATGTCGTGCCAGTGCTCGCGCGGGATCGTCACGTATTCGAGCGCGATCTGGATCGCGAGCCCGAGGAAGAGGACCGAGCCGAACCGCCACCGGACGCCGATCAAGCGGCTGTAGGAGCCGCGGGTCAGCACCGGGATCGCGAGTGCCACGACGATCGCGATTGCGTACACGAGCACGAAGTGAATGGTACGCGAATACCATCCGTAGTTGATGGTTCATGAGGTGTTGTACGAGAGCACGGCGGGCGTGGCGCGGCTGACGATCAATCGCCCGGAGCGCCGCAACGCGATGTCGTTCGAAGTCATGCACGGGCTGCGGGACGCGATCGCGCGAGCGCGTGCCGACGACGACGTACGCGTCGTCGTCCTCACGGGCGCGGGCGACAAGGCGTTCTGCGCGGGTGCCGATCTCGGAGGGGGCGGGATCGCCGACAATGCGGCCGCCGCGCACGACGGTCGGGGACTCCTTGCCGACCTGTTCCGCGATCTGTGGCGTCTCGGCAAACCGGTGATCGCCCGGGTGCGCGGCTACGCGCTCGCCGGCGGGTTCGGGCTCGCGTGCGCGTGCGACCTCGTCGTCGCGGCCGACGACGCCGTCTTCGGCACCCCGGAGATCAATGTGGGCCTGTGGCCGTACATGATCACCGTTCCCCTCTTGCGTTCGATGCCACCGAAGACCGCGCTCGACCTGATGATGACCGGGCGGCGCGTCTCGGCCGAGGAGGGTGCTCGCATCGGGTTCGTGCAGCGCGTGGTCGCGGTCGCCGAGCTCGACGCGACCGTCGACGCGCTGGCGGCGGAGCTCGCGTCGAAGTCGCCGATCATCATGCGCTGGGGCCGCGACGCGTTCTACCGCGTGCTCGAGATGGACGCGGATGCCGCGCTCTCGTATCTCCAGGGCATGTTGACCGTCACGTCCCAGACCGAGGACGCGGCCGAAGGAGTCGCCGCGTTCGCCGAGAAACGCGCGCCGCAGTGGAAGGGACGGTAGGGATGTCCGATCCACGCCACGACTGGGGACCGCTCGTCGGCGAGCTCGGCGCCCGCAAGGCGCGGGCGCTGGAGATGGGCGGCGACAAGCTCGTCGAACGGCAGCGCTCGCTCGGGAAGCTGACGGTGCGCGAGCGGCTCGGGCTGCTGGTCGACGCGGGCACGTGGGTCGAGTACGGGTTGTTGGCCGACCACATGGACGCGGGCCTCGGCGACCGGTACCTCGCCGCCGACGGCGCGATCACCGGCGTCGGCGAGATCGACGGGCGCCAGGTCGCGATCGCGGCCTACGACTTCACCGTGATGGCGGGTTCGATGGGAGCGGTGGGCGAGGACAAGATCGCCCGCATGCGCGCGCATGCCGTGCGCCAGCGCATCCCGTTCGTGTGGCTCCTCGACTCCGCGGGCGCGCGCATCCAGTCGACGAGCGGTTCGAGCTTCGCGGGCGCGGGCGCGCTGTTCCGTGAGCAGGTGGCGATGAGCGGCGTGGTGCCGATGGTCGCGGCGATGCTCGGGCATTGCGCCGCGGGTACCGCGTACATCCCCGGTCTCGCCGACTTCGTCCCGATGGTGAAGGGCACCTCGTCGATGGCGCTCGGCGGGCGCCACCTCGTGAAGGCGGCGGTCGGCGAGGACGTCACCGAGGAGGAGATGGGCGGCTCGGCCGTGCATACGAAGGTGTCGGGTGTGGCCGATCTCGAGGTCGCCGACGACGAGGAGTGCCTCCGCGTCGTGCGCGAGTACCTGTCGTTCTTCCCGCAGCACAACTGCGAGCAGCCGCCGATCCGCGCGACCGCCGACCCCGTCGACCGGCGGGTCGAGGAGCTGTACGACATCGTGCCGACCGCGCCCCGCCGGGCATACGACGTGCGCAAGGTCGTCGAAGCGATCGTCGACGACGGCGAGGTGTTCTGGATCAAGCCCGAGTGGGCGAAGAACCTCGTGACCGGTCTCGCCCGCGTCGACGGCCGGCCGATCGGCATCGTTGCCAACCAGCCGATGGTCCTCGGCGGCGCGCTCGACGTGAACGCGGCCGACAAGGCCGCGCGGTTCGTGTGGCTGTGCGACGCGTTCAACATCCCGCTCGTGTTCCTGCACGACGTGCCCGGGTTCATCGTCGGTTCCGCGGTCGAGAAACAGGGGATCATCCGCCACGGAGCCAAGATGCTGTTCGCGGTCAGCGAGGCGACCGTGCCCAAGATCTCGGTCATCCTCCGCAAGAGCTACGGCGCCGGGTACTTCGTGATGAACGGGCTCGCGTACGAAGCCGACTACATCGTTGCGTGGCCCACGGCGGAGATCGCCGTGATGGGCCCCGACGGCGCGGTGAACATCATCCACCGCAAGCAGCTCGACGCGATCGACGACGACGACGCACGGGCCGCGCGCCGGCTCGAGCTCGCCGAGGAGATCCGCGCCAACATCGACCCGTACATCGCGGCCGGGTACGCGCAGCTCGACGACGTGATCGATCCCGCCGACACTCGCGCCGCGATCGCCCGCGGTCTTCGCATCACGGCCGACAAGCGTGTCGACCGGCCGTGGCGCAAGCACGGCGTCCTCCCGGTGTGAACGAGCCGGCGCGCTGCGAAGACGCGGGCTTCGAGCTCTACGGCGGCATGCGCAGATACGGCAAGAACCTCTGACGCCGATACGATCCCCGTCCATGGCCGAGATCCGAGCGGAGATCACCGCGAACGTGTGGCAAGTCGTCGTCGAGGTGGGGCAGATGATCGCCGAGGGCGACGAGATCTGCATCCTCGAGTCGATGAAGATGGAGATCCCCGTGATCACCGAGGTTCCCGGTGTCGTGCGCGAGCTCGATGTCGAGCCGGGCCAGACGGTGCAAGAAGGTGACCGCATCGCGCTCATCGACGAGTCCTGAAGGGACCGGCGCGTGATCACATTCGAAGAGCGAGGGCAGGTCGGGATCGCGACCATCGACCGCCAGGAGCGCCGCAACGCGCTCAACGGCGAGATGTGCGACCAGTTGCGCGGCCATCTCGAGGAGTCGGGCGACCTCCGGGCGATCGTGCTCACCGGCGCCGGTACGGCATTCTGCGCGGGCGCCGACCTCGTCACCCGGTTCGCGGCCGAGGGCGACGCGACCACCGACACCTTCCGGCCCGCCTTCGAACAGGTCCTCGACGCGGTCGTCGCCCATCCCGCGCCTGTGGTGGCCGCGATCAACGGTCCCGCGATCGGCGCGGGTATGCAGCTCGCGGTCGCGTGCGACGTGCGGATCGCCGCGCTCGGCGCTCGCCTCGCGATCCCCGGCGGCAAGCTCGGGATCCACCTGAGTGCTCGCAACATCTGGCGCCTGGCCCAGCTCGTCGGGCAGGGCGCGGCCCGCGACTTCCTGCTCGCCGGCCGCACCGTCGAGGCCGAGGAGGCGCTGCGGCTCGGCCTCGTGCAGTACGTCGACAACGACGCGCTCGGCGCCGCGCTCGCGCTGGCCGGCGAGATCGCGGCGTCGGCGCCGCTCACGGTGCGCGGTCACAAGCTGGCCCTGAACCTCGTCGCGGAGGCCCTCTGGCTCGGCGCGGCGGCGCGCAACCAGATCGCCGAACTCGAGGCCGCCGCCTTCGCGAGCGACGACCTGCAGGAGGGAATGGCCGCGTTCTCGGAGAAGCGCACCCCCGACTTCAAAGGCAGCTGACCCCGCGCTGAGAAACCCACCAACAGTTGTCGGAGTTCTCAGCGCATGGTGCGCAGAACTCCGACAACTGTTGGTGGGGTTGTTGGTGGCGGTTGTTGGTGGCGGGGCGACGGGGCGACGGGTAGACAGACTCGTCATGGTCGACGAACTCCAAGATCCGCGCCGTACGGAGCCGGCGTTCGTGCTCGGCGAACGCGCGATGCTCGAGGGTTGGCTCGAGTACCACCGCACGACGCTGCTGCTGAAATGCGAGGACCTCGACGACGAGCAGCGCAAGCGGCGCCCCGTCGCAACCTCGCTCCTGTCGCTGCACGGGCTCGTGCGCCACATGGCCGAGGTGGAGCGCAACTGGTTCCACCGCGTGCTGCTCCGCGAGCCGCAGACGCCGTCCATCTGGTTCGATCGCGCGATCGACGACAGCGAGCTCGTCCCGCTCGACGATGCCGACTGGGATGCCGATCTGGCCGCGTGGCAGGCGGAGTGCGACGCGAGTCGCGCCGCGGCGGCCGCGCACGCGCTCGACGACACGGGAGTGCGCCGCGGCGAGCCGTGCTCCCTACGTTGGATCTTCAACCACATGATCGAGGAGTACGCGCGCCACAACGGGCACGCCGATCTCATCCGTGAGCTGATCGACGGCCGCGCGGGCTACTAGCCGGAGACGCCCAACTCGCTCGGTCAGTCGTCGGCAGATTCCTCTTCGACGTGCGCGTGTACGACGCCGCCCGAGCACTCGGCTTCGATCTTCGAGCGGTGGTGGCCGTTCACGAATACCTGCTGGATCCCGCCTTCGTCCTCGACGTCGACCGTCCGCTCGTAGCCCGACTTCGGCACCGCCGCGACGTACACGATCTTCGCCGCGCCCTCGCAGCGGCTGAAGACGGTCCCGCCCTGCGAGGTCGTCGCCGTGTTGTGTTGCGCGGCCGGCGCCGTCGTCGTGGTCGGGACGGTGTGGGGCGGCGCAACCGTCGTGGTCGTCGTCGTGGGCGCGGCCGGAGGGGGAGGGAAGCTCGATCCCGTCCGGCGGGTCGTCGAAGTCGTGGTCGTCATGGTCGAGGTGGTCGTCGACGACTTCACGGTCGTGCTCGTCGTCGATGTCGTCTTCGGAGCCGCGCTCGACGACGTGACGGGTCTCGTCGTCGGCGCGGTGGAGCTCGTTGTCGATCGCGGCGCTCGACAGCCGGGCGACGTCGTGGGGGGCGACGCCGTGCGCGACCCGGCCGACGGCCGCGAAGGCGAGGGTCAGCGCGACGGCGACGCCGAGCGCCCACAGCCCCCCCATGATCAGTCCGCGTCTCACCCCTCGATTCTCGTCCAGCCGGGGCGGTCTCGCGCTCAAGCGGACTGCAAGTGCGCCTCAAGCTCCCGCTCCGGGCACGGTCCGCGCCACGCTCCGTCGTACCCTGAGTCCGTGGCCAAGCTGCTGATCGTCGAGGACGACGCGCGCCTGCGGGTCCCGCTCGTGCACTCGCTCACGGCCCGAGGCCACACCGTCGCCGAGGCGTCGAGCGGTCTGCCCGCGCTGCAGTCGATCGTCGACGACCCGCCCGATGTCGTGCTTCTCGATCTCGGCCTCCCCGACATCGACGGCGGCGACCTCCTCAAGATGCTCCGTGCGGTCAGCAACGTCCCGCTCATCGTCGGGACCGCGCGCGACGAGGAACGCGAGATCGTCCGGCTGCTCGACGCGGGTGCCGACGACTACATCGTGAAGCCCTTCTCCGCCGAACAGGTCGACGCACGCATCCGCGCCCTGTTGCGCCGCGCCGCGGGGTCCGAGCCGACCCGCATCGTGGTGGGCGAGTTGATCGTGGATGCCGACGCGCGCACCGCCGAGCTGTCCGGCCGGTCGCTCGAGCTGAGCCGCAAGGAATTCGACCTCCTGCTGTACCTCGCGCGGCGGTGCGGGACCGTAGTCACGAAGCAGGAGCTGCTCGCCGACGTGTGGGAGCAGCCCTTCGGCGGGGTCGAGAAGACGATCGACACGCATCTCTCGTGGCTGCGGGGCAAGCTCGGCGAGACCGCGAGCGCGCCGCGTTACCTGCACACCGTGCGCGGTGTCGGCATCAAGCTCCTCGCGCCGGACGACTGAGGCGCGGTCGTGCGCCGGCAGTTCGTGTTGGTGACGCTCGCGATCACCTCGATGATCGTGGTCGCGTTCGTCCTGCCCCTCGCGTTCCTGATCCGCACCATCGCGGCCGACCGCGCCACGAGTCGGGCGAGCGCCGACGCGCAACAGGTCGGCCAGATCATCGCGGGCAACCGCGCGATCGCGCCCGGCCTCGTCGCGCAGGCCGACGCGTCGTCTCCGGGGCGGGTCTCCGTCTACTACGCCGACGGATCGGTCGTCGGCGACAACGACGCGGCCCCCGGCCACCGACAGCCTCGAACTGGCGCGGCGGGGCCGGTCGTTCAGTCGCTCGACCGCCGACGGTGTCGACGTGTTCCTGCCCGTGCTCGAAGGCAAGGGACAGACGGCGGTGGTCCGGGTGAGTGTTTCCCGCGGTGAGCTGGAGCGGGGCGTGACCACGGCGTGGTTGTCGCTCGCTGGTCTCGCCCTGGTGCTTCTTCTCCTCGCGGGCCTCGTCGCCGACCGCATGGCGCGCTCGGTCACGCAGCCGATGAACGTGCTGACCGACATCGCCCGCCGGCTCGCGGCCGGCGACCTCGACGCGCGCTCCGAGGTGAGCGGCTCGGCCGAGGTGGTCGACGTCAGTCGCGCCCTCGACACGCTCGCGGCGCGCATCGGCGAGCTGCTGCAGGCCGAACGTGAGAACGCGGCCGACGTCTCGCACCGGCTGCGGACGCCGCTGACCGCGTTGCGGCTCGACGCCGAGCTGCTGCGCGACGACGAGGAGAAGCAGCGGATCATGGCCGCCGTCGACGATCTCGAGAAGGCCGTCACGACGGTCATCGCCGAGACCCGGCGCGAACGGTCTCGGTCGGATCGGGCCGTCGCCGATCTCAGCGAAGTCGTGAGGGAACGCGTCGCGTTCTGGGAGGTGCTCGCCCGCGCGCAACGACGCTCGCTCGAGCTGCGGCTGCACCCGAGCACGCTCGGCGTCGGCGCGCGCCGTCACGATCTGCAACAGCTCGTCGACGTCCTCGTCGACAACGTGTTGCGGCACACGCCGGCAGGCGGTGCGGCACGCGTGCACAACCGGGCCCAGGTCGCCGGCCGGCGCGTGTCTCGTCGTCGAGGACGCGGGGCCGGGCATACCGGCGCGCGGGCGGCGCCGACCGCAGGGGAGCGGTCTCGGACTCGAGATCGCGCGGCGCATCGCGCGCGACGCGGGCGGGAACGTCACGGTCGGTCGCAGTGATCTCGGCGGTGCGCGCGTCGACGTCGAGCTGGGTCCGCCGCGGCCCTGACCGGCGCCCGCGGAATCCCGACGCGCGTCAACGTCAAGGGCGCCGCAAGCCTGGGGCAAATGATCGGTCCGGCCCTATTCGCGGCTCGGCTTCGGTCCGACAATGAGACGAGACATCCGTCATCGGAGGAGATTCCGTGTCACTCACCAAGACTTCCGTCCGAGCACTCGCCGCGTCGATCGTGATCGTCGTGTCCGGCGCGACGTTCGCAGGCGCGGCGGTGTTCCACCTGCCGATCCTCGGCTTCGGCTCGGCGGACTCCGCGTCGGCGGCCGGCAACTCGACGGTCGCGACGACCACGCCGACCACCGCCAAGGCGCGCGTGCACAAGGTTCGGCCCAAGGTGATCGTGAAGACGCGTGTGGTGACCGACATCGTCCACCGTGCCGCTCCGGTCCGCGCGCTCGCCCCGCCCGCGTCGACACCGCCCGCGACCATCGCAGTCGCACCCGCGGCGATGCCGGTGGCGTCGCCCGTGAACGCGGTCGTGCCCGCGCCGACGACGCCGTCGACCTCGGCGCGCCACGCCGAGTCCGAGGTGGCCGAGCGCGAGCACGAGTCCGAGCACGAGCACGAAGGCTCGTCGGGCGAGAGTGGCGACAATCACGACGACGCGTCCCGCGACCGCGAGCCCGACGGTCGACCGATGAGCGGCGAGCAGAAGCCGGCCAAGATGCGGCGCCGGCACAAGGCGGCCGGGGCGCGCATCGCGGCTTCCGGTGTCAGCGCCGGCGCGTTGCTCGGGATCGTCGGGGCGTTCGGTGCGCACGCCGCGCCCACAGGATCGACGGCGCCGGTCGCGGCCCCACCCCGTACGCCGCGTGTCGCGACCGTACGGCGGACCGCGCCGACCACGACTCCGACCACCATCGTGTGGCGGGTCGTGCACCGCGTCGTCGTGGTCAACGATCCACCGGCCGGCACCGGCGGCTCGGGCGGGTCGAGCGGGTCGAGCGGCGCGCGTTACTCGTCGTCCTACGCGGGGCCGTCGCAGTCCAACGCCCCGTCGTACTCGCCGCCCGCGGTCGCGGCGGGGCCCGCGCCTGCTCCGGCTCCCGCGGCGGCACCGGCGCCCCCGCCCGCGCCCGCTCCGCGCCGGCCCCCGCGCCGCCCGTCGTGCAGTGGTTCGAAGTGTCCGTGACCACGGCGACGGCCGGGAGCGCGACGCTCGAGACCGTCACCCACGAGCGCATCACGGTCATGGGGACGTTCGGTGAGGTGATGGTCGTCGGCGGTCACGGGGCCGACCTGATGCAGTGGGCGGTCGACCGGCTCGAGCAGCTCGAGCAGAGCTGGAGCCGCTTCCGCCCCGGCAGCGAGCTGCGCGACATGGCGCGTCACGCAGGCGCGCCGGCGGCGGCGTCGCCCGACCTCATCGACGCGGTCGGGCGCGCGCTGTCGCTCTGGTACGTCACCGACGGCCGTTACGACCCGACCGTCCGCGACGCGCTCGAGGCGATCGGGTACGACCGCACGTTCCGCGCGGTCGCGCCGAGCGGCCCTGCGCTCGCCGAGCCCGCGCGCCCGGCGCCGGGTTGCGCGGGTATCCGTGTCGACCGCGAGCGCGGCACGGTCGTCGTGCCCGAAGGCGTCGGCATCGATCTCGGCGGCATCGGCAAGGGTCTCGCGGCCGACCTCGTTGCGACGGGACTGGTCGAACGCGGCGCGCGCGGCGCGTGCGTCGGCCTCGGCGGCGACGTCCGCGTCGCGGGATCCCCGCCCGACGGGGGACACGTGGCCGATCCGCGTCGAGGACCCGCTCGACGAGGCATCCACCCTGTGCACGCGGCCCCTGGCGGATGCCGCGATCGTCACGTGCACGACCCGCTTTCGGCGCTGGACGCGTGGGCGGCGCGACGTTGCACCACCTCATCGACCCGTCCACCGGTGCGCCCGCCGCGAACGGTGTCGTGGCCGTCGTGGCGACCGCCGACGAGGCCTGGTGGGCCGAAGGCGTCGCCAAGGCCGCGCTCGTCGCCGGCGCCGACGACGGGATCGCGCTCCTCGAACGGCTGGGCGTCGCCGCGGTCGTGGTCGAGGCCGACGGTCGTCGCCGGTGCACGACCGGATGGGACGCGGCATGACCGCCTCGGTCGATCCCCGCATCTGGTGGTGGGTCACGCGCGCCGTCGGGCATCGTCGCCTGGCTGGTTGTCGCGGCGGCCGTGGTCTGGGGCCTGCTCGCGTCGACCAAGCTGATCCGCAAGCGCGGCGTCCCCGCGTGGATCCTCGACCTCCACCGTTACCTCGGCACGCTGACCATCGTGTTCGTCGTCGTGCACGTCGGCGCGATCTGGCTCGACTCGTTCGTCAACTTCACGCCGAAACAGCTCTTCGTCCCGTTCGCGGCGACGTGGCGACCGCACGCGGTGGCGTGGGGGATCTTCGCCACCTACCTGCTGCTCGCGATCCAGCTGACGTCGTGGGCCATGCGCCGCCTGCCGCGCAAGCTCTGGCATCGCGTGCACGTGTTGAGCATCCCGATGCTCGTGATGGCGACGGTTCACGGCTTCCTCGCGGGCACCGATCGGTCCAGTCGGGCCGTGCAGTGGACGGCGTTCGTCGTGATCGCCGGTGTCGTGTTCCTGCTCGCGGTGCGCGTGCTCTCGCCCGGGCACGGTGCCGGAAAGGCCTCGGGCCGCACGGTCGGACGGCCGCCCGCGACCCGAGGACGGGCCGGCCGATCGCGGTGCGCGACGAGGTCATCGCCTGAGCTGGAGCCGACGGCGTCAGAACGGCAGCGCGTCGAGGTCGACGTTGCCACCGGAGCAGACGATCCCGACGCGTGCGCCGTCGAGGCGCGGCGGCGCGCGCCGCGGCGAACGCGACGGCCGCGCTCGGCTCGATCAGCTGCTTGGTCCGCTCCCACACGACGCGCATCGCCGCGACGACGTCGGTCTCGTCGGCGACGATCCGGTCGACGTGGTGCGCGTCGAGGATCGCCTCCGTGCGAGGTGAACAGCCGGTGCGCAGCCCGTCGGCGATCGTCGCGGCACGGTCGCGCGGCATCCCGCCGATCACGCGCGTCGGTGCGACCGCGACGCTCGTGCCCGAGCACAGGCCGCCGCCCCCGATGGGCGTGACGACGACGTCGAGATCGGGTACCTCCTCTGCCAGCTCGAGCCCGGCGGTGCCCGCGCCCGCGATGACCCGCTCGTCGTCGAACGGATGGATCTCCACCGCGCCCGTGTGCTCGAGCACGGTGGCGAGCGCCGCCCGGCGCGCGTCGAGCGAGTTGTCGCACCACGTGATCGCCGCGCCGTAGCGCTCGACCGCGGCCCGCTTGGCGGCCGACGTGTTACTCGGCATCACGACGAACGCAGGGATCCCTCGCACGCGGGCGGCGAGCGCGAGCGCGGCCGCGTGGTTGCCCGACGAGTGGGCGGCGACACCGCGGCGCGCGTCGTGGTCGGTCAACGACTGCACCGCGTTCGTCGCGCCGCGGTACTTGAACGCGCCGCTGCGTTGGAGATGCTCGGCCTTCACGAACACCTCCGCGCCGACCCATTCGTCGAGCGAACGCGAACGGAGCACGGGAGTCCGGTGCACGTACGCCGCGATGCGTCGCGCCGCTTCGTCGACGCTCGCACGGGAGACCGTCACGGCCGGGATCAGTAACCGGCGGGAAGCGCGCGTTCCAGGTAGACGTAGAACGGGAACAGCGCGACGAGGAACGGCAGCACGCCGACCACCCACGTGAGCGGGTGCCGCCAGCGGCGGAAGCCCCACCACCACGCGAGGCCGACGGCCGCGGCGAAGATCCCCCAGAGCACGCTCGGCACGAGGCTGCGCGTCTGCCCCGACAGACCCTGGGCCAGGCTGGCCGCCGTCGCCGTCGTCGTCGTGTGCGACTTCCCGCCCGACGTCGAGAGCGTGACCGGCTTCGGGTTTGGCGGGCTTCGTGCTCTTGCTGGGCACGAGCTTCGCCTTGATGACGATGCGTTGCGAGGCCGAGCCCTTGGGGTGGCACGCGGTGAGGGTGAGTTCCGCGTCGGGCGTGTTGTCGACCACCCACACGTCGGTGGGCGCCACGATCAGCTGCTTCGTCATCTGGTAGTCGAACACGCCGCCGACCGTGTTGTGGATGATGATGTCGTCGCCCGGACGCAGCTTGTCGACGTCGTAGAACGGGTGCAGGTACGTCGTGCGGTGCCCCGCGATCGCGGCATTGCCGAGCGTCCCGGGCAGCGGCGTCCCCGGGTAGTGGCCCGGCCCCTTCTTGAGGTCGTCGCGGGTCGTGCCCTCGACGTACGCGAAGTAGGCGCCCGATGCGTCGGGATCTCGATGATCCCCTCGACCTCGCCGTCGGCCGGCGTCGGCGGCGCGGGCCGGACGTTGTCGTAGTGCACCGTCGTGGTGGTCGGGCCGGTATTCGCCGGCTTCTTCACGGTCGTCGGCACGGTCGTCGGCGCGGGCCCGACGGTGTCGTTCTCGTCGGAACGGGCCAGATCCTGGCGGAACTGCTGCTTCAGGTCGGTCTGGGCGCGGGCGGTGAAGATGCCGGTTCCCCACAGCTGGTAGACGACGAACAGCAGGATGAGCAGCCCGAGGGTCACCAGCGTCCGGCCCACACCCGCAATCGCACGCCGCACGGGCCCGATCGTACCGGCTGTGCGGCAGGCCCGGACCGCGCGGCGGACCGCTTCTCCCTGATCGGCCCGGTTCGCAGGTCTCACCTGCGTATCCGTAAGCTTTCGCCCGTACCGCACCCCCGGTCCCCGGAGCTCTGGTTGCGCTGCGTACGCCTTCGGTCGGCCGTTTGCATGCTCGGACGATTTCCCGCGCTCGCCGGTGCCGATCTCGAGGTCGACGCGGGCGAGGTCGTGCTGCTCAGCGGACCGAACGGTGCGGGCAAGACCACGTTGTTGCGGCTGTGCGCGGGCCTGTTGGCGCTGCGCGGCGGGAGGCTGAAGTGCTCGGTGTCGATCTGGCGGTCGAACCCCGCCGGGTGCGCCGGGCGGTCGCGCTCGTCGGCCACGAGACCTTCTGCTACGACGACCTGACCGTGCAGGAGAACGTGCGCTTCGTCGCCCGCTCGACCGGACACGGGGTCGCCGACGCCGAGGAGGCGCTCGAGCGCGTCGGGCTGCAACGGGTCGCGAACGTCGCGCACGGCCGCTTGTCGCAGGGTCAGCGCCGCCGGCTGTCGCTCGCCGAACGCGCTCGCGCGCAAGCCGCGGCTGTTGCTGCTCGACGAGCCCCACGCCGGCCTCGACGAGCACGGCCGCGAGGTGTTGGAAGAGGTCGTCGGCGCGGCGGCGGCCGACGGTTGCACCGTGCTGCTCGCGTCGCACGAGCTCGACCTCGCCCGCCGGCTCGCGACGCGCGAGGTGCGCGTCGTCGGTGGCCAGGTCCACCCGATGCCGGTCCCGCCGGTCCCGGTCACGGAATTCGAGGCGCGCGCATGAGCGCCCAGGCGCAGATCCGGATGCCCGGAGGCCCGGATGCCCTCGTGCGTCGTACGGCCGATCGAGGGCCGGAGGTCGAAGCCGCATGAACATGGCGCAGATCCGGAGGCCCGGATGCCCTCGTGCGTCGTACGGCCGATCGAGGGCCGGAGGTCGAAGCCGCATGAACATGGCGCAGATCCGGAGGCCCGGATGCCCTCGTGCGTCGTACGGCCGATCGAGGGCTTGAAGCCGATGAACAGGCCGCGCATGACCTTCCTGCGCGACGCGTTGCTCGTCGCCGGCAAGGACCTCCGCATCGAGCGACGCTCGCGGGTCGGTGCCGCAGCAGATCGTCCCGTTCGGCGCGATCGTCGTCGTGATCTTCGCGTTCGCGCTCGACTCCGACCCCACCCTGCTCCGCCAGGCCGCGCCCGGGCTCTTCTGGGCCGCGATCCTGCTCGCGGTGCTCCTCGCGGTCGGTCGCTCGTTCTCGATCGAGGAGGCCAACCGGGCCCGCGACGGCCTGCGGCTCTCGGGACTCGACGGCGGCTCCATCTTCCTGGGCAAGGCGGTCGCGGTGGCGATCGAGATGTTCCTGCTCGAGATCATCGTGGGGGCGGCGGTCGTCGTCCTCTACGACGTCTCGGTCCGCGGGGTCTTCGTCCTCCTGTGCGCGGCGGTCGCCGCGACGGTCGGGCTGGCCGCCACCGGTACGGTTTACGGCGTGCTGGCCGGAGGATTGCGCGCCCGCGAGACCCTGGTGCCGCTGCTCGTGCTGCCGGCGGTCACGCCCGTGATGCTGGGCGCGACCCGTTCGTTCCAGGCCGCGCTGCGGGGTGCGCCGGGCGACGCGTGGCCCTGGGTGCAGTTGCTGTCCGCGTTCGCCGTGCTCGCGGTGACGGCGGGCACCGTCGCGTTCGGACCGTTGCTGGAGGAAGCGTGAAGCGGCTGTTCCTCGCGTCACGGTCGCGTCGCTCGCGGTCACGGCCGTGTTCGCGCTGTGGATCACCCCGCCGCGCCCCAACCAGGGCTTCGACGCGGTCCGGCTCCTCTACCTCCACGTGCCCACCGCGTGGGTGGCGTACCTCGCGTTCGGTGTCACCGCGCTGGCCTCGCTGCTGTGGCTCGTCCCTCGCACCCGCGACACCGCCTGGGACCTGCTGGCCGGCGCGTCGGCCGAGGTCGGGGTCGTGTTCACCGGGCTCACGCTCGTGCTCGGCGTCGCTGTGGGGCAAGCCCACGTGGGGAACGTGGTGGGAGTGGGACGCCCGCCTCACCACCACGGCGATCCTCTTCTTCCTCTACCTCGGGTATCTCGCGCTGCGCCGTACCGGCGCGACCGCCGAGGAACGGGGCAAGCGCAGCGCGATCGCGGCGATCATCGCGTTCGCCGACGTGCCGATCAGCTACCTCTCCGTCACGTGGTGGCAGACGCTTGCACCAGCAGGGCACGGTCTTCAACGAGCAGAACAAGGTGCTCATCGACGGCACGATGGCGTTCACGCTCGTCGCGGCGGTCGTCGCGTTCACGTTGCTCTACGCGTATCTCGTGCTCGAGCGCTTCCAGCTCGCGCAGCTCGAGGAGGGCCGCGAGGCCGCGCGAGCTCGAGCGCGCGATCGCGGAGCGGATCCGTACCGACGGCATGGAGGTGGTGCCGGCATGAGCCACAACTGGAGCTTCGTGATCACCGGCTACTCGATCACCGACGGTCGCGCTCGGCGGGTACTTCGTCTGGATCCGCCAACGATCGCGCCAACTCCGCCGCAACCTGCGCGACGAGCACCGTGACTGACACCACCACGCCGTCCGCTCGTCCTGCCGCCGCGCAAGCGCAACCGGCTGCGGTACGTCATCGTGGCGGTGCTGTGCCTGGGCGCGGTCGGCTGGATGCTCGTGCTGATGCAGAAGAACGTCGTGTTCTTCAAGACGGTCTCGCAGGCCGTGCACGACCAAGCGCACGACGGCACGCGCACGATGCGGATCGGCGGCGGCGTGCTCCCCGCCAGCATCCAGCAGCACGCCGACGGCGCCGACTTCGACCTCACCGAGGGCGGCGTGACCGTGCACATCCACCACGTCGGCGACGAGCCCGAGCTGTTCAAGGACTGCGCGCCGGTCGTCGCCGAAGGGCACTGGAGCGCGCCCGGCTCGACCACCTTCGACTCGACCCGGCTGCTCATCAAGCACGGCGCCGACTACACGCCGCCGAAGACCGCGACCCAGTGTCCCGCCGACCCGTTCGGCCGGGGTGCTTGAGCACGACCGTATGAGGGGACAACTCGGCTTCGGCCTGCTGACCATCGGGACCGTCGCCGCCGCGCTCGGGCTCGTGACGCTCGCCACCGGTCTCGCCACCGGGCGCCGCGCGCTGCTCGAGATCGGCCGGCGGTACGTGGTCGTGATCCTCGTCGTCGTGATCGGCGCGTTCGTCGTCATGGAGACGGCGCTGTACGGCCACGACTTCTCGATCAAGTACGTCGCCGACAACGTCGCGCGCGCCACGCCCGGCCTCTACACGTTCACCGCGGCGTGGAGCGCGCTCGAAGGTTCGATCCTGCTGTGGGCGCTGCTGCTGTCGATCTACGTCGCCGCGACGATGTGGCGGTTCCGTGACCGCGCCGACGACCCGCTCGGTCGCGTGGGCGACGCTCGTGCAGTACGGCGTTCTGCTGTTCTTCTTCGCGCTGATGCTGTTCGCGGCCAACCCGTTCCGGGCGCAGTCGGGCACGATCCCGCTCGACGGCGCGGGCCCGAACCCGCTGCTGCAGAACCACCCGCTCGTCGCGATCCATCCTCCGTTCCTCTACGCGGGCTACGTCGGATTCGCGATCCCGTTCTCGTTCGCGGTCGCGGCGCTCGTCACCGGTCGCTTCGGTGAGGGCTGGCTGGCGGCGGTGCGCCGCACGACGCTCGTCTCGTGGGGCTTCCTCACCGTCGGGCATCGTGCTCGGGCGCGTGGTGGAGCTACTCGGTGCTCGGCTGGGGCGGGTTCTGGGGCTGGGACCCGGTCGAGAACGCGTCGCTGCTGCCGTGGCTCACGGCCACCGCCTTCATCCATTCCGTGATGGTGCAGGAGCGGCGCGGCATGCTGCGCGTCTGGAACCTGTCGCTCGTGCTCGCGACGTTCTGCCTCACGATCCTCGGCACGTTCCTCACGCGCTCCGGCGTCATCAACTCGGTGCACGCGTTCTCGCAGTCGAGCATCGGTCCGTGGCTGCTCACCTTCCTCGGCGTCTGCGCCTTCGGCAGCGTCGTCCTCGTCGGGTGGCGCGGCGACAAGCTTCGGTCTCCCGGTCGCATCGACTCCGCCGTCTCGCGCGAGGCCGCGTTCCTGCTGAACAACCTCTTGTTCGCGGGCTTCGCGCTCGTGGTGCTGACCGGCACGGTGTTCCCGCTTGCTCGTCGAGGCGCTGCAGAACAAGCAGATCACGGTGGGGGAGCCGTACTTCACCCGCCTCGGCGCGCCCGATCGGCATCGCGCTGCTGTTCCTCATGGCGGTCGGCCCGATCCTGCCGTGGCGGGCGGCGAGCGGTCAGTTGCTGCGCGATCGCCTCCTGATCCCGGCGTGGGCGGGCGGCCTCACGCTGGTCGTCACGCTTCTCGCCGGCGCGCACGGCCTCGCCAACGTCTGCGCGTTCTCGCTCGGCGCGTTCGCGCTGACGAGCATCGGCCGGACCGTGGTCGTCGGTGTGCGGGCGCGCATGCGCACGACGTCGGAGTCGATCCCGGTCGCGGCCGTGCGCACCGTGCGCTCGAACACGCGCCTCTACGGCGGGCTGCTCGTGCACATCGGTGTGGTGGTCGTCGCGATCGCGCTGGCCACCACGGGTGGGTACACCACGAAGAGGACCGTCGATCTCGAAGTGGGCCAGTCGGCTCGGGTGCGCGGCTACACCGTGACCTATCTCGGTCGGGAGATCGACCGGTCGGCCCAGAAGACCACCATCAAGGCCCGGGTGCGCGTGAGCGGCGGCATCGGCGTGCTCGCGCCCGCGATCTCGACCTTCAAGAACGCGGCGGAAGGCATCGGTACGCCGTCGATCCACACCACGCCGTTCCGCGACATCTACCTCACGCTCGTGTCGTCTCCTACGTCGGGGCGGGTCACGATCGGCGTGCAGGTCGGGACGATGGTGATGTTCCTCTGGATCGGCGGGCTGATCATGGCGCTCGGCACCGTGCTCGCGCTCGTCCCCGCGCGCAAACGCGACGTCCTCGGACGCGCGCTCGGCGGCGCGGCCCCCGGCGACGACGACGTCGTCCCGTCGGTCCCGCCCGCCCCGCTGGTCGAGGCGAGCACGTGACGAAGTTCCGGATCCGCTGGATCGCGCTCGCGGTCGGCGTCGTGCTGGTCGCGTTCGGCATCGTCCTCGCGGTGCAACACCGCTCGGAACCGTCGGTGCCCCGCCTCGTGCTCGAGCACGCGCCCGCACCCGCGTTCACGCTGCAGGGGCTCGACGGCAAGTCCATCGACTCCACGCAGTTGAAGAACAAGACGTACGTCGTGAACTTCTTCAACAGCTGGTGCATCCCCTGCCAGCAGGAGGAGCCCGCGCTCAAGGCGTTCTACGCAGAGCACAAGTCGGAGGCCGACTTCGCGATGATCGGCATCATCATCGACGACGACGCCACGACGATGCGCGCCTACACGAAGGACCAGGGCATCACGTGGCCCGTCGGCGTCGACCCGCACGGTGCCGCGTCGCTCAGCTTCGGAACCACCGGCCAACCCGAGACCTACGTGATCGCGCCCGACGGCATCGCGGTGTGCGGCAACCTGGGCGCGTCGAGCCAGGCCGAGCTCGACATCTGGTTGCAGGCGGCGCGCTCCGGCCAAGAGTGCACGTCGAAGAACTGACATGGTCGCGAGCTGACGTGCGTTCCCGCAAGCTCCTGCCCTGGCTCGCGCTCGCGTTGGTTGTCGTCGTCGGCGTCGTCGTGCTCGTCGTGCGTTCGCGGCCCGACAGCTCACCCGCGGCCCGCGCCGCTCGATTGGAGCACGAGATCGCCTGCCCGGTGTGCGAGGGGCAAGCGGTCTTCGACAGCAATTCACCCCAGGCCGCCGCGATCCGCCAGGACATCCCGCGCCGGATCGCCGCGGGCCAGTCCGACGCCGAGATCCTGGCCGCGTACGTCGCGCTCTACGGCGAGAAGATCCGGGAGACGCCCACCAACTCGGGGCTCAATGTCGTCGTGTGGGCCCTCCCGGTGCTGGCACTCATCCTCGGCGCCGCCGGTATCGGTATCGCGGCGAGGCGGTGGAGCCGCGCGCCCCGTCTGGCCGCGACGGAGCGCGACGAGAACATCGTGCGCAAGGCCCGTCACCTCGAAGGTGAGGCATGACGATGGACGACTCGCTCGAGGACGAGCGCGACTTCCTGCTGCGCTCGCTCGACGATCTCGACAACGAGCTCGTCGCCGGGAACATCGATCCCGACACGTACCGCGTGTTGCACGACGACTACACCGCACGCGCGTCGGCGGTGATCCAGTCGCTCACCGACGGTGTCGACCGGCATGGTCCCGACGGGCCGCGTGTCCCCGCGCTGATGCGCGTCTTGACCGTCGGTGGGATCGTGGTCTTCGCCGTGCTGGCTGCGATCCTGCTCGCCCATGCGATCGGGCCGCGGGGGAAGGACAGGAGATCACCGGCGACTCGCAGGCCGGTGGGACGACTACATCGGTCTCGCAGTCCAGCTCGTTGTCGGCTGCGAAGGCGGCCGCGGTCGCGGCACCGACGAGCTACAGCGCCCAGGTCAACTACGCCCGGGCGCTCATGGCGAGCGGCGCACTGCCGCTCGCGATCCAGCAGTTCATCGCCGCTTCCAAGGTCGATCCCTCCCAACCGGAACCGCTCGCGTACGCGGGCTATCTCACGGCGCTCGTCGTGGAACAGGTCACCGATGCGACGCAACGACAGGCGCTGGTCGCCGCCGCGACCCGGAGTCTCGAACAGGCGATCGAGGCCGATCCCGCCTACCCTGACTCCTACGCGTTCAAGGGAGTGTTGCTCGCCCAGGTCGAGAACAAGCCGTGCCCGGGTGTCGTCGCCTTCCAACAGTTCCTCGTGATCGCACCCGCGGGTCACCCGCTCCACTCGCAGGTCGAGACCGCGCTGGCGACGGCGGTCAAGGCCGGCAACTGTCCCGCACCGAAGACCAGCCCAACCACCAAACCGTAAGGAGATCTCGTGGCCAACAAGATGCCCGAGCAGCAGATCGACGCGAACAAGATCTACCGCGTGACGGTCGCCACCGACCGTGGGTCGATCGTGATGGATCTCGACCCGCAACTCGCGCCGAACACCGTGAACAACTTCATCGGTCTCGCGCGTCAGGGCTACTACGACAACCTCACGTTCCACCGCGTCGTCCCCGAGTTCGTGATCCAAGGCGGTTGCCCCGAGGGCAGCGGACGCGGCGGCCCCGGCTACAAGTTCGCGGACGAACCGGTGAAGGGCGAGTACACGCTCGGTGCGGTGGCCATGGCGAACGCCGGGCCGGACACGAACGGTTCGCAGTTCTTCATCTGCATCGACGACTGCACGCGCAAGCTCACGCCGAACTACAACCTGTTCGGCCACGTGGTCGAAGGCATCGACGTGGCCCAGGCCACCAAGGTCGGCGACAAGTTCAACAAGGTCGAGATCGAAGAGCGCGACCGGTAGACCGAACCAGGCGCCGCGTGGTCGCGGTCCGACAAGCCGGGCCGCGGGCCTCCACAGAGGTAAGAATCAGCGCGTGCGGATCACGGCCAAGGCGGACTACGCGGTGCGGGCGGCGGTCGAGCTCGCTGCGGCCGAGAAGACCGGCAAACCGGTCAAGGGCGAGCACCTCGCCGGCCTGCAGGGGATCCCGCAGAACTTCCTCGAGAACATCCTCACGGAGCTCCGGCGCTCGGGGATCATCCGGAGCCGCCGGGGCGCCGACGGCGGCTACCAGCTCGCCCGGCCCGCGGCCGAGATCACGGTGGCCGACGTGCTCCGGGCGGTGGAGGGCCCGCTGGCCGCGGTGCAGGGCATCCGGCCCGACCGGCTCTCCTACGGCGGCGCGGCCGAGCGGCTACCGGAGGTGTGGGTCGCGTTGCGGGCGAGCCTGCGAGACGTGCTCGAACACGTCACCCTCGCCGACATCGCCCGCGGTCGCCTGCCCGCGGTCGTGAAGGACCACACGCGTGCCAAGGACGTGTGGCGCTCGCACTAGGTCCGCACCGTCATGATCTTCGTCGCTGCGGTCGTCCTCGGTCTGGTCCTGGTCGGCTTCTCGGCGTGGTACCAGTACGCGACCCGCCAGGCCCGGATCCGCGCGGTCGCGTCGGTCGCGCAGGGCATCGGGTTCTCCTTCTCGTACCGCGACGCCGACCACATCGTCGACCTGCCGTTCGGCCTGTTCACGAAGCGGGGCGACAAACGCCGGGTCGAGCTCGTCATCTCGGGCACGCACGACGGCGTGCCGATTCGCATGTTCGACTACTGGTACGTCGTCCAGTCGGGCCGCAGCCGCACCTATCACCGGTTCACGTGTGCCGTCGCGACGATCCCGGCTGCGTGCCCGCGGTTGCGGCTCGGGCACGAGAACGTCCTGACCCGGCTCGGCGACGACATCGGTCTCGGGGACGTGCAACTCGAATTCGACGACTTCAACCGGCGCTTCCGCGTGAAGTGTGACGACCAGAAGTTCGCGTTCTCCTTGCTCGACGGCGGGATGATGCAGTGGCTCCTCGACGCGGCCGACTTCGCGAGCGTCGAGGTCGACGGCCCGTGGATCCTGCTCGCGCAGCCCAAGCTCGAACCGGCGCGGTGGCTCGATCTCGGCACCTGGCTCGGCCAGTTCGTGCGTCAGATCCCGCCGGTCGTGTACTCGACCTATCCGCCCCGGTGATCGCCGGCATCGGTGCGGTCGACCGCGTACGCTCCATACGCATGACGGGTGGGCCGCGACCGTGAATGCGCTCGTCGTGCTCGGCGCGATCGTGCTCTTCGTGCTCGTCGTGCTGCTGGTGATCTACAACCGGCTCGTCCACCTCCGGAACCTGGTGCGGGAGTCGTGGCGCGATGTCGACACCGAGCTGCAGCGGCGCTACGACCTCGTGCCGAACCTCGTCAGCACGGTGAAGGGCTACGCCGCGCACGAGCAGCGGACGTTCGAGACCGTCGCCGCGCAGCGCGCCGACGCGATGGCGACCAAAGGTTCGCCCGACGAGCAGGCACTGCGCGAACAAGCGCTCGGGCAGGGGGTTGCGCATCTGCTCGCGGTGGCGGAGCGCTATCCCGAGCTGCAGGCGAGCCGGCACTTCCTCGCGCTCCAGCGTGAGCTCGCCGACACCGAGGACCGCATCCAGGTCTCCCGGCGGATCTACAACGCCAACGTCCGGGCCTACGACAGCCTGGTCCAGGCCTTCCCGACCCTGCTCGTCGCCCGTATGTTCGGGTTCGTCACCCGGCCCTACTTCGTCGTCGACCCGATCATCCGCGGCGGCGGGCCGCCGGCCGTCGATACCTGACCGCCCGCGGCGCCCCCGTACTTGTCAGGATCAATGTAGACAAGTACAATACATCTCGTGCGCTACCTCGACCTCGCCGACGCCCTGCGGGCCCGCATCGCGGCCCGCGACGTCGGGGCCGGGGGTGCCCTGACCGGTGAGCTCGACCTCGCCCGGGAGTACGGCACGAGCCGGGTGACGGTCCGCCGTGCCCTCGACCTGTTGCGCCAGGAGGGGCTCGTCACCAGCCGGCGGGGGGCCGGATGGTTCGCTGCCGTCGATCCCGTCCGCCAGCCGCTCGGGCGCGTCACCACGGTGGAGGCCGCGGTCGAGGCCGCGGGCGCGCGCCCGGGCCGCGAGATCCTGGGCTTCGGTTTCGTCGAAGCGACCGCGGTCGTCGCCGACGCGCTGCACGTCGAGCGTGGCGCCGACGTCCTCCGGGTCGAGCGTGTGAACCTCGCCGACGGCGAGCCGTTCGCGCTGGTGACCGTCTGGGTCCGCGCCGACGTGGGCGCCGATGTCTCCCGCGCCGACGTCGAGCGCGCGACCTTCTACGACCTCCTTCCGCTGCGCGGGGTCGAGCTCGGCTCCGTCCACCAGACCATCACCGCCGAGGTCGCGACCGCGACCGCGGCGAAGCTGCTCGCGTGCGCGCCCGGTTCGCCGCTGCTCTTGAGCCGGCGCGTCACGTTCGACGCGGCCGGGTCGCCCACGCTGTATTCCGAGCACCGCTATCCCACCGACCGTACGACGTTCGAGATCGAGTTCTCGTTGAGAACAGGAGCACTGCAACATGCCTGACCAGATCGGCCCCACCACGCCGGAGTCGCTCGTCGAAGCCGTGTACGCGAAGCTTCCCCGAACGCGTCGGCATCGCGTGCGACCCGCTTGGGCCGGCCGGTCACGTTCGCGGAGAAGATCCTCGCGGCCCACGCCGACGACCCGAACGCAGTCGGCTGGACGCGCGGCGTCGACTATGCCGACTACCGCCCCGACCGCGTCGCGATGCAGGACGCGACCGCGCAGATGGCACTGCTCCAGTTCATGCTCGCGAAGATGCCGTCGGTCGCGGTCCCTACCACCGTGCACTGCGACCACCTGATCCAGGCGCGCGTCGGCGCCGATGCCGACATGCAGGTCGCGCTCGACACCAACCGTGAGGTGTACGAGTTCCTGCGCACGGTGTCGTCGAAGTACGGCATCGGCTTCTGGAAGCCGGGCAGCGGCATCATCCACCAGGTCGTGCTGGAGAACTACGCGTTCCCGGGCGGGATGATGATCGGCACCGACTCGCACACCCCCAACGCCGGCGGCCTCGGCATGATCGCGATCGGAGTCGGCGGCGCCGACGCGGTCGACGTCATGGCGGGCTGGCCGTACAACACGCGGTGCCGAAGCTGATCGGGGTGCGCCTCACCGGCGCGCTGTCGGGCTGGACCGCGGCCAAGGACATCATCTTGAAGGTCGCCGGCATCCTCACCGTCAAGGGCGGCACCGGCGCGATCGTGCAGTACTTCGGTCCGGGTGTGCAGTCGATCTCGGCGACGGGCAAGGCGACGGTCTGCAACATGGGTGCGGAGATCGGCGCCACGTGTTCGCTGTTCCCGTACGACCTCAACACCGCCAAGTACCTGAAGGCGACCGGCCGGGAGGGCATCGCCGATCTCGCCGAGCGCTTCGCCGAGCACCTGGTCGACGACCCCGAGGTCGAAGCGGATCCCGAACGGTTCTTCGACCGGGTGATCGAGATCGACCTGTCGACCCTCGAACCCCACCTGGTCGGGCCGCACACCCCCGACCTCGACCGGCCCGTGTCGCAGGTCGCGGCCGACGCCGAGCGCGAGGGCTACCCGCAGGAGATCTCGGCCGCGCTCGTCGGCTCGTGCACCAACTCGTCGTACGAGGACATCGGCCGCGCCGCGCACCTCGCCCGGCAGGCCTCGGCGCGCGGGCTGCGGGTGAAGGCGCCGCTCATGATCACGCCCGGTTCGGAGCAGGTGCGCGCGACGATCGAACGCGACGGACTGCTCGCCGACCTCGAGGCGATCGGCGCCACGGTGCTCGCCAACGTGTGCGGGCCGTGCATCGGGCAGTGGCGCCGCGACGATGCGCCCGCCGGGCCCAACGTGATCGTCACGTCGTTCAACCGCAACTTCCCGGCCCGCAACGACGGCAACAAGGACACGCTCGCGTTCATCGGCTCACCCGAGACGGTCGTCGGGATGGCGCTCTCGGGCCGGCTCGACGGCTCGTTCCTGGCCGAGTTCGACCCGCCCGTCGCCGACGACCTGCCCGCACGCGGCTTCGACCGCGGCGCGAGCGGCTTCTTTGCGCCGGCCGCGGATCCCGCGAGCGTGACGGTCGCGGTCTCGCCCGGTTCCGACCGGCTCGAATTGCTCGAACCGTTCCCCGCCTGGGACGGCAACGACATCCACGGGCTGCGGGTGCTGCTGAAGGCCAAGGGCAAGTGCACCACCGACCACGTCTCGCCCGCGGGGAAGTGGCTCACGTACCGCGGCCACCTCACGAACATCTCGCAGAACCTCTTCCTCGGCGCGGTCAACGTGTTCGCCGACGGCGAGCCGGGGATGGGTGTCGACGGCCGCGACGGTTCGGTGAAGCCGTTGCCCGATCTCGCCCGCGAGTACAAGGCTGCCGGCATCGAGTGGCTCGCGGTCGGCGATGAGAACTACGGAGAGGGATCGTCGTGTGAGCATGCGGCGATGGAGCCGCGGTACATGGGTGGTCGGGCCGTGCTGGCGCGGTCGTTCGCCCGGATCGCGGAGGCGAACCTGAAGAAGCAAGGCGTGCTCCCGCTCACGTTCGCCGACCCGGCCGACTACGACAAGATCCGCGCCGACGACACCGTCGACCTCGACGGCCTCTCGGCACTCGCGCCCGGGAGCACCGTCCGCGTCGTCGTGCACCACGCCGACGGCTCGACCGACTCCTTCGTCGCGAACCACACGCTCTCCGACGAGCACATCGACTGGTTCAAGGCCGGCTCCGCCCTCAACCTCCTCGCCACCCGCACGTAACCCCACCAAAAGTCCACCAACAGTTGTCGGAGATACCAGCGCGTGACGCTGAGAACTCCGACAACTGTTGGTGGAGAAACGAGCGCGTGACGCTGAGAACTCCGACAACTGTTGGTGGAGAAATCAGGAGTGCTGGGCGAGCTCGGCGGGGAGGTCGAGGGGGCGGGTGATGGCCTCGCGCTCCATGTCGCCCCACTGCTCGCGGGGCACCATCCACATGACCTCGAACTCGTTGCCGTCGGGGTCCTGGCCGTAGAGCGACTTGGTCACGCCGTGGTCGCTCTCGCCGACGATCGAGTTCAGGCGGACGAGCCGCTCGCGGATCTCGGCGAGGTCGGCAATCGTCTCGACCTGCCAGGCGAGGTGGTACAGCCCGACCCGCCCGGCCTGGGGCAGTGGGGCCTGGGCGCCGAGCGAGAAGAGCCCGAGGTCGTGGTGGTTCTCGGTCTGCGCGCAGCGCATGAAGACCGCCGCGCCTTCGCCGTACTCGGCGAGCACCTCGAACCCGAAGGCCTCTTCGTAGAAGGCCGCGGCCCGGCGTGCGTCGCGCACGTAGAGGACGGCATGGTTGAGCCGGCGGACGGTCGCAGTCATGAAGTGTCTCCAGTGGTCACGCGTAACCCCCGGAGGCGTTCGACGATTCCCGGGAAGACTTCCACGAAGCGCTCCACGTCGGCGGTCGTCGATGACCAACCGACCGAGAGCCGGAGCGAGCGATCGGCGTCGACGCCCATCGCCTCCAGCACCGGGGACGGTTCCAACGTCTCCGAGGAACAGGCCGATCCCGAATGGACGGCCACGCCGTGCTGGTCGAGTGCGAGCAGGATCGGCTCGGCCTCGACCCCGGCGATGCCGAGGCAGAGCAGGTTCGGCAGCGATGCGTCGCCGAAGCGCTCGATGCCGTCGGCGAGTCCGGTCACCGCGCCGGCGCGCTCGATGAGGTCGCGCTGCGCGATGGCCTCGGACTGCAGGTCGACCGCAGCGCACGCGGCGGCGAACCCGACCCACGCGGGCACGTTCTCGATCCCGCCGCGCCGAGCGCGTTCCTGCGCGCCACCGACGAGCAGCGGAGGTATGCGCAACCCGCGGCGCACGAACAGTGCGCCCGCGCCGGGCGGACCACCGAACTTGTGCGCGGTCACCGAGCACAGGTCGGCGCCCAGCGCGCCGAAGTCGACCGCGACGTGACCCGCCGCCGCGCACGCGTCCACGTGGACGAGCGGGCTCCGGTCGTGGAGCGCAGCCGCGATCTCGGCCGCGGGTTGCACGGTCCCGACCTCGTGGTTGGCGAGTTGCACGCTGACGAGCACGGTGTCGTCGCGGACCGCTTCGAGTATCGCCGCGGGATCGACGCGCCCCGTGCGATCGACGCCGACGACGGAGACGTCGTCGGTGGCGCGCGCGATCGCGTCGCGCACACACGAGTGCTCGACCGCGGTCGTCACCACGTGCGCCGCGCCACCGCCGGCACGCGCCCGGGCCAGCGCGCCCGCGATCGCGGTGTTCACCGACTCCGTGCCCGACGACGTGAACACGACCTCGCGCGGCCGCGCTCCGAAGAACGCCGCGACTCGCTCGCGCGCCGTCTCCAACGCAACCCGCGTCGCTCGGCCCTCGGCGTGGAGCCGTCCCGGGTCGCCGAACGACGTCTCGAGGAACGGGAGCATCGCCGCGAGCGCGCGCGGGCGTAGGGGAGATGTCGAAGCGTGGTCGAGGTACGCGCGGGTGGCGGTCACGACGTCGCCGTCAGGCACTCAGACGCGGGTGACGCAGTGCTGGTCGCCGTCGGGTCGGCTCTCGGTCAGCTCCGGCCGCGTCTCGCCGTACAGGCCTTCGAGCATGCCCCGCACCATGCCGGTGTCGACCGCGCACAACACGTGCGGCCACTTCTGCGCGGCCTCGCCGAACGGGCAGTGCTCGGAGACGAGCGTCAGCAGGTTGCCGCGCGCCTCCGCGTGGGCCGCGAACCCGTGCGCGGTCAGCGCGTCGGCGACGGACGCGACCGCGGCCTTCACCGAGCGGTGGCCCTCGGTCGGTTCCATGCGCGCCGCGATCGAGCGGCCGTAGTCGTAGCCGACCTCTTCGGCGAGGGAACGAGCCTCGTCGATGGGCAGCCGTTCGAGCGCGCGGGCGAGGAGCGTGGCGAGCAGGTCGTCGCGTTTGGGCGGGAACGAGAGGTGGGTGTCGCTGGCGGCGGCGCGGTATCGCTTGGACGGTCGTCCGGCCGAGACGTTCCGCTCGAGCTCGACGTCGAGGTAGCCCCCGCCCGCGAGCTTCTCGAGATGGTGGCGGGCGACGTTCGGGTGGAGGTCGAAGTGCTCGGCGACCTCCGCGGCCTTGGCCCCGTCGTCGGCCGAGCGCACGAAGAGGTAGATCTCGCGGCGGGTCGGGTCGCCGAAGGCGCTCGTGACCGCCGCGACCGCGGCACCGAACTCGTCCGCGGTGAGATCCTCGTTGGCCACGCTGGGTATTGTACCTACGTCGGTAGTGGAAATACCCGGGAGGCTCTACATGCCCAACGAGGCCCAGGTGCTCGAAGCCCTGCGCCCGGTCGAAGATCCCGAGATCCACCGCTCGATCGTCGAGTTGAACATGGTCCGGGGGATCGAGATCGACGGCGGGATCGTCAAGGTCACCGTCGCGCTGACGGTCGCCGGGTGCCCCATGCGGACCGAGATCGTCAAGCGGGTCACCGAGGCGGTGGCGCCCCTCGAGGGTGTCGCTCACGTCGACGTCGACCTCGGCGTGATGACCGATCAGGAGCGGGCCGCGCTCTCCCAGCAGCTCCAGGGCGGCACCGCCCAGGGCGCGGACGGTCACGAGCACCGCAACAACCCCTTCCTCGACTCGAACACGCGGGTGATCGCGATCTCGTCGGGCAAGGGCGGGGTCGGGAAGTCGTCGGTCACCACCAACCTCGCGGTCGCGCTCGCGCAGCGGGGTCGCAAGGTCGCCGCCATCGACGCCGACGTCTGGGGCTTCTCCATGCCGCGCATGCTCGGCATCGACCGCCCGCCGACCGTGATCGACGACGTGATCGTGCCGCCGGAGGCGAACGGCGTCACCCTCATCTCGATGGGGTTCTTCGCTCGCGAAGACCAGCCCGTCGTGTGGCGCGGTCCGATGCTGCACAAGGCGCTCGAGCAGTTCCTCACCGACGTGCACTGGGGCGAGCCCGAGTACCTCATCGTCGACATGCCCCCGGGCACCGGCGACATCGCGCTGTCGATGGCGCAGTTCCTCCCGCGCGCCGAGGTCGTAGTCGTGACCACGCCCCAACCGGCCGCGCAGAAGGTCGCGCAGCGCGCCGCGTACATGGCGCGCAAGGTCAACCTCTCGGTCGTCGGCGTCATCGAGAACATGTCGTGGTTCACGTGCGAGCACGGCGCGCGAGTACCGGCTCTTCGGTGAAGGCGGTGGCCGGGAGCTCGCCGACCAGCTCGAGGTGCCGTTGCTCGGGCAGGTTCCGCTGGTGCCCGAGCTGCGGGCGGGCGCCGACAACGGCGAGCCGATCGTGGTGAGCAACCCGAGCGACCCCGCCTCCCGTGTCTTCGCCGCGATGGCCGAGCGGCTCGACGTCGAGATGGCGCCCAAGCGGATCTACCGAACCGAGCTCAAGATCGTCTGACGGCTAGGGTCGAGCCATGGAAGTACGCATCGGCGTGGTGTACACGGCCCGAGAGCTCACTCTGGAGACCGACGACTCGGTCGACAGCGTGACCGCCACCATCGAGGACGCGATGTCGAAAGGCGACGCGTTCTTGTGGCTCACCGACAAGAAGGGTCGCCGGGTCGGCGTACCGGTCGACAAGATCGCCTACGTCGAAGTCGTGACCGACGCCGGTGGGCGCAAGGTTGGCTTCGGCGCGAGCTAGCAAGCGAGCGCCGTCGTGAACGGGCCCGCGCCCGAGCTGCTCGATCGAAGACTCCTCTTCTTCACGGGCAAGGGCGGGGTCGGCAAGAGCACGATGGCGGCGGCGACCGCGCTCCTCGCGTCGAGCATCGGCAAGCGCGTCCTGATCGTCGAGGTCGACGCCAAGGGCGACATCCCGGCCCAGTTCGAGCACGCGCCGGTCGGGTTCGAGCCCAAGGAGATCCATCCCGGTGTCCTCGCGATGGCGATGGACACCGAGGCGTCGCTCCAGGAGTACCTGCGCCTGAACCTGCACGTCCCGGTCATCGGGCGGATCGGGCCGCTCGCCCGCGCCCTCGACTTCGTCGCCACCGCTGCGCCGGGCGTGAAGGAGATCCTCACCATCGGCAAGATCGTCTGGGAGCTGCGCGAGTCGATCGAGGGCCGGGCCGACTTCGATCTCGTCGTCGTCGACGCGGCCGCGACCGGGCACATCGTCGCCCAACTGGGCGCGGCCGACGCGATCCGCGACCTCGTCGACGTCGGACCGCTACGCAACCAGACCCAATGGCTGTCGGAGCTCCTCGCGGATCCCGCCCTCACTGCGGTCAACGTGGTGACGACCCCCGAGGAGATGCCCGTCGCGGAGACGATCGAGCTGGTCGATCGCATCCGCACCGACGTCAACGTCCCGCTCGGCGCGGTGCTGGTCAACCGGGTGCTACCCGAGCTCTTCACGCGCGCCGACGAGGAGACGTTCGAGGCGTTGCGTACCCCGGGCGCGCGCGAGCTGTTGACGGCGCGCGTCGGCGCGGGCTCCACCGACGTGCTCGATGCGGCCCGGCTCGCGGTCTCGCTCCGGCGAACCGGCGCCACGCACCTCGAGCTCCTGCAACGGTCCGTCGACCTGCCGTTGCTGTACGTGCCGTACCTGTTCGTGCGCGCGCACGGGCTGCGCGTGACGCGCATGGTCGCCGACGCGCTGGGCGCGGAGCTCGGGCTGTGAGCGCTCGCCGCCGGTCGACCGACGAGGAACGGGCGGTCACGCTCGAACAGCTCTTCGCGGCCAAGGAGATCGTCGTCTTCTGCGGGTCGGGCGGGGTCGGCAAGACGTCGGTCGCGGCCGCGGCCGCGCTCGGCGCCACGGTCAAGCTCGGCGGCAAGGTGCTCGTGCTCACGATCGACCCGGCCCGCCGGCTCGCGACCGCGTTGGGTCTCGAGGGCCTCGGCAACCGCGCCAACCGGGTGTCGCCCGAGGTGCTGAAGGCGGCCGGCATCGAGGCGCGGGGCGAGCTCTGGGCCGCGATGCTCGACACGAAGCAGTCGTGGGACGAGCTCGTCCTGCGCCACGCGCCCGACGAGGAAACCGCGTACCGCATCCTCGACAACCGGCTGTACACCAACCTGACGGCCCGGTTCGTGCAGAGTCACGACTACATCGCGATGGAGCGCCTGTTCGAGATCCACGCGAGCGGCGAGTACGACCTCATCGTGATCGACACGCCGCCCACGCGCAACGCAATCGACTTCCTCGACGCGCCCGCCGCGCATGGCCGACTTCTTCGGCGGTCGTCTGCTGCGGTGGCTCACGCTGCCGTACCGCGTCGGCGGCAAGCGGGGCACGCGCATCATCAACGTCGCGAGCCGGCCGTTCTACCAGATGGCCGATCGCATCCTCGGCAGCAAGTTCCTGCAGGACATCGCCGAGTTCTTCTTGAACTTCCAGTCGATGTACGACGGCTTCGTCAGCCGTGCGCAGGCGGTCGAACGGTTGATGCACGACAAGCGGACGACCTTCGCGGTCGTCACCACGCTCGAGGCCGCGCCGCTCCACGAAGCCGAACGGTTCTGCGAGACGCTGATCGCCCGCGATTTCCACCTCGGCGCGCTGATCCTCAACAAGACCCTTCCCGACTCGCTGCGCGATCCCGCGGGCTCGACCGCGGCGACCGTGTGCATCGACGACGCGAGCCCGCTGGCCGATGCGCTCGCGGAGGTCGGCGAACCCGCGCTGACCGATCGCGATCGCGCACGGCGCGTGTGCTGCGGACCGTGGGGGAGTCGTACCGGAACTTCTCGGTGGTCGCGATGCGCGAGGCGGAGCTGCGGGCCGAGCTCGCGCGCGTACCCGATGTCGTGGCGCGCGTGCCCACCTTCTCCGACGACATCAGTGACGTCGATGGCCTCGACGCGATCAGCCGCTACCTCTTCGGCGGGCCCACGCCGTGAGCACGCTCGAGGGACTGGCGCTCGCCCGGACGGGGCTGTCCGGTCCCGATCTCGTCCACATGGAGCGTCTCGTCTCCTCGTGGCGCCCGCTCGCCGATCTCTCGTTCGCCGACCTCCTCCTGCTCGCCCCGATCACGGGGGAGGAGGGACACCGCTTCGTCGTCCTGGCCCAGGTGCGGCCGGTCACCGGGCAGACGAACTATCCGCAGGACCTCGTCGGCAACGTGGTCGACGAGGTCGAGCGACCCCTCTACGCCCGCTGTTGGCGCTCGGCCGACATCGTCCGCGGCGACACTGCCGCGCTCGGCTCCAAGGACCGCGTGCGCGTCCAGGTGATCCCGGTCCGGCGGGAGGATCGGCTCATCGGTCTCGTCACCCGCGAGGAGTCGATGACGCTCGCCCGACGTTCGGGCGAGCTCGAGCGCACCTACTTCGACGTGTTCGACCGGTTCGCTCGCATGATCGCCGACGGTACGTTCCCGTTCGACGTCGACGAGGTCGAGATGGAGAGCGCACCGCGCGTCGGCGACGGGGTGATCGTCATCGACGCGGAGACGCGGGTGAAGTTCGCGAGTCCGAACGCCGTGAGCTCGCTGCACCGTATGGGCATCCACGCCTACGCGCAGTCGCAACGGCTGATCGACGTCGGCTTCGACGACACGGCGGCGCGTAGCGCGATGCTCCTGCACCTCCCGGTCGCGGAGGAGATCGAACACGACGACGTCTCCGTGCTCGTGCGCGTGCTGCCGCTCGTCGACCAGAAGCAGCCGGCGGGCGCGCTCGTGCTGCTCCGCGACGTCAGCGACCTGCGGCGCCGCGACCGCCTGCTGCTCTCGAAGGACGCGACGATCCGCGAGATCCACCACCGGGTGAAGAACAACCTGCAGACGATCGCGTCGCTGCTGCGGCTGCAGGGGCGGCGGCTGCAGTCGCCGGAAGGCCGGATCGCGCTGGCGGAGTCGGAGCGGCGGATCCGGTCGATCGCGATCGTGCACGAGACGCTCTCGCGCGAGGCCGGCGACGTCGTGTCGCTGAACGAGATCGTGCGGCCCCTGGCCCGGCTGGTCGAGGACACCGCGTCGTCGCCCGAGCACACCATCCGGTTCAAGGTCGAAGGCGACGCCGGGCGAGCTGCCCGGCGAGGTCGCTACTCCGCTTGCCGTCGTGCTCAACGAGCTGATGCAGAACGCGGTCGACCACGCGTTCCCGCCGGGCACGGGACCGGACGGGTCGAGTGAGGCGCTCGTCGAGGTGATGCTCGGCCGCTCCGACGGCCACGTCGACATCGAGGTGCGCGACAACGGCACGGGGCTCCCGGAGGGCTTCACGCTCGAAGGCTCGGGCGGCCTCGGTCTGTCGATCGTGCAGGCGCTGGTCGCGAGCGAGCTCCAGGGCTCGATCGAGATGCACGACGATCACGGAACGTCCGTGCGCGTGCGCGTCCCGGTCGAGATGCCGCGCGTCGAGTTGTGACCTGTACTTATGCGGCTACGACCTCCGGCCCTCCGGCTCCACGCGCACGCGCGGTCACGGCCGGGCCTCCGGATCTGCGCCTGGGCTTATGCGGCTGCGACCTCCGGCCCTCCGGCTCCACGCGCACGCGCGGTCACGGCCGGGCCTCCGGATCTGCGCCTGGGCTTATGCGGCTGCGACCTCCGGCCCTCCGGCTCCACGCGCACGCGCGGTCACGGCCGGGCCTCCGGATCTGCGCCTGGGCTTATGCGGCTGCGACCTCCGGCCCTCCGGCTCCACGCGCACGCGCGGTCACGGCCGGGCCTCCGGATCTGCGCCTGGGCTTATGCGGCTGCGACCTCCGGCCCTCCGGCTCCACGCGCACGCGCGGTCACGGCCGGGCCTCCGGATCTGCGCCTGGCTCGCGGCTTACGCGAGTCGGGTCGCGGCGGAGACGGGTGCGACGTCGAGGCCCTTGCGGAGCCGGCGCCGCTCGTCTTCCGTCGTGCCGCCCCACACGCCGGCTTCCTGGTTCGTCGCCAGCGCGAACTCCAGGCACTGTCCGGACACGGGGCACTCGTCGCACACCTGCTTCGCCGCGTCGATCTGGTCGAGCGCGAGACCGGTGGTCCCGATCGGGAAGAACAGCTCGGGGCTGGTGTCGCGACACGATGCCTTGTCGCGCCAGTCCTCGGCGTCCCAATCATGGGTGCGGATCCAGGTCAACGCCACGTTTGTTCCCCCCTATTGGGTCGCATAGTTGGGCGTGCCCGCCACGAACTTGTGCGCCCGGTCACAACTCTTCCCCACGGCCCCATTCCTGAGGCTCGTGCAGGCTAACGGCCGTTGGATCCGGCGGCAAGGGGCTTGACCAGGTCTTTCGCGCCCCGGACTGGAACGTGTTCCCGTACACGCCGCTCCGCTCGTGCCTCCATAGTGTGACGGGCCATGGTGCACCGACCGCTCGTGCTCGGCCATCGGGGCGCATCCCGGGCCCGGCCGGAGAACACGCTCGCCGCGTTCGCGAAGGCCCGGGAGCTGGGCGCCGACGGCGTCGAGCTCGACGCCCGCAAGACCGCCGACGGCTGGATCGTGGTGCACCACGACCCGCAGATCGACGGGTTCGGCCTGATCGTCGATCACCCGTATGCGGAGCTGCGCGACGCGTACCCCGCGATCCCCACGCTGGTGGAGGCGCTCGCCGCCTGCGACGGCATGCTCGTCAACGTGGAGATCAAGTGCCTGCCGTGGGAGCCCGACGCCGACCCGCCCGACCGGTTCGCGGTGCACGCCGTCACCGAGATCGTCCGCGGCGCGATGCGAAGCAACGCGTCGGGATCCGACTACATCGTGTCGTCGTTCGACCTCGATGCGGTCGACGCGTGCCGTGCCTTCGCGCCCGAGATCGCGACCGCGTGGCTGACGAGCGGTCAGGAGGTCGCAACTGCTGCCCCGATCGCCGCGGAGCACGGACATGGCTGGCTGAACCCGGACCGCGCCGCGGCGCTGCTGGCGTCGCCGGGCGACATCGCGGCGGCGCAGGGATCGGGAGTACGCGTGAGCGTGTGGACGGTCGACGACCCCGGCGAGATTGCGTCGCTCGCCGCCGCCGGCGTCGACGCGATCATCACCAACGTCCCGGACATCGCGGTCGGGATCGTGAGCGAACGACGCGTCAGGGAATGACGACGGTGAGGGCGTCGGGCTCGAACTCGATGTCGAGCTGTTGGGTGTCGCCGACGTCGTCGCCGTCGACCTGATACGCGAACGGCTCACTGCTGCGCACGATGATGTGGCGGAGGTCGTGGCGGTGGTCGACGCCGCGCCGGTGCGCGAGGAACTTCCCGGATCGCATCGCGGACGCCGCCCCACCGAGCAGGGTGAAGGCGTCGAGCGCACGGAACGCGGTGAGCGCGAGCGGTTGATCGAGGCCCGCGGCCGGCGCGACCGAGAGCGGCAGCCGGCCGAGGTACGTGTACGGATCGGTCTTGGAGACGATGACGAACCGGGCGCCCTCGATGACCTCGCCGGTGTCGAGCTCGAGCTCGAGGCGGGTGCGCGTGCCCTCGTGCCGGAAGAAGGCCTCGAACGCGGCCGCGACGTGGAGCGGGTGCGAGAAGTGCCGCTTGAGCTCGCCGTAGCGCTCGACGCGACGGATGACGGCGGCGTCGAAGCCGATACCGGTGTTGAACAGAAACGGCCGCCGGTTCACGAGACCAACACCGATGCGCTTCGTCGCGCCACGAGCGAGCGAACGCAGCAGCTCGCCGGTCGCGTCGATGGCGTCGGTGGAGAAGCCGAGCGTGCGCGCGTACACGTTCGTCGAGCCCCCCGGCAGCGGCGCGAGCGCGGTGTCGGTCTGCAGGAGACCGTCGGCGGCTTCGTTCAGGGTGCCGTCGCCCGCGAGCACGACCACGACGTCGAAGCCGTCGTTGGCGGCCGCGTGCGCGAGCCGGGTCGCATGACCGCGCCGCGACGTCTCCGCGACCTCGACCTCGTGCTGGGCCGCGAGCAGCTTGCGGATCATCACGCGCTTGCGGGCCGTCACCGACGACGCCGTGGCGTTGACGAGGAGCAGGACCCGCATCGCCGGAGGGTAGCGGCGGCGCGGCCGTAGGCTGGCACGCCGTGCCCGCCCGCGACCTCGCGAAGGTCACTCCCGATCTGTCGAGTCTGAACGACGTGATCGCGTCCTGCCGGGCCTGCCCGCGCCTCGTCGAGTGGCGCGAGCGGGTAGCGCACGAGAAGCGGGCCGCGTTCCGCGACGAGGACTACTGGGGCCGGCCCGTCCCCGGGTTCGGCGATCCCGGCGCCCGCCTGCTGATCGTGGGGCTGGCGCCGGCCGCGCACGGCGGGAACCGGACCGGTCGGGTGTTCACCGGCGACCGGTCGGGCGACTTCCTGTTCGCGTCAATGCACCGCACGGGGTTCGCGAACCAGGCCGAGTCGACCCGGCCCGGCGACGGGCTGCGCCTGCTCGATGCGTACATCGCGGCCGCGGTGCGGTGCGCGCCACCGGCGAACAAGCCCACGCCGGAGGAACGCGACACCTGCATGCCGTACCTCGTTCGCGAGCTGCAGTTGCTGCAGTCGCTCCGGGTGATCGTGGTGCTCGGCGCGTTCGGCTACCAGGCGACCTGGTCGACGTTGCGCGCCGCCGCTCGGCCGGGTGTGGAGCTCCCCGCGCGCCGGCCCCGCTTCGCGCACGGTTTGGAGGTGCCGTGCGGCGCGTTGACGATCGTCGGCGCGTTCCATCCCAGCCAGCAGAACACCTTCACCGGCCGGCTGACACCCTCCATGCTCGACGACGTGTTCCAGGTCGCCCGGCACCTGGTGAACGTCACTTGACGAGGGCGAGGACCTCGCCCACGCCGTAGATCACCGAGATGATGCCGAGCGCGGCGCCGACGCTGTAGCGCAGCGCTCGGTCACCCGTGTTGATGGTGAAGTGCGCGCCGATGCGCGCGCCGGGAATCACACCGACGGACAGTGCGATCGCGAACGTCCAGTCGATATGACCGAGATACCAATGGGTCAGCGTTCCGGGGATCGCGAAGATGCCGACGCAGGCGAGCGACGTTGCGATCGCCCGCTTCAACGGCAGCCCGACCCACGCCGAGAAGAGCGGGACCATGAGGATGCCGCCCCCGACGCCCAGGAGTCCCGAGAGCGCGCCGGCGCCGACCCCGATGATCGCGAGTCGCCACCACTCGTCCTTGATCGACAGCCCGGCCCGCTCGAGCGTGCGGCTGGTGGGGAACGCCGTGCGCCAGGCGGTGTACGCGACGAGGAGCGCGGTGAGGATCATCAGCGCGTGGCCGTTGCCGGGGACGGCGTCGGAAAGCCGGGAGCCGGCCACGGAGGCGGGCACTCCGAACGCCGAGGTCCACCGCGCGACCCGGGACACGAACATGTTCTCGCGGCGGTAGCGCAGCGAGCCCGCGATCGACGACGGCAGGATCGACGGCAGGGTGGAGCCGATCGCCTGCAGCGCGGTACCCCCGAGGGCCCGGATCGCGGGCGTCGACACGACCGCGCCGCCGATACCGAACATGCCCGACAGCACGCCGGTGGCCACGCCGACGAGCACCGTGATCGCGATCTCGAGCCCGAGCGGCACGTGGGGAACCTAACGGTCGCGGGCATATCGCCCCGGGACCGGAGCGTCCGAGGAACTACGCTGGCCCCATGACGAGCGACCTCGATCTCCGCGGCGTCTGGGTTCCCCTCATCACGCCGTTCGACGCGCAGAACGCGGTCGACGTCGGTGCGATCGAGCGCCTCTGCCACGAGTACTCGTCTGCAGGGGTCAGTGGGATCGTCGCCCTTGGCACCACGGGCGAGGCGAGCGCACTCGAACCCGATGAGAAGCGCATCGTGATCGATGCCATCGTCCGCGCGTGCGACGACGCGGGCACGCGCGTCGTCGTCGGCACCGGCTCCAACAACACGCAGTCGACCATTCGTGCCACCGAGGCGCTGGCTGACACGCCGTCAGTGGTGGGTGCGCTCGTCGTCGTGCCGTACTACGTGCGCCCGTCGGTCGACGGCATCGTCGCCCACTTCAAGGCGGTAGCGGCGGCGAGCCCGGTCCCGGTGATCGTGTACAACGTCCCCACCCGCACCGGTCGCGACATGGGTGCGGCCGGCCTGCGCGAGATCGCGTCGGTTCCCAACATCGCGGGCGTGAAGCAGGCCGTCGCCACGCTCGACGCCGACACGCTCGAGGTGCTGGCGAACGCGCCCGACGGTTTCGGCGTGCTCGGCGGCGAGGACACGTTGCTGTTCCCACTGATGTGCATGGGCGCGGTCGGCACGATCTCCGCCGCCGCGCACCTGTGCACCGAGCGATTCGTCGCGATGATCGAGTGCGGGCTCGCGGGCAAGATCGACGACGGGCGCGCCCACGCGGAGGCGTTGCTCCCGGTGATCCGAGCCGCGTACGCCGACCCGAATCCGGCGGTGTTCAAAGGTGTGTTGCACGCCCAGGGCCGTATTGCCACACCCGATGTGAGGCTTCCGCTCACGAACGGGTCCGCCGAGGCGATCGCCCGTTGCCTCGATGCGGTCGCGCACGCGTCGCAGCCGTAGCCTCGGCGGCGTGAGTCGTCGCATCGCATGGTTCCTGGTTGCGCTCTGTGCGTGGACGCTCTACGTCTGGATCACGCGGGTCGTGATCATCGCAGGCCAGGACCAGACGATGGGTTTCAAGGTCGTGCACGACGTCCTCGCCACGATCTCCATCGCGTTCGGCCTCGGCGCCGGGTACGTCGGCTACCGCGCCCTCCGCTCCCGCTGAAACCTCACCAACACCGAAACCTCACCAACAGTTGTCGGAGTTGTCGGCGCCAGGTGCTGAGAACTCCGACAACAGGCGCGGGCGAAGGCAGCCCCATCACGGTCACGGTCACGGTTTCGCGCAGGGCGAGACGTGCTTGCCGGAGTCCTTGAGCGCCGACGCGGGAACGAAGAGCCAACCCACTGACGGCGTGATCGTGGTGTCGACTCCGTCGAGGAGCTTGTACCGATCGACCACGGACCGCACGGATCGGCCGGGTTTGACCGTGATCCGGAACGACTCGGGGAGGTCGCTCGGTTTCGTGCTCTCCACGAGCGCCGGTTGGTCGGCGAAGTCCGTCTTGAAGACCTCGTACGCGTCGGCGGTGCTGAGATACCGGAACGATCGAACGTCAGGATCGGACGCGAGTTGGCCTTGGATCGCAAGCGAGTACTCGCGAGCGATCCCGACCCGCATGAAGATCTCGGCGTCGGTGCTGTACTGGTCGGTGACGGTCACGTTCGCCGCTCCTGCCAGCGCACGGACGAGTCCGGCGTTGAAGGTTGGACCGGGTGTCACCGCGTCGACGGCATAGCCGTCGCTCGTCTGCAGCCGGCACAGCGCCGACTTCACCGGCTCCGTCGTCGTGAGGGACGACAACGATCCCGACCGGTCGGCCGCCGGGATACGCGCATACTGGCTCACCAGGTGCGACGCATCCAGCGCTTGTGTCACTGCCGGTGACGCCGGCACGACGATGGCATCGATGTGGGTGATCTGGTCGGACGACACTTCCTTGCTCGGTACTCCGGCGACGTGCACCTTGGCCGCCCCGTCGTTGCGAGTGACCGCAACGGTCGCGACGGTTAGTGCGGCGACGACCACCGCCGCGACGCACGACACCGCGACGCGCCGCCGGCGCTCGCGGCGGTGCAGCGAGCGCACGTCGCCTTCGAACGCTTCCATCTCGTCGGCAAGCGTGGTGAGCTCGCTCCTGAGCTCATCGAGGTTCATCGTCGTCCTCCGTGTCGTCGAGTTCGATGCGCATGGTCGCCATGGCCTGGTGCAACGTCGCCTTCACCGTTCCGGTCGCGCAGCCCATCGCGACGGCGACATCAGCGAGCGGGAGGTCGGCGAGGTACCGCAGCACCACCGCTTCGCGCTGGCGGGGCGGCAGGGTTGCGATCGCGTCGCGCACCGACACCCGGGTCGCGACTGCGCTCGTGTTGTCGGCGACGAACTCCGGCTGCGGGGCGCGACCGCGCCGCCGTTCGGTTCGCCGCCAGTGGTCGCGCAGGTGATTCATCGCTACGACGTAGACCCACCCGTCGGGCCGGTCCATGTCGCGCACCTTGCGCCATTGCCGCAACGCCCGGGCAAAGGCTTCCTGGGTCGCGTCGTGCGCCAGGTCGCGATCGCCTCCGGCCAGGGTCAGGGCGCGGGCGACCTTGTCGAAATGGGATTCGTAGAACGAGTCGAACTCCCACGCGGTCACGCGACGGAAACGCTACGACGTCCCGAAACGTTTAGCTCGCGTTGTCGGAGAACTCAGCACATGGTGCTGAGAAGTCCGACAACTGTTGGTGGAGTTTTCGGGGGTTAGCCGGCGGGGCGGACCGCGAGGTCGAGGAGCGCGTGCTGCTCGGCGTCGTGCACCGTGGAGCTGCCGGTGGCCGGGCTCGGGCTCTCGGGTCGGGCGACGACGTCGACGGGCCGGCCCGTCGCGATCTCCTCGAGCCGGCGCCGGGCGAAGTACCGGGCGCCCATGTTGCCCGGCTCCTCCTGGGCCCAGAACACCGCGGCCTCGGGGTACCGCGCGAGCGCGGCCGCGATCTCGTCGCGTGGCCACGGGTAGAGCTGTTCGATGCGCACCACCGCGACCGGCGCCTGCTCGGCGTCGCGCCGGGCGATCAGCTCCTGACCGAACTTGCCGCTGCAGAAGAGCACCCGGTTGACCTCTGCGGGCGGCGACGGATCGTCGAGCACGGGCTCGAACCCGCCGGTCGTGAACGCGGCGACAGGGGACGCGCTGACCGGCATGCGCAGGTACCGCTTCGGCGTCATCACCACGAGCGGCTTGCGCACGGGGTCGTGGACCTGGCGGCGGAGTACGTGGAAGTACTGCGCGGCGGTGGTGGGATACACGACCCGGATGTTGTCCTGCGCGCACAGCACGAGGAACCGTTCGAGCCGGGCCGACGAGTGCTCGGGTCCCTGCCCCTCGAAACCGTGCGGGAGCAGCATGACGAGCCCGCTGTGCTGGCCCCACTTGTCCTCGGCCGCGACGATGAACTGATCGATGATCGTCTGCGCGCCGTTGTCGAAGTCGCCGAACTGCGCTTCCCAGCACACGAGCGCGTCCTGATCGGAGACCGAGTAGCCGTACTCGAAGCCGAGCGCGGCGAACTCCGAGAGGACGGAGTCGTAGATCATGAACGGCGCCGCGTCGGGCGAGAGGTGCGCGAGCGGCGTGTACTCCTCCTCGGTGCGGTGCTCGACGATCGTGGCGTGCCGCTGGCTGAACGTGCCGCGCCGCGTGTCCTGACCCGCGACGCGGACGGGCGTGCCTTCGAGCAGCAACGAACCGAACGCGAGCGCCTCACCGAGTGCCCAGTCGACGCGATCGCCGTCGAACGCGGTGCGCCGCGCCGCGAGCAGCTTCGCGAGCTTGGGGTGGGGCTCGAAGCCGTCGGGGAAGGTCGTGAGCGCGGTGACGATCTCGTCGAGACGCTCGTGCGCGACGCCGGTGTCGACGTGCGACGGCGTCGGTTCGGGCAGACCGCGCCCGACCGTCGCCCGCGGGCGTTCGCTCGCCTTGGTCTCGTCGAACGCGTCCTGCATGAGCGAACGGAAATCCTCGAGCGCGTGCTCGGCGTCCTCGAGGGTGAGATCGCCGCGGTTGACGAGCAGCTCGGTGTAGAGCTTGCGGATGGAGCGCCGCTTCCCGATGACCTCGTACATGCGCGGTTGGGTGAACGCGGGCTCGTCGCTCTCGTTGTGGCCGTACCGGCGGTAGCAGACCATGTCGACGACGACGTCCTTCTTGAACACGTTGCGGAACTCGAACGCGAGCCGGATCGTGCGCACCGCGGCTTCCGGATCGTCGCCGTTCACGTGGAAGATGGGAGCCTGTACGGCCTTGGCGATGTCGGTGGCATGGACGGTCGAGCGGGCGAACCCGGGAGTCGTGGTGAACCCGACCTGGTTGTTGACGACGATGTGCACCGTGCCGCCGACGTCGTAGCCGGGTAGCTCGGAGAGGTTCAGCGTCTCCGCGACCACTCCTTGACCGGCGAAGGCCGCGTCGCCGTGGATGAGCACCGCGAGGACCCGTTCGTGCTCGGCGTCGCCGAGCCGGTCCTGCTTGGCGCGCGCCATGCCCTCGGCGACGGGATCGACCGCTTCGAGGTGGCTCGGGTTCGCGGCGACGGTGATGCCGATCGACCGGCCCGAGTGCGCGGTGAACTTTCCGGTCGCGCCGACGTGGTACTTCACGTCGCCGGAGCCCTGCGGGACGTTCGGGTCGAGCTCGCCCTCGAACTCGCGGAAGATCTGCTCGTACGACTTGCCGACGACGTTCGCAAGCACGTTGAGGCGGCCGCGGTGCGCCATGCCGATGACGACCTCCTCCATGCCGCCCTCGGCCGCGCCGTCGATGAGGAAGTCGAGCATCGGGATGAGCGTCTCCGCGCCCTCGAGGCTGAAGCGCTTCTGGCCCAGGAACTTCGTGTGCAGGAACCGCTCGAACGCCTCCGCGCCGTTCAGTGCCGCGAGGATCCGCCACTTGTCCTCGCGAGTCACGTCGCCGTGCGTGCCCTCGACCTGCTGCTGGATCCAGGTCTTCTGATCGGGCTCCTGGATGTGCATGTACTCGACGCCGATGGTGCGCGCGGTACGCGTCGCGCAGGACGCCGAGGATGTCGCGCAGCTTCATGCTGTTGCGCCCGGCCAGACCGCCGGTCGGGAAGGCGCGGTCGAGGTCCCAGATAGTGAGGCCCCAGTGGTTCGGGTCGATCTCCTCGTGCGTACGCGGCTCCTTGAGCCCGAGCGGATCGAGGTTCGCGATGAGGTGCCCGCGCACGCGGTACATGTTGATCAGCTGCTGGACCGCGATGATCTTCTCCTGGGCCTCGACCGCTCCGTCGAGAGGGCTGCGGTCGGCCGACCAGCGCGCGGGCTCGTAGGGAACGGCGAAGCTCGCGAAGATGTCGTCGTAGAAGTCGTCGCCGCCGAGCAGCAGGTCGTGCACCACGGCGAGGAACTCGCCGCTCTCCGCGCCCTGGATGATGCGGTGGTCGTAGGTGCTCGTGAGCGTGACCGTCTTGCTCACACCGATGTCCGCGAGGGTCTGCGGGTCGGCGCCCTCGTACTCGGGCGGGTACGTGATCGCGCCGACCCCGATGATGACGCCCTGGCCGGGCATGAGGCGCGGGACGGAATGCAGCGTGCCGATCGTGCCCGGGTTCGTGAGCGACACGGTGGTCCGCGCGAAGTCGTCGACCGTGAGCTTGTTGGTGCGCGCCCGCCGGATGAGATCCTCGTACGCGGCGTGGAAGCCGGCGAAGTCGAACGTGTCGGCGTTCTTGATGTTCGGGACGAGCAGGGTGCGGCTGCCGTCGGACTTCTGCTGGTCGATGGCGAGCCCGAGGTTCACGTGCCGGTGCCGCACGACGCTCGGCGTGCCGTCGACGATCCCGAAGCTCGCGTTCATGTTCGGCACCTGCTGCAGCGCCCGCACGACCGCGAAGCCGATGAGATGCGTGAAGCTCACCTTCCCGCCGCGATCGCGCGCGAGTTGGTTGTTCAGGATCTGGCGGTTGATCTCGAGCAGCTTCGCGGGCAGCGTGCGCACCGACGTGGCGGTCGGGACGCCGAGGCTCGCCACCATGTTCTCGACGATGCGCGCCGACGCACCGCGTAACGCCAGCGGCGTCTCGCCGTCGAGCGTGACCGGTTCGGCCGCGCCGTTGTTCCCGGGCGCGGGGGTCGGAGCGGTCGGTGCCGGGACCGCGGGGGCGGCCGGGGCCGAGGGTACTGCGACGTCGGGGCGAGGCTGGTAGTCGGCGAAGAACTCGCGCCATCCGGCCGAGACCGCATTGGGATTCTCGCGGTACAGGCGGTACATCTCGTCGATCAACCCGGCGTTCGGGCCGAGCTCCTCGAGGCGAGCCCGGGCCGGAGTCGCGTCGGTCGTCATTGTGAACGCACCTCGTTCCGGGTCCGATTGCCGACTACGAGCGTATGACACCCGACCGGCCGATTTGTACCCGCGCGGAGCACGGGCGAACGCGAATTCAGGGTGCCGAAGGTCAGCGTTGCGAACTTCAGCGTTGCGAACTTCAGCGTTGCGAACTTCAGCGTTGCGAACTTCAGCGTTGGACGAGCTCGCCGAGGCGGAAGGCGAGGTCGAGCGACTGGTGGGCGTTCAGGCGCGGGTCACACCGCGTCTCGTACTTGTTCTCGAGCTGCTCGCCCCGCACGTCGTCGCCGCCGCCGAGGCACTCGGTCACGTCGTCGCCCGTCAACTCCACGTGCACCGCCCCCGGCCACACGTCGGCAGTGCGGCACGCGAGGAAGAATTGCTCGACCTCGTGCATCACCGCGTCGAAGTGCCGCGTCTTGTAACCGCTCTCGTGCGTGTACGTGTTGCCGTGCATCGGGTCGCATGCCCACACGACCGGGTGGCCGGCGCGGGAGACGGCCCGCAACAACGGCGGGAGCTTCTCGGCAACGTGATCCGCGCCCATGCGGCTGACGAGCACGAGCCGGCCCGGTTCGCGTCCGGGGTCGAGCCGGCGGCACAGCGCGACCACGTCCTCGGGGGTGGTCGCCGGACCGAGCTTGACCCCGATCGGGTTCTGCACGCCCGAGAGGAACTCGACGTGCGCGCCGTCGACCTGGCGCGTTCGCTCGCCGATCCACAGGAGGTGCGCGGAGCAGTCGTACCAGTCGCCCGTCAGGCTGTCGCGGCGGGTGAGCGCCTCCTCGAAGCCGAGGATCAGCGCTTCGTGCGACGTGTAGAAGTCGACCTCGTGGAGCTGCACCTCGTGCGCGAGGTCGATGCCGCACGCCGCCATGAAGCGCAGTGCCCGCTCGATGCCGTCGGCGACCTCTTCGTAGCGCCGGCCCTCCTGGCGGGAGGCGATGAACTCCAGGTTCCACTGGTGCACGCGGGTGAGATCGGCGAAGCCGCCTTTCGTGAACGCGCGCAGGAGGTTGAGCGTCGCCGCGGCCTGGTTGTAGCCCCGCAGCATCCGCTGCGGGTCGGGCCGGCGGGCGACCGCGTCGAACGCGAAGTCGTTGACGATGTCGCCGAAGTACGACGGCAGCTCCTGGCCGTCGCGTGTCTCGACCTGCGACGAACGGGGCTTGGCGAACTGACCGGCGATGCGGCCGACCTTCACGGTCGGGACGCCGGTGCTGTACGTGAGCACCACCGACATCTGCAGGATCACCTTCAGCTTGTCGCGGATGTTGTCGGCGGTGAACTCCGCGAACGACTCCGCGCAGTCGCCCGCGTGGAGCAGGAATCCGTCGCCGTGGCTGACCGCGGCCAACGATTCGCGCGAGTGACCGCGCCTCGCCCGCGAACACGAGCGGCGGCATGCGGCGCAGCTCGTCGGTGACGCGTTGGAGCTCGTCCGGGTCGGGCCACGAGGGTTGGTGCGCGGCCGCGCGGTGACGCCAGCTCGCGGGCTGCCAGTCGAAACCGCCGAGGGGAACGGGTGCAGTCATCGGATCAGAGATACGCGCCGGGAACGCGCTCGCCGGTGCCGCCCGGGACGTCGAGCGAGCGGCGGTTGCGCATGTCTTCGAACTGACGCTGCGCCTGCATCTGCTGCGTGAACAACGTCGCCTGGATCCCGTGGAAGAGCCCTTCGAGCCACCCGACGAGCTGGGCCTGCGCGATGCGCAGCTCGGCGTCGCTCGGCGTCTGGCTCGAGAACGGCAGCGTCACCGCGGAGAGCTCTTCGCGCAGGTCGGGGGAGAGGATCTCCTCGAGCTCGTGGATCGAGCGCTCGTGGATCTCCTTGAGCGAACGGCGCCCGGCTTCGTCGAGGGGCGCGCGGCGCGCCTCGTCGAGCAACGCGCGGACCATCGCCGCGATCCGGATGAGCTTCGTGGGGCGCGCGACCTGCTCGCCGTCGCCGTCGGCCGAGCCCTCGGGAAGGAGCATCGGCGCTTCGACGACTTCGGGTGTGACGGCTCCCTCGCCGGAGGGAGCGTTGGGGTCGGGGATCTGCGTCACGAGGCCGAATGGTACCGGCGTGTCCCGGGATGTCCCGGAAAGATTCGCCGGACCTTCGGACGAGGGCGGTCTTGCGCCATGTTGGGACGAGGGCGGTCTTGCGCCACGTTCGGACGAGGGCGGTCTTGCGCCACGTTCGGACGAGGGCGGTCTTGCGCCACGTCAGACGAGGGCGGTCTTGCGCCTGGGCGCCGGGCCGTCGAGCTCGACGAGGTTGGCGAGCCGGGCATCGTTCGAGAACACCTCGATGATCGGCTCCCGCATCCCGAGGCGTCGTTGCAGTCGCTCGACCTCGAGCTCCTGGTTCCACAGGACGAACGTGACGACCGTGCCCTCGTTGCCGGCCCGGGCGGTCCGACCCGAGCGGTGGACGTACGACTTGTGCTCCTCCGGCGGGTCCCAGTGCACGACGACGTCGACGTCGTCGACGTGGATGCCGCGTGCGGCGACGTCGGTCGCGACCAGCACGCCGTGCTCGTCGTGCTGGAAGTCCTTGAGCGCCTTCTCGCGGGCCGACTGACGCAGGTCGCCGTGGATCGCGGCCGCGGCCACGCCCTCCCGCTTCAGCTGCGAGACGAGCTTGTCGGCGCCCCGCTTGGTACGGACGAAGACCATCGTGCGGGAGACGCCCGCCGAGATCGCGGCGAGCACCTTGATGCGGTCGAGCTCGTGCACCTTCAAGAACCGGTGCAGCATGTCGTCGACGTCGGCCTCCTCGGAGACGACCTCGTGCAGCGCCGGATCGTGCATGTAGCGGCGGACCAGCACGTCGACCTCGCGGTCGAGGGTGGCCGAGAACAAGAGCGTCTGGCGGTCGTTGGGGACCTTGCGCATGATCCACTCGACCTGAGGCAGGAAGCCCATGTCGGCCATACGGTCGGCCTCGTCGATGATCAGGATGCCGACCTGGTCGAGGTCGAGCTCACCCCGCTCGAGGAGGTCGATGAGGCGGCCCGGGGTCGCGACCGCGATCTCGATGCGGCGACCCAAATTCCGGATCTGGCGATCCATCGAGGTGCCGCCGTAGAAGGCGGCGACGCGCACGCCGAACTGCTTGCCGATCGGGCTGAGCACGTCGACGACCTGCTTCGCCAGCTCCCGGGTGGGGACGAGTACGAGGGCGGTCGGGTGCCCGGGCTTCGAGGCCGCGGTGGTCTGCAGGGCCGGGAGCCCGAACGCGAGCGTCTTGCCCGAGCCGGTCTTGGCCTTACCGCAGACGTCGCGGCCGGCGAGGGCGTCCTCGATGGTCAGGGCCTGGACGGGGAACGGCTCGTTGATGCCCTGCTCCGCGAGGGCGTCGACGATCTCGGCCCGAGGCCGAGCTCTTGGAAAGTGATCACGTTGCTCCTCAACCTGTACGTCGATTCGGAGGCCGATCCTCGGCATCTCCGAACGGAAACAGGTGAGGGACGGCCGCGGGTCCCGGCAGGTGTTCATGGGTACCCGAAGCTTCAGACTACTTGATCAGGGCAGATGCTCCGTGCACGGAGCCCGTGGCTCCGTGCACGGAGCCCGTGTTCACCCTTTGCGGTAACGGGCGATCGAGAGAGCGCCGAAGACGAGGCTGAGGGCCGCGGCCCACAAGAAGGTCCCGATCACGTAGTAGCCGGTGCTGTGGGGGAGCGCGGTGCCCGTGTTCGCCCCCAGCACCAGCGACCGCACGGCGTCGACCATCACGGTGATCGGCTGGTTCTGGGCGAAGGGCTGCATCCACCCCGGCATGCTCGCGACCGGCACGTAGCCGCTCGACACGAACGTCAACGGGAACACCAGCAACGAGATGCCCTGCGCGGCCTGGGCCGTGCCCGAGACGAGCCCGATGAAGATGAAGACCCACGCGAACGTGTAGGCGGCGACGATGCACAGCCCGAAGGCCGCGAGCGCGTGCGCGACGCCGTTGTGCAGCCGGAAGCCGACGGCGAAGCCGATCGCGCTCGTGATGACGAGACCCCACGTGGCGGTCAGCGTGTCGGCCAGCGCGTGGCCGGCCATGACGGTGCTTCGGGGGATGGGCAGCGATCGCAGCCGGTCGATGAAGCCGGCTTCGAGGTCTTCGGCGACGCCCGATGCCGCGCTCGAACCCGAGAACAGCACGCCGGTGAGAACGAAGCCGGGCACGAGGAAGTCGACGTAGGGGACGGCACCCGTGTTGATCGCCCCGCCGAACACGTAGCGGAAGATCAACAAGAACATGGCGCCCTGGATGGTGCCGACGACGGCGAGCTGCGGACTGCGGACGAATTTGCGCACGGTCCGGCGCGCGACCTCGACGACGGTCGTGGCCGGGCCCGCGGTGTGTTGTGGTGCGGCGATCGTGCGGACCGATGGTGATATCGGCATCGACATGCGTCAGGCGCTCCTTCGCTTGTCGACGACATCGTCGTCGTGGCCGTCGGTGTCGGTGGGTGCCACGCCGGTCAGCGCGAGGAACACTTCGTCGAGAGTCGGGCGCCGCAGTGCGACGTCGTCGATCGCGATCCCGAGGTCGCCGACGATGCGCACCGCGTCGGTCAGTCGGTCGGGACCGTCGTCGACCGCGATCGCGAGCCGCCGGGTGCCCTCGTCGACGCGGGGCTCGTCGGGGCCGAGCCGCGCGAGCGCGTGGGCGAGCTGCCCGAGCGACGCACCGTCGCGTGCGTGGATCTCCACCACGTCCTGACCGCCGCGCGACTTCAACTCGTCGGGCGTGCCGGCCGCGATCACGCGGCCGTGGTCGATGATGACGATCTGCTCGGCGAGCTGGTCGGCCTCGTCGAGATATTGCGTGGTCAAGAGCACGTCGGTGCCGGTGCCGACGAGGTCGCGGATCGTGTCCCAGAGCTCGATCCGGCTACGGGGATCGAGACCGGTCGTCGGCTCGTCGAGCAGCAGGAGCTTGGGCGCACCGACCAAGCTGGCGCCGAGATCGAGCTTGCGCCGCATGCCGCCCGAGTACGTCTTCACCCGGCGGTCGGCGCTCTCGCCGAGGCCGAGGCGCTCGAGCACGACGTCGGCGTTGGCGCGCGCGGCGTGTGCCCGGTGCCCGAACAGTCGGGCGATCATCTCGAGGTTCTCGCGTCCCGTCATGGTCGGTTCGACGGCCGCGTACTGGCCCGCGAGACCAATGAGCCGGCGCACCTCGTTCGGATGCCGCAACGCGTCGACGCCCGCGACCTGAAGCGTGCCGGAGTCGGGCCGCAGGAGTGTCGCCACGGACCGCACGAACGTGGTCTTGCCCGCGCCGTTCGGGCCCAGCAACGCGAGCACGTGCCCGTCGTTCGCGACGAGGTCGAGACCGTCGAGCGCGCGAACCTTCTTGTAGTGCTTCGTGAGGCCGTGCGCCTCGACGAGCGGAGTCATGTGTCGCTTCCTTCCGTCGGAAACCACTGTCGTGGCTCGTGATCGTTCGCGTACCAACCGCGCCACTCCTCGAGCCCGTCGAGCTTCCCGTTCTCGAGGTCATTGACGAGGGTGTGAACGAACTCGAGCTCGGCGCGCGTGAGCGCGTCGGCGTGCTCCGACTCGAGCATGAACAGGCGCGGGATTCCGTGTTCCCGGGTGAGCGCGCGCGTGTCGCGTCGGATTGCTTGAGGCGGAGCTCCAGCGCGATCGCGCGCCGGCGCAGCAGGGCGAGCGCGTCGTCGGGCGGCGAGCGCGGGGAGCAACGACAGCGCGGCTTCGAACTGCAGATATTCCTTGGCCGGTGACGAGACGAGCTCCGACAGCCAGTCGGTCAGCTCACGCCGCCCGAGCGGAGTGATGTCGTAGATCGTGCGTTCGGGCCGTTTGCCCTCGCGGACGGTCTCCGCGCGGCTCGATCATCCCCCGCGCCGCGAGGCTCTCCACGACGCTGTAGAGCGAGCCGAAGTTCAGCCGGATGCTCTCGTCCTTGGCTCGGGCCTTGAGCGTCTGCGCGACCTCGTAGGGGTGCATCGGCCGTTCGTGCAGGCACGAGAGGATCGCCAGGGCGAGCGGATTCGACCGGGTCCGGGGTGTCATGGTTCGTCAGAATACTCGGTATCGAGTATCAGGGGAAGAGCATTTGGACACGAGGTTCGGGTATTCGCCGGGTGCAAGCGGTGCCGTCGGGGCGATGGCCCTGGAAGCGGAGGGGCCGGGGGCTTAGCGTCCGGCCCGTGCCGTACGCGACCCGACCCATGCACGACGCCGACTCGCACATCATGGAGCCGGCCGACTGGCTCCATCCCTACCTGGATGCATCGGTCCGCGACCGGTTCCCGCTGGTGTGGACCAACGCCGACGACGACACGACGCCACAGGACGCGGTCGAGCGCGGCGACGACCCGCCATCTCGACCCCGAGTACCGCGCCGACGACGCCGCGCAGATCACGTTGCGCAAGAACTTCCTCGCGACCGGTTCGTTCCTGAACGGCGATCGGCCCGCCGCGCTCGACCTGCTCGGCTTCGCGAGTCAACTCGTGTTCGACACGTTCACGAGTCCAAACGTGTTGCGGTTCGATCGCGACGGCGACCACGAGATGGCGGTGAAGCTCGCGCGGGCCCAACACCGCGCCGCGCTCGACTGGTGCTCGGTCGATCCGCGGCTCCTGCCGGTGACGGTCGTTCCCGTGGGCGACATGCCCGCCGCGATCGCGCTCACGACCGAGGCGATCGACGCGGGGAGCGCCGCGGTCTGGATCGGCCAGTATCCCGCCGGGCATTCGCCGAGCCACGTCGACCTCGAGCCGATGTGGGACGCGTGCGCGCAGGCGGGTGTGCCGGTGGTGCTCCATGTCGCAGGGGCGGGCGCGAACGTGATGCCGCGCGACTTCTTCGACAACGGGCTGCCGGCGGTGCCCGACTTCCACGGCGGCGACACGAACTTCAAGTCGATCGACTATCTCTCGATCCCGCTGCCCGTGATGCAGACGCTGAACGCGCTCATCGTCGACGGTGTGCTGATGCGCCATCCGGCCTTGCGCATCGGCGTCATCGAGCTCGGCGCCACCTGGATTCCGGGTTGGATGCGTTCGCTCGACTCGGCGCACGAGGCGTTCCGCAAGAACGAGACGAGATTGCAGGCGATGGAGATGCGCCCGAGCGAATACGTGCAACGTCAGGTGCGCGTGACGCCGTACCCGCACGAGGACACCGGGTGGACGATCGCGAACGCAGGCGACGACGTGTGCATGTTCTCGTCCGACTTCCCTCACGTCGAGGGTGGTCGCAATCCCGTCGCGCGCTTCGAGCGCAGTATGGACGCGGCGGGCATCGATGCCGGCGCGCGGCGGCGCTTCTACGTCGACAACTTCGCCGACCTGTTGGGGCCCGTCCTCGACCGCCGCGGCGTATCGGCCAAGGCCTGAGCGGTCAGCCTTCGCGCGCAGCGCGCAGCGTGCGCCGCCACACGGTGCGGTACGCGTCGATGCCGTCGGCCGCGAGCATGCCCTCGGGACCGCTCGCGATCGAGACGCGTTCCGGGATGCTGCCCCACACCGCGACGTTGGCCTCCGTCCACGCGTCGACGACCTCCTGGTAGTCGCGTGTGTAGGTGCGCGGCGGAGGAGATCACGAGACCGACCGGCATCTTGCGGGGGACGAGATCGAGGACCGCTTCCACCCGGGTCGTCTCCACGCCGCCGACGCGGGTGGGGACGACGACCACGTCGGCGCGCTCGATCGCCTTGGCCAGCAGCCGCTCGTTGCCGGGCGGGGTGTCGACGATCGCGACCTCCTCGGCGTCGATCTTGTCGAGGGCCTTCAGCAGGAGCCGGTCGGTCGGCGCCTCGAGGAGAGTCACCCGCTCCAGGTATTCGTCCTCGGCGCTCTCGAGCCAGTCGGCCGCGCTGGCCTGCGGGTCGGCGTCGATCAGGGTGGAGGGGCGCCGGGCCGCGGCCAGGGCGGACAGATAGACCGACGTGGTTGTCTTGCCGACCCCGCCCTTGAGGGCTGCAACGATGATGATCATTTCCGAAACGTACCGAGTCGGTGCGCCGCCGTGCCCGATGGGACCAGCCCTACCTACGGGTAGGTAGGCTAGCCGCATGACGCTCACGAGCCCGTGCGAAATGGTGGAAGTCCTGGCGCCCGAGGTCGAGCGCCTCTACGAACGTCACCTCGCCACGACGAAGTCGTGGATGCCTCACGACCTGATTCCGTGGGAGCGCGCGGCGCAGACGGATCCGCGCGGGCCGTTCGACGCAGGCGGGCTCGTCGCTCCCCGCCGGCGTCCGCAGCGCGCTCGATCGTCAACCTCCTCACCGAGGACAACCTGCCGTACTACTTCGAGACCATCAACCGGATGTTCGCGAACGACATCTGGCGCGACTGGGCCAAGCGGTGGACCGCGGAGGAGATGCGGCACGCGATCGTCATCCGCGACTACATCGCGGTCACACACGCAGTCGATCTCGACGCGCTCGAGCACGCGCGCATGCATCAGGTGTGCGGTGGGCAGGTTCCCCAGCCCGGGTCCGCCGTCGACGTGCTCGCGTACGTCGCGTTGCAGGAGCTCGCGACGCGCATCTCACACCGCAACACCGGGAACGTGCTCGACGACGAAGCCGGCTACAAGGTGATGGCGCGTGTCGCCGCCGACGAGAACCTCCACTACCTCTTCTACCGCGACCTCGTCTCGGCCGCGCTGGTCGTCGACCCGTCGGCGACTGTGTGCGCGATCGAGCGCCAGGTGCGCACGTTCGAGATGCCGGGTGTCGGTATCCCGGACTTCGCCGCCCACGCCACCGCGATCGCGGCCGAAGGCATCTACGACCTCGTGCTCCACCACGACCAGGTGCTCGTGCCCGTCGTGCTGCGGCACTGGGGCATCGAGTCGGTGCAGGGACTGAACGCCGAGGCCGAGGCGGCGCGCGAGCGCATCGTCCATCACCTGGCGCGTATCGACCGGATCGGCCGGCGCCTCGCCGACCGCCGCCGCTCGCTCCATGGCTCCGGCGGCTTCGCCCGGGGGGCTCGCTCGTCCGCACACTCGGCCGCCTCGAGTGACGTGGCGATGTAGACATGGCCCGTGGTTGCGATCGACGTCCGCGGGCTGCACAAGTCGTACGGCGGTGTCGCCGCCGTCCGCGACCTCAGCTTCAGCGTCGCCGAGGGCGAAGTGTTGGCGGTGCTCGGACCGAACGGCGCGGGCAAGACGACGACGGTCGAGATCCTCGAGGGTTACCGCGCGCGCGACGCGGGCGAGGTCAGCGTGCTCGGCTTCGACCCGGCGCACGGCGGCGCGGAGTTCCGATCGCGGATCGGCATCGTGTTGCAGTCGGGCGGCTTCGATCCGTATCTCACGGCGCGCGAGATGCTCGAGATGTATGCCGGCTTCTATCCCGCGCCGCGCGCGGTCGACGAGGTCATCGACGTCATCGGGCTCGGCGAGAAGGCGGCGAGCCGCGTGCGCACGCTGTCCGGCGGGCAACAGCGGCGGCTCGATCTCGGGCTCGGTCTCGTCGGTGATCCCGATCTCCTCTTCCTCGACGAGCCGACGACCGGGTTCGATCCCTCCGCTCGCCGCCAGGCGTGGGAGGTCATCCGGCGTCTGGGCGCCCTCGGCAAGACGGTGCTCCTGACGACGCACTACATGGAAGAGGCGCAGGCGTTGGCCGATCGTGTCGTCGTGATCGCGGCGGGAGAGAAGGTCGCCGACGCGTCGCCCGAGTCGATCGGAGGCCGCTCGACGGCCGAGGTGACGATTCGTTTCGACCTGCCGCCGGGGCTGGGCGTGGCGGATCTCCCGGTGGCCGCGACCGAGGAGGCCGGCGCGTCGTTGTCTCCATCCGGACCGCACACCCCACCGCGGTGCTGCGCGATCTCACGGAATGGGCTGTCGCACGCGGCGAGGAGCTCGACGGGCTCACCGTCGCGCGCCCGTCGCTCGAAGACGTCTACCTGCAGCTCACCGGCGACGACGACACGGCGGAGGATCGGGCATGACGGCCGTTGTGAAGTCCACGCTGCGCCAGATCCGGTGGGAACGCAAGATCTTCTGGCGCAACCCGGCGTCGGCCGGATTCACGTTCGCGTTCCCGTTGATGTTCCTGGTGATCTTCGTGGCGATCAACGGGAATGACACGATCGATCTCGCGCACGGCACCGCGAAGTTCGCGCAGTACTACGTGCCCGCGATCGTCGCCTTCGGCCTGATCTCGACCTGCTACTCCAACCTCGCGTTCACGATCTCCATCCGTCGCGACCGGGGCGTCCTGAAGCGAGTTCGGGGCACACCGTTGTCGCCGACCGTGTTCCTCGCAGGCATCGTCGGGAACGCGGTCATCGTGTCGGCGATCCTCACCGCGCTCGTGATCGCGCTCGGCCTGGCGGTGTACGGCGTCACGCTGCCGCACCGCTATCTCGGGCTGTTGTTGACGGTCGTGCTCGGCGCGTTCTGCTTCACGGCGTGCGGCGCCGCGATCGCGACGTTCATCCCGAACGAGGACGCGGCACCCGCGATCGTGAACTTCGTGCTGTTCCCGTTGCTGTTCATCTCGGGCGCGTTCGGGCGGATCGCCAATACCTCGGTGCCCGGACGGATCGCCGCGGTGTTCCCGATCCGCCCACTCGTGCTGCAACTCACGGCGATCTTCGACCCGACGGTCAGCGGCAGCGGCATCGCGGCCGTCCACGTGTTGGAGTTGATCGGGTGGGGCGTCGTCGCGCTGACGGTCGCGGCCACGCGTTTCAAGTGGGACCCGCCACAGCGGTAGGTACGAGCGACTCCTGGGTGACTTCCGGTCGGTAGGGTGCGGCCGTGGCCACGACGGACGACGCGCGCGGCCGCAGACGGACTCGTGCTCCGTTCCGTGCGGGGCCGGGTTGCGCTCGTTGCGACCGTCGGCGCCAGCGCGATGGCGCTGCTCGACGGCACCATCGTCAACGTCGCGCTCCCGCGCATTGGCGCCGACTTCGACGCGGGGGTGAGCGCGCTGCAGTGGGTGCTCACGGGTTACCTGCTCGCGCTCGCGTCGCTCATCCTCCTGGGCGGAGCGCTCGGCGACCGTTACGGTCGGCGGCGTGTCTTCGTCGTCGGCACCGTGTGGTTCGCGGGCGCGTCGTTGCTGTGCGGTGCGGCGCCCAACCTCGGAGTGCTGGTCGTCGCGCGCGTCTTGCAGGGTGTCGGCGCCGCGCTGCTCACGCCCGGGAGCCTCGCGATCCTGCAGGCGAGCTTCCGCCGCGACGACCGCGCCGCCGCGGTCGGGGCGTGGTCGGGCCTCGGCGGAGTGGCCGGTGCGATCGGTCCCTTCGTCGGCGGGTGGCTGGTCGACGGGCCGGGCTGGCGTTGGGCCTTCCTCCTGAACGTTCCCGTCGCGCTGTTGGTCGTCGTGTGCACGCGCGCGGCCGTGCCGGAATCACGCGATCCCTCTTCCGGGCGCGCGGCTCGATCTCGTCGGCGGCGCGCTCGCGGTCGCGGGCCTCGGCGCGGCGACGTGGGCCCTGACCGAGGCCGGGCCCCGCGGCTGGACCGACACCGCCGTGCTCGGCGCGGGCGTCGTGGCGGTCGCGGGTATCGCCGCGTTCGTCCACCGCATGCGGCACACGCACGATCCGCTCGTGTCGCCCACCCTGTTCCGCAGCCGCGCGTTCACCGTCACGAACCTTTCGACAGTGTTGCTCTACGGCGCGCTCGGCGTGACGTTCTTCCTCGTCGTCTACGAGTTGCAGGTCGCGTCGCATTGGTCGGGCCTGCGCGCGGGCACGGCGTTGTTGCCCGGCACCGTCTTGATGTTCGCCTTCTCGTCTGCGTCGGGCCGGCTCGCGCAGCGCATCGGACCGCGCCTGCAGTTGACGATCGGACCGGTCGTCGCCGCCGTCGGTCTGGTGTTGTTGACGCGCATCGGTCCGCACGCGTCGTGGCTGGCCGACGTCGCACCGGGTTCGGTGGTGTTCGGCATCGGCCTCGTCACCTTCGTCGCACCGTTGACCGCGACGGTCATGGGCTCCGTCGACGACGACCATGTGAGCGTGGCGTCGGGCGTGAACAACGCCATCGCCCGCACCGCCAGCCTGGCCGCGGTCGCAGTCGTGCCGGTCGTGTCGGGGCTCACCGCGGCGTCGGGCGCGGCGCAGGTCACTCACTCGTTCCGCGTCTCGCTCGTGATCGCCGCGGTCGTGGCCGCGGCCGCGGCGCCGCTCGGGTTCTTCGGCCTCGGTGGGCGTGTGCGCGCCCGGCGCTCGTCGCGGCGCGTGTACTGCTCGGTCGACGGGCCGCCGCTGCACCCGGACCCCGCGGAGTGCCCCACCGTCGCCGACCGCGCCCGGGTAGCGAAGCCCTCGCCCGCACGTAGTCTGAGCGCGGATGAGCGAGACCGACCGCGACGACGTCGCCTGGGCCACGCTCGACGGGCCGACGCTCGACGAGCTCGCGGCGTTCGGTGAGATCCGGGAGGTCGCGCGCGGCGACGTCCTGTACCGCGCCGGCGATCCCACTCCCGACTTCTTCGTCGTGCTCGAAGGTGAGGCCGAGATCGTTCGCCTCGACGACAATGGAGCGGCGGTCGTCGCCACGCACGGCTCGCATCGGTTCCTGGGAGAACTGAACCTGCTGACAGGTCAGCGGGCGTTCCTGACCGCGCGAATCTCCAAGCCGGGACGCGTCCTCGCAATCGAGCTCGCGACCTTCCGGCAGTTGATGAGTGTCCGCCCCGACTTCTCCGACACGATCTTCCGGGCTTTCGTCGCGCGGCGCGAGCTCCTGCGCGGGCGAGGGTGCGCAGGCGATCCGCATCATCGGTTCGCGCGACTCGTCGGACGCGATGGTGCTGCGCGCGTTCGCGAACCGTTCTCGGCTGCCGCACAAGTGGATCGATCTCGAAGACCTCGACGACGCGCCCGTATATCTCGCGAACCTGGGCGTGCGGCCGCGCGACGTCCCAGTCGTCATCACGCCGACGGCCACGCTGCACAGCCCGACCGTCGCCGAGTTCGCCGCGCACCTCGGTCTGACCTATCGCCCGACGCCCGGCCTGCTCTGCGACCTCGTCGTGGTCGGTACCGGGCCGGCCGGCCTCGCGGCGTCGGTGTACGGCGCGTCGGAAGGACTCGCAGACGCTGTCGCTCGACGCCGTCGGCGTCGGCGGGCAGGCCGGCGCGAGCTCGCGGATCGAGAACTACGTCGGGTTCCCCAACGGGATCTCGGGCGAGGATCTCACCGCGCGTTCCGCGATCCAGGCGATGCGCCTCGGCGCGCGGCTCAACGCACCCTGCGAGGTGGCCGGGCTCCGGATCGAAGAGGGCTTCCACGTCGTGGTGCTCGCGGACGGGAGCGAGATCCCGGCGCGCGCCGTCATCGTCGCGTCGGGCGCGCGGTACCGCCGGCTGGAGGTCGACGATCTCGAGCGGTTCGAAGGTGCCGGCGTGTACTACGCCGCGACCGAGCTCGAAGCCCGCGTGTGCCGCGGTTACGCGACGGTCGTCGTCGGCGGCGGGAACTCCGCGGGGCAGGCCGCGATCTACTTGGCGCAACAGGGAAGTCCGGTCTCGCTCGTCGTCCGGCGGCGCGAGCTCGCGGCGACGATGTCGCAGTACCTCGTCGCTCGGGTCGAGGCCGACGATCGCATCGACGTGCTGCAGCACACCGAGGTGCGCGGGCTCGCGGGCGATTCCCACCTCGAAGCGGTGACGCTCGAGGACAACCAGACCGGGCAGCAGCGCACTGCACCGTGCCAGGGTCTGTTCTGCTTCATCGGCGCGATACCTGCGACCGTGTGGCTCGGAGACTGCGTCGAGCTCGACCGCTCCGGGTTCGTGCTCACCGATCGCTCGTTGCCGGAAGCGACGGCGGGCGCGCCCGAGTTCGGTGGCCGCGCCCCGCTGCCGTTCGAGACCTCGGTGCCGGGCGTGTTCGCGGTCGGCGACGTGCGCAGCGGATCGCTGAAGCGCGTCGCCGCCGCGGTCGGCGAAGGCTCGAGCGCGGTGCGTCAAGTGCACGAATACCTTTCGGTGCACGTGTGAGCGCGATCTGAGGAGGGTCCATGGCCAGATTCACCCGAGGGTTCGCCGGCCGGGGCCGGGGCGAACGCGATGCGCGCCTTCCGCCGGGGCAGTACGACACCGGCAACAACTGGCCGGTACTCACCGCGGAGGTGACGCCGCACCTCGACCTCGCGACCTGGACGTTCCGGATCGAGGGCCTCGTCGACCGGCCCACGACGTGGACCTGGGACGAGATCCACGCCCTCCCGCCGTCGACCTACGCCGGCGACATCCACTGCGTCACCACGTGGTCGAAGTTCGACGTCCACTTCGGTGGCGTGTCCGTCGACACGTTGCTCGACGCCGCGGGTGTGCAACCCGGCGCTTCGCACGTGCTCGCGTTCTCGCACACCGCGTACACGACGAACCTTCCGCTCGCCGACGTGACGGGTGGCAAGGCGTGGGTGGTGTGGGACTACGAAGGACGTCCGCTCGAGCCCGCACACGGCGGCCCGGCCCGGCTGCTCGTGCCGCACCTCTACTTCTGGAAGAGCGCGAAGTTCGTCGCGGGGCTGCGCGTGCTCGACCACGACGAACCCGGCTTCTGGGAGCAGAACGGCTACCACGACCGCGGCGACCCGTGGCTCGAACAGCGGTACCAGGGTGACTGACCGTGGCGCGGCCGCGCCGCCGGTCCGCATCTCGTGGACGACGGCAACGGTGGTCGACATCCGGCCCGAGACCGCTCGTGCAAAGACCTTCCGGCTCGCCCTCCCGGAGCCGTCGCCGCATCGCGCCGGTCAGCACTACGTGCTCCGGCTGACCGCCCCCGACGGCTACGCCGCGTCGCGCTCGTATTCGGTTGCGTCGGCACCCGACGACTCCGGCGAGATCGAGCTGACGATCGAGCGGCTCGACGGCGGCGAAGTCTCCACGTTCGTGCACGACGAGGTCGCGGTCGGTGACGAGCTCGAAGTGCGCGGCCCGATCGGCGGATGGTTCGTGTGGGACGCCGACACGCCTGCACTGCTCGTCGGCGGTGGATCGGGCGTGGTGCCGCTCATGGCGATGCTTCGCCTGGCGCGTCGGACCGGGCGCGCCGACCTCCTGCGACTCGTCGTGTCGGTGCGCGGTCCGGACGACCTCTACTACGCGAACGAGATCGCAGGCCCGGAGACCGCGGTCGTCTACACGTGTGCCACGCCTGCGGGGTTCGCACGTCCGCCCGGCCGGTTGGCGCGTGGAGATCTTCCGGCGGTGATTGCTTCCGACGTGCGCGCGTACGTGTGCGGGTCGTCGGGGTTCGCCGACGCGGCGAGCGCGGTGCTGATGGACGCCGGTGTCGGCGTGGAACGCATTCGCGTCGAGCGGTTCGGGCCTTCGGGCTGAGGCTCGATTCGCCCGGGGCACGCGTGGCGTGCGGCGGCGCGATGAACGTGTTCGTGTCCCGGGCGCAGAGCTCAGGGATAAGGGCGGCGCTGACGAGGGGGCGTGCGGGTCTGGTCGCCGCGGTTGCGGCGGCGGCGCTCCGTGTGGCGGTGCGAAGGTGTGATGGTCGAAAAGTTGTTTGAAAATCGCATCTTTTCGTTGTTTCGTGGCGCACGTTGCTGCTACGATACGAACATATGTTCGCCTCGCTCGATACGACTCGCAGCACGCTCAACTCGATCGCGCTCGAGTTCGACGCGGCCGCGTTGTCGCCCGAAGCGGCGCTGCGAGTGGTCGACGAGTTGGGTGCGATCCGGCGGGTCGTCGACGGCATGTTGGGCAAGGCCGCGGTGCGGGTCGCAGAAACGAACACGTCGGCGCATGACGCATCGGGGTTGGTCGCGCGTGTGCTGGGTGTCTCCGCCGGTGAGGTGCGCCGCGCGATCGGTACGGCGAAGCGGCTCGAAACGTTGCCCGCGACCGATGCCGCGGTACGCCACGGACGGTTGTCGGCTCGGGAAGCGGCACTGATCGCGGGCGCCGCGGCGAAGAACCCGGCCGCGGAAGCCGACCTGTTGGCGGTCGCGGAGCAGGGGCTGGTGCCGTTACGCGACGCGTGCGTGCAAGCCCGGGCCGCGGTCGAAGACCCCGACGGGCGCACCAAACGCCAGCACCGGCGGCGGGCATGGCACTCGTGGACCGATCCCGACGGGATGATCGCCGGCCGGTACCGGTTCACACCCGAGATCGGCGGCCAGGTCCACGCCGTCATCGACGCGCAGGTCAAACGCATCTTCCGGGCCCGTCAGGCCGGTACCGACCACGAACCGCTCGCCGCGTACGCGGCCGACGCCGTCGCCGGGTTCATCCTCGACGCCACATCCCACCCGCCCGACACCGTCTCTGACACACCGGTGTCGTGCCCGCCGCTGCCGGCCAACGGACTCGACGTGCACGTCCACATCGTCATCGATCACGGTGCCCTGGTCCGGGGCGGCACCATCGACGGCGAGATCTGCGAGATCCCCGGCGTCGGACCCGTCGACGTCAGCTGGGTCAAAGCACTGATCGGATCCGCGTTCCTCACCGCCGTCATCCGCAACGGCAAAGACATCCTCACCGTCGCCCACCTCGGCCGCCACGTCCCCGCCGAAGTGATGACCGCACTGATCGTCAACGGCCGCGAATGCGACATCGACGGCTGCAACCACCGCGGCTACCTCGAACGCGACCACCGACACGGCCACGCCAAAGGCGGACCCACCTCGTACAAGAACCTCGGCTGGCTCTGCTACCGCCACCACCGACTCAAGTCCGCAGGCTGGACCCTCGGCCCACCCCACCCCATCACCCGCAAACGCCCACTCCACCCACCCGACGCACAACGCGGCGTGAGGTGGTCGGAAAGAGCGCCCTCGGCAGGATTCGAACCTGCGCACACGGCTCCGGAGGCCGATGCTCTATCCCCTGAGCTACGAGGGCAAGGGCGTCCGATGGTAGCGGGCGCGCCGTGACGGCGATCGGGGCTTGCTCAGCGCTCGCGGCCGAGGTGACGATTCAGCGCGTCGAGCGTGGAGCGGGCCGCGGCGTCGATCAGGCTTGTTCCGGCGGCCAGGCCGTAGTGCACGGGCGAGCGGGCGTCGACGCCCTCGAGCGCGACTGCGACGGCTTGGCGACCGGTGTCGTCTCCGCCGTTGATCGTGTCGACGACTCGGGCCCAACGCACACGGGCGTTCACAGCGCTTCCGAGGTCGCGGACGGCGTCGAGTGTCGCGGCGGCCGCGCCCTCGGCGCCTCGGCTGACGGGTGCGCGGCCGATCGCGCGGCGACCGTCGAGCACCAGATGCACCTCGAGCTCGTCGGTGTCGGGGAACGCGAGCACCGCGAGGAGACGGGCTCGCGCCTGTTCGCGTGGCTCGGGAGCCGATGCCGGTGCCGGCTCCGTGGGCGCTGCAGCTTCGTGGCTTGCGATCACCGGTGCGGCTCGCCAGCGCACGACCTCGACCGCGACCGGGCGATCGGAGTGACGGGCCGCGATCCGCGACGCCGACACGGGCACCGGTTGGTCGGGGCGGTCGGCGCGGCTCGGTTCGGCCACGTGCAGTTGCACGAGCAGGACGTCGTCGGACTGGTCGAAGCCGGCGGCGCGCACGCCCGGCAATTGGCGTAGCTCGAGCTCGAGGTCGTCGATCGACCAGATGTCGTTCGTGCGGACCCGGTTCATCGCGTCGCCTGCTTCGCTTCGTACAGCCTGGAATCGGCGAGCGACACGAGCTGGTCGAACTCCGTCGCCTCCTGCGGGCATTGCGCGACGCCGTACGAGAACGCGGGGCAGGCGGTTTCGACCCCTTCGGCGCGCCGGACCCGGTCGAGGAGTGCCGGCACGAGGTCGGCCTCGGTGTTCGGCAGGATCATCGCGAACTCGTCGCCGCCGATGCGGCCCGCGTTGTCGCCGAAGCGCAGGGTGCGGCGGAAGCGTTCACCGAGGTCGCGCAGCGCGGCGTCGCCGGCCTGGTGGCCCTGTTCGTCGTTGATGATCTTGAGATGGTCGAGGTCGAGCATGACGAGCGTGAAGGGCCACTCGTACCTGGTGCTGCGCGCGATCGCCATCTCGAGCAGCCGGTCGAAGCTGCGCCGGTCGTACAAGCCCGTGAGCGCGTCGTGCCAGGCGTCGTAGCGCAGCACGTCGAGCCGGAGCGCGAGGACACACAGCGTGAGGAGCATCGAACGGTCGAAGGTGTGCTCGTCGAGCGCGGGACGGGTGTAGAGGCCCGGCGCGGAGACGAGGAGCTCCTCGTCGTCGAGCCCGAGCGGCCGGCGGCCGGCGCAGAAGATCTGCGAGCCGAGGTTCGACTCTTCGATGACCACGGCCGCGTCGTCGAGCTCGAACTGGGCGACGAGCGCATCGAGCGCCTTGTAGATGAGCGCGATGCCGGAGTCGCTGGTCGCAACCGTCGAGGCGAAGTCGTCACCCAGCGCGTTCATCCGTGTTACCCCACCCGGAACGCCGCTGCCCGCGGTCGCGGATTGTGTCGCGCTCGGCCCCGCAGGGCCGGGAAAGAGCGCACCCAGCCCACGTGCTCCACCCGACTGTTGCGACACCGTCGCCCTCCTTGGCCTGTCGCAACGGCCCCCCGACCGCTTGGCCCGCCGCCCCCCTTGACACCCGGTATTCGTTGGAGGAGCAGCATACTGATGCGCGCGCCCCGCGCGAAATGGGTCGGGGTCGGTGTACGGCGACAAGGTACGATTTGCCACCCGAACGAATGTGCCTGCCTTCGTGATCTCGTCCCCATGATTCGAGACGATCTCAGCAGTGCACTCGGCCGCGCGCTCGAGCGCGCGGGGCTGCCCGAGCCTCCGGGCGGCGTTGAGCTCGAACCGGCCCGAAGTCGAGAGCACGGCGACTGGGCGTCGAACGTGGCGCTCCGGCTCCGGAGCGTCGTCGGCGGCAGCCCGCGCGACATCGCTCAACGGGTCAAGGACCAGCTCGAATCCGACCGCGTCCCTCATCTCGCCAAGGTCGACATCGCGGGACCGGGCTTCTTGAACCTCTTTCTGTCGCCCACCTGGCTGCACGACGTGCTGCGCGAAGTCGTCGCCGCGGGCGACGCGTACGGACGGTCCGCCGTGCTGACCGGCCGGCGCATCAACCTCGAGTTCGTCTCGGCCAACCCCACCGGCCCGCTCCATGCGGGAGGCGGGCGGTGGGTCGCGGTCGGCGACGCGATCGCGAATCTGCTCGCGAGCCAGGGCGCGGAGGTGCACCGCGAGTACTACTTGAACGACGCGGGCGCTCAGCTCCACAAGTTCCGCGACTCGCTCTACGCCCGGTACCGCGGCACGGAACCGCCGGACGACGGGTACCACGGCCAGTACCTCGTCGACATGGCGGCGCAGCTGCACGCGGAGCTCGGCGACGACGTCGCGCCCGACGACGCGTGCGAGTGGGGCTACCGCAAGATCGTGCAGAGCCTGCAGGACGACCTCGGCCGCGTCGGCGTGCAGTTCGACACCTGGTTCTCCGAACGAACGCTGCACGAACGCGGCGACGTCGCCGACGTCCTCGCCCAACTCGCGGCAGGCGAACGTCGTGTACGACAACGACGGCGCGCGCTGGCTGCGGTCCACCGACTTCGGCGACCAGCGCGACCGCGTGCTCGTCCGCAGCGACGGCAGCACCACCTACCTGTGCAACGACCTCGCGTACCACCGCGACAAGTTCCGCCGCGGCTTCACGCACCTCATCGACATCTGGGGCGCCGACCACCACGGCCAGGTGAAGTCGCTGCAGTCGGGAATGGAAGCACTCGGCTTCGCGGCCGGCGAGCCCGAGATCATCCTCGGCCAGTTCGTGAAGGTCGTGAAGGACGGGCGGGAAGTCCGCATGTCGAAGCGGACCGGCAACATCGTGACGCTGGCCGACATCCTCGACGAGGTCGACCCCGACGTCGCGCGTATGACGTTCCTGCTCCAGGGCATCGACACCGCGCAGACCTTCGACCTCGACGTCGTGACCGAGCAGTCGCGGGAGAATCCCGTGTACTACGTGCAGTACGCGCACGCGCGGATCGCGTCGATCGGCCGCAAGGCCGCCGCGGCCGGCGTCGCCCGCGCGCCGCTCGCCGACGTCGACCTCGCTCGGCTGGTGCACGAACGCGAAGACGCCTTGCTGCGGGCGCTCGCCAATTTTCCGGACGCGCTGCACGAGGCGGCCGAGGCGCGCGCGCCGCAGAAGGTCAGCACCTGGGTCCGCGACTTCGCCTCCGAGTTCCACGGCTTCTACCGCGACTGCAAGGTGCTCTCCGACGACGCGAGCCTCACCCAGGCCCGCCTCTGGCTGACCGAGGCGTGCCGGGCCGGGCTCGCGAACGCGTTGGCCGTGCTCGGAGTGAACGCGCCCGAGGAAATGACGCGTCTCGACCGCGACGACGACTTCGAGGCATGAGCGCCTTCGACCTCTCGCTGCTCCCGGTCTCGGCGACGACGAACGCCGACGGACGGGTCGCGGTCGCGGGCGTCGACCTCGCGTCGCTCGCCGAGGAGTTCGGCACGCCGCTGTTCGTGTACGACGAGGACGACATCCGGTTGCGCTGTCGCGCGTACCGCGATGCGCTCGGCGACGGCGTCGCCTACGCGAGCAAGGCGTTCCTCTGCACCGCGATCGCCCGCCTCGTGCACGAGGAGGGCCTGCACCTCGACGTCGCGACGGGCGGCGAGCTGTTCGTCGCACTCAACGCGGGCTTCCCGGCCGCGCGGATCGTGTTCCACGGCAACAACAAGTCGACGGCCGAGCTGCGCCGCGCGCTCGAAGCGGGCGTCGGTCGTATCGCGGTCGACTCCGCCGACGAGCTCACGCGGCTCGAGGGGCTGGTCGGCGAAGGCCTGCCCGCGCCGCGGGTGCACGTCCGGGTCACGCCGGGCGTGGAGGCGCACACGCACGAGTACATCGAGACCGGTACCGAGGACTCCAAGTTCGGCTTCGGCCTCGACAGCGGTGAGGCACTCGCCGCGGTGCAACGGGTCGTGGGGCGGGGGCTGCTGCGGTTCGCCGGCATCCACTGCCACATCGGGTCGCAGGTCTTTCGCCTCGACTCGTTCGAGCGCGCCGTCGAGAAGATGGTCGGGCTGGTCCATGCCGTCGAGACCGAGGTCGGCACGCTGGTCGACGAGCTCAACCTCGGCGGCGGGCTCGGCGTCCGCTACCTACCCGACGACGCGCCGCCGACGATCGAGCAGTACGCCGCCGTCGTGCGTGACTCCGTCGGCAAGGCCCTGGCCGACGCGGGCGTGCGTTCGCGGCCGCAGCTGCTGAGCGAGCCCGGTCGTTCGATCGTCGCGCCCGCGGGCATCACCCTCTACACGGTCGGCACCATCAAGGCGATCGCCGGCATCCGCACCTACGTCGCGGTCGACGGCGGCATGAGCGACAACCTCCGGCCCGTCACCTACGGCGCGCGCTACGAGGCCTTCCTCCCGGCGCGCGCCACCGCGGAACGATCCGCGCTCGTCACGATCGCGGGCAAGCACTGCGAACAGGGCGACATCATCGTCCGCGACACGCTCCTGCCCGCCGACGTCGCGATCGGCGAGGTGCTGGCGACGCCGGTGACAGGCGCGTACGGACACGTGATGGCGTCGAACTACAACAAGGTGACGCGGCCGGCAGTCGTGTTCGTGCGGGCCGGCGCGGCCCGGCTCGTCGTGCGCCGCGAGACCGAGGCCGATCTCGTCCGCCTCGACGCCGACGCGTAAACTTCGTTCTTCCTTCCCCCGGAGTCGTGAACAAACAGGGGGACGGCGCCGATGTCGTTGGCCGACGACGCGCAGCTCGGTGTGCTGGCTGCGAGGCAACACGGCGTGTTCACGCGCGCGCAGGCGCTCCAGGCCGGATTCCGGGCCGGCCGGATCGAACGGAGGGTCCGCGCCGGAGTGTGGCTCCGCGTGTTCCCGCGCGTGTACCGCCACGTGACCGTGCCCGTATCGGGCGCGACCCGGCACTGGGCCGCGGTGCTGTGGTGCGGTCAGCCCGGCGCGCTCTCCCACACGAGCGCGGCCGCGATCTGGCGCATGCGTGACGAGCCGGTGACACGCCCGGAGCTGTCCGTTCCGTGTTCGCGCGCGCCGCGTGCCGTCGGTGTCGACGTCCACCGGGTCGCGCGGCTCGACTTCGCATGGGTGCGTGGCCTTCCCGTGACCGCACCGGCGCGAACGGTCGTCGACCTCGCGGGGGTGCTGCCGCTCGACGATCTCGAGCAGGTGCTGACCCGCGTCCTCGCCCGGCACGTCGTCACTGTCCGCGCGGTTCTCGCGTGCCTCGACGAGGTGGGTTCGGCCGGTCGTCCCGGCGCGAGCCTTCTCCGGGACCTTCTCGCGCCGATCGGTTCGGTGAGGGCCGAACGATCCGTAAGAATGGCCGGGTGACCGACGTCGTGCGAGTGGGACTGCTGGGTTGTGGGAACGTCGGCGCCGCACTCGTGCGGCTGCTCGACGCGAACGCCGACCTCATCACGCAGCGCGCCGGTGTGAAGCTCGAGATCGGGCGCGTCGCGGTGCACAACGTGGCCAAGGAACGCGACGTCGACCTCGCGTCCGGACTCCTCACGAACGACGCCGACTCTGTCGTCACCGACCCCTCCATCGACGTGGTCGTCGAGGTGATCGGCGGGGTCGAGCCGGCCCGGCGACTGATCCTCACCGCGCTGAAGTCGGGCAAGCCGGTCGTGACCGCGAACAAGGAGCTGCTCGCGAACTTCGGGGAGGAGCTGTTCGACGCGGCCGAGACCGCGGGCGTCGACCTCCTGTTCGAAGCGTCGGTTGCCGGTGGCATTCCGCTCATGCGGCCGCTGCGCGAGTCTCTCGCCGGCGAACGGATCACTCGGGTGATGGGCATCGTCAACGGCACGACGAACTACGTGTTGACGCAGATGACCGAAGCGGGGTCGAGCTTCTCCGAAGCGGTCGCCGAGGCGCAGGAGCTCGGGTACGCCGAGCGCGACCCCACCGCCGACGTCGAGGGCCTCGACGCCGCGGCGAAGGCGGCGATCATCGCGAGCATCGCGTTCGGCGCGCGCATCGTCGCCGGCGACGTCTATCGCGAAGGCATCACGAAGATCACGGCCGACGACATCGCGGCCGCGCGGGAGCTCGGCTATGTCGTGAAGCTGCTCGCGGTCGCGGAGGAGCACGAGGGCGCGGTCGGCGCGCGCGTGCACCCGGCGATGGTGCCCGTCGACCACCCGCTCGCGTCCGTCCGCGGCTCCTACAACGCGGTGTTCATCGAAGGCGAGGCGGTCGGGCAGCTGATGCTCCTGGGCCGCGGCGCGGGCGGCGGGCCGACGGCGAGCGCGGTCCTCGGCGATCTGATCGACGCGGCCAAGAACGTGAACGCGGGTGCGCGGGGCGCCACCATCGGCGACCTGGTCCGCAAGCCGATCCGCCCGATCGACGAGACCGCATCGCAGTTCTACGTCTCGCTCGATGTCGCGGACCAACCAGGTGTGCTGGCCACGATCGCGGGCGTGTTCGGCGACCACGACGTCTCGATCCAGTCGATGCGCCAGAAGGGTTCGGGCGCGGGTGCCCAGCTGATCTTCGTCACGCACCTCGCCCGCGAGGCGGCGTTGACCGCGACGATCCACGCCGTGCGCGAGCTCGACGTCGTCGGCCGCATCGGATCGGTCCTGCGGGTCGTCGGAGGCGAGGAGTGATTCGCGTGTCGATGCGGTCGAGTCGTCTCCGGCGAGGCGAAGGAGCGATGTAGATGGCGCGGTGGCAGGGGATCATCGAGGCGTACCGCGACCGCTTGCCGGTCACCGACAAGACACCCGTCATCACCCTGTGCGAAGGCAACACGCCGCTCGTCGACGCGCCCCGTCTGTCGGAGACCGTCGGCGCGCGGGTGATGTTGAAGGTCGAGGGCGCGAACCCGACCGGTTCGTTCAAGGACCGCGGGATGACGATGGCGATCTCGAAGGCGGCCGAGGACGGCGCCAAGGTCGTGGTGTGCGCGTCGACCGGCAACACGTCTGCGAGCGCCGCCGCGTACGCGGCCCGGGCCGGGATGCTCGCGGCGGTGATCATCCCCGACGGTCACGTCGCGCTCGGCAAGCTCGCGCAGGCGTTGATCCACGGCGCGAAGGTGGTCTCGATCCACGGGAGCTTCGACGACGCGCTGCACGTCGTGCGCGAGCTGGGGGAGCGCGGCGGCGTGACCGTCGTCAACTCGATCAACCCGTACCGCATCGAGGGCCAGAAGACCGCTTCGTTCGAGATCTGCGACGCGCTGGGCGCCGCGCCCGACGTGCACTGCATCCCGGTCGGTAACGCGGGCAACATCACCGCGTACTGGAAGGGCTACGGCGAATACGCGCGCGACGGCGTGGTCACGAAGCTGCCGCGCATGCTCGGCTGGCAGGCCGCGGGCTCCGCGCCGCTGGTGCTCGGCGAACCGGTGGCGCACCCGGAGACCATCGCCACCGCCATCCGGATCGGCAACCCGGCGAGTTGGGACAGCGCGATCGCGGCGCGCGACGAGTCGGGCGGCCATATCGGCGCGGTCACCGACGCCCAGATCCTGGAGGCCTACCGCACGCTTGCCTCCCAGGAGGGCGTCTTCGTCGAGCCCGCGTCCGCGGCTTCGGTGGCAGGCCTCCTGCAGGCGGCCGCGTCCGGATTGGTCGAACGAGGTGAGACAATCGTGTGCACGGTGACGGGTCACGGTCTGAAGGACCCCAACCGCGCGATCGCCCAGATCGAGGCCCGCCCGGCCGTCGACGCGTCGATCGATCTCGTGCTCGAGGAGCTTGGCCTCTGATGACGAAGAAGCGATGGATCGCTGCCCTCACTTCGCTCGCCATTGTCGTCGCCGCCGCCCTCACCGGTGCGGCAGTCGTCAACCGCAACAATGCCCACGCGAGAAGCGAGGACGATTCACCGCTCCTTGCGCCGGCGACCACCGCGAAGACGATCCCCCGCACGTCGACAACGCACGCCACCACGACGACCGTCGACCTCGCCAAGCTCCCGCATCCGCTGCCGCCTCCCGCCGATCCCTATGCGGCCGGGCCCGTGACCGAGATCGGGAGCATCCAGATCCCGAAGATCGGCCTGCTGCACCAGGTCTTCGAAGGCATCACGCTGACCGTCATCGACCACGGCCCGGGGCACTGGCCCGGTTCCGCGATGCCGTGTCAACGGGGGAACACCGTGTTCCCGGGTCACCGGGTCACGCACACGCATCCGTTCTTGAACCTCGACCTCCTTGCTCCGGGTGACCAGATCGTCTTCCACATGCCCGGCAAGGACTGCGTCTACAAGGTGACGGGGACGAAGATCGTCGACCCGAGCGCCTTGTACGTCACCGATCCCACGCCCACGCCCACCGTGACGCTCATCGCGTGCCATCCGAAGCACAGCGCCGCGCAGCGCATCGTCGTCACCGGCAAGCTTGTCGCCGCCATCACGCGCCCGGCGTAGCATCCGGCCATGAGCCAACCGGTTGCGTTGATCACCGGCGCGTCCGTCGGGATCGGCGAGCAGTTCGCCCGGCAGTTGTCCGACCGTGGTCACGACGTCGTGCTCGTCGCGCGCGACCGGGCGCGCCTCGACGCGCTCGCGAAGGAGTTGCCGCGCGCCGAGGTCGTCGTCGCCGACCTGACCGACCCCGGTCAGCTCGCGACCGTCGAGGAGCGCGTCCGCCGCGTCGACATCCTCGTCAACAACGCGGGATTCGGCACGTTCGGACCGTTCCACACGCTCGACGTCGATACGGAGACGCGCGAGATCAACCTCAACGTCGTCGCGCTCGTGCGGCTGACCCACGCGGCCGCGTCGGCGATGGCGGCGCGCGGCCGGGGCGGGATCCTCAACGTCTCGTCACTCGCGAGCTTCCAACCCGGTCCCGCGAACGCGACGTACAGCGCGACGAAGGCGTTCGTCACCTCGTTCACCGAAGCCGTGCACGAGGAGTTGAAAGGGACGGGTGTGTCGGTCACGGCGCTGTGCCCCGGGTTCACGCGCACCGAGTTCCAAGAACGCGCGAACGCACCCGCGAGCGACGTCCCCGGGTTCATGTGGCAGGAAGCGCCCGAGGTCGCGCGCGCCGGGCTCGACGGTCTCGCGAAGAACCGGGCGATCGTCATTCCCGGTTCGACCAACAAGATCCTCGGCAACCTCTCCGCGGTCACGCCGCACGCGATCACCCGCCGCGTCGGCGCGCTCGGTGCTCAAGCGCGGCGACGCACTAGGCGGCGGCGAGCCGGTACACCGTGCCCGCCCGGGCGATCGCGTAGATCTCACCGGCCGGATCCTCGCCGAACGAGGTGAGCGCGGGGACCTTCGGGCCGAGATCGCGTCGGGTCACCGTTGTCCCCGCGACGGCACCGACGAGCTCCGGGCGGCAGTTGTCGCCGAACACGTACACGCCGTCGAGCGCGGGGATCGCCTTGCCGCGGTACACGTAGCCGCCGACGACGGCGCACGTACCGTCGGAGTGTCTCGTCTCGAGCAGCGGGTCGCGCGCGCGCCGCTCGGTGCGGAGCCGCGGAACGCGTGGAAGCCCTCCCGCGCGCTCCAGCCCCAATTGATGCCGCCTTCCCCGGCGCGGGCGAAGTCGACCTCCTCGTACTGGTTCTGCCCGACGTCGCCGATCCAGAGGTTCCCGTTCGCACGGTCGAAGGAGAACCGCCACGGGTTGCGCAGGCCCCACATCCACGTCTCGGGTCGCGACGCCCGCGCGCCCGACGAAGGGGTTGTCGGACGGCACCGAGTACGGCGACGAACCCTTCGCCGCGGGATCGATGCGCAGGATCTTCGACAGCAACACGCCGAGGTTCTGCCCGTTGCGATCGGGATCGCCCTCGCTGCCGCCGTCCCCGAGACCGATGTAGAGCATGCCGTCGGGGCCGGTGACGACCTCACCGCCTTTGTGGTTCGAGTACGGCTGCGGGACCACGAGGAGCCGGCGGCGCGTCGAGGCATCGGCGACGCCGCCGCTTCCCGCCGCGCTCATCGTGTACTCGTCGACGTGTGTGTCGTCGTCCGGATCGGTGTAGTCGACGTACAGCTTCGATCCGTCGGGCGAGAACGCGATGCCGAGGAGGCCTTCCTCGTTGCCGTGCGAAAGCGGGCCGACCGTCAGCACGGGCGCGGGGAGGAGGTTGCCGCCCGCGTCGACGGCGCGCACTCGGCCGGGCTGCTCGGCGACGAACATGCGCGTGTCGTGCGTGCGCCAGGCGACCGCGATGGGGCTGTCGAGGCCGCTCACCACCGGCGTGAGCTTCACCCGCACTCGAGTGAGATCGGGTGGGGCGGGCGTCGTGGTCGCGGTGCTCGCTGTCGATCTCGCCGAGGTGCTCGTGGTGGGAGCGGGACTCGTCGGCGGGATGGGCGGCGTCCCGTTCGACGTCGCGGTCGAACCGCTGCCGCATGCGGCGAGCACCAGCGTGCCCGCGACGATCCAAGAGGCGTTCCGCGGGCGATACACCGCAGCAGGCTACGGACCTCCGGAGCAGGGCTCGGCGCGCCCGGTCCGTATGATGCGCGGCGATGAAGTACGTGGTCTTCGTTCCCGATGGTTGTGCCGACGTCGCGCTCGCCGAGCTCGGGGGCCGGACCCCGTTGGAGGCGGCGCGCATGCCGCGTCCTCGCCGCACTCGCGTCGCATTCCGAGGTCGGTCGGGCCGCCGTGATACCGGACGGACTCCCGCCCGGCAGCGACGTCGGCAACATGGCGATCCTCGGCTTCGACCCGGCGCGCTATCACACCGGTCGCGCGCCGATCGAGGCGGCGGCGATGGGCGTCGAGCTCGGTCCCGACGAGGTCGCCTATCGCTGCAACCTGGTCACGTTGTCCGACGACGACCCGCCGCTCATGGTCGACTTCGCTGCCGGTCATCCGACCAACGAGCAGAGTCACGCCATCGTCGCCGCGCTCGACTCCGCGCTGGGCGGGGGCCGCGACGGTGTCCGCTTCCACCCCGGCGTCGAGTATCGCCACCTGTGTGTCGTCCCGCGCTCGTGGACCGACGCCGAGTGCACGCCGCCGCACGATCTCACGGGCCAGGTTGCGGTGTTCCCACGCGGCGCGTCGGCGGCGCGCGTGAACGCGCTGCATGGACGCGTCGCGCGCGGTGGTGCGCGAGGCCGCGGCTGCGGTCGGCTCGACCGCGACCCAGATCTGGCTCTGGGGTCAGGGCGTGAAGCCCGCGCTCCCGTCGTTCGCCACGACCTTCGGCGTGCGCGGTCGCATGTCGTCGGCCGTCGACCTCGTGCAGGGACTCGGCGTGCTCACCGGCATCGAGGTGGTCGACGTCCCCGGCGCGACCGCGGGCTTCGACAACGACTATTGCGCGCAGGCGCAGGCGTGCATCCGGTCACTTGCCGACCGCGACCTCTTCGTGTTGCACATCGAGGCGACCGACGAAGCCGGTCACCAGGGTCGATCCGACATCAAGGTCGACGCGCTGGAGCGGTGGGACACCGACGTCATCGGACCGGTGCTCGACGCGCTCGACGCGGCCGGCGAGCCCTACCGCGTCCTGCTCATGCCCGACCACGCCACGCCCTGCGACAGCAAGACCCACAGCGCCGAGCCCGTTCCCTACCTCCTCTTCGACTCGACGCGGCCCGGGGCGGGCGGGCGTTACACCGAACCGGCGACCGCGGCGTGCGTTCCGGTGCCGGGCCATTCGTTGATGGCCCGCCTCGTGTCGTAAGGATCCGCGTTCACCGGCCGAGTGAGGAACCGGTCGCCTCCACCCGCGGCGGCCAATGGGTATAGGGTTATTGTTCCTCGAGACCACGCCCGGGAGCGTTTCCCGAATTGGGCGAGGGCCGGGTCACCTCACTATCTCCTCCGGACCCAGACCCGGCCCGGCCAGATGTGAGACCTTCCGAGGACCACATCCGCCGCCGGCATTCCGCCCGCGTCGGCGTCTTGGCAACACGGATCACCCCGATCACACTCCGGCCGCTGCAGGCAAGGACCACAGCCGGTCGGTAGGAGCAGGACATGAGTGAGACCTTCGACCGTTCACAACTGGACGGGAAGGATCGCGACCAACTCTCGCAGATCGCCGCTGCGCTCGGCGTGAAGTCGACGAGCCGGATGCGCAAGGCCGATCTCGTCGACGCCATCGTCGGCGCGGCGGCGAGCACCGACACGAACGGCTCCGCGCGGCCGGCGCCGCGCAAGATCCGTTCCACGCCGTGCCGTCGGCGGCGACGACGACATCGCGTCGATCGCCGAGGAGCAGAACGCCCTTGCGAGCGCGGGCGACTCCGGCGACGACATGGCCCTCGTCCGTCCGCGTCGCCGCACCGCGAGCCGCGACTCGTCGTCGAGCGAGTCGACGAACGGCGCCGGAACGGTCGAGTCCGACTCCACCGCGACCACCGCGACCACCGCGACCGGCCGGGAGCCCACGGGCTCGAACGGGCGCTCGACGTCGTCGGCGCCCGACTCGGTCCATGCCCGCGAGACCGCCGAGCACACCGACACGGAGGGCGACGGCGACGCCGGTGCGGGCGATCGCGGTGCGGGCGCGCCGCAGTGGCGCGACGACGACTCGTCGGCGAACAAGCGCCGCCGCCGGCGTCGGGGGCGGGACCGGGAGCGCCCGGGCGACGGTCGCGTCGAACGCGACGGAAGGCCCGAACGCGTCGACCGCGGGGGCGAGGAGTACAACGGCGACCTCGTCGAGATCGAGGGGCTCCTCGACCTCCGCGACGAGGGTTACGGCTTCCTGCGCGCGTCGGGCTACCTCGCGGGCCGCAACGACGCCTACGTGTCGGCGTCGCAGGTCCGGCGGTTCGGATTGCGCAAGGGCGACCACGTGAAGGGCGCGACCCGGCCGCCGGCGAGCAGCGAGAAGTACCCCGCGCTCGTGCGCGTCGACCTGATCAACGACGTCTCGATCGACGAGGCGCGTCACCGCGTCCGTTTCGAGGACCTCACCCCACTGTTCCCGGACTCGCGTCTCAAGCTCGAGCTGGCCGACGATCCGGGCGAGATCACGGGCCGCATCATCGACCTCATCGCCCCTATCGGGAAGGGCCAGCGCGGCATGATCGTCTCGCCGCCGAAGGCGGGCAAGACCACGATCATCAAGCACATCGTGTACTCGATCGAGCGCAACAACCCCGAGTGTCACGTGATCGTGCTCCTCGTCGACGAGCGGCCGGAAGAGGTCACCGACATGCGCCGCCACGTGCTGCGCGCCGACGTCGTCGCCTCCACGTTCGATCGCCCGTCCGACGAGCACTGCCACATCGCGGAGCTCACGATCGAGCGGGCCAAGCGGCTCGTGGAGTGCGGGAAGGACGTCGTCATCATCCTCGACGGCATCACCCGGCTCGCACGCGCGTACAACCTCGCGGCGCCCGCATCGGGTCGCATCATGTCGGGCGGTATCGACGCCGGCGCGCTCTACCCGCCGAAGAAGTTCTTCGGCGCGGCGCGCAACGTCGAGGAGGGCGGGTCGCTGACGATCCTGGCGACCGCGCTCGTCGAGACGAACTCCAAGATGGACGAGCACATCTTCGAGGAGTTCAAGGGCACCGGGAACATGGAGCTCCGGCTCGACCGCCGTACCGCCGACCGCCGGATCTACCCGGCCATCGATGTCGAGCAGTCGAGCACCCGGCACGAAGAGCTGCTCTTCGACCGGCACGACATCCAGCAGGTGTACAAGCTGCGCCGGGTGTTGAGCGCGCTCGAGGGCGGTTCCGGGCTCGAGCTGCTGATCGACAAGCTCCGCAGCACCAAGAGCAACACCCAATTCCTGATGGAGATCGCCAAGGCCCCCACGGGAATGGGAACCTGATCGTCGCGGTTACCTCCACCCCATAGCGGCAGCCCGTTCTTTCCCGACCTGGGAAGCAAGAGGGCCTGCCAATAGACTGGACTCCTCATGAAGACCGACATCCACCCCGAATACGTCGAATGCCGGGTCCACTGTTCCTGCGGGAACGAGTTCGTGACCCGCTCGACCGCCTCGGAGCTGCGCGCCGAGCTGTGCTCCGAGTGCCACCCCTTCTACACGGGCAAGCAGAAGCTGGTCGACACCGGCGGTCGCGTCGAGCGCTTCCAGCGCCGGGCCGCGAAGGCCAAGACCAAGAAGGCGTAGCGGCGATCCCATGCCTCGGGCCGAGCCCAAGTACATGGGCGGGCAGGCGGTGCTCGAGGGCGTCATGATGCGCGGCGCGTCCACCTGGGCGGTCGCAGTGCGCGACCCCGACGGCGCTGTCCAGGTCGAGGTCCACGACGTCCCCGGGTGGTCCGAGCGCTACCGGCACATCCCGGTGCTGCGGGGCGTGATGGGCCTCGGGGAGTCGCTTGGTCTCGGCTACCGCGCGCTCACCTGGTCGGCGAACCAGCAGGTGCCCGAGGAGGAGCGCGTCTCCGAGAAGGTCATGGGCTGGTCGGTCGGCATCGCGGCGGTCGCGTTCAGCGCGCTGTTCGTCGTGCTCCCGGCGCTCGCCGGCCGGTCGTTCGGTCACCTGTTCCACGGCTCGTTCCAGGTGTTCGAAGGTGTCGCCCGGCTCGCGATCTTCGTCGTGTACCTGCTCGCGATCTCACGTGTCCCCGACATCCGGCGCGTGTTCGAGTACCACGGCGCCGAGCACAAGGCGATCGCCGCGTACGAGAACGGCGTCGAGCTCACGCCGCGAACCGCACAGCAGTTCTCGACCGCGCATGTCCGCTGCGGCACCAACTTCCTGCTGACCGTGATGGTCGTCGCGATCGTCGTCTACTCGGTGATCCCGCGCCCGAACCTGCTGTTCGTGATCGGTTCGAGGGTGGTGTTGATACCCGTCATCGCGGGCCTCAGCTACGAGGTGATCCGGCTCGCGGCGGCCAACATGCAGCGCCGGGCGGTACGCGTGCTGATGCGTCCCGGCCTCTTGCTGCAACGCCTCACGACCCGGCCGCCCGACCTCGAGCAGCTCGAGGTCGCGATCACGTCGCTCCGGGCGGTGATGACTGCGGAGCAGCTCGCCGACGTCGACGCGCGTGGCCGGGTTGCTCGTTCCCGCGGTCGTGCCCGCGGTCTAACGCCCGCGGCGCCGGGCGACGCGGCGGCCCACGCCGCGACCGTCGCCTGCACGGCCGCGCTCTCCAGCGCGATGAATTCCTCGTCGTGCGCGGCCTCGCCGTGGTCGAGCCAGTCGAGCACCGCGTCGACGACGTGGTCGAACAGCGTCTGCGCGGCCCATTCCGCGAGCTCGGGCGCGACGAGCGGGGTCACGACGCCGCGCGACGCGATCACGGCGATGTCGCGCAACGAGCGGGCGTACTCCTCGAACTGCGGTTCGCGGGCCGCGTGCCGCCAGAGCAGGCGGAAGCCGTCGGGCCACTCGCGTGCCACCTCGAGCAGGGCCCGGGTGCCGCCTTCGGCTTGGAGGCCCTGCGCGATGTTCGTGAGGAAGAGCTCGACCTGCCGCTCGAACACTTGCTGGAGCACGGCGCGGTAGAGCGATTCCTTGGCCTGGAAGTGGCGGTACACGATGAGCTTGGTGATGCCCGCGGTCGCCGCGATCTCCTCCATGGAGGTCGCGGCGTAGCCGCCGTGCGCGAAGGCCTCGGCCGCGGCCCGGAGCACGGCCAGGCGCCGGACCGGGCTGCGCCGCGGCGAGGCGGCTCCGGTCGCGGGCATCGTCATTGCCACAGTGTAACTCTCGCGTATACAGTCCGGGTGTGAGCAACCTGCAGCTGACCTGGACCGAGACCGAACTGCTGGCGAACGAAGCGGTGGCCGAACCGCTCGTCGCGGGAGGCGTGCGCTGTCACGGCGGCTTCACCGGCGACGGCACGTACGTGTCGCCCCGAACGAAGTTCCGCGTGCCGGCCACCAAGGCGTGGCAGCAGTCGCATCGTGAGCTGTTCGGTCGCGAGATGCTCGACCCGCCGATCGAGATGTGGCCGGACGTCTTCCCGAACGCCGCGCAGACCAAGTTCCTCCTCCGCCAGGGTGTTCCGGGCCCGACGATCAGCTCGCTGACGCGCATCGGCACGGTCGAAGGCTTCGGCTCGCTGATCCGTGCGGTCAAGGTCGACGACATGCAACGTCACTTCGCCGAGAGCATCGCCGGCACCGCGATCGCGCACCTCCAGACGGGTCTGTTCGAAGCGCACGCGCGCGACGAAGCCGGATGGGAGGAAGAGGCCGGGCACAAGCAGATGTGGTTCGCGGCGCGCGACATCGCGTTCGAGAACCCGGTGAGCGAGGACATGACCCAGACGATGCTCGAGCGGATGGGCATCGTCCCCGCAGGTGGTCAGCCGCCGACGCCCGAGGAGGTGCGGCGCAACGCCGAGGCGATGCGGCGCTTCCCCGACATCGACCTCGGGCTCGAGATGATGGTCCGGCGCATGGTCGGCCTGCTCTTCATCGAGGTGTCCGCGTTCCACACGTTCGCGTGGGCGGAAGCGGTCCTGTCCGACACCGATCTCGTGGCGGGCGACGGCGGCGCGCGCGACCTCGTGGCCTACATCCGCGCCGACGAGACCCCGCACGTCGACTACCTGCGCACCGCGCTGACCGAGATGCGCGATCGCACCTTCGTCGGCGAGTCGAACACGAAGATCTCGGGCGAAGAGGTCATCGGCACGTTGTGGGACACCGCGCTCGAGCAGTCGCTCGGTGTCAACCGGGAGAACTTCCTGCGCACCGCGATGGCCGAGGTCGAGCACGCGCTCGCCGGGCACCCGCGCCGCGACGACATCTTGGAGGAGTTCCGCGCGCTCGGGCCGGAGACGGTGCCCGAGGTGGCGCAGTGAAGTTCGGGATCTTCTACGAACACCAACTCCCGCGCCCGTGGGACGACGATTCCGAATACCGCCTCATCCAGGATGCGCTCGACCAGATCGAGTACGCCGACACGTTGGGCATCGACTACGCGTGGGAGGTCGAGCACCACTTCCTCGAGGAGTACTCGCATTCGAGCGCGCCCGAGGTGTTCCTGGCCGCGGCGTCGCAGCGCACGAAGAACATCCGGCTCGGCCACGGCATCGTGCAGACGCCGCCGCCGTTCAACCATCCCGCCCGCATCGCCGAGCGGGTAGCGATGCTCGACCTCGTGAGCAACGGGCGCGCCGACTTCGGGACGGGGGAGTCGTCGTCGGAGGCCGAGCTCGGCGGGTTCATGGTCGATCCCGCGCGCAAGACCGAGATGTGGGAGGAAGGCCTGCGCGTCGCGGTGCGATGCATGACCGAGACACCGTTCACCGGCCACTCGGGCGAGTTCGTCACGATGCCGCCGCGTAACGTCGTGCCCAAGCCGCGACAGAAGCCGCACCCGCCGTTGTGGGTCGCGTGCAGCCGGCGCGACACCATCCATCGCGCCGCGCAGAAGGCGATCGGCGCCCTGGCGTTCGCGTTCGTCAACCCGGAAGAGGCGAAGTACTGGGTCGACGACTACTACCGGACGCTCGCGGACGAGGGCGTGCCGATCGGCGACGCGGTCAACGCGAACGTCGCATGCGTGACGACCTTCATGTGCCACGACGACGAGGACGAGGCGATGCGCCGCGGTCTCGAGGGTGCGAACTTCTTCGGGTACTCGCTCGCGCACTACTACGTCTTCGGCCGCCACCGGCCCGCGGTCACGAACGTGTGGGACGAATTCGTGCAGCGGCGGGCCGAGCACGGGTACGACCCCGAGGCCGTCATCGCGGCGTCCGAGAACCACGACCGGCTCGGCGCGAAGGTCGTCGAGCAGGGCATCGGCGGCCTACGCGGGGCGGTGGGCACGCCCGACCAGCTGCGCGAGTACCTGCTGCGCTACGAGGAGTGCGGCGTCGACCAGGTCATCTTTTGCTTCCAGGCGGGCAAGAACCGCCACGAGCACATCATGGAGGCGTTGGAGCTGTTCGGGCGCGAGGTGCTTGCCGAGTTCAAGGACCGCGACGACGAGCAGGTGCGCGCCGAAGACGAAGCGCCTCGCGCCCGTGGTCGACGCGGTCATGGCCCGCAAGCCCGCCGACGACCATCCGCCGCTCCCGACCGACGACTACGCGTTCCCGGCGATCCCGCGCGCGATGGCCGATGGCTCCGGGAGCGACCAGTTCCACCAGATGCTCGACCAGTTCGCCGAGCAGTCGGCGCTCGGGCCCGGCGGGATCGAGGGTCTCGTCGGCTAGTGCGGACGAAGCGGAGCGCAGCGGAGCCCGAGGGAGCCTGTCACCGTGCGGACGAAGCGGAGCGCAGCGGAGCCCGAGGGAGCCATGTGACCGTGCGGACGAAGCGGAGCGCAGCGGAGCCCGAGGGAGCCATGTGACCGTGCGGACGAAGCGGAGCGCAGCGGAGCCCGAGGGAGCCATGTGACCGTGCGGACGAAGCGGAGCCCGAGGGAGCCGTGTCGTGGCTCTTGCTACGCGACCGCGTGTAGCGCCGCGGGCGCGGCCGAGATCGCGTCGGCTGTCGCCGTCGGCGCCGCGGCGACCGAGTCCGGCGGGGGAGGCGCCTGCCCGTAGCGCTGGTACGCGGTGACCGCGCGCTGGGTCTGCGCCGGGTTGCGGCTCTCGTTTGCCGCCGCGCCTGCCGGCCGGGCGGCGGCGGACCGGCTCCCGGCCGCCGGGTGCGCGACCCGTCCGTAGGTGGGCAGGTCGACCTGGTGCGCGGGAACGAGGAGGGTTGCGTCCCCGCCCGCGCCCGCGGCGCGCGGGTCGATACGACCGTCGCCGTTGGCGTCGAACCACGCGAGGCGGGTGAGTGCGATGCTCCCCGCGGACGTTTCGGTCGAGACGCCGGAGGTGGGTGCGGCGGACGGGCGCGCTTGGGGACCCGACGGCGTCGCCTCGCCGTTCGCGTCGGCCCGCGGAACAGCGGTGAAGCTGCCTGCGCCAATGTCGATGTTCGGTACGTTCATGCCGCCGTCCCTGGCAAGCAGATTCCCAGCCCGTACCTGCCGGATCCTTCGACCCGGCGCGCTCCGGACTTGAGCGGAAATCCGGCGACGTCCGGAATGCGCTGATCGGGACGGACCCGCGGTGCCGGTACCCTCCGATCCGATGTTCGAACAGCTGGGTGCGCTCGCCGAAGAGCTCGAACGGCTCGAAGCCGACCTGCCCCGCATCTACGCCGCGGGCGATCGGCGCGCACGTCCCGCGACGCCGGCCGCCGCCAGCAGGAGCTGAAGCCGGTCGTCGACGCCTACGGGGAGTGGCGTGCGGTCGGCGAGGACATCGCAGAGACCAGGGAGGTACTCGAAGGCACCACCGATCCGGCCGAGCGGGAGACGTGGCGCAACGAGCTGGCCGACAAGGAGGCGCAGCTCGAGGCGCTCGAGGCGCGGATCAAGGAGCTCCTCCTCCCGCGCGACCCGAACGAGGGCCGCAACGTCATCGTGGAGATCCAGGGAACCGAGGGCGGGGAGGAGGCGAACCTGTGGGCCGGCGACCTCTACCGCATGTACCAGCACTTCGCCGAGCGGCACGGCCTCAAGATCGAGGTCATGTCGAGCCAGCCGTCGGAACACGGCGGTTTCCGTGACGTCACGTTCCTGGTGAAGGGCCCCGAGGCCTGGAGCCTGCTCAAGTACGAAGGCGGCCCGCACCGCGTGCAGCGCGTCCCCGCCACCGAGAGCCAGGGCCGCATCCACACCAGTGCGGCCACGGTCGCGGTGCTGCCCGAGGCCGACGAGGTCGACGTCGAGGTCGACCCGAACGACCTGCAGATCGACGTATACCGCGCCACCGGGCCCGGTGGGCAGTCGGTGAACACCACCGACTCCGCGGTGCGGATCACACACCGGCCGACCGGGCTCGTCGTGTCGTGCCAGGACGAGAAGAGCCAGTTGCAGAACAAGGACAAGGCGATGCGGATCCTTCGTTCGCGACTGCTGCAAGCGGAGCAGGACCGCCAGCACGCCGAGGTGAGCGCGGCGCGGCGCGACCAGGTGAAGGGCGGCGGTCGTTCGGAGAAGATCCGGACGTACAACTACAAGGAGAACCGCCTCACCGATCACCGCATCCCGATCACGCTGCATTCGCTCGACCGGGTGCTGCAAGGCGAGCTCGACGACGTCGTCGGCGCGCTCGCCGCCGACGAACGTGCCCGTCAGCTCGGCGGCGAATGACGCCGGTTCGATGACGTGCGCCCGATGAGCGGTACGCCGTCGACATGGCGCGCGTTGCGGGCCGCCGCGACCCGGGCTTTGGCCGACGCCGGGATCGGGCCGGCCGACACCGAGGCGCGGTTCGTCGTCGAGCGCGTCTCCGGCTACGACGCGGGCGAGTGGCTCGAGATCGCCGACACCGTCCCGACGGCCCGGATGGAACAACAGGTGCGTGATCTGGTCGCCCGCCGCGCCGCGGGCGAGCCGTTGCAGTACGTGTTGGGCGGATGGGAGTTCCGCGGCCTCGACCTCTTCGTCGACCGGCGCGTGCTCGATCCCGCGGCCCGAGACCGAGTACGTCGTCGAGGTCGCGCTCGAAGAGGCCGCCCGTTCCGGCCTGCGCCGGTCGCGCCGCCGGCTCTCGCTCGTCGAGTCGGGCACGCCCGCGAACGCGGTCGACCTCGGCACGGGCTCCGGCGCGATCCGCGATCGCGCTCGCGGCGGAGCTCCCCGACGTCGAGGTGTGGGCCACCGACGTGAGCGAGGACGCGCTGACGGTCGCGCGGGCCAACGTCTCCGGCTGCGCGGCGACGCGCGTCCGCATCGCCGGCGCGGGCGAGTGGTTCGAAGCGCTCCCCGCACATCTCCGCGGCACGGTCCGGCTGCTCGTGTCGAACCCGCCGTACGTGGCCGAGCACGAGGTGCCCGACCTGCCCGAGGAGGTCGCCGCCTACGAACCCCGCGGCGCGCTCGTGTCGGGCCCGTCCGGGACCGAGGCCATCGAGCACCTGCTCGAGCACGCACCCGAATGGCTCGCGGCCGCCTCGGCACTCGTGTGCGAGATCGCGCCGCACCAGGCCGAGGCGATGAGCGAACGCGCCCGCGCACTGGGATATCGAGCGGTGATGGTGCGCGACGACCTCGCCGGGCGGGCGCGCGTGCTCGTCGCGCGCACGGGGTAGGTTCTCGCCGTGGCCGACGACGAGCTCGACATCGACGGCATGCTCGAACGCTTCCGCGAGCGTGCCGCGGCGGTGCAACAGCGGGGTGTCCCGCCCGTCACCGGGCCCGAGCGGCAGCAGTTCCTCGAGCGGGCCCAACTCGACTTCCAGGACTTCGCCATGGTCGGCGACGCGCAGTGGACCTTCGTCGACGGGATCCTTACGCTGACGATCGACCTCCGCCCGCGCTGACGGTCTCGGTACCTGGGCTCGTCGATCGCGAGAGTGCGCGCCGAGGCCGTGCGCGCTAGAGGTGAGCGAGGAACGCGCGGTCGACCGCGACCCACAGCGTCTTCGACACCGGGTAGAAGGCGACCGGGCCGAGTCCCATGATCGGGATCTCGATCAGGAGGAGAGTCACCCACGGGATGTCGGGGACTGTCGCCGCGCTGAACACGATCAGCACGATCGTGAAGAGGATGCCGACGACCGCGGTGTTGATGGCGACCGCGCCGACCCAGTAGCCGGGCTCGCGCTCGAAGTGCAGGTGGCACGACGGGCAGTCGGGCACCATCCGGAACCAACGGTGGAACAGGTTCCCGTTCCCGCAGCGCGCGCACTTCCCGCGTAGACCGCGCCACAACATGAGGCCGCGCGACGGCTGCAAGGTGTGATTGGTCACGAAGTCACGATCGTGTTGGTCGTGCCGTCGTTGGTGATCTTCACGCGGCGCGTCTCCCACGCTTCGACCGTCATGTCGCGCAGTTGGTCGGGGTCGCGCGTGTTCGCCATCACGCGGCGGCCGTCGTCGGTGAGCGCGGTGAGGATGCCGACCGAGGGGTTGCCGTCGCGTTCGAACGCGACCGAGGTCGCCTCGATCGTCGCTTCGGTCTGGACGAGTCCGGCGACGTCGCGTCCCGGGTGCGCGTCGACCTCGGCCTGGACGTCGATCCGCCGGAACGGCTCGTCCGGAGGGCGCGTCGACCAGATCGCCGCCGCGTGCTTCGTGACGTACCAGCCGAGCGCGGTGGTGAGCCCGTAGGCGCCGGGGCGGGCGCGCAGGACGTCGACCATCGCCGCGATCGCGTGCGTGGGGTAGTTGTTGACGGGGCCCCCGGCGAAGCCGAGACCGCCGGTGACCGTGAGCGGCCGTTCGTCGTCAGGTCCGATCCCGAGCGCGTCGCGACCGATCTGCACCGCGGCCGGGAAGCAGGAGTAGAAGTCGAAGTGGCCGACGTCGTCGAGACCGATGCCGGCGGCGCCGAGCGCGGCCGCACCGGTGGCCTTGATCGCCGGTGATTCGGTCAGCGACCGGCGTTCGGTGACGAACCAGTGGTCGTGGGCCTCGGCTGCGGCGTGCAGGAAGACGATCCGGTCGTCGGGAACGCCTGCGGCCCGCGCGGCCTCGTAGGAGCAGAGCAGCACGGCCGCGCCCTGGTCGACGTCGATGTTGGCGCACATGCGCTTGGGATACGGGAAGCACACAACCCGGTTGTCGGCGCCGATCGTGCGGATCTCCTCGGGGGAGTACGCGACCTGCGACCACGCGTGCGGGTTCCCGGCCGCGACCGCCGAGAACCGCGACCACAGCTCGCTCACGTAGCGCTGGTGCTCGTCGATGCCGTGCCCGAGCTTCGCGCGCAGCGCGGTCTCGAAGAGCGGGTACACCATCGTCGGTGCGACCGCGAGATGCGCCATCTCGTAGTCGCTCGATCCGGGCGAGTCGTCGCCGATCACGAGCGGGCACGGCGGGTCGTCGCCCGATTCCCATTCGAGCTCGACGCGCGGCTCGCGTCGCGCGCGCCAGCGCGTGTGCATGCTCTCCGCGCCGCCGACGAGCACGACGTCGCAGTCGCCCCGTTGGATGCGGTCGGCGAACTCGTCGATCAGCAGTTGCGGGCTGTTGCCGCCGACCGTCGACACGGCCGTCGCACGGGGAGCGATGCCCAACCGGCGGGCGAGGAAAGCGCCCGGATCGGGATACCGCCACGAGCCGATCGCGACGACGGCGACCACGTCGGCCCGATCGAGGAGCGAAGCCGACGCGAGGGTGTCGGCGTCGGCCGTTCGGGCCGCATCGGCCAGCAATTCGATCGGCGGCTTCGCCGCCGCGGGCCCGACCCTCTGGCTGGTTTGCCCGACGCCCACGATGACCGGGGCGCGACGATCGACATTCGCCACGCCGGTCACCCTAGCGGTGAGGCTCAGCGCGGCTCGGCGAGGTAGAGCGTGCGACTCCCGCCCGGGAGCGGCTCGCGCCGGGCGATCGTGAAGTGTTGTTCGAGCAGTTGTTCGAACGCGTCGATGCGGTAGTCGGGGAACAGGCCGGCGCGCTTGTTGCCGAGCAACTGCTGTGCCATGGGGTCGTGCGGTTCGACGAATTCGACGACGAGCGAACCGCCGAGCGAGCGCAGCCACGACACGACTTCGGCCAGCGGCACGTTGCCGGCGAGCGCGAGATGGTGCACCAGTGCGAGTGCAAGGACGAGGTCGGGGGCGGCACGGTCGGTGAACGCCTTGCGCTCGGCGTTGCGCCAGCCCCGCGCCGGTGACGGATCGAGCAGGTTCATCACCAGCGGCAATACGTTGTCGACGCCGTCGGCTTGCAGCGATCGGTACAGCGCGTCGACGGTCACGTCGTCGGCGTCGACTGCCACCACGTACGCGCCGGTCGCGGCGACGAGGCGCGCGTACGCGCCGTCGTTCGCGCCGAGATCCCACGCGAGCTTCGTCGAACGACCGTCGAGCACCGACCGGATGAAGTGTTCCTTCGCGACGCGGCCTTCGTCGCTGTACGAGCACGTCTCCCGGTACTTCGCCCAGGCCGAGTCGGAACGCTTCGAATGCAACGAATGCACCAGCTTCGACAGCTTGCGCACCACCGCCTTCTGCAGCTCGGTGCCGAAGCCCGCCCGGCCCAGGTCGTCGCGGGTCTTCTCGCTGCCCTGGCTGACGCGCGTCTCGGCGACGCTGTGCAGGTAGACGTGACGGAACACGCCCTTCTTGAACCGTCGCCGGCCGCCGAGGATCCGGCGCATCTCGGTCGGCTCGATGCCGTCGAGATGGCCGAGGAGGTAACGCTGGAACGGGATGCCGAGGTGCGCTTCCAGCATGAGCGGATACAGGAAGGTCTGGCAGAACTGGCGGTAACCGACCCACGGGCCGCCGGTGCTGCGCTCGAACGAGCCGATGTCGATGAACTGCGGCGTGCTCCCGCGCCACTGCACGTTGAACGAGTAGCCGTCCTTCATGGTCAGGCCGTCGTCGAGCGCGCCGGCCAGCAACTCCAGGTGCAACACGGCCGCGTCGCGCAACATCGCGAACGTCCACTCGTAGGGATACGAGACGAACGGGATGCGGTCGTGTTCGAGGATGAGCGCGAAGTCGTGGGGGAGCGTGAGCCCGTCGACGGCGGCGACCCTCGTACCGACGAGACTGCCACTCGTGGAGAACTTGGCGAACGTCGCGCTGTCGGCGAAGGCCGACCAGTCGTCGGCGGCGCGGGCGTCGAGGCCGCGCAGCACGCGATCTCCCGCGTAGAAGACGGCGGCGGACGGGTCGCGAAACGACGCCGGCTCGGCGCCCGGTGCACCGGTCATCGAAGCGTCGGTCCGGTGGGACTACTGCTTCTCCGCGGCCCGGGCTTCGGCCATGGCGCGGCGCTTCTTGGGCGACAGCGCCCCGAACACCCGGCGGAAGCCCATCTTCACCACGACCGCGACCCCGGCGAATCCCGCCGCGACCGCCGAGGCGATCATGCTCCCCGATCCAGCATCGAGATACGCCAAAACCCGCACAGAGGCCTCTATTCGGTCGTCGAGGCCCCGAGCCTACGCGACCGTGCCGCGTGATGGTCGCCGTTCCGCCACGTGCCGGTCACCGTTCGGTTACCCGCCGGTGGCATTGGACTCGACGCCGCCCGGATCTGCGCCGGGATCGATGCTCAGGACGGGCCAGGCCGGCTCGCCCGGGGCGGCGCTGTCGCGACAGATGGAGCGGTAGCGGCACGTACGGCAGACCTCGACGTCGGCGACCCCGCGCCACTCCTCTTCGGACCACATCCGTTCGACCGCGGCGCGCAGCTCCTCTTCGACCGCGGCCAGCGCCTCGTCGTCGAGCTCCCACGGCTCGGGGTCGTCGTCGACCTCGGGTTGCAGGTACTCGTAACGGAGCCGCAGCCGGTAGCCGTGGTCGCGCGCCCGGGCGGCCAGCACGAACGCCTGGACGTGGGCGGCCTTGATCTCTGCGACGTCGTCGACCCACTTCCCGCCGGTCTTGTAGTCGCGGGCGTCGACGATGCCGTCGTGGATCCACACCGCGTCGATGCGCGCGGTGGCCATGAACATCGGTGGCGGGAGGCGGTGGAAGCGGGCGACATCGACCTCGTGTGCGGCCCGCTCGGACGCGCGCGACGGGCAGCGATCGGCGTGACGGGCGACCATGTCGCGCACGGCCGGCGTGTCGATCCCGTGCGCGACGAGCACGTCGGCCACGTGCGCGGCGTCGTAGCACTCGCCGTCGACGTGGATCTTGCGCAGCATGTCGTGCACGAGGAGGCCCTGGTCGGTCGACGGCGCGGGGTCGCTCGCCGGCAGGCCGAGCAGCGCGTTGCAGAAGAAGAGGCGTGGGCAGCGGGTGAAGTCCTCGTAGTTGCTCGGGGTCAGCGAGACGATGTCGGAAAGCAGTCGTTTCGCAGCCATCGGGACTCAGCCGGGGTGCTTCGAGCAGCCGGAGATGAACGCGCAGCCCTGGCAGTCGCGCCCGGCTTGCGGTCGCCCGTCGGCGGCCAGCGCGAGCACGACCTCGACGCGACCGGCGATCCATTCGTGGGCTTCGGCGCGTTCGGCGTCGAGGTCGGGGGAGTAGGTCGCGCGCCGCTGCTCGATCACGTCGACGGCGACGATCTCGAGCTGGACCGGCGCCCATTCCTCGGTGCGGACGAGCGCGACGCGCACGTCGACGGGGTCGAGCAGCAAGGCGTCGCGCCGCGCGCCGACCAGGACCTTGCGCAGCTCGCGGCCGCCGTCGGCGAGCTCGGTCGCGATGCCGAGGCTCGACGAGAGCTCGACACCGAGCTCGGGCAGCGCGGTGCGGAACCCGAGCTCGTCGGTGACGCGCCCGTCGACGCCGCCGAACGCGTCGAGGTAGCCGCGCGCCGCCGCGCGATACAGCGCGCGCTGCTCCGGCTCGAGCTCGTGGGGCTCGACGAACGCCTCCGGGCGGGGCGGGCCGGGCTCGGCCTGCGCGAGCCGCGCATCACCCTCGATCCGGTTCGACACCGCGAACCTCATGTCGGCGGTGCGGTTCACGTTCCTCTTGCCGCTGTGCACCTCGCGTGCGAGGCGGCGCCGGCACATCTCCTCGGCGAGCCGGAGATGGCGCGGGCTGACGTGCGGCAGCTCCTCGCTCTCGCCCGGTGATGACATGCGGTCGACGCTAGTTGTGGTGTGAGACACGGCCCCGGGACCGGGCGCGGTACCGGCGCGGGGCTCTCCGGATCACCGACGGCGCGGACGAGCGAGGCCCCCGGGCGAGCCGAGGGAGCTCGGTAACCCCTGGGTACACTCGCCGGGTGCGCATCGCAATCGGCGGCGACCACGCCGGCTACCCACTGAAGCAACACCTGATCGGGTTGCTGAAGGAGTGGGGCCACGACGTCGACGATCTCGGCACCCACTCCGAGGAGCCGGTCGACTACCCGATCTACTGCGCCGCGGTCGGGCGCGCCGTCGCGCGCGGCGACGCCGACGCCGGCATCGTGCTCGGCGGCAGTGGTCAGGGCGAACAGATCTCGGCGAACAAGGTCCGCGGGGTGCGGGCCGCGCTCTGCAACGACCTGTACACCGCGCGGATGGCGCGCCAGCACAACGACGCGAACGTGTTGTCGATCGGCGCGCGCATCGTCGCCGACGACCTCGCCGACGAGATCGCCCGCATCTTCTTCACCACGCCGTACGAGGGAGCACAACCCGAAGGCGCCCGCCACGTCCGGCGCCTCGAGGAGATCACCGCCATCGAGACCGAGGAGGCCAGTCGATGACGTCCCCCCTGCAGCAGTCCGACCCCGAGATCGCCGACATCATCCGGCGGGAGGTCGAACGGCAGAACACCACGATCCAGCTCATCGCGTCGGAGAACTTCACGTCGCGCGCGGTGATGGAAGCCCAGGGCTCGCCGCTCACGAACAAGTACTCCGAGGGCTACCCGGCCAAGCGCTACTACGGCGGCAACATCGTGGTCGACGAGGCCGAGAACCTGGCGCGCTCGCGGGCGTGCGAGCTCTTCGGGGCCGAGGCCGCCAACGTGCAACCGCACTCGGGTGCGAATGCCAACCAGGCCGCGTTCATGGCGCTGCTCGAGCCGGGCGACAAGGTGATGGGGATGCGCCTCGACCAGGGCGGTCACCTCACGCACGGTTCGCCGGTCAACTTCAGCGGCCGGATGTACGACTTCGTCGCGTACGGCGTCGACGACGACACCGAGATGCTCGACTACGACGTCATCCGCGACCTCGCCGTGCGCGAGCGGCCGCGGATGATCATCGCGGGCGCAACCGCGTACCCACGCGTCATCGACTTCGCCGCGTTCCGTGCGATCGCCGACGAGGTCGGGGCGCTGTTGCTCGTCGACGCCGCGCACATCGCCGGTCTGGTGGCCGGCGGCGCGCACCCGTCGCCGGTGCCGGTTGCCGACGTCGTCACGTTCACCACGCACAAGACCCTGCGCGGTCCGCGCGCCGGCGCGGTCCTGTCGCGGGGCGACTACGCGACCGGTATCGACAAGGCGGTGTTCCCCGGCTTGCAGGGCGGCCCGCTCATGCACGTGATCGCGGCGAAGGCGGTCGCGTTCCGCGAGGCGTCCCAGCCCGCGTTCCGCCAGTACGCGGCCGACGTCGTCACGAACGCGCAGGCGCTCGCCACGGCGCTGGCCGAGGAGGGCTTCCGCATCGTGTCGGGCGGCACCGACAACCACCTGATGCTCGTCGACCTCCGCCCGTTCGGTGTCACCGGCAAGGTCGCGCAGGAGGCGCTCGACCGGGCCGGGATCACGTGTAACAAGAACGCGATCCCGAACGACCCCGAGAAGCCCTTCGTCACGAGCGGCCTCCGGCTCGGCGCGGCGTCGTGCACGACCGCGGGCATGGGGCCCGACCAGATGCGCGAGATCGCGTCGCTGATCGGCACCGTCCTGCGGGCGGTCGACGACGACGCGGTCGCGGCCGACGTGCGCGAGCAGGCGAACCGGCTCTGCTCGAAGTTCACCCCCTATCCCGAGGGCGCGTGACCAGTCCGGCGCAGCCTGCCGGCCCGGGAGCCCGCACAACGTCCGGTCGTGAGAGAGGGCCGGAGGGCGTAGCCGCGTGAGCGTCTTCTTCAGGACGAGTCACTAGCGCATGGCGGGTTACGCGGTCGTCCTCGCGGTCGCCCTCGGCACCACACTGCTGTTGACGCCCGTCGTCCGGCTCTGCGCGATCCGCTTCGGCGCGGTCGTCGCGCCGTCGTCGGACGATCGGCACGTGCATACCCGCCCGACCCCGACCCTCGGCGGGATGGCGATGTTCGTGGGCTTCCTCGCCGCGATGGCGGTGGCGTCGCAGATGACGCAGTTCCACGAGATGTTCCAGGCGAACTCCGAGCCGTTCGGGCTGATCCTCGGCGCGGGTGTGATGTTCGTGGTGGGCGGTCTCGACGACCTCATCGACGTGTCGCCGCCGGCCAAGGTCGCGGGCCAGGTCGTGGCCGCGAGTCTCCTCGCGTTCTACGGCGTCGTGATGTTCTACTTCCGGATGCCGTTCAATTTGTTCCACACCGACACGGTCGTGCTCGGGTCGCAGTTCGCACCGCTCGTCACCGCGTTGTGGGTCGTGTTGATGACGAACGCGGTGAACCTGATCGACGGCCTCGACGGCCTGGCGGTCGGCATCGTCGCCATCGCCGGCAGCGCGCTCTTCCTCTTCGCCGACCGCCTGTTCAAGCAGAACTTCATCGACGGTTCGAACATCGGCCCGCTCGTCGCGATCATCGCCGTCGGCGTGTGCCTCGGGTTCCTGCCGTTCAACTGGCATCCGTCGAAGATCATCATGGGAGACGCGGGTGCGCTCTTCTTAGGCGTGCTGCTCGCAGTCCCCACGATCACGATCGGAGGGCGGACCGACCACGCCTTCTCCGGGAACACGTTCTTCTTCTTCGGGCCGCTGCTGATCCCGGTGCTCATCCTCGGCGTGCCGATCCTCGACACGGTCTTCTCGTTCCTGCGCCGCATGATCAAGCGCCAGCACTGGCACCAGGCGGACGCGGGTCACCTGCACCACCGGCTGATGCGACTCGGGCACGGTCCGCGCCGGACGGTCGTCATCCTCTGGGCATGGACGGCGCTGCTGTCGGGCGTCGCACTCGTCCCGACGTACTTCCCGGAGTCCGGGAGCAACGCGTTGGTCCCCTTCGTGGTCGCCGCGCTCGCGCTCTTGCTGCTCGCGTGGTTCCATCCCGGGATCCGATCGCGCCGGGAACGGGTCGAGCGGGCCCGGCACCCGACGAACCGTCCGGCCGAAGACGTCGTCGACCTTGCAGAGCGACGCCGCCAGCGGGCCTGATTTCTTCCGCCGGGCCCGCAAAAGATGGGCGCCCGGTTTGACTCTTTCTTCAGAGCCCCCGTAGATTGCGAATGGATTCACAAGCGCCCTCCGGCAACGGTGACGGGGACACGCTCGGGATCCAGAAGGGGCCTTCGGCGTGGTTCCGGCAGGGGAGCGTCGCGACCAGCGAGACACATGGCACGGCTTCTCCAACGCGTTGTCGAACGCGTTCGAGATGGTCGCGACCACGGTCATCTTCGTGCTGCTCGGTCTCTGGATCGACGGCCGCACCGGCACCCGACCGCTCTTTACCGTGGTGCTCGGACTGCTTGCCGTGATCGGCCTCGGTGTGCGCGCCTACTTCACGTACATGGACGAGGTCCGCCGCGACGAGGAGGGGAAGCCGTGGCTGAAGAGCCGGTAGCACCCTTCGTCGAGCGCGAGGTCGCCCTCGACATGGTCAAGCACGGCCTCATGGTCGCGCCCGCGGTCGTTGCCGTCTGCGGGCTGATCCGGGGCTGGGACGGAGCCGCCAGCGCGGCGATCGCGCTCGGCATCGTGCTCGTCAACTTCCTCGCCGCTGCGGCCATCATGACCCGCGCCGCGAAGAGTGGGCCCACTGCGATCGGCGCGGCCGCGCTCGGCGGTTACGTGTTCCGCCTCGCCGTGATCCTCGTCGCCCTCGTATTGTTGCGCCACCAACCCTGGATCGATCTTCCGACGCTCGGCTTCGTCATCGTCGGGACCCACCTGGGTCTGCTCGTCTGGGAAATGAAATACGTGAGTCTCACGCTCGCTGCGCCGGGGTTGAAGCCGGCACGACCTTCCGGAGACCAATGAACCTCCTGCTCGCGGTCGACGTACCGCCGATCAGCCACGTCACGATCTGGGGAGCCGGCCCGCTCGGCTTCAACAAGACCGCGGCCATCTACGTCTTCGCCACCGTCGCGACGATCCTCGTGTTCGTCCTCGGCACGCGCCGCAAGGACGCGCTCGTGCCCGCGGGGCTGATGCAGAACACGGCCGAGTCCGGTGTCGGCTTCGTCCGCAACCAGATCATCATGCAGACGATGGGCACCGACGGCTTGCGCTACCTGCCGTACCTCACCGCGCTGTTCTTCTTCATCTTCTTCAGCAACATCACCGAGATCATCCCGGGTGTGCAGTTCCCGGCGAACGCCCGCTTCGGGATCCCGATGGTGCTCGCGTTGGCGACATGGCTCATCTACAACGTCGTCGGCGTCGTGAAGCAGGGCCCGCTGCACTACCTGAAGAACTCGCTGGTCCCCCCGGGGGTGCCCAAGGCGATTCTCCCGCTCGTCATGATCATCGAGCTCGTGTCGACCTTCCTCGTGCGGCCCTTCTCGCTCATGGTCCGACTTTTCGCCAACATGCTCGCCGGCCACCTCATCCTGGTGACCTTCGGAGCGCTGTGCGCGGCGCTGTTCGCGGCGAAGGTCACGGTCGTGATCATGCCGTTCTCGTTCCTGCTGTTGGTCGCGATGACCGGCTTCGAGATCCTCGTGAGCTTCCTGCAGGCCTTCATCTTCACGATCCTCACGGCTGTCTACATCGACAGCTCCATGCACCCCTCGCACTGACCGTCAACTACTCGCTCGCACAAGAAACACAACAAGGAGAACCCACGTGGCTCTGCTCCATCTCCTCCTCGCCCAAGCCGCTGCCGACCCCACCAAGGGGTTGACCGCGATCGGTCGAGGCATCGTCTACGGCGGCGCCGCCATCGGCCCCGGCATCGGCATCGGTCTGGTGGTCGGCAATGCGATCACCGCCATGGCGCGCCAGCCCGAGTCGGCCGGCACCGTCCGCACGACGATGTTCCTCGGGATCGCGTTCACCGAGGCGCTTGCGCTGTTCGGCTTCGTCCTCGCGTTCATCATCTCCGGCTAAGGGGTCACACGTGCGAAAGCGCATTCACGCACTCGTCGCAGTGCTAGGCATCGTCTTCGTGGTCGGCTTGCTTGCCGCGCCCGCGTACGCGGCCGACACGACCACCACGGTGAAGCCCGCGAACGAAGCGGCCAAGGAGTGCATCAAGAAGCTCGAGGAGGGCGGATCCATCGACGACTGCCAGAAGGCACCGTCGCCGCTGAAGCCTGCGAACAACGAGATCATCTGGGGTTCGCTCGCGTTCATCGTGCTCCTGGGTGCGATGTGGAAGTTCGGCGTGCCGGCCGTGAAGAACATGGAGAAGGCACGCGAGGACCGCATCCGCAACGACCTCGAGGCGGCCGAGACGGCCAAGACCGAGGCCGAAGCGGAGAAGGCGCAGTACCTCGCGCAGATCGCCGACGCCAAGAACGAGGCCGGACGTCTGATCGAAGAGGCCCGGCAGGCGGCCGAGACGGTGCGCGCCGATCTCATCGCCCGCGCCGAGACCGAGGCGAACGACATCCGGGCCCGGGCCCAGGCCGACATCGCCAACCAGCGCAACCAGGCGATGGCGCAGCTGCGCACCGACGTCGCGTCGTTGTCGATCGACCTCGCGGGTCGCATCGTCGAGCGCAACCTCGACAGCGACACCAACCGGCAGCTCGTCGACAGCTTCATCGACCAGGTCGGCGGGAGCAATTAGGTCATGGCGGAACGCATCGAAGCGTGGGCGCAGGCGCTGCTCGAGATCGCGCAGTCCGAAGGGAACCTGCACGAGGTCGAAGACGAGCTGTTCCGCTTCGCGCGGATCGTCGAGGGCAACGACGACCTTCGGACCGCGCTCGCGAATCCGGGTCAGCCGGCTGAACGGCGCGCCGCGATCGTCGACGAGCTGCTCGAGAACCGCTCGCTGCAGACGACGCGTGCGATCGCGGCGTTCATCGTGGGCGCCGGGCGCGGTCATGATCTCCCCTCGATCGTGGCCCGGTTCGTCGAGCTCGCGGCGCAGAGCCGGGAGCACGAGGTGGCCGAGGTGCGTTCGGCCGTCCCGCTCGACGACGCGCAGGTGGAACGGCTGGCGACGGCGCTCGGTCGCGCGACGAAGAAGAACATCGAGGTCCGCGTGGTGGTCGATCCGACCCTCATGGGCGGGATCGTCGCCACGATCGGCGACACGGTGATCGACGGAACGGTCCGTCACCGTCTCGACCAGTTGAAGGAGACGCTCTAACCATGGCGGAACTCACCATCGACGCGGCGGACATTGCTTCCGTCCTGCGCAAGAACGTCGAGGGATTCCGGCCCGAGGTCGACCGCGCGCAAGTCGGTCGGGTGCTCGAGGTCGGCGACGGCATCGCGCGTGTCGCGGGCCTGCCCCACGCTGCGGTCAACGAGTTGCTCGAGTTCGAAGGCGGCGCCCAGGCGCTCGCACTGAACCTCGAAGAAGACACGATCGGCGCGGTGATCCTCGGCCATGCCGACTCGGTCGAGGAGGGACAGCTCGTCACCGCGACCGGCCGGATCCTCTCGATCCCGGTGGGTGACACGCTCATCGGTCGGGTCGTGAACGGCCTCGGTGTCGCGATCGACGGCAAGGGACCGGTTTCCCAGGACCAGATGCGGCGGCTCGAGGTGCAGGCGCCCGGCATCACCGGTCGCAAGCCGGTGCACGAGCCGCTGCAGACCGGCATCAAGGCCATCGACGCGATGACGCCGATCGGCCGGGGTCAGCGCGAGCTGATCATTGGCGACCGCAAGACGGGCAAGACGACTGTCGCCGTCGACACGATCCTGAACCAAAAGGGTCAGGGCGTGAAGTGCATCTACGTCGCCATCGGGCAGAAGGGTTCGACGGTCGCGCAGACGGTCGAGACGCTGCGTGTGCACGGCGCGCTCGAGTACACCGTCGTCGTGAGCGCACCCGCCTCCGACGAAGCGGTGTTCAAGTACCTCGCGCCCTACACCGGTTGCGCGATGGGCCAGCACTGGATGGAGAACGGCGAGCACGCGCTGGTCGTGTACGACGACCTGTCGAAGCAGGCCGAGGCGTACCGCCAGATGGCGTTGCTGCTCCGCCGCCCGCCGGGCCGTGAGGCGTACCCCGGTGACGTCTTCTACCTCCACTCGCGTCTGCTGGAGCGCGCCGCCAAGCTGAACGACGAACGCGGCGCGGGTTCGCTCACCGCTCTCCCGGTGATCGAGACCAAGGCCGGCGACGTCTCCGCGTACATCCCGACCAACGTGATCTCGATCACCGACGGTCAGATCTACCTGCAGGACGACCTCTTCAAGTCGGGTGTGCGCCCGGCCGTCGACGTGGGCATCTCGGTGTCTCGCGTGGGCAGCGCGGCGCAGATCAAGGCGATGAAAGCGGTTTCCGGAACACTGAAGCTCGACCTCGCCCAGTTCCGGGAGCTGGAGGCGTTCGCGACCTTCGGTTCCGAGCTCGACGCGGTCTCGAAGGCGCAGCTGGAGCGGGGTGCGCGTCTCGTGGAGCTCTTGAAGCAGGGCCTGCACGAGCCGATGCCGGTGGAGGAGCAGATCGTCTCGATCTACGCCGGAACGAACGGCTACCTCGACGACATCCCCACCTCCGACGTCAAGCGCTTCGAGGTCGAGCTGCTCGACTTCATCCGCACGCGCCACGCCGACATGGTCAACAACATCCGCAACTCCGGCGCGATGCCCGAGGGCGACGCGTTGGCGACCGCGGTCGGCGACTTCAAGGCGCAGTTCGTCCCCACCTCGGCCGGCGGCACGGAGTAGGCGATGGCGGGCGGTCAGGAGCGCATTCTTCGTCGGCGGATCAAGTCCGTCGAGTCGACGAAGAAGATCACGCGCGCCATGGAACTGATCGCGGCGTCGCGGATCGTGAAGGCGCAGGCGCGGGTCCACGCGGCCCAGCCCTACGCAGAGGGCATCACCGATGTCGTCCGCAACCTGCAGAGCGCGGGGGGCGGGTCGAACAGCGCGTTGCTCACGCCGCGGGCCGAGATGAACAGGGTGGCCGACATCATCATCGCCGCCGACCGCGGTCTGTGCGGCGGGTACAACACCACCGTCATCCGTACCGCCGAGCACGACATGCGCGATCAGGAACGGGCCGGCCGCGCGAACGCGATCGTCACCGTCGGCCGTAAGGTCGAGGGGTACTTCCGCTTTCGCGACTTCCCGATCGACGCCGCGTACTCCGGGTTCAGCGACAGCCCCACCTACGAGGACGCCCGCCAGGTGGCGTCAGCCGTCGTGAAGCGCTTCGAGGACGGCGAGCTCGATCGGGTGCAGCTCGTCTACACCCGCTTCATCTCCGCCGGTCGCCAGGAGGTGGTGATCGAGCCGCTGCTGCCGCTCGGAGCGGCCGACGTGTCCGAAGCCGGGGAAGCGTCGGCCGAGCCGAGCTCCGACTACGAGTTCGAGCCGAACCCCGAAGCGATTCTCGAGACGTTGCTGCCGCGCTACACCGAGTCGCGCATCTACGCCGCGTTGCTGAACGCGGCCGCGTCCGAGCATGCAGCTCGCCAGCGCGCGATGAAGGCGGCGACCGACAACGCCGAGGAGCTGATCCTCACCTACCGGCGCCGCATGAACCGGGCCCGCCAGGACTCGATCACGACCGAGATCATGGAGATCGTCGGTGGCGCCGAAGCGCTGAGCCAGGGCGCCGGCGACCACGACGACGTGCAAGCCGCCGAGTACTACGACAAGACCGCCTGAGACTTCGGGAGCAACAGCGCCATGACCGCAACCGCCGAACCCACAACTCACGGTTCCGAGACGCCGCTCAAGGACGGATGGGTCGTCGCGATCCTCGGTCCCGTCGTCGACGTGGAGTTCCCGCCCGACGCGCTGCCCGAGATCAACTTCGCCGTCGAGATGGACATCGAGCTGGAGGGCGAGAAGATCACGGTAACGGCCGAGGTCGCCCAGCAGATCGGCGAAGGCCGCTGCCGGGCCGTCTGCCTGAAGCCCACCGACGGCCTGCAGCGCGGCACCGCCGTACGCAACCTCGGTCATGGCATCCAGGTCCCGGTCGGCGACGGCACGCTCGGTCATGTGTGGAACGTGATCGGCGAGCCGCTCGACATTCCCGAGTCCGAGGTCACGAACATCGCAGATCGGTGGAACATCCACCGTGACGCACCGCCCTTCGACCAGCTCGAGCCGAAGGCGTTGATGTTCGAGACCGGCATCAAGGTCATCGACCTCCTCGAGCCCTACGTGCAGGGCGGCAAGATCGGCCTGTTCGGCGGCGCGGGCGTGGGCAAGACGGTGCTCATCCAGGAGATGATCAACCGGGTGGCCACCCAGCACGGTGGTGTGTCGGTGTTCGCCGGTGTCGGCGAGCGCACCCGTGAAGGCACCGACCTCTGGCTCGAGATGCAGGAGTCGGGCGTCATCGAGAAGGCCGCGCTCGTATACGGCCAGATGGACGAGCCGCCGGGTGTGCGTCTGCGCGTCGCGTTGAGCGCGCTCACGATGGCGGAGTATTTCCGCGACGTCCAGAACCAGGACGTGTTGTTGTTCGTCGACAACATCTTCCGGTTCGTGCAGGCGGGTTCCGAGGTGTCGACGCTGCTCGGCCGTATGCCGTCGGCCGTGGGGTACCAGCCCACCCTGGCCGACGAGATGGGCGAGCTGCAGGAGCGCATCACCTCGACCAAGGGTCGTTCGATCACGTCGCTGCAGGCCGTCTACGTGCCCGCCGACGACTACACCGACCCCGCGCCGTTCACCACCTTCACCCACCTCGACGCCACGACCGAGCTCGCGCGTGAGATCGCGGCCCTCGGCATCTACCCGGCTGTCGACCCGCTGGCATCCACGAGCAACATCCTCGCGCCCGAGATCGTCGGGCAGCGTCACTACGACGTCGCCCGCCGGACGCAGGAGACGCTGCAGCGCTACAAGGAGCTGCAGGACATCATCGCCATCCTCGGTCTCGACGAGCTCTCCGAGGAAGACCGCGTGACGGTCGCCCGGGCCCGCAAGGTGCAGAAGTACCTGAGCCAGCCCTTCTTCGTGGGCGAGGTCTTCACCGGCCTGAAGGGGATCTTCGTGCCCGTCGAGGAGACGGTCGAGAGTTTCGAGGCGCTCGTGAGCGGTGAGCTCGACCACGTGCCGGAGCAGGCGTTCTTCAACGTCGGCGGCGTCGAGTCGGTGCTCGCCAAGGCGAAGCAGCTCGAGGGCTAGGACTCACTTCGATGGACGTGCAGCTGGTCTCTCCGGAACAGATCCTGTTCCAGGGCGAGGGCAAGATGGTCGTGGTACGGACCCTCGGCGGTGGCGACATCGCGTTCGAGGACAACCACGCACCGTTCCTCGGTGCGCTGGCCGACTGGACCGCGCGCGTGAAGTTCGAGGACGGAACCCAAGCCTGGTTCGCGGTGCACGGCGGTTTCGTCGAGGTGAGCCACAACCAGGTGATCATCCTCTCCGATGTGGCCGAACCCGCGGACAGCATCGACGTGGCCCGCGCGACCGAAGCGAAGACCCGCGCCGAGGACGCGTTGCGCGCCAACGCGGAAGACGACGAGGCGTCGGCCGCGCTCGCCCGGGCCACGGTGCGCCTCGAAGTCGCCGCCTCCGCCTGATCCGGCCCACCCGACCGGCATCTTCTGGGGCTGACGACCGGTCAGCTGTATTTGACCGCGGAGTACGCGTTCAGCTTCGTCCAGTGGTGCTGGGCTTCGATGATGCGGATCGTTCCCGACTTCGAACGCATGACGAGGCTCTGCGTGCCCGCGCCTTCGCCCCAGTAGCGCACACCGCGCAACAGCTCGCCGTCGGTGATGCCGGTCGCGGCGAAGAAGACGTCGTCGCCGGCGACGAGGTCGTCGAGCAACAGCGTCTTGTCGAGGTCGTAGCCCGCGTCGAGCGCGGCCGTGCGCTCCTCGTCGTTGCGCGGCCAGAGCTTGCCCTGGATCGTGCCGCCGAGCGCCTTCAGGGCGCACGCGGAGATGACACCTTCGGGAGTGCCGCCGACGCCGAACAGGATGTCGTTGCCGGAGTTGCGCCACGCGACCGAGATCGCGCCGGCGACGTCGCCGTCGGGGATCAGGCGGATGCGGGAACCGGCGTCGCGGCATTCCCGGATGATGTCGGTGTGACGTTCGCGGTCGAGGATGACGGCGGTGACGTCGCTGACCTTCTCGCCCAGCGCCTTCGCCACCGCCTCGAGGTTCGCCTTGACGGGCGCGTTGATGTCGATCACGTCGATCGCCGCCGGACCCGCCGCGATCTTGTCCATGTAGACGCACGGACCGGGGTCGAACATCGTGCCCCGCTCGCTCATCGCGATGACGGCGATCGCGCCGCCCCGCCCGAGTGAGGTGAGCGTGGTGCCGTCGACCGGGTCGACGGCGATGTCCATGCTCGGCGGCGAACCGTCGCCGATCTGCTCCCCGTTGTAGAGCATCGGCGCTTCGTCCTTCTCGCCCTCGCCGATGACCACCACGCCTTCCATCCGCACTGTGCTGAGCACGACCCGCATCGCTTCGACGGCGGCACCGTCGGCGGCGTTCTTGTCGCCCCGGCCCATCCAGCGTCCGGCGGCGAGTGCGGCGGCCTCGGTGGCCCGCATGAGCTCCATTGCGAGGTTGCGATCGGGCTGTTGCTCCGGCATTTCCCCTCTCCCGGTTGCTGGATGGTCGATGGACCCTAGTCGAGCCCGCCCAGGATTCCATGGGGTGCCCCGTCGTACTAGAACGTGGAAATGGGTCGACTCGACGGCAAGTCCGCAATGGTGACCGGCGCCACGTCAGGCATCGGATTGGCGTGTGTCGCCCGGTTCGCGGCCGAAGGCGCGCGGGTCGTCGGCCTCGACCTCACCGAGCCGCGGGGCGGCCTGGAGCTGCCTCCGGGCGCGCGCGAGGTCTCGTTCGTGCAGGCCGACGTGCGCGACGAGGAAGCGATCGCGGCGGCGATCGACGCCATGGTCGCCGAGCACGGCCGGATCGACTCGATCGTCACCTCGGCCGGGATCGCCGGGGGCGGCCCGGCGCACATGGTCGAGCGGGACGAGTGGCAACGGGTGCTCGACGTGAACCTCACGGGCACGTTCCTCTGTGCGAAGCACGCGATCCGGCACATGCTGAGCCAGGATCCGATCGACGGGGAGCGCGGCAGCGTCGTCACGGTTGCGAGCGTCGAAGGCCTCGAAGGCACCGCGGGCGGCAGTTCGTACAACGCGTCGAAGGGCGCGGTCGTCATCTTCACCAAGAACCTCGCGATCGACTACGGACGGGCCGGGATCCGGGCCAACGCGATCTGTCCCGGGTTCATCGAGACGCCGCTGCTCGAAGGTGTGTTCGGCATGCCGGGCATGGAGCACATCCGCGAGTCGATTCGCGAGGAGCACAAGCTGCGGCGGCTCGGCCGGCCCGAGGAGATTGCGGCGGCCGCCGCTGTTCCTCGTCTCGGCGGACGCGTCGTTCGTCAGCGGGCAGGCCATCGCCGTCGACGGCGGGTACACCGCCGGCCGCGACCACGGCGTCACGGAGATGTTCGGTTTCTAACGGATCTACCATGAAGTCGTGACCGCAGAGTTCGAGACGCCTCCTTTCGAGACGCCTCCTTTCGAGACGCCTCCTTTCGAGACGCCTCCTTTCGAGACGCCTCCTTCGAGACCATGTCGGGGGTGCCGGTCGACGCGGTGTACGGGCCCGAGGACGCGGAGCGGCCGGGGCGATACCCGTACACCCGCGGGCCGTATCCCGACATGTACCGCTCGAAGCTCTGGACGATGCGGATGTTCGCGGGCTTCGGCACCGCGATCGACACCAACCGCCGTTTCCACGAGCTGCTCGCGGCCGGCGGCGACGGGCTGTCGACCGCGTTCGATCTCCCCACGCTCATGGGGCGCGACTCCGACGACGAGCTCGCGCTCGGCGAGGTCGGTAAGTGCGGGGTCGCGGTCGACACGATCGCCGACATGCACGACCTCTACCGCGGCATCGACCTCGGCTCGGTCACCACGTCGATGACGATCAACGGGCCCGCCGCGGTGATCTTCGCGATGTTCGTCGCGCAGGCGGAGGCGAACGGCGTCGATCGCGCCCGCATCGGCGGCACGCTGCAGAACGACATCTTGAAGGAGTACCAGGCGCAGAAGGAGTTCATCTTCCCGCCTCGCCCGTCGCTGCGGCTCGTCCGCGACTCGATCGCGTTCTGCACGGCGGAGATGCCGCGCTTCCACCCCATCTCGATCTCCGGCTACCACATCCGCGAGGCCGGTTCGACGGCGGCCCAGGAGCTCGCGTTCACCGTCGCGAACGGCTTCGCGTACGTGGAGCTCGCCCTGCGTGCCGGGCTCGCGGTCGACGCGTTCGCGCCGCGCCTCTCGTTCTTCTTCAACGCGCACGTCGACTTCTTCGAGGAGATCGCGAAGTACCGCGCCGCTGCGCCGGATCTGGGCGCGATGGATGCGGGATCGCTACGGCGCGCAGCTCGAACGTTCGTTGCAGATGCGGTTCCACACACAGACGGCCGGGGTCTCGCTCACCGCACAGCAACCCGAGGTCAACATCGTGCGCACCGCGATCGAGGCGCTCGCGGGTGTGCTCGGGGGCACGCAGAGCCTGCACACGAACTCGATGGACGAGACGCTCGCACTCCCGTCGGAGAAGGCGGCGCGCATCGCGTTGCGCACGCAGCAGGTCATCGCGGACGAGACGCGGGTCACGAACGTCGCCGATCCGCTCGGCGGTTCCTATTACGTCGAAGCGCTCACCGGCGAGATGGAACGCCGAGCCGAAGAGCTGTTTGCGCAGATCGAAGACCTCGGCGCCGGCTCGATGCTCGACGGTGCGATCCGCGGCGTCGAGGAGGGCTGGTACCAGGGACAGATCGCCGACGCCGCCTACGAGTTGGAACGCAAGCTCAACTCGGGCGCGCGGTCGTGGTCGGAGTGACCGGCTTCCTCGAAGGCAGCGAGGAGGCGCCACCACCGATCCTGCGCATCGGGCCCGAGGTCGAAGAGGAGCAGCGCCGCCGGCTCGACAAGGTGAAGCGCGAGCGCGACGCCGAGTCGGTGCGCGCGGCGCTGGCGCGGATCCGAACCGAGGCCGCCGAGCCCGACGTGAACCTCATGCCCGCGTTCATCGACGCGGTGCGCGTGTACGCAACGCTGGGAGAGATCGTCGACGCGCTCGCCGACGTGTTCGGGCGCTGGGTGGAGTCGGCCCGGATCTGAGCGGCGCGGGCACGAGCGACGCGAGCACGAAGAGCAGAAACAGGCATACGAGCCCGTCGGCATCGCGCAGCACCGCCGAGATCCAGCCGATGTGCCAACCGGCCGGGATGCTCTGGGCGAGAAACGGCAGCCGCAGCGTGAAGAGCGCGGCCGCCGACACTGCGATAGCGAAGCGTCGGCGGTCGCGTCCGTCGCCGACGAGTACCGCAAGGGCGGGGACGACCCACACGAGATGGTGGATCCACGAGACCGGTGACACGAGCACGCCCACCAGCCCGACGATCGCGATGCCGAGGATGTCGTCGCCCTGCCGGGCGGCCCGCGCCGCGTGCCGGAGACCGAAGACCGCGACCGGTCCGGCGAGCGCGATCCAGACGACGTGCGGATCGGAGCCGAACGCGCGTGCGACGAGGCCGTTCAGCGACTGGTTGCTGATGTACGCGAGACCGCCGACGCGGCTGTTGTCGAACACTCGCGACGTCCAGAACGACCTGGAGTCGCCGAGCGTCACCGTTGCCGCGGCCAGCGAGAGCAGCACGAACGTCGATACCGCGACGCCGGTCGCTCGGCGCCGGCCCGTGAGCCACAGGTAGGGGATGAAGATCCCCGGTATGAGCTTGACCGCGGTCGCGGCTCCGACGAGCGCGCCCTGCGGTACCCGTTGCGGGCGCCGGGTGCAATCGAACAGGCACAAGGCCATCAACACGATGCCGACCTGCCCGTAGCGCAGCTCCTCCTGCACCGGCGCGAGCGCGAGCGCGAGCGCGCACGAGGAGGCGAGTGCGAGCGCGGGCCGGTCGAACCGCGCGACGAGAGGTCGTGTCGTCTCCCGGACAACCGCGAAGAGAGCCGCGATCGACACGACGTTCCAGAGCAGGTAGCCGACGTCCTGGCCGAGCAGCGCGAACGGGATCGCGAGCACGGCGGCGAGGGGCGGGTACGTGAAGGGCAGGGGGAACGTCATGTGTTGCCCCATCCACGGGCCGAACAGCGACTCGTGGTGCAACACCGCACTTCCCGCCACCCGGTAGACGGCGAAGTCGTCGCCATAGTCCAACTGCGTCGCGAGGCGGCTGGCGCCGAGGGCGACCCCGAGGAAGCCGATCACACACGCCGCCACCCGGAGCCGATCCGCGCCGAGTTCTCCGGAGTCGATCGTCCTCACGTCCGTTCAGTATCGCGCCGGTGCGCGGCCCGCCCTAGTGTGCGCGGCCGTGATGGACGATCGACTGCTCGAAGTCGCGCGTGCGGCCAGGGGCTTCATGCCCGACGACGAGGGCCTCGCGCTGCACGACGCCGCCTGCTCCGCGGGGCGGCTGGGCCCGCTGCTCGAGGTCGGCACGTACTGCGGGAAGTCGGCCGTGTATCTCGGCGCTGCGGCGCGCGTGGCCGGCACCGTGCTGTTCACCGTCGACCACCACCGCGGCTCCGAGGAGAACCAGGAGGGGTGGGAGCACCACGATCGCGAGGTCGTCGATCCCGAGACCGGCCGCATGGACACGCTGCCGTTCTTCCGCCGCACGATCCAGGCCGCAGGTCTCGAGGACGTTGTCGTCGGAGTGATCGGCTACTCGGTTCCCGTCGCGCGCGCGTGGCGGACGCCGCTCGGGTTCTTGTTCATCGACGGCGGTCATGCCGAGGACGTGGCGATGGCCGACTACGCGAACTGGTCTCCGCACGTCGTCGTGGGCGGAACGCTCGCGATCCACGATGTGTTCGACGATCCCGCGGCCGGCGGTCAGGCGCCGTTCCACGTGTGGCAACGCGCCGTCGCCGACGGGTTCGAGCCGGTGTCGACGACCGGCTCGTTGCGGGTGCTCAGGAACGCGACCAGTATCCCGACCCGTTGACCGGCGCCGAGTCGCCGCCGGTGCCACTCGGATGCGATCCCATGGACCGCTCGCGATTCGCCTGCGCGACGCCGCTCGCAGTCTCGCCGGGAGCCGCGCCGTGCGCCGCCGGATCGACGGTGGGAGGCGTCTCGACGTGGCGGATGTTGCTCGCGTCGAACAACTCGGGCAGCACCACCCCGTCGCGCTCGACGGCGCAGGCGGTACCGCGGGCCCGCGGGCGTCGTCATCACTTCGCAGATCTCGAACCCGTCGACCCAACGGTCGCCGAACCGGCCGCGCACCTCGACCGCGATGTGGATCTTGGCGGACGGAAGCATCGCCTGCTCGGCTGCGGACGGTGACGACTCCGCGGCCACGAGATCGATGAAGGGCTCGGGACCGGCGTCCATCGAGCCGCCGACGATTCGTTCGCGCGCGTCTCGGTCGCCTCCGGGGCACGCGTCGTGGCACGGGTGAACGCCCACGGCTCGCTCGCGTCCGAGCTCGACCGGCTCGGACGGCTCCTCGAGCTGACGGGCGGCGATCGCGTTCGCGTTCGACAGCGCGGTGAACGCGGCGACGGCCGCGGTCGAGCCCTCGGTGATGACCTGCCCGAGCTGCGCCAGTGTCTGCATCATCAGCTGGCGTTCGGCCCGGTCGGCCTCGATGTACTCGATCACGTGGTCGCACATGCTCGTGACGACTTCGAGGAGCCGCAGGAATTCGCCCTGCGAATCGGGGCCGCCCGCCGCCGGTTGGGGCGGCGCCGGCTCCTCGGGCGGTACGAGCGTCCGCTCGTAGTACGCGGACTCGGGGACGATCGGGGCGGACGAGACCGGCGTGGGGAGGTCGTCGGCCGGGATCGCGTGCGGCAGGTAGTCGACGGCGCGCGGTTCGAACAGCGCGGCGAGCGGCGGTGGCGCGGGAGCGAGTTGCGTGACGCCAGGCTCGGGCAACGCCGGTGCGGTTGCGGGCGGCGGAGGGGTCGCGGCCGCGGGTGCGGGCGGCGGCGGAGGGGCCGCGGGTGCGGGCCGCGGCGGAGGTGTCGAGGCCTCGGGTGCGGGCGGCGGCGGAGGTGTCGCGGCCGCGGGTGCCGTCGGCGGCGCGGGCGGGCGCGGTGGCCACGGGTGGGACGGCTGCGGGCGGATCCGTGCGGGGAGGCGTGTCGGCGCGCGCGGCGCCGCTGTCCCAGACCTTCGATCTCGGTCGCGTGCTCCACCAACCCCGCATCCGGCGGACATCGTAGGGCGAGCGGCCGGGTCCGTGACGGACGCAGGTCAGTGCGTCCGGGCGTGCCCGTGCAAGAGACGCGTCAGTGGCGATCGCGTGCGGCGCGCTCGGCTTCGATGGCCGCGCCCGCGTCGATCAGTTCCTGGGCCGTGAGGCTTCCGGGCAGGCCCTCGCCGCGGAACATGCCCGCGGTCGGGCCGTTGCCGCCGAGCGCGTTCGCGGCCAGCACCACGGCGGCGCTGTTCCACGTGGGCTGCTCCGCGGTGAAGTACTCGCCCCACCCGTTGTAGCGGGCCTCGGGGAAGTTCATCCCGGTCCAGTACGAGCCGTCGTCGTGGCGGAGGAACTGCACCCACTCGAACAACGTGTGGGCGCGCTCGTGCAGGCCGATCGCGTCGAGGGCCATGACCAGCTCGCACGTTTCCGCGGCGGTCACCCACGGCTGGTCGGAGACGCAGCGGACGCCGCGCCCGGGCACGACGAACGTGTCCCACTTCGACGCGAGCCGGGCCTCGGCCGCGTGGCCCCGCAGCACGCCGACGAGGATCGGGTAGTACCAGTCCATCGCCCAGCGGTCCTTGTCGAGGAAGCGCTCGGGTCGGTGCGCGATGGCGATGGCCAGCGAGCCCAACGACAGTTCCCAGTCGGGTCGCTCACGGCCGAGCCGCTCGGCGGCCGCGATCGCGCACCGCAGCGACGAATAGATGCTCGACGATCCGGTGAGGAGCGCACCCTTGCCTTCGGCTCGCTCCGGATCGGCGTCCCACTCGATCTCTCCGGTCGGGTGCTGGTTGTCGAGCGCGAAGTCGATGGCGCGCTCGACGACGGGGAACATCGACTCGAGGAACCCGGAGTCGCGCGGTGCACATGTAGTGGTGCCACACGCCGTTCGCGACGTAGCAGGTGACGTTGGTGTCGAGCGTGTGCTCCTTCACCTCGTCGCCGACGTAGTACGCGTGCCAGCAGCCGCGCGTCGTGTTGCATCCGCGTGCAGCCATTCGTATGCGCGCTCGGCGTCGGCGTAACGCTTCCCCACGTCGAGCGCCATGGCCGCCTCGACCAGGTTCCACGGATCGGTGTGATTGCCCGGAGCCCAGGGGATATTGCCGTCGGGGAGCTGCACCGACGCGATCGCGTCGACCGTCTGCGCGACCTCCTCGCGCGTCATCACTCCGTCGACCTGCGGCAGTTCGTGATCAGGCAAGGCTTCGCTTTCCCCACTTCGCCATCGTCGGTGCGACCTTCTCGCCGTAGAGCACCACGCTCTTGCCGAGCACCGGGTTCAGCGCGCGCTCGGTGACGCTCGCCCAGCGCGGGTTGTGCTCGATCAGCATGCACAAGAAGTCGTGGTATCGGCGCACCGGGGCGGCGTCGGTGTTCTCGAGACCGCACGCGCACTTGAGCCACCAGTACGGCGAGTGGAACGCGTGCGCATGGTGCGAACCGCGCAGGAAGAAGCCGGCGCGCTCCAGCTTCAGCTCCAGCTCGTGCTGGCGGTAGATGCGGACGTGCCCGCCGGGCGTGTCGTGGTAGCGCCAGTTCAGCGCCCACGACACCCGCTCGGGCCAGCGGGTCGGGACCGTCGCCGCGATGCGCCCGCCCGGGCGGCAGCACCCGCGCGATCTCGGTGAGCGCGCGCTCGTCGTCCCAGACGTGCTCGAGCACCTCCGAGACGATGACGCGATCGAAGCTGTCCGACGCGAACGGCAGGTCGAGCGCGTCGGCGTTCGCGACGCCGGCCCACTGCTCGTAGGAGACGTCGCCCGCGTCGATCATCGCGCCGGCGACCGCGGCGACGTCCTTCAGATCGGCGGCCGAGTAGTCGAGCGCCGTGACGCGCGCGCCGCGGCGCATCGCCTCGAACGCGTGCCGGCCGCCACCCGCGCCGAGGTCGAGCAGCCGCTCGCCCGGCACGAGTCCGATGCCGGTCGAAGTCGACCGTCAGCATCAGGCCGGACAGGCCCGAGTCGCGGCGTCGCTGCGCGTGCGCCTCCAGCTCGAGGTAGTACTGCTCGGCCGTACCTTCGGCGGTCTTGCGCCACGTGAACCGGTCGAGCACGCGGCGCCGGCCGCGCTCGCCGAGCCGGGCGCGCAGCTCGTCGTTGTTCAACACCTCGACGATCATCTGCGCGAGCGCGCCCGGGTCGCCGGGCGGGACGGTCATCGCGCCGTCGCCGGACGTGCCGACGACCTCGGGCAGCGCGCCGCCGGTGGTGGTGACGAGCGGGCACACCGCACGCCATCGCCTCGATCGCCGGGAGCGAGAAGCCTTCGTAGAGCGACGGAACCACAGCGATCTCGGCTTCGGCGTAGAGCTCGACGATGCGCTCGTCGCTCACGCCGGTCACGAACTCGATCGCGCCCTTGAGGCCGAGCCGCTCGATCTGCGCCGGGACCGCCGACTTGTGGCGGGGCTGGCCGATGACGACGAGGTGCGCGTCGTCGCGCTCGGTGCGGATCTTCGCGAGCGCCTCGATGAGGTAGGTGAGGCCCTTCAGCGGCACGTCGGCGCTGGCGGTCGTCATGAGCCGGCCGGGCACGCGGCGGATGTGCGGCAGCGGCCGGAACTGTTGCTGGTCGACACCGACCGGCACGATGTGCAGCGTGTCGGGGTCGACGCGCATCTGGGCGACGATGTCCTTCTTGGAGTTCTGCGACACCGTGATGTGACGCGGCAGCTGGCGCGCGACCTTCATCTGCATGCCGAGGAACCCGTACCAACGGCGCAGCGTCAGCTTGCGGAACGGCGACGTCGCGGCCGCGAGGTCGAGGTCGCGGTCGACGGTGATCGGGTGGTGCAGCGTGTTCACGAACGGCCAGCCGTCGCGGACGAACCCGAGCAGGCCGCGGCCGAGGCACTGGTTGTCGTGGACGAGATCGAACTCGTCGCGTCGGTCACGCAGGTGCGCGTAGACGCGCCGGCTGAACGCGTACGGCTCGGGGAAGCCTGCACCGGCCATGATCCCGAACTCCTCGACGTCGGCCCGGCTCCGGAACTCGTGCGGCCACGGGACGCGGAACGGGTTCTCGCGCTTGTACAGGTCGAGGCTCTCGATGTGCTCGAGCGTCACCGGCGCGTCGGCGACCGGCCAGGGCGGTCCCGCGAGCATGGTCACGGTGTGGCCGAGCTCGGTCAGCTCCCGGGTGAGGTGGCGGCTGTACACGCCCTGCCCGCCGCAGTGCGGGTTGCCGCGGTAGATGAGGAATGCGATGCGGAGCGGGTCGCCCGGTGCGGGCGTGTGAGGGCGCGAAAGGGCAGATCGGGGGGTCGGCATGAATTACCCAGGATGGAGGGGGAGCGACCCGAAAGGCAAGCTGCGGAGTAGCGTCGCCCGTCGGTGACGCCCACGATAGTACCCACGATGCTCGGTCGGTCACGGAGCGTGAGCGACCCCCGTTGGTCCCCGTCCGGGGCCCTGATCGCCTGGATCGACGCGTTCGACGGCCGGGCCGACGTCGTCGTGGCGCCGTCCGATTCGTCCGGTCCTCCCGTCGTCGTGACGGCCGAGTGCGGGGCGGCAGGCCGGTTCGCCTGGGTGGACGACGAACGGCTGGTGGTTCCGGCCGCCGACGGGCGGTTGGCGCTGGTGCGGGCCGTCGGCGGCGTCGTTCGCTTCCTCACCCGCGACGGCCGGGCCCTGTCTCCCGCAGTCTCGGTCCGGGGCGAGGTCGCGTGCGCGATCGAGCGCGACGACGCATGCGACGTCGCGACGGTCCCGCTCGACGGCTCCGCAATGGCCCGAACGGGTCTCGAACGCCGACTACGCCTGGGACCCGGCCTGGTCACCCGACGGTGGGGCCCTCGTGTGGCAGGAGTGGGACCTGCCGAACATGCCGTGGCACGCGTCGCGTGTCATGCGGCGGGACGCGCCCGGCGAGAAGCCGACGGTGGTCGACGCCGACGGCGCGTGCAGCCAGCCCCGGTTCTCCCCGGACGGCAGCGCGCCTCGCGTGGGTGCGCGACGGCGCGCTCGTGGTCGACGGTGAGGAGTTGCCGGCGGGCCAACAGCATCAAGAGTGCGCCGAACCCGCGTGGTCGGCGGGTCAGCGGTCGTTCGCATGGTCGCCCGACGGTTCCGAGCTCGCGTGGTGCCGCAACGAGTCGGGATTCGGGCGGCTCGTGATCGGCGCGCCCGGGCCGCAAGTCGGCGCGCGAGCTCTCGCGCGGGTGGCACCGCGACCTCGACTGGGGCGACGCCGGGATCGCGTGCGTGCGATCGGGCGCGGTCACGCCGGCGCAGGTGGTCGTGCTCGCCGCGAACGGCTCGGGCCGGCGCTCGATCGCGCGTGGTCCCGTCGGCGGCTTCGAGGCGACCCCGCTCGTCGAGCCGCGGCCCGTGCTGTGGAAGTCGGGCGGCGCGTCCCTGCACGGACTCTTGTGGCGCGCGGCCGATGCGCCCGGTGCGGGCCCGATGGTCGTGCACGTGCACGGGGGCCCGACCGGGCAGGCGCTCGCCGACTGGAACCCACGCGTGCAATGGCTCGTACAGCAGGGCTACTCGGTGCTGCAACCGAACCATCGCGGCTCGTCGGGCTACGGACCGGCCTACCGCAACGCGCTCGACGGGCGGTGGGGCGAGCGCGACGTCGCGGACGTCGCCTCCGGCATCAAGCACGCGATCAAAGAAGGGTGGGCGGCGCCGGGCCGCGTCGCGTTGATGGGCGGGAGCGCGGGCGGGTTCACCGCGTTGAACGTCGCCGCGAAGCATCCCGATCTCGTCGCCGCGGTCATCGCGGTGGCGCCCGTCACCGACCTCCTCGACCTCGCGGCCACGACGCACCGGTTCGAGTCGGGCGACCTGCAGCGGCTCGTCGGCCCGCTTCCCGGCGCGCGCGAACGGTACGTCGACCGCTCGCCCGTCACGCATGTAGCCGAGCTCCGCGTGCCGGCGCTCCTCTTGCACGGCGACGACGATCCGGTCGTCACTCCGGAACGCACCGCGACGTTCGCCGCGCGCGTTGCCAGCGCGCGGGCGTCGCGGTCGAACAGCACACGTATCCGGGCGAGGGTCACAGCTGGCGACGCGCGGAGACCGTGGTCGACGAGCTCGGTCGCATCGGCCGGTTCCTCGGTCGTTGGTGTTGACGTGGCCCTCACGGACCTCGCGTACCAAGGACCGAAGCGCGGCGCGGACCGGGCCGTGCTGCTCGCGCACGGCGCCGGCGCCGACATGCACGCCGCGACACTCACGACGGTCACCGACGCGCTCGCGCTCGCCGGTGTCCCGTCGCTGCGTTTCAACTTTCCGTACCGCGCCGCCGGCCGCAGGGCGCCCGACCGAGCGCCCGTCCTCGAGGCCGCAGTGCGTGAGGCCGCGGCCGACCTCGCGCGGCGCGCGAAGGTGCCCGCCGCGCGCCTCGTGCTCGGCGGCCGGTCGATGGGCGGACGCATCTGCTCGATGGTCGCCGCCGACGCGACCGACCCCGTCCCCGCGCTCGGGCTCGTCCTCCTCGGCTATCCGTTGCACCCGCCCGGCCGGGCCGAGAACCTGCGCGTGGAGCACTTCTCGCGGCTGCACGTCCCGACGTTGTTCGTGAGCGGCACGCGCGACGCCTTCGGGACGACGCAGGAGCTGAAGCGCCACGCGCGGAAGGTGAAGGGGCCCGTCTCCTTCCACTGGGTCGAGACCGGTGACCACGGGTTCAAGCCGTTGAAGTCGAGTGGGGCGACCGTCGCGTCGGTGCTCGACGACGTCGCGCGGACGGTCGTCGAATTCGTCACGGGACTTGCCATACGAGAGTAAGAAATCGGTGGACGGGAAGTGAGAGACTCACGGGGTGCGAGTCGAACGCTGGTTCTCGTTCGTCGACCTCTCGGGCTTCACGTCGTTCGGTGACAAGTTCGGCGACGACGAATCGGTGCGTGTCCTCACCGTGTTCCGTGCGTCCGCCCGAGAGGTGGCGACCGACTTCGGCGTCCGTATCGCGAAGTGGCTCGGCGACGGTTGCATGCTGGTCTCCGTCGATCCCGCCCAGCTGATCGCGGCGGTCGCCCGGCTCGAGGCGCACACGCACGAGCTCGAGCTCCCCTTGTCGATGCACGCCGGCTGCGCGGGCGGCGACGTGATCCTGCTCGAGGGCGACGACTACACCGGGCGGTCGGTGAACCTCGCCGCCCGCCTCGCGGGTGTGGCGCGCGCCCACGAGCTCCTGGCGACCGTCGAGCTCGGCCGGTACGCGCCCGAGCGCACGCCGACCGAGCCGGCCGGGATGGTGACGGTCGCAGGCATCCACGAACCGGTCGAGGTGGTCCGTTTCGGCTGCGCCGCGGCCGGCGATACGGTGCGCGCATGACCACGTACCAAACGGTCGAGCTCCGGCGCGACGGCAACATCGGTTGGCTCCACCTGAACCGGCCCGAGAAGCTGAACAGCTTCACGATCCAGATGTGGCAGGAGCTGCGCGCGCTCGGCAAGGAGCTGCGCGACGACGCCGACCTGCGCGCGCTCGTCGTCATCGGCAACGGGCGCGCGTTCTCGTCGGGCATCGACACGTCGGTGTTCACCGGTGGTTCCACCGAGGGGATCGAGGGCGGTGACGACGTCGGTACGCGCCATCGCGACCCGACCGTCGACGGCATCCTGCGCACGCAGGAGGCGTACTCGTGGCTGGAAGAGGCGCGCTACCCCACGATCGCCGCGGTCCGCGGGTTCGCGCTCGGAGCGGGTCTGCAGATGGCGCTCGCGTGCGACATCCGCGTGTTCGCGCGCGGGACCTCGGTCGGCCTGCTCGAGCACAAGTACGGCATCCTCCCCGATCTCGGCGGCACGCAACGACTGCCGCGTGTCGTCGGCGCAGGGAAGGCGAAGGAGATGATCTGGACCGCGGCCCGCGTCGACGCGGAGGAGGCATATCGCATCGGGCTGTGCGAGCGCCTCGTCGACGACGACGCGCTCGACGCGGAGGCGGGTGCGCTCGCCGCGCTCATCGCGGCGCAGCCGCCGCTCGCGGTGCAGGGCGCCAAGCGTGCGGTCGAGGCGGCCGGCCGGGTCCCGGTCGCGGAGGGTCTCGTCGTCGAAGCGGAGGCCCAGGCCGTCTGTCTGCGGTCGGCCGACATGCGCGAGGCCATCCAGGCGTTCGTGGAGCAACGCCAACCCGGCTACACCGGTCGGTAGGCTTTTTCGCCGTGACCCGATTCCGAGTGCGAGCGACCGGCCCACTCGCGGGTCGGGTACGGCCGTCGGGCGCGACCAAGAACGCCGGCCTCAAGCAGATGGCGGCCGCGTTGCTGGCACCCGGTGTCACGACGCTGCGGAACATGCCGCCCGTTCGCGACCTCGACGTGATGATCGACCTCTTGCGCGCCACCGGCGCGCAGGTCGAGCAGCCCGCGGTCGACGTGGTGCGCGTCGACGCGAGCGGGGAGTTGACCCCCGAGGCGCCGTACGAGCTCGTCGCCCGGATGCGCGCGTCGTTCAACGTGCTCGGGCCGCTGCTCGCGCGCTGCGGCCAGGCGCGTGTCGCGCTGCCGGGGGGCGACAACATCGGGAGTCGCAAGGTCGACATGCACCTGCGCGGACTCGAGGCGATGGGCGCCCAGGTCGAGGTCGCACACGGCTACGTCGTCGCGCACGCCGAGCTCTTGCACGGCGCGCGCACGGTGCTCGAGTTCCCGAGTGTCGGCGCCACCGAGAACCTCATGTGCGCGGCGGTGCTGGCCAAAGGCACGACGGTGATCGAGAACGCGGCGCGCGAGCCCGAGGTCACCGCGCTCGCGACCTTCCTCAACCGCATGGGCGCGCACCTGCTCGGCGCGGGCTCGTCGACGATCGAGATCGAGGGTGTCGAGGAGCTCCACGCAGTCGACAGCGAGATCATGACCGACCGGGTCGAGGCCGGAACCCTGCTCATGGCGTGCGGTATCGCGGGCGGCGAGATCGAGCTCGTCGGCGTGCGCTCCGAACACGTCGAGATGGTGTCGATGAAGCTGTGCGAGATGGGGATGCGTATCTCCCCGACGAGCGACGGCCTCTGGGCCTTGGCGAAGAAGCGGCTGCGCGCCGTCGACGTCGCGACGTTGCCGCACCCCGGGTTCGCCACCGACTTCATGCCGCTCGCCGTCTCCTTGATGACGGTGGCCGAGGGCAGCGCGATCGTCACCGAGAACGTCTACGACGGCCGCTTCCAGTTCGTCGACGAGTTGGCCCGGATGGGTGCCGACGTCCGGACCGAGGGCCGCCACGCGATCGTCCGCGGTGTCGACCGCCTCTCGGGCGCTCCGGTGCGGGCCTCCGACGTGCGTGCCGGCGCGGCCCTCGTGCTGGCCGGTCTGGTGGCCGACGGCGAGACCACGGTGCACGACGGCGAGCACATCGAGCGGGGGTACTCCGACCTCGCGGGCCGGCTCCGGGCCCTCGGCGCCGACGTCGAGCGCCTCGACGACTGATCGGGCCGGCCCCACGGTTCGGACCGCCCCTTGCGACCCGCCCCGGGAACAAGCGCGATACTGGGCGGGTTGTCCCCGTGTGAGACACAGCGATCGTTTGGAGTCCTGATGCCGGTTGACGTCACCGACATGGAGCAAGGTGTCCTCGAGGCCATCGACGCGATCCGCCCGGCGTTGCAGAGCGACGGCGGCGACATCGTGTTCAACGGCATCGACGAGGACATGGTCGTGCACGTGTCGCTGATCGGGGCCTGCGGCTCCTGTCCCGTCTCGACGATGACGCTCAAGGCGGGCGTCGAGCGGATCATCATGGACCGCGTCCCGGGCATCACCGAGGTCGTAGCCGACGAGTAGCGTCGGCGCTCCATGGGAGACGCCGACGCCGCGCTGGTCGAACGCGCGCTGCAGGGCGATCGGCGTTCGATCGCCAAGGTCATCTCGCTGGTCGAACGCGGCGGTGAGGGCGCGCGCGTCGCGATCCGGATGCTGCACCCGCGCACGGGCCGGGCCTGGTCGATCGGGATCACCGGTGCGCCCGGCGCGGGGAAGTCGACGCTGACCGACCGGCTGGTCGGCCGGTTGCGGCAGACCGGGGGCGAGGTCGGTGTCCTCGCGGTCGACCCGACCAGTCCGTTCAGCGGCGGGGCGATCCTCGGCGATCGTGTGCGCATGCAGAGCCACACGACCGACCCCGGCGTGTTCATCCGCTCGATGGCCACCCGCGGTCATCTCGGCGGCCTCGCGCTCGCGGCGCCGCAGGCCGTACGCGTGCTCGACGCCGTCGGCAAGGCGTGGATCGTCATCGAGACGGTCGGCGTGGGCCAGGTCGAGGTCGAGATCGCCGGGCACGCCGACACCACGGTCGTCGTCGTGAACCCCGGCTGGGGCGACGCGGTGCAGACGGCGAAGGCGGGTCTGATGGAGATCGCCGACGTGTTCGTCGTGAACAAGGCCGACCGCGCCGGGCGCGGCCGAGACCGAGAGCGACCTCGCCGGGATGCTCGAGCTGTCGAGCCGGAGGTCGTGGCGGCCGCCGATCGTGCGCACCGTCGCGACGACGGGCGAGGGGATCGAGACGCTGTTCGACGCGATCGCCGCGCACAAGGCGCATCTCGAGGCGACCGGCGACGCCGAGGAACGCCGGAAGGCGCGACTGCGCGAGGAGTTGCGCGGACTGGTCGGCGCCGAGATGCTGGAGCGCGCGGCAGCCCTGTGTCGCGGTCCGCGCTTCGAGACGATCGTCGACGAGGTCGCCGGTCGCGACCGCGATCCGTACTCCGCGGCGGAGGAGTTGTTGCAGGCGTGAGCGTGCACCCGTTGCGCTCGTTGCTCGACGACGCCGCGGCCGGCCGGTTCCCCCCGGCCGACGGGCGCGTCGAGGTGGTGCCGTCGCCCGGCGGGCGGGCCGACGCCATCGTCGGTCTGACCGGGCACTTCATGCTCGCGGCCGACATCGCGCCCGACGAGTTCGCGCAGCGTGTGCCGCCCGGCGACCTGGCGCGGCCGATGTCGCCGGCCACGCTGCTCTGGCTCGGCGAGCGTCTCGGATCCACCGCCACGACGTACGACGCGTTGCTGTGCTGTTCCGGCACGGGAGCCGGCGTTCCGCCGTGGCTGCACGAGGTCGACGCGCTCGATCATCCTCGCGTCGAGGAAGCCTCACGGTACCGGCAGGCCATGCGCGTGTTCGTCACCGACGACGATGCCGCACTGCTCGTCCTCGGGCGCGGCGTGTGCGGCCGTTGGGACTTCGGTTTCGAGGTCGCGCTCGACGCTCGGGGCCGGGGACTGGGCCGGCGAGTGGTGCAGGCGGCGCTCGGTCTCGTCCCGGCGGGGGAACCGCTGTGGGCGCAGGTCGCTCCCGGCAACGCGGCATCACTGCGTGCCGTCTCCGCGGTCGGGTTCGTCCCGGTCGGCGCCGAGGTGCTCTTCCCGAGACCGCGGGCGTAACCGGTAATAGGGTCCCGCCATGGCCGATGATCTCGTTTTCACCGAGCGCACGCCCGACGGTATCGCCGTCCTGCGTCTGCACAACCCGCCGATGAACCCGCTGTCGCAGGCGGTGCTCCAACAGTTGCGCGCCGCCGCACGGGCGGTCGGCGCCGACGAGACCGTGACGGCCGTCATCGTCGCCGGCGGCGAGCGGGCCTTCGCCGCGGGCGCCGACATCTCCGAGTTCACTGGCCCCGATGCGGCCGTGGTCGTCGGCCGGGCGTTCCGTGAAGCCTTCGACGCGATCGCGGCCATCCCGCGTCCGGTGATCGCCGCGATCCGCGGGTACGCCCTCGGCGGCGGGCTGGAACTGGCGTGCGCGTGCGACCTGCGCGTCGCGGGCGAGACGGCGCGCCTCGGTCAGCCCGAGATCCTGCTCGGCATCATCCCGGGCGCGGGTGGGACCCAGCGCCTCACGCGACTCGTCGGCCCGGCCCGGGCGAAGGAGATGGTCTGGAGCGGTCGTCAGGTACGCGCGGCGGAAGCGCTCGAGATGGGCCTCGTCGACCGCGTCGTCCCGGCCGGCGACGAAGAGCACGCGGCGCGGCACTGGGCCGAAGAGCTCGCGAAGGGCGCCGTCGTCGCCATGGGGCTCGCCAAGCGCGTCATCGACCACGGGCTCGGGCGCACGCTCTCCGACGGCCTCGATCTCGAAGCCGACGCGTTCGTCGAGGTGTTCGGCACCGAGGACGCCGTGACCGGAGTGCAGTCGTTTCTCGCCGACGGTCCGGGCAAGGCAAAGTTCGCCGGGCGCTGAGCCGCGCGTCGAAGGAGCCGGCGCCGCCTACGCGAGCGCGCGCAGGGTCGCGCTGACGGTCGCGCGCCGGTCCTCACCCCACGGGAGCGCGAACACGATGGGTACGTCGACCCCGTGGTCGGCGTACGCCTGCACTGCGTCGCGCACGTGCTGCTCGTCTCCCATGATCTGGATCTCGTCGACCCACGCGTCGCTGATCGCCTCGAGCGCGCCTTCACGATCGCGGGCGGCCCAGCGGCTCTGGAAGTGGCGTACCTCTTCGAGGAACCCGGCCCGCTCGAACTGCGTGGCGTACGCGGGCGCGACCGCGTAGTTGAGGAGATCTTTGCGCGCGAGGTCGGCGTAGCGGTCGCGATCGGTGACCGCGCAGTGCACGTACGCGTGAATCTCCGCGTCGCCGCCGGCCCGGATCCGCTCGACGCACCACGGCACGAGCGAGGCGGGCAGGTAGTTCAACAACACGACGTCGGCCAGCTCGCCGCCGAGCCGCAGCATCTGCTTGTTCAGCGCCGCGAGCGCGATCTTCGGCCGCCGGTCGCCGAGCTTCAGCCCGAGCCGGAACCGCTTCACGTCGTAGAAGTCGCCCTGGAACGTCACGGTCTCGCCCGACAGGCATTCGCGCAGGAGCGTGAGGAATTCGCGCACCTGTGCGATCGGGCGGTCGGTGTAGCCGGCGCCGTGCCACTGCCCGGCGACCGCGGGCGATGAGATGCCGACGCCGAGGAAGACGTCGCGTTCGCCCGCCAGCTGCTGCAGCGTGGCCGCGGCCATCGCGTGGAGCGGCGGTGTCCGGAGTTGGAGGGCGAGGACGCCGGTACCGATGCCGACGCGCGGCGCCACCTGGCTGATCGCGCCGAGCAGCGACATGCCCTCGGCGGCGTTCGCCTCCGCGACCCACACGGTGGAGAAGCCGAGGTCGTCGGCTTCGCGCGCGACCTCCAGCGACAGGCCGGTGCCCAATGTCTGCAGCCCGGCGACGCTCACCGCCCGCTTCGTCATGTCGCCTCCACGATCGTCTTCAGCCGGCGCAGGTTACGGCGCCAGATCGCGCGCAGGACCGGCTTCGCCGCCGAGCGCGCCGACCGGTCCGCCCATCCACCAGGGAAAGGTGAGGCGCTCGTGCCATGTGAACTGTGTGCGCCCGCCCCGGCGGCGCCGCAACGTGAAGCGACCCCGCCCGGTCACGATGCCGCGGTGCTCGATGCCCATGCGGCGGCCGGGTTCCCATTCGATGACGGTCATGCGATCGGTCAGCCGGAAGGGACCGACCTTCGTCACGCAGTCGAAGCTCGTGCCCTCGCCGCGTGTCTGCGGGCCCGTGAACCGGATCGACTCGGCGTCGACCATCCAGTCGACGTGACGTTCGACGGGTTCCAGGACGCGCCACGTGACGTCGGGCGGCGCGTCGATCGTGATACCGACCTTGATCTTCATGGGCACCTCGTCGGGGTCAGGGGGCGGCCCGGAGCGCGGTCGCGGCGTCGGCGGGATCGACGATGTTCACCGAGAAGCCGGTCCCGAACTCGAAGCCCGCGGTGATCGCCACCCGAGGCACGAGGTCGATCCACCATCGGAACGGCTCGGCACGGTCGCGCGGCGCGGTCTCGATGACGACGTTGTAGGCGGCGTCGCCGATGATCGTCCGGAGCCTCGCGATCGTGTCGCGCAGCGCGAGGGCCGTCGCGCGCACCTCGGTGTCGGTGGTCTCGTCGAAGCGCGCGCCACCGGCCACGGGCGCGAGCCGCACCGCGTACGGCGACGTGGCCGCGCGCGGGCACCAGACGCGGATCTCGCCGTCGGCGACGAGGTGTTCCTGGTCGGCGGCGAACGCGGCCGCCGTGAAGTGATCGAGCCGGGCGCGCGCCCGCTCGGGAACGAGGTCGAGCGCGACGATCTGCGCGTGCGGGTGCTCGATCGACGCGCCCGCGGCCTTGCCCTGGTTCACGAACGCCTGGGCGTACACGCACCCGTGGGCGAGGTGGAAGCGGGCGCGATCGCGCAACGCGAGCAACACGTCGGCGGCCGCGTCGTCCGAGAGCGCGCCGAACAGGGAGTCGTGCGCGGGGGAGAAGATCACGACCTCGTGCGCGCCGCGGACGCCGTCGCCGACGATCGGGTACTTGTTCGGCACCACGCGCAGTGTCCAGCCGGGTGTCTCCGGCGCCCCGCCGCCGCGGCGGGCGACTTCGGGGGGCGTCTCGTGCTCGTTGCCTCCGCAGAACGGGCACGACGCCACGCTCGCCGGCAGTGCCTCGGAGCGCACCCGGAACGTGTCGGGCCGCAGGGCACGTGCCGGAGCGAGGATCACGCGGTCGCCGGTCAGCGCGTCGACGAGAAGTTGCTGCATCGAAGGGTCAGGGTAGGCGGCTCGTGGCGCGTAGCCTGGACCCATGGCCGTGCGGTTGGTGATCATCGGAGGTGGACCGGCGGGAAACACCGCGGCGACCGTCGCGGCGTCGATCGGTGCCGACGTCACGATGATCGAACGCGACATCGTCGGGGGTGCCGCGCACCTCTGGGACTGCATCCCGAGCAAGGCGATGGTCGCGACCGGCAACGCGTTGGCCGAGCTCGGGCTCGCGGAGACGATGGGGCTCGAAGCGTCGGGTTGCCTCGACGTCGACGCGCTGCGCACGCGCATCTCCGGGATGGAGGAGAAGCTGCGCCGCGGCGTCACGAGTCTTCTCGAGTCGCAGGGTGTGCGCCTCGTGCGGGGCACCGGCCGGCTCACCAGCGCGTACACCGTCGCGGCCGACACCGAGCTCGGCACGGAGGAGTTCGAAGCCGACGCCATCTTGTTGTCGACCGGATCGCGGCCGCGTGTTCCCGATTTCGCCGCCGTCGACGGCGAACGGATCCTCACGACGCGCCAGGCCTACCCGCCGCCCGAGATCCCCGACCATCTGGTCGTGATCGGTTCCGGAGTCACCGGCGTCGAGTTCACCCACATGTTCAGCGCGCTCGGGTCGAAGGTCACGCTGATCGTCTCCCGCCAGCAGGTGCTGCCGTACAAGGACCCCGAGGTCGCCGCTGTGCTGGAGGACGAGTTCCTGCGGCGCGGAGTGAAGTTGTTGAAGGGTGCGCGCGCGATCTCGATCGGCCGCGACGACGACAAGGTGTTCATCTCCTGCGACGACGGCCGCGCGGTCGACGGCTCGCACGCGCTGCTCTGCATCGGCTCGGTCGCGAACAGCGAGGGGCTCGGCTGCGAGGCGGCCGGCGTCGAAGTCGACGAGCATGGGTACATCCCCGGCAACCGCCACTGCCAGACGAACCTGCCGCACATCTACTCGGCGGGCGACGTCTCGGGCCGGCTGCCGTTGTCGTCGGTGGCGGCGATGCAGGGCCGCAAGATCGCCGAGCACGTCATGGGTCTCACCGCGCGGGCGCACCGCCACCTCGACTACGACAAGGCCGCGCAGGCGATCTTCACCGACCCGGAGATCGCGGAGGTCGGCGTCGCCGAGGCCGAGGCCTTCGCGGCCGGGCGCAAGCTGCGGGTCACGAAGGTGCCGTTCTCGGCGAACCCGAAGGCGTTGATCAACGGCGACACCCGCGGGTTCGTGAAGATCCTCTCCGATCCGGCCACGGGCGTCGTGCTCGGCGGCGCGATCGTCGGGCGCAACGCGGCCGAGTTGATCTCGGTGATCGCAGTCGCGGTGACCAACCATCTCAAGGTCGTCGACATCGTCGACTCGCTGCTCGTGCACCCGGCGCTCGCGGAGTCGCTCGCCGACGCGGCGTCCTGAGGTGCGCGTCCTCGTCACCGGTGTCGCCGGTTTCGTCGGGAGCAATCTCGCCGACGCCTTGCTGGCAAGGGGTGACCGCGTGGTGGGCGTCGACTGCTTCACTCCTTACTACGCCGCCGCCGACAAGGAACACAACATCGCGACCGCGGCGCGCGACGGTCGCTTCGAGTTCGTCGCCGCCGACCTCCGCACGGCCGGGATCGAGCCACTGCTCGACGGCGTCGACGCGGTGTTCCACCAGGCCGCGCAAGCAGGTGTGCGGCTCTCGTGGTCGGGCGGCTTCGCCGACTACGTCGGGCACAACGTGCTCGCGACGCAGCGCCTCCTCGAAGCAGTCGTCGCCGCGCGCCCGTCGGCGCGGGTGGTGTACGCGTCGTCGTCGTCTGTGTACGGCAACCAACCGCGCTACCCGACGCAGGAGGACGACCTCCCCAAGCCGTTCAGCCCGTACGGGGTGACGAAGCTCGCGGCCGAGCACCTCTGCCGGCTGTACGCGGACAACTGGGGCATCGCGACCGTGTCGCTGCGTTACTTCACGGTGTTCGGCCCGCGCCAGCGACCCGACATGTCGATCCACCGTCTCTGCGAGGCCGCGATCCACGGCACGACCTTCCCGCGCTACGGCGACGGCACCCAGATCCGCGAGTTCACGTTCGTCGACGACATCGTGCGGGCCAACCTGCTCTCGGTCGATCGCGACGTGCCGCCCGGCGCGTACTGCAACGTGGCCGGTGGGGGAGAGATCGCGCTGTCGGAGCTGATCGACCTCGTGGGTGAGCTCGCCGGGAGTCCGGTGCAGATCGAGGAGCAACCCCGGCAGGCCGGCGACGCGTTCCGCAACGGCGGATCGATCGCTCGCGCCGGTGAGCTGTTGGGATGGAAGCCCGAGATCGCGTTGCGCGACGGGTTGCGGGCCCAGCTCGCGTGGCACCGCTCACGCGTGTAGTTCGCCCGCCAGCACCGTCGTCGCCTTTCCGGTGAGCAGGGCCCGATCGGCCCTGCGCAAAACGGTGATCTCCCCGCCGCGCGCCGACGCCTGGAAGGCGCGCAACTCGTCGCGACCGAGGATGTCACCCCAGTACGCGACGAGCACGCAGTGCATCGATCCCGTGACCGGGTCCTCGTCGATGCCGACCCGGGGCGCGAAGCACCGCGACACGATGTCGTAGCCGTCGTCGCCGGGCGCGCTCACGTAGACGCCGCGCACATCGGTCAGGGCACGCAGCTCGGCGAAGTCGGGGGTGAGCGTGCGCACCGTCGACGCGTCGGCGACGGGGCACAGGAAGAACGCACCGTCGGTGCGGAGGAACTCGCCCTCGGGCAGACCCAGCGCGGCGAAGAGCGCCGGCATCGGCGGTTCGGGGACCGGGACCGCGACGGGAAAGTCGAGGGTGATGCCGTCGGCGCTCGAGTAGGTCGCCCGGAGCTCGCCGCTGCGCGTGTGGAACCTCGCGGGTCGCGTCCTTGGCGACGCGTTCGGTCTCGAACAACACGTGCGCGGTCGCGAGCGTGGCGTGTCCGCACAGGTCGACCTCGACCTCGGGTGAGAACCACCGCAAGTCGAAGCCCCCGTCGGGCCGGGCGCGCACGAACGCAGTCTCGGAGTGGCGCATCTCCGCGGCGACGGCTTGCATCCACCGCTCGTCGCCGTGGTCGAGCACCACTGCCGCCTGGTTGCCCCGGAACGGCTCGCCCGTGAACGCGTCGACGACGTAGATCGGCAGACTCATCCCGACAGTCTGCAACGTTCCCGCCCGTCCGGCGCCCGAATTACCCACCAACAGTTGTCGGAGTTCTCGGCAACATGTGCTGAGAACTCCGACAACTGTTGGTGGGGTTGTGTTGGTGGGGTTGTGTTGGTGGGGTTGTGTTGGTGGGGTTGCGGGCTACTCGATGACGGCGAGGACGTCGCCGGTGCCGACGGAGTCGCCCGCGGCGACGCGGATCTCCTTGACCGTGCCCGACGTCTCGGCGTTGATGTGGTTCTCCATCTTCATGGCCTCGAGGACCACGAGCGCCTCACCGGTGGTGACCGCGGCTCCGACTTCGACGAGCACCTTCACGATCGTGCCCTGCATCGGCGCGGTCACCGTGCCGCTGCCGGCCGCTCCGCTGCCGCCGGTGGCGGCGATCTTGGGTCGGCTCCGGGCCGGTGCGCCGGATGCGCCGGTACGCACGGGCGCCTCCGGCAGCCAGACCTTCACCGCGTACCGGCGACCGTCGACCTCGACCGGCACGGTCTGCTCGACGAGCGGCGTGCTCGCGGGCGCGCCGTCGGCGGCGGGGACGGCCAGCGGCGCGGCCGTGGGTGTGTACGTGGCGAACTGCGACTGATCGACCTCGTCCTCCACCCATTTCGTCGAGTGACCGACCGCGCGGAACTCGGGGGTGTGCAGGAGTGCGATGTGCGCCGGGATCGTGGTGCGGATGCCTTCGATCTCGAATTCGCCGAGCGCGCGGATCATCCGCTCGATGGCGCGGTTGCGGTCGGGGGCCCAGACGACCAACTTGCCGACCAGGTTGTCGTAGAACTGGGAGATCGTGTCGCCCTCCTCGTAGCCACCGTCCCAGCGCACGCCCGGGCCCGCCGGCACGCGCATCCGGGAGATGTGACCGGGCGACGGCAGGAAGTTCTTCGTCGAGTCCTCGGCGTTGATACGGCACTCGACCGCGTGCCCGCGGTGCTTGATCGAACGCTGGGTGAACGACAGCTTCTTGCCCGCCGCGACCCGTAGCTGCTCGGCGACGAGGTCGAGGCCCGTGACCTCCTCGGTCACGCAGTGCTCGACCTGGAGCCGCGTGTTCATCTCCAAGAAGAAGAACTCGTCGTCCTGGTAGAGCATCTCGACGGTGCCCGCGTTGACGTATCCGCACGCGAGCGCGACCTTCACGCCGGCCTCACCCATCGCCTTGCGCGTCGCGTCGGGGATGTTCGGTGCGGGCGCTTCCTCGATCAGCTTCTGGTGGCGGCGCTGCGTGGAGCAGTCGCGGTCGCCGAGGTAGACGCCGTTGCCCTGCGTGTCGCAGAAGATCTGCAGCTCGACGTGGCGAGGCCGGGTGAGGTATCGCTCGAGGTAGCACTCGGGTCGGCCGAAGTACGCCTGCGCCTCGCGGGCCGCGGAGTCGAATGCGCTCTGCGCGTCGGCCGCGCTCTCGACCACCTTCATGCCGCGCCCGCCGCCGCCGTACGCGGCCTTGATCGCGATCGGGTACCCGAACTCCTCGCCGAACGCGGTGATGTCGCCCGCGTCGGTGATCGGGGTGGTGGTGCCGGGCACGGCCGCCACCTCGGCGCGGGCGGCCGCGAGCCGCGACGAGATCTTGTCGCCCATGATCTCGATCGCGGCAGGCGGGGGTCCGATCCAGGCGACACCGAGGTCGGTGACGGCCCGGGCGAAGTCGGCGTTCTCGGAGAAGAACCCGTAGCCGGGGTGCACACCGTCGGCGCCGCTCTTGCGGATCGCGTCGAGGATCGCCTCGGTGTTGAGGTAGCTCTCGGCCGCGGTCTGGCCGCCCAGTGCGTAGGACTCGTCGGCGTAGCGTACGTGCGCGGCGTCGCGGTCGAGCTCGGAGTACACGGCGACGCTCGGGATACCGAGCTCTCGACACGTCCGCATCACTCGGATGGCGATCTCGCCACGATTTGCGATCAGGATCTTCGTCAGCACGGCTGCGTATCCTACGGGCGCCCGCCCAGACGCAGCGAAGTGACCCGGCGAGGCGTCGGCTCGCAGCTCGAGGCGTCTCCCGGACGTGACGCGCGGTCGCACGACGGCAACACGACTCGAGTGAGGACGATGGTGATGCCCGGCGAGCCCGTCGCGTGGACCGATGCCCGACTCGCCGGCACGCGCTTCCACGACGTGCGCTGGTTCGAGCGCATCGACTCCACCAACCGGTACCTCCTCGATCGCGCGGCCGAGGGTGGGCCCGAAGGGCTCGTCGCGGTCGCGGACGAGCAGACCGCCGGACGGGGCCGGCTCGGTCGAACCTGGGTCGCGCCGCCGGGTTCCGCGCTGCTCGTGTCGGTACTCCTGCGTCCGCAGCTCTCCGTCGACCGGACCCACCTCGTCACGCTCGCCGCCGGGCTCGCGGCAGCTCGAGGCGGTTCGCGACCTGGCCGGGGTGCAGGCGGGTCTCAAATGGCCGAACGACGTCGTGGTCGACGACCGGAAGCTCGCGGGGATTCTCGCCGAGGCCGACGGCGCGGGCGCGGTGGTCGTCGGCATGGGATGCAACGTCCGGTCCGAGGTCCTCCCGGAGGACCTGGTGGCGATCGCAACCGCGGTGCAGGTAGATCGACGCGAGCTGCTCGCGGTCTGGCTGCGTGCGTACGACGCGCGACTCTCGTCGCTCGATGCGATCGTTCCCGAGGCAATCGCACGCTCGGCGACGCTCGGGCGCCGGGTGCGCGTCGAGCCTCGCGCGCGAGACGTTCGAGGGGACGGCGACGGATCTCACCGACGAAGGCTTCCTTGTCGTCGACGGCCGCGTCGTCAGCGCGGGCGACGTCGTCCACCTCCGCTACGGCGAGTAGCAGATCGCTCCGGGCCGCCGATCACCCGGCGCAGAGTGCGTGGTGCTTCACGGCGGTGACGGTCGTGGTCGTCGTCGCGGTGGTCGCCGTCTCCGACGACTCGCGGCGCGTCCTGCGGGAGGACCGCCGATCGCGGGTCTACGGATCGACGTCGCGTGCGACCAGATCGTGGAAGGCCGCCGCGAGGGCGGTGCTCACCGTTCCACCGACCGTGCGCAGCGGCCGGCCGTCGACGCTCGCGATCGGTTGCACCTCGCGCGTCGTCGACGAGAGGAATGCCTCGTCGGCCTGCGCGACGCGGCGATCGGAACATCGCGTTCGACCGCCGTGATCCCGGCGCGGTGTGCAAGCTCCAGCACGAGCGCGCGCGTCACGCCGAGGAGACAGCCCGCGCTCGCGGGCGGCGTCGTCGAAGCTCCGTCGCGGACGAGGAAGACGTTCGATCCTGTCGCCTCGCACAGGTTGCCCTGCGTATTGGGGAAGATGGCCTCACCCGCCGAGCGCTCGTCCACGTACGCGAGGGCGCGCACGTTCGCCGCGTAGGAGATCGTCTTGAGGCCGGCGAGCGCGCCGTGCTCGTTGCGGCTCCAGGGCGCGATCACGACGTCGACGTCTGGTGCCGCGGGATCCATCGCGGACGCGAGCATGAAGGTGGTGGGCATCTCGTCGCCGCGGCCGGAACCGGGTGGCGCGATCCCGCCCGTCACGGTGATCCGCAGGCGCGCTTCGGTGAGCCCGTTCGCGTCCAGCACCGCGTCGGCCGCGGCGCGCAGTTGCGACACGTCCGGCAACCGCAGCCCGAGCCCCTCGGCGGAGACGTGCAGGCGGGACAGGTGCCGGCTCCACGCGAACGGCACACCGCCGTAGACGCGCAGCGTCTCGAAGACGCCGTCGCCGACGACCAGTCCGTGATCGAGCACCGACACCTTGGCGTCGGCCACGGGGACCATCCGGCCGTCGATCCACGCGGTCACGGGGCATCGACCCCGACGCGAGCGGTCGCGGCCTGTAACAGGCAGCGCGCACTTGAGCTCGGTCTCGGCCCATTCTGCGGCCGCGCAGGAATCGGCGACGATGCCCCCGCCCACGCCCAGATGGGCCCGCCCGCCCGTGAGCGTGAACGTGCGGATGGCGACGGCCAGCGACGCGCGCGGTCGCGGTCGCCGTCGATCCAACCGAACGCGCCGCAGTACACGCCGCGGCGGCACGGGTTCCAGGTCTTCGATCGCCTGCAGCACGCGCGGCTTCGGGTGCACCGGTGACCGACGCGGGCGGGAAGGTCGCGCGCACGAGTTCGCCGAAGCCGACCTCCGGGCGGAGGCGGCCGCGCACGGTGCTCACGAGGTGCGCGAGGCCGGGGTGCTCCTCGATCGCGAACAGCGACGGAACCTCGACCGAGCCGTACTCGCACACCCGCCCGAGATCGTTGCGCGCGAGGTCGACGATCATCACGTTCTCGGCGTGGTCCTTGGCGCTGGTCTCGAGGGCGGCACCTGCGGCGGCTGTGCCCTTGATCGGCCGGGTCTCGACCGCGCGGTCGTCGACGCGCAGGAAGAGCTCCGGCGAGGCCGACACGACCGACGACGCCCGGGAGCGCGTCGCCGAAGGTGCACAGGCCCGCGTAGGGCGCGGGGTTCAGCTGCGTCAGCGCGTCGGAACAGCGCGAGCGGATCGGGTGCGCGGTCGAACGTGAGCCGCCGGGTGAGGTTCACCTGGTAGCACTCGCCGGCGGCGAGCAGCTCGTGGACCCGCGCCACGAGCTGGGCGTGCTCGGCCGGCTCGATGCTCGTCGTGGCCTCGCCGAGCGCCGGCACCGGTGCGATCTCCGCGACGCGGGCCGGTAGTTCGTCGACGACGCGCACGTCGTCGAAGCGCACGAACGCGAGATCGGGCAGGCCGAGGTCGTCGACGATCCCGGGTTGGATGTGCTCGATGCTGTGCCCGGCCTCGTAGGCGACGAACCCGACCCAGAAACCTCCCTGCGAGATGTCGTCGAGGGCGGTGAAGGTATCGGCGCCGCAGGCCGTGAGCACGCGGGAAGGACGGTCACAGACGATCCAGCGGTCGCCGTCACGCGCATCTGCATCACGAACGACTGCGTAAGGCCCGGCCGCGTCCACGGACTGCACGGTACCGCCGCGGGTACCGTCGCGGTCGTGGACTTCGAACCGACAACGGAACAGGAAGCATTCCGTGCCGTCGTGCGGGACTTCGCCGAGAACAAGATCGCGCCGTACGCCGAAGCCTGGGACCGTGATCACGTGTTCCCGGTCGAGACCGTGCGGGCGATGGGCGACCTCGGGCTGTTCGGTCTGCCGTTTCCGGAGGAGTACGGCGGCGCGGGCGCCGACTACCTCACGTACTGCATCGCGATCGAGGAGATCGCCCGCGTCGACGCGTCGATGGCGGCCACGCTCGAAGCCGGCGTGAGTCTCGGCGCGTCGCCGTTCTTCTCCATGGGCACCGAAGCGCAGAAGCAGGAGTACCTCGTGCCCATGATCGCGGGCGAGGTGCTCGGTGCGTTCGGCCTCACCGAGGCCGAGGCCGGTTCCGACGCGGGCAACACGAAGACGCGGGCGGCGCTCGACGCCGACACGCACGAGTGGGTGATCGACGGCCAGAAGACGTTCATCACCAACTCGGGTACCGCGATGACGAAGTGCGTCACGATCACCGCGCGCACCGGACCGCACGAGATCTCCAACATCGTCGTCGACTCGGGAACGCCGGGTTTCGTGGTGCAGCCGCCGTACCGCAAGATGGGTTGGCACGCCTCCGACACGCACGAGCTCGTGTTCGACGGCTGCCGCGTTCCCGAGGGCAACCTGCTCGGCCTGCGCGGCGAAGGCTTCAAGACGTTCCTGCAGACGCTCGACGGCGGCCGCATCGCGATCGCCGCGCTCGCGCGTCGGCATGGCGCAGGCGTGTCTCGACGCGTCGGTCGCGTACGCGAACGAACGGCGCGCGTTCGGCGGTCCGATCGGCCGCTACCAGTCGATCGCGTTCAAGTGCGCCGACATGGCCGTCGCGGTCGAGAACGCGCGGAATCTCGTGTACAAAGCCGCGTGGTTGCGGGAGCAGGGTCGCCCGATCCGCCAGGCCGCGGCGATGGCGAAGCTCTACGCGAGCGAGATCGCGGTCAGCGCCACGCGTGAGGCGGTGCAGATCCACGGCGGCTACGGCTACATCGACGAGACGCCGGTGAGTCGCTTCTACCGCGACGCGAAGATCCTCGAGATCGGCGAGGGAACGAGTGAGATCCAACGCCTCGTCATCGCCCGGGGCCTCGGTTTGCCGGTGGAGTGAGGCGTCCGAAATTCCGGTCCACGCGTCAGTACAATCGCCCGTCGCGTGCTCTCCCCGCCGTTCGTGTTCTCCTTCTTGCGCCGCTTCGCGATCGCGTTGGTCGCCGTCGTCGTCCTCACCGCGGTCGTGTTCAAGTCGGCCGACGCGTACGGCAAGCGGAAGTTCAACGAGAGTCCACAAGTGCACATCGACCAGGGCGTGCTCAAGGACATCAAGCCTGGCCAGCCCGCCAACTACTTGATGCTCGGCTCCGACGTCCGGCCCGCGAACGAGACCCCGGAGGAGAAGGCGGCGTACGGCAGCAATGCCGACGCGGGTGGCCAGCGCTCCGACGTGATGATGGTCCTGCACGTCGACCCGGCCGGGAAGACCGGCCAGCTGGTGTCGTTCCCGCGCGACATGATGGTGCAGATCCCGGGATACGGGAGGAAGCTGCTCGAACGCCGCCTACTCGCTCGGCGGACCCGTCGCTCGCGATCAAGACCCTCGAGGTCAACTTCCCGCCGCTGCAGATCAACCACTACCTCGAGGTCAACTTCCGGGGATTCAAGGAGGTCGTGAACGCGATCGGGCACATCAAGCTGTACTTCCCGACGCCGGTGCACGATCCCGTACACCGGGCTCAACGTCGACACCGCGGGGTGCGTGAGCCTCGACGGCGACCAGGCCCTGGCCTACGCGCGGTCACGCGAGTACTTCATCCCGAACGATCTGCAGAATCCGGCTGTGTGGCAGTGGAACTACGACCCCAACTTCAAGGGGAAGGAGAGTCAGCGGGGCGGGCAGGGCTGGCACAACGATCCGTTGCAGGACCTCGACCGCATCCCGCGGCAGCAGTACTTCCTGCGCACGCTCAGCCAGGCCGCGATCCACAAGACCGGAAGCAACATCCTGCAGCTCAACGACCTGTTGAACAAGGCCTTCCGGAACCTCGTCCACGACCAGAACCTCACGTACGACGAGCTGACCTCGCTCGCCTATACGTTCCGCGATCTCGATCCCCGCAAGATCAGCATGTCGACGATCCCGTGGACCACCGATCCGTCCAACGGCAACCGCGTGATCCCGAAGTTCCCCGACGCGATCGTCGTGGCCAACAACCTGCAGAACTACACGCCGCCGAAGAAGCCGATCGTCAAGCCGCTCGTCGCCGACAAGGTGACAGTGCGGGTCGTCAACGGCTCCGGCGTCAAGAACGCGGGCGCCGACGCGCTCGCCACGTTCACTGCGGCCGGCTTCACGTCGGCGGGGCCGGCCGAGGACGCCGACCGCAGCGACTTCAAGACGCAGGTCCTGTACGCCCCGGGCAAGTTCAACGAGGGCTACACGGTCGCGATCGCGGCCGGGACGCTCAACCTCGTGCAGGCTGCGACCGCGAAGAACACACTCGGCGGCGACGCGCTGCTGATCGTGGGGACCGACTACGGATCGTTGAAGCACGGGTTCGACAAGATCCCGAAGCCCGCGAACCTGCCGTCGACCACGACGACGACGCCGTCGGTGACGACGAGCACCGCGACCACGACCACGACCACGGCGCGCACGACGGTCAACACCAATTACGTGCCGGTCGACCCGAAGACGGGTGGAACGCTGGTCGGGTGTCCGTCCTCGTGAGCGGTCGGCGCTCGCCGCGGGCGGCATGAGCGCCTTGTCGGCACGCGCGTTCGTGCATCGGCTGGTGACCGCGCTCGTCATCGTGGTCGTCCTCACCACGGTCGTGATCGCGGGCGCGTACGCGGAGGCCGCCAGCAAGGTCTCGAAGGTGTCGAAGGTGCGCATCGACACCTCGGTGCTGCAGTCGGGCGGCAACTTCTTGCTCATCGGCTCCGACTCGCGCGCGTTCGTGGACAATCCGGGGGATTCGGCTGCCTTCGGGAGCGCGCAGCAACAGACCGGGCAGCGCTCCGACACGATCATGGTCGCCCACGTCGACGGGAAGACCGGCACCGCCCTGCTCGTCTCGTTCCCGCGCGATCTGTGGGTCGCGATCCCGGGCATCGGGCACGCCAAGATCAACGCTGCGTTCAATTCCGGACCGCAGCGCGTGATCGAGACGATCGAGAACGACTTCGACGTCCCGATCAGCCACTACCTGGAGGTCGACTTCCAGGGCTTCCGCAAGATGGTCGACGCGATCGGCACCATCCCCATCTACTTCCCGACCCCGGCCCGCGACGCGAAGACGGGACTCGCGATCGCGAAGGCCGGATGTCAGCAGCTGAACGGCGACCAGGCGCTCGCGTACGTGCGCTCGCGCTACTACGAGTCGTTCGTGAACGGGAAGTGGCGATCCGACCCCACCTCCGATCTCGGCCGCATCAACCGCCAGCAGTACTTCCTGCGCACGCTCGCTCAGCAGACGCTCCACGCGGCGACGGCCAAGCCGTGGAAGGCGAGCAGCCTCCTCGACTCGATGCTGTCGGAAATCCAGCGCGACCCGTTGCTCGGCCTTTCGCCGCTGCGCGCGCTGGCGTACGCGTTCCACCGTCCCGGCGGCGTCGAGACCGTCACGCTGCCCGTCAAGCGGCAGTTCTTCGACGGTCAGGACGCGCTCGCGCTCGACGATGCGAAGGCCGCGCCGATCCTCGCCCGCCTGCGCGGCATCGGCGGCCCGGCATCCGGCAACACCGTGCCGGTGAAGGGGGTCGACCCGCACACGATCCACGTCTCGGTCGAGAACGGGACCGGCCAGAACGGGCTGGGCGCGCGGGCCGACGACGCGCTGGGCGGGCTCGGCTACTCGGTGGTGGGGTCGGCGACGAACGCCGATCGCACCGACTACACGGTCACCGAGGTCCGCTACGTGTCGGGCGCCGACACGAAGGCGCGGTTCCTCTTGTCCGAGCTCGGCGGCGCGGGCAAGGTCGTCGCACTCCGCGGCGGCGCGCCCGCCGGCGCGGACATCGTGCTCGTCCTGGGCCGCGACTACTCGGGGCTGAGTCATCCCGCGACGACACCCGCGCCGACGACCGCACCGAAGACGAAGTCGACCGGCGGCCCGGCCACGACGGCCGCCGCCTCGTCGTCGGCACTGCCTGCCGCGGGCTGCTGACCTCGCGCCGAACGCCTCGCCGGGCCGGCTGCTCTGGCCGGTCAGGAGGGCCTTCAGCCTAGACTTGTTCGTCATATCGGTCGGCGGGGTGCGGCGTGAGGGGTGAACCATGAGGGTCGCGGTCATCGGCGCCGGGTACGTCGGTCTCACGACCGCCGCGTGCTTCGCCCACCTCGGCCACGACGTCGTGTGCGCCGACATCGACTCCGACCGGGTCGCCCGCCTGAAGAAGGGTGAGGTGCCGATCCTGGAGCTCGGCCTGCCCGAGCTCATCAAGGAGGGGCTTGCAACTCGGCGTCTCGAGTTCGTCGTCGGCGCGGCCACGGCCGCGGAGCGCGCGGAGATCATCTTCCTCTGCGTCCAGACACCTCAGAGTGCCGACGGGTCCGCCGACCTCTCGTTCGTCGAGGACGTCGCGCGCGAGATCGCGCCCGTCCTGGCGACGCACGCGGTCGTCGTGAACAAATCGACCGTCCCGGTCGGCTCCACCCGCTTCGTGCAGCGTGTCCTGTCCGAGGCCGGCGCCCGGGCCGACAGCGTCACGGTCGCCTCGAACCCGGAGTTCCTGCGCGAGGGCCAGGCCGTTCGCGACTTCCTCAACCCCGACCGGATCGTCATTGGTTGCGACGACCGTGAAGCCGCGGTGCGGGTCAGCGCGCTCTACCGCAAGGCCGACGCGCCCATCCTCGTCACCGACCCCGCGTCGGCGGAGATGATCAAGTACGCGTCGAACGCCTTCCTGGCGACGAAGGTCTCGTTCATCAACGCGATCGCGAACCTGTGCGAGGCCGTCGACGCCGACGCGCACGAGGTCGCGATCGGTATGGGCTACGACCCGCGCATCGGCTTCCAGTTCCTACAGCCCGGCCCGGGCTACGGCGGGTCGTGCTTTCCCAAAGACGTCGCGGCGCTGCTGCACATCTCGAGCTCGGCGGGCTACGACTTCGAGCTGCTGCAGGGGGTCGTCGACGTCAACGGGGCCCAGCACGAGTGGATGATCGACAAGGTCCGCACCGCGGTCGGCGGCAGCATCACCGGTGTCACGGTGGGGCTGTTCGGACTCACGTTCAAGGCCGACACCGACGACCTGCGCGACTCGCCCGCGATGTTCGTCGCCCGGCGCCTCCTCGAGGAGGGCGCGGTCGTTCGCGCCTACGACCCCGGCGCCGGTGACCGGCCGCTCGCGCTCGTCCCCAGCATCGAGCTGTGCGCCGATGCGTACGACGCGGCGGCGACCGCCGACGCGCTCGTGCTGCTGACCGAGTGGGACGAGTTCCGGTGGCTCGACTTCGACCGCATCCGCGACGCGATGCGGGGCCGCGCGATCGTCGACGCCCGCAATCTCCTCGACCCGGCCGCGATGCGCCGGCGGGGGTTCGACTACCAGGGCGTCGGGCGGCGCTAGTGGCGCGCATCGTCGTCACGGGCGGCTCCGGCTTCCTCGGGCTCTCATCTCTGCGATGCGTTCCTCGGACGCGGCGACGAGGTCGTCGCGGTCGACGACCTGTCGACCGGCCGGCTGCAGAACCTGGCCCACCTCGCCGAGCACCCACGGTTCGCGTTCGTCCGGGCCGACGTGTCGAAGGAGCTCCCGGTCGACGGCGCGGTCGACGGCGTCTTGCACTTCGCCAGCCCGGCGAGCCCGCCCGAGTACCTCGCGGCGCCGCTCGAGAGCCTCGACGTGAGCTCGCTCGGCACCCGGCGCGCGCTCGACCTCGCGCTCGCGAACGACGCCCGTTTCCTGCTCGCCTCGACGAGCGAGATCTATGGCGACCCCGCGGTGCACCCGCAGACCGAGGCGTACAACGGCAACGTCGACCCGACCGGTCTTCGGGCCGTCTACGACGAGGCCAAGCGATTCGCGGAGACGCTGACCTCGACGTACCGCCGGCTGCACGACCTCCCGACCGCGATCGTGCGCATCTTCAACACCTACGGGCCGCGTCTGGCGCCGTCCGACGGGCGGGTCGTCTCGAACTTCGTCATGCAGGCGATCGACGGCAAGCCCCTGACCATCTACGGCACCGGCGAACAGACCCGATCGTTCTGCTACGTCTCCGACGAGGTACGCGGGATCGTCGCGCTCTACGACTCCGACGTCTGCGATCCGGTCAACATCGGCAATCCCGTCGAGATCACGATGCTCGAGCTGGTCGAGCTCGTGCGCGAGATCACCGATTGCGCGTCCGACGTGGTCTTCGAGCCGCTCCCCGCCGGCGACCCCGCCCGGCGCCGGCCCGACATCGACCGGGCCCGTGAGCTGCTCGGCTGGGAACCGCTGATCTCACTGCGCGAGGGTCTCGAGCAGACGCGCGACTGGTACCAGGAGGAGCGACATCATGGCCGCGCGTGACGATGTCGTGCCCGCGAAGCTGCGGAAGCTCTCGGCCGTCGTTCCCGTCTACAACGAGCGCAACACGCTGGTCGAGGTCCTGCGCCGGATGCGTGCGGTCGAGCTGCCCGACGGCATCGAGCTCGAGATCGTCGTCGTCGACGACGGCAGCACCGACGGCACCCGCGACGTCCTGCGCCAGCTGGGCGACAGCACCGTGCGCATCGTGCTGCACGACGAGAACCGCGGCAAGGGCGCGGCGTTGCGCACCGGGTTCTCGCACGCGCACCGGCGAGTTCGTGGTCGTGCAGGACGCCGACCTCGAGTACGACCCCGACGACTGGCCCAAGCTTCTGGCCCCCGTGCTGCGAGGCCGGGCGCGGGTCGTGTACGGCTCGCGGTTCACGGGCGAGCGCCGGAACATGTTGCTGCTCCACTGGATCGGCAACCGGTTCTTGTCGATGACGACCAACGTCCTCTACAACACGACGCTCTCCGACATGGAGACGTGCTACAAGCTCATCGAGCGCAGCCTCATCGAGCAGCTGAACCTGCAGTCGAACCGCTTCGACATCGAGGCGGAGATGAGCGCCAAGATCCTCAAGCGAGGCGTGCGCATCTACGAGGTCCCGATCTCGTACTCGGGCCGCGAGTTCGACGAGGGCAAGAAGATCACCTGGCGCGACGGCTTCTCGGCGCTCTGGACGCTCGTCAAGTACCGCTTCCGGGACTGACGTTCGCGTGACCGGCGCCTGGGCTGCCGTCATCGTCAACTACCGCGCGGGACCGCTGCTCACCGAGTGCGTGCGCACCGTGCTCGGCGACGCGAGCGCGGGCGACGTGGAGCTCGTCGTCGTCGACAACGGCTCCGACGACGGTTCGGTCGGCGCGTTGCAGCGAGCGTTCCCCGACGTGCAGGTCGTCACGTCGCCCGGCAACGTGGGCTACGCCCGCGCCGCGAACCTCGGAATCGCGGCGACGCGCGCGCCGGTCGTCGCGGTACTGAATGCCGACCTGACGATGGAGCCCGGAACCGCGAAGGCACTGCTCGCGCGCTTCGACCAGGAGCCGGCCGTCGGCGCGTGCGGTCCCCGCGTCCGCAACACCGACGGTACCGACTACCCGTCAGCCCGGCGCTCGCCGTCGGTGCCGCTCGCCGTCGCGCACGGTCTCCTCGGCCTGTGGTGGCCGTCCAATCCGTTCACGACGCGGTACCGCCAGCTGAACGCCGACCCGTCCCGGCCGCGTTCCGTCGACTGGGTCTCGGGCGCGGCGATCTGGTTACGCCGCTCCGCGCTCGACGTCGTCGGCGGCTGGGACGAGCGCTACTTCATGTACATGGAGGACCTCGACCTCTGCTGGCGCCTGCGCGCCGCCGGTTTCGACGTCGCGTACGAGCCCGCGGGCGCGGTGACGCACGTGCAGGGCGCGAGCACCTCGCAGGTTCCGTACCGAATGCTCGTCCAGCACCACCGCTCGGCCTGGCGATTCGCCCGCCGCCGGCTGACCGGTGCCCGGGCGGTGCTCCTGCCCGTCGCCGCCGTCTACCTCGCGCGCGCGCGCGATGATGGCGATGGCCGAGCACGCCTGGCATGCATCGAGGGCCCAGGCGGGCCGCGACTAGCCTCCCCGTCGTGACCAACGCCTCCCGCGCGAAGCGCAAACGCGCCGCCGTCCGGTCCGCGAAGCGCTCCCGCCACAACACGTGGTGGTACGCGCTCGACCGCGATCGTCCTCATTGCCGGTGTCTCGCTGGTCGTCTACGCCCGGGCGACCGCACCCTCTCCGGTCGGTCCGTTCCTCTCCGACCCGAACAATCCCACCAAAAAGGACACGCACTGGCACGCCGCGCTCGGCATGTACGACTGCGACCACTGGATCGGCGACAGCTCGGGCACCGGTGTGTGGACCTGGCCCGCGGCGACGCAGCAGGGCACGCCCGGCCGCGCGTCCGACCCCAACGTGTACGCGGGTATGCACAGCCACGACGACGGCGTCATCCACATGGAGCCGCTCGTGTCGTCGGAGGCGGGCAAGAACGCCACCGTCGGCCTGTACTTCGACTACGGCGGCTGGAAGCTCTCGTCCTCCGGCTTCAGCTTCCTCGGGACCACCCGGAACAACGGCGACAAGTGCGGCGCCAAGTCCGGCACCCTCCAGTGGGAGGTCGGGACCTGGAACGGCGACACGACCAACAAGGTCCCGCAGAAGTACACGGTGAAGACCGGGAACCCCGCCAAGTACAAGCTGCTGCAGGACGACATCGTCGTGATCGCGTTCCTGCCCGAGGGCAAGTCGATCGCGAGTATCGGCGACCCGCCGTCGGTGCCGAAGCTGGCGACCGCCCTCGGCGCCGAGGGTCAGGGCGTCGGCGGCGCAGCCACCACCATGCCGCCCATCGTCACCACGCCCACCACCGCGCCGGGAACGACGGCGACGACGACGCCGGCCGCGACCACGCCGACGACCGCGAAACCGTGAAGGCGGTCGTCCTCGTCGGCGGTGAGGGAACCCGGCTCCGGCCGTTGACCTTCACCACGCCGAAGCCGCTGCTGCCGATCGCGAACCAGCCGCATCTCGAGCGCCAGCTCGCATGGCTCGCGGCGCACGGCGTCGACGAGGTCGTCCTGTCGATGGGATATCTCCCCGACGCGTTCCACCGGCACTTCGAGTCCGACGGCGCCGGTCACGACCGCTTCGGCGACGTCGTGCTGCGCTACGCGGTCGAGAACGAGCCGCTCGGTACCGCCGGCGCGATCCGCTTCGCGGCGGAGGGCATCGACGAACGGATCATCGTCTGCAACGGCGACGTGCTCACGAGCCTTGATCTCGACGCGATGGTGCGCTTCCACGACGACAACGGCGCGGAGGCGACGATCTCGCTCACCCAGGTCGACGACCCGAGCGCGTTCGGCGTGGTGCCGACGCAGGCCGACGGCAGCGTGATCGCGTTCGTCGAGAAGCCTGCACCGGGGAAGGCGCCGAGCAAGTGGATCAACGCCGGCACGTACGTGGTGGAGCCGTCGTTCCTGCGCCGGATCCCGCCCCGCCTCAACGTGTCGGTCGAGCGCGAGACGTTCCCGCGGATGCTCGCGCAGCCCGGGCTCGTGTTCGGTTTCCAGAGCGACGCGTACTGGCTCGACATCGGTACCCCCGAGAAGTACCTCCAGGCTCACGCCGACGCGCTCGCGGGCCGGTTGACGAATCCGCCGGCGCCGGGTGCGCGGGAGACCGCCCCGGGAATCTGGGTCCAGGGCGCGGCCACGATCGAGCCGGGCGCGCAGATCGAGGCGCCCGTCATCATCGGTGACGGCGCCCGGGTCGAAGCGGGTGCGCGCGTCCGCGCGTCGGTGCTCGGCTCGGCCGCGGTCGTCGAGGCGCGCGCCGATCTCGACCGCGCGGTCCTGCAGACGGGTGCGCGGGTCTCGCACGGCGGCCGCGTGCACGACTCCGTGGTCGGCGCGTTCGCGGTGTTGAAGCCCGACGTCTCGCTGGCGGCGGAGACGATCATCGGCGCGGGCGCGACCGTCGCGTCCGGGACGCGGATCTCGGGCGGGCGGGTCCCGGCCGAGCGCGACTAGAGGGAGGGCACGTGCAGGCTCTCGTCACGGGTGGCGCCGGATTCATCGGATCGACGCTCGTCGACCGCCTGCTCGCCGAGGACTGGAAGGTCGACGTCGTCGACGACCTTTCGAGCGGATCGCTCACCAACCTCGCGACGGCCCGCGCGCTGCCCGACCGGCGCTTCTCGTTCCACCGCCTCGACGTCGCGTCGGCCGCGGTCGTCGGGCTCATCGAGCACCGCAAGCCCGACGTGATCTTCCACCTCGCGGCCCAGATGGACGTGCGCGTCTCGGTGGCGCGTCCGGTGTTCGACGCGACCATGAACGTCATCGGTTCCCTCAACGTCTTCGAGGGGGCGTGCGCCGCGGGCGTGAAGAAGATCGTGTTCGCGGGTTCGGGCGGCACGCTCTACGGATCGCCGCAGAAGATCCCGACCAAGGAGACCGCGGCGCAGCACCCGGAGTCGCCCTACGGCGTCGCCAAGAAGGCGGTCGGCGACTACCTCTACTACTACCGTGTCCAGCACGGTCTCGAGTACACGGTCCTCGCGCTCGCCAACGTCTACGGGCCCCGCCAGAACCCGCACGGAGAAGCCGGGGTCGTCGCGATCTTCGCCGACGCGCTGCTCGCGCGGAAGGCGCCGGTGATCTTCGGCGACGGGTCGCAGACCCGCGACTTCGTGTTCGTCGACGACGTCGTCGACGCGTTCGTACGCGCCGCGACCAAGGGTGGCGGGCTCACGATGAACATCGGCACGAGCGTCGAGACGAGCGTGCAGCAGATCTACGACCGCATGGCCAAGCTCACGGGCTTCCGCGAGCCCGCGCGGATCGAACCCGCACGCGTCGGCGAGCTGCAGCGCAGCGCGATCGACCCCGCCAAGGCCGAGATCCACCTCGGGTGGAAGCCGTTCACGGCGCTCGACGACGGCCTGGCCCGTGTGCTCGAGCACGTGCAGGAACAGCGCGGCGCCACTCGCTAGGCGAAGCGGCGGATCTCGTCCATCGGGACGGGAGGCCGGGTCCGACCGACGTACGCCGGATCGGGGGTGCCGACCAGCACCAGCGCGTGCGGCAACCACTCGGGCGGCAGTGCGAGCGAGTCGCGGGCCTCTTCGGGGCAGAAGATCGGCGCCGCGACCCAGCACGAGGCGAGGCCGCGGTCGGTCGCGGCGAGCATGAGGTTCTCCACCGCGGCGCCGAGCGACAGCAGGGCCATGCCCCACTCCGCCCGTTGGCGGCGCTCGTCGGGATAGCGGTCGAGCCCGTTCCACGTGAGACAGCCGACGACGAACGCGGGCGCGTGCACGATTTTGGCGTGCGACGCGTCGACCAGTTCGTCGATGCGCTCGGTCGGGACCCCGTCGGCGGTGAGGTCGCGGCGCCAGCGCTCGCCCATGCCGTGCGCGAGCGCGCGCTTGGCTTCGTCGGTGTCGACCACGACGAACCGCCACGGGCGCGAGTGGTGCGGCGCGGGGGCGAGGCACGCGGCCTCGACGATCGCGTCGAGGTCGGCGCGCGGCGGGACGCCGGGGAGGAAGGCCCGGATCGAGCGGCGCGCCTCGACGAACGCGGGAACGGTGGTCATCGGACCGCGATCACCGGAAGAGGTCTTCGTTCGGTCGGCCTGATCAGCTCGCGCACCGATGCCTTCGCGCATCCAGGCCGGGTCGAAACCGCGGACGATCGCGACGGGCACGTCGGCGGCCTTGCCCATGACGAGCTCCGCTGCCGACGCGAGCTCGTCGGCGACGGCGACCTCGGTCACCTGCAGCACGCGACCGAGCGCGTCGGTCGTGTCGCGCAGGTCGACGACCGCGGCGATGCCGCTCACGCCGATGGCGACGTCGGTGAGGCCGCGGCGCCAGGGCCGGCCGAACGTGTCGGAGACGATCACCGCGACCTCGACGGCCTCGCGGGCGCGCAGCGCGTCGCGGATGTGCCGGGCCGAACGGTCGGCGTCGACGGGGAGCAGCGCGGCCCAGCCCCGCTCGACGTTCGACAGGTCGATGCCGGCGTTCGCGCACACGAAGCCGTGCTGCGTCTCGCTGATGATGAGATCGCCGCGCCGGCGCACGATGCGCACCGACTCCGATTCGACGAGCGCGCGGCGGGCGTCGAGATCGTCGGGGTCGAGCGGCACGAGCCGGTCCTCGGCCTTCGACACGATCTTCTGGGTGACGACGAGACAGTCGCCGTCGTCGAGGGGAGTTCCCTGCGCCCGGGCCGCGCCGGCGATGAGCACCGCGAGCTCGTCGCCGGGATGGATCTCGCCGATGCCCTCGACCGGGATGACGGAGAGGGTCACGCCACCGCGGCGAGCGTCTCGGCCGCGAGCGCGGCGGCGATCTCCGGGCTGCGCATCATCGTGTCGGTGACGACCGCTCGCACGCCGGCGGCCTCGACCGCGCCGGCGAGGTCGGCGTCGATCGCGTCGATGACCAGCGAGCTGCAGATGGCGGCGTAGGCGCGGGCGACACCGACGCACGACACCTCGATGCCGAGCGGCGCCATCAAGCGGTCGGCCGGGCCCTTCACCGGCGCGCCGCCGACGATCGGGCTGACGGCGACGACGTGCTCGCGCCGTTCCTCCAGGACCTCACGGATACCGGGTACGGCGAGGATCGGACCGATCGAGATCACCGGGTTCGACGGGCAGATCACGATCGTCTCGGCGCGGCGGAGTGCTTCGACGACACCGGGCGCCGGTCGGGCCTCGGCCGCACCGTCGAACCGGACGCCGACGACGGGCGACGCGGCGCGCTCGCCGACGAACCACGCCTGCATCGCCAGCTCCTCGACGGTCCCACCTTCGCGCTCGACGCTGATCCGCGTGCGCACCGGGTCGTCGGTCATCGGCAGCAGCCGGACATCGAGGTTCCACGCCCGCGTGATCTCGGCCGTCACCGCCGAGAGCGGGAGTCCGGCGCGCAGCCGCTGCGTGCGGAAGAGATGGGTCGCGAGGTCCTTGTCGCCGAGCCGGAACCACGTGGGCACGTCGTAGCGCTCGAGCGCGTCGAGGGTCGCGAACGTCTCGCCCTCGAGCCCCCACCCCTGGGCGACGTTCGACGCGCCCGCGAGGGAGTACGTGACCGAGTCGAGGTCGGGGGAGACGTAGAGCCCGTGGAACTCGTCGTCGTCGGCGGTGTTGACCACCGCGACGACGTCGGACGGCGGGACGACGCGGACCAGCCCGGCCAGGAAGCGGGCGGCACCGACACCACCGGCGAGGGTCGCAAGCACGTTGCGACCCTACCGCCGGCGATCTTCCCGCCGGGACGTGTGTGATCGGTCAGGCGGCGTTGCCCGCGATCTCGCGCACGCGCGCCGCGACCGGCTCCATCGCCTGCACGACGCGCTCGGGGAGTTCGCCGAGCTGGGCCTGGACCTGTCCGACCACGGGCTCCACCCGCTTTTCGACCTCGCCGCGCAGCGCGCCGGCGTGGGCGCTCGCGCGGGCGACGGTGTTGCGGACCTGTGCTTCGGCTTCGGTGCGCGCGCTCTGAGTCTGAGCGTCGAGCGTGCTGCGCACGGTGCGGGCGCGACCGGCGAGGCAACCGCCGACCTGGGCGACGCGCTCGCGGGCGGCGCGGGCGCGGATCTGGGCCTGCTGGAAACCCATGACGCCGAGACCGACGGCGATGTAGCCGGCGTCCGTGATCGTCTTCTGCGCGTTGGTGGGCATGTTGTCCTCCTCGAGACTGCGCGCCGGCCGGGGGCTGCCGGCGGCGACTGCTCGCGACAATAGCGCGTGATGCTTACTTTTGCAAGCATTCGTGATCGCGCGCACAAGCGACGGAATCGGCGCGGGCTATCCTCTCCCGGCCTCATGGACACGATCGACCCCGACTCGATCAGCACCGAGCTGCTCGAGGGAGACGACGAGACCGAACCCGTCGCGGCGGTCCCGCCCGTGGTCGCGGTGGTGGTCGCCCACGACGCCGGGCCCTGGTTCGAGGAGGGTCTCCGGGCCCTCGGCGGGCAGGACTACCCGTCGCTCTCGGTCCTCGTCCTCGACAACGCCTCCGCCGACGACCCGACCGACCGGATCGCCGCCGCGCTCCCGGGCGCCTACGTGCGCCGTTGCTCGCTCGGCGGGGGATTCGCGGATACCGCGAATGAGACGCTGGCCGCAGTCGAGGGTGCGGTCTTCCTCCTTTTCTGTCACGACGACGTCGTGCTCGACCCCGATGCCGCCCGGCTGCTCGTCGAGGAGGCCTACCGGTCGAACGCGGGCATCGTCGGGCCCAAGCTCGTCGTCCGGGACAATCCCGACGTTCTCCTCGAAGTCGGCATGTCGGTCGACCACTATGGAGTCCCGTTCGCAGGGATCGAGCCCGACGAGGTCGACCAGGAACAGCACGACGGGGTGCGCGACGTCTTCTACGTCTCGCACGCGGCGATGCTCGTGCGCGCCGACCTCTTCCACGAGCTCGAGGGCTTCGATCCGGCGACCGGCCCGGGCTCCGACGACATCGACCTCTGCTGGCGCGCCCGGCTCGCCGGCGCGCGCGTGATCGTCGCGCCCGCGGCGCGCGTCCGGCACGGCCGGGCCACCGGCGCGGAGGGCGCCGAGCCCGTCGACGGTCGCCCCCGCGACCCGAACGGCCACGCCCGCCCGGGTCCCGTCGCGTCGACGCGGGAGCTGCGGGAGGAGACCCGCTCCCGTATCCGCTTGCTCTGCAAGTCGTACTCCGCGCTCGCGCTCCTGTGGGTGCTGCCGGTCGCGTTCGTGCTGAACCTGTTCGAGGCGGTCGGCCTCGTGCTCACCGGCAAGATCGCCCGGGCGCGCGCAGTTGTGGTCGGGTGGCTCTCGGCGTTCGCGCATCCGGGTGAGCTCCGCCGGGCACGCGCCGGGACCCAGGCGATGCGGCGCATCGACGACGGCGACGTGCGCGACCTGATGATCCGCGGGAGCGCGCGCCTGCGCCGCTTCATGCTCGAACGGGTGCATGCGGGGGAGCGACTGGCCGAGGTCTCGTCGCTCACCCGCGTCCGCATGGACGAAGCGGCGCACCGCGTGCGACAGCTCCCGGCGATCATCGCCGCGATCCTCACGGTGCTCGTGTTGTTCGGCTCCCGTTCGCTCCTCGCCGGTCACGTACCGGAGGTCGGCTCGTTCCAGGCCTGGCCGGGCGCGGGCGCGGCGTGGTCGACGTTCACGTCGTCGTGGCGCACGACGATGATGGGCGCCGCCCGCCCGGCGAGTCCCGTCTTCGCGCTCATCGCGGGCGCGGGCGCGGTGCTGTTCGATCATCCCGGCTTGGCGCGATCGCTCGTCGTCGGCGGCGCGTTGCCGCTCGGCGCGTTCGGCGCGTACCGCCTCGTGCGCCCGTTCGCGGCGTCGTCGCTCCCGGGCATCGCCGCCGCCGCGGCGTATGCGGCGAACCCGATCGCCCGCAACGCGATCTGGCAGGGCGAGCTCGGCCCGCTCGTGCTCTTCGCGCTCGCGCCGTACGTCCTCGGCGCGTTCGTGCGGGTCACGAACGACACCACTCGGGCCGCCACCGCGGCCGCCGCCGACGCCACCGCGGGCTCGGCCCGCCGGCATCGCGTCCATGCCCTGACCTCGGTCGCGCTCCTCGTTGCGTTGGCGGGATCGGTGTGGCCTGCGGCGTTGCTCTTCGCGCCCGCGATCGCGATCGCGATCTGCATCGCGCTGCCCTTCACCGGTGGTGCGCGCCCGGCCGGGCTGGCTGCGGCGGGCGCACTGGGCGCGACGGTGCTCGGCGCGCTCCTGCTCGCGCCGTGGTCGTTCTCGCTTTTCGGCGCCGATGCGGGAACGCTCGGCGCGCAACCGCGGGCATCGCTCTCGTTCGCGACGATCCTGCGCTTCCACACGGCGCGTGCCGGCGCGGGCATCGCGCCGTGGGGAATCCTCGCGGCCGCGGTCGTGCCGCTCGCGATCGCCACCGGGCCGCGCCTGCGGTGGGCGATGCGCGCATGGGTGCTCGTCGCGGTCTCGTTCGCGATCGCGTGGTTGCCCGGGCGCGTGTCGGCCGGCGCGACCACGCTCCCGCCCGACGGCGTGCTCGTTGCGGCGGCGATCGGTCTCGCGTTCGCAGCCGGGCTCGGGGTCGCGGCGGTCCTCGACGACCTCCGTCGCTTCCACTTCGGCTGGCGCCAGATCATGATGATCGTGGCGTTCGCCGGCCTGGCGCTGGCCGTCGTCGGCCTCTCCGCCGATACGTTCTCCGGCCGCTACGGGTTGCGGGCCGACGACTGGCCCGGCACCTATTCGTGGATGAGCGACAACGTGCCCGCGGGCGGTTTCCGGGTGTTGTGGATCGGCGATCCCGCCATCCTCCCGGCCGACGCGAAGGTCGCGGGCGACGTCGGGTTCGCGCTGACGCGCAGCGGTCCGGGCGACGCCCGCGTGTCGTGGTCGGCGCCGGAACAGCATGCCGATCGCATTCTCGCCGGGATGATCGCGGCGGCGTCGGCGAAGACGACGGTCCGACTCGGCCATCTCCTCGCGCCGGCCGGTGTGCGGTACGTCGCGTTCGTGACGCCGCGCCGCGCCGAAGAGCGGCGCGCGTGGACGCGACGAGACGCCGATCGCCAACGCGCTCGCCCGCCAGCTCGACCTCACGCTCTCGCGTGCCGACGATTCGGGCGTGGTCTACGAAAACGATGCGTGGATGCCGATGCGCGCGGTGGTGCCGCGCGGGCGACACGCTGGTGCAGATCGACGGCCGCGATCCGCAGTCGGCCGCGGTGCGATCCGAGCGCGACAGCGTGACCGGCGCCGCGTCCGGTCGAGCCATCGGGCCGGGCACGCTGCTCTATTCCGAGGCGGCGAGCCCGCACTGGGTCGCGACCGCGAACGGTCGCCGGCTCGTGCGCCGCGACGCGTTCGGATGGACCAACGCATTCGCGCTCGACGACCACGCGTCGGGTACGCGTCCACTACTCGGGCGGCAGCCTGCAAGGGCCGGCGCGCCTCGCGGAGATCGCGCTCTGGATCGTGCTCGTCGCGGTGTGGTTTGCGACCCGGGCCGGGCGGGTCGAGGCGCGGGCGTCCGCGCGCCGGCCGGCCGATCCCGAACCCTCCGGCCAACCGTTGCCGGTCGAGTCGCCGGTGGGTGGATGAAGTCACGACGGTTCCTCTTCGTACTCGTCGTCGGCGCGTTGCTGGTCGGCGCGCTCGCGGCCGGTCACGCCTCGAGCACCTCGTCGTCGACGACGTCGACCGTGACCGTGGCGCCGGGCGCGGCCGTCGTGTCGCATTCGGGCACCGTGTGGTTCTGCCCGGGGATGCCGCCGACGTTGCCGCACGCCTCCGGGCGCGTGACCTTCTCGAACCTCAGCGACACCGCGGCCGAGGTCGTCGTCACCGATCTGGCCGACAAGGGGAAGGCGACCCATCTCTCGCTCCGCGTGCCAGCCCGGACAGTGGTGGCGAGGACGCGCGACCAACTCGGGACCGCCGGCGCGTTGACCGTCGAGACGTTCGGCGGCCGGGTCGTGCTCGAAGAGGGACTGCAGGGCGGTGTCGGCCTCGAGACGACACCGTGCGCCACCGAGTCGTCGGCCCATTGGAACTTCGCGGCCGGGAGCACGCCGCGCGGCGTGCAGCAGTGGCTCGTGCTCGACAATCCCTACGCCTCCGATGCGCGCGTCGACGTCACCTTGCGCACGAGCCGCGGCAAGCTGCAGCCCGACTCGTTGCAGGCGCTCGATATCGCGCGCCGGTCCCGTGAGATCGTCGCGATCCACGACATTGCCGTCCGCCAGGACCGGGTCGCGGTCGAGGTCGACGCCGAGGTCGGGTCGGTGGTCGCCGCGCAGGCGCTCGTCTACTCGGCCGACGCGGGTGCGCCGGAGGTCGCGTACTCGCTCGGCGCGCCGGCGACCGCGACGGACTGGCTCTTCGCGGGCGGCATCGCCGCCGCGGGGTCGAACGCGGTCGTCGCGATCGCGAACGTCGGCAACAACGACGCGCAGGTCGACGTGCAGGCCACTGCGGAAGCGGGATCGAGGCACAACCTCGCGCCCGCGAGCCTCCAGATCGCGCAGGACGCCGTGGCCTGGGTCTCGATCGGTGCGTGCGGGACCGCGAGCGCGAAGTCGTGCATCAGCGTTCCCGACGGCGTGCGCTACAGCCTCGACGTGCGCGCCGAGCAGAACGTGCCGATCGTCGCGCAGACCCTGACGCGCTTCGGCAGTGGCGGGTCGCCGCCCGGGACCGTGACGTCGCCCGGCGGCATCGTGCCCGAGCGCGCGTGGGCGTTCGGGCGCAGCCGGGTCAAGGGCGAGGTCACGACGACGGTGACGCTGCTCAACCCGACCGCCGCGCCCGCGGTCGTCGACATCGGGCTCGTGCGCGCAGGCGCGGTCACCCGCCCGACCGCCCTGCAGAACGTCAAGGTCCCGCCCGGACGGGCCGTGACGGTCGTCGCGGCCTCGAGCCGCGACGCGTCGCCGGACGACGCCGCGATCACGGTCGACGCGACCTCACCCGTCTTCGCCTCGCGTCTGATCGCGACGAGCACGCAGTCCGCGAGCGCCGTCGGGGTCGTTGTCGGCGGCTGACCCCGCGGCGTGGAGGGCAACGTTCCGGCCGTGTGCCGGCGCGGCAGTACGGTCGTTGGCATGTCGACCGCGATCGCGCCCACGACGACCGGGCGCCGCTGAGGTGCTCGTGCGCATTGTCGCGGCGGTGGTCCTGTTCGCGCTCCTGGCCGGGCTGGCGTGGTGGCTGGAGCGGCGCCGCCGGCACGATCCGCCCACGCAGACGCCGGGTGTGCCGCCCGCGCAACTGGATCGCGGCGATTTCGCCCGGCCCGACGCGGCATGGCTGGTGGCGCTGTTCACGTCGAGCACGTGCGACTCGTGTGCCGGGCTCTACGAGAAGGCCGCCACGCTCGAGTCGGATGATGTCGCCGTCACCGAGGTCGAGTACTTCGCGCACCCGGAGCTGCACGAGCGCTACGGGATCGACGCCGCGCCGATGACGCTGATCGCCGACGCCGACGGCGTGGTACGAGGGTCCTTCGTCGGCGCCTTCGTCGCGGCCGAGCTCTGGAGCTCGGTCGCGGGGTTGCGCTCCGGTTAGGAAGCGTCGAGATCGCCGATGAGGTCGGCGTCGGGAGAGAGGTCGTCCTCGCCGGCCGGGACCTCGGTGCCGTCGGCCCGCGTGATCAAGCGGGGGCCGCCGACCTTGCGGCCCATCGCGGTGTCGACGATGTTCTCGACCTCTTCACCGCTCAGCGTCTCCTTTTCGAGGAGACCCTTGGCGACCGCGTCGAGGCCGGGGCGGTACTCGGTGAGCACCTTGCGGCAGCGGTCCTCCTCGTCGCGCAGGATCCGCTCCACCTCCTCGTCGATCACGCGCGCGGTCTCGTCGGAGTAGTCGCGCGAGTGCATGAGGTCTTCGCCGAGGAACACCGCGCCCTGCGATCCCCACGCCATCGGGCCGATGCGGTCGGACATGCCCCACTCGCGCACCATCTTGCGGGCGAGCTCGGTGTTGCCGACCAGGTCGTTCTGGGCGCCGGTCGACTGATGCCCGAAGATCAGCTCCTCCGAGACGCGCCCGCCGAGGCGGACGACGAGCGAGTCGGCGATGTACTCGCGCTTGTAGATGTGGCGCTCTTCGACGGGCAGCTGGTGGGTCACGCCGAGCGCCATGCCCGAGGGCAGGATCGTGACCTTGTGCAGCGGGTCGGCGTGCTCGAGCACGTACGCGCACACGGCGTGACCGCCCTCGTGGTAGGCGATGATCTCCTTCTCCTCTTCGGAGAGGGCGAGGGACTCGCGCTTGAGACCCATCAGCACGCGGTCGCGTGCGGCGTCGAAGTCGTCGCGGTGCACCTCGTGGGCGCCGCGACGAACGGCGAAGAGCGCGGCTTCGTTCACGAGGTTGGCGAGGTCGGCACCGCTCATGCCGGGCGTGCCCCGGGCGACGACGTTCACGTCGACGTCGGTGTCCATCTTCTTGTCGCGCATGTGGACCTTGAGGATCTCGACCCGTTCGTCGAGCGTCGGCAAGGGCACCATGATCTGGCGGTCGAAACGGCCGGGACGGAGGAGCGCGGGGTCGAGAATGTCGGGACGGTTCGTCGCCGCCATCATCACGATGCCCTCGGTCGCCTCGAAGCCGTCCATCTCCGCGAGCATCTGGTTGAGCGTCTGCTCGCGCTCGTCGTGCCCGCCGCCGAGACCGGCGCCGCGCTTACGGCCGATGGAGTCGATCTCGTCGACGAAGATGATCGCGGGCGCCTGCTTCTTCGCGGTCGCGAAGAGGTCGCGGACGCGCGCCGCGCCCACGCCGACGAACATCTCCATGAAGTCGGAGCCGGTGATCGAGATGAAGGGGACGCCGGCCTCTCCCGCGACGGCGCGCGCGATGAGCGTCTTGCCGGTGCCGGGCGGGCCGACGAGCAGCACACCCTTCGGGATCCGCGCGCCGATCTCCTTGAACTTGCCCGGCTGCTTCAAGAAGCCGACGACCTCGGTGATCTCCTCCTTCACCGCGCCATACCCGGCGACGTCGGCAAAGGTGGTCTTCGGCTTGTCGGTGTTGTACACCTTGGCGCGCGAGCGCCCGATGTTCATCACCGCGCCCATCTGTCCCTGCGCGCGTCGAGCGATGAAGAACCAGATCGCACCGATCAGCACGAGCGGCAACAGGTAGATGAGCAGGGTGCCGAGGATGTCGCTCGACCGCGGCTTGTAGTTGCGGGCGACCTTGTGGGCGTTGAGGAGGTCGACGTCCTGCGTCGGGAGCTGGACCTGCGGACCGGGAGCCGTGAACTCCTTCTTGCCGTCCTTGGTGAAGCCTTCCTTGAACGCGCCGGTGATCTTGCCGCTCGAGGAGTCGTACTTGATGTTGGCGACGTGGTCCTGCTTGACCAGCGTCAAGAAGGTCCCGTAGTCGAGCTTCTCCTGCGTGGTGGAGCTCGGCGCGGCACGCCACACGAAGAAGATCGCGACGATGAGCCCGATCACGACCCAGGGCAGCCATTTCGGCCTGTTCCCCGCCTTCAGTGGGCTGCCGTTCGAGCCCGGTCGCGGTGAACGACCCGGAGGAGGTTCCGGCGGTCGCCACTGGTCTTCGGGGCCTGGGCTCATGAGTGATTTCTCCACGGCGGTTGTCCGGCGACCATCGTATGGCGGACGGGAGACGATTCCCGTTCCCGGTAGCACCGGGGCGGGCTGGCGCACCGATACCGCGCGATCGGCCACTCCCGTGTCGATCGGCCGCGAGAGCGTGCTCGGTAGCCTGAGCCGGTGGATCCGGGGTCTTCACCGTCGTCGTCGGAGTCCGGCGAAGACGCGACGGCATCCGGGATCGCGCCCCGTTGGGGTATCGGCGACTTCGTCTGGATCTACGTGGCCGGGATCGTCGCGTCGGTCGTGGGTGCGTCGGTCGGATTCGCGCTCACGGGCGACACCGCCGACCACACGGGCGCGATCACGACCGCCCTCTCGACCCTGGCCCAGTTCGGGACCTGGTTCGGGTGCGTCGTGCTCGTCGCTCGCACCAAGGGCCGTTCCGTCCGCCGCGACTTCGGGCTCACGGTGTTGGTGCGCGACTGGTGGGCGCCGTTCGCCGGGCTCGGGCTGTTCCTCGTCGGCACGATCCTCATCACACCGCTCGTCAACATCGTCAACGAGCACCAGGCGGTGGTCGACGACCTCGACAAGGCCGGCGGCGCCAAGCTCGCGGTCTTCGCGGTGGTGGCCGCGCTGGTCGCGCCGGTGTGCGAGGAGTTGCTGTTCCGGGGGCTGTTGCTGCGGGCGCTCCGCCGCCGGATGTCGCCGACCGCGGCGGTCATCGTCCAGGCGCTCGCGTTCGCGCTCGCGCACCCGATGCTGAGCCCCACGCTCGGCGACTTCGCGGTCGTGCCCGCGCTCTTCATGCTCGGCGCGGTGTCGGGCATCGTCGCCGTGCGCAAAGGCGACCTGTCGGCATCGATCATGATGCACATCGGGTTCAACCTCGTCACGACACTGCTGGCCCTGTAAACCTCTGAAATCACGCATTTGTCGCGGCCGACCCGGACGGCGTGGCGATCCGATGGCGCGCAATGGCAGATGTCACGTTCGCGGGACTTCAGTCGCGCGCTCTGAGTGCCGACCTACTGCACTGGCGGTGCGGTGTCAGGGAGGCACGGATGCAAGTTTGCACAGGATGTGCGAAGGCGAGGCTCATCACGATCCGTATGCGGGTCGCCGGTCGAGAGATCGTCTTCCATCGTTGTTCGAAGTGCGAGGCCAACACGTGGCAGGACGACGCAGGTGTCCTGTCGCTGACCGAGGTGCTGGAACTCGCTCGGGTCAGCCACTAGCGGGCTGACGCAGCCTCGGGAGACGAAGGGTGAGTCCGGCGCCGCGGCGCGGTCTGGCATCCTTTCTCCCGGTGGCTGCACCCACGACGGAAAGCGAGGCCGTGACGATCGTCGCCGAGGTGGCGCCGGTCCGGCCCTCTGCATCACTCGACGAGGACGATCGACCGCGCGCGCGCTGGGAGCGTGCGATCGGTTGGGCCGTCGTCGTGGTGTGCACGTTCCTCGTCTTCTCCATCGTCGATCCCGCGCACCACTGGACGTTGAATCCGGGCTCGTTCCGGTTCGGCGACCTCTTCCGGAACACGACCGCCAACGGCGGCGACATGGGCGCCCACGTGTGGTGGCCCAAGTTCATGATCGACCACTGGTTCCCGAAGTTCCGGCTCTCGGGCTGGGCGCCCGACTGGTACGCGGGTTTCCCGGTGGGCCAGTACTACTTCCCGGTCCCGGCGCTCGCGATCTGGGTGCTGCAGGTCGTGATGCCGTACAACGTCGCGTTCAAGCTCGTGACGGTCGCCGGTCCGCTGATGCTCCCCGCGGCGGCGTACTCGTTCGCGAAGGGACTGCGGGCGCCCTGGCCCGCGCCGCCCGCGTTCGCGGTCGCCGCGTTCGGGACGCTCGTGCAGACCCGCAACGACTGGCAGATCTACGGCGGCAACATCGCGAGCACGCTCGCCGGCGAATTCTCGTTCTGCATCGCGCTCGCGCTCGCCCTGTTCGGCCTGGGCGCGCTCGCGTACACGCTCGACACGGGCCGGCGGCGCTGGCTGCCCGCGTTGCTCATCGGGCTCGCGATCATGTCGCACATCGTCGTGGCGATCTTCGTCGGGATCGCCGCGTTCCTCCTGTGGCTGACGCGCCGCCCGCTGCGCACGTGGAGGATCGCACTCCCGGTCGGTCTCGTCGCCGGAGCGCTGAGCGCGGTGTGGCTCCTGCCGCTGTGGTGGCAGCGCGCGTACACGCAGAGCATGCGGTACTCGAAGCTGCTGCCGAACGGGAACGCGAAACTGTGGTCGTGGCTGCCGCTGCCCGGGCCCGTGCGGCACACGATCGAGGGAATGTGGAACGCGGTCGGGCGGCCGCCGCTCGACCTCAACGCGAACCCCGTGAAGCACGTCTCGCCGACCCTGTGGCTGCCCTGGTGGATGTGGCTGCTCGCCGGGGTCGCGATCGTCTCGGCCGGTTGGTACCGGCGCCGTTCGACGCTGGTGCTGCTCGTGCTCGCGCTCGTCGTCGGCGTCATGTTCATCGAGTGGCCCGAGCACGCGATCTGGAACACGCGTTTCCTGCCGTTCTGGATGCTGGCGTGGGCGTTCCTGGCCGCCATGGGCGCCACCGAGATCATTCGCATGATCGCGCTCGCGGCAGGCGGCGCGTACGGGTGGATACGCGACGGCGATCTCCGAGACGCACGCGCGCACGCGTGGGCGGAGGTCGTGACGTCCCCCGACGACGAGACCTCCGACCACGAGCTGCGCAACGAAGCCGCGTGGGTGCTCGCGGAGCGGAAGTTCGACCACGGCCCCTGGGAATGGGAACCGCCGGAGCGCCTGTCGCCGGCGTCGGTCGAACGGGGGAAGCGGCGCGTGGGAGCGGTCGCGGTCGCGGTCGTCGTGATTGCAGCCGGCGTGTTTGCGTTGAATCGCGGCTTCGACGCGCGCGACAACAACCCGTCCATCGCGATCAGTGGTTGGGCCGCGTGGAACTACAGCGGCTACGAGCAGAAGGCCGCGTACCCGCAGTACAACGCGGTGATGACGGCGATGGAGCAGGTCGCCGACGCCAACGGCAACGGTCGCGCGCTGTGGGAGCCGTCCTCGGGTGAGCCCGACGCGATCAACAGCTACGGCACGAGCCTCGCGCTCGGAGCTCCTCCCGTACTTCACACACGGCAAGATCGCCTCGATGGAGGGCATCTACTTCGAGTCGTCGGCGACGACCGACTACCACTTCCTCACCGTCGCGGAGTGCGCGCAGCATCCGTCCAACCCGGTGCGCGGCCTGAAGTACGGCAGCGCGGCCACCGACTTCGACCTGTGCGTACGCCATCTGCAGATGCTCGGCGTGCGGTACTACATGGCGTGGACGCCCGAGCTGCAGAAGCTGGCCAAGGCGAACAAGCAACTCACGCTCGTGAAGGACATCCCGCAGAGCCCGCCCATCGCGGCGGTCGGGCCCGCGCCCGACAAGGAGCTCACCGACTGGAAGGTGTACGAGGTCGCGAACAGTGATCTCGTCGTCGGCATGAGCAAGGAGCCGGTGGTGCTCACCGCGCTGCCGGGCGGCCGGCCGCGGTACTCCAAGTGCTGGGGTGAGACCCACGACCCGTCGCCCGGTGCCGATCCCGAGATGCAGGACGGGTGGGAGTGCGTCACCGCGCCGTGGTGGGTGAACCGCGACACGCTCGGTACCGCCTACGCGCAGACGGGCCCCGAGAGCTGGCAGCGCGTCAAGGCGTCCGACCTCGCGAAGGCGAAGCCCCGCGCGGTCGCGCCGGCCCAGGTCTCGAACGTGCAGACGACCGTCGACAAGATCTCCTTCGACGTGTCCGAGATCGGCAAGCCGGTCGAGGTGAAGGAGTCGTACTTCCCCAACTGGAAGGTGTCGGGTGCGGAAGGTCCGTACCGGTTGGCACCCAACTTGATGGTCGTGGTCCCCACCTCGAAACACGTGCAGCTGACATACGGTCTGACGGGTGCCGACTGGGCGGGGCGCGTGATCACCGTGGGCGGCGCGGTCGGGCTCGTGCTGCTCGGGCTCTGGACCGGCGCCCGGCGCTACGCCGCGGGCAACGACGGTCCCGCGCCGGAGGTGCGCGACGCCGGCGGACACGACGACGAAGGTTCGGGCGATGCCGCTCCGCTCGGCGACCGGCCTGACGATGAGGAACTCGACGAGGAATCACGGGACGGGGACCGACCGGACGACGGGGACCGACCGGACGACGGGGACCGACCGGACGACGATGAGCCGCCGGACCGGAGAGAACCGGTCCGGGCGGTACCATGATCCGTTTTTGACGCCGCTTCGCGGTTCGGCAAGTGGGTAGGAGCACAGCGTGTCGCTCGACGAAGTCTTCAAGGCCTACGACATCCGGGGTGTGTACCCCGATCAGATCGACGAGTCTCTCGCTCGCCGCATCGGCAACTCGTTCGCGCACTTCACGGGTGCGCAGAACCTCGTCGTCGGCTACGACATGCGACCGTCGTCGGTGCCGCTCGCGAACGCGTTCATCGAAGGCGCGACACTCGCCGGCGCGGACGTGACCAACGTCGGCCTGGCGTCGACCGACCTCGTCTACTTCGCGTCGGGCCATCTCGACGCGCCCGGCGCGATGCTCACCGCGAGCCACAACCCGGCCGAGTACAACGGCATCAAGCTCTGCCGGGCGGGTGCCGCGCCCGTCGGCGAGCAGACCGGTCTCCAACAGATCAAGGAGATGGTGTCGTCGGGCGTCACGTCGCGCGGTGAGGTCGCGGGCAAGGTCGAGCACGTCGACATGCTGAAGGCCTTCGGCGACCACGTGCGGTCGTTCGTCGACACGTCGAAGCTGAAGCCGATGAAGGTGGTGGCCGACACCGCCAACGGCATGGGCGGGCTCGTCGTGCCGGCCGTCTTCGAGGGTCTACCGTTCTCGCTCACCGTCCTGTACGGCGAGCTCGACGGAACCTTCCCGAACCATCCCGCCGACCCGATCCAGCTCGAGAACCTGAAGGATCTGCAGCGCGCGGTCCTCGACATGAGCGCCGATCTCGGCCTCGCCTTCGACGGCGACGCCGACCGCGTGTTCCTGGTCGACGACAAGGGCGTCCCCGTCAGCGGCTCGACGACCACGGCCATCGTCGCCGCCGGGATCCTCGACCGTCATCCGGGCGAGACTGTCGTCCACAACCTCATCTGCTCCCGCGCGGTCCCGGAGATCATCCGTGAGCACGGCGGCACGCCGGTTCGCACGCGCGTCGGTCACTCGTTCATCAAGCAGGTGATGGCCGAGACGGGCGCCATCTTCGGCGGTGAGCACTCCGCGCACTACTACTTCCGCGACAACTACCGCGCCGACTCCGGATCGATCGCCTCGTTGCTCGTGCTCGAACAGCTCGGACGGGCCGGGGTGCCGCTGTCGGAGCTCCGCAAGCCGTTCGAGCGCTACGTGCAGAGCGGCGAGATCAACTCGCGCGTCGACGACCCGGCCGGGATCATCGAGAAGATCGCGGCGGAGTTCTCGGAGGCCGAGCAGGATCGGCTCGACGGGCTGACGGTCGACTGCGGCGACTGGTGGTTCAACCTGCGGCCGAGCAACACCGAGCCGCTCCTGCGCCTGAACCTCGAAGCGCCCGACGCGGAACAGTGCGACGCGCACACGCGGGACGTGCTGGCGCTCGTCCGCGGCTGAAACACGGCTCCCTCGGGCTGCGCTGCGCTGCGCTTCGTCCGCACGGGAACATGGCTCCCTCGGGCTCCGCTGCGCTGCGCTTCGTCCGCACGGGAACATGGCTCCCTCGGGCTGCGCTGCGCTGCGCTTCGTCCGCACGGGAACATGGCTCCCTCGGGCTCCGCTGCGCTGCGCTTCGTCCGCACGGGAACATGGCTCCCTCGGGCTGCGCTGCGCTGCGCTTCGTCCGCACGGGAACATGGCTCCCTCGGGCTCCGCTGCGCTGCGCTTCGTCCGCACGGGAACATGGCTCCCTCGGGCTCCGCTGCGCTGCGCTGCGCTTCGTCCGCACGGGCTGACCTCCGGGATCCCGCGCGCCCGGCCGCTAGTCTGCGCGGCATGGCGCTCGACCCGAAACTGCTCGAGATCCTTGCGTGCCCGCAGGACAAAGGTCCGCTCCTCTACTTCGCGGACGAACAGGCGCTGTACAACCCGCGCCTGCACCGTCGCTACCGGGTGCTCGAGGGTGACATCCCCGACCTCCTCATCGACGACGCCGAGACCGTCGACGACGCCGAGCACGCGCGGCTGACGAAGAAGGCCGAGAGCGAAGGCATCGCCCCGACGTTCGCCCAGTAGGCCGGATCGGCGCGCAATGACGGGGCCCGGCGAGCGATGACCGACACCCTCGACTTCCTCGACGCGGTCGCGGGCCTGCCCGAGCAACTCGCCCACGCGCACGAGGTCGCGGGGGCGGTGCACGCCGATGCGTTCCCGCGGGGCGACAAGATCCGCAACATCGTGGTGCTCGGCATGGGCGGCTCGGGCATCACGGGCGACATCGTCGCCGCCGCCTTCAACGACGAGCTGCCGGTCCCGATCACGGTGCTGAAACAGATCCGCACGCCCGCGTTCGTCGGCCCCGAGACGCTGGCGATCGCGGTCTCGTACTCCGGCGACACCGAGGAGACCGTGTCGATGGCGTCGAGCGCGGTCGAGCGCGGTGCCCAGCTCGTCGCGATCTCGTCCGGCGGACGCCTCGCCGACGTCGCGCGCGACGCGGCCGCGTTGCACCTCCCGTGTCCCGAAGGTTTCATGCCGCGCGCCGCCGTCGGCGCGTTGGTGGCGCCGCTCCTCGTCACGCTGTTCCGTGCCGGTCTCGCGCCCGGTGCGCACGCGAACCTCATCACCACACAGGCGCAGCTCGCGCACCGGCGCGACCGGTGCGTCCCGTCGGTCACGGGCGCGGCGAACATTCCGCGCGAGCTGGCGCGCCGCCTCGACCGCACGATCCCGATCGTCTACGGCGGCGGCGCGCTCGGCGGCGTCGCCGCGTACCGCTGGAAGTGCGACGTGAACGAGAACGCGAAAGCGCCCGCGTTCTGGCACCAGTACCCGGAGCTCGACCACAACGAGATCTGCGGGTGGGGCCAGCACGGAGACGTCACCCGCCAGCTCTTCTCGCTCGTCGAGCTCCGCCACGGCTTCGAGCACAAACGTCTGCAGCTCCGCTTCGACGCGACGCGCGAGATCATCGAGGAGTGCGTGTACCAGGTGCTCCCGGTCGAGGCCGAGGGCGACGGGCGGCTCGCGCAACTGCTCGATCTCATGTACGTCGGCGACTGGACGAGCTGCTACCTCGCGCTGCAGAACGACGTGGACCCCGGACCCATCGCCGCGATTGCCGAGCTGAAGTCCCGACTCGCCGACACCCGCTGAGCGCGCGTCCCCGGGCGGGACGCCGAGGAGGTTCGCATGCCCGCGGTTCTCGTCCACGGTGTTCCCGACACCGCGCAACTTTGGGACGGCGTGCGCGCGCATCTCTCGCGTCGCGACATCGTGACGCCCGCGCTGCCGGGTTTCGCGACACCGGTTCCCGCCGGGTTCGACGCGAGCAAGGAGGCGTACGTCGACTGGTTGGTCGCGCAGGTGGAAGCCGTCGGTGAGCCCGTCGACATCGTCGGGCACGACTGGGGTTCGCTGCTCGTGCAACGCGTCGTGTCGTTGCGGCCCGATCTGGTCCGCACGTGGGCGGCGGGCGCGGGCACGGTCGACCGCGACTACGTGTGGCACGACATGGCGCAGGCCTGGCAGACGCCGGAGGTGGGGGAGCAGGTGATGGACGCGATGGTCGGTGACACGCTCGTCGACGGCCTCACCGACATGCTCGGTCGGGAGCAGGCGACCGTGGTCGCGAGTCACGTCGACTCGACGATGACGGACTGCATCCTGAAGCTCTACCGCTCCGCGGCCGCCGGGTTCGGCGAGTGGCACGACGGCGTCGACGCGATCTCCCGGCCGGGCGTGGTCTTCTGGGGCGCCGACGACCCGTACGTGACGGCCGAGTTCGGTGAACGGCTCGCGCAGCGCACCGGCGCCCGCCTCGTGATGTTCCCCGACAGCGGTCACTGGTGGCCCGTGACCAAGCCCGCCGAGGTGGCCGCCGGCCTCGAGACCCTCTGGCAGTCCGTCTAACCCCCTGGTGGGTTTTCCGCAGGATGAAACCTGTCGGCGTCGAGCAGCGTCTAGTAGACGTTCGAGAGACGGAGGCGGGTGCGCGTGCGCGACGACGACTGGGCCCTACCAGACGACCACGATGACGTCCCCGTCGCGGAGCTCACCGACGCGGAACGCCGACGGCCGCGGACGCGGGGCCCGCGATCTCGGCGTGGGGCCGCGCTCGTGCTCATGGTCGCGCTGGCCGGCGCGGGCGCGGTGGTCGCGTCGCGGATCTCGACCGGTGACGGCGCGCCGCGTCGCGTCGATCCCACGACGCACCGCAAGGTCGCCACGGTCGACGACGGGCGGGCCCGCGGCGACGTGCTGTCGGCGCTGAGTACGACGACCGCCTCCGGAAGCTTCCACATCCGCTACACGCTGAGCTCCGCTCCGGGCTCGCAGTCGACGCCGACCACGCGTTCCGGGCCGTGCACGACGTTCGTCATCGGCGGGGGCATGTCGGTCGACGCGAGCTCGCCCGTCGGCGAGGCCACCCCGGGTTGCGGCTTTCCGCAAACCCCCGATCCCGTCGCCGTCACGATCTCGGGAGAAGGCGTCGTCCACGTCGATCCCACCGCGATGGTCTCCACTGCGAACGTGCCGAACCTCGGCGAGATCACGACCCGCGTCGACGGCACGAACGTGTGGGAGGACGGCGGCGCGAACTACGGCATGGCGCCGAGCGCCAAGACGGGCCCCGGCTCGCCGCTCTCCAAGTTCGCCGGGCTGGTGATGGGGACGCTGGGGAGGCGCGAGGGCGCGATCGCCATGAACAGCCTCGCGAGCCCGACCGGCTATCTCGACATGGCCAAGGAAGCGATCGGTGACGCGTCGGTGCACGGCAACGACGTCGTCGACGGGGTGCAGGTCGTGGTCTACGACGTCACGCTCGACACGATGAAGTCGCTCGACCGTCCGGGACTCACACCCGAGGAGATCGAGACGACGAAGGCGGCGCTCGCGATCCTGCGTTCGGAGGGCTACGACACCACCGACGTGCGGATCTTCGTCGACGCGCTCGGCTTCATCCGCCGGGCCCACACGGTGATCCGGTTCGACGACGGCGGGACCATCACCGCCGACACGACGTTCTCCGACTTCGGCTGCTCGTCGGTCGAGATGCTCCCGAACGGTCCGTCGATCGTCCCCGACCCCGCCGGCTGCTCGATTACGACTTCGACCACGACTTCGACCACGACGTCGACCACGACTCCGGCCAGGACTTCGGCCCCGACCGCGACCGCGACTTCGACCACGGCTTCGGTCCCGACCACGGCGCCGGTCGCGCCCACGTCCGTGTATACGACAACAACCACCGCCGATCCCGCCCCGGCACCGACGACGGTCCCGTAGCTGCGCGACCCGGGGCGCTCGACCCGGCAAAAGGTGCGAATGCATCCACCCACTCGGGCCGACCCCGGGCGACACTGGGTGCCGTTCGCTTCACCCGGCCCGGGAGTCACCGATGCTCGAATCCACTCCTGCCTATCCGGCCACCTTCACGTTCGATCCGCCGGAGACCGTCACGAACTGGCGCCCCTTGGTCCAGTGGCTGCTTGCGATCCCACATCTCATCGTCCTCAACGTGTTGGGGACCGTCAGCCAGGTCGTCAGCGTCATCTCGTGGTTCGTGATCCTGTTCACGGGCGAACTGCCCGAAGGGCTCGCCAACGTTCAGGTGATGTACGTGCGCTACGCGCTGCGGACGTACACGTACGTCGGATTCATGAGGGAGGAGTACCCGCCATTCTCCTTCAACACGGTGGTGACCGACCCGGGTGACGACCCCCGCGTGCGCGTGAGCGTGCAACCGCAACTCACAGACCGCAACCGGCTCACCGTGGGCCTGCGAATCATCTGGCTCATCCCGCAGCTGATCGTGCTGGCGGCCCTGTTGGTCGCGCTCTGGTTCGTGGTTCTCATCGCGTTCTTCGCGGTGTTGTTCACCGGCAAATGGCCGGTCGGCATGCGCGACTTCGTACTCAAGGTCATGGCGTGGGGATTGCGCGTTCAGGCGTACGGCCTGCTCCTCACCGACGTGTACCCGCCGTTCTCGCTCGACTGACGATCCTCCACCGGCCGCCGTCCGGCTCGCCCCCACTGCCGCGACCAGGGCCGGAGACGAGACATTTGTCATGATCAGACCCGGTCGCGGGGGGCGGAAACCGCGCTACGATGGCCTTTCGGTCGGGCCCCGTTGGGCTGTCATCCGGTGATCCGGGCCGGCCTCCGTGAAGATGGTGGCGCCGCCGGCGCACCAGGAGACGGCGCTTCCCGCGCCCGCTTTCGGAGGACCCAGACATGACGAAGATCGATTCCCGCGTGCCCGCTTCGGGCACCTTCACCGACTACAAGGTCGCAGACATCTCGCTGGCCGAGTTCGGCCGCAAGGAGATCGCGCTCGCCGAGATCGAGATGCCGGGCCTGATGGCCTGTCGCGAGGAGTTCGGCGCGAGCAAGCCGCTCGCGGTGCGCGCATCACCGGCTCGCTCCACATGACGATCCAGACCGCGGTGCTCATGGAGACGCTCGTGGCGCTCGGCGCCGAGCTGCGCTGGGTGAGCTGCAACATCTTCTCCACCCAGGACCACGCCGCCGCGGCGATGGCGGCGGCGGGCATCCCGGTGTTCGCGTGGAAGGGCGAGACGCTCGAGGAGTACTGGTGGTGCACCGAGCAGGTCGTGCAGTGGCCCGACGGCGGTGGCCCCAACATGATCCTCGACGACGGCGGCGACGTCACCCTCCTCATCCACAAGGGTGTCGAGTTCGAGAAGACGGGCAAGGTCCCCGGTCCGGAGACGGCCGACAGCGAGGAATACGCGGTCGTCCTGAACCTGCTCGCGAAGCTCCAGAAGGAATCGCCCCGGCTGTTCCACACGATCGCGACCGACATCAAGGGCGTCACCGAGGAGACCACGACCGGTGTGCACCGGCTCTACCAGATGCACGCGGCCGGCACGCTGTTGTTCCCGGCGATCAACGTCAACGACTCGGTCACCAAGAGCAAGTTCGACAACCTCTACGGCTGCCGGCACTCGCTGATCGACGGCATCAACCGTGCGACCGACGTGATGATCGCAGGCAAGATCGCGGTCGTCTGTGGCTACGGCGACGTCGGCAAGGGCTGCGCGCAGTCGCTGCGGGGGCAGGGTGCGCGCGTCATCGTGACCGAGATCGACCCGATCTGCGCGCTGCAGGCGGCGATGGAGGGCTACCAGGTCACCACGCTCGCCGAAGTCGTGAGCGAGGCCGACATCTTCATCACGACCACGGGTAACCGCGACATCATCACGGTCGACTCGATGTCGAAGATGAAGCACAACGCGATCGTCGGCAACATCGGTCACTTCGACACCGAGATCGACATGGCCGGTCTGATGGCGTTCAAGGGCATCGAGCGCAAGAACGTCAAGCCGCAGGTCGACGAGTGGGTCTTCCCCGACGGTCACGCGATCATCGTGTTGGCCGAGGGTCGGTTGCTCAACCTCGGTTGCGCGACGGGTCACCCCAGCTTCGTGATGTCGAACAGCTTCACGAACCAGGTCATCGCCCAGATCGAGCTCTTCACGCACACCGACTTCTACGAGACCAAGGTGCACGTCCTGCCGAAGCATCTCGACGAGAAGGTGGCGCGGCTGCACCTCGACAAGCTCGGGGTCAAGCTCACCGAGCTCACCGAGGAGCAGGCCGACTACATCAGCGTGCCGGTGCACGGGCCGTTCAAGCCCGACCACTACCGCTACTGATCCGGTACGCCTGACACGCGCTGATCCTGCGCCGGCCGAAGCCCGCGATCTGTGGGCCGGCTGGCGCAGGCTCGCGTAACATCCGGCTCGTGCAGGATCTCAACGGCAAGGTCGTCGTCGTCACCGGCGGTGCGAGCGGAATCGGCAACGCGCTGGCGCGCCGCTTCGCGTCCGAAGGCGCTCGCATCGTGATCGGCGACGTCGAGGTCGACGCGCTCGAGCGTGCGATCGGGGAGTTGCGGGCCTCGGGGGTGGAGGCCGAGGGGGTCGTCACCGACGTGACCGACCCCGCGCAGATGCAGGCGCTGGCCGACGCCGCGGTCGCCCGCTTCGGCGGTGTCGACGTGTTCTGCAACAACGCGGGTGTGGGCGGCGGTGGGTTGTCGTGGGAGATGCCGTTGTCGACCTGGGAGTGGGTGATCGGCGTCAACCTGTGGGGTGTTATCCACGGCGTGCGCGCGTTCGTGCCACTGCTGCTGCAACGTCCCGAAGGTCACATCGTGAACACCGCGTCGGTCGCGGGGCTCGTGGCCGCGCCGTTCATGGCGCCGTACAACGCGTCGAAGCACGCGGTCGTCGCGATCTCGGAGACGCTGCACCACGAGCTCGCGATGACGGCGCCCCAGGTGAAGGTCTCGGTGCTGTGCCCCGGTTGGGTCAACACGAAGATCCACGAGAGCAGCCGCAACCGGCCCGAGCACCTCCAAGAAGGTGGCGAGGCCGACGGCGAAGGCGCCGCGATGCTCAAGGGCATGATCGAGAACGGCATGCCGCCCGACGACGTCGCGGCCAAGGTCCTCGACGCGGTGCGCAACGACCGCTTCTGGATCCTGACGCACGACGACGAGGGCGACTTCTGGATCGACGGCGTCAACCGGAGGATGCGGTCGCTGGAGGAGCGGAGCAACCCGCACCTCGGCATGCCCATTTGATGGCGGCGCCGGCGACGTCGAGCGCAACTGCGAACCGGCCGCGAAGGTGACGCCGAAAGCGGGCGTGGATCCGATCCCCCCGACGATCGAGTGGCGGCGGGGCGCGGTCCGGGTGATCGACCAGCGGGCGCTGCCCGGCCGCGTCGTGTTCGTCAACTGCCGTGACGTCGACTCCCTCATCGACGCGATCCGGACGCTCGCGGTACGGGGTGCGCCCGCGCTCGGCGCGGCCGGCGCGTTCGGCGTCGCCCTGGCCGCGCGGACGCTCGGCACGAAGCGTCAGGTCCGCCGCGCGGCGGCGCGGATCGCGAAGGCGCGGCCGACCGCGGTGAACCTCGGCTGGGGCGTCGAGCGCGGCCTCGCCGCGTTCGACGACGGGGGCGCGGTCGCCGCGCTCGCGGCCGCGGAGGCCATCGCCGCCGACGACGTCCGCCGCAACCGCAAGATGGGCGCGTACGGGGCCACGCTCGTGCCGGTCGGCGCCGCGATCCTGACGCACTGCAACGCGGGTGCGCTCGCGTGCGTCGGGTACGGCACCGCGCTGGGCGTGGTGCGGGCCGCGTTCGAGACCGGGCGTCGCCCGTCGGTGTGGGCCGACGAGACGAGGCCGCTGCTCCAGGGCGCGCGCCTGACCATGTGGGAGTGCGACCGGCTCGGTATCGACGCGACGCTGATCTCCGACGGCGCGGCCGCGTCGTTGATGGGCCGTGGGCTTGTCGACCTGGTCGTCGTCGGCGCCGACCGCATCGCCGCCAACGGCGACGTCGCGAACAAGATCGGCACCTACGGGGTCGCGGTCGCGGCGCGCCATCACCAGATCCCGTTCTACGTCGCCGCGCCTGCGTCGACGATCGACCTCGCGACCCCCACGGGCGCGGACATCGTCATCGAGGCCCGTGACCCCGACGAGGTCACCGAGTTCGCGGGCCGGCGAACCGCGCCCGCGGGTGTCGCCGCGTTCAACCCCGCGTTCGACGTCACGCCCGCCCGGCTCGTGACCGCGATCGTCACCGAGTGCGGGATCGCGCGCCCGCCCTATCGTCGTTCGCTGCCGGCCCATGTACGGCGCGCGCCGGAAGCTGTCTCACCTGCTCCGTAGGTTCGGCGGTCATGCGGGCCCGCGCGACGATCGAAGATCTGCTCGACGCGCTGCTGCCGGCGCGTTGTCCCGGGTGCGGGCGGCTCGGGCGGCTCGTGTGTGGCACGTGCGCCGAACGACTCGTGGCGGCGCCGGCGGCGGACCCGCCCCCGCCGCTCGACTGGTGGACGGCGTGCTACTCGTACGAGGGCGTCGCGCGCGAGCTGGTGGCGCGGGCCAAGTACCGGAGCGAGCGTCGCTTCCTCGCCGCCGTTGCCGGAGAGCTCGCGCGCGCGGTCGCGTCCGCACCTGCGCCCGTCGACGTCGTCACGTGGGCACCCGCGAGCGCGCAACGCATCCGCATGCACGGTGTGGATCACGGCGCGTTGCTGGCCCGCGCGCTCGCACGGATCACGGATTCGGCGGTGATGCCGTGCCTGCGCCGCGCGCCCGGGCCCGCGCAGACGGGACGCGACGCGCGCGCCCGCCGGCTCGGCCCGACCCTCGGCTGCATTCGCGACGTCGGCGGCGCGACGATCCTGGTCGTCGACGACGTGGCGACGACGGGCGGAACGCTCGCCGCCGCGGCCCGGGCGTTGCGGGCGGCGTCGGCGGCCGCGGTGTTCGCCGCGACGATCGCCCGCACGCCCCGCCCCGGAGCCGTTCGCGCGGCGCCTGCGTATACTCCGCAGTCTGCGGCCGACCTGCGGTCCCCCCTTCTTCGCTAGGGAAACAACTCGAGAGGGCGAACGTGGACGTCGTCGTTTTCGGCAAGCACGTTGAGGTCGATCCCGCTCTCCGGGCGGTCACCCTGGAGAAGCTGGACCGGATCGCCAAGTACTCGGGCGACGTGCGCCGGATCGATGTCGACTACGGGGTCCACCAGACCCGCCGCGCGGGCGACTCGTGCACGTGCGAGATCCTGGTGCATCTCAAGAACCATCTCGTGAAGGGCACCGCGTCCGCGGTGGAGCACGTCATGGCGCTCGACCTCGCGCTCGACAAGGTCGACCACCAGATGCGGCGGCTGCACGAGCGCCGGGTGCGGCGCGGGAACCGGGCCCGCGGCACGGAGACGCGCGCCGACGGCGCGGCGCCGACGACCGACCAGGACACCGACGGCCACGACGATCTCGGTGCGCTCGACGGTGCCGGCCACGACGACACGGGGCCCGTCATCGTGAAGACGAAGCAGTTCGCGGTGAAGCCGATGCATCCCGAGGAGGCGGCGCTCCAGATGGAGCTCCTCGGCCACGACTTCTTCTTGTTCCGCAACAGCGAGTCGGAGAGCGCGGCGGTGCTCTACCGGCGCCGCGACGGCGCGCTCGGGCTCATCGAAGTGACCGGCTGACCGGGAGCCCCTTGTGGTCGACGTCGTCGACGACTCGCCGCTGATCCGTGTCCTCGTGGTCGACGACCACGCGCTGTTCCGCCACGGTCTCGTGTCGGTGCTGGGCACCGCCGTCGACGTGGAGGTCGTCGGCGAGGCGCGCGACGGGATGGAGGCGATCGAGCAGGCCGCCGCGCTGGACCCCGACGTCGTCCTGATGGATGTGCGGATGCCGACGGTGAACGGTATCGAGGCGGCCCGGCGCATCCGGCTCGCGCAGCCGACGGTGCGCGTCCTGATGCTCACGGAGTCCGAAGACGAAGAAGACCTCTACGGCGCGGTGCGCGCGGGCGCGACCGGCTACCTCCTGAAGGAGGTCGCGATCGACGAGATCGCCGACGCGATCCGATCGGTCGCGAACGGGCAGGCGCTCGTCTCGCCGTCGATGACGACGAAGCTGCTCTCGGAGTTCAACGCGCTGTCGCGCCGGCTCGAGGAGGAGCACGACGGCCGGAGGCTCACCGACCGTGAGCTCGAGGTCCTGCGCCTCATCGCGCGCGGTCTGTCGAACAAGGACATCGGGGTCGAGCTGGTGATCGCGGAGAACACTGTTCGGAATCACGTCCGCAACATCTTGGAGAAACTTCAGGTCCGGTCGCGCGTGGAGGCGGCCATGTACGCCGTCCGGGAGAAGCTGGTCGACGCCCCCTGACCAGGGCTCGGGCGCGGCCCGGGGCCGGGCCCGACCGCCGGTAGACTCGCCCGCCGCATGGGATTGTTCAACAAAATTCTCCACGCCGGAGAAGGCCGCCGGCTCAAAGCGGTGCAGGCGATCGTGCCCGAGGTCAACGCGCTCGAGCCCGAGATCGAGCGCCTGTCCGACGAGCAGCTGACCGCGAAGACGGGCGAGTTCAAACAGCGCGTCGACCGCGCCCGCTCGGAAGCGAAGAATCCCGACCACGAAAAGGATCTCGTCGGCGACGCGCTCGACGAGATGCTCCCCGAGGCGTTCGCGGTCGTCCGCGAGGCGGCCCGGCGCGTGCTCGGTCAGCGCCACTTCGACGTGCAGGTCATGGGCGGCGCCGCCCTGCACCTGGGCTGGGTCGCGGAGATGAAGACGGGTGAGGGCAAGACCCTCGTGTCGACGCTGCCCGCGTACCTGAACGCGATCGCGGGCCGGGGTGTGCACCTCGTCACGGTGAACGACTACCTGGCCCGGCGCGACTCGGAGTGGATGGGCCAGGTGCACCGCTTCCTCGGGCTGTCGGTCGGCGTCATCGTTCCCGACGACTCGACCCCCGACGAGAAGCGCGTCCAGTACGACTGCGACATCACCTACGGCACGAACAACGAGTTCGGGTTCGACTACCTACGCGACAACATGGTCGTCGACATCGCCGAGCAGGTGCAGCGCGGGCACCGCAACCAGTCGTGGTCACCGCACTTCTTCGCGATCGTCGACGAGGTCGACTCGATCCTCATCGACGAGGCGCGCACGCCGCTCATCATCTCCGGTCGCGCCGCCGACGCGGCCGAGCTCTACTACCAGTTCGCCCGGGTGGTGAAGGGCCTCCAGCGCGACCGCGACTACGAGGTCGACGAAGCCAAGCGCACGGTCGTCCCCACCGAGGAAGGCATCGCGCGCGTCGAGCAGGCGCTCGGCGTCGAGAACCTCTACGAGAACATCCACCAGAACTACGTGCACCAGCTCCAGCAGGCACTGCGCGGCAAGGAGCTCTTCAAGCGCGACGTCGACTACATCGTCCAGGCGGGCGAGGTGAAGATCGTCGACGAGTTCACCGGCCGCATCCTCGAGGGCCGGCGGTGGAGCGAAGGTCTGCACCAGGCCGTCGAGGCCAAGGAGAACGTGAAGATCAAAGAGGAGAACCAGACCCTCGCGACCGTCACGCTCCAGAACTTCTTCCGCCTCTACGAGAAGCTCGGCGGCATGACCGGCACCGCCGCGACCGAAGCCGGCGAATTCGCGCACACCTACGACCTCCAGGTCGTGTCGATCCCGACGAACCGTCCGCTGGTGCGCGGCGACCACGCCGACTTCATCTACAAGACCGAGGACGCGAAGTTCGCGGCCGCGATCGACGACATCGCCGAGCGCAACGAGAAGGGCCAGCCCGTGCTGGTCGGCACGATCTCGGTCGAGAAGTCGGAGCGGCTCTCGCGCGAGCTCGCGAAGAAGGGCATCCCACACGAGGTGCTCAACGCCAAGCAGCACCAGCGTGAAGCCGAGGTCGTGGTCCAGGCCGGGAAGCTGAAGGCGGTCACGGTCGCCACGAACATGGCCGGCCGCGGGGTCGACATCCTGCTCGGCGGCAACCCCGAGGGCCTCGCCCGCCGCGAGTGCTTGAAGGAAGGGCTCGTTCCCAACACGCCCGAGTACGACACGCGCTACGCCGAGCTGTACCCCGATTTCGAGCGTGAGTGCGACGCCGAGCGCGAGAAGGTGCGCGAGATCGGCGGCCTGTACGTGCTCGGGACCGAGCGTCACGAGTCACGCCGCATCGACAACCAGCTGCGTGGCCGCGCCGGCCGCCAGGGCGACCAGGGCGAGAGCCGCTTCTACCTCTCGCTCGAGGACGAGCTGATGCGGCTGTTCGCGACCGGCCTCATGTCGCGCGTGATGAACGCGTCCTTCCCCGACGACATGCCGCTCGAGTCGAAGATGGTCTCGCACGCCGTGGAGCGCGCGCAGGGGACGGTCGAGGACCGCAACTTCGAGATCCGCAAGAACGTGTTGAAGTACGACGAGGTGATGAACGAGCAGCGCAAGGTGATCTACCGGCGGCGCCAGCAGATCCTCGACGGCGAGAACCTCGAGGAGGAGGCGATCCTCGCGATCGAGTCCGCGATCAGCCGCCTCGTCGCCCAGCACTGCCTCGGCGAGTACTTCGAGGACTGGGACGTGCCCGGCCTGCTCGACGCGGCCCGCCTCTACTACCCGGCGCGCATCACCAAGGAACAGATCGACGAGGTGATCGGGCGCGAGGCCCTGGAAGAGATGTTCGTCGACGACGCCGAAGACGCTCTACGCGGCGAAGGGCGAGGCGATCGGCCCCGAGACGCTGCGCGACATCGAGCGCCGGGTGATGCTCTCGGTGATCGACCAGCACTGGCGCGAGCATCTCTACGAGATGGACTACCTCCAGGAGGGCATCAATCTGCGGGCGATGGGCCAGCAGGACCCGCTCTCGGAGTGGCAGCGCGAAGGCTTCGACATGTTCGAGGCCATGATGGGCCAGATCGAGGACGACTTCGTCCGCTACGTGTTCCATCTCCAGGTGGTCGTCGAGGACGAGCCCGCGCCCGACATCCGCAACGTGTCGTACAGTGCGCCCTCCGACCCCGTGCAGGGTTCCGAGGCGATCGAAGCGGCGCGGGCGGCGCAGGCCGCGGAGATGCCGCTCGCCTTCGACCACGACGAGGGCGCCGCGCCGGTGGCCGTCCAGAGCGAACCCGTGCAGCAGATGCCGGTCCGCACCGAGAAGATGCCCGGCCGCAACGAACCGTGCTTCTGCGGCAGCGGCAAGAAGTACAAGCTCTGCCATGGGAGATGAGGTGCAGCGAGCCGACAGGCGAGCGCAACCGAAATCGACTCGTGGAAGCGGGAAGTGAACGCGAATGCGTGACTTCTCGGAGGAGTTGAGCGATCTCGCGCGCCGCGTCGCCGACGCGCACAAGTACCTCCGGATCGACGACGCGCGCGCCCGGCTCGTCGAGTTGGAGGAACAGGCGAGCGCGCCCGACCTGTGGGACGACGCCGACCGGGCCCGGCAGGTGACGTCCGAGATGTCGAGCGTGCGCGAGGACGTCGAGCTCATGGATCAGCTCGACGGCCGTCTCTCGGATGTGCAGACGCTGCACGACCTCGCGCGGGAAGAGGACGACGAGTCGCTCGAGCCCGAGATCGCGGAGGCGGCCGCCGCGCTGGCGCTCGATCTCGACAAGCTCGAGCTGCGCGCGTTGTTCAGCGGCGAGCACGACGAGCGCGACGCGATCTGTGAGGTTCATTCCGGCGCCGGCGGTACCGACGCGCAGGACTGGGCCCAGATGGTGCTGCGCATGATCCGGCGCTGGGCCGAGACGAAGGGGTTCGATGTCGAGGTCGACGAGATCTCCGAGGGCCAGGAGGCGGGGATCACGTCGGCGACCTTCATCGTGAAGGGCCGCTACGCCTACGGCATGCTCGAAGGCGAGCGGGGCGTGCACCGCCTCATCCGTATCTCGCCCTTCGACGCCAATGCGCGCCGCCAGACCGCGTTCGCGTCGGTCGATTGCGTGCCCGCGCTCGAACAGGCCGAGCAGCCCGAGATCGACGTCAACGACCTCCGCATCGACACGTACCGGTCGTCGGGCGCGGGCGGTCAGCACGTCAACGTCACCGACTCCGCGGTGCGCATCACGCACATCCCGACCGGGGTCGTGGTCTCGTGCCAGAACGAGCGCTCCCAGCTCCAGAACCGGGCGAAGGCCATGCAGATCCTCGCCGCCCGCCTCGCGGAGCGTCAGCGCGAGGAGCAGCGCCGCGAGTTGGAGCGGTTGTCGGGCGACAAGCAGGACGTCGCCTTCGGCAACCAGATCCGCACCTACACGCTCGCGCCCTACCAGCTGGTGAAGGACGAGCGGACGCGGTACGAGACCGGGAACGTGCAGGCGGTGCTCGACGGCGATCTCGACGCCTTCATCGAGGCGTACCTACATTGGCGCAGATCGCGCAGTTCGGGATGATCCGGTACTGTTGCTGGTGAGCCGGAAGTCCACTGCTACCCTCGACGGGCCTCCGATGATGCGCCTCACATGATTCGTTTCGAAGACGTCACCAAGACGTACAAAGGCGACGTCGTCGCTCTCCGGGACCTCTCGCTCGAGATCCTGAAGGGCGAGTTCGTCTTCCTCGTCGGCCCGTCCGGGTCCGGCAAGTCGACGTTCTTGAAGCTGCTCCTGCGCGACGAGGTCGCCACGGGCGGTCGGGTGCTCGTCGCCGGCCGTGACATCGGCCGGCTCGGGACGTGGAAGGTCCCGCAGCTCCGGCGCAACATCGGCTGCGTGTTCCAGGACTTCAAGCTCCTGACCAACAAGACCGTCTACGAGAACGTCGCGTTCGCGCTCGAGGTGATCGGGCGCCCGAAGCACATCGTCCGCACGCAGGTGCCGCAGATCCTCGACCTCGTCGGCCTCACCAAGAAGGCCGACAACTTCCCGACCGAGCTGTCGGGCGGTGAGCAGCAGCGGGTGTCGATCGCCCGCGCGTTCGTCAACCGCCCGCTCATCCTGCTCGCCGACGAGCCGACCGGAAACCTCGACCCGGCCACCACGGTCGGGATCATGCGGCTCCTCGATCGCATCAACCGCACCGGGACGACGGTGGTGATGGCCACCCACGACCAGCGCATCGTCGACGCGATGCGCCGGCGCGTCGTCGAACTCGATCACGGTTCGCTCATGCGCGACCAGGTCCGCGGCGTGTACGGCGTAGGTAGTTGATGTCACGACTCGCATACTTCGTGCGCGAGACGCTGATCTCGCTCCGCCGCAACCTGCTGATGACCATCGCCGGCATCATCACGGTCACGATCTCACTGTTCTTGTTCGGCGGGATCCTCCTCGTGTCCGCGACCGTCGACCACGGCACGCAGCAGTGGAAGCACGGCATCGAGCTCGAGATCTTCATGAAGGTCTCGGCCGGGCCGAAGCAGGTGCAGGCGATCAACGACGAGCTCAAGGCCGACCCGCAGGTCAAGAGCTTCAAGTACCTGAACAAACAGGACGCGTACGACGATCTTCAAGAAGGACTTCGCCGACCAGCCCGCGCTGGTGGAGTCGACGAGGCCCGCCGACCTCCCCGAGTCGTTCCGCGTCGCGCCGACCAAGGCGGAGCTCACCGAGGTCCTCCACCTGAAGTACAAGGATCAGCCCGACGTCGACACCGTCATCACCGCGCAGCAGCAGATCAAGAGCCTGCTCACCGCGACCCGCTGGATCCGGATCGCGTTCATCACGATGGCCGTCGTGCTGCTCGCCTCGTCGCTGTTCCTGATCGTGAACACGATCCGGCTGGCTACGTTCGCCCGCCGCCGTGAGATCGAGGTGATGAAGCTCGTCGGCGCGTCGAACTGGTTCGTGCGCGTGCCGTTCATGGCCGAGGGCTTCGTGCAGGGCGCGATCGGCGCGGGCTTCGCGTTCGGGCTGGTGTGGGTGCTGAAGATCATCATCTCGAATCTGCTGGGTGACCACCCGCAGAACCTGATCTCCACCTTCCGCGTCACGTCGGCCGACGCGCTCGGCATCGGTTTCCTCGTGCTCGCGATCGGCGCCGCGATCGGCGTGATCGGCTCGATCGTCGGGCTGCGCCGCTTCCTCGAGGGCTGACCGCTGCCGACCGTGAGATATAGATCGCTGATCCAGGACAACGCTCGGTGGGACGGCTTCGAGCTCCGGCCGTCGGATGTGGTGATCAGCACGCCGCCGAAGTCCGGCACGACCTGGACGCAGATGTTGTGCGCGCTCCTGATCTTCGACGGGCCCGAGTTCCCGGCACCGCTGAGCAAGCTCTCGCCCTGGTTGGATCAGAGCATCCGCCCGCTCGGTGAGGTGCACTCCGTGTACGCCGCGCAGCGACACCGCCGATTCATCAAGACCCACACTCCGCTGGACGGCCTGCCGCTGCATCCCGAGGTCATGTACGTCGTTGTCGGCCGCGACCCCCGCGACGTGATGGTCTCGATGGAGCACCACCTCGACAACATGGATCTCGAACGGGTACTTGCCCTCCGCGGTGAGGCGGTGGGAAACGACGACCTCGACACGCTGCCCGTGCGGCCGGCGGTGAGCGACGATCCGACCGAACGCTTCCGTACCTTCGTACGGACAACGCACTACACGGGCGTCGTGAACCTGACCCAGGTTCTGCACCATCTGGATACTGCCTGGCAGCGTCGCGATGCTCAAAACGTCGTCATGTGTCACTACGCCGACTACACCGCCGACCTTCCCGCCGAGATCGTGCGCCTCGCGGAGAGGCTCGACATCCACATGACGAGCGACCGTGCCCACGAGCTCGCAGGAGAGGCCACTTTCGACAGGATGCGCGACCGGGCGGTCGACGTCATCCCGAACGTGGGCGCGATCTGGAAAGACGACCACGCATTTCTCCGCGTCGGCGGTTCTGGGGAATGGCGAGCACGCGTCGACGACGACGACCTCGCCGAGTACGACGCCGCCGTCGCCTCGATCGCCGCACCGGACCTCGCAACGTGGGCGCACCAAGGGCGCCTCGCTTCGGGTGTCGATCCTGCCACTGCCTGACGGCCCCGCTTGCCGGTTGATTTGGTGTCACGCGCTGCGTTGGACGCCGAGCGCTCCCGCTATGTCCCGGCGCCCCAGTGTTCGGCCGCCTTGCCCGACTCCGTTCGCACGATGTCGATCGTCTCTCGGTCGACCGGCTCTCCGGATGCCGATATCCCTCGCCACCGAATTCGGGCTGCGACTCGGTCGCCGTCGGCGATGAGGTCCTCGATGCTCACCACGATGTCCCGGATTCCGGAGCGCGCCACCTCGACGACCCGGCGGAAACCCTGCGGCCCGCGGATCTCGACGCCGCCCAAGCCTTGGTGATCGTGGTAATCGTCCGCGACGACTTCGAGCACCGCGGAAGCGTCGCCGGTCGCGAACATCTCAACCATCGAACGCATGACTGCCTCGGCATCACTCGTCGTCATGGCTGTCATAGTGCACAGATCGCGCCCGCGAATGTTGCCCAAGATCGGTGGGTATACGACCCTTCCCTGCAGCGATGGGTCGTCGTTGCTCAGACGCAAGACCCGTGCTGCGGTCTGTCTGGGCTCCGGCGTGTGCTCGACGAGAGACGATTCTCGTTCGTCGGCCCGGCTTTCAGCGCTGGAGCGGGAGGAGCACGGCCGCGTTTGCCGCGAGCTCGTCGTCCCAGTTGCCCGGCTCGCCGAGCGGGACGAGCACGAGCTTCGAGAAGCCGACGTCGATGTAGCGCTCGCACAGGGCGTGCAGCGCGTCGCGATCGCGCGCGACGAGGTCGTCGACGTCGACATCCGGATTGCGGACGTTGATCGCCTGGACGAACGCGTCGGGTATCTCGCCCGCGGGCGTGTACAGCACCATCGCGCCGAAGTGCTCGGGGTCGATCTCGCGGCCCGCGGCGTCGGCGCTCTCCTCGACGGTCACCCGCGCCGTCTTGCACTGGTCGGGGGTGGTGAAGCTCGCGAGCCACCCGTCGGCCAGGCGACCGACGCGGCGGAGCTCGGACGGCGCCTTGCCCCCGAGCCAGACGTCGAGCGGGTGGGCGGGCTTGGGCAACACGTTCATGTGCTCGTAGTGGAACCACGTGCCGTCGTGGTCGACGTCGTCCTCGGCCCAGAGCCGGCGCAGCAACGGCAGCGCCTCGTCGAAGATCGACGCCCGGTCGGTGCGTTCCACGCCGAACGCCTGTTGCTCGACCGGGTGCACGATGCCGAGCCCGAACGCGGGGAGCGCCCGCCCGCCGGAGAGCACGTCGAGCGTGGCCCATTCCTTGGCGACCAGCGCGGGACTGCGGCCCGGCAGCACCGAGACACTGGTGCCGAGCTTGATCTTCGTGGTGCGGGCCGCGGCATAGGTGAGTGCGACGACCGGATCGGGCGCGGGGCCGCTGATCCGTTCCGACAGCCACAGTGAGTCGAAGCCGTTGCGCTCGAGTCCCTCGGCCAGCGCGCCGAGCGTCTCGCCCGACAGCGGGCGCAGGTTCCCGAGCCCGTAGCCGATGCGGACCTTCATGGGAGGACCCTAGAACCCGGCCGGACGCAGGTGCGCGTACTTCCCGAGCTGGTCGCGCGCGATCTGGCGGAGATGGACGTCGTCGGGGCCGTCGACGAGATGCAGCGTGCGCGCGTGCGCGTACATCGACGCGAGCGGCCAGTCGTCGGTGACTCCGGCCCCGCCGAACAGCTGTATCGCGCGGTCGATGACGTCGGTGGCGACGCGCGCCGCGACGACCTTGATCGCCGCGATCTCGGTGCGTGCGTTCTTCTTGCCGACGGTGTCCATCATCCACGCGGCCTTCATCGTGAGGAGGCGCGCCTGCTCGATCTGCATGCGCGACTCGGCGATGTTGTTCTGCACCACACCCTGGTCGGCGAGTGGCTTCTTGAAGGCGACGCGCGTCTGCGCGCGCATGCACATGAGGTCGAGCGCACGTTCGGCCATACCGATCGCGCGCATGCAGTGGTGGATGCGACCGGGACCGAGCCGGGCCTGCGCGATCGCGAACCCGCTGCCCTCCTCGCCGAGGAGGTTCTCCTTGGGGACACGCACGTTCTCCCACAACGTCTCGCCGTGGCCGCCGCCTTCGGAGTGACCGAACACGGGGAGGCCGCGCACGACCGTCACGCCGGGCGCGTCCATCGGGACGAGGACCATCGACTGGCGGTGGTATGTGTCGGTGTCGGGGTCGGTGACGCCCATGAACACTGCGAGCTTGCAACGCGGGTCGAGCGCACCGCTCGTGAACCATTTGTGCCCGTTGATCACGTAGTCGTCGCCGTCGCGCTCGATCCGGCTCGCGATGTTGGTGGCGTCGCTCGACGCGACCCACGGCTCGGTCATCGCGAAGCACGAACGGATCTCGCCGTCGAGCAGCGGTTGGAGCCACTGGTCCTGCTGCAGTCGCGTGCCGAACTGGGCGAGGATCTCCATGTTGCCGGTGTCGGGCGCGGAGCAGTTCGTGGCCTCGCCCAGCAGCGGCGACGTGCCCATGACCTCGCAGAGGGGCGCGTACTCGAGGTTCGTCAGGCCCGGGCCGTGCTCGGCTTCGGGGAGGAACAGGTTCCACAGGTCGCGGGCGCGGGCCTCGGTCTTCAGGTCGTCCATGACGGGCGGCGGGAAGTGCGGGTCGCCCGACTCCTCGCGCTGCGCGCGGTAGACGGGCTCGGCGGGGCGGACGATCTCGTCGTCGAATGCGACGAGCTTCTTCTTCATCTCGTCACTGCGGGCGCTCGGGGCAAACTCCACTGGGACCTCCTCGACCGGACGGCGCCCTCGGCAGTGCTCGGAGGGTGCACTCGGGGCGGCGACTGCGTCCGCCCCGCGTGCGAGACCCTACTCTTCGCCCCGTGACCGACACCCCGCTCGCCGGCGTGCGCGTGCTCGAGTTGGGGGCGTTCATCGCGGGACCGTTCGCGGGCCAACTCCTCGGTGACCTCGGAGCCGACGTCGTGAAGATCGAGCCGCCCGGACCGGGCGACATCATGCGGCGCTACGGCGTCTGTGTCGAAGGCCGCAGTGTGTGGTGGCCGCAGATCGCCCGCAACAAGCGTTCGGTCGCGATCGACCTGCGCGACCCGCGCGGCCGCGATCTCGCCCGCCGGGCTGCGGCGAGTTGCGATGTCGTGCTCGAGAACTTCAAACCCGGGACGCTCGCGCGCTGGGGATTCGACTACGCCACGCTCGCGTCCGACAACCCGGGTCTCGTCCTCGTGCACGTGTCGGGGTTCGGCCAGAGCGGCCCGCGCTCGGCCGAGCCGGGCTTCGGGTCGATCGGCGAGGCGATGGGCGGCATTCGCCACACGACCGGCGACCCCGACCGGCCGCCGGCGCGCACGGGCGTCTCGATCGGCGACTCGCTCGCCGGGCTCTTCGCGGTGGTGGGCACGCTCGCCGCGCTCAACGAGCGGAACCGCAGTGGTGTGGGTCAGGAGGTCGACGTCGCGATCTACGAAGCCGTGATGGCGTTGATGGAGTCGACCGTCGCCGACTACGAGCTCGCGGGTGTGACGCGGACGCGTTCGGGCGGCATGTTGCCGGGCGTCGCACCCGCGAACGCGTATCCCACGCTCGACGGCCACGACGTCGTGATCGCCGGTAACGCCGACGCGGTGTTCGCGCGCCTGTGCGCCGCGATGGAACGCGCCGATCTCGCGCGCGAATACGCGACGCACGAAGCGCGCGCGGTCCGTCAGATCGAGCTCGACGACGAGATCGGCGCCTGGACCGCGACGCTGACGGCCGGCGATCTCGTCGCGCGCCTGCGCGCGCACGACGTCCCCGTCGGCCTGATCAACCGCGCGCCCGACCTCGTGGCCGATCCCCACATCGCGGCGCGCGAGATGATCGTCCGGCTCGCGGCCGGCTTCAGCGCCGACGTGCCGATGACCGGTGTCGTGCCCAAGCTCTCGCGCACGCCCGGGCAGATCCGATCCGTGGGTCCCGCGTTGGGTGAACACACCGACGCGGTGCTGCGCGAGCTCGCGGGCTGCACTCCCGCGGAGATCGAAGCCCTACGAGACGGTGGCGTCGTCGCGTGAGCGCGCCTCGAAGAACTCGATCGGGGGATCGATCTTGTTCAGCGGCGGCACGGCCGCGGCGAGCAGCTCTTGCGCCTCGCGGTGATCGTCGGCGGTGAAGGCGCGGGTCGTGGCGCAGAACTCGACCATGATCCCGTTGGGGTCGTTGGCGTAGATCGACGTGCACCAGCCGTGATCGATGCGCACGACGTCGACGCCGTGCGCGAGCCAGCGGTCGCGCTGGTCGTCGAGCGCGTCGTAGGCGGAGTCGAACGCGATGTGGTTCACGAAGCTCGGCAGGCCGAGGGCGGTCGAGATCGCAGGATCGAAGTCGGGCAGGTTCTCGTCGTGCAGGTCCCAGAGCGCGAGCATCTGGCCGTTCCCGGTGTCGTAGAACAGGTGCCGGGCCCACCCGTGCTCCATGTACGGCTGGGCCTCGACCCGCACCAGTTCGAAGCCCATGGCCTCGGTGTAGAAGCGGTGGGTCGCTTCGAGGTCGCGGGTGGCGATGGCGACGTGGTGAAAAGCCATGCGCACATTGTGGCACCGAGCCGGGCGGTCTGGCACCGTTGACCGCTGTGCCGCTCGATCCCGACTCAGTGCTCGCCGAACCTCTCGCCCAGTTCCGGGACTGGTACACGCAGGCGCAGGCGGCGGGGGTGCGTCAACCCGATGCGATGACGCTGGCCACGGCGTCGGCCGACGGGCGCGTGTCGGCGAGGACTGTCCTGTTACGCGGCCTCGACGAGCGTGGGTTCGCGTTCTACACGAACTTCGGGAGCGCGAAGGGCCGGGAGCTCACCGCCAATCCGCGCGCGGCGCTGGTGTTCCACTGGCGGGAGCAGGAACGCCAGGTGCGCGTGACCGGTCCGGTGCAGCGGGTGCCCGACGACGAGGCTGCTCGCTACTGGGACAACCGCCCGCGCGGTCATCGCATCAGCGCGTGGGCATCACCGCAGAGCGAAATCGTGGAGCTCGCCGAGCTCGACGCGCGGGTCGCCGAGGTCGAAGCGCGGTTCGCGGGCGTCGCTCCGCCGCTGCCGCCGTTCTGGGGCGGGTTCGTCGTGGCGGTGGACGAGCTCGAGTGCTGGCAGGGCCGCACCGACCGGCTGCACGATCGCGTCCGGTACCGCCGCGACGGCGCCGGTGACTGGCTGCGCGAACGGCTCGCGCCGTGAACACGGGAGCCGCTGTCGCGTTCGCAGTCGCCGCGGTCTTCGCCGTCGGCAACTGGACCGCCAAGGCCCGCCACCGCGCGGCCCTCGAATACCTGTGCAAGCCGGCGACGCTCGCGGCGTTGGTCGTCGCGTCGGGCCTCCTCGATCCGGCCGCCGACGCGCACACCCGCCGCGTGTGGTTCGTCGCCGCGCTGGTGTGCTCGCTCGCGGGCGATGTGCTGCTGATGCTCCCGCAGGACCTCTTCGTGCCCGGTCTCGCCGCGTTCCTCGTCGGGCATGTCTGCTACCTCGTCGGGTTCTGGACGCACGGCCCGCCCGCGGTCGCGCTCGGTGGTCGCCACGGTCGTCGTGCTCGCGGTCGTGGTGCCGCTGGGCCGGCGGATCCTCTCCGAGATCGTCCGGTCCGGGCAGCCGGCCGAGCTGCGGATCGCGGTCACGGTGTACATGGCGGTCATCTCGGCCATGCTCGCGACCGCGCTCGCGAGCGGCAACGCCGTCGCCGGGGTGGGAGCGGCGCTGTTCGTCACCTCCGACTCGATGATCGCCTGGGACCGCTTCGTGCGGCGGTTCGCGTGGGCGCCGGTGGCAATCATGGTGACGTACCACCTGGGTCAGGCCGGGCTCGTCGCGTCGCTGCTTCGTTGACGACTGGGTCTTGAGGAAGCCCGCGCGCGTGTCGATCCTCCTGCGTGATCGATCTCGATGCCGTCTCGCGCGTGGCCGGATGTTTCGAACCGCTGCCGACGAGCGCGATCCGGCTCGCGTCGCTCGTCGCGAGCGACATTCCGGACATCGCTCGGATCGTCGAGGTCGTGCGCTTCGACCAGGCGCTCACCGCGGCGCTCCTCCGGAGGGCCAACTCCTCGTGGAGCGCGCCCCGCCGCGAGATCACGACCGTGCCGGACGCGGTCGTGCGGATCGGCGCGGGCCCCGTGGTCGCGCTGGCCCTCGGCGTCAACGTGCGGGAGCGGCTGCAGGACGCCGTCCCCGCGTACGGGCTGGAGGAGGGCGAGCTCTGGAACCACTCGGTGGCCGCCACGCTCGCGGCCGAGAGCCTCATGCGTGCGGCCAAGCGCCGCCTGCCGACCGAGACGCCGACGGCGGCGCTGCTCCACGACGTGGGCAAGCTCGTCATGGCGCGGTTCGTCGAACGCGAGCACCTCGACGCCATCGAGGCGGGGCTCGCCGCCGGCTCGACCCGGATGCAGGCCGAGGCCGAGGTGCTCGGCGTCGACCACGCCCAGCTCGGCGCCATGGTCGCCCGGGCCTGGTGCCTGCCGGACTCGCTCGTCGCCGGCATCGAGCGCCACCACGCGACCAAGGGCCAGGCACACCCGGATTCGGCCGAGCTCATCGGGTATGCCGTCCACCTGTCCGACGTCGTGGCCAAGGCGGTCGGCGGCCACACCGACGACAACGCCGAGATCGAGACCTTCTCCCGGTGCATGGGCGAGCTCGGCCTCTCGGCCGACGACTACGACTCGGTGTGCGGCGCCGTCCGTGAGCGCCTCGCCGAGGTCGTCGGTCAGTTCGTCTGAACCCTCGCGATCGTCCGCGGTGGGTTGCAGGAATCCCACTCCGCATGACGGCGGTCGTCACATCGACCACTCTCCGTAGTATTTCCCCTTGAGCACGCTCCCGAACGTGTCGATGCCCACGCTATGCGTTTGGGAGGCGCGAGAAATCCTCGCAAATCGGTCATGGTCGCGCGGCGTGTGGTCGCGGCGGTCGTCGTCTTCGCCGGCATCACCGCAACGGGCGCGGGTTCGTCGGCGCACGCGGCCGCAGCGACGAAGGGTCTCTGGGCCGTCACCCGCGACGGCGGCGGCCGGGTGCACGTGGTGCGCGGCCTCGACGCCGCGGTGGCCGCGATGGACAACCGGCTGGGCCGGGACACGACCCGGGTGCTCTCGACCGAGCAGGACGAGACGGTCCGGCTGCTGTCGACGAACGACGCCCTGCGCTCGCAGCAGTGGGCGTTCGGCGCGGTCGACTTCGAGTCGGCGTGGAAGGTGTCGAACGGCGCGGGAGTCACCGTCGCCGTCGTCGACACCGGAGTCCTCGCCACGCACGACGATCTCGCGGGCTCGGTCGTCAACGGCATCGACCTCGCGGGCGACGCCGCGGCCAAGGATCCGGCGGGTACCGGCAAGGTCGACCCCGCCGGCCACGGGACGCATGTCGCGGGGATCATCGCCGCGCACCCGAACAACGGCGTCGGCATCGCGGGCGCCGCGCCCGGCGCCAAGATCATGCCGGTGCGCGTGCTCGACGCGTCGGGGAGCGGGAACTCCTCCGATGTCGCCGAGGGGATCATCTGGGCGGCCGACCATGGCGCCGACGTGATCAACCTGAGCCTCGGTGGCGGACCTTCGTCGGGGATGCAGATCGCGATGCAGTACGCACGGTCGAAGCAGATCCTGACCTTCGCCGCGGCCGGCAACTCGTACCAGGACGGCAACCAGCCGAGCTACCCGGCCGCGTACCCCGAGGCGATCGCGGTGGCGGCGATCGACCAGAACCGACAGCACGCCGACTTCTCCAACACCGGCTCCTACGTCGACCTCGCCGCGCCGGGCGACCTGATCTGGTCGACCTACGGGCAGGGTCACGCGCAGTACGCGCTCATGAGCGGTACGTCGATGGCGACACCGTACGCGTCGGCCACCGCCGCGCTTGTACTCGGCGAGAACCCGACGCTCAGCGCGTCGGAGCTCGCGGCGGCGCTCGAAGCGCATGCGACCGACCTCGGCTCTCCGGGACGCGACAACGTCTTCGGGTACGGGCTCATCAACCCGCGGGCGGCGCAACTGTCGGTGTCACCCGATCGGGCGAACCGCGGCACCAAGGGTCACGGCTACTGGATCGTGACCGCCGACGGTCGCGTCCGCGTGTTCGGCGCCGCGCACTTCTACGGCGACCTCACGGGACGCTCGCTGTCGGCGCCGATCGTGGCCGCGGCGCGTACACCGAACGGGAAGGGCTACTGGCTCGCCGGCGCCGACGGCTCGGTCTACTCCTTCGGCAACGCCAAGTTCCTCGGCGGTCTGCAGGGCAAGCACCTGAACTCGCCGATCGTGGGCATGGCCGCGTCGCCGAAGGGGTACGGGTACATCCTCCTCGGCCGGGACGGCGGCATCTTCTCGTTCGGGAGCGCGCGCTTCTACGGCTCGACCGGTGCGATCCACCTCAACGCGCCGGTGCTCGACGTGACGATGACCAACGACGGGCGCGGCTACTGGTTCGTCGCGGCCGACGGCGGCGTCTTCTCGTACGGCGACGCGCGGTTCCACGGTTCGACCGGTTCGATGAAGCTCTCGCAACCGGTGAAGTCGATGACCGCGGCCGCGAACGGCAAGGGCTACTGGATGGTCGCCGACGACGGCGGGATCTTTGCCTTCGACGTGCCGTACGAGGGCAGCCTGCCGCGGGTACGCGACCTCTACGGCGTGCCCTACGTGTCGAGCGTGCGCATGCGCTCGCTGCCGTCGAACGACGGCTACTACATCCTCGGTCTGAACGGGACCGTGTGGGGGTTCGGCAACGCCAAGTACTTCGGTTCGCTGACGGGCTCGTGGGCAGTGGACCTCATGCAAGCTCCCTGAACCCGGACCGACCACCACCTCACCAACACACGAACACACCAACAGTTGTCGGAGTTTTCCGCACCTGGCGCTGACAACTTCGACAACTGTTGGTGGAGTTAGCGGGTGGGGGAGCGGACGACGTCGGCCTGCCACGGGCTCTCGGGCCAGCCCCGCCGGCCGCGCGCCCGGGCGACACGGTCGAGGTGCTCGACGACGTCGACCGGGTCGTGGCCGAGGGTCACGAGCGCGACGCCGACGACCGTGCCGGTGCGGCCGCGCCCGCCCATGCAGTGCACGGCGACGCCGACGCCGCGGCGCAGGTGGTCGACGACGTCGGCCGCCGCGACCTCGACCCGCGCGCGTTCACGCTCGGGATCGTCGGGATCGCCTCCGCTCACGAGATCCTGGAGCCGCACCGCGGTGATCGTGCACGGCGCGGCGTCGTACGCGGGGGCCTCGTGCGAGAGGCACACGACGTGGCCGATGCCGTGCTCGTGGAGCAGGCTCCAGTCGGCGCGGCCGGGGTACGACATGCCCGCGAGCGCGACCGGCTCGCGCGCGATCCAGTAGAGGTCGTCGGGTACGCAGAGATTGCCGAGAAAGCCGGTGTGCGCGCCGGGCGGGAGGACGCGCAGGCGACTCATCTACCGGGTCACTCAGTTCGCGAAGCGCTCGTTGTAGTGGTCGTCGGGCTCGTAACACACGCCGTCGGCGATGAGTCCGTCGATCTCGGGATCCTGGTGGCCGAGCTCGTGCAGGATCGACCGCGTGTCCTGGCCGACGAGTGGCGGCGGACCGTGGACCTTCCCCGGCGTCTCCGAGAAGCCGATGAGCTCGCCGAACTGGCGCATGTCGCCCATCACCGGATGCGTGTACCGCGAGACCATGCCGAGCTCGACGTTGTCGGAATCGAAGAGGGGAGCCTCGCCGCCGCGGGTGTCGAAGGGGACCTCGTTCGGGATCCCCGCGTCGTCGAAGGTGCGGGTCCAGAAGCTCGCGGTCTTGTTGAGGAAGCGGGGTTCGAGCACGGATTCGAGCTGGCGCCGGTGCTCGGCGCGGCTCCCGGGGGTGGCGAAGCGGGCGTCGTCGGCGATCTCGGGCACACCGAGCACCGCGCCCAGCGCGCGGAATTCGTCGTCGGTGACCGCGGCGATGCAGATCCAGTCGTCGTCCTGGGTGCGGTACAGCCGGTAGGTGGCCGAAAGCCCCATGAGCTGTTTGTCGAGGTGGGGCCGGGGCGCGCCCACGCCGCCGACGAGGTGCGCATCGGAGGTGAAGATCGCACCGCCGTCGAACAACGACGTCCACACCTCCTGGCCCTCACCCGTGCGCTTGCGGTGGTACAGCGCGCCGAGCACGGCGACGACGGAGAGCAACGCGTTCGACGCGTCGCACATGCCGAAGCGGTAGTAGAGGGGAGTGTTGCCCTCGTGCACCGCGGACGACTCGTGCTCGAGCCCCGACGAAGCCTGGTAGAGCGGGTCGAGTCCGCCGAAGCGCGCGAGCGGTCCCTCGAGCCCGTACGCCCACGTGTTGCAGTAGACGATGTCGGGCCTGACCTTCTTGCACGCTTCGTAGTCGATGCCGAGCTTCGTCGCGACGCCGGCCGTCATGTTGTGATGGACGATGTCGGCGGTGCCGACGAGCTCGAGGGCGATGGCGAGGCCCCGCGGGTCCTTGACGTTGAGCGCGATGTCGCGCTTGCCGCGCTGGCACCCGAAGAAGGGCTTGGTGGCCATGCGCATGCCGTCGCCGGTGACGGGCTCGACCTTGATGACCTCGGCGCCGAGGTCGCCGATGATCATCGGTCCGAACGGGCCCGCGAGATACTGGCCGAAGTCGATCAGCCGCACGCCTTCCAACGCGAGCGTCATAGCCCCAGCTCCTTCAGGATCTCGTCGTTGTGCTGGCCCGGGGTCGGTTGCGGCCCCTGGATCGCGGTGGGGGTGCCGAACATGTGCAAGGGCGTGCCGATCTGCGTGGTCTCGCCGACGACCGGGTCGACCACCGTCTTCACCATCTCGTTCGCGATCAGTTGCGGATGGGCGAACTGCTCGTCGGGGGTGATGATCGCCTCGATCGCGTGGTTGTGCTCCTGGAACGCGGCGACGAGGTCGTCGCGCTTCCACTCCTTGAACTTCTCCCGGCGTTTGGCGGTGAACGCCTCGCGTTCGTCGGCCGGGAGCGACATGAACGCGAACGGGTCGGGCGCGTCCTCGAGCCCGAGGATCGCGTCCTGTGACTTCGTCGGCGTCAGCCCGCTCATGAGCGACGCGTGCACCCAGCCGTCGGCGCACTCGAAGATCATCGTCTGGTGGATGCCGGGCGGGTACGACTTGCCCATCAGCTCGTGCGTCCCTGCGTCCCCCTTCTCCAGGTGCTGCCAGATCTGCGTGGTGTAGAGCATGGCGCCCGCGAACAGCGACGTCGTGACGTGCTGCCCGCGGCCGGTGGCTTCCCGGGCGATGAGTGCCGTGAGCACGCCCGTGGAGATGAGGAAGAACGCGCCCATCGACGGCATCGGCATGTGCAGGAACACGGGGCCCATGCGCCAGCCCGGCTGTTCCCACATCTGCCCGCTGCTCGCCTGCACCAGCGCGTCGTACCCGGGCCGGTTCGCGTAGCGGTGACCGTCGGGGTAGGCCGGGCACGAGAGGTAGACGATCCCGGGATGCGCGGCGTGCACGCTCTCGTAGCCGAAGCCGAGGCGTTCCATGACGCCGGGCCGGAACGACTCGACCACGACGTCGGCGGTGCCGAGCAGGCGCTCGAACACCTCGCGACCGTGGTCGGACTTCAGGTCGACCTCGAGCGAACGGCGGCTCCGGTTCCACACGCGGTAGCCGTCGTACGCTCGGAATGGGTCGCCGCCCGGGGGCTCGACCTTGATCACGTCGGCGCCCTGCTCTGCGAGCAGGAGGACACCGAGCGGACCGGCGATACCCCAGGAGAGGTCGAGGATGCGGACGCCGTCGAGTGCACCGGGCATGGCGCGCACGCTACCTGACACGTGTGTCAGCAGGCAGCGATCGCAGTCAGCTCGCCGAGACCGCGAGGTTGAACGCGGCGAGGAAGCGCCGGCCGGATTCGACGAACGGGGTCGTTCCCCGCCCGAGCGCGTCGATCTCGGCCGTCATCGGCTCGATCGCCACGAAGTCGCGGCCGGCCGCGACGTAGAGCTGCGCGTACGGGTACGCGGGATCGAACTGCAGGGTGAGCGTCCGGCGCTGCTTGCCCGCGCCGCCGCTGATCGAGAACGTCCGGTCCGAGCCGAGCGCGTAGTGGTCGTCGAAGGCGCGCGCTCCGATGGGCTCCCGCTGCGCGGCGAGGGGCGTACGCGCGCCGGTGGGGATGACCCGGTCGTCGACTTCGACGTGTTCGCATGCCGGCCACCGCAGCTCCCACTCGGCGCGGGGCGCGTGCGGGAGCCGGACGAACGGGTGCCAGCCGAACGAGATCGGCACCGCGCGGTCGGAGGTCGCGTCGATCTGCGTCACGATGTTGAGACCGCGCGTCGGGTGCAGGCGCACGTCGACGGTGACCACGTGCGGGAACGGGAACGCACGCAGCTTGTCCGGGTACGCGCCGTAGTCGAGCGTCGCGACGATCCGGGTGGCGTTCTTCTGTTGCACCTCGAACGGGGCACCGAGCAGGTTGCCGTGCATGGCCAGCCCGTTCGAGTCGTGCGGCAGCCCGAGACCCGCCAACGAGATGTCGTCGCCGTCGACGCGGTAGCTGGCGCCCGCGATGCGGTTGGCCCAGGGGTGGACGAGCGGGATCGCGGTGGCGTGCCCGGCGACGAACTGCTCGATCGGTCGCGGCCACGCGACGTACTCGTCGTCACGGAACCGCAGCGACGAGCAGAGCATCGCGGTATCGGGCAGGAACGTCGCCTCGTAGTTCCCCGCACGCATCGTGATCCCGGTCACGGCGCGAAGCGTATGTGCACACGTGCCGCGTCGACGCGCGCGTGCTCAGCTGTTCGGCTTTTCCTTCGCCTTGGCCGCGGCCTCCATCGCCGCGAGGCGTTCGAGGATCGGCATCGGCTCCTGGCCGACCTCGTCGAATCGCGAGGCGATCTCATCGACGCTCCACCGGCCGTCCTTGCGCATCTCGCGCACCTCGACGGGCTGGTTCCATACCGCGATACGCCCGGCGTTGACGGTGTAGATCTGGCCGGTGACCGCGCTCGCGAGGTCGGACAGCAGGTAGCAGACCATCGGCGCGACATCTTCGGGATCGCCCATCTCGATGCCGAACGGCACCTGGCCCGACATGCGCGATTTCGCGACGGGCGCGATGCAGTTCGCGGTGACGCCGTACTTCTGCATGCCCGCGGCCGCGCTGCGCACGAGCGAGACGATGCCGCCCTTCGCCGCGGAGTAGTTGGCCTGGGCGACGCTCGCCGCGAACGCGCCGGACGTGAAGCCGATCATCCGGCCGCTCTTCTGGGCACGGAACACCGACGCCGCGGCGCGAAAGACGGTGAACGTTCCCTTCAGGTGGGTCTCGATGACCGGGTCCCACTCGTCTTCCGACATGTTGAACAGCATCCGCTCGCGCAAGATGCCCGCGACACACACGACGCCGTCGATGCGGCCGAACGTGTCGATGCCCGACTGCACGATGGACGCGCCGCCCTCCATCGTCGTCACCGAGTTGGCGTTGGCGACCGCCCGGCCGCCCGCCGCCTTGATCTCCTCGACGACGCCTTCGGCGACCTCGCTCGTCGGCTCGTTGCCGTCCATCGAGACGCCGTAGTCGTTGACGACCACGGCCGCGCCCTCGGCCGCGGCGGCCAGTGCGACGGCGCGTCCGATGCCGCGTCCGCTGCCAGTAATCGCGATCACCTTGCCGTCGAGAGCACCCACGTCGCCTCCGAGAACGGGTTCCGGTCGGACGCCGAAGCTACAAGTCGAGCGGCGGCGCGGGCGATTCGGGACCTGGCCGTTCCCGCCGTCCCGAACGTATTGTGAACGGATGAAACCCTCGGGCATCCACCACGTCGCCATCTGTGTCCGCGACGCCGACGAGGCGGTCACCTTCTACACGGCCGTGCTCGGTCTCACGGTTCTCGACCGGCCCGACTTCGGCTTCGGCGGCCATTGGCTCGACGCCGGCGGCCAGCAGGTCCACCTGATGCAGAGCGAGAGCACGCGGTCGGGTGGCGATCACTTCGCGATCCGGGTCGACGACCTCGATGCGGCCGTGGCCGACATCCGCGCGACGGGTTACAAGGTCGACACCATCGACCACATGGTCGGTGCCGGGCGCCAGGCCTTCCTCCACGACCCGTCCGGCAACTTCATCGAGCTGAACCAGCCAGAAACCGACGGGTGAAGCCGGGGTGCCGATGGATGAACTCGGCCTGACCGCCGAACCTTCTGCCCGTGTGCCCCTGTGCCGGTGCCTGCGCCGTGCAGTGTCGCGAGCAACCCCTCCTGCCTCAAGGGGTATTGCCGCAATACCTCTTGTTGCTTCGGCGTCTCTCGGCAACGCATTGCCGACTTCCTCCGCGACTCGGCGGTCGACGCGCGACTGACGCGCGCTGACGCGGGCGCGGCCGGGTCAGGCGGCCGGGTCGACCGAGAGGTCGGCGGGTGCCCGGCGCCGGCCTTCGAGCAGCGGCGCGGTGAGCGGCACGATGCGAACGACCCGCGCTGCGAGCCACTTGTAGGCGCGCTTCATCCGTGTGGTCGCGGGCTCGTCGATCAGCAGGGTGAATGCCCACGCACCGGCCATCGACACCCCCACGACGACGACGAACGCGGCGAGGGTCGCCACGCCGTAGGGCAGTGGGCCGTGCAGGACGACGAGCGTTTCCGTCCCGAGTGAGCCCAGCACGAGGAAGTGGAGCAGGTAGAGCGCGAACGAGATGCGGCCGAGGAACCGGAGTGGGCGGGTCTCCAACGCGCGCTGGATCGGGAGTAGCGCGACCACGGCGACGAGGAGGAGGATCGCTCCGAGCACCTGGGTGCCGATCTCCTGCGCGAACGGGCCGGACCCGTAGATGTGCGGCAGCAAGTGGTCGTAGAAACGCGGCATCGTCGCGCTCGGCGTCGGGTACGAGCCGAGCACGAGCCCGAAGATCCCGACCGGGGCGATCCACCACAGGTGTTTGCGCGAGAGCGACTCTCCCCGCTGTTGGTACGCGAGCGTCAGCTCACAGATGGCCATACCGGCGACGAAGCCGAGGAGATAGCTGTGGAACGTGAGGAGCGCGAGCGCGGCATACGCCACGACGCGCGTCCATCGGCGCGGCGCGAAGATCAAGACCGCGAAAACGATGAGCGACCCGCGCAACTCGTTGTGCATCGTCCACAGCGGCGGGTCGTAGGCGGAGCCGTGGGTACCGAACACTCCGATCGCGCCCTCGCGCACAGCGCTCTTGAGCGACGGCTGGAACTGCCAGGTGCCGGCCAACCACGCCGAATGTGACAGGGCCGCGGCCTTGGCCACCCGCAGCACCTTCAGCTTGAGCATCACGAACGCGAGCACGGTCGCGCACGCGGTGGGGATGGCGAGGCGCGGGTACCTGCGGACCAGACCCGAGATCGCCGACGCGACGCCGCCTCGCGCGAGGGTCGCGTAGGCGAGCGCGAATCCCGACAATGCGTAGAACACGCACACCATGAAGTTGCCCTGCATCCAGACGTTCAGGATCGGTGTCGCGTAGAAGACGTGCGCGACACCACCGCGTTCCGTGCCGAACACGATCGCGGGGATGAACGCCGAGCTCGCATGGAAGAACACGACGAGCAGCGCCGCGAGGCCACGCAGTCCGTCGAGGTATGCGACGCGCCGTACCTTCGTGGTGTTTCCGCCCATTGACCGGAGCCCGCCCAAACCGACCCGTCGCCTGCCCCACGCAGTCGAAGAACTCGCACGGTACACCCGCGGCGACGAAAACCCTCGGGTCACGGACGTGCTGTGCGCTTCGTCACAGAGTGCTCAGCTCCGGGGTCGCTCGCAGGAGTAGGCGAGGAACGATCTCCCGATCCATTCGTCGGGCAGGACGAGATCGCGCCCGGCGCTCCACGTCTCGTAGGGCACGTCACGATCGGCGCGGCGGACGAACCCGAGGCGCTCGTAGATCCGATGGGCGTCGACCATCCACGGTGTGGTGTGGATGAGGATCGCGCGGCCGGCGGCGGTCGCCCGCTCGACGCACGCCTGCACGAGCGCGGTGCCGGCCCCGTGCCCGCGAGCGGAGGGGTCGACGGCGAGCAGACGGAACTGGGCCTCGCCCGGTTCGGTCCACTCGCTCCACTCCGACGCGGGGTCGTCGACGTAGGTGACCGCGCCGACGACGACGCCGTCGTCGATCACATGGCTCCCTTGCTTCGCCCGGGGGGCTCGCGGCGTCCGCACGGTCACCGCGACGAGGATGTCGCCGTGCTCGGCCCGCGCCGCGGTGTCGAGTATCTCCTCGTCGTAGCCGCCCCACAGGTGGTCGACGGGAAGGGCGGCGTAGGCCGCGTGCGTGAGCGCGCCGACGCGCGCGTATTCGTCGGGCCGGGCAACGCGAACCTCGATCAATGCGCGTGCTGTTGGATGGCGCCGAGGATTGCGAATGCCACCGTCGGGGTGATCGCGAGCACGAACCTGATCGCGACGCCGCGATTCCAGCGGCGCGGGGGGCGGCCGGCCATACGCGCGAGCGTCAGGCCCGCCTCCGTCTTCGCGACTTCACCGCCGCCTCCGCCACCCATGCGAAGAGGCTACAGCCGCTTGGCTTCGATGATGCTGCGCAGGAAGCTCCGGGTCCGCTCGCTGTGCGGATCGTTGAACATCTGCGCGGGTGGGCCTTCCTCTTCGATCCGACCCTCGTAGAGGAACACGACCTTGCTCGAAACCTCGCGCGCGAAACCCATCTCGTGCGTCGCGAGCAACATCGTCATGCCTTCGTGGGCCAGCTGGCTGACGAGAGTCAGAACCTCGGAGACAAGTTCTGGGTCGAGCGCGCTCGTCACTTCGTCGAGCAACATCACTCGCGGCTGCATGGCGAGGGCGCGCACGATGGCGACGCGCTGTTGCTGGCCGCCCGACAGACGGTCGGGGTATTCGTGGGCCTTGTCGGCGAGCCCGATCCGATCGAGCAGCGCCAAGGCGCGATTGATGGCGTCGTCGTTGCTCAGCTTCAGCACTTTGCGCGGCGCGAGCGACACGTTGTCGAGCACGCTCATGTGTGGGAACAGGTTGAAGCTCTGGAACACGATGCCGACGTCGGCGCGCAGCGCGTTCACGTCGACGCCGCGACCGGATACCCGCTCGCCGTCGATGTGGATCTCGCCTGCTTCGATCGGTTCCAGCGCGTTGATGCACTTGAGGAGCGTCGACTTTCCGCATCCGGACGGACCGATCAGGCAGACGACCTGATGCTCGTCGACCCGGAGGTCGACACCGCGCAGTACCTCGTTCTCGCCGAAGCTCTTGTGCACTCCGGAGAGTTCGATGAACGCCGTCACCGAGCCTGGGTCCGTTCCTTGTCGATGCGGATCAAGTAGTCGACGAAGCGGGTGACCGGGATCGTGATGATCAGAAAGGCAATCGCGGCACCGGTGACCGGCGAGAGGTTGAAGTACTGACTCTTGTAGATGGTGGCGTAGTTGAGGATGTCGACGGCACCGACGAACGCGACGAGCGCGGTGTCCTTCTGGAGGGCCACGAAGTCGTTGAGCAGCGGAGGGATGATGCGCCGGACGGCCTGAGGGATGACGACGTGGCGCAAGGTTTGCCACTGCGACAGGCCGAGTGATCGAGCGGCAGCCGCCTGGCTCCAGTGAATGCTCTCGAGACCGGCGCGGTACACCTCGGCGACATACGCGCCGTACACCAGTACGAGGGCGAGCACTGCGAGCCAGAACACCTGGCCGTTCTGGCTCATGCTCTTGAAGACCGGGACTCCGGCCAGCGCGAAGCCGAACACGATCAGGTAGATCGCGATGACGGCCGGTACGCCGCGGAAGATGTCGGTGTAGGCAATCGCGAGGAAGCGAATCGGCGCGCACGCGCGTCCCGGGAGCGATCGGACGACGGCGACGAGCAGGGCCCACACGAGGACGAGGATCTCGCTGACGACGAACAGCTTGATGTTGAGCCAGAAACCCTTGAGCAGTCCGGTCCGGCTCCGCCAGACGATCGACCAGTCGAACAGCACCGACCGGACGGCACCGTGGTTCGCGGACATCACGAACGCGATGAAGCCGACAACCGCCGCGGTCAACCCGATGCCGACGACGACCCAGATCTGATCGCGCGAGTCCTCGACCGCGACCCGCGCGTTCTGGCGATCGCCACTCGCGGCGAGGCGCTCGGCCCGTCGTGAGGACGAGAACGCGCGGATCCCGTAGTAGGGGACGACGAGCGTCGCGGCGCCGAGCAGGATCTCGATCATGCGTGCGATCACGATCCGGCTGCCGCCCACGCGGAGCGACTGGTCGAACTTCCAGAGCAGAGCGATCGTCCCGGCCGCGACGGCGATCGACGCGACCGCTGCGACCGCCGCCACGACGAGGTTGCCACGAAACGGCACCGCCCGGCGCTCGGAAGCGCCGGGCGGTACGACCGAGATCAGTTCCTCTGGGGCCACTTCTCCCGCTCGGTTCGTCGAGGGTCCGGGTGTCGGCGGCTAGGGCACCGAGATGATCGGGAGGGTGCCGGGATCGGCGGTGAGGTCGGTCGTCGCGAGTTGACCGAGCTTTCCGGTATCGGCGAGGTCCTTCAGCACCGCGTTGATCGCGCCGCCGTTGGTCGAGCCCTTCGGAAGGATCGCGCCGTACTGGTCGGGACCGCCGGTCTGCGCGAACTGCGACACGACCTCGAACTTGCCGTTCGACTGCGCCGCTTCACCCAGGTTGATGGCCGTGTCGATCAGGATGGCGTCGACCTGCTTGGCCTGAAGTGCCGCGTACGCGTCCGGGAGGTTCGGGAACACCTTGGTCTGCTTGTCGGGCTTGATCTTGTTGAGGAGATCGAACGCGGTCGTGCTCGTCTGCACTCCCCATTGGATCGTCTTCGCTTCGGCGAGCGTCGTCACCGACGGACCACCCTTGTTGATCAGCACACCCTGGTTCGACTGGAAATAGGGGATCGAGAACTTGACGACCTTCGCCCGGTCGCAGGTGATCGAGATCTGCGACAACGCGACGTCGTAGTTCGTGACGGTGCCCGCGGTGATCGCGTCGAAGTTCTCGTTGCGGATGACGAGCTTGCTCAGGCCGAACGCCTGCTGCATCGCCTTGGCGATGTCGTACTCGTAGCCGGCCGTGATCTTCGTCGGGTCGCTGTCGCTGCCGACGAAGAATCCCGGGCCGGGAAGGCTCGTCACGACGGTGAGCGTGTCGGCCGTGACCGGCGTGAAGTCGCTGGGCGTGCCGATGTCGGTCACATAGGCGCTCGTGCCGCTGCAATCGATCGTGGCAAGTGTCGTCGGAGTCGACGACCCGGTCGACGAGGTCGTCGCCGCCGCAGCCGTGGTTCCTGTCGTGTCGGTCGATGATCCGGTCTTGCTGCTACTTCCACATGCGGCCACACCCGTCGCGAACATCGCGACCGCGGCCAGTACTGCGAACTTGCGCACTTGGGGCCTCCCACCTCTGAAGACCCAGAGATTACTCACAGGTACCTCACACGATCTCGACGCGGAAGCCGCCTGCTTCGAGCGCGTTCACGATCTCGTCAGCGTGGGCCCGGTCGCGGGTCTCCACGGAGAGGTCGAGGCGCACGCTCTTGAGTGCGACGCCCGGCAGGTCGCGGCGGTGCTCGACGTCGACGATGTTGGCACGCAGGCCGCCGACGATCTGCGCCACCGCGGCCAGGACGCCGGGGCGGTCGGGGAGCTCGATCTGCAGGCGAACGAGGCGGCCCGAGCGGGCGAGCGCACGCAGCAGTACCGACGCCAGCATGCGGGAGTCGATGTTGCCGCCGCTGAGCACGACGCCGACCTTCTGGTCGCGGAAGAGGCCGGGGTGCTCGAGCAGCGCGGCGAGCCCGGCGGCGCCCGCACCCTCGAGGATGGTCTTCTCGATCTCGGCGCCGAGGCCGATCGCCTCTTCGATGCGCTGTTCGGACACGACGACGATCTCGTCGACCAGTTCGGCCGCGAACCGGCGCGTGAGCGTTCCCGGCTCGGCGACCGCGATCCCTTCCGCGATCGTGGGGCCGCGGGTCGGGGCCGGCGCCCGTCCGAGGGCGTACATCATCCCGGCGTAGCCCTCCGCCTGCACGCCGACGACGCGCACCTCGGGCCGCAGCGATTTCACCGCGACCGCAATCCCGGCAATGAGCCCGCCACCGCCGATCGGGACGACGATCGTGTCGAGCGGAACGGCGTCGGTCTGTTCGAGGAGCTCGAGCCCGATCGTGCCCTGCCCCGCGATGACGTCGGGGTCGTCGAACGCGGGGACGAGCGTCGCGCCGGTGTCGCGTGCGAGCCGCATCGCGCCTTCGAGCGCGCCGGCGTAGTCGGACCCTTCGAGCACGACGTGCGCGCCGTGCAGCGCCGTGTTCGACACCTTCGCGAACGGTGTGTCGGCGGGCATGACGATGGTCGCGGCGATGCCGAGCAGGCGGGCGTGATAGGCGACGCCCTGGGCATGGTTCCCGGCCGACGCCGCGACCACGCCCCGCTCGCGGTCCGCGGCCGGCATGTGCGCGAGGAAGTTGCGCGCGCCGCGCTCTTTGAACGCGCCCGTGAACTGCAGGTTCTCGAACTTCACGAAGACGTGCGCGCCGGTGATCGCCGACAGCGTCTCCGAGCGGGTGGTCGGCGTTACCCGTACCGCCCCCCGGATCGTCTCGGCCGCGGCGCGGACGTCGGCCAGCGTGACGGGGAGGGGGAGATCCACGGCGGGCAGTCTCGCGCCCGGGATACGCGGTCCCGGTGCCTTGTCACCTCGGATAATGATCGTTATCATCGCGGGATGGCCGCAGTGCACGACACCTCGACCCGCGAGCGCCTGCTCGCGGCCGCGGTCGAGGTCTTCGTGGAGCAGGGCTACGAAGGCGCCCGCCTGCAGGACATCGCCCGGGCCGCGGGGCTCACGACCGGCGCCGTGTACGCGAACTTCCGCGGCAAGGACGAGCTGCTCTTCGCGGCGATCGGTGCCCGCGCGGGCGTGGAGGTCGACGCGCTGCTGGCGGAGGCGCTCGGCCGCGAACCCCGCGCGTTCCTCGAGCTCCTGGGCGATGAACTCGTGCGCGCCCGCCGGCAGCCGCCGCTCCTGATCGACGCGGTCGCGGCCGCCCGCCGCGACACCGACCTCGCCGCCGCGCTGCGCGACCGGCTGCACGAGCGCGAGGAAGTGCTCGTCGAGGTCGTCGAACGGGCGAAGCGTGACGGCACGATCGATCCCGCCCTCGACTCCGACGTCTTCGCTCGGTTCGGGCTCACGCTCGCGATGGGCGCGCTCGTGTTGCGCACGTTGAACGTCGAACCGCCCGCGCCCGGCGCGTGGCACGAACTGATCGCACGTCTACTCGACGCAATCTCGGAGGAGAAGCCATGACGGTTGCCGGCCCGGACGAGCTCGACGTGATCCACGCGGTCACCGCCGAGATCGGCACCATCTTCACGTGGGACTACGAGCGCAGTCGCGTGCCGCTCATGAAGCTCTACGAGAAGGCGAAGACCTCGCAGTGGAACGCGTCGACCGACCTCGACTGGTCGATCGACGTCGACCCGGAGAAGGTCGCCGACGAGCTCGGCCAGGGCGGGACCGCGCGCTTCCAGGCACTGGCCGAGGCCGACGACTCGCCGGTGAAGCACTTCGGCGACAAGGAGTGGCGCCAGGTCGGCGTCGAGATACAGAACTCGCTGCTGTCGCAGTTCATGCACGGGGAGCAGGGTGCGTTGCTGTGCACGGCTCGCATCGTGGAGACGGTGCCGTGGATCGACGCCAAGTACTACGCGGCGACGCAGGTGGTCGACGAAGCCCGTCACGTCGAGGTGTTCGCCCGCTACCTCGACGACAAGCTCGGCACGCAGTACGGCATCAACGAGAACCTCAAGGGCATCCTCGACGACATCCTCGCCGACCCGCGCTGGGACATCGCGTACCTCGGCATGCAGATCATGGTCGAGGGTCTCGCACTCGCCGCGTTCGGGCTCATGCAGCAGATCACGACCGAGCCGCTGCTGAAGAAGATGCTGCGCTACGTCATGAGCGACGAGGCGCGCCACGTCGCGTTCGGTGTGCTCTCGTTGCAGGAGTTCTACAAGGAGCTCACCGACGTCGAGTTGCGGGAGCGCCAGGAGTTCGCGTTCGACGTCGCCCGCCGGCTCCAGCGCCGCTTCGCGCACGCGGAGATGTGGGCGCGCATGGGCGTCGATCCCGACGCGATCTACCGCACCATGGACAAGGTCAACCCGCCCGCGCAGCAGATCTTCCAGCAGCTGTTGTTCTCGAAGATCGTCCCGAACTGCAAGAAGCTCGGGCTCCTCGACGGTGCCGACGGCTGGCTGCGCGAGCGCTTCACCGAGATCGGTGTGATCCAGTTCGAGGACTGGGCCGACACGGGCGAGGAGTACGGCGCGCTCGACGAGGTCGAAAAGGACCGCACCGCATCCGCAGGCTGAGGCGCGCTTCTCGGGCCGAAGAGCGTCGCCTGGGGGTACTGGTTGGCCCGAGAATCCCGAAACGATGCTGGACGTGACCGAGCGCGACCGGCAAGCATCGGCGGCGTGAGCGCGCCCGACCTCGAACGGCTTCACTCGGCGGCGGATCGCGGCATGCTGGCGGCGTTCTGGGCGGCCGAGAACGGTGACCACCCGGCGGTGATCTCCGAGGCGGGCGATCGCACCCGGGCCGAGCTGAACGCGAACGCGAACCGGTTGGTGCGCGCACTGCGAAGCCGCGGCGTGCAGGCAGGTGACGGCGTCGCGCTGATGTGCTCGAACCGGCCCGAGTTCATGGAGACGGTCGCGGCCGCGCAGCGCGCCGGGCTCCGGCTCACGACGGTCAACTGGCACCTCACGGGCGACGAGGCCGGGTACATCGTCGACGACAGCGAGTCGACGGCGTTCGTCGCCGACGCGCGCTTCGCGAAGGTCGCGCGCGAAGCGGCCGACCTCGCGCCCCGGCTCCGCGCGGCGCTCGCGGTCGGCGGCACCATCGAGGGCTTCGAGGAATGGGACGCGGTGCTCGCGGCCGAGTCGGGCGACGACATCGACGATCCCACGCCCGGTGCCACGATGCTCTACACGTCGGGGACGACGGGCCGGCCGAAGGGTGTGCGCCGCCCGCCCGATCCGCGCGGCGCGCTCGGTGTCGCGCAGCTGACCCAATACCGAGGCCACCGGCACGTGCACCTCTGCACGGGCCCGCTGTACCACGCCGCACCGTTGTCGTTCTCGCTCACCGCGCCCGCGGCGATGGGCGTGCCGATCGTCATGATGGACGGCTGGGCCGCGGAACCGACCCTCGCGCTCATCGCGCAACATGGCGTCACGCACACGCACATGGTGCCGACGATGTTCCATCGCCTGCTCTCGCTCCCGGACGACGCGAAGCACGGCTACGACCTCTCGTCGCTCGCGTTCGTCATCCACGGCGCCGCGCCCTGTCCCGTCGACGTGAAGCAGCGTCTCATCGAGTGGCTCGGCCCGATCGTGTGGGAGTACTACGCCGCGACCGAGGGCGCGGGCACGCTCGTCGGTCCCGACGAGTGGCTCCGCAAACCGGGAACGGTCGGGCGGGTCGATCCGCCCGACCACGTGCGCATCCTCGACGACGACGGCACGGGAGCGGCGCCGGGACAACCGGGGACGATCTACCTGAAGGCGCCCGACGACGACCGGTTCGAGTACTTCAAGGCGCCCGAGAAGACCGACGGCGCCTACCGCGACACGCATTTCACGCTCGGCGACGTCGGCTACGTCGACGACGACGGCTACCTCTTCCTCACCGACCGCAGCGCGCACTTGATCATCAGTGGTGGGGTGAACATCTACCCGGCCGAGGTCGAGGCCGCGCTGCTCGCGCACCCGGCCGTGGGCGACGTCGGTGTGGTCGGTCAGCCCGACGACGAGTGGGGCGAGGTCGTGGTCGCGGCGGTCGAACCCCAGGCCGGGATCGACCCGACCGATACCCTCGCGTCCGAGCTGGTCGAGTGGTGCCGGGACCGGATCGCGCACTACAAGTGTCCGCGACGCGTGATCTTCGTCGAGGCGCTGCCCCGGCACGACAACGGCAAGCTCTACAAGCACCAGCTGCGCGAGCAGCTCCGAGGTTAGGGATCCGAATGGGTATATGTGACGGCCGCGTTGTGATCGTGACGGGTTCGGGGCGCGGCATCGGCCGGGAGCACGCACTCGCCTACGCCCGCGAGGGTGCCAAGGTCGTAGTCAACGACCTCGGTGGCGACATGCACGGCGAAGGTGGCGACCCGAGCGCCGCGATGCAGGTCGTCGAGGAGATCAAGGCGATGGGCGGCGACGCGGTCGCCGACGGCGAGAACGTCGCCGACTTCGCGGGCGCCGGTCGCATGATCCAGCGCGCGATCGACACCTTCGGTCACCTCGACACGCTGGTGAACAACGCCGGCATCCTCCGCGACCGCATGCTCGCCAACATGGAGGAGAGCGAGTGGGACGCGGTGATCGCGGTCCACCTGAAGGGTGCGTTCTCGCCGACCCGGCACGCGGCCGGGTACTGGCGCGACCAGGCGAAGGCCGGCACCCCGATCAAGGCGCGCGTGGTGAACACGTCGTCGCCGTCGGGCATCTTCGGCAACGCGGGCCAGACCAACTACGGCGCGGCCAAGGCGGGCATCGCCGCGTTCACCATCATCTGCGGTCTCGAGCTCGGTCGCTACGGCGTGTGCACGAACGCGATCGCGCCGGTGGCGCGCACGCGCATGACCGAGAACCTCGGCTTCGGTGCACCGGCCGAAGGTGCTTGGGACGCGCTCGACCCCGCGAACATCTCGCCGCTCGTCGTGTGGCTCGGCTCGAACGACAACGAGGATGTCAGCGGGCGCGTGTTCCTCGTCGACGGCGACCGCGTGTCGGTTGCCGAGGGTTGGCACCGCGGCCCGACCGCGACCAACAACAAGATGCGGTGGGAGCCGGCGCAGCTGACGAAGGTCGTCCCCGACCTCGTCGCCCAGGCCGCCGAGCCGTCGAACATGTTGTCGTGATCGTGACATTCGAGCTACCGGCGACCCGACCGGATCACAAGGGAGCAACACCATGCCGATGAATCTGGACAGCGTGGGTGCGGTCTCGGACCCGAACCGCATCTCGTGGACCTCGAAGGACGCCCTGCTCTACGCGCTCGGCACCGGCGCGGGCCAGACCGACCCGACCGGCTTCGAGTTGGAGTTCACGACCGAGAACTCGCAGAACATCGCCCAGCGCGTGCTGCCGACGATGCCCGTGGTGCTCGGGATGGGTGGCGGCCCCGGCCTGCCGAGCTGGGGCGACTTCGACTTCCGCATGCTGCTGCACGGCGAGCAGGGTGTGACGGTGCACGGCCCGATCCCGCCCGACGGCGCGGTCGACGCGGTCACGACGATCGTGGGAATCTACGACAAGGGCAAGGCCGCGGTCGTGCGGCTCGAGTCGGAGTCGACGTACGTCGACAGCGGCAAGCCCGCGTGGACGACCCGCTTCGCCGCGTTCATCCGCGGCGAAGGTGGCTTCGGCGAGAGCCGCGGCCCGGAGATCGCCGACCCGCCGAAGATGCCCGACCGCAGGCCCGACCACGAGGTCACCTACGCGACGCGTCCCGACCAGGCGTTGCTCTATCGCCTCTCGGGCGACCGCAACCCGTTGCACTCCGACCCCGAGCTCGCGAAGTTCGCGGGCTTCGACCGGCCGATCCTGCACGGGCTCTGCACGTACGGCGTCACCGGGCGCGCGTTGTTGCACGAGCTCTGCGGCTCCGACGTCGCCAAGTTCGGGAGCATGGACGCGCGCTTCTCGAAGCCGGTGTTCCCGGGCGACACGCTCACCGTACGCATGTGGGACGAGGGCAAGGGCGCCTCGATCTTCCAGACCGTGAACCAGGACGGCGTCGTCGTCATCGATGGCGGGCGGTTCCAGCTCGCCGGCTGACACCGGTCAGTTCCCGAGCGCGAACAGCGCGACCGCGGCGGCCCCCACGAGGGGGCCGTCGTCGCGTAGTGCACCGGGAACGACGCGCGTGCCCTGCGAGAAGTCGAGCCGGCACCGCTCGTCGATCTCGGTCTGCGCGGCGTCGAAGAACGCGGCGCCGTACCCGAGCGCGACCGACCCGCTGACCACGGCGAGGTGCAGGTCGAGCAGGTTCGCGACCGATGCGATCGCGCGGCCGACGAGCCGGCCCGTGCGCGCGCGGATCTCGGGCCCGGCTTCGGCCGGCGGCCGGCCGGTGATGCGCAGGATCGCGGTGCCCGACGCCTCGGCCTCGACGCAGCCGCGCGCGCCACAGCCGCAGTGCGCTCCGTCGGGTTCGACGATCACGTGCCCGATGTGACCCGCGTTCCCGGTGGCCCCGTCGAGCAGGCGGCCGTCGCACACGATGCCCCCGCCGACGCCCGTCGACACGACCATCCCGACGAAGTCGCGCACGCCCGCAGCCGCGCCGATCCAGCCCTCACCGCGCGCGAGGGCCTTGGCGTCGTTGTCGATCCACACCGGGAGTCCGAGATGCGCCGCGAGCCGGGCCCGGAGCGGGAACTCGCGCCAGGCGCCGATGTTCAAGGGCGAGACCGTCTCGCCGTCGGCCGACATCGGGCCGCCGCAGCCCACACCCACGGCGCACGCGCCGGCGACGGCGTCGCCGAGGTCGTCGATGGCCGCCGCGAGCGTGCCGAACAACGGGCCCGCGTCGACGCCGTGCGGCGTGGGCACGACGCGGCGGTCGAGGATGCGGCCGCCGGCGCCGACGATGCCGACCGCGAGCTTGGTGCCGCCGACGTCGACCGCGACCACCGTGCGGGCGTCGGAGTCCATCCGCGGGAGCGTAATCGCCGCCGGCGCGCAGGTAGCGTGCGTTCGTGACCCTCGACAGTTTCGATGCCCGCGCCGCCGTGACCGTCGGCGACCGCTCGTACGACCTGTACCGGCTCGACAAAGTCGTCGGCGACCCGCACACGCTCCCGTACTCGTTGCGCATCCTGCTCGAGAACCTGCTGCGCCACGAGGACGGCGAGAACGTCGACGCCGACGACATCGGCGCGCTCGCCGACCGTTCGCGCGCCGCCACCGAGGCGGGTGTCCGCGAGCTCCAGTTCATGCCCGCGCGCGTCCTCATGCAGGACTTCACCGGCGTGCCCGCGATCGTCGACCTCGCGGCCATGCGCGACGCGATGGCCGAGCTGGGCGGCGATCCGCGCCTCATCGAGCCGGGCATCCCCGTCGACCTCGTCATCGACCACTCGATCGTCGCCGACGTCGCGGGTGTCGCCGACGCGTTCACGCGCAACGCGGAGTTCGAATTCGCGCGCAACCGCGAGCGGTACACGTTTCTGCGGTGGGCGCAGGCGGCGTTCCGCACGTTGCGGGTGTTCCCGCCGAACCGCGGTATCTGCCATCAGGTGAACCTCGAGTACCTCGCGCAGGTGGTGTTCCGGCACGAGAGCGGGCTCGTCTATCCCGACACTCTGGTCGGCACCGACTCGCACACGCCGATGGTGAACGGTCTGGGCGTGCTGGGTTGGGGAGTGGGCGGCATCGAGGCCGAGGCCGCGATGCTCGGGCAGCCGCTGTCGATGTTGCTGCCGCGAGTCGTCGGCATCGAGCTGGTCGGCGCGCTCCCGGTCGGCTCCACCGCCACCGACCTCGTGCTCACCGTCGCCGAGCTGCTACGCCGCGCACGGCGTCGTCGGCAAGTTCGTCGAGTTCTACGGCGAGGGCGTGGGCCGGGTTCCGCTCGAGAACCGGGCCACGATCGGCAACATGTCGCCCGAGTACGGCTCGACGTGCACCATCTTCCCGGTCGACGACGAGACGCTGCGCTACCTGCGCGCGACCGGACGACCCGACGACCTGGTCGCGCTGGTCGAGGCGTACGCGAAGGAACAGGGTCTCTGGCACGACCCGGCGGTCCGGCCCGTCTACGACGAGACGATCGTGTTCGACCTGTCGACCGTCGAGCCGTCGCTCGCGGGTCCGGCCCGCCCCCAGGACCGAGTGTCGCTGCCGGGCGCGCGGGCGAGCTTCGAGCAGGCGCTGCTCGCGTTCCGGCGCCAAGAGACGGCGTCGGCCTCGACGCCGCCGATCGGCGCCACGCGCGCCCTCTCCGACGAGCCGTCGATCGAGTCGTTCCCCGCGAGCGACCCGCCCGCGCCCGCCCCCCGAGCGCGACATCGGAGGCGCCGCCGGCAGGGGAGAACACGCGGCCGCTGTTGCTCGACCGCAAGCGTTGCCCGGTGAAGCTCGCCGACGGCCGGGAGTTCGAGCTCGCCGACGGACACGTGGTGATCGCGGCGATCACGTCGTGCACGAACACGTCGAATCCGTCGGTCATGATCGCCGCCGGCTTGCTGGCGCGCAACGCCGTCGCGCGCGGCCTCCACGTGCCGCCGTGGGTGAAGACGTCGCTCGCACCCGGTTCGCTGGTCGTCACCGACTACTACCGGCGGGCACAGCTGCTCGAGCCGTTGCACGAGCTGGGGTTCGACGTCGTCGGCTACGGCTGCACCACCTGCATCGGCAACTCCGGCCCGCTCGCGCCCGAGATCTCCGAAGCCGTCGACCACGGCGACCTGTCGGTGGCGTCGGTGCTGTCGGGCAATCGCAACTTCGAGGGCCGCATCCATCCCGACTGCCGGATGAACTATCTCGCGTCGCCGCCGTTGGTCGTCGCGTACGCGCTCGCGGGGACGATGGACATCGATCTCTCCCACGATCCGCTCGGTCACGACGCGAACGGCGTGCCGGTGCACCTGCACGACCTCTGGCCGTCGGAGGCGGAGGTGGCCGACGTCGTCGGGAAGGTGCTCGATCGGTCGATGTTCGAGGAGAGCTACGCCACGATCCTCGACGGCGACGAGCACTGGCGGGCCTTGCCTGCGCCGACCGGCGACCGCTACAAGTGGGATCCGGAGTCGACGTACATCCGCCGGCCGACCTTCCTCGAAGGCATCACCGCGGCTGCGCCCGCGCCGCGCGACATCGACGGCGCGCGCGTGCTCGCGCTGCTCGGCGACAGCGTCACGACCGATCACATCTCGCCCGCAGGCTCGATCCGCCGCGACGGCCCGGCCGGCGCCTGGCTGCAGGAGCACGGCGTCGCGCCCGCCGACTTCAACTCGTACGGCTCCCGGCGTGGCAACCACGAGGTGATGGTGCGGGGCACGTTCGCGAACATTCGCCTGCGCAACCGGCTCGCGCCCGGCACCGAGGGCGGCGTCACCGTGCACCTCCCCGACGGCGCGCCCGCGACGATCTACGACGCAGCCATGACGTACGCGGACGAAGGCGTGCCGCTCGTGGTGCTCGCGGGCAAGGAGTACGGCTCGGGCTCGTCGCGCGACTGGGCCGCGAAGGGATCGCAGTTGCTCGGCATCAAGGCCGTGCTCGTCGAGAGCTTCGAACGGATCCATCGTTCGAACCTCGTGGGGATGGGGCTGCTGCCGCTCGAGTTCGTCGACGGCGCGACGGTGGCGTCGCTCGGCCTCACCGGCCACGAGACCTATCGCATCGCCGGGTTGGTGGATCTGGCCGGTGGGGGCCCGTTGCCGCGCGCGGTCACGGTGACGGCCGACGGCAAGGAGTTCTCGATGCGCGCGCGCATCGACACGCCGTTCGAGCTCGCCGTGTTCCTCGAGGGCGGCATCCTGCCGTACACGCTGCGCCGCCTCGTGCGAACCACGAGCGCGTCGTCGTAACGGCTCTACAGGTCGACGGTTGCGGCCTGGTCGCCGTCGACCGAGCGGTACGCGGCGTCGACGAGCGCGTGCGCGGCGAGGGCGTCGGCGAAGGTGGGGGAAGCGGGCTGCTTGTCACGCACGGAACGGACGAACGCGCGCGCGGCCGGATAGAGGTACACGAAGAAGTCGCGCCGGTCGATGCCCTCGGCGTCGAAGTGCCGGTTGCGCAGCGCATCGACGTCGAGCCGTTCGGGTTCCTGGTCGGGGCGCTGGACGAGGAAGCCGTCCTCGCGTGCGCCGACGAGGAAGTCGGTCGTGACCTCGACCGCGCCCCGTTCGAAGAACACCTCGAGCCGGCGTTCCTCGCGGCCGCGCACACCGTTGAAGATCGAGATCAACGTGCCGACCACGCCGGACTCGTGGTCGATCGTGCACACTGCGGTGTCCTCGACGTCGTAGCCGAACACGTTGCGCGTACGCGCGTAGACGTGGGTCGCCGGTCCGAAGAGCCAGGTCAGGATGTCGGCGCTGTGGATCGAGTGCTCGAGCAGCGCGCCGCCGCCCGCGTGTGCCCGTTCCGAGCGCCACGAGCTGTGCCCGGGTACGACGTCGCCCGTCGGCCAGTACTGGTCGTCGCGCAACGTGTAGCCCATCGGCGCGCCGAGCTCGTCGGTTGCCACCAGCCGGACGAGCTCGTTGATCAGCGGATGGAAGCGCGAGTGGAAGCCGACCTGGGCGGTGAGGCCCGACGACGCGACGAGCGCGCACATCTCGGTCACGATGTCGAAGCGCGTCGCGAGCGGCTTCTCGCAGAGGAAGGGCTTGCCCGCGGCGACGACGGCCTGCACGAGATCGCGGTGGGTGGTCGTGGGCGTGACGATGACGACCGCGTCGACGTCGGGATCGTCGATGACGGCCTGCGCGTCGGGCGCGACGCGCTCGAACGGGCAGATCGCGCGAGCGCCTTCGGCCGCCTCGGCCGAGAAGTCGGTGACTGCGACGGGACGTGCCTCGCCGTCCTCGGCGAGCAGGCGCAGCGCGTACGCGTGGCCCTGACCGATCATGCCCGCACCGATGAGGCCGATTCCCACGCGTTCGCTCACGGTCGGATCGTGGCCCGTTCGGAGTCGCGGGATCAAACCTCCTCGTCCGGTCACGCTCGGGTGACGCGGATTCGCGACGGTCGCGATCTCGGGACGCCCGCTCGGCCATCCCCCCGGCCCGGATGTCCCATCGGTGATGCCTCCGCCCTCGGGCAGGAGGCGTCGCCGCGCACCGAACACAGGCATTCCCGACCGAACCCACAGGCCGGGCTCATCTCCGGGGTACAGGGTGACCGGCAGAGGCCGCGGATCTCGGCCGGGATCAGCCTCCCCCCAGGACCCCGGCCGGGACCGGCCTCCGAGATCCCGCCCCGGACTGTGACTTTCGGCCGGCTGGGTGACGCCTTCTTGACGATGTGTGGTCGGCTTTGCCACGCTTCGTGCTCGGGGATGGCGTTGGGGGGCAAGGATGCGTTGGCTCATGGCTTGGTGTGTGCCGGACCGTGCATTGCGCGTGAGCATCGGCTGAGCCTCTGGCGACGGCGTCGGGCGGCAACGACGCCGCCTGCGCCGGCGCGCCCGGGTTCGACTGTCGGGGGCAAAACCCCGGGCCGCTCCCCGACGCCCCCCGTCAAGTGACCGTGCGCGCGGTCACTCTGCGAGGTCGCCGACCATGACCGCGAGGTCGCGCCGTGCCCACCGCACGGATGCGGTCAATCCCGCGGCGTCGAGCCACCGCAACTGGTCTCGGGCGGCACTCGGCATGTCGTAGCCGTCGTCGAGCGGGACCACCGCGTCGGCGGGGTCGTCGGGGACGACGACGTCGCCGAGGACGAAGCGGCCGCCGGGACGCAACCGGGCCGCGACCGCGCGGAACAGCGCGGCCTTCTCGTCGGCGTCGAGGTGATGGACCGCGAGCGCGGAGAACACGAGGTCGAACGGTCCGGCCGGCAGCTCGTCCTGCAGGCGGGCGACGCGCAGGTCGGCCGCGGGCACGAGTGGTACGGGCCGCGGCGAGCATGGCGTCACTCTCGTCGATGCCGATGACACGCGCAGTGCGGGTGGTGCGCAGTGACGCGGCGCAGGGTCTCGCCGGTGCCGGTGCCGAGCTCGAGGATCGCCGCGGCGGGAACCTCGGCCGCGCGAGTCGGCGACCGTCTGCTGGAGGTCCTCGTAGTCGGGAACCTCGGCCCGCACCATCTCGAGATAGGAGTCGGGATCGAAGTGGAACTGCTCGGCCACGTCGGCCGAGGTTACCGAAGTCATCGAACGGCGCGTGCCGTGCCGGGTGCTCGGCGAGCATCGGATCCTCCTCGGAACGAGTTACGCGGCGCCGGTCGTGAGCGTCACGGTCGCTTGGTGGGATTGCCCGGACGAGTCGAGCCAGCCGACGGTCAGCTTGTCGCCGACGTGCGTCGCCGCCATCGTCTCGTTGAGGTCGGAGATCGAGCTGATCGTGCGGCCGTTCACCGAGACGATCGCGTCGCCGGCGGCGAGGCCCGCGGCCGCGGCCGCCGGAACCTGACTGCACGCCCGCGACCGCACCGTCTCGCTACCGCCTTGTTCGGTCGTGGCCTGGACCTGCACACCGAGCAGCCCGTGCACGCCGATGTGCACTGTCGCACTCTCGTTGCCGGCTTCGATCTGGTGCGCGATCGCGAGCGCGGAGTCGATGGGGATTGCGTACGCCGTCGTCGTCTGCCGCGGTCGTCGTCGACATCGGCCGGAACCTGCCGTTCGCGGCGGCCGCGGTCGTCATGCCGATGACGTGTCCGTCGTCGTCGACGGTCGCGCCACCGGAGTCGCCGGGCTGCACCGCGGCCGAGATCTGGATCAGATGCTCGAGCGTCTCTTGGGCCGTGCCGCTGTCGTCGGACGCGGTGATCGTCTGGTCGAGCGCGGTGACGATTCCTTCGGCGGCGATGGGCGTCCCGCCCTGACCGAGCGCGTTGCCGATCGCGACGATCGCGTCGTTTACGGAGACGGTCGACGCGTCCGCGGTGCTGATCGTGGTGAGGCCGGAGACGTCGGGGATCTGCAGTACCGCGACGTCGTGGCGAGACGTCGTAACCAACGACGTCGCGCGGTGTACACGGTTCCGGTGCCGCCGATGGTCACCGTGATCTTCGTCGCGCCGGCGATGACGTGGTTGTTCGTCAGGATCTCGCCGGTCGAGTTGATGACCATGCCGGTTCCCGCGGCCGTGCCGGACGTGCCGAGCGTGGTGGTGATGTCGACGAGCGCGGGGTCGACCTTGCCCTCGATCTCGGCCCGCGTGAGCTTCGTCGTCGAGCCCGTGCTCGTGCTGCCGGTTCCCGTGGCCGGCGTCGCGGACGCGGCGGTGGGCCCGACCGATCCGGTACCGGACCCCGTCGACCGTGTGATCGCGTAGCCGCCGACGCCGGCCGCGGCCATCGCCGCGATCAGGAACGACGCGACGAGACCGCGCCGCCGGCGCCGGTCGGCGTGCGCGGCCGGCGGCGGATCGTCGGGCCCAGCCCACGACGGCGGCAGGGTCTCGAGATCGGACGGCGCGTCGAGCGGAGGTTCCATGGGCCGACAATGCCCGTCCAGCCTCCGGTCCGGCTTGGAGTCACCCAAGAACTTGTTGAGTGCGCGCTCGGAGGCCGGGCACGGAAGGTTCACCGCCCGTTCGCCGCGTCCCGTGCGCATGTTCGCCGCCGCGACCTACATTCTCCCGGTGCCCGGCTGCGACTTCACCCGACGGGATTTCCTGCGCTGGTCGGGAGTGGCCGCCGCCTCTCCGCTGTTCGCCAGGAGTGCGATCCTGAGCGGCGTCGGGCTCACGCCCGCGCACCGCGACGACATCTCACCCGTCAACCTCGAGCTCGTGACCCTCACCGAGGATCGCGCCATCATCACCTGGTACACGGGGTACACCGGCACCGACGACGGGTTGGGCCGCATGAAGCCCGCGCCGGCCGGCGGCGAGGTGCATTGGGGTACTCACCCGACGCGTCTGCACCGGGTCGCCGGGCACCGGCGCGAGACGCCCTACCACTACGTCGAGCTTCGCGGGCTCGAACCCGGGCGCACGTACTACTACCAAGCGCGATCGAACGGGAAGCCGGTTCCGCCGACGCCGTTCACGATCATCGCGGGGAACTCGGTCGGTACCTCCGACTTCGGGCTCACGACCGGTGGGCCGTACAGCTTCACCGTTCCGATGCCGCCGCCGGGCCGGTTCCTGTTCTCGATGGTGTTGTGCAACGACACGCACATGGGCGAGACGAAGGCCGGGCTCGTCGGCGGGCTCCCGTTCGTCGGCATCCAGCAGGAACCCGGGTTGCCGCCGTATCCCGAGGTGATGCTCGAAGCGCTCGTGCACGACGCGAGCGCACTCGACGCGTCGTTCCTGCTCGCCGCGGGCGACATCTCGGCCGAGGCCGTCCCCGTCGATCTCAGCAAGGCCGGCGAGCTGCTCGCGCGGTTCGGGAAGTACCGCCGCGACTACTTCGTGACGCGCGGGAACCACGACCGCGCGCACACCGGCGACGCGTACGCGGCGTGCCGCGCCGGGCAGTGGCAGGGCAACGACTGCTTCCACGACCACTTCTTCCCCGGCGACCAGCCGACCTACTTCACGCGCGAGATGCACGGGCTGCGAGTGATCGGGATCGACACGTACGACAAGCCGGGCGGCGGCGGTGACGCGGGCGCGCTGTCACCCGACCAATTCGCGTGGTTCCGCGAGCAACTGGCCCAGGACCGGCACCAGCCGACGATCGTGTTCGGGCACCATCCGCTGATCGTGCAGAACTCGCCGTTCCCGGTCACGCCGAGCAACACGCTCGACGCGACGCAGTCGGCGACGATTCTCGGCGACGTACCGCGCGCATGCCCGGCCTGTTCCTGCACCACGCCGGGCACACGCACCGCAACAAACGCACGGTCAGCCCGCTCGCGCCGAAGGTGTTGCACCAGGAGATCGGCGCGGGCAAGGAATACCCGGGCGGGTTCTCGTTGCTGCGCTTGCACGAAGGCGGGTACGCGCTGAACTTCTACAAGACGCGCAGCGATCTGGCGCGGGCGTGGAGCGAACGGAGCCGCCAGGAGATCGGCGGCTTCTGGCCCCAGTTCGCGCTGGGGGCCAGCGTCTCCGATCGCAACGTCGTGGTGAAGCACGACCTCTCCGGCCTACGAGCCGTGCGCCACGACCACCACGGACACGCGGATCCGCGGGAACTGAGCGCGGTCCGCTGAGCCGTCTCGGCGATTCGGGCTAGAGCGGTGTCCAGTTCGTCGCCGGGGACGCGAGCCACTGCAGCATCTCCCGGCGCGTCGTCGGACCGTTTGGTCGCGCGGCCGCGGGAAGGACGCCGTCATCGCGGAGAGATGCCGCGGTCGTTCGCGCGGACGTGATCGGATCGCTCGCGAGCGCGCAACGCGTGGCGTGGACGTCGAGATGGAAGAGCTCGGCGGCGTTCAGGCCGAGCACGGCCGCCTTGCGGGTCTCGGTGAGCGCCGGGTAGCCGAAGCGATCCTGGAATTCCGTAGAGATCGTGAACGCGCGGAACGCTTGGAGCTGCGCCTGCGGCGATCCGTACCAGATCGCGTCCGTCCCCCAGAGCACGCGCCTCTCGCCGACGCGTTTGAGCAGCTTGCCGAGCGTGTGTGCCGCAGTGGTCGGGTCCCGGAGCACCTCGCGCCAGACCGTCCCGACGTCGACCCAGACATTGCTGTTGGCGGGCACCGCGTGGTTGTCGAGCGCGCGGAGGAACGTGTCGATCCCGATCGCCACGTTGGGGTCGTACGGACCTTCGACGTGGTTCTTGTCCCAGGCGCCGTGAAACACCACGAACTGCATGTCGGGAAACTGGCGCGAGACCGCGACGATGTCGTCGGGTCGGTTGTGCGCGGCGTCGAAACGGACGAGCGGCAACCCTTTGTGTGCGATGAAGGTGCGGACACCGAGATCGTGGGCCTTCTGCACGACGGGGAGGCCGATCGCGGGGTCGTCGAGCGCGAAGCCGCGACCGTTCGGACCCCAGGCGGTGTACACCTTGAACGCGGCGACCTTGCCCGTGTGCGCGGCGGCCTCCATCTCGTCGAGGCGCGCTCCGAGATCACCGAAGTTCGGGGCGATCACGTTGTGGACGAGAACCCGCGACGCTCCGCTGTGGGTGAGTTGCGCGGCGAGTTGCTGCGTGCCGAGTTGGTCGAGGAACGGAACGGGCGCGTCGCTCGGCCCGGAGCTCGGTACGTCCGAGAGCATCGCCACGGTCGTGTCGCTCGCGAGGAAGAGGTCGTGCAGGTACGCGGCCCGGCTCGCACATTCGAGCCGGTTCGACGCCCCGCACGCCGGCACCATGCCGAGCACGAGCTGCACGGTGTCGGGCGCGTTCTTCGCCCACGGACCGTCCGGCATGACGTGATGCGTGTGGACGTCGACGACGAACCCGCCGGTGCTGTTCAACGCGTGCTCGCAGGCGGCGACATCGTGCGGCGCGGGCACGGTGAAGGAACCGCCCGGCGCCGACGTCGTCGGGGTCGATGCCGCAGTCGATGCCGACGTCGACGTCGGCGACGCGCGTGACGACGAGCTGCACGCGGCGAGGTCGATCGTCGCGAGTACCGCGGCGACGCCTCCCGCGGACCGTAGGAAGCTCCTCCGGTCCATTCCCGCGCGCCCGGCTTCCTCGTCGGCGCGCGTCAGCGCCGAGGCCGCGACGTGCCGTTCGTGCGGCGTCGGCGGATCCGGGACGTACTCGCCGTTGGTCGCGGGCAGCACACCAAGAGGCAGGCGAATGTCGCCGTCGGGGTCGTCGGCGTCACGCCGTCGAGTCACGGCCGAACCATAGAACCTCGCGAGATGCGGCGGCGCGCGCCCCGCTCATTCCGGGACGGTCAACAGGTCGCGTACATCTCGACGACCGCGGCCCACTCGCTCGTGGTCGCGGTCAGGTGCCACTTCGCCTTGATCCGGTCCCAGTCGAGCGCGTACCGGCACCACGCCGCGTGGTCCGGTGGGCGCCACGCCTCGGGCCCGTCGTCGCTCTTCGACTCGTTCTCGTGCGCCAGGATCGGTACGAGGTGGTCGGCGTCGGTGAGGTCGTTCGCGTACGTGACGCGTTGCGCGTGCGTCCACGACCATGCACCCGACCGCCAGGCGTTGCCGAGGGGCACGGTGTGGTCGATCTGAAAGGAGCTGGCCTTCGTCGCGACGACGCCCGACCACGGGTCGACCCAACGGCCGGTCTTGACGGTGCAGTCGCGCGCGGTGGTGTACGTGACCGGGACTTGCGAACGCGCGATCAGGAGTACCGCGCGCGTGTTCTTGCAGCCGTCGACGTGGATCCAGCCGCCGAAGTCGGCGGCGCGGTCGTACGTGTCCTGGTGCGACGCGGTTGCAATCGTCAGCGGAAGGAGTTGCGGTCCGGTGGGTGCGGCGACCGTCGTGGTTGCGGTGCGCGCGGTCGTCGTCGTCGTGGTGGCGCGACGAGTCGTCGACGTCTGGGTCGAGGTCGTTGTCGGCGGCGTGCGCTTCGTCGTCGGGGTGGTGGCGGGGGAGTCGGTGGTGGGCGGCGCGACCGTGACGACTGTGGTGCCGGCGTGCTTGGACGACTTCGGGCCCGCGAGGATGCCGATACCGATCGCCGCGACCACGCCGATGCCGACCGCGATGCCGATCTGGCCGCGCGACGGCCAGCGCCGGGCGCGGCGGGCCGGGGACTCACCGCCGTCCGGCCGGTCAGCCGACCGGCGATCTCCTCGCATTGCGCCCCCGGCATGATTCGAAGCTGCGACACGCGGTCGAGGAACGGTCGGGAAAGCGTCGCACCGTTCGCTCGAATGTACTGGTGCCGGTCAGGTCGGGCGCGATCCCCGCCGCGAATCGGCGACGAGCCGTGCACGTGTGCAAGTATCACCGCGCACTCGGCATGATGCGATGCCGGGGAACCGGGGGGTTGGAAAATGCGCAGGGGTGGACGCTGGCTGATCGCGGTCGCGCTGGCCGCCACGGTGGTGGCGGCCGGATGCGGGTCGAGCAGCTCCTCGAGCAAGTCGGGAGACACCGCGAGCAACGGCCGGACGCTCGACGTCCCCGGCAAGTACGCGACCATCCAGGCCGCGGTCGACGCGTCGAAGCCGGGTGACCTCATCCTCGTGGCCAAGGGCGTCTACCACGAGGCCGTCGACGTCACCGCCGACGCGAAGAAGCAGACGAACCCGAACAACATCACGATCCGCGGCGTCGACCGCAACGCCGTGATCCTCGACGGTCAGTACAAGCTGGAGAACGGCATCCGCGTGCTCGGTGCGGAAGGCATCGTCGTGGAGAACATGACGGCGCGCAACTACCTGAGCAACGGCTTCTTCTGGACGGGCGCCAAGCGCTACCGCGGCTCGTATCTCACCGCCTACCGCAACGGCGACTACGGCATCTACAGCGTCGACAGCTACACGGGCCAGTTCGACCACGACTACGCGTCGGGGAGCCCGGACGCCGGCTTCTACATCGGCGCATGCTTCCGCTGCGACGCGGTGATCTCGAACGTCGTCTCGGAGTACAACGGGCTCGGGTACTCGGGCACGAACTCCGGCGGCGGTCTGTACATCGTCAACTCGGAATTCGCGCACAACCGTGCGGGCGTGGTGCCGAACTCCGGCTCGTACGAGCTGTGCTACCCGAGCCGCGAGACGGTCGTCGCCGGCAACCTGGTGCACGACAACGACTACACCGCGGGCGGCGGCATCTCGGCGTCGCTCCTCGCGCAAGGCAACGGCATCCTGCTTGCCGGTGCAGTCAAGGCGGTCGTGCAGCACAACCTGGTGTACAACCAGAGCCGCACGGGGATCGGCCTCGTACCGTTCCCCGAAGCCGACGCGAACGACGTCCCGCCCGCGGCGTCGGCGTGGAGTGATCCGTGCTCGGCGCACCACGAACCGGGCACCGGTGTCCCCAAGAGCAAGTGCCAGGAGATCTCGATCATCGGCCCGGGCTGCGTCATCATGTGGGACGCGCAGGACAACAAAGTCCAGGACAACTCGATCTCGAACTCCGGGCTGGTCGATCTGGGCGAGGCGACGATCGACCTGACGAACAGCGGTGTCACGACCGACAAGCTCGGCAACTGCTTCTCCGGCAACACCAAGACGACGACGTCGCCGGCCAATGTCGAGGCGCTCGCGCCGTGCAGTGGTCAGCCGACGGCGACCGACTGGACGAAGAACACGTTGGATCTCGTGAAGTTGATGTCCGACACGCCCGCCGCGCCGCCGAAGACCGCGTACCGGCACACACCGGTGCCGGGACCGCAGCAGAACATGCCCTCGGCGACGACCGCCGGCGCGCCGGTCTTCGCCAAGCCGATGACGGTCGACCTCTCGAAGATCACGACGCCGACCAAACCCGCGTGACCGCGACGAAGCGCGAACGCCTCGGCGGTATGCATCCCGTCGTCGCGATCGCCTTCGCCGCGGCGACGGTGACCGCTCTCGTCGTCGGCGTCGTCTCGACGCGCGTCGACGCGAACGGTGCGGGGGATGCGACGGCGAGCGCGCCGGTGGGCGCGGGGGCGCCGCCGCGGTGGGCCGACGGCCGCGTCGCGGTGCCGACCCGCTACACCGGACCGCAGGGATCGGTGGGCCAGTTCGTCGCCAAATGCCTGTTCTCCCGCTCGGCACCCGACGATCCGATCGTGTGGCCGGGACGACCGGGTCGTTCTCACCTGCACGACTTCTACGGTGCGACCAGCACGAACGCAGCGTCGACCGCCGAGACGCTGGCCGGTACGGGCAGCACCTGCGACAAGCCCGGCGACGACGCGGCGTACTGGCAGCCGGCCTTGTACGACCACGGCGTCGTGGTCGTGCCCATCGAGGCGCACGCCTACTACCGCGCCGCGCCGGGTGTGAACCCCGCCGACGTGAAACCGTTCCCGTTCGGGCTCGCGCTCATCGCGGGAGACCCGACCGCGACCAGTCCCCCTACCGGCGAAGCCGCCGGATGGACGTGCGGTGTGCGGACCGCGCTGGACAAGACTCCGCCCGCGTGCGACCGGACGGCACTGCTCCATCTCGTGCTCACGTTCCCCGACTGCTGGGACGGCACGCACACCGACACGCCCGACCACCGCGCGCAGGCGACGTACTCGGAGCAGGGCCGCTGCCCGAGCACACACCCGGTGCACATCCCGCAGCTCACCTTGACCGTGACGTTTCCCATCTGGGACACCGGCCACGACCTACGACTCGCGTCGGGTTCCATCTACTCCGCGCACGGCGACTTCCTGAACGCGTGGAACCCGGCCGCGCTCGAGCGCGAGATCGATCACTGCCTTCGCAACAACGTGATGTGCGACGTCGCATCCGACCGCGAGCAGATGCCGCCGTTCTTCACCCAGTAGCGGTCCCAGTGCCGGTCAGGGTACGACGAGCAGCGAACCGCGCATGCCGGCGGTCGCGCTGCCGTGCAGCGAGCAGTAGAAGTCGTGGGTTCCGGCCTTGTCGAACACGACGCGCACTTTCCTGCCCGGCGCGAACGCGTCGGTCTCGACGTCGGAGAATGATCCGTCGGCGGAGATGACATTGTGCTGATTCCGGCCGGCATTCTCGAAGACCACGGTGGTTCCGGCGCGGATCTTGGTGTACTGGGGAGTGAACAGATCGTCGCGTGCATCGATTGTGACGGTCTGTTCTGCCGTCTTGTCGGTGTAGCTCGCGGGATCGACGGTCGTCCCCGTCGTGGAACCGCTCTTGCCGGAGCCTGAACCGCAGCTCGCCGCGAACGCCAGGGCCGCGAGGACGAAGAGGACGACACCGACCCGTGCGCGCATCCGGGCGAGGCTAACGAAGCCGACGTCGCGAACCGGGAACCGAGGTCGGCCACCTGGCGCAGGCGGCAAGCGTAGAGGTGCCGACCTGGACGAGACTGGTCCCGCATGGGCAATGTCTCCGAGCCCGACGTGGCGGTCGTTGCCGAAATCACGCGACTTGCGCTGGGCAGCCGTGGGAAGTCGCGCGAATTCGGTCGCTCCCTGCGTGAACAGGTTCCGGTCGAAACGACTTCGACGAGACCCTGCCCGGCCCGTGGGAGTGGGATCGCAAGCGCCTCGCGGTCAGCGTTGTGCTCGCCGCGCGGTCCCTTGGGAGCGACGCGACTTCCGAGCGGGTGCTGGTGGAAGGTTTGGTCAACGAGTATGCGAACTGGCTGTCTGAGCTGTCCGAGCTCTCGGCCCTGGATGTCTGGCATGCGCGCGTCGATGCCGACGACGTCAGTCGCGAAATCAAGAATCGCGCGCTCCGCAGGACCGCCGAGCACGTCGTCGACAAGGCGCGGCATCGTACGCATCTGCAGTCTCTCGACAAGATGACACCGGCGGCGGCTGCGGCCTCGGAGGCGCCCAACCCACGGCGGTAGGTGGTAATGTGTTCATTAGCACTTACCGAAAGGTCCGCAGGGGTGCGCACCACGAGAGTCGACCAAGACGCCGCGGCGGTTGACGATCTCGACGCGGCCTTGCAGGAGTTGGGTGTGCCGTTCGGCCGGTCCTCCGAGGGTGGGCTCACGATCCGCGTGGGGAAGCGGGGCGTGCCGGTCGAGCTCCACTCGATGGCGGTGGCGTCGGCGTCGTCGGTCGGGGCGCTGATCGCGGATGCGACGGCGAAGTCGCTCCAGTTCCTCGTCGCCGATCGCATCAGTCGCGACGCCCGCTCGCTCCTCGATGCCGCGGGGTGGGGCTGGCTCGACCGCCGAGGGGAACTCGCTCTACGCGTCGGCGACAACTACTTGATCCGCAGCCGTGTCGCGACGTTGCGTGGCCCGGCGGGGGAGCGCGCCCTCGGACCGATCCGGAGCCGGGCCGGGATCGCGTATCTCGCCGCCGCGCTCGAACGCCCCGACGAGACGCCGGTGTTGCGCGCGGTTGCGCGGCGTGCCGGGCTCAGTCATGTGGCGTTGTCCAACGCTCGCGCGTTGCTCGTGGAGGCCGGACTCGTTGACGAGAACGGCCGGCCCCTCGGGTCGTCGACCTTCGAGGCTCTTGCCGAGTCCTGGCCGGCCGACGTTGTTGCCGTCGCGGCCGCGCCGCGACCGGAGAATGCGGAGATCCTCGGGCTGCACGAGGACGATCCCATGGTGCACGGGTGGGCGCTGAGCGACACGCTTGGCACGATCGCGTGGGGCGCACACATCGCGGTCACGGCCGACTATCCCCCCGACTTCTGTCTCCCCACCCGGCGAGACGTTGACCGCGCGCTCCATCTGTTGGGACCGGCCGACGACTTCAGCACCCGGGCGGCAACGATCACGGTCGCGCCGGTGCCGTTCGTGACCGATCACCGCTACGAGGTGCCGGGCACGGATTGGCTCGTTGCGCATCCCCTGTATGTTGCGCTCGCGATCGCACGCGACCGTGCACGCGGTCCGGAGATCCTCGCGGCGTGGGAACCATCAGGCCCCGACGGGTTCCGCCGCTCGTGGTGAACGGCGACGGCGGGCCGACGGTCATCTTGCGCTCGGGTGTCGACGACCATCTTGTTCGCTACACGGCGGCACTCCAACGGCTCTCTCACATCTCGATCGGCAGAACCGCGGTCATCGGCGGATTCGCGGTGATGGTTCGCCTCGCGACCGCGCACCGGGTCACCGAAGATCTCGACACCGTGACGTGGACCCGGGACGGCACTTCGGCCGTCCCGATCGCGTTGCTGGTCCAGCACGGGGCAACGCGCAGTCGCAACGGCGTCGACCTCGGCGACGTGCACATCGACCTGATTGCCGTGAGCGACTACGAAGCGACCCAACTCCCCGACGACGTCGATGACGCGATGTTCGTGATCACCCACGCGTACGGCCTCGCGTCGGCGACCTGGCTGACGATCGAGGCACAGGGCACGACCGACGACCTCGTGACCCGAGCGACGGCTCGGGTCGCGACGCCGGCCGCGCTCGTCGCCATGAAACTCCGGGCCATGCAACAACGGCGCGGCAACGCGCTGAACAAGCGGGCGTCCGACACGTACGACGCCTACCGCCTCCTCGCCGCGCACGATCGCGACGGGAGCATCGCCCGCGAGCTCGCAGCCGCGCCCGACGGTCTGGGCGCATGGTGCGTCACTCGAGCGCGCGACGTGTTCGATACCGACGCGAGCCAAACCCGGCGGTGGCTCGCCACCGGATCTCCCGACATGGCCGCTGTCACCGACAACGACCTCCGTACCGTCGGCACCCTCTTCGCCGACGTCCTCGAAGCCCGCCTGCGGGGATGAAGTCGGGCACTACGCCCCGCCTCGGAGAGTGCGCTTGCGGACATGGTCACGCAATGCTCATGACGTGCCGTGACGTCGGGCCGTGCACCGTCTTCTGCACGTACGTCTTGCGCCCGGTGAGCGCATCGCGCCCGTTGTGCACGCGCAGGTCCCACGATCGTGGCCCGCGTGTCGTAGCGATCCCTGCATCTCGTCAGTCTGCCGCGAAAAGGATGGGCAACTGCCCGTTCCAGCACGTCCGTGGAGTCCGCCGCGGTCCATAGGCGCTGGTCAGAGAAGCGCCCTCGGCATGATTCGAACATGCGACACACGGTTTAGGAAACCGATGCTCTATCCCCTGAGCTACGAGGGCAGGGTCAACCATCTTGCCAGGTCAGCCAGTGCGCCGGGCGCCTCCTCGGTCGAGCTCCACGACCGCCGATCCGCGTGAAGTCCGCGCAAAGTCCGCCGGCGCGCGCGGCGTCGATGCGTTCAGCGACCGCGTCGAGCTCGTCGCCCCACAGCGCGCCGTACCGGTCGAGCGACTGTGTCGCCGACGCGTGCCCGAGCATCGACTGAATGCCCTTCACCGACGCACCCGACACGATCGCGAAACTCGCGGCCACGTGCCGCAACACGTGCGGGGTGAGGCCCACGTATCGCTTGCGGCCGTCACGGGCGGCGACCATCTCGCCCAGGCCGACCGCGACACACGCCCCGTTCCACGTCCCGCGCCGGAACGCGCCCACCCTGAGCACGCCACCGCGCGGCGCCGGGAACACGTAGTCGTCCCGCGCCCGACCTTCGCACGAGCGAGCGAGCTCGGCGCGCAGGAAGGACGGCACCGGCACCGATCGCCGCTGGTGCGTCTTCGGCGTGCCGCTCACCGCCACGCCGTTGACCTCGGTCACGGACTCCACGACGTCGAGACGCCCGCGCAGCACGTCGACGCGGCCGACGCGCAGCCCGGCCGCTTCACCCCAACGCAGGCCGCAGTACCCGAGCACGAAGACGAGCGTGCGGTACTCGCCGCACACGTTGGCGAGCGCCTCGAGCTCGTCGTGGGTCAGGTAGCGGTCCTCCACCGCGGCATCCGCGGCAGCTTCACGCCTACCGCCGGATTCGACGCGAGTCGCCGATCCGCCACGGCATCGGCGAGCATCGCCGAGAGCAGGTGGAACGCCTGACGGACCCACGACGCCGACAAGCCCTCCGCGTGCATCCGAGCGACCCACGCAGCCACATCGGCGTTCGTGACCGCGACGAGCGGCGTGCGTTCCCACGTCGGCGCGATCCTCGTCGACCACAACGACGCGTAGCTCGCCGCCGTCTTCGGCTTCAGGTCAACCCGGCCGGCCAGCCACGCTTCACCCCAGGCCCCGACCGTCATCTTGCCGCGCTGCGGCGCGACATAGCTCCCGGTCAGCACGCTCGCCGTCTTCTCGTCGAGCCACGCCTGCGCCTCAGCCCTCTTCCCGAACCGCTTCACGTGCTCGCGACCATCGGGCCCGCGGTAGCACGCGCGAACCATCGACCGTCGTCCAGCTTCTTCGGGCTAGCCACGGTTCCGCCCATCGAGGATCTCGTGCAGCTTCTGATCCGCCGTCGCCATCGACGCCCGCACCTTCCGCAGAGCGAACATCGCCGAACGCGTGGTCGAGCGAGCCGCGGGCTCGAGCTCGACCACCCTGCCGAACAGGATCTCGAGAGCGTCGGCCGACCCGAGCAGCGACGATGTCGTGCTCCTGATGTCGCCGAACACCTCCGCGAGCTCACGCGAGATGACAGCGTCGGGCGGCTCGAGGAGCTCAACCAGGCCGAGCTTGAACACGCTCGCCGAACGCGATCGCCTCGTCGACCGTGATCTTGCGGCGCGGCGTGCCGTTCTCGATCTTCCAGATCCCCGACTGATTGATCGGGCATCCCGACTCGCTGACGAGCCGAGCGAGCTTGGTCGTGCTCCACCCGCGCCGCTCTCGCTCGAGCGTGATCCGATGCGCCAATGCCGACTCGCTGGCGACCGCCGAGAGCTCAGGTTTCACTCCTGCCACCATTCACTCCTCCCCGGGGTTATCCGATACGGATAGGAGATTATCCAACGGTGCTAGACCTGTCCAGCACCTTCTGGTTAGCTGAACGGGAAGACCGCTGATCCGGAAGGGAACACGCATGACGGGACGGCTCCTGACGACAACCGAGGTCGCCGAGCGCCTCCGCGCCCCGATCGCGACCCTGAGGTACTGGCGGAGCATCGGCACCGGCCCGCGAGGCTGCAAGATCGGCAAGCGCGTCCTCTACCGCGAGTGCGACGTGGACGCCTGGGTCGAAGAGCAGATGCAGGCTCAGAACCCGAGCCAGGTCGCCTGACCGTCGTGGCGGAGCTGTTCGTGGCCGTACCGGTCAGCCGTCGCAACGACGCTCGCATGCTGCGAGCCGGAGACCGCGCCGAGCTCATCGACGGACGCGCCTGGGCGCTCGCCAAGGAGCAGATGACCGACGGCAAGATCGAACGCGTGCAGCTTCGCCTCCTCGGCGCCAACGAGGAGGACGTCGAAGCCCTGGTGCGCGAAGGACTCTGGATCGCCGACAGCGACGGATGGCAGATTCTGGGCTTCACCGACGTGAACATGACCCACGAACACGTTCTGAAGCTCCGCGCCCAGGCCGCCGAACGGAAACGCCGGCAACGCGGGAAACAGAACGACGACGACCCCGACACGCGTGACTCTGGCCGTGACGTCCCACGTGAGTCACGCGGGACAGGCAAACAACGCGACGAAGAAGACCCGAACGCGAATGTGAACGGGAGAGGGAGAGTGAGCGGACCGCGTGACGACACGCGTGACTCACACGACGCACTCGACGTCGCACAAGCCCTCTTCCCGAACCTCGAGCTCCACGAGCCCGAGAAGTACATCAAGATCGCGCGCAAGCGTGGCTACACCGATCCTGAGATCGTCGATGCTCTCGGACAGTGCGAAGCCTGGCCCCGTGAGCTCCTCGGACTCCTCCCGGTGCGCCGGGCAGCGCCCGACCCCGGTCGAGCCGGTCCCTGGTGCTACGAGCATCAGTGTCGCCCCACTGCGCAGGGTTGCCCCAAGTGCGCCGACGATGTCGTGCTCCTGGAGCGCGCCAGTGCGTGACGACGACGACCAGCCCGGTCGCCCCTACCCGCACGCCGTTCCCGCCGACGGCGAGCTCGACCGCGCGCGGCGCTCGAGCAAACTCGACAGCTACGACTTTGGTCGAGCTCAGCGAGAGCGCGCGGGGTATTCCGCCGGAATACCGGACCTCGGCCCTCCCCGACGACGTCGAGCGCGAGACCGGCCACGCGTGGCTCGCCCGATGCCGAGCCACCCTCGCCCAACACCAAGGAGCAGCATGAAGCCCAAGCCCCCGACGAACCGCCTCCGCCCCTTCTGGGACGCGGTCGCGACCGGACAGACACCCACCGTCGCCGACCTCGAGCACGAAGGATTCCCGACCAACGTGCACGCGTCCGTGCGCCGCCAGATCCGCGACGTGCACGACCTCCTCGCCCGCGGTGAGCAGGCCGTCGCCCGCGAACACGCCCGCGCATGCGCCGCCGACTGGGAACGACGCCTCGGCGACAACCTCGCCCCGGCCGAGGACCCCGACCCGCGCACGACCGTCGCGGCGATCCCGTACTTCTGACCGAAAGGACCGGCCATGGAAGCCCCGACACTCCACGACACGAAGCTGTTCGCCGCAGCCTGGCGCAGCGCCGAGCTCGACTCGACGATCGGTGATCTCGCCGTCGCGACGCTCGACCGCATCGACGGCATCCGCGCCGAGCTCACCGCCGTCCGCTCCGGCGCCGGCTCCGGCTCCCGCAACCTCGCCACGCAGATCGCCACCGGCGAGCTCAGCGTCGGCGCCGCCATCGAACGAGAACGGCACGGCTCACTCCGAGTCGCGGACGTGAACCGCGCCATCGAGCTCGCCGGACGTGCCACGAACGCCGCGCTGCAACTCCTCGCGGCCGAGCTCCGCAACCGGCAGAGCGACGTCGAGGACGCCATCAACTCGGCCATGCACCGGTGCCTCATCGAAGCGGCGAAGCTCGCACCCGCCGTCGACGGGATCGACGGCGACGACGACGCCATCCGGTCCAGCAAGGGCGCCCGCGACGCCTGGGCACGGCTCACCGCACTGCACGACCGGCTCACCGCAACCGGTGAAGCCGTGATGCGCCTCAACCGGCTCGGCTGCCCCGCACCGATCGTGCCCGGCAAGCCCGCACACATCACCAGCCGGCACTGGCGTGCACTCGCACCCGCGCAGCGTCTCGTCACGATCGCGACCGTCGTCGACGACCTCGAGCCGACCGCAGCGTGATCCTCGCCCCGGAGCCGGATGACCTCCTAGGTCACCTGCGCACGGCCTACCAGGCCGGGCGTCAACGGTCGCGCACGGGCGCGCCGAAGGTGACACAACCGACTCCGGGGCGCAGTCGTTCACTCCGGGGGTGGGGGACCACCCACGCGAGGGTCGACCAACACCGGTTCGGCATTGCGCTTGACGTCCCGCGTGACCTGAAACGAACGGGGTGCAGGCCATGACCGACCCGCACATTGCGCAGCCGAAACCGCCCGGACCGCCGCGCGGCACCAAGGCCGGCGGCCGACGCCTCTGGAAATCGGTCGTCACCAAGTTCGATCTCGACGAGCACGAGCTCGCGCTCCTGCGCGAAGCGGTCCGCACCATCGACGCCCTCGATGCCCTAGCCACGATCACCGCACGCGACGGGCTCATCGTCGACACCAAGGCCGGACCGCGCGCTCACCCCGCAGCGGTCGAGGCCCGCCAACTCCGCGTCACCCTCGCCCGGATCGTCGCCGCGCTGCGCCTCCCCGCCGACGAGGACGAGAGCGCCGGCCGCGAGCAACGCCGCGGCGGCGCGCGCGGTGTCTACGAGCTCTTCCCCCGCGGAGTCGCGTCGTGAGACGGCGCCGCGAGGTCGGCGGCCAGTCGATCGACGTGTACCGCGCGCTGCGCGAGCTCACGTTCAACAACTGGCGCCGCCGCCTCGGCGTCGAGGAGCTCGACATCTCCGAGGTCCTCGCCCCACTCGCCCCCGACGTCGTCACGCTCCTCGAGCGGTACCTCGCCGGCGACATCGACCGCGGACACCTCACCCGGCTGTTCGGACCGCCACCTCACCCCGACATCTGGCACGACGAAGAACCCTTCCGCGTGCTCGACGGCGGTGCCTCAGCCCTCGACCCGAAAGTGAACCCATGACCACACTGGACGCACCTTGGGAGGCGGGCAGATGACAAAGTCAGGCGATCCTGTCTTCGCACACGACTACAAGAAGGCCGGCGACGCGGACACCCTTGAGTCGTCGTATGGCCGCCATTTTGCGCTGCCGAACGGCGATTTCATCATCATCAACCAGGACGCGAACGGCTACCCGGGTGTGGCGCTCTACAAGTCGGGCGACACCAGCCCACGCGTCGCTCTCGGATTTTTCGGTGCGACTCCCGCGCTGTTGTTCTCGGACGGCAGCGGCGGAGGCGTCAACGTCTTCACTGGCGCGTCGCTGGCCGCGCTCGCACCGAAAGCATCGCCAACATTCACGGGGACGGTCACGATCCCCGCTGGAGCGAGCATCACCTCACCGACCATCGCCGGTCACCCGACGGTTGAGGGCGTCGCCGCGACAGGAGCGACCGGTACCGGGAAGCTGGTCTTCGACGCGTCGCCCGCCCTGACGGGCACACCCACCGCGCCAACGCCGACCGGACCGACTGGGATCGCGACCAAGGGGTACGCCGACAAGAAGTCCTCGACCATCATCGACGACCCCGGCGCGACCTACTCGAACGACAATGCGCTGACGACGTTGTGCGCGGCCGCGCTCGTGGACATCCCGCCGGACACCCTCGCGGTCGGCGATCGCATCGAGATCGTCGCGTTCGGCACCTACCTCAACAACTCGGGCGCCGGCCGCGACTTCAGTTGTCGAGTGCTGTTCGACGCGGTGCAAGTCGCGACCGTCGCCTCCGGACTCTCCGGCTTCTCGAACGCCGTCCCCGCGAACGCGTACAGCCCGACCGTTCCGGTTCACATCCACGATCCGCATCACCGCAACGGGCGCGACCGGCTCGGCCGTCTCCATGTCGGAACTCGCGATCGGTGCCGTGGGTGGCCTCGGAGCGAACCTGCTGTCCAGCCTTCAGAACTTCGTGGCGTCAGGGACCATCGACACGACCCAAGCGTTGACCGTCGATGTGCAGTCGATGCTTTCGGCCGCGACCGCCACACAGACAGTGACGTGTCTTGGTGTCAGCGTGAGAAAGATCCCGACGCCGTAACCGATGAGGCAAGGCATCACCGCGACGGGCGCTACCGGCCGCACACCGCGCGGCGCTTCGCCCGCGGTCGCGAGCCGATGATCCGCCGCGCTCACGTCGCGCGCTGGCATCATCGAGACGAATGCGGACCGCCGACCGAATGCCACGCGTGCGCGAGGACGTCGTCGACGCGCTCACCGACCTCGCCCGACCGCCGACGTTCACGCGTGACGCCCTGTGTCGCGAGACACCCGACGTCGACTTCTTCCCCGAACGCGGGCAACCGAGCGCACCGGCAAAAGCCGTATGCGCCCGCTGCGCCGTCCGTGACGAGTGCCTCGACTACGCGCTGGCCAACACGATCACCGAAGGGATCTGGGGTGCGACGAGCGGCCGCGAACGGCGCCGCATCCGCGCGGGCTGGTCGCTATGTCCCGGTCGCCGCGCGCGCTGGCTGACCGTCGTAACCGACCGGGAGCAGCGCGGCGACCTCGGCGCCGGCGCGCGCGGTGACCTGCACGTACATCGCGGTCACCGCGGGCGAGCTGTGACCCATGCACTCTTGCACGAGCCTGAGATTCGAGCCGGAGAGCGCGTACATGAGAGTGCCGTACCTGTGGCGCAAGCTGTGGAGCGTGTCCGGAACGCCGACGCTGCGCAGAAACCGGTTCGCTCGATGCGAGAGATGCCCGGCCGTGATCGGCCCGGACGTCTTCGAGCTCGGCCACAGCCACGTTCCACCGAGCTTCGGCTCGAGCTCGTCGGCGACGACCGCGGGCATCGGCACGGAGCGTTGCTTCCCACCCTTGCCCTCGCGGACGACGAGCACGCCCTGGGCGAGCTTCACGTCGTCACGGTGCAGCGGCGCAATCTCACACGCCCGCAGCCCTGCGTACGCGGCGAGCAGCAGCCACGCCCGGACCGGATCGTCAGCGTGCTCGAGCGCGAGCGCGAGCCGGTCCTCGTCGATCGGCCGTGGCCGCGGTGCGGGCATCCGCGGCCGGATCAGCTTCAGCGCCGGGTTCCGCTCCACCAGTTCGGCGATCTCGTGCGCCCACCGGTAGAAGCCCCTCACATGGTTCACGACGGCCCGGCGGCCCTCGACGCCACGCCGCAGGTCGCAGTACCGCACAAGCTGCTCCGTCGTCGCTGCGAGCAGCTCTGTCTCCTGCCCGGAGAGCCACACGCCGAGCCGGTGAAGCTCCTTGCGGCGCTGGTCGATCGTCGACGCCCGCAGGCCCCGCCGGCGAAGGTGCTGCAGATGCTCGACGACCGGCGGCAACATCGGCGCCGGCGGCGGACCCGTCCGCCGCGCGCGGTGACCCGCGAGCGCCCGCGCCGTCGTCGCCGTCGAGAAGTACCAGCCGAGGTCGCGCGTCGCGACGTGCCCGTCACGTGCCATCCTGCGCACGAGCGTCCGAACCTGCTCGGCGCCGATCCCGAGATCCCGGGCGATCATCGCCGGCGTCCGCTCCACCCCATCCGACAGCAGCGCCCCGACCCGCTCGCGCGCGACCGTGCTCACGACGACACCCGCGCCAGAGCGCCGCGCAACCGTGCGATCAGCGCGTCGAGCTCGACGACGTACCCGCCCGCCTGGATCTGATCAGAGTCGACCAGGAACATGCGCAGCTCGAACGCCACCGCCTCACCGGCCACGAGCGCCCGCTCCGCCCATTCCCGCCACGGCGCGAGCTCAGCGTCGACGTCGAACGGCTGCTCGACCTCGACGCAGCCGGTGAGCAGATCGCCGAGCGCCCGACGAGTGCGGGTCAGGAGCCGCTCGAAAGCGGCGGTGTCGGTCGGTTGGTCCACGGGGAGACCTCCTAGGACTTGGTAAGTCACCAAGCTACTAGATGAGTCGACAAGATGCGTACGATCGTCCCGTGTCCGACCTCGTCGCTGTCGCCGAGATCGCCGCCATGCTCGGCATCTCCAAGCAGCGCGTCTACCAAATCCTCGACGAGGACGACACCTTCCCGGCACCAGCCGACCAGCTCACCGTCGGCCGGATCTGGCGGCGCTCCGAGGTCGAGCGATGGGCGAAGCGAACGGGCCGAATCCGCGTGACGCCGTTCCTGCTCGTCCTTGCCGGCGGTCTGATCACTCTCGGCGGAGCGTGGCTCGCCGACCGTCGGGCATACCGCCGCGAGCGTGATCTGCGCACGGAAGAGCGCGACGCTGAGGCGGCGTTGCGCGCTGCGGCGCACGCTGATGCGATGTCCGAGCGACGTCGGGCCTTCGAGGTCGAGAATCTGCTGGCACTTCAGGATGCGCTGCAGGCGGTCGGTCGCGCGACGGCCCGGGCCCATGTCCAGATCATGCAAGTGGCTTCGCCGGAAGGGCTCGTGCCTCCGGGGCCGATCTTCGACGTCGAGACGGAAGAAGAAGACAGGCAGGCGTTCATCGCGATGTCCAAGTACATGGTCCGGATCCACGACGACGCGCTGCGAACGGAGGTGTTCAACCTCCGGGGGACATGCAGCTCCGTCGCCGTCTCGAAAACGACCCGTGAGGCGCAGGAGCGCGCCGGTGAAGCCTTCTGGCTCCTCGAGGTCGCCATCGAGCGGACCGGAGAACGGCTTCGGGCACTGCACTAGAGCGAGGTTCCCTCGGTTGGGTCAGGCCGCGGGCCGCGAAACCGAGCGCAATCACGGTGATATCCCGGAGCAGCGCAAACACGCTCTGACTTGGGAGAGCGGGTGACCGGGATCGAACCGGCATGGCCAGCTTGGAAGGTCAGTCACCCGCCAAGTGATCGGCCCAGATGAGGTAGCTCGTAAGGCGCCACGCCTCGACTGGCCAGGATCGTGGATCGTCGTCGAACGAGCTTGCGCGGTTGCGCATGCTCTCAATTTCGCCGGCCAGCCGCTCTCCGACGCCGTCTGCGCGGTGGGTGAGCGGAAGATCGGCTACCTGCCGGTTGACGAAATGAGCGAGCTCGCGAGCCACCGAGGCATCGGTGGCGCCAGAGATCCAGTCGGCATGCGCGACGCGCAGCTCCTCCGCCGCGTGCGGATCATGCGCTCGAGCAGTTCGCGGTCCGATCCGTTCTCAGTAGGGATGTTCGGCTGTCCGATTGCGCCTTCGACCGTCTCGCGGAGCTGCCGCGGGAGGAGTCGTAGCAGCGTGCGTTGCTCGCTGCGTCGTCGGTCGAGCGGTACGTCGATCGGCGACCGCGAGTCTGGAAGATCGTTCGAGGGTTGCACGCACACGAGTCTTCCGCACCTAGCGCGAGTCCGCGCAAAGTCCGCGCAGATGTTCAGCACCCGCCAACGCAAGCCAACGCAAGCCAACGCCGTTTGTGCAGGTCACAGCGGCAGTCGTCGAGTCGGCGCAGGTCGCAGAGTCGAGCGAAACGATTTAGGAAACCGATGCTCTATCCCCTGAGCTACGAGGGCAAACGTGCTCTGACCTGCGCCTTCGCGTGTTCGACAGTGCACGTGACGGCCCAACGGTAGCGAAATGACGGCCGTACGTACGGCCAACGGTTCCGCAGTCGCGAACGAGTGCGGATCCGTGCGCACGACGACGGACGGCAGCGCATCAAACCACCAACGGTTTCTGCAACCGCGTATCTCGTGCTCGCGCGCGCCCGGCCTCGGTGCGCGATGCAACGTCGTGTCTGCGCATCGGTCTTCGGGCGCATCGCAGTCCCGGTCAGCCGATGCCGGGGATCTGCTGCACCATCGCGTTGAGCTCGAGATCGGGGAATCCGTGTCCCTTGTCGAGTGGCCCGCAAGGCGTGTGTGCCAACTCGAGCGAGAGGGCGAGGAGATCGTCGCCGCCGTATTGGTCGCGATGGAACTCGGCGAGCGACGAGAAGTCGTTCATGGTTCCCACGACGCTGCGATTCGCGGTCTTCGCCAAGCGGTGTCGTGTCATCTCAGCGAGTTCCGAGTCGATGAACCGAGGGTCGAGGCCGAACACGTCGAAGACGGTGCGGAGATGGGACACGAAGCGTGGCGCGAGTGTCGCGGCTGGAGCGAGCGGTACGAACACGGGTAGCCGGGTCTGCTCGTTGACGAAGAGTGCGACGTGCGGCTTCCAGAACAGGGCCGTTGCGTACCAATCGCCGAGCGCCGTCGTCGCCGGCTGGTCAGACAGCGAGGGACCGCCGCAGCGGTCGAGCAGCTTCTTGGTCGCACGAACGACGAGCACGATTCGCAGTTTGGCGCGCACGCGACGCGGAACTGCGAACGTCGCCGCGACCAGGCGTGTCGCCACTCAGACCCGTTTCGACCGTCTTGCGCACGGCCGCCGCGGTATGAGCCTTGACTCATTATGAGGAATCCTTCATAATCTCGAGGTGTGGGACATCGAGGTCACGGACGAGTTCGAGGACTGGTGGCGGGGTCTCGACGTCGATCAACAAGAAGCGCTCACCGACCGCATCGATCTGTTGGGGGAGCGCGGTCCAGATCTCGGCCGCCCGGTTGTCGACCGAGTACATGCGTCCCGGCACCAGAGCATGAAGGAACTTCGGGCGTCGAGGGGTGGCGCGCTGCGAGTGTTGTTCACGTTCGATCCGCGGCGCTCGGCGATCTTGCTGCTGGGTGGCGACAAGACTGGCGAATGGAACGCTTGGTACGAGTGGGCGATCCCGGTGGCTGACGACCTCTACGACGCGTACCTCGTGGAGCTTCGAGACGAAGGAGTGATCTGATGGCCCGAACCAAGTTCTCCGAGCTGCGCGACGAGGTGCGCGCGCGTCCGGGTGCTGCGGATCGGCTCGCGAAGGCGCGTGCGGGAACGCTCGAGGAGATTCGGCTCTACGAGCTTCGTCACCGTGAGGCGGTTAGTCAGGCGACGCTGGCCGGGCGACTCGAGGTCACGCAGGGCGCGGTCTCCAAGCTCGAGCATTCTGACGATGTTCGTGTCTCGACGCTGCGCCAGTACCTCGAAGCGCTCGGCGCGCGTCTCGAACTCGTCGCGGTGTTCGATGACGAGGATCAGCGCGTCCCGATCCATCTCGGCAAAGACGGTGCAGCGTGAAGTCCGGGAGCCGGTAGTTCGAGATTTGACGGCCAAAGTTACGGCCAACGGACTGAACGACGACGGTGCTCGGCGAACGCCGGCGAACCTGGCGGCCCAGGTGGTGGACGAATGCGAACGTCCGCGGTGCTGGCCGGACAGTGTCGAGTCGGCTTAGGAAACCGATGCTCTATCCCCTGAGCTACGAGGGCTGACCTGAGCTCTCGCGTGGATACGAAGTTGCTTGACGCCCACGTGACGGCCATGGAAGGTGCGCTGCCGCTCGCCGGGCTCCGTGATCGTTCGTCCGGAGCTGCTGCGTCGCGGCTTCGCGGGTCGCGGGTCAGTTCCGATGAATCGTCGGAGGTGGTGCCGGCGGTGTTGTTCCATACCTACGGATAGCGCGGTGGAGGCCGTGAACGGGACTCGGAGTGTTGAGATTTCTTTCGGCGGCCGAGTCCGTTGCAGCGCTCGCGGCGCGAACGAGTGTGCGTGCGATGATGGCCGATCATGGCTGTGCGCGCGGCGACCGCGACTCCGACGGTGATCGCGCCCGATCTCGCCGACCGGATTGCCGAGGCCGGCCTCGTCTTCGTCGAGTCGGGAAGGTTCGTGCCCGGGCTGGCCGTCGGTAAGGATGGGCGCGCCCGCTCGTGGTGGTGGCCGTTGCCCGCGGCCGGCGACCGCGAGCTGATCGCTTCGCTCTGCGCGGACTCGTCGGTGGAGGCGCAGCGTGACGTCGCGCTCGCGCCTCGCGACCGCGGTCGACGCGATCGTGCGGGGCCGGCTCGTAGACGCCGGCGCGAGCCTGCTCGAGCGTCGTTCGGGGCGCCGCACGGTTCCCGAGGCGTGGTTGCACTCATTGACCCAGGCCGATCCTTGGGTGGCGCGGTCCGTCGACGTCGAGAAGCTGCGCGCGCTCGAACGCGTCGTTGTCGAGTGGGTTGCGTCGGGTGCGGCGACCTCGGGACGAGTTCGATTGTGTCTGCGATTCGGGGAGCCCGGCGACCGCGGTGATGATTGGAACGTCGAACTCCTGGCGCAGGATCTCGACGATCCGAGCTTGCTCGTGTCCGCGACGCAGGTCTGGGACGGCAGCGTTTCGCTGGGCCCGCTCGCGATCGAGGAGCTCCTGCGCGGGCTCGGCCGCCTGGCGCGGCTCGCGCCCGAGCTCGCCTCGGTGCTCGACGAGCCCGAACCGGACCGGGTTGTCCTCGAGGGACGAGCAGTTGTCGCGCTCGTGCGCGACCGAGCGGCAACGCTCACCGACGCGGGCATCGGCGTGCTGTTGCCGTCGTGGTGGGCGAACAGGCGTCGCCTCGGCTTGCGCGCCAAGACATCGTCTCGAGGCAAGACGCCGGGCTCGACGGTGGCGGGCGGCGTCGGCATGGACGCTCTCGTCTCGTTCGAGTGGAAGGCCGCGCTGGGCGACCGCCCCATCACGCGGGCGGAGCTGCGGCAGCTGGAAGCTGCGGCCGAGGCCAAGCAGTCGCTCGTGCGGGTCCGGGGAGACTGGGTGGAGCTGCGGCCCGAGGATCTCGCGGCGGTCCGAGCTCATCTGGGTCGACGCGGGGAGGCCACCGTCACCGAGATCCTGCGCGCAGGACTCGGTCTCGACAGTCTGGACGTGCCCGACGACGTCGACGTCGACGTCTCGGGTGTCGACGCGACGGGCTGGCTGCGCGACCTCCTCACCGACGCGCTGCACGCGACGGTCACTCCCGTTCCGACCCCGCACGGCTTCGTCGGCACCCTGCGTCCCTATCAAGAGCGGGGCGTCGGTTGGCTGGGGTTCCTCGGCCGGCTCGGGCTCGGCGCGTGCCTGGCCGACGACATGGGCCTCGGCAAGACGGCCCAGCTGATCGCCGTGCTGATCGCCGATCCGGCACCCGGGCCGACGCTCGTGGTGTGCCCGGTGTCGGTGCTCGGCAACTGGGAACGCGAGCTCGCGCGGTTCGCGCCGGACATGTCGGTGCTTGTTCACCACGGTCCCGACCGGTTCACGCGCCAGCGCGTTTCGCTGCCGAAGCGCGCGCAACGCGCAGACGTCGTGCTGACGAGCTATTCGCTGGTCGCGCGCGACGCCGACGAGCTCGCCGCCGTGCGGTGGGCGCGTATCGCGCTCGACGAGGCCCAGCAGGTGAAGAATCCCGGCGCCGCGCAGACCCGCGCTGTAAGGCGCATCACCGCGCCGAGAAGAATCGCGTTGACGGGCACGCCGGTCGAGAACAACCTGTCCGAGCTCTGGTCGATCATGCACATCCTGAATCCGGGATTGTTGGGATCGGCGCGATCGTTTCGCGAGACGTTCGCGATCCCGATCGAAAGGGAGCACGATGCCGAAGCGACCGAGCGGCTGCGTCGCATCACCGCGCCGTTCGTGCTCCGGCGGCTCAAGACCGACAAGAGTGTCATCGACGACCTGCCCGACAAGATCGAGACGACTGAGACATGTCCGCTGACCCGCGAGCAGGCGACGTTGTATCAGGCAGTGGTCGACGACCTGGTCGAGCAGTCGGAGGAGGCGGAAGGAATGAGCCGGCGCGGTCTCGTCCTGGCCGGGCTGATGCGGTTGAAGCAGGTGTGCAACCATCCCGCTCACTTCCTGCGCGACGGCTCGGTGTTGTCCGGTCGTTCCGGCAAGCTCACCCGCACCGAGGAACTCCTGGACGAGATCTTGGCGGAGGGCAACAAAGTCTTGTGCTTCACGCAGTTTGCCGAGTGGGGTGGGATGCTGACGCCGTACTTCGAGCGCCGGTTCGGTGTCGAGGTCGGCTGGTTGCACGGTCGGGTGACGCGCTCGAAGCGTGAAGTCATCGTGGATCGCTTTCAGAGCCCGGACGGGCCGCCGGTGCTCCTCGTTTCGTTGAAGGCCGGAGGAACGGGATTGAACCTGACGGCCGCTTCGCATGTGATCCACCTCGACCGCTGGTGGAACCCCGCGGTTGAGGACCAGGCGACCGATCGTGCGTACCGCATCGGCCAGAAGCGCACCGTGCTCGTGCACAAGTTGGTGAGCACAGGTACGGTCGAGGAACGGATCGACGCGATGATCTCGGCGAAGCGAGCACTCGCCGAGCAGGTCGTCGGAAGTGGCGAGGGCTGGATCACCGAGCTGTCGACCGACGACCTCCGTGACGTCATCGCGTTGCGCGCCGACGCGGTGGAGGAGTGATGGCGAAGCGACCGTGGAATGACCGCTGGCAGCGTTACCCGGAATCGGTGCCCCTTCCCGCCAAGGACGGGCTCGCGACCTCCAAGCAGCGGGGCGCGATGGCTGCGTCGTGGTGGTCGCGGCGGTTCGTCGACGTGCTCGAGTCGTACGGTCTCGGGGCGCGCATGCAACGCGGCCGCAAGTACGCGCGTGCCGGACAGGTGTTGTCGTTCGACGTGCGCCCAGGGTTGCTCGTCGCGCAGGTGCAGGGATCTCGCCCGACGCCGTACGTTGTCACCGTCGCGGCCACCTCACCGACCGTTGAGCAGTGGGCGAGTGTCGACCGTGCGCTCGCCGCTCGAGTCGGGTTCGTCGCTCGTCTCCTTGCCGGCGAGGTCCCACCCGATCTCGAAGACGTGTTCCGCGACGCGTCGGTGGAGCTCTTTCCCGTCTCGTGGTCGACGCTCGATGCGCGCTGCAGTTGTCCCGACTGGGAGAACCCGTGCAAGCACATCGCCGCCGTGCTGTACGTGTTCGCCGACCGGCTCGACGGCGACCCGTGGATGCTGCTCGCATGGCGCGGCCGCACCTGCGACCAACTGCTCGATCCGCTGCGCGCTCGCACGGGCGCTGTCGCTCCGACGAGCGGTTCGGCGGTCGCGCCGTGGTGGCCATTCGGCGACGGCGCGCGCCTGCCCGCGGCCCTGCGTGCTCAACCTGATGGCGGGCCCACCGAGGCGCCGGACCCGCCCGACGGCGTGTTGCGTCGGCTCGCGTCGCTCGACGTCGAGGTGCGTGGGCAACAGGTTTGCGACATCCTCCCTGCCGCGTATGAGATCGTGTGTGTCCGGGAGACGGACGCGGGCGGGTGAGTCTGGTCGTGCGATGACTCAGCCCCTCGGCAACGAAAGCCTGAACCGGATCAGGTGCAGTCGACGGCTACTTCGAGCGCGGCGCAGATCTCACGCAGTCGCGCCGCGCTGAGTGTGCCGAGTCGCTCGACGAGGACCGCAATCGAGACGCTCTCGACGGAGTCGAGGTTCACCGCGCTCCGACGGCCGATGGGGTCGTCGCCTGGTTCGAGTCTCACTTCGCTCGGCAAACCGCGAATCGTGGTCGTGCACGGCGCGACGAGCGCCCTGCGCAGGCGGGGGATGGCCGCGTCACGCGAAAGCACGACGACGGGGCGTCGCCCGATCTCGGGAGGCTCGCACCACCACAGTTCGCCTCGCCTGGGCATCGCGCTCACGTCGCGCCGGCCGCTTCGCGAAACGACGCCAAGTCTCCCCAGTCGTCAGCCTCGTCGAGGGGGTGTGCCTCGTAGGCAGAGGCGTACAGGGCGTCGGTCTCTGCCGCTCGATAGCGACTCAGGAGCGCCGCGAGCGCTTCGTCGATGAGCGCGGCGTCGGTCGCTCCCGCATGCAGTGCACGGGCGCGGGCAAGCAGATCCTCGTCGACGGTCGTGCTCACGCGAGTTCTAGCCATGGCATAATCATGCCACTGATGTGCCATGACGGGCAACTCATTGCTCGAGCGATCTCGAGGGGATCGCTCATCCTTCACTTGTCATTCGACCAGTCATGGCGAGGTGGACGGCATGGGGCACATTGCGGCGCGCGCGAGGGGTGAGCTGGGGGAGCGGGTGCCCGGGCTGCTCGAGGGTTATGTCGGCCTGGCCCGTGCCGCCGCGATGAACGGCTTCATTTCCGAAGAGCTCGCGCAGATGGTTGCGGACGTCACCAGTGCGGCGGCCGGGTATCGGCACCGCCCGGCGCACACTGGCGCGCACGCGGTGCACCTCGCGGTCGCCGAGTTCCGGAGCTTCGAGACCAGCGACCGATTCGATGATGCCGAACGCGCCGCGGACCATTCGTCTATATCCACTTCGTCGAAGGCGCGGTGCCGAGTGCGCTCTCGCTCTCCGCCACAGCCGCGCCGAGCGCCGCTGCCGGTCCGATCACACCGCTCGCGGGAACGTGGCGGATCGGCGCCGGATCGACCGCGGGCTACCGCGTGAAGGAGACACTGTTCGGCCAGCCCACGACCGCGGTCGGCCGGAACGCATGTCGTGTCGGGCTCGATGGTCATCGATGGAACGCGCGTGACGAAGGCGTCGTTCACGATCGACATGGCCTCGGTCACGAGCGATCGGGGCGAGCGCGATCGTCGCTTCCGCGGGCCGATCATGGACACCTCCGATTACCCGGTCGCGAACTTTGTGCTCACGCGTGCGATCGGACTCGCGCCGGTACCCGCGTGACGGCGTCGTCGCGAACTACGCGGCAACGGGCGACCTCACCCTGGACGGCACGACCCACTCCGTCTCGATCCCGCTCGCCGCCCGACGCGCCGGCAAGGTGATCGAGGTGCAGGGAATCCTGACCGTCGTGTTCGCCGACTACCACGTCGCCAACCCGAGTTTCGGACCGGCCCACGTCGGTGACCGCGGGCAGCTGGAGTTCGTACTGAAGCTCCGGCCGAGCCCGCGGAAGGAGGCACCGTGAGCCGCGTCGAACCGATCGGGCGCGACGACCTCGGCCGCTCGGCGCTTGTCATCGCGCATGTCGCCGCTCAGCGGGGCACCCACTCCTCGTAACGACCGACCGGCTCGAAGCCGAGCGACGCGTACACGCCCTGGGCCATTGGCGTGGACTGAAGAGTCGCAGTTCGCGCGCCGCGCCGCGCGGCGTCGGCGAGGACGTGTGCGACGAGATGTCGAGCGAGTCCGCGCCGTCGCCACGCGGGCGCGGTCCCGACGGCGTAGATGCCGCAGTCCGAGCCGTGGAGGAATCGATATGCGCCCGCGACGGCGACGTCGCCGTCGAGCATCACCCAACCTGCCAATCCCTGGTCTGGGTTCCGCTCACCCAGGTCGGTGATCGGTACCGGTTCGTCGCCGGCAAGCACGGCCGCGTCGATCGAGGCCGGGCGAGCAGCGACGGCTGCCCCGAAGGTCGCGAGGCGTGTCGCCTGCATGACGAGCGTTGTCGTGTCGCGCGTGAAGCCGTCGAGCTCGCGAATCGCGTCGTCCGCGTCGAAGGACGTCTCCCGGCTGCGGATCTACGCGGCCCACGACGGGATTCCGGCGAGTCGGTACGCGGCCTTCAGCCGCTCGTTCTCGGCGGCGAGATCGACGACGCGGCGGGTGGTCGACATGATCGCGTTGTTCATGGGCGCAAAGGACGGGAACGACGCGACGATCGCGCTCGAAGATTGCACCACCGTGGCGCCGGGCGAAGTGCGCGCCAGCGCACCCCAGCATGCGACCAGTGTGTCTTCGCCGGGCAGCGGCCCGCTCGCGACTCGCTCGGTCATCGGAGCTCGGCCGGCCGCGCGATGGTCACCCGCGCCGGGTACGCGCTGGTCGATCGTGTGCGAGTCGTGGCCAGACGATGTCGAGCACGTCGTCGACGAGCTGATTGCTCACTGGTCCGTAGCCGACCAACAACCGTGACCAGAGGGGGGAGTAGATGGCGTCGAGGGCGGCCTCGGTGTCGACGTCTTGGCGGACCTCTCCCCGTTCGACGGCGCGACGGAGGAAAGCGGTCGACAGGTCGCGCCTCGGTTGCCAGAACCGCTCGAGGAACTCGCGCGCGACGGCGGGATCGGTCTGAGCTTCGCCGACGAGTTCGCGGATGAGCGCTCCGCTGGGGGAGTTGAAGAGCTTCACGACGCCCCGCATGTGATGCCGGAGGTCGCGCCACGCGTCGCCCGTGTCCTTGAACGGCGTCTCGTGGACGGAGGAAACGAGGAGTGCTTCGATCACGACCGCGCTCTTCGACGGCCACCATCGGTAGATCGTCTGCTTGCCGACGCCGGCGGCCGCGGCGATGTCGTTGATACAGACCGATCGAGCGTCTTGCGCTCCCAGCAGCGCGATCGTCGCTTCGAGGATCCGCCGGTGTGCATCGGTGTCGCGTGTCCGGCCGCGAGGCATGTCGGAACACTAGCAAATTACGAGACTTAAGGTATTGCAATTGATGAGCGAGACCGATAGTCTCGGTGAAGCATTCCATGACCCGTCTCAGCGACCTGGCAAGAAGGACACGAAGCCATGAACCTCCCGCTCCCTACCGGCACATTTCGCCTGGACCACGCGCACACGACCGTCGAATTCTCGGTTCGCCACCTCGGCATCTCGAAGGTCCGCGGCCGCTTCACCGATTTCGACGCGACGGTGGTGGTCGGCAACGAACTCGAGACCTCGAGCGTTCGGGCCGAGGTCGATCTCTCGACCGTCAACACCGGCAACGCCGATCGTGACGCACATCTCCGCAGTGCCGACTTCTTCAGCGCGGACGCCCACCCGACCATGGTGTTCGAGTCGACGGCGATCGAGACCGTCGGCGGCGACGGGTACCGGCTCACCGGAAGCCTCACCCTGCACGGCAAGACCGCGCCCCTGACGCTGGCGGTGCAGTTCTTCGGGACCGAGGTCTACCCGATCGACGATTCGGTCCATGCCGGCTTCTCCGCCACGGGTTCCCTGTCCCGCAAGGTGTTCGGCATCGACTTCAACGTTCCCCTCGCCGCGGGCGGTTTCGCGATCGGAGACCAGATCAACATCGAGCTCGACGTCCAGCTCGTGCCCGAGCTGGTCCCCGCGTCGTGAGCACGGTCAGTGTGCCCAGCCTCCGCGGGATGGCGCGCTCGTCGCCGCCAACCTCGCCGAGGCGGGGCACGCCGTGACCGTGTGGAATCGCACGGGCGACGCATCCGCGCGGCCGGCCGCGGTCGGCCGCGGTCGGCCCGCGTATCGCCGTCGCCGCCGCCCGGCGCCAAGCCGCGGCCGGAGCCGACGTCGTCCTCCGCGAGGTCGTTGTGGTATTCGCACCCGCGTGTCGCGAGCCCTCCTCGCTCGATGGCGCGCTTCTCGATTGAGTACATCGCGCGAGCTGACGTCGGAGTTCGGAGCGGTCACGTCGATCTGGGCCATCGTCGACCGGTAGCCGGTCCGGCGACACCAGGTGATGCGCGAGTGATGCGTTGCGCCCGCCTTCGTCGTCTGGCAACGAAGGGCCACGCGTGGGCGGCCGGGCAGCACGCCCGTCGTGCACGACTGATCGGGAAGATCGCGATGACGACGGTGATGGTGTTCCATGAGGTTGACGATGTCGATCGTTGGCTTCGCTCACCCAAGCGCGAAGAATTCTTCGGGCCGCTCGGGATGACCGTGCGTTCGCCGAATACCGCAGCACAACTCTCGCGAGATCGTCGACGGCGCGCGGTCGAGCCGACGCGCGATTCGACCTGACGCCCTCACCCTGCGCACGCATGAGCGCGATCTCCTCCCGCTCGGAGAACGACAAATAGCGGCCCGTCGCGGGCGAAAGATCGATTGGCATCCCGCCACGATGTCGGAACCATCGGGTGCCAACCGCGGATGACACGCCAACTATCGCGGCCGCCTCCTCGCTCGTCACACCCTTCGCGATCTCCAACCAAAACGCTCGCTCGACTTCACGCCGCAAAGAAGGCGCGCCAGGCGATTTCATCGGTGACCGCCCGGTCAGTTCTTTCATCCACCCTGCCGGCCTTCCCATCAACACCTCCAACATCGAGGTGTTGCGACGACCGGTTGAGTTCACCCAATACACGTCATGGGCGTTCGGTCGACGGCTGCGCAGTGCGGGACTGCTCGGCTCCATGGGCACGATCGGTGACTGCTTCGACAACAGCGTCGCCGAAAGCTTCTTCGGCACCCTGCAACTCGAGCTCCTCGACGAACACCACTGGCACTCGCGAGAACAACTCGCGCTCGCGATCTTCGACTGGATCGAAGCCTGGTACAACCCGCGCCGTCGACACAGCTACTGCAACATGCTCAGCCCCATCGACTACGAGACCGCCAACGCGGCATGATCACAACTCAACCCACCCGTCCGTAGGACCGGGGGAAGCTCACGATGGCGCTCTCCATCTCTCGGCGATCGACGAGTGTCGCAGTCCGCGGTGTCAGGCCTGGAAGAGCGCCTTCGTCGGCGTGACTCGCAACACGGTGCGCTGCTGTTGCTCGAGCATCTCGGTCAGGGCCGACGGGTCTTGTGGCGTGCCCGTCATCTTGGCGAACACGTTCGCGGTCAGCAGGGCGCGGTCGGGATCGCGATCGATTGTCTCGGCCGTGCCGTACACCACAAGATGTCGGCGGCCGTCGGGGACGGTCAGACACACGTGCGGTTGGCGCAGGGCGTTCTTCCATTTCGCCGTGTACGCCTTCGCCGAGATCACGATTCGGCCGTCGTCGTCGACGCTGTAGCCGACCATCGACTGTTGTGGCGATCCGTCGGAACGTCCGGTGGCGAGCACCGTCCAGGTGTGATCTTCGAGAAAGTCACGGTGTTCGGGTTCCCACCGGAAGGTCATCGTGTTCTCCTTTGTTCGGATCGAGTGCTGTCGCGGACCTCATACCGAGTGGTCGGCCGGAGCACCTTTGCAGTCGAGGATCTGTTGCATCGCGGCGCGCAGCGCGGCTGTGGGATCGTCGCTCATGTCGTGGCTCCGCCACGCGACGAACCGATCAGGTCGCACAACCACGCAGCCGCGGTCCGACACCTCGCGGTGGCGCGTCCAGGTGCCGAGCACGTCGTTGTACGGCTGGCCGAGCGCGACGCGGAACGGCCGGATCTCCACGCCGAGCTCGGCCGACACCGACGCGGCCGCGACTTCCCAGTCGGCGCCGCCCGCGCCCGTGATCAGCGTGAAGCGGTCGTACGCGGCGAGGTCGAGGGTGGAGATATCGCGTCCGTCGCGCCCGAGCCACGCATGGGGGAGCGCGCAACCGGGATGGGTCGAGGAGTGATAGTGCAACTCGGGGTCGCGGTCGTAGGGCGGGAACGGCGTGCCGTCGTCGGCGATCGCGTTCGAGGCGTACCGCTGGCCGAGCTCTACGCCGTGCGCGTTGAATTGCGCGTTCATCACCTCGAGGCCGTGCAACAGCTCGAGCCGGGTCGTTTCGCCGTCGGGTCCGAAGATCTCGTCGAGCACGGCGTGCGCGTCGGCGCTCGACTGGCCCGGTCGTAGCCCGATCGGTCCGAGCCACGACAACATCTCTCCGACGCTTTGGTGCGCTGCGGTCGACGATCTGGCGCCCGACCGGCTGGCGCTCTTGGTCGTAGCTGTCGAGCAGGCCGTCTCCGGCGCGGCCGCGCACCACGAGCGCCAGCTTCCACGCGAGGTTGTACGCGTCCTGCATGGAGGTGTTGCTGCCGAGCCCGTTGGCGGGAGGGTGGCGGTGCGCGGCGTCACCCGCGATGAACATCCGGCCGCGGCGATAGCTCGCGGCCACGACATGGTTGAACTCCCAAGGGCTGATGTGCTTGATGTGGACGTCGACGTCGGGATCGCCGATCGCCGCTTGCACGCGCGCCAGAACCGATTCCTTCGACAGCTCCTGCGTCTCCATGCCGTGGCGCACGAAGATCGTGCTCCACTCGTTCCACGGCTCGATACATGTCCAGATGCTCACGATGTCGTCGCTGCCCGGGTTGCAGACAACGAACAACGCGCCGGAGCGATGTCTCGTGTAGCGCGCGAGATCCGCTTCGATCCAGACGGTGATCGCGTTGCCCAGTCCCGCGTCGCCTTCGAACGAGAAGCCACCTTGCTCGCCGACGACGGTGCGGGCGCCGTCGCAGCCGATGACGTACCGGGCGACCACGTCGAACTCGTCGCCGTCGCGCGGCCGGATCCGCGCGGTGACCGAATCGTCGTCTTGGGTGATCGTGACGAGCTCATGGTGCAGGCGGACGTCGGCGCCGAGCTCGCGCGCCCGCTCGAGGAGGATCGGCTCGAGGATGTGCTGCGGCGCGTTGCACAGCTCGCACGGGCTGGCGGCCTGGTACTCGCCGATGCGGTCGTCGCCCGTACCCCACGTCATCATCCGCGACAGCTCCCGACCGGCGAACGACGTCGCGAAGACCTGCTTGCCCATGAGGCGCTGCGGCAGGGCGCGGGCCATGACCCGGTCTTCGATGCCGAGGTCGCGCAGGATCTCGACCGTGCGCTGGTTCGTGACGTGGGCCCTCGGTGAGTTGGCGGTGGCGTATTTCGTGACCGTGATCGCGGGGATGCCGAGCCGAGCGAGCAGCGCGGCGGCGGTCAACCCGGCCGGGCCCGCCCCCACGATCAGCACCTCCGTTGCCCTGACCTCCGTTGCAGTGACGTCCATCGCCCGACCTCGCCTCGTCGCTGTTCACTTGACAAGCGAATCATGCGGGTCCGGGATTCACTTGTCAAGCGAACGACGACTTCAATCCGGGAGGAACAGCCGCACCACCAGGTCGACATGGCGTTCGACCTCGTCGTCGGCGAGTGCGTCGACGCCGGTGAGTGCCGCGCACTCGGGCGCGACGGTGAAGATGAGCGAGGCCGCGCCGGCGAGCGCGTAATAGACGTGCGGCGCCATCTCGGGCTTGGAGTCGGGAAAGCCGATCCGGGCGAGGTCGGCCACCCGCGCGAACCACGGTGCGACGTAGGTCTCGACCAGCCAGCGCATCCGGTCGTCACCGTGCCGGCCCGCGTCGACCATGAAATGGAACAGTTCGGGGTGGTGGGCGGCGAACCGCACGTAGGCGGCGATCGCGGCCCGCGCATCCGCGCCGGGTACCTCGGGCCGTGCGTCAACCGGGCGGATCGATATCTCATCGCCGAGCGCGGCGAAGATCCGGTCCGCGGCCGCCCGCCACAGCTCGTCCTTGGACGCGAAGTGATAGGTGACCAGGCCCTGGGTGACCCCTGCGCGCGCCGCGATGTCGCGTGTGCTCGACGCGGCGAAGCCCTGTTCGGCGAACTCCACCACGGCCGCGGCGACGATGCGATCCCGCGTCTGCTCCCGCTTCTCGGCTCGGCTCATCCCCTCACCTTAACTGGTCACTTGACAAGGGAACGTCGATCTGCTCATCATTCACTTGTCATTCGACCAGTCAAAGTGAGGTGGACGCCATGGGACACATCGAGGCGCGGACGAGGGATGAGCTGGGCGATCGGGAGCCGGTGTTCGCGGCCTACGAGCAGATCATGGGCTTCGTCCCGACGACGGTGTTCACCCTGGCGCGGGTGCCCGGGCTGCTCGAGGGCTACGTCGGGTTGGCCCATGCCGCGGCGATGAACGGCCTGATCTCCGAAGAGCTCGCGCAGATGGTTGCGAACGTCACCAGTGCGGCGGCGGGGTGTCGGTACTGCCAGGCGCACACGGCCGCGCACGCGGTGCATCTCGGGGTCGACGAGGCCAAGCTCGCCGAGCTCTGGAGTTTTGAGACGAGCGACTTGTTCGATGAGTCGGAACGGGCCGCGCTGCGGCTCGCGTTGCACGCGGGTCAGCATCCGAATGCGGTCTCCGACGCCGACTTCGATGCGTGTCGGCGTTACTTCACCGACGATCAGATCACTGCGATCGTCGCGGTGTGCGCGCTGTTCGGGTTCCTCAACCGGTGGAACGACACGATGGCCACCACCCTCGAGGACACCCCGCACGAAGTCGCGAACACGCCTCCTCGCTCCCCAAGGCTGGAACCCGGGCCGCCACTGATGACGGCCACCGACGTGCAGCCGATCGAGATCGACCAGCCCGCGGCGCCCGCACCGAGGAAACGGCGCTGGATCCGTTGGAGCATCGGCGCGGCCGTCGTGATGGTCGCGCTCCTGACCGGCGGACCATTCGTCTACATCCACTTCGTCGAAGGCCCGGCGCCGAGCGCGCTCTCGCTCTCCACCACAACCGCGCCGAGCGCCGCCACCGGTCCGATCACACCACTCGCGGGAACGTGGCGGATCGGCGCCGGATCGACCGCGGGCTACCGCGTGAAGGAGACACTGTTCGGCCAGCCCGCGACCGCGGTCGGCCGGACGCATGTCGTGTCGGGCTCGATGGTCATCGCCGGAACGCGCGTGACGAAGGCGTTGTTCACGATCGACATGGCCTCGATCACGAGCGACCGAGGCGAGCGCGATCGTCGCTTCCGCGGACCGATCATGGACACCGTCGACTACCCAACCGCGACCTTTGCGCTCACGCGTGCGATCGAGCTCGCGCCGGTGCCGCGCGACGGTGTCGTCACGAACTACACGGCGACCGGCGACCTCACCCTGCACGGATCGACGCACGCCGTCTCGATCCCGCTCGCCGCTCGCCGCGTCGGTGACGTGATCGAGGTGCAGGGGATCCTGACGATTGCCTTCTCCGATTACGACGTCGACAACCCGAGCCTCGGACCGGCCCACGTCGGTGACCGCGGGCAGCTGGAGTTCGTCCTGAAACTCCGTCCGAACACGCAGAAGGAGACACCATGAACCGCGTCGAACCGATCGAGCGCGACGACCTCGCCGAGTACGAAGACGGCTTCGTCGCGATTCAGGCCTACATGGGCTTCGTTCCCAGCTCGCTGCGGGCGATGGCACGTGTGCCGCGACTCCTCGAAGGGTTCACCGGCCTCGCGCAGGCCGCGTTCCTCAACGATCTCCTCCCCGACACGTTGAAACAGCTGATCGGCTCGGTCACCAGTGCGGCGGCGGGGTGTCGGTACTGCCAGGCGCACACGGCCGCGCACGCGGTGCATCTCGGGGTCGACGAGGCCAAGCTCGCCGAACTCTGGAGTTTTGAGACGAGCGACTTGTTCGATGAGTCGGAACGGGCCGCGCTGCGGCTCGCGTTGCACGCGGGTCAGCATCCGAATGCGGTCTCCGACGCCGACTTCGATGCGTGTCGGCGTTACTTCACCGACGATCAGATCACTGCGATCGTCGCGGTGTGCGCGCTGTTCGGGTTCCTCAACCGGTGGAACGACACGATGGCCACCACCCTCGAGGACACCCCGCACGAAGTCGCGAACCGGGTGCTCGCTCCCCAAGGCTGGAACCCGGGGAAACACCGGTGACCGTCTCCCCGACGACCGTCACCCTGACCGGCACGGGGGTGCCGCTCCCGGCCCCGGGCCGCGCCGGCCCGGGCGCGCTCGTGCGATACGGCGACATCGCGCTCCAGTTCGACGCGGGGCGGGGAACGGTGCTCCGGCTGGCGGAAGTGGGCGTACCGCCGTCCGCACTCGCCGCCCAGTTCGTCACGCACGTCCATAGCGATCACGTGGTCGATCTGGCCGACGTCGCGATGACGCGCTGGATCTTCCAACATCTGCTTCCCGCCGATCCGCTCGTCGTCGTGGCGCCCGAAGGCGCCGCGGCGCGGTTCGCGCTCCGGATGTTCGACGCCTACGACGACGACATCGCGTTCCGGATGGCCGAGGTGCTGCCCGGGCCGCCGACCATCGATCTCCGCCCGTTCGCGGCGACGACCGAACCCACGATCGTGTGGAGGTCGGAAGACGGCAACGTCAGTGTCGAAGCTGTCTCCGTTCGGCACGAGCCGGTCACCGACGCGGTCGCGTACCGCGTGACGACCCCGACCGGAGTCGTCGTCATCTCCGGGGACACGCGCGTGTGTCGTGAGGTAGAGCAACTCAGCGCGGGCGTCGACCTGCTCGTGCACGAAGCATGCCGGGCCACGGCTCTGGCCGATGTGATCGCGGGCACCGAATTCGAGGAGGTCTTCAGCTACCACGCCGACACCGTTCCCCTCGGCGCCATGGCCGAACGTGCGTCGGTGCCGCACCTCGTGCTCACCCATCTCATCCCGCCGCCGCCCGACATCGCGGGCGCCGACGCGTTCGCCGACGACGTCCGCCGCGGTGGTTACACCGGCCAGATCACCGTGGGCGAAGACCTGACGACCGTGGCGATCGAGCGCGATCCTGCTGACCGGCGTGCGCGCGTGGAATGACCGCCCGCGGATCCCGCGTCGGGCCGGAGCGAAGCCAATACCGAGATGATCGACGGAGCATCCAGAGCGACCCGCAGCAGGGTTTGACGGTCGTACGTACACGTCTACGCGGGGTGGAGTTTGACGGCCAAAGGTACGGTCAACGGACCGAACCTCTGCGATGTTCGGCGGATGTCGGCGAACTTGTCGGCACAGTCGTTGGGCGAGTGCGGACGTCTGCGGCTTTCGGCGAACAACGTCGAGTCGGCTTAGGAAACCGATGCGCTATCCCCTGAGCTACGAGGGCTGATCAGGCAGTTTCGCGGCGTACCGGACCGCGTTGACGGCCAAGTTACGGCCACGTGAGCGCCGCGCTTGTTCGCTCACGTTCGTGGTGGTCCGTAGTGAGCTGCGACGCAACCTCGTGGCGCGCCGGACCAATGGTTGGAGTGGGCGGTGCTCTTCCGGTCGGTCTGATCCTCACGAAGGGGATGAGCGTGCGAAGGGCCGGGAACGCGCCACAAAGTTTCGGATCGTCCGGGAGGTCGCGTTCGAGTTCGTCTGCCACATCGCGAAGCAGACCGAACGATGTCTGGACCGCCTTGCGCCCGGCAGCGCCGAGCGGCGATCCTCACCCGGCGGGTAGCATCCGGCGTCTCGCGACGAATCGGAGGCACCATGAAGCGGATCGGTCGCGCCCTGGCCAAGCGACTCACCTACGCGAACGTCGTCGCGACATGTGCGCTGTTTCTCGCGATGGGAGGTACCGCGGCCGCCGCGGTACTGATCTCCTCGAACAGCCAGGTCGCAAGCAACACGATCTCCGGGCACCAACCGCCGTCGGGGAAGCATTCGAACCTCATTGCCGGCTCGGTCAACGGGACCGATCTCGCGCGCGCGACGAAGACCGCGCTCAAGCTGCACTGCCCCGTCTCGCTTCAGCAGGGCGGCGATCTCTGCTTCGACCCGACACCGCGTGCCGCGACAACCTGGGTGACCGCGTTGGGGACCTGTGCGAACGCCGGTCTACGGCTCGCGAGCGTCGGTGAACTGAGCCAAGTCTTCGATCACACCGGGGCGCCACAGCCAAGCCAATGGACCGACGCGGTGTTCTTCAACGGCACGAGCTTCCAGGCGACACTGCTCTCGAACAACGCGTCGCGACAGATCGGTGTTTCGGCGGGAGCGCTCAACAACGGCGTTCCATTCCGCTGCGTCACCACAACGGTCAACTGATCTCGCGTCGCCACATCGCACTGAATCGATCCTGGATGGCCAACTCCGACAGAATCGCAGCGGCGACGGGTTCGCACTCGAGGAAGCGATGTTGAGCCCCGTGTACGGAATGCCGATCACGTTCATCGCGACCGACCTGCCGGGTTAGAGCCGATCGGCCGCTTGGGAGCTGCGAGACGAGTCCTGGAGCCGCTCGGCCCGGACCGACCGAGGAGCGTCTATCGCGGTGCCGGACACGGCCATCGAGCAGTTTCCTCGCCCTTACGTGAGGCCGATGTACGCGCGCGCTGCCAGTCGCCTGCACGCGTCGACGCGGGCGACGTTTGACGGCCGAAGTTGTGGCCAAGGGAATCGCCGGTCGGCGACTGTCGTTGCCTCCGTAGCATCTGTTACCGAATCCTCGTGCATGCGACTGGAGGACGTGCGCCATGGCGATGGCATCGTTGAAGACCGACTACCTCGTCGTGGGCGCGGGCGCGATGGGCATGGCCTTCACGGACGCCCTGATCGATCACGCGGATGTGCACGTCACGCTGGTCGACCGTCGTCATGCGGCCGGCGGGCATTGGCAGGACGCGTATCCGTTCGTCCAGCTCCATCAGGCGTCGTTGTTCTACGGCGTCGCATCGACCGTGCTCGGTGGTGGCGCCCTGCAGCAGAGCGGCCCGGAGGCGGGGCTCCAGGAACGCGCCCGTCAGTCGGAGATCCAGGCCTACTACGACGACATCCTGCATCGCCGCTTCCTCGGCTCGGGCCGTGTGACCTTCCTCGGGGGGAGCGAGTATCACACGGACGGCTCGTCCCATCTCGTGACGTCCCTGGTGTCGGGCGACACCGTGGAGGTCGACGTGCGGCGCCGCGTCGTCGACGCCACCTACTTGTCGCCGACGATCCCCGCGACGACGCCCCCGCCCTTCGGTGTCGCCGACGACGTCCGTGTCGTCGCCGTCAACGAGCTCGCCCGGTTGACCGCGGCGGCGGACAGCTACGTGATCGTCGGGTCGGGCAAGACCGCCACCGACGGGATCGTGTGGTTGTCGGCGAACGGCGTGCAGCCAGATCGAATCGTCTGGGTGCGCCCGCGTGAACCCTGGATGCTCAATCGCGCCGTCGTCCAGCCCGATCCGGTGGTGGCGCTCGGGCTTGCTGCGGACACCATGGCGGCGGCCGCCGACGCGGAGTCACTCGACGATCTCTTCTTACGCCTCGAAGATGCCGGCGTGATGCTTCGGATCGACAGGGACGTCACCCCCACTATGGCGAAGACCCCGACCCTCGGCGCATGGGAGCTCGATCTGCTCCGCACCGTCGAGAACGTCGTTCGCCTGGGCCATGTCAATCACGTGACTCGACGCGAGATCGTCCTCGCGGGCGGTTCGGTCCCACTGGCGCCGGGCTCGCTCGTCGTGCACTGCGCCGCCTCCGGACTGCAGTACCCACCGCTGGTTCCCGTCTGGGGGCCCGACAAGATCCGACTCCAGACGATCCGGGTCGGCTTCCCGTGCTTCTGCGCGGCGCTGGCCGGGTACGTGGAGGCGACTCGCGACGACGACCGGGAGCGCAACCGGTTGTGTCCGCCCAACACGCTCTCCAACAACCCTGCCGACTGGGCACGGATGCAGGTTCGTGGAACCGTCGCGGCGCGCAACTATGGCGCCGAGCCCGACATCGCGGCCTGGGCCAACGGCTGCGCGCTGAACCCCTCGCGCATCGACCCGTCGCAACGCAACGATCCCGCGGTGCGGGCCGCGGCCGCACGCCTGGCTGACGGCGCCGACCGCGGGCTCGCTCGGATGGCCGAACTCGCGCACGAGCCCTTGTCGAGCGTCGACGAGGTGTGAGGGCGTGAGAGATGCCGATCGGTCGCCGGCAACGGCGATGGCTCGACCGGTCCGGTACCCCGTTGCCGGGTGCGGTCACCGCTCCATGCCGCGGCGCCGATGTGCAGCTCCGAGATGGCCGCGAGTGCGAGCGGGATGCGCCAACTGGCGACGACTTGCGGGGAACGCGTGGTCGCGTTCCGCGTGTCGACACGAGTACGCGAATGGGACGAGCGGTCTCGAGCGAGACACGGCCGCCGGCGCATGGCACGGTAGGGGAGTGAGAACGCTCGTCATCGGTGCCGGTCTCGCGGGCTTGTCGTTGGCGGCACGGCTCTGCCAGCAAGGCCGGCCACCCGTGATCGTAGAACGATCGACGTCACTCGACGCCGGTTACGCCATTGCGTTGTACCCGTCGGGCAGCTGCATCTTCCACGGACTCGGCACGTACCGCCAGTTGGTGGAGCAGTCGTTGACCGTCGAACGGTACGAGCTCGCGGACGGCTCGAGCCGCCTCCTGAAGGCATTTGACATGTCGGTGCTGACCGCCGCGGCCGGGCCGATGCTCATGGTCAGCCGCACCGACCTCGTGCGCCTCCTCGAGCAGAGCTGCCCAACCGCCGATCTGCGCCGCGGCGTGACCGTCACGGCTCTCGTCGAACACGAGGACGCGGTCGACGTCACCTTTGATGATGACTCGACCGGTCGGTTCGATGCGGTCGTCGGTTGCGATGGAATGAGCTCATCGACACGCGAACTCGCGTTCGGTGCGCCGACCGGGTTCGATTCGGGTTGGGTGTTGTGGACCTGGTGGGTGAACCCCGAACGGTTCGAACCCGACATCGCCCGCGAGTGGTGGGGCGCCGGTTGCTTCTTCGGTGTCTATCCGGCGCCCGGACACGTGATGTGCGCGGCCGGCGGACCCGCCGATGTCTGGCCCGACGGCGACCTCAGCTCCTCATTTCTGCATCGTCACCTCGCGAAGGTTGCCGATCACGTCCCCGCCGTACGAGCTGCGATCGATGAAGCCCACGACGCGTATCGCTGGGCCATGCGCGACGTCCGCGCCGACCGCTGGATCAACGGCCGGATCGCGCTGTGCGGTGACGCGGCCGCGGGGTTCCTTCCAACTGCCGGCGTCGGCGCGTCGAACGCGCTGCGCTCCGCCGCCGCCCTGGCTGACGAACTCTCCCGGGCTGATGCCGCCACCGTTCCCCTCGCCTTCGAGCTGTACGAGAAGCGTTGTCGGAGCACGGTCGAACGCAACCAAACCGATTCGAGACGCCTCGGCCGCGCGATGTTCGTCCGCCGACCGGTCACGGCCTGGGTTCGTGACCGACTCGCGCGGCATTACCCGCCCGAACGCATGCTCAGCCAAGTCGTCCAGAGCATGCACGAACCGCTCTGAACCGCGCGCACCGCGACCCGTCCCGTACCCGGGTATGCCGTCATCGCACTGATCGTGAACGATCTCGACCCTGTTCGCCATGATCGTGCAGAACCGTCTCGACCGATTCGCCGCGGACGGCTGAAGGCAGCGCCGGCCCACCGGCATGACGCAACGCCGGTAGGGTCGAGAACGTGGACGCCGACTCGCGGGAGCCAACAGCAGGAGATACGCCGGTCAACAGAGGGTTCTTGTCCGACCGGCCCGAACGCCGAACCGTCGAGTCGGTCTTTGCGCGTCTTGTTGCGACTGCAGGCATCGTGGGAGTTGGCACTGCTCTCGGCGCGATCCTTGTCGCCGCCAACGTTGCGGGCTGGATCACCGGCCTCGCCGTGTCCATCGTGACTGTGGCACTCGCGGCGGTGCTCTGGCGCTCACGGCGACTCTGACAAGCTCGAGACGCTGCAGTGGGTACCACTCGTGGCAAGGAGCTCGTCACCAGTCGGTATCGGCGTGCCGACCGCGACCGGCCTTGTGATCGGCGCGATCATCGGGACGGGGGTCTTCGCCCACGCCCCCCAAACCGCGGGCGCAGCTCATGACCTCGCCGGCTTGAACAAGGACCATCGCGCATGAACAGCCAGCCTCTTGCTGCGGAACTGCTTCACAGGATGGATGCGTACTGGCGCGCCGCGAACTACGTGTCGGTCGGTCAGCTGTATCTCTACGACAACCCGCTGCTGAAGCGGCCGCTGGAGCTGTCGGACGTGAAGCCGCTGGTGGTCGGGCATTGGGGCACGACGCCGGGTCAGAACTTCATCTATGTCCACTTGAATCGGGTCATCAAGGAGCATGACCTCGACATGTTCTACGTCGCGGGTCCCGGTCATGGTGGCGCCGCCTTGGTCGGTAATACGTATCTCGAGGGGACCTACAGCGAGATCTATCCCGACGTCAGTCAGGACGAGGACGGGCTCAAGAAGCTCTTTACCCAGTTCTCGTTTCCGGGCGGGATCTCGAGTCACGTCGCGCCGACAACACCCGGGTCGATCCACGAAGGCGGCGAGCTGGGGTACTCACTGAGTCACGCGTTCGGAGCCGTGTTCGACAATCCGTCTCTGATCGTCGCGTGCGTTGTCGGTGACGGCGAAGCCGAGACCGGGCCGTTGGCGACGTCGTGGCAGTCCAACAAGTTCCTGAACCCGGTCTCCGACGGGGCAGTACTGCCGATCCTGCATCTCAACGGGTACAAGATCAGCAATCCGACCGTGTTGGCCCGGCTCGAGGCCGAGGAGCTGGAGCAGTTCCTCCGCGGGTGCGGCTGGGAGCCGCACTTCGTGGAGGGGCACGAGCCGGAAGCCATGCATCAACTCATGGCCGGCGCGCTCGACGAAGCCATCGCCACCATCCGGGAGATTCAAGAAGACGCCCGCAACCACGGCGGCGCCACGCGGCGGCGGGGGCCGATGATCGTCTTGAGATCGCCGAAAGGTTGGACGGGCCCGAAGGTCGTCGACGGTCTGCAGGTCGAAGGCACATTCCGTTCGCATCAGGTCCCGCTCGTGGTGGATGCCGAGCATCCCGATCACCTCGCTCAGCTCGAGAGCTGGATGAGGAGCTACAAGCCCGGAGAGCTCTTCGACGACGACGGCCAGCTCCTCGCGGAGCTGGCCGAGTTGGCTCCCGAGGGCGATCGGCGCATGGGCGCCAATCCCCATGCCAACGGTGGTCTCTTGCTGCGCGAGCTGCGCATGCCGGACTTTCGCGTGCATGCCGTTGCGGTGCCGTCGCCGGGCGCGGCCGTGGCCCAAGACACCCTTGTGTTGGGCCAGTTCCTGCGGGATGTGGTCACCCTGAACGTGCGGGAGCGGAACTTCCGGGTATTCGGTCCCGACGAGACTCTGTCGAATCTGTTGGGCGCGGTTTTCGAGGTGACGAATCGTCAGTGGGATGCGCGCACGCAGGCGAACGACGAGTTTCTCGCGCCGGCGGGGCGGGTGCTCGACTCGATGCTGAGCGAGCACCAATGCGAGGGCTGGTTGGAGGGCTACCTGCTGACCGGCCGCCACGGGCTGTTCAACTGCTACGAGGCGTTCATTCACATCGTCGACTCGATGTTCAACCAGCACGCCAAGTGGCTCAAAGTCACGAAAGAATTGCCGTGGCGACGGCCGATTGCCTCGTTGAACTATCTGCTTGCGTCGCACGTGTGGCAGCAGGACCACAACGGTTTCACGCACCAGGACCCCGGATTCCTCGATCACGTTGTCAACAAGAAGGCCGACATTGTCCGCGTCTACCTCCCACCCGACGCCAACTGTCTGTTGAGCGTCGTCGATCACTGTCTACGTAGTCGCGACTACGTCAACGTCGTCGTCGCGGGGAAGCACGCGCTGCCCCAATGGTTGACGATGGAAGAAGCGGTCGTGCATTGCACGGAAGGGATCGGTATCTGGCAATGGGCCAGCAACGACCAGGACGGCGAACCCGATGTCGTCATGGCGTGCTGCGGAGACACGCCGACACTGGAGGTGTTGGCCGCGGTCTCGATCCTTCGCGAACATCTCCCTGATCTGAAGATCCGGGTCGTCAACGTCGTCGATCTCATGAAGTTGGAACCCGACACCGAACATCCGCACGGGCTCAGCGACAAGGATTACGACACGCTCTTCACCAAGGACAAGCACATCATCTTCGCGTTCCACGGCTACCCCTGGCTGATCCACCGGCTTGCCTACCGCCGCACCAACGGGAACCTGCATGTCCGGGGCTACAACGAAGAGGGAACGATCACGACCCCGTTCGACATGCGGGTGCAGAACCGTCTCGACCGGTTTCACCTGGTGCAAGACGTGATCGACCGGCTCCCGCATCTTGGTTCCCGGGGCGACTACCTGAAGCAGACCGTGCAGGACAAGCTCGTCGAGCACAAGCAGTACATCGACATCCACGGCCAGGACATGCCCGAAATCCGGAACTGGAAGTGGGGTGACCTTCGGTGAGTGCGCCGGCCCCACATCAACCCGCCGCGAACGACGATTTGAAGTCCCTTGCCGTGGCGGAGGTGGAGAAGCGTTTGGGGTCGTCGCCCGACGGCTTGAGTCAGGCCGAGGCGCAGAAGCGGTTGGCGCAGTACGGCCCGAACGAGATCGAGGAGAGGAAGCCCAGCGCCTTCCTGAAGTTCCTCACGTATTTCTGGGGTCCGATCCCGTGGATGATCGAAGGGGCGGTGATCCTGTCGGCCGCGGCCCGGCACTGGCCCGACTTCTTCATCATCGTGGTGCTGCTCGTCTCCAACGCGCTGGTCGGGTTCTGGGAGGAACGCCAGGCGGGGAGTGCCATCGAGGCCCTCAAAGCCAAGTTGGCGATCAAGGCCCGGGTGAGACGCGACGGGACCTGGATCACGTCAGCGGCCCGCGAGTTGGTGCCCGGCGACGTCATCCGCGTCCGGCTGGGCGACATCGTGCCGGCGGACGCGCGTCTGCTCGAGGGTGATCCGGTCGACGTAGATCAGTCCGCGTTGACGGGCGAGTCGTTACCGGCGACACGCAAGCCGGGAGAGGCGGTCTTCTCGGGGTCGATCATCCGTCAGGGCGAGATCGGTGCACTCGTCTATGCCACCGGTGCGAACACCTACTTCGGCAAGACGGCCGAACTGGTGCAGGAGGCACACACCGTCAGCCATTTCCAGCGCGCGGTGCTGAAGATCGGGAACTACCTGATCGTTCTCGCGGTGGCGTTGGTCGCGGTGATCATCGGGGTCGCGATCGTGCGCGGCGACCCGATCCTCACCACGCTGCAGTTCGCTCTGGTGCTGACCGTCGCGGCAATTCCCGTCGCGATGCCGACGGTGCTGTCGGTGACGATGGCGGTCGGCGCGCGCCTGCTCGCGAAGAAGCAAGCGATCGTGAGCCGGCTCGTGGCCATCGAGGAACTGGCGGGCGTGGACGTGTTGTGTGCGGACAAGACCGGCACCCTGACCCAGAACACGCTCACCCTGGGCGATCTCTTCACCGTGGACAATGTCGACGCCGCGCAGGTCATCCTTGATGCCGCCCTCGCGTCGCGGGCGGACAACGACGACCCGATCGACGCGGCCGTCCTCGGCGGCTTGCCGGACAACGATGCACTGCAGGGCTATCAGGTGGTTCATTTCCAGCCGTTCGACCCGGTACACAAACGCACCGAGGCGACGGTCAAGGCCGCGGACGGCACCACGTTCAAGGTCAGCAAGGGCGCGCCGCAGGTGATCCTCGCCCTGGCCGGCGACTCCACGCAGGTGCAACCGGCCGTGGACGAGGCCGTCGACGATTTCGCCGCCCGCGGGTTTCGGTCGTTGGGCGTGGCTCGCGCCGACGGCGACGGCGAATGGCGGTTCTTGGGTGTCTTGCCGTTGTTCGACCCGCCGCGCGACGACGCCGCGGCAACCATCGCCACCGCGCGGCAGATGGGCGTCGCAGTCAAGATGGTGACCGGCGACGCACTCGCCATCGCCAAGGAGACGGCCGGGAAGGTCGGGTTGGGTACCGACATTCTCGACGCCGCCGGCCTGGGTGACGTCAAGCATGACGAGACGAATCGAGTGGCCGAGTCCATCGAGGGCGCCGACGGGTTCGCGCAGGTGTTCCCCGAGCACAAGTTCCACATCGTCGACGTCCTGCAGAAGCGCGGCCACATCGTCGGCATGACGGGCGACGGCGTGAACGACGCCCCCGCGCTGAAGAAAGCCGATTGCGGCATCGCCGTTTCGGGCGCCACCGACGCCGCGCGTGCGGCCGCCGACATCGTGCTGACGACGCCCGGCCTCTCGGTGATCATCGACGCGATCAAGGAAAGCCGCAAGATCTTCCAGCGGATGAACAGCTACGCGATCTACCGCATTGCCGAGACGCTGCGCGTGCTGGTGTTCATGACGCTCGCGATCCTGATCTTCAACTTCTATCCCGTGACCGCGATCATGATCGTGATGCTGGCGCTGCTCAACGACGGCGCCATCTTGTCGATCGCCTACGACAACGTGCACTACAAGGATCAGCCCGAAGCGTGGAACATGCGCGTCGTGCTCGGGATCTCCACCGCGCTCGGCGCCATCGGAGTCGTCTCCGCCTTCGGGTTGTTCTATCTCGGCGAACGCGTCTTCCATCTCGACCGCGCCCACGTCCAGACCCTGATGTACCTCAAGCTGTCTGTCGCCGGACACCTGACCATCTTCCTGACCCGCACCCGCCGCCCCTTCTGGTCGATACGCCCCGCCCGCGTCCTCTGGATCGCGGTGCTGGGCACCCAGACCATCGCCACGCTGATCGCGGTCTACGGCCTGTTCATGACGCCCCTCGGTTGGAGTTGGGCTGCCTTCGTATGGGGCTACGCCCTCCTTTGGTTCCTCGTGAACGACCGCCTGAAACTGCTCGCGTACCGAATCTTCGACCCCGCGAAAGAAGACGGCACGCCGGGCCCGAACACGCCGCCGACCGACCATCGTTCGCACGCTGACCAACAACCGGATGTCGTCCCGACAACAAAGGTTTCCCCGTTCCACACCGACACGGATCCCGGGGACCTTGTCTTTCACGACAACCGCGATTGTCCCTACGGGCAAGAGATCAAACGCAATCACAACGACCGTCCCGGCACGGCTCATCGCCGCCGGTGCGACTGGTGTGCCCAGCACGGCAGCCGTAACGTTGACGTGTCGACGTGAACCGAGCGACGCCACCGCCCGTAGCCGGCCGGTCGGATCCTCCGCGCGACCAACGGGAACGCTCTCGTGCGGCCGCTACGTTTGGTCTTCCTGATCATGTGCGCGCGTGTTTGTTCGACCTCGACGGCGTACTCACGCAAACGGCCAAGGTGCACGCGGCCGCGTGGAAGGAGATGTTCGACGCCTACCTCCGGACGTATGCCGGCCGGAACGGACGGCCGTTCGTCGCGTTCGATCCGGTGCGCGACTATGGCACCTACGTGGACGGCAAACCTCGATCCGACGGCACACGTTCGTTCCTGAAGGCCCGCGGTATCGAGCTGCCCGAAGGAGAGCCAAACGATCCGCCGGGCGCGGAGACGGTGCAGGGTCTGGGTAACCGTAAGAACAACATCGTGCTGCGCCGGATCCGCGACGACGGCGTACAGGTGTATGCCGGCTCGATTCGCTACGTCGGCGCTGTGCGGGCTGCCGGATTGCGCCTCGCGGTGGTGTCTTCCAGCAAGAACTGCGCGGCTGTCCTCGTCGCGGCGGGCATCGCGGATCTGTTCGACGCGCGCGTCGACGGCCGGACCGCAGAGCGCGACCACCTCGCCGGCAAGCCCGCGCCGGATCTGTTCCTCGCCGCGGCCCGCGCGCTCGGAATCGCACCGGCCGACGCGGCGGTATTCGAAGACGCCCTCGTGGGCGTGGCGGCGGGACGAGCCGGAGGCTTCGGGTTCGTGGTCGGCGTCGACCGGGCCGGGCAGGCCGATGCCCTCGCGGCGCACGGCGCCGACGTCGTCGTCGCCGACCTGGCCGATCTGCTGTCCGCCCCGTGATCAACCATCCCGCGTTCAAGGTCGAGCCCTGGTGCCTGCGCGCGACTGACCTGGATCTGGCGGTTCTGGCGCAGACCGAGTCGATCTTCGCGCTCGGGAACGGCCACATCGGCTGGCGCGGCAACCTCGACGAAGGTGAGCCCCACGGCCTTCCCGGTTCCTATCTCAACGGCGTGTACGAACTGCGCCCGCAGCCGTACGAAGAGGCCGGTTACGGGTATCCGGAGTCGGGCCAGACCGTGATCAACGTGACCGACGGCAAAGTGATCCGTCTGCTCGTCGATGACGAGCCCTTCGACGTCCGCTACGGCGAACTCCGAGCGCATGAACTGTGCCTCGACTTCCGCGCGGGCGTGCTGCACCGAACCGCCGACTGGACCTCGACCGCCGGCCGGTCGGTCCGCGTGTCGTCGACACGGCTGGTGTCCTTCTCCCAACGGTCGATGGCGGCGATCACCTATGAGGTCGAAGCTCTCGACCACCCGGTACGCCTCGTCGTGCAGTCCGAGCTGGTGGCCAACGAACAGCTCCCGTCGCGTGAAAAGGATCCCCGGGTCGCGGCCGTGCTCGAAGCACCATTGGTAGACGAAGCGCATACGGCGAACGGCACGCGTGGCGGACTCGTGCACTCGACGCGCTACAGCGGTTTGCGCATCGCCGCGGCCATGGACCACATCATCGACGGTCCGCCTGCCACGGAAGTGCGAGGGGAGAGCTTCGACGATTTGGCACGGGTCACGGTGACCGTCGCACTCGAGCCGGGACAACGGCTGCGGCTGGTCAAGTTCGTCGCCTACGACTGGTCGTCGTCCCGGTCGTTGCCTGCGGTCCGCGACGAAGTCGATGCGGCGCTCGCCCGAGCCCGCCAGACCGGTTGGGACCAACTCCTCGCCGAGCAGCGCCGGTATCTCGACGCATTCTGGGACCGCGCCGACGTGCAACTCGACGGGGACGCCGAGATGCAACAAGCAGTGCGGTACTCGTTGCTGCATGTGTTGCAGTCCGGCGTCCGCGGCGGACGGCCGAGCGATCGCCGCCAAAGGGCTCACCGGGCCCGGCTACGACGGGCATTGCTTCTGGGATACGGAGGCGTACGTGCTGCCGGTGCTGAACTACGTGGCGCCCGACACCGTCGCCCACGCCCTGCGTTGGCGACACTCGACCCTGCCGATGGCAACCGAACGAGCGCGACAGCTCGGGCTGCGCGGCGCTGCGTTTCCCTGGCGAACCATTCACGGCGAAGAATGCTCCAGCTACTGGCCCGCGGGAACGGCGGCGTTCCACATCAACGCCGACATCGCGGACGCCGTGATCCGCTATCTCGGCACCACCGACGACACACCGTTCGCACTCTCGATCGGTCTCGAGCTCCTGACCGAGACGGCGCGACTGTGGTGTTCTCTCGGCTACCACGATACGCAGGGCCGGTTCCGAATCGACGGGGTCACCGGTCCCGACGAGTACAGCGCGATTGTCGACAACAACGTCTACACGAACCTCATGGCCCAACAGAATCTGCGCGCCGCGGCCGACCTGGTGCAGAAACATCCCGATCGTGCCCGCGAGCTCGGGATCGACAACGAGGAAACGGCTCGCTGGCGCGACGCGGCCCGGGCGATGTACATCCCCTACGACGAGACGCTCGGGGTCCACCCGCAGGACGACGCGTTCACCGGCCACGAGGTCTGGGATTTCGCCGCCACCACGGCCGACCAGTATCCCCTGCTGTTGCACGTTCCCTATTTCGATCTCTATCGCAAACAGGTGGTCAAACAAGCCGATCTCGTGCTGGCGATGCATCGCCGCGGCGACGCGTTCACGCCCGAACAGAAAGCCCGCAACTTCACGTACTACGAGCGGCTCACGGTCCGAGATTCCTCGCTGTCTGCCTGTATCCAAGCGGTGATCGCGGCCGAAGTCGGCCAGCTCGGCCTCGCCTATGACTACCTGGCCGAAGCCGCACTCATCGACCTCGACAACCTCGAGCACAACACGCGCGACGGTCTGCACATAGCCGCCCTCGCCGGCACGTGGATCGCACTCGTCGCCGGCCTCGCGGGCATGCGCCACCAAGGCGACTCCCTGCGCTTCGGCCCTCGACTCCCCGAGCAGCTCTCGCGCCTCGCCTTCAAGATCTCCCTACGGGGCCGACGCCTCGCGGTGGACATACGGCCCGCGACCGCGACCTACACACTGCTCGACGGTGACCCGATGCGAATTGCCCACCACGGGCAAGAGATCGCCCTGTCGCCCAACGTCCCGACCGCCCGCCCGATCCCCGCCGTGGCCGCAGCCCCGCCCGCGCCGACGCAACCCCCGGGACGCGAACCCGTCCGGCCCCGCCCGATGACGACCAACGCCGCCGACGCAACGAACGACGACACGCGCGGGTCGATCCGCGAACGAATCATCGCATCGCCGCCTCAACGCCCCGACCAAGCGCAAGAAGATCGGCGATGAGCCTCCCAGGTCGAGGTGCTGCGGAACGCGCGCCGCGTACCTGAACCGCGTCTACGACCTCGACGATCGACGGGTTGTCGCCGTGCGCGGCGAGGCGGCTTTCTTCGCCGGCGTTGACGCGGGTACGAGCACGACCGGGATGTCGCTGCGGTTGATGACCTTGTGCACGGTCCCGCCGACGACCAGGTCGGCGAGGGCGCCATGGCCCTTCGAGCCGAGAACGAGCATCGACGCGCGCGCTCGCTTGGCCGCACGGAGGAGTTCCGTCGCGGGATCACCGCGGACCAGTTGCGTCGTGTGCTCGACGCCGGCCTTACGAAGGGGCGCGGTCCAGGGTCCGTCGAGATTTCCTCGCATCTCGGCGAGGAGTCCGTCGACGTTGACTTGCACCGCAGACAGCGACCAGAGCTCCGTCCGCGGCACCGCGTAGACCGCGAGAACGCGTGCGCCACTGTTCTGCGCCTGTGTCGCGGCCCATCGTGCGGCGGTCTGCGCACTCTTGGATCCGTCGATCCCGACAACGATGGTGTCCATCATGATCCTCCAACATCTCGACCCGTCAGCACACCTCGCACCGGCAACGGTGCGACATCGTGGAGCCGCTTGACGTTATCCGGCACACGAGGTTCGCCGGACGCAGACGCTTGCGCACAGTGACTCGTCCGGCGAGCATATTGTCGGTCGCTCGTATCCGGCGGATTGGTTAGGAAGATCGGTCGGTGGGTTTGCCGTGCTTCGCTCTGACGAACGCCAGCCGGGTGACGATCAGGCCGAACACGCACAGGGCGATGAGGGCGAGTCCCGGTCGATCGTGTTGGGAGAGCTCGAAGCCGAGCGCGACGATCGCCGCGATGCACGATGCGCTGCCGGCGTACGCGACGATCCGCCGCGAGCCAGGTCTGTGCGGCACGGGCCGCGAGGTAATTCACCAACGCGAACACGGCCAGGAACGTGGCGGAACCGAATGCCAGGACTTCGAGGATCCCGGGCAGCATCGCGAACGCGCTTCCGAGAACGGTGAGGAGCGCGAGTGCCGCGACGGGCAGCCCGTTGACCTCTCGGTCGAGGCGCACGGGCAGCTCGTTCGCGTCGGCGAGGTCGCGCATCTGGCGCGCGCTGGAGAACAGGGTGGCGTTGATCGCCGAACATGTCGCAAGGAGCGCCGCGAACGTCGCGATCCAGCGGCCGGCCGACCCGAGCGCCTCGCGTCCGACCGTTGCGAACGCGACCTCCTTCTGACTCACGATCAGGGCGTCTGAGACCAACATCTGCGAGCCGAGCGTCACCACGATGTAGACGGCGACGACGACGATCACCGAGAGATACAGCGCTCGGGGCAATGTCCGGCTGGGATCCTCGATGTCGTCGTAGTCGTACGCGAGCAGCTCGAAACCCTCGTAGGCGACGAAGATCGATGCCGCTCCGAGAACGAGTCCACCGACACCGCGGTTGCTCAACGGTGCGAGTCGATGCGCCGAGAAGTGCCAGACGCCGATCGCGGAGATAGCGCACAGCACGATCAGCTTGATGAACACGACGGCGTCCTCGGTCAACGCGGACAGCGCCCACACCCCGCAGATTGATCCCGAAGAACAACACCAGCACGCCCACCGACGCGACGCGCGCGACGGCATCGGGGGCACCCAGGACGTTCGCGAAGTAGTGCCCGAAGGTGAATGCGTATACGGCCAGAGCGATGACGTAGCCGAGGATCAGCAGCCATGCGGTGAGTCCTCCGAGCTCCGCGGAGCCGGCATCGTGCAGGTACACGAACGGGCCGCCCGATCGACCCGCACGCAGTGACAGCGCCGCGTACGAGCGTGCCGTGACGAGCGCGATCGCCCCGCCGAGGACGAAGCAGCCGAAGGCGAGGTGCCCGGCCAGGTCGACGGTGACGCCCAGGACGCTGAAGATCCCCCCACCGATCATCCCGCCGATCGCCATCGCCGAGGCGTCCCGCAGCCGCAGCCGGCCACGGCCACGAGCGCGGTGGCGGGCGGTGCGAGGGTGGTACGGGGCTCGTGCCATTCATCGATTGTGCACGCAAGGTCGACCGAAACCGCGGTTCGGAGGGCCGTTGGTCGGCTCGGGTGCGGCCGTCCGGCGCAGCAGACCGAGGCGTGCTTCGCCGCGGTCGCGCCGGCGATCGTCGCGAACTGCCCTGACGACCGTCGACGACGCCCGCGCGGCAGTACGGCGCGCTAGGTCTCGTCGTCGTACTTGAACGAGACGTTGACCTTCGCTCGGTAGGCGGTCACGGCGCCGTTCTCGATCACGAGGTCGAGCTCGGCGACCTCGGCGACGCGCAGGTCGCGCAGCGTCTGCGACGCCCTGCGCACTGCGGCCGCGGCCGCGGCCTCCCAGCTTTCGGTGCTCGTGCCGACCAACTCGATGATCTTGTACACGCTCTCGGCCATGACCACTCGCTCTCTCGGTGTACTCGTGTCTGTCGATGGTGGGGTCGTTGCTGCGCTCGTCGGGGTGGTCGTCGACGGCGAGGTGTCGTCGGCGGCCGTGATCGTCGTGACCGGGACGGCGAACCGCCGGTGGGCGCGGTGCGTGAGATCCTGGCGAAGCCAGCGCGAGACGCGGGCGGGCAGCGTCGAGATGACGATCTCATCGAAGGTTTGCGCCGCAACCGCGGCTTCCATCGCCGCCATTGGATCGCCCACGACGGTGCCTTCGGCCTCGACTCCGGCCTCGCGCAACCACGCGAGGAGCACGCGCAGTCGTTCCCGGGCGACGTTGCCGAGATGATCCTGCAAGGCCGGGTCGATCACGGTGATGCCGCTCATCGCGCCCATGGCGCCGCCGACATCCAGTACCGACGCCGACACCGGGACGACCACGACGAAGCGGGTGTTCCGGTCGGCGTCGATCAGCCGTCGCAGGTGAGCGCCCAGGGCGTCGCCGCCCAGCGTCTGGTTGGCGACCACCAAAACGGATCCCATGCCCGCCATCCTTCCGACGCCGCGGACCTTACCAACCGCCCGACCTCGTCCATCGCGCGTGAGCGCGACTCCGAACGCGACGACCGCAATCAGGCGACGAAGCCGGACGACTTCGCGGCGGCGATGCGGCTGGCGTCACCGGTTCTCAGACCGGCGGTCGTTGGTCGGCCATCTCCCGCAGCTTGTTCTTCAGGATCTTGTCGAGGGTGCCGAGCGGGAACTCGTCGACCACGTATACGGCGCGCGGCACCTTGAAGTCCGCGAGTTGTGATCGGCACGCTCCGATGACCTGGTCTTGCAGCGTGTCGGGATCGGGTGCGGCCGGCGTCGTGATGACGAAGGCGACGACGACCTCGCTGAGGAAGTCGTGCTGCTTGCCGACGACGGCGACCTGCCCGACGCCCGCAACCGTCGACACGATCTCCTCGACCTCTTTCGCGGACACGTTCTCGCCGCCGACCTTGAGGAGATCCTTGTCGCGCTCTCGGTAGAAGAGGTTGCCGCCCTCGCCGAGCACGACCATGTCGCCGGTCTTGAACCAGTCGCCGTCGAACGCCTTCGCGTTCGCCTCGGGATTGTCGAAGTACTCGAGGAACAACTGGATGCCCCTCGTTCCCCGCAACCAGAGCTCCCCGGTCTCACCCTCCGCGCACAGCGCGCCGGTGTCGCGATCGACCACCAGGAATTCGTAGCCGGGGGTGATGTGACCCATCGAGCGCTCGGGCAGGCGGTCGGCGGGCCGGCCGTTGGTGGCGTGGATGACGGTTTCGGTCATGCCGTACGCGGCGTACACATCGAGGCCGCACATGTCGTCGAGCATCTTCATGATCAGCCCGAAGACCCCGACGCGCAGACGACTTGCGGGCTTGTCGGTCTCCATCAGCGTAGGGATGACGAAGGGCATCAGCGAGATGTGGGTGATGTCGTTGCGCACCACGACGTCCCAGAAGCGACTCGTCGACCACTTCGGCATGAGCACCGCGGTCGCGCCGACGCCGAGCACGGAGAACATCGACCAGCTCTGCGCGTTGACGTGGAACAGCGGCAGGTAGATCAGATAGCGGTCGTCGGTCCGCAGGTCGATGTTCCTCGGTCCGATACGACTCGCCCAGACCGCGTTCGCGTGGGTGTGCACGACCGCCTTGGGCTTGTTCGTGGTGCCCGAGGTGAACATGATCCCGAAGGGGCGCAGCGGTTCGATGGCGGGGCCCGCCCACGAGGTTCCGTCGCCGCGCAGGTCGTCGAACGAGATGGTGCCCGCCTCGGCGCCCGCGCCGATGATCGCGACCCAGCGAAGGTCACGGCTCGCGGCACGGACGTGGTCGACGAATTCGGGCTGCGTGATCGCGGCGGCGCATTGCGCGTGATCGATGAACCAGCCGACCTCGGCCGGAGCCGATCGCGTGTTGGTGGTGACCGCGACCGCGCCCAACGTCGCGCACGCCAGCCACGCGAGCAGCATCTCGGGGCAGTTGTCCGCGTGGATCAGGACCTTGTCGCCCAGTTCGATCCCGTGGTCCCGCAACCCGGCCGCGAGGTCGCGTGTTGCGGAGAGGAGCTGCGCGTACGTCCAGCTCTCGCCGTCACCCTCGAAGGGCTCCCAGATCAGCGCGGGATGGTCGGGCTTCTGCTCGGCCCAGTGCTGCAGGAGCCAGGGGATGTCCTGCCCGTGCATCTGCAGATCGTCGATCGCGGAACGGTCCATTCCCTGCCCTCTCCAGTCGGCGTCGTGCCCGGAACCTAGCCCCCGACGCGCCGACGTCACGTCGGCCAATAGTTTGTTTCGACATGTCAGCGTGGGAGACGATCGAGTCGGCGGAACCAGAGTTCGCCGCGCGGGTGCGGAGGCGGTTCGACGCCGGGCGTCACAAGACGATCGCGACGCTGCGCGCCGACGGTTCGCCGCGCATCTCGGGCATCGAGTGCGAGTTCGTCGACGGTGATCTCCGCTTCGGTTCGATGACCGGCGCGGCGGAAAGGGGCGGACCTTCGGCGGGATCCCCGTTTCGCGCTGCACGGCCCGACCTTTCACCCCGAAGCGGGCAAGGAGAACGAGTGGCCGGGCGAGGCGAAGATCGCCGGACGGGCCATCCCGGCCGCGGTGACCGCCGACGAGGAGACGGACGAACAGCCCGACGGGGAGATGTTCACCGCCGACATCGCCGAGATCGTCATCACCGGACTCGACGCCGATGCCACCCGGCTCGTCATCGAGTCGTGGACACCCGAGCGAGGACTGCAAAGGGTCGAGCGCGACTAGCAAGCGGGCTGCGGGCCCGACGTATCGTTGGCTTGCATGTTGACCGTCTACGGCGTGGTCGTCCTCACCTTCATGATGATCATGTACGCCCTCGAACGCCGGGGCGAACGGTTCGTTCTCGCCTTCGCGCTCGGCTGCGCGCTGTCGAGCTCGTACGGATTCGCGAGCGGCGCGTGGCCGTTCGGCGTGGTCGAGGCGATCTGGTCGGTGATCGCGCTCCGGCGTTACCTGGATGTCCGCCGGTCGCACTCGTCGGCGCTCGCAGAGCCGAGGCCATGATCGCCGATCGTGATCGTCCGGAGTGCTGTGATGCTGAGCATCGACACTCGGACGGAGGTCTGATGCCCACCGCGATCGACACTGGTACCGACGATCTCTTGGCGGAGTTCCGCGACGACGGTGTGCTCGTGGCCACGCTCAACCGGCCGGAGACGCGCAACGCGTTCAGTGGGGCGATGGGCCGCGCGCTCTCGGAGATCCACCGGCGTGCCGATGTCGACGATGCGGTGCGCGTCGTCGTGCTCACCGGGACGCCGCCGGCCTTCTGCGCGGGCGCCGATTTCAGCAGCGGCTCCGACGTGTTCGATCGGCCGGAGCGCGCCGGGTTCAGCGCGTGCCCGGTGTCGCCGACCGCGTGGCAGATCCGCAAGCCCGTCATCGCCGCGGTCAACGGGCACGCGATCGGCATCGGCTTCACGCTGTCGTTGCACTGCGATCTTCGCATCATGGCCCGGGACGCGAAGTACGGCGTCGTGCAGGTCCGGCGCGGCGTCATGCCCGACGCGCTGAGTCATTGGACCCTGCCGCGCATCGCGGGAATGGCCAACGCCGCCGACATCCTGCTCACCGGCCGCACCTTCACCGGGGCCGAGGCGCGCGAGCTCGGTGTCGCTTCCCGAGTGCTCCCGAACGACGAGGTGTTGCCGCACGCGCTCGAGGTCGCGCACGACATCGCGGTCAACACCGCCCCGCTGTCGGTCGCGGTCAGCAAGCGTCTGCTGTGGGGATCGTTCGGTCTCGACCCGGCGCAGACCGAACGGCTCGAGACGGAGCTGCACCACCATCTGATGGGCGAGGCCGATGCTCGTGAAGGCGTCGCGGCCTTTCTCGAGCGCCGGGAGCCCGAATGGACCCTGACCGTGAACGAGAACTGGCCCGGCGAGTGGCCCGGGCCCGACGACGTGTCGTGAACGAGCACGGGGGAGTGCCGCCGCGCGCGTCCTACGGAAGTGCCGCGTCGGCAGTCGTCCAGATGTAGTCGATGTCGTCGTCGTCGAGGCTGTGGTTCGACGGCAGGATCAGCCCTTGTTCCATCACGCGGTCCGCGTTCGGCAGGCCCTGATCCGGGGCGCGGTGTTCGATGCCCTTGAACGCGGGCTGGCGCAGCGCGTTGCCGGTCCAGACCATCCGGGTGTCGATGCCGTTGGCCTCCATGTGTTGTTGGAAGGCGGACCGCTGCACTCCCGACTCCGGGCGGATGAGCACGGGGAACATGTGCCAGGCCGTGTCGACGTCGGGCGTGGTGCGGGGGAGGACGAACACGTCGGGACGCTGCCCGAACAGCTGCATCATGTGGGCGAAGTTGTGCTTGCGCTTCGCGAGGTTGTCCGGCAGCTTGTCCAGTTGGACGAGCCCGAACGCGGCCGAGAGCTCGGCGGGCTCGAAGTTCCACCCGACCTCGTCGAAGATGAAGAGGTTGTCGTATTCGAGGTCGCCGTCGATCGACGAGAAGAACCGTGTGTCGACGCCTTTGCGCGATCCGTAGATCTGCGCCTCCGACCGGCGGCCCCAACGGCGGAGCAGCAGACAGCGATCGACGAGCTCGTCGTCGTCGAGGCAGACCATGCCGCCGGTCCCGGCCGCGGTGATGATGTGCGAGAGTGCGAAGGACGTGACCGAGATGTCCGACCGGGTTCCGGTCGGGGTCCCGCGCAACGTCGATCCGAGGGCGTCGCAGGAGTCTTCGACGACCTGGAGGTCGTGCGTGTCGGCAACCGCGCGGATGCGATCCCAATCGGGCACGTTCCCGATGAGGTTCGGGACGAGGATCGCGCGCGTGCGCGGCCCGATCATCGTCTCGATCGCGTCGACGTCGACGTTGTACGTGTCGGCTTCGACGTCGACGAACACGGGCACCAGACCGGCGCGCACGATGGGCGCGATGTCGGTGGAGAACGTGACCGCGGAGGTGATGATCTCGTCGCCCGGCTGCAGCCCGAGCAGCTCGACCGCGAGGTAGAGCGCCGACGATCCCGAGTTGCACATCACGCCCCGGCGTTTTCCGAAGAGCTCGGCGACGCCCTGTTCGAAGGCGCGCACGTTCCGGCCGATCCGCAACGCCTGCGGGCCGCCGCGGAGCACCGCGACCACCGCGTCGATCTCGCGGTCGTCGTGGACGCTGCCCGCGTAGTCGATCCGGCGCCGATCCTCGCTGCTCATCTCCGTACCCCTCTCCGTGCGTCCGGCCGGAAGCGCACGGCCTTCAGGTCGTCGACCAGGCGGTCGACGACTCGCGCCAGGGTCGCTCGCTCCGCGGCGGACCAGCCGGCGAGCACGTCGCCCATGTACGCGTGCCGGATACCGACGATGCGGCGGTACACGTCGCGCCCGGCGGCGGTCAGGCGTACGACGGTCACGCGGCCGTCGTCGCTGGTGGCGTACCGTTCGACGAAGCCGTCGTCCTCGAGCGTGCGCACCTGCCGGCCGGCGGCCGCGGGGTCCATGGAGCACTCGCGTGCGATCTCTCCGAGGCTCGGTTCCCCGGCCTCGTCGATGTACCGCAGCACCGCGTACCCGGCGCGGGTCACGTCGGCGCCGACCGCGGCCGACTGCCTGGTGTGGACCTTCCGGTTCATGGTGAGCCGGAAGAGCCGTTCCAGCGCGTGCTCCGCGTCGGCGACGTGGTCCGGTCCCTTTGACACCGGCCGAAACCTAAAGTAGTTGTATGACTTCGTCAAGTAGTTTGCGAACGGCGACGGAAGGGGGAGGCTCATGTTGTTCGATCTCACCGGTCGGACCGCGCTCGTCACCGGCGCGGGACAGAACGTCGGCGCCGGCATTGCCGACATGCTCGCCGGGCAAGGTGCGAACGTCGTGGTCAACGACATCGACACAGATCGCGCGGCAGCCGTGGCCGCCGGGATCGTCGCGCGTGGCGGCCGCGCGGTGGCGGCGCCGTTCGACGTCACGGACTACGCCGCCGTTGCCGAAGCTGTCGCCGCGCTCGGCGCCATCGACATCTTGGTGAACAACGCCGGGAACGCGGGCGCACACACGATGGTCCCCAAGCCGTTCCGCGAGACGACGCCCGAAGAGTGGGAGGGACCGCTGCGGGTCAACGTCTATGGCGTGCTGCATTGCAGCCACGCGGTCGTGGGCGGGATGTGCGACCGCGGTTGGGGACGCATCATCACGATCTCGTCCGGTGCGGGCACCAGAGGCGTCGGCATCGGCGTCGCGCCGTACAGCGCCGGCAAGGGCGCGGGCATCTCGTTCACGCGCACGCTGGCACTCGAGGTCGCGAGGGCGGGCGTGACCGCGAACACCCTCGCGATCGGTCTCATGGGGATGCCCGATCCGAAGATCACCGCCGCAATCGCGCGCTCGATCCCCGTCGGCCGTACCGGCGAACCCGCCGACATCGCCGCGGCCTGTGCGTGGCTCGCGTCCGACGAGTCGGCGTGGGTGACGGGCCAGACCATCGAGCTCAACGGCGGCTCGCTCACCACCTGACTTCTTGACCGGGAGCGCGCGCGAAGTCGTACCGTCGGGGCATGAACGCAACCGAGGGACAGGACGCGATGAGCGACGTCACGGGCATCCGCGTGCTCGTTTCCGGTGGGACGAGTGGGCTCGGTCGGGCGATGAGCGCCGAGTTGCTCACGGGAGGCGCCCACGTCGTGGTGACCGGGCGGGATGCGGCGCGGACGGCGGCGGCCGCGGCGGAGCTCGCGGATGCGCGGCCGGGACGCGCGGTCGGGATCGCGATGGACGTCCGCGACGAACAGTCCGTCGAGGACGGCATCGCGGCGGCGTCGGACGCGCTCGGAGGGATCGACGTGCTCGTGAACAACGCGGGCATCGGGATGCGAACCGTCAATCGCCGGTTCATGACGGACCCGCAGCCGTTCTGGCGCGTGGAACCCGACCGATTCCGCGATCTGTTCGCGACGAATGTCACCGGCTATTACCTGCTCGCGCGGGCGGTGGCGCCGGCGATGGTCCGGGCCGGCGCGGGCAAGATCGTCAACGTGTCGGTCAGCGAGACGACCACGCGCCGTGCCGGCTTCGTGCCGTACGGGCCGTCGAGGGCCGCGACGGATTCGCTGTCGCACGTGATGGCCGCAGATCTCGCGGGGACGGGCGTCGCCGTGAACCTGCTCGCGCCCGGTGGTGCGACCGCAACCGGCATGGTCCCGGACGATGTCGGCGACGACGTTCGCCGCCGTTTGCTCGACCCGGCGATCATGGGGCCGCCGATCCGGTGGCTGGCTTCCCCCGACTCCGACGGCATCACCGACCGCCGCGTCGTCGCTACGGAGTTCGCCGACGGTGTCCGTCCGACAGCCTCCTGACTCTTCCGGCCGGGCGCCCGAGTTGCCGTTCGCGTGAACGCGTTGCCGGGACTCGACCGCGTCTGCGAGGCTGAGACGTGTCGAGTTCCAAGGACGACCTGACGAACGCGGCGGCTCGATGAGCGTGATCGTCGTCACCGGCGCCGCGCGGGGCATGGGCCGGGCATGCGTCGAGCGGCTGCGCGGCGAGGCCGACCACCTCGTGGCCGTCGACCTCGAAGCGCCCGACATCGAGGGCACCGTCGGCCGCGCGTGCGACGTCTCCGACCCGGCCGCGGTCGCGCGGCTCGCCGGCGAGGTGCGCGCGCTCGGCCCGTTCCGGTCGCTCGTGCACGCCGCCGGGATCTCGCCGACGATGGCCGACGCCCGGCGGGTGTTCGCGGTCGACCTCGTCGGCACGCAGTTCCTGCTCGACGCGTTCGAGCCGCTCGTCGTGCCCGGGTCGAGCGCGGTGTGCTTCGCGTCGAGCTCGGCGTACCAGATCGTGCTGCTCGGACCCGACCCCGAGCTCGACGCGCTCGTCGAGGACCCGCGGGCGCCGGACGTACTCGAGCGCGCCGCCACCCGCTTCGACGACAGCGGGATCGCCTACGCCTGGGCCAAGCGCGGTGTGATCCGAGCCGTTGCGCGCGCCGCGGTCGCCTGGGGTCGCCTCGGTGGGCGCGCCGAACTCCGTGTCGCCCGGCATCATCGACACCGGCATGGGTCGCCAGGAATTCGACGCGCAACCCATCATGCAGGTGATGCTCGACAACACGCCCGCGGGTCGCCTCGGCCGGCCCGAGGAGATCGCGGCCGTGGTGGGCTTCCTGACCTCCGACGCCGCGTCGTTCGTCACCGGCATCGACGTGCTGGTCGACGGCGGCTGCCTCGAAGGCCTGCGCGCGCTGGCGAAAGGGACGGCGTCGCCGGGGTGAGCGCCGACCGGAACCGGCCGCCGTCGTTGCTCGGACGACTGATGTCCCCGGTCGTCGACGCGGTCGATCCGGAAGCCCTGCTGGCGCGCGTCGACCTCGATGACCTCGTCGACCGGGTCGATCTCGACGCCGCGCTCGCGCGTATCGACGTTGCTCGCCTGATCGACCGCATCGACGTCAACGCGCTGCTCCAGCGGGTCGACGTGGCGGCGCTCGTTGCCCGGATCGACGTGAACGCGCTGCTCGAGACCGTCGATGTCGACGCGCTGCTCCAGCGGGTCGACGTCGACGATGTTGTGCAGCGGGTGGATGTCGACGGCATCGTGCAGCGGGTCGACGTGGCCGCGGTCGTCGAGCGCGTCGACGTGGAGTCGGTCGCGCAACGAGTCGACGTCTCCGGGATCGTCGACCGCGTCCGCGTCGGCGACGTCGTCAGCGACAGCGCGACGCAGATCGTCACCCGCTCGCTCGACCGCGCCCGGCTCACGGTGGCCGGTCTCGATCGCGGCGTGCTGCGCCTGGCCGACCACGTCTCGCGGCGCGCGACCACGACCGACCCGGCGCGGTACGCGGGCCCGTTCAGCCGCCTTGGCGCGTGGTTCCTCGACTCCGCTATCGCGACGGCGTCGTTCAGCGTCGCGGTTGCGATCGGGGCCTACCTCGTGGCGCTGTTCGCGGCCGGGAACGTAGACGCGACGCCGGGCGGAAGCCCCTGGTGGGTCGCCGCCGGCACCGCGTGGTTGGGGTTCTACCTGTTCGTCTCGCTGTTCCTCGCGCAACGCACACCCGGCATGGCGGTGCTGGGCATCAGGGTCGCGCGCGGCGACGGTTCCGAACTGCGCGCTCGGCATGCCCTGGTGCGCGTCGTGGTGTTGCCGTTCAGCTTCGTGCTCGGTCTCGGTTTCGTCGGGCTCGTGTTCGGTCGGCGTCGGCGCGCGCTGCACGACGTCGCGGCCGGGACCGTCGTCGTCGTCGACGACATCGATGCCGGGCGAACGAGCAGCCTCACGCCCGGGCCGGTCGTCGCCGCGCCGATGGCGGGTGGGCCGTCGACGACGTGACGTAGGCCGGGTGTGCGCACCGGACCCGCACGACCACCCGCCTACTAGCGTCGACGAGTGCGCTCGACCACCCACCGCGCCGCAGAGGTCGCGGCCGTCTTCATACGGCACGGTCTCGGATCGCTGGTGGATCTGTTCGGGCTCCGGACCGTGCTACCGGGCTCGCGTGGATCGGATTCCCGGCACGAGCATGCGGGTCCCGAGCACCTTCGGCGTGCGCTCGAGGAGCTCGGACCGACCTTCATCAAGCTCGGGCAGGTGTTGTCCACCCGTCCCGATCTCGTCCCTCCGGAGTACGAGGCCGAGCTGGCCGCGCTGCAGGACTCGGCACCGACCGTGCCGGCGGCCGACATCGTGGCTGCGGTCGAGTCCGCGCTCGGCCGACCGCTGCGGGAGAAGTTCCGCGACTTCGGGACCGTACCGATCGCGGCTGCGTCCATCGGCCAGGTCCACCCGGCGACACTGCCGGACGGCACCGACGTCGTCGTGAAAGTGCGACGGCCCGGCGTCGTCGAACAAGTGGCGGTCGACCTCGAGCTCCTCGACCGCCTCGCCGCAGTGGCCGGCGGACATTCGGCGATCGCTCGCCGCTATGACCCCGTTGGACTGGCACGGGAGTTCAGGGTGACGTTGTTGGCCGAGCTCGACTATCCGCGTGAAGGTCGCAACGCGGAGCGCATCGCCGCGGAGTTCGCGGCCGACGACCGCGTGCGTGTCCCGAAGGTGCTCTGGGAGCTCACTTGTGACGGGGTGATCACGGAGGAGCGCGTCCGCGGGATCAAGGTCGACGATGTACGCGCACTCGAAGCAAACCGACTCGATCGAACCAAGATCGCGCGCGCTTTCGTGGATGCCTACCTCTCGATGGTCTTCGTCCACGGCTTCTTCCATGCCGATCCCCATCCGGGGAACGTATTCGTCGAGGCGGATGGCCGGCTCGCGTTCGTCGACTTCGGCATGGTGGGTTCGATGACGACGCGCACGGGGAGCGCGCTCGGCACCACGCTGCTCGCACTCGTCGCCGCGGACGAAAAGACGATGGCCGACAGTCTGCTCCGGCTGGGGGTGGCGTGCGACGACGTCGACCGCACGAGACTCGAGCGCGACCTCGCTCGACTCGTCGATCAGTACACGCGCCTTCCCCTGCAACAGCTGCACCTCGGTCCGCTGATCGCCGACGTGATGAATGTCGTCCGCGCGAATCGCCTTCGACTCCCGAGTGATCTCGCGTTACTGCTGAAGACCGTGATGATGTGCGAAGGCATCGCCGCGCAGCTCGACCCCGCGTTCGAGCTCGTTCCGCTGCTCCTTCCGTACGCGGCGCGGCTCGTATCCCACGACACGGATTGAAGTCTCGTCGCTCGGTTACGAGGCCCCGGAGCGGTCAGGCGCAGAGTCGGACGAAGGTGTAGCCCCGGGCGCGCAAGCCCTCGATGATGGCCGGGAGCGCAGCGACCGTCTGGCTCCGGTCGCCGCCACCGTCGTGGACGATGACGACAAGCCCTCGGCCGGTCGCGGCGGCAAGGACGCGGGAAGCGATGACGTCGGAGCCCGGCCGCTGATAGTCGGAAGGATCGACGTTCCACAGGATCGGGGCGAGTCCGAGGCTCGTTCCGACGGCTGCGACCGTGCTGTTCGTCGATCCGTACGGGGGACGGAAGCACGTCGGTCGGCGCCCGGTGGCGGTGCGGATCGCGTCTGCAGTGCGGCGCAGCTCGCTGTCGATGGCCGGGGCTGCCAGCCGCGTGAGGTCGGCGTGATCCCACGTGTGGTTCTCGACCGACATCCCGGCGAGCGATTCGGCCGCGAGGAGGTCGGGGTGTGCCGCTGCGCTGCTTCCGACAGTGAAGAACGTCGCAGGCACGCGGTAGCGCGCGAGCACGCCGAGCACCGAGCTCGTGTACGCGCCGGGACCGTCGTCGAAGGTGAGCGCGGCTTCGTGGGCGCCGACCCACGTTCGCGGCGAGACCGCCGACTTGGCGAGGGCACGCACGAACTCGAGAAGGGGAAGGGCGAAGCCGGACGACGACGCCCACGGAGTCGCCATACCGACGACGGATGATCCGGGCGGGACCGGCAACATGGCGAAGCGTGCCGCGTCGCCGTAGGCGCGCACGGCGCCGTCGGCGAACGCGATCCAATACCCCGAGCCGGACTTCACCGGAACGAGAGCGACGGCGAGCGCGGGCGCGCCACCGGCGTCGGGAAGTGTCGTGGCGTCGCCGAAGTGAGCGATGTTCCCGTCGCGTTGCAGCAGCCAGTATCCGTGCCCGTCGGGCGTCGCCGCGAGCGCAGAGATCGCGGATCCGACTCGGGTACCACCGAGGCCGCCGTAGAAGCGGGCGTCGCCGAAGGCGAACACGCCGCCGTCGGCCGCGACGAGCCAGTACCCGCGGCCGCTCGGCGTCGGCGTCATGCCGGCGATGGGCTCGACGAGGTGTTTCGCACCGAGGCTCCCGTGGAATCGCGCGTCGCCGAAGGTGAACACACCACCGTCCGCCGCGACGAGCCAGTAGCCGCGACCACTCCGGGTCGCGACCATGTCGACGATGGGTTGGTTGAGGTGGATCGCTCCGAGGCTTCCGTAGAAGTGCGCGTCACCGAAGCTGAAGATGCCTCCGTCGAGTGCCGCGAGCCAGTAGCCGTTGCCACTCGTGGTGCCGGCGAGCGCGATCAGCGGTTGGTTGAGGTGCTTGCCGCCGAGGCTGCCCAGGTACGGCGAACGGCCGAGGGCGAACACGCCGCCGTCGGTCCCGGCGAGCCACCCTCGCGGTGCCTCGACGACCGATTGCTGCGAGCGCGCAGGAGATGCGCCGACGCGCGCCGGCGGGACCAAGGCGAGCGCGACAACGAGTGCGGCGACCACGCACCACATCGTGGTGCGCCGCGGAGCCAGCATCCGCCCCGGCGTGCACGGGCTCACAGTCGGGCGCGTGGGGCTTCGCCGTCGACGAACTGCGCGACGGAGCGGATGCTGTCGAGGAACTGGGTCGGAAAGATGATCGTGGGCTTCCGCTCGATCGCGATCTCGGCGAGCACCTGCAGGTTGCGGAGTTGCAGCGCGATGGGATGGTCGACGATCCCATCGACCGCCTCCGCGACATTGCGGACGGTCGTCTGCGCGATCTCGTTGATCGCGCTCTGCACGTTCTCGATCTCGACGATCGACTTGACGGGGTCGACCCGCCGGAAATTCGCAACGGCGGCAACGCCCATCGAGACGTTGTCCTTCGGGATGACTTGTTGGGACTGAATCGGCATCGTCACCGTGCGTAGGCTGACCTTCTGCATCCGGTCGACGAGCGGGATCATGAACCGCAGACCGGGATCTCTCACATTCCGGACCTTGCCGAGCCGGAACACCACGCCCCGTTGGTACTCACGCACGACCGCAGCACCGAGACTCGCCATCACGCACCTATCTTCGCCGTACGCGTCCACTGTTCTGAGACCAGGCTGCACCGAGGCGGAGCACGGGGCACAGGGTCGAAGGTCCTGCAGACGGGTGCCGACGGGAGGCGGGGTCGGCTCCCGTCGCGTTACGGCCAGGGCGTGACGAGGACGGGGCAGGGCGCGAGGCTCACGACGCCCATCGCGACGCTGCCGAGAGCGAGGCGCGCGATCCCGCGCCGCCCGCTCGTGTTGATGGCTACGAGCGTCGCCGGCAACGTTCGTGCGAAGTCGGCGATCGTGCCGGCGACGTAGGAACCCCGAAGGACGACCGCGGTCGCGTCGACGCCCCGCTCGGCGAATCGCGCGGTGATTGCTTCGAGTACCTTGTTGGGACGAGTCGCGGTGTCGACGTCGAACGGATGCGCGACGAGTGCGACTCGAATGTCGAGGTCCAAGGCCTTCGCCCACTCCGAGGTTGCCACAACGTCCGGCACTGCGGCGTCGGTGCCGTCGACGCACACGACGAGGTGTTCGACATGCGACGGCCAGTCGTCCGCACAGTGACGACCGACCAGCAAGACCGGAGCATGGGCCTCGCGGATGACCTCCTCGGTGACACTGCCGAGGACCGCCCAACGCGGTCCGCTCCGACCGTGCGACGTCATGCACACGAGTGCGCCCGGGTGATCACCTGCGACGCTCGCGATCGCATGCGCGGCCGGATGCCGGTTGGCGAGGACTACCTCGGCGGGTCTGCGGCCGGGCTCGGTCGCGACACCCTCGAGGTATCTCCGCAACCCGTCGACACCACCGTCCCAAGACGTGGACATGACGATCAACCCGGCGTCGATCCGATCCGCCAGCGCGCGAGCGACCGGAAGGGCTCGCGCCGCAAACCGGGAACCGTCGAGGGGGACGATGATGGTGCTCGGTGTCACAGAACTGAAGACGTCAGCAGCCGGCCAGGGCGTAGGCGGCGAGGACAGGCAACAGATCGCGCGCCGACACCACGCCGACGACCGTTCCGCGGTCGACGATGGGTACGTGTCGAACCCCTTCGGTCGACATTCGATGCGCGACGTCGACGATGAGCTCGTCGGGCTCGGCGAACACGATGTCGTCGCTCATGACGTCCGCGGCCCAGACTTCGTCGGGATCGGCCCCGGCGGCGAGGGCCCGCACCACATCGCGCTCGGAGGCCACGCCGACCGAACCGTCGGGCCGCGCCACGAGCGCGACGCCGATGTCGAGCTCGGTGAGCACGGCTGCGAGCGAGCGCAAGGTCACCTTCTCGTCGATCGAGATCGCGCCGTGCGACATGAGGTCACGGACCGCGTTCCGGGGATCCACCATGAACGTCCTTTCGGCGGGATTTGCAGTTCTTCTGCTGTTCAGGATGACGCTGCGAGCCGAGTCTTCTCCAGGGCCGAAGGACCCCGTTCGCGCCGTGCACCTCGCCCGGCCAGTACGCGCCGGTAGAGCGTCAGGTGTCGAGAGACCATCCGGCGGGTCGAGAACCGCGTCCGCGGCGTGTCGGCATTCGGCTCGGTCGAGACCACGGACCGAGCCGAGCTTCTTCGCCATGTCGGCGTCATCGGTGCAGAGGAAGCCCGTGCGACCGTGATCGATGATCTCGGGTGCGGCGCCCCGCGCGAACGTGACGACCGGCGTGCCCGTCGAGAGCGCCTCGATCATGACCAGACCGAACGGTTCGGGCCAGCTGATCGGATTGACCAGGGCCTCGGCCCCGGCGAGCAGTTCGTACTTCTTCGAGGCGCCGACCTCTCCGACGTACACGGCGTCGGTACCGAGCCGCGGCCGCACGCACTCCTCGAAGTAGCGCTGTTCCTCGGGCTGCCACATCTTCGCGGCGATCACGAGGCGCTTGCCGGCGGCCCGCGTCGCTTCGATGGCGCGGTGGACACCTTTGTCCGGGCTAATTCGTCCGAGGAACAAGACGTAGCCGCCGTTCCCCGTACCAAACGGGCTCCGCTGCACGTCGATGCCGTGGTGGATGACCGCCGCGACCGGAACGCTTGGTGCGGTTGCTCGCTGACAGTGTGAGATCGCAACGACCGCGGCAAAGGTTCCGACCGTCTCGTAGAGCCGGATGAGCTCGGGCGTGAATGCAAGGTGCGCGGTGGTCACCACCGGCGCGATGGCGCGGCGCGTGATCGACCACAGGGGTCCGAGCACCGTGTGGTCGTGGATCACATCGACGTCGGACAGTTCCGCGTAGGCGGCTTCTACGTGTTCGAGCGCGGCACGCGCGTTGGCGTCGATCCCGAGCGATCGCGGGTGGATCCAACGCCGCTCGACCGGGCACGTCGAATCGCCCGTCGTGAACAGAGTGACGTCGTGGCCGGCCGCGAGAAGGCCCCGAGCGAGCTGATCGATGACCAGTTCGGTTCCGCCGTACGCCGCCGGCGGCACCTGTACCGAGGGCGGCGCGATAAGGCCGATCCGCAGGTGCGATCCCATGTGCGCCTCGACAATCACGCGGTCCGAGTCAACTACACGGGCGGGCGCACGACCCAGGGTCGAAGGTCACCGATCGGCGCAACTGACGCCGCCGTCACGCTCTGCCGGTCGCGTTCGCAACGCGGCGCGTACGAGGTTCGACGTTCGGCCCCATGGGCGAACGGGCCGAACCGGGCCCCAACATTGTTGCGGTGGACTCTATGCATCGACTCGATCGGAGTCACACGATCATGCGAAGTAGAGGAGGGAGCGTTGCGAAGTCCGGAAAGGCAGGCATGGCGGACGACCCAACTACCACCGGCGCATCGGACACTTCTTCCGACGGTCGCCCGCCCGAGGGGCCGAAGCGCCGACGCGACCGTGAGCTCATCGAGTTGCTCACGGAGTTGCGCGTCGCGCTTCCGGGCGTCCAGGTGCTGTTCGCCTTCCTCCTCACCGTCCCTTTCACCGATCGCTTCGCGCAGCTCAGCCCGCGTGAACCGCGATGCGTATTTCATTGCGTTCCTCTCGAGCGCCGCGGCTTCCGCGCTCCTCATCGCTCCGTCCGCATACCACCGCCTGCGTTGGCGTCGGGGGGACAAGGAGCGGATGCTGCGTGTGTCGAACCAGCTTGCGATCGCAGGGATCGCCGCGCTCGCCGTGGGCATCACGGCGGTCGTCTACCTGATCACCGCACTCCTGTACGGCACGCTCCCGGCTGTGGGCTCGGCGGTCGCGATGACCGGGGCGATCGTGTGGTTGTGGTACGTGCTGCCCTTCATCCATACGGCGGATCGCGCACGAGATCCGGCGTCGACGCAAGGCCGTCACCGCAGTCCGTGATGGTGTCATTCGACCCTTGAAGCCCGCCTCCCGCGAGAGGACCGTTGCAGGAAGACCGCCCACGAGGCCGAGGAGACCGCATGATGTTCGCCGATCGCGCCGATGCCGGTCACCGACTCGCCGAGCGGCTCGGAACCCTTCCCCACGAGAATCTCGTCGTACTCGGATTGCCGCGCGGGGGCGTCCCGGTCGCGTTTCAGGTCTCCAAGGAGCTGAAGGCTCCCCTCGACATCATCGTCGTGCGCAAGCTCGGCGTGCCGTTCCAGCCCGAGCTCGCGATGGGCGCGATCGGCGAAGGCGATGTCCGCGTCCTCAACGAGCAGGTTGTCGCCATGACCGGCGTTTCCCGAGCCGAGATCGGCGAGGTCGAGGCACGCGAACGCGAGGAGCTCGCGCGCCGCGCCGCACGGTTTCGCGGTGCGCGCGACCGTGTTCCGCTGACGGGATGCACCGCGCTGATCGTCGACGATGGCATCGCGACCGGCTCGACTGCGCGCGCTGCGTGCAAGGTGGCGCGCGCACAGGGGGCTCGTCGTGTCGTCGTGGCCACGCCCGTCGCTCCGTACGCCGCCATCGCCGCGCTGCGAGATGTCGCCGACGAGGTGATCGCCCTCTCCACGCCCGAGCACTTCTTCGCAATCGGTCAGTTCTATTCCGACTTCACGCAGACCTCCGACGACGAGGTCGTGCGGCTGCTGGCATCGTCGCCGGCGTACGACGCGGTCGCGACGGACCCAGCCGCCGTGCGCGATCCACCCGGGCGTGACGAAGACGTCGAGGTGTCCGCCGGAGACGCGCGCGTTGGCGGTCACCTGACGGTCCCGGACGGCGCGCGCGCGATCGTCGTGTTCGCGCACGGCAGTGGCAGCAGTCGCCACAGCCCGCGGAACCGCTTCGTCGCGTCCGTGCTGAACGGCGCCGGGCTCGGCACATTGCTGTTCGACCTCCTTACGCCGAGCGAAGAGCATGACCGTGCCAACGTGTTCGACATCCCGCTGCTCGCGCGTCGGCTGGTGGATGTCACGCGCTCGGCTGCGCGGGCAACCGGAGGGACACGACGCGGCGCTCGGTTACTTCGGCGCGAGCACCGGTGCGGGGGCAGCGCTTTGGGCGGCCGCCGAACCGACCGCGGCAGTCGCGGCGGTGGTCAGTCGCGGGGGTCGGCCCGACCTCGCGGCGCCGAGGCTGGGCGACGTGCGCGCTCCCACGTTGCTGATAGTCGGCGGGCACGACCCGGTCGTGCTCGAGCTCAACCGCGAAGCGCAGGCTCGGATGCGGTGCGAGACGCACCTCAGCGTCGTGACGGGTGCGACGCACCTCTTCGAGGAGCCCGGCACCCTGAATATCGCGGCAGAGCTCGCACGCGATTGGTTCGTCGAGCACATGATGCAGGTCAGTCATCCGTTCGGGTAGTCGTCGCGATGAAGGATGCCCGTGCTTGGGCGCAAAATTTCCGGGACCGTGGACCCTGGAAGGTGCCACTTCGACGTCTCATGCTGTCGGGCGTGGGAGCGGACGAAACTGTCGTCGAGCGCATCGTGCTCGAAACTGTGCGTGCAACGGTCGCCGAGGTGAACCCGACGTGTCACACGAACCCGAGGCTCGACACGGCCCTCGAGCGTGATCTCGGCTTGGACAGCCTCGTTCGGGCGGAGCTCCTGTTGCGGTTGGAGACTGCGCTCGACGTGCGGCTCCCGGACCGTGTGGTCTCGACAGCCGAGACGCCGCGCGATCTCGTTGCCGAGGCATTGCGGGCAGAACCCGCCGCATTCGCCGCGCCGTCAGTGAGCTCCGTTCTTCGAGGGACTAAGGCCGAGATGCCGGAATCGATCCGAACGTTGGTCGATGCCCTGGAATGGCACGCGTCCGTGCACCCGGAGCGGGTGCACGTGCGTGTCCTCGGTGACGATCCGGAGACCGCCGCGGTCGAGGTCACGTACGGGCGGTTGCGCGTACGCGCATGCGCGATCGCGGCAGGTCTCGCCGCCTCCGACGTCCGACCGGGTGACACCGTGGCGCTCATGCTTCCGACGAGTGTCGACTACTTCGCCGTGTTCTTCGGAGTGTTGTTCGCCGGCGCAGTCCCGGTACCGCTGTACCCGCCGATGCGGGCCGCGCAGCTCGACGACTACCTCCGGCGCCAGATCGGCATCCTCGACAACGCTCGCGCCGTTGCGCTGGTAACGAGCAGCGACGCCGAACGCGTCGCACGGGCACTGCGTGCGCCGCTCGGCTCACGTTGTCGGGTGACGACCGTTGCCGAGCTCGAGCGCGAGCGTTCGGGGGAGGTGAGGCCGCCGGTACGGGCCGACGACGTTGCGCTCCTGCAATACACGTCCGGCAGCACCGGCTCGCCGAAAGGTGTCGTGCTCACCCACGCAGACCTGCTCGCGAACATTCGTGCCATGGCGCGCGCCGCGCGAGCTGACGCGAGCGACCTGTTCGTGAGCTGGCTCCCGCTCTACCACGACATGGGTTTGATCGGCGCGTGGCTCGGCAGCCTCTGTGTCGGGTTCCCACTCGTCCTCATGTCGCCGGTGTCGTTCCTCGTCCGGCCGGCTCGGTGGTTGCGCGCGGTCGGCACCTATCACGCCACGTTGTCGGCTTCACCGAATTTCGGCTTCGACCTGTGCGCACGCCGACTCCGCGACGACGAGCTGGCGGGAATCGAGCTGTCGTCGCTGCGAATGGTGTTCAACGGCGCCGAGCCGGTCTCCGCCGATACCCTCGATCGATTCCTCGAACGGTTCGCGCCCTACGGACTGCGCCCCGAAGCGATAGCGCCGGTGTACGGGTTGGCCGAGGCGGCCGTCGGGCTCGCGTTCCCGCCGCCCGGAAGGCCCCCGCTCGTTGACGAGATTGCACGCGACTCGCTCGCGCGAACCGGTCGGGCGGAACCGGTCGGGGCGGACGCGTTGGACAGGATGCGGGTCGTCGCATGCGGGCGACCCTTGCCCGGGTACGAGATCCGAGTGGTCGACCGAGCCGGTCACGTGCTCGGGGCGCGACACGAGGGGCGCGTCGAGTTCCGTGGGCCGTCGGCGACTCAGGGCTACTACCGCAATCCGGAGGAAACGCGGCGGCTGTTCGACGGCGAGTGGCTCGACACCGGTGATCTCGGATACATGGCCGACGGTGACATCTTCCTCACGGGGCGGGCAAAGGACCTCATCATCCGTGCGGGCAGGAACCTGCACCCGGAGGAGTTGGAGAACGCGGTCGGCGCGATGCCGGGTGTCCGGCGCGGATGCGTTGCCGTGTTCGCGATGCCGGAACCCGAGTCGGGGACCGAGCGTCTCGTCGTCGCCGCCGAGACGCACGTTCATGATCCGTCGGCAAGGGACCAGCTGCGAGCGGCCATCGTCAACGTGACGGTCGACGTCCTCGGCACTCCGGCCGACGACGTGCTGCTGCTCGAGCCGCGAACGGTTCCGAAGACGTCGAGCGGCAAGGTCCGCCGCGCCGCGTGTCGCGATCTTCACCGGGAGGGCAAGCTCACGCTGTCCACGGCGCCACCCGCGGCTCGCGCTCGCTCGGCTGACGGTGCGGTCGTGGGTGCCACGCGGCGGCGACGTCCGCCACTCCGTCGCCGGCCTCGCGTACGCAGCTTACGCCTGGTCGGTCATGATCGCGTTCGCCGGCCCGGCGGCGCTGGCGCTGTTCATCGTCCCCCGCCGGAGCTGGCGGCTTGCGGTCGTGCGGCGTGGTCTCGGGCTCCTCGCGCATCTCACGCGCACCCCGGTGACGGTCTCCGGGCGTGAGCATCTGGCGGCAGCCGATGGCGCGGTCGTCGTCGCAAATCATCCGAGTTGGATCGACGGGGCGGTTCTCGCTGCCACCCTTCCCGGTTCGCCGGTGTTCGTCGTCGCGGGGGAGCTCGCTCGTCACCTCTGGTCCGGGCCGCTGCTGCGCCGGATCGGAGTCGAGTTTGTGGAACGTGCGACACACGAGCAAGGCGCAGACGACACGCGGCGGTTCATCGCCGCCGCGCGAGCGGGACGGACGCTCGTCGTCTTCCCCGAAGGTCGGCTGTCGCACGTTCCGGGACTGCGGGCCTTCCGGGTCGGCGTGTTCCTCGCCGCGGCCGAGGCTCGCGTTCCCGTCGTCCCGGTGTCGATCCGCGGTACGCGCTCGGTGCTCCTCCCGGGCCGGGCCTTTCCTCGCCACGGAGCGGTGTTCGTCGACGTGGGCGAGCCGATCGTCACCGATCAGCCCGGTTGGGACGGGGCGGTAGAGCTCCAGCAAGCGGCACGCAAGGAGGTGCTCGCGCGCTGTGGCGAGCCCGACATCGCATGACGCGCACACCCGCCTCCGTCCACTCACCCCCGAAGGGCCGGAGGTCCCGGACGGGTGGCGCGGTTGTCCTCTGTCACGCGTTGTGCACCGGCGGCAGGCTTCGACCAGGACTCACGAAGTGGGAGACGACGGAAATGACCCTCGGTGAACGCTGTGACCACATCATCACGGCCTCGACGCGTGGATCTGCGGGGTGAACTCGATCGTCGTGTGCCGGTCGAGCTCGCACGGGAACACCGCGAAGGTCGCGCACACGATCGCGGAGGAACTCGGAGCCCGGGTCGTCGATCCGGCCGCGATCGATCCGCTGCACATCATCGGCTACGACCTGGTTGGCTTCGGATCGGGCATCTACGCCCGCGTCATACGACCGCCGGCCCCAATCCTTCGTGGCATCGCTGCCACGGGTCTCGCACGGGTCGGCGTTCGTGTTTGCGATGCATGGCACCGTTGCACGGGCCTGACGCCGAGCGAGCGACGGGACGTCACGGGAGATCGGTGACGATGTCCTGGGCTGTCTGCTCGGCGTTCGACGCGCCGGTCAGTCGCCGGCCAGACACTTCGATCACCCCCCCAGGTTGGCGTGTCGAGCGGTCCGATCATGTTCAACAGTGTCTTTCTTGCCGCTCCCGGATGGACCGAGCGCGACGAGTAGCTCGCCTGCATCGACCGACAGCGGTGCCGAGTCGAGGGCCACGACCGGACCGGCCGCCGTCTCGAACCGCTTCGAGACCTCTCGCAACTCGATCAAAGCCACGGAGCTCCTGGCCGGCCGCGTTCGCGCCTCGTCAGCGCGGAGAGCGTCACTCGGGAGAGTGATTGCAGATGCCTTCCCCGTCAGCGGACGCCGAATCCCCACGGTGCCGCGGACGACGGCGGATTGGGTTCCCGGTTGTGCAGTTGGTTGATCACGTCGATCACTCCGGGAACGTCTCGGACCATCGCCACCACGATCGGTGCGTCCCATGCGTAGCGGACGTCGCCCGTCAAGGTGACGACGCCGCCGTCGACAGAGCTCCGGACGTGGTAGTCGTCGGGCCGGTTCGGGTCACTGGCGAGCACCTCGGCGACGTCGACGGCGATCGCAGCGTCCGGCCGGGCGAATGTTCCCAGGATGTCCTGGCGCGACACGATCCCTACGAGCGAGCCGCCCTCGACGACCGGAATCCGTTTGACGCCACGTTCGAGCATGCGCCGCGCCGCTACGCGGACGCCTTCGTCGGGGCTACACACGACCAAGTTGGTAGTCATGACGTCAGAGGCGACGGAGCCGGCGGCCTTGGTCACCCAGTGGTGTTCTCGCGCCGACAGGAGATCCGCGAGCACGGCGAGCGCCCGCCGCCGGTGGCCGCCGTAGGCCTCCTTCGAGACGACGTCGGCCTCGGTGACGATCCCGACGAGTCGTCCGGACGCCTCGACCACCGGCAGGCCACTGACGTCGGAACCGACGAGTAACTCGACCAACTCCTTGAATGTGGTGCCGGGCGTCACCGAGACGACATCGGTCGTCATGACATCGCTCACCTTCATCAGGGCCTCCTCCACCGAGTGTCACCTCCGAGCCTCCGGAAACGACGAGGTGTCGGCGAGAGGCGAAGGTCCCTTGTCGTGCCGCCCCGCGCCGAAGGGCCCGGCGACGGAGGACAACGGCCCTGCGACAGAGGGCTCACGCCCCTGATCGGCCTGCAATTGCCGATGTAGAACGGTTCGAAGTGACGTTGGGAGCGATGACGAGACGCGCGGCGATGCGATGAGTCACGGTGGGAGTGACGCGGCGGGACTTCCGCCGGCGCTCGCGCGCCGGTTCGAAGCGATCGTGTTCGACTGGGACGGCACCGCCGTCCCAGATCGGCACGCGCATGCCGGTGTGGTCCGGGATCTCGTCGAACGGCTGTGTCGCGCGGGTGTGGACGTCACCGTCGTCAGCGGTACCCACGTGGGCAATGTCGACGGCCAACTTCGCGCCCGCCCCACCGGCCCCGGTCGGCTGTTCCTCGCCCTCAACCGTGGGTCGGAGCTCTTCGAAGTCGACCGGAGCGGACCGCGCCTGGTTGCCCGGCGCGAAGCGACGCACGACGAGGATGCCGCGCTCGACGCGTGCCGCAGAGGAGACCGTGGTACGGCTGGCGCGGCGCGGGGTCGGCGCCCGGATCGTCTCGCAGCGGCTGAACCGCCGCAAGATCGATCTCCTGCCGGGCCCCGAATGGGCCGATCCGCCGAAGGCGGAGATCGGGAAGCTCGTCGTGGCGGTCGAACGCCGGCTCCGGGCGGCGGGCATCGACGGTCTCGTCGAGGCCGCGGAGATCGCGCTCGAAGCCGCCCGAGCCGCAGGCTGCGTCGAGGCCAAGGTCACGAGCGACGCCAAGCACGTCGAGATCGGTCTCACCGACAAGGCCGACTCCGCCCGCGCGGTCTTCGCCGCGCTCTGGGGCGACGGCATCTCGAGCGAGCAGGTCCTGATCGTGGGCGACGAGTTCGGACCGCTCGGCGGTCTCGCCGGGAGCGATTCGATGATGCTCGTCGCCGAGGCCGATCTGGCCACGGCCTGTTCGGTCGGCGTCGAGCCCGAGGGGCTTCCCGACCGTGTTGTCGCCCTGCCGGGCGGCCCGGCTGTGTTCGTTGCCCTGCTCGGGGATCAACTCGCGCGGCGCATCGAGGTTCCGAACGTCACGGAGACGAGCGGGTGGTCAGTCGTCGTCGACGGCTTCGACTCCGCGAAGGAGCGTGCGCACGAGTCGTTGCTCGCGCTCTCCGACGGCGCGATTGGAACCACGGCCGCGCCCTTGTTGTCCCATCCCGAGGCGTTCCCCAAGGTGATGGGCGCCGGACTGTACGACGGCGCGGGCGCCGAGTCGGAGTTGCTCGCCGCTCCGCGCTGGGCTTCGTTCGACCGTGCGTTGCGACCGCGCGATCGGCTGCGGCGCGTGCTCGATCTGCACGTCGGTGTGCTCGGCGAGCGGGTCGAGGGGTCCACCGCGCTCGACTCGGTCCGGTTCGTGTCGATGGCGCGGCCCGGTGTCGTCGGATTGCGCGCGACGATCGAGCCGTCCGGCCCCCTGGCTCCGCTCGCGGCGCCGACGAACCGGCGGTCAGAGCCGTCCCCGCCCGAGGTGCGCGAAGGTCCCGGCTGGATGTCGACCTCCGGCACGGACGGGTCGATCACGGCCGCCGTGTCACAGACACATCGAGGTCCGCAACTCGACCGTCTCGCCGCCTACGTCACGGGTCCCGACGGGCCGCAGGCCCAGAGCGCTCAGGCACTCTTGGCGGGCGCGACCGGCGCGGGGTTCGATGGGCTGCTCGCCGAGCACCGGCGCGCGTGGGCTCGCCGATGGGAGGACGCGGACATCGTCATCGAAGGGGACGACGAGCTCCAGCGCGGCATCCGGATCTCGTTGTTCCATCTCATGGCCTCGGTTCGCTCGAGTGGAGAGGCCGCGGTCGGCGCGCGTGGACTCAGCGGCGACGGCTATCGCGGTCATGTCTTCTGGGACGCGGACGTCTTCACGCTCCCGTTCCTTGCCGCGACCCATCCGTCCTCCGCCCGGGCGATGCTCGAGTACCGCCTCCGACGGCTCCCTCGCGCCCTTGCCCGGGCTCGGGCCGGGCACTGCACCGGAGCGTGGTTCCCCTGGGAGTCGGCGGCGACCGGGGACGACGTGACGCCGACATCGGTCGTGTCTCGCGACGGCACGGTCGTTCCGATCCGTACCGGTACCAACGAGATCCACATCGTCGGGGATGTCGCCTGGGCGGCCGGGTGTTACTGCTCCTGGACAGGCGACGAGGAGTTCCGCCGGGGGCCGGGCCATCGATTGCTGATCGAGACGGCCCGGTTCTGGGCATCGCGCGCGCGGCTCGATCAGCAGGGATTCGCGCATCTCCTGGGTGTGATCGGACCCGACGAGTACCACGAGCCGGTCGACGACGACGCGTACACGAACGTGCTCGCGCGCTGGAACCTGCGCGCGGCGGCCGCGTCGGTCGAGCAGTACGTCGACGATGCCGTCGACGTCGCCGAGCGAAAGCACTGGCTCGACATCGCCGGCGCACTCACCGACGGATACGACCCGAGCACGGGGATCTACGAGGAGTTCGCAGGGTTCCACGAGCTCGATCCGTTGCGTATCGCGGATGTCGCCCCGCGTCCGGTGACCGCCGACCTGCTCCTGGGCCGCGACCGGGTGCGCGCGTCGCAGGTGGTGAAGCAGGCCGACGTCTTGATGCTGCACCATCTGCTCCCGGACGACGTCGCGCCGGGCTCGCTCCAGCCGAACCTCGACTTCTACGAACCCCGCACCGCGCACGGCAGCTCCCTGTCTCCCGGGATCCATGCCGCACTCCTGGCCCGTGCCGGTCGTCTCGACGAAGCCGTCGATCTGTTGCGCGTCGCCGCGACCATCGACCTCGACGACATCGGTGGTACCGGCGCGGGCGGAGTACACCTCGGAGCGATGGGAAGCGTCTGGCAGGCGTTGACCTTCGGCTTCATGGGCGCGCGTCCTCGCGGCGACGCGCTCGTGCTCGATCCGCGGCTGCCGCCGGCCTGGTCGCAACTCGAGCAACGACTCCGCTTCCGAGGTTCGTCGTTGCGGGTTCGGGCGACGCGCGAGGAAGTGATCGTCTCGGCGTCGGCTCCCGTCGACATCGAGTTCGGAGGTCGTCGGATCCGCTGCCGCGCCGGTGAAACGATTCTCCCGCACGACGACAGGGTGGAACCGTGAGCACGGCCCGGGCCCCGAGACCCGTTACATGTACTCGCCGGGACGGAATTGCCAGAGCGGTTCGCGCCCGTGGAGCTCCCGGCCCGAGATCTCCCACGGATCGATGAGGAGCCACGACTCGCGGTCCGTAAGCCACGGTTCGGGGTCGTAGAGCGCCCGGAAGTGGGTCGCCGACGCGGCGGCGTGCAGGAGTTCGCCCCGCACCAACACGGACCAGCCCTCGTGGTGGACCTCGTCGATCGAGTCGATCTCGAACGCGACGCTGGTCGGAGCTCCGGCGATGACGTTGCCCGGTCGGGTGCGCACCGCGAGCAGAGGGCCCGACGGCGGTTCGACGAGCCGGTAGTTCACCGGAAGGACGATCGGGTCGCCGTCGGCGACGAACGCGATTCGCCCGACGGTCCCTTCCCGTAAGCGGTCGACACACGCTGCTTCGGAAAGCTGTTCGAGCGACGCATCAGTCATTGGCAGTCGAGTTCCTTGGCTGGCGGGCCCGTCGGCCCCGTCGCCGGCGCGAGCCCTCTCGTGAGTCCCATCGTGACTCCTCTCGATCTCTCTCCATGATCACGCGTCGAGTCGAGGTGCAGCAGTGCCGAGCGACCACTCGAAGAAGTGACGAACGTCCTCTGTGCGGGTGGCGGCGGCTCGTGCGTTCCCCGGCGTGTGCTCACCGCGCGGGCCCGGCGGCGCGTGCGCTGGATGCCGGAACGAGGATGAGGGGCGTCCTCGAGTGCGCCAGCAGCCGCTTCACGACCGCCGCCCGGTTGGCCGTGAGGTCGCGGCCCCATCCCAGGACGACGACATCGGATGCGAGCTCACGCTCGGCCGCGAGGATCGTGTGCGCGACCTCGCCGACGCGGCATTCGACTCGCGCCTGGGCTGACCGGTCCGGCGCAGTGCGTCGTACGAGCTCCTTGACGAAGATGTCCGTGTCGTACCCGGCGTGGTCCTGGAAGCTGGGCATGTGCTCGGCGTCGAAGACGCGAAGGAGTACGAGCTCCAGATCGGGGACATGCATCTGGTCGAGCAGTCGCCGCAACGGAGGGACGCTCCGGGGATCGTCGTCGACCGGCGCCAGCACACGGACCCGCGTGTCGCTCGGGATGCGAACGTCGGGCGGCACGACCATCACGGGCTTGTCGATGCTGCTGATCAAACCGAGCGCAACGTGTCCGGCCGGCATGCTCTGCGCCGGCAGCGCCCGTGCGCCGATCGTCATCGCGCGCACTTCGGGTCGTGTCGCGGCCTCGCGCAGGACGGTGACCGGATCGCCCCGCTGCAGCTCGAACTGCACGCCTGCCCGCTCGGCAACGGCACGAGCCGTGAGGCCGTCGCCGTCTTCGGAGACGAACACGGCGACGACATCCACCTCGAGCAGCGCTGCGAACCATTGCCCGAGTGCGACGACGGGTCCGGTGGCGGCGGAGTCGTCGACGGCGGCAACAAGTTGCGGCATCTCGAGACTTGGCATCTCAGTGCCCGGCATCGATCACCGCGAATCGCGAATCGAGCTGATTCGCCCTCCCCGCGAGCGGGAGGTCCGCGATCGCTGCCGGTAGCTGCTTCGTGCTCATCGTCGCCCCATCCTCGATCCCGTCCCTCACCCAGTCTGGGTCGGCGGCCCGGCGCGGGGTAGGTCCGCAAGTCCCGGTGTCGAAGGCCATCCGCACCGAAGGCGGCGGGCGCGCCGGGTGTCGCGGCGCCGATATCGCCGATGGTTGGGACGTCCGTCCCTACCGCCGCCGCCGTGATGCTCGGATGCTGTTGGTATCGACCAGGCGTGGCGAGTCGACCGCCGGTCCCCACGGGAGGAGTCGCGATGCGGAGCGAGACACTCGAGCGACAGCTGGCAGAGGTCGGTGGGGTACCGGCCGTTTCGATCTTGTGCTCGCTCGACAACCGTCGGCCCGGGAACACCCATGATCCCGCGGTACTCGCCGAGCTGCGGGGCCGTGCGGGCGACGGCATCCGACGCGTGCTCGAGGGCGACGCGGCGGCCTCGCTGATCGCAAGCCTCGACGACGCGCTCGATTCCGTCGACCTGCAGCATCCCGGCCGAGCGGTCGCGGTACTGGTCTCGCCGAGCGCGTCCCATGTCGTCACGCTCGACGCCCCGGTGGAGACGCGAGTCGTCGTCGGCGAACGGTTCGCGATCCACGACGTCGTGGCGGCGATGTCCCATCGCACCCGCGCCCGGATCGTCGTGCTGTCGCGAGCGAAGACTCGATGCATCGACGTCGACGGTGAGTCGGCCGCCGAGCGCCTCGATCTCGGTTTTCCGGTGGAGGCGGTCGCACCGACCGAGGCGGACACTCCGCACCGCGACTTCCCGCTGAGCGAACGCGAGGATGCAGAGGCGGCACGATTCGTGTTTCGCGGGTCGGCCGTGCGCTGCGCGACGTTCAGAAGCGCGACCCTCGGCCGCTCGTGGTCGTCGGGGCGGAACGCGACATCGCCTACTTCGACGAGCTGGGAGAAGAAGCGGAAAAGGTCGTCGGGCGTGTGCACGGCAACTACGAGCGAGAAACACCGGGGGAGCTCGCGGGTCTGGCGCGACCGGTGATCGAAGAGAACCGGCGCCGGCTCGAGCAGTCGGCCGCGACCGACGTCCGGGAGGCGATTGCCTCGCATGCTGTCGCCGGCGTCGCCGATGTCTGGGCCGCGGCGAACGCGGGCCGTGGGCGGCAGCTCGTCGTCGAGGACGGCTATCGATTCCCCGCCCGGGTCCTGAACGGGAGCCTCGAGGCGACCCCCGACGGTGAAGCCGGTTCCTTCGACGCGGTCGACGACGCGGTCGCCGCAGTCATCCGAGATGGGGGCGACGTCGTCGCGGTACCGGCGGGAGATCTCGCTGATCTCGGCCGTATCGCGCTGGTCACCCGGTTCTGAACGGCGCGCGTAGCGTTTCGCCGGGGCACAACCCGTAGCGTCCCATGCGACGTGTCGCGAGTCGAAGGAGAGCGGTCGTGAGCGCAAAGGACCAGCCGGGCCCGGAGGAAGCGGCGGAGCTCGCTCGGGAGGAACGCCGTGACGCCCGGGCGGAGCTGTCCGAGGCGTTGCGCTCCGATGCCGACGCCGCCGAAGAGGACGACGGCGAGGAAACGCTGGACGAGGTCCTCGAGATCGATCAGACGGAGCTCGACGAGCTCGGGCTCACCCTCGACGACCCACATCAACCCGAACCGGAGTGACCTCCGAGTCGAACCGCCCGGTGGATGCGCCGGTCGAGGACGCAGCAGGTTCCCCGGGACGGGACTCGGTCTGTACATCGTCGAACAGATCGCGGAGCTGCGCGGTGCTCGAGACGCGCGGTCAGATGTTCGACAACGCCGGCGGCTGAGCCGGTCCGGCCGGTGGCCCGACGTCGCCGTTGAGCCGGGCCCGGTCGGCGGCCATCACCCCGCTGGCCCAGCCCGCCGCGTCGAACCCTCGGCGCGGGCGTGATCGTCCGAGTCGCCCGAACAGCTCCCCGACCATCGCGTCGACCTGGGCCGAGCGGGCCGCCAGCACGGGCAGGATCGATCCGCCCGTCGTGGCCTCGGCGTCGGCGACCACGTAGCGATTGATCTCGTCGAGACGGTCGGCGACGCGGTGCGCGTACGCCATGAGGAACGCGGACCGGAACGCGCGGCTCCGGGCCCGGGTGCCGGGTGCCGCGAGCGTGGCCGCCGCTTGCATCGCGACCTGCGCCTGGACGAGCAGGGAGGTGAACAACGTCTGCGTCGCGTCGAGGTCGCAGGCGAATCCGACGACCGACGACATCGCGTAGTCGGAATGGAACACCGCTGTGCAGCGCGAGCTCTTGGCGACGACGTGGAGCAGCAACGATTTCGCGGAGACGTATGGGTCGTCGATGGCGATCCGGATCGTGGCCGGTCGATCGGACCGGCGCGCGTGCGCCGAGAGCATCGCGAGGTCGATGGCGTGCCGAGCCATCAGCTCCTGGGCCTTGGCGGTGAAGGTCGCCGCCTCCGCCTCGAAGGTGGTCGACTCGGCCTGGGCCAGCAGCGCGCGCACCCGATCGAGCACCGGGTCGTCGATCTCGGTGTGCAGGTCGATGACGGCGCCGTCGTCCGGCGCCGACCCCGGCGGCGGGAGCAGGAGCGGTATCGGCGCGATACCGGTGAGGCACTGCACCAGGGCGACGACGGCGCGCAGCTGCTCGGGACGCGGGAGCCGGTGTTCGTCGGCCCCGCGCCCGATCCACCTGTCGACAGTCGTGGTCGGGACGCCGAGGTCGTTCAGCTGCGCCGTCCAGCGCGCGTCGACGAACGCGGCGCGGCGCCGGGCGTGATCGGCCGCGATCGCGCTGAGGGCCAAACCGACGGTCGGTGCGTCGGTTGTTCGCCCGACGTGGCGGACGAGTTCCTTCGGTTGCCAACCGCATCGCCACGCGGCCGCGACGACCGCGAGGATCCGGCGTTCGCCCTCGCCGTCGACGACGGACGGATCGATCGGCACCAACCGGTCGACGACGAACGATGCGATTCGGCTCGCGTCGCGTGGCGAACGCCGGTGGCCAGGTCGAACAGCCCCTCGACGAGCTCGACGGTCGACTGAGGTCGCGGGGTGCGGGTATCTCTGCCCATGCCGGGAACCTACCGACGCACGGTGACAGCTACCTCGGAACCTTCTGGTCAGTCGACGGGTGCGGGGATCCGGGCGGCCACGCCGGCCACCAGGTCGCGCACCTTCTGCCGGCTCGCGCGTGCGTCGTCGAGTGCGCGGTCGCGGTCACCGGCGACGCGGCTCCGGGGCCGCCTACGGCGATCGTCGAACCGGTCCCACCACGACAGCGTGGCGATCCCGGCACTCGCCCCCGCGGCCGTGAGCACGAACGCGCACGGGGTTCCGAGCCGGCGCGACAGGCAGGCGACCTCGCTCGTCCACACGATCGGGCACAAGACAGTGCCGACCACGCCCTTCGTCGTCGCCCGCCAGGTCTCGTGCCGGACTCCTCGGCTCGCGACCCACACTCCGGCGAGCACGGGCCCGTTCGCGAGCAGCCCGAACGCCGCGGGGATCGCCGACAACGCGAGCCGGGCGTCGTCGGTGCTGCGACCCGGAGGTACGGCCTCGAGCGGTGCCGCGCCCTCGGGATCGACGCCGATCCTTCGGAGATCGGCCTCGTGCGCGGCGAGGGCCTCTGCGAGCGTCCGGAACTCGGTGCCGGACGTTCCGCCCCCGGCCTGGATCGCGGCCGCGAGCTCGCGTCGCAGCGCGTTCCGGCGCGCGAACCGGTGGCCGTCGTCGGGGCCGGGATCGTCGGCCAACGCGAGCGCCGCGACCCGGTCGACGACGCGCTCTTCCTCCGGGGTCGGGTGGTTGACGGTGACCGCGGCGAGCCGGTGCGCGACGAGGTCGGTCAGGTTGCGCACCGCGTGTGCGGGATCGGATCGGTACTCGTCGAGACTGTCGATCACTGCGATCGGTTCACCGAAGTGGAGCTCCACCTTCGACCGAAAACGGCCGCGCGCTTCGTAGACGAGCCCGACGGGCACGATCGTCACGTCGTCGATGCCGGCATCGGCGACGGCACTCGAGCGCGATGCGCGCCGCGCCCGTCTTCAGCGGCAGCAGCGCGGACTCGAGGTGCATCTCGCCTTCGGGAAAGATCGCGAGATGCGCGCCCGACGCGAGTGCGATGTTGCACGCCTCGAACGCCGACGAGTTCCGGCGCGTGTCCTCGCCGTCGTGACGGCGATGGATCGGGAGCACGCCGCCGAGCCGGAACAGCACCCGGGCCGGCGCGGACTTCCACCATGACGCCGCCGCCAGGAAGTGGGGGAAGCCGGGCGTCGCGGCGACCATCACCGCGACGTCGCCGAGCGCGTTGCCGTGGTTCGCGGCGAGGATCACCGGCCGGCCGACCGGGAGCTGCGCCACGTCGGTGACGGTGACGTCGCGGTACACCACCGCGACGGCCGCCTGGGCCCATGCGGTGAGGGCCCGGTAGGTGAACGGGACGCGGCCTTCTCGCCCGGAGCGCGGCATCACTTGGTCCCTTCGAACTGCCGGTCGAGGAGCGCGACGGGTTCGTTCTCCCAGATGCCGAAGCGCAGGTGCCATCGACGCAACCACCGCGGCGACCACCAGTTCACGCGCCCGGCGAGGCGCATGAACGCGGGAACGAGCGTGGCCCGGATCAAGAACGCGTCGACGAGGACCGCGAGCGTGAGACCGACGCCGAATGTCTTGACGAGCGCGACCTCCGACGTCGCGATACCGAGGAACACGACCGTGAGCAGCAGCGCGGCCGCGGTTACGATCCGACCGGAGCGCTGCAGCCCGACCGCGACCGCGTGCTCGTTGTCGCGGTCGAGGTCGTACTCCTCTTTGATGCGCGAGAGCAGGAACACCTCGTAGTCCATCGAGAGCCCGAACGCGATGCAGAACATCAGGATCGGTGTGAACACGTCGATGCTGCCCGTCGCGGTGAAGTGCAGCAGTCCCGAGACGTGACCGTCCTGGAAGATCCAGACGATGGCGCCGAACGTCGCGGTGAGGCTCAGCAGGTTCAGTAGCAGCGCCTTGACCGGCACGAGGATGCTGCCGGTCATCATGAACAACAGCACGAAGGTCGCGAGCGCGATCAGCCCGAGCGTCAACGGGAGTCGGGTGACGACGGCGTGCTTCGTGTCGACGAGGCTCGCGGAGGTGCCCGCGACGAGGAACTCGAACGGTGCTGGCGTTGCACGCAGGCTCTTGACCAGCTGCTCGCCCTGGGTCGACAACGGTTCGACGTCGGGCACGACCGACAGCAGCGTTCCGTGCGCACCCGGAGGCGCCGCGAACCGCTGCGAGAAAGCGTTCGGCGGGGCGAACGGGATCAAGGTGCCGCCGAGGACCACGTGGTAGTAGCCGGTGATGGCGTCGACGCGTGCGACGCCCCCGAGCTCCGAGACGTGGCGGGCGAAGCCGTCGATCGCGGCCCGGTCGGCCTTCGCGTCGACGTCGGGCAGCAGGACCTGGAGCGCGTCGGCCTCGCGGCTCGAGAAGTTGGAGCGGATCTGATCGGTCGCCACCCGGCTGCTCATGCCCTTCGGCCCGACGCGGTCGTCGGAGAGCCCGAGGTTCACGTGGAAGAAGGGGACCGCGAGGAGCCCCAACGCGATGCTGATCGTGACCGCGTAGAGCACAGGATGGCGCATCACGCGCTCGCGCCTGTCGCCGCCACACGCCACCGTCGCGGGCCGCGCGCGACCTGAACAGGCGGAGCCGGTCGACGTTCGGACCGAGGACGACCAGGATCGCCGGCAGCACCACGATCGACGCGACGGCTGCAAGTGCCACCACGGCCACCCCGGCGTACGCGAATGATCGCAGGTACGGCATGGGGAAGATCACCAGGCACGTCAACGAGATCGCGACGGTCCCGGCGCTGAACGCGACGGTGCGGCCCGCGGTCTGCAACGACCGCCCGACCGCGACGACCGGCGAGACACCGCGCTGCATCTCCTCGCGATACCGCGAGACGACGAACAGGCTGTAGTCGATCGCGAGCCCGAGTCCGAGCCCGGTCGTGAGGTTGAGGGAGAAGACCGACACCTCGGTGAACTTCGTGAGCAACGTCAGCGTCACGAAGGTACCGAGCACCGCGAACAAGCCGACGACCAGCGGAAGGCCCGCCGCCACGAGGCTGCCGAAGACGACCGCGAGCGCGACGAAGGTGATCGGCGCGGTGAGGAGGTCCGCCTTGGCGAGGTCCTTGTCGGCTTGATCGGCGAGCTGGCGGGTCACCTCCGCGCGTCCCGTCACCGCGGTCGAGATCACCGCGCCCCGGCTCGTGAACGTCGGGCTCAACGCGGCCGCGACCTTCAGCTTCTCGTCCTCGCTCCCGGCGAGCGACGCGACGACGAGCGCTTGGCGGGAGTCGAGGCTGCGCAGTTGCGGGACCCGTCCGAGCGACCAGTACGACGCCGCGGACAAGACCCCTTTCGAGCGCTGCGAGACGTCGCGTCAACTCCGCGCCGGCTTTCGCGGTCGCCGCGGTGTCGACCGTGCCGCGCGCTGGCCGTGACGACGATGACGTAGTCGGATTGTGCGGATGCGGGGAACTCCCGTGCGATCACCGCTTCGGCGCGGCTCGATTCCGCGCCGGGGTCGTCGAACCCGCCGGACGACAACTTGTCGTGCACGCCGGCGCCGTAGAGGGCCGCGAGCGGGAACGCGATCGCCGCGATCGCGATGATCCACCACCTTCGCCGGATCACGAAGATCGCCAAGCCCCGCAAGGTGCCCCCGCTCGATTGTGTCGACTCCGCCGCCCGCGACATGGAAGAGTGCGAAGAACGCGGATCGTAGAGCGGGGGGATTCGCGCACGCCAAGGAGAACGCCGATTGGGGTCGAAGCGAGACCTGGCCGAGTTGCTCGGCGAAGTCCGGTTGTTTTCCCAGTGCACGTATCGTCAGCGGCGCACGATCGCACGCCACGCGCAGATGGCGGAGCTGCCGGCGGGCATGGATCTCGTGCGCGAGGGCGAAGCCGGCGACGCGCTGTTCGTCATCATCGAAGGCTCGGCGATCGTGCGGAGCGGCTCGCTCGAGCTGAACCGGGTCGGGCCGGGCGCGTACTTCGGCGAGCTCGCGATCCTCGACGGTCAGCCGAGGAGCGCGACGGTCGTCGCCGAGACCGACGTCAAGGTCGCCGTCATCGGCATCCGCATGTTCCGCACGCTGTTGCGCGAGTTCTCCGACCTGGCCGAGCAACTGCTCGTCGCCCTGGCCGGCGAACTGCGCGAAGCCCGGAGCGTCCGGGAAGCACCATGACCGACGTCGGAGCGGTCGACGAGGGACACCTCGACGGGCTGCTACTCGCGAGTCCCGTGTTCGGTGGTCTCTCCGCGACCGCGCGCGAGCTGCTCCGCTCGGAGTTCGAGTTGCGCGTCGCGCGGCGGGGTGACGAGCTGATCCGTCAGGGCGACGCCGCCGACGGGATGTACCTCGTGGCGAGCGGTCGACTGCAGGTCGTGCTGACGCGCGACGACGGGAGCCGGGTCATCCTCGACGAGGTGGGGAGGGGCGACCTCACCGGCGAGATGGCATTGCTCACCGATAGCCCGCGGTCGGCATCGATCGTCGCGCTGCGCGACAGCAACGTGTTCTTCCTCTCGACCGAAGCGTTCGGCCGTGTCATCCACGCGCATCCGCAGGCGCTGCGGGTCGTGTCGAGCGCGCTCATCGGCAAGCTGATGGACACGATCCGTCAGGGCCCGAAGGCGAGCCCGGCGACGACCATCGCCGTCGTCCCCCTCGACGAGAGCGTCGCCGTCCGCGAGTTCGGCGGGCGGCTGGGAGCCGCGTTGGGGTTGCTGGTCGACTCCCTCGCGGTCGTGACCGCGGCCGAGGTCGACGCGCAGATCGGCGCGGGCCGATCCGACCTCGCCCGCGCCGAGTGGCGCGAGCGCGTGGAGGCGACGCACGGTGTCGTCGTGTACGTCGCCGCGCCCGCGTTCACCACGTGGACCGACGAGTGCGTGCACGCCGCCGACATCGTCGTCTACGTCGGTGCGGCACGCGGGGAGCGTGGGATCCGCCCGCTGGAGCACGAGGTGCGGCGGCGTCAGGGTTCGGTTCCGCGACGACGCGAGCTCGTGCTGCTGCACGACGCCGCGACGAGCACGCCGCGAGGAACGCGCGACTGGCTCGCCGGGCGCGACATCGATCGGCACCACCATGTGCGTGTCGATCGGTCCGGTGACTACGAGCGCGTCGCGCGCCTGCTGATGGGTGTCGGCGTTGGTGTCGTCTTCAGCGGCGGCGGTGCGAGGGGCATCGCGCACATCGGCGTGCTGCGGACCCTGGTCGAGCGGGGCGTCACCATCGACGCGACCGCGGGTGCGAGCATCGGCGCGATCGTCGCGGGCGCGGTCGCGCGCGGCGACGAGATCGACGACATCGCCGCACAGATTCGCGCCGCGGTTGTGGAGAAGTCGCCGGTCGACCTGACGTTCCCCAGCGTCTCGGTCGCGGCAGGCGCGCGTGTGACGCGCCACATCAAGGACGGCGCGCAGGGACTCGACGTCGAGGACACGTGGCTCAACTTCTTCTGCGTGTCCACGAACCTGACTCGCGGGACCCTCGAGCTGCACGACCGCGGCGCGGCCTGGGCGGCGGTGCGGTCGAGCTTCTCGGTCCCCGGGCTCTTCCCGCCGATGCACAGCGCGAACGGCGACGTCCTCGTCGACGGCGGCATTCTCGACAACATGCCGGTCACGTCGATGCGGTCGAAGCATTCGGGGATCTCGGTGATCGCGATCGACGTCGGGACGCGGCGCGAGTTCGCGGCGACGACGACGTCGACGACGGGCGTCGTCTCCGGCTGGAAGCTGCTCGCGAGGAGCCTGCGCGACCGAACGCTCGACAACCTGACGAGCCTTCCCCGCATCCTCATGCGCCTGACCGAGCTCGGCGCGCTCGGCGACTCCGACAACGGCGACTGCTACGTGCGACCGAACCTCGAGGGCGTGAGCCTGCTCGACTTCGACAAGTTCGAGTCGCTCATCGAAGCGGGCGCCCGCGATTCCGCACCGGTGATCGACGAGTGGCTCGCGTCGAGATCGGTCGTCGACATACGAACGTGACGATCAGCGATCACCTCGTGACCGTCGAATGACTGACTGTGGCAACGATCGCGCCCGCCACGATCGAGCGGCCCGGGCGCCGCGGTCGAGCCGCAGCGGGTCAGCCGCGCGGTGCGTCTGTCACCCGTGCGCGGAGCCTCTGTCACCCGGGCGCGGAGCCGTCGTCACCCGTGCACGGAGCCGTCGTCACCCGTGCACGGAGCCGTCGTCACCCGTGCACGGAGCCGTCGTCACCCGTGCACGGAGCCGTCGTCACCCGTGCACGGAGCCGGGCGGGCTGTTAGCTTTCGGCCCGGGAGTCCTACGGGACGTGCGGGTGGAGGATCTACATGGACGTTCAGCGTGCGCGATTCGCGTCGGTTGTCGGCCGGCGGCTTTCGAGGTTGGGGCGTGCGATCGTCTCGGCGATCGCAGTGGTGGTGATCGGAAGCGTCGGGCTCGTCGGCGCGGCGTCGTCGACGGCCGGTGCGCTCGGTCCGAACGCGATCCGGCCCGGCTTCGACTCGTCGGTGTTCGCGGGCAACGACGACGGATCGACGACGGTCGCGTTGCCGTTCCCTGTGCACTTCTTCAGCTCGACGTACAACGACGCGTTCCTGAACAACAACGGGAACCTCACCTTCGACGCCGCGCTGCCCACGTTCACGCCGTTCGACCTTTCGGCCGCGGGACGCGTGATCATCGCTGCGTTCTTCGCCGACGTCGACACGCGCGTCGGTAACACCGCGACCTACGGGTCCGGCACCGTCGACGGGCGCCCGGCATGGGGAGTCAACTGGAACGGCGTCGCGTGTTTCGACCAGAACCCGTCGGTGCTCAACTACTTCCAACTCCTGTTGATCGACCGCTCCGACATCACGGCGGGTGACTTCGACATCGAGTTCAACTACGACCAGATCCAGTGGGAGACCGGGACTGCGAGCGGCGGCAACGCGAACTGTCTCGAGGGCGACTCGGCGCGGGTCGGCTACTCCGACGGGTCGCCGACGCACACCTTCGAGCTGCCCGGCTCGGCGGTCAACGGTGCGTTCCTCGACACGAACTCGACCACCGGTCTGGTGCACAACAGCCTGAACAGCACGCAGCTCGGCCGCTACGTGTTCCCGGTTCGCAACGGTGAGCCGCGGACGAGCACGACGGTCGCGACGTCGTTGAGCGGCGGCTCGCAGTCGGGCGCGTCGATCACCGTCCCGACCGGGACCAGTGTCACCGACTCGGCGACGCTCTCGGGAACGCACGCCGCAACCGCGACGGGCACCGTCACCTACGCCGTCTACTCCGACGCCGCGTGCACGAACGCGGAGGCGAGCGGCGGAACCAAGACCGTCGCCGCCGGCGTCGTCCCGGACTCCGACGCGGTCGTGCTCGCGACGCCGGGCACGCGCTACTGGCAGGCGAGCTACAGCGGCGACAGCGCGAATCTCCCGTCGACGAGCACGTGCGGCGACGAGGTCGAGATCGTCAACCCGGCCATCAACCTCGCGACATCGGTCGTCGGTACGCCCGACCCCGTTACCGCGGGCAACGACGTCAAGTACACGGTGACCGTGCAGAACAACGGCGCATCCGCGGTGCCGGCCGTGCAGATCGTCGACACCCTTCCCGCCACGACCACGTTCGTCTCGGCCACCGCGCCGGGCGGGTGTACCGGCGCCGGGCCGGTCACGTGCTCGCTCGGCACCATCGCCGCGGGGAGCTCCGCCGCGGCTGCGATCGTCGTGCGGACGTCGGCCACGTCGGGCGGAACGACCGTTGGCGATTCGGTCACGACCTCGCCGGGCGGTTCCAATGGTTCCGCTACGACGCACGTCGAGGCGCCGACCCCCGGCACCGTGACGGCGTTCGTGCCGCCGGGTGGGTCGATCGACACCGGAGGCAACAACCCCGCGAACGTCACCTTGCCCAACACGGGGGTCGGTTCGCCGATCACGATCACGCAGCGGCCGGACGGCAACAACTTCTGCCAGGGCCCGTGCAACGGCACCGCGTCGTTCGTCTCCGACTTCCCCGGGTACAGCGACCCGAGCCACCCGATCGCCCTGAAGCTCACCTTCACCGACAACAGCGCGCTCGCGGCCCTCGTCGACTACGCGACGTCGACGATCTACAAGGTCCGCGACGACGCCACGGTCGGCGTCCCGGTTCCGGACTGCAACGACAACCCGGCCTGGACCAAACGCGAGAAGCTCCAGGCCGCGCTGCGGCGCCTGCTGCGGCTCGGGACCCGCAGCGGGATCGCGAACCCGGCGCCGTGCGTCGACAGCCGGACCGTCACGCAGGTCTCGAGGACATCCTTCAAGGTGACGTTCGAGATCCTCTTCCTCTCCGACGACGGCGGTTTCTCGAGGAGATAGCGGCAACGGCGCCGCGAGGCGTCGCCCGGATCTTCCATCTCGGTTCCCGCTCGGCGGGACGTTCGGCCCCGGCCGCGACCTGATCGACCGCGCGCGGGCGCCAGAGCGACCGGGGCATCCGGCGGAAGTCGGTGCCGGTTTGGGACGTCCGTCCCTGGTGCGGGATGCCGGATGGGCGAATGCTGGGGCCATGACCTCAATGCAGGGAAGAGTCGCGATCGTCACCGGTGCGAGCTCGGGGATCGGCCAGGCCGCGGCCGTCGCCTTCGCTCGAGAAGGCGCGGCGGTCGTGGTCGCCGACATCGACGCCGAGCGGGGCGCGAAGGTCGCGGTCGAGATCGAGCGGCTGGGCGGCGAGTCCCTGTTCGTGCGCACCGACGTCGCCAACGGTGACGATGCCGTCGCGCTGGTGGCGAGGACCGTCGAACGGTTCGGCCGGCTCGATTTCGCGTTCAACAACGCCGGCATCGAGGGTGACACGGCGCCGACCGGCGACTCGACGCTCGACAACTGGAACCGCACGATCGCCGTCAATCTCACGGGCACCTACTTGTGCGTGCGCGCCGAGATCCCGGCGATGCTTCAGACGGGTGGCGGCTCGATCGTCAACAATTCGTCGGTCGCCGGCCTCGTCGGTTTCGCGGGGATCTCCGCGTACACGGCGTCGAAGCACGGCGTCGTCGGCCTCACCAAGACCGCGGCGCTCGAGTACGCGACGCAGGGTATTCGCGTCAACGCCGTGTGCCCGGGGGTGATCGCGACCGAGATGATCACGCGCTTCACCCAGGGTGACGCGACCGCGTTGGCGCAGCTCACGGAGGCCGAGCCCGTCGGGCGGCTCGGTGAGCCCGACGAGGTCGCCGACGCGGCCGTGTGGCTGTGCTCCGACCGGGCGAGCTTCGTGACCGGCCAGGCGATCGCGGTCGACGGCGGGTTCGTCACGCGCTGAGACGCGGGCGCGCCTCGGTGCCGGCGGAAGACGGTGATCGAGCCACATGAACAGGGCCCCGACGCCGACGAGCAGAACGTCGAGCCCGACGCCGTCGCGCAGGACGTCGACGTACGCCGCCCACGAGCGACGTCATCGCGCGTGAGGGGAAACGGGTGCAGGGCCGACGCGACGGCTGCTCACCACGACGGGCGCACGGGAGGCAGCTCGCCGTCGTTCGTGACGGTGAGCACGCGCACGAGGTCGCGGCGGAGCCGTTCGACGTTCGACGCGCCGATCACGTCGACCCATTCCTGCTCCAGCGCGACGTAGATGCGCTCGACCGTCGTCAACAGCTTCTTTCCCCGGGCGGTGAGGTGCACCGGTCGCGACCGTGCATCGGTCGCGTCGACCGTGCGCCGCACGTAGCCCGCCGCGACCATCGTGTCGACCAGCTTCGACGCCGCTTGTTTGGTCGTCCCCATCAGCGCGGCGAGCTCGGTCGAGGTCGTCGGCGCGTCGCGGGCGGCGAGTAACACGAAGCCGAAGGCGGGACGCACGTCGGTCCAACCCGACTCCTGCAGGCGCTCGTGCAGTCCGTCGATGAGGAGCCGGTAAGCGATGGCGAACAGCCGGGCGAGGGGCGGCTCGTGTGGTGCGCGATCGGAGCTCACTCGGCCCACGGTGGCGTGAAGAGCGCGCCGTCCGCCGAACACGCCTGGCCGCCGACGGGGAAGCAGCACAGCAGCCGGAGGACGTCCGGCCCGGCGTTCGCGAGCTCGAAGTCGACCCCGGCGGGCACCACGATCGCGTCACCGGCCGCGGCAGTGTCTTCGTGCCCGTCGATGCGCACCGACGCGGCGCCTTCGAGCACGACGAAGACCTCCTCGCGGGTCAACGAGTGCGGTGTCGCGGGCGTCCCCGCCATGATCTCGACCGTCCACACCGCGGTGTCGACCGAGCCGCGAGTCGGGGTAGCGAGCGACGTGAAGCGGGCGCCGCCCAGGTCGTGGGTGGGTGCAACGGGTGCACGGAGGACTGACATCTCGACTCCCATATGTAGTCAACCAAGTGGAACATCTGGAGGATGCCATACCCCCGCGTGATGGTCAACCCGGTTTACTGCTGGCCGTTCGAAGAACGCGGCGCGGAGCGCGTCGAGACCGTCGTGCTCGCCGATCGGGCGGGCTTCGGCGAAAACGCCTACGCGGGGGTGGGCTCGGGCTCGGGGTCGACGTCGGGTTCGGCGTCCGCGTCCGCTTCGGCCGCCGGCGACCAGTCCGACACCTCGAGCTCGTGCTCGGCGGGGATGTTCGGGACGAGCAGCGAGATGGCGGCGCCCAGGGTGACGACGACGCCCGCGAACGCGACGGCGGGACGCGCCGCGTCGGCGACGCCGTTCGAGACGATCGTGCTGATCTGCCGTCCGACGACGGAGTTGCCCGCGCCGACGGGTGCGCCGCCGCCGATGCCGTCGCCGACGCTCGCGACCACCTGCTCGCGCACCGCCTGCGGGATGCCCGGCGCACGCGAGAGGTCGTGGCGTACGTGGCTCGTCGCCTGCGACACGAAGATCGCGCCGATGAGCGCGATGCCGAGCGCGGTGCCGACCTGGCGGACCATGCCCGCGGCGCCACTCGCGGAGCCGGACTTCTGGGGCGGGATGTCGCTGAGCACGACGTTCGTCAGCTGGCTGGTGGCGAACCCGATGCCCACGCCGTGCAGCATGAGCGCGGGCAGCAAGGCCCAGAAGCTCGTCGACGGCGAGAACGCGACGACGTAGAGCCAGATGCCCAGGGCTTCGAGCGTCAGGCCGAACGTGATCACGTACTTGGGCCCGTGACGACGGCTGAGCTGCCCGCCGATGCCGCCGCCGACGAACGCCATGATTCCGGCCGGCAACAACCACGTGCCCGCCTTGATCGCGCTCAGGTGCAGGCCCGCCTGCAGGAAGATCGGCAGCACGAAGAACGCGCCGAACTCACCCATGGCCAGGACCGTCGTGTTGATCAGCCCGTACCGGAACCCGCGATGGACGAGGTCGGTGAAGTCGAACACCACTGGTTTGCCCGCCCGGACGCGCCGGAGCTCGATCCGCACGAAGGAGGCGAGTACCACGACCGCGACCAGCAGCGACACCGGCACGACCGACACCGAGCCGAGCGGCCACTTCCACCCGCCGATCGACTGGTCACCGACGGGCGCCCACCATCCGTAGCGCGACGCCTCGATGATCCCGAACACGAGCGCGAGCAGCCCGACGGTGATCGCCGCGACCCCGGTCGGGTCGAGTCCGCTCGCGTTCTCGTCCTTCGACTCGTGGACGAAGAAGATGCCGGCGATGACCGCGAGCGGCGCGATCACCACGTTGACGCGGAACGCCCATCGCCACGAGTAGTCGGTGGTGAGGATGCCGCCGACCCACGGACCGAGCGCGCCCGCGCCGCCCGCGGCAGTGCCCCAGACCGCGAACGCGATCGCGCGGTCGCGGCCGCGGAACGTCGCCGACAGGATCGACAGTGTCGCGGGCAGCATCATCGCGGCGCCGATGCCCTCGATGAGCGACTCGCCGACGAACAGCTGGACCACCGACTGCGACAGCGACGCGATCAACGACCCGACCGCGAACAGCGTGGCGCCGATGAAGAACATCCTCCGCCGGCCGACGATGTCGCCGAGGCGGCCGAAGCTGATGAGCAGCGACGCGAACACGAGCGAGTAGCCCGAGATCACCCACTGCATCGACGACACCTGGGTGTGGAACTCGCGGATGATCGTCGGCACCGCGACGTTGAGGATCGTGTTGTCGAGCACGATGATGAACAACGTGCTCGACAGGATCACCAACGCGATCCACCGCCGCGGGTCGACGGGCCCCGTGGGCGCACCCCAACCGCTGCCCGCCGCAGGCTGGGGCGTCACGCCCGCCGCCTGCGAACCCGGAGTTGGCTGACCCGTCATCGCCGTCCCTCTCCCCGCGCCGACGTGGCGCGACCCCAACCGGAAGGTGTCTGTCCCCCAACATTGCCCGCTGGTGGCATGCGACGGCAACGCGACGCGTCACCGCGTCCGGTGCGTTCGGGTCGCGCTGGTCGCGCTGGGGTTCAGCCGCGGACGGGGTCGGGCTCGCGATCGCCGAGGCGCGAGTCGGGCGCCGGGGAGCCGGCGTCGTCGAGCCGCAGGAGCCCGGCGTCGAGCGCGAACCGCACCAACTGCGCGCGGCTGTGCCGGTCGAGCTTCTGGTGGATGTGTGCGCGATGGGTCTCGATCGTGCGCAGGCTCGTGCCGAGCAGTTGCGCGATCTCGGCGTTCGTGTGGCCGAGTGCGAGCAGCCGTAGGACGTCGGTCTCCTTGGGCGTCAGCCCGCCGACCGCGGGGTGCGCGACCTCGTCGGCCGGTCGCGACGCGAATGCGATGCCGATCGACGGCTGCAGGTACAGGCCGCCCCGGGCGACGGTACGGATCCCGGCGAAGAGGTCGGCCGACGTCGCGGACTTCAGTACGTAGCCGTCGGCGCCCGCCGCGAGCACCTGCTGAACGGTGGGGAGGTCGTCGAACACGGTGAGCGCCACGATCGCCGTCTGCGGGAATCGCTCCCGCAGACGTTCGATGACCACGCTGCGCCGAGCGTCCGGGAGCGCGAGTCCGGTGACGATGACCTGAGGCTCGATCTCGAGGGCGATCGAGGCTTGCACCGTCGACATCTGGGCAATGGGCTCCAGGTCGGGCTCCCGCTCGAGCAACGCCGCGACGCCCTCCCGGAAGAGTGTCTGATCGTCGAGTAGCGCGAGCCTGATCGCAGAGCCAACTGTTTGACTCATGTCGATTCTCCCTTGGACCATCCGGTCCATCGCCGCGAGTATCCCACCTCACGAGGGGCTTGTCGTCGTCCTTCGCCGGTTTTCCCGCAGGTCAGAGGCCCTGTCCGGCGGCGGTTGGCGGGAGAATCCGCTTCTCGCTCGGCCGTCGGTTCGTGGTGGGTCGCGGTGATGGTCGAAGAAAGAATTCTCCGTGGCGTACACTGGGTACGACGGTTGTACCATCGGTGGCGGCACCGATGAACCGCGTCAGCGGGGCAACCCGGTTGTCAGGCTCCGGTCCGCACATCCGCGCTACCGGGGGCCGCACGGACCTGCGGGTCCGCATTCTTCGAGGACGCACATCGCGCCTCCTTGGTATCCAGCGGAGATCTGTGACAGGAACGCCGACGTCGACGCCGATCGCGCCGTGGCAGTTCGACATGTACGTCGATGCCGAGATCGACGGCGACGCCACGCCCGAACAACTTGCGATTCTCGAGGCCGATCCCGTGGCGTGGAACGCCGCGCTGCTGGCGCTCCTGCGCGACGCCGAGGACCACCTCGAGCGCGCCCGGTCGCTCCGCGGCGAGGAGCGCGACCAGGTCGTCGCCGACCTCGAGTCGGAGCACCGGCGCCTGGCCGACGCGTGGGCGCGCCGGACCGGGCAACGGCGTGCCGACCTCTCGAGCCGGAACAACCGCCCGAACCGGAACGCCCGCGACGACCGGAATGCCCTCGACGAGCGCGACGGCCGCGACGACGTCGACGCACGCGACACCGAGCCGGGTGTGGTCGAGGTCCAGGTCTCCTGGGAGCCCGGACGCGTCGTCGCGTGGGCTGCGGGCCGGAACGCCCCGTCCGCCGGGGGCGACGAGCTCGTGCGCATGCTCGAGCGCTCGGGTGCTCCTCACGCGGGCTGGACCCGCCACGGCGCGGTGCCGCTGCCGGGCGGCGCCCGCGCCGACTCCCAGGCGATCCCCGTCGGCGACGTCCTCGGTTGGCTGGTCGCGGCGGGGGCGGGTCAGGTCGAGGGCATCGGTGAGAGTGTCCGCTGGTTGGGTCGGGTCGCGCTCTGGGCGGTGGAGTCGACGGCGCGGGGCGCGATGGTGCCGTTCCTGCGCCAGCGCACGCGGCGCGGCGGCAGCGCCCGCGACTCGAACGGTTCGTATTCCGTGCGCTGGACGCCCGCCCTCGTCGACCCGGTGCGACTCGCACACCTGATCGAGACGATGCCCGGTTCGTTGCTCGCGCTCGCCCAGGACGTCGACGCCCGGGCGCTCACCCGGTCCGCGCTCACGGGGATGGTCGACGCCATCTGCCGCGACGGCGCCCGCCAACTCGAGATGCCCGCGCCCCCGCCCAGCGTCCGGACCGCGACCGACGTCGCCGAGGCGTTCCTCGGCCGCCTCGACGGCAGCGCGTTCGACGCGCCCACCCGGCTCGCGGGCGACGTCGCGACTCGCATCGAACGTTGGGGGCGTTCGGTCACCGGCGAGCGCGGCCGGCTCATCGTGCGGCTCGACCCACCCGACGACGCCAATGTTTGGCACCTTGCGGTGTTCGCCACCGGCAACCGGGGTGAGCCGATGCCGATCGAGCAGGCGATCGTCAACGCGGGCGCCGGCCGTCCACACCTCGAAGACGAGATCACGCGGCTCGAGCGCATGCTCCCCGCGCTCCTACGGCCGGGCGGGACCCGGCGCGGCGAGGTGATCCTGAGCCAGGACGAAGCCTGGGACCTCATGGTGAGCACCGGCCCGCAACTCGAGGCCGCGGGCTTCGACGTGCGGGTCCCGGCGCTCTCGCGGCGAAAACCTACGGCGTCGTTGCGGGTGTTCGTCGACGCGCCGTCCGAAACGACGGTCGGCGCCAACCAGCTCGCCGACGTGCGCTGGTCGGCGGTGTTCGACGACGTCGAGCTGACCGCGGCCGACATCGCCCGCCTCGCCCGGGAGGCGCGCCCGCTCATCCGTTCGGGTGGACGTTGGGTCGCACTCGACAAGGCCGACCTGCAGGCGGCCGCCGACGCGCTCGCGGAACGCGCCGAGACCCGCCAGCTCTCGGGCGCGGAGACGTTGCGCCTCGCGCTCGGCATCGAGGGATCGGCCCTCTCCGGGGGCGTGTCCGTCGTCGGTGGCGGTTGGGCGGCGGAGCTGCTCGAGGCCGCCGCCGACGTCTCGGCGTCACCGGCCGGAACGCCCGAAGGATTCGTCGGCGAGTTGCGCAGCTATCAGGCCGAGGCCCTGGCGTGGCTCGGCTTCCTCACCCGGGCCGGGCTCGGCGGGTGTCTCGCGCTCGACATGGGTCTCGGCAAGACACCCACGATGCTGGCCGATCTGCTCGCGGGCGCGGGCTCCGGTCCGGCGCTGGTGATCGCGCCGCCCGCCGTGGTCGGGAACTGGACCGCGGAGGCCGCGCGCTTCACACCCGGCCTGCGCGTGGTCGTGCACCACGGCGCGAACCGCGCGACGCCGGAGGAGATCGCGAGCGACCTGGTCGACGCCGACGTCGTGGTCACCACGTACGGCACCGCGGTGCGCGACATCGACGCGATCGCCGAGGTGGCGTGGTCGAAGGTGATCCTCGACGAGGCGCAGGCGATCAAGAACCCGGCGAACGAGACGTCGCAGCAGCTGCGGCGCATCGATGCCCGCACGAAGGTCGCGCTCACCGGCACGCCGATCGAGAACGGCCTCGGCGACCTGTGGGCGATCCTCGACTTCGCCAATCCCGGTCTCGTCGGACCGCGCCCGCAGTTCATCGCGCGGCTCACCACCGACGGTCGTACCGCGCACGTCGAAGCCGAGGACGCGATGCGCGCGCTCAACGGGATCCTGGTGTTCCGGCGCACGAAGGCCGAACCCTCGATCGCCGAGGAGCTCCCCGACCAGATCGACGAGCTCGACCGCTGCGCGATGACGCCCGAGCAGATCGGTCTCTACCAGGCGCTGCTCGACACGCTCGTCACCGGCACTGCCGCGCCCGAGGGCGGCAAGGCGCGCAACGGCCAGATCCTCGCCGCGATCACCGCGCTCAAGCAGATCTGCAACCACCCCGCCGCGTACCAGGACGACGACCTCCCGCTCGCCGGACGGTCGGGCAAGCTCGCGCGCCTCGAGGAGATCGTCGACGCGGTGTTCGCCGCGGGCGAGAGCGTGCTGGTGTTCACGCACTTCGCGCAGTGGGGCATCAAGCTCGCCGACCATCTCACCAAGCGCACGGGCACGGAGGTGTCCTGCTACCACGGCGGTCTGTCCCGCACCGCGCGCGACCAGATCATCGCCGACTTCCAAGGCGGCGACGGGCCGCGCGCGCTGGTGCTCTCACTGAAGGCCGGCGGCACGGGACTCAACCTCACCGCCGCGAGTCATGTCGTGCTCTACGACCGTTGGTGGAATCCGGCCGTGGAAGACCAGGCGCGCGACCGCGCCTGGCGCATCGGTCAGACGCGCACGGTCATCTGCCACCGCCTGATCTGCCCGGGCACCGTCGACGAGCGAGTCGAGGAGGTCGTCGCGGGCAAGCGGCGCATCGCCGATCTCGTGCTCCCGAAGTCGAGCTCGCTTGCCGATCTCGACGGGGACCAGCTTCGCCTCGCGCTCGGGATCCGGCCCGAGGCGCTCCTCACCGAGGAGCTGTTCGAATCGGGCAAGGAGGCCGACGCGTGAGCCCGCCCCGCCGCCGCTCGAGCGCGCGTTCGACGCCGCGCAAGAAGGCCGCGCCGCGCCGCGACTTCTGGGACGGCAACCGCTCGGCCGACGAACCGGTCGAGCTCGTCCGGCCGTCGCACGACCCCTCGGCGATGATCCGGTCGCTCGGGCCGCCGCCTCTGCCCGGCCGCGAGACGATCGCGGAGAACTACTTCGCCCTCGCCTTCGACAAGGCGGCGCGGCGGGCCGTCGCGCTGGCGGCGGCGTCGGGTCTGCTCGACCTCGACGACACCGGCGATTGAAGGAGTGGGTCCCCCACACGGGGGCCCAAGGTCACTGGTTCGTGACGATGATCGGGTAGACCATCGAGATCGTGAAATACATCACGAAGAAGCGCGCCCTGTTGACGGTGGTGGGGGTGGTCGCCGCGTTCGTACTGATGCAACTCGTGCCCTACCGCGTCTCGAACGGACGCGTCACGGCCGAGCCCAAGTGGGACAGCCCGCAGACGCGGGCTCTGGTCGTGGCCTCGTGCTACGACTGTCACAGCAACGAGACCCGCACGCCGTGGTACGGCAAGATCGCTCCGGTTTCGTGGTGGCTGACGAACCACGTCAAGGAGGGACGGGCCTCGGTCAACTTCTCGACGTGGGACCAACCGCAGGGCGAAGGTGCGCGCGACCTGGCGGGCAGCGTGCAGAGGGGTTCGATGCCGCCGTCGTACTACACGTGGTTCGGTCTGCACGCGAACGCGAAGCTGACACAAGCGCAGAGTGACGCGCTGGTCGCCGGTCTGATCAAGACGTTCGGAGCGTCGACCGGCGGCGGCGGTTGAGTCAGCCCAGCTTGACCGCGGCGATGAGGAAGTAGAGCGCTTCGTCGGGTGCGATCGTCGTTCCGCTGCCCGCCGCGCCGTATCCGAGCGCGCTCGGGATCCCGAGCAGACGCACGCCGCCGATCCTCATGCCCGGGACGCCCTCTTGCCAGCCGGGGATGATGCCGCCCCCCAGGTCGGCGTCGAAGGTCTGCTGGTGTGAGTACGACGAGTCGAAGATCTTGCCGGTCGAGCACGCGACGCCGACGTAGTTCACTGTCACCTTCGCCTTCTTCGCGACCACCGCGCCGGTGCCGACCTTCAGGTCCTGCGAGGTGAGTGTCGTCGGCGCAGGACCGGGGGCGATGAGGAACGCGGGCGATCCCTTCGGCAACGGATCCTTCAGGCCGACGCAGGGCTTGCCCTTCGCCGACGCCAGCGTCGGCGCGGTCGTGGCGGAGCCGGCCGGCACCGTCGTTCCCGCCGTCGTCGGTGGCGAGACGGCGACCGTCGAGCCGCCGTTCCCGATGCCGAATCCTCCCGACAGCCCGAAGGCGATCGCGAGCACGAGGAGGAGTACGACGACGCTTGCGCCGAACCGGCGGCGGCGCTGCAATGCCTGATGGCGCGCGGCCCTCGCGGCGGCGACGCGCTCGCGCTGGCGGTTCTGGCGCGGCGCGGACTTCTTTCGCGGAAGGCATCGGGCGGCAACGGTAGTCGCGTGCCCCGCCGGTACGTTGGGCAGCCGTGACCGGGCCCGAGACCGCTGTGGAACTACTGAGAGCGACTGCGGGCGAACATCCGGATCGGGCCGCGTTCGTCGAGGTCGACCGCCGGCTGACGTTCGCGGAGTGGGACCGGGCGGCCGACGGCGTCGCCGCGTTCTTCGCGGGCGCGGGGGTCGGTGCCGGCGACGTCGTCGCCCTGCTCGTGCCGTCGTCGATCGACTACGCCGTCTGCTACCAGGCCGCGATGCGGTTGCGCGCGATCACGACGGGGATCAACACGCGCCTCGGCCCGCCGGAGATCGCGAGCATCCTCGATCGCACGCGTCCCCGGGTCGTCGTCCGGCCCGAGGATCTCGGCACGGTGCGCGCCGCGTACGCGCACGACCCGCCCGCGCTGCTCCCGAACGTGGAACCCGACGACGCGGTCGCGATCGTCTGGACGAGCGGCACGACCGGCATGCCGAAGGGCGCGGTCTTCGACCATCGCAACCTCCGCGCGGTCGCGATCGGCGCGGGTGCGATGGGCGCGCCGTTCGACGTGCGCCTCGCGCCGCTGCCGTTCGCGCACGTCGCGTTCATGTCGCGGCCGTGGGAGGAGATCGAGAACGTCATCACGACCGTCATCACCCCCACGCCGTGGACAGCGGCCGACGCGCTCGCGTTGATGGCCCGAGAGCGCGTCACGGTCGGGCAGGGCGTCCCCACGCAGTGGCGACTCGTCCTCGACCATCCCGGGTTCGCGCGCCACGATCTCTCGTCGCTGCGGATCGCGGGCACCGGTGCCGCGACCGTGCCCCCGGAGCTCGTGCGAGAGATGGAGGCGCGGCTGGGGTGCCCGGTCGTGATCGGGTACACGAGCACCGAGGCCGCGATCACCACGGGCACCGTCCCCGGCGACTCGCCCGAGGTGATCTCGCAGACCGTCGGCCGCGCCCGCGTGAACGTCGACCTCGAGGTGGTCGACGACGACGGCGCGCCCTGCCCGACGGGCGTCGTCGGCCGGGTACGGTGCCACTCCGACGCAGTGATGCGCGGCTACTGGCACGACCCCGAACGCACGGCCGAGGTGCTCGACGGCGAGCGTTGGCTCACGACCGGCGACCTCGGGTTCCTCGACGACCGCGGCTACCTGACCCTCGTCGGGCGACGCAGCGAGATGTACATCCGCGGCGGCTACAACGTGTATCCCGCCGAGGTCGAACGGGTGCTGTCCGAGCATCCCGCCGTCGCGCAGATCGCGGTGCTGGGTCGCCCCGATCCGGTGCTCGGCGAGATCGGGTACGCGTTCGTCGTGCCCGCGCCCGGTCGACGACCCGAGCTGGCCGAGCTGCGCGCCGCGTGCAAGGCCGCGCTCGCCGACTACAAGGCGCCCGACCGGCTGATGCTCGTCGACGCCTTGCCGCTGACGTCGGTGGGCAAGGTCGACAAGCGGTCGCTCGGCGAAGATGCGGCGTCCGCGCGGGATGGTTAGCTTCTGATCTCGTGCGGACGCAACGGAGACTTCGCCCCGAAGATCAATGTCGAAGGCGAGTCGGAGTGAGGGAGTCATTTTCATGAGCACACCGCGTGTCGTCGAGAGCACTCTCGAGTTCCCGTATTCGCGCACCCTCGGGCCGGTCGTCGGCGCGTTCCTCGCCGGCCTCCGTGAGCACCGGATCCTCGGGATACGCGCCACCGACGGCAAGGTCCTGATCCCGCCGCTCGAGTACGACCCGAATACCGGCGACCCGCTCGACGAGCTCGTCGAGGTCGGCCCGCAGGGAACGGTGCAGTCGTGGACGTGGGTCGCCGACCCGACTTCGAAGCACCCGCTCGACCGGCCGTTCGCGTTCGCGCTCGTCACGCCCGACGGCGCCGACACCGCGATGGTGCACGCCGTCGACGCCGGCACCATCGACAAGATGACGACCGGCATGCGCGTGCAGCCACGGTGGCGCGCCGAGCCGCACAACATGATCGACGACCTCGCCTGCTGGGAGCCCGCATCGTGACCGACACCACGAGCACACCCAAGGAGAACCTCGTGATGGAGCACCTCGTGTCGCTCCACTACTCCGAGGAGCTCACACCGGTGCTCGACCGCTACGTCGACGCCTTGATCGACGGTCGTATCGTCGGGCACAAGTGCCCCTCGTGCGGCCGGGTGTACGTGCCGGGCAAGGGCTACTGCCCGATCTGCGTCGTGCCCACGGGTGAGGCGGACGAGGTCGAGGTCAGCGACCACGGGACCGTGACCGGGTTCACGATCATCACGCCCGTCGCGTACTACGGCCAAGAGGAGACCGAGCCGTTCGTGTACGCGTCGGTGTTGCTCGACGGTTCGTCGGGCAACCTCGGCGGCCAGGACATCGTGGGTGTCCCGCACGACCAGATCCACTCCGGCATGCGCGTGCGCGCGGTGTGGAAGCCGAAGGGCGAGCGCAGCGCCGACGGCGTGTCGAACCGCGGATGGGGGAGCGTGTCGTCGGTGATCGACGCGTTCGAGTGGACCGGCGAACCCGACGCCGACCGCGCCGACTACGAGGAGCACATCTTCTGATGGCCGCCACAGACATTGCAGTCGTCGGGTACGCGCAGACGGGGTCGCTCGCCAAGGCGCGCGAGAGCGAGGTTCAGCTGCTCGTCCCGATCGTGACCGAGGCGCTGGAGAAGGCGGGGCTCGATCGGCGCGAGGTCGGGTTCACGTGTGCGGGCTCCTGCGACTACCTCACGGGCGGGCCGTTCGCGTTCGTCTCCAACCTCGAGGCCGCGGGTGCGTGGCCGCCGATCTCGGAGTCGCACGTCGAGATGGACGGCGCATGGGCGCTGTACGAAGCCTGGGTGCGGTTGCAGCACGGCGACATCGACACCGCGCTCGGTGTTCGGCTCGGGCAAGTCGTCGCCCTCGAATCCGGCGGAGCTGTGGCCGCAACAGCTCGACCCGTACTACCTCGCGCCGCTCGGGGTCGACCCCGACTCGCTCGCGGGCCTGCAGGCGCGGGCGTTGCTCGACTCGGGGAAGGCGACCGAGCGCGACTTCGCGGAGACGGTCGTGCGCAACCTGCGCAGCGCCAAGGACAACCCGAAGGCGCAGGTGTCGGGCGACCGATCCGTCGACGCGCTGCTCGCCGCGCCCTACACGCGTGCGCCGTTGCGTGCGCACGACTGCCCGCCGGTCTCCGACGGAGCGGTCGCGGTGGTGCTCGCACGGGGCGACCGGGCTCGCTCGTTGTGCGAACGACCCGCGTGGATCCGTGGTCTCGATCACCGCATCGAGGTGCACCAACCGGGCATGCGCGACCTCACGACGTCGTCGTCGACGACGCTGGCGGCGCGCAAGGCCGGGTACGACGGCGGCCCGCTCGACGTCGTCGAGCTGTCGTCGTGCTACAGCTCGCAGGAGCAGATCCTGCGCGAAGCGCTCGGGCTCGACGCCGACGCGAACGTGAACCCGTCGGGCGGACCGCTCGCCGGGAACCCGGTGATGGCGACCGGGCTCGTCCGGATCGCGGAGGTCGCGCAGCGCATCGTCGAAGGTGGTGCGGGCCGCGGGCTCGCCCACGCGACCGGAGGTCAGGTGCTCCAGCACAACCTCGTGTGCCTGATGGAGGGTGAGTAGTCCAGTGCGGACGCAGCGGAGCAATGCGAAGCCGAACCGAGTCGTCGTCGTGATGGTCACGCCGCGCAGCATTGCGCAGTCGAGGGAGCGATAGTCATGTCCGAGCAGTGTGCGGTCATCGGCGTCGGGCAGACGCACCACAAGAAGAAGCGCGCCGACGTGTCGATCCCCGGTCTGTTGCGCGAGGCGGCACCGCGCGCGCTCGACGACGCCGAGTGCACGTGGGCCGACATCGATGCCGTCGTCATCGGCAAGGCGCCCGACGCGTTCGAAGGCATCGTGCAGCCGGAGCTGTTCCTCGCGGACGCGCTCGGCGGTGCCGGCAAGCCGATGCTGCGGGTGCACACGGCCGGCAGTGTCGGCGGCTCGACCTTCATCGTGGGCGCGCACCTCATCGAGTCGCGCATCCACGAGCGTGTCCTCGCGATCGCGTGGGAGAAGCAGAGCGAGGGCAACGCGCAGTGGGGCCTGGCCGGTGGCCGTAGCCGCGGCATCGGCGCGGGCGGCGCGTTCGCGCCGTGGATCCGCGCGTACATCGAAAAGACGGGCGCACCCGAGTACATCGGGTGGCAGGTCGCGGTGAAGGACCGCCTCAACGCGCTGAAGAACCCCTACGCGCACTTGCACCTCACCGACATCAGCATCGAGAAGGTGAAGGAGTCCCCGATGCTGTGGGACCCGCTGCGGTTCCTCGAGTCGTGCCCGTCCTCCGACGGCGCGTGCGCGGTCGTGCTCACCAACGAGGCCAACGGGAAGAAGGCGGCGAAGCCGGCCGCGTGGGTCGCGGCGACCGCGGTGCGCAGCGAGCTCGGCCAGTTCCCCGGCCGCGATCCGGTCCGCCCGGTCGCGGGCGTCGAATGCGCGCACGACGTCTACCGCCAGGCGGGCATCGGCGTGCCGCGCCAGGAGATCGACGTCGCCGAGATCTACGTGCCGTTCAGCTGGTACGAGCCGATGTGGCTCGAGGGTCACGACATCGCGGGCCCGAGTGAAGGCTGGAAGATGGTCGAGAGCGGCGACACCGAGATGACCGGCTCGTTCCCGGTGAACGCGTCGGGCGGCGTGCTGTCGTCGAACCCGATCGGCGCCTCGGGCATGTTGCGGTTCGCGGAGGCCGCGCTCCAGGTGCGCGGGCTGGCGGGTGAGCACCAGGTCGACGGTGCGCGCACCGCGCTCGCGCAGGCCTACGGCGGCGCCGCCCAGTACTTCGCGATGAGCATCCTCCGCGACCGCCCCGCCTGAGCCCCAAAACTCCACCAACAGTTGTCGGAGTTCTCAGCGCAGAGCGCTGAGAACTCCGACAACTGTTGGTAGTGCGAATTCGGGTCTATGCTCTGGGAGAATGACGTTCTCCAGGCCGACTGCCGACGACGAGGCGGACCGCCGCCGGGTGTTCGTCGCCGCCGCGCGCTCGCTGGCCGACGAGACGGGGAGCGCCGCCTTCACAGTCGCGCAGCTGACGACCCGCGCCGGTCTGTCGCTCAAGGCCTTCTACGCATGTTTCCAGAGCAAGGACGACCTGCTGCTCGCGCTGCTCGGCGAGGACAGCCGGATGGGCGCGGAAGCGCTCGCCGGGATCATCGGTGATCGCGGCGGGCTGGACGGGATCCACGCATACGTCACCGGGCTGTTCGAGATGCTCGGACCCGAGTCGGCAGTCGGGTATGCAGGCGTGCTCGTGCGCGAGTACCGGCGCCTGATCGAGTTTCACGACGCGGAGTTGCGCGATGCGGTCGCACCGCTCGTCGACCTGCTCGCGCGCGACATCGACTCCGATGATCCCAAGCGCGACGCCCGCACGATGTTCGGCGTGCTGCTGGACGGCATCCACGACATCGTCGTCGGACGGGTGGCCGACGCCGGCGAGCTCGCGCGGTACCTCGAGCGATTCTGCACCCGGGGAGTTGGCCTCGCATGACGGCGACGTTCCTGCCCGACCCGGAGCCGCGCGTCCGCGAGTACACGATCATCTCCGTCGACGATCACCTCATCGAGCCCGCGCACTGCTTCGAGGGCCGTCTGCCCGCGGCGTTGCAGGAGCGCGCCCCGCGCGTCGTGACGCTCGACGACGGGCGCGAGACGTGGGTGTACGAAGACCGCCTCTACCCGCAGGTCGGCCTCAACGCCGTGGCCGGCCGGCCGAAGGCGGAGTGGAGCATGGAGCCCGCGCGCTTCGACGAGATGCGCCGCGGTTGCTACGACATCGAGGCGCGGATCGCCGACATGGACCTCGACGGGGTGTACGCGACGCTCTGCTTCCCGTCGCTCATCGCGGGCTTCGCGGGCACGATCTTCGCCAAGAGCGACGACCACGACCTCGGTCTCGCGGCGCTGCGCGCCTGGAACGACTGGCACATCGAGGAGTGGGCCGGACCGCATCCCGATCGGGTCATCCCGCTGCAGCTGGCGTGGGTCAACGACCCGGAGATCGCCGCCGCCGACGTGCGCGCCAACGCGGCGCGCGGCTTCAAGGCCGTCAGCTTCCCCGAGAACCCCGTCGACCTCGGTCTCCCGCCCATGATCTCGCCGCACTGGGACCCGTTCCTGCGCGCGTGCGAGGAGACGGAGACGGTCGTGTGCCTGCACAACGGCTCGTCGTCGTGGACCGCGGCCCGTTCGCCGGGCGCGCCGCTCGAGCTGTACACCAGTCTGTTCCCCGTCAACGCGCTCGTGACCGCGGCCGACTGGCTGTGGGCGCAGGTGCCGACGCGGTTCCCGCGCATCCGGATCGCGTTCTCGGAGGGCGGGATCAGCTGGGTGCCGATGCTCATCGACCGTATCGACTACGTGCTCGAGCACTCGGCGGTCGGCTCGCACGGCTGGGACGCCACCGACATCTCGCCGACCGAGGCGTTGCGCCGGAACTTCTGGTTCTGCACGATCGACATCGGCTCGACGTTCGCATTGCGCGACCACATCGGCGTCGACCACATCTGCGTGGAGAGCGACTATCCGCACGCCGACTCCACGTGGCCCGACACCCAACCGCGAGCGCGTGCCGCCCTCGCCGACGTCGAGCCCGACGTCGTGCGCAAGGTCACGTGGGCGAACGCGTCGAAGCTTTTTCGCCACCCGGTTCCGGAGCGTCTCCGGCAGCCGAATCCCAAGGAGCATTGATGTACACCGACGACACCGTTTCCCGCGCCGACGACGGCGCAAGTGTCGACGTCTTCTCGCAGGAGTGCGCGAACGACCCCCATCCGGTGTACCACCAGGTGCACGACAAGTGCCCTGTCGTTCGTGAACCGGGCATGTTCGGTGGGACCAGCGTGACGCTGTCGACGTACGACGACGTGCTGTGGGCGCTCAAGCATCCCGAGGTGTTCTCGTCGAAGAACGTCGTCAACATCGGCAACGACGTGCCGTTGATCCCGCTGTCGGTCGACCCGCCCGAGCACGCCAAGTACCGGCGGCTGCTCGACCCGCAGTTCTCGCCCAAGCGTATGAAGGACCTCGAGCCCGAGGCCCGCGTCCTCGTCAACCAGATCATCGACGGGTTCGTCGGTGGTGAGCAGTTCGACTTCCACGAGGACTTCGCCACGCCGCTCCCGTCGACGATCTTCCTCGCGCTGATGGGGCTTCCCCAATCCGACCTGCCGGACTTCCTGCGCTGGCGGGACGACACCATCCGCCCGCAGGCCGACGAGCACCGCACCGAGGAGCAGAAGCGGATCGCCGCAGGCCAGGCGATCGAGCAGTACTTCGAACGCATGATCGAGGAGAAGCGCGCCCACCCCGACGACCGCCTGCTCAGCACGCTCGTGCACGGTGAGATCGAGGGTCGGCCTCTCACCCACGACGAGCTGCTCGGGACCACGCACCTCTTGCTGCCTCGGCGGTCTCGACACCGTGACGGCCACCCTCGACTGCATGATCGTGTACCTCGCCGCCCACCCCGAACGCCGGCGCGCGCTGGTGGAAGACGGCACGCTCGTCGCCGGTGCGGTCGAGGAGCTGCTCCGCCACCAGACGCCCGTGATGATGGTGCCGCGCATCGTCGCCCGGGATCACGAGCTCGGTGGTGTGCAGATTCCAAGCGGGCGACGGCGCCACGCTCCTCGTCGGCGCCGCGAACTGCGACCGCACCGCGTTCGACGGCGCCTCCGAGGTGCGGTTCGACCGCGAGGTGAACCGTCATCTCGCGTTCGGCGCCGGTCCGCACCGCTGCCTGGGTTCGCACCTCGCGCGCCTGGAGCTGACGGTCGCGCTCGAGGAGTTCCACCGGCGCATCCCCGAGTACGAGCTCGCGCCCGAGCACCGACGATCTCGTTCTCACCCGGCATCCGTCAGACGGAGAACCTGCACTTGCGGTTCACGGCCGCCCGATGAAATCCGCCCGGTGAGAGCGGCGGTGCTGCGCGGCGCCGGCTCGGCGTTCGCGGTCGAGGAGCTCGAGCTGCGCGCGCTCGGGACCGCGCGACGTCCACGTGCACATCGCCGCGAGCGGCGTGTGCCACTCCGACCTCTCGATCCAGGACGGCACGATCCCGCACCCGTTGCCGGCCGTGCTCGGCCACGAAGGTGCGGGTGTCGTGCTCGCGACCGGCGCGGAGGTCTCGACCGTCGCGGTTGGCGATCACGTGGTCCTCGCGTGGGTCGCGCCCTGCCGGGCGTGCTTCTTCTGCCTGCGCGGCCATCCCGAGCTGTGCGAGCACGGACTCGACCACGCGTTCGCGCAGCCGTACGCGACCGCCGCCGACGGCACGGCGTTCCTCGCCGCGTTCGGGACCGCCACCTTCGGCGAGGAGACGATCGTCCCCGAGCGCGCGTGCATCCGCATCGACCCGGGCTTCCCGCTCGAGCTCGGCGCGCTCGTCGGCTGCGGGGTCGTCACGGGCGTCGGCGCGGTCTGCAACAGCGCGCACGTCGAGCCGGGCGCGAGCGTCGTGGTGATCGGGTGCGGGGGAGTCGGCCTCGCCGCGATCCAGGGCGCGCGCCTCGCGGGTGCGGCGCCGGTCATCGCGGTCGACCGGGTCGCGTCGAAGCTCGAGCTCGCCCGCCGGTGCGGCGCGACCGAGACGATCGACGCGTCGGCCACCGACCCGATCGCGGCAGTACGGGACCTCACCGCGGGGCGCGGCGCCGACCACGTCTTCGAGGTCGTCGGCCGCTCCGACACGATCGAGGCCGCGTTCGAGATGACCCGCCGGGCCGGCACCTGCACGATCGTCGGCGCGGGCAGCTTCACCGACATCGTGCAGTTCGGAGCGATGCAACTCATGGTGGGGGCCAAGACGCTGCGAGGATGCGTCTACGGCTCGACCGACCCGGCCCGCGACTTCCCCGAGATCGTCCGCCTCCAGCAGGCCGGGCGCCTCGACCTCGACGCCCTGGTGACCCGCCGCATCGCGCTCGACGAGCTGAACGACGCGTTCCGGGCGATGCAGGCGGGCGAGGTCGCCCGCAGCATCATCGTCTACGAGAGCTAGCCGCCCGCGCCCAACCGTGGGCATGCTCACACGCACGGGTCACGGGTCACGGGTCACGGGTGGTCGGGTTCGGGCCGCCTACGCTCACTCCTCGTCGTGATCAAGTACATCGGTTCGAAACGGCGGCTGGTTCCGGTGCTGGGCGCGATCGCGACCCTCGCCGGTGCGCGCACCGCGCTCGACCTGTTCACCGGGACGACGCGCGTCGCGCAGGAGCTCAAGCGCCGGGGTGCACACGTGACCGCGGTCGACACCGCGCGCTACGCCGAGGTGTTCGCGGAGTGCTACGTCGCGCTCGACGCCTCGACCGCGAACCGCGCCGCGATCATCGCCGCGCTCGACGACCTCATGGCCCGGCCGGGTGTCGACGGTTACTTCACCGACACCTTCTGTGTGAGCTCGCGGTTCGTGCAGCCGCACAACGGGTGCCGCATCGACGCCATGCGCGACGCGATCGAGTCCGACTACCGCGATTCCTGGCTGTACCCCGTCCTCCTCACGAGCCTCATCGAGGCCGCCGACCGGGTCGACTCCACGACCGGCGTGCAGATGGCGTACGTCAAGCAGTGGGCCGACCGTTCGTTCCGGCCGATCGAGTTGCGCGTGCCCGAGCTCGTCGACGGTCCGGGCGTCGCGCGGCGGGCCGACGCGATGGACGCGGTCAGCTCGCTCGGCCCGTTCGACCTCGCCTATCTCGACCCGCCCTACAACCAGCACCGCTACTTCACCAACTACCACGTCTGGGAGACGCTCGTCGCGTGGGACGTGCCGGAGCACTACGGCGTCGCGTGCAAGCGCGTCGACGCGCGCGATCCGGTGACGAAGAGCGTCTTCAACGATCGCCGGGCGATGCCGGCCGCGCTCGCGCGCGTGGTGCGCGACGTCGACGCCGGGCTCGTAGTGGTGTCGTACAACAACGAATCGTGGGTGGCGATCGAGGAGCTCGAGGACGTGTGCCGGGCCCGGGGCGGCGCGGTGGCCACGCTCGCGTTCGACTCGCGTCGCTACGTTGGTGCCAAGATCGGCATCCACGGCCCGGACGGCAAGAAGGTGGGGCGGGTGTCGCATCTGCGCAATGTCGAGTACGTGGTCTGCGCGGGGGAACCGGCGCTCGTGGAGCGCATCGCGAACAAGGGAGACGATCTGTGGAAATTGCCGGCAACGTCGCGCTCGTGACCGGAGCGTCCTCGGGACTCGGCGAGGCGACCGCCCGCCGTTTGCACGCCGCGGGCGCGGAGGTGGTGCTCGCCGACGTCGCCGACGAGCGCGGGCGCGCGAACGCGGCCGAGCTGGGTGGAGAGAACCACTTCGTCCACTGCGACGTGACCTCCGAGGAAGAGGTGACCGGCGCGGTCGAGACGGCCGCGGGGTTCGGGCGGTTCTCGATCCTCGTGCACTGCGGTGGCGGCGGCATCGCGGGACGCACCATCGCCCGCGACGGCACGCCCCACGACCTCGACGCGTTCCGGCGCACCGTCGAGCTGAACCTCGTCGGCTCGTTCAACATGTTGCGGCTCTCCGCGTCGGCGATGGCGAAGAACGATCCCGACCCCGGCGGCGAGCGCGGGGCGTGCGTGCTGACCGCGTCGATCGCCGGCTACGAGGGCCAGATCGGCCAGATCGCGTACGGCTCGGCCAAGGCCGGGGTGATCGGCATGACGCTCATCGGCGCCCGTGATCTCGCCGCGGTCGGCGTGCGGGTGAACACCATCGCGCCCGGCACGATCGCGACCCCGCCGATGATGATGATGCCCGAGGCGATGCGCGACGTCTTCGCGGCCAACGTGCCCTTCCCGAAGCGGCTCGGCGAGCCCGACGAGTACGCGTTCCTCGCTCAGCACATGATCGAGAACGGCTACCTCAACGGCCAGGTCATCCGGCTCGACGGCGCGGTGCGGTTCCAGCCGAAGTAGCGCGCGCCCGGAGCCCGGCGGCGCGGATGCGGCGGACCAGCTCGTGGGTGGTCACGACGTGCGCGCCCGCGTCGACCGCGGTCTGCCATGCCCGCTCCGGCACGTCGTAGTGGTCCTTGTGGAACCGGAGCCGGCGGGGCAGCGCGAGCGCGGCCTCGAACGCGTGCAGCTCCTCGTGCGACGTGTCGCTGACGAGATGGGCGAACCGGGTGCCGTGCGCGGGCCAGCGCGGCCGGTCGACGAGGATCACCCGAGCACTTCTCCGAGCGACTCGACCGAAGGGACGAAGTACGTCGCGCCGCTCACGGGGCGGCTGAAGTCGGTGAGCCGGTCGTGCACGCCGTCGCCGGAGGCGCCGAACATCCGCCGCAGCATCTTCCCGAAGCGGGTCGGATCGGCGCTGAACGCGACGAAGTAGAGCCCCAGCTCGTCGACGCGCCCATACGGGACGCTGCGCCGGTAGATCTCGAGCTCCGCGCCGTCCTCTTCGATCACGACCCGCGCGATGTGCGCGTTCGGGGGCTTGGCGTCGTCGTCGAGCTCGATGCTCTCGGGTTTGGTTCGGCCGAACACGCGCTGCTGGTCGTCGACCGAGAGCGCGTGGAACGCGGCGAGGTCGTGCACCCAGCGTTGCGTGATCGCGAACGAGCCGCCCGCGCCCGGACGACCGGCCGGCACCACCGCGACCTCGTTGGCTTCCTCGACGGGCGGGTTCTCGGTGCCGTCGATGAATCCGGTGAGGTCGCGGCCGTCGTGGTAGACGAAACCGGCCAGGTCGGTTCGGAGCGTCGCGACCGGCGCCAGCGTCGCGGCGACGGCCCGGGCGACATCGAGCATGACGTCTTCGCCAGTGCCGTGCGTCCACACCCAGATGTCGTGGGGAGCGTGGGCAAGCCCCTCGATCTCGGGGAGCTCGAACTCGGCGATCGCGTCGTTCCGGGGATCGAAGCGCCGCCAGAGCGACGGCCGGAACCCGACGACGATGTTCGCGCCGCCGGCTGTGACCGACGGCTGCCGCAGGGTGCGCAACGCGTGCACGATGTCACCCGCCTCGAACCCGTGCTTCGCGTCGAACTCGAGGTGGCGGTGCGATCGTGTGCCCTGGGCGAAGATGCCTGGTTGCGGCGTGGGCATGCGTCAGGCGTCGCGCAGGCCGATGCGCGCCGACTCGTTCATGATGTGCTCGACCCACCAGGCGGGCGCGGCGTTCATCAGCGTGGCGAGATCCCAGTAGTCCCACCACCGCACGAACTTGCCGTCACTCACCACGTGCACCGACACGAACGGCAGCGACGCCCGCTCGCCGGTGGGCCATTCCCAGTGCTCGACGTGTTCGGTGACGACGATGTCGCCCTCCGAGATGAGCGTCCGCACGTCGTGGGAGATGCCGCTCAACGGCTCGAGCCCGAGCCGGAGCCGGGCCGCGATCTGCTCGGGGCCGCGCGCGACGTCGTCGGCGGGCGTGGGCATGTCGGTGTACTCGCCGTTCTCCGTGAAGGCGGCGCCGACCGCGTCGAAATCGCGGTTGTACAGGTCGGTCCAGAGCTTCTCGACGATCTCGCGTGGGTCATACGGCACTCCGGAGGAGGGGACGGCTCGGGGTGAAGCGCACGGGCATCGACTCCAGCCCGCTGATGAAGTTCGCGCGGCGGCGCGGGAGGTCGGCGGGATCGGCCGCGAGCTCGAGGTCGGGCAGGCGCAAGAGCAGCTGCTCGAACATCACCTTCAGCTCCAGCCGGGCGAGCGCCTGGCCGAGGCAGAAGTGCGCGCCGAACCCGAACGCGAGGTGCTCGTTCGGGTTGCGTTCAACGTCGAAGCGGAAGGGTTCGTCGAACCGGGTCGAGTCGCGGTTCGCCGACTCGAACAGCAACATGCACTTCTGCCCGGCCGTCATCGCCTGACCCAGGAACTCGGTGTCGTGCGTGACCGTGCGGCACATGTTCTTGATCGGGGTGACCCAGCGCAGCATCTCCTCGACCGCGACCGTGATCTTCGACGGGTCGTCGACGAGTAGCTGCCGTTGGTCGGGGTGGAGGAGCAGTTGCTCGACGCCGCCGCTGATCACGTGGCGGGTCGTCTCGTCGCCGCCGACGAGGATCAACAGGCTCTCGTGCAGCACGTCGTCCGGGCTGAGCCGGTCGCCGTCGACCTCGGCGTGCACGAGCACGCTCATGAGGTCGTCGGTGGGAGCCGCCTGCCGTTGCGCGACCGCGTGCGTACAGAACGCGCTGTAGCCCTCCATCGCCTGCATGGCCTTGAGCCACTGCTCCTCGGTGGCGTTGCCGCTCTGCGCGCTCACCATGTCGTCCGACCACCGGAGCAGGTCGCTGCGGTCGTCGGGCTCGACGCCGAGCATGTCGCCGATGAGGATCATCGGCAGCGGTGCCGCGATGTCGTTGACGAAGTCGCACTCGCCCTGCTCGCACACCGTGTCGATGATCGCGTCGCAGGTGTCGCGGATCTTCTGCTCGCTGTCGCGCACGCGCCGCGGCGTGAAGCCCTTGTTGACGAGCTTGCGGCGCTTCCAGTGCTCGGGATCGTCCATGTCGATCATCATCGGGATCGGCCCGTTGTCGGGCCGGATACCGCCCGCGTTCGAGAAGGTCGCGGGATCCTTCTCCATCGCGAGCAGCGCCTCGTACGACGCGATGCCCCACACGCCGTTCTTCTCGTCGAAGTACACCGGCGCGTGCTCGCGCATCCACGTGTACTTCTCGTGCGGGTCGTCGACGTAGAAGCTGCCGTCGAGCAGGTCGATGTCGTCGCGGGTCGGGTGCGTCGCCATGCCCTTACTCTGCCATGTCGTTCCCGCCGCCCGCCCGCCGCGACTACTTGGGGGGCATGCGGATGCCCGCGTCCATGCGGATGACCTCGCCGTTCAGGTAATGGTTGCGGACGATCTCCATCGCCAGCGACGCGAAGTCGGCAGGGATGCCGAGGCGCTTGGGGAACAGCACCGACTGGGCCAGAGCGTCGCGCGCCTCGGCCGGGAGACCGCCGAGCAGCGGCGTGTCGACGAGTCCGGGCGCGACCGTGCACACGCGGATGCCGACCGCGGCGAGATCGCGGGCCGCGGTGAGCGTGAGGGCCACGACGCCGCCCTTCGACGCCGCGTACGCGGCCTGGCCGATCTGACCGTCGAACGCGGCGATCGACGCCGTGTTCACGATCACGCCCCGTTCACCGTTGTCGTCGGGCTCGTTGGACGACATGCCCGACGCGGCGAGGCGCAGCACGTTGAAGGTGCCGACGAGGTTGATGTCGAGCACCTTGCGGAACGTCTCGAGCGAATGCGGGTCGCCGGCCCGGTTGAGCGTCCGTTCCGCCCACCCGATGCCGGCGCAGTGGATACAGGTGCGCAGCGGGGCGAGCGTGGTCGCGACCGCGACCGCCGCCTTGACGTCGTCCTCGCTGGTCACGTCGGCCGGCGCGAAACGGCCGTCGAGCTCGCCTGCGACCTTCTCGCCCTTGGCTTGGTCGCGGTCGACGATCACCACGGTCGCGCCCACTTCGGCCAGACGGCGGGCCGTCGCCTCGCCCATTCCGGAGGCGCCGCCGGTGACGAGCGCGGACGTGCCTGAGAGGGATTCCTGGTTGGGCATGGCCCGGGACCCTACGGCAGCGGGGAATCCTCGGGCCGATCCGCGGGTTCGACTCCCCGTGGCGCTTCCGGATCAGCTCGCACTGCCTCCAGAACCCACCTGCGTCGAGGTGCTGGCCGTCATCAACTGCTACGTCGACTGCGAGTGCGACGTGACGACGATGCTTCTCATCGCCGCCCATCTCGACGCCTGCGGCCGATGCTGCGCGGAGCTGTCGCAGCTGCGCTGGCTGAAGTCGGCTGTCCGGCGCTGCGGCGGCGCGCCAGAATCTCCGCCGTGCCCCTGATCTCGTATCCGAACCGACTCGCACAGCACGTCGCCTCCGACCCGGCGCACCCCGCCCTGACCGACGAGCAGGGCACGGTGACCCGGGCCGAGCTCGAGTCGCTGGCCAACCGCACCGCGCGTGGGCTCGCGGCAAAAGGGGTCGGCCCCGACGACCTCGTGACGATCGCGCTGCCGAACGGCGCGGCCTTCGTCGCGACCACCATCGCGTGCTGGAAGCTCGGCGCGGTGCCGCAACCCGTGTCCGCGCGGCTGCCGCGCCGCGAGCTCGACGCGATCATCGAGCTCGCCGGCTCCCGTGTGGTCGTGGAGTCGCCGCTCGCCGTCGACGGGTTCGACGACTCGTCGTTCGCGGGCACCGAGTTCGCCGGCGCGGTGTCGAACCCGTTCAAGGCGATGACGTCGGGCGGGTCGACCGGCCGGCCGAAGCTGATCCTCGCCAACCAGCCGAGCCTGATCGATCCCGACGCCGCACCGCTGCTCGGCATGCGGATCGACGGCACGCACCTGATGCCCGGGCCGCTGTACCACAACGGTCCGTTCATCTGGACGTTCACCGCGTTGCTCGCGGGCAATCACGTGGTGCTCGGCGGCAAGTTCGACGCCGAGCGCACGCTCCAGCTGATCGACGAGTACCACCCGGACTCGATGTACCTGGTGCCGACGATGATGGCGCGCATCTCCAAGCTCCCGCAGGAGGTGCGCGACCGGTACGACGTCTCGTCGCTGCGCGTCGTGTGGCACCTCGCCGCGCCGTGCCCGCCGTGGTTGAAGGAGGAGTGGATCAACTGGCTCGGCGCGGAGACGATCTGGGAGCTCTACGGCGGCACCGAGGCGCAGGCCGCGACGATCATCACGGGGCCGGAGTGGCTCGCGCACCGCGGCTCGGTGGGCAAGGTGAACGCGAACCAGTTCAAGATCCTGCGCCCCGACGGCACGGAGTGCGAGGCGGGCGAGGTGGGCGAGGTGTTCATGCGGCCGTCAGACGACGAGAGCATCCGCACCTACCGCTACGTGGGGGCCGAGGCGCGGCGCATCGACGGCGGGTACGAGTCGCTCGGCGACATGGGTTCGCTCGACGCCGACGGCTACCTCTACCTGAGCGACCGCCAGACCGACATGATCCTGGCCGGCGGCGCCAACATCTACCCGGCCGAGATCGAGGCCGCGCTCGACGAGCACCCCCGCGTGCGCTCGTCGCGCGGTCATCGGTCTCCCCGACGACGATCTCGGCAACGTCGTGCACGCGATCCTGCACACCGACGACGGCACGCCGATCGACGTCGACGACCTCCGCGCGCACCTGGCCGAGCGGCTCGTCCGCTACAAGATCCCCCGGACGTTCGAGTTCACGACCGAGCCGCTGCGCGACGACGCGGGCAAGTCCCGGCGCTCGGCGCTGCGGGCCGAGCGGCTGCCGAAGTAATGCGCTAATCTAGAATCACGTTCTAGATTCCTGGTTCGTGGCAGCGCAGCGCGGAGGTGGCCATGGGTACCGTCGAGTTCGACGTGTTCGACGCCGACAACCATTACTACGAGGCGACGGACGCCTTCATCCGCCACCTCCCGCCGAACCGCTCGAAGCTGGTGCAGTGGGCCGACATCGACGGCAAGCACCGCATGGTCGTCGACAGCAAGATCTTCCGGTTCATCCCGAACCCCACGTTCGACCCGGTCGCGCGGCCCGGCTGCCTCGACGACTACTTCCGCGGCAAGCGGGCCGGCGACGACATCCGCGCCGCGTTCGGTGAGCTCGAGCCCATCAATCCTGCGTACCGCGACCCGAAGGCGCGCGTGAAGTTGATGGACGTGCAGGGCATGCAGGGCTGCTTCTTGTTCCCCACGCTCGGAGTCGGTGTGGAAGAGGCGTTGCTGCACGATCCGGACGCGCTGCACGACGTGTTCCACGCGTTCAACGAGTGGATCCTCGACGACTGGACCTTCAATTACGACGATCGCATCTACGCGGCGCCGTACATCGCGCTGCAGGACCCCGAGCGGGCGGAGCGAGAAGTCGAGTACGCGCTCGCCCACGGCGCGCACGTAGTGGTCATGCGATCGGGCCCGGTGCGCGGACCCGGCTTCTCGCGCAGCCCGGGCGACCCCGTGTACGACCGTATGTGGGCGCGGCTCGCGGAGGCGGGCGTGCTCGCGGCGTACCACTCGGGCGACGCCGGCTACAACCGCTACGCCGACGAGTGGGGTGGGGGTGGCGATTTCCAGGCGTTCCGCAACGACCCGTTCCGCACCGTCACCGGCGGCCACCGCCCGATCTACGACACCGTCGCCGCACTCGCGTGCCACGGTGTGCTCCGCCGCCATCCCGATCTCAAGGTCGCGACGATCGAGAGCGGTTCCGACTGGGTCGCGCTGTTGCTCCGGGCGTTGAAGAAGTCGTTCGGGCAGACGCCGGGCGCATACGAGGGTGTCGATCCGGTCGAGCAGGTGCAGAGCCATGTGTGGGTGTCGCCCTATTACGAGGACGACCTCGAGGAACTGCGCGACGAGCTGGGCGCGACCCAGATGATCTTCGGCTCCGACTACCCGCACGCCGAAGGGCTCGCCGACCCCAAGTCGTTCGTCGACGACCTGCCGACGTTCACCGAGGAGCAGATCCGGCTCGTGATGCGCGACAACGCGCTCGCGCTCTCGCAGACCCGCGCGTAGGAGGCTACCCGGCCGGCTTGACCGCCACGACGACGTCGCGCGTGATCGCGGCGTCGACGCGGTGCTCGAAGGACGCGGCCACGGGCGCGACCGCGAGGCCGTGGCGACCGAGGAGCTCGACGAGCACGTCGCGTTTCAGCACCTTGGTGTTCCACGAGAGCCCGATCGCCGCGCCCGGCTTCATCGCGCCGGTCCAGCCGGGAAGGGCCGCGTCGAGGAGATCCTCGGGGCGCCGGCTCTTCGCGTCGGGCCGGGCCCGGCTCGCGTGCTGCACCCCGTACGGGAGATCGGCAACCACGGCGTCGAACACCGGCTTGCGGTAGTGCTCGCCGGCCCGCACGGTGTCGTCGTTGACGAGTCGCACCCGTTGGACGTCGCCGGCTTTGTACTCGTCCTTGTCGCGTGCGAACACGATCTCGAGGCGGCGGCCCACGACCTTGCCGTCGCGGCGCAGCGGCATCGTGTGCACCTGGTGCTTGTACCGCTTGTCCTTCAGCCAGGTGACGAGGAACGCGTGGTACGCGTCGTACGCAGTGCGGTCGATCTCGATGCCGTCGACGTCGAACCCGTATACGAGTCCCTGGTTGAGCGACGTCCCGCGCCCGCACACCGGATCGAGCACCCGCAGCCGTCGCCCCTGCCAGTCGGTGGCGTGGGCCAGGCGCAGATCCGGAGGCCCGGACGGCGAAGTCGGTGCGCATGGCGTTCGAGGGCCGGATGTCGTGGCCGCATGAGTGTGCAACGCGGCGAGCGTCACGTTGTACAGCAGCTTCGTGAACTGCTCGTTCGTCTTGCCCTTGTAACGCATGATCGTGAGGAGATCGTCGTCGAGGTGCGCGACGGGCGTGAGCGTCACCGGCACCAGCTGCGTACCGTCGCCCTCGCCGACGATCCGGAACAAGGCGAACGCGGCGGAGAGATTGGAGAGATGGGCGATGTCGCGCTCGGAGAGGTCGGTCTCGGCCTCGAACCGTACGTACTCGACCCCGCCGATGACCGCGGGCTCGACCCCCCGCAACGCGGTGGGCAGCACGGTGTTCTGCAGGGCGGAGAGTTCGGCGGCATTCAGGAGCGCGGCGCCCTTCGTGTAGAGACGGTTGGTCGCGGGGCGGAGCAGGAGCGCGTACGCGGTCATCGGGGGCACCGTATCTCCGCGCCTCCTGGGCACTTCTGCATAATCTGCCCATCGTGACCCGCCTGATCTTCCACATCACGACCGCCGCGGAGTGGGACGCGGCCCGCCGCGCCGGCGAATACCGCGCGCCCAGTCTCGAGACCGAGGGCTTCATCCACTGCTCGTTACCGACCCAGGTGACGCACGTGGCCGACTGGTTCTACCGCGACATCCCGAATCTCGTGCTGCTCTGCATCGACCCGGCCGAGCTCACGAGCGAGCTGCGCTGGGAGCCGTCGGCCGACGCGTTCGCCGGCGAGTTCCCGCACGTGTACGGGCCGATCGCGATCGCGGCGGTCGTCGCCGCGATCTCATGGGCCGCGAGCGAGAACGGCTTCGTCCTCCCCGACGCGATCCACGACCTCCTCGACGGCTGATTTCTCCACCAACAGTTGTCGGAGTTCTCAGCACATTGTGCTGATGTCTTCGACAACTGTTGGTGACGTTTTTCGGGGTCAGGTGAGGTCGGGGAGGCCGAGCTCGAGGTTCGCCTCCTCGAGGCCGCCGTCGACCTCGAACAGCTTGCCGGTCACGAAGCTGCCCGCGGGTGAGGCGAGGTACAGCGCGCACAGCGCGATGTCCTCGGGCCGGCCGAGCCGCTTGAGCGGGGTGCGGCGGACCATCTCGTCGTGGATCTCGGGGTTCTCGAGCACGGTCTCGAGCGCGCTGGTGGCAATGGAGCCCACCGCGATCGCGTTGACCCTCACCTTCGGCGCGAGATCGGCGGCGGTGAGCCGCGTCATGTGCGACAGCGCGGCCTTGGCGGTGCCGTACGCGACGAACCCACGGTCGCGGAGGCGCCCGATCGCGGAGGAGATGTTCACGATCGACCCGGCCCCGCTCGCGAGCAGATGGGGCGTGGCCGCCTTGCTCAGCACGAAGGCAGTGGTCACGTTGAAGTGGAACGAGCGCTCGAAGAAGCCGGGGCTGGTGTCGAGGAAGGGCCGGGGCATGGTGCCGCCCGCGTTGTTGACGACGACGTCGATGTGGCCCAGTTCCGAGACCGTGCGCTTCACGATCTCCTCGAGCACGTCGTTGTCGTTCACGTCGGCGGGGATGACGAGAGCCTTTCGGCCCGCGGCCCGCACGTCGGCCGCGACCTCCTCGAGCTGCTCCTGGGTGCGCGCCGTCAGCACGATGTCGGCGCCCGCGTCGGCGAAGGTTCGGGCGATCGACGCGCCGATGCCGCGCCCGGCGCCGGTGACGATCGCGACCTTGCCGTCGAGCCGGAACGCGTCGAGCGCGCTCACGAGAGGTACCGCGAGATCGAGTCGACGATCGCGACCGGTTTGTCGCCGCCTTCCCGTTCGATCGTGATGCGTACCGTGGCCTGCACGCCGCCGGTGACCTCCTTGGCGTCGAGGAGCTCGCCCCGGCCGTGGACCCGCGAGTTCACGGGTACCGGCGCCGGGAAGCGCACCTTGTCGACGCCGTAGTTGATGCCCATCGAGATCTTGCTCACGTGCACCAACTGCGACAGGAAATGTGCCGCAAGTGACATCGTGAGGAAGCCGTGGGCGATGGGGGTACCGAAAGGCCCGGCTTTGGCGCGTTCGGTGTCGACGTGGATCCACTGGTTGTCGAGGGTCGCCTCGGCGAACTTGTCGATCTGGTCCTGGGTGATCGTGACCCAGTCGGTCACGCCGAGGTCGGCGCCGACCGCGCCGAGCAGGTCTTGGGGAGAGGCGAAGTTCGTCGTCATGTCGGGGGACGCTATAAGGCTCGGCGCCGCCGATGTCGATGCATCTGCCAATGGCAGGAGTTCCGTCGGGCACTGAACCCGCACACCCCGAACCGCGGCACCCCGAACCGTTCTCCACCGATCCGCCGTACGGCGACGAGATGCCTGGCGAACCCCGACCCGCGGAGCCTCTCCACGTCCGCGACCCGGAGGTCGTCCGCGCGCTCGCCGACGCGGTGACGATCCTCGGTCCCGACCTGCACCCGAGCATCATGCTCGGACGCCCGGGCGGATTCCTCGGGACGCCGCGGCCCGTCGACCTGCCCTCGAGGATCGCGGAGTGGGTGCACCAGGACGACCTCCGGGTCGTGCGCGACGCGCTGGCGCGCAGCCGGCTTGCGCCCGCGATCGACGTCGAGGCCCACGTCCGTGTGCACAACGACACCGACGGCTGGCACGACATGACCCTCGTGTTCCGCAACCTCCTCGATCACCCAGACGTGCAGGGCACGATCGTCCGCGCCGTCGACCAGACGGTCTTCGACCGCGAGGCCAGGTGGCGCACCTTCGTCGCGCAGAGCCCGATCGGGATCTTCGAGGTCGATCTCGACGACCGGTGCACGTTCGTCAACCCGGCTTTCGCGCGGCTGACGGGGCTGACCGCCCACCAGGCGCTCGGCCGGGGCTGGACGTCGGTCATCGCGGCCGAGGACATGGAGCGGCTGCGCGCGCGGCAGCGGGCATCGAGCACCGCGACCGGGGGCGAGGGCGCGCCCGCGTGCGAGTTGCGCATCTCGGCGCCCGACGGCTCGTCGCGATGGGTCAGCGTGCGCTCGGTGCCGTTGCACGGAACGGGCGGAACGGGCGGCGAGGTGACGGGGTTCCTCGGGACGCTCGAGGACGTCACCGAACGCAAGCGGCTCGAGGCGCGGCTCGAGCACGACGCGACGCACGACCGCCTGACCGGTCTCGGCAGCCGGGCGCTGCTCGTGGAGGAGCTCGGCGCCGCCCTGGCGCGTGCCCGCCGCGGCGGTCCGGGCGTCGCGCTGCTGTTCATCGATCTCGACGGCTTCAAGCGCGTGAACGACATGCTCGGGCACGCGGCCGGCGACGAACTGCTGGTGCAGGTCGCCAAGCGGCTCCGCGGCGCGGTGCGCAGCGGCGACTCGTGCGTGCGTCTCGGCGGCGACGAGTTCGTCGTGTGCTGCCCGGACGCCGACGCGCCCGACGGCGGCGCCGCGGCCACGGCGATCGACGCGCACGCCCGCGCACTGACCTTTGCCGAGCGCCTGCTCGACGCGCTGCACGCGCCGTACGACGTGCACGGCCACGAGATGCTCGTCGGCGCCAGCATCGGCATCGCGGCGACGGTTGGCGGCGACGACCCCGTGTCGGTCGACCAGCTGTTGTCGAACGCGGACGTCGCCGCGTACCGCGCCAAGCGACTGGGGCGCGGCCGGATCGAGATGTTCGACGACGCACTGCGCCGCCAGCTCGCGGAGGCGCGGCGCGTGGCGCGCAACGTGGGCCGACTGCTCGACCAGCCGCAGCTGCCGCTCACGTGCGCGCCGATCGTGCACCTCGCCGACGGCCGTGTCGTCGGCTTCGACTGCACCGTCGACTGGGACGCGGCCGGCGTGCGCGAGACCACGGAGACGATCGCCCGCGCGGTCGACGAGGCCGGGATGTCGCGTGCGCTCGACGTCGCGATGCTCCGCACCGCGCTGTCGCACATCGCCGAATGGGAACGGCGGCCGGCCGGCGCGATCGTCCCCGGCCTCAGCATCACGCTGACCCGCGCCGGCGCGCTGTCGCCGCTGCTCCCGGAGCTGGTCCGCGACATGCTCGTGCGCAGCGCGGTCGCGCCGTCGCTGTGCTGGCTCGGGATTCCCGAGGCGGCGGTCGCGCACGACCTCGACGTCGCCTCGAGGGTCGTCGAGGCGCTCGCCGGGCTCGGCGTCGGAGTCGCGCTGCGCGACTTCGGTTCGGCGGTCTCCTCGCTGGAGCAGCTGCGGCGCCTCCCCGCACCGTCGATGACGATCGCGGGGCCGTTGGTCGCGGCCATCCGTGACAACCCGCGGGAGGACTCCACCGACGAGGCGAGCAGTACATTGCTGGCCGCGATCGTCAAGTACGCGCGTGCGCTCGGACGGGTGGTCGTCGCGTTCGACGTCGGTGATTCGGGCCACGCTCGGCGCCTGCGCGACCTCGGCTGCGACTTCGCGACCGGCCCGGCCTTCGGGCCGCAGATCCGTCCCGACGAGGTCGAGGAGTTCCTGGCCCGCCGGCCCTGAGGTATCGGCGTGCTCCGGCCGCTCGAACCCCGATTCCGGCGCACGGGTCACCTACGGTTGACGGATGGCCCGATCCACGCCCGGCGACTATTCCGCCGCCAACATCCAGGTGCTCGAGGGCCTGGATCCGGTGCGCAAGCGGCCGGGCATGTACATCGGGTCGACCGGCCCCACCGGGCTCCATCACCTGGTCTGGGAGGTCGTCGACAACGCCGTCGACGAGGCCATGGCCGGCGTCTGCACCCGCATCGACGTGACGCTCCTGGCCGACGGCGGGGTCCGCGTCACCGACGACGGTCGCGGCATCCCCGTCGACGAGCACCCGCAATACAAGGGCAAGTCGGCGGCCGAGATCGTCATGACCACGCTGCACGCGGGCGGCAAGTTCGGCGGCGGCGGCTACAAGGTGTCGGGCGGGCTGCACGGTGTCGGTGTGTCGGTCGTGAACGCGCTCTCCTCGCGCGTCGTGCTCGAGGTCGACCGGGACGGCAAGACGTACCGCCAGGAGTACGCGGCGGTGCCCGCGGGCCGGGGCGTGGTCAAACCCGGTGTGCCGCAGGGGAAGCTGAAGGTCGTCGGTCAGTCCAAGCGTGGGTACACGGGCACGAGCGTGTCGTTCTGGCCCGACCCCGACGTGTTCGAGGAGATCGAGTTCCGGTACTCGACGATCGCGGAACGCCTGCAGGTCATGGCGTTCCTCAACCGCGGCCTCACCATCGGCCTGCACGACGAGCGCCCCGGCCACAAGCAGTCGGAGTCGTTCAAGTTCGACGGCGGCATCGTCGACTTCGTGCGGCACCTCAACCAGTCGAAGGAGCCGCTGTTCAAGGACGTCGGCTACTTCGGCGACAGCGGGCCGGAAGGCGAGGTCGAGGTCGCGTGGCAGTGGAACACCGGCTACCACGAAGGGCTGCACTCGTTCGCGAACGGCATCTCCACCACCGAAGGCGGGATGCACGTCGAGGGGTTCCGGCGCGCGCTGACCCGGGCCGTGAACCTCTACGCGAAGAACCGCAACCTGGTGAAGGCCAAGGACGCCGACTTCCAGGGCGACGACGTGCGGGAGGGGCTGACCGCGATCGTCTCGGTGCGGTTGAGCGATCCGCAGTTCGAGGGCCAGACCAAGGCCAAGCTCGGCAACACCGAGATGCGCACGCTCGTCGAACGCGCCACGAACGTGCACCTCACGCGCTGGCTCGAGGAACATCCCAACCCGGCCAAGGCGATCGTCGGCAAGGCCACGAACGCGGCGCGCGCTCGTTCGGCGGCGAAGTCGGCGCGCGACCTCACTCGGCGCAAGACCGCGCTCGACGGCGTGGGCATGCCCGACAAGCTCGCCGACTGCGCGTCCCGCGACCGCGACGGTGCCGAGCTCTTTCTGGTCGAAGGCGACTCGGCCGGCGGTTCCGCGCGCGACGCACGGGATCCGAAGAACCAGGCGATCCTGCCGTTGCGAGGCAAGGTGCTCAACGTCGAGCGCGCATCGATGGACAAGGTCGTCGCCAACGCCGAGATCCAGTCGCTGACCGCCGCGATCGGCGGCGGCCTCGGTGCCGACTTCGACGTGGCCAAGGTGCGCTACGGCCGGGTCATCATCCTGGCCGACGCCGATGTCGACGGCGGGCACATCCGCACGCTGTTGATCACGTTCTTCTACAGGCAGATGACGCCGCTGGTGGAGGCCGGCCGGCTCTACGTCGCCCAACCTCCGCTGTACTCGGTGGAGATCGGCGGGGTGAAGCAGTACGTCGCCGACGACGCGGCCCGGTTGCGCGTGATGGAAGAGCACCCGAACCGCGATCTCTCGTTCGCCCGGTTCAAGGGGCTCGGCGAGATGGACCCGCACGAGTTGCGGGAGACGTGCATGGATCCCGCGACGCGGCACCTCGTGAAGATCGACGTCGACCAGGCGACTATCGCCGACGACATCCTCTCGGTCCTGATGGGCGACGACGTGGAAGCGCGTCGCAACTGGATCCAGCACAACGCCAAAGACGCCCGCTTCCTCGACGTGTAGAGGAGATCAACGATGGCCCGGCGGAAGTCTTCGAACCAATTGACGCTCGATGCCCCGGCCGACGCCGACATCCCGACGCGCACGCTCCAGGAGGAAGTCGAGAGCGCGTACCTCGAGTACGCGATGAGCGTCATCGTGCAGCGCGCCCTGCCCGACGTGCGCGACGGGTTGAAGCCCGTGCAACGCCGGATCCTCTGGGCGATGCACGACTCGAACCTGCGCCCCGACCGGCCGTTCGTGAAGTGCGCGCGCGTCGTCGGCGAGGTGATGGCCAATTACCACCCGCACGGCGACGCCTCGATCTACGACGCGCTCGTGCGCATGGGCCAGACCTTCTCGCTGTCCGCGCCGCTCATCGACAAGCACGGGAACTTCGGTTCACCATCCGATCCGCCCGCGGCGTCCCGTTACACCGAGTGCCGCCTGTCGCCTCTTGCGATGGAGCTGCTCGCCGGGATCGACGAGGGCACCGTCGACTTCGCGCCGAACTACGACGGGTCGCGCAACGAGCCGGTCGTGCTGCCCGCCCGCTTCCCCAACCTCCTGGTCAACGGGGCGCAGGGGATCGCGGTCGGAATGGCGACGAACATCCCGCCCCACAACCTGGCCGAGGTGTGCGGCGCCGCGATCAAGCTGATCGACAAGCCCGACGTCACGATCGCCGAGCTGATGCGCATCGTGAAGGGCCCCGACTTCCCGACCGGCGGCCTCATCATGGGCGACGACGGGATCAAGGACGCCTTCCGGACCGGGCGTGGCACCGTGCGGGTACGCGCGGTCTACGAGATCGAGGACCTGCCCCGGCGGGGCGGGCAGGCGATCGTGCTCACCGAAGTGCCCTTCCAGACCAACGTCGACACGATCTCGGGCAAGCTTGCCGACCTCGTCATGGCCGGCAAGATCGAAGGCGTACGCGAGATCCGCAATGAGTCCGGCCAGGGCGCGACCCGGCTGGTGATCGAGCTGCGCCCCGACGCGAACCCGCAGATCGTGTTGAACAACCTGTTCAAGCACACGGCGGCCCAGACCACGTTCCCGGTCAACATGCTCGCCCTCGTCGACGACGTGCCGCGCACGGTCAACCTGCAGGAGATGTTGCAGCACTGGCTCGACCACCAGGTCGTGGTGGTCACGCGCCGCAGTCAGTTCCGCCTGCAGAAGGCGCAGGACCGGCTCCACATCGTCGAGGGCTTGGTGAAGGCGCTCGACATGATCGACGCGATCGTGAAGGCGATCCGGGCGTCGAAGGACCGCGGGCGGCGCGCGTCGCGCTGATGGCGAAGCCGTTCGAGTTCTCCGAGATCCAGGCGAACCACATCCTCGACATGCCGCTCGGCCGGCTCACGCAGCTCGGCCGCGAAGAGCTCGAGAAGGAACGCAAGGAGCTCGTCGCGCTCGTCAAGGAGCTCACGGCGATCCTGGCCAAGCGCGACGTCCTGATGGGGGTCATCCGCGAGGAGCTGGTCGCGATCCGCGACGCGCACAAGGCGCCGCGCCGTACCCGGATCGTCACCGACGACTCGGGCACCATCGACGTCGTCGCGCTGGTCGAGGACGAGCCGTACGTCGTGACCGTGACCGCACGCGGCTACGTGCGAGCGGTGCCCGAGCGCACACGCAAGTCGTTGGTCGCGAACCCGGGGGAGCGCGATGCCGTCGCGCAGGTGATCGACTCCTCCGCGCTCGCGGGTCTGCTCTTCTTCACCGACCGTGGGCGCGCGTACCGCGCCACCGTGCACGAGCTCCCGAAGGAGAAGCTGACCGCGGCGCAGAACCTCTTCCAGTTCGGCGACGGCGAGAAGGTCGTCGCCGTGCTCGACGCGCGCATGCACGAGGAGCACCCGAATCTCGTGTTCGTCACCGCGTCCGGAGCGGTGAAGCGCAGCGCGCTCAGTGAGTTCGCCGATGCGTCGGGGCGGCAGAACGGCATCGTCGCGATGAAGCTCGCGCCCGACGACCGGATCGTGTCGGTGTTCCCCGGCTGGGACGACTACGAGCTGCTGCTCGTCACCGCGAATGGCCAGGGCATCCGCTTCGCCGAGGCCGAGGTGCGTCCGGTCGGCCGCGCCGCGGGCGGCATGCGGGGCATCCGCCTGAAGGGCGACGACCGCGTGATCGGCGGGTGTGCGGCCGCCGACGGCGAGCTCGTCGTCATCGCGACCGAACAGGGCTTCGCCAAGCGCACCGAGGTCGACGAGTTCCCGGTGCAGACCCGGGGCGGCTCCGGGCTCAAGGCCGCCAAGATCGACAAGGCGCGGGGCAAGCTGGTCGCGGTCAACGCCGCCGCCGACACGCTCGCGTTCATCGCGGCCGATGCGTGCCTCGTCGTGCCGGGTCAGGGCGTACGGGCCGCGTCGCGCGACGGCGGCGGGTCGAAGGTGTGCCCGGGAGGGCTGCAGCGCGTCGTCGCGGTCGCGCCCGCACGGGCCGATACCTGACGGCTAGGGCGCGGGGTTCTCGACCGTCTGCCAGTCGCGGGTCGTGAGATACGTGCGGAAGTGCTCGGCGACGCTGACGATGTCGTCGTGCGTCTTCGGGTGCCGGAGCTCGTAGAGCTGCGGGAAGCGCGGCATGGCGCGCACGATCTCCCACAGCGCGACCGCGTCGTCGCCGACGGGGGCCGGGACCACGACCGGGCCGTAGAGCGCGTAGTCGCCGTCGAGCACCAGGGTCGGCACGCCGTGCGCGCCGTAGCGCGCGACCGCGTCGAGGTGCTCGTCGCGCACCTCGGTCAGCGTCGAGTCGTCGGCGACGGCGCGGTCGACGAACGCGGGGTCGAATCCCGCGTCCGCGATGACGCGGGCGTGCACCTCGGGAACGTGGGTCTTCACTCCGTCGTAGAAGAACGCGTGGCCGACGGCCGCGTACCAGCGGTCGAGCGCGTCGTTCCCGAGCTCGCGGCGGATCAGCGCACCGACGCGCATCTGGCCGAAGCCGAACGACCACGGGCGCTCCCACGGGTGGCGCTTGCCCGCGACCAGGTTGACCTCTTCGAGCGAGAAGAACCGCCACGTGATGTCGAGCGCGAGCGCGCGCCGGACCTCGCGGATCCAGACCGAGGTCTGGTAGGCGTACGGGCACATCGGGTCGAAGTAGAAGACCACCGATTCGTTCACGGCACGAGTCTCGCTGATCCGTGCGGCCGGGCACAACGAATGACCGGGCGGGTGAGCGAAACAGGAGGCCGAAGATGGCATACGGAATTGCGCCGTGTTGAGCGACGTGACCCGCGAGCAGTACGACCAGGTGAACGAGACACGCGGGATCGACAGGGCGGGCGGCCCGGGCGACTGGCCCGATGGTTTGCGCGGCCACGCGGCCGGGCCGCTCCCGGCCGCGGGATCGTCAGCGAGGTGTGGAAGTCGAGGGCCGCGCCGGAGGCGTTCATGGGCGCCCGCCTGGGCCTCGCGGTCGGCGCGGTCGGCGTGCCCGCGCCGGTGCGTGTCACCGACTCCGAGTTGGTGAGCTCCCGCGCACCCTGACCGGAGGCCGCGGGCCGGGGTACCGTGCGCGCATGACCGAGCCGCTGGTACTCATGCTGGACGAGGTGTGGCGCGACGTCGCCGGGCTGTGCGAAGGGCTCACTCCGCAGCAGTGGCGCGCAGAGACGGAATGCCCGGGCTGGACGGTGTTCGACAACGTCGGGCACATGATCGGCACCGAGCGCATGCTCGCGGGCGATCAACCGTCGCCGGGTGATGCCGGCGCGGACGCTGCGACCGCGCCCCACGTGCGCAACGACATCGGGAAGGCGAACGAGCAGTGGATCGCGACCTACCGCGGGTTGGGACGGCCCCGCGCTGCTCGACGAGTTCCGCGCGGTCACGACCCGCCGACTCGAGACGCTCCGCGCGATGACGCCCGAGCAGTGGGACGCCGAGGGTTTCACGCCCGAGGGCCCCGGCCCGTACCGGCAGTTCATGGCGATCAGGGTGTTCGACTGCTGGTACCACGACCAGGACATCCGCGAGGCGCTCGGCCGGCCCGGCTTCCTCGAGGGCGCGGTCGCCGATCTGTCGCTGGAGCGCATCCCGCCGAAGGGCCTCGGCTACATCGTCGGCAAGAAGGCAGGCGCGCCCGCAGGCAGCACGGTCGCGTTCGTCGTCGAGGGTACGCCTGAGATCGCGGCCGCGATCTCCGTGCCCCCCGAGGGCCGCGCGGTGCTGCTCGACACGGTGCCCGACGCCCCCACGGTGCGCATCACGACCGACCGGCGCACGTTCGCGAGGTTGGCCGGCGGACGGTGGGACGGCGCGCACGCGCGCGCACACGGCGTCGTGCGCGTCGAGGGCGACACTGACCTCGGTGACCGCGTCGTCGACAACATGGCCTTCACCATTTGACGCCGCACCCGCCGACGCCGGCGGCCGTTCGTTGAGGTCGGCCCGCCCGGTCGTCGGCGCAGTGCTGATCGCGGTCGGCGTCGTGTGGATCGCGCAGGGCACCGGCGCGCTCGGCGGATCGTTCATGACCGGCGAGGGGTTGTGGACCTTCATGGGAGTCGTCAGCGCGCTCGTCGGCATCGCGGTGCTCGTCGGCGTCGCGCGCGAACGCGGGCGTCGTCCCGACCCGGACTGAGCCGACCCGCCGGGGTCGGTCGCCGTAGGCTCGGCGTCATGCCGGGCCGGTCCTTCGACATCGTGTGCGAGATCGAGCCGCCGACGCGTCCCGACCTCATGCACGTGCGGCACCAGATCGGCGTGCTGAGCAAGGTCGCGACCGAGTTCCTCATCCCCGACAACCACATCGGGCGGGCGACGGTCTCGAGCGTGGCGGTCGCGCACGAGGTCGAGCGGATGGGCGGGCGCTCGATCGCGTGCCTCGAACGCGCGCGACCGCAACCTGCTCGGCTTCCGGCGCGACCTGCTCACCGCCGCGGCGTACGGCGTCGACCAGTTCCTGTTCGTCTACGGCGACCGGCCGACCTCCGGCGCGCGCACCGGACAGCTCACCGTGCAGTCGATGATCCGTGAGCTGCGGACCTTCCCCGGCACGCACGGTGTCGAGACCGCCCGGCCGTTCCGCGCGGGCGTGAGCGCGGGTGCGGGCCCGCTGCCGGCGTGGAAGCGCGACGCCGACTTCCTGTTCGCGCAGGTGCGCTTCTCCCTCGACGCGCTGCTCGAGTGGCGGGAGGGCATCGACTTCGCCGGCCCGGTGTTCGCGGGCGTGATGGTCGTCCCGAGCGTCACGATGGCGCGCAAGATCAGCGCCGACATCCCGCAGCTCGCAGTCCCCGACGCGTGGATCGCGCGCGATCGAACGCGATCCGGTCGCGGGCGTCGAGCTCGCGTGCGATCTCGTCGACGCGATCCGCGAATCGGGCGCGTTCGACGGCGTGCACCTGATCCCGGTCAGCCGGTACCGCGAGGTCGCGGCGCGGCTCGAAGCACGACCGGCGCGGCACTGACGACGGCCGCGCCCTCGTCGCACGATGACGGCGCTCACTATGACGACGCGATGTCGCGGCGTGTACCGTCCGCGCCATGAAAGCCTTGCTCTACGGCGTGAAGCCCGATTCCGTCCCGGTCCCCGACACCGACAACCGCCTGCTGCGCAACCTGGCGCACACCCCGATGAAGCTCGTCGAGATGGACGAGCCCGGGTTCTTCCTGCCTGACTGGGTTGTCACGAAGCCCCGCCTCACCGGCATCTGCGGCTCCGACTCCAAGCAGGTGTTCATGGACTGGGGCGAGGTGCGCTCCGACGACAACCCCATGAAGGGCTTCTTCTCGCTGCCGCAGGTGCTCGGGCACGAGGTCGTCGCCGACGTCGTCGCGCTCGGACCCGGAGGCGGAGGGGCTCGAGGTCGGCGACCGTGTCGTGCTCAACCCGTGGCTGTCGTGCGGCCCGCGCGGCGTCACCCCGCTGTGCCCCGCTTGCGAGGTCGGCGACTACAGCCTCTGCTACTCGTTCGACGTCGGGCCCGATCCCGCCCGGCATCCACATCGGCACGGCACGCGATGTCAACGGCGGCTACGCGCAGGTGATGCCGGCGCACGACTCGCAGCTGTTCAAGGTCCCCGACAACGTCCCCGACGAGCTCGCGGTGTTCGCCGACCCGTTCGCGGTGTCGCTGCACTCGATGACGCGCCACCCTCCGAAGCCGGGCGGCAAGGTGATGGTCTACGGCGCGGGCGCGCTCGGTACGTGCGCGACCGCGATCCTGCGCGCGCTGTACCCCGACGTCGAGGTGCTCGTCGTCGCGCGCTTCGAGGCGCAGGCCGAGATGGCGCGCAAGCTCGGCGCGAAGGTCATCGGGCACACCCCTGCGATCCAGGTCATCGAAGAAGCGGCCGCGTGGTCGGGCGGGGTGTTGCGCCAGAGCGACGGCATGCCGATGACGTTCCCCGGCTTCATCGACGTCGTGTACGACACCGTCGGCAAGCAGGAGACCTTCGAGGTGGGCACGCGCGTGCTCGCGGCGCGCGGAACGCTCGTGAAGGCGGGTGTGCACGGGCCCACCTGGTGGGAGGACACGCCGCTGTACTTCAAGGAGATCTCGATGGTCGGCTCGAACGCGTTCGGGTTCGAGGAGGTGGAGGGCGTGCGCAAGCACGGCATCCAGCACTACCTCGACCTCGTGGCGTCGGGCCGGATCGACCTCACCGGCATGCTGACCCACACGTTCCCGCTCGACGCCTGGCGCGAGCGCGTTCACCGCGCTCGCGACCCAGGACGACTCGGGCGCGATCAAGGTGGCGTTCGACTACCGGAGCGCGTGATGGGCAGCCAGACGCAGCCGGGAGGTCCGGTCGTTCTCGTCGACGTCGCCGACCGGGTCGCGGTCATCACGATCAACCGCCCCGATCAGCGCAACGCGCTGAACCGCGACGTGCGGCGCGACGCTGCCCGCCGCGATCACCCGCTGCGACACCGACGACGACGTCGACGTCATGATCCTGACCGGCGCCGATCCCGCGTTCTCGGCCGGCGTCGACCTGAAGGAGTTCGGCTCGGGCCAGGTGCAGCAGGGCGAGGGATTCGCCGATGTCGGCGACACCCGCGACTCGTTCCGGGGTGCGTTGCCGCCGCACACCAAGCCGCTGATCGGCGCGGTCAACGGCGTGGCGGTGACGGGTGGCTTCGAGGTCGCGCTCAACTGCGACTTCATCATCGCGTCGGAGCGGGCCCGTTTCGCCGACACGCACGCGCGTGTCGGCGTCATGCCCGGCTGGGGCCTCACGGTGCTCCTCGCGCAGCGGATCGGCGTGGCCCGCGCCAAGCAGATGAGCTTCACCGGCAACTATCTCGACGCGCACACCGCGTACGAGTGGTCGCTCGTCAACGAGGTCGTCCCCCACGACGAGTTGCTGCCCGCACTGCCGCAAGCTCGCGGCCGACATCGTCTCCAACGACCAGCTCGGCGTGCGCCGCATGCTGCGCACCTACGACGAGGTCACGGGCACCACGGTCGACGAGGGCTGGAAGATCGAGGCCCGGGTGAGTCGCGACTGGGAAGGTCCCGGCTTCGACCCTGCGAGCATCGAGGCCCGCCGCATGAAGATCGTCGAACGCGGCCGCAGCCAGATCCAACCCGACTAGCTCCGCCAAACCGAAAACCTCACCAACAGTTGTCGGAGTTTTCGGCACCTGGCGCTGATATCCCTGACAACTGTTGGTGGAGTTTTCGGCACCTGGCGCTGGTATCTCCGACAACTGTTGGTGGACTATTCAGGTGATGCGGACGACGTCCTGGCGCAGGCTCATGTCGTCGCGGAGCTCGACCGCGAGCATGTGACCCGGGGCGAGGACGAATCGTCCGGCCAGGGTTCGACACCCCGGCCGAGGCCGTGGACGGCCGCGCCCCGAGCGCGGAGGTCGCCCGCGGTCGCGCCGGCGACGCACGCGGCGACGAGCGCGCGCCAACCTGCGGGCTCGGCCCGTTCCGCAGACGGGTTCCCGACGACGTAGGTGCGCGCGACCGAAGCCTCCCATCCGGTCGCGCAGCGCGCCCGCGCGTAGCGACGACGGGCTCACCGTCGAGGAGCGTGCGCTCGGGCGGCAGCCAGGTCGACGAACCCGCGTCGAGCGGCGCGACGACGGCTTCGAACGCGGGCGTCGTCACGCCCGCGGCCGCGCTCGCGGCCGCGGCCACGCCGCGTAGATCGCGCGGCCGGGTCCCGGGCCGCAACGCGGCGACCATCGCCTCGAGGCAACGTTCGGCGACGGCCGTGGCCTGCGCCACCCCCAGGGGCTGCTCCGGATCGGGGATCGTCCAGAGCTCGGCGAACATCGCGCCCGCGTCGACGATCGTCGCTTCGGGCACGATGCGCGCGAGGAGCGCCTTCGCCATCGGCGACATGCCGTCGACCGCGACGCACTGCGCCTCGCCGACGCCGTCGATCGCCGACAACGCCGCGACGAGCTTGTCGGGGTTCCACGTCACGCCGTAGAGGTGCTCGGCGGGAAAGCCCGCGGGAACGACCGAGTCGGTGTTCGAGAGCACGTGCACCGCGCCGGTACGCCGCACGACGACGCAACCGGGGGAGAAGGCGCGTGTTCCCGCGAGCCAGAGCCGCGCGGCGTCGCGACACGATGCGCGCGTTCGACTCGCGGCCGAGCAACAACACGTCGATGTCGTCGCGCGCCATGATCTCGATGCACTCGGGCAGCCGGCTCACGCGACCCCTCCGTCGTCGAGCGTCGCCGGCGTCGACAGGCGGACGAAGCCGTCGGCGGTCACCGCGACGATCTCCTCCGACCGGTGACCGGCGCGGCCGTCGTCCCAGATCACCGGCTCGAACACCAGCACCATGCCCGGTTGGAGGACCAACGACGCGTCGAACTCGTCGCCGAGGTCGGTGCCGACGAACGGCATCTCGGCGCTGTCGGTGCCGACGCCGTGCGCCAGGTAGAAGTACGAGAGCCACGGCCGGGTGCCGTCGTCGAGGGTCCCGCGCGGCGACGAGGTCGGCCGCGGTGGCACCCGCCCGCACCCGATCGAGCACCCGATCGACGACGGCCCGCCAGCGGTCGAACTGATCGCGCTGCACGTCGTCGGGCTCGTGGCCGATGATCCACGTCGCACCGAAGTCGGAGGCGTAGCCGTGGAGGTTGATCCCGGTGTCGACCCACATGACGTCGCCGGCCGCGAGCTCGCTGTTGCGCGTCGGTATCGGGTATACGGGTTCGCCGCTGATGCTGAACGGTCCCGCGGCGACGGAAACCGGCATGACCTGGAACACGGGATCCACGGTGTTCGCGCTCGCACCGAACTCGGCGACCGCTCGGAGGAACGCACCCGAGAGGTCGGTGGCGCGCGCGCCGGGAACCGCGAGTCGTCGCACGACTCGCATCGCGCCTTCGTTGATCGTCTGCGCCCGCCGGATGCACTCGAGCTCGTCGGGAGTCTTCGTCACCTTGGCCGGCGCGAGCACGGTGCTCGCGTCGGCGAGGTCGCGTCCCTGCAAGGCGGTCCACAGGGGGACCGGCGCGTCGTCGATCGCCGCGGTCCCACCGCCGATCCGGCCCGCGAGCTCGCTCGCACCGGCCGCGCTCTCGACTTCGACCGCGCGGTGCAGGAACTCGTCGGGCAGCTCGGGCGGCGCGCCCTCGGGAAAGTCGGTGTAGAGGTGCGGCCACGGCGCGCCCCGTTCCAGGACGGCCACCGCGCGCCACCACGACGCGCGCACGTGGTCGGCCGCGGGAACGCGCGTCCCGGTCGTGTACGAGACGTTCTGCTGGCCGCACAGCACGAGCGTGTCGACACCCGCGGCAGCCATCGCGCGGTCGAGGTTGGCGACGCGGTCCCGGCGCATGCGTTCGAGATCGAGTGTGCAGATCGGTTCGGTCACGTGGGCTCCGGGCTCGGCTTCGCGGCGCGTTCGACGCGCACGGACTTCCGTAGGTACACCGCCACCTTGACGATGAGGCCACCGGCGATGTCGAACACGACCGTCTCGTCGGTGCGCAACCGGGCGTCGCCGTCGTCGACGGTCTCGTGCAACTCGACCGCGACCCGGTTCCCGTCCGCGATGGTGTCGACGACGACGAGCGCGTACCCCGAGAGCGAGCCGATGATCCCGGCGAGGAATCCCGCGTACGCGTCGCGGCCGTGGAAGTCGTCGCCGTACGGGCCGATGCGCTCGACGTCGGGTGCGAGGGTCGCCGCCAGCGTGTCCCAGTCGCTCGCGGCCATCGCGTCGAGATACCTCGTCACGACTTCGCGCGCGAAGGCCTCATCGAGGATCCGGTGTGCGCCGGGACCGAGCGGCGCCGCCGCGATCGCGGCGCGGCCGGCCGCACTCATCTTGCGTGCGGTCTTGGTGATGACCCCGGGTAGTCGGGCCGGGTCGAGCCGTGCTGCGATGTCGGCGAGCTGCGTCTCGAGGAAGACGAGGCACAGCGCGTCCTCGAGCACCTGGACGTCGTCGCGCTCGGCCGCGCCCACGAGGCCGTCCTTGCGGACGAGCGACTGCACGCGCTTGATCGTGCCGGCGTCGTAGCCGGCGCCGGCGAGCACGGCGCCGAGCTCCTGCGCCTGCTGCGCGTGGAGATCCTTGCGCCAGCGCAGGTATCCCGCGCGGCCCGCGGGCGCGCTCGAACGCGGGCGGGTCCAGCGCCGGAAGTGGTGGCCGCGTGCCGCGAGCAGGAGCGCGTCGCCGGCGTCGGGCTGCAGCCGCGTCACCCACTCGGTGACGAGATCGGCGTGCACGATCTCCTTCGGCCCGGTGCGGTCGCGCACCGTCACGATCGTCGGATCGGCGGCGTTGGCCTCGTCGATCGCGGCGAGAGCCGCGCGCAGGCGGTCGGACGGGCCCATCGTGCGCAGCCTAGGCAGCAGTCGATACTGCTCGCTGCGCTCGCGGCGGTCAGGCGAGGTGTGACGAGAACCAGTCGAGGGCGCGGCGCCACGCGTCGGCCGCGTCGTCGGGGCGGTAGTCGGGCCGCTGGTCGCAGTGGAATCCGTGGCCGGCCTCCGCGTACCGGACGATGTCGGTGTCGACCTTCGCGTCGCGCAGAGCGGTCCGCAACGTCTCGACGTCGTCGACCGGAATGGAACCGTCCTGGTCGCCGAAGAGTCCGAGCCACGGCGTCTGCAGCGACGCGACCTCGCGCACGAGCGCCGGGAACTGGGGGAAGCGCCCGGTGACGATCCCGCCGCCGTAGAAGCCGACGGCCGCGCCGAGCGCGCGCCGCAACGAGACGAGGAACGAGACCCGGCCGCCGAAGCAGAAGCCGACGATCCCGATGCGTGTGTCGGCAAAGCCGGCCGCGCGGAGGTGGGCGAGCGCGGCGTCGACGTCGACGAGGATCGAGTCGTCGCTCCCGAGCGCCTGGAAGTACTGCATGACGAGGTCGAACTTGCCGTACTCGACGACCGCGCCGGGCCCGGACCGGTGGAAGAAGTCGGGTGCCACCGTGTGGTACCCGGCTGCGGCCACGCGCCGCGTGACGTCCTCGATGTGCGGGTTGACGCCGAACGCCTCCTGCACGACGACGAGCGCGCCGCGGGCCTCGCCCGGCGGCTTCGCCTCGTACAGCCGCATCGGGCCGTCGGCGGTGTCGATGACGACGTCGGTGCCGGAGATGCCCTGACCCGAGGTGCCTGCGTCGCTCATTCCCGGAACCTAGCGGGCACTCACTCCGCGGGCGTCTGTGGGACGGGGACGAGCTCACCGCTGCGTACGTCGAAGACGAAGGCGCCTACGACGAGGTCGCGCGGGAGCAGCGGGCACGACGCGATGCGCCGGAGGTCGTCCTGCAGTGCCGCCATCTGATCGGTGGTCGCGAGGAACTCCCAGCCCGCGAGCTCGGGGCCCTTCGCATCGACGCCGCCCGCGCGCGCGACGCGCGCCCGGAACTCGGCCTCGGTCGAGCCCGCCATCGCGCAGTCGGTGTGCTGCATCAGGCACACGCGGTCGACGTCGAGCAGGTTCGCCGCGATGACGAGGGAGCGCAGCGCGTCGTCGGTGACGCGCGCGCCCGCGTTCCGGATGATCTTCGCGTCGCCGGGCCGCAGCCCGAGGAGGGCGAGGGGATCGATCCGCGAGTCGATGCACGTGAGCACCGCGAGCCGGCGGGCGGCCTTGCCCGCGACGCCGGAGTCGTGGAACTGCGAGCGGTAGCGGCGGTTGGCTTCGAGGAGGTCGTCGAACATGGCCTCTTTCTTTATCAGGCGGTGGCCCGTGCCGGCGCGGCCGGGGCGCCGGCCGGCACGATCTCGTCGATCATCCCGTACTCGAGCGCCTCCTCCGGTGTGAACCAGCGGTCGCGTTCGCCGTCGGCGAGGATGCGTTCGACGGTCTGTCCGGTGTGTTCCGCGGTGAGTTCGGCCATGAGCCGCCGCATGATCGTGAACTGCTCCGCCTGGATCGCGATGTCGACGGCGTAGCCCTGCACCGAGCCCAGTGGTTGGTGCATGAGGATGCGGCTGTGCGCGTGCGCGGCGCGTCGCCCGGGGGTGCCGCCGCACAAGAGGAACTGCGCCATCGACGCCGCGAACCCGAGGCACACGGTCGCGACGTCGCAGCGGAGGGCCTGCATCGTGTCGTAGATCGCGAACCCGGCGTCGACCTCGCCGCCCGGTGAGTGCAGGTACAGGGTGATCGGTTCGTCCGGGTTCTCCGCTTCGATCACGAGGAGCTGGCTGCAGACCCGCTCGGCCCGCGGGCCGTCGATGGCCCCGGTGAGCATGACCCGGCGCTGCTGGAGCAGTCGGCGGGCGATGTCGTCGGACGCGGTCGCGAGGGGCTGGTCGGGCGGGGTGGCCACTTCTTGGTGCAACTGCATGGTTGCAGATTAGCGCGACGGCAGGGGCTGCCCGCGGGGCTAGGGTGCAACCTATGAGTTGCAACGAAACCACGGTCGAGCGCGAGCTCGAGGTGCCCGCCCCACCCGAGGTCGTCTGGGACGAGCTGGCGGAGATGCTCGGCGACGAGGTCGAGTTGATCGCCGAGCCGGGCGCACGCGCTGCGCGTGCACGACATCGACGGCGACCGTGTCGGCCTCGTACTCGAGGCGGAGCCGGGGGAGCGCCTTTCGTTCCGCTGGATGAGCGTCGAGGGCGACGCGCCGCCCTCCGACGTCGAGATCGCACTCGAGCCGAGCGGGGTCGGCACGATCGTGCGCATCCGCGAGACGCGCCTCGACGGCGCGCACCTCGAACGCTCGGCGTTCCGGTCCCTCGCAGTCGCGCGTGCCTGAGAAGGCCCGGCTCGCCGACCCCGTCTTCGACGCGCTCGCCGATCCCACAAGGCGCCGCATCGTCGAGCAGCTCGGGCACGCGCCGCGAGCGCGGGCGAGATCGCGGCGCGACTCCCGGTGACCCGCCAGGCCGTCGTGAAGCACCTCGCGCTGTTGGAGGCTGCCGGGCTCGTACGGGGCGAGCGCGACGGGCGGCGCGTCGTCTTCCGGCTCACACCGGGCCCGTTCGCCGACGCCGCGGGCTGGATGCACGACGTCGGCGCGGCGTGGGACCGCCGCCTCGACAAGCTGGCCCGCCGGGTCACCAGGCCCGCCTGACCCCGGGTCGCGGGCGCGCGAGCCCCGGAAGTGCGGCGACTCCCGTGCGCTACGGTGCCGCCCGTCAGTGTCAACGGGAGGAACGCAGGTGCGGACGCAGCGCAGACGTGTCGGCGAGTGTGCAGGAGTTGCAATCGGAGCGAGGGAGTCGCGGTCATGAGCTTCCGGGTCGTCGTCGACTTCGACAAGTGCGAGAGCAACGCCCTGTGTATGGCCGCCGCGCCCGAGGTGTTCGAGGTGCGCGAAGACGACTTCTTGTACGTGCTCCAGGAGGAGCCGCCCGACGAGCTGCGGGCGAAGTGCGAAGAGGCCGCCCGCGTGTGCCCGAAGCAGGCGATCTCGATCGTCGACGCGTCCTGAGGCCGGGCCCCACTCGTGCCCGGCATGGAGGGGATGGCGGCGCTCGTCACCGGCGGCGGTAGCGGGATCGGCCTCGGTTGCGCCCGCCGCTTCGCGGCCGACGGCGCGCACGTGACGATCGCGGGCCGCACCGAGGCGAGGCTTGCGGAGGCCGCGCAGGAGATCGGGGCGGCCGCCACCGGGGGAGCGACGGTCCGCTACGTCGTGTGCGACGTCACCGACGAGGCCGACGTCGAGCGCGCGGTCGCGGCCGCGACGGAGCCGACGGGCCGTCTCGACGTGTTGTTCGCGTGCGCAGGCGGCTCGCTGCACGGCGGACCCATCATCGCCTCCGACGCCGACGGCTGGCGCGCCACCGTCGACCTCAACCTCGTCGGCACCTTCCTCTGCATCAAGCACGCGGCCGCCGCGATGATCAAGGGCGGCGGCGGTTCGATCGTCGGCATGTCGTCGATCGCGGGGCACACGACGCACCGGTTCATGAGCGCGTACTCCGCGAGCAAGGCCGGCATCGAGATGCTCGTGAAGTGCGCGGCCGACGAGCTCGGCGAGCACAACATCCGCGTCAACGCGGTCCAGCCCGGGATCGTCGACACCGAGCTGATGACCTTCATCACCGCGGGCGGCCCGATCCTCGAGAGCTACTACGAGAACATGCCGGTGGCCCGGGTCGGCACCGTCGACGACATCGCCGCGGCCGTTCGTTACCTCGCCGGCCCCGAGTCGACGTGGGTCACCGGGCAGATGCTGGGGATCGACGGCGGCCACCAACTCCGGTGCGGCCCCGACTATGGCTCCGTGATGGGCGGCTGAACGGTGGACTTCGAAGAGACCGAGGAAGAGAAGGCGTTCCGCGTCGAGGTGCGCGCCTGGCTCGACGCGCACGCGCCACCGGCGCGAGGCCGGCGAGCAGTCGGACCACTCGTACATGCCCGGCGACGGCGATCCCGACGCCGACGACAAACACGTCGCCGCGTGCAAGGAGTGGCAGCGCGTGGTCTACGAGGGGGGCTGGGCCGGGATCACCTGGCCGGTCGAGGCCGGAGGGCGCGGCGGTCCGGGCTGGCAGGCCCGCATCTTCAACGAGGAGCAGTCGCGCTACAACGTCGCGACCGGCGTGTTCGCGGTCGGCATCGCGATGGCGGGCCCCACGATCATCGCGTGGGGAACGCCCGCGCAACAGGAGCGCTTCCTGCCTGCGATGCTGCGCGGCGACGACGTGTGGTGCCAGCTGTTCTCGGAGCCGGGTGCGGGCTCCGACCTCGCCGGCCTGCGCACTCGGGCCGAGCGCGACGGCGACGAGTGGACGATCAACGGCCAGAAGGTGTGGACGTCGGGCGCCCACTACAGCGACTGGGGGCTCCTCCTCGCGCGCAGCGATCCCGACGCGCCGAAGCACAAGGGCATCACCGCGTTCCTGCTCGACATGCGCACCCCGGGCATCGAGGTGCGCCCGTTGCGCCAGATCAACGGCGCGTCGCACTTCAACGAGGTCTTCCTGACCGACGTGCGCGTCCCCGACGCGATGCGGTTGGGTGAGCCGGGCAACGGGTGGCGCACCGCGAACACGATGCTCTCCAACGAGCGGGCGATGATCGGCGGCGGGGGCCGGGTCGGGTTCCGCGATCTCGTCGCGCTCGCGCAACGCTGCGGCGTCACCGCCGACCCGGTCGCGCGCCAGGAGCTGTCGCGGAGCTACACGCGCACGCAGCTCATCAAGTGGCTCGGCCTACGCGCCCGTTCCCGCAAGGACGGTGGTCTCGGCCCCGAAGCGTCGGTGCTCAAGCTCGCGGCGTCGCGCCGTCTGGAGCACGACGGCAATCTCGTGATGGAGCTGCAGGGCGCGCAGTCGATGCTCTACGACGACGACGCGATCCAGCACGGCTACTGGCAGCAGCAATTCCTCGGCCAGTGGAGCAGCCGGATCGGCGGCGGCACCGAGCAGATCCAGCGCAACGTCATCGGCGAGCGCGTCCTGGGTCTGCCGAGCGAGCCCCGCCCGGCCAAGGACACGCCGTTTCGCGATCTGCCGTCGTCCTGAGCATGGAGCTCGGCGAGTTCCAGGCGCTCATGGCGGCGACGTACGGGGCGCGCGACCGCGCCCGCGGGATCGATGCGACGGTCGCGTGGCTGGCCGAGGAGCTCGGCGAACTGGCGCAGGCGGTGCGCAAGGGCTCCCCGGACCAGCAGCTGCACGAGGTCGGCGACCTGCTCGCGTGGCTGGCGTCGCTGACCGACCAGCTGGGCCTCTCGCTCGACGAGGCCGCGGCCCGCTACGCGAACGGCTGCCCGCGCTGCGGCGCGACGCCGTGCGGTTGCCCGTAGCGCCGACGCCCGTCTTCTCGCGGCCCGTTGTAGATCGCCTCGACGCCGGTGGGCACCAGGCGCAGGCGGTACCCTCCGTCGCGGCGGAGCTGCACGCTCGCGGGAGGAACGCTTGCGGATCATCGTTGTCGGGGGCGGCATTGCCGGACTCGGGACCGCGCTCGCGTGCGCGCGCGACGGGCACGAGGTCACGGTGCTCGAGCGCGACGACACGCCGATGCCTCCGAATCCCGACGCCGCGTTCGAGTGGCAGCGCACGGGCGCGCCCCAGGTTCGCCACTCGCACGCGTTCCTCGCCCGCCTCCGCAACCTGTTACGCGAGCCGCGCGCCCGACGTGCTCGACGCGCTGCTCGCGGCGGGCGCGAGCGAGATCGAGTTCACCGCGAACCTGCCCGAGACGCTGACCGACCGCTCCCGCCGCGACGACGACGGCGAGCTGGTCGCGCTCGCGTGCCGGCGCACGACGTTCGAATGGGTGTTGCGCCGTCTCGTGCTGGCCGAGCCCGGCGTCACGCTCGGCCACGGCGCCGCCGCGCACACCCTCGACGCGCGGCCGGGCCCGGTCCCGACCGTCGTCGGTGTCGACGGCTTGGCTGCAGACCTCGTGGTCGACGCACGCGGGCCGCGCTCGTCGTCGGCCGAGTGGCTCGCGGCGATCGGCGCCGCGCCCGTCGCCGAAGAGGTGCACGAGAGCGGCATCGTGTACTTCTCGCGCTTCTACCGCGTCCGCGCCGGGCAGGAGGCGCCGCCCTACGTCGGGCCGACGGCTGCCGACCTCGGCTATTTGAAGTACGCGATCTTCCTCGGCGACAACGACACGTTCTCGATCACGTACGCGATCGAGCGCGACGACGAGGAGCTCCGGCGCGCGCTCGCCGACGCGGAGGGATTCGAGACGGTGGGCCGGTCGCTCCTCGCGATCGACCCGTGGCGGACCGAGGGGGTCGCCGACCCGATCACCGACGTGCACATCATGGCGGGCCTGCGCAACCGGTACCGCCCGCTGGTCGATGCAGCCGGCAACCCGCTCGTCCACGGCTTCGTCGCGGTGGGCGACGCCTCGCTTTGCACCAACCCGCTCTACGGTCGGGGCTGCAGCCTCGCGTTCGTGCACGCGTTCGGCCTCGCCGACACCTTGCGGGAGCACGGCGGCGATCCCGACGCGCTCGCCGCGCGCCTTCGCCGCGTTCACCGAGCGCGAGCTCGTCCCGTGGTTCCGCTCGGCGGTGCTGCAGGACACCGAAGCCCGCGCCATGCACGAGGAGCTCCCGGCCGACGATCCCCGCGCGTTCATGCAGGCCGTGTTCCGCGACGGTCTACTCCCCGCGATGCGGACGTCGCCGATCGTGTTCCGCGCGTTCCTGCGCTGGTTCAACCTGCTCGTCACGCCCGACGCGTTGATGGCCGACCCCGAGATCGTCGGCGAGGTGCTCGCCGCGTACGAGGACCGCGAGAACCGCCCCGGCCCGCCCGTCCTCGGCCCCGACCGAGACGCGATGCTCGTCGAGCTCGAGCGCGCCGGGTTAGTACGCGAGCAGGGCGCGCGAGGTCGCGTTCGATGTCGGCGACCTGAGGCAGCGTCGCGTTCTCGAGCGTCGGCTCGTACGCGCAGAACGTGTCGGTCGCGGCGAGGCGCCACACGGGCGCGTCGAGGTGCTCGAAGCACTCGTCGGCGACGAACGCCGCGATCTCGGCGCCGAAGCCGCACGTGAGCGTGTCCTCGTGCAGCACCAGCACCCGGCCGGTCCTGCGCACCGACTCCGCGACGATCTCGCGGTCCCACGGTGCGATCGTGCGCAGGTCGATGATCTCGACGCCGTGGTCGTCGCCCAATGCCTTGGCGGCGACCTCGGCCCGGTGCACGGTCGCGCCCCACGTCACCACCGTTGCCGTGTCGCCGCGCGTCACGTAGGCGCCCCGCCCGAACGGCAGCATCCAGTCGGCGGGCGGCATCGGATCGCGGTTGTAGCCCTGGCGGTAGAGGTGCTTGTGCTCGAGGAAGAGCACCGGGTCCTCGCACCGCAGCGCGGTGCGCAGGAGACCGGCCGCGTCGCGCGCGCACGCGAGGGAAACGCGATCAGCAGCCCGGGCACGTGGGCGAAGATCGATTCGCCCGACTGGCTGTGGTACACCGCGCCGCCCTGCAGGTAACCGCCGATCGGGATGCGCACGACCATCGGGCACGTGAACGCGCCGTTCGACCGCCAGCGGGTAGTGGCCGCTTCGGAGCGCAGCTGGTTCATCGCGGGCCACACGTAGTCGAAGAATTGGATCTCCGCGCAGGGACGCAGCCCGCGCATCGCCTGCCCGACCGCGCGGCCGACGATGTTCGCCTCGGCCAGCGGCGTGTTGAAGCAACGCGCGTCGCCGAACGCGCGCTGCAGGCCGAAGGTGATGCCGAACACGCCACCCTTGCCCGGCACGTCGTCGATGACGTGCGGGTCGGCGTCGGCGACGTCTTCGCCGAACACCCGGATCCGCTCGTCGCGCTCCATCTGCTCGTGCAGGGTGAGGCGGATCGCCTCGCCGAACGTGACGACGTCGGTCCCGTCGGCAATACCAGTCGCCGGGGCTGAACCGTCGCCGGTTCGGGGCAGCGACCCGACGACGTGGTCGATCACCGTCGTGGCGTCGGGTCGGGGCGACGCGAGCGCCTCGTCGGCCGCGGCCCGGACGGTCTCCTTGGCCTCGGCGCGTATCTGCTGCCGCGCGTTCAGGTGAGAGCGCACCCAACTCGATCAGGCGTTGCTCGAGCACCGTGATCGGGTCGTGCTCCCGCTCGTCGTCGAGCTCCTCGGGGATGCGGTACTTCTTCTGGTCGTCGGAGAGCGAGTGCGAGTAGGGGCGGGTGACGAGCGCGTGGACGAGGCACGGGCCCGCGCCCGCGCGCACGTGCGCGATCGCGTTCGCGCCCTTGCGCCGGACCTCGAAGTAGTCGCGGCCGTCCATCTTCACGACCCGCAGACCGCGGATCCCGCGCACCATCTCCGAGATCGGCGCCGGGTGCTGGTCGGTCGAGCGCACCGAGATCGCATAGCCGTTGTCGGCGACGACGAACAGCACGGGCAGGTGCAGCCGGGTCGCGGTGTTGAGCGCCTCCCAGAACTCGCCCTCCGACGTGGCGCCCTCGCCGAGCGACACGTAGGTGAGCTCGTCGCCGTGTGCGGAGCACCCGGGCAGGTGCGGGCGCCGGCCGATGTAGCGCGCCGCCTCCGCGCAGCCGACCGCGGGCAGGCACTGGCTCGCGGTCACCGACGTCTGGCTCACGATGTTGAACCGGGCCGCGCCCCAGTGGCACGGCATCTGGCGGCCGCCGGATGCCGGGTCGGCGGCTGCGCCGACCGCCTGCAGCAACATCTCGGTCGGCGTAACGCCGAGCGCGAGCGCGAGCGCGCGGTCGCGGTAGTAGGGGAAGAACCAGTCGTACCCCGCGCGCAGGTCGCGCGCGAGCCCGAGCAGCAGCGCCTCGTGGCCCGCGCCCGAGATCTGGAAGAACGCGCGGTTCTGCTGGCGCAGCGTGATCTCACGGTCGTCGCAGAACCGCGACACGAGCGCGAGCGCGAAGTCGGCGAGCGCGTCCTCGAGGTTCGCGTCGAGGGACCGGTCGACTGCGGCGTCGTGCACTGGGCCCGAGTGTACGGCCTACGCTGGGCCGCGGTGACGGAGCCCGTGATCCTTCCCTGGCGTCGCCGCGCGGCGCGTGAGACGGCCGGATTCTTGTCGCCCGCGGTCCGCAATCTCGCCCGCGAGCACGGTGTCGACGCGGCCACGCTGACCGGCCGCGGCACCGGAGGCCGGGTCACCCGCGCCGATGTGGCCGAGCACTCTGGGACCGGTGCCGACGCGCCCGCGCACCAGGTCGTGCCGTTCAACAACATCCGCAAGCGCACCGCGGTCGGGCTGGTGGGGTCGAAGCGAACCGCGGCGCACGCGCTGGCGGTGGTGGCCGCCGACTACACCGCGATCGAGGCGGCGCGTCGCGCCGAACGGCTCACCAGTCTGCCCTTCGTCGCTCGGGCGGTGGTGGACGCGCTGCGCGAGTACCCGATGATGAACGCGACGGCCGGAGACGACGGCGCGTCGGTCGCGACGCACCGGGCCGTGCACCTCGGGATCGCGGTCGATCTCGACTTCGAGGGTCTGGTCGTCCCGGTCGTGCACGATGCCGACGGCCTGCGGCTGCGGGCCCTCGCCGCCGCGATCCGCGACCTCGCGGCCCGCGCCCGTGCGCGCAAGCTCCAGCCCGACGACCTCGCGGGCGGCACCTTCACGATCACGAATCCGGGCGCGTCCGGCACGTGGATCTCCTTTCCGGTCGTCAACCACCCGCAGGTCGGGATCCTCGCCACCGACGGCGTCTCCAAACAGGTGATCGCCGACGACGCGGGCCGGCTCGGTATCGCGCCGATCGGCCATCTCTGCTGCGCGTTCGACCACCGCGCGCTCGACGGCGCGTACGCGGGCGCGTTCCTCGCCCGTGTGCGTGAGATCGTGGAGACGCGCGACTGGTCTAGGGAGCTTTGACGGAGAGCAGCGCCGGATCCTCGACGTCGGTCGGCTTGCACCCGGGCGGTGCGGTGACGGGATCGCAGCGGGCGGGGGTGCCGCCCGGGATCTTGGTGGTGTATCCGTTGGCGAGCTTGGGATCGGGCTGCTCGTAGTCGGTGCTGACGAGCTGCGCGCCGCCGTGGAGGGCGATCCGTTCGTGGGTATGGTCGTTCGCGCGCGCCTCGCCGGTGTCGGCGTCGGCGCGCGTGCGCACGATCATGTGCGCGGCGAGTGCGGCCTTGATCTTCGCGGCATCGGCGACGGGATCATTCAGCTTCGCGAACGCGGCGTCGTCCTCGCCCGGCGCCGACGGCGTGAACAGGAGCCGGCCGCGCAGCGACGGGTGCCCCTTCAGGTAGTCGGCCCGGAATCCTTCGTTGTCGAGCGTGAAGTACACCCGTCCGCGCACCTTGCCGAGCACCGGCCAGCCGTGGGCGCGCACCGCCGCCCCGAGCGTCGCGGCGTTGCCGCGCACGTCGTCGGGCGTGATGAGGTCGGCGCGGGCGAAGACCGAGAGGATCTCCTTTTCGAGCTCGGCGAAGGTCGCTTCGGGCGCGTTGTCGTCCTTCATCTCGATCTGGATCTCGATCGGGACGTGACCGGGGTGCGCGTCCGACCACGTCTTCACGAGCCGGATGCAGAGCACGAGCGTGAGGCACGTCGAGTTGGTGTCGACGTCGACCTGATGGATCACCTTGAGTCCGGGCCGGAGCATCGCCGGTTCGTTCGGGATCTTCACCCCTTCCGCGATCGGAAACGACGGCTTCGCCCATTTCCCGCCGGCGGGATCCGACCACACGTCGAGCTCGATCTGGCGCACGCCGATCGCGAACTGCTGCGGCAGCGGCGCGTGCGCGTAGTCGAGTGTGCGCGCCAGCGCGGGCGTCGACTTGTAGAGCGCGGCGAGCACCTGCGGGTACGGACGGCCGTGGTAGCTGTTGTGCGAGCCGAGCACCTGCACCTGGTCGAGTCGCAGCGTGCCGTCGAGCCGGTAGCCCGGCACGGTCGACGTCGACGTCGACGTCGACGTCGCGCCCGCGGCGGTCGTCGCGGTGGACGGCTCGGTCGCGCGACTGCTGCTGCACGCGGCGGAAACGAGCGCGACGAGGAGAACCAGAACCGGGATACGGGGCCGCATCGGGCGGAGCATAGGATCCGGGCCGGACGCGCGCACGGCGAGGCGAGGAACGGAGCTTCGGTGAAGGTCAAGGTGGATCTCGATCTGTGTGTCGGCCACGGCCGCTGCTACGTGCTGGCCCCCGACGTCTTCGCCTCCGACGACTTCGGCCACTGCGAGCTCATCGTGTCCGAGGTCGACGGCGCGCTGGCCGAGCAGGCGCGCATCGGCGCCGAGAACTGCCCGGAGCGTGCGATCTCCTTGGAGGACTGAGTTGTGAAGGACGTCCTCCAGTACGAGGGCAGGCGCGTCATCGTGACCGGCGCGGCCTCGGGGATGGGCGAGGCCACGGCCGAGATCCTCGTCGACCTCGGTGCCGAAGTGCACGCGATCGACATCAAGAAGCCGCAGGTCTCGGGCCTGGCCAGCTTCAGTGCGGTCGACCTGCGCGAACCGGCGCAGATCGACGACGCGGTCGCCAAGATCGGTCACGTCGTCAACGGTCTCTTCAACTGCGCGGGACTCCCGAACACGTTCGCGCCGCTCGACGTGATGCTCGTGAACTTCGTCGGGCTGCGCCACATCACCGAGGCCGTCGTCCCGCTGATGATCGAAGGATCGGCGGTGGCATGCATCGCGTCGACAGCCGGCATCGGCTGGATGCAGAACATGGAGCTGCTGTTCGGTCTGGTCACGACGCCGGGCTTCGACGCCGCCCGCGTCTGGTGCGAGGAGCACCCGAAGGATCTGCGCAACGCGTACGGCCTCTCGAAGGAGGCGATCAACTTCTACACGGCCTACCGATCGTTCGATCTGGCCCGGCGTTCCATCCGTATCAACTGCGTGAACCCGGGCCCGACCGACACGCCGATGATGCCGGAGTTCGAGAAGGCGATCGGCAAGAAGTACATGGACGACTTCCCCGTGCCGCTCGGCCGCCACGCGGTCGCCGCGGAGCAGGCCTGGCCGATGGTGTTCCTCAATAGCCCGCGCGCCTCGTTCGTCACCGGGCACCAGCTCGACTGCGACGGCGGGTTCAAGGGCGGCATCTTCACCGGCCAGATCGACGCGTCGGTCCTCATGCCCGAGGGAATGGGCGACTGACGACCCGTTCCGGTCGGCTCCGGCCGGGCGAATAGCCTCTGGCCCATGACCGACGTGCGCAACGACTGGGCGATCGACGAGGTGCGGGAACTGTTCGAGCTCCCGCTCCTGGACCTGGTCCGCCGGGCCGGACGCGTGCACGAGGAGCACCACGACGCCGGCGTCGTGCACGTCAACCAGCTGCTCTCGATCAAGACCGGCGCGTGCCCCGAGGACTGCGGCTATTGCTCGCAGTCGGTGCACAACGACAGCGGCGTGAAGGCCGAGCCGCTCATGCAGGTCGACGAGGTCGTCCGCACCGCCAAGCGCGCCAAGGCGCAGGGGGTCACCCGGTTCTGCATGGGTGCCGCCTGGCGCGACGTCAAGGACAACGCGCAGTTCGACCGCGTGCTCGACATGGTGAGCCAGGTGAACGCGCTCGGCCTCGAGGTCTGCACCACGCTCGGCATGCTCACCGCCGACCAGGCCCGCAAGCTCGAGGAGGCGGGGCTCTACGCGTACAACCACAACCTCGACACGTCGCCCGAGTACTACGACTCCGTCATCACGACCCGCACCTACCAGGAGCGGCTCGACACGATCGACAACCTCCGCACCACGAGTATCACCGTCTGCTGCGGCGGCATCATCGGCATGGGCGAGTCCGTCGCCGACCGCATCTCGTTCCTGCACCGGCTGGCGACGCTCGACCCGCACCCCGAGTCGGTGCCGATCAACGTGCTGTCACGCGTGCCCGGCACTCCGCTCGAGCACGCGGCCGACGTCGAGATCGACGAGACCGTCCGCATGATCGCGACGGCACGCATCCTGATGCCCGCGTCGGTCGTCCGCATCGCGGCGGGCCGGCACTTGATGAGCTTCTCCGATCAGGCGCTCTGCTTCCTCGCCGGTGCCAACTCGATCTTCACGAGCGAGCGCAACATGATGCTGACCGAGACGACTCCCTGCGCCGACCATGCGTCCGACCGTGCACTGCTCGCCGCGATGGGCCTGCGCCCCCGCGTCCTGGAGCGCACCCCTTCCTGAAACCCCGGGCAAAAGTCCACCAACAGTTGTCGGACTTCTCAGCCGTATGCGCTCAAAACTTCGACAACTGTTGGTGGAGAAATCGGCGGGTCAGTTGCTGGTGGGTTCGCCGTGCGCAGTGTCGCAGAGGCGGGTCTGGCCCTCGGGCACCTGGCCCGCGCCGACGCCCTGGAGCGAGGCGAACGGTCCGCACGGGTTGGGCACGACCCATACGTGGAGCATCGGCATCGCTCCGGCCTTCGTCGACCCGGCCGGGCACTGACCGTTGATCGTCGTACCGCCCGCCAGGGTCTTTTGCTCGAGGTCGCCCGACAGGCAGAGATCGGCGTGGATGTGCCATTGCGTGAGCGCGCCGCCCACGTCGGGCGCGTCGGTGAAGCGGCTGTGGAACGGCAGCATGTACATCGCGGCGACGACCTGCTGCGTACCGTTGCGTTCCTCGTAGACGAGCGACTCGGGCCGGGTCGGGTCGAGGATGTGGCCGTCGTCGACGTTCGTCCACTTGACGTAGTGCTCGTCGCCGGTCAGCCGGTCGCCGATGGAGCGGTACCCGGCCGCGTACGCCGCTTGCGGCGACTGGAACTTGCGCAGGTCGACGATCGTCTCCCGCAACAGCTTTTCGGCCCGGTGCTGCTCGGCGGGCGTGACTCCGGGGGTGCCGCCGAGGTCGATCGGCTTGGTCGGGTCGTACGGTTTGGGCTGGGCGAGCGTCGTCGTGGTCGGCGCGGCCGTGATGCGGGCTGCGCTTGACGGCGTGGTCGCCGATGCCGGCGTGGCGCTCGAGGAGTGCCCGCTCGATCCGCACGCGCCCAGCCCCACGAGCAACGCGGCCGCCGTCGCGATCGGACCGATCGCGACCCGAATCCCCCGTAGAGCCACGCCGGGCATCGTATCCGGGCTGCAGGTCCGATTTACTTCGGCAGGGCCCGCAGGAACGCGGCCGTGAGCGGTGCGGCGACGGCCCCGCCGACCCCGCCGTCCTCGACGATCACCGCGTACGCGACCGTCCCCCGGTACCCGACGAACCACGCGTGCGTCGGCGGCGGCGTTCCCTGACCGAACTCGGCCGTGCCCGTCTTGCCGAACGAGTCGGCCGGCAGGCCCGCGCCCGCCGCGGTGCCACCCGCGCTGCACGACGCTCGCCATGAACGATCGCAACGTCGAGACGACGACGGGCGCGAGCGCGGGCCCGACCGGGTTCGACGTCCGCGCCGGCGCGGTGACGAGTGTCGGCGCGCGCCAGCGTCCGGACGCGACCGCGGCCGCGACCGAAGCCATCTGCACCGGGCTCGCGAGCACCCGACCCTGGCCGATCGCCGAGGCGGCGCGTTCGGCCGCGTCGCTCGGGGTGGGGTAGGAGCCGCCGCGCACGTCGATGCCGAGCGACCAGTGCGCGTTGAAACCGAACGACGTCGCGGCCTTGCCCAATGCGGTCGTCGGGAGCTTGTCCGCGAGCCCGATGAACGCGTTGTTGCACGACTTCGCGAACGCGCCCGCGAGGTCGAGCGCACCCGGCGCCTCGCCTTCGAAGTTGGAGAACGTGTGGCCGCCGACCGTGAGCGTCGCCGGGCAGGGCGCGGGCGTCGACGCCTTGCTGCCCCCGGCGAGGAGCGCGGCCGACGTGATGATCTTGAACGTCGATCCCGGCGGGTAGGTGCCCGCCAGCGCGCGGCCGAATCCGTTGTACGGCGTCGAGACGACCGCGCGGATCGCACCGGTCGTGGTGTCGATCGCGACGAGCGCGGAGTTCTTCGTGACGCCGGTCAACGCGGCCTCCGCCGCCTTCTGGATGCCCGGGTCGATCGTGAGGCGGACCGGCTGCGCGGCGCGGCCCGGGAATCGCTTGACGAGCTTGACCGTCGCCCCTTTCGTGTCGGCGATCACGACGTCGGTGCGCGGCGAGCCCGCGAGCCGCTTCTCGTACACCGCCTGCAGGCCGTTCAGCCCGACCTGGTCGCCTGCCTTGTAGGGCGCGCCGAGCTTCTTCAGCCCGTCGGCGGTGACGTCGCCGACCGAGCCGAGCACCTGCGACGCGAGCGTGGCGTCGGTCGCGCTGACACCCGTGGCGGCGCGGAAGATGATGCCCGGCACCGGCACCAGCGTGTCGTGGATGTGCTGGTACTTCGCGTCGCGCGGCACGTTGACGACGGGGAGGAAGTAGTTCGGCCGCACTCCCGGCGTGTGCAGCACCTTGTCGATCGTCGCGCCGTCGACACCGAGCGTCGACTGCATCGAGAACTTCACCGCCGCGAGGTCGGCGGGCGTCTTGATGTGGTCGGGCTCCAACCCGATCTGCACGATGGAACGCGAGCCGGAGAGGACGGCGCCGTTGGCGGCGACGATCGACGCGCGCGCCGGCCACACGGTCTTCACGGTGAGGTGGTGGCCGGAGCCGAGGTCCGGGTAGAGGGCGTTCGTGCCCCAGGTGATGCGCCAGCCCGCCGTCTTCGTGTGCACCAGCGCGAGCACGCCGTTCCACGAGACCGGGCCGAGGCCCTTCAGCGTCACCGAGGCGTGGTACGTGGCCGTGGCGTCGTCGGCCGTCCCGGAAAGCCCGGTCCGGGTGTACGTCGCGGTGCTCCCCGGCACGGCTTTCACCAGGCTCGACGCGACCGTCTCGAGCCCCGGGACCGGTCGGTCGAGCAGCGTCGCCATGTCGGCGGTGGCGCCCCGCCCCCACGCGTGCAGGAAGGTGTCGACCTCGCGGCTGGGCAGCGTGACCTCGTCGGTGTGCGTGCGGGCGAGCGCGAACCCGACGATTCCCCCGGCCACCAGGAGCAGCGCCACGAAGAACACGAGCGCACGCTTCATCGGGGGCCAGTCTGGCCCAGTGGTCCCGCCGATCGGTGGCGCCCCCCTGGAGGACGACTCTGGCTCCCTCGGGCTCCGCGGCGCTGCGCTTCGTCCGCACGGTCACCATGGCTCCCTCGGGCTCCGCTGCGCTGCGCTTCGTCCGCACGGTCGCTCTGGCTCCCTCGGGCTCCGCTGCGCTGCGCTTCGTCCGCACGGTCGCTCTGGCTCCCTCGGGCTCCGCTGCGCTGCGCTTCGTCCGCACGGTCGCTCTGGCTCCCTCGGGCTCCGCGGCGCTGCGCTTCGTCCGCACGGTCGCTCTGGCTCCCTCGGGCTCCGCGGCGCTGCGCTTCGTCCGCACGGTCACGCCCACGGCCCCTCGTTCGACACGCCGCCCGTCCGGGGGCGAAGATGGAACACGTTCTAGCGAGAGACCGTCCCCCAGCACGTCGCGGAGGCCAGATGTACGTCGGGTTGAGCAAGGAGCAAGAGGCGCTGCGCGACGAGTTGCGCGCGTACTACGACAACCTGCTGACCCCCGAGGTCGAAGACGACCTGCGCAAGGGCGAGGGGATCGGGCAGGTGTCCAAGGACGTCTGGAAGCAGATGTGCAAGGACGGCTGGGCCGGCGTCGGCTGGCCGAAGGAGTGGGGCGGCCGGGGCATGACCCCGATCGAGCAGTTCGTGTTCTTCGACGAGTCGATGCGGGCGGGCGCGCCGGTGCCGATGCTCACGATCAACTCCGTCGCGCCGACGATCATGCGGTACGGGTCCGAGGAGCAGAAGCAGTTCTACGTCGACAAGATCCTGAAGGGCGAGATCCACTTCGCCATCGGTTACACCGAGCCCGACGCGGGCACCGACCTCGCGTCGCTCAAGACCAAGGCCGTACGCGACGGCGACGAGTACATCATCAACGGCCAGAAGGTCTTCACGAGCCTCGCCAGCGGCTCCGACTACATCTGGCTCGCGGTGCGCACGAGCACCGAGGCCAAGAAGCACAAGGGCATCTCGATCATCATCGTTCCCACCGACACGCCCGGCTTCTCGTACAAGCCGATCGACAACTTCGGCAACACCAACACGAACATCACCTACTACGAGGACGTGCGCGTGCCCGTGGGCAACCTCGTCGGCGAGGAGAACCAGGGCTGGTCGCTCATCACGAACCAGCTCAACCACGAACGCGTCACGCTGTGCTCGTCGGGGATCGTCGAGCGTCAACTCGACGATGTGCGCAACTGGGCGCAGCAGACGTTGCTCGCCGACGGCCGGCGCGTCATCGACCAGGAATGGGTGCAGGTCAACCTGGCGCGCGTGCACGCCAAGCTCGAGTACCTGAAGTTGGCGAACTGGAAGATCGCGTGGCTCGCACAACAGGGCGAGGCGCTGAATCCCGCCGATGCGTCGTCGATCAAGGTGTACGGCACCGAGTTCTACATGGAAGCGGGCCGCCTCCTGATGGAGGTCATGCGCGACCAGGCGCCGCTACAGGGCAACTCTCCCGGTGCGGTGGTGCGCGGACGGGTCGAACGCATGGTGCGCGGGATGCACATCCTCACCTTCGGCGGCGGCACGAACGAGATGCAACGCGACCTGATTTCGATCTTCGGGCTCAACATGCCCGGAAGCCCCCGCTGACCGCACCCGCGTAGGGAACAAGGAGCTCGCCCGATGGATTTCGCACTTTCCGAAGAACAGCAGGAGCTCGCCGGCCTGGCGGCGCGCATCCTCGAAGACCGCATGGACCTGCAGCACCTGAAGGAACGCGACCGCTCCGACGACTGGTACGACCTCGACACGTGGCACGAGTTCGCGAAGGCGAACCTGCTCGGCATCGCGCTCCCGGAGAGCGTCGGCGGTCTCGGCTTCGGCTTCGGCGATCTCTGCATGGTGTTGCGCGAGGTCGGTCGCAACGTCGCGCCGCTGCCGGTGATCTCCACGCTCGTGAGTGCCGCGCTCCCGATCGCCCGCTACGGCACCGACGCGCAGCAGGCCGTCCTCTCGAAGGTCGTCGCCGGTGAAGTGCTCCTGACGGCCGCGCTGGTGGAGTACGGCAGCGAGCCGGAGGCGCCGGTCACGACCGCGACCCCCGACGGCGACGGCTGGCGGATCGATGGCGTCAAGGGCAGCGTTCCCGGCGCCGCGGCGGCCGAGCTCATCGTCGTGCCGGCCAAGGTGGGCGACGGCGTCGGGCTGTTCCTCGTTCCCGCGAACGCGGCCGGGCATGACGCGGGAACGCCAAGAGACGATGAACCACGAGCCGATCTTCGAGCTGAAGCTCGACGCGCGTGAAGGTCGGCGCCGACGCGCTGATCGGTACGCCCGAACAGGGGAGTGAGATCCTCGCGTTCACACTCAACCGCACGACGGTTGCGACGTGCGCGCTCGTGTCGGGCGTCGCCGACAAGGCGTTGCACCTCACCGCGCAGTACACGACCGAGCGCAAGCAGTTCGACCGCGCCATCGGCACCTTCCAGGCCGTCGGGCAACGTATGGCCGACTGTTACATCGACAACCAGGCGATCGAGCTCACGATGCTGCAGGCTGCGTCGCACCTCGACGAAGGGCGTGACGACCCGCTCGAAGTCGCGACCGCGAAGTTCTGGGCGGCCGACGGCGGCAACCGGATCGCGCACGCGGCGTTGCACATCCACGGCGGCGTCAGCATCGACGTCGACTTCCCGATCCACCGCTACTTCCTCTGGCTGAAGCGCTACGAGTTCACGCTCGGCTCCGCGACGCCGGAGTTGTTGCGCATCGGCGCCGTGCTCGCGGACACACCCGTCGCGCAGTGACCTGACGGAGCGTCCATCGAGTACGTCCGCATCCGGGAACGCGCTCAAGGTTTCTTGCGAACGCGACGAAACGCGCCCCAAGTCACGAGGGAAAGCTTCCGGGCGGGAGTGGGAGCGCGGCTGTGCAACAGGGGGACATGCGCCGGCGCCTTCGGCGTTCGGTCTCGTTGGTCGTCGGCGCGGTGGCCGTCGTCGTCGCGCTTGCCCTGATGGCCGTTGCCGACGGCGGTCCGGGCCCGCCCGCACTGCGTCAGGCGCTCGGTCGCATCGGTGACGGCATCGGCAACATCGCCACCGGGCACCTGCCCGGCGCGGTCGTCGCGCCCGCGGCGCGGCCGCGCCCGCCGAGGATCGCCCGGCCTCCGGTCACCGTGCCCGCGGCCGCGCCGACCGTTCCGGCGCCTCCGGCCCGTCCGCAGGTCCGGCCGATCCTGACGTCGGTGTCGGTGCCGCCGGCGACGGTGCCGAAGCCGGTCGTCACCCCGCCGTCGACGACGCCCGCCACGACGAAGCCGCGTACGCCGACGACGCGCCCGCCCGTGACGCTTCCTCCGGCTACGGGCAGCCCCGGCTCAGGCGGTCCCGGTCGCCATATCGACGGTGTCGGGCAGGGCAACGGTGGCAACGGCGGCTCGAGTGGTTCGGCCGGCTCCGGGAACGCGGCCGGAGGCGACTCCGACTCCGACCACGACGGCCCCGCCCCCGACGACCGTCACCACGACCGCAACGAGCACAAGGTCAGGCGCGGGCGGCACCGAGGAGTCGTTCGACGGGAGCGAGGTCGAACGGCGGTCCGACCATCACGATCAGATGGTCGGCCCCGGCATCGAGGTACGCCGACCAGTTGTCGACCTCGCTCGTATTGATCCCGACTGTGCGCTCGACCTGCGTCGGTTTGCGATCGCGCCGCGCGCACCAGTCGTCGAGGACGCGGTTCTTGTGCGCGAAGTTCTCGGGCGGGCCGAAGGTGTTCCACATGTCGGCGTGCTCGGCGACGAGCCGCAGCGTGACCTTCTCGCCGCTGCCGCCGATCATGATCGGGAGCCGACCGCGCGGCGGAGGCTCCAGCCGGCTGAACCGGTCCATGATCACGGGGAGGTCGCGTTCCAGCGCCCGCAGCCGCGACGGCGCCGTGCCGAACTCGTAGCCGTACTCGTCGTAGTCGCGCTCGAACCAGCCCGACCCGATACCGAGGACGAAGCGACCGCCGCTGATGTGGTCGATCGTGCGCGACATGTCGGCGAGCAGGTTGGGATTTCGGTACGAGTTGCACGTGACCAGCGCGCCGATCTGCGCGTGCCGGGTGTCGGCGGCCATCGCCGCGAGCAGCGTGTACGCCTCGAAGTGCGCGGCGTCCGGGTCGCCGTAGAGCGGGTAGAAGTGGTCCCACACCCAGATGCTGTCGACTTCGAGCGCGTCGGCCGCGTTCCACGCGGCCCGGATCTGCTCGACGCTGGTCGCCTGCGGGTGGAGCTGGACGCCGACCTTGAATCTCGCCATGCGCCCGACGCTACCTTCGCCTCTTCCGCAGGCGGTTACTGGTCCCGGAGGTCGATCCGGCGACCGCCGTCGCGCAACACGAGCGTGCTCTCGCCGCGCAGCAGGCGCCGCAGCGGCTCGCCGACGAGGTCGGCCCGCCAGCCCGTGGCGAGCCGGCTCGGGCGATCCTGCAGCATCTGCGTCAGCTCGGCGCGCGTCGCCAGCAACGCCGGATCGAGCTCGAGCTCCGACGCGCGCTGCGCGAGCCACGCTCCGAGCACGGTGACCGCGGGCGCGAGCGAGCGGTCGACGCGGTCGGTCTCCGGCAACCGCAGCGCAGACGCGGGCAGTTCGATCCCAGCCTCGACCGCAGCGAGGAGGTCGGTCGCCGTGGTCTCACGCAGGCGTCCGTCGATACCGCGGATCCCGACGAGATCCTCGCGGCTGCGCGGCGGTCGCTGCACGATGCCCGCGAGCGCGAGGTCGGACAGGACGAAGCGAGCGGGGACGTCGAGGCCCTCGGCGGTGCGTTCCCGCCACGCAGCCACCTTCTGCGCGACCCCCCGGCCCGAGCCGCGGAGCTGGCGCGCGCCCTTGATGCGCCACCACGCCGTCTCCGGTTCGGGGCGCTGGCGGATGCGGCGGCGCCGCTCCTCGCACTCGTCGGTCGCCCATTCGAGCCGTCCCATCGCATCGAGGCGGGTGACGAGCTCGTCGTGCAGCGCGAGGAGGAACTCGACATCGGCCGCGGCGTAGACGCGCTGCTCGACGCGGAGCGGGCGGCGCGTCCAGTCGGTGAGCCGGTCGCCCTTGGTGAGCCGAGTGCCGAGCAGCTTCTCGACCGTCGCCGCCAGCGACGGTGTGCCCATGCCGATGAACCCGGCCGCGACCTGGGTGTCGAACAGCCGCGAGGGGGCAGTCCCGCACGCGCGCTCGAGAATGGAGAGGTCCTGGTCGGCGGCGTGCGCCACCATGCAGCCGGGACCGGCCAGGAGCGCCCCGAGGGGCGCGGGGTCGACGGTCAGCGGATCGACCAGGGCGATCCCGCCCGGCCAGCCGATCTGGATGAGCGCGAGATGCGGCCAGTAGGAGCGCTCGCCGTGGAACTCGGTGTCGAGGGCGTAGCGGGGCTCGTCGACGAGCACGCGGACGAGCTCGGCCAGCGGCGCGGGCTCGTCGATCCAGAGGGGTTCCACGGCGCAAGCTTGCCGCGCGCGCCCGGCGTCACGGGGTATCGCCGCGACCCTCCTGAGCAGTTCGGCCTCAGCGGAGGCGGTCGTGCACCCTCGCCAGCTGTTCGAACGACCGCAGCACCGCGGCCTGGTCGTCGGCCAGATGACGCACGATCACGTCGGTGCAGCCCTGAGCGCCGAGCGCCGCGAACGCGTCGGCGACCCGGTCCGGGCCACCGAAGACGACCGCCGAGGGATCGAAGCCCCGGTAGCCGCGCTCGACGATCGGCCCCGCCACCGCGGCGGCTTCCGCGTCGGTCGCGGCGACGTGCACGTCCCGTCGCACTGCGATCCGGGTCGGCTCGCGCCCGTGGCGGGCGCACGCGTCGCGGTACAGCTGCACGAGTGTGGTCACCTCGGGCGGCGTGGCCTCGGGACCGATCAGGAACGCGTCACCCAGCCGGGCCGCACGGTCGACCGCAGCGGGCGCCACCGCGCCGATCCACACCTCGAGCGGATCCGGGGGTACCGGCGCGATCTGGGCCCGGTCGATCTTCCAGGGCCCGTCCTTGACGGTGACGGACTCGCCCCGGCACAGCGCGCGGAGGATGTCGAGCGCGGCTTCGAAGCGTCTTGCCCGCTCGCGCAACGTGGTGTCGAAGACCCGGAACTGCTCCTCGCCTCCGCCGACCGCGCACTGCACGACGAACGGGCCGCGGGCGACGGAGGCGAGCGTGCCGATCTGCTCGGCCAGCAGCACGGGATGCCAGAGCGGCAGCAGGAAGAGCGCGCCGGCGGGTCGCTCGTCCCACTCCGCGAGCAGCCGGCCGAGGATCGCGACGTTCTGGAAGTAGGGAACCGGCACGTTGTGGTGGTCGCCGACGAACAGGCTGTCGAGCCCGGCGTCGGCGGCGGCCCGCGCCCGTTCGACCATCCGCTGCGCGCCGAGCCGCACGTCCATGGGCGGATAGGCACTCCTCAGTGACGTGCCGATCTTCATCGGGTCAGCCTCGCGCGAAGATGCAGCCATGGCGACAGTCGAACGTGACCTCCCGGCCCTCGCGAAACGGCGCGCCGAGCTGCGTGCTCAGTTCCTACGGGGTGATCGACCGGAGTCGAACGGCGGCGGCGTGCATCACCTCGCGCTCATCTGCGCCGACCCCGAGCGCACGATCCGCTTCTACCAGGACGTGCTCGGCTTCCCGCTCGTCGAGCTGTTCGAGAACCGCGACTACGAGGGCTCGAGCCACTTCTTCTTCGACATCGGCGCGGGCAACATGCTCGCGTTCTTCGACTTCCCCGGTCTCGGGCTCGAGCCGGTGCCCGAAGGCCTCGGCGGCGTGCAGCACGTCGCGATCTCGGTCACGCCCGAGACGTTCGAGCGGATGAAGAGCGAGCTCACCGCGGCCGGCGTCGACTACATCGGGCCCGACCGCGGCATTCGCGAGTCGGTGTACTTCAAGGACCCCGACGGCATCCAGGTCGAGCTCATCCGCCAGCCGTTGATGGAGGTCCCCGAAAGCGCCCCCCAAGAAGACTGACCCGAAAACTCACCCAACAGTTCGGTGAGAAAACGGCTCCAGGCGCCGAAAAGTCACCCAACTGTTTGGTGGGGAAACGGCTCCAGGCGCCGAAAACTCACCCAACTGTTGGTGGTTGTTTCAGCCGAGTTGGACGAGCCACTCGAGGTGCGCGTTGGTCAGCCAGTTCTGCAGGTGCAGGCTCAGCCGCGACAGCTCGTCGAACATCAACAGCAGACCGAATGCGCCGATGACGATCGCGGAGCCGGCGACGAGCAACACGAAGTGGCGCTTCACCCAACCGAGCGCGCCGGTCAGGCGGCTCAACAACAGTCCGCTCAGCAGGAACGGCAGGCCGAGCCCGAGCGAGTAGACGGCGAGCAGGGTGCCGCCCGCCCAGATGCGCTGCTGGTTGGCTGCGATGCCGAGGATCGAACCGAGGATCGGTCCGATGCACGGCGACCAGCCGAAGCCGAACGCCACGCCCGCGATCGCCGGCGCGGCCGCGCCGAAGCGGCCGAGCTGCGGGTGGAATCGCTTCTCCTGGTACAGCCACGGCGCGCGTAGGAAGAGCGAGCCGAGGAGGAACAGCGCCATCGCGAGCATCACCGCGCCCGAGACGCGGGTCAACAAGCTCTGGTGGTCGCGCAGCAGCCGACCGAGACCGGTGGCCGACAGGCCGAGCGTGACGAACACCGCGCCGAAGCCCGCGACGAACGTCGCGGTCGTCACGACGATGCGCCGCGCGTGCACGCGCGGCTGGTCCTGCAGCTCGGCGAGGTCGAGTCCCGTGACCATCGACAGATAGCCCGGCAGCAGCGGCAGCACGCACGGCGAGAGGAACGAGATCACGCCGCCGCCGAACGCGGCAAAGTACGCGAGTACGTTGACCTCGCTGAAGCGGGCGCCGAGCCCGAGGAGGGCCGTCACCGACTGCGGCGTCGACGAACGCTCTGACCCCCGGGCACGTCCCCATTGTGGGCGACCCGGACCGTCGCCGCCGTACGGTGCGGACGAAGCGCAGCGCAGCGGAGCCCGAGGGAGCCATGCGTATGGACGGGTGCTCCCGCTTGTTGCGTAGGCTCCGCCCGGGTTTCTCCGGAACGACCGAAAGGGTGCTCGTGAGTCGCGTGCAAGATCTGTTCGACCTGTCGGGTCAGGTGGCGGTGCTGACGGGTGTCGCGAGCGGCATCGGCAAGGCCTCCGCACACATGCTGGCCGACGCCGGGGCGACGATCGTCGGTGGCGACATCGACGAGGCGGGCGCCCAGACCACCGCGGACGAGATCAAGACCGCGGGCGGGACTGCGGTCGTGCAGCGGGTCGACGTGACCAAGCGCGCCGACGTCGACGCGCTCGTCGACCGCGCCCAGGCCGACTTCGGCCGGGTCGACATCATGGGGAACATCGCCGGGATCCCGCACAACAAGATGGTGGCCGACTGCACCGACGAGGAATTCGAGCGCATCCTCTCCATCAACCTGAAGAGCGTGTTCTACGGGTGCCAGGCCGCGATCCGCCACATGATCCCGCAGGGTTCCGGCAACATCGTGAACATCTCGTCGGGCGCGATCGACACGCCCGCGCCGACGCTCGCGTGCTACGGCATGACCAAGGCCGCGGTCGCGATGCTCACGAAGACGCTCGCGACCGAGGTCGGGCGCAACGGCATCCGCGTGAACGCGATCGCGCCGGGCATGATCCTCACCAACTTCTCGACGCACAACTTCACCGACGCCGACGGCAACGTCGTGCCCGAGAAGCTCGAGCAGTACCACAAGCGCGCGAGCGCGATGGCGCCGCTGGGTCGCGCCGGTGAAGCCGAAGACGTCGCCCGCTCGTTCCTCTATCTCGTCTCGGAAGCGGCCGCGTTCGTGACCGGTCAGATCGAGCGCCCCAACGGTGGCGTCTCGATGCCCTGGTAGTCCGGCGTCGAGAGATGTCAGGCCGGGTCGGGACGGCCCGGCCGCCGTACCGGTCGCACGCGCACGTGTGACTCCACCGGTGGGCCGATGCGCGTCCCGGCGCGGTAGCGGCCGTCGACGACCGGGAGACCGCCGCTGCGCATCGCGCTGATGCGCTGGCGCCGGCGCGCGAGCCGGATCGCGCGTTGCCGCTTGACCGCGCGGCGGCGGAACGCGATCACGATCGCGAGCAGCACGATGAGCACGATCACGAGGTTGCGGGGGCGCAGCAGCCCGGCCGACTGGTGCTTCGGTGTGGTCGGGTCGTTCGGGGTCGCGGCCGTGTGCGCGCTCGCTGTCCCCGCGATGGGCGGGCTGTCGAACACGGGAATCGACGCGGGGACGGTCACGATCGGCGCGGTCACGGCGTTCACCGTTGTCCCGAGTTTGGCGAAGGCGGCCTGGTCGGCGGCCCGCACACCGCAGCGTGACACCTTCACGGGCGGGAGCGTCTGGCCGGTGCCCTTCGTGCCGGGCGGTGTGGCGAAGCCCGCGTCGAGAAGCGAGGCGGCTTCCTGGTAGCCCGAATCGGGCACGCCGAGGACGACGGCGATGAGCGTGCGACCGTTGCGGGTCGCGGCCGCGACGAGCGTGTGCTGCGAGCGCTGGGTGAACCCGGTCTTGAAGCCGATCGCGCCGAGGTAGTCGGCGCCGCCGCCCGGCAGCATCTTGTTGTGGTTGACGAGGTTGTGCGCGACGCCAGTCGGGTCGGTGAACGAGTACTGGTGCATCGCCGCCCACTTCGCGATCTCGGGCACGGTCAGGGCGTTGCGCGTCGCGATCGCGAGGTCATACGCGCTCATGAACGGCCCGCCCTTGTACGACGTCTCGTCGTCGAGGCCGGCCGGGTCGCCGAGCGTGCTGTCGCGCAGGCCGAGTTGCTTCGCGGTGGCGGCGAGATCCTTGGCGAACCCGTCGAGGTTGCCACCGATCGTGTTCGCGAACGCGTAGGCCGCGTCGTTGGCCGAGACCATCATCATCGACGCCATCATCTGGTCGAACGGCCACGGATGGCCGACCGGCAGCCCGATGCGCATCGTCTCGACGGTCGCGGCCTGCGCGTTCGCGGTGACCGTCTGGTTCGGGCACAGGCGCTCGACGGCCGTGAGCGCGGTCATGATCTTGGCGGTGCTGGCCGGGTGCACCGGCTGGTGGATGCTGTCGGCGATCAGGATCCGGCCGCTGGTCGCGTCGACGACGATGTCGGCCGCGGGCGACGCGAGCGGGGCCGCGCCGGCGACGCCGATCGCGGCCGGAGTGATCGTGAACGCACCCAGCGTGGTCGCGACGAGCGCCGCCGCGCCCGCGATCGCGGCAAGGCGGCGGGGGCGGCGCATGGGCGACCAGGCTAGGCCGAACATGTCGCCGGAAGACGGAGCGGGGGTCGCCACCGTCCGGCGCGACCCACCGGGAGCCCGAAAACGGCTCGGGATCGGGCGGAGGCACGTGCCACCATGGGGCCGTGCCCACTTCCCCCGGATCCCGCATCTCGGCCCGCATCGCCGCCATCCAGGAGTCGGCGACCCTCGCCGTCGACGCCAAGGCCAAGGCCCTCAAGGCCGCGGGCGAGAACGTCATCGGCTTCGGCGCCGGGGAGCCCGACTTCCCGACGCCGGCCAACGTGGTCGAGGCGGCCGTGGCGGCCTGCCGCGACCCCCGGTTCCACCACTACTCGCCCACGCCGGGCCTGCCCGAGCTGCGGGAGGCGATCGCCTTCAAGACCAAGCGCGATTCCGGCGTCGACTGCGCCGCGGCCCAGGTCGTCGTCACGAACGGCGGCAAGCACGCCGTCTACAACACGTTCCAGGTGCTCTGCGACGAGGGCGACGAGGTGCTGCTGCCGGCGCCGTACTGGACGTCGTACCCGGAGATCATCACGCTCGCCGGGGGAGTCCCGGTGGTGCTGCCGACGTCGGAGGCCGACGGGTTCTGCGTCACGGTCGAGCAGCTCGAAGCCGCGTACACGCCGCGCACCAAGGCACTCCTGTTCGTCTCGCCGAGCAACCCGACGGGCGCGGTCTACCCGCCCGAGGCCGTCGAGGCGATCGGCCGTTGGGCACTCGAGCGCGGCGTGTGGGTCGTCACCGACGAGATCTACGAGCACCTGACCTACGACGGCCACGCCTTCTCGTCGATGCCCGGACTCGTGCCCGAGCTCATGGACACGTGCGTGATCCTCAACGGCGTCGCGAAGACCTACGCGATGACGGGCTGGCGCGTGGGCTGGATGATCGGTCCCGCCGACGTCGTCGCGGCGGCGACGAACCTGCAGTCGCACTCGACCTCCAACGTCTCGAACGTCGCGCAGGCGGCCGCGCTCGCGGCGGTGAGCGGCGACCTCGCCGCGGTGCACGAGATGCGCGAGGCCTTCGCGCGTCGCGGCCACCTCATGTACGAGCTCTTGTCGAAGATCGACGGGGTCAGCGTGCTCCCGCCCCAGGGCGCCTTCTACTGCTTTCCGTCGTTCGAGGGTGTGCTTGGGCGGGAGATCGGCGGCCGGACGCCGACGGACACCCTGGAGCTGTGCGAGCTGTTCCTCGACGTCGCCCGGGTCGCGATCGTTCCCGGCGAGGCCTTCGGTGCGCCGGGGTATGCCCGCTTGTCGTTCGCGCTCGGCGACGACGACCTCGGCGAGGGCGTGCGCCGGATCGACGACCTGCTCGGGTAGCCGTCTACCCTCGCGCCGATGGCACCGCGCTGTTCTCGTCTCCGAACCTCTCGCCGAACGAGGCCTCGACGCGATGCGCGCCGCGGGCCTCGACGTCGACGTCCAGACCGGCCTGTCGCCCGAGCAGCTGCTCGGGGCGATCAAGGGCGCGCAGGCGCTCGTGATCCGCAGCGCGACGCAGGTGACCGCCGAGGTGCTCGAGGCGGGGACCGATCTGGTCGTCGTCGGCCGGGCCGGCATCGGCCTCGACAACGTCGATGTCGCCGAGGCCACGCGCCGGGGCGTGATGGTCGTCAACGCGCCGCAGTCGAACATCTTGTCGGCGGCCGAGCACACGCTCGCGTTGCTGCTCGCCCAGGCCCGCAACGTCCCCCAGGCGAGCGCCGACCTCAAGGCCGGTGCGTGGAACCGTTCCAAGTGGGAGGGCGTCGAGCTGCACGGCAAGACCCTCGGGATCGTCGGCCTCGGCCGGGTCGGCGTGCTGGTCGCACAGCGTGCCCACGCGTTCGGCATGCGGCTCGTCGCGTTCGATCCGTTCGTCAGCGCCGATCGCGCCCGCCAGCTCGGCGTCGAGCTCGCGCCGACCATCGAGGAGCTCGTCGCGGTGTGCGACTTCGTGTCGATCCACGCCACCAAGACCCCCGAGACGATCGGTCTCGTGAACGCGTCGGTGCTCGCGCACGCCAAGCCGGGCATGCGTCTGATCAACGCGGGGCGGGGCGGGATCGTCGACGAGGACGCGCTGGCCGCGGCCATCGCCGACGGCCGGCTCGGAGGCGCCGCCATCGACACCTTCGCGAAGGAACCCACCACGGAGTCGCCGCTGTTCGCGTTCGACAGTGTCGTCGTCACGCCGCACCTCGGCGCGTCGACGGCCGAGGCCCAGGACAAGGCGGGGGAGACGATCGCCGAACAGGTCGTGCTCGCGTTGCGTGGCGACTTCGTGCCCTTCGCCGTGAACGTCGCGGCGTCGGAGGCGTCCGAGAGCGTCCGCCCGTACCTTCCGCTCGCGGAACGCGTCGGTCGGTTGTTCACCGGCCTCGCCGGCGGCGCGCCTTCCACGCTCAACATCGAGTACGAAGGTGAGATCGCCGACTACGACTGCCGGGTGCTGACCCTGTCGATCCTGAAGGGCGTGCTCGCGCCGGTCATGACCGAGCCCGTGTCGTTCGTGAACGCTCCGCAGATCGCGGAGCAGCGCGGCATCTCCGTACGCGAGACGAAGTCGTCGGACGCGCTCGACTATGTCAACCTGATCGTCGTGCGCGGCGACCAGGGCACGCACGTCGCGGCGACGTTGTTCGGGAAGCAACAGGCGCCGCGCATCGTCGGCATCGACGGGCACTCGGTCGACCTCCCGCCCGCGCAGCACATGCTGGTCGTGCACAACGACGACAGCCCGGGGATGATCGGCCGGGTCGCGTCGGTGCTCGGACGACGCCGGGCTCAACATCTCGAACATGGACGTGGGCCAGAGCCCGAGCGGTGAGGCGGCGCTGATGGTCATCGCCACCGATTCGACGGTCCCGCCCGATGTGGTCGAGGAGATCACGCGCCAGGACGGCGTGCAGTCCGCCCGCGCCATCGAGCTCGGCTGACGGTCCTCAGACCTTCGAGGGGCGGAGGCCGTCGGCTTGGGCCACGGCCGGGTCGGCGTAGCAGCGGTCGGCCTTCGTGCGCTCGTAGTTGGCGCCGCCGGGCGGGTGGTAGATGCCGCTGCCGAGCTTGGCCTTGATCGGGAACGCAACCGGGCAGCTGCCGTCGTCGGCGGGTTCCGACCACCGCCGCGCCGGTGCCCCGGATCGGTCGGGCGCGGCACGGGCGGGAAGGGGAACGGCGCGGTCGACCAGTCGAGGCCATTCGGTCGCTTCGGCGCCCGCGCGTTCCACGCCCGCCAGGCCGCGTAGGCGGCGGTGGCGAGGACTCCGGCGCCCAGCGCGCCCTTCACTGTTCGGTGCATCGGGCGGATTCTCTCACGCGCGGAAGGGTCGCGGCCGACCAAAGGTTTGACGAACGCCGCAGGCGCTGGCAGACTGGTGAGACTTATGCGCAAGAGGATCACGGCCTCCGCAACTCAGCTGAGCCTCCTCCTTATGTAGGCGCGGGCGCCCATCGGTGCTCGCGCTCGAACCTCCGTGCCGATCCGGCCGGAGGGTTTTTCGTTGCGGCGACGACTCTCGCCCCGACACCTCGAAGCCCAACCACCGAACTTCGACGACAAAAGGTGAACGAGATGGACACGGTCAAGATCTTCGACACGACCCTGCGAGACGGCGAGCAGTCGCCCGGGATCTCGCTCGACGTGAGCGAGAAGCTCGAGATCGCCGAACAGCTCGCGCGCCTCGGCGTCGACGTGATCGAAGCCGGCTTCCCGATCGCCTCCGACGGCGACTTCGAGTCGGTGGAGGCGATCTCCAAAGCGGTGAAGGGCCCGGTCATCACCGCGCTGTCGCGTACCGCGTTCAAGGACGTCGACCGCGCGTGGGAAGCGGTCCGGCACGCGGAGAAGCCGCGCATCCACGTGTTCCTCGCGACGTCGAAGATCCACATGGAGAAGAAGCTCCGGATGACCGCAGGACCAGGTCAGCCACGAGGCCGAGGTCGCGGTCGCGCGCGCCAAGGGCTACATCGGACGACATCGAGTTCTCGCCCGAGGACGCGTACCGCTCCGATCCCGACTTCATGTGCGAGGTGTGCCAGATCGCCGTCGACAACGGCGCCACGACGCTGAACATCCCCGACACCGTCGGCTACGCGGTACCCGACGACTACGGCCGCCTGATCCGCTACGTGATCGACACGGTGAAGGGCGACTTCGTCGTCTCGACGCACTGCCACAACGATCTGGGGCTCGCGGTGGCGAACTCGCTCGCCGGGGTGGCGAACGGCGCCCGGCAGGTCGAGTGCGCGATCAACGGCCTGGGCGAGCGGGCCGGCAACGCCGCGCTCGAGGAGGTCGTGATGGCGATCCGCACCCGCCGCGACTACTTCGACGGCATCGACGTCAACTGCCGCACCGAAGAGCTTGCCCGAACGTCGCGGATGGTCTCGCGCCTCACGGGCTATCCCGTGCAGTTCAACAAGGCGGTCGTCGGTCGCAACGCGTTCGCGCACGAGTCGGGTATCCACCAGCACGGCGTGCTCTCCGACCCGGAGACGTACGAGATCATCGACGCCTCGTCGGTCGGGCAAGAGGCGGCGCAGATCGTGCTCGGGAAGCACTCGGGCCGGCACGCGTTCGCCGACACGCTCGAGAAGATGGGCATCAAGGTGCAGGGCGACGCGCTGAACGCCGCGTTCGTCCGCTTCAAGGAGCTCTCCGACAAGAAGGTCGAGATCGGCGAAGCCGACCTCGAGGCGATCGTCGCCGAGGAGCTCGGCCGCGGGATGGTGCACCGCTTCGCTCTGCACGAGCTCGACGTGCGCGGCGGCACCAACGTGCCCCCCATCGGCGCGGCGTCATCGTCACCGACGCCGCACGGCAAGATCGAGGCGAACGGCGACGGGCGACGGCATGATCGACGCGGCCATCGCCGCGATCGGCGAAGCCACCGGCGTGCGCGGGAAGCTCGGCGAGCTTCCAGGTGTCGTCGGTGACCGGCGGCTCCGACGCGCTCGGCGCCGTCGCGATCACGGTCGACTTCGACGACGGTCGCAAGGTGACCGGCCGCGGCGTCGCGACCGACGTGGTCGAGGCATCGGCGCGCGCCTACCTCAACGCGGTCAACAAGCTCATCCGGATGCGCGACCGTGGCGACGAGGTGCGCGAACCGTCGGTCGGTCCGTAGCCGTGGCGACGAACCTCTGGGTCAACGAGGACCACGCGCTGTCGTACCTGCGCGAGCGCGAGTCGCTCCCGCACCGGGTCGACGCGCTCGAGGTGTTGTGCGAGTTGCTGCCGCCGAAGGTCGGGCGGGTGCTCGACCTCGGTACCGGCGACGGTGTCACGCTCGGTCTGGTCCTCGCGGCCCGGCCCGGCGCGACCGGGATCGGCCTCGACTTCGGCGCGGAGATGCTGCGCCGGGCGCGGGAGCGGTTCGCGGGCGACGCCCGGGTCGAGATCGGCGGCCACGATCTCGAGCAACCGCTTCCCGCCGACCTCGGGGAGTTCGACCTCGTCGTGTCGAGCTTCGCGATCCACCACCTCGCGCCGGCCCGGCAGCGCGCGCTCTACGGCGAGGTGTTCGCGGTCTTGCGTACGGGTGGCCGGTTCGTGAACGCGGAGCACGTCGCGTCGCCCACGGACGCTTTGCACGAAGAATTCCTCGCAACCCTCGGCCGCACCCGGTACGACGACGACCCGTCGAACCAGCTCGTCGCCGTCGCACAGCACCTGAGCTGGTTGAACGACCTCGGATTCGTCGACGCCGACTGCTTCTGGAAGTGGCGCGAGCTCGCCGTCGTCGCCGGTATTCGGCCCTAGTCCCGCTTGGTAGGTCGCGCGCCGGGGAACAAACAGGCGAGACCGAAACTTGAAACGGGCAACGACTACATCAGCTGGAGGGCGTGATGAGCGTCATCGACTTCTTCGAGTACCTGGCGTCGAGCGACCACACGGTCGATCTTGCGCACGACCTCGCCGACGCGTGGGTCGCGCACCAGATCGCCGACGTCTACGAACCGGCCGCGTAACCCGGGACCTGCGACGATGGCCGGATGTCGTCGGTTGTCTCCGTCGTTCTCGACCGCCTGAGCGACGCCTTCACGGCTCACGCCGACCCTGCGCGCGCGCGCAGGCGATGGCCGCGTACATGCGGGACCAGTTCGTCTTCGCCGGGATACCGGCGCCGGAACGCCGCCGCCTCGGCCGATCGGCGATCGCCGGACTGCCGGCGCCGAGCGAGCGGGAGCTCCGCACGATCGCCCGAAGGTGCTGGACGAAGCGGGAACGGGAGTACCAGTACTTCGCCTGCGACCTCGTGCGCGCGAACGCCCGGCACCGCTCCCCGCAGTTCCTCGCCGAGCTGCGCTTCCTCGTGACGCACAAGTCGTGGTGGGACACGGTCGACGACCTCGCGCACTCCGTCGGCATCCTCGTGCTCGAGCACGCCGAGCTCGCCACCACCATGGGCGACTGGATCGACGACCCCAATATCTGGGTTGCCCGCGTCGCGCTCATCCACCAGCTCGGGAACGGTTCGCGCACCGACGGCGACCGGCTCTTCGGCTCTTGCGCGCGTCGCGCCCGCGACGACGAGTTCTTTATCCGCAAGGCGATCGGTTGGGCTCTCCGTCAGTACGCACGCACCGATCCCGATGCCGTGCGAGCGTTCGTCGCCGCGCATCCCGAGCTCTCGGCGCTGTCGCGGCGCGAGGCGCTCAGGCGGATCGGCTGACCGAGGGGAACCACGCGGGTCGCGTCGACTCGTACGCGTCGATCGCGTCGGCGTGGCGGAGCGTGAGGCCGATGTCGTCGAGGCCGTTGAGCAAGCGGTACTGCGTGAAGTCGTCGAGCTCGAACGCGACGTCGAGGTCGATGGCCGGCGCCGCGACCCGTTTGCGCTCGACGTCGACCACGATCTCGAGGCTCGGGTCCTCCTCGATCGCCTCCCAGAGCCGGTGCACCGCGGCGTCGGGGATCGGCGGCGACGACCAGGCCCATCTTTCCCGAGTTGTTGCGGAAGATGTCGGCGAAACGCGACGAGACGATCGCCTGGAAGCCGTAGTCCATCAGCGCCCACACCGCGTGCTCGCGCGACGAGCCGGTGCCGAAGTTGGGCCCGGCGACGAGGACGTTGGCGCCCTTGTACCGGTCCTGGTTGAGGACGAAGTCGGAGTTCTCCCGCCACTCGGAGAACAGCCCCGCGCCGAAGCCGGTGCGCTCGACCCGCTTCAGCCAGTCGCTCGGGATGATCTGGTCGGTGTCGACGTCGGAACGCACGAGCGGCACGGCGTGGCCGGTGATCACGCGGACGGGTTCCATCAGTGCAGATCCTCCGGAGTCGAGAAGTGGCCCGCGATCGCGGTGGCCGCCGCCACGGCGGGGGAGACGAGATGCGTGCGCCCGCCCTTGCCCTGGCGGCCTTCGAAGTTGCGGTTCGACGTCGACGCGCACCGCTCGCCCGGCGCGAGCTTGTCGGGGTTCATCGCGAGGCACATCGAACATCCCGGCTCGCGCCAGTCGAAGCCCGCGTCGCGGAAGATGCGGTCGAGCCCCTCCGCCTCGGCCTGCGCCTTGACCGCGGCGGAGCCGGGCACGACGAGCGTGCGCACGCCCGGCCTTGACGTTGCGGCCCCGCGCGACGTTCGCGGCGACGCGGCAGGTCTTCGATGCGCGAGTTGGTGCACGAGCCGATGAAGACCGTGTCGACGGGGATGTCGCGCATCGGGGTGCCGGCCGTGAGCCCCATGTACATGAGTGCGCGCTTGGCCGACTCGCGCGCCGACTCGTCGGCGAACGCGTCGGGATCGGGGACGGCGTCGTCGATCGGGATGGTCTGGGCCGGGTTCGTGCCCCACGACACGTGCGGCCGCAGCGTGGCCGCGTCGATGAAGACCTCCTTGTCGAACGCGGCGTCAGGGTCGGTGACGAGACCCCGCCAGTCGTCGAGCGCGTGTTCCCACTGCGCGCCCTTCGGTGCGAAGCGGCGGCCTTCCAGGTACGCGAACGTCGTGTCGTCGGGGGCGACGAGCCCGGCGCGGGCGCCGGCCTCGATCGACATGTTGCAGACGGTGAGGCGTCCCTCGATCGACAGCGCGCGGATCGCCGAGCCGCGGTACTCGAGCACCGAGCCGATGCCGCCGCCGGTACCGATGCGGGCGATGATCGCGAGGACGATGTCCTTGGCGGAGACGCTGTCGGGCGCGTCGCCCTCGACGGTGATCGCCATCGTGCCCGGCTTCATCTGCGGCAGGGTCTGCGTCGCGAGGACGTGCTCGACCTCGCTCGTGCCGATCCCGAACGCGAGCGCGCCGAACGCGCCGTGGGTCGAGGTGTGGCTGTCGCCGCACACGATCGTCATGCCCGGCTGCGTGAGACCCTGCTCGGGCCCGATCACGTGCACGATGCCCTGGCCCGGATCGCGCATGCCGTAGAGGCGGATGCCGAACTCCTCGCAGTTGCGGGCGAGGACCTCCATCTGCTTCGCCGAGATCGGGTCGGCGAGCGGCTTGTCGAGGTCGGCGGTCGGGACGTTGTGGTCCATCGTCGCGACGGTGAGGTCGGGGCGGCGGACCGGGCGGCCCGGCGGCGCGCAGGCCGTCGAACGCCTGCGGCGACGTGACCTCGTGCACGAGGTGCAGGTCGATGTAGAGGAGGTCGGGTTCGCCGGCGGTCGCGTTGACGACGTGCCGGTCCCAGACCTTCTCGGACAGGGTTCTCGGGCTGTCGGGCATGATCGGCTCCTGTCTCACGATATGAGACGCTAGTATCGCTATGTGGTCAGTGTACCAAGCGGCGTCCAGGCGGCATCCAGGTGCTCGATCGCGCCGGTGCTCGTGATCGACACGCTCGCGCGTGAAGGCCCGTGCTCGCTGGCCGACCTGCAGCGCGCCACCGCGTTGCCCCGCCCGACCGCGTACCGGCTCGCGGTCGCGCTCGAGCGCCACGGCGTGCGTGACCCGCGACGACGAGGGCCGTTTCGGGCTCGGCCACCGCCTCGCGGCGTGGGGTGCGGTCGCGGCCCGGGGTCTCGCCGGCGCGGGGCGTCCGGTGCTGGCTCGGCTGGGCGAGGCCACGGGCGAGAGCGCGCAGCTCTACGTGCGGGAGGGCGACCAGCGGGTGTGCATCGCCGTGCACGAGCGGCCGAGCGGGCTGCGCGACACCGTGCCGCTGGGCGCCGTCTTCCCGCTGGACCGGGGTTCCGGGGGCAAGGTGCTGCTGGCCTGGGTCGCCCGACGCGAGCCGGTTCGAAGTCGCCGCCCGGGACCTGGCCGCGGTGCGCCGGCGGGGCTTGCCGACTCGGTGGGCGAGCGGGAGTCCGGGGTCGCGAGCGTGAGCGCACCGGTGTTCGACGGTTCCGGGACGGTCGTCGCCGCGGTCGGCGTCAGCGGACCGATCGACCGCCTCGGTCCGCATCCGGGCCGGCGGCTCGGTGGGGCGGTGACGGCGGCTGCGGGCGACCTCTCGGCTGCGCTCGGCGGCGGCGAGGTGTAGTTCCGGAGGCCCGGACGTTGCCGTGTGTGCGTGTGGGGCCCGAGAGCCGGAGGTCGTCGCCGCCTGAAGCAAGCCCCCGCACGTCACCGCGGGGTAACAAGGGCGTAACAAATGCGCCCTACCGTCGGCTCCGTGAACGTCGAAGTCGTCCGATGGCCCGCCGACGCGCAGCGGCTGGCCGAGCTTCGGGAAATGCGCATTCCGCGGTTGCTGGTCGTGGCCGACGGCGACGGCGAGGGCGAACTGCCGTTGCCGGTCGACTGTCTCGAGGACTGGGTGACCGCCGGGGCGCCCGAGTGGGAGGTCGACGCCCGCCGGCAGGCGCTCGTGTTGCGCTCCGGTGAGCATGCGGTCCGGCCGCTCCTCGACGAGGACGGTCTGCTCCATCACCGCGACGCGTGGGTGTCGCTGTCACCGGTTGAGCAGGCGCTCGCGGGAGTGCTGCTCGACCGCTTCGGCGCGGTCGTCACCCGGGAGATGCTCGCCGACCGGGCGTGGCCGTCCGGAGTGCCGACGCGCAACGCGCTCGACGTGCACGTGCTCAGGCTGCGGCGGCGCATCGCGCCGGTCGGGCTCGAGATCCGCACGGTCCGGTCGCGCGGCTACCTGATGCAGTCGCGCGAGGTCGTGCTCTCGTAGTTCGCGTCGGTCCCCACGAGAGCGCGGGGAGCGACCTGAGTAGCGTCACGGCGTGCGACTCGGGATCGACAGCGGCGGCACGTTCACCGACGTCGTCACCGCGAGGGGCGTGTCGCCAAGGTCGCATCGACTCCCGACGGATCCGGCCCGCGCCGTCGAGCGGATCGATCGGCGCGGTCGCGAGCGGAGAGCGGCGTCGACGTGCTCGCGCACGGAACGACGGTCGCGCACCAACGCGCTGCTCGAACGCCGCGGTGCGCGCGTCGCGCTGATCGCGACGCGCGGCTTCGCCGACGAGATCGAGATCGCGCGGCAGGTCCGGCCCGCGCTGTACGACCCGTTCGTCGACCGTCCCGATCCGCTCGTGCCGCGCGAGCTGCGGTTCGAGGTGTCGGGCCGGCTGGACGCGCGCGGTGGCGAGACTCGAGCCGTTCGACGGCGTGCTCCCCGAGATCGCCGAGCCGGTCGACGCGATCGCAGTGTGCCTCCTGCACTCCGACCTCGACCCGGTGCACGAGCGCGCGGTCGCGGCGGCGCTGCGCGCCACCCGGTCCGAGCTCGTCGTGTGCTCGCACGACGTGAGCCCGGAGTTCCGTGAGTACGAGCGGATGGTGACGACGGTGGTGGAGGCGTTCCTCGAGCCGGCCTGCCGTCCCTACCTGATGCAGCTGCGCGACGTCTCGCGCCCGAGGCGCTCGTGATGACGTCGGCGGGTGGGCTGGTGCCCGTCGCCGACGGGGCCGCGCGCGGCCGCGTCGTTGCTGTTGTCCGGGCCCGGCCGGTGGCGTGCGCGCCGCGGCCGAGATCGCGGCCGCGTGCGGCTTCGCCGACGCGGTCAGCTTCGACATGGGCGGCACGAGCACCGACGTGTGCCTGATCCAGGGGCAGGTGCCCGAGCCGACGTCGGAGCGGGTCGTCGCCGGCTTCCCGATCCGGCTGCCGGCGCTCGACGTGCACACGGTGGGCGCGGGCGGCGGTTCGATCGCGCGTCTCGACCCGGGTGGTGCGCTGGTCGTCGGCCCTCGCAGCGCGGGCGCGGTGCCGGGGCCCGCGTGCTACGGCCGGGGCGGTGACGAGCCGACCGTCACCGACGCCGACCTCGTCCTCGGCCGCATCCCCGCCGCGCAGGCGTTTCGCCGATCTCGGGCGGCTCGACGCTCGCCGCGGCGCAGCGCGCGCTCGACCGCGGCGGGCGTGACGGCCGAGGGGGTCGTGCGCGTCGTCGACGCGGCGATGGAGCGGGCGGTGCGGGCGGTCACGGTCGAGCGGGGCGTCGACCCGCGGGATCTCGCGCTCGTCGCGTTCGGCGGCGCGGGTCCGTTGCACGCGTGCGCGATCGCGGACGCGCTCGGTATGCGCGCGGTGATCGTGCCGCCGCGTGCGGGCGTGTGCTCGGCCGTGGGTCTGCTGTGCGCGCCGAAGTCGCGCGAGGTCGTCGCACTCGTTCGTCGGGGACTCGTTGCCGGTCGCGCTCGTGCGCGTCGAGCGAGAGGCCCGGTCGCGCGTCGGTGCGGGCGCCGTCGTCGAGACCGCGGTCGACTGCCGCTACGTCGGCCAGAGTCACGAGCTCACCGTCGCCACGCCCGACGAGTTCCCTGCCGCGCACGAGCGCCGCAACGGCCACGTCCGGCCGGGCGCGCCGGTCGAGGTGATCGCGGTACGCGCCCGCGCGTCGATCCCGGCGCCGCTGCGCGTCACCGATCTGCCCGACGTTCGATCGGCGCGTCGTTGTCGGTCCGGCGGTCGTGGCCGAGCCCGACTGCACGGTGTGGGTGCCGCAAGGCTGGCGCGCCGAGCCACGCGCGCTCGGCGCGTGGGTCGTGGAGCGGAAGGGATAGCCGTGGACCCGGCGACGCTGCAGGTCTGGATCTCGCGGTTCTCGGGCATCGCCGACGAGATGGGCGCGGTACTGCGCCGCGCCGCGTACAGCCCCAACATCAAAGAGCGCGCCGATTGCTCCTGCGCGCTCTTCGCGCCCGACGGCACGCTGCTCGCGCAGGCCGAGCACATCCCCGTGCATCTCGGGTCCATGCCCGCGGCGGTGCGCGCCGCGATCGACGCGTGCGGCGACGGGATCGGTGCGGGCGATCAGATCGTGGTCAACGACCCGTTCGCGGGCGGCACGCATCTCAACGACATCACGTTCGTCGCGCCTGCGTTCGCGGCCGACGGCACGCTGCTCGGCTGGGCCGCGAACCGAGCCCACCACGCCGACGTCGGCGGGATGGCACCGGGCTCGCTGCCGCCCGACGCGACCGAGATCTTCCAGGAAGGGCTGCGGATCCCGCCGTTGCGTTGGACGCCGGAGGTCGAGGCGCTCGTCGTCGCCGCGTCGCGCACGCCCGAGGAGCGGCGCGGCGACCTCGACGCCCAACTCGGCGCCAACCGGCTCGGGGTCACGCGGCTGCGCGAGCTCCCGCTCGCGAGCGTGCCCGGCGTATTCGCCGCCATCGTCGACTACGGCGAACGCCGTGCGAGACCGCGATCGGGGCGCTCCCCGACGGCGAGTACCGCTTCGACGACGTGCTCGACTCCACCGGGGGGCCGGGCGATCCGGCGCCGGCTCGCATCTGCGTGAACGTGATCGTCGCGGGCGAGACGATCACCTTCGACTTCTCCGGCACCGACGCGCAACGTGCGGGTTCGGTCAACGCGGTCGAAGCGGTGACGGTCAGCGCGGTCGTGTTCGCGCTGCGGTCGGTCGTCGATCCCGACCTTCCGGCCAACGGCGGCGTGCTCCGGCCGGTGACGGTGCTCGCGCCGCCGGGGTGCATCGTCGCGGCGCGGATGCCCGTCGCGGTGGGCGCGGGCAACGTCGAGGTCAGCCAGCGCGTCGCCGACGTGTGCCTCGGCGCGCTCGCGCACGCGGCTCCCGATCGCGTCGGTGGCGCGTCGCAGGGCACGATGAACAACGTGCTCCTCGGCGGAGACGGCTGGGTGTACTACGAGACGATCGGCGGCGGGCAGGGCGGTCGCCCGGACGGTCGGGCCGGGATGAACGGCGTGCACACCGCGATGACGAACACGCGCGACACGCCCGTCGAGGCCTTCGAGCGCGCGTACCCGATGCGGGTGCGCCGGTACGCGTTGCGCACCGGCAGTGGCGGCGCCGGACGCGCGCCGGGCGGCGACGGCATCGTGCGCGAGGTCGAGGTGCTCGAAGACGCGACGCTCTCGCTCATCACCGAGCGGCGGACGTCGCGGCCCTGGGGCATCGCCGGCGGCGCGCCGGGCGCGCCGGGGGAGAACTGGCTGCTGCCCGGCGGTGACGAAGACGCAGCTCGCCGGCTCGCCGACAAGTGCACCGTGCACCTCGCGCGCGGGCGACGTCGTCCGGATCGTCACGCCCGGCGGAGGCGGATGGGGAGCGTCCTAGTCGGGCAGGCGGACGGCGACGATCGTGACCGAGATCTCGCGCTTCGGGCCCTGGTACGTGACCGTCTCTCCCGGACCCTTGCCGACGATCGCGGTGCCGATCGGCGAATTCGTCGAGAGGACGTCGTACTTCTCGTTGCGTTCCTCGATCGAACCGACGAGATAGGTCGAGACGTCGGCGTCGCCCTTGTAGCGCAGCTCGACGACCGTGCCCGGTTCGACGACATCGCCGGCCGTGTTCGCGTCGATCACGACCGCGTTCTTCAGCATCTCCTCGAGTTGGCGGATGCGCGCCTCGTTGATGCCCTGCTCGTTCTTGGCCGCGTCGTAGTCGGCGTTCTCCTTGATGTCGCCGTGCTCCCGGGCGCGTTCGATCGCGAGCGACAGCTCCTGGCGACGGGTGGTGCTGCGTTCTTCCAGTTCCGCCTTCAGCCGGTCGTAGGCCTCGGGGGAGAGATGGGGCTCGGCCATGGTCGGGCAGGGTAGTTCGGCCGATCGGCCGATTCGTGCGAGACGCGAGGAAATGTCGGGGGTTTGACATCGTGGTGGTCGGCTGCGACCCTGATATCCTCATGCTCGTGCATCTTTCGGTCGTCGTCATTCGTTAAGCGAACGCCTGCACCGGCGTTCGCTCCAACCGTCCACGCCAGCGTGGGCGGTTTTTTCGTGCCAAACCCATTTCAGAAAGCGAGCAACCGTGGCCCATCGGGTCGGCATCATCGGCGGGGACGGGATCGGACCCGAGGTCGTGGGCGAGGCCCTCAAGGTCGTGCGCGCCGCGGGCGTGCAGCTCGACACCGTCGACTACGACCTCGGCGGTCGCCGTTACGTCGCGACCGGTGAGGTGCTGCCCGACGCAGTGCTCGACGAGTTGCGTGGCTTCGACGCGATCCTGCTGGGCGCGGTCGGGACCCCCGAGGTCCCGCCCGGCGTGCTCGAGCGCGGTCTGCTCTTGAAGATGCGCTTCGCGCTCGACCTCTACATCAACCTGCGGCCGTTCAAAGCCGGGCCCGGACGTCACAACGACGGTGTCGACTTCCTCGTCGTGCGCGAGAACACCGAGGGCACGTACGCGGGCGAGGGAGGATTCCTCCGCCACGGCACGCAGCACGAGGTCGCGACCCAGGGTTCGGTCAACACGCGCATGGGAGTGGAGCGGTGCGTGCGGTACGCGTTCGAGCTCGCGCGTTCGAGAACCCGCAAGCACCTCACGCTCGTACACAAGACGAACGTGCTCACCTTCGCCGGCGACCTGTGGCAGCGCACCTTCGACGACGTCGCGCGCTCGTTCACCGACGTCGGCACCGCGTACAACCACGTCGACGCCGCGTGCATCTACTTCGTCCAGGACCCGCAGCGCTACGACGTGATCGTCACCGACAATCTCTTCGGCGACATCCTCACCGACCTCGGCGGGGCGGTCGGCGGCGGGATCGGGCGGGCCGCGTCGGCCAACCTCAACCCGGCCCGCACGGGACCTTCCCTCTTCGAGCCCGTGCACGGTTCGGCGCCCGACATCGCCGGGACCGGGCAGGCCGATCCCCGGGCGGCGGTCATCTCGGCCGCCATGATGTGCGACTTCCTGGGCGAGGCCGATGCTTTCGCCCGAATTCAGAAGGCTTTGGACACAACCGACGATGTAGAGGGCACGACCACGCAGATCGGCGACGCGATCGCCGCCGCCTGCTGACGTCCTGCACGAGGAAAGGCACCCCGATGCCCATCACGCCGACCGAGAAGATCTGGATGAACGGCGAGCTCGTGCCGTGGGCCGAGGCGCAGGTTCACGTACTGACGCACACGTTGCACTACGGCACGGGCGTCTTCGAAGGGATCCGCGCCTACGAGACCGAGCAGGGCCCGGCCGTCTTCCGGTTGACCGAGCACATCGCGCGCCTCTTCGACTCGGCCGCCATCATGATGATGGAGATCCCGTACACCGTCGACGAGCTGGTGCAGGCGACGAAGGACACCGTGCGCGCCACCGGGCTGCCGTCGTGCTACATCCGGCCGATCGCGTACTACGGCTACGGCGAGATGGGGCTGAACACGCTGCCGTGCGAGGTCGAGGTCGCGATCGCGTGCTGGCCATGGGGCGCGTACCTCGGCGCCGACGCGGTCTCCAAGGGCGTCCGCATGAAGATCTCGAGCTGGACGCGCCACGACCACAACACGATGCCGCCGCTGTCGAAGACGACTGGCAACTACGTGAACTCGTCGCTCGCCAAGGTCGAAGCCCTGAAAGCGGGTTACGACGAGGCGATCATGCTCAATCCCGACGGGCTCGTGTCGGAGTGCACCGGCGAGAACATCTTCGCGGCGCGCCCGCGGCATCCTCGTCACGCCCCCGGTGTCGGCCGGCGCGCTGCCCGGCATCACCCAGGACTCCGTGATGACGATCGCGCGCGACCACGGCTTCGAGGTGCGGGTCGACGATCTCTCCCGCAGCGACCTCTACCTCGCCGAGGAGATGTTCGTGTGCGGCACCGCGGCCGAGGTGAGCGCAGTGAACTCGGTCGACGACCGCTCGATTCCCTGCCCGGGCCCGATGACGCAGGTCATCGCGGCCGAGTACGGCAAGGCCGTGCGCGGCGAGATCGACAAGTACAAGGACTGGTGCGAGCTCGTATGACTCTCAGGCGCAGACCGGAGGCCCGGATGGTTGTGGCACGTCACGCGGGCGGTAGAGGGACGGAGGTCGTAGCCGCATGAACGCGATCGAGATCTACGACACGACGCTGCGGGACGGGTCGCAGCTCGAGGGCATCTCGCTCACGGTCGAGGACAAGCTGCGCATCGCGGAGCAGCTCGATTGGCTCGGGGTGCACTACATCGAGGCGGGCTGGCCCGGCGCCAACCCGAAGGACGACGAGCTGTTCCGGCGCGCGCCGAAGGAGCTGAAGCTCGAGACGAGCACGCTCGTCGCGTTCGGCTCGACCCGGCGGGTCAAGGGTCGCGTCGACAGCGACGACACCTTGCGCCATCTGGTCGAGGCCAACGTCGGGACCGTCTGCATCGTCGGCAAGGCGTGGGACTACCACGTGACCGAGGCGCTCGGGACGACGCTCGACGAGGGCGTCGCCATGGTCGCCGACTCGGTGGAGTTCCTCCGGCGGTCGGGGATGCAGGTGCTCTTCGACGCCGAGCACTTCTTCGACGGCTTCGCCCGCAACCCGGAGTTCTCGCTGCGCGTGCTCGAATCCGCGGTCACGAGCGGTGCGAGCCACCTCGTGCTCTGCGACACCAACGGCGGCGCGCTGCCGCATCAGGTCGAGGCCGCGGTCGCAGAGGTCGTGCGCTACTTCGGCGCCGACGTGAAGGTCGCGGTGCACCTCCACGACGATGCGGGCACCGGCGTGGCGAACGCGCTCGCGGGTGTGCTCGGCGGCGCGACCCAGGTGCAGGGGACGATCAACGGCTACGGCGAGCGCACGGGCAACTGCAACCTCACGACGATCATCCCGAACCTCACGCTCAAGATGGGATACGAGACGATCCCGCGCGACCGGCTCGAGCGGCTCACGCCGGTCGCGCATCACGTCGCCGAGCTCGTGAACATGCCGCTCAACCCGCAGGCCGCGTACGTCGGGCATTCCGCGTTCGCGCACAAGGCCGGGCTGCACACCAGTGCGATCGCCAAGCGTCCCGACGCGTACGAGCACGTGTCGCCCTCGGTGGTCGGCAACGGTACGCGCTTCGTGGTGTCGGAGCTCGCGGGAAAGTCGACGCTCGGGCTGAAGGCGAAGGAGCTCGGGCTCTCGCTCGACGGCCCGCAGCTCGCCGACGTGGTCGAGACGCTGAAGCGACTCGAGCACGAGGGTTACCACTTCGAGGTCGCCGACGGATCGCTCGAGCTCCTGATGCGGCGGGCCACCGGCTGGGAGCCCGACTGGTTCCGGGTCGAGTCGTTCCGCGTGATCACCGACGACATCGAGGGCATCGACACGCTCACCGACAAGACCGGCGCGACGGTGATGACCGAGGCGACGGTCAAGGTGCACATCGACGGTCGGCGCGTCGTCGCGACCGCCGAAGGGAACGGGCCGGTGAACGCGCTCGACACCGCGTTGCGGAGCGCGCTCGGCGGCAACTTCGCGTCCCTCGCACGAGTGCACCTCACCGACTACAAGGTGCGCGTCCTCGACACGAACAAGGGGACCGGCGCCGCGACCCGGGTGCTGATCGATTCCACCGACGGCGACGCCACGTGGACGACCATTGGAGTGAACGAGAACATCATCGAGGCGTCGTGGCAGGCGTTGCTCGACTCGATCCATTTCGGGCTGCTGCGCGCCCAGCTCGCCGACCGCGCCTGACACGCTCATTGCGGCTGCGACCTCCGGCCCTCGATCTCCACGGGCACGGGCACGGGTTTCGCGGTCCGGGCCTCCGGATCTGCGCCTGACACGCTCATTGCGGCTGCGACCTCCGGCCCTCGATCTCCACGGGCACGGGCACGGGTTTCGCGGTCCGGGCCTCCGGATCTGCGCCTGACACGCTCATTGCGGCTGCGACCTCCGGCCCTCGATCTCCACGGGCACGGGCACGGGTTTCGCGGTCCGGGCCTCCGGATCTGCGCCTGATCGGGTGGCGGGTATTGTCGGCTCCCGTGCCGACCGATCCCTTCGTACCTCCCGACCCGAGTGCTCGGCCCCGCCAGCAACAGAACCTGCCGCCCGGTGTCGCACTGCCTCCGGCCAACGACTGGCGCTCGGACCGGCCCGGCGATCTCGGCCCCGACCAGCCCGGTGGCGCGCTGTTCGGCCGGCCCGGCCCCAACGTCGGCTACGCGTACACGCTCGCGCAGCGCGCCAGGGACCGGCTGCGTCTCGGCCCGCACGAGCACGCCGAGGACGCAGTCGCGGTCATCGCCGAGGTGGCCGGGAAGCGCGCCGCGCGGTTCGGGCGGGCGCCCGTGATCGGCGACATCGACTGCGCGATCGCGGTGCTCGGCTACGACGGCACCGGATCCGAGGAGTTCGTGAAGGCGCGTTCGGCTCTCGGGCACGAGGCGAGTCACGAGTACCGCCGCCGGCGTGCCTTCGTCGACGCGGTGCCCGACACGTTGCTCCACGACAAGTCGCCGTCGGGAGCCGACATCGACGCGTGGCGCGCGTCGATCCCCGCGGTCGCGGCCTCGGGCTGACCCGCCCCCGCCGCGCAGCGAAAGGACCGTTGTTGTCGAGCTTCATCCTGTCCGACGACCTCGAGGAGTTGCGGACGTCGGTCCGGCGTCTCGCCGAGGACAAGATCGCACCGAACGCGGCGCGCGCCGACGAGGACGAGGAATATCCCTGGGACTCGTGGAACGCGTGGCGCGACGCCGGGTTCGCCGGTCTCGCGTTCCCGGAGGAGCTCGGCGGTCAGGGCGGAGGGTTCCTCGTGCACGCGATCTGCGTCGAGGAGGTCGCCCGGGTCTGTGCGTCGTCGTCGCTGTTCGCGTTCATCTCGAAGTTCGCCATGTCTCCGGTTCTCGACCACGGCAGCGAGCTGTTGCGGATGAAGTACGCGGCCCGCGTCGCGAGCGGTGAGTGCCAGGCGTCGTACTGCCTCTCCGAAGCTGACGCCGGGAGCGATGTCGCGGGCATGCGCACGAAGGCGGTGCGCGACGGCGACCACTACGTGGTGACGGGGCGCAAGCTCTGGATCACGAACGCGGGCATCAGCGACTTCTACACGGTCTTCGTGAAGACCGATCCCGACGCGGGGCACCGGGGCATCAGCTGCCTGGTGGTCGAAAAGGGCTCTCCCGGCTTCTCGGTGTCGAAGCTCGAGCGCAAGATGGGCGTGCGCGGCTCACCTACCGGCGAGCTCGTGTTCGACGAATGCGTCGTGCCGGCCGAGAACCTCATCGGCGAGGAAGGCCAGGGCTTCAGGTACGCGATGGGCGCGCTCGACCGCTCCCGCCCGCTCGTCGGCGCGCAGGCGCTGGGCATCGCGCAGGGCGCGCTCGACCTCGCGAGCAGCTACGTCCGCGAGCGCAAGCAGTTCGGTCGCCACATCGCCGAGTTCCAGGGTCTCCAGTTCATGCTCGCCGACATGGCGACCGCCGTCGACGCGGCGCGCCTGCTCGTCTACCGGGCGTGCGCGCTCCTCGACGACGGCCTCGGCGGCACGCCCGAGACCGCGAGCGCGTCGGCGATGGCCAAGCTCTTCGCCTCCGACACCGCGATGCGCGTCACCACCGACTGCGTTCAGTTGCTGGGCGGGATCGGCTTCACCAAGGACCTGCCCGCAGAGCGCTTCATGCGCGATGCCAAGATCACGCAGATCTACGAGGGCACCAACCAGATCCAACGAGTGGTGATCGCGAAGCGGCTTCTCGGCGGCTGACGGTGAGCACGAGTTGCAGGGCTTGTCGGAGCACCGGCAGCCGTTCGCTCGGGAATCCTGAAGTCGGCTCGCGCGGGCGCTCGTAGACTCGGGCTCCCATGACCACCCAGGCGCAGACCGGAGGCCCGGACGTTCTCGTGCGTCGCACGGGCGGTAGAGGGGCGGAGGTCGTAGTCGCATGAGCAATCTCCGCCTCCGCTTCTCGCCCGCGCCCACGGGCTACCTGCAACTCGGCAACGTTCGGACCGCGCTCTACAACTGGCTGCACGCGCGTCACGTCGAGGGCACGTTCATCCTGCGGATCGAGGACACCGACGTGGTCCGCTCGACGCAGGAGTCGGTCGACCAGATCCAGCGGGTCCTGCGCTGGTTGGGTCTCGAGTGGGACGAGGGCCCGTACCTCCAGAGCACTCGCTTCGACGCGTACCTCACTGCAGCGGCACGCCTTGTCGAAGAGAACCACGCGTACGAGTGTTTCTGCACCGACGCCGAAGTCAAGGAACGCAACGAGGCCGCGATGCGCGAGGGCCGGCCTCCGGGTTACGACGGGCGCTGTCGCGACCTCACCGCACGAGAACGAGCCGAACACCGCGCCCGGGGCCTTCCCGTCTCTCTCCGGTTCCGTACGCCCAATACCGGCCGCAGCTCGTTCACCGATGTGATCAGGGGAGAGGTGGCGGTCGAGTGGTCGACGATCTCCGACTTCGTGATCGTGCGCTCGAACGGAACACCGGTGTTCTTCCTCGCGAATGCTCTCGATGACCTCGACATGGGGATCACGCACGTGCTCCGCGGCGAAGATCTCATCGACTCGACGCATCGGGTGCTTGCGCTCCGGCGCGCGCTCGGTCACGACGACCAGCCGGTCTACGCGCACATGCCGCTGATCCTCGGTCCTGGCGGCGCCAAGCTGTCGAAGCGGCACGGCGCGGTGTCGGTCGAGGAGTATCGCGACGCGGGCTACCTGCCGACCGCACTGCTCAACTATCTCGCCCTGCTCGGATGGGGGCCCGAGGACGGACGCGAGGTCCTGCGCACCGACGAGCTCGTCGCCGAGTTCGAGCTCGAACGGGTCAATACGTCGGCCGCGACCTTCGACCCGAAGAAGCTCGAATGGATGAACGGCGAGCACATCCGCGCGCTGCCGCTCGCCGAGCTTGTTTCGGCGGTGCTGCCGTTCGCACGCACTCGTTATGCCGACTCGCTCGACATCGTGCGTTTCGAGGCCGCGGTGGGGTTGGCGCAGCAACGGGCGACGACGCTCGTGCAGATCGCAGATCAGATGGCGTTCCTCTTCACCTCCGACGATCGACTCGAGATCGATCCGCAGTCGTGGGAGAAAGCCGCAGGCGTGGAACGGGCCGCGGAAGTGCTCGACGCGGTCGATCGCGTTCGTCGAGCATTGCGAGTGGACCCGTGAGATCGATCCGCGACCCGCAATCGAGGCGCTCGGGCTCAAGCCCGGCAAGGTGATGCACATCCTCTACACGGCGGTCGAGGGTCGCAGCCAGGGGCTCCCGCTGTTCGATTCGATCGCGATGCTCGGCCGGGAATCGGCGCTGGCCCGCTTGCGGGCGGCGCGCTCGCGGCTCTAGCTGGAAAAGCGGCGTCGGCCAGTCGCTAGAATGTGGCCTCCGTTACGACGGCCCCGCGGTCGTGGTCCGGACACCCATTCGGGGGTGGTGTAATCGGCAACACGACAGGTTCTGGTCCTGTAATTGGGGGTTCGATTCCTCCCCCCCGAGCGCAAGTCAGAAGCCCTGCCCCGTTCGTCTAGCGGCCCAGGACGCCAGGTTCTCATCCTGGTAACACGGGTTCAAATCCCGTACGGGGTGCCATGTGGCCCGGCCGAAACGGCCCGGGCCACATTTCTTTTCCAAATTGTTTCCCGGCGCGCGTGGTCACGCTGTGCGCGCATGACGCGGCAGTACGACAGCGAGTGCACGTTCGGAATGCGACGACGCGCAGCGTCGTGACGTGCGCGTCGTCGTGCGCGTCACCGATGCTGCACCGGCGCGTCACTGCATGATGCGGATCTCGTCGTCGTGTACGACGAGTGTGCACGGCAGTCCGACGAGTGAAAGCGGATCGCGCGGCGACATAACTGCTGGTCACGATGTTGATCACGTCACCGCGTGACTCGCCGGACGTGATCGCGCACTCGAGTGCGACACCGTTGTCGCGTTGCTCGACATCGATGATGAACGCGTCGTACGTTCCGTCGCTCAGTCGTCGTCATGAGCGGTCGCGCGCGTCGACGCGCGCGATTCTCGAAGAGTTCCTCATGCGCGTTCGCGCGCATCCAACCATCTTCGCACGCATCGCGCAACGAGTGGTGGATTCCACGCGCGATGCGTGACCGATGCTTGACGTATGTGTGTGAATACGTTCTCATAACACGAACACACACGCGGTGCGTGGAGGTTTCCGTGAACAAAGGCGAGCTCGTCGACGCAATCGCGGCCGACGCAAATCTCAGCAAGACCGATGCGGAGAGCGCGCTCAACGCGTTCATCAACTCGGTGCAATCCGCGATCACCGCGGGCGAGAAGGTGACGCTCCCGGGTTTCGGGACGTTCTCGCCGGCGTTGCGGAAGGCACGAACGGGCATGGATCCCCGTACGCGGGAACCCGTGCAGATTCCCGAACGCAAGAGCGCCAAGTTCTCCGTGGGCTCGAAGTTCAAAGCCCAGGTGCAAGGGTCCTGATCGCGTAGGGCGTGGGGTCGCACTCCCTCGCGCACCGAATGACCTATGAAGTTCGAACTTCCCCGAGTGAGAGCTCTCAGGAAAGGTGGTGACCGTGCCTCCGGCTAAAAGGGCAACGAAGAAAAGGGCTGCCAAGAAGGCTCCGGCCAAGCGCAAGGCCGTGAAGAAGGCTCCGGCGAAGCGCAAGGCAGCCAAGAAGACTGTCAAGCGCAAGGCCGCGAAGAAGGCTCCGGCGAAGCGCAAGGCAGCCAAGAAGAAGGCCCCGGCGAAGCGCAAGGCAGCCAAGAAGACTGTCAAGCGCAAGGCCGCGAAGAAGGCTCCGGCGAAGCGCAAGGCAGCCAAGAAGAAGGCCCCGGCGAAGCGCAAGGCAGCCAAGAAGACTGTCAAGCGCAAGGCCGCGAAGAAGGCTCCGGCCAAGCGTGTGGTACGTCGTACGACGCGCAAGCGCACCGCGAAGAGGAAATAGCTTCGCAGAAGCCGTTGCGAAGAAGGGCCCGGGTAACCGGGTCCCTTCTTCGCGTTCGCGTCCTTCGGGTTCCGGGTCTTCGGGTTCGGGTCTACAGGTGATCGATGCGGGCGAAGGCCTCGGCGGCGTGCAGGCCCGCCCGCAGTCCGGCGCTGCGCGCCTCTCCCCGCAACCTCTCTGCGAAGGCGTGGCGCTGCTCGTCGGGTCGATCGTCGATCGCCATCGTCGACCGCCACTGACTCCGGTGCGCGAGCAGCGCGTCGATCTTGCGATCGACGCCGGCGTCGACGTGCTCGACATGGTCGACTCGTCCGGGCTCGAACATGAGGAGGGTCGCCGGACGGTGGGGCGCGAGGCCCTGTTCGGCGAAGAAGTGGGGATCGCGTGCCGCGACGATGCCGGACGTGACGAGCATGCCGGCGTGGAAGTGATCGGGATGGATCCGGTACGGGTGCCACGGATCGTGCCCGAGCACGACGTCGGGGCGGGCCTCGCGGATGACGCGACACACCGCGGCCGTCGCCTCGCGGGTGCTCTCCAGCTCGCCGTCGACGTAGCCGAGGAGCACCACGTCGGCCGCGCCGAGGATGCTCGCGGCGGCGCGCTGCTCGTCGGCACGCCGGCTTATGAGGGCGTCGAGGTCGGCGTCGCCGTCCCAGGTTCCCTTGGATCCGTCGGTGCAGACGCACATCGTGACGTGGGCGCCCGCGTCGGCCCACTTCGCGAGCGTCGCGCCGCAGCCGAACTCGATGTCGTCGGCATGCGCGCCGATGGCGAGCACACGTCGCGGTGCGTCGAGATCGACCGTGACCGTCACGTCGCGGCTGGGCCCGGGACCGCCGGGTCGCGCCGGCTCGAGTCGCGGCGCGCTGGCGACGCGGATCTCGTCGAGGGTCGCCAGGTCGGTGGCGACGTCGACGTCGAAGCCGAGCTCGGCGTCGTGCACGATGCGCACGGTCAGTGACCTGCGTCGGGCTTCTTCGGCGTGACGCGCGGCCGACGCGGGCCCGTACGCGAACGTGAAGGGCGAGGCGGTCGGCAGCGAGATCACGGGCGTGCCGTCGTCGCGATGATCGGGGACGATCACGGCGACGGGATCGGCGCCGTCGGTCGCGATCGGGTCGAGGGTACGGGCGAGCGGTAGATCAGCGTGCACCACCGCGTAGCGCGCCAAGCCGAGGTGGATCGCCCAGTCGCGGCCGGCCCGGGCCGCGGCGTCGAGCGAACCCGGATCGTCGACGACGTCGAGATGTCGCCGACCGGCCCAGGCCACGACCTCGGGCGCGCTCGAGACGATCACGACCGGACGGCCGCCGGCCGCGTCGACGACGCAGTCGGCCATCGACCGCGCGAGCGCCTCGCGTTCGGCTTCGGAGAGCACTGGGGCGAGCCGCGCCTTGCCCAGCGCGAACGACCGCAGCGGGACGACGATCCCCGCGTCGTCTCGGGATCGAGTCGGCATTCGCTGCGTATGCTACTGGCCGTGGACGCGGTGTATCCCGCCGCGAAGGCGGTGTTCTACCCCTGGTTGCGCTACGGGTTGCGGTGGACGATCGAGGGCGAATCGAACATCCCGACCTACGGACCGGTCATCGTCGCGAGCAACCACGTCTCGTACCTCGATCCGCTCACGCTGGCGTGGGTGGCCGACCGTCGCCGGCGCCGCATTCGTTTCCTCGCCAAGGCCGAGCTGTTCCGCAACCCCGCGCTCGGGGCATTGCTGCGCGCCGCCGCACCAGATCCCGGTGTACCGCGGCTCGGCCGACTCGTCGGGCGCGCTCGTCGGCCGCGATCGAGGCACTCCGCCTCGGTGAGTGTGTTTCGGTGTTCCCCGAAGGCACGATCTCCCAGGACTTCGAACCCATGCGCGGGAAGTCGGGGACGGCGCGGCTCGCACAGGCGTCGGGCGTCGCCGTCGTTCCCGTCGGGTTGTGGGGTACGCACCGCATGCTGACGAAGGGGCGCAAGCCGCGGCCCGCCTGGCGGATCGCGCAGACCGCCGTCGTGGGCGAACCGGTGCGGGTCGGCGAGCACGAGCGGCCACGCGACGCGACCTTGCGCATCATGGACGCGGTGACCGCGTGCGTCGCCCGCGCCCGTGCGATCTATCCGGAGCGGCCCGGACCGGGCGAAGATGCGTGGTGGTGGCGCGGGCCCGAGACCGCGAGCGCACATCGGAGGCCGGCATGACACGGATCGCGGTGGTCGGCGCAGGATCGTGGGGGACCGCCGTGGCCGCGATCGCGGCCGGGAACGCCGACACCACGATCTGGGCGCGCCGCCCGAGCTCGCGGCGCAGATCCGCGACGGGCACGAAAACCCGACGTACTTGCCGGGCGTCGTGCTGCCGGACCGCCTCCACGCGACCGACTCGCTCGAGGAGGCGTGCGCGGGCGCCGACGTGCTCGTGCTCGGCGTGCCGTCGCACGGGTTGCGGTCGGTGCTCGCCGAGGCCCGCCCGTTCGTCGGCGATCGGGTGCCGGTCGTGAGCCTGGCGAAGGGCATCGAGCAGAACACGCTCGCGCGCATGACCGAGGTCGCGTGCGACGTGCTCGACACTCACGAGCCGGGGTGCGTGGGGGTGCTCACGGGGCCGAACCTCGCGCGTGAGGTCGCGGCGGGTCAGCCGACCGCGTCGGTCGTCGCGATGTCCGACCCGGCGATCGCCGAAGCGATGCAACGACTCTTCTTCGCGCCGACGTTCCGGGTGTACACGAACCCCGACGTCGTCGGCTGCGAGATGGCCGGCGCGCTCAAGAACGTGCTCGCGATCGGCGCCGGCATCGCCGACGGTCTCGGCTACGGCGACAACACAAAGGCGGCACTGATGACGCGCGGTCTGGCGGAGCTCGCCCGCCTCGGGGTGACGATGGGCGGCGATCCGCTGACGTTCGCCGGCCTCGCCGGCATGGGCGACCTCATCGCCACGTGCAGCAGCCCGCAGAGCCGCAATCGCCACGTCGGCGTCGAGCTGGGCAAGGGTCGCGCGCTCGACGACATCATCAACGAGATGAACATGGTTGCCGAGGGCGTGAAGTCGACGACCGCGGTGCTGGAGCTGGCGACGCGCCACGACGTGGAGATGCCGCTCGCGTCGTTCGTGCAGCGTGTGCTCTACGAAGGCGCGCACCCGGCCGATCTCGTTCCCGAGCTGATGCTCCGTAAAGCCAAGCCCGAGCTCCACGGCATGCGGTGAGGTCGGCTCGATGATCGGCGTCGGTACGTTGACGACGGGGGTCACCGCCGAGGTCGACACCGACGGAACGGTTGCCCGCGACGCGCTGCGGGTGCGGTGGCGGGTTCGTAGCGGGAACGACTGGCTCGTGCCCGGCCGCGACGGCGCGACACGGCAGTCGCGCCCGCGGCCGGCGCCCGTGGTGCACACGGCGATGCGTATCGCCGGCGGCGACGTGATCGAGCGGGTGTACGCGGTGGGTGACGGCGACGGCAGCGTCGTCGTGATCGAGGTCGACAACGACACGCCCGCGGCGGTCGCGGTGGGTTTCGTGCTCGATGCGCCGGGAACGGTGGCAGTCGACGCCGACGGAGTGCGGGTCGACGGGCGGCGCACGCTCGTGCCGGCCCGCCGCGCGGGCGACGTCGACGCGGAGTCCGGCCTCGTGTTCCCCGTCCCGCACCGCACGAAGGTGCGGGTCGCGCTCATCCGCGCCGACGTCGACGTCGACGTCGACGTCGGCGCGCTGGCCGCCGTCGACACCGTCGCCCGGGCCTGGGACCGGATACTCGATCGCGGCCTGCGCACGGAGTTTCCCGAGCCGCTGCAGGACGAGATCGACGCGGCGCGCGCCGATCTCCTGCTCGCGCCGCCTTCGGCGGGGGCATTCGCCGCGCTCGAGGCGTGGGGATTCGACGAGGACGCGGTCGAGATGTGGGGTCGCCTCCGGATGCGGGCGCGCCGGCGCCGCGCGCCGCGGATCCGCGATCGCCTTCCCGGGTGTGCTCGCCGCGACGCGCGCCGCGCTCGTGGGTGAGGCGGGTTCGGCGATCGACGTGCTACCCGGATTCCGGACCGAATGGCTCGGGCGCAACATCGCCGCGCACGACGTGCCACTGCGGCGGGGTCTGTGCTCGTTCGCGGTGCGCTGGCACGGCCCGCGTCCGGCGCTGCTCTGGGATGTTCCGGCCGGTTCGACCGTTCGTGCGCCCGCGCTCGACCCGGGCTGGTCGTCGGACGAACCGGTCGGCGAGGCCCTGCTGGCCGAACCGCCCACCACGTTGCTCGCAATGGGAGAGGGCACGGTCGCGGGGACCGCCGTCGACGCGCCGGACCAGTTCACGTGAGCGAACACATCGACGACCTCGTCGCCGCGGGGTTGTACGACCCCACCGATCCGCTCGCCCCGGCCAAGCTCGAGCTGTTCGAGTTCCTGCTCGACGAGATCGGCGCGTCGATTCCCGAGCTGGTCCAGGCGGACGAGCAGGGAGGCATGCTCAGCTTCGCGGCCTTCCGGACGCTGCGGGTCGGGCGTGACGGCCTGACCTTCGCCGAAGCCGCGGCCCGGGCCGAGATCGATCCCGAGTTCGCGCTCATGCTCTGGCGCAACGCCGGGTTCACCGAGCCGCGCCCGTTCGAGCGCCGCTTCGGCCCGGACGACGTCGAGATGTTCCGCCTGTTCCGGTTGATGGGCGCGTTGGTCTCGGCGGAACACGTGCTGCAGTTGATCCGCACGATCGGTGAAGCGGTCGGCCGCGTCGCCGAAGCCGAGGTCGCGCTGGTCCGGTCGAACATCGAGGCGCCGCTCGCCGAGCGCCAGCTGTTCGTCGACGTGGCTCGCGCCTACCGTGCCGTCGTCACCGACGTGGTCCCTCGCATCTCGGACGCGATGGACACGCTCCACCGTCATCACTTGCAGGCGATCGGTCGCCGGTACAGCGACGTGAACGCGCAGCCTTCATTGCTCAACGTCGTGCAGCTCGCGATCGGGTTCGCGGACCTTGCCGGGTACACCGGGTTGTGGCAGGAGTTGGAGGCACACCAGCTCGCGACGATGCTCGACCGGTTCGAAGCCACCACCGGCGACGTCATCACCGCCGCGGGCGCCAACGTGGTCAAGCGCATCGGCGACGCAGTCATGTTCGTGACGAACGCGCCCGGCATCGCGTGCGCGCTCGCGGTCGACCTGCTGGAGACGTGCGCGGCCGCGCAGTTGCCGAAGTTGCGCGTCGGCCTCGCGTTCGGCGACGTGATGGTCCGCCAGGGCGACTTCTACGGGCCGACCGTCAACCTCGCGGCGCGGCTCGTGTCGTCAGCCGAAGCCGGCACCGCGCTCACCGACAAGGACCTCTACCAGAGGCTGGCGCGGGTGCGGGGTGGTTACGCGTTCGCGCCCGCGGGGAAGTACACGCTCGCGGGCTTCGACGAGCCCGTCGAGGCGTATCAGGTCCTGCGGCCCTGACGGAAGCGCGCGGCGTACGGACTCAGTCAGCGTCGATCCGGAGCGTCACGATCTCGAAGGGCCGTAGTTCCACGGCTCCTTCGAACGGCGCGACGGGTTGGCCGCGGAGGTCGATCACGAAGCCGCGCGCGGCCACGCCCTCGTGCTCGATCGCGACCGGCCCGGTGTCGGCTGCGGTGCGGAAGACGCGGACGACGAGGCCGCCGGGCACGCGCTGCACCGCCGACACCTCGGCGCCGTCGACCCGCAGCGCGGCGCCGGCACGCGGGCGGGTGCCGGCGGTGTGCGAGGGCGCCCGTGTCCTTTCGAACGGCACCAAGAGCGCGTCGGCGGCGCCGTAGCAATCCCCGTCGCGCCAGCTACCGGCGTGCAGCATGACCGCGTATTCGGCCCGCTGCGTGCCGAGCAGCTGCGGCCCCTCGAGCGGGTCGGGCGGTCCCGCAGGATTCGGACGAAGTTGGGGCTCCGTGCGCGACAAGTACCCGACCGATCGCAGCAGCGTCAGCGCGAGGGCGTGGCCCTCGTCGACGACCTCGTACTCGAGCAGGCCGTCGTGGATGAGGGCGAGCCCGGTTTCGCCGTCCGACGCGTCGACGAACCGGCGGGACGGGAACGTCGGGAGGCCGAACTCGTGCACACCGCCTTCCGCGGTGAGCCCACGGTGCACGACCGCGAACGCGCATTCCGCGTCGGAGCCGTCGACGGTGGTAGGTAGCGGGAAGTGCGTGCGCAGCCGGTGGTCGCGGGAGCGGTTGTCGATCTCGTGGGCCACCCGCAGGAAGCGTTCTCCCGGCCGCAGCTCGAGGGTCGTGGACACCGTCGAACGTACGGTGTCGTCGCTGCGGCGACTGCACGAACGCACGTCGCCCACCGCGGACGCGGGCCATTCGTATTCGGCGTCGATCGTGATGCGCGCCCGAACCGGACCGGTCTCGGTCGCGGCGACGCGCACGGCGACGGGTCGGTCGACCACGACGTCGGTATGGGGCGGCGAGTAGTTGTAGGTGTCGCCACCGTCGCCACCGTCGACGAGGCGGCCGCAACCTTCGACTCGTAAGCCGCCGGCGGTCGCGATCGTGTAGGTGCCGTCGCGCTCGTCGACGGTCACGGTCATGTGCTCGTTCGTCAGCTCGTTCGCGCTCGCCGAGACCGCCGCCGGAGTCACCGACGGGGCGTCGCCTTCGGTGGCGGTGAACGACGACCAGCCAAAGCCCTCGATCTCGCCGGTGTCGAAGAGCACGTGCCGCACGGGCGCGGCCTGCAATTCGATGCTCATCGTGTGGCCGGCCTCGCCCAGCGTCAGCATCTGTTCCTTGAGCTCAGTGAGGTCGATGCGGGCATCGGTGCCGCGCGCCTCGACCAACAAGATGTCGTGTTGATCGCTGGTACTGGGCACGGGCGTCACTTCGTAGGCATGGATCTGGCGACCTGCGAACTCGCTCGCGGGATCAGATCGAGGACCCAGCGGATCTTCTGACCCGTCACCATCGTCTGGAAACCCGACTCGCCGTCGCCGTCGTCGCCGAGCAGTTGGGCCGGATGCACCGACCCGTCCGGCCCGACGAAATGGCACGGGCCGGTGCCCGGTACACGCGCGTCGACGACACCGGTACGGGCGCGAGCGGTGGGGTTCACGACGACGGTCGCGCCCGCGGGTGCGCTGACCTGGCTCGCGAGCGCGCGCACCGTGTCGTGTGCCAGCCCGTCGCCGATCTGGCGCGCTTCGTAGTAGCGGACCAGGACCTGGTCGACGACCTCGTCGCTGCTGCAGGCGCAGGACGAGTCGTGCGCGCTGTTCAACACGAGCTTGCGCCACGCAATGTCGGTGAGCGTGTGCGGGTACTCGGCCGCGGCGGCGAACAACGCCGACAGCGGCTCGGCCCGCTTCTCGAGCGACCGTTCCGCGCGCGCACAGGCGCGGTGCACGTCGACGCGGTTCGATCCGACGCCCATCAGGAGGTTGGCGCGCGCGCCCGAGCGCAGCTCGCCGGTAACGGTCACGAGACCCTCCGTCGGCTGATCGGTGAGGTAGTCGGGGAGCGAGGTGACCGCGAACTCGTACTCGTCCTGCACCGCGTTCGCCTCCGCGACGACGCGGCCGAGCCACGGCTGCGGCATCTGGTGGTCGGTGCCGTTCATCAGCAGCATGTCGTGCAGACGCGCCGGGCCGAGCTCGTGCTCGTAGTCGCGGGCGCGCAGGACGAGGCGCTTCGCGTCGTCGGGGATGTCGCGGCCGTTCGAGTAGGAGCCGTAGAGGTACTCGGCCCGCACGCGCGAGCCGTCGGGCGCCTCCCACCAGAACGCGGTCTGCTCGACCAGTGCGGGCACGCCGCGCCACACGACCGCGTGCTCGAAACCGGCCGCGCGGAGCAGCTGCGGCATCTGGGCGACATGGCCGAACATGTCGGGGAGGTAGCCGACGTCCATGACCCCGCCGAGCTCGGCGCCGCGGGCGATGCCGAACTGCAGGTCGCGGACCATGGTCTCGCCCGACACCATGAACTCGTCCATCAGGACCATCCACGGCCCGATCGCGAGCCGGCCCGAGCTCGCGAGGCGCGCCAGCGTGGCCGCGGCCTCGGGTCGCACCGCGAGATAGTCGTCGAGCACCGCGGTCTGCCCGTCGAGCAGGAAGCGCGAGTACGAGAGATCCGACTCGAGCATCGGCAGCAGCGTGTCGAGCAGGCGGACGAGCCGCAGCCGGAACGTCTGGAAGGGCGAGTACCACTCGCGATCCCAGTGTGTGTGCGGGACGATCGCGACCTTCACCGTCATGATTTCGACGCTAGTCGGGTCAGGCGGGGTTCTCTTCGCCGGCGATCCAGCGGTACCCGATTCCCGGTTCGGTCAGGATGAGGCGCGGGTGGGCGGCGTCGTCGCCGAGCTTCTTGCGGAGCTGGCCCACGTAGACACGCAGGTAGTTGCTCTCGCGGCCGTACCCCTGGCCCCAGACCTCGCGCAACAGGAATTCCTGGGTGAGGAGCTTGCCGGGATGGCTCACGAGCAGCTCGAGCAGCGCCAATTCCGTGCGCGTCAGGTGCACGGGCGCGCCCGCGAGTGTCACCCGCCGGCGCGCGATGTCGATCTCGACGCCGTCCACGCGCACCAGGGTCGGCGTCGGGTTGGTCTGCGGGACGCGGCGCAGTGTCGCGCGTACCCGGGCGAGCAGCTCCTCAGTGTCGAAGGGCTTGGTGACGTAGTCGTCCGCACCCGCGTCGAGGGCGCGGATCTTCTCCGACTGTTGATGGTGCGCGGTGAGCACGATGACGGGCATGGCCGAGAAGGCGCGCACGCGCCGCAACACCTCGAGACCCTCGATGTCGGGAAGGCCGAGGTCGAGCACCATCAGGTCGGGCGTGCCGCTCGACGCGACCACCACCGCGTCCTCGCCGGTGGCGACGTCGAGCACCTCCAGGTCGCGGCTGCGCATCATCGTGCGGAGTCGCGCGCCGCAGCGCGGGGTCGTCTTCGACGAGCAGGATCGTGGTCACGTGGCGCGGGCCTCCCGCGGAAACGTACACACGAAGGTGGCGCCGCCGCCGGGCGTGTCCTCGTAGCGCACCGAGCCTCCGTGCGCGACGACGAGGGCGCGGACGATCGCGAGTCCGAGGCCGGTGCCCGAGCGGTCGGGCCGGGTCTCGGCGCTCTGGAACTCCTCGAAGATTCGGTCGCGGGCCTCGACCGGCACTCCCGGACCGTGGTCGGCGACGACGAGCTCGACCTCGTCCCGGGTGACCATGGCTCCCTCGGGCTCCGCTGCGCTGCGCTTCGTCTGCACGCCGGTCGCGTGCGCGCCGACCAGGATCTCGGAGCCGGGCGGCGCGAAGCGCAACGCGTTCTCCAACAGGTTCAAGAGGATCTGTTCGGCCATCGTCACGTCGAGGGAGACGGTCGGCAGGTCGTCGTCGACGTCGAGCCGCACACGGTGGGCGCGGGCGATCGGTCGCAGCCGCCGCACCGCGTGCTGCACCAGATCGGCGACGTCGACGCGCTCGGGCTCCACCTCCAGTGCGCCGGCCCGGATACGGCTCAGTTCCAGGGTGTTGCGCACGAGGCGTTCGAGGCGTTCGGCTTCGTCGGAGATCGTCTCGAGGAGCTCCCGCCGCTCCTCCGGTTCGAGGCGGGACCACGACGACAGGAGTGTCCCGGCCGCGGCCTTCACCGCGGTGAGCGGCGTGCGCAGGTTGTGGCTGACCGCGGAAAGGAAGCCGGCGCGCTGGCGACCGACCTCGGCGCCGAGGCGCGCCTCGCGCACCTCGTCCTGCAGCCGCAGCCGGTCGACGCCCGCCGCGAGCCCGGCGACCAGTGCTTCGAGGAGCTCGCGATCGGCGGTGGTGAGCGGGTGCGGGGCCCGCGCGAGCAGGGTGACGCCGGGCCCGTCGACGCGCACATTGGCGGCCCCGGCCCCGGCCGCGCCGGTCGCCGCGGTCGGGTCGCCCGCGGTGAGGGTGCACGTGTCGAAGTCGAACAGCTCGGCGAGCGCGGCGGCTGCGCTCTGCAACGCGTCGTCGACGTCGGCGCCTTCGAGCAACCGGTTCGTCAGGTCGAGCCGCACCTTGGCCTCGGCTTCGCGCCGGACGGCCGTGGCCCGGAGGGTCGAGAGGCGCTGGACGATCCAGCCGACGATCGCGGCCGAGGCGGCGAACACGACGAGCGCGACGACGTCGTCGGTGCGCTGGATCTTGAACGAGCCGGTCGGCTCGGTGAACAGGTAGTTCAGCGTCAAGAAGCCGACGGCGGCGCCGGTGAGGCCGTACGGGAGGCCGAGTGTCCCGACTGCGAGGACGGTCACGAGCAGGAGCAGCGCGGCGACGGTCAGGTCGGCGTGCGCGGCATCGGCGCCGACCGCGACCGCGCCCACCACGAGCACTGACGCGGTCACCCGCATCAGGGCCTGTTCGTGTACCCGCATCCGGCGACACGATCGCACGGATCCCGCGTCCGGACCGCATTCATATCCTCCCCCGGATGCCGATGTACGCGATGCTCTCGACTCTGGGTCCCGGCGGCTGGGAGACGGTGCGGGAGAAGCCCGAGCGCATCCGAGGCGTCACCGCCGAGGTGGAGGCGATGGGGCTGAAGGTGCACGCTCAGTACGCACTGCTCGGTCAGTACGACTTCTTGAACATCATCGAGGCGCCCGACGAGGAGACGATGGCGAAAGCGGCCATCATGCTGGCCGCGAGGGGCACCATGCGCACGACGACCCTGCCCGCGATTCCGGTGGAGCAGCTGATCGCGACGCTGAAGCGTAGATCAGATCCACCAGGTGCTGCGGCGGTTCTCCTCGCGCAGGTCCGATGCGGAGAACGTCACCGGGAGGATCGAGCCGTCGGACCGGCGGCGGACCGTGTACATCGGCTCGCCCTGCCGCGGAGTCGACGGCCTCGGCAACTTCGAATCCGCGCGTCCACCTCGATTCGAAGCGGCTCCGGACCTCGACGCGCGTGCCGGGTCTCACGCACCCATGGTACGGCGCGTGTCCAGCACTCCCATCTGCGACAACACGGTCCGGGCGCGCCCCGCGAGTAGCGTCACGCGCTGTGATCGCGCCGTATCCGACGCTGCGGGTGGAGCGAAAGTGCTGGGCCGCGGGCGACCGGGTCGTTGTGGGGATCGACGAGGTGGGGCGGGGATCGTGGGCCGGTCCGGTCACGGTCGCGGCCGTGGTCCCGGGTGACGAGCACCTCTCCGGCGTGCGGGACTCGAAGCTGCTGACCCACGACGAGCGTGAGGTCGCGGCGGCGCGCGTTCGCCGGCTGGGCGCGCGCGATCGGGGTCGGCCACGCCTCGCACGAGGAGTGCGATCTCGTGGGCATGACCGAGGCGCAGCGCCGGGCCGCCGGTCGCGCGCTCGAGCAACTCGCCACGCAGGGATTCACGCCCGATCGAATCGTGCTCGACGGCAAGCACGACTATCTCTCGATGCCTCGGGTGGTGCGCACGATCGTCAAAGGCGACCAGAAGGTGCTCTCCGTCGCGGCCGCGTCGGTGATCGCCAAGACCACGCGCGACGCGATCATGGCCGACGAGGCCGAGCACTACCCGGCGTACGGCTTCGAGTCGAACCGCGGCTATCCCGCGCCGCACCACAAGTGCGCGCTCGCGGGCTACGGGCCGTCGGCGATTCACCGGCGGTCGTGGATCTTCATGGACTACTGCGTCTGGGGCGGCATCCCGCGGTTCGAGCGCCAACCCACGCTCTTCTCGGCGGCGCTCGGTGGCTGACCCCGCCTGGGACGCGCTCGCGCACCAGGCCGACGCGATGCGAGGGCGCACCTTGCGCGAGCTGTTCGCGGCGGAGCCGTACCGCGACCGGATGCACGTCGAGGCCGCGGGCTGGTACTTCGACTACGGCAAGCACCGCGTCGACGCGCAGACGCTCGAGCTCCTGTTCGACCTCGCGACCGAGCGCGGCCTGCGGGCGCGGGTCGAGGCGATGTTCGCGGGCGAGCACGTCAACGTCACCGAGGACCGCGCTGTGCTGCACGTCGCGTTGCGCATGCCCGCGGGCGCTCAGCTCGTGGTCGACGGCGCCGACGTCGTGGCCGACGTGCACGCCGTTCTCGACCGGATGTCGGTGTTCGCGTCGTCGGTCCGCGACGGCACCTGGGTCGGAAACACCGGCCGGCCGATCCGCAACGTCGTGAACATCGGCATCGGCGGCAGCGACCTCGGTCCGGCGATGGCGTACGACGCGCTGCGCGCCTTCAGCCGCCTCGACATGCAGTTCCGGTTCGTGTCGAACGTCGACGGCGCCGACATGGTCGACGCGCTGCACGGACTCGACGCGGCCGAGACGCTCTTCATCGTGTCGTCGAAGACGTTCACCACGCTCGAGACCCTCACGAACGCGCACGCGGCCCGGGCGTGGCTGCTCGGCGCGCTCGGTGGCGACGAGCAGGCGGTGGCGAAGCACTTCGTCGCCGTGTCGACGAACGCGGAGAAGGTGTCGGAGTTCGGGATCGATACAGAGAACATGTTCGCGTTCTGGGACTGGGTCGGCGGCCGGTACTCGATGTGGTCGGCGATCGGGTTGTCGTTGATGCTCGCGATCGGGCCCGACAATTTCCGTGAGCTGCTCTCGGGCGCGCACGCGATGGACGAGCACTTCCGCACCGCGCCGTTCGAAGAGAACATCCCGGTGCTCATGGGGTTGCTCGCGTGCTGGTACCGCGACTTCCTCGACGCGCAGTCGCAGGCCGTCGTGCCGTACTCGAACGCGCTGGTGAAGCTGCCGTCGTACCTGCAGCAGCTCGAGATGGAGAGCAACGGCAAGTCGGTCCGGGCCGACGGCTCGCCCGTCGACGCGCCGACCGGCGAGATCGTGTGGGGGACCGTCGGGACGAACGGCCAGCACGCGTACTTTCAGCTGCTGCACCAGGGCACGACGCTGGTGCCGATCGACTTCATCGGCTTCGACCACCCGCAGCCCGACCACGGGCTCGGGAACCAGCAGGATCTCCTCAACGCCAACCTCTTCGCGCAAGCCGAGGCGCTCGCGTTCGGCACCGACGACCCCGCGCTGCCGCCGTACCGGGTGATGCCCGGCAGCCGCCCGTCGTCGACCTTCATGGCGTCGCAGCTCACGCCGTTCGCGCTGGGTGCCTTGGTCGCCGCGTACGAGCACAAGGTGATGACACTGGGCACGATCTGGGGCATCGACTCCTTCGACCAGTGGGGCGTCGAGCTGGGCAAGAAGCTCGCCCAGAAGATCGCGGAGGAGATCGAGGCGCCCGACGACACCGGGCTGGCCCACGACGCGTCGACCAACGCCCTGATCCGGCGCTATCGCAACCGTTGCTCCTAGGCTGGCGGGATGGGTCAGCCGATCACTGTGACGATGCGTGCCGGCGCCGCCGCCGACATCCGTTTCTTCGAATGCAACCGCTCGCTCACGGGCATGGCCATCGAGGTGTACACGGCCGATTCGCCCGTCGGCGCCCGGCCGCCCGACGTGCTCGCCCAGCGCCTGCTCGATGCCGGTGCCACCAAGGTGACGATCTACTCGAACGTCGCGACGGTCGAAGCGCCCGCCGACGTGTGGGCCGTGCTCGAACCCAAGGCCATCTTCACCATCGAGCACCTCTTCGAGTTCTACGGCGACGACGCGGGCTGGTCCTTCGAAGCGCGCGGCGTCGAGCCCGAGATCTCCAAAGTCCAATAGTTCGAGGCTGTTCATGCGGCGCGCGCCGATGGTGGTCGGAGTGGGCGTTTGCGGGTGATGGGATGCGGTGGGCCGAGGGTCCAGCCTGCGGACTTGAGTCGGTGGTGGCGGTAGCGGAGCCAGCCGAGGTTCTTGTACGAGGTGGGTCCGCCTTTGGCGTGGCCGTGTCGGTGGTCGCGTTCGAGGTAGCCGCGGTGGTGGCAGCCCTCGATGTCGCATTCGCGGCCGTCGACGATCAGTGCGGTCATCACTTCGGCGGGCACGTGGCGGCCGAGGTGCGCGACGGTGAGGATGTCTTTGCCTCGTTTGATGACGGCGGTGAGGAACGCGGACCCGATCAGTGCTTTGACCCAGGCGACGTCGACGGGCCCGACCCCGGGGATCTCGCAGATCTCACCGTCGACGGTGCCGCCCCGGACCAAAGCCCCGTGATCGACCAAGACGTGGACGTGCACGTCGAGTCCGTTGGCCGGCAGCGGCGGGCACGACACCGGTGAGACGGTGTCGGGCGGGTGGGATGTGGCGTCGAGGATGAACCCGGCGACGGCGTCGGCCGCGTACGCGGCGAGCGGTTCGTGATCGGTACCGGCCTGACGGGCCCGGAAGATGCGTTTGACCTGCGCGGCGATGACGGCGTGGACCTGACCGCCGACCTCGGGCGTGAACCGGAACCGGCCCGCGACCATCCCGTCGGGATCGGTCCACGAATGCTATACCCGCCGCCGGTGCTCGCGCTTGGCGCGCCCATCGGGGTCTTCGACCGCGGCCCGGGCCTTCACACACGCGTCGCGCAACGGCACCAGCCCCTGCTCCGCGACCGCCAACAGATCGGCTTCCGCGGCCGGGTTCTTCGCCGCCGCGCCCGCGATCAGTGCCGCTTCCCGAGCCGACAACCGTCCCTGGCGTACCGCGGCATCGGTCGCCGGCAACGTTTCGAGCCGCTTCGCGGTCGTGATCGCGTCACGCACCTCACCCGAGGAGACACCCAGCACACGCGCGACGGACGAGGCCGCGTCGTGCGCCGACGTGTTCGTTTCTGCGACCCGCACCGCGGCCTTGCCCAACATGCCGTCGACGACCCGCCGGATCGCACCCAACTGGTCGACCACTCGCAGCGCGGCATCGGGCGAGAGCGCGGCCGCGTCGAACTCGAGGGCGATCGAGTTGAGCGTGCTGCGAGTCGTGTCGAGCGATGCGAACATATGTTCGTATCGCAGCAGCAACGTGCGCCAAGAACCACGAAGAGTGCCTATTTCCAAACAACTTTTCGCCCCTCACGCCGTCGCACGGAGCGGGCCGCAGCCCCCGGCCCACCGCCTGCTCGCCCACCCCGTCGTCAGCGCGCTCTCTTGACCTCGATCTTCCCCACCACGCGGCTACTGCGCTCGCCGGTCGTCGGCGGTGTCCCAGCGCAACACGCCTTCCGACGCCGAGAGCGGTACGAGTAACCGCCGCGCCGCGTCGGCGGGCGCTACGCGATAGATGCCGCGTCGCACCGTCGCCGTCGCGCCACATCCGCTGTCTCCGCCGAACACCGAGATCGCAGCGCCGTCGCGCGTCCAGCCGAGCGCGCTCGATTCGGGTGCCGACCGCCACGCAACCGCGCGTTCGCCGGTCACCGCACGCACGGAGTCGTCGGCGAGCGAGACGAGCAACGCGGTCTGCACCTCGCACTCGCCGGACCATCCCGCAAGTACCCAGCGACCGTCGGGCGACGGCGCGGCCCACTCCCAGTGACCGGCAACGCGGTTCCCGTTCGGGGCCGGCGGCTTTGCGACGAGCGTCGTCCACGCCGTACCGCGCCGCACGGCGATGCGGTCACCGAGCAGTTGGTTGCCAAAGCGCGTGCCGCACAGTGCGACCCGTAGCCGCGCGGTCGTCGCGGTCGTCGTGCAACCCGAGGGGTCGTCGCCGCGCACGGGCAGCACGCGCTGCTCGAGGCGGACGCCGGTGTCGCTGACGACGAGCGTGAGTGCGGGCGAGTTCAACACGTCGTCGCTGACAACCGCGCGCGGGAGCCCCCCGATGTGTGTTCCCGCGTCGTCGAGTAACGAGATCGCCCACGACGACGGCCGGGTCGCAGTCCCGTCCTTCGGGTCGTCGAGGACGACGAACCCGCTCGACGGAACCGCGCGGCCGGCGAACGGATCCGCGAGGTGTCTTGTGGAAGGAGTCGGGGTGGTCGTGTCGACCGCACGGGGGCCGGCCGGATGCGTGCTGCCGCACGCGACGGCGCCGACCGCGACGAGCAGTACTGCGGCGCATCTCGTCACGCTCTGCCAGACGCCGGGAACCGTGGTGACGTTGCACCTTCTTCCGGGCTCCCGACCGCAGGCGCTCGAAGCGGCGATCGGGGCACCCGTGGTTGTACGTACGGTAGGAACCTGCGCGCTTGTGGAACCGGTGCAGGCCTGCGAACGTCGAATCGGCATGGGTCGACTCGGGTGGTGCGTGTCCTTCGTTGTCCTGGTGGCGGCGTGCGGGAGCTCGACCGGGAGCGGCTCGCCGACCACGACCACGACGACGACCACGGTGCCCACGACGACGACCACGGTGCCCACGACGCCGGGCGGGTTGCGGGGAGTCGCGGTGCAGGCACTGACGTGTCCCGCGCGCGCCGTCACGGCGGCCTCGAAGCCGGCGCCGATCGGTACGCCGCGCACGTTCCTGCTGTGCGCGCTCGGGATGCCCGGCCAACCGTCGAAGAACGTCACGATCGCCGCAGGCGCCCCGACGTTCGCCCCGCTGGTGTCGGCCCTGTCCGCCGCCGATGCGCCCGCGCCGGGTCCCGGTACCGTGTGCGCGGCCTACGCCGACCTGCCCCAGGTGGTGCTCGCTCGGACGGACGCGGGTGTGTACCAGGTGTCGATCCCCGTCGACGGGTGCGGGCACTATCTGGGTTCCGCGCTCACCGCGCTGCAGGACGCACGCGCGGGCTGACCGGAGCGCACGCGGCGACACCGCGTGCGTCAAGGGTGCAACAAGTAGTCCGCGAGGCGATCGGGTTGCGCGAGCGCCAACAGGTGACCGCCGGGAAGTACGTCGATGTCGATGCCGAGCCGCTCACGCGCGACGCGGCGTTGGAACTCGACCGGAAAGAAACGGTCGCCTGATCCGGCCACGGCGCGGATGGGGAGCGCGGGCCACGCGTCGAAGTCGCACGTCGAGGCGAACACCGCTTCCGCTTCCGGGCGTTGGTGGGGCTCGCCCTCGGCCGCGATCTCGGCCGGTACGTCGTGCAGGAAGTACGTGACCGGATCGAAGTCGTCCCCGTACCCGCCGGCCGCCGCGGCCGCGACCCGGGCCTCGATCGCGCCGGTGTCGTCCCACCACGCGCCCGGTGCCTCGTGCGGTTCGGGGATCATCGCGTTCACGAATGTCAGTGATTCCACCGCCGCGGCTTTGCAGACCATCGGCGCGGTGAAGCCTCCGAGCGACTGCGCGACCAGCGCCACGTCGGTGCGGTCGTCGATCGCTTCGATCACCAGATCTGCGTACTCGGGCAGACCGGCTGCCTCGTCGTCGCCGGGGAGGTCGACCGCGATCGCGGCGTGCCCGGCACGCTCGAGGCGCGGCGCGACCTGGCTCCAGTACCAGGCCATCCCGCCCGCGCCCGGAATCAAGACGTAGGTGGTCATTCCGGCTCCTTCGTTCAGATGTGTCGGGGATTCCTCGAAGGATTCTCCGACACGGACGTCTGCAGTGTGGACCGCACGGATGGGAGGAATTCATCCGTCGTCGGGAGGTTTGCGGCCGAGGAATTGCCGTCGTCGCCGCCGTCGTCGAGCGCGTGCTCGCGGCGACCGGCGCGAGCAAGGCCGACATCGTCGGTCGATCGCAGGGCGGGATGATGCCGCGCTCCTACCTGAAGTTCCTCGGCGGAGCGTCGAAGGTGGGCACGCTCGTCGGTCTCGCACCGACCGGGTCGCCCTTGCGGGGCGAACATGTGTTCGCTATCGTCGGAGGCGTGGTCGCAGCCCCGATTTCCCCGACCCTGCCCCGGCGCGACGAGCACGCCCGGGCGCAGTTGCAGGCGGCGGCCACTCTTGCCGCTCCGGCGGTCCTGGCCGGTGACCGGCTCCTTGCCGTCGCCGGCCCGATCGGTCAACTCCTTCCGGCGGGTGGGATCCAGCGCGGCAGCACGCTCGCGCTGGAAGGGCCACCGGGCTCGGGGTCGACGACCATTGCGCTCATCCTCGCCGCGGCAACCACCTCCGTAGGCGAGTGGGCGGCGGTCGTCGACCCCGACGGCACGTTGGGGGCGCGGGCCGCGGCCGAGGCGGGCGTGGCGCTGGAACGGTGCGCGATCGTCCGGCGCGTCCCGCCCGACCGGTGGTCGACGGTCGTCGGCGCTCTGCTCGACGGTGTTTCGCTCGTCGCGGCGGCGGTCCCCCCCGGCCTCCGCCCCGGCGACGCCCGCCGGCTCACGGCCCGAGCGCGGGAACGGGCCACCGTGCTCGTCACGCTCGGACCGTGGCCGGTAGAGGCATCTCTTCGTCTCCGCACGCAAGGTCGCGACTGGTCGGGCCTCGCGCCCGGCGCCGGTCTGCTCGCGTCCGGCGGCCGTATCGACGTTCGGGTCGAGGGAAAGCGGGTGCGCGCGCACGCCCAGGCCGGATGAGCAGGACCGGGTGTGTGTGGTGTCCCGACTGGCCGGTGATCGCGGCGCGCCGGCACGCGGCCGACCTCGGTCTCGCCGGTATGAGCACAGAGGATCTGCGCAACCGGCCCGTCATCGTGCGCGAACGGGCGGGGAGCCGCGACATCGTGCGCTGCGCGTCGGCCGAAGCGCGCGCGCGTCCGGCGTGGCGCGCGGCATGCGCCGGCGGGAAGCGGAGGCGCGTTGCCCCGACGCGGTGTGCGTCGATGCCGACGAGGCGAACGAGGCGCGCACCTTCGAGGTGGTGGCGCGCGCGATCGAGGTCTTCACGCCGCGCGTCGTGCTCGAACGTCCGGGCCGGTGCGAGTTCCCCACTCGCGGCCCGTCGCGCTACTTCGGTGGCGACGACGCGCTCGCGGAGAAGATCCGCGCCGGGGTCGCGGCCGCACTCGGTCCCGACGGCCACGACGTGCGGGTCGGGATCGCCGACGGCGTGTTCGTCGCCCGACTCGCGGCGCGGCGTTCGGCGGTGGTGCCCGCGGGCGGGTCGGCCGAGTACGTCGCGCCCTGGCCGGTGTCCGTCCTCGACGACGACGAGCTCGCGGGCCTGCTCGTCCGCCTCGGCCTGCCGACCCTGGGCGCGGTCGCGGCGCTGGCATCGGATGCCGTGCTCGCCCGCTTCGGCAGCGAGGGCCGCCGGATCCACGAGCTGGCCCGGGGGATCGATCCCGGTCCGGCGGTGCTCGTCGCCCCGCCGCCCGATCTCGTCGAGCGAACCGAGCTCGACCCGCCCGCGGAACGCGTCGACGTCGCCGCGTTCGCGGCCAAGGAGCTGGCCGACCGTCTGCTCGAACGGCTGGCCGAACGCGGCCTCGCGTGCACGCGCGTGCTCGTGGAGGTCGAGACCGAGCACGGCGAGCGGCTCACACGCTGTTGGCGCCACGCCCGTTCCGCGCTCGGCGACACGCTGACCCCGGGCGTGCTCGCGGAGCGCGTGCGCTGGCAGCTCGACGCGTGGATCAACACCGGCGAGACCACCGCGGGCATCACGAGCCTGATGCTGACCCCCGACGAGGTCGTGCCCGCCGACGGTCGCCAGCTCGGGTTCTGGGGCGGCGACCAGGTCGCGCACCAGCGGGCCGATCGCGCGCTGGCGCGCATCCAGGGCATGTTGGGGTTCGACGCGGTCACCACCGCGGTCGTGCAAGGCGGTCGCACCGCGGCCGAACAGATCCGGTTCGTCCCGTGGGGCGAGCCCCGCGAACCGGAGCGGCCGCTCGTGGTCGGCACCGAGGTCGCGGCGTGGCCGGGTTCGATCCCGCCGCCGTTCCCGGCGCGCGTGTTCGACCCGCCGCTGCCGGCCGAGCTCCTCGATTCGCGTGGCGACGCGATCGCGGTGACGGGCCGAGGCGAGCAGGTGTGCGCGCCCGCGCAGGTCCGCAGTCGTGCGCTCCCGTCCGGGCGGCGGACCGGTGCGCGCGTGGGCCGGTCCGTGGGCGCACGACGTGCGCTGGTGGGACCCGCTCGACGCGCCGCCGGCTGCCGCGCCGCGCTGGCAAGTGGTGATCAGTGCGGACGAAGCGCAGCGCAGCGGAGCTCGAGGGAGCCATGGTGGCGGTGCGGTCGCGTGCATCGTCGTCGTCGAAGGTGGTCGAGCAGGGATCGAAGCGATCTACGACTGAGATTCACCGAACAACAAGGAAAAGGCTGTGTACGCGGAGTTGCACTGCCATTCGAACTTCTCCTTCCTCGACGGCGCGAGCCATCCCGAGGAGCTCGCCGAAGAGGCCGCGCGCCTCGGTCTGACCGCGCTCGCGATCACCGACCACGACGGCTTCTACGGGATCGTCCGCTTCGCGGAGGCGGCCCGCGCCCTCGCGTTGCCGACGGTGTTCGGTACGGAGCTGACCCTCGGCGCGCACGGGGTGCCGAACGGCACGGCCGATCCGCCCGGCGAGCACCTGATCGTGCTCGCGCAGGGCACAACGGGCTACGCCCGGCTCGCGCAGGCGATCAGCCGGGCCCAGCTCGCGGGGGAGAAGGGCGCGCCTCGCACCTCGCTCGCGCAACTGGTCGACGCGGCCCGGGCGCCGGTGCACGGGCACGGTCCGAGCGCCCGGAACGACACCTGGTTCGTGCTCACCGGGTGCCGCAAGGGGACCGTGCCCGCGGCGCTGATGCGCGACGGTCCCGCCGCGGCCGAGCACGCGTTGCGCGATCTCGTCGACGGCTTCGGCCGTGATCGGGTGCTCGTCGAGCTGTGGGACCACGGCGACCCGCTCGACCGCCACCGCAACGACGCGCTCGCGCAGGTGGCCATGCGCGTGGGCGTCGAGGTGATCGCCACGAACAACGTGCACTACGCCACGCCCGCACGCCGCCCGCTCGCGCACGCGCTCGCGGCCGTGCGGGCGCGCCGGTCGCTCGACGAGATCGACGGCTGGCTACCGGCCGCGCCGTTTGCGCACCTGCGCAGCGCGGCCGAACAGCTGCGGCGGTTCGCGCGCTGGCCCGGCGCGGTCGAACGGACCGTCGACATCGCGCAGGCGTGCGCGTTCGACCTGAAGCTCGCCGCGCCGCAGCTGCCCGATGCGTCGGTGCCCGAGGGCTACGACGACATGTCGTGGCTGTGCGAGCTCGTGCGGCGGGGCGCGGCCGTCTTCTATCCGCAGAGCCATCCGCAGTACACCCAGGCGATGCAGCAGATCGACTACGAGCTGACCGTCATCGAGCAGCTCGGGTTCCCCGGCTACTTCCTGCTGCTGCACGACATCGTCGAGTTCTGCCGTCGCTCCGACATCTACTGCCAGGGGCGGGGGAGCGCGGCGAACAGCGCGGTCTGTTACGCGCTCGGGGTCACCAAGGCCGACGCGGTTGCGCTCGGCTTGTTGTTCGAACGCTTCCTCTCGCCCGAGCGCGACGGACCGCCCGACATCGACCTCGACATCGAGCACCAACGCCGGGAGGAGGTGATCCAGTACGTCTACGAGCGCTACGGCCGCGACCGGGCCGCGCAGGTGGCGAACGTGATCACCTACCGTCCCCGGTCCGCGCTGCGGGAGATGGCGAAGGCCGCGGGGATGGCACCCGGGCAGGCCGACGCGCTCGGCAAGTGGGTCGACCGGTGGGCGGCCGGGCCCGAGGCGTTCGGCGAGCTCACCGACAAAGCGCTGAAGGACCAGCGCCAGGTGACGCCCCGCAACGAACGGCGATTCGAACGGACCCTGCGCGACCGCACCCGCGACGGCGTGCCCCTCGACGGTCCCCCTCTCGACGGGCCCAATGCCACGACGCGCCCGCCCGCGATCCCGCCGCTCGCGCTCGAGCTCGCGAGCGCGGTGATCGACTTTCCCCGCCACCTCGGCATCCACTCCGGCGGCATGGTGATGGCCGACCGCCCGCTCGTGGAGTTCTGCCCGGTCGAGTGGGCGCGCATGGAGGGCCGTTCGGTGCTGCAGTGGGACAAGGACGACTGCGCGGCCGCCGGGCTCGTGAAGTTCGACCTGCTCGGGCTGGGCATGTTGACGATGCTGCACATCGCGGTCGATCTCGTGCGCGCGCAGGGCGTCGACATCGATCTCGCCACGATCCCGCAAGAACCCGAGGTGTACGACCTCCTGTGCGCGGCCGACACCGTCGGCGTGTTCCAGGTCGAGAGCCGGGCCCAGATGGCGACGCTCCCGCGCCTACGGCCCCGCAACTTCTACGACCTCGTGGTGGAGGTCGCGCTCGATCCGCCCCGGTCCGATCCAGGGCGGCTCCGTGCATCCCTATCTGCGCCGCCGCAACGGCGAGGAGGAGGTCACGTACATCCATCCGCTCACGAAGCCGTGCCTGGAGAAGACGCTCGGCGTGCCGTTGTTCCAAGAACAGCTGATGCAGCTCGCGGTCGACTGCGCGGGTTTCACCGCGGCCGAGGCCGACCAACTGCGTCAGGCGATGGGCTCGAAGCGCAGCCAGGCGCGCATGGAACGGATGCGCGAGCGGCTGCTGGCGGGGATGGCCGAGCGCGGGATCACCGGCGACACCGCGGAGGAGATCTACACGAAGCTGCAGGCGTTCTCGAACTTCGGTTTCCCCGAGAGCCACTCGGTGAGCTTCGCCTACCTGGTGTATTCCAGCTCGTGGATCAAGTACCACTACCCGGCCGAGTTCGCGGCGTCGCTGTTGAACGCGCAGCCGATGGGCTTCTACTCGCCGCACTCGATCGTGCGCGACGCGCGCCGGCACGGCGTGCAGGTGCTCGGTCCCGATCTCAACGCGTCGATGCGCGACGCGACCCTCGAACCGCGCACCCTCGACGTCGACCCCGTCGGTCGTCCGCTGCGCGGCTTCCACGCGGAGCCGTCGCACCTCGCGGTGCGGCTCGGCCTGCGGAGTGTGCGCGGTCTGCACGACGCGTTGCTCGACCGCATCGACGACGAACGGGCCGAGCGTCGCTTCACCGACCTCGAGGACTTCGTGCGCCGGACGGGTGCGACCGTCGACCAGGTCGAGGCGCTCGCGACCGCAGGCGCGTTCGAAGGATGCTTCGGTCAGTCGCGCCGCGCCGCGTTGTGGGCCGCGGGCGCGCTCGGTACCGCGCGGCCGAGCGCGCGGCGCGACGGCTCGGTCGTGGAGACGTTGCCGGGCATGGTCACCGGCACCGACGCGCCCGCGCTGCCGGGCATGACCGAGATGGAGACGGTGTACGCCGACCTGTGGGCCATGGGCATGAGCGTGGGCAAGCATCCGACCGAGTTCGTGCGGGCGGAGCTGACCCGCCAGGGTGTGGTGACGAACGCGCAGCTGCGCGAGCTGCCCGACCGCACGGTGGTGGAGGTCGCGGGGGTGGTGACGCACCGTCAGCAGCCGGCGACCGCGAAGGGCACCGTGTTCTTGAACCTCGAGGACGAGACCGGCCTCACCAACGTGATCTGTGCCAAGGGCGTGTGGAAACGGTTCCGCATCGTCGCCCGCGGCGCGCCCGCGCTACGTGTGCGCGGTGTGTTGGAGAAGCATCAAGGTGTGATCAATCTCGTCGCCGGCCGCATCACCCGCTTGCCCATCAGCCTCGCCGACAGCCTCAAGTCACGCGACTTCCACTAGGTGTGTCCGCTCGCGTCTCGAGGAACCGCGCACTTGCATGTGGCGGCCTTCCTTCGCTCGCCTTCGCTTGAGCGTCCCGGAGAGAGCGGGCATGATGCGCTCCATGAAGACCTCGTTGACGCTCAGCCTCGCCGGGACGCTGCTCGCGGGTGGAATGATCGGCTCCTTCGTCGAAGGCACGAGTGCGCCGGTTCGTCAGGGCGTGCTCCTGGGGTTCGGCGTGTGGCTCGCGACACTCGGCTTTCTCGGGCTGCTGGCGCACCTGCGCGAGTGAGTCGACACTCCATCGCGGCCGATCGGCGCCGGGCGTGTGGGGAGTGATGCAGCATCCCGCGTTCGTGGCGCGGGTCGAGGCGTATCGCTATGCGTGTGCGGTGACCAGCCAGGCGCCGGTTCCGAGTCGTACACCGTCTCCCGCCACGTACCGATCCCTCAGCGACATGCGAACGCTGTGCAATGCGGCCGCGCGCTGGCCGCCTTCGAGTCGGTCGAGCAGTCCGCGGGCGATGCCCGTGCCGAGCAAGAACTCGATCGACTCATCAAGGGTTCCACCCCCACCGAGGCGGATTGTCGGCGCGATGGGCTCAATCGCGAACCGCTCGAACCCTGCAGCTTCGAGCACCGAGGCGATCTCGTCTGGATTCATGAGCGCGAACATGCCCGGGCCGCCGGCCCGACCTCCGAGAGCAGGCAGAGCTACATGCTGCGCGACCGCGCTGGCCACGACCGAGACCCATTCGTTTGCTTCGAGTCCTTGCAACTCACGAACACGGCTCGACCGTCGGGCATGAGCGCCCGCCGGAGATTCGTGAACGCCGAGACGGGATCGTCGAAGAACATCAGACCGAACTGGCTGATGACGAGATCGAACGCACTCTCGGCGAAGGCGTACGTCTGGGCGTCTGCGACGACGAACTCGACGTTGTCGATCGACGCGGCGCGGGCCCGAGATGCCGCTATTTCCAACAGCGGTTGAGAGAGATCCACACCGAGCGCGGTGCGGACCGAGCGCGCCGCGGTGAGAGTCGTAACGCCACAACCACATCCAATGTCGAGCACGGCCTGATGTGCTTCGAGTTGGACGCGTTCGAACAACACGTCCACGAAAGGCGCGAGTTGGCGGTCGTAGCGGTCGGCGTGGTCGACATAGTGCACGGACTCGGAGCCGTTCCAGGCCTCGGCCTGGCGTTGATTCGCGTTCATCGGGGTCCTTGGCTCGGGGCTCGCACGCGGATGGCGAGGATATCGACGCGGTGCGCCCGACGCGTCCAAACCCGCGGCAATCAACGTTCGCGCCAGCCGCCCGATCGCTGCCGACCGTACATTCCGATCTGCATGGCGTCGTCACACTCTCTCGTTCTCGGTACGGCGATGGGCATGAGCGCCTCGAGTCCCGCGACTTCCACTCAGGGTGCGTGCCGCTCCGGTGCCGGTGTTGGTTACATGTGCGATCAGCCCGCGGCCGGGCCCGACTCCGGCCAGGGTGGGTATCGAATCGGCTCGCCGAGCATCGGTACTCGCCCGAACAGCCCTCGATCGGGCATGATGCCCTGCGTTCGGACGTACGTGTCGGGGGATGGCACATGACGATTCCGCGGACGTCGAGACTGGTTCTTCTCGTCGGAGCTTCGATTCTGCTCGCCGGGTGCATCAGCTTTGCGGCACCGGATGACGTCTCGGTGCCGGGACCGGCGGTGCTCGTCGACGTCACCGGTGACGGCTCCGCCGACATCTTGAGCAGCAGCGCCGCGGGGCTTGCCCGCTACGAGTACTGCGGTGTTGCCTGCGTGAGCCCGAAGGAAGAGATCGCCGGCGAGCATCTGCGGCAGGTCGGCGACTTCAACAACGATGCGAAACAAGACGTCATCGCCTTCGACGGGTCGAACTTCACGCTGCTCTTCGGGAGCGACACCGGCCTGTCGACGACAGATGCCGTCGCGATCCCCCGCCCGTTCGGGGGCTACACGATCAGCGCGATCGGCGACTTCAACGGCGACGGCAAGGCCGATCTGCTGTGGGGATCGCTCGTGTTCAATATGTTCGCCCACTCGGTGGCGCAGCTCGGCAACGGTGCGGGCGGCTTCACGACCTCGTCGTTCGGCACGCTGCTTCCGACGGGTGAGGCTGGGCACACACAGCTGGAAGTCGGCGACGTCAACGGTGACGGCCGCGACGACCTCATCGCCTCTGCGGTCGGCCAAGTGCAGGTTGTCGAGTACGGCGGACCACAGTGCGATTTCGGCGGGCTGAGCGTCACCTGCCCCGCGTTCCAGCAGTCGTTGACGTCGGACCTCCTCGCGGTCGGCGACGTCAACGGTGACGGCAGAGTCGACCTTGCGCGCTACGAGTTCTCGTCGCATTCCGTTGATTTCTTCCGCTCGACGGGCAGCAGCTTCACGCCTTTCCCGCTGTATCAGACCATCGCCACGGCAACCTCGGGTAGCGGCGTGCAGATGGGTCTGCGCGATGTGGACGGCGATGGCGTTGTCGATTTCGAACTCAACGACGGGGCAACAGCCCGCACATGGTGGAGCGGGACCGACGACGGCGGGTTCCCGTACCGGACTCTGACCGACGTGCCCCTACGGGCGTCCGGATGCACACTCTGCTTCGGTGACGTCAACGGCGACGGACGTCTCGACGCCATCGTGCCGAACTCGGCGAGTGGCAACGAGCTCTGGATCAACACTTCCAACCCGAGCGGGACATAATTTCAACCGAGCCGAACCCGCAACCATCCGGCGGCAGTCTCAGGTCAGGTCGCCGGCGCTGGCGATGAAGTGCGGCCGCCGCATGTCGCGCACGCAAGCCCGTCGCGAGCTCGATCTCGACGGTCTGGACGCGGCGATGGCCGGCACTGCCCGGAACGACGATACCTACTCGCTGATCGACGAGGACCCGCGCGCCGAGAAACCGATCGAGGAATTCATCGCCGTGCGCACCGACCTGATGGGCATCGTGTACAGGCTGACCCAGGTGCCGACCCACGAAGGCGACTGATGCCGGCGCGCGCGATTGCGGAAGGTTCTCGGCCGGAGCGTCGGCGGCCGGGAAGGTAACGATGCCGCAGCGGCACGGCGCGTTGCGGGCGGCATCGTGGTTGAGCTGAGCCATGCGCCGCACCGCGTCCTCGTCGATCGCGGGAGCCTGCTTCAGCACCAGCGCCGCCAGGGGCGAGCTCAGTGCGGTGAAGAGGTCGGGGCGGCCCTCCGTCCGCAGCACGTTCCACAGTTGTCGTTGCAGCGTCCGGAGTTCCTGTTCCTCGGCGGGCGGTAGGGCATTTGTCGACCAGACCACGCGGGCGTTCGGCTCGCCCGACAGCACGCTGAGGTACTGCCCGCCTTCGGCCACGTACATCACCTCGTCGACCTGCGCCGGTATCGCGGTGCGGGACTCACCGAACACGAACCCGAGCTCGGGATCGACTTTCACCGAGTGCCCGGCACGCGCGAGCTCGTTCACGACCGCGCGCTCGATGCCGAAGACGGGTGTGTCGGCGGCGCGGACGAGGACCCGTCCGTGCGGCTCGCCCTGCGCGTGCAACTGATCGAGCGCGGCGCGCGCCATCGACTCACTCGCGATCACGTCGCCGGTCTGCGCGACGCGCACGGCGAGTGCCGTCGACGAGAACACGACGATGACGCTCAGCCCCGAGAACGCGAAGCGACGCAGGACGAACGACGTATCCAGACCGAACGCGTACCACGCCGATCCGAGCACGGCGAAGACGAACATGAGCGCGAGGGGGATCCGCCAGTAGAAGACGTAGCGTTCGGCCGGTCCCGCGACCCGCGTAATGGCCCAGAGGCCGACGACGAGGAGCAGCGCGCTCGAGGCTCACGGGTACCCGGAACTCGCGACCCGCCGGGCGCGTCAGCGCGACGACCGCCAGCCCGACGAGCGCGAGCGGGACGAGAAGCCACGCGCGTGACGACGGCACGACGGTGTTCGTGAAGGTGTCGAACACCGTGTGCCCACCGAGCCAGGGTGGTGGGATCTTGAAGGCGTCGGCGACGACGCCCGCGGCGAAGTGGAGCCCGAGGCGCGGGGTTCCCGGCGAATGCACCAGGAAGTCGGTCAGTCTCCGGAGGTTCGGGCGTCGAAAGATCTCCTGCAACACGACGGGTGCCCAACCCACGACGAGCACGAGCACACTCCACAGGAGCGGTCCGCGCCACGGCTGCGTGGCCCGCGGTTCGCGCGCACGGTCGCGTCGGGCTCGTACCACGGCTGCGACCACTGCGAAGCCACCCGCGGCCGCGGCCAGTGGCGCATAGCCCACATGGGTCTGCACCACGAAGGTCGCGACTGCGACGAGGAACGGCAGGAGCGAAAGCTCCCCGTCGGCGACGCACCACGCGAGGAGGACGAACACGAGGAACCACGGGTACGCGATGCTCGGGTTCCACGGCCAGAGCAAGAGCGCGGTGCCGAGCGCGCCGTACGCGAGGCCATTGAGCGCCAGCATCGCGGCGACGAGCGCGACGCCGCCCTTGCGCCAGGCGAGCCACGCGATCGCCACGATCGCGGCGCCCTGGAGCAGCGCCCCGCCGACGAGCGTCGCCCACGCCGGGCGGCCGGTGAGCCCCGACAACGGCGCGAGCAACCAGAACATCGCGGGACCCGGGTGGTTCCAACCGAATCGGCTGTAGGTGCCCACGAGTGGAATCGCGCGACTCCAGACGTCGCGCACCCGGAGGTCGACGAGGGCGAGGTCGCCGACCGGGGTCCAACGCCCCCCGACGTGGGTGACGACGACGACAACGACGGGGGCCAGCGCCACCAGGGTGAGGGCAACGGCCAGGCGACGTTGGCGCGGGTTCGACGCCGGGGGTCGGTCCGCACGCCCCCGTCGATCAGCGGCCGCCATCGCGCCGCACGCTACCTCCGGCCGAGCCGCCGCGGCCGCGTGCCTCTCGTCGACGCACGGCGCCCGCGCAAGCGCGAGACTCACGGCCATGACCGCCACGATCGGGCCTTGCATCTCGGCCGACTCGCACATCACGGAACCGCCGGGCACCTATATCGACCGGATCGACCCGGCGTATCGCGACCGGGCGCCCCGGCTGCACCACCACGACGTTCTCGGCGACGTCATGCTCATCGACAACGGCAAGAGCCTGGTGCCGTTCTGGTTGGTCGCGGCCGCGGGCCGGCCGACCGAAGAGGTCCGCCTCGACATCGACAAGCGCTTCGACGACCTCTGGCCCGGCGGTTGGGACCCGGTCGCCCGCCTGCACGACCAGGACACCGACGGCGTCGTGGCCGAGGTGATCTACCCGTCGGTCGGGATGCTGCTCTGCAACCACCCCGACGCCGAGTACCAGCGCGCGTGCTTCAACGCGTACAACCTGTGGCTCGCCGAGTTCTGCGCGACCGCGCCCGACCGGCTGATCGGGCTCGGCCAGACCGCGCTCGTCACGCCCGAGGACGGCATCCGCGACCTCGAGGAGATCAAGCGCCTCGGCCTGAAGGGCGTGATGCTGCCCGGCGTGCCGCCGCAGAAGGACTACGACGACCCGATGTACGACGAGCTCTGGGACGCGATCGTCGACCTCGGGTTGCCGCCGTCGTTCCACATCCTCACGAGCCGCAGCGACACGCCCGGCGCCGACCACGTGCGCGGTCCCAAGCTCAACAGCTTCATGAGCATCGTGCGCGGTAACCAGGACATCATCGGCACGCTGATCTTCGGCGCGGTGTTCGAGCGGCATCCCGAGTTGAAGGTGGTGTGCGTCGAGGCCGACGCGGGCTGGGCGCCGCACTGGATGTACCGCGCCGACCACGGCTACGACCGTCATCGCAACTGGCTCACTTCGGGCGAGCTGTCGCGCCGCCCGAGCGAATGGTTCGCGGGCAACGTGTACCTCACCTTCCAAGACGACTGGGTCGCGTTCCGCACCGCGCACCTCATGAACCCGGAACGGCTCATGTGGGCGAACGACTTCCCCCACAGCGACGCGACGTGGCCGAACAGCCAGGCTCTCCTCGCCGAGCACGCGATGCAGCTCGACGACCATGCCCGCGGCCGCATCCTGCACGACAACGCGGCCGAGCTCTACGGCATCACGGTCTGACCCAACGCGTCACGAACTCGGCGTCGCGCCACCAGTTGGTTCGTAGGATCGGGCGCCGATGAGTCTGCTGATCGACACCACACCGTTGCGGGTGTCGCGCGACTTCCGGCGCCTCTGGATCGGCCAGGCGGTGTCGTTCCTCGGCAGCACGATGAGCGCGGCCGCGCTGCCGTTCCAGGTGTACGACCGGACCCATTCGTCGCTGGCGGTCGGTGTGCTCGGCGTGGTGCAGCTCGGTCCGCTGCTCGTGTTCTCCATCATCGGGGGTGCGCTCGCCGACAGCATCGACAAACGACTGCTGCTCCTCGGGGTCACCGTCGGCGCGCTCATGTGCTCGGTGGGGCTGGCCGTCAACGCGTCGCTCGACCATCCGCAGCTGTGGCTGATGTACGCCCTCGGTGCCGCCGCGACGGGCGTCACGGCCATCACGTTCCCCGTGCTGCGATCGCTCCTGCCGCTCCTGCTCGACGAACCGCTCCGGCCGGCCGCGTTCGCGCTGCAGTCGACGTACGCCTCGTTCGGGCTGATGGCCGGGCCCGCGGTCGGCGGCGTGCTGATCGGCGCGGTCGGTCTGACGGCGACGTACGGCGTCGACGTCGCGACGTATGCCGCGGCCCTGCTCGCGTTCGCCGGCATCGGCGCTTCACCGCCGGTCGGCGACGGGCAACGCGCATCAGCGGCGTCGGTCCGGCACGGGCTGCGCTTCCTGCGGGGGCAGTCCGTCGTTCTGAGCGTGTTCGGCATCGACCTCCTCGCCATGGTCTTCGGCATGCCCCGAGCGCTGTTCCCCGCCCTGACCGCGCGCCTCGGCGGCGGGCCCGTGCTGTACGGGTTCCTGCTGTCGTCGGTCGCCGCGGGCGCGTTCCTGGCGTCGGTGACGAGCGGCTGGACCAGTCGGGTCGTGCGTCAGGGTCGCGCGGTCCTCTGGTCGGTCGGCGTCTGGGGCGCGGCGATCGCGGTCGCCGGGCTCACGGTGAGCACGGCGGTGGTGCTGGTCTGTTTCGCCGTGGCGGGCGCGGCCGACATGATCTCCGGCGTCTACCGCTCGGCGATCGCGGCCGACGTGACTCCCGACGACCTGCGCGGCCGGATCAGCGGCGTCGAGCTCGCGGTGTACGCGGGCGGCCCGCAGCTCGGCGACATCGAGGCCGGCGTCGTCGGCGGTCTCGTCAGCGTGCCGTTTGCGATCGTGTCGGGCGGGGCCGCGTGTGTCGTCGCGGCCGCGGTGTTCGCGGTCCGGGTCAAGAGCTTCACGCGCTACGTGAGCGCCGCGGCCCTTCGAGCCGAGCGCGTCGAGTAGCGACCGACTCAGCCCGGACGCAGATCGGCGCGGCGGTGCTCGCCCAGCGAGAGCAACACGAAGCGCATGATCCGGTCGCGGTCGGACTCGCGCACGAGCGCGAACTCGACGCGCGTCAAGGGCTTGCCGATCGTCGGCAGCTCCTCGCGCGGGAGCACGCGCCCGATGAGCGCGAACGGTGCGTCGTCGTCGAGCGTGAGCGCCATTGCGATCGTCGTGCCCGACGACGGCGTCCGTTCGGTGAGGATCGAGCAACCGCCCCCGCCGAGATCGCGCACCTCGCCTTCGAAGGTGGTCCACGAGGCCGACGCGGTGTCGATCACCGCGCAGCTCACCGGCACGTGGCGCAGCACCCGCGCGTACGCGCGGCGCTGGACGAGCGCGCCTTCGCGCGGTGCGCGGATCACGAGCCGGTCCGTGCCGGAGCGCACCACGGGCACGTGGATGAGGTAGACGCTGAACTGGCCGACACAGGTCACGTGGACCTCGGCGAGATCGTCCCACGCGTCGGGGAGGCGGTCGTCGCCGTGCACCGCGAGGGTGATGTGCCCGTTCTCGACGAGATCGACCGTCATCGGCCACGGGGTGTCGTCGGCAGCGGTGGACACCAGCACGGGCTGGCCGACCTCGAGGGGGGGAGACGTCACGACTCTTCATCGGCACGGATGGAACGACCCACACCCCCGGCGGGGTAGCCTTGACGGGTTCCGGAGGACTTCAGATGGCTGACCCGCCCAGTTACGCATGCCTCGCTCCTCGCCCCGTTCGTCACGCCGTGTGGGCGCGCGCTTCGTCGCGTTCCTCCGCGCGGACATCTCCGGTGTCCGCGCGGGCTTCGTCGCGCTCCTGATCTCCTCGGGCGGCGATCTCGTCACCGGCGTCACCTTCGCAACGATCAGCAACACGCTCTACCTGCTGCCGGGCCTCGTCGTACTGGTCCCGGCGGCCATCGGGATGCGGGGCAACGTCTTCGGCGGGCTCGGGAGCCGGCTCGGGACGATGATCCACACCGGAACCTTTCGGGTGTCGGCGCGCGTCGACACCGAGGTCGGCCAGAACATGTCGGCGGCGATCCTCTCGTCGTTGGCGACCGCCGCGCTGCTCGCCGTCCTGGCGAAGCTGATGTCGGAGATGTTCGTCGGCGGGAAGTCGATCTCGATCGCCGACTTCATGGTCGTGTCGGTGATCGGCGCGATCCTGTCGTCCGCGGTCGTCCTGGTGCTGACCGTCGCCGTCGCCGCCTTCTGCGCACGACGCGACCTCGACCTCGACAACGTCGCCGCTCCGATCGTCACCGCCGCGGGCGACATGGTGACGCTTCCGAGCTTGTTCCTCGCGACCTACCTTCTCGGCATCCACCTGCTCACGCCGATCGTCGCGATCGCCTGTGTCGTGATCGGCGTGGGCGCGGCGGCGGTCGGCATCGGCTCGAAAGGACTGCCCGTCCTGCGTCGCATCGTGATCGAGTCGCTGCCGATCCTCGCGATCGCCGGTGTCGTCGACCTCCTGGCGGGGATCACCATCCAGAATCGCTTCACGTCGCTGCTCAAGTACCCGGCCCTGCTCATCATGGTTCCGGCGTTCCTCGAGGACGCCGGGTCACTCGGCGCGATCCTTGCCGCGCGCGTCTCGACGAAGCTCCATCTCGGCACGCTCGGTGACCGGGGCTCGTGGCGAGCGGCCGGCGACGACATCATGCTCGTCTACCTCTACGCGATCCCCGTCTTCGTCTTCCTCGGACTGACGTCGAGGGTGGTGGCCGCCGTGTTGAACAAGGCCAGCCCGGGAATCGTCGACATGCTCGGTGTCAGCCTGATTGCCGGGTTCTTCGCGACTACCGCCGCCGTTGCCGTGGGTTTCTACTCGGCGGTTGCGACGCACCGGTTCGGTCTCGACCCCGACAACCACTCCATCCCCCTCGTGACATCGAGCCTTGACCTCCTCGGCGCGCTGTCGCTTATCCTGGCCATCGTGATCCTCGGGCTGGCTTAGGGCCCCTCGAGGAGCCGGCTGCGGAGCCGGCGGTATCCATGGAAGAACGACCACGAAATCTGAAGGCCATGCTCTCGGAGGCGAAGGACACGTCCGAGCTCATGGTCGATCTCGGGTACGCGTCGCTGTTCTTCGGCGACACTCGTATGGCCGACGAGGTCCACGAGCTCGAGGAGCGCCTCACCGATCTCGTGCACGAGATGCGCGAGGTGTGCGTGCTCGCGGCGCGTTCGAAGCGCGACGCCGAGCAGATGTCGAGCGTGCTCCACGTCGTGTCCGCGATCGAGCGCATGGGCAACGCCGCGGTCGACATCGCCCGCGTCGTCACCCACCACCTCGGCATCCCCGCGGCGCTCGTCGCCGACCTCGCCGGCGCGGAGGAGGTCTCGCACCGCGTCCGGGTGCGGGAGGATTCGCGGCTCGCGCACCGGTCGCTCGACGAGGTCGAGCTGCCGAGGGACGTCGGCATGCGCGTCGTCGCGATCCGGCGCGGCCGCGAGTGGCTCATCGACCCCGACGGCGACGAGCACCTCCTGCCCGACGACGTGCTGATCCTTCGCGGCGCCCGCGAGGGCATCGGGGAGGTCCGGGAGCTCGCGGGTGCGCCCGTGTGGAGGCCGGCCGGTATCGAGGAGGACCCCGCCATCTCCGACCTCGACCGGGCCGTCGACGTGCTGGTCGAGATGAAGAACGTGTCGGAGGCCGCGGTCGGCCTCGCGTACAGCGCGCTGCTGTTGAACGACCAGGGCCTCGCGTCGCAGGTGGCCCAGCTCGAGGACCGGCTCGACGAGATGCGCGAGCAGCTCGAGCTCTGGGTGCTGCGCGCCGGGGCCGAGACTGTCGACCCGTCGGGCCTGCGCGGCCTCCTCCATCTCGGTGCGGCGTCCGAAGAGGTCGGTGACGCCGCCCAGCAGCTCGTGTGGCTGGTGGAGCGAGAAGAGGAGATGCACCCGATCCTCGCCGTCGCGCTCGGTGAGGCCGACGAGGTGTTCGTGCAGTACCCGATCGGCCGCGGTAGCGCGCTCGACGGTGCGGTCGTGGCCGGGATGCAGATCGGTGACGACACCGGTTTCCATCTCCTCGCGATCCGGCGCGAGGGTCGGTACCTCTACCGGCCCCGGCGCGTCACGCTCGCGGCCGGCGACGAGATCCTCGCGACCGGCCCGTGGGAGGGGCGCGCGGTGCTCGCGCAGCAATGCGGGTTCCGGCTGGTCGAGGACGACGACACCGGCGCGGTCGAGCTGGTGCCCGCGCGCGAACCGGCGCGCTGATTCTCGGCGCGCTGATTCGCGCGCGCGAGGAGCTCAGTGCGCGGAGACGAGCGCGAGCGCGACGGCCGCAATCCCGATCACGACGCCGCCGGCGATGCCGAGCTCGGGCCGGCCCGCCCGCCGCGACTGGAGCATCGCCTCCGCGACGAGCAGCCCACCGATCGCGCCGCCGATGTGCGCGGCGATCGAGATGTTCGGCGTGAAGTAGTCGAACACGAGGTTGATGACCAAGAGGGGTCCGAAGCCGGTGTCCCAGAAGCGGACCCCCTGGCGTTGGAGCACGATCGTGGCCGCGGCGGCGACGCCGAACACGCCGCCCGACGCGCCCGCCGACGCGACGTGCGGCTGCGCGATCAGCGCGCCCGCCGAGCCCGCGGCGACCGACACGACGTAGATGAGGGAGAAACGAACCGGTCCCGCGCCGGGTTCGAGCAGTCGCCCGACGATCCAGAGCAAGAGCAGGTTGAAGCCGAGGTGGAGCAGGCCTTCGTGGACGAGCGAGACCGTGAAGATGCGCCACCATTCTCCGTGCCGCACGAGCGGCCCGAAGAGCACGAGGTTCGATGCGGTGTGGCCGGTGCCGTCGAAGCTCGAGTCGCGCAGGCCGATGACCACGAACGCGGCGACCGTGATGCCGATGATGATCTTCGTCGCGAGCATGTTCTCGCTCACGCTGCGAAGATCCCGACCCGTTGCCGCGCGGAGGGCGCCGCGGCCTTGACGCAGTCGACGCAGTGCGAACCGACCGACGCCTCCCGGAGGCACTCGGGGCACGCGGGCCGTCCGCAACGCGTGCAGCGTCGGCCGGTTTCGCGATCCGGGTGGCGGTAGCAGGTGACGGGAGGCGACTGCTGGGTCATGGGAGATTTCACGGTACCGGTTCGTGACCTGTGCATCGGCTCAGAGCGGGGTTCTGGTCGCTAGCGTTGCGCAATGAGCGAGACCGGGCTCGCGGACGCCGCGTCGACCACCGGCCCCCAGGGGCTGACCGCGGCCGAGGTCGACCAGCGCGTTCGCGCCGGTCAGGTGAACGTCGCCGACGACCGCACGAGCCGCACGATCGGCGAGATCCTGCGCGCCAACCTGCTCACCCGGTTCAACGCGATTCTCGGTACCGCCTTCGTCCTCATCCTCGTGTTCGGTGACGCCCGCGACTCGCTCTTCGGCTACGTGCTGGTGTTCAACGCGCTGATCGGGATCGTGCAGGAGTGGCGAGCCAAGCGCACGCTCGACCGGCTCGCGGTGCTGAACGCGCCGCGGGCACGCGTCGTCCGCAACGGCGCCGCGCACGAGATCGACGTGACGCAGGTCGTGCTCGGCGATCTCTGCGACCTGCTCGCCGGCGACCAGGTCCCCGCCGACGGCGTGCTGCGGTCGCAGGAAGGTCTCGAGCTCGACGAGTCGATGCTGACGGGGGAGTCCGATCCCGTCACCAAGGTCGAGGGCGACGAGGTGTTGTCGGGCAGCATCGTCGTCGCGGGGCGCGGGCGTTTCCAGGCCACGCACGTCGGCGCCGACGCGTACGCCCGCCGCATCGCGACGGAAGCGCGTCGCTTCACGCTCACCCAGTCGGAGCTGATGGACGGGATCAACACGATCCTGCGCTACGTGCAGTGGGCACTCTTCCCGACCGCGATCCTGCTCGCGTTCAGCCAGTTCCACGTGCAGGACACCACCCGTGCCGCGATCGAAGGGATCGTCGCGGGTGTCGTCGCGATGGTTCCCGAAGGACTCGTGCTGCTGACGAGTCTCGCGTTCGGCGTGGCCACCATCGCGCTGGCGCGCCGGCAGGTGCTCGTGCAGGAGCTCCCCGCGGTCGAGGGGCTCGCCCGGGTCGACATCGTGCTGCTCGACAAGACCGGCACGCTCACCGAGGGCGTGATCCGCTTCGAGCACGTGCAGGAGATCGAGGCCGCCGATCCGGTCTCACAGGCGCTCGGCGCGCTCGCCGACGACGACAACCGCAACGCGACGATGAACGCCCTGTGCGAGGCGTTCCCCGCGCCCGACGGGCTGGGAGCGCACGGCCGCGACCCCGTTCTCGTCGGGCCGCAAGTGGAGCGCGGCCACCTTCCGGGAGAAGGGCACGTGGGTGCTCGGCGCACCCGAGATGGTGTGGACCGACCCGGAAGCGCCGGTGCGGGTGGAGGCCAACCGGCTCGCGGGCGGTGGTCAGCGCGTGCTGTTGCTGGCCCGGTCGGACGCGGCGCTGGTCGAGGAGCGACTGCCGGAAGGGCTGACCGCGTCGGCGCTGCTCGTGTTCGAGGAGAAGGTCCGCCCCGACGCGGCCGACACCCTGCGCTACTTCGCCGAGCAGGGCGTGCGCTGCATGGTGATCTCGGGTGACAACCCGCACACGGTCGGATCGATCGCTACGCGCGGTCGGCGTACCCGGCGGCGAGTGCCCCTACGACGCGCGCGAGTTGCCCGACGACGTCGACGCGCTCGGCGAGGTGCTCGAAGAATTCTCCGTGTACGGGCGGGTGTCGCCGCAACAGAAGCGCTCCATCGTCGGCGCGCTGCAACACCGCGGCCACTTCGTCGCGATGACGGGCGATGGTGTGAACGACGCGCTCGCGCTCAAGGACGCGAACATCGGGATCGCGATGGGCAGTGGCGCACCGGCCACGCGCGCGGTCGCGCAGGTGGTGCTGCTCGACGGGCGCTTCGCCAGTATGCCGAGTGTCGTCGCCGAGGGCCGCCGGGTCATCGCCAACGTCGAGCGCGTCGCGAACCTGTTCGTCACGAAGACGTTCTACGCAATGCTGCTGGCGATCTCGATCGGTGCCGCGCGCTGGCCCTACCCGTTCCTGCCACGCCATCTCACGATCGTGAGCAGCCTGACGATCGGCATCCCCGCCTTCTTCCTCGCGCTCGCGCCGAACCGCCGCCGCTACATTCCCGGGTTCGTCCACCGGGTGTTGTTGATCGCGGGCCCGGCCGGAGTCGTCGCCGCGACCGCGACGTTCGTCGCGTTCGCGATCACTCGCCACTACGACGTGCTCCAGGTCGCGCGCACGTCGGCCACGATCACCGTGCTGATCGTCGGGCTGTGGGTGCTCAACCTGCTCGCCCGCCCGATCACGCCGTCCCGCGCGTTGCTGTTCGGGCTGATGGTCGGTGGGTTCGTCGTCATCCTCGGGGTCCCCGCGCTGCGCGACTGGTTCGCGTTGAACCTCCCGAGCGGGCCGTCGACCTGGGCTGCGCTCGGTGCGGCCGGGGGCGGGATCGTCGTGCTCGAGCTCGGGTGGCAGTGGCGGCAGTGGCGGCTCCCGCCGGCCGAGCGCACCGCCCGCTGGGCGTGGCGGGGTGTCCCCGCAACCGCGGAGGCGTAGTCCGGGTCCGCGACGCGTGGGCTCAGCAGTGCAGCGAGCCGGAATCCGGCCGGACGACCGGGTTCACCGGGGGAGTCGGTGTACCGGTCAGGGCGCCGCCGGCGCTCGTCGGGTGCCCGAAGTCCTCGGTCAGCCACAGCGAACCGTCCGACGAGCAGTGCACGCCGACACCGACTCGGGTGTAGCCGGGAGCGAGGATGTTGGCGCGGTGGCCGTCGGAGTGCATCCACGCGCTGTGGAGCGCCCCGGCCAGCGTTCCCGCGCTGCCCGACGCGATGTTCTCGCCGACGAAGTTGTAGGGCCCGAGCAGGCTGCCGATGGCGCTGTGGCGGAAGCCGGTCGACGCCATGTTGACGCTCCACACCTCGGCGTAGTTGGCGAGGGTCGGGTCCCACGTGAGCGGCGCGAGGTGCGCGCGCGGTGCGCTCGTCGTTGAGCCGGTGGAAGAGATCGGCGGCGATCACGTCGGTCTTCGACGCGGTGGCCGGCGTGCACTTCGGTGTCGACGTGGACGGCGAGAACGCGTACGTGCGGGCGTCGGCGAACGTGATCCAGTAGCCGCGCGCGCCCTTCGACATCGCGACCGCGACCGCGGGTCGCACCCGGGCACGCGTTGACCGCGGAGCCGTAGAACGGGCTGCTGCTCCCGAAGCGGAACAGGCCGCCGTCGGCCGCGACCATCGTGTAGCCCTGCCCGGTCGGCGCGGCGGCCATCCCGGTGATCGGCTGGTTGAGGCGGATGGCGCCGGTCGAGCCGTAGAACGGAGCGTTGTACGCGAAGACGCCGCCGTCGCTCGCGACGAGCCAGTAACCGGTGCCGTTCGGCGTCGCGGCCATCCCGACGATCGGCTGGTTCAGGCGGATCGCGCCGGTCGAGCCGAGGAACGGGGCATTGAACGAGAAGATGCCGCCGTCGGTCGCGACGAGCCAGTAGCCGCTGCCGTCCGGGGTCGCGGCCATGCCGACGATCGGGAGGTTGAGCGGATGCCCGGCCATCGAGCCGTGGAACTGGGCGTCGCCGAACGTGAACACCTCGCCGAGACGGTCGGTCAACCAGTAGCCGTGGCCGGAGCGGGTGGCGGCGATGGCGACGATCACGTCGTGGGCCTGGCCGTTGGCCCCGCCGTAGTAGGGCGCGTCGCCGGCGGTCAGCACGCTGCCGTCGGACGCGACGCGCCAGTAGCCCTTGCCGGTCGGTGTCGCCGCGAGACCGACGATCGGTGCCGAGAGCGCGGAGACGGACGAGTGCACCGAGACGTCCTGGACGCGCACGCCCGCGGTGCTCGCGGCGGCGGCGACGCCGGTGCCGGAAACGGCGGTGGTCCCGGCGACGAGTACGAGCGCGGCGGCGGCACCGACACAGACGTGGCGACGCGCCGCGGTCAAACCGTGCCGCAGATCCCGTCGAGCTCGCCTCATGAGGTTCCCCCCGCTCCTCTGCTCGTGCTCCACGCATCAAGTTCGGCACGGTTCGGGGCTCAATTGAGCTGATTCGACGCCGCGTTCTGCCCGACCGAATGTGACATTCGCCCATTGATGGACGAAAGGGACCCTGACGACGCCGCCGGTCGACGGGAGGTCCGATCGCGGACTCGGATCCCGCGTGCCCGCCCGATTCGCGCGTGCCGTGGTCGTTCGCGGGCACGGGCACGGGCGCCGTCGGCGGCGCGCGCGGCTACCGGTGCGCGGTCGTCGACGTCGTCGTCGGTTTCGAAGTCGTCGTGTGGGGCGCGGTTGTCGCCGTCGACTTCTTCGTGGTCGTGATCGTGGTCGGCGCGGCGGGCGCGGTACCGACGAGGACGGTGTTCTGCAGCATCGGGTAGTGCACCTGGTAGTGCTGCCGGTCGGGTTTGCGTCCCGGTTGCGTGATGACCCGGTCGAACTCGACGTCGTAGCCGGTCTCACCGGTCGCGGTGGTGACACGTTCGAACGCGGTGAGCGTGGCGCAGTGGTTGTTCGGGTCGTCGGTCGGCTTCTTGGCCGGGCACGGCACGAGGCGGTCGGTGATCGGCACCGTCTTCAGGATCTTGCGGTTCGCCTCGGTCGCCACGCGGCCGTCGGTGTCGCCGTAGAACGTCACCGTGATCGACGTGTCGTTGTAGCTCGCGCGGATCAGCACGCCGTGCTTCGTGTCGTTGCGGAACTTGAGATCGACGTACGGGAACACGATCGTCGCCTCACGACCCATGGGATAGCGCGAGATGTAGTAGTGGTGCGGCGAGTGGTCGACGTCGACGTAGCCTCCGAAGAACACTGCGTTGAAGAGCGTCGTCGTCAGCTGGCTGATGCCGCCGCCGTAGTCCTCGCCGAAGCCGTCCTCGAGGATGATCGGGGCCTTGACGTAGCCTTTCTCCGGCGTGCGCGGCCCGAGCTTGTCGTTCAGCGAGAACGTCCGGCCCGGCGCCACAACGGTGTTGTTCAACGTGTCCGCGGCGATGTGGATGTTGTGGACGCGCGGTTCGCCCGCGAGGTAGTTCGTCGTGAACGACGACACCTGATGCGTGATACCCATCGACTTCGCCCACGCGGTGTCGTGCGGCGGATGTTCGCTGCGGATCGTCGCCGTGATCGAGCGATCGTTGCGCAGGATCGCGGCGCCGACCGCGGCCAGGTCGAGCTGATGACCGTCGCGCGACGGGACGACGGTGACGGCGTCGGCGACACTGATGTTGAACGTCGCCTCGACGGGGGGCTGCTCCACCGCCGCGAACGCGGGACCGAGCACGAAGCGCAACTTCTCGGGGTCGATCGTCAGCGCGAGCGTGTGACCCTCGACCCGGGTCCCGAGGGTCGGCGCGATCTGCGCGGGCGTGAGCGTCACCCTCGTCGTGCGGGCGAGCACGACGAAGGCGCCCGTGAGGAGCGACCGGGCGCGGGCCGCCGCCGCGTCGACTGCGGCCTGATCGACCTGCGGATCGACGGCGCCGACGGGAAGGTCGAGATCGGCGCGGCTCGTGCCCGCCAGGAGGGCGCGCATGCGCGTCTCGGCCTCGGCGCGGAGCAACCCGTGACCGGAGTGCGGGGTGACGGCCACCACCCGGGTGCCCTGGAACTGCAGCCCGCCCTCGACCAGGCCCGATTGGAGCGCGCTCGTCCACCCGTCGAGCAGACCCTCGAACCGGGCGTCGTCGTAGCGGACGACCAGGGGCACGTGGTCGGGCCGGAAGCGCCGCAGGACGGTGTCGGTCACCATCCGGAACGGATTCGAGTGCCGGCCTGCGTCGGCCGCCGCGCGCAGCGTCGCATCGGTGTCGACGGAGAAGCCGATGAGTGAGGGATCGACGACGAACGTGCGCTTGCCGGCGTGGGCCTCGATGGTCTCGCCGTTCAGCCGCGTGGCGAGCTGTTCGATGGCGGCGCGTGCGTCGGCTTCCTTCTTCGCGCCGACATGCATCCCCTCGACGCGTACGCCCGGGAGCACGGAACCCGCGTAGGCCACGTGTTCGGCGACCGAGGCGAGCACGACGAGGATCCCCACGCCGACCACCGCGCCTGCGACGATGAGGAGCGCTCGTCGGCTCTTCACGCCGGCGACCAGTGCTGCCTTCACCATCGGCGGCAGGCTAGCGAAGAGGAAAGAATGTCCCGTATGCGCGAAGAACTGCGTGCCCAGCTCCTTGCGCTCGGCGCGACCGACGTCGACATCGACCGGGCCGCGGCCGAAGGATGGCTGCCGCTGCTCGCGTTCGAACGCAAGCTGTTACCCGGCGCCCGCCGCTACGACCTGGCCGGGCTCGTCGCCGCGGCCGGCATCGACGAGGAGTTGGCGCGCGGGCTCTGGCGCGCCGTGGGCTTCCCCGACGTCCCGCCCGGTCTCGCGGTGTTCACCGACCGCGACGTCGAAGCCGCGCGCCTCGCATTCGCGCAGGCGTCGCAGCGCGACATCCGGGAGGGAACGCTGCTGCAGCAGGTGCGCGTGATCAGCGGTTCTCTCGCGCGCATCGCGGCGGTCGAGGCCGGGGGCGTTTCGGATCTGCTCGAGGGGCTGCAGGCGACGGGTGTCGCCGACGACGAGATCGCGCTCGAGTGTCCTCACCGACCCGCGTCTCGACGAGGTCGGGTTGCTGATCGACTACCTCCACCGCTTGCAGCTGCGCGCCGCGGTGTGGCGGCGCATGGTGCTCGCCGCCGATCCTGCGACCGCGGTCGCGGTCGGCTTCGCCGACCTGGCGGGCTACACCGCGATCAGCGAGGGCCTCGACCCGTCGGCGCTCTCCGAGCTCGTCGGCCGCTGGGAAGCCGTCGCGTACGACGCGATCGCCGCGAACGGGGCCCGCGTCGTGAAGACGATCGGTGACGAGGTGATGTTCGTCGGCCTCACGCACGAGGCGGTCACCTCGGGGCTCGCGCTGCGCGAAGCCGCAGCTGTCGAAGGGCTCCCGCCGCTACGGATCGGGCTCGCGGCCGGGCCCGTGCTGACGAGGGACGGCGACTACTTCGGACCGGTCGTCAATCTCGCGAGCCGCTTGACGGAGCTCGCGAGACCGGGAGAGGTGCTGGTGCCGGCGGCGCTGCGCGACGACCTGCGCGCGGCCTCGGCGGACGAACTGCGTTTCCATTCTCACGGCGTCGTGCAGGTCCGCAGCATCGGCCCCGTGGAGGTCTTCGGCCTCGAACGCAACGGGTAGCGTGCCCGACGTGACCGAGGAACGCCTGACTCTTCTCCAGGTCCACGCCCACCCCGACGACGAGGCTTCGAAGGGCGCGGGGACCACGGCCAAGTACGCGGCGGAGGGTGTGCACAACGTGCTCGTGTGCTGCACGGGCGGCGAAGCCGGCGACATCCTGAACCCGGCCGTCGAGCATCCCGGTTCGCCCGAGGCGATGTACGCGCTGCGGATGGCGGAGCTCGCCGAGAGCGTGCGCGTGCTCGGCTACGAGTCGCTGCACATGCTCGGCTACCGCGACAGCGGGATGCCCGACACCGACGACAACGCCCGCGCCGACAACTTCGCGAACGCGCCGCTCGACGAAGCCGTCGGCCGGTTGGTCGCCATCATCCGGGCCGAGCGCCCGCAGGTGATCATCACGTACCGCGACGACCGCGACTTCTACCCGCACCCCGACCACATCCGCGTGCACGAGATCTCCGGGCCCGCGTTCGACCTCGCCGGCGACCCCGAGGCGTACCCCGACGCAGGCGAGGCGTGGCAGCCGTTGAAGCTCTACTACGTGTCGTGGTCGATCGCGCGGGTGAAAGCGCTGCACGAGGCGTACCTCGCGCGTGGCGAGGAGAGCGCGTACGCGTCGTGGTTCGAGCGGGGCTTCGACACGAACCGCACCGACGAGTTCACGACGCTCGTCGACGTCGGCGACTATCTCGCCAAGCGACGTGGCGCTCTGCTCGCGCACCGCACCCAGGTCGACCCGGAAGGGCACTGGATGAGGCTGCCCGACTCCGTGATCCGCGAGGTCTTCCCGTGGGAGGAGTACACGCTCGCGCGTTCGCTCGTCGACAACCGGGTTCCCGACGGCGAGTTCGAGGACGACCTGTTCGCCGGCGTCCGTGAGCGTGTGCAGCAGCGGAGCGAGCCGTGATCGTCGAATTCGTCGTCGCGGCGGGAAAGAAGGAGCAGGCGCGTGGGTGGGCCGAGCTCGACGGCGACGCCGTGGTCGCGCGGGGCGAGGGTGCGCCCGCGACCGCGGCCGATGTGACGTTCACCGCGACCCCCGCCGACGCCCAGGGCCTGCACGACGGCTCGCTCGACATCTCGGTCGGCTTCATGCGCGGCCAGGTGAAGATGGCCGGCGACTTCGGCGCGCTGCTGCAGTTCCTCCCGCGCACGAGCGGGCCGTCGCCTCGCGTCCCGGTGGCGGAGCTCCTTCCGGCCTGAGCCGATGCGCGGGTCGAACTCAGCCGACGACGCCGGTCGAGCGCAGCTCGTCGATCCGCCGGCCGAGACCGAGCTCGCGCAGGATCTCGTCGGTGTGCTCGCCGAGCATCGGCGCGGGCCCACCGAGCGGTGGGCGGACGCCGCCGAACTCGGACGGGTGGCGTGGTTGGCGCAGCCGGCCCGCGGTGGGGTGCACCGAATCCTCGAACAGCCCGATCGCGCGGGCGTGCGGGTCGGCCGCCAGCTCGGTCGGCGTCAGCACGACGCCGCACGGCACGTTGTTCGCCTCGAGCGCACCGATCGCGGTCGCGGTCGTCATCCCGGTCGCGGCCGTGTAGCAGCGGCCCATGATCTCGCGGATCAGCTCGCGGTGCTGCACGCGTTGCCCCGATGGTCGCGACCCTCGGGTCGTCGTAGCCGTCGACCCCGAACGCCTTGCACATCCCCGCGAAGTCGGCGTCGGACGTCGGGGTGCAGGTGCCCCACCCGTCACGGAACTGGAACGGGCGGAAGTTCCCGACGAAGCTCGACGGCTGCGACCGGTCGGCGTCCTGCAGCACCTCGTTCCCTGCCGCGTCGGCCCAGAGGAACGAGACGACCGCGTCGAGCATCGTGCACTGCACGTGCGCGCCCGCGCCCGTGCGCTCGCGTGCGAACAGCGCGGCGGTGATCGCCTGCGCGGCGTAGAGCGCGGTCACCTTGTCGGCCGCGGTCTGGTTGAGGAAGTGGGGTTCACCCGTTTCGACATCGGCCTGGTTCGCGGCGAACCCGCCGTACGCCTGGATCACGGTGTCGTAGGCGCCCTTGCCTGCGTACGGACCGGTCGGCCCGAATCCCGAGAGCGAGGCGTACACGACCTTCTCGTTCACGGCGCGCACGTCGTCGTAGCCGATGCCGAGTCGTTCGACGACGCCGGGCCGGAAGTTCTGCACGACGACGTCGGCCGCGCCGGCCAACTGCAGGAGGATGTCGCGTCCCGCGGGTTGATGGACGTCGAGCGCGAGCGAGCGTTTCCCGCGGTTGCACATCTGCGCGAGCGCGCTGAGCCCGTTGACCGACACCCCGACGTAGCGGCCGATGTCGCCGAAGCCCGGTCGCTCGATCTTCACCACTTCGGCGCCCTGGTCGCCCAGCAACGCGACGGCGTACGGGCCCGTCAGCGCGATCGAGAGGTCGACGACCTTGATGCCCGCGAGCGGGAGCGGGGCGCTCACGCCCGGAACTCCGCGTTGCTGCGTGGCCGCCCACCCGGGCCGCTGTAGGCGAGGCCGTACCCGGGCAGCGTCGCGAACCCGGGGTCGGGCAGCGTGCTCGTGGCGGCGAGCCAGGCATCGACGAGCCGGTCCTCGGCGTCGTAGTCGAATGGATCGGTGAGCACGAGCTCCTCCTGACCGCCGGGCGGGCAAGGGTTGTCGACGAGCCAGCGCGCCGTCGCCGCGATCGCGAGCCGGGCGGGGAGCACGTCGTGATAGCCGAGGTCGGTGCGGACGCGGCTGATGTCGAGGACGCGATGGGTCGGGAGCGGCTGCGCGAGCAGCGGCCGCGCCGGGACCGCGAGCGTCGAACGGCATCGACACGATCTCGAGCGGGTGACCCAGTGCAGCCGCGATGAGCTCGATCACCTTGCGGATCGACAGCACCTCTTCGTCGCCGACGTTGAAGAGCTTGCCCGCGGCCGCGTCGGGCTGTTCGACTGCGAGCAGCAACGCGTGCGCGAGGTTCTCGGTGTACCCGTGATGGTGGAGCGTGAGGCCGTCGTCGGCGACGACGATGCGATCACGGCCGTCGAGGATACGACGCACGACGAGCCATTCGCGCGGGCACGAGTTGGTGCGGCCCGTAGACGTACGGGTAGCGGAAGTGGGCGGCGCGTGGATGCTGCGCGAATACGGTCGCTTCCGTCCGGGCGATGCGGTAGCCCTTCTCGTCGTCCTCGGGCGTGTCGACCGTGGGCGCGCCCTCGTCGACGGGGACCGGCAAACCGGGCGGCTCGAATGCCCACGGGTTCATCCAACCCCGGTACGCGGGGACGCCACCGACCGATACGAACTGCCCGACCCGGCCCGCGGTCAGCGCCGCGATCCGCCGGAGCCGCCCGTACATCGCGACGACGACGTCGAACGCGGCGCCGTCGAGGTATTGCCGCAACGCGTCGTCGTCGTACGGGTCGATGTGCACGTGCGCGACCGCGCCCGGGTCTCGGGCCGCTCGTGCAGTCCCCGGTGCACGATCGTCACGTCGTGCCCGCGGGCGACGAGGCCGCGGACGAGCGGGATGCCCGTCGGTCCGGTCCCGCCGATCACCAGGGTGCGCGTCACGGACGGGACGCTACCCACGAACGCTCCGGCGAGGCTCGTTGCGAGTCTCGCTACGGCCAGGGGAACGCGTCGGCGACCGCGGTGAGCGCCGCCTTCGTCTCGTCGCCACAGAGCGCGCCCGTGCCCCCGGCCTCGAATGCGGCCCGGGCCGTATGCCCGAGCGCAGCTGCCGCGTCGTAGTCGCGGGTGAGGTCGGTCTCGAACATGGCGGGATCGTCGGTGCTGATCGAGCACAGGACGCCCGCGGCGAGCATCGCCCGCAGCGGATGGTCCTCGAGCGTGGTCGCCGCGCCGAGGCGCACGTTCGAGACGGGGCAGACGTCGCAGACGATCTCCCGGTCGGCGAGCTCGTCGAGCAGCGCGGGGTCGTCGGTCGCGCGGACGCCGTGCCGGATGCGGTCGGCGCCGAGCGCGTCGAGCGCGCCGCGGATCGAACCAACCCCCTCGGTCTCGCCCGTGTGCGGAACCGAACCGAGCCCGCCGTCTTTGGCGACTCGGAAGGCCTCGGCGAACGGCTCGGGCGGGAAACCGACCTCGGGCCCGCCGAGCCCGACCCCCACGATGCCGCGACCGCGGTACTTCAGCGTGTAGCGCACGGTCTCGTGTGCAGTCTCGGGCGCGAACGATCGCGAGATGTCGGGCGTGAGTCGCACTTCGACCCCGGTCACCTCGCGCGCCTCGGCCGCGCCGTCGCAGAAGCCCGAGAACACCTCGTCCCACGACGCGCCGCCCTGCACGCGTTCGACGGGCGTGAAGATGCCCTCGAGGTACACCGCGCCGTGCGCGGCAGCCTCCTGCGCATACGACACGACGACCTGGCGGAAGTCGGCCTCGGTACGGATCACCGCGGTCGTCATCATCCACAGCTCGAGGAAGTGGTTGAAATCGCGGTACTCGTACAACTTCGCGAGCTCGACTGCGTCGTGCGTCGGCAGCGTCAGGCCGTTGCGCTCGGCGATCTCGATGAGCGCCGAGGGCCGCACCGCGCCTTCGAGGTGAACGTGCAGCTCGATCTTCGGGGTCGGGGTCGGAACGGATGTCGTGGCCACGTCGGGCTCCTTTGCGCGCCGAAAGCGGAGACACGGAGACGCGTCGCGTGGGCGATCACCGTCTCCCGGATGCCTTCGCCGCGAACCGGGGCCTTCAGGCCCTGCCCGTCTGGTCAGCTCGTGACCGGTCGACGTTAGCGCGGGGCTCCCGGCGCCTGCAGGGTCTTCCGACCGCCGAGGAACACGCGCGACACGCGGGCGCCGCACTTCCCGTAGAAGCGGAGATTGCTGACCCACGAGATCTCGCCCGTGGCGCGGCCTTGCACCTCGAGGTCGGCGCACAGCGCGCCGACGACCGCGGACCCGACCCCGCCGTGCTGCAGCGTCGTGTCGGTGGCCATCGGCCCGATCCAGCCGAAGCGGTTCACGGAGTGACAACCGAAGCCGATCGTGCCGCCGCCGGCGGCCCGGGCCGCGAAGGCGGTGCCGAGCGCGACCGCGCGGTCGAGCTCGGGTACCCAGTAGGGATACGCGCTCGCCGCGAAGTCGTGCGCGCCGCCGCCCGTCTCGCGTTCGACGACCACGCCGGCCGGCGGTCGGCGACGGAAGCCGGTGTCGATGGCCATGTTCGTGCCGATCCAGTCGCGTTCGAAGCCGCACGACTCGAGCAACATCCCGGCCCGCGTGTTCGTCACGTCGACGCCGGGCCACAGATAGCGCGGCACCGCGCTCGCGAGCATGAGGTCGCGCGCGCCGAGGGATCGTGCGCGGTCGGCCACCGCGTGCACGAGCTCCTTGCCCCGGCCGCGACCCTGTTCGTCGGGATGCACGACCGCGAGCGTCAGCCAGGCCGACACGTGCTGCCCGAACCGTTGCGTCTGCAGCACCGCCGCCGCGTGTTCGTCGCCGAACACCTCGTCGGTCTCGCCGAAGCACAGGTAGTCGAGCTCGCCGGCGGTGAGGTGTTCCTCCGGCATCGCGGCGGTGCAGAGCGCCGCCAGCGCGTCGGGCCCGAGAGTCACGAGCCGACGGGTTGTTCGGAGCGTTGCAGCTCGCGCAGCGCGCGGTAGCCGATCGGGATCACGCCCGCTCGGTCGATGAGATCGCGGAACGACGGATCGCGAGTGAGGTACGTGTGGTCCTCGACGCGCGATCGGCCAGTCGGGGTGCGAGGCGCGCAGCTCGTCGGTGTCGATCCCCGGGATGCAGGTAGACCTCGGTGACCCCGGGCGCGAGATCGAACAGGGCCTTTTCGATCGACCGGCGCGACCCGACGCTCGTGTACACGAAGTGGTCGGGGAACACGACGCTCTCCTCCGCCGCGAGCCTCCGGTACGGGAAGCCGATCAGGCGTTCGGCACTCCCGCCGGCCATGCGCAGCGGGAGCCGGAACTCGACCGCGAGCTCGAGGTAGACGTCGAAGAACTCGGGCCGGAGCTGCATGGTGCCCATGTGCGAGTCGAGGTGCGACACGTCGAAGCCCCAATAGATCGCCCGCTCGAGCTGCGCCCGGCATTCCTTGCGCACTTCGTCGAGGTCGGCGTGCTCCCACACGTCATCGATGGTGCGGGGGAAGCCGCCGTCGCCGTCGAGCAGGCTGGGGGAGTGGGTCACCGGGCCCCACCGGTAGGTGTCCCACTCCGAGTTCAGCGTGAGGTGCACGCCGACGTCCTCGCCCCGGTACATCGCGGCCGCGTCGCGGGCCCACGGGCAGGGCACCATGAGGGTCGCGCTCGTCGCCGCGCCCTCCCGCAACGCCTCGTACACCGCGACGTTGGCCGACCGCGACGAGCCGAGGTCGTCGCAGTTGACGATCAACAGCTTCGCGTCGGCCGCGTACCCGAGACGTTCGGCAAGGCTCACGGGCCCGAAGGCTACGTGAAGTTCTCCATGAGCAGGGTCCCGGCCCGGGCGACGGTCGCCGGCGTCGGAGAGGGGCATGTTGAAGATCGGGTACTCGATCCCCGCGGCGAGGAGTCGCCTCGACTTCGGCGACGACCTCGCCCGCCTCTCCGACGGTGAACTGCTCCGAGAACTCGTCGCCCGCGAGGCCGCCGAGGAACTCGCGCACGCGCCCGGTCTCGTCGGCGTCGTCGGTGAGCACGAGCGTGCCGAGGCGGGTCGTGGTGATCTCCGCGGGATCGCGCCCGACCTCGGCGCAGTGGCCGCGCAACACGTCGAGCTTGTGGCGCACCGTTGCCGGGCCGCCGCTGACGTTGCACATGTCGGCGTACTGGGCGACGAGCCGGAGCGTGCGCCGCTCGCCGCCGCCGCCGATCATGATCGGCGGTCCGCCCGCGCTGCAGCGGCTTCGGGACGTTCCGCGCGTCGTCCGTGCGGTAGAAGCGACCGGCGACGGTGGGTCGTTCGTCGCGGAACAGCGCGCGGCAGATCTGCACCGCCTCCTCGAGTCGGTCGAGACGCTCGCCCGCGCCGGGGAAGTCGAAGCCGAACCCGGCGTGTTCGACGTCGTACCAGGCGGCGCCGATCCCGAGGATCGCGCGCCCGTGCGAGATCACGTCGAGCGTCGTGACCATCTTGGCGAGCAACGCCGGGTTGCGATACGTCACACCCGACGACGAGCGTGCCCAGGTCGACCCGCTCGGTACGCGCCGCGAGCGCGCCCAGCAGCGTGTACGCCTCGAGGATCGGCTCGTCGGGGCCGCCCAGCGCGGGCAGCTGCCAGAAGTGGTCCATGACCCACACCGACGAGAAGCCGCTGCTCTCGGCCGCCTGCGCGACCGCGAGCGTGTTGTCGAACATCTGCGAGTCGGGAGCGCTCCCGTGCCTGAACCCCGGGATCTGCAATCCGAACTTCGCCATGAACGCGACGCTACCCCCCAACTTTCTCGGTCACGTCGGGGAGAGGTGGCGCTCGACGGTCTCGGCGAAACGGCGGAGTTGACGGCCCCGGATGGCCTCGATCTCCACGATCGGGCCGTGCCGCAACGCGAACGCGACTCCGGTCACGATGCCGTGGCGGGTTGCGACGATCTGGGCGATGTCGCCGAGGTCGAGCGCGCTCCGATAGTGCGTGGGCACGCGTCCCCAGAACGTCGGTTTGCCGAAGAGCACGCGTCGGTCGGTGGCGGCCACGATCATGTCGGCCGGCGCGGCTCGGGAAACCGGCCGACGTCGTCGCGTCGTGCCACACGCTGTATGCGCGCGTGCGCATACGCCCCGAGCCGAGCGCGAACGTAGCGCGCGGTGCTCGTTGCCGCCGCGCCTCGAAAGCTGGCGCGCGGCGACCGCCAGCAGTGGTTCGTCCGGCTCGACCTCGATCTGCGGGTTCTTCAACCGGTCAGACGCGTTCGAGCACCGTGCCGGTACCGAGACCACCGCCGCAGCACATCGTCACGAGTGCGTACCGGCCGTCGATGCGCTCCAACTCGTGCAACGCGGTGGTGATCAGACGCGCACCGGTGGCGCCGACGGGGTGGCCCAGCGCGATCGCGCCGCCGTTCGGGTTCACGTGGTCCATGTCGGGCTTGACCTCACGCTCCCAGGCGAGCACGACCGACGCGAACGCCTCGTTGATCTCGATGGTGTCGAAGTCGTCGATGGTCAGGCCGGTACGTTCCATCATGCGGCGGGTCGCGTCGATGGGCCCGGTGAGCATCAGGACGGGGTCGACGCCGACGAGGCACTGGTCGACGATGCGCGCCCTCGGCCTCAGCCCGAGCTCGCGGGCCCGGCGTGCGGTCGTCAGCAGCACCGCGGCCGCGCCGTCGGTGATCTGCGACGACGAGCCCGCGGTGTGCACGCCGTTCTCACGGGCGACGGGCTTGAGCTTCGCGAGCGCTTCGAGCGACGTCTCGCGCAGACCCTCGTCGCGGGTCACGTGGTGGGTCGTGCCGGTGGGCTTGCCCTCGGCGTCGACGTCGGGGGCGTCGACGGGCAGCACCTCGCGCTCGAAGCGAGCCTCGGCCCATGCCTGCTGCGCGCGCTGCTGCGACATGAGCCCGAACGCGTCGCAGTCGGCGCGGGTGACGCCCCATTTGTCGGCGATGCGCTCGGCGCCCTCGAACTGGCTCGTCAGTTCGTAGTGGTCGCGGTACGACGGCGGGTTCGGCCGGCCGAGATCCTTCCCGACGCCCGAGCCGAGCGGGATGCGGCTCATCGACTCGACGCCGCACGCGAGCGCGACGTCGACGACGCCCGATCCGACCATCGCGGCCGCCAATCCCGTCGCCTGCTGCGACGAACCGCACTGACTGTCGACGGTGGTGCCCGCGACCTCCAACGGGAGCCCGGCGCTCAGCCACGCGGTACGTGCGATGTTGAAGGTCTGCTCGCCGACCTGGCTGACGCAACCGCTGACCACCTGGCCGACTGCGGCCGGGTCGACACCGGCACGCTCGATCGCGGCGCGCTGCACGAGACCGAGCAGGACGGCGGGATGCACCGTCGCCAATGCGCCGTTGCGGCGGCCGAGTGGCGCGCGGACCGCTTCGACGATGACGACGTCGTTGTCGTTGAGTTCGGGCACGGCTGCTCCTCGGAGATCGGAACCGGAGTCGGCCGAATCGTAGTGGTGACCCGCCGTTCCCGGTCAGAGGCGCGAGGATGGCCGGGTGCGCATCGCCCTGATCGTCGTCGCGGGCCTCGACGTTCGCCGCCGCCGGGTGCGGCGGGAGCAGCGGGAAGCAGACGGTGTCGACCGACACGACCGTCCCCGGTTCCACGACGTCGAGCTCGGGCGGCCCCGCCACCACGACCACCACCGTCGAGCTCCCGACCACGTCGCTGCCGTGCCAGGCGATCCCCGTCCCGACGACTCCCGTCACGAGCCCGGCCGCGGCGGCGTCGTCATTGCTGACCGACGTGCAGGAGCTCGGCGACGCGTGCGTCGACCATGTGACCTTCGATTTCTCGGCCAAGGGCTCCGACCCGCCCGGCTACACGATCACGTACGGAACGGCGCCCTTCGTCGCCGACGGCTCGGGCAAACCGGTGCCGGTGGCGGGCAACGCGTTCGTCGTGGTGAAGGTGCAACCGGGGTACGGCTACGACTTCGAGACGGGTAAGCCGACCTACACCGGGCCCAAGAGTGTCCCGGTCGGCCACACGAATCACGTGCAGGCGATCGTCGAGACCGGCGATTACGAGGGCGTGCTGACCTGGGTGATCGGGCTCGACGCCAAACGGCCGTTCAGCGTGCAGGCCACCGGCACGCCCCGCCACCAGCTCGTCGTCACGATCAGCTGAACCGGGTACCGAGTCGGCACCGCCGGGCGGCCCTCAGCGGCAATCGAGGATGACCTTGCCGAACGTGGTGTCCGACGCGAGCAGCGCGTACGCGTCGTCGGCCCGATCGAGCGCGAGCGTCGCTTCGACGACCGGGGCGATGCGTCCGTCGGCGAGCATCGGCACGACATCGCGCACGAACGCGGCCATGGCCGAGGCCTTCTCCGCGACGTCGCGCGCTCGCAGCACGGTGCCCATCACCGTCAGGCGCTTCCCGAGCATGCCCATGATCGGCAAGGTCGCGCGTCCGCCCGCGATCGTCCCGATCAACACGATGCGACCCTTGGGTGCCGCCGCGTTCACGTCGGCCACGACGTAGTCGCCACCCACGAGGTCGAGCGTGACATGCGCGCCGCCGCCCGTCGCTTCGACGATCGACCACGCGAGCGCGTCGACGTCGAGCGCGCCCTCGGCGGTGCGCGCGGGCTCGATGCCCACGTCGAGACCGAGGGCGCGACACCGTTCGAGCTTGTCGGCGGTGCGCGCCGTTCCGACGACGTGCGCACCGAGTTCGTGCGCCAGCTGCAACGCCGCGGTGCCGACGCCGGACCCGATCGCGTGCACGAGTACCCATTCACCCGCGCGACGTGGGCCTGGGTGACCATCGCGTCGTGCGCGGTGACGAAGACCTCGGGTACGCCGCCCATCGCGACCAGATCGAGATGCTCGGGGACGACCGCGCAGTGCACGGCCGGGATCGCGACGTATTCGGCCTGCGCGCCCCCGCCGGTGATCCCGAAGACGCGATCGCCGACGGCGAGAGTGGTGACGTCGCGCCCGACCGCGCTGACGATGCCCGCGAACTCCATGCCCGGGATGTCGGCGGGAACGCCCGGCGGCGCGGGGTAGCGACCGGCCCGCTGGAGGAGGTCGGCGCGGTTCAGCCCGCGCGCCGTGGACCCGGACGACGACGCCGTCGGCGGCGGGTTCGGGCACCGGCCGCTCAGCCGGCTCCAGGCGGCCGTCCACGATCGTGATCGCACGCACGAGCCAGGAACCTAGCGGGCCGCGAGGAGGGTCCGAGCCCGGCGCTACCGTCGAGGCGTGGCCGCCGGGCTCGTGATCATGGATGAGGACGGAAACGAGGTCGTGCTCGACGCGCGCGAGAGCGAGTGCCTGTTCCTGCTGACCGGCGGGCTCGAGGCGGCGACCGTCTCGGCCTGTCCCGACTGCCGTTGCCGTGTGCTCGCGAGCGTCGCGCTCGTCGACCTGCTCGACGCCGCGCCGCCGCATCCACGGGGTACCGACCTCGTCGAGCTGGCCGACGACGCGCCGACGTTGCACCTTTATGTCGTCGACGGCGCGAGCGAGTGCGAGCACCCGCAGTGGCGTGATCCGCTGTTCGACGAATGGCTCGATGCGGGCGTGGCCCCGGGGCCGCACGCCCGCCGCTGACCCGACTCCCGGTCCGACCGGCGGCGCGTCAGGCGAAGGAAGCGAGCTCGGCGTACGCGTCGCGCACGTCGTCCATGAACGCGTCGGGGTCGTCGATCGCGGCGGGGTCGATGTTCAACCCGACGTGCACCTCGTCGCAGTACGACAACATCGTGACGGTGAGCGCGCACCCGGTCCGGGGACCAATTGGATAGCTGCCGAGGATGCGCGTGCCCGCGAGGAACAACGGCACCGGGCTGCCGCGCAGGTTCGACGCCGCGAAGTCGATCGTTCGCGTCTGCGACCGGGTCATGGTGACCAGCAATGAGGTCGGGAGCCCGGCGAACAGGCCCGCGAGCCCCTCCGCGCTCGTGATCGCGGTCTCGTGCTTCGCCGAATGCAACCTCTCGCGCACGTCGTCGAAGAGCGCGTAGAGGTCGTGTGCGGGTTGGATCGGCACGAGGATGCGCGCCGGCACGAATGCGTTCGTCGTCTCGGTATCGCCGCGTTGCCGGGTACTGATCGGCATCGCCATGCGCAGTTCGTCGACCGCGCTTCCGGCGCGCTCGTGGTACCGGCCGAGCGCGCTCGCCAGGCCGGTGACGAAGACGTCGTTGACGCTGCCCCCGAGCGTGGTCGCCGCGGCTCGCAACGGGCCGAACGGGATCTCGAGGATCTCGAACCGGCGCTGCAGCGATCGATCGCACATCACGTCGGAGCGGGCCGCGTCGGTCACGATGGCCTGGCGATGCAGCGACGACAGCATCCGCGCCGCGTCGCCCGCCCGGCCCGGCACCTCGCCCGGATGGGTGACCACATGGCCCGCGGTCCCGACGGTGTGCCACACGATGTCGACGCTGCGGCGTGCGGCGTCGACGACCGCGCCCCGCGCCGTGGAGAGCGGCGTCGTGGCCGCGGTCGGTGCGGGCCGCGCACCGGCCGGGCCCGGTTCCGGATCGCGCTCGAAGTCGACCAGCGCGAGCGAGAGCTTGAGCCCGCCCACGCCGTCGGTGATCGTGTGGTGGATCTTCTGGAGCAGCGCGCACCGCCCGCCGCTCAACCCATCGATGATCGTGAACTCCCACAGCGGCCGCGCCCGGTCGAGCGGACGCTCGGCGAGCGCGCCGCAGAGGTCGAGCAACGCGCGGTCGTCGCCCGGTTCGGGCACCGCGACGACGCGGACGTGGGCCTGCAGGTCGAGCGTCGGGTCGTCGGCGAACTCGGGCGGCGCGATCCGTAGCGGCGCGCCGACGACGCGTTGACCCAAGCGCGGGATGCTGTCGAGCGCGCGATCGAGCGTGGCGTGCAGTCGGTCGTCGGCCGGGCGCCGATCGAGGAACGTCAGGTTGCAGAAGTCGGAGCGGAGTGCGGGATCCTTCTCGACCGCCCACATGATCGCTTCCGCGTTCGACATCCGCACGGGGTCAACGCTACGCCGTATGCCGCGGGAGCGATCAGCGACCGGTGAGTCCGGGCGGATCGTCGGCCCGGCGCGTCACCGCGGGACGGTCGTGTGCTTGAACTCGTTGAGGTCGGTCCACTCGAGCAGGTCGAGCACCCGGTCGACGTCGCCCGCGTTCCCCCGATCCATGAGGCGGACGAAGGCGGCCCGGTCGCCGACGACGAACGTGGGGACGCCGAAAATGGAGTGTTTCTTCACCGCGTCGGTGTGCGACTGCGCCAGTGTCTTCAGGGGCCGGCCGCTCGCGACTTCCGCCGCGATGGCCGCGGGGTCGAGGCCCACTGACGTCGCGATCTCGGCGAGCACGTCGTCCTTGGCGATCTTCGCGCCATCTTCGTGGCGCGCCCGGAACGTCGCCAGATGCCAGTCGAGGAACTTGTCGGCGAACTCGTCGCGCACGGCGATGCCCCAGCACAGCGCCTTCACGCCCGAACCCTGATCCTCGGGCGCGCGGTCCCAGATCGCGGGCTCGCCCTCTTCGACGTGCACCTGATCGAGTGAGAAGGGGATGAAGGTCACGTCCCAGTCGCGTCCGGCGCGCAGCCCTGCGATCACGGACTCGTGGCCGTTGCGCGCAAACGGGCAGCGATAGTCGAAACTCACACCGAACTGACGGGCCACGAGACCTCCTCGATCGACTGGATGACACGGCCAACGACCTCGACGGGTTTGTCATTCCCCCGTGTACGCGCCGGGGACGCGGACCGAGCGTGCGACGGAGACTGCCGGTTTCGTTCGCCTTGCGCTGATCATTGTCGTAGGCATAAATTACTGACTCGCTCGGAGAACTACAGAGTTCCCCGAGCGGGAAGCCGGACACCGGGGGTGGGCGATGCGCCATGCGCTTCGACCGGTGGTCAGGGATTTTGCGTGGGCGGGGGTTATTTGGTGTCATTCGGGCGCCGAGTACTGGTCTGGTCGCAGCGCGGCTTGAACACGGCGCCGTTTCGTTGCGTCGGCTACGAGTTCGAAGATGTCATCGCGGAGATCGAGCCTGGCACGACGATCGTCAGCCCGAAGCCCTTCGTCCGACCGCTGTCGAGTCGGCTCGTCAACGTGATCTCGCGCGATGCGCGCCTGCGCATACCCGCGTCGTTGGGATATCGAAAACCGGCGGCCGACGATGATTACGACCTGTTCTTCGCCGACTTCCAGTTCCTGCCGGATGTCGATTCTCTGCGGGCGATACCCCAGTGGCAGAAGCGTGCCCGCCGATCCGTATGTGTGATCGAGGAGCTCTGGGCTCGCGACATCCCGAGATGGAAGATCCTGTCTCGTCTGCTGGATGGATTCGATCATGTCTTCCTCGAATGCAGCGGCAGTGTCCGGCCGCTCGAGGAGAATACGGGTATCCCGTGCTCATTTCTTCCGCCGGGCGTCGATGCGTTGCGATTCTGCCCCGTCCCGGCGGCGCCGCGAGTCGTCGACGTGTGTCGCGTCGGCAGACGCGACGCGACGTTGCACGCCTTGCTCCTGGATGCATGCAAGCGCGGAGAAATCTTCTATGAGTTCGACAGCGTCCGGCCGGAGAACGTCTGGGATCCGGCGGAACATCGCGAGCACCTCGCGAGTGTTCTCAAACGCACTCGCTATGTCATTGTGAATCCCGGCAAGTACAACCGTCACAATGAGACAAACGGTCAACAAGAACTGGGCTTCCGGTTCTTCGAGGGAGCCGCGGCCGGAGCCGTGATGATAGGCAAGCCTCCCGAGGTTGCGTCGTTCGACGAGAATTTCGATTGGCGTGACGCAGTCATCGAGACGGACGACGGAGCCCTTCTGCAGACGATCGCCGCGCTCGACGAGGACCCGGAGCGTCTCGAGACGATCCGCCGAGCCAACGTGTCGAACTCGCTCCGGCGACACGACTGGGTGTACCGCTGGGACCGCGTGCTCGACGCGGCCGGACTTCCGGCCTCGGATGCCGGCGAAGCACGCAAGCGCAGGCTCGAAACCGTGGCGTCGAGCGTCGAGCGGGAAGCCGTCATTGATCTACGCGAGGACGTATCCGCTCCGCGCGGGCACGCAATCTCGCTTCAATAGCCTTCAGCTCGCCGAGATTCGAGTTCTCTTCGTCGGCAACGGGCTCGATCGCGAGTCGCACGACTCGGGCGATCGCCTCGCCGACGCGGCCGCGGACTGCCGTCGTGAGCCACATGCCGTCGATCGCAGGCACCGTCCGCAGCGCGCGTGACAGCCCTGCGAGCACGGTGAGCGCGGCAAGCGCGCCGATGACGATCCCGGCCGGGCCGCCGATGAACTCGACTCCGAGCCATCCGGCAGAGGCTGCGAGCAGAGCGGCCACGGTCGCACGAACGAGCACACGCGCATGCCAGTCCACCGGACCGAAGGAACGCGTCGTGTAACTGAGCACGAACACCGCCGCAGTCACCTGCGCGCAGGAGTTCGCCAGGGCGGCACCGACCTGGGCGAGGTGCGGCACCAGGATGAAGTCGAGTGTGACGTCGACGGCGGCGGCGAAACAGAATGTCAGCAGCCACAGCCGGACCCTCCCGCTGCCCCAGAGGAGCCCGCCACTCAGCGTCATGAGCGCGAGGAGCGGGAACGGCAGGAACATGATCCGCAGTGGTGCAGCGGTGCGCGCGTAGTCGGAGCCGTAGACGGCGCGGATCACGGCCGGCCCGAAGACGGTTCCGAGCGTCGTGATGGGCATCGACACGAGGATCACGAGGCGAATGGCGCGAGAGAAGGCTGGTCCGATGCGGTCGGTTTCACCCGAACCGCTCAATGACGCAACGGTCGGCGCAACCACTCCTGCGAGTGCCTCCACCGCCGACCCGAAGCCTGCAATCACCGCAAACGCGACCGAGTAGTAGGCGATCGCCTTTGTCGAGGAGTAGCGGTCCAGGAAGAAGAACTCGGAGCGGCGCATGACGATGAAGGTGAGCAGGAAGCCGGCCCAGATGGTTGCGGCGTAACCGACCAGCGGTCGGTGCAGCGCAGTGTGCGGCCCGCTTCGCGGTGCGACCGCGTTCAATCGTCGCCATGCCAACCACGAGGTCCACAGTGCGGCGATGCCGCCCAAGATGGTTCCGATCCCGAACACGCCGGCTAGACCCCAGCCGAGCGAAAGCGCGAGCGCGATTCCGATCGTGTAGGCCAGGCCGATGACGAGGGTGATGACCGAGGCCTCGCGCCAACGACGCAGCACAAAGAGCACGGCGGCGGGAATGTTCACAATCGTCCCGAATGTGGTCCCCACGGCTCCCCACATCCAGAGCACCTGATCGTGGCTGAAGAGGCCGATCGTGGCCATGGCTGCGCCCGCGACGAGGGCGCCGCCCAGTTGGATCCTGGCGGTCCACCAGACCAGGCCACGCAGGCTGTCGAGCTCGTTCCGGCCGAGAAGCTCGCCTCCGTAGCGGACGAGAGAACCCGACAGACCGAAGCTGCACACGAGGATGATCGACGACGAGACGAAAGCGATGAAGCTCTGGAGTCCCATGTCGTCGACGCTGAGAAAGCGCGCAATCAGGATCGACGAGGCAAGCACGTAGATCTGTGGGAGCCCGCTACTCGCGATGACCCAGAGGCCGCCCGAGAGGATCGTCGAACCCGAGAGCTCGTCGACGGCCGCAGAAGGCGGAGCCTCAGTGCTCAGCTCCTGTGCCTCGTTGACCACGCCTGCTCTCCACCTCCGCTACGGAATCCGGATCATACTGAAACGGTCGACCCACCCTTTCGCAGTCAGTGGGCACACATTCGCGGTGCGAGATGCCGCCGTCGCGAACGCTCACGAGTGCTGTACGAGCTCAAGATGTTCCTCCACGGTGTCTGTGTGGCTCGAGAGCACTATGTTCCCGAGAGTGCACCGAGAGCGCATCAGTTCTCGCCGAATATCTCGTGCAATCTCACGAATAGCTGAAAGAGACAGTCTCGCTCTGAGACTCATTGGCGACACAGACTGGGTGAGGAAGCGCGTACAAACGAGTCCCTGCAATTCGACAAGCGTGCACAGTGAAGACATGCTTGCGTCGGAAGTCGGGACGGGTGGCGCTGTGAGAGCCGGAGCCGCCCGAGGGAGCTGTCGGTCGGCCGGTGCGGTGTTGCCGCGCGGATCGCGTTCACCAAGGACGGATAGCGATGCACGAGCACGCGGTTCGCGGGAACTGTCACGACGAGGCGGAACCCAAGCGGGTGCTCTGGGTGCTCGGTGTCGACCCGACCCGGCCGCCCGACGGTCAGATCTCCTACAGCATGGGCTTGGTGAACGCACTGGCTTCGTTCGGGGTGGACGTCACGGTCGTGCACCTCGGCTCCGAAGCCCCGGTGCGAGCGGACGGAGATTCGATCATCTGGCATGCGGGTGGCGTCGCAAACCGGCATCGTCTTCGAAGCGTGTTGTCGAGGCTGCCCGCAATGGCATACACCGCGGGATCGGGGAAGGTCCGGCGCGCGTTGTCGAAGGAACTCGCGTTCGATTGGGGCGCGGTCGTGCTCGATCACGTGCAGTCGGGTTGGGCTCTCGACGTCTTGGAACGACGTCTCGACCGGGCAACGATCGTCGTGCATGTCAGTCACAATGACGAGCGAAGCGTCCGCCGCCGGGTCGCGGCGGGCACGTCGAGGGGGCTGAGCGCCCAGCTCGCCCTCGCGCTGGATGCCCGGAAGGTCTCCCGGCTGGAGGATCGACTTCTCCGGAGCTCCGATCTGGTCACAGCCATCACCTATGACGACGCGCGCGCGCTCGAGAAGCGCCGGGGCGGAGGGCAGAACGTCGTGCTCACGCCCGGGTACGACGGTCCGCGCCTGCAGCACCGCGAGATCACGGCTGCGGTGCCCCGCAGGGCGGTGATCGCGGGCAGCTTGCTCTGGCGGGTGAAGCAGTTCGATCTGCTCGCGCTCCTCCGGGTCGCCGACGCTCGTTTCGCCGCCGCCGACGCCGAAATCGTCGTCGTCGGTGAGGCGCCCGCGTGGTTCGAGGACGAGGTGCGGCGAGTGACGTGTGCGACGACGATGCGAGGCCGGGTCGACTCCTTCGCGGACGAGTTCGCGCAGGCGCGTTTGGCGCTCCTCTCCGAACCCCACGGCGGCGGATTCAAGCTCAAGACGCTCGACTACGTCTTTCAGAGGGTCCCGCTGTTCGTGCAGGCCGGGTCGGTCACGGGGCTGCCGCTGGAACCGGGGCACGGCGTGCTCGAGTACGCAAGCATCGAGGCTCTCGTCGACGGAGCGTTGAAAGAGCTCGACGATCTTCCCACGTTGAACCGGTTGCAACAGGATGCCTACGCGCGCTGTGAAGGTTCCTATGACTGGGCGACTGCCGGAGCGAGACTCGTAGCCGCTCTCGCGCAGGCGACCGCGCGTGGTCGCGTCTGCACGAACGACGACGCTGGCTTCGTGCCGCTTCGTGCGCCTAGGTCGGGCGGTTGACCAGCGGGCGCATGACCCGCCCCAGCACGAGACCGAAGGCCGCGCCCGCCACGACGTCGGACGCGTGGTGCAACCGGACGTAGATCCGCGTCGCCGCGACCGCAGTGGCTGCGACATACCCGACGGGCCCGCCGTCGAGCAGCGTCGCCGCGCAGAACGCGGCGGTGGCATGGCCGGACGGGAACGAGCTCGTGATCGGTCGGCGCAGCCCGTGGAGGAACGCGAGGCTCGTCGTACTCCTTCGGGCCGCACCCGCCGGAAGAGCGACTTCACCGCTCCGTTCGTGATCGCCGACTCCGCGCCCATCGCGAGCGAGAACCGCGCGGCCCAGGCGAGCGTCGTCGCCGTGCGCGAGGGCGCGGGCCACGCCACACATGTGCCAGAGCAAGCTGTGATCGGCCGCGCTCGAGAGCCGGTACGCGACCTTGTCGATCTGCGGAGTCCGGATGACGTCGAAGCGCCGGTCGACCGCCGCGTCGAACGCCGCGATGCGATCCACGAGCGTCGTGCCGGAATCGTTCCGCGGCGGGATCACGCAAAGACGAGCGGCAGCTGCGGACGACCCTCGCGCTCCGCTTGGCGGGCGATCAGCGTGGGCCGGGCCAGCTCGGGCTGCCCGTCGAACTCCGGACAGAACTCCTGGAACGAGCAGTAGTTGCAGAGCGCCGAGGTGCGGGGACGGAAGTCGTCGCGCTTGCACGCCTGGCGCACCGCCTGCATGACCGCGTTGGTCTTCACGTCGACACCGCGCAGGCTCTGGTCGGAGGGCGCGGTGATGATCCGTTCCGGCTTCGAGAGGTAGAGCAGCTGCACCCGCGCGGGCCGGCGGCCGAACATGCGCTCGCACAGCAGCGAGTACATGTGCACGCCCGGCCATGCTCTTCTGCTCCCAGCCCTCGCTCGGGGCCGAGCCGGTCTTGTAGTCGGTGACGACGAGCTCACCGTCGGCGTCGAGCTCGAGCCGGTCGATGATGCCGCGGATGGTCACGCCGCCCGTGGTCTGCGCGCTCACCGCGCAGCTCGACCCCGAGCACCGTGACGTCGCGCGGGTCTTCCATCTCGAAGTAGCGGCGGACGAGGACCTCGGCGTCGGCGTGGAACGAGGCCCGCTCCTCGTCGGTGAGGTCGAGGTCCGCGAACTCGGGGTGCGCGGCGACCTCGGCCTCGGCCCGCCGCAGATCGGCGAGCGCGGCCTCGACCGTGCGCTCGGCCGGCGGACGCCACATGAGGTGCTGGAGCGCGAGGTGGACCAGCGTTCCCTTGCTCGCCGGGGCGGACGGCGGCTCGGGGAGGCGCTCGATGTAGCCGAACCGGAACGCCAGCGGGCAGCTGGTGAACGTGCCCATCGAGCTCGGTGAGAGCGATATCGGCACGGGGTGCACGAGCTCTCGCGCGGGATCGATGATTTCCTCCGCCGTCATGCACCGACGATACCGCCGGGGTGTGCCGCCTACGGCGGACCGTCTAGGTTCCCGGCCACGCTCCCCGGAGGTACGCGAGATGAGGTACTCGAAGTGAAGGTCGACACCGGAGTCATGGCCCCGTCGCTGGCCGACATCGGCCCGCGCGCCAAAGAGCTCGAGGACCTCGGCTACGACGGACTGCTGACCGCCGAGACCGGTCACGACGCGTTCCTGCCCATCGCGCTCGCGGCCGAGCACACCGAGCGGATCGAGCTGGCCACGGGCATCGCGGTCGCGTTCGCCCGCACGCCGATGGTGTTGGCGTACACCGCCAACGATCTCCAACAGATGTCGAAGGGCCGGTTCTCGCTCGGGCTCGGTTCCCAGATCAAGCCCCACATCGAGAAGCGGTTCTCGATGCCGTGGTCGCACCCCGCCCGGCGCATGCGCGAGTACATCCTCGCCCTCCAGGCGATCTGGAAGTCCTGGAACGAGCAGACGCCGCTGAAGTTCGACGGCGAGTTCTACAAGCACACGTTGATGACGCCGTTCTTCGCGCCGACACCGAACCCGTACGGTCCGCCCAAGGTGTTCCTGGCCGCGGTCGGCGAGCTGATGACCGAGGTCGCGGGCGAGGTCGCCGACGGCATCATCATCCACGGCTTCACCACCGAGCGGTACGTCAAAGAGGTGACGATGCCGGCGGTCGAGCGCGGGCTGCAGAAGGCGGGCCGCGAGCGTTCGGCGATCCAGGTCTCGGGGCCGCTGTTCGTCGTGACCGGCACCACCGACGAAGAGGTCGAGGCCGCGAAGCAGGGCGTCAAGCAGCAGATCGCGTTCTACGGCTCCACCCCCGCGTACCGCGGCGTGCTCGAGCTGCACGGCTGGGGCGATCTGCAGACCGAGCTCAACGCGCTGTCGAAGAAGGGCGGCTGGGTCGAGATGGGCGAGCTCATCGACGACGAGATCCTGAACACGTTCGCGGTCGTCGCCGACCCCGAAGGCGTGGGCGCGGAGCTGAAGCGGCGCTACGGCGGGGTCGTCGATCGTTGCTCGTTCTACGCGCCGTACCGCATGGACCCCGACCGCTGGACGAGCATCATCGACGACCTCAAGACCGCCTGAACCAGGCGCACTCAGGGCGCGAAGCGCAGGATCGACGCGACGCACGCGTCGGGATCTTGTTGCGGCCCGAAGTGCCCGACTCCCGCCAACACCTCGAGCCGACCGTTCGGGATGCGTTCCGCGATCGCGGCGCCGAGCTGCGGGTCGATCGACGTCGACAGCTCGCCGCACACGACCAGCACCGCGCTCGTGATCTCGTCGAGGTGCGCGTACGCGCCGTGGTTCGGACCCATCGAGTACACGCGGGCCTCGATCTCGGGCGCGCACTTCAGCTCGAAAACGCCGTCGCCGCGGTCGCGCAGCCCGTAGTCCACGTACCGCGCGCAGCGAGTCTTCGGTCAGCACGTCGAGCGGCGGCTTCGACGCGTAGGCGCGGTACGCCTCGTCGGCCGAGCTCCATTCGTTGCGGCGCTTGCGGGCCGCGCGCGCGAGGAAGAAGTCGTCCTGGGGCGGGAGCGGTTCCTCCGACGCGAACACGATCGGCTCGTACGCCCAGATGCGAGCGTAGGTACCCGGCTGCTTCTGTTCGCCGAGGAGGAGCGCGGCGCCGCCCTTCGAGTGCCCGCACGCGACGAGCGCGGGATCGCCCGCGAGGCCGAGGTGCGCGACGACGGCGAGGGCGTCGTCGCCGAACCCGTGCCACGAGTAGTCGCTGTCGGGCGCGTCACTGTCGCCGTGGCCGCGGAAGTCGAACGACCACACGTGTCGCCCCTCGTCGACCAGCCGCCGCGCGACCGGTTCCCACACGATCCCGTGGAAGCCGGTCGGGTGCGCGAGGAGCACGGGCGGACCGTCGCCGCCCCAGTCGTGCACGACCAGACGGATGCCGCCGGCGTCGAAGTCGTGGGATGCGGGCGAGCTCACGTGGTCGGGGACACGCGGTCAGGGGGTCGTCTGCCCGGCGGCCTGCTCGTCGGGCTGTTGTTCGGCGGCGTAGTCCGTGATCGCCTTCGTGATCGCGCCGATGGCCCGGTTCACGAATTCGCCGCCGCTGCCCGTGACCCAGTCGCACGATGCCTGCGGGCGTTCGAGCTGCCCGGCGAAGTGCGGCATCACGTACTGCGCGAAGAGCTCGAAGCTGTGCTTCGTCGCGGCCGGGCTCGCCCAGTCGTGCCCGAACACCAAGAACGTGCCGAAGCCGCCCGACTCGTCGACGAGCGACTGGATCTTCGCGATCGCGTCGTCAGGAGTACCGATGACCGCGAAGCCGTCCTCGTCGGTGTTGGCGATGATCTCCTCGGGGGTGTCGCCGCGCGTCGGGCCGGCCGGCAGGACGTGCGTGAAGTACTTGGAGAACGGGACGATGCCGTACGCGACATCGGCGCGCGCCTGCTCCTTCGTCTCCGCGAGGTGCATCGGGCCGACGAGGCGCCACTTCGACCGATCGGCAGTGTTCCCGTGTTGCGCGGCGACGTCGTTCCATGTCTGCCAGTGCTGACCGATCGCGTCGAAGCCCTGCTTGGTCGTCGCCGCGATCGACAGCAGGCCCGTGCCGTACTTGCCCGCCGCCTTCGCGCCCGTCGGCGAGATCGACGCGGCGACGGCGACCTCGATGTCGGGGTCGCTGTAGGGCGCGAGTTGCAGGCGCGCGTCCTGCAACGTGAACCAGTCCGTCTGCCGCGTGACCGTCTCCCCGCGGAACAGCGCCATGATCGCGTCGAGCGCCTCGTCCATGCGCGGCCGTTGCGTGTCGGCGGGTATGCCGAGCATGTGCGCGTCGGAGGTGAGCTGACCGGGGCCGCAGCCGAGCATCGCGCGGCCGCGCGTGAGGTGGTCGAGCAGGACGAAACGATCGGCCAACATGAGCGGCTGGTGGTACGGGAGCGAGTTCACGCCGCTGCCGAGACGGATGTACTTCGTGCGCGCGGCCGCGGCCGCGATGAAGACCTCGGGCGACGAGATGATCTCGTATCCGCCGGAATGGTGCTCGCCGATCCACACCTCGTGGAAGCCGAGGCGGTCGAGGTGCTCGATCAGGTCGAGGTCGCGTTCGAAGGCGAGCGTCGGGTTCTGCCCGGTCGGGTGGAACGGGGCCATGAAGAGTCCGAAGCGCATCGCGCCATTCGACCCGCTTCTTGACCGCACGGTCAACTTCCTCGCCCCGCGCCTGGCCGGCGGGCGCGCGGATGCCATGCTCGCGGGCGGAGGTGGGCGCGCAGGTGCGAAGCGAGCAACAACTGACCGACGAGGCTCGGGACCGCCGGCGCCGGACCCGCACGGCGACGGCGGGCGCCGCCGTCCTGGTCGTCGTCGCGGCCATCGCCGCGTGGGCGGTCGCGTCGCACTGGGACGGCAACGGGACGGCGCCGGTCGATTCGACCGCCGGCGCGCACGTCCTCGTGACCTACGACGATCACGGTGTGCACGCGTCGCCCGCGTCGGCGCCGGAGGGAATCATCCAGTTCGGGTTCGCCGACACGCGGACGAAGCGCGCGGGGGAGGCCCTCCTCTATTACGAGGAGCAGCCCAACGTCGGGGGCGAGATGATCAGCGGCGTGGGCGGTCGCATCCGCGTGTTGCTGTGCGGGCACCAGTGGTACCTCGTCGTCCGCGTCGACGGCGCGGTGAAGGCGCGGGTCGGATTCATCGTCACGGGAACTTCTCCGTCGTGCACACCTTCGGGCGGCTGACGTCCCGACGCGGAGAAGGCGGTCAGGGCAGCTGGGAATGTACCCAAGCGTCGAGTGCGGGGCCGCTCTCGTAGCTGGTGATCAACGCGTAGCGGGGCGCGTCACCGTTGTGGACGACCACGTGCCACAGGCGCTGCGTGTCGACGACGAAGCGGGCGCCCTTGTGCAACGGCAGCCGCGTTCTCGGTGGCCGGGTCGGGGAGCCCGTCGGGGCCCGTGTCCATCAGGAGCATGTAGCTCTCGGGGAAGTCGGTGAGCTCCAACCAGGTGCGGACGACCCATCCGTCGGTCGGCGGGTTGAAGCGGTTGTTGTCGTCTCGGTGGAAGCTGCGGAACGCGAGGTCGTGATCCTGCGGCTCGAGCTTGATCGTGCGCACTCGGCCGAAGTCGGCGCCGACGCTCTCGACGTACGCCTTGATCGTCGGGCACGTCTCGGAGTTGGTCGTGAACTGCGCGCCCTTGTCGGGGCGTTCGTCGCCGTCGTTCCAAAAGCCGCGGCAGTCGAGCTGTCCGTCGGCGGTGGCGATCGGCGCGAAGTTGGTGTCGCCTCCGCTCTTCCAGTCCATGTACTCGAGGTCGAGGTACTCGTGCGCGGGGACTTCCGTCGGCAGGTCGGTCAGCTGCACGAAGCCGTGGTCCGCGAGCACGTCGAGACGCGGGTGCGGCGTGTCGAGCGGAATCTCGCACGACCAGTGACCCGCGTTGGGCCAGAAGGAGACGACCTCGGAGTGACCCGTCGCGGATCCGGCGGATGGAGTTCCCGCGGAGCGTCCGGAGCGTGGAGTCGACCCGGGAGATGTGGTCGTTGCCATGTCCGAAAGTCTACGACGGGGTTGCCCGAAATCAGGGCTACAGGCGGTGGGCCGTTGGTCCCTTTTTCGTACCCGCGCCGCGAACTCCGCTGACCGGCAACCTTCCGGGGCGCCCGGGCGTCTGGTCGACAGATGCGAATGCGCTCGAGATTCGCCCCGGCCGCGCTCGCCATCCTCGCGACGGCCGCCTCGTGCGGTCGCTCCTCGACGCGGCCCCACGCGCCGACGACGCACGCGGCGACGTCGACGAGCTCGCAGCCGCCTCCTGTACCGGAAACGATCGACAGCGCCGGCATCTCCGGGACCCTCTGTCTCGCTGAGCACACGACGTGCTGGGCGACGACGAACGACGCGCGCACCCATGGGTCGGGTGTCGTGCGGAGCGACGACGGCGGTTCGACGTGGCGAGAGGCGCACGTGCCCCTGCCGGCGCCCTTCGCGCCCGACCTGGGCAGCCGGGCGCGCATGTTGTTCGTCGATGGCAACGACGTCGTCATCGAGCTGGATCGACCGACGGGCCTGTTCTACGCGGTCGCGTTCGTCGCGAGCCGTGACGGAGGCCGCCGGTTCACGACCCGGCCGTGGCCGGACAACGCCGAGTTTCCGGACCCGAACGGAACCGGCGCACCGTTCCTCGCGGCCGTGCACGACGCCGAGCACTGGACGGTCGTCCTCGACGACGCGACGAATCAGAGCGACGATGCCGGTGGTACATGGCACAGATTCGCGCTGCCGGCGGGCCTGGTGGCGCGGGGAGCGTCGTGGTCGACGATCGACACGGGCTCGATCGTCGCGACCACGCCCGATGGGCGGGCGCAGGGACTGCACACGACCGACGGCGGCAAGTCGTGGGTCGGGTCGAGTCGGTAGTCGTCTTCAGGGGCGCAGGCCGTGGGCGGTGGGCCCGCTCCGCTGCACCCGCGCCGCGAGGTCGGCGAACTCGCACAGGAGTGGGCGCGTGTCACGCGGATCGATGATCTCCTCGACCAGGAACGCCTCGGCCGTCTTGAACGGCGACTGGCGGGCGGCCAACCGTTGTTCGATCTCGGCGCGCAGCGCGTCGGGGTCGTCGGCGGCTTCGAGTTGCGCCTTGTACGCGGCTTCGATCCCGCCTTCGAGCGGCAGGCTGCCCCAGTTCCCCGACGGCCACGCGTAGCGGTACGACAGCTTCGACGCGTCCTGGTGCGCCGCGCCCGCGACGCCGTAGACCTTGCGCACGATCACGGAACACCACGGCGTCGTCGCCTGGTAGATCGCCGCCAATGTCCACGCGCCGTAACGGATGGTCGCGGCTTTCTCCGCGTCGGTGCCGATCACGAAGCCGGGATTGTCGACGAAGTGCACGATCGGGAGATGGAACGTCTCCGCGAGGTCGACGAAGCGCGTGACCTTCTCGGACGCGCTCGCCGTCCACCCGCCGCCGTAGAAGTAGGGATCGTTCGCGAGTACCGCGACGGGCCGGCCGTCGAGACGGGCCAGGCCGGTGACCGCGCTGCGGCCGTTGAGCCGCCCGAGCTCGAACCACGAATCGCGGTCGACGACGGCTTCGATGATGGAACGGACCTTGTACACCTTGCGCCGGTTGCGCGGGATCGCGCCCAGCAGCGACTCCTCCCGTCGGTTCGGCGCGTCGCCGGTCTCGTGGCGCGGCGGAAGCTCGTCGACCGACGACGGGAGGTACGACAGGAAGCGCCGCACCCGTTCGAAGGCTTCGGCTTCGCTCGCGACCTCGTCGTCGACCGCACCGTTGCGCGTGTGGATCGCGCTCCCGCCGAGTGTCTCCTTGTCGACGTCCTCGCCGAGGCGCGCGACGACCGGGGGACCGGCGACGAACAGCTGCGACGTCCCCCTCACCATCACGCTGTAGTGACTGGTGACGACACGCGCCGCGCCCAGGCCGGCGACCGAGCCGAGACAACACGAGACGACGGGAACGGTCGCGAGGTTCGCGACGACATGCTCCCAGCCCGGGTTGAACGGCACGAACGAGCGCCGTTCGGTCTCGAGCGACTTCACCGAACCGCCGCCGCCCGATCCGTCGACGAGGCGGACGATCGGCATGCGCAGCTCGCGCGCCATCCGTTCGGCGTGTACCTGTTTCTGGAAGATCGACGCGTCGGCCGCGCCGCCTCGCACGGTGAAGTCGTCCCCGCCGACGACCACGGGCCGGCCTTCGACCTGTCCGCGGCCCATCACGAAGTTCGCGGGCATCACCGCGACGAGGTTGCCATCGTCGTCGTAGGTGGCGCGGCCGGTGAGCGCGCCGACCTCGTGGAACGACCCGGTGTCGAGCAGCGCGTCGATGCGCTCGCGCACGGTCAGCTTGCCGTTGGCGTGATGGCGGTCGACCTTCTCCGCGCCGCCCATCTGCTGCGCGAGCGCGGTGCGGCGCGCCAGTTCCTCGAGCTCCGGCTCCCACGTCACGCGGCGGATCCTACGTAGACCCGCGGCGCTGCACTACCTCGACCGGATCATCCGGCGGTGACGGGAATGTCGGCGGAACCGACGACCCGACCGTCGGACCGGCGATGCGCGACGACGTGGAGCGTCGTCGTTCCCGGCCCGGTGCGCACGAGGTTCATCGACGTGCTCGGGTCGGCGCCGAGGAGTCGCGCCAGTGACGGCTTGTCCGCGTCGAGCAGGATCTTCGCCACCGCGGTGTCGTCGATCGTCCAGTCGTACGAGAAGGCGTGCGGGTCGGCAACGGGCTTGCACTGCGCGGTGTCGAGCAGGCTCGTGACGCCGAGCCCGAAACCGTCGGCGCCCGCCGGCATGTCGACCCGGTCGTACTGCGGGTTCAGCGCGTACGGCGTCGTGGCATTGGTGCACGCGGCCGGCGGCAGGAACGGCTGGAGCCGCAGGTTCGTCAGGCGCAGCCGGCCGTGGCCGTCCGTCGCGGGGAGGTCGACGTCGCCGGTGAACGCGGTCCCGAGCGGCGACGTGAAATAGGTGCCCGCGTACTCGATCCAGTCGCCCGGCGACTTGCCGTTGTAGGTGCGCATCTCGTTCGCCCACCACTTGATCCCGTCGGAGGCGAAGTAGATGTTGAGCCGCATCTCGACGCCGCGCTCGGTCCACGTGAGCTCGAGCGTCGTGTACTTGCCGGGCGTTCCGGGATCGCTGTGGACGTCGACGGTGCTCCCGGCCGCGGAGAAGCGCTGTCCGCCCGCGTCGATCTGCAGACCGTCGGCCGCGAGGCTGACCTGCGGGGTGGCGAAGCGCACCGCAGCAGGAGAGCCGGGCTGCCCGGCGACGTACACGCGGTTCCCGCCGGGCGCGATCGCGACGACGCCGACGACGACCGCGATCGCGGCTGCGACCGCCACGATCGCGGCGATCGCGGGTCGCGACCGGCGCGGGGTCGCGATGTCGTTCGTCGTCACCATCGGCGCGTCGTCCCAGACCCGCCCGTCGACGGGCAGCGCACCCGCCTGCCGCTCGAACAGGTCGGCCAGCGCGCTCTCGATCTCGTCGTCGAACGTACGGTTCATTGTTCGATCCCTTTCCGGAGCGCGGCGAGCGCGCGAGAGGTGAGTGACTTCACGGTTCCGGGCCGGCACCCGAGGGCATCGGCGATCTCGGCCTCGCGGAGCCCGAGGTAGAAGCGCAGGACGAGCACCGCACGCTGGCGGTGCGGCAGCGCCGCGACCGCGTCGGCGAGCACGTCGAACGCGAGATCGTTCGACGTGGGCCCGGCGACGAGCGGGAGCTTCGTGCGTTCGGTGTGGCGTCGCGACTGCCAGCTCCGCGACGCGTTCACGATCGCGGCGCGCGAGGTACGCGTTCGGGTTGTCGACCCGCGACCACTTCGGGAACACGCGACTGAACGCCTCTTGTGCGAGGTCCTCGGCGACGCGCGCATCCTGCACGAGCAGTCCCGCGAGCCGGACCGCACCGGGCCACGCGTCGCGATAGAACTCCGCGAAGTCGCGAGGAGTGCTCGCGGTGTCGCCCGGGGTTCTCGGTTGCGTCATCGCCACGCCGGCTCCTGACCCGTGGTTGGTTCCGGAATCATCTCCCGGCTACCGATCCAGACCGGTGGGGCGCCGGTTCGGTTCCCACGCCCGGTGACGGGGGGCACCGTCGGGCTCCGCTGTGCTGCGCTTCGTCCGCACGGGAACATGGCTCCCTCGGGCTCCGCTGCGCTGCGCTTCGTCCGCACGGGAACATGGCTCCCTCGGGCTCCGCTGCGCTGCGCTTCGTCCGCACGGGAACATGGCTCCCTCGGGCTCCGCTGCGCTGCGCTTCGTCCGCACGGGAACATGGCTCCCTCGGGCTCCGCTGCGCTGCGCTTCGTCCGCACGGGAACATGGCTCCCTCGGGCTCCGCTGCGCTGCGCTTCGTCCGCACGGGAACATGGCTCCCTCGGGCTCCGCTGCGCTGCGCTTCGTCCGCACGGTTAGTGTCGCCGCGGTGCGTGCAGCAGTCGCCCGTCGTGGAGTCCTCGTCGTCGAGGAGGTGGCCGACCCGGTCCCCGGCCCGGGCGACGCGTTGGTCGCGGTCAAGGCGTGCGGCATCTGCGGTTCCGACCTCCACGCCCTGCACTATGCCGACGAACTCGTCGCGATCACCCGCGAGATGGGCGCGCCGATGTCGTTCGACCCGAGCCGCGACTTCATCATGGGACACGAGTTCACGGGTGAGGTGCTCGAGCTCGGTCCGATGACCGACGGGTCGCCGGTGCAGGTCGGTGACCTCGTCACGTCGCTGCCGATCGCGCTGACACCGACCGGCATGGAACCCGTCGGTGCGTACTCCAACGTCTACAACGGCGCGTACGCGGAGCGCATGCGGCTGACCGCCGGTATGTGCATGAAGGTGCCGAACGGTCTCGACCATCGCCGGGCCGCGCTGACCGAACCGATGTCGGTCGGGCGGCACGCGGTCGCGCGCGCCGCGATCACACCGGCGGAGGCCGCGGTGGTGCTCGGCGCCGGGCCCGTCGGGCTTGCCGTCGTGGCCGAACTGCGCCGCGTCGGCGTCGAGACGATCGTCGTCTCCGACTTCTCGCCCCGCCGGCGCGCGGTCGCGCTCGCGATGGGTGCGCACGTCGCCGTCGACCCTGCGACCGACGATCCGATGGAGGCGTGGCTCGCGGCCGACGGCCGGCGCATCCCCGTCGTGTTCGACGCGATCGGCGTTCCCGGCACGCTCGAAGCGGTGATCAAGGCCGCGCCGCCGATGGGACGCGTGTGCGTGGTCGGTTCGTGCATGCAACCCGACACCGTGCGCCCGCTCGTCGCGCAGGCGAAACAACTCACGATCGTGTTCTCCTTCGCCTACGACCCGTTCGAGTTCGGCGACACGTTGCGCGCCATCGCCGAGGGCGAGATCGACGTGACGCCGATGATCACGGGCACGTGCGGCGTCGACGGCGTCCCGGCCGCGTTCGACGCGCTCGGGAACCCGGAGGAACACGTGAAGATCCTCGTCGAGCCGGGCGGCCCGACGACGCCGCAAGCGGTGTCGTGAAGCGCGGTAGCCGCTAGCTCTCGATCTTCTTCTTGAGCTCGACCACCGAACCCTCGTAGATCGGCAGGAACAGGGCCAGTAGGTCGTCGGGCCTCACGTCGACCGTCCACGTGAGGTGCGAACCGGTTCCCTCGGGCTCGACGGAGATGGTGGCGAGATGAGACTCGAGGTTGCCCATCGGTGACTCGACGACGGAGTACGAGATGCTGCGCCCGGCGTCGTCGAGGCTGCGCAGCTGCTCCTTGATCTCGATGCCCATCGTCTTGATCGTGCGGACGTCGCCGTCGACGACGCACGCCTCGATGCCCGGCATCCACGTTTCGAGCCCACCGAACTCGCGGACGAGCTTCCACACTTCGTCGGGGCTGCGATCGATCGAGACTTCTGCTTTTCCGTCGGCCATGGCGTCATCATGGCAGGCGTCCCGACGCGGTGTCAGGTCGTTCGGCCGGTCACGGCCCGGGCGTCCCGAGCGCCGCGCCCGCGGCCGTGAACACACCGCGGTGCCAGCGGTCGGGCGTCGCGAGCAACGCCCGCGGGTAGTCCTCCCACATCCAGCGCGCGAAGTTGCGGCGGGTCCAGGGCGTGAGATCGGCGGCCCGGATCGCGGCGCGGGCGCCCACCGGGTGCCGCAGGATCCGTTGGAGGAACGCAGCGAAGCGGAGATCGCGGCCGAGGGCGCGGTGCACGAGCCGGCGGTAGTCGGCGCCCGTCGCGATCGCTTCCGTCGCGAGCATCCCCGTCTCGAGCGCCTGCGCGATCCCTTCGCCGGTCATCGGGTCGACGACGCCCGCGGCGTCGCCCGCGAAGAGCACGCGGCCCTGCAGCAGTCGTTCCGGGTCGTAGCGCGTCGGGATGGGCCACGCGTGCACCGCCTCGACCGGTTGCGCGTGCGGGCCGAGGACGTCGCGTACGACCGGCCGGGCGAGCACCGCGGGCCAGAGGTCCTTCAGCTCACGACCGGTGCGACCGTCGGCGCGCAGCACGCCGTAGCCGACGTTGGCGCGCCGCCCGGCAGTGGGAACACCCACGCGTACCCGGGAAGCAGCTCGCGATCGAACACCACCCACAAGCGGTCGTCGTCGACGCCGTCGAAGTACTGACGCACCGCGTGCCACTCGCCGAGGTCGCGCGGCGCGGTCGGGATCGAACGCGCGCCGCACGGGCGACCAGTGGCCGTCGGCGGCGACGACGAAGCGCGCGTCGATCACCGCACCTTCCGTGTCGGTGAGTTGCACCCCGCCGTGGTGCTGCTTCACCTGCGCGATCGTCCGGCCTTCGCGGATCTCGGCGCCGCGCCGGCGGGCGACGTCGACGAGTGCGGCGTCGAGCGAGCGCCGCGTCACGACCGCGGCGTGGACGCCGTCGGTCGGCAGGGGGAGATGGGCCCGGCGGCCGCTCGGCGAGACCAGCACCGTCTCGCGTACGAGCTTCGCGTCCGTCACGTCGAGATCGGAGGCGGTGACACCCAACCGTTCGAGGAGCCGCAGCGCGTTCGCGGTCAGACCGTCGCCGCACGTCTTGTCGCGGGGGAAGTGCGCCTTGTCGACGCAGACGACCGAGAGCCCGCGCTCGACGGCGGTGATCGCGGCCGCCGTTCCCGCCGGGCCCGGCGCCCACCACGACGACGTCGGCGTGCTCGGTCATCGCCGCCGACGGTACCGGCTCGTGGGGGTGGGGCCCGTGCCGGCGACGCCGAGGAGCCGCGCATCGCTCCTGACCCTTGCGGCAACCCGACGGCGGCCCGGATCGCCGTCGCCGCGGCCCGCTCGGGAGCGGCGGGATGTTGCACGTTTCGACGCCGTCACGGGGGGATTGGCAGAATCGTGGTTTCCCCGGACCGGCGCCGACGCACCGGTGCGCGCCCACGAACAGGAGTCGTATGAACGTCGCCGTCTGCGTCAAGCAGATTCCCGACCCGGCTGTGCCGGGCACGCTCTCGGCCGACAAGACCCTCGACCGGAGCGGCAAGCTGATCCTCGACGAGTCCGACAGCTACGGCGTCGAGATGGCGTTGCAGCTGGTCGACGCCGCGGGCGGCGGCGAGGTCACGTTGATCTCGATGGCCCCGAACGACGAGGTCTCGGGGCTGCGCACCGCGCTCGCGATGGGTGCGGCCAAGGCAATCCTCGTCTCCGACCCCGCGCTCGCCGGCTCCGACGCGCTGTCGACGGCGAAGGTCCTGGCCAAGTGCATCGAGCGTGCGGGCGACATCGACCTGGTGCTCGCGGCGACGGAGTCCTCGGACGGCTACACCGGCACGGTGCCGGCGCAGGTCGCCGAGCTGCTCGGCTGGCCCGCACTCACGTTCTCGAAGCACGTCGAGATCGCCGACGGCAAGGCCAAGGTGCAGCGTCAGACCGAAGCGGGATACGACGAGGTCGAAGCGTCGCTGCCCGCGATCGTCAGCGTCACCGCGGGCGTGGTCGAGCCGCGGTACCCGTCGTTCAAGGGGATCATGGCGGCGAAGAACAAGCCCGTCGACAAGGTCGCCGCGTCCGACCTCGGTCTCGACGCCGGTCAGGTCGGCTGGGCCGGCGCCCGCCAGGAGATCGTCAACGTCGAGCAGGCGCCGGCACGCCAAGCCGGCGAGAAGTTCGAAGACGACGGCACGGGCGCGGAGAAGGTCGTCGCGTTCCTCGAGCAGTTGAAGGTGGTCTGACGTGAAGGTCTGGGTGTTCGCCGAAGTCGCGCTCGACAAGGTCACGACCGCGACGTTCGAGCTCCTCACGAAGGCGCGCGAGCTCGGCTCCGAGATCGAGGCCGTCTACGCGGGTGCGGGCGACGCGGCTGCGATCGCGGCGTCGGTCGGCTCGTACGGAGCGACGAAGCTGCACGTGATCGACCCCGGCGACGGACTTCCGGGTCAGGTCGCGGCGGCCACCATCGCGCAGCTCGCGGCCGAGCAGAAACCCGACGTCATCCTGTTCGCGCAGACGTACGACGGCCGCGACGCGCTGGCCCGACTGTCGGTCAAGCTCGACAAGCCGGTGTTGACGAACGGCATGTCGCTCTCGGCCGACGGCGGTGCGCTCACGTTCGGTACGGCCATCTTCGGCGGCGTGACGCTGGTCGACGTGAAGTTGACCACCGACGCGCCCGCGCTGATCGCCGTCCGCCCGAAGTCGTTCGCGGCCGAGGAGTCGGGCGGCGGTGCGGCCGAGGTCGTCAACGTCGCGACCGCCGACTCCGGTCGCGCGGCGGAGGCCAAGATCCTCGCCCAGCACGTGGAGGAGCAGCAGGGCCCGAAGCTCGAGGAGGCGGCGATCGTCGTCTCGGGCGGTCGCGGCATCGGCGCGGCGGAGAACTACGAGCCGCTCGTCGAGGAGCTCGCCAAGGTGCTCAAGGGCGCGTGGGGCGCTTCGCGGGCGATCGTCGACGCCGGCTGGGTTCCCTACGCGCTGCAGGTCGGCCAGACCGGCAAGACGGTCAAGCCCAAGGTGTACATCGCGCTCGGCATCTCCGGCGCGACGCAACACCTCGTCGGCATGAAGAACAGCGACAACATCGTCGCCGTGAACAAGGACGGCGAGGCCCCGATCTTCTCGGTCGCCGACCTCGGCATCGTCGGCGACGTGCACAAGGTCGTGCCCGCGCTGATCGAGGCGCTCAAGGCGAAGTCGTAACTACCTCTGGGGCGGAGTAGGCGCCCAGATATCGCCCTCGAGGCGAATGGTCGGATCGGTCGCGGCACGCAACGCCGCGACCGTTTCGCGTTGTCGCCACATCACGAGCGCCGAGCAGACCGCGTCGCGCTCGTGCTCGTTCGCGAACGGTCCCGCATCGGGTGAGCTCGCGCTCGCGCAGCGCGGAGGGATAGATCTCGAACGACGGTGCGCGGTCCGGGCGGGTCGAACGGCCAGATCCGCGACGCCGGCCGCGCGCAGCCGCGGGAGCAACGGCATGCCCCGGACCGATCCCGCGCCGACCTGACCGTTGCCGACGAGCTGGAACAACGACTTCGCCGCCGGGTAGCGCATCTCGCACCTGCGGAACGCGGTGCTCGGGCGCGACGTCACACGCGCTTCCGCCAGAAAGGGCGGGGTCGGCGCGAGCCAGCTCTCGCCGTCGCGCGCCGCGAGCGTCCACACCTCGTCGACGTCGTGCAGCCGTGGGCGCGGGCGAACCACTCCGGGAACGCCGAAGGAGAAGTCGAATCCGGCGATCAGCGGGCCGCGGGAAATCCGTGACGTAGGCGATCGCGTCCTCGCGCGTCGCGACCGCGCGGCTCTCGGTGAGACGACCGGCCGCGCACGACGCGCGAGCCAGATGCCCTTGCGGCTCGTCCGCGCGCCCGACCAGTCGACCGCAATTACCGTCGGCTCGACCACGCCCAGACGGTACCGTTCGGCCATGGCCGCCGAAGTGGTGTTGGAAGCTCGCGGCCTCGTCAAGGACTACCGCCGGAACCGTGCGGTCGACGGGGTCGACCTCGTCGTGCGGTCCGGCGAGCGGCGTCGGGCTGCTCGGCCCGAACGGCGCGGGGAAGACCACGACATTGCTGATGATCCTCGGCGTCGTGTCGCCCGACGAGGGCGCGGTGACGATCTGTGGTTTCGACCTCGCGCACCACCGCAGTCGCGCGGCGGAGTGTGTCGGCTTCGCGGCCGGCTACCTGCCGCTCACCGAACGGATGCGCGTCCGTGAGTACCTGCGCCTGTACGGGCAGCTGTACGGCATCGCGGAACCGAACCCGCTCATCGACGAGGGACTCGAACGCTTCCGCATCGCCGATCTCGCGGGCGCGATGGGAACCGAGCTCTCGTCCGGGCCAGCGCACGCTGATCGGCATCGTCCGGGCCACGCTGCACCGGCCCCGGCTGCTCGTGCTCGACGAGCCGACCGCCTCCCTCGACCCCGACGTCGCGCAACGCGTCCGCGCGGGCCTCCTCGACCTCTGCGCGCGCGAGGGCACCGCGCTGCTGATGACGAGTCACGACATGAGCGACGTCGAGCAGGTGTGCGAGCGCGTCATCTTCCTCTCGCACGGCAGCATCGTGGCCGACGGCACGCCCGAGCGCGTCGCCTCGGAGTACGGCCACGGCGACCTCGCCGGCGTGTTCCTCCATCTCGCCGGTACCCACGAACCGTCCGGCGCCCAGCAGAGCGACCACCCATGACGCAGTCGACCACTCCCGTGCCCGTTCCGACCATGTTGACGAGCACGCGTGCGAAGTCGTGGCTGCGCATGCGCGCGATCGCGCGCCGCCACGCGTACGTCCTCGTGCGGAGCCCGCACCGGCTGTTCGACGTGTCGCTGTGGCCGCTCGTCGACGTCGTCCTGTTCGGGTCGCTGGCCGCGTTCGTCGGCACCTCCGGCTCCACCCCTGCGGCGAAGGCGTCGGGCTACCTCCTGGCCGGGATCGTCCTGTGGCACGTCATCTACCAGTCGCAGATCGCGATGAGCACCGGGCTGCTCGAGGAGACGTGGACCCGCAACCTCCTGAACCTCATGGTGACGCCGCTGCGCGAGGTCGAGTACCTCGGGGGCGTCGCCCTCTTCGGGATGGTGAAGCTCGTGATCGGCGTCGGCGTGATGGTGCTCGGCGCGCTGGCGTTCTTCTCGTTCCGGACGTGGTCGCTCGGGTTCGGCCTGGTCCCGATCGTGGCGATCCTGCTGGTCGTCGGCTGGGCGATCTCGCTTTTCGTCATGGGGCTCGTGCTGCGGTTCGGCACCGGCGCGGAAGCCCTGGCGTGGGGTGTGATGTTCGTGCTGTTGCCGCTGTCGGGCGTCTTCTACCCGACCAAGGCGCTGCCCACGGTCATGCGCCCGCTCGCGCTCGCGCTCCCGACCACGCACGCCTTCACCGGGTTGCGATCGCTCGTCGACCACCGGGGCAGCGACTGGGGGCAGTTGGCGATCGCGGCCGCGGGCTCGCTCGTCATGCTCGGGCTGTCGATGTGGTTCCTCGTCGCGATGCTCCGCGCGTTCCGCAAGCGCGGCTACATCACGCGGTACACGTGATCCGGACGCGAGAGTCGGCGCCGCACCGTGGTCCGGATGAATGCCAGACTCCCGTTCGTGGAGATGCTCGTGGATCCCGGCCGCCTGGCCTCGTGGATGGACGCACAGGATCTCGAACGGGGAGCGCCGATCGACGTCGAGCGCATCACCACCGGCCACTCGAACGAGGTGTTCCGCGTGACGCGCGGCGAGCGCACGTTCGTGCTGCGCCGCCCGCCGCGTACGCCCCTGTCGCCGACCGCGCACGACATGGCGCGCGAGTTCCGCCTGCTGCGCGCGTTCCACGGGCGCGCGTCGGTCCCGGTACCCGAACCGATCGCCTGTTGCGTCGACACCGACGTGCTCGGCGTGCCCTTCTACCTCATGGCGCCCGTCGACGGCGTCGTCGTCCGCGAACGGTTGCCCGACGCCATCGCCGGCGCGACCGAGCCCGCCGCGTGTGCGTACGAGCTCGTCGACGCGCTCGCCGGGATCCACGCCTTCGACTGGCGCGCGGGTGGGCTCGAAGGGTTCGGCAAGCCCGACGGATATCTCGAACGCCAGGTGCCGCGCTGGCTGGGGCAGCTCGAGCGGTACGCGACGCGCCCCTTACCCGACGTCGACGAAGCAGGGCGCTGGCTGGCGGCGCACACGCCCACGATGCAGGAGCCCGCGGTCATCCACGGCGACTACAAGCTCGACAACGTGATGTTCGCGCCGCATCTCCCCGTCCAGCTGGTCGCGGTCGTCGACTGGGAGCAGTCGACGATCGGCGATCCGCTCGTCGATCTCGGCTGGATGATCGGTCTGTGGATCGAACCCGGAGAGGGCGCGACGCTCGCGGGCGGTTCGCCGTTCGCGGCGACGGCCGACGTCCCGAACCGCGCCGATCTCATCGCCCGGTACGGCGACCGGACCGGGCGTGATCTGTCGGGGATCGCGTTCTACGCCGTCCTCGGCCTCTTCAAGCTCGCGTGCGTGATGGAAGGGTCGTACGCGCGCTTCAAGGCGGGTACGAGCGACGACTCGTCGTTCTCCGCGCTGGAACAGGGTGTGCCCGCGCTGGCGCGACGCGCGCTGGAGTTCGCCGGGAACGCGTGATCAGTCGCGCAGGTCGACGATCACCGGCGCGTGGTCGGAGGGACCCGTTCCCTTGCGGGCGTTGCGGTCGACGCCCGCCCACGTGACCCGCTCCGCCACGGGCGCGGTCGCGAGCACGAGATCGATGCGCATGCCGCGGTGCTGATGGAAGTCGCCGGCGCGGTAGTCCCAGTAGCTGAAGAGCCCGTCGACGTCCGGATACACGCGCCGGAATGCGTCCTCGAGGCCCCACTCCTCGAGCCGGGCGACGGCCTTGCGCTCGGGCTCGGTCACGTGGGTGGACCCGATGAACTTCTTCGGGTCCCAGACGTCGCGATCGGTCGGCGCGACGTTGAAGTCACCCATGACGACGAGCGGGTCGGTCGCCTTGTGGGTCGCGTCGATCCAGTCGTACATGCTCGACAGCCAATGGAGCTTGCGCTCGTAGAACTCGGTCGCGACGTCGCGCCCGTTCGGTACGTACACGCTCACGACCCGGATGCCGCCACACGTCGCGGCGAGGACGCGGGCGTCGCCTTCGTAGGGATCGACGTGCGCGTCGCCGAAACCGTTCGACGGATCGTCGATGCCGACTCGGGACAGGATCGCGACTCCGTTCCACTGGTTGCGGCCGTAGTGCACCGACTCGTAGCCGAGCGCCGAGAACGTGAGGGCCGGCCACGCCTTGTCGGCCAGCTTCGTCTCCTGCAGGCACAAGACGTCGACCTCGGCGTACCCGAGGAACTCTTCGACGCGCGGGAGGCGGGCCTTCAGGGAGTTCACGTTCCAGGTGGCGATCCGCATCGGAGCGCAGGCTAGGCGGAAGGCTCGTCGGGCAGATAGCCCGGGTTCGCGACGAGGAGCTTCTCGCGCACCGTCGCGCGCACGTGCGCGCGGACGGCATCGAGCCGGTCGTCGAGCGAGCCGTCGCGGATGCCGGCGGCAATCTCGCGTTCGAGGCGCCGCGGGTCGTCGGTCGCCTCGGCGGTGCGTCCGAGCAACGCGAGGGCGCGGTCGCGTTCCGCGTCTTCGAGCGCGGCGCCGTCGGTCAGCTCCCGCTCGACCATGCCGAGCGCGTTCGACCGCGACGCGCGTGTGGAACTGCACTCGTCCCTGCGTCGCGCTCATGACGTCGCGCTCGAGGAACTCGCGTACGGCTTGCACGAGCTCGGCTGCGGTCGGGCGATCCTGGGACATCGTCACCAGCCTCCGTCGAGGATGTCGAGCAGGTCCCATTCCGTCTCGGCCACTCTCCGCCCGAGCGTCGCGAGCTCGACCGACCGCACGAGCCCGTTGAGGTGGGTGAACGCCTGCCCGACGCAGATGACACCCCATTTCAAGGTTCCGAGGCCCACCCAGAATCGGAGTGCGTCCTCGTCGACCGGGCGCCCGCCCGCGGCCTGGTACGCGGCGACGAGCTCCGGCACGTGGCCGAAGCCGCCGACGGGATGGCCGGACACGCCGAATCGCCACGACTTGACGCACATCCAGCCGAGATCCTCGACCGGATCGCCGAGGTGGGCGAGCTCCCAGTCGAGCACCGCCCGGACCCCGTCGGGGCCGACGACGAGGTTGCCGTTGCGGAAGTCGCCGTGCACCAACTCCGGCGCGGGCGGTGGCGCCGGGACGCGATCCGCGAGCCAGCGCAGGCCGAGCTCGAACGCGGGGTGCGGCTCGCCGAAGGTGTCGAGGTAGGCGCGGTACTGGTCGAGCTGTGCGACCGCGCCGAGCACCGGGAGCTTCGGCAGGACGGCCGGGTCGATGGCGTGGATCCGCGCCGCGATCTCCCCGCACTGGCCCGCGAGCCGGTGCCGGGCCGCGGCGTAGGCGTCGTCGCGCAGGATCCGGCGCGGGATCGTTTCGCCGTCGACTCGGTCCATGACGAAGCCGCGTCCGAGACCGTCGTCGGGACCGAGCAACGTGCGCACGCGCGGCACCGCGACGCCGGCGGCGGCCGCCGCTTCGAGGAGGCGGTACTCGGTCGCCCGATCGGATTCGCCGCCGTACTCGCCCGGGTCCCGCCGCAGCACGAAGCCGCGGCGAGCGCCGTCGGCGGCGACGAGGTCGAACGACCAGGTCTCGCGCGACGCGCCGCCCGACAACCGGCGCAGCTCCTCGACCGAGCCCGAGCCGCACGCGGGCGCGACCACCCGCGCGATCGCCTCGGGATCGGGAGGTCGGGCCACGGGCCGGACGCTAGCGATCCGGCCGCCCGGATGGGTACGAAGTCTGACGATGACCGCTGCGGATCCCGAGGCTCTCCTGCGCGACGCTCGCGCCCGAGCCGCGACTCGTGCGCAACACCTGTCCGACGGGTTGGCCGGGATCGTCGAGGCCGCGGAGTCGGCGAATCTCGACGACGAGCACGATCCGGAGGGCGCGACGGTCGGATTCGAGCGGGCGCAGGTCGCGGCGCTGCTCGAACGTGCGCAGGAGCGGCTCGCGGAGCTCGACGCCGCCCACGAGCGGCTGCGGAACGGCTCCTACGGCATCTGTGAGGGTTGCGGGGCCGCGATCCCCGCGGCCCGACTCGAGGCGCAGCCTGCGACCCGACGCTGTGTCCCGTGCTCGGGCGCCGCGAACGGGCGTCGCGATGCCCGCTGACCGGCCGCAATGGGCCCCGGAGGCCGATCTGCACACTTTCTCCACAGGTGCATGGGGCTTCCTCCACGGCAGGTCCGTATCCTCCTGTTGTGACCTCGCTTGCGCCCAGAGCGCGAGAAGGGCTGGTCCGGACGGTCGTGGTGATCGAGGACGAACAGCCGATCGCCGAAGCCGTCGCCGCGCGTCTGCGCAGCGAGGGCTACGAGGTCGCGATCGCCGGCGACGGGCCGGGTGGCGTGGCGCTGTGCGAGAGGCTGCAGCCCGACCTCGTCGTGCTCGACCTCATGCTCCCCGGTCTCGACGGCATCGAGGTCTGCAAGCGCATCCAGCGCGACCGGCCCCTCCCGGTCCTGATGCTGACCGCACGCGACGGTGAGAGCGACCTGCTCGTCGGGCTCGCGGTCGGCGCCGACGACTACATGACGAAGCCGTTCAGCATGCGGGAGCTCATCGCCCGGGTCCACGCGCTGCTGCGCCGGGCCGAGCGTTCACGTGAGTCGTCGCTGCCGGCCTTGGTTCGCGTCGGCGACATCGAGCTCGACGCGACGACCCGCCGGGTGCGCGTCGACGGGCAGCTCGTGCACCTCACTCCGATCGAGTTCGACCTCGTCCATTACCTCGCCGCGCGTCCCGGTCGGGTGTCGACACGCGAGGAGCTCCTCGCGCAGGTCTGGGGCTACGACGTGCCCTCGGGCGCCCGGACGGTCGATTCGCACATCCGCACGATCCGCCGCAAGCTCGGTCCGTCGATCGTGCGCACCGTGCACGGTGTCGGCTACGCCGTCGAGGAGGCTCGGGCAAATTGCACGTGAAGCGCCCCCGCACCCCGGAACGGCCGCTCGACCCGCTGCCGACGCTGAAGCTGAAGATCAGTGTGATCATCCTCGCCGCGGTCGCGGTGACCGTCGGCGTCTTCTTCGTCGGCTTGAAGCTCGGCCTGTGGCCGTCGGTCGCCGGCGTGCTGTCGGGTCTCGTCGCCCTCGCCGTCGTCCGGGTGCTCGCCCGGGGCCTGACGTCGCCACTGCGGGAGATGGTCGAAGCCACCGAGGCGATGGCCCGGGGCGACTTCTCGGCCCGCGTGACCGCGATCACCCACGACGAGATCGGCACGCTCGCACTCGCGTTCAACGAGATGGCGGCCGAGCTGGCCGAGACCGACCGGCTGCGACGCGATCTCGTCGCCAACGTCAGCCACGAGCTGCGCACGCCGATCACCGCGCTGCAGGCGGTTCTCGAGAACCTCGTCGACGGGGTCGGCACCGCCGATCCGGAGACGCTGCGCACGATGCTCGCCCAGGTCGAACGGCTGGGACGCCTGGTGCAGCAACTGCTCGACCTCTCGCGGCTCGAGTCGGGAACGCTCCCGCTCGACCGCAACTCCTTCGAGGTGCGTCCGATGATCGAGCACGCGATACGGGAGTCGCAGCTGCACGCCACCGACGTGCACTTCGAGATCGAGATCGTGCCGCGCGACTTCCGCCTCGAGGCCGACGCCGAACGCCTGCACCAGGTGATCGCGAACCTGGTCGAGAACGCGGTGCGGCACTCGCCCCCGCAAGGCACGATCGCGGTGCGCGCGGTGGCCGCATCCGAGGGCGGCGCCCGCCTCGAGGTCGCAGACGACGGTCCCGGCATCCCCGACAGCGAGGTCACCCGCGTCTTCGAGCGTTTCTACCGAGCCGACTCCGCCCGCTCCTCGAGCGACGGCGGTGCCGGCCTCGGTCTGGCGATCGCACGTTGGATCGTCGAACTGCACGGCGGCGACATCCACGCGACTCGTAACGAGCCGCACGGTTGCCGCATGATCGCAAACATCCCGGGTCGCGTGGAACTTTGCCGCGCTTCCCACTCCCGAGCTCATCAACTGAAGGACGGTGCTGTGCCCCTTACCTCCATCGACGACGCACTGCGACGCATCCGCCGGGGGGAGATGGTGCTCGTCGTAGACGACGAAGACCGCGAGAACGAGGGCGACCTCACGCTCGCGGCCGAGTGGGTCACGCCCGAGGCGATCAACTTCATGATGCGCTGGGCCCGCGGCCTCGTGTGCATGCCGTGCAGCGTCAGCCGCCTCGACGAGCTCGAGATCGGCCCGATGGTCCCGGCCGACGTCGCCGGCTGCGACACCGCGTTCACGGTGTCGATCGACCACCGCGAAGGGGGCAGCGGCATCGGTGCGCAGGACCGTGCGCTCACGATCCGCAAGATCCTCGACCCCGCGTCGCGTCCCGAGCACTTCGTGCGCCCCGGTCACGTGTTCCCGTTGCGGGCCCGTGAGGACGGCGTCCTCGAGCGGCGCGGTCACACCGAAGCCGCGGTCGACCTGGCCCGGCTGGCCGGCTGCGCGCCGGTCGCGGTGATCTGCGAGGTGCTCCACGACGACGGCTCGCCCGCGCGGTTCCCATATCTGGAGCTGTTCGCACAGGAGCACCGCATCGCGCTCGTCTCGGTCGCGCAGCTCGTCGAGTACCGCGAGAACGCGAGCACGAGCACCGGCGCGCGGCGCACGCTGCTGCTCTAGCTGTAGTCGGGCATCAGTAGACGGACGCCTCGACCCAGTTGTCGCGACCGGCATGCTTGGCTTCGTACATCGCGGTGTCGGCGTTTCGAAGCATCTCGTCCGACGAGAGGTCGCCGTCGAACGGTGCGACTCCGATGCTCACGCTCAACGAGATCGCGACGCCCGTGTCCGTGACCGTCTCGGCGCGTATGGATTCGACCAGGCTCTCTGCGACGCGCCGGGCTTCGGACGGCGTCGCGGCGGGGAGCAGCACCACGAACTCGTCCCCACCGGTGCGCGCGACGAGATCGGAATCGCGCAGACGAGTCCGCAACCGGTCGGCGGCCGCGACGATGACCTCGTCGCCGACGAGATGACCGTATTGGTCGTTGACCTCCTTGAAGTGGTCAAGATCCAAGGCGAGGAGCGCTCCGACCGGGCCGTACCGCTTGCACAGCGCGATGTGATTGTCGAGCGCCGCCTCGAAACTGCGGCGGTTCATGAGCCCGGTGAGGGGATCGCGGTTCGCCATCGCGAGGAGCTGCTCCTCGAAGTGGTGGCGTTCGGTCGTGTCGACGAACTGGGCGATGGTGACGCTCGGGTCGGCGGCCCCACCGTTCCCGATCCGCGCGCAGTGCACCGAGATCCAGCCGGCCGACCCGTCGGCGCGCGCGACGCGTTGGTCGGCTGACGCGGCGCCGTCACCATTCGGCGGCGACGCGTCGTCGGGTGCGACCAGCAGCGAATCCAGCCGCATCGCGAGGAGTTGGTCGACGGAATAGCCGGTGAGCTTGGCGAGCGCGGTGTTGGCCCTGATGATCCGCCCGTCGCGGTCGACCAATGCCTTCCCGACCGGGGAGGATTCGAATGTCGTGCGAAAGAGTTCCTCCGCGGCGCGGAGTGCATGGTCCGCTGCCGCGCCGGGCAGTGATGTCCTCCAAGGTCCCCACCAGCCCCCCGTCGAGCGTGTCCGTCACCTGAGTCGCGTGGGCATGCACCCACGCCACAGCACCGCTCGGCCGGGCGACCCGGAACTCGAGATCGAATTCGATGCCGGCCGGGATCGTTCTCGCCCACTCCGCCTGCACGTGCTCGCGATCGTCGTGGTAGATCCGGGTTCCGATGGGGTCGTCGAGGAGCTCTCCTCGGGTCGCGCCGTAGATCTCGCAGTAACGATCGTTCACGTACGTGCGCCGTCCGTCCGTGTCCGAATGGAAGATGCCGATCGGAGCCGTACCTGCCAGCGCCCGCGCCCAGGCGTCGCTCGTGGCCAGCGCGGTCGTGCGTTCTGCGATCTTGGTCTCGAGGCTCGCGTTGAGGTCATGGAGCTCGTCGTTGCCGCGACGCCACGCGTCGTACGACCCGTTGACGACCCATGCACAATGCACCGCGACCAAGACGATGACCGTCGACGCGGCGACGACCAAGAGAGCGATGCCGAAGGCCTCGTCGTACCATCCGGCGCGTTCACCGACGAGCCTGAGGTACGCCAGGGTAGGCATCCCGACGAGCGCAACTGGGATGATCCGACGCAGGACGGTCGCCCCGGGATCGTCGCCGCGCACGATCCAGCGCACGAGCCCGTCCGGGGTCGCGGCCAGCAATCCGACGGCGACGATGACGACCGCCGCCGCGGTGTGTTCGGCCATCGTGGCGAACGGGCCGACGGCATAGAGCGACTTGACGCCGAAGGCGTAGCCGAGGCATCCCAGCCAGCCGATGACGAGCACGGGCACGGCCAGCGCCGTGACGACGCGAGGCCGATTGATCCGGAGCGCGCACAGCGCGCCCGCCGCGAGGAGCATGCAGATCCCCGTCGTTGCCGCCATCCGCCCCGGCTCGGTCAGGTGGGACTCGGCATCCGCGAAGATCAACTGATCGATCCCGAGGCTTCGGCCGATCGCGTACTCGGTGAGACTGGTGAGAGCGACCGCCGCCACGACGCAGCTTGCTCCGCGCGCGACTCGGGTCGAGGGTCCGGCTGCGAGGGCGCTCCCGAGTAGCGCGAGGCACAGCGCGGTGTTGAACTTCATCGTCACCAGCCCCGGGGCGACCCGCTTGAGCGCGTCGACGTCGGCGACCCAGCCGATGATCACACCGGCGCCGATAGCCAGGACCGTCAGTCCCGCGATCAGCTCCCAGCTGCGCAACCCGGGTTTCACCGCAGCCGCTGCGTATCGCCCGTCGCTCGGTTCCGTCCGCTCAGGCACGTCATCTCCCTGGCACCGTCGCGACCGACGACATTCCGCGGTGCGCCTCGGTTCCGACTGACGCGTGAAACCGCGACGATGCAGAATCGTCAAGTCGGTGGGCCGTCCGGAACTGGTTGGTCAGTCCGTCCGGTGTGATCCGACTCGTTCTCGGATGATCGACGGGCGCGGCGGCCGGGGAGAGGCTGCGCTACGGGTGGTTCGACGATTCCTCGGCCGCCCCGACGGGGCGGCCGTCGACGATCTGGTCGAGGTACTCCGACAGGCCGTAGCCGGTCTTGCCGTCGCACGACCACTCGGTCATGCCTTCGGAGATGCGCGTCACGAGCTGTTCCCCCTCGGGTGTCTCGCGGCGATTCCGCAGCGGGATGAGGTTGAGGACCTTGCCCGTGATCTCGTACGTGCGGGCGTCGGTTGTCGCCGTCGCGCGCACCTCGGCGTGGTACTGGTCGTCGCCCGTCCAGTCGGTGTCGATCGTGGCGGCGCGGATGTGCTCGTACGCACCGTCGCGCAAGACCATGCCGCCGTACCGGCGTCCGCCGTCGCGTGACGCGATGATCGACACGACGAATCCGAAGTCGGCGCCGAAGTTCGCGGTGAGCCAGCGGTACCACCAGGGCGCCTGCCAGAAGCGCGGTCCCCACGAGTGGTCGCGCAGACCGAACCCGCGCACGGGCCACTCGTCGTCACCGACGCGGATGACGCCCTCGACGGCCATGTGCTGCTCGTAGTGACCGCGCGCGAATCCGCCGGAGTGGTCCTCGGAGAGCGGTGATCCGTCGTCGTTCACCGGTTCGCCGCCGTACATCGGTGACACGCCGCGGTGGGAGAGCTCGACGTGTGCTTCCACCCACGGATTCTCGGTGAAGGCCTTCCTCGGGTTGGCCATCTGCAGCGGTTCGGTGAGCAGCGCGACCTTGCCGTCGTAGGTGGTGCGCAGCTCTTCGAACGGCGTGACGACCTCGAAGCGCGTCCCGCCCGCGTCGAACGCGTCGTTGTCGGTGATCTTCGGTCGGTTGTAAGTGAACGCGACCCGGCCGTCGGGGAGGTAGAGGCACGTCGTGAGCTCGGCGTAACCCTCGTTGGCACGGTTGCCGAGGCGGAGGAATCCGCCGATGCGTGCCGCCGGGTCGAAGACGTTGAAGTACATCGACTCGTTGAAGTTCGACGCCTCCTCCAAGGCGTGCATGTACTCGTCCTGGGGCTCCATCCGAATGCGCATCTCTCTGGCTCCTTCGCTGCGCCGCGTCTGTACGAGCTGATGGCTCCGTCGCGCGCCCGTATCTTGACCGCTCGCCGGGCCTGGTGCTCTGCTCGCAGGATGAGCCAGCCCGAGGTCACCGAGATCACATCCGGATTGCGGTTCCCTGAAGGTCCGGTCGCCATGTCGGACGGCAGCGTGATCGTGGTGGAGTTGGGCGGGGGATGCGTCACCCGGGTCCGGCCCGACGGGACGAAGTCGGAGGTCGCCGCGCCCGGCGGGAGCCCGAACGGGGCTGCGATCGGGCCCGACGGCGCGCTCTACGTGTGCAACAGCGGCGGCTGGTCGTTCTACGAAGTGCTCGGGATGCTGATTCCCGATTCGGAGCTCCCGCCCGACCACAGCGGTGGGCGTATCGAACGCATCGACCTCGAGTCGGGCGCGGTCGACGTGCTGTACACGGAGTGCGACGGTCACGCGCTCATCGGGCCCAACGACATCGTGTTCGACGCGCACGGCGGCATGTGGTTCACCGATCACGGGCGCCGGCAGGGTCGGGTGCAGCACGTCGGCGCGATCTACTACGCGCAGCCCGACGGCTCGTCGATCCGCGAAGTCGTGTTCCCGAGTGAGTCGCCGAACGGCATCGGCCTGTCGCCCGACGGATCGCGGCTGTACGCGGCGGAGACCCACACCGGGCGCGTGTACGCGTGGAACGTGACCGGGCCGGGCGAAGTCGAGCGCAACGCCGCCGGCGCGACCGGCGCGCTGCTGTGCGGTCTGCCGGGCATGCAGCTCTTCGATTCGCTCGGCGTCGACGCCGACGGCAACGTCGTCGTGGCCACGCTGGTCACCGGCGCGCTCTCGGTCATCTCGCCCTGCGGGCGAGTTGCTCGACCAGGTGCTGACCGGCGACCCGATGACGACGAACGTCTGCTGGGGCGGACCCGATCTGCGCACCGCGTACGTGACGTGCTCGGGTACCGGGCGGCTGATCTCGCTGCCGTGGCCGCGCCCCGGGCTCGGGTTGAACTACTGACCGAAACCGAGGGGGCGGCCGGTATGCGTGCGGCGAGCCGGCGCGCGTAGGTTTCCGCCCATGGGACCGCTCGCAGGAGTCAAGATCGTCGAACTGGCCGGTATCGGACCGGGGCCGTTCGCCGGCATGTTGTTGTCGGACATGGGCGCCGACATCGTCCGCATCGACCGTGCGCAGCAGGTGAACCCCGCGGTGTTCGACAAGCCGAACCTCGAGCCGCTCTACCGCGGCCGGCGGTCGATCGGCGTCGACCTGAAGAACCCGGAGGGCAGGGAGCTCGTCCTGCGCCTCGTCGAGAGCGCGGACGCCTTGTTCGAGGGCTACCGCCCCGGCGTGACCGAGCGCCTCGGCCTCGGCCCCGACGACTGCCTCGCCCGCAACCCGAAGCTCGTCTACGGCCGCATGACGGGCTGGGGCCAGGAAGGCCCGATGGCACAGGCCGCCGGGCACGACATCAACTACATCGCGCTCGCGGGTGCGCTCGCGCACTTCGGTCGGGCCGGCGACAAGCCGACACCGCCGATCAATCTCGTCGGCGACTTCGGCGGCGGCGGCATGTTCATGGCGTTCGGCCTCGTGTGCGGCATTCTCGAGGCGCAGCGTTCGGGCCAGGGCCAGGTCATCGACGTGGCGATGGTCGACGGTACGGCGACGCTCATGTCGATGATGTGGGGCCTGAAGCAGATCGGCGCCTGGAAGGAACAGCACGGCACCAACGTGCTCGACAGCGGCGCCCCCTTCTACGACACGTACGAGACGAAGGACGGCAAGTTCGTGTCGCTCGGATCGCTCGAGCCGCAGTTCTACGCCGAGCTGTTGGCACGCACCGGCCTCGACGCGGAGGAGCTCCCCGCGCAGATGGACGCGACCGGTTGGGACACGCTGCGCACGCGCTTCACCGAGCTGTTCAAGTCGAAGACGCGCGCCGAGTGGGACGAGCTGCTGCTCGGCACCGACGCCTGTTACGCGCCCGTGCTCACGATGAGCGAGGCGACGAACGCCGCGCACATGCAGGCGCGCTCGACGATCATCGAGCGTGACGGTGTCCCGCAACCGGCGCCGGCGCCTCGGTTCTCGCGCACGGCGGGCGAGATCCAGCGGTCGGCGCCGTGGCCGGGCCAGCACACCGACGAGGCACTGTCGGAGTGGGGCGTGGACGAGGCCGAGATCGCGAAGCTACGCGAGACCGGCGCGGTCGCATAGTTCGAGCACGCGTGCGAGGCGAGTGTCGAGCTCGCCCGCGTCGGCGGCGGTGACCGTGACGTGGCCGAGCTTGCGCCCGGGACGCGCGTCCTTGCCGTAGTCGTGAAGGTGCGCGCCGGGGACGCGGAGCACCGCGTCGCGGTCGGGCATCTCGGCGATGCAGTTCACCATCGCGCTGACGCCGCGCGCCGCGGTCGAGCCGAGTGGCAGGCCGAGGATCGCCCGCAGGTGGTTCTCGAACTGGCTCGTCTCGGCCCCCTCGATCGTCCAGTGGCCCGAGTTGTGGACGCGTGGCGCGATCTCGTTCGCGAGGAGGTCGCCCCCGACGTCGAACAGCTCGACGCAACACACACCCACGTAGTCGAGCTCGTCGAGCAGCGGCTCGATCGCGGCGACGGCGCGCGCTTGCAACGCCTCGTCGAGGCCGGGCGCAGGCGCGAGAGTGAGCCGGAGGATGCCGTCGCGGTGGTGGTTCTCGACCGCGGGCCAGCACGCGACCTCGCCGTCGCGGCCGCGCACGGCCAGGATCGAGAGCTCCCGATCGAACGCGACGAACCCTTCCAGGATGCACGGTTCGCCGCCGAGCTGGACGAAGTCGGTGTGCACGTCGGCCGGGTCGCGCACCACGGCCTGGCCTTTGCCGTCGTAGCCGCCTCGGCGCGTCTTCAGCACGGCGGGCAGCCCGACCGCGGCGATCGCGGCGTGCAGATCGGCTTCGGAGTCGACGGCGTGGAACGGGGCGGTCGCGATCCCGAGCGCGTGCAACGCCTGCTTCTCGACGATCCGGTCCTGTGACACCTCGAGCGCGGCCGGCGGCGGGAACACCGGCGCGACGGACTCGAGCGCGCGGGCGGTCGGGGCGGGCACGCCTTCCCACTCATAAGTGATCACGGCCGCGTCCCGGGCGGCCCGCCGCGCGGCGTCGAGATCGTCGAGCGCACCGACCACGAGGTCTCCGACCGCGGCCGCGGGCGCCGCGCTCGCGGGATCGAGGAACCCGAACGAGCAGCCGAGCGGGATGCCGGCGAGGCCGAGCATGCGACCGAGTTGGCCTCCGCCCAGCACCGCGACCCGCCTCATGGCGCGGCACGCTAGCGACTGGGGGCGGCCCGCTCAGGCTTCGAGGGCGAGTGATGCGATCTCGGGATCGACGAGTGCGGGCTCGTCGAGGCGCAGCGCCTCGATCTTGTCGAGGGGCCGCTGCAGGGCGCGGTGCCGGGTGGTCATCAGGGCGGTGTACTCCTTCGCCACGCCGTCGAAGCGCTGTTGCACCCGGTCGAGCTGGCCCGAGTACTTCTCCCACTGCAGCGAGAACTCGCGCAGCAGCCCGAGGATCTCGTTGGAGGTGCGCTCGAGCCGGAAGTTGTCGACCGCCTGGCGCACGACCGCGAGGACCGCGTACAGGGTGAGGGGCGAGCACAGGACGATCTTGTGCCGCATCGCGTCGTCGATCGCGTCGCGGTCGTGCTCCTGCACGAACGCGTAGACCTGCTCGTTCGGGATGAAGAGCAACAGGCAGTCGACCGTCTCGCCGGCGGCGTCGAGGTAGCCGCGTGTCGTCAGCTCCTTCACCCGGTCGCGTACGTCGCGCAGGAACTGGTCGCGGTAGCGGGAGCGTTCGACGTCGTTGTCGGCCTCGAGGTGGCGGACGTAGTTGTCGAGCGGGAACTTCACGTCCATGTGCATCAGCAGGCCGTTGGGCAACAAGAACGTGTAGTCGGGCCGCCCCGCGCCCGAGATCGTCGACTGCTTGCGGTAGTTCACGCCCTCCAGGAAGCCCGCGAGCTGCAGCACGTCCTCGGCCATCCGCTCTCCCCATTGACCGCGTGCTGCGGGAGCTCGCGAGCGCCTCGCGGAGCTGGTGGGTGTGCTCGGACAGCGCGTTGAGGCCTTCGTGCTGGCGTTTGAGCTCGTTCGTGAGCTCGCCGAACGCCCGGTGCCGATCGTGCTCGAGCTCGCGCACGAGCTCGCTGACCCGGCCGAGCTCGCCCGTCATCGACACGAGCTGCTGGTCGATCAGGCCCTTCTTGCCGTCGAGCTCGGTCGTCGAGCGCAGGCGCTCTTGTTCGAGCAGGGCCCGATTCGCCTCCAGCAGGCGCGTGAACAGCTCGTTCGGGTCGGGCGCGGGCGGGGCGCTCGATCGCTCGAGCCGCGACCCGCGCCCGCTCTGCCGACACCAACATTGCGGCGACGCCGCCGGCGAGGAGGCAGCCCGCGATCACGCCGAGAATCACTCCGATGACCATGCGGACGACCCTAACGACGGGGTGGGACAGCTACGCCGACGCGCCCGTTCCGGTCGTCAGCCCGGTGACCGGTGTCGACGCCGTGTCGAGCACCGGGATCTCGCCGTCGCCGAGCAGTGTCGCCACCACGGCCCGCACCGGTCCGCGGCGCTCGTGCTCGTAGCTGACGACCCGTTGGTTGAAGGCGTCGGCCGCGGTCCGGGACGAGACCGCGAGGTACTTCCCGAGCGCGGTCAGGATCGCCGCATCGCCCTTCACGCGCGGTGACGCCGCCTCGGTGGCGAGCAGCCGGCGCGCGAGCGCCTCGACGTCGTTCGCGGCCGCGACCTGGGTCGCGACGCCCGAGTGCGCGCGGGCGTCGCGCCAGTGCGCGAGCGCGGCTGTCGACGTCGCCGACCAGTGTGTGGATCGGACCGGCAACCGGTCGGAGCTTGTCGTCGAGGGTCGCCAGGAGTAGGTAACGGTTGTCGAGTTGGCCTGACACCGACGTCCACGACGCGTCGACGTTGCGTTTGGCCTTTTGGAGATCGGGGCGTGCGCTCAGCACCGACGATCCGGCACCGACGACGGCGGCCACGATCAGAAGGAGCACCAGCACGCGTACGACGCGCAGCACGTGCATTGGCGACGACCCTAGTCGTGGGCGGCGTGTCCGACCGTCATGCGGGTGACGACGGCGCACCCGGTCGCGACGGGGCCCAGCGCGGAAGACCGGCTGGTCACGCCGCCGGAACCCGCGGCCGCGGCGAACAAGACGGCGGTAGGGTTCCGCAGGCCGGAAGGGGGGCACGAGATGGCGCGGATCGTTGTGATCGGTGGCGGGGTCGGCGGGCTCACGAGCGGCATGTTGCTTGCGCCGCGACGGCCACGACGTGACCGTCTTGGAGCGCGACCCGGCGCCGCCGCCCGCGACGCCCGACGAAGCCTGGCGCGACTGGGAGCGGCGCGGCGTCAACCAGTTCCGGATGATCCACCTCTTCTCGCCGCGGTTTCGCTCGATCATCGAGACCGAGCTGCCGGAGATCGTGGAAGAGGCCGGCGCGCTGGGCGCGATCCGTTACAACCCGATGCAACTCGTTCCCGACGAGGTCACGGGCGGGTACCGGAAGTCCGACGACGAGTTCGAGATGCTCTCCGCGCGCCGGCCGGTCATGGAAACCGCGATCGGGCGTGCGTCGGCGCGCACGCCGCGCCTCGAGGTGCGACGCGGTGTCCCGGTCGCGGCGTTGATCAGCGAAAGTGAGATCGCGCCGGGGGTCCCGCACGTCGTCGGCGTGCGTACCGAGCGGGGCGATGAGTTGCGCGCCGATCTCGTCGTCGACGCGGCGGGTCGCCGCTCGCCGCTTCCCGCGATGCTCGACCGCGATCGGCGCGCGTTCCCCGAAGAAGAGATCGAGGATTCGGGGTTCATGTACTACGGGCGCCACTTCCGTTCGCCCGACGGCGAGGTCCCGCCGCTGATGTGCGGCATCCTCGCGCCCTGGGGAACGATCTCGACGCTGACGCTCCCCGCCGACAACGGCACCTGGGGTCTCGGCATCGTCACGAGCGCGAAGGACGCGGCGCTCCGGGGGCTGAAGGACACCGAGACGTGGATGCGCACATGGCGCTCGATCCCGCTCGTCGCGCACTGGGCGGACGGCGAGCCGATCGACGACGACGTCGCGCTCATGACGAAGATCGAGGACCGCCACCGCTCGTTCGTGGTCGACGGATCGCCCGTCGCAACCGGGGTGCTCGCCGTCGCCGACTCGTGGGCGTGCACGAACCCGTCGCTCGGTCGCGGCGCGTCGATCGGCCTGATGCACGCGGTCGCGCTGCGCGACCTCTTGCGCGTCGCCTCGCTCGACTTCCCGATGGAGCTCGCCCAGCGTTGGCACGAGGTCACCGACGCCGTCGTCGAGCCCTACTACCGCGCGACGCTCGACTTCGACCGGCACCGGCTCGCCGAGATCGACGCCGGTATCGAGGGCAAGAGCTACGACCCGGACGATCCCGGATACGAATTCGCCCATGCTCTCGCGTCGGCGGCCGGGAGCGACCCGGAGCTGTTTCGCAGCATGTTGCGGATCGCGGGCGTGCTCGCGAGTCCCGCCGACGTGTTCGCGACGCCCGGGGTCGCGGAGAGGGTGATCGAGCTGGGCGCGGACTGGCGGGACGACCCCGTGTTCGCGCCGACACGCGAAGAGCTGCTGGCCATCGTGGCCGGCTGACGGAACGGGGACGACATGCGCATCGATTCCAGCGGCGTCGGGCTCGACGTACAGGTCGAAGGCGAGGGCCGCCCGGTTGTCCTGCTGCACGGGTTCCCCGACACGAAACGCCTGTGGTCGAAGCAGGTACCGGCGTTGGTCGAGGCGGGCTTCCAGGTGATCGTGCCCGACCAGCGCGGCTACGGCGCGAGCGACAAACCCGCCGAGGTCGAGGCGTACTCGATCCCGTTCCTCGCGATCGACGTGACCGCGATCCTCGACCACCTCGGGCTCGAGCGCGCGCACGTCGTCGGGCACGACTGGGGTTCTGCGGTCGCGTGGGCGACCGCTTCGTTCGCGCCCGAGCGGGTCGACCATCTCGTCGCGATGTCGGTCGGCCATCCGAGCGCGTTCGCCGGCATGGGCATGTCGCAACGCGAGAAGTCGTGGTACATGCTGCTGTTCCAGTTCCGCGACGTCGCCGAGCAATGGCTGACGATGAACGACTGGGCGAACTTCCGCGAGTGGTCGAAGCACCCCGATGTCGACGCGGTGATCGCCGACCTCGTTCGCGACGAGTCGTTGACCCCCGGGCTCGGCTGGTACCGCGCCAACCTGCCGCCGCAGGCGCTCGTCGATCCGCCGCTCGAGCTCCCGCCGGTGCAGGCGCCGACCATGGGACTCTGGAGTAGCGGCGACTTCGCGCTGCTCGAAGAGCAGATGACCGGTTCGGCGAAGTACTGCGCGACGTCGTTCCGGTACGAGCGGGTCGAGGGGCCCGGTCACTGGATGCAGTGGGAGGCGCCCGACGCCGTGAACCGGCTGCTCCTCGACTTCCTGCCCCGGTAGACCGGCGGTCCGGCCGGCACCGGGCATGACCACCACGGGCTGTGGTGCCACTGTCACACGACTGTGACGGGCGCGCGACGGGCGGTATGCGCAAATGGGCCCGTGAGCAACAGGCTCGGACGCGGTTCGCCAGGTGGGGTGTCGCGATGACCGACACCGACGTCGCGTCCAAGGAGAATCGGCACAGTGACCTGATGGTCTCCGTGCTCGACACCTTCACGTTCCGGGCCGGCGACCGCGCCCTGGCGTTGCCGAGCGGCTCCCGCAAGCTGCTCGCGTTCCTGGCCCTGCGCGACCGGCCTGCCACGCGCCATCTGGTGGCGTCCACGCTGTGGCCCGAGGCTCCGCCCCAGGACGCGGCGAGCAGCCTTCGCTCGGCGCTCTGGCGGTTGAAACCGATCGCGAGCGCCGCGGTGATCGTCGAGGATCTCGATCTCGGACCGCATCCCGACGTCCGCGTCGACATCCGCGACTCGCGGGCGCTCGCGCACCGATTGCTCGATCCGTCGCGCGAGATCCTGCCGAGCGACGAGACCGCGTCGGCCGTCGCGTCGCTCTCGGTCGACCTCCTGCCCGGTTGGTACGACGACTGGGTCGTCATCGAGAACGAGGAGTGGCATCAGCTCCGGTTGCACGCGCTCGAGGCCATGGCCGCGCACCTCACCACTCGCGGGCGGTGGGCCGAGGCGGTGATTGCCGCGCTCGCCGCGATCCGCGCCGAACCGCTGCGGGAGAGCGCGCACGGCGCGTTGATCAAGGTCTTCCTCGCCGAAGGCAACCAGATGGAGGCACTCGAGGCGTTCAACCGCTATCGCGCGATGTTGCAGACCGAGCTCGGTATCGAACCGACCGCGCAGCTGACGTCGCTCGTGAGCAACCTCGGGCGCCGTTTCACCGACCCGTAGACCACACGCCGGGGCGAGTGGCGCACGCGGTTGCTACCGTGCCGTCATGGCTCCTTCCCGAGCCGTGTGCGCGACGCTGGCCGTCGCCCTGCTCGGGAGTGCCGGGTGGGGTTGGCGATCGGGCGGTCTCGGCGCGGCGAGATACGACGCGACGGTGGTGCACGTCTCCGACGGCGACACGATCACCGTGCGGATCGGCGAGCGCACCGAACGGGTGCGCATCCTGGGTGCCGACACGCCCGAGGTCGTCGACCCGCGTAAGCCGGTGCAGTGCTTCGGCCCGGAAGCGAGCGCGCACACGAAGGCGCGCTTGCCGCCGGGCACGCGCGTGTCGCTCGAGACCGACGCCGAGGTCCGCGACAAGTACGGACGCCTCCTCGCGTACGTATATGTCGGCGGTGAACGCTACGACGACGAGCTCCTGCGACTCGGCTACGCGCGGCTGTTGATCATCGCTCCGAACGGCATCCACGCGCGCGCGATGTTGCGGGCCGAGCTCGACGCCCGCGGCGCACGGTCGCGGTTTGTGGGGAGCGTGCGAAGCTTCGTTTCGTCAGTGACGCCGGTCGCTGCGGTGGTCGAACTCCAGCACCTGTTGGAACGTCGGCCGGTTCGTCGTGCGCATCGTGTTCGGGATCAGTCCGGGCGTGAATCCGGTGCGGGAGGCCGTGCTCCGCCAGGCGCCGGGATCGGGACCGTTGCTCGCCGCGAGTTGGGCGGCGACCTGGTCGACCGCGGCCCACAGCGATGCCCGGCAGGCGGAGAGCGATCCCTTGCCGCAGTACCGGAGGTTGAACGGTCCCTTCACCCGCTCGTGGAGCAGCGAGCGGAGGTCCTTGTCGACGAACGACTCCCCGGAGAGGCTGCCGAGACTGCGAATGCTGTTGAGATCGCTCGTGAGCGCTCCGTAGACCGGCCGCATCACGGCGTCGGCCACGTTCGGCCACAGCGCGTCCATGATCGTCGGTCCGGCCGCGTCGTACTGACCGTTGTCATCCGCATCGAGGCGCGGCGCGTCGTGACGCACCCAGTCGTCGAGCACGCTCACGACCTTCGCGTCCAGCGCGTTCGGCGCGGCACTGCCGTGCAGCACCTTGCTGACAACGGGCCATACGGGCGAGCGCACGTCTTGCGTCGCCGCGTTGTTCATGACGCCGACATCCTCGGCCAGGGTGACGCGGCGGGGGAAGTTGTCGAAGAGCTCGACGCGGTGCACCGAGCCGAGGGGCGTGTCGTCGCCGTGCATGAATCCGGGCGCCGATTTGTTGTTCCAGTTCAGCAACAGGTCGCCGGGCCCACCGACGTCGTGCGGGTGCTCGTCGCGGCTGAGAAAGCCGCGCCATTCGTACGCGCCGGTGCCGTTCGTGGGAAGACCTCGGTCGAGGCCGCGGGCGCGGCGGGGGAGCAGGCCCGACGAGAAGTACGCCGTTGCCTGCCGCGACACGTACGCCCAGTTGAACGTGAACCCGAACTCGTTCGCCGTCGACCAGAAGCGCTGGGGCGTCGTGGCCTGCCCGTCGGTCATGTCCTTGAGTGCTGCGAGGTTGAGTCCGTCGCGACCGAACGTCGAGCGTTGACGCGTCGAGCGCGACCGGGTGGCCGTGCGACATCGCGGTACCGATCACCGGTCCGTGGACCGACGTCGGGTAGCGGATCGGGGTGCCGTTGAGGGTGCCGGCGTCGAAGATCTCGAACGGCCGGCACTTGCGGTCGAACACGTAGTGGTCGGACTGGCGCGTCGGCGGGCTGCCGTCGGGGTTGCACAGTTGCTCGGCGAACACGTCGCGTACGTCGTGGTCCGCGGACGTGAGGCTCCAGGCGTAGTCGCGCGTGCGGCCGATGAGTAAGTACATCGCCGCGCCCGGGACCGCGACTCCCTGGGCCTCGACGCCGGGCCCGGAGAGATGGATCTGCTCCACGATCTCGGGGTAGTAGTAGCCGAGCTGTGGGCCCATCACGGCCAGGCTGTTGCGGGTGGCCGAGCGTTGCGGCGCAACGACGAGGAAGTTCGACGCCTGCTTCGACGGTACGGGTCCGGCCGCCGGATACAGCGCTCCACCGGTTGCCGACGTGGTGGCGGCGGTGGAGGTCGACGGCTTCGGCGCGACGGCCGCGGGCTGACGCGGGTCGAGCGACACGATCGATCCTTCGTCGATCGCGACCGCTCCGGTCACGCGTCCGCCGGTGAACTCGCCGTAGCCGAACGTGCGGTTGGTGGTCGTCGGGGCCTCGGGGTCGTTGAACAACATCGCGTCGTCCCAGGCCTTGCGACCGACGTCGGTGCCCATGTGGTTCTGCAGCTCGGAGAGGAACTGCGCATTCGTCGCTTCGGCACCGCCGCCCGCACCGAAGATCGATCCGATGAACGCCGTGACCGCGATGACGTCGTTCACGGTCGCCGGCGGCTGGTCGACGTGGTTCGCCGTCCAGTACGCGTTCATGCCGTCGGCCTCGGCCTGGGCCTCGGCGATGATCTCGCGGCCCTTGCTGCCGTAGGTCCGGACGATGAGCTTCGCCTGGTCGGTCAGGAGCTGTTCGGTCTGCGCGCTCGGCACGAACGACTGACCACTGGTGACCAGGCCGAACGCGTTGATCCCGGGTACGTCCGCGACCGCGGCCCGCGCCGGACCACGCCCGAGCTGGAGCAGGAGGCCGCGATCGCGCGCGGTGACCCAACCCGCTCCGAACGCGAGGTCCGCTCGCGTCTTCCCCGTGATGTGCGGGACGCCGTACGAGTCGTAGACGATCGTCGTTCCCGGCCGTCCGGTCGGTTCGACGTGCGTCGCGCCCACGGGCCGGAAGTTCTCGGGCAGGTAGTGCTGGGCGATGTCGGCGTCCGAGACGTTGCCCCGCAGCGGGGTCAGTCCGTCGTACAGCGGCAGCTGATCGAGTGATTGCTCGGTCGTCGGCAAGCCGCCGTAGTTGCCCGGGGGCAGCACGTAGTACGCGCGATCACCCTCGCCCGCGCGGTGTTCGTGCCGGCTCGCGCCCGACGGGCTCGCCAGGCCGAATCCCACGACGACTGCCAATGCGGCGGCCACGATCCCCCGACGAGCAATGACCTGCATGCCGACCCCCCGATCCGGTGTGTGGGTCTAGCACCTCCGCAGTCGGTCGAACAGCGATGTGTGGGTTCGGCGGGCGCCGCCGGCGCACCACGGCGGCTCGTCCGCCACGTTCGTCGGCCGATGCGACGACGGCCACGACGGAACCGAGCGCGTGCGCCGGGCGCGTCGGTCCCAGGTCAGAGGGTCGAGGCGAGGATCTCGTCGACGATGTCGAGCGTCGTGCCGGGGTGCAGGAACGCGAGGCGCGCAACGGTCTCGCCGTGCCAGCGGGTCGGCACGACGAGCGCGATCTGGTCGCGGCTCAGCTGCCGGGACCACGCCGCGTACTGCGCGGGCTCCCAGCCCAGGCGGCGGAAGAGCACGATCGACAGCTCCGGTTCGAGGACGAGCTCGAGGTGGGGGAGCGCGCGGATGCGGTCGGCTGCCGCCAGAGTCGTGCGGATCACCTGCTCGACCGCGACCCGGTACGCGTCGGTGCCGTACACCGCCAACGAGAACCAGAACGGGAGGCCGCGTGCCCGGCGCGTGAGCTGGTACGCGTAGTCGCCCGGGTTCCATGCGTCGCGCTCGTCGTTGAGCGTGTCGAGGTACGCGGCGTGCTGGCCGTGCACGGAACGGGCGAGGTCCGGGTCGCGGTAGAGCAGGGCGGCGCAGTCGAGCGGCGCGTACAACCACTTGTGCGGGTCGACGACGAGTGAGTCGGAGCGCTCGATGCCCGCGAACGCGGGCCGGGTCGACTCCGCGAGCAGCGCGCCGCCGCCGTACGCGGCATCGACGTGCATCCACAGACCGCGCGCGTCGCACACGCGCCCGACACCGTCGAGGTCGTCGACGAGCCCGGCATTCGTGCTGCCGGCGTTGGCCACGACGGCGCACACGACCGACAGGTCGGGGCACGTCTCGAGCGTGGCCGCGAGCGCGTCGCCGGTCAGCCGGTCGTTGACGAGGGGCACCAGCAACGGGTCGACGTCGAGGAGATGCATCGTGTTGCGGACCGACGAGTGTGTGTCGTCGGTCACGGCGAACTGCAGCCGCCGGCGGGAGTCGTCGAGGCGGCGCCGCCCGGCATCGCGCGCGACTGCGAGCGCCGACAGGTTGGCCGCCGAACCACCCTGCACGAAGGTGCCGCCCGCGGTGACGGGCATCCCCGCCAGGTCGGCGATGAAGCGCAGCGCTTCGTTCTCGGCCCAGATCGCGCCCGCCGACTCGATCCACGACACGCCGCTGATCGACGCGAGCGAGACAACAGCGTCGAACAACATCGAGGCCTTCGTCGGCGCGGACGGTATCCACGCGAGGAAGCGCGGGCTGTCGGCGCGGATCACGGCCGGCGCGAGCACGGACGTGAACAGGTCGAGCACGACGCGCGGGTCGTTCCCCTCGGCATTGATGAGCTTGCGGGCGCGTGTCGCGACCTCGGAGGGGAGGACGGTCCCGTTGAGCGGCGCGGGATCGAGTGCCACCAACTCCTGCAGGAGCTCCATGATCATGTCGGCCATACGCCGGGTGGCGGCATCGAACTCGTACATCGCATCCGAGGCTAGGGGCGTGCCGGACGCATTCGGTGCGAGCAGTCTCGCGTTGCGACGTGCTCTGCGGTCGGGATGCATGTCAGCCGTTGAGGCGACCGGCGCGTTCGGGGGGCGGGCTCGGAGGCGTCGCCGCCGCGAGGGTGGCGCGCAGCTCGGCGAGATGGTCGCGGGGTGTGCCGCGGCGCTGGAGGAGGCCGTGCGGCGCGTGGTTGGCCGCATGCTCGAGCAGCGGGAGCCAGGGCGAGGGCTCGCGCGGCGCGCGCCGGGACCCGACCGACGCGGACCTGGACCCACGAGCAGTGCAACTCGTCCTCGGCCCGGCTCAGCGCGACGTGGAGCAGGCGCCGCTCCTCGTCGTGCGCAGCTTCGGAAGCGGCCCACGAGATCGGGACCAGGCCGCGTTCGAGGCCGGTGACGTAGACGACCGTCCACTCGAGACCCTTCGCCGCGGTGGAAGGTGACGAGGTCGACGCCGACCGCCTCGTTCGTCGAGCCACTCGTCGCGAGGTCGAGCCAGGCGACGAACTCGGTGACCCCGCCCGTCCCGCCGACTGCTTCCAGATACTCGCGCCCGAGCTCGAGGAGCGCGTCGCGGTGCTGGCGCGCCTCGTCGGATCCGACTCCTTTGGCTGCGTCGACCAGCTCCGGTTCCGGTTGCGGCTCGGGCTCACGGCGGGAATCGCCGCGGCCGGCGGCGACGTCGGCGAGATGCTGCGAGAACGGTCGCCCGGGCGCGTTGCGTTCCGCTTCGCGCAGCTCGTCGAGCACCGCGCGCACGGTCGCGCGTGCCGTGAACCGCTGACCGTCGCCGATGCGGAACGGCACACCGCGGCGCGTGAACGCGGTCTCGAAGCGCGCCGACTGCGCGTTCGTGCGGAACAGCACGGCCATGTCGCCCCACGCGATCCCGGACGCGTGCTGTTGCCAGCACGCGTCGGCGATCGCCGACGCCTCGGCGTCGTCGTCGGCGTACGACGTGACCGTCGGCGCCGCGCCGTCGGCCCGGACGGCCTCGGGGTGGGTGCGGAGCTCGCCCGCGGCGCCGCCGAGCGCGACCTCGGCCAGCGCGACGACCGCGGGCGTGCTGCGATAGTTGCGCCCGAGCACGACGGTCCGGCCCCCCGGGAACGAGCGGTCGAAGCGGACGAGCGGCGCGGCGTCGGCGCCGGTGAAGCCGTAGATCGCCTGGGCCGGGTCGCCGACGACCGTGAGCTCGTCGGCGCCACCGAGCCACGCCGCGCAGGAGCCGGAGCTGGAGTGGCGTGGCGTCTTGGAACTCGTCGACGAAGAAGTGCCGGAACCGCCAACGCTGTCCCGCGGCGAACTCCTCGTCGCGCAGCGATCGCCTCCGCGCACCGGCTCAACACGTCGTCGAAGTCGACGACGTGGCGGCGCCGCTTCTCGGCCTCGTAGCGCGCGTACAGCGCCGAGACCTCGCCCGCGCCGCGGGGCGTGCGCCGACCGGCGGCCGCGGCGGCGGCCTCGTAGTCGCTCGGGCGAGATCAGGCGCGCCTTGGCCCACTCGATCTCGGAGGCGATGTCGCTGATCGCGACCGACGAGGCCGGTCCCTTGCCGCCCAGCAGCGGGGCCAGGATCCGGGCCTTGCGTTCGAGCACACGCGGCGGTTCGCGATTCCGTTCCGCCGCGTGCCGCCGCAGCTGGCCGAGCGCGATCGCGTGGAACGTTCCCGCGGTGATGCGGCCGTCGACACCGAGCCGGTCGATGCGGGAGATCAACTCGCCCGCGGCCTTGCGGGTGAAGGTGACCGCGAGCACGTGGCGGGCCACGACGCGTTCCTCGCGGGCGAGATACGCGATGCGCCGGGTCAGGACGCCGCGTCTTGCCGGACCCGGCCGGGGCGATGATCGCGAGTGGCGCGGCGCTCGATGTGACGGCGTCCAGCTGCGTCGGGTCGAGGTCGTCGAGCAGCGTGTCGCGCACGCGGGGACCGTACACAGTGAGACCGTACAAGCGCGGTGCGCCAGGTGCCGGAGTACGGAAAAGGCCCCGAGTAGTCTTCGCCGCTTTCGCAGCTCCGATCTCCTCGGGGCCTTCCCTCCGGCGCCGACCTTCGAATCGCCCTCGCAGGCGCTCCGCCGGCCGACGAGCCGGCCCGTGCCCCTCCCGCCGAGCCTCGCCCCGGAGGGCGCGGACCCGATGTTCGGTGCACGCACCGGTGCGCACGTACGTCCGTTCCGTTCCCGCAAGCGGGTTCGGAGTCCGACGCATCGGCGTACCGGCAAGGACGGACACTACGGGCGCGCCACCCGACGGTCAAGAAGAATTTCGCGGCGAACGTGTGCGGTTCGCCCGCGGCAGTTCGCGGAGCATTCACACGTCGCGTGCGGAGTGGTCGCGCGAACCCGCTATAGATGGGCGGATGGAGATCGAGCTCGTGCGCGGAACGCGCCGACGCAAGCATGTCGAGGCCGTACTCGTCGGCGATCGCCTGCGCGTGTCGTTCCCGCGTTGGATGTCGATCGACGAGGCGCAGGTCACGGCGCAGGAGCTCGCGGAGCGCATGCGCCGGCGCACCGACTCGTCCGCGATCGACATCGCCGCACGCGCCCGCCGCCTCGCGCGGGAGTACGGGCTTCCCCGGCCGCGCTCGGTGCGCTGGGTCGACAACATGCGCCAACGTTGGGGCTCGTGCACGCCCGAGGACGGCTCGATCCGGGTCTCGGCGCGCCTCGCGGCATTCCCGTCGTGGGTGCTCGACTACGTGCTCGTGCACGAGCTCGCGCACCTGGTCGTCCCGAGTCACGGCCCCGCCCACGACGCGCTCGTCGACCGGTTCCCGCACGCAGAACGGGCCCGGGGCTTCCTGATCGCCGTCGACCTCGATCCCGGCGACGGCGACGACGTGCCCGCGCTCCTCCCCGGCGACGTCCGGCCCTGACGGATCCGCCTGCCCGGTCCGGTCCCGACCGGCCCGCCGCGCATAGAATTTCGCCGTGCCGTACCCGAAGAAGCTGCTGAACGACGGCGAAGAGGTCGCACTCGACCTCCGCCCGCACTGGTGGTTCTTCTCGAAGCACATCGCGAGCGGGGTCCCGCTCTTCATCGTGCTCGTGCTCATCCTCGCCGAGACGCACGACAGCGCGAGGAAGTGGCTGTTCCTCCTCTGGGCGGTCGTCGCGGTCGTCTGGGCGGGGTGGCTCGGCCTCAAGTACCTCGAGTGGAACTTCACGCACTTCGTCGTCACCGACGACCGGGTCATCTACCGCACCGGCGTGATGGCCAAGCGCGGCGTCGAGATCCCGATGGAGCGAATCAACAACATCAACTTCCACCAGGGCATCTTCGAGCGCGTCATCGGCGCCGGCGATCTCGACATCGAGTCGGCGGGCAAGGACGGGCAGTCGCACTTCGACGACGTGTGGCACCCCGACGGCGTGCAGCAGGAGCTGTACCGCCAGATGGAGGCGAACGCGAAGAAGCGCGCGAGCTGGTCGAATCCCGGACGGCTGCGCCCGCCGCGCCCGCGCCGCGCCGGCCGCGCCGCCGCGCCGACGCGTGCCCGAGCAGTTGCAGCAGCTCGCCGACCTGCGCGACCGAGGCGTGATCACGGCCGCGGAGTTCGAGACGAAGAAGGCGCAGCTGCTCGAGCGCATGTGAGCGTGATCGCGCGTCGTCTCGCTCGTGCCGAGCGCGACCGAGACGCTGCTCGCGCTCGGGCTCGGCCCGGTCGGATGCACCCGCTTCTGCGACGACGCGGACGCGACGGTCGTGGGCGGGACGAAGAGCGTCGACGTCGACGCGGTCGTCGCGCTGGAGCCCGACCTCGTCGTGGTCAACGACGAGGAGAACCGGCTCGAGGACGCGAACGCGCTCGACGCGCATGGCTCGCGTTGCACTCGATGTCGCCGCGTTCGGTCGCCGACGTCGGTCCCGCGGTCGCGGCGCTGGCGACCGCGCTCGGGTCGCGAGCCCGCCGCGCCGTGGACCGAGTGGGACGCGTGGCTCGACCGCACGCGCCGGCCGGTGCGCCACGCCGCGTTCGTCCCGATCTGGCGCCGACCGTGGATGTCGCTGGCGGCCGACACCTACGGCTCGTCGTTGCTCGCCCACGTCGGGATCTCGAACGTCTCTCCGGCGCGGCCGACCGGTATCCCGAGGTCGCGCTGGCGGACGTCGCCGGGCTCCGACCCGATCTCGCGCTGCTGCCGAGCGAGCCGTACGCGTTCGGCGAGCGGCACGCGACCGAGGTCCGCGCCGCGGTGCCCGGCATGCGCCGCGACCTTCGTCGACGGTCGCGACCTGTTCTGGTGGGGAGTCCGCACGCCGGCCGCCGCGGAACGCCTGCAGCACATCGCCTGATGCACAGCGCCGATACACATCTTCTGATGGCCCGGGTGCGAGTGCTGATCGACGATCTCGAGCGCGGCGACCTCCCTGCGCTCTCGGTCAAGACGGGCCGGATGTGCGCGAACCCGGTGGCGGTCGTGTTGCGACCCGAGCAACGACCGTGGTCGCCGCTCGGGCCCAAGATCTCGGCGATCCTGCCGCTGGAGGCCGCCCGCGTGCGGGCCCGACGGGTGCTCGACTCGGGTGTCGTGGGTCGTGCTGGTCGCGGCCGCGGCCGCGCTCGCGGCCGCGGCCACCGGCGTGGGCTCCGCGGTCCTGCTGCTCGCCGCGGCGCTGGCCGTCGTGTACGTCGCGCTCACGGTCGTCGGCGATCTGCGCTGGGTCGGTTCGCGGTCGACGGGAACCGACGGCGAGGTGGTGCTCACGCGGGTCCACCGCGCGTTCGCGCGAGGCAGTCGACGAGCAGTATGGCCGCTAGTCGGACGCCTCGGTGCGGCCCAGCTCGCGGAGTCGCGCCCGGATGCGCGTCCGCGGCGTCCTCGAGCGCATCGGCGCCGGGGGCCGCGTCGGCGTGCGCGAACGACAACTCGTCGGGGGTGTTGATCGGCACGACGTGCAGGTGCGTGTGCGGCACCTCTTCGCCGACGATGAGCAGACCGATGCGGCGCGGCTTCCACTCGAGGTCCTGCGCGCGGCCGATCTGTTGCGCGACCGCGAACAGGTGCGCGGCCAGCCCGGGTTCGAGATCGATCCAGTGGTCGACCTCCTCGCGGGGGACCACGAGCGTGTGGCCGGGCATCATCGGCGCGATCGAGAGGAACGCGACCGCCTGCTCGTCCCGCCACACGAACGTGCCCGGGAGCTCGCCCGCGATGATCCGGCTGAAGATGCTCGGCACGTGACCTCCGTTTCGGTCAGCCGTCCGTCGACGACTCGGGCGCCGTCCACGGCCCGCACGACGAACGGCAGTGGGGTCAGGCCCGTTCGCCGAACCGTAGCGCGCGCGCGCCCGGGCGACGATCTCTCCGGCGGTGTGCTCGGGCGACGAGCGCGACGGCGCAACCGCCGAAACCCGCACCGGTGAGGCGAGCGCCGAACGCGCCGGCGCGCCGGAGCTCGTCCACGAGCGTGTCGAGCTCTGGTGTCGACACGCCGAAGTCGTCGCGGAAGCGACGCGTGGCTGGCGTCCATGAGCACTCCGCAGCGCTCGAGATCGCCGGCTCGGAGCGCGTCGACGAACGCGAGCACCCGCGCGTTCTCGGACACGACGTGACGCGCGCACGGGTCGCCGGCGACCTGCGCGGGTGTCGCGTCGCGCAGGGTCGCGACGCCGACGCGTCGCGGCCGCGGCCTCGCATGCGGCGCGCCGCTGGGCGTAGGCGCTCTCCTCGAGCGTGCGCGCCATTCCCGTGTGCACGACGATCACCGTTGCCGACTCGGGGAGCGGGACGGGGTCGACCGTGAGGCTCGCGGCAGTCGAGGAGCAGCGCGTGCCCGGCGCGGCCGAAGACCGACGCCATCTGGTCCATCACGCCGCACGGCACGCCGCTCGCCAGGTGCTCGGCGGCCTGCGCGGCCGCGCGACCGAGGTCGCGGCGGTCGAGCGTCAGCCCGCCGGCCTCGGCGCCGGCCATCGACGAGCGCGACACGCGAACGCGGCGCTCGACGACAGGCCCGAGCCGACGGGAACGGTCGAGCCGACCTCGGCGTCGAAGCCGACGGCCGCCCGACCGAGGCCGGCGAGCACCCGCAGTACCGCGCCGACGCTGCGGCCCCAGTGCGGCTCGACGGCGGCGGGATCGGTCGAGCCGTCGGCGGGGAGCTCGACGAGTCCGTCGATCGCATCCGATCTCACGACCACGCGCCCGTCGCCCCTCGGCTGCGGCCCGGACGACCACCTCCCGGTCGATCGCCATCGGCAGGCAGAACCCGTCCTGGTAGTCGGTGTGGTCCCCGATGAGGTTGACCCGGCCCGGGGCCCGCACGACGAACACGCCAGAAATGTACGGCGTACCCGCGAAGTCGACGCTCGGTACGGCCGATACGCTCGGGGCACACGTCGTCCGGAGGGCACATGGGTCGGTTCCAGAACTCGATCGCACTGGCGAAGTCGTCGTGGCAGGTGCTGCGGGACGACAAGCAACTCACGATGCTGCCGCTGCTCTCGCTGCTGGCGACCCTCGCGGTGGCGGTCGTGGTGTTCCTCCCGATCGCGCTGATCGTGCGCGGCGGCAGCGGTGGCTACTCCGGGTCGAAGCCGCTCGTATGGCTCCTGGCCTTCCTCGGGAGCGTCGCCCTGACGTACATCGTCGTGTTCTTCAACGCCGCGTTGGTGCACGCCGCCAACGGCCGGTTCCAGGGTGAGACGGTCTCGGTCGGCGGCTCGATCCACGCCGCGCGCGAACGCGCGCACGTGCTGCTCCCGTGGGCGATCGTCAGCGCGACCGTCTCGGTCGCGCTGCGCGCGGTCGAGCAGCGGGGCGGGATCTTCGGCCGGATCGTCGGCAGCCTCGCCGGGATCGCGTGGTCGGTCGTGACGTTCCTGGTCCTCCCCGTGCTCGTGTTCGAGGGCCTCGGCCCGATCGCGGCGGTGAAGCGCTCGGCGGAGCTGTTCAAGGGCACGTGGGGCGAGAACGTCATGACCAACGCCGGCATCGGCCTCGTCGGCATGTTCGCGATGCTCGTCGGCGCGGTCCCGCTCGTCGTGTTCCTCGCGATCGGTGGTCCGGTCGCGGTGCTGGGCATCGCCCTCTTCGTCGTCTGGTGCGCCGTTGTGATGCTGGTCTCGACGACGCTCACCGGCATCTTCCAGGTGGCGCTCTACCGGTTCGCGACCGGCGCGCCCGTTCCCGGCTTCGCGCCCGCCGAGCTGCAGGGCTCGTTCCGCCCCCGGCGCGAAGGACGCGGCCGGCGGTCTGTTCGGCTCGTAGCCGTTATCCGATCCCGCAGGCCCCGGCCGAACCCCGCACGACCCACGACGTCGGTTCGAGGCCGCTGCGCGCGTGATACGCGGCGGACGCGGCTCGGCAGACCGGCTCGGCGGACTCCGCGGGCGCGATCGCGACCACGCAGCCCCCGAACCCGGCGCCGGTGAGCCGGGCCCCGAGCGCGCCCGCGTCGACGAGACACTCGACGAGCAGGTCGAGCTCGGGTATCGAAACCTCCATGTCGTCGCGCGACGACGCGTGGCTCGCGAGCATGAGCGCGCCGAGCGCGTCGAGATCGTGGGTGCGCAGCGCGTCGGCGAACTGGCGCACCCGCGCCATCTCGGTGACCGCATGGCGCCCGCGCGGGATGTCGCGCACCTGGTGGAGCGAAGCGTCGCGCAGCGCGCGGATTCCGAGGTCGGCCGCGACGGCCAGGCTTTCGGCCCGGCGTTGCGCGTACGGCGACCCTTCGAGTGTCCGGGTGACGCCCGAGTGCACGACGACGACGCCGAAATCGTCGGGAAGCGAGAGGTGCTCGACCTCGAGGCTGCGGCAGTCGAGGAAGACCGCGTGACCGATCCGCCCGTGCACCGACGCCATCTGGTCCTGCACACCGCACGGAACGCCCGTCGCGACGTGCTCGGCGCGCTGGGCGGCCGAGCGCGAGGGGGGTGCCGGCGAGGGGAAAGTCGGCCGCGTCGCAGAGTGCGAGTGAGCACGCGACCTCGAACGCCGCGCTCGACGACAGTCCGGCGCCGACCGGGACGGTCGAGGTGACGGTGAGATCGGCGCCCACGGGGGCGCGTCCCAGCTCCGCGAGGACGCGCGTCACTCCGGCGACGGCGCGTCCCCACCTCGGCCGCGTGGCGGGCGGGTCGTCGTGACCGTCGGCCGCGATGTCGACCGCGCCCTCGAATTCGCCGGACCGAACCGTCACGCGACCGTCGTCGCGCGCGCACGCGCGTACGACGACGTCGCGATCGATGGCCAGCGACACGACCCATCCTTCGTGGTAGTCGATCTGCCCGCCGATGAGGTTGACCCGGCCCGGGGCGCGGAAGACGCGAGCTGTGGTCACGCGTCGCGCAGCTCTCGGGCGGCGGCTTCGGGCACGACCGGATTCGACAGTGTGCCGCTGCCGACCTCACCCGACGCGACGTAGCGGGCGACACCGGGAGCGCGCAGCGGCGGCGCAACGTGCGCGTGGAGATGCCATTCGTCGCCTCCGCCGGCCGGCGCCTGGTGGAACCACAGGAGATAGGGGAAGCGATGACGGGCGAACGAGCCGAGCTCCCCGGGCGAGGCCGAGGGAGCCATTTGGTAGTCGGGCGACGGCGCGGGCCAGAGCCGGTCGTAACGACCGAGCGCGTCGGTGAGGATCGTCGCGAGCGCGTCGCGTTCGGAGCCTTCGAGCGCCGCGAGCGACCCGACGTGCGCTCGCGACGCGATCCGCAACCCGTAGGCATAGCCCGACGCGTACGGCACCCACGCGACCCAGTCGCCGTGCGTCGCCACGACGCGTGTTCCGCGGTGAGCTCGCGCTCCACCTCCTGGCACACCGCGCATCCATGTTCGCGCGCGGCCGCGGCTTCTCGGGCGGGCGCGGGCGGCACGAACGGGTAGCCGTAGATCTGCCCGTGCGGGTGATCGATCGTCGCGCCGACCTCGCGACCGCGGTTCTCGAACACGAGCACGTACTCGACCTCGGGTCGCGCCAGGAGTTGCGTCGTGCGTTCGGCCCACAGGTCGACGACCTTGCGTACGTGCGCGACGGGGAGCGTCGCGAGCGACTGATCGTGGTCGGGCGAGAACAGCACCGACTTCGCACGCGCCCGCGGCGGGCACGGTGGTGATGCCCGCGGCCTCGGCCGCGACGACGTCGACCGGGTCGCCCGGCGCCAGGGCGGGCCAACGGTTGGGGAACCAGCGCAGCTCGTAGGGCTCGGGCGCCTCGAGCCCGCCGACGCAGAACGGGCAGCCGGTCTCGGGCAGGTTCGGGCGCCCCTGGCGACTCCCGACGATGTTGACCCACTCGCGCGGTCAGGGGATCGAAGCGCAGCTCACCCGCGGGCCCTGCCATCTCGCGGTGCCCCGGCCGCGCTCAGGCGCGCACGGCCGGGATGACCTCGGCCGCGAATCGTTCGAGCCCGTCGCGGTCGAACGGCGCGCGCAGCGCCAGGATCACGTAGCTCGCGCCCGCGTCGACGTACGCGCCGACCTTGTCGACCATCTCCTGGACGCTGCCCGACAGCACGCCGGGCTTCACCGCTTTGGCCATCGGTCCGAACTGGCGCCGCAGCTCCTCCTCGGTGAAGGCCATGCCGACGTTCACCGATTTCGTCATCTCTGCGGGGTCGCGGCCGAGACGCTCGCAGTGCGCGTCGAGCACGCCGGCCTTGTGGGCCCACACGTCGGGCGGGATGAACGGCACGTTCCAACCGTCGGCGTACTCCGCCGCGATCCGCAACGTGACCTTCTCGCCGCCGCCGCCGATCCAGATCGGCAGTCGCGGCTGCATGGGCTTCGGCTCGCACTGCGCCTCGGTCAGCCGGAAGAACTCGCCGGCGAACGTGGTGCGCGGTTGCGTCAGGAGTCCGCGCACGCACTGCACGTACTCCTCGAGCATCCGGAGCCGTTCCCCCGCCGATCCGTACTCCAGGCCGTACGCGTCGTACTCGTTGCGCAGCCACCCGCCACCGAGTCCGAGGACCGTCCGGCCGCGCGCGACCTGGTCGAGCGTCGCCATCGCGTTCGCGAGCACGGCGGGATGTCGGTAGCCCGCGGAGTACACGAGCGAACCGCACGCGACCCGTTCGGTCGTCGCGGCCAGGGCGGTGTGCGCGGTGATCGCCTCCAGGCAATGCGGATCGCCGGACGCGTCGGCCGCGTAGAAGTGGTCCCAGATCGAGATCCAGTCGAACCCGAGGTCCTCGATGCGCCGCCAGAGCGGCTGCAACTCGTCGATCGAAGTGTGTTGGAGTCCGGTATGGACGCCGAACTTCGGCGTCGTCGCCTGCGGGCTCACGAAGCCGCACCGATCTGGGGGAGGACCTCCGTGCCGATCAGCTCGAGGTGATCGGGGTCGTCGAGCGTGTGGTACTGCAGGTAGACGGTCTCCGCGCCTTCGCGGCCGAACTCGAGGATGCGTTCGACCACTTCGGCGGGCGTGCCGCCGGCCGCACCGGCGCGCGCCTGATCGGGATCCTGACCGCTCGCGATCGCGCGCCGCGCGAACTCGACCTCGTCGCGTCCGACGCACACCACCGTCGCGACCGTGAACCTCATCGTGGCCGGGTCGCGGCCGATCGCCTCGCACGCGGCGCGCACATGGTCGCATCCCTCACGGAAGTGCGACACCGGCGCGAACGGCATGTTGAACTCGGCTGCGTAGCGCGCCGCGAGTCGCGGCGTGCGCTTGGTGCCCCAGCCGCCCATGACGATCGGCGGTCCCGGCTGTTGCACGGGCTTGGGCAACGCGGGGGAGTCGACGACCGAGTGATGGGCGCCCGTGAACGAATACGTCTCGCCGACCGGTGTCTTCCAGAGACCGGTGATGATCTCGAGCTGCTCTTCGAGCATCGCGAAGCGATCGCCGGTCGGCGGGAACGGGATCGCGTAGGAGGCGTGCTCGCCGTCGTACCAACCCGCGCCGAGCCCGAGCTCGACGCGGCCGCCGCTCATCGCGTCGGCTTGTGCGACCTGGATCGCGAGCGGTCCCGGGAACCGGAACGTCACCGGCGTCACGAGCGTGCCGAGCCGGATGGTCTTCGTCTCACGCGCGATCGCGGCGAGTGTCATCCACGCGTCGGTCGAACCCGGTCCGGGCGGTCCTTCCCCGATGCGCTGGTAGTGGTCGGAACGGAAGAACGCGTCGAAGCCGAGCCGTTCGGCTCCCTGCGCGACGGCGAGCAGCTGGTCGTAGGTGGCGCCTTGTTGCGGCTCGGTGAAGATACGCAGCTGCATGCGCCGCGGAACCTAGCCGCCGAGCCCCGTACGATGCTGGTGTGCTGAACGTCGAACGCTGGCCCGATCTCCGGAAGCCGTTGATGGTCGTCTCGCTGTCGGGCTGGGTGGATGCGGGCATGGCGGGCGCGGGCACGGTCACCGCGTTGCGCGAGCAACTCGTCGGCCCCGACGAATTCACCGCGATCGATCTCTCCGACCACATGGACCTGCAGCAGACTCGGCCGAACGCGCGCTGGTCCGACGACGGACGCGTCATCGAATGGCCGGAGATCACCTTCGTGTCGGGTTCGTTGGGTCGCGACGTCGTGATCGTGTCCGGTCCGGAACCGTCGCTGCGGTGGCCGTCGGTGTCGGCCGCGATCGTCGACGTCGCCCGCACGCTCGAGGTCCGCGACGCGTGCACGGTTGCGGGAATGCCGTCGCTGGTGTCGCACCGCCGGCCGGTCCCGGTGCTGGCAACGGCCACGCACCATTCCCTCGCGCAGGAGATCGCGCCGTTGCGCATGGCCTACGGCGGACCGACGGGCCTGCAGACGCTCGTGCAGCGCGCGCTCGGCGATGCCGACATCCGCAGTGCCGGCCTGTGGGCGCAGGTCCCGCAGTACGTGTCGGGCTCGCCGTCGCCGCCCGCGGTGCGCGCGCTGTTGCGCCGCCTGGCCGAGATCGGGCGGCTCGAGCTCGACCTGCGCCCGCTCGACGCGCGCTGCGACGGGTACGTCACCCGGGTTGACGCCGGTCTTGCGACGCGTCCGGAGGTCCAGGAGGTCGTCGACCGCATCGATCGGGAGCAGGGCGCGTCCGCCGACGACCTCGTGTCCGAGATCGAGCTGTTCCTCCGCCAGCAGCCGGACGAGTAGCGCTTCCGGGGAGCGTGCGAGTGTCCGACCACGACGTCCGGACCGCGACGGCGGTCGCGATCGAACCGATGTCGCGCACGCTGGCCCGTGCGTTCGCCGACGATCCACTCACGAACTGGCTCTTCCCCGACCAAGACGCGCGTCGGCGCAAGCTCCCGCCGTTCTTCCGCGCGCTGCTGCGAGCCACGCTGCCGTTCGGCGCGGTGTACTCGGCCGGCGAGCACGAGAGCGTCGCGATGTGGAACCCACCCGGCACCTTCCCGCTGGGCTGGCGCACCGACGCGCGCGTCGGGCTGACGACCGCCCGACTCGTCGGCCCCCGGATCGCGTCGTGCGCCCGCGGGCTGCTCTACTTCGCCGGCCACCATCCGAAGGAACGGCATTGGTACCTGCAGATGCTGGGCACCGACCCCGACTTCCAGGGCCGCGGCTCGGGCAGCGCCGTCATCGCTCCCGTGCTCGAGCGCTGCGATCGTGAAGGCGACCGGGTCTACCTGGAGTCGTCGAAGGAGCGGAATATCCCGTTCTACGCGCGGCACGGCTTCGAGGTGACGGGGGAGATACAGGTACCGGGCGGCCCGGTCGTCTGGCCGATGTGGCGGGAACCCCGCTGACAGCGCCGGGCCCGAATGGGCGGGCGGGCCGCGCGACCGCGAGAATGCGGACATGTCCGTCGTACGCATCAACGCCATCACCGTCCCGCCCGAACGCGCCGACCAGCTGGTCGAACGGTTTGCCAACCGTGCCGGCGAGGTCTCCAAGATGGAGGGATTCGAAGCGTTCGAGTTACTCCGCCCGACCGACGGCAAGGACGTGTTCTACGTCTACACGCGGTGGCGTTCGACCGAGGACTTCGATCGCTGGCTGAACAGCCAGGCCTTCGGGCAGGGTCACGCCCAGCACACGGAGAAGGGGCCGGTGAGCACCGGGAGCGACCTCCTCGCCTTCGACGTCGTGCAAGAGGAGTACGCGTGACGCCAATCGATGGGCGTGTCGATTCGCCGCTCGATCCGCCAGTCGATCCGATCGCGCAGCTGACGGGCCCGGGCGGCCCGTTCGAGATCACGGTCGCCGATGTCGTCGGCCACCCGATGCAGGTCTACAAGCAGCGGATGAAGTCGTTGCGCGAGCTCATGGCCCAGAACGCCGCGCACGCCGATGTCGTCTGGCTCGCGCAGCAGGACCGCCGGTTGACGTTCGGCGAGCACGACCGCCTCGCACGCGTGCTGGCCCACTCGTTGTCCGAGCTCGGGGTGCGCCGCGGCGACCGCGTCGCCCTCGTGTCGGCGAACGTCCCGGAGTGGGTGATCACGTGGTGGGCCTGCGCGGTGCTCGGTGCCACGCTCGTCCCGCTCAATGCGTGGTGGAAAGCCGAGGAGCTCGAATTCGGGCTGAACGACTCCGAGGCCAAGGTGCTCATCGGCGACGCCCGGCGCATCGCGCTGTTGCGCGGACGCCTCACCGAGATGCCGCGCGCTCGAACACGTCTTCGTGATCGACGGCCCGGCTGACCATCCGGTGCGGGCGTTCTCCGAACTGATCGCGGATGCCGGCGATCCGGGGATCCCGGAGACGCCGATCGACGAAGACGACGTGCTCGCGATCCTCTACACCTCGGGGACGACCGGTCAGCCCAAGGGTGCGACCGTCACGCACCGGCAGGCGATCGCGAACGTCCAGAACATCATCGTGATGGGCGTCGCGCAGGCCATGGGCGGCACGCCGCCGCCGGAGGCCGAGGCCGGGATCCAGTCGGCGTCGTTGCTCGTGGTCCCGCTCTTTCACGTCACGGGGTGCCTGTCGACGATGACGCTCGCGTATGCGACGGGCGCGAAGGTCGTGTTGATGCCGGTCGGTCGCTTCGACCCCGACGTCGCGATGGAGACGATCGAGCGCGAACGTGTGACGTCGATCGGGGGAGTGCCCACGGTCATGTGGCGCATCCTCGAATCGCCGAACCTCGAGAAGTACGACCTGACCTCGGTGAAGCGCGCGTCGTACGGCGGCGCGCCTGCGGCGCCGGAGCTGGTCGAGCGCATCGAGCGGGTGTTCCCGCACATGCGCAAGACGCTCACGACCGCGTACGGGCTCACCGAGACCGCGTCCGTCGCGACCGCGCACGGCGGCGACGACTACTTCGCGCACCCGGGATCGGTCGGGCGGGCGGCGCCGACGGTCGAGCTGCGGGTGGTCGACGACCAGGGTCACGATGCCGCGCCCGGCGACCGGGGCGAGATCTGGATCAAGGGCCCCACGGTGATGGCGCACGGCTACTGGCGCCGCCCCGACGCGAACGCGGCCGCGTTCACCGACGGCTGGTTCCACACCGGCGACATCGGTTATCTCGACGCCGACGGCTTCTTGTTCCTCGTCGACCGGGCCAAGGACATGATCATCCGCGCCGGCGAGAACGTGTACTGCGTCGAGATCGAGCACGTGCTCTTCGATCATCCCGACGTCGTCGATGCCGCGGTGGTCGGCGTCGCGCACAAGACGCTCGGTGAAGAGGTCAAGGCGGTCGTGCAGCTGCGGCAGGGTTCGACCACGACTGCCGAAGACCTGCGCGCGTTCTGCCGCGAGCACCTCGCCGACTTCAAGGTGCCGGAGTATGTCGAGCTGCGCGACGATCCGCTGCCCCGGAACCCCGCGGGCAAGGTGTTGAAGAACCTGTTGCGCGGGGGCGAGTCGGCGTTCGCCACGTCCGACGACCAAGCGCTCTAGTGCTGTTCGACATCCATCGCGTCTGGGGCTACAGCGCGATCGTCGCCAACTTCCTCGCCGGCGCGTACACGCTCGGCGCGTGGCGCTGGAAGAGTTGGCGAACCCGCTGGCTGTGGTGGCCGACGATCGTCGCCGAGGCGATGATGATGATCCAGGTGCTGCTCGGGGTCCTGCTGGTGAGCGTGCAGCACTACGAGCCGCCGCGCTTCCACATGTTCTACGGCTTCGTCGCTTTCATCACCGTCGGACTGCTCTATTCGTACAAGTACGTGTGGAAGGCCCGCGGGTGGATGGAGCTCGCCTACGGGCTGGGCGGCCTGTTCATCATGGGCCTCGGCATCCGCGCCGTCCTCCAGGTGGTCTGAGTGCACCTGCTCTGAGTCCGGGCGGTGCCGGCTCGGTACGATTCGACCCATTCGCCGGTTCCGCGAGGGCCGGCCCGGCAGTGGGCCGCGAGGGAGTCGACACATGTCCGTCAGCGCATACATCCTGATCCAGACCGAGGTCGGCAAGGCCTCGGCGGTCGTCGACGCGTGCCGGGGCCTGACCGGCGTCGTCCAGGCCGACGACGTGACCGGGCCCTACGACGTCATTCTCCGGGCCGAGGCGACCTCGATCGACGAGCTCGGACGCATGGTCGTCTCGCAGGTACAACTCGTCGACGGGATCACCCGCACCCTTACGTGTCCGGTCGTGCACTTGTAGCGCGCAGGGTCGGGGGACGTTGGTCCCTTTCCCGGGCACGGTTTACGCGACACGGGCGACCGGGCCTACCCTTGGGCGATGGCTGTCACGGACGCGAATTCGCCGACGAAGAACCGCAAGCTCCTCGAGTGGGTCGAGCACTGGACGGCGGTCCTGCAACCCGATCGGGTGCACTGGTGCGACGGCTCCGAGGAGGAGTACCGCGACCTCTGTGACCAGTTGGTCGCGTCCGGCACGTTCACGCAGCTCGACGCGTCGAAACGGCCGAACAGCTTCTACGCGCGGAGCGACCCCGGTGACGTCGCCCGGGTCGAGGACCGCACGTTCATCTGCAGCGAGCGCGAGATCGACGCGGGCCCGACCAACCACTGGCGCGCTCCCGCCCAGATGCGTGCCGATCTCCTGCCGCTCTTTACGGGCGCGATGCGCGGGCGCACGCTCTACGTCGTCCCGTTCTCGATGGGCCCGCTCGGTTCCCGGATCGCGCACATCGGCGTCGAGCTCACCGATTCCGCGTACGTCGCGGCGAGTATGCGCACGATGACCCGGATGGGTCGGGGCGCGCTCGACGTCCTCGGCGACGACGGGGAGTTCGTGCCGTGCGTGCACTCCGTCGGCATGCCGCTCGCCGACGGCCAGGCCGACGTGCCGTGGCCCTGCAACAACGACGACAAGTACATCGTGCACTTCCCCGACACGCGCGAGATCTGGTCGTACGGGTCCGGTTACGGCGGCAACGCCCTCCTCGGCAAGAAGTGTTTTGCCCTGCGCATCGCGAGCGTCATGGCGCGCGACGAGGGCTGGCTCGCGGAGCACATGCTCATCCTCAAGCTGACGAGCCCCGCGGGCGAGTCGCGCTTCGTCGCCGCCGCGTTCCCGAGCGCCTGCGGCAAGACGAACCTGGCGATGCTCGTCCCCACGCTCCCGGGATGGACGGCGGAGACGATCGGCGACGACATCTGCTGGATGAAGTTCGGCACCGACGGCCGCCTCTACGCCATCAATCCCGAGTACGGCATGTTCGGCGTCGCGCCCGGCACCGGGCCCGACACCAACGCGAACGCGATCGCCGCGCTGAACCACAACACCGTCTTCACCAACGTCGCGCTCACCGACGACGGCGACGTGTGGTGGGAGGGTCTCACGGACGACCCGCCGGCGCACTGCACCGACTGGAAGGGCAACGACTGGACGCCCGCGTCGGACACTCCCGCCGCCCACCCGAACAGCCGTTTCACCGCTCCGCTCGGCCAGGTGCCGTGTGTCGCGCCCGAGTGGGAAGACCCGAACGGCGTGCCGATCTCCGCGATCCTGTTCGGCGGCCGGCGCCGGAGCACCGTGCCGCTCGTGACCGAGGCCTACAACTGGCAGCACGGCGTGTTCCTCGGCTCGATCATGGGTTCGGAGACCACCGCGGCCGCGGCCGGCGCGGTCGGCAACCTGCGCCGCGACCCGTTCGCGATGCTGCCCTTCTGCGGCTACAACATGGGCGACTACTTCGCGCACTGGCTGCAGATGGCCGAGGCGGCCGACGAGTCGAAGCTGCCGAAGCTGTTCTACGTCAACTGGTTCCGCAAGGACGCCGACGGCAAGTTCCTCTGGCCCGGATACGGCGAGAACAGCCGGGTGCTCGCGTGGGTGTTCGACCGCTGCGCGAACGCGGCGGCCGCGACCGACACGGCGATCGGCCGGCTGCCCGCGCCCGCCGCGCTCCCGACCGCCGGGCTGCAGCTCGCGGTCGGCGCGCTCGACGAGCTGCTGTCGGTGAACGACGACGAGTGGCGCGCGGAGCTCCCCCTGATCGAGGAGCACTATGCGGTGTTCGGCGACCGCCTGCCGGCGGCCCTGCACGACGAGCTCGACGCGCTCGCCAAGCGCCTCGCCGAATAGGTCGCTGTGGGCCTGTTCGGTTGGATCGTCGTCGGCTTCGTTGCCGGCGCGCTGGCGCGGGCCGTCACCGGTGGGGGCTGGAACCTGGGCTGCCTCGGCACGATCGTCGTGGGGATCGTCGGTGGCCTGATCGGCGGCATGCTGTTCAACGCCGCGGGCGACGAGGGCATCGGCGACTTCGGGCTGCGCTCGATGTTCGTCGCCTTCGTGGGCGCCGTCGTCCTGCTCGCGATCGTCGGGCTCGTGAGCGGGCGCGGTTTCCGCTCGCGCCGCGGCTACTGATTTCTCCACCAACAGTTCGGTGAGAAACCGGCGCCATGCGCCGGAATCCCGCCCAACTGTTGGGTAGAAAATCGGCGCGTCGAACCAGAATTCCACCAAACTGTTGGTGGACTTTTGGGGCTAGATCTCGGCGGTCGGGATACCGAGGTCGGGCTCGGAGCCCGTGCGCACGTGTGTCGCCCGGCCGTCCGCGTCGAGGTCGAACACGATTCGCTGGCCCTGGCGCAGCATCCGGAACAACGAACCGTTCAACGCGCCGCGTGCCAGCACGAGCTCGGAACGGTCGGTGTCGAGCACCACGATGCCCTCGTGGGTCGCGGGGTCGAACATCTTGATCGTGCCTTGCATGACTAGGCCTTGACGACCTTGCCCGCCTTGAGGCACGACGTGCACACGTTCACGCGCTTGGGCGTGCCGTTCACGATCGCCCGGACGCGCTGGATGTTGGGATTCCAGCGCCGCTTGGTACGACGGTGCGAGTGGCTGAGACTCATGCCGAAGATGGGCTTCTTGGCACACACGTCGCAAACCGAGGACATCGGTGGAACACCTTTGATCGAGCGTCTCTTGAGCACGAAAAGGCTAGCACCCCGGTACTCTGGCCCCCGATGCCGACGCTGACCTGCCTGTCCGCCGCAGATCTGCGCCACGCCGTGCTCCGGTTCCGGGACGCGTTGCGCGCGCACCAGGAGGAGCTGAACCGGCTGAACGTCTACCCGGTACCCGACGGCGACACCGGCACGAACATGGCGCTCACCCTCGAGTCGGTCAGTGCCGAGCTGCAGACGGCAGAGTCGATGGACGAGGTCTGCCACGCCGTGAGCCGCGGCTCCCTGATGGGCGCACGCGGCAACTCCGGGGTCATCACCTCCCAGATCCTGCGCGGTCTCGTCGAGGGCTTCCGCGCCCTCGACGCGGTGCGCGCGCCCGACCTGCGCGCCGGGCTGCGGCGCGGCACCGACGCGGCCTACCAGGCCGTCATGCGCCCGGTGGAGGGCACGATCCTCACGGTCGTCCGGTCGGCGGCCGAAGCGGTCGAGGCGTTGGAGGCCGAAGGCGAGCAGACCCTCGCCGCGCTGCTCGAACGCGCGTACGACGCGTCGTGCGCGGCCGTGGAACTGACCCCGCAACTCCTTCCCGCGCTGCGCGACGCGGGTGTCGTCGACGCGGGCGGCAAAGGCTTCACGTTGTTGCTCGCGGCGCTGCTCGAGGTCGTCTCCGGTCGCGCGATTCCCGAGCCCGAGATCGTGGACGCGCCGGCGGTGCTCACCGCGCACCTCGCGGGCGACGACGTGTCGAGCCTGCGGTACGAGGTCATGTACCTGCTCGAGGCGGACGACGACACCCTCCCCGCGTTCCGCGACACGTGGAGCGCGATCGGCGACTCGATCGTGATCGTCGGTGGCGACGGACTCTGGAACTGTCACATCCACACGAACGACATCGGCGGCGCGGTCGAGGCGGGGATCGACGCGGGCCGGCCCCGCAAGATCCGGATCACCGACCTCGTCGAGCAGGTCGAAGAGGAGCGGTGGGTCCGCGAGGCCGACGTGCTCGCCGATCTCGACGAGTTCACCGAGCAGCTCACCGTCACGACCGCGGTGGTGGCGGTCGGTGTGGGCGAGGGCATCCGCCGGTTGTTGACGAGCCTCGGGGTGCAACAGGTGGTGGCGGGGGGTCAGTCGATGAACCCGTCGACGGCGCAGATCCTCGAAGCGGTCGAGCAGTGCCGGGCCGATGCGGTCATCGTGCTCCCCAACAACAAGAACATCGTCGCCGTCGCGAAACAGGTCGACGTGCTGAGCGAGAAGCACGTGGCCGTCATCGCCACCCACAGCGTGCCCGAGGCGCTCGCCGCGCTGGTCGAGTACGACCCGAACGCGACGGTCGAGTCGAACGAGGCCTCGATGCAGGAGGCACTCGCCCGGGTGCGCACCGGCGAGGTCACCCAGGCTGTGCGCTCCGCGTCGGTCGACGGCAACGACGTGAAGGAAGGCGACTGGATCGCGCTCGCCCGCGACGGCGTGGTGGGCGCGGCCACGTCGCCGGCCGGAGCCGTGTGCAAACTCCTCGACGTCCTCGTCGACGGCGACAGCGAGATCGTGACGGTGCTCGTCGGCTGCGATGCGCCTGCGAACGAGACGGAGCGGATCCGCGAGCACATCGAGTACACGTTCCCGCACCTCGAGGTGGAGTTCCACGACGGCGGCCAGCCGCTGTACCCCTATCTCGTGGGCGTGGAGTGACGCGCGCGTGCCCACCGGTGATCCGCCGCTGACGCTGGCCGATCTGCGCGACATCCCGCTCGAGCGACTGAAGGGGGTCGGTCCCGCGCTCGAGCAGCGTCTCGCCGACATGCAGCTGCACAACGTCCTCGACCTGTTGCAGCACTACCCGCGACGATGGGTCGACCGCACGAAGAAGACCGACATCGCATCGCTCGCGGTGGGGGAGGAGGCGACGGTCTTCGCCGAGGTGCGCACGATCCGCGGGCGTCGCACCCGCCAGGGCCGCGCGCTCGTCGAGGCGGTCGTCCACGACGGTACGTCGATGCTCACGATCACGTTCTTCAACCAGGGCTGGCGCGAGAAGCAGTTGAGCGTCGGCACCGAAGCGTCGTTCTTCGGCAAGCTCGACGTCTACCGGGGTAAGCGGCAGATGACCAACCCGGTCGTCGACGTCGTCGGCCGGGCGGGCGTCGCCGACGAGAAGACCGGCGTCATCGTCCCCGTGTACCCGCAGTCGGGCAAGGCCGAGGTGTTCACCTGGCAGCTCCGCGCGCTGGTGTCGGACGCGCTCGCGAAGTGCCGCGTCGCGCGGCTTCGCCGATCCGCTCGACGAGTCGTTCCTCGACGCGGGCGACCTCCTCGACCGCGGCACCGCGCTGCGCGCCATCCACCGCCCCGAGTCGATGGGCGAGCTGCACGCGGCCAAGCGCCGGCTCGTCTTCGACGAGTTCCTGCGCATGCAGGTCGGTCTCGTCGCCCGCAAGCGCGCGTTCGAAGCCGAGGAGTCGGGCATCCGTCACCAGGTCGACGGGCCGCTCGTACGCGCATTCGTCGAGCGGTTGCCGTTCGCCCTCACCGGCGACCAGCAGCGCGCCCTCGCCGAGATCGAGCACGACCTCGCGGGCCCCGCGCCGATGCACCGGTTGCTGCAGGGCGACGTCGGTTCGGGCAAGACCGTGGTTGCGCTCGCGGCCCTGCTCGTCGCGGTCCAGGGCGGCTACCAGGGTGCGTTCATGGCACCCACCGAAGTGCTCGCCGAGCAGCACTACCTCGGCTCGCTGCGCCTGCTCGAGGGACTCACCGTGCCGGCAACCGGTTCGCTGCTCGCCGACCGGCCCGTCGGCGTCGCGCTCCTGACGAACCGCACGACCGCGGCCGAACGCCGCCGCATCACGGCCGGGCTGCAGTCGGGGGAGATCGACATCCTCGTCGGCACCCACGCGCTCCTCTACGGCGACGCGCAGTTCTCCCGCCTCGGTGTCGCGGTCGTCGACGAGCAGCATCGCTTCGGCGTCGAGCAGCGCGCCCTCCTGCGGGGCAAGGGCGACCAACCCGACGTGCTCGTGATGACCGCCACGCCGATCCCGCGCACCGCGGCGATGCTGGTCTACGGCGATCTCGACAAGTCGGAGCTGCGCGAGCTGCCGCCGGGCCGCACGCCGATCGAGACCACGCTGGTCGATCCCGAGCCCGCTCGCGCAGGCGGCGGCGTGGGAGGCGCTGCGGCGGGAGGTCGCGGCCGGGCATCAGGCGTATGTGGTGTGCCCGCTCGTGGAGGACAAGGGGAAGGTCGAGGCCAAAGCCGCGACCGCCGAGTACGAACGCCTCCAGGCCGAGGAGCTGCACGACCTCCGGGTCGGACTCCTCCATGGGCAGATGCCATCGAAGGAGAAGGAAGCGGTGATGCGCGCGTACCGGGCCGGCGACCTCGACGTGCTCGTCGCGACCACGGTGATCGAGGTCGGCGTCGACGTCCCCAACGCAACCGTGATGGTGGTCGAGGACGCCGACCGCTTCGGGCTCTCGCAGCTCCACCAGTTGCGGGGCCGGGTCGGACGCGGCGGCGACCGCTCGTACTGCTTCTTGTTCGCCGACCCGAGCACCGAGGACGGAGCGCAGCGGCTCGCGGCGATGGCGGCGAGCACCGACGGCTTCGCGCTCGCCGAGAAGGACCTCGAGATCCGCGGATCGGGTGAGGTGTTCGGCGAGCGCCAGTCGGGCTTCAGCGATCTCAAGCTCGGCCGCATCCCGCGCGACGAGGAGATCGTCCTCGAGGCGCGGGCGGTCGCGGAGGAGATCCTGGATCACGATCCCGAGCTCGCCGGGCACACCCAACTCCGCGACGAGGTCGGCGACCTCCTCGGCGACGCCGTCGACTTCTTGTTCAAGTCATGACGACCCTGCGGTTGCCGGCATGAGCAGGCCGCGGGGGTTGCGGGTGATCGCGGGCAGCGCGCGCGGGCGGCGGCTGATCGCGCCGGAGGGCGACCAGGTGCGGCCGACCAAGGACATCGCCCGCGAGGCGATGTTCTCGGCGCTCGGCGCCCGCGGCGCGCTCGACGGCGCCGCGGTGCTCGACCTGTACGCGGGCACGGGCGCGCTCGCGATCGAGGCCCTCTCGCGCGGGGCGGCCGAGGCCGTGCTGGTGGAGCGCGACCGGGCCGCGGTCGATGCGATCCGGGCGAACATCGAGGTCCTCTCGGACGACGAGCCGATCGTCGTCGTCGCCGGGGACGTCACCCGGTTCCTCGCCTCGGACCCGCCCGCGGAGGCGCCGTTCGACCTCGTCTTCGTCGATCCGCCGTACCGCACGCCCGACGAGGACGTCACCGATCTCCTCGCCGCGCTCGCGGCCCCGGGGTGGCTCTCGCGCGGGCGCCATCGTCAGCGTCGAGCGGCCGCACCGGAATCCCGTGGTCGCGCCGCCGGGCTTCACGAGCGGCTGGGAGCGGACCTTCGGGGATACGCTTTTGACGTTCTTGTTCACGTGATTGTCCTGGTCGCGTGATTGGCCTGCTTTCCTGACTGGGGGAGATTGCGTGCGGACCGCCCTCTGCCCGGGATCGTTCGATCCGGTGACCCTCGGCCACCTCGACATCATCGAACGCTCCTCGCGGCATTTCGACGAAGTGATCGTCGCGGTCATCCGCAACCCGCAGAAGACCCAGTCGCTGTTCAGTCTCGAAGACCGCCAGCAGATGCTGAAGGAGGCAACGCAGCACCTGGGCAACATCCGGATCGAGTTCTTCAAGGGCCTGCTCGTCGACTTCGCGCGTGACCACGGCGTCGACGCGATCGTGAAGGGGTTGCGCGCCGTCTCCGACTTCGACCAGGAGTTGCAGATGGCGCAGATGAACCAGCGCCTGTCGGGAATCGACACGTTCTTCTTGTCGACGAGCCCGCAGCACTCGTTCCTGTCGTCGAGCCTGGTCCGGGAGGTCGCGCGTTTCGGCGGCGACGTTTCGGGCATGGTTCCGAAGAACGTGAACGACCGGCTGGTCGAGACGTTCCCGGAACCGGGGCAGGAGGGCTGAACATGCTCGAGGACGAACCGGAGAAGGTGCCCGACACCGCCGCGCTCCTGGAGCGGCTCCGCGACATCCTCGAGACCGCGCGCAAGCTCCCGATGTCGGCGTCGGTCTCGATCAACCGCGACGAGTTCGGCGCGATTCTCCAGGATGCGATCGACGGGCTGCCCGAGGAGCTGCGCGAGGCCCGCTGGCTGCTGAAGGAACGCGACGCCGTCGTCGACCGGGCCGCGCACGAAGCCGACCGGCTCGTCGAGGCCGCCCGGGTGCGGGCCGAACGGATGGTCGAGAAGAACGAGTTGGTGCGGGAGGCCCGGCGCACGAGCCAGGAGATCCTGGAGGACGCCGAGCGTCAGGCCGCGGCGATCCGCCACGAGGCCGAGGACTACGTCGACCGCAAGCTCGCGGCGTTCGAGGTGGTGCTCGACCGCACCATGCAGACGGTCCAAAAGGGCCGCGAACGGCTGCAGGTCCACGCCCCGTCACCGGTGGTGAACGAGGCCGACGCCGACGAGGGCGGGTTCTTCGACCAGGACGATCTCTGATCAGGCGGTCGATCTGACCGGATCCTGACAACACCGAGGGGCCGGAGAAACAACGGCTGACCTGCTAGGATCCGGCGCGCTCCCGGTGCGCAGGCGGTACATTCCGCCGTACCGAGCGGGCCGTGCCACCTGGCCCGGGCCGACCGAAACGACCGGTGCGGTCCCACCCGCCGGCTCGTCCGGCTCCTCCCAAGTGAAATGCCGAAGTGAAATGCCATGCCGACAACCAGCGCGTTCCGCATCCCCGTCTCCAACCTCCTGCGCCGACCGGGCGCGTCCCGATCCGTCCAGGTCGCAGGCGTGTTGGCCGACGTGCGGGGACCGGGCGCCGAGATCGCGACCGCCCCGCCGATCGCAGTCGACGCCACGCTGGAACGGGTGTCGGAGGGCATCGTCGTGCGGGGCACCGTCGTCGCCACGTGGGAGGCGTCGTGCAGTCGCTGCCTCGTCCCGGTCGGGGGCGAGCTCGCGGTACACGTCGGCGAGCTGTACGAACGCGAGCCGCTCGAAGGCGAGACGTACCTCCTCGCCGACGACGATGTCATCGACCTCGAGCCCATGATCCGCGACGCCCTGTTGCTCGACCTGCCCGCGGTGCCGCTGTGCCGGGCCGACTGCCGCGGCCTGTGCCCGAGCTGCGGCGCCGACCACAACCTCACGAGCTGCGAGTGCGTCACACGCGAGCCCGACCCCCGCTGGGACGCGCTGCGCGTCGCTCGAGCTCTGACCCGATTCCCGATCTCGACCTTCACCTGTCACGAGGAGCTGCGACACAATGGCCGTCCCGAAGCGCAAGATGAGCCGCTCCGCGACCCGCTCGCGCAAGTCGGCGAACATGCGGCTCGCGCCCCCGGCGCACTCGCTGTGCCCGAACTGCGGCGCGTCCCGGCTCCCGCACCGGGTGTGCGGGAACTGCGGCTGGTACCGAGGCCGCCAGGTCCTCGACGTCGAGTAGCGGGACGCGACTCGTGCCGCCCGTGATCGCGATCGACGCGATGGGCGGCGATCGCGCGCCTGCGGACATCGTCGCGGGCGCGCTGCAGGCCGTCGAGGCCTGCGACGTCGACATCCTGCTCGTCGGGCCGGCCGACGCGGTGCGCGCCCACCTGCCCGGGGGGAAGACCCCGGCGCGTGTCGAGCTCCTCGACGCGGCCGAGGTCATCGCCATGGACGAGGAGCCCGCGGCCGCGGTCCGGGCGAAGAAGGACTCGTCGATCGTGCGCGCGGCTGAGGCGGTCCGCGACGGCCGGGCCGCGGCGATGGTCGGGGCCGGGAACACCGGCGCCACCATGGCGGGCGCGTTGCTGCGGTTCGGCCGGATCAAGGGTGTGCATCGGCCCGCGATCGCGCTGCCGGTCCCGGTGTTCGGCGAGGATCGCGTCCAGCTCCTCGTCGACGGCGGCGCGACCGTCGACCCCGACCCGGAGTGGCTCGTGGAGTGGGCCGAGCTCGCACGCGCGTTCGCACGCGTCCGACTCGGTGTCGACGAGCCCACGATCGCGTTGCTGTCGAACGGCGAGGAGCCGGGCAAGGGCGACGCGCTGCGCAAGCGCGCGTTCGAGCTCTTCGGCGACGTCAAGGGGTTCGTCGGCAACGTCGAGGGTCGCGACGTGATGCGGCGCAGCGCCGACGTCATCGTCACCGACGGCTTCACCGGCAACGTCACGTTGAAGACGCTCGAGGGCGCGGTGCTCGGGCTGGCCGGGCTCGTGTTCGGTGTCGTCGACGAGCCGGGCACGCCGTGGGCGGCGGCGGCCGACGCGCTGAAGATGCGGTTGCTCGAGGCCGCCGCGCCGCTCCTGCCCGACAACACCGGCGGCGCCCTGCTCCTCGGCGTCGAGGGTGTGTGCGTGATCTCCCACGGATCGTCGTCGGCGACGGCCATCGTCAACGCCGTGCGCGTCGCGCGCGACTGTGTGCTCGCCGACGTCGTGGGCAGCCTCCGGGAAGCGGCCACGCGTGCCGGCTGAGACGCACTCGCACGTCGGGCCGCTCGGCGACGACGACGTCGAGCACGTCGTGCGCGAGCAACTCGTCGAGATCCTCGGTGTCGATCCCGACGCGGTCACGCTCGACGCGCGACTGCGCGAAGACCTCGATGCCGACGACTTCGCCGTCATCGACCTCGTCGAAGGCGTGATCGCGGAGCTCGGTGAACGCACGGTCGGGTTCTCGATCGACGACGACGACCTCGTCGAGCTGCGCACGGTGCGCGACGCGGTCGAGTGCGCGCTGGCCGGACTGCGATCGGCGCCGCGGTCGTGAGCGGGCCGCTCGGTCTCGTCGCGTCATCCGACCGTCTCGACGGGCTCGAGACGAGCATCGGCGTTCGATTCGACGATCGCAGCATCCTCCTCCGGTCGCTCGCGCACCGCTCGTGGTGCGCCGAGAACGGTGAGGCCGAATCGAACGAACGACTCGAGTTCCTCGGCGACTCGGTGCTCGGCCTCGTCGTCACCCACTACGTGTTCGAGCACTTCCCGTCGTTGCCCGAAGGCCACCTCTCCGAGGTGCGAGCCGGTGTCGTCAACGCCCGCACGCTGGCGGAGCTCGCGACCGAGCTCGACATCGGCCCGTACCTGCTGCTGGGCAAGGGGGAGGACGCGGCCGGTGGTCGGGCGAAGCAGTCGATCCTCGCCGACGCGTTCGAGGCCGTGATCGCGGCCGTCTATCTCGATCAGGGATTCGCGGCGGCGCGCGACCTCGTATTGCGCTGCTTGTCCGATCGGATCGCCGACGCCGCGGCCGGGCCCGGCGGCGGCGACTACAAGACGCGTTTGCAGGAGGCCACCGCGGCCCGGCTGCTCGGACGCCCGCGCTACGTCGTGCGCGACGAGGGCCCGGACCACGCGAAGCAGTTCTTCGCGACGGTCTACGTGAACGATCGTCGCTACGGCGAGGGCGAGGGCCGATCGAAGAAGCAAGCCGAGCAGTCCGCCGCGTGGGTCGCATGGACGCGCCTGCAGGACGAGGCTGACGGTCAGGGGGGCGACCATGCCGGAGCTACCTGAGATCGAGGTGCTACGCCGCGATCTGGAGAAGGAGGTCGTCGGCAGGAAGATCAAGACGGTCGAGGTCACGGGCGCGCGTTCGGTGCGGCGGCACAAGAACAAGAAGGAGTTCGTGGACCTCCTCGTCGGCCGCAAGGTCGTCGTCGGTGCAGCGGAGAGGGAAGTACCTCGTGGTACGGCTCGACGGTCCGGACGCGCTGATCGTGCACCTCGGGATGTCGGGGCAGCTGCTGCGGGCGAAGACGGCACGGGAGAAGGCACCGAAGCACACCCACGTGGTGATCACGTTCACGCAGGGCGGGCTGTTGCGCTTCGTCGACCCGCGCACGTTCGGCGAGATGTTCATGACCACCTACGACGCGCTCGAGCAGGAGGTCGAAGAGCTCGCGCACCTCGGGCTCGACCCGCTCGAGACCGCGCTCTCGTGGGACCTGTTCGGGCGCATGCTCGCGGCCAAGCACGCCCGTTTGAAGTCGCTGCTGATGGACCAGAAGTTCATCGCCGGCATCGGCAACGTGTACAGCGACGAGATCCTCTTCCAGGCGGGGCTCAAGTGGGACCGTATGAGCGACTCGCTCTCGGAGCAGGAGATCCGGCGCCTGTACCGCGCGATCTTCGAGACGTTGCAGGAAGCGGTGAAGCACCGCGGCTCGTCGCTGGCCGACCTGCAGTACGTCGACCTGTTCGGGCGCCCGGGTGCGTACCAGAACCACCACCAGGTCTACGACCGCGAGGGGCAGGCGTGCCCCCGCTGTCGCCACGTCGTCCAGCGGGCGCGCTACACGAATCGATCGACCTTCTATTGCGAGGCGTGTCAGGTGTGACCGAGCCGGTCGCGAACGACGGGACCGTCCGCGACCGGCGGGTCCGGGTCCGGGTCGTCGTGACCGGCCGGGTACAGGGCGTGTTCTTCCGGGACTCGTGCCGCGAGCGGGCGCGCGCCGAGCGGGTCGGCGGCTTTGTCCGCAACCGTGCCGACGGCTCGGTGGAGGCCGAGTTCGAAGGTGCACCCGACGCGGTCGACCGGCTCGTGCGCTGGTGCCGGACCGGTCCGCCGCGGGCCCGGGTCGACGCCCTCGACGTCTCGACGGTCCCGATGCTCGGTGACCAGCGCTTTCGGGTCACGTGAGCGCCGACCCCGGCCCGCGGTCCCCGTCGTCGTGACCCGCCTCACCTACGATCGGCGTCCGGAGAGGGGGCCGAATTGTTCCTGAAGGCGTTGACCCTGAAGGGCTTCAAGTCCTTCGCCGACAAGACCACGCTCGAGTTCGAGCCCGGCGTCTGTGTCGTCGTCGGCCCGAACGGGTCGGGCAAGTCGAACATCGTCGACTCGGTCGCGTGGGTGCTCGGCGCGCAGGGCGCGCGGGCGCTGCGCGGCACGAAGATGGACGACGTCATCTTCGCCGGCACCGCGGATCGGCCCGCGCTGGGCCGGGCCGAGGTGTCGCTCACGATCGACAACTCGGCGCACCTGCTCCCCATCGAGTTCAGCGAGGTGACCATCACCCGGATGCTGTTCCGCACGGGTGAGTCCGAGTACCTGATGAACGGCGTCCCGTGCCGCCTGCTCGACATCCAGGACCTTCTCTCCGACACGGGCATCGGTCGCCAGCAGCACGTCATCGTCGGTCAGGGCCAGCTCGACGCGGTGCTGAACGCGCGGCCCGAGGACCGCCGGGCGATCATCGAGGAAGCGGCCGGGATCCTCAAGTTCCGCAAGCGCAAGGAGAAGGCCGAGCGGCGCCTCGAGGCGACCGAGGGCAACCTCCTCCGGCTCACCGATCTCCTGCGCGAGGTGCGGCGCCAGCTCCGGCCGCTCGAGCGGCAGGCCGACGCCGCGCGCCGTCACGACGGGCTCGTCGCCGAGCTCCACGCCATCCGCCTGCATCTCGCGGGTCGCGAGATCGACCAGCTGCGCGGCCGCGAGCAGAAGCGTGTGACCTCGCGCCGCGACCTCGCGCAGCAGGAACAGGACGTGCGGGTCCAGCTCCGAGCGTTCGACGCGCAGGTGCTCGAGGCCGAGCACGCGCTCGCCGTCCCCGGTGACGACGACGTCGCCGATGTCCTCGCTCGCACCGAGGCGCTACGCGAACGCAGTCGCGGGCTCGTCAACCTCGTCACGGAACGGGTCCGGAGCCTCGACCGGGAACTGGCATCGGTCGCAGACGAAGGCGTCGTCGAGTCGCTCGTGGCCGAGGCCGCGCACGTGCGCTCGCAGCTCGCCTCGGTCGACGCCGACTTCGATTCGCTCGCGCCCACTCGCGACGAGGTCGAAGCGGCCGAGGCCCGGGTAGAGGCGCTCGGTGTGGTGTCGGTGAGCGTCGCCGAGTCGGAGATGCAGCGCGCCGCGCAGGATCTCGAGCAGCTGACGTCGCGTGCGGGTACCGCCGAGGCCGAGCTGGCGCGGGTCCGCAGCGACCTCGCGCGGGTCGACACGGAACGCGGCGCGCTCGAACCACGCGCACACGAAGCCGAGGCCGCGCGGGCGAACGCGGAGCGCGTGCGGCTCGAGGTCGAAGCGCAGCTCGGCGTCTCGCCCGAGCTGACCCACGAAGCGCGCGAGCTGCGCGCCGCCGAGGAGGCCTTGCGCGAAGCCGACGCGGTGCACCGCCGCGCCGACAGCGAGGCGTCGCGCTGGCGGGCGCGCGCCGAGATGCTCGCGCTCGCGCTCGAAGAAGCGCATGCTGCGGTCGGCGGCGACGAGATCCTCGGGAAGATCGACGGCGTGCTCGGCCCGCTCGTCGACCTGATCGAAATCGACGATGGTTGCGAGATCGCGGTGGCCGCCGCGCTCGGCGACGCGTTGAAGGCGATCGTCGTCGACGGCGACGACTCCGCGCGCGCCGCGGTCGAGTTGCTGAAGCGCGGCGACCGGCAGGCGTTGCTCCTCGTCGCGGCCGCAAGCGGCTCGGGCACGCAGATCTCGTTCGCGCCGGTCGGTTGTCACCCGCTCGGCGCGTCGGTGCGCGGACTCCGCCCCGGACTCGACCCGGTGCTCGCCCGGCTCTTCGCGCAGTTCGTGCTCGTCGACGGCGGATGGGAGCACGCGCTCGACGTCGCGCTCGCCAATCCCGGCGTCGTCGCGGTGACGCGCGACGGTGACCGCTTCGGCGGCCCGTCCGCATGGCGGGCCGGACCGCAGGGATCGTCCGTGGTCACGCCGGCCGCGCTCGCCGACGCGACCGCGGCCGCCGACGCGGCGGAGATGGCGCGCGACGTCGCCGAGGCCGAGGTCGAGATCGCCCGCCAGCGGCTCGCGACCGCGCGGCGGGCGGAGTTGAAGGCGGCCGAGGACGAACGGCGTCGACGGGTCGAGCTCGACGAGGTCACCGCGCTCGCCGCCCGCCTGCGGCGCGAGGTCGAGGTCGGCGTGGCCACGCTCGACGCCCGCCGGGCGACGCTGACGGCACGCGCCGAGGAGCTCGAGCTCACGGTCGCGTCGGTGGGGCCCGACGCCATCGAGGCGGCCCGGGCGCGGCTCACGGCCGCGCAGCAGCAACGCGACGAAGCCCGGACCCGCCGGGCCGAGCTCGAACGGATGCGATCGCAGGCTGGTGCGCTGCGGCGCGACTTCGAGCTGCGGGGCGCGGCCGTCGACGAGCGGCGCACGGTGCTGAACGCCCGCCTGGCCGAGGTCGAGGCGAGGCTCGCGGTGCGGCCCGACGAGGAGGCTCGGGCGCGCGCCCGTCGCGTCGCGATGGAAGCGCGCCGCGCCGCGATCGGCGAGGTCGCCGACCGGCTCGCGTCGCGTACCGGCGCGATCGAGGCGCTCGCGGAGCGGTTGCGGGCCCGGCGCCGCGAACAGTCCGAAGCGGCACGCGAAGCCGGGCGCCGGCTCGACGGGTTGCGCGGCCGCAGCGATCGGCCGCCGAGAAGCAGCTGACCGAGCTGCGCGAGCAGGCGGGCAAGCTCGAGGTGGAAGAGGCCGAGATCCGCATGCGCCTCGAGCAGGCCGTCGAGCTCGTCCGCCGCGACTTCGACTGCGAGCCCGATGCCGCGATCGCGGCGCCCATGCCCGACGTTCCCGACGGCACGTCGCTTCCCGGACGCGCCCGCGAGCTCGAGCGCGAGCTGCGCCTCATGGGTCCGGTCAACCCGCTCGCGCTCACCGAGTACGAAGCGTTGGTGGAACGGCACGAGTTCCTGCAGAAGCAGCTCGACGACGTGCGCAACACGCGCCGCGAGCTCGCGCGTGTGATCAAGTCGGTCGACGAGGAGATCGTGCGCGTGTTCGACGCCGCGTTCGCCGACGTCGCGCGGCAACTTCGGCGAGCTGTTCGCGCTGCTGTTTCCGGGCGGCTCGGGTCGACTCGTCCTCACGCAGCCCGACGATTTGCTCAACACCGGCATCGAGATGGAGGCCCGGCCCTCCGGGAAGATGGTGCGCCGGCTGTCGCTGCTGTCCGGCGGCGAGCGGTCGTTGTGCGCGCTCGCGTATCTCTTCTCGGTGTTCCGCGCCCGCCCTTCGCCCTTCTACCTGATGGACGAGGTCGAGGCCGCGCTCGACGACGTGAACCTGCACCGGTTCCTCGACCTCGTGCACGAGTTCCGCAACGAGGCGCAGCTCCTCGTCGTCTCCCACCAGAAGCGGACCATGGAAGCAGCCGACGTGCTGTACGGCGTGTCGATGCCCCCGGGCGGATCGAGCCGGGTTGTCACGCAGCGGATGCGTGACCTCACCTTCGACGAGGCGCCCTCGTAGCCGCCCCGTTCCGGTGCCACGCGCACCGTTGCGGGGAAGGGATGCCGGAGACGCCTGGGTAGCCTCCCGACATGGTCGTCGTCATCATCGTCGTGGTCGCGCTCGTGCTCCTCGGAGCGGGCGTGCTGGTCGGGTTGCGCCTGTCGGCGCGGACGAAGGAACGACGCCGCGTCGAAGGTGAGCCGGTCGCCCCGCCCCGCGAAGCCGGACGCCCCGAACCGACGGTCGAAGCGCCGAGCGTCGAGGCGCGGGATGCGCGGCTGCAGGCGCCGGCCGCGCCCGAGGTCGAAGCTCCGCCCGCTCCCGTCGAACCCGAGGTCGTCCTCGAACCCGAGGTCGTCGAACGACCGAGGCTGCGCGACCGCCTCGGTCGCACCCGCAGCGCGTTCTCGGGCGCGTTCGGCCGCATCCGCGGGCGCAAGATCGACGACGAGACGTGGGACGAGCTCGAGGAGTCGTTGCTGCTGGCCGACGTCGGCATGTTCACGACGACCCGTCTGCTCGACGCGCTGCGCGTACGCGCCAAGGAGGAATCCGCCACCGACCCCGAGCAGCTGATCGCGCTCCTGCGCGACGAGGTGGTCGCGTTGCTCGACGCCGGCGCGGACCGCACCCTGCACATGGATGGCGGGCAGGCGAACGTCTGGATGTTCGTCGGCGTGAACGGAGTCGGGAAGACCACGACGATCGGCAAGCTCGCGCAGCAGCGTGTGCACGACGGTCAGCGTGTGGTGCTCGCCGCCGGCGACACGTTCCGCGCCGCCGCCGCCGACCAGCTCGGGATGTGGGCCGAACGTACCGGCGGCGAGCTCGTGCGCGGCCAGGAGGGCGCCGACCCGGGTTCGGTCGTGTTCGACGCGATGGCCGCCGCGTCGGACGCGGGGTCGATCTCGTCCTCGTCGACACCGCCGGTCGCCTCCACACCAAGAGCAACCTGATGGAGGAGCTCAAGAAGCTGCGCCGCATCGTCGACCGCACGCCCGGCGCGCTGAAAGAGGTGGTACTCGTGATCGATGCGTCGACCGGGCAGAACGGCCTCGTGCAGGCGAAGCAATTCGCGGAAGCCGTCGACGTGACCGGCATCGCGCTCACGAAGCTCGACGGCACGGCCAAGGGCGGCATCGTCCTCGCGATCCAGTCGGAGCTCGGCATCCCGGTGAAGATCGTCGGTGTCGGCGAGGGGGTCGGTGACCTCATCGAGTTCGACCCCGTCGAATTCGCCGGCGCGCTCTTCTCCGAAGAGGGATAGGCCGCGCCCTGTTCTTCGAAGGGGAATAGGTACGTCTCGACTGGTCGACTCCGGCTGTGCCTCGGACACTCGGCGGCGGCGACGCCGATCGGGTCGGCTGCGCCTGCGTCTCCTCGGTACCCTGGGCAACTGTGTTCGACTCGCTGACTGACCGCCTCGACGGCATCTTCTCGAAGCTCCGCAGCCGCGGGACGCTGACCGAGCGCGACGTCGACGAGGTCTCGCGCGAGATCCGGCTCGCACTCCTCGAAGCCGACGTGAACGTGCGCGTCGTCAAGGCGTTCATCGCTCGGGTCAAGGAGCGGGCGGTCGGCGTCGAGGTGTCGAAGGCGCTCGATCCGGGCCAGCAGTACATCAAGATCGTGCACGAGGAGCTCGTACAGACGCTCGGCGGCACCACCGGCAAGCTCACGATGAGCCCGAAGCCGCCGACGGTGCTGCTGCTCGCCGGCCTCCAGGGCTCCGGTAAGACGACCGCGGCGGCGAAGCTCGCCAAGCTGTTGAAGTCGCAGGGCCTGCACCCGCTGCTCGTCGGCGCCGACCTCCAGCGTCCCGCAGCCGTCGAGCAGCTCCGCGTCCTGGCCGGCCGGGTCGACGTCCCGTTCTACAGCGAGGCCACCGATCCGGTGAGTGTCGCGCGCGGTGCGATCGCCGAAGCGCAGCGCCTCGGCCGCAACTTCGTCATCGTCGACACCGCGGGCCGGTTGCAGATCGACACCGATCTGATGGACGAGCTGCGCGCGATCGACGCGGCCGTCGAACCGCAGAACACGCTGCTCGTCGTCGACGCGATGACCGGTCAGGAAGCCGTGAACGTCGCCGAGGCGTTCAACGACGCGGTCGGGCTCGACGGCGTCATCCTCACCAAGATCGACGGCGACGCGCGCGGCGGCGCCGCGCTCTCGGTGAAAGAGGTCGTCGGCAAGCCGATCCTGTTCGCCGGTACCGGCGAGAAGCTCGACGAGTTCGAGGCGTTCCACCCGGATCGCATGGCGAGCCGGATCCTCGGCATGGGCGACGTCCTGACGCTCATCGAGAAGGTCGAGGCGACCTTCGAAGAGGACGAGAAGCGCCGGGCCGAGGCGCTGCTCGAGAGCGGTCGGCTCACGCTCGAGGACTTCTTGGAGCAGATGCAGCAGATCAAGCGCATGGGCCCGCTGCAGAACGTGCTCGGCATGCTCCCGGGGATGCCCAAGGAGGTGCGCAACGCCGAGATCGACGACAAGGATCTCGGGCGCATCGAGGCGATCATCCGGTCGATGACCCCCGAGGAACGGCGCAAGCCGGAGCTGATCAACGGATCGCGGCGGCTGCGCATCGCGCAGGGGAGCGGCACCAGTACCAACGAGATCAACAGCCTGCTCAAGCAGTTCAAACAGGTGCAGACGATGATGAAGGGCATGCCCGGCATGACCCGCAAGGTGAAGGGCAAGCAGAAGGGCAAGGGCAAGAAGGGCAAGCAGAAGGGCCCGAAGGTGCCCGGACTTCCGGGTGGGCTCCAGGGGCTCCAGGGCGCCGGGCGCGGTATCCCCGGGATCGATCCCGATGGGGGCCTTCCGGGCTTTCCGCCCCGTTGACGTAGACTCCCCGCGCTGTTCCCCGAAGAGGAGTCTCTGTTGGCAGTCAAGATCCGTTTGATGCGAGTCGGCAAGAAGAAGCAGCCGACGTATCGCGTCGTCGTGGCCGATGCGCGCAGCCCTCGCGACGGCCGATTCCTCGAGATCCTCGGTCAGTACGCACCGCGCCAGGAGCCGTCGGTCGTGTCGATCGACGGCGACCGGGCGCTCCACTGGCTCAACGCCGGTGCCCAGCCCACCGAGAGCGCGGCGAAGATCCTGCAGATCGCCGGCGTCTGGGACGCGTACAAGGACGCGAACGGCAAGGTCGCGGCCTCGAAGCCGAAGGTGAAGACCAAGGCGAAGGCGGTCAAGGAAGCTCCTGCCGCCGCCTCTGCTCCGGCCGCGGCAAGTCCGGGTCCGGAGGCTGCGGCTTCCGACGAGGCCACGGCCGTCGGACGACGCCGCCGAAGCGGGCGACGACGCGTGAGCGACGAGAACGCGAACGACGACGAAACCGACGACGACTTCGACGACTTCGAAGAGGACGACGACTTCGAAGACGAGGTCGCACCGGAGGGCAACCGTGTCGTCGGGGCGCGCGCACGCGCCGCGGTCGAGCACATCGCCCGCCACCTCGTCGACGATCCCGATGGGATCTTCGTCGACGCAACCGGCCGCGGCGACAACGTCACGCTGCTCGTGCACGCGAGCCCCGGCGATCTCGGTCGCATCATCGGCAAGCGCGGCCGGGTCATCCAGGCGGTGCGCCAGGTCGCACGTGCGGCGGGCGCCACCGAGGATGTGCGCGTCTCCGTCGACGTCGCGGAGTAGCGCGCGGTGGGCGCAGGCGCCCGGCTCGAGGTCGGGCGCATCGGACGCGCCCACGGCTTGCGCGGTGAGGTCGTCGTGACGCCGGTCAGCAACATCACCGAGCGCTTCGCCCGCGGGGCGACGTTGTGGGTCGATGGGCGGGCGATGGTCATCACGTCGTCGCGTCCGAACCAACACCGTTTCGTCGTCCACTTCGAAGGCGTCGACGACCGCAACGGGGCCGAGTCGCTCCGGGGCAAGGTCGTCGAGGCCGAGCCGTTGGCGGACGCCCCCGACGGTGAGCTCTGGGTCCACGAGCTCATCGGCTCGGAGGTGCGCGACCGCGTCGGCACCCGGTTCGGCACGGTGATGGCGGTCGAGGCCAACCCCGCGCACGACCTCCTGGTGCTCGACGGCGGCGCGCTGGTGCCGATGGTCTTCGTCGTGTCGTCCGAGTCCGGCGTCGTGGTCATCGACCCGCCGGACGGGCTCTTCGATCTCTAGCGGGGGACGACGGGTGCGCATCGACGTCTTCAGCATCTTCCCCGAGTACCTCGAGGCGCCGCTGTCGGTGTCGCTCCTCGGCCGGGCCCGCGAGACCGGCGTGCTCGACGTGCGGCTGCACGACCCCCGCGCCTTCGCGACCGACGTGCACCGCAGCGTCGACGACCAGCCGTTCGGCGGTGGAGCCGGGATGGTGATGACCCCGGGGCCGCTCTTCGCCGCGGTCGAGGCCGCGGCGCCGCCCCGCCCGCTCCTCTTGCTGGCGGCCGGGGGCCGGCGGTTCGACCAGGCGTGTGCCCGGGAGCTGGCCGCCGGTGACGGATTCTCGCTGCTCTGCGGGCGCTACGAAGGCGTCGACCAGCGCGTCGCCGATCATCTCTGCGACGGCGAGCTCTCGGTGGGGGACTTCGTGCTCGCGGGCGGGGAGGGCGCCGCGCTGGTGGTGATCGAGGCCGTCGCCCGCCTGGTCCCCGGGGTCATGGGCAACGAAGCCTCGGCCACCGAGGAGTCCTTCACCGACGGCCGGTTGGAGTACCCGCAGTACACGCGCCCGGCCGAGTTCCGGGGCTGGGCGGTACCCGAGGTGCTCCGCTCGGGCGACCACGCCCGCGTCGCCCGGTGGCGGGCCGCCCAGGCACTGCGCCGCACGATCACCCGCCGGCCCGACCTCCTCGACGGCCCCGTGGGCCCGGCCGACGCGGCCCTGCTCGACGAGTTCCCCGACGAGTTCCCCGACGACTTCTCCGGAGAGACGCCTTCCCGCTAGCATCTCTGGTCGCGCTCGCCCGGGCGCGCGCATTTCTCGGGAGCCCCCTCATGCACCGCACCGATCTCGTCGACCGCGCCGGACTGCGCGACGACATCCCCGATTTCGCACCCGGCGACACGCTGAAGGTGCACGTCCGTGTCGTGGAAGGCAACCGCGAGCGGGTCCAGGTCTTCCAGGGCGCGGTCATCCGGCGCCAGGGCGGCGGGGTCCGCGAGACGTTCTCGGTCCGCAAGGTGAGCTTCGGCGTCGGCGTAGAACGCACCTTTCCGGTGCATTCTCCGATCATCGCCAAGATCGAGGTGCTGACCCGCGGCGACGTCCGCCGGGCGAAGCTGTACTACCTCCGGGACCGGATCGGAAAGGCCGCAAAGATCAAGGAAAAGCGGTTCTGACCGTTCTGACCAGGTAATTCCCGGGTTCGCCCCCGGCCACCGAAGGTGTCGCGCGCCGGTCGTACACTGGCCCCGATGAGCGCCGAAGACCTCGAACGGTACGAGACGGAGATCGAGCTCCAGCTGTATCGCGAGTACCGCGACGTGCTGCCGATGTTCCAGTACGTCGTCGAAACCGAACGGCGCTTCTACCTCGCCAACGACGTGAAGCTCGACGCGAAGCAGGAGAACGGCCGCACCTACTTCGAGCTGCAACTCCGCGACGCGTGGGTCTGGGACATGTACCGCCCGACGCGTTTCGTCGCCGACGTCCACGTCGTCACGTTCAAGGACGTCAACATCGAGGAGCTTCCCGGCAAGGACCTCTGATGGCCGACCCGCGGCGCGAGGTCGGCGCCGCCGGCGAGGACGCGGTCGCCCGCTGGTACGCAGCGTCGGGATACTCGGTGCTCGCCCGCAACTGGCGCGTGCGCGCCGGCGAGATCGACGTGATCGCTCGCCTCGGCGCGACGCTCGTGTTCTGCGAGGTGAAGACCCGCCGCGGCGATGCGTACGGCCTCCCGGCCGAGGCCGTCACCCTGCGCAAGCAGAGCCGTTTGCGCCGCCTGGCGGTGCAGTGGCTCGGCGAGCACGACGAGCGCGCCGACACGCTGCGCTTCGACGTCGCGTCCGTGCAGCCCGACGGTCGCGGCGCCTGGGTGGTCGACGTGCTCGAAGCCGCGTTCTGACTGCGGCATGCGCGGCGGTCGGCTTCAGCGTTGGTGCGGGCGGGGCATGCGCGGGGCCGCACGCTTGGGCGTGCGGGTCGCGCGGAACCAACAGCCGCTGTGCCAGTGCCGGCGCGAGTCCGGATCGTTCCGGGGCACGACGACCTCGTGGCCCTCTCCGGGACGGATCTCGTGGTCGCAGCCCGGGCAGCGATACGTCTTTTCGGCCTGGTACGGCTGCACGTGACGTACGTCGACATGGTCGAAGTCGTCAGTCCAACGGTGACCGCTCATACCGCATTCACGGTACCGCCGTGACCGGGCCCCAACGGTTCGGAAACGACCGTCAGGTCGCGGTACGGAACTCGAGCCCGCGGAACTCGCCCGATCGCCGCCAGCCGTCGATGAACTCGAAGAACGCGACCGGTCCCTGCGGATATCCGACGAAGTTCAGCCGTTCACGCGGCCCGACCGGACCACCCTCGTTGTTGTAGTAGCCCGGCGTGCAGTCGCTGTTGCCGAGGAAGGAAGCTGTCCCGCCGTCGAGGCTGCGGACCCATTCCTGTTCGGCTTCGGCGGTCACCTCGACTTCGTCGGCGCCGACCTCGATCGCGTGCGCCACCACCGTCGCGATCGACGTGCCGGCCTCGACGAGATTGCTCGTGATGTTCGAGATCAGGTTGGCGGCCTGGTTCGCGCCGATGATGAAGAGGTTGGGGAAGTCGTGCACGTGCATCCCGTGCAATGTCTGCATCCCGTCGGCCCAACGATCCGTGAGGGTCAGTCCGCCGCGACCGATCGTCTCGTAACCCGAGCGGCGCGCGTACTCGGTGCCGACCTCGAATCCGGAGGCGAAGATCAAGCAGTCGAGGTCGTAGTGCTCGGTGCCAACCCAGACTCCGGTCTCGTCGATGCGACTGACACCTTTGCCGTCGGTGTCGACCAGGTGCGTGTTCGGTTCGTTGTACGCCTGCAGGTACTCGTCGTGGAAGCACGGGCGCTTGCAGAGTTGGCGGTACCACGGCTTGAGCGCCTCCGCGGTCGCGGGGTCGTCGACCACCGCGTCGATCCGCGCCCGGATCTCGTTCATCTTGTCGTCGTCGCTGTCCTCGTAGGCCTGCTGGGCCATCGTGACGTCGAACATCACGCCGGGTTCGGAGATCTTGGCGACGATGCGATCGCGGATCCGTTGCGCGATGTCGGTCCAGCCGTCGCGGACGAGGTCCTCGTCGGCGAACCCGCCGGTCTGCAAGGTCGCGAAGTTGAAGAGCCACTTCCGTTGCCAACCGGGCTCGAGGGTGGCGAACCATTCCGGGTCGATGGGGTGGTTGTTACGCACGTCGATCGACGACGGCGTCCGCTGGAACACGTACAGCTCGCCCGCGGCCCGAGCAAGGTGCGGGATGCACTGCACCGCGGTCGCGCCCGTGCCGATGATGCCCACCCGCTTGTCGCCCAGCCGGTCGAGCGGCGCACCGGTGGCGTCGCCGCCGGTGTATTCGTAGTCCCACCGGCTCGTGTGGAAGGCGTGGCCCGCGAAGGATTCGATGCCCGGGATCCCGGGCAGCTTCGGACGGTGGAGCGGGCCCGTTCCCATCGCCACGAACCGGGCTCGGAACTCGTCGCCGCGGTTGGTGGTGATGATCCACCGTGACGACGGGACGTCCCAGCGCAGACTGGTGACGCTCGTCGAGAACAGCGCGTTGCGGTAGAGGCCGAACTGCGTGGCGATGCGCTGCGCGTGCGCGAAGATCTCGGCCGCGGGGACGTACTTCCGGCTCGGGATGTGCCCGGTCTCTTCGAGCAGCGGCATGTAGATCATCGCGGCGGTGTCGCACATCGCGCCGGGGTACCGGTTCCAGTACCAGGCTCCGCCGACGTCGCCGCCGCCCTCGATGACGCGCACATCGGTGACGCCGGCTTCGTGTAACCGCGCGCCGGTGACGAGCCCCGCGAAGCCGCCGCCGATGACGGCCACGGTGACCTCGTCGTGCGCCGGTGCGCGCTCGGACGGCCGGACGTACGGGTCGTGGAGCAGGTGCGCGTACCGCCCGGTCGGCTCGAGGTACTGGTCGTTGCCGTCCTCGCGGAGGCGCTTGTCGCGTTCTTCGCGGTATTTCGCCGGCAGGTCGATCGGGCCCGTCGCGTTCATGCGGGCCGCATGTTAAGGGGCAGGGGTCAGATGGTCGACCGAGCCGCCTTGGCGCGCGTCCGGGCCTCGATCATGCGATCGCGGTCGGGTTCGCGCACCCGGCGCAGCCACGCGCCGTGCCACTCCCACGCCGCGTCGCACGCCGGGCAGGTCAGGATGACCGATCCACCCGAGAACATCTCGGCTTCGATCGACGTGTGGTCGTACGGGCATTGCGTGAGTTCCACATGTCCTTTTCGGCATTTCGGGCCGAGAGTTGACACTCAACGTGGCCACCACAGGCCCCGGCGGCGCTCGACGTGGCCGCCGAACTCGAGGCCGCGCAGTGCGGCGCCGAGGCGCGAGGTGGGGAACGGCACCCGTCGCTCGATCTCGTCGATGGTGGCGCCGTCGCCGGCGAGAGCCCGCAGGACGGCGGTCTGATCGGCGTCGATCGGCGTCGGGGGCGCGGACCAGCCGCCTTCGACGGTGCCGCCCCGACCGATCGCGAACAGGACGTCGGCCGGTTCGAGCAGAGGCGTGGCGCCATCGAGGAGCAGCGCGTTGCAGCCTGCTGCGGCCGGGTTCCGTCGCGACCCGGGCAGGGCGTACACGTCGCGGTTGAACCGGGTGGCATCGCCGGCGGTGATCCGGGCGCCGCCGGTCCGGGTTGCCTCGACGACCACGACTGCGTCGGCGAGTGCGGCGATGATGCGGTTCCGGATCGGGAAGCGCCACGGCAGCGGGCGTGTCCCGTATTCGTTCTCGCCCACGATCAGGCCCTGCTCGCGCACGCGCTCGTAGAGCCGGGCGTGCCGACGCGGGTAGGTGACGTCGAGCCCGGTCGCCACGACACCGACGGTGAGGCCTCCCGCATCGAGCGCGCCCGCGTGCGCGGCGCCGTCGATGCCGATCGCGAGGCCGCTGACGACCGTGATGCCGGCACGCGCGCAGAACGCCGCGATCTCGCGCGCGTCGGCGATGCCCATCGGCGTCGCGGCGCGGGTGCCGACGATCGCGATGCGCGGCGCCGCGAACGCGTCGGGACGGTCGCCTTCCCCGAGGAGCACCTCGGGCATCTGCGCGTCGAACATCGCGTCGAGGTAGTCGGCGTCGCGGATCGGGAAGTCGGGTCCGCGTTCCCAGCGGTGCGGACGCCGGCTCACCAGAGGTTCTCCCGCATCCAGGCCGCGCGATCGACGTGCTCCGCTTCGATCGCCGGTCGATCCGCGAGGTCGGCGATCGTGCGCGCGACCCGCCGGATGCGGGCCGCGCCCCGCCCCGTGAGATGTCGGAGCGCGCACACCTGCAACCATGCGCCGTACGCGTCGGCCGACAGCGGTGTGTAGCGATCGAGCGCGCCGGCGGGGATGTGTGCGTTACGGCGCCAGCCGGTACCGCGCAGGCGCGAGCGTTGACGCTCGACGGCCGCGGCGACGCGCGCCGCGACGACTGCGGACGACTCGGCCGGCCCGGCCGGTTCGCCGGGCTCGATCGAGTCGGGCCGACCGTCGCGAGTCTCGATCTCCAGGCGCAGATCGAAACGATCGAGGAGCGGCGCGGAGAGGCGACGGGCATAGCGCGTGCGTTGCACGTCGCCGCAGGTGCATTCGTTGACGCCGCGTCCGCAGGGGCACGGGTTCGCACACGCGACGAGGATGAAGTCGGCGGGGAACTCCATCGTTCCCGACGCGCGGCTCACGCGGACGACGCGCTCCTCCAGCGGCTGACGTAGTGCTTCGAGCGCGTGCACGGGGAACTCTGGGAGCTCGTCGAGGAAGAGCGCGCCGCGGTGCGCGAGGCTGACCTCTCCCGGGCGGACCCGGCTCGAACCCCCGCCGACGAGCGAGACCATCGACGCGCTGTGATGGGGCTGGCGGAACGGCGGATCGCTGCAGAGGGCGGGGCCGCGATGGGTGCCGGCCGCGGAATGGATCTTGGTGACCTCGAGCGCCTCGTCGCGTTCGAGGGGAGCGAGGATCGTCGGTAGCCGTCGGGCCAGCATCGTCTTGCCCACGCCGGGGGGACCGACCATCAACAGGTGGTGCGCGCCGGCGGCCGCGACCTCGAGTCCGTGGCGGGCGTACGCCAGACCGCGCACGTCGGCGAGGTCGAGGGGTTCGTCGGCGCCGGCCGTGGAGGCGTTCGGCGGCAGGGGATCGGGCGGCTCCGGCCATGGTGCTTCGCCCTTCACGCAGGCATGGAGCTCGCCCAGCGTGCGGGCAACTCGCACGACCGCGCCGGGCACCAGTGCCGCCTCCGCCGCGTTCGCGGCCGGGACGATGACGTGCTCGACGCCGGTGCGGACGAGCGCGTCGACGAGCGCCAGCGTGCCGACGACCGCGCGGACCCCGCCGTCGAGGCCCAGCTCACCGAGCACACCCACCCCGTCGAGTGCGCCCGCGGCCAGGCCGCCCGCCGCGCACGTGAGCGCGAGCGCGACGGCGAGCTCGAGCCCGGCGCCGGTCTTGCGCACCGACGCGGGCGCCAGGTTCACCGTCACGCGTTGCTGCGGGTATTCGAGGCCCGACGAGAGCAGCGCGGCGCGCACGCGCTCTCGCGATTCCCGCCCCGCCGCGTCGGGCAATCCGACGACGGTGTACCCGGGCAGGCCCCGGGACACGTGGACCTCGACGGTGACGATGCGCCCGTCGACGCCTTCCAGGACGGCACTGCGAACCGACGCGAGCACGGTCGACCTCCTCCGAAGCTGCTCTTGGGCAAGAGCGAAAAGGAGGGTCGTGACCGCGACCTCGACGGTGAGCATGACCATACGCGATCGGTGTGCCGCCGACGAACTACCGTTCCCCGGCACATGACGGGACCTGCGCAGACTCAGCCGGCCGGCACGACATCGGCCCACGACCCCGACGGGTTCGTCCTCGCGTTGAGCGCGATGAGCGAGAACACGCGCCGTGCGTACGAGCACGACGCGCGCGAGTTCGTGCAGTGGTGCCAGCGGGGCGGTTGCCCCGATCCGGCCGAGCTCGACCATCGCGTGCTCCGTCGGTATTTGGCGTATCTGCAGACGCGCGGGTTCGCACGTTCGTCGACGGCGCGCAAGGCCGCGTCCGTCCGGGCCTACCTGCGTCATCTCCGGCGCCGAGGCCTTCTCGGTCGCGATGTCGCGTCGGCGGTGCAGGCGCCGAAGAGTGCTCGCCGGCTGCCGCGCATGCCGCGCAAGTCCGAAGCCTCTGCGCTGCTCGACGACCTCGTCGACGGCGCCGGTTCCCACGACCCGCGCGCGAACGCGACCTGGCGATCGTGGAGCTGCTGTACGGCGCCGGACTACGAGTCAGTGAATGTTGCGGGCTCGACGTCAGCGACGTCGACCTGCGCCGGGGCCTCGTCACCGTGCTCGGAAAAGGTGCAAAAGTCCGCCGCCTGCCGCTCGGAGAGCCGGCTCGCGACGCCGTCGCGGCCTACCTGCGCGGCGGTCGATCGGCGCTACAACCCAGTGACGGTGCGGGTTCGGCGATGTTCCTGAACGCCCGGGGCCGGCGCATGACCCCCCGCGACGTCCGCCGGGTGCTCGACCGTCATCCGATGGCCGACGGGCGGTCGTTGCACCCGCACGCGTTGCGGCACGCGTACGCCACCCATCTGCTCGAAGGAGGAGCAGATCTCAGAGCTGTTCAGGAGTTGCTCGGGCACGCCGATGTGGGAACGACACAGATCTACACTCACGTGACTCGTGAGCGGATGCGGGCTGTGTACGAACGGACGCACCCAAGGGCCTAGGGAGCAGGGCGAGCACAGTGGACGAGTCCGCCGCGGACATCGCCGAACTCTGGCGTGACTACAAAGAGGGCGGGACGTCGGACGCGCGCGAGCGCTTGATCCTCCACTACTCGCCGTTGGTCAAGTTCGTCGCCGGGCGCGTCGCCGCCGGCCTGCCGCAGAACATCGAACAATCCGACCTCGTGAGCTACGGCATCTTCGGGCTCATCGATGCGATCGACAAGTTCGATCCCGGCCGCGGCTACAAGTTCGAGACGTACGCCATCAGCCGGATCAAGGGCGCGATCATCGACGAGCTGCGTTCGATCGACTGGGTGCCTCGGTCGGTCCGGGCCAAGGCCCGCGCCATCGAGCGGGCGTACTCGAAGCTCGAGAACGAGCTGCGCCGCAGCCCCGACGACAAAGAGGTCGCGGCCGAGCTCGGTGTCACCGAGAACGAGCTCGCGACCACGCTCGGCCAGATCAGCTTCGTGGGCGTCGTCGCGCTCGACGAGTTGCTGTCGGCCGGTTCCGAGCGAGGCAGCGGCGCGACGGTCGGCGACACGATCGCCGGTGGCGGGCACGACCCGGTCGAGGCGTTCGAGTCCGAGGAGATGCGCCAGGTCCTGGCCGACGCCATCAACCGCATGCCCGACCGCGAACGGCTGGTCCTGACGCTCTACTACTACGAGGGCCTGACCCTCGCCGAGATCGGCAACGTCCTCGGGGTCACCGAGAGCCGCGTGTGCCAGATCCACACGAAGGCGATCTTCCAACTGCGCTCGCGGTTGTCGGAGCCGATGCCCGAGCGGGGCATCGTCACCTAGCTCGCCCGGTCGCCGCCCGCCGGCGTCGGCGGTGCACCCGGCACTGCGGTCACCGACGTTTTCGCTGCACACCTGCGCGGATCCGGTGAAGGCCGAGGATCGCGCCCGTACGGTCGGCCGATGCTCCGACGATCTCTGTTCGCCCTCCTGCTCGTCGCGACGGCACCCGCTGCCGTCGTCGTGACCACGACCGGTTCGTCGTCGGCGGCCGGCACCGGCCTCTGGCTGCGTCCCGTCCCGGGGCGGGTCGTGCGCCCGTTCCGGCCGCCCCTCACCCGATACGGCGCCGGGCACCTCGGCGCCGATCTCGCGTCGCCGGCCGGCGCACCCGTACGGGCCGCGGGCGGGGGCACGGTCGTGTTCTCGGGACTGGTGGCCGGGACGCGACACGTCGTGGTCCGGCACGCGGGCGGGCTGCGCACGTCGTACTCGTTCCTCGCCACCACCCGCGTGCGGGTGGGCGGCGAGGTCTCCCGCGGCGACGTGCTCGGCACGTCCGGCGGGCGCGGCGAGCACCACGGGGGCGACGTGGTCCACCTCGGCCTACGCGTGGGCGAGAGCTACGTCGATCCGATGCGGCTCTTCACCCCGCCCGACCTCGCCGCAGTGGTACACCTGGCGCCCGTCGGTGGAGACGCCGCGCCCGGGGTCCTCGCCGGGCGGCGAACGGCCGCCGGGAGGCCGCTCTACCCCAGATGAGCCGGAGCGGCGGCCGCTACACTGGCGTCGCTTCCGGACCGATCCGGCGGCGATCCTCATTCATTTCCCCGCCCGTGATCCCAAGGTGGTGCCGACGGTGTTCGACCGATCGGCGCTCGCACGGGCGGTAGACCCAACCTAGGGAGGCACGGCCGTGGCCGTCGTAAGCATGAAGCAGCTCTTGGAGGCCGGAGTCCATTTCGGTCACCAGACGAGGCGTTGGAACCCGAAGATGCGCCGGTTCATCTTCGGTGAGCGCAACGGGATCTACATCGTCGATCTCCACCAGACGCTCGACAGAATCGACACCGCGTACCGGTTCGTCCGGGAGACGGTCGCCGGCGGCGGGACGGTTCTTTTCGTCGGCACGAAGAAGCAGTCGCAAGAGCCGATCGAGAACGCCGCGAACAGCTGCGGCATGCCCTACGTCAACTTCCGTTGGCTCGGCGGCATGCTCACCAACTTCCAGACCGTGCACTCACGTGTCGCCAAGCTGCGCGAGCTGCAGCGTCAGGTCGACTCGGGTGAGGTCGAGCTGATGTCGAAGAAGGAAGGGCTGAAGGTCCGCCGCGACCTCGCCAAGCTCGAGCGCAACCTCGGCGGTATCAAGAACCTCGAGAAGCTGCCCTCCGCGGTGTTCATCATCGACACCAAAAAGGAGCACATCGCGGTCACCGAGGCCAACCGGCTCCGCATCCCGGTCGTCGCGATCGTCGACACGAACTGCGACCCCGACATCATCGACTACGTGATCCCGGGCAACGACGACGCCATCCGGTCCGCACAACTGTTGTGCCGGGTCATCTCGGACGCGGTCGTCGAGGGCCGCGAGATCGCGCGGCGCCGGGGCGCTCGTGCGGGCACGCGTTCGGAAGAGGCGGCGGCGCCGGTCGCCCCCACCCGTCCGCAGCGCACGCCCGAGGAGCAGGCCGAGTTCGACCGCCGCCAGGCCGAGGCCCGCGACGCGGCTGCGGCCAAGCAGCGCGAGATCGAAGAGCGCGCCCGCCTCGCCAAGGAAGCGTCCAAGGCTGCGCCCGCGGCCGAGACCGCCACGCCGGAGGCTGCCGCGCCGGAAGCGACCGCCGAGGCCGCGGCGCCCGAGGCGGTTCCGGAAGCAGACACCACGAACGAGACAGGCGAGGGCTGATCGGTGGCCGACATATCCGCCAAGGACGTCGCCGCGCTCCGGAAGATCACCGGCGCGGGGATGATGGACTGCAAGAAGGCGCTGCTCGAGAACGACGGCGACATGGAGCGCGCCAAGGACTGGCTGCGCGAGAAGGGCATCGCGGGCGCGGCCAAGCGCAGCGGCCGTGCCGCCGACCAGGGTGCGGTCGAGGTGCTCGTCACTCCCGGTGTCGCCGCGGTCGTCGAGCTCAACTGCGAGACCGACTTCGTCGCCAAGGGTGACGGTTTCGGTCAGTCGCTCGCCGCGCTCACCAAGCTCGTCGTCGACGAGGGCGACACCGAGCTCGGCGCGAAGACGATCAACGGCGAGACCGTCGACGACTACGTGAAGGGCCTGTCCGGCACGCTCGGCGAGAAGATCGAGATCGGGCGCGTCGCACGGTTCGCCACGACCGACGGGCTCCTCGACGGCTACAAGCACATCCAGAACGAACGCGGCACCGTCGGTGTCGTGGTCGAGCTGGGTGGTGTCGACCGCAACGACGAGCACGCCCGCGCCGTCGCGCACGACATCGCGTTGCACATCGCGAGCGCCGCACCCCGTTACGTCACCCGCGACGAGGTACCGGCCGACGATGTCGCTCGTGAGCGCGACATCTACGAGGTGCAGACCCGCGAGGAGGGCAAACCCGAGCAGGCCTGGCCCAAGATCGTCGAGGGCAAGCTGAACGGCTTCTTCAAGACCGTCGCGCTCGTCGAGCAGTCGTTCGTCAAGGACAACAAGCAGACGATCGACGCGGTGGTGAAGTCGCTCGGCCCCGACGCGCACGTCCGCGGCTTCGCGCGGATCAAGATCGGCGAGGAATAGCCGAGTTCCCGTTCGAGTTCGCGCAATCCACGAGAGGAGCTGCCGATGACCACGAGCCGGTACCACCGGGTCGTGCTGAAGCTCTCGGGTGAGGCGTTCGCCGACCAGTCGATCGGGTTCGGTATCGACGCCGTCGTCGTCCAGCGCATCGCCGAAGAAGTCACCAAGGCGCGCGCCGATCTCGGCGTCGAGATCGCGATCGTCGTCGGCGGCGGCAACATCTTCCGCGGGCTGACCGGTGCGACACGCGGCATGGACCGCGCCCGGGCCGACTACATGGGCATGCTCGCCACCGTCATCAACGCGCTCGCGCTCCAGGACGCGCTCGAGTCGATGGGGCAACCCACCCGCGTGCAGACCGCGATCACGATGGCGCAGGTCGCCGAGCCGTACATCCCGCTGCGCGCGATCCGTCACCTCGAGAAGGGCCGGCTCGTGATCTTCGCGGCCGGGAACGGCAACCCCTACTTCACGACCGACACCACGGCCGCGCTGCGCGCCGCGGAGATCGGCGCGGAGGCGGTGCTGAAGGGCACGCACTCGGGTGTCGACGGCGTCTACAGCGCCGACCCCCGGCTCGATCCCACCGCGGTGAAGATCGAGAAGCTCTCCCACTTCGACGTGCTCGCGCGCGGCCTGCAGGTCATGGACTCGACCGCGATCACGTTCTGCATGGACAACTCGCTTCCGATCATCGTCTTCGACGTGATGCAGCCCGGCAACATCACGAAGGCGCTGACCGGCGAACGGATCGGCACGCTCGTGCATCCGAAGGAGACGAAATGAGCAAGGCCGGTGACGATGCCAAGGAGAAGATGCACAAGGTCGTCGTGCACCTGCAGGACCAGTTCGGCAGCGTGCGCACGGGCCGGGCGTCGCCCGCGCTCGTCGAGAAGCTCCGGGTCGACTACTACGGGTCCGAGGTGCCGCTGCAACAGCTCGCCGGCTTCTCGGTGCCCGAGGCGCGGGTGCTGATGATCGCCCCGTACGACAAGGGAGCGTTGAAGGCGATCGAGAAGGCGATCCAGTCGAGCGACCTCGGCGTGAACCCGAGCAACGACGGCGCGAACATCCGCATCACGTTCCCCGAGCTCACCACCGAGCGCCGCAAGGAGCTCGTGAAGGTCGTCAAGAAGATGGCCGAGGACGGCCGGGTCGCCGTGCGCAACGTGCGGCGGACCATCCGCCAGGAGCTGGAGCACCAGGCCAAGGACGGCGACATCTCCGACGACGAGCTCGCCCGCGTCGAGAAGGAGCTGGAGAAGATCACCCACGAGGTGGTGGCCGAGATCGACACCCTGGTCGGGCACAAGGAAAAAGAGCTGCTCGAGGTGTGATCCCCGCCCCCGGGGCGGGTCGCGGGCGGTCGACATGCGGGCCGCGCCGGGGTAGCCCCTAGCCTGGCGAGGGCCCTGGGAGGATGACGTGAGCGGACCGACGACGAATCCGACCGTGCCACTGCGACTCCCGTCGAAGGGGTCCGGATCCTGGGCGCGAAAGAGACCCCCGTCGTCCGTGAACCCGCGGGCCGCGACGGCGAGCCGGGTGACGCCGACGAGATCGACCTTCCTGCCATCGCCCGCGACCCCGAGCCGCGGCCGAGCTTCACGCAGCGCGCGCCGATCCCGATCGTCGATCCCGACGTCGCCGGCGACGCGGAGCTCCCGTTCGATCGCCGCGCCCGGCGCGAGCGGCGGCCGAGCCGGCGCCGCCGGCCGCGTCGGAGCCGTCGAGTGGCGAGGTTCCGCCGTTGCCGCACTGGACCGAGCCGCCCACCGGCGCGGTGCCTGCGATCTTCGCCGACGACACCGGCGAGCACGCGATCGACGACGACCTCGAGGCGTGGGCGCCGCTCACCGGGAGCACGCCCCGCTTTCGGGCCGAGGGCTCCGACTGGGCCGAAGCCGATTTCGGCGAGGACCTGAGCGGCCAAGAGGACCGTCTCGGCGCGCTGTCGGAGGCCGAGCCCGTCGACGAGGAAGCCGAGTTCGCCGAAGCGCTCGCCCAGCGCCGGCGCCGCATGCCGCGTGCGCCGCGCGATCGCCGGACGGCCGGCGCGGTCGCGCCTGTGGGCGCGCCGGTTGCCGGGGCGCGGAGCGCTCGCCCGTACGGTCCGGCGTCCCGCGCCGCCCGAGACCGAGCTGAACGGCAGCGTGTCGTCGCCCCGCGACCTGCCGACCGCGATCATGACCGCGGCGACGATCGTCATCGTCGCCCTGGTCTGCTTCGTCGAGGGCCGCACCACGACCGCGCTGCTCGCGGCCGTGATCATCGGCGTGGCGTCGATCGAGTTCAACAACGCGCTGCGGACGAAGGGTTTCCGCTGCGGCCACGCCGGTCGCGCTGGTCGCGAGCGCGACCCTTGCCGCTCGCGGTGAAGCACTACGGCGTCGGGCGCGTATCCGATCTACTTCGGGCTCGTCGTCGTCGTGTCGATGCTCTGGTTCCTCTGGGAGGTCACGCCGGGCCGGCCCCTGCTCGGCGTCTCCACGACGGTGCTCGGGTTCGCGTACGTCGGCGGTCTCGGCGGCTTCGCCGGCCTGTTGCTCGCGCAGTCGGACGGCGTCGGTCTCCTCATCGGCGTCGCGGTCTGCACCATCGCGTACGACGTCGTCGGCTTCTTCGTCGGCTCCCAGTTCGGCCGCACGCCGATCGCGCCCCGGATCTCCCCGCACAAGAGCGTGCAGGGGACGGTCGCGGGCATGGCCGCCGTCGCTCCTGCTCGGCGGCGTGCTCGTCGGCCACATCACGCCGTGGAACCGGCACTACGCGGGGCTGGATCCTGGGCCTGCTCGTCGCGGGCGGCGCCTTCCTCGGCGACCTGTGCGAGTCGATGATCAAGCGCGACCTCGGCCTCAAGGACTTCGGCACCCTCCTGCCCGGACACGGCGGCGTCCTCGACCGCTTCGACGCACTCCTGTTCTGCCTGCCGATCGCGTACTACGTCGCCATCGCGCTGAAGATCGCCTGAGAGCGCCGGCCGGAGCCGCCAAGCGCCGTCGCGGCCCCTAACCTTCGGACATGACGCGCGGCGTAGCCATCCTCGGATCGACGGGATCGATCGGCACGCAGGCGCTCGACGTGCTCTCGCACCACCGCGACGAGTACCGGGTGGTCGCGCTCGCCGCGGGCCGCGACTCCGAGCTGCTCGCGCAGCAGGCAGCCGAGTTCGGCGTCCCGGCCGACCGGGTCCGCGCGTGCGCGCGAGCGCCCCGAGGTTCTCGCCGAGCTGGCCGCGCTGGCCGAAGCCGACGTCGTGCTGAACGCCGTCGTCGGGTTCGCGGGCCTCCCCGCCACACTCTCCGCCGCTCGGCGCCGGGAAGCGTCTCGCGCTCGCGAACAAGGAGAGCCTCATCGCGGCGGGCCCGGTCGTCGCCAAGGCGCGGGCGGCGGGTGGGGGCGAGATCATCCCGGTCGACTCCGAGCACTCCGCGGTGTGGCAGTGCCTGCGTTCCGGGCGCGCGTCCGAGGTCGCCCGCATCGTGCTCACCGCGAGCGGCGGCCCGTTCCGGGGCCGCACGCGCGACGAGCTCCGCGACGTCACCGTCGCCGACGCGCTCGCGCATCCCGACGTGGAGCATGGGCGCCAAGATCACGGTCGACAGCTCGACGCTGATGAACAAGGGCCTCGAGGTGATCGAGGCGCACGAGCTCTTCGGCGTCGGCTTCGACCGGATCGACGTGGTCGTGCACCCGCAGTCGGTCGTGCACAGCATGGTCGAGTTCTGCGACGGCGCGACGATCGCGCAGCTGTCGATGCCCGACATGCGCCTGCCGATCGCCTTGGCGCTCGGTGCGCCGAACCGGCTCGCGCCGCAGTACGGCGCGATCGACTGGTCGACGCTCGGGCGCCTCGACTTCGAGGTTCCCGATCTGGAGACATTCCCGTGCCTCGCGCTCGCGTACGAGGCGGGCCGGGCCGGGCGGTACCGCGCCCGCGATCCTCTCGGCCGCCAACGAGGTGGCCGTCGAGGCGTTCCTCGCGGGCCGCATCGCCTGGACGCGAGATCGCCGCGGTCGTCAACGAAGTGCTGAACGAGGGCGCCGGAACCGCCGATGAGATAGCCGACGTGCTCGAAGCCGACCGTCGGGCCCGGGAGCGGGCCGAGGTCGTCGCCGCTGCCAGGGGAGTCGCGTGAGAGTCAGCGATCCGTTCGAAGACGTCCAGGTCGATCCCCGTCGCACCGTCGGGGTGCACGGTCGCGGTCCTGGTCGCGCTCGTCGTCGCCGCGGTGTTCTTCCCCACCCAGGCCGCGGTGATCGCGGTGATCGTCGCCCTGTTCGTGATGATCATGCTGCACGAGCTCGGGCACTTCGTCGCCGCCAAGCGCTCGGGCATGAAGGTGACCGAGTTCTTCGTCGGCTTCGGTCCCCGCCTCTGGTCGTTCACGCGGGGCGAGACGGAGTACGGCGTGAAGGCCGTCCCCCTCGGCGGCTACTGCCGCATCATCGGCATGACCAACCTCGAGGAGGTCGCGCCCGAGGACGAGCCGCGCGCGTACCGCAACAAGGCGACGGGGCCCGAAGGTGCTCGTCGCCGGCGGCCGGGCCCGCGGTGCACTTCGTCATCGCGCTCGTCCTGATGTTCGCGGTGTTGTTCTTCGCGGGCGACTACCGCCACGAGCGCATCGTGACCACGCTGGCCGCGACGACGCAGGGCGCGGCCCATGCCGGACTGAAGCCGGGCGACACGATCGTCTCGATCAACGGCACGGCCGTGACCAACTGGGACCAGGTGCAGGCGATCATCAACCCGCCGAACGCGCCCGCGCACCCCGGCGACGTCGCGCGCTTCGTGGTCCGGCGCGGGAACGAGAACATCCCGATCTCGGTCACGCTGCAGCAGAGCACCGACCCCGCGGTGAAGCGGGTCGTCGCCGGTATCTCGCCCGACTCGGTCGTACCGCACCCGGGGCTCGTGACGTCGGTGGTGGAGGCGCCGAAGCAGGTCGCCGCCGTCGGCTGGGAGTCGGTGAAGGCGATCGGCACCATGTTCTCGCCGTCGGGCATCTCGAACTACTTCCGCATCCTCTCCGGCGACAACAGCACGAACACCGATCAGTCGAAGCGCTTCGTGTCGCCCGCCGGCGTCGGCGCGCTCGCGAACGACGCGGTGAAGGCGGGTTGGGTGAGCGTGTTCGGGCTGCTGCTGGCGATCAACATCTTCGTCGGGCTGTTCAACCTTTTGCCCCTGCTCCCCTTCGACGGAGGGCACATCGCGATCGCGCTCTACGAGAACGTCGCCTCCACCGTCCGGCGCCGCAAGGTCCGGGTCGACGCGGCCAAGCTGCTCCCGATCACCGTGGCGGTGGTCGCCGTGCTCGGGTTCATCTTCTTGTCGAGCCTGTTCCTCGACATCACCCACCCTGTCGCCAACCCGTTCTGATCCGACGTGAAGCTTTGGTGGACGGATCGGGCCTCTCTCCGGTGCGGCCGTAGGCTGGCGGTGTGACACCCCGCCGTCGGACCCGCCAGGTGATGGTCGGCAAGGTCGCCGTCGGCGGCGACGCCCCGGTCTCGATCCAGTCGATGACCACCACCAAGACCGCCGACGTCGACGGCACGCTCGCCCAGATCTACGCGCTCGCGGCCGCGGGCTGCGACATCGTGCGGTGCACGTGCAACGAAGAGGACGCGGCCGAGGCGCTGGCGCAGATCGTTCCCCGGTCGCCGGTGCCGATCGTCGCCGACATCCACTTTCAGCACAAGCTCGCGCTGGGCGCGCTCGAGGCGGGCGTGCAGGCGCTGCGGCTCAACCCCGGCAACATCCGCAAGCCCGAGCACATCAAGCTCGTCGCCTCCGAGGCGAAGGCGCGTGGCGTGCCGATCCGTATCGGCGTCAATGCGGGTTCGCTCGATCCGGCCATGGCCGAGCGCCACGGCGGCATCACCGCCGAGGCGATGGTCGCGTCCGCGATGCACGAGCTCGACCTGTTCCGAGAGGTCGACTTCGACGACGTGAAGATCTCGGTCAAGGCCTCGAGCGTGCCGTTGATGATCGACGCGTACCGTCTCCTCTCGCAGACCACCGATCACCCGCTGCACCTCGGTGTGACCGAGGCCGGGGTGATGCCACAGGGGGTCATCAAGGGCGTCGCCGGCATCGCCACCCTCCTCGCGGAAGGTATCGGCGACACGATCCGCTTCTCGCTCACGGCCGACCCGGTCGAAGAGGCGAAGACCGGGCGCACCCTGCTCGAGGCACTCGGCCTGCGTGAGCGCAAGGGCCTCGACCTCATCGTGTGCCCCTCGTGCGGTCGGGCCGAGGTCGACGTGATCAAGGTCGCCACCGACGCGCAACGGGCGCTCGAGGAACGCAACATCCCGCTGCAGGTCGCGGTCATGGGCTGTGTCGTGAACGGCCCGGGCGAGGCGCGCGAAGCCGATCTGGGCATCGCCGCCGGCCGGGGCAAGGGCCACCTGTTCGTGAAGGGACAGGTCGTGCGCGTGGTGCCCGAGTCGGAGATGGTCGCCGCGCTCATCGCCGAAGCCGAAGGCATCATGGCCGAGGGGATCGAGGCCCGCCTCGCCGCAGCCGACCCCGAGGCCGCGGCCATCGCGGAGGCCACCCGCGACGAGCTGTTGCAGATCCAGGGCCTCGACGCGAACCACTCGGCCGAGAAAGTTCTCAAGATCCGCGAAATTGCAGAGTGATCCGTGCGAACGCGCGGCTGAAGGTCGCGCGCTCGGTCGTATCCTGCAACCGTGACAGAAGCCGGTTCTCCGATCGGGCGCCGGATCTTCCTCGGGCTCGTCGGCGCGGGCGTCGCCGGCATCGTGTTCGGTCGCAAGACGCAGGACGTGCTGGTGAAGGTCGTGCCGAAGAACGACCCGACCGGTCTCTCACAGTACCTGCCGACGGGCGAGCACTTCCGCTTCTACACGGTGACCGACGGGTTCCCGAAGCGGGCGCCGCAGGACTACCGGCTCGCCGTCAAGGGTCTCGTGGAACGGCCGTTCACGCTGAGCTACGACGAGCTGCGCGCCATGCCCGCGACGATGCTCACCAAGGACTTCCAATGCGTGACCGGTTGGCGCGTGCCGGGCGTGCACTGGACGGGCGTGAAGCTGAGCGCGTTGCTCGACCGGGCCGGCGTGCAACCTGGTGCCGTCGCGTTGCGCTTCACGTCGTTCGACGGCGTGTACACCGAGAGCCTCACGCTCGACCAGGCGCGGCGCGACGACGTCATCGTCGCCTACGACATGGAAGGCAAGCCGCTCAGCAGCGACCACGGAGGGCCGGCGCGCCTGTACGTGTCGCCGATGTACGGCTACAAGTCCTGCAAGTGGCTCGACGGCATCGAAGTGGTCGATCGCGTCGTTCCCGGCTACTGGGAAGACGAGGGTTACGACGTCGACGGGTGGGTGGGCCACAGCAACGGTCGTGACGACCGGCCGACGTCGACGTGAGCGTGCGCGTCCGACGGTTCCCGCGCTTCGACCGCGTGGAGCGCGCCGTGCACTGGTGCAACGCGACGCTCTTTCTCGTGCTGCTGTTCACGGGCGCGTCGCTGTACTTCGAGCCGATCTCCACGGTCGTCGCGCACCGTCACACGGTGAAGACGGTGCACGTCTACGCGGGCCTGCTCCTGCCCTTGCCGCTGCTGCTCGGGATGCTGATACCGGCCGGGCGCCAGCTGCGCCGTGACATCGGGCGCTTCAACCGTTGGACGGTCGACGACCGGCGCTGGTGGTCGCGGCGCGACGCGTGCGCAGGCCCAGCTGGGCAAGTTCAATCCCGGTCAGAAGCTGAACGCCGTGTTCGTGGGCGCCGCGATCGTGCTGATGCTGATGACCGGCTCGATCATGCGCTGGTTCGGACCGTTCCCCGACACCTGGCGGACGGGCGCCACGTTCGTGCACGACTCCGTGTTCATCGCGTTGATCTTCGTCGTGGTGGGGCACATCATGTTCGCATTCGCCGACCCCGACTCGTTACGGGCCATGGTGCGCGGCTGGGTGCCCGAGGAGTGGGCGCGGCGCGAGCGACCACGCTGGTGGGCCGAGGTCGTCGCCGCCCGGGCCGATGCGGGCGCGGGATCCGGAATCGGGTCAGCGGGCGCGGGCGGCGATGTCGAGGCAGGCCGTCACGAGAGGATCGGCGAAGCGGGTGTTCGCGCAGGCGAGATGCCCGTCGGCGACTGAGTGCACGGTCGCGCCCGCGACGGCCTCCGCGATCGCGAGCTGCTGCGACGGCGGGACCCCGCGATCCTCGGTCGTGCACACGACCGCGGTCGGCACGTCGACCTCGCCGATCCAACGCCGGGCGCTGTACGTGCTGATCGAGTGGCCGGCCTCGATGATCATGCGCCAGTCGTGCCGGCGCATCTCCGACGCCGCCCAGCCGGGCATCGTCGCGGGTTGCATCTTGACCATGGGAACCGGCGGGAGCAGGCGTGACGGCCAGGGAAGCCGGGCGGTCGCGGTCGCGCCGAGCATCGTCGCCTGGTACAGGTTCCGGGTGAAGCGATTCGGCGCGAAGCCGGCGCTCGTCGCGCACAGGACGAGGCCGCGGACGAGGTCGCGGTGGCGGCGCCACATCAGCTGCGCGACCGGACCGCCCATCGAGTAGCCGACCACGATCACCGGCCCCGAACCGATCGCCTCGATCGTCGCCGCGCAGTCGTCCGCGCAGTCGGCGAGCCGGAACACCCGGCGGGTTCGGAGCCCGCGCGCGTGGCCGCGGAGATCGGGCGCCACGATGTTGAAATGCTCCCGCAGCGGTTCGAACGTCTGGAACCAATTCGAGGCCGGCGCTCGCGACCCAGCCGTGCAACAGGAGCAGCGTCGGTGCATCGCGAGGACCGGCGACCTCGCGTATGAACGTGGTGCCGCGGTGGGCGAGCTCGACGCGGCGACCGACCGGGAGCGGGAAGCTGCGGGAACGGGTGTCCGCGGACGGCGGGGGTGCGGTCACGAGCGGGCCCGTTGCGCCCAGAAGCAGTCGACGCGGTAGGGGATCTCGACGACGTCGCGCCCGCATACCGCGGGATGTGTGGCCAGGAGCCCGCGCACCTCGTCGAGCACCGCCTCGCGTTCGGCGGCGGGGAGCACCGCGACGTGGCTCACCGACGCGACGCGTTGCACCACGCCCGCGGGCGTGATCGGTTGGACGTGGCGGAACTCCGCGGCTCGCAGCGGGCCGAATCCCGGCATCGGCCGAGTGGCGCTGTCCTTCCAGTTCTCGTGGTCGCGCCACGGCGCGCGCTTTTCGACCCGGTCCATGATCGACCAGACCTCGTCGACCCAGGGCTCGGTGCGGTCGCGCGCGTTCCAGATCAGCGCCGAGCGCGCCGCCCGGCTTCAGGACCCGGCCCGCCTCTGCGACCGCGCGTTCGTGGTCGAACCAGTGCCAGGCCTGCGCGACGGTGATCGCGTCGAGCGCCGCCGCCCCGACGGGAAGCGCCTCGGCCGTGCCCGCCACGAGCGCGACGTCGGGGAGCAGGCGCCGGAACGTCGCCCGCATCCCCGGGACCGGCTCGACCGCGACCAGGTCGACCCCGGTCGGCACGAGGAGCCGCGTGAGCTTCCCGGTCCCGGCGGCGAGATCGGCCGCGAGCCGCCCGGGCCCGAGCCGGAGGTTCGTCGCGAGCCACTCGACCGCGTCGGGCGGGTACGACGGCCGCGCGGCTTCGTAGTCGGCCGGATCGTTGAACCCTGCAGCCGCGACGTCGTGGACCACACGTACATTCTTACGCGGATTCTTACGCGATCTGAGCCGCGACGAGATCTGCGCTACAGGATCATGCCTGCGGCGACGGTGTCGTTCGTCGCTTCGTCGACGAGGATGAACGACCCGGTTGCGCGGTTCCGCCGGTAATCGTCGAAGAACAGCGGCGCGGTCGTCCGGAGCGTGACCACGCCCGATCTCGTTCAGAGAGAGCGAATCCGCGTCCTCGTCCCGGTGGAGCGTGTTCACATCGAGCCGGTAGTGCAGGTCCTTCACCAGCGCCCGCATCCACTTCGACGTCTGCTTCAGTGCGAACTTGGCGCCCGGCTTCAGCTGTGCGCGCTCGCCGAACCAACACAGCATCGCGTCGACGTCCTGGTCTGTCTTCGGCTGATTGTTCGGGCGGCAGATCATGTCGCCTCGACTGACGTCGAGCTGGTCTGCGAGACGGATCGTCACCGACATCGGCGGAACCGCTTCTTCGACCGGCCCGTCGGCGGTGTCGATCGACGCGATCGTCGACGTGAATCCCGACGGCAGCACCACGACGTCGTCGCCGACCTTGTACGTGCCGCTCACGACCTGGCCCGCATAGCCGCGGTAGTCGTGGTGCTTGTCGTCGCGCGGCCGGATCACGTACTGCACCGGGAACCGGCAGTCGATCAGGTTGCGGTCGGAGGCAATGTGCACCTCTTCGAGGAGATGCAGCAACGACGCGCCCTCGTACCACGGCATGTTCGCCGACCGGTCGACGACGTTGTCGCCGTTCAGGGCCGACATCGGGATGAACTGCAGGTCGCGCACGTCGAGCTTGGCCGCGAACTCGCGGAACTCCGACTTGATCCGTTCGAACACGGCCTGGTCGTAGTCGACGAGGTCCATCTTGTTGACGCACAGTACGAGGTGGGGGACACCAAGCAGCGACGCGAGGAATGCGTGCCGGCGTGACTGCTCGATGATGCCATTGCGCGCGTCGACGAGGATGAGCGCGAGATCGGCGGTCGACGCACCGGTGACCATGTTGCGCGTGTACTGCAGGTGGCCGGGCGTGTCGGCGATGATGAACTTGCGGCGGGGGGTCGCGAAGTAGCGGTACGCGACGTCGATCGTGATGCCCTGCTCGCGCTCGGCCCGCAGACCGTCGGTGAGCAGCGCAAGGTTCATGCCTTCCTCGCCGCGGAGCATCGTCGAGTGCTCCAGCGCCTCGAGGGTGTCCTCGAAGATCTGCTTGGAGTCGTAGAGCAGACGGCCGATGAGCGTCGACTTCCCGTCGTCGACCGATCCGGCGGTGGCGAAGCGCAGTAGTTCCATCTACTTCTCTCCCGCTCGCAACGGCTCGCGGCCAACGGCCAATTGCCTACGGTGCGCTTCCCGCCTCATTTAGAAGTAGCCCTCCCGCTTGCGGTCTTCCATGGCCGCCTCGGAGAACTTGTCGTCGGCGCGGGTGGCGCCGCGCTCGGTGATACGCGCCGCCGCGACCTCGGTGATCACGTCCTGGATCGACGCCGCCACGGAGGCGACGGCGGCGGTGCAGGTGGCGTCACCGACCGTGCGGTAGCGAACCGTGGCGTCGAAGACCTCTTCGCCTTCGCCCGGCTGGAGGAAGTCGGTGACGGCCATGAGCATGCCGTCGCGGCGGAATACCTGACGCCGGTGCGCGAAGTAGATGGTCGGCAGCTCGATCTCCTGTTCGAGGACGTATTGCCAGATGTCGAGCTCGGTCCAGTTCGACAACGGGAACACTCGGATGTGCTCGCCCTTGCGGTGCCGTCCGTTGTAGAGCGACCAGATCTCCGGGCGCTGGTTCTTGGGATCCCACTGCCCGAACTCGTCACGAAACGAGAAGAACCGTTCCTTGGCTCGCGCCTTCTCCTCGTCGCGGCGCGCCCCGCCCATCACCGCGTCGAACTCGTGCTGTTCGATCGCGTCGAGCAACGTCGTGGTCTGCAGTCGGTTGCGCGACGCGCGCGGCCCGGTGTCCTCGACGACCCGCCCCGCGTCGATCGACTCCTGCACCGACGCGACGATGAGGTTCACGTCGAGCTTCTCGACCGACGAGTCGCGAAACTCGATCACCTCGGAGAAGTTGTGGCCGGTGTCGACGTGCATCACCGGAAACGGCAGGCGCGCCGGCCAAAACGCCTTCTTCGCGATGTGCAGCATGACGACGCTGTCCTTGCCGCCGGAGAACAGCAGCACGGGCCGTTCGAACTCGGCCGCGACCTCGCGGAAGAGGTGGATCGACTCGGATTCGAGCGCGTCGAGATGAGAGATCAGCCGCTGCATCGTTCGCTTCCCGTCGTGGTCCGGGGTTCCATCGAAATCTCAGGCCTCGGGAGATCCACTTTCGGGCCACCCGTGCAGACCGCACTCCATCTTGCCCCGGTCGGACCAACGACCCGAACGGGGATCGTCGCCGGGCGCCACGGGACGTGTGCACGGCCAACATCCGATGGACGGGTAGCCCTGGGCCACGAGTGGGTGCTCGAGCAACTCATGGTCCCCTTTGTAGGCCGCGACGTCGCTGTCGGTCCAGGCGGCGAGCGGGTTGACCTTCACGATGCCACGGCCGACGTCGAGGTGCGCGATCGGGGCACCGGCACGCGTGGGCGACTCGACCCGGCGCAATCCGGTCATCCATGCCTCCTTGCCGCGCAATGCCCGGGCGAGGGGCTCGACCTTGCGCATAGCGCAGCACTCGTCGGGGGCGGTCTGCCAGAGGTCGTCGGGCGACACCAACGGTTGCATGACGGTGAGGTTGAGGTCGTAGCGCTCGCGCACGCGCTCCACGTACCAGAGGGTCTCCGCGAAGTGGTACTGCGTGTCGAGGAAGACGACCTCGATGCCGGGCGCGGCCTTGGCCGCGACGTCGATGAGCACGCAGTCCTGGAACGACGCCGCGAGCACGATGCCGGAGCCGAACCGCTGGTGCGCCCACTTGATCGCCGCGGACGCGGACTTCGTCTCGAGCTCGCGCGACACCGCCGCGAGCTCGGCCAGGTCGACATCGACGAGCGGCCGGTCGACGGTGATCGGGCCGAGGATGCTCATGCTCCCTCGTTCACGTTTGCCCGCTCACGTGGCCGCGCACTCTCCGTCGCCGACGTCGGCGACATAGGGGCCGGTCTCGTCGTAGTCGACGTAGAACTCGGGGCCGACGTCGGGGGTCGGGAACTGGTCGAGATCGACGAGTGTGTCGCCGACCCCCTTCGGCCCACCCGAGCGCGCGAGCCACGTCTGGAACATCTCGCCGGGCTGACGTTCGTCGTTGAAGCGCCGGACGACACGCACCACGGCTTCGGGGGCCGTCTTGGCCGGGATCTTGGTGGCCTTGTCGCCGAATTCCACCTCGGTCTCACCGAGGTGCCCACCCAGGAGCATCTGGTAGCCGGGTGCGGCCCGGCCGTGGGCGCGGCGCTCGAGCCCGAAGAAGCCGATGTCGGAGACATGGTGCTGGCCGCAGCTGTTCGTGCAGCCGGAGATGTTGACGCGCACCCCCGGAACCTCGGCGAGCCCGGCGTCCTCGAGCGCGTCGCCGACGGCCGCGGCGAGGCCACGCGATTGCGTGACCGCGAGGTTGCAGGTGTCGGCGCCGGGGCACGACACGACGTCGCGTGCCAGCTCGGCGCCGGCTTCGGCCATGCCGATCTCGCGCAACCGGTCGTAGACCGGACGGACGTCGGCTTCGGTCAGGCCCCGCAACGCGAGGTTCTGGCGGTTCGTGATGCGGAGGTCGAGCCCGAAGTCGCGCTGGAGGTCGGCGAGGGCGCGGAACTGGTCGGAGGTGATGTCGCCGAGCCGCGAGTACGCGACCGCACTCACGGTTCCGTTGTCGACGCCGCGTACGACGTTCGCTTCCTGCCAGCGGTCGTAGGGGTCGCGTGACAGCAGCTTGACCGGGACGTGCGCGGGCCCGACCTTCGTCGCGTCGGGTGTGCCGCCACGGGCGCGTCGCCGGCGTCGAGCACGGCCTGGGGGATGCCCCACGGCCAGTCGCTCGCGCCGCGCAGGAACTTGCGCTCCTTGAAGATGCGCTCGCGCAGCTCCTCGATGCCGCCTTCCATCGTGTCGACGAGCCACTTCATACGGGCGCGGATCTTGTTGTCGCGGTTGCCGTAGTGGTCGAACGTGCGCAGGCACGAGTAGATCGTCGCCAGCAGCTCTTCGCGGGGCGTGAACTCCTCGAGTGCCTGAGCCGGGTGCGGGTTCGCGCCGAGACCGCCTGCGATGAAGACCTTGAAGCCGGCTTCGGTGCTTCCGTCGGGGAGCGTTCGGGTCGTGGCGACGACGCCGACGTCGTTGAACATCGCCTGGCCGCAGTCGGTCGCGCAGCCGGAGAAGTTCACCTTGAACTTGCGGGGGAGGCGCTGACCGTACGGGTGGCGGAGCAGGAAATCGGTGGTGGCCTTCGCCCAGGGTGTGATGTCGAGCACCTCTTGCGGGCACGCGCCGGCGAGGTGGCAGCCCATGACGTTGCGCACGGTGTCGCCGCACGCTTCGCGCGACGTGAGGCCCACCGACGCCATGAGTCGCAGGATCTCCGGCGACTGCTCGAGCGGGATGAAATGGAACTGCACGTTCTGACGCGTCGTCAGGTGGCCCCAGCCCCGCGAGTAATTGTCGGCGATGTACGCGAACGTGTCGAGGTGCTCGGCTGTGATGCGACCGTGCGGGATCTTGATGCGCAGCATCTGCGCCCGGCCGCCCTGCCGCTGGCCGTAGACGCCGTGGTTCAGGCGGAACACGCGGAACGTGTCCTCGTCGACCCGGCCGTCGAGGTACTCCGCGACGGTGCGTTCGAAGATGTCGAGCTCTTCGGCGATGATCGGTTCGAGTGGACGGGTCGCGAGATCGCGGACGTCGATCGCCATGCGGCGGCTCCCATTCGGGGCGGACGGAGAAATGTGAGCGGGCGGGCGCTGGGCGCGCCGGGGCCGTCAGTGCGTGCGGGGGCGATTGAGCTCGCCGCGAACTTCGTGTGGCGTGCGACCCATGAAGATGCTCGCTGCGCCCACGATCCGCAGAATCATGCGGGTCACCCTACGCCGCCGCCCGCGGAAATACCAGCTACCAGGTCGGGAATTTCTCCGACCATTCCGGTCAACAATGGATTGCGAGGCCACCGGTAGCCTCGGCGGCCATGCGGATGAGCACTCTCTTCTTGCGCACGCTGCGCGACGACCCCGCCGATGCCGAGGTCGAGAGCCACCGGTTGCTCGTCCGGGCGGGGTACATCCGCCGGGTCAGCGCCGGGATCTACTCGTGGCTCCCCTTGGGTCGCCGGGTGCTACGCAACGTCGAGCAGATCGTCCGGGAGGAGATGGACGCGGCCGGCGCCCAGGAGGTCCTGCTCCCGATCGCCCAGCCGCTCGAGCTCTGGGAGCGGAGCGGCCGCGACACCGCGTACGGACCCCTGATGTTCAAGCTCCTCGACCGCAAGGAGACCGGCTACTGCCTCTCGCCGACGGCGGAGGAGTTGGTCACCAGCATCGTCGCTCAGGAGTACGGCTCCTATCGCGACCTGCCGCTGAACCTCTACCAGATCAACTGGAAGTACCGCGACGAGCTGCGGCCCCGCTTCGGGCTCCTGCGCGGCCGCGAGTTCCTCATGAAGGACGCGTACTCCTTCGACCTCGACCTCGACGGTCTGCGGGCGAGCTACCGGCTCATGTACGACGCCTACGAGCGGGTGTTCTCCCGCTGCGGCCTGACGTTTCGCGTGGTCGAAGCCGAATCGGGCGAGATGGGCGGGTCCGAGAGCCGCGAGTTCATGGCCGTCGCCGCCGTCGGCGAGGACGACTTCGTCTGGTGCCCGAGCTGCGACTATGCCGCCAACGTCGAAGCCGCGCGCGGCGCGGTTCGCTCCCTGAGACAACCGGCACGGCCGACGGAGCCGCCGATGGACGAGTTGCACACGCCGGAGATGCCCGGGATCGCCGGCGTCGCGGAGCTTCTCGCGAGTCGAGCCGGCGACGTTGCTGAAGTCGATCGCGTTCGACGTCGACGGCAAGCTCGGCGTCGCGATCGTTCCCGGCGACCGCGAGGTGAACGAATACGCCCTCGCCGCCGCGCTCCGGCCCAAAGAGGTGCGCCTGTACGGCGACGACGACTTCGCCGCCCATCCCGAGCTCCCCAAGGGCTACATCGGGCCCCACCACGCGTCGGCGAGCGTGGTGGTCGCCGACCCGAGCGTGCAGGCGGGCACCGCGTGGGTCACGGGCGCGAACAAGCCCGACCACCACGTGCGCGGCGCGGTGGTCGGCCGCGACTTCGACGTCGACGTGTGGGCCGACATCGTGACCGTCGTACCCGGCGACCCGTGCCCGCGCTGCGGGAAGCCGCTGGCGATCGACCGCGGCATCGAGGTCGGCCACGTCTTCCAGCTCGGGACCAAGTACAGCGAGGCACTCGACGCGCGGTACACCGACGAGAACGGCGAGCAGCACCCGATGGTCATGGGGTGCTACGGCATCGGCGTGTCGCGCGTGCTCGCCGCGGTCGCCGAGGAGTACCACGACGAGCACGGCCTCGCGTGGCCCGCGGCACTCGCTCCGTATGCGGTGCACCTCATCGTCGTGCCCGGTCGGGGCGAGCAGGCGAACGCCGTCGTTGCCGAGGCCGACCGTGTGTACGACGAGCTGCGTGCCCGGGGGATCGACGTCCTCTACGACGATCGCGACGTGAGCCCGGGAGTGAAGTTCGCCGACGCCGATCTCGTCGGCATGCCGGTGCAGCTGGTGGTCGGCGCCAAAGGCGTCGGCCGGGGCGTGGTCGAACGCAAGGTGCGCGCGTCGGGCGAGCGCGACGAGCTACCGCTCGCCGACGTCGGCGATCCCCGGAACCCGTAACGCGCGTTCACGACCCGTCGGCCGGTGGCGCGGCGTCGCCGAACGGCGCGGCCGTCTCGTCGTCGCGGTCCGACGGTTCCGGGATGTCGATGCCGGCCATCGTGGCCGGCTCGGAGCGCGGACGGTGCAACAGCGTGACGGCGAGGAACGCGCTCCCGATCGTGACGAGCGCGATCGCCGCGATCCACGCCGCGTCGAAGGTCCGGTCGGTCGCCTGGTGGACGACGAAACCGGCCCCGGACGCGATGAAGACGAGCCCGAAGAACAACTCCACGTAGTCCGTACGATGACGGTCCATCACCCGACTCCTCCCAGGATCGTCTCGAAGCCGCCCGGTTCGAAGCGGCGGACGTTCACGTCGCCCGCGCCGACGCGCAGGTCGAGCTGCAGGACACCGGGGCCGGTGCCGTCGATGGCGCGGTCGTCGTCCTCGGGCCAGCCACCCGAGCTCCGGCCGAACAGGCGGACGGAGCCTGCGCCGGCGTGCGCGTGCACCTCGACGCGCACCGAGCTCGGTACGAACACTTGGAGCTCGCCGATGCCGGCCTGCGCGGCGACGACGGTCGTCCGGCCCGAGAGCGGCACGTCGCGGAGATCGAGCTCGAGCTTCCCGATCCCGAGCTGGTAGTGATCCCGGACGTCGGCGATTGCGATGGGCCGGTAGGTGCGGTCGCCGATGCCGCCGCGCAAGGGGACGTCGATGGTGTTCGCGATCGCGGTCGCGCCCAGCAACAGCATGCCGACGAGGATGAGCGTGTGGGCGCGGCCGAAGAACGCGGCCGTGACCAGCGCGGCGCCGACGACGCCCGTCCCGATCGCGAGCACGACCGTGAGGTTCACGTCGAGTGCGCCGGTCGCCTGGAGGAGACTGGCGATGCCGCCGCCGATGAGCAGCACGCTCAACGTCAGCGGTGTGAGGAACGATCGCGGCCGTTGCGCGCGCGTCGCTCGTAGCGGGAGGCGCGACGACGCGCGCCGCGCCGACGGGGCCGGTGGCACGGACGGCCACGGCGCGTGCTTCGACCACGCGCTCGGCGGCACGAGCAGCGGTTGGGTCGCGGTCGTGTCCGTGCCCCGCGTCGGGTCGGTCGGCTCGGTCGGCTCGGTCGGCTCGGCCGGCTCGGTCGTGGGCGGCTCGGCGCCGGGCGCGTTCTCCACCGGGGCGTCCGCGGTGGGCGAAGCGGGCGCAACCGGGTGTGAGGTCGTCCCCGCCGCGGGTCCGGGCGGGATGGGGGGAATCGCGAAGTCGCCGTCGTCGTCGTCGGGCGAAGGGTCGTCGCGCCGGCGGAGCAGGAGGATCGCGAGACCTCCGCCGATCAACAGCAGCGGCCAGCCGAACTGCCCGAAGCCGAAACCGTGCGGCAGCACGCGGTCACCCGCGATGAGGGCACCGAGCGCGACGAGCGCGAGGCCGAGGATCATCTTCGGGTCGCGACGCCCGGGCGCCCACGACGTCGGTTCGTCGGCCGCCGGGATCGCGATCCACGCCACGATGTACGCGGGGACGCCGATCCACAGGACCCCGGCCACGACGAGCAGGACGCGGACCAGCACGACGTCGACGCCGTACGTGCGGGCGATGCCGGCCGCGACGCCGCCGAGCATCCCGTTCCCGCGGTCGCGCCGCAAGGTGCGGTGCAGGCCCGGAGGCGCGGGGGGAGGCGGCGGCGGCGTCGGGGGCGCATTCGTTTCCATGGAGATCAGCCTGCGCTCCCGGGCGTCGCGCCGGTATCGGGAATCACCCTGAGCCGGGCCCGGATGGCACCGGCACGGTTCGGCGCGATCATCTTCTCCGTGGTCGCACCCCGTGTCCTTCGCCGCCGCGACGTGACGCGTCCCGTCGAGGGCCGCATGGTGGCCGGCGTCGCCGCGGGTCTCGCCGACATGTTCGGCCTCGACCCGAACGTGGTGCGCTGCGGGTTCGTCGTCCTCGCGATCGCGAGCGGGCTCGGCGTACTCGTGTACGGCGCGGCATGGGCGCTCATGCCGAACGCCGCCGAAGGTCCCGGTCGCCGGGCCCGCGCCGGGGGTGACATGGTCGCGACCGCGGCATTCGCGACGGTCGTGCTCGGTGGCCTGCTCCTGGTGCGCGAGATCGGGCTCTGGCCGGGCGACGTCGTCGTGTGGCCGCTGGCGGCCGCGCTCGTCGGTCTCGCGCTCCTCGCGATGAACACGACGACGACGAACACGACTGCGGAGTTGCCCGACTGGCAGGTGTTGCGGCGGCTCCCGCCCGACGCGGCCGATGCGGTCGCGGTGCTCGTCGGGACGCGCCGCGGCGCGCTGGCGCGTATTGCCGCGGGCGTCGCGTGCGTCGTGATCGGGCTCGCGGCGTTCGTCTTGAGCGTCGACTCCTGGCGCGCGTTGCGCGGCACGCTCGTGGCCGCGGTCGCGGTGATCATCGGGGTTGCGCTCGTGGTGGGCCCGGGCGTGTCGCGGCTCGTGCACGCGCTCGTCGCGGAACGGCGGGAGCGGATCCGGGCCGACGAGCGGGCCGAGGTCGCGGCACACCTGCACGACTCCGTTTTGCAGACGCTCGCCCTCGTCCAGCGCCGCGCCGGCGAGCCCCGCGAGGTCGTGCGCCTGGCGCGGCTGCAGGAGCGTGAGCTGCGTGCCTGGTTGTTGAGCGGGGACACGCCCGCGGCGAGCGCGGGTGCGCCGACATCGCTCGGGGTCGCGCTGGAGGAGCTCGCGGCGTCGATCGAAACCGAGCACGGCGTGCCGGTCGAGGTCGTGCGCGTCCGCGATCACTCCGTCGACGGCGCGGAGCCGCTCCTCGCGGCCGCGCGCGAGGCCATCTTGAACGCGGCCCGGCACTCGGGCGCCGCGGCCGTGTCGGTGTACCTCGAGGTCGAGCCCGACCAGGCGACCGTCTTCGTGCGCGACCGGGGCGAGGGATTCGACCCCGACGCGGTGCCGACCGACCGGGGCGGCATCAGTCATTCGATCGTCGGTCGCATGGCGCGCGCGGGCGGCCGGGCCGTCGTGCGGTCGGAGGTGGGCCGCGGCACCGAGGTCGAGTTGGTCCTCCCGTTGACGAAGACGGAGGAGCCGTTGTGACGACACCGCAACCGCGCGTCTTCCTCGTCGATGACCACCAGCTGTTCCTCGCGGGCGTGCGCGCCGAGCTCGGCGACGTGGTCGACGTGGTCGGCGCCGCCTCCGACGTCGACGCCGCGATCGACATGATCCGCGAGCGGGTTCCCGACGTGGTGCTCGTCGACGTCCACATGCCGGCCGGGGGCGGTGCGCGCGTGATCAGCGAGGTCGCGCGTACGCATCCCGACATCCGGTTCCTCGCGCTCTCGGTCAGCGACGCGCCCGACGACGTGATCGCGACGATCCGTGCCGGCGCGCGCGGGTATGTCACCAAGACCATCGCGCCCGACGAGTTGGTCGACGCGATCACGCGCGTGCGGGACGGCGACGCGGTGTTCTCGCCCCGCCTCGCCGGGTTCGTGCTCGACGCGTTCGCCGACGTCGCGCCCGCGCAGGCCGATCCCGAGCTCGACCAGCTCACGCCACGCGAGCGCGAGGTGCTGCGGCTGATCGCGCGCGGCTACGCGTACAAGGAGGTGGCGCGCGACCTCGGGATCTCGACCAAGACGGTCGAGACCCACGTGTCGTCGGTACTGCGCAAGCTGCAGCTCTCGAGTCGCCACCAGCTCGCCCGTTGGGCCTCCGACCGGCGCCTCATCTAGGACGCGCCGGCTCCCCGGGCGGTGACTACGGTTCGCCTGTGCCTCTTCCCGTGAACCCGCCGTTCGAACCGATGCTCGCCAAGCTGACGCGGGAGATGCCCCCGGCGGGCGACGTCATCTTCGAGCCGAAGTGGGACGGCTTCCGTTGCGTCGTCTTCCGTGACGGCGACGATCTCGATCTGCAGAGCCGCAACCAGAAGCCGCTCCTGCGTTACTTCCCCGAGCTGCGCGAGCCGATGCTCGACCAACTCCCGGACCGCGTCGTCCTCGACGGTGAGGTCGTCGTCGCGAACGAGTCGGGCCTCGACTTCGACGCGTTGCAGCTGCGCCAGCACCCGGCCGAGTCGCGCATCAAGAAGCTCGCGGCCGAGATCCCGGCGTCGTACGTCGCGTTCGACATCCTCGCCCTCGGCGATCGCGCGCTGCTCGAGGTGCCGTTCGCCGAACGCCGGGCCGCGCTCGAGGGCGTGCTGCGCGACGCACGCCCGCCCGTGTACCTCACGCCCGCGACCCGCGACCGCGACGTCGCGACCGACTGGTTCTCGCGCTTCGAGGGCGCGGGGCTCGACGGTGTGGTGGCCAAGCCCGTGATCGACGCCTATCACCCCGGCAAGCGCACGATGTTGAAGGTCAAGCACGACCGCACATGCGACTGCGTCGTTGCCGGCTTTCGGGTCCACAAGGACGGCAACGGGATCGGCTCGTTCCTGCTCGGCCTCTACGACGACGAGGGCGTCCTCCATCACGTCGGAGTCGCGAGCGGCATCGCGGCGAAGCGGCGCGCCGAGCTCGCCGAGGAGATCGAAGACCTCCGTGCGGGTGCGCTCGACGGTCACCCGTGGAAGGACTGGGCCGACTCGGTTGCGCAGGCCGCGGCGACGGGTCAGCGCATGCCCGGTGGCCCGAGTCGCTGGAACGCCACCAAGGACCTCTCCTGGGAGCCGCTGCGGATCGAGCGGGTCTGCGAGGTCGCGTTCGAGGGCATGATGAGCGGTCGGTTCCGTCACAACGCGCACTTCCGCAGGTGGCGTCCCGACAAGGATCCGGCCGACTGCACCTACGCGCAGCTCGAGACCGTCGCGCCGGCGGAGCTCCGCGAGATGTTCGCCTGAGAGACGGCTCGAGCAAGGCCCCGGAGCAGGCCATCCTCCGGCTTTCCCGCCGTTTCGTGCCTGGTACAGGGGGGCCGGTCGCGCTACACTTCTACGGTTGTATCGGGCGCTCCTACGGGGGCGGGGGAACGTGGGCCGTGGCCCACGTTTTTTCTTGGGATCACGAGGGAGGTACGGACTGTGAGTGCGATCGACACGCAACTCGAAGCGGTACGTGCCGCCGTCGAACCCGCCGTCGCCGCGCTCGGGCTCGCCGTGTACGACGTCGAGATCCTGGGTGGCGCCGGGGCGCGCACCCTTCGCCTGACGGTCACGCGGCCCGGTGGTGTCGACCTCGAGACCGTCACGGCCGCGACCCACGCGGTGTCGCCGATCGTCGACGATTCGGCCACGATCGGTGGGTCGTATCTCCTCGAGGTCAGCAGCCCGGGCGTCGAGCGCGCGTTGCGCCGGCCCGAGCATTTTCGCGAAGCACTCGGTGAGGAGGTCTCGGTCAAGTTCCATACGGACGCGGGCCCGAGACGCGTGCGCGGCGTGCTCCGCGCGTTCGACGGCGACCGCTGTGTCGTCGAGTCCGACGACGGCGGCGACGAGGAGATCGCGATTGCCGCGGTCACCCAGGCCCGTACCGTCTTCGAATGGGGCCCGCAGCCGCGTCACGGTCGCGCCGCGGGCGAAAGGGAAGTCATGAAAAACCCGGAGATGCTCGAAGCGCTGTCTGCGCTCGCGATCGAGAAGGGCATTCCCGAAGAGATCATGCTCGAGGCGCTCGCCAACGCGTTGGTGACCGCGTACAAGCGGATGCCCGAGGCGGCCGAGGAAGCGCTCGTCGAGATCGACGTCGAGACGGGTGAGATCCGCGTGATCGCGCAGGAGCTCGACGAGGCCGGCGACGTCACCCGCGAGTGGGACGACACCCCCGCCGACTTCGGGCGCATCGCCGCGCAGACTGCGAAGCAGGTCATCCTGCAGCGCATCCGCGAGGCCGAGCGCGAGATGAAGTACGAGGAGTACGCGGGGCGCGAGGGCGACATCGTCACCGGCATCATCCAGCAGACCGACGCCCGCTACACGCTGCTCGACCTGGGGCGGGTCGAGGCGCTGCTGCCGCAGGCCGAGCAGGTCCCCGGCGACCGCTACGACCACGGCTCGCGGATGAAGGCGTACATCGTCGAGGTCCGCAAGACCGCGAAGGGCCCGCAGATCGTCGTGTCGCGTACGCACCCCGGCCTCGTGCGGCGCCTCTTCGAGCTCGAAGTGCCCGAGCTGCTCGACGGCGTGGTGGAGATCAAGGCCGTCGCGCGCGAACCCGGCCACCGCACGAAGCTCGCCGTCGCGTCGAACGACCAGAACGTCGATCCCGTCGGCGCGTGCGTCGGCGCGCGCGGCATGCGCGTCCGTCAGGTCGTGAACGAGCTGCGCGGCGAGAAGGTCGACATCGTCCCGTACAGCCCCGACCCGCCCGAGTTCGTGATGCGCGCGCTCGCGCCGGCGAAGGTGCGCGAGGTCCGCATCCACGAGGACACCGGCATCGCGGAGGTCATCGTCCCCGACTTCCAGCTGTCGCTCGCGATCGGGAAGGAAGGCCAGAACGCGCGCCTCGCGGCGCGTCTCACCGGCTGGCGCGTCGACATCAAGAGCGAGACGCAGCTCGCGGAGGAAGAAGCCGGCGGCGGGTACGCCGAGGGTGAGTGGGTCGAAGGCCCCGACGGTCAGCTGATGTGGCAGCCGGCCGAGGGCGGCGAGGCCATCGAGCGCGGCCGAAGCCGGGTACGGCACGATCGCTGGCGGCGAAGTCGTCGTCGGTGAAGGCATGCTCGAAGGGTCGGGCGGCCCCAAGCCGGAGGTCGCCCCCGAGACGGGCGACCTGCCCGACGGCACCGGCGACCTCGCCGACGCGGAGCCGGCCGCGCCCGCGGCCGAGGACGCGGCGATGCACGTCGACGCGGGTGTCGCCGACGAAGCCGCCGACGAGATCGCGTCCGGCTCGGACCTCGACGAGAGCGCCGCAGAGAACGGCTCGGAGCTGCGGGCCGAAGAGGAAGCAGAGATCGAACAGACGCCAGGAGACGAGAGCTGACCGAGCCGCGACGCACATGCGCTGGCTGTCGCCGGACCGACCATCCCACGGGCTGGATCCGGATTGCGGCCCGGCGTGGGGGAGCGGTACAGATCGGCCGGACCTGCCCCGGCCGGGGAGCATGGATCTGCTCGGGTGACTGTTTCGCCCGGGCGGCGAAGCAAGGATCCCTTGCCCGGGCGCTTCGCCGGGAGCTGACGAGCACCGATGTCGAAGCGTTGCGCGCGAGACTACAGAGCGATCAATTTCTAAGGGAACGGACTGTTTTGGCGACGAAGAAGATTCGGGTCTACGAGCTGGCACGAGAGCTCGGCGTTGACAACGCCGTCGTGGTCGAGCTTTCCAACGAGCTCAAGATCGGGGTGAAGAGCCACTCGTCGAGCATCGACGAGCCGTCGGCCGATCGCGTCCGTCGCCTGGCCGACTCCCGTGGGCTGAAGAAAGAGCCGGTCGTCGAGCCCGAGCCCGCGCCCGCGGCGCCCGAGCCCGTCGCTCCGGCCGCAACCGCGCCCGCGGCCCCCGCGCCCGTCGGTGAACCCGCCCCTCCGCTCGCGCCCGCCCCCGCCGCGACCGAGGAGCCGAAGCCGGCCGTCGTACGCTCGGCGCACCGGGTCGTACGCTCGTCGCCGGCCCCGGCCGTGCCGGCCCCGCTCGCCCCGGTCGAGCGCCCCGCCGCCGCCTCGGTCGCGCCGCCCGCGGCTCCGGTCGCGCCCGCGGCCGCGCCGCCCGCCGCGCCTGCGCCCACCGCGCCCGGCACGCGGCCCGTTCCCTCGGTCGAGGAGCGCCCGGCGGCACGCGCCCCGGCGACCCCGCCTCCCACGGCGCCCTCGCGGCCCACGTCGGGGAGTGGCAAGGCGATCCCGCCGCCTCCTGGCGGCGGACGCGTGCCCCCGCCCCCGCCCGGCCCGCGTACCAGTTTCGGAAGCCGTCCCGGCGGTCCCCGGCCCGGTCCGGGCGGTGCCGGCGGAGGCGCCGGTGGCGCCCGCGGCGGTCCGGGTGGCGGCGGCTTCGGCGGCCCGCGCGGCGGTGGCGGCGGCTACACGCCCGGCGGCGGTCCCGGTGGCGGCGGTCCTGGTGGTCCCGGCGGTGCCCGCACGGGCGCGCCTGGTCGCGGCCGTGGTGGACCCGGTGGCGGTCCCGGTGGCGGTCCCGGAGGTTTCGGCGGTCCCGGCGGCGGCCGGGGCCGACCCGGCGGGCCCCCGCAGCGGAGACGCAAGAAGCGTCGTCGCGATCGCGCCGAGCTCGAACCGGCGTCGCAGCGGCTCACGCCGGCCGACGCGCCCGTCCCCGAAGGGGAGATCGTCGTCGCGCGCGGCAGCACGATCCAGGAGTACGCGCCGAAGCTGAACCGCACCCCGGCCGACCTCGTCCGCATCCTGTTCGCCGCGGGCGAGATGCTGACCGCGACCGCGTCGCTCGCCGACGAGATGATCGAGCTGATCGCCGACGAGCTCGGCGCGCAGATCCTGATCGTCGAGCCGGGGAGTGAGCAGGAGATCGAGCTGATCGCGCTGCTCACCGCCGACGAGGACGAGGACGACGACGCGCTGCTCGAGCCGCGCCCGCCGGTCATCACCGTGATGGGTCACGTCGACCACGGCAAGACCACCCTGCTCGACCGCATCCGGCACGCGAACGTCGTGGCGGGAGAAGCAGGCGGCATCACGCAGCACATCGGTGCGTATCAGGTCGTGCGCGACGGCCGTCGCATCACGTTCATCGACACACCCGGCCACGAGGCGTTCACCGCGATGCGTTCGCGCGGCGCGCAGATCACCGACATCGCGATCCTCGTGGTCGCGGCGGACGACGGTGTGATGCCGCAGACGGTGGAGGCGATCAACCACGCCCGTGCGGCCGAGGTGCCGATCGTCGTTGCCGTCACCAAGACCGACCGGGAAGACGCCGATCCCACCCGCGTGCGCCAGCAGCTCACCGAGCAGGAGCTGGTCCCCGAGGAGTGGGGCGGCACCACGATCGTCCTCGACGTCTCCGCCCCGACCGGGCAGGGTGTCGAGGAGCTCCTCGACGCGCTCCTCCTCGTCGCCGACGCGGAGATCGCCGAGGACCTCGTCGCGAACCCGAAGCGGCCGGCGAAGGCGTACGTCCTCGAGTCGTACCTCGACCAGGGCCGAGGCCCGGTCGTGACTGCGCTCGTCGAGGAAGGCACGCTGCGCATCGGTGACCAGATCGTGGCCGGGCCCGCGTGGGGCCGCGTCCGCGCCATGTTCGACGAGCACGGCCAGCAGGTCAGCGAGGCGGGTCCCTCGGTTCCGGTCGAGGTGCTCGGTCTCGACGACGTTCCGCTGGCGGGCGACGAGCTGCGCGTCGCGCCCTCCGACAAGGTGGCCCGTACCGTCGCCGAGGCTCGCACGCACCGGCGCAAGGTCGCCGCGCAACGCAACCCGATGATGCTCGGTGGCGGCGCCCGGCTCGAGGACATCTTCGCGATGGTCCAGCGGGGCGAGGTCGCCACGTTGAACCTCATCGTCAAAGCCGACGTGAACGGCTCGCTCGAAGCGCTCACCGACGCGTTGAAGAAGCTCGACGCCGAGCACGACGAGGTCCGGTTGTCGTTCGTCCACCGCGGTGTCGGCGGCATCACGGCCTCCGACCTCGACCTCGCGGCCGTATCGAACGCGACCGTGATCGGCTTCAACGTGCGCCCCGACCGCAAGGCGCGCGAGGTGGCCGAGCGCGAGGGTGTCGAGATCCGCACCTACGAGGTCATCTACGGGGTACTCGACGACGTCCGCAACGCGCTCGTCGGCATGCTCAAGCCCGAGTACGAGGAAGTCGTCACGGGCGACGCCGAGGTGCGCGAGGTCTTCTCGGTGCCGCGGGTCGGCAAGGTCGCCGGCTGCTACGTCACGAGCGGTGTCATCACCCGCGGATCGAAGGTGCGGTTCCTGCGGGAGGGCACCATCATCTGGAAGGGCGCGATCGCCACGTTGCGCCGGTTCAAGGACGACGTGCGCGAGGTCCGCGACGGTTTCGAGTGCGGAATCGGGCTCGAGAACTACCAGGACCTCAAGCCGGGCGATGTGATCGAGACGTTCGAGGAGCGAGAGATCGCACGGGTCTGATCGCACGGGTCTGAGGGTCGGGCGAGCGAGCTTCCGCCCGTCTCGGTGCCAGCCGCGTGTGGCCGCGGCGGCTGGGTGCGAGTCTCGGGCCCCTTTTCGTGCTCACGGGTTCGCTCGTCGGGCTGCTGTGGCAGGCCGGAGCCCGGCGGCGGGGGTGGAGATCGATGCCCGCCGGTACCGCGGCGTCGGCCTCGTGATGGGCGTTCCGCCGATGCCCGCGGGTGCGCTCGTGCTCCGGGTCGTCGGCTGAGGCCGGGGCGCGCACCGCAGCCCCGGCGGGTGTCGCCGGCGAGTCGGATCGGACGGCCGCCGCCGCGAGCGCGAGAATGCCCGTGTGCATGCGGCCGCCCTCCGATTCGATCTGCACGTTCCGCAGAGCCGATCGCTGAAGGTGAAGCGCGCCGCGATCCGTCCGATCGTCGACGGCCTGCGCCACCGGTTCCACGTCTCGGTGGCCGAGGTCGACTACCACGACCAGTGGCAGCGCAGCGCGATCGCGGTCGCGGTGGTCGGTGCGAGCGAGTCGCACGTCCGCGACGTCCTCGCCTCCATCGAGCGGTTCGTCGTCGCCGCGCCGGCGGTCGAGCTCATCGACGTCGAGACCGCGTGGCTCGAGAGCGAGTGGGCGTGAACGCGTGACCTCCGCCCGGAAGTACCCGCGCACCGCGCGCGTCAACGAGGTGATGCTCGAGGTGCTGGCGGACGAGCTCGAACGCCTGAGCGACCCGCGGCTCGAGCTCGTGACGTTCACCGGCGTCGACGTCAGCCGCGACCTCGCCCACGCCAAGGTCTACTACTCGACCCTCACCGCCACCGCGGTCGACCACGGTGCCTCGGTCGAAGCGGACGTCGCCGAACGCGCTGCATTCGGCCGGTTCGCACCTCCGGGGCGTGGTCGGGCCGCCAGATGCGCATCCGCCAGGTGCCGCAGGCTCGACTTCGTCGTCGACCCGGGCATCGTCTCCGGGCAACGGATCGAGGACATCCTGCGCGACATCCACCACCGAGAGGCGTCGGGCGACGACGATGGACGCGTCGACGACGACGGTGCGACCGGCGGCGAGGAGGACTCGTGAGCGACGATCTTCCGGTCGAGCGGGCGCTGACCGCGGCCGCGGACGCCATTCTTGCCGGCGGCGACGTCTGCCTGGCCTGCCACGTCAGCCCCGACGGCGACGCGCTCGGGTCGATGCTCGCGCTGCACCACGTGCTGCGCGCGGGCGGGATCAACAGCGTCGCGTCGTTCTCGGAGCCGTTCGTCGTCGCCCCGCACTACCGCGAGCTGCCCGGTCTCGAACTGCTGACCTCGCCCGAGCTCTTCCCGCGCGAGCCCGAAGTGATGGTCACGTTCGACTGCGGCTCCCTGTCCCGCCTGGGCGATCTCGAGCCCTCGGCCAAGGCCGCGCGCGAGCTGGTCGTCGTCGACCACCACGTGTCGAACCATCGCTACGGCACGATCAACGTGATCGACCCCGACGCGGCCGCGAGCGGCGTGCTCGTTCGCCGGTTGATCGACTGTCTGCACCTCCCGATGACCCGCGACGCGGCGGTGTGCCTCTACGCCGCGCTCGTGTGCGACACCGGGCGGTTCCAGTACGAGTCGACCACCCCGGCCGTCTTCGAGCTCGCACGCGAGCTCTCGTGCTTCGACCTCCCCATCCCCGAGCTCTCGCGCACGCTGTTCGAGGAGCACCGCTTCGCGTATCTCCAGCTGCTCGCGGGCGCGCTGCAGAACGCGGTCCTCGTCCCCGACAAGGAATTCGTCTGGACGAAGGTCACGCAGGACGACCTCGAGCGCTACGGCGTGACCTTCGACGAGGTGGAGGGGCTCATCGACGTGCTGCGCCGGACCCGCGAGGCGCAGGTCGCGTGCGTGTTGAAGCAGGGCCCCGACTCCACCTGGCGCGTCAGCCTGCGTTCGCTCGGCGCAGTCGACGTACGGCGACATCGCGGAACGCCAGGGCGGCGGAGGTCACCGCTTCGCGGCCGGGTTCACGAGCGACGAGCCGGCAGAAGCGGTCGTCGCGAAGATCCTGAACGCGCTGTGACTCCGCGGCGTTCGAGCGCGACGGCGTGGCGGTGAAGGATCCGCCGCGTATGCGCGACGGTCTCGTCGTCGTCGACAAGGCGCCGGGCTGGACGAGTCACGACGTCGTCGCCAAGTTGCGCGGCGTGTACGGCCAGCGGCGCGTCGGGCACGCGGGGACGCTCGATCCCGATGCCACCGGCGTGCTGCTCGTCGGGCTCGGCCGGGTGACGCGCCTGCTGCGCTATCTGCAGGAGGCGGGCAAGGAGTACCGCGGCCGCGTCGTGTTCGGCGTCGCGACCGACACGCTCGACGCGGCGGGCGCCGTGCTGGAACGCGCCGAGATGCACGTGACGCGCGCGGAGCTCGACCATGCGGCGCGGGCGTTCGTCGGCGACGTCGAGCAGATCCCCCCGATGGTGTCGGCGCTGAAGGTCGGCGGCCGCAAGCTCTACGAGATGGCGCGGGCGGGGGAGGAGATCGAGCGCGCCGCACGGCCCGTGCACATCGGCGAGCTGGTCGTCGAGGAATTCGACGACGGTGCGTATCCGGAAGCGACGATCCGGGTCGCCTGTTCGAGCGGGACGTACATCCGAACCCTGGCCGCCGACCTCGGCACCGCGCTCGGCGGTTGCGCGCACCTCGGAACGCTTCGCCGGTTGCGCGTCGGCGGGTTCACGCTCGACGACGCCCGCCCGATCGAGGCGATCGAAGCCGATCCCGATGCGGCGCTGCGGCCCCCGACGGAAGCGATGCGCGATCTCGAGCTGGTCCGCGTCGATGCGGAACGGGCCCGGGCCGTGTCGCACGGCGCGACGTTCGCGGCGCCCGCGCTGCTCGGCGACCGCGACGGCGCGGGACCGTTCGCCATCGTCGACGAAGGTGGTGCGCTGCTCGCGGTGTACGAGCGCCGCGGTGGCGGCGTGAAGCCGTCGGTCGTGGTCGCGACGGAGGCGTCGGTGTCGTGAGCGCCGCATGAGGATCTACCGCGACCCGGCCGAGATCGTGCCCGACGACACCGTCGGACGCGCGGTGACGATCGGTGCGTTCGACGGTGTGCACCTCGGGCATCAGGCCGTGCTGCGCCTCGTGCGCGAGCTGGCCGAGGCGCGCGGCCTCGCCGCGACCGTGCTCACCTTCGACCGGCACCCCGCCGAGGTCGTGCGTCCGGATTCCGCGCCCCGGCTGTTGACCACGCTCGAGCAGAAGCTCGAGCTGCTCGAGGCGACCGGCGCGGTCGACGAGTGCCTCGTCCTCCCCTTCGACGCCGCCCGCAGCAAGGAGCCGGCCGAACAGTTCGTCGAGGAGCTGCTCGCGAGCGCGCTGCGCGCCCGCCTTGTGGTCGTCGGCGCCGATTTCCACTTCGGGCACCGGCGTCATGGCGACGTCCCGCTGCTGCAGATGATGGGCGCGGAGCTCGGCTTCGAGGCGATCGGGCTCGGGCTCGTTGCCGCGCCCGATCCTCGACACCGGCATCCCGTACTCCTCGACGCGCATCCGCGAGCTGATCTCGACCGGCGACGTCGAGGGTGCCGCGGTCATGCTCGGCCGGCCTCACGAGGTACGCGGGACCGTCGAGCGCGGCGACGCCCGCGGCCGGGAGCTCGGATTCCCGACCGCCAACATCGGTGTGCCCGACGAACATCTGCCTCCCGCTCGACGGCGTGTACGCGGGCACGTTCTCGGGCGCGGACGGCATCACCCGCCCGGCTGCGATCTCGGCCGGTCGGCGGCCCACCTTCTACGCGGACGGCGGGGATGTTCCTCGTCGAGGCCTACGTCCTCGATTTCGACGGCGACCTCTACGACCAGCACGCCCGGGTCCGCTTCACCCACCGGCTGCGCGGTCAGGAGCGTTTCGACGACGTCGACGACCTCGTCGCCCAGATGCACCGCGACGTGGCCCGGGTCCGAACCCTCCAGCGGTCCGGATGACCGGGAACCCGGCCCGTCCGGGGCGGTCTGGTAGCCTCGCTCGCTGAATCCGTATCGAACGACTACCGGATCGAAGAAGGTTCGAACGCACGTATGCCCGACAAGGCCGCAACGATCAGCGACAACAGGCTCCACGAGACCGACACGGGCTCGGCGGAGGTGCAGATCGCACTCCTCACGGAGCGCATCCGTCACCTGACCGAGCACATGAAGGTCCACAAGAAGGACTTCCATACCCAACGGGGCCTGCTGATGCTGGTTGGTCGCCGTCGCCGGATGCTCGACTACCTCCGACGCAACAACGTCGAGCGGTATCGCGCCCTCATCGCCAAACTCGGCATCCGTCGATAGGGATTCGCACGGGGAGCGGTCATCCGCTCCTCGTTTGACATTCGAGATCATGCGAGAGCAGATGTCGGTTGTCAGTCGCCAGTGCCCGGGTCTTCACCCTTGAAGTTCGCCCGGACGCTGACAACTGGGAACCGGTGCCTCTCGCTCAAACAGAGAGGAACCTTTGCGTGAGTGACGCAATTTCGGTTTCCGGTCCCATTAACGCCGCCGGCCTCGAGATGACCCTCGAGACGGGCAAGCTGGCCTCGTTGGCCGCAGGCGCCGTCGTCGTCAAGGTCGGTGGCACCACGTTGCTGTCGACAGTCGCCACGTCGAAGCCCCGTGAGGGCATCGACTTCTTCCCGCTGACGGTCGACGTCGAAGAGCGGGCGTATGCCGCGGGCAAGATCCCCGGTTCGTTTTTCCGTCGTGAGGGTCGCCCCGGCGAGCTCGCGATCCTCACGTGTCGTCTGACCGACCGGCCGCTGCGCCCGTCGTTCCCGGCCGACTTCCGCAACGAGGTCCAGGTCATCGCGACCATCCTCGGTGTCGACCTCGAGAACCCGCACGACGTCGTGTCGATCAACGGCGCGTCGGCCGCGCTCACCGTTTCCGGCATTCCGTTCGACGGCCCGATCGGCGCGGTGCGTCTCGCCCACCACAACGGTGAGTGGATCGCGCACCCCACCTTCGAAGAGGGCGACGAGTCCACGTTCGAGATCGTCGTCGCCGGCCGTCAACTTCCCGACGGCGACGTCGCGATCATGATGGTCGAAGCCGGTGGCACCGAGCGCACGTGGGAGCTCTACGAAGAGGGCGCCCCGAAGATGACCGAGGAGCTCATCGCGGGCGGTCTCGAAGAGTCGAAGCAGTGGATCAACGCTTCGATCGAGCTGCAGAAGAAGCTGCGCGACGAGTTCGTCAAGGCGCGCGGTCCGATCAGGCCGATCGAGTACATGCCCAACATCGACTACACGCCCGCCGTCTACGCGGCCGTGAAGGCGCACGCGGAAGCGGACACCGACGCGGCGATGAAGATCGCCGACAAGACCGACCGCAACGACAAGCTCGACGAGATCCTCGTCGGGATCCAGGCCGCGCTCATCGGCACGGTCGACCAGCCGGGCGTGCACGCCGAGCAGGCGGGTGAGGTCAAGAAGGCCTTCCGTTCGCTGCAGAAGGAAGTCGTCCGGCGCCGCATCGTCAACGAGGGCGTACGCATCGACGGTCGTGGTCCGGCCGACATCCGCGCCGCTGTCGGCCGAGGTCGGGGTGCTCGACACCGCGCACGGCTCGTCCCTGTTCCAGCGAGGCGAGACCCAGGTGCTCGACGTCGCGACGCTGGCCATGCCCCGCATGGAGCAGATGCTCGACACGATCACGCTCGAGACCCGCAAGAAGTACATGCACCACTACAACTTCCCGCCGTTCTCCACGGGCGAGACGGGTCGCGTGGGTTCGCCGAAGCGACGCGAGATCGGTCACGGCGCGCTCGCCGAGCGGGCGCTGATCCCGGTGCTGCCGAGCAGTCTCGAGTGGCCCTACACGATGCGGGTCGTCTCCGACGTGCTCGCGTCGAACGGTTCCACCTCGATGGCGTCGGTCTGCGGATCGTCGCTCTCGTTGATGGACGCGGGTGTGCCCATCAAGGCGCCCGTTGCGGGTATCGCGATGGGCCTCGTCTTCGCGGAGGGCAAGTACACGACCCTCACCGACATCCTCGGACAAGAAGACGCGTTCGGCGACATGGACTTCAAGGTCGCCGGTACGTCGGAGTTCGTCACCGCGCTGCAGCTCGACACCAAGATCGCCGGCATCCCCGCCGACGTGCTCGCGGCCGCACTGCTCCAGGCCAAGGAAGCCCGCCTCAAGATCCTCGAGGTCATGGCGGGCGCGCTCGCACAGCCGCGTGAAGAGGTGCGCCACACCGCACCGAAGATCGTGAGCTTCGAGATCCCGGTCGACAAGATCGGCGAGGTGATCGGCCCGAAGGGCAAGGTCATCAACACGATCCAGCAGGAGACCGGCGCCGACATCTCGGTCCAGGACGCCGACGGCGTCGGACTGGTGTCGATCGGCTCGAAGGACGGCGCGGCCGTGGCCGAGGCGCAGCGGCGCATCGAGCTGATCCTCGACCCTCCCACGGCGGAAGTCGGCGCGGTCTACGAAGGCCGGGTCGTCAACATCACCAAGTTCGGTGCGTTCGTCAACATCCTGCCGGGTCGCGACGGTCTCATCCACATCTCCAAGCTCGGTCGGGGCAAGCGCATCGACCGCGTCGAGGACGTGCTGGCGCTCGGTGACGAGTTGTCGGTCAAGGTCGACGACATCGACCAGAACGGCAAGCTCTCGCTGTCGCTGCTGGGCGACGATGGTGACGACGGCGACGGTGGCGGCAACGGCGACGGCGGTCACGCCAGCGGCCCTCGCGACCGCGACCGTGAGTCGCGTGCACCGCGTGGCGATCGCCCGCCCCGTGAGTCGCGTGAGCCCCGCGAGTCGCGCGAACTCCGGCGAGGCCCGCGAATCGTCCTCGTCCGGTGGGCGCGTGACCGCCTCGTTCGAGTCGGCCTGGGAAGAGCAGGCCCGCGAGGAGTTCGGCGACCTCGGTCCCGCCGCGGAGCAGGAGCGTTCCGGTGGCGGTGGCGACCGCGGCCGCGGCAGCCGGGGTGGTCGCGGTGGCGGCGGCGCCCGGCGCGGTGGTCCGCGGCGCTGAGCCGCACGCACCGCGTGCGCGGGATCGGCCGTACGCGCCTGCCCTCGGGTCTGCGCGTCGTCACCGAGGCGCTCCCGGGGCTCCGTTCGGTCACACTCGGCGCGTGGGTCGGGAGTGGCGCGCGGCGACGAGCGGGGCGCGCAGTGGGGTGCGAGTCACTTCCTCGAGCATCTGCTGTTCAAGGGCACCGAACGGCTCGGCGCGCGCGAGATCGCGGAGGCGATCGAATCGGTCGGCGGCGAGATGAACGCGTTCACCACCCACGAGCAGACCGTGTTCTACGTGCGGGTCCCCGACACCCAGCTCGAGCCCGCGTTCGGCGTGCTCGCCGACGTGTTGTGGCACCCGGCGTTCCGCGTCGACGACGTCGAGGCCGAGCGGCGCGTCATCCTCGAGGAGATCGGGATGCGCGACGACACCCCCGACGACCTCGTGCACGATCTCTTCGCGGCCGCGCTGTTCCCCGAGCATCCGCTCGGGCGAGAGGTGCTCGGCAGCGAGACGTCGATCACCGAGATGGCCCGCGCCGACATCGCCGCGTACCACGGCGCGCACTACGTGCCGTCGAACGTCGTGCTGGCCGCGGCCGGCAACCTCACGCACGAGGCGGTGCTCGAGCTCGTCGACGCCGCGGTTCCCCTCGACCGCGGGTGAACGACCCGAGCGGCTTCTGGGCGAGGCGACCGCGCCGCAGCCCCTGGTCGTGCTGAACCGCGACACCGAGCAGTCGCACGTCGTGACCGGGGTGCGTTCGTTCGGGGCGCACGATCCCGACCGCTACGCGCTCACGGTCCTGAACCAGGCCCTCGGGGGCGGCATGTCGTCGCGGCTGTTCCAGGAGATCCGCGAGACGCGCGGGCTCGCGTACTCGGTGTTCTCGTATCACGCGAGCTTCGACGACGCCGGACTGCTGGCGATCTACGCGGGCACCGCACCCGAACACGTCCCCGAGACGCTCGACGTCATCGGAGCCGAGCTCGACGGTCTCGTTGCGAAGGGTTTGACCGACACCGAGATCGCGGGGGCCAAGGGCCATCTCGTCGGGTCGCTCGCCATGTCGCTCGAGACGTCGTCGAGCCGGATGCGGCGGCTGGGGCGCTCCGAGCTCGTCGACGGTGAGATCCCGAGCCTCGAGGAACTGACCGCGCGGGTCGACGCGGTCACCGCCGCCGACATCGACCGTGTGATCGAGCGCGTCTTCGCCGGCGCGGCGCGGACGCTCGCCGTCGTCGGCCCCCACTCGCCGCCGGAGTTCTGAGCCCCGTCCACGCTCCGGCCGGGTCGTAGGCTGCGGCGGCATGATCAGGGTCGGCGTCTTCGGTGCGGGCGGGCGCATGGGCTCGACCGTCTGCGATGCGGTCGGGGCCGCGCCCGACATGGAGCTCGTCGCCGCGGTCGACCCGGTGCACGTCGGCGCCGACTCGGGGCAGGTCCGGCTCGCGGCCGAGGCACACCAGCTCGAGGTCGCGGGCGCGCAGGTCGCGGTCGACTTCACGGTGCTCGACGCTGCGCGCGAGAACCTCCGCTGGTGCGCCGCGCACGGCGTGCACGCCGTCGTCGGCACGACCGGGTTCGGCGAGGACGAGCTCGCGGAGCTCGCGGAGCTGTTCGACCAGTCCGAGGCCAACGCCGCGATCGTCCCGAACTTCGCGGTCGGCGCGGTGCTGATGATGCGCTTCGCGGAGATGGCGGCGCCGTTCTTCGAGACGGCCGAGATCATCGAGCTGCACCACGATCGCAAGATCGATGCGCCGTCGGGCACCGCGGCGCTCACGGCGCAGCGCATGGCCGCCGTCTCGGCCGACTGGGCGGACGATCCGACCACCACCGTCGTGTCCCCCGGCGCCCGCGGCGGTCTCGTCGACGGGATTCGGGTTCATTCGGTCCGGATGAGGGGAATGGTCGCCCACCAGGAGGTCCTGCTGGGTACGACCGGGCAGACGTTGTCGATCCGCCACGACTCCTACGACCGGGCATCGTTCATGCCGGGTGTGCTGCTCGCGATCCGCAAGATCGCCGACACGCCCGGGCTGACGATCGGTCTCGACGCGCTGCTCGGTCTCTGAGCGTGCTTGGTTTGCAGCGATCTCGCGTCTAGCTTCCGCAGTCTCAGGGGGGACGCCGGTGGCGTTGTTGTCGGTCGAGGACATCCGGGTCGAGTTCGGCGGCATCGTCGCGCTCGCCGACCTCACGTTCACGATCGACGCCGGTCAGATCTGCGCGCTCGATCGGTCCCAACGGGGCGGGCAAGACGACGCTGTTCAACTGCGTCAGCCGCCTCTACCAACCGACGAGCGGCGAGATCCGGTTCGACGGGCACGACCTGTTGCGCCTGCCCCCGCACCGGATCGCGCGCGTCGGGATCGCGCGGACGTTCCAGAACCTCGCGCTGTTCCCGGCACTTTCCGTGCTCGACAACGTGCTCGTCGGTGGGTACACACACGGGCGGGTGGACGCGAAACGCCGGGCCGAGGCCCATTCGATCCTGGAGCGATTGTCGCTCGACCATCTCGCGTCCCGGCCCGCGGTCGGTCTCCCGTACGGCACGCTGAAGCGCATCGAGATCGCCCGCGCGCTCGCGGCGCGGCCCCGCCTCCTGCTGCTCGACGAGCCCGCGGCCGGGTTGACCCACTCCGAGGTCGACGAGCTGGGCGAGTTGATCCGATCGGTGCGTTCCGAGTTCGATCTCAGCGTGCTCCTCGTCGAGCACCACATGGCGATGGTGATGGGGATCTCCGACAAGGTCGTCGTCCTCGACTTCGGGAGCAAGATCGCCGAGGGCTCGCCGGCCGAGGTCCGCGACAACCCGCGCGTGATCGAGGCGTACCTGGGTACGACGGTCGCATGAGCGTGCTGCTCGAGGTCTCCGGAGCTACGGGCCGGTTACGGCGCGGTGCGCGTGCTGCAGGGCCTCGACTTCTCGGTCGCCGAGGGCGAGGCGGTCGTGGTGCTCGGTGCGAACGGGGCGGGCAAGACCACCACACTGCGCGCCGATCTCGGGCATGATCGACGCGGGCGGTGAGGTTCGTTTCGACGGCCGCTCGATCGCCGGGCGTCGACCGGAGCAGATCGCGGCGGCCGGCATCGCCCACGTCCCGCAGGGCCGGGGCACGATCGTCGACCTCACCGTCGACGAGAACCTGCGCATCGGTGCCTACCTGCGTCGTGGTCCTGACATCGATGCCGACGTCGAACGCTGGTACGCCACGTTCCCGCGCTTGAAGGAGCGGCGTACGCAACAGGCCGGCAGCATGAGCGGGGGCGAGCAGCAGATGCTCGCGATCGCGCGGGCGCTGATGGGCCGCCCGAAGCTCGTCCTCCTCGACGAGCCCTCGCTCGGCCTCGCCCCGCTCGTCACCCAGGAGCTGTTCCGCACACTCGGCGACCTCAATCGCGACGACGGGATCTCGATGTTGATCGTCGAGCAGAACGCAGGCCGCGCGCTGCAGCTCGCGGCGCGCGGCTACGTGCTCGAGACGGGAACGATCGTCACGTCCGGCTCGGCCGCCGAGCTCGCGGGCAACGACGATGTACGCCGCGCGTACCTGGGCATCTGATGTCGCTCTTCCTGACCCAGCTCATGAACGGGATCGGCAGCGGCGCCGTGTACGCGTCGGTCGCGCTCGGCGCTCGTCCTGGTGTTCCGCACGACCGGGATCCTGAACTTTGCCCAGGGCGAGATGGCGCTGTACTCGACCTACCTCGTGTGGTTCTTCACGCAACGCAGCGTGCCGGTCTGGGTCGCGATCGTGCTCGCGATGGCGATCTCGTTCGTCGGCGGCGCCGCGATCGAGCGCATCCTGATCCGGCCCGTCGAGCAAGCCTCGCCGCTCGTGCTCGTCATCGTCACGATCGGCATGTTCCTCGCGATCAACTCGATCGCGCAGGTGCAATTCGGCAACGACATCAAGGTCCTGCCACGCGCCTACCCCAACAAGACCTGGCTGCCCGGCAACGTGCAGATCTCGAGCGACACGCTCGTGCTCGTCGGTGTGCTCGTCGCGGAATGCATCGTGCTCTACCTCATCCTGAACCGCACGCGCATCGGCCTCGCGTTCCGGGCGGTGGCGTCGAACCCCGAGTCGAGCCGCCTCGTCGGGGTCCCGGTCGGCCGCATGTTGATGCTCGGCTGGGCGATGGCGGCCGCGCTCGGCGCACTCGCGGGGTCGCTGGTCATCGCGCCCGTCGGCCTGCAGGGTGCGAGCATGCAGGAGATCCTCGTGTACTCGTTCGCGGCCGCCGCGCTCGGAGGGTTCGACAGCCCGCTCGGCGCCGTCGTCGCGGGCCTGATCGTCGGGGTCGCGGGCACGATGACGACGCAGTACCTACACGTCGTGCACGACATCGAGCTGGTCGTGCCGTTCGGACTCATCCTGGTCGTATTGCTGGTGCGCCCTTCGGGGCTCTTCGGCTCCCGCCGGGTGGAGCGGGTGTGAACCTCGCACCGGGCGCGCACCGTCCGCCTCGTGGCCGCGATCGCGGTGTTGATCGCCGCCGTGTACGTCTTCGGCTGGTACATCCCGCAGTTCTACGAACAGGGCACGACGTACCTCTGGGCGGAGGCGCTCTATATCGGCGTCGCGGCGATGGGCCTCAACCTGTTGACCGGCTACAACGGCCAGGTCTCGATCGGGCACGGCGCCTTCTTCGGATTCGGCATGTATACGACCGCGATCCTGATGCAGTCGCACGACTGGCCGTTCGTGCCGACCGTGCTGGTCGCGGGCGCGCTCTCGTTCGCCGTCGGAGTGCTCGTCGGCTTCCCCGCACTCCGCGTCAAGGGCCTCTATCTCGCGCTCGTCACGCTCGGCCTCGCGGTGCTCTTCCCGCAGCTGACGAACCGCTTCGTCCCGCACGACCTCTGCCAGACGTGCGGGACGTCACAGGTGGGCGAGCTGCCGCGGGTCAAACTCCTCCCGCCGTCGTGGACCCCGACGTTCGTCAAGCATCCCGACCAGTGGGCGTACTACGCCACGCTCGTGATCGCGGTCATCGGGATCGTCGCACTGTTCCTGATGGTGCGCAGCCGGTTCGGCCGCGCGCTGATCGCGGTGCGCGACCACGAGGCCGCGGCGGAGACGGTCGGTATCAACATCGCCCGGGTCAAGGTCGTCGCGTTCGCGACGAGCGCGCTCTACGCCGGGGTGGCAGGCTCGTGCTTCGTGCTCGTGAAGCGGCTCGCCACGGCATCGTCGGTGTCGACGTTCCAGTTGTCGATCGAGCTCCTGGTCGCGGTCGTCATCGGCGGTACCGCGACAGTGCTCGGCCCGTTGGTCGGCGGGATCGTCGTCGTGTTCAGCGGCCGCTACATCAGTGAGTCGTTCCCGAACACGCTCTTGTTCTGGCACATCAATGATTCCGTGAAGAACCTCCTCTCGCCGGCCATCTTCGGCATCGGGCTGATCCTTCTCATGTACGTTCTACCCGACGGCATCGTCGGTGGGGGACGGCGCCTCGCGACCTCCCGGTTGCGCAGTCTCCGCCGCCGGAAGGCCTCGCCGGCGTCCACATGACCGCTTCATCACGACACGAAAGGACCGACGCCATGACGGACGCTCGACGCGGGGTTCCCCGCAGGATCCGACCGGTTCGTGCGGTGGCACTCGGAGCCGCCTTCGCGCTCCTTGTCGCCGCGTGCGGGAGCGGTCGGAGCGATTCCACCTCGTCGACCACCGCGCCGGGTGGATCGACGCCGGGCGGATCGACGCCGACCGCCTCGACCGTGATCGACTCGTCGCAGTGCGACCCGTCGACGCTCACCCAGGGCATCAGCGGCAACACGATCAAGCTCGGTACGAGCCTTCCCCTCTCGGGCACGTACTCCGCGTTCAACGCGATCCTGATGGGTGAGCAGGCGTACATCTCGTATCTCAATGCCCAGGGCGGTGTCACGGTCGCGGGCAAGAAGTACAAGATCCAGCTCGTCAGCAAGGACGACGCCTACGACGCCGCGAAGACGTCGACGAACGTCTCCACCTTGATCAACAGCGACAAGGTGTTCGCACTGTTCAACACGGTCGGCACCAAGAACAACCTCGGTATCCGCGAGACGGTCAACTCCGACTGCGTGCCCGACCTTGCGATCGCGTCGGGTGCGGTGCAGTGGGGCAACACGAAGTACCCGTGGATGCTCGGTTCGGAGCTGGTGCCGTACCCGCTCGAGATGCAGGTCTTCGTCGACTACCTGAAGACGAACAAGCCCAACGCGAAGATCGCGCTGCTGTACGCGAACGACGACTTCGGCCAGTCGTACAAGGACACACTCGAACAGCTCGTCAAGGGCACGACCCTCAGCATCGTCAAGCAGCAGAGCTACAACGCCGAGGGCTCCGAGGTGAAGGCGCAGGTCACCGACCTCGCGGCGTCGAAGGCCGACACGTTCGTGCTCGGCGGCACGTTGCTCGCGTGCCCGAACGCGTTGAGCGCGGCGCACGACGCGGGCTGGAAGCCGCTCATCTACATGTCGGGCACGTGCGTGTCGAAGTTGCTGTTCACGCTGGGCGGCGACGGCGCCGACGGCGTGTTGAGCGTGACGCCGCTCATGGATCCGGCCGACCCGGCCAACGCGGCGAACGCGGCCGTGAAGCTGTACAAAGCCGCAGACCGCGAAGTACCAGCCCAAGGCCGACGTCAACGACGGCATCGTGGCCTACGGCTGGTCGACCGGGGCGCTGTTGCAGAAGATCCTGGAAGCGTCACCGAAGCTCGATCGCGTCTCGGTCATGGAGACGGCCCGCACCCTGAAGGGCGTGACCGGCGCCGGCTTGCAACTGCCGGGCTCGACGTGGACGACGAGCCAGACCGACTGGTTCCTCGGCGAGACGTTCCAGCTCGTCAAGTACAACAAGGCCGGGGGTCACACCGTGGCGGTCGGGCCGGTCACGAACCTCGACGGCAAGACCGCGGGCCTGTCGCCGACGTCGCTGCTGAACAGCTGACGGTCAGCGCACCCGCGGTTCGATCGCGCGTGACGAGGGCCTCGATGTCGGTGACGACGTCGAGGCCCTCTCGCGTGCGGAGCCAGGCGGCGTTGCGCGCGTGCAGATCGGATTCGCCGTCGTAGCGGTTGAGGTAGACGACGACTTGCTCCTCCCGCAGCGCGTCGACGGCTCAGGCGCACCGCGTTGATCGTGCCCAGCCCGGCGTCGGCGACGAGCACGACGATCTCGGGCGCGAGCGCGTCGATGAGCGCCACGCAGTCGCCGTCGGCGGCGATGGGGGAGCGCACGCCGCCCGCGGTCTCGACGAGCATCGACACCGTCGCGGGCGCGCCCGCGCGCAGCTCCGCCGCGAGGTCGGCGATCGTGAACGGCGGGAGGCCCGAGCGCCTCGGCCGCCATCGGCGGCGCGAGCGGCGACCGCCAGCCAGCGGTGCGGGGGGCAGACGTCGGCGGGCTCGACGCCGGTCGCGCGCGCGAGCACGTCGCGCGTCCGTCGCCGAGTCGCCGGGCGCGAACGACTGCACGGGTTTGCGCGCCGCGATCGCGATGCCCGCGCCGCTGCAGCTCGCGCAACAACGCGGCCGCGACGTAGGTCTTCCCCACGTCGGTACCGGTGCCGGCGACGACGACGACGGTCAACGGGCCGGAACGGACCCGAGCGCCGCGGTCAGCGCGCGCAGCAGGTGGTCGATCTGCGCGTCGGTGTGCACGGCGGAGAGGGTGACGCGCAACCGGCACGTGCCGGCCGGGACGGTCGGCGGGCGGATGGCGGGAACGAGGATTCCGTCGGCGAGAAGTGCGGCGGCCGCGTCGAGCGCGCGCTGTTCCTCGCCGCACACGAACGGGACGATGGGCGAGGGGTGGCCGGGCCGGACCCGGTCGACGAGCGCCCGCAGCCGGCGGACGAGCGCTGCACCCTCGTCGGACGCGGACGATCCGCAGCGCGGCGAGCGCGGCCGCGGCGTCGGCCGGGGTCGACGCGGTCGTGAAGATGTAGGGGCGGGCGAGGTTCTCGACGAGCTCGATCGATCGCGCCGGACCGGCGACGAAGCCGCCGAGCGAGCCGAGCGTCTTCGACAACGTGCCGATGCGCAGCACGTCGAGATCGGGGAGGAGGTCGAGCTCGGGCCCGAGGACGGCGTGCGCCTCGTCGACGACGAGCAACGCGCGCTCGCGTGCGCAGAGGTCGACCAGCGCGTCGACGTCGGCGATGTCGCCGTCCATCGAGAAGGCGGTGTCGGTCACGACGAGCGCGCGCCGCGCGCCGCGGTCGCGCAGCAGTGCGGCGAGGTGGTCGAGATCGCGGTGACGGTAGACGGCGACGTCGGCCCGGGCGAGGCGGCACCCGTCGATGATCGACGCGTGGTTGAGCTCGTCGCTGCACACGAGCACGCCCGCGCCGGCGAAGGTCGTGATGACGCCGAGGTTGGTCGCGAAGCCCGTCGGGAACAGTGCGGCGCGCTCGGCTCGACTTCCACTCCGCGAGCTCGCGCTCGAGGTCGGCGTGCACCGGCCGGCTCCCGACGATGAGCCGGGCCGATCCCGCGCCCGCGCCCCAACGATCGAGCGCCTCGTGCGCGGCGGCGATCACCGCGGGATGCGCGGTGAGGCCGAGATAGTCGTTCGAGGCGAACGACACCACGGCCCGGCCGTCGCCGGTGAGCGTAGCCTTGCGGGCCCTTGGCGTCGAACGGGCGGGGTGCGCGCCAGCGTCCGGCGGCGCGGATGGCGTTGGTCTCGCCCTCGGCCCACGCGTGCCAGGTCACCGGTCGACCTCGTTTTCGCACCTCGTCGATCGCCTCGCTCAGCGCGTGCACGACCCGGTGCAATTCCGCCGACGTGATGGTGAGCGGCGGCATCAGTGTGACGTTGTCGCCGATCGAGCGGAGCAGGACGCCGCGGTCGACCGCGGCGGCGCTGACCCGCCGGCCCCAGCGCAACCCGCCGGTCGGGGGCGCGAGCTCGACCGCGCCCATCAGCCCGCGCAGCCGGACCTCCTTCACCGCGGGCTTCGCGGCGACGCGGTCGTGCAGGAGCCCGGCCAGCTCGTCGGAACGCTCCCGCACGTTCGTGAGCACGTCCCACGCGTCGATCAGTTCGAGGTGGCGCAACGCGACCGCGGCCGCGAGCGCGTTCCCGCCGAACGAGTGGCCGTGGTACAGCGTGCGCTCGCCGAGGTCGTCGCCGAGGAACGCCTCGAAGACCGGGCCGCTCGCGGCCGTCACCGACATCGGGAGGTAGCCCGCGGTGAGCCCCTTGCCCAGGCAGAGCAGGTCGGGCCGCAGGTCGCACTGCTCCGACGCGAAGAGCGTCCCGTGCGGCCGAAGCCGGTGGCGATCTCGTCGCAGATCAACAGCACGTCGTGCGCGCGGCACGCGGCGCCGAGGCGGGCGAGCCCGGCGTGGTCGGCCATCTGCATGCCCGCGGCCGCCTGCACCGACGGCTCGACGATGACCGCCGCGAGCTCCGACGCGTGCTCCGCGATCAGGCGCGGCCGCGGTGTCGAAGCAGTCCGGGTCGTCGAACGCGGGCGCGCGCACGACCGGGAAGCGCAGCGCATCGAAGACGTCGGCCCCGAAGCCGTCGTCGCCGACCGACAGCGCGCCGATCGTGTCGCCGTGGTACGCCCCGCCGAACGCGAGGAAGGTCGTCGCGCCCGGATGCCGCGGTTGCGCCAGTACTGGAAGGCGATCTTGAGCGCCTGCTCGACGGCCGACGCACCGTCGCTCGCGTAGAGGAAGTGTGGGTCGTCGACGGGCACGACGCGGGCCAGCGCCTCCGACAGCTCCACGACCACGCGGTTGCCGTTGCCGAGCATCGTCGAGTGGGCGCCGTGCGCGAGCTGGCGGATGATGGCGTCGTCGAGCTCGGGCACGTGGTGGCCGAGCGTCGTGACCCACAGCGACGAGATGGCGTCGAGGTAGTGATTCCCGTCGACGTCGATCGAGCTCGTGTCCCTCGGCCCGGTCGACGATGATCGGGTGGTTGTCGGCGAACGTCGACATCTGGGTGAAGCCGTGCCACACGACCTGTGCGTCGCGTGCCACCCAGTCATGCTGAAGTTCGCGACGCGGAAGTTCGCCGTCGTGCGCCGTCACAGCGTGATTCTGACGCACAATGTCCGGACATGACGCAGGCAAGCGACCCGCTGACCCTCCGCGACCGCCTCCTCGAGGCCACGTATCGCTGCGTGGAGCGCTTCGGCCTGGCGAAGACGACGATCGACGACATCGCCAAGGAGTCGGGGGTCTCCCGGGCGACCATCTACCGCCAGTTCGACGGGGGCCGCGACGAGCTGCTCCTGGAGACGGTGGGTTGGGAGCTCGCCAACTACTTCAACCGCCTCGCCGACCACGTGCGGGACGCCCCGAGCCTGGCAGTGCTGCTCGAGCGGGGCTCACGTTCGCCCACCGCTCGGTGGCCGAGCACGCGGTGCTGCGCAAGATCATGGACACCGAGCCCGAGCGGCTCCTGCCGCTCCTCACGACGGAGTCGGCCCGGTCGCTCCCGTTCATCGCCGACTTCCTGCTGCCGTACCTGCGCCGGGAGGCCGAGGCGGGCCGCGTGCGGCCCGGCGTCGACATCGACCGGGCCGCCGAGTACCTCGCCCGGTCGATCCTCTCGCTGATCGGCGCCCCCGGGCGCTGGGACCTCGACGACCCCGCCCAGGTCGCCGACCTCGTCCACGTCGAGCTCCTCGGCGGCATCGCCGCCCCCTGACCCCCCAAACACTTCACCAACAGTTCGGTGGAATTCCGGCCCCAGGAGCCGAAAACGCACCCAACTGTTGGGTGTGAGAGTGGTTCCCGGGGCCCTTTTCTCACCCAACTGTTGGGTGTGAGAGTGGTTCCCGGGGCCCTTTTCTCACCCAACTGTTGGTGGACATCTCCGCGCGCTCGCGATCGCGAGCACTGGTGTGACGTGGGACACGTTGACGATGAGACGTACACTGCATCAGTGTCTCAAGTGATGCAGTTTTCCGCCCCGACGCCCCAGGCGACCCGCGTCCTCGACGCGGCGCTCACCTGCATCGGTCGCGTCGGCCTGGCCAAGACCACGCTCGACGACGTCGCCCGGGAAGCAGGCTGCGCGCGGGCCACGGTCTACCGGTGCTTCGCGAACAAGCAGCAGCTCCTCGTCGCGCTCGTCGCCCGCCAGGCGCAGGCGCTGCGGGACGAGGTCGTCGTCGCGTCGGCGGCCGACGCGACGATCGCGGCGGCGATCACCACCGTCGTCACCACCGCGGCCCGGTCGCTCGCCGGCAACCGCGCGCTCGTGTTCATCGCGCAGCACGAGCCGGAGGCGATCCTCCCGTTCCTCGCGTTCGAACGTGAGGACGCGGTGCTGCGTACCGCGGCCGTGTTGGTCGCGCCCGCGTTCACGCGTTTCGTGGGCAACGTCGAAGCCGAGCGCCTCGGCGAGTGGCTGGCCCGCCTGACTCTCTCGTACCTCTTCAGTCCCTCCGAGAATTTCGACATCGCCGATCCCGAGCACGTCCGTGTTCTCGTCGACGACTTCGTCGTCCCCGGTTTCGTCAACGCCGAAGGAGTGTCCCGATGACCGCCAACCACGAGCTGATCGGCCGCGACGAGATCAACGATCTCGAAGCCATCCTCTCCGTCAGCAACACCGACGTCGATGCCGTCGCGCACAATGTCGGCGCCAACTTCGACACCGTCTTCACGTGGGACTACGAGCGCACGCGTCCCGCGCTCGGCAAGCTCTACGAGAAGGCCAAGACGTCGCAGTGGAACGTCACCACCGACCTCGACTGGTCGACTCCGGTCGACCAGGAAGCGCTCGCGCTCAACGAGATGAACCGTGAGGACGTGCAGTTCTTCGGTGACCAGGTCGACCTCTCGGGCACGCCGTTCGCGAAGTGGACGGAGAAGGAGTGGGTCGAGCTCGCGATCGAGGGTCAGAACTGGACGCTCTCGCAGTTCATGCACGGCGAGCAGGGTGCGCTCCTCTGCACCGCGCGCATCGTCGAGACCGTGCCGTGGATCGATGCCAAGTACTACGCGGCGACGCAGGTGGTCGACGAGGCCCGCCACGTCGAGGTGTTCGCCAAGTACCTCGACGAGAAGCTGTCGGGGCACTATCCGATCAACGCGCACCTCGAGCTGCTGCTCGACGACATCCTCGCCGACAGCCGCTGGGACATGACGTACCTCGGCATGCAGATCATGGTCGAGGGTCTCGCCCTCGCCGCGTTCGGTTTCATGCACCAGATGACGACCGAGCCGCTGCTCAAGCAGCTGCTCCGCTACGTCATGAGCGACGAGGCCCGCCACGTCGCGTTCGGTGTGCTCTCGTTGCAGGAGTACTACAAGGAGCTCTCCGACGCGGAGATGAAGGACCGCCAGGAGTTCGCGTTCGAGGCCGCGGTGCGCATGCGCGACCGGTTCCTCCAGCAAGAGGTCTGGGACCGCATGGGTGTGCCGGTCAAGGACGCGCTCGAGCTCGTGCTCGCCGACGAGAGCCGCCTCCTCTTCCAGAACATCCTGTTCTCGAAGATCGTGCCGAACTGCAAGAAGCTCGGCCTGCTCGACCGGAACAAGGGCTGGCTCCGTGAGCGCTTCACCGAGCTCGGCGTCATCCAGTTCGAGGACTGGGTCGACACCGGCGAGGAGTACACGATGCTCGACGAGGTCGCCAAGGACCGCGAAGCCGCCGGCGGTCGCCTGAGTCGTCAGTACCGCCGGCACGTCGCGGCACGGGCCGCCTTCGGGGCGGCGCGGTCGGACGCGCGTCCTGTAGCGTGCGAGGATCGATGTCGGTCCGGATCGTTTTCCTGGGCGGGCTCGGCGAGATCGGCCGGAACTGCTTTTGCCTCGAGGTCGACGGCCGGATCCTGGTCGTCGACTGCGGGATCATGTTCCCCGACGCCGACATGCCCGGCATCGATCTCGTCCTGCCCGACTTCACCTACCTGCGCGACAACGCCGATCGCGTCGAAGCCGTCGTCCTCACCCACGCGCACGAGGACCACGCCGGCGGCCTGGCCTTCTTGCTCCGCGACGTCTCGGTGCCGATCTACGGGTCGGCGCTCTCGCTCGCGCTCGCCCGCAACCGGATCGAAGAAGCCGGGATGCTCGATCGCACCGAGTTCATCACGGTGGTCGACGGCGAACGGCGCCGGATCGGGCCGATCGACTGCCAGTTCATTCCGGTCACGCACTCGGTGCCGCACGGGTTCGCGGTCGCGTACTTCACCCCCGAAGGCACGATCGTGCACACCGGCGACTTCAAGCTCGATCTCACGCCGGTCGACGGCCGCCACACCGACCTCGCGATGCTCGGCGAGATCGCGCGCGGCGACGGCGGCATCCGTCTGTTGCTGTCCGACTCGACGAACGCGGAGCGGCCGGGCTTTACGCCGTCGGAGTCGACGGTCGGCGCGGCGATGCGATCGCTGTTCCGCGAGCACCCCGACAAGCGGTTCATCGTCGCGAGCTTCGCGTCGCACCTCCACCGGGTGCGAGCAGGTCGCGCAGGCCGCGATCGCACACGGGCGCAAGGTCGCGTTCGTCGGTCGGTCGATGATGCAGAACGTCTCGATGGCACGCGAGCGCGGCTTCATCGACATTCCCGACGTACGCAGTGATCGATATCGAGGAGACCGCTCGGTACTCGCCCGGCGACGTCTGCATCATCTGCACCGGTTCGCAGGGCGAACCGATGAGCGCGCTCGTCGCTCATGGCCGCGCACGAGCACAAGTACGTGAAGGTCTCGCCCGACGACGTCGTCGTGATCAGCGCGCACGCGATCCCCGGCAACGAGTCGAACGTGGCGCGCGTCATCGATTCGCATGTACCGGGCCGGCGCCGAGGTCGTGCACGACCGCACGTCACCGGTCCACGTCTCGGGCCACGCGTCGCAGGAAGAGCTGAAGTTCATGCTCAGCCTGATGCAGCCGGAGTGGTTCGTGCCGGTGCACGGCGAATACCGGCATCTCGTGAACCACGCGCACCTCGCCCACGACGTCGGGGTCGGCGACGACAACGTCATCATCTGCGAGGACGGCGACGCGGTGACGATCACCGCCGCCGGCGCCGAGGTCGAGCGACGCGCGGTACCGGCCGGCTACATGTACGTCGACGGGATCGTCGGCGACGTCAGCCACGGCGTGCTGCGCGACCGGCGCATGCTCTCCGAGGAAGGCGTCGTCGTGGTCATCGTGACGGTCGACGCGGCAGACGGGTGAGATCGTGACCGGTCCCGAGATCGTCACCCGCGGTTGGGTGTTCGCGCCCGAAGCCGACGACCTCATCGAGGACGCCAAGGACGTCGTGCGCGGCCGCGATCGCCGAAGGCGGCGGGCGAAGGCGCCACCGACTTCGACACGATGCGGCGCCACTGCCGCAAGTCGCTCGCCCGTTTCATCGACGAACGCACGCGCCGGCGGCCGCAGGTCATCCCGGTCGTCATGGAGATCTGAGCAACACATGAGCGTTGATATCGACCTGCTCGGGACGGCGCGCGCTCGTGACCGGTGGCGGCAACGGGGTCGGCGCCGAGATCTGCGCCGCGTTGGTGCGTGCAGGCGCGTTCGTCTGGGTCAACGACATCTTCGAGGACCGAGCGGCGGCCGTCGCCGCCGACCTCGGCGGCGACGCGCACGCGCGTGCCGGTGAAGGCCGACGTGACCAGTCCGCTGAAGATCACGCGCATGCGCGAGGCGACGGGTCCGGTCGACATCCTCGTCAACAACGCGGGCATCCCCACGACGGGGTTCGGCGAGTTGAAGCTCTTCGTCGACACGAGCCCCGACGACTGGGAAGGCGCGATGCGCCTCAACCTCGGCGCGGTGCTGCACGTCACGCACGCGTACGCGGGGGACATGGTCGAACAGGGGTGGGGGAGGATCGTCACGATCGTCTCCGACGCGGGCCGCAAGGGCGAGCGCTTCCAGGCGATCTACGGCGCCGCGAAGGCGGGCGCGATGGGCTTCATCCGCGGCCTGGCGGCCGAGGTCGGCGCGCACGGCGTCACCGCCAACTGCGTGGCGCTCGGGACGATGAAGACGGGCGTGCTCGAGGAGGCCCTCGTCACGAACCCGGAGCTCGAGGCGAAGATGGCCCGCCACTACACGGTCCCCCGCCTCGGCACGCCCGCCGATCCCGCGCTGCTCGTTGCCCTGCTGTGCAGCGACGCGGGCGCGTGGATCACCGGGCAGACCTACCCGGTCGACGGCGGCTACTCCTCCGCGCTCTGAAACCCCGGCGAACCGGATCACCCGCCGAAACCCCAGGTCCGGCCGATGATCCCTGTGGGGTCAGAGTGGCCGGTGTTAGCTTTGGGACATGGCTTCGCGCCGTCAGTCAAAGTCCGCGCGCGCGGACGGAAGCGGGCGAAAGCCCGCGTGAAGACCCGGGCCGCCTGGCGGGACGAATTGTCCGAGCAGCTCGCCGATCACCGCATCGACGCGCTCGCGATCGGCTTGGCCGTCTTCGGCCTGCTGAGCCTGCTCGCGATGTTCTCCGACGTGGTGGGCCCGATCGGACGCGGCATCGACACCGCGGCGGCCGATCTCCTCGGTCGGGGGAAGGTGCTGATCCCGATCGCCGCGCTCGCGGCCGCGGCTTCGGCCGTCGGCGAGCGCCGGACCGACGACGACGAAGTGGCCAAGCGCGGGCTGCGCTTCGGCCTCGGGCTCGTGCTCGTTGTCGGAGCGGCCGTCGGCGGCTTCCATCTCGCCCGGGCCAAGACCACGAGCGGATCGCTCGAGCCACTGCGCCACGCCGGCGGTCTCGTCGGCGCCATGGTCGGCGCGCCGCTGCGCGCCGGACTCGGCGGCGCGGGCGCGGCCATCGTCCTCGTCGCGGTCGGCGCGCTCGGGTTGTTGCTCGTCGTCGGCACCGGCATCCGTCAGGTCGTGCAGTCGCTCGCGACCGGCAGCCGTTTCGTCGGCCGCCAGGCGCGCACGATGCTGACCCTCCCGTCGGAACGGGCCGACGGCGCCGGCACCGCCACGCCCGCGCCGGCGACGAAGCGGGCGGTGCTCTTCGACCAGTCCGCGGACGACGCGGTCGTCGACCTCGTCGCGGAGGAGGAGCTCGCCGACGACGAGCTCGAAACCGAGGACGAGTACGAGGAGTACGACGAAGAAGAGGAATACGAAGAAGAGGAAGAGGGCGAAGAAGAAGACGGGGACGGCGAGTACGCCGAAGAGGAGTACGAGGAGTACGACGAGGAAGAGGAATACGAAGAAGAAGAGGGCGAAGAGGAAGACGAAGCGGGTGAGGAAGGCGCCGCGGCCGAGTCCGAGGACGGCGGCGAGACGCACGCCCGGCCGGTGCCCAAGGTCGTCTGGAAGCTCCCCGCCGCCAATCTCCTCAAGCGCAGTGAGAAGCGCGAGATCGACACCCGCATGGTCAAGCAGGGCGGTGACGTCCTCGAGGCGACGATGCGCGAGTTCGGCGTCGACGCCCGCCTGATCGACGCGACCGTCGGCCCCACCGTGACGCGCTACGAGCTCGAGCTCGCCGCGGGTGTGAAGGTCAACAAGGTCACGAGCCTCTCCAAAGAGATCGCGTACGCGATGGCGAGCCACGACGTGCGCATCCTCGCCCCCATCCCGGGCCGCAGCGCGATCGGTGTCGAAGTCCCCAACAAGATGCGTCCGATCGTGACACTGGGCGACATCCTGAGCAGCCCGGAGGCGAAGAAGGCGAAGCACCCGCTCGAGGTGAGCATGGGCCGCGACATCGCCGGGCGCGCGGTGTTCGCGAACCTCGCGACGTTCCCGCACGTGCTCATCGCGGGCCAGACGGGTGCGGGCAAGTCGAGCTGCATCAACACCATCGTCACGTCGATCCTCATGCGCACGACCCCCGACGAGGTGCGCCTGATCCTCATCGACCCCAAGCGGGTCGAGATGGGTCAGTACAACAACGTGCCGCACCTCCTCACCGAGGTCGTCACCAACCCGAAGAAGGCTGCCAACGCGCTCGACTGGGCCGTGCGCGAGATGGAGATGCGCTACGACCTCCTCGCCGACATCGGCGTGCGCGACATCACCGGCTACAACGCGATGTACGACAAGGGCGACATCCCGACCGAGGACGACCCCGACCCCGACACGGGCAAGGCGTACGAACGGCTGCCGTTCATCGTGGTCGTCGTCGACGAGCTCGCCGACCTCATGATGATCGCGGCCCGCGACGTGGAGACGAGCATCTGCCGGCTCGCGCAGATGGCGCGCGCCGTCGGCATCCACCTCGTGATCGCGACGCAGCGCCCGTCGGTCGACGTGATCACCGGCGTGATCAAGGCCAACGTCCCGAGCCGGATCGCGTTCAGCGTGAGCACGCTCGCCGACTCCCGGGTCATCCTCGACCAGGGTGGTGCGGAGAAGCTCGTCGGCAAGGGCGACATGTTGTTGCTCAACGCGTCGTCGAGCCGGGCCGACCGCATCCAGGGCGCGTGGGTCGACGAGGACTGCGTCCGCAAGGTCGTCGCCCACTGGAAGCGCCAGGTCGTCACGCCGCAGTACGTCGAGGGTGTGCAGGGCTCCGACGCGACGGGCAGCCGTTCGCGCGGCGACGCGGACGAGACCGACGACCTGCTCGCCGAAGCGATGGAGCTGGTCGTGACGAGCGGTCTCGGCTCGACCAGCATGCTGCAGCGCAAGCTGCGGGTCGGCTTCGCGCGCGCCGGGCGCCTCATGGATCTGCTCGAACGCCGGGGCGTGGTCGGTCCGTCGGAGGGATCGAAGGCCCGCTCGGTGTTGATGAGCGTCGAAGAGTTGCAGGAGATGCAGGAAAAGGAATGACGACGAGAATGAGGGCGGCGCGCCGTTGCGCCGCCCTCGCCCTCGAAGCGTGTGCTCGCGGTGGGAACGTTCGCGCCTAGGCGGCGCGGACCTTGGGCGTGTGCTCGCCCAGCGTCTCGTCGGCGGTCGCCCGGTCGTGAGTCAGGTAGCCGAACAGCGCCCGCCACGGCACCGTCATCCCTGCCACGACGAAGCCGGTGATCCAGACACCGACGGTGTCGTTGCGGATCCCGATGCCGAAGCCCCGGAAGACCGAGTAGTCGAGCAACACGGTCGCGCCGACGCCGAGAACGAACGTCAGGAACGACCGCAGGTTGCGCAGCTGCGGGATTGCGTCCGAGAGGAAATCGACGAGCTTCAGGGTCGCCAGCGCAAGCAAGGCGACGACTGCGAAGTCGTACATTGAGCCACCTCCTGGTGGTTGGCCGGACGGCCCCACGCCGCCCGTCGAGATCTCTGACCGCGCCCTCTCACAAAGCGTTACGTCTGTGTCCGGGAAGCTGTGACACATTGAGCGACTTCGGGGGTCTCACTGGATAGTGAGTGCGATGTCGGAGGCGACGGGGAAAACGGACGAACGGTTCTCCCGCTTCGTCGCGGACACCGAACCTCGGTTGCGGCAGGCCCTCGTCGCGTTCTACGGCGTCGAGGTCGGGTCCGAGGCGGCCGCGGATGCCCTCGTCCTCGCGTGGGAGCGGTGGTCGTCGGTCGAGGCCATGGCCAATCCGGTGGGCTACCTCTTCCGGGTCGGGCAGTCCCGGAGCCGGCGTTACCGGCGCCGTCCGGTCGCGCTCCCGATGGTGCCCGAGACCGACGTCCCCGACATCGATCCGCGGCTGCCGCGAGCGCTGGCGAGTCTGTCGAACCGGCAACGGGCCGCGGTACTGCTCGTCCACGCGCACGGTTGGACCCAGGTGGAGACCGCCGACGCGCTCGGCTGCAGCATCTCGACCGTACGGAACCACCTCGACCGCGGCCTGCGCCGGCTGCGCGCCGATCTCGGAGGCCACGATGCGTGAACTCGAGGCGCAACTGCGCGCGTACGGACCGGTGCTCGACGCGGCGCGCCCGAGCATGGTCGACACGGTCGACGCGGTGCCGTTGCGCGTCCGGCGATCGCTGGTCGTTGCCGCGGCGGCCGCGTTCGTGGTCGCGATCGCCGCTTCTGCGATCGTCTTCGGCGTCGCGCGCGCCGGCAACTCACACCGTCCGCAGATCGTCACGCCCAACCCGTCGGGACCGCTGACGACGGTCGACTCGAAGTCGGTGACCACGAACGTTCCCGCGCACCTGATCGTGACCGCGATCGGCGACTCGGTGATGGAAGATGCAGCGGGTGCGCTCCGCGAGGCGATACCCGGCATCACCGTCGACACCGAGAGATCTCGCCAGCCTTCCCAGTCGATCGTCGTCCTTGACGGCTACGCGAAGGCGGGCACGCTGCCGGCGACAGTCGTCGTCGCCCTCGGCACGAACGGTCGCATCACACCCGGCGTGCTCGATGACATCATGCGGGCCGCCGGTGATCGCCGCGTCTATTTCGTGACGATCCGCGTGCCGCGTGCGTGGCAGAACGACGACAACGCCCAGCTTCGAGCGCTCCCGAGTCGTTGGCCGAATGCGCACGTCATCGACTGGCACGAAGACGCGAATTCCCACGGGGATTGGTTCCTCCAAGACGGATTCCACCTGACTACCGCCGGACAGCACGCCTACGCGACCCTGATCGCGACGACGCTCGGCGTGCCGGCGGTGACTCCTACGACGGTTGCGACCGGCGCCGGAGGCATCGGGGTCGTCGACGTGTTCCCGGGTGGCGGTCGTCCCTATCCGCTGGCGGTTGCCGCCGGGGACGTCTGGATCGCTTCGCAGGTAGTGACGGACTCCACGCCGTCGGTTCCGCTGGAGCGTCGCGATCCGTCGACCGCGAAGCTGCTCGGGACGACCGACGTTCCCCAGGAGACGGTCTTCGGAGTCGCGGGCGACGGCGACACGCTGTGGGCCGCGGGTGGAGGCGACGGCGGCGTGTCCCGGACGACGGTGTCGCGCGTCGACGCGCGAACCGGGAAGGTCGTGTTCACGAAGACGCTGGACGGGACCGTGTGCTCGTGCCCGATCGTCGCCGGCTCGGCCGGGGTCTGGTTGGTCGGGAACGGCCACACATCGGCGTTCCACCTTTCGCCGCGCGACGGTCATGTGACCGGGACCGTGCGCCTCTCGGGGCACGTCGCTACGTCCGCCATGGAAACTCGCGCGCGGCTGCTCGTCGGGCTCGACGACGGCACGATCGCGGTGATCGACCCTTCGCACGACCGGATCGAGCGCACGATCGCGCATGCCACCGGCGGCGATCCGCCGGCCGAGAATGTCATCGCGATGAGTCCCGCCGCGATTCCCGCAGCCGGATCCGATCCCGCGCTCGACGTCTTGCTCCTACGCGCGAACGGGACGGTGGATGCGCTGCCGAGTGATTCGTGGGTGCCCCGATCCATCGCGTCGACGACGTTCGGCGCGTCGACGGTTGCCGGTATCCCCGGCGCCGCGATCGTCCTCGGCGGGAATCGGGCCGCGCTCGTTCTCGGGCACGCTTCCTATGTCGGTGGGTACGACCCGGCGACGCGTCGCTTCGCCGGGGGTTTGGCCAACCCCGGAGCGGGATTCCGCAGCGCGGTCGCCGCCGGCGACCGGTTGTGGGTCGTGTACGACCCAAGGTCGGGGGAGATACCGACGATCGTCGTCGTACGGTTCCCGAGCGCTTCGCCGTAGCTACAGCTTGCCGTCGGCCTCGAGGTCGTCGAGCGTCGTGCGCAGCTCGTCGAGGAGGCCGGCGACGGCGGAGAGATGTTCCTCGATGCGCGGCGACATAGGCGTGGGGCGAGTCGTCGCTGACCTCGTCGTCGACGTCGATCTCGTTCACGACGGCAGCCGCGAACTCGGCCTGGTCGTCGGGAACGAACAGCACGCCGCGCCGGTCGTCGGGCCCGCCCGTCCACTCGATCATGACGGGAACGCTCGCCGTCTCCAGTCGCCGGCGCAGCACCTGGGCCTGGATCTTGGGGTACTCGCCGATCTCGACGAGACCACCGGCCTCGCCGTCGTCGTCGATGTCGCCGGCGCCCGTGAGGTGGGTAGGTTCCTCGGAAACGAGGGCGACGCGGCAGTCGGCGCAGCGCGTGGTGCCCACTCGGTACTCGGATCCGCACGACGGGCACCAGAGGCTGGGTTCGTCCACGGGCCGGGAGTGTACGGGGGTGCGTCGGTACGATGGCGGGAATGCCCGCCGACTCGACGACAGGAATGCGGTTCCACGTCGAGACGCTCGGCTGCCCCAAGAATGCGGTCGACTCCGACAAGGTGATCGCCTCGTTGCTCGCCGACGGGCTGACGCCGGCCGCCTCTGCCGCCGACGCCGACCTCGTCGTGGTCAACACCTGCGCGTTCATCGAGGCGGCGCGCCAGGAGTCGATCGACGTCGCGCTGGGGCTCTCCGACACGCGCAAGCCGGGTGCGCGCCTGGTCGTCACCGGATGCATGGCCGAGCGGTACGGCGACGAGCTCGAAGCCGCGCTCCCCGAAGCCGACGCGGTCGTCGGGTTCGCGGGTGAAGGCTCGCTGTCGAGCGTGGTCATGCGCGGTCGCAAGCCCGCGGGCGTGCGCGATCTGCTCGAGTTGCCCCGGCCCGCGCCGAGCGCGCCCTGGGCCTATGTGAAGGTGGCCGAGGGTTGCGACCGCGCGTGCGCGTTCTGCGCCATCCCGTCGTTCCGCGGCAAGCAACGTTCGCGTGCGCCGGAGTCGATCGAGGCGGAGGTGCGCGGACTGGTCGAACAGGGCGTCGCCGAGATCGTGCTCGTCGCGCAGGATCTCGCGTGGTACGGGCGCGACGCGGGGGAGCCGGGTTCGCTCGCGCCGCTGCTGCGCCGGCTCGACTCGCTGCGCGCCGACGGCCTCGCGCGCGTGCGCCTGCTGTACCTCTACCCGTCCGAGGTGAAGGACCCGCTCGTCTCGACGATGCTCGAGCTCGACTCCGTGGTGCCCTACTTCGACCTTTCGTTGCAGCACGCCGCGCCCGGATTGTTGCGCAGCATGAAGCGGTGGGGGAGCGGAGAGCGCTTCGAGCGCATCATCGCCGGCATCCGGGCCGAGGAGCCCGACGCCGCGTTCCGCTCGTCGTTCATCGTCGGTTTCCCGGGCGAGACCGAAGCCGACCACGACTCGCTGCTCGCGTTCCTCGACGCGGCCCGGCTCGACTGGGCCGGCTTCTTCGCGTTCTCGCCCGAGGACGGAACGGCCGCGGCCGACCTCGGCGGCACGGTGGCGGACTCGCTCGTGACCGAGCGCCTGCGCGAATGTTCCGAGGTGCAGGAGCCGATCACCGCCGCGGCCCGCCGCGCGCTCGTGGGCCTCGACATCGACGTGCTGGTCGACGGGCCGGACGACGACGACGTCCTCGTCGGGCGCACGCACCGGGAGGCGCCCGAGATCGACGGTGTCGTGCGTCTGGTCGGAGGCGGCGACATGTTCGCGCGGCCCGGCGCGATCGTGCGCGCCACCGTGTGCGGCGTGGAGGGCCCCGACCTCGATGCGAAGGTCTCCTCGTGACCGCGGCAGCCGCGCCCCCGCCGAGCCGGGCGACGAAGCGCTTCGGCCAGAACGCGCTCGCCACCCCCGCGAACTTCATCACGCTCACGCGCATCGCCGTCGCGATCCCGACGCTCGCGCTCGTGCGCGACCGCGGCTCGGAGTGGATCACCGTCGCGCTCTGGTTCTCGATCACGGCCAGCGACAGCCTCGACGGCTGGATGGCCCGGCGCGACGGTGCAACACGATCGGGTGCGTTCCTCGACCCGGTCGCCGACAAGCTGATCGTCCTCGGCGGTCTGGCCGTGCTCGCCGACCGCGGCGTGTTCGCGTGGTGGGCGGTCGGGCTCATCGCGGTGCGCGAGTTCGGTATCAGTGCCTACCGATCGATCGCCGGGCGACGTGGCGTCGTGCTGCCCGCGCAGAAGCTCGGCAAGTACAAGGCGTTCACCCAGTACTGCGCGGTCGGGTTCGTGTTGCTGCCGATCACGGCCGACTACGTCGGGCTCCAGTTGTTCGTGTTCGCCCTCGCGGTCGTGCTCACGTTGGTGTCCGGGCTCGAGATCGTGCGGCGCGGCTACATCGACTGGCAGCGCACGGAATCCTGAGCAAGACCGCGCCCGGCGCGGCATCCCACGGGGAAAGGTCACGAGATGCGGTGTGAGATCCTCGCGATCGGGACCGAGCTGTTGCTCGGCCAGATCGTCGACACGAACAGTGCGTGGATCGGTGAGCAGTTCGCGGCGTCGGGGATCGACTCGTTCGAACACCGGGCGATCGGCGACAACCAGGCGCGTATCGTCGCCGCGCTGCGCGACCAGCTCGAGCGTTCCGACGCGGTGTTGATCTGCGGTGGTCTGGGCCCGACCCAGGACGACCTGACGCGCGACGCGATCGCGGAGCTCATGGGTGTTCCCCTCGTGCGCCACGACGAGCTCGCCGAGACGATCGCGCAGATGTTCCGCGCCCGGGTGCGCGACATGCCGCAGAACAATCTCCGCCAGGCCGACATCCCCGACGGCGGCGAGGCGATCCCGAACCCGATCGGCACCGCGCCCGGACTCAGGTGCGAGCTCGCCGGCGGGAAGATCGTGTACGCGGTGCCGGGCGTGCCGTACGAGATGAAACAGATGGTGACCGATCATGTCATCCCCGACCTGTTGCGCCGGTCGGGTGAGGCGGCGGCGATCGTGTCGCTGTCGTTGAAGACCTGGGGCACGTCGGAGTCGGCGCTCGCGGAGATGGTCGCGCACCGCCTCGACGCGCTCGACGCCCAGGGTGGCAACCCCACGATCGCGTTCCTCGCACGCGGCATCGAAGGTCTCGTCGTGCGCGTCACCGCGAAGGCCGCGACCGAGGCGGAGGCGCGGGCGCTCGTCGAGCTGGAGGAGAAGGAGCTCCGCCTGATCCTCGGCGACCTCGTCTTCGGCGTCGACGACGAGACGATGGAGTACGCGGTGCTCGAACGGCTGCGCGGCCGGGGCTGGACCCTCGGGGTCGCGGAGTCGCTCACCGGCGGGCTGATAGGCGCCCGCATCGTCAACGTCGAAGGCGCGAGCGACACGTTCCGCGGGACGATCGGGAGCTACGCCACCGACGTGAAACGATCGCTGCTCGGAATCACCGCCGATTCGGTCGTGAGCGAGCGGGCCGCGAAGGAGATGGCCGAGGCCGCGCAGCGGGTGCTCGGCGCTGACGTCGGCATCGCCGCGACGGGCGTCGCCGGTCCGACGGAACAAGACGGCGTCGCGGTCGGCACGGTGTTCTTCGGTCTCGCGATACCCGGCCTTCCGACCGAGGCGGTGAGCACGCGTCTGCCCGGTGACCGTGAGCGACTCCGCCAATTCTCGACGATCTCGTTGCTGAACCTGTTGCGCCAGCGGCTCGACGTGCTCGACGCGAGATGATCGAGGTCCAGCTCAACATCGACTGCGCCGACGCGGGCGCCCTCCGGGACTTCTACTGCGACGCGCTCGGCTACCAGGCACAGCCGGGGGGCGCGCACTACACAGCATGCAGACCGGGCCCGGATGCGGTCGGACCGAAGATCGTCTTTCAGCAGGTGCCCGAAGCGAAGTCGGTCAAGAACCGCGTGCACCTCGATCTGGTGGTCGACGACATCGAAGCGGAGTCGAAGCGGTGGTTGGCCTTGGGGGCGACGCGGGTCAGCGCGCAGCCGGTATGTGAGGATGGCGGATGTTGGATCGTCATGCTCGATCCCGAGGGCAACGAGATCTGTCTCTGCGACGGCGACTGACCCGGTTGCCGTGACGCGGGCGTTCGTCGCGATACGTCCGCCGGAGGCCGTGCTCGACGCGATCGAGGCGCGACTCGCGGCGGTCGACCTCGGAAGCGGTCGGCCGTCGCGACGGGAGCAGTGGCACCTCACCGTGCAGTTCCTCGGTGACCACGCCGACGTGGCGGCCGTGACCAGGGCGTTGACCGCCGACCCGCTCGGCGCGGGCACGGCCGACCTCCGGCTCGGCGGCGCGGACGCGATCGGCAACCGGCGCCGCGCCCGGATCCTCGCGCTCGGCCTGGTCCAGGGTGCTCCGTGGCTGACGGCGCTGGCCGGGGAGGTCGAGCGCCGCCTCGCGCCACTGGGTCACACGCGTGAGCCGCCCGGCGAAGCGTTCTTGGCGCACCTGACGCTCGCCGCGCCACCGCACGCCGACCGATCTGCGTCCGGTGTGCGCCGCGATCGGTCCCGATCCAGTGGGTCCCGCGTGGCCGGTCGACGAGCTCGTGCTGTACGAGAGCGAGCTGGGACCAGAGGGCGCGCGGCACGTCGTCCGCGCCCGCGTCCCGACGCGCTGACGGCCTCGGGGGTGGCGCGGCCCCGGAGGTCCTTGCACCGAACGCCTGTTCGCTCTAAGGTGACTCACACGCATGTGATTCACCCACTGGCGAGGAACCCGTAGCTGTCACACCCCATCGTTAGGGTCGCCAGCACGACGACTTCCCCCGACTGAAGGAGCAAGGCCTTGGTGGCAGAGAGGGGTTCACAGGTGGACCGCGCGAAAGCACTCGAGATGGCTCTGGGCCAGATCGACAAGCAGTTCGGCAAGGGCTCGATCATGAAGCTCGGGGAGCGGGGGCACGTCGGGATCGAGGCGATCCCCACCGGTGCGCTCGCCCTCGACCTCGCGCTCGGGATCGGTGGCCTGCCCCGGGGCCGGATCGTCGAGATCTTCGGGCCGGAGTCGTCGGGTAAGTCGACGCTCGCCACGCACGTGGTCGCGGAGGCCCAGCGCAACGGCGGCGTCTGCGCCTACATCGATGCCGAGCACGCGATGGACCCGGTATATGCGGCGGCCATCGGCGTCAACGTCGACGAGCTTCTCATCAGCCAACCCGACACGGGGGAGCAGGCGCTCGAGATCGCCGACATGCTCATCCGCTCCGGCGCGCTCGACGTGCTGGTGATCGACTCGGTGGCGGCCCTCGTGCCCCGGGCCGAGATCGAAGGCGAGATGGGCGACTCGCACATGGGTCTCCAGGCCCGGTTGATGAGCCAGGCGTTGCGCAAGCTCACCGGCAACCTCAACAAGTCCCGCACGATCGCGGTGTTCATCAACCAGCTGCGAGAGAAGATCGGCGTGATGTTCGGCTCGCCGGAGACCACACCGGGCGGTCGGGCCCTGAAGTTCTATTCGTCCGTGCGGCTCGACATCCGCCGGATCGAATCGATCAAGGACGGTCCGGAGGTCGTCGGCAACCGGGTGCGGGTCAAGGTCGTCAAGAACAAGACCGCGCCGCCCTTCAAGCAGGCCGAGTTCGACATCATGTACGGCAAGGGCATCAGCCGCGAAGGTTCGCTGCTCGACGTCGGCGTCGAGCTCGGGATCATCAAGAAGTCCGGTGCGTGGTTCACGTACGAGGGAGAACAGCTCGGCCAGGGCCGTGAGAACGTGAAGAACTTCCTGGCCGAGAACGTGGATCTCATGGTCGAGATCAGCGAAAAGATCAAGGATGCGGTCGGTCTCAACGACGACGTCGACCTCACGGACGAGGTGGAAGAAGAGGGCGTCGAACAGGACGTCGACGCCTGAGAAGCGTTGCAGTCGCCAGCACGGCCGAGGAGCACTCGTAATAGCGGGAGTGCTCCCGGTCGGCGACCCAGGCGTGACCCGCAGCCTCGCGTTGTCATAACACCGCTGCCCCCTCCACTCGTCAGCGCACGGCGTCGACGAGCACGACGATTGCCGAGATGGCTGCGAACGCGAGCACCGCGGGTCGCAGCCATCGGCGATCGAGCGTGCCGTGGGCGCGGCGGCCGATCCAGGAGCCCGCGATCACGAGCGGGATGAGGCCGGCGGCGAGCGCGACGTCGGCGAGTGTGACTTGACCGGCGATCGCCGAGCGCGATCGTCGACAGGGTGGTGCCGAAGAAGAACGACGCGGCGAGCGTGGCGCGGATCGTCGGGCCCGACTGGTGCTGGTAGAGCAGCGCGAGCGGCGGGCCGCCGATGCCCGCCGAGGTACCGGTTGTGCCGGAGACGAGTCCGCCGGTGAACTGGGTGAGCGGCCGCAGCGTGATCGGCGGCGCGGCCACGCTCGCGGTCACTGCGAGGAGGATCGCCACGCCGATCACGCCTTTGAGGGCGGCGGTGCTGACGGTCGCCACGACGATGGTGCCCGTGATCGTTCCCGGGACGCGCCCGACGATGATCCACGCAAGGCCCTTGCGGTCGAGGGCGTGGTGCTCGTGGCGCAGCATGGCGAGCGAGATCGGGATGCCGAGGATGATGACGGTGGCCGGGAGTGCGTCGGGGAGCACGAGCGCAAGGACCGGCACGGTGACGAGGTTCATCCCGAACCCGACCGAGCCCTGGATCGAAGCACCGATCAGCACGGCAGCTGCGATGAGCGCGGCGACGCCGACGGTGATGTCCACGGGCACGGCAGCCTACGGGGATCGGGACCGGCGCCCGTAGACTCGCGGGGTCATGACACGGCGTTTCTACGTACGCACCTACGGGTGCCAGATGAACGAGCACGACTCGGAGCGGATCGCGGGCGTCCTCGCGGCCGACGGTATGGAAGCGACCGACGACCTGGCCTCGGCCGACGTCGTCGTGCTCAACACGTGCTGTATCCGGGAGAACGCCGACAACAAGCTGTACGCGCACCTGGGTGATCTCAAAGCGCTCAAGGCGCAGCGGCCCGATCTTCAGATCGCGGTCGGTGGGTGCCTGGCGCAAAAGGATCGCGAGGGCGTGCGCGATCGGGCGCCGTTCGTCGACGTCGTGTTCGGGACCCACAATCTCGCCCACGCGCCCGAGCTGTTGCGCGACGCCCGCCTCACCGGCCCGGTCGTCGAGATCCTCGACGAGCACGAGGCCTACCCGTCGGCGCTGCCGGCCCGGCGCGACAACGATCACACGGCCTGGGTCACGATCCAGATCGGCTGCGACAACACGTGCGCCTTCTGCATCGTGCCGTCGGTACGGGGCAAGGAGGTCAGCCGGCGCACCGGCGACATCCTCGCCGAGGTCGAGGAGCTCGCCCGCGACGGTGTCGTCGAGATCACCCTGCTCGGCCAGAACGTGAACTCGTACGGTCGCGACCTCGGCGCCGGGCAGTTCCGGCCGCAGTTCGCCGACCTGCTCCGCTCGCTCGACACCGTCGAGGGGATCGAGCGCATCCGCTTCACGTCGCCGCACCCGAAGGACCTGCGCGCCGAGACGGTCGCGGCCATGGGGGAGTGCGCGCACGTGTGCGAGCACCTGCACCTGCCGCTGCAGTCGGGGAGCGACGACACGCTCGCGCGCATGCACCGCGGGTACACCGCCGAGCGTTACCTCGAGCGCTTGCGCGCGGCGCGCGCCGCGGTCGCCGATCTCGCGGTGACGACCGACATCATCGTCGGCTTCCCCGGTGAGACCGAAGCCGACTTCGAGCGCACGCTCGCGATCGCCGACGAAGCGGAGTACGACGCGGCCTACACGTTCGTGTTCTCGCCCCGCCCGGGTACCGAAGCCGCGTTGATGGCCGACCGGTTCGTCGACCCCGCGGTGGTGCAGGAGCGCATGGCGCGGCTGGTCGAGGTCGTCGAGGGCCACGCGCTGCGCAAGCACGAGGCGCGCGGTCGGGCGCACCGAAGAGGTGCTGGTCGAGGGGCCGTCGAAGAAGGACCCGTCGATGTGGTCGGGCCGGACGCGCCAGAACAAGTTGGTGCACTTCGTGCCGCGAGAGTCGACCCGCCCCGGCGAGCTCGCCGACGTCCGGGTCACGAGCGCCGCACCGCACTTCCTGCGCGGCGACTACGTGGCGCATCGTGCGGCCCGCGCCGCGCCGGCGTGTGCGCATCCCGGTCGCGGTGGTGTGAGCCGCCACCTCGCGGTCGTCGGCCCGACCGCGTCGGGGAAGTCCGCGGTCGCGCTCGCCGTCGCCCGCGCGCTTCGACGACGTCGAGATCGTGTCGCTCGACTCGATGCAGGTGTACCGAGGCATGGACATCGGCACCGCGAAGCCGACGCCGCGCCGACCGGGCCGCGGTCGCGCATCACCTGATCGACGTCGCCGATCCATCCGAGGAGTGGTCGGTGCGCGCGACGCAGGACGCAGCCCGGGCCGCGGTCGCCGGCATCGAAGCGCGGGGCCGCCGGGCGCTGCTCGTCGGCGGGACCGGGCTCTATGTGCGGGCCGTCGTCGACGGGCTGCGGGTGCCGCCGCGCGATCCGGCGGTGCGGGCGACGCTCGAACACGAGACCGCGACGGCCGACGGGTTGGCGCGCGCCTACGAACGCCTGGCCCTCGCCGACCCGCTCGCCGTCTCGCGGATCGAGCCCGGGAACGCGCGCCGGATCGTCCGCGCCCTCGAGGTGCATCCAGCTGACGCGACCAGCCGTTCTCGTCGTTCGGGGCGGGCCTCACCGCCGTACGGGGCCGCCGGCGCTCGACGTCGGGTCTGGTCGGCATCTGGCTCCCGCGCGCCGAGCTGGGCCGGCGGATCGTCGGCCCGGTTCGCCGCCATGCGGGAGCAGGGTCTCGTTGCCGAGGTCCGCACGCTCGCCGCGTCGCCCGAACGCCGTCACGACGATTCGTCGGAAGAATCGTCGCAACGCCGCGCGGGATGTCGCGCACGGCGGCGCAGGCGATCGGGTACAAGGAGGTGCTCGCCTATCTCGACGGCGAGCTCCGTCCCTGGAGGCCGCCTTCGACCTGGCCGTGCGCCGCACCCGCCAGTTCGCCCGCCGCCAGCGGGTGTGGTTCCGGCGCGACCCTCGCATCCGCTGGGTCGGCACCGCCCGTAATCCGGACGACCTCGCCGGTGTCGTCGTGGCACTCTGGGACAACACCGCTGCGACCGTCGCAGCCGACCGCCCATGACCTCACTCCACCTGGCCAAGCTGCACGCCACCGGCAACGACTTCCTCGTGCGGCTCGCGCTCGACGGCGACGAAGCCCCGCTCGCACCCGAGACGGTCGCCGCGCCTCTGCGACCGCCGCCTCGGCGTCGGCGCCGACGGGCTCATCACGGTCGGCCCGGGCTCCGCCGACCAGGGCGTCGACTGCACGATGCGGCTGCAGAACGCCGACGGCGGCGACGCCGAGATGAGCGGCAACGGCATCCGCTGCCTGGCCTGGGTCGCGGCCCGCGCCGGCCTCGGCACGGAGCACGAGCTCACGGTCGACACCGCCGCCGGTCGCCGGATCGTCTCGCTCGAGCGCGACCCGTGCGGGCGACGGTCGTGGCGGCCGACGTCGACATGGGCGCGGTCACGTTGGGCGACGAGGACGTCGAGATCGTCATCGACGGCACCGAGTACTGGGGCGACGTCGCCAACGTCGGCAACCCGCACCTGGTCTGCTTCGTCATCGATCCCGCGCCGCGGTCCCGGTCGCGCTGCACGGCCCCCGCATCGAGCTCGATGCGCGCTTCCCGCGACCGCACCAACGTCGAGTTCATCCGGGTGCACCCGCCGGCCGAGATCGACATGCGCGTGTGGGAGCGGGGCGTCGGCGAGACCCTGTCGTGCGGCACCGGCGCGTGCGCGGCCGCGGCGGTCGCGCACCACCGGGGTGTCGTCGACGACACCGTCCGGGTCCGGGTGCCCGGCGGCGAGCTGCAGGTCGTGCTCGGTCCCGACGGTGCGGCTCGGCGGTCCGGTCGAACACGTCTTCGACGTCGACGTCGAACTGCCGGTCGAACCCGGCCGTGAAGCCGACCTCGTGACCGGAACCGACGCGCGCGGCACCAGGCCGTCAGCGGCGCCGCCTCACCGCGACCGAGGTCGACCTCGGTCGCGTCCGCCGAGCGCGCCCTCCTGATCGGCACCACCTACGGCACCGCGACGGTCGAAGAGGCGGAGGCGTCGCTCGACGAGCTGGCGCTGCTCGCCGACACCGCGGGCGCCGAACCCGTGCATTCCGAGCTGCAACGCCGGCGCACGCCCGATCCCGCCACGTACATCGGCAAGGGCAAGGCCGACGAGCTGCGCGCCGCTCGGCGAGGCGCTCGACATCGACGTGGTGATCTTCGACGACGAGTTGACGCCCGGCGCAGCAGCGCAACCTCGAGAAGCTGTTCGCGGTCGACGTCGTCGACCGCGTGGCGCTCATCCTCGACATCTTCGCCCAGCACGCCACCAGCCAGGAGGGCGCGGTCCAGGTCGAGCTCGCGCAGCTGCGCTACCGGTTACCGCGCCTGCGCGGCCGCGGTCTGCAGCTGAGCCAGCAGGGCGCGCGGCATCGGCACCCGTGGTCCCGGCGAGACCCAGCTCGAGGTCGACCGGCGCCGGTTGCTGCGGCGGATGCAGAAGCTCGAACGCGACCTCGTCGGGCTCGCGCGCGACGCGTGCGACGCAGCGCAAGGCGCGCAAGCGGCGTGACGTCCCGCACGTCGCGCTCGTCGGTTACACGAACGCGGGGAAGTCGACGCTGCTCAACCGGCTGACGCACGCGGGCGTGCTCGTCGAGAACCAGCTCTTCTCGACGCTCGACCCCACGGTGCGCCGCCTGCACCTACCCGGCGGGCGAGACCGTCGTCCTTTCCGACACCGTCGGGTTCGTGCGCCGCCTGCCGCACCAGCTCGTGGAGGCGTTCCGGTCGACGCTGGAAGAGGTCGTCGACGCCGATCTGCTCGTGCACCTCGTCGACGCGAGCGCCCCCGACGTCGAAGCGCTCGATGCACGCGGTCGACACCGTGTTGCACGAGATCGAGGCCGATCGAGGTTCCCCGGCTGCTCGTGTGGAACAAGGCGGACCTCGCCGACCCCGACGACGTGAAGAGCCTCCTCGGTGCGCATCCCGGTTCGGTCGCGATCTCCGCCGCGACCGGCGACGGGATGCCCGAGCTGCTCGTCGCGGTCGGCGACCGGCTGCGCGCGCTCGCGCGCGGATCACCGAGTTCGTCGTGCCGTACGAGCGCGGCGACGTGCTCGCCGCGCTGCACCGCGCGGGCGAGGTGCTCGTGGAGGTGCACGGCGATCACGGCGACGCGCGTGCGGGCCCGGCTCTCCGAAGCGGCGGCCGGTCGCTTCGCCGAGTACGCCCGCGCCCCCGATTAGTCTCGGTGCGGATGGCGGCCACCGGCGGATTCGTCCCGCCCCCGTACCCCTACGAGCGGCTCGACGCCCTCAAACGGCTCGCCGACTCGCTGCCGGGTGGCGTCGTCGACTGCTCGATCGGCACTCCCGTGCGACCCCGTCCCCGAGGTCGCGAGCAGGCGCGGCGTCGCGCCGCGCTCGCGGCGTCGAACGGGCTATCCGCCGTCGGCGGGCAGCGCGGCGCTGCGCGACGCCGCCGCGGCGTGGATCGGGCGGCGGTTCGGTGTCGGGGTGGAGGCCGCGCACGTCGGTGCGTGCGTGGGGACCAAGGAGCTCGTCGCGTCGCTGCCGCATCTCTTGCGGCTCGCGCACGCCGGCGCGCGACACGGTGCTGTACCCGGCGATCGCGTACCCGAGCTACGAGATGGGCGCGGTGCTCGCCGGGTGCCGCGGAGTGCCCGTCCCGCTCGACGCGCAGTGGCACCTCGACGTCGACGCGATCAGCGACGACGACGCCGCGCGCGCACTCGTGCTGTGGGTCAACGAGCCCGGCAACCCGTCGGCATCGACCGCCGGAGCCGACTACTTCGCGCGGGTTGCGGCGTGGGGGCGCGACCACGGCGTGATCGTGGCGAGCGACGAGTGCTACTGCGAGTTCTCGCCGGAGCCCGCGACGATCCTGTCGACCGGGCTCGACGGTGTGCTCGCGATGCACAGCGTCTCCAAGCGGTCGAACCTCGCCGGCATGCGTGTCGGCTTCTACGCGGGCGACCCCGACCTCGTCACCTATCTCGTCGAGACCCGCAAGCACGCGGGCCTGATGGCGCCCACGATGGCGCAGGCCGCGGCCGCGGCCGCGCTGGGCGACGACGCCCACGTCGACGTGCAGCGCGCCCGCTACGCCGAACGCCGGGCAACTCGTGCGCGACGCGCTCGCGCCCACGGGACTCGTCCACGACGGCGGCGACGCCGCGTTCTATCTCTGGATGCGCACGGCCGACGGCGCCGACGACGGCTGGGAGATCGCGGCCCGGCTCGCGCACGAAGCCGGTCTGCTCGTGTCGCCCGGCGACCTCTACGGCGCGCTCGGCGCCGACCATGTACGCATCGCGCTCGTGCAACCGCGCGACCGGCTCGAGCTCGCGCTCGACCGGCTCGTGCACTCACGCGCCTGATCCGACCGATCACGAACCGAGGAACCGACATGGACGACGCCAAACAGGCCACGCAGCTGTTCGAAGCCGGAGACGACTGGCGCGACGTCATGCCCGCTCGCGCAGGCGCGCGAGCTCGGTCGCCGGCATCATCGGGCGGCTCGACCGGGGCGAGATCCGCGTCGCCGAGATCGTCGACGACAAGGTGGTCGTCAACGAGGCGGCCAAGCACGCGATCCTGATGTGGTTCCGCGTGAACGAGATGGCCGAGATCGAGGCGGGGCCGTTCGAGTACGTCGACAAGCTGCCGCTCAAGCACGGTTACGAGGCGGCCGGCGTGCGGGTCGTGCCGGGCGCGTTCGGCTCGATTCGGCGCGTACCTCGCGCGCGGCGTCGTGATGATGCCGAGCTACGTCAACATCGGCGCCTACGTCGACAGCGGCACGATGGTCGACACGTGGGCGACCGTCGGGTCGTGCGCGCAGATCGGCAAGAACGTTCACCTCTCGGGCGGCGTCGGCATCGGTGGCGTGCTCGAACCGCCCCAGGCGGTGCCGGTGGTCGTCGATGACGACTGCTTCATCGGGTCGCGGTGCATGATCGTCGACGGCGCCCGGGTCAGAGACGGCGCCAAGCTCGGCGCCGGTCTCGTCGTCACGTCGACCACCCACGTGATCGAGGCCGAGACCGGGAACGAGCTGGCCGCGAGGCGTCATCCCCGAGCGCGCGGTCGTGATCTCGGGGACGCGCCTGAAGGAGTTCGAAGGCGGCACGTTCGGCCTTCCGTGCGCGTCCGATCCTGCGCTACCCGCCCGAGGGCGACGGCGCACGACAAGCTGCAGCTCAACGCGATCCTACGCGAGCACGGCATCGTGCTCTTGAGCGCCGACCTCCTGGCGCTCACCGAGGAGCTGTGCGCGATCCCGTCGGTGAGCGGCACCGAGCGAGCCCTCGCCGACGACGTCGCAGGCGCCGCCTGCGCGTGATCGGCTGGTGCTGCGCTATCTCCCCGAGGGCGCGGCGCACGACAAGCTGCAACTGAATGCGATCCTGCGCGAGCACGGCATCGTTTCGTGACCCGCGATCTCCTCGCACTGACCGAGACGTTCTGCGAGATCCCGTCGGTCAGCGGCAACGAAGCCGCGCTCGCCGACGTCGTCGAAGCGCGCCTGCGCTCGGTGCGCGCCCCGCTCCGGGTCGAGCGCATCGGTGCGAACGTCGTCGCCCGCACCGAGCTCGGCCGCGACCGGCGCATCGTGCTCGGCGGCCATCTCGACACCGTGCCCGCCAACGGCAACGCCACGCCCCGCCGCGACGGCGACGTGCTGCACGGGCTCGGCACGGCCGACATGAAGGGCGGGCTCGCGGTGTTGCTCGCGCTCGCCGACGCTCTCGAGGCGGCTCGGCGCGCTTCGACGTCACGCTCGTCTTCTACGAGGGCGAAGAGGTCGCCGACGAGCACAACGGGCTGCGGCGGCTGTTCGAGGAGCGCTCCGGCGCTCGTGCAGGGCGACCTCGCGATCCTGCTCGAACCCACGGGCGGCTGGGTCGAAGCCGGTTGTCAGGGGACGATCCACGTGCGTGCGACCTTCGACGGCGTGCGGGCTCATTCGGCGCGGCCGTGGATGGGCGTGAACGCGATCCACCGCAGCTCCACGCTGCTCGAGCGGTGCGCGAACTTCGGGGCCGCGACCGTCGACGTCGACTCGCTCGAGTACCGCGAGGCGCTTGCAGGTCGTCCGCATCGAGGGCGGCATCGCGAACAACGTCGTGCCCGACCGGTGCGCGGTGGTGGTCAACCGTCGCTACGCGCCGTCGCGTTCGCTCGACGATGCGGTTGCCGAGGTCGGTCGCGTTCTGCAGGAGTGCCGGCGCGGACGACGTGGAGGTGTTGAACGCGTCGATGGCCGCGCCGCCGAACCTCATGCATCCGCTGATCGCGGAGATGGTCGGCGTGTACGACCTGCCGGTGCGGCCCAAGCTCGGCTGGACCGACGTGGCCCGCTTCGCCGCGCACGGCATCGCCGCGTGCAACTTCGGGCCCGGCGACCCCGAGCTCGCGCACACCGCGGACGAACGGGTCGATCGCGCGAACCTCGACGCGTGCCTTGCGCTGCTCGAACTGTTCCTCGGGATGCGTGACGCCGGCCGCTCCCGGAGAACAAGTAACTAGAGGCGCCGGAGCAGCGTGACGAGCTTGCCGTAGATCTGGACGTCGAGCGGGTCGTAGACGAGATCGTCCATCGTCGGGTTCGACGGCCGCAGGATGACCTTGTTGCGCTTGCGGATGAACGTTTTCACGGTGGCTTCCTCGCCCGGAATGCCGGCGACGACGATGTCGCCGTTCTCGGCGGTGGGCTGGGACCGCGCCACGACGTAGTCGCCGTCGAAGATGCCCGCGTCGATCATCGACTCGCCCCGGACCCGGAGCATGAAGAGGTCGCCGTCGCCGCAGAGGTCGGTGGGGACGGGGATCACCTCTTCGACGTTCTCGGCCGCGAGCACGCCCGTACCGGCGGCGACGTCGCCGAGGAGCGGCACGTTGCGCACCGGGCGGCGGTCGATGACGGTGCCGGTGCTGGGCTCGAGCGCGACCTCGATGGCACGGGGCTTGCTCGGATCGCGGCGCAGATAGCCCTTGTCCTGCAGTGCAGCCAGGTGGGCGTGCACGGTGGACGGCGACGACAGGCCGACGGCTTCGCCGATCTCACGGACGCTCGGGGGATAGCCCTGCTCGCGCGTCTGCGCGTCGATGAACTCGAGCACCTGGCGCTGGCGGGCGGTGAGCCGGGCGGGTGTGTCGGGCGTGGTGGCCGGGGCGTTGGGCATGCGTTCGAGGGTAACACGATCACGCGTTCGGGGCAAACACCCGTTCGCATTTTTCCTTGACATCGAACAGGCGTTCGGCCACCGTAGTTGTCTCACCCCTCTGGTTCGATCGTCTCGTCCTGATCACCAGTCCTTCGCATCCAGCCCTTCGCATCCAGGAGCCGCCGCCATGGCCGCAGTCCTCCAGCTCGAGCCCCGCTTCAACGATCCCGGCCTTCCCGTCCCCGGTCCGCCGGCGCGCCGCCTGCGGGTCGTCGATCCCGATCTTCGTCAGCCCCGTCCCCGATCGGCGCGCAGCCATCAGCGTGCCGTCTATCGACGCCGGCGCGTCCTCGCCGCGCTGGTCGGCCTGGGCCTCGTGCTGGCGATGGTGCGTGCGGGGGTGATGCTCGGAGGGTCGTCCCTCGCCACCCCCGAGCGTCTCCCGCACGTGCAACTCGTCGTCGCCGAGCCCGGCGACTCGCTCTGGTCGATCGCGCGGCGCACCGTTCCCGGCCACGACGTGCGCCCCGTCGTCGACGCGATGGCGCGTGCGCTCGGTACGACCACGGTGAACGCGGGCCAGCTGGTCCGCGTCCCGACACCCTGATCGTCCCGCACTCTTTCGCGCTGCTGCCGGGCCGCATCACCGGATCGAACGGATTACCGTGGGTGTTCGTGCGCTGTCCTTATTGCCGGGCGAACGACGACAAGGTCGTCGACTCGCGCGTCGCCGAGGAGTCGATGGCGATCCGCCGCCGGCGCGAGTGCCTCGCCTGCGGCCGGCGCTTCACCACCTACGAGCGGGTCGAAGAGGCGCCGCTGCTCATCCGCAAGCGCAGCGGGGCGACCGAGCCGTTCCATGCGGCCAAGCTCGGGGCGGGGATCCGGCGCGCGGCGTCGGGCCGCCTCGACGATGCCGTCGTCGATCAGGTGGTCGCCGCGGTGGAGGAGGAGCTGCGGGCGATGGGCGGGGAGGTGTCGAGCGACCGGGTCGGGATGGCCGTCCTCGAGCGGCTGCGGGTCCTCGACCATGTCGCCTACCTGCGCTTCGCCTCCGTCTACAAGGGCTTCGAGGACCTCGCCGATTTCGAACGAGAGGTCGTCGAGCTGCAAAAGACGACGGAGCCCAAGCATCGCTAGCCGGGCGTTTCGGACCTCCGGTCCGGGCGTGACCAGGCGGTGGGCGACCTTGCGGGCGATCTGTCCGGAGCCTCCCGGAAACTGTTGACACGTGTGGAATTACAGTGGTGTAATGCACCCCCATCTCGCGGTCCGGATGGGAAGCAACCACAACATGTAGTGGTTTTCACATGTTGTCGGTTCGTGTGCGTGGAAGTCGAAGCGGCCGTGTCTCGAATGGGCATGTCCCGAAATGGGCGACGTGAGTCCGGATGCGGGCTCGGAGGGAGATCGACGACATGGCGATGGCGCCGCAACAACTCGGTATCGGGATCCAGCGACGCTTCACGCGTCCGGGGGTCGACCCGTACGACACCGTGGAGTGGGAGCGGCGCGATTCACGCATCCAGAACTACAAGGAAGGCGGCGACGCCTTCTTCCAGCCCGGCGTCGAGTTCCCCACGACGTGGTCGCTGAACGCCACGAACATCGTCGCCCAGAAGTACTTCCGGGGCACCCTCGGCACGCCCGAGCGCGAGTGGTCGCTGCGCCAGGTCATCGACCGCGTCGTCGACACGATCGCGGACTGGGGCACCAAGGACGGCTACTTCGTCGACGAGCGCGAGGCCGACGCGTTCCGCGACGAGCTCAAGTTCGTGCTCGTGCACCAGTACGCGTCGTTCAACTCGCCGGTGTGGTTCAACATCGGTGTGAAGGGCGTCCCGCAGCAGGCGTCGGCGTGCTTCATCCTCGCCGTCGACGACCAGATGGACGCGATCCTCAACTGGTACCGGGAAGAGGGGACGATCTTCAAGGGCGGGTCGGGCGCGGGTATCAACCTCTCGAAGATCCGCTCGTCGCACGAGCTCCTGAAGGGCGGCGGCACCGCGTCGGGCCCGGTGAGCTTCATGCGCGGCGCCGACGCGTCGGCGGGAACGATCAAGTCGGGCGGCAAGACCCGCCGCGCCGCCAAGATGGTGATCCTCGACGTCGACCACCCCGACATCGAGGACTTCGTGTGGTGCAAGGCGGTCGAGGAGCGCAAGGCCCGCGCCCTGCGCGACGCCGGCTTCGACATGGACCTCGACGGCAAGGACAGCCACTCGATCCAGTACCAGAACGCCAACAACTCGGTGCGCGTCACCGACGCGTTCATGGACGCCGTGCTCGACGACCGCGACTGGAACCTCAACGCGGTCACCACCGGCGAGAAGGTGAAGACGGTCCGGGCGCGCGACCTCATGCGCCAGATCAGCCAGTCGGCGTGGGAGTGCGCCGACCCGGGCATGCAGTTCGACACCACGATCAACCGCTGGCACACCGCGTCGAACACGGGCCGGATCAACGCGAGCAACCCGTGCTCGGAGTACATGCACCTCGACAACTCGGCGTGCAACCTCGCGAGCATCAACCTGCTGCACTACCTCGGCGACGACGGCAGCTTCGACGTCGACGCGTTCAAGCACACCGTCGAGGTGGTGTTCACCGCGCAGGAGATCCTGGTCGGCAACGCCGATTACCCGACGGAGCGCATCGCGGAGACGAGCCGCACGTTCCGCCAGCTCGGGCTCGGCTACGCCAACCTCGGCGCGTTGTTGATGGCCGAGGGCATGCCCTACGACTCCGACGGCGGTCGGGCGTGGGCGGCGGCGATCACGTCGCTGATGACGGCCCACGCCTACGCCACGAGCGCGAAGACGGCGGCCCGCATGGGCCCGTTCGCGGGCTACGCCAAGAACGAGGAGCCGATGCTCAACGTCTTGCGCATGCACCGGGCCGAAGCGGCCAAGATCGACGAGGACCTCGTGCCGCCGGAGCTGTTGTGCGCGGCCCAGGAGGCCTGGGACGACGCGGTCGAGCTGGGTGAGCGCCACGGCGTGCGCAACTCGCAGGCCACCGTGCTCGCGCCGACGGGCACGATCGGTCTGATGATGGATTGCGACACCACCGGCATCGAGCCCGACCTCGCCCTCACCAAGGCGAAGAAGCTCGTCGGCGGCGGGACGATGTTCATCGTCAACCAGACGGTGCCGCGTGCGCTGAACAAGCTGGGCTACAGCGGCGAGGAGATCGACAAGATCATCGCCTACATCGACGAGCACAAGACGATCATCGGAGCGCCGGTGTTCAAGGCCGAGCACATGCCGGTGTTCGCGTGCTCGATGGGCGACAACACGATCCACTACATGGGTCACGTGAAGATGATGTCGGCGGTGCAGCCGTTCATCTCGGGCGCGATCAGCAAGACCGTGAACATGCCCGAAGAAGCGAATGTGGAAGACGTCGAAGAGCTCTACATCGAGTCGTGGCGGCTCGGCCTGAAGGCGGTCGCGCTGTACCGCGACAACTGCAAGGTCGGCCAGCCGCTGTCGACGCAGAAGAAGGCGACCGACGTGGTCGCGCAGGAGGTCGAGCGCATCGTCGAGACGGTCATCGTGCAGGAGCCGGTGCGCCAGAAGCTCCCGAAGACCCGTGCGGCGAAGACGTTCTCGTTCCGGGTCGCCGACTGCCACGGCTACGTGACCGTCGGCGAGTACGACGACGGCCGCCCCGGCGAGATGTTCCTGCAGGTCGCCAAGCAGGGTTCGACCCTCGCCGGCATCATGGACGCGTTCGCGATCTCGGTGAGCCACGGTCTGCAGTACGGCGTGCCGCTCGAGGCGTTCGTCGAGATGTTCACGAACATGCGCTTCGAGCCGGCAGGCATGACCGACGACCCCGACCTGCGGTTCGCGTCGAGCCTCGTCGACTACATCTTCCGCCGGCTCGCGGTGGCCTACATCGACAAGGACAAGCGCGAGGCGATGGGCATCATGACCGTCGGGGAGCGCCTGCAGCCGACGCTGCCCGGTGTCGAGGAGTCGACGACGCCGAGCGCGACGTCGATGGATCTCCCCTTCGAGGACCGGGCGCCGTCCGACGCGTTGCGAGTGCGCAACGAGGAGGCCGTCGCACCGGCGGCATCGACGCCCGTCGCCGCCAGCCGGGAGATGGTGCTCTGCCACGTCTGCGGCGACATGATGCAGCGCGCCGGCAGTTGCTACGCCTGCCCCAGCTGCGGCAGCACCAGCGGCTGCTCGTGAAGTTGATGACACCGCTTGCGGCAACGGGTGACACTCCTGCGCGTCCAGGATGTCAGTGATTCGGTCCGAGGGACATTTGTGGTCCGGCAGCGTTCCCTTTCCGAAGGAGCGTTCGGGGGCGGTGAGGGGCGAGCCGCTCACCGCGGCTACGTCACGCCGCCCGCGTGACGGGCAGCAGCCTCGACCCGGTCGCGATAGCTGATCCACCAACGCTCGTCGCCGGGCGGAAGGTTGGACCATCGGCGGTCGGCGCCGATCGAGCCATCAATCAGTTCACGAACAACGTCGGCGTGGCCGGCGTGGCGAGAGATGTCGACGATCACGTGGACCAGCGCTCGGTGAAGTGTGAGTCCGCGTCGGCCTGCCGGCCACCACGGCACCTCACCGACGGCCTCCAGCGGGAGGAGCACGATCGTCGCGTCCGAATGCGCCCAAGCACGGCGACAGAACTCGACGACGCTGTCTTTCGTCTCACCGGACCTCACCCACATGTCACCGTTTGGTTCGCCATCCTCCATCCACGGCCGCGGCTCTGGAAACGGCCGGCCGAACACTGATCCGAAGTAGCCGGTCTCGATGCTTGCTACGTGGCGGACCAGACCGAGCAAGTTCGTTCCCGTCGGCGTCAACGGTCGGCGAGTGTCGTACTCGGACAGCCCCTCGAGCTTCCACAGCATGACCTCGCGACCGGACCGCAGGTACTCGTGCAGATCAGCCTTTGGATCGAACGTCACGGCCGGAGTCTCTCATTGCGATCGCCTCTCCCGGAAGTGCCGTTCAGGGCGGGTGGCACGAGCGACAGTTCGCTTCGTCGTCACCGCACGACGCCGCTACAGGGGCATCGCGCCGAAGATTCCCTGCGCGCGGATCCGTTCCATGAACGACGGTTCGTAGGCGTCCTCGGGGGTCTCGCGAACCATCCGGTCGAGTTGCTCGGCGTCGGGGCCGACGAGGATGCGCCACCGGTCAGCCCGCACGCCTTCGAGGATGATGGTGGCGGCCTGCGCGGCAGTCGTGGGCGCGAGGTCGCGGAACATCTCGCCTTGGAGTTGCAAACCGTTGCGCAGGTCTTCGTCCGACGCGCCCGAAACATCGATTCCCTGGGAGCCGAGCCGGGTTCGTACCTGGGCGATCTGCTCGGTGTCGAGGTGCTTCGGGTCGAGGCCGAAGTAACGGAACGAGTTGAGCACGATGCCCGTGCCGATGTGGCCCGGCATGACGACCGATGCCTTCACGTGAGGCGCGTTGAGTCGCAAGTCGGTGATCAGCGCCTCGGTGAAACCCTTGACCGCGAACTTCGCCGCGCTGTACGCCGTGTGCGGCGTTCCCGGCCCGAGTGATGCCCAGAACCCGTTCACGCTGCTGGTGTTGACGATGTGCGCCTCGTCGGCGGCGATCAGCATCGGCAGGAACGTGCGGCAGCCGAGGTACACGCCGCTCCAGCACACCGCGAACGTCGCGTCCCACTGGTCGCGCGTCTTCGGTGACAAAGCTGCCGCCGCCGCCGATGCCGGCGTTGTTGAACAGCAGATTGACGTGGTTCGTGTGGTGCTCGCCCGCGACGTGGTCGCGGAAGCGCTGCCACTGCTCCTCGTCGGCGACGTCGGCGACGAACGTGCTGACGCGCGTTCCGGGCGGCGCGTCCTTCTCGGCCAGCGTGCGCGTTTCGTCGAGGGTCTCCTCCGAGACGTCGCAGGTCGCGACGTGGCATCCCTCGGCCGCGAGCCGGCGAACCAGTTCACGACCCATCCCGGAACCACCGCCGGTGACCACTGCTCGCCGTCCCGCGAAGTCGCGCACGGCCAGACGGTAGCCGTGAGCTCGGTACGTCGCCACGTCGTCGGGCCGGGTGCCGCGGCGATGCGTCGGCGACAGGCGCGCGGCTACCGTTTCCGCGTGCGCAGTGGCGAGTGGGTGCGGTTCGTGATCCGCTTCGAGATCCTCGACAGGGAGCGGTTTCGAGAGATGGCCGCCGCGATGGTGGCCGTGAGTCTCGACGAACCGGGGACCGTCGTGTACGACTGGTACGTCGACGACGCGGCCGGTACCGGCACGCTGTACGAGGCCTACGCGTCGGCCGAGGCGCTCCGCGCGCACGGCAGTGGTGCGGTGTTCACGGAGCTCGCACCGCGCTACGCGGACGCGGTGCGGGTCGCCCAGGTGGACGCGTTCGGGGCAGCCGAAGGTCTGCCCCGCCGCGACGTCCTGGGCGCGCCGACCACGTGGTGGGGTGCACCGATCGCCGCGGTTACGGAGGCGGGATGACGATGGATCACGGCGCGCTGCGGGTCAAGTACCGCGAGGAACGCGACAAGCGACTGCGGCCCGACGGCAACGACCAGTACCTCGAGCCCACGGGCCGGTTCGCTTCGATGCTCGATGATCCGTATGCGGAGAGGATCGAACGCGAGCCGCGGTTCGACGACGTCACCGTCGCGTTGATCGGTGGCGGCTTCTCGGGGTTATGCGTGGGCGCGCGGCTGAAGCAGGCCGGGATCGACGACGTGCGGATCATCGAGGTCGGCGGCGACTTCGGCGGTACGTGGTACTGGAACCGTTACCCGGGTGCGATGTGCGACACCGCGGCGATGATCTACCTGCCGCTGCTGGAAGAGACCGGCCACATGCCGTCCGCGAAGTACGTCAAGGCGCCCGAGATCTTCGAGCACTGCCGGCGCATCGCCGACACGTTCGACCTCCGCGAGAAGGCGCTGTTCTCCACCGCCGTCACCGAGCTCGAGTGGGACGCGGACGCGGCGCGCTGGATCGTCCACACCGACCGCGGCGACGCGATCCGGGCCCGGTTCGTGGCGATGGGCACGGGCCCGCTCAGCCGGCCCAAGCTGCCCGGCATCCCGGGAATCGAGACCTTCGCCGGGCACACGTTCCACACGAGCCGCTGGGACTACACGTACACCGGCGGCGACTGGACCGGCGCGCCGATGACGAACCTCGCCGACAAGCGCGTCGGCATCATCGGCACCGGAGCGACCGCGGTGCAGTGCATACCGCCGCTCGCGCGCGACGCGCACGAGCTGTATGTGTTCCAACGCACGCCGTCGTCGGTCGACGTCCGCAACAACCATCCGATCGATCCCGAGTGGTTCGCGACGCTCGGGCCCGGCTGGCAGAAGAAGTGGCTCCTGAACTTCGCGACGCTCCAGACCGGGGGTTTCGCCGACGAGGATCTCGTGAAGGACGGCTGGACCGACATCTCGCAGCGCATCCGGGACCGGATCGTCGAGAAGATCTCCGCCGGCGAGGAGTTCACGGCCGAGCTCGCCGAGCTTGCGTTCCTCGAGAGCGACGACGAGAAGATGGACGAGATCCGCGCCCGCTGCGACGCCGTCGTCACCGACGACGAGACCGCGCAGAAGCTGAAGGCCTGGTACCGCCAACTCTGCAAACGCCCGTGCTTCCACGACGAGTACCTGCAGGCCTTCAACGAGCCGAACTGCCGGCTCGTCGACACCGACGGCAAGGGCGTCGAACGCATCGACGCGACGGGCGCGTGGGCCGCGGGCTCGCACTACGACCTCGACTGCCTGATCTTCGCCTCGGGCTTCGAGGTCGGCACCAGCTACGACCGCCGCGCGGGCTACGACACCATCGGGCGCGACGGCCACCGGCTCTCCAAGGACTGGGATGACGGCATGCGCTCGCTGCACGGCATCCACGCGCACGGCTTCCCGAACCTCTTCATCATCGGCTTCGCGCAAGGCGCAAACCTCATCTCGAACATCACGTCGAACCTCGCCGACTCCGGCGTCACGATCGCGGCCGTCGTGCGCCATGCACTCGACACCGGTGCCGACGAGGTCGAGGTCACGGCCGACGCGGAGCAGGCGTGGATGGACCTGCTCGAGAGCAGCCCGACCTCGTTCTTCGGCAACGCCGACTGCACCCCGGGTTACTACAACAACGAGGGTCAGCCGCTGAACTCCCGGGCCCGCTTCGGCATGGCCGGTTACCCGCTCGGTCCGGTCGCGTACTTCGAATACATCGACCAGTGGCGCAACTCCGGCACCTTCGCCGGCCTCGAGTTCCGCACCCGCTGACCGCCGGCCGCCGCGGGCTCGTCCCCGGGTCCGATCGCTCGCGTGCGGATCTTGTACCGACCGGTTAGTCTAATTTCTCGGCGCTCGCGGACCGTCACGAAGGTGGCAACGCGTGTGCGCGGAACCGGTTTTCCGCATGCGGAAGGGACGTTCACGCGAAGGGCACTACCAGTTCGATAACGTCAATGTCGGAGATCGAGAACGATGTTCGACGGCACGCTCTGATTGGCGAGTTTCGCCGGCCGTACACGGCCGCGAAGGGGGGACTTGATGAGTAAGCACCGTGCGCGCGTCGTCGCGTTGGTGATGGCGCTGGGGCTCGTCGCCGCCGCGTGCAGCAGCAGCGGCAGCAGCAAGAACGGCTCCTCGGCGACCAACACGACCGCGGCGAAGAATGGCGTCTCCGACCAGATCGACTACAAGACCCTCGGCCTGTGGGACGACGGCCCGTGCGACGCGTCACGCGCGCCGCTGAAGATCGGACTCATGACCGTCTTCGAGTCGCCGGTGCTCTCGCTCAAGGACCAGGCGGATGCTCTCGATGCGGCGGCGACGGCGTTCAACAAGCGCGGCGGCGCCAACGGCGCGTGCATCAAGGTCACGACGTGCGACGACGGCGGCAATGTCGACCAGGCCGTGGCGTGCGTGCGCACGATCGACAAGGCCGGCGTCGTCGCGACCGTGAACGACCAGGGCACCGCGGGTCAGGCCGACGTGTCGCAGGCGATGCAGAAGGCCAAGATCCCGCGGATCGCGTCGAACGTCGTCCCGGACGACTGGGCCGACCCGAACGCCTACCCGCTCGACGCGTCGGGTACCGGCGTCACGTTCCTGCAGCCGCAGGCGCTCATCGACCAGGGCGCGAAGAAGATTGGCATCGTGCGCGTCGACCTGGCCGCCGCGTCGGCGATGAAGGGCTTGCTCGGGGACCTCTACAAGAAGGACGGCGCCACGTTCGTCAGCGACACCCCGGTACCGGGCGGCACCACCGACTTCAGCCAGTTCATCCTCGCGGCGCAGAACGCGGGCGCCGACTCGATCACGATCTCGTTGGGTGAGCAGGAGGCGGTCCAGGTCGTGCGCGCGGGCCAACAGCTCGGCACCGACCTGAAGCTCGGCGTGTCCCTGGGCACGTTCTCGCACGACTCGGTCAAGGCGCTCGGCGACTTCGCGAAGAACATGGTGTTCGTCTGGTCATTCCCGCCCGCGACGTTCGACATCCCGGTGTACAAGGTGCTGCGCGACGATCTCGCGGCGTCGGGGAACAAGCAGCTCCAGCCGGCGAACCTGAAGGCGAGCCCGATGCGCTCGTGGATCGGGCTCTACGCCTTGCTCGAGATGATCCGCAACGCCAAGATGCAGACATTCACCCGCGCCGGGATCACCGCGATGCTGCAGAAGGCCAAGAACGTCCCGATGCTCGGGATGTTCGGTAGCGAGAGCTGGACGCCGAACATGAACCACCCGGGCCTGTTCAAGCGGGCAGGCATGAACCACTGGGCGACGTACACATGGGATCCGAACGCGAAGGCGAACGGGTTCGACGGCAACTTCGTCGAGGCCTCCTCGATGAGCTTCGACAAGGTGTTGTGCGGCTCGATATTCGGCGCTCCCTGCTGATCGCCTGACGCTGCGGGATGCGGGCCGGACCGGCCTGCATCCCGTCGTCGCCGGCGCCGCGAGTCACCACGGAGGCCCCTGACGGTGCGGTCGTTCCTGCAGTTCTTGATCATCGGGCTGGGCGCGGGCGCCACGTACGCGCTGTTCGCGCAAGGCGCGGTGCTCATCTACCGCGGCTCGGGCCTGGTCAACTTCGCGCAGGGTGCCGTCGGCACGATGGCTGCGTACATCGCCTTCGTCGACCTCAAGGACCGTCACCACTGGGCCACACTTCCCGCGCTCGTCGTCGCGGTGATCGCCGCGGGTGCGCTGGCGCTCGCGTTCCAGGCGACGGTGCTCCGTGCGTTGCGGCGCGCGGCGCCGATCGTTCGCGTCATCGCGACGATCGCGCTCCTCGGCCTGCTCCAGGCCGTGGTCGCGAAGCGCTACGGCGCGAGTAACCGCCCGGTCGACAGCTATCTCCCCAACCACATCTACAAGTGGGGAGGGATCACGGTCCAAGAGAGCCGGATCTACATCGTCGCGATCACCCTCGTCGTGACCTTCGGGCTCTGGGCCTGGACCCGCTACACGCGCGTCGGTCTCGCGATCAATGCCAGCGCGCAGAACGAGCGCGCGGTGCAGACGCTCGGGTGGTCGCCCGATCGTCTCTCCGCGCTCACGTGGACCATCGGCGGCCTGCTCGGGGGGTTCGCGGCCGTGCTCGCCGCGCCCCTCACCGGGTTGTCGGCCACCACCTTCACGGTCGTCGTGACCGTCGCCGGCCTCGGCGCCGCGCTGCTCGGCGGGTTCCATTCCTTCCCGCTGACGCTGCTCGGAGGGTTGATCATCGGCGTCGGCGAGTCGATGGCCACGCTCTACGGCGGCGACATCACCCGCTTCTTCCACCAGGACCTGATCACCGGGCTCAACCGCGTGCCCGCGTTCCTCGTGATCCTGATCGTGGTCGTCGTCGGAGGCCGGAGCCTGCCGCTGCGGTCTCACGTGGCCGAACGGCTCCCCAAGCTCGGATCCGGCGAGGTCAATCTCCGCGGCGTGCTCGTCGCGTGTGCGATCACGCTCGTGCTGTTGTTCACCGTGATGAACGAGACGTGGGCCCAGGCCACGTCCACCTCGCTCGCGGCCGCGGTCATCGTCTTGTCGATCGTCGTCCTCACCGGCTACGCGGGGCAGATCTCCCTCGCGCAATGGGCGCTCGCGGGGATCGGCGCGTTGATCGCCGGCCGCTTCGTGCGCGCCGGCGTGCCGGTCGAGCTCGCGATCCTCCTCGGGATCCTCCTCACGATACCGGTGGGCCTGCTGTTCGCCATCCCCGCGCTGCGAACGCGTGGCGTCAACCTCGCGGTGATCACGCTTGCGCTCGGTTTCATGGTGTCGGAGGTCGTGTTCGCGAATCCCAACTACCTCGGTGGCAAGCTCGACGGTGGCACCCGCATCGGGAGCGTGAAGCTGTTCGGCATCCGGGTCGACGCGTTCAATCATCCGTATGCGTGGGCGACCGTGAGTCTGATCGCGTTCGTCGTGTTCGCGGTGCTCGTCGCGAACCTCCGCCGGTCGCGTACGGGACGCCGCCTGATCGCGGTGCGGACGAACGAGCGCGCGGCCGCCTCGCTCGGCATCTCGGTGTTCGGCGTCAAGCTCTACGCGTTCGCGGTGTCCGCCGCGCTCGCAGCCGTCGGCGGCATTCTCATCGGATTCCGCGGCCAGGTCATCACGTACACCGACTTCAACCTCTTCGCGTCGATCAACAGCGTCGGCAATGCCGTGATCGGCGGTCTCGGGTACGCGCTCGGCGCGGTGTTCGCGGGTCCCATGGCCGTCGGCGGTATCGCAACGCGCATCGTCGTCGACTGGATCCACCTCGGCGGCCAATGGGACCTCATCATCGGTGCGTTGATCGTTTTCGTGATCCTCATCGCACACCAGAACGGCGTCGCCGACGTCGCCGTCCACGGGCGCCGGGTGTGGGAGAAGCTCCACCTCGTCGCGCCGCGCCGCACGCGCCCACCGCTGCCGCCGGCGTCGGTCGAGCCGGTCGAGGCCGCGACCCTGTCGATTGCCCACCTCTCCGTGCGGTTCGGTTCGGTCGTCGCGGTCGACGACGTGTCGCTCGACGTCCGGCCGGGCGAAGTCGTCGGGCTCATCGGACCGAACGGCGCGGGCAAGACGACCCTCATCGACGCGGTGACCGGCTTCGTCCCGCTGAGCGCGGGCTCGATCGCCCTCGACGACCGGCGCATCGACAAGCAGAACGCGACCCAGCGGGCGCGGCTCGGGCTCCGGCGCTCCTTCCAGTCGCTCGAGCTGTTCGAAGACCTCAGCGTCGAGGAGAACCTCCGCGCCGGCAGCGACCAGCGGGCCACACGGCTGTCGTGGTTGACCGACCTGTTCTGGCCCGGCCGCCACGATCTTCCGCCGACTGCAGTCGCGGCCGTGCACGCGTTCGAGCTCGAGCCGCACCTCGACCAGACGCCCGACGAGCTGCCGTACGGCCGGCGCCGGCTGGTCGGCATCGCCCGAACCGTCGCGTCGGGACCGTCGGTCGTGATGCTGGACGAACCCGCGGCCGGGCTCGACGAGCGCGAGAGCGCCGAGCTCGCCTTGCTCATCCGCCGCCTTGCCGACGAGCGCAACATGGCGGTGCTGTTGGTCGAGCACGACGTCGGCCTCGTGATGTCGACCTGCGATCGGGTCGTCGTCATCGACTTCGGACGCGTGATCGGGAGCGGCACGCCCGCGGAGATCCGCGACGACCACGCGGTGCGCGACGCGTACCTGGGTCACGCCGACGCGGTGGAGGAAGCGAGCACATGACCGACACGCTCATCGAGGCGAGGAATCTGTCGGCCGGCTACGGCAGCATGCCCGTGGTTCGCGAGCTCGACCTCCAGGTCGACGCCGGTGAGGTCGTGGCCCTCATCGGCGCGAACGGCGCGGGCAAGACGACGACCCTGCTCACCCTCGCCGGCGAGCTGACACCCCTCGACGGCGAGGTCCGTTTCCTCGGCGCCGCCACCCGAGCGCCGATGCACGTGCGGTGCCGCCGCGGCCTCGGCTACCTCACCGAGGAACGGTCGGTGATCATGGACATGTCGGTCGCCGACAACCTGCGGTTGGCCGCCGTTTCTCCCAAGGTCGCGTTCGGGTACTTCCCGGCGCTCGAACCCATCATGGGCCGCCGGGCCGGACTCTGCTCCGGCGGCGAACAGCAGATGTTGTCGTTGGCGCGCGCGCTCGGCCGCAACCCGAAGGTGCTGCTCGCCGACGAGCTGTCGCTCGGGTTGGCGCCCCTCATCGTCGCGAGCCTGCTCCAGGCCGTGCGCGACGCCGCGAACGAACGTGGCATCGGTGTGCTCCTCGTCGAGCAGCACGTGCGCCAGGCGCTCAAGATCGCGGACCGCGTCTACTTGATGGAGCGCGGTCGCGTCGCGTTGCAGGGCACCTCCGACGAGTTGATCAACCAGCTCGACAAGATCGAGGCGGCATACCTCACCGAGCGCAACTGAGACGCGCAACTGAGGCGTCCGGCGCGCCTCAGATGAACGCGGGGAGCGTCTCCCAGCCTCGGACGACGGACGCCGACGTGAGCTTCGCGTTGTCGACGTCGATCTCCCACTCCGGGAAGCGCTGCAGGATCTCGTCGAGCACCACGTTGCCCTGGAGCCGCGCCAGCGCCGCGCCGAGGCAGTAGTGGATGCCGTAACCGAAGGTGATGTGCTTGTCGATGTCGCGACGGATGTCGAAGCGGTCGCCGTCGGGGAAGCGTCGCTCGTCGCGATTGGCCGCGCCGAGCAGCACGACCATCACGCTGCCCGCGGGCACGGTCGTGCCGTGCAACTCGACGTCGGTGGTCACGTAGCGGGCGAAGTTGTGCCCCGGAGGCTCGAAGCGCAGGATCTCCTCGATCGCGTTCGGTATCAGCGACGGATCCGCGGCGAGCTCGCGCCGCTGGTCGGGATGATCGGCCAGCACCTTGCCGGTCCAGCCGATCAGACGCGCCGCCGTCTCGTTGCCGGCACCCGCGATGAGTGTGCAGTAGGTGAGGATCTCGTCGCGGGTCAGCGCGCGGACCGTGCCGGTCTCGTCCTCGAACTCCGCTTCGAGTAGCGCGGTCATGAGGTCGTCGGATGGGTGCTCCGCGCGCCAGTCGATGTACTCGGCGTACATCTCCGGGTTGCCGACCTCCTTGATCTGCATCGCCTCGCCCGGCTTCGTGCGCATCGACCCGGTCGTGGCGTCGCGGACCCCTTCCTGATCGGACTCGGGGATGCCGAGCAGCATGCTGATCGTCCGCATCGGCACCTGGGCGCCCAGGTCGGCGACGAAGTCGAATCGGCGCGCGCCGATGAAGGGGTCGAGGCTCTGGGCGCAGTAGGCGCGGACCTGCGGCTCCAGCTCCGCCATCCGGCGCGGTGTGAAGACCCGGGACAGCACCTTCCGGTGCCGTGTGTGCGACGGCGGGTCCTCGAAGATCAACATGCCCGGCGGCATGGTGAGGTCGGCGCGGATGAAGTCGAGGAAGGCGCCGTGGCCCGAGATGAACGTGTCGTGGTCGGTGAGGACCCGCTCGACGTCGTCGGCGCGGCTGACGGCGAAGAAGTCGTAGCGCTCGTTGTAGTAGAGCGGCGCCTCCGTCCGGAGCCTGCGATAGACGGGGTACGGATCGGCATCGATGTCGACGTCGTACGGGTCGTAGTAGGGCGTCATGCCGGGCTCGGAGCCTTGACGCCGAGCAATCCTCCGAGCGTCCCGCCGAGGATCGCGGCGCGGTCCGCGGGTTCGACGTCGTGGAACTGGTACTCGATCGCTTCGCGCGTGTGCAGGAACGTGCCTTCCGCGTGCGGGTAGTCGGCGCCCCAGACGAGCGTCGAGATCCCGGTGGCATGCCGGCAGGCGATCGCCACGGGGTCCTCCTGGAACGACACGTGGATCTGGCGCCGGACGTACTCGCTCGGCATGAGCGGGTAGGGCCAGCGCTCGTTCAGGCGGAACAGCTGGGCCATGCCCGGTTGGTCGACGTCGGGACGGTCGTCGTCCCAGGTCCCGGCCCACCAGTCGCGGAACTGTCCGACGCCCAACGTCCAGGCCTTGTCCATCGCGGCCGTCGTCGCCACGAGCCAGTGCGCGTTGAATTCGACGAGCACGAAGTGGAGGTCGGGGAACCGCTCGAGGACTCCGCTGCCGACGAGCGACGCGACGATTCGCTGCGGGACCACGGGCGCCATCACGGCCGCCGACATCAACCGATCGACGATCAGCTCGTCGTTCAGCGTCTGGTGGTTCTGCGTGCGCGCGGTCGCGATCATGCCCTGGAGCGTGGGCGCGGCCTGCTGGCTCAGCTTCACGCCGCCGGTCGCGACATGGAAGGCGACGAGCAGGCCGTTCGCCTGCGCGGCCGCCCACACGGGATCGAGCGCTCGGGAGCTGTACGGGATCGGTGAGACCGCGGGCAGGATGATCGCCCGCGCGCCGCGCGCGGCGACCCGCTCGATCTCGGCGACGGCATCGTCGAGATCGCTCAACGGGATCGGCGACGTGGTGAAGACGCGGTCCCGGTACGGCGCGAAGGCCTCGGCGACGTAGTCGTTGTAGACGCGGGCGTGCGCGATCGAGAGCTCGTGGTGGTCGTGGGTGTACAGCCCGAACAAGGCGTGGTTCGGATGGAGCAACGTCGCCCAGATGCCCTCGTGGTCGAGGTCCTCGACGATGCGCGCCGGATCGCCGGTCTGCGGGGACCCGTCGTGGTGGCGGTACCGCATGTAGGTCCACCCCTCGAAGCCCGGCGTGTGCAGCTTCCGGAAGTAGGGGTACTCCGCGCCGCCGAGCGCCGCGACGTCGAAGTCCTCCTCCCACACCGCGAGGTCGCGCAAATGCTTCGGAAGGCGGGTGGTGAACAGGTCGGTGGGTTCGACGTAGTGCCCGTCGGCGGAGACGATCAGGTCCTCGGTCATCAGTGTCCTTTCGTTCGGGTCACCCGGCGAGCGCCGAGATCACCTTCTCGTAGCGATCCAGCACCGGCAGGATCTCGTCCCGCTCGACGGTGTCGAACGCGACGACGATCTGGTCGACGGCCAGCGCGGCCAGGCGTTCGAGTCGGGCGCCGAGCTTCGCGTCGTCGACGACGTCTTGGGTCACCCACACGGTCGGGCCCGACGCCGCGCGTCCGGCGGCGTTCCATCGCCGTCGCAACTCCGCCAGCCGATCGCCGATCCAGGTGATCGAACCGCCCGGCATCCAGCCGTCGGCCCACCCGACGATGGCCTCCAGCGCGCGCTCGTGCCCGGCCGCGCCGAGGAGCACCGGGATCGAGGGTTGCGCCGGTTTCGGCCACGACCAGGTGCGCTCGAGGTTGGCGAACTCGCCGTGGAACTCCGCTTCGGTCTCGGTCCAGAGCGCGCGCATCAGCTCGACGTGCTCGCGCACGATGGCCCGGCGGTGCTTCCACTCGCGCCCGTGGTTGACGAGCTCGTCGGGGTTCCAGCCGTACCCGACGCCGAGGGTGAGGCGCCCGCCCGAGAGAAATCGAGCGTCGCGAGCGCCTTGGCCAGTGCGATCGGGTCGTGCTGCGCGGGCAGCGACGTGCAGGTGGCGATCCGAAGCCGCGTCTGCGCGGCGACGAACGACAACGCGACGTACGGGTCGAGCAGTCGCGGGTACGTGCGCGGGATGTGGTCTCCGGCGCCGGGGAAGTTGCGCGGGTCCGAGCTGACCGGGATGTGCGTGTGTTCCCCGAGGACGAGTGACGTGAAGCCGCGCTCGTCGGCCACGCGCGCGAGATCGAGGAACCGCATCTCGTCGGTCGCGCGATAGAGCACGCCGACGCCCGGGAAAGCCGAGGAATGGGTCACGTTGCCTCCCCGGTGTCGAGGGCGGCTTCCCCCGGTGTGCGTGCGAAACGTTGCGCGGCGTACTCGCCGATGCGGGCGACGGCGTCGTCGGCTTCGGGCATGTTGCCGGCCCAGATCTGGTGCGCGTGCAGCATCTCGGGGAACAGGTCGAGGCGGACGTCGACACCCGCAGCGCCGGGCGCGCGCCGCGAGGCGATGGGCGTCGTCGACGAGGATGTCCCAGTCGCCGGCCTGGATGTACAGCGGTGGCAGGCCGGCGAGATCTGCGTAGAGCGGTGACGCCGACGGGTCGCGCGGATCCCGGCCCGCGAGGAACAGCCGCGCGCACCACTTCGTGCCCGCGGGATCCTGGCGCACGTCGACCTCGGCCCGCGTCGTGATGCTGTCGGCGGTCATGGCGAGGTCGACCCACGGCGAGCAGAGGACGGCGGCGGCCGGAAGCGGGACGCCCTCGTCGCGTGCCTGCACGAGCAGCGCCAGTGCGATGCCTCCGCCGGCCGAGTCGCCGGCGACGACGACGTTGCCGGGCTCGACGCCGGTGCCGAGGAGCCATCGGTAGGCGGCGAGCGCGTCGGTGAGGGCCGCGGGATGTGGGTGCTCGGGCGCCAACCGGTAGTCGACGTTGACGGCGCGGCCGCGCGCTGCCTTCGCGAGGTGTCCGACGAGCTTGCGGTGCGAGTGCATCGAGCAGAAGCAGTAACCGCCGCCGTGGAAGTAGAGGAGCACGCGCCCGGGGTCGGCGCCGTCGGGCGTGACCCACTGCGCGGGCACGCCGCCGGCCACGACGCCGTCGTAGGTCACGCCGGCCGGCTCGGTGGTGCTGTCGCCGATCCGCTCGGCCGTGGCGAGCTGCTCGGCACGCGTGGGAATCGACCCGCGGGCGACGGCCTCGGTGCGCTGCTCGCGCAGCAGCCGGTGGACCGCTCGCGCCTGCTCGCTCGTCGGCACGGTTCCCATCCGCGTGCCTCAGCCGGCGTCCGTCGCCGGCCGGATCGGCCGGCCGGCGAGTCCCGGCATGTGCGCGAGCAGCCCGCCGTTCACGTCGATCGTCGCGGCCTGCACGTATCGGGCGGCGTCGGACGCGAGGAACGCCACGACGGGCGCGATGTCGTCGGGTGTCGCGAGGCGGGGCATGCAGACGTCGGCCAGCGCCCGTTCGAACAAGGCGCGCTGCGCGTCGGTGTAGTCCCGGTCGCCGGTCCAGCCCGTGCCGATGGTCCAGCCCGGCACGATCGTGTTGCACCGGATCCCGTGCTTGCCGTACTGCGTGGCGATGTACTTGGTCAGCACGATCGTGCCGGCCTTCGCCGCGCCGTACGCGGCCGAACCGGTGCTCCCCGCCATGCCGTTGCCCGACGAGACGTTGATGATCGAGCCGTTGCCGTGCTCGAGCATGTGCGGCAGCACCGCGCGACAACACAGGAACTGGCTCGTGAGACACGTGCGCATGGTCCACTCCCACGCCTCGAGGCTCGTGCCGAGGAGGTCGGCGGCCGCGCCGGGGTGGACGGCATAGGCGTTGTTGTGCAGCGCGTGCACAGTGCCGAAGCGCGCGACGGCGGCGGCGGCGAGCCCGTTGACCTCGTCCTCCACGGTGAGGTCGACGGCGTGCGCGAGCGCCGCACCACCCGCGGACTCGATCTCCTCCGCGACCGCGGCCGCGCCACCCTTGTCCAGATCCGCCGCGATCACCGCCGCACCGAGCCCGGCGCAGCGCAACGCGCTCGCCCGCCCCATCCCCGACGCCGCGCCGGTGATGATGATCACCTTGCCGCGCAACGAGTCCGCAACCGGCTCAGGTATCACTCCGCCGTCCCCTCCGTTGCGAGCGGCCCGACTCTTGCCGCTCGACCGAGCGGTACAATAGTGTCAGATAGTGCCGATGCAAGAAGTCGCCATGGGGAACCGGGGTCACTTCCCACGAGTTGGGTTGCTCTATCGCGAGACCAGCGCGGCGATGCCGCTCCTCGAGCTCGCGCACGCGGCCGACGAGCGTGGCTTCGACTCCCTGATGATCGGCGAGCACACCAACATCCCCGTCTCACGGGAGAGCCCGTGGCCCGCGGGTGGCGACCTCCCCGATGAGTACTGCGAGTTTCCCGACCCGTACGTGGCGCTCGCGTTCGTCGCCGCGCAGACGCGACTTCGGATCGCCACGGGAGTCGCGCTCGTCGCCGAGCACGATCCGATCGCGCTGGCCAAGGCCATCGCTACGCTCGACCACCTCTCCGGTGGCCGGTTCACCCTCGGTGTGGGATACGGCTGGAACCGCGAGGAGCTCGCCAACCACGGGAAGGATTTCACCCTGCGCCGGGCCATCGTGCGCGAGCACGTGGAGCTGATGCGGGCGCTGTGGACCGAGACCGAGGCCGAGTACCACGGCGAGCACGCGCACCTCGAGCCCAGCTGGGCCTGGCCCAAGCCGGTGCAGCCCGCCGTCCCGGTGCTCCTCGGCGCGCAGGCAGGTGAGCGCGCCTTCGAAGCCGTCGTGCAGTGGGCGGACGGTTGGATCCCGGGTGGGAGTCGCGGGACGTGGCTCGCGGCCAAGCTCGGCGAGCTCCGCCGACGTTGGGGAGATGCCGGTCGGCCCGAGCGCGGCCCGATCGTCTGGCCGATGCAGGAGGTGGTCGACGACGACCGGCTGGCCCTCCAGCTCGACCGCTTCCGGGAGCTGGCAGTCGATCAGATCGTCTTCGACATACCGACCGCGCCCCGCGCCGAGATCCTGCCGCTCCTGGACAGGTACGCGAACACGATCGCGTCGAGAGGTTGATTCCGGTGGTTCGGATTCCGGTGGTTCGGATCCCCGCGACGGGCCGCCTGCGGTACGTCGTTGTCAGATCGACGACTCGAGGCACCCGCTAGCCTTCGCCCCATCGCCACGAACCACGCGCGCCGCGCGAGCTATGGCCCACACAGCCCCGTCGTCGGACCGCGGGGAGCGCGCACGCGCCGGGCGATCGTCGACGCCGCGGGCCCGCTCTTCGAGGCGAGCGGTTTCCACGCGACGAGCGTCGAGGACATCGCCGATGCGGCCGGCATCTCGCGCGCGGCGCTGTATCAGTACTTCGGGAGCAAGGAGGAGCTCTTCATCGAGCTGATCCGCGGCGCCGCGGCCGACCTGCTCCGCGTGATCCGCCGTCTCGGTCCGATCGGCCCGACCGTCCAGGGATACGACAATCTCCACTGGTGGCTCGGCGAGTGGGCCTGGGTGCAGGACAAGTACAAGGCCCTGTACCTCCAGTGGGCGGTGGTCGACTCGCCCGGCGCGTCGTTGCGACCGCTGATGGCCGAGCACATCGTGTCGTACGTGTCGGCGCTGTCACCCCGGCTCGCAACTGCGGTCGGCGACGACGACATCGACGTCGACGGCGTGGCGACGGTGCTCCTCGCCCTCCTGTTCCGGATGAACGACTACCGCCAGAAGGGCATCGCTCGGACGCCGGGTGACGACGAGTTCATCGACGCACTGGCCACCTTCGTCCAGCGCGCGCTGTTCCCCGACACGCCGGTGCAGGCGCTCACCGCCCACGCCGCGCCGGCCCGCCCGGTTGGCGCCGCGGTGAAGGTGCCCCGCCGGCGCCGGCCGGCCGCGACGCGGTCCGGTCGCGGTAGTGAGCCAGCCTCGGAGACGGTCCGGCGCATCCTCGACGCGGCGACGACGACCTTCGCCGTCCGTGGGTTCCACGCCACGAGCGTCCAGGACGTGCTGCAGGCCGCGGGAGCGGGGCGCGGCACGTTCTACAAGTACTTCGACGACAAGACGGACCTGCTCGTGACGCTCGCGGAGCACTGCATGGTCCGCCTGGAGGAGCTCGCGCGCCGCTTCGTCGAATCGATCGACGCCGACGACGACGGGCGGACACTGCGCAGTTGGCTCGACGAGTGCCTCGCGCTCCACCGGCGCTTCCGGGGAGTCTTCCGAGCCCTGCTCCAGGAGGAGGCGGGGAATCCCGCCGCTCGCGGAGCTGCGGCGGAAGAGCGGCGCGGCGATCCTCGTCGCCTTCGACGATGCCCTGGCCGGCATCGACCGCGGGTATCCGTTCGACGTCCGCGTCGGTTCCCTCATTCTGCTCGCACTGCTGGAGCGCGGCCCCGACTACGTCTTCGGCACGGCCTACGACCTCACGGACGAGCGCATCGTCGACGTCCTGGCCGCGCTCGTCGAACGCGGCCTGCTCGGCCGCTCACCGGCGCGCGCTCGTCGCCAGGTCGCGACGTAGGTTCTCGTCCGGACCGTCGTCATTGGGCACCCGTCGCGGACACCGGGCCAGGAAGATCGTGCAGCGCGCTCGGACGGCGGAAATGCGCCTTGCGGTAGTAGTCGATCAGCCGGCGCACGAGGCGATCGGGGTCGTTGTCGTAGATCACGTACGCACCGGTGTCCTTGTTCACCTGCTGCACGAGCGCGTCGATCATGTCCGCGACGCCGCCGGTGCCGGTCAGGACTCCGACGAGCCGGCCCTCGTCATACGCAATCGCGAACTCGCCGAGCGTGCCGGACCGGCCGCCCGCGATCACCACGATGTCCGAGGAGCGGATATTCACGACCTCGCGGCCCATGAGCCCCGACCCCGTGTAGACGATCACGTCGAAGCCCGCGACGGGGGCGTCGAAGCGCTGCACGTGTTCGGTCTCCGACAGTGCGGGGGAGATGCCGACGACGAGTCCAGCGGCGGCTTTGGCCCCTTCGACCGCGGCGAACGGAAGCCCGGGGCACGCGCCCGTCACGAGGGTGCAGCCTGCGGACGCGATCGCCGACCCGAGCCGGCGCACCTCCGCGACCACGTCCGGATCGAGATCGCCGCTCGCCGAGCCCATGACGCCGAACGCCAACGGCGGGTGGAGAAGTGCAGGAGTGTTCACCCGACGAGAATCCGATACGGCCCCGCTACTTTCCTAGGGCCGAAGGACCGTGCCGCGCCGGCAGAGGTTGGGCCCTGCACCGCGATCCCCCGACGTCGTCAGCGGTACTGATTGATCGCGTCCGTCGCGGCGCCGACATAGCCGCCACCGAACTTGATCGCGTGCACGACGAGCGGTGCGATCTGGTGCAGCGCGACGCGGTCGGCCCAACCGGCGCCGAGCGGGAACATCGCCGCGTAGGCCGCGAAGCACTGCTCGCCGAAGCCGCCGAAGAGTCGCATCATGGCGAGGTCGAACTCGCGGTGGCCGCCGTGCGCGGCCGGGTCGATCAGCCAGCTCCGGCCCTCGCGATCGACGAGACGATTGCCCGCCCAGAGATCGCCGTGGAGACGGGCCGGCGGCTCGTCCGCGCCGCCGAACTCGTCGAGGCGACCGGCGAGAGCCTCCATCGCGGCGATGGCGGGCGCACTGAGCGCACGGGCGTCACGGGCCAGCTTCGCGAGTGGTAACAGCCGGTTGCGCGCGTAGAACTCGGCCCACGTCGCGCAGGGCTCGTTCGGCAGTCCTCGGCTCCCGGTGGAGCGGCGGTCTTCCCGACCGAAGGAAGGCGCGCCGGCCCGGTGCATTCGCGCCAGCGCGGTGCCGAACTCCGGATCGGTGCCGGGATTCGGTGGACCTTCGTCGATCCACTCGAGCGCGAGGTGGTTCGGCGCGTCGTCGGACACCGCGAGCACCTCGGGCACGGGCACGGCGTCGGCCGCCCGCAGCCACTCGAGGCCGGTTGCCTCCGTCGTGAAGAACCCGGGTGGTGCGGCCGCGTGCGTCTTGGCGAATACCCGCCGCCCGTCGTCGAGGTCGACCGCGAACGACACCGCGACGTCGCCGCCGCGCACACGCGTGCCCGCCCGGATGCCGACGCCGAGGCTGCGTTCGAGGGCCTTGCGCAGGGTCGCGTCCACCACCGCGAACGGTACCGCTCCGAGTAGAACGTTCCCCATGACCCACGAACGGGAGCTGACCGACCCGGTCGACCTGTGCACGCCGGACGGCGCGCACCTCGCGGCGAGCGCACGCGGCTGGTCGCGTCGACCGCTGCACCGTGCGAACCTTGTCGGCGAGTTCGGTCGCAACAAGCGCTGGGACTACTGGGCCGTGCTCGCGGGCGACTTCGTGGTGTCGTGCGTCTACTCCGACGTCGACTACATCGGGCTCGCCGACGTGTACTGGGCCGACCTCGTCACCGGCCAGAGCGGGGGCGGCGGCATCGTTGTGCCCCGCGCCGAGGGTATGCATCTGCCGGAAGTACCGGGCACCGAGCCGCTCGTCGTCGCGCGCGACGGTTTCGAGCTCGACATCCGCGACGACGCGACCGGCACGCGCATCCGCGGCACGTGGACGGAGCGCGACGGACGCGCGGGGCGGCTCGACGTGACGGTCGCACTCCCGCCCGGTCACGAGTCGCTCAATGTCGTGATCCCGTGGAGCGACGAGGTCTTCAACTTCACCTCGAAGCACCAGGCCCGGCCGGCCGAGGGCATCGTCGTCGTCGGCGGCGTCGAGCGCGCGATCGGTACCGGCGAGTCGGGCGACGCGTGGGGAGTGCTCGACGTCGGTCGTGGGCGCTGGCCGTCGGAGATCACCTGGAACTGGGGTGGCGGCGCGGGTCGCGCCGGCGACCACGTCGTCGGGTTGCAGGTCGGCGGCAAGTGGACCGAGGGCACCGGCTTCACCGAGAACGGCGTCATCGTCGACGGCCGGCTGACGAAGCTCGGCCGCGAGCTCCGGTGGGACTACGAGTGGGACGATCCGATGCAGCCGTGGCGGGTCGACGATCCCGGCGACCAGCTCCACCTCGTGCTCACGCCGCGCTTCGACAAGCACACCGTGACGGCCGGGAACAAGCGCGGCAGCGAGGTGCACCAGGTGTTCGGCACGTGGGCGGGGAGCCTCGTCACCGACGACGGCCTCCGGCTCGAGCTCACCGGGCTGCAGGGATTCGCCGAAGAGGCGCGCCAACGCTGGTGAGGGGCACGGGCGGACGCGCCGGTTACGGCTTCGCCTTCGCGCCCGTTCGCCAGGCCGGGATGCTCGGCGCGTTCGGTTCGAGTGAGCGCAGGTACGTGACGACCTGACGGACCTGCTCGTCGGTGAAGGTGCCGCCGTAGTCGAGGCTCCACGCCGGCATCTCCGTTCCGGAAACGCCGCCGGAGACGAGCGCGAAGATCTGGTTGTCGCTCGTGTTCTTCAGGAACTGGCTCGAGTCCAGGGTCGGTGCGCTGCCGCCTCCGGCCGCGTTCTTCCCGTGGCACTGCGCGCAGTTCGTCGCGAACACCTGCGTCCCGATCGAGGTGTAGCTCGCCGTCTGCGCGCGCTTGGCGTCCCGCCGCAGGCCCGGCTCGCGCGCCCGGTAGGTGACGAACCCGGCGAGGAGCAGGACCATGAAGACGAGACCCCAGGCGAGGTAACGGTTCAGGCTGCGTTCGAGCCACTCGGGTTCGAACGGCGGCGGTTGCGGTCGCTCGCGCGGCATGTCAGGCCTTCCCGATGCAGCTGGGGCCCTTGGCCGGCGTCAGGAAGTGCTTGACGCCCCGGTCGGGTCCGGTCTCGAGGACGCCGGTGTCCACGACGACCGTGTCCCCGTCGAGCTTCACCCGGTAACGATCCATGCCGCGCGGCGCGGGCCCGGCGATGTATTCGCCGGCGAGGTCGTAGATCGACCCGTGGCACGGGCACTCGAACCGGCCGGAGCTCTCGCAGAACGGCACATGACACCCGAGGTGCGGGCACTTCTGCGACAGCGCGAAGAGATAGTCCTGCGTGTTCACGACGTACATCCGCCCCGCGGGAACGTAGGTACTCGTCTCCGCGGCGAAGTTCGAGATCTTGCCGACCGTCAGCTTGGCTCCACTGGCGCCGCTCGCCAGCGGCCGCAGCGCCTCGTAGCCCGTGTACCCGGCCGCGCCGATCAACAGCGCGCCACCGAGCTTCCAGCCAGCGCGGAGGAAATCGCGTCGACTCTTGTCTGCCATGTCCGGCTCCTAGAACTCGATGTACGAGTGGGTCCACGGCGCGATGAACTTCCAACCGGGTCCACGGAAGAACGTGCCCACGACGGTGAGGATCACTGCGATCGCGAGCAGCACGGTGAACAACGTGATCGCCACCTTGCGGTGGCTCGCGCGGGTGTCGGGGTTGCGGTCGATGTACGGCAACAACAAGAGGACGAGCACCGCGCCGCCGGGCACCAGGATGCCCGCGATCAACGGGTCGAAGCGCGAGAGCAGCTCCTGCAGGCCGGCGAAGTACCAGGGCGCCTTGGCGGGCTCGGGGGTGAGATTGGGATTGGCGAGACCGCGCAGTGGAGCACTGAACGAGACCGCGAGACCGAGGACGACGGCGGCCGTACCGAGGGCCACGACAACATGGCGCACGAGCAGGTGCGGCCACGTGAACACGGTGTCGTCGACGGGTCGCGCCGCTTCGGTGACCGACTCGCGGTCGACGACGCCGAGCAGGCGTACCCGCCCGCCGTAGAGATCGGGCGTCGCCGCCGCCATGGCTGCGGCCGCGGGTGCCGGCGGCGTTGCGGGAACCTCGGTGCCCTCCTCCGCGAACGCGCCGACGTGGCTGCGCTCGACCGCGAAGCCGTCCTTGCGCACCCGCCAGATGTGGACCGTCAGCATCAGCGCCAGGAGCGTCGGGAGCACGGCGACGTGCAGCGCGTAGAAACGCAGCAGCGTGCTCTGGCCGACCTGCGGACCGCCGATCAGCAGGTCCTGCAGCCTGCCGCCGACGAGCGGGACGTAGTGCACGAGGTTCGTCCCGACCGTGACCGCCCAGTACGACAGCTGGTCCCAGGGGAGCAGGTAGCCGGTGAACGAGAAGCCGAGCGTGAGGAGCAGCAGCATCACGCCGATCACCCAGTTGAACTCGCGCGGCTTCTTGTACGCGCCCGCGTAGAACACGCGCACGAGGTGGAGTGCGACGACCAGCACCATCAGGTGCGCGGCCCACCGGTGCACGTTGCGGATGAGCTGACCGAAGCCCACGCCCGTCTTCAGGTTCTGCATGTCGCCGTACGCGGAACCGACCGACGGCGTGTACACGAACATGAGGTACACACCGGTGATCAGCAGGATCGCGAACAACACGACCGCGATGAAGCCGAGCCGGAGCGAGTAGCGCAGGTTCAGGACCCGCTTCGGGATCTTGACCGGGTAGACGTGCAGGAAGACGTTGCTGAACGATTGCAGTGCGCGACCGCGCGGCGTGTCGGTCTGCGCGTGACGGAACATCGAGCGCCACGGGTCGCTCCGCTTCACCCGGGCGGTGATCCCGTGGTCGACGGATGTCCGGCCCGGCTCGAGATCCCGGTTGTCGACGTCAACCATGTGTGAGCTCCCTCGCGTGAACCATCGACAACGCGCCCGGAGGGCAACGATTGACGCACAAGCCGCAACGGATGCAGAGGTCTTCGTCGAGGAGCAGCACCGACTGCTGCTCGGTGCCGAGCCCGACGTGATCCGCGCGTGCGATCGTGATGCAGTCGGGTGGGCAGACGTCGACGCACAGCCCGCACAGGATGCACAGCTCGGGTGAGAGGACGACGTTGTCGAAGCACCGCAGGCACCGCAGCCCCTCGAGCCGCGCCTGGTGCTCGTCGTAGCCGGTCTCGACCTCACCGAAGCCGACCCGGCGACCGGTCGGCGTCGCCGGGACCGCCTGGCGCGCGATCGCGTCGTAGTCGCTGTCGAGCCGGCGAAAGCCCGGTCGGAGCTCGACCCTGATCTCGTGAGTCTCGGCCGCAGGCGGGTCGGGAAGGCCCGTCGAGCGCGCGATGGATCGACGCGGCCGCGAGTCGTCCGTCGGCGATCGCGTCGATCAGGTTGCGGGGGCCACGGGCGACGTCGCCGCCGGCCCAGACCCGCGGATCGGACGTACGGAGCGTTGCCGGATCGATCTTCACGCCACCCGGGCCGGTGCGCTCGAGTGAGAGCCCGGCGTCGAGGAAGCCGATGTCGGCGGCCTGCCCGACCGCGAGGATCACGGTGTCGGCCGGGATCACGGCTTCGGTCCCGGCTTCGAAGGTCGGTGCGAAGCGGCCGGCGGCGTCGAACACCGAGGTCACCGCGACCGTCTCGAGCCCGGTCACGTCCGCGTCGCCGACGAAGCGGTGCGGGCCCCGGCGGTACACGATGCGGATGCCTTCGCGTTCCGCCTCGTCGATCTCCTCGGGATCGGCCGGGATCTCGTCCGGCGACTCGAGCGCCACGATCGTCACGTCGAGCACTCCGGCACGTCGCGCGGCCCGGGCGACGTCGAGGGTGGTCGTCATCGCCCGGCACGCGTCCTCGGCGGAGCTCGCTCCGAGCGGCACCGGCGCCGGCGGCGCGGTCCCGGAAGCGGCCGCCCGCAACGCGGTGCGGGCGGCGTCGAAGGCGACGTTCCCGCCGCCGACCACGACGACGCGCTCACCCAGCGCCACGCGGAATCCCTGGTTGACGTTCAGGAGGTACTCGACCGCACGCAGGACGCCGTCGAGGTCGTGGCCCGGGAGGTCGAGGTCGCGGGCGGCGCCGGTCCCGACCGCAAGGAACAATGCCGCGTGCCGGCCGAGAAGCTCGCCGACCGAGTGGGTGTCACCGATACGCGCGTTGGTCTCGACGTCGATGCCGAGCTCGAGGATCGCCTCGATCTCACGCGCGATCAGGGCGCGGGGCAGGCGATACTCGGGGATGCCGAGCACCATCATCCCGCCCAGCGTCTCCTGCGCTTCGTAAACGGTCACCGGATGCCCGGCGAGACGGAGATCGCACGCGGCCGCGAGCCCGGCGGGACCGCCGCCGATCACGCCGACGCTCGGCCCGGTCGCGTCCGGCACGTCTCCGTGACCCCGGTGCCACATCGTGCTCGCATCGAAGCTCTCGACACCGAACCGTTCGGTCACGAACCGCTTGAGCGCGCGGATCGCGACGGGCGCGTCGACCGAACCGCGCCGGCACGAGCGTTCGCACGGCGCCGCGCACACCCGCCCGCACACCGACGGGAACGGGTTCGGCACGCGCGCGATGAGATACGCCTCTTCGAAGCGGCCGTCGGCGATCGCGGTGACGTACGCGCCGGCGTCGGTGTGCACCGGGCAGGCCGCGCGGCACGGCTCGTTCGCCCACAGCCACTCGGAGTCGGGGACGGGCGGAACCGGCATCAGATCACCTTCCGGCGTTGCAGCTGCCGGAGGACCCATGCGATCGCGAAGAGCGCCACGAAGAAGAGTGGGGTCACGATCCCGACGAGCGTGCTGCGGCTCGCGCTGTGCACCTTCGTGAGCACCGCGTTCGCGCCGTAGACGAGCAGCGCGACCGCGGCGATCACGATGAGGGCCGACGTGAGGATCGCACGGGGCCAACCGATCTCGTGCCGGGTGGTGTCGCCGGTGTCGTCGTGGTCGGTCATCGGTCAGCCGATCGTGAAGGGGGCGCGCATGCCTTTGCCGTAGTGGCCGGCGATGTTGCAGACGATGGCGTATTGGCCGGCGGTCATGTTCTTGATGGTGAAGGTGCGGGTGGCGCCGGGTTCGAGGTCGGGGTCGCCGGTCTCGCCGACGTTGGTGGCTTCGGAGACTTTGTCGGCGCCGGTCGTGACGGGGACGGGTGGGTCGCCGCCGTAGGTGATGGGGAGTTTGTCGAAGGGTGTTTTGGTTTTGAGGACGACGGCTTCGTGGACGATCGTGCCCGCGTTCTTGACGACGAATTTGACGTCGCCGGCGGGTGCGGTGGCGGGCGAGACGGTGAGGCTCATGGGTCCGGCGCCGTTGGTGTCACCCAACGTCACGTTCACCGTGGTGGAGGGGCGCACGACGGTGAAGGGGGCGCGCATGCCTTTGCCGTAGTGGCCGGCGATGTTGCAGACGATGGCGTATTGGCCGGCGGTCATGTTCTTGATGGTGAAGGTGCGGGTGGCGCCGGGTTCGAGGTCGGGGTCGCCGGTCTCGCCGACGTTGGTGGCTTCGGAGACTTTGTCGGCGCCGGTCTTGACGGGGGCGGGTGGGTCGCCGCCGTAGGTGATGGGGAGTTTGTCGAAGGGTGTTTTGGTTTTGAGGACGACGGCTTCGTGGACGATCGTGCCCGCGTTCTTGACGACGAATTTGACGTCGCCGGCGGGTGCGGTGGCGGGCGAGACGGTGAGGCTCATGGGTCCGCGCGCCGTTGGTGTCACCCAACGTCACGTTCACCGTGGTGGAGGGGCGCACGACGGTGAAGGGGGCGCGCATGCCTTTGCCGTAGTGGCCGGCGATGTTGCAGACGATGGCGTATTGGCCGGCGGTCATGTTCTTGATGGTGAAGGTGCGGGTGGCGCCGGGTTCGAGGTCGGGGTCGCCGGTTTCGCCGACGTTGGTGGCTTCGGAGACTTTGTCGGCGCCGGTCTTGACGGGGACGGGTGGGTCGCCGCCGTAGGTGATGGGGAGTTTGTCGAAGGGTGTTGTGGTTTTGAGGACGACGGCTTCGTGGACGATCGTGCCCGCGTTCTTGACGACGAATTTGACGTCGCCGGCGGGTGCGGTGGCGGGCGAGACGGTGAGGCTCATGGGTCCGGCGCCGTTGGTGTCACCCAACGTCACGTTCACCGTGGTGACGACATGACCGGTCTTGGCGGGCGTCGCGCCCGGCAGCTTGACGCCGCCTTCGAGCGTGTCGGCACCGGGCCCGGACGAGCTCGCGTTGCTGCCGCAACCGGCCAAGGCCGCGAGGGCGCCGATCAACGCGATCACCGTCGGGATCCGGTATCCGCGTCGCACTGGTCCGCCTTCGTCCTTCGTGTCGTGTCGTCGCGGAGCAATCTATTCGGGAGGGCGGACGCTAGGGAGCGACCCGCGACCTTCGTAGGGCCGAACGGCTCTAGTCCGCGTTGCTTTCCCGTTCCCTTACCTTCGGATCCTCCGCATGACCGATGCGGCAGAGTGCGGAGCCGGAAGCGTCCGTCGGCCCGACGCGAGAAACCGGACCCGGCCTCGCGCCGCGTTAGCGTCGCCCGGGTGACGGTCGGCGACCCGCCGCGCGCCGGCGTCGAGGAGCGCGAGCAGGCAGCGATGCCCGGCCGGACGGCGTCGGCCCCGGCCCCGCACCGAGACCGCCCGTGGCGCCCGGTTGCCTGGGTCTCGATTGCCGCCTTCGTGGTGCATGTTGCCGCCGCCGCGGGCATGCGCGGGCCGATCATCAACGGCGACGAGGCCGGGTATCTCGGCAACGCGCGCTATATCGCGCAGGGCATCGGCCGGACCCACGCCGGCTACGCGGCGGGCTACAGCATCCTCATCACTCCGGCCGCGTTCCTCAGCCACGACCCGCTGACGGCCTACCACCTCTCGCTCGTCGTCAACGCGCTGCTGGCCGCGACGGTGCCGTTGCTCGGCGTGTTCCTGGTCAGGCGCATCCTGCCGTCGACTCCGCGGCCCGCGCTCGTCGCGGACCGCGCTGCTGCTCGTGTTGTACCCGGGGTGGGCGGTGGTCGCGAACATGACCCTGTCCGAGAACGCGCTGGTCCCGGCGGTGCTCGCGACCGCGTGCGTCCTCTCGGTGGCACGGGAGTCGCTGCCGCGGTGGTGCCTCGCGGCCGCGCTCGCGAGCTACACGTCGTTCGTCAGCCCGCGCGGCCTCCTCGTCGTGGTCGCGTTCGCGGGTGCATGTGTCGTGTCGACGCGTCCGTGGCGGTCACGTTCGCCGGGGATCCCCGCCCTCGCGCTCGCGGTCGGGCTCACACTCGGGTTCCGGGGCCTCAACGTCGCGATCGTGGGGACGAGCCATGTCCCGGGGGTCTCCGACGGCTCCGTGTCGCAGGTCTTCCGGCCGCTGTTCCATCCGACCCTCTGGCGCCCCGCAGCCGCGAACGTGATCGGCCGTTCCGTCTACGCCGTCATCGCGACCTTCGGGACCGTGGTCGTCGGGAGCGCGGTGCTCGCCGCGGCGCTGGTGCGGCGGCGAGTGGCGGCGCGCCCGCGGGTCCCCGGGATCGTCCCCGTCGGCGCGTTCGCCGTCCCGGTGCTCCTGCTCACGCTCGTGCTCGGCGCGTTCGCCTCGGCCCGTGCGGGGACGACGGCGACCGATTACCTGATCTACGGACGGTATGTCGACGCGGTGCTCGCTCCGGTCGTCGCGGTCGGCGCGCCTGGCTGTTCGGGCGGGTCGCGACGGTTCCCCGCTACCGAGTGGTCGTCGCCGTGGTCGCGCTGGGAAGCGCGCTCGCAGCCGCGGTCGGCGGGTTCGCGCTCGTGCGGCCGGCGCGCCCGCCCGGGGCCCGGCTCAACCTCGCCAACGTCCTCGCGTTGCGGATCTATCTCGTGCACGTCCACCGCTCGCTGCCCGTCGTGCTCCTCGTTCCGTCGCGGTCGCGGTGACGACCCTGGCGCTGATCCTCTGCGTCGTCGACCGTCGGCTGGGAGCGACGGCGATCGTGCTGTTCCTCGCCTGGTCGTCGTGGACGGCGGTCGACGACTACGTCGTTCCCGGATCGGTCGCCCGGGCCGAGCAGCGCGTGCTGGTCGAGGCGATCGACCGCCTGCGCGCCATCGGCGTCGACACGTCGTGCATCGCGGTCGACACGCCGCCGCCGCCGTCGAGATGGCACCTGGGCAACGATGCGTTCCTCGTCCCGACGTCGACGTTCTCGGCCACGACGGCCGCCGATACCGGGTGCGGTCCGCTCGTCGTGTCCGCGACCCGCGACGTCGATGCGCGCTTTCCCGGCGCGCTGGCCGGTCTCGTTCGAGAACCACGTCGCGCGTCGGGTTGTGGCTCGTCGTCAACCGTGTGCCGCAGGCGGCACACGTCGCGGTCGTCGACGGCGGGTTCGTGGGTCCGGTCCCGGTCGGCTCACCGCTGCCCGACAGCGCGTACCGGTCGTCGATCCGGCTCTCGGCACGCGAGATGACGGCGTGGAACGTGCACTTCGGCGTCGACCTGACCCACACCGGCAAGGGCGCGCCCTGGCCGGGCTCGTACAGCCTGGTGCAGCCCAGGGGCGTCGGGCTCGTGCACCTGTCGGTCACGCTCGCAGGCCCGAACGGCGTCTCCGTCGCGACACACGGCTGCGCGGTGCCGCGGACGCTGTTGCCCGGCGAGACCGTGCACATCGACTGCAACGTGCGCCTCGCGCCCGCCGACACGGCGCGGGTCGAGAAGGTCGCGGGGCCGTTCGTGCTGCGGGTCGGACTCGACCAACTCGGCGTGACCAGCTTCGCGGCCCGGGGTGACGCGATCGCGACGTTGCCCGTGACCCTGCGGAAATAGTCGACCCGGACCGTGGGTTGTCTCCCGCATGACTCTGGAAGGCGAATACGAACCGAGCTCGGCCCAGTGGGTGCGCGACCAGGTCGAGACCTACGAACGCACCGGCGGGCGCGAGGCCAACACCCTGCTCGACACCGGCTGGCCGATCGTCCTCGTCACGACACGGGGCAACAAGAGCGGCAAGGTCCGCAAGACCCCGTTGATGCGGGTCGAGCACAACGGCGAGTACGCGCTGGTCGCCTCGCAGGGCGGCGCCCCGAAGCACCCGGTCTGGTACTACAACCTGAAGGCCGACCCCACCGCGGTCGAGCTCCAGGACGGGCCCGAGCCATTCACGGCCGTCGCCGCGAGGTCAGCGGCGACGAGCGCGCCGAGTGGTCGAGCAGCGCGCGGTCGCCGCGTACCCGCCGTACGCGGAGTACCAGGAGCGGACGACGCGCGTGATCCCGGTCTTCGTCGTGTCGCGCGCCTGATCTTCACGCGAGTGGGGTCTCGGCCACGCCCGTCAGCGCGGCGATCTGAGTATCCCGAACCGCTCCGGCCCGCGCGGGCGGTAACGACGCGCGGGCGGCGCGCCAACGAGCTCAGGAGTCGGTGTGGCGGTCGGTCGCGTAGGTGGGCGTGTGTGCGGTGAACCCGCCGTCGACGCGCAGCACCTCGCCGGTGACGAACGCCGCGTCGTCGGAGGCGAGGTACGCGACGGCCGCCGCGATCTCCTCCGGATACCCGAGCCGCCCGACGAGGTGGCTCGTGCTGTAACCGCGGAGCCGGTCGCCCATTGGCCCGCCCAATGCGTCCTGCGCCGCTTTCGCCACCACGACGCCCGGCGCGACCGCGTTGCAGCGGATCCCTTGCTCGCCGTACGCGGTGGCGACGTAACGGGTCAGTGCGACGACGCCGGCTTTCGACGTGCCGTACGCGGCGAGCGAGTGGCTCCCGTAGAAGGCCGCGGCCGACGCGGTGTTGACGATGGACCCGCCGCCCCGCTCGAGCATGCGAGGGATCGCGAACCGGCACCCGAGCATCGGGCCGCTGAGATTGACGGCCATCACGCGTTCCCATGTCGCGAGATCCATCGTCACGACGTCCTGGTCGACGCGGTTCTGGTCGAGCGCGGCCGCGTTGTTGTGCAGGATGTCGAGACCGCCGAACGCGTCGACGGTGTCGGCGACCATCGCCTCCACCGCGCCGGCGTCGGCGACGTCGGTGACCTGGACGCGTGCGACTCCTCCGGCGGCTTCGATCGCGCCGACGACCTCCGCGGCCGCGGCCGCGGCGATGTCGGCGACGGTCACGCGCGCGCCCTCCGACGCGAGTAGGAGCGCGGTGGCGCGCCCGATACCGGAGCCGCCGCCGGTGACGATCGCGATCTTGTCCGAGAACCTGGGCACGAGATCTGGCCGCGCGGCGCTTCAGTCGACCAGCTCGTACTCGCCCGCGTCGGGCGCGAGCGTGCGCTGCCAGTACTCGAGCAGCGTGAAGGGCCAGTTCTGCGCGACGTGCCCGTGCTCGTTCTTGTACCAGCTGTTGACGTCGGACCAGCCCCAGGCCATCAGCCGGTTCTCGGCGTCGACGCGCTCGTTGAAGTCGTCGTGCACGTCCTGGCGCACGTCGAGCGCGGCGTGCCCGCCTTCGAGCAAGAGCCGGATGCACCCGAGGATGTACCGCACGCCGCACTCGGAGAAGTAGATGATGCTGCCGTTGATGACGATGTTCGTGTTCGGGCCGTAGAGGCAGAAGAGGTTCGGGAACCCGGGCACGGTGACGCCGAGATAGGCGCGGGCATCGCCCTTCCAGTGCTCGTGCAGGTCGACACCGTCGCGCCCGGTGACCTGCATCGGTGTGAGGAACTTCGAAGCCTGGAATCCGGTGCCGTAGACGATCACGTCGACGTCGTGCGAGGTCCCGTCGGCAGTGACCACGCCCGTGGGCGTGATCTCGCGGATCGGGTCGGTGACGAGCCGCACGTTGTCGCGTTTCAGCGCGCCCGCCCACACCCCGTTGTCGCGCAGGAGCCGCTTCGCTCCGGGCGGATACGTGGGCACGACCTGCTCGAGCAGGTCGGGACGATCCGCGAACTGCGTCCCGAGGTAGCCGGTGAGCAGCTGGCGGAGGATGTCGTTGAACAGCCCGACGGCCGGGCCCTTCGGCTCCCAGTCGGGATCGACCCGCACGCCCGCGAGCACGCCGTCGCCCATCTTCCAGAAGATGAGGAATCGGTTCCACTCGCTGTATGACGGCACGTGCGCGTACAGCCACCGCAGTCCCGGTCCGACCGCGTCGTGGTAGTCCTCGGTCGGTCCGAGCCACGGCGGCGTGCGCTGGAACACGAAGAGCTCACCGACGTCCGGCGCGATCTCGGGGATGAACTGCACCGCACTCGCCCCCGTGCCGATCACCGCGACGCGCTTGCCGCGCAGATCGACCGAGTGATCCCAACGCGCGGAGTGGAAGGCGGCGCCCGCGAACGAATCGCGGCCCTCGATGTCGGGGTACAGCGGGCGATTGAGTTGACCGACCGCGCTGATGACCGCGTTGGCGGCGACGGTCTCGTCGTTTCCCGCGCCCTTCCCGCCGAGGCTTCGCAGCACGACGTTCCACCGCCCCTCCGTCTCGGACCACGTCGCCGAGCGCACCTCGGTGGAGAAGCGGATGTGGTCGCGGAGGCCGAACGCGTCGGCGCAGCGGCGGAAGTAGTCGAGCAGCACGTCCTGGGTCGAGAAGTGCAGGGGCCAGTCGTGCCGCTGCGCGAACGAGTAGCTGTAGTTGTGGTTGGGGTTGTCGACCCGGCACCCGGGATAGGTGTTCTCGAGCCAGGTGCCGCCGACGTCGTCGTTCTTCTCGACGATGACGAACGAGATCCCCGCCTGCTGCAGCCGGTGCGCGGCGAGCAGGCCCGACATGCCCGCGCCGACGATCACCACCTCGAAGGGAACGCCGGGCGCGACCTCGTCCTTGCGCCACGCCGGCGCCCGGCGGTCCTCGCCGCGGACCGCGAGCTCCTCTTCGAGGAGCGGCACGTACGGGGCCATGTCGTCGCCGCCCCCGACCGCGTACTCCATGATCTGCAGGATCTCGGCTTCCGACGGGGGCGCCGCGGCCGGCGATCGCGCGCCGTCGCGGAGCGCGACGAGCACCTGCAGCGCGAGCGCACGGGCCTCGGCCTGTTGCGCGTCGGAGAGGCCGCCCTGCGGGAGCGCGAGCCCCATCGCGTCGGGCCGCAGGTCGTCGCGCAGCAACGTGAGGTCGCCGGTCACGTACGCGAGCGCCGGGAGGAGGGGCGGCACCTCGGCCTCGGCCAGGAAGGCCCGGATCTGCTCGTCGGTCTCGACGATGGGCAGGATCTCGACACCGAACGGGTTCGCGGACGAGCCGGCGAACGGGCGGGACGGGGACGGGCTGTCGCTCACCGCTACATCTTGGCACCGCCGGCGCAGGTCCGGCCCGGGCGGGGTCGGGGAGTGGGGACCCGGGCGCTTCCTGGTGGTACAAGGTCACATGGCCATTGCGACGACGAACCCGGCGACCGGTGAGATCGAAGCGACGTTCGAGGCGCTGACCGACGCCGAGGTCGACCGGAGGATCGCGCTCGCGGCCGCGACCGCGGCCGAGTACCGGCACACGTCGTTCGCCGATCGTGCGCGCTGGATGAACGCCGCGGCGGACCGGCTCGAGTCGGCATGCGAGGAGATCGCCCGGGTCATGACGACCGAGATGGGCAAGACGATCGTCGCGGCCCGGGCCGAGGTCCTCAAGTGCGCGAAGGGATGCCGCTTCTACGCGCTGCACGCGGAGTCGATGCTGGCCGACGAGCCCGCCGACGCGGGCGCGGTCGGCGCGTCACGCGCGTACGTGCGGTACCAGCCGCTCGGTCCGGTGCTCGCGGTCATGCCCTGGAACTTCCCGCTGTGGCAGGTCGTCCGCTTCGCCGCGCCCGCGCTGATGGCGGGCAACGTCGGCCTCCTCAAGCACGCGTCGAACGTCCCGCAGACCGCGCTCCTCATCGAGGACACCTTCCGGCGGGCCGGCTTTCCCGAGGGCGCGTTCCAGACGCTGCTCATCGGTGCGTCGTCGGTCGAGCGCATCCTGCGCGACCCGCGCGTACGGGCCGCGACGCTGACCGGCAGCACTCCCGCGGGCCGGTCGATCGGTCGCACCGCGGGCGAGGAGCTGAAGCCGGTCGTGCTCGAGCTCGGCGGCAGCGACCCGTTCGTGGTCATGCCCTCCGCCGACGTCGACAAGGCTGCGCAGGTCGCGGTCACGGCACGCGTGCAGAACAACGGGCAGAGCTGCATCGCGGCCAAGCGCTTCATCGTGCACGCCGACGTCTACGGCGCGTTCGAAGCCGCGTTCGTCGCGCGCATGCAGGCGCTGAAGGTCGGCGACCCGATGGACGACTCGACCGACATCGGGCCGCTCGCGAACGAGCAGGGCGTCCTCGACGTCGAGGAGTTCATCGACGACGCGATCGCGAAGGGCGCCCGGATCCTGTGCGGCGGCGCGCGCCTCGACCGGCCGGGCTGGTTCTACCCGCCCACCGTGGTCACCGACATCACGCCCGACATGCGCATCTACTACGAGGAGATCTTCGGCCCGGTCGCGCAGCTGTTCCGGGTGCGCGACGCCGACGAGGCCATCGCGCTCGCCAACGCGACGGTGTTCGGTCTCGGGTCCAACATCTGGTCGACCGACGCCGCGGAGCAGTCGCGCTTCGTCGAGGACCTCGACGCCGGCGCGGTGTTCGTCAACGGGATGACCACGTCGTATCCGGAGCTCCCGTTCGGAGGCGTCAAGGAGTCCGGGTTCGGGCGCGAGCTGTCGGCCCAGGGAATACGCGCGTTCTGCAACGTGAAGACGGTCTGGGTCGGCTGAGCGTGCCCCGGGCGCGAATGAGACGGGTACGGGGGTTGTCGTAGCGCCCCGTAGGCTGAAGCCGTGATGAAGGGGCGTGCGTGCGATCGGAACTGAAGGATCCGGAGATCGCGCACCGCCGCCGGTGGCTCACCCTCATGGTGTTGTGCATCAGCTTGATGGTGATCGGTCTCGACAACACCATCTTGAACGTGGCTCTCCCCACGCTGGCGCACGCGAAGGACACCGGGGGCCTCGGGGCTTCGGGAAGCGCGCTCCAGTGGATCGTCGATGCCTACACGCTGGTCTTCGCCGGGCTGTTGCTGACGATGGGCAGCCTGGGCGACCGCTTCGGTCGTTACAAGTTCCTGACGTTCGGGCTCGTCGTGTTCGGGATCGGCTCGGTCCTCTCCGCGTTCGCACCTTCGGCGGGCGTGCTGATCGCGACCCGGTCGATGATGGGCATCGGCGGCGCGTGCATCATGCCGGGCACGCTGTCGATCCTGTCGAACGTGTTCCGGACCCCCAACGAGCGCGCCCGCGCGATCGGCGTGTGGGCGGGCGTCTCCGCCCTCGGCGTCGGGATCGGGCCGGTGGCCGGAGGCGCGCTGCTCACGCACTTCTGGTGGGGCTCGGTGTTCCTCGTGAACGTGCCGATCGTCATTGCCGCGCTCGTCCTCGGCTACTTCTTCGTGCCCGACTCGCACGACAAGACCACACCCCGTCTCGACCCGGTCGGCGCGGGTCTGTCGATCGTCAGCCTCGGCGCATTGCTCTGGGCGATCATCGAGGCGCCCGCGCACGGCTGGACGTCTCCGGAGATCCTCGCGGGCTTCGGAATCGGCGCGGTGCTGCTCCTCGGGTTCTTCACATGGGAGATGAAGTCGTCGAGCCCGATGCTCGATCTGCACTTCTTCCAGTAACCCGCGCTTCTCGGCCGCGAGCGCGGCGATCATGCTCGTGTTCCTGGCGTTGTTCGGGACGATCTTCATCCTGACGCAGTACCTGCAGTCGGTGCTCGGCTACTCGACGTTGAAGGCCGGCGCGATCCTGATCCCGCAGTCGGCCGCGTTGATGGTCTTCGCGTTCCTCAGCCCGCGGTGGGTCGTGCGGTTCGGCAACAAGGTCGTCGTCGCGGTCGGGCTCGTGCTCGTCGCGGTGTCTCTCGTCGGCTTCTTGACGCTCGACGCGGGATCGAGCGCGCTGCACGTCATCCTCGTGAGCGTGATCATGGGTGTCGGCATGGGCAACGTGATGTCGCCGGCAACGGAGTCGATCATGGGCTCGCTCCCGCGCGAGAAGGCCGGTGTCGGCTCCGCGATGAACGACACGACCCGTCAGGTCGGCGGCGCGGTCGGGGTCGCCGTGCTGGGCTCGATCTTGTCGTCGCACTACGGCCCGAACCTCGCGTCGCGCCTTTCGGGCAAGGTTCCGTTGCCGTTGATCACCGCGGCGCGCGATTCCGTCGGCCGCGCGGTCGCGGCCGTGAGCACGGCGCCGGGTGACCGTTTCCGCGACCAGATCGTCCCGGCCGCGCACCAGAGCTTCATCGGCGGTATGCACCTCGCGTCGATCATCGCCGCGCTCGTCGTGCTGGTCGCGGCGGCCGGCGTGGTGATCTGGCTCCCGGCACGCGCCGTCGACCAGGACCAAGGGGAGGGTGGGCCACCGGCACCACGCGAACCGGGCAGCGGCGCCGGCTCGTCCGGCGAGCTCGCGGTCGTGCTCGATCGCAGCAACTGACCGTCGTCAAGTCCACCAACTGTTGGTGGAGTTCTCGGCTCCATGTGTCGATAAGTCCGACAACTGTTGGTGGAGTGTTCGGCTCTCTGTGCGGAGAAGTCCGACAACTGTTGGTGGGGTGACGTATCCCTGGTTGAATGCGCGGCGTGCGCATGCTTCCCCGGTCACCGGTGTTCGTCGCTTTCCTCGCCCTCGTGTCCGTGTCCGGCGGAGTGGCGCGTGCGGGGGCGGTCACCCCGATCAACCCCGCGAACCGTCCGACCGCGCTGCCCGGCACGGTGAACGGGGTGGTTCCCGGATCGCGGCTCGTCAACGTCGCGCCGAACTGCGCGGCCGCGCGCGAGGCGGGACCGAGCCTGGCCCGGATCTTCGCGATGGCGCGCGAGGTGAAGGATGCGCTCGGGGCGGAGCAGTGCTACCGGCCGCTCTCCGACGAGGTGAAGTTCGCGAACCAGGCCAACCAGCCGGGGAACAACCCGGCGTGCGTCGCGACGGTCGGCACCTCCCCCAACGGCACGCCGATCGGTCACTCGTACCACGGATGGGGCAAGGCCGCCGATCTCACCGATGCGGGGCGGTCGCTCACGTTCGCGAGCCCGGGCTACGCGATCATGAAGCGGCATCGCCGGCTCGCTCGGATGGAACCACCCCGCGTTCGCCGAGCCGGGCGGGAGCACGTGCCCGGAGCCGTGGCACTGGGAGTGGGTCGGCGACGGCGGCAACCTCGGTGCGTCGACCGTGGTCGGCGACGCGGTCGGGTTACTGCCGAGCGCCGACGACAAGGGCTACGCGACCGTCGACGGTCTCGGCGGGATCCACCCACACGGCGACTTCGTCGATCGCGGCTCGGCCGCGTCGACGCAGATCGGCTGGGTGATGGTCGGCGCGGCCGGTACGCGCGACCGCGGCGGCTACTGGATGGTCGGCGCCGACGGTGGCGTGTTCAGCTTCGGCGACGCGCATTTCTACGGCTCGACGGGCGCGCTGCATCTGACGCAGCCGGTGACCTCGATCGTCCCCACGAGGTCGGGGAAGGGCTACTGGCTCCTCGCGTGGGACGGTGGCGTGTTCAGCTTCGGCGACGCGCGGTTCTTCGGTTCGACCGGCGCGATCCGCCTCAACTCACCGGTCGACGGCATGGCCGCGACGCCGAGCGGTCATGGCTACTGGCTCGTCGCGAGCGACGGCGGCGTGTTCAGCTTCGGCGACGCGCGGTTCTTCGGTTCGACCGGCGCGCTGCGCCTGAACTCGCCGATCGTCGGGATCGCGCCGACCTCCACCGGCAACGGCTACTGGATGGTCGCGGCCGATGGCGGCGTGTTCAGCTTCGGGGACGCGAAGTTCCACGGCTCGCTCGCGCCGTTCCGGTTGTCGTCACCGGCGGTCGGCATCGTGCCGACCCGTTCCGGCCACGGCTACTGGATCGAGTTGGCCGACCGCGAGGTGTTCGGGTTCGGCGACGCCCACGCCTGACGCGCGAACGAGGTCGCCTGGCGGGTGAGGTCAGGACCGGACAACGACCGGCAGGCGCCGGGGACCGTGCTCGAAGTATGTCGGGACCTGCTCGAAGACGAAGCCGGGCTCGAGCTGCAGGGCGCCCGGCGCGAAGTGGTCGAGGACGGTGTCGACGCCGATGCGCGCGACGGCGCGCGCCAGTGTGGCTCCGGGGCACACGTGCGGGCCGAAGCCGAACGTCAGGTGCTGATCGGCGTTCTCGCGATCGAGCGCGAACGTGTCGGCGTCGGCGAACTGGCGCGTCGTCGCGGTTCGCGGAGGCGGCGCCCACGATGACCCGTTCCCCGGCATGCACGGGGCAGCCCGCGATCTCCGTGTCGCGCACGCAGCCGCGGGCCAGGAAGAGCAACGGCGGTGACAACCGCAGGCTCTCCTCGATCGCCGTCGTCAACGACTGGCGGTCGGCGCGCAGAGCAGTCTCGAGCTCCGGACGCGAGATGATCTCGTGCAACAGGTTGCCGAGCAGCTGGCTCGTCGTGGTGAGCCCGCCCGTGATCAGGTTGCGGACGAGCGCGCGCAGTTGCTGCGGGGGGAGCGGCTCGTCGTCGACCTGCAGCCGGATGAGCCGCGCGAGCACGTCGTCGCGCGTCTCGCCCGCCGCGAGCTGCGCGGACCGCTCCGCGATGCGCTCGTCGATGTAGCCCGCGAACTCGGGGAAGGCGGCCGCGAACCCGACACCCCGCTCGGTGCGATTGAGCGCGGGGAACGTGCTCTCCATCAGCTCCTTCGCCCACCGCGCGAGCTGGTCGGCGTCGGCGGGGTCGAACCCGAGCAGGTACACGGTCACGCGGTTCGGGAGGACGACCGTGTACGACGAGACGAGATCGAAACGGTCTCCCGTGAGCGCCGAGAGCAGTGCCTCGGCTGTCTCCGCGATGAACGGCTCCGCGGCGTGGACGACCTTCGGGGTCATGGCAGTGACCATGACCCGCCGCACCGCGGTGTGGCGGGGCGGGTCGAGCTCCCCGAGGAGGCGGTCCTCGGTTGGGATGTCGACGCCGGGTGCTTTCATCCCGGAGGCGTTCGAGAACGTGTCGGTGTCGCGGAGCAGGGCGCGGGACTCGGCGTACCGCGTGACATACCGCAGATCGCCCGCCACGGTGGCGACGGGGCCTTCGTCGCGCAGCTTCCGCAGCGTGTCCCACGCATCGCGGGACGTGGTGGCGTCGAAGGGATCGAACACGGCGGCATGCTACCGAGCCGCTCCCGCCGGTCTTTCGGTGCGATGAGGCGGCCGCCGGGCTCAGGAACCGCACCCGGCCCGTCGATGAGGACCCATGTACGGGGACGCTTTCGCGGGCACGCTCGCGGACGAGGGGCTCGCGGACGAGGGCACGGCGACCGGTCCGCCGCGGCCGCAGGGCTCGTTGAGCCGGTCGATCGCGATCGCGCTGCTGGCGGCCCTGTTGTCGGCCGCGGCCGGGTCCGCGTTCGTCGCGATGGACTCGACGTCGTCGTGGTTCCCGAAGAAATGGGACGCGCAGGTCGCGCCGATCGCCGACGAGGTTGCGAGGCTACGCGGTCTCGACTTCGTGCACCCGGTCTCGATCGAGTACCTCGCGCCCGCTGCCTTCGAGAAGGAGTTGGGGGCGAGCGACGACGTGAGCAACGAAGTGCGCGCCGAGGCCGAGCGCGAAGAAGGGGTGTTCCGCGCGCTCGGGTTCCTCGGAGGCAAGGACGATCTCCTGAAGGGTTTCAGCACGTCCGAGTCGTCGGGGACGCTCGCGTTCTACAGCTTCGTCCACAAGGACATCATCGTGCGCGGGACGACGCTCGATGTCGAACACCGTGTGACCATCGCGCACGAGCTGACCCACGTGCTCCAGGACCAGCACTTCGATCTCACGAAGTTGGAGAAGCAGGCCGCCGACTCGGATACCGGCGACTCGAGCGCGCTGCAGGCGCTCGTCGAGGGCGACGCGACGCGGATCGAGGACGACTACCGCAAGCAGCTGTCGACGAACGACCAGCGCGAGTACGAGCGCGAACTCGCGGCCGAAGGTGCGCGGATCGGCAAGGAGACCGTGTCGACGCCGCCGTTCATCGATCTGCTCCTCGGCGCGCCGTACGAGTTCGGGCCGTCGACGGTGCGGGTGCTGCTCGAGTCGGGCGGCAACGCCGCCGTCAACGACGCGCTCACCGGGCCGACGCCGTCGACCGAGGTCTACTCCGAGCCGGGCGACGTCTCGCCTCCGGTGCCCGTCGACCCGCCCGCGCCGTCGGCCGACGGCATCGTCCAGGGCGATCCGGAATCGTTCGGACCGTTCGAGACCTACCTCATGCTGGCGCTGCGCATCGACCCGGCCCGCGCCCTCGCGGCCTCGGACCTCGTCGCCGGTGGCCGCGCGATCACCTTCGTGAGCAACGGGCTCACCTGCTACCGCGCCTCCCTCGCGACCGACGACGACGCGAGCTTCACGGCGCTCTCGGGTGCGGTGAAGGACTGGGCCCGCGGCCGGCCGCGCACGTCGGTCGACCCCGGCGGCGATCTGGTCGGCTTCACCGCGTGTGACCCGGGGCAGACCGTGGCGAAGCCGTCGACGCTGCGGCTGCACGAGGCCGTCGCGCTGTTGAGCTTCCGCAACCAGTTCACGGTCGGCGCGGCGCAGGGCCACCAGACGGGCGAGTTCGCCCGCTGCGCGGCGCGGGTGTTCCTGAACACGCCCGGCGCCGAGTCGTTGGTGCTCGGCCTGGGCGACGACGAACCGACGGCCGCCCAGCTCGCCACGGTGCGCGAGATCGCGTCGAGGGCCGGCTCGGCCTGCCGGGACGACACCGACTCGGGCCTTCCGTAGCCGGGTCCAGATCCCGCGTGTCGGGGTTTCGCGTTACCGTGACGCGATGGTCGACGATCACGATCTCGCGGGCCTCGACCCGTACGAGCTGATGGCGTCGGAGGCGAACCGGCTCGACGCCTTTTTCTCGCGGGCGACCGCAGACGACTGGGAGCGTCCGACCCGCTGCTCGCAATGGAGCATGCGTGATCTGCTCGCGCACCTCGCCGCGAGTGAGGACTACAACCAGGCGTGCCTCGACGGCGGCGTCCAGCAGTTCCTCGTCGATGTGGGCGCGAAGGGCGCGGTCGACCTCGCGTCCGCGAACGACATCGGCGTGCACGAGTTCGACGGCCAGGCGCCCGCCGAGATCCTCCAGACGTGGCGGGCGCGCGCCTCGCAGACCCGCGAAGACCTCCGGGCGCGCGACGGCGGCGACGTCGACAGCAGCGTCGGCGCCTATCCGGCCCGCTGGCAGGCGTTCCACCTCGCGTTCGAGCTCGCGACGCACGCCGACGACGTCGGCGTGCCCGTCACCGCGACCGAGGCCGCGTCGAGGCTCGACTGGCAGGCAAGGTTCGGTCGCTTCGCGATCAAGGAGTTGAAGCCGGACCTGGTGATCGAGAGCACCGGCGGGGTCACACGAGTGAGTGGGGAAGGGGTCGATATGGAACTGCCCGACGAGCAGTTCGTCCAGGTGGTCGCAGCGAGGCTCCCGGACGATTCCGCGATCGACAGCGAGGTCGCGGCCCGCCTGTCGGCGACGCCATGAGCGATCTCGGTCCGACCTCGACGCTCGCCGATCTCCGTGGCGCGCGCATCCTCGTCACCGGGGCGACCGGCCAGGTCGCGCTGCCGGTCGCGCTCGCGCTCGCGGCCACGAACCACGTCGTCGCGATCGCGCGCTTCAAGGACTCCGCCGCGCGCGCCCGTCTCGAAGGCGCCGGAGTGGAGTGCGTCGCGGTCGACCTCGCGCGCGGCTCCTTCGACGACGTACCGGACGACGTCGACTACGTGTGCAACTTCGGCGTGGTCAAGAGCAACAAGTGGGACGTCGATCTCGCCGGCAACGCCGAGGCCGCGGGCCTCCTGATGGCGCACTGCCGCGGCGCGCGCGCGTTCCTGCACTGTTCGTCGACGGGCGTGTACGAAGCCGCCGACGGTTCGCCGCAGCTCGAAACCGACCCGCTCGGCGACAACCACCGGGTGATGATGCCGACGTACAGCATCTCGAAGATCGCGGCGGAGGCGGTCGTCCGCACGACGTGTCGGATCTTCGGCGTGCCCGACCACGATCGCGCGTGCTCAACGTTCCCTACGGCGACGGCGGCGGTTGGCCCGCGTTCCATCTCGCGTTGATACGGGCCGGCGTGCCCGTCCCGGTGCACCCCGACGGGCCGAGTCGGTTCAACCCCATCCACGACGACGACATCATCGCCACGCTGCCCGCGCTGCTCGGCGCGGCGTCGGTCCCGGCGACGATCGTCAACTGGGGCGGCGACGACGAGACGAGCATCGAGGAGTGGTGCGAGTACATGGGCGAGCTCGTCGGCGTCGAGCCGTCCTTCGATCGCACGGCGCACACCATCGGTGGCATCCCGACCGATAACACGCGCCGCCGTGCGCTCGCCGGACCGACCAAGGTCGGGTGGAAGGACGGCATGCGCCGGATGGTCGAGGCTCAGGTCGCGGGTTCGACGTCCGCAGCCGCGTCGGGCCCCGGTTCGTAGCTCCCACCCGTCCGCCAGTACTCGCCGGCCGCCCGCGACAACAAGTCGTCGTCGACGAGATAGCGGCGCAGCGCGGCCGTGTCCGGGTGCACCCGCGCGAGGACGAGGTTGACCATCTGCTCCGAGTACCGCCGTCCCGGCTCGAAGCGCTGCGCCAGCCAGTCGAGGATGACGAGCCGTTTCGAGTGCACGGTCGGGATCGAGAGCAGGCGGCCGTCCCGCACGAAGGCCCGCAGGACGCACTCCAACTAGCGTCGCGCGCGAGGCACTCCACGGCGACGGCGAGGGGACAAGACGGTGGAAGAGCTCGATCTGACCGGAGTGACGCGGGTCCTGGCCGTGGTCGCGCATCCCGACGACATCGACTTCGGCTGGGCCGGCTCCGTCGCGGTGATGACCGACGCCGGGATCGACGTCGTGTACTGCCTGGTCACCGACGGTGACGCCGGCGGCGCGGAGACGGGGACGCCGCGCTCCGAGATGGCGCCGATCCGCCGCGACGAGCAACGGGCGGCGGCCGCGATCGTCGGCGTTCACGAGCTGCACTTCCTCGGCTACCCCGACGGTCGGGTCGAGCCGACGATGGCGCTGCGCTGCGACATCAGCCGGATCATCCGCACCGTGCGCCCCGACCGTGTCATGACCCAGTCGCCGGACCGCAACTGGGACCGGATCTACGCGAGCCATCCCGACCATCTCGCCACGGGCGAGGCGACGGTGTGCGCGGTGTACCCCGATGCCCGCAACCGCTGGGCGCATCCCGAGCTCGAGGCCGAGGGACTCGAGCCGTGGACTGTCGGCGCGATGTGGCTCGGCATCGGAAACGACGTCGCCACGCATTACGTCGACATCACGAGCGCGGTCGACCGCAAGATCCAGGCGCTGCTGTCGCACAAGAGCCAGCTTCCCGATCCCGACTCGACCGCGGCGATGGTGCGAAGCTGGACGAGCGCTGAACGCGCAGACGCGCCGGCCTGCCCGAGGGGCGTGCGGCGGAGTCGATGAGATTGGTGAACACGCAATGACGCACGGACGAGTTGACGCTCGACGACGGCCGGTCCCGCCGTGACCCATCCGCTCGAGATGCTCACCGCCGACGAGGTGACGCGTGCCGACCGCAGTGTTGCTCGACAGCGGCCGCCTCACCGAAGGCGCGCTCTTCGCGAGCATCGTGTTGCACGAGCCCGCGAAGGACGTCCTCGCCCGGTGGAAGCCGGGCGACCCCGTCGAGCGCCGCGTCCGGGCGGTGTTGGTGCCCGGGTCCGGAGTGCGGCGTCGTCGAGGCGGTCGTCGACGTGGGCGCGGGCGTGATCGAGGAGTGGGCCGAGGTCGAAGGGATGCGGCCCACGCTCCTCATGCACGAAGCCGCGCAGGCGATCGGCACGATCATCGCCGAATCCCGGAATACCAGGCCGCGCTGGCGCGCCGCGGCATCACGGGCGACATGCTCGAGCCGCATCCAGATCGACCCGTGGCCGGCGGGTGTGTTCGGGTACGAGTGCGAGGAGGGACGCCGCATCTCGCGCTGCATCTCGTTCCTGCGCGACGACCAGACCGACAACGGGTACGCGCGCCCGATCGAGGGCCTCATCGTGCACTTCGACAACGGGCGCAACGAGGTGCTCGAGGTCAACGACCACGGCGTCACGCCGCTGCCGCCGAACCGTGCGAGCTATCTCGTCGCCGACCAGCCGCGGATGCGCACCGACCTGAAGCCGATCGCGATCACCCAGCCCGAAGGTCCGAGCTTCACGGTCGAGGGCAACCTCGTCCAGCTGGCAGAAGTGGCAGTTCCGCGTCTCGTTCGATCCGTTCGAGGGCCTCGTGCTGCATCAGGTCGGCTACAACGACGACGACGGCCGGCTGCGTTCGATCCTGCACCGCGCGTCGATCAGCGAGATGGTCGTTCCGTACGGCGACCCCGACCCCGTGCACGGCTGGAAGAACGCGTTCGACGCGGGCGAGTGGGGCCTCGGCCGCATGACCCAGTCGCTCACGCTCGGTTGCGACTGCGTCGGCGAGATCCACTACTTCGACGCCACCTCGCGACCGAGCACGGCAAGCCGTGGGTCATCGACAACGCGATCTGCATGCACGAAGAGGACTACGGCATCCTCTGGAAGCACGTCGACCTCTGGGGCGGGACGAACGAGGTGCGGCGGAGCCGTCGCCTGGTGGTCAGCTTCATTTCAACTGTCGGCAACTACGAGTACGGCTTCTTCTGGTACTTCTACCTCGATGGCAATATCCAGCTGGAGGTCAAGCTCACCGGGATCGTGTCGCCGATGGCGATCGTGCCGGGGACGACCCCGCCGTTCGCAAACGTGATCGGCGAGGGAGTGGCGGCGCCGCACCACCAGCACATGTTCAACGCCCGGCTCGACTTCGACGTCGACGGCGAGACGAACGAGATCTACGAAGTCGACGCGGAGCGGATGCCGCCCGGCCCCGACAACCCGTGGCTCAACGCGTTCCGCCCGAAGCTCACCCGGTTCGAGTCCGAGCTGGGCGCGCGAGCGCGAGATCGATGCGGGCGCGTCGAGGACGTGGCGGATCGTGAACCCCGACGCGCGCAACGGCCTCGGCCAGCCGACCGCGTACAAGTTGGTGCCGACGATGTCGACGCCCACGCTGCTCGCGCACCCCGACTCGTCGGTCGGCCAGCGCGCCGCGTTCGCGCAGCACAACCTCTGGGTCACTCCGTACGCGCCCGACGAGCGCCGTGCTGCGGGTGAGTACCCGAACCAGCACGCCGGCGGCGACGGCCTGCCGAGGTGGACCGCGCAGGACCGGTCTGTCACCGGCACCGACATCGTCGTGTGGTACTCGTTCGGCATCACGCACTTCGTGCGACCCGAGGACTGGCCGGTCATGCCCGTCGACTACACGGGCTTCCTGCTCACACCGTTCGGCTTCTTCGACCGCAACCCCGCGCTCGACGTGCCCCCGACCGTTGGCGAGCACTGCCACTCGTGACCCGTGTCCTCGTCACGAACGACGACGGGATCGAGTCGTCCGGGCTGCACGTGCTCGCAGCCGCGCTCCACGGCGCCGGGTACGACGTCACGGTGATCGCGCCCGACCGCGACCGCAGCGGTATCGGAGCGGCGATCGGCCTGGTGCACGCCGACCAGCATCTCGACGTCGAGAGGGTCGAGATGCCGGGCATGCAACGGCATCGCGGCGTACGCGATCGACGGCCCGCCCGGGCTGTGCGTCTGCGCGGGCCGTCTCGGTGCGTTCGGCGAACCGCCCGACATCGTCGTGTCCGGAGTCAACCCGGGCTGCAACACCGGGCGGGCGATCCTGCACTCGGGCACGGTCGGCGCCGCGCTCACCGCGCAGAGCTTCGGGTGCTCGGCGCTCGCGGTGAGCGTCGACGTCTCCGAAGAGTGGCGCTTCGACACCGCGGCGCGGGTCGCGCTCGACGTGCTGCCGATGCTGCTCGCCGCGCCGCCGCGCAGCGTCTTGAACCTCAACGTCCCGGCGCGGGTCTACGCCGACGTGCAGGGCATCCGCTGGGCGCGGCTCGCGGCGTTCGGCTCGGTGCGCGCCGCGATCGCCGAGACCGGCGACGAGCGCGTCCTGCAGTTCGAGTTGCGCGCCACCGGCGTCGCCGCACCGCCCGACTCCGACCAAGGGCTCGTCGACGCGGGCTTCGCGGCGCTGACGACGATCGTCGGTGTCGCCGAGGCGTGGCCGAACGACGTCGAAGGCGTCGGGGCGGGCGTCGGTGCCGGCCTGGTCTCGTCGCAGGTGGTCCCGGGTGCGAGCGTCGAACCGGTGCATGCGGTACCCGACGCGTCCGCGCCGCACTCGCTCCACCGTCCCTTGCACGCCGGGCCCGTCCCGGCCGAGTGACTCGACCCGTCCCCGTCCCACAGTTGGCAGCGGAGCGGTGCGAAATCGGGACGGGCTCGCGGCGCGCCTCGTAACGTTCCCGGCGTGCCGATCACGCCTGACACCAAGAACTGGACGTGGGTGCTCGAACGGCCCTGCCCGGAATGCGGATTCGTCGCGGCCGGCGTGCGCCGCGACGACATCGGGCGACTCCTGCGCGCGAACGCGGCGGTGTGGCCCGGGATCCTGGCCCGGCCGGACGCCGCGCACCGGCCCGACGACGACACGTGGTCGGCGCTCGAGTACGGGTGTCACGTCCGAGACGTGTTCCGGATCTTCACCGTCCGCCTCGACCTCATGCTCGCCGACGACGACCCCACCTTCGCGAACTGGGACCAGGACGACACGGCCGTCGCCGACGACTACGCCGGGCAGGACCCCGCGCTCGCCGCGTCGGAACTGCTCGAAGCCGCGTCGCGCCTCGCCGATCGGTTCGATGCCGTGACCCCCGAGCAGTGGGCCCGCACCGGGAACCGGAGCGACGGATCGCGTTTCACGATCGACTCGTTCGCCCGCTACCTGATCCACGATCCGGTGCATCACCTCGTCGACGTCCGCGCTGGCCCCGGCGTATGACACGGCCCCCCGGGATGCGGGAAGCTGTCGCGATGGGAACCTGGACACGAGAAGAGCTGCAGCGGGCGCACGACAACTACCAGGCGGTCGCGCAAGAGGCCGGTCGCACGAACGACTGGCGGGAGTGGGCCGACAACTTCACCGAGGACGCCACCTACATCGAGCACCACTACGGAACGATGCAGGGCCGCGAGGCGATCTACGAGTGGATCACCAAGACGATGGCCGAATGGCCCAACTCGGAGATGAAGGAGTTCCCCCACGACTGGTGCGTGTGCGACGAGGAGCGGGGCTGGTGGATCTGCCAGATCGAGAACCGGTTCCGTGACCCCGGCGACGGCGAGGTGTACCAGGCGTACAACCTCACGGTGTTGAAGTACGCGGGGAACATGCAGTTCTCCTCGGAAGAGGACGCCTACAACCCTGCCAACTTCGCGCCGGTCGTCAAGGCGTGGATCGAGGCCGAGCGCGAGGCAAAGCAGGCCTGAGCCCGACACCCCCGCCGGCCACGCACTACGACAGCGTGATCGTCGCGTTCGCGGGGAGGTACGCGCCCGTGTCGCCCTCGTGCGTGAACACCCGGTAGCCGAGCGAGCCGAGGTAGTTCCAACACTGGATCTGGTCCGACCGCGACAGGTGCTCGTGCTCGTAGTTGACCAGCCCGGGCGTGTACCGCTCGAGGTTCGCCGTCTTGATGATCTCGAAGTCGAAACCCTCGGCGTCGATCTGCAGCATGTCGAAGCGCTGCACGCCGTGGCGCGCGAGCAACGACGCGAACGTGCTCGTCTCGACCACCTCGACGTCGATGCAGTCGTCGACGGACAATCCCCGGCGGGTCATCTCGTCGACGACCGACCGGGGTGCCACTCCTCGCAGGTGTTTCGAGAGCTGCGACCGGATGTGCTCCCGGTCGAACGAGGCGACCTGGTTTGCGTACTCGAGGAACTCGATGTCGCCTTTGATGACGTAGAGGTTCTGGCTCCCGTCGTGGTCGGAGATCGCGACGTTCTCGAACACGAGATGCTCGGCACCGGCGTAGTTCCGCTGCAGCGCCCGGAAGACGGCGGGTTGGGGTTCGACGAGGAGGCCCGAGAGCCCGTAACGGACCGTCACGTCGTGGAGCCAGTCGTTGGACAGGCCATCGTGAGCACCGACCTGGACGAAGCTGACCCGCTCGGGACCGCGCGCCTGCACGAACAGCTCGAGGAGGTCGGGGAACGTGACGCCGGCGAGCTCGTGCACGTCGGCGCGTGCACCGGGCGCGCGCCGCACTTCGCGGCCGGCGTAGCCGAGCGCTCTTCCGGCGATTGCCTTGGCTGCTTTGGCGCTCTGCACGACGATCGCCTCCCGGTGCCCGGGTGGAGCCGGCACAGGCAGGTCTACACGTGATCGTGATGCGAGTCCAGGGTCGGCGCGAGGCCGCGGCGCGCGGTACGGTCCGGCGGGTTTCGGGTGCCTGGTACGATGACTGGTCGCCCGGCGTTCCCCTCCATCGTTTGTGACGCCGGTCTTTCGATCATGGAGTGGCATGGCGTTCAAAGTCGGAGACAGGGTCGTGTATCCCCACCACGGGGCCGCCGTGATCGAACGCAAGGAGATGCGCGAGGCGTTCGGTGAGAAGACCGAGTACCTCGTCCTCCGGGTCGCCAACGGCGATCTGACCCTCGCGGTGCCGTCGAACAAGGCCGAGGACGTCGGCATGCGCCCGCCGATCTCCGTCGAGGACATCGACGACCTGTTCCAACTCCTGTCGAAGAAGGACGTACGCGAGCCCACCAACTGGAGCCGGCGGTTCAAGAACCACCAGGAGAAGTTGAAGAGCGGCGACGTGTACCAGGTGGCAGAGGTCGTCCGGAACCTCGCGCTGCGCGAGGTCACCAAGGGACTCTCCGCGGGCGAGAAGGCGATGCTCGTGCGCGCCCGCGGCATCCTGGTCTCGGAGTTGAGCTTCGCCCTGAACGTCTCCGAGGAAGAGGCGCTCGGCAAGCTCGAAGAGCAACTCGCGTAGGCGTTCGCCGCCGCGGCCGCGTCAGCGGTCGAGCACGGTGACGCACTCGACGTGCGGCGTGTGTGCGAACAAGTCGACGAGCGTCACCGACGTCAGCGTGCAGCCGGCCGCGACGAGCAGCCCGATGTCGCGCGCGAGTGCGGCCGCGTCGCACGACACGAGCACGACGCGGTCGGGATCGCACGCGAGCACGGCCCGCGCGCCGTCGCGGCCGAGACCGGCACGACTCGGGTCGGCGATCACGACGTCGACCTTGTTGCCCTTCCACTTCCCGACGTCGGAGCGCACGATCCGGGCGTCGCGGCCCTTGAGGTTGTGCTTCGCGTCCGCCACGGCAGACCGGCCCCGCTCGACCGCGACGATGCGCTTGGGTCGGTCGGCGGTGACGGAGAAGAGGCCGACGCCGCAGTAGAGGTCGGCGAGGACGCGGTCGGGCCCGGTCGCTTCGCGCACGAGCCGTGCGAGCGTGGCGGCGCCGTCGGTGCGGCTCTGGAAGAACGAGTTGATCGAGACGCGCATCGTGTGGCCGTCGATGACCTCGTGCACGACCGCGTTCTTGCCCCGCATGACGTCGGGCGGGAGGTCCATGATCGTCTCGGCGGGGTCGGCGAGCGCGGCGCGTTCCCCGGTACCGGTCGCCGACGCGCAGGGTCACCTCGTTCGCGCGGCCGAACCGACCTTCTTGCAGGAGCTCGTCGATCGCCGGGTGCGCCACGAGGCACGAGTCGATCAACACCGGGTCGTGCGACTGATGACGGCGGAACGCGGGCTTGCCGTCGACGACCAGGGCGCGGACGGTCGTGCGGTATCCCTCGGTCGGGAGCAGCACCGGTTCGGCGAGAGGCGGCGAATCGATGTGGGCGATGCGGGTCAGCGCGTCGCGGATGATGTCGAGCTTCAGTTGCGGTTGCGTCTCGGTGGTCACGTGCTGCCAGCCGCAGCCACCACACCCCTCACGCGCGTGGACGCACGGCGGGGTCACCCGCGCCGGCGACGCGTCGAGCACCTCGATGACGCGGCCGCGCAGCAGGTCGGCCTTGTCGGCCGTCACCTCGATGCGCACCCGTTCGCCGGGAAGGGCGCCGTCGACGAGCGCGACACGGCCGTCCGCGATCCGGCCGAGGGCGTCGCCACCGGCAACCATGCGAGTCGCCGTCAGCTCCACCCGACCAGTCAAGCGCGAACTCTGCGAGACTCGCGCATCGTGAAGGCGTTGAGGGTCCACGAGCTCGGCGAGCCCGAGCAGGTCATGGTGCTGGAGGACCGGCCCGAGCCGGGGGTCCGGCCCGGAGACGTGCGGCTCCGGGTGCACGCGGCGTCGCTCAACTTCCCCGACGTGTTGATGTGCCGGGGCGAGTACCAGGTGAAGCCGCCGTTGCCGTTCACGCCGGGCGCCGAGGTCGCGGGCGTGGTCGAGGAGGTCGGCGACGGGGTCGTGGGCGTCACCGTCGGCGACCGGGTGCTGGCCATCCCGAACTTCGGCAACGGCGGGTTCGCGGAGTCGACGACCGCGTCGGCGGCCGGCGTGTTCCCGATCCCGCAGTCGATGCCGTTCGCGGCCGGGGCGGCGCTACACGTCGTCTACCAGACCGGACATCTGGCCCTGCACCGGCGCGCGCACATCCAGCCGGGGGAGACCCTCCTCGTCCACGCCGGTGCCGGGGGCGTCGGGAGCGCGGCGATCCAACTCGGTCTCGCCGCGGGCGCGCGGGTGATCGCGACCGCCGGCGGACCGGAGAAGGTCGAGGTCTGCCGGAAGCTCGGGGCGGATCTGGCGCTCGACTATCGCGAGCACGACTTCGTCGACGCGGTCAAGGAGTTCACCGACGGTCGCGGCGCCGACGTGATCTACGACCCCGTCGGCGGCGACACGTACGACCGCTCGACGAAGTGCATCGCGTTCGAGGGCCGCATCCTCATCATCGGCTTCACCGGCGGCCGCTTCGCCGACGCGCGCACGAACCACGTGCTGATCAAGAACTACTCGGTCGTCGGTGTCCACTGGGCTCTCTACAACGTCATCGTCCCGCAACTCGTGCGCGACAACCATGCCGCGCTCGTCCGCTTGTTCGAGGATGGGAAGATCGATCCGTTGATTTCTCAACGGGTGACGTTGGGAGAGGTGCCGGCCGCGCTCGGCCGCCTGGGTTCGCGCGGAACCTACGGCAAGATCGTCTGCGAGCTGTAGCTCGCGACTTCGAGTCGCTCGGGCCGTGAGGCCCGCGAACCGAGCCGCGCCTCCGCTCGATCAGTCGTCGTTGGTGATGACGCCGAAGCCGAGACCCCAGTAGCCGCCCATCTTGGCGTTGGTCGGGTTGTGGAACGATGCGACGATCCACTCGTCGGGTTCGACGATCGTGTCACCGTTGACGCTGATCGTCACGGTCTTGGTGGTCTCGCCGGGTGCGAAGGTCACGGTGCCGCTCGCGGGCGTGTAGTCGGTGGCGGGGTCGGCTTGGATGTCCGACGCACCGTTGACGAACACGGTGTTCCACTGCACCGTGACCGTCTGGCTCGAAGGGTACGACAGCGTGACCGGGACGTGGAGGTCGACGGTTCCCGAGTTCCCTTCCACAACCGACGCGCCGCCGGCAACCACCGTCGGCGGGGTGAACTCGATGTTGACCCCCACGGCGGTTCCGGCGACGTCGCCGATGTCGCCCCCGCCGATCCAGCACGGGGTGGCCGGGTTGGCGCAGTCGACCTGCACCCCGAGATGCGGTACGTAGATCGAGCGGTGCACGACCAGCGAGGCGCTGAACCCGCCGTTGCCGTCCGCGGTGTCGGATGCATACACGCCGTCGGCGCAGCCGCTGGCGTCGTTCGATGGGTCACCGGCGCCCTGACAGAATCCGATGACGTGATCCGGCACCCAATCGGAGCCTTCGATGGCGACGGTCTGCCCGTCCACCAGCGCGGTACTGGGTGTCACTGTGATCGACCCCGTGCCGGCAGCAGTCGCGGCCGAGGCGCCCGCCGACGTTGCGGCGGCCAGAACCACGACGACGGCGAGTGCGCGCAGCCGTACCGAGTTCCGAAACCGATCACGCGAAGTCGTTCCTGCCCGATTCCGGCTCATGTCTGCACCTTTGTAGTCGCCGCCCTTGGTGCACGCGGATCAATCAACTCGTGCTCGATCATCGCGGCGGGCGCGCATGCCGTCCAGGGTCGTAGGTTCCGAGCGGCCGCACGCACGACGGATCCGGGCCTTGCTGCCCGCCGCTCGGTCCACGCCCGCTCGTTCAGGCGGGTGTGAGTCGTTCCGCGAAGAACGCGAGCACCTGGTCGAGCGCCGCCCGGGTGGGATGGCCGGGCTCGTCGACGAGGTGCTCGGTGACGACCGAGTGCGCGGACCGCGGCAGGTTGTGCGGGTTGCGGCCCTTGCGGTTCTCGATCTCGACGGTGATGACGCGGTCGCCCAACACTTCACGCAGATGCTCGAAGCGTTCGGCGGGCACGGCGGGATCACCCGTGAACCGCAGCGCGAGAACGCACAGGTCTTCGCGCGCGGCGACGGTGGCCAGATCGGCGTCGGAGAGGCCGAGCGCGCGCTTGCGGGCCTTGCCACCGGCGAACGGGAGCGACGGTTGGCTGAGCACGGGTGCGAGCATGGTGTCGTCGACCGCCATCGCGAGGGCGAAGCCGCCGGTGAAGCACATGCCGATCGCGCCGACGCCCGGCCCGCCGCACTGCGCGTGCAGATCGCGTGCGAGCGCGCGCAACCAGTCGATGATCGGCGAGGTGCGGTTCAACGCCCAGTTGGAGAACTCGCGCGACACGCAGCCCTGGGTGAGCGACTTCAGCACGTAGCCGACCGAGGGTTCTCGCCCCGGTTCGCCGAACATCTGCGGCATCGCGACGGTGAAACCGGCGTCGACGAGTCGCTGTGCGAACCCGGCGACGTTGGGGGTGATGCCGGGCATCTCGCTCATCACCACGATGCCGGGGCCCGATCCCGCCCGGTAGACGGTGCGCGTCGTTCCTGCGTGGGTGAACTCGGTTGCGGTGAAGGTGTCGAGGGCGGTGGCCATCGGGAGAGGTTAGAACCGGGCCAACTCCTCGCGCAGCGGTCCGAGGCCCATGCTGCCGAGATCGAGCGCGAACGTGTGGAACTCCTTCAGGTCGAAGGCGTCGCCCTTGCGCTGTCGCGCGTCGGCGCGCGATTCCAGCCACACGCGCTCGCCGACTTTGTAGCTGATCGCCTGGCCGGGCCAGCCGAGGTAACGGTCGACCTCGCTGCGCATGAACACCTCGGGGAACCGGCTGCGACCGATCACGAACGGGAGGGCCAGCTCCGCCGTCCACGTCTCGCCCGCGTGCGGCTCACCGTCGATGATCGGGAGCTCGAGGTGCATCCCGATGTCGACGACGACGCGCACCGCGCGCATCGCCTGTGCGGCGAGCATCCCCATCTCGAAACCCGGATCCTCGAGGTACCCGAGCTCGCCCATGAGCCGCTCCGCGTACAGCGCCCAACCTTCGCCGTGCCCGGACACGAATCCGAACAGGCGCTGGAAGCGGGAGAGCTTCTGGGCGAGGTACTGCACCTGCGCGACCTGGAGGTGATGGCCCGGGACCGCTTCGTGGTAGCAGGTGCTCACCTCCTTCCAGAGTGGGAAACGCGTCTGGCCCATCGTCGGGTACCACGTGCGGCCGGGGCGGGAGAAGTCCTCGGTCGGGCCGGTGTAGTACATCGCCGCGGCGCCACCCGGCGGCGCGATCATCGCCTCGCACCGCTGAATGGGCGGTGCGATGTCGAAGTGGGTCCCGTTCAGGTCGGAGATCGTCTGATCGATGAGGTCCTGGTTCCAGCTCCGGAACTCGTCGACGCCTTCGATGGCGCGGGTGTCGTCCGCGTCGAGGTGGGTGATCACCTCGTCGATCGACGCGCCGGGGAGGATGCGCTCGGCGACGCGGCGCATGGAGTCCTCGATGCGGTGGAGCTCGTCCCAACCCCATGCGTAGGTCTCGTCGAGGTCGAGCTCGATGCCGTTGAAGTCGCGGGCGAAGAGGGCGTAGCGGTCGCGGCCTACCGGATCACGCGGGTCGGCGGCCGGCGCGTACTCGTCGCGCAGGTACGCGGCGAGCCGCGTGTAGCCCGCGGTCGCGAGTTCCGCCGACTTCGCGAGGTTCGTGTCGTCGGGCCGTTGCGCCGCGAGCGCACGGAAGAACGGCACGTCGTCGCGTTCCCCGCCCCACGTCGCGGCCTGTTCCGCACACGCGAGCGCCTGGCGACGCGCGGCGACGACACCCTTCGCCACACCCTCGCGGAGCGACGCCTGGATGCTCGCGAGTGACTCGGGGACACGGGTCATACGTTCGGCGGCGACGTCCCAGTCGGCGTCCGACTCGAGGTGCATCAGGTCGAAGCACTGGCGTGCACCCTGGATCGGGCTCCCGATCACACGGATGTCGCGGAGTCGCTCGCCCGCTTCGTATTGCTCGACCTCGAGCGCCAGGCGCTCGGCCATCACGCTCTTCGCGATCCGGTCGTCGTCGGACGCGTCGGTCGCGGCCTTCAGGGCTGCGAGGGTCTCGCGTGCGAGGTCGACCCGGGCCGCGACCCCCGCCGGGGAGTAGTCGGTCATCTCGTGGTCGTGGCCGGCGATACCGGCGTACGTCGCGCCGCACGGATCGAGCGCGCCGAGCTTGTCGCAGTAGTCGCTGGCGATCTCGAAGACTTCCGACACGTGTCCTCCCGGGACTGGTCCTCCGCACAATGGCCGGTACGGTGAGGAGTATGGCTCACCAATTCATCTTGACGATGCGCGATCTCCGGAGGGTGCACCCGCCCGACAAGGAAGTGCTGCGCGGCGTCAACATCTCGATGTACCCCGGGGCCAAGATCGGGGTGCTCGGCCTGAACGGAGCCGGGAAGTCGACCCTCCTGCGCATCATCGCGGGGGAGGACGACGGGTACCAGGGTGAGTGCCGGGTGACGCCCGGGTTCTCTGTCGGTTTCCTGCCCCAAGAGCCGCGCCTCGATCCCGACAAGGACGTGCTCGGCAACGTGATCGAAGGTGTCGCGGGCACGAAGCACCTCCTCGACCGGTTCGAAGAGGTCTGCAACGCGATGGGCGAGCCCGACGCCGACTTCGACAAGCTGCTCGCCGAGCAGTCGGAGCTCCAGGACAAGATCGACCATGTGAGCGGGTGGGATCTCGACCGCCAGCTCGACATCGCGATGGACGCGCTGCGCCTGCCCCCGGCCGACGCCGACGTCACCAAGCTGAGCGGTGGCGAACGCCGCCGGGTGGCGCTGTGCCGCCTGCTGCTCGGCAAGCCCGACCTCTTGCTGCTCGACGAGCCGACCAACCACCTCGACGCGGAGTCGGTGGCCTGGCTCGAGCGCCATCTGCAGGAGTACCACGGCACGGTCGTCGCGGTGACGCACGACCGCTATTTCCTCGACAACGTCGCGGGTTGGATCCTCGAGCTCGACCGCGGCGCGGGCATCCCGTGGGAAGGCAACTACACGAGCTGGCTGGAGCAGAAGGAACAGCGGCTCGCGCAGGAGGAGAAGGTCGACGAGACCCGCCGCCGCACCTTGCAGCGCGAGCTCGAATGGGTTCGCCTGGCACCGCGGGCTCGCCAGGCCAAGGGCAAGGCGCGCATCACCGCGTACGACAAGCTCGTCGCGGAGGCCGAGTCGGCGGAGAAGCGCCAGGAGAAGGTCCAGATCACGATCCCGCCCGGGCCCCGTCTCGGCGATCTCGTCATCGAGGCCGAGCACATCACCAAGGGCTACGGCGACCGGCTGCTGATCGAAGACCTCGACTTCTCGTTGCCGCCCGGCGGCATCGTCGGTGTGATCGGCGCGAACGGCGCGGGCAAGACCACGCTGTTCCGGATGCTCGTCGGTCAGGAGCAACCCGACGGAGGCTCGCTGAAGGTCGGCCCCACGGTGCAGCTCGCGTACGTCGACCAGTCGCGTGAGGCGCTCGACCCCGACAAGACCGTTTACGAGGAGATCACGGGTGGTGTCGATCTCGTGAAGGTCGGCGACCGCGAGGTCCACGGCCGTGCCTACGTCGCCGGCCTCAACTTCAAGGGTTCCGACCAGCAGAAGCGGGTCGGCGATCTCTCCGGCGGTGAGCGCAACCGGTTGCACCTGGCCAAGGCGCTCCTCATGGGCGGCAACCTGTTGCTGCTCGACGAGCCGACCAACGACCTCGACGTCGACACGCTGCGCGCGCTCGAAGAGGCGCTGCTCGAGTTCCCGGGCTGCGCGGTGGTGATCTCCCACGACCGCTGGTTCCTCGACCGCATCGCCACCCACGTGCTCGCGTTCGAGGGTGACAGCCAGGTGACGTGGTTCGAAGGCAACTTCAGCGACTACGAGAAGGACCGCCACCAACGCCTCGGCGGCGACGCCGACCAGCCGCACCGCCTGAAGTACAAGCCCCTGACGCACTGAGCGCGCGGGCGCGAACCGAGTCGACCGGTGCGCGTGCGCCCTTGCCTAGTGTTCCGGCGTGGACTCCGACGGCCGGCTGCGCGTCACGCGATCCTGCGCGATCGCACCCGACGAGCTCGAGTGGCGCTTCACCGCGTCGGGCGGCCCGGGCGGCCAGCACGCGAACACGTCGAACACCAAGGTCGAGTTGCGGTTCGACGTCGCGACGTCGCCGTCGCTCGGGCCGCGCCAGCGGGCGCGCCTGCTCGAGCGGCTCGGTCCCGTCGTCCGTGTGACCGCGTCGGAGCGCCGCTCGCAGCACCAGAACCGCGAGCTCGCGCTCGAACGGCTGCAGGCGCGGCTGGCGGCCGCGCTGCACGTCGACCCGAAGCGGTTCTCCACGAAGCCGTCGCGCGCCGCCAAGAAGCGCCGGGTCGACGAGAAGAAGCAGCGGGGCGACGTCAAACGGAACCGGCGCCGGCCGTCGGGCGAGGAGTAGCGCGTGCACGGGTTCCTCGACGTCGTGCTCATCGTGATCGGGAGCCTCGCGATCGCGGTCGTGCTCGACGCCGCGATCCGCACGTTCGTGGTCCCGCGCGGCACCGTGGTGTTCTTCACGGTCACGATCTTCCGTTTCGTGCGGCGGATCTTCGCGCTGTTCGCCTCGCCGCGACGCACGTACGAGGCCCGCGACCGCGCGTTGGCGTTGTACGCACCGATCGCACTGCTCGCGCTCCCGCTGGTGTCGATCCTCGTCGTGTTCTTCGCCTTCGCCTGCATCTTCGCCGGGCTCGAGGCCCAGGGATGGCGCGAAGCGGTGCTGACGAGCGGCTCGTCGTTGCTGACGCTCGGCTTCGAACGCCCGCCGCATCTTCCCGCCGCGTGCGCCGCGTTCACGGAGGCCGGGATCGGGCTCGCGCTCGTCGCGTTGCTCATCGCGTACCTGCCCACCATCTACAACTCGTTCTCGCGCCGGGAGGTCGCCGTCACCGACCTCGCGATCCGCGCCGGCACGCCGCCGACACCGCGCGAGATGCTCATCCGCGCCCACCTCACCGGTTTCCTCACCGAGCTCGACCGGTTCTGGGAGTCGTGGATGGCGTGGTTCACCGAGGTGCAGGAGACGCACACGTCGTACGGCTCGCTCGCGTTCTTCCGCTCGCCGAACCCGCACCGCTCGTGGGTGACCGCGGCGGGCGCGGTGCTCGACACCGCGGCGATCCGCCTCGCGTTGCTCGACATCCCCTGGACGCCGGCCGCGCCGCTCTGCATCCGGTCGGGATACCTCGCGTTGCGCGAGGTCGCGGGGTTCTTCGGCTTCGACTACGAGGACTCACCCTCGCCCGCCGACCCGATCAGCATCACGCGCGAGGAGTTCGACGAGCTGTGCGCCACTCTCGACGGTGCCGGGGTGCCGCTGCGCGCCGACCGCGACCAGGCGTGGCGCGACTTCGCCGGCTGGCGGGTGAACTACGACCGCGTGCTGATCACGCTGGCCGGCTTCGTCATGGCTCCGTACGCGCCGTGGGTTTCCGATCGGTCGCCGGTGAAGCCGTTGCCTCACTACAACTGGGGAAAGCGCCGGATCGAGATAACCCGCCGTGCTCAGCACTGACGTGATCCGCGCTCATCAGCCAGGCGAGGAAGAGGTCGACCCCTGCGATCGCGTGCATCGTCCGCACGGAGTTGAACACCTCGAACGCGTGGTGCGCGCCCCGCAACTCCACGTAGACCACGGGCGCGTGGCTGACCTCGCGTAACCGCGCGACGAAGGTGCGGGCCTGCACTACGGGTGCGAGCGTGTCGAGATCCCCGTGCACGACGAGAGCGGGCGGCGCGTCGGCGTTGACGCGAAACAGGGGTGACGCGTCGCGGTAGACGTCGGGCGCCTGCGCGACCGTGCGCTTGACGACGCGGCGTTCGAGTAGCTCGCGGAGCCCGTCGTCCTCGCCGACGCTGCCGGTCCAGTCGAACACGCCGTAGAACGGGATCATGCCCTGCACCGACGTGTCGACGTCCTCGAATCCGGGCTGCAGCTCCGAGTCGTTCGCGGTGAGTCCCATCAACGCCGTGAGATGACCGCCGGCCGAGCCGCCGGTCACGACGACGAAGTCGGGATCGCCGCCGAATTCCGCGATGTTCGACCGGATCCACGCCAGTGCCCGTTTGCAGTCGATCAAGTGGTCGGGCCATGTGGCGCGCGGCGACAAGCGGTAGTTGATCGCCACGCACACCCATCCGCGTGCGGCGAGGTGGTACATGAGCGGCAGACCCTGTTGGTCCTTGCGGCCGATGACCCATGCGCCCCCGTGGATCTGCAGCAGGACCGGCGCGCCGGGCCCGACGCCGTCGCTCCGATAGACGTCGAGCCGGTGCCGGAACGTGCCGTCGTCGACGTACTGCAGGTTGCGGACGCGCCGGACACCACGGCGCTTGAACCGGAAGGGCACGAGGATCCGCCCCCAGCTCACGTGGCGGCCCGCGGTCTCGAGCGTGGGATCGAGATCGCGGTCCCAGTCGGGACCGACCGTCTCGTGCAGTGCGTCCGTGAAGGCCCGGTCGGTCTGCAATGCGCCCTTGACGCTCGAGCCGAGGCCGAACCACGACGCGAGGGTCAATGCGAGTGCGACCCATCCGGGCCACGCGTGCAGCGCGCCGAACGCGATGAACGCGGCCACCGCCGCGAGCTGCCAGAGCATGTGGACCGGTGCGAGCTCGGTGGTCGACCACGCCGCGAAGAACCCGATGACCATGAGCAACGGCGGTCGATGCGGCGGCCGGAACGAGACGAGCGTCCAGAGCGCTCCCCAGCAGGCCACGGCGAGGAATACCCAGGAGAGAGCCACGCCCCAGTGTCGCGCGGTGGCGAGCTGCTCTCCCGACCCTGGGCCGGTGGCCGGGCCCCGACCTACGATGCCGTCCTCGGAAGGAGGAGCCGTGCATCGACTCACCGGACTCGACGCCGCATTCCTCGCGCTGGAGACGCCTTCGGCGCACATGCACGTGCTCGGGGTCGCGATCGTCAACCCTCCGGCCGCGATGCCCGGGCCGTTCCACGACCGGGTGCGGGCGCTGCTCGCGGCCCGGCTCCACCTGGTGCCACCGTTGCGGCGCCGACTGGTCGAGGTGCCGTTCTCGTTGCATGTCCCGATCTGGATCGAGGATCCCGACTTCGACCTCGACTACCACGTGCGCCGCGCCGCGCTGCCGGCACCCGGAAGCGCCCACGAGCTCGCGACGTTCGTCGCCGACTTCGCGGCGCGACCCCTCGATCGCCGGCATCCATTGTGGGAGGCGTACGTCGTCGAAGGGCTCGAGCACGGCTACCAGGCGTTCGTGACGAAGGTCCACCATTCGTTGATCGACGGCGCGGCCGGCGTCGACATGATCGCGGCACTGTTCGACCTCGACGCGACCGCTCCGCTCGAACCGGCGACGAGCGCCGACGCGTGGCGACCCGACGCGGTACCGAGCGAGATCGACATGCTCCTGCACGCGGGCGTCTCGATCGTGCAGCGACCGGCGAAGCTCGCGCGCGCCCTCACCAATCTCGTTCCGGGCGCGGTCCGTTTCGCGCGCCGGGCCCGCAACGAAGCGTTCGAGATCGCGCTCCCGCTGACCGCGCCGCGCCTGTCGATGAACCGCACGATCTCGCCGCGCCGGATCGTCGCGTTCGCGTCGGTCCCGCTGACCGACGTCAAGTCGGTCAAGCGCGCGTTGGACGTCACGGTGAACGACGTCGTCCTCGCGGTCACAACCGGTGCGCTGCGTTCCTATCTCGCGCGCCGGGAGGAGCTACCCGACCGGCCGCTCGTCGCGTCGATCCCGACCTCCGTGCGCGTCGAAGGCGATGCGCCGTTCGGCAACCGCGTCTCGTCCATGTTCGCGGCCCTGCCGGTCGAGATCGACGATCCGGTCGCGCGTGTGCGCGCCATCTCGAGGTCGATGTCCGGCGCCAAACACCTGCGCGACGAGATCGGCGGCACCACGCTCGAGGACTGGGCGGAGGTCGCGGCGCCCGCGCTCTTCTCGCGCGCCATGCGCTTCTACACGCGCCTCCGTGTCGGCGAGCGCCTGCGCCCGGTCATCAACCTCATCGTGTCGAACGTTCCCGGCCCGCCGTTCCCGCTGTACCTCGCGGGCGCGCGACTCGTCGCGTTCCACCCGCTCGGCCCGATCTTCGACGACTGCGGTCTCAACGTCACCGTGATCTCGTACCTCGACCACGTCGACTTCGGCTTCCTCGCCTCCCGCGAGCTCGTTCCCGACATCGACGACCTGGCCGCGTCGGTGCCGGAGGCGCTGGCGGAGCTGGTGAAGACCGCCGGGACGTGACCGCCTGGACGTGATCGCACGGACGTGATCGCACGGACGTGATCGCACGGGCGTCGGGCCCGGGCGCCGGCGGTTCAGAGGTCGTCGAAGATCCAGGTCTCGCGCACGTGGGGCGCGTCGCGCCGGATGAACCACTCGGTGCCGAACGCGTCGCGGAACGCGTCGGGGGGCAGGGCCAAGAAGAAGGAGTCGGCCGGGATCTGGCTGGCGTGCGCCTGCATCGCGCTCCGCTTGAGCTCCACGTAGTCGCGGACGTCGACGGTCGTAGTGATGATCTCCGCGGGGGAGCCGAAGTCGTCCATCTGGGTAGCGTCGGGCGCGTCCGGTGCGTCGGGCACCTCGTCCGGCCGCCGGGCGAGCAGCTCCCTGATGAAGTCGCGGTTCATCGTCGACTCGTAGACCCGCGAGGTGCCGGCGAGCTCGGCCGCACGGACGCCGACGCGGTGCACCTGCACGTGGTCGGGGTGGCCGTAGCCACCGTGGTCGTCGTACACGGTGAGTACGTCGGCGGCTTCGCCGCGCAGGATGTCGGCCAGGCGCGCCGCGGCTTCGTCGACATCGGCGCGCGCGAACGCACCGTCGTGGTGGTTCGTGGCTTCGCCCTCCATGCCGGAGTCGCGGTAGCCGAGGAACGCGACCCGGTCGACTCCCAGCACCTCGGCCGCTGCGAGCTGTTCGGCGACGCGCCGCTCGGTCAACGTCTCGCCGGGCGCGAGCGCCTCGGGTGCATATTCGCCCAGCTCGCCGCGAGTCGCGACGACCAGGACGACCCGGTGTCCCTCGGCCTTCGCGCGCGCCATCGTCCCCGCCGTCGCGATGGACTCGTCGTCGGGATGCGCATGGAACGTGACGAGCGTGTAACCCAACTCGGTCTCCTCGCAATTCGAAGTCAGCCCAACTCGAACGTCGGCGGCCTCCGCGACAGAGGGTTCTTGTGGTCCGCCGAGTATGACGTTAGCGTCAGCTTCGCCACACGTGACGTGGAACAGATCTCGGGGGAATGAATGCGCGCTCGTACGAATGTAGGTCGTCTCGCGGTGCTCGGACTTGCAGTCGCACTGCTCCTGGCGGCGTGCGGCAACTCCAAGTCGCAGACGACCGCGCCGACGACACCGGCCAACACCGGTCCCGTCGCGACGACCGTGCCGGCGGCCGATCTCAGCAAGTTCGTGGCGGGCCGGGGTCCGGGTGTCGACGACGCCAAGAAGGAGATCCGCGTCGCCGTCATCACGACCAAGACCAACCCCATCGGCGGCAAGTACGCCCAGTACGCCGACGGGCTGAAGGCGTACTTCGACATGTTGAACGCCAAGGGCGGGATCTACGGGCGCAAGCTGGTGATCGTCAAGAACCGCGACGACACGATCGGCCTCCAGAACAACCAACAGGTGCAGGCCAGCATCGCCGACGACAGCGCTTTCGCCACGTTCGTCGCGACGCTGCAGTTCACCGGCGCCGACCTGCTCGCCAAGGCGAAGCAGCCCACGTTCACCTGGAACATCAACCCCGAGATGGCTACGCCCAAGGGCGGCCCGTCGCACGACAACATCTTCGGGTCGCTCGGGGCGTTGTGCTTCTCGTGCGGCGGCCACTACCTGCCCTGGCTGGCGCAGCAGAAGGGCTTCACCAAGATCGGCATCCTCGCCTACAGCAAGTCGACGTCGGCGTCGTCGGGCCTCTGCGCCGACGGGACGCGGCAGAGCTACGTGAAGTACGCGCCGAGCGCGAAGGTCGTGTTCTTCGACGACTCGCTGCCGTTCGGCGCCGACATCACGGCCGATGTCACCCGCATGAAGGAAGCCGGCGTCCAGTTCATCAACACGTGCATGGACACCAACGAGGTGACCAAACTGGCCCGGGAGATGAAGAAGCAGGGCCTGAACGCCGTGCAGCAGCTGCCCAACGCGTACGACCACGAAGCGATCGCCGCGAGCGGTGGGATCTTCGAGGGCAGCTACATCAACCCGCAGTACGCGCCGTGGGAGGCCACGCCGCAGTCGCCGGCCACCAAGGAGTTCCTCGACTACACGTCGGCGCACAACGTCAGCACGGTCGAGCTCACCGAGGTGGGCTGGATCATGGGCGCGATGTTCGTCGACGGCTTGAAGCTCGCGGGCCCGGAGTTCACCAAGCAGAAGGTCATCGACGCGCTCAACACGCAGACGGCGGAGTCGCCGGGCGGGCTGATCGTGCCGATCGACTGGACGAAGGCGCACAACGACCCGACCAACAACGTCGCGGTGCGGGGCAAGTACGAGTGCGACGCGGTCATGAAGATCGTCGACAACAAGTTCGTGCCGCAGTTCACCGAGCCGGGCAAGCCGTGGATCTGCTTCGACCCGAACCCGTCGGCCCCGATCCCGAAGGAAGTCACGCACCGGTCGTTCGCACCGGGGGGCGAGGGTTGACCGGGACGCACCGGGTCACGAGCTGAATCGGTCTGCTGACGCATGGAGAAACTGCTCGGCGCGATCATCGACGGCGTCGCCTTCGGATGCGTCTACGCGCTGCTCGCGGTCGGGTTGACGCTCGCGTACAAGACGTCCGGTGTGTTCAACATCGCGTTCGGTGTGCAGGCGTTCGCGTCCGGCGCGATCTACTACCAGTTGCACGTGAACGACGGTTGGGGGATCCTCCCGGCGTTCGTGATCGCGGTGATCATCGTCGCGCCGCTCATCGGGGTCATCCTCGACCGGGCGCTGTTCCGATATCTCCGCAGCGCGCCGCCGATGGCGCGGTTGATCACCGCACTCGGCCTGTTGGTCGCGATCCCGCAGATCGTGCTGCTGAAGTTCAACGAGACCGACGCCGTGAACCCCACCGGCATCGTGCCCGGGGGCCACGTCGTCTACCACGTCTTCGGGGCGTCGCTCGATCGTGACCAGCTGTCGATCATCGTCATCGCCGCGCTGGTCGCGATCGGCCTGACGCTGATCTTCCGGTACACGGCGCTCGGCATCCGCATGCGCGCGGTCGTCGAGAGCCCGCGGATGGCCGAGCTGTCGGGAACCGACTCCGACCGCATCAGCACCGCCTCCTGGATGCTGTCGAGCCTCGTCGCCGGGCTCGCGGGCGTGCTGCTGCCGACGGTGACCCAGCAGGTCGGCGACATCTATTACACGACTCTGCTCACCGCGGCGATCGCCGCGGTCGTGCTCGGTTCGCTCACGAGTATCCCGCTCGCGTTCGCGGGCGCGGTCGGGCTCGGTGTCGTGCAGGAGCTGCTGAACCGCTATCTGCCGACGAACAGCGTGCTCGCCAGCAACCTGCGCCCGTCGTTGCCGTTCGTCGTGTTGTTCTTGGTGCTGATCCTCTCGCCGCGGCTGCGCAACCGCAAGGAACTCACCGACCCCTTGTCGACGGTCGATCCACCGCCGCCCGCGCCCGTGTCCGGGCAGCGGAGTCGCGAGCTGACGATCGGCACGCACGTGTTCGGTGCCCTCGTCGGTCTCGGCGTCGGCTACTACGTGTTCTTCCACGGCAACGCGAGCGTCGTGGGGCAGTCGGTGCAGGTCGCGATCTACGCGATCATCTTCTGCTCGATCGTGGTGATCACGGGTATCGCGGGCGAGGTCTCCTTCGCGCAGGCGACGTTCGCGGGTATCGGGGGATTCGCGTCCGCGCAGCTGGCCACGAGCGCGGGGATGTCGGTCGTGCTCACGATCATCCTCGCCGGCGTCATCTCGGCTGCCGTCGGCGCCTTGCTCGCCGTCCCGGCCCTGCGGCTCGGCGGGATCTTCCTGACCCTCGCGACGTACGCGTTCGCGCTCTTCTTCGACAACGTCATCGTGAGCCTGAGTTGGGTCAGTGGCGGTCTGTTCCCCGTCGTCGCGCCTCGACCGCAGATGGGCTCCATCGACTTCGCGAGCGACAAGTCGTTCCTCGCGCTGTGCCTGGTGATCCTGTTGATCGTCGGGGTCGTCGTCGTCCGGGTGCGCAGCGGCACGACCGGCCGTTACCTGGCGGCGGTGCGGGGCAGCGAGGTCGCGGCGGCCGCGGTCGGCATCAACCCGATGCGGGCGCGGATCGTCGCGTTCGCGCTCTCGGCCGGTATCGCGGGCGTGGGCGGCGCGTTGCTCGCGAGTTACGAGGGCCACGCCAACAAGATCGACTACAACACGACCCTCGGCCTGTTTTGGGTCGTGATCGTCGTCACGCTGGGCCCGCGCACGGTGGAAGGCGCGATCCAGGCCGCGATCGGCTTCGTGCTGTTCCCGGCGCGCGTGCTCACCGACTGGCTGCCCTGGCTGATCAACCACATCCAGCCGTTCGGGCACGTCAACTCGCTGCCGATCGCGACGCAGTTCATCTTCTTCGGCTTCGGCGCGATCACCTACGCCAGGCATCCCGAGGGGATACTCGAGGCGAACAAGGGCAAGTCGCTCGCGCGGGTGCAGGGCTGGATCGACCGCTTCAAGCGCGACTCCACGCCGCCCGCAACCCCCGAGGTCGCGGCGGCCGGCACCGAGGGAACCGCGTCGTGAGCCTGCTCGAGGCGGTCGGTGTGACCAAGACGTTCGCGGGCATCACCGCCCTCGACCGCGTCGACCTCGACGTCAAGCCGGGCGAGATCGTCGGGCTCATCGGACCCAACGGCGCGGGCAAGACGACCTTCTTCAACTGCCTGCTCGGTATCCTCAAGCCCGACACCGGTCGCGTACCGGTTCGACGGTCGCGATCTCACGCGCGTCGCGACCCACAAGCGGGCGCGGCTCGGGATCGGCCGCACGTTCCAGCGTATCGAGCTGTTCGCGGGCATGACGCCTCGCGACCACTTCTTCGTGGCCGAGCGCGTGCGCAACGGGCGCGGCGCGCTGTGGAAGGACGTGCTCTTCCTCGGGGGAGCCAACGCCGACGAGAACAGCCGGGTCGACGCGATGCTCGACCTGCTCGGGCTCATGCCGGTCGCGGACCGCCCGATCGAGTCGCTCAGCCTCGGCGTCGGGCGGCTCGTCGAGATCGGGCGCGCACTCATGACCGAGCCGAAGCTGGTGCTGCTCGACGAGCCGTCGTCCGGGCTCGACCGCCACGAGACCGAGATGCTCGGCGCGCAGCTGCGCACCGTGCAACGAGAGCGCGGCTTCGCGGTCCTGTTGGTGGAGCACGACGTCGAGTTCGTCCGCAGCCTGGTCGAGCGGGTGTTCGTGCTCGACTTCGGCACGCTGATCGCGTCGGGACTCACCGACGAGGTCTTCGCCGACACCGCCGTGCGCAAGGCATACCTCGGAGATACCGCCTGATGGTCGCTGTCTGATGGTCGCCGCCGAACCGACGACCGAGCCCATCCTCGAGCTGCGCGACATCGAGGCCGCGTACGGCCCGTTCCGCGCGATCTTCGGCGTCTCGTTCGTCTTGCCCCGCGGTCGCGTGCTCGCCCTGCTCGGCTCGAACGGGGCGGGCAAGACGACCATCGCCCGGGTGTGCTCGGGCCTCGTCACCCCGACGGCGGGCCAGGTCCTGATCGGCGGCGACGACATGACGGGTCGGCGCGCCTACCGCTACGCCCGCCTCGGCGTAGTGCACGCGCCCGAGGGTCGGTCGGTGTTCGCGTCGTTGACGGTCGAGGAGAACCTCGAGCTGACGTTCCGCCGCAGCCGTGGGCGCGCGGGTGTGAGGTCCGCGGTCGACGAGGCGTTCACGATGTTCCCTCGGCTCGGCGAACGCCGGCGCCAGGTCGCCGGCACGTTGTCGGGGGGCGAGCAGCGCATGCTCTCGCTCTCGCGCGTGATCGTGGAGAAGCCGAGGCTCCTCATCGCCGACGAGCTGTCCCTCGGTCTCGCCCCGATCGTGGTCGACGAGGTGTACCGCACGCTCGAGCAGATCCGCGACTCGGGCACCACGCTGCTCATCGTGGAGCAGCACGTGCACCACGCGCTCGGCATCGCCGACGACGCCATCGTGCTGGTCAAAGGCGAGGTCGCGTACAGCGGCCCCGTCTCCGAGCTCGGCGACCTCCAGGCGCGCGTGCTCGGCGCCCCGGGCGAATAGCCGCGTCCCCAACCGGGTCGCGTTGTCGGAGAAGTCAGCACGATGTGCCGCCAACCCCGACAACTGTTGGTGGAGTTGTGAGCACGATGTGCCGCCAACCCCGACAACTGTTGGTGGAGTTGTGAGCACGATGTGCCGCCAACCCCGACAACTGTTGGTGGAGTTGTGAGCACGATGTGCCGCCAACCCCGACAACTGTTGGTGGGTTTCTAGGTGCCGAAGAGCGAGGCGTGGGTGACGCGCGCGAGCGTCTCCGCGATCGCGTCGGGCTTCACCTTCACCTGGTTCGTGAGTGCGTAGTAGTTGAGACGCTCGAGCATCGCGACGAGCACCAGCGACGCGATCGCGGGGTCGAGATCGGGCGGCGCCACCTCGCCGATGCGGGCGACGATCACGCCGGTGAACTGGGTGAGGAGGTCGGTGCCGAGTCGCCCGAACTCGCTGCCGCCGATCTCGGCTTCGGTCCACGCCCGGATGACCGGGCCGTGCCGCCGGTACAGCTCGACGAACTGCGCGACCCACCGCTGCAACTCGGCCCGGCCGGCCGCGCCCGCTCGGAGGGGCTCGAGCGCCTCGGCGAGGACCTGCATCTCTTCGGCGACCTCGGTTGCGAGCGCCCGGAACAACTCCTCCTTGTTGGAGAAGTAGAGGTAGAAGGTGCCGTGTGAGGTCTCGGCCAGCTTCACGACGTCGTCGACCCGGGTCGCGTGGTAGCCCTTCGTCGCGAGGACGGTCGCACCTGCGTCGAGGAGGCGCCGTTTCGTGTTCCGTCCCCGAGCGCGTAGCTCTCGGGGTTCGCTCACGGCCCGCCGGCGCGCAGCGGGTTGGTTTCCACCGGCCCGGGGCACCGCGAGAGCGTAGGTCGGAGCCGACGCCCGTGTCAGGTTTCGGGCCTCTCGCCCTGACTGGACCGGGTCTGCGCCGCTACGCTCCGACGCCGACGTCAGCTTCGGAGGGGACAAGTGAGCGCGACCACGTACGACGCCGTTTCGGTGGGTGAGGAGCGGACCCAGGAATTCCCCGCGCTCACGCGCACCATGTTCGTGAAGTACGCCGGAGCCAGCGGCGACTTCAACCCCATGCACCACGACGACACGATCGCCACCCAGGTGGGGAGCCCGTCGGTCTTCGGGCACGGGATGCTCTCGATGGGCCTTGCGGCCCGGGTGCTCAAGGACTGGTTCGGCGCCGAGGCGCTCCGCCGGCTGCAGGTGCGCTTCGCAAAGCAGGTCTGGCCGGGCGACGTGCTCACCTGCACCGCCAAGGTGACCGCCAAGCGCGACGACGGCGACGAGCACCTCGTCGACCTCGAGTTCACGGTCGCCAACCAGGACGGGGTCACGGCCGTCATCGGCGAGGCCACCGCGGCGGTCGCGTAGATGGGGTTGCTCGACGGTCGCGTCGCGATCGTGACCGGTTCGGGTCGCGGCATCGGGCGCGAGTTCGCGCTGTGCTTCGCGCGCGAGGGCGCGTCGGTGGTCGTCAACGACGTCGGCGTGTCGCTCGACGGACGCGGCACCGAGGAGGATCCCGCCGCGCAGGTGTGCGCGGAGATCGAGGCGCTCGGCTCGACGGCCGTCCCGAACTACGACTCGGTCACCGATTTCGACGGCGCCGCGAACATCACCCGCACCGCGGTCGAGGCGTTCGGCACGGTCGACATCCTCGTCAACAACGCGGGGATCGTGCGCGACAAGACGCTGCTCAAGATGGATGAGGCCGACTTCGACTCGGTCGTCGCGGTGCACATGAAGGGCACCTTCAACTGCACCCGCCACGCGGCCGAGGTGATGAAGGAGAAAGGCTACGGCCGCATCGTCAACATCACGTCGTCCGCCGGACTGCGCGGCAACTTCGGTCAGACCAACTACGGCGCGGCCAAGGCCGGGATCATGGGGATGACCTTCGTGTGGTCGATGGAGCTCGGCCGCTACGGCGTCACGGTCAACGCGGTCGCGCCCGTGGCGCGACCCGCATGACTGCGGCGCTCTACGAGCGGTCGGGCAAGGAGCCGCCGCCCGAGGAGAACCCCGCGCTCAATGCGCCGCTCGTCGCGTTCCTTGCGTCGGAAGGCGCCGGGCACGTGAACGGTCAAATCCTCGGCCGCACCGAGTACGCGTACACGCTGTTCCAGCAGCCGAAGCAGATCGCGTGGATGTGGAAAGACGGTGGCTGGAGCGCGGGGGAGGTCGCGGAGAAGTTCGACGCGACGCTGGGCCAGCACCTGCAGACCGTCGGCATGGTGATGCCCAAGTCGATGGAGAAGTGAACTGAACTGGCCGCTGGGTGTGGTCGACGTCACGTACGCACGGCACGCCGACGTCGTCGACCGGGCCGAGGCCGCGAAGGCCGACGGGTTCGAGCACATCGACTGCCTGATCGGCACCGATCCCGCGCGCCTCGCGCTCCCGATCGGCTGTCCCACGTCGTTCCCGAAACCGGTCGACGAGTGGTGCACCACGCCCGCGCCGAGCGCACAGCTCGACGGCGCGTGGGAGCGGGCCGTGCGCTGGTGGCGGCGGGCGCCGCACGCCCTGCTCGAACCGTGGGCCGGTGCGACGGTGAACTCGCGGGAATCGATCGAAGCGTTCCGGGCCGAGGTGGGCGACGTCCGTCTGCTCGTCGACACCGGCCACGTCGCCGACTGGGGCGGTGACCCGTGCGAGCTCCTCGTCCTTGCCGATCACGTGCAGCTCCGCCAGGGCAAGCCCGGCCAGACGCAGCTCCACGCCGACGATCCGACCGGCGTGGTCGACTTCCGCGCCGTGTTCCGCGAGCTCGAACGGCTCGACTACCGCGGCCGGCTGAGCGTCGAGTACTTCGACCTTCCCGACCAGGGCTGGGCGCTCGACGACCCGGTGCAGTGGGCGCGCGACCTCGCGGCAACCCTGCGGTGCCTCTAGCTGCGCCGCGCGGTCGGGCGATGTCGCGAGAACCGTGGGCGACCACCGGCGGTCGTGCGGGGGATACCACCGGGGCGACCGCCCGTGACCGCCCACGATTCCGTGGGTGTCCGCCGACCGGCGAGAAGCGCCCGAAGGCGTTACGACCGGCCGGGCCAGGCCGGGAGGGGCAGGCCGGGCGTCGGCATCCCCTCGAACGCGACGAGATCGCCCGGGAGCGCGTCGGTGACGAACAGCGTGCGCAGGTCGTCGCCGCCGAAGCAGCAGTTGGTGGTGAGACCCTCGCCCTCGATCGGGAGGAAGTCGACGACGGTGCCGTCGGTGTCGACGACGCGGATGCCGTGCTCGATCGTCGACGCGACGTAGAAGCGGCCGTCGGCATCGAGGCAGAAGCCGTCGCCCCCGCCTCGGCCGAGCTGCTCGATCACCCATTCGCGCGAGCCGTCGGGGTGGACGCGCTGCAATCCGCGACGCTCGACGACCACGACGGCGCCGTCGGGCTCGAAGGCGATGCCGTTGCAGTAGTTGAACCCGCCCGCGAACGTGGTCACGCTTCCGTCGCGGTCGTAGACGACGACGCGGCCCCGGTCGTCCGCGGACGGTGGGTAGTGGCCCGGGTCGGTGAAGTAGACGTCGCCGTCGGACGAGATCGCGAGGTCGTTCGGCCCGAGATAACCCGTGTCGGACAGGTACATGACCGTCCCGGTCGTGATGTCGAACAGTTGCAGCCCCGGCACCGCGGGGACGCACGGGGGCATCGTCGCGAACACGCCCGGGAGCGCGGAGAAATCGATGCCGCCGTTCTGGGTCACGAGGATCGAACCGTCGGCCGCGAGCGCGCCGCCGTTCGCGCCGCCGCCCGTCTGTGCAATCCGTTCCACCGTGCCCGATGCCGGCTGCACGCGGAAGAGCGCGCCCGCGGCCACGCTTGTCGCGACGACGGTGCCGTCGGGACACCACACGGGCCCTTCCGCGAACGGAATGCCTCGACCGACGACCTGCGACTGCACGGGTTGGACGGTACGCCGCCCGGCGGGTTCGGGCTAGCTTCTGCGAATCGTGCGGACGTAGCGAGCCCTCCGGGCAACCGTGCGGACGCCGCGAGCCCTCCGGGCAACCGTGCGGACGCCGCGAGCCCTCCGGGCGAAGCAAGGGAGCCGTGTAGAATTGCAAGGGAGCCATGTTTTCGTGCGGACGTAGCGAGCCCTCCGGGCAACCGTGCGGACGCCGCGAGCCCTCCGGGCGAAGCAAGGGAGCCATGTTTTCGTGCGGACGCCGCGAGCCCTCCGGGCGAAGCAAGGGAGCCGTGTAACCGTGCGGATCATCGCCCAACTCGGGATGAACACGGCCGAGATCGAGCGAGTCAACGCCGCGTATCCCGACGTCGAGCTGATCGAGTTCACGGGGGGCGAGCCACCGGCCGGACTGCAGGCCGACGCGTTCTTCGGGGGCTACCTCGGCTGGGACGCGATCCTTGCGTGGCTCGACGCCGCGGGCGTGCGCTGGGTGCAGCTCTCGGGTACCGGCGTCGACAACGTGGCGAGCGCGGTGTTCGAGCACGATCGCGTCGTCACCTGCGCGCGGGGCGCCAGCGCGGTGCCGATCTCGGAGTGGGTGCTCGCCGCGATCCTCGCGTGGGCGAAACGGTTCCCGGAGACCTTCCTCTCCGAGCCGCCGCGCCATTGGAACTTCCCGAACCCCGCGCTCGACCGGGTGGAGGGCTCGACCCTCGCACTCGTCGGGCTCGGGGGCATCGGCGCCGCGATCGCGACGCGCGCGCTGGCCTTCGGAATTCACGTCCGCGCGCTCCGGCGTACCGACGCGCCGAGCCCGGTCGACGGCGTGCAGATCGTGCGCTCGCTCGACGAGCTCCTGCCCGGCGCAGACCATGTCGTGCTCGCCGCGCCCGCGACGGCACGCACACGGCACCTGCTCGACGACGCCGCGTTCGCGTCGATGCAACCGGGTGCGCACCTCGTCAACATCGCCCGCGGATCGCTCGTCGACCAGGACGCGCTTCGGCGAGCCCTTGACGGCGGCATGGTCGCGATGGCGACCCTTGACACCGTCGACCCCGAGCCGTTGCCCGCGGGGCACTGGATGTACGGCCACCCCAAGGTGCGGATGACGGCGCACGTGTCGTGGTACACGCCGCAGCTCCAGTCCGCCGCGGTCGACATCCTCATCGAGAACATCGGGCGGTACACGCGGGGGGAGCCGTTGCTGCACGTCGTCGACCCGGCCGAGGGGTATTGATGCCGGGCGCGGTCGTCGTGGGGACCGGCTTCGGCTGCCGGGTGCACGTGCCCGCGCTCCGCAACGCCGGCTTCACCGTGCACGCGCTCGTCGGCCGCGACGCGGCACGCACGCAACGGCGCGCCGATCGCCTGGGCATCCCGGTCGTGTGCGCGTCGTTGACGGAGGCGCTCGCGCTCGACGGTGTCGACGCGGTCACGATCGCCACTCCGCCTGACACGCACGCGGCGCTCGCGATCGAGGCCTGCGAGTCGGGCCGGCACGTCGTGTGCGAGAAGCCGTTCGCGCTCGACGCGGCCGAAGCCACTCGCATGCTCGCCGCGGCCGAGCGGTCCCGGGTGACGCATCTCGTCGGCCACGAGTTCCGCTGGTCACCCGACCGCGCGCTCGTCGCCCGCGCCGTCGCGCAGGGTGTGATCGGCGAGCCGCGGACGTTCTCGCTCGTGTCGTTCGTCCCGATGGTCGCCGACCCCGATGCCGCGGTGCCGCGCTGGTGGTTCGACGGACCGCGCGGCGGCGGCTGGCTCGGCGCGTCGGGTTCGCACATCGTCGACCAGCTCCGCACGTGGTTCGGCGAATTCGCGGCGGTCAGCGCCGCGCTGCCGACCGTGAGCGCGCGCGAGGGCGGGGCCGAGGACACCTTCGTGATCCGGGTCGACGACCCGTTCGGGGGTCGAGGGCGTGATCCAGCAGACGGCCGCATCGTGGTCGCCACAGCCGCTCGGGATCTCGGTGGTGGCGGGCACCGACGGCACGATCGAGGTCACGACCGACGGCGTGTTCTGCTCCGACCGGTCCGGCCGCCGGCGGCTCGAGGTTCCCGCCGACCTCGCGCTCCCGGCGCCGCCGCTGCTCTCCGACGACCCGCGGGAGCGCTACACGCACCTGGAGCTCGGGCCGTACACCCGGCTCGCGGAGGCGCTGCTCGCGGGGGTGGAAGGCCGGGAGCCGGGCTCGGTCGTGCCGCAGCCGACCTTCGCCGACGGCGTCGCCGAGATGCAGGTGATAGACGCGATCCGCGCCTCGGCCGCGGCCGGTGGCACGCTCGTCGTCGATTCCTGGGTCAGAGGAGAGCCATGCATGTACTCATCGCCACCGACGGTTCCCCGAGCTCGCTCGAAGCCGCCCGCGCCGCGGGCACGCTGCTGCGCGCGGCCGATCACGTGACGCTGCTCAGCGTCCTGACCGAGGTGCCCGGCGACGACGCGGGCGGCTTCGAGGGCTCGGTGTACTCACCGGGCGAGCAGGACGCGCTCTGGAAGGAGGAGCTCGCCGAGGTGGGCGCCGAGCTCGAGCGAACCGCCCGCCGCGCTCACGAGCGCGCAGATCGACAAGCGGATCGAGATCGGCGACGTCGGCGGAACGGTGTGCCGGATGGCCGAGGAGATCGGCGCCGACGTGATCGTCGTCGGGTCGCACGGGCGTGGCGCGATCGAGCGCCTGTTGCTCGGATCCGTCAGCGAGCAGGTCGTGCGGCACGCGCCCTGCCCGGTGCTGGTGGTGCGTCCGAAACCCGACGCCAAGAAGTAACCGCGGCGGCGAGCTCACCAGATCTGGTCGTAGCGCTCCCGGTGGGTGTGCTCGGCGAACGGGGCGCGGCGCGGCGGGCCGAGCGACTGCGCCGGGATGGCCGAGCGGGACGAGCGCGACCGGCAGGACGTGCTCCGGAAGGCCGAGGATCGCCTGCATCTCGGCCCGGTACCCGGTGGTGATCGTGGTGAGCGCGCTGCCGAGGCCGAGCGCGGTCGCGGCGAGGAGCAGGTTCTGCACCGCGGGGAAGATCGACGAGGGGATCGTCGCCTCGAGCCCGCGTTCCACGTCGGCGCACACGACGATGTTCACCGGCGCGTCGGCGACGCCGCCGGTCGCGCCCCGGCCGACCTCGGCGAGCATCTGCGGCGTGAGCCGGGTCTCCGAGAACGCGCGGCCGCGCGACTCCCATGCCCGCCGGGAGAGATCGCCGAGCGCGGCACGCGTCGCCGCGTCGCGCACGACCACGAACTCCCACGGCTGCTTGTTCTCCGCGCTCGGCGCGAACGTCGCCGCGGTCAGGATGCGCCCGATCGTGTCGTCGTCGACCGGGTCGGGTGCGAACGACCGGTACGCGCGCTGGCGGGCCACGACGTCGAAGAAGGAGTTGCTCGTGGCGTTCACTCGTCGTCGCTCGTGCCGACCCGCGGAACGAGTTGACGTACATGATGCGCAGGCTGGGCCCGCGTGCCCAGAGCCGGAACGCTTCGGTGTGCTCGTCGCCGATGCGCTTCGCCACCAACGGCGTCATCGACTTGAACGCGGGCTCCGGGTCGTCGGTGTCCATCTCGTAGAAGTGCATGAAGCGCGGGTCGCCGCCACTGACGTTCTCGTACGGCGTGATCATGCAGTAGCCGGGCACCGCGGCCTCGGCGATGTGGCGGATGTGGACGAAGTCGGCCCAGTCGCGCAACTCCTGGCGCGCGTGCTCGTGTCGTTCGGCGAGATCAACACCAGCGAGAGTCCGAGGGTCGGCCGCCCGGTCACGATGCCCTGGCCCGGGCGCCGGTAATGGCGGAAGTGGTGACCCGTGACCCCGGCGGGCGGCGCCGGCGCGGCGGAAGGAGTCGTCGACCTCGTACACCGCCAGATGGTCGAACTCGGGCAGCACGGCGGGCAGGTCGGTACGGTCGCGCTTCACGTTGCGCCACCACGTGGCGCGTTGCGTGCCGGCGTTCTCGAGCACCTCGGGCACACGGTCGCGCACGTAGTCGGCGACGGGCCGATCGGTCATCTCCAGGTACAGCCCGGGCGTGATGCGGTCTTCCATGGCGCGGACTCCAGGGCTCGGGGCGCCGGTCGGCAGAGGAGCCGGGGCTCGGGTGGCTAGGGCGCGATCTTGCAGGCGTCGTCGAGGCCGAGGACGTGCAGTGTGCGCCCGAGCGCGAGCCAGCCGCCGATGCACACCGTGAGGTCGAGGATCTCGGCGTCGGTGAACGTCGCCGCGCGCAGCCGGTCGTAGTACGGGCCGTCGATGGTGTGATGATCGAGGGCGAAGCGTTCCGCGTAGTCGATCGCCAGCCGCTCGCGCTCGGAGTACCCGGGGTGGTCGCGCCACCCGAGGACGTGCGCGTAGTCGTCTTCGGTCACCGCGCCGTCGGCGCCGGGCGTCGAGCGCCACTGCTGGCAGATGATGCAGCCGTTGATCTGGGCGATGCGCATGCGCGCGAGCTCGCGCTCGCGCACGGGCACGATGCTCTGGTCGTAGATCGCGTGGCTGAGCGCGCCCGCGCCGATGCCCATGTCGGGCCGCAGCGCCCACACGCGGACCTCGGGATCGGCCTTGCCCTCGGGGACGGTGATGTGCGGCACTACTGCACTCCCAACAGCTCACACGGGTTGGCGCACGCCATGAGCCTGATGTCGGCCTCGGTGACGCCTTCTGCGTACAGGGCGTCAGCGTAGGTCTGCAACCCGGCGGCCGGATGCGGGTTGATCTTCTGGCCGAAGTCGGTGCCGAGCGTCACGCGCTGCACGCCGACGGCCTGCATCGTGGTGACCATCTCGCCGACACTGCGGGTCGCGAGGCCGCCGATGCACGTCATCGCGCACAGCTCGATCCATGCACCCAGCTCGGCGAGCTCCCGGCACTGCTGCGTGCTCAGGTTGGGCCCGGCCAGATCCTCGGTGGCGTGGGTGACGAGCACCCGGCCCCGGCGGGCGAAGTCCTTCACCACCGCGTAGTGCTCGGCCGCGCTCACGTGCCCGGTCGCGAGGATCGGCGTCGTGCTCCTTCACGAGCTCGAGGATCTCGCGCGTCTCGGCGAGGAGGCGGTCGTCGGCGTCGGTGACGACCAGACCGGGCCCGGGGATGCCGAGCTGCGCGGCGATGCCGTTGTCGAAGTCCTGGCGGCTGCTGAGGGTCGGCAGCCAGACGATGCGGGCGCCGAGACCGAGGGCGACCTCCACCGCGGCGGGGTTCACGCCCCCCACCTCTCGGTCGCAGGAGATGCCGCCGAAGACGGAGATCGAGTCGCCGACCTCGCGCTGGACCGCCCAGGCGAGCGACGCGGTGGGGGAGTCGTGCGACTTGAGCACCACCGCCCGGTGGCCGGCGGCCGCGGCCTCGGCCGCGGCCTCGAACGCGTCGACCGAGCGCTCGCGGTGCGGATCGGGACCGAAGTGGCAGTGCAGGTCGGCGGCACCGGTGAGGTCGACGCTCATCGGGCCATCCCGTCAACCCTCATGAGCGACGAGCTTACGCGTAGTCTCTGACGCCGATGTCAGTTTCGAGCCCGCATTCCGCCCCGGCACCGGGGCAGGCGCCCCTCGTCGCCCCGAACGCCGCCTCGCTGCTGCGCCGCAACGCAAAGCAGTCCGGCGACCGGGTCGCGATCAAGTTCGGCGGCGAGCGGTGGACCCACGCCGAGTACTACGCGGAGTCGGTGCGGTTCGCGGCGCTGTTCGACGCGATGCTGCCGGCCGAGGGCCCGCGCCATGTGGCGGTGCTCCTCGACAACACCCCCGACTATCTCTTCGCGTTCGGCGGGGCCGCGCTCATCGGTGCAGCCGTCGTCGGCCTCAACCACACCCGCCGCGACGTGCACTTGCTCCGCGACGTCGAGCACGCGCGGTGCGGCCTGGTGATCACCGAGCCCAGGCACGCGGCCCTGCTGGAGCCGATCGCCGACCGGCTGCCGCCGGTGTTGCTCTCCACCCGCTTCGCCGACGCCGACGACGACCGTGCTGCCCTGGGTGGGGTGCCGTTCGGCGCGTCGCTCGCCGGCGCGCTCGCCGCGCACGACGGCGCCGTCGACGCCGGGATGGAGCCCGACGTCGACAGCATCTGGGCGCTGATCTTCACGTCGGGAACGTCCGACGTGCCCAAGGCCGTCATCTGCTCGCAGCGCCGGCTGCTCGTGACCGGCAAGCGCATGTCGATGATCATGGGACTCGGGCCCGACGACATCGGGTACGTCTGCATGCCGCTGTTCCACTCGAACGCGGTGCAGGTGGGGTGGGCGCCGTCGATCGTCACGCCGTGTGCGGTCGGGCTCGGGCGGCGCTTCTCCGCGTCGCGCTGGCTCGGCGACGTCCGTCGCTACGGCTCGACGTACTTCAACTACACCGGCAAGCCGCTCGCCTATCTCCTCGCGCAGCCCGAGCTCGCCGACGACGCCGACAACTCGTTGCGGGTCGCGTTCGGCAACGAAGGCTCACCGGAGGTGGTCGCGAACTTCTCGCGGCGGTTCGGCCTCGAGGTCATCGACGCATACGGCGCGACCGAGGGTGGCGTCGCGGTGAACCGCGGACCCGACATGCCGGCGGGCGCGCTCGGTCACGCGCCCGATCACGTGCAGATTGTCGACGACGAAGGTGTCGAGAAGGCGCGCGCGGTGCTCGACGAGCGCGGGCGCGTGCTCAACGCCGACGAATGCGTCGGCGAGATCGTCAACACGCAGGGCGTCGGCCCGTTCGAGGGGTACTACAACAACACCGACGCGACCGAGAAGACGACGCGCAACGGCTGGTACTGGTCGGGCGACCTCGGCTACAAGGACGCGCAGGGCTTCGTGTACTTCGCCGGCCGCACCGCCGACTGGATCCGGGTCGACGGCGAGAACTTCCCGGCGGGACCGATCGAGGAGACGCTGCGGAAGGCTCCGGGTGTCGTGCTCGCGGCGGTCTACGGCGTCCCCGACGATCAGGCCGGCGACCAGGTGATGGCCGGGCTCGTCGTGTCGGACCCGGCCGCGTTCGACCCCGCGCGCTTCGCGGCAGTGGCTCGACGACCAGGGAGCGATCGGCCCGAAGTGGCGGCCGCGCTACGTGCGCCTCCTGCACGACCCGCCGACGACGGGGACCAACAAGATCGTCAAGCGCGCGCTCGTGCAGCAGAAGTTCCGCCACGACCTCGTCGGCGACGACGAGCTCTTCGTGCGGCCCCGCGGCGACGACGCGTACCGTCCGTTCACCCTCGACGACGAGCAGGCGTTGCACGAGTCGTTCGTGCGCTACCAGCGCGAACGCTTCTGGGACCTGTAGCCGGTGGATCTCTCCTTCACGCCCGACGAGCTCGCCTTCGCACTCGAGGTGCGCCGGTGGCTGGCCGACAACGTCGAGGTCCCACCGCGGTTCGAGAGCATCGCCGACGAGGTCGAGTTCGGCCGCCGCTGGCAGGCGCGGCTCGCGGCAGGCGCGGTGGGTCGGCATCCACTGGCCGGCGGAGTACGGCGGCCGGGGCGCGTCGCCCGTGGAGGTCGCGATATTCAACATGGAGTACGCGCGGTCGCGCGCGCTCCAACCGATCAACCGCGTCGGGATCAATCTGGCCGGGCCGACGCTCCTTGCGCACGGCACCGACGCGGAGAAGGCGCGCTGGCTGCCACCGATCCTGACGGCCGGCGAGATCTGGTGCCAGCTCTTCTCCGAGCCCGACGCCGGCTCCGACCTCGCGTCGTTGAAGACACGCGCGGTGCGCGTCGACGACGGGTGGCTGCTCTCGGGCCAGAAGGTGTGGACGTCGTACGCGCAGTTCGCGCGCTGGGGCATCTGCCTCGCCCGGACCGACGCCGACGTGCCCAAACACAAGGGCATCTCGTACCTGGTCGTCGACATGTCGGCGCCCGGCATCGAGGTGCGGCCGCTCGTGCAGATCACCGGCGACGCCGAGTTCAACGAGGTCTTCTTCGACGAGGTGTTCGTGCCCGACGATCAGCTCGTCGGGCCGCTGCACAACGGCTGGGCCGTGGCGAACACCACGCTCGCGCACGAACGGGGGACCGCCTTCCCCTTCAAGGAACAGGTCGTGCACGAGGTGTACCTCGACGAGCTCTGGCAGCTCGCGGCGTCCCGGGGGATCCTCGACGACGTCGAGATCTCCGACGCGCTCGCGCAGTCGTTCGTGGAGCTGCGCGTGCTGCGGCTGCACAACTGGCGCACGCTTTCACGGCTGTCGAAAGGGATCGAGCCCGGTCCCGAATCGAGCGTGACCAAGCTCGCCTGGACCGACATGACCCAGGCGCTCTCGGCGCGCGCGCTGGAGGTCGTCGGCGCGGCCGCGCCGTTGTGGTGGGCCGCCGCCGACAATCCCGGAGGGGGCTTTTGGCAACGGCAGTGGCTGTGGTCGAAGGCGGCGTCGATCGCCGGCGGCACCAGCGAGGTGCAACGCACGATCATCGGCGAGCGCATGCTCGGCCTCCCGCGCTGACCAAAAGAACGCCAACAGTTGTCGGAGTTTCCGGCACGGGGTGCCCAGAAGTCCGACAACAGTTGGTGGAGATATCAGCGCTGGGAGCAGGAAACTCCGACAACAGGGGATCGCGCGTAGCCTGCGGCCATGAAGGTCGTCGGGTTCGACCATGTCGTGATCAACACGACGAACGCCGAGGCGCTGCTGGCGTTCTACTGCGACGACCTCGGGCTCGAGCCGGTGCGGGTCGACGAATGGCGGCGGGGCGAGGTGCTGTTCCCGTCGGTGCGGGTCAACGCCCAGACGATCGTCGACCTCTTCCCGGCCGAGCGGACGGGCGAGAACGTGAACCACTTCTGCCTCGTCGTCGAGCCGACCGATCTCGACGCGCTCGCCGCCCGCTTCCCGGGCGCGCAGCGGGCCGACGGCCTGTTCGGCGCGCAGGGCTTCGCGTCGAGCGTGTACATCCACGATCCCGACGGGAACACGGTCGAGCTCAGGTTCTACGAGGAGTCGTGATGGGCGCGACGGATGTCTTGCTGAAGGAACGGGCCGCGCTGTGTGCGACGTTCGACAACTACGGCCCGGAGGCCCCGACGCTCTGCGCGGGGTGGAACACGCTCGACCTCGCCGCGCATCTCGTCGCACGCGAGGCCCGCGCCGACGCCGCGCTCGGGCTTGTCGTGCCGCCGCTTTCCGGGCATCTCCAGCACGTGATGGACAAGTACAAGGCACGGGGATTCGACACCCTTGTCGCCATGCTGCGCACCGGGCCGCCGTGGATGCACCGCACCGGACCGCTCGCGACCGCGAACGTGAACGAGAACTTCATCCATCACGAGGACGTGCGCCGGGCGTCGGGGGAGCCGCCCCGCACGATCGACGCCGACATGGACGCGATCCTCTGGCGCATGCTCGGCTTCGGTGCGCGGATGTCGAAGAAGGCGGTGCGCGGTGCGGCGTTGAAGTTGCAGACGCCCGACGGGCGCGAGCGGGTCGTGTCGACCGAAGGCGTCCCGGTCACGATGAGCGGCCCGCCGGGCGAGCTCACGTTGTACATGTCGGGACGCAAGGAGGCGGCCGAGGTCACGCTCGACGGCGACGCCACCGCGATCGCGATCGTGCGCGCCGCGAGCTTCGGCATCTGACCGGGCCTGACTCTCCCGACGCGAGCCGATCCAGTAGCTGATCCGCAGCATCGAGACGAAGCCGAGGCGCTCGTACACCCCCCGGCCGAGATCGCTCGCGACGAGGGTCGCGGGCTTGGTCGGGTCGACCGCCGCGGCCGCGGCGGTCAGCGCCAGGCCGTAGCCGCGGCCGCGTGCGCGACTCGAGCGTCGCGATGTTGTCGACGCGCACGAGGCGGTCGCCCGCATAGCCGGCCCCCGACGCGACGGGTTCGCCGTCGACGTAGCCGACGAAGTGATGCCAGCCGGGCGCGTCGAGTGCGGGTGGGGTCACGATCGTGACCTCGGTCATCGGCTGCAGCATCGGTGCCGGGTAGCCGTCGATCAACGCCCGCTCGTAGTCGAACGCGGTGCGGTCGTCGTCGACGCGCTCGATGCGCAGCTCGGGCGGCGGCGGCGGGAACGGATCGCCGTGCGGGCGCATCATCAGCGGAGGGTGTCCCAGCCGGGTGAATCCCGAGGTCGACAGGTCGGGCGTCGGCCACGCGCTGTCGAGCAGGAAGGGGGTCGGCGGGCCCTCGTCGTAGAACGCACGGATCCGGGCGAGCAGCGGCCCGTGGTCGTCGACCGGTCGCTCCAGGACCACTCGGTTGACGAACGGCAACGGAGACCCGGCGTCGACCATCGTCGCGACGCCGTCGATTCGTTCGACCCGGTCGCCGCGCGCCCGGCCGAATGCGGCATACGACTCGGCGCTCTCCCGGACGAAGTCGTCGAGGAGATTGTCACCCGGGGGACTCGCGGATCCGGCTCCGGTTTCGAGTGGCGATCGGTCCGTCACGGCCGGTGATTCTGCTCGACGGGCCGACTAGCGTCGAGCGCGGCGAGCCGGGGTCTCAGAGCGTCGGCGAGGGAGACGTGTCGATGAAAGAGCTCGTGTACCACCGGCTGTTCCTGCCCGCGGTGGAGCGCAACGCGGATCGGGTGGCGTTCTTCGACGGCGACTACGAGGCGACGTTCGCCCAGCACCTCGACCGCGTCGCGCGGTTCGGCGTCGGGGCTCCGCGGACTCGGTGTGGAGCGGCGCGACCGGTTCGCGGTGATGGCGCTCAACGGCCACCAGTTCCTCGAGTGCTACCACGCCGCGTTCCTCGGCGGCGGTGTCATCAACCCGTTGAACCTCCGCTTGGCGCCGAAGGAGCTGGAGTACATCCTCGGCGACTCCGGGACGAAGGTGTGCTTCACCGACCAGTTCTTCGCTCCGGTCATCGACAAGGTTCGCGGCCGCGGTCGGCATCGAGCACGTCGTCATGATCGGTGGCGGCGACGCGCCGCACGACGTCACGTACGAGGACCTGCTCGAGAACGCGTCGCCCGAGATTCCCGACGAGCCCGAGGAAGACGATCCCGCGGTGCTCATGTACACCGGCGGCACGACGGGCCTGCCGAAGGGCGTGCTGCTCGACCATCGGGCCGAGATGCTGAACATGTATCACGTCAACCAGGTGTGGAAGTTCGGTGCCGACGACGTCTTCCTCCACCAGACGCCGATGTTCCACGCGGCGTCGATGGGCGGCATGCTCGGTGTGCCCGCCTCGGGCGGCGTGTCGGTGTTCCTGCCGTTGTTCGACCCGGCCAAGACGCTCGAGCTGTGCGAGACCTATTCGGTCACGCAGACCGTCATGGTGCCGACGATGATCGGCATGTTGTTGAACCACCCGGAGTTCCGGCCCGAGCGCCTGAGCGTCGTTGCGCGCCCTCACGTACGGTGCGTCACCGATGCCGGGCGCGCTCCTCGAGAAGCTGTTGTCGCTCTTCCCGTCGCTCGATCTGTTCCAGGGCTACGGCATGACCGAGTGCTCGGCAGTGCTGACCTCGCTCGGGCCCGACGAGCATCGCGCGGGCGGTCCCCGGCTGCAGTCGGCCGGTCGCGCACTGCCCGGCGTCGTCGTCTCGATCCAGGATCCGTCGGAGAAGATCCTCCCGCCCGGCACGACCGGTGAGGTGTGTGCCCGGGCCGGCAACTTCATGACCGAGTACTGGAAGAAGCCCGAGGCCACCGACGACGCCTTCCGGGGCGGCTGGTACCACTCGGGCGACGCGGGGTATCTCGACGCCGACGGCTACCTGTTCCTCGTCGACCGGGTGAAGGACATGATCGTCACCGGCGGCGAGAACGTGTACTCCGTCGAGGTCGAGAACGCGATCGCGTCGCACCCCGCGGTCGAACAGGTCGCGGTGATCGGCATCCCGTCCGAGCAGTGGGGCGAGGCCGTCCACGCGATCGTGGTGGTCCGCGCGGATGCGACCGTGACCGGCGACGAGATCATCGTCCACGCCCGGGAGTGGATCGCCGGGTACAAGGTCCCGAAGTCGGTGGAGATCCGCAGCGAGCCCTTGCCGCTGTCGGGTGCGATGAAGGTCCTGAAGCGCGAGCTCCGGGCGCCGTACTGGGCGGGGCGCGAACGCGCGGTGAATTGACGCGGTTCGCGCCGGTTGACGGCCGGCGCGGATCAGTTTCGCGGCCACGCGTGCCGATGCATCTCCGGGGGACTACCAAGGAAGCATTGCGTGCGGCGGAATCGACCCCTGGGGGCCAAGACCGAGGCTGAGCGGCCCGCGACGGATGCTCGCGGGCGCACTCCCGTGCCGCCGCCCCCGTCGGTGCACGAGGAAGCCGTCCGGATCGCCGAGCGCCTCGCGGCCCTGGTCGAGAGCCGCCGCGTGCAGGCGACGCCGGCTGCCACGCGGCCCGCCCCGGTCGTCGACGCCGCGGCCTTCGAGCGGCCCGCGCCACGCGGTGGGGGCGGAGGTGTGGTCGGCGCCCGCCACTCGGGTCGCCTGCTCGGGAACCTGCTCGTCACCCGCGGGTTCGTCGTCGAAGGGGAGCTCGAGTACGCGCTCGCCCGCCAGGCCCGAACCGGCGACCCGATCGGCACGATCCTCGTCGACCTCGGACTCATCACCGACCGTGATCTCGTCGAGCTCCTGGCCGAGCAGCTGCGGATGCAGGTCGTCGACCTGAGCCGGGTCGACTGCGAGCGTGGGCTCCTCGCGCTCATCCCGGAGGCGGAGGCCCGGTGCCGGGCCGCGCTGCCGTTGCGCCGGGTCGACGGTCAGATCGAGGTGGCGGTCGCCGAACCGACCGACGAGACTGCGATCGCCGAGCTCATGACGATGCTGGGCGCGCCGCTACGGCTCTTCCTCGCGACCCGAACCGACATCGACGCCGCGGTCAGCCGCTTCTACCGCTGAGTCGAATCCGCCCCGACGCCCGGGAGTTGCACCTCGATCGCCCGGAGGTCGTGGGCGTGGGTCACGTCGTCGGGCCGGTGCTGCGGCTCGGGCGCGGTGTGGTCGTCGCCGAGGTGGGGCCGGCGTAGGTAGATCGCCTGCATCCCGAACGCGCGGGGCCCGTCGACGTCGCAGGTCCAGGTGTCGCCGACGAACAGTGCGTCCGCGGGTGCGATGCCCAGCTGCTCCAACGTGTGCGCGTAGATGCGCGGGTGCGCCTTGCGGGCGCCGATCCACGCCGACGACACCACGACGTCGAACGCGCCGGTGAGCCCGGCCGCGTCGATCGCCTCGTGCAGGTCCCAGTCCCAGTTGGAACAGATCGCGAGGGCGACGCCCTGCGCCCGCAACCCCCGGATGACGTCGTCGACCTCGGCGTACGCGTCGATGCGGTTGTGCGCGCCGATCTCGCGCACGCGCACGATGAAATCGTCGTGCGCGGATTCGGGGACGCCGCACTCGCTCAGCATCGCCCGGACCCGCGACTGCTGCCAGGCGACGTAGTGGTCGCGCGACCGGGAGTGCTCGTCGTGCTCGGTTCCGTCGATCCCGTCGTTCCACCAGCGGTCGCGGATCTCGGGTGGGAGCGAGTACCCGAGCTCGTCGAGGAGATCCTCCCAGGAGGGGCCGTAGTTCGTCGTCTCCGCGAGTGTGTTGTAGAAGTCGAAGATCACCGCCTTGACCATCGGTCGATTCTCGCAGAGGCCTGCGCCACTCGTCGGAACCGACCCAAGGGATAGGGGTCGGGGAGACTCTGTCTCGCAGTGGACGTGATCGATTTCGAAGACTGGTATCGCGACGAGTACCGGCGCGTCTACGCGTCGGTGCTGGTCGTCTGCGGTGACCGGGCGCTCGCGGCCGAGGCGACGGACGAGGCCTTCGTCCGGGCGCTCGAGCGCTGGCCGCGGGTCCGGGCGATGCCGTCGCCCGCCGGCTGGACCTTCGTCGTCGCCCGCAACCTGCTCCGGCGCATCGCCCGCCGCGCCGCCGGCGAGCGGGCGCTGGCACCGACCCTCGAGAACGTCGCACCCGACGTCGGCGTCGAGCTGTGGGAAGCCGTACGGGCGTTGCCGAAGCGTGAGCGTGAGCTGGTCGCGCTGCGCTACGTCGGAGGGATGACCGAACCCGAGATCGCGAACGTGCTCGGCATCGCGACCGGCACCGTGTCGCGCGGCCTGCACGACGCCCGCGCCCATCTCCAACTCATGCTCGAATCCGAGGAGCACCACGCATGATCGATCTCGATCTCGACCGTCAGCTCGCGCCCCTCGTCGACAACGCGCCGGTAGCCCCTCCGGTCGCGGGCGTCCGGACCCGCGCGCGGCACTCGACGACGGCGCCGGAACACCATGGGCGCATCGATCGGCGTCGCGGCCGTGGTGGTCGTCGCCGCGCTCGTCGCGACGATCGGGGCGCGACACGACTCCGCGCCGATCATCTCGGCGCCCGGGCCGTCGAGGACGACGACGCCGCCCGCCCGCACCGACGCCGAGTCGACGGTCACGGTGACGGCTCCGGACGGATCGCGCTACACACTCACCGGTAGCAAGGCCCTCGCCCTCGCGAGCCTCCCGGTGCGGTTCCACGCGCAGATCTCGTCCGCGCCCGACGGGCTCCTGCCCGCGTTCACGGCCCAACCGATCATCGTGCAGGACGTGTCGGTCGAGCTGTGGGGCACGTGCAAGTCCGGCGACGTCTATGGCCGCTGGCGGGTCGTCCTTTCGTGTGGACCGAACGAGGAGATCCAACGCATCCTGACGCTGCTCCATCCGCGCGTCGGCGCCGACGGCTTTCTCGTGTTCGCCCCGGAGAAGCCGCTGATCCTCGGGCCGACCGACGCGCCCGACGTCGAGCTCGGCGACGGCACGATCGGTGTCTTCGGCCCGAGCACGTACCCCGCGGGCTGCCCGACCGCAGCCAACGCGACGGGCACGACCGCGCACGGCGATCTCGCGCAAGTGAACGACACGGGTGCGTGGTGGTGCGAACCGTCGGACCGGGTGCGCATCCACGTCGGCGACGTCGCGCTCGTCGCGGATGCGCTCCGGAGCTTGCAGGTGTCGCGCGCGCCGGCGTGACGGTCAGGCGCTGCGCACCACGGTGACGAGCTCCTCGATGTCGGCATGGTCGGTGCTGTCGGAGTCCATGTGCTCGTAGCGGATCGTGTCGCCCGCGCCGATCACGAACGTGGCGCCGATCTGCTTCACCCGTATGCCGGGCTTGTGCACGTGGTGACCGCGCCGCGACGTCTGCCAGGTTGCCTTCCACGTGCGCGGGTGGAGGAGTTGGAACCAGTTGAGGGTCTTGATGGAGGCGGCGTGGGCTGCGACCGCGTCGTCGTCGACGAGGACGAGGAACGGGATCTTCTCGTCGCGTGAGAACGCCTCCGCGTACATCGGGTCGCCGGTGCCGATCGCCACGATCTCTCCCCCCGCAGCCTTGATGTCGTCGTAGCGATCGCGCAACTGCACCGCGTGCTCACGGCAGTGGAGACAGCCGAAGTGGCGCAGGAACACGAGCACGACCGGCTGGTCGTCCCAGAGGTCACCGAGCCGGTGCTTGGTGCCGGTGGCGTCGGAGAGTGACGTTTCGGAGAGCGTGGCGAGATCCATCGTCGAATCCTATTGAGCAACGCGGCCGAGGTCAGCGGGGTGCATTGCTCGTGAGCTTCGGCCGACCCGCGAGATCGCGGCACGCGCGGATCGCGAGCGCGACGATCGTGAGCGTCGGTCCGTAGCCCGTCGACGTGGGGAACACCGACGAGTCGGTGCACACCATGTTCTCGACGTCGTGGAAGCGCTGCCAGCGGTCGACGACGCTGGTCTTCGGATCGTCGCCCATCCGGCACGTGCCCATGATGTGGCGCGACATCGACGCGCTGCGGGTACCGGCCCGATCGCCGTCGAGAGGCGGCGACGACGCCGCGAACGTGTTCTCCGCGCCCGCCTCGCGCATGATCGCCTCGAGCCGCGGCGCCATATAGCGCGAGGCCACGACCTCGTGCCGGTGCACGTCGTAGGTGGCCCGGCCCGCGGCGAACCCGTAGACGTCGCGCACGGACGGATCGAGGTCGATCCGGTTCGTGACCTGGGGCAGATCCTCGCCCTGCACCGTGAACGCCCACAGCCGGTCGCGCATCTTGGAGTCGAGCATCTCACGCGTGTGCGCCGGGCCGGGCGGCGTGTAGATCCCTTCCATGACCGGGCTGCCGCCACCGCCGTGCTCGGTGAGACCACCGCGGAAGTAGGGGAGTCCGTGCTCGCGTGCGAACGCGAGCACGTCGTCGTCGACGAGCATGTGGTCGTCGTGCAGGTGCGTGACCGATCGGCCGCGATGGCCGTGCAGCCGGAACGGGAACTGCCCGATCACGAACGTCTGGAAGTGGTACATGAGGTACCGGCCGACGAGCCCCGACGAGTTGGCGACGTCGGAGCGCAGCAGCAGCCGCGGTGTCTCCCACGCGCCGCCGGCGACGACGACCACGCGCCCGGCCACCTCGTGCGCATTGCCGTCGAGATCGAGATAGCGCACGCCGCGCGCCTTGCGACCGCCCGGGTCGAGGAGGACGCGCTCGACGTACGAGTCGACCCGGATCTCGCACCGCCCTGTGCGCAGCGCGTTGCGCAACGGCGCGACGGGATCGCCCTTGGCTTCGATCGGGCAGCCGTAGAAGGCGCAGAACCCGCAGTTGTTGCACGCGGGCCGGCCGTCGTACGGCACCGAGTTCACACCCGTCGGCGCGCGATACGGGTGGTAGCCGAGGCGCGTCGCGGCCTCCGTGGTGAGCACCGCGCCGAACATGTCGGCGCCGGGTGGCATCGGGTACGGCCCGCTGCGCCACTCCGCGAAGGGGTTCCCGCCCGCGTCGCCCGCCACACCGAGCAGCCGTTCGGCCTCCGCGTAGTACGGCTCCATCTCGTCGTAGTCGACCGGCCAGTCGACGATGTCGGCGCCCTCGATCGGCCCGAGCTCGGAGCGGGCCTTGAAGTCGACCGCGCGGAAGCGGGGAAGCTTGCCGTCGGCGTGGAAACCGCCCCCGCCGACGGTCGATGGAAGGTTGTTGACCTCGCCCGCGAACAGGCGATCACCGTCGGCGCCGTCGCGACGATAGGTACGAGGCTCGAGGAACGGATCCGGCCCGAGGAAGTGGCGCCGGTGGAACTTGATCTCGTCGTTCGAGACGTGACCGAGCGGCGAGAACGGGGCGTCGAGCGACAGCAGGTGGTTGCGGCCCTTCTCGAGCATCACCACCGACCAACCCGCGGCCGTCAGCACGTCGGCCGCGGTCGCGCCCGCGGGCCCGGTCCCGACGATCACGGCGTCGCAGTCGGTCGATTCAGTCACGCCCGCTCACTTCGCCGTCGGTGTAGCCGCGCGGCTGCACGTCGCCTTCGAACCCGATCGCGCGCCAGCCCGCCAACGCACGGTTCCCCCCGTACTCGGGCGCGCCGTACGCGCCCTCGCACGCGTGCTCGTACAACGTCACCCGCAGCTCGGGCTGCGCGCGCAGGCGCCGGTCCTGTTCGGCCGGTTCGACGCTGCAGAAGTCGGCGCCGAGCGCGGCGATGCCGTCGCGGTAGATCTCCTGCCAGCCCCGGTGGGGGCCGTTGAACTCCCGCTCGGGAAGTCCGCGCGAGCCTTCCACCCGCGTCCGCCAGGCCAGCTCCTCGTGGGGGAGAGCGCGATGAAGGTCGAGAACGAGGCGTCGCCGCCGAACCGGCCGCTGAACGGCCCGCCCGCGAAGATCAACGGCGGATCGACCGTGAACGCGGCCAGCAGGTGGTCGACGTAGTCGGCGACGCCCAGTGCGGCGCCGCCCGGGTGCGCGTCGAGGGCCGGGATCAACAGGTCGGCCGCGGCCGACACCACGCCGTACTCGTGTTCGGTCAGGAAGCGGGGCACGGGGAACTACAGCTAGGCGTGCGGCCCGGTGGCGATCGCCAGCTTGCGCAGGATCTTGGCGAGCGTCTCGAGGTCGCGTGCGCTCAGCGAACGGAGGCTGTCGGGCGCTTCGTAGAAGCGGGCCTCCACCTGTTTGCGTACGTCGGCGCCGTTCGGGGTAAGCGCGACGGTGCGAATTCGACGATCCCCGGGTTGCGCGCGGCGCTCGGCGAGGCCGTGCTCCTCGAGCCGGTCGACGAGCCAGGTGACGTTCGACGCGTCGCATTTCCAGGCGCCGGCGAGCGAGCTCATCGACTGGGGCTCGTCGGGATCGAGCTGGAGGAGTGCGTGCATGGCCCCCGGGTTCAGGCCGAACGATGCCGCGAGCGCGGGGAACTCCTCCTTGCGGACCATCATCACGCCCGTGAGCAGCCGCCAGACCTCGTCGGCGGGATCGGTGGCCGGTACCGCCTCGGGCGCCATGGACGGATCGTACGACGCTTTCGTTGATGTTTCAAGTACATCGAATGTTGATCTCATCGATACTTGACATCATTCAAGTAATTGTGAGAGGCTGACTCCCATGACGGACGCCATCATCGTCGAGAACCTGCAGAAGCGATTCGGATCGGTCGTCGCCCTCGACGGCGTCGGCTTCACCGTTCCCACCGGGACGGTGCTCGGTCTGCTCGGACCGAACGGCGCGGGCAAGACCACGTCGGTGCGCGTGCTCACCACGATCCTGCGGCCCGACTCGGGCCGGGCCGAGGTGCTCGGCCTCGACGTGACCCGCCACCCGCAGGAGGTGCGCGAGCGCATCGGGCTCGCGGGGCAGTACGCCGCGGTCGACGAGAACCTCACCGGCAACGAGAACCTGCGCATGGTCGGCCGCCTCTCGCACCTGTCGAAGCCCGTCGTGGCCGACCGCGCGGTGGAGTTGCTCGAGCGTTTCGCGCTCGCCGACGCCGCCGACCGGCCGGTGCGCACGTACTCGGGCGGCATGCGGCGCCGCCTCGACCTCGCCGCCGCGCTGTTGCACCGCCCACCCGTTCTCTTCCTCGACGAGCCGACAACCGGTCTCGACCCGAGCGGTCGTCAGGATCTCTGGGGCGTCATCGAGGGCCTGGTGCGCGAGGGCACCACGTTGCTCCTCACGACGCAATACCTCGAAGAGGCCGACCGCCTCGCCGACAACATCGTCGTCATCGACCACGGTCGCGTGATCGCCGAGGGCACGGCGTCGGAACTGAAGTCGACGCTCGGATCGACGATCGTCGAGGTCGGCTTCGACGATCCCGCGACGGCCAAGCGCGCGCAGGCCGAGCTCGCCCGGATCGGCCTGTGCGACGTCGGCTCCGTGCCGACGACCGTCGAGCTGAAGGTCGACGACGGCGCGCGCGTCGTGCTCGACGTAGTGCGCTCGCTCGACCGGGCACACCTCGAACCGGTCACGCTGACCGTGCGCGAGCCCACGCTCGACGACGTGTTCCTGTCGCTCACGGGCCACAAGGCCGAAGAGCCCGAGGCCGACGACGAGCCGGCCGACGCGGGCCGCCGCCGGACGAGAGGTGCAGCATGACGGCGATTGCCATCCCCACCACGATCGAACGCCCGAAGCACAGCGCGTTCGGCTGGGCCGTCCAGGACGCGATGACGGTCACCTGGCGCAACCTCGTCGCGATGAAGCGCATGCCGCAGGTGCTCGTCTTCTCGACGATCCAGCCCATCATCTTCGTGTTGATGTTCCGCTACGTGTTCGGCGGGGCGATCCGCGTTCCGGGCGTCGATCACTACGTCGACTACCTGATGCCCGGCGTCTTCGCGCAAACCGTCGTGTTCGGGTCGATCCAGACCGGCGTCGGTCTGTCCGAAGACCTGCACAAGGGACTCATCGAGCGCTTCCAGTCGCTGCCGATGGCCCGCTCCGCGGTGCTCGCGGGCCGCACGCTCGCCGACCTCGTGCGCAACGTCTTCGTCGTGTGTTTGATGGTGCTCGTCGGCTTCATGGTGGGCTGGCGGATCCACACCAGCGTGTTCGGCCTCGTCGCCGGCATCGCGATGATGCTGTTGTTCGCCCACGCGCTGTCGTGGGTGTTCGCCCTGGTCGGGTTGAAGGCGGCGAACGCCGAGGCCGCGCAGGCCGCGTCGTTCCCCATCCTCGCCCCGTTGGTGTTCGTGTCGACCGCGTTCGTGTCGGCCGCGTCGATGCCGACGCCGCTCGAATGGTTCGCGAACCACCAGCCCGTCTCGATCGTGATCGACGCGGTCCGGGCGTTGACGTACGGCGGGCAGTTCGCGTCGACCGGGAAGGTGCTGGGCGCGATCGCCTGGAGTCTCGCGATCATCGTGATCGCAGCACCCCTCGCCGTCCGCATGTACCGCCGCAAGGTCTGACAACTCCACCAACTGTTGTCGGAGATATCGGCGCCCAGGGCTCACAACTCCACCAACTGTTGTCGGAGATATCGGCGCCCAGGGCTGAAAGCTTCGACAACTGTTGGTGGAGATGAGCGCGTTACCCGGCGGACGCGGCGCCGACGATCGGGACCGCCGGAGGCGACGCGCCGAGCGATCCGAGGTACGGACGGGGCGAGAAGTCGAAGATGCTGCCGTCGGCGCCGACCAGCAGATAGCCGGTGCCGTAGCGGACCATGCCGACGACCGGTCGGCGGAGGCGGGCGGCACCCATCGATCCGGCGAACGGGGCGCGGAACGCGAACACCCCACCGTCGGCGGCGACGAGCCAGTAGCCCGAGTTGCCGGCCGTCGGGACGAGTCCGATGACGGGTTGGCGCAACCGCGTCGCGCCCATCGAGCCGCGGAAGCGCGCGTCGCCGAACGCGAACACCCCTCCGTCGGCGGCGACCATGTAGTAGCCGTGACCCGTCGGTGTCGCGGCAGACCCGACGATCGCGCCGTTCAGGTTCCGGGCCCGCAGATCGCCGAAGTCGCCGGCGTCGCCGAATCGCAGGACGCGGCCGCGATCGGTGAAGAGCCAGTAGCCGTGACCGGTGGGAGTGGCCGAGATGCTCGTGACCGACGGGCCCGGGCCCGGGCCACCCGACGCGAGCGCGGCCGCGCTCGCGTTGCCGTACCAGTGCGCGTCGCCGAATGCGAACACCTGCCCGCGCGCGTCGACGATCCAGTACCCAGTGCGCGTCGGTGTGGGTTCGATGTCGACGGCGGACGCGGTCGGCGCGTCACCGAGATCGTCGACGCCACCGAACGCGGACACGTGACCGGTCGTCCCCACCATCCAGTAGCCGAGGCGCGGCGAGGCGGACGACGATCCCGTGATCGAGAACGACTCGCTCCCGGCCTCGCCGCCCGGCGTGAGGTGGAGGACGAACGCGCCGGAGAACGTCAGTCGTGCGCCGACGAGGTCGCGGTGGCCGTGCGTCAGCGTGACCCCGAGGACCGCGGCACTGTGGTCTTCGGCGAAGCAGGGTTCGGTGCCCGACACCGCGCCGCTGATCTTCGTGCCGTCCGATCGTGTCAATGTGGCATCGCCGTTCACGAGCATCCGGTCGCCGGCGTGCGTGCACAGGCTCGCGTCGAGACTCAGCGCCAACGCGTACCTTCCGCGTCCGAGCTGACCGGTGATCGCGTAGGCGCCCGAGTCGGATTGACGAGCCTGGGGTTCGAAGGACCTCGACGTATCGCCGAACGCGAGGCCGGTCTGATGCTGAACAACGGCCGGCGCCACCGCGCCCGCGACCGCGACCGCGGTCGGGGTCGACAGCGCCGCGACCGCGACGGCGAGCACGACGACGATCCGGCCCGCCCGTCCTGGTGCGACGGCGCGGCGGTAGCTCGCGATCGTCGTCACCGCCCCATCCTGGAACGGGAGGAGCCGCGCGGCAAGGGCCCGGACGACGAGCCGGTCCGGGTTGCGGGAACGAACCCCGGCGCCGTGCGGTTCAGCCGAACGTGATGCGCACGGTACGCAGCGCGTGCGGGGGCACGACGAAGCCGACGTCGCGGCCGTTGTGCGTCAAGAAGAAGTCGGTGGGCTGCTCGTCGAGGCGCACCGGTCGGGCCCGCTGCACGTCGATCCCGAAATGGAGCACGACGTCGTCGGGTTCGTCGCTGGGGTTCAGCACGCGCACGACGATCCGGTTGCCCTCCTGGGCGGGTTTGCACGACGACAGGACGGAATCTCGGGCCCGGACCTCGAGCAGGCCGGCGTCGGGCGCGAGCATGGGCGCGTCGCCCCCGAGGACGCCCCGCAACCCGATCTCGGCCGCGCGCGCGTCGCCGGGCGTGCGAGCGAGCGTGACGGTGGCCGCGACCCGGCCCTGCGTCTGCGCGCCCGGCGCGAGCATCTCCGGCCCGGCCGGGAGGGGACGCGTCCGCAACTCGATGCGGGCGAGCACGCCCACGCTGCGGACCAGGGTGACGAGCACGTCGCCGTCGGGGGTGACCTCGGCCTCGGGGAGTCCCGGCGCCCCGACCACGAGGCCGTTCGCCGCCAACCAGCCCTGGTGCGGGAACGTACGCGGCGCGGGGTGCACCCACCCGGTGTCGTCGGAGGGTGCGGTGCTGCGGCGAGCGGTGTCGAACGTCGTGGCCGCGTCGAAGTGCTCGATCGGCGCACCGGTCGGGAACCGGAGGCGCAGCCGGTGGTCGGTGTCGCGGTTGTCGAGCGTCACCGCGCACCGCACGAACGGCACCCCCGGCGCGACGAGTGCCTCGACGGTCAGCCGGCCCACCAGGTCGAGCTCGCGGACGACGGTGAGCCGGGCGATCCCCGAGGTGTGCCGGCTGCGTTGCACGGTCACGAACCGAACCCGGATGTCGCGCACGGGATCGGGATCGCAGTCGTAGGAGTCGCCGCGGTCGATCGCGTCCTCGACGCCGAAGAGGCCGTGATACGTGCGGCCGCCGATCGTCACGGAAAGCGTCGAGTCGTCGGCGATCTCCACCCGCACGTCGTCGGTCTCGATCACGCGCCCGTCGTCGTCGGCGTCGAGCAGCTCGTCGGCCGGCGCCACGTTGTAACGGCGCGTCCCGAACGCGGGGACGTCGGCCGCGACGAACTCGACGTCGAGCCCGCCCAGCCCGGGGAGGAAGCGCACCCGCGTCGGATCGTCGCTCTGCACGAGACGCGCGGGCCGGCCGTCGACGGTCACACCGTGAAAGGTCGGCATCGCGAGCGGATGCATGTCGAAGCGGGTGACGCTCACCCGCCACGGCGGGAACGCCTCGAGCGGCACCCGGACCACGTCGGTGCGCGGCGCGGCCGACGCGTTGAACACGACGACGTCCTGCCCGTCGCGCCACGGTGTCTCGCGCGTGACTGCCAGTCCCGCCAGTCGTTCCAAGAGTCGCTGCAAGGTCGCGACACCCAGACCCTCGGCGTCGTCGTAGCGCGCCACCATGCGTTCGTGCACGGGATCGATCGAGCAGCCGCAGATCGAGTCGTGCGCCTGGTTGCAGAGCAATGAACGCCAGGCCAGTTCGATCGACGCGCGTTCGTCGGTGAGCCCGAGCGCGCGCCCGAACGCCGCCCACGGTTCGAGCCAATCGGTGAGCAGGGTCTCGACTGCGCGGTTGCGCAGCTTCAACGGCATGCGGGCCGACCACACGCCGGGGAGGAGGTTCGCCGTACGCGCGCCGACGAGCTCGCCGGTCCACGGTGCGAGCGTCGACGCGTCGGGCAGCCGCGCGACCGCGTCGTCGAGCAACACACGCTCGGCGGGAAGGAGAGCCGCCACGTGCGCGGTCGACGTGTCGGCCGGAAGATGGTCGAAGCCGTTCATCAAGAGCACCGGCGCGCCGCCCGCGGCGACGATCCGGTCGATCACCGGCCGCAGGCGCGCGATCGTCCCCGCGAGATCGTGGTCGGCATCGAGGCCCGCGGCGGCGAAGTAGCCCTCGGGGAGCTGCCATGCCCGCACCGACGAGCCCTCGGGCGCGCACCACCGGTAGAGCGGTCCGAGTGTGTCGAGCTCGGCGCCGTTCCCGCGCCAGTAGACGAACGGGTCGAGCCCGAAGCCTGCGAACAGCTGCGGGAGTTGGGCCGGATGCCCGAACGAGTCGGGGACGTAGGCGACGGTCGAGACCGGGCCGAGCGCGCCCGCGACCTGCCGGCCGAGCAGCAGGTTGCGCACGTGGGTCTCGCCCGCGGGCAGGAGCGAATCGGGCTGGACGTACCAGGGTCCGGCCCCGAGCCGTCCCGCGTGCAGTCCGGCGACGAGCTCGGCGCGTCGTTCCGGGCGGACCTCGAGGTAGTCCTCGAGCACGATGGCCTGCCCGTCGAGCACGAACCGGAATCCCGGATCGGCCGCGACGAGATCGAGCACCGCGTCGACCGCGTCGACAAGGCGTCCGCGGAAGACCTCGAACGCGCGGTACCACTCGCGGTCCCAGTGGAAGTGGGAGACGAGCAACAGCTCGGGATTCACGCCGAGACGCTCACGCCGAGACGCTCAACCGAAACCGTCACACCGAAACTGTGTCATACCGAAACCGTGTCATACCGAAACGACGTAGTTGCCGAGACCGTCGAGCGTTGCGGTCGCGCCGGGCGGGACGACCACGACCGTGAACGGCTCTTCGACGAGCGCGGGACCTTCGACGGTCGCGCCCGAACCGAGCCGCGTTCCGTCGTAGACCGGCGTGTCGACGAAGCCGTCGCCCCAGTACGCGGGACGCGTGCCGCGCCGCGCGCGGTCGGCGTCGGCGACCGTCCCGGTCTCGGCGAGGTGGTCGGGCTTAAGCGTGTTGCCGCGCGCGATGACGCGCACACCTCGCATGAGCGGCTGCTGGGAACGAAAGCAGAAGCCGCGCTCGGTCTCGTGCTGGTCGTGGAAGCGCTCGGCCAGGTCGAGCAGCCCGGGCTCGTCGAGGGCGACTCCCTCGGGCACGGGCACGCTCATGTCGAAGTTCTGGCCCGGGTAGCACATCTGCGCGAACAGGTTGGTCTCGACGTCGGCGGCCGCGACACCGGTGGGGTCGAGCTCCTTGGCGACCTCCTGGAGCAGGTCGGTGAGAAGGTCGCGCACCCGCCCGAGGTCGACCTGCGACAGGGGGGTGACGTACGAGCGGACGAGGTCGACCACATAGTCGGCGACGAGCACACCCAGTGCGCTGAACGCGGGTGCGGCCTTGGGCACGATGATCTTCGCGACACCGAGCTCGCGGGCGATTGCAGCCGCGTGCACCGCGCCGTTGCCGCCGAACGCGATCAAGGAGAGATCGCGCGGGTCGGCGCCGTGGCCGGCGAGCACCTTGCGGGTCGCGTTGGCCATGTTCGCGTTCACGATCCGTTCGATGCCCCACGCGGCTTCGGTCAGCTCGATGCCGAGCGGTTCGGCGACATGGTGGGTGATCGCCGCGCGCGCGGCCGCGACGTCGAGGTGCATGCGGCCGCCTGCGAAACCGTCGACGGGCAGGTACCCGAGCACGGCGTCGGCGTCGGTGACGCTCGGACGCGTGCCCCCGCGGCCGTAGCAGGCGGGACCGGGCGTGGAGCCGGCCGACTCCGGGCCGACGAGCAGCGCGCCCTGGCGCACCCGTGCGATGGAACCGCCCCCTGCGCCGACGCTCTGGACGTCGACCATCGGGAGGCCGATGTAGTAGCGGTAGCGCCAGTTCCAGTCGGTCTTGATCTCGGGCCGGCCGTGGCGCACGAGGCAGATGTCGAAGCTCGTCCCACCCATGTCGACCGCGACGAAGTCGCCGATCCCGGCCGCGCGCGCCGCGACCGTGGCCCCCATCACGCCGCCTGTCGGGCCGCTCGCGAGCAGCGTGACCGCGCGCCGCGATACATAGTCGGGGGGCATGACGCCGCCGGTCGATTGCATGATCAGCAGTGGCCCGAGGTAGCCGGCCCGGCGCAGCTTGTCCTGCAGGTTCTGGGTGTACGTGGCGATGCGCGGCGCGACGTACGCGTTCACCAACGTCGTCGAGACGCGTTCGAACTCGGGGCCCCGCGGCATGACCTCGTGCGAGAGCGAGATGTGCTCGACGTCGGGGAACTCCTCCAACACGATCTCGCGCGTGCGCCGTTCGTGCGCGGGGTTCACGAACGAGAAGAGGTACATCACCGCGATCGAACGCACGCCGAGCTTCTTCAGGCGCTGCACGCCGCGGCGGATCGCCTCTTCGTCCAGCTCAAGCAGGACGTTGCCCTCGAAGTCCATGCGCTCGGGGATCGGGATGCGGGCGCGCCGGCGTGCGATCGGGATCGGGCCCGGATAGTTCGGGTCCCAGATCTCCTCTTTGTGGCAGCGGCGCAGCTCGATCTCGTCGCGATGACCTTCGGTGACGAGCAAGCCCGTGGGCGCGCCGTTCATTTCGATCATCGTGTTGTCGGCGGTGGTCGTGCCGTGCACGAGGATGTCGAGATCCTTGCAGAACGCGTCGAGCTCGAGATCGAAGTGCTCCGCCAGCTGGCCGAGACCGTTCATCACTCCGGTCGACTGGTCGTCGAGGGTCGTGGGCGTCTTGTCGAGCAGGATCTCGCCGCTCGGGCTGACGCAGATCAGGTCGGTGAACGTGCCGCCGACGTCGACTCCTACGCGGAAGCCCATCTCAGCGCTGCTCGGCTCGCGTCCGCTCGCCCCGCATGCGTTCCCGGAGGGCGTGCGTGCCGACGTGGTCGATCTCGAGGGTGAGGTCCTCGAGCGAGCCGTCGAGCACCACGCCGTAGTCGCGGCCCGCGCCCGTGACCGACACGTACTCGTCGAGGACGTCGTCGAGCACGGCCTGCGGGTCGCGGTCGAGGGGATCGCCCCATCCGCCCCCGCCGCCGTAGTCGAACATGATGCGCTCACCCGCGTGAATGGGGACCCACTCGGCGGTGTGCTTCACCTTGAACTCGTCGTCGCTGCCGTAACGGATGATCATCTCGTTGGGCGAACCGTCGACGCCGCCGCAGATGCCCGGCATCGGGTACTTCATGCCGACAACGTACGTGTACACCTTGGCGTCGACGCGTACTTCCTTCTCGTAGTGCGAGCCGCAGATGCCTCGCCATTCGCCGGGGCCGCCGCCGTCGGTGCGGTAGTCGCGGCTCCACTGGACGTGGGGGTACAGCGATTCGTTGATCTCGGCGGTCGCCTTCCAGAGGTTGCCGAAGCTCGCGTTCAGCGCACCCCAGGCGTCCATGCCCTTCGACGCGTTGCACCACCCCGAGTACACCTCGGCCGAGTGGTCGGTGAAGGTGACGCCGGTGCGCGGATCGGCCCCGACGATGATCGTGGGGATACCGGTCTTGTAGGTCTGCGGCACCGCGTGGTCGGGCAACACGTACTGCATCGCCTTGGCGATGACCTCGCCGACGTCGGCTCCCGGGTGGTGCGTGCCGGCCGACACGGGTTTGCCCGCCTCGGGGTTCAGGAGGCAGCCCTTGGGCACGACGAGCTTGATCTGCTCGAAGAAGCCTTCGTTCTTCGGGATCTCCGGGTCCATCATCGCCGCGATCTGGCCGACCGTGTACCCGCGCGTGTTGCCGAACGTCGACCACGACTGCAGTTCGTTGCGGGTGTCGGTGCCGGTGAAGTCGACGGTGAGCTCGTCGCCCGCGACGGTGACTTTGACGTGCAGGTGGATGTCGGGGTTGCCGAGCGGGTCGTGATCGACGTAGGAGTCGGCCTCGTACTCGCCGTCGGGCCACTGCGTGACCTCTTCGCGGAAACGCCGCGCGGCGTAGTCGATCATGTAGTCGACGGAGTCTTCGATCGCGCCGACGCCGTAGCGGTCGATCAGCTCGCCGAGTCGTTCGGCGCCGAGCTGCGCGGAGCCGATCTGCGCGCGGAGGTCGCCGATGTAGCTCGGGATGCGGTTGTTCACCTGCAATGCGTACAAGACGTCGCGCCGCTCGACGCCGCGGTCGAGCACCTTGACGACCGGCCACCGCACGCCCTCGCCCCAGATGTCGGTGGCGCTGATGTTGTAACCCCCGGGGACGCCGCCGCCGGTGTCGCCGTGGTGGCACTGGATGCTCGCGATGAGCACCATGCGCCGCCCGCCCGGCGCGGCGTCGTCGGCGGCGAACACGGGCGCGAAGACGTTGTAGTCGGGAAGGTGCCCACCCCCGTGGTACGGGTCGTTCGCGACGAACACGTCGCCTTCGTGGAACTCGTCGACGCCGAGGAACTCGAGTGCGAACCGCACCGGCAGTGTCGACGTGAGCATGAACTGCGGGATCCCGACCGAGAGCGCGGCGAGACGGCCGCGGGCGTCGAGCACGGTGGCGTTGCGCTCGTTCGACTGGTTCAGGATCGGCGTCGTCGCCGTGCGGGAGACGTACTCCGCCATCTCGAAGCAGACTGTCTCCATCCCGCCCCGGATGACCTCCGCGGTGACGAGATCGACGGTGAGCGCATCGGAGATGCGGCCCCGGCTACCGGCGAGGCGAACCAGGTCGACATTCGTCATGAGCTTCCCCCTCGCAAAACTGACGCAGACGTCAGGGAAGTGTAGACGCTGGCCCGGAGGCCGACCAAGGAAGCCCGGGGCAACGACCGGCCCCGGTCGCGCCGGGCCGCGGGTGTCAGCTGCCGGGGACGGTGAAGCCGGTGTGCGCCGAGGGACGGCACTGGTTCAGCGCGATCGACAGCTGCTCCGACGCCTGCTCGGCCGTGTCCGGGTCGGCTCCCGCCACGCGCAGGGCGAGGAAGTCCTCGAGCTGCGCGTCCGAACCGTGCAGCGCGTCGACCAGGCAGGTGCGGGTCGCCGGATCGATCGGCACGTTCGCCGCGCGCAGCACGACATCGGCCAGGTCGACGCACGACGCCACCAACCCGATCAGCGAGTGCGCGGCCGGCAGGTCGACCTTGCGCTCGAGCAGGACGAGCACGATGAAACGGCGCGCGTCCGGCCCGACCTCGACCTTCTTCGTCAGGCACGCGACCGACGGCGCGTCGGTGACGCCGAGCCCGTGGGCGAGACTGGCGGCGACCTCCTGGGCGACGTGGCAGTGCTGGAGCGCGAACCCGATGTCGGTCACCTGGTCGTCGGTGGGATCGGGGAGGCCGTCGAGGGAGCTGTCCGGGTTGCGCAGTCCGTTGGGGGTGATGCCCGTCGCCTCGAACGCGCCCGTGCCGTAGCCGCGCACGATTGCGGTCGCGATGCACCGGTACGTCGACGCGCTCAGTGCGGACTTGCCGTCGCTCGCCGCCGCGCTCGCGACCATCGCATCGACGTACGGACGCTCGGCGACCGTCGCAGTCACGGGCCGGGCCTGGGCCGGGGTCGACGGCGTGCTCGACGCCTTCGCGTCGAAGTCGGCCCCGCCGCACGCGGCGAGCGCGACGACGAGCGCGAGCATTCCGGCGAGTCGCGGCATACGTCATGGAGTCGGCACCGGCGCCGACGGGGTTGAGGCCCGGATTCAGGCGCGCACCCGGACGCCGGCGCGAGCGTGGTTCGGTGCGCTCAGCGGTCGATCAGCAGGGCGGCGAGGCGGTCGAGATGCCAGCCGGTCGTGCCGAAGAGGTACTCGTCGGCCGTCGCCCGGCGCAGGTACAGGTGGAGGTCGTGCTCCCACGTGTAGCCGATACCGCCGTGGATCTGGATGCCGTCCTTCAGGATCCGGCGCGCGGCCTCACCCGCCGCGGCCTTCGCGACGTGGCACGCGCGGGTGCGGTCGGGATCGTCGCCGTCGATCGTCATCGCCGCGTAGTGCACGGCCGCGGTCGAACGCTCGAGCGCGAGCGACATGTCGGCGAGCTTGTGCTGGATCGCCTGGAACGAACCGATCGGCACGTCGAACTGCTTGCGCTCCTTCGCGTACGCCAGCGCCATGTCGAAGATCCGGCGCGCGGTGCCGACCATCTCGGCCGCCATGCTCGCGGCGGTGCGGTCGCGCCAGCGGGCGTAGGTCTGCGGCGCGAGGGGCTCGGTCGCGAGTTGCGGGACGTCGAGCGTGAAGAGCCGGCGGGAGAAGTCGACCGTCGACACGAACCGGGCGGGAACGTCGGCGGCGTCGACGACGGCGATCTGCGTTCCTTCGAACACCAGCGCGATGCGATCGACGCGATCGGCTTCGAGCACGAACGGGAGCGTGGGATCGTCGACGAGCGCGACGGTGCCCGTGCTCGCGTCGTCGCCCGTCAGCGCCATGTACGCGGTCGTCGCCAGGAAGGGGCCGGGCGCGGCCGCGTATCCGGTCTCCTCGAGGAAGAGGCACAGGTCGGCCGCATCGCCCGCGCCGAGCGCGGTGTACTCGGAAAGGTGACGCCAGAGCGGCTCGTACGCCGACGGGTCGTCGATGTGCGCGCGCACGACCGAGGGCGGGCATTCGCGTTCGAGCAGCTTTCGGCCGGTGTCGCGCAGGAGTTGCTGATCGGGGGTGAGTGAGAAGTCCACGGCTCGAGCCTCAGTGCCTCGGCAGGCCCAGCACCCGCTGGGCGATGATGTTGCGTTGGATCTCGGAGCTGCCGCCCGCGATCGTGTTGGCGAACGACAGGAAGAAACCGTGCACGAATCGGTTCGTGTCCGCCCCGAGCTCCGGATCGGTGACCGGCGCGAGCGGGCCCGAGATCTCCATGCCGAGCTCGAACGCGGCCTTGCTCGCTTCCGACATCGCCATCTTCATGTAGCTGTGTTCGGGTGCGCTCGAACCCTGCGCGAACGACGCGAAACCCTTGTAGCCGAGCGCGCGGAGCGACGCGGCCAGCTCGTACGTGGCCGCGATCTTGCGCCGGATGATCGGGTCGTGCGCGCGCCCCTGCTCCTTGGCCAGCGTGACCAATCCCTCGATCGTCTGCTCGAAGCGGGCCACGCCCTCGACCCAGAGGCCCGCGCGCTCGTGCGCGAGCGAGCCCTGGGTGATCGCCCAGCCGCCGTTGAGGCCGCCGACGAGGTTCTCGCGCGGCACGATCACGTCGGTGAAGAACACCTCGGCGAAGCCCGCGGTGCCGTTGATGTGGCGCAGTGGGCGGATGTCGATACCAGGTGAGTCGACGTCGATGATGAGCAGTGAGATGCCCTTGTGCTTGGGCAGCGTCGGGTCGGTCCGCACGTAGCAGAAGCACTTCTGGGCGATCATCGCGTAGCTCGTCCAGACCTTCTGCCCGTTCACGACGAAGTGGTCGTCGCGAAGCTCGGCGCGGGTCTGCAGCCCGGCGAGGTCGGAGCCGGCATTCGGCTCGCTCATGCCGATGCACCAGATCGTGTCGCCCCGGATGGCGGCCGGCGCGAGCTTCTTCTGCTCCTCGTTGCCGAACTCGAGGAGGCTCGGCGCGACGATCGCGTAGCCCGGGAAGTGGGAGCTGCGCAGGAGCCGGCGACCCGCGAGCGTCTCCAGGTAGATGAGCGTCTGCACGGGCGTGCAGTTCCGGCCGCCGAGCTCGGGCGGGTAGCCCGGGATCATCCAGCCCGAGTCGAAGAGCTTCGCCTGCCAGTCGCGCATCCACTGCGGCACGAGCTCGTGCTCGTCGCCGGTGTCTTGGAAGTCGTAGCCGGAGGCCATCTCGACCGGTGTGTTGCGGTCGAGGAACGCGATCAGCTCGGCGCGAAACGCCTCGTCCTCCGGGCTCCAGGCAAGCTGCACCCTTGCTCCTCCGACCACGGCTGGCGAACCTGACGACAGCGTCAGGAAAGGTAGCGCGATCGATCGTTCGCAGGCGAAGTACGGCGCCTGTGCGTCGACGTCGCGCGGAACCAGAGGTCGTTAGCCTGCGGCTTGCGTGAACTCGTCGAGCGCCTCCAGAGCCTGACAGCCGTATACCACCGAGGGACCTCCGCCCATCATCACTGCGACCCCGACGGTCTCGGCGATCTCCGGTCGTGTGGCGCCGGCCTCGAGAGCATCGTGGACATGGAACGCGATGCAGCCGTCGCAGCGCACGGTGATGGCGATCGCGAGGGCCATCAACTCCTTGACCTTTGCGCTCAGCGCACCTTCGGCGACTGATGCGCTGTGCAACTTCGAAAAGGCGTCCATCACGCCCGGGGCCTCAACTCCGAATTTCACCATCATCTCACCGACGTGCTTGTAGCAGCCTGGATAGTCGTTGATCATCTCGTCCTCTCGGTCGCTCGAACGCGCATACCAACCCACGCATTCTGCCCGGCCGGGGACGCATAGACGAGCCCCGCGATTCGCGTCGCGGACGACCAGTGCTCGGTGCGGGTACTTGTTGCGCGCGAGCTCAGCGGTCTCGGCCGCGCTTGATCTATGCGACGGATCGAGCGAACTCGGCCCAGGTGTCGACCCAACGGTCCCACACCGCCGCGGGATAGTCGTGGCCCATGCCTTCGATCTCGACGTAGCGCGCGCCGGGGATCAGCTCGGCCGTGCGGCGACCACCGCTCGGATCGATCAGTGTGTCGCGATCGCCGTGAATGACAAGGGTCGGAACGTCCAATGTGCGCAGCTCGTGGGCGCGGTCACCGTCGCGGGCGATCGCCTGCATCTGACGCCCGACACCGGCGGGGCAGAAGCAGCGGTCGAACGCGAGCGCCGCCCGCTCCCGCAGATACGGCTCGTCGATCCATTCCGGCTTCGACCCGTAGATCCGAATTCCGGTGATCTGACGGTCGACGTATTCGTCGCGAGTCTGTGCGGGCTTCGCCATCAACACTTCGAGCGCTTCCGGTGAGCTCTGCCCGTATTCGGCATCGCCGGTACGCGACATCGCCGACGTGAGTGAGAGGAGCCGGTCGCCGTGATCGATCGCGAGCCGTTGCGCAATCATCCCGCCCATCGACACGCCGGTGACGTGCGCGCGGTAGACCCTTGCGGTGTCGAGCACCGCGAGGGCATCGCCCGCCATGTCTCGCAACGTGTACGCGCGGTCGTCGAGCTTCGACGACCGACCGACATCGCGATTGTCGAACCGGATCACTTGGTAACCCCGAGCCGCGAACTTCTCGCACCACCGCGCGTCGTAGTTGATGCACTGCGACCCGAGCCCGTTGATCAGGAGCAGCGTTGGATCCGTCGGGGAGCCGAACCGCTCCGAGAAGAGCTCGACGTCGGCGTGGTGCGCGGCGGGCATCGCCTGCGGGCTCATTGCAGTTTCAATCGACGACGGTGTGCCACGCGCACGGCATGCGTTTGATGCCGTGGATGAAGTTGCTCTGCAACATGTCGGGTTCGCCGCTGATCTCGATGTCGGGGAGCCGCCGCAGCACCTCTTCGAACATCACCCGGATCTCCCGGCGGGCGAGGTTGGCGCCGAGGCAGAAGTGCGGGCCGCCGGCGCCGAACCCGAAGTGCTCGTTCGGGTTGCGCAACACGTCGAAATGGAACGGGTCGTCGAACGCGCGCTCGTCGCGGTTCGCCGAGTTGTAGAACATCACGACCTTCTGCCCGGCCTTGACCTCTTGGCCGCCGACGACGGTGTCGGTCGTCGCGGTGCGGCGGAAGTTGATGACGGGCGTTGCCCAGCGCACGATCTCCTCGACCGCGGTCGGCGACACCGCCTCGAAGTCGGCGGTCCATACCTTGCGTTGGTCCGGGTTCATGGTGAGCGCGCGCATGCCGTGGCTGATGGCGTTGCGGGTGGTCTCGTTGCCGGCGACGACGAGGAGGAGGAAGAACGACCCGAGCTCGCCCGTGGTCAGGCGGTGCTTGCCGTTCTCGTCCTCGACCTCGGCGTGCATGAGCTGCGTCGTGATGTCGTCGCGCGGATTGTCGAGCCGGTCCTGCGCGAGCGCGATGCCGTACTGGAACAGACCCATACCTGCGCCCATGAGCTGTTCCATCGACTGCACGTACTCGGGATCGCCGACACCGAGGATGACGTTGGTCTGCTCGAAGATCTGTTTCGTGTCCTCGCGGGGGATGCCCATCATGTCGCAGATGATCTGCAGCGGCAGCGCGGCCGCGATCTCGCTGACGAAGTCGCACTCGCCCATCGGCGCGACGCGGTCGACGATGTCCTTGGCCTGCTCTCGCACCGAGTCGTCGATCCGCGCGACCTGCCGGGGCGTGAACCCACGGTTCACGATCAGACGCATCTTCGTGTGCTTCGGCGCGTCCATGTTGATCATCGAGCCGAGCCACTCCGCGATGCCGTCGGGCATGTCGCCGACCGTCGACGTCGGGGCGGAGTGGAACGTGTCGGGGTCGCGCGACACCTGCATCACGTCGGCGTAGCGCGTGAGTGCCCAGAAGCCCGGGCCTTGGGGAAGGTCGATCTCGGGCGGCGGCACCGGCTCCTCGTGGAACGACACCGGGCGGTCGGCACGGAGCTTGGCGAAGATTCCCTCGCGGTCGGGGCGCATCCACTGCTCGATGTCTCCGAGCCGGATGTCGTCGAGTGCGAGATCGGTGGTCGGGAGGTCGGTGCGGGGCGCAATGTCGGTCACGGCGCGAGCCTAGACAAACGCCCCCGTAATCCGCCTCCGTCCAGGGTGGCCGCCGGCTTCGCCGACTTCGGCCCCGCGCTAGTTGTCGCCGACGTTGGGCATGAAGGGCGGGACGCCCTTGTCCGAGTTCGCGAACAGTGTCGACGCGGCGCCGTCGATGGACTCGATCGTCCACGGCTTGTCGTCGGTTGCCTCGGTGATCGGCCGCCAGCCCCGCACGAGCTGCACCTGACCGCCCATGACCTTGACGACCTGGCCGGTGACACCCTCGGACAGGTCGGACGCGAGCCAGCACACGACGGCGGAGATGTTCTCCGGCGCGAAGCGGTCGAACTCGCCTTCCTTCGCGTTCATGAAGTCGCCGGCGACGGTCTCGGTGAGGCGCGTACGCGCGACCGGGCAGATCGCGTTGACGTGTACGCCGATGCGCTCGAGCTCGCGCGCCATCACGATCGTCATCGACGCGATGCCGGCCTTCGCGGCCGCGTAGTTCGCCTGGCCGGCGTTGCCGTAGAGGCCCGACTCCGACGCAGTGTTCACGATCTTGCCGTTGACGGGACCGCCCGTCTCCTTCGACTGCGCGCGCCAGTACGACGCCGCGAAGCGGGACGTCGCGAAGTGACCCTTGAGGTGGACGTCGATCACTTGGTCCCACTCGGCTTCGTCCATGTTGAAGCTCATCTTGTCGCGGAGGATGCCCGCGTTGTTGATGAGCACGTCGAGGCCGCCGAAGGTGTCGACCGCCTGTTGGACCATCGCTTCCGCGCCGGTCCACGACGAGACGCTGTCGTAGTTCGCGATGGCCCGGCCGCCCTTCGCCGCGACCTCGTCGACGACCTGCTGCGCGGGGGTGGCGTCGGCGCCCTCGCCGCCGCTCGACCCGCCGAGGTCGTTCACCACGACGGCCGCGCCCTCCGACGCGAGCAGCAGCGCGTGACTGCGGCCGATGCCGCGTCCGGCGCCGGTGACGATCGCGACCTTGCCGTCGTACAGACCCACGGGAACTCCTTGTCCTGGCGTGATCGATGGTGCGTGCTCGGGATGCGAGCAACCTGACGAGTGCGTCAGGTTAGGAGGGCGCGGCGCAGCTCGGCAACGTCGTCGACGCTCACGAGCAGCTCCCGCAGCCGCACCGGGAATCCGAGAACCCGGGCCCGGGCCGGAAGCGCGAGCGTGATGCGGGCGATGGGCCGGTGCGCGCCGTTCACGAGCCAGCGTCCGTTCCAACCGTGCGCGCCGATGCTCAGCACCGGCCGGTGCGTGCCGACCGCGCTGATGTCGCCGCGGGTGAAGCGTGCGCGGAACCCGAACGACATGCGGACGCGGATGACATCCTGGTCGATCTCGATGTACGACAGGCTCTGCGGTAACAGCAGGAGCGGGAGGAGCCACGACCACGGCTTCGAGTACCGGATGGGGATGCGAGTCTTCATCGGCGCTCACCGTACGCCAATCGGACGCCGTGCTCGCCGGTCGCGACCAGGGGCATCTCGGCGAGCTCGGCGGGCGTGCACCACGCGGCCCGGTCGGTGGAACCGTCGGGTTCGTGCACGATGTCACCCGGATCGACGGTGGTGCGGTAGATGATGCGAATGCTGTGGTAGTCGGCGGTGTCGCGGCCGACCCGCACGGGCCGATGCAGCGAGTCGACCGCGAGAAGCTCGCCGATGGTGCCGATCAATCCGGTCTCCTCGTAGAGCTCGCGGACTGCCGCTGCTTCAGGATGCTCGCCGAACTCGATGCCGCCACCGGGCAGCGTCCACGATCCGGGTACTTCGGTGACGCGCGAGAGCCGGCACACGAGGAGGCGATCGGCGTCGTCGAGGCAAACGTTGTACGCGGCGACCCGCTGGATGCGTCCCACCGGAACCGCGCCCGGTGCGTTCACGCGCCCGTGAACTTCGCGTCGCGCTTGTCGCGGAACGCCGCCATGCCTTCGACGAGGTCGGGCGACGACGTCGCGATCGCCTGGAAATGGGCCTCCAGCTCGAGTGAGGTCGACAGGTCGGATTCGAACGATCCGTTGAGCAGCCGCTTGGAGAGCCCGAGCGAGCGGGTCGGCCCGGCCGCGAGCTTGCGCGCGACGGCCAGTGCTTCGGGAATCAGCGCGGCGGGTTCGTCGACACAGCGGTAGGCGAGGCCGAGATCGACCGCCTCCACGCCGGTCGCGCCCTCACTGAGCAGGATCATCGCCTTGGCGCGGGGTAGGCCGACGAGCCGGGGGAGCAGGTAGGCGCCACCCGCGTCGGCGACGATGCCCAGCTTCGCGAACGACCACATGAAGCGGCTACGCGCGTGCACGAGCACGAAGTCGCACGCGAGCGCGAGGTGTGCACCCGGCCCGACGGCGGCGCCGTTCACCGCGGCGATCGTCGGCTTGTCGAGCTCCCAGAGCTCGCGGATGAACGTCTGTACGCCGGAGCGCAGCGCCTCCGACGTGCTGCGCGGGTTGAAACCCGGTTTGCCGGCCTGCGAGACCGTCGAGGCCGAGAGGTCCATCCCGGCGCAGAACGCGTCGCCTTCGCCCGTGATGAGCACCGCGCGTACGAGCGGGTCGCGCCGGAACTCCCGCACCGCGTCGATGATGCCGTCGCGCATCCCGATCGTCAGCGCGTTCTTGGCCTCGGGCCGGTCGAGCACGATGCGGCCGAGGCCGTCGTCGTCGACCTCGACGCGCAGATCGGTCTGGGTCACGAGCTGTTCCGGTTGGTGAGGATGTTCACGACCGCGACGCCCGAACCGCGCCCGCCGGCGTTGTGTTGCAGCGCGTAGCCGTTGCGGGTCTCGATCTGCCGCTCGCCGGCCTCGCCCCGCAATTGCCACCAGCACTCGGTGATCTGGGCGACCCCGGTGGCGCCGATCGGGTGGCCCTTCGCCAGCAGGCCGCCGCTCGTGTTGACCGGGATGCGTCCGTCGAGCGCGGTCTCACCTTCGAGGCTCGCGCGCCCGCCGTCGCCCTTCTCGAAGAACCCGAGGTCCTCGATGTCGAGGATCTCGGTGATGGTGAAGCAGTCGTGCACCTCGGCGCAGTCGATGTCGGACGGGCCGATGCCGGCCATCGCGTACGCCCGCTGCGACGCCATGCGCGTCACCTTGATCTCGGTGAAGCTGTCCTTCTCGTGGAGGTACGGGTGGTCGGTCGCGACACCGAACCCGGCGACGTACACCGGCTTGTCGGTGAACTCACGCGCCCGCTCCGCGCTCGACGAGCAACACGGCCGCCGCACCGTCGGTCTGCGGGCAGCAGTCGAGCAGGTGTAGGGGATGACATACCGGTACCGACTTCATCACGTCGTCGATGGTGATCTCGTTCTGGAAGTGGGCGTACGGATCGCGCGCACCGTTGTAGTGGTTCTTGACGGCGACCGACGCGAGCATCTCGCGCGTCGTGCCGAACTCGTGCATGTGGCGCGTCGCGAACGGCGCGAACAACACGGGTGCGGTCTCGCCGCGTGTGAAGATCGGGTGCCCGGCCGCGGCGCGCGAGAGGAGTCCTTCCTCAGACGACTTGTCGCGCATCTTCTCGACGCCGATGACGAGCACGACGTCGTGCACGCCGCTCGCGACGGCCATCGCGCCGACGCGGAACGCGTCGCTCCCGGACGGGCACGCGTTCTCGATGCGGGTGCACGGGATGCCGGCCAGCCCGATCGCGGTGGGCACCGTGTTGCCGCCGATGCCCTCTTGGCCCCAGAGGGTGCCGCGTTGCGTAGCGAGGAACGCGGCCTCGACCTGCGTGGGCTCGAAGCCCTTGTCGACGCTCGCGACCGCGGCCTCGAACGCGCCCGCGGCCATCTGCTCGTAGCTCTGTTCGAACAGCTCGCCCATCTTGATGAGGCCGGCGCCGACAACGGCCACTCTGTTCCAACTCACGAGGCTGCCTCTTTCTTCGCGCGGGCCTTGAATCCGTACACGGGAACGCCACGCTCGTGCGCGTACTTCCGGAGTACCAGCTCGACGGATCGGCCGATCTCGATGTCGGTGCCGTCGCCGATCGCCTGCAGCATGAGCCGCGCGCCGTCGTCCATGTCGAGCACCGCGATCGGCAGGGGCGCGACGAAGGGCGCCGGCATCGTCTGGTTGACGACGAAGGTGTGCACCGTGCCGGTACGCGAGAGTGCGACCGGCTCCAACTTCGGGCCGCCACAGTTGACGCAGTGCGGATGGATGGACGGCGGGGTGCTGATCGTGCCGCAGTCGACGCAGCGCCCGCCGAGGAGCCCGAGCATCTCGTCGGCGCCGCGCACGAACATCGCGCTCCCGGGCGGCACGCCCATCGGGATCGTCTCGCCGACGGGGTTGAGTTGCCCGCGTGCCCGCAACACCTCGGCGTAGCTCGCGGCGCGGCCGCCCTCGAGCGAGGTTCTGGCGACGGCTGCGCCCGGGACCGGGGACTCGACGTGCACAAGGACGCCCGTGGTCCGTCCGCCGCCGGTCCCGACGATCGCCACCACGCCTTCGGTGTCGAGCGCGAGCGCGCCGCCGAACAGGGCGGCCGCGGCGCCGGTGTCGCCCGCGGCCGCATACACGTCGGCCGAGGGAACGACCGTTGCGCCCGCGCGCTTGGCGACGGTCGCGCCGAGGCGTCCGTCGGGGTCGGGCAGCGACCAGGCCCGGACGCCTTCGGGCGCGAGCGCGCCGACGACGTCGGAGACGACCGGCAGGAAGATCTCCTCACGGAACAGGCGGCCGTCGTAGAGGTCGCGATTGTCGACCTCGCCGTCGCCGCGGTACCGGTCGAGGAACGGACGCGTTCGGGTGATCCGCGAGCCGATGGTCGCGGTCCCGCCTTCGAGCGAGAGGACGAACGCGGCCGCGCCGGCGCCGCACCGCGCCTCGAAGCCAGTACCCGGACCGGGGCGGACCGCGTCGGAGGCGATGACGAGCGCGACGCGCACGGTGCCCGCGCCGACCGCGTCGAGGCCTGCGCCCAGCGCCTCCATGCCCGCGTGCGCGGAACCGGCGTTGAGCGACCCTGCGACCGCGGGCCCGCACCCGACCGCGGACGCGAGGAAGGCGTAGCTCGGTCCCTCGGCGAACGGTGGCCGGCTCGTTCCCCAGTACAACCCGTCGACCGCGGCGGGCTCGAGTCCCGCCGCGAGCAGCGCCCGGCTGGCGGCTTCCCACGCGAGGGTGAGGGTGTCCTCGTCGGGCGCGCACACCGCGAACTGACCGCGGCCGCCGCGGCCCCAGGCCGCGCCGACCTCGGACGCGGCAACTCGACGAGATGGTGTTGCGGCGCCAACACCCAGCACTCGGACGGTCATCGGAAGGCTCCCGGCGGTGTGTGGACGGAGCGTGACTGTAGCGGCCGCCTGGTTAGCGGCTCACACCCCGGATGCTCGCCAGCAGTACGAGCGGTCCCGGCCATCCGATGAACGGCGCGTCGCCGAACGTGAAGACGCCGCCGTCGCCGGTGGCGAGCCAGTAGCCGCGCCCGCTCCGTGTGCTCGCGATACCGCGCACGGGCAGCCGCAGCACCGTCGCGGTGACGCCGCCGAGCGCCGTCGCGTCGCCGAAGTGGAACACCGAGCCGTCGGCCGCGGCGATCCAGTAGCCGTGGCCCTGCGCGGTCGTCGCCATGCCGACCACCGACGAGTGCGCCGAACCCACCGGCGTGCCGTAGAAACGTGCGTCGCCGAAGCTGAAGATGCCGCCGTCCCTCGCGACCATCCAGTAGCCGTGCCCAGTCGGGGTCGACGACATCCCGACGATCGGCTGGTTCAGGCGGATGGCGCCGGTCGAGCCGTAGAAGTGCGCGTCGCCGTAGCTGAAGATGCCGCCGTCGCTCGCGACGAGCCAGTAACCCTTGCCGCTCGGCGTTGTCGTCATGCCGACGATCGGCTGGTTGAGGCGGATGGCGCCCGTCGAGCCGTAGAAGTGCGCGTCGCCGAAGCTGAAGATGCCGCCGTCGGTCGCGACCAACCAGTATCCCTGTTCGCTCGGCGTGGTGGTCATGCCGACGACGAGGTGCTGCGCGACGCCGGCAGCCGAGCCGTAGCTCTTGTCGGCGCCGAAGGTGAACACGCCGCCGTCACCCGCGAACAGGCGGAAGCCCCGCGACACCGACGATGCTGTCACCGGTGCCGTCGGGACGGCGGCGACCGAGGGAGGCGAGTTCAGGCTGACGCCGCGCCCGTTGCGGGCCGCGACCGTGCACGTGTACCTCTTCCCGTTGGTCAAGCCGGTCACGATCAGCAGCGTCGTCGTGCCCGTCTTCGTGCCGCGCCGACCGCCGTTGCTCGACGTGCACGCGGCGCCGTAGCTTCTGATCCGCGACCCGCCGTCGCCCGGCGCGTGGAACGCGACCTTGATCTGCGCGTTACCCGCGGTCACGGTCGGCTTCGCGGGCGTATCGGGGCCGCGATCCGGAATGACCGGCAGCGAGTTGGGCGATGGGGCGCTGTCCCCGTTGTCGTTGTGAGCGATGACGTTGCACGAGTACGTGACGCCGTTGACCAGACCGGTCATGACGATCGGCGCGAGCGTTGTGATGCTCTTGACCACGCCGATGCCGGTCGTGAACGACGTGCACGTCGCCGTGTAGCGGGTGATCGTCTTTCCGCCGTTGAAGGCCGGCGGGCTGAAGCTCACCGTGATCCGCTGGTCGCCTCCGGCCACGCTCGGCCGTGGCGGAGCGTCCGGCCTCCGGCTCGGCACCGCGGCGGCCGAGGCCGGTGACGCGGGGCCGTCGCCGAGCCCGTTGGTGGCGAAGACGGTGCACGTGTACGACCGGCCGTTGTCGAGCCCGAGGACCACGAGCGTCGTTCCGGTGCCCTCTGTCGTCCCGGGTGCACCAAGGCTCGATCGGCAGTTGGCCGTGTACCCGGTGATCGGGCTCCCGCCGTCGCTCGGCGCGAAGAACGATACGGTGATCTGCGAGTTTCCGGCGACGACCTGCGGCGCAGGCGTCGGTGCGGCGGGCACGTGCCCGGACACGACGGGTGTCACGGGATTCGACGCCCCCGACGCAGGCCCGTTGCCGTTGCCGTTGGTCGCGAACACGGTGCAGGTGTACGTGTTGCCGGTGATCACCGTGAACGACACCGGTGTGACCGCGCCGACCGATTTCGTGAGGTCGATGTCGCCATCAGAACACGTCACCGTGTACTTCGTGATCGCCTTGCCGTTCGCGGCGGCCGCCGTGAACGTGACCGTGATGTGGGTCGCGTCGATCGCCGCGACCATCGGTTGCGCGGGCGCGCCGGGCACTCCGTTGGGCACCGCTGCGGCCGACGCGCCCGACGCCGGGCCGTCGCCGACACCGTTCGAGGCGAAGACCCTGCACGTATAGGAGCTCCCGTTGGTGAGACCACCGACGACGATCGGGGATCCGGCACCGCTGGTTGTGCCGGTAACGCCTCCGCTCGCCGAGCAGGTCGCCGTGTAGCCCGTGATCGCGCTGCCACCGTTCGATGACGGCGCCGAGAACGTGACCGTGATCACTGAGTCACCCGCGACGATGGTCGGCGCGGCGGGCGCGCCCGGGACGCTTGCCGGCGCGGCCGGCGTCACCGGGTCGGACGGAGGCGACGCAGCGCCGCTGCCGATGCCGTTGGTGGCGACGACGATGCAGGTGTAGGTCTTGCCGTTGGTCAACGGCGCGACCGTGATCGGCGACGAGGGCCCGGGGTCGGTCTGGGTCACGCCGCCGTTCGACGACGTGCACGTTGCGCCGTAGCCCGTGATCGGGCTTCCGCCGTCCGCGGGGGCAGTGAAGCTCACCACGATCTGCGCGTTGCCCGCGGCGACGGTCGGCGGGCCCGGAGCATCGGGGACCGTCGACGGCGCGGTCGGCGTGACCGGGTCGGACGCGGGTGACACGACGCTCGGACCCTCGCCGTTCATGGCGACGACGGTGCACGTGTAGCTGTGACCGTTGTCGAGACCCGTGACGACCACGGGCGACGCGGTGTCGTTGCCGGTACCGGTCGTGCCGCCGTCCGACGACGTGCAGGTGGCGTCGAATGTTGTCGCGGGGTCGCCCGTGGCCGCGGGAGTGAACTCGAGACTGATCTGCGCGTTCCCGGCGGTCGCGGCCGGCTGACCGGGCGCGTCGGGCACGGCGCCGAAAGCGGCCGGGGCCACGACGACGATGCCGGCGAGCGCGGTGACGGTAGTGACCGCGACGAGCGTGCGGGCCCGTACGAACGCGCGGCGTCCGGGTCGGACGTGATCGATGGTGTTGTCGATGCTCATCTGAAGGGAACCACCACGGTGTCGGACGGACCGGTCGGGCTCGTCGTCGGGGTCGTCGAAGGTACCTGGATCGTTTGCGGGGTCGTCGCCGGCGACGTCTGCGGGACGACGGGCCGGGGGAATGTTGCGGGTGGGGTCGTCGGACGGGGGATCGTTACCCGGGGCGTCGTTACCCGGGGCGTCGTCGCCGCGACGGTGGCGAGCGGCACCGTCACGGGGGGTGCCGTGGTCGTCGGGGCCCGAGCGGTGGTCACGGTCTGCCTGTGCCCGCCCGTCGCGACGGTCTTCGGGTGCGCCACCGTCGTCGAGGAGATCAGCGTCGGCAAGACCGACGTCGAGCGGGGTACCCGGGACGACGACAGCGCACCGACGGTCTCGTAGGCCGCGCCGATGGCGATGAGACAGAACACGGCGACGAGCACGCGGTTGACCACACCTTGCACCGTGAGCGGGTCGAGCCGCGCATGGGTGTGCGCGAGCGGAACGCGCTCCGGGGCGTGCGGACCCTCACGATGCATATCGGCGACCGGGTCGGAGTCGTGCGCGAGCCATTCGAAGCTGCCCTCGCCGTGCTCGCTCGGTGAGACGGGCGGGTTCGTGCTCATCCGGCTGTCGTGCCCGCCATCATGGCGACGTCTTCCCCCTCTCGGAGGCCGAATGTCGTCGGCTGTCGAGCGACCGGGAACTCCACACTCCCGCTCGCCCCGCCGGACCGAACCGCGCTGCGCGCGACTTACCCGACTCGAGACAACCTCTTCACCGCCAACGGCCCCTGCCGGGAGGATACCGACCCGCACCCCCCATTGGGAATGGCTGTGCGGCGAATGCCGCATATCACCATGGCCCGCGCGGACGGCAGGACGTCAGGTCTGGGTCCGGACCAACCCGGTCGGTGCTTCGGGGCCCCAGAGCGGGCCTGCGCCCGTGCCGGGACCGCTCGGCGGCGCGCCGGGCGCGGGCGGCGCGCCGGTGCGGCGCATCGCCTCGAGCCACGCTCGCCGCTTGCCGAGGTAGCCGCGCCGCGAGCGATTGATCACGACTCCCAGCACGTCGATTCGCCGGTCGTTGAGGGTCAGCAGCATCTGCTCGACGTCGGCGAAATCACGGCGGCGGGCGTCGATCACGAGGAGCACCGCGCCGCAACCGGCGGCGTAGATCACGGTCTCCGCCGCGCCGGCCATGGGCGGCGTGTCGACGACGAGGGTCACGTTGTGCCCGTCGATCTGCTTCAACAGGAACGGGAGATGCGCGCTCGCGACCTCGGCGGGGTGCCGGTCGGGCTGGCCGGCACCGATGAAGCCGAGGTGCTCCCGGCCGGTGCGCTGCATCACGTCGCCGAGGTTGGTCGCGTCGAGCGCGTCGATTCCGGGAGCGGCGGACTGCTCGAGCAGCTGATGCGCCGTGGGGTTTCGTGCATCAGCGTCGAGCAGCAGTGTCTCGTGTTCCAGCGCGCCGAGCAGCCACGACAGCTGCACCGCGACGAACGACTTCCCTTCGCGACCCCGTGCCGACACCACCGCGAGCCAGGGGTGCGGTCGGTCGGCCAGCAGGTAGGAGACGCTGGCGCGCAGCGTCTGCAACGCATCGACGACCGGGACCGCGGCGGAGCTCACCGCGAGCTGCCGCGGTTCGAGGATCGCCAGGCGGCGGGGGAGCGTCGGGATCTCCGCGAGCACCCGGATGCCGAAACGCTCGCGGATCTCCGCCGCGCCGTCGCGGCGGGCACGGAAGGCGCCGGCCACGATCACCGAGATCATCGCGGTGAACAACGCGATCAGCGCACTCAGTGCCAGCACGAACGTCCGGTTCGGTGCGTACGGCGACGACGGCGTCTGCGGCTCGTCGATCAGGCTCAGCAACGCGAGGTTCTTCAGCTTGGCCTGCGCGACGAGCGTCTTGGCCAGCGCCCCGGCCCACGGTGCGACCGCGGCGCGCGACGTGCTCGTCACCTGAATGTCGATGATGCCCGTGCCGGGCTCACCCGTCGCCGACACCGAGATCGGCGCGTCCTGGATCGCGGCCGGCAGCGTCTTCCTCGCGTCGAGGAGGTACTTCCGCGACTCCACCTGCGCGAGGTACTGCGGGATCAGGAAGTCGATCTGCTGCACGTTGGTGGCTTGTCCACTCACCGCGGACGGGTCGACGATGATCGTGGCCGACGAGGCGTAGCGGTTCGGGGAACGGAGCGCGACCGCGGTGCCCGCGGCCATGACCACGAGCGCGATCATGATGGCCACGAGCCGGAACCGGCGAAGGAGTCGGAGCAGGTCGTTGAGGTTCACGAGTGAGTCCTGATCGGCAACGTGCGCCTCGAGTTTCGCAAAGCGGCTCCGCTCCCTCTCGGGCGAGAGCCTAGGACGGGCAGGGGTCCGGATCGGGTCACAGGGCCCGTCCGGCGAGTTTCGGGCCGGCTCCACCGACGGTGTCGCGGATCCGGTTCCGCAGCGCGGCCGCCGCCGCGGCCGTGTCGGTCGAATGGGTCGTGACGCCGGTCCCGATCTCGAACCCGCCAGGGACGTTGATACGCGGGACGACTTCCACCCGCCAGCGCCGCACGAGATCGTCACGAGACTGGTCGCCGAAGAGCACGACGTTGTAGGCGGGCCGCTCGAGCACCTCGTTCACGGCTCGCAGCACCGAGTGGAGCGTCCGGGCGAGCGCCGTGACCTCGGCCGGACCGAGCTCGACGAATGGCGACTGCTGCACCTTCGGCGCGATGCGTACGCCGAAGGGGTTCGGCATCTCCCACGGGCACCAGGCCGCGATCTCGTCGTCGACGACGACGAGATCGCGCGCGACCGAATGATCGAGGTCGCTCCGGAGCGGATCGGGTCCTTCGCCGTCGCGCACGGAGCGCCCGATGACGGCGAATTCGAGCTCGAGCGCGGGAGGGATGAAGTCGAGCGCGATCAGCTGCGCGTGCGGGTGCGCGATCGACGCGCCCGACTCCCAGTCGGTGTTGACGAAGACCTGTACCGTCGAACGTCCCGCGCTCGTCTGCACCGCGACGCGGTCGCGGATGACGCCGAGGATCTGTGCGAGCTCGTCGACGTCGAGATCCTCGAGCCGACGTTCGTGGGCCCGGAACACGACGACCTCGCACGGTGCGGTCTCGCGACCGGTCGCACCGACAACGGGATAGCGGTTGCGTACGACGCGCACCGCCCACCCGGGCTCGCCCGGCGCACCCGGACCGACGCGCGGAGCTCGTCGGCAGTGGCGTGCTCGTTACCCCAACAGAACGGGCAGTCTTGGTCGAAGGTCGGATGTTCGGGCGCCGTCGCCGGGTCGCGTCGCCGCGACGGTGAAGGGCCGACCGGACCGCGCGGGGTTGACCAACACCGCGTTGCCGGTGACACGGTCGCGGCGTAGTTCCGCAGTCGGCGAACCGGCTCCATTGGCGGAGGGATCGGCGGCGTCGGAGTCGTTGCTCATGGCTGATCCTCGGGGGTCCGAGACGAGACGGACACTGACGGGTGTTCCCTCCGCCGCCCCCGGCCGACGTTCATCGTACCGAGGGAAACGGCACGCCCGTCCCGTGCCCGTGGACGGCTACGACAACCGCCGCAACACGGCCTCGAACTCGTCGCCGATGCGCTCGATGTCGAACGTCTGCTCGGCGTAGCGGCGGGCCCGCTCGCCCATGTCCTTGCGCAAGGGTTCGTCGCCGAGCAGTCGCGCGGCGGCCGTGACGAAGGCGTCGACGTCGCCGGGTCGGGTGACCGCGCCGCTGCCCTCGCGCTCGATGATCCGCGCCGCGAGGTTCTCGGACGGGATCGAGCCGAGGATCGGTCGTCCGGCGCAGTGGTACGTGAGCACCTTGGACGGCACCGAGAACACACCGGCTTCGGGCTCGAGGATCGCGACCAGGACGTCGGCGCTCGCCAATGTCGACGAGAGTTGGTCGTACGGCTGAAACGGCAGGAGCACGAGGTTGTCGAGACGGAGGTCTCGCTTCCGGCCCGCCAGCCAGTCGGCGCCGAGACCCTCGGAGATGACCACGACGCGCACGGGCTTGCCGGTGTCGTCGACCGCGCTCGCGTCGTCGGCGAAGCGCACGGCGAGCTGGAGCAGCAGGTTTGGGTTGTGCTTGAGCCCGAGCGTGCCCGCGTAGAGCACGACGACCGCGTCGCCGAGACCCTGCGCGCGCGACCAGTCGTTCTCGTGGGGCCCGGGTTCGATCTCGGACAGGCCGGCCCAGTTCTCGACGACGGTCGTGCGGTCGCGGTCGACACCCCAGCGTTCGAGGATCGGCCGGAAATCCTCGCTGATGATCACGATCTGGTCGCTGGCCTTCAGCATCTTGCGTTCGAACCGCTCGAACAGCTTTGCGACCAATCCGCCGGCGACGGGGATCTTGGTCCGGGCCGCGTCGCCCATCGCGACGCTGTAGACGTCCTGTTGCCAGAACACGAAGCGCGTGCCGGGATCGAGACGCCGTTGGAACACCGACTGCGCGAACAGTGGCGTGTTGCTCGACAGTACGGCGTCGGGCCGGAACTGCGCGACCCGGGCCGCGAGCAGCCGGCCGTAGCGCCGTTCCTGCTCGAAGCGCTTCCGATACGAGTACTTCTCGAACGTCTGGCCGAGGCTGATGGGCTCGACCTCGAAGTTGGGCGGGTCCGAGTCCTGACGCGCGAGCGCGCCCTTGCCCGTCACGAACGACTCGCAGTGGAGGTGCAGGACCTCGTGCCCGCGCCGCGCGAGCTCCCGGCTCAACTGCACCTGAAACGGGTGCCCCGAGTAGTCATGTACGACGAGCCGCACGCCCCGTCCTTCCGCAGTCGGCTACCGGGTATTCGTGGTCCGAGAGCCTTCGGCGACGCACGGGACCTGCTCGACGGCATGACTCGCGGTCGCGTGCCGATCGTTGCGTGGCCGGCGAGGCCGGCCGTGGGTCAGATCGAGGTCAGGAAACGCGGGTGCGATGACGGAAGCGCCAGGCCGCGAACGTGCCCGTGCCGACGGCCGCGACACCGATCCACACCAGCGCGCTGTCGTTACCGCCCGTGAACGGAAGCCCACCGTCGGTGGGAGTGGAGTTCCCCGACACCGGACCGTCGGTCGTCGGGCTCGACACGACGGTCGAACCTTGCACGTGCTGGGACGATGTGGTCGGCGGATAGTCGACCGCGTGGGCCGCCGAAGCGAAGCCCAAAGACAGCACCGCTGCCGTACCAATGAGGCCAAAAAGCCTGCGGACCCTCATTACTCCTGCCCTCCCGATAGCTCGGCCCCCGGCAATCCGTTATCCGGTGCAGACCAGCCCGTTCTGATGATTGATCCTAGCATCAGAACGGTCCCAATTAGCGGGACCTTGTCACACTAAGTGACGAATGTCATCGTCGGAGGGCCATATCTACCGACCACGGACCGCGTTCGTCGGACCGGGTGACCGACGCGGAGCGCGCGCTGCGGTCGACCGTCACGGTCACCGGTACCGGGCCGTGGCCGGACGCTCCGTCCACCTTGGCGTCGGTGACCACCGCTTTCCACTCGACCCGGTCCGGGTTCGGGAGCACCTGCGGGAGATAGTCGAAGTGGTAGTCGCCGTTCGCAAGGTCGACCGACCCGGCGAAGTCGAGAGAGAGGGTTCGGGTCCCGCCGGGCGGAATGTCGACGTACGACGAGTACACGTGCCGCCCGAGCTCCCGTTCGGCCAGCAGGCGCAGCGGGCGGCCGTCGACCGTCGCCGCTGCGATGGGGAGCGACGAGTAGACCGAGACGTAGAGCGTGCTCGTGCCAACGGGTTTCCCGAGGCTGTTGCCGATGGCGTAGAACGGCACCCCCGTCGACGGTGAGCCGTTGTGGAGCGCCACGACCGCGTGCGAGGCGACCTTCCCGGTCGTGGCCGAGACCGTCGCCGAGTACTGGACGGTTCGCTGCAGGTAGTAGTCGATTTTGCTGCCACCCCCGTTCTGGACGATGACACCGAACGAGTCCCCGCGGACCTCCGGCAGCGCGTCGTCGGCACCGATGTCGCGGACGAAGGCCTGCTCGCGCGGCTGTCGGAACCACAACGCGAGATCCTTGGTGTCGATCACCGGGCTCAGGGCCTGCGCCAGGCTCGACGGCTGCGCCGAACGGCCCGTCGTCAGCTTCTGGAAGACGGCCTCGGCGACGTCGCCGAGGAGGTTCGAACGCTCGATCGGGTCGCTGATGATCGTGTACTGGTCGCGGAGCAGGAACGAGACGGCGTTGGAGGCGTCGATCGTGACCGGGAGCCCGGGCACCCGCACAGGCCCGGTGAGGGTCAGCATCTGCGCGAGCGCGAACGGGTCGACCTGGATCACACCGTCGATCGGGCCCCCACCGGACTGCGGATAGAGCTGTGCCATCACATCCGCGACCGACGGGAAGTCGGGCGACATCGTCACGTTCTCCCACGTCTGGGCGGGTTCGAACTTCCCGTACCGGGCGAGGTAATCGGGCGGCCCCGTCAGGTGCTTCGGCTGTGTGCCCCGGCCGTCGAGGTCGGGGCCCCGACCCACGCCCTCGAGGCTGATGCGTCCGTTCGAGGCGGTGAGGACGCCGAAGTTCGCCATCAGTCCGCCCGAACCCCGGGCCTCGGCCGGCGTGACGAAGGCGACCAGATAGGTGCGGCGGCCGGACCCCCCGAGGAGTGCGGGCGCGAGCCGTACGGCTTCGTCGGCCGTGGCCGCGCTGTCGTCGGCCCGCACGACGGTGGCTTCGAACCGCTCGAGCTGGTTCTCGAGCGGGGAGACGAGCCACATCCGTGGTAGCTCGGCCAGCTCGCCTCGCACCAGGCGGGTCTCGGTCGCAAGCTCGTCGAAGATCGGCCGATACGACGCGAGCGTCGAGAGGTCGAGGCGCCCGTCGACGAGGCGAAGGCGGTTCGGGTCGACGCGCGTCGCCGCCGCGCGGGCGATCGGGATCGTGCGCGCCCCGATCGCCGAGACACGCTCCAGCGCGCGCAGCTGAGGTCCGACGACCGGCAGCTGGCGCGCCGGCCATGTGAGCCACGAGGCGATCCGATCGTGCGCGTCGTCGAAGTGCGTCTCGGCGACGCCGAACTGTTTCACCGCGCCGACTCGGTCGCCGTCGCGCGCCGCGTCGACGCCGGATCGGGCCGAGGCCTCGCCGGACTCCAACAGTGTGCGGCTCCGGAGCACGGAGTACGCAGCGACGAGTGTGGCGAGGAGCGCGAGTGTGCCGAGCGCGCACACCGTGACGACGAGCAGGCGTCGCGCGCGCCCGGACGTGCGACGCGCACCTGACACGAGGACGACGAGCATCGTGACGACCGCGACCGCGGCCGAGCCGCGCGCCGGGGACGTCCAAGGGAGCCGGAGCAACGATTGGACGATCGCCGCGCCGATGAGCGCGCGCACCGGCGGGAGCGGGCGGTGGTATCGCTCGAGGAGCGCCGACGCGAGGACCGCGACGAGTCCCGCCACGTGCAGTTCCCACGATTCGCCGGCCGCGACCACGACCGCGGCTGCAACGACGAGCGCGGCACCCGACGCGTTGGCCGCCGCGAGGGTCACCGCGCCGGCTGCGATCGCGGTCAGCACGTGGTCGGCGGGCGAGCTGCCCACAGGGGCGCACCCCGCGGTTGCGCCGACGAACGCGCTCGCAACTACGACGACGGCAACGGCGACGCGACTGTCGAGCGACCACGCCCCTGCGGAAGGCTGCACGCGCTCGAGCCGCGATGCACGGCGCTTCCGGGGACCCACGGGGTCCGACGCTACAGGCAAGTGTCGCGACAGGCGCGCGTCTTCGTCAGTTCATCTCATGCGCGGCGCGGGAGGAGACGCGTCCGCGAAAGAACGTGCATCTCGCGCTCGGCGCGAACGCACTTGCGCATGACCGCGCACCGCGAACGTTCGGGGGACGACACGTGAACGCTCGCGTGCATGCATGGATGCGTAACACACGCTTGGTACGCAGGACCGACACGGCTCCGAAGTGCGCGCGCACGAGGATGGCGATGAGGGGGGAAGTCAGGTTTACGACGGTTTGGTTCATCGCGGACATCTCGACGTCGGAACCAACCCACGAACGTGAATTCGGCGGACGTCGCAGCCCGACGTGATCAAGAAATCGGCAGACCCGACCGATTGATAGCCAGTCCACGTTTTGACCGGGGGGGTCATCTTGTCCGTGACTTCATTCACTTCCGACCGAGAATGGTCGCACGCACCGGAACGCTTCCGGCGCCGTCGTCGCATGATGAACAGCATGCGCACGCGCATCGCGGTGCTGCTCGCGGCGTTGAGCGCGACCGGTCTCGTCGGCGCAGGAATGATGAACCGAGCGTCGGCGACCGACCGACCGGCCGTGACGCAGTTGGGCTTCTACCCCGGCTACGGAAACCTCTCGCAGTTCAACTCGCTGGAGACGTGGTTGGGACGCGACGCGAAGTACCTCGTGCAGTTCGGTGACATCTCGTCGCCTTCCGCGTTCATGTCGAGCGTGTGGGGTGAGGTCGTCAAGGCGGGCTCGATGCAGACGCTCGCGAACAGCACGACGTTCGTCGAGTCAGTGCCGCTCGCGTTCGGCAACTTCGTCGACGCGAACTCAGCTTCGGGACAGGCGACCGCGCGTGCGCAGTTGCAGGCGACAGTGAACGGCGCGAACGACACCGGCTTCCGCGTCGCGGCGACGTACCTCCGCGACAGTGGCAACGCCGACGCGATCATCCGCCTCGGTTGGGAGTTCGACGGCGGCTGGATGCCGTGGTCGTCGCGCGGCAACGAAGCGCTGTGGGTCAACGCGTACCGCCGCGCGGCCGACATCTTCCGCTCCGTGTCGTCGAGCTTCCGCTTCGACTGGAACGGCGACCCCGGTTGGATGCAGGGTCAGACCAGCGCGTACCCGGGCGACAACTACGTCGACATCATCGGGATGGACCTCTACGACAAGAGTCTGGCGAGCCCGTGGAATTCGTCGACGCGTACGTGGGTCGACCCCGCGGCCGCTTTCGCGACGGACATACCGAGCCTCACCTTCCAGCGGGACTTCGCCATCGCGCACGGCAAGCAGGTCAGCTTCCCGGAGTGGGCGCTCGCGAGTGGCGGCGCCGAGTCGCCGAACAGCGCGGGCAACGACGACCCCGCATTCATCCAGGGCATGTTCGACTGGATGAGCGGTCTTCCGAGCAGCGGCGCCGGCAGCCTCGCGTACCAGTCGTACTTCAACGAGGACACGTCGAACGACGGCTACCACATGCTGTCGCACTTCCCGAACGCCGCCGCACGTTTCCGCTCGCTCTTCGGTCCGTCGTCACCGCCTGCGACCGTCGGCGGCGTGGCGACCACCACCGCACCCAAGGCGACGACGACGACCGCGCCGAAGGCGACGACGACGACCGCGCCGAAGGCGACGACGACGACCGCGCCGAAGGCGACGACGACGACCGCGCCGAAGGCGACGACGACGACCCGTCCGCCGGTGGTGACCACGGTGCCGACGACGGCGCCCGTCAAGACGCCCGCGGACGCGTCAGGTGATCCCCGCGTCGTCCGCGGCGAGGAACATCGGGACCGAGTCACGTTGGTCGGGAGCGCAGACCGATCCGTACGTCTGTTGCTGGGCGTCGCAGGGCCAGTACGTGACCTTCTCGTTCGACGCGTCCGGCGGTCCGACGAATCTTGCGCTCCGGTACAGCGCCGGGAACGGATTGGCGCAGCGCAGGGTCGACCTCGACGGTTCGGTGTGGGTCGGCGGGGCCAACTTCTGGGCGACCAAGAACTGGAATTCCTGGAGGTCGATCTCGCTGAGCAGGAGCCTGAGCCCGGGTCGCCACACGCTCAAGATCTGGCTCGACCGGAACTCCGGTTCGCACAACTACCTGAACCTCGACACCCTCACGGTCTCGCCGATCCTCGTGATCCCGGCGGGCTCGTCGCCGAGGAACATCCCGACGGAGTCGCGGTGGTCCGGTGCCGAGAACGCGCCGTACGTCTGCTGCTGGGGTTCGCAGGGCCAGTACGTGACGTTCTCGTTCAACGCGATCGGTGGATGGACGACAATGGCACTGCGCTACAGCGCCGGCAACGGCAATGCGCACCGGAAACTCGAGCTGGACGGCAAGGTGTGGGTGGCGAACAAGACCTTCCCGGCGACCCTCGACTGGAACTCGTGGTCGAAGCTGACGATGGGAGCCCGCCTGACGCCGGGGCGGCACACGTTGAAGGTCTGGTTCGACAAGCCCGCCGGGTCCAACCAGTACGTGAACCTCGACGACCTGTGGGTATCGGGCGCGGTCGTCTCCGGCTAGGAGTCTCGCTCACGGTTGTGTCCGGGCCCGGGCACAACCGTGAGCTACGCTCCGCCGGGCTGGGTGACCGTCTGCGCGACCCGTGGAGCGAGAGATGCGGACCCGACTGGTCCCCGACATCATCGTTCGATCAGTCATCGTTCGATCTGTGAACAAGTGAGTACGACGATGCTCATCGTCGCCGTCGCGGTCTTCGCGGTCGTCGGCGTCATCGCGTGCGTGATCTTCGAAGAGCGCGGGCGGCCCGAGATCATCGTTCTCGTCATTCTAGCCGTCGTCGTCTTCGACGCGCTCGTCTACCCCGACGGCGGATCGGAACCGGCGGGCATCCTCCGGCCCACGATCATGGGCCACGACTACCGGACCGCGGATCTCGTGATCGTGCTGGCACTCGTCGCCCGCCTGATCGCGCGTGGACTTCCGCGGCGCGTCACCGGCATGGGGCTCGCATGGTTTGCCTTCTTCGCGATGTTCGTGGTGGCCGCGCCGATCGGTCTCGCGAACGGGCACGACTCGGTCCTCGTGATCTTCCAGACGAAGTTCGTGCTCGAAGCGGGCGGAATGGCGATCCTGATGGCCGGCGTGCCGCTCGCGCGGGTGACCTCACCCGAGTTCGTGGGCAAGGCCGCGTGGACGCTCGGCCTCGCGTCGCTCGTACCCATCGGGGCCGCGTTCGCCAATCACTCCGTCGCGTTTCCCCTACTCCCGCTGGCCGGGTTCGGCAGCAGCTTGGGTGCCGACACCGCGACGATCCTGCTGTCGCTCGCGTTCCTGCTGTTGCTCGTGGAGCTGTGCCATCCGTCGCCGCGTCCCGGCGTCTGCGCGTGGTGCGGTCTCATGATGGTCGCGGGCATCGTCACGGGCCAGCGCGCCGCGCTCATCGGGCTGGGCGTCACGTTGGTGTGCGCGCTCATTGTCGTGGTCGGACGGCCGTGGCGACGCCGTTCGAGCGCGCGGTTGAGTCAGTTGCTGCCGGTGGTCGCCGTACTCATGATCCCGATCGGGACGGCCGCAGTGCTCGCGGCGCGCACCACCCCGAGCTCGTCGGCGGTGCCGGTCGTGTCGAGCCTCACCGGAAGCTTCACGGGCGTCGGCAAGACGCAGTCCGCCAACATCCGCCTGCGCGTCTGGAAGCTCGGTCGGCACCTCATTCAGGAGCGCCCCGTCTTCGGGTGGGGACTCGGGCAGAACTTCAACATCTTCCAGGACAACGGATCGGAGGACCCGTTCACGGGCGGTGACTTCCACGACATCGCGATCGACATCGCGGTGACGACCGGCGTCGCCGGCCTCGGCCTCTTCGTGATCGCGTTGGGGACGTCGCTCGGCAGCGCGTTCACGACCTGGCGCACTGCGCGCAACTCCGCGTACGCGGCCGCCGCGCTCGCGGCGGGCATCGTTCTGGTGCAACTCGTGGCGAAGGGGCTCGTCGAGAGCGTGACCCAGAAATATCGGCTCGCGCTCGTGTTCGGGCTGTTCGTCGGGGTCATCGCCCAGGCCGCCAAGGCGGAGGGCGCCAAGGCGGAGATCGGCGACATCGCCGAGACTCAGTGGTCGGAGCCGGTATGGACCTGATCGAGTTCCGGCGCGCGCTCCGGCGTCACGTGCGGGCGAGCGTCGTCGTCGCGATCCTGGTGTTGTGCGTCGGGCTCGTCTCGATCGGTCACCCGCCGCAGAAGTATCAGGCGACCAGCACGGTCCTCGTCACTCCGCGTGCGGAACGCTTCCAGCTCGCGTCGGCGACTGTGCTGCGCGTCATCCTCCCGAACGTGGTCGTGATCGCGCAGAGTCAATCGCTGCACAAGGCCGCGGCACCGTCGGTGCCGGTCGAGTACGGCTCGATCCCCGTCAGCGTCGCCGCGACGTACGACGCGCAGGCGAGCGCGCTGGCCGTCAGCGTCGATTCGCAGAACGCGAACGCCGCGATCGCGTGGAGCACCGCGTTGTCGCGCGCGCTCGTCGAGCGCATGAAGACCGACCCCTACCTCGACATCCAGCTCCTCGACCAGGCCGACGGTGCGGGCGTGACGGGACGGAAGGCGCGACTGTTGAGCTTCGCCGCCGTCTTCGTCCTGGCCCTGTTCGCCTTTCTCCTCGTCGCCTTCGGTGCACAACGCTTCGAAGAAGCCCGCGACACGTCGGGTGCGCTGCGCCGCCGGGGCGTGCGGGTCCTCGGCACCGTCGGCACGGCTCGGCGACATCAACGCAAGGCGTATCAGCTCGCCTCGGTCGTCGCCGTCCTGCTCCAGGACGACTACGATGCCGGCCGCGTCGTCGTGACCGCGGTATACGACCGCAGTCTGAGCGACTGGTTGGCGAAGCTGCTGCGCCGGGGCGCGAAGGAACTCGCCGAAGGTCGCACCCCGATCTCGACCCCTGGAGTGCCCCGTCTCGGCGTCGTCGCCGGTCCGTTGCTCGACCAAGTGTGCCTCCGCGCCCTCGTCGACGAGGAGTACCCGCCGTGCGTGCTCGCCGTCGACGCCCGCACGTCGTCGATACAAGACATCGCGGCCGCGGTGAAGACGATCGAACACGCGGGGATCCCTTGCCGCGGAGTCGTGCTCGTCAACGACTCACGCCGCGTGCGTGAGCGCACTTCCCGCGCCCACGCACTGCTGGGGTGAGCGGTCAGTCGGTCAGTAGTTCTTCGTACGCGGCGATGGTGATCTTGGCCTGGGCGCCGCGCACGGGCTCAGCCGGCACCGGCAACGGGTGGGCGCCCAGCGCGTCGATGATCGCGCTCGACCACAGTGCCGGGTCGAGCGGCACGATGCGACCGGCCTGCAGTCGCTCGAGCTCCTCGGCGAGGCAGGGGCTCGCGAGCACGGGAGTCCCGCCGACGACGGCGTTGTGCATGATCGCGGAGTGGACGCCGTGCGCGTAGGGGAGCACGCACAAGTCGGCCGCCGCGGCCCAGCGCAGCATGTCGTCGTCGCTCGTCCAGCCGAGGTGCACGTCGACGCCGTCGAGCGCGGCGAGCCGGTCGAAGTCGGCGAGCGGCTCGGGGAGCGAGCCGACGACCGTCAGCTCGGCGTCGGGCATCGCCGCGCGCACCGCCGGCCAGGCGTCGGCGATGATGCCGATCCCCTTGTAGGCGCGAATGATGCCGAGCAGCAGTGCCCGCGGGCGGTCGTCGAGTCCGAGCGCGGTGCGTGCCTCTCGCCGGGACGGTGCGTACAGGGGCGGCGGGTCGGCCGGGATGACCCGCACCTCGGTGTTCGGAGCCGCGGCCTCGATCGCGTCGCGGGCGCCGTTGCCGTGGACGATGACGAGGTCGGCGAGCCGCCAGACCTTCCGATCGCGTCGGGCCGAGCCACTGTCGGCGTGCGCGACCGCGTCGTGAACCGTCCGGACCAGGCGGATGCCTCGAGCGTGCCAGTAGCGCATCAAGAGGGGATCGAAGGGTCCGCCGACGATCGTCTGCAGGTGCACGACCTGCGGCCTCGCGCGCCGTACCGCGAGCGCGACGCTCAGCACCCGGCGGGGGAGCTTGCGCAGGAGGAGCAGGCGGAATCGCCACGTGGGCCAACCCGCGATCTCGTCGCCCCACGGGATGTGCGAGATCGGCCGCGCGTCGAGTTGCCGGCCGCGAGGGGCCGCGATCGCGACAGGGATCCCGGCCTCGCGCAGGGCGCTGACGAGCGCGGCGGTGTACCGCGCGATGCCGCCCCGGTCGGACGCGTCGATCACCAGGACCGTGGGCGCCGCCTCGGCCCGTGACGTTCGCCCCGACGGCCTGCGCCACGGCCGGAACATTCGGCGTGCGAAGAAGCGCGTGTCGCCGAGCAGCTTCGTGCCGTGGTCCTGGAGGAACGCCGGCAGGAGCAACATGCAGCGCACGCGCTCCGCGAAGGAGATCGGCGTGTGCCGGGCGGCGTGCGCGTACTCGCGCCACAGTCGCCAGTTCGGCATGAACTGTTCGGGCTTGTCGGGCGCGAACCACGACGTGAGTTGACGGAAGTCGCCGCCGGTGATCCGCACGGATCGTGACGGATGGTCGCGATTGAACAGCAGCACCTCGGGAACCTCGTGGAATGTCCCCTGTAGCGCCAGTTCGGCGAGCAGGACGCGATCGGATGCCACGTAGTCGCCTTGTCCACGAGTGTTGACCAACGCGTCGACGCGCATCAGCCCGAAGACCGCTTCCGGATCGGCGTCGGTGCAGATGACCCCGCGGAACCGTTCGCTCGGGCGCGGCCGCAACGCCTCCACCTGGCGTCGCTTCAAACGGATCACGTTGCCTTCGGCGTCGATGGCCGCCACCCCGCTGAAGGCGAGGACCGCGTCGGGATCGGCGTCGAGCGCGGCGACGCAACGCTCCAAGAACGTGGGGGCGATGATGTCGTCGTGCGCCGCCCACTTGAAGTAGTCGGTGCCGCGGGCGAGCGCCCGGGCGTTCTCGTAATTCCACCCGGCGCCGCGATTCACGTCGGAGCGGACGTAGCGGATGCGGCTGTCCTGCGCGGCGTAGCGCAGGCAGATTTCGCGAGTGCCGTCGGTGGATCCGTTGTCGGAGATGAGCAGCTCGAACTCGTCGTAGGTCTGTTGCAGGATCGAGTCGAGCGCGGCCTCGATGAAGTTCTCCCCGTTGTAGACCGGGAGCGCGATCGTGACGCGCACGGGCGTCTGCGACGACGAGCTCTCGCGGGGGACGGGCGGAATCATTGTCCGATTGTAATGGGGGTCCGGAGAAGCTCTCATCGGGTCCACGGGCTCTTTCGGCCGGCTGACGAGCGCCGCCGGCGACGCGCAGGCATGTCCGTGCCGACCGAGCGGTACGCGTCCGCTACCTGCGTCGCCTGACGATCCATCGACTTGTCGTGCGCCGTTTCGAGGCCTTTCGCGGCGAGTCGGGTGCGCAGCGCGTCGTCGTCGAGCATGCGCTCGAGCGCCCCGGTCAATGCGGTCTCGTCGCCGGGACCGAAGAGGAGGCCGTTCTCGCCGTCGTGCACGAACTCGGGGATCCCCCCGGCCGCGCTCGCGACGACCGCGACGCCGCACGCCTGCGCTTCGAGGACGGTGAGGCCGAAGGGTTCGGCACGGGACGCGTTGACGAGCACGTCGAGGTTGCGCAACACGGAGGGAACGTCGTCGGTGGGCCCGACGAAGCGGGCCCGATCGCCGAGCAACCGTGCGACCTCGGTGCGGACGGACTCGGCGTACTCCTGGCTGCCGACCAGGGGAGCGCCCACGACGACCAGCTGCGCACCGTCATGCGGCGCGCGCAGATGCGACACCGCGCGTGCAACGAGGTCGATGCCCTTCTCCGGATCGATACGGCCGAGGATGCCGATGATCGGGCGGTCCGGGTGCGTCGCGAGCCGGGCCCGGACCTGTGGGTCGGCGGGGCCCGGGCGGAACCGGGCGACGTCGACGCCGGGGTAGATCACCCGGATCCGACCTTCACCCATCGTCGACGCCGTCGCTCGACTGTTGGCGATCGTGAGCGCGGCGGCGCGCGCCTGGTAGCCGAGGAGGCGGCGGCCGACGCCTGGCACGACGATGTCGTGCACGTCGAGGACAGACGGCGTGCGGGTCGCGCGACCGGCGAGCAGCACCTCGAGGTTCGCGTTCAGGGTGTACGACTCGACGACGTGCGCGTCGACGGCGCGGATCAGCCCGGCAACCCGCCGGGCGCCGACCGCGGTGACGCCCACCTGGCGCACCATCGGACCGAGGCCCGCGCGGCTCCCGTCCGGTGCGCGCAAACCGAGTGCGCCCGCGGGCGCGTAGGCGATCGTCGGGGAACCGGTCGCCGCCCAGGTGCGCTCGAGGTCCGAACCGGGTGGGCAGGCGAGCGTGATCGTGATGCCGGCATCGAGCAGCCGGGGGCGGAGGTCGAGGAGCTGCCGTTCGGCCCCCCACACCTTGGCCGAGTGGTTGACCACGAGCACTCGCATCTGAGCAGGCATGCGTATCGGTGTCCCCGTCGGCGGTCAGCGGCCGTGGATGACGGAGTACTCGTCGTAGCGGACGCCGACCGCACCGGCGATGAGCCCGATACCGAGGGCGGAGCGGGACACGCCGTGCATGCGTCGGGCCTTGTCGTTCGCGGCCGCGATCGTGCGCACGAGGCCGATGCCCACGTCGAGGAGCCCGCGTACCACCCGCCGGGCTCGGAGCCAGAGGCCCGCGCCCTCGAGCTGGAGCGTGACGCCCCGGGAGTTCCCGGTGCGAAAAGCGCGGCGCAACAACCAACCGGCGTTCGAGCGTGAGGCGGGGACGAGCTCGTTGACGATCGCATCGTCGACCCAGACGACCTGCGTTCCCGCCCGATCGAGCATCCCGAAGAAGCGCACGTCCTCGCCGCCACTCAGCGCGCAGCGCTCGTCGAACGGGTGCGGACCGAGGTGTTCGAAGGCGGTGCGGCGGATCAGGACGCCGCTCGTGCGCGCCAGCCAGAATGGGATGATCGATCCCGTCGCGAACCGCTCCCGCTCGAAGAAGCGCCCCTCGCGTATCCACGCGGGCGGATCCTTCTCGAAGACCGGCTCGGACGGACCGATCACGACGTCGGCCGCCGACTCGGTCTGCACTTCGACGAGTCGTCGCCACCACATGGGCTCGGGCCACTCGTCGTCGTCGAGGAACGCAATCCACGCCGAGCCGGACGACTCGACGACGGCGCGGTTGCGCACCTGCGCGATGCCGCGTTCGGGCTCGAGGACGTACCGCACGTTCGGGATCGTGGCCGCGTCGACGACTGACCGGGCCGAGCCCGCCGGGTCGTTGTCGACGACGACGACGTCGAACTCCCACCCCGCCGGAACCTCCAGCTGCGCGATGGCCGCGAGCAACCGTGCGAGACCGACCGGGCGTTGGTACGTCGTGACGCAGATCGTCGCGTCACGCGCGGTGCGGGGCTCCAAGGGAGGTCCTCCGACCCGACCTCAACGACCGAGCGACTTGGAAACCTGGTCGTAGACCCAGCGGTAGTTCTGCTCGAGGCCCTGCCGCAAGGTGGTGCTCGGCTGCCATCCGAACAGCTCGAGGATCCGCGTGTTGTCGGAGTTGCGGCCCCGCACGCCCTTCGGTGCGTCGAGCAGGTAGTTGCGCTCGAGCTTGACGCCCGCGATGTCCTCGACGATGTCGACCATCTGGTTGATCGAGACGAGCTCGCTCGAACCCACGTTCAGGGGCTCGTTGACGTCGCTCCACGTCAGCCGTTCGGTGCCGTATACACAGTCGTCGATGTACGTGAAGCTGCGGGTCTGCTGGCCGTCGCCCCAGATCTCGATCTTCGGGAGGTCGGTGAGCACCGCGGTTGCGACCTTGCGGCAGATCGCAGCCGGTGCCTTCTCGCGACCGCCGTCCCAGGTTCCCTGCGGGCCGTAGACGTTGTGGTAGCGGGCGACCCGGGTCTTCAGGCCGAAGTCCTCCTCGAAGTGGCGGCACATCCGCTCCGAGAACAGCTTCTCCCAGCCGTAACCGTCTTCGGGCATCGCGGGGTAGGCGTCCGCCTCACGCAGCGCGGTGACGTCGGCGTCGACCTGCTTGTCGGCCGCGTACACGCAAGCGGACGACGAGTAGAAGAAGCGCTCGACCCCCGCCTCGCGCGCCGCCATCAACATGTGGGTGTTGATGAGCACGGTGAGCATGCAGGCGGCCTTGTTGAGCTCGATGAAGCCCATGCCGCCCATGTCGGCGGCGAGGTTGAAGACCTGCTGGATGCCGTCGACGGCGGTGCGGCAGGCCCCGATCTGGCTCAGGTCGAGCGTGAGGTTCTCGGCGCCCGAGTGGACCTGGTACCACTCGCCGAACGGCTTCACGTCGGCGGCCCGGACCTCGTAGCCGCGGTGTAGGAGGTCGGCGACCAGCCAGCCCCCGATGAAGCCGCCACCGCCCGTGACCAGCACGCGCGTGCCGGCACGCGGCGCGCCGGGGATCTCCGAGGATGCTTCTCGAGTCATGATGCGAATCCCTGACGAATTCGGCCAATGGGGCGCAAAGCACTTGACCGACCGTATGTAGCGGAGAACGGTAGCACGCCCACTTCCCGTATTCGGACGGGTGTGGTCCGTGGTTGAGTGGTCTTTGTCTCATCGGTTGTGTCTTGCCTGTGCGACCCGCCGATCTGCGTGTAGGCTCACGCTTCGAGGTTGGCGCAGGGTCACACGGACTCTGCGTGACGCGAACATATGGGAGGAAATTCTCCGTGACGGACCACACCAGCAAGTACACGTCGCCCGCAGTCGAGCGTCGTGAGGACGTTGCCGGTCTTCTGACCCGCACCCAGGGCAGCTACTGCCCCCCCACGCACCGCTAGCGGGGAAGCAAGAGAATCGGGCGGGGTCGTTGTCCGCGGTACGGGCCGCGGGCAACGCTCGCTCGGAACACTCGGCTCGGAACACCGGCTCGTAAGAGCAGCGCTCGGAACGAGGAAGAGACGTGCCGAACTTCGATGTCGCGAGCGGTGTCTTGTGGGAGCAGGTCGACGTCAAGGTGATGCTCATCGACCAGGCGTCGAGCGAGCTGGTCACTCTGAACCCCGTCGGTTCGTTGATCTGGCGGACCCTGGCCTCGGCGCCGACGTCGGTTTCCCGCCTGGCCGAGGTCGTGCACGAGGCGTTTCCCGAAGTGAGCCTCACGCAAGCGACCACGGACGTCGAAACCTTCCTCGATGAACTCGTCCACCTCGGTTTCGTGTCACCCACCGACTGACGATCGGCTGCAGCCGTGAGCTTGCAGATCGAGGGAGTCGGCAAGCAGTACATGCGCGCGCCGTGGTACCTGCGGCCCTTCGTTCGGGTCGCGTCCACGAAGACCGTCGACGCGCTGCACGACGTGACCTTCGACGTGCAGTCGGGAGAGATCGTCGGGTTGGTCGGCCCGAACGGCGCCGGGAAGACGACCCTGCTCAAGATCATCAGCACGTTGTTGGAGCCGTCGTCGGGCTCGGTGTCGATCGACGGGATCGACGTCTTCGCGTCGCCGCGTGAGGCGCGCAAGAAGCTCGGCCTCGTGCTGAGCGGCGACCGCGCGACGTACTGGCGTCTCGACGGCCGCCAGAACCTGGAGTTCTTCGGCGTGCTGGACGGGTTGCCGCTCCCGGAGGCTCGCCGCCGCGCCACGGAGCTCCTGGAACGGCTGGGGCTCGCCGACCGCGATCGACGGGTCATGGGTTACTCGTCGGGTATGCGCGCCGCGCTCGAACGTGGCGCGGGCCGTGATGCCCGAGCCCGCACTCATCGTGCTCGACGAGCCGACCCGAAGCCTCGACCCCATCGCGAGCGTCACCGTCGGCAGGTTGCTGCGCGAACAGGCCGACGCCGGCCGATCGGTGTTGTTGTCGAGCCATCGGCTGGACGAGGTCGCGACGTGGTGCGACCGCGTGGTCATGCTCATCGACGGGAGCGTGCGTCACGTCGGGCGCATAGGAGACGGCGACTACCACGTCGCGGCGCGGGAGCTCCTCGAGATCCTCGAGCGCGAGGTGAGCGAGTCGTGACCGCGCCGAGCCCGGCCGACCAGATTCCGAGCGTCTTGGGATCGACACCGTTCGCGCAGATCCGCGCGATCGCCACGAGGGATTTCTGGGTCGAGATCTCGTATCAGTTCGCGCTGATCTCGCGCGCGTTCTCCATCGTCGCGAGCGTCGCGGCGTACTACTTCATCAGCAAGATCGTGGATCCCAGCCACCTGTCGCAATACGGAGGTCGGTACTTCGAGTTCGTCGTCATCGGTCTGCTGCTCGGGGCGATCTCGAGCGTCGGCCTCGGCGCGTTCACCGAGACGATTCGGGCGGAGCAGACGAGCGGGACGCTCGAGGTCCTGCTGGCAACACCCACCGCGCTGCCGACGCTGTTCATCGGCTCGCTCGTCGTTCCACTGGGATTCGCGCTGGTCGAGATCCTCTTCGTCTTCTTCTTCGCGATCGTCGCCCTGGGCGCGCAGTTCCAGGCGCAGGGAATCCTCACCGCGCTGCTCGCGTTGCCACCCACGCTCGCGCTGTTCGCGGCGATCGGCGCCGTCTCGGCCGCGTTCATCGTGCTCAGCAAGCGCGGCGATCCGTTCACGCCGGTCGTCACGCAGACGACGAACTTTCTCGCCGGTGCGCTGTTCCCCATCGCGGTGCTGCCCGGCGTCCTGCAGGGTGTCGCGCACGTACTCCCGCCGTTCTACGCGCTGCAGGTCCTGCGCGAAGGGCTCATCAACGGTCAGTCGATCACCCAGGTCGGGACCGACTACGCGATTCTCGTCGCGTTCGCGGTCGTGCTGCTCCCGTTGTCACTCATCGCTTTGAAGAAGGCGTTGCGTGTCGCGCGCGTCACCGGAACGCTCGGGTCGTACTGACGTGACGATCAGACGGCAGAGCCTGCTCGACTATCGTCGAGCAGGCGTGAAACGCGATTGCAGCTGGGGAGAACGATGAACCGCGAGCTGGGCTTCCGAGCGCGATCCGTGGTCAAGCGCGGGCTCGCGCGTCTCGGCATCGACGTGAAACGAGTCGGTTCGTTCGCTCAGACCGGCGGCATCGGCGTGATGAGCACGTTCCTCGCCGACCTCCACGCGCGTGGGCTGCGTTGCAACGTGGTGCTCGACGTCGGCGCCAACCGCGGCGACTGGACCCGTCTTGCGCACTCGGTCTTTCCCGAGGCCCGCTTCGTCCTGATCGAGCCCCAGCACGAGATGGCCGGCTATCTCGACGCGCTGTGCACGCCCGGGTCGAACTGCCGCTGGTTCGAGGTCGGCGCCGGTTCGACCTCGGGTGAGCTGACGCTCACCATCTGGGACGACCTCGTCGGCTCGTCGTTCCTGACACCCGATCGCGACGGCGGCGACAGGCCCACCCGGGTGGTGCCGATCGTCACGATCGACGAACTGCTGGCGCGCGAGGGCTACGCCCGGCCGGAACTCGTGAAGCTCGACATCCAGGGCTTCGAGCTCGAGGCGCTCCGCGGCGCGACCGGCGTGTTCGAGGTTGCCGAGATGTTCGTGATGGAGGTCTCGTTGTTCGAGTTCCTCCCGGACACGCCGCTTCTCGCCGAGGTCGTCGCCTTCATGGAGGAACGCGACTTCGTCGTCTACGACGTCGCCGGATTCGCTCGTCGGGAGCTCGACGGCGCGCTCGGCCAGCTCGACCTCTGCTTCGCCCGCCGCGACGGACTGCTGCGCAAGTCGTCGGAGTGGTAGCGACACCGGGTCGCGTGTCGCCGGGTCAGCGCCGGGAGCGGGCGAGCTCGTAGAGCTCGAGCGCCCGGGTAGCCGCATGCTCCCATGTGAAGGTTCCGAGCGCGCGGCGGCGCCCGTTCTCGCCCATGGACGCGCGCAGCCCCGCGTCGTCGAGCAGTCGCGCGATCCCGGCCGCGAGCCCGGCCGGATCGTTCTTGTCGACGAGAATGCCGGTCGAACCGTCGAGCACCGTCTCGACCACCGCACCCGATCGGGTCGCGACGACGGGTACCCCGGCGGCCATGGCCTCGACAGGGGGCAGGCCGAACCCCTCGTCCCAGATCGACGGGAAGACGAAGACGTCGGCGGCGGCGTAGCGCGCGAGGAGTTCGGCGCGCGGGATGCCGCCGGTGATCGACACGCGCTCGGCGAGCTCGGCCGGGATGGACGCGCGCAGTCGTGCGATGTAATCGTCGGTGTACAACGGCGACACCTGCGCAATGAGTGGCGCGTCGTCCATCGGATAGGTCTCCGACAGCGGGACCGTGTGCAACGGGCCGACGATATCGAGCTTGGTGTCGGGTTGGCTCGTGGCGATCCGCGCGAACGCGTCGATGAGCACGTGCACGCCCTTGTTCGGCGACACCGAGCCGGCGAACATGATCGTGAGCGGCCCGGTGCGACCCCGATGCTGCCTCGCGACGGGGAACTCGCGCGGGTCGATGCCGTCGGCGAGCGTGTGGCACCGGTCGGCGAGGCGGGGGAGCTGTTCACGCGTCTTGGCCGTCACGTAGTCGCTCGGTGTGGCGATCACGTCTGCGGCCGTGAGGCGACGGGCGATGGCGCGGAGGTTGTTCTGCGGATACAACTCGGCCTGGAGCTGCAGGACGACCGCCGAACCCGGGCTGTGACGCTTCAGCGGGCGGACGAACTGCGTGCTGTGTTGGACGTGCACGACGTCGGGGCGGACGCGCCCGACCTCGCGTGCGACGGCGTGTGTGTAGAACGGGAAGAGAGTCGCGGACGACGAGATCGGCTCGATCATCCCGTGGTTCAACGGTCGGAGCAGCGGCGAGTACTTGTCGTAGAAGCGGAACAGAGCCCGATCGGCACGCGGCGCGTCGAGGAAGCGGAAGCGCATGCCGACGTGCCTCTCTTCGGGCGCCACGCCTACGTGCGCGTTGCCGCGCGCGTAAACCGTGATGTCATCGGTCGGGACGAGTGCTCCACCCAGCCCGTAGGTACATGCCCCGACCGAATTCTGGAGAGGCGGGATGACGCGATCGATGGCCTGGTTGACGAACGCGATCCGCATCAGGCGTCCGGCTTGCGCTTCGGGTCGCTCGCCGCGATCTTGCGCGCGAGCTCGTACAGGTCGAGCGCGCGGGTACCCGCGTCGGCCCACGTGAACGACGCGAGCGCGCGTGCGCGCGCGGCTTCTCCCATCGTGGCGCGCAGGTCGGCATCGGCGACGAGCCGGGTCATCGCAACAGTCAACGCCTCGACGTCGTCCTTGTCGACCAGGAAGCCCGTCTCGCCGTCGACCACCGTGTCGGCGACCGCGCCCGAGCGCGACGCCACGACCGGGACGCCGGCTGCCATCGCTTCGACGGGTGGGAGCCCGAAGCCTTCGTCCCAGATGGGAGGGAACACGAAGATGTCCGCGGCCGCGTAGCGCGCGAGCAATTCGGAGCGGGGAAGGGCATCCGTGATCTCGACGCGGTCGCGCAGCTCGCGGGGAATCTGCTCGCGCAGTTGTTCGGCGTAGTTGCCTTCGTAGAGCGCCGCGATCCTGCGCACCAGCGCGGGATCGTCCATGGGAAAGGTCTCCGAGGGCGGGACCGTGTGCAGCGGGCCCACGATCTGGAGCCGAGTGTCGGGGTGGATCTGCGCGACGCGTGCGTACGCATCGATGAGCAGGTGCAGGCCTTTGTGCGGCGAGACCGACCCCGCGAACATGATCGTGACCGGCCCCGTGCGGTTGCGATGGTCCTTGGCGGCCCTGAATTCGTCGGGGTCGATGCCGTTCGGCAAGGTGTGGCACCGGTCGGCGAGCTGCGGGAGCTGCCGGCGCGTCAGCTCCGTGATGTAGTCGCTGACCGAGACGACGAGGTCGGCGGCGACGAGCCGGCGTTCGATGGCCCGCAGGTTGTTCTGCGGGTAGAGCTCGGCGTGGAGTTGGAGCACGACCGCGCCGGCGCTTCGTGCCCTGATCGGCCGGACGAACTGCGTGCTGTGCTGGATGTGCACGACGTCGTGGCGTGCCTCGCCGACCTCGCGGGCGACCCTGTGCGTGTAGATCGGGAACAAGGCCGGCGACGAGGAGACCGGCGGGTTCATGCCGTGGTTGAAGACGCGGAGCTTGGGTGAGATGCGGTCGTAGTAGCGAAACAGCAGGCGATCTGGCCGCGGCACGTCACGGAACCGGAAGGTCATTCCGTCGTGCGTCTCATGCTCGGCGACGGTGCCGAACTGACCGTTGCGGCGCCCGTAGACGGTGACGTCGGTACCGGCCGCGATTGCACCGCCGAGCCCGTATGTACAGGCGCCGACCGAATTCTGGATGGGCGGCAGGATGCGATCGATGGGCTGGTTGACGAAGGCGACACGCATCCGGGTACCGATCTCAGTGTTCGACGCACTGCGCGCCGGGGGCGGCGAGAGGCGATGCCGGGGCCGACGCCGCGCGCATCAGTGTGTTCGCGACCCGCGCGCGAAGCGGCCGTGCACCGAGTCGATGATCCACGCCGCGTCGGCCGAGGGGACGGTCCGCAGGAGCCGGGAGAGCCCGACGAAGAGGGCCATCGCTACTCCCGCCCCGATCGCGATTCCCTTGGCGCCGTCGACGAGGACGATGCAGCACCAACCGCCTCCCGCCGCGAACGATGCCGCGATGAGGGCGCGCATCAAGACGTTCGCCTGCCAGTCGAACGGACCGAACTTCTTGATCGTGTATCCGACCACGAGCACCGAGGCGAACACCTGGGCACTGTTGTTCGCCCAAGCCGCGCCCACTTCGGCGTGACTGGGAACAAGCAGGAAGTCGAGCGCGACGTCGACGACAGCCGCGAAACAGAACACGACCAACCAGACGCGCACGTGGCCGACTCCCCAGAGAAGCCCGCTGCAGAGCGTCATCAACGCGATGATCGGGAAGGCGAGGAGCATGATCCGCAGTGGTGACGCCGTGCGGCCGTACGCGGAGCCGTACACGACGCGGATGACCGCTGGGCCGAACACGATGCCGAACGTGCTGATGGGAATGGCGACGAGCAGCACGAAGCGCAGCGCTCTCGAGAATCCCGAGTTGATGCGGTCGGAGTCGCCCGCACCGTGCAGCGCGGCGACCGTCGGTGACACGACGCCGCCCAGCGACTCGACGGCGGACGCGAGGCCGGCGACCACCGCGAACGCGACCGAGTAGTAGGCGATCGCGTTCGCCGACGTGTAGCGCTCCAAGAAGAAGAACTCGGAACGCCGCAGCACGACAAGGGTAAGGAGATATCCCGCCCAGATCGTCAGCGCGTATCCGATCATCGGGCGGTAGAGCTCCGGGCTCGGCTCGGACACCGGCGCCACCGAGTGGAGGTACTTCTGCGCGATCCAGGTGGTCCACAGCGTTGCGATGATCGAGAGCACCGCACCGACCGCGAACACGCCCGCGACGCCTCCGCCCAGCGCGAGCGCGACTGCGATCCCGACGGTGAAGGCGAGCCCGACGGCGAGCGTGATGATCGAACCCTCCCGCCAGCGTCGCAACACGCTGAGCACTCCGTTCGGCACGTTCTGGAACGTGGAGAAGGCGGTGCCGACGGCAGCCCACAGCCAGGCCGCACGAAGGCTGTGGCCGAAGAGGCCGATTCCACCCATCACCAAGAAGGTGATCAACGCTCCACCGATCTGGATCTTGGTCGTCCACCAGATCAGGCCGCGCAGCGTCGACAGCCGTCCCTGGCCGAGCAGCTCACCGCCGTAGCGGATCAGGGCGCCGCTGAATCCGAAGCTGCAGATCAGGATCAGGGAGAGCTGGACGAACGAGATGTAGCTCTGGCGACCCATGTCGCCGACGGTGAGGAATCGTGCGATGAGGATCGAAGAGACCAGGACGTAGACCTGGGGGAGCGCCCGGCTCGCCATGACCCACATCCCGCCGGTCAGGAGCGATCGGCCCGAGAGCTCTTCCACCGATGCGGTGGGCGCCTCGGTCACCACTTTCTTGACCACGCCGGCTCCAAAATTTGGGCTTCGAACTGGTGATGCTACCGGGTCGCCGTTTCGCGGCTCTCGCGGAGTCTCGTCTCTATCGGCACCGCGAACGACAGTTTCCAGGGGCGCGAACGGCCCGGGCGCTGGCGTCGTTTCCCTGTCGGGGACCCGCACACCCTCGCGCGTGCCGTGGCAAAGGCGCGGATGCCATCGCTCTGCGTGAGATCGCGCGCTAGAGTTTCAGGAAGCGGGAGGGCGGTTGCGGTGAGAATTCGACGTATTCGGGCCCTGGCTGTCGTCGTTGCCGTTGCCCTCGTCGCCGCACTCCCGATGCACACCGCCGCGGCTGCGGGTGGTTCGCCGGTGTCGGATGATTTTCATGCGGGGTCGTTGAATTCGTCGTTGTGGTCGGTGGAGAACCCGGTCGGTGACGGTTCGGTGTCGGTGAATGGTCATGCGTTGGTGTTGTCGGTGCCGGGTGGGGTGGAGCACGACTCTTGGGCGTCGGGTTTGCATGCGTTGCGGGTGGTGCAGCCGGTCGCGAATTCGGATTTCGAGGTGGAGTCGAAGTTCGAGTCGATGGGTTCGGCGCAGTATCAGGATGAGGGGATCCTGGTGGAGCAGGACGCGTCGACTGCGTTGCGGTTCGATGTGTTCAACGCGGGTGGCGGTCAGGTCATCTTGTTCGCGGCGTCGGTGTCGGGTGCGACTGCGTCGGTGAAGGTTGCGACGACGTTGGCGTCGGCGCCTGCGCCGTTCTGGTTGCGGGTGAAGCGGACGGGTTCGACGTGGTTGTTCACGTATTCGCTTGATGGTGTGACGTGGTTGACGGGTGGGTCGTTCTCGTTCGCGATGACGGTCGCGAAGGTGGGGCCGTATGCGGGGAACGCGGGTTCGCCGCCGCCGGCGTGGACCGCGACTGTCGATTATTTCTTCAACACTGCGAGCCCGATCGTCCCCGAAGACGGATCGGTGACGGACACGACGCCGCCGGTGATCTCGGGGGTGACGGCGACGCCGTCGCAGACGTCGGCGACGGTTGGGTGGGCGACCGACGAGGTGTCGTCGTCGCGGGTTGATTCGGGGTCGACGGCGGCCTATGGGGCGAATGTGTCGTCGGCGTCGTTGGTGACGTTGCATTCGTTGGTGGTGTCGGGGCTGACGTGTGCGACGACGTATCACTACAAGGTGACGTCGGCGGATGCGTCGTCGAACTCGGCGTCGAGTGGTGATGCGACGTTCACGACGTCGGCGTGTGCTGCGGGTGGTTCGCCGGTGTCGGATGATTTTCATGCGGGGTCGTTGAATTCGTCGTTGTGGTCGGTGGAGAACCCGGTCGGTGACGGTTCGGTGTCGGTGAATGGTCATGCGTTGGTGTTGTCGGTGCCGGGTGGGGTGGAGCACGACTCTTGGGCGTCGGGTTTGCATGCGTTGCGGGTGGTGCAGCCGGTCGCGAATTCGGATTTCGAGGTGGAGTCGAAGTTCGAGTCGATGGGTTCGGCGCAGTATCAGGATGAGGGGATCCTGGTGGAGCAGGACGCGTCGACTGCGTTGCGGTTCGATGTGTTCAACGCGGGTGGCGGTCAGGTCATCTTGTTCGCGGCGTCGGTGTCGGGTGCGACTGCGTCGGTGAAGGTTGCGACGACGTTGGCGTCGGCGCCTGCGCCGTTCTGGTTGCGGGTGAAGCGGACGGGTTCGACGTGGTTGTTCACGTATTCGCTTGATGGTGTGACGTGGTTGACGGGTGGGTCGTTCTCGTTCGCGATGACGGTCGCGAAGGTGGGGCCGTATGCGGGGAACGCGGGTTCGCCGCCGCCGGCGTGGACCGCGACTGTCGATTATTTCTTCAACACTGCGAGCCCGATCGTCCCCGAAGACGGATCGGTGACGGACACGACGCCGCCGGTGATCTCGGGGGTGACGGCGACGCCGTCGCAGACGTCGGCGACGGTTGGGTGGGCGACCGACGAGGTGTCGTCGTCGCGGGTCGATTCGGGGTCGACGGCGGCCTATGGGGCGAATGTGTCGTCGGCGTCGTTGGTGACGTTGCATTCGTTGGTGGTGTCGGGGCTGACGTGTGCGACGACGTATCACTACAAGGTGACGTCGGCGGATGCGTCGTCGAACTCGGCGTCGAGTGGTGATGCGACGTTCACGACGTCGGCGTGTGTCTGCGGGTGGTTCGCCGGTGTCGGATGATTTTCATGCGGGGTCGTTGAATTCGTCGTTGTGGTCGGTGGAGAACCCGGTCGGTGACGGTTCGGTGTCGGTGAATGGTCATGCGTTGGTGTTGTCGGTGCCGGGTGGGGTGGAGCACGACTCTTGGGCGTCGGGTTTGCATGCGTTGCGGGTGGTGCAGCCGGTCGCGAATTCGGATTTCGAGGTGGAGTCGAAGTTCGAGTCGATGGGTTCGGCGCAGTATCAGGATGAGGGGATCCTGGTGGAGCAGGACGCGTCGACTGCGTTGCGGTTCGATGTGTTCAACGCGGGTGGCGGTCAGGTCATCTTGTTCGCGGCGTCGGTGTCGGGTGCGACTGCGTCGGTGAAGGTTGCGACGACGTTGGCGTCGGCGCCTGCGCCGTTCTGGTTGCGGGTGAAGCGGACGGGTTCGACGTGGTTGTTCACGTATTCGCTTGATGGTGTGACGTGGTTGACGGGTGGGTCGTTCTCGTTCGCGATGACGGTCGCGAAGGTGGGGCCGTATGCGGGGAACGCGGGTTCGCCGCCGCCGGCGTGGACCGCGACTGTCGATTATTTCTTCAACACTGCGAGCCCGATCGTCCCCGAAGACGGATCGGTGACGGACACGACGCCGCCGGTGATCTCGGGGGTGACGGCGACGCCGTCGCAGACGTCGGCGACGGTTGGGTGGGCGACCGACGAGGTGTCGTCGTCGCGGGTCGATTCGGGGTCGACGGCGGCCTATGGGGCGAATGTGTCGTCGGCGTCGTTGGTGACGTTGCATTCGTTGGTGGTGTCGGGGCTGACGTGTGCGACGACGTATCACTACAAGGTGACGTCGGCGGATGCGTCGTCGAACTCGGCGTCGAGTGGTGATGCGACGTTCACGACGTCGGCGTGTGCGTGTCGGGTGGTTCGCCGGTGTCGGATGATTTTCATGCGGGGTCGTTGAATTCGTCGTTGTGGTCGGTGGAGAACCCGGTCGGCGACGGTTCGGTGTCGGTGAATGGTCATGCGTTGGTGTTGTCGGTGCCGGGTGGGGTGGAGCACGACTCTTGGTCGTCGGGGTTGCATGCGTTGCGGGTGGTGCAGCCGGTCGGCGAATGCGGATTTCGAGGTGGAGTCGAAGTTCGAGTCGATGGGTTCGGCGCAGTATCAGGATGAGGGGATCCTGGTGGAGCAGGACGCGTCGACTGCGTTGCGGTTCGATGTGTTCAATGCGGGTGGCGGTCAGGTCATCTTGTTCGCGGCGTCGGTGTCGGGTGCGACTGCGTCGGTGAAGGTTGCGACGACGTTGGCGTCGGCGCCTGCGCCGTTCTGGTTGCGGGTGAAGCGGACGGGTTCGACGTGGTTGTTCACGTATTCGCTTGATGGTGTGACGTGGTTGACGGGTGGGTCGTTCTCGTTCGCGATGACGGTCGCGAAGGTGGGGCCGTATGCGGGGAACGCGGGTTCGCCGCCGCCGGCGTGGACCGCGACTGTCGATTATTTCTTCAACACTGCGAGCCCGATCGTCCCCGAAGACGGTGGTTCGGGTACCACCACAACGCTGACGAACGACGACTTCAGCGCCGGGTCGCTGAACGCCAACACGTGGAGCTTCGTCAACCCGAGCGGTGGATCGCAGTCGATGGACGGGCAGCATGCGGTGATCAACGTCCCCGCGGGTTCGTCGCACGATCCGGCTTCGAGCGGCAACGCGCGCGCCGCGGATCGTGCAGACGATCCAGAACAGCAACCTGAGCCTCGACGCCAAGTTCGACTCGTCGGTGTCGCAGCAATTCCAGGAGCAAGGTGTCGTCGTCGAGCAGGACTCGACGCACTACCTCTACGTCGCGCCTGGTGCAGAACTTCTTCCAGACCGCCTTCGTCGTGAAGACGGTGTCGGGCGCGAGCAGTGACGACCGTCGCGAACTTCGAGATCTACAACAAGCCTTCGGTCATCCTGCGGGTCGCTCGTACCGGTAATAGCTGGACCTTCGGGTACTCGTACGACGGGATGCGCTGGACCGCGGCGGCCGCGTTGACCCAGACGCTGACGGTCGCGCGTGCCGGTGTGTTCGCCGGCAACTTCGGCGGCGGCTCGTCGCCCGCGTTCTCGGCGAAGGTCGACTACTTCGTCAACTCGACCGCTCCGCCCGCGACCGACGACGGCGTCGCCTGGCCGACCGCGCCGATCGCGCCCGTCGTCAACCTCTGGTACGGGTCCAACGAGACCTTCGGCGCCCTCGGGCAACCGCAGCAGTGGGTGAACGTGCTCGGCGATGTGTCCGACCCGAGCGGCATCGCCAGTCTCACGTACACGCTGAACGGCGGCACCACGAACTCGCTGTCGTTGGGCGAGAACCAGGTCCGCCTCGTCGCGCCCGGCGAATTCAACGTAGAGCTCGACTACGCATCGCTCCAATCCGGCGCCAACACGGTGCATCTCAAGGCGATCGACACCTTCGGCAACCAGACGACTTCCGACGTGACCGTGAACAAGGTCAGCGGTGGCCCGTGGGCGTTGCCCTACACCGCCAACTGGGCGACGGCGGGTGGCAACATCAACAGCATCGCCCAGGTCGCTGACGGGCACTGGACGATTCAGGCCGACGGCACGATCCGCAACAGCGACATCGGCTACGACCGTCTCGTCACCATCGGGCAGGCGAGCTCGTGGACGCAGTACCAGGGGACTGCGCAGGTCACGATCAACTCCATGGACCCTGACGGCGCCGCGGTCGGGCTCATCGCGGGCTTCAAGGGCGCGACCTCCGATCTCCACGGAGTCCAGATGCCCGACCAACCGCGCATCGGTCACCCCTTCCCGGCCGCCTTCTTGTACGACAACGACCAGGGCGCGACGCAGAAGGCCGAGATCTACCAGAACACCGACGCGCATCAGGAGATGACGCTGATCAAGGACACGAGCGGGCTGAAGCTGACACTCGGTGTCGCGTACACGTTCAAGTTCAGCGTGACCGACAACGCGATCGGCGGCAGTCTCTACAAGTTCAAGGTCTGGCGGACGGGAACGACGGAGCCGTCGTCGTGGCTGCTGCAGGCCAACGGCGACCTCAGTCGCGGTTCGATCGTGCTCGCGGCGCACCGCGCCGACGTCAACTTCGGCACCGTGACGGTGTCGCCCGCGCCCTGACAGGTGCCTGGGCGCAACCGTTCACCAGCTCGGTCGCGACCTCCGCGAGGATCCGCTGTGCGTCGGCGATACGGGTGGCGGGATCGGTCCCGTGGAAGAGCATGCGGCTGGGGACGCACGCGGCGCGGATCGCAACCGGGAAGAACTCCCGCATGAGGGGCGCGTCGCCGATCGACGTGTACGACGACATGAGCCACGATGTCGTGCGGTCCGATGCCAGCGGCTCCGAGGTCGAGCGCTGCGCGTCGCCGTGGTCGGCGACGACGATCGCGCCGAGCGGAACCGCCCGCAGCTCGAGTTGTTCGACGGGAACATGCAGCCGGCGTCGGTGGTCCCATGCGAGAGTCTCGGCGTCGCGGAGCGCGGGGGATTGCGTCGGCGGCGACGTCGCTGGGGAGCGCCATCGGCTTCGGCAGCCCGCGTATCATCGGGGTGTCGTCGACGATCCAGAGTGCAACGAGGTCATCCCCCATGACGCGCCAGTCGTCCTGGAACGCGGCAAGCGCGATCGTCGACTTGCCCTTGCCCGTCTCGCCGAGCGCGAGCAGCCCGCGCTCGCCCCTGCGCATCGAGGCCGCGTGAATCACGAAGACCCCGCGGTGCGCGAGCACGTGCGTGATCACCGGTTGGAAGATGCGCCGCAGGGATCGCTCGTGCGGGGCGCCGGTCGACACGATGTCGATCGAAGCCGGTGTCACCCGCGCCCGCACACCGTGCACGTCGGACGACGCGAACAACACGTCGCCCTCGTTCCACACCTCGAGGTCGGGCTGTCGGGCATCGGGCTCGCGGGCCGGCATCGTCAGGTGACCCGGGTCCGTAGTCGAGCTCGGCCTCGGGCGCGGAGTCACATGCGGCCACGGTCCCGAACGAGGCGCGCACGGCGGCGAGATGGGCCGCGTCGGCCGCCCGCATCAGGAGAGGTAGGCCGGCGATGTCGAGCACGAGCTCCGAGTCGTTCGCACGGCTGCTCCGGCTGCGTGCCGCATCCGAACCACTGCGGATCGAGGTCGCCGGTTCGTCCATGGGCCAGACGATCGTATCAGGATCGGCGGTCTGGGTATCTGCTTCCGAGCGGCCGCGATGGGGTGAGATCTGGGCGTTCTGCGAGTCGCCGCAAACGGTCGCGGTGCACCGGTTCGTCGGCCGGCGCGGTGACCGGAATCGCTTCTGGGGCGACGGCAACGTGTCCGCCGACCCGCTCGTCGACGACGCGTTGCTCATCGGGCGTGTCGTCGGCATCGAGCCTCCCGGCGGCGGGTACCGCCCGATGGAGACACGCGCCGTGCTCACCGCGCGCGTGCGTGGTGGGGATGCGCCGCTTCCCTCGCCGCCTGTCGTGGCGCGCGCGCGGAACCTGCTGCGCCGAGTGAGGGCGCGGGGCTAGCGCGTCGCGTCAGTGCGCGGTCGTGCCCGCGACTTCGTCCCTGATCGCGGCGAAGTACGCATCGCGGTCGGCGGCGGGCTCCCCGGCCCGGTACAGCAAGCTCGCGGGCGAGTCCGGGCAATTGGTCAGGTCGACGCGACCGGTGTCGCCGGTCTGCGCGAGGTGGAGCGCGCGCCGCGCGACCCCCGAGATCGCGGTCGTGGTCGCACGCCGCGGCGTGTTGGCCTGCGCGGAGCTGCGCGCCAGCAGCGACGCCGGACTCCCGACCCGCCGGGGCGTCGCGGCCACGGGGAACAACCGGTCGGCGCCCGACATCATCATCCGCCACGGCGCGGGCGCGAGCCGGCGCGGGACCGACGCGGGGACGGCCGCGCCGAGCTGTTGTGCCGCGCGCTGCAACACCGTTCCCACCGGAAGCTGCATCCTCCACGCGGTCGCCCGCGACACGACGTCGTCCCACTCGGCCGGCTCGACCGCGGCCGCGGCGCGCGTGATGTCGGACAGCCAGCACAGCCGGTCGGCGCCTTCGTTGGCCGCGTGGAACGCGAGGTGGATCACCGTGTCCGCGCGGTCGAGCGTGCAGATCTGCGTGTCCGCGATCGTCACGGTCCGGCGCCGCGGCATGAGCTCACCGGTCGTCAGCGGGTAGCGGCGCCGTTCGATCGCCTCGTAGAGGAGGTGCCAGTGCAGGTCGAGCACCGTCCCGAGCGGCAGCACCATGTGCAGCTGGCCCGCGGTCATGCTGCGCACGAGCGGCCAGTTGGCATCGTTCACGGGATGGCCGGCGCGCTCGAGTGCCTCGACGGCCGCGGCGAAGTGTTCCGGCGCGATCAGCGCGTCGATGTCGCCCGCCGTGCGTTGTTCTGGTGGCGTATAGAGCGTCGCCGCGGCCGCGGGACCCTTCACGACGAGCCACGGCACGGCGAGGGGAGCGAGTACGCCGGCCAGGTACTGCAGGTCGCGCCCGATACGGGCGTGGTTCATGCGATTGCCGAGTGCGGCCGCCGCGAGCGACTGCCGTTCGGAGGCATCGAGCCCGCCGAGAAGGTCGGCGTACTTGTGGACCGACCCCGCGACTCCGTGCTCGAACGCCAGATCGGCAAGACCGTCGAGCGGGGCCGTCGCGCGCCAGTTTTCGGACGGCGTTGTCGTCGTCGTTGACGCAGGCACGCAGGATGCTGACCAGAATGGCTCGAGTACGCACAACTCACTGAGGATCGGCAGCCCAGCGGGCCACTTGACGGGCGCAGGCGGCGCTACGTCCGGGGGAGAACCGTCACCGTCGAGTTCACGGTCGCGCCAGCGTAGTTCTGCGAGCCCTCGAACCGGCCCGTGAACGAATGGACCCCGACGCCGAGCGCGAATACCGGGAATCGTGCGGCTCCGGCCTTCAGCGTGACCCGGGTACTGGTGTGCCTCGCGTTGCTCGTGAACACAACCACGCCAGATTGTGCTCCGACGTCCGGCGCGGTGACGGTTGCCGTCAGCGAGGCCCAATTGCCGGCCGTGCCCGCGATCGCCGGCATCGTGATTGTCGTCGGCGCGCGGTAGACCCGCTGGACCACCGCCGCCGACGTGGACGGCGCGGCGTCTCTGGTCGGCACGTACAGGGCTCGGATCGAATGCGCTCCGGGCGTGAGCGTGGTCGTCGTGAGCGAGGCGGCCCCGTTCTCGACCGCGACCGTATGCAGCAAGGTCGGCCCGTTGAAGAAGAGCACATTGCCCGCGAGTGACGTCGGGGGCACGCCGGTTGCGGTCGGCTTCGCCATCAGTACCACGGGCTGCTTCCACGCCGACGAGGTCGCGCTCGACGTCAGTGCGATCTGGGTGGGCGTGACCTGCGCCGGCGGCGCGACCGGGGTGGATCAGCTCCCGAACAGCGTCTTGTACCGGTGCTCGCTCGCCGGGAAGTAGTTCGCGTTGATCCGGTGATGCCCGTCTTCGGTGTCCTCGTTGAAATATGACTGGTACGACAAGCTTCCGGGCCCGCTCGCCGGGAGGCCGTTCATCCATGTGCTCATCCCCTGGATGAACGTCGGGTCGTCGCCTCCGACCTGTGACTTCACGTTCGCGTCGACTCCGGTCAGCGCCCATTCCGGATAGCTGACGGGCTTGCCGTGGGCGACGGCGAAGTCGCGTTGCGTGCGGAGGTCGGCCTGGATGTGCGCGAACGCCGCGGCCGGGTCGGCCCACGTTTTCGTCGTCGCGTTCCAGGCCGTGCCCAATCCCTTGTCGTAGACGTCGAGGCCGACGATGTCGACGTACGAGTCGCCGGGGTACGCGGCCGTTGCGTTCTGGAGGAACCCCGCCGTGCCGTTCCAGTCGAACCGGAATCCGGGCGACACCGACCGGAAGATGTCGGCGACGTGCCGGTAGGCCGTGACCCACAGCGCCTCGTTGCCGCGGGCTGCCCACGGGTACCACTCGCCGTCGAACTCCCAACCGAGACGGATGATCGCGTCGGGGTAGCCACCGTTGCGGAGGTACGACGCGGCGACGCGATAGTCGGCGTCGTGCGCGCCGCTGGCCGTCGCCTGCAGGTTCGCCCGCGCGGTCGCGCGGCCGCCCGCCGTGTTCGCGTCGATGGTCTCGCCGAACGCGAGGGGGATCGACTCGGCCAGCGAGACGCGCCCGGAGATCGTCTGCAGCGTGCCGGTCTTGGTGACCTCGCCCCAGACGCTCGACGTGAACGCCGCTTGGCGAATGTCACCGAACTGGACGACGTAGCGCGCGGGGTGGCCGAGCCAGCCCTCGAGGCCTTTGAGGCTCGCCAGCCCCGCGTAGCCGGGATAGAAGCCGAGACGGTCGGTGGCCGGGGACGAGGCGCCCGCGTCGTTGCCGGACCGTTCGATCCCGAACGTGAGCGCGCAAACTGCCGCTCCGGCGATCAGCGCCACACCCGCGCGGCGCCACGCCGACGAGTTGACCTTCCTCAAGAAGCGCCCTCCACCGGTGGCCCCGAAGCAATCCGTGCAGGACCCACCGTAGGTGATGCCCCAGTCGGTCATTTGGTACCCGTCCGGGCGGCGAGCTCGACACGCGGGCGTCCGGTGGCCGATCAGAACGTCCGCGATGCTGGGACGTGCATTTCGCGCCCGAGTGGTCGAGAACGAGCCGTTTCGTCCGATGATCTCTCGTACGACTCGTCGTGGTTCCGGAAGGCAGCGGAAAGTGGTCACGTACCGTCGTCGAATGCTTTACAAATCGGTGAATTCTCCTGATCAAGTCGGGTATCTGTCACAAATGGTCAGCTCGACAACCACGGATAGTGACGAGTATGCTCGTGTACTGACGCGGGGGGTCGACGGCGCGGCGCCCTCGCGGCGCGCCGGGAGGGAGACGAGATGAAGGTCATGATCCTCGCGGGCGGCGTCGGTTCGCGCCTGGCCGAAGAGACGGTCATCCGGCCGAAGCCGATGGTCGAGATCGGCGGACTCCCGATCCTGTGGCACATCATGAGCCACTACGCGTCGTTCGGCCACGACGAATTCGTCGTGGCGCTCGGGTACAAGGGCGAAGAGGTCAAGCGCTACTTCGCCGACCGCTGCTCGTTGATCGGTAACCTCGAGATCGACCTCGGCGCCGGCAACGTCACCGCCCGGGGCGGCCGGCGCCCCGACTGGAACGTCGAGCTCATCGAGACCGGCGCCGACACCCAGACCGGTGGGCGCATCAAGCGCCTGCAGCCGTACTCCGGCGACGGCACCTTCATGCTGACGTGGGGCGACGGTGTCTCCGACATCGACATCAACAAGCTGATCGAGTTCCACCGCAACCACGGCAAGCTCTGCACGATGACGGCAGTCCGGCCGCCGGCCCGGTTCGGGCACATGGAGATGGACGGCGACGCGATCGTGGAATTCTCGGAGAAGCCGCAGACGGGCGAGGGCTGGATCAACGGCGCATTCTTCGTGTGCGAGCAGGCGATCTTCGACTACATCGACGGCGACGCGACCCCGTGGGAGCGCGAGCCGCTCGAGCGCCTCGCCAAGGACGGGCAGCTGATGGCGTACCGGCACGAGTCGTTCTGGCAGTGCATGGACACCCTGCGCGACAAGCAGCACCTGCAGGCGCTGTGGGATTCGGGCCAGGCGCCCTGGAAGGTGTGGAGCTGACGATGCGCGTACTTGTCACCGGTCACCGCGGCTACATCGGGGCGACCCTCGTCCCGATGCTGCTCGACGCCGGCCACGAGGTCACCGGCCTCGACAGCGGCCTGTTCGAGGGCTGCGACTTCGGCGGGACGCTCGTCGACGTGCCCTGGATCCGCAAGGACGTGCGCGACGTCACCGCGGCCGACTTCGACGGCTTCGAGGCGGTCCTGCACCTCGCGGCGTTGTCGAACGATCCGCTCGGCGACCTCGACGCCAACACCACCTTCGACATCAACCACCTCGGCGCGGTCCGGGCCGCGGCGGCGGCCAAGGAAGCCGGCGTGAAGCGCTTCGTGCAGTCGTCCACGTGCAGTCTCTACGGCGCGCACGGTGACGACTTCATCGACGAGACCGCGGAGTTCCTTCCCGTCACGCCGTACGGCAGCGCGAAAGTGCTCGCCGAGCGCGACATCTCGGCGCTCGCGAGCGACGGCTTCAGTCCCACGTTCCTGCGCAACGCCACCGCGTACGGCTACTCGGTTCGCCTGCGCGGCGACCTCGTGGTCAACAACCTGACCGCGTTCGCGGTCGCGATCGGTGAAGTGCGCATGAAGAGCGACGGCATGCCGTGGCGTCCGCTCGTGCACATCGACGACATCGCGCAGGCCTTCGTCGTGATGTTGGGCGCCGACATCGAGCGCGTGCACGGCAAGGCGTTCAACGTGGGGTCGACGTCGGAGAACTACCGGGTCCGGGAGGTGGCCGAGATCGTCGGCTCGATCGTCCCCGACTGCGAGGTGACGTTCGCGGCCGACGCCGGCCCCGACGCCCGCAACTACCGCGTGAACTGCGAGTTGCTCGCGGAATCGTTCCCTGAGTTCAAGCCGCAATGGACCGTACCGCTCGGTGTGCAGCAGCTGTACGACGAGTACATCCGCATCGGTCTCGACGAGAAGACACTCACCAGTGCGTCGATCATGCGGATCGCGCACGTGCGCGAACTGCTCGGCTCCGGGCGGATCGGCTCCGACCTCCGTTTCGTCGAGACCGGCGCCGGTACCGGTGGAAGGACCGCGAAATGAGCGACGTCGCCCAATGCCGGTCGTGCGGTTCGGGTGACCTGCACCCGTTCCTGTCGCTCGGCAAGACGCCGCTGGCCGACGCGCTGGTGAAGCCCGGCTTCGATTTCAAGCTCGAGGAGCGGTTTCCGCTCGACGTCGCGTTCTGTGCCGAGTGCTCGCTCGTGCAGCTGCTCGAAGAGGTCCCGGCCGACAAGATGTTCGTCGACAACTACCTCTACTTCTCGTCGTTCTCCGACGAGTTGCTGCGCCACAGCCGGGAGAACGTGCTGCGGCTCATCGCCGAGCGCCAGCTCGGCCCGTCGAGCCTCGTCGTCGAGATCGCGAGCAACGACGGCTACCTCCTGAAGAACTTCGCCGAGTTCGGCGTGCCGGTGCTCGGCGTCGACCCCGCACCCGACCAGGCCGCAGCCGCCAACGCGGCCGGTGTGCCCACGCTCGCCCGGTTCTTCGGTTCCGAGCTCGCGGCCGAGCTGGTCGCCGAGGGCAAGCGCGCCGACGTGATCGTCGCCAACAACGTCATGGCGCACGTGCCCGGACTCAACGACGTGCTGGCCGGCGTCGCGACCCTCCTGGCCGACGACGGTGTGGTCGTCATCGAGAACCCCTACGTGCGCGATCTCATCGACCACGTCGAGTTCGACACGATCTACCACGAGCACCTCTGTTACCACTCGTGCACGGCGATCGACCGCCTCGCGGCGCGCCACGGCCTCACGCTGAACCACGTGGAGAACTTTCCGCGACTGCACGGCGGGACGTTGCGCTGGCACTTGAGCCGGGGCACGCAGCGCAGTGCGGCCGCGACCGCCTTCCTCGAGTCCGAGGAAGCGTCGGGGCTCACGTCGCTCGCGTACTACGAGGGCTTCGCCAAGCGGGTCGAGCACGTGCGCACGTCGTTGCACGCGCTGCTGGAAGGGCTCAAGCGCGACGGCAAGACGATCGCTGCCTACGGCGCCGCGGCCAAGGGCTCGACGCTCGTCAACACCGTCGGCCTCGGCACCGACCTCGTCGACTTCGTCGTCGACCGCAACGTGCACAAGCAGGGCCTGCTGATGCCGGGCACGCACCAGCCGATCCTCGACCCGTCCGCGCTGGTCGACCGACGGCCCGACTACGTGCTGCTGCTCGCGTGGAACTTCAAGGACGAGATCATGGCCCAGCAGCAGAAGTACACCGCGCTCGGCGGCCAGTTCATCGTGCCGGTACCGGAGCCCATGATCGTGACAGGACCGAATCGATGACGCCGACAACCAGCTCGACGCATTTGCAGCAGTGTCCGGCCTGCACGAGCGCGGATCTGCGGATCTTCCACGAAAAGCTGAGCATCCCGGTCAACAGCTGCCTGTTGCTGGACGATGCCGACGACGCCCGGGCCTTCCCGCGCGGCGACCTCGTGCTCGCGTTCTGCCGGTCGTGCGGGTTCGTGTTCAACACGGCGTTCGACATCGGGCAGTCGGAGTACTCGGCGCGCTATGAGGAGACGCAGGGCTTCTCGCCAAGGTTCCGCGACTTCGCGCAGGAGCTTGCCACCCAGTGGGTCACGCAGCACCACCTGCAGGGCAAGTCGGTGCTGGAGATCGGGTGCGGCAAGGGCGAGTTCCTCCTCGAGATGCTGAAGGCGGGCGCCGGTTCCGGCATCGGCATCGACCCCAGCTTCCGGGCTGACCGCATGGACGACCCGCGGGGCGACCGCATCAACTGGATCGCCGACTTCTACGGCGAGAAGTACGCCGACCTCCACGCGGACGCGATCGTCTGCCGGCACACGCTCGAGCACATCTCGCCCGTCGACGAGTTCGTCGGCATGATCAAACGGACGATCCGGAACCCCGACACCGTCGTGCTGTTCGAGCTCCCGGATGTCGCCGCGCGTCCTCGAGGAGGTGGCGTTCTGGGACATCTACTACGAGCACTGCAGCTACTTCAGTCTCGGCTCCATGGCGCGCCTCTTCCGGCGTAACGGTTTCGACATCACCGCGCTCGCGACCGAGTTCGACGACCAGTACCTGCTGCTCGACTCCGTCCCCGGAACGGGCACCAACCCGACGCGGCCCGGCGAGGACGACATCGCCCGGCTCGAGGCCGCGGTCGACCATTTCGAGAAGCAGTACCCGATCGTGGTGGAGAAGTTGCGGGGCGACCTGCGCGCGTCCGCGGCCGACGGCAAGCGCGCGGTGATCTGGGGCGCGGGTTCGAAGGGCGTGTCGTATCTCACGACGCTCGGCCTCCAGGACGAGATCGGCTACGCGGTCGACATCAATCCCTACAAGCAGGGGATGTTCATGGCCGGCACCGGGCAGGAAGTGGTCGGCCCGGACTTCTTGGCCGAGTACGACCCCGATCTCGTGGTCGCGATGAATCCCATCTACCTCGCCGAGATCCAGGCCGAGCTCGACCGCATCGGCGTCGAGGCGAATCTCGTCGGAGTATGAGCCGGAGACCGCGTTGAGCCCGGTGTCGTCGACCCGTCCCGGACCGGTCGGGTCCGAGCCGTCGATCGCCCCGTGCCGTGTCTGCGGCTCGGACGCGGGCGAGATCCTGCTCGAGTTCGCGGCCGTGCCGGTCAACTGCTCCGAGCTGCACCACACGGCGGCCGAGGCCGTTGCCGCCGCGACCGGACCGTTTCGGCTCGTGCTGTGCCCGACGTGCGGCGACGTGTGCAACCAGGCGTTCGACGCGTCGATCCTCACCTACGACGCCGCGTACGAGAACGCGCTCGACTTCTCTCCGAGCTTTCGCGAGTACCTCGGCGCGCTTGCCGACGACCTCACCGAGCGCCACGATCTCCACGGCCGCACCATCGTCGAGGTGGGCTGCGGGCAGGGCAGCTTTCTCGCGGCGCTCTGCGCGGGCGGGGAGAACCGCGGCTACGGCTTCGACCCGAGCTTCCGGGGCGACCTCGATCTGCCCGCGACGGTGGAGATCGTCACGGAACTGTTCGACCCGACGACGGCGACCGTTCGCGGCGACCTGTACTGCGCTCGTCACGTACTCGAGCACATTCCCGAGCCGCTCACCTTCCTTCGCCACCTGCGCCCCGCGGTCGCGGACCACGATGCGACGCTGTACCTCGAGGTGCCCGCCGGAGAAGCCGTGTTCGGCGGCGACGCCAGCTTCGACCTCATCTACCCGCACGTGTCGTATTTCTCCGCGCCGGCACTCGTCGGGCTGCTCGGTCGGGCCGGATACGCCGTCGACCGGGTCGATCACCGTTTCGGTGGTCAGTACCTCTCGGTCGAGGCGCGCGCGGCCGCCGCTGCCGGCGCCCCGGTCGCTGCCGGCGAGATCGCCGCGTTCGTCGACGAGGCGCGACGTGCGGCGGCGACGCTCGACCGCACGCTCGACGCGGCGCGCGCCCGTATCGACGCGGCCGGGTCTCGGGACCGGCGGACCGCCCTGTGGGGTGCGGGCGCCAAGGCCGTGACCTTCATGGCGCTGCTCGACCGTCGTATCGATGCGGTCGTCGACATCAATCCTCGCAAGCTCGGCTCGTTCGTGCCCGGCTCGGGGGTCGAGATCGAGGCTCCGTCGTCGCTCGGGTCGTGGGCGCCGGAGATCGTGTTCGTCCTGAACCCGATGTACCGCGACGAGATCGCCGGAATGTTGAGCGCCGACGGCGTCGATGCCGAGGTCGTGGTCGTGTGACGAAGAAGACATACCGATTCGAAGAGGTGGCGAAGTGACAGCGGTCTATTTCGAAGCCAGGTTGCCCGACCAGGACCGGCTCGATCGCCTGTACGGCGGCGACATCTTCATGTACCGCGCGACACCGTCGAGCAACGCGCTCGTCGACTTCGCGATGGAGTTGATCACGGACGCCTTCGCGCCGTACGCGCCGCGTGAGGCCCAGTTCCACATGCCGGTGGAGGAGTGGGTTGCGCGCTTCGCGCCGGTGAAGCCGCTGTTCATCCACCACGCTCGCACCCGCGGGATCATGGAGGGCGTCTGCGCCGAGCTCGGCTGCGATCCCGACAACACCTACCTCGACGTACCGCGCCTGCGCGGCGTGACGAGCGACGGCTACCTCACGTCCGGCGTCGGGTACGCGCATCACCCGCACCGCGACACCTGGTACTCGGCGCCGCACTCGCAGATCAACTGGTGGCTCCCGCTGCACGATCTCGTCAGCGAAGCGAGCATGTCGTTCTTCCACCGGTACTTCGACCGACCGGTCCGTAACGGCTCGGCCGAGTTCGACTACTACGAGTGGAACGCGGTCGGGCGCAAGGACGCGGCGAAGCACGTCTCGTCTGACACGCGCCGCCAGCCCAAGCCGGAAGAGCCGCTCGACCTCGACGACGAGGAGCGCTACATCCCGGAGCGGGCCGGCATGCTCGCGTTCTCGGGCGCACAGCTGCACGCGACGGTGCCGAACACGTCGGGGCTCGCCCGCTTCAGTATCGACTTCCGCACGGTCGGCCGAGCCGATGTGCTTGCCGGCCGCGGCGCACGCAACGTCGACTCGTCGTCGACCGGCACTTCGCTGCGCGACTTCTCGAGTCTCGCGACGGGGGAGCGGTTCGCCGACGACGAGGTCGCTCCCTACGAGGGCGCGACGAAGCTCAGCGAGGGCGTGCTCCTGTTCGCCCCCGAAAGCAGCTAGTTCGCCGAGGCGGAACGGCGCCGCCGCGCGGCGCCGATGGAGAGTGGTCGATGCGCGTCCTGTGGATCCTGAGCGCCGATCCGAGCCGTCCCGCCGACGGCCAGCTCACGTACAGCTTGTCGTCGATCGAGGCGCTCGCCGCAGCCGGCGTCGACGTCACCGTCGCGCACCTCGGGACGAAGGCGCCGGAGCGCGCGTCGGTGGCCGAGCATCCGGTGATCTGGCGCCCGGCCGGGACCGCCAACCGAAACCGGCTCGGGAGCCTGGTATCGCGCCTTCCCGCGATGTCGTACACCGCGGGTTCGCCCGAGTTCCGCCGCGTCGTGACCGACGAGCTCTCGCACCGCTGGGACGCGGTCGTGGTCGACCACGTGCAGTCGGGCTGGGCGATGGGCATCCTGGCCGAGCAGCGCGATCCGTCGCGGGTGCTCGTGCACTCGAGTCAGAACGACGAGCGCAGTGTTCGCAGCCGGATCGCGCTCGGCACGTCGAAGAACCCGGCCGCACGACTCGTGCTCGAGCTCGACGCCCGCAAGGTCGCGGCGCTCGAGGATCGCATCCTGCAACGCGCCGATCTCGTCAGCGCGATCACCGAAGACGACGCGGCCGCGTTCCGGGTGCGTCGGCCCGGGCTCGACACCGTCGTGCTACCGCCGGGCTACGACGGCACGCGCCTCTCGCACCGCGAGATCACCACGGCCGTCCCGCGGCGCGTCGTCGTCGCGGGCAGTCTGATGTGGCGCGTGAAGCAGTTCGATCTCTTGGCGCTCGTCCGCGCCGCCGACGCACGGTTCGCGGCCGCGGGCGCGGAGCTCGTCGTCATCGGCGCGGCTCCGCCCGAGTTCGAGGCCGAGGTGCTGCGGGGCACGGTTGCGACGCGGATGCTCGGACGGGTCGACTCCTTCGCCGCCACGTTCGCGGACGCCCGCTGCGCGCTCGGTGTCGGAGCCCCACGGCGGCGGTTTCAAGCTGAAGACGCTCGACTACGTGTTCCATCGGGTGCCCATGCTCGTACAGGCGGGCTCGGTCACGGGGCTGCCGCTCGCGCACGGCGTCGGGCTGCTCGAGTACGCCGGCATCGACGCGCTCGTCGACGGTGCGCTCGAGGTGCTCGACGACGTCGAGATGTTGAACACGCTGCAGAACGACGCCTACGCGCGCTGCGAGCACGAGTTCGACTGGGCGACGCGTGGCGCTTCGCTTCGCGAGGCCATTGCCGTGGCCCGGTCTCGCAAGCCCTGAGTGCCGTTGCGCCCGCCGACCCGGCGGCGGGCGGGCGTCAGTGGCTCAGTACGCGCCCTTGCGGAACAGCACGACCGGGACCGTCTTGGCGAGGATCGCGAGGTCGGTGAGCAGCGACCAGTTGTCGACGTAGTACAGATCGTGGCGCACGTAGTCGTCGAAGGAGGCCGTGCTGCGTCCGTTGACCTGCCACATCCCGGTGATCCCGGGCTTGACCCGAAGCCGGCTGCGGAGGTCGTCGGTCCACTCGAGGGCCTCGCTCGGCAGCGCGGGCCGGGGCCCGACGATGCTCATCTCGCCCACGAGGACGTTCAGCAACTGCGGCAGCTCGTCGATCGACGCCTTGCGCAACACGCCGCCCACCCGGGTGACGCGGGGGTCGTCTCGCATCTTGAACAGGGGCCCGTCGATGTCGCTGCGGTCGCGCAGGAGCTCGAGCTGCTGCTCGGCGTCGTCGACCATGGTGCGGAGCTTGCGGACCCGGAAGAGCTTGCCGTCCTTGCCCACGCGGACCTGCGAGAAGAACACGGGCCCGTTGGAGTCGAGCTTGATGAGAAGCGCGGCGACCGCGAGGATCGGCGACGCGACCACGAGCAGGCCCGTGGCGATGATGATGTCGAACGTCCGCTTCGCGACGGCACGCCAGCCGAGGCGACGAACCGGTTCGATGTACATGACGGCCCGGCGGCCGAGCGGCCGCGCCAGCAGGCGGTCGGCCGAGATGTCGACGAGACCGGACGTGAGCTCGACGTGGCAGCCGATCTCGATCAGCTCACGCGCGAGCCGGTTCGCGACCGGCGTGTCGATCGCGCTGGTGGCGATGATCACGCCCGTGGCACCGAGCGACTGCACGATCGCGGGCGCGTCGCTCCACGAGCCGAGCACACGTACCGGTGAGATGCCGGGGGTTGGATCGCCGCACTCGAGGAGCCCGAGCACCTGGTAGCCGAGGCCGGTGTTGGAGCTCAGCATCTGCACGATGCCGAGCGCCTCGGCGTTCGTGCCGATGATCACGACCCGGCGCTGCAGCTGACCGCGGGTACGAGCGCGGCGGAACGCGCGGCGCACGACGGCGCGCTCGACGATGAGCGTTGGGAGTGCGGTCCCGAAGCTCAGCAACAACCAGACCCTCGACGTTTCGGTGCCGAGGAACAGGCTCAGGATCGCGGTGCAGGCGACCGCGGCCGCGACGGCATGCAGGAGACGACGGATCTCGGCGGTGACGCTCGTGACCGCGGCGGCCGTGTAGAGCTTGTAGCGCGCGAACACGCAGAGCCAGATCGGGACCGCGAGAGCGCCCGTGAGGACGATCGGACCCAGTGCCTCGGGCGGGCCGCCCACCGTTGCTTGGCGCAGCCACGCGGCCACACTCATCGACGCGACGATCGCGGCGGCGTCGGTGCTGATCACGGCGATCTTCGCACCACGCGAACCACGCGCCCGCGGCGCGTTGCTGGCGCGCGGTGTGCGCGACGCGTGCGGGGACCTCACCGGGTCGCGCCGCCTCCTCTCGCGCCACCGCATTCGGGTCAGGCGTCATCCACGCCGAACCAGCAGCATCCATGCGCGCACGTCCCCTTTCGACGACCACCGACAGGAAGAATTCCTATCGTCTCCGGCCCAGATCGTCGGCTCCACCCAACCTGAGAAGTACTACACCCAACGTAGTCCGACAACCACGCGTCAGCAAGGCAAAGTGGCGGATGTAACACGGAGTTTTCACGCCGTTTGCATCCTTCTCCCCGGCCTCCCTGGCGGGTTCTCCCATTGTCGCGCATCCCCGACCCGTATCCGACGCGGGTGTGTCCCCTGCGTCACTTCGCCGCGCGATACGGGTTCACCGCAAGCGTTCCGAGACCCGGGATTACGGCTCCCTGTCGTGACCACGCAACGTGATATCTGACGGGAGAATACCGGCACTCGACCCCAAGGTCCGGTTCTTCGCCGACTTGTGTCGATCGCCATCACGAGGGACGCGCTCCTCCGTCCTGCTCGGGCGTTCGCGCCGGCTCCGATCGATGCCCGATCGGAGCCCGGGTGCGGCCCCGGAACCGCCCTCGCGTCACGGGCCGCGGGGCAGTGCACGACTAACGTTCAGGGTGGCGCGGGAGGATCTTCGGACGATAGGGGAAGGGTGGAGGAGTCGCCCGAACAGGTGTTGGCGCGGCTCGCGCGGCACCGCGACTCGGTGTTCCGGGCACGAGGACTCCTGGCCCAGCCCCGGCGCGTGTTCGTGCCGCCGCGGCCGCCGGCCCGCACTCCGGGCACACCCGCACCTCCGGCGCCGCTCTTCTCGCCGCACGCCCCGCCGGCGCCGCGGCCCACTCCGGCGCCGCGCCCCACTCCGGCGGCGCGTGCGCCGCTGACCGGTCCTGCCCCGGTCGCGGTGCCGCCGGTCGTGGAGGCTCCGACGGCCGTGGCGCCCCCGACGGCCGTGGCGCCCCCGACGGCCGTGGCTCCGACGGCCGGAGCCTGGGAGGCCGCCCGGCCGAGGCCGACCGAGTTCCTCCCGGCGGGCGCGCAATCGGCCGCACCCGGATGGAGCGTGAGCCAGAGTGCCGTGCTCGTGACGCTCTTCGGTCTGTTCCTGGCCGCGCTCGCGTCGACGATCGCGGTGGTCGCGTTCGAGCGCCTCACCGCGACGATCGCGCTCGTGCTCGTCGGCGTGATGACGCTGGCCGGACTCGTCGCCGCGGCCCGTCGGGTCCCGACCGCGCTGTGGTGGACGCTCGGTGCGCTGATCGGCGGAGCGCTCGGTCACTGGTCCTGACGCGGATTCGGCGGCGCGGTCACGGGGCCGACGGTTGGCAGGCGACTACGCTGACCGGTGCGCGTCCGGCGAACTGCGAGTGCGCACGGCGGCGTAGCCGAGTGGCTTCAGGCATCGGTCTGCAAAACCGAGTACGCGGGTTCGATTCCCGCCGCCGCCTCCATCTTCTCCACGGAGTTTCCCGCCGCCGCGCGCTTCGGCTGCATGTGCCTCTCGGTCCGGACCTTCGGGGCCGTCCCGAGGGGGTAGTCGTCAGATACGGGGCTCGTCGGCAGTCACCACTCGGGAAGCGCCGCCGGGCGCCGACGAGACCGACACCGTGACTGCGCTCGCCCGGCGGAGCGCGCGGTAGACGACGGCGGCGTCGCCGAGCCGGTGGCGGAGGTGACGTTCGAGTCCGCCGATCGGATACAGGTTCTGCGGCGCGCGTGGGTCCTTGTGCGGTGCGGACGCGAACCGGGGAAGCGTCGCCGCAACCCGGTCGGCCAGCGCGATCACGTCGTCGCCGCGCAGGGCCGCGCTCGCTTCGCAGCGGACGATGCCCGCCCACGGGCCGCCGTCCGGACCCGGCAACCGCAGGTACCACGAGAACTTGCGGAAGCGGGCGTCGAGGGCGAACACGGGCGTGCGCTCGCCCGCGCCCAGCTCGCCGACGACTCGGTCGAGCGCGGTGGGCAGATACTTGACGTCGTGCGACTTCACGACGCCCACGGCGTCGCGGAGTTCCTTGGTCGATTCGCGCAGTGGCCCGTCGAGGACGATGAGCTCCGAACCGGACCGGCGGGTGCGCTCCGCGACGCGCGCCTCCACCTCGGTCATGCGGGTGTTGATCGCGGTGTTGAGCGTCTCGGGGCGGGCGTTGGTGGTGGGGCTCGCGACGAAGCGGCCGCACGAGGTGGCGATGTCGTCGAGGTCGGCGGACGGGGCGAACACGCCGCGGGCCACCTCGACCGCGTCGACCCGGGCCGCGTCGTCGCAGCGGACGACGCCTGCGGCCCACGACGCGAACAGTCCCGGCACCGGCTCGATGCCGCCTTCGATCCATGCCGCGCGCCTCGACGCGCCGGACGCCGTCGACGAACAGTGTCGTGCCGACCGGGAGCGCCCGGCCCGCGGGTGACAGGGGTCGCCACTCGTCGTCGGCGCACTCGACGTCGGTGGTCGGGACGGACGTGCTCTCGGCCAGTTCGCTCTGCACGGACGCGCCGTATCCGGGATCCCAGGGGTCGACGGTGAACCGCACGTCAGGTCTCCTCGCGCGTCACGGTGGATGTGCGCCCGACCTTGCGGACCCGGAATCGCACGGGCATGCGGTCGGCGAGGGCCGGGACGTGGGTGACGATCCCCACCACACGCTCGCCACCGCCGAGCGACTCGATGGTGCCGGCGACGACGTCGAGGGTCTCGGGGTCGAGGGTGCCGAAGCCCTCGTCGAGGAAGATCGACTCCAAGGTCGCCGCGCCGTCGGCGGCGAGGTCGGCGATGCGGTCGGCGAGCGCCAGCGCGAGGGCGAGCGACGCCTGGAACGTCTCGCCGCCCGACAGGCTGCGGACCGAGCGGGTCTCGTCGGCGTTCACGCGATCGACGACGAGGAGGTCGCCGTCGGGACTCGTCGTCAGCGCGTACTGGCCGCCGGAGAGCCGGTCGAGCAGCTCGGATGCGCCGGCGACCAGACCCCCGAGTGCTTCGTCGACGAGCCACTGGCCGAAGTGTCGTTTGTCGAGCAGGCGTCCGAGCTCCGCCGCGAGGAGCTCTTGTTCGCGCTCGGCTGCGATCGCGGCATCGAGCTCTCCCGCCCGCGCGAGCCGGCGTTCGACGGTGCGGAGGGCTTCGTCGGCATCGTGCTGCGCTCCGGCGACGGCGAGCGTGAGCCCGCCGACCGAGTGATCCCCGGCCGCGTCGACTCCGACGGCAATCGCGCGCTGCAGCAGGTCGCCCAGCATCGCGTCGCGCTCTGCGCTCTTGGCCCGGGCGATGTCGTCGAGCTCCGCGGCTCGCTTCTCGTGCTCGGGTCGGGTGTCGGTGGTCCACGCGACGAGCGAGTCCCATCTCGCCGCGAGTCCGCCTCGGGTCGGGCGGGGCGGTTCGAGGCCGGCCGCGACCAGGCCGTCGCGCTGTTCCTGGAGCGCCGCTTCGGCGCGGGCGAGCGCGGTGTCGAAGGTGGCGAGCACCTTCGCGGCATCGCGTGCGACACGGCGCGCGGTCGTCGCGTCGTTCCGAGCCGCCACGGCCCGCTCGTGAACGGCCTCGGTGGCTTCGACCAAGGCGGCGAGCGCGACCGCGTCGGGGTAGGTGGTGACACGGGCGTCGAAGGCCGACAGCTGCTCCTCGAGCCCGTCGAGCCGCACACCGGTCTCCGACAGCGCGTTCAGTGCGGCCTGCGCGGCGCGTTCGGTCGCTTCCCGGTCGCCGGTCGCGGCCGCGGCGACCTTGCGTGCCTGCTCGAGCTCGGTGGCGCGGAGTTTCGGCGGCAACCTCGCGACGTCCTGGTCGCACACGGGACACGGCTCGCCGACCTGCAGTGACGCCCGCAACGCCGCGTGCGCGTGACGATGCTGCGCGTCCTCGAGTGTCGCGTGGGTCTGCTCGAACCGCTCGGTCGCCGCGATCAACGCGTCTTTCGCCGCCTCCGCGACCACGGCCTGCTCGGCGCGCACCGCACGCCCCTTCTCGATGCGCGCCGAGAGTGCGGCGCGTGAAATGTGGGCCTCGGCCGCGGCGCGGAGGGCGTCGAGGGCAGGCTGTTGCTCGAGCGCGGCTTCGGCCTCCATCGCGCGGGCCTCGGCGACCTCGGTCGTGGCCGCGGTGTCGTCGGTCTTCGATCGTGCGTCGTCGATCTGCTGCACGACCTCGCGCAGGTCTTCGGGGACGCGCACCGCCGCGAGCGCACACACCGCGCGCCGCGCCGACTCGGCGTCGGTGCTCGCGACCGCGATCTCGGTCGCGAGCTCGGCCGCGCGAGGCGACGCGGCGTCGAGGTCGGTGCGGAGAAGCTCGAGCTCGTCGCGCCGAGCCTGGGCCGCGGCGCGCGTCTCGGCGGTCGCGTGGTCGAGCTGTGCCCGCTCCCGGACGAGCACCTCGCGCGCGCCGGCCGCCTGTTTCGCGCGTTCGTCGCGCCGCGGTCGCCATGCGGTCGTAGCGGCCGAGGTCGAGCAGCGCGCTCGAGGATCGCGACGCGGTCGCCGGCGCGTGCATGCAGGAACGACGCGAACTGGCCCTGGGGGAGCACGACGCACTTGGTGAACTGCTCGAAGTCGAGCCCGACGAGCCGTTCGATCGCGGGTTGGAACTCGCGTGCCGAGCCCGCGAGCACGTCGGTGGAGCCGTCGTCGTGCACGAGCTCGAGGCGCAGCGCGCGCGTGGTCGCGCCGTCGCCGGCCGGCTTGCGCCGTAGGACGCGGGTCGCGACGTAGGACGTGCCGGCGAGCTCGAACCTGAACGCGACCCGCGTCTCGTTGCAACCGAGCGTCATCACGGGTGCGATGTCGCGCTCGCCGTGACGCGGCACCTTGCCGTAGAGCGCGAAGGAGATCGCGTCGATGAGCGACGACTTGCCGTGACCGGTCGCGCCGACGATCGCGAAGAGGTCGGCGTCGCGGAAGTCGACGGTCGTGCGCTCGCGGAACGCGGCGAAGCCCTCGACCTCGAGGCCGAGCGGTCGCATCAGACGGCCTCGGCGTCGAGGAGCTCGTCGAACAGCGCGACGAGCCGATCGTCGGCGGCATGGCCGGTCTCGGCCAGATACTGCCCGAACAGATCGCGCGGCGAGGTCGCCCGGGTGACCTTCTTCGCCCCGCCCGGCGTCTCGGGGGCGACGTCGGGCGCGACGCGTACGTCGACCGCGGTGGGGAGGAGTGCGCGGACGTCGTCGGCCAGCCCGGCACGGGGCTGCTCCCGCACGAACACGCGGAGGAACGCGTCGCCGACGCCCGGGGCGGCCGCCTCCAGCTCGGACAACGTGCCGCGCAACGTGCGCAGCACAGCGCCCCGCGTCAGTGCGACCGGCGTGACCTTGGCCGCGCCGCGATCGGGGATGTCGACGACGAGAACCTGCTTGGTGTCGCGCTCCTCGCCGAAGTCGACCTGGATCGGTGAACCCGAATACCAGATCGGCGCGGCGCCGGGCATCTGCTGGGCCCGGTGCAGGTGCCCGAGCGCGACGTAGTTCGCCGACGCGGGGAAGGCCGCGGTCGGCACCGAGTACTCGTCGATGAGCTGGGCGTCGCGTTCGCCGCCGCCGAGCGTGCCGCCCTGCACCATGCAGTGTGCGGCGACGATGTTGATCGTGTCGGCGGAGAAGCCCTCGCTGAGCCACGCGAGCAGCCGTGCCACGCGGGCCGTGTAGTACTGGGCGGTCGCGGCCGCGGTCGCGGTCATCAGTTGCGCGGTCTTGATCGCCCAGCGTTGCGACATCCACGGCATCATCGCGACCCGCGCGCCCGCGACGTCGACGACCGCGCGCTCGGGCCCCGCGGGTAGGCCGAGCACCGTGATCCCGAGGCGGGCGAACACCGGCGCCACCGAGTCGAGCTGGAGCTGCTGGTCGTGGTTGCCGCCGACGACGACGACGTGCGCGCCGGTCTCGCGCAACGCGAGCAGCGCGTCGTAGACCACCGCGGTCGCCTCGGGCGGTGGCGCCGCCGTCTCGTAGAGGTCGCCGACGACGAGCACGAGGTCGGCCCGGTCGCGGTCTGCGATCTCCGCGATCTCGCCGAGCACGGCCCGGTGCTCCTCGATGCGCGATTCACCGCGCAGCAACTTGCCGACGTGCCAGTCGGAGGTGTGGAGGACTCGCACGGCTCAGGCCCGGGGCCCGGGCGGCACGCCTTCGAGGAGGTCGTCGGGGATACGCAACTCGCCGGCCTCGGCCGGGTTGTCGCCCCGCTCGTCGGGCCGGGTCGCCCAGGCCGGGAACGGGAATTCGACGACGAGCGGGACCGGGATCTGGGGCTGGTGCACGAACATCGTGCCCGGCTTCGCGATCACCGCGCGCTGTTGGTGCACCTTGGGCAGGAACCCGTACTCGGGACGCGCGGCCTCGGCCGCGTCGAGGCGACCGGCGACGCGAATCGACGAGTTGGAGATGATGCGGCGCTCGACCTCGCTCGCGGTCTGTTGCGCGCCGATCAGGATGATGCCGAGGGAGCGGCCGCGCTCGGCCACGTCGAGCAGGATCTCCTTGATGGGCGATTCGCCGTCGCGGGGTGCGTACTTGTTGAGCTCGTCGAGCACGACGAACAGCAACGGCTTGTGCCGGCCGGAGCGCTCCTTGTCGTCGAACGCCCGCCGCAGGGTGACCCCGACGACGAAGCGCTTCGAACGGTCGTCGAGGTTGTGGAGGTCGACGACCGTGATCTGCGCGGCGGTTTCGATCCGGTGGCGCAACAACGCGTCGGCGGCGACGTCGGCCCGGATGATCCGGGCCAGTGACCGCTGCGAGGACAACAGTCTGCGAACGAACGCGTTGATGGTTCCCATCCCGGTGACCGGGCCCGCCCACGGCCCACGCACCATCGGGTCGTCGTCGGTGACGCGCCCGACGACGAAGTCGACGAGGTCGCGGTAGGTGCGGAGCGTCTGCCCTTCGATCCGCCAGCCGCCGTCGCCCGCGGGCTGACCTTCCCGCTTCAACCGCGCGGCGACGTTGTGCACGACCATCGTGTACTGCTGGCGCTCGTCCTCGGCGTCGGCGAACACGAACGGCAGCAGTTCGTCGGTGGCGAACTCCTCGATGGTCCAGAAGAACGGGGAGACGCCGAGCTGGCGGTTCTGGACGTCGGGGGTGGCGTTCGGGTCGTCGCGGCGGGGCGGCGCGTAGACGGCGACGTCGGCGAAGGCCCCGGGCATCATCCCGAGGTCGCGGTACTTCTGCGACTGGTCGGGCGAGAGCTTCACGTTCTCGTGGTCGAGGAAGAGCAGATCTTCGCCCTTGACGTTGAAGATCAGCGCCTTCGAGTTGGTCTCGTCGGTGCCGAGCACGCCCGAGTGGAACAGCCCGTAGAGCAAGAACGTGGCGTAGGTGGTCTTCGTGGCGACGCCCGAGATCCCGGAGATGTTGACGTGGGCCCCACGCGTGCCGTCGAGGAAGTCGAGGTTGAGGTACATCGGCAAGCCGTCGCGGCCGAGGCCGATCGGCAGGCGCGACTTCATCTGGTCGAAGAAGAGCGCGACGTCGCGTTCGCTCCCCGACGCGCGCCGCACCTCCGACCCGGGGGTCGGCGGCACGAACACCTCGGGATCGAAGCGGGTGGTCAGCACTTCCGCCGCTTCGACGTTCTCGCCGGGCAGCACGCCGTCGGAGATGAGGAACACGTCGGAGTCGAAGCGCGCGCCCTCCTGGCGGGCGCGCACCTGGGTGACCACGCCCGAGAGCTGCACGGGCTCGTCGCGGCCCGGGACGACTCGTTCGCACACGACGACGTCGTCGAGCTGCAGGTACTGCTCGGGCGCCGAGCGCGACCCAGAACGACAGCGGTGTCGCGTCTTCGGTGCCGAGGACGCGACCGACCGGGTCCGGGGCGCCGATCGGCGGTTCAGGCATGATGCGACGGTACCGCCGCGGTGAGACAGGAACGCGGTATCCGACGGCGGTTCGTCAGCCTCCCGACACGCCGGCGAGGAACGTTCCGACGGCGTGGGGACTGTGCAACACGTGGACGTCGGCCCCGGACGCGAGCGCCGCGATCGCCCTCACGACCCGCGGCCGGCTCCGGCGGCGATACCGCAGCACCCACCAGAGGAACTTCGCGTCGAAACGCTCGGGGCAGCCGACCGCCTGCACGTCTTCGCCGTGGTGGCACCCGACCCGCCGGACGACGCGCGGCAGCGTCCGCCAGGCCCGGAAGTCGCAGAACACGACGGTGTCGGCCCGGGGGAGCCGTTCGTCGAGGGTCGAGCTGTAGTTGCCGTCCGCGATCCACTCGTCGCCGGAGAACAGCTCTTGTTGGACGGCCCGCCACTCGGCCGGGGCAGTCTCGACCCAGCCCGGGTGCCAGAAGTGCATGTCGAGGTGCACGACCGGGAGGCCCGTTCGGCGGCCGAGCTCGTCGGCGAGCGTGCTCTTGCCGGCTCCGCCGGGACCCACGATCACGACTCGGCGCACGCCGTCATTCTCGCCGCCCCGGCACGGCGGCCATGTTGGACAGCCCGACGGGCTTCCTCTACGATTTAGAACACGTTCTAAAAACGACCGGAGCTCGACCCGTCCGCGGGGCCGGCCCGTGACGACGGAGGATCTGCACGACATGGAATTCGGACTGTTCCAAGGCGGCTTCGTACACAAGGACCTCGCCGCGAAGAACCCGAATGCCGAGCACGACCGGCTCATGAGCGAGGTCGATCTCTGCGAGGTGGGCGACAAGCACAACTGGAAGTACGCGTGGTTCACCGAGCACCACTTCCTGCAGGAGTACTCGCACATCTCCGCGAGCGAGACGCTGATGGCCTGGGTGCTCGCGCGCACGCAGAACATCCATGTCGCGTCGGGGATCATCAACATCACGCCCCCGGTGAACCACCCGGCGCGGGTCGCCGAACGCGTCGCGATGATGGACCTCGTGTCCAACGGTCGCTTCGAGTTCGGTACCGGCCGCGGGAGCTCCACCACCGAGATGGGCGGCTTCGGCATCACCGATCCCGAGATCACGCGTGACATGTACGACGAGGCCCTGCGCGAGATCGTCCGCATGTGGCGGGACGAGCCCTACTCCTACGACGGCAAGTTCTTCTCGATGCCCGAGCGGCACGTGCTGCCCAAGCCGTTCGTGAAGCCGCACCCGCCGCTGTGGGTTGCCGCCGGGAACCCCGAGACGTTCGAGAAGGCCGCGAAGATGGGTCTCGGTGTCATCTGCTTCACCGGCGGGACGCCCGAGAAGATGGCGCCGCTCGTCGAGACGTACAAGAAGTTCGTCAAGGACGCGGAGCCGGTCGGCGAGTACGTGAACGACAACATCGCGATCACGACGAGCTTCATGTGTCTCGAGGACCGCGACGAAGCCCGCAACTACATGGCGCACTCGGGCAACGGCCGCCAGCAGACGTTGGTGTTCCACTACCTCGACACGTTCCCCAAGCCGCCGTTCGTGCCCGAGTGGCCGACGGAGATTCCCGACCCCACGCCCGACCAGATCGAGAAGGGCTTCCAGAGCGGCGCCGCGATCGTCGGCAATCCCGACGACTGTGCCGAGGGCATTCAGAAATGGGCCGACATCGGCGTCGACCAGCTGATCATGGGCCCGTCGGGGAGCACCTATCCGCACGACTTGCTGGAGCGCACCGTCGCCCTCTTCGGCGACGAGGTGATCCCGCGGTTCGACAAGGATCCCGAGCACTCCACGTCGAAGTACCGGTCGGCCGCCGCGGCCCGGTGACCGCGCGCTGATGCGTCGTCCCCCGGACGGGAACGACCACGGCGAGGAAGCCGATCATCCGGATCTGTCCGGACTGGCGGGCGAGATGCGCGCGGAGTGGCGAGAGGAACAGGACGCGGCGACGGCCGACGCGGTCGCGCACCTCCGTCACGGCCGGACCGTGACCGACTGGTTGCGCGACCGGATGCACGCGGGCGACCGGGTCGGCGTCTCGGTGACGACCTACCGGTTCGTCGGGCTCGTGGTCGAGGTCGGCGACGACATGCTCGCGATGCGGTGCGGGTCGGGTCTCGTGGAGATCCACCGCGGCGACGGCGTCCCGATCTCGTTCGAGCTCGTCGAGCACGCGACCCAGGGCGGCACGCGCGGGTCGGGCGGCCGAACCTTCCGCGACGCGCTGCTCGCGCGGGACGGAAGATCCGATACTCGGGTCGCGACGGTGCAGGTGCCCGACGGGATCGACGGGACACTGCACGTCGGGCGCGACTTCGTCTCGATCGCGACGAGCACGGCGGGGGAGACGATCGTGCCGATCGCGCACGTGGCGTGGGTCACGCCCGTGCGTTCGTAGGCGCGAACGCGCTTGTAACCTCACGACCGTGGACGGTTCCGACGGCGCGCTCGAAGCCTTCCGCAACATCTACGAGACCGACCACTGGAACGGTGGTTCGGGCGAAGGTTCGGCGATCGCAGCGACCGACGCGTACCGCCCGGTCCTCGAGGCGGTGGTGGCCGGTTCCGACGTGCGTTCGGTCGTCGACGCCGGCTGCGGCGACTGGCAGTTCTCGCGCCTGGTCGACTGGTCGGGAAAGCGTTACGCCGGCGTCGACATCGTGCCGGAGGTCGTCGCCGCGAATCGCGCGGCGTTCGCACGTCCCGGCATCGAGTTCGTCGCGGGCGACATCCGCACCGAGACGCTCCCGGACGCGGATCTCCTCGTCTGCAAGGACGTGTTGCAGCACTGGGACGTGCGATCGATCGAGGGTTTCCTCGCGCGCAATCTCCCGCGTTACCGCTACGCGTTGATCACGAACGACGTCGCGAGTGTGCACATCGGCACCGACATGCTCAACGCGGAGATCCCGATCGGTCACTGGCGCACCCTCGACCCCGAGCGGCCCCCGTTCCGCGCGGCTGCGCAGTGGCGGTTCGACTTCGACATCCGCGGTGAGTGGACCAAGCGCTCGTTGCTCTACGTCCGGGGCCGGAACCGGTTCGGCGCGGCGCGGCGACGCGGCTCTGCCCTGCGGCGGTGTCGCGAGCTGGCGGCCGGTTCGTAGCCGAAGGGTCGATCAGGACCCGCAGACCGTGAGGCCGTAGTCGAGCGCGGCCGCGTTTGCGACGCCGAGATCGCTCTCCAACCGTTGTTCCGCGTCGGTGGCGCCGGCCGAGTCGCCGGCACGGAGTCGCGCCGACACGGCCGGGGCATCGTGCAGGAAGACGTCGACCTTGGCGTAGATCGCGTCGACGGTCGCCTTGTCGCCGTCGGGGGCCCGCAGCGCGCGGAGCTTGCGGAGCGCGTCGGCCGTGATCGACGCGGTCCGATCGGCGACATCGGCGCTCTTGTGCAGGTCGGAGCCCGGGTCGCCGAGCGCGGCGACGTCGGCGTCCATCGTCGTACAGATCGCGTTCGCCGCCTTGACGTAGGAGGCCTTGGTCACCTTCGCATGGCCGCCGCACGCCGACGCGACGACGACCAGAGCGATCGGCACGGCCGAGCGACGTAGAACGCGCACCACGAATCCCCCTGCCCGCACGGAACGGGAAACCGTAACCGCTCGGGTCAGGCGGACGTGAGCTTCTCGCTGATCTCCCAGAGCCGCGTCGCGGCCGCGTCGTCGAGGGCGTGGTTCGCGGGCTTCACGGCCTTGCCCTTGACGAAGTACTGGCCGGAGATGCCTGCGAGGTCGGGCGACGACGCGAGGTAGATCGAGGTGAGCGCGCCCTTCTGCGGGGAGATCGAGAAGGGCCGGCTCAACGGCATCACGATCGCGCCCAGGAGCCCGAAGTCGCCTTCGCGGGCGAAATTGCTGCCCACGAAGCCCGGGTGCAACGCGTTCGCGGTGAAGACGTCGGAGTCGACGCGGCGCGCGAGCTCGCGGGTGAAGAGGACGTTCATCAGTTTGGTGGCGGAGTAGACCGCGAAGCTGCGGTAGCGGCGCTTCTCCCAATCGAGGTCGTCGAAGTCGAGGCCGCCCCGTGCCGTCGAGTGCGCGTACGACGACACGTTGACGACGCGCGCGGGTTTGGCCCGCGCGAGCGGGCCGTAGAGCAGATGCGTCAACAGGAAGTGGCCGAGGTGGTTGACCTGGAACTGCATCTCGTGCCCGTCGACTGTCTCGATGCGCTTGCGCAACACGAGGCCGGCGTTATTCAACAGGATGTCGAGACGATCGTGCTTCGCGGTGAACGCGTCGGCGAACGCGCGTACCGACGCGAACGACGCGAGGTCGATCGGGATCGTCTCGACCCGATCGGGCGCGCCGATGGCCGTCGCGATCTCGCGCACCGCGGCATCGGCCTTGGCCGCGTTGCGCGCCGCGACGACGACGTGCGCGCCCTGGCGCGCGATCTCGAGCGCGGCTTCCTTGCCGATGCCGCTGTTGCCGCCCGTGACCACCGCGACCTTGCCCGACAGGTCGGTCACGGCCGTGCGCTCACGATTGGGCTTTTTCGGCGGCGCTCGGCGATCGGTCTTCGCCCGGCTGGTCGCGGACCCAGGTGATGAGCTCGTCGCGGAGGAACCGGATCTCCCGCCCGCCCGGGAACCGGTGAGCGGGGATGCGACCCTCCCGCACCATCCTGCGCAGGTACTCGACGTGGACGTGCAGCATCTCGGCGGCGAGCGCGGTCGTGAGGATCTCCGGGTACCGGCTGATGGCGCCGGTGAGCTCACCCTCGGGGGACATGAGTACGACGCTACACGTCACCTGGCACAACTACGAGCTACCTGCGACACTCCGCGCCCGGTTTCGGCCGGTTCGCCGTGTCGAGGAATCCCCGAAGGAATCCCCGACACCGGATCGCGCGGCCGTGCTTTCTCGGCGGGGGGGGTCAACCTTTGGGCGAGCTCGAGCGTGAAAGTGTCGTGAGCGGGGCGATCGATGTGGGCGAATCTCGCGAAGCGAGCGGCGAGGCGCAGCCGCCGACGTTCGGTGAGGCGTTCCCCGAGCTCTTCCGGGCCGCCTACCGCGTCGCGTTCCGGCTCACGCGGTTCGCGCGAAGAGGCCGACGATTGCGCGCAGGAGGCCTGTGCGCGTGCCTACGCCGACTGGAAGCAATTGCAGAAGCGCGGCGACGTGACGCCGTGGGTCGTGCGGGTGAGCGGCAACCTCGCGATCGACGGATGGCGCAAGGCCAATCGGGCCCGGCGAGGCCGCGTGTCGCCGGTAGCGCAGGTATTGCCGGACGACCGGGTGGATCTCGCGCGCGCACTCGACGGTCTGCCGCGTCGTCGAGCGCGACGTCGTCGTGTTGCGCTACGTCGCGGACATGAGCGAGGCGAGCGTCGCGAGCGCGCTCGGTTGTTCGGTCGGCACCGTGAAGACGCATGCCTCGCGGGGGCTCGCCGCTCTGCGGCTCGTGCTCGGCAATGACGAGGAGGCGACGTCGTGAGCACAGACGACGAACTGCACGTCGAGTTGGTAGACGACTCGGCGCCGCCGCCGCCCGACGCAGCGCGTCTGCAGCGCGTCGTCGCGCGTGGGCGGCAACGGCTGTTTCGACGGCGTGCTCTTCTCGGTGGGCTCGCGGCATTGGTGGCAGCGGTGGTGATCGGTGGAGGAGTTGCCGTTGCCGGCCACAACGATTCGTCGCCCGAGATCCAGGTGAGCCCGCCGACCACGGTGTCCCGGAGCTCGGCGAATGTGCGCGAGGTCGACGAGAGCGGCGTCCACTACACGCTGACCTTGGACACGCCCGTTGCGACGGCCGGCACGCAGGTGCGGGTGTCGCTTCGACGTGAGAATCGGTCGGTCCACGCCGTTTCCCGCAGCCTGTGCGACTTCCAGGTCGTCGTCGCCCAGATACACCCGCCGCCCCCGCTGTTCGTCGAATACCCGTGCCCGCAGGGCGACACTCCCGTCGCCGCGGGCGCGACCTTCGACCAGACGGTGTTTGCCGCGGCGCCGGTCGCGCCGGGCGAGTACTCGGTTCGTACCGAACCGACGTCGCTGAACCAGCTGCCCGAGGGGTTGATCCGCGCCGAACCCTTCACGTTGGAAGTGCTTCCGAGCGGAGGGCAGACGCCGACGGCCGCGACGTCGTCTTCGGAACCGCTCGTGTTGACCCCGACGACTCGGACTTCGCCCGGGGCGCCGTGACGTGTGCGTCGCCGGCGGCGCTCCGTAGCTGCGCGACCGCTACATGCCAGTGGTGGGGCCGATCTTCACCATCTGTCACAGTCTGAAGCGGTCTTACCGCACCGACTCTTCGGATCTTTCCCCGGACCCAATGCGGCAAATCGCCGGAAAATCTGCTGGTCTGCCCGGCAGCCATGGAGGCTGAACGGGTTGGGGATGGGGATTCGGTGGGGACCGGGCAGGGCAAGGAAGCGGGTCGGACGCGGCGGGGGATCGCCTCCCGGGTCTCGACCGGACACGTCGTCATGGTGCTCGCCGGCGCGCTCGGCGTCCTGCTCACGCTGACGATCCTGCGTTCGGCCGACCACACGCGGCCGGTCCTCGTCGCCGCCCACGATCTCGCGCCCGGCACCGTCGTCTCCGACGCGAGCGTCCGCGTCGCGCGCGTGCACGCGGACGCCTCGGTGCTCGGGACGCTGTTCCCCGCCGAAGAGCTGACGTCGTTGCGCGGGAAGGTCGTCACCGCGCTCGGTGCGCCGCGGCGAGCTCGTCGCGCGCGGCGCGGTGAGCGCGCTCGACGCGCACGCGTCGACACGGGAGATGAGCTTCTCGATCGCGCGCGCCCGCGCCGTCGGCGGCAAGCTGTCGACCGGAGACCGCGTCGACGTGCTCGCGGTCGATCATGATTCGGGGCGCGCCGGCTACGTCATGACCGACGCCGAAGTCGTGGCGGCCGAAGGACGGAGTGGCGGTGCGTTGTCGGGCGCCTCCGACGAGGTGACGGTCACGCTCGTCGTGGATCCCACGACCGCACCGCAGCTCGCGGCGGTGATCGACGCCGGAACCGTGATGCTCGTCCGCACGACCGGCGCGCCGGTCGCGACGGGCCAGACGCCGTTCGCGTTGAGCGGCAAATGAGAGAGCCCGAGGTCGCGCTGGCCTTTACGGCCGACGTGTGGGTGGAGGAGCTGCACCGTCACCTCACCGACCACGGTGGGGCACGCGTCCGCACGTTGCTCGTCGAGCCCGAGGGCGCGCGGGAAGAGGCGTACGACGTGCTCGTGGCCGGACACCGCTGGCCGGCCCTGACCCGCGCCCTGGTCGTCGAGGTGCATGCGCAGGGACGGGCCGTCGTGGGCGTGCACGATCCCGACGAGCTCGCGAGCCGTGAGCACCTGGTCGCGCTGGGGGTCGACGTGCTCGTCGACTCCGACGCCGGCCCGGACGCGTTCGTGCGCGCCATCGCGAGCGTGGCCGGACTGCGGGAGGAACGCCTGCGGACAGCGCGTCGTGCCCGACGTACGGCTCGGCCGGCTCGTGACCGTCGGGGGCAGCCCGGGATCGGGCCGCACCGAGATCGCGATCGAGCTGGCCCGGGCCCTGACCCGGCGGACGAGCGTGGTGCTCGTCGACGCCGACGACGTCGCGCCGTCGGTCGCGGCCCGGCTTCAGCTGCCGATCGAGCCGAACATCCGGACCGCGATCGACGCGGTCGAACACGGTCGGGGCGAACTCCGGCGTTGCGTTCTGCTGCAACCGAACTCCGGGCTGCGCATCGTGTCCGGACTGCCGAACGCGAGCTCATGGGCGCAAGTGCGGGCGAGCGAGATCCTGCGGGTCGTCGAGCGCATCGGCGACGGCGCCGACATCGTCGCCGACGGCGCGGGGATGCTCGACGACCTGGGGAGCGGCACGGCACGCGGGCGGTTCGCGACCGCCCGTGCGCTCGTCGCGCAGTCGGACGTCCTCGTCGCGGTGTGCGATCCGTCGCCGCACGGAGTCGCGCGGCTGCTCGCATGGTCGGTCGAGGCGCTCGCACTGGCGCCGGACGCGGCCTTGCTAGTCGTCGTCAATCGCGCGCCCGATGCCCGCTTCCGGCGCGGGGAGCTGTTCGAGGAGCTCTCGCGGAGCCTGCCCTTCTGCGACGTCCGGTTCGTGCCGACCGACCGGCGCGTCGCCGACGGGGCGTGGGCCGGTACCCCCGTCGCGAAGGGCCCGTTCACGCGTGCGGTCGCCGAGATCGCGGTGCAGGTGATGGGGCAGCCGCGGCTGGCATCGGATGCGCTCTCCCCGCTGGAGGAGGTGCCGTGACCGTCCGCACCGACGCCTACGACATCATCCGCCGTGACGCGATCACCGGGATCGAGCGGCGCCGGTTGCAGCCCGCGGCCCAGATCGACGAGGTGCGCGTCGAGATCGAACGCGCGGTCGACGACTACCAGCGGCGTTCGCGTCTCGGCGACGAGGTGCCGCTCGGCGACCCGCCGGAGATGGCGCGGCGCGTGCTGCGTTCGATCACCGAGCTGGGCCCGCTGAGCGAGTTGCTCGCCGCGCCGCGACGTGGAAGAGGTCTTCGTCGAAGGCGCGCGCGTCACCTACCTCGACACCGACGGCCGGCTCCGCGGGCTGACGGAGCCGACGACGGAGGCCGAGAACCGCCAGATCGTCGACCGTCTGCTGGCCGCGACCGAACGACAGTTGAACGCGAAGCATCCGCTGGTCCAGGCGCGGGTGCTCGGGGGCAGCGCGCGGCTGACCGCGGCGATCGAGCCCGTGGCCGATCGATTGTCGGCGACCGTTCGGCGGTACACCGTTCGCGACGTCTCCCTCGACGCGCTCGTCGCGCGCGACGCACTGACCGCGCCGGCGGCCGCGTTCCTGTGGGCCAGCATGCAGCTGCGCAGCCGCGTCGTCGTCTCCGGCGAGCCCGGCGCGGGCAAGACCACGCTCGCGGCCGCGCTGCTGTCGGCTGTGCCGACCGCGCACTGCGTCCGCAGCTGTGAAGAGATTCGCGAGCTCGCGGTACCGGTGTTGCACGGCGGGTACTACGAGATCCGGCCCGCGGGGCTCGACGGTACCGGCGAGATCAGCCTCCGCGACCTCGTGAAGTTCGTGCTGGCCATGAGGCCGGACCGGATCGTCGTCGGCGAAGTGCGCGGCGCCGAAGCGTTCGAACTGACGCGGGCGATCAACGCCGGGTGTGGCTTCCTGTGCACGCTGCACGCCAACAGTGCTCGCGATGCGGTCAACGCGCTCGTGAACGCGGCGCTGATGGCGGGCGAGAACGTGACCGAGCACATCGTGCGCCGGATCTTCGTCGAGGCACTCGACCTCGTCGTCCACGTCGACCGGGACGACGTCGCGCGCGCCGACGGTCACGTTCGCCGCCAGATCACGGAGATCTCCGCGGTCGTGCCGAGCCTCGCCGACGGCGAGACCTACGAGCCGGTGTTCGTGCGGGACGGTCTCGGGCGGCCGCTCGAGTGGACGGGTGCGCTGCCGCCCGCGTTCGAGCACCGCGTCGACCGCGCACTGCCGGAGGGGATGAGCCTCCGGCGCCTGCTCGAACGGGGCCGGGTACCGGTATGAGGGTGCTCGCGGCGTGTTCCATCGGATTGTCTTGCGCGTTGGTCGCGGCCGCGCTGATGGGTGTGACACCCGAGATCGCAGTGCCGCGGAACGTGCTCGCGCCGCGGCGGGGGCGGAATCGGCTCTGGTTCCAGCAGGCCGGGGCCGGCCTCACGCCGGCCCGGTTCTGGGCGGGGAGCGTCGGCGCCGGACTCGTGGCGCTGCTGGTGCTGGTCGCACTCACGGGATCGGTCTTCGTCGCCCTGGTGCCGTCGGTGGCCGTGGCGCTGTTCCCGCGCGGTTACTTCGCCCGCCGGCGCCGGATCCGGATGCGCGAAGTACAGGCGGTGTGGCCCGACGGGTTGCGCGACATCGTGGCTTCGATCGCGGCCGGCCGGTCGCTGACGCAGGCCGTGAACTCGCTCGCGGCGACGGGACCTCCTGCGCTGCGCGAAGCGTTTGCCCGCTTCCCCGAGCTCGCACGCGTGCTCGGCACCGGGCCCGCGCTCGAGCTCGTCAAAGAGGAGCTCGCCGACCCGACGAGCGACCGCGTGATCGAGGTGCTGCTGCTCGCGCACGAACGCGGCGGGCCGATCGTGCGCAGCATCCTCGAGGATCTCGTCGACGCCACCACCCGCGATCTCAAGCTCCTCGACGCGCTCGAGACCGAAGGCCTGGAGATGCGGATCAATGCGCGCGCGGTGGTGGTGCTCCCGTGGCTCGTTCTGGTGGCGCTGACCGCCCGGCCCGGGCCGTTTCGCGACTTCTACCGGTCGAGCGGCGGTGTCGTGACGCTGATCGTGGCCGCCGGTCTGACCGCAATCGGCATGCTGTTCCTCGGACGCCTCGGCCGTGACGAGGACGAAGAGCGGGTCTTCGGCTCGGTCGGTGCTCGATGAGCGTTCCCGCGTTGGTTGCAGCCGGCGCGGTCGGAGCCGGGGCGGCCGGAGTCGCTGCACTGTTGCGTCCGCCGACGACGAGGCTCGCGCCCCGGGTGCGACCGTATGCCGCAACGGCCCGATCGGCGCTCGGTCACCTCCCGGAACCGGTCCCGACGGACACGTCGCGCCCGGGTGGGATGGGGACCCTGCCGCGCCTCTTCGGGCCCGCGCTCCGTTCGGGCGCGGCTCGGATCAGTCACGCGATCGAGTCGCGGGGCGACGAGCACCTTGCCCGGCTGCTCCGCCAAGCGGGCATCGACGACGTCACACCCGAGCGCTACCGGGTACGTCAGGTCGCGCACGCGCTCGGCTTCGCGCTCGCCGCCGGAGTCCTGGTCGCGCTCACGGTCAAGACTCCGCTCGTCGCGCTCGGGGCGGCCGGCGCGGGTTTCGTCTACGGCGCGAGCCGCACGCGCTCCCGCCTCGATCGCACGATCGCGAGCCGCGCCGCGCGCATACGCCTGGAGCTCTACACGGTGAACCACCTCCTCGCGATGCAGGTCCGGACCGGGTCCGGCGCGATGCAGGCCGTGCAACGGGTGGTCGAACGCGGTCGGGGCGCGGTCGTCGAGGAACTCGACGACGTGTTGACCTGGACTCGCAGCGGCGTCGGCGAAGCCGACGCGTTCCGCCGCGCGGCCGAGCTCACGCCGGAGCCGAGCGCGGCGCGCACGTATCAACTCCTCGCCGCGGGCGTGGAGCGCGGGGTCGATCTCGGCGGTGGGCTACTGGCCCTGAGCAGCGACATTCGCGACGCGCGCCGCGAGCAGATGCACAAGGACGCGGTGCGAAGGCGCGGCGGCGATGCTCGTACCGACGATCGCGATCCTCGCTCCCATCATGCTGCTGTTCATCGCGGCGCCGCTTCCCTCCATCGTTCTCGGACACCACTGACCAGAGGAGACTGTTGTGAACATCTGCAAGCACGACGAATCGGGGATGACGACGGCCGAGCTGCTCGGCAACGCCGCGCTCGGCGTCCTCGCGCTCGTGGTGATCTGGGGCCTGCTCCAGACGCTCGGCGTCGACATCGTCAACTCGCTGCGCGACGCACTGATCCACTAGTCGTGCCCGGGGCAGTCGGCGACGAGGCGACTGGGTCGCCACGCGACGAGCGGGGCTTCACGACGATCCAGTACGTCGTCGCGACCGCGTTCTCGTTGCTGCTGTTCGTCCTCGTTGCCAACCTGTTGGTCGACATGTACGAGCGGGGCGCGGTACGGGACGCGCTCGACGAAGCGGCGCGCGCCGGCGTTCCCGTCGAGGCGACGGCCGACGACTGCCTCACCCGCGCCCGAGAGGTGGTCGACTCGATCGCGGGTGGCGCGTCGGTCCGGATCGAGGCGCTCGCGTGCACGCGCGAAGGCGATCGGGTCGTGTCGACCGCGCGGGTCTCGTTGCGTTCGTGGTTCCCGATGCTCCTGCCCGACTGGCACCTGTCGTTGCGCGCCTCGGCCCGACGGGAACAGTGACATGCGTGGCCGACCGGGTCCCGCGCCGGAGTGTGGGTTCGTCGCGGTCGAATGGGTCGCGGCGCTGGCACTGCTGCTCCTGCCGATGGTCGTCCTCGTCGCGTCGATGCCGGGCTGGGCCGAGCGCCGGAACGCGGCGACGATCGCCGCCCGCGAGGCGGCGCGTGTCTTGGTGAACGATTGGCCGAACGGCGACTCGGCCGCGGCCGTGCTCGCCGCGCAGGAGGTCGCCGCGGATCACGGCGTGGAGGCGTCGGATGTCGACGTCCGGATCGTGTCGGTCGGGGTCGCGCGCGGCGACGACGTGGTCGTCGACGTGGAGATGACCATGCCGGCCATTGGCGTCGACGGCATGTCGGTCGGCTCGTGGCACTACACCGCGCGTGTTGCCCGGCGCGTCGACGACTTCCGGAGCCGGTAGTGCGCGGGCGACGACGGGCAGGAGCCCGGCCGGACGAGCGGGGGACGATCACGCTCTGGGTGCTGGGCCTGTCGATCGCGTTGCTGTTCCTCGGCGGCCTCAGCCTCGATCTCTGGCGTGCCGTCGCGGAACGGCGTCAGCTGTCGTCGCGGGCCGACTCCGCGGCGACTGCGGCTGCGAACGGCATCGACGTCGGCGCGTTGCGATCGGGGACCTTGCGCATCGACCCGGCGCGGGCCCGCACCCTCGCGCTCGCGTCGCTCGACGGCGATCCGCTCGGTTCCGCCCTGGACGCGGTCGACGTGGAGATCGACGGGAACCGGGTGACGGTCTCGCTGCGCGACCACGTCGAGTTCTCGCTGCTCGGCATCTTCATGGGCGGGCGGCACTTCGACATCGCCGTTCACGGCGTGGCCGAGCCCCGGGAGCAGCCGTAGCCGTGTCCCGAGGCTCGGCGCCGTTGCCGCCGGGGATGTCAGTCGTCGTTCTGGATGATGAAGCCGCCGAGACCCCACGGCGTCCCCATCGCGACCTGCGCGGGGTCGGGCTGGAATGCGATCAGCACCCCCTCGTCGGGCTCGACCGAGGTGTCGCCGTGGACCGTGACGGTCGCGGTGCCGGTGGTGTCGCCCGGGTTGATGGTGATCGTGCCACTGGCAGCGGTGTAGTCGTTCGCGGGATCGGCTTCGGACGCGCCGAGCTGCACGTACAGGGTGCGCCATGCGATCGTGATCGTGCTCGCCGACGGCGTCGACAGCGTCACGTGCACGTCGACCGTGTGCGTCCCGCTGTCGCCCTCCGCGGTGGTGGCGAAGACGGGGGTCACGATCGGGCGGTCGTCGTCGGCGATCTTCACGACCGCGACGTGCCCCATGCCGAGCGCGCGAATGGCATTCGTGGGCACGCCGAGCGAGACGCCGAACACCTCGTCAGGCTCGAGGGTCGTGTCTCCGATCACGGCAACGTCGGCGGTCGCGGTCGTCTGGAACGGCGCGAACGTCATCGTGCCGTTGGCGCCCGCGTAGTCGGTTCCGGCTTCAGCGGGGACGAGGTAGGTGCCGCCGACCGGAATCGTGCTCCACGGCGCCGTCACCGTCCGCGCCGACGGGGCCGACAGCTCGAACTGCACGTGCGCGGTGGTCGTGCCGGCGTCGCCCTCGGTGATCGTCGTGCGCCCGGGAACGATGGTGGGGCTCGGATCGTCGTCGAGGATCACACCGGTTCCGGAGCCGGTGCCCGCGATCGTGCCGTTGACGGGATTGCTCAGCTGGACGCGGACGAATTCGTCGTCCTCGTCGAGGGTGTCGCCGAGCACGGGGATCGAGGCGGTGCGGCTGGTCTCACCGTTGACGAAGGTCAGCGTGCCGTGCGCAGGCGTGTAGTCGACGTTCGGGTCGGCCTGGGGTCCGGCGTCCGAAGGAACGAACTCCGTGGTCCAGTCGACCGTCACGGTGCCGGAGTAGGGGCCCGACAGCGTGACCGGGACCTCGACGGTCGGCCCGCCCTCGCTCCCACTACCCGTGCCCGCGGTGATCTGCGGCGGGGACGTCACGAACACGATCGGCTCGGCGACCAACGTGGCGACGAAGTCGACGGTTTCGTTCGCGACGAGCGTGCACGGCGACGCGGCCACGAAGCAGTCGGTGACCGGAGGCGTGTAGGGGCCGCCGTCGCCGACGTACCGCTGGAGCTTCCTCGCGACGGTGAAGTTCCCGCTCGCGTCGGCGGTCGCGTTCGTCACCGCGAGGTCGCAGTCGGGCGGATCGTTCGGCGCGGCGACGCACTGGCGCAGCTCCATCTTCGCGTTCGGCGCGAAAGCCGGTACCCGAGACCGTGACGGTGTCGTCGGGTGCGTACGCGGCCGGTGAGATCGCGATGCTGCCGCGGGTCGCCGGCGGCGGCGTCGACGCGAACGTGATGGGGATCTCCGCGTTCTCGTGGTTGTACGCGTAGCCGCGGATCGCGCACTGCTCGACCGCGCAGTCGACCCATCGCTCCGGTTCGTAGCTCTTGACCCAGCGCGCGACGGTCAGCGTGACGGAGAACTCGCCGTTGGCGTTCGACCGCGCGGGGATGCCGTCGTAGCACGGGACGATGTGACCGGCGAGCTCCTCGCAGACCCTGTTCCCGGAGTCGGCCGGGAACAAGAAACCCTTCACCGTGACCTGTTGACCGCCCTGCAAACCGGTCGTCTGCGACGCGGTGACGCGGATCACCGGCGCGGGGAGCACGGTGAGGGGAACGCTCACGACGGTGCCGGTGAAGTCCTGGGTCTCGGCCATCGCGACGCTGCAGGCGCCCGCGCTCGCCAAGCAGTCGATGGTCGGGCGGCCGACCGGTGCGACCGTCGCCGGCACCTTGAAAGCGGTGCTGAAGACGCCGTTGGTGTCGATGTAGCTCAGGAACTGGGCGGGATACCGGTTGCAGTCCGCGTTGTGCGTGGGCTGCGGGCCGCAGAGCCACATGTCGGCGAAGCTGTCGGGCCGGATGCCCGTTCCCTCGATGCCGATCGTGTCGCCGACGTGCATCGTCGTGGGCGAGACCGTGACGTGGGCGCGAGTGGTGGGTGGCGGAGGGATGGGCGCGAACGTCACGGGCGCCGACACCATGGTGGTCGCGACGTCGTCTTCCTCGTACATCATGATCGAGCACGCCTCGACCGCACAGTCGACCCAGCGCGCGAGCGCGGGTACGTACATGTCGCGGCGGAACTGCACGAAGCCCTGGAACGACCCGTCGGCGCCCGCGTTCGTGTCGAGGCCGCCGATGCCGCAGTCGTCCGCGGTCGGTGTTCCCGTGGGTGCCACGCCGCCGCATGCGTCGACCCGTGCGCCCGGCGTGAACCCGGCGCCCAACACGGTCATCTCGTCACCGGCTCGCGCGATGACGGATGTCGGCAGCGTGATCGATCGCGCCGCGCCCGGGCGCGGCGCCGACGAGCGCGGTGAACATCGACGTACCCGCCACCGCTGCGATGAAGGCGGCGGCGAAGCGATGAGACCGAATGGGGATGCGCACGTGCACAAGCCTCGGCTCGTCGTTCGCGGCGCGGGTAGGGCCCCCTGTCACATCCGCCCGGCGCTTCGTCCGGAACGCCGGGACGAACGGCCGGCGTCGGCACGGACCGGCGGCGCGGGCTCACGCGTGGTGACCCGCGAGGGGCGGGCTGACGGTGATGTCAGGTACGCTCGGATCCGAAACGGCTCGGGATTCCCGGGCATCACCGCACGCCCAGGGAGCATCAATGCCTGACGCAGTCATCGTCGCCGCGGCCCGCACGGCCATCGGTACCGCCCGCAAGGGCACGTTGCTCGACGTGAGCGCGTTCGATCTCGCCAAGTACACGGTCGCGGAGGCGCTCAAGCGTTCCGACGTCCCGGCCACCGACGTCGACGACCTCGCGCTGGGCGAGTCGCTGCAGGGTGGCGGCGACATCGCCCGCTACGCCGCGGCCGAGCTCGGACTCGTCGAGATCCCCGGCGTCGCCCTCGACCGTCACTGCGCGTCGGGCATGGCCGCGGTGCAGGGCGCGGCGGCCAGCATCATGGCCGGCATGGACAAGGTCGTCATCGCCGGCGGCGCGGAGTCGATGTCGACGATGCCCATGGTGACGAAGCGCAAGCTCGGTACCGACGAGTACGAGCAGTGGATGTCGCCGTCGCACCCGGCCACCGCCGATGCGCCGGCCTTCGACATGTCGATCACGGTCGGTTACAACACCGCCCAGTCGGCGGGCCTCACCCGCGCCGACTGCGACGAGTGGGCGGTGCGTTCGCACCACCGGGCGGTCGCCGCGATCGACGAAGGTCGGCTGCAAGAAGAGATCGTCGCGATCGAGGTCACCATGCGCGACGGAACGACCAAGATCTTCGACGTCGACGAGCACCCGCGCCGCGGGAGCACGATGGAGAAGATGGCGACGCTCAAGCCGTTGCACCCGGAGATCGAGAACTTCCCGATCACGGCGGGCAACTCGTCGGGTATCAACGACGCGGCGGCGGCGATGATGATCGTCAGCAGCGACTACGCCAAGGCCAACGGACTGAAGCCGCTCGCGAAGATCGTGTCGTGGGCATCGGTCGGTGTGCCGCCGCGCGACACGGGCCTCGGCCCGATCACCGCGATCCCGAAGGCGCTCGACCGCGCCGGCCTCACCATCGGCGACATCGACCTGGCCGAGATCAACGAGGCGTTCGCGTCGGTGCCGGTGGCGACGTGCCGCACGCTCGGGCTCTCGGAGGACATCACGAACCCCAACGGTTCCGGTTGCTCGCTCGGCCACCCGGTCGCCGCGACCGGCGCCCGCATGATCATCACCACCATGTACGAGCTGGCTCGACGCGGCGGCGGCATGGGTTTGGCGAGCTTGTGCGCGGGTGGCGGCATGGGTTCGGCGACGGTGTTCGAGGTCTTCCCCAGCTGATCCCGGCTTCGGCGACGCGATCGCGGCATTGTTCGCCGCGTCCGGGGAGAATGCGGCGATGTCACTCGGTGGAACCGCGGCGTACGACGGGCTGAGCCATCTGCCCGGTCTCGTCGCGGCCGCAGTTCGCCAGGCCAACGCGCTGGATTTCGATATCTCGTGCCGGCCCGAACAGGGCCGGCTGCTCAAGGTGCTCGCCGCCGGTCGCCGGGGCGGAGTGATCGGCGAAACCGGCACCGGGTGCGGAGTCGGTCTCGGCTGGATGGCGAGCGAAGCCGACGCCGACACGCGGCTGTTCAGCGTCGAGCGGGACCCGACCCGGGCCGCCGCGGCTGCGTCGGTGTTCAGCGGACACCCGAACGTCGACGTGCTGCACGGCCCGACTGGACCGCGTTGCTCGAACACGGACCGTTCGACCTGCTCGTGCTCGACGGCGGCGGCGCGGGGAAGGGTGGCGAACCTGCGGTCGACATCGCCGACGCGCTCAACTTCGGCGGCACGGTAGTGATCGACGACTTCACTCCCGCCACGGAGTGGCCACCGAACCACGACGGCACGCCGGACACTTCCCGGCTGCACTGGCTCGAGCATCCTCTCCTCCGTGCCACCGAGATACGTCTCGCGCCCGACCTCGCCGCGATCGTCGGCACACGGATCCGGTAGCGCGATGTCGTTCGTCTCCCGCGTCACCGTCGTGGTCGACGACTACGACGCCGCGATCGGCTTCTTCGTCGACGCGCTCGGATTCGAGCTGATCGAAGACACCGCGTCGTACACGAACGATGGCCGGAAGAAGCGTTGGGTCGTCGTGCGCCCGCCGGGCGGGGAGACGGGAATCCTGCTCGCGCGTGCCGACGGAGCAACGCAAGCCGCGGTCGTGGGCCGGCAGACCTCGGAGCGGGTCGGATTCTTCCTCCAGGTCGACGACTTCGATGCCACCTACGCGCGCATGAAGGCGGCGAACGTCGAGTTCCTCGGTGCCCCCGCTCCGAGCCCTACGGCCGCGTCGTCGTGTTCCGCGACATCGCCGGGAACCGCTGGGACCTCCTCGGCCCGTGACCGGAGCCGTCGGCGGCCGGGAACCGCGGGCGTGCTGCGGACGTCGAACATGGACACCGGTTCGGGGGTCTGCATGAGGCGCACGTTGGTACTCGTGTTGGTGTCGGGCGCGCTGTCGGCTTGCAGCTCGTCGAAGTCGACCACCGCCGGGTCGTCGTCGTCGCAGCCGACGACATCGTCGTCACGCGATTCCCCGTGGGCGGGCAGGGCTTCGCCTCCGATGTTCGCGGCCGTGCTCGACGACACCGGGCTGAAGCTGCCGCCGGGGCCGACTCCGGCGGGGATCTACCGTGTCTCGTTCACCGACCGGCGGACCCGGCGTGGACCCGGGCATCAGTGGCTGGAGTTTCGCCCGTCCGGGCCCGAGATCGTCCTGGCCACCATTCCCGCGGGAGCGTCGGACGATGTCACGTTCCGGCAGAACCTGATCGTCGAGGTCGCGAACGACGGCGTCGTCGAGCGCGACATCCCGATCGACAACCAGCTGAACGTGACGCCGACGCGCGGCTACTCCACTCCGGTGACCTGAGTCACGCGGGCTTCGACACCACCACGAGATCCTGGAACGCGGGGCCGCCGTCGACCCTCGACCAGCTGCCGTAACGAATGTCGTCGACCTCCATCCCGGCACTCTTCACCATCGCGCGCACGTCGGATTCGTCGTAGAACGTGACGATCGCCGGCGTGTCGGGGGTCATCGTGGCGTAACCGCCGAGGTCGAAGACCTTGCCCCGCTGGGCACCGGCCGCGAGTCCGTTGGCGACGAGCACGCCGTCGTGCAGGCGCGAGAGCGCGGGCTCGGTGAGCTGGGTGACGCCGGCGTCGAGCAGCACGAACGACACGACCGCCCGCCCGCCCGCCCGCAACACGCGGCCGAGCTCGTGGATGTAGTTGTCGGTCGTGGCGCGGGGGAGATGGGTGAACACCGACATCGCGAAGGAGAAGTCGAACGATGCGTCGTCGTAGGGGAACCGGAAGTCTTCGGCGCGCGTCGTGGCGGTCGGGTTGTAGTGCTCGTTGAAGAGATCGACGAGGTCGAAGCGAAGGTCGGCGTTCGGGCTCGTGACGTGCGCGCGCGCCCACGCGAGCGCACGGGCGTCGATGTCGAACCCGCGGTACGTGCCCCGGAAGAAGTTCGGGCGACCGAGCAACTGCGACGCGAAGCGACCGGTTCCGCATCCGATGTCGAGAATGGCCTCGTCCATCTCGAGCCCGCACAGCAGCTTGAAGATGGCGATGTACTCGGCCGGTAGCTGTTCGTACTCGATCGCGGGCCCGACGTGGCAACGCAACGTGTACGGCGGGAGATCACGGCGCGACATCGCCCGCAGATAGAGCGAGTCGAGCGCGTCGAGGGCTCGGGCCTTGATTCCAGGTCTCATGTCGTGACTCCATCTTCGAGGGGATCGCGTTCGAGCGCCGCCTCGAACGCGGACAAAGCCGCGCGTCCGGCGGCGGCCCGCGAATAGCGCAGAACCCGAATCGACCCGCGTGCTCGCAGTTCGGTCCGCAGTGTCTCGTCGGTCGTGATTCGCGCCAACCCGTCGGCGATCGCGGCGACGTCGGTGGGGTCGACCGCCAGCGCCGCGTCTCCGGCGATGTCGGGCAGCGAGGCGCGGTCGCCGACCAGGGCCGGGGTCCCGACCGCCATGGCCTCGATCGGCGGGAGCCCGAAGCCCTCGAAGAGCGACGGGTAGGCGAGGGCCACCGCCGATTCGAGGAGGAACTGCCGGGTGGCGTCGTCGACGCGGCCGAGCATCACGACCGTGCCCCGCGGCGCCTTGGCTGCTTCGGCCTCCTCGTCGCCGTCGCCCCACCAGCGTCCGCCCGCGATCACGAGTTGCGTGTCGCCGAGTCGGGCTCGCACGAAGGCGCGGATCAGCCGGGCGACGTTCTTCCGCGGGTGCAGGTTTCCGAGATACAGCACGTAGCGCTCGCCGACGCCGTGCGCATCGAGATCGCCGCGCACTCGGGCGCGGGTCGCCTCGCCGAGCGGCGCCGGCGGCTCCACCACGTTCGGGACCACCCGGACCTTGTCGTCGGGCAGCCCGAGTCGCTCGACGATGTCGCGCCGGGAGAACTCACTCGGCGCCACGACGATGCGGGCCCGGCGCGCCTGGTAGGGAATGAGCGCTTCGAGGCGCATCCTGGTCGCGTGCGGGTAGTGCTCCGGATGATGGCGGAACGAGAGGTCGCCGATCGTGAGCACGACCGGGTTCGGTGCCCAGATCGGCGTGTGCGTGATCGCAAACAGCAAGTCGTGGGATCCGCGCGACTTGCGCAGCGCCGCGGGCAATACGGCCCCGAAGTGCGCGGGACCGGGCCGGCGGGTCACCCGCCGCGCATCGAAGAGCTCGCACGCCGCGATGTCGGCCGGCAGCTCGGCGTCGGGCGCGCGATAGAGCGTGAAGCGATCGCCTGCCGCCGCGGTGACCGCGAGGCCCCGCAGCACGCCCGCGAGGAACGTCTCGTCTCCGCCGCGTCCGGAGCCGAGGGCGAGAGCATCGATGCCGACGCGCGATCAGCCGGCCATCATCGAGGTGTCGGTGAGCGAGCTGGCCGGCTGCTGGGAGGCGCCGGGCCCCAAGGGATAGCCGAAGTGCCGCAACAGGGGCGCGCAGATGGCCGTGACGACGAGTCGTGAGGGCATGCCGAGTGACCGCGTCCACTCGTCGTCGAATCGGAGCGCGATGGCGCCCCGTTCGAAGCGGGCGGGATTTCCGGAAACCGTGTGGTCGACGCCCAGCTCGATCTGCTTGTTGCTGTACGCGGCTCGTGGTGCCGGCATTCCGGTGATCGTCGTGACGGTCTCGACCACCGCCGCGAGTCGCGTGGCGACGTCGCGGTAGTACACGCGCACGAGGGGAAGATCCTGCGTCCGGGCCACGGCCGAGATCGCGACATTCCACATGTTCCAAAACACCGCCGACTTGGCCGGCGAGTGCCGGTACATGAAGCGCTCCTCGGTTGCGCCGGGATCGCGCCGCGTCTTCGTCCACGAGTACGCGACCGCGCGTGGGTCGCGGATGAGGTGCACCATCGCGACGTCGACCCCTTCGACCCGGGAGAGCAGGTACCCGTACACAGGATTTTTCGACGAGTCGACGATCACCTCCGCGCCGGTGACGGTCTGCACCGCCGAGTAGAGGCGACCGAGCGCGTCGAGGTACTCCGCCGGGAACGCCGCGTCGATGCCGCGGCGCCCCGCGCTCGTGAGCAATCGGAACATCCGACTCGTGCGCAGCTCGCGCTCGTGCAGCCGGTAGAACCGCTCGGCCATAGCCGGATCGAAGAGCGACGGGTCGACCTCGCGTACCTTCTGCCACATCTCGCATTGCGAGAACCGCAAGCCGCAGCCGCAGTACTGGTCGGCGTACGCGACGTGCGACCAGAATTTCCACATCTCGCCGAGCGACGTGTACCCGTCGTGTTGACCGATCGCGCGGTCGAGGACCGTGCTCCCGCTTCGCCCGTATGACGCTATGTAGATGACCCGCATTTCACCGCCCTCGACTCCCCTCAGGTCCCCGGATACTCGTTGACGCCCGGTTGGTTGGTGGTCAGCTCGTGGAGCCCGGCGCCGTCGGAGCCGATCGCCCAGATCTCGAATTTGTTGTTGCCCGTGTTCTTCACCAGACGGTGGAAGAAGATCGTGCGCCCGTCGGCAGACCACGCGGGCTTGCTGTTCACGTTGTGATCGTTGGTCACGTATCCGGGGGCGCCGCTCGGCAACGTCATCGTGCGGATGTTCCACGAACCGAGCTTTCCGGAGTGCGATGTCTGCGACAGCCACGCGAGACGCTTGCCGTCGGGAGACGCGTACGGGTCGTAGTCGGCGAAGCCGTCGTGCGTGAGCCGCACTTGCGAGCCTGCGCCCGAGGCGTCGACCGAGTACACCTCCTGGCGACCGGGAGTGCAGATCGAGCCCGGGCACCGCACGAAATAGACGGTGCTGTCGTCGGGCGACCAACTCGGGTCGATGTTGGAACCCTTGCGGCGCGTGAGGTTGTGTGGCTCGCGTCCGGTGACCGTCGTGACGTAGATCTGCGGGGAGAATCGGCTCCCGCCGGCCATGACGAGATGCTTTCCGTCATGCGACCATTCCGCGTGTCCCTGCAGCCGCCAGCCGTCGGTGTGCTGCGGTCGGATCTCGGTGAGGTGGGAGCCGTCGGCGTCCATGACCCACAAGCTGTTCTTCGTCGGGTCCTTGTCGTGCGTGCCGCGCGGGGACCGATAGAAGAGGATGTAGCGACGATCGGGAGAGATCCGCCCCCACCAGCTGTCGAAACGGGCGTCCTTCGTCAGCTGGTGCACGCCCGCGCCGCTCGGGAGCATCGTGTAGATCTCGAAATTTCCTGTTCGGTCCGAATCGAACGACAACAGACCGTTCGCGAGCGGAGCGGCCGGGGGCGGCAGCTCGGTGTACGGAGCCGGTTTCTTCTTCAACGGGAAGAAGTCGTCGTGCAGTGCGAGCGCGGCAAATCGGATGAGCGGGTACAGCACTACCAAGAGAAGCAGGCCGAAAAGGCCCACTACGATCATCGAAGCAATCACGAGTCGCTTATGTTTTACGTTTGCCAGCCGCATTAGGAAGCGGCCGCCTTCTTGCGGGAACGGCACCGCGAGCGGCGCCGGGCAACGCCGAGGTCGAACGACAGGAGGATCGGGTGGTCGATGGGTCCAAGAACGTCGGTGGGGCCACGAAGACCATGCGACTTTCGGACACGTTGCGAGCAGACTTCAACGGGGCCATGGGGCTCGACGGCGACCGCGGGCGCTCGATGCTCCGGCGCCGGATCGACGTGCTCATGCTTCCGGGATTTTGGGCCGTGCTGTTGTTCCGCATCTCGCAGCGGCTGCACGCGCGGGGTCTGTCGCCCCTCGCTCGAATCATCATGCTGCTCGGTGGCGTCTTGTTCAGCTGCGAGCTCTGGCCGGCGATGCAAGCCGGGCCGGGTCTCGTCATCCCGCATCCGCAAGGAGTCACCATCGGGGTGGGCGTCGTGCTCGGAAGTCGCGTCCGGCTCCTCGGCGGCGCGCGCATCGGTACCGCCGGCTACCGCGACAGGTCGCGCGACGGATGGCCGGTCATCGGCGACGACTGCGTGGTGTGCGACGGCTCCAAGGTCTTCGGGCCCGTGCACGTCGGTGACCGCAGCGTGGTGGGAACGAGCGTCGTGCTCTTCGAGTCGGTTCCGCCGGACTCGATCGTCGCGCTCCGCCAGAACATCGAGATCCGTTCGGCCGCGAAGCCGGCCGAGATCCGCCAGATCGATATCGGCTGAGGCATGGACAACGACAAGCTCGCAGGCATGCTCACCGACCCGAAACTGCTCGTGCGCGCGGTACGCAAGCGTTGGCCCGGCCGATTCGAGCAGAAGCTGGCGTGGGACGCGGTCGACCGGCCCCACTACGCGTACTGCGTCATGCAGGCGGCACTCCAGGCGCGCGCGCTGGGCCTTGCCGAGATCAGCGCGATCGAGTTGGGCGTGGCCGGCGGCAACGGGCTCGTCACCCTCGAGCAGATCGCGGTCGAGGCCGAAGCCGCCACCGGTGTCCGGGTGGCGACCTTCGGATTCGACGCCGGCTCCGGGATGCCCGAACCGATCGACTACCGCGACTTGCCGTACGTGTGGCAACCCGGCTTCTTCGAGATGGACGAAGCCGCCCTGCGGCGGCGCCTCTCGCGCTCCGAGCTCTTCATCGGCAATGTGCGCGAGACGGTCCCGGCCTTCGTCGCCCGCGACGACTTCCCCCCGATCGGGTTCGTCTCCTTCGACCTCGACTACTACTCGTCGACGGTCGCGTCGATGAAGCTCCTCGAGACGGCGCCGGACCGGCGACTCCCGCGCCTGTTCTGCTACTTCGACGACGTTCTGGGCGACGACATCGAGATCCACTCCCGCTACGTCGGTGAGCTCCTCGCGATCGACGAGTTCAACGACGCCCACTCCGACGTGAAGCTCGCCCCGATCCACGGCCTCGCGCACAAGCGCCGGATACCGGCTGCGTGGAACGACCAGGTGTACGTGTGTCATGCGTTCACGCACCCGCAGTACGACACGCACATACATCCGTCCGACTGGGACCTGCGGCTACAGCGGTAGCTGCTATTCGAAACAACGGACCCACCGGTCCATCGACTCGCCCAATTCCACGAAGACCTCGCGGTAGTGCGACGGGACGGCCGCGCGCGATGCCTCTTTGCGGTATTCCTCGGTGAAGTCGGCGAACATCGTCGTGTAGTCGTTCTTCTTCACGCGGCTCACCGCGGCGTCGACGGCGGTGTAGAACGGCATCGACATCAGGTGCATGTATTGCTCCATGACCATGACGCGCTCGATCGTCGACTGCCGGGTGTGCTCGACGATCGGCCGGCCCCACGAGAAGAGGTCGCCGCGGAGGTCCATGAGCTTCTTCAGGATGTAGCCGCCCCAGATGTCGTCGTGTCGGCTCAGGTGCCACGTACCGTTCACCCACATGTCGGGCAGGAAGAAGTACGCGGGCGTGATCTCGGCCGCGAATGCATTGTTCATGCCGCAGACCGGGATGTTGCCCAGCGCGATGTAGTTGCGGTCGCCGCGCAGGCCCGGGTCGTACGGCGGCTCGGCCTGCAGCTTGTCGATGCCGTTCAGGTCGAGGACATGATCCCAGACGCCCATGTTGATCTTGACGTCGCCGGTCGCGGTGGTTTCGGTGACGACCGACGCCTCCGGGTTGCGGTACTCGTACGGGTAGCCGCGGGAAAAGAATCCGGGTGCCTCGATGCTGTTGATCCATTCGCCTTCGAGCGCGGGCGCGCCCGACACGGGGCCGAGGCACGAGAGGTGATCGTCGAGCCATCCGGTGCGGGTCCGGCAGTCGTAGTCGAGTGCGATGATCACGTCGAAGCCCTCTTGGAACGCGACGAAGTGCCCGAAGTTCCGGGTGGCGGCGCTCTTGTGCGGGATCGCGGGGTAGTTGTCGCCCATGATCTCGCGTTGCGCGTCGTACCCGAAGTAGCGAACGTTCTCCCGCGGCGGCGGCGCGAGCTTGCCGTCGCTGTCGTCGATCACGATGATCGGGACGTCCTCGGGGATGTGGTCGAACAACGCCCAGTCCGGGTCGTTCGGAATCGGGATGGCTACCGCAACCTTCGGGCTCTCGGACATCCTGGTGCTGCTCCTTGTTTGCGAAGATCTGTTCGAAGTGTGTTCAGACATGGCCGCGGCGGAGGCTCACGGCGACGTTGCGGGCATGGGCCCGCGCTTGCGCCCGACCTTCGCTCGCGGAGCGGACACTGCGCGCGTAATACGCGAGCGAACGAGTGCCGAACCCGGCGACCTCGACGGCGCGGGCGGCGACGCCCGCCGCCACTCCACTCCGACGGCGCACGTAGTCGTTGAAGTTCTGGATGGCGGCCGGCGAGGTCGCGCCCGTGTGGCGCTTGCTGGCCTGACCCATCAGGTGCACGACCTCCGACGCGGGTTCGTACCAGACGTTCCAGCCGCGGTCGCGGGCGCGCTGGCAGAGGTCGACGTCGTCCATGTAGCAGAAGTACCGCTCGTCGAGGAGCCCGATCTCGTCGAGCGCGGAGCGGCGCACGAGCATGCACGCGCTCGAGACCCAATCGGGCCGGAACGCGGTGGCGACGTCGTCGGCGAGATACAAGCTTCGGCGCGCCGCCGACGCGCTCACCCGCTCGAGGTAGAGGTAGAACGCGGCGATCGCGGCGACATCGGGTGCGCGCCCGGCCGTCCAGCGTTGGAAGCTGCCGTCGCCGTACACGAGGCGAGGCCCGACGATCGCGGCGCGCGGGTCGGCGTCCATGCGCGCGAGCAATCCGGCGATCGAACCCTCCTGCACCATCGCGTCGGAGTTGACGAGAAGCAACTGCTCGCCCGTTGCCGCGCGCAGACCCCGATTGTTCGCCCGTTGGTATCCCTCGTTCTGACCACTGGCGATGAGATGCACATCGGGGAACTTTTCGCGAACGACGCGTACGGAATCGTCGGTCGAGCCGTTGTCGACCACGATGACCTGATGGTTGACGCCCGCCGGCGTGTGCGCGGCCAGCGCGGCGAGGCACTGCGCCAGCAGGTCGGCGGTGTTCCAGTTGACGACGATGGACGACAGTTCCACGTCGGTGCTCATTTCCAGTCGAAGAAGGCTTCGGTGGTGAGCAGGGTCACCTGGATGGGCTCGGCCCAGCCGCCGCTCTGTGCCACGACATAGATGTCGGGCTGGCCGGGGGTACTCATCGCGATGAACGCGATCCGGGTGCCGTCCGGCGAGAACTTGGGCTTGAACGCACCGTTGTGGTCGGTGGTCGTGACGACCCGCAGCTGCCCGGTCCTCATGTCGGCCGATACGACGCTCCAGTGCTTCAAATCGATCTGCGCGTTCATGTCGAACTCGGTGCCCGACAGCTTGGTCACGTCGTGTCCGCGGTAGCTGGAGAACACGATCTGGGCACCGTCGGGCGACCACGACGGCGACGTGTTCAAGAAGTCGTCGTCGGTCACGTGGCGGATGATGTGCCCGTTCGCCGCGCTCATCGTCCAGATCTCGATGTTCGTTCCGACGGTTGTGCGGAACGCGATCTGGGAGCCGTCGGGCGAGAAGCTCGGCTCCGCGTCGGAGACCGGGACCGCGCCGGCGGTGCCGTTGGTGAGGCTGTAGACGGAGCCGGTCTGCAGGTCGAGACGCAGGATCGCCGACTCGCCGTCGGAGTCGAGGTTGGTGAAGGCCACGTAGCGACCGTCGGGCGAGATGGTGGGATCACGATTCGCGCGGGCGTTGCCGTCGCGGAGCGCGTCCATGAAGTCCTCGGTCCACGGGGTCGTCAGCTGCCGGACCACGTTCGCCTTGAGGTCGTAGAGGAAGACCTGCTCACTCGCAAAACCCGGCGCGGGTAGCTCGGGAGGCACCCACGTGCTCTGCAGGTGATCGAGCGTGAAGTGGATGTGACGGGTCTGGCCCGGTGGTGGCGCCGGCGACGGACTGAACTGGTTCGGGTCGTAGCGCGTGAGCGCACTGAACACGATCTTCGTGTGGTCGGGCGTCCACACCGCAGAAAGCGGTTGGTAGCCGCCCGGAATTGCGATTCCGTTGTCGCCGAAGCGGTCGTTCCCGCTGAAGCCGAATCCGGGCACGCCGTTGATCCAGGCGCCGCCGCCGTAGAGGATGCTCGCCTTCGATGCCCGGGACCCGATCTGGGCGTCGGGCACGCGCGTGGGCGGCGGAGTTCCCGGCAACGTCCAGTTGTACCAATCGATCGCCAGAGTGTTGCTCGCCACCACGTCGCGCGCTCCGGTGCCGTCGGCCCCGATCACGCAGATGCAGATCAACGTGGGGGAGCGGACCGAGATGTAGCCGATGTGCTTGCCGTCCGGGGTCCAGTTCGGTTCGGCGGCGGATCCCTGGGTGGCCGTGCAGGGCTGGAGGTAGTCGGCGCACCGCCGGCCCTCGGTGAGCACACGCATCGCGCGTGTGCGCGTGTCGAGGGTCACGAGCCGCCAGTTGTCGGTCTTGATCTGGGTGACGTCGGTGGTGTCCTGATCGGTCGACGGGTTGCCCGGTCCGCGGGTAGCTCGCGTACGCGGCGACGGTGCCGTTCGGCGACAGCTGCGCGTCGACGTTGAAGAACGAGTCGTTGGTGAGGGGCCGCGGCTCGGTGCCGTCGGCATTCATGGTCCAGACCCCGGTGGGGACGACGTTGCCTGTCGCCCCGAGTGAGTGCGAGAAGATGATGCGGCCGTCGGGCGTCCAGCTCGGGTCGGAGTCGAACGCCGGCGCGGTCCCCTGGGCGATGAGGCTGAGGTTGGAGACCTCGAGTGTCTCGAGGTCGATCTTCATGAGACTGACCTGCGGTGACTCCGGCCAGAACGAGGAGAAGACGACCGTGCGGCCGTCGGGGCTCACCTTCGGCTGGTCGACGCGCCAGGTCGTGTGCGTCAGCTGGATCGGATTCGAGCCGTCGGGATTCGCGAGGAAGATGTTCTCGGCGGTCCCGGTGGCGCCGGTTCGCTTCGTGTACACGATCTTGGTGCCGTTCATCGCCCACGTTGGCCAGCTGTACGTCGCGCCGTCGTCGGGCGTGATGCGGTGGATCGTGCCCGTGTCCGCGTCGGCTTCGTAGATGGCCTGTCCGGTCCCGTTGCCGCGTTCGACCGCGGAGAAGACGATCTGGAGCCGCGACGTCGGCGACTGGGCCGCCGATGCATCTCCCGAGAGCCAGACGAACGTCGTCGGGATCACCGCGAAGACCGCCATCAGGCGCAGCGACACCGGAGTGCGCCGCCGGGTCGGACGAGAGCCGTTGCGGCTCGGCGCGCGGTCGCTCCGCGGGCTGCTCGCCCGGTCGTGTCCGTTCGCGCTCGTTCCGTTCGGGCGCTTCCCGTTCGTGCCGTTCGTGTGCACGCGGGGAATGCGCGCGCTCGGGCGCGCGCCCGTCCGGCGACTCTCGTCGATGCGAAGGCATGCGACCGTCAGGCCGGCCAGGAGCCAGAGGATGCCGAGCGGTTCCTCTTCCCGAAGCGAGTACGCGAGCTGCTCCTCGACGAAATAGAAGATGTAGACGCAGAAGACCGCAGTGCCGATCGCGGAGAACAGGCGGTCGTTGCTGCGCGAGAGCTTCCAGGCGGCCGCGACGAGCGTGCCGCCGACGAGGAGCAGCGCGAGCTCGCCGAGGAGCCCGGTCTCGGCGGCTTGGAGGATGAACAGGTTGTGCGACGGGAACCCGGGGAACAGCAGCGGTTCCTTCAAGAACCCATTCATGATCTGGGTGAAGTTGTTGAGCCCGGTACCGATCAACGGCGACGAGAGGAACATCCGGTACCCGACGTGGTTCAGCTGCGTTCTCGAGTGCACCTCGACACCGAAGTGATGCGTACCGAAGTTCTCGTGGATGATCGTGCTGATCGCGGGCCACGCGATCGCGACGACCACGAGCACGACGATCAGCGCCAGGATGACGGTTCGCAACGACAGGCGATGACGGGCGAGGGAGATCGACGCGAGCGCAAGCGCTGCGACCGCGAAGGCGAGGGCCGGTCCCCGCGTATGGGAGATGCCCATCGGGATCACGCAGAGGGGTACCACCGCCAGCGACCAGAGCCGCCACTTCCGCTCCTGGAGGTTGATCGCGAGGCTCAGGGCGACGAGGCCGATGCACGCGAGCACGCATCCGAGGAACACCGGGTGGATGAGCGTGCCGAACGGTCGACCGATCTCGCCGACGTCGAGCGTGCGGGCGGTGAGGGTCTTCGGCACCCCGAGGAACCCCAGGCCGAGCACGCCACCGGTCTTCCACTGGAGACCGACGACGACGAACTCGATGAACGCGAAGACACCGAGACCGGAGAGGATGACCGAGATCTCTTTCTTCGTGCGGACGCGCGCGCCGATGTACAAGAAGAGGAGATAGATCCAACTCAGCCGGAAGAGCTCGGCGAACGAGAGGTACGGCTTCTGCGCGACCAACAGGCTGAACGACATCAGGAACAGCCCGAAGAGCGGCACCCAGAAGACGGCGCGCCGCATGGCCCAGCGCAGGTCGGCTGCGATCGTGCCTTCGGTCATCCAGAACGCGTAGAGCAGGACGATGATGACGTCGACGCTGCTCACCGTTATGCCGAGCGCGCCGACTCTCGACGTTGACGACCTTGGGCCCGAGCGTCTTGTGCTGCAGCACGACGAAGCCCATGACAACGGCGAACATCAGTACCAGTGAGCGATTGCGGCGCACGAGCACGAGTACGGTGACGAGGCCTAGGCCGCCGACTCCGGCAACGACGCCCTTGAGTCCGAGCGCGGCCGCGAAGAACGCCATGATGGCGGCCATCGTCGCGGTGAAGCCGATCACGAACGCCTCGCGTCGACGGTTGGTCGGGCGCACGGCGGCGGTCATCGGGCCGCCGCCGGCGGGCCGATCCGGAGGCGCGCGGGTTGCCGGGGTGCGGCGCTGCGGTAGCCGAGGTTCGTGTAGTGCAACAAGACCTTCCAGTACATCCAGCGGGTCAGCACGGTGTTGTGGTCGCGGCGGTTGAGCCAACGCTGGGCGATCGGAACGGTGTACTTGTTGAAGAGACCTTCTCGGACCAGGCCGCGCACCACGGCCCGCGGCGAGTTGCCCCACGAGAAGACGCCGTACCGCTCGAGCAGCCCGGGATCGTCGGCGAGCACTTCGAGGTCGCGCAGGCCGCGCCCGATCACCTCTTGCAGCCGGCACGCACTGTCGAGCGTGTGTGGGTGGTAGTGCTCGCCCCATGCGGCCGCGTTGTAGATGATGCGATTGCCCGCCGCCGCCCATCGGTAGCCGAGCTCGACGTCCTCGTGGCCGATCTCGGCCCAGTCTTCGTGGAAGAGCAGGTTGCGCTCGAGCATCTCCCGCGCCGGGAACGAGATGTTGATCGACCAGAAGTACCGGGGGCCGACCGCTTGACCGTCCTGGTCCCGAAGCTCGCCGTAGGCGAAGGGGATGTACCAGTCGAGGAACGGTGTCGAGGTCATCTGCAGGGATTGCTCGACGTGGCCCAACACGGCGATCGGCTCGCCGGCGTGCGCCCGGTGCGTGCGCTCGTGCTCACGGAGGAACTCGGGCCGGACCCACACGTCGTCGTTCATGAAGAGCAGGAACTCGCCGGCCGCGAGCTTGGCGGCCTGGTTGCGCTTCACGGCGGGCAGGCGTTCGTTCGAGCTGACGAGGCGTACCGGAGTCCGGGCCGTGCGCGCGATGCGCTCGACCATCTGCGGTGTCCCGTCGCTCGAGTTGTCGGCGACCAGGATCTCGAAGGCGCCGTCCGGGTAGTCGCACACGAGGAGACGCCGGAGGGTCTCTTCGACGACGTCGCAGCGGTTGTATGTGGGCAGGATGCACGAGAAGACGACGCTCATGCCGCCGCCCTTGCCGTCGCAACCGAGATCGCGCCGGAACGCCACGTCGACGGTATGACGCCGAACACGCGCAGCGATACCGGATACGCACCTACCGCCACGAGGATCGACCCCCACCAGGTGACGCCGAGCCGCGGGAGCGCGAGCAGGACGGCGGCGACGGGTGCGTTGGCGACGACGACGCGGGCGAGCCGCGCCCCGTCGAGACGGGCGCCCGCGAGCCGGCGCGAGAGCGTGGTCGACCACACGGCCGTGAACGCGGCGATGCCGACGGTTCCGAGCGCGGCACCCGTCGCGCCCAGGAACGGGATGAGGATGCCGTGGAGGACGATGCCGAGCGCGAGCGCGAGCCGCGTTGTATCGCACGGTGACCCGTTGATAGCCGGCTGCGAGCAGCACGATGGCCTCCCACGCGGTGAGTGTGAGGAGCACCATGGCGATCGAGAGAATGCGCAAGGGATCGGCGGAGGCCGCGTACGACGACGGGTACGCGAAACGAACACCGGGACCGGCCGCGACCTCCAGGATCGAGCGCGACGGGGAGAATGAAGGCCAGGATCGCCTCGGTACCGCGCCGGTAGGTCGAGAGGAACCGGTCCGCGTCGGTCGCGTGGTAGCGGCTGAGGAGCGGGAGCACGATCGCGACGAGCGCGACATTGGCGATCAGGACGTACTGCAACGGCTGATACGCGGCGCCGTAGATGCCGACTTCCTTCGACGAATAGAGCACGGCGAGCATCAGGGTGTCGAGGCGCAGCAACACGATTCCCACCACGCCTGCCATCGCGATCGGAAACGACCCGCGCAGGAGTGGCGCGATACGGGCGCGCGCGAACCGAACCCGAGAGCGGTAGCGCCGCCGGGTGAGAGTGATCGTGAGCAACACCGCGACGGCCCCGCCGACGACGGGAGCGGTGAAGAGCTCGACGAGCGTCGCTCCGCTGGCGACGAGCCACAGCGTGAAGGCAGTCTCGACGACCTCGCCCGCGAGTTGGCTCAAGGCGTCGAACTGCTGCTCGATTCGCACCGCGAAGGCGATGCCGAGGGTCAGCAGCGCCTGGATCACGAACAGGCCGGAGGCCACCGCGGCCGCGAGATGGACGTGCGCGTTGCGATCGAGTGCGAACAGCGCCGCCTGCACGAGGATGAAGGACACGATCGAGAGCGCGAGCCGGACGACGACGACGGTCCCGGTCACCTCCGCCTCGGTGTGACCGTCGAGGCTGATCTCGCGGATACCGAACTTGTCGATGCCGAAGTCGCACAGAATGCCGAACAAAGTGACCAGCGAAACGACGAGCGCGTAGTCGCCGAACGCGGCGGGCGCGAGGTACCGGATGATCGCGAGACTGCTCACGACGTTCAACAGCACGTGCGCGATCTTCGCCACGAGCTGGAACACCACGCTGCGCGTCACGCCGCGTGCCACCGCGACGCGGTCGGTCGGAACTGCCGTCTCGGTGTCGGTCATGGCGAGCTCTTCGCTCGGGTCGCGCTGCCGGCGACCGCGAACGCGCCACGGGCAGCCAGTGCGGTCGCGGCGACGACGCGCCACGGGCGGCGCTTGCCGGCGAGATGGTGCTTGGCGTAGTAGCGGTAGGCGCTGCGGTGGAACCAGATCGACTGGCGGGCCGGTCGGCCCCTCGCCGCGCCCTCGTCGTGAACGACGCGGGCTCGGGGCTCGCAGACGACGCGCATGCCGGCGTCCTTGATCCGCCGGCACCAGTCGGCGTCCTCCCAGTACATGAAGTACCGGCCGTCGAGCGGGCCGACCTCGGTGAGGACCTCCCGCCGCGCCATCAGGCATGCGCCGGACATCCAGTCGATGTCGAAGGAGAACGCGTCGGGTTGGCGGGATCCGACGAGGTAGCGCTTCGTCCAGGGATTGCCCGGCCAGAGGCGCGTGAGCGGTGATCGCCGGCCGAGGAGTGCCGCCGCGGGTGTGGGAAACGAACACGCGGTGCCCTGGTCGGTGAGGTCCGGATTGAGCAGGCGGGGACCGACGGCCCCGATCGTCGGGTCGGTGTCGAGCAGGGCGACCATCCGGGCGAGCGAGCCCGGCTGGGCGGCCGCGTCGGGATTGAGCAACACGACGTGACGACCCGTCGACGCGAAGAGCCCGATGTTGGATGCGGTCGCGAATCCGGCGTTGCGACCCGCCTCGACCACCCGGACGTCGGGATGCATCGACCGGATGTGATCCGGGGTCCCGTCGCGAGATTCGTTGTCGACCACGATCGTCTCGTACGTGCAGCCGATCAGCGCCGGCGCCAGCGAGTCGATGCAAGCGTCGATGAATCGTCGGGACTGATAGGTCACGACGATGACCGACACGTCGGCGCGCGCGCCGACGGCCGCGCCCGTCGACCGGGGGTCGAGGTCGGGCAGTATCGACATCAGATCTCGGCGACTCTCGGAATCGCGACCGCTTCGGGGAAATGCGTCAGCAGGTAGTCGGTGACCGATTCCTGCCAGGGCCGCATAGTGTTCATCTGGTGGAGGTCGAGCATCATGTTCCGCATGACCTCCGAACGGGGCCGGCACGCGAAGTACTCCTCCGCGAAGTGCTCGGAACCGACCTCGATCAGCTCGATGTCGGAGCGCCCGAGCACTTCGAGGATCTTCGCCGCGACCGTGTACCGCGACGCGAGACCGGTCCCGGTCATGTGGTAGAGGCCATACCGGCCACTCCCCACGAGATTGACGAAGCACCGGGAGAAGTCGGCCGCGTACGTCGGAGTTCCCAACTTGTCGCCCACTGCGAAGATCCGTGAGCAGCCCTGGTCGAGCTGACTGATCATCAGCGACACGAACTTGTGGTCCTTGGCCCGACCGCCACCGACCATCCAACCGGCGCGCGCGATGTAGTGCTGGTCGACGAGGTTCTCGACGATCCGTTCGCCGGCGAGCTTGGTGGTCCCGTACCGGTTGAGCGGACGGGCTTCGTCGAGCTCGTCGTAGGGACCTTCCTTCTCGCCGTCGAACACGCCCGCGGTACTGATGTACGCGAGCGGGATGCCCAATCGCTGCGACGCGAGCGCGACGTTCTGGGTACCGACCGTGTTCGTGGCGACCGCGTGGTCGGGACGCCGTTCGCACTCCTCGAGGCTCGTCTCCGCGGCGAGGTGCACGATGAGATCCGGGCGGATCTGATCGGCCGCGTCGCTCACGTCGTCGGAGTCGCGCACGTCGAGCTCGCTCAACGTCGGCCCGCTCCGGCCCCACGGTCGGGCAATGACGGTGTCGATGTCGGTTGCCACTACCGCGTAGCCGGCGGCGGCGAGGGTGGGGACGAGCGTGTGTCCCAACATTCCGGCCGCGCCGGTCACGAGAACTCTCATCGTCAGCCCTCTCGCGCGGTGCGGGGAGTGATGTCGGTGTCGTGACTCGACGGTTCCTGTTCGAACAGCTCGAACTTGCCGATGCGCGATCGCTGTGCAGGCGGATCCGACGTCAGGTCGGTCACCACTTGGCCGATCGGCGCCGGCATCGGCCGCGGCCTTTGGATGCCCGGCGGGTTCAGGTTGATGATCTGTTCGTAGTCGTCCTCCTCGTCCTCCTCGTCGTCGAACTGGCGCGTTCCAGTCGGCTCGGGGAAGAGGTTCTCACCCTTGCGCCACGCGGCCAGCGCGCTCAGCAGCAGCCCGAGCACGGCGCCCGCGACGATTCCCATGCCCAAGAACATGTAGCGCTTGGGCGAGGCCGGGTACGTCGGAAGTGCGGGACGGTCGACCCGTGAGATCGCGACCGGATTCCCGGCGCCATTCACGATCGCCTGCTGGTAGTCGGACTTGAGCTGGGTGAATGCCGTTGATGCCGCGGTGTACTGCGCCTCGAGTCCTTGCAGCGTCGACTGCTTGGCCCCGTTGAGCTTCGTCAGGTCGGTGCCCGGCGTCAGTGCCGCCGACAGCCGATCGTGCTTGGCCTGGAGCGAGGACACGTTCGAGTCACTCGTTGCTTTTTGGATCAGCAGCTGCTGATACGAGTCGCACGGCTGGGTCAGGTTCTGGTCGGTCGTGCTGCGACCGGTGACGACCGAGTTCTGCGACTGGCACGTCTTCGGCACCGCGGCGATCGACTGCTCCAGCGTCTTCTGCGAGGCGATCGCGGCGGACAGGTCGATGTCGTTCTGTGCGAGCTCGGTCTGCAGCTGGCTCTTGGTGTCGGCGTTCAATGCGCTCGCGACGTCGACGCTGGCGACGCCGTTCTGGCGCAGGAACACCCCGAGCTTGTCGGCCGCGACGCGCTGGGCGGTGCCCGCCTTCGTCAGCTCGTCGTTGAGGTGAGCCTTGTTCGCGGCGGCGTCGGCCTCGAAGCGCTGCTCGCCCACCCGCACCAGCTCGTCGGCGGCCGCGTTCGCGATGTTCTGCGCGTCCTGGGCGGTGCTCGCACTGGCGTCGAGCTCGAGCACGTAGCTGGTGTTCACCTGGTGCGAAGACAACCCGGACTGCACGTCGTCGATGGCCTGGGTGTGGCGGTCGGTGTTCTTGTAGCCGCCGTGCACGACAAAGGCCGTGACGTGCTTGACCGTGCTCTTCAGGCCGTTCTTGATGGAGGCGACGATCGAGTGGTCGGCTTTCTTCGGTGCATCGAGATGCAGCTGGCTCACGACCGTCGCGGCAATCTGGTTGCTGCTCAGCAGGGCGCTCTGCGTCTCGCTCAAAGCCTGCGTGAGTTGCGAGTCGAAGATCGCGCCCTGGCTCCCGAGCGTTTCCCCGGAGTTGTTCAGGTACGTCGTGTCGCGCGCTCGGATCAGGAGCTGGGTCTTCGCCACGTATTTGGTCGCGAAGAGATACGAAGTGCCGAATCCGAGTACACCGGCGAGAACCGCCACGACCGGGACGCGCCAGAACCGCTTCATCTCCATCGAGATGGATCTCTTCGCCATTACAAAGCCCCGATCATTTGAACAACGACTATCGGTGTGCGCACCAGGACATAGAGATCGAGGCGTGTCGAGCGCTTCGCCACATACTCGAGGTCACGCTCGATGGTCTCTTGAAACGTCAGTAGGTTGCGCCCGCTTATCTGTGCCAACCCCGTGAGCCCGGGCTTCACCGTGAACTTCGCGAGCTGCTCGGGTTTGTAGTGCGGCAACATCTGCGGTATCTCCGGGCGGGGCCCGACGATACCCATGTCACCTTTCAGCACGTTCAGCACGTTCGGCAATTCGTCGAGGCTCGTTCGACGGAGCCAGCGTCCGACCCGGGTGCATCGAGGGTCGCTCGCGAGCTTGAAGAACATGGTCTCGAGCTCGTGCTGCTCGTACTCGTAGGCATAGAGCTCCGGGAACCGTTCCCGGGCATCGACGTACATCGTGCGGAACTTGTAGAAGGTGAACAGCTGGGCATCCTTGCCGACCCGCGTCTGGCGGAAGACGGCCGGGCCCCTCGAGTCGAGCTTGACCAGGATGGCCAGCACCGCGATGACGGGTAGCGCGAACACGAGCAGCGCGGCGGCGAGCACGACATCGACGACGCGGGTTGCGGCGTCGTAAAGCCGACGCTGCGCATGCCGGTCGTAGCTGATGACCTCGAGTACGTCATCGACACTGGGCGCGGTGCGATCCGGTACCGCTCTCGGTGCGCTCTCGCGCTGCTCGTCGGCTTCGAGCTCGACGAGGTCGATGTCGACGGTGCGCATCTCGCCCGGAGCTCCCAGCTCGGTGATTGCTCCGCCTGACTCCGCGCTCGGCGCGACGGCGCGATCAGTGATCGCGACGTCTCGGGCGGCCTGCGCGCTTTCCCGCAACCCGTCTCCGACAGCCTGCGCACTTTCCCGCAGCCCATCTCCGGCACGCGCCGAAATGCCCCCGAATTGCCCGCGAATAGGGTCGTCACGACGACCGGTTCCCTCCATGCAGCCCGCCCTCCCCGCGACCACGTTACGTGAGGTTCGCGAGGTTGCACAAGACTGGAGATCCCGATTCCCGAGCCGCTGTGCCGACCGCATGGGAATCGCCGTATCAACGACGGAGTTCCTGGTTCGCCGTCTTGGGTCACCATGAAGACAGTCATCGGAAGCATCCCCGACGCAGTCATCGGCGGCCCGCGTGCCGATTGGCCGAACCTCGTCAGGTCAGGGCGCGAATTTCACGGAGCGCGACCGACAACGTCGCGAACGTCGCTCCGTGATCATGACCACCAGTGTTCTGCGCCACCGGGATTCGGCTCGCGCCCGATTTCGCCCGCAATCGTCGGCACCCGAATTCCCTTCCGAGTCGCCGACCACGCCGACCACGATGTCGGCCCCCGAATTCCCGGTCGTGTTCGACGAAGGAGGGTTGCGGCTCCCGCCGGGCCCGACGCGGGCCGGCGTGTATCACGTGTCGTCCACGGATCGCCGGGCCCGGCGAGACGTGGCGAGCACGTGGATAATCCGGTGCCGGCCAACGGGTCCGGACACCGAGCTCGACCGCGTCGCCGCGAGAACGTCCGATGAGGTCGCGCTACTGCAGAACCTGATCGTGACCTCACGATCGTCGCCGTGACGCCGCGCGTTCCCGTCGAGAACCAGCTCGACGCCCGCCCGACACCGCAGTACTCGAGTCCCGTCACCTGAGCGACCGGTCGGGCGCGCGCACGGGCCCGAAGAAACCGAGTCGGGGTATCGCGCCGTGCTATCCAGGGTGCTCGAATGTCGGTCCTGGAGCGCAGCCGCGCCGAGTCTCCGTCTGACGTGTCGCGGCCGCGCGCCGGCCGGACGCGCTTTCGCGCCGACATCGAAGGGCTGCGCGGCGTCGCCGTCGTCGCGGTCGTCGCGTACCACGCCGGGCTCGGGCTGACCCGCGGCGGCTACGTCGGCGTCGACGTCTTCTTCGTCATCTCCGGGTTCCTCATCACCGGCCTGCTCTGGAAGGAGGTCGCGACCACGGGGCGGGTCTCCTTCGCCGCCTTCTACGGCCGGCGGATGCGGCGTCTGCTCCCGGCCGCGGGGCTGGTGCTCGCGGTCACCGTCGTGGCATCGGCTGCGGTGCTGTCGCCGTTGCAGGCGCGCGACGTCATGAAGGACGCGCAGTCGGCCGCGCTCTACGTCGCCAACTATCGCTTCGCCGCGTTGCGCACCGATTACCTCGCGACGCAGACGCCCTCACCGATCCAACATTTCTGGTCGCTCGCGGTCGAGGAGCAGTTCTACCTGCTGTGGCCGCTGCTCCTGTACCTCGGAGCGGTCGTCGTCCCGCAGCGACTGCGGACGAACGCGCGCGCCACCGCGGCAGTGCTCCTCGGGGTGCTTGGCGCCGTCTCGTTCGCGCTGTCGCTGTACCTCACCCACGCGTCCGAGCCGTGGGCGTTCTTCTCGCTCCCCACCCACGCGTGGGAGCTGGCAGCCGGCGCCGGCCTCGCGCTGGCCGTCCCGACGTTCGCCGCGCCTCCCGAAGGTTCCTGCGGCGTTGCTCGGGTGGGTCGGCTTCGGTGCGATCGTGTGGTCGGTCACCCGCTTCACGAGCGCGACGCCGTTCCCGGGAACGGCGGCGCTGTTGCCCGTGCTCGGCGCGGTGTGCGTGCTCGCCGCCGGTTGCGCGGCGCCGGCGCGCGGGGCGAGTGCGGCGCTCGCGAGCTCGCCGCTGCAGCGGGCGGGGCGCATCTCGTACTCGTGGTACCTATGGCACTGGCCCGTGCTCATCCTCGTGCCCGCGTGGGTGGGTCACTCGTTGAACCTGGCCGAGAAGCTCGCGCTCGTCGCGCTCAGCGCCGGGCTCGCGACCGCAACGGTCGCGCTCGTCGAGCGGCCGGTGCGGTTCGCGCCGCTCCTGACCGCCCAACCCCGCCGGTCGCTGATGCTCGGCGGCGTGGTCACCGTCGTGAGCGTCATCACCATCGCGCTCGTGACGACGACCCTGGCCCCGCTGCAGGGCTCGAAAGCGGTTGCGACGCCCGGGGCGCTCGCCTCTCGAGTTGCGTCCGGTGGTCCCACGACGACCGGACCCGCCGGTGCGAAGGCGCCGCCGACGCTCGCGGAACGGCTCGCCGTTTCGTACGCACCGCTGACGGTCCAGGTCGCGCGCGCCGTCGACCAGCAGGCGGTTCCGTCGAACCTGTCGCCGTCGCTCGGCGGCGCGCACGCCGACAAGGCCCTTCCGTTCAACGACGGGTGCAACGCGAGCTTCAACGCGGGGTCCGTGCAGCGGTGCACGTACGCGCAGACGCAGTCGAGCACGAGCGTGGTGATGTTCGGCGACTCGCACATGACGCAGTGGTTCCCCGCGATCGACGAGATCGCGAACCGGCGCGACTGGCGGCTCGTCGTCGCCGACAAGAGCACGTGCCCCCCGCTCGAGCTGACGCTCTTCAGTCCGGTGCTCGGCCGCACGTACACGGAGTGCGCGCAGTTCCGGCAGTCTGCCCTCGCGCGGATCAAGGCGGAGCGACCGAAGGTCGTGTTCCTCGGCGTCGCCCGTCACTACAGCACCGATTACCACTTCTCCGTCTACAGCGCGCAATGGATCGCGGGGATGGCGTCGATGGTGCGCGAGATCCGCGCGCTCGGGCCCCGCGTGATCGTCATGGGCCCCACCCCGAAGCCGAACCTGCCCGACGTCCCGAGTTGTCTTTCCGCCCATCTCTCCGACGCGGGGGCGTGCACGACCCCCGCCGGCATCGCGGTGAACGCGGCCGGGATGAAGGCCGAGGAGCAGGCGGTCGTGGCCGCGGGCGGCAGCTACGTCGATGTCGTGCCGTGGGTGTGCACCAAGGCCACGTGCGCGGTGATGGTCGGCAACCTGCAGATCTTCCGTGACGACAACCACCTGACGACGAAGTACGTCTCGTGGTTGACGCCGGTGTTCGAGGCGGCCCTCGACGCGGCATTGCAGAGCCCCACCGGCGTGGTGATCGCGCCGGCGAACGGATAGTGCCGCGTCAACCAACGTTTACGACGTGGCTGGAGCGGGCTCGGAGCCGCATACACGCCGTCTGCACCGTGTGTCATGTGCGCGAGATAGAGCGTTCTGGGCGCCTCTACGAGGCCGGTGCGAGTGCCAGGGCTGCAATGACTGGGATGCCGAGAATGTCGCGGCGTCGTTGGTCAGCCATCTCGAAACCAGCCTCTGTGAGCAGCGAGGTGACCGGGATCGGTCGACAGTCGGCGAGCCGCGGCATGAGTCCGTGTGCCGCGAGGTACGCGCGCTCCATCAGTGCCGGCGGGTCCGTCGTGGTGAGCGACACGATGGCGACGCGACCGCCAGGCCGAAGCACGCGCCGCAGTTCACTCAGAACCGGAAGAAGTTCGGGCGTATCGAAGAGTTCGAGCGTGAAGCTGGCGAATGCCGCGTCGACTGATCGACTCCGAAGCGGGATATGAGCGCCGTCGGCGACGATACGCCGAACCGCAGCTGCGAGGCGATCGTCGCGAAGGTGATCGGCGGCGACGCGATGCATCTGCGACGCGATGTCGAGCCCCACGACAAGTCCGTCGGCACCGGTCTCGCGGGCGAACGCGGTGAGACTCGCGCCGGGACCCGACCCGATCTCGACGACCGACTCTCGCCGCTTGACCGCGAGGAGTTGTTCGCCGGTGACGCGAGCATTGCGTTCGAACCGGCCTTCGATGCGTTCGTACGATCGACTACGACGGTCGTAGGTCGCTCGCGCGGCTGCCTTCGATCGGACGACAGGAGCAACGCGCGACGCCATTCGGTGACCTCCATCGGATCGAGGGCAGCGGCAGCCATATTGCCCCCTCCCGAGCGCGCCGGCGAGCGCGGGTCGGCGGTTATGCGTCGAGCGCGTACTCGAAGGTCGACGCGGCGTCGGCCACGATTGGCCGGATCTGGTCGCACTCGTCGTCAGTGAGGTCTTCTCGCCAGCGGCCAACCCGGCGGACGTGATCAGGGCGAGACCACCGGCGGGACCTGCGGGCCTCGACGAAGCCGTCATCGTTCTTGTCTCGCACCCTGTCCGCCCAAGCAACGATCGATTCGTCGACCTCTGTGCAGTCGACGCCGACCACCGAAGCGGTGCGTCGCGCGACAGCTCGCGGATCCTGAATCATCGCCTCAAACGAGTTGATGATCGCGACGTCCGCGACTTGGCGGTATCCGAGCGAGTTGATCGTCGCCCAGTGATGCGCGCAACGTTCGATCACGGGTCGCGTCAGCCATTCCTGCCAGTCTGGGGGTCGCGGGTGGTGACTCCACCCGTCTGCGATACCGGCACGCAGCGAGCAGACTGCATCGTACGGGTGCCGCACCTGCCAGAAGACCGTTCGCGGTTCCGGGGGAATCCGCGGGAGCAGGTCGTCGGGAAGCGCACAGCCCGGCGATGCCGAGACCGCGTCGACCAGCCTCGGCACCTTCACGGCGACCACATGGCCCGGCTGGGTTGGAATGTCGTCGACGAACGGCTCGTCGAGATACTCGAACGCCGGGAGCATCCCGAACAGTTCACCGAAGATCGAGGTACCGCTCCGCCCGCATCCGAGGATCAGGACGTTGCGCGGCACCAGGTCAGGATGCCCGATCGGCCGTCCACGCGGCGAGCCCGGATCATCAGATCTGTACGCACTCCCCGTGCCGCGCGGTTTGCGGCAGACTCGCTTCGTGCCTCCGCTCTCCGGTCGCGTCGAAGTGAACCTCACGGTTCTCAACCCCGCGCGGAGCGCTGCCTGGTACGCCGAGCTACTGGGCATGGAAACGCGCTACGAATCCGTCTCCACCGACGGTCGTCTCACCTATGTCAGCCTCGTTGATCCACGCAGCGGTCTTGTGCTCTGCCTGGTCGGTCACGCGGCCAACCCGGGTCAGGGCTTCAGCGAGTTTCGAACGGGCCTCGATCATCTTGAGTTCCTGGTCGAGCGCCGCGGCGATCTCGACGAGTGGGCGGCTCGGCTCGACGAGCTCGGCATCGCACACTCCGGCGTGAAGCGGCTGACGTACACGAACAATTCGATGCTGACCTTTCGCGATCCAGACAACATTCAGCTCGAGTTCTTCTGGCGGTCTCCGCCCGCCTAGGGAGGCCGATCGGCTGCCGCAGATCTGGCGCGCCTCACGCACCGGACGGGTTTGAGTATGCGCGAGTAGGCCGAACGAGCACGGCCACGACCGCGAGCCCATCTTCACACAAGGAAAGTCGGGCGAACGCTGCCTGATACGGCCCTAGTTCAGGGAACGCAGCTCCCGCAGCGCGACCGACAGGGTCGCGACGTCGAACACCGCGTGCGCGCGGATCTCCTCGAGGAACGCGAGCATCCGCGTGATGACGATCCCGCGACTCTCGCTCCACGCCTCGCACGACCCTGCGGTCAGCACCGCGTCGACGACGCGGCGGTACTGCGACGCCGCGTCCTCGCGCAGTGCGTTGCGCGCCAGCGCGTCCCAGCGGTCGGCGCGGGGCAACTCGACGATGCGGTCACCGAGCCACTCGAAGCGGAGTTGCTCGCCGACTTCGTCGTACGCCGCCGCGACGACCTCGACCTCGACGCCGTGCGCGTCGGCGAGCTCGGCGATGTCGAGCGCGCGGGCAGGCGGTCGAGAGCGGCGATGCGCGCCGCCATCTCCGCAGGTACGCCTTGCGCCAGGTACGCGGCCACCGCCGCTTCGGTCCGCGGCGACACCGCGGCCATCGCGGTGAGGCGCGCCACGGGCACGGCGAAGAAGGCAACGGTCGCGGCGACGGACAGTGGTTGCGGCCGGTTGCGCAAGAGCCAGCGCGCGCCCCGTTCGACCAGCCGCCGGCTCGCCAGGTACAGGTGGGTCTGCACGTCGACGCCTATTTCGTGGTCGAGGGAATCGATCTCGCGCCACAGTGCGTCCTGGTCGAACACCGCCCGGGCGATCTCGTGCGCACGCACGATGTCGGGTCCGGCGGCGCCGGTCTCCTCGCCGAGGCGGAACGCGAACGTCGTCCCGGCCCGGTTGACGACGCCGTTCACCAGCGCCGTCGCCGTGATCTCGCGGCGCAGCGTGTGGGCGCGGATCCGCTCGAGGTACGGACCGCGTACGGCGGAGGGGAACGCGCGCACCAGCTCGGGGACGAAGTCGTCGTCGTCGGGCAGGTCGGACGCGAGGAGCTCCTCCTCGAGTGAGATCTTCGCGTACGCGAGCAGTACCGCGAGCTCGGGTGCAGTGAGGCCGATGCCCGCGTTGTGCCGATCGTTGAGCTGGTCGTCGGACGGGAGACGCTCGACGTCGCGGTCGAGGTGCGCGCCGCGTCTCGAGCGCGTGCATGAACCGCACGTGCACGCCTTCCATCTCCGTCGCCTGCGACCGTCCGTTGTCGAGGGCGCGGTTCTGGCGGTAGTTGTCGCGCAACACCAGCGCGGCGACCTCGTCGGTCATGCGCACGAGGAGCGCGTTGCGGTCGTCCTCGCTCAGCTCGCCGTCGCGCACGGCGCCGTCGAGCACGATCTTGATGTTGACCTCGTGGTCGGAGGTGTCGACGCCCGCACTGTTGTCGATCGCGTCGGTGTTGATGCGACCCCCGCCGAGCGCGTACTCGACCCGCCCGTCCTGGGTGAAGCCGAGGTTGCCGCCCTCGCCGACGCTGCGGCAGCGCAGCTCGTGCCCGTCGACCCGCACCGCGTCGTTCGCTTTGTCGCCCACGGCCGCGTTCGTCTCGGTCTGGGCCTTGACGTACGTGCCTATACCTCCGTTGTAGAGGAGGTCGACGGGCGCCCGGAGGATCGCCCGGATCAACTCGGCGGGCGTGAGCGAGCCGGCGGTGTCGCCGAGACCGAGCCGCGCTCGCACCTGGGGCGAGATCGGGATCGCCTTCAGCGTGCGCGGATACACGCCGCCGCCGGGGGAGAGCAGTGCGGTGTCGTAGTCGGCCCACGACGAGCGCGCCAGGCCGAACAGCCGCCGGCGTTCCGCGAACGACTGCGCGGCATCCGGCGACGGGTCGAGGAACACGTGGCGATGATCGAACGCGGCGACGAGGAGGATGTGCTCGGACAGCAGCATCGCGTTGCCGAAGACGTCGCCCGACATGTCGCCGATGCCGGCCACCGTGAAGTCGTGGCGGTCGGGGTCGAGATCGAGATGGCGGAAGTGGCGCCGCACCGACTCCCAGGCGCCGCGCGCCGTGATCCCCATCTCCTTGTGGTCGTAGCCGTGGCGTCCGCCGGACGCGAACGCGTCTCCGAGCCAGAAGCCGCGGCCGACCGCGATCTCGTTGGCGACGTCGGAGAACGCGGCAGTGCCCTTGTCGGCCGCGACGACGAGGTAGGGGTCGTCGTTGTCGTACCGCACCACTCGGTCGGGGGGAATCACCCTGCCGCCGACGACGTTGTCGGTGACGTCGAGCAGTGCGCCGATGAAGAGCCGGTAGCAGGCCTCGACTTCCGCCCGGAGCGCGGCCGCATCCGAGGGCGGCTGCTTGACGACGAAGCCGCCCTTGGCGCCCGCGGGGACGATGACGGCGTTCTTCACGCGCTGCGCTTTCATCAGCCCGAGGACCTCGGTGCGGAAGTCCTCGCGGCGATCGGACCAGCGGATACCGCCGCGCGCGACGCGGCCGGCGCGCAGGTGCACGCCTTCGACGCGGGGCGAGTACACGAAGATCTCGAACACCGGTCGGGGCGCCGGGAGATCGGGCACGGCGCTCGGGTCGAGCTTCAGCGCGACGCATGGCTGCGGGTTGCCGGCCGCGTCGGCATCCTGGAACCAGTTCGTGCGCAGTGTCGCGCGGACGAGGTGCAACAGTGCGCGCAGGATTCGGTCTTCGTCGAGGGAGGTGACCGCGTCGAGATCGGTGGTGATCTCGTCGGCGAGGCGTTGGGTCGCGTCGGCGTCGCCGCACGCGCCGTCGCCGGTGCTCGTGACCCATGGGTCGAGCCGGGCGACGAACAACTCGACGAGCCGGCGCGCGATCTGTGGGTGCGCGCCGAGCGCGCCCGCGATGTACGTCTGGCTGAAGCGGGTGCCGATCTGTTGGAGGTAGCGGCCGTACGCGCGCGCAGCAACGCGACCTCGCGCCACGCGAGGCCCGCGGTCAGGACGAGGCCGTTGAAGGCGTCGTCCTCGGCGCGGCCGTCGACAACCGCGAGGAAGGCCTCTTCGAACAGCCGGACGGCCGCAGGATCGATGACGGTGCCGGCCGGCGCGTGCAGCCGGAACCACTTCATCCAGCGCGGTTCGGAGCCGCGGGGCGTGATCTCGTACGGGTGCTCGTCGTCGACGATCACCCCGAGGTTCGCGAGCCGCGGCAGCACCTCCGACAGCGACGGCTGCGCGCCGCCGCCGTACACCTCGAGGTCGAGATGCTGCGCGCCGATCGTGAGGCGCGCCGCGAGCGGCTCGGCGTCGCCGATGCGCTCGAGTTGCGCGAGATCGGCGAGCGCTTCCGTCGCGCCGAAGTCGGCCTGATAGGCGGGCGGGAACGCGTCGGCCCAGATCTTGAGCTGGTCGAGTCCGGTCTCCTCGCCCCGTGCGCCGATGAGCGCGTCGCGGAGATCGTCGACCCACGCGCGTGCCGCCGCGGCCACCGACCGCCCGAGCGCAGCCTCGTCGACCGGTGGCGGGTCGGGCCGATCGAGGTGGAGCACAAAGTGCAATCGCGCGAGGGCCGATTCGGAGAGCCGGGTGTTCCACTCGCACCCGTCCGAGCCGTACGCGTCGGCGAGCCGGTTCGCGATCCGTTCCCTGACCTTGGTCGTGTAGCGATCGCGCGGGATGAAGACGAGACACGAGACGAACCGGCCGAACGGATCGTGGTGTACGAACAGTCGCACCCCCCGGCGCTCCTGCAGTCGCAGGATCCCCAGCGCGTTCGCGAACAGGTGGTCGACGTCGATCTGGAAGAGGTCGTCACGGGGGTAGGTCTCGAGGATCTGCACGAGATCCTTGTGGTCGTGGCTCCCGGGCAGGAACCCGGCGCGCTCCAGGACCGCCGCGACCTTCCGGCGGAGGACGGGCACCGTGAACGGACTGTCGATGTACGCGCCCGCCGCGTACAGCCCGATGAACCGGTGTTCGCCGATCACCTCGCCGTGCTCGTCGTAGCGCTTGATGCCGATGTAGTCGAGATGGGTCGGCCGGTGGACCGTCGCGCGAGCGTTCGCCTTCGTCAGCACCAACAACGTCTTCTCGTACGCCTTCGCCCGCACCGCTGCGGGCAGGCTCGCGAAGCTCTTCGACGGCTGCTCGGGCGCGTCACGCAAGAGACCGAGCCCGCTGCCCGCGACCGGCATCAGGCGGTCGGCGCCCGCGAGGTCGTACGACCGGTACCCGAGGAAGGTGAAGTTCTCCTCGCCCAGCCAGCGGAGCAGGGCCTTCCCCTCGACGAGCTCGTCGGCCGGGCACGGCGGTGCCGTGCGCTCCAGCTCGTCGGCCACGCGCTGCAGCGCGTCGAGCATGGGGCGCCAGTCGTTCGTCGCGGCGCGTACGTCGTCGAGGACCGCGAGCAGTTCGGCGCGCACCGCGTCGAGGATCTCGGTGCTCGTCTCGCGGTCGACCTCGATGTGCGTCCACGACTCCAACTGTGGGTCGGCCGTGGTGCCGGCCGGCATGGTGTCGGCCATACCCAGCAGCTCGCCCGACGCGGACCGGACGACGCGCAGGATCGGATGCACGACGAGGTGCACGCCCAGGTTGCGGCGATCGAGGGCCATCGTGAGCGAGTCGACGACGAACGGCATGTCGTCGAGCACGACGTCGATCACGGTGTGACCGTGCGCCGGTGTGTACACGTGCACGAGGGTCTCGCCCGGCATGCGCCGTGAGGCGTTGCGCCAGTGTTCCAGCGCGGCGTCGGCGAGCGCGTCGACCGACCACGTCGCGAGGTCGTCGTCGCCGAGTTGCTCGTAATAGCGGCGCACGAACTCGTCGGCACCGGCTGGACCGGACGCGCGGACGAGCTCGCAGATTCGCGCCATCACGTCGTCGCGACGGGCCACGAAGTCGACCATACCGTCCATCGCGGACTCATCGGCACGATCGGGTGCGCCCCGTATGCTCGCAGCGTGAACACGGTGGAAGCGCTGCAGCTGGCTCTCGAACTGGCCGACCTGGCCGACGGCATCACGATGGACCGCTTCCGGGCCCACGACCTGCAGGTCGCGACGAAGCCGGATCTCACGCCCGTGAGCGAAGCGGACCAGGCGGTGGAGCAGGCGATCCGGGCCCGGCTCGCGGAATCGACCCGTCACCTCGTGCTCGGGGAGGAGTACGGGATCGACGCGGTCGAAGCCACCGAAGCCGGCGCCGGGCCCCGCGACTCCTACGACTCGAAGTACCGCTGGATCATCGACCCGATCGACGGCACCAAGAGCTACGTGCGTGGCGTGCCGATCTGGGCGACGCTGATCGGGCTCGAACGGTCGGGGGAGATGATCGTCGGCGTCGCCTCCGCGCCCGCGCTCGGTATGCGATGGTGGGCGGGCAAGGGTTTGGGCGCGTTCCGCGACGGCGAGCGGCTCGGCGTGTCGTCGGTCGCGTCGCTCGACGATGCCCAGGTGAGCTTCGCGTGGGACACGTCGGAGCGCTTCCACGCCGACGGCATCGGATCGAAGCTCGTCGACCTCTCGCACCGGTGCTGGCGCACGCGCGGCATCGGCGACTTCTGGCAACACCTGCTCGTCGCCGAGGGCGCGTTCGACATTGCGATCGACCCGATCGTGTCGCTCTGGGACATCGCGGCGCTGATCCCGATCGTCACGGAGTCGGGCGGTCGCTGGAGCACCGTCGACGGGCGGGCCGATGCCAACGGCGCGAGCTTCGTGTGCACGAACGGCCTGCTGCACGACGCGGTCGTCGCGTCGCTCGCCTAGTGTCGCCCGCCGTGTCGGAGCTCACGGTCGGAATCGACATCGGGACCTCGTCGGTGAAGGCGGTCGCCGCCGACGCCGACGGCAACGTTGTGTCGCGGTCGCGGGTCCCGCACGATTTCTTCGTGCCGTCGCCGCAACGGTTCGAGCACGACGCCAAGGTTGCGTGGCACGACGGCCCGCGGCGCGCGCTCGAGGCATTGGGCGACGTCGACCCGCGCGCAGTGTCGGTCGCGGCGATGGTCCCGTCGCTCACGTCGGTCGACGACGACGGCACTCCGTGCGCGCCGGGCCTGCTCTACGGCGACGAGCGCGGCCACGCCGATCGCGAGGGCGCGACCGCGGAGATCGGGGAGCTCGCGCAGTTCATGCGCTGGCAGTCGGGTGAGCATCCCGACGCGCGCGGCTATTGGATGGCGCAGGCGGTCGCCAATCACGCGCTGTCCGGACAGCCCGTGATCTCGTCGACGGTCGCGGCGACCGCGGCCCCGCTCTTCGACTGGAAGCAGTGGGACGAGGAGAAGCTCGCGGAATGCGGGGCTCGGGTCGACCAGCTACCGAGGATCGGTCCCTCCGGCCACGCGCTCGCCGAGGTCACCGGGCGGCCGGGCTGCGTGCTCGAGGGCGGCACGATCGACGCGTTCGGGGAGCAGCTCGTCGCGGGCTGCGACGAGGTCGGCGACGTGCTCGTGATCTGTGGCACGACGCTGATCGTCTGGGCCGTGATGCCGGAGTGGATCGAGGTCGACCGCCACTACTCGATCCCGCACAGCGCGCCGGGCAAGTTCCTCGCGGGCGGACCGAGCAACGCGGGCGGCCTCTTCCTGGACTGGGTCGATCGGCTGTGCGCGTCGGTGGGTGCCGGGTCGGGCGACGGCACCGCGGCGTCGGTCGCCGACCCGCGCCGCGTGCCGATCTGGGCGCCGTACCCGCGTGGCGAGCGGGTGCCGTTCCAGGACCCGGCGCGCCGCGCTCAACTCGTCGACCTCGACCTCACCCACGACGCCGCGTCGGTCCGGCGGGCCGCGTTCGAGTCGGCGGGCTTCGTCACGCGCCGCATGATCGACGCGTCGCCTACGCCCGCGCACCGGATCGTCGCCACCGGTGGCGGGACGCGGGTCGAGGCCTGGATGCAGGCGCTCGCCGACTGCACCGGCCTGCCCGTCCACGTGTGCGCGGTCCCCGAGGGAGGCGCGCTGGGCGCCGCGTTCCTGGCTCGGGTCGCGGCCGGGCTCGAGACCGCGACGACCGACGCGGCGCGCTGGGCCCGCACCTCACACATCGTCGAGCCCGATCCGGCGTGGGCCGGCGCGGTGGCCGACCGGTACGGCCGCTTCTGCGAGGTCGCCGGCTAGCCGACGGTTCCGTGTCCCGGCCTGCGTTGGTCAAACCGGCGGCGGGTCGGTAAGCATCTGCGCATGGCGCTCGACATCTCGATCAACCGCGACGCATGCATGGGTTCGGGCAACTGCTCGTTCTGGGCGCCCGGCGTCTTCGACCTCGACGACGACGGGATCGCGATCGTCGTCGACCCGGCCGCGCAACCCGAGGACAAGGTGATCCTCGCCGCGCAGGGTTGCCCGACCCAGGCCATCTCCGTCGTGCGCGACGGCGAGAAGCTCGTCTGAACCGGTGACCGCGCTCCCGGTCGTCCTCGTGCACGGCGGCGGGCACGGAGCGTGGTGCTGGGCGCCGACGCTCCCGTCATTGGGAGACGGCGCGATCGCGGTCGATCTCCCGCCCGCGTCGATCCGGGGCGGGCCCGACCGCAACGACCTCCCGGCCGGGACCGAGTCGTTGACCCTGGCCGACTGGGCCGGTGCGGTGCTGGCCGCGGCCGACCGCGCCGGCTTCGACCGGTTCGTCCTCGTCGGCCATTCCCTGGGCGGCCTCACCATCTGCGAGGCGGCGCGCCGCGCGCCCGACCGGGTCGCGCATCTCGTCTTCGTCTCCGCGTTCGTGCCGCCCGACGGGTCGACGGCCGTCGCCGCGATGGCGCCCGAGGTCATGGCGAAGGTCGCGGGTGGTCTGACCGTCGAGGTCGTCACCGACATGTTCTGCAGCGATCTCGATCCCGCGCAGACGCGCATGGTGCTCGACCACGTGGGCACCGAGGTCGGGCAGATGATGGTCGAGCCGGTGCACCGCGCGGGGACACCGCCCGAGCTCCCGAAGACCTACGTCCGCCTGACCGACGACCACGCGCTGCCGCCGTCGGCGCAGGACGCGTCGATCGCGGCGCTGCGCGACGTCCCCGGCGGTCCGGTCGACGTCGTCGACCTCGAGTCGGGTCACAGCGCCATGATCAGTCACCCCGCCGACCTCGCCGCGATCATCAACCGCCTCCGCGCCGCGTAACCCATTTCCCCACCAACAGTTGGCAGGGTTTCCGGCGCGGGGCGCCGATTTCTCCGCCAACAGTTGGCAGGGTTTCCGGCGCGGGGCGCCGATTTCTCCGCCAACAGTTGGCAGGGTTTCCGGCGCGGGGCGCCGATTTCTCCGCCAACAGTTGGCAGGGTTTCCGGCGCGGGGCGCCGATTTCGCGGCCAACAGTTGGTGGAGTTTTCGGCGGCTCCGACCTGACGTGGGCGTCAGGCACGTGCGACTATCGGCCCATGCCGATCGGGATCACCGAGGACCACGAACACCTGCGCACGGCCGTCCGCCGCTTCGTCGACGACCGCATCGCGCCCGCCGTGCTGCGCGCGGCGTTGGAGGCCGAGACCGAGGCGCGACCCGCGTTCTGGGACGCGCTGCGCGAGCCGGGGTGGATCGGACTCCACGTCGACGAGGCGCATGGGGGGAGTGGCGCAGGACTCGTCGAGCAGGCCGTGGTCGTCGAGGAGCTCGGCCGAGCGTGCGCGCCCGGTGCGTACGTGCCGACCGCGATCGTGGCCGCGCTGCTGCACGCCGACGGCGGCCCGGCCGCGTCGGAGCTCCTTTCCGGCCTGGCCGCCGGCGACCTGGCCGGCGCGGTCGCGTTCGGCGGTGCGACTCTCGTCGCGGGCGGCGCCGCGGCCGACGTGATCGTCGTCGCGGCCGCCGGCGGCTGGTACGTCCTCGACGCGGCCGACACCGGCGCGCACGAGGTCGCCAGCATCGACCTCACCCGCCGCTTCGCTCGCATCGATGCCGGCGCGGTCGGCGCGGCCGCGGAGCAGCACCCCGAGCGCAAGCTCGCGAACGTGTCCGACGACGACGTGCTGCTCCTCGCGGCGACGCTCTTCGCGGCCGAGGCCGTCGGCGTCGCGCAATGGTGTGTCGACACCGCGGCCGAGTACGCGCGGGTCCGCGTGCAGTTCGGCCGGCCCATCGGCCAGTTCCAGGGCGTGAAGCACCGCTGCGCGGAGATGCTGGCGCGGGTCGAGCTCGCCCGCGCGGCCACCTGGGACGCCGCGGCCGCGGCCGGCGATCTCGCCGACCGGGGCGCGGCGCTCGCGATCGCCGCGGCGGCGTCGCTCGCGTTCGACGCGGTGTTGTGGAACGCCAAGGACTGCGTGCAGACCCTCGGCGGGATCGGCTTCACCTGGGAGCACGACGCGCACGTCTACCTCCGACGCGCGATGACGCTGCACCAGCTCACCGGGACGCCCGACGACTGGCGGGTCCGCGCCGCGCAGGCGGCGATGGCCGGGGCGCGCCGCCGCCTCGCGGTCGACCTGCCCACGCACGCGGGCGACGGTGGCGGCGCCGAGATCGACGCGCGGCGCGCCGAAGTCGCGCGCCCTCGTCACCGAGATCTCGGGCTTGCCCGCCAAGGAGCAACGGAACCGGCTCGCGGAGGCCGGCCTGGTCACACCGGGCTGGCCCGCGCCCTGGGGCCGCGACGCGAAGGCGATCGAGCTCCTCGTCATCGAGGAGGAGTTCCGTGCGGCCAAGGTGACGAAGCCGAACATCGGCGTCGGCGCGTGGGCGCTGCCGAACCTGATCGTCCACGGCACCGAACCGCAGCGCGAGCGCTGGATCATGCCCACGTTGCGGGGCGAGATCGGCTGGTGCCAGCTGTTCAGCGAACCGGGCGCGGGCTCCGACCTCGCGTCGCTGTCGACACGCGCGACGCGCGTCGAAGGCGGTTGGCTGCTGAACGGCCAGAAGGTGTGGACGTCGATGGCGAAGGAGGCCGACTGGGGGATCTGCCTCGCCCGCACCAACCCCGAGGCGGCGAAGCACGACGGGATCTCCTGCTTCATGGTCGACATGAAGACTCCCGGCATCGACATCCGGCCGCTCCGCGAGCTCACGGGCATGGCCATGTTCAACGAGGTCTTCTTCGACGACGTGTTCGTCCCCGACGACTGCCTGGTCGGTCAGGAGCACGACGGCTGGCGGGCGGCGCGCACGACGCTTGCGAACGAGCGCGTCTACATGGGTTCGGGCAACACGATCGGTGGCGGTGTCGTCGGCGTGTTGAAGGCGATCGAGGCCAAGGGCCGAGCGGGGGACCGCCTCGCGCTCGCCGAGGCCGGGGACCTCGTCGCCACCGGGCACGCGCTGTCGGCGATGGGTTTCCGGATGACGCTCGTGGCCCTCGCGGGCGCCGACCCGTCGGGTTCGGAGGCCGCGGTCCGCAAGCTGCTCGGGGTCCAGCACGACCAGCACGTCCAGGAGGTCGGCATGGTCGTGACCGGCATCGAGGCCCTCGCCTCCGGGGGTGACGCCTCGGCGTGGTCGGCTTCGTTCCTGTTCAACCGCTGCCTCACGATCGCGGGCGGGACCAGCGACATCCAGCGCAACGTCATCGCCGAACGCCTGCTCGGGCTGCCCCGGGACCCGTGATCCGCACGGTTCGGGCCGGGACCGCGCCGGATACACGGCGTTTCCCTCGGGATCCGTAAGAAATGACCGAAAAGGTCCGGTGGAGGCAACCGAGCTCCTGAACTGGGGCGGCGCATCAGCCGTCGCCGCAGCCGCAGTGGTGAGGTTCCGTCCCATCCGGGTTCATGGGCGATCCCGTGTGACCCGGCAATCCATTGACCTCGACTTGGTACGAGCCGAATCGGCGCAGGCCGGTGCGGCGCCAGTGCGACAGCGTCTGCTCCACGAGGAGGCGGCCGTGGACAGCGGGATGAGAAGGGAACGACCGATGGCTATGACAACGCAGCTTCCGAGGGGTACTGCCGAGGAGCGCGCCGCGACGGCCGCGGCGCCGACGGGCCTGCCTTCCGAGCAGCTCTACACGTGGCTCGAATGGGTGCAGGACGACCTGCGCCGGCTCGAGGCCCGGCTCGAGTACCTCGAGGGCGCGCGCAGCCAGCTGCGCGAGCAGGAGCGTCTGCTCACCGAGCTCCTGCACGCGTCTGGTTCGCCCTCCAGAAGTTGACGCCGGCGTCAGGGAACCGATAGCAGTAGCGCTCGATGGGTGAGCGCGTCCTCGACTACGACCAAGTGACCGCCGGGAATTCCGGTCCTGAGATCAGCCACTCGCTGACGCGTACCGACCTCGTCATGTACGCGGGCGCGAGCGGCGATTTCAACCCGATGCACCACGACGAGGTCGCCGCACAACAGGCCGGTCTGCCGTCGGTGTTCGGTCACGGCATGTTCACCGCCGGGCTGCTCGCGACCGCGGTCACGAACTATGTCGGGATCGGCAACCTGAAGTCGTACCGGGTCCGCTTCACCAAGCAGACCTGGCCGGGTGAGGTGCTCACCACGAGCGTGACGGTGCGGGAGAAGCGACCCGGCAACGAGGTCGTGCTCGACTGCTCGGTGGTCAACCAGGACCGCGAGACCAAGATCCAGGGCGAGGCCGTGGCGGTCCTCCCGTGAGACGACAGCGCAGGGAGCGCCAGCGACCGGAGCGTGGAGTCGACCCGGAATCGAGAACGAAGTGACGGCTCCCCGCTTCGACCTTCCCACCACCGATCTCGAGACCCAGCCGTTCTGGGACGGCATGAAGGAAGGCAAGTTCCTGCTCCGGCACTGCAACGCCTGCGGCGCCGACTGCTACTACCCCCGGCCGTTCTGCCCGTCGTGCTGGAGCGACGACGTCTCCTGGAAGGAGGCGTCGGGCCGCGGCAAGGTCTACACGTACTCGGTCGTCCACGTGAACGACCTCCCTCCGTTCAACGAGCGCGTGCCTTACGTCGCCGCGATCGTCGAGCTCGACGAAGGCCCGCGCCTGATGACGAACATCGAGGGCGTGCCGTTCGAGGAGCTCGCGGCCGACATGCCCGTCGTCGTCGACTACAAGCCGATCTCCGACGACGTGACGATCCCGGTGTTCCGCCACGCGAGCTGACCGCTAGCGTCACAGCCCGTGAACGAGGACGAGCAGGACTGGAACTTCCCCTTCGAGGAACCGCTGCACGAGGTGTTCCCTCAGCTGCACGCGGCCCAGAACGCGTGGATGGCGCAGATCGATTCGCTGTCGGCGCCCGACCGCAAGACGCACGAGCTGATCCGCCTCGCGGTCACCGTCGGCCTCCGGAATCCCGAGGGTGTGCGCCGTCACTCGCGCCTCGCGCGTGAGGTGGGCGCGTCGTGGGATGAGATCCTCGGGTCGATCATGCTGACCGTCCCCGGCCACGGGCTTCTCCCCGCGGTCGAAGCCATCCCGCACGCGCGCCGCGGCTACGAAGAAGCGCGCGAAGCCGAACAGGAGTGACCGTGCCCGACGTGGAGGCAACGGCGCCGCCGTTTCGCATCCTGCCCAAGCTCACCGACTGGAACCGCGATTTCTGGACGGCCGGCGCGCGTGGAGAGCTGCGCTTCTGGCGGTGCCAGGACTGCAGCTTCTACATCCATCCGCCGCAGCCGATCTGCCCGACCTGCCTCTCGAAGAACATGAAGACGGAAGCGGTCTCGGGGAACGCGACGCTCGCCACCTTCTCGGTGAACCACCAGCCGTGGATGCCCGGGCCGGAGCTCCCGTACATCGTGGCGATCGTCGAGATCGTGGAACAGCCGTCGGTGCGCCTGACCACGAACCTCGTCAACTGCGCACCCGACGACGCGCGTATCGGCATGCCCGTGCGCGTGACGTTCGAGCTTCACCCGGATCCCGAGGGCGATGTCTACATTCCTCTCTTCGAGCCGGGGGCCTGAGCCCATGGACGAGAACGACATCATCGAACGGCGGACGTGCATCTCCGGCGTCGGCCAGTCCGACGTCGGCCGGCGCCTCTTTCGCGACCCACTCGACCTGACCCTCGACGGCTGCCTCGCCGCCATCGAGCACGCGGGGCTCACGCCCGCCGACATCGACGGCGTGTCGACCTATCCGGGGCCGATGAGCACGCCCGCCGGGTTCTCGGGCGCGGGCGCGTACGACGTCATGGACGCGCTGCGCCTGAAGTGCGGTTGGTACGGAAGCGGGCTCGAGACGTCGGGCCAGCTCGGATCGGTCATCAACGCGTGCCTCGCGGTCGCGTCCGGGCTGGCGAACCACGTGCTGTGCTTCCGCTCGGTCTACGAAGGGTCCGCGCAGGGCGCGAAGGGCCGGGCTGCAGTGATGCCCGGTGGTGGTAGCGGTGAGGTCGGTGCGTCGTTCAAGGCGTCGGGCTTCATGGAGTGGAACCTGCCCTTCGCCGCGCCCTCCGCCGCGATCTGGATCGCCATGTTCGCGCAGCGGCATTTCCACCAGTACGGCACGACCCGCGAGCAGCTCGCGTGGATCGCGCTCAACGCTCGTCGCAACGCGGCGCTCAACCCGAAGGCGATCTACCGCGACCCGATGTCGTTCGACGACTACATGGCGGCGCGCATGATCTCGTCGCCGTTCTGCCTGTACGACTGCGACGTGCCGTGCGACGGCGCGACCGCGGTGATCGTCTCCCGGCGCGACATGGCCAAGGACCTGCGCAACGCGCCGTTGCGCGTCGAGGCGGTCGGCTCCCGTATCGACGGACGCCCGTCGTGGGACCAGTTCGACGACCTGTCGACGATGTCGAACCGCGGCGCGGGCCAGCAGCTGTGGGAGCGCACGGAGTACAAGCCGGCCGACGTGCAGATGGCGCAGCTCTACGACGGCTTCTCGTTCCTCACGATGTCGTGGCTCGAGGCGCTCGGCCTGTGCGGCGTCGGCGAGAGTGGTCCGTTCGTCGAGGGCGGCGGCCGCATCGCGCGCGACGGTCAGCTCCCGTTGAACACCCACGGCGGCCAGCTCTCCGCGGGCCGTCTGCACGGCTACGGCTTCTTGCACGAGGGCGCGGTCCAGATGTGGGGCGAGGCCGGCGACCGGCAGATCGCGAGCCCGCCCGAGGTCGGCATCATCGGCGCCGGCGGCGGCAACACCTGCGGCTGCCTGCTGTTGGTGCGCGAGTAGCACTCCAGCTTTCAGTCGATTCCGACGATGCGGGTGACCGCGTCGAGGCCGCGGCGGCCGACGACGGGTGGCGGCGGCGCGAGGACGTAGGTCGCGATGCCGACCGCGGCCGCACCGCCGTCGTGCGAGGCGCGGTCGCCGACCATCAGGGCTCGGTCGGCGAGAGTGTCGAGGAGGCCGAGCGCCGTTTCGAACATCCGGGGATCGGGCTTCTGGCAGCCGTGCTCGAACGAGAGCACGTACACATCGATCCAGTCGCCGACGCCCTGCGCGTCGAGCATCGTCCGGAGATCGAGATGGATATCGCTGACGACGGCGATCTTCACACCGTTCCGGCGCAGCACCGCGAGCGTCGGGGCCGCGTCGGGATACAACGGTCGGTTGCCGATCTCGGCGTCGAAGTCGTACAGCGCGGCGGCGAGGTCGCCGTCGATGCCGGCGCGCTCGTACCACAGGAAGTTGGAGCGTCGGTGGTTCTCGGCCGAGGTGTCCTCGACCCGGAGTGCGGCTTCGACCTCGGGAACTTCCCGTGCTGCGTGCAGTGCCCACCAGAGCGCATCGACACGTTCGTCATCGTGCGCGCGGCCGAGCGTGGTGAGCGTGTGCCGGATCCGTTCTGGCGGTGTCGGATCGTGCACGAGGGTGCCGCTCCAGTCGAACAGCACCGCATCGAACAAGCGCACGCCGAGAGACTCGCACAGCCTCGGCACCGGCACCCGCGCATTTCGACGTGGTACCGGCGGCGGCACCACGACCGGCTGAGGTGACGCTCGTCGCTTACGGCCGAGCGACGCGCACCGACTGGCGCTATGCGCGCACCCGAGGACTCCGGATCGGCAATGTGGGCGGCTCGCGTCGTTCCCAAAGTCGATTGCGTGTGTCGCTGGGCGCGACCAGAGTTCGCGGCGTGCTCGAGAATTACTTCGATGCCTGGGCCGCGCCGTGCCATGAAGTCCTATGGCCGCACCGTCGTGACATCAGGGACCCGGTCGGGTCGGCCGCGGGCGCCGACGAATCGGGCGAGCCGGACAACCGGCGTAGACCGTCCACGGTTGGAGATCGCGAGTGACGACCGAGCCGGCGCCGACTACGCAGCCCTCCGGAATAGTCACCCCTGGGAGGACGACCGCATTCGCACCGACGAACGCGTCCTCCGCGATCGTGACCTTCCCTCGCACGACGTGGCGGAACTCCTCCGGCAGGTGCGTCGACATGCGCGCCCCGCCGTGGAAGCTGTCGGTCGCGGTGAGGATGCGTGCGCCGGTCGCAATAACTGCGTAGTCGCCGACCTCGAGCTCCCCACCACCGATCACGCTCGCATGATTGCCGATGTGCACGTATCGACCGATGACCGTGTGAGTCCCGGCATCGAGGTACACGAAGTCGTCGACGGTCGAGTGGTCACCCAAGCTGAGCTGCTCACCTCGCACGATCTTCGCCAGCGGATAGATGATGGCGCCGTCGCCGAGGCGCGCCGTCATGCTGTCTCGCTCGGCGACATCTGCTCTTGCGTCAGAGACTGCGAACTCCCGCTGCCAAGGAACTCGGGCATCGTGGCGTGGCCCTCCTGCGCAATGCCCTTACGTCGAACTACCAGAGGCACCGTCTTCAGCAGGATGCGGACGTCGAGCCAGGTCGTTCGATGTTCCACGTACCACACGTCGAGTTGGAATCTCTCGTCCCATGACAACGCGTTCCGGCCGGTAACCTGCGCGAGACCGGTCAGACCGGGACGTACCTCGTGGCGTCTCGCCTGAGCGGGCGTGTAGCGCTCGACGTACGACAACAGGAGCGGCCGCGGACCGACGAGGCTCATGTCGCCTCGAAGCACGTTGATGAGTTCGGGAAGCTCATCGAGACTTGTCGATCGTAGGAATCGACCCAGTCGGGTCAAGCGGAGCTCGTCCGAGAGTGGACGTCCGTCTTCATCACGGGCTTCGAGCATCGTGCGAAATTTGAACAAGGCAAATGGCTTCGTGCCGAGTCCCGGCCGCGTCTGAGCAAAGATGATCGGCCTGCCCATCGTCAGCCATACGGCCAAAGCCGTTACTCCGACGAGCGGCGAAAGCGCTACGAGCGCAATGGTGGCGCCGATCGCGTCGATCGTCCGCTTTAGCGCGAGTCCGCGTCCCCTCCCGGGCATCTCTGGTCCTCCAAGCGCTCGCACGGCAGCCGTCGACGCGTGATCGTATTCGAATGGAGCGTGTTCCAGCGCACGAACGTCAGAGGCGTCGGCTGTCGAGCGGTGGCGACGCTCCATTCAGGCACTGTCCGGTCTCCAGGTCGAACTCGAAGTAGTGATTGAGACACCGAAGAATGCGACCGGCCACCACCTGGCTCGTGTCACGCAGATCGGCCCCGGCATGCGGACAATAGCGTTGCACGGAATACTTCACGCCCTCCGCTTCGACAACCACTCTTTCCGCCGTCGGCAGGTCGCGTTCGAACTCTTCCACCGCGTCGAGTGCCTGCCGGGTCGCGAACTTGAGCACTCCCAGCAGGTAGTCGTTGTACACGTCGGGCTCTCGTGTGGCCGTGAACCGCATCGAGAGGAAGAAGTCCTCCCAAGGTACCCGCCCATCGAGAATGGCCGGCAACCAACGAGTTGCGAATCGGTAGCGGTACTGGCATTCGCCGAGTTCGTCGTATACGCCTGACGTGCCGTCGCGGAAGTCCACCGCCCAGCGACCTCCGCCTGGTCCTTCCAACTCGAAACCCACACGCATCCCGATCCGACGATTGAAAAACGGGCTCAGCGAGAGAAGCTCTTCGAAGTATTCGCGAAACGGCACCCACAAGGATTGCGAGGGCTGCGGATACTCGCGCTTGGTGGTCTGTATCGCGTCGGCGCGTGTTGCTGCGTACCCGCGCAGGTACTCCCACCGATCGCCGCTTTCGAATCCCGCCCACATCGGATGGATCGTGTGCTCTCGTGGGGCGACGTCGAATACGTCTCCCGGCAGCAGGACCGAGACGTTCGCGTGTCCGCGACGTTCCAACCAGCCCGCCACTGCGAACTGATCGGGAAAGAGACCGCCGTCCATCTCGCGGTTCATCGAGAACAGTTCGTCGTCCAGGAAACACGGCGGCCCGGCGAAGGGAAACACGTGTTCGGGCTGCGCGGCGGCGACCACCTTCTCCACGTACAGGAGCTTCGCGGCGCGCTTGCGAGTTGTGACTCGGCGCTTCTCATCGGGAGGAAGGTCGTAACACATCGGATGCCAGGTCGCGCTGGAACCCTGCACGGTCAGCACGTCGATAGGTCCCCCCACAGCCGCTCGGACCTGAAGAATCTGAGCCGGCGACAGCCGCGCATCGTTGAGATCGAGCAACGCGTGCCCTTCGGCTGTAACGACGACGGCCGAATCGTGGTTCATCGGCGACGCTTCGGAGACGAACATGACGTGTGTGCCGGCCCCCACATCGAGCCACTCCCAGGGATCGAGCTCCACGATTGGTCCCCCGCGGGCAGCAGCTATCTTTCGCCTCGCAGCGGGCGACGGATAGCGAGGCACGATGACGGGCACGCGTTCCGGCACCCGCCCGAGCAACCACGGATCAAGATGGTCGAGGTGCTCGTGCGAGATCACGACCGCGGTCGGCGTGAAGAGCGCGGTGTCGATCACGTGCTGATTCTGCGGGTACTGAAACCACGACGATTGAAACGCGCCGAACGGCGACACCCACGGATCGATCAGCAATGAAATCGACGCGGATTCGACCCTCAGGCCGGCATGACCGAGCGTGGTGATCCTCACGCGCTCCACTCTGACGGAGCAGTACCCCACGCTTCGAGGGTCGGCGTGAGTGCGACCGACCCGCGACTGGCAACATGAAGTAGGGCAGTGACGCTCGACAGCGCGCGACTCAACGCTCGAAGCGTCTTGGTTCGCAGCGACAGGTCGCCAGTGCCCCACGAGTCGGCGCGCGAGCGGCCCGGCCTGATTCGAACGCGCTGATATCCCGTCTGCTCCAGAAGTAGGCGCAAGGTCTTCGGGGTGAATCCCAATAGGTGTTCTGGCGGCGCGATTCCCCCGAGAAACGGTGGCATTCGCTTGCCTAGTAGCCGAAGGCTGGGCTGCACAACGAATCGAAGTCTCCTGAGGCACCAGTGAAAGTTCATATTCGGGACGCGAGCGATGAGCGCACCCCGTTCGGATTGGAGGACGCGAGCGACCTCGACCAACGATCGCTTGGGATCGTGTAGGTGCTCGAGAACGTTCCACATCGTCACCGCGGTGACGGACCCGTCGGCGAGCGGAATCTGATCCGCCGACGCACATAGTACCGGGCACCCCGAGTCAGCTTGACTCAAGCGCCACGCACTGGGCGACAGGTCGAGGCCGAGAGCGGTCCACTCCGCGCGTCGCGCCTGGTCCAGGAAGACTCCGTATCCGCATCCGATGTCCAAGAGGTACCCGCGGCTCGGATGCTCACGTGCCAGCTCGGCGAAGCAGTGCTCGCCGACCTTCTCCTTGTCCGACTTCAACCTTGCGAGATTGTCGTCGGGACGGTCGCCGCGCTCTGCCTTGCCGATTTCGCGGTTAGGCATGGGACTGACGTGGAGAAGACGGCAACTTGCGCATTTGACGATGTCGTAGCCCGCCTCGGTCGTCACGCGCTGCGACCGCGTCGAGTCGCACAAGGGACAGCGCGATGTCGACGTCGCCGAGTCGAGAGCTTGGATGGAGCGGTTCACGAATCTTCTCGACTGTTGGTACGTGAGCTCATGCCGAACGCGAGACGTCAAGGTTCGGCGCGACCTGGCCGCGGTGGGTACTGTCTGGAACGGGCATCTCGTCATCCCCAACTGCCAATGCGTGTCGCAAGACGATAGAAGTGGCCGGATCCGCGTGTCCAGCTCTCCTGCACGGACCCACTCACTGCTCCGAGCGCGCCGCAGCTCGTGTTCGTCTACGCCAGCGACGTCGCGTTCCGTGGCAGCAGCGAGCTCCGCCTCGGCTGACCGACGACGGCCGACGAGAATCGTGTCCACACCGGGTTCGGGTGTCAGGTGATCGCGAGGCTCGCGAGCTCTTCGAGGTGGTCGCCCGCGGTGCCGAGCGCGCCGCCGACGGTCAGCAGGCGCTTGAAGTAGAGGTGGATGTCGTGCTCCCACGTGAAGCCGATGCCACCGAACACCTGGATCGCCGTGCCGCCGAGCTGGGGGAACGCGTCGGCCGCGAACGCGCGGGCCAGTGTCGACGCGTGGTGCGCCTCTTCGGGTGATGCGTCGTCGATGGCCCAGCACGCGTAGTAGCCGGCCGCCCGGCCGAGCTCGACCGTGCGCAGCATGTCGGCGCAGAGGTGTTGCACGGCCTGGAACGCGCCGATCGGCTTGTCGAACTGCACGCGTTCCTTGGCATACTCGACCGACAGCTCGAGCGCGCGTTGCGCGGCACCCACGCCGTCGACGGTTGCGGCCACGCCGAGCCGGTCGAGCGTGCGCGCGACTGCGGCTTCGGCGGGCGCCGGCGTTTCGACCCGCCGCGCGGACGCTCCCGCGAACGTGATCCGGCCCTGCTTGCGTGATCCGTCGACCGTTGGCGTCGACTCCGCTTCGAAGTCGTCGACTGCGAATACCGCGAACGCGCCGTCGCCGTCGACCGCGGTGACGAGCACGACGTCGGCCGTGCCCGCGTCGGCGACGTGCACCTTGGTGCCGTCGAGGCGCCAACCCGCGCCATCGTTCGTCGCGCGCGTCGAGGGGGTGCGCCAGCCGTAGCGGGTGTCGGGCTCGAAGATCGCGACTGTGCCGATCAGGGAGCCGTTGGCGAGGCGGGGGAGCAGCGCGTCGTCGGCCAGCGACGCCGCGCCGATCGCGGAGGCCGCGTAGGGCGCCGGGCACACCGCCCGGCCGAGCTCTTCGAGCACGACTGCGGCGTCGACCATGCCCATCCCCGCGCCGCCGTGCTCTTCGGTCACGAGCAGCCCGACCAGACCCAGTTCGACCAGACCGGCCCAGACGGAACGATCCGGAGCGGCGGCGTCGTAGGCGGCCCGGACCGACGCGATCGGCGCCTTGGCCGCGAGGTACGCCCGCACCGACTCGCGCAGCATTTCTTGTTCCGTCGAGAATTCGAAGTCCACACTGCCCCCGGGATTTCCTGACGCTGACGTCAGGAAACTACCCTGCGCACCGATGCGCCTGCGTTACGCACCCGAGGACGAAGTCTTCCGCGCCGAGCTCGACGCCTGGCTCGACGAGCACCAGCCCTCCGACGAGCGTCTCTCCGAGCCGAAGCAGTCGAGCGCGCACATGCCGCAATGGGCGCGCGACTGGCAGCGGCTGTTGTTCGACGCGGGCTGGCTCGTCCCGGGTTGGCCGCCGGAGCTGGGCGGCCGCAATGCCACCGCGACGCAGCAGATGATCTATTTCGAGGAGATGAGCAGCCGCGACGTGCTGCGCAGCGCGAACCCGCAGGGGCTCGGCATCATCGCCCCGTCGATCGCCGACTACGGCACGCCCGAGCAGAAGGAGAAGTTCCTCATCCCGACGCTGCGCGCGGAGATCTCGTGGTGCCTCGGCATGAGCGAACCCGGCGCGGGCAGCGACCTCGCGAGCCTCAAGACCCGCGCCGAGCTGATCGGCGACGAGTTCGTCGTCAACGGTCAGAAGGTGTGGACGTCGGGCGCGCACCACGCCGACTGGTGCCTGTGCTTCGTGCGTACCGACCCGAACGCGGCCAAGCACAAGGGCATCGAGCGCGCTGATCATCGACACCACGTCGCCCGGCGTCGATCGGCGCCCGTTCCCGGAGCTGTCCGACAAGGAATTCTGCGACTTCAACGAAGTGTTCTTCACCGACGTGCGGGTGCCCAAGGAGAACCTGATGGGCCCGCTCAACGGTGGGTGGCCGATTACCCAGGGCTCGCTCGCGCACGAACGGGCGATGCTCTGGATCAACTACGCCTACGACGTGCAGCGCATGGTGCGCGCGCTGGTGGAGCTGGGCAAGGTGGAAGGCCCGAACGGCAAGCCGCTGGGTGACGACTCGTACTACCGCGACGCGGTCGCCGGTTTCTATGTCGATGCGCAGGCGTTGATGGCGATGGGTTACCGGGGATTCTCCAAGTTCTTGAAGGGCAAGTCGGCGCCCGAGCACTCGCTGCTGAAGCTGTACGGCAGCGAGTCGTTACAGAAGGCGTTGCTCTTCGGTACCGAGGCGATCGGCATCGACGCCGTCGATCTCGACGCCATGGGCCCGACCATGTGGCGTGAAGGCGCGTGGGCGATCCAGTACCTCCGGAGCTTCGAGCGCGACGATCCCGGGCGGAACGAGCGAGATCCAACGCAACATCATCGCCGAGCGCGTGCTGGGGCTACCCCGGAAATGACCTTGGACGAGTGCCGCCGTCGGTCGCTTCCACGCGTCGCGGATATGTAGCGTTTCGCGCCGATGGACTTCACGGCCCGTGAGACCGACACCGAAGCTGCCCGGCGCTACGAGGCCGAAGGGTTCTGGGGAACCGACAGCCTCGGCGCGCTGCTCGCGTCGGGCCTGCACGACGCGGCGGAGCACCCCTTCACCGTTCGCTCCGATCGCATGCCCTACCGCGGCACGCTCGGCGACGTCGACGCGTTGGCGCGCCGCGTCGCGACCGGTCTCCGGGCGCGCGGCATCCAGCCGGGCGATCCGGTCGCGTTCCAGTTGCCGAACTGGCTCGAGGCCGCGGCGACCTTCTACGCGATCGCGTACCTCGGTGCGGTGGTGGTGCCGATCGTGCACTTCTACGGACCGAAGGAGGTTGGCTACATCCTGCGCAAGACGCGGGTGAAGGCGCTGATTACGGCCGACCGCTTCGGACATCAGGACTTCCTCGCGAATCTCGCGAGCATGCGCGACACGCTCGTCGATCTCGAGTGGGTCGCGATCGTCGGCGATCGCACCGGAGACGCGGTCGATCCGCGCGACCTCGCGTTCTCCGACCTCGTCGCCCACGAGCTGCTCACGGGGACGCCGACGGTCGACCCCACGACTCCCGCGCTCGTCGCCTACACCTCGGGCACGACCTCCGACCCCAAGGGGGTCGTGCACTCGCACCGCACGATCACCGCGGAGATCCATCAGCTGGCAGCGATGCAGGCCGATCGCGGCGGCCCGGCGATGATCACGGGCGCGCCCGTGGGGCACGGGATCGGCATGCTCGCGGCGCTGTTGATCCCCGTCTACCGGCGGAGCGAGATCCATCTCATCGACGTGTGGGACCCGGGCCGGGTGCTGCAGGCGATGCTCGACGATGGGCTCTCGGCCGGGCAGGGATCGACGTACTTCCTCACCAGCCTGCTCGACCACCCCGACTACGACCCGGAACGCCACGTGCCGTTGATGCCGTTCGTCGGGCTCGGGGGCTCCGCGGTCCCCGCCGCGGTGGGCGAGCGGTGCGCGGCGATGGGCATCGAGATCGCGCGCAGCTTCGGATCGACCGAGCACCCGTCGATCACCGGCTGCACACCCGACGCGCCGCACGACAAGCGCGTGAACACCGATGGGCTCCCGTTGCCCGGCGTGGAGATCCGGCTGGTCGACGACGACGGCAAGGACGTCGAGGTCGGGATGCCGGGTGAGATCTGGAGCCGCGGGCCCGAGCTGTTCGTCGGCTACACCGATGCCGCCGCGACGCAGGCGGCGTTCAGTCCCGACGGCTGGTTCATGACGGGCGATATCGGCGTGCTCGACGACGACGGCTACCTGGCGATCACCGACCGCAAGAAGGACATCATCATCCGCGGCGGCGAGAACGTGAGCGCGCAGGAGGTCGAGGAGATCCTCCTCCGCATGCCCGACGTCGCCGAGGTCGCGGTCGTCGCCGCGCCCGATGCGCGGCTGGGCGAGGTCGCGTGCCGCGTACTTCCGCATGCAGTCGGGGCGTGTCGCTCCCGACCTCGCGGGCATGCGCGCGTACCTCGAAGGCGCCGGGATCGCGCGGCAGAAGTGGCCCGAGCACGTACGTTCGGTCGACGAGTTCCCGCGCACCCCGAGCGGCAAGGTGCAGAAGTTTTTGCTGCGCCAGCAGTTGCGCGCGGAATCCCCGCCGGTGTGACGGGGCGCAGATGACCGGTCTGCTCGACGGCATGCGCGTCCTCGACGCGGGCATCTGGCGTCCGGTGCCGCATGCCACCCAGCTGCTCGCCGATCTCGGCGCGGAAGTTCTGAAGATCGAGCCGCCCGGCGGCGATCCGATGCGCACCTTCCCGCAACTGTTCCGCGACGTCGCGGGGCACAAGCGCAGCGTCGAGCTGAACCTGCGCACCGAGGAAGGACGGGCGCGCGCACTCGAGCTCGCCGCGGACGCCGACGTGTTCTGCGAGGGCTGGCGGCCGGGCGTCGCGGCGCGGCTCGGCGTCGGCTACGACGACGTGCGCACGGTCAACCCGTCGATCATCTACTGCTCCGTCTCCGGCTACGGGCAAACCGGCCCGAACGTCGAGCGCCCGGGTCACGACGTGAACTACCAGGCACTCGCAGGCGCGCTCGACGCCGCGGCCGGGCGAGGCGCCGTCGATCCCGCGCGTCCCGATCGCTGATCTCGCCGCGGGGTCGGTCGCGGCGTTCTGCATCAGCGCGGCGTGGGCGAAGAAGCTCCGCACGGGTGAAGGGGAGCGCATCGACGTGGCGATGGCCGACGTCGTCGCATCATGGTCGGGGACCAGCTCCGGGAACCTGCTGAAGGGTCGCACCCGGCCGGCCGGTGGGTCGACGGGCTACGGCGTGTTCGCGTGCCGGGACGGCGGTTGGATCACGCTCGCGGTCATCTCCGAGGACCACTTCTGGCGAGCGGTGTGCGCCGGACTCGATCTCCCACGTGAGCTCCATGGCCTCGGCCATCTGGAACGGCTCGACCGGTTCGACGAGTGCCAGCGCGGGTCACCGACGCGATCGCGAAAGTGACGCGGGCCGACGCCCTCGAACGGCTGACGCGCGCCGGTGCTCCCGTCGCGCCGGTGTACGACCCGGCCGAGATGACCGCCGACGAGCAGTTCCGGTCGCGCGGGGTCGTCTTCGACGCCGGCGACGGCACCGCCCGGCTCGGGTTCCCGGCCCGGCTGCTCGAGCATCCGCCCCGGCCGCCCGGTCCCACCCCCGACGTCGACGGCGATCCCGACGGCTGGGGCGCGCCGGGAGACCGCGCCGCAACGTGAAGCCGAGTTAGACATCCCAGGCGCGGTTGGTGTCAAGCGGCTTCGTTGATGAGGGTCGGGTTTCGGTGCGCCCAGGCGAGAGTTTCGTTGTAGGCGTTTCGGTGTCGGAGGCAGCCGTGGAGGATGCCGACGAGGCGGTTCCCGAGCGCGCGTAGGGCTTGATGGTGGAGGTCGCCGGCGGCGCGTCGTTCGTCGTAGAAGGCCCGACATCCGGGGCTGGCCGAGAGCGAGCAGAATGCCCATTGGTCGATCGCGTCGTAGAGGCGGCGGTTGCGGATGTGGCGGGCGAGCACCGCGCGTTTCTTGCCGGACGCGACGGTGAGGGGTGACGTGCCCGCATAGCTTTTGCGAGACTTGGTATTGGCGTAACGGTCGGGGTCGTCCCCGAACTCGCCGAGCGCCCGGGCGCCGAGGATGACACCAAGTCCTGGCAGGGAACGGTAGATGTCGGCGTCCGGGTGCTGTTCAAAACGGTTGGTGAGTGACCGCTCGAGCTTGGCGATCTGACGGTTGAGTTCCGCGATGATTCCGACCGCGGCAGCCGCCGTGGCGGCGAACGCCTCGACGACGGGCACGGGAGCCTGGAGTTGCTCGCTGCGGAGCGCGGTCTTGGATCTCGTGTGCGCGCCGTTCGATGTTGCGTTGGCGCCCACCACGTTTGAGTGCCGCGCTGATCTGACCGATCGACAAACGTGCCCCGCCGACCGGTGTGGGTGCTTTGGCGAGCACCGCGAGGCAGTCGCTATGGGCCAGATCATCGAACGCGGCGAGCGCGGCCGGGTAGTACTCCCGTAACGCGGACCGCAATGCGTTGGTTTGACGGTTCCTCGACCAGATCAGGTTCTGATGCCCGCGAGCGAGGACCTTGATCGCGTCCGCGTCGGGGCTGTCACCCGCGACCGGGCGGTGGTTGTGACGATCGGTGCGGACCAGATCGGCAAGGACCTTCGCATCGCCCGCGTCGGACTTCGCTCCGGCAACGTTGTGCCGGTCGCGATACCGGGCGGCCGCGAGCGGGTTGATCGCGTACAGCTGATAGCCAGCCGCGATCAACGCCTGCACCCACAAGCCGCGATCCGTCTCGATCCCGATCACGACCTCAGCCGGATCTTCTGCGTGCTCTGCGACGAGCTCATGGAATCCGCGGATGCCCGCCAGACCCTCGGTAGTCGGCGCCGTGCGATCTGCCGGCCTGTTTCGTCCATCAGATGAACGTCGTGATGATCTTCTGCCCAGTCGTCACCGACGAACAGCATCGTCTGTGGTCCCCTTTCCTCGTGTTGGCAACGAGCCCGAGAACCGCGAGCAGCGACCTAATGCATCAGTGCTCGAAGCACGACACCCCATCAGCGCTTAAGCAGCCCTCACCAACCAGCCGGGGCACGATCTAACTCTAGAAATCAGCGTTCCAGGCGGAGCAGTGCTCACCGACCAGCGGCTCGGTCCCAGCCTCTCACGAGAAACTGGGCGTCCCCATTAGCCCCGATAGTTCACGAGTTGGTGGGTGAGTTCGGTCGCTGAGCGCGACAAGTGCCCTGTCCGTACGGCATTCTTGGTGTTGCGACACATCCAAGAGGTCGGACGAAAGGGCACCTGACAGGTGAACGTTACCAGCACGACGCGGGTGCGGATCGAGACTGGCGGCGATGGGGTCGTCGCGCGATGTTCGGTTGCACGCGCTGGGCAGGTTCGCGGACGCGCTCGGGCTCGGCGCGCGGCTGTCGGCGCGGATCGTGCCGGCCGGTGAGCGGTTCCCGTTCCATGATCGCGGGAAGGTGTTGGTGCATGCGATGCTCACCCTGGCGGGTGGCGGCGACGCGTGTTCGGACGTCGAGGTGTTGCGGGCGCAGCCCGCGTTGTTCGGGTCGGTGCCGTCGGATTCGACGTTGTATCGCACCTACCGGCAGATCGACGCGTTGACGCTGGCCGGGTTGTGGGATGCGATGGCCGAGGTCCGCGCGGACGTGTGGGCGGCGGTCGATGACGGCGAGCCGGTCGTGTTGGACATCGACGCGTCGTTGATCGAGATCCATTCCGAACACAAACACGGGACGGCACCGACCTACAAGCGCGGGTTCGGGTTCCATCCGATGTTCTGTTTCGCGGACGCGACGGGCGAGACCCTCGCGACGCTGTTACGGCCCGGGAACGCGACCGCGAACAACGCGGCTGATCACCTCACGGTCCTCGACGCCGCGATCGGCCAACTCCCCGTCGAGATCGCCGCGGGACACCAGTGCGGCGACGACCCTGTGGCAGTGTCCCGGCCGGTGATGGTCCGTGCGGATTCGGCGGGCGCGACGGCCGGGTTTGTGCGGGGATGTCGGGCCCGCAACGTCGGGTTCGCGGTCGTGGCCCGCAAGAACACGCAGATTCACACGGCAATTGCCAGCATCGAGGTCGACGACGACCGCTGGCAACCCGCGATCTCCCAAGCCGGTGACGAGCGATCCGATGCTGCTGTGTGTGATGTCACGGATCTTGTTGACCTGTCCGCCTGGCCGGAAAGCACACGGTTGATCGTGCGGCGCGAACCGTTGCATCCCGGCGCGCAGACCTCGCTGTTCCCGTCACTCGAGTTCCGTTACTGGGGCCACTACACCGACCAATCCGGCGACCCCGTCGCGCTCGACGCGCACATGCGCGCTCACGCCCACGTCGAGGACCACATCCGCCGGCTGAAAGACTCCGGGCTGGACCGGTTCCCATTCGTTGATCTCGACGCCAACCGCGCCCGCCTCGCCATCGTCGCGTTCGCCGCCGACCTCGTCCGCTGGTTCCAACTCGTGTGTTTGGACGGCCCGCTCACGATCGCAGAACCGAAAATGTTGCGCTGGCAGCTCTGGCACGCACCTGCGCGTGTTGTGCGTCGCGCCCGCCAACAAATCGTGCGGATCCTCGACGACTGGCCGAGCGTCGACGCGCTCGTCAACGCCTACACGCGCATCGCGCTCCTCACCTGAACACACCCGCGCCCACGAATCCGGCATCGGCTTGACCGCGGACGCCCGAACACGACCCTCAGCGGCCCCTCGCCCTCAGTCACCGCGATCAACACCCAACAGCGTCCGCAAGACGAGCTCACAGCCGTTCACACAACCGTTCCAACACCACCCAAGAACTCACGTGAACTATCGGGGTTAGGTAGTCGTCACGACGACCGGCGACGCGCGAAGGACCTGCTCGAACAGCGGTCGATAGCGCTCGTCGGCGAGCTGCAAACCTGCAATCTCGTCGCCCTGGAACCAGCGGACGTCGTCGTGTTCTTCCGGAGCCCGATTCTCGGGCTCTCCGCGCCACTCGTCGATCACCCAGACGTGTAGTCGGAGTTCGTCCCCGGCCGCATACACCGTCTGCGGTGTCGACGAGAGCGCGGCGATCTCGATGCCGAGCTCCTCGCGGAGTTCGCGGGCCAAGGCGCTGGAGTTCGTCTCGCCCGGTTCGACGTGACCGCCCGGGAGATCCCAGACGTTGGGGTACGAGGCGCGCGTGGGTGATCGGTGGCAGAGCAGCAGCGCGTCGAGCCGGTGCAGGATCGCGGCGACGCACTCGGTCATGGCGAGGATTCAAACACCGACCCGTGGGCGTGTGCGTGGAGTCGGTGCCGCGGTGAATAAAGCGAGCGTGGCGACGACGACAAGGCCGATGGCGACCAGCGCGATGCAGAGAACTGCATGCGCGGGCGTGAAGTAGTCGCCGCCCTCCGAGCCGCCGGGGAACGTGAAGGTGTACTGGCGGGTCTGCAAGATCAGCGTACGCAACCCGATCGCAATCGAGACGGGGAACGTCACGAGGATCAACGCGACGACTGCCATCGGCGACAGTTTCGCGGTCTGCGCGTGAGCGAAGGCGAGGACCAGGAACACGCAGGCGATGAGGAACGGGAACGCCAGGATCGAGACGACGATCAGCGGGCCGCACGCGAAGCCGGCCGCGCCGAAGAGGATCGGGCGGTTGACGGCGATGCCGATGAGCGCGAGCACTCCCGGCGCGGACAGGGCGATCACGAGGGCGATGGTCGGGAGCGGGCCTTCGACGTGCCGCAATCCCGTCGAGCTGTGGGTCGCGGGAACAACCCGAGCGCGGCCGCGAGCACGAGGTCGATCCCGGCCCCGGCGAGCGCCATCCCGGTCCCTGGGCGAAGCATCATGCTGTGAATCATACATACGTATGACTCACACTCAACTAGGTTGGCGAGATGCCCTCGGACACGAAGGACCGCCTGATCGCCGCGGCGTGGGAGTGCATCCGCGACGGTGGGCAGGTGGGCGCGACATCGTGGGCCATCACGAGCGCGGCGGGACGCGAACCTCGGGGCCATCACGTACTACTTCGGGTCGAAGGATGCGCTCGTCGCCGAGGCGGTCGGCGGCGCGATCGAAGCGCTGGTCGCCCCCGCGCTCGGCCGCGCTGCGGGAACGAATCTCTCGATCCGGCCAGTCGCTTGGTGAACGCCATTGCCGAACTCCAACGGGCATACGACATCTCGACGGACGACGCGCCCGCGTATCTCGAGGTGCTCGTCCAGAGGCAACGGCAGCCCGAACTGCATGCGCCGCGTCGGTCGCATCTTTGCGGAGATCCGCTCGATGCTCTCGAATCTGATGGCCGACCTCAAGGCGAAGGGCGTTGTTCCGGATTGGGTAGATCCGGACGCGATGGCCGGTCTACTCCTCGCGGTCGCTCAGGGTGTCGTGTTGCACGCCTCGATCGACGACGCGGGACCGTCGCAACCGTCGATGACGGGTCAGTTCGCACACCTGCTGCTTGCGAGTCGCGTCGAGCCCAGCTGACGACGCGCGGCTACGACGAGCGCAGCAGCTTGCCGGGGCGCGTCGCGAGCGCGTCGTCGACGGGTGTGCCGCCCTCGCGGATGACCGTGCCGTTGACGACGACGTGACTGATGCCCTCGGGCCGGTCGGCGACGAGGCGCTCGCCGTCGGCCGGGAAGTCGTGGATGCGCCGCAGCGGTCCGGGGCCGACGGTGTCGAAGTCGAACGCGACGACGTCGGCGGCCTTGCCGACCTCGAGCGTGCCCCGGTCGTGCAACCCGAACACCGCGGCCGGCTCACCGGTCAGCTTGTGGATCGCGTGCTCGAGCGGCATGACCTCCTTGTCGCGCACCCAGTTGCCGAGCAGGTCGGTCGCGAAGCACGCGTCGCACAGCTGGGTGACGTGCGCGCCCGAGTCGGCCAGGCCGAGCAGGACCGTGTCCTGCGGGAGCAGCCACGCGATGGCCTCCGGGTCGTTGTTCGCGAGCACGCTCGTGAATCGGGTCTCGAGGTTCTCGTCGATCGAGATGTCGAGCATCGCGTCGAGCGGCGTGACGCCGCGTTCGGCCGCGATCTCGGAGACCTTGCGGTTGATCAGCTCCGGGTGCGTCGGTGACTCGGCGACCGCCGAGCGCGTCGAAGTTGACGGGCAGCGCGCCGCGCACCCCCTGCATCTCCTCCCACGCCTTGGCGCGCCACGCCGGATCGCGGTACGCCGCGAGACGGTTCTCGTCGGGGCGGTCCATCAGCTCCTGGAACGACGCGCGCATGTTGAACGTGAAGGGCTCGCGCAGGTTCATCTGGAACGTGAGCGGCCGGCACGACACCTGCGGCCACACCTCGATGCCCTCGGCGCGCGCCTTTGTGTTCGCCTCCATGATCTTCTCGTGCCAGGGGAAACCCTTCACGGTGAGCAGCGCGGTCCACGTGAGCGGACGGCCGGTCGCGCGCTGCAACTCGTACACGTCGGCGTGGGTGACCTTCTCGCCCGGCAGCGAGCGCGGCGACACCCTTGTGCGCGTCGCGGAGCGGCTCGAGGAGCGAGTAGAGCTCGGCGAGATCGGCGACGCGCGACGGCACCGGGCGGCCCTGGTCGCCGCTGTGCGTCGGTGACGACGAGGTGGCGAACCCGGCCGCGCCCGCGGCCATGGCTTCGGCGATCACCTGTTGCATCTGTGCGATCTCGTCGTCGGTCGCGGCCCGCTCGTAGCCGGCTTCGCCCATCACGAAGATGCGCACCGCGGTGTGACCGACGTAGCACGCGAAGTTGATGAGCGTGCCCCGCGCCTCGATCGAGTCGAGGTACTGCGGGAAGGTCTCGAACTCCTCCCACGGCACTCCGGCGAACAGCGTGTCGGGCGACATGTCCTCGACGTGCTGCAGGGTGCGCACGAGCAGCTCGCGGTGCTCGGGACGGACGGGCGCGATCGAGAACCCGCAGTTGCCGGCGACGACCGAGGTCACGCCGTGCCAGCAGCTCGGCGACAGCGCCGGGTCCCAGAAGACCTGCGCGTCGTAGTGCGTGTGGATGTCGACGAAGCCCGGCGTCACGATCCGGCCGGAGGCGTCGAGCTCGCGCCGGCCGGTGAGCCCGGAACCGATCTCGGAGATGATCCCGTCGGTGATCGGCGATGTCGGCGAGCGCGCCGGGCGGCACCCGTCCCGTCGACGATCGTCCCGCCCCGGATGACGACGTCTGCGGTCATGTTGCTCCTCGAAGACTGACGCCCGTGTCAGTGGGCACGCCCGAGTCTCGCGCAGCCCGTGCCGCCGAACAGTTGGCCGACCGCCTCCCGCCGCCGACCCGACCACGCCCACGCGTGCTGGGGAATTCCGGGAATCCTCAACAGGGACTTCGTGGGGATGTCGGGTCCGCCTAGTTGACGCGCGTGTCAGGTTCGGGCGACCCTTCTGCCATGACGCAGGTGCCCGACAACCATGCCCGCCGCCGTCTTCATGGGGCTGCGCGACGTCGCGGTCGAGGACCGCCCCACCCCCGTGCCCGGCCCGACGAGCTGCTCGCTCGAGGTGAGCCACTGCGGGATCTGCGGCTCCGACCTGCACTTCCTCATCGAATGGGGCGGCAAGGCGGGGGCGATCGAGGGCCACGAGTTCTCGGGCACCGTCGCCGGCGATCGGCGCGGACGTGACCGGGCTGGGCGGTCGGCGACCGGGCCATCGGCGGTCCGTCACCCAAGTGCGGGAAGTGCGAGTACTGCCTGAGCCAGCCGCACCTCGCTGTGCACCGAGCGCAACTCCGTCGGCGGCGAACGACGCCTGGCAGGGCGCGTTCGCCGGCTACAAGACGGTGCGCGCCGCCGAGGCGCTGCACGTTCCCGACGGCCTCTCGCTCAAGCACGCCGCGCTCACCGAGCCGCTCGCGGTCGCGCTGCACGGCATCACCCAGGGCCGGCGGCGCCCGCCCGGGCACGCGCTGGCTGGTGACCGGCGGCGGGCCGATCGGCTTCCTCTCGGTCGCGGCGCTGAAGGCGCTCGGCGTCGACGACATCGTCGTGAGCGAGCCCAAGGAGAGCCGCCGCGCGTTGTGCGAGAAGCTCGGCGCGCGTGTGGTCGACCCCGAGGAGCTCGTGACACCGGGCATGCCGTTCGACATCGTCGACGAGCCCTTCGACGTCGCGCTCGAGTGCTCGGGCAACGGTCGGGCCCAGGAGTCGGCGCCTCGCGCAGCTCAAGCGCGCGGGCACGCTCGTGCTCGTCGGCGCGGGTATGGCTCGACCGAAGTTCGACCCGAACCGCATCCTGTTGAACGAGCTCGTCATCACCGGCGCGTTCGTCTACGACGACGACGGCTTCCCGCGCGCGCTCGAGCTGCTCGCGTCGGGCAAGCTGCCGAACGACCTGCTCGTCGAGCAGGAGGACTACCCGCTCAACCGCCTGCTCGACGCGGCGATCGGTCTGCACGAGGGCGACCTCGCGGCGAAGGCCATGGTCGTCCCCCGGATCTCCTGAAGGAGGCTGCCGATGCCCATCATCGGACCCGAGTTCGCCACCCGTAAGCCTCGCTTCAACCACGTCGCGATGAGCCTCACGCCCGAGATGCTCGACGAGGAGCACCGCAAGCTGCGTGCCGACTTCTTCGGCGACGTGTTCGGGTTCTTCGACATCCCGATGATGACGATCGACCGCAAGCGCCAGGTCTTCCAGGTGCACAACATCGAGCAGTTCGTCTTCCTGATCGCCGACGACGGCGGGCAGGCGATGGAGTGCCCGCGCCTCGACCACTTCGGACTGTCGGTCGGCGCGGAGTCGGAGCTCGACGACATCCTGACGCGCGCCGAGGCGTGGAAGGCGCGCGACGACCGCGTCGACATCATCGACAAGCACGTCGACGACCACGGCATGCTCGCGATCACGAGCATCTACGTGCGGTACCTGCTGCCGATGATGTGCGAGATCCAATGGTGGGACTACCACGAGCCGGGACCGGTCGCCGACCCCGGTGCGATATGGGACAGCACCGTGAAGGGGAACGCGTGACCGCACCGCTGCAGTGGGGGGCGTTCGCGCCGCAGGGTTGGAAGCTCGAGTACACGGGCTGGTCCGCGACCGACGCGTGGGAGCGCACGAAGGAGCTCGCCCAGCTCACCGAACAGCTCGGCTATCACCACCTCTGGGTGTACGACCACGTCGAGACCGTGCCGCGCCGCGAGCCGACGCACATGTTCGAGGCGTTCACCATGCTCGCCGCGCTCGCGCAGCACACGAGCACGATCAAGCTCGGGCAGATGGTGACGTGCGCGGCGTACCGCAACGCGGGCCTGCTCGCCAAGGAAGCGGCGTGCGTCGACGTGTTCTCGGGCGGGCGCCTGATCCTCGGGATCGGCGCCGGGTTGGTACGAGCGCGAGTACCAGGCGTACGGGTTCCCGTTCCCGAGCGCGGGCACCCGCCTGCAGATCCTCGAAGAGACGGTCGAGGTGCATCAAGAAGCTCTGGACCGACGAGACCGTCACCTATCAGGGCAAGCACCTCGACGTTCGACGGCGCCTACTGCGACCCCAAGCCTGTCCAACAGCTCCCGGAGCTCTGGATCGGCGGCGGCGGCGAGAAGGTGACGCTGCGCATCGAGGCCCGGCACGCCGACAAGACGAACTGGCAGACCGGCATCGAGGGATTCGTGCGCAAGTCGAACCTGCTGCGCGGCTATTGCGACGAGATCGGCCGCGACTTCGACGGCATCGTGCGCACGCACGGTCCCGACTGTCGGGTGTTCGACACCGAGGCCGACCTGAAGAAGTGGCTCGACTCGCCCGGCGGCGGATCGCTCTGGGGCGGCGGCGATCCCGACGAGTACGTGCGCGACAACCTCGTCGGCACCGCCGAACAGGTCGCGGAGAAGGCGCAGGAGTTCGTCGACGCGGGTTGTCGGGAGTTCGTGCTCTGGTTCCGCGACTTCCCGTCGTCGGACAGTCTCGAGGCCGTCGCGCGCGACGTCGTGCCGCACGTACAGATCTGAGCGTCCTCCGGCGCTAGGTTTCGCAGCCGTGACGACCCTCTCCGACGCGCCCGTGCGCGAGCCCGGGCCGGAGGAGTCGACCTCGGCGTGGGCGCGAGTCGCGCCGCTCATGTTCGGCGCGTTCGCCGCCGTCGCCGTCGCCGGAGCGTTCTTCTTCTTCTACACCCGTTCCGCGCTCTGGCTCGACGAGGCGCTCACCGTCAACATCGCCCGCCTGCCGCTCTCGCAGCTGCACGACGCGCTCAAGCACGACGGCGCGCCGCCGCTCTACTACCTGCTCCTGCACGTCTGGACCGGAGTGCTCGGCACCGGGAACGTCGCGTCCCGCTCGCTGTCGGGGCTGTTCATGGCGGGCGCAGTGGCGGCCACGTGGTTCGCAGGCCGGCGCTTCATGGGCCGGGCGGGCGCGTGGATCGCGGCGGGCGTGATGGTCGCGAACCCGTACACGATCCGGTACGCAACCGAAGCGCGCATGTACTCGCTCGTGATCCTGCTCGTCGCGTCGGGGTTCGTTGCCGTGCCAGCGCGCGCTCGAGCGGCCCGATGCCGTTCGCCTCGCGATCGTCGCCGATCCTCGTCGCGCTGCTCATGTACACGCAGTACTGGTCGTTCTACCTCCTCGCGGTGGTGTTCGCCGTCTTGGTCTGGACCGCGTGGAGAGGCGAACGCCGCGACGCGGCCCGGCGCGTGCTGGTCGCGGTGGTCGTCGGCGCGCTCGCCTTCGCGCCGTGGGTCCCGACGTTCCTCTACCAGCGCGCCCACACCGGCACGCCGTGGGGCGAGCCGAGCTTGCCCGGTATCCCGTTCGGGTACACGCTGCGCGACTTCGCCGGGGGAACGAGCGGCACGTCGGCCGACCGCCAGGAAGGCTGGGTCCTCTTCTTCGTCCTCTTCCCGATGCTCGTCCTCGGGGTGTTCGGGCGCGCGCGTCGACGAGCGGCGCGTCGAGATCGACCTGCACGTCCCGCACGAGACCCGTCTGGTCGCGTTCGTCGGCGGCGTCGGTCTCCTCGTCGCGTTGACGCTCAACTATCTCGCGGGCGGCGCGTTCCAGTCGCGCTACAGCGCGATCGTGTTCCCCTTCTTCGTGCTCCTCGTCGCGCGCGGCTTCACGACGCTGCGCGATCCGCGCATCCTCGTCGCGCTGCTTGGTGGTCACCGTCGCGTTCGGCTTTGCCGGGGGAGTACGCAACGTCGTGACGCAGCGGACGCAGGCGCCGGAGGTCGCGGCGGTGCTCCGGCACGAGGCCAAGCCCGGCGACCTCGTCGTGTATTGCCCCGACCAGGTCGGGCCGTCGGTGCACCGCCTGGTGCAGGGGGGCTCGACGAGGTCGTCTACCCCAGCTTTGACCGCCCGGCCCTCGTCGACTGGGTCGACTACAAGAAGCGGCTCGCCGCGGCCGACCCGGCCGCGTTCGCGCGCAGTGCGCTGGCGCGGGCCGGCGCGCACACGCTCTGGTATGTGAGCGCGCCCGGCTACGTCACGCACGCCGGCACGTGCGAGGCCCTCTCGGCCGATTTCGGCCGGGCGCGCACGATGGTGCAGCGCACGCTCTCGGAGGACAAGATCTTCGAGAAGCCGTCGCTCCAGATGTTCCCCGCACCCACCAAGGGCTGAATGCGCGTTCCTGTCCGTACCGTCCGCGCAGTGCTCGTCCCGTACATCGTCTCCCGGGCGGTCGTCGTCGGCGCGCTCGCGACGATCCGCCACATCGTCACGACCGTCCATCTCGCGCCCGTCCCGGTGCAGATCCATGACGGCCTCCTCGGCTGGGACGCGGCGTGGTACCGCGACATCGCGCGCGGTCGGTTACGGCGGCGTCGCGAACGAGGGACTGCGCTTCTTCCCGCTGTTCGCTGTGCTCGGGCGCGTCGTGTCGTGGCTGCCGGGCGCGTCGGCCGGGTTCGGCATCGTGTTCGTCGCGAATGCTTCCGCGCTGGCCTTGGGCTTCGCGCTGCACGCGCTCGTCATGCAGGAGCGTGACGATCGCGCCCTCGCCCGGCGTGCGGTGTGGCTGGTCTACCTCGCGCCGCCCGCGTTCGTGCTCGTCATGGGCTACGCGGAAGCGACGTTCATGACGTTGGCGGCGCTGACGCTCATCGGCCTGCGGGCGCGGCGGTGGTGGGTCGCCGCGATCTTCGGGCTGCTCGCCGGGATCACCCGGCCGGTCGGAGTGCTGCTGTCGGTCCCGGCCGCGGTCGAGGGCTGGCAGCAGCGCGACGCGAAGGCCGTCGTCCCCGCGGTCGCGCCCGTCGCCGGGCTCCTCGCGTACCTGGCGTGGGCCGCGCACCGGGCTCACGACTTCTGGTACCCGATTCGCGCGCAGTCGGATCCCACGCGGCGCGGGAAGTGGGTCGACCCGGTTCGCGCGGTGGCGCACAACGTGCACGAGCTCTTCGTGGGCGATCACGTGAGCGCGGGCATGCACGCGGTGAGCGCGCTCGTCTTCGTGGCGCTCCTCGTCGTCATCGCCCGGCGCTGGCCGCTTGTCGTTCACGCTGTACGCGGCGGTTGCGCTCGTCGTCGCGCTCAGCAGCCGCAACCTCGACTCGCTCGAGCGTTACGGGCTCTCGGCGCTGCCGTTCGTGCTCGGCGGCGCCGACGTGATCGCGGCCCCCGAAACAGAACGCGTCGTGCTGTGCCTCGCCGGTGCCGGCCTCGTCGCCGCCTCCGTCCTGGCGTTCACCGGCGTCGTGGTGCCCTGAACCGCGGTCGGCGGGAGCCCGGATCCGGGTCGCTCGGTCACTATGCTCGACCGGTCATGTCGAGCCCCGATGCACCGCCGTCTGCAGCCGGCCCCGAGGTGAAGCCCGAGCTCTCGGTCGTCGTCATCGGCGCCGGTCCGGCCGGCCTCACCGCCGCGTACGAGCTGACGAAGGCCGGGCACGCGTCGGCGGTCACGATCCTCGAGGCCGACGACGTCGTGGGCGGCATCAGCCGGACGGTGCTGCGCGACGGCTGGCGTTTCGACATCGGCGGCCACCGCTTCTTCACGAAGGTGCGCGCGGTCGACGACCTCTGGTGGGAGATCCTCGGGCAGGAGAACTTCCTGAGTCGCCCGCGCCAGAGTCGGATCTTCTACCGAGGCAAGCTCTACGACTACCCGCTCGTCACGATGAACGTCCTCCGCAATCTCGGACCGATCGAGGCCCTGCGGTGCGTGGCGTCGTACGTGTGGGTGCGAATACACCCACCGAAGAACCGCGACACGCTCGAGGGCTTCATCGCCGCCCGCTTCGGTTGGCGGCTGTACCAGCACTTCTTCAAGGCCTACAACGAGAAGGTCTGGGGCGTTCCCGCATCGGAGCTTTCAGCCGACTGGGGCGCGCAACGGATCAAGGACCTGTCGCTGTTCCGCGCCATGAAGGACGCGCTCACGCCGAAGCGTTTCGCCAAACGCGACAAGTCGAAGATGGTCACGAGCCTCATCGACGAGTTCAACTATCCCAAGTTCGGTCCGGGAATGATGTGGGAGGTCGCGGCCGACAAGGTCGTGGCGGCCGGCGCGAATCTCGAGTTCGACCGCCGGGTGACCGGCATTCACCACGGTGAGGGCGGGGCGACTGCGGTCGTCGCGGTCGACCGCGCGGGCGTCGAGCATGTGTACCCGTGCACGCACGTCGTGTCGTCGATGCCGATCGGCGCGCTGTGCGCGGCGATGCAACCACCGGTCGACGCCACGACGGGCGCCGCCGCCGCCGATCTGCGGTACCGCGACCATCTCACCGTCGCGCTCGTCGTGCCGCAGAAGTACTCGTTCACCGACAACTGGGTCTACATCCACGATCCCGAGGTCCAAGTTGGGCGGGTGCAGAACTACGGGTCGTGGTCGCCCTTCATGGTGAAGGACGGCCGTACGTGTCTCGGCCTCGAGTATTTCGTGAACGAGGGCGACGCGATGTGGACCAAGTCGGATGCCGACTTGATCGAGCAGGGCAGACGAGAGATGCACACACTCGGGCTCATCGACGATCCGAGCCAGGTGGAGGCGGCCTACGTCGTTCGCATGGCGAAGGCGTACCCCGTCTACGACGAGATGTACCAGGACAACGTCGAGACGATGCGCAAGTGGCTCGCCGCCAACACGCCCAACGTGTTCCCGTGCGGCCGCAACGGCATGCACCGGTACAACAACCAGGATCACTCGATGCTGACCGCGATGCTGTCGGTCGAGAACATCCTGACCGGCACCGAGCACGATGTGTGGTCGGTCAACGTCGAGGCCGAGTACCACGAGGAGCAGACGGGCGATGCCGGAGGCGGCGGGGCCACGGGTCGCGACGCGCCGTTCCTGCCCCGCTCGCCGTAGACGCAAGCGGGCGATCGGCGACGCCGCTCAGCGCGCCCGGCGTCGCCTCCGCAGCATCCGGTCGCGGACGCCCCACCACGTCACGAGCAGCATCGCCTCGGCGATGATGCGCCACGACATCTTCGAGGTGCCGCGCACGCGGTCGGTGAACGCGATCGGGACCTCTTCGATCTTGCCGCCCGCGTTCACGACCCGGTACGTCATCTCGATCTGGAACGCGTACCCGGTGGAGTTCGTCGACGCGAACCCGATCGTCTCGAGTGTCGACGCGCGGTACGCGCGGTAGCCCGCGGTCGCGTCGCGCACGCCCATCCCGAGGCAGAACGCCACATAGCGGTTGCCGAGCACCGAGAGTGCGAGCCGGTGCCGCGGCCAGTTGGGGACGCTGCCGCCGGGCGTGTAGCGCGATCCGGTCGCGAGGTCGGCGCCGCGCTCGACCGCGGCGAGGAGTCGGGGCAGGTCGGCCGGGTCGTGCGAGAGGTCGGCGTCGATCTGGATCATGACGTCGAAGCCGCGGGCGAGCCCGACGGCGTGTCCGGCGCGGTACGCGCTCCCGAGGCCGAGCTTGCGGGGCCGGCGCAGGACCTCGATCCCGCCCAGTTCGGCACCGAGCGCTTCGGCCTTCTCGGCCGTCCCGTCGAAGCTGTTGTCGTCGACGACGAGGATGTGCGCGTCGGGCACGGCCTCCCGCACGCGGCGCACGAGCAGCTCGATGTTGTCGGCCTCCTCGTAGGTCGGGACGGTGACCCAGACGCCCTTGCCCTCGACGGTCGGACGGCCCGGCGCGTGCCCGCTCATGCCGCCCGCGCCTTCGACGCGCGGGCGCCGCGCGATCGCGAAGAGCCCGGGCGTGTGCTCGTCGACGACCTCGGTGGCGAAGAAGTCGCGCTCGGAGAGCCCGGAACCGATGCCGGTGCGGTCGTTGCCGAGGAAGCGGTAGACGACGGGGAGCACGCGTTCGTATGCCCAGACGTAGGCGGCGCGGGGCATGCGCCGGCGTAGTTGGAAGACGTCGAGCTTCAGGAGTCGTTCGCCGCTCGCGCGCCGGGCCGCGAAATCGGCGTGCAGCGCGTCGTCGCCCTCGAGGCCGAGACACGTGACCTCTTCGAAGAAGAGCGAGAGCAGCGAGACGAGTTGCGCGCGCTCGAACAGGTAGACGTGGAACGGATTCTCGAAGTCGGCGGGCGCGTTGGGCGTGATCACGAACGCGGTGCCGCCCGGCCGCAGTGCCCGGGCGAGCTCGGCGACGTGGGCGACCGGGTTCTCGAAGTGCTCGATGATGTGCGACGACACGATGTTGTCGACGCTGCCGTCGCGGAGGGCGATCGCGGCGCCGTCGAAGGCGCAGAACCGCAGACGTTCGGTCGAGCCCGGCTCCCGCGCGGCGGCGCACATCGTCTCGGCGCTGTAGTCGGCGCCGATGACCAGCCGATCGGGGCCGACGAGCCGCCGCGTCTCGTCGCCGATGCCACACCCGACGTCGACGGTGACACCCGGGCCGAGGCGCGCGAGCACCTCGCGGTACCCGGCGTCGTGGAACGCGAGGAGCGAATCGGGTGTCGCTCCGTGCATCGGGCGTTCGCCCGTGAGCTTCATGTCCTTCCGGCTCCGTGACCTCGCCTGCAGGCGGACGAGCGTACAGCGGAGCGCGGCGGAAGGGCGGGCGCCGCGCCGTACCGACCGCCGCGGCCAAGAGCCCGGCCGCGGCAGGGACCGGCTCTAGACTCCCGCGCCGTCCTGCCTGTCCTTCCATCATGTCCGTCCGTGTCGCGGAGGCTCACGTCCTTGTCCGATCCCGCCCGCGTCGGTGCCGGCTCCGGCGACGGCGCAACGCCCGCAGAGATCGCCCAGCTGGGTGAGATCGCGGCGGCGGCGGGCCTGCGGCGGATCGCGATCCTTGCGTGGCGTGACATCGACGACCCTGAAGCGGGCGGCTCGGAGCTGCACGCCTCGAGGGTGGCCGCGCTGTGGGGCCGCGCCGGCATCGAGGTGACGATGCGGACCTCGTACGCGGCCGGGTCGGCGCAGGTCAGCTGGCGCGACGGCTATCGGGTTATCCGCAAGGCGGGCCGTTATCTCGTGTTCCCGCGCGCCGCGTTCAGCGAGATGATGGGGTGGCACGGGGCGAGCGACGCGCTCGTCGAGATCTGGAACGGCATGCCGTTCTTCTCACCGGTCTGGGCGCCGACGCGGCCGCGGGCCGTGTGGCTGCACCATGTGCACGACTCGATGTGGGAGATGACACTGCCACCGCGGCTCGCCCGGCTCGGCCGCACCATCGAATTCCGGGTCGCGCCGCCGCTCTACCGGCGCTCGCGCATCGTCACGTTGTCGGAGTCGTCGAAGGACGAGATCGTGCGTCGCCTCCGGCTGCGCCCGTCGAACATCACCGTCGTTCCGCCGGGTATCGACCCCGCCTTCCGGCCGGGCGGCACGCGCGACCCGTCGCCGCTCGTCCTCGCGGTCGGGCGGCTCGTGCCGGTCAAGCGTTTCGACGTGCTCATCGACGCGCTCGCCGACGTCAAGGCCGGGCGCGCCGACCTCCGTGCGGTCATCGTCGGCGAGGGTTACGAGCGCGACGCGTTGCAACGCCGGATCGCCGAAGTCGGTGCGACCGACTGGATCTCGCTACCCGGCCGGGTCGACGCCGAGACCCTCCTCGATCTCTACCACCGGGCGTGGGTGCTGGCGAGCGCGTCGAGGCACGAAGGCTGGGGGATGACCATCACCGAGGCGGCCGCGTGCCGGACCCCGGCGGTCGCGACGCGCATCTCCGGCCACAGCGACGCGATCGTCGACGGCGTCACGGGCGTGCTGGTCGACGACGACAAGGGCCTGGCCGTCGCGATCGAACGGGTGCTCCGCGACGACGCGTTCCGCGCGCTCCTCGCCGAAGAACGCGCTCGAGCATGCCTCGCAGTTCACGTGGGCCGCGACGGCGCGCGGGCACGCTCGAGGTGCTCGCGGCCGAGGCGCTCCGCCACCGTACGGCGTGAGCGCGCGGATCGGCCCGGAGTGAGCGAACTGATCGGCACGCGTCGCCGGCGGGCGACGCTCGGGTACTCGCTGCTCGCATTGCTCGCGTACGTCCCACCGCTTCTGACCAAGCCGGGCAAGATCGGCGCGGACACCAAGCAATACCTGTACCTCGACCCGGGCCGGCTGTTGTCGCGGTCGGTGTCGATGTGGGATCCCCACGTCGGTATGGGCACGGTGACGCACCAGACGATCGGCTACGCGTTCCCGATGGGTCCGTACTACTGGATCCTCGAGAAGCTCGGGTCGCCGGCGTGGGTCTCGCAGCGGCTGTGGCTCGGTTCGCTGCTCTTCGCGGCCGCGCTCGGCATGCTGTTCCTGCTGCGCACGTTCGGTCTGCGCGGTCCGGGCGTGGTCGTCGCCGCGCTCGCGTTCATGTGCACGCCGTACGTCCTCGACTACGCGGCGCGCATCTCCGTGCTGCTGATGCCGTGGGCCGCGCTGCCGTGGATGATCGCGGTCACGCGCAAGGCGCTCCGCGACGGGGGCTGGCGCTATCCCGCGATCTTCGCGTTGATCGTGCAGGTGATCGGCGGCGTCAACGCGACCGCATTGATCTACGCCGGTGTCGGTCCGGTGTTGTGGATCCTGTACTCGTGGCTCGTCGCCCGCGAGGTCGACGCGCGCCGCGCCCTCGGCGTCGCATTGCGCACAGGCGGGCTCACGCTGCTCACGTCGTTGTGGTGGATCGCCGGTCTACGGATGCAGGGCACCTACGGGCTCGACGTGCTCAAGTACAGCGAGACCGTCGAGACCGTCGCGCTCACGTCCACCCCGAACGAGGTGCTGCGCGGCCTCGGCTACTGGTTCTTCTACGGCCAGGACCGGCTCGGGCCGTGGATCGAGGCCGCGCGCGACTACACGCAGCACTCGTGGGTGATCCTCGCCGGCTACAGCGCTCGTCGTGCTGTCGCTGCTGTCGGCCGCGTTCCTGCGCTGGCGCCACCGGGTGTTCTTCGTCCTGTTGCTCTTCGTCGGGGTCGTCATCTCGGTCGGCGCCCATCCCTACGCCAGCCCCACCCCGCTCGGGGGCCTGTTCAAGTCGTTCGCGAACTCGTCGACCGCGGGTCTCGCGCTGCGCAGCACCGGCCGCGCCGCGCCGCTGGTCGTGCTCGCGCTCGCGATCTTCCTCGGTCTCGCGGTGAACGCGGTCTTCGCGGCGTCTGCGCGGGCGGGGGCAGGCCGCGCTCGCATACGCAGTGCCCGTGCTCGTGGGAATGCTGATCTTCGTGAACTTCCCCGCGCTCGTCGACGGGACGTTCTACGGCAAGAATCTGGAGCGCGACCAGACCCTGCCGTCGTACTGGACGCGGGCGATCGCCGCGCTCGACGCGGGCGATCACCAGACCCGCATCCTCGAGGAGCCGGGCGCCGACTTCGCGTCGTACACCTGGGGCAACACCGTCGACCCGATCACGCCCGGACTCACCGACCGGCCGTACGTCGCCCGGGAGCTGATCCCGTACGGCACGCCCGGCACCGCCGATCTCCTCAACGCGATCGATCGCCGCCTGCAAGAAGGTGTCGCCGATCCGGCCGGCGCTCGTCGCACTGTGGCGGCGGATGGGCGTCGGCGTCGGTCGTCGCGCGCAACGACATCGACTACGAGCGCTACGACCTCGTCCGGCCCGAGGACCTCGCCGCGGTGCTGAAGGCCGCGCCCGGGCTCGGTACTGCCAGTGGGATACGGACCCGCCCTCCGACTTCACGCTGCCCGAAGGGCTACGCCGACGAGGTCAGCCTTCGCACGCCGGCGTCGGCCTCGCCCGTCGCGCCGGTGCAGGTGTATCCGGTGACGCAGCCGACCCAGATCGTGCGGGGCGAGTCGACGCAACACGCGCTGATGGTGAGCGGCGACGGCGAGGGTCTCGTCGACGCGGCCGGGGCCGGCCTGCTCGACGGCGCCGGCGTGATCCGCTACTCGGGTTCGTACACCTCGGACCCGTCGCTGCGCAGTGCCACGACGTGCCGGCGACGTCTTGGTCGTCACCGACAGCAACCGGCTCCGCGCTCGCCGCTGGACGACGGTGACGCAGACGGTCGGCTTCACCGAGCAGGCGGGTGCCGCCGACCAACCGTTGAAGACCGATCCGACCGACGCGCGCCTCGAGGTGTTCCCGGGCGAGCAGTCGTCGGCGCTGACCACGACCGACCAGGTCGGCGTGCAGCGCATCGTCGCGACCGCGTACGGCAACACCAACACGTACTGGCCCGAGGACCGGCCGTCCGGCGCGCTTCGACGGCGACACGGGAACGGCATGGCGCACGCAGGGCTTCGGCGACGCGCGCGGGCAGCGCATCGAGATCGACCTGAAGCGGCCGATCACCACCGACCACGTGAACCTCGTGCAGCCGCTCGGCGGTTCGCCCAACCGCTTCATCACCGAGGTGGAGCTGACTTTCGACGGCGGCAAGCCCGTGCGGGTCGCGCTCGGCCCGACCTCGCGCACTGCGGCCGGGCAGACGATCACGTTCCCGACCCGCACGTTCGCGCACGTTCTCGGTCAAGATCGTCAGACGAACGACCACCGTCCGAACCTCTTCGGGCAGGAGGACGCGGTCGGCTTCGCCGAGATCCGGCTGCGCGACGTGCACGCGACGCACGACGTGCGCGTCGACGAGGTCGTGCAGATGCCGAGCGATCTCCTCGGTGCGCTCGGCGCGTCGTCGAGCACACATCCGCTGGTGCTCGTCATGAACCGCGACGCCATCCGGCCGGTGCCGCCCCGCACGCAACCGGAGCTCGCGCTCTCGCGCTCGTTCGACCTCCCCGCGGCGCGCACGTTCTCGCTGACCGGCAACGCGACCGTGAGCCCCGATGCCCCGAATGCCGCGATCGAGCGGGCGCTGCGGCCGGGTGCCGCCGACGCGGGACTCACCCTCTCGGCGAGCGGGTTCCTGCCCGGCTGCCTCGCGTGCCGGGCCGATGCCGCGCTCGACGGCACCCCGGACACCGCGTGGCAGACGCCGTTCGACGACGCCGAGAGCCAGTGGGTGCAGGCCGTGTCGCCCACGCCGATCACGCTCGACCACCTCGATCTCTCGGTGATCGCCGACGGTCGCCACTCGGTGCCCACCGCCGTTCGGGTCACCGTCGACGGCAGCGTGCGCGAGGTCACGTTGCCGGTGATCGCCGACCAACCCGCACGAGAACGCGACGACCACGGTGCACGTCGCGTTCCCGCGCACGCGCGGGCGCACGGTCCGGGTGACGTTCAACGGCGTCCGCATCGAGCGGACGCAGCTCTACGGCACCGGTCGCACTCGGGTCGAGCCGGTCGGGATCGCCGAGCTCGGCATCCCCGGGCTCACGGTGCAGCCGCTGGCCGCGGGCCGGTCGACAGCGGCTGCCGCTCCGATCTGGTCACGATCGACGGGCAGCGCGTCCCGGTGCGCGTCACCGGTCCCGCGAGCGCGGCGGGGACGACGGCCGGGCTCACGGTCGCGCCGTGCGGTACTGCCGCACATCTCGTTGGCCAAGGGTTCGCACGTGCTCGAGACCGCGGCCGGGAAGGACGGCCGGGTTCTCGATCGACCGGCTCGTGCTCGCGTCGGGGACGCGCGGCGACCGCGGTCAGCGTTGCGAGCGGTCGTGTGCGCCGGTGGCCGATCCCGCGCCCGCTGCCGGCGCCAGGTCGACGGTGACGCACAACGGCGACACGAAGATGCGCGTCCACGTCGACGCCGCGACGAAGCCGTTCTGGCTCGTGCTCGGCGAGTCGCAGAGCCCGGGCTGGCACGCGCGCGTGGTCGGCGGGCACGACCTCGGCCCGTCGCAACTCGTCGACGGTTACGCGAACGGCTGGCTCGTGACGCCGCCCGCGTCGGGCGCGTTCGACGTCGTGTTCGAGTGGACGCCGCAACGACAGGTGCGGACCGCGATCTGGCTGTCGCTCCTCGGCGTCGCTGCTGTGCCTGGGGATCATCGCGTTCACGTGGGTCCGGCGCCGCGGCGGTCGTGGCCACCGCGGCGACGCGCCCGGCCCGGCGACGCCGACGTCGACTCTCGACTGGTCCGCCGCATGGTCGCGTCGACGCGGAGCCTCGGCGCCGGCGCCGCGGGCGTGTGCGGTGGATCGCCCCGCTCGCCACCGGGCTCCTGGCTGCGCTCGTTGTCGCGCCCTGGGTCGGCGTGCTGACGCGCCGCAGTGGTCTTCGCGGTCGTCGCCCGGCCTCGCCTGCGCCCCCTCGTCCTGCTCGTTCCCGGTGCGCTGCTCGCGGCTGTGCGGCGTCTACATCGTCGTTCAGCAGCATCGCTACCGCTACCCGCCGGTCTTCGAGTGGCCCACGCTGTTCCCGCACGCGCGCACCCTCGCCTGGATCGCCGTGATCCTCCTCGCGGCCGACGCGATCACCGAGATCCTGCGCTCCCGCCTGCCCCGGGGCTCGGATCCCGGTCGGTCCGAGGGCGAGAATCGACAAAGGGGACCGGGTCCGGAACCGGACGGGTCAGTAATTGTCCGTGCTCCAGGTGCGCGATCTCGCGGTCGAAGTCGGTGGACGGTTCACGCTGACCGACGCGTCCTTTTCGCTGCACGCGGGCGACAAGGTCGGGCTCGTCGGGCGCAACGGTGCGGGCAAGACGTCGCTGCTGCGCGTGCTCGGCGGCGCGGTGCCGGCCGCGAAGGGTGTCGTGCTGCGACCCGAGCGGGTCGGTTTCCTTCCCCAGGACCCGCCCGCCCGGGGCGCGGGCGTCGACGGCACCGCGCTCTCGCACGTGCTGTCCGGGCGCGGGCTCGACACTCAGACGCACCGGCTCGAGGAGCTGCGGGTCAAGGTCGAAGCCGATCCGTCGCCGCAAGAACGTGAAGGCGTACGGCAACGCGCAGGACACGTTCTCGGCCGCGGGCGGGTACGCGGCGGAGTCGGAGGTGCGGCGCATCGTCGCCGGGCTCGGCCTCCCGCCCGACCGTCTCGACCTGCCGATCGGCGCCCTCTCCGGCGGCGAGCGGCGCCGGGCCGAGCTGGCGCGCATCCTCTTCGCGGGCGGCGATCTCATGCTGCTCGACGAGCCGACGAACCACCTCGACGTCGACGCCAAGGCGTGGCTCATGTCGTTCCTGCGGACCTACCGCGGTGCGCTGCTCGTCATCAGCCACGACCTCGCGCTGCTCGACCAGGCGATCACGCGCGTGCTTCACCTCGACGAGGGTGAGCTGATCGAGTACCGCGGCACGTATTCGCAGTACCTCGTGTCGCGCAAGGCCGACGAGGAACGCCGGGCCAAGATCGCGGTCCGTCAGGAATCCGAGATCCGGCGCCTGAGCACGCTGGCCGACTCGATGCGCCACCAGACCCAGAAGCGGGCGCGCATCGCCAAGACGCTCGACCGCCGCGTCGACAAGCTGAGCGCCAACAAGATCGAGCTCCGCCACGGCGATCAGACCCTGCGGGTGAAGCTGCCCGACCCGCCGCATGCCGGGCGCGTCGTGCTCGAAGCGGTCGACCTGGCCAAGGCGTTCGGTCCGAACACGGTGTTCGAGGACGTGTCGTTCCAGGTCGGGCGGGGCGAGCGGCTCCTCGTGCTCGGCCTCAACGGTGCGGGCAAGACCACGCTGCTGCGCTCGCTGGTCGGGGAGCTGGAGCTCGACCTCGGCGAGGTGGAGCTCGGTCACGGCGCGTCGATGGGCTACTACGCGCAGGAGCACGAGGGCCTCACGCCGGGCCGCGCCGTCATCGAGCACATCCGCGAGGCGTCGGGCGAGAGCGAGCAGTTCCTCCGCGGCCTGCTCGGCATGTTCGGGCTCCGCGGCGAGCTCGCCTTCCAGGACGCGGGCACGCTCTCGGGCGGCGAGAAGACGAAGCTCGCGCTCGCGATGCTCGTCGCCGGGCGGCACAACCTCCTCCTGCTCGACGAGCCGACGAACAACCTCGACCCGCCGTCGCGCGTCGCGATCGGCAACGCCCTGCGCGATTGGAAGGGCGCGATGGTGCTCGTGAGCCACGATCCCGAGTTCGTCACCGAGCTCGCGCCGAACCGCGTGCTGATGATGCCCGAGGGTGTCCTCGATTACTGGTCGGACGACCTCCTCGACCTGGTCGAGCTCGCCTAGTCCCCGGCGGCAACCCGCGGCTCGCCATACCTGACGCGGGCGTCAGTTCGTGCGTATGATCTGCCGACCCGGGGGAGGTTGGGATGAATCGACGGCGACGCTTCGTCGTGCTCGTGGCGGCAATTGCAGTGACGCTCGCCGCGTGTGGCAGCAGCAGCAAGACGGGCGGCGGCAGCACCTCGTCGACCACGGCCGCGTCGGGGGTCACGACGACCACCGGCTTCAAGCAGACCGACACCTCGCTCGGGCGCGGGGTGACCGCCACGACGATCAAGGTCGGGGTCGCGCTCGTCGACTTCGATTGCATCAAGCAGTTCGTCAACTCGATCCGCCAGGACCAAGAGACGATCTACCGGGCGTATATCGACGACATCAACGCCAAGGGCGGCATCGCGGGCCGCAAGATCGTGCCCGTGTTCCACACGTTCTGCCCGATCGGCACGACCGGCACGGTCACGTTGTGCACGCAGTTCGCGCAGGACGACAAGGTGTTCGCCGTGATCGGGAACTTCACCGACTCGTCGAACGACGGTGCGTCGCAGCAGTGCCTGGCGAAGACGCAGAAGACGGTGCTGATCACCTACCTCACCGAGACGCAGATGGCGTTGTCGCCGCCGGGCATGATCGTGTGCCCCTGCACCGCTCCGGAACGCCAGGACAAGGCGCTCCTGAACCTCGTGAAGGCGGCGGGCACGCTCGACGGCAAGAAGGTCGCCGTGCTCGCGTCGTCGTCGAGCCAGAAGGCGGTCAAGACGATCATCACGCCGGGGCTCAAGGCGCTCGGCGTGAAGACCGGGACGACCGCGTTCCTCAACGTCGCCAGCAGTGACACGCAGCAGGCCCAGGCCCAGCTCGCGAGCTTTCTCGAACGGTGGAAGACCGAAGGCGTCAACGCGCTGTTCGTCTCGGGCGAGAACGTCGCGAGCCAGCAGTTCATCGAGAAGGTCAAGAAGGCGATGCCCGACGTCACCCTCCTCACCGACGTCTCCGACAGCCTGAGCTTCGGCCAGCAAGAGGTCACGGCCGGCATCAAGCCCAACCCCTACGACGGTGTGCTCGTCGCGGGGGGCTACCAGGCGGTCGACTACGAGAAGAGCGCGAACTGGACCTACTGCAAGACGATCTACAAGGAGCAGACGGGGAAGACCGCGCCCGGTCCGTTCACGGTCGTCCCGGGTCCCGACGGCAAGACGATCGACACGTACGGCAGCATCAACGACGCGTGCCAGATCCTGTCGCTCTTCCACGACATCGGCGAGAAGATCGGCAAGAACCTCAACACCGCGAACTGGGTCGGCGCGGTCGACACGTACGGCGACATCACGAACCGCGGTGGCGGTCCGTACGCGTCGTTGCACACCGGCAAGTACGACTTCGACGACACGTTCCAGCTCCAGGAGTTCGATTCGACGATCGCGCCCAAGGGCAACTGGAAACCGCTGTCCGAGTACCAGGACGTGAAGAGCTGATCCGCGGCGGAGTGAACGTGAACGTCATAGAGTCCGGCTCGTCATGTGACCAGGGGGGAACCATGCACGTTTCTTCACGTTCGTCGCGTCCGGGGGGATCGGCAACACGCCGGCGCAGGTCGGCAATCCTTGCCGGCGCGCTCGCGGTGTCGGTCGCGCTCGCCGCGTGCGGGAGCAGCAGCAAGTCGTCGACACCGACGAACGACAGCACGTCGACGACACCGCAGACGGTGTCGGTCACGACGGGCCCGCCGAACACGTCGCCGGAGTCGACCGCGATCGGCCAGGGGGTGACCGCGACGACGGTGAAGATCGGTGTCGTGTTCGTCGACTACAAGGCGATCGCGCAGTTCATCGACTTCCAACGTGGCGATCAGCAGAAGATCTTCCAGGCCTTCGTCGACAACATCAACAACACCGGGGGAGTCGCGGGCGGCCGCAAGCTCGTCGCTTCGTACAACACGTACTTCCCGGCCGGCAGTGCCGGTCCGTTGTCGGCCTGCACGAAGTTCACCGAGGACGACAAGGTCTTCGCGACCATCGGTGTGCTGATCGACGCGAGCGGCGCCGGGCAACTCTGCTTCACGAAGCAACACCACTCGATCCTGCTCACGCACGAGTTGTCGCAGGACATCATGTCGAAGGCCGATCCCGGACTCTTGCTCACGACCGATTCGCTCGCGGAGCGTTCGGCGAGGACCTTGATCGATCTCGCCAAGAACAAGGGACTGCTCGACGGCAAGAAGTTCGCGATCCTCGCCGAGACCGGGACGAAGTCGCAGATCGATTCCGCGATCAAGCCGGAGCTCAAGAAGCTCGGCATCCCGTACGGCACCGCGGGCGTGTTGAACATCGGCCAGGACGCGAACACGCAGGCGGGCCAGGCCCAGATGCCGCCGCTCATCGAGCGCTGGAAGGGCGAGAACGACAACGCGGTGTTCATCACCGGACTCGGCGCGGTGTCGAAGGTGTTCGTGCAGAAGATCAAGGCCGAGATGCCGAACGCGCTCATCCTGACCAACACCGACTCGAGCGCGAAGGGCGCGGCCCAGGACGCGGTGCGGGCCGGTATCACGCCGAACCCGTACGCCGGCATCCTGGCGCTCGTGGGCCTGAGCGACGAGCAGCAGTTCGAGAGCGCGCCGGTCCAGGCGTGCGTCAAGATCTGGGAGGACGCGAGCGGCACGAAGGTCGTCGCGCCCAAGGACCTCAAGCCCGACAAGGCGGGCAAGCGCCAGGAGATCTGGATCAGCGTCCGCGACGCGTGCGGCGACCTCGCGTTCTTCAAGGCGATCGCCGACAAGGTCGGCCAGAACCTGAACAACATCAACTGGGCGAGGACCGTCGACAATTACGGCACGATCAAGTTGGTCGGTACCGCCGCCGCGTCGTTGGGCACGGGCAAGTACGACGCCGACAACAACTTCTCGTTGGTGGAGTTCGATCCGACATCCGGAACCAACGGCGACTGGAAGGCGCTCACACCGCTGCGGGACGTGACGCAGCCCGGCTGAACCGATCGTTCGCAGGTTGCCTCGAGGGGGCGTCGCACCAGGCGGCGCCCCCTCCGGCGCGTCAGCCGCCGACGATGATGATGCTCCTCGGCGAGCCGGTCGCACCCGACCCGGGCAGGGTGCGAGGTGAGGCGAACCGGAACGAGTTCCCGAATCCGATACCGAGATTCGGGCTCGTGTACGCCGTCATCGAGAGGCGTTTCGAGAAGTCGAAACCCGAGACCTCGTCGGTGCCGGCCATGGTCTGCGCCGCGAGCTCGACCGCGGTCGAGAGGAACGCCTTCTCCCCGTCGGTGAGGGACGCTCGTTCGAGCTTCTCCCCGAGCGCCCGCAGGTCGTCCACGGTCAACGTGTAATCGGACACGCGCTCCCTCTCGTCGCTTTGGTGTGAACGCTGCCATTCAACACGGGGTGACCGTAAGGGGCAATACATGGTCAAGGGTGCGGGGACGGAGGGGCGTGCGGCTCCGGTCGCCGCGCTCGTCGCGGCGGCGCGGCGTGCGGTCGGCGGAGGCCGGAGAGTGCTGGCAAGAGGCATCGTCGCCGGGTCCTGTCTCTCCCGCTGGTCGGCGTACACATGTTCGCTTGGCCGACCGCGGCCGCCGCACGTTGCACTCGATCGCAATCGAGTTCGACGCGGCCGCGTTGTCGCCGCGAGCGGCGCGGCGGGTAGTCGAGGGGTGTTCGGCGAGGCCGCGGCGCCTAGTCCACGACGTGGAACTCGATGCGGTACACGAGCGTGTCGTCGTCGACCGGTCCCGCGTGGGCGGTCCGCGCGCGTAGCCTCTCCCGGTCCCGCTCACCCGCTCGCCGGACGTCGGCCTTCGTCACGCTCGAGAAGGGGACCAGCTCCATCGTGTCGACCTCGATGCGCACGCCCGCGGTCGCGTACTGACCGCCGATCTTCACCTTCGGCCGGGTCCACAGGCGGAAGGAGAGCGTGATGCGTCCCGAGGCGACTCCGGCGCGGAGCTCGGGACTGAACTGCATCGTCTCGTCAGACGGCGGCGGGATCGGCGGCCGCGTTCGAGCGATGGATGGCGCGGTCGTCGGTGCCGAGGTACGACGACACGACGAGTGGGTTCGAGCGGACGTCGTCGGGCATTCCCTCGGCGATCACGGCGCCGGCTTCGAGGCAGTAGATGCGGTCGCTGATCGACAAGATGAGGGGCAGGTCGTGCTCGACGACGATGAGCGTCGCGTCGAGCTCACGCTGCACCCGCTTGATCAGCGGTCCGAACGCTTCGGCCTCGCGTTGGGCCACTCCGGCCGTCGGTTCGTCGAGGCACACGACGCGCGGTTGCACCGCCAACACCGACGCGAGCTCGACGATGCGCCGGGTCCCGGTCGAGAGCTCGGCGATGAAGCGGTCCGCGTACCGACCCAGCCCGAGGAAGTCGATCAACTCGGCGGCCTCCGCGCGCTTCCTTCGCTCCTTGGTGATCGACGGCGGATAGAAGAGCAGCGATCCCCAGAACGAGGTCGTGCCGCGCGCCTCGAGCGCGAGTTGCACGGTCTCGCGCACGGTCAGCTCGGGGAAGAGGGTCGCGGCCTGGAAGGTGCGTCCGAGTCCGGCGCGCGCCCTCCGGTGGGGTGCCATGTGAGAGACGTTCTCGCCGAGCAGCTGCACCGTTCCTTCGCTCGCGACGTAGCCCCCGATCGCGTTCAACAGCGTCGACTTGCCCGCGCCGTTCGTGCCGATGAGCCCGACCACCTCGCCCGCGTCCGCGTGGAAGTCGACGGAGTTGACCGCGACGACACCACCGAACGACACGGTCAGTCCCTGCGTCGCGACGACGCTGCCGTCGTCGTTCGTGAAGATCGGCGTGCTCGTGATCCGCGTGAGCGAGACGGGTGGCGCGGTCGTGGTCTTGGTCGCCCGCTCGGGAAGCCGGCGCTCGAGCCAGCGCAACATCATCCCGCGCGCCGCGTAGCCGAGCTGGGTGAATCCGCCCGGCACGTACAGCAGCACGATCAGCAGCCCGATGCTCGAGGTGAACAGCTGCACGGTCTCGTTCTTCGGCCAGAACAGCGGCAGGCCGACGACCCAGAGCGCACCCGTCACCGCGCCCGCCAGGCTGCCGAGACCGCCGATCACGGCCATCGCCACGACCGACAACGAGTCCTCGACGCGGAAGAACCGTTCGCCGTAGCTGATGATGACGACCGACCCGCCGAGCAGCGCGCCGCCGAGCCCGGCGACGAACCCGGCGACCGCGAACGCGGTCAGCTTGGCGCGTGTGGGGGAGACCGTGAACGCGGCCGCGCCCGGTTCGTTCTCGCGGACGCCGATGATCGTGCGCCCGATTCCCGTACGCCGGAGGTGGCCGACGAGCAACAGCACGAGCACCAGGCACGCGAGCGTGAAGTAGTAGAAGGCGCGGTTGTGCAGGGTGAGGTCGATCGGGCCGAGCTTGCCCCGGTCGAGCTCGGCGTTGAGCGCGCCTTCCGACCCCACGAGGATCGGCCGCGGGAAGATGTACTGCTCGGCCGCGATCGCGAACGCCATCGTGCTGATCGCGAGGAGGAGGCCCTTCACCCGCAGCGCGCCGATGCCGACACCGACCGCGACGAGGCTCGCCACGCCTGCGCCGACGAAGACGGCGAGCACGAACGGGATTCGGTGCAGCGTGTCGGACCGGTCGATGGTGCCGGGCAGCACCGCGACGCCGCCGATGATCGCGACCACGGCGACGCCCGCGCCGAGCAGGCGTCGGCGCGCACGCTCGTGGCGCATCAGCGCATAGCCGATCGCGCTCGCCGCGACGACCAGCAGGACGACTGCGAAGGCCATGGGCAGGGGCCGGACGGAGCCGTCGGCGATACGGAACCGCGAACGCCAACCGATGTTCAGCGTGATGCCGCGCACGAACGCGGCTGCGCTCAACGCGCCGAGTCCGGCGAACGCCGCCTGCCCGAGCGAGAGCTGACCGGCCCACCCGGTGAGCACGGTCACCGACACCGCGATGATCGCAGTCGCGACGACGATCGTGTACGCCTGATGGTGCTCCGACTGGCGGACGAACGAGCGGTACCACGATCGCGACGACGAGCGCGGCGCCGGCGATCACAGTCGGCATCCGGCGGACCCACCACACCTCGCGGAGCCGCTCGGGCACGGGCGGTACCCGCGGCGCGAACGCGAAGCTCTCGTTCCCGGCCGCGGCCTCGGCCCGGCTCATGCGGGCGACCAGCGACGAGCACGAGACCGAACAGGACGAACTGCACCAGCCCCGGTGTGTTCGGGAAGTTGTACGTGAGCACCTGGTAGGTGAGACCGACGAGCATGGCGCCCGCAACGGTGCGGGGGAACGACGTCATGCCGCCGATCAGCGCCGCGGTCAGCCCGAGCAGCAACGTCTCGGGGCCGATCAGCACCAGCTCGGCCGAGCCCTGTTGGGTCGCGTAGAGGATGAGCGCGACGCCCGAGAGGAAGCCGCCGATCGTCCAGATCGCAGTCGACATGAGCTTCGGGCTGATGCCGGTGAGGCGCGCGAGGTCGGAGTTGGTTGCCGATGCGCGCACCATCTCGCCGAAGGTCGTGTGCCCGAGCAGCCACCACAGGAACAGGGTGATCGATCGGCACGACGATCAGCACCAGCAGCTGCGGGCCGGTGATCGTGATGTTCGTGATGTGGAGCCGCACCTTGCCGAGGTGCACGTTGACGAGCGAGTCGACGTGCCACTGGCTCGTGATCGGGCTCGGGTACGCGGTCTGGAACTTGCCGGTGCGGTAGTCGGGGAGCTGCAGCACGATCGCGCTGCACGAGCTCGGCGACGCCGATGGTCGCGACGAGCACGATCACGCGCGGCGCCTTGAAGAGCCGGCGGATGACGAACATCTCGATCACCGCGCCACCGACCGTCGTCGCGAGAATCGCCAGGATCGAGCGCGGGCCAGTACGGGAAGTGCGACTTCGCCGACCATCACCGCGAGCAACGCGGCCGCCGGAACGCCGAGGTCGGCGACCGCGAAGTTGATGACCCGGCTCGACCGGTACACGAGGACGATGCCCATCGCGAGTATCGAGACGATCAGGCCCTGGATCAGGCCGATGAACAGCAGGTTCGCCGTCCAGATGTGCGGCTGGAAGAACGACGCGAGCATCAGCCGCCCTCGGTCCCGAAGAACACCGCGCGGGCGAGGTCGTCGCGTTCCATGCAGCTCCTGGGCGTTGCCCTCGAACTTGACCTCACCCTTTTCGAGGAAGATCGCCCGGTCGGAGATCGCAAGCGCGACGTTGAGCGACTGCTCGACGATGATCATCGTCTGGCCGCGCGCCTTGAGCCGGTCGACCAGCTCGAGCATGCGCTGCACGACGACGGGCGCGAGGCCGAGCGACAGCTCGTCGATCAGGAGGATCTCGGGCTCCTGCATCAACACGCGGGCCAGGGCCAGCATCTGCTGCTGACCGCCCGAGAGGCTCCGGGCGAGCTGCTTGCGCCGTTCGGCCAGCTCGGGGAAGAGCTCGAGCACCTCCTCGATCCGCGCCTCGATCTCGGCCGGGGTGCCGCCCCGCAGCCGCGACGCGACCCCGAGGTTCTGCATCACGGTGAGGCTCGGGAACACGCCCTTGCCGCCGGGGAGCTGCACGATGCCGTGACGGACGCGCTGCTCCGGCGCGACGAACGTGATGTTGCGGCCGTTGAGCCGGGTGACGCCGCGCTCGGGGACCTCGAGCCCGCTGATGACGCGCAGGATCGTCGACTTCCCCGCACCGTTCGTACCGAGCAGCGCGACGCACTCGCCCCGGAAGATCTCGAAGTTCACGTCGAACAGCACCTGCACGGGTCCGTACGAGAAGTCGATGTTCGCGACCTGCAACACGGGAGTCGCGGCGCCCTTCGACCGTTCGCTTGCGTTGCTCCTCTTGCTCTTCGAGGAGTTCCTCCACCACGAGCGATAGGTCGTGGCGGATGAACCGGGCGCCGTTCATCAGCAGCAGGCTGCCGACGATGCTCGTCGGTACCAGCAGCAGGAACACGGTGTCGCGCACGCCGAACGCGTTGGTGAAGAAATCGGCGAGCACGCTGCCGCCGAACCCGCCGATCAGCACGACGTACATGACGCCCATCGCGACGCCGAGCCCGCGGCAGGCGGTAGGGACAGACGGCTTGCAGCACGGGCGTGACCATCGCGAACGCGCACGCGGTCAGCACCGACTGAGGTATGCCCCAGATCACGAACATCACGATGCTGTGTGTCGAGACCTGGAGCGGTGTGAAGAGCGCCGACGGAAGGATCAACGCGCCGACGAGCACGAGTGCCTTCGACGGGTTCTTGCGGTACGTGCGATCGAAGTAGCGGCCGACCGGATACAGGAACGGTACGGCTGTCCAGCCGGAGAGGCTGAGGATGAAGCCGCGGTGGAGGATGTTCGTGACGTGCAGCGTGTCGTTCAGGTAGAGCACCTGGAGCGCGCCGAGTGCGAACACGCCGAAGCCCAACGCGGCGAACGCGGCGATCGACGTGCGGATGGTCGCGACCTTCTTGAGCCGCGCGAACGCGGCTTCCATCGACGGCTGGGCCGGGTTGTCGTCCTCGACGACCTCGCCGAGCACGTCCTGCTTCTCGAACTGACCGCGGGGCGGCTCCGTCAGGCGGAACACGACGAACGCGAGCACCGCGCCCGGCAGGCCGAGTACGAAGAACGCCCACCGCCAGCCCTCGACGCCGCCGGCCCAGGTTGCGATGGCGCCCACGACCACCGGGCTCAGGTTCCCCAGCACTTGTTGGCCGATGTTCATCGTGGCCGACATCCGTGCGCGTATGCCGATCGGATAGTTGTCGGCGAGCAACGGCTGGTGGACGGCCAGGTTGTTCGCCTTGGCGACCCCGGTGAGGCACAGGGCGCAGAACAGGATGAACGCGCTGCCGGCGAGTCCCGACAAGAACGTGAAGAGCGCCGCGACCAGGGTGGCCACGCCGACGATGGGGACGCGCTTGGTGCGGTCGGCGAGCCAGCCCATCGGGATCGCGCCCAGCGCGTAGAAGAGGCTCGACGCAGAGGCGATGAACACGACCGCGCCGTTGCTGATGTGGAAGGTCTGGCGCAGCTCGGGCTCGATCGTCTGCACCGCGTTCAACGTGAGTTGGTCGAGCGACACGAGCAGCCCGAGCACGACGAACATGCTCACACCGCCCTTGGCGAACGCGCCGCGGAAGTTCACCGGTTCCGAGTTGACGCCCGGCAGGAGGTCGTCGGGGAAGATCACTTGCTCTTTGGCGCGGGCCTGCGCGGCTTGGCGTGCGGCTTCCTCGTCGAGGACCGCGGCTGCGAGCGAGGCGGCGCTGCCCTCGGGCTCGCCGGCAGTCTGCACGTCGGTCACATGGTCTCCAACAAGCCTTGTTTCCCGCCGGGGGCGACGGGGTGCCCGATCGTACGCGCTCACTGACGCTCGTGTCAGGTGTGTACACCGCTAGCGTGCGGGTTCGTGGCCGAACCGAAGTCGTTCCTGCTGACCTCCGAGCTCTCCGAGTACCTCGTCGGTCACGGAACGCCGCCCGACGCGGTGCAGCGGGCGCTCATCGAGGAGACGGCCGCGCTCGGTGCGATCGCGGGGATGCAGATCGCGCCGGAGCAGGGCGCGTTCCTCACCATCTTCACGCGGCTGGTCGGCGCCCGGGCCGCGATCGAGATCGGCACCTTCACCGGATACTCCGCGCTGTGCATCGCCCGCGGCCTCCCGGCCGGCGGGCGCCTGACGTGTTGCGACGTGTCCGAGGAGTGGACGGCGATCGGCCGGCGCGCGTGGGACGCGGCCGGGGTCGCGGACCGCATCGACCTGAAGATCGCGCCCGCGCTCGACACCCTCGCGGGCCTGCCCGACGGGGTCAGTTTCGACCTCGCGTTCATCGACGCCGACAAGCCGAACTACGCGAACTACTTCGACGCCCTCCTGCCGAAGATGCGCGCCAACGGGGCGATCCTCGTCGACAATGTGCTGTGGGACGGCCGGGTCGTGCAGCCCGACGCCGACGACGAGAACACCGTGGCGATCCGCGCCTTCAACGACAAGGTCGCGCGCGACGAACGGGTCGAGACGGTGATGCTCCCCGTCGCCGACGGGCTGACGATCTGCCGGAAGCGCTAGCTACATCCCGCGGATCATCTTGTAGACCGGCGCCATCTTCTCCCGCGTCTTGTCGGGGAGCGGCACGATCTCGCCGAGGAGACGGGCGCCCCAGATCATCTCCGCGGTCAGCTCGACCATGTTCGCGATCTTCAACGCGTCCTTCGCCGACTTGCCGACCGTGAGCAGGCCGTGGTTCGCCATCAGCACCGCGGCCCGGTCACCGACCCACTTCGACACCTCGTCGGCGAGCTCCTGCGAACCCGTGAACTTGTAGTTCGCGACGGGTACGTCGCCGCCGACGAACGCCTCGACCTCCTCGATCACGCACGGGATCGGCTGGTGCGTGAGCGCGAACATCGTGCAGAACTTGGCGTGACAGTGGATGACTGCGTGGATGTCGTCGTATGCCTTCAGGCACGCGAGGTGGAGCATCTTCTCGGTGGTGGGTTGGCGCTCACCCTCGAGCACGTTGCCGTCGAGGTCGCAGACGACGAGGTCGTCGAGCGTCATCGTCTCGTACGCGAGCGACGACGGGGTGAGCACGACGTTCCCGTCGGGGAGACGGGCGGAGAAGTTGCCCGCGGTGCCGTGCACGAGGTTCGTGCGCAGGCTCTCCTGCGCGACCCACAGCACCTCGGCCTTGATCTCGTCGGCGGATCCCTTGACCTCGGCCATTACGAGAGAACCTCCGGGTTCACGCAGTTGACCGGCTTGTCGCCCGCAAGGATGCGGGCGACGTCGTCGGCGATGAGCTTCGAGTGGTTTGCCTCGGTGTTGTACGTGGCGCCACCGATGTGCGGGGTCAGCACCACGTTGGGCATCGCGCACAGTGGATGATCCGTCGGCAGGTTCTCGCCGACGAAGTGGTCGAGACCCGCGCCGCCGACGTGCCCCGAGAGCAGCGCGGCGACGAGCGCGTCGGTGTCGTGCAGCATCGCGCGCGCGGAGTTGATGTAGATCGCGCCCGGCTTCATCGCCGCGAATTGGGCGGTGCCCATGATGCCCTCGGTCTCGGGCGTCACCATCGCGTGGTTCGACACGACGTCGCACTCGCCGAGCATCGACTCGAGGTCGGTCTGATGCGTCGCCTCGGGGTTGTAGGGGTCGTACGACAGCACGCGCATGCCGAGACCCTCGAAGCGCCACTTCGCGGCGCCGCCCACGGCCCCGAGCCCGATGATGCCGGCGGTCTGACCGCAGATCTCCCACGCCCGGTACCGCTGGTACGGGATCTTGCCGCCCGCGTAGACCTCGCCCGCCCGCACGTCGTGATCGGCGGGGACGAGCCAGCGGTTCACGGCGAACATCAACGCGATCGTGATCTCGGCGACCGCGTTCGCGTTCCGGCCGGGGGCGCGCAGCACCGGGATGCCGGCCTTGGTCGCCGCCTCGATGTCGACGTTGTTGGGGTCGCCGCGGCACGAGCCGATGCACACGAGGGGCAGGTCGAACACCGGGCCCTTGACCGAGTCGGACTCGACGATGAGGAGGTTGGCGCCCTCCGCCTCGATGCGGGCGGCGAGCTTCTCGCCGTTGTAGAGCCGCAGCGGCACCTGCTCGATCCACGGGTCGTACACCACGTCGGCCAGGGATTGCAGGGTGTCCATGCCCTCGCCGCGGAACGGCGCGGTGACGAGTGCTCGAGGTCGGTCGGCCACGTGGCTCCTTGGTCGGCGGGGATGGGCCGCGCCATCCTCGCGCGAAGGTGACGTCAACGTCAGGTGCGAGGCGGGGCCGCGGCCGTTCCCGGGCCTTCGGAGGTCACGGAAGGTGGCTGTCCGACGGAAAGTCGTAGTTTCTACTTGCGGAGACCTGTGAGCACAGGCCATGCTGACCGCGAAGGGTGACCAGGAGACCTGGCCGCGCTTGGGGAGGTTGGCCGAAAGGCCGGGGGCAGGTCGTCGGCGCGCGAGCGCCGCGGGTTTTCCCGTTGCAACCTTTCCGGCGGAGGCCAGAGGGGGGAAGCAACGTGAGGTTCAACAGGCGTCAACGATTCGCCGTGTACGGTGGTCTGTTCGTGGGCACCGCCGGGTTCATGGCTCTCGTCAGCGGGGGATCCGTCGGCGCGTTGACCACGACGCCGGGGAGCACGGTCGCCGTCGCGGCCGCCGACCCGACGTCGTCGACGGCCGCAACCGCGACCACGGCGGCAACCGCCACGACCGCCACGACGGCTGCGACCGCAACCACGGCGTCGACCGCAACGACGGCGTCGACCGCAGCGACCACCTCGACGACAACTGGTCCAACGACGACCACGACCGTCGGGATCACGCAGACGACGCTGAAGGGCGATGCGAGCGACACGAACAATTGCACGTCGACGCTCGATCCGGCCTCGCTCGGCGACCCGACGGCTACCACGGTCGGCGTCGAGTATTCGGCCAGCGCCTTCCCGCAACCGCACCAGGGCGATCCGATCAAGCTCACGAACACGAAGTTGACGGTCACTGTCGGGACCGACCTCATCCAGGTCGGGGTCGACGCCAAGATCATCACCGACGGTTTCAAGGTTCCGACGACCACGACGGCGATCATCGCCGGTTCTCACACGACCGAAGGTACGCACACGTACACGGCCACCTCGACACTCGTCGTGCATGTTGTCAACGGTAAGGCGCAACCGCTCGTGACCACGTCGAGTCTTCCCGACACGGTGTGGCATCCCCAGAACGATTCTGATCCGGTCCTGTTCACTCAGAAGTCGCTGACCGCGATCTCGAAGGTCGTCCTGAGCCCCGCGTTGACGGCCACACAGACGCTCGCCTGCACGCCATCGGGTTCGTCGCCGTTCATTGCGCTCTCGGCGCAGGGTTCTGCACCGCCGGTGACGACGGGATCCACGGCAAAGACGAATGTGACGGCGGCGGCGGCGACGACGACCACGACGGTCGCCGCGGCGGCGAACACGCTGCCCCGTACGGGTGCGAGCGGCGTCTACCTGCTGATCATCGGCGCCGCGCTGCTCGACGCAGGTGGCGCGCTGCTCCTGATGACGCTGCCGGCGTCACGCCTGAGTCTGACCCGTCCCGACCTCGGAACTTCGGCCCTCCGGTCATCCGGAGGGCCGAAGTCGTTCCGGCGATCGCGCGATTCGGTGACGACCACAAGCGACCTCGCCGAGCGAGCGTCGCGAACCGTCGGCGGCGTTCGCGCCACGAGCTGGCCGATGTCGAGCTCTTCCGACACATTTCGGCCGGGATACACCTCGGTGGACAGTCGGTAAGGCCATTGTCATCATCCGACGGGGTCCAGTACGATCGGCCCTCGGGCGGCGGGACGCACGGATGCGGGCCCGCTTTTCTTGGGGGAGGGGAAAAGGTGGTGGCGTCCGGAGACGCGGAGTGGGGTCTTCATTTTCTCTGATGGCCGCGCGGAGAGCGTGCGGCTCGGCGCCGTACGCGCGAGTCGACTTTGCGCACCTCTCGGGAGTCTTCGGTGACGGGTCCGTCCCCGTGTCGTACATGTCACGACCACCGACATCAGCCTGGTGCTCCTCCTCGGCCGCCAGCTCGCGGCGATGCAGGAAGCCGGGTACGAGGTCATCGGCGTGTCGGCCGCGGGCCCGTACGTCGAGCGCCTCGCCGACCTCGGCGTCCGCCACGTTCCGCTGCGGCACGCCACCCGTTCGATGGCGCCCCTGAAGGATGTGGCCGCGCTCGGTGAGCTCGCACGGGTGTTCTCACGCCTGCGCCCCGACATCGTCCATACGCACAACCCGAAGCCCGGGGTGTACGGCCGGCTCTCGGCCCGGCTGACGCGCGTTCCCGTGATCGTGAACACGGTCCACGGGCTCTACGCCCAACCCTCCGACGCGTGGTCGCGCCGCACCGTCGTGTACGGCCTCGAGCGGATCGCGGCGAAGTGCTCGCAGGCCGAGCTCGTGCAGAACGTGGAGGACCTTCCCGTGCTGCGCCGCCTCGGCGTCCGTGACTCGAAGCTGCATCTCCTCGGCAACGGCATCGACCTCGCCCGGTTCGATCGCGAGCAGGTCGACCCGGCCGCACGCGCGTCGCTCCGCGCGAGTTGGAACGTCGGCGACGACGCGGTCGTCTGCGGCGTCGTCGGCCGGCTCGTGTGGGAAAAGGGATACCGCGAGGTCATCGAGGCGGCACGCCTGCTCCGCGAGCGCGCGCCGAGAGTCCACATCGTGGTCGTCGGCCCGCTCGACGAGGCCAAGGCCGAATCGGTGACGCGCGCCGACATCGACCGTGCCGAGGCGCTGGGCAACATCCATTTCGTCGGCGAGCGCGCCGATATGGAGGCCTGCTACGCCGCATTCGACCTCTACGTGCTGGCGTCGTACCGCGAGGGCTTCCCCCGGTCGGCGATGGAGGCCGCGGCGATGGGACTTCCCGTGGTTGCGACGAACATCCGCGGCTGCCGTCAGGTCGTCGACGACGGTCGAACGGGTCGCCTCGTCCCCGCACGCGACGCCGGCGCGATCGCCGAGGCCGTCGTGGAGATCTCCTCGGACGACGAGTTGCGCCACAAGATGGGTCGTGCGGCGCGCGAGAAGGCCGTCGCCGACTTCGACGAGCAGCGCTGCATCGATCTCACGCTCGACGTGTACGGCGCGCTCCTCGAGCGCAGGCGCGCCGGGGCGGCCGCGTGAGCGACGCAACGACCAGGGGTGCCATCCGCTTCGCGGGCCTCGACGACGCTCGGCGGCTCGCCGATCTGCACGCGCGCCGGATCAACGAGGGCTTCCTCGCGTCGCTCGGTCCCGCGTTCTTGAGTCGGCTGTACCGGCGGGTCGTGCGCTCGCCACGCGCGTTCGCAGTCGTGGCTGTCGACGAGGGCCGGATCGTCGCGTTCTGCGCGGCGGCCGAGAACACCGGTCGGCTCTACCGCGAGTTCGTGGTGCGCGACGGTTTGGCGGCCGGGGTCCTGTCGGCGCCGACGATAGTCCGGTCACTGCCGCACGTGATCGAGACGTTGCGTTACCCGTCGACGACCGGCGACCTTCCCGACGCCGAGATCCTCGCGGCCGTCACCGATGTCGACGCCGCGAGCAAGGGTTGGGGTTCGCTCGTCCTGCACGAGTCGCTCGCCGAGCTCGAGCGCCGAGGCTGCGCGACCGCCAAGGTCGTGACCGCGGCGACGAACGAAGCGGCGCTCCGCCTCTACGAGCGGTGCGGCTTCGCGTCGTTGCAGCAGACGGTCGTGGTGGCCTGCGCGATCGCGGCTGCGATCGCGGTCGGGCGGAGCGGATTCACAGCGGAGAGGTTTTCGACATGACCAAGCTCGCGATACTCGGCGGAGACGTCGCCTTCCCCGAGGGGATTCCCTTCGTGCGGCCGCCGGCACCGACGCTCGAACGTGTGACCGAGATCCTCTCCGACTCGTGGAAGCGCGGGTCGTTGACGAACGGGCAGCTCGTGGCCGAGCTCGAGCGGCGCGCCGCCGAGTATCTCGGTGTGCCGCACGTGATCGCGGTCTCGTCGTGCACGACCGGCCTCATGCTGGCGCTGCGCGCGCTCGAGATCACGGGACCGGTCGTGCTGCCGTCGTTCACGTTCTCTGCGTCCGCGCACGCGGTCGCGTGGAACGGTGCGTCGCCGAGGTTCGCGGAATGCGACGCTTCTTCGTTCCAGGTTGCCATCGACGACCTCGCGGCGCGGCATCGAAGACGCGACCGCGATTCTCGCCACCCACGTCTTCGGGGCGCCGTGCGCACCCAAGGCCGTCGAGGACGTCGCCCGCGTGGCCGGTATTCCTCTGGTGTTCGATGCCGCCCACGCATTCGGCGCGCTCCACGACGGCGTACCCGTTGGGCGGTTCGGTGACGCGGAGGTCTTCAGCCTGACGCCCACCAAGCCTCTCGTCGCGGGCGAGGGCGGGCTCGTCGCGACGACGTGTGACGACGTCGCCTACCGGGTGCGCATCGGACGGGACTACGCGAACCCCGGCAACTACGACACCGAATTCGTCGGACTCAACGGGCGGATGTCGGAGATGCACGCGGCGACGGCACTCGCGTCGCTCGAAGGTTTCGAAGCCAATCAGGCGCGCCGGTTCGAGATCGTCGATCGGTACCGCAGCCGCCTCGCCGACGTCGACGGCGTGAACGTCCAGTCGGTCCCAGCGGCGGATCGTTCGACGTGGAAGGATTTCACGATCGCGGTCGATCCGGCCTCGTTCGGCATCGATCGTGACGCTCTGCGCCGAGTGCTCGCGGCCGACGGAGTCGACACGCGGACCTATTTCGATCCCCCCGTGCATCGCCAACACGCCTACCGCGCCGTCGAATCGGATCGGCTGACCGTGACCGACGACGTTGCGGGTCGGGTTCTCAGTCTTCCTGTGTATCCCGCGCTCGAGGATCACGTCGTCGACGCGATTGTCGACCTGATCGCCTGCGCACACGGCAAATCGGATGATTTGGACGGAGCGCCGGCGTGAAAGTGTGCCATCGGTCAAGTATTTGCCGGGATGCCCTTGCGGGTTCACCGGTCATCTTCCACAATCGGTGCGTCATGGAGGCAGGGGGGGGCACGGGATGAGAGGTCTGTTGACAGGAGTCCCGCGGCGTCCCACGCGAGGCCGACGCGTGCAGGCGGTCATCGACTCGGCCGCATGGGCGGGCGCACTCGTCATCTGTTCGGTGTTGCGGCTCGGTGCCGAGGGAGTCTCGCTCTGGCGCCTCCTGCCGCTCGTGCCCCTGGTCGTCATCGCCCAGCTCATCGCGGGTTCGGTGTTCGGCCTCTATCGCGGTCGCTGGGTCTTCGGCTCGATAGAAGAGGTCAGCGCAGTCGCGAAGTCGTTCCTCCTCTCCGGGGCTCTACTGCTAGCGATCGATGCCGCGTACTCCGCCGACCGTCCACTGCCGATCTCGGTCGTGCTCGCCGGCGGCACGATGGCCGTGTTGATCATGGTCGGGGTTCGGTTCGGCTGGCGCATGGACTATGACCGCCAGCTTCGCAGGCAGATGCAGAAGCGAGAATGTGAGCGTGTGATCGTGTTCGGCGCCGGAGGCGGCGGCCGGGCCGCGATCAAGGCGATGTTCAGCGACGCCGCGAGCGTGTACGTTCCCGTCGCGCTGCTCGACGACGACCCTGAGCTGCGCGGTCTTCGTAGCCACGGGGTCGAGGTCGTCGGTGACCGGCACGACATGGAGCGCGCGGCGGAGGAGTACAACGCGACGAGCGTGGTGGTCGCGGTGCCCAGCGCGAGCAGCTCGCTCGTGCTCGAGCTCTCCGAGCTCGCAACGAAGGCCGGTCTGTCGGTGCGCGTCCTGCCGTCGGTGCGTGAGCTGCTCAACGACCGGGTCCGCGTCATCGACATCCGTGAGCCCACGGCGCGCGACCTCATGGGCCGTCACTCGATCGAGATCGATCTCGACCAGGCGGCATCGTTCTTGCGCGACAAACGTGTGTTGGTGACCGGCGCGGGCGGATCGATCGGCTCCGAGTTGTGCCGCCAGATCGCGCGATTCGGGCCCGCCGAGCTCCTCATGGTCGACCGCGACGAGTCGGCGCTGCACTCGGTGCAGCTGTCGATCCACGGGCGGGCGTTGCTCGACACGCCCGACGTCGCCCTGCTCGATATTCGCGACCGCGATCGCGTTCGTCAGCTGTTCCTCGAGCGCCGGCCCGACGTCGTGTTCCACGCGGCGGCGCTGAAGCACCTTCCGCTCCTCGAGGCACACCCGGTCGAGGGCTTCAAGACCAACGTCTGGGGCACGCTCTCCGTGCTGGAGGCGTCTCGGGAAGCCGAGGTCGAGTGCTTCGTCAACATCTCTACCGACAAAGCCGCCGACCCCTGCAGCATTCTCGGCTACTCCAAGCGCGTGGCCGAGGGCCTCACTGCGGGCCTCGATGACGACGCAATCGGTCGCTACCTCTCGGTGCGGTTCGGCAACGTGCTCGGAAGCCGCGGCTCTTTCCTCACCGCATTCCAAAAGCAGCTCGAGCTCGGCGGCCCGCTCACTGTGACGCATCCGGACGTGACCCGCTTCTTCATGACGGTGGAAGAGGCGGTGCAGTTGGTGCTGCAGGCCGGTGCGATCGGCAAGGGCGGGCGCGTGCTCGTGCTCGACATGGGCGAGCCCGTGAGCATTGCCGAGGTCGCCGAGCAGCTCGCACAAACTGTGAAGCCTCCGTGCCCGATCGAATTCGTCGGGCTGCGTCGTGGCGAGAAGCTCCACGAGGAACTCTTCGGGGTCGCCGAATCGCCGAGCCGCACCGCGCACCCGTTGATCCGGTCGGTCGGCGTGCCGGCGCTCGACGGCGACTGCGTCCGGCACTTTCCCACGACGATCACGCCAGAACGGGCGGAGACTGTGCTCATCGCGCTGTGCCAGCAGATGCGGCACGAGCTCGACGCCAGCGATCCCGACCAGCTCTCGGAGAACTGGCGCGCCGTAGCCGGCGGTTCGTAACGCTCAGTCCAGCGTGCGCAGCCAGTCGACCGTACGGCGGAGGCCGTCGTCGAGGCCGATCGTGCAACGGTAACCGAGGTCGCGCGCCGCTGCAGACGCGTCGGCCTGACTCCTGCGCACGTCGCCCGCTCGCGGTTCGGTGAAGTGCGGGTTGGGCGTGACGCCGAGCAGCTCGCTGAGCACGCGCAGGATGTCGAGCAGCGACGCCGACGTTCCGGGCGCGATGTTGTAGACCCGTCCCGAGCACATGTCCGCGGGTGCGGATGCCGCGGCGAGGTTCGCGCCCACGACGTCGTCGATGTAGGTGAAGTCGCGCGACTGGAGGCCGTCGCCGTGCACCTCGACGTCGCGGTCGTGGAGGAGCGCGTCGACGAAGAGGGGGATCACGGCCGCATAGGTGGCATCGGGACGCTGGCGCGGCCCGTACACGTTGAAATACCGCAGCGCCACCGTCTCGAGCCCGTAGAGCTCGGCGAAGACCCGGCAGTAGTGCTCGGCCGCAAGCTTGGTCACCGCGTACGGCGAACGCGGGACGAGGGGCTCGGTCTCCGGTGTCGGCACCGTCGTCGCGCCGCCGTAGACGCTGCTCGACGAGGCGTGGACGACGCGTCGGACACCGGCGTCGGCCGCCGCCTTCAAGATCGTGAGCGTCCCGTGAGTGTTCGCGGTGTCGGTGGTGAGTGGCCGCTCGACCGACCGGAGGACCGCCTTGTGCGCAGCCTCGTGGAAGACGACTTCGCAGCCTTCCGTCGCGCGCCGGGCCACGGCCTCGTCGGCGACCGAACCCTCGACCAGCGTCGCGCCGGCTGCGATGTTCGTCGCGAACCCCGTACTGAGATCGTCGAGGACCACGACCTCGTCGCCCCGCGCGACGAGCGCTTCGACGATATGAGAACCGATGAACCCCGCACCCCCGGTCACGAGTACCCGCATGGCCTCGGAGGCTAGCGGCGCCCCGGGTAACGTGACGCCTCCGAACCCGCGAGAGTCGGGGCGGGGGGAAGCCGGGCCGGGGAACGTTCGGTGGAGAGCCTCGGGAGAGCGATGCCGATCCACTACGAAGCCGACACCGACCACGTCGTCGTGATCACGATCGATCGGCCCGAGGCTCGCAACTCCTGCGATATGGAGCACTTCAAGTTGCTGCGGGAGGCTTGGGAGCGGTTCGCGGCCGACGACCAGGCATGGGTCGCGATCGTCACCGGCGTCGGCGAGGCGTTCTTCTCCGGCGCCGACCTGAAGCGATACGTGCCCGAGATCACGAAGTTCCAGGCCGAGATCGCGGAGAAGGGCCTGACGGAGATCAACGGCTACCGCCTCGACGACGGCACCCGCGCCGTTCTGCGCAACTGGCCGCTGTACAAGCCGGTGATCGCGGCCGTCAACGGCTTCTGCACCGCGGGCGGCATGGAGATGCTCGGCGGGTGCGACCTACGCGTCGCGTGCCCGGAGGCGAAGTTCGCGGTGATGGAACCGAAGCGCGGACTCTTCGCGGGCGGCGGCACGACTGTGCGGCTCCCGCGCCAGATCCCATGGCCGCAGGCGATGGAGTTCCTGCTGTGCGCCGACCTGATCCCGGCCGAGCGCGCGTACGAGATGGGCCTCCTCAACGCGATCGTCCCGCGTGCCGAGTTGCTCGACGCGGCGCGCGCCTACGCGCAACGGATCATCGCCAACGCGCCGCTCGCGGTGCAGGCGACGAAGCAGAGTGCGCTGCAGGGCCTCTACTTCGACGAGGACCTGACCCGGCAGCTCCGGGCCGCGATCCGTGAGTTGCGCGCCGCCGTCGCCGACGGCGCCGATGCCGAAGCCGCGGCCGGGATCCTCGAACGCCTCGGACGGGAGTTGCGGTCGCCGTTCGAGAAGGAGTCGAAGATCTCGGGCGAGATCTTCCGCACCGACGACGCCAAGGAAGGCCCGAAGGCTTTCGCCGAGAAGCGTCCGCCGGTGTGGAAGGCTCGCTGACCGTGCAGGGAAACGCGCCCTGCATCATCGGGGTCGCGGCGCGCACGTGGCACCCCGACGAGGTCGGTCACGCGGGCGCGCCGGAACCGCTCGCGATGTGGGACGAGGTCGCGCGGTCCGCAGCCGACGACGCGGGTCGGCCCGACGTGCTCGCGCGCCTCGAAAGCATCCAGGTCGTGTACTGCCAGACGTGGCAGTACGACGACCCGGTCGCGCGGCTGGCCGAACGCCTCGGCGCCGAGCCCGCGCACCGTCACTACTCGGGCATCGGCGGAACGACCACGCAGCAGCTCGTCGGCGCGACGGCGGCGCGCATGCTCGACGGCGAGCTCGACCTCGCACTGATCACGAGCGCGGAGGCGCTGGCGACGCAGCGCTCGTACAAGAAGCGGGGCGAGCGCTATCCGTATTCGTTCCGGCCCGAGGAGAAGCGGCCGTTCCCGTGGGAGTCACCGCCCGACCCGATCGAGGTCGCGCACGAGGTGTTCCAGGCGTGGTTGACGTTCGCGGTGTTCGACAACGCCCGGCGGGCCCGTCTCGCCGTGGGCCTCGACGACTACCGCGACGCCATCGGCGCCATGCTCGACCCGATGAACTGCGTCGCGGCCTCGAACCCGCACGCGTGGTTCCGGGCCCGGCGCAGTGCCGGGGAGATCGTCACGCCGACGGCCGACAACCGGATGGTCGGGTACCCGTACACGAAGTACATGGTCGCGGTGATGGACGTCGACATGGCGGCTGCTCTCCTCGTCGCGACCCACGACCGGGCCGATGCGCTCGGCATCCCGGCCGACCGGCGCGTCTACCTGCGCGGTTGGGCCGCAGCCCGGGATCCCGTACTGGTCGCCGCGCATCCCGACCTCGCGCGATCGCCCGCCATGGCCGCGGCGAGTGCCGAGGCGCTACGCGGTGCCGGCGTGCACCTCGACGACGTCGCGCACCTCGACCTCTATTCGTGCTTCCCGAGCTCGCTGCACTTCGCGGCCGACGCGCTCGGGATCGCGCCGACCGATCCACGCGGCCTGACGGTGACGGGCGGGCTCGCGTACCACGGAGGTCCCGCGAGCGGTTACCTCACCCACTCCATCGCGGCGATGGTCGAGCGCCTGCGTGCCGACGACGGCGCCTTTGGGCTCGTCAGCGGGGTCGGCATGCACATGACCAAGCACGCCTTCGGCGTGTACTCGTCCCGCCCGGGCCCGCTCGCACCGCCGGCGTGCTGCCGCCGGCCGAGGTCGTTCCCGTCGTCGCGTCCCACGACGGCGACGCGACGGTCGCCGCGTATTCGGTCGTCCACGAGCGCGACGGGAGCCCGGGCCGTGCGCTGTTGGTGTGCGACCTCCCCGACGGTTCGCGCACCTACGCGGTGACCGACGACGCCGACATCTGCGGGAAGGCCGAGAGCGACGAATTCGTCGGCACCGGCGTGCGACTCGCGCCCGGAAGCGGTCGCCGGACCACTCGGTCCGGCCACCGTGAACCGCGCTTCGCTGCGCTCCCGGCATGATTGACAAGGTGCGAAGCCATCCGTAGGTTCCACCGTTACACTTCCCGTGTGTGACCTGGGTCACAGTTGAACCAGGACTCCACGTGGCAGTCTTCGCAACGTCGGTCTGATGCGCCGGGGCTCGCGCCCCGGTTGGAATCGGGGGGAACCGTGGTAGCAAGTCGCAGGTCGCGCGTGGTCTCGGCAGTAGCGGCCGTGGCCGCGCTCTCGGTGATCGCGGCCGCGTGTGGGAGCAGCTCCAAGGGGACGCACTCCGAACACGAACAGCGGTCCGGCCACCACGGCGGGCATCACCAACGGTTCCGAGGGCGGAACGCCGGTCAGGGGCGGGTCGCTCGTCTACGGGCTCGAAGCCGACACCTCAGGCGGTTTCTGCCTCTACAAGGCGCAGCTCGCGATCGGCGGGATCCAGGTCGCGCGCACGATCTACGACACGCTGACCATGCCCGGCGCCGACGGCAAGATCCATCCCTATCTCGCCAAGTCGGTGGTCGGCACCAAGAACAACACGGTGTGGACGATCACGCTGCGCTCAGGCATCAAGTTCCACGACGGGAGCGCCCTCGACGCGCAGACGGTCAAGGACAACCTCGACCACTACCGCAAGGACAACCCGCTGTTCACGTTCGTGTTCGCCGATGTGAGCGCGATCAACGTCGTGAACCCGTTGACGGTGCAGGTGACCACCAAGGTCCCGTGGACCGCGTTCCCGTGGTTCCTCTGGAGCAGTAGTCGCCTCGGCATCATGGGCGAGGCCCAGATGAAGTCGCCCGACTGCAACACCAAGCTGGTCGGTACCGGTCCGTTCGAGAAGGTCTCGTGGAAGGCGGGCGACAAGTTCGTCGCCAAGCGCAACCCGAACTACTGGTACAAGGACCCGACCACCGGGCAGCAGCTGCCGTATCTCGACCAGATCACGTACGTCCCGCAGGAGGACGGCGCCAAGCGCACGTTGTCGCTCGAGGCGGGCGACTTCCAGATGATCCACACCTCCGACGCCTTGCAGACCGTGAAGATCCGTAAGGACATCAGCGCGGGCAAGCTGAAGGACACCGAATCCGACAAGTTCACCGAGCTCGGCTACGTGATGTTGAACGCCACCAAGGAGCCGTTCAACCACCTCTCGGCTCGCCAGGCCTTCGCCTACGCGGTCGACCGCGTCACGTACAACAAGCTCCGCAACGGTGGCATCCTGCAGCAGGCATCCGGCCCGTTCGCGCCGGGTGTCGACGGCAACCTCGCCGACGCCGGTCTGCCCACCTTCAATCCCACGAAGGCCAAGGAAGCCGCGGCCAAGTACAAGCAGGAGACCGGCAAGGACCTGACGTTCACGCTCGACCACACGGCCGATCCGTCGACCACGCAGGACGCCGTGCTCACGCAGCAGATGGTGCAGCAGAACGCCGGCATCAAGGTGCAGTTGAACTCCGTCGCCGACCAGAGCACGCTGATCAACATCGCCATCGGCCGCCAGTTCGACGCCACGCTGTGGCGCAACCAGCCCGGCGCCGACGACGACACCCAGTACGTGTGGTGGCACTGCGGCAACTCGGGACCCGTCGGCTCGAACCCGAACGGCGCCCCCGCCTGCGACAACCCCGTGAACTTCGGCGGGTTCAACGACCCGATCATCAACACCAACCTCGACAAGGCTCGCTCGATGCCCGCCGGGCCGGCGCGCGTGGCGCTGTACGAAGCGATCAACAAGGAGTTCGCGGCGCAGCTCTGGAACCTCTGGTCGCAGTACACCCTCTGGACGATCGCCTACCAGCCCGCCGTCCACGGTGTGCTCGGGCCGGAGCTCCCCGACGGCACCGCGCCGTTCGAAGGCCTGCCGACCGGGCATCCCGTCACCGGTCTGTGGTGCGACGGCGGCAAGTGCTGATCGAAGGGCGCAGTTGACCGGCGGGAGCGAAGGAGAGGGCGGCACGTGAATGTGCTCGTGCGGCGACTGATGCAACTCATCGTCGTGCTGGTCGTCGTCACGTTCTTCACCTCGATCCTCACCGCGCTCCTGCCGGGCGACCCGGTCACGACCATTGCCCCGTTCTCGTCCGAGCAGGACCGGGCGAACATCCGCAGCCAGCTCAATCTGAACGAGAACATCGTCGTGCGGTACGGCAAGTGGCTCGGCCACTTCGTCACCGGCGACATGGGCCGCGAGTACGCCGGTACCGGTGTGCGCGGCCAGTCCATCTGGGGCCGGATCAAGGACTCCCTGCCGCGGTCACTCCTGCTCATGATCTACGTGCAGTTCCTGACGTTATTGATAGCCGTGCCGTTAGGGGTGATCACCGCGTACCGGGCGGGTTCCAGAATCGACGACTTGTCGAACGGCTTCGCGTTCTTGCTGTTGTCGATCCCGGTCTACGTCGCCGCGACGTTGATGCTGCTGTTCCTGAGTGTCCAACATCACCTGCTGCCGAGCGAGGGATGGGTGTCACTCGGTACGAGTCCCGTGTCGCATTTCAAGCATCTCGCGATGCCGGTGCTCGCGATCACGATCGGCCAGGTCGCCGTGTACGCGCGCCTGCTGCGGAGCGACATGGTCGCGACGCTCCAGGAGGACTACATCCTCATGGCGAAGAGCAAGGGCATCAGCGACGGCCGCATCCTCTGGCGGCACGCGTTGCGGCCGTCGAGCCTGACGCTGCTGACAGTCGCGGGAATCAACGTCGGTCAGCTGATCGGTGGCGCGTTGATCGTCGAGGTCATCTTCCACCTCAACGGTCTCGGCTTCGCGATCAGCGACGCCATCAACCGTCGTCAATACATAGCGTTGCAGGACTACATCGCAGTCGTGGCGATCGTGTACGTGCTTGTCAACTTCGCAGTGGACGCGCTCTATCGTGTTCTCGACCCGAGGATCCGTGGTGCTCGAATCGGCTGACACAACGCTGTTGCCGGAGGCGGCGCGTGCCGCCGAGGAGGTGCCCGACGAGGTTTTCGAGCAGCGCAAGATCGGTGTGCTCGCGTGGATCGGCATCGGTTGGCTCGCGTTCGTCATCCTCGTCGCGGTCCTGGCCCCACTCCTGCCGATCAAGTCGCCGATGCAGGGCGACTACCTGCATCCAAAGGCCGGGATCTTCTCCTCGGGGCACATCCTCGGCAGCGACGATTCGGGGCGCGATGTCCTGAGCCGCGTGATCTGGGGCGCGCGGGCATCGCTGCTCATTTCCCTCGGCTCGGTCGCGTTCGGGACGTTGATCGGCGGCTTCCTCGGTCTCGTCGCCGGTTTCAAGGGCGGCATCACCGACACTGTGCTGAGCGCATTCTTCAACATCTTCTTGGCGTTCCCGCAACTGGTGCTCGCGCTCACGCTGGTCGCGGTCCTTGCGCCGGTGAGTCCTTCCGGCGGGAGCACGTCCGGCGCGTGGGGACACCGCATCCTCGTCGTCATCCTCGCGATCGGCATCGTGTCGGTGCCGCTGTTGGGTCGAATAACGCGGGCGAGTGCCCTCTCGTGGTCGCAACGCGAGTTCGTGATGGCTTCGCGCGCCCAGGGCTCCACGAGCAGGCGGGCGATGTTCCGTGAGGTACTGCCGAACGTCGTACCTGCGATGCTCTCGATCGCACTGCTCGGCGTCGCGATCGTCCTGGTGCTCGAAGGTGCGCTGGCCGTCTTCGGCGTGAGCATCCAAGAGCCCGATCCGTCGTGGGGCAACATGATCTATTCGCAGTTGAGCAACCTGAACTCGGCGCCGACGGTATGGATCGTGCCGTCGGTCCTGATCTTCATCTCCGTGCTCGCGCTCAACTACCTCGGCGACGTCGTGCGGGCCCGGTTCGACGTGCGGGAGAGCGCGATATGAGGCGGCGCAAGCGTTCGGCCGCGCCCGGCACCGAGCGGTTCGCCGACGCACCCCTCGACGGCCCGCTGCTCGAGGTCAACGAGGTCAAGACCCAGTTCAAGACCCCGCGCGGTCTCGTGCACGCCGTCGACGGCGTGTCGTTCACCCTCGAGCGGGGCAAGACCATCGGCATCGTGGGCGAGTCCGGCTGCGGCAAGTCGGTGCTCTCGCGTTCGATCATGGGGTTGCTGCCGAGCAACGTCGTCCGCTACGGCAGCATCCGCTTCGAGGGCAACGAGATCGGTCGGGCCGGCGGCAACGACATGCGCGACTACTGGGGCACCCAGATGGCGATGGTCTTCCAGGACCCGATGACCTCGCTGAACCCCGTCATGCGCATCGGCAACCAGATCATGGAATCGGTCCGGTTCCATTTCGACGTCACCAAGGAGTATGCGGAGGAGACCGCACTCGCGCTGCTGCAGTCGGTGGGGATCCCGGAGGCCGACCGCCGGCTGCGGGAGTACCCGCACCAGCTGTCGGGCGGCATGCGCCAGCGGGTGATGATCGCGATCTCGCTCGCGTGCGGCCCGAAGCTGCTCTTCGCCGACGAGCCGACCACCGCGCTCGACGTCACGGTGCAGGCTCAGATCCTCGACCTCCTGCAAGAGCAGCAGCGCGAACGCTTCATGGCCATGGTGCTCGTCACGCACGACCTCGGCGTCGTCGCGGGCCGTACCGACGACATCGCCGTGATGTACGCGGGGCGCATCATCGAACGGGCGCCGACCCGGTCGCTGTTCGAGCACACGCGGCACCCGTACACGGAGGCGTTGCTGAAGTCGATCCCCAAGCTCGGCATGCCGAGCCACTCGAAGCTCGACGCGATCGCAGGTCGCCCGCCCGACCTCGTGAAGCCGCCCGTCGGTTGCAAGTTCGCACCGCGCTGCCCGTATGCGCAGGCAAAGTGCCTGACCGACGAGCCGCCGCTCGTCGACACCGACATCCTCGGTCACGCGTTCCGGTGCTTCTTCCCGGTCGGCAGCCAGGCCGGCGCCGACGCGCTCACCCGCAACCTCGCCGCGGGCGAGACCGCGACCGGGCTGCCGGTGCGCAAGGAGGGCGAGGCCGTCCTCACCGGAGTGACCGCGTAATGGCCGGATCGGGTACCGCGCACCTCCGCCCGCAGAGCGACGTGCTGCTCCGGGTCGAGGACCTCGTCGTCGAATTCCCGGCGGGCCGCAGCGGGCTGAAGGTGCACGCGGTGTCGAACATCAGCCTCGACGTGAAGCAAGGCGAGACCCTCGGGCTCGTCGGCGAGTCGGGCTGCGGCAAATCGACGACCGGCAAGGCGATCATGCAATTGCCGGCACCGAAGTCGGGGCAGGTGGTGTTCGAGGGCAAGGACATGGCTCAGCTCTCGGGCGAAGACCTCCGGCGCACGCGCACCGCGATGAAGATGATCTTCCAGGACCCGATCTCGTCGTTGAACCCGCGGCGCAAGGTCGAGGACATCATCGCCGAGGGCCTGCGCATCTGGAAGGTCGGCACGGGCGCCGAACAGCAGAAGAAGATCGACGAGATGATGCTCGCCGTCGGCCTCGACCCCGTGCTGCAGCGCGGCCGCCGGCCGCACCAGTTCTCCGGCGGTCAGTGTCAGCGCATCTCGATCGCGCGGGCGGTCATCACGGAGCCGAAGCTCATCATCTGCGACGAGCCGGTCTCCGCGCTCGACGTGTCGGTGCAGGCCCAGATCCTCAACCTGCTCGAAGAGATGAAGACGCGGTACGGGCTCACGCTCATCTTCATCGCGCACGACCTCGCAGTGGTGAAGAACGTCAGCGACCGCGTGGTCGTCATGTATCTCGGCAAGATCTGCGAGGTCGGGTCGCCCGACCTGATCTACCAGCAGCCGGCGCACCCGTACACGCGTGTGTTGCTCGACGCGATTCCCGTGCCCGACCCGAGTATCCGACCGGAGGCGCGCGCGAAGGTGATCGGCGAGATCCCGTCGCCGGTCGCGCCGCCGTCCGGATGCCGCTTCCGCACGCGGTGCCCGAAGGCGCAGGCGAAGTGCGCCGACGAGGAACCCCAGGTGCAGGAGCTGAGTGCCGGGCAGTTCGTGGCGTGTCACTTCCCGCTCGCCCCGGGGGAGACGCTGCCGACGCGCAACGGATCGGCAGCGATCGCGGGCTGATCCGCCCGACGACCGTTACGGGAACGATCGATGATAGAGGTCGACGACATAGTCGTCGACCGTCGCCGACCTCCAGCTCGCGAATCCGAGCTTGCCCACGACGTTGCTCGACGCCCGGTTCGCCGGATCGATCATCGCCAGCAGTTCGCCCCGGAACGTCTCGGCGGCGAGCGCGAGGAGCGCACGACCGGCTTCGGTCGCGTAACCCCGACCGCGGGCCGCAGCGACGAGGCGGTAGCCGAACTCGAGCCGGCGCCGCCCCTCGAAGTCGAACCAGGCCACACCGGAGTAGCCGACGATCACGCCCGTCGCCCGCTCGATCACCGGTTGCTTGGCGAACGGCACCTCCGTCGCGGTGCGCAGCATCTCGTCGAAGCGGGCGTGAGCCGATGCCGGGGTGCACGTGCCGTCGGAGAACACCATGAACTCGTCGTCGCAGAAGAGCTCGACGAAACGGTCTCGATCGGTCTCGTGCGGGAGGCGGAGCTCCAGGCGATCGGTCAGCACCGTGACCGGAGCGCGTTCGGCGCGGTGACCGTGGCGGCGCGGGCGCGAGCCGTCAGGCGGCGTGACTGCATTCGGCGAGGATGTCGGAGCTGACGATCCACCAGATGCGCCTGCGAGCCGGTCCGGAGTTCTCCATCACGGCCGCGCGGCTCACTCGCGTGCCGAGCTCGATCTGCGACGTCTGCTTCATGGCTCAGGTCCTTTGGTCGGAGCGACTCCGTCTCCTCAATGTTGGGCCATGCGGCGAGGCGGAACGAGGACCCTACGAACCGAGTGTCGGCAACGATCGGCCCAGGCCGAGCGGGCACAAGGTCCCGGTGCCGCTTCGGCGATGTACCGAGGGACGCGCAGCTAACCGCGCGGGAGGCCGAGGATGCGCTGGGCGACGATGTTCTTGTTCACCTGGGTCGTCCCACCTGCGATCGTGAGGGCGCGGCTGTACACGCGGTCGCGGGCCCAGGGACCGGCGAGCCCGTCGGGGCCCAGCACCTCGCTCGCGACCTCGGTGATGTGCTGCTCGGCCTCGCTCCACAGCAGCTTCGCGATGCTGCCTTCCGGACCCATCGCGCGCCCGTGGAGCTCCGCCGACAGCGCTCGTTCCGAGATGAGCTTCAGGAGCTCGCCTTCCATGTAGACGCGGGCGACGTGCTGGCGGAGGACCGGGTCGTCGCTCGCGTGGGTGCCGTCGCCCATCGGCGTGCGGCCGGCTTCGTCGATGAGGCGCCGGATCTTGGAGCGGGTGCCGAGGTGAAGCTTGGCGACCGTCCCGCGCTCGTACGCGAGCGTGGTCATCGCGACCCGCCAGCCCTCGTTGACCGGGCCGAGGGTCGCGTCGACCGGCACGCGCACGTCGGAGAAGAAGATCTCGTTGAACTCCTTCTCGCCGGTGATCGTCTCGAGCGGCCGGACCTCGACGCCGGGCAGCGTCATGTCGACGAGGAGGCACGTGATGCCCTTGTGCTTCGGCGCGCTCGTGTCGGTGCGTACGAGCAGCTCGCACCAGTTCGCGAGGTTGCCGAGCGTGTTCCACGTCTTCTGCCCGTTGACGATCCAGCTGTCGCCGTCGAGCACGGCCGAGCACCGCAGCGACGCGAGGTCGGAACCCGCGTTGGGCTCGGAGAACCCCTGGCACCAGATGTCGTCGCCGCGCAGCATGCGGGGGAGGAGTTCCGCCTTTTGCGCGTCGGTGCCGTGCTCGATGATCGTGGGCGCGATGTTCGAGAGACCGAGCGGGTTGAGCGTTCCCGGCGCGTGCGCGCGGTGCATCTCCTCCGCGTAGACGACCTGCTCCATCACACCTGCGCCCCGCCCGCCCCACTCCTCGGGCCAGGCGATCGCGGCGAACCGCGCGTCGGCGAGTGTGCGGTTCCACGCGCGCAGCCGTTCGAGGCGTTCGCCGCCGAACTCGAGCGACATGCCGCCGAGGCCGTCGCCGGCGAGCTCGGGCGGAAGGTTGGCGTCGAGCCAGGCGCGGAACTCCTTGCGGAACGCCTCGGCCTCGGCGGGGTAACGAAAGTCCATCTCGATCCCTATTTCTCGATATTCATGGGTCGAAGTTTCACTTCTCGATGTTCATGGGTCGAAGTTTCACTTCTCGATGCCGCCGCGCGCGAGCTGCTCGTCGAGCTCGCGCTGCTTGGCGATGTTCTCGGCGTGCAGCTCCTCGGTCGTGCGCACGTGCCCGTCGACCTTCAGCTCGCCCATGATGTGCACCTCGCCGAGCGTCTCCTGCATGTAGTTCGGGCCGTCCGCGGTGGGGACGAACCAACCCGTCGGGCACATGGTGAGGACCTCGACGAAGGTGAAGCCCTCACCCCGCAGCTGCGACTCGAAAGCACGCTTGAACATCTTGCGGGTGCGGGCGACCGAGCCCGCGTTGTGCACCGAGCCGCGTGCGACGTACGACGCGCCCTGCAGCTGTGCGATCAGGTCGCCGATGAGGATCGGGTAGCCGTGGTACTCGGCGTCGCGACCTTCGAGCGAGTTCTTGGTGCGCTGGCCGATCACGCTGGTGGCCGTCATGTGGCCGCCGGTCTCGCCGAACACGCCGTTGTTCAAGAGGATGCACGTGACCTTCTCGCCGCGGGCCGCGGTGTGCAGCACCTCTTGCAGACCCTCGTTGACCATGTCGCCGTCGCCCTGCAGCGTGAACACGAGCGAGTCGGGCAGCATGCGCTTCACGCCGGTCGCGACCGACGGCGCGCGTCCGTGCAGCGCCTGCACGAGGTCGACGTCCATCGTGCCCGCGAACGACGTGTAGCAGCCGATGCCGGCCACCGCGACCGAGCGGTTCGCGACGTCGAGCTCCTCGATGCACTCGAGGAACTGGCGCACCGCGAGCGGTTCACCGCATCCGGGACACATGTGGTGCTCCTGCGTGAGCAGCAGGTCGGGCTTGAATTGCTCGACCTTGCGAGCCGGGACCGTCGGAGCGGTCGACGTGTCGATGATCGTCATTTCTGGTGCTCCTGGATCTGGTACGAGTGCACTTCGTAACCGGGGATGAGCGGGAGTTCGCGGTCTTCGTGCAGGGCGAGGATGCGCTCGGAGATCATCTCGACGTCGAGGAGCCGGCCGACGCCGAATCCCGAACCGTCGGTCGAGACGCCACCGATGTAGGTGACCGGCGCGCGGCCGGAGACGCCGATCCGCACGTCTTCCACGAGTTGACCGGCCGAGAGCTCGAAGCTGCCGACGCGCTTCACGTTCGCGCCGCCGGCGACGTCGGCCAACGCCGCGTACGGGAACGGCCACAGCGTGATCGGGCGGAGATAGCCGATCCTGTGGCCGGCCTCGCGCAGCTGCGCGATCGCGTACTTCACGAACTTCGCGGGTGAGCCGAACGCGACGATGATCGTCTCCGCGTCGTCGCAGTAGTCGTGCTCGACGCGGACCTCGCGTTCCATGAGCGGGATCTTGGTGGCGATGTACTGCGCCTTGCCTTCCTGGCCCATCGCCGGTTGGCCCGTCTTGGCGACACCGAGCGGGGTGACGCCCCGGCTCTTGCCACTGCCGGACTGCGAGCCGTCGACGGCCCAGTCCTTCTTCGGGAGCTCCGGGTACACGATCGGGTCGACCGAGATCGCTTCCTGTGTGTGCGCGAGGAGGTAGTCGCCGTACACCAGCACCGGGTTGCGCCACTTGTCGGCGAGATGGAACGCGAGCTGCACGTGCTCGACGCCCTCGCGCACGTCCTGCGGGGCGAGCACGATGTGGCGGTAGTCGCCGTGCCCGCCGCCGCGGGTGGCCTGGAAGTAGTCCTGCTGGCCGCGCGCCATGTTGAAGATGACGAGGGGCAGCTCGGCGAGGGTGATCTCGGAGAACGACTCCTGCATCAGCGAGAGGCCCTGGCCCGTCGAACCGGTCGCGGCCCGCGCGCCGGTGGCGAGCGCGCCCCACGCCATGCCGACCGCTTCGAGCTCCGACTCGGCGTTGATGCACACGCCGCCCTCGTCGGGGAGCAGGCGGGCGAAGTTCTCGAGCACCTCGGTGAACGGTGTCATCGGGTAGCCCGCGAAGAACCGGCAACCCGCGGCGATGGCGGCGCGCGCCAGGGCCTCGGATCCTTCCATCAGCACCCGGTCGGTGCCGGGCGTGGTGTTCGTGGTGTTCGCTGCTGTGACGGTCATCGCGCGGCTCCTGCGATCTCGGTGACCACGGGCTGCTCGAAGCGGTACACCTCGAACACGAAGTCGGGGCACACGTAGAGGCACGCACCGCAGCCGGTGCAGCCCGGCGAGAGCTGCGGGTACGGGTAGCCCATGTGGTTCACCTCGGTGGTCGTCATCGCGAGCACGCCGGGCGGGCACGCCGGGATGCAGAGATCGCAACCCTTGCAGTGCTCGACGTCGATCGTGACGGTGCCCCGGCTCTTGACGCTGGTCGTTGCGTTCTCAGGCATTGACCGTCTCCCATGCCGGGAACTCGCCGGCGGGCAGGAGCTTGGCGCCGGCTCGGAGTGCGCGCTCGTTGGCTTCGATGTGTTGGGTGCGGTACGGCGGGATCGACGCGCGCATCGCCGACAGCAGCGCGTCCTCGGTGACGATGCCGGTGATCATGTTGAACGCGCCGAGCATCACCATCGACCCGGACAACGGGCTGCCGAGATCGGTGGCGACCGTCGTCGCGGGTACCCGATGCACGACGATGTCGTCGCGCACGTCGCTCGTGAACGTGGTGTCGTTGACGAGCACGAGCCCGCCGGGTCGGAGCTTCGCCGAGACGTCAGGCCAGTAGTCGTCGTGCATCGCGATCGCGGCCCAGGCGCGCGACACGACCGGCGGCGCGACGATCGGCGCGTCGGCGATCACGACCGTGCTGTCGGTGTTGCCGCCGCGCATCATGCCGCCGTACAGCCCGAGGTACATGACCTCGCGGCCTTCGAGCGTCGCGGCCCGCGCCAGCACCTGGGCGCAGAGCTGTACGCCCTGACCCCCGATGCCGGTGATGAGCAGTTCACGTTCCATGGCGGACTCCTGCGAGGCAGAACACGACGAGGCGCTGCACCTCATGGGGTTGAGGGTTACGGCGATGGATGATGGCGTCGTTCATCAGCGCGAGCGCGAGCTCGCAGACGAACGACGCGTCGTGCTCGGTGCCGCCGAGCGCTTCGATCGAGGGCGCGAGCGTGCCGAGGAGCTCGGTATGGGTCGCGGCGAGGTCGTCGGGGTAACGGTCGGCCAAGCGGGCGCCGTTGATCGCGAACGGGCGGGTCGCCGCCGCGGCCTCGCGGTTGCGGGCCTGCGCGAACATCCCTTCGAGCCAGCGCCGCACCTGTTGCTCGGGGTCGGTCGTCGACGAGACCCGCGACCGGAGGTACTCGACGAGCTGGCGCTGGCCGTCGGCGAGCACGGCGAGGAGCAGCGCGTCCTTCGACGGGAAGTGGCGGTAGAACGCCTGGTTCGACAGGCCCGCGGCTTTGACGATGTCGCGGACCTGCGGGTCGATGTCGCCCGTCGTACGCATCACCGCGAACGCGCCGTCGATCAGCCGCCGGACCTCGGACGCATACTGGCCGCGCCGTTCGGCGAGGGTCGCGTCGGCCAGGCGCTCTTCGACCGGAACAACGTTCTGCACTCCCAGAACGCTATTCCACCGCGGAGCACCCTGCCAACAGTCTGGTGTGAAAACGGCTCCAGGAGCCGAAAAGCCACCCAACTGTTGGGTGTGGAATGGGTGCCAGGAGCCGAAAAGCCACCCAACTGTTGGGTGTGAAAACGGCTCCAGGAGCCAAGAAGTCACCCAACTGTTGGTGGAGGTTTCGGGGTCAACCGCTCCGACTGGAGGCGTTCGACGATGAGGGTCCGCTGGACCTGGCCGGTCGCGGCGGTGCGGGGGAGGGAGTCGACGACGGCGATGCGGCGGGGCTGCTTGAACGGGGCGAGCCGTCCCTGCGCAGAAGGCCCGTAGATCGTCGAGGTCGGGGGCGGCGGCGCCCGGGCGGACGACGACGACCGCGGTGACGACCTCGCCCCACTGCACGTCGGGCACGCCGACGACCGCGACCTCGGCGAGCGCGGGATGGGTGCCGAGCACCTGCTCGACCTCGGGCGGGGCGACCGTCTCGCCGCCGGTCCGGATGACGTCGCGGGCCCGGCCGACGATGGCGAGGTAGCCGTCGTCGTCGAACGCGCCCAGGTCGCCCGTGTGGTACCAGCCGTCCTGCAGGGCCTCGGCGGTCGCGGCCTCGTCGTCGAAGTAGCCGTCCATCAGGAACGGGCTCCGCATCGCGACCTCACCCGACGAGGTGAGCTTGACCTCGACGCCGGGCTGCGCGACACCGACGCTTCCCGGCTTGCGGAACAGGTCGGCATCGCCGAGTTGCACGCCGGGGCCGGCTTCGGTCGACCCGTAGAAGACGCGGGTGCGGGTGTGGGGTAGCGCGTCCTTGATCGCCGCCAGGAGCTCGGGCGGCGTCGCGGACGTGCCGGTGTCGGCCTCCTCGAGCGCGGAGAGGTCGTAGCCGCCGACGCCGTGTTCGACGATGCGCGACCACACCGCGGGGATGCAATAGAGGCGTGACGCGCGATGCCGTGCCGTCGTGCGGAGGAGCGTCTCCGCGTCGGGCGTGCGGACGAAGTGGACGGGCCGGCGACCCTGCCAGGCGCCGAGCGCGATCGTCCAGCCGGCCATGTGAAAGAGCGGGAACATGCAGACCGTTCCGGGACCGCCTGAAGTCGTGGTGGCGCCGACGTAGGTCCGCAGCCAGTTGGTGCGGTGTGACAGCACGACACCCTTCGGCCGGCCCGTGCTCCCGCTGGTGAAGAAGATGACGTGCGGGTCGCGCTCGTCGAGGTCGGTGACACCGGGGTCGGTACCGGCGCCGGTCGGCACCCCCGGCGAGAACGGGATGTCGACGCGCGCCGCGAGCTCGGCGGCGGGCTCGAGATGCGAGGCGCCGCACAACAGCAGCCGCGGGCGCGCGTACTCGGCGACGGGCGCGATCTCGTCGACCGAGGCCCGCGGCGTTCAGCGGTGCGAACACCGCCCCGACCTTGGCGAGCGCGGCGAACACCGGGACGGCTTCGAGGGCTGTGTCGCTCCACCAGAGCACGCGGTCGCCGCGCCCGACCCAGAGCTCGCGCAGTCCGTTGGCGATGCGGTTCGCCTCCGCGTCGATCTCGGCGAAGGTGAGCGAGTCGTCGTCGAGTGTCACCGCGACGGTGTCGGGTGCCACCCGGGCCGCATTGGCGAGCATCTCCGCGATGTGCAGCACGGCCGCAATATCGCACGACCGCGCGCCGGCTTGCTTGTCTACAACCATTGTTGTTAGTGTGCTCCTGTCATGAAGAGCACCGAGACCCTCACCGCGATCTTCCGGGAGCAGGGGTTGCGCGTCACGCCGCAACGCCAGGCGATCTTCCGGCTGCTCGAGGGCGACGTCTCGCACCCGACGGTCGAGTCGCTGTTCGACCGGGCCCGGGCCGACATGCCGACGATCTCGTTGAAGACCGTGTACCAGACGGTGCACGACCTCGACGCGCTCGGCGAAGTCCGCGTCCTCGACCTCGGCACCGGCAGCGTCCGCGTCGACCCCAACGTCGAGGACGACCACCACCACCTGCTGTGCACGCGCTGCGGCCGGGTGCGCGACCTCCCGGTCGACTTCGGCGGGTTGCACGTTCCCATTCGCTATCGCCGCGATTTCACCGTCGACGACGTCCAGGTGATCTTCCGCGGCCACTGCGACGACTGTTCCGATCGAACCTGACCAACAAGGAGCCATATCGAATGCCCGACCTGAACGGAAGCAAGACCCACGAGAACCTGAAAGAGGCGTTCGCGGGGGAGAGCCAGGCCAACCGCCGCTACCTGTACTTCGCGCAGAAGGCCGACGTCGAGGGATTCCCGGACGTCGCCGCACTGTTCCGCTCGGTCGCCGAAGGTGAGACCGGCCACGCGTTCGGCCACTTCGACTTCCTGGCCGAGGTCGGCGACCCGGTGACGGGTGTCGCGGTCGGCGCAACCACCGACAACCTCGCGTCGGCGGTCGCGGGTGAGACGTACGAGTACACCGAGATGTACCCGGGCTTCGCGCGTACCGCTCGCGACGAGGGCTTCGAGGAGATCGCGGAATGGCTCGAGACGCTCGCACGCGCCGAGAAGAGCCACGCGGGCCGCTTCCAGCAGGGCCTGGAAAGCGTTTCCTGAACCGTCGGGTCGACTCCGACGCGTCCTCAGAGCAACACGGCTATCCGATTGAGCGAGCGCGGCCCTGGGGAATCGTCCCCGGGGCCGTACTCGTCGAGCCCGTTTCCCGATCCCCCCGACGCCGGTTGGCCCGGCTGATCGTGAGCTGACGATGGCGCTACATCTCTACGACCCCCTCGAGCCCGACTGGTCCGACGCGGCCGCGACCCGGGCCGAGCGCGATCGCACGTTCCACATCTGCAGCGACTGTCGCGTCTGCGTGAAGCTCTGCCCGAGCTTCCGAAGTCTCTTCGAGATGATCGACGACCGCGGCGGGACCGAAGAGGTCGACAACCTCACTGCTGCGCAGCACAAGCGTGTGGTCGACGAGTGCTACCAGTGCAAGCTCTGTTACGTCATTTGTCCGTACACGCCCGATCAGCAGCAGGAGTGGCGTGTCGACTTCCCCCAGCTCATGCTCCGTTCGCTGATCTCGCAGAGCGACGCCGGTGAGGTGTCGCGTTCGGCCCGGCTCCTCGCCCGCACCGACCAGCAGGGCAAAGTCGCGACGACGTTCGCACCGATCGTCAACGCGACCGCGAAGTTCGCGCCGGCGCGGATCGCGATGGAGAAGGTGACCGGCATAGCCCGCGACCGCCTGCTGCCGACGTTCGACCGGGTTCGCTTCTCGAAGTGGTTCCGCACCGCGATCGTGCGCCGGGCCGTACGGCCACCGCTTCGGGCGCCGACCGCGGCCCGGTCGCGCTGTTCCCGACGTGTCTCGTCGAGTACCAGGTGCCGGCGATCGGCAAAGCGGCCGTCGGCGTGTTCGAGCGCAACGGCTTCACCTGCGAGCTCCCCGAGGGCCAGGTCTGCTGTGGCATGCCCTGGCTCGACGCGGGCGACGCCGACAAGTTCCGCGAGCACGCCCAGCGCAACGTCGACGCGTTGTTGCCCGCAGTCGAGGCCGGACGTTCGATCGTCGTGCCCCAGCCGACGTGCGCGTACGTGCTGAAAGACGAGTACCCGGCGTTCCTCGGGACCGAGGCCGCGCGGAAGGTCGCGGCCGCGACCTTCGACACGTCGGAGTTCCTGATGAACGCGCACAAGGCCGAGAAGCTCGACACGAACTTCGAGGGCCGCACCTACGAGTCGATCGTCTGGCAGGCCGCCTGTCACTACCGCGCGCAGCAGATCGGCCCCCGCAGCTCGCAACTGATGCAGCTGACCGGCGCGAAGGTCCAGATGGTCGAGCGTTGCAGCGCGATCGACGGCACGTGGGGTCTGCGCAAGGAGAACGTCGAGCTGGCCCGGCGCGTCGCCAAGCCCCTCATGGAGAAGGTGCGGGAGTCGACCGCCGAGCTCGTCGCGGGCGACTGCCAGCTCTCGAACGTGGCGATCGAGGAAGGCAGCGGGAAGCGTCCCGTCCACCCGTTGCAGGTACTCGCCCGCGCCTACGGCATCGAGGAGGACTCGTGAGGAAGCTCACCGTCGACGACATCGTCGACATGCGCGCGTACGAGCGCGAACGCGACGAGCTGCGGCGCTGCGTCATCGACCTGAAGCGCGTGCGCCGGGTCGCGCTCGGGCCGATCATGACGATGGTGTTCGAGAACACCGTGACGATGCGCTGGCAGGTGCAGGAGATGGCCCGGGCGGAGCGCATGCTGCGCGACGAGCAGATCGCGCACGAGGTCGACACCTACAACCAGCTCATCCCCGACGCGAACGAGCTTTCGGCGACGCTGATGATCGAGCTCACCTCCGACGTCGCGCTACGCGAGTGGCTCCCGCGCCTCGTCGGGATCGAACGCCACATCTCGGTTGTGCTCCCCGACGGCACGAGCGTCACCGGCTCGGTCTCCGACGAGGACGAGTCGCGACTCACCCGCGACGACATCACGCCCGCCGTGCACTTCCTCAAGTTCCGCTTCACGCCCGAGGAGGTCGAGATGTTCGCCAGTGGCCCGGTGCACGTCGTGGTCGACCATCCCGAGTACGACCAGGACGTGCTGCTCACGCCCGAGCAGCACGCCGAGCTCCTCGCCGATCTCGGCCGACCTGACGTGACGGCGACGATCCCGGTCGTAGCGGCGCGGGTGGCGCTGGCTAGCCTCCCTCCATCCCTCTCCACATCCGCTTCCGCCTGCTCGATCCCGATGTCGCGCTGCCGGCCCGCCGGCACGCGGGCGACGCGGGGTACGACCTCACCGCCCGTGCCGCGGCGCGCCTCGAGGCCGGCGGCGGGCGCGGCGCTCGTGCCGACCGGCATCGCGATCGCGATCCCCGACGGCTATGCCGGTTTCGTCCAGCCCCGCTCTGGGCTCGCGCTGCGCCACGGCGTCACGTGCCTGAACACGCCGGGCCTCATCGACGCCGGTTACCGCGACGAGATCAGCGTCCTGCTCGTCAACCTCGATCCGGCCGACGCCGTTCGACGTGCAACGCGGCGACCGCATCGCGCAGCTCGTGATCCAGCGGGTGCGAGGAGGTCGAGTGGCAGCGCGGTCGATTCGCTCGACGACTCCGAGCGCGGCACCGGCGGTTGGGGATCGACGGGCCGGCGCTGACGGGCCCTCGGGAAAGCCTCTTGTAGGGTCGCCACGATGCACGATCGCAGATTTCGCTTCGGTATCGCCTGCAGCAAGGGCCGTTCGCGCAAGGAGTTCACCGAGCTCGCGCGCAAGGCCGAGGCGCTCGGCTACTCGACCCTCTTCGTCCCCGACCACTTCGTCGACCACGACCTCGCGCCGACGGTCGCGCTCGCGCACGCGGCCGCGGTCACCGACACGTTGCGCGTCGGCAGCTTCGTGCTCGGCAACGACTACAAGCATCCGGTCGTCGTCGCACGCGAGATGGCGACGCTCGACCTCCTCTCCGACGGCCGGGTCGAGCTCGGCATCGGCGCGGGATGGATGACCGCCGACTACGAGAAGGCCGGCATCCCGCTCGACCGTCCCGGCGTGCGGATCGCCCGGCTCGCGGAGGCGATCACGGTCATCAAGGGACTGTTCGCGCCCGGGTCCGTTCACCTTCCACGGCGAGCACTACCAGGTCACCGAGCTCGACGGGATGCCGAAGCCGGTGCAGCAGCCGATCCCGTTCTTCGTCGGCGGCGGCGCGCCCGAAGATCCTCGCGCTCGGCCGGCCCGGGAGGCGCAGATCGTCGGGATCAACGCGAACCTGCGGTCCGGTACCGACGCCGCACCCGAGGTCGCGGCAGTCGATGACGCCGGCGGCGACCGACCAGAAGGTCCAGTGGGTGCGCGACGCGGCCGGCGATCGCTACGACGATCTCGAGCTGCAGGCGCTCGTCGGCTTCGTGTACGTCTCCGACGACGCGCGGGGCATGCTCGAAGGGCATCGCGAACGCGTTCGGCGTGACCGTCGAAGAAGCCCGCGTCGCGCCGCCGTGCCTCGTCGGCAGCGAAGACGACATCGTCGCTTCGCTCGAGGAACGGCGCGAGCGGTGGCAGATGTCGTACCACGTGATCGAGGACTCCGCGATCGACACGTTCGCGCCGATCGTGGCGCGGCTCGCCGGAAAGTAGGCACCATGCGCCCGTTCCGGTTCGGTGTGCAGGTCTCGCAGGTCGGTTCGGCGGCGGAGTGGCGCGACAAGGCGCGCAAGCTCGAAGACCTCGGCTACTCGACGCTGTTCATGCCCGACCACTTCGGACAGGAGCTGGCGCCGCTGCCCGCGATCGCGATGGCGGCCGCGCACACGACGACGCTGCGGGTCGGCTCGCTCGTGTTCGACAACGACTACAAGCATCCGGCGATCCTCGCCAAGGAAGCCGCGACGATCGACCTCCTGTGCGACGGCCGGTTCGAGTTCGGCCTCGGCGCGGGCTGGATGCGCACCGACTACGACCAGCTCGGCCTGCCCTACGACCCGCCCGCGGTGCGCGTCGACCGGTTCGAAGAGGCGCTGCACGTCGTGAAGCGGTGCTTCACCGGCGAGCAGTTCACGTACCACGGCGAGCACTACCGCATCACCGACTACGCGTCGTGGCCCAAGCCGGTGCAGCAGCCGAGGCCGCCGATCCTCATCGGCGGCGGCGGCAAGCGCGTGCTGTCGATCGCGGCACGCGAGGCCGACATCGTCGGCATCAACCCGAACCTCCGCGCCGGCGAGATCGGGCTCGGACGCGGCCAAGGACTCGCTGCGGGAGCAGACCGATCTCAAGGTGAAGTGGATCCGCGACGCGGCCGGGGCGCGCATCGACGACATCGAGATCCAGATGCGCTTCTTCATCACGAGCGTGCGCCCCGACCGCATGACGCTCGCCGAGGCGCTTGCGCCGACGTTCGGTGTCTCGCCCGAGGAGGCGCTCGAGTCGGGCTCGGCGCTCGTCGGGACCGTGGAGGAGATCTCGGAGCAGCTGCACCAGCGGCGCGAGAAGTGGGGCCTGTCCTACGTCGTCGTCGGCGACGAGAACGTCGACGAGTTCGCGCCGGTCGTCGCCCGGCTCGCCGGGACCTAGCTGCCCGACGTTCATCGCTCGCGCGTCGGCGAACCGTTCCGGGATCCACGCCGAGAGGCGCTCGCGCAGTTCGGTCGCGGCCTGCGTGAGGAGATGGCCGGCGCCGGGGAGCAGCACGACCTCGCCGTGGCCGGCGAGCATCTGCACGACCGCGCTCGTCTCCGCGGGCAGGATCTCGTCGTCGGTGCCGTGGAAGCAGCAGCAGGGGAGTGTCGCCGAGCTCGGCTGCGTGCTCGCAACCGGCCGACTGGGTCGAGAGGGTCACGACCCCTCGGCAGTGGGTGCCGAGCACCGTGCCCGCCTGGACCGCGACCGCGCCGCCGAACGAATGGCCCATGACGACGAACCCGCGCGCACCCGAGCGGCTCGCGAGGTCGGCGGCGGCCGCGACGTCGTGGACGCAGCGCGAGAGGTCGTTGGGTTTGCGGTAGCCGACGCGCATCGTGGCGATGCCGTGCGCCTCGGCGAGGTGGACGCCGAGGTCGTGGTACAGCCCGTCGGCCGGCCCGAGCAGGCCGCCCATCCCGCCGCCGCTCATGACGACGACGTCGGCCGCGTCGCGCGGGCCGTGCCAGAGGATCGTGAGCAGCCCGCGCATCGTGTAGATCTCGAGGTGCGCGAGCCCCGGCATGATCTCGACCTCTTCGACGCCGAGCGCCTCGAGCAGTTCGAGCGGCGAACGCGGTGCCCGTCGTTCGGCCGCGGTCACAACATCGACTTGAGCAGTGCGCGCGTCTCGCGCGCGCTCCTCTCGCGATCCGAAGATCGACGCGACGAACTCGGTGACGCCCGCGTCGGCGAGCGCGTCGACCTGCTTCCCGACCGCGGCCTCGTCGCCGACGATCGCGACGTCGGCCGGCCCGTCGGCGCCTTCGCGGTCGAGCATCGCTCGGTACGACGGAAGGAAGCCGTACACCTGGAAGTCGCGCGCCGGCGCGCTCGCGGGCCGCGTCGATGTCGGTCGTGACGCAGATGGGCAGCGAAGCGGAGACCTGCGGCGCCGGTCGACCGGCCCTCTCGGCCGCGGCCGTGATCGTGGGGACGGTGTGCGTCCGCGAGCGTCGCCGGGCCGGTCATCCACGTGACGGTGCCGTCGGTCGACGCGTGCCCGCGAGCTGCAGCATCTGCGTGCCGAGCGCGGCGACGAGCACCGGGCAGGGGAGGCGCGGCTCGATCGCCGACGCTCGCCTCGGTCGAGATCGTCTCGCCCTGGAACGACGCCTTGCCGTCGTGGATCAGCGGCATGAGCACCGAGAGGTACTCGCGCATGTGGCGGACGGGCTTGTCGAACGACAGGCCGAACATGTTCTCGATCACGATCTGGTGCGAGAGGCCGATGCCGAGCACGAACCGCCCGCCGCTCGCGGCCTGCACGGTGAGCGCCTGCTGCGCCATCGTGAGCGGATGACGCCCGTAGGTGGGCACCACGCCGGTCTGCGACAGTGATGCGGGGCACCTCGCGTCCGACGATCGCGAGCACGCCCATCGCGTCGAGCGCGAAGATCTGGGGTAGAGCGTACGACGCGAAGCCGTCGGCCTCTGCGGCTCGGGCGTCGGCCACGACGTCGTCGATGCTCCGACCTGCGGTATCGCCTCCGAAGATCCCGATTTTCATGCCCGGAAGCTAGCTGCCGTCTGCCTCGGCCGCACGCGGAGCCTTGTATACTGTCGGGCCTACGCGGACGTGGCTCAGCTGGTAGAGCACAACCTTGCCAAGGTTGGGGTCGCGGGTTCGAATCCCGTCGTCCGCTCTCGACAAGTGTGCAGGTCAGGGACGCTATGAGCGTCCCTGATTCGCGTTCGGAAGCGACGCGATTTCGTTGCGGGGCCGTGATGGGGCCGTCATCGCTTCTCGGTACAGCGTGTCGAGCGCATCAGCTATCGCGGCGCGCGCCTCGGGGTACAGGTGCGCGTACCGATCGCTCGTCACGCGTATCGACGAGTGGCCGAGCTGATCCTTCACCTCCTGCAGCGAACGACCGGCGGCGATCAGCAACGACGCCGCGGTGTGGCGCAGATCGTGGAACCGGACCCCTTCGAGCTCAGCGTGTGCGACGGCCGGGACGAAGTGCCGCCGCCGGAAGTTGCGGTGATGCACCGGGCCACCCTCGGCCGCGGTGAACACGTACTGCGACGACGAGTAGCGGCCGACGTGCTGGCCGAGCATGACCGCGAGGAACCTCGGCACGACGATGGTGCGCCGCTTCCCGGTCTTCGTCGGTCCTGCGTGCCATCCGCCGGCCTCGCTCGCCGATGCGACGACCTCGACTGTTCCGGCGAGGACGTTCACTCGGTCGAGTTCGAGCGCCCAAAGCTCACCGGCGCGTAGGCCGCCGAACGCCGCCAGGTAGATCGCGGCCCGATAGCGGTCGTCGATGTTGTCGGCGAGGATCTGGACCTGCTCGACCGTGAGGAAGTGCTGCTCCTCGTGCTGGCGGTCCTCGGGCATCTGGATCTTGGTGAACGGTGATCGGACGATGAGCCCGTCATCGACGGCCTGGGCGAACACCTGCCCTGTGGTGAGCAGGACCGCCTTCACGGTGGAAGGTGCGAGTCCCTGGGCGAGCAGGTCGGCTTTGAATGCCCGGGCATGGGTCGGCTGCACTCGCGCGAGCGCCATCTCACCGAAGAACGGACGCGCCCACTTGTCGAGCCGGCCTTTCACGTTCGCCAAGGTCGACGCGGCGACGCTCTTGGTTGTGAACCAATCGGTCGCGTAGTCGCCGAAGGTCGTCTTGCCGAGCGCCGGATCGACCCACTCGTGCTTCAGCTTCGAGACCTCGATCGTCGCGGCGTACTTCTCGGCGTCGCCCTTCCGGGTGAACACCTTGCACCGCTGGCGGCCGTCCGGGTCGACGTACCGGGCTCGGTAGGTGACCTTGCCGTATCGAGTGCGCTTTTCAACGTGTGCCATCTCGTTTGGCCTCCCTCAGTTCTTCATCGAGACGATGCGGTTCCGGCGACGAGGTGTGTTCGGCCTGCTGACGTCCAACGATTCGACTTGAGCGTCCCCGGCCCTACGTCGCGGTGCTCGGTGCATCATGCGGAGCTCTCGTTGCGCCAAGCGGCGATGGTAAGTCGAACGGACGCGCCTTCTCCCGAAGGCTCGGCGCGCCGAGCTCAGTTCCGCCGTCACGGAGCCGAGTGATCGGATCGTCTCGACGCGTCGATGGAACGCTCGAGCCACCGGTCGACCTCGTCGAGTCGGTACCGAACATGGCGCCCGACGCGGTAGCCGCGCGGTCCTTCGCCGCGACCACGCCAGCGGTAGACGGTTGCTAACGGAACAGCCAGGTACGCCGCAAGATCCGCTGGGCTCAGCAATGGTTGGCCCACCGAACCACGCGCAGCCGGTTCAGTCCCCGATGCTGTCCCGGCGTCCACCTCGTGTCTCCGCTGCGCACGTACCTCGTTCGCGTTGGTGATATTCGGTTCTCTCATACTGAGGAATAGCGCGGTCGACCCCCTCGAACGCGACAACGACCCGAAAGAAATCAGCACACCGATGCATCGGCGATGCCGGACACGGCGCGAGCTGTCACGTCGGCAGCGTTGAGCGACCTGTGACCGATACGCCCAGCACGGTCGACACCCACATGGGCAATGTTGACAATGACGCGTCATCAACCGGGCAGCTCGCGCCGGTCGGTGACGACGCCGCAACCGACGAACTCCACCACGCCAATGGCAGTAGCGCATCGACGACGCAGTGCAGCCTCCGCGAGCGTCTGCACGGTGGGTCTGCACGGTGGGTCTGCACGGTGGGTCTGCACGGTGGGTCTGCACGGTGGGTCTGCACGGTGGGTCTGCACGGTGGGTCTGCACGGTAGGTCTGCACGGTAGGTCTGCACGGTAGGTCTGCACGGTAGGTCTGCACGGCAGAACGTGACATCGTTCTCGTTCGCAGCTCACGTGCGCATGCGCACGACGTCTGCGCAGCCGTGATCGTCGCCGATGGTGACGTCGTGCGCGACGCCGCACCGGCGAGTAGCGGGCAACACGAGTTCGCACGACGTCGCTCGCTGGTCGCACCGAGCCTCGACGGGGCGATCCGCCCCACGTTGATCCGACGCCGGCTTGGCGCCGATGCCCTCAGGCCGGCGGCACGGGCTCCGCACAGCGCTTCGGGCCAACCAGTGGCCGACCGAGTTGTTCGCCCGCTACACGGCGGCACAGGCGCTCGTACGGCGAAGCGGCGCCTCATCGTCGCGTGACGCGCAGCAGCGAAAACCGCAAGCCGCGATCAACGCCAGCGCCCCCGACTGCGCAACGTCGACGCACACGGCGACGATCACGATCGTTACCGCACCGAGCTTGCCGACCGCGTGGCCCTGACCGGCGCGACAGTCTCCCGATCGCCTGCCTCGCCCGATCGAAAACACCCTCGCGAAATTCCTGCACGAACTTGCATTTGAAAATGCCGCACGTCGGTCACGCGAATCGCCAGCACGCACGACGAGCGCGAGTCCGATCTGCGCGGCAGTCTCGGATGACCTTCCCGAGCCCGTCAACCGTCGCGCCGAAGCCTCACGCCAAGAGCTCCCGATACGGCCTCGACGAACGCCACAGACTTGCCCATTCCGCTATGCAGCGGAATGGGCCGAGCTCTGATGCTCGCGGACGCGTCATCGTCACGCCGGTGCGCACGATCGACGACGGACGCGCACGGACGCGCGCTGAGCTGTTCGTTGTCGTCGTCGCCGCCTCATGGGTCGCGATGCGGAGTCGACCCGCGTGGCGCCCGCTTCACCGGCCGGGCACCGGCGACGCACCGACACTCGAAGCGCCGGCACCACCTGAAACGCATGATCTCGCAACGTGTCGGCGCCTCGCGCTCGACCGCGCCGAGGCTCGCCGAAGACTTGACGGATGTCTGCACCGAACGTCTGTACCGAAGGCCTGCACCGAGCGTCTGCACCGTCGGACACGCCGGCGTCGACATGTCGATACGCGTTCGGACCCGAGCACCGAAACCAGGTTCGGGCGAGCGCGCGTTCTGTGCGGCTCGCCGGGGTGGCAGAACGAGCCCCGACCGGGCATTATGCGCTCGCCCGGACCTGCCGATGTAAACGCGTGGAACGCTTGCCGAGTTGGGTAGCTACTCACCCGGTCCTATGGGGCATCGTCAGCGGCTTGTTGCTGTTCCTGCTCGTTCTCGTCCTTTTCGCGGGCGACTACTGGCCGGTATGGCTCGCTGCTTCAACGCTCTTCGGAGCAGCGAACTGGTTCATCTGGCGACAGGGCGGTCCCGCACATCGCTGGCGAGCCCACCTGTTAGAACAGTTCCCGAAGCGCACATAGCTGCCGCTCTGTACCGCGTCGCCGAGTGCAAGACTGCTGGCCGATGGGCAAGCTCTCGACGGTCTGGCGATGGATGTGGGCACCCACCAAGCCCGACGAGGAACAGTGGTCGGCGGGCGCGTATCACTGCCCTCAGTGTGGGCAAGAGCTGCCCGCGTTCCGTCCCGGGAACCGCAACCGAGGTGTCTGGTCGACGCCGTCCGACGGCGAACTCGTTCGCGAGTGTCCCTTCGACGGTCGACCGCCGTTCAATGACAAGGCCAAGGCGATGCTGGCGAGCGGAACGCTCCCGAACACACGGAGCGCGGAAACGCCATAACTGCCGATCTCGCGCACCACGCTGAGGCATAGACCCGGGCAGAACGCGCGCCCATATCGTGCGGCGCGGTCGGGTGGCGCGAGGGCGAACGTTATGTGCGGCCTTTCCGGTGCCGGGGAGACTGGCAGAACGCACCCCTACCGGGCAATATGCGTGCCGCAGTCGGCACCGGTAGGAGGTGGCGCGTGGGTTCCGTTCTTGACGAGGCAACGACGGGCGGACCGCTGCTCCGAGTCGCGAGTCGCGACCGGACGGTCGAGTGGTTCCGCACCGTGCTCGGCGTCGAACCGCTCGTCGTCGCGAGTGATGGCAACGACCATCCATTCGCCGCGTTCGCCGTCGGCGGGATGCACTTCGCCGTGTGGCAGCTTCCACCCGGAGTTGAGCGCTCACGCGACGAGAACGACCGGAACACGTATCTCGTCTTCACTCATCCAGACCCCAAGCGAGCACACGCCGAGCTTCAGGCCGCGGGCGCCGACGTGGGGCGGCTACAGGAGTCGAAGCACCACAGCTTCTTCTGGTTCTACGACCCGGACAGCAATCGGTACGAGATCAGTTCCCCGCCGAAGCAGACGTACTCGGGGTAGCGCCCGAAACTGCCGATCTCGCGCGCCCTCCCGACCCATAGGGCCGATCAGAACGCGCGACCAGAACCGCCCTCCGTCGAGTGATTCCGGGGCCGATCCGCATCGTGCGGCAATAACGCGCCAGCTCGCGATCGTCAGATTTGTCCTTGATGTGAAGTCGCCTGCGCGGCGTCCGACCGCGTTGGCGCAACGGGCAATGTGCGAGGCGCTGAGCGGCCAACTCCGTGGGGGCGAATCGTCTTGTTGGCGCTCGAACGCGACGGTGCTCCGATCGTCTCGGGTGACTCCGATCGGTACCTTGCAGGCGTGACCGAGCTGCCTGATCTTCGAGACCATGTTCGCGACGAGGTATGCCGTCCGCGACGGTGGTGGTGCGAGGTGGACCGGATACCCGGGCGAAGCTCGTCGCGAGCGCCGAACGGTTCCGCCGAGCGTTCGTTCTCGATGGGGAACCAGTTTTCGGCATCTCGGTCTTCGCCGCGGTCGACGAGATCGGCCCATGTTCGCTTGACGGGATCCTCGCCGGGAAGATGTCCACGTACCGAGTCGTCCATCTGGCCAGCCTCGAGCTCGTCCGGACCGCTTTCGCTGTGCTCCCGACGTTCGAGCGACCTCACATGACCGTGCTGCTCGGCGATCTCGAACACGTGGAGCCGCTTCTGGCGGTCCTCGGCGAGGCTCAACGCAACCCCAGGTATGGTGTTGGAACGCGTCGTACGAGGAGGCGCCCGACGTGACCATCATCGACATCGCAGCAGACCTCAACGCCGAGGACCAGACCGGCTACGTCTGGACGTTCCTCGACGAAGCCCGCGACCCCTCCGTGATCGTGCCGGGAGCCCTCGTCGTCACCGGTGACGCTGACGCGCCGGCCGTCGCCGTAGTCGTGGATCTCGTCGAGCATCCGAACGGAACGATCGTGCATCTGGACGTGCTCCCCGGCGCGATTGAGACGTATCTCGCGCTCGCTCGGCGGATTGACGCCACTGTCTGACCGCCCCGCGGTCACACGGCGGCCACGAGCCCCGCCTTCCACCGGGCGCATCTACTTGGAGTGTCTGTCCCCTCCGCCTGGAACCCACGCGGCCAACCACGGTGATGGGGCCGTCGTGGGGCCGTGAGACGTCGCGAAACCGTGACAATCGACGAGTGGTAACGAGCACTGTTTCCGCAGGTCAGGGCCTATCTTGCCTGGTCGGGGCCCTAGGCGATTCGCCTTGCCAAGGTTGGGGTCGCGGGTTCGAATCCCGTCGTCCGCTCTCGGAGATCTTGCACGTCAGCGGCCTTTCGGGGCGACTGCCGCGTGTCCGGGGCGAATGAAGCTACGGTTCTCGGCCGCGCGTGCCTCCGGGGACAGGCCGATTGCTCGAGTCAGCCCGACGTGAATACGCGGCGCGTGGCCCGCGTCAGTCACGAGCAATGACGCGAGCCGGTACGCCGACGGCGACGGCACCTGCGGGCACATCGTGGACGACGACGGCGTTCGCGCCGATGCGCGCCGATTCGCCGATGGTCACCCTGCCGATGATCCTCGCGCCGGTTCCGACTTTCACATTGCGATGGATGGTCGGTCCTCGCAAGACCCCTTCTCTCAGCCCGATCGTGACGAACGGCCGCAGTTCTACGCCGGAATGAATTTCGACGATCCCGCCGATCACGACCTGCCCGTGCGGCAGCCTGATACCCGGATGGATAAGGACTGCGTCGCCGATCGAAACCTGCCCCAGTGCCATCGCCGCGTGGTGAGCGAGGTAGGGGATCAACGGAACGCCACGTCGTTGACATGTTGCCTTCACTCGGTAGAGCACGAGTGAAGCGAACGCATCCGTGATCCAGATCAGCCGGAAGAGTTCGGCGATCCGCCCCAGTCGTGACGACGGAAGGGCCTCCCCCATCATTGTCGCTTCGAGTTTCATGTCGGCCAACAGCGCCTCGCGGAGCCCGGGATGATGTGCCTTGACGTACGCGATCATCGGACGATCAGGGCGTCGCAATCGAAACAAGCCGACGGCCGACCGATTGCGAGCACCTCTTCTGTCTGTCATCTAGGCCGAAGTTTGGTGTGGTTCAGCCGAGTGGGGCAACCGGGCGCAGGATCTCCGGAGGTGCCGGCTCGGTGTGAGGTTCGTTCCGGGGCAGCAGTGAACCATGCGCCGGCGCGCGCGACCAGCGCGAGGATGATCGCCGCCGAATGTGTTCGTCGCCGCGATTTCGGTCGGGTCGACGAGGTGTTCGTCGTCCTCACCACTGGAACGATTGCGAGAGGCGGGCGTCGCTGTGAGACGGGCTACGCCGTCGCGCGTCACAAGCTGATGGTTGGCGTTGGCTCTCTCGAGCACGCGTTCCAACCTCTCGCCGACCACATCATCGACGATAAGACGCAGATCGCCGAGATGCTCCGCGTGCAACTCGAGGGGGAGGTGAGGGTGACATCGGCACCCGCAATGACCGGACGGCGCCCGAGGTGTTCCCTGGAAGTACGACCGGGTCATGCCCCGGGTGGTGGTGTAGGCGACGGCGTTCGCGTCAGCCTCGTGTGTTGTTCTAGCTGACTTGGGTGAGTGCCGTCTCGGCCACCTCCTCGAGTTCGCTGTCGATCACGCGGAGGCGGGCCTTGGCGAGGAGCTCGACGCTCATGTAGCGGCGGGCGACGGCCCATTCGTCGTGTTGTTCGGCGAGAACTGCGCCGACGAGGCGGATGACAGCGTCGCGGTTGGGGAAGATCCCAACGACATCGGTGCGCCGCCTGAGTTCTTTGTTCAGGCGCTCCTGCGGGTTGTTCGACCAGATCTGCCGCCAGTGTTCTTTCGGGAACGCGGTGAACGCGAGGACATCGGGTGCCGCGTCGGCGAGATGCGTCGCCGCGTCACCGAACCGTTCGGTGAGTTGCTCAACGACACGGGCATGTTGTGCCCACACCGACTTCGCGTCGGGCTGCGCGAAGATCGTCCGCACGAGTGTCGCGACCATCGCCTGCGCGCTCTTGGGCACGCGGGTTAACACGTTCCGCATGTAGTGGGTCCGGCATCGCTGCCACGTCGCACCGACCAAGGTGGACGCGATCGCGTCGACGAGACCGGGATGCGCGTCGGAGATCACCAGCGCCACGCCCGCCAGGCCACGGGCGACGAGCCCGCGCAGGAACGCGAGCCAGCCGGCACCGTCTTCGGTCGTGATCACATCGACACCGAGGATCTCGCGGTGCCCTTCCGCGTTGACGCCCGTCGCGGTCACGACCGCGACGTTGATGATCCGACCGCCCTCGCGGACCTTCTGGGTCAGCGCGTCCATCCACACGTACGTATAGGGCCCATTGTCGAGCGGCCGGTTGCGGAACTCGGCGACCATCTCGTCGAGCTCGACCGCCATTCGAGACACCTGCGACTTCGACAACGACTCGATCCCGAGCGTCTTCACAAGCCCGTCCACGCGGCGGGTGCTGACCCCGCGGACGTAGCACTCGGCGACGACCGCGACGAGTGCCTTCTCCGCCCGCCGACGTGGGTCGAGCAGCCAGTCCGGGAAGTAGCTGCCGTGGCGGAGCTTCGGGATCGCCAGATCGATCGTGCCGACCCGCGTATCGAACGGCCGGGCTCGATACCCGTTGCGGTGATTCACCCGCTCGGGCGTGATCTCACCCCAGCTCGCACCAGCGAGGACATCAACCTCCGCCGCCATCAGCTGCTCGGCGAAGCCCCGCACCATCTCACGCAGCACATCGCTGCCATCGTCGTCGAGGTGCTTGCGCAACCACGCCAACGCGTCCATCTTGTTCAGGTTGACCACCGCGTCGTTCCTCTCGCTCGTCTTCGCAAGGACTGCAAGAGGCTGACGCGGTGGTCATCGCGTCTGGCGGACCCACCGCCGCTACACCACTACCTGGGACTCAACTTTGCTCGCGGCGTTTCGGACTCGCGATGGGTCGATCTGATCCGTGACGCGGTCGACAACCGACGACCACTGCTTCCGCTGACATCCGCAGGTCCGAGGCACGTACGGTCGGTCACGGAAGTGCGCCGCAAGCCTCGCGAAGGTCGGAGTCGCGGGGTTCGATCCGGTCCCGCTCTCGGAGAACCTGCACGTCAGCGGCCTTTCGGGGCCGCTGATTCGCGCTCGGAGCGAGTGAAAGTTCGGTTCTAGGCCGCGCGAAGGCCCAGGGTCCTCTTTGGCAAGTGACGTCGGGTGCCTCGGCGATGGCCGCGCGCGCCTCTGGCAACACGCACATGATGTCGGAGCCCTTCACTGTGTCGTCAATGATTGGGTTGCACCCAATCGCGCGGCCCCTAGCGCGACCGGCAGAGGCGCAGCCGGCGCGCGTCTTGGTTCCGCGAACCTGCTCGTCACCTCTCTACGGAGTCGCCGGCGGCGGGTCGATGACCCCGAATCCGAGCCCCCAATATCCGCCCATCGACGCGTTCGTCGGTGCCGTGAACGACACCACGACATACTCCGGAACGCCGGAACTGTTTCTCGTCACCGTGATCGGTACCGACGCAGACGTCTCACCCGGCGCGAACGTCACCGTCCCTGACGCCGCGACGAAATCCGACGCAGGTGCGTCGCTCGAGGTTCCACCGGACAACGTCGACCAATGCGCAGCCACGCTCTGTGTCGACGAACGCGACAGCGTCACGGGAACCTGCAAAACGACCGAACCCGAAGCGGAAGCCGTCACCGAGCCGACTCCGGGCACGATCACCGGGCACGCGTCTCCGACCGGGTCATACGACACCACGACGGAAGCGTCACCGAACGAAGGCGACACCGACGACGAGACGCCCGACGCTGCCGACGTCACCCACGACGAACCGCCGCCACCGGCGCCGTACCCGCCGCCACCACCGCCGCCGCCGCCGCCACCGCCGCCGAAGCCTGCGCCACCGCCGCCGCCGGCGCTGTACCCGCCGCCACCACCGCCGCCGCCGCCGAAGCCTGCGCCACCGCCGCCGCCGCCTTGGATGTCCGCGTCGATGGCAGTCCAGACACCGTCGTATGGAAAGACGCCGCCGTTTCCGCCGCCGACCGTTCCGTCGCCGCCCTGGCCGCCCGTCGCCTCGAAGAGGTGCCCGTACCATGTGTTGCCCGCCGAGCCGGATCCTGTCTGACCGGGTCCCGCCGCGTTGCCGCCACCGCCCCCACCGAAACCTCCGGCGCCATCGCCGCCCGCGGGCGCGGGCAGCACCGTCGGCGACAGCGTCGTAGTAGGGCCGCCATGCCGGACGCCGCCGCCACCGCTGCCCGAGAACTGCGAGCCGTTGAACACCTGTGCGGTCGCGCCGCCGGCGCCACCGTCGCCCAACCCGGTTCCGCCACCTCCGCCGCCTCCATCCGGGGCGCCGCCGCCCGGCAGCCCGTCCGAACCGACCGCACCTGCGTCGCCACCCGCGCCCGGCCCGGGCGGCGAATCGTAGAACGGGGGATCCGAGAATCCGGCTCCGGAGGCACCGCCACCGCCGCCCCCCGCGATCGCCAGCGGACCCTCGTCGTCAAACACCGCCGACGCACCCCCGCCGCCGCCAGATTTCCCGGACTCGCCCCCGCCACCCCCGCCGCCGTAACCGCCGTCTCCGCCGATGGCGACGAAGATCCCATACTCTCGAGCGCCGTCGCCGCCCGCGCCGCCGACCAGTACTTGCAGTTGTGTGCCGGAGGCAACGTTGACGTGTGCATGGACGATCGCGCCGTGCCCGCCGGGTTCCGGAGTCGTCGGATCGCCGTTCGCACCTCCGGCGCCGCCGATCGCGTCGATCGTCACCGCACACACACCATCCGGAACCGTGAAGCGCTGCAGCGAGCTGGTGGCCGCGAACGTCCGTCGCACCGTGGGCGCCGCCGCGAACGCACGCGATGTGGGAACACCGCGGACGGCTCCGGCAAGGACGACCGCTCCGAGTGTCGTTGCCCAGCGCCGCAATGAACCCCTACATTGTGCGGCTCCGTTTCTGCGGCTCCGCCCCAAAATTGTTGGTATCACCAGAATCGATCACACGCAACCGGCATAGAGGACGGCGGACAGAAGGGACGGCCGCCGCCGGCGTGACCAAGGTTGAGCACACCGAGCCGATCGATCTGCGTCTGACGCCAGAACAGGACGATCTCTTCCGCGCGGCCGCAGAGGTTTCCCATATGTCGAAGACGGCGTTCATTCTCAGCGCAGCGGCCGAACGGGCTTTGCCCAGCCTGCTACTCGTCGCTCTTTGCAAGCGCGCGGCGAAGTGATGCCCGCGCTTGCCCGCTAACGCGGGCAGTCTCGAACGGATCGCCGAGCATCACGACGTCGAGACCTTCACGTGCGGAAACGCCGAGCTCGACACCTGGCTCTCCTCGATCATGTGTACCGCAACCCACCGCAGGTTCCCCGCCATCGCCGGCCATGCGCACGGCGCGTCGAGATCGACCGTCTGCACGATCTCCTGCGCAGCCGCGATCTGTTCCCGGTAGTACGCGACAACGGTTTCGACTGTGTCGCTGTCGCTCAGCAGAAACCCGTTCTCGTCCTGCGGATGGACTTCGGGCCACTCACCTCCGAAGCTGCGCCCGGCGACGACTATCTGGAACCAACGGCGCTCCCAGGTTGCCGAGTGTTTGACCAAGCTGAGGAGCGACAGCGAACTCACGGTCGGCGCTCGCCGGGTGTCTTCGTCGGAGACGCCTTGCACCCTGTCGATCAGTGCCTCACGCTGCATATCGAGGAACTCGCACAGACCTGCCCGTTCAGTCTCGGCGTACACCCGCCAAGAATGCCGATCGCGACCGTGCCGTGTGTAGTGCGCACCCCACGGCATTCGCTCGTTCGTGCTCATCCGGAACGATGGTGCACCAGGTGCAGCCGCCGGCTCCATGCCTCCGCCTCTCGGCGACCAGGTAGGCCCGGCCAATACGCTCGACGAACGCGGTGGTGCGATGCGAGTTGCTACGAGGTCTCGAACGGCTGAACGCCACGGCAACGGTCCTGCAGCACGCGCGCCGGGTTGATGCGCTCGGCGGCATGTGGGAGGCCGCCGACGTGCAGTGGTGGTGGCGTCGCCCGCGTGCCACCGACGACATCGCGCTCCCGGTCTGGTTCGACGACGCGGGCCCGGTGGCTGCGGCCGGGCTGACGGCCTGGGACGACACCTGGCAAGCCGACGTCTTCGCCGTGCCGTCGCTCGTCAACGCGCACGACGTCTGGGCCGCGACGTTGGAAGCCACGGCCGGACATCAGGGCGCGCTCGAGGTGCTGGTGCACGAGGACGACGCACCGCGGGTGGATCTTGCCATCGAGAGTGGATTCCGGATGACCGACGAGTTGTCGGGCACCGCATGGATGGAAGCAGACCGGCGCCCGCCCGTCGCGCCGGTCGACGGGTTCGCGATCGTCGATCGAGGGGCACACGCGGATCGTCCGCACCCGATGATCGCTCGCAACGACGCACAGGTGGAGGCGCGCCTACGACAGTGCTCGCTCTACGATCCGACGCTCGACCTGGCGGTCGAAGATGTCGACGGCAGGGCCGCCGGCTACGCGTTGTTCTGGTTCGACCCCACGACGCGGGTCGGACTCCTCGAACCGATGCGTGTCGAGAACGAATACCAGCGGCGCGGCCTCGCCCGCATGTTGCTGATGGTCGGCCTCGACCGGCTCGCCCGCAAGGGCGCGGTCCGTCTGAAGGTCGGCTTCGCCACCGACGCCGCACGAACATTTCGGGTCGACCTAGTGCGTCGGCGAGAGGAGCGGCACGAAGACTGCCCGCCAGTCGGCGCCGGGCGCGCCGGGCGCGACGAGATCGACGAACGCGAGACCGAGCGGGACGACCTGGGCGAACCGCGCGAGTCCCGCGAGCGCGAGTTTCTCGTCTTCGGTATTCGCGCCCAGGGCCTCGAGGTAGTCCGTGATCGCACTCTCCTGGATCCCGTCGATCACCGTCGCGAGGTGCGGGCGGTGGCGCGACGCGAGCTGAGCTTCGATCCGAAACAGGCGCCATTCCCGGCGCGCGGGCATGAGGTACCCGCCGACGATGCGTGCGGTCGCGGCCCCGAGATTCGGTGCCCGAAAGAACGTCTCGCGGTTCGCGGCGAGGTCGTCGGTGAGGCGTTTGGCCAGCAAGACGTCGACCGCGTGGGCCAGCAGCTCGTCCTTTGCTTGGTATCGCGCGTAGATCGCACCCGAGGTGAAGCCGGCTCGGCGGGCGATGCGCGATGTCGTCGCGCGCTCGAAGCCGACGCGCGCGGCGATCGCCGATACGGAGTCGATGAGCGCGCTCTCCGATCGGTCGCCTGTGTCGGCGCGCACCGCGTCGGTCCGCTCGGGCGCGAATCGGCTTGCGGGTTCATCGTAGGGCTGCGCGTACGATTCGCGCGACGACGGTCAGGACCATGGCCCAGTCGACCGGATGAGCCCGGGGGATCGAGTGGATCAACGCTCCCCAGAGCGATCCCATCGTGAACAGCACCTGCGCTCTGCGGCGTCGATCGCGAGCCCGCGGGCCGGCGCCCCAGAGTCGGAGCCAGCGCACGATGTCGGGTCCGACGATCTCGTCAAGCTCGTCGATGCGATGCGCGGTGGCGAGCAACTCGAGTGCGGCGACGGTCGCGCGGCTCGGAGCGGAGAGCTCGCACGCGACCTCGGCGACGGAACTCGAGGGATCGCGGTCGACGAGGCAACGAACTGCGCGATCGAGGAACGCGAACTGCGCGTCGCGGATCGCGCGTGGTCCACACCTCGGCGGCCAACTCGTCGACATTCTCGTACCGGCCGTACAACGCGCCGGTCGTCAGCCCGGCGCGGCGGGCGACGCTGCTCATCCCGAGCCGATCGATCCCGACGCACGCGATCTCGTCGAGTGCCGCGTCGAGCAGGCGCTCGTCGTTCTCCTGTGACGACGCCGAACGCCGACGGGTGATCGCGATCTCGGGAGCCTTGCTCACGCTCGTTTCTCCCTCGCGAGTTCGTCGGGAAACCGCACGAATCGACGCAGTCTGACTGCTCCGGCGTCACAAACTTGGTCAGTGTGCAACTCGACCTCGCCGCGAAGAGATAATGGATTCTATAATCGGCGGTCGGTGCGGGGGCTTCCCACACGATCGCCTGCGGTGAGGCGGCTCCGGTGGATTGTGACGTTCGATTTCGGATCCTGGGCGCGCTCGACGTCATCGTCGACGGCTCGCCGGTTGTAATCAGTGCGGCCCGGCAGCGTTCGTTGCTTGCCCGCCTGCTCTTGGATGCGAATCGTTCACTCAATCCCGACCTGTTGATCGAAGCAATCTGGGGCGACGCGATCCCGCAGCACCCCGATGCCGCGCTGCAGATCGTCGTGTCGCGGCTGCGGAGCGCGCTCGGTCCCGCCGCCGGTCGGCTCGTGTCCGGACCGGCGGGGTACCGGCTCGAGGTCGCCGACGACGAGGTCGATCACCTGCGGGCCCGGCGCACGTTCCTCCGCGCGCAGGAGCTCTTCGAACAGCACGATTTCGCGGCCGCGTCGTCCGCGGCCGACACCGCGCTCGGCTGTTGGACCGGCGCCACGCGCTCCGACCTCGGCGGCATGCCCTTCTACGACGCCGCGTACGCCGAGCTCCGCGAGCTCCGGCTCGCGGTCTACGAGCTGCGCAACCGCGCGTACTTCCGTTGCGGGCGACACGTGGAGATCCTCGCCGACATCGGAGCCTGGGTCAGTGCCGAGCCCTGGCGCGAGCGGTTGCGCGCGCACCAGATGCTCGCCCTGTATCGCGCCGGCCGTAGGGTCGAAGCCTTCGCCGTCTTCGATGATCTGCGGCGATGTCTTGCCGACGAGGTCGGTGTCGAACCGAGCACCTACGTGCTCGACCTCTATGTGCGCATGCGGGAACAGGACCCGACCCTCGTCGCGCAACGCGCGGGAATCGTCGGCGCGTTGCCGCCGTGGACGCCGTGCTCGCTTCCTTTCGTCGGCCGCGCCCGGGAAGAGTCGATGATCTTCGATCGCCTTCGCGACGTCGCCGCCGGTGCCCGCCGCATGATCCTCGTGGAAGGCGAAGCCGGTATCGGTAAGACCCGGCTCGCGCTCGAGGTCGCGCGCCGCGCCTACGACGAGGCGATCGTGCTCCCCGTCGACGGCGCCGATGTGCTGCGTCCCGGTCTGCAGGTGATCGCCGCCGCGCTCGCCGACGCCTGTTCGCATCTCGGCGACTCCGAACTGCGCCTGAGCCTGGGGCGCTGGCCGGGTGATCTCGCGGAGATGGTGCCGACCCTCCGCCGGCGGTTGCCCGATCTCCCTCCCGCGCTCGACGCCGACGACGTGACGCGCGCCCAGCGCATGCGGGCCGCAGTCGTCTCGTGGATCGCGGCCCTGTCGCAACGGGCGCCGGTGCTCCTCCTCGTCGACGACGTGCATCGCGCCGGCCCCGCGCTGCTGGTACTGCTCGGCGCGCTCATGGTCGACGAGGAACCTTCGCGGGGGCTCGTGATCGCGACGGCGCGCTCCGCGCCCGACCGGGCAACCCGGCTCGAGCAACTGGCGCGCCGCCTCGACGAGAGCGGCCTCTTCGAGCGCATCGAGCTGCGCGGTCTCGCGTCCGACTCGGTCCACCGGCTCCTGACCGAGCTGGCCCGACCCGACGCGTCGACGATCGCGGAGGAACTCACGCGCGCGACGTCCGGGCATCCGTACCTCCTCGGCGAGATGTTGCGAGAGTCGGATTGCAGCGGGGTCATAGCCTCGGACGACGACGTGACTGCCCGCATCCGCCAGTTCGTGCTGCGTCGCGTCGCCGAGATCGGTGAACCCGGTGCCCGCCTGCTCGGGATCGCGGCCGCGCTCGACGGCGAGTTCGACGTCGCGCTCCTGACCGAGCTTGCGCGCGGGACAGAGCAGTCGACCGAAGCGTTGGTCGACCGGGCGATCGAGAGCGGGCTGCTGCACGTGACCGGGCTCGGCTCGTTCGACTTCGCGCACGACGTCGCCCGCCGCGCAATCGCCGAATCGGTCGACACCGACGCTCGGTTCGCAGTGCACCGTGACATCGCGCACGTGCTCGAGCGCCGCGCCGAGTCGGCGGCGCGCGTCGCCGCGCACTGGGCCCAGGTAAGGGGTTCCGAGGGCGATGCCCAGACCGTGATGTGGTCCGATCGGGCCGGCGAAGAAGCCCTCCGCGGTCTCGATGCCCACGCCGCCGCGGGCTGGTTCGCGCTCGCGGTCGACCGCGTCACCGATCCCCGGGTGCGGGCGCATCTGCTCGTCCGCCTCGCCGAGGCCCAGTGTCGTGCAGGTGAGGCGACGGGCGCCGACACGCTGCGGTCCGCGCTCGAGATCGTGCGCGCGCTCGACGACGCCGAACTCCTTGTCGAGGCGGCGACGCTCTGGGCGCCCATCTGGTCTTCGATGCCGGCGCTCACCCAATCGGAACGGGTGGATCTGCTCAGTGAGGCCGTCGGCCGGGCGCCCGCCGGTTCGGTGCGCGCCCAGTTGCGGGCCCGGCTCGCCACCGAGCTCACGTCGTCCGATTGGGAGCGGGCCGCGACGCTCGCCGACGTGGCACTGCTCGAGGTGAGTGATCCCGTGCACGCGGACGCCCGGGCGGAGGTGTGCATGCGGCACTTCCAGGCGACGGGCGCACCGCACAACCTCGACGTACGCCGCGTGTACATGCACGAGATCGTCGCGGCGACCGGGCTCGCGCCGGACCCGATCCAGCGCTTCTCCGTGTTGACCATGGCCGCCGCGGCGGCGATCGAGACGGCCGACCTCGACGAGACCGACGCGTACCTCGACTCTGCGTTCGCGATCGCCCGCTCGTCAGGAGTCCCGGTGCTCTCCTACAACGCCGAGTGTGTCCGGGTGTGGCGTACGGGTCTGGCCGGCGATCTCGACGAAGCCGAGCGGCTCGCATTCGCGGCGATGAAGCTCGGTAAGCGCAGTGGCGTCGAGTTCGCGATCGTCGGGCCGGGGATGCAGCTCGGCAGCATCCGATGGCAGCAAGGGCGCTTCTCCGACCTGCTCCCGCTGCTCCGGGCCACGACCCGCGCCGACGACGTCGCCGCGTCGGTGCTGCTGGCGAAGGCGCTGGCGTGCGAGTCCGAGACGAGACCCGAAGCGGTGGACGTGCTCGCCCGGGCGTCGGCGAACGCCTTCGACGATCTCCCGCGCACGCTGCACTGGTCGGGGTCACTGATCGCGGCGGCCGAGGTCGCGTGCACACTCGGCGACGCGCGCGTCGGTCGTACGGTGCGCGGTCTGCTGGAACCGTTCGCAGACCGAGTGGCGTTCAACGGAACATGGGTGATCGCACCGATCGCGTACGGCATCGCCGTCGCGGCCGCGGCGGCGGGCGAGAACAGCGCGGACGCGTACTTCGCACAGTCCATCGACGTGTGTGAGCGACTGCGCGCGCCGATGCTGCGGGCGCGGACCGAGATGGCGTGGAGCCATGTGCTGCGGGCCCGGGCCGACGGGGCCGCGGACCTGGCCGCCGAAGGGTTCGTCGAGCACCGCATCGAAGCGGTCGAGGGCTCGGCCGACGCCTTCCGCAGGCGCGCCGAGGAGACGCTCGCCGCGCTCCGCTGACTCGTTCCCGGGACCGGACGCGAAGAGCCGGCCGTGGGAATCCCGCGGCCGGCTCGTGACCTCGACGCGTACGTCGCGGCGATTAGCTCTTCGCCTTGGGGTGCCAGTCGTTGACGATCTTCGGGATCGCAGCGTCGGCCCGGGTCTTCAACTTGGCCGCCCGCTCGGCGGTGATCTTGTTCGCATTCGCAGCCGCGGCGATCTTCGCGTTGGCAGCGGTCGTGAGCGTGTCGATCACCTTTTGCGGTGTCACGCCGTGCTCGGTGGCGACCGCGGCGATCGTCTTGCCGGCGAGGAGCTCCTTGCGGAGATCGGCGGGCTTGATCCCGATCGTCTTGGCCGTCAGCACGCCTGCGTGGCGACGGATGTAGCGGCGCAGCGCCTGGGCCGCCTTCGGGTGCGCCTTGGCGGCCGGCGCGGACGCCGCCGTCGGGGCCGTGGGGGTGGAGGTGCCCGTCGCGGCGGCGCCGGCGACCGAGACGCCGGTGAGGCCCAGGACGGCGGCGACACTTGCGGATGCTGCGACCTTGGCAAAGCGGGACATGGTGAGTGCGTTCTTGGTGAATCTCATGCACTCACCATCGCCCCCAATTGTCATGGGGTCGTGAAGCTGGAGTCAGTGGCCGGACAGGAGATCGCGGACCACGTCGAGGACCCCGTCGACCCCGGCACCGTGCAGCGTCATGCCGCCGTCGACCACGAGGTTCTGGCCGGTCACGAAGCGGGCGAGGTCGGAGCACAGGAACACGACGACGTCGGCGATGTCGCCCGGCGCCCCGACCCGGTCGAGCGGGGTCTTGGCCCGCTGGACGTTCTCGAGGCCGATGCCCCGGTCGTCGAGGAGCAGTTCGGTCAACGGCGTGCGGATCATCCCCGGCGAGACCGAGTTGACACGGATCGACGGGGCGTACTCGAGCGCCGCGTTGGCCGTGAGCGCGACGACGGCCGCCTTGGCGGCCGAGTACGGAGCCTCACCAGCGGACGGACGGGTCCCGGAGATCGACGCGGTCGAGACGATCGCGCCGCCCCCGCCCTTCAGGATCAGCGGCGCGCCCGCCTTGAAGCCGTGGAAGACGCCCGTGAGGTTCACATCGACGATCCGGCGCCACTCCGCGACCTCGAAGTCGTGGATCGGCGACAACGAGCTGCCGCCGGCGTTGTTGTAGAGGAGCGACAGACCGCCCAGCGTGGTGGCCGCGTCGTTCATCGCCGCCTCGACTGCGTCGTAGTCGGTGACGTCGACCGTGTAGGCGAGACCGTCGATCTCCTCGGCGACGGCCTCGGCGTTGTCGCCGTTCACGTCGAAGACCGCGACCTGCGCACCCTCGGCCGTCATCCGCCGGCACGTCTCGGCGCCGATGCCCGATCCACCGCCGGTCACCACCGCCCGGTGCCCATCGAGAAGTCCCACGGTCGCTTACCGTAACCGCCGCGCTATCGTGGCGGGCTCACTCGGGCGCGTGGCTCAGTCTGGCAGAGCACCTGCATGACGCGCAGGGGGTCGGGGGTTCGAATCCCTCCGCGCCCACCCGATACGCCTCGGCCCCTCCGGATGCGCTGGTACCGGAGGGGCTCATGGCGGCCGTACGCTGGAGAACGCGAGCGGGTCCTCGCCGACGGCTCTCGACCCCGCCCTGTTCGGCCGATGATCCGTCGTAGGACGGAGACACATGTTCAGCGACGGTTCCATCCATCAGCTCCCCGACGTCGATCCGCAGGAGACGAACGAGTGGCTCGAGTCACTCGACTCGGTCATCGACGTCAAGGGCAAGGCCCGCGCCCACTACCTGCTCGCGCGGCTGATGGAACGGGCGCGTGAGAAGGGTTCGTTCGTGCCCGTGATGGTCACGACCGACTACATCAACTCGATCCCGCCCGAGCAGGAACCCTGGTTCCCGGGGAACGAGGACGTCGAGCGCCGCATCCGGGCCTTCGTGCGCTGGAACGCGGTCGCGATGGTCGACCGCGCCAACCACCGGTTCGACGGTCTCGGCGGCCACCTCTCCACCTACGCGTCGGCCGCGTCGCTCTACGAGGTCGGGTTCAACCACTTCTTCCGGGGCAAGGGCGACGGCGGGTTCGGCGACCAGGTCTACTTTCAGGGCCACGCCGCGCCCGGTATCTACGCGCGCGGCTTCCTCGAGGGCCGGCTCACCGAAGACCAGCTCGACCACTTCCGTCGGGAGACGTCCGGTCGCGGGCTGCCGTCGTACCCGCACCCGCGCCGGCTCCCGACGTTCTGGGAGTACCCGACCGTGTCGATGGGGCTCGGCCCGCTCAACGCGGTGTACCAGGCTCGTTTCAATCGCTACCTCTACAACCGCGAGATCGTCGACACGTCGAGCGCGCGGGTGTGGTGCTTCGTCGGTGACGGCGAGCTCGACGAGCCCGAAGCCACCGCGCGCGCTCGATCTCGCGGCGCGCGAGCGGCTCGACAACCTCATCTTCGTCGTCAACTGCAACCTGCAGCGCCTCGACGGTCCGGTGCGCGGCGACGGCAAGGTGATCCAGGAGTTCGAGTCGACGTTCCGGGGCATGGGCTGGAACGTGTTGAAGGTCGTCTGGGGCCGGCAGTGGGACGAGCTCCTCGCGCGTCGACGTCGACGGTGTGCTCGTCAACCGCATGAACGCGACCGTCGACGGCGAGTTCCAGAAGTACGCGGTCGAGTCCGGCGCGTACATCCGTGAGCACTTCTTCGGCGGCGACCCACGCCTGCGCAAGATGGTCGAGCACCTGTCGGACGACGAGCTGCAGCGCCTCCCGCGCGGCGGCCACGACTACCGCAAGATCTTCGCCGCGTACAAGACCGCGGTCGAGCACGAGGGCACCCCGACCGTCATCCTGGCCAAGACGGTGAAGGGCTGGACGCTCGGCGCCGACTTCGAGGCGCGCAACGCAACGCATCAGATCAAGAAGATGTCGCCCGTACAGCTGAAGGCGCTGCGCGATCGCCTCTACATGGAGATCCCCGACTCCGAGCTCGAGTCGGGCATGGCGCCGTACTTCCATCCTGGGTACAAGTCGCCCGAGTATGAGTACATGCTGGAGCGCCGGCGCGCGCTCGACGGCTTCCTGCCCGACCGGGTCGAGCGTTCGAAGACGGTCGTCTTCCCGCGCGACGGGATCATCGACCAGCTCACCGCAGGCACGGGGGCGAAGGTCCCGGCCTCGACGACGATGGCGTTCGCGCGGTTGCTGCGCGTGCTCTTGAAGGAGCCCGAGATCGGGCCGCGCATCGTGCCGATCATCCCCGACGAGGCGCGCACGTTCGGTCTCGACGCGCTGTTCGCCGAGTTCAAGATCTACGCGCCGTACGGGCAGCAGTACGAGCCCGTCGACGCGGGGTTGATGCTCTCGTACCGCGAAGCGTCCGACGGGCAGCTGCTCGAGGAGGGCATCACCGAGGCCGGTGCGATGGCGTCGCTGACGGCTGCGTCCACCGCGTACGCGTCGTGGGGTCAGCCGATGATCGCCTTCTTCATCTGCTATTCGATGTTCGGCTTCCAGCGCGTCGGCGACATGATCTGGGCGCTCGGCGACCAGCGCGGCCGGGGCTTCATGCTCGGTGCGACCGCGGGCCGCACGACGCTGTCGGGGGAGGGATTGCAGCACTGCGACGGTCAGTCGCAGATGTACGCGCTCGCGTACCCGAACTGCCGCGCGTACGACCCCGCGTTCGCGTACGAGGTCGGGGTGCTGATCCGCGACGGCATCCGGCGCATGTACGGGCCCGAGCCGGAGGACTGCTTCTACTACCTGACGCTCTACAACGAGAACTACGTGCAGCCGCCGATGCCCGAGGGCGTCGAGGACGGGATCATCCGGGGCATGTACCTGCTCGAGCCCGCCGCCGGCGACATGACGCACCGGGCGCAGATCCTCGCGAGCGGACCCATGGTGTTGCAGGCGCTCGAGGCGCAACAGATGCTGGCCGAGCACTACGACGTCGCCGCCGACGTGTGGAGCGTCCCGGGCTGGAAGCAGTTGCGGGACGACGCGCTGGAGTGCGACCGCTGGAACCGGCTGCACCCGGCCGAGCCGCCACGAACGCCGTACGTCACCGAGGCACTGAACGACGCGGCCGGCCCGATCGTGGCCGTCACCGACTGGGTGCGCGCGGTCCCCGATTCCGTGGCCCGGTTCGTCCCGCAGCCCTACGTCGTGCTCGGCACCGACGGTTACGGCTTCTCCGACGTGCGGCCGGCGTTGCGGCGGCACTTCGAGGTCGACGCCGCCCACATCGTGGTCGGAGTCCTTGACGGGCTGGCCCAGATGGGGGAGCTCAAGGCCGAGACGGTGGCCGAGGCGATCGAGCGCTACGACATCGACGCCGACGCTCCCGATCCCCGCACCGCCTGACGCCGGTCGGGTGGTCGCCCGGCGTCTCCTGCGCTACGGACTGTCGAGCTTGTGGTCCGGGTCCCAGTCTTCTTCTTCGTCCTCGAACTCGTCGTCGAAGTCGTCGTCGCTGTCCGCCGCGCCGTCCGCGTTCTCGCTGAGATCCGCGAGGGTGCCGGAACCTTCCCGGAACAGCCCGTCGTCGAAACCCTGCTTTAGCTGACGCGCTTCGCGGAAGCGGCGTGCTCGTCCTTTTCTGGGCACGTCGTCACCTGCCTCGAAGTCGTGAGAGCCATTATGCCGTACCGCCGCGGTCAGGGTCGCGCCGGGCGCGAAAGGGCTGGTGGCCAAAGCGGTCGAGATGGACGACATTGCCGGTAGGTGTCGTCGGAGTGTCCGGCGCGCCGTCCGATCGCGTCGACCCCGGCGCCGGCGACGGGGTGACGAGGCCAACCGAGTGCCACCACCGACACGGGCGTGACGATCCGGGGGAGCCCGAGCGTCCGGCGCGCCTCCCACACCGACCAGAGCGGCAACGTGGTCGCCGACGCCCCGAGCCCGCGGGCCTCGGCCGCAAGAAGGAGGTTCTGCACGGCCGGGAACGCGGCGCCGTAGAACGCGGCCGCACCGATGGCGGGAAAGATCGGCCGGCGGCCCCGTAGGCAGGTCACCACGAGCACGGGGACGTCCTCGAAGTGGTCGGACTCCCACTGGCGATCCTCGAGGAGCGCGTCCTCGCTCCACCGGCTGCGCAGGATCCGCTTGTAGACCGACCAGCCCTGGCGGTAGCTCCGGGCGAGCTGGTGGCGGACGTCGGGGTCCCGCACGACGACGAATTCCCGGCGCTGCGGCCGGCTCGTCGGCGCCCGCGCCGCGAGGTCGAGCAGCGTGAGCACGGTGTCGTCGTCGATCGGGTCCGGGCGCAGCCGCCGGTGCGTGGCTTGCGCGCGCATGAGCGCGGCGACGGCTTCGAACCCGGGCTCGAGCTCGGGAGCGGGTCTGGTCACCACATGGCTCCCTCGGCTTCGCCCGGGGGGCTCGCTCGTCCGGACGCGACATGGCTCCCTCGGCTTCGCCCGGGGGGCTCGCTCGTCCGCACGCTGACATGGCTCCCTCGGCTTCGCCCGGGGGGCTCGCTCGTCCGCACGCTGACATGGCTCCCTCGGCTTCGCCCGGGGGGCTCGCTCGTCCGCACGCTGACATGGCTCCCTCGGCTTCGCCCGGGGGGCTCGCTCGTCCGCACGCTGACATGGTTCGCTCGGCTTCGCCCGGGGGGCTCGCTCGTCCGCACGCTACGCGAGGCTCGCACCGCTCGAGAGCTTGCGCCAAAGCGACGTGTAGTTGTCGTACTCGAGGCCGTCGTTGACGTAACCGGCCCGGCGTAGCTCCGCGTGCAGTTGCGGCAGGTGTGCCATCGGGACACCCGCGTCGACGTGGTGTGCGAGGTGCCAACCGATGTGGAACGGCACGAGGAAGAAGCGGGCGACGGGCGACTGCTTCACCGAATGGGTGGTCAGGCGGCGGTCCTTCGAGCGCTGCATGCCGCCATGCTCCGCGATCGAGCGTAGGCGGTTGATGACGCGCCAGACCGTGAGATGCGGCGCGAGCCACAGGACGAAGTACACGAACGGGTGGTGCAGCACGATGCCGATCGTGATCAGGACGAGCTGGCTTGCCACGATGGACCGCGCCTGCGCGCGTGCCGGGGCGTTCTCCGAGCGCACGGCCCCGAGCAGCCCCTTGAACAGCTTCCAGCCGGTGCGTCCCGTCGCGTCGCGGACGAGCTTGCGCCGCATCGAGTCGCGGGAGATGGGATAGCCGCGATACAGCGGGATGTCGGGTTCGTCCGGCCCGAACTCCTCGCGGTGATGCGCCATGTGGCCGCGCCGGTACGCGTCGATGGGAGTGAACGACGGGAAGCCGAGCAGCCAGCGACCGACGAAGTCGTTCACCTTGCGGTTGCGGAACAGCATCCGGTGCGCGGCCTCGTGCATGAGGGCCGCGAACTGCGCGTGCGCGCGGCCCATGAGCGCGAACGCCGCGAACCAGACGAGCCAGTCGCCCCACACGCGCCAGTCGTCGAAGTGGACGGCGATCACGACGATCGCGATCGTCTGCGCGTACACCGCCGCGACCGCGAGTGCGTTGCGCAGGTTGGGGATCCGGCGCAGCCGCTCGCGGAACTCGGGCGTCGGCCGTCCGGACGACGAGATCCGGTCGGTCGGGTGCACGGTCTGAAGGAGGTCAGGTTCCGGGATCATCGTGGCGGTCACGGACAGCATATTACACTCTTGGAACAGATGAATCGAGATCGTAATGTCCGCTGAGGTCGCGGCCGCGACCGGCCCGCTGCTCGCCCGGCCGCTCCCGGCCCGTTCCCTGATCGCGAGTCTCCTGCTCCGGAGCCGCCCGGCCCGGATGCGCGGGGCCCGCCTGGTGCAGTGGTGCGGGCTGTTCGGCATCGCGGAGGGCACGACCCGCACCGCGCTCAGCCGGATGGTCGAGCGGGGCGAGCTGCAGACGCACGACGGCGTGTACGAGCTCTCGGGGCGCGTCCAGGGCCGCCGGGGCGCCCAGGACTGGAGTCTCGACCCGGTGCTGTCCGCGTGGGACGGGAGCTGGCGGATCGCACTGGTCACGCCGGGGTCGCGCCCGGCCTCGGAGCGGACGGCCCTGCGCGAGACGATGCGGAGGCTGCGTTTCGTCGCATTGCGCGACGGCGTGTGGACCCGGCCCGACAACCTCCCGCGGGCGGCTGCGCCGGCCGAGTTGTGGACGCTGGCCGACGCGCACTGCGACTGGTGGACCGGCCGCCCGGATGCCGACGCGGCGGCGCGGGCGACCGCACTCTTCGCCGGGTCGAAGTGGGCGAGCCGGGCGGCCGCGCTGGAATCGCGGCTCGCGGGCGGGACGGACGCGCTCACCGCCGATGCCGAAGGCTCGCTCGCGGACGCGTTCGTGACCGGCGCGGCCGCGCTCGCGCACATCCGCTCCGACCCGATGTTGCCCGTCGAGCTCGCTACCGACGACCACACCGACGCGGCCGCGGGTGACGCCTTGCGGCGCGCGTACCGCACCTACGAGGACGCGTTCACGACCGCGTTGCGCGCGCGTGGTTCCGGCGGCTGTGACGGTTAGGGTTGACGCGTGACCACGAGCGGGGCGACCACGAACGGAGGCGCGGCGCTCCTCGCGGACGCGAGGCAGATGCTCCCGGACCTGGTCGAGCTCCGCCGCCGTATCCACCGCGATCCGGAGCTCGGGTTGCAGCTGCCCAAGACGCAGGCCACGGTGCTGGACGCGATCGACGGTCTCGGTCTCGACGTTCGCACCGGCACGTCGGTGTCGTCGGTCGTCGCCGATCTCGAAGCCGGCGAGGGCCCGGTCGTGTTGCTGCGCGGCGACATGGACGCGCTCCCGATGCCGGAGGACACCGGACTCGACTACGCGAGCACGACCGACGGTTGCATGCACGCGTGCGGCCACGACGCACACACCGCGATGCTCGTCGGCGCGACCCGACTCCTGCACGCGCGTCGGGGCGACTTGGCCGGGACGGTCCGGTTCATGTTCCAGCCCGGCGAGGAAGGGCATCACGGCGCGAAGTTCATGATCGACGAGGGTGTGCTCGACGGCGACGAACCGGTCGGCGCCGCGTTCGCGCTGCACGTGTCGCCGAACCTGCCGTCGGGTTCCGTCTGGACACGCGGTGGACCGCTGATGGCGTCGGCCGACGTGCTCGAGATCAAGATCACCGGGAAGGGCGGCCACGCGTCGACCCCATATCTCGCGAACGACCCGATGCCGATCGCGGCCGAGATCGTGCAGGCATTGCAGGTGATGGTGACGCGCCGGATCAACACGTTCGATCCGGTCGTGGTGACGATCACGAAGATCCGCGCCGGTACGACCGACAACGTCATCCCGGAGAGCGTCGACATGCTGGGAACGCTGCGGGCGGTCTCGGAGAGCAGCCGGGCGCTCGCGATCGACGCGATGGAGCAACTCGTCGGCGGAATCGCGGGGGCGCACGGCATGCGGGCCGTGCTCACCGTGCACCGTGGCTATCCGGTGACGATCAACCACGACGACAGCGCGTCCTTCGCCCGCCACGTCGCGGCCGGGCTCGTCGGACCGGACAAGACGGGGAACATGCCCGCGCCGGTCATGGGTGCCGAGGACTTCTCCTATGTCCTGCAACAGCGTCCGGGCGCGATGTCGTTCCTCGGCGTGTGCCCGCCGGGGGAACATCCGACGCGAGCACACGCGTGCCACTCGAACCGCATGACCCTCGACGAGGACGCGATGAGTGTCGGCGCCGCGATGTACGCCGCGCTCGCGATCGAGTACCTCGATCGCTGCGGCCGGACCAACGCTGCGCGCTAGCCTCGTAATTTCTCACGGGCGGTTAGCTCAGTCGGCTAGAGCGCATCCTTCACACGGATGAGGTCGGAGGTTCGAGTCCTCTACCGCCCACCGTACGCACCCAGGTAGGGCGTTTTCGTGTCTTTCGGCACGCAACGACCACTCTCCGGGTTCGCGTCAGATCCGCGGCGGAATACGCTCTTTCCATCGCGACTCCTCTGGAGGCTTCCGTCCCAGGCGCGACGCCTCGCACATTGACGAAATGCGCGCGCGTTGCCGGACCGGACGGGGGCGAGCGTTCTCTCATACCGGGCTGGCGCCTCACCTGAGCGTGAAACTAGATTCCGCGTGGGATGGCGGTGTCAGCGGCTGTGGGCACTTCGACGGACGTGCTCGGCGCGACGGCGCCTGCGTTGACATTCCGGCCCGACATTGAAGGCCTGCGCGCAGTAGCCGTCGGGCTCGTGGTGCTCCTGCATGCGGGTGTAACGGGTGTCAGCGGCGGCTACATCGGTGTCGACGTGTTCTTCGTGATCTCGGGTTTTCTGATCACGTCGTTGTTGGTCGACGAGGTTCACCGAAGCGGTCGGGTGTCGATGCTCGGCTTCTATGCACGCCGCGCTCGGCGCATACTGCCCCTCGCTTGCTTCGTTATTGTCGTGACCGTCGTGGCGGCGTACCTGCAGTTGGGACCGTTGGTCGGCAAGTCGACTGCGGTCGACGGGCGGTGGGCGGCCGTGTTCGCCGCCAACTTCCGGTTCATCCACCAGGGCACGGATTACTTCGCGAGCGCCGTCCCGCCGTCGCCACTGCAGCACTACTGGTCACTCGCAGTCGAGGAGCAGTTCTATCTCGTTTGGCCCGCTCTCCTGTTCTTGCTCGTGGCCGTCGGCAAGAGAGCCGGCCGTGCATTGTGGACGCTGCGCCTGGGTCTGATGGCCGTCGTCGCCGCCTCCTTCTGGTGGTCGGTACACGTGTCGGCAATCGACCGCACCTCGGCGTACTTCTCGCCGGTCACCCGCGCTTGGGAGCTCGGCGCCGGAGCACTCGTAGCTGTCTTCTCGGTCGGAATTGCGAGAGTCCCGGCCACCCTGCGGTCACCGGCGACCTGGGCTGGCCTCGCTCTCGTGCTCTTGGCCTCGTTCATCCTGAACTCGTCGACCGCCTTCCCGGGCTCGGCGACGCTTCTTCCCGTCGGCGGCGCTGCGCTCGTCATCGCCGGGGGTATCGGGGGTGGAGTCGGAGGAGCCGCCGTCGCGCTCGGGTTGGCGCCGGTGCGGTGGCTCGGACGGATTTCCTACTCCGTGTACCTCTGGCACTGGCCGGTGCTCGTGATCGCAGAGGAACGATCCGCTTCCTCGCTGAGTGGAGCAGCCCGCGTCGTCTGCGTGCTGATCACGCTCGCGCTCTCGTATGCCAGCTACACGCTGATCGAGGCACCGCTGCGATCGGGAAGCCTCCTCAAACCGGCGAACTCGCGAACGGACTGGGAACGGGCACGGCGCGCTCTCTCAGTAGGTCTCGTCCGCGATAATCGTCGCGGTCGGAGTGTCGAGCTTGACCGGCGCGCGCGCACTGCGGTCACCAATAAGGCGTCAAGCGTCGCTTCGGGGCAATCCGGTTCGGACATCGCCTCGGCTGCCGGTTCGGCGAGCACCCCTACGCAACAAGCGGCCGCGATGGCACAGGTACTGCGATCTCGTATCGACGCCGGGCTCAAGTTGCACGCGGTTCCGAGCGGAGTGGATCCGGCGCCACTCGCCCTGTCCAGCGACGCGTTCGCCCCCGAGTTCAAGCGTTGCCTCCAGCACAGGGCCGACACATCGCTGAAGCCATGCACCTTCGGTGTGCCCTTGAGTAAGAAGGTGTTGGTCGCCTTCGGTGACTCCCACATCATGCAGTGGATGGCGGCCATAGACGAGTACGCGAAGAAAGCGGGATACCGGCTCGTCACTCTCTACAAGGAAGGGTGTTCGGTGCCCGACATCCCTGTCTTCACGTCGGCCGCGTACCCGGAGTGCCCGGTGTGGAAGGCAAAGGCCTTCGACTACATCGCGTCGCTCCAGCCGGCTGCGATCGTGATCGGGTTCAGTCGGGAGAACACGTCGCTCAAGTCCTTCGACCTCGCGACATGGCTCTCCGGGCTCACGTCGTCGCTCGCGAAACTGCGCGGGTGGGAGCACCGATCGTCGAGATCGGGAACAACTCCTATCTCTCTGAAGACCCCGGTTTGTGCTTGACCAGGCGAAACGCCGATCCCTCGACATGCATCGGGACATACCGGCACCGCGATTGGGTGGACGCCGAGCGCCAGGTCGTTCTCAAAGCCGGGGCACGGTTCATCGACGTCGATCCATGGTTGTGCGTGGCCAACCGTTGCCCGCCGATCATCGACGGACGAATCGCCTATGCGAACACCGGCCACCTGACTCAGCAATACGTGCGCGACGTCGCGCCCCTGCTCGCGGCGACCCTGCGCGCCGACGGACTCGACTGACAATTCCACGCGCCGACGGCCCTGGGTCGTGGTCGCCGGCAGCCCGCGTCGAGTGTGCGCGTCGCGGCGTCTGGCGCGCCGGCGTGTACCCGGAGTGCCCGGTGTGGAAGGCAAAGGCCTTCGACTACATCGCGTCGCTCCAGCCGGCTCCGACGTGCAACACGTGATCACCTTGAAGAACAACGGGCTCGTGCGCGTGACGGGTGTGCAGGTCGCCGATTCGCTGCCGTCGGGGACATTGCTCGTTTCGGCGCCCGGCTTGTGTGCTGGCTCGACGACGGTGACCTGCTCTCTCGGCACGCTGACACCGACCGCGTTGGCGTGGGTCGCGCTCCTCGTCATGACCTCGACCGTGGTGCCTGCGCGTGGCGTGATCACCGATACCGCGACGGCGAGCCCCGGCTCGAACACCGGGCGAGCCTGGCCACCAACGGCGTGGTGTCTCTGGCCGCATGGTTCGTGGGTCTATGTCGACGGCGGAGAACTCAACCTCGGCGTCGTCAGAAACTCGCTACTGAACTCGATGAACAACTGCCAGATCTTCTCCGAGCTGTTCCGGACCGCGATCCGGGTCTCCGGCGAAAGCCTGACCATCGACTGCGACGTGCCCGGGTGGCAGCACGTCGGCGGCGAGGACGATCGACCCGTGCTCGACGGGTAGGTGAGGTCCGGCACATGGACCTGCTCTCGCGTGCGCCCGTCGGGGAGGTGCCCGGGCGCTGCAGCTGTCACCGCGCCCCGTCTTGTTTCCGGCGGCCGCGAGGCACTAGAAACCCTGGACCATGCCCGACCCGAGACTGGCCGCTCTCACCGACGACGAATGGCTCCGGGCGAACCTCGAACGCCCCGCCGAGCTCGAGTCGCTCCTCGTCCCTCTCCCCGACCCGGCGATGCAGCAGCGCTGGACCGGAAAGGCAGGTGACGACACCATCGCCGAGGGGTTCCGCATCTATAAGGTCGTGCGCGACTTCGGGCGCCGCATGGGCCCGCTCGGGCCCGTCCTCGACTTCGGCTGCGGCTGGGGACGCATCACGCGCTACTTCTCGCACGACCTCCCGCGGGACCAGATCCACGGCGTCGACTACGTCGACCGACTCATCTCCTTCTGCCAGGCGAGCAACCCGTGGGCGACCTTCACGCTCATCGACGGCACCCCGCCGCTCCCATTCGCTGACGGCGAGTTCGGCCTCATCTACGCGTACTCGGTGTTCTCACATCTCGCCGAGGAGATGCATCTCCGCTGGCTCGACGAGTTCGTGCGCCTACTCCGGCCCGGCGGCGTCGCCGCGTTGTCGATTCGGCCGCGCGACTTCATCCTGTGGTGCGACCGGATGCGCCGCGAGGGTCAGACTTCGATCCTCGCGAAGATGTTCCCCGACACCAACGCGGCGCTCAGCGCCTACGACCGGGGCGAGCATGTCTTCACCTCCTTCGCGCCCGAGCGCGACGACTGGTGGCGGGGGGAAGCATGCGTCCCCCGCGCGTACGTGGAGCGTGAATGGGCGAAGCGCTTCGAGATCGTCGGCTACGACGAATCCGAGAAGCAGCCGTTCGTCCTGCTCCGCAAGCCCTAAGGCGCTTCGGTCGCTCGTAGATCGAGATGGCTGACGAGGGTGGCTCGCCAGGCGTGGGCGTGTCCGAGGGCGTCGCGGGACGGCTCTGCGCACCGCGGGTCGATGCCGGGCCCGAGAGCATCCGCGATCGGTCGCGATGTGAATGCAAGCGGCGACCTTCGACGAGAACGGTCCGGCCGGCGTCGGGACTGCGCGGCCGATGGCCGAGGGCGCCCGATAGATGCTCGCCGTCCACCGCGGGATAGCGAGTGAATGCTCGTTGGTCAGTACAGCGCAAACGCTTCGTACTCCACACGGATGAGGTCGGACCTTCGCAGTCCGAAACGCCCGAGCAAAGTTCAGTCCCAGGTAGTGGTGTAGCGGCGGTGGGTCCGCCAGACGCGATGACCACCGCGTCAGCCTCTTGCAGTCCTTGCGAAGACGAGCGAGAGGAACGACGCGGTGGTCAACTTGAACAAGATGGACGCGTTGGCGTGGTTGCGCAAGCACCTCGACGACGATGGCAGCGATGTGCTGCGTGAGATGGTGCGGGGCTTCGCCGAGCAGCTGATGGCGGCGGAGGTTGATGTCCTCGCTGGTGCGAGCTGGGGTGAGATCACGCCCGAGCGGGTGAATCACCGCAACGGGTATCGAGCCCGGCCGTTCGATACCGGTCGGCACGATCGATGTGCGATCCCGAAGCTCCGTCACGGCAGCTACTTCCCGGACTGGCTGCTCGACCCGCGTCGGCGGGCGGAGAAGGCACTCGTCGCGGTCGTCGCCGAGTGCTACGTCCGCGGGGTCAGCACCCGCCGCGTGGACGGGCTTGTGAAGACGCTCGGGATCGAGTCGTTGTCGAAGTCGCAGGTGTCTCGAATGGCGGTCGAGCTCGACGAGATGGTCGCCGAGTTCCGCAACCGGCCGCTCGACAATGGGCCCTATACGTATGTGTGGATGGAGCGCTGACCCAGAAGGTCCGTGAGGGCGGCCGGATCATCAACGTCGCGGTCGTGACCACGACGGGCGTCAACGCGGAAGGGCACCGCGAGATCCTCGGTGTCGATGTGATCACGACCGAAGACGGTGCCGGCTGGCTCGCGTTCCTGCGCGGGCTCGTCGCCCGTGGCCTGGCGGGCGTGGCGCTGGTGATCTCCGACGCGCATCCGGTCTCGTCGACGCGATCGCGTCCACCTTGGTCGGAGCGACGTGGCAGCGATGCCGGACCCACTACATGCGGAACTTGTTAACCCGCGTGCCCAAGGCGCGCAGGCGATGGTCGCGACACTCGTGCGGACGATCTTCACGCAGCCCGACACGAAGTCGGTGTGGGCACAACATGCCCGTGTCGTTGAGCAACTCACCGAACGGTTCGGTGACCGGCGACGCATCTCGCCGACGCGGCACCCGATGTCCTCGCGTTCACCGCGTTCCCGAAAGAACACTGGCGGCAGATCTGGTCGAACAACCCGCAGGAGCGCCTGAACAAAGAACTCAGGCGGCGCACCGATGTCGTTGGGATCTTCCCCAACCGCGACGCTGTCATCCGCCTCGTCGGCGCAGTTCTCGCCGAACAACACGACGAATGGGCCGTCGCCCGCCGCTACATGAGCGTCGAGCTCCTCGCCAAGGCCCGCCTCCGCGTGATCGACAGCGAACTCGAGGAGATGGCCGAGACAGCACTCACCCAATCAGCTAGAACAACACACGAGGCTGACGCGAACGCCGTCGCCTACACCACCACCCGGGCATGACCCCACCGTACACGCCCAGGTCGGAGCGCTTCCGTGCCCTCGGTACGCAACGACCGCTCTCCAGGTTCGCGTCAGATCCATGGCCGAATGTGCTCTCCTCCACGCGACCTGTTCTCCTATGCGCAAAGTGGGCCCAATGGAACATTGCGTCTGTCGCATGACTCCACGCGCGGCCACCCGGAATCGCTGTGGGTCTCGCGGGCTTCACGAGCGAGAACGCGCTGAACCGGGACACGGCGGTCGCGGTGTCGGTGGGCCGATCCGGAGTGAGTGGGGTGTCGAGCGGGCACCCGGCCTCGCCGGTGTCGGGTGGTCTGATGACATGGACGCCGCTTTTTGTTGTCGGTTCAGGTCGCGTCGGTTTGTAGATCTTGGCCGTCTCCGTAAGTCGCGGCGACTTCGCGGGCTGTGCGGTAGACGGGCCACTGCTTGGATCGCCAACTGCGCGCCGACCTGAACGGCGTCTTGATCGACCTCGCTTCGTCTCAAGTCGTCGCATAGTGTCGCCAAAATGGGAGCGCCGTTACCGCAAAATTCCTCCGCGACGGCTGATGGCCGGGTCGGAGTGGGCTACCGCCCGCATCTGGACGGCTTGCGCGCCGTGGCCGTCTACCTCGTCCTGCTCTTCCACGCCGGCGCAGACCGCTTCTCGGGCGGATTCGTCGGGGTCGACGTCTTCTTCGTCCTGTCCGGGTACCTCGTAACGCAGTTGCTCCTGCGCGATCTCGTGTCGCGAGGCTCCATCCGTTTCGGAAGGTTCTATTCGCGGCGCATGCGCCGGCTCTTGCCTGCGTCGCTTGCGACACTTCTCATCACGGGGGTCGTGTATTCCGCGATCGCATCCAAGGCCGAAGTGGCTTCTTCGGTCAATGCGTTCAAGGCCGCATTTCTCTACGTCGCCAATTGGTTCTTCATTCGTCGCTCAACTGGCTACTTCGCCACTGATGTGAACACGCTTCCCGTCGTTCACTTCTGGTCGCTTGCGGTCGAGGAGCAGTTCTACCTTCTGTGGCCGATCCTTCTGGGTACGCTCTTCGCGGTCGCCCGGCGGTTCGGGCACAACGCGTGGCGCTTCATGCAGGTCATTGTCGCTGCCGGGGCTCTCTGCTCGATGCTTGCGGCGCTCAGCCTGGCTAGCCACCACCTGGACCGCGCCTACTACGGAACAGACACTCGGGCTTACGAGCTCCTGGCCGGTGCCTTCATTGCCCTGACGCCAGGCATAGTGCAGCGCGCGCGCGGCCGCCGCTTCGTCGGGCTCGTCGCGGGCATCGCGTGCGCGGCCGTGGTGATCCTGGCAACTTCGTTCGTTCACGTCAATGCGGTCCAGCGTGGCGTTGCGACGACGATCGCAGCGGTGACACTGATCGTCTGCATCGAGGCGGCGAGCGCCGGCCCGGTCAATCGCATACTTTCGTCGAGCCCAGCCGTATACCTCGGCAAGATCTCGTACGGCACCTACTTGTGGCACTGGCCGGTGCTCGTCGTCGCGTTTTCAGTGACCAACCAGAGCATTAGCCCAATATCTGCCTTCGGCATTGCGGCGCTCGCTGGTACCGGGATCGCCTCGCTGAGCTACCAGATTCTCGAGCATCCGATTCGAGAACAACGCCTGCTCGATCGTATGAGTCCCGCAGTGATCGCGACCGGACTCGTCGTCGGCATCGTATCGGCGTTGGTCATCGTACCCGCCATCCTCGATTCGGGCCGACAGTCGGGTGGCGCCGCGTCCGCCGCTCCACAACCGGGTCTGACCCCGACCCCGGCCCTCGATTTCGACAAAGCCAAGACCGACCTGGGCGGCGAACTCAAGGGCGTCAAGTTCTTGCCCCACTGGAACTGCGAGGGCATGGACGTATCGGCGTGCACGATCGTGAAGGGCAGCGGCGTGCACATCCTTGTTGTGGGCGATAGCCATGCGTGGGCGATGTTTCCGACCTTCGCCAAGATCGCCCAGGAGAAAGGGTTGAGCCTCTCCACCGACGTGACGGGCGGTTGCCCGTGGCAGCGACGAGTCTTCGACGCCAACCCCGTTCCGAGTGACCCTTCTCGGGCGAAGCGCTGCCTCGATTACAAGAAGGACCTCTACGGGCGCGTCATCCCTCAGCTCAAGCCTGATCTCATCGTTGTGATCGACAACGACTACAACACACGCCGGCCCGGGACCATCTATGACGCCGACGACAAGCCAATCGACGTCAGAGGAGAGAGCGAACGGCTCAGTCGCATCAAGACCGAAACACAACGGTCGCTGACGGAGATGGAGAAATCGGCCAAGAAGATCCTCATCGTCGAGCCATTGCCGACTGCACCGGTGAAGAATGACCCGTTTCTGTGTCTAACCAGGAGCAAGTATCTCGAGAACTGTCAATTTACGGCTCCCACGTCGTCGTTGCCTCTCAAGAAGATGTACCGAGGCCTCGCCGACAACAAGCGAGTCTATGTCGCTGACTTTGACAAGCTGGTGTGTCCAGCACTGCCGGTCTGCGATCCGGTCGTGAACGGGATCATCGTTCGGTGGGACATTCAGCATCTGACTCCAAGATTTGCGTTGAGCATCGCCAAGCCGATCACCGCTTACCTCCAGGACCTCCGTCTCATTGCCCACTCGTGAACGTGTGCCCGGATGGGCAGCATGTCGGCGGCGAAGACGATCGACCTGTGCTCGACGGTGAGCTGAGGCCCGGCAGATGGTCTTGCGCTCGCGGGATCATCGAGGTCGCCTCCCGGGCGTGCGAGACACGTGTCCGGGCTGTAGCCCCTGGGTCGTGGACCGATGGTGGCTTCACGCGGCGCGGACGCAGCGGCGGTGTGCGCGGGCCCGCGAACTCCGATCGTGCACGCGCCGGGCAGGGTGCCGGACCTCCGCTCTGCTGCACGAAGCGCACGATCTGCCGTGTGCGCTGGTCGAGATCGCGCGTCCGGCACATAGCGCGCATCGCGGTGAGAGCGAACGCGGCGACGGCCGCCGCATCCGTCACGTGACGTGATGCTTGTGTACGTCCGGTCGTGAGCATGCGCGGCGAGCTTCGCGGCGCGAGACCAAGACCGCGTCAAGCGTTCGTCAGACGATCGTGAAGGCCCGGCGCGGGCATAGCGGACAAACGCGTCCGTAGCGACCGACGCTGGGGCTTCTCGATCAGATCTAGCACCGTCGGGCCGATCGCTACGGGAGATCGGGTTCCGAGCGGGGGGTCGTTGGTCGTTGCTGTCGTTTCGCGTCTGACCGGAAGGTGAAGGCCGGTCGCCGACCGTGACCGTTCGCGGCGCCCGGGGTCGGATGCGTGGCGCACGCGTCGCGGTCGCCGCTCGCCGTCGTCGGCTCGACGGCGGCATGGCCGCGGGCGTGTCGGCACGCGCGCGTCCATCTCGGATCGTCCGGCGTACATGCGCCTGGGCTTCTACCCCGGCTACGCGAACGTCGCGCGAGTTGCAGTCGCTGCAGCAGTGGCTTGAACGCGACACGTCGTACGTGGTGCAGTTCTCCGAGTTCGACAACGCCTCCGACTTCGAGGACGAGCGTCTGGGGCGAGACGGTCAACGCCGATGCGTTCCAGCCGGTCGCGGCGCAGACGACGTTCGTCGAGTCGATCCCGCTGACCATCGGGCTCGGTTTCGGCGCAACCACCGCGGAACGCGCGGCCGCGCTCCAGGAGACGCGGTCGGGTGCGCACGATGCCTCGTACCTGCTCGCCGCGCAGTACTTGCAGGCAGGCGGTTTCGCCAACGTCGTCCTGCGGCTCGGCTGGGAGTTCGACGGCGGCTGGATGCCGTGGTCGGCGAACGACAACGAGGCGCTCTGGATCGACGCGTACCGCCACGTCGCCGATCTGTTCCGCTCGGTGCTACCCGACGTCCGTCTCGACTGGACGGGCGATCCCGGAAGTTGGAATCGGAGATCAGCGCCTACCCCGGCGACGACTACGTCGACATCGTCGGCATGGACCTCTACGACAAGGGTCTCGACACCGACTGGGACGAGACGACGAAGACGTGGGCCGACCCCGACGCAGCCTTCGCGACCAATCTCCCGAGCCTCACGTTCCAACGCGACTTCGCGATCGCGCACGGCAAGCAGGTCAGCTTCCCGGAATGGGCGCTGGCCGACGGCGGTGACGAGTCGCCGACGAGTGCCGGCAACGACGACCCGACCTTCGTGCAGGGCCTGTTCGACTGGATGAACGCGCTGCCGGCCGAGGGTGCGGGCAGCCTCGCGTACCACGCCTATTTCAACGAGGACACTCCGACCGACGGGCTGCACGCGCTCGCGCACTTCCCGCAGTCGCAGTTGCGCTTCCGCACGCTCTTCGGCGCCGCGCCCGGGCTCGTGCAGCGCCTGCCGATCCGGCGGACCACGATGCGTCCCGGCTACTCGATGCTCTCGACCGACGGCACGGTGTACGCGTTCGGCGCCGCGCCGCGCACGCGGGCAATGCGCCCGGCGCCGGCATCGCCATCGCCGCGCGTGCCGACGGCTCGGGCTACTGGGTGGTCGACGCGGCGGGAACGGTGAGTCACTTCGGCGCCGCGCGCGGCGTACGGCGACCGGCCCGCGCTGCGGTCGGACGAGTGGGTCAGCGCGATCTCGGCGACGCCTTCGGGCAACGGCTACTGGTTGTTCACCATCCGGGGCCGGGTATTCGCCTACGGCGACGCGCGCCCGTACGGCGACCTCAGCGACGAACGACTCAATGGTCCGATCGTCGCGTCGGTCGCGACGCACCTCGGGCCGCGGCTACTACATGGTCGGTACGGACGGCGGCGTCTTCGGCTTCGGCGACGCGCATTTCCGCGGATCGATGGGCGCGACGCACCTGAACGAACCGGTCGTCGGTCTCTCGCCGACGCCCGACGGTCACGGATACTGGCTGGTCGCGGCGGACGGCGGTGTGTTCGCGTTCGGCGCCCCGTACCGCGGTTCGATGGGTGGCACTCCGCTCGCGCAACCGGTGAAGGGACTCGTCGCCTACGGCAACGGCTATCTCATGGTCGCAGCCGACGGCGGTGTGTTCGACTTCTCCGACCGGGCGTTCGTGGGCAGCCTCGGCGGCCACCCGCCCCGCCACGCGATCGTCGGCATCGCGGCCGTGCGCGGCTGACCGAACACGCGGGCGCGTCGGAGTGGGCGCCGGCTAGCGGAACCGGCGCCGGAACAACGCGTACGCGACCGGCCCCGCGAGGATCGGCAACCAGTACGACGCCAAGCGGTACAGCAGGGTCGCGAGCACGGCCTGCGCGGGGTTCACGCCCGCCAGCGCGAGCGTGCCCGTGAGTCCGGCTTCGACCAGACCGAGGCCGCCGGGCGTGATCGGGATCATCGCGAGGAGCGACGACGCCGTGTACGCGAGCAGCACGAGCGACGGCCGGGGGAGTCCGCCGACCGCGGCCAACGCCGCGAACAGCGCGAGGAAGTCGAAGCCGAGGCGGCTCGCCGTCGCGAGGAGCGCCTCACGCCACCGCTCGCCGAGCACCTCCCGCACTCCGTTGCGTTCCCGCACGAGTTCTGCCGGTAGCCCCGTCAGCGGGGGGCGTTTGCGCCGGATGCGATTGCGTGTCGCCTGCACCACGCGCCCGATGCCGTGGAGCAGCGGGTCGGTGGTGAGGAGGACCGCGCCCAGCGCGGCGACCGCGACGAAGCCGGCGATACCGAGGAACGCGGTCGCGGCGAGCCCGGGGTCGACCGGCGCGCCGAGCAGGATCGTCGGGAGCGTGAGCACCGGGAGGAACAGGATGCTCGCGGTCTGGAGCAACGAGAACGCGGTGAACCCCGAGATCGCCGTCGCCGTGTCGGCGCCCGACTGCGAGAGCATCCGCAGTTGCAATGTCGCGCCTGCGGCCGCGCCGCCGGGGACGACCTGAGTCAGCGCGTTCCCCGCGAGTTGTGATGGTCGCGACCGAGAACCACGCGTCGGTGCGCAGCGCGATCCGTTGGAGCCGGATCGCGCTCGAGAAGCTGAGTCCCTCGCAGGCCACGATCACGACGAGCCAGGCGGGCGCGACGGTCGATACCCGCGGCCACGAGCCGAGCACCTCGACGATGCTCGGCGCGACGACGTGGAACGAGATCGCCGCGACGAGGAGCATCAGGATGCGGGGGATGCTGATCCGCCGATCGCGCGGGCCGTGCCCCGCTTCGGTCGCGCTCATCCAATCAGGGTGGCGGGCAGGCCGACCGACAGCACGTCTCCGTATACCACGGGCGCGCACGAGATGAACCGGTCGGCGCAGCAATCTCGGGTGCCGCCTCCGGTGAGTGGTCGCGGGAGACGATGATGGAGACATGACCACCGCCCAGCCCGTGGGACAGCCCCGGCCTCCGGGACCGAGCCTGCGCCTCGCGATCCTCCTCATCGTCGCGGGCGCGACGCTGGCGATCCCGACGTTTGTCGTGGGCATCGCGAGGGTCGTGCACGACGTCGCCTCCCCGCCGCGGTTCGAGACGCCGGGACCGGTCCGCCTCCAGCTCGGTCAGGGTACGTACGAGATCTACGAGCACACGGGGTCGGCATCGTTCGGCTCGTCCTTCTCGTCCGGCGACAACGTGACCATCAGTCCCGCCGACGTGACGGTGTCGGCCGCCGACGGCAGCGCGAGTCGAGGTCTTCCCGCGCAGCTCGACCGTCGAGTCGTTGACGACGGGTGGCGAGCGCTACGTCGGCGCGGTGCGCTTCACCACGCCGGCGGCGGGGGATTACACGATCAGCGTCACGAGTGTCTCGCCCACGTCGGTCGTCGTCGCGCGCCCGCTGACCGACACGATCCGCAAGGCGCTCGTGTGGTTCCTCCTCGCCGGGCTGGGCGGCATCGTCGTCGTGGGCGGCATCGTGCTCCTCATCGTCGGTTCCGTGCGACGGGGTCGCGTGCGCCGCGCCGACAGTGTCTCGCGCCGCCGGTCCCGCCCGGGTGGCATCCCGACCCCGGTGGTTCGGGACGGCTGCGGTACTGGGACGGCTATCGCTGGACCGAGCACCTGCAGTGACGCGGGCGGTCGGCCCGTGCCGCGGCGGGGTACCGTCCGGCCATGCAGGACGACTGCCGAATCGAGCCCGGCACCGACGCCGAAGCTGAACGAGCGGCGCGACCGACGACCGCCTCGGCATCGAGAAGGGCACGGCGCAGGATCAGTTGGCCTCGCTCACCGCGCGCCTCAGCGTGTTGCACCAGCGTCTCTACGCGGAGAGCGCACGCTCGGTGCTCCTCGTGCTGCAGGGCCTCGACGCCTCGGGCAAGGACGGCACCATCCGCCGTGTGTTCACCGGCCTGAATCCCCAGGGCTGCGATGTCGTCGCGTTCAAGGCGCCGTCGGCGCCCCAGCTCAAGCACGACTACCTGTGGCGCATCCACACCGAGATGCCCGAGCGCGGCGACATCCGGATCTTCAACCGGTCGCACTACGAGGACGTGGTCGCGGCCGAGATCGTCGGGGTCATCGGCGACAAGGAGCGCAAGCGCCGCTACGAGCACATCAACGCGTTCGAGAAGATGCTCATCGACGAGGGCACGTCGATCGTGAAGATCTTCCTGCACGTCGGCAAGGACGAACAGCGCCGCGCGCCTACAGGCCCGGCTCGACGATCCCGAGAAGCGGTGGAAGTTCGACCGTGCCGATATCGAGGCTCGCGCCGCCTGGGACCGGTACATGACGTTGTACGACGCCGCCATCACGGCGACGTCGACGAAGTGGGCGCCCTGGTATGTGGTTCCCGCCGACCACAAGTGGGTGTCGGGTGTGGCCGCGGCCGCGATCCTGCTCGACACGCTCGAGACCATGAACCCCAAGATCCCGCCGCCCCGGGACGACCTCGACGGCATCGTCATCACCTGAGCCGTGCCTCGACCCGGGCGCGCGGTTAGGTTCTCGGCATGCCGACTCCCGAACAGGTGAAGGGCGTTGCCGAGGCGTACATCACGGCTTCGAACGCCAACGACAAGGCCGCCGTGCTCGCCCAATTCGCGCCGGACACGGTCTGGTACGACCCGGTGGGCCAGCCGCCCCACGTCGGGGTCGAGGGCGTGGGCGCCTTCTACGACCAGACCCGCGCCCTGGCCGACAAGGTCGAGATGAAGCTCCTCGACCTGATCGTGTGCGGGACCGAGGCGGCGATGATCCTCGAGATCCACGCGACCATCGGCGACTCCGTGATGATCATGGACTGCGTCGAGACCCTCGACGTCGACGATGCTGGCAAGATCGCCGGGATGAAGGCCTACTGGGACATGTCGAAGGCCCGCACCCGTTCGGTCTGACCGGGCCGCGGACCCGGCGCCGGGGTATCCGCCCTTGTGAGAGCCCTGGGCCAGGGTCCGATTTTCCTCCGGGCGTGACTTCGGCCACAATGTATTGGCGATGAATGTCGAGTCCCGCGATTCCGTCTCGCTGAAGCCCGCCGAGCTCGATGAGGTCGGTCAGATCTTCTGTTCCAACGGCCTCCCCGTCTCCGACGAAGAGCTCGATCGCCAGGTTGAATCCTTCCCGCTCGCGGTCCTCGCGAGCGACGAAGGGGTCATCCACGGGCTGATGCTGGGTTCGCTCGAGCGCATCGGCGGCACCCCGTCGATCCTCTGGGGGATGGGCGTCGTGCGGAAGGGCAAGACCGCTTCGGCGACGCTCAAGTCGATGACCGGTGAGCTGACTCGCCGGGCGGCGATCTCCTTCCCCGACGAGGACGTGCTCGTCGCCGCCCGGCTGGCACAGCCGAGCTGCTACGTGCTGCTGCAGAGCTACGCCAACGTCGTCCCCCGCCCCGGCTACACGCCCAACGGCGAGGACCGGGCCTGGGGTCGCCGGCTGGCCAAGCGCTACGGCAACGACGGCCACTTCGACGACCGCGAGTTCCGGGTCGCGGTCAAGGGTCGCAAGCCGCCGTGCCTCGCGGTGCTCGACACGAGCCCGGTGAAGGCCACGGGCGGAGCGAAGATCGCCTCGCTGGTCGGCACGCTCGACGCCGCCCGCGGCCAGGCGATGATCGCGTTCGGATGGGCGGTCGCCGAAGAGCTCGCCGCCGGTTCGTACCTCGCCGCCTGCTGAGACACGCAGCCGGTCGACCGTGCGGCGTCAACCCGTCCGGCGCGCCGCCAGCACGGCGTCGAGCTGCTCGCGGAGCGCCTCGGGGTCGGTGACGGGCCGGCGGCACGCGTAGTGCTCGCACACGTACGCGGTCGGGACACCGGCGGCGGCCTCGCGCCCGGCCAGGAGCGGTGACCCGTCGTCGGCGCGGCCGGTGAGGGTCACCGACACGGGGATCAGGCGGGTCACGACCTCTTGGCGCAGCGCCTGCGTACGCGGGTCGTCGGTGTCTCCGACGATCGCGATCTCCGACGGGCGCGGTGACGAACCGTTCGATCGCACCGAGCAGGTGGGAAAAGCCGGTGGGGTGCGCCGCGGCCGATGGGGCGAGCATCGTCATCACGCCGCGCGCCGGCGCCTCGAGCGTGAGGTCGCCGGTGAGCGCCGAGAGGCGCAACAGCCCGTTGGCGGCCATCGAGTTGGCGGACGGGGTCGCGTCGTCGAAGAGGTCCTTCAGTCGGACGACGAGTCGCTCGGCGTCGGTGCCCGTGGTGAAGAAACCGCCGCCGTCGGGATCGTGGAACAGGCGCACGAGCTCGCCCGCGATCACGGTCGCCTCCGACAGCCACTCGGCCCGGTCGAGCTCGGCGAGCGTGCAGAGCGCCTCGAGCAGCGCGGCGTAGTCCTCGGCGTACGCGAGATAGGGCGCGCGCCACGAGCGCAGGAGCCGTCCGTCGGCGCGGCGCATCTCGCGGAGCAGGAAGTGCGCGTTGGCCCGGGCGGCGTCCATCCAGTCGTCGCGCCCGAGTGCGGCCGCGGCCTCGGTGAGCGCGCCGAGCATGAGCGCGTTCCACCCGAGCAGCACCTTGTCGTCGAGGCCGGGCCGGACCCGCGTCGCCCGGCGGGCGAGGAGTCGAGACTTCGCCCGTTCGACCTCGACCGGAGGTTCAGCGTTCCCTTCGCGCACATGGAGGATGTTCCCTTCGAACCCCGTGTGCGGATCGGCGAAGTTCCCGCGGTCGGTCACGCCGAAGTACGCGATCACCGCGTCGGCGTCGGCGCCGCAGACCTCGCGGATCTCCTCGATCGACCAGCAGTAGAACTTGCCCTCGACGCCGTCGGAGTCGGCGTCCTCGGCGGAAGAGAAGCCGCCGGCGGGATCGCGCAGGTCGCGTAACACGTAGTCAACGATGTCCTCCACCACCGCGCGGTAGCGCGTTTCGCCGGTGACCAGGAAGCCGTGCAGGTACGCGCGCGTGAGGAGAGCGTTGTCGTAGAGCATCTTCTCGAAGTGCGGCACGAGCCATTCGTCGTCGGTGGAGTAGCGGGCGAAGCCCCCGCCGAGTTGGTCGTGGATGCCGCCCGCGGCCATCGCGTCGAGCGTCGTCGTGATCATCGTGCGTGTTTCGTCGGCGCGGTTGCGCACGTACGCCCGGCAGAGGAGGTCGATGGTCATCGCGTGCGGGAACTTCGGCGCGCGTCCGAATCCGCCGTAGCGCGGCTCGTACTGGTTGCGGACCCCGGCGTAGGCCTGCTCGAGCAACGCGGGCGTGAGATCCGCGTCGGTTCCCGTCCGAAGCGATTCCTCCGCGAGCGCGGCCGTGAGCTGCTCGCCCTGGGCGAGCACGTCGTCGCGCTTGTCGCGCCACGCATCGGACACCGCGACGCACACCCGTTGGAACGACGGCATGCCGTGGCGATCGGCGTCGGGGAAATACGTGCCCGCGAAGAACGGGCGACCGTCGGGCGTGCACCAGACGCTCATCGGCCACCCGCCGCGACCCGTCAGCGCCTGGACCGACTGCATGTAGATCGCGTCGACGTCGGGGCGTTCCTCACGATCGACCTTCACGTTGACGAACCGCGTGTTCATCAGCTCCGCGGTCTCCCGGTCCTCGAACGACTCGTGCGCCATCACGTGGCACCAGTGGCACGACGAGTACCCAACCGACAAGAAGACGGGGACGTCGCGTTCGCGGGCGAGCGCGAAGGCCTCGTCGCCCCATGGCATCCAGTCGACGGGGTTGTCGGCGTGCTGGCGGAGATACGGGCTCGTCTCACCCGCCAGCCGGTTTCCGGTCACGCCTCGACCGTACCCGGGGCGTGCGCGACGATCGTCCGGGCCCACCGGTAGTCGGGCTTGCCCGATGGCGATCGCTCGATCTCGTCGACGAGGACGACCTCGCGCGGCAGCTTGTAGCCGGCGAGGTGCCGGCGGCAGTGCTCCTGCAACACCGCGAGCGCGGGCGCGGGTTCGGCCGCGGGGCGGGCCTGCACGATCGCCACGACGCGCTCGCCCCAGCGGTCGTCGGCGACCCCGACGACCAGCGCGTCGAACACGTCGGCGTGGGCCTTCAGCACCGACTCGACCTCCTCGGGGTAGACCTTCTCGCCGCCGGTGTTGATCGAGACCGAACCCCGGCCGAGCAACGTGATCGTGCCGTCGGCCTCGACGACCGCGTGATCGCCGGGGACCGCCCAGCGCACACCGTCGACGACGGGGAACGTCTCCGCGGTCTTGTTCGGATCCTTGTAGTACCCGATCGGGATGTGGCCGCGCCGCGCGAGGCGGCCGACGACGCCGACCCCCGCGGGCCGGAGATCGGGGCCGAGCACCTGGGTGTCGTCGCCGACCCGGAAGCGGGGCGCGCCGGGAACGTCGCCGCCTGCGACGACGACGGATTGACCTTGGCCGCCCGTCTCGGACGCGCCGTAGCCGTCGACGACCAGGAGCGTGGGCAAGCGCTCGACGAATGCCTGCTTGAGTGCCGGTGACAGCACCGCGCCGCCCGAGAGCACCACCTGCAACGACGAGACGTCGAGGCCACGGCCCTCGTCGGAGTCGAGCGCGTCGAGCAGGGGACGCGCGAACGCGTCGCCCACGATGACGATGTAGTTCGCCTGCTCCCGCTCGACGAGTCTCCACAGCGCGATGGGGTCGAGGTGGTGCTCGGCCGGGATGATGACGCTGCCGCCCATGAACAGCGAGCTGAACGCCATCCAGTGCGCGGTGCCGTGCATGAACGGGCAGACCGGGACGCACTTCGTGCGCGGCTTGAGGCAGCGCTCCTCGATCTCCTCCGGTCGTGCGATCGGTGTCCCGCCACCGCCGGCACCGGCCATCGCCCCGAAGAACAGGTCGACATGGCGCCACATGACGCCCTTGGGCATCCCGGTCGTGCCGCCGGTGTAGAGCAGGTAGAGATCGTCGGGCGATCGCGGGCCGAAGTCGCGCGCGGGCGATGCCTCGTGCAGTGCGCGTTCGTAGTCGAGCGCGGCGAGTCCGTCGCCCGGTGTGGTCTCCGGGCGCGAGATGCCGTCGTCGACCGCGAGGAACGTCTGTAGGCGCGGCAGGTTCGCGCGGATGACGTCGAGCTTCGGCGCGAACTCGCGATGGAACACGACCGCGACCGCGTCGGCGTCGTCGAGGAGGTACTCCAGCTCCTCCTCGACGTACCGGTAGTTGACGTTGATCGGGACCGCGCGGATCTTGAACGCGGCGAGCATGCCCTCGAGGTACTCGGTCGAGTTGTAGAGGTACAGCGCGACATGGTCGCCGGCGCCGACGCCGCGCGCCTGCAACACGTGCGCCAGCCGATTCGCGCGCGCTTCGAGGTCGGCGTAGGTCAGGCGGCGATCGGCGCACACGAGGGCGAGATGGTCGGGAACCGTGTCGGCGACCCGCTCGAGCAGGTCCGCAACGTTGAACTCCACGGGTTCTCCGGCCCCCTCGCCGCGCCGGCCTCGTGGCGCCGCCCCTACCGATCCTTCGTGACACCCTCCGTCGTGGGGGCGACCGTAGTGGGAGCCTCGACGCCGAGTCGACGTAGCGCGGCGTCGACCGACGAGAACGAGGTTCCGACGAACGCGTCGAGGCGTGTGGTGTCGCCCGAGGCGAAGGCGGCGTCCGCTTCCGCCCAGAGCTCGGTCTCGATCGCACCCAGCACGGCTCGGACCTCGGGGAGCCGGGCGGGGTCGGCCTCCACGAGGTCGCGCAGCTCGGCGAACCGTCGCCACTGGGTCTCGTCGGCCAGCTCGGGTGCGATCGCGGGTGGGAAGCACGGCACGAACACGCCGGTGCACGGATTGCCGAGACTCACCCATGCGCGTCGGCGGCCGTCGGTCCGGAGCTCGGCGATCATCGACGCGGTGGTCTGCGAATCCCACTCGCGGCGGTGCATGCAGACGCTGAAGCCTTCACCGTCGGCGCCCGCGTCGGGCGGGATCCGATCGGCGCCGCCGGGGCCGTGGTCGCGCAACGCCGTCGCGAGCGCACCCGCGTTCGCACCGGTGTCGAGGCTCACCACGGCGCGCGTCACGCGCAAGCGGTGGTCGGCGATCGAGGTGGGGACGTCCGGCGCACGGTAGCTGTCGAAGTCGATGCCACGCGCGACGTCGGACGACGCGCGCGTCCAGTCGGTGCCGAGGCTGATCCGGTTCGAGATCGCGGCACCGGCCCCGATCGGGCGGGCCACCCAGGTGCGACCGCTCGTCTCGAGCACGTAGCCGCCGCGCGGATCGGCGACGAGGAAGGAAGAGAAGTAGGGATCGTCGCGGCCCGGCTCACCGGAGCCTCCCTGTCCGTGCCGTTCGAGCAGGCCGGTCATGACGTCGAGTGCCTCGTCGGCCGATCGGCTCCGCTCGAGCCCGAGCCGGACGAGATCCATGCCGAGCAGCGCGGGCGGGTCGCTCGTCGGGCGGTCGACGGTCCAGATCTTCTCGTTGCCGATCGCAACGCCGTGCTCGTTCACGCCGTGCTCGACACCCCACAGCCACGTAGGTCGTGAGCCGAGGAACGCGAACGCGCCGGCGTCGTCGATCGTGAGGTACTGCGTGTGCAGGGAGCCGCCCGGCGCGCGCGCCGCATGCCATTCGACGACCTGCGCCTCGTCGGGATGGCGGTCGGAGCTCTTGGCGAACAGCATCCCGGCGCCGGTCCGGACGCAGAGCGTGTCGCACATCGCGTGCCGCCGTCAGCGCTCGAGCTCGCGGGCGAACGCCGCGGGCGTCGAGCGCGGAACCGGTCGCGTGCTCGACGAGCCGGTCCCAGCGCATCGTGGCGCCCGGTGCGAACAGGTTGGCTCCGAGCGCGCGCCCGGCCGCGTCGTTGTGCACGAGCCCGCCGACCGCGGCGGTGAGCTGCGACGCGACCATCTCGCCGAAGAGATAGTTGTGGTAGTAGACGGGCGCGGCCGAGATGTGGATCTTCGCGGCCCAGTCGGGCTCGTGCCGTTCGTCCGGACGGCGCACGAGCTGGAAGCGCTCGACGAGGTCCCACCAGCGCGTGTCGTGATCAGCGTCGGGTTGCGCGTAGAGGCCGCGCTCGAAATGCGTCATGACGAGGACCCACCGGGCGAACACGAGGAGGTACGCGCGGCTCGCGGCGCGCAGCCGCGGCGCGAGCTCGGCAACCGTCGCCGACGGGATCCCCGCCACTTGTTCGAGCCAGTCGGGATCGCGGACGAGCCGGCCGCATCGCATCGCGACGCCCTCGGTGAGGCACAGGTGCATGGTGCGCAACAGCCACGGCAGCTCGCGGCCGACACCGTCGAAGTAGACCGCGTGGCCGAACTCGTGGAGCATCGTCTCCGCCCACCGTTCGCCGGGCGTGTTGTTGCTGAGTACACGGACGTCGCCGCTGCGGTCGACGTCGATACAGAATGCGTGCTGGACCTTGCCCGGGCGCGGTGCGAGATCGCTGCGCGCGACGACGCGGCCGATGTCGAGCCCGATCGAGTCGAACGTGCGGATCGTGAGCGTTTCGAGGTCGGCGTCACGGAGGTACGGGTCGAGGTCGACGCCGATGTCGCCGGGCGCGTCCTGGAAGAAGGGATCGTCGTAGTGCCAGGGGCGCAGCCCATCGACCGCGACCCCGAAACGGGACGCGAGCTTCCCGTCGAGCTCGCCCTTGAGCGCTCGGAACGGAGCCGCGGTGAGCTCGTCGACCTCGGCGAGCGTCGAGAACAGGCGTTCTTCGTCGAAGTCGGTGGTCGCGAGCGTCAGGGCGAAGTGGTCGCGGTACCCGAGCGAGCGCGCGGCGTCGTTGCGGAGCCGGGCGAGGCGCCGTACGTCGGGCGCGACCGCGGCGCCGACGCTCTTGGAGGCGGTCCACGCAGCTTGGCGCTGCGCGCCGTCGGTGCTCGTGCGCAATACGTCGATGATCTGGTTGTCGTCGACCTCGACGCCGTCGATGGTGCCGCGATGGCGCGCGAACCGCGACTCGATGCTGCTCTGCAGCTCGATGATCTCGCGCCGCAGGTCGGCCTCGGCCTGGTTCGGTGCGAACAGCTGCTCGAGTACCTCGAGCTGACGGGCGAGCTCGGGGTCGGCGCCCGGCTGCGAGCGCGCGCCGTGCACCTCCGCGAATGCGGCCGGGTCGGCGAGCGCGTCGGAGAGCGCGACATCGGCCTCGGCCCGGACCCGCTCCGACTCGTCGCTCGCATCGACGTTCGCGACCCACCACGCCGCGTTGGCCGCAGTCTCGAGCGGCTCGAGCGTCGCGGCGCAGGCCGCGACGATCTCGGCCGCGGTCACTTGAACCAGATGCGCTGGTAGCTACGGCTCATCGGGTGCGTGAGCAGCACCACGAGCGCGACGTCGAACCCGAGCTCGATCAACACGCTGAGGTTGCCGAGGCTCGCCCCGCTCGCGAGGACGAGCACGACCTGCAGGACCGCGGTCGCGACGGCCAGCAGGTAGCCCCACTTCTTCTCGTTCGCGATGCCGAACCCGCCGCCCACGAGGCCCACGAGGAGGACGAACACCCAGGGCCCGAACGTGGGGTACGACAGGATGGCGAGCACCCCCTGGAAGTAACAGAGGATGACGCCGAAGTAGAGCGTCTGGGGCTGGTGCGGGTTGACCCACCGGAGCTCGTTCACGTGGCCATTGTCGCGGATCGGGGAAGGCGGGCGAGCCTCGGAGGGTTCACGGCACCCGGGAGCGCAGCTGGCCGCACGCGGCGTCGATCGTCGTGCCGCGGTTCCGGCGGATCGTGGCCTGCACGCCCGCGGCGCGCAGATGATCCGCGAAAGCCGCGATCCGGCTCGGTTCGCTGGGACGGCCCGGATACCCGGCGGTGTCGTTGAGGGGGATCAGGTTGACGTGCGCGCCGCCCCGGAAGCCGGTCAGGCGCCCGGCCAGCGCGTCGGCATGGTGGGGGAGGTCGTTCACGCCGCTGATGCACGCGTACTCGAACGAGACCCGCCGGCCCTTGCGGTCGGCGTAGGCCCGGGCCGCGTCGAGCACGGCCGCGAGCGGGTAGCGGCGGTTCAGGGGCACGAGCTCCTCGCGCAGGCGGTCGTCGGGCGCGTGCAGCGAGACCGCGAGCGTGACCGGGAGCTCGAACTCCGTGAGGCGTTCGATACCGGGCACGACGCCGACCGTCGAGACGGTGAGGTGGCGCGGCGGACAGCCCGACGTCGTCGTGGAGCCGCCGGCACGCGTCCATGACCGCGTCGGGGTTGGCGAGGGGTTCGCCCATGCCCATGAACACGACGTTGGAGACGCGTTGCGGCGACGCGTGTTGCGCCGCGCAGCACCTGTTCGACGATCTCGCCGGCCGACAGGTGGCGCTCGAACCCGGCCTGACCGGTCGCACAGAAGGTGCAGCCCATCGCGCACCCGGCCTGCGACGAGACGCAGACGGTCGCGCGCGACGGGTAGCGCATGAGCACGGTCTCGACCTGCGCCCCGTCGGCGGCGCGCCACAGCCACTTCGCGGTCATGTCGTCGTCGGCGAGTTGCATGGCGTCGACGGTGAACGCGAGCGGCAGCCGTTCGGCGAGCGTGGCCCGGAGCTCCTTGGGGAGATTGGTCAGGTCGTCGAGCGGCCGGCGCTGCGTGTAGAGCCCTTCGTAGAGCTGACGGGCGCGATACGTGGGCTGGCCGAGCGACGCGATCAGCGCCTCGAGGCCGGGCCGGCGCGTGTCGTAGCGCGTCGGCGACGCGGTCATCGGGGCGGGACCTCGCATTCGTACGCGCGGTCGACGCGGTGCACGTCGAAACCGAGTGCGCGGTACAGCTTCAACGCAGGGGTGTTGTCGGCCGCGCAGAACAGCATGCCGGTGTCGATCCCGCGTTCGTGGATGGCGTTCAAACCCGCGATCGCGAGCGCGCGCCCCAGACCCGTGCCCTGCGTCCGGGGGTCGACACCGATGACGTAGATCTCGCCGAGGCGCGGGTCGTGGTCGTGCGGCTCGTGGACCTTGAGCCAGTCGAAGCCGGCCAGGCCGAGATCGTCGACCGCGAGCAGGAATAGCGACGGGTCGAACCAGTCCTCGGCCGTGCGTCGGGCCAAGGTGGCGCGCGTCCAGCCGCCCTGCTCGGCGTGCCCTGCGAAGGCGCGGTTGTTGACCTCGAGCCAGGCGTCTTCGTCGCGGCCGGCCTCGAACGGGCGCACCCGTACGCCCGGTGCCAACTTCGGTTCGAGGCCGAGGGGGAGTGCGACGCGCATCTCGTAGAGGTCGCGGTCGGCGATCATCGCCGCGGTCGCGAGCTCGGCGTCGTCGGCGCCGGTCGCGCCGAGCAGCCAGAGCACGACGCGCCCGCCGCCGTGCGACGCGACGTGCGCGAGCGCGGCCGCGACCAGCGCCTCCCGGGCCCCGCGGCCGCGTTCCTCGGGGACGACGGCGACACCGAGGGACCAATGGCCGCCCGCGCCCGCCGCGTTGTCGCTGCGGGCGACGTGCGCGTAGCCGTCGTCGCCCGCGAGGAACCCGGCGGAGTCGGCACCGGGATGCTCGAGATCGAGCCAGACCGCGTCGCCGAACGCAGGGTGCCCGTCGGCCGCCCGCACCGCCTCGTCGATCCGCGCGATCCTCGCCGTTTCCTGGGCGAAACGCGCGGGAGTCACCTCGCTCACCGACGGTCCGGGCACGCGACGAGGGTACCGTGGCCGCGTGGCTCGACCCCGGGGTGCAAAGGCGCGAGCGGCGACCGTCCTCGAGCTCTTGTGCGAGCTCTATCCCGACGTGCACTGCGCGCTGCGGCACGCGAACGCGTACGAGTTGCTCACCGCGACCATCCTGTCGGCTCAGACGACCGACGCACGAGTGAACATGGTGACGCCGGTCCTGTTCGCGAAGTACCCCGCGCCCGCCGATCTCGCGGCCGCCGACCCGGACGAGGTGGAGTCGATCATCCAGTCGACGGGCTTCTTCCGCTCGAAGGCCAAGAACATCATGGGTATGGCGCACGGTGTGGTCGACCGGTTCGACGGCGAGGTCCCGGTCGCGCTCGACGACCTCGTCACATTGCCGGGCGTCGGCCGCAAGACGGGCAACGTGGTTCGGTCGGTGTGGTTCCACGAGCCCGGGCTGCCGGTCGACACGCACGTGACCCGGCTGTCGGCGCGCCTCAAGCTCACCTCCGAGACCGACCCGGTACGGATCGAGCACGACCTCGGCGGCATCGTCCCCCCGGCGGAGTGGGGGAACTTCTCGCTGCGGCTCATCGAGCACGGCCGCCGGGTGTGCGACGCCCGCCGCCCGCGCTGCAGCGAGTGCGCGCTCGCCGAGGTCTGCCCGTCCGCCGGCCGCATCGCCGGCGCGCTCTGATCCGGCCCAGGCGCAGATCCGGAGGCCCGGGCGGCGCGGTGGTTGGTCTGGAGTTGGAGGGCCGGAGGTCGCAGCCGAGTGAACCAGGCGCAGATCCGGAGGCCCGGGCGGCGAGGTGGTTGTTCTGGAGTTGGAGGGCCGGAGGTCGCAGCCGAGTGAACCAGGCGCAGATCCGGAGGCCCAGGCGGCGAGGTGGTTGTTCTGGAGTTGGAGGGCCGGAGGTCGCAGCCGAGTGAACCAGGCGCAGATCCGGAGGGGGTTGGAGGGCCGGAGCTCGCAGCCGCGTGGAGACTCTCTCAGTCGGGCAGGCGGGCGAGCAGGGTCGAGGCCCGGTCGAGCGATCGGCGGGCGGTGGCGAAGGCGCGCTCGGTCGAGAACAGCTCGCTGGCGACGGCCGAGTCGGGGGTCCGGCCGTAGCTCTCGGCCAGGGCGGTGATGCGACGGCTCAACTCGTCAACCTGCGTGGTGATGCTGGACAACACGGCGAGGTCACTCGTGGTGCTCATCGCGGGCAGTGTGCCATACCCCGCGTGGCCCGCCGCGAGGCCGGTCGGCGACGAGATTGCGGGGAGGTTCGCGACCGGCGGCCGGTACGATGAGCAGTTCCCATGCTGGCCCGTATCGATGTCCGCGGCACTTCCGGCGACCTCCGCGCGACGCTCGGCGCGCCCGGAGCCGGCCGGACCGGATCTCGTCGGTGTCGTGTCCGGCATCGTGGCCGATGTGCGCGGACGGGGCGGGGCCGCGGTCGCGGAGCTGACCGCCCGCCTCGACGGCGTCGAGATCAGCGATCCCCGCGTCGGCGCGGCCGAGATCCAGGCCGCACTCGAGCGGACGTCGCCCGGTCTGCGCGCCGCGTTCGAGTTGGCCCGCGACCAGATCGTGGCGTGGCACGAGGCCCAGAGCGAACGAGAGGCGTCGCCACGAGCGGCTCGGGGTCGAGGTGGCCGAGCTCGTCGTCCCGGTCGACCGCGCCGGCTGCTACGTGCCCGGGCGGGCGCGCGCCGCTCGCGTCGTCGGTACTGATGACCGTCCTGCCGGCGCGGGTCGCGGGGGTGCCCGAGATCGTGCTGTGTTCGCCGCCCGGCAAGTCGGGTCACGTCGACGACGCGATCCTCGCGGCCGCCGCGATCGCGGGTGTCGACGAGGTGTACGCGATCGGCGGCGCGCAGGCGATCGCGGCGATGGCGTTCGGCGCGGGAGCGTTGCGGCCCGTCGACGTCGTCGTGGGCCCGGGCAATGCGTACGTCGTCGAGGCGAAGCGGCAGGTGTTCGGCACCGTCGGCATCGACGGGCTCGCGGGCGCGTCCGAGGTCGTGATCGTGGCCGACGGCAGTGTCGATCCGGCGTGGGTCGCGATCGACCTGCTCGCCCAGGCCGAACACGGACCGGGCGGCGCGGTCGCGTTGATCGTCTGGGACGAGGCGGTCGCCGACCGGGTCGATCTCGCGCTCGAAACGTTGCTCGTCTCCGTGTCACGGCGCGACGAAGCGGAGTCGACGCTTTCGGCCGGCGGGCGGCGTGATCTCGTCGACGACGCCGATGCGTGCGATCGACGCCGCGAACGCGATCGCGCCCGAGCACCTGGAGCTCATGTGCACCGGGGCCGACGTGCTCGTCCCGCTCGTGCGCAACGCCGGCGCCGTGTTCGTCGGCGCGTACGCGCCCGCAGTGATCGGCGACTACGTCGCGGGCACGAACCACGTCCTGCCGACCGGCGGCACCGCGCGTTTCGCGAGCGCGCTCCGTATCGCCGACTTCCAGAAGCACATCCACGTCGTGCGCGCCGACGCCGCCGCGCTCGATCGGGTCGGGCCGGCGGCGCGCTGCATCGCCGAGGCCGAGGGCCTGTTCGCGCACGCCGACTCCGTGCGCATGCGCGAGGAGCCGCGCTCGTGAGCACGCGTGCCGCCCGACCTCAGCCGCGCGACGACCTGCGCGAGCTCTCGCGGCTACCACTCCCCGCAGGTCGACGTCCACGTCCGGCTCAACACCAACGAGAGCCCGTACCCGCCGCCGCCCGCCTTCGTCGAACAGTGGCTCGCCGCGCTGCGCGGGGTCGACTGGAATCGCTACCCCGATCGGGCCGCGTCCGAGTTCGCGCGTCGCGCTCGGCGGGTTCCTCGGCCAGGACCCGGCGCGCCTCCTGTGCGGGAACGGCAGCAACGAGATGTTGCAGACGCTGTTGCTCACGTACGGCGGCGCCGGGCGACGGGCGCTGATGTTCGAGCCGACGTACGCGCTCCACGCGCAGATCGCGCGCGGTACCGGCACCGAGGTCGTCACCGGCGAGCGGCGCGCCGACTATCGCATCGACCCCGACGACGCGCGACGCGCTCGATCGAACGCACGCGACCTTCGGTCGTGTTCGTCTGCAGCCCGAACAATCCGACCGGCACGGTCGAGACGCGTGCCACGGTCGAGCGACTGGCCGACGGCCGCGTCCGACGTCGGCGCGGTGCTGGTCGTCGACGAGGCGTACGGCGAGTTCTCGCCGTGGAGCGCGCTCGACCTGGTCGCCGACGACCGCCCGCTCGCGGTCGTCCGCACCTACTCGAAGGTCTGGTCGCTCGCGGGCGTCCGGCTCGGCTTCGTCGTCGCGCCCGAGTGGTTGATCGCCGACCTCGAGAAGGTGCTGCTCCCGTACAACCTCTCGGTGCCCACGCAGGTGGCCGGCACCGTCGCGCTCGGGTTCGCGTCGGAGATGGAGCAGCGGGTCGCGAGCCTGGTCGAGGAACGCGGCCGCCTGTTCGCCGGCGCTGGCCGAGACCGACGGCATCGAGGTGTGCCCGTCCGGCGCGAACTTCCTCATGTTCCGCGTCGACGGCGACGCCCACGAGCTCTGGAACCGGCTCCTGAAGCACGACGTGCTGGTGCGCGACTTCTCGTCGTGGCCGCGGATCGAGGGATGCCTGCGGGTCACGGTGGGGACGCCCGAGGAGAACGACACCTTTCTCGCCGCGCTCGGCGCGGCCCTCCCGGAGGTCGTGCGATGACCAATTCCGATCGGCGTGCGGAGTTGCGGCGCGAGACGAAGGAGACGAACGTCGCGCTCGAGTTGCGTGTCGACGGCTCCGGCCGCACCGAGATCTCGACCGGCATCCCGTTCTTCGACCACATGCTGGAGCAGTTGGGCAAGCACGCGGGCTTCGACCTGACGATCGAGGCCAAGGGCGACCTTGCCGTCGACCTGCACCACACCGTCGAGGATGTCGGGATCGTGCTCGGCAACGCGTTGCGGGAGGCGCTCGGCGACAAGCGCGGCGTGCGGCGGTTCGCGAACTCGCTCGTGCCGCTGGACGAAGCGTTGGTCGAGGTCGCGCTCGACCTCTCCGGTCGGCCCTTCCTCGTGTACGCGGTCGACCCGATCTCGGAGTGGATCGGCACTTTCGACCCCCAGCTCGCGGAGGAGTTCTGGAAGGGCTTCGTCGACGGCGCGCGCGTCACGATGCACGTCCGCAGCATCAGCGGCAAGAACGGCCACCACGTGATCGAGGCATCGTTCAAGGGCGTCGCGCGCGGCGTTGCGCGACGCGGTGAAGGTCGAGACCGACTCCGTGCCGTCGACCAAGGGCACCCTCTCGTCATGAGCGCGGCGTGCGCGATCGCGGTCGTCGACTACGGGATCGGCAACCTCCGCTCGGCCGAGAAGGCGTTGCAGCACCTCGGCGCCGACGCGGCGCTCACCTCCGACGTCGCGCGCCATCGAGCGGGCCGACGCGGTGGTGCTGCCCGGCGTCGGCGCCTTCGGCGCGTGCATGCAGGCACTCCGGTCGGCCGGTCTCGAAGGTGCAACCCGCGCCGCGGCCGCCGACGGCCGGCCCTTCCTCGGCATCTGCGTCGGGATGCAGATGATGTTCGACGGCGAGCGACGAGACGCCCGGCGTCGCCGGGCTCGGCGTGATCGCGGGCCGGGTCACGCGCCTCCCCTCGACGGTCCGCCTCCCGCAGATGGGCTGGAACACGCTCGACCTCGTGCCCGGCTCGCGGCTCGGAGCGGGCCTTCCCGATCCGGCCTGGCTGTACTTCGTGCACTCGTTCGCGCCCGAACCCGCCGATGACGCGCGTCGTCTCGGCGTGGTGCGACGTACGGCCGCCGGTTCGCGGCGGCGGTCGAGGCCGGACCGGTCTGGGCGACACAGTTCCACCCGGAGAAGTCGGGCGCGGTCGGGCTGCAGATGCTCGCCAACTTCGTGAGCGCCGTCTCCGCGCCGGTCGGCGGCTGATGGATCTCTTCCCGTCGATCGATCTGCGTGCGGGACAGGTCGTCCGCCTCGCGCGCGGCGACTACGACGTGCAGACCGTGTACGGCGACGACCCGGTCGCGGTCGCGCGCGGCAGTTCGACGCGGCCGGGCGCGCGGTGGATCCACGTCGTCGACCTCGACGCCGCACTCGGAGGCGGTAATCCGAACCTGTCGGCGATCGAGGCCATCTGCGCGAACGTGCAAGCGCGCGTGCAGACCGGCGGGGGCGTGCGGAGCGTGGCCGATGCGAGCGAGCGGTTCGCCGCGGGCGCGGCGCGCGTCGTCGTGGGCAGCGCGGCGGTGGAGCACCCCGAGGTGGTCGATGAGCTGAGCGCGCACCACCCCGGACAGGTCGCCGTGGGTCTCGACGCGCGCGGCCGCGACGTCGCGATCCACGGCTGGACCGACGCGACCGGGCTCGACCTCGTCGGCCTCGCGGAGCGCTTCGACGAAGCCGGCGTCGGCGCGTTGATCGTGACCGACATCAGCCGCGACGGCATGCTCAGCGGTCCCGCGCTCGATCAGCTCGCCACCGTCGTGGCCGCGGTCTCGGTGCCCGTCATCGCGAGCGGTGGCGTCGCCACGACCGACGATCTCCGCGCGCTCGCCGCGTTCGAGGTCGACGGCAAGCGCCTGGTGGGCTCGATCGTCGGCCGCGCCATCTACGAACACCGCTTCACGGTCGAGGAGGGGATCGCCGCGTGCTCGGAGTCCGGGTGATCCCGTGCCTCGACGTCGACGCCGGCCGCGTGGTCAAGGGCGTCAACTTCGTCGGCATCCGCGACGCGGGTGATCCGGTCGAGCTCGCGGCGCGCTACGACGCCGAGGGCGCAGACGAGCTCGTCTTCCTCGATATCACCGCGTCGAGCGACGATCGCGACACGATGCTGCACGTCGTCGAGCAGGTCGCGGAGACCGTCTTCATCCCGTTCACCGTGGGCGGGGGAGTACGCACCGTCGAGGACGCGCGCCGGCTCCTGCGGGCCGGGGCCGACAAGGTCTCGTTCAACACCGCCGCCGTGAACGATCCCGACGTCGTGCGAGCCGGCGCGCGACGAGTACGGCGCGCAGTGCATCGTCGTCGCGATCGACGCCCGGCGCCGCGACGGCGGCGGATGGGAAGTGGTGACGCACGGCGGGCGGACGCCGACCGGGCTCGACGCGCTCGAGTGGGCCGCGCAGCGTGTGCGCACTCGGCGCGGGAGAGATCCTGCTCACCTCGATGGACCGCGACGGCACGAAGGCGGGCTACGACCTCGAGTTGCTGCAGGCGATGGGCGACGCGGTCGACGTCCCGATCATCGCGAGCGGCGGCGTCGGCACGCTCGAGCACCTCTACGAAGGCGCGGCCGTGGGCGGGGCCGGGGCCGTGCTCGCGGCCTCGATCTTCCACTTCGGCCAGCACACCGTGCGGGAGGCGAAGGCGTTCCTGAGCGAGCGTGGCCTCGTCGTCCGGCCCTGAACCGCTGGTCAGAAGCCCGTCAACGGGAGTTGACGCGACGGTGACCCGAGGGTGTTCCGCGCGGGTTCGAGGTGGAGTACCGTCATCTGCACCAAGTGCTCGGGCTCGGGCCCGGCACGTGTGTAGGAGGTGCCCATGGCCGATCCTCACTACCTGTTCGGCAGCGACTCCGTGCGCGGCGGAGCAGCACTGCCCGGGTCCGTCGGCGCAGTCGACGACCACTTCTTCCGCCGATATCGAAGTCTCCTCGATGCCGAGGACGCCGCGTTCGACGAGCTCGAGCACGCGTACGAGGACGGCGACCGGGCGTCGTTCGAGACCGATCTCGCGGTCTGGCACGTGGCGATCGAGCGCCGCACGACCTTCCTCGCGACGCTCGGCCTCTCGGCCGACGCGTTCACCGCCTAGCCCGTCCGTATCGCCGGCGCGTCCGACGCGACCTAGCACGGCGCGCGAGGCTTTCGACGAACGCGGCCGCGAGCGCGACGACCTGGTCGGTGCGGCCCACGAAGAAGTGGCTCGCGCCCGCGACGACCTCGATGGCGGTCGCATTCCAGTCGCGGGTCTCCGCCGCGATCTCGTCCGGCGCCCGGAACTCGTCGTGCGCGGCGAGGACGAGGAGCTTGGGCCGCGGGTCGTGCGCGACCGCGTCGTAGTCGGACGCAGGGCGGAACCGTAACGGCGGCGCGATCCCGAGCCAGCCGGTGATGCGGGGATCGGTGACGCCGAGGGCCATGTCGGCGCCGAACGACCACCCGATCAGCGCGAGCGGCCCCGCGACCCCGGGTTGCGGCGACGGCGTCGAGCGCGGCGACGACGTCGAGATGCTCGGCGCGGCCTTCGGCGTGTTCGCCCTCGCTCTCCTCAACCCCGCGGAAGTTGAACCGGAGGCACGCGATGCCCCGGGCGGGGAGAGCCTCGAAGAGCGCGGAGGTGACGATGCTGCGCATCGTCCCGCCGTACTGCGGATGCGGATGGCACAGAACCGCCGTGGCGCGCGCGCCCTGCGGGTATCGCCCATTCCGCCTGCAGTGTGAGCCCGTCGGCCGTGCGCAGCGTCGTGCTCCGGCCGATCACCCGGTGACGCCGACCGTGTCGCACACGAACGCGAGGACGATCGCCTCGTCGCGCCACGCGTCGTAGCGCCCGGACGGTCCGCCGTGACCCGCGCCCATCTCGGTGCGCAACAGGATGGGTTTGTCGGACGTGGACAGTCGTCCGCAGCTTGGCGACCCACTTCGCCGGCTCCCAGTACTGCACGCGGGGGTCGTTCAGGCCCGTCGTGACGAGCAGCGCCGGGTACGCGGCCGCGCGCACGTTGTCGTAGGGCGAGTACGACTTCATGCGCGCGTACGCCTCGGGCTCGCGCGGGTCGCCCCACTCCTCCCATTCGGTGACGGTGAGGGGGAGCGACGGATCGAGCATCGTCGTCACGACGTCGACGAACGGGACCTCCGCGACGATGCCCGCGAAGAGGTCCGGGCGGAGGTTCGCGATGACGCCCATGAGCAGGCCGCCCGCGCTCCCGCCCCTCGCCACGAGGCGGTCCGCGCGTCGTGTAGCCCTGCGAGTTCAGGTGCTCGGCGCACGCGATGAAGTCGGTGAACGTGTTCATCTTGTGCTCGAGCCGTCCGGCCTCGTACCACGCCCGGCCCATCTCGCCGCCGCCGCGCACGTGGGCCATCGCGAACACGAAGCCGCGATCGAGCAGCGACAGGCGGGACGCCCGGAACGACGGGTCGGTCGAGATCTCGTACGAGCCGTAGCCGTAGAGCAGTGCCGGTGCGGAACCGTCGATCGGGGTGTCGCGCCGGTGCACGAGCGAGACCGGGATACGGGCGCCGTCGGCCGCCGTCGCCCAGAGCCGGGCCGAGACGTAGCGGGACGGGTCGTACCCGCCGAGTACGGGCTGGGTCTTCACGACCCGGGCGTCGCGGTCGTCGAGGTCGTAGTCGAGATCGGTGAACGGCGCGACGAGCGACGTGTAGCCGTGCCGCAGCACGGTCGTGTCGAACTCGGCGTTCGCGCCGACCCACACGCTGTACACGGGATCGGGCATCTCGATCTCGTCGATCTCGCCCGAACCGAGGTGCAGGACGCGCAGGCGCTCGAGCCCGTCGGCGCGTTCACTGAGCACCACGTGGTGCGCGAACGCCGTCGCGGCGTCGAGCTTGACGTCGTCGCGGTGCGGCACGAGCGGAACCCAGTTCTCGGGACCGGGATCGGAGCACGGCGTCTCGACGAGCTCGAAGTTGCGGGTCGCGCCGCCCCGGTTCGTGACGACGAGGAACCGGTCGCCGCTGTCCTTGTTCCCGTGGTGCTCGACCGAGTACTCGTGCCCTTGTTCGCGGGGGGCGATGACGATCGGTTGCCGCTCGGGCGCGTCGGTCGGGACGAACCACACCTCCGACGTGAGCTTCGACGAGATGTCGATGAGCACGAACCGCCCGCTCCGGGTCCGTTCGACGCCGACGAAGAAGCGCTCGTCGTCCTCGCGCAGCACGCGTACGTCGCGGCGTCGCGGGCGTGCCGAGCGTGTGCCGCCACACCTCGTGCGGCCGCATCGCGTCGTCGGGCCGGACGTAGAAGCACGTGCGCGAGTCGTCGGCCCACGCGAGGCCGTACGTGACGTCGTCGACGACGTCGGGCAGATCGTTACCGGTGTCGAGGTCGCGGAAGCGAAGCGTGTAGCGCTCGCCGCCGCTGAAGTCGACCGAGTACGCGAGCACCGAGTGGTTCGGCGAGACCTCGAAGGCGCCGAGCGCGAAGTAGTCGTGGCCGGCCGCGAGGACGTTCTCGTCGAGGAGCACGCGTGCGGCGTCGGGGCCCTTTCCCCGGGGCCGGCGGCAATGGATCGCGTACTGCGACCCCTCCTCGGTGCGCGAGGTGTACTCCCAGGGTCCTTCGGCGACGGGCGCCGACTCGTCGGTCTCCTGGACCCGGCCCTTGATCTCCGAGAAGATCCGTTCGCGCAGCGGCGCCAGGGGTGCGAGCGGTCGCGTCCGCGTAGACGTTCTCGGCCTCGAGATAGCGCGATCACCTCGGGATCGTCTCGGTCGCGCAGCCAGTACCAGTCGTCGTCGCGGTCGTCGCCGTGCGCGCTGAGGACGTGAGGTATCCGGCGGGCCACGGGCGGCGGCTCGCGACCCTTGTCCCGCTCTGGTCCCGGCATTGCGGGTCCAGCCTAAACCGAGCCGGGCGTCGATTCGCGACCGCTACGATTTCGCCCGCATGCCGCCCGTGACGACGCCCATCCCGTTCACGGTCGACGAGATCGACGCCGTAGCTTTCAACGCCGACGGGCTCGTGCCGGCGATCGTGCAGGAAGAGGGCACGAACCAGGTGCTGATGGTCGCGTGGATGAACCGCGACGCCCTCGTCCGCACGCTCGAGACGGGTCGCACCTGGTTCTGGAGCCGCAGCCGCCGGGAGTACTGGTGCAAGGGAGAGACGTCGGGCGATCGTCAGTACGTGCGCTCCGCCTTCTACGACTGTGACGTCGACGTACTGCTCTTCGTGGTCGAGCAGGAAGGTCGGGGCGCTTGCCATACAGGCGAGCGGAGCTGCTTCTTCCGCGCCTTCGGGAGCGGCGCGGCGCCCGAGCACTTGTGACGGGCTCCGAGATCCGGCCCTCGCGTGAGGAGTTCCGCGCCCTGGCGCGCGACTACACGGTCGTGCCGGTGTGGCGCGAGGTGCTCGCCGATCTCGAGACGCCGCTGTCGGCGTTCGTCAAGCTCGTCGGTGATCGCGAAGGGTTCCTGCTCGAGTCGGTCGAGCACGCCGAGCGGTGGGGCCGCTTCTCGTTCCTCGGCCGCGACCCGGCCCGCACGTTCGTGGCGCGGGGCCGCAACATCGAGTGGTTCGGCGGTTCCCCGCCCGACGACGTTCCCCACGACCAGGGAACGCTCGCGGTGCTCGAGGCGCTGCTCCGGCATTTCCGCGCGCCGACGCTGCCCGAGCTCCCTCCGTTCCACGGCGGCATCGTCGGCTGGATGGGCTACGACACCGTGCGCGAGATCGAGCAGCTGCCGTCACCGCCGCCCGACGATCTCGGTTTCCCCGACGCCGTGTGCTCCCTCGCGGGGAGCGTCGCCGCGTTCGACCACTTCCGTCAGCGGATGTACCTGATCGAGAACGTGTACCCGCCGCCCGGGGCGGACGAGGCGACCGTCGACGCGACCTACGACGGTGCCATCGCCCGGCTCGAGAACGCGGTCGCCGACCTCGGCAAGCCGCTCCCGTACACGCCGACGTTGCCGCCCGACGACGACCTCGAGGCGCTGCCGGAGATCCGGCGCAACTTCTCCGGCACCGCGTGGGCCGACGCGGTCGACGCGGCGAAGGAGCACATCCTCGAAGGCGACATCTTCCAGGTCGTGCTCTCGCAACGATTCGACCTCGTCGAGCCGGTGGCGCCGCTCGACGTGTACCGCGTGTTGCGGCTCGTCAACCCGTCGCCGTACATGTACTACCTGAACCACCCGGAGGCGGCCGTCGTCGGTTCGTCGCCCGAGGCCCTGGTGACGCTGCGCGACGATCGCGTCATCAGCCGGCCGATCGCCGGCACGCGGCGCCGCGGCCGCAACGAGGAGCACGACCGCCGGCTCGAGGCCGAGCTGGTCGAGCACCCGAAGGAACGGGCCGAGCACGTGATGCTCGTCGACCTCGCGCGCAACGACGTCGGCCGGGTCGTGCGCTACGGCACCGAACAGGTCGAGGAGTTGATGACCCTCGAGCGCTACTCGCACGTGATGCACCTCACGAGCCAGGTCGCCGGCGATCTCGCGGAGGGCAAGGGCCCGATCGACGTGCTGCGCGCGACGTTCCCGGCCGGCACCGTCAGCGGTGCGCCGAAGGTGCGGGCGATGGAGATCATCGACGAGCTCGAACCGACCAAGCGTGGCCCGTACGCGGGCGTCGTCGGCTACGTCGACTTCTCGGGCAACCTCGACACGGCCATCGCCATCCGGACGATGTTCTGGCGGGACGGCCGGGCCACGCTCCAGGCCGGCGCGGGCATCGTCGCCGACTCGGTGCCGGCGGACGAAGACCTGGAATGCCGCAACAAGGCCCGGGCGTTGCTCACCGCGGCGGCGGCCGCCCAGCGACTTCTCGGAGGATCATGAGCCAACCGTTCCAGGCCCCGATCGCGCGTGACCTCGTGGTGGTCGAGGGTCCCGACGCGACGTCGTTCCTGCAGAGCCTGGTCTCGCAGGATCTCGACACGATCGCGGTCGGTGCCAGTGGGCACGCGCTGCTGCTCCAACCGCAGGGCAAGCTGCTCGTCGACTTCTACGCGGTGCACGTCGAGGCCGACACGTGGTGGTGCGTGTGCGAGGGCGGGGTCGGCGAAGCGCTGGCCTCGGGCCTGAACCGGTTCAAGATCCGGGTGAAGGCCGACGTACGCCCGGTCGACGTGGCCGCGCTCGCGCTCCGGGGCGTTCCCGAGCCCGACCCCGTTGCCGGTGTGCAGTTCGTCGCGGTCGACTGGCCCGGTGGCGACGCGTACGACGCGATCGGTCCGGCCGACGCGATCGCGAGGGTGAGCGAGGGAGTCGACGCGCCGCGGCTCGACGGCGACGGCTACGAGCGGGCCCGGATCGACGCGGGCGTGCCCCGGCAGGGCTTCGACACCGACGAGCGCACCATCCCGCAGGAAGCCGGTCTCGAACGGGTCGCGGTGTCGTTCACGAAGGGTTGCTTCGTCGGTCAGGAGCTCGTGTGCCGGATCGACACGCGGGGGCACGTCAACCGGTACCTGCGCCGGCTGCGCGCGGACGGCGGTTCGCTGGTACCGGGTGCGAGCGTGACCTTCGACGGGCGCGAGGTCGGCGCGGTCACGAGCGCGGCCGGTGAGGTCGCGCTGGCCATGGTCCGGCGTGAGGTCGAACCGGGCGCGAGCGTGCGAGCCGGCGACATCGCCGCGCTCGTCGAAGCGCTCTGACCCGCTCGCGCACGCAGCCGGGCGCGTTCGTCGCGCGGGTGTGATCGTCGATCTTTCGGCCCGTCGACGGTGGCGGGTGGGAGAACGGATTGCGGCGTGTGACTCTCCCCGGGGGCGAACGAAACGAGCGCGGGGAAGCGTGCACGCCGTGCGGAACCGGCCTCGAAGAGGCCCGCACCGCGGACGAATCGACCCTCACCACGCCGTGCGCCAGTACCGCCCCCAACGGCGTCACGACGATTCGTCGAACGAATCGCTGCGACGGCGCGCGAGGTGGGTGGGGGCGCAGCTCGGTGGGACGGCCTCAGGGGATTGCATCGACGAGATCGTCGGCGTGGGAGTCCTCGAGCGGTGGGGGAGCGGTCGGCGCGGAAGCTACGCGAGCGAATGTGCCTGGAAGAACTTCCAGATCGTCGCGCTCGCGTCGATCTGCTTGGTCGTCTTGCCGAGGCGGTCGATCGGGATCGATCCGGGCCACGTGTGGCCGCCGCCGTTGATGATGTAGAAGATCGCGGCGCTGCCCGCGGCGCAGCCCGTCCATGTCCGGCGAGTCACCTCGCTGCCGAGTCGCACGTCGCGGAACGTCGCCGCGCACCGGTCGTGTGCCGCCCAGTTCGCCATCGCCGTGGGCGCACTGCCGATCTGCGCGCCGCCACAACAGTTGACGCGACCGCCGTTGAACGGGACGACCGGGTCGGCCGTCCCGGAGAACGCCATGATCGGCACCGGCTTCGGGCCGCCGCACGCGACGATCACGGCCACCGCGGCGAAGGCGGCGAATCGGTCGCTCGTGCGGCACGCGAGCACCGACGTCATCGCGCCGCCGTCCGACATCCCGGTCGCGTAGACGCGAGAAGTGTCGACGCAGAACGTCGCCTCGAGGTGGTCGAGGAGGGCCCCGACCATCTGCACGTCGTCCTGCAGTCCCTTCTCGCCGTTGAGGTTGAAGTGCCGATCGGCGGGGACCTGGCCGTCGGGCGCGACGACGAGGAATCCGTCGCGGTCGGCTTCGGGTTTGAAGTCGCCGTAGATCATCTGCTCCACCGCGTTCGAACCGAAGCCGTGGAAGTCGAAGACGACGGGCACGTCCTTCGTGCCGGTGTACGCGGCGGGCACGTAGAGCTGGTAGGTCCGAGCGACGCCCTCGAACGTGAACGACTGCGCCGCCTGGCCGGTCGCGTGCGGGCGCGCGCACGTGGGCGCGGCCTTCGTCGTCGTGGTTGCCGGGAGGGTGGTGGTGGCGGCCGCGGGCACCGTCGTGGCGCTGGTCGGGGAAGTCGGGCTCGCGTGTGACGACGAGCTGCTGCACCCGCTCGCCGCGAGCGCGACGGCGACGGCGCCGGCGACGAGCAGCGTCCGGGAAGCACCTCGAGGGCCGGTGGGGATGCGGGCGGTCATGGCGCGCAGTGGATCACACCGCCGGGGCGGGTACGTGCACCGGGAGGGAGACGACGAACCGGGTTCCGCCGCCGGGTGCACTCTCGACGCGGGCCCGGCCGCCCATCGCGGCCGCGAGCTCACGCACGATGGCCAACCCGAGTCCGGTGCCGACCGCCCGGCCCGGGCTCTCGCGCACCGTGTACAGCCGTTCGAACACGCGCCCCATCTCGGCGGGCGGGATCCCCGGGCCGTCGTCGACGACCACGATCGCGATCTGGCCGTCGCTCTGGGGTGCGGCGTAGACCTCCACCTGCGAGGCCGCGTACTTCAGCGCGTTCTCGACGAGGTTCGCCGCGATCTGGGCCAGGCGCTCCGGGTCGAGCTCGACCGCGAGCACGCCGCCGCTCGCGACCTTCAGCTCGATCCCGAGCTCGTGTGCCTGCGGGTGGAACGCCTCCGTCGCGTCGCGGACGACCTCGGTCGCGTCGCACGCGCACGCGGCGCGAGCGAGAATTGGCGGGCGTCGAGCCGGGCGAGCTCGAGGAGATCGCGCACCAGTCGTTCGAGGCGACGTCCCTCCGCCCCGATGATGGTGGCGGCGCGCTTGCGATCGTTGGGGTCGGCGTCGTCGAGCGTGCCGTCGGCCAGTGCCTCGGCGTAGCCGCGGATGGAGGTGAGCGGCGTGCGCAGGTCGTGGGAGATCGACAACAGGAACGCGCGCTCGTTGCCGCGTGCCCGTTCGAGCTGTGTGGCCATGTCGTTGAGCGCACCCGCGAGGGCGACGAGCTCGCCGTCGGTGGTCGGCGGCACGTCGGCGCGCGCCGAGAGGTCGCCGGTCGCGAGCTGTGCGGCCGCGCGCTCGATCACGCGGATCGGGCGCGTCAGCCTGCGCGCGAGCCAGGTCGACAGCAAGGCGACGCCGACGAGCACGAGGAGTCCCGCGACGGCCATCCACGGGAGCGCGTCGTGCAGCACCGTGAGGTCGACCCGGTCGGTCGCGATGACGACGAGCATGCTGCCCCGCACACGGGTAGTCGTGGGGAGTGCGAGGAACACCGTGTTGCCGCTCCGGCCACTCACCTCCTCGCCCGCGAGCAGCGCGCTCGGCTGGATGTCCGACGCGTGCAGCGTGGCGGGCAGTTGGTAGTTGGGGAGGTCCTCGACGACCGCGGCGGGTGTGACGAGGACGGCCTGCATGTCGGCGGCGCGCAGGCCGATGCGGAACCGCTGGACCGGCCGGGTGGCGAAGTCGTTCGTCTTCACGATCGCGGCGAGATCCGACGATCGGCTGCGCATGTTCTCGACCGAGTGCTGCTGCAGGGAGCGCCGGACGAGGGCGTAGGTGGCGACGCCCGACAGCAGGAGCACGACCAGCGCCACCCCGGTGAGGGCGACGACCAGGCGGACCCGCAAAGAGATGCGCGACGGCCTCACGAAGGGCGGGTGCCGTTCGCTCACTTGGCGTCGAGCCGGTACCCGACGCCCCGGACGGTGTCGATGCGCACTGCGTCGGCGACCTTCTTGCGGACCTGGGCGATGTGCACGTCGACGGTGCGGGCGTCGCCGAACCAGTCGTAGCCCCACACACCGTCGAGGATCTGCTGGCGGGAGAGCGCGAGTCCGGGGCGTTCGGCGAGGAACTTCAGGAGGTCGAACTCCTTGCCCGTGAACGCGATCGGTGTCTCGTCGACGCGTACCTCGCGCCGGCCGGCGTCGATCGTCACCCGCCCGACCTGCAGTACGTCGGCGACGGGGGTCGTGCCGTCCGCCCGGCGGAGCACCGCCTTCACCCGGGCGACGAGCTCGGGCGGCGAGAACGGTTTGGTCACGTAGTCGTCGGCGCCCAGCTCGAGGCCGAGCACACGGTCGATCTCGGTGTCGCGCGCGGTGAGGAAGATGACCGGGACCGGCGACGACTGGCGCAGCCGCCGGCACACCTCGAGGCCGTCGATGTCGGGGAGCCCGACGTCGAGCACCACAAGCCGGGGCCGGTGCGTCGCGACCGCGGGCCCGACCTCCTCGCCGGTCGAGGCCTTCACCACCCGGTAGCCGTCGCGCCGAAGGTAGAGCTCGACCAGGTCTGCGATGTTGGGCTCGTCGTCGACAACGAGGATCGTCCCGCGCTCCATAGCTCCTCAATCGTCTCACCTCAGGGTGGCTGAAGAGTGTGAAGGGCGTGTGAGCGGGGGATCAGGAGCCCGAGAGCATCGGTCGACGGCGTTCCCGCCGGGAGGGCCGGGAGGGCCGGGACGGCCGGGACGGCCGGACGTAGACTCCGGGCCGCTTGACGATCCTCGACGACATCCTCGCCACCAAGCGCGACGAGGTCACTGTCCTGCGCTACCCGCAGACTCGCGACCTGCTCCGCAAGACGGCGCTCGAGGCCCCGCCGACCCGCGGGTTCGGCGCCGCGCTGCGGCGGGCCGACGGCCGGGTCGCGCTGATCGGCGAGCTGAAGCGGCGCTCGCCGTCGAAGGGCGACCTCGCCCCCGACCTCGATCCGGGCCCGACCGCCAAGGCGTACGAAGCCGGCGGCGCGGCCGCGCTCTCGGTCCTCACCGATCGTCACTACTTCGGGGGCGCCGTCGCCGACCTGCAGGCCGCGCACGACGCCACGACCCTGCCCTGCCTGCGCAAGGACTTCACCATCGACGAGGTCCAGATCTACGAGGCCCGCGCCATCGGTGCCGACGCCGTGCTCCTGATCGTCGCGGCCCTCCCCGACGACGCGCACCTCGCCGACCTGCACGCGCTGGCCCTCGACCTCGGGCTCGACGTGCTGGTGGAGGCGCACGACGGCGTACGAGGTCGAGCGGGCGTTGCGTGCCGGCGCGCGGCTCGTGGGCGTCAACAGTCGCGATCTCGCGACGTTCGCCGAGGACCTCGGCGTCGCGACCGACCTCTCGTCGCTCGTGCCGCCCGAGGTGGTCGCGGTGGCCGAGTCCGCGATCCGCACCGCGGCCGACGCGCAGCGGGTCGCGTCTGCCGGCTTCGACGCGATCCTCGTCGGCGAGGCGCTCGTGCGCGCCGACGATCCCACCGCGCTCGTGCGCGCACGCTGACTGCCGCATCCGTCACCCCGAGGAGCTCCCCATGACATCCGACGCACCGACCCGTTTCGTGCTCCCGCAGGAGCGCATGCCGACCGCGTGGTACAACGCGCTGCCGGACCTGCCCGCGCCCCTGCAACCGCCGCTGCATCCCGGCACCAAGGAGCCCGCGGGCCCGGCCGACCTCGCGCCGCTGTTCCCGATGGCGCTGATCGAGCAGGAGATGACGCAGGCGCCCACGGTCGAGATCCCCGGTGAGGTCATCGACATCCTGCGCCTCTGGCGGCCGACCCCGCTCGTGCGGGCCCGCCGCCTCGAAGAAGCCCTCGGCACGCCCGCGCGCATCTACTACAAGGACGAATCGGGCTCGCCGTCGGGCTCGCACAAGACCAACACCGCGGTCGCGCAGGCGTTCTACAACCAACAGGACGGGACGAAGCGGATCGCGACCGAGACGGGCGCGGGCCAGTGGGGAGCGCGCTGTCGTTCGCGTGCGCGCAGTTCGACATCGAGTGCAAGGTGTACATGGTCCGCGCGTCGTACGAGCAGAAGCCGTACCGGCGCGTGCTCATGGAGACGTGGGGCGCGACCGTCGTGCCGTCGCCGATCGACGAGCCCGACCAACCCGGCTCACTGGGCAGTGCGATCAGCGACGCCGTGCGCGACGCGGCGACGCGCGACGACTCCCACTACGCGCTCGGGTCCGTGCTGAACCACGTGCTGCTCCACCAGACGATCATCGGGCTGGAGGCGAAGGAGCAGTTGCAGCTCGCGGGAGAGGACGGTCCCGACGTCGTGATCGGGTCCTGCGGCGGCGGGTCGAACCTCGGCGGGATCGCGTTGCCGTTCATGACCGACGAGTCGGTCCGGTTGCTCGCGGTCGAGCCCGCGTCGTGCCCGACCCTCACGGGCGGGAAGTTCGAGTACGACTTCGGCGACACGGCCGGGATGACCCCGTTGTTGCCGATGTACACGCTCGGGCACGACTTCGTGCCGCCGTCGATCCATGCGGGCGGGCTGCGCTACCACGGCGATTCACCCGTCATCTCGCTGCTCGTGCAGCAGCGGCCGGATGGACGCGGTCGCGTACCCGCAGGGCAAGACGTTCGAGGCCGCGGTCCAGTTCGCGCGCACGGAGGGCAAGATCCCCGCGCCCGAGACCGGCCACGCGATCCGCGCCGCGATCGACGAGGCGCTCGCGGCGAAGGAGAGCGGGGAGGAGCGCGTGATCCTCTTCAACTACTCCGGGCACGGGCTCCTCGACCTGCAGGCGTACGACGACTTCAATCACGGTCGCCTGATCGAGACCTGAGACCCCGGGGCGGCTGCGAGTGTTCGTCAAGATCTGCGGGATCACGAACGAGGACGACGCGTTGCTCGCGGTCGCGCTCGACGCCGATGCGCTCGGGTTCGTGTTCGCGCCCAGTGTGCGCCGGGTCGACACCGAGACGGTGCGCGACATCGTGCGCCGGCTGCCGCGCGAGGTGCACACCGTCGGCGTGTTCCGGGACGAACGGCCGGAACGCATCATCGAGATCGTCGGCCGGGCCGGCCTGCGCGGTGTGCAGCTGCACGGTCACGAGCCCGCGTCGGAGGTGGCGTGGGTGCGCGAGCGGGTGCAGTTCGTGATCCAGGGTTTCGCGGCCGGCGATCCTGCGCTCGCCCAGGCCGGCGAGAGCGCGGCCGACATCATCCTCGTCGACTCGCCCGATCCCGGATCGGGCAAGGTCTTCGACTGGCGCCTGGCCGAAGGCGCGCCGCGCGGGAAGCGGATCGTGCTCGCGGGCGGCTTGACACCCGAGAACGTCGGCGACGCGATCCGGCTCGTGCGACCGTGGGGTGTCGACGTGTCGAGCGGCGTCGAGCAGCGGCCCGGTCGCAAGGACCCGGCCAAGCTCCGGCGGTTCGTCGAGGCGGCCCGGGCGGCCGCGGTCGACGAGTCGGACTTGCCCGGCGGGGCCGTCGGCGCACGCCTCGGCGGCCCGGTCGGCAACGGCGCGATCGACCTCACCGTCGATGAGGTCGCCGGAGTCACACGACCCTGGGACTGGCAGGTCGACCAGTAACCCGATCGAGTCTGCGGGCCCCGACCCGTACAATCCGTCCGATGCCTGCTCGCCCCGCGGAAGTTCCCCGAGCCGAAACTCCGGGAGCCGAGGTTCCGACCCGGGGTGTTGCGGTGCGCCTCGAACCGCCCGGGCCCGAGCCCGTCGGTCTCGGGCGCTTCGGCGAGTACGGCGGCCGCTTCGCCCCCGAAACACTCGTGCCCGCGCTCGAGCAGCTCGAACACGACTTTCGCGACGCGTGGTTCGATCCCGGATTCCGCGACGAGTACGCGTCGCTGCTGTCGAGCTACGCGGGCCGGCCGACACCCGTCACCGAATGCCACCGTCTCTCCGACCGGCTCGGGGTGCGGGTCCTGTTGAAGCGCGAAGACCTGACCCACACCGGCTCGCACAAGATCAACAACGTGCTCGGCCAGGCGCTGCTGACCCGGCGCATGGGCAAGAAGAACCTGATCGCCGAAACCGGCGCGGGCCAGCACGGCGTCGCGACCGCGACCGCGGCCGCGCTGTTCGGCCTGGGCTGCATCGTCTACATGGGCGCGGTCGACGTCGAACGCCAGGCCCTCAACGTGTGGCGTATGAGGCTGCTCGGCGCCGAGGTCGTGCCGGTGCAGTCGGGGAGCGCGACGCTGAAGGACGCGGTCAACGAGGCCATGCGCGCGTGGGTCGCGAGCGTCGAGAGCACCCACTACTGCCTCGGCTCCGCGATGGGACCGCACCCGTTCCCGTGGATGGTGCGCGAGTTCCAGCGCGTCGTCGGCGACGAGGCGCGCCGGCAGTGCCGGGCCGTGCTCGACGACGCCGATCCCGACTTCGTCGTGGCATGTGTCGGCGGCGGCTCCAACGCGATCGGCACGTTCGCGGGCTTCCTCGACACGGGCGCGCGGCTGGTCGGTGTCGAAGCGGGCGGGCTCGGGCTCGAGTCGGGTCACCACGGCGCTGCGGTGGCGCGCGGTGTGCCCGGTGTCGTGCACGGCATGCGGTCGCTGTTCCTGCAGGACGAGTTCGGCCAGGTGCTCGAGGCCTCGTCGATCAGCGCCGGCCTCGACTACCCGGGCGTCGGTCCCGAGCACGCGATGCTCGCCGCGACCGGGCGCGCCGAGTACTACGCCGCGACCGACGCCGAGGCGCTCGCCGCGTTCCAGCTCCTGTCGGCGACGGAGGGCATCGTTCCCGCGCTGGAGCCCGCGCACGCGATCGCCTGGGTCGCGCGGGAGGCGGGGCACGCGATCCCGTCGGGATCGACGGTGCTCGTCACCCTCTCGGGGCGCGGCGACAAGGACGCGGCGCAGGTGGCCGAGATGCTCGGCGAGCTCGAGTGAACCTCGAATCGCACTTGCGGGCGCGCCGCGAGAGCGGCGCCAAGCTCCTCGTTCCCTACGTGACCGGTGGTCTCGGGCGCGAGTGGCACGAGGTCGTGCGGGCCGTGGTCGACGCGGGCGCCGACGCGGTCGAGGTCGGCATCCCGTTCTCGGACCCGATCATGGACGGCCGCACGATCCAAGAAGCGAGCCAACGGGCACTCGACCTCGGCGCCACCCCGGTGGGCGTGATGGACGCGATGGCGACGATCGACGTGCCCGCGCCGCTGGTCGTGATGACCTACTACAACCTCGTCGCGCACATGGGGCACGAGCGGTGCGCGCAGCATCTCCGCGACTGTGGTGTCGACGGCGCGATCGTTCCCGATCTCCCACTCGACGAGCTCGACGGCTGGGGCGACGCGGCCGATGCCGCCGGCATCGAGACCGTGCTGCTCGCCGCGCCGACGACGCCCGACGACCGGCTGGCGCGGATCTGCGAACGATCGCACGGTTTCGTCTACGGCGTCTCGCTGATGGGTGTGACGGGCGAGCGCGTCGAGCTCGCGGCGCACGCGGGTGAGATGGGCCGGCGGTGCAAGGCCGCGACCGACAAGCCGGTCCTGCTCGGCGTCGGTATCTCGACTCCGGACCAGGCCGCGGCCGCGGCCGAGAGCGCCGACGGTGTCATCGTCGGGAGCGCGCTCGTGCGCCGGTTGCTCGGCGGCGGCGGTCCCGACGAAGCCGCGGCTTTCGTCCGATCCCTGCGGGTCGCGCTCGATTCCCGGAGCAACGTCACCGGCTCCTGACGCACCGCACGGCGCCGGCGGCGCGTGCCTGTGCATGTCCTGAGGTGTGACGAATGTCCTACAGCGGACCTCCGCGGGCGTCGATATCTCGCTCCTGGGAAGGCCGCGACTTCGGGAGGAACGATGGAAAAGGGCTCGATGGTCGGGCTCGGACTGTGCGTGGTAGGCGTCTTCTTGAGCGCCACCATGCACGGCATCAACATCGCGTTCCTCTTCATGGAGTTCGGCTCGATCATCATCGTGGTGTTCGGCCACCTGGGTGCGACGATCGCCTCGTTCCCGTGGGAGGCCACGCAGAACGTCGGCAAATTCGTCGGCAAGGCGATGAAGGGCAAAGAGGAGCACTCGGCCAGTGACACGATCGCGCAGATCGTCGTCCTCACGAACCGGGCGCGCGCCGAGGGTCTGCTCGCACTCGAGGAAGAGGCGAAGGGCATCGAGGACCCCTTCTTCCGCAAGGGCATCGAGCTCGCGGTCGACGGCACCGACCCGGACGCGTTGAAGAAGACGCTCAACTCCGAGATCAGCGCGATGAAGGAACGGCACAAGGTCGGCCAGGGCTGGTTCACGTCGGCGGGCGTGTTCGCCCCGACCTTCGGCATCATCGGCGCCGTGTTCGGACTGATGGCGACGATGGCGCAGCTCTCGCACCCGGAGAAGGTCGGCGAAGGCATCGCCGGCGCGTTCGTCGCCACGTTCTGGGGCGTGTTCCTCGCGAACGGCATCTGGCTGCCGTGGGCGAACAAGCTCAAGCAGCTCTCGCTCGTCGAGGTCGCACACAAGCAGCTGATCGTCGAGGGGATCATGGCCATCCAGGCCGGCGTGTCCCCCCGGGTGGTCGAGGAGCTGCTCAAGTCGCACATCCCGCCGTCGGAGCGCGACAAGCCCGCGCCCGAGAAGTCTGCGGCCGACAGCGGCGGCGGTGGCCAAGCCGCGGCTGCCGCGTAGCGGGGGATCACGATGTCGCACGGAGGCGACGACGAGATCCACGAGGAGCACGAAGAGCACGTGAACCACGAGGCGTGGGTCATCCCTTACGCCGACCTGCTCACGTTGCTGATGGCCATGTTCATCGCGCTCTTCGCCATGTCGACCGTCGACGTGACCAAGTTCAAGGCATTCGCCATCGGCTTCAACGAAGCCCTCGGCGGGGGCAAGCTCGACGCCGGGATCGGGGGGACGCAGAACGCGACGTCGACCCAGGTGGGTTCGGGCAGCGGCAACGGACCGCTGACCGGAGGTTCGCTCATCCCGGCGTCGAACGTCGCGAACGGGAGTCAGCTGCAGAAGCTCCTCGACGCGCTCGCGAGTACCAACACGCAGGCGGCGGCGCAGCGCCAGACCCTCGGTGACGTCCAGAAACAGATCAACGACGCGGCGGGCAAGCTCGGTCTCGGCGCCGACGTCCGCACCAAGCAGCTGAACAACGGTCTGCAGGTGACGTTGCTCACCGACCAGGTGCTGTTCCAGAGCGGCGAGGCCGACCTGCAGCCGCAGGGCCTGCAGCTGTTGAGCGTCATCGGGCAGGTCCTGCGGTCCATCGACAACACGATCCAGATCAACGGCTTCACCGACAACGTGCCCATAGGTCCGGGGGGCATCTTCAAGTCCAACCTCTATCTGTCGTCGTTCCGGGCCGACGCGGTTGCCGACTACTTCGCGTCGATCGGGCTGAGCCGCGCTCGGTTGTTCCCGGCCGGTCGCGGCGACCAGGACTTCATCGCCACGAACGACACCGCCGAGGGCCGCGCCCAGAACCGCCGAGTCGAGATCGTCGTGCAGTCGAACCTGGTGAAGCAGACACTCGAACAGGCAGGCCTGAACGACAAACCCGTCACACCGACGACGACCCCGATCAGTTCGGGCGCCACGGGGGCGCTGCCCAATCTCAATCCGAATCTCGCGGGCAACTAACGTCGGGGCCATGCCCGACAAGATCACGATGAATGCCGACGGCGTGCTGTCGGTCTCGGACGAGCCCATCATCCCCTACGTCGAAGGCGACGGGACGGGCGTCGACATCTGGCCGGCTGCGCAGCTGGTGATGGACGCGGCGGCGGCCAAGTACGGCAAGAAGATCGCCTGGAAAGAGGTGCTGGCCGGCGAGAAGGCTTTCAACGCCACCGGCTCGTGGCTGCCCGACGAGACCGTCGACACCTTCCGGGAGTACCTGATCGGGATCAAGGGCCCGCTGACCACGCCCATCGGCGGCGGCATCCGGTCGCTCAACGTGGCGCTGCGCCAACTCCTCGACCTCTACGTCTGCCTACGGCCCGTGCGCTGGTTCCAGGGTGTGCCGTCGCCGGTGAAGCGGCCCGAAGCGGTCGACATGGTGATCTTCCGGGAGAACACCGAGGACATCTACGCCGGGCTCGAGGTCGAAGAGGGAACGCCGGAGGCGCGCGATCTGATCGCGCTGCTGAAGGAGAAGTTCGGCTGGAACATCCGCGCCGACTCCGGCGTGGGCATCAAGCCCATCTCCGAGACCGGCTCGAAGCGTCTGATCCGGGCTGCGATCAAGTACGCGATCGAGAACGACCGCCCGAGCGTCACGATCGTGCACAAGGGGAACATCCAGAAGTTCACCGAGGGCGCCTTCATGAAGTGGGGCTACGAGCTCACCCGCGACGAATTCTCCGACGTGGCGGTCGGCTGGGACGACTGTGGCGGCAAGCCCGGCGACAAGGTGCTCGTCAAGGACAGCATCGCCGACATCACGTTGCAGCAGGTGCTCACCCGGCCCGAGGAATTCGACGTGATCGCCACGACGAACCTCAACGGTGACTATCTCTCCGACGCGCTCGCCGCGCAGGTCGGTGGCATCGGCATCGCGCCGGGTGGCAACATCAACTACGTCACCGGGCACGGCATCTTCGAGGCGACCCACGGCACCGCGCCGAAGTACGCGGGCCAGGACAAGGTCAACCCGAGCTCGGTGCTCCTGTCGGGCGTGATGATGTTCGACCACCTCGGTTGGACGAAGGCCGCCCGCGACATCGAGACGGCGATCGAGGCGACCATCGCCGACAAGGTCGTCACCTACGACTTCGCCCGCCTCATGGACGGCGCCACCGAGGTCAAGACGAGCGAGTTCGCCCAGGCCATCGTCGACCGCCTCTGAGAGAGCTGGTGCTCGAAGGCAGCCACCGCTTCCCGACGTCGCTCGTGCACTCCCGGAGCTGATTTGCGGTGCCTGCTCGCGGTTCGCGAGCCCGGTCCGGATTGCCGGCGACGAGGGCAACCCACTCGGTGTGCGCTGCGCCCGCGCCGCCGGAATGCCGTGCCTACGCGGTGACCACCGCTTTGACGAGGTCGGGGAGGGACTCGCGGAAGTCGGGGAGGAGCGGACGGCCCGACAGACGCAACGCGCGGTTGTCGAGCACGGAGTTGGCCGGGCGGGGCGCGGGGCGGGGCGGGTCGAGATCCGCGGTCGAGATCGGCGCGACGCGAGCGGGGTCGTCGCCGTTGGCGCGCAGCACCTCCTGGGCGAACTCGAACCAGCTCACCGGGCCCTGATTGGTCACGTGCCACGTACCCGGCAACCGCGCCACCGCGAACGTGCGCAGCATCCCGGCGAGATCCTTGGCGACGGTGGGGCAGCCGCGCTGGTCGTCGACGAACCGGAGCGGCGCGTCGCCGCCCGCCAACCGCAGGATCGTCTTCGCCATGTTCGCGCCGTAGCGCCCGATCACCCACGAGGTGCGCACGACCGCGCACTCGAGGTCGACCTCGAACTCGCCCGCGAGCTTCGACTGCCCGTAGACCGACGCGGGGTTGGGCGTGTCCCACTCGTGGTACGGCACGGGGTTCGTGCCGTCGAACACGTAGTCGGTCGACACCGCGACGAGATACGCGCCCGCGCGCCGGGCCCCTTCCATGACGAATCGGGTCCCGAGGGCGTTGACGAGGAACGCGCGGTCGCGTTCGGACTCGCACAGGTCGACGGCCGTCATGGCCGCGCAGTGGACGATCGCGTCGGGCTGCACCGACCCGATCGCGGCGAGGACGGAATCGCGGTCGCCCACGTCGAGCGCGGCGTGGTCGAGGCCGACGACCTCGTGGCCTTCCATCGCTTCGACGACCTCGCGGCCGACCATGCCGCCGGCGCCGGTCACCAGGACCCGCACGCTCAGCTCACTTCCAGGCTGCGGTCTCGTCGACCGGCGCCCGCTCGAGCAGCGGTTCCCACCAGTCGCGGTTGTCGGCGTACCACTTGACGGTCTCCGCGAGCCCGGTTTCGAACCCGACCAGCGGCTCCCAGCCCAGTTCGGCCCGGATCTTCGACGCGTCCAGGAGGTAGCGGCGGTCGTGGCCGGGCCGGTCGGGGACGATCTTCTTGAGCGAAGCGGGCTTGCCCAGCGCGGCGAGCACGCCGTCGGCGATCTCCTCGATGCTGCGCTCCTCGCCGGTGCCGACGTGGTACGTCTCGCCGACGCGCCCGTCGTCGAGGATGCGCGCGATCGCGCGGCAGTGGTCGTCGGCGTGGATCCATTCGCGCCGGTTCTGGGTCGACGCGTAAAGCGGGATGTCGTTGTCGTCGAGCGCCCGGGTCGTGAAGAGCGGGATCACCTTCTCCGGGAACTGGTACGGGCCGTAGTTGTTGGCGCAGTTCGTGATCGAGATCGGCAGGCCGAACGTCTCGTAGTAGGCGCGCACCGCGTGGTCGCCGCCGGCCTTCGACGCGTTGTAAGGCGTGCGCGGCGCGTACGGAGACGACTCGTTGAACGGCTCCGTGGCGTCGAGCGCGAGATCGCCGTACACCTCGCAGGTCGAGACGTGGTGGAAGCGGTGGAACTTCTCCACCCCGACACGGCGCACCGCTTCGCACAGTCTCTGCGTCCCCACGACGTTGGTCTCGAAGAACACGCCCGGGTTGGTGATCGCGTACGAGTTGTGCGACTCGGCCGCGAAGTTGACGATCGAGTCGATCGCGTAGTCGCGTAGCGTCGCCATCGCGACGTCGATGTCGCCGATGTCGCCGTGCACGAACTCGTGCGGGACACCCGCGAGACTTTCGCGGTTGCCCGCGTACGTGAGCGCGTCGTAGGCGACCACGGTGTCGCCCGGGCGCTCCCGCGCCCACCAGCGCACGAAGTTCGATCCGATGAAGCCGGCACCGCCGGTGACGAGAATGTTCATGTGCGCATCGGCCAGACGGGTCGGGCGCGCTCGGGGATCTGGGCGCGCTTCGGATTGGCGGCATCGCGGTCGGACAGGGCCGGATTCGTCAGCCCCCAGTCGGCCCCGATCTCGGGGTCGTCCCATGCCACGCCGAGCTCGTCGGCGGCGTTGTAGTAGCCGTCGACGAGGTACGTGATCGTCATGTCGGTGAGCGAGCCGAACCCGTGCGCGACGCCGGGCGGGATCAGCACGCCGTCGTGGGTGTTCTCACCCGACTCGGGCTCGCCCAGGTCGAAGACCTCGGTGGCCCCCTCGGTCGCGCTGCCGACCCGGAGGTCGTGGAGCACGACCCGGGCCCGCCCGAACGGCACGTACCAGAAGTCGGCCTGGTGCAGGTGGTAGTGCAGCCCCACGATGCACCCGGCCGAGCGGTCGGCCCGGTTCGCCTGGATCATCTCGCGTCCGCCGGGGATCCACTCGCGGCGGAACGTCTCGACGAACAGGCCGCGCTTGTCGCGATGCACGCTCGGCACGACGTGGTACACGCCGGCAATGGTGGTGCTCTCGGTGACGGTTGCCATCGCTACTCCAGGTCGGCTCGGGAGTGGTCGCCGAGCAACAGGCGGGTCGCCTTGGGGCGTTCCCCGCTGCGCACGACTTCGACCTCGCGCCCGAGGAGTGAATCGTGGATGTGGTGGACGCCGACGATGCGGCTGCGCTCGAGCACGACGGAGTGCTCGATCTCGGCGTCGCGCAGCTCGCAGTCGGTGCCGATCGCCGTGTACGGACCGACGTAGGTGTCGACGAGGTGCGTGCCGGCGCCGATGATCGCGGGCCCGCGCACCACCGACGACTCGAGCACCGCGCCCGCCTCGATCACGACGCGGCCCTCGACGCGCGAGTCGGCGTCGAGCTGACCATCGATGCGCGGCACGATCATGTCGAGCACGAGCCGGTTGCAGTGCAGCAACGGGTCCTTCTTGCCGGTGTCGATCCACCAGCCCTCGAGCACCTCGTGCATCACCGGATGCCCGTTGTCGATCAGCCACTGGATCGCGTCGGTGATCTCGAGCTCGCCGCGCGCCGAGGGTTCGATCGCGGCAACCGCTTCGTGCACGCGCTCGTCGAAGATGTACACGCCCGCCAGCGCGAGGTCGGAGGGCGGATCGGCGGGCTTCTCGACGAGGCGGATGACACCGCCGCGGGCGTCGACCTCGGCCACACCGAACTGCCGGGGGTCGTCGACGTGCGCGAGCAGGATCTGCGCCGCGGGCAGGCTCGTCAGCGGCTCGTTCAGCTCGAGCTGGCGCGTGCGCTGCGCGACGAACCGGTCGACGAGCGGGCGCAGCTCCTGTTGGAGCATGTTGTCGCCGAGGTACATGACGAAGTCGTCGCCTCCGAGGAAGCTGTTCGCGACGAGCACGCAGTGCGCGAGCCCGAGCGGCTGCTCCTGGCGGATGAAGGTCAGCTCCACGCCGAACTGAGAGCCGTCACCGAGCGCGGCCTCGATCTCGTCGCCGCTCTCGGGGGACACGACCACGCCGATGTTCTTGATGCCGGCCGCGGCCATGTCGTCGACCACGTAGTGGAGGATCGGTTTGTTCGCGATCGGGACGAGCTGCTTGGCGCTCGTGTGCGTGATCGGCCGCAGCCGGGTACCGGCTCCGCCGGCCAGGATCAAGCCTTTCATTCGGCCCCCATCGCTGCTCGCCGGTCGACCGCCACATCGATCCGTTGGCCAATCCGTTGGAGCGCGCAGCATATTCGGTACCCGCCGGGCCGCTCCAGACGGGCCGGGGGACCGGACGCCTGTCGTATCGTTCCGTCATGGACGACGAGCCCGCAACCGAACGTGCCTTCCCCGATCACGTCAATGTCGCAGGTTGCGACCTGTGCGAGGCGGCGCGGATCACGCCGTGGTTCCACGAGGACGACATCTGCTGGATCGCCGAGTGTGAGATCTGCGCGGTACCGATGGTCGTGTGGCGCAGCCACGGGGTCAACCCGCCGAGCGATCAGCTCACCCACATGCACCACCAGCTGGCGCAGGTCGTCGCCGACAATTTCACCTTTGAGCATTATGTCGACGACAACATGCGCAACATTCCCGACCACTACCACGCGCACGCCCGGCCCCAGGGCGGCTTCTTCGGGCACGGGTTGAAGCGGCGCACCGAGTCGTGAGTCGCCCGGAGAGTCGCCCGATGAGTCCCGATGTCAACCAGGGCTGCCGGTGACCGACCACGTCCTGACCATCGACCTCGGCACGTCGGGCCCCAAGGTCGCACTGTTCACGCTCGAGGGATCGTTCGTCGACGGCGACTTCACTCCGGTCGGGCTCGAGGTCCTGCCCGACGGCGGCGTCGAGCAGTCGCCGGCCGCGTGGTGGGACGGCATCACCGCCGCGTCGCGCAAGGTCATGGCGCGGGGGAGCGTCGCCGCCGACGACGTCGTCGCGGTCGCGGTGACCTCGCAATGGTCGGGGACGGTCGCGGTCGACCGTGACGGTACGCCGCTGCACGACGCGATCATCTGGATGGACTCGCGTGGCGCGGACGAGACCCGCCGTGTCGTTGGCGGCGCGCTCCGGATCCAGGGGTACGAACCCCGGAAGCTCCGCACCTGGATCAGCCGGACGGGCGGCGCGCCCGCGCTCTCGGGCAAGGACTCGCTCTCGCACATCCTCTGGCTCCAACGGGAGCGGCCCGCGATCGCGCGCGCGACGTGGAAGTACCTGGAGCCCAAGGACTGGCTGAACCTCCGCCTCACCGGTGTGTGCGCGGCGACGTACGACTCGATCGTCCTGCACTGGGTCACCGACAACCGCGATCCGGCGCGCATCGACTACGACCCCGAGCTGTTGCGCATCGCCCAGATCGACCGGGCTCAGTTGCCCGACCTCGTCGCCGCGACCTCGGTCGTCGGCACCTTGACGGAGGTCGCCGCGGCCGAGCTCGGCGTGCCCGCGGGTATCGCGGTCGTCGGCGGGACGCCCGACGTGCAGTCGGCTGCCATCGGGTCGGGCGCGGTGGGCGACTTCGAGGGCCACCTCTACGTCGGGACGTCGTCGTGGCTGACGTGCCACGTGCCCTTCAAGAAGACCGATCTCCTCCATGGCATCGCGTCGATCCCGTCGCCTCTGCCCGGCAAGTACATCGTCGCCGACGAGCAGGAGGTCGCGGGCGGCTGCCTGGAGTGGCTACGGGAGCACGCGCTCGAGACCGGTGACGACCTGCGCGCGCTCGACGCACTCGCGGCGGGCGTCGCACCGGGCAGCAACGGTGTCATCTTCACACCTTGGCTGAACGGTGAGCGCACGCCGGTCGACGATCACACGCTGCGCGCCGGTTGGCACAACCTGTCGCTGGCGACGACCCGCGCCGACCTGGTCCGCTCGGTGCTCGAAGGGGTGGCGTACAACAGTCGCTGGCTGTTGACGACCGTCGAGAAGTTCGTCGGCCGGCCGTTTCCCTGGCTGCACTTCGTCGGGGGTGGTGCGCAGTCGGAGCTCTGGTGCCGGATCATGGCCGACGTGTTGCAGCGCGAGATCCGCCAGGTCGAGCACCCGATCCGCGCGAACGCGCGCGGCGCCGCGCTCGTGGCAGGGATCGCCCTGGGCCGCATCGGCGTCGACGATCTCGCCCGCAACGTACGCATCGCGGCCACGTTCCGCCCCGAGCCCGCCAACGCGGCCGTCTACGACGAGCGGTACGCCGAGTTCCGCGTCCTGCACAGGCAAACGAGCCGGAGGACGAAGAAGCATGGCCGCGCAGGCTGATCGAAGCGTGCCCGGGAAGACCGCGCCCCCACGCGTCCGCGACGACTCCTTCGCGATGCGCGGGTGGGGGCTCGCCGAGCCGGGGGAGCTCGACCGGGTCGTGATCGTGTCTCCCCATCTCGACGACGCGGTGTTGAGCTGCGCGCGGTTCATGGCGGTGCACCCGGGGATCAATGTCGTGACGGTGTTCGCGGGCAACCCCGACGCGTACCCGGCGCCGCAACGGCTGTGGGACGTGCAGAGCGGGTTCGGTCCCGACGACGACGTCATGGAGGCGCGCCGGGCCGAAGACCGGGCCGCGCTCGCGGTCCTCGACGCGACTCCGGTGCACCTCGGGTTCGTCGAGCACACGTACCTTCCCGGCGACCGGCCCGTCGCGCCCGAGGTGCTGGCGCCCGGGCTCGTCGCGACGTTGCGCGAGCTCGACCCCACGCTCGTTCTGGCCCCGTTCGGGCTCGCGAATCCCGACCACGACGTCACGCACCGGGCGTGCATGATCGCCCGCGACGATCTGGGCGACGGTGTCTCCTGGTGGTGTTACGAGGACAACGGCTACAAGCACATCCCCGGCATGCTCGCCTGGCGCGTCTCGACGCTGTTCCGGCGCACGCTCTGGCCGACGCCGGTGTGCCCGCCGGTCGACCACGATGGCGCGAGGAAGGCCGCCGCGGTTGAGTGCTACCCGTCGCAGCTGTTCGCGCTCGACGACGACTGGCAGATCCGCGCCAAGCTCGACGCGCCCGCGCCCGAGCAGTTCTGGCGGATCGCGCCGCCACCTCCGGGTTGGGAACGCATCGCCGAGGGGTGACCGCGAGCGCGAGCAGACCGGCAGTTGTGCCCTATCGACCGGCCGCACGTGCGCGTATTCCGAGGAGGATCGGTACAGAGGACGCGCGGGCATCCTCCTCGGTCTGCTCCAAGTGCCAACCGGCGTCCGAGACGGCGTTGAGTAGTACCGGCAACGGAACATTCACCGTGCCGACGCGGCTGCGAACCCCATCTCCGAGGAGGGGGTGATCCTCGAACCGGCGATGATCGCGGTAGCCGGGAAACACGGTGACGCCACCGTCTTGGTGCCCTTCCTCGAACACCCCGCCGAAGCAAGGATGCGCCATGACGAGGACGAGATGCCCGTCGTCCGCCACAACGCGCCGCGCGTCTGTCAGCGCCAGCGAGATGTCGTCGAAGTCGGTCGCCGTCATGATCGTCACGACGACGCGAAAGAACGCGTCTGGAAACGGCAGGTGGGCGGCGTCCGCTCGCACGCAGTCTTCGCCTCGCGCACGCGCCCGTTGGAGCTGGTCAGTCGAGAGATCGACGCCGAACACGTCGTAGCCCAGGCTTTCCAGCGTGTTGTAGTGGCGTCCCGTGCCGCATCCCAGATCCAGCGCGTGTCCGACACCTCTGGGAAGCATCGCGCGGGTGAGCGATTCGGCCAGTTCGGTTACCTCGCGCATCTGGCCGGCTTGGTACTCGTCGTACCACGCGGCGAGGCCGTCGTACCGAGGGAGAGGCATGCGAACAGTTGATCACGACTGCGGAACCTTGCTCTCCGCATTTGATGGCCCCACACGCCAGAGTCAAGACCCGCGCATAGTGCCCGGTCCGTGCGTGTTACGCCACAAGGCCGGGCCGCACAGAACGCGCGGTGGACCGGAGCTCGATTGCAGCCGTGTTCGGTGCGTGCGTTCTGCTCGGCAGCGCGCGCCGGGCGAGTGCGCGAGATCGGCAGTTATGGCGTTGGTCGCCGCCTCGCAATGAGCGTCACTCGTCGAGTCGTTTCAGTGCTCGCCGCAGGTGCTCATCGAGGTGTGCGAGTGACAGTTGATAGTTGGGCACATGGCCTTGCTCTTGGTCCGCGGCGAGGGACTCCGCAAGGTAATGCCGTGAGCTGAACACACACATAAGGTCGTAGACGGCGATTTCGTCAGAGGTGTCGCCGACGATGCCCGAGTATGCGTCGGCGAGGCGATCGGCGATGTCCGGTCCGTGGTGTACGCACAGCGAGGCTCGGCAATACGCGAGGTCGTACCAGCGGGTGTCGAGCTGTGCTTCGCTCCAGTCGACGACACCGCTGATGCGGCCGCGGTGCCAGAGGACGTTGCCCGGGTGGAAGTCGCCGTGAGTGAGGACGTGCTCGGACGTACGTGAAGGCAGACGTGCTGTGACGGCGCGAACGGCGGCGGCGGTCAGTGGATCGTATGGGCCCGCTGGTGGTCGCCACGTCTCGGCCCGTGGAGTTTGCGTGACCGCACCGTCAGCACCGTCCAAAGGCGTTTCGTGCAACGCCGCCAGCGCCTGCGCGAGCGCGTGGACCCACGAGTCGACGTCCTTGGGCGTCAAGTCCGCACGCCCTGGCAACCGCGACATGACCACAGTGGGCGTGCCGAACCAGAGGGACTCCAGATCAGCAACGATCGGCTCAGGCACGGGCAGCGCCACTCGCTGGGCGAACGCGAGACGACTCCACTCCAACGGTGCTGTGCCGTCACCGTCGCGGTAGAGCTTGACGACCACACGGCGCGGGGTTCGATCGAGTGTCACGGCGTACGCATCGGTCATCCCGGCTCCCGGCAACCGATGCAACCGCGTTACATGCGCGCCCGGCGCTACAGCTTCGGCCAACGCCCTCCACCCAGAGTGTCTCGCCGCCATCGCGCCAGATTGCCCGATAGCGCGCCGGCGCGGCGAGCGACCCGATCGCCAGTTCGGTGCGGTGGCTCGGGCGCTCGTGGACGCGCCCTCGCCTAGCTTCGACTACGACTCCAGAGGTCCGAGGTTGTTGCGCCAGGCGGAGGTCGAGCGCGCAGCTGCTCGGTCGATTGCTGCCCCATCGAGGTCAGTGACCGTCTCGATGATCTGTTGCTCGGGCCAGGCGCACGTCAGTCGGAGCACGCCCGGGCCAGGCAGCGGCCAAAGAAAGAGATGGGTCTGGTGGTGTCCGCCATTGCCGAAACCGCTACCGCGATCGATCCCTGCCCGAGCGGCGGCCCGCGGAAACTCGCTTGGTTCGGGAACGGGCACATACGGCTCGTCGACCGTCAGCCGAGTGCCGTCTGGGAAGTCGACTGTGAACGTGATGCCGAATCGGGCGAAGAAGTCGAGTCGCCACGGGCGAGTTCGGAGTCGGAGGCGTCGGTCGTTTCCGAGCTCGCTCACGGGTTCTTCGAACGCCTCGGGTTCGCGCAGGTAGACGGCGATCGGCAGCTCGATGCCGTCGGGAAACACCTCAAGGTGGGACACGACGATCGCAGCACTCTCGCTGTTTGCGACAAGGACGGGTCCGCCGACGATCCCAGGTATCCAATAGCCGATACGCGGTGCAGCCACGGCGTACAGATTGCTTCGCTCTGGGACCGTTACGCCACAAGGCCGAGCCGCACAGAACGCGTGGTGGACCGGACCTCGATCGCTGCCGTGTTCGGTGCGCGCGTGTTCTGCTCGGCAGTGCGCGCTGGGCGGGTGCGCGATATCGGCAGTTATTCCGGTGATCCGTCAAGTGGTGGTCGGGATATTCCGGTGATCGGCGTTGGGCTGGGGGTTCAGCCGGTGTCGCGGTCGAGGTTGTCGAGGAGCTGGTTGTAGATCTTGGCTCGGCCGGTCTGGTGGTTGCGTTCGGCGTGTTCGGCTTGGGCTTGGAGGGCGGGCCTGAACTCGATGGCGGTTTGGTAGTAGCCGCATCCTTCGCAGATGGTCTCGTAGACGCAGTCGGTGTCGATGGGCCGGTTGCACCAGCCGTTGGCGAGCATGCGGCGATGCTCGACTGCGAGTTGGCGGAGCTGTTGGTCGGGATCGCTGTTGGTGTAGAGCGCGTCGATTTTCGCGGACGCGGTGGCGTATTCGTCGGCGACGGTCTTGTTCGCGATGCGCGCGTAGGTGAGTGTCATGCGCAGGCTGCGATGGCCGAGCATCGTCGCGATCGCTTCGAGACGCATTCCGCGGTTGATCGCTTGGGTCGCGAGCGTGTGCCGGAGTTGGTGAGGGTGCACGTGCCCGAGTCCGGCATCCCGGGCGACCCGCCTCACGATCCGGCCGACGTGATGACGGTCGAGTGGCCGTCCGTCACGGTGGAGGAGGCGCCCATCGATGGGTGGATGGGTGACGGTCCAGTCCGCGAGGAGCCGCTGCGCGTTCGGATGGAGTGGGACGCAACGGTCGTTGTGCAGTTTCCCGACCGGGACCCGCAACCACGGCGTTCCGTTCAACGTGAAGACCGCGTCGGCGGCGAGGCCGCAGAGCTCACCGACGCGCATCCCGGTCCGTGACAACAACTCGATAACCAGCCGATCAAACGGTGGGGCGATCGCGGCTTGGGCGGCGAGGCGGGCAGCTTGCGCGTCGTCCAAGAACCGTGGAAGCGGATCGTCCGCGACGGGGACATCAACCGCGAAGATCGGAGTTCGGGCCGGCGCGTCGAGCCAGTCCCATTCGATAATCCGATCGAAGAAGCTGCGGAGCATCCCAAGCCGTTGCCGGATCGTGTTCCGAGCCGGCACGACACCCTTGACCGTCAGGTGCGCCGCGAAGAACGCCTTGAAGCCCTCGATATGGGCGCGCCGGACGTCGACGAACCCGACCACGTCACCGTGCGCGGCGACGAGATAACCGGCGAAGGACCGCAGCGTGTTGTCGGCGACATCGACGGTTGCGGGCCGTAACGATAAGGCGATCTGGTCGATATAACGCCATCCGGTGAGCGCGAGTTGCGGCGCGTCCGCGACCACGACTTCCCAGTCACGATGACGGACCGGCCCATCAGCGGCAACGACGGCAGCGGCGGTCATCGGACAGTCCCCGCGGACGCGTCGATCAGCCCGGCGGCCCGGTGATACTCGTCGGCGAGCCACCCGTCAGCGAGATGGAGATACACCCGCGTCGATTCGATCGAACGATGACCGGCCTGCGCCTGGATCGCTTCGAGCGCCATCCCCGCCTCGCGCAGGCGGGTCAAACACGTGTGGCGCAGTTGATGGCAGGTCGCGTGTTCCAGCCCGGCGCGGGTCTTCGCGGCGCGCACGATCTGTTCGAGACCATCGATGCTCAACGGCCCACCCCGACGGGTGCCTTTCAGCACGACGAACAACTGCTCGCTCGTCGCATCGTTCGGACGTTCGGCGCTCAGATAGGTGGCCACGCTCGCAAAGAACTGGGCTGACATCGGGATCAGGCGTTGATGGCCGCCCTTGCCATCCGCGATGAACACCCGCCGCTCGGTCGGATGCAGATCCTCGAGCCGTAACCCGATCACCTCACAACACCGCAAGCCGCCCAACACCATCGCTTCGAGCATCGCCCGGTCTCGCCACCGGCGCAGCGCGGCGAACAAGGCGATCACCTCGGCCGGGTCCAACACGCGTGGCAACGTCCGCGGGGTGCGGATCAACGGCGAACCCGTCGCCCGGCCGCCAGCACCCGTGCGCCTGGTGGCCATCCCGCGCGGGACCGGGTTCGCAGCCATCTCGCCGCACATCACGAGGTAGTTGAACAAGCCCGACACGCTCGCCAACCGCCGCTTGATCGTCCGAGCCGCGAGTCCCGACTCGCCATCCGCGAGGCGCACCACCTGACCGTCACCCGGCCCTCGACGCTGGTGCGCGATGAACTCGAACACGTCCGCCGTGGTCACCTCGACCGGCGGCCGATCGATCACCGAGAAGAACACCCGCAAGTCCGAGACCGTCGCGATCACCGTGTTCGGCCGGCATCGCGCCGCCACGAACTCGACATACCGATCCACCAAATCACCCGCGGATGCGGGTCCCGACACGCACTCCAATGACGACATTCAGTGATCTCCCATCAGACGCATCACCCCCTCAACGAGAAGGGACGAAAAGCATCCTCGATCACCGGAATATCTACAGTTCGGTGCGGGTCAGTGGGTGCTATTTGCCGCAGCGGGCATCAAGATCGAAGCGCCAGTAGGTGCTGCCGCTGCGGTTGGAGTACCCGTAGTCCACAATGTGATGCCCGTTGACGAGCCAGCCCGTCGCGCCGCCGTGTGTCCCTGGGTCCGCCAGACCCGCGAGGAGATCCTTCTGTAAGAGCGTGAGGCCGTCGAGCAGCAGCCGATCCGAGCGCTGATCGAGGACGTCGACACTGTCGGCGCGGGCCGTGCCGTCGCCGTCTACATGGGGCACGACGCGTGAGGGCGGCAATCCGGCGTCGACCTGAAGAAGACCCACGGTGGGCACGGTGGACGTCGTGGGCGTTGTGGAGGTCGGGGAGTCGATACTCGTGCCGCCGGGCGCGGCGAGTCCGACGTAGGAACCCTCGACTCGTGCAATCGGATGGTGAATGCATGACCCGGTCCGAGCCGCGGCACTGGCCGGCACGTCGGGTGACCTCAGTTGCGAAGCCGTCGTGCTCGGTGGTTGTGCCTTGGATGACCTCCCTGACGCGCATCCGACAACAAGCAGAAGCGACAAGGCCACACATAACGATCTCGCCACGCACACATCTAACACTATTGGGGTGTCTGGTCGGGATTTGGTCACGCTACCGCCGCGGACGGCACAGAACGCTCTCACCGCGGTGTGCGGACGACCCGCACGGTATGGGCGCGGCGTTCGGGTCCGAGCAACGACCGGCGAGCGGGCGCAAGCCGGGCATCTGTGTACGCGTCTTCGTGCAGAACCATGTTGAACGAGCTATGGCGTTCCCACGTTGCGTCCCATGCAGATGTCGATGTAGCTGTTCGGATCGAATCGCTCTCCGTGCTGCGGGAAGTACCACTCGATCGCCATGTAGGCGCGAGCGCCGCGACACGTTCCGAGGTCGAAGGCGATCACGGTCACCGGCTCCCGCGTGCTCTCCGCGACGATCTGGCCCGGAGCCTCGTAGTACGCGAAGCCGGATCCGGTCGCGCGGTCCTCGCCCCACGACCGCCAGTGAATCTCCTCGACAAGACCGGTTGGGTCGCCGCCGTTGAAGATCGATGACGGACGTACCTCGCCGTAGCCTCGCTGCCCACCCGGTCCCCACACTCGACCGAGCACAACGTCGGGCCGCGACGGTAGCGACGGCGAGGTCGTTGGCGCGGTGGTCGTCGGCGAGCTCGACGAAGTCACGGCTCGCTCGGGACCGGGTTGGTGTCCCGAACAGCAGGCAGCCGACACCGCGGCAGCGATGAATGCGACTGCGAACAGGCAACGCCGATGTCGATCCGTCACGGCGACAAGACGCCTCGAACAATGCTGCGGTTCCCGCCGTCACATCGAACGTCATACGTCCGGGCCGACTACGCCACGAGCACCGAGGTGAAGTCGGCGATCTTCGCGAACACCGCCGCGTCGCCGAACGCACCGACCGTCCCGTCGGCCGCGGCGATCCAGTAACCGTTGCCGCCGAGCGTGCGCGCGAACCCGCACACCGCCGCCGTAGTGTGCACCTTGGCGCCGTGGAACTTGGCGTCGCCGTAGGCGAAGATCCCACCGTCGCTCGCGCAGAGCCAGTAGCCCTTCCCCGTCTTCGTCGCGGCCATCGCGACGATCGGCTTGTTCAAGCGGATGTTCCCGGTCGAGCCGTAGAACCTCGCGTCGCCGTAGGCGAAGATGCCGCCGTCGCTCGCGCAGAGCCAGTAGCCCTTGCCGCTCGGGGTGGACGCCATCGCGACGATCGGTTTGTTCAAGCGGATGTTCCCGGTCGAGCCGTGGAACTTCGCGTCGCCGTAGGCGAAGATGCCGCCGTCGCTCGCGCAGAGCCAGTAGCCCTTGCCGCTCGGGGTGGACGCCATCGCGACGATCGGTTTGTTGAGGCGCATCGCGCCCGCGGAGCCGTGGTACGCGGCGTCGCCGAAGCTGAAGACGCCACCGTCGGAGGCCGCGAGCCAGAGCCCCTTGCGCGTCGCCGTGTGCGCGCCCGACACGAGCGGCTTGGCGACGTGCGCGATCGACCCGAACTTGGTGGCTGCGCCGAATCCGTGCACGTGCCCCGTCGGGCCCGCGAGCCAGTAGCCCGCGGTCGACGCGGCCGGCGGCTTCGCGGCGGCGGGGACGCCGGGACCCGCTTTGAACAGGCCCAGCGGCGAGTACGTCTTGCCGAGGACGGCGTGGTCGTCGGCGCCGAGCCAGGTTCTGAGGATGGGCGCGTACATCTGGTGGAAGTCGACGCTCGGGACGAAGTTCCCGTCGTTGTCGAGGTGCGTCAGGCTCGGTTGGGTGCCGTGCAGGCCGCCCTTCACGTGGTCGCCGATCACGAAGTGCGGCGCGGCGGTGCCGTGGTCGGTGCCGCCGTCGCCGTTCTCCTCCGGGCGCCGCCCGAACTCCGAGAAGGTCATCATCGCCACGTGCGGCGCCCACCGGGCCGAGAGCGTCGAGAAGAACGCGGCGATCGCGTTGTCGAGCCGGCCGAGCAGGGTCGCGTGCCAGTCGCGCTGGTCCGAGTGAGTGTCGAAGCCGTCGATCTCGGTGTCGATGACGCGGATGCCGAGGTTCGCGTTGATGAGATGCGCGGCGAGCACGAGTTGCTGCTGGAGGTTGTTCGGTTGGTCGGCGAAGCCGTACGCGGGACGGATCCGCTGCGTCAGCATCATCAGGTCGGCTTCGGTCTGGTCGTACGAATCGCCGAGCGCACCGAGCCCCGACGCGCCGACACCGAAGCTCGCGAGCGCGTCGAACATCCGCGCGTTCGACGCGTCGGACCGGTCGATCCCGAACGCGCCGCCGATGTTGAGCGGGAGCGACGATGCGTGCGCGACGTTGCCTTGGAGATGCTCGCTCACGTTGCCGTGCAGCGAGACGCCGTACAACGACTCGTGCGCCGCGTTCGGCAACCGGTCGAGGAAACGACCGGCCCAGCCCGACGTGACGAGGCCGCCCCCGCCCCAGCCGTGCATCCAGATGTCGCCCGACGTGAAGTGGCTGAGATCCGGCGGCTTGTAGCCGACGCCGCGCACGACGGCGACCTTGCCCTGGTCGTAGCGCGCCTTCAGTTTGGGCATCGCCGGGTGCAGTCCGAGACCGCTCCCGAGCCGCAGCGAGTTGGTCACCCGCAACGACGACCGCAGGTGCGGGTACTGCGGGTCGGCGTAGGGGATCACCATGTTGAGGCCGTCGTTGCCGCCGGAGAGGTTGATGGTCACCAGGATCCCCTGGTTCGCGGCGACGGGCGGCGCCGCGAACGCCTGCAGCTTCGAGAGGTAGGGGCTGACGGCCACCACGCCGGTCCCGACCGCGCTGTACTGCATGAAGCGACGGCGGGAGAACCGGTTCCGCTCGAACATGTTGGGTCCCGATGTCGTCACGATCGCGCTCCTAGGCGAGGTTGAATTCCGGGCTGAGCATCAAGAGCGTCAGCAGGTTGATGAACGACCAGTTGACCCACGCGTGGTTGTCGGCCCGCTGCGCGGTGAGCCAGGCTTCGAGCTTCGACCGTGTGTGCGCCGACGGGCTGTCGATGCCGAAGTAGTCGAAGCCGTACTGGATCGCGTCGTGCACGCTCAGGCCGGTGATGGCGCTCAACGTGTTCTGCACGTCCGTTCCGTGGACGTTCTGGCGCCAGACGACGTTGGCCGCCCACGTCGCGCGCGCCCACAGACGCGAGGTCGTGAGCCAGTAGTCGTTGGGCCGCCACCCCGAGACGTTCGGCGGCTCGAACAGCTGCTGGCCCATGTCCTCCATGTACCACTGCGGGTTGACTGCGTCGCCGGCCGTCTCGAGGACGCGCATCGACGCGGCGACCCATTCGGCGGGCGTCCGCACGAGCCCCTGCTTCGCCTTGGTCGAGACGAAGTCGGGATGCATGAAGATCGCGCGGACGAGGTCCTCGATCACGAGATCGTTCGCGAGGAACGCGGTCGTGAGTGTGTTGACGACATCGGGTTCCGGATCGGGATACGCGAAGAACGACCACATCTTGGTCGCGATGAACCGGGCCGCGATCTGCTTGCGCGTCGCATCCGTGCCGAGGATCGAGTCGATGATGTCGGGGCCGTCCCAGTTCTTGGTGACGCCCATGAACGTCTTCATGCCCGTGTCGTGCCGACTCGCGTAGAAGTGGTACTGCTCGCGGTCCGAGTCGAGCGTGTTGTGACCGGTCCAGGCGCGGGCCGACGCGACGACGTCGCTTTGGGTGTACCGGTTCACGCCCAGGGTGAACAGCTCCATGAGCTCGCGGGCGAAGTTCTCGTTCGGGCTGCCTTTCTCGTTGGGATCGTTGTCGAGCCAGATGAGCATCGCCGGTTGCAGCGACATTGCCTGCACGAGGTCGCGGAAGTTGCCGGTCGCGTCGGCGCGGAACAACGCGTTCTGCCGGTACATCAGCAGCATGTCCGCGACCTTGTAGTTCGCGGTCGCGAAGTGCCCGTGCCAGAACAACGTGAGCTTTTCCTGCAACGGCGCGGTCGACGTCGCCATGCGGTCGAGCCACCATTGCTGGAGCTGGTACTCCTTCTCCCAGTCGCCGGCGCCGGGGTCGGTGAGATACGCGGGCTGCACGTCGGCCGGCGCGCTCGAGAAGTCGAGGAGCTGGTCGACGGTCGTCGCCCACGGCTGGGCCGCGAGTGTCGCGACCTGTGCTTTGGATCCGCCGAAGCCGGCGCGTCGAAGCAAATGCGCGACATCCGCAGGAAGCGGCACGTCGTTCCCCCTGATCTCGGTCTTCCGCAACCCGCGCTTCCGTCATCGACGGGAAGCGGGTCGGATCTTGAGCAGATCGAGGGTCTTACGAAGGAATCACGGCAGGCCGGCGCCGGGCACGTCGACGGCGACCGCTTCGATCCGGCCGTCATGCGCAACACGTGCCTCGTCGGGCACGTGGGTGGATGCTGTGCACACGTAGAGGGTGCGCCGGTCGTCGCCGCCGAGCATGCACGCGAACGCGCCCGGATGCGTGATCTGCACCTCGTCGACGACGTCGCCGCCTTCGACGACGCGGAGCACTCGTCCCGTGTACGGGCACGCCGACCAGATCGCACCTTCGGCGTCGAGGCACATTCCGTCGACGGTTGCGTGCTGAAGCTGCGCCCAGACGCGCCGGTTCGAAAGCGTGCCGCCCGTGCCGATGTCGAACGCAGTGATCCGGCCGGCCATGCTCTCGCCGACGAGCAGTGTGGCGCCGTCGGGCGTGATCACCGATCCGTTGGGGAACGCCATGCCGTCGGCCGCGACGCTCACCGCGCCGGCGGGGTCGACGAAGAGCAGGCAGGTCTCGCGCGCCCTCTCGCCCGCGTACATGTCGAAGCCGAAGTTCCCCACGTACGCGCCGCCCTGCGCATCGACGACCATGTCGTTGCACGAGCCCGGCGCAAGCGTCGAGAGATCGGCGTGCACGACGAGATCACCGCCGGGTTCGAGCCGCATCAGCATCCGGTCGAGCATCGACACGACCAGCATGCGGCCGTCGGGGAGCCAACCGATCCCCGACGGCTGGTGCGCGACCTCGACGACCGTTTCCGCCGTGCCGTCCGGCGCCATCGCCACGACGCGCTTGTCGTGCTGGTCGGAGAACCAGAGCCGGCCGTCGTGCCAGCGCGGGCCCTCCGGGAACGCGAGGTCGTCGAGGATCACCGAGGTCGAGTGGGGCGTCACGGCGCCGGACCGTACTCGGCCTCGCCCGCGGGGTCAGCGTCGTCGGTCACGGTGAGCGTCGGACTCACGTCGTCGAGGACACGCGCCGCCGATTCGGGAAGGAGTGGGATCACGATGAGCGCGACGAGGAACGAGCCGATGCCGGTGAGCGCGACCGAGTGCCCGATCCCGCCGAGGTGGTCGGCGAGGCCGCCGGCGGCGAGCAGTCCCGCCGCCGACCCGATCACACCGATGACGTAGAGCATCGCGTTGGAAGTCGAGCGCACCTCGGTCGGGAACAGCTCCGCGTCGAGTGTTCCGAGGGCAATGCCACCGGCGCCCGCCATGAAGATCGACACCGCCGACATGACCCAGAGCGAGACCCCGCCGGTGAGGAAGAAGATCATCTGCGTGCCGGTCGCGATCGCGAGCGCGATGCCCGCGACCGGGCGGCGCCCGCGCAACTCGGCGAGCCGGCCGCCGATGAGCACGCCCACGAGCCCCGGAACCCCGGTCGTGACCGCCCGGAAGAACGCGATGTCGGTGTTCGTGAAGCCGCGGATGTCGGTGAGGTACTTGTTCGTGAACGACGACGACGGACCGTTGAACATGCTCGTCAGTAACGCGATGACCGCGAGTAGCAGGAAGCGGCCGCGGTGCCGGTCGAAGACGTCGCGGGCCCGGCCCCGCACGACGTCGGTGCGGACCGACAGCGCGGTGTAGCGCGTGGTCTCACCCAGCCGGCGGGCGACGGCCGGGGCGACGAGGATCGTCGCCCCGCCCAGCGCGAACGGGATCCGCCAACCCCACGGTGCGACGTCGCCGAGCGGGAGGGTCGCGACCGAGAATGCGAAGCCGAACCCGCCCGCGAGCGCGAGCATCGATGCCGCGTACGCACGTGCGCCTTCCGGTGCCTCCTCGACGACGGCGAGGAAGGCGACGGTCGCGGTGGTCCCGACCAGCCCGCGCTGCAGCACTTGCGCGGTCGTGAACGTGGCCAGGTTCGGGGCCGCGGCCGAGAGCGCGCTGACGACGGCCGAACCGACGACGCCGATGAGGATCGACCGGCGCCGGCCCCGCCGGTCGGCGATCGCGATCCGCGAACAGCGCGAAGAGCGCGCCCAAGCGGGTGAGGGCGAACGCGACCCCGATCGTGGCGTCGGAGGCGCCGAACGAGTGGCTGATCGGGGAGGTGAGCTGGCCGAAGAGCGCGGCCGTGAACGCCACGATCGCGGCCGCGGCCGATGCCGTCGCGATGAACGCGGCCTGGTCCGGGCTGAAGGCGACCGGAGGCAGGCCGACGACCGGCTTCGGGGGCGGGGGGTCGGGGCGGTTCTCGAGCGCGGCGCGCAGCGTCGCGATGGCGTGCGCCCGGACCCGACGCTGCGCGATGCCTACGAGTGGGCGGAAGAACCATCCGAAGAACGGGATGTCGATCTCGCCGCTGGATTCGACGAGCGCGTCCGTGCCGGGCTCGCCTCCCGACGAGAGCGTGATGCGGAGCGCGACCGACGGCTGGCGGTCGGGCGGCCCGTCGATCTCGAACGTCCCGGCGGCCCCGGACGGCACGGCGCCCAGGCGTTCGACCGCGGCGGCACGGACGAGTTCGGACCGGGCCGCGAGTCGAACGAGCGAAGACCGCGCCACGTGCGGCATGCTACGGGCGCAGCCCCGCACTCTTTCGGAGGGTCACATGACGAAACTGGCCGTCGGCGACAAGGCCCCGGCGTTCACGCTCGAGGACCAGAACGGCAAGAAGGTGAAGCTCGCCGACGCCAAGGGCAAGCGCGTCGTCGTGTACTTCTACCCGAAGGCCGACACGCCGGGCTGCACCACGCAGTCGTGCAACCTCCGCGACGCGGTCCCGCAGCTGAAGAAGCTGAAGGCCGTCGTCTACGGGATCAGCCCCGACCCGCCCGCGAAGCAGAAGAAGTTCGACGACAAGTACGGGCTGGGGTTCCCGCTCCTGGCCGACACCGAGCACAAGGTCGCCGAGTCGTTCGGCGTGTGGGGCGAGAAGTCGCTGTACGGCCGCAAGTTCATGGGCATCGTGCGCTCCGCCTTCGTGATCGACGAGAAGGGCAAACTCGCCGGCGTCTTCTACAAGGTCAGCCCGAAGGACACCGTGCCGTTGGTGCAGGCGACGCTCGAAGCGCTGTAGCAGCTCGCAGTCGGAATCGCGACCCCATGGAGAAGGACCGGGTCCAAGCCTTCAGCGACGGCGTGATCGCGATCCTGATCACGATCATGGTGTTGGAGCTGAAGGTCCCGCAGGGCTCGAACCTCCACGCGCTGCACGACACGGTGCCGGTATTTCTGACCTACGTGCTGAGCTTCGTGAACGTCGGCATCTACTGGAACAACCACCACCATCTGCTGTCGGCGACGAAGCGGATCAACGGCGCGGTCCTGTGGGCAAACCTCCACCTGCTCTTCTGGCTGTCGCTGTTCCCGTTCTTCACCGGCTGGATGGGGGAGAACCACTTCGACAAGCTGCCGACGGCCGCGTACGGCGGCGTGCTCCTGCATGGCCTCGATCGCGTACTACATCCTGCAGAAGACGATCATCGCCGCCCAGGGCTCCGACTCGACGCTGCAGCATGCGCTGGGCCGCGACCTCAAGGGCAAGATCTCGCCGGTCATCTACCTGTCCGCGATCCCGCTCGCGTTCGTCAGCCGGTGGATCGCGCTGGCGCTGTACATCGTGGTGTCGGTCATGTGGTTCATCCCCGACCGCCGCATCGAGTCGCAGGTCCAACCGGGCTGACGCCCGAGCCGCGGGCCGATGCCGCCCCGCGAGCATCGTGATAAGAACGCGTAAGGATGGTTGCTTTCAGGGGCGTCGGGGGGCACCCTGGCCGCGTCCGTGCCGCGAGGGAGTGATCCCGACCGCCCCGGACGCACGTCGACCCCGCGGTATGCAGCTCGTTCGTCCCAAGCGGAATCGCGCGCTGTGCCCGCGGGGTCGATCGCGTCCGGGGACAGTCCGCTAAGGACGCGCAAAGAACTCGCGGCCCGCCGCAAGGAAGGCGTCAAGCCTCGGTTCAGGCGCCGCGTACGGGCGCATGATCGTGGCGTGACGGAAAACGACCTGCGATCGGCGACTGCGCAAGAGGACCAAAGGCCCTTCGCCCGGACCGTTCGGCGCTACCCAGCGCCGCCGGAATTCCCGTCGACTGTGGGTCGTCGCCACCGCCCGTCTCGACAAAGGGGCTATCTGATGCAAGACGTGATCCTCATCGCCGTCTTCACGGCGTTCTTCGCGCTCGCAGTCGTGTTCGTCAAGGCGTGCGAGCTCATCATCGGGCCCGACGTCGAGGCGGCCCGCAGCGAGACCCCGACCGACGCGACGACCGGCGACGGGGCGGTGGCGGCATGACCGGCATCGAGAGCGTCGTCGGACTCACTCTGAGCGTGTTGGCCGCCGCGTACCTCGTGTACGCCCTCGTCTTCCCGGAGAAGCTCTGATGACATCGGCAGCTTGGGCCGAGCTCCTCGTGCTGATCGCGCTCCTCGCGGTCAGCACCCCGCTGCTCGGCAACTACATGGCCAAGGTCTACGGCGGCAAGAAGGCGCCCGGCGACCGGCTCTTCCTCCCGGTGGAGCGCGGCATCTACCGCGTGACGGGAGTCGACCCCGACAGCGAGCAGCGCTGGCAGACCTACGCGATCTCGCTGCTGGCCTTCAGCTTCGTGTCCGGACTCGTCCTCTACGCGCTGATCCGATTGCAAGGCCACTTGCCGTTCAACCCCGACAACCAGGTCGGGGTGAAGCCGCCGCTCTCGTTCAACACCGCGGTCAGCTTCCTCACGAACACGAACTGGCAGAACTACTCCGGTGAGTCGACGCTGTCGCACCTCACCCAGATGGCCGGCCTCGCGGTGCACAACTTCGTATCGGCCGCGGCGGGCGCGGCCGTCGCCGTCGCGCTGATCCGGGGGCTGACCCGCCGGCGCACGCACACCCTCGGCAATTTCTGGGTCGACCTCGTCCGCACCACGACGCGCATCCTGTTGCCGATGGCGTTCGTCTTCGCGCTCGTGCTCGTGAGCCAGGGCGTCGTGCAGAACTTCCACGCCGGCACGTCGGTCACGACCGTGGCCGGGCAGACGCAGACGCTGCCCGGCGGTCCCATCGCCAGCCAGGAGGCGATCAAGGAGATCGGCCAGAACGGCGGCGGTCCGTACAACGCGAACTCGTCACACCCGTTCGAGAACCCGAACCCGATCACCAACATCCTCGAGATCTGGATGCTGCTCGCGATCCCGTTCGCGTTCCCGTGGATGTTCGGGAAGATGGCGGGCTCGCTCAAGCAGGGCCTCGCCGTATTGAGCGCGATGCTCGCACTCTGGCTCGTGGTCTCCATGGTCGCGATGGTGTTCGAAGCCCGGGGCAACTCGAAGCTGACGAACGAGGGAGTCACCCAGACCGCGACGTCGACCCAGGCCGGCGGCAACATGGAGGGCAAGGAGACCCGGTTCGGGCCCCCGACCTCGGGGTTGTTCGCGACGTCGACCACCGGGACGTCCACGGGCTCGGTCGACTCGATGCACGACAGCTTTACGGCCATCGGTGGTGCGGCGCCGCTCGTCAACATCATGCTCGGCGAGGTCGACCCCGGCGGTACGGGCGCGGGCCTCTACGGGATGCTGCTCTTCGCGCTGCTCTCGGTGTTCATCGCCGGCCTCATGGTCGGGCGCACGCCGGAGTATCTCGGCAAGAAGATCCAAGGCGCCGAGATGAAGCTCGTCGTGATGTACATCCTGTTCGTGCCGCTCGTGATCCTCGCGTTCACTGCGGCGTCGCTCGTGATGAAGCACCCGCTCAACTCGCTGGCGAACCAAGGTCCACACGGGCTGACCGAGATGACGTACGCGTTCACCTCGCAGGCGAACAACAACGGCTCGGCCTTCGCCGGCCTCACCGGCAACACTGACTGGTTCAACGTGACCGGAGGCCTGGCGATGCTCGTCGGACGCTTCATGTTGATGGTGCCCGTGCTCGCGATCGCCGGGTCACTCGGGCGCAAGCAGCCCACTCCCGCGTCGGCCGGGACGTTCCCGACGGACACCGGGCTCTTCGCCACGCTCTTGACGGGTGTGGTCGTGATCGTGGTGGGTTTGACGTACTTCCCGGTCGTCGCGCTCGGCCCCGTGGTCGAGCACCTCGTGGGCAAGTTCTAGGGAGCGCGCAGAGATGACTATGACCTCCACCGAACCGATCGAGCCCGGAGAGCCGGGCGGTCCGCGGCCGCCGAAGGTGCGCACCCGCGAGTCGGGATCGAAGTCGCTGTTCGACCCCGCGATCATGAAGCGGGCGACCGTCGACTCCTTCGTGAAGCTCGACCCGCGCCAGATGATGCGCAACCCGGTGATGTTCATCGTCGAGGTGGGCAGCGTCCTCACGACGATCCTGTTCTTCCAGAAGCTCTCGTCGGCGACCGGTTCCGACAGCGTGTTCACCGGTCTCGTCTCCGCGTGGCTGTGGTTCACCGTGCTGTTCGCGAACTTCGCGGAGGCGGTGGCCGAGGGCCGGGGCAAGGCGCAGGCCGACACGCTCCGCAAGACGCGGTCGGAAACCGTCGCCCGGATCCGCGAAGCCGACGGCACGATCACGGAGAAGTCGTCGAACGCCCTCGCGGTCGGCGACGAGTGCGTGGTGACCGCGGGCGAGCTGATCCCCGGTGACGGTGAGATCATCGAGGGCATCGCCTCCGTCGACGAGTCGGCGATCACCGGTGAGTCCGCGCCTGTGATCCGCGAGTCCGGCGGCGATCGGTCGGCTGTCACCGGCGGGACGCGGGTGCTCTCCGACGAGATCATCGTGCGCATCACGTCGAAGCCGGGGGAGACCTTCCTCGACCGCATGATCGCACTGGTCGAGGGCGCGTCGCGGCAGAAGACCCCGAACGAGATCGCGCTCAACATCCTGCTCTCGGGCTTGACGATCATCTTCCTGCTCGCGGTCGTCACGTTGCAGCCGTTCGCGATCTACTCGACGGCGAGCCAATCGCTCACGGTGCTCGTGGCGCTGCTGGTCTGCCTGATCCCGACGACGATCGGTGCGCTGCTCTCGGCCATCGGCATCGCGGGGATGGACCGGCTCGTCCAGCGCAACGTGCTCGCGATGAGTGGTCGGGCGGTCGAGGCGGCCGGCGACTGCTCGACGTTGCTGCTCGACAAGACCGGCACGATCACGTACGGCAACCGCCAGGCCGCGCAGTTCCTGCCGGTGCCGGGCGTCGACGAGCAGACGCTCGCCGATGCGGCGATGCTGTCGAGCCTGGCCGACGAGACGCCCGAAGGTCGCTCGATCGTCACGTTCGCGGAGGAGCACTACGGGCTGCAGCCGCGCGAGATCCCGCACGCGGAGCTCGTGGCTTTCACCGCGCAGACCCGTATGAGCGGCGTCGACTTCGAGGGCAACTCGATCCGCAAGGGCGCCGCCGACTCGGTGCGCCGCTGGGTGACCGAGCAGGGGGGCCACGCACCCGACGAGCTCGAGACGATCGTCGACGGCATCGCGACCCAGGGCGGAACGCCGCTGGTGGTCGCGAACGGGCCGCGCGTGCTCGGGGTGATCTACCTCAAAGACGTCGTGAAGCAGGGCATGCGCGAACGCTTCGACCAGATGCGCGCCATGGGGATCCGCACCGTGATGATCACGGGCGACAACCCCCGCACCGCGGCCGCGATCGCGGCCGAGGCGGGGGTCGACGACTTCCTGGCCGAGGCCACGCCCGAGGACAAGATGGCGCTGATCAAGCGCGAGCAGCTCGGCGGCTCGATGGTGGCGATGACGGGCGACGGGACCAACGACGCTCCCGCGCTCGCCGTCGCCGACGTCGGCGTCGCGATGAACACGGGGACGCAAGCGGCCAAAGAGGCCGGCAACATGGTCGACCTCGACTCGAATCCGACGAAGCTCATCGAGATCGTCGAAATCGGCAAGCAGCTGCTCATCACCCGGGGCTCGCTCACGACGTTCTCGATCGCGAACGACATCGCGAAGTACTTCGCGATCATCCCCGCGATGTTCGTCGGCGTGTTCCCGCAGCTCGAGACGTTGAACATCATGAAGCTGAGCAATCCGCACTCGGCGATCCTGTCGGCGGTCATCTTCAATGCGCTCGTGATCGTGTTCCTGATCCCGCTCGCGCTCCGGGGCGTGAAGTTCCGGGCGATGGGTGCGGCCGCGATCCTGCGCCGCAACCTGCTCATCTACGGACTCGGCGGGATCATCACCCCGTTCGTCGGGATCAAGCTCATCGATCTCGTCGTCACCGCGTTGGGAGTGAAGTGACCGTGCGGATGCAGCGGAGCCGGTCAGTCCAGGTTGCTCGTCGGCTCGGTCGGCGTAGCGAAGGAGCCATGTAGCCGTGCGGATGCAGCGGAGCCGGTCAGTCCAGGTTGCTCGTCGGCTCGGTCGGCGTAGCGAAGGAGCCATGTGATGTTGAGGAGACAGCTCGTCACCGGTTTGCTGATGACCGTCGTGCTGATTGTGCTGGTCGGGTTCGTGTATCCGTTGGCGGTGACCGGCATCTCGCAGCTCACGATGTCGAAGCGCGCGAACGGGTCGCTGGTGCAGCAGAACGGCAAGGTCGTCGGGTCCTCGCTGATCGGCCAGAGCTTCGTCGACAGCCACGGGAACCCGCTGGCGAAGTACTTCCAGCCCCGACCGTCGTCCGGCGGCTACGACGGGATGGCGAGCGGCGGGACGAACTACGGGCCGTCGAACCCGAACCTGATCGGCAACGTTCCGGGCGTGGTGACCGGCGCCGACGGAACTCCGTTGAAGGTCAACGTCTACGCGACCAAGACCGACCCGTACTGCGTGCCGGTGCAGGCCACCGACAAGGATGGCAACGACGTCACCGACAGTGCCGGGAACGCCGTCTACGAGAAGAACAAGGACGGCAGCTACGTCTGCGATCCGAACACGGTGCCGGAGCGGGTCATGGCCTACCGGGCCTTCAACGGCTTGGCCGCCACCGTGAAGGTGCCGGCCGACGCGGTCACGTCGTCGGCCTCGGGTCTCGACCCGCAGATCTCCGTGGCGAACGCGCGGCTGCAAGCGGCTCGGGTCGCCGGGGCTCGCAACCTCACGGTCGCGCAGGTGACGGCGGCCGTCGCCGCGCACACCCAAGGCCGTCCGTTCGGCGTGTTGGGCGAGCAGACTGTCAACGTGCTCGAGCTCAACCTCGCTCTCGACCAGATGAGCTGACGGCATGGCCCGCGGTGCGCTTCGTGTCTATCTCGGCGCCGCGCCCGGCGTCGGCAAGACCTTCGCGATGCTGAACGAGGGACGCCGCCGCGGTGACCGTGGCACCGACGTGGTGATCGGGTTCGTCGAGACGCACGGCCGCGCCCTGACCGCCGAGCAGATCGGCGATCTCGAGATCGTCCCGCGCGGGAAGATCGCGTACCGCGGGACGGAGTTCGAGGAGATGGACCTCGACGCGGTGCTCGCGCGCCGTCCTACGCTCGCCCTCGTCGACGAGCTCGCGCACACGAACGTTCCCGGATCGCGGAACGAGAAGCGGTGGCAGGACGTCGAGGAGCTGCTCGAGGCCGGCATCGACGTCGTGTCGACCGTCAACATCCAGCACCTCGAATCGGTGAACGATGTCGTCGAGCGCATCACCGGGGTGCAGCAGCGCGAGACGCTGCCCGACGAGGTCGTGCGGCGCGCCGACCAGGTCGAGCTCGTCGACAGCACCCCCGAGGCACTCCGGCGGCGTATGGCCCACGGCAACATCTACAAGCCGGAGAAGGTCGACGCTGCGCTTGCGAACTACTTCCGGCCCGGCAACCTCGCGGCCCTCCGCGAGCTCGCGTTGCTGTGGGTCGCCGACAAGGTCGACGAGAGCCTCCAGCAGTACATGGAGGACCACGGCATCACCGCGGCGTGGGAGACGCGTGAGCGTGTGGTGGTCGCGCTCACCGGTGCAACCGGCGGGGAGCACCTGGTGCGGCGCGCGTCGCGGATCGCGACCCGCGCGAAGGGCGATCTGCTCGGGGTGCACGTGCGTGCAGGGGAGGGCCTGTCCGGGCCGCCGCCGGGACTCCTCGAACGGCACCGCACGCTCCTGGAGGACCTCGGCGGCGCCTACCACGAGATCGTCGGCGCCGATCCGTCGCTGGCGCTCGTCGATTTCGCCCGGGCCGAGCGCGCGACGCAGCTGGTGATGGGTTCCAGCCGGCGCTCGCGCTGGAACCATGTCCTGCGAGGTTCGGTGATCAATCGGGTCGTGCGTGCGTCGGGCGACATCGACGTCCACATCATCTCGACGCGCGCCGAGGGGGAGGAGACGGCGCGCCGGCCCCGGCCGCGCGGCTTCTCCCTCGGTGTGTCGAGCGAGCGTCAGTCTGCGGCCGCGCTCCTTGCGGCCGTCGCGCTCCCGCTGCTGACACTCCTGCTGGCGCACGAGCGCGACCACGTCTCCCTGGGGAGCGACCTCCTTCTCTACCTCCTTCTCGTGGTGGTGGTCGCGACCGTCGGCGGCGCGTGGGTGGCGAGTGCGACCGCGGTGGTCGCGTTCCTACTCGTCAACTGGTACTTCACGCCTCCGATTCACACCTGGACGATCCGCGACGGCCAGAACGTGCTCGCGCTCATCGTGTTCCTCGTGGTGGCGGCGGTCGTCAGCGCGCTCGTCACCGCGGCCGCGCGCCGTGCGATCGAAGCGGCCCGGGCCCGGAGCGAAGCGGCCTCGCTCGTACGGCTCGCGGGCGCACTCCTCGCCGAGGACGACCCGCTGCCGAGCATCATGCAGCAGCTCCTCACCACATTCGCGCTCCGCTCCGTCGCGGTGTTGCGGCCGAACGGCCCGGGTTCGTGGCTGGTCGAGATCCACGCCGGCGAAGGCGTGCTGGAGCGACCCGAGGACGCGACCGCGACATCGGAGCTCCCCGACGGCGCGGTGTTCGCGTACGAGGGCCCGAACCTGACCGGCGACGATCGTCGCGTTCTCAATGCATTCGTGGCGCAACTCGCGGTCGCGCTGGCGGGCCGTGAGCTGAGGGCGGAGGCGTCCGCCGCGGTCGCCCTGGCGGAAGCCGACGCCTTGCGCACCGCGCTCCTCCGCGCGGTGTCGCACGACCTGCGCACACCGCTCGCCTCGATCAAGGCGTCCTCGTCGACGTTGCTCGCCCACGACCTCCACCTCGACGACGACACCGTGCACCAACTCCACGAGACGATCGACCAGGAGGTCGATCGGCTCAACGAGCTGGTCAGCAACCTGCTCGCGATGAGCCGCCTGGAAGCCGGTGCGCTGCAGCTGGTCTACTCCGATGTCGGTCTCGACGAGGTCGTCGCGCGGGCGCTCGTCAGCCTCGGCGACCGCGCCGCGGGAGTCGTGGTGGAGGTTCCCGACTCGCTCCCGCGGGTCCGGCTCGACCTCGCGCTCGCCGAGCGCGCGGTCGCGAACGTCGTCGACAATGCGCTGGCCTGGTCGCCGTCCGGGCAGCGCGTGCGGATCGAGGGCGCGGTCGTCGGGGATACGGCAGTGCTGCGGGTGATCGACCGCGGACCGGGAATCGCCCCGTCTGATCGTCCCCGCGTGTTCCAGCCGTTCCAGCGCCTCGGCGACGCCCGGAGTCGCGCGGGCGTCGGTCTCGGCCTCGCGGTCGCGCGGGGATTCACCGAAGCCGTCGGCGGTGATCTCCAACTCGAGGACACACCCGGCGGGGGAACGACGATGACCTTCGGGTTCCGGATGCCGCAGTCATGAGCAAGGTCCTCGTCATCGAAGACGAAGCGCCGTTGCGCCGCGCGCTTCGCATCTTCCTGGAAGCGCACGACTACGCGGTCGTGCTCGCAGCGTCGGGCCGCGAGGGTCTCGACCTGGCCGCGCACGAGCACCCCGACGTCGTCATCCTCGACCTCGGACTGCCCGACATGGACGGCGTCACCGTGGCCGCGGAACTCCGCGGGTGGAGCACGGTGCCGATCGTCGTGCTGTCGGCGCGCGACGCCGAACCGGTCAAGGTCGCCGCGCTCGACGCGGGCGCCGACGACTACGTGACCAAGCCGTTCGCGATGAACGAGTTCCTCGCCCGATTGCGCGCCGCGCTGCGACGCGCCGCGCCGACGGAACAGGAACGGGTCGTCGAGACGCCCGACTTCAGCATCGACCTCGGCGCCAAGCAGATCCACCACGACGGCAGCCAGATCCATCTCACGCCGACGGAGTGGCAGATCGTCGAGGTGCTCTCGCGCAGCCGCGGGAAGCTCGTCACGCAACAGGCGCTGCTGCAGCAGGTGTGGGGACCGCAATACGAGCGGGAGACGCACTACCTGCGGATCTACATGAGCCAGATCCGCCGCAAGCTGGAGCCGGACCCGTCGCGGCCGCGCTACTTCATCACCGAGCCCGGTATGGGCTACCGATTCGTCGTGGAGGAGTCATGAACGTGCCCTCTGAGCTGTCACGCCGCCGTCCCGCGGATCCGGGAGACGCACGCCTCCCGGCCGGAGCGGCCGTCGGCGCGCTGGTGGTGTTCGTCGTCGCGGCCGTGCTCGTCCCGTTCCGCGACCACCTTCCGAACGCCGACATGGCGCTGGCGCTCGTCGTTCCGGTGCTGCTCGCCGCGGTCGTCGGCGGGCGACTGTCGGGCGCGCTCACGGCCGTGGTCTCTGCATTGACGTTCGACTTCGTGTTCACGGTGCCGTACCTCTCGCTGCGCATCGCCAGCAAGGACGACGTCGCGACGTTCGTCGCGTTCCTGGTCGTGGCGCTCATCGCGGCCGAGGTCGGGATCCAGTCGCGCCGCGGCGGAGCCGCCGCGCGCGAATCGCGTTCAGAGCTCGACCGGCTGGTCCGGGTCGCGGAGCTGTCCGCGCAGGGCGCCGACGTCGACGACGTGGTCTCCTCGACCCGTGCGGAGCTGATCGGGCTGTTCGGGCTGGACGAATGCGTCTATCAGGCCGAACGCTCGGGCCCCGAGCTGCCCCGTCTCGGCAACCGGGGCGCGCTCGAAGGCACGACGCTGGTTTCCTGGGGCGACTTCCTCTTGCCGACGGGTGGCGTCGAGATCGCGGTGCGCGGCCGCGGCCGCGAGCTCGGCCGGCTCGTGCTGTACGCGGCCGACGCGACGCGTGCGTCACTCGAGAAACGCCTCGTCGCGATCGCGATCGCCGACGAGCTCGGCCTCACCCTCGCCGCCCCTAACGCCTAGAACTGATTTCTCCACCAACTGTTGTCGAGGTTTTCGGCGCCTAGCGCTGATTTCTCCACCAACTGTTGTCGAGGTTTTCGGCGCCTAGCGCTGATTTCTCCGACAACTGTTGGTGGAGTGGTCAGGCGCCGATGGCGTGGTAGCCGCCGTCGACGTGGACGACCTCGCCGGTGGTCGCGGGGAACAGGTCGGACAGCAGGGCGACGCACGCGGCGCCGACGGGCGCGGGGTCCTTGACGTCCCAGCCGAGCGGCGCACGCGCGTCCCAGGCGTCCTCGAACTGCTCGAACCCGGGAATGCTGCGCGCCGCGATCGTGCGGATCGGTCCGGCCGCGACGAGGTTGACGCGGATGCCCTCGGGCCCGAGATCCCGCGCGAGGTAGCGCGCCGTCGACTCGAACGCGGCCTTCGCCACACCCATCCAGTCGTACACGGGCCAGGCGACACGGCTGTTGTCGAAGTCGAGGCCGACGATGCTGCCGCCGCGGGTCATCATCGGCCGGCACGCGACCGCGAGCGCCTTCAGCGAGTACGCACTCACCTGGACTGCGACCGCGACATCCTCCCACGGCGCGCTGAGGAAACCGCCGCCCAGGCACGACTCGGGCGCGAACCCGATGGCGTGCAGCACGCCGTCGAGGTGCCCGCCGACGCGTTCCGCCAGCGCATCGAGATGGCCGGCATCGGTGACGTCGAGCTCAACGATCACGGGCTCGGCCGGCAACCGACGGGCGGCGCGCCGGGTCAGGCTCATCGCGCGCCCGAACGACGTCAGGATCACCTCTGCGCCCTCTTCCTGGGCTCGGCGCGCGACCGAGAACGCCATCGACGCGTCGTTGAGGACGCCGGTGATCAGCACGCGTTTGTCGGCCAGCAGCATCGTTCTCGGTTCCCCCTCAGAGTGGCGTGTTCGAATGGCGGCGCGCCGGCCGCGTGTCGCGCTTGCGCGCCAACACCTCGAGCGCGTCGACGAGCACGTGACGTGTGGACGCGGGCTCGATCACCGCGTCGACGAAACCTCGCTCCGCGGCGCGGTACGGGTTCTCGAAGGCATCCTGGTATTCGGCGACGAGCTCGGGATCGCGGCGACCCTTGTTGAGGATCGCGACCGCGCCGGCCGCGCCCATCACCGCGATCTCCGCGCTGGGCCAGGCGACGCACAGGTCGTTGCCGATGCCGCGGGAGTCCATGACGATGTACGCGCCGCCGTACGCCTTGCGCAGCACGACACAGATGCGCGGCACGGTGGCCGCGGAGTAGGCGTGCACGAGCTCGGCCCCGTGACGGATCATGCCGCGCCACTCGAGATCGCGGCCCGGCTCGAAGCCGGGTGTGTCGACGAACGTGATGATCGGCAGGTTGAACACGTCGCAGGTGGCGACGAACCGGGCCGCTTTGCGCGACGCCTCGATGTCGAGGGTCCCGGCTCGCTGTTCGGGCTGGTTCGCGACGATCCCGACCGGCCGGCCCGCGAGGGTGCCGTAGCCCGTCACCAGGTTGGGCGCGTAGCGGGGCCGCACCTCGAGGAACGAGTCGGCGTCGAGCACGTCTCGTACGACGACCCGCACGTCGTACGACGCGGTCGAACGCTGCGGCACCACGTTCGCGGCGTGCTCGCAGGCCCGGTCGAGGGGGTCGTCGCTGGCGAGCCGCGCGGGCTCGGCGAGGTGGTGGTCGGGCAGGTACCAAAGGAGCGATGCGACGGCCTCACGCGCTGTGAGATCGTCGGCGACGACCAGTGACGCGACCCCTGTCCGTTGCGCGTGGACGGCCGCACCGCCGAGCTCCGCCCGGGAGACGCGCACGCCGGTGAAGTCCTCGACGGAGTCGGGACCGGTGACGTACGCGAAGGCCTCCTCCGTCATGACGACATGGTCGAAGAGACCGAGCGCGAGCGCGGGCCCGGAGACGCAGGCGCCCGTGACCGACAACAGCGTGGGCACGACGCCGGAGATGTGCGCGAGCTCGCGTGCGAGCCGGCCCCACGCGTGCAGCGCGGCGACGCCGTCTCGGAGCTCCGCGCCGGAGGTGTCGAACTCGCCGACGAGCGGGATCTGCAGCTCACCGGCCAGGCGCACGGCGCGTTCCACCGTGGCGCTCCCGTTGATGCCGATGGCGCCGTGGTGCTTGCCGCCGGCCACGCGGAAGGCGACGACCCGCCGCCCGTCGATCTCGGTGATCTCGGCCGAGGCGGCGGCGTCGGCCCACGCGTGCAGCGGCGTGGAAGTCACGAAGGCGGTGCCAACACCAACGTCGCGTTGTGACCGCCGAACCCGAACGAGTTCGAGAGGGCCGGGGCCGGGGCGAGCGGGCGGGGCGCACCGGAGATGACGTCGAGCGCGATTTCGTCGCCGATGCGTTCGAGGTTGGCGGTGGGCGGAACCGCACCGTTGGCGAACGCGAGCAGGCACGCGACCGCCTCCGTCGCGCCCGCGGCGCCGATGAGGTGACCGGTGACGCCCTTCGTCGACGTGACCGGCGGCAGGGCTTCCGCGAACACCTTGTGGATTGCCTCGGCTTCCGCCGCGTCGTTCAACGGGGTCGAGGTGCCGTGCGCGTTCACGTGCCCGATGTCGGCGGGGGAGAGCCCGGCGTCGTCGAGGGCGAGTTGCATGCACGCGGCCGCGCCCTCACCTCCCGGCGACGGCGCGGTGATGTGGTACGCGTCGGCGTTGCGGCCGTAGCCGATCAGCTCGCCGTAGATGTGGGCGCCGCGGGCGACGGCCCGGTCCCAGCGTTCGAGCACGAGCGCGGCCCCACCCTCGCCCATCACGAAGCCGTCGCGATCGGCGTCGAACGGACGCGACGCGTGCTCGGGATCGTCGTTGCGCCCGCTCAGGGCCGTCATCCGCGCGAACGCGGAGATCGCGGTGGGTGTCATGCACGACTCGCTGCCGCCCGTCATCACGATGTCGGCGCTCTCGTCGCGGATGAGGCGCGCGGCCTCGCCGATCGCGTTCGCGCTCGCCGCGCACGCGGTCGCGACACAGAAGTTCGGGCCCTTCCAGCCGAACTGCATTGCGATCGTTCCCGCGGTCGCGTTCGCCATCATCATCGGCACGAGGAACGGGCTCACGCGCGACGCGCCCTTTTCGTTGTAGATGCCGACCTGATCCTCGAGCGTGATCAGTCCGCCGACGCCGGTGCCGACGATCACCGCGCTGCGAGCCGGGTCGCAGCGGTGCTCGCCTGCCGACGCCAGCGCGTCGGCCGCGGCCGCGAAGCCGAGCTGGGTGACACGATCGACCCGCCGGGCCTCCTTCGCGCCCAGGTACTGAGTGGGGTCGAAGTCGCGGACCTCGCAGCCGAAGCGGACGGGGAGATCGGAAGGGTCGTAGCGCTCGATTCCGGCCGCCGTGGAGCGGCCCGACGCGAGCGTCGCCCAGAACGTGTCGAGGTCGGTCCCGGCCGACGTCTTGACGCCGAGGCCCGTGATCGCGACCCGGACGCGGCCGCGGTGGTCGAGTGCGGCGTCGGAGGCGTTCGCCGTCATTGTCTACGCGTCGACCTTGGCGAGCACGAGGTCGACCGCCTGGCCGATCGTCGTGACGCCCTCGAGGTCGTCCTCGGGTACTTCGATGTCGAAGCGCTCCTCGAGGCCCATCACGAGCTCCACGAGATCGAGGCTGTCGGCGTCGAGGTCCTCCTTGAAGCGCGCGGTCTCCGTGACCAGGTCGGGGTCGACGCTCAAGACCTCCGCGGCGACTTCCTTGATCGTGACGAGTGCTTCGGCGCGTTCCATTGCATGTCCTCTCGTAAGTTCGGTCGGGGAATCGATCAGTGGCCCATGGCCAGACCGCCGTCGACGGGCACGACGGCGCCCGTGACGTACGCGGCCGGTCCCGAGCACAGGAAAGCGATGACGGCCGCACATTCTTCCGCAGTTCCGAAGCGACCCAGCGGCACCGCGGCTTCCACCTGCGTGCGCCAGTCGTCCTTCAGCTCGTCGGTCATCGCCGTCACGATAGGGCCCGGCGCGACCACATTCGCGGTGATGTTGCGTCGGGCCAGCTCGCGGGCGACGCTGCGTGTGAGCCCGACGAGCCCGGCCTTCGCCGCGGCGTAGTTCGCCTGACCCGCCTGGCCGATGTGCGCGCTCGCCGACGAGACGTTCACGATGCGACCGAACCGCGCCTTCATCATCCCGGGCGTGGCCCGCCGGATCGTGTGGAACGCGCCGGTGAGGTTCGTGTCGAGCACGTCGCGCCAGTTGTCGTCGGTCATGCGCACGACGAGCCCGTCGCGGGTGATGCCCGCGTTGTTGACGAGGATCGTGACCGGTCCGAACGCGCTCTCGATCTCGCCGAACGCGGTGTCGACGGCCGCGGCGTCGGCCACGTTCGCGCACACGGCGACCGCCTTCCCGCCTGCGTGCTCGACCGCCTCGGTCGTCTCGCGGGCACCGTCGGCGTCGGACGAGTAGCAGAACCCCACCTGATGACCCGCCCGAGCGAGGGCGAGCACCGTCTCGCGCCCGATGCCGCGCGATCCGCCGGTGACGAACGCGACCCGATCGGCCGGACCGGTGCTCATTGCGCACCCCAACGGATGAGCGCGCTGGCCCATGTCATGCCCGCGCCGAAGCCGGAGCACAACACGAGGTCGCCGTCGCGTACCCGGCCGTCGTCGACGGCTTCGAACAGCGCGAGCGGGATCGACGCCGACGAGGTGTTGCCGTACCGGTCGATGTTGACGAGCGTCCGGGCGGGGTCGATGCCGAGCCGGTTCGCGGCCGCGTCGATGATGCCGCGCGTTGGCCTGGTGCGGGACGAACCACGCGATCTCGGACGCCTCGACCCCCGCGCGTGCGAGCGTCACGGTCGCGGACTCGACGACGACGCGCACGGCCCGGCGGAACACTTCCTGGCCGCTCATCTTCAGGTAGTGGGCGCGGTCGACGACAGTCGCCGCGCTCGCGGGCAGGCGGCTGCCGCCCGCGGGAACCTCGAGCAGCGCGGCCGCGGAACCGTCGCAGCCGAGGTCCCAGGCGAGCAACCCCGGCGTCTTCGGGATCGCGGCGAGCACCGCCGCGCCCGCGCCGTCGCCGAAGATCACGGTGGTCGTGCGGTCCTCGGGGTCGATGATGCGGCTCAGCGTCTCGGCCCCGACGACGAGCACGTGGTCGTAGCCCATCTGGACCATCGAGGATCCGACGACGAGCTCGTAGACGAAGCCCGCGCAGGCCGCGTTGATGTCGAACGAGCCGCACCGCAGCCCGAGCGTCTCGCCCACGAACGCGCCGGTGTGGGGGATGGGCTGTTCGGGCGTGACCGTCGCGATGATCATCAGGTCGATGTCGGACGGCACGAGGCCGGCCCGTTTGATCGCGTGCGACGACGCCTCCACCGCGAGGGACGCAGTCGTCTCGTTCGGCCCGGCGACGCGCCGTTCGTGGATGCCGGTCCGCTCGACGATCCAGTCGTTCGAGGTGTCGAGACGGCGCTCGAGGTCGGCGTTCGTGACGCGCCCGTCGGGAACTGCGGTTCCCCAGCCGACGATCCCGGCCGCGGCGCCGGTCACGCGACGCGCATCCAGGCCACGGGCTGGCCTTCGCGCAGGCGCTCGCCCGCATGCGCGAGGAAGCCCATGACGACCCCCTCGAACGCGCTGCGCACGGGTTCGCGGGTGCCGGGGCCCTCGACCACACCCACGATCTCGCCGACGGTGACGCTCGCACCCTGCTCGATGCCGAGCGGGCGGAACACGCCGACGACGGGCGCGACGATCATGCGTTCGACCATCGCGACCCGCTCGCCTTCGAGATCCAGACGGGGGCTCATGAGCTCTCCTTGTCGAACAGGTGCTCGCAGTCGGCCGGGGTCCGGCAGGCGAGGACGGGAACATCGGGGACGGTGCGCTTGGCGACACCGGCGATCATCGAACCGTGGCCGACCTCGACGAACGCGGCGGCGCCCATGCCGGCCAGCGTCTCCATCGAGGTGCGCCAGCGCACGGGGACTGCGACATGCCGGGCGAGACGGATCCGCCAGCCGTCGGTGTCGGCGCCGTCGTACGCAGCGCCGTCGTGATTCGACACGACGGGTGCGCTCGGCGCCGCGAACGTGACGTCGCGCAGCGTGTCGACGAGACCGTCGCGTGCGGAGGCCATCAGCGGGGTGTGGAACGCGCCGCCCACGTTGAGGCTCGACGCCCGGCGCACGCCCAGTTCCTTCGCCCGCGCGACCGCGGTCTCGACACCGGCGGGCGTCCCCGCGATCACGATCTGACCGGGCGCGTTGTCGTTGGCAACCCACGCGCCGTCGGGTGCGGCCGCGCAGGCCGCTTCGGCTTGTTCGGGAGTCGCGCCGAGCAGTGCGGCCATGCGACCGGGATGCGCGTCGGCCGCGGCCTGCGTGAGCTCCGCGCGGCGCGCCGCGAAGCGGACGCCGTCGTCGAGATCGAGTGCGCCCGACGCGATGAGTGCGGTGACCTGTCCGAGCGAGTGACCCGCGAACGCGACGACGGTGTCGACCATCGGGCGTGCGGCCTCCCACGCGACGAGCGACGTGCACAACACCGCGAGCTGCGCGTTGCGTGTGCGTGCCAGATCGTCGGCGGAGGCGTCGAGGAGGAGTGGTGCGAGCGGCTCGCCCAGCGCGGCCTCGGCCTGCTCGACGACCTTCCACGCCGGATGGTCGACCCACGCCGCGCCCATCCCGGGCTCCTGCGTTCCCTGGCCGGGGAACACGACGGCGACGCGCACGAGCAACCTCCGGGCGGACGAGATGGCGGGCTGGGCTGATGGCGATCCGAAGATCGGAAGTTTTGGACCCCGGTACTCCTCGGAGGGTTACACGAGGTTGTGACCGGCGAATACATGATGGATGAACGAGCCGTTTCGTACGGACCGGTAACCGGCGCTACTCGCGGGTAACCGGGATTTTCGGCCTACGCTCGTCCGCCATGGCCGACGACCGGAGCCCGCTCGTCGGGTTGTTACCGCACCGGGCCCCCTTCCTGTTCGTCGACGACGTCGACGAGTGCGAGCCCGCGGTCCGGGTCCGGGCCCGCTACCGCGTCACCGGTGACGAGCCCTTCCTCGCCGGCCACTTCCCCGGCAACCCCGTCTTCCCCGGCGTGTTGCAGCTCGAGGCCCTCGCGCAGACCGGCGCGATCGCGGTGCTTGCCGACGATCGCTACGCGGGCAAGCTCCCGTTGTTCGGAGGCGTCGAAGAGGTTCGGTTCCGCCGGCTGGTGCGGCCGGGCGACGCGTTGGAGCTCGCGGTCGACATCGAGCGGCTGAGCGCGCGCGGCGGCTGGGGACGCGGCGTCGCGACTGTCGACGGCGCCGAGACGTGCCGGGCGCGCCTGCTCTTCGCACTTGCCTGAGCTGGGCGGGTCAGCGCTTGCGGCGGCGTTGCTGTTGTTGCTCCTGCCCGATGCGTTGCAGCGCGGCGAGCTCGTTGGCGGTGTACTGCCGCGGATGCTCGGGCCGGGGCGCGGGTGGGATCGTCGGTTGCTCGGGATCTTGTCCGAGGAGGAGCCGGGTCTCCGCCTCGCGGGACAGCGGTGGTTCGGACCGCACCCGCCGCGACGGTGCGATGAGGATCATCAACAGCGCCGCAGCCGAGGCGCCGACGACGATGCCGACCACGAACTCCACCACGGCCCCGATGCTACCGAAATGGCATGATGGTCGAGCCCGTTTCGCACTCCGTGCGCGACGGCCGAGCCCGAGTGGTGGAATGGCAGACACGACGGACTCAAAATCCGTTGCCCGCAAGGGCGTGAGGGTTCAAGTCCCTCCTCGGGTACGTCTCCGACCTGCACGTTTACCGAGAGCGTCGGTCGACACACTCCGGCGTGGTCACGGCGTGGTCACAAGAAAGGACGGTTGCGCATCGAAGTCGCGGCAGTGCTTACGATCGTGGGCGCGATCTTCGCAGCGAGCCAGGTGTGCCTCCGCTGGCGCGCTGCGCAGACAGGGCCGACGAAGATCGCTCTCCTCGAGGTGCGAGAGTTTCTCCGGCGGTCAGTCGCGCAGGGAGGTCCGTACACCAGTGATTTCCTGCAGCCCGCACGCCAAAGGAACGTTGACGGGCTCTGCGAGCTCGTTCGCGAAGTGAACGACCGGAGGCTGCGCGGGGACATCGATCGGCTCATGGCCGCGTACAAGCGAGCGTGGCAGTCGGCTCCGCCCCCTGGATTCGTCGTCTCTCCGAATCCAACCGCGAGGCAGCGCCAGTCTTGGGGGGAGCGGGAGAGGCGACGCCATGAAGCAATGGAGTCTCTGGAACTCGCACTGGAGCCGCTAGAGGACGCGCTGGCCCGCATCCGAGCCTCCGGCGCTTCATCATCCCTAGCTAAGCGCCGCGCGTCGTAGCAGAGCGAGAGCGGCGCGCTGGTCGCCCCGCTCGCGATGCGCGTACGTTACTGAGAGTGAACGCGACCGACGAATGGCCGAGACGTTCGGATACGACGTCGGCCCGCACCCCAGCCGCGAGTAGCGCAGTGGCGTGCGAGTGCCGTAGGTCATGGAACCGGATGGTCGGGAGACCGAGAGTCGGCGCGACACGGCGCACAAGGTCGCTCCACCGTTTGGAGAGACGTTCCGGCCGGATCGGTGACCCATCGACCTCGCAGAAGACCAGGCCGTTATCGCGCCACCCTGAACCGATCGCGAGACGGCGGGCAGCTTGGGCCTTCCGGTGGGCGCGCAGCGCGCGCACATCTTCCGGGTCCAGCTCAAGGGTCCGCCGACCGGCATCCGACTTCGGAGCCTTGCTGTAGTTGCCTTCCATGCCCTTGCCGATCGACCTCTCGACGGTCAGGGTCCCTGCATCTAGGTCGACGCTTTCCCATTGCAGCGCGACTACCTCACCCTGCCGTAACCCGGTCATCGCTACGAGGGTGTAGGCCGCATGGTCACGGTCGGATTCGATCGCGGCGAGGAACCGGACGGTCTCCGGGTACGTCCAGACCTTGAACGACTGCGCCCGCGTCGATTTCGGGCGGGGCGGTCGGGCGTCATCCGAGACGTTGCGCCCGACCTTGCCGAGTCGGACGGCTTCGCTCAACATCTTGCGGACCGCGACGTGTGAGGGCGCGGACGCTCGCGCCGCGGAGAGCCCGCGGTCGATACAGGGCCGAGTACCGCGCGGTCCAGGTCGTACTCGGTCAGCTTCTGAAGGCGGACGGTTCCGATCGTCGGGAGTAGCCGCGCGACCGATTCGTGGTAGTGCTTCACGGTCGCGGGCTCGATTCCCTCGGCGGGAAGGGCCGCGATCCAGGCTCGGGCGAACCCGGCGACGGTATCGGCGTCCGGGGCGACGACCGTCCCCGCGGCGATGCCGGCACGGAACTCGCGAACACTCTCGTTCGCGGCTTCGAGTGTCGCAAATCCACGGCGCTTCACCTGTCGACGTTTCCCATCGACTGCGGGCGCGTCGGCTACCCACTGCCAGGTTCCCCGTTGCGAGTCGCGTCGTACTCCGGGCTCAGGCTTGCGCATTGTCGTTCCCTTCCGGCCTTTCGAGAATGAGTTGTCCTTCGCGGGTGAGGCGACCTCCGGGTCGCCCCTTCTGTCCGCCTGGTTCGAACAAGCCGCGTTCGTCTCCGAGGCGCTTGTAGTTGTCGAGCGTCCGGGCTGACATTCCGAAGCGCGAGAGAAACTGTGCTCGAGTCTCCCCATGCACGCGTCGACGCTGCGCCCAATCGACGTATGCGGCGAGGGCGTTGACGATGTCGAGGTCAGCGACCTCCTTGTAGCGACCGGTGCGCACGCCGCGCGTCGTTTCACCTTCGCATTGAGGGCGTGCCACTCGTCGACCATTCCGTCGCTGGGTTGCAGGTCCTTCGTGTCGATCAGGGCGCGCTGGTCGCCATCGACGAGGTACATGCGTCGATGCTCGCTCGGGTCCCAGCTATCGAGCATTGCGATACCGAGCCGCCGGGCGGCAGTAACAAGATCATCGAGCGGCAGAGGCTTCAGTAGGCGCTGCTTCGTGATCCACCCTCTGGTGGGTAGTCGTCGCCGCTCTCCCTGCTGATCTCGAGGCCCCAGACGGTTCCGTCGTCGACCGCGACCGAGATGCCGAATATCCAGCCGGGAAAGCGCGCGTGCGTCAGACGGACCTCCGAGATCGACGCGGATATGGGGCACCCACCAGATCGGTGTGCCAACAGCCTTGACGCCGCGCGGTAACGCAACTTTCGCGGGCACCCTTGTTTCGATTCGTGCGTACACCGCAACATGGTAACGCACGAATCAACAGAGGAGCAACCACATGTCGATATCGGAGCTAGCTGTAGTACCCACGGACGTTGCTGACGGGGTCCGCGTATAGATGAAGCCTCCGGGCGAGTGTGGAGCTGTTCAACGGCAACCCACTCGCAACGGAGGCTTCTCGTGCACCGTAACGCTCCTCTGACCCCTGAGGGTCGACTTCGGCTCTGTGAACGCATCGCGGCCGGTTGGCCGGTCGCGCACGCGGCCGCGTCGATGGGCATTTCCCGCGACCGCGCGTACGTGTGGTGGCGCCGGTTCCAAGCTGAAGGGCTCGCAGGGCTCGAGGACCGTTCGAGCCGACCGCGCCACAGTCCGAACCAGACGAAGGCATCGATCGAGCGTCGCATCGTCGGGTTGCGGATCACGACCGGGAAAGGGCCGGCGCGGATCGCGGGGATCGTTGGTCAGCATGCTTCGACGGTGCATCGCGTGTTGGTCCGTCATCAACTCAACCGTTTGGATCACCTCGACCGCCCGACACGGGCGAAGGTCCGGCGGATGGTGATGACCCGGCCCGGTGAGCTCGTGCATGTTGACATCAAGAAACTGGGCCGGATCCCCAAAGGTGGCGGCTGGCAGCCCATGGTCGCGGCAAGGTCAAGCGGGCGAAGGTCGGATACGCGTACGTGCACTCCGCGGTCGATGGCTACACCCGCATCGCGTACAGCGAGGTCCTTGCGAACGAACAAGGTCCCACCGCAGCCGCGTTCTGGCTTCGAGCTGCCGCGTTCTACGCGACGCTCGGGATCGTGATCGAACGGGTCATCACCGACAACGGTCCGTGCTACCGCAGCGACAAGTTCAACGACGCGCTCGGCGAGAAGATCAAGCACACGTTCATCCGCGCGTACCGGCCTCAGACCAACGGGAAGGTCGAGCGGTTCAACCGGACCTTGCTCGCGGAATGGGCTTACGCCCGGACCTGGACTTCAGAAGGCCAACGCACCCGAGGGCTTGCACGCTGGCTTCACATCTACAACCATCACCGAACCCACACCGGCATCGGCGGCGCACCCATCAGCCGCGTCAGCAACCTGCCAGGGCACTACAGCTAGCGAGTCCGCTTCCTGATGCCGCCGTCGAGCCTGTCCTTTCGGTCGAGCGCACGGGCGCGTTCGTGGGACTCGGCCGATCGGCCGCATATGAAGCGGTAAGGCGTGGTGATCTGCCTTCGCTGCGCATCGGCCGGCGCGTGGTTGTCCCAACCGCGCGCCTGGCTGATCTGCTCGGGCTTGGTCAATCGGCGTGAGTCCGCCTGACAACGAGAGAGGCCCGGGCGGCGGCCCGGACCTCGACTCAACCATCGACCCGACCGCACACACAAGCGATCAGTCAGAGCGTACCGCGACGGTCACGGGTCTCACCGCGTCTGGTCAAGTGATTGCGGACTATCGGCACGCCTTTGGGGCGAACCAAGCCGCGCGGCTGGCGCGGGACGCTGCACAAACCACGGGTCAGAGTCGCGTGAGAACCGACGACGAAGCGCCGTTCGATCCGGACGAGGATGAACGGCTGCACGACGAGGTAGTGGCACGGAACGACGGGAAGGTCGTCGGTGTCTTTCAGAGGCGCACGAGCTGGACCGCGGCGGAGTTGTTGTCTTACGAGTTCCCTGCGCTCACCTGGGCGGTGCGGGATCTCCTCGCGGCTGGGCTGACAATCCTCGCGGGACCGCCGAAGGTCGCCAAGTCCTGGTGGGCATTGAACATCGCAGTCGCCGTCGCGGCCGGCGGTAAGGCGTTAGGCCGCATCCATGTCGATGCCGGCGCGGTGCTGTACCTCGCGCTCGAGGACACCGGCCGGCGGATGCAGGACCGACTTCGAAAGGTGCTCGGCGATTCGCCCGCTCCGGGAGGGCTCATGCTCGCGATGGAGTGCGAGCGGATGCCCGATGGTGCCGACCGGATTCGGGCATGGCTCACGGAGCACCCCGATGCACGGCTCGTCGTTGTCGACGTGTTCGCGCGGGTGCGGGCACGGGCAGATCCACGTATGGGGCTGTACGAGGCGGACTATGCCGCGGCGTCGACCCTCAAGTCGATCGCTGACGAGTTCGGCATCGCCCTGCTGGTCGTTCACCACACTCGCAAGGGCGCAGCGGACGACTTCCTCGACAGTGTCAGCGGCTCCCAGGGCCTTGCTGGTTGTGCGGACGCGGTCCTGGTGCTCTCACGGGCCCGGAACACGGCGCAGGCGGTGCTGAAGGTCACGGGACGCGACATCGAAGAGGCACAGTACGCGCTCGAGTTTTCCGCCGACATCGGAGCGTGGCAGATGCTCGACGGTCCCGCGACCGACTACGAGCTGGGCGAAACCCGTCGCCGCATCCTCGAGTACGTCCGCCGCGCACGAGGGCGCAACCCCGACGCACATCGCGGACGCGACGGGCATCAAGTTGAACACGGTGAAGGTGAACGTCCGGCGAATGGTCGACGACCAGCAACTCGACACGGACGGCAGCGGTCACTACCTCGCACCTGTAACCCCCGTAACCGACGAAACCCAAGGGTGACACGGGTGACAGCGGTTACAGCACCGAGGACGGCGCTCGCGCGCTGCGGATCGAAGGACTCGACCGATGACCGGAGCGAACGATGGATACTGCGGTTCGTTACGGCGTCAGCGATGCGTGACGAGTCGCGCTCACGACCTTGCACGTTACGCCGGTCGCGGCCTTGGCCGTCGTGAGCGCCTTCCATTGTGCGGTCTGACCGGGCTCGACGTTGCTTGCCGTTGCAAAAGAGGAGTCGAGTTGCGTGCCGGATGGAGCGTTGACCACGACATCGATGAGGTAGTCGGACCGGCCCGAGCTGGTGTTCTCCGCGGTGCCATCGACCTCGATGTCACCCAGGGCATCGGCCGCGCAGGAAGTGATCTTCACTTCTTTCGCTGCCTGCTTGTTCGTCTTCGTGATGTCGTCCGAGACCTTCTTGGCCGCACCTCCGAGTGCGACCACGAGGACGATGATGAGCAAGACCACTGCAGCGACGGCACCGAGGATCGCGTACAAGCAGCCGTGGCCCTTCTTTCCGGGCACCGCTGCGGGAGGCGGACCTGTCATAGGCGCGTAGTTCTCGGTCCAGGTTGTGCCGTCGAAATAGCGCTGTTGGCCAGAACCGCCCGGGTCTGGATACCAGCCCGCCGGACCTTGTACGTCAGCCATCTTGGGTGCCCGCCTCTCGTTTGTGCGTCTGTGCGTATCACCGATCGCACCTGTCGTCGAATGGGGGCGCGGTCTGCGGCCAGCGGCCTTCCAAGCTGCTACAAGCCCGCAACCTGGGCCGAGTTTTCAGGTGCGCCGATCGGCCAAGGACCCGCTCTCCAAATCCCCCCCCGGCCCAAAGGTCGCTGTCTCGGACCGTTCGGGGACCTGTGGGGGACCTGATCGACGGTTGACCCCCGTACGTAACTCGACCTCGGAAAGGTGCGCACAATGAACGACCCTCAGGATTTCCAATGGCCGCTACCGGTCGGCTTGACCGACGCCGAGGTACTCGACGTGAGGCTTGGCCTGGTGGCCTCTGCGGAGGCATACCGGGCGGGCACGGTCGATAAGGCGACCGATTACATGGCCACGCTCGCGGCGGCTTGTGTGGGGTGGGTCGAGGACGATCTCGACCGGCGGGGGGTGGCGTTCGGTGGGTGACTCAATGGCGCACCGGGCCGATAGGCTGTGTGTAGGTCAGATCCCTCCGGGCTGGCTCGAAGGCACGCCGGGACCGTCTCCGACACCCGGCGGGGAAGGGCAGAAAGACACCGCGACTCGGCTCCGCCGTCGCGTCGAGTCTCTTCTCCGCACCGATTGTGTGAGCCCGGAGTGCGTGCGATGACCGCGACCGAGATCGAAGCCGAACTGTCCGCCCTGCGTGCAAAGGATTCTTTGCTCGCGAGCGAACAGCGGCGGGCCGACTACCTCGAACAGCGACTTTCGGAAGCGGAAGCCGACGACGGGCTCGAAGAAACCCGCCGCGTTACTGCGCGACCACATGGCACGCGAAGCCGACATTTGCGGCTACGCGACAACTGATGAGGGAGTAAGCCGTTATGGCGAGTATTGAATCCAGAGTCCGTGACCTGAACGCGAAGCGACTCCGCGCGTGGGAACACGGCAAGGAAATCCTCGACCGGGCGGTCGCCGCGAATCGCGGAATGACTGCCGACGAACGAAAGAGCTACGACGCGACCTCCGATGAGGTTTCGCGGATCGACCGTGAACGCGATTCGCTGCTGTCGTCCGACGCGGCACGCGCCGAGTCGTCTCTGATCAACGAGGAGTTTCGTCGGGTCCTGACTCCGAGCGACTATCGGGCCGCGCGTCAGGGCGAAAAGGAAGCTCTCGCGGATTTCCTGACGGGCCGGCGCGCGTCGCTGGACTTCGACCTCCGGGCCGCGACCTACGCGACGAACGCATACCGGGACGGCGCACGCGGTAACGAGCTGCGCGGCATCTTCGGTGATGCTGGCGGCGGTTCGCTGTCGATCCCGTCGCTCGTCAGCTCCGAGATCTTCCAAACGATGTTGTCGAGAAATGCGATGCGGCGAACAAGAATGAAGGTGATCACCAGCGACTCGGGCGGACCGCTGGTCGTGCCGGTCGTTTCGCAGGGCCTCGGTACGCAGGTCGCGAGTCAGAACACGGCGTTTGCGGGCACCGATCCGACGATGGCGTCCGCGGTGCTCCAGGCTTTCGACGCGGGCGAGCTCGTCGCGATCGGAAACGATCTGCTCGAGGACTCCGGAACCGATGTTCTCGGATGGGTCTCGCAGAACATCGCGATGGCGGTCGCAACGCTCGAAGAAACCTGGATGGTCGCGGGCACGGGTTCCGGGCAACCTCTCGGGATCATGGCTGCGGGCGGTACCGGGAGCGCGGGCACGGTCGCAACGTCCGGCTCGCTGGTTCTCGGACCGGCGGGCGCGGTCGTCGAGAAGCTGATCGACGTGCAATACAGCGTGAACAGCGCGTACCGGGCCGTAGGCGAATGGCTGGTGCATGACAACACAGCGGCGGCGATGCGCAAGATTCGCGTCGATGGTGGCGGGACGGTCGGCGCGTTCGCGTGGTCGCCTTCTCCGACTGTCGGACTCATCGGCGGTATGCCGGACACGTTCCTCGGAAACCCGATTCACGTTTCGAGCAATGTCGCGTCGATGGCGTCAAGCGCGGTGGTTGCCGGATTCGGTGACTTCAGCGCCTATTGGGCGCGAGAGGTTCGCGGGTTTCGGCTCGAACGGTCGACCGATCTCTACTTCGACAAGAATCAGACCGCGCTCCGTGGCCTGACCCGTGTCGATTCGACGCTCACGGACAAGACGGCGTTCAACCGTCTACGCCAGGCCGTCGGCTGACCTGGTTTCGTTCGACGTTAGGTTTGCTGGCTGGGCCACTACGGTGTGGTGACTCCGATTCTGCGACGAAAGTCAATGGAGGATGCGATGGGTGCGCCAGCGTGGATGGCAGCCAGCGCCGCGTGTTTCGCTGCGGTTGCTGCATGGTTCGCGGCGATCAATGGTTCGCGGACACTCGCCAGGTCACGCAAAGACAGTCGCGATCGAAGTCGGCCGATGGTTACCGCCGAATTGCGCGATGTCCCGTATGTCGCGGCCTCGCAGGCGTTTGTGGTTCGGAACTACGGCCCAACCATTGCGAGAAATGTGAAGGTGACCTTTGACCCCGAGATTCCGGACCCGGACCCGGACAAGGTCGATCAGAGCGCAATCCCATACCTCAAACGTCGGTATGCGAATCCAATTCCGGTGTTCACGCCCGGCATGGAACTCGACAACATCTGGTACTCCGGACGACCCGCGGCGGATGGTGGTGGCTGGACGAATGCCCTACCCATTCCCGACCAAGTGACCGTTGACATCGAGTACGAAGCCCCGGACGGGACCCGATACATGGATCAGTTTCTGCTCGACACTCACATCATTAGCCCCGATAGTTCACGGGAACTGCTGAGTCGTGCCCGGCGTGTGTGAGAGCGAGTTGACGGTGCTGTTGTCGTGCCCGTCGCGGTCGGCGAGAAGCGCGAAGACGATGGGGCCGGTTTCCGGGTCGTGTTCGGGCGTGGGTGGTCAACCCGACGCCGGATTCGTGGGCGTGGGTGTGTTCAGGTGAGGAGCGCGATGCGCGTGTAGGCGTTGACGAGCGCGTCGACGCTCGGCCAGTCGTCGAGGATCCGCACGATCTGTTGGCGGGCGCGACGCACGACACGCGCAGGTGCGTGCCACAGCTGCCAGCGCAACGTTTTCGGTTCTGCGATCGTGAGCGGGCCGTCCAAACACACGAGTTGGAACCAGCGGACGAGGTCGGCGGCGAACGCGACGATGGCGAGGCGGGTCCGGTTGGCGTCGAGATCAACGAATGGGAATCGTTCGAGACCGGAGTCTTTCAGCCGGCGGATGTGGTCCTCGACGTGGGCGTGGGCGCGCATGTGTTGGTCGAGCGCGACCGGATCACCGGATTGGTCGGTGTAGTGGCCCCAGTAGCGGAACTCGAGCGATGGGAACAGCGATGTTTGCGCGCCGGGATGCAATGGTTCGCGCCGCACGATCAGCCGGGTGCCTTCGGGCCAGCTCGACAGGTCGACGAGGTCGGTGACGTCACACACCGCGGCGTCGGACCGTTCCTCACCGGCCTGGGTGATCGCGAGTCGCCAGCGGTCGTCGTCGACCTCGATGCTCGCGATTGCTGTGTGGATCTGGCTGTTCTTGCGGGCCACGACCGCGAACCCGACGTTGCGGGCCCGACAGCCCCTCACGAACGCGGCCGACGCGCCCGCCGAATCGGCACGGACCATCACCGGCCGGGACACGACGGTCGGGTCGTCGCCGGGCCGGTGACCGGCCGCGACCTCGGCGGGGAGTTGGCCGAGCGCGTTGTCGAGGACCGTGAGGTGATCGGCCGCGTTGTTCGCGGTCGCGTTCCCGGGCCGTAACAGCGCAGCGAGCGTCTCACCCGTCGCATCCGCGAAGCAGAACATCGGATGGAACCCGAACCCGCGCTTGTAGGTCGGTGCCGTCCCGTGCTTGTGTTCGGAATGGATCTCGATCAACGACGCATCGATGTCCAACACGACCGGCTCGCCATCATCGACCGCCGCCCACACGTCCGCGCGGACCTCGGCCATCGCCGCCCACAGGCCCGCGAGTGTGATCGCGTCGATCTGTCGGTAGGTGCGATACAACGTTGAGTCTGACGGCACCGACCCGAACAGTGCCGGCTGCGCCCGCAACACCTCGACATCCGAACACGCATCGCCGCCACCCGCGAGTGTCAGCATCGCGTGCACCAACACCTTCCCCCGATCATGGAACGGGAACCGCTCACCAGTCGGCACGATCCGCGCCGACAACGCCGCACCCAACCCGAGCGCGTCCGCGAAACGACCCAACGCGTGCAAGCCCACATGCGCGACAACCCCATCGCCACCGGTCTCGATCCGCGCCCGGGTCGTGCTGGTAACGTTCATCTGTCAGGTGCCCTTTCGTCGGACCTTCTTGGCTGTGTCGCAACACCAAGAATGCCTTACGGACAGGGCACTTGTCGCGCTCAGCGACCCTCAACAACCCCGAACTCGTGAACGATCAGGGTTAGGAACCGCACCTACAGCGAGTCGTCGACCTCTCCGGAGTCGCAGGCGAAGGAAGCAGTGAAGTCGTTGAAGGCGATACAGCAGGCGCTTGAGCGACTCGTACCTGCGGCGGCGGTTCGCCCTAAACGAGTAGACGGTTAACCCTGATCTTTCAGTAGCGCGCTGAGCGAGCCGGTTTGGGTGGGTCGTGCTGGTGGCGATGGCTGAACGTGAGCGCGATCGTGTCGGTCGGTGGATTCTCCGAGTCGTGCGCGCTTAGGTGATGGTTTTCGGGCGCGCGGGACCGACGGGAGCCGGTTCGCTGAGGATGACGTGTGTTCAGGTCGGCGCGAGGGCGTGCGCGCGCGTGAACGCGTTGATGAGCTGATCGGACCAAGGCCAGGCGGTGGCGATGCGGAGTCGGGTTCGTCTCCCGCTGTGCACGATGATGCCCGCTGCGTGGAACAGCGTGTAGCGGAGCCGTTTCGGTTCGGCGTGGGCCAGGTTGCCGTCGAGGCACAGGAGCTTGATCCACGCGAGAAGGTCTTGGGCGATGAGCACGAGTTGCACCCACGCAGAGTTGATCGCGAAGTTCGCCGACGGCAGGTTCGCGAGGCCGGTATCTTTGGCGTCGCAGATCCGTTTCTCGGCGCGGCCGCGTCCGCGATGCAACGCTTCGAGATACGCGATGTCGGGATCATCGAGATCGGTGATGAACACTTGGTAGCGGCGGCCTTCGTAGTCGGTGAACGTCAACTGCGCACCCGGATGCGGGTCTTCGCGCCGCGTGATCGCTCGGGTGCCAACGGGCCAGCGTGAGAGGTCGATCAGGTCGGTGATCTCGGCGACTTCGGCGTCGTCGCGTTCGTCGGTCCCGTTGGCGGTGATTGCCGGTACCCACCAACTGTTCGGCACGGAAATACAGGCGGTTCGGATGGGTGCAGTGAGGTCGTGACCGACCGCGAACCGCACCCCCCGAGCCCGGCACGCGTCGATAAACCCATGCGTCAACGCGGCGGAGTCGGTGCGGGCGATGACCTCATATTCGTGGGGATCGATCGGCAGTTGCGCAAGCGCCAAGTCGAGGACCTCGACATGATCGGCGGCGGTATTCGAACCCGCATTGCCGGGTCGGAGCTTCGCGGCGAGTGCTTCGCCCGTCGCGTCCAGATACGCCATCAACGGATGGAACCCGAACCCGCGCTTGTACGTCGGTGCCGCGTGTTCCTTCTCCGAATGGGAGTTCACGAGCGTGCCGTCGAAATCGATCACGTAGAACCCCGGGTCCGCGCCCGCCGCCCACGCCCGCTGGCGCGCTCCCGCACGCGCCGCAGCGATCCGTGCAAGCGCGTCGTCGTCGATTGCTTCAAGTGTGCGCCACGCGGTTGCCAACGACGCGACGTCACCGAACAGCGCAGGCTGGTCGCGTAACACCGCGAGATCGGAGATCGCCTCGCCGCCATCAGCGAGCATCACCGCGAGATCGATGAGCACCCGCCCTCGATCGTGGCCCCGCCGCCGCAGCTTCGTTGGCGCCATCGCGAGCGACAACCCGTCGGTGAGACCGAGCGCGTCAGCGAGGTCGCACACCACTCGAGCGCCGGCATGGCCCACCACGTTGCGGCCATCACCGGTCACCATCAGTCGCGGACGTGTCGAGTTACGCTTCATCTCGAAAGTGCCCTTCTGGCTCGGACCTTGCTGGCTTCGCAACCGCAAGTCTTTCGTGACAGAAGGGCGTTTTCGCGGACGCGACCCCCGGATCAGCAGATCGCTACTGAAACATCCGGGTTAACCCTGATCTTTCAGTAGCGCGCTGAGCGAGCCGGTTTGGGTGGGTCGTGCTGGTGGCGATGGCTGAACGTGAGCGCGATCGTGTCGGTCGGTGGATTCTCCGAGTCGTGCGCGCTTAGGTGATGGTTTTCGGGCGCGCGGGACCGACGGGAGCCGGTTCGCTGAGGATGACGTGTGTTCAGGTCGGCGCGAGGCGTGCCGCGCGTGAACGCGTTGATGAGCTGATCGGACCAAGGCCAGGCGGTGGCGATGCGGAGTCGGGTTCGTCTCCCGCTGTGCACGATGATGCCCGCTGCGTGGAACAGCGTGTAGCGGAGCCGTTTCGGTTCGGCGTGGGCCAGGTTGCCGTCGAGGCACAGGAGCTTGATCCACGCGAGAAGGTCTTGGGCGATGAGCACGAGTTGCACCCACGCAGAGTTGATCGCGAAGTTCGCCGACGGCAGGTTCGCGAGGCCGGTATCTTTGGCGTCGCAGATCCGTTTCTCGGCGCGGCCGCGTCCGCGATGCAACGCTTCGAGATACGCGATGTCGGGATCATCGAGATCGGTGATGAACACTTGGTAGCGGCGGCCTTCGTAGTCGGTGAACGTCAACTGCGCACCCGGATGCGGGTCTTCGCGCCGCGTGATCGCTCGGGTGCCAACGGGCCAGCGTGAGAGGTCGATCAGGTCGGTGATCTCGGCGACTTCGGCGTCGTCGCGTTCGTCGGTCCCGTTGGCGGTGATTGCCGGTACCCACCAACTGTTCGGCACGGAAATACAGGCGGTTCGGATGGGTGCAGTGAGGTCGTGACCGACCGCGAACCGCACCCCCCGAGCCCGGCACGCGTCGATAAACCCATGCGTCAACGCGGCGGAGTCGGTGCGGGCGATGACCTCATATTCGTGGGGATCGATCGGCAGTTGCGCAAGCGCCAAGTCGAGGACCTCGACATGATCGGCGGCGGTATTCGAACCCGCATTGCCGGGTCGGAGCTTCGCGGCGAGTGCTTCGCCCGTCGCGTCCAGATACGCCATCAACGGATGGAACCCGAACCCGCGCTTGTACGTCGGTGCCGCGTGTTCCTTCTCCGAATGGGAGTTCACGAGCGTGCCGTCGAAATCGATCACGTAGAACCCCGGGTCCGCGCCCGCCGCCCACGCCCGCTGGCGCGCTCCCGCACGCGCCGCAGCGATCCGTGCAAGCGCGTCGTCGTCGATTGCTTCAAGTGTGCGCCACGCGGTTGCCAACGACGCGACGTCACCGAACAGCGCAGGCTGGTCGCGTAACACCGCGAGATCGGAGATCGCCTCGCCGCCATCAGCGAGCATCACCGCGAGATCGATGAGCACCCGCCCTCGATCGTGGCCCCGCCGCCGCAGCTTCGTTGGCGCCATCGCGAGCGACAACCCGTCGGTGAGACCGAGCGCGTCAGCGAGGTCGCACACCACTCGAGCGCCGGCATGGCCCACCACGTTGCGGCCATCACCGGTCACCATCAGTCGCGGACGTGTCGAGTTACGCTTCATCTCGAAAGTGCCCTTCTGGCTCGGACCTTGCTGGCTTCGCAACCGCAAGTCTTTCGTGACAGAAGGGCGTTTTCGCGGACGCGACCCCCGGATCAGCAGATCGCTACTGAAACATCCGGGTTAATGGCGCGGCTTCACTTGCCACCTTTCGACCGGTACCGGTGAGCGCGTCGCGTTTTTGACGCGCTACGGCCACGAATGGAGCATGATGTTTCGCGAATGATCTCATCGCGATGGTCGAGGCGAAGATGTGAGGCTCTATCACTGGACGTGGCAGAACAACGTCGAAAGCATTCGCGAGGAAGGCTTCCGACCTTCACCAACCAGCAACCCCTTCTACGATGGCGTGCATACCTACACCGATCCGATCCTCGGACGCGGCCAGTGGGGCGACGTGTGCTTCTTTGGCGACGTTCCCGACGGCGAACTCGATATCACGTGGAGGAAGGAACGCAACCCAACATCTAGAGATTGGATGTGGGTGTTGCCGTTCGCGGTCGCTACCGAACATCTACGACGGGTTTCCGAGACCCCGGAAGTCGAGAGCACATAGCTACCACCTAACCTGCATCCGGATGGACGACCGAGAACGCCGACGACTGATTCGCTGGGACCTCCACAACGAGCTCCGTTTCATGCTGGTGGCGGCGACCGAGTGGCACGCCTTCCGGCTGCTGGACCCGTCCACCCGTAACGAGTATCCGGGCCACTTTCACGTCCTGACCATGGACTCCGCGTTTCTCCACGCGCGGTCTCTTTACGAATTCTTCCTCACGCCGAAGCGGCTCTGGCGTTCCGACACGGCATATGCCGAGCGCGACTTCGGGGTGCCGCTATCGCCCACGAAAGTCTCCGACACGTACATCGATGCTCTGAACAAACGGCTGTTCCACATCGACATCTTCCGTCCGGCACCCGTCAACAAGGGCGGCAAGAAGGTCAAGACAGACATAAACGTGCGCGTGGTCGACATCGCCACGGACGTTCTCGAGTTGTGGGACGACTTCGCCGCCAAGGTCGGTAAGTTTCCTACCGCGCTACGAACAGCTCGGAGGAAGGCGATCGGGGACGCTGCTCAAGCCGCGACAACAATCTGCGGCGCAGAGCAATTGTTCTACTAGCCCTGATCGTTCACGAGTTCGGGGTTGTTGAGGGTCGCTGAGCGCGACAAGTGCCCTGTCCGTAAGGCATTCTTGGTGTTGCGACACAGCCAAGAAGGTCCGACGAAAGGGCACCTGACAGATGAACGTTACCAGCACGACCCGGGCGCGGATCGAGACCGGTGGCGATGGGGTTGTCGCGCATGTGGGCTTGCACGCGTTGGGTCGTTTCGCGGACGCGCTCGGGTTGGGTGCGGCGTTGTCGGCGCGGATCGTGCCGACTGGTGAGCGGTTCCCGTTCCATGATCGGGGGAAGGTGTTGGTGCACGCGATGCTGACACTCGCGGGTGGCGGCGATGCGTGTTCGGATGTCGAGGTGTTGCGGGCGCAGCCGGCACTGTTCGGGTCGGTGCCGTCAGACTCAACGTTGTATCGCACCTACCGACAGATCGACGCGATCACACTCGCGGGCCTGTGGGCGGCGATGGCCGAGGTCCGCGCGGACGTGTGGGCGGCGGTCGATGATGGCGAGCCGGTCGTGTTGGACATCGATGCGTCGTTGATCGAGATCCATTCCGAACACAAGCACGGGACGGCACCGACCTACAAGCGTGGGTTCGGGTTCCATCCGATGTTCTGCTTCGCGGATGCGACGGGTGAGACGCTCGCTGCGCTGTTACGGCCCGGGAACGCGACCGCGAACAACGCGGCCGATCACCTCACGGTCCTCGACAACGCGCTCGGCCAACTCCCCGCCGAGGTCGCGGCCGGTCACCGGCCCGGCGACGACCCGACCGTCGTGTCCCGGCCGGTGATGGTCCGTGCCGATTCGGCGGGCGCGTCGGCCGCGTTCGTGAGGGGCTGTCGGGCCCGCAACGTCGGGTTCGCGGTCGTGGCCCGCAAGAACAGCCAGATCCACACAGCAATCGCGAGCATCGAGGTCGACGACGACCGCTGGCGACTCGCGATCACCCAGGCCGGTGAGGAACGGTCCGACGCCGCGGTGTGTGACGTCACCGACCTCGTCGACCTGTCGAGCTGGCCCGAAGGCACCCGGCTGATCGTGCGGCGCGAACCATTGCATCCCGGCGCGCAAACATCGCTGTTCCCATCGCTCGAGTTCCGCTACTGGGGCCACTACACCGACCAATCCGGTGATCCGGTCGCGCTCGACCAACACATGCGCGCCCACGCCCACGTCGAGGACCACATCCGCCGGCTGAAAGACTCCGGTCTCGAACGATTCCCATTCGTTGATCTCGACGCCAACCGGACCCGCCTCGCCATCGTCGCGTTCGCCGCCGACCTCGTCCGCTGGTTCCAACTCGTGTGTTTGGACGGCCCGCTCACGATCGCAGAACCGAAAACGTTGCGCTGGCAGCTGTGGCACGCACCTGCGCGTGTCGTGCGTCGCGCCCGCCAACAGATCGTGCGGATCCTCGACGACTGGCCGAGCGTCGACGCGCTCGTCAACGCCTACACGCGCATCGCGCTCCTCACCTGAACACACCCACGCCCACGAATCCGGCGTCGGGTTGACCACCCACGCCCGAACACGACCCGGAAACCGGCCCCATCGTCTTCGCGCTTCTCGCCGACCGCGACGGGCACGACAACAGCACCGTCAACTCGCTCTCACACACGCCGGGCACGACTCAGCAGTTCCCGTGAACTATCGGGGCTAGACGGAGCCGCTGGCGGTATTCGCTCCTCCGTGGTCACGGCGTGGTCACAAGACTCGCGGGATGGGTCCGGATAGACCCGGACTCCGCGCAACCTGAGACGCGCGAACGTGCAGGTCAGGCACGGATCGGCGGACGTACCCGGATCGGCCCGTACCCGGTAAGACGTTGCTGCACGGACTCAAAATCCGTTGCCCGCAAGGGCGTGAGGGTTCAAGTCCCTCCTCGGGTACGTCTCCGACCTGCGGGTTTCACGCAGGGCGGGCTGGTCGGCGGCAATGCGCGCGGCCGAGCGTCTTCTTCGTGGTCGTCTTCTTCGTGTTCCGGCGGCACGACTGAACCACCGGTCTGACGGCGGGCTTCAGGCCGTCGGTTCCGGCTCCTGCTCGAGCAGCGCGACCGGTTCGGTGTAACGGGCCAGGGCCAACGACGCACCCACCGAGAGCATGAATCCGGCGGCCGCGACGATCTGGAAATGCGGGCGTGTGCCGTCGCCGAGCACGGCGAGGCCGATGATCGACGGCACGACCGTCTCGACGCCGAGCATCACCGCGGAGGTCGCCGTGACCGAGCCGCGTTGCAGCGCGCTCGCGAACATCAGCATCCCGCACCCGCCGTAGAGGACGAGCGCGATCGCGATCGGCTCGAGCGCGAGATGCCAGGCGTTTGCCGGAACGTGCAGCGCGCGACCCGCGATCGCGGTGCCGCTGAACCCGAGGCCCGCGGACGCGGCCAGACCAACCGCGCCGCGTGGATCAGGAAGACGCGCGGCGACGACCCCACCGCAGATCACGGCGCCGACGCCGGTGAGCAGCAACCACCCGCCGAACCGCGAGACGTGCGCGGCGTGCTGACCGTGCGCGGAGACCCCGAGGAGCACGAGTCCGGCGATCAGGACCGCGATCGCCGTCGTGTCGACGGTGCGTAGCCGGAACCCGAACACGAACACGGCGGCGACCGCGGTCACGCCGATGCTGCCGGCGATTGCCGCCTGCACGACGAACAGCGGCAATTCGCGCAGCGCGACGAGCGCGGCGACGAACCCGACGAAGTCGAGCGCGAGGCCGGCGACGTAGGGCGCCTGGCGCCCCAGCCGGGCGAAGAGCATGAGGTCGAGATGACCCGACGTCGTCGCGCGCCGCGCGCCCGTGGCCTGCAGGATCGTGCCGAGCCCATAGCTGACGTTGGCCGCGAGCGCGCAGACCAAGGCGAGGACCATCAGTCGACGAGCCTACGAGCACGAGCCCCGGAACCGCGCCGAACGCCGCCGGTTGCCGCACCGCGCCGCTAGGGTCAGCGGGATGAAGAGGCGCCGTAAGAGTGCGACCGCCGACCTGGCCGAGGCCGGCTCGCTGTCGTACTGGTTGGTGATGCGCCGTCAACGCATCGCCAAGCCGTATCTCACCGGCCGGGTTCTCGACGTCGGCTGCGGGGGCGGTGGCATCGCCGAGATCTGCGAGCCGGATTCGTACGTCGGTTTCGACATCGAACCGCGGATGATCGCGATCGTGCGCAACGAATGGCCGAAGCACCGCTTCGAGACGGTCCTGCCCGACGACGAGCGCTTCGACACGGTCGCGGCCATTGCCGTGATCGAGCATCTTTCCGATCCGGGCGAGCATCTGCGCGAGTGGGCGAGTTACCTGAATCCCCGCGGTCGTATCGTGATGACGACGCCGCACCCGTCGCTCGAGTGGACCCATACCGTCGGGGCCAAGCTCGGATTGTTCAGCCAGCACGCGCACGAGGACCACGAGGATCTGATCGACCGGGCCGCCATGGAGAAGCTGCTCGCGGGAACGAAACTGAGGCTCACGACCTACCGCCGTTTCCTGTTCGGCGCGAACCAGCTGTTCGTTCTGACGTCCGACTCGTAGCCCTGCGGCCGGGTCGCGCCGAATTCGGGTCGTCGGTAACATCGTCGCGGTGGAGGAGGCCCCGGAACCGGGAATCGAGGAACCGGGAATTGGTGACTCCGACCGCAGCCTGAGTGCGCGCATCACGCGGCTCGCCGAGCATCGCCATGTTCACGGTGTCGCGGCGAGGGTCGTCACCGGCCTCGCGATCCTCGGCGTCATCGTCGGCGTCTGGTTCGCGATCGCGAAGCTCCCGAAGCTCGCGCACCCCGTTCGCCCCGCGCTGCTCGTCGCTGCCGTCGGACTCGCGGTGCTGTCGTTCTTGAACAACGGGATCGAGTACTGGTGGATCAGCAGGCGGGTCGGGATCGACATCGGGCCGCTGACCGCGACGCGTGTCTCCATCAAGGCCACCGCCGCGAACGCGCTCCCGATCCCGGGCGCGGCGCTGGTGAAGTTCGAGGAGTTGCATCGCTCGGGTGCCCGAGCGCGTCGGTCGGTCGCGCTCATCACCGGCGCGACGGTCATGGTGATCGGCATCTCCTTCGCGTTCACCGGCATCCTCGCCTTCGTCGCGAACGTCGAAAACGCGCGGGGCGTCGCCCTGATCGTGTTCGCCGCCGGCGCATCCGCGATGGGCCTCGCCGGATTCCTCGTCTGGAAGGCAGGCGGACGTTCGTTCGGCTCGATCGGCGTGGTGGCACTGATCGAGACCGGCTCCGTCGCGCTCGCCGGTTTCCGGATGGTGCTGATCATCGCCGGACTCGGCTACCACGTCTCGCTCACGCAGGCGTTCGCGGTCTCGCTCGCGGGCCAGATCTCGGTCGTCATGGGAATTACCCCCGGGGGTCTCGGCGTGCGCGAGGGGCTTGCCGCGATCTTCGGCCGCCTGACCGGGCAGCTCGCAAGCGTCAGCCTCGTCGGCAGCGCCATCGATCGCGCGCTCACGTACGTCGCGCTCGCCCTCCTCGCCGGGGTCGTGTTGGGCGCGTCCCGTTTCGGCCGGGATTCGGATCCGGTCGACGACCCCGACGTCGACGCACTGTTGAGTGGCTGAGCTCCGGTTCGCGTCGAGCGTCCCGACCCGGCAGCCCGCAGCGCGACGACTTCATGCGCGGAGCCCGTCCTTGCGTTTTGGCCGGTGACCTGCGATCGTGCGCCCGACCGCACGGACCGCGCGACGAGAGTGATCGACTGACATGGCCGGCGAGATCGTTCTCGGGTATGACGGGCAGCAAGGCTCGCAAGCCGCGCTGCGCATCGCGGTGTCGACGGCGGCTGCGTTCGCACGACCGCTCGTCGTCACGTTCGGGTACGCGCCCACGGTGATGGGCGGTGAGGTCGCCGACGTGTCGGACGCGATGCGGACGCTGGGCGCGAAGGTCACCTCCGACGCAGTGAAGGCCGTGCTCGCGGTCGACCCGTCGATCGCGGTGAAAGCCGAGTTGGTCAACGATCGACCGGCCGAGGCGGTCCTGCGTGCCGCGGCGCAGTACGACGCATTCGTGATCGTGCTCGGCGCGGCCGGGCGAGGCCCGAGCGCGGGCGCGCTCCTCGGGTCGGTCACCTACCAGGTCGTGCACCGCTCCTCGAGACCGGTGTTGGTCGTGCCGGCCGACTCCTGAGGCCGGGCAGCCCGGCTCGCGCCCGACGTGCCCGAGCAGGAGCGCGTGCCGTTTCGGTGTCGAGCCCCGACGTCGTGCGCGGTGCGCCGCGCGGCCCGGCGCGCGGCTCCGCACCGTTGAAGTTGTGAGCCTGGGCCGCCCGCGACCGGGGCCACCCGCGTAACGAAATGTGACGGATGCCACCGGCCCCCGTGTCGTCCTACCTGTCGGGAGCCGCCGACAGGATCCGTTTCGCGATGACCTCGTTCATGATCTCGTCGGTCCCGCCGCCGATGCGCTGCAACCGGGCGTCGCGGAACGCGCGCGGCATCCCGGTCTCCTCGAGATATCCCGCGCCGCCCCAGACCTGCACGCACGTGTCGACGAGCCGGTTCTGCACCTGCGCGCAGTACTTCTTGCACATGGAGATCTCGGTGACGGGGTAGTCGCCCTGCATCACGGCCCACGCGGTCGAGTACAGGAGCGCGCGTGCCGCGCTCAACTCCGTCGCCGCGTCGGCGAGCTTGTGCGCGATGACCTGGTGCTGCGCGATCGGCCGGCCGAACGCGGTGCGCTCGCGTGCGTACGCGATCGTCTCGTCCAGCGTCTGCGCGCGCATGACCGACGCACGCGGCCGCGCCCGCGAGCCGCTCGTACTGCAGCTGCCACATCAGCTGCGCGAAGCCGTGGCCGGGCTCGAGCCCGATCAGATCCGCGGCGGGGACGGAGACGTCGTCGAGCGAGATCTCGGCGGTGTCGGACGAGTGCATGCCGAGCTTGTCGAGCTTGCGCGACACGTGCACGCCCGGCAGTGACGTATCGACGAGGAACAGCGAGACGCCGTGGTGGCCCGCGCCCGGATCGGTCTTGGCGACGAGGGTGAGGAACTGCGCGCGCGTGCCGTTGGTGATGAACATCTTGCGGCCGTTGACCCGCCACGCGTCGCCGTCGCGCACGGCCTGCGTGCGGATCGCGGCGACGTCGGAGCCCGCGTCGGGCTCGGTGATCGCGATCGCGCCGATCTTCGTCCCCGCGATCGCGGGCCGCAGCCAGCGCTCGCGCTGGTCGTCGGTGCCGAACTCGCCGAGCGCGGGCGTCGCCATGTGCGTCTGCACGGAGATCGCCATCGGGATGGCGCCCGCGCCGCAGCGGGCGAGCTCCTCGACGAAGACGAGGCCCGCGGCGAGGTCGCCGCCGCTGCCTCCCCACCGCACGGGGAAGTGCAGGCCGAGGAAGCCGAGCTCCCCGCATCGGCGGAACAGGTCGTCGGGGAAGTGGCGGGCGGTCTCCCACGCGTCGACGTGGGGGCGCACCTCGGACTCGACGAACCGGCGGACGGTTCCCCGCAGCTCCTCGTGCTCGGCCGTGAAGATCGGGTGGCGCATCATCGCCACCAACGCTGCCACACCGCCACGCGGGCCGTAGACTGCGGGGCTCCATGGCCAAGTCCCTGCTGGAGCGCCGGCTCATCGACGTGAGTGACCGCCTCAAGCGGTTGCGCGCGGAATTGGCTGTCGCCGACGAGCAGTGCGCGGTGCTGGTCGGCGAGGCCGAGGACGCCCGGTTGCGATCGCTGGTCTCGGAAACGCCGTTGGCGCAGGCCGAGGCGCACGAGATGCGGCGCCACGCCGACGCGCAGTCGCGCCAGCGCGACGCCCTGCGCCGCTCGATCGAGGAGCTCGAGCGCGACCAGGACGCGCTCCTCGACCGCATGGCGAGCGAGCTGGCCGACCCACAGGCACAGGCCGTCTCGCCCCCGAGCTCCCAAGCCCCGACCTCCCAAACTCCGACCTCCCAAACTCCGACCTCGTCGTCGTGACGCATAGGTGAGAGGTTCAGAACAGTTGAGCAAACCCGTGCGCGTCGTGATCGCGGAGGACGAGGCGATCATCCGTCTCGATCTCAAGGAGATCCTCGAGGAGGAGGGCTACGAGGTGGTCGGCGAGACCGGTCGCGGCGATCACGCGATCGATCTCGTGCGCGAGCTCGAGCCCGACCTCGCCATCCTCGACATCAAGATGCCGGGAATGGACGGACTCACGGCCGCGCGCACGATCGCCGGCGAGCGCCTCGCGGCCGTGCTCATCCTGACCGCGTTCTCGCAGCACGATCTGGTCGAGCAGGCGCGCGACGCGGGCGCGCTCGCGTACCTCGTCAAACCGTTCCAGACGAGCGACCTGCTCCCCGCGATCGTCACCGCGCTCGGTCGCTTCGAGCAGATCGTCGCGCTCGAACGCGAGAACGCCGATCTCGCGGAGCGGCTCGAGGCGCGCAAGATGATCGACCGGGCCAAGGGTCGCCTCATGGACGAGCACGGGCTCTCCGAAGCCGACTCCTGGCGGTTCCTGCAGAAGAACGCGATGAACTCGCGGCGCAAGATCCACGAGGTCGCGCAGGACGTCGTGAACGGCACGCTCACGCCATAGTCGGGGCGGTCGCCGGCGAACCGGGCGCCGCAGCCGGTTGTCGTCGGGTCGTCATAGCATGACGCCGATGCCCAAATTGCTCTTGCTCGACGGTCATTCGCTCGCGTACCGGGCGTTCTACGCACTGCCTACCGACCTGGCCACGAAGTCCGGCACGGTGACGAACGCGGTGTACGGGTTCACGTCGATGCTGACGAAGGTCATGGCCGACGAGCAGCCCGACCACATCGCCGTCGCGTTCGACGCGCCCGGTGGCAGCACGTACCGCAACGAGCTCGATTCGGAGTACAAGGCGGGCCGGAAGGAGACGCCCGATCTCTTCCGCTCGCAGCTGCCGCTCATCCACGAGGTCCTCGAAACGCTCGAGATCAAGCAGCTCGAGATCCCGGGTGTCGAGGCCGACGACGTGATCGCAACGCTTGCCACGCAGGCCGCGGCGGCAGGAATGGACGTCGTGATCGTCACCGGCGACCGCGACTCGTACCAGCTCGTGCACGACCCGCACGTCAAGGTCCTCTACAACAAGCGCGGTGTCTCCGACTACGTGCTCTACGACGAGGCCGGGATCGCCGAACGCTGCCTCGGCGTCACACCCGTGCAGTACCTCGACTACGCGAGCCTGCGCGGCGACACCAGCGACAACCTGCCCGGTGTCCCGGGCGTCGGCGAGAAGACGGCCGCCAAGTTGATCACCACCTACGGTGGGCTCGAAGGTGTGTACGAGCACCTCGACGATTTGCCGCCGAAGCAGCGCACGAACCTCGGCGAGGCCAAGGACCGCGTGTTCAAGAACCGCGAGATGTCGCGGCTCACCCGCGACGTCGACCTCGGCGGCATCGTCCCGGCCGATCTGCAGCAGGGCGCGTTCGACCGCGAGAAGCTGCGCGTGCTGTTCAACCAGCTCGAGTTCCGCCTGCTGCTGCCCCGCATCCTCGACGCGGTCGGCGACGTCGCCGACACGCCCGACGCCGACACGCTCGAGGTCGAGGTGGCGATCGCCCGCGACGCGGCCGCCGCCGTCGCCGCGCTCCACGCCGCCGCCCGGGGCGATCGCGTCGCGGTCGAGCCGCGCTGGGCCGGCGCGCCGGTACGAACGCCGATCGTCGGTCTCGCGCTCTCGACCGGCGCCGACGCCACCTACATCGACGGTGACCTCCTCGGCGATCGGGCGGTGCGCGACGCGCTCGACGTGATCGGCGGTCCCGACGGTCCGCCGCTCGTCGTCCACCGCGCCAAGGAGCTCATGCACGGGCTCGAGCGCGAGCTGCCGACCCTCGACCGCGACACCGCGGTGATGGCATACCTGCTCGACCCGGGCGAAGGGAAGTACCAGCTCGAAGACCTCGCGTTGCGGTACCTCTCGTTGGAGCTCACCTCGCCCGACCAGGTCGAGGGCACGCTCGACTTCGACGGTGAGGCGAACGCCCGCGAGACCGGTCGCCGCGTCGCCGTGCTCGTCCGACTCGCCGACGCGCTCGGGGAGGCGTTGGAGGCGCGCGAGCTCGTCCCGTTGTACGAGCGCGTCGAGCGCCCGCTCGTGCCCGTGCTCGCCAAGATGGAGGAGGCGGGCGTCCGTATCGACGTCGCGTTCCTCGAAGACCTCGGCAAGGAGCTCGGCGACGAGTGCCGGCGCCTGGAAGCCGAGATCCACATGCACGCGGGTGAGCAGTTCAACGTGAACTCCACGCCGCAGCTGCGGCGCATCCTCTTCGAGAAGCTCGGCCTCGTCCCGGTCAAGAAGACGAAGACCGGTGCGTCCACCGACGCAGACTCCTTGCAGAAGCTCGCCCAGGAGCATCCGATCGTCGAGACGCTCCTGCGCTACCGCGAGGTCGAGAAGCTGCGCGGCACCTACGCCGACGCGCTCCCACCGCTCGTGCACGCCGACGGCCGCATCCACGCGACGTTCAACCAGCTCGCCACCACGACCGGCCGGATCTCGAGCGAGTCTCCGAACCTGCAGAACGTGCCGGTGCGCACGTCGTCGGGTCGGGAGCTGCGCAAGGCCTTCATCGCCGATACCGGGTGCGGTCTGCTCACCGCCGACTACTCGCAGATCGAGCTGCGGGTCCTCGCGCACCTCGCCGACGACCCGGGCCTGATCGAGGCGTTCGAGCGCGGCGCCGACATCCACACCACCACGGCCGCGAAGGTGTTCGACGTCGACGAGGCCAAGGTCGACGATTTCCAGCGGCGCTTCGCCAAGGTCGTGAACTACGGCCTCGCGTACGGCATGGAGGCCTACGGGCTCGGCACCCGGCTCGACATCCCGACCGACCAGGCCCGCGAGATCCTCGACGCGTACTTCGTCGCGTTCCCCAACATCGCCGCGTACATGACCGAGACGATCCGCGAGGCGAAGTCGACGGGCTACACGACCACGCTGTTCGGACGCCGCCGCCAGCTGCCCGAGCTCTCCTCCGACAATTTCCGGATCCGGCAGATGGGCGAGCGCATGGCCCAGAACGCGCCGGTGCAGGGGAGTGCGGCCGACATCTTCAAGCTGGCGATGGTCGACCTCGACCGTGGGCTCACCGCGGGCGCGTACCGGAGCCGCATGGTGCTCACCGTGCACGACGAGCTCGTGCTGGAGGTGCCGCTCGACGAGCGCGAGAAGGTCACCGATCTGGTGCGGGAGACGATGGAGCAGGTCACCGAGCTGCGCGTGCCGCTCGTCGTCGACATGGGATTCGGCGGTACCTGGGCCGACGCCAAGTAGGTCGGCGCCGGCGCGCTACTTGTCGAACGCCGCGAGCCCGATGATCGGTGCGGACGGCACGGTGTTGCCGAGCGAACCGAGGAACGGCGAGCTCGAGAAGTCGAAGACCCCGCCGTCTTCGGCCGCAAGCAGGTAGCCGTTGCCGAAGCGCACCATCCCGACGACGGGCCGGTTCAGCCGGATGCGTCCGAGCGAGCCGCGGAACGGGGCGTCGCCGAACGCGAACACGCCACCGTCACTCGCGACGAGCCAGTAGCCCTTCCCCGTCGACGTCGGCACCAGCCCGATCACCGGCGCATTGAGCTGTTTGTTGCCGAGCGACCCGTGGAAGCGCGCGTCGCCGAACGCGAACACGCCGCCGTCCGACGCGACGAGGTAGTAACCCTTGCCCGACGGCGTGCGGACCGAGTCGATCACCGCGCCGTTCAGGCGGAGCTTGCGCAGGTCGCCGTAGAACGGCGCGTCGCCGCGGGCGACCACGCGGCCCGCATTGGTGAAGAGCCAGTAGCCCTTGCTCGTGGCGGTGGTGCTCATCGTCGTCACGCCCTCACCGAACCCGAGCGCGCCCGCGTCGCCGTACGACTTCGCGTCGCCGTAGGCGTACACGTGGCCGCCGCGGTTCACGATCCAGTAGCCCTGCGCGGTCCCCGTCGGGGTGAGGTGCGCCACGAGCGTGTCGGCCGGGCTCCCGTAGCGCCGCGCGCTCCCGAACGGGTAGACGGCGCCGTCGCGACCGAGCATCCAGTAGCCGTGCACCGCCGGCTGCGGGACGACGTGCGCCTTGAACGCGACGCTACGGACGCCGAGCCCGTCGGCGGGGTTGAGCGACCACGCGTCGGTGAACGTGCCCAGCCTCGTGGCCGAGAACCGGACGGTCTCGGTGAGCGATCCGCCCGCGGCGAGCGTGGTTGCCTCGGAGAGCGTCGTGCGCGCGGTGAAGCCGACGTTCTTCGCCGGCGGTTTCGAGCGGACGAACGAGGCCGCGAGGCCGCCCGAGTTGTGGAGGACGAACTTCGAGTCGATGGTCGCGCCCAACGGCACGTCGCCGAGGTCGAAGCTGCTCGGCGTGATGCTCACGCGCGCGGGCGCGGCCACGACCGCGGTGAGGTCGACCGCCTGGCTGCCGCCGTCGGAATGCACCGTGAAGCGGCTGCTGTACTGACCCTTGGGTGCGGTGCTCGGCGCGGTGAAGGTGGCGATCACGTCGACTGAATCGCCGGGTGAGATCGTCGATCCCGCGGCCGGCACGCCCTCCACCTTGAACGGCGAGGTGGGCGACGGGAGGTCGGTGGCGTCGAGGTGCAACGCGCCGCCCCCGCTGTTCGAGATCGTCACACCGCCCGAGAGTTGGGAGCCGCCCGGGGTCGTGCCACCCAGGCTCAGCTGGGCGGGTGACACGACGAGTTGCGGCGTCCGGGCCACACCGACGGCCGAGACCGCGACGTCGACGGTCCCGTCCGACGTCACCGCGTGCAGGGTGGTCCCCGCGAGGCCGGTCTTGGTGGGCGCGAAGGTCAGCGGGACGGATACTTTTTGGCCCGCGGTGAGCGCGACTGGTGTCGGCGGTGACGCGGCGCCGACCGTGAACGTGCCGTCCGACGAGTCGAAGCCCTGGACCGTCGTGTCCCGCTGGGCGGTGAAGACGACCGACTCGGTCGAGGTCTGCCCGACGACCGTCGGCGCGAAGGTCGGCGGCGCCGCCGAGAGTGGAGAGGAAACCGGTGACCAGTAGGCGAGCACGTGCCCGTCGCGCGTGTTCCGAGGTAGACGTGCGCGTTGTCGACGGTCGGCATGGAGAACTTCGACGCGGTCCCGATCGGTGCGCTCCACCGCAGCGTGAAGTGCCCGTTGACGGGGACGGGGTCGTACGCGCGCAGTTGGGCGTTGGTGCCATTGCCGTCGGCCTCCCATACCACCCACAACAGCCCGCTGCCCGAGGTGGTCCCGTTCGACGACACCGCGGGCGCGCCCGATCCGAAGCCGAACGTGTCGGTCGACGACGCCGCGAGGCCGAGCGTCGGGTTGCCCGAGCCGTCGACGCCGTACTTGTAGGCGCGCAGGAAGCCCGACGCGCCTGCACCCTGCCCGCCCGAACCGTTCGCGGTGACGAAGTAGACGTACCCCCCGTCGCCCGGCCACACCGCGGGCCGGCTCCACACGCCGCCGTAGGGACCGATGCGAGAGACGACGCCGTCGCCGCCGCCCGCGCCCTGCAGGTAGCCGCCGAGGTTGTCGCGGTCGAGCAGGTAGACGTAGCCCTGTTTGCCCTCCATCACGAGCAGGTGCGGGTGGCTCTGCGTGCCGAAGTACTGGTCGGGGAGCGCGACCGGACCGCCCGAGCCGAAGTCGAGGTCGTTGTTCTCGAGCTGGGGCGCGTCGTACGGCGCGAAGAAGTCGACGGGCTTCAGCGTGCCGTCGGGTTGCACGACGACCCGCGCGACTGCTTCGGCGAGGTCGTTGGGTGGCTGGTTGCCGGGCGTCGGTCCGTTGACGTCCCACCCGCCGTTGCCGGTCGAGAAGAGGATCTCACCGGACCGGTCGGACACCAGCCCCGAACCGGCCTGCCAGATGCCCGCGCCCGACGTGTCGTCGACGATGGTGGAGAACCGCGCGGTGATCGACTGTGTGGTCGTCGACAGGCCGAAGATCCAGCCCGCCCACGGGAACCCGTCGCAGCTGGAGCCGAACGCGGCGTAGACGACCCCGTCCATCAAGAGGAGACCCGGTCGCTGGAGTTGCTGGAGCGGCTCGAACCGGTGGGCCGCGGTGTGCGGGGCATTGTCGGCGAAGCCCTCGATCGTGATGGGCCAGCCCGCCCGCTCGACCCCGGTCGTCACGTCGAACGCGTGCGCCACGAACTCCGAGGTACTCGAGGTCGAAGTCGTGTACTGCTTGTCGACGAGGAACGCGGTGTTGGTCGCGGGATCGACCACCGGTGTACCGGTCACACCGACGTACGGGGCCAGGTCGGCGCAGGCGTTGCCACGCGGGCCCGACGATTCGAAGGGTGTTCCGAGCGCCCGTTCCCACCGTTTCGTGCCGGTGTGAGGGTCGAGCCCGTACACCTTGTTCCGCTCGGTGGCGACGAGGAGCGTGCCGTTCGAGACGATCGGTTGCGCGTAGACCTGGCCGTCGACGGTTGCGCTGAAGAGCCGGCCGAAGTCGCCGCCGCCGACGGTGGCAGGGGACAGTCCGGGTTCGTCCGGGTACCAGCCGTTGCGCAGTGCGTTGTTCGAGTTGGTCAGCACATCGGCGCGTCCGGTCGCCCCGGGCGCAACGACGAGGGCGAACGACGCCGCCGCGAGCGCGGTGATCGCCAGGGCCGTCGCGAGGACCAGCCGCACGGGCCGAGGACGCGCGCGGCGCGCCCGATCCCGGTCGCGCGACATGTGCCTCCCCAACGACGAGCTCGAAACCGGATCCCGAAGAACGCTGAAAATGTAGTCGTCGCGGTCGAATTCGACGACTCAGAGTGACAATCGACCTACAGCTTGCGCGACGGTTGCGGGCACGCGCCGGACGCGCGCGACGGTGCGAGACTCGGGCCGTGCGCGAGATCCCGCCCGTTCCTCCCGGCTACTGGTTCAACGAGATCGCCGCGCACCTCGGGCCGGCCTATTGGGCGCCGGGCACGGGCCGGGTGATGGCATTCACGACCGGGACCGCGCAGGAGGTCGACTTCCTCGCAGACGTGCTCGGTCTCGAGCCGGGCATGCGGGTCCTCGATGCCGGCTGCGGCCCCGGCCGGCACTCGCTGGAGCTCGGGCGCCGGGGGATACGCGTGGTCGGGGTCGACGCCTCGCCCGATTTCGTGGCGCTCGCCCGGGGCGCGGCCGGCGATCTCCCGGTCGAGTTCCGCGAGGCCGACGTACGGCAGCTGGGGTTCGCCGACGAGTTCGACGCCGTCATCTGCTTGTGCCAGGGCGGGTTCGGGCTCCTCGGCGGCGACGAGCGCGAGCTCGACGTGGTGTCGCGGTTCGCCGCCGCGCTCGTGCCCGGCGGCCGCCTCGCCCTCAGCGCGTTCTCGTCGTACTTCGTGGTGCGTCACCTCGAACCCGACGAGACCTTCGACGCCGACGCGGGCGTGAACCACGAGCGGACGGTCGTGCCGGACCCTGAGGGCCACGAACAAGGCTTCGATCTCTGGACGACGTGCTACACGCCGCGGGAGCTGAGGCTGATCGCGGCCCGGGCCGGTCTCCTCGTCGACCACGTCTTCGGCGTGCAGCCCGGCCGGTACCGCGCGTGCCGCGCCGTCGATCGACGTCCCCGAGCATCTGCTCCTCGCACACCGCCCTCGCTGAGCGGGCTACCGAGGGCGGGCGTTCGCAGCGGAGTCCGAAAAAGACCAGAGTTTCCGGAAAGCGCCAGGAGTTGTAGCCTTGGCGAGCCGCTCTACCGGAGCGGCGTTGGGCGCGCGCGCAGCCCGCGTATCTCGTGTGCACCATTTGCGCCGCCCAGCTTCCCGAACAAAGCAGGAATCCAAGTGTTGGATCAGGAACCGGACGCGACTGCGCCGCCCACCGCCGCAGACGCCGAGACCACCGCCGCCGCACCCGAAGCGGGTACGGACGACACGGCGGCGGAAGACACGTCTGTCGAGGACGTGGACCAGATGGAGCAGAACATCGTCGTCGACGACCTGGGCGGCATGTCGCTCGAGGACGCGATCGACGCCACGATCGTGGCGTTCGACGACGGTGATCTCGTGCACGGCAAGGTCGTCAAGATCGACTCCGACGAAGTGTTGCTCGACATCGGATACAAGTCCGAGGGCGTCATCCCGAGCAAGGAACTGTCGATCCGCAACGACGTCGACCCGCACGAGGTCGTCTCCCTCGGTGAGGAGATCGAAGCTCTCGTCCTCCAGAAGGAGGACAAGGACGGTCGCCTGATCCTTTCGAAGAAGCGCGCGCAGTACGAACGCGCGTGGGGCACGATCGAGCAGAAGAAGGAGAACGAGGAAGTCGTCTCCGGTCCGGTCATCGAGGTCGTCAAGGGCGGCCTCATCATCGACATCGGGCTTCGCGGATTCCTTCCGGCGTCGCTCGTCGACCTCCGTCGTGTGCGCGACCTGCATCCGTACGTCGGTCGCGTGCTCGAGTGCAAGATCATCGAGCTCGACAAGAACCGCAACAACGTCGTGTTGTCGCGTCGTGCGTACCTCGAAGAGACGCAGCGCGAACAGCGCGACGAGTTCCTCACGAACCTGAAGCCGGGCGAGATCCGCAAGGGTGTCGTCTCGTCGGTCGTCAACTTCGGTGCGTTCGTCGACCTCGGCGGCATGGACGGTCTCGTGCACGTCTCCGAGCTGTCGTGGAAGCACGTCGACCACCCGTCGTCGGTCGTCCAGGTCGGTGACGAGGTCACTGTGCAGGTGCTCGACGTCGACCTCTCCCGCGAGCGGATCTCGCTGTCGTTGAAGGCGACACAGCAGGACCCGTGGCAGGAGTTCGCCACCGGCCACCAGGTCGGCGAGCTCGTCTACGGGCGGGTCACGAAGCTCGTACCGTTCGGCGCGTTCGTGCAGGTGGGCGAAGGCATCGAGGGTCTGGTGCACATCTCGGAGATGGCCGCGCACCACGTCGAGGCGCCCGAGCAGGTCGTCACCCCCGGCGAGGAGCTGTGGGTGAAGATCATCGACATCGACCTCGAGCGTCGGCGCATCTCGCTGTCGATCAAGCAGGCCGCCGAAGGCGGCGAGGTCGCGGCCGAGTACCGCGAGTTCTACGGCGAGCACGCCTACGACGCGCAGGGCAACTACATCGGTCCCGACTACACCGAAGCCGTCGAAGCCGTCGAGGCCGCCGAGGCCGTCGAGGGCGCCGAGGCCGTCGAGGGCGCCGAGGCCGTCGAGGCCGTCGAGGCCGCGCCCGCGGAGGCGCCGGTCGCCGACGCGGCGCCGGACGACGACGTTCCGCTCGCCTGAGCGACCACCACGTACTGCAGTCGGCGATGCCGCGCGGGATCCGTCCACGCGGCATCGCCGCGTCCACGAGGCCAAGAAACTCCACCAACAGTTGTCGGAGATCTCGGCGCCATGTGCGGACAACTCCGACAACTGTTGGTGGTGAAAACAGCGATATGTGCCGACAACTCCGACAACACGACGGATGGGGTTCGTAGAATCCGCGACCCATGTTGATGGTCGGGTTGACGGGTGGTATCGGCGCAGGCAAGTCGACGGTCGCGAGGTTGCTCGCCGACCGCGGCGCGGTCGTGATCGACGCCGATGCGATCGCGCGTGAGGTCGTGGAGCCGGGCACACCGACGCTGGCCAAGCTCGTCGAGCAGTTCGGTCCGTCGATCCTGCGTGACGACGGATCGCTCGACCGCCCCGCGCTTGCCGCGGTCGCGTTCGTCGACGACGACCACCGCAAGCAACTCGAGGCGATCACCCATCCCGCGATCGGCGAGGAGTTCCTGCGGCGGGTCGCCGAGGCCACGGCGGGCGCGGTGGTGATCCACGACGTGCCGTTGCTGGTCGAGTCGAAGCGCGGCTTCGAGTACGCGGCGGTGATCGTCGTCGAGGCGCCGCTCGAGACGCGCCTCGACCGGCTGGAGGAACGTGGCGTCCCGCGCGACGACGCCCGGCGCCGGATCGAGTTGCAGGCGACCGACGAGGATCGCCGAAAAGTGGCCACGTGGGTCGTCGACAACGCAGGTGATCTCGCCGGCCTCGAGCGGCAGGTCGCCGATATCTGGACAGAGCTGGAACGGCGCGCGGCCGACGCGGAGGCCGAGTCCGGGCCGCAGTCCGGCCCGCAGTCGAGAACGTAACTGTCTCACCCCGCCGGTACTCTCGCTCCGTGCCTCTGTTCGACCTCGTCACCGAGATGGAGCCGGCGGGAGACCAGCCCGAAGCGATCGAGTCGCTCGCGCGCGGCCTCGAGCAGGGCGACCGTTTCCAGACGCTGCTGGGCATCACCGGCTCGGGCAAGAGCTTCACGATCGCGAACGTGATCGCGCAGGCGCAGCGCCCCACGCTCGTGCTCGCGCCGAACAAGTCGCTCGCAGCTCAGCTCGCGGCCGAGTTCCGGGAGATGTTCCCGAAGAACCGGGTCGAGTACTTCGTCAGCTACTACGACTACTACCAACCCGAGGCGTACCTGCCGACGACCGATACGTACATCGAGAAGGACAGCTCGATCAACGACGAGATCGATCGGCTGCGCCACTCGGCCACGAGCGCGCTGCTCACACGCCGCGACGTGATCATCGTCGCCTCGGTCTCGGCCATCTACGGGCTCGGTTCACCCGAGCAGTACGGCAAGCAGCTCCTGATGCTCCAGCCCGGCGACGAGCGCGATCAGCGTGAGATCCTGCGCCGGCTGGTCGAGTTGCAGTACGAGCGGAACGACTTCGGGTTCACGCGCAACAAGTTCCGCGTCCGGGGCGACACGATCGAGGTCTTCCCCGCGTACGAGGAGCGCGCGATCCGCATCCAGCTCTTCGGCGACGAGGTCGAGCGGATCGTCAGCGTCGACCCGCTCACGGGCGAGATCGTCGAAGAGCTCGACGGGCTCGCGCTGTTCCCCGCGTCGCACTACGTCACCGACGAGGCGCGGCTCGCGCAGGCGATCGAAGGGATCTCGGCCGAGCTGGCCGAACGGCTCGGTGAGCTCGAGAACGGCGGCAAGCTGCTCGAGGCGCAACGGCTGCGGATGCGCACGAGCTACGACCTCGAGATGTTGCGGGAGGTCGGGAGCTGTTCGGGTGTCGAGAATTACTCGATGCACCTCGACGGTCGGAAGCGGCACGAACCGCCGTACACGTTGCTCGATTACTTCCCCGACGACTGGCTCTGCATCGTCGACGAGTCGCACGTCGCGATCCCGCAGCTCCACGGGCAGTTCGAGGGCGACCGCTCGCGCAAGGACACGCTCGTCGACCACGGCTTCCGCCTGCCCTCCGCGATGGACAACCGCCCTCTGCGGTTCGAGGAGTTCACCGAGCGCGTGAACCAGGTGATCTTCATGTCCGCGACCCCGAGCGCGTACGAGCGGGAGACGTCGACGCAGATCGTCGAGCAGGTGGTGCGGCCGACGGGCCTGATCGACCCCGAGATCATCGTCAAGCCCACGAAGGGTCAGATCGACGACCTCGTCGCCGAGATCCACGGGCGGACCGAGTCGGACGCGCGGGTCCTCGTCACGACGCTCACGAAGAAGATGTCCGAGGACCTCACCGACTACCTGCTCGAGCTCGGGATCCGGGTCCGCTACCTCCACTCCGAGATCGACACCTTGGAGCGAATCGAGATCCTGCGCTCGCTCCGCCTCGGCGAGTTCGACGTGCTCGTCGGTATCAACCTCCTCCGCGAGGGGCTCGACCTGCCCGAGGTGTCGCTCGTCGCCATCCTCGACGCCGACAAGGAAGGCTTCCTGCGTTCGTCCACGTCGTTGATCCAGACGATTGGGCGGGCCGCGCGCAACGTCGACGGGCAGGTGATCATGTACGCCGACCAGATGACCGACTCGATGCGGCACGCGATCTCCGAGACGATGCGGCGCCGGCAGAAGCAACTCGCGTACAACGAGCTCCACGGCATCGATCCGCAGACCGTGCGCAAGAAGGTCACCGATATCCTCGAGATGATCCGCATGCGTGATGGTGGCGACGACGCGCAGCCGTCGGGTCGCGGCCGGGGACGGGGCCGGGGCGGCGCGCGCGGCCGGGCGCCGGCGACCGACCGGCTCGACGTCCCGAAGGACGAGCTCGGCCGGCTCATTCAGAGCCTCACCGACGAGATGCAGGACGCTTCCCGCGACCTCCGATTCGAAGAAGCCGCGCGCCTGCGCGACGAGATCCACGAGCTCAAGCGTGAGCTGCGCGAGGTGAGTTGAGCCCACGAACAGGTGTTCGACAGCCAACCCGTTCGCCAGCTAAACTGGCCTCGATGAACGACACCATCGTCGTCAGGGGCGCGCGCGAGCACAACCTCCGCAACGTCGACATCGAGTTGCCGCGCGACCAGCTCATCGTGTTCACCGGTCTGTCGGGTTCGGGCAAGTCGTCGCTCGCCTTCGACACGATCTACGCGGAGGGCCAACGTCGCTACGTCGAGTCGCTCTCTGCGTACGCGCGCCAGTTCCTCGGCCAGATGGACAAGCCCGACGTCGACTTCATCGAGGGGCTGTCGCCTGCGATCTCGATCGACCAGAAGTCGGCCTCGCGCAACCCGCGCTCGACCGTCGGCACGATCACCGAGATCTACGACTACCTGCGGTTGCTGTACGCGCGCATCGGTGTCCCGCACTGCCCGAACTGCGGTCGCCTCATCACCCGCCAGACCCCGCAGCAGATCGTCGACCGCGTGCTGCAGCTGAGCGACGGCACGCGCTTCCAGGTGTTGGCCCCGGTCGTGCGCGGCCGCAAGGGCGAGTACCACGCGCTGCTCGACGAGCTCGCGGGTCAGGGCTACACGCGCGCCCGGGTCGACGGTGAGCTCGTCGACCTCCCGGCCAAGCTGGCGCTCGAGCGCTACGAGCAGCACACGATCGAGGTCGTCGTCGACCGCCTGGTCCGGCGCTCGGGCATCGAGCGGCGGTTGACCGACTCGCTCGAGACCGCGCTGAAGCTCGCCGAAGGTGTCGCCGAGGTCGAGATCGTCCTCAAGGACGAGACCGCGGAGCCGGAGATCCTCACGTTCTCCGAGCACCTCGCGTGCACGCACTGCGGCCTCTCGTTCGAGGAGCTCGCGCCCCGCAACTTCTCCTTCAACTCGCCCTACGGCGCGTGCGAGGAGTGCGACGGTCTGGGCACGCGCTTCCAGGTCGATCCCGAGTTGGTGATCTCCGACGACGATCTCTCGATCGACGAGGGCGCGATCAAGCCGTGGTCGGGCTTCCGCGGCGAGTACTTCAAGCGCGTGCTGATCGCGGTGGGTGAGCAGTACGGCTTCTCCACCTCCACGCCGTGGAAGAAGCTGAAGGCCGCGGCGAAGAAGACAATCCTCTACGGCGCGGGCGCCAAGCAGGTCACGGTCAAGTACAAGAACCGCTACGGGCGTCAGCGGTCGTACTCGACCAAGTACGAGGGCGTCATCCCGTGGGTCGAGCGCCGCCACACGGAGTCGGAGTCGGATCGCGTCCGCGAGGTCATCGAGGGCTACATGCGTCTCGTGCCGTGCCCGGTGTGCAAGGGCGCACGGCTGCGACCGGCGTCGCTCGCGGTCACGGTCGGCGACAAGAACATCCACGAGGTCGGCGACCTGTCGATCCGCGACTGCGCCGCGTTCTTCCGCACGGTCGAGCTCAGCGAACGCGACCGGATGATCGCCGAGCGCGTGTTCAAGGAGGTGATCGAGCGCCTGCAGTTCCTGCTCGACGTCGGCCTCGACTATCTCTCGCTCAACCGCAACTCGGCCACGCTCGCCGGCGGTGAGGCGCAGCGGATCCGGCTCGCGTCGCAGATCGGCAGCGGCCTGGTCGGCGTGCTGTACGTGCTCGACGAGCCCTCGATCGGTCTGCACCAGCGCGACAACCAGCGGCTCATCGAGACGCTCGTGCGCCTGCGCAACCTCGGCAACACCGTCATCGTGGTGGAGCACGACGAGGAGACGATCCGGGTCGCCGACCACGTCGTCGACATCGGGCCGGGCGCGGGCGAGCACGGCGGCGAGATCATCGTGTCGGGCACCGTCAAGGATCTGCTGAAGTCGAAGGCGTCGATCACCGGGCAGTACCTGTCGGGCAAGCGCAAGATCGAGGTGCCCAAGCTCCGGCGCGACCCCGGCGACGCGTGGCTCGGCGTGAAGGGCGCGCGCGAGCACAACCTGCAGAACATCGACGTCGAGATCCCGCTCGGTTGCTTCGTGGCCGTCACCGGGGTGAGCGGCAGTGGGAAGAGCTCACTCGTCGGCGACATCCTCCACCCCGCGTTGATGCAGAAGATCTACCGCTCGCGCGAGGTGCCGGGCCGGCACAAGAAGATCGAGGGTGCCGAGAACATCGACAAGGTCATCAACATCGACCAGTCGCCGATCGGCCGCACGCCTCGTTCCAACCCGGCCACGTACACCGGCGTGTTCGACAAGATCCGCACCTTGTTCGCCACCACCCAGGAGGCGAAGATCCGCGGGTACCAGCCCGGCCGGTTCTCGTTCAACGTCAAGGGCGGCCGCTGCGAGGCGTGCCAGGGCGACGGCACGATCAAGATCGAGATGCACTTCCTGCCCGACGTGTACGTGCCGTGCGAGGTGTGCAAGGGCGCTCGCTACAACCGCGACACGCTCGACATCACGTGGAAGAACAAGAACATCGCCGAGGTGTTGAACATGCCGGCCGAGGAGGCCCTGGAGTTCTTCGCCAACCAGCCCTCGATCGCGCGCCAGATGCAGACACTCGTCGACGTCGGCCTCGGCTATGTGCGGTTGGGTCAGCCCGCGCCGACGTTGTCGGGTGGGGAGGCACAGCGCGTCAAGCTCTCGACCGAGCTGGGCAAGCGCTCGACCGGTCACACGATCTACATCCTCGACGAGCCCACGACCGGGCTGCACTTCGAAGACGTCCGGCGTCTGCTCTACGTGTTGCAGCGCCTCGTCGACGCGGGCAACACGATGCTCGTGATCGAGCACAACCTCGACGTGATCAAGTCGGCCGACTGGATCGTCGACCTCGGGCCCGAAGGCGGGTCCGGCGGTGGGCTCGTGATCGCCGAAGGCGCACCCGAGCACGTGGCGAAGGTCCCCGAGAGCCACACCGGGCGCTATCTCGCGCCGCTCCTCGGCATCGCGCGCTGACCCGCGCGATGGCCGGACCCGACGATCACGACGCCGATCTCTGGGAGCGCAACGCCGGTTGGTGGCAGGAGGGCTTCACCGACGGCGCCGATGCCGAGTACGAGGAGCAGATCCTGCCGCTGGCGCGGGAATGCCTCGCGGGCGCGCAGCGGGTGCTCGACGTCGGCACCGGCGAAGGCCAGATCGCCCGGCGCGCGGCGCGCGACGGCGCCGGGCTCGTGGTCGGAGTCGACCCAACGGTCGCGCAGCTCCGGGCCGCGCGCGAGCGGGGCGGTCCGATCGGCTACGCCCGCGCGAACGCCGACGCGCTCCCGTTCGCGGATGCGACCTTCGACGCGGTCGTCGTGTGCTTGGTGTTCGAGCACATCGCCGACCAGGAGCCCGCGATCGCGGAGATCGCGAGGGTGCTCGAACCCGGGGGGCGTTTCGCGTTCTTCTTGAACCATCCGCTGCTGCAGGCGCCGAACAGCGGCTGGATCATCGACCACATCCTCGACGAGCAGTACTGGCGGATCGGCCCATATCTCGTCGAGGACGTGTCGATGGAGGAGTTGGCGCCGGGGGTGGTGCTGCCGTTCGTGCACCGCCCGCTGTCGCAGTACGTCAACGCGATGGCGCGCAACGGTCTGCTCATCGAGCGCATGGAGGAGCCGATGCCGCCCGAGGGGTTCCTCGCGAGAGCGCCCGAGTACCGCGACGCGGCGACGATCCCGCGGTTGCTGTTGATGGCGGCCCGCAAAGCCACCTGATCAGTCGCGAACCGCGACGAAGATCAGCTCCGGCGACCCCGGGCCGATCGGTTGGCGGCCCCAGTCGCCGTACTCGCGCTCGACGGTGAAGCCCGCGTCGGCCAGCGTCCGGGTCAGCTCCTTGTGGGTGCGAAAGCGCAGCTTGGCCCGGGAGACGACGAGCTCACCGGTTGCCGCGAAGAAGTAGTCGTTCTTGCACGAGACGACGTCGTGGTCGATGTGGAGGAACGTCGACCTGGTGTCGATCCGTCCGGCGTCGGGGTCATCGACCGACCGTGTGGCGGCCCGGGTCCAGCGCTCCCACTCGCGCGCCTCGGGGTTGCGACTCTCGAACGCGAGGAGGCCTCCCGGCCGCAGCGCGTAGTGCAGGGCCACGAGATTCGCGCGCCAGTCGTCGTCGGTGAGAAAGAACTGCGCGACGTGGCCGGTCATGATCGCGAGGTCGGCGCCGACGGCGCCGACGGCGCCGACGAGCGAGGCGTCGCCCTCGATCCACCGCACCCGGTCGCCGAACGGCCGGCTCCGGGCGACCTTCAGCATCTCGGGCGCGGGATCGACGCCGATCATCCGGTAGCCGAGGCGCGCCAGCTCGCGCGTGATCAGCCCGGTGCCGCAGCCGATGTCGACGATCGTCGTCGCGTCGATCTCGGTGGCCAGCTCACGGCAGAAGTCGGGCTGCGTGCCGAGCTCATATTCGTTGACCGTCTCGTACACCGCGACGAGGCGCGGGTCGGAGAACTCGTCGATCACGTGACCCTCGGCATGGAGCGACGGCATCGGCCATGCCTCACGTGATCGCGAGCATCCGTTCCAACGCGGTGCGGGCCCACCTGGTGGTGTCGGCGTCGACGACGATCCGGTTCACGACCGTCCCCGCCACGAGGTTCTCCAACACCCACGCGAGGTGCGGCGCGTCGATGCGGAACATCGTCGAGCACGGACAGACGAGCGGGTCGAGCGACACGATGGTCTTGTCGGCGTGCTCGCGGGCGAGGCGCTGCACCATGTGGATCTCGGTGCCGATCGCGAGCGCGGAACCCGGCGCCGCGGCGCGGACCCATTCCTGGATGCGCTCGGTCGACCCGACCCGGTCGGCCATCTCGACCACGTCGTGCGCGCACTCCGGGTGCACGATGACCTCGATGCCGGGGTGCTCGGCCCTCGCCGTCTCGACGTGCGCGGGCCGGAAGCGCTGGTGCACCGAGCAGTGACCCTTCCAGAGGAGGAGCGTCGCGTCCTTGACGTCGCGGTCCTCGAGCCCGCCGCATTCCCGGTGGGGATTCCACACCCGCATGTCGGTGTCGCGGTAGCCCATCGTGAAGGCGGTGTTGCGGCCGAGGTGCTGGTCGGGGAAGAAGAGGACCTTGTCGCCCTTGGCCAGCGCCCACTCGAGCACGGCCCGTGCGTTCGACGAGGTGCAGACCGCGCCGCCGTGGCGACCCACGAATGCCTTCAGCGCCGCCGACGAGTTCATGTAGGTGATCGGCACGATCCGGTCGATGTCGGTGATGGCGGCCATCTCGTCCCAGGCCTCTTCGACCTGGTCGAGGTTCGCCATGTCGGCCATCGAGCAGCCGGCGTTGAGGTCAGGGAGGATCACCCGCTGGTGCGGGCCGGTCAGCACGTCGGCCGACTCGGCCATGAAATGCACGCCGCAGAACACGATGTCGGTGGCGACCGCGTTGTCGGCGGCGAACCGGGCGAGGAGGAACGAGTCGCCGACGGCGTCGGCCCAACGAATCACCTCGTCTCGCTGGTAGTGATGACCGAGGATCACGAGCCGGTCACCGAGGGTGGCTTTGGCGGCCCCGATGCGATCGACGAGCTCTTCCTCGGTTGCGAGGGTGTAGTCGTCAGGGAGCGGAGCCTGCAGACGCAACATGTGGGGCCTCCCCGTAGCGGGGTAACTCCTCGTCGGCCGGCGGGTGGCAGCCCGGTCGCCAGCACCGCGGGGTTGTCGGCCTCGGAGCTTCGTGTTGGACCGCCGGATACCGGGCCGGCGTGCCGTCACCATAACACTCATGTCGAGTGGAAGGCACCCACGGTGCCCGAGCCGAGACCCACCCCGAACGTCGTCGCACCGATTCGTCGAACGAATCGTCGCAAGGGCACGTACTGACCGGGTGACGATGGAGGGGCAGGCGCCGGGAAACGCAACCACGCCGACGAGATCTGCCATGAGTTGAACAGACGGCTGTGGGTCGGGTCGGGCGGGCGCCTGAGCGTCTCTGCCACCCGCCACAATGGGAGACGTGGTTGCCCGCCCCGAGACCGGCTCGATTCCCGATGCGCCCGGGTCGTACCAATTCCTCGACGGCGAGGGCCGGGTCATCTACGTCGGGAAGGCGAAGAGCCTCCGCAGCCGCCTGTCGAACTACTTCCTGCAGCCGGAGCTCCTGGCCGAGCGCACCCGGCAGATGGTCACCACCTCGGAGTCGGTCGAGTGGATCGTCGCCAAGAACGAGGTCGAGGCCTTCTTCTTGGAGTTCAACCTCATCAAGCGGCACAAGCCTCGCTTCAACATCCGCCTGAAGGACGACAAGAGCTACCCCTACCTCGCCGTCACCCTCGACGAGGACTGGCCCCGGGCGATGGTGCTGCGGGGAGCGAAACGCAAGGGTGTGCGCTACTTCGGCCCGTACGCCCACGCCTACGCGATCCGCGAAACCCTCGACCTTCTCCTGCGCACGTTCCCGATCCGCACGTGCACCAAGAACAAGTTCGACCGGCACCATCGGCTCGGGCGCCCGTGCCTCTACGCGCACATCGAGAAGTGCGCGGCGCCGTGCGTCGGCGACATCGACCACGACGAGTACGACAAGCTCGTCCACGACCTCCTCGACTTCCTCGACGGCGAGCACGACGCGATCATCCGGCGGCTCGAGCAGCGGATGGCCGAAGCCGCCGACCAGCTCGAGTTCGAGCTCGCGGCGCGGGTGCGTGACCAACTCGGGAGTGTGCGCAAGGCGATCGAGCGCCAGCAGATGGTCGCCTCGCGCGAAGAGGACTTCGACCTCATCGGCCTCGACGAGGACCTCCTCGAAGCGAGCGTCCAGGTGTTCTACGTGCGCAAGGGGCGCGTCGTCGGGCGCAAAGGCCTCGTCGTCGACAAGGTCGAAGACGTCGAGACGCCCGCGCTCGTGTCCCGCATCCTCGAACAGCTCTACGCCGACGCTGCCGAAGGAAGACGTTCCCCGCGAGATCCTCGTGCCGGTCGAGCCCGACGACCGTGAGCTCTACGAAGAGTTCCTCACGTTGAACCGGGGTGCGAAGGTGCGCGTGCGCGTCCCGCAGCGCGGCGGGAAACGCGACCTCCTGCAGACGGCGACGCTCAACGCGCGCGAGTCGTTCGCTCGCCACAAACTCCGGCGGGCCTCCGACCACAACGCGCGCGCCCGCACCCTCGTCGCGCTCCAAGAAGCGTTGCGCCTCCCCGAAGCCCCCCTGCGCATCGAGTGCTTCGACATCTCGAACCTGCAGGGCACCGAGATCGTCGGGTCGATGGTCGTGATGGAAGACGGCCTCCCCAAGCGGTCCGACTACCGCCGCTTCAAGGTGCGCGGCCTCAGCGGCCAGGACGACTTCGCCTCGATGGAAGACGTCCTCACTCGCCGGTTCCGCAACTACCTCCGAGAGCGCGACGAGGGCGCGCACACCGGCAAGCGTTTCGCATACCCGCCGAACCTGTTGCTCATCGACGGCGGCAAGGGCCAGCTCGGCGTCGCGGTGCGCGTGCTCGAGGAGCTCGGTCTCGAAGACATCTGCGTCGCCGGTCTCGCCAAGCGGTTCGAGGAGGTCTACCTCCCGGGGCAGCCCGATCCGATCCGGATACCGAGGGACTCGCCGCGCTCTATCTCCTCCAGCAGGCCCGCGACGAGGCACACCGGTTCGCGATCACCTTCCACCGCCAGCTGCGCGACAAGAAGATGATCGTCTCCGCGATCGACGACATCCCCGGCCTGGGGCCGACCCGCAAGAAGCGGCTCCTGAAGGAGCTCGGGTCGGTGAAGAAGATGCGCGACCTCGAAGAGGCCGACTTCCTGGCGCTCCCGTGGCTGCCCGAGGCGGTCGGGAAGGCCGTCTACGCGAAGCTTCACGGCGTCGAGCGCGGACGATAGAGAAAGCATGATCTCGCTCACCCTCGACGTGACGATCATCACCGGCATGTCCGGTGCCGGCCGCTCCGAGGCCGCGCACGTCCTCGAGGATCTCGGCTACTTCGTCATCGACAACCTGCCGCCGATGCTGATCGGCAAGGTTGCCGAGCTCGCGAGGAGCACGGAGAAGCCGAACCGCTACGCGCTCGTCGTCGACGTCCGCAGCGGCGACTTCCTCCACGACCTCTCCGCCGCGATCGACGAGCTCCGCCGCAACGGCGCGGACACCCGCGTGCTGTTCCTCGACGCGTCGAACGAGGTTCTCGTCCGCCGTTACGAAGCGAGCCGGCGCCGGCACCCGTTGTCCGACACCGACCGCGTGAGCGACGGCATCGCGCGCGAGCGCGTGTTGCTGCAACCGCTGAAGGGTGAAGCCGACCTCATCGTCGACACTTCGGGCCTCAACGTGCACGAGCTGCGCGACCGCCTGCGCGAGCTGTTCTCGGAGCACGCGGTCGAGGGTGCGTTGCACGTGAACGTCGTGTCGTTCGGGTACAAGCACGGCCTGCCCATCGACCTCGACCTCGTCTTCGACTGCCGCTTCCTGCCGAACCCGCACTGGGTCGACGACCTACGCCCGCTCACCGGTCTCGATCACTCGGTACAGGACTACGTGCTCAGCCGGCCCGAGACCCAGCCCTTTCTCTCCCAGCTCGACAGCCTGCTCGGGCTGACGCTGCCGGGCTACGAGCGCGAGGGCAAGGCGTACCTGTCGATCGGCGTCGGCTGCACCGGGGAAGGCACCGGAGCGTCGTCGTGGCCGAACAGCTGGGCGAGCGGTTGCGCGGGCACGGCTACCGCGTCGTCGTGCACCACCGCGACGTCGACCGCGACGCCTGACATGCATCCGAGCGTCGTCGCGCTGGGAGGCGGTCACGGCCTCTCGGTCGCACTCCGGGCCCTACGTGAGTATGCGGGGGAGATCACCGCGATCGTGAGCGTCGCCGACGACGGCGGGAGCTCAGGCCGGCTGCGGCGCGACCTGAACGTCCCCGCGCCGGGCGACCTCCGCCGCTGTCTCGTCGCGCTGGCGTGCGACGAGGGACCTTGGCCGGGCGCGTTCGAGCACCGGTTCCGCTCGGGGGAGCTGGCCGATCACGCGCTCGGCAACCTGGTGCTGGTCGGTCTGGCCGAGACGCTCGGCGATCTCACCGCCGCGCTCGACGAGGCCGGCCGCCTGCTCGGCGCGGTCGGCCGTGTGCTCCCGGCCACGGAGGGACCGGTGTCGATGACCGCCCGGGTCGGCGACGAGCACGTCGCCGGTCAGGTCGCGATCCGCGAATGCGGGGGAGTTCGCCCGCATCAGCGAGGTGCGGCTCGATCCGCCCGATCCGCCCGCGTGCCCCGACGTGCTCCTCGAGCTCGCGCGGGCCGACCAGATCGTCCTCGCGCCGGGTTCGCTGTACACGAGTATCGTGGCCGTGCTCGGCGTCCCGGAGATCCGGGCCGCGATCGGGCAGGCGCCCGGTCGGGTCGTGCAGATCGCAAACCTGGCCATGGAAAACGAAACCACGGGGCACGACGGGAACGATCATCTCGCCGCGGTGCTCGAGCACGGCGGCCGGGTCGACCAGTTCCTGTACGACCCCGATCACGGACTTCCCGTCGATCCGGCGGCGATCACCGCGCTCGGCGTCGAGCCGGTCGCGGCACCGATTGCCGCTCCCGGCGGCGTCGAGCACGATGTGCAACAACTGGCGAAGGCGCTTTCGGCTCTGCTGTAGTCGGGCCCTCAGCGGGCTCAGAGGAGAAACGCATGGCAGTACGTGTGGGCATCAACGGTTTCGGCCGTATCGGCCGTTCGTTCACGCGGGCGATCCTCGCCCGAGGCGAGCAGGCGAACGTCGAGCTGGTCGCGGTCAACGACCCGTTCGGCGACGCGGAGACGATGGGCTTCTTGCTGAAGCACGACTCGGTCGGGCGGACGATCCCGAACGAGATCAAGCACACCGACAGCGGCTTCTCCATCGACGGGCGCGAGGTCAAGAAGCTCGAAGTGCGCGAGCCGGCCGAGATCCCGTGGGGTGACAACGGTGTCGACGTCGTGATCGAGTCGACCGGGCTGTTCACGTCGCGCGAGAAGGCCGCCGCGCACCTGAAGGGCGGCGCCAAGCGCGTCGTCATCTCCGCGCCCGCCGGCGACGCCGACGCGACGATCTGCATGGGCGTCAACGACGACCAGTACGACGCGAAGAAGCACACCGTCATCTCCAACGCGTCGTGCACCACGAACTGTCTCGCCCCGATGGCCAAGGTGCTGCACGACGAGTTCGGCATCGAGCAGGGCTTCATCACCACGGTGCACGCGTACACGAGCGACCAGCAGCTGCAGGACCAGGCCACGGCCTCCCGCTCGGGCAAGGCCGACCTGCGCCGCATGCGCGCCGCCGCGCTGTCGATCATCCCGAGCTCGACCGGCGCCGCGAAGGCGATCGGTCTCGTCCTGCCCGAGCTGAAGGGCAAGCTCGACGGCATCTCGATGCGCGTCCCCACGCCGACCGGGTCGATCACCGACCTCGTCGCGATCCTGAGCAAGGAGGCGAGCCACGACGCGATCAACGACGCGTTCCGCAAGGCGTCGGCGGCGACGAGCTTCCGCGGCGTGCTCGAGTACTCCGACCTGCCGCTGGTATCGGCCGACATCGTGCAGAACCCGGCGTCGTGCATCTTCTCCGCGCTCGACACGATGGCGAACGCCAAGATGGTGAAGGTGCTCGGCTGGTACGACAACGAGTGGGGCTACTCGAACCGCCTCATCGACCTCGTCGAGTTCGTCGGCTGATCGCACCGCACCAGTAGCAGTAGCCGAACCACAGCCGGAAGGCATTCGATGGTCGATCCGGTCCCGCAGCTCGGAGACCTGCACATCGAGCGCGGTATGCGCGTGCTGCTGCGCGCCGACTTCAACGTGCCGCTGCGCGACGGCACGATCGAGGACGACCTGCGGATCACCGCGGCGCTGCCGACGATCGAGTACCTCCGTGACCGGGGCGCCGAGGTCGTGTGCTGTTCCCATCTGGGCCGGCCCAAGGGCAAGGTCGACCCCAAGTACTCGCTCGCGCCCGTCGCGAAACGCCTGAGCGAGCTCCTCGGCATCGAGGTCGGCTTGTCGCCCGAGGTCGGCGGGTTCCAGTCGGTGGCGCAGTCGCAGAGCCTCGAGCCCGGCGACGTCATGCTCATCGAGAACCTGCGCTTCGATCCGGGTGAGGAGGCGAACGACCCCGCGTTCGCGGCGAACCTCATCGATCTCGGCGACGTCTACGTCGACGACGCGTTCGGTGCCGCCCACCGGGCCCACGCGTCGATCGTCGGTCCGCCGCTGGTGCTGCCGTCGGCCGCGGGCCGGCTGCTCGCGCGCGAGGTCGAGGTGCTCGGCGGCCTGCTCGACGCGCCCAAGCGCCCGTTCGTCGCCATCCTGGGCGGAGTGAAGGTGAGCGACAAGCTCGGGGTGATCGACGCGCTGCTCGAGCGGTGCGACCGGCTGCTGATCGGCGGCGCGATGGCGTTCACCTTCCTCGCGGCGCGCGGCGCGCACGTGGGGGACTCGCTCGTGCAGGACGACCAGATCGCGCACTGCGCCGAGCTGCTGCAGACCGGGCGCATCGAGATCCCGACCGACGTGGTCGTGGCCGCGGCGATGAAGCCCGAGGCCGAGACCCGCCACGTGCGTGCCGACGCGATCCCCGACGGATTGCAGGGACTCGACATCGGGCCCGAGACCGCGGGTCACTACGCCGACGTGATCGCGTCGGCGCAGACCGTGCTCTGGAACGGCCCGATGGGCGTGTTCGAGATGGAGCCGTTCGCAGCAGGGACCCGCACTGTGGCCGAAGCCGTGGCCGACTGCCGGGGCTTCACGGTGATCGGCGGCGGCGACAGCGCTTCGGCGGTGCGCCACTTCGGGCTCGCGGATCGCATAGACCATGTGTCGACCGGAGGCGGCGCTTCCCTCGAGCTCATCGAGCTCGGCGACCTCCCGGGACTGCAAGCCTTACGCAAGGGGTCCAAGCGATGAGCGATCGCAAGCCGATGATGGCGGGCAACTGGAAGATGAACCACAACCACCTGGAAGCGATCCAGGTGGTGCAGAAGCTCGGTTTCCGGCTCGACGCCAAGGACTACGACCGCGTCGACGTCGTGGTGTGCCCGCCGTTCACCGCGCTGAGGTCGGTGCAGACCACGATCGACGGCGACCGCCTCCAGATCGCGCTGGGAGCGCAGAACTGTCACTGGGAGAGCTCGGGTGCGTACACAGGCGAGGTGAGCCCCACCATGCTCGCCAAGCTCAACGTGAAGTACGTGATCGTCGGGCACTCCGAACGCCGCGAGCTGTTCTGCGAGACCGACGAGATGGTGGCGAAGAAGCTCCGGGCCGTGCTCGGGGCGGGCATGGCGCCGATCCTGTGCGTGGGGGAGACCCTCGAGGAGCGCGAGCAGGGCGCGACCGAGACGAAGGTAAAGGGCCAGATCGAGGCCGCCTTCGCCCGGCTCCCGATGGACGACGCGGCGCGTTGCATCGTGGCGTACGAGCCCATCTGGGCCATCGGCACCGGCCAGAGCGCCACGCCCGACGACGCCAACAACACGATCGGCGTCATCCGTGACCACATCCGGGTCGGCCTGGGCGACGTGCTGGCCGACGGGCTGCGGATCCTCTACGGCGGCAGCGTCAAGCCGGGGAACGTGGCCGAGCTGATGGCGATGCCCGAGATCGACGGCGGCCTGGTCGGAGGGGCCTGCCTCGACCCCGACGATTTCAGCCGCATCGTGCAGTACGTGGTGGGCTGACGAATGGACCGCTCGCCGGGCCTAGAATGGCCGGGTTCGAGATCGGCCGACGAGGAGACATCTCGGGAATGCTGAACGCGGTGCTCTTGACGCTGCATCTGATCGCGTCGATCGTTCTGATCGTCTTCATCTTGTTGCACGCCGGTCGCGGTGGCGGATTGTCCGACATGTTCGGTGGCGCCGGTGGCGGCGCGATGGCCGGCTCGACGGTGGTCGAGAAGAACCTCGACCGTCTCACGGTCGTGATCGCGCTCGTCTTCACGTTCACGAGCGTCCTGCTCTCGATGCGCCTCGACTGACCGCAGCGACGCGTGCCTCACGCGACGTGAGAAAGGGCGCGAATTCGACCGCAGCCCGCGGCGGAGTTGTTCCGCTTGCGGAAATACCGAGTGAATCCACCAGGAGCGACACTCCGCAGCGTAATTTCGCACGCGGTTCGGGTCGATAAGTGCCTGTACGTCGGCTCGCCGAAGGATCATCGGGAGGTTTCGTGACGAACGCGCGCAAGACAGCACTCCATGGGCTCGCGCTATCGATGGTGCTCGCGCTCGCGCTCGCAGCCTGCGGATCCAGCAGCAAGACCTCGACACCGTCGACGTCCGTCGGCCCGGCGAAGGCCGGCGGCACGATCACCGTTGCCGCCAAGCAGGAGATCACGAACTTCAACGGCAATACGTCCGTCGACAACTCGCTGTGGGGCGCGATGATCTCGCGCCTCGTGTGGCCCGAGTACTACTACCAAACACCCGACTTCAAGCTCGAGCTCGGTCCGATCGCCGACGGCCCGGCCACGGTGATCAAGCAGAACCCGTTCACTGTGCGCTGGAAGATCAAGGCGGACGCGGTCTGGAGCGACGGCGTTCCCGTCAGCTCCGACGACCTCTATTACTACTGGCAGTCGTGCAACGGCCAGGTCGACAAGGGTGAGCCCGTCGACCCGAAGGATCCGACCGCCACGGGCGTCGACTGCGTGTCGACCACCGGTTACGACAACGTCTCGAAGTTCATCAAGGTCGACGAGAAGACCGCGGAAGCGGTGTTCAAATCGCCGATCGCCGAATACCAGTCCATGTTCTCGAACCCGATGCCGCCCGCGCACATCGCGCGCGCCAAGGGCAAGGACACGTGGCCAAAGCCTTCGTCAGCACCCCGATCGTGTCCGCGGCTCCGTTCCAGTTGAAGGACTACAAGAAAGGTAACTCGCTCACCCTCGAGAAGAACCCGAAGTTCTGGGGCACACCCGCGAACCTCGATACGATTACGTTCCGCTTCATCAACGAGTCGGGTCAGATCGTCGACGCGCTGCGCAATGGTGAGGTCGACGTCATCTACCCCGACCCCCAGGTCGACCTGCTGTCGCAGATGGCGCAGCTGAGCGGCGTCACCTCGGGCGTCAGCTTCGGTCCCACGTGGGAGCACCTGACCTTCAACTTCAAGAACCCGGCGCTCGCCGACCAGAGGGTGCGCAAGGCCATCGCGCTGGGTGTCGACCGGCAGGCGATTGTCGACACATTGATGAAGCCGTTCTCCGACCGGGCCACAGTCCTCGACAACCGCATCTTCATGCCGGGCACAACGGGCTACGCCGACAACGCAGGCGACGTGAAAACGCGCAACCTCGACGGGGCCAAGCAGCTGCTCGACGAGGCGGGGTGGAAGGCCGGCGCCGACGGCATGCGTTCGCGGAACGGCAAGAAGCTCACGTTCAAGATCTCGACCACTGGCGGTGACGCCCTGCCGCGAGAAGACCGAGGAGCTGCTCCAAGCGCAGTTCAAGGAATTCGGTGCGGGCCTGACGATCGTGAACCGTCCCGGTTCCGCGGTGTTCGATCTGATCTTCGGCGGTCCCGACACGGCCGGGCAGTGGGACATCGCGCTGTTCGCCTGGAGTGCGACAGTGACACCGTCGCTCGACAACGTTTCGGTCTACGGGACCGACCAGGGCAACAACGCCGGCTCCTACAGCGACAAGACCGTCGATGGTCTTCTGGCGAAGGCCATCGGCGAGGTCGACGAGACCAAGCGCGACGATCTGCTCAACCAGGTCGACCAGAAGCTGTGGATCGATCTTCCGAACCTGCCGTTGTACCAGAAGCCGACGTTCCTCGCGTACAACAACAAGTACGTGAACATCGTCGACAACACGACGAGTGAAGGATTCACTTGGAACGCCGAGAAGTGGGGCCTCAAGCCGTAGCTCTAGCGTTGGGGCGCGGGTTGCGTGCGGCCCGCGCCTCGACCCGAGGTGATCTTTGTTCGGCTACATCGTCAGGCGAGTGGCGATCTCGATTCCGGTCCTGCTCCTCGCGAGCTTCATCGTGTTCGCACTTGTCTCGTGGTCGGGCGATCCGCTCGCGGAGCTGAAAGCCACACCCGGAATCTCACCGGCGACGCTGAAGGTTCGCGAGCGGCAACTGCATCTCGACGAACCCGTCGTCGAGCGCTACTACAACTGGATCAAAGGCGCGTCGCACGGCGACCTGGGCGAGTCGGTGAAGCTGCACGAACCCGTCCGCACGCTTCTCTGGCGTCGGCTCGGGGTGACGTTCCGGCTCGTCTTCGTCGCGACACTGCTCGGTGTCCTGATCGCGGTCGCGATCGGGATGTACGCGGCAGTCAAGCAGTATTCGGTGTTCGACCATGTGTCGACCTTCCTCGCGCTCGTCTTCTTCTCGATGCCCGTCTTCTGGCTCGCGGCCGTACTGAAGGACCTCGGCATACGAGCAAACACCGCTCTGCACCGTCGCATCTTCTTCACGGTCGGTGAGGGGACACCGAATCTGGCCGGCGGTCTCGTGTCGCATTGGTCGGACCAGTTCGGCCACCTCCTGTTGCCGAGCATCACGCTGATCCTCATCTCGATCGCGGGCTGGAGCCGGTACCAACGGGCCGCGATGCTCGACGTGCTCAACTCCGACTACGTGCGCACCGCTCGCGCCAAGGGGCTGAGCGAGGGCGTGGTCCTGCGCCGGCACGCGCTGCGCAACGCGTTTATCCCGGTCATCACGGTGATCGCCCTCGACTTCGGCGCGGTCCTCGGCGGCGCGGTCGTGACCGAGCTGGTGTTCTCGTGGAAGGGCATGGGCGTCCTGCTCATCGAGAGTCTCGAGAACCAGGACGTGAACGTGGTGCTCGGGTGGCTGCTCGTCAGCGCGGGGTTGGTCATCGTCTTCAACCTGCTGGCCGACATTGCGTACGGCTACCTCGACCCGAGGCTGCGCGATGGTTGACGTGCGGGGACCCGGTTCGGCGGGAGGTCCTCCCGACCGGACGGAGACGAGCGACGAGCTGGTCGAATTCGGGGTCGTCGCGCGGAGCCAGAAGCGCATGATCATCGGCCGCTTCGTGCGGCACAGGGTCGCAATGGTCGCGCTCGTATTGCTCGTAGCGATGACATTGGCCGCGTTCCTGGCCTCGCACTATTACAAGTGGGGCTACTCGCAGCTCACAAGCGACATCTCGAAGGCGCCGTCCACCAAGCACTGGTTCGGCACCGACGAGCTCGGCGAGGACACGTACGCCAAGGTGATGCGGGGTGCGACCAAGTCGATCCAGGTCGGGTTGCTGGTCGCGCTGTTCTCCACGGTCGTCGGTGTCCTGATCGGCGCGGTCGCGGGCTTCTACCGCGGCTGGATCGACAGCCTGCTCATGCGGGCGACCGACCTCTTCCTCACCATTCCCGACATCGCGGTGCTGCTCGTGGTGGCGAACCACTTCCGCGGGCAGGCCGGCAACTGGTTCGCGATCGCAATTGTGATCACCGCGTTCGCGTGGATGTACCAGGCGCGGTTGACGCGCTCGGAGTTTCTGTCGTTGCGGGAGCGGGAGTTCGTCCAGTCGGCGCGCGCGCTCGGCGCCTCTGACATCCGGATCATCTGGCGGCATCTGCTCCCGAACGCGGTCGGCTCGATCATCGTGAACGCGACGCTGACGGTCGCGGCCGCGATCCTGACCGAGTCGACGTTGTCGTTCCTGGGCTTCGGGATCGCGCCGCCCGACACCTCGTTGGGGCGGTTGGTGTCCGACGGTGTCGGCGCCGCGCAGACGCGCTGGTGGCTGTTCTATGCGCCGGGTCTCTGGCTCGTCGCCTTGCTGTTGTGCGTGAGCTTCATCGGTGACGGACTGCGGGACGCGTTCGACCCGACCCAGGAGCGCGTGCGCGCATGAGTGCGATGACGGGTGCGAACGTGACGCTTGCGGTGCAGGGTCTGCGGGTCGACTTCGTGACGCCCGACGGGACGGTGCATGCGGTGCGGGGCATCGACCTCGACGTGACCAAGGGCGAGACGGTGGGCATCGTCGGCGAATCGGGTTCCGGGAAGTCGGTGACGATGCTGGCCGTGATGGGACTGCTTCCGCGGCAAGCGCGTGTCAGCGGGTCGGTGCTGTTCCATGGCGAGGAGCTATTGGGCCGCACGTCGAAGGCGATGCGACCGTTGCGGGGATCGCGCATCGCGATGATCTTCCAGGACCCTATGACGTCACTGAACCCGGTGCACAGGGTCGGCGCGCAGATCGCGGAGGCGATGCGCGCGCACCAAGAGGTGACGAAGGCGCACGCGTCGGAGGCGGCGATCGAGCTGCTCGATCTGGTCGGCATTCCGAATCCGCGCGAGCGGGCGGCGCAGTATCCGTACGAGTTCTCGGGCGGCATGCGCCAGCGGGCGATGATCGCGATGGCGATGATCAACAAGCCCGAGGTGCTGATCGCCGACGAGCCGACGACTGCGCTCGACGTCACGATCCAGGCGCAGGTGTTGGAGACGCTGCAGAAGGTGCGGGACGAGTTCGGCACGTCGATCGTGCTCATCACGCACGACCTCGGGGTCATCGCGCGTATGGCCGACCGAGTGCTCGTGATGTACGCGGGCGAGGTGACGGAATCGGCCGAGGTCGACGACTTGTTCGTCCACCCGCGTCATCCGTACACGATCGGCTTGCTGCGGTCCTTGCCGCGCGTCGACGAGTCGGGGCAGCGCAGGCTGACACCCATCGCAGGCGCGCCGCCGAGCATGATCCATCCACCCGACGGTTGTGCGTTCAATCCGCGTTGCTTCATGGCGCAGGATCGTTGCCGGGTCGAGCCGGTTCCGTTCCGCGACATCGGTCTCGGGACCCACCGGTCCGCGTGCTTGTTCGCCGAAGAGATCGTCGAGGTGAAGCGGTGAGCGGGGTGGCGGCGGAATCGGCCGACGCGCCGGCAGCCGAGCCGGTGCTCTCGGTCCAGCACCTCGTGAAGAACTTCGACGTGCGGGGGACCGGACTGACCCGGCGGAACGTCGGCACGGTGCAGGCAGTGTCGGATGTGTCGTTCGACCTCTACCGCGGGCAGACGCTGGGCCTCGTGGGCGAGTCGGGTTCGGGGAAGACGACGACGGGATTGTGTGTCCTGCGATTGCACGAACCGACGGCGGGGACCATCGAGTTCCGAGGCGAGGACATTCGCAAGTTCTCGCGCAAGGGGATGCGCCGCGCCCGCCGTCATCTGCAAGTGGTATTTCAGGATCCGTACGCGTCGCTCGACCCGCGGATGACAATCGCGGCGATCGTCGGTGAGCCGCTGCGCATTCACGGCCAGACCGAGGGTTTGAAGGATCGGGTCGCCGAGATGCTCGAGCTGGTTGGGCTCAACCCGGAGCACGGCAACCGCTACGCGCACGAGTTCTCCGGGGGCCAACGGCAACGCATCGGGATCGCGCGGGCATTGGCCTTGAGACCGGAAGTGTTGATCCTCGACGAACCGGTGTCGGCGCTCGACGTCTCGATCCAGGCCGGCGTCGTGAATCTGCTCGAGGAGATTCAGGACCGGCTCTCGCTCGCGTACCTGTTCATCGCGCACGATCTCTCCGTTGTCCGCCACACCTCCGACGCGATCGCGGTGATGTACCTCGGCAAGATCGTGGAACAGGGGAGGAGCGACGAGATCTACAAGCACGCTGCGCATCCGTACACGCAGGCGTTGCTGTCGGCGGTTCCCGTGCCGGATCCTCGGTTCGAACGCGGGCGGCAGCGGATCGTGTTGGAGGGCGACATCCCCAGCCCGGCGAACCCGCCGAGCGGCTGCCGGTTCCGGACGAGGTGCTGGAAGGCGCAGGACGTGTGCGGGGTGGAGGAGCCGGCGTTGATAGAACGGGGCCAGGGCCATCCGGTCGCGTGCCACTTCGCCGACGACGTGCCGGTCACGCTCGGAACGGCTCCTGCCAAGGCGTAGACGGCCGAATGAACGAACCTCGCGATGATGGTCATGCTCCATTCATCGACGCTGTGAGCGATCACTGAGGTTCGCGTTCGCCAGACTGATACACCCGTCTCATCCGAGTGAGACACTTGTACCACTTCGCCACCTTTGTTACTTGCGTCACCTTCTCTTCCATTGGGCCATCGGCGCGCCGACACTTAGAGCCCAGCAAGGAGCCGGGCAAGAGAGCACGGAGGATCACACGATGACTATGACGAACCCTGAGGTCCGGCTCCGCACGGACGAAGAGATCGACGCCGACGCGAAGGGCCTCTTCGACGAGTTCGACTCGACGCCGCCGGAACGCCCGAGTTCGCTCGGATCGTCGTCGCCGCTGAAGCGTGGCGCACGACCGGCGCGACGCTTGACATGGCGCGGCTCGCGTTCACGTTCGCCGACGCGCTCCAGGAGGTCGAGCCCGTGAGCGTGAACGGCGACACGACGCTCATCGCCGCGTACGTGATCGCGACCGGCTGACGCGGACGCGCCAAACGGAACGGAGCGGAGAGCCCGGCTTCGGCCGGGCTCCCTCGCGCTACCGTTCTAAGCTCTCAGGCGGGAAGGACGAACGTGAAGGTATTGGCAGGCGCTCTCGGTACTGCTCTCATCGGCGCGGCGTTGCTGTCGGGATGCAACTCGACGAAACACGCGACGGTCTCATGCGAGATCAACTCGAATAGCTGGAGCTTCGCGATTGCGAGCATCCAGCGTGACGTTCAACAAGGAAATCAGGTCTCGGCGCTTCCTCCGAAAGTCGATTGCGTCTCCTCCTAGTAGCTCGGGTGGATCGGTCCGAGGTCGCGATCCCGATCGCGTGCGGGCCGCACGCGACGCACTCGGCCGAGTCGGGCTCTTCGGTCGCCTGAAGTCTCCAGCGATTCCCGCACGCGCAGACGACCTCGTACTCGTGTGTCCGATCGGTCACCTCGCTACGACGCGAGCCGGAGGATCGAGCGCGCCGACGACGTGGACCGCGAGCCACGCGTCACCACGCGTCGCGTTCGTTCCCGGATGAGCGTCGCTCAGGTTCCCACGCGACGCAGCGACCCACTCGAACAGCTTTCCGTCTTGCGCCGGGACCGCTCCGGCGTTCTTCGCCGCGGATACACGCGCGCCGAGCGAGTTCCCGGCGAAACCGAGATGATCGAGCATCTCTTCGAGAGCACGACCCGCGTCCGTGATCGCATCTCCCGCGTCGCCCTTGGAGAGTTCTTCGAGAGCCTCCTGATACGACTTCTCGACGTCGGCGAGATCCGTACGACCGGCGAGGAGCCGCAACGTCGGCGCTACGACCTCCGCGTGCATCTCCTTCGACTCGAAGGGCACGATCTCGACACCGACGATCTCCCACGAGATCCGATGCTCATTGAGAATCGCGTTCGTGTCCTGTACGAACTGCGGGGCGTTCGCGGTGACGTAATAGCTGCTCCGCCGGTTGTACGCGTACCGAAGCCCCGCGATGAGCGCTTCGATCACGCTCGCGAACTCCTCCGAATCACACTCGGCGAAATAGCCCGCGAAATCCATGTAGTCGTTCCGCGGAGACCTCGTCAGCGTGACGATTCCCTCGTCGTCCAAGATCATTTGCCGGGCGAATTCGGCGGCCTCGGGATTCGCGCTGTCGGACGCGCACCGCTCGAAGCTCCGCCAAATCTTCACCCGCACCGGGTCCGCGAAGTCACACGTCCAGAACGATTCGCCTTGCGCTTCGGCCTCCGCAAGCCTCTTGAGTTCCTGGCGTCGTTTGAACAATGGCACGAGGGATGATTGTAGGGCGAGGGTGTGACACTCATCCGTGGGTTACCCGGAGACGCGGAGTAGCTCCTCGACGAACTGCGCGAACGTGGGCTCCGGCGGAAGGATCATGCCGTGCGTCGGAAGCTCGAACGTCTCGCCATCGCTCGCGCCGCTCGTGATCTGGAACGTGATCTCGTCGCGGTCGGCGGACACGATGCGGACCGCGTGTGACTCGACCGGCATTAGATGCCCTCTTCGGTCGCGGCCGGGCTCAGATGCGAGCCGCCGATCATGACGACGCCCTGCGGGTTGAAGATCGTCACATTCCCGGAACCGACGAGCCTGCCACGCCTGAAATGAGAGATTGAACGGGCCGGTCCCGAGCGGCACGAGGGCGACGAGAGCGGCGACGTTCACGAGGCGCTCGGGAGAGGTTCGCCCGCGAGGAAGGCGTCGAACTCCGCGCAAGGGACGACGAAGCGATGCCCGAGCCGGAGCACGGGTAGCTCGCCGGACCGAGCCAGGGCGTACGCCGACGTCCGCGAGATGCCGAGGGCCTTCGCGGCCTCTTCCATAGTGAGCGTGCGTCGCTCCATGACCTGAACCGCCGTAGTGCGGTGGAATCCCACCGGACTAGGGTATCAGATAGCACTCTTCTTGTCCGTTGATATGGAACCGGACTAGGCGTAACGTTCCCTAGATGAAGACCGTCGCCGAAGTCATCGCGAAGAACGTCCGGGCTCTTCGTACCTCCGCCGGACTCTCGCAAGACCAGCTTGCGGACCGACTGAGGAGCCTCTACGGGCTCGACTGGAGCCGGAACTCCGTCGCTTACGCCGAGACCGGCGAGACCGAGCCGAGCCTCTCCGAACTTCTCGTGCTGGCTGACGCCCTCGACGTGTCGACGCTCCATCTGCTCCAACACAAGGGACGAGTTGCGATCTCGGATCGGACCTCGGTCCCGGACGTGACGGCCGTCGTCCTCGGGCGTGCGCCGGTTCCGCAACTTCCGCAACGGGCGAGGAGCGGCAACTGGCGCGAGCTTCAGATCCGGGCGGCGTCGTCCGGCGAGGCCGAGCGTCACTTCGCCAAGAAGAACGATCTCGATCCCGAGGACGTCGCCCGGATCTCGTTCGAGCTATGGGGCCGATCGCTCACAGATGAGCGGGACGAACGCACCGGAGCCGATGCTCCGGCGATGAAGAAGGCACACGCCACACGGAAACTCGGCGAGGAGCTACTTGCCCGAGCAGACACGGAAGGTCTCCGATGAAGGGTCACGTCTTCAAGCGCAAGGGCGCACGCGGCACGTCCTGGTATTTCATGCACGACCTACCGCCGGATCCCGTCACGGGACGACGTCGGCAGGCGAAGCGCGGCGGGTTCGCGACGCAACGCGAGGCGCAAACCGCGCTCACGACGGAACTCGGCAAGATCGAGACCGGCGAGCACGTCGAGAAGACGAAGCTCACGGTAGGGGAGTTCCTCGAACGCGAGTGGCTCCCCTCGATCGAGGCGAGCGGCAGGCGCAAGTCCGGGACGCTCGATCAGTACCGGATCTACATCACGAAGCGCATCGTCCCGGCGATTGGGAACGTCCCTCTTCAGGATCTCGACGCGGCAACGCTCGATCGGTTCTACGCGACGCTCGGGACTCGGCTCGCGCCGAAGTCGGTTCGCAATACCGCAATCATGCTCTCAGGCGCGCTCTCGTTCGCCGTGACACGTCGACACGCCCGGAGCAACCCGGCGAAGGATGCCGAGATGCCGAAGGCCGCGCGCGTCGAGATGCGGTACTGGACGCCGGAGGAGACGCGCGCCTTTCTGAAGCACGTCTCCGACGACCGGGTCTATGCGCTCTGGCTTCTCCTCGCGACGACGGGTCTCCGGCGTGGTGAAGCTCTCGGACTCCGGTGGACGGACGTCGACCTTGACGCCGGGCATCTCTCGGTCGTTCAGTCGCTCGTGGTGAACGGCGGCGAGGTCAAGGTCGAGACGCCGAAGACGGACCGAAGCCGACGCTCACTCTCGATCCCGCCGAGCACGCTCGAAGCTCTCAAGCGGTGGCGCAAGGCACAGATCGCCGAGCGTCTCGCGTGGGGTCCGGACTACGCCGACTCCGGGCTCGTGTTCACGCGTGAGGACGGGACGCGCTTCGACCCGCGGACCGTGAGCCGTACCTTCGACCGTCTCGTCGGCTCATCGGGCCAGAGACGGATCCGTCTTCACGACGTTCGCCACTCGTACGCGACGGCCGCTCTGCGAGCCGGAGTCTCGGTCAAGGTGGTCTCGGAACGACTCGGCCACAAGTCGATCGTGATCACGCTCGACGTCTACGCCCACGTCATGCCGCAAGCGGATGAGGAAGCGGCCGCCGAGGTCGAGCGTCTCATCGTCGGATAACGGCTTCGACCACGTCCCTTTGATGGCGATGGGTCGCATCGCTAACAGTCGTTCAACTTCGCCACGTCGTCCGCGCGTCGTTGCATATCGCCGTGGGCGACGTCCATGATGTCGGCCTCTGCCCATTCGAGAACGCAGTCGGCTTTCTGTCCGTTCTCGACCCGCTTGTCGAGCGCTTGAAGATGATTGACACAGTCGCTTGTGGTCCCGCCCCACTCCGCGCAGTAGTCCAAAAATGGAACGCGCTTGTCGTTTGGAATCGGACCGCCCCCTCCGCTACTTCCGAACCCACAGCCCGTGAGCAGGACGGCTGCAACTCCGACGGTCGCGAACGCCTTGCCCATGTCCTCGAACCTACCGAGATGTCGCGGGTGTCGGATCGTCAATTTCTGCTCCTGCGACTTCGCCCGGTTACGAACTCGTTACCAGGCACTTCGCGACCGTCGGTTCCTCGGGACGACCGTTCGTCGCGTTCGCCCTGGTGATTGCTACAATCTCCGCTCCACGTCGGAGTGGCGGAATTGGCAGACGCGCTAGGTTGAGGGCCTAGTGCCCGAAAGGGCATGGGGGTTCAAGTCCCCCCTCCGACACGTTTTTTGCGCTACGCGGTAGAGCGGCCTCCAGCACTGCGGTTCGAGCGGTCGCGTCGTAGGTGGCGGTGATGCCGAGCGCCTTGTAGAGCTGGGCTCGGTCGTCCGGCTCCGAGGTCGAGAGCAAGCCTGCGAGGGTGCCGAGCTCGGCGATGGTGGCGAGTACGTCGTCGACGGTGAGGGGTCGGGGCGCGTCGGCGGTGGCTGCTTGGAGGTCGCTGGCGGCTGTTCGTTCTTGTTCGGCGGCTTCGGTGATCCAGCCGGTGACGGTGGCCGCGTCGGCGCCTTCGTCGAGGGCGTGGCGGTATTGGGCGAGTCGCTGGCGCGCGCTGTTGAGTCGCTCGCGCGCTTCTCGCGCGGCGGTGTCGTGGCCGGGTTGTCGTGTCCGCGGTGACGATGAGCTGGGCGGTCTCGTGCGCGCGTTCGGGTGCGAAGAGTTGCTCGAGCCAGTGGTCGAGGGCCTGGATGAGTGTGTCTTCGCGGACGTAGACGTCGGCGGGATGGTCGTCGATCGTGAGTCCGGGTCGGGCGCGCCGCAGTTCGCAGCGGTAGTAGGTGCGGCGGCGGGCTTGGCGTTGGCCGGTCATCCGCCGACCGCAGGTGGCGCAGAACACACGTCCGCGGAGGAGGTAGGGGACGTCGGTGGGGCGAGCGGCGCGTACCTGGGTCGTGGTGAGTGCTTGGACGCGTTGCCAGTCGTCGCGGTCGATGAGCGGCGTCGTGGGTGGGTTCGGGGGACCAGATCCATTGGTCGGGCGGGTTCCAGCGCATGCGGCGGACGTGTCCCTCGGCCACATGGTTGACGTCGATGAGTTCGTAGTCGCGGCGTTGCCGGTTCCAGACCTCGTGACCGGTGTAGCGGGCGTTCATGAGGATCGCTCGGACTGCGCTCGCGGCCCAGCCGCGCGGGTCGCGGTGCGAGTTCCGGGCCGGATCGGCGGCGGCGGGGGAGGGGATGCCGTCGTGGTTGAGGTTGCGGGCGATGCTCGAGTAGCCGGCGCCGGCGAGTCGTTCGGTGAAGATTCGTTCCACGATCGGTGCCGTGACCGGGTCGGGTTCGAGGCGGTTCAGGGTCGCGCCGACGCGTGCTTTTTCGGCGTTCGGGTGCGTGGCGATCGGGGCGAGGTGGTAGCCGTAGGGCGGCCGGCCTCCGAGGTAGCGGCCGCCGGCGTGGGCCATGGTGGTCATTGCGGCTTTGACGCGGCGTTGGATGCGGGACCGTTCGGCTTTGCTGAGTCCACCGAAGAGCGACATGACGAGGTCGTGGGCTTCGGAGTCGGGATCGATGCGGCCGCCGACCTCGGGGACCCACAACTCGACGCCGTGATGCACGAACAGCGGGAACGTCAACGCGAACTGCGCGCCCGCGAAGGCTCGTTGCGGTTCACCGATCACGATCGCGCCGAACGCACGATCACGGCGGGCGCAGTCCGCGAGGAGTCGTGCCGCTTCGGGGCGGCGCGGCCAGGGCAACGAGCGGGAGACACCGACATCGAGGTACTCGGCGACGATGCGACCCCCTTGCGCGGCGATCAGGCTGGTCGCGAGCGCGCGTTGCCAAGCGATGCTGTCGGTCGGGGACTGACGGTCTTCGGTGCTGACCCGCGCGTACAACGCCGCGGCAAACGGTGTGCTCATGATGTCCTCCCGGTCTCGCCGCCATCTTGGCGCGCCTCATCGCGTTGGCGTCGGATCATGCGTGCGAGCACGGCCGCCGCCGTCGGGTTGAGCGTGGGCGGATGATCGGGCAGCTGCACCACGCCGCAGCCATCGGACTCGTCACCCACGAAAGCGACGGAGCCCGTCGCCATGCCGGAGCCAGGCAGCCGAACGGCACGAGCATCGGTCCCAGCGCCCGGAACGCGAACCGGCGCCCGAAGCACGTCTTCGTCGTGCGAGATGCCGTCTGCCGCTGTGAACCTCTCCACAAGTAGGAATAGCGCGGTAGACCCCCTCACGCGCGACAACATTCCGAAGAAAACTGGCGTACCGCATCTCTCGCCGCGTTCCCCGTCGAATCACGACCCGAAATGTTTGGCACACCGATGCATCGGCGATGCCGGACACGGCTCGGGCCGTCACGTCAGCAGCGTTGCGCGACCTGTACCGACACGCCCAACACGGTCGACACCCACATGGGCAATGTTGACAATGACGCGTCGTCAACCGGGCAGCTCGCGTCGATCGGCGCCGACAGTGCCCCGTGGAGTGGTGGGAATCGTTGTGTGATTCCTGGTGGCGTCAGGTGATGGCGAGCATCTCGGTTCCTGTCGCGTTGTCATTGTCGCGCGTCGGGTAGAGCTTGGCCATTGACGCTTCGGAGAGGTAGTGGCGCCGTGTGGCCCAGTCGTCGTGTTGTTCGGCGAGGATGGCGCCGACGAGCCTGACGATGGCGGGGTCGTTCGGGAAGATCTGCACGACGTTGGTGCGTCGCTTGATCTCCTTGTTCAGCCGTTCGAGCGGGTTGTTCGACCAGATCTTGCGCCAATGATCGACCGGGAACACGGCGAAGGCGAGCACGTCGGTCTTGGCCGAGTCCATCAGCTCTTTCACTTTGGGGAACTGGCCGGCAAACATGTCCACGGTCCGATCCCACGCTGCTGACATCTCCGTCGGGTCGGGATGCACGAACACGGTCCGCAACGCGGCCGCGACGACGTCTTGGTGGCCCTTGGGGACTCGGGCCAAGACGTTGCGGGCGAAGTGCACGCGACACCGCTGCCACGACGCGCCTTGCAATGTTTTGCGGGCTGCGGCTTTGAGGCCTTCGTGCGCGTCGGAGATCACGAGCCGCACGCCGGCGAGCCCGCGACGACGTAACGACCGCAAGAACTCGGTCCAAAATGCTTCGTCTTCGGAATCGCCGACCGCGACACCGAGCACTTCGCGATCACCGTTCGCGGTGATCCCCGTCGCGATCACCACCGCTCGGGACACGACCTGATGCAGGTCGGTGTCGCGGGCCTTCACGTACGTCGCGTCGAGGTAGACGTAGGGGAACTCGACGTGGTTCAACGGTCGGTTGCGGAACGCGTCGACCTGCACGTCGAGACGGGCGCAGATCCGAGAGACCTGCGATTTCGAGATCCCGGAATCGATCCCCAACGCCTGGACCAGATCATCGACCGAACGCGTCGAGACTCCATCCACGTATGCCTGCATCACGACCGCATACAACGCCTGATCGATCCTCCGGCGCGGCTCGAGCAGCGCCGGGAAGAAACTGCCGTGCGACAGCTTCGGGATCTTCAGCTCGATGTCGCCGGCCTGGGTTGCCAACAGGCGAGGCCGGTGACCGTTCCGTTCGTTCACGCGGGAGTCGCTGCGTTCGTAGGGCTTGGCGCCGATCACCTCGGTCGCTTCGAGCTCGATCAGTTCTTGCAACACGAGCCGGACCGCGTCACGGATCAGATCGACCCCATCACCAGTCCGAAACGCCGCGAGCAACTCAGGCAAGGCAGAATCATCAAGAGTCATCGGTGTGTCTCCTCGGTCGTTCTTCCAGGAACACACCAAGGATCACGCCGGTGGCTCACCTCACGGTGGACCACCCAAAACCCACCACACCGCGGGACTCATACTCGGCGACGGCGTCGCAACCGACAAACTCCACCACGCCCATGGCAGTCGCGCATCAACGACGACGTGCAGCCTCCGCAGCGTCTGCACGGTAGGTCTGCACGGTGGGTCTGCACGGTGGGTCTGCACGGCAGGTCTGCACGGCAGGTCTGCACGGCAGGTCTGCACGGTCCGTAGCTCGCGCCGTACGCACGACGTCTGCGCAGTCGTGGTCGTCGCCGATGGTGACGTTGTACCGACGACCAGCGGGCGACACGAGTTCGAACGACGTCGATCGCTGGGCGGACTGAGCCCCGACGGGACGATCCGCCCCACGGTGACCCGACGACGGCTCGGCATCGACGCCTTCAGGCCGCCGGCACGGGCCGCTCACGGCGCTTCGGCCCGGTCAGTGGCCGGCGGAGTTGATGGCCCGCTACAAGGCGGCACAGGCGCCCGTACGGCGAAGCAGCACTTCATCGTCGCGTGACGCGCAGCAGCGAACGACGAGACCGGCAAACCGCGATCACCGCCAGCGCCCCCAACTGCGCAACGTCGACGCACACCGACGATCACGATCGTCACCGCACCGAGCTCGCCGACCGCACGCCCCGACCGGCACGACAGACTCCCGATCGCCTGCCTCGCCCGATCGAAAACACCCTCGCGAAATTCCTGCACGAACTTGCATTTGAAAATGCCGCACGTCGCGCACGCGAATCGCCAGCACGCACGACGAGCGCGAGCCCGATCTGCACGGCAAGTCTCGAACGACCTTCCCGAGCCCGTCAACCGTCGCGCCGAAGCCTCACGCCAAGAGCTCCCGAAACGGCCTCGACGAACGCCACAGACTTGCCCATTCCGCTATGCAGCGGAATGGGCCGAGCTCTGATGCTCGCGGACGCGTCATCGTCACGCCGGTGCGCACGATCGACGACGGACGCGGACGGACGAGCGCTGAGCTGTTCGTTGTTGTCGTCGCGCGCCGCCCCTTGGGTCGCGCTGCGGAGTCGACCCCGTGGCGCCCGCTTCACCGGCCGGGCACCGACGACGTACCGACACTCGAAGCGCCGGCACCACCGGAAACGCATGATCTCGCAACGTGTCGGCGCCTCAGCGCTCGACCGCGCCGAGGCTCGCTGAAGACTTGACGGATGTCTGCACCGAACCTCTGTACCGAACCTCTGCACCGCCGGACACGCCGGCGTCGACACGTCGACACCCGTTCGGACCCGAGCACCGAAACCAGGTCGGGCGAGCGCGCGTTATGTGCGGCCCGCCGGGGTGGCAGAACGAGCCCCGACCGGGCATTCTGTGCGGGTGCCGTCACGTGACGAACAGCCGCCGATAGACGACATCGTCGCCGCACTGAGGCGCGGCGCTTCCATCGATGCAACGTCCGATGGTTTGCGAATCCGAGAGGCAAGGCCAACACCCGATCCCGGCGACACGACGATCGCGGAACCGGCGATCGCCGCTGATGGTTACCCCTGGCTCTATGTCGAGACTGTCGAAACTGACTTCGACCTGCACGTCGGCTTCAGCGACCCATTCGTCGCAGACCACGACACCGAAATCGAACGCTCCGTCGAGTTCATTCGCTCCTTGCCTGGCGTTGCGTCGGCATTCCGACAGGACCCGGAGGAGATACTCATTCTCGGGACACGTGACGCGCTCCGGGTGCGGAACAGCCTGGTGACCTGGTTCGCCGAACAGCCGTAGTACATATCTGCCGATCCGCGCTCGCCTCGCCGCGGCGCGATCGGGCATCCTGTGAGCGTGAGCGGACAGTTGGACGCCTGGGGGGACCTTCGGGTCGGCGATCGCGTGCACTTCATGGGCGCAGTCGGACGACCGATCCTCGTGCCCGAGGGTCTTCAGTACGAACTCGTCGAACTGTGGTCGACTACGGCTCCGATCTCAGGTGATCCTGATGTGCTCGCTGTGATCCGTGACCCGCAGGGCTACACGGAGACGGTGAACACCCGCGTGCTTCGTCGCATTGTGCCGACGCCATAACTGCCGATCGGTGTGCCGCGCCGACGCACGCGATCGGGCAATCTGAGCCGGTGTGTCTTCGATCGGCAAAGATAGATCCGGATGCTGATCAGAGTCGCCGAAGCTGGCGATATCGAAGTCGTCGAGGCCTTGCGCTACGCCGCGTTGTCCACCAGCGCGCCGAGCGTGTACTCACCGCGAGAAGTTGTCGAGCTTCTCGACAGCCTCGATGTCGACGAGCTCCGCGCGATGGTCAAGGATCGGCAGCTCTTCGTCGCCGAGACCGATGGACGCATCGTTGGATGCGCCGGTTGGCGAGGCAAGCTCCTTCGACACGTCTATGTAGCCCCGGACTCGGAACGAGGAGGCCTCGGGACCCGCTTGGTACGTCGTGCCGAGTCCGACTTCCAGGACCGAACATCCGCGGCGGAACTCCATGTCGGCTCCGTTCTCTACGCCCGAGGGTTCTACGAAAAGCTCGGTTACGAGCTAGTCACCAAGGAACGATCGGGAAGCGAGCCCTTCCACATGAAGAAGACCTTCGACGTCGCGCGATAGCGGAACAGATCTGCCGTTCCGCGTGCGCCACATGAAGCGTGATCGGGCAATCTGGCGCGTATGACGGACCGAATGACCGGACGCCCTGAACCTCGTCAATGGCTCGCACAGGGCACCACGCGATGGTGTAGCTGGCGATTCGGAATCGGAGAGCGGTTCTCTCAGTGGGGCAAGGAGTTCCTCGGGGTCGTCCTCGAAACGCGCCACAACGACGGTGGACGTACCGATGGGCTGAACGGCTACCCGCTCAACAAGCTTGCAACTCGTGGCATCGAGTACGGCGGCACGAGCGGTCCGTTCTCGCAGGACTTCAACGACGGCCGCAACGAACGATTCCTCGAGGGCGCTACGCAGAAGGGAACAATGGCCGTGGAGGTCGTGATGGATGACGGAACGGCACGTTCGGCGATAGTCCTGCGATCTGATAATGCTCCAATAGATCTGTTCCTTATCATTCTTGAACCACAAGACCGGCCTACCGCGCTTGTCCGCCATCAAGAGGGTGACGTTGCAGCGGAACGTGTTCCCTTTTCGATCCCGCGCCCACGCTGGTGGAGCGCATAACTGCCGATCGGCGCTTGCCGACAGGGCATCATGGTTGTGATGACCGTTCGAGATGACGTGCTCTCGCTGCACGACCGGAGTGACACCGATTCGCCGTGGGGTAGCGAAGTCGAGATCGTTATCAACGACGTTCCGTTGCGAGAGATGCTCGCGCGCCATGGGGTAACGGGAGAGTGGCTCAGCCCTGACGGGACCCCGGGATAGTGGTCCACCTTTCGTGAGAGTCCGACGTCCAGCATGCTGGGCAGGAGGACATCACGATGAAGCGCAAGCGACACACACCCGAGCAGATCGTCCGGAAGTTGCGCGAGGGCGATCGGATGCTCAACGAGGGCACCGAGCTGACCGAGGTGCTGCGGCATCTCGAGGTGTCGGAGTCGAGTTGGGCGCGGTGGCGCGCGCAGTACGGCGGCATGAAGGCCGACGAGGCGAAGCGGCTCAAGGAACTCGAGCGTGAGAACGCCCGGTTGAAGAAGCTGCTCGCGGAAGCCGAGCTGGAGAAGGCGATGCTGAAGGAGTTGGCTGAGGGAAACTTCTGACCCCGGAGCGTCGCCGGCGAGCGGTGTGCCGCTTGCAGGAAGGCTTCGGGGTCTCCGAACGGTTCGCGTGTCGGGTCGCCGGGTCAGCACCGATCGACGCAACGCAAACCGCCGTGCGTCCCGCCCGGTCGACGATGGCGAGTTGCGCGCCGAGCTGCGCTCGATCGCGAAGGCGCATCCGCGGTGGGGTTACAAGATGGCCACGCGGGTCGTGCGCCGCGACGGCTGGCATGTGAACCGCAAGCGGGTGCAGCGCCTGTGGCGCGACGAAGGGCTGAAACGGCCACCCCAGGGCCGCAAACGGCGGCGTGTGCGGCTCGACACGACCGAACGGATGACCGCCCTGCGACCGAATCACGTGTGGGCGATCGACTTCTGCTTCGACGAGACCACCGACCAACGCCGACTGAAGATCGCGAACATCGTCGACGAGCACACCCGCGAGGCGCTCACCATGCGCGTCGGCCGACACTGCACCGCCGATGACCTGCTCGTCGAGCTCGACCGACTCGTCGACCGCTACGGCGCGCCGAGCTCGTTGCGGTGCGACAACGGCCCGGAGCTCATCGCGTGGGCGCTGCGCGACTGGTGCCGCATGTCGCGCATCGGGATCAGCTACATCGAACCCGGCAGCCCGTGGGAGAACGCCTACGTCGAGAGCTTCAACGGCCGCGTCCGCGACGAACTGTTGAACATCGAAGAGTTCGGCTCGCTCCTCGAAGCCCAAGTCGTTGTCGAAGCCTGGCGGATCGAGTACAACACCTACCGACCTCACGGCGCCCTCGGCGGACTCACCCCCGCCGAAGTACGCGCCGCATGGACCACCGAACACCAACCAGCACTCTCATGAAAGCTGGACCACCAAACGGGGTCCCGTCAGCCCACCCCTCTCGGTACTTGCCCCGCCATCGGACCATCTCAGCGGAGGACCCGACCGTTGGGAAGACGCGGATGACTCTTGGTTCGATGACGGCCTCGTCGCCGTCGCTGCGTGTCGGTGTGGACAGCCGGGATGTGACGCGATCCTCATTCGCGTCGAACGAGTCTTCGGAGCGGTCCGCTGGACCGCGTTCCAGTGGTATCGACGACCTGACGTTGACCTCTCAGCCGTCGAACTAACCTTCGACGAAGCGCAGTACGACGACGCACTGGACTCGCTGACGAGCGCATAACTGTCGTTATTCCGGTGATCCGTCAAGTGGTGGTCGGGATATTCCGGTGATCGGCGTTGGGCTGGGGGTTCAGCCGGTGTCGCGGTCGAGGTTGTCGAGGAGCTGGTTGTAGATCTTGGCTCGGCCGGTCTGGTGGTTGCGTTCGGCGTGTTCGGCTTGGGCTTGGAGGGCGGGCCTGAACTCGATGGCGGTTTGGTAGTAGCCGCATCCTTCGCAGATGGTCTCGTAGACGCAGTCGGTGTCGATGGGCCGGTTGCACCAGCCGTTGGCGAGCATGCGGCGATGCTCGACTGCGAGTTGGCGGAGCTGTTGGTCGGGATCGCTGTTGGTGTAGAGCGTGTCGATTTTCGCGGACGCGGTGGCGTATTCGTCGGCGACGGTCTTGTTCGCGATGCGCGCGTAGGTGAGTGTCATGCGCAGGCTGCGATGGCCGAGCATCGTCGCGATCGCTTCGAGACGCATTCCGCGGTTGATCGCTTGGGTCGCGAGCGTGTGCCGGAGTTGGTGAGGGTGCACGTGTCCGAGTCCGGCATCCCGGGCGACCCGCCTGACGATCCGGCCGACGTGATGACGGTCGAGTGGCCGTCCGTCACGGTGGAGGAGGCGCCCATCGATGGGTGGATGGGTGACGGTCCAGTCCGCGAGGAGCCGCTGCGCGTTCGGATGGAGTGGGACGCAACGGTCGTTGTGCAGTTTCCCGACCGGGACCCGCAACCACGGCGTTCCGTTCAACGTGAAGACCGCGTCGGCGGCGAGGCCGCAGAGCTCACCGACGCGCATCCCGGTCCGTGACAACAACTCGATAACCAGCCGATCAAACGGTGGGGCGATCGCGGCTTGGGCGGCGAGGCGGGCAGCTTGCGCGTCGTCCAAGAACCGTGGAAGCGGATCGTCCGCGACGGGGACATCAACCGCGAAGATCGGAGTTCGGGCCGGCGCGTCGAGCCAGTCCCATTCGATAATCCGATCGAAGAAGCTGCGGAGCATCCCAAGCCGTTGCCGGATCGTGTTCCGAGCCGGCACGACACCCTTGACCGTCAGGTGCGCCGCGAAGAACGCCTTGAAGCCCTCGATATGGGCACGCCGGACGTCGACGAACCCGACCACGTCACCGTGCGCGGCGACGAGATAACCGGCGAAGGACCGCAGTGTGTTGTCGGCGACATCGACGGTTGCGGGCCGTAACGATAAGGCGATCTGGTCGATATAACGCCATCCGGTGAGCGCGAGTTGCGGCGTGTCCGCGACCACGACTTCCCAGTCACGATGACGGACCGGCCCATCAGCGGCAACGACGGCAGCGGCGGTCATCGGACAGTCCCCGCGGACGCGTCGATCAGCCCGGCGGCCCGGTGATACTCGTCGGCGAGCCACCCGTCAGCGAGATGGAGAGACACCCGCGTCGATTCGATCGAACGATGACCGGCCTGCGCCTGGATCGCTTCGAGCGCCATCCCGCCTCGCGCAGGCGGGTCAAACACGTGTGGCGCAGTTGATGGCAGGTCGCATGTTCCAGCCCGGCGCGGGTCTTCGCGGCGCGCACGATCTGTTCGAGACCATCGATGCTCAACGGCCCACCCCGACGGGTGCCTTTCAGCACGACGAACAACTGCTCGCTCGTCGCATCGTTCGGACGTTCGGCGCTCAGATAGGTGGCCACGCTCGAAAGAACTGGGCTGACATCGGGATCAGGCGTTGATGGCCGCCCTTGCCATCCGCGATGAACACCCGCCGCTCGGTCGGATGCAGATCCTCGAGCCGTAACCCGATCACCTCGCAACACCGCAAGCCGCCCAACACCATCGCTTCGAGCATCGCCCGGTCTCGCCACCGGCGCAGCGCGGCGAACAAGGCGATCACCTCGGCCGGGTCCAACACGCGTGGCAACGTCCGCGGGGTGCGGATCAACGGCGAACCCGTCGCCCGACCGCCAGCACCCGTGCGCCTGGTGGCCATCCCCGCGGGACCGGGTTCGCAGCCATCTCGCCGCACATCACGAGGTAGTTGAACAAGCCCGACACGCTCGCCAACCGCCGCTTGATCGTCCGAGCCGCGAGTCCCGACTCGCCATCCGCGGGCGAACCACATGACCGTCACCCGGCCCTCGACGCTGTGCGCGAAGAACTCGAACACGTCCGCCGTGGTCACCTCGACCGGCGGCCGATCGATCACCGAGAAGAACACCCGCAAGTCCGAGACCGTCGCGATCACCGTGTTCGGCCGGCATCGCGCCGCCACGAACTCGACATCCGATCCACCAAATCACCCGCGGATGCGGGTCCCGACACGCACTCCAATGACGACATTCAGTGATCTCCCATCAGACGCATCACCCCTCAACAAGAAGGGACGAAAAGCATCCTCGATCACCGGAATATCTACAGCTATGTGCGCTTCGGGAACTGTTCTAACAGGTGGGGCTCGCCAGCGATGTGCGGGACCGCCCTGTCGCCAGATGAACCAGTTCGCTGCTCCGAAGAGCGTTGAAAGCAGCGAGCCATACCGGCCAGTAGTCGCCCGTGAAAAAGGACGAGAACGAGCAGGAACAGCAACAAGCCGCTGACGATGCCCCATAGGACCGGGTGAGTAGCTACCCAACTCGGCAAGCGTTCCACGCGTTTACATCGGCAGGTCCGGCGAGCGCATAATGCCCGGTCGGGGCTCGTTCTGCCACCCCGTCGCCACCGGGTGAAAACTGACCCCCTATCACCGGTCGAAAACTGACCCCCCTTCGGTCGGGTCCACCACTTGGAGTGATGGAACTCGAACCCTGGCTCGATGCCGAGCCAGGGAGGAAGGGCTGATCGACGTGGAGGACTGGGCAGAGATCCGGCGGCTGCATCGGGCGGAGGGATTGGGGATCAAGACGATCGCGCGCCGCCTGGAGTTGTCGCGGAATACGGTGCGCGACGCGTTGCGGTCGGACGAACCGCCGCGTTACGAACGGGCGCCGTCGGGGTCGGCGGTCGACGCGGTCGAGCCGCAGATCCGGCGAGTTGTTGAGCGAGTTCCCGACGATGCCGGCGACGGTGATCGCAGAACGGATTGGTTGGACACGTGGGATCACGATCTTGCGCGACCGGGTCGCGGAGCTGCGCCCGTTGTTCGTGCCGCCCGATCCGTGTCAGCGCACGACGTATGAGCCGGGGAGGTTGCCGCAGTGGGATCTGTGGCAGCCCGACGTCGTTGATCCCGTTGGGGTTCGGTCAGGCCGAGAAGTTGTGGGTCGTCTCGAGCGGGTTGCGGGTTCTCGCGTCTGCATCGGCGGTTGGATGGTCCCGTCACGCGCCGGCACATGACGTGCTGGGCGGCATGCTCAAGATCCTCGGCCAGTTCGGCGCCGTGCCTCGTAACGCGGTGTGGGACCAAGAAGGTTGCATCGGTCAGTGGCGGCACGGCCGTCAGGTCCTGACCCGCGAGTTCCAGGCGTTCCGCGGGACGCTCGGGATGGGTGCGATCTTGTGCCCGCCGCGTGACCCGGAAGCCAAAGGGATCGTCGAGCGTGCGCAACGGCTATTTCGAGACGAGTTTTCTGCCGGGCCGACGGTTCGATGACGTCGCCGACTTCAACCGGCAGTTCACCGGCTGGCTGCGCCGCGCGAACAACCGCATCCACGGCACGACGCGGGTGCGGCCATCGGAAGCGATCTGTCGAGGACCGCGGCGCGATGATGGCGTTCCCGCCGGTGTTGCCCGACCCGTCGTGGCGGTTCTCGACCCGGTTGCCGCGCGACCACTACGTCCGAGTCGACACCAACGACTACTCGATCAACCCGCGTTTTGTTGGCCGCCGGATCGATGTGCGCGTCACCCTCGATGAAGTCACCGCGACGTGTGACGGCACCGAAGTCGCTCGCCATCGCCGCTGCCTCGCGAAACATCAGATCGTTGCTGGACGCCGACCACGCCCGCGTGCTGCGAGCGATGCGCGCCGACGCCCACACCACTCCGACGCTCGAAGACGATGGTCGAAGAACGCGACCTCGCCGACTACGACCGTGCCCTGGGCGTGGCGTGATGGCCGCAGCCAAGACGAAACCCGCGACCGACATCGCGTATCTGTGCCGAGCGCTGAAGGCTCCGTCGCTCGCCCGTGCGGTCGAACGGCTCGCTGAACGGGCCCGGACCGACGGCTGGACCCACGAGGAGTTCCTCGCCGCATGTTTGGAACGTGAGGTCGCGGCCCGTCAAGACCAACGGCGGCGAGGTCCGCATCCGCGCGGCGCGGTTCCCGGCCCGCAAGACGCTCGAGGACTTCGACTTCGACTTACCAACGCTCCCTCAAACGCGACGTCGATCGCGCATCTCGGCACGCTCGACTTCGTCGAAGCCGAACGACCAACGTCGTGTTCCTCGGACCGCCCGGCACCGGCAAAACCCACCTCGCGATCGGGATCTCGATCCGGGCCTGCCAAGCCGGCCACCGCGTCGCGTTCGCGACCGCCGCCGAATGGGTCGCACCGACTCGGCGACGCGCACGCCGCAGGACGACTCCACGACGAGCTCCGCCGCCTCGGCCGCTATCCCGCTCCTCGTCATCGACGAAGTCGGCTACATCCCATTCGAAGCCGAAGCCGCGAACCTGTTCTTCCAACTCGTCTCGCGCCGCTACGAACGCGCCAGCGTGATCGTCACCAGCAACAAGCCGTTCGGCCGCTGGGGCGAAGTGTTCGGCGACGCCGTCGTCGCCGCCGCCATGATCGACCGGCTCGTCCACCACGCCGAAGTCGTCAGCCTCAAAGGCGACAGCTACCGACTCAAGGACCGCGACCTCGGGAGAGTGCCCAACGACGACACAGCGTGACCACCGACCCGACCAGCGGGGTCAACTTTCAACCGGTGAAAAGGGGTCAACATTCAGCCGGTGTTGACAATCGAGCGATGAAGAGCACACGACTTCGCCGACGTTCGATCAACTACGGCAGGCCGAAGACGAACTATGAGCACAATCCAAGATGTTTACGTACCGAACACCTCGTTGATGTCGTCGCCGACTGCGGTTCACTGCGTCGCTGGGCTCGCGTCCCGCCGTGCAATCAGATGAGGAATGCCGCTGGAGGGCCAGTAGCCCGAGATCTTCGTGATGACGCATCCGCGTCACGTCTTGGCGCGCGCCGCGTCGTCGATGGAATGCACAAGACCGGGCTCCTTGAATCCGATCTCCGCGACCACGGAGTTCGTCCCGCTGCCCGGCCGACACCACGGCTACAGGACTCGGCTCCCGCGACACGCTGCCCAGAACCGCGACGACACCATCTCGGGTTCGGCGCGCAGTACCCCATATGGCGAGCTGACTCGAGGGGCCGCCACCGGCGTTCAACGGCTCGATCGCCACGGATCGAACACTCGTGCACCGCGCCGGCCGGACCGACAAAGCGACGATCATCTCCCGCCGCAAAATGCCACCTTCAATATCGTCATTCGCGTCGAGCGCCCAACACGAGCTCGACTCCACCGACACCCAACCCGACGCCGATCCTCCGACGCACGCCGCAACCTCACCGACCGACCCCGACCCGCCGAATTCCAGACACGCACTTGCACTCATTCGAGTGGCCGTCGTGCTGACGCTGCCTGCACAGTCCCTTGCTGAGGTCGCTGTGCAGTGCTTCAACGACGACGAGCGGTTGATCCGATGAGTGAAGACCGCCGGTGCCTCGACAGCCGACAGTGTCATCGGTCACCGTCGCGGGTCGAAGACCGTACGTTGACCGAGAGCGGTCCGGCCCGACACTGAGCGGCCGCGAGACCCGAGTACCGTGCCTCCTCGATTTCCGTGCGCGCCCCGGCGCATCGTCCGTGACACTTCGAAGCCAACGACCGCAGATGCGCTCGCGGAGACGCGGCGGCCGTCGCCGTCGGACCTTCCGTACCAGAACCGAACGGTAGGTCGTCCGTGTTCGGAGTCGATTTCGGACCGACGTCGTGCAGACCTTGGTGCAGACCTCCGTCAAGGGTCGCGTCCTCCTCGCCGTCCGTTCCCTGATGTCAACACAATGGATCTGCCGCTGGTTGGAGATGATCAGCACGCCATCATCGGCGTGTCGACGATCTCGATGCGACGTCACGCGACGTCGGAACAGGTGGCGACTGCCTGGACTGAGCGGTCGTTTCACGCCGATTTCGGCGGCTGGGTGCAGACCTTTGGTGCAGACATCTGCTTAGACGCGCGGCGCATCCTCGGCTCCCTGTTTCGTGTGATGGAGATCCGCTGATGCCTGCAACACGTTCCGCTCGACGTCGATCGGCGTCGAGCCGTGCCCGACCGTCGACCGGCACGTCGAACATCAACCGGGCGCGCCGCAAGATCGCGGCGCGGGTCTTGACCGTCGCGTTGACGCCAGCGTTGTCAACGCGCCTTGCCGCTTCGGCGGGGCGTTGATGTTGGGTATCGGCGCGTTGGGCGCTTCGAGCGCGGCGTACTACTTGGACACGGTCGCGTCCGGCCGCGAGGACTACTACCTCGGTGTCGGGCGAAGCTCCCGGCGTCTGGCTCGGCGCCCACGCGCGGACGCTCGGTCTCGACGGCACCGTCGAACCGGCCGCACTGCATGCGGTGCTCGAAGGCGTTGACCCGGCGACCGGGGCCCGGTTGGACCGGGCCCGGGCGAACCGGGCGCCGGGTTTCGATCTCACGTTCTCGGCCCCGAAGTCGGTGTCGATCATGCATGCCCTCGCCGACCCGGACATCGGTGCCCAGGTCCGCGACGCGCACGATCAGGCCGTCGTCGCGGCGCTCGGATGGTTGGAACGCAACGCGTGCGTCGTTCGCCGCGGCGCCGGCGGGATCCACACCGCGCCGGGTGACGGGTTCGTCGCGGCGGGTTTCCGGCATCGGACCAGCCGTGCCGGTGATCCCGCATCTGCATACCCATGTGTTGGTCGCGAACCTGACCCGCGGACCCGAAGGTCATTGGAGCGCCCTCGACGCCCGACACCTGTACGCGTTGGCGAAGACCGCCGGCTACCTCTACGAGGCGCACCTCCGCCACGACCTCACCACCCAGATCGGCGTCGAATGGGGTGAGGTTCGCAACGGGATCGCGGACCTGGCCGGTGTCCCCCGCCCCCTGATCGACGACCTGTCGCAGCGACGGCATCAGATCCTCGAACGGCTCGACGAGCTCGGCTGGCACTCCGCCCGCGCCGCGCAAGTCGCCACCCTCGACACCCGCACGAGCAAAGACCCCAACGTCGACGTCGACGCACTCTCCATGGATTGGCGAGACATCGCCGCCGACCACGGCATCACCAGCGAGGCGCTGACCGCGTTGACCGCCCGAGCCGCTCCAACACCACTCCCGTCGAACCGTGAGCGGGAGATCGGCGAGCAGCTGGCCGGACCAGACGGATTGACCGCGCACGCGTCAACGTTCGATCGCCGCCACGTCCTCCAAGCCTGGTGCAACCAACTGCCAGCCGGCGCGCCGATCATCGAGGTCGAAGAGCTCGCGGATCGGACGCTCGCCGATCCGGCGATGGTGCAACTTCGCGGCCGGGACGCTTCGGTCGCGATGCGACGTGCGGATCGCCGCCGCATGGAAGCCCCCAACCTCGGCGCCCGCTACTCGACCGCGGAGCTGCTCGCGCTCGAACAACGACTCCTCACCGACTCCGTCGCGCGTGCGACCGAAAGCGTCGGCGCGGTCGACCACTCGGACCTCGTCGACAGCCCTCCGCCGCCACCCCCACCTCAGCCACGAACAACGACGGATGGTCCGCATCCTCACCACCTCGGGACGCGGCGTCGATGTCGTCATCGCCCCCGCGGGCGCAGGCAAGACCACCGCCCTCGCCGCCGCCCGCGACGCCTGGCACGCCGCCGGCTACCGCGTCATCGGCTGCGCGGTCTCGGCCCGCGCCGCACACCAACTCCAAACCGGCGCCGGGATCCGCTCCTACACCATCGCCGCACTCCGCCAAGACCTCGACCAACGGACAAGCCATTCCCCCGCGCACCGTCCTCGTCGTCGACGAAGCCGGCATGGCCGGCACCCGCACCCTCGCCCCGCTCCTCGACGCCGCCAAAGCCGCCCGGATCAAGACCGTCCTCGTCGGCGACCCCAAACAGCTCCCCGAGATCGACGCCGGCGGCATGCTCCGCGCGCTCGACCAACACATCGGCGGCATCGACCTCAAAGAAAACCGACGCCAACACGAAGCCTGGGAACGCGAAGCCCTCACCCACCTCCGCGAAGGCCGCGCCCACGAAGCACTCCCCCTCTACGACCAACACCAGCGCATCACCACCGAACCCACCGCCAACGCCGCCCGCGACCACCTCGTGCGCGACTACCTCGCCGCCTACCATACCGGCGACCGCGTCCTCATGGTCGCCATGCGCTGGCGCGACATCCACGAACTCAACCACCGCGCCCGCCGACAGCTCCTCGACGCCGGACACATCGAAGGTCCCGTCCTCGAGATCGGCGGCCGCGACTTCCAACCCGGCGACCGCATCATGACCCTGCGCAACCAACGCCGGCTCGGGATCACGAACGGCACCACCGGCACCATCGAAACCGTCGACCCCAACGCCCGAACCCTCACGATGCGCACCGACGAAGGAACCGCCGTCGCGCTGCCCGCCAGCTACCTGCACGCCGACACCATCGTTCACGCGTACGCCACCACCATCCACAAAGCGCAAGGCAGCACCGTCGACCGCGCGTTCATCTACGCCGACGACCAACTCGCCCGCGAAACCGCCTACACCGCCATGTCACGCGGCGCGACCGAAAACCGGATCTACCTCGCGCACTCCCTCGCCGAAGAACCCGACCACGGCCACCACCAAACCCACGACGCCCGCCGAGAACTCACCCGCAACCTCCAACGCAGCCAAGCCCAACAACTCGCCGTCGAACACGACCACGGCATCGAGCT
>CAWFFF010000004.1:662500-664367 GCA_963814995.1 uncultured Actinomycetes bacterium | reverse complement strand
CGGAGGAAGGACCGAACTGTCTCGCGACGTTCTAAACCCAGCTCGCGTACCGCTTTAATGGGCGAACAGCCCAACCCTTGGGACCTGCTTCAGCCCCAGGATGCGACGAGCCGACATCGAGGTGCCAAACCTTGCCGTCGATGTGGACTCTTGGGCAAGATAAGCCTGTTATCCCCGGGGTACCTTTTATCCGTTGATCGACCACGCTTCCACATGCCATGGCCGGGTCACTAAGCCCTGCTTTCGCACCTGCTCGACTTGTTGGTCTCGCAGTCAAGCTCCCTTGTGTCTTTGCACTCGACGCCTGATGGCCAACCAGGCTGAGGGAACCTTTGGGCGCCTCCGTTACATTTTAGGAGGCGACCGCCCCAGTCAAACTACCCACCTGTCACTGTCCCCGATCCGGATAACGGACCTAAGTTAGAGCCCCAATATTTGCAGGGTGGTATTTCAACGTTGACTCCACCAAGGCTGACGCCCCAGCTTCCCAGTCTCCCACCTATCCTACACAACAAATACCGAAACCCAATACCAAGTTGTAGTAAAGGTCCACGGGGTCTTTCCGTCCTTCCGCGGGAAACGAGCATCTTTACTCGTCGTGCAATTTCGCCGGGTCTCTGGTTGAGACAGTAGCCAAGTCGTTACGCCATTCGTGCAGGTCGGAACTTACCCGACAAGGAATTTCGCTACCTTAGGACCGTTATAGTTACGGCCGCCGTTTACCGGGGCTTAGGTTCAGAGCTTCGCTCCCGAAGGAACTAACCCTTCCCCGTAACCTTCCGGCACCGGGCAGGCGTCAGTGCGTATACATCGTCTTACGACTTCGCACGCACCTGTGTTTTTAGTAAACAGTCGCTTGGCCCTGGTCTCTGCGGCCTCCTCGAGCTCCGGACGCGAAGTCCTTCACCCTACTGAGGCCCCCCTTCTTCCGAAGTTACGGGGGCAGTTTGCCGAGTTCCTTAACCAGAGTTCTCCCGATCGCCTTAGTATTCTCTACTTGCCCACCTGCGTCGGTTTGGGGTACGGGCACCATGTCAACTCGCTAGAGGTTTTTCTCGACAGCGTAGGATCACTCACTTCGCCTAAACCGGCTCGGCATCGCATCTCGGAGTTAATGCCCGACGGATTTGCCTATCGGACCTCCTACATGCTTACCCCGGGACAACCAACGCCCGGGTTGAGCTACCTTCCTGCGTCACCCCATTGCTATCCGGCAAAGGACGGGTCGGTTCGCCCGAAGGCAGCCCCTTAGCAGTCCAAATAGGATTGGGCGCGGACACGGTGGTACTGGAATATCAACCAGTTGTGCATCGACTACGCCTTTCGGCCTCGCCTTAGCTCCCGACTAACCCTGGGCGGATGAGCCTTCCCCAGGAACCCTTGGGCATTCGGCGGAGGGGTTCCTCCCCCTCTTTCGCTACTCATGCCGGCATTCGCACTCGACCACGCTCCACGACCGTTCACACGGCCGCTTCACAGCAGAGATCGACGCTCCCCTACCCATCTACGCAAAAGCGCATATGACGCAGCTTCGGCTCTGTGCTTGAGCCCCGTTACATTGTCGGCGCGAGATCACTCGACCAGTGAGCTATTACGCACTCTTTCAAGGGTGGCTGCTTCTAAGCCAACCTCCTGGCTGTCCAGGCAATCTCACATCCTTTGCCACTGAGCACAGAATTTGGGGCCTTAGCTGGCGTTCTGGGCTGTTTCCCTCTCGACCATGAAGCTTATCCCCCATGGTCTCACTGCCGCGTTCTGGAGTACCGGCATTCGGAGTTTGGCTGACTTCAGTAAGCTTGTAGGCCCCCTAGGCCATCCAGTGCTCTACCTCCGGTACTGAACACGCGACGCTGCACCTAAATGCATT
>CAWFFF010000004.1:0-657500 GCA_963814995.1 uncultured Actinomycetes bacterium | reverse complement strand
GGCGATGTCCTTGACGCCTGCGGCCTGTCGTCCGGGCCGATCCGCCTCGTAGATCGGCCGCCACGCGTCAAAGTTCGCGACTTCATGCTGGATGATGATGTGCGCCATGTCCTGCCTCGTCATCGTCGAATGTCAGTGCGTGCGTCGACGATACGCCCGGACTCGCAAACTGAGCCACTACCGGAACTTCTCGAATCAAAGTGACCCGTTACCCGCGGATCGATGTTCGGTGCGGTGGGATCGTTCGGCGGCCGGTCGCCGGGCGCGCAGATTCATACGACCGCTACCAGCGCAACCGCCTCGTAGCAAAGCAAGGGTCCATAGCGCGACGCGTCGCACTGTGCGACCGTATCGGGGACCTTCGACGGCGCGTTCGTAGTGCCTGATCTCGCGCCGGTTCGGCGGGTACCCGATCTGCTACGTGCGGGGCGAGTCCGTCATCGCCGAGGCCGATACGACCACAGGGAGAAGTTCCCGGTCGTCGAGCGCAAGGGCGACCACTTGCCAAGCCACGCACGAAACCGAGCGAATATCGTTGGCGGCGATGGCGAATCGGGCTGTGCCGAAAGCGGAGTTGTTGGGAGTCGAGTTCGACGGGCGACACGTCGGACACGTCGTGGTCGAGACGGCTGGCGAGCGCGACGAATGGGAGATGCACCCCCACGACGACGAGTTCCTTTACCTTGTCGAAGGCGCGATCGAGGTGATCTTGCGTGATGATCTCACCCGAGACGACGAAGTGCGCATCACGCTTGGGGCCGGTAATGCGTGCGTCGTCCCAAGAGGCGCGTGGCACCGGCAGGTCGTCATCGAGCCGTGCAAGATGCTGTTCCTCACCCCGGAGACGCTCCACCGGCCGTACGTCCCGCAAGAGGGCTGGACCTAACGGCAGTTCGGTGCGCTGTGCGAGATGTCGTGACTACCCGCTGTCGCTCGCGATCGCGAGCGTCCCCAATCGGCACTTCGGCCACGCGTCCAACGAGCACCGCTCATGGCCCGAGCGCGGCGCGCAGCTGACGGATCCAGTCCATCGCCATGGCGCGGCCGTTCGGGAGATCGTCACCCGGCTCGCAGCGCCACGCGGTGACCATCGCCAGCATGAGGATCCAGCATTCGCGGACCAGCGATTGATCAGCGCCGGCGTAGAGCGCGCCGACCTTGATCGGCGGCCCGCCCGCGTTGATGGTCGCATGGGCGATATCGAACTCGATGGGCCCGCGGCAGCATGTCTCGAGGTCGACGAACAGCAGCCCGCCCCGCGTCCTGAGCACATTGCCCGGGTGCGGCTCGCCGTGCAGCATCTGCTCGGACGCACCTCGGTCGATGATCGCGCGCCTCATCGTTCTCAACGCCGTGCCGAGCAACTCGCGATCGGCGCCGGCGATCTCAGAGTTGTTGGTCGGGTCATCGACCAGGCGCTGCGCCTCGTCGACTCGATCCATGAAGTGCGGCAGCCAGTCGCCGGTCAGATCCGCCTGCTGCATCCCGGCGTGCAACCGCTCCAGCGCGCTCGCGTACTCGTCCGGCGCGATGTCGTGCGGCGGCACGGGTTCGTAGAAGGTCCACAGTGTCACCGCGAAGTCGTCCTGCTCGTAGACCCGCGGCTCGACCCGAGGATCGAGCGTCGCCAGCGGGGCGCCGGTCTCGGCTAGGCGCCGAGCGACCTCAATCTCGAACTTGGCGCCATTCTGCCGTGCACGAGGCGCGACGCGAGCGAGTACGTCACACGGCCGAAGGTGCACCGCGAGCCGATTCGAATCGTTCAGCACCGTCGCGTCATCGACGCGCAGACGACATGCGGCGGCCACCGCGCTGCACGCGGCGACCGCTCGAGGAAGCTCCGATGCGTCCACGGCCGGCACTCTAGGAAGCCGTCCGGCGCTATCTCGGTCACAAGGCCCCTCGTGCTTCCAATCGCGAACCCGAGCAGCATGCCCGATCGTCGGGGACGGTTATGGCGACCGTCGGGAACTATCCGAACTTGCAGGAGAGCCCGCCGTCGACGGGGACAATCGCTCCGTTGACGTACGAAGCCGCAGGCGACGCCAGGAACAGCACCAACTCCGCGACCTCTTCGGGATCGCCGTAGCGCCGCAGCGGCACGCGCCGGCGTGCGAACCGCTCCTTCGCCTGGTCGGGGATCGGCGCGGTCATCCCCGTATTGATGGGACCGGGACACACGCAGTTCACGTTCACGCCTCGCGGCCCGAGCTCGACCGCGAGGGAGCGAGTGATCCCCACGACGCCATGTTTCGACGCGGTGTACGGGGAGAGGAACGGGGTCGCGCCGAGGCCCTCGGTCGAGGCGATGTTGACGATCCTCCCCGCTCGCTCGCGCTCGAGATACGGGAGGCAGGCCCGGACCAGGCGGGCCTGTGCGGTCAGGTTCACGGCGAGGGTCGCCGCCCAGGCGGCTTCGAAGTCGTCCGCGTCGACGGCGACCGGGATGCTGACGCCCGCGTCGTTGACGAGGACGTCGACCGGCCCGAGATCGGCGACGACGGCGGCGACGACCCGGCCGATGGCGTCGGCGTCGGTCACGTCGAGGGCCCAGCCGGCCGCCTCTCCCCCGGCCGCGACGATCTCGCCGACGACGGTGTCGACGCCCGACGCGTCGCGATCGGTGACCGCCACCCGGGCCCGTTCGTCGGCGAAGAGGTGGGCGATGGCGCGGCCCATGCCGCTCGCCGCGCCCGTGACCAGGACGACCCGGCCGTCGACGCGGCGGCTTCGACTCGTCAAACGGGGCACGGTCGGTCAACCTATCCGCCCATGAGCGATCCTTTCCGAGGCGATACCCGGCCGGCCGGCCTCGGTTTCTGGCCCCTGGCCGACGACGATCCCCGCGTCGGCATTCCCCGCGAACCCGTGCGCATCGTCACCGACGACGGCGCGCTCGATACGCGGGATGTTCTGGACTCCGCCGGGGAAAGACCCCTGGCACACCGCGGTCGTGCTCACGCACCCGCGCGCCGATTTCTCGGTGCACTACGCGTGCCCGCTGCTCGCGGCGGCCGGTTTCGCGGTGCTCGGGTTCTCGACGCGCTATCTCAACAACGACACCGACTGTCTGCACGAGCTGTGCGCGCGCGACGTCGCGGCCGCGGTCGAGTGGGTGCGCGGGCGCGGCGCCGACGCGGTGGTGCTCTTCGGCAACAGCGGCGGCGGATCGCTCTCGGCGCTCGCGCACACCGAGCACGGTTGCGGCGACGGGTGGGTCGGCGTCGCTGCGCACCCGGGCGAGGGCGAGTTCATGTTGCAGTCGATCGACCCCTCGGTCGCCGACGAGCTCGACCCGACCTCGGTCGTTCCCGAGCTCGACATGTACGACCCCGCGAACGGCTGGCGGCCGTGGCCGGAGCCGTGCTCGTACGATCCCGCGTTCCTGGCGCGCTACCGCGCCGGCCAGCGGGCGCGTGTGGCGCGGATCGATGCGTGGGCACGCGAGCGGCTCGACGCGTCGACGACGGCCCGGGCCGGGTTGCGGTCGGTCGAACGCGGCAGCGACGACTGGCGCGGGCTGCGCAAGCGCGCCGTCCACCTCGACTACTTCACGATCTACCGCACCCTCGCGAACCCGGCCTACCTCGACCCGGGCATCGAGCCCGACGACCGTCCGCTCGGCTCGCTCTTCGCGTTCCCGGACCCGTTCGACGCGAACTACGGATGGGGCGGACTCGCGCGGACGATGACGACGCGCGGGTGGCTGTCGACGTGGTCCGCGTTGTCGTCGAAGGCCCGGCTGGCCACGACGATGCCGGACGTGCACGTGCCGGTGCTGGTCGTGCACCCGACCGCCGACACCGAGATCCGCCTGAGCCAGGCCCGGGAGATCGCCGAGAACGCCGGCACCGACGACGTCACCTACGTCGAGATCCAGGGCGCGCCCCACTACCTCGAGGGCCACCGCCGGGAGGCGATGGAGATCGTCGCCGACTGGATCCGCACGCGCTTCCCCTGACCGCTCGCCGCGTTGTCGGAGAAGTCAGCGCAGAGAGCTGAGATCCCCGACAACAGTTGTCGGAGAAGTCAGCGCAGAGAGCTGAGATCCCCGACAACAGTTGGTGGAGAAGTCAGCGCATGGTGCTGAGATCCCCGACAACAGTTGGTGGACTTTTGGTGGTGGCTCCGTTCGGCGGCGGGGTCAGCGGGGTGGGCGGCTGACGTTCGGGTCGCCGGGCACGAAGAAGCGATACGGCAATTGCTCGCCCTTGCCGACCGCGAGGCCGATGCGCGCGGAGACGCCGGGGTGCGCGGGCGGCGGGGTGCCGTCGTCGACGATGCGCAGCGGCCCGCGCACGAGGCTGGTGCCGTCGAAGGTCCGGTCGACGGCGAACGCCTGACCGAGCCGTCCGGGTCCGGCGGCCAGGTCGCGATCACGTGTCGCCTTCACGCGGCGGGCACGCATCACGTCGAGCCCGTCGAGCGGCGCCGCAGCCCGCAACAGCACCGCCTGCGCCTCGGCGCCCGGTCCGCACACCGCGTTCATGCACCAGTGGTTGCCGTAGCTGAAGTACACGTACAGCGTGCCGGGTGCGGCGAACATGGCCGCGTTGCGCGGCGTGCGGCCCCGGTACGCGTGGCTCCCGGGGTCGGCGGCGGCCCGGTACGCCTCCACCTCGACGAGGCGCGCCGCCACTCCGTTGCCGGCGAGCACCTTGTTGAGGAGCTCGGGCGCGACGTCGAGCGCGTCGCGGTCGAAGAACTTCGTGGTCAGCCCGTGAGTGCGGCGAGCCACGTCTGTTGCCGGTCGATTCGCTCCCGCGCCTGTTCGAGCTGGGCGACGACAGGTTCCGGTCCGGCCCCGCCCGGGGTCGTCCGGCGCCGCACCGCGCTCCCCGGCTCGAGGAAGGCGAGATAGTCGGGCCCGAGCCGCGGATCGTTCGTCACCAGCTCCTCGAGCGGTACCCCGCGCTCGACCGACTGCCGCACGACCGTACCCACGATGGCGTGCGCCTCCCGGAACGGCACGCCCTGGCGCACCAGGTGCTCGGCGATGTCGGTCGCCGCGTTGAACGGGCTGTCGGCCCCGACGGTCATCGCGGTATCGACGAACACTGCCGTCGACATCAGCCCCGCGAGCGCACTCAACGACAGGGCACACGTGTCGAGCGCGTCGAACAACGGCTCCTTGTCCTCCTGCAGGTCGCGGTTGTACGCGAGTGGCAGCGACTTCAGGGTCGCGAGGAAACCGGTGAGGTCGCCGATCAGGCGGCCGGCTTTCCCCCGTGCGAGCTCGGCGATGTCGGGGTTCTTCTTCTGGGGCAGCATCGACGAACCGGTCGAGTACGCGTCGGCGAGACGCATGAAGCCGAACTCGTCCGTCGACCACAGGACGATCTCCTCCCCCAGCCGCGACAGGTGGACTTGCGTGAGCGCGGCGACGAAGAGCGCCTCGGCCACGAAGTCGCGGTCGGAGACGGCGTCGAGCGAGTTCTCGAATGGCCGGGAGAAGTCGAGCGCGGTCGCGACCGATTCGGGATCGAGGGGGAGGCTCGAACCGGCGAGCGCGCCCGCGCCGAGCGGCGACACGTCGGCCCGGTCGAGACAGTCGCGCCAGCGATCGACATCGCGCGCCAGCGCCCAGAAGTGCGCGAGCAGATGATGCGCGAGCAACACCGGCTGCGCGCGCTGGAGGTGCGTGTAACCGGGCAGCGCGATCTCGGTCGACTCTCCTGCCCGCTGCAGCAGCACGCGTTGCAGCTCGTGGATGCGGGCGGCGACCGCACGGCCCTCGCGGCGGAGATACAGACGCAGGTCGAGCGCGACCTGGTCGTTGCGGCTGCGCCCGGTGTGCAGCTTCGCCCCGGCCGCACCCGCGATCTCGGTCACGCGGCGTTCGATCGCGGTGTGGATGTCTTCGTCGGAGGGGGCGAACACGAACGTGTCGCCGGCCAGCTCCTCCTCGACACGGTCGAGCGCGGCGATCAAGACGCCGCGTTCGGAGTCGGTGAGCAAACCGACGCGCGCCAGCATCTGCACGTGCGCGCGCGAGCCGCGCAGGTCGTCACCGGCCAGGCGCCGGTCGAACGGGAGGCTGACGGTGAACGCGAGGAGCTCGTCGGCCGGGCCCTCGCCGAAGCGGCCGTGCCACAGCGGTTGACCGGCCGCAGGTTCGTGGTCGGTCACGTCGACCCCGGGCCCTGGCGGCGCGACCACGTCTCGGCCGACAGGCCCCAGAGCCGCACGAAGCCCTCGGAGTCCTGGTGGCGGAAGGCGTCGCCGGCGTCGTACGTGGCGAGGTCGTGGTCGTACAGGCCACGGGGCGCACGCCGCCCGACCGGATCGCAACGGCCGGGCTCGAGCCGCAGCCGCACCTCGCCCGTCACGTGCTCCTGGGTGGCGTCGACGAACGCCTCGAGCGCGCGCATCAGCGGCGCGTGCCACATGCCGTCGTAGATCAGCTCGGCCACGCGGATCTCGAGCCGCTGCTTCTCGCGGGCGAGGTCGCGCTCCAGGGTGATGCCCTCGAGGTCCTTGTGCGCCAGGATCAGCGCGAGCGACGCCGGGCACTCGTACACCTCGCGGCTCTTGATCCCGACCCGGCGGTTCTCGACCATGTCGATCCGGCCCCAGCCGTACGCGCCGACGGTTCCCCCGATCGACTCGATGAGCTCGACCAGGCCGAGGCGCGTGCCGTTCGAGCGAGACGGGGACGCCCCGTTCGAACGCCACGATCACCTCGGCGGTCTCCGACGGCACGTCCTTGGTGTTGCGGGTCAACGTGTACGGCGCCTCGGGCGCGGCCGACCAGGGATTCTCGAGCACCCCGCACTCGATGGCCCGGCCCCACATGTTCTCGTCGATCGAGTACAGCTTCTCCTTCGACGCGGAGATCGGGATCTCCCATTTGTCGGCGAGCTCGATGCAGTCGGCACGCGTCAGGCCCCACACGCGCACCGGCGCCATGACGTCGAGGTCGGGCGCGAGGATGCGCGACGACACCTCGAAGCGCACCTGGTCGTTGCCCTTGCCGGTGCAGCCGTGGCCGACCGCGTCGGCGCCGTGGCGGCGCGCCGACGCGACGAGGTGCTCGACGATGACCGGGCGGGAGAGCGCCGACACCAGGGGGTACTTGCCCTCGTAGAGGGCATTGGCCCGCAGCGCCGGGACGAGGAAGTCGCGGGCGTACTGCTCGCGCGCGTCGATGATCTCGACCTCCACCGCGCCCGCGGCCACCGCCCGCTCGCGGATGACGTCCTCCTCGCCGTCGCGCGAGCTGACCGACGTCGACCGCGCACGCGATCACCTCGACGCCCCACTCCTCGCGCATCCATCGGACCGCGATGGACGTGTCGAGTCCTCCGGAATACGCGAGCACGACCCGCTTCGCCACGATGTGTTCTCCCTTTGCTCAGAGGCCGACGAGACCGGCGAGATCGGAGGCGACGACCGCGCCACCGACCGATTCGTTGCACACGACGACCACCGTGTCGTCGCCCGCGATCGTGCCGAGCACCGACGCGAGCGCGGCCCGGTCGAGCGCGGACGCCACGACGTGCGCGCTCCCGGGCGGGGTGCGCAGCACCACCAGATTCGCGCTGTGCGACACCTCCACGACGAACTCGCTCATCAGTCGCTTCAGATGGTCGTCGGAGGGCGCGCGCTCGCGTGTGTGCTCGGGGATGGCGTACGCCATCGCTCCGCCCGGGATGCGGACCTTGACCGCGCCCAGATCCTCGAGGTCGCGACTCACCGTCGCCTGCGTCGCCACGATGCCCTCGGCCTCGAGCATCTGCACCAGTTGCGCCTGGCTCGAGATCGGCTGGTCCTCCAGCATCCGCAGGATGCGGTGCTGGCGTTGCGGCTTGCCGAGCGTCGACATCAGCCGCGCTCCGCGAGCAGGTCGACGAGGAGCGCCCGGGCCGAGTGCATACGGTTTCCGGCCTGTTGCCACACGACGGACTGCGGCCCGTCGATGACCTCGGCCGCGACCTCCTCGCCGCGGTGGGCGGGCAGGCAGTGCATGAAGACCGCGTCGTCGTTCGCGGCCTTCATCAACGCCGCGTCGATCGTCCAGCCCACGAACGCGCGCAGGCGCTGCTCGCGTTCGGACTCCTGCCCCATCGAGGTCCACACGTCGGTGTAGACCACGTCGGCCCCGCGAACCGCGTCGTAGGCGTCGTTCGCGGTTTCGATCGTGCCGCCGAGGTTGCGGGCGCCGTCGACGACGTGCGGATCGAGCTCGTAGCCCTCGGGTGTGGCGACCACGAGCTCCACCCCCGACAACGCGGCCGCGAACGCGAGCGACGCGGCGACGTTGTTGCCGTCGCCGACGAAGGCGATCCGCCGGCCGTCGAGGTCGCCGAAGTGCTCACGCATCGTGAGCAGGTCGGCGAGCGCCTGGCACGGATGCGCGGTGTCCGAGAGGAGGTTGACGACCGGGACGTCGACGACCGCGGCCATGCGCACGAGGGTCTGGTGGTCGAAGACCCGTGCCGCGATCGCCGCGCACATCGACGCCATCGTGCGCGCGACGTCCTCGACGGTCTCGCGTACGTCGAGGCCGACCTCCTCCTCGCGCACCTGGATCGGGTGACCGCCGAGGGTCGCGACGGCCATCTCGATCGAGATGCGGGTGCGAGCCGACGGCTTCTGGAACAGCGCGGCCACCCCCCGGCCCGCGAGCACCGGTGGGATCGCCGCGGGGTCGGCCTTCCACGCGACCGCGTGGTCGAGGATGCGGCGGAGACGAACGGGATCGAGATCGTCGACCTCGAGCAGGTGCGCGGTCATCGCTTCGCGTCCGGCGTCAGGGCTCCGGCGAGCCGGGCGACCGCGTCGTCGATCTCGGCGTCGGAGACGAGAAGCGACGGAGCGAACCGCAACGCGGACGGGGTGACCGCGTTGACGACCAGACCGCGGTCGAGGCACTTCTGCGCGATCTCCTTGGCGTCGATCCCGGGCGCGAGCTCGGCCGCGACGAGGAGGCCCGCGCCGCGCACCTCGGCCACGCCGTCGAGCTTGGCCAGCGCTTCGACGAGTCGTGTGCCCGCACGCGCGGCCCGTTCCGGGACCCGCTCGCGTTCCATGACGTCGAGGACCGCCAGCGCGGCTCGGGCCGCCAGCGGCTGGCCGCCGAAGGTCGTGGCGTGGTCGCCGGGCGCGAACGCGGCCGCGACGTCGGCCTGCGCCCAGCAGGCGCCGATCGGCACGCCGTTGCCGAGCGCCTTGGCCATCGTCACGACGTCGGGACGCACGCCGGAGTGTTCGAACCCGAACCACCGGCCGGTACGACCGAGGCCCGTCTGCACCTCGTCGACGATGAGGAGCGCTTCGCGCTCGTCGCACAGCTCGCGCACGCCCTGGAGGTACTCGGTCGACGCCGGGTTGACGCCGCCCTCCCCCTGCACCGACTCGAGCAGCACCGCGGCCACGCGTTCGTCCATCGCGGCCGCGAGCACGTCGAGATCGTCGAACGCGACCTGGCGGAAGCCCTCGGGCAGCGGCTGGAACGTCTCCTGTTTCTGGGGCTGACCGGTCGCCGCCAGCGTCGTCAGCGTGCGGCCGTGGAACGACGCGTACGCGCTGATCACGTGAAAACGCCCGGGCCCGCCGTTGCGCTGCCCGTACCGGCGGGCGAGCTTGATCGCGCACTCGTTCGCCTCCGCGCCCGAGTTGCAGAAGAAGACCCGCCCGTCGCCGCCGAGCAGCGCGTTGAGCCGCGCCGCGACCTGGGGCTGGACGTCGTTGTAATAGAGATTCGAGACGTGCAGCAGCGTGCTCGCCTGGTCGGCGATCGCGGCCGCGACCTCGGGGTGCGCGTGACCGAGCGAGGTGACCGCGAGGCCCGTGAGGAAGTCGAGGTACTCGTTCCCCTCGCTGTCCCAGAGCCGCGTTCCCTCGCCGCGCACGAACGCGACCGGAACCCGGCTGTAGGTCTGCATCACGTTGGCGGCGTCGAGCGCTTGAAGCTCAGGAAGGGATCGCGTACTCATGCGGCTGCGACCTCCGGTGCTCCATCACGCACGAAGGCGACGCGAGTCTTGACCGGCCCGCACCAGAGGATCCGTGCCTGGGCCTTCACGGGTGCACCATGGTTCCGACGCCCTCCCGGGTGAAGAATTCGAGCAGCAGCGCGTGCGGGAGGCGGCCGTCGAGGATGTGCGCGCGCCGCACACCGTTCCGCAGCGCCGAGACGCACGATTCGAGCTTGGGGATCATGCCTTCCGAAGCCTTGCCGTCGGCGATCAGCTTCTCGAGCCCGTCGACCTCGACCCGCGAGATCAGTGACGACTCGTCGGGCCAGTCGGCGTAGACGCCCGCAACGTCGGTGAGGTACACGAGCTTCTCCGCGTCGAGCGACTCCGCGATCGCGCCCGCGACGGTGTCGGCGTTGATGTTGTACGCCTGCCCCGCATCGTCGACGCCGATGGTCGCGATGACGGGTATGAACTCCTCCCGCAACAGCCGCAGCACCATCGTCGGATCGATCGAACGCACGTCGCCGACGAAGCCCGAGACGCGGGTCGCGCTGGTCGACACGGATCAGACCGGCGTCCTCGCCGGACATGCCGACGGCGTACGAGCCGAGCCGGTTGATCATCGACACGATCTCGCGGTTCACCTTCCCGACGAGCGCCATGCGCACGATGTCGACGGTCTCCGCGTCGGTGACGCGCCGGCCGTCGACGAACTCGGGCTCCTTGCCGAGGCGACGCATGAGGGCGGTGATCTGCGGACCGCCGCCGTGCACGACCACGGGGTTCATGCCCACGAGCCGCATCAGCACGACATCGGTGGCGAAGAGCTCGGCGAGCTCGTCGTTCTCCATAGCGTGGCCGCCGTACTTGATGACGACCGTCTTGCCCGAGAACTCCCGGATGTACGGCAGCGCCTCGGCGAGGATGTGCGCCTTCTCCCCGCGTCCTTGACGCGTACGTCCTGCGCGGCGCGGGCGATGCCGGCGGGGTTCGTCACGACGTCCGCCGGTTCTCGTCGATGTACGCGTGCGAGAGGTCGGTGGTCAGCACCGTCGCCTCGCCGTGCTCGACCCGCAGATCGCACAGGATCTCGACGTCGGTTCCCGCCAACGCACGCGCCACCGCCGCCTCGTCGTGCGCGCACGCGATGCCGTCGCGGCACACCGTGACGCCGTTGTACGAGATGTCGACGGCCTCGGCATCGAAGTGCGCGCCACTCGCCCCGAGCTCCGACAGCACCCGGCCCCAGTACGGGTCGTTGCCGTTCAGGGAGCACTGCACGAGCTGGCTGTTCGCGACGGCCCGGGCCGCGACCCGCGCCTCGCCGTCGTTGCGGGCGCCGACCACGCGCACCCGGACGAACTTGGTGGCGCCCTCGGCGTCACGCGCCATCTGCTCGGCGAGCGAGGCGCAGACCTCGGTGAGCGCGCCGGTGAGTGCGTGGACGTCGACCGCGCCCGCGCGACCGTTGGCGAGGACGAGGACGGTGTCGTTCGTGGAACGGCAGCCGTCGACCGAGAGACAGTCGAACGTCTCGCTCACCGCGCGCGACGAGCGCGCGATGCAGCGTCCACCCTTCGACCGCAGCGTCGGTCGTGACGACCGCGAGCATCGTCGCCATCGCGGGCGACAGCATCGCCGCGCCCTTCGCCATCCCGCCCACCGTGGCCGCGCCCGCGCGCGCCACCGCTTCCTTCGCCTTCGTGTCGGTGGTCATCATCGCCCGGGCCGCGCGACCGCCGCCGTCGGCCGCGAGCTGGTCGCAGAGCGTCGGAATTCCGGCCTCGAGCGCGTCCATCGGCATCGGGATCCCGATGAGGCCGGTCGAGCACACCAGCACGTTGCCCGGTTCGACCGCGAGCCCGCGCCCCGCGAGCTCGCACATGCGCCGCGCGTCGCGGCGGCCCGGTTCGCCGGTCGCGGCGTTCGCGTTCCCCGAGCTCAACACCACCGCGGCCGCGAGCCCGTCGGCGAGGTGCCGGCGCGACACCTGGACCGGTGCGGCCTGCGCGAGGTTCGTCGTGAACACCCCCGCCGCGGCAACGGCGGCATGGTCGTCGGTCGCGACGAGGGCGAGATCGGGATCACCCGACGGTTTGATGCCGCACGCGATCCCGCCCGCGACGAAACCGGGGACAGCAGTGACGCCCGAGGTCACGGTTGGATCCCGAGGAGCGGGAGACCGGTGGTCTCGGGCAGGCCGAGGAGGATGTTGGCAGCTTGGATCATCTGTCCCGATGCACCTTTCACGAGGTTGTCCTCGGCTGCGATCGCGATCACCGTGTCGGTGCGCTCGTCGAAACGCACGGTGACGTGCAGGATGTTGGCGCCGTAGGTGGCCTTGGTACCCGACGGCTCGTCGACGACGACGACGCACGGATCGTTCGCGTAGAAGTCGCGGTAGTGCTCGAGCAGGCGCGCGGTCGACAGACCCTCGACCTGCGGGCGCGCGTAACACGTCGCGAGGATCCCGCGCGTGGTCGGCACGAGATGAGGCGTGAACAGGACGGCGACGGGCCGGTGCGCGACCTTCGACAGCGCCTGTTCCATCTCCGCGGTGTGGCGGTGCGTGAGCAGGCCATACGCGGAGACGTTCTCGTTGGCTTCTGCGAACAGGCTCGTGGTCTTGAGCCCGCGCCCCGCGCCCGACACGCCCGAGACCGCGTCGGCGATGACGCGTGGCTCGACCAGACCCAGCGCGAGCAAGGGCGCGCACGCGAGGCTCACCGCGGTGGGATAGCAGCCGGGCGCGGCGACGTGCGCGTGGCCGGCGATCTCCTCGCGGTAGAGCTCGACGAGGCCGTACGCGAACCGGCCGACGACCTCGGGCGCCCGGTGCGCTTCGCCGTACCAGCGCGCATAGACGTCGCCCGGGAGCCGGAAGTCGGCGCCGAGGTCGATCACGTGCGCGACGTCGTCGACCAGCGCGGGCAGGAAGTCCTGGCTCGCGCCGTGCGGGAGCATGCAGAACACGAGGTCGAGGCCGCGCAGGTCGGCTACCTCGAGCGGCGCGAGCACCACATCGCCGTACGCGGGTGCGAGCGACGGGAAGAGGTCGGCGATCCGCCCGCCCGCGTTCGCGGCCGCGGTGACGTGCACCACCTCGATCTCGGGGTGCCCGGCGAGCAGCCGCAGCGCCTCGACCCCCGTATACCCTGACGCGCCGACGACGGCGGCTCGATACGCCATAGCGCATATCATACACATGGGTGCATATGAACACGACGGCCTTTTCCGACCTGACGCCCGGCACGGCGCTCCCGCCGCTTCGCCTCACGGTCTCGGCGGCCGCGAACGAGCGCTACTGGCAGGCCGCGGGCGCCGCGCACCCGCTCCTGGCCGCCGGCGCGCTGTACCCGCCGATCGCCGCCAACCTCACGGTGTTGTGCTTCGCCGGGCTCTGCCCCGACGCGATGATCCAGACCCGCCAGACCCTGCGCTGCCATCGCCGGATCGACGCCGGCACCGAGCTCGTGACGACGGGACGGATCGCGCGGCGCTACGAGAAGCGGGGCCGCGTGTACGTCGACGTCGAGACGACCGTGGCGACCGGCGCCGAGCCGGACATGCCGGTGTGGACGTCCGAGGTGTCGTTCACGCCCGCCGCGACCGTCGGGTTCGCCTCGTGACCGCCTCGCACGCACGGACACTTGCGATCACCGAGGAGCTGGTGCGGGCGTACTCCCGGCGCGGCAACTTCCACTCCGACCCGACGATGTCGGCGGAGCTGCAGCTGCCCGGTCTCGTCGCCCAGGGTGTGCAGGCGGCCGGGCCCGCGTACGGCCTCCTGCTCGACGACTGGGGCGAGGACTTCCTGGCGCACGGCGAGATCGAGATGCGGTTCGTCGGGGTCGTGCTCGCGGGCGACACCGTCGACGCGACGGTCGACATCGACGACGACACCGCCACGTTCACCGTCACCGACACGACCGCCTCGCACACCGCGGTCGTCGGCCGGGCCCGGCGGCGCGCCCAGGCCTGAACGCCGCGCCCGTAGCCGGCCGGCGGCGCTCAAGTCGACCGGTGCACGCGACGACCAGAGGTCGTGTCCGTGGCAGCGTTGACGCTCGACGACGTGCTGCGCGAAGGCAGTTTGCGGGCGGTGTACCAGCCGATCGTCGAGCTCGACACCGGCCGGACCGTCGCGTACGAGGCCCTGGCCCGGGGTCCGAGCGGGACCGCGCTCGAGCCGCCGATGGCAATCCTCGCCGCGGCGGGCGCGCAGGGCCGGACGACCGAGGTCGACTGGGAGTGCCGCGCCGCGGCCCTGCGGGGCGCGCTCGCAAGCGATCTCAGGCGCCCGCAGGCACTCTTCCTCAACGTCGAGACCTCGGTCATCTCGAGCCCGATCCCTCCCGGCCTGGGCGACCTCGTCCGGCGGGCTTCGGAACAGTTGCGCGTCGTGGTCGAGATCACCGAACGCGGGCTGCGCCGCGATCCCTCGGGCGTGCTGCGCGCGGTCGAGAGGATTCGCGACCTCGGTTGGGAGATCGCGCTCGACGACGTCGGCTCCGTGCGGGAATCACTCGTGTACCTGCCGTTCCTCCGCCCCGACGTCGTCAAGCTCGACATCTCGCTGCTCCAGAACTTCGGCGACAGCGCGCTCGGCGGCGTGTCCGACGCGGTCGCGGCCGAGCGCGAGCGCCGCGATTTCATCGTGCTCGCCGAGGGCATCGAGACCGAGGAACACGTCGATCAGGCGATCGTCCTCGGCGCCACGCACGGCCAGGGATGGTTGTTCGGCCGCCCGGCCGACCGGCCGGTCGCGCCGAACGGCGTCGCGAGCCTTCCCTTCCGCCCGGTCGCACACGGCATCGACGACCGCCCACCCATCGATCTCGTCGCCGAGCACCACACCCTTCGGATCGCGGAGAAGCGTCTGCTGATACCGACCAGTCGCCGGATCGAGAGCCGCCTCGATACGGAACCCGACCCGTCCGTCCTGATCGGGACCTTCCAACAGGCGCGGTTCTTCTCTCCCGCGACGGCCCGCCGGTTCAGCCGCTACGCGAAACTCTCGCCGTTCGTCGGCGCATTCGCCTGCGGCCTCCCCTCCGCGCCCGCGCCCGGGGTTCGAGGCGCGCACCTCCAGCCGTCCGGCCCTCTCGCCCGCCACTGGATCGTGGCCGTCATGGGGCCGTACTACAGCGCCGCACTCGTCGCGTACGACCTCCTCGACGAGGGTGTCCCCGACGAGCACCGACGTTTCTCGTACGCGGTTACGCATCGGCGTGACGTCGTCGGGCCGATCGTCGACAAGCTCATGCAGCGGATCGTCGCCGAGGACGCCTTCGCCTGAACGACGGTCAGCCCGGTTCCGACGCGGTGAGGCGCGCCTCGAGCGCGGTCCGGACCTTGGTGGGGATCGTGATCGACGTGTTCTGGCCCGGCTCCACCGCGACGTAGGTGATCGTCGCCGCGCACGCCTCACGACCGCCGACCGTAGCGCGGTAGTGCAGATCGAACGACTTCGTGCCGAGCCGGACCGGCACGATCTCGATGTCGATCCACTCGTCGAAACGGGCCGACCCCTTCCAGTCGAGGACCGCGCGCGACGAGCATGACGTCGAATTCGACCGTCCAGAACTCGGGCCCGAAGCCGAGCGACTCCATGAAGCGTGTGCACGAGTCGTCGAAGTAGGTCAGCCAGTGCGCGTTGAACACCACACCTTGCCCGTCGATCTCGGCGTAGCGCACGCGGACCCGATGGGCGAAGACCATGCCGAACGCCGTCGCTCAGCCGCGGAACTCGGCGCCGTGGGCCGAGCGGACCACGTCGATGCATTGCCCACGGAGTGCGCTCACCTCGTCGTCGGTGAGCGTGCGGTCGAGCGCACGGAACCGCAACCCGAACGCAAGGCTCACCTTGCCCGGGCCGAGCGCGTCGGAGCGGAAGACGTCGAAGAGGGCGACGTCCTCGAGCAACGGCCCCCCGGCGGTGACGAGCGTGGAGTGCAGCGCCGCCGCGGGAACGGTGTCGTCGACGACGAACGCGAGATCGACCGACGACGCCGGGAAGCGCGAGACCGGGAGCGCGACCCGGTCGACACGGGTGGCGGCGAGCAACGCGTCGACATCGATCTCGCACGCGACCACGGGCCCGGCGAGCGCCAGCGCGTCGACGACGACGGCCGCGACCTCACCCACGACACCGACCTCCCGGCCGTCGACGATCACCCGGGCCGCGCGCGTCGGGTGGAAACCGTCGACGCTCGCGGCGACCAGTTGCAGGTCGGCGACCCGCAGTTCCTGGGCCAAGGCCGCGAGTGCAGCCGTTGCGTCGTACGACGTCGACGGGACGGTTCGGCTCGTGCGGGACGCGCCGCACCTCGTGTGACCGGGCGAACGCGAGCGAACGTCGTTCGCGTGGCAGCTGCTCACCGCCGGCCGGCGGCGCGAACACGGTGCCGGACTCGAACAACGCGACGTCGGGCTCGCCCCGCGCTGCGTTGTATGCGACTGCGCGGCAGCAGACCGGGGAGGAGCGCGGGCCGCAGGATCGACTCCTCGGCGCGTAACGGGTTCTCGACCTCGATCACACCGCCGGCCGAGAGGCCCGCGCTCGTCAGGTCGGCCGGCGCCAGGAGCGGGAGCGTGAATACCTCGTCGTAACCCGCGCCCACGAGCACGTCGGTGACCGCGCGCCGGTCGCGCTGCTGTTCGGTCAGGCCGCCGATCTTCTCCGGGTTCGAAGGGACGGTGCGGATGACGTTCTGCAGCCCGTAGGCGCGCGCGACTTCCTCGATGAGGTCGATCTCGCGGGTCGATGTCGGGCCGGAAGGTGGGGACCAGCGCCTCGCTCCCCTCGGTCTCGATCCCGAACTTCGTGAGGTACCCCGCGACCTCGTCGACCGTCATCACGACGCCGAGCACCTCGTTGACCCGTTCGGTGCGCACGCGGATGCGCGCCGGGCGGATCGGCTCGGGGTACACGTCGATCGCGCCGGACACCGGTTCCGCGCCCGCGACCTCGGCGAACAGTTCCATCGCCCGCGCCGCGCCGCTGCCCGCGTTGTTCGGGTCGACGCCGCGTTCGAACCGGGCGCTCGCTTCCGACCTCAGCCCGAGGCGCTTCGACGACCGCGCGATGCCGCTCGCCTCGAAGTGCGCGGACTCCAACAGGATCTCGGTCGTGGTCTCCGACACCTCGGCCGCGGCGCCGCCCATGATGCCCGCGATGCCTTGCGCAACCCGTTCGCCGTCGCAGATGAGAAGGTCGGCGTCCGTCAACGCGCGCTCGACGCCGTCGAGCGTGGTCATCGTCTCGCCGTCGCGTGCCAGCCGGACGACGATGCCGCGCCCCGCGAGCCGTCCGAGGTCGTACGCGTGCAGCGGGCGGCACCGCTCGAGCATGACGTAGTTCGTGACGTCGACGACGTTGCTGATCGGGCGCATGCCCGCGAGCGTCAGCCGCCGCTGCATCCATGCGGGTGACGGACCCATCGTGACCGTGGCCGCGAGGGCGACGAAACGTGGGCACCGGTCGGGGGCCTCGACGAGCACGTGTGCGCCCGCTACGTCGTCGACGATCGGCGCGGGCTCGTGTTCCTCGACGCGGAAGGGCAGACCGAAATGGGCCGCCAGATCCCGGGCCACGCCCACGATCCCCATGGCGTCGGGACGGTTCGGCGTGATGGAGAGGTCGAAGACGACGTCGTCGAGACCGAGCACCTCCCGCACGTCGGTGCCGAGTGCAGCGTCGGTCGGCAGCTCGAGGATCCCCGCGTGGTCGTCGCCGAGGCCGAGCTCGCGGCGCCGAGCACAACATGCCCTCGGAGACGACGCCGCGGATCTTGCGCCGCTCGATCGTGAAGTCGCCCGGGAGCACCGCGCCGATACGGGCGAACGGCACGAGCATCCCCGGCTCGATGTTCGGTGCGCCGCACACGACCCGCAGCTGGCCGTCGCCGAAATCGACGTCGGCGAGCCTCACCTTGTCGGCGTCGGGATGCGGGACGATGTCGAGGATCTTGGCGACGACGACACCGTTCACGTCGCGGCCGGGCTCGTCGATGCCTTCGACCTCGAGGCCGAGCTGGTCGAGCGCGTCGGCAATCTCCGCGGTGGGCGCGGCGACGGGCGTGAACTCACGAATCCAGGACAACGGAGCGCGCAAGACCGAACCTCAGAACTGACGGGAGAAGCGCACGTCGCCGTCCCACAGGTTCTTGATGTGGTCGACGCCGTACAGGAGCTGGACGAGGCGGTCGATGCCGAAGCCGAACGCGAAGCCCGTGTACACCTCGGGATCGATGCCCACCGCGGTGAACACGTTCGGGTCGACCATGCCCGCGCCCCCGAGCTCGACCCACCCGGTACGGGAGCACACGCTGCAGCCCTCGCCGCGGCAGAACACGCACGACATCGCGAACTCGAGCGACGGTTCCGTGAACGGGAAGAACGACGGCAGGAAACGGGCCTTGATATCGGTACCGAACAGCGCGTGGATGAACGCCTCGATCGTCCCGAGCAGGTCGCCGAGCGTGATGCCCTCGTCGACGGCGAGCCCCTCGATCTGGTGGAACACCGGAGAGTGCCGGGCATCGAGCGTGTCGCGCCGGAAGGCGCGGCCCGGCGCGACGACGTAGATGGGCGGCTTCTGCGCCTCCATCGTCCGTACCTGCACCGGGGACGTGTGCGTCCGGAGCATGACGCTCTCGGCGTCGCCCACGCGCACATAGAGCGTGTCCTGCATGGCGCGCGCCGGGTGCCCGGGCGGGAAGTTCAGCGCCTCGAAGTTGTACCAGTCGCTCTCGACCTCGGGGCCCTCGGCGACCTTGTATCCGAGGCCGACGAACACGTCTTCGAGCTCGCGCCAGATGTGCGTGACCGGGTGCATATGACCGCGCACGTACTCGTGCGGGCCGAGGGTGAGGTCGAGGCGATCACGCGTCGCCGCGAGCGCCGACGCCTCCGCGTCGAGCGACTTCCCGGCGCGCGGCGTGGGCCGCTTCGAGCGCGGCGCGGGCCGCGGAGACGGCTTTGCCGACCACCGCGCGCTCGGAGCCGTCGACGGTCTTGATGGCTTCGCGGACCTCGTTCAGCGCGGCCGTCTTGCCGAGGTAGCGCCGTTCGGCCTCGGCGAGGTCGTCGAGCGTCGCCGCGGCCGCGAAGGCGTCGGCACCGTCCTGCGCGAGCGCTTCGGCGCGCGCGACGAGATCGGCGGCGGCGGTCACGACGCGACCCGGCGCTGGCGCGCCGCCTCGAACAGGAGCGCGGTGCCCGCCATCGCGACGTTGAGCGACTCCCCCGCCGCCATCGGCAAGGTCACCTTGCCCGCGAGCGAGAGCGCGGGGTCGAGACCCTGGGTCTCGTGACCGAGCACGAACGCGGTGGGCGCACAGAGGTCGAACGACTCGGGTGGGCCGCCGCCGGCCGCGACCGCGCCGAGGCAGGCGACACCGTTCGCGCCGAGCCGCTCCAGGATCTCCATTGCGGCCATGCCCTCCACGATGCGAACGGCGAAACACGCACCGGCCGAGGCGCGTACGACCTTGGGATTGTAGGCATCGACGGATCCGCGCCCGAGGACGATTACCCCGGCGCCCGCGGCCGCCGCACTGCGCATGAGCGTGCCCGCGTTGCCGGGATCGCTCAACTGCGTGGCGACCAGCGCGAGGTCGGTGCCCTCGAGCCCTTCACGTCCGGCCCGGCGCATCGGCGCCAACGCGAACACGGGTTGCGGGTTGACGGTGTCGCCCACGCGCGCCCCCGCGTAGGTGTCGAGACCCCGCAGCGGCACGCCCGCGGCGGCCGCACGCTGCGCGACCGCGAACATCTCGGGGGTCGCGTCGACACCGACGTAGCACTCGAGCAGCTCGATGCCGTGGTCGAGCGCGGCCGCGATGACGCGCGGCCCCTCGCAGACGAAGACGCCTTCGCGCTCGACGCGACCGGCGCTCCCGGAGGAGCGCCTTCAGTCGCTTGATCTCCGCCTTGGTGGCGAACTGCTCAGGCGGCGTCGAGGGCACCGCGTGCGGTCTCGACGAGCGCGGAGAACGCGGCCGGCTCGCGCACCGCGAGGTCGGCGAGCATCTTGCGGTCGACGTCGATCTCCGCGGCCTTCAGCCCTGCCATGAACCGCGAGTACGACATGTCGTGCTCGCGGCACGCGGCGTTGATGCGCACGATCCAGAGCTTGCGGAACTCGCCCTTGCGCGCCCGGCGGTCGCGGTAGGCGTAACGGAGCGAGTGCATGACCTGCTCGTTCGCCTTGCGGAAGTGCCGGCTGCGCGCGCCGGTGTAACCCTGCGCCTCTTCGAGAACTGCGCGGCGGTGCTTCTTGCCGCCGACGGAACGCTTCACCCGTGCCATCCGACTACCTCCCCAGCATGCGCTTGACGCGCTTCTTGTCGCCGCCGACGACCTCGGCCTCGCGACCGAGGCGCCGCGTGCGGCTCGAGGGCTTGTGCTCGAGCAGGTGGTCGCGGTAGGCGTGGCGACGCATGATCTTGCCGGTGCCCGTCACTTTGAAGCGCTTGGCCGCGCCGCGGTGCGTCTTCATCTTCGGCATCGTGGGGTTCCCGTCGTTCGGTCAGCGAGGTTTCGGTCAGACGTTCGCGGCCTGGGCGGCCGGCTTCGTCTTCGGCTTACGGATCGGATTGAGCACCATCACCATGTTGCGGCCGTCCTGCTTGGGCGCAGACTCGACGATCGCGATCTCGGCGACACGCTCGGCCACCTTCTCGAGGATCCGCCGCCCGAGCTCGGGGTGGGCCATCTCGCGCCCTCGGAACATGATCGTCAGCTTGACCTTCGACCCCTCTTCGAGGAAGCGCTCGACGTGCTTCATCTTGGTGTCGTAGTCGTGCGAGTCGATCTTCGGCCGGAACTTCATCTCCTTGATGACGACGTTCGAAGCCCGCTTCCGCGATTCCTTGCGCCGCTGGTCCTGCTCGTACTTGTACTTGCCGTAGTCCATGATCTTGCAGACCGGCGGTTCGGCGTTGGCCGCGACCTCGACGAGGTCGAGACCGGACTCACGGGCGATTCCGAGGGCGTCAGGGAGAGCTCTCACTCCCAGCTGCGAACCATCGGCGCCAATGAGGCGAACCTGGCGAGCGCGTATGCGGTCGTTGATGCGGGCGTCGTCTGTGGCCAGTGCGGCTTCACCTCGTGTGTCGGGCCGCCTTCGCGCAAGCGACGGCGGAGCTGTGGGAAGCGTCCACCGTCGCGCCGGACGTCGTCCGGCTCCTACAACGGACCCGACGTGGAGCGACCTCGGAAGCTCGGGCCAGCCGGGCGGGGACGGCACCCGAACGGGTAGCGTCCCACTTCCCTCGATTGTCGACGCGGAAGGATAGTCGAGCGTGAGCGGACTTTGGACACCTGGCGGGGACGAACCCCGCGAACCGGCCCCGGGTGCCGGCCCGGAGCCCGACGGCATCCCGGGCGCGCCGCCCGGCGAGCCCGCGCCGACGCCCGAGGAGCTCGAGGCGGTGCGGGAGCTCCACGACCGGCTCGCGGCCACGCCCGTTGCCGACGTGATCGTGAACCACGCGATCGGGATCTGGCAGCTCGCCCTGGTCCATCTCGGCGTCGTCACCCCGCCCGACGAGCAGGGCCGCCGCCCCGTGGCCGATCTCGCCTCGGCCGGCCTGGCCATCGACGCGCTGGCCGCTCTCGTCGACGGCCTCACCGACCGGCTCGGCGAAGGCGAAGAGATGCTGCGTGACGCGCTTGGCTCAGGTGCAGATGCTCTTCGTCGAGATCGCCGACGCCAACGAGGGTTGAGCTACACGTCGGCGAGATGGGCGGCGTCGTTGAAGCGGACGAGCCTCCAGCCCGAGCCGGTCCGGCGCCACTCGGTGATCGACGTGTTGATCGCCTCGTGGGTGAAGGCGGTCGCGCCACGCGGCGGGACATTCCCGAGCGCCACGAAACTGGCGCCGACCGTGCCGCCGTGCCCGACCACCACCACGGTCTGCCCTGGGTGCTCGCTCGGTACTCGGCGCAGGCGCGCGCCGACCCGGACGTAGAACTGCGCCCACGTCTCGCCGTCGGGGAAGCGCGAACGGAAGGGGTCGTCAGGGTCGTCACCGGGCGGGTACCGCTCGAAGTACTCCTCGTACGTGTGCCCCTCCGCGGCGCCGGCATGGATCTCGCACCAGTCGCACTCCGCGCCGCTCGGCAGATCGCCGAGCGCGGGTCCGACGATCGCGGCGGTTTCGATCGACCGTTGCAGAATGCTCGTGTAGACGGCGTCGACCGCGCCGAGCTCCTTCGTGCGGGCCAACCGGTCGCGGAGCGCGGCCGCCTGCAGCCGTCCGAGCTCGGTCAGGCCCGTACACGTGTCGTGCCCGCTGAACACACCTGCGGCCTGGGCCTGCGACTCGCCGTGACGGATGATGACCAGCCGCGTCTCGTCGGGGTTCAGAGGCACGTCGACCGCCGCGGCCTCCCACCGTCCGAGGTGGCCGGGAACCACCTCGAACTCCACGGTCGCGCCGACCGCGATGTCGCGGGTGCCGTCGGCGATGACCGTCGAGTGGAACGGATAGGGCGCGCCGTCGGCGCCGGTGATCTCGCCGAGGCCGCTCGCTTTGTCGAACACGGCGACGGTTCCGCGGGCCTTCATTGGACGATCTTGGAGATCGGCAACTCCAAGATGCCGGTGGCGCCGTGATCCTTCAGGGCGGGGATCAAGATGTTGATGTCGTTCTTGGCGACGACGGTCTCGACCGCGTACCCGTCTTCGCCGTAGAGCTTGGAGACGGTCGGCGACTTCAGCGCCGGCAGGAGCGCGATCACCGCGCCGAGGTTCGCTTCGTCGACGTTCAGCTTCACGAGCACGCGCCCGCGCGCTTCGAGCGCGCCGAGCAGGAGCGTCTGCAGCTGCTGCATCGCGCGGCGCTTCTCGTTGTCGGCGTGCGCGACCGGGTTCGCGATCAGCTCCGTGTACGAGACGAGGACCGTGTCGAGGATCCGCAGCCCGGCGGCGCGCAGCGCGCGGCCCGTCTCGGTGATCTCGACCACGGCATCAGCGATCTCGGGGATCTTGGCCTCGGTCGCGCCGTACGACAGCGTCACGCGCGCGTCGACGCCGTGCTTCTCGAGGAAACCGCGAGTGAGCTCCGGGTACTCGGTGTGCACGCGCACGCCGGGCGGGAGGTCGGTGACGGACTTCCACGGCGAGTCGCCGGCTACGGCGAGCACCATCGCGGATCGGGCGGGCGGTCGCCTTCGAATAGTGCAGCTCGCTGAGCGTGACGACGTCGACGCCGGTCTCCTCGATCCAGTCGCGCCCCGTGACGCCGACGTCGAAGAGACCGTCGGCGACGTAGCGCGGAATCTCCTGCGGCCGCAGGATCGTGACGTCGACGACGCGCGGGTCGTCGATCGTGGCCTTGTAGTCGACGTCGGACGCGCGCGGCGAGCGCGAGGTCGGCGTCTTCGAACAGTTGCAGGGTCGCCTTCTCGAGCGAACCCTTGGGCAGGACGAGGCGCAGCACGCCAGTCAGGATAGAGGCCCGGCGACCAGCAGCCGGTAGCCGAAATCGATCTCGGTGAGCGACCGGAGATGGCCGTGACGCGCGTCCCACGTCCCGTCGGCGAGATCGCGACGCAGGCGTTCGGTGCCACGCTCGCACACCTCGGGCGTCGAGTTGCGCGAGCGAGGAGATCCCGGCCTGCACCATCGGGTCGAGGTACGCCTCCGGGCCGGTTCCAGTAGGCAGCGCCGAAACCGTCGCGAGCAGTCGTCGGGCACCGGCACCGGTTCGATCCGCTGCACCGTGAGCGTCTCGGCGAGCCGGGCGCCGTCAGGGGCGGCCTTCTCGGATCCGAGGTCGAGGATCTCGGGAAAGTACTCCTCGACGAGCCAGAAATCGCCGATCGACGCCGGATCGAAGAACAAGATCACCTGCCGGCGCGCGACGCGCTGCATCTCGCGCAGGCCGCGTTCGATATCGCTCCAGTGGTGGAGCGTCAACGTCGCGAGCGCGGCGTCGAACGAGTCGTCGGGAAACGGGAGACACTCCGCAGCCAATCGGACGGCACTGCCCGCGGACGCCGCGCGCTGGCGCAGCATCGTGAGCGAAGGGTCACCGGCGACGACGAAGCGGTCGGTCGGTTCGTAGCTCCCGGTCCCCGCGCCCACGTTGACGATGCGCTCGGCCGCGCCGAGCGCGGCGGTGATCTGCGCGGCGATGCGCGGATCGGGCAGGCGCGTCGACGAATACGAGCGACCGATCGTGTCGTACCGGCTCGTCCCGGGTTTCACGGAAGCGAACCGAGGAGGGAGACCATCTCGATCGCGGTGAGCGCGGCTTCTTCGCCCTTGTGGCCCTCCTTGCCGCCGAGACGGTCGCGCGCCTGCTCGCGGTCGTCGACCGTGAGCACCCCGAAGATCACCGGCACGCCCGTGTCGAGCGCGGCGCGGGTGATGCCCGCGGCGGTCTCGCCCGCGACGTACTCGAAGTGCGCGGTCTCGCCCCGGATGACCGCGCCGAGACAGATCGACCGCATCGACCGCTCCCGATTGCGCGAAGCGCTTCGCGACCAGCGGGGCCTCGAACGCGCCCGGCACCCACACGACCTGCACGTCGGCCGCGCTGTGCTTCTGCAGTATGCGCTCGGCCCCGTCGAGCAGCTCCGAGGTGATGTCGTGGTTGAAACGGGCGACGACGATCGCGAAGCGCATCCCGCTCGCGTCGAGCTCACCTTCGGTCGCGGCGTACTCCCCCATCCATCAGCTCCCCCGAGCTCTTCGTCGATGGTGTTCTCGGGATCGAGACCGAGCAGATGCCCGAGCTTGTTCTGCTTGGCGCGCAGGTACGCGATGTTCTCCTCGTTCGGCACCGTCTGCACCGGCACCCGTTCGACGATCTCGAGCCCGTAGCCCTCGATCCCGCCGTACTTCTTCGGGTTGTTCGTCATCAGGCGCATGGTGGTGACGCCGAGATCGACGAGGATCTGCGAGCCGATGCCGTACTCGCGCGAGTCGACCGGGAAGCCGAGCTCGAGATTCGCCTCGACGGTGTCGCGGCCCTGGTCCTGCAACGAGTACGCGCGCAGCTTGTGGCCGAGACCGATGCCCCGCCCTTCGTGACCGCGGAGATACACGACCACGCCCTGGCCCTCGGCTCCGCCACCTTTTCGAGCGCGCGGTCGAGTTGCACGCCGCAGTCGCAGCGCAGCGAACCGAACACGTCGCCGGTGAGGCACTCGCTGTGCACGCGCACGAGCACGTTCTCCTTCCCCGCGACCTCGCCCCGCACGAACGCGAGGTGCTCGGTGTTGTCGAGCAGCGACTCGAAGACGTGGGCGGTGAAGTCGCCGTACTGCGTGGGGATGCGGGCTTCGGACACGCGCCGCACGAGCTTCTCGCGGTGACGGCGGAACCGGATGAGGTCGGCGATCGTCACGAGCACGAGGCCGTGCTCGGCCGCGAACGCCTCGAGATCGGGACGACGCTGCATCGTGCCGTCGTCGTTGACGATCTCGGCGAGCACCCCGGCCGGATAGCCGCCGGCCAGCCGGGCGAGGTCGACCGCGGCCTCGGTGTGGCCGGCGCGCTTCAGCACGCCGCCCTCGCGGTAGCGCAACGGGAAGATGTGCCCGGGCCGGGCCAGGTCGGCCGCCGCGGTGTTGCGGTCGATCAACGCGAGCACGGTCGCGCTGCGGTCCGCCGCCGAGATCCCGGTCGTGGTGCCGTGGCGTGCGTCGACGGAGACGGTGAACGCGGTGCGCTGCCCTTCGGTGTTCTCGTTCCCCGACACCATGAGCGGTAGCTGCAACTCGTCGAGCCGGTCACCTTCGAGTGGGAGACAGATCACGCCACTCGTGTAGCGGATCATGAACGCCATCTTGTCGGGCGTCATCTTCTCGGCCGCGATGATGAGATCGCCTTCGTTCTCGCGGTCCTCGTCGTCGACCACGACGACGAACTCCCCGCGCCGGACCGCGTCGAGTGCACGCTCCACGGCTTCGAACATCATGTCGGGCTCCGATCGGGAACGAGGAGGCGTTCCACGTACTTGGCGATGAGATCGACTTCGAGATTCACGCGCGCCGCCGGGCCGGCGCGCGCCGAGCGTTGTGACTGCGAGCGTGTGCGGGATCGCCGCGATCTCGAACCCCCGCTCATTCGGCTCGTCGTACAACGCGGCGACCGTGAGGCTGATGCCGTCGACGGTGATCGAACCCTTGTGCACGACGTAGCGCAGCACCTCGGCGGGCGCGTCGAACCGGAAGCGTTCGGAGCCGTCCGGTTGCACTTCCCGGCTGCGGACCGTCCCGGTCGCGTCGACATGGCCCTGGACGACATGACCGCCGAGCCGGTCGGCGAGCCGGACCGGTCGTTCGAGGTTGACCGGATCGCCGGGCGCGAGATCGCCGAGACTCGTGCGGTCGAGCGTCTCGACGACCGCATCGGCGGCCCAGTACCCGTCGCCGAGCTCGACGACCGTGAGGCAGCACCCGTTGACCGCGATCGACGCGCCGAGCGTCGCGTCTTCGAGCACGGTGGTCGCCGCGATCTCGAGGCGGGCGCCGCCCGGCGTTCCGCCTCACCGCGCGCACGTGACCGAGCTCCTCGACGATCCCGGTGAACATCAGAGCCTCCCCCGCCGGGGTTCGAGCTCGAGGCGTACGTCGGCGCCGGCCCGGGCGACGTCGACGAGATCGAACCGTTGCGCGTCGTCGATCGACGGCGGGCCCGCGAAGCCGAAGCCGGGGAGGCCGCCGGTACCCAGCAGCACGGGCGCGACGTACGCCACCACCCGCTGCGCGTATCCGCCGTCGACGATCGAGCCGAGCAGCGTGCCGCCCCCCTCGACCAGCGCCTGCAGCACCCCTTCACGACCGAGCAGTGCGGACGTGGCGTCGAGATCGACGCCTCGACCGTCGGTCGCGGGTGCAACGACCTCGACCTTCGCCCCCGCGTCGCGCCACGTATCGACCGCATCGCGCGCCCGCGTGCTCGGTCGTGACCACCAGTGTGGGACCGAGGTCGGGATCGAAGAGCGGGCCCTCGGCGGGGACGCGACCGCGAGCGTCGAGCACGACCCGCAGCGGAGGTCGCGCCGGCGCGTCGTCGCACGTCGCGCACCGTCAGGGACGGCCGGTCGACGAGCGCGGTACCGGCACCTACGACGATCGCCTGCGAGTCGGCGCGCAACTCGTGCCCGCCGGCCCGGGCCGCCTCGGACGTGATCCATTGCGACGACCCGTCGGCCGCGGCGACACGCCCGTCGAGACTCGACGCGACCTTGACCACGACGAACGCCCGACCCGTGCGACGGTGGTGAAGATACGGCGCGAGATCGTGCTCGGCGCTCGCCGGCCCCGACGCCCGCGAGCACTTCGATCCCCGCGTCGCGCAACCGGGTAAACCCGCGTCCGGCCACCCGCTCGTCGGGATCACCGAGCGCGACGACGACCCGGCCGACGCCGGCCGCGATCAGCGCCTCGGTACAGGGCGGCGTGTTCCCGTGGTGATCGCACGGCTCCAACGTGCAGTACGCGGTCGCGCCACGGGCGCGCTCGCCCGCGTCGCGGAGCGCGACGACCTCCGCGTGCGGGCCGACCGGGTAGGGCCCCGTCGCGCCCTCGCCCACGATCTCGCCGTCCCGGGTCAGCACGCTGCCGACCGCGGGCCAGGGCGCGGACGAGCGACGGGCCCCGCGGGCGATCGCGATCGCCCGTTGCATCAGGTCGTCGTCGGCGACTGGGCCGGCCATCCGGGGCACGCTCCCCTTCCCGTGCTCGAGGCCCACGGGGAACGGGACGACGACGAGACGGAAACGGCGACGCCGAACGGACGCGCCCGAGCGCGTACGACGTGGTAGCCGACCCTCTCCCATCCGGACTCTCACCGTCGGCCCAGGAATCTCACCTGGTCGGCGCCCCGCTGGCTGCGGGGCGTTCGCGGGCTGTACCGCCGGTCGGGAATTGCACCCAACCCCGAGGGCTTTCAGTTGTAGTTGCAATCCAGCGTACCGCCGTCCGCGACGGAAATTGCAACGCGTTCTATTTTTGGCTCGGAACTCAGTGCGGACGCCCGCCGGCGAGGAGATCGAGCGCGTGGGGCGCAACAATCGAGGACGATCTCGAGCCCTTCGACGGCCCCGCTCGACGAGCCGGGCAGGTTGCAGATCAGCGCCCGTCCCCGGGTCCCCGGCGACCGCCCGGGACAGCATCCCGAAGCCCCGCCCCGACGCGTCGCTCGCCCGCCGGATCGCCTCGACGATCCCCGGCGCCTCGCGTTCGATCACGGTCCGGGTGCCTTCGGGCGTCAGGTCGCGCGGACCGAACCCGGTGCCGCCTGTGGTGACGATCAGCCCGGCGAAGCCGTCGGCCATCTCGACGAGCGCGTCCGCGACCGCGTCGACGCCGTCGCTCGTCACCCTGTGCGCGCGCACGTCGTACCCGGCGCTGTTGAGCGCCCCGACCAGCGCGCGGCCGCTGGCGTCGTCGCGGGTCCCGCTCGCGACACCGTCGGAGACGGTCAGCACCTTCGCCTCGAGCGTCACGGATTCGTCACGTGCCGGCGGAACGGATCGAGAGGGCGGCGGCGGCGGGGTCGTCGGCGCCGAAGATGCCGGTGCCCGCCACGAGGATGTCGACGCCGGCCTCGACCGCGAGATGGGCGTTGTCGATCTTGATGCCGCCGTCGATCTCGATCTCGACGGGGAGCGCGCGCTCGTCGATCGACGGCCCGGGCCGCGCGCACCTTGTCGAGCACCTCGGGGATGAACGGCTGACCACCGAAGCCGGTGTGCACGCTCATGACGAGGAGCAGGTCGATCTCGCCGAGATACGGCTCGACCGCGGCGAACGGCGTGCCGGGCTCGAACGACAGGCCGACGCGCATGCCGAGCGCGCGGATCTCGTCGAACAGCAGGCGGGGGTCGCCGAGCTCGATGTGCACGGTGCAGCCGTCGGCGCCCGCGTCGGCGAATCCGGAGAGCAGGACGCCGGGGTTGTCGACCATCAGATGACAGTCGAGGAAGAGGTCGGTGTGCTTGCGCAGCGACTTGACGACGGGCGGACCGATGCTGAGGTTCGGGACGTAGTGCCCGTCCATGCAGTCGACGTGCAGGAGGTCGGCGACGTCGGCGACCCGCGCCACGTCGGCGGCGAGGTTCGCGAAGTCGGCGGCGAGGATCGAGGGCGCGACCTTCATGGGCCGGAGGCTACGTGACACTCGGCGGGTGAGGCTCAGCACGAACATTCCGTCGGTCTGCGCGTCGGACGGCAGCAGGATCGCGCCCGCGCCCGTAGCCGGCGCCACGGCGCGGCCGGCGGCGGGCTCGGCGACGAACTCGGGAAGGTGCGTCGTCGCCCACGTGTCGATGTCGAGCGTCTCCTCCCGCGACAGCGTGCAGACCGAGTAGACGAGCCGACCGCCCGGCCCGACCGCGCGCGCCGCGGCCTCGAGCAGGATGCGCTGCAGCGCCGGCGAGGTCGCGCACGTCGTTCGGTTGCACCCGCCACCGCGCGTCGGGTCGGCGGCGCAGCACCCCGAGCCCGCTGCACGGGCGCGTCGAGGAGCACGCGGTCGAACGCACCGTCGCGTACCGGAGGATTGCGGCCGTCGGCGACGACCGTGGTGACGATCGGCTCCAGCCCGATCCGCCGAGCGGCGCGGCCGACGGTGCGCACGCGGCCGGGGTGCAGGTCGGCGGCGACGACGACGCCCTTCCCGCCCATGCGCTCCGCGGCGGCGGTCGCCTTGCCGCCGGGCGCGGCCGCGACGTCGAGGATCCGTTCGCCGGGCTGCGGATCGAGCACCGCGACGACCGCCTGACTGGCCTGGTCCTGCGGGCGTGGCGCGCCCGTCGGCGATCGCGGGCAACACCGCGAGGTCGCCGGTGTGGCGAACGAGCAGCGCGCCGGGAACGAGCGTCCCCGGTTGCACGTCGGCGCCCGCGGCGACGAGCTCGGCGGTGAGCTCGGCGGCGGTCGTGCGCAACGGGTTCACGCGCAGCGTCACCGGCGGCGGGGCGTTGTCGAGCTCGAGGGTCGCGACGCGCGGCGTCGGCACCGAAGCGACTTCACCAACATGCTGCACGATCCAGTCGGGATGCGACGTCCGCACCGCGATCGACGCGACGTCGGCCCCGCGGGCAACGGGAACGGCGGGCCCGTCCGCGCGAGGGACGCGCAGCACGCCGTTGACGAAGCCGCGGGCGCGCTCGGTCGACGACACCGACTGTCTCCCCCACCGCCGCGTGCGGCAGGCACGCCGATCAGCAGCTGGTACGCACCGAGCCGGAGCGCGGCACGCACGGGCGGGTCGAGGGAAGCGATGGCCGCGGTTCGACACCTTCGACAACGAGCGCGTCGAGCGCGCGCTGCATACGCACCGTGCCGTAGACGAGGTCGGTCACCAGCGCGCGATCGCGCGGCGCGAGCGTGGAGTCGCGCAACGTACGCGGCAACAGGATGTGCGCGAACGCGCCGTCTTCGATCCGCAGGAGCACCTCGAGCGCGATGTCGCGCGACGACGCCGCGTTGGATTCGCTCATGCGGGATCGACTCGCGCCTCGCTCCGGAGGCCGGCCAGCCACGCGTCGCCGCCCATCGCGCGCTTGCCCTCGGGCTGCACCTCGTCGAGCGCGAGGGCACCCTGCGCCGTGCCGAGGAGACCGCTCCGACCGACGATCCCGACGCCGATCGGGTCGGTGTCGCCGGGCGCGCCGGCGCGGGCGCGCCACACCTTCACCCGCCGGCCGTCGACGCGGAACCACGCGCCCGGGCCGCGGGTTGCCCGCGCGCACGAGACGGTCCGAGCTCGGACGCGGTGCGCGCTGGGATCGAGCCGGAACTCGTCGACCGTGAGCTTGTCGGCGTAGGTCGGCTCGCCCCGTTGCGGCTCGGGAACGGTGGTCGGGAACCGAGGGCAGGTGCGCGCGCAGGAGCTCGGTGCCCGCGTCGACGAGCCGCGCGTGCAACTCACCGGCCGTGTCGGCGGCGCCGATCGGCACGCGCACCCGCGCGAACACCGGGCCGGTGTCGAGACCGGCCTCGATCCGCATGAGGTCGACACCGGTCTCGGTGTCGCCCGCGAGGATCGCCCGCTCGACCGGCGCCGCACCGCGCCATCGCGGCAGCAGCGAGAAGTGCAGGTTCACGAAGCCGAGGGGCAGCGCTTCCAGCAGCGACGACCGGGAGCAGTTGCCCGAACGCGACGACGACGCCGAGCTCCGCCCCGGTGGCCCGCATGTCGTCGACGACCTCGCGCGCCTTCTCCGGGGTGACCACGCGCAGGCCGAGCTCGGATGCGGCCCGCTTGACCGGTGACGGTTCGGTCGCCCGCGCCGCGACCGCGGCGGCGGTCGGGCTGGGTGACGACGAGCGCGACGTCGTGGCCGTCGGCGACCAGCGCCCGCAACGGGCGGCACCGCGTCGGCCGGAGTGCCGAGATAGACGATGCGCACCGAGTCGACGCTCCGGCGTCAGAGCGCGTGGGTACGGCCGCCGGGCGTCCGCACTCCCATGCCCTGCTCGCGCAGCTCGCGCATCGCGAGCTTGCGCTGGTCGGCGTCGAGCCGGTCGAGCATGAGCACGCCGTCGAGGTGGTCGATCTCGTGCAGGAAGACCCGGCCGAGGAGCTCGTCGCCCTCGATGACGACCTCGTTGCCGTCGAGGTCGATCCCCTTCACCGTGACGAGCTTCGGGCGGACGATGTCGAACGCGAGGCCGGGCAGCGAGAGGCAGCCCTCCTCGTACTCCCACTCGCCCGACGCCTCGACGACGTGCGGGTTGAGCAGCACGTGCGGACCGGTCTCGTCGGGGACCTCGTAGACGAAGAACCGCTTCTGCACACCGACCTGCGGTGCGGCGAGACCGACGCCGGGCGCGTCGTGCATCGTCTCGTACATGGCGTCGACCAGCTTGACCAGGCCGCCGTCGATGTCGGCGACCTCGGCGGTCGGTCGCTTGAGGACCGGGTCGCCGAAGACCCGGATCGTGTGAGTCGCCACGGCAGGCATGGTAGCGGCGGACGTTTCGCCCTCGGGCCCGGCGGCCCCGGCCCGCGCCGGTCGCACATCGCCGCGAAACCCGTGTCGAGGATTCTCCGGAGGATTCCTCGACACGGCGCGCGGTGGTTACACGCGCGGGGGTCGACGAGGGCCCGCACGCGCGAGATGGCGCGACCGGCCGGAAGGCTCGCCGCGAGCACCGACGCGAGCACGTCCCAGTCGGATGTGTGCACCAGCGCCCGACCGTCGGCGGGCCCGAACACCTGGGCCTCGGGCGCGTCCGCCCGCAGCACGTCGATCGTCGCGTTCAGCGCCTCGTCGCTCGCCGCCAGCTCGGCGAGCGCGCCGAACGGCGGGTACGCGAGCGTGCGCCGGTACTCGATCTCGGCCGCGGCGACGGGTGCGGGATCGCCCCGCACCAGCGCCTGCACGACGACGTGATCGGGGATGCGCGTCTGCAACAACAGGAGCGACTCGTGCCGGCGACGACCGGACAGCAGCTGCGCGCCGCGGGTCAGGAGCCAGTGCGCCTGCGCCGCGGCGCGGTAACGGGGTGCGAGCAGCTCCTGGTCGAGATCGAGATACGCGACCAGCGCCGGGCGCCGCCGCCGCACCTCGGTGCGGTGCAGCACGGCCTCGGTACCGATCACGATGTCGGCGTCGGGGACGTCGCCGGTCGCGGTGTCGACGTCGGCGACGCTGCGCGCCGGGGACGAGCGCCTCGAGCTCCTCGCGCACCCGGGTGACCCCGGAGCGGAGCACCCGCAGCTTGGTCGCGCCGCACTCCGGGCAGACGAGCGGTCGTTCGTCGGGACGGTCCCACCGCAACAGATGCTGGCACGCGGCGCACACGAGCAGCCGGAATCGACCGCGCCGGTTCAACACGCACACGACCGGGCCGTCGGCGTGGTGCACCGCGATCGCGAGCGCCTCGGACAGGAGTCCCGAGCCGGGCGGCTCCTCGCGGCGGTCGACGACCTGCACGCGCGGCCAGCCGCCGGCCTCGACGTCGGGCGCCGGATGCTCGACACCACCGGGATCGCCGATCATCGTGAGCGCCTCGACCGTCGGGACGGGCGAGCACACCACGAACGGCACGCCGGCGCGGCGCGCCCGTTCGTACAGCACGTCGCGGCCGTGCCACGTCGGCGAGCGCTCCTCCTGCAACGCCTCGTCGGCGTCGTCGACGACGACCGCGCCGCGCAGGTCGGGGACGGGCGCGAGCGCGGCGATACGGCCCCCGACGACGATGCACCCGCCCTCGGCCGCGCGGCGCCAGCTCTGCGTGCGCTGTGCGTCGGATTCGAAGGAGTGCATCAGCGCGACCGCGCGACCGACGCCGCGCAGGTACGCCGCGAGCGCGCGGGAACGGCCCGCATCGGCCACGCACACGATCGTCGATCCCGTCTCCGGGCACAGCTCCGCGACCTGGGCGCGCCGGTCGAGGAGCGGGGGCTGGCGGATGACGCGCACCGCGCCGACACCGGCGCCGGGCGCGCCGACGGCCGTGGGCGTGGGCGTGACCATCTTCGTGGGCGCGACCCGATTGGGTGCGGAGGCCGAGCGCAGGACCGCGACCCGGGGCCCGCACCAGCGCCACGCGACCCACTCCGACAATGCCACCACGTCGGCGGTCGGACCGGCCGAGACGACCGCGGTGACGTCGAGGATCTTCGCCGCGCCCGCCTCCGGCGTCGACGTCGTCGTCGATCACCCAGCCGCGCACCCGCCGCCCGTGCAGCGGCACGCGGACGATCGCGCCGACCCGGACCGACGCGGCGAGCGCGTCGGGGACCGAGTAGTCGAAGGCGCGATCGACCGCGGTGACGTCGGGGAGGACGCGACAGACCGTGCGGACGAGCGAGCCCTCCGGGCGACGCGAGGGAGCCGTGTAGCCCGCTCCGTTCACGTCATGTCGGGTCGTCGGATCGGTTCGGGACTAGCCGACGACCCGGCGCAGCTCGGCCGCGTACGGCTCGGTGTTCTCCCAGTTGAAGCCGTCGCCCTCGGTGCGACCGAAGTGGCCGTAGGCCGCGGTGCGCTTGAAGATCGGGCGCCGCAGGTCGAGGCGGTCGATGATCGCGGCGGGTCGCATGTCGAACACCTCGCGCACTGCGGCCTCGAGCTCCTCGGGCGAGACCTCGGACGTGCCGAACGTGTCGACCATGATCGACACGGGATGCGCGACACCGATCGCGTACGCGACCTGCGCCTCGCAGCGCTTGGCGAGCCCGGCTGCGACGACCGCCTTGGCGATCTGGCGTACGGCGTACGCGGCCGAGCGGTCGACCTTGGTCGGGTCCTTGCCCGAGAACGCGCCACCACCGTGGCGGGCCATGCCGCCGTAGGTGTCGACGATGATCTTGCGGCCGGTGAGCCCACAGTCGGCGTGCGGACCGCCGAGCTCGAAGTTGCCGGTCGGGTTCACGAACACCTGGAAGTCGTCGTTGCGGTACTGCTCCGGCAGCGACGGCCGGATGACGTGCTCGATCAGGTCGGGCTTCATCTTCGCCGTCGATGTCGATGCCCGGACCGTGCTGGGTCGAGATCAGCACCGTCTCGAGGCGGACCGGGACACCGTTCTCGTACTCGACCGAGACCTGGGTCTTGCCGTCGGGGCGCAGGTAGTCGAGCGACCTTCTCCTTGCGGACCTGGGTGAGCCGGCGGGCCAGCTTGTGCGCGAGCCAGATCGGCATCGGCATGAGGTCTTCGGTGTCGTCGCAGGCGTAACCGAACATCATGCCCTGGTCGCCCGCGCCGACCTCGTCGTAGAGGTCGCCGCCGCCCGCGCGCTGCTCGACCGCCTTGTCGACGCCCATCGCGATGTCGGGCGACTGCTCGTCGATCGAGACGATGACGCCGCACGTCTTGCCGTCGATGCCGAAGGAGGCGTCGGTGTAGCCGATCTCGCAGATCGTGTCGCGGGCGAGGCGGGAGAAGTCGATGTGCGCGTTGGTGCTGATCTCGCCGGCGACCACGCACAGACCGGTGGTGACGAGCGTCTCGCACGCGACCCGCCCGTAAGGGTCCTCGCTCAGGACCGCGTCGAGCACGCTGTCGCTGATCTGGTCCGACATCTTGTCGGGATGGCCCTCGGTCACCGACTCGGACGTGAACGTGTGCTTGCTCAACGAACCTCACTCCTCAACGACATGGTCGGCGCCGCCGCGGGGGCGTCAATGGTCAGGGCATGTTCAGAGGGCCGGAGCGACAGCAGGCCCACCCGGCGCGTCGCCGAGCAGGGCGACGACCCGTTCGAGCACTACGCCCGCCAACTGCTCTTTCGTCAGCAGTGGCGTGGCTTCGGAGCTTCCGTCGGCTCCGAGCAGTAGCGCACGGTTCGTGTCGACCTCGAAGCCGGAGTCGGGCGCGCTGACGTCGTTCGCGACCATGAGGTCGACGCGCTTGGCCGCAAGCTTCGCGGCCGCGTGCTCCTGCACCCGCTCGGTCTCGGCCGCGAAGCCGACCACGACCTGGTCGGGCCGCTTGGCCCGCCCGAGCGCGGCGAGGATGTCGGTGGTCGGCTCGAGCACGATGTCGGGGATGCCGTCGGCCTTCTTCAGCTTCTGGGCCGCGGAGGCCTTCGGGCGGAAGTCGGCGACCGCCGCCGCCATCACGACCGCATCGGCGGCCGCGAACCGCGCCATCACCGCGTCGTGCATCTCCTGGGCGCTCTCGACCCGGACGACCTCGATCCCCGCGTCGGCCGGCTGGTTCGCGGTAGTGACGAGGACGACCCGGGCGCCGAGGCGGGCGGCGACGTTCGCGAGCGCGTGGCCCATCTTCCCGGACGAGCGGTTGCCGACGAAGCGCACCGGGTCGATCGGCCTCCCGGGTGCCGCCCGCGGTCACCACGCACGGTCCGGCCGGTCAGCGGGTGGGCGCCGCCGAGCAGCTCGAGCACCCGCCGCGGCGATGCGATGCGGGATCGGCGAGACGACCGGCGCCGGAGTCGCCGCCCGGCGAGGCGGCCCTCCTCGGGGCCCTCGACGTGCACGCCCCGGCGGCGGAGCGTTGCGATGTTCTCCTGCACCGCCGCGTGCTCCCACATCTCGGTGTGCATCGCCGGGCACACGAGCACGGGCGCCCGGGTGGCGAGCAGTGTCGCGGAGAGCAGGTCGTCGGAGATGCCGGCCGCGTACTTCCCGAGCAGGCGGGCCGTGGCCGGCGCGACGACGATCAGGTCGGCGCCTCTGGCCGAGGCGGGTGTGCGGGATCGGTTCGGGACCCCCGAACAGCGACGTGCGGGCCGGCTCCGACGCGAGCGCGGAGAACGTGAGCGCGCCGACGAAGCGCTGCGCGTCGTCGGTGAGCACCGGGGCGACGTGCACGCCGGCGTCGACGAGGAGCCGGCACACCTCGACGGCCTTGTACGCGGCGATCCCGCCGCAGACACCGAGGACGACCCGAGGCATCGGACGCCGTGCGCCGGTCAGCCGGGCTCGGTCAGGCCGACGCGTCGGGCGCCGAGTCGACGACCTCGACGGGCGAGTCCGCGCCCGGGTTCGGGCTGCTCGACGCGCTCGTACACGATCTTGTTGACGGAGATCTCCTCGAGCGCGATCGACAGCGGCTTGCGGGAGACCGAGGTGACCTGCGGCGGCACGATCCGGCCGAGGCCCTCGCCCGAGCTGGTTGTAGTAGTCGTTGATCTCGCGAGCCCGCATCGCCGCGAGGGTGACGAGCGTGAACTTCGAGTCGACCTTGCTCATGAGCGTCTCGATCCGAGGCTCCATGAGCGAGGGGCGGCGTTCGGCCATCAGGCTCCTTCTCGCCTCCCTCAGGAGGCTTCGCGGCGGGCACTCAGGATAGCAGCGAGCTCGGCCACGGCCCGTTCCACGTCGTCGTTCACGACGACGGCGTCGAATTCCTCGGCCCCGGTGCGCTCCTCGGCCTCGGCCCGGGCCAGGCGCCGGGCGATCGACTCCTCGGTCTCGCTCCCCCGGGCCTCGAGCCGCCGGCGCTGCTCCTCGCGGCTCGGCGCCCGCACGAACACGAGCAGCGCCTCGGGCAGCGCCCGCTTGACCGCGAGCGCGCCCTGCACGTCGATCTCCAGCATCACGTCGTGGCCGGCGTCGAGCTCGCGGCGCACGTACTCGACCGGTGTGCCCTTGAGGTCGCCGTAGACCTCGAACCACTCGAGGAACCCGCCCGCGTCCCGGAGCCGCTCGAACTCCTCGCGGCGTCACGAAGTGGTAGTCGACGCCCTCGACCTCGCCGGCCCGGGGCGCGCGGGTCGTCCACGAGACCGACCAGTGCAGCCGCGGATCCGCCCCGCGGAGCCGGGCGCCGATCGTGCCCTTGCCGGCCCCGGAGGTCCCGGCGAGCACGAGCAGGACGCCGCGGCGTCGTCGCGGCACGGGGTTCGCGGTCGCCGAACCGTCGACGTGGTCGCGCTCGGCGTCGTCGGCGTCAGCCGGCAAACTTGTCGAGGAGCGCCCGGCGCTGGTTGGTGCCCAACCCGCGCAGGCGCCGGCTCTCGGAGATCTCGAGCTCCGACATGATGTGGCGGGCCCGCACCTTGCCGACGCCGGGCAGCGACTCGAGGACGCTGACGACCTTCAGCTTGGCGAGCATGTCGCCCGACTCGTCGCCTCGCTCGGCCGCCTCGAACAACTCGCGCAAGGTGAGCGAGCCGATCTTGAGCTTGTCCTTCACCTCGGCGCGCTGGCGCCGTGCGACAGCCGCCTTCTCGAGCGCGAGTTGACGCTGCTCCGGTGTGAGCGTGGGCGGGTTCGCCATGTGATTCCTCCGGCGCGATTGCGCTGATGCGATCAGTTCGATCCGGGAGGTTTCAGGCCTCCCGAATCAGCAGCGGTGCAGCATAGCGACACTGCGCCGTGTCGCAACTGGTGCACGGCTTGCGCGAGCCGCGTTCTCGCGCTAGCTGCCCGCGAGCGCACGCGCGACCGCGTCGGAGACACGTTGCGCGGCGGCACGCGGATCGGTCGCCCGGGTCACGGCTCGTCCGACGACGAGCACGTCGCCGCCGGCCCGCGCGACACCCTCCGGTGTGCCGACCGCGCGCTTGGTCGTGCGTGCTCGCCGTCGGCGAAACGCACGCCCGGGACGATCGTCACGAACCCGGGGCGGCGCGCGTGGACGCGCCCGATCTCCTGCACGGAGCAGACCACTCCGCCGCAGCCCGCATCGATCGCGCGCGCGAGACGTTCGTCGAATGCGCCTGCGTCGGGATCGCTCGTGAGCACGGTGACCGCGATCGGGACCGGCGGCGCGTGACCGCGTTCGCGCGCACCTTCGCCAAGCCCTTCGACGCCGGCGCGCAGCATCTCGACACCGCCCGCGGCGTGGAAGTTCAGGTAGCGCACGCCCTGACGGCCGAGCACGCGCGCGGCGCGGCCGACCGTCGTCGGGATGTCGTGCAGCTTGATGTCGGCGAACACGTCGAGGTCGAGCGAACGCATGCGCGCGATCGCCTCGGGACCGGCGGCCGAGTACAGCTCGAGGCCCACCTTCGCCACGCCGAACCAGGGCGCGACCTCCTTCGCCAGCTGCTCGGCCTCGTCGAGATCGGGGACGTCGAGCGCCAGCGCGAGCCGGCTCCGGACGTCGGGTGCATCAGCCACGGCTCATATCCTCCGATCAGGTCGCGCACACGCGCGACGTCGTTGCGGGCGCACCAGGCGTCGATCTCCGCGACGATCCGCAACGTCGCACGCGGGTCGAGGAACGTCGCGGTCCCGACGCCGACCGCGGACGCGCCCGCGAGCAGCATCTCGACCGCGTCCTCGCCGGTGGCCACGCCCCCGGTTCCGATGATCGCGACTCCGGGGTACGCGCGCGACACCTCCCACACCGCGCGCAGCGCGATGGGTTTGATCGGCGGACCCGACACGCCGCCCCCGCCCGCGCCCAGACGCGGGCGCGCGCGCCGCCGCGTCGACGACGAGTCCCATCACCGTGTTGACGAGCGTGAGGCCGGTCGCGCCCGCGTCGAGCGCGGCGCCCGCGATCGTGACGAGATCGGTGACGTTGGGCGACAACTTGGCGAAGACCGGCACCGCGCCGCCGAGCGCGTCGACGACCGCGTGCGTCGCGCGCGCGCGTCGTGCTCGGGATCGTGCGCGAACACGTTGGCGCGCGCTTCGACGTTGGGGCACGAGAGGTTGGCCTCGACCGCGACGATGCGATCGCGCGACGTCCTTCAGCGGACGGCGCCGCGCGCTCGAAGTCGGCGACGCGTGCGGCCCCAGATCGACGCGATGACGCGTGCGCCGTGCGCTTCGAGCGCGGGCAGATCGTGCTCGATCCACGCGTCGATACCCGGACCGGGCAAGCCCGACCGAGTTGATCATCCCGCCGCCCGGCGCCTCCGCGACCCGCAGCGGCGGATTGCCCGCCGACGCGAACACCGCGACCGACTTGGTGGTCACCGCACCGATGCCGCGCGGATCGCAGAGCGCGGCGAGCTCGTCGCCGTGCCCGAAGGTCCCCGACGCCGCGACGACGGGGTTCGCCAACCGCAACGGCCCGACGTCGACGGCGAGGTCGACGCCGGACGGACGCGGTCGCCTGCTCATCGCGGGGATCCGGTCCCCGAGGTCGCGCGCCCGCTCGGCTCAGACATCGAACCGCAGCTGACCGTCGGCGTGGTACTCCTGCAGCGAGCGCACCTCGGGCTCGCGCTCGGCCTCCTCGGTGATACCGCTCGCGGCCGCCACCGCGGCCGCGACCGTCGTGATGCAGGCCACGCCGTGGACGATGGCCGCCCGCCGGATGTGCATGCCGTCGGAGCGCGGCCCCCGGCCGCGAGGCGTGTTGACGACGAGGTCGACCTTGCCCGACGAGATCAGATCGACGGCGTCGACGCCGACCTCCTCGCCGACCTTGGCGACGATCGTGTCGACCGCGCACCCGCTTCCCCTCGAGGAACCGTGCGGTCCCGGCGGTCGCCGCGATCGAGAAGCCCAGGTCGAAGAACCGACGGGCCGCGAAGATGCCGGCGTCCTTGTCGCGGTCGGCGAGCGAGAAGAACACGGTGCCCTCGCGCGGCAGCCGGTTGCCGGCGCCGGCCTGGCTCTTCGCGAACGCCATGCCGAAGCTGCGGTCGATCCCCATGACCTCACCGGTCGAGCGCATCTCCGGCCCGAGGATCGTGTCGACGTCCGGGAACCGGTTGAACGGGAGCACCGCTTCTTTCACCGACACGTGGCGGCCCGCGGCCGGCGGCCGCAGGAGCCCTTCGGTCGCGAGCTCCTCGAGCGTCGCGCCGACCATGACGCGCGCCGCGATCTTGGCGAGCGGAACCCCCGTGGCCTTGCTCACGAACGGCACGGTGCGGCTCGCCCGCGGGTTCGCCTCGATGACGAAGACGCGGCCGGTCCGCGCACCGCGTACTGCACGTTCAGCAGCCCGACGACGTCGAGCTCCTGGGCCAGGGCCCGCGTGTAGTCCTCGATCGTGCGCACGACGTCGGCCGGGAGCGTCGGCGGTGGGATCGCGCACGAGGAGTCGCCGGAGTGCACGCCCGCTTCCTCGGTGTGCTCCATCACCCCGCCGATGACGACGGCGCCGGTGCGGTCGCGCAGCGCGTCGACGTCGACCTCGGTCGCGTCCTCGAGGAAGCGGTCGATCAACGCGGGGCGCTCCGCCGACAGGCCCCCCTCTCGCCCGAGCGAGCCGGTGAGTGCGAGCTCGGCCATCGCCCGGCGCGTGTCGGCGTCGTCGTAGACGATCTGCATCGCCCGGCCCGCCGAGCACGTACGACGGGCGCACGAGCACCGGGTAGCCGATCGAGTTGGCGATCGCGACCGCCTCGTCGGCGCTGGTGGCCATCGCGCCCTCGGGCTGCGGGATCCCGAGCCGCGCGCACAGCGCGTTGAACAGCTCGCGGTCTTCGGCCGCGTCGATCGATGCGGGCGACGTGCCCAGCACCGGCACCCCGCTCCTTTCGAGCTGGTGCGCGAGCTTCAGCGGGGTCTGGCCGCCGAGGCTGACGATCACGCCGCGCACCTCGCCCGCCTCCTGCAGGCGCTCGCACACGTTCAACACGTCCTCGTTCGTGAGCGGCTCGAAGAAGAGGCGGTCGCTGGTGTCGTAGTCGGTCGAGACGGTCTCGGGATTGCAGTTGACCATCACGGTCTCGAACCCGGCGTCGCGCAACGCGAACGCGGCGTGGACGCAGCAGTAGTCGAACTCGACGCCCTGACCGATGCGGTTCGGGCCGCTGCCGAGGATCACGACCGCGGGCTTGTCGAGCGGCGCGATCTCGTCCTCGTCCTCGTAGGTGCTGTAGTGGTACGGCGTGAACGCGGCGAACTCCGCCGCGCACGTGTCGACGGTCTTGTAGGTGACGCGCACGCCGGCCGCGTTCCGTTGCGCGCGCGCACCTCGGCCTCGGTCGTGCCCCAGAGGTACGCGAGCTGACCGTCGGAGAAGCCGAGGCGCTTGGCTCTGCGCCAGTCGGCCCGGCTGACCTCCGCGAGCCCGAGCCCGGCGAGGTCGGTCGCGTTCCTCGACGATCTGGAGGATCTGGTCGAGGAACCAGGGGTCGATGCCGGTGACCTCGTGCACCCGCTCGATCGAGACGAACCGCCGCAGCGCGGCCTCGACCTGGAAGATGCGATCGGGGGTCGGGATCGCGGCGGCGAGCACCAGCTCGTCGTCGGCGAAGGAGTCGAGCTCGCGCTCGGTCGGGTCGCAGTTGAGGCCGAGCCGCCCGGTCTCGAGCGAGCGCACGGCCTTCTGCAGCGACTCGCAGAACGTGCGGCCGATGGCCATCACCTCGCCGACCGACTGCATCTGCGTGCCGAGCACCGGGTTCGACCCCGGCAGCTTCTCGAACGCCCAGCGCGGGAACTTCGTGACGACGTAGTCGATCGTGGGCTCGAAGCTGGCGGGCGTCTCGCGCGTGATGTCGTTCTGCACCTCGTCGAGCCGGTAGCCGACCGCGAGCTTGGCCGCGATCTTGGCGATCGGGAAGCCGGTGGCCTTGCTCGCGAGCGCGGAGCTGCGCGACACGCGCGGGTTCATCTCGATGACGACCATCTCGCCCGTCTGCGGATGCACCGCGAACTGCACGTTCGAGCCGCCGGTCTCGACGCCGATGCGCCGGATGCACGCGAACGCGGCGTCGCGCATGAGCTGGTACTCGACGTCGGTGAGGGTCTGCACGGGCGCGACGGTGATCGACTCGCCGGTGTGCACGCCCATCGGGTCGAGGTTCTCGATGGAGCAGATGACCACGACGTTGTCGGCGTGGTCACGCATCACCTCGAGCTCGTACTCCTTCCAGCCCACGATGCTGCGCTCGATCAGGATCTCCGAGATCGGGCTCGCGGCCAGGCCGCGTTCCGCGACACGCTGCATCTCCTCGTGGTTGTGCGCGATTCCGGTGCCGCCGCCGCCGAGGATGTACGCAGGCCGGACGATCACCGGGTAGCCGATCTCGCCGCCGACGCGGAGCGCGTCGTCGATGTCGTAGGCGATGCCCGACGGCGGGACGTGGAGCCCGATCTCCATCATCGCGAGCTTGAACCGCTGGCGGTCCTCGGCGGTCCGGATGGCCTCGACGTTGGCGCCGATCATCTCGACGCCGTACGTCTCGAGCACGCCCGCCTCGTGCAGCGCGATCGCAAGGTTGAGCCCGGTCTGGCCGCCGAGTGTGGGCAGCAGCGCGTCGGGCCGTTCCTTCTCGATGATGCGCGTGAGCGTGGGCACGTCGAGCGGCTCGATGTACGTGGCGTCCGGCGAACTCCGGGTCGGTCATGATCGTCGCCGGGTTCGAGTTCACCAGCACGACGCGGTAGCCCTCTTCGCGCAACACCCGGCACGCCTGCGTGCCCGAGTAGTCGAACTCGCAGGCCTGGCCGATGACGATCGGCCCGCTCCCGATGAGCAGGATCGTCTCGAGATCGTCCCTACGCGGGCATCCGTCAGCTCGCCTTCATCAGTTGGATGAACTCCTCGAACAGGTAGCGCGCGTCGTGCGGTCCGGGACCCGCCTCGGGGTGGTACTGCACGCTGAACGCGCGGCAGCTCCTCGCTGCGCACCCCTTCGACGTCGCCGTCGTTGAGGTTCACGTGAGTCACCTCGCTGCCGTCGGGCAGCGTGGTCGCGTCGACGGCGTAGTTGTGGTTCTGGCTCGTGATCTCGACCCGGCCCGTCGGCAGATGGCGGACAGGATGGTTGCCGCCGTGGTGGCCGAACCGGAGCTTGAACGTCGCAGCACCGAGCGCGAGTCCCATCACCTGGTGACCGAGGCAGATGCCGAACACCGGGACGTTGCCGAGCAGGCCGCGCACGCTGTCGCGCGCCGTGGCGACCGCGGCCGGATCGCCGGGGCCGTTCGACAAGAACACGCCGTCGGGCGCGCGGGCGAGCACGTCGGCGCCGCTCGTGCCCGCGGGCACGACCTCGACCTGGCAGCCGGCGACGACGAGCTGGTCGAGGATCGACCGCTTGATCCCGAAGTCGTACGCGACCACGAAGAGCGTGGCGTCGTCGGGACCGACCGTGTACGGCTCCGGCGTGCGTGACGACCGACGCGAGGTCGCAGCCGTCGGTGCCGCCGTCGGCCTGCGCGGCCGCGAGCAGCGTGTCGCGGTCGGCGACCCCGAACGCACCCGGGATCGCGCCCGCGCGCGCGGATGTGGCGCGTGAGCCGGCGGGTGTCGATACCCGGCGATCCCCGGAGATCCGGTTGCGGGCGAGGAACCCGTCGAGGTCGTCGGTGGCGCGCCAGTTCGACGGCCGGCGTGCGAGGTCGCGCACGATCACACCGCGGCATCGCGGGACGCCGCGCCTCGTCGTCGCGCTCGTTCACCCCGTAGTTGCCGATGTGCGGGTAGGTGAATGTGATGATCTGGCCCGCGTACGACGGGTCGGTGAGGATCTCCTGGTAGCCCGCGAGCGACGTGTTGAACACGACCTCGCCCGTCGCCACCCCGTCGCCCGGGCGATGGCCGACGGCGACGCCCTCGAACGTCTCGCCGTCGGCGAGCACCAGCAGTGCGTCGGCAGGGGCCGCCGTCATGACGCCGTCCCGTCGTGGAGCGGTTCGGGGAACGTCGGGGAACTTCTCATCTCGTTGCCTCGTGGTCGCGGACGGTCGGGAAGCCGCGGTAGACGGTGTGACGAACCTTGCCGGTGAGCTTCCAGCCGTCCCACGGCGAGTTGCGCGACTTGCTCGCGAGCCGCGAGCCGTCGACCGACCAGCTGTGCGCGGGGTCGATCACGCACAGGTTCGCGGCGGCACCCGGCGACGATCGGCCCGCCGTGGCCGTCGGCGTCGAGCCCGACGACACGCGGCGGGCTGCCACGACAGCGCGCCGAGCGCCTGGGCGAGCGTGAGGATCGCCGGGCTCGACGAGCGTCGTGAGCACGACCGCGAGCGCGGTCTCGACCCCGAGCATGCCCGGACGGCGCGTCCTCGAACGGGACGTCCTTGCTCTCGGCCGTGTGGGGCGCGTGGTCGGTGGCGATCGCGTCGATCGTGCCGTCGAGCAGCGCGGCGCGGAGCGCGTCGACGTCCGACTGCTCGCGCAGCGGCGGGTTCATCTTGAACACCGGGTCGAAGTGGGAGCACGACTCGTCGGTGAGCACGAGGTGCTGCGGTGTGCACTCGGCCGTGACGCGCACGCCGTCGGCCTTCGCGGCCCGCACGAGCGCGGCCGACGCCGCGCACGACATGTGCAGCACGTGGTAGCGGCCGCCCGTGCGCCGCGCGAGCTGCAGGTCGCGGGCGACGATCGTCGACTCCGCTTCCGCGGGCCGGCCCGGGATGCCGAGCCGCGCCGACCACGCGCCCTTCGTGCATGTGACCGCCGCGCACGAGCGCCGGGTCTTCGGCGTGCTGCGCGAGCACCGCGCCCGGCAACGCGGCCGGCGTACTCGAACGCGTGCCGCATCACGAGCGCGTCGGCGACGCAGTCGCCGTCGTCGGTGAACACCCGCACACCGAGGTCGTAGAGCTCGCCGAGCGGCGCGAGCTCCTCGCCGCGTCGGCCCTTCGTGATGCAACCCGCGGGCCGGACCGTCGCAGAGGCCGACATCGCGGGCGCGGTCGGCGATCGACTGCACGACCGCGGCGTCGTCGATCGGCGGCTCGGTGTTCGGCATGCACACGACCGCGGTGCAACCGCCGAGCGCGGCGGCACGCGAGCCCGATCTCGATCGTCTCCGCGTCCTCCCGTCCCGGTTCGCGGAAGTGCACCTGGATGTCGACGAGCCCCGGCGCGACGACGCACCCTTCGGCGTCGAGGACGGTCGCACCCGCCGAGGGGGCGAGGCCCGGCCCGACCTCCGCGATCAACCCGTCGACGACCCGAACGTCGACGAGACCGTGATCCCCTGTCGCGTCGATCAAGGCTCCACCGTGAACAAAGACTTCACCCCGAGACAACGAACTCTCAGACACCGAACTTTCAGACAACGAACTTTCAGACAATTGGCCCTCCCGAGCCGAGGAGCGACCACAGCACGGCCATCCGGACCGCGACGCCGTTGGCGACCTGTTCGGTCACCAGGGAACGCGGCGAGTCGGCCACCTCGCCCGCGATCTCGATGCCGCGGTTCATCGGGCCGGGATGCATGACGAGCGTGTCGGGCTTGCAGCGCGCGGCCCGTTCGACGCTGAGGCCCCAGCGGGCCGAGTACTCGCGCAGCGACGGGAACAGCGCCTGGCCGATGCGCTCGCGCTGGATGCGCAGGAGGTACACGACGTCGACGTCGGGCAGGACGTGGTCGAGGTCGCTCGTCACCGCGACCGGCCATCCGTCGAGGCGTTCGGGCATGAGCGTCGGCGGTCCGACGAGCGTGAGCTCGCAGCCGAGCGCGTGGAACGCGGCGACGTCGCTGCGGGCGACCCGCGAGTGGCGGATGTCGCCGACGATCGCGATGCGACACCCGTCGAGCGACGGTCCGCGGTGCCGGCGGAGCGTGAACGCGTCGAGCAGGGCCTGGGTGGGTGTTCGTGACAGCCGTCGCCCGCGTTCACGACCCGCGCCGAGGTCCACTGCGCGACGCGGTGCGGTGCACCCGCGGCTCCGTGGCGGACGACGATCGCGTCGACACCCATCGCGTCGATCGTCTGCACGGTGTCGAGCAGGCTCTCGCCCTTCTTCACCGACGACGTCGACACGGAGAAGGTCATCGTGTCGGCGGAGAGGCGCTTGGCCGCGGTCTCGAACGACAAGCGGGTCCGCGTCGAGTCCTCGTAGAACAGCGAGACGACGGTCCTGCCCCGCAACGCCGGCACCTTCGGGATGTCGCGCTGCGTGACCTCGAGGAAGAAATCAGTCAGGTCGAGCATCGACTCGATGCCCGCGCTGGCCGCCCAGATCGTCGATACCGAGGAGATGCTTCACCGGCGTTCGTCCTCTCGTCCGCGGACACCCCAGAGATCGACCCCGTCGTCGCCGTCGACCTCGGCCAGGCGCACGCGCACGTCCTCGGTCGCTCGGGTCGGCAGGTTCTTGCCGACGTAGTCGGCCCGCAGCGGGAGCTCGCGGTGGCCCCGGTCGACGAGCACCGCCAGCTGCACCGCACGCGGGCCGCCCGAGCTCGTGCAACGCGTCGAGGGCGGCGCGGGCCGTGCGCCCGGTGAACAGCACGTCGTCGACGAGGACGACGACCTTGCCCGCGATGTCGGGGACCTCGGTCGGGCCGATCGGCGCGACCGGGCGGAGTCCGATGTCGTCGCGGTAGAACGCGACGTCGAGCGAGCCCGACCGCCGGCTCGACCGGCCTCGAAGGTCGCGATCGCGGTGGCGATGCGGCGCGCGAGGGCGACGCCGCGCGTGTAGAGCCCGACCAGGACGACGTCGTCGGCGCCGTGGTTGCGTTCGACGATCTCGTGCGCGATGCGGGTCAGCGCCCGCCGCAGGTCGGCGGCGTCGAAGACGTGCGTGCGCAGGACCGCCGCGGGGGTGGACACCCGATCGACGCCATCGCCGACCACGCCGCCAACAGACCCGCCGCGCGCGCGCTCGCGTTCGTCGCGTTCGTCGGCCTGTTGAGGCGACATCGTCCACTCCTCCGTAGGGACCTCACAGGATCCCCTTCACGGTCGGAGGGAGATTAGCACCGCGTCGGCGTCGGCCCGCTCCGCGACGGATGCCCCGTGCGCCGAGTAGAGATCGCGGTCGAGCGTGTCGCCGACCGTGGCGAGGCGCTCGTCGCCGAGCCGCTCCGCCAGGGCGAGCGCGTACTGCCGCGGCGTCTCGGCCGGGGCGCGGGCGCGCCCGGCCTTGCGCCCGGCGCGCTCGAGCCGGTGCAGCGCGTCGATGTTCCACGACGCGCGACGGGCGCGGCGGCGACGCACCGCTTCCACGATCTGGGGCGTCGCGGCCGCCATCAGGACGAGCAATACCGCGAGGATCGCGAGCGGCACCGCGTGGTTGCGCGCCGACGACAACCACGACCCGCCCGACGACGCGTCACCCGAGAGCGGGACCGAGGCCGTGGGATCGAATCCCTGCCAGCCGATGCCCGGGAAGTAGATCTCCGCCCACGCGTGCGCGTCCTTCTCCCGGACGACGAACCGACCGGTGAGCGCGTCGCGCGCGCCGGGCGCGAAGCCGGTGACGAGCCGGGCCGGGATCCCGACACTGCGGGCCAGGACGACGAGACTGCTCGCGATCTGCTCGCACCAGCCGAGCCGACTCTGGAACAAGAAGTCGTCGACGACGTCGCCGCCGCGTGGAAAGCGGCGCGGTCAGCGAGTACTTCGTGTTCGCGCCCATCCACAATCTCGATCGCGCGGATCTTGTCGAAGGTGGTCGTCGAGCCCGCGGTGATCGCGCGGGCGAGCGCGACGACGCGTGCGACGACGTCGCGGGCGCCTGCGCGTACTGCTGCGCGATCTCGCCCGGCACGCGCCCGGAATCCGCCGCCCGCAGGGACGCCTCGGTCACGGGCAGGCTCCGGCTGTACACCGTGTAGACCGCGCCCTTGCCGAATCCCGGGCCCGATTCCGGCGCCACCCGGATCGTGCCGTCGGGCCGTTCGCTCAGGAGCTTGTCGGTCTCGACGAGCCTCGGGCTCGGCGCCGCGAACACGACCTCGGAGAAGGCGGCCTGCACGTGGAAGATCTGGCGGAACTCGGGCCCCGTCTGCGCGCCGATGTCGTACTGCGCGGCGGGGACCGGCACCTTCGTGCCGTCGTCGTGCGACAAGAAGTTGCGCGCGTCGCCGGCCTGGGTGTTCGCCCAGCTCGAGCCGCTGTAGTCGTCGAAGGTCTCGCCCCGCCAGAAGTCGGCGTGGGCGGCGTCGACGGTGAACACGACGGCGTTCGACAACCGCGGGCCGCGAGGTCAGATCGAGGCGACGGCTCGACTGGAGCGACGACGGCGCGCCGTCGCGCTCGAGCTCGCCCGGCTGCAGCCCGGGCCACACGTGCCGCCCGAGCCGGGCGGTCACCGTCGGAACGAACGCGACCGCGGCCACCGCGACGACGACCGTGATCACCGCGCCGATGCGCGCCGCCTCCGGCAGCCGGCGCGCGAGCGGCGTTCCACCCGCGAGCTCGGGAACGGTCTCCGCGTCGGCGCGGTCGACGAGGACGAGGGTGATCATCGTCGCCGCCGCCCAGACCACGAGCAGCCAGCTCCGATCGGAGCCCGCGAACGATGCGTGGCGCAGCGCCGCGAGCCCGCCGAGACCGAGCAGCACCACCGTGGCGCGCCGGGTGGGCACCGACGGCAGCGCCAGCACGCCGAGCACCGCCGCGACTGCGCCCGCGAGCACGCCCAGGATCCAGGGGTAGTGCGCACGCTCGGCCGCGATCCCGCCGACCGATCCCAACGCGATCGCGGCGGGGACGGCGACGATCCGGTACGCCGGCGCGACCCCGTGGTCGGCCGGCGCGCGCGCGCTCGCGCTACTCATGCGGCTTCGATCTCCGGCCCTTTACCGCGGCTCGGAGCACATGAGTGTCCGGGCCTCCGATCTGCGCCTGGCACCTCACGCGCACACCATCTCGGCCGGCCAGTGCTCGGGCGGATCGGGCGGCGGCCCCGCGGCGGCGCGCGCGAGGCGGCGACCGAGGGCCCGCGCGTCGCCGACGAGCCCGCCGACGGGTTCGCCGTCCTCGAACGTCCCGCACCAGACGATCCCGCCCGCCGCCAGCGTCGCGGTGCCGATCCCCGCGGCCAGGCTCGCAGCCGCTTCGGGCGCGGGCCCGCGGAGGTCGACGACGAGCGCGATGCCGAGCGCGGGCGGCGGCTCGTGCTCGCGCACGACGATCTCGCCGCGCCGGGCGCTCGACGGCCAGTGGACGAGCCGGGCCGGGTCGCCCGGCGCGTAGGGGCGCACCGCGCGGACGGTGTCGCCGGTCCCCCGCGCGAGCAACGGCGAACCGCCGGAGACCCGCTCGTCGGGGATCGACCGCAGGGTCGCGGCGGCGACGCCGGGACGCGGGCGCGACGAGGATCGGCGCGGGCAGCGCGACGCGGATGCTGCGGGTCCGGACGAAGACCCCGAGCGGCGCCGACGCCCGCAGCTGGACGCGCACCGAGCGGAACACCCCGCGGCGGGTCGCAGTGTGCGGGAGCCGGCCGTCGGCCGGCGCGGCGCTACGCCACCATGTGCCGGGAGGGTCGAGGGCGCGCACGTCGAGCCGGGCCGCGCGCCCGGAGATCGAGATGCTGCAGCTCGAGCTGATCGCCGACTGTCGCATCGGTCGGCGCGGTGAGGGTCACGTGCAGCCGCGAGACCGACCAGATCGGCCACACGATCCCGATCGTGAACAAGGTGAACGCGAAGATCCCGACCGCGACGACCGCTTCTTGTCCCGTCGCCGCGCCGGCGGCCACGCCGTAGGCGCCGAGGGTGAACAGGACGATCGACGTGAGCGTGAGATCGCCCGGCCCCTGGTGCGCGCCTGACGCCGCCGCGCAACGCGACACCCGGTCCGCGGCCCCGCGCCGCCGCGCCGTCGGGCGCGTTCACCGGCACGGACTCTCGGGCACAGGCCGAATCAACCGTGCGGGGCGGCGACGCGTTCGACGATCTCGCTGACCACGCGTCCGCCCGCGGCGACGTCGACGCCCGAGGCGAGCACGATGCGATGCGCGAGCGACGCCGGCGCCACGGCCTTCACGTCGTCGGGAGAGACGAAGTCGCGGCCCATCACGGTCGCGTGCGCCTGCGCGGCGCGCAGCAGGCTGAGGCTCGCACGCGGTGACGCGCCGAGCGCGACCCCGGGGTGGTTGCGCGTCCCGTCGGCGACATCGAGCACGTAGTCGAGGACCGAGTGCGCACAATGCACGTGGCGTACCGCGACCATCGCGGCCGCGAGCTCGGCCGGCGTCGTGACCGGGGCGATGCCGTCGAGCGCCTCGACACCCCCGTCGCCGCTCAGGATCTCGCGTTCGGCATCGCGGCCCGGGCGCCCGATCGTGCACACCATCGCGAACCGGTCGAGCTGGCTGTCGGGCAGTGGGAACGTGCCCGCGTGCCCGAACGGGTTCTCGGTGGCGACGAGGAAGAACGGGACCGGGAGCGGGTGGGTCTCGCCGTCGATCGTGACCTGGTGCTCTTCCATCGGCTCGAGCAGCGCGGCCTGCGTGCGCGGCGACGCGCGGTTGACCTCGTCGACGAGCAGCACGTTCGCGAACACCGGGCCGGCGCGGAACTCCCACGCGCCCGTGGCCGGGCTGTACACCGAGGTGCCCGTGACGTCGGCCGGCAGCAGGTCGGGGGTGCACTGCACGCGCCCGAAGCGCCCGCCGATCGCGTTCGCCAGCGATTTCGCGAGGAGGGTCTTGCCCGTCCCGGGCACGCCCTCGACCAACAGGTGCCCGCCCGCGAGCAGCGCGACGACGGCGAGCCCGACCACGTCGTCGGCGCCGCGCATCGATCGCGACACGGCGTGGAAGACGTCGACCGCCACCGTGCGGGGGTCGCGCGGCCCCTCGAGAGCCGATGTCGGCAACTGCATATCGACGCTTAGGGTAGGCGACGCAGAGGGCCCTCCCCGACGGCGGCGGGCGGCGGCTGACAGCATCGCCCGGACCGCGCGCCCCTCCGTTCCCGGGCGGCGCGTCAGGCGCCGGATTCTCCCGGTGTGTCCCCGTTCGCGTCACCGTTCACGTCGTCGTTCGTCTCGCCGGGGTCGTCGGTACCGGCCTCGCCGATCTCTTCGAGGAGCAGCGTGACCAGCTCGAAATGCAGCTGCGTGAGCCAGGAGTAGACGACGCCGTACTCGAAGCGCGGGTCGTCGGGTGCGTACTCGGTGTCGGCGTCGTCGGTGACGCCGAGCACGGTGCCGATCACGAGGCGGGCGTCGTTGACCGCGGTGAGCCACTGCATCTCGCCGCCGGGATCGAGCACGATCTCGACGAGGCCGTCGTCGTTCCCCACCGCTTCGTCGAGGCCGGCCCGGACCACGGCCAACGCCGCGCCGCGCGCCCGGACGAGGTCGTCGTGGACGAGCGCGTCGTATTCGGCCTGGGCCGCTTCCTCGGTCGGGTCGAGATAGGCGCGCGGGTACAGGCGATCGCGCACGTCGCCGTCGGGCGGCTCCGCGACGATCGCCATCACGTCGCGCGCCGTGACCGCGAGCTGTGCCGCCTCCTGCGGGTAGAGCGTGACGACGACCGTGCCGCTCGGCCCCCGCTCGAACGTGCGCGGCACTCAGTCGTCCTTCTGCATCGTGGCCCACAGGCCGAAGGCGTGGAGACGGGCGACGTCGGCCTCGCACTTCTCGCGGGTGCCGGTCGCGACCACCGCCTTGCCTTCGAAGTGCACCTGGTTCGTCAACCGGCTCGCTTTGGCGCGGAGTAGCCGAACAACTTCTGGAACACGAAGATGACGTACGCGAAGGTGTTGACCGGATCGTTCCAGACGAGGACCACCCAGGGGACGTCGGGCCGCGCGTCCTCGCGGCCCAGCAGCTCCTCGACCGTGTCCGGGATCACGATCTCTTGGATATCGGGCGCGCTCATCACTCGTCCGGATCGACGCCCCCGGGGCGGACGTCCTCGGCGATCCGGGCGAGCAGCCCGTTGACGAACCGGCCCGAGTCCTTGGTGGAGTACTGCTTGGCGAGCTCCACGGCCTCGGTGATGATTGCACCGGTCGGCGTCTCGTCGACCCACGCCAGCTCGAACGTCCCGAGCCGCAGCAGCGCGCGGTCGACGACGGGCATCCGTTCGAGGGACCAGTGCTCGGAGAACTTGCGGATGAGCGCGTCGATCTCGTCGCGATGCTCGTCGGCGCCGAGCACGATGCGGCACGCGTACTCGTCGGGCTCGACGGGTTGCTCGGCGATGAGCGCGGTCGCGCTCACGCCGCGCAGCTCACTCTCGTACGCGAGACCCAGTGCCCGTTCCCGCGCAGCGCGGCGCGTCGCCACCGGAGTCTCCCCTCTGCTCGCTAGGTACGCGAAAGGTATTCGCCGGAGCGCGTGTCGACCTTCACGAGGTCGCCAACGTTCACGAACAGCGGCACCTGCACGACGAAGCCCGTCTCGAGGGTCGCCGCCTTGCGCGCACCGGAGACGCGGTCGCCCTGCATCCCCGGCTCGGTCTCGGTGACGGTCAGCTCGACCGACGCCGGGAGGTCGACCCCGATGACCTCGTCCTCGTAGGTGGGGAGCACCGCGGTGTCGCCCTCCTTGAGATAGTTCGCCGCGTTCCCGACGCTCTCCGCCGAGACCTGCAGCTGGTCGTACGTCTCGTTGTCCATGAAGACGTAGTCGGTGCCCTCCCGGTAGAGGAACTGCATCTCGCGCTTGTCGATGGTCGCGGTCTTGACCTTCTCGTCGGCCCGGAAGGTGCGGTCGAGCACGGCCCCGTTGCGGACGTTCTTCAGCTTGGTGCGCACGAAGGCGCCACCCTTGCCCGGCTTCACGTGCTGGAACTCGACGACCGTCACCAGACCTTCGGGAAGGTTGAGGGCCATGCCGTTCTTCAGGTCGTTGGTGGAGATGCTCACAGCACGAGATCCTTGGGGGTCAGGGTCAGGGTGAGGGTTTCGGCACCGGTCGCGCCGACGACCAGCGTGTCCTCGATACGCACACCGCCGACGCCGGGGAGGTAGACGCCGGGCTCGACGGTGACGACGTCGTTCAGGAGCAAGGTATCACCGCCCGTGGTCGCGACCCTCGGGGCCTCGTGGATCTCGAGACCGACGCCGTGACCCGTCGAATGGGAGAACGCCTCGGCCCAGCCCGCGTCCGCGATGACGTCGCGCGACGCCCGGTCGACCTCGGAGCACGCGACGTCGACCGACACCGCGGCCCGTCCGGCGGCCTGACTCTCGAAGACGACGTCGTAGAGATGCCGGGCATCGGGGCCGGGATCGCCGACGGAGACCGTGCGCGTCATGTCGGAGCAGTAGCCCTCGACGATGCAACCGAAGTCGCAGACGACGAGCTCGTTGCGTTCGATCACGCGGTCGCCCGGCACGTGATGCGGCTTGGACCCGTTCGGACCGGACGCGATGATCGGGTCGAAGCTGTTGCCGCTCGCACCGCGCTCGCGCATGGCGAACTCGAGCGCGATCGCGAAGTCGCGTTCGGTCCGTCGTTCGGCGAGCATCGGCAACAACGCCTGGAACGCGTCGTCGGCGATCGCGCACGCGTGCCGGATGCGGTCGATCTCGCCCGCGTCCTTGACCCGGCGCAGGCCCTCGACGAGCAGCCCCGCCGGCACGAGCTGGACGCCGTCGAAGGCCTCGGCGTAGTCGATCTGCTGCGACCAGGTGATGCTGTGCTCCTCGAGCCCGAGCCGCGAGCCCGCGTCGACCGCACCGACGAGGATGTCGCGCTCGGCCCGCGGCCGTGGCACCGATCTCGATCTCGGCCTGCGCGCCCGCGGCGTCGAGCTCCTCCTGCGCGCGCTGCGTGTAGCGGCCGTCGGTGACGAAGCGGGCGCCGCCGGCGGTGACGAGCAGGATCCCGGCCGAGCCGGTGAACCCGGTGAGGTAGCGGACGTTCGCCAGCTTCGACACGAGCAGCGCGTCGATCCCGGCGTCGCCGAGCCGGGCCTGCAGGCGACCGAGGCGCGAGCGCACGTCGAGCGGTGCGAGGGGTGCGGTCGAGATGGTCGAAGTCATGCTCGATCCTCCAAGCGGCGAACTTCCAGCAACCGGACTTCCAGCAATGTGGCGGCCGCGTCGACCGCGAGACGGTAACCCGCCGCACGGAATCCGGTGATCGATCCGTCGACGACGGGCGCGATCACCGAATGCCGCCGCCACTCTTCCCGTGCGTACGGGTTCGACAGGTGCACTTCGACCTTCACCCCGTCGAAGGTGGCGAGCGCGTCGGTCAGCGTGTACGCGTAGTGCGAGAACGCGCCGGGGTTGAACACGAGCGCGGCGCAGCGATTGCGCGCGCCGTGGATCGCGTCGACCAGGACGCCTTCGTGGTTCGACTGCAGGTGCTCGATCTCGTGCCCGTGCTTCGCCGCGGTCTCGGTCGCGAGCGCGACCAGCTCCGCCAGCGTGGTCGTGCCGTACTGCGCGGGATCGCGCTCGCCCAGCAGGTTCAGGTTCGGGCCCGACAGCAACAGGATCGTGGCCATTGGCTCCTCCTCTACCCTTCTCCCTCGACGCCGACCGACGCGAGCGCCTTGCGCACCGCGGCCGGATCGGGGTTGTCGACCCGTTCGATGCCCCTCGGTCCCGCGAGCACGAACGTGAGTCCACCACCCGACTTCTTGTCGCGCGCCATGATCGGCACGAGCTCGTCGGCGCGCATCCCGGGCGGCGCATGGGTGGGCAGCCCCAGCCCGGCGACAAGTTGCTCGTGGAACGCGACGCGGACCGGATCGATCCGTTCCAACGTGCCCGCGAGGTGGGCCGCGAACACGAGCCCGATCGCCACCGCCTCGCCGTGCAACAGCGCGTGCCCCGACGCGGTCTCCAAGGCGTGCGCGAGCGTGTGGCCGTAGTTGAGCACGGCGCGCATCCCCGTCGTCTCGAGCTCGTCCTTGCTCACGTAGCCGGCTTTGATCTGCGCACTGCGGGCGATGACGCCGGCGAGCACCGCCGGATCGTGTGCGGTCAGGGCCGCGGTCTGCTCCGACACGAAGTCGTCGCCCAGCAAGGCGTACTTCGCGATCTCGCCGAGGCCGCACCGGTACTCGCGGTCGGAGAGCGTCGCGAGCGCACGCGGGTCGGCGAGCACCGCGAGCGGCTGGTGGAACGCACCGACGAGGTTCTTGCCCTCCGGGAGGTTCACGCCCGTCTTGCCGCCGATCGCGGAGTCGACCATGGCGAGCAGGGTGGTGGGCACCTGCACCACATCGACGCCGCGGTAGTACGCCGCGGCCGCGAACCCCGCGGTGTCGCCGACCACTCCCCCGCCCAGCGCGACGACGGCGTCGTTGCGCAGGAGGCCCCACCGCGCGAAGCGGCGGCAGAGGTCGTCGATGGTGGCGAGGTTCTTGTGGTCCTCGCCCTCGCCCATGAGGAACGTCTCGGACGTGACCCCGGCGTGGTCGAGCGCGGCGCGGGCGTCGTCGACGAGGGCCGCCGGGATGTTCGCCTGCGTGACGATCGCGACCCGGCGCCGGTGTTCCAGCAGTGCGCCCAGCTCGCCGACGGCGCCGTCGCCGACCACGACGTCGTACCCGCGCGCCGCGAGATCGACGCGGACGCGTGCCGTCATGCGGAAGCTCCTTCGAACACCGACAGCACTGCGGCGGCGACGGCGCCGACGTCGAGGTCGGCGGTATCGACCTGCGCGTGCGCCGCGGCTTCGTATGAGGGTTCTCGCAGGCGCTCCAGGCGGGCCAGCGCCGCGGCGGGATCGTCGCGCAACAGCGGCCGGCTCGCACCGTCGCCCACGCGCGCGACGAGGGTCGGCGCCGGCGCACGGAGCCACACCACGAGACCGGCGGCCCGCAGGGCGCGGCGATTCTCGGGATCGAGCACGCTGCCGCCCCCGCACGCGACGACGAGCGGTTCCGGCGACGCGCACACGTCGGCGACCGCCTCGCGTTCGAGGCGGCGGAACTCCGGCTCGCCGCCGTTCTCGAAGATGCGCTCGACCGGCATCTGCGCGGCCCCGGTGACGAGATCGTCGGTGTCGACGAACGGACGGCCCAGCCGCCGCGCGCACTCCCGACCCACGGTCGTCTTGCCCGCGCCCATGAGCCCGATGAGGACCAAGTGCTTGCCCATGCTCATGCAGCTACGACCTGCGGCCCTCGAGCCCCGTAGGAACGGGCTGCCGCGACCGGGCCTCTGGATCTGTGCCTGGATGTCACGTGAGGGAGGCGCGGTACGCGTCGTGGTTGCGCACGAACTCCGCGACCGAGTCGCCACCGAACTTCCGCAACGCCTCCGACGCGAGCACGAGCGCGACCATCGTCTCCGCGACCACTCCCGCGGCCGGGACCGCGGTGACGTCGGTGCGTTCCTTGAAGGACACCGTTGCTTCCTTCGTCTCGACGTCGACCGTCTTCAGGACGGGCCGGTTCAACGTCGCGAGCGGCTTCATCGCCGCGCGCGCGACAAGGAGGTCGCCGGTGGTCATGCCGCCCTCGATGCCGCCCGCGTGCGCGGTCTCGCGCCGGTACACCTCGGCATCGGCGTCCCAGCTGATCGCGTCGTGCGCCTCGCTGCCGCGCACACCGGCGACGGTGAAACCCTCGCCGATCTCGACCGCCTTCATCGCCTGGATGCTCATGAGGGCCTGCGCGAGCAAACCGTCGATGCGACGGTCCCAGTGCACGTGCGACCCGAGCCCCGGTGGGATCCCGTAGCCGAGCACCTCCACGACGCCGCCGAGGGAGTCGCCGGCCTTGGCCGCCTCCTTGATCTCGCGGATCATGTCGGCCTCGGAGTCGGGATCGAAGCAGCGGACCTCGGACGAGTCGACCTGCCCGAGGTCGTCGGGCGTCGGGCGGTGCGCGTTCGCCGCGGTCGCCGCGCCGATCTGCACCACGTGGCTGAGCACCGAGATCTGCAGCTCGGTCAACAACGCCTTGGCGACCGCACCGGCCGCGACGCGCGCCGCGGTCTCGCGCGCCGACTGCGCGCTCGAGCACGTCGCGGGCGTCGTCGAACCCGTACTTCTGCATCCCGGCGAGGTCGGCGTGCCCGGGCCGCGGTTGCGTGAGCGGCGACGCCGTGCGGCCGGGGGCCGACGACATCTCGTCGGTCCACTTGCCGGTCGCCCATTCGCTGTTGCGGATCAGGATCGCGAGGGGGCTGCCGAGCGTGCGCCCGTGCCGGACGCCGCCGAGGAACTCGACCTCGTCCTTCTCGAAGCGCATGCGGGGCCCGCGGCCGTAGCCGAGGCGACGGCGCGCGAGCTCGTCGGCCACGTCGTCGATCAGGATCGGAAGACCGGCGGGCAGGCCCTCGACGGTGACCACCAACGCCGGTCCGTGGGACTCGCCCGCCGTCAGGTACCGCAACACGGTGCCTCCTGGGGCGGCGGCGCCCTTACGGCACCGCCGTCTCGTCGGTCGGGGTCACCGGATTGTACGGCAGTACCGGCGCGTCCTAGCCGTTCACGTTCCCGTTCGGCGCCGCGGCGCCGCCCGTCGGAGCCGGCGCGCCGGTCGTGGGGGTGGTCGACGACCCGCTCGGGGAACCCGTCCCCGTCGTCGCGGCCGCAGGCGCAGCGGGCTGGCTGAAGATGCGGCCCGAGATCTGCAGCTGCATCACGTCGCCGAAGAACACGGCGCCGGCGTGCCCGGTCGTGACGGTGCCCGCGGCCGAGGTGCTGCCACCCTTGGTGATCGTGAGGTTGTCGAGGACGAAGACCCGCTTCAGGGCCGACAGGCCTGCGACGTACCGGGCGACCTGGTCCTCGGTCCCCGCGGCCGTGATCGCGACGGTCATCGACGTCACCGTGCCCGACACCGTCGGCGCGCTCGGCGTCACCGACTGCCACAGCGCACCCGAGCTGACGCGCAGCGCGTCGAGGCTGCGGAGGAACGACGCCTGCGCCCGCTCGAGCGGGATGCCCGCGAGCATCTTCTGCGTCGAGACGTCCTGTGCCTTGTTCTTCTTGCTGTTGCTCGAAGTGCCGGCGAGCGCCTGGCGCAGGTTCGCCGCGCTCGTGTCCGCGTCGTGTGCGGCTGTCTTCGCCTTCGACGCCTTGCTCTCCATCGGCGAGTAGACGACGCGGTACCAGAGCATGCTGACGAGGAGCACGACGAGTGCACCGACGATCATGTTCTTCGTCTTCACTTGCACTTTGCCCCCTCGAAGAAGGTCTCCAACCGGTGCCCGCGGGCGGTCGCGCCGAGCGTCGCGGTGATCGTGAAGCCGATGGCAGGCCCTTCACCGCTCGGCGTGTGCGCGGTCGACATCCAGACGTCGGAGAGGTCGGTGTCGGCGCGGAGCGCGTCCACCAGCGCGGCGACCGACGGCAGGTCGGGCGCGACGCCGTTCACCGTCACGGTGCCCGTGGTCGCCGGCAGCCCCGCGCAGAGGTCGTTCGGGTTGACCGCGGGAGTCGCGGCCACCGTCCCCGTTCCGGACGCGGAGGAGCTGGAAGGGTTGGAAGGGCTGGACGACGAAGCAGTGCTCCCGGCCCCGCGGGTCGTGTCGATCGTGTGTGTCCCCGTCAACGACGTGAGGAACACGCCCGGCGGGAGCTTCAGCCCGATGTCGGACACGATGGCGGCCCACGCGACGTCCTGGCCGAGCACCGACTTCAGCTCCGACTTCAGCACCGCGGCCGACGTCGCACCCGCCTTGCCCGAGGTCGCGGGGCCCTGCTGTTCGTAGTACAGCTGCGAACGCAACTTCTTCTCAGCCGCCTGCGCGGTGACGCTCTTCTTCGTCGCCGCGGTCTGGTCGCTGTGCGCCTTGTAGGTGCCGCCCGCGAGCAGGACGACGCCGACGAGGGCCGCCGCGACCACGCGCTGGTCGAGCCGGCCGCGCGACCTCGACGCCGACCTCGGGCGCTTGGGCAGGAGGTCGATGATCGTGCCGACGTTGGCGCCGCCGAGGGCGAGACCGACGGGCGCGGGCAGGTACGGCTCCAGGCGCGGGAGCTCGTCGGCAGAGAAGCCGATGTCGCCGATGCGCAGGAGGTCGTGCATGTACGCGGGCTCGACCGGCACGCCGACGAGGGCCGAGAGGCGCTCGGGCAACCCGGGAAGCTGCGCCGAACCACCGGTGACCACGACCCGGCGCAGCTGCGCGGAGCCGGGCTGGTTGCGGTAGTAGTCGAGCGAGCTGCGCACCTCGTCGAGCAGCACCGACAGCGGGCGGTCGACCGACGTGCGCGCCCGGACGACCATCTCGTCGGGCTGCGGGTTCGCGAGCGCACGCTTAAGCGCCTCCGCCGTCTCCGGCGGGACCTGGAGGTCGGTCGCGATCGCGTCGGTGAGCTCGCGGCCGCCGCTACCGAGCACGCGTACGAACTGCGGGATCCCGCCTTCGTGCACGGCGATAGCGGTGACGCCCCCACCGAAGGAGACGATGCCCTCGGCGCCGGGCGCGTCGTCGACGGCGACCGCGCCGCCGGTGGCGGGCGCCAGCGCGCCGACCGGCCGCGCCAGCGCGCGGGTCAGGGCGAGGGGGATCAGGTCGACCGCGCCGACCTCGAGTCCGCCGGCCTCGATGGCCGACACGAGGCGGGTGACGGTCGCGGAGTACGCGGCGACGAGCAGCACCTGCATCGTGGGCTCGGTCGCCGACTCCGAGCTCGGCGTCGTCGTGCCCAGGATGGCGAAGTCGAGGACGGCGTCCTCGATCGGGATCGGGATGAGGTCGGCCGCCTGGAACTGCAGCGCGCTCATCAACTCGTCGCGCGTCATCACCGGCATCTCGACCTGGCGAACGACGACCCGCGGGCTCGCGATGCCGACGCGTACCGGCACCTTCTTCAGTCCGACCTCGGTCCGCAGACGCGTCACCGCATCGGTGATCGCGGCCTCGTCGGCGACCTCACCTTCGCGCATCGCGTCGCGTGGGAGCGCGACCTGCGCGAACATGTCGAGGCGCGGCGGGGTGCCGGCGGTGACCTCGGCGATCGTCACCGCGTTGGTGCCGATGTCGAGGCCGATCAGGCGGCGGGCCATGCGTCCCCTCCTCCAAAGGTTTGGGCCTCGAGGTACTCGTCGAGGTCGCGAGCGCGGATGCGAAAGTGTTTGCCGACGCGAATGGCAGGCAGCGCGCCGGCGCGGATGAGGCGGTAGACGGTCATCGTCGACACGCGCATCGCGTCGGCGACTTCGCGGACCGTGAGCAATTCGTGTTGGCGTTCTGCCACGGTCTCGTCACCCCCTGTCCGGCCGGACGATCACCGGCTCGCGATCCGAGCCGACTTCAAGGACAACAATCGACAACAACCCCATCGCGCTGTAACACAAACGCGCACTTTCGCGGTGTCGACGTTGCGGCCGGCGATCGCCCCGCGCCGCTTTGGGCGGAGGGGACGATTTGTGACTATCGGCCGAGGTGTTGGTAGAAGTCGACGAGCGGTGACCCGAACAGCACGAAGGTCATCGCGCCGGCCGCGAGGAACGGCCCGAACGGGATCTGCTGCTTGCGCCCGCGGATCTTCACCGCGATGAGGACGACGCCGACGACGGCGCCGTAGAGGAAGCCCGCGAACAGTCCGCCCGCGACTTCGCCCCAGCCGAGCCAGCCGAGGCTGAGACCGAGCAGGAACGCGAGGCGGACATCGCCGAAGCCCATGCCCCGCGGCGACGCGACATGGATAGCGAAGAAGACCGAGAACGCGACCACGCCCGCCAGCACCGCGCGGCCGAACGCGCCCCAGTCGTGCGACGCGGCCGACGCCACACCCAGCAACACGAGCGCGGCCGCGTCGGCCGGGTACAGGATGCGGTTCGGGAGGATGAAGTGCTCGAGGTCGATGGCCGAGAGCGCGACCAGGAAGCCGGCGAGCACCAGGTACGCGGGCAGCGCCCACGAGTGCGCGAACCGCGCACCGACCGCGGCGAAGAGGATCGCGGTCAAGAGCTCGACGAACGGATAGCGCACCGAGATCGCCGTGCCGCAGTTGCGGCACCGGCCCCGCAGGAGGAGCCACGACACGACCGGGACGTTGTCGCGATTCGCGATCTTGCCGTCACAGCCCGGACAGTGCGACGGGGGCCGGACGATCGACTCCTTGCGCGGGATCCGCCAGATCACGACGTTCAGGAAGGATCCGATGACGAGTCCGTACACGCCGCTGATCGCGGCGACCAGCGCGGTCATGATCATCGAGGCTAGACGGCGGGCGACACCGTCCCGTGTCCCCCGCGTGTGCACGAGCGGGACACGGGTGCGGCTGTCACCAAGCGCTCTTCCAGGCGGGGTCGTTCGGCAGGGGCGCACCGCTCGCCGCGCAGCCGCCCGCTCCGGGGAGCTTGGCGTACACGGTGGTGCCACCCGTCTCGTTGTCGAGAATGTAGAAGCACGATCCCGACTTCGACTGACCCGACAGCACGAGCTGGGAGATGCTGACCGGGAACACCGATACCGAGTTCTGACCCGTCGGTGCAACCGCGCCGGCGATGAACGTCACACCACCGGTTTCGGTGGTCAGTGCGGCGGGAGTCGCGGTCGTGTAGTCGGCGTTCGCGAGGTAGAGGGTCTTCGCCCCCGTCGCCGCGGTCGTCAGACTCGTTTGCATCGCGCGGTCCTTGGCCCGAGAGGTTGCTCCGACGAACATCGGAATCATGACGGCCATCAGAATGGCAATGATCAAGACCACCATCATGAGCTCCAACAAGGTGAAGCCGTCTTCTGCGGGCTGGGCCCCGCGAGCACCGAAATGCTCACGTTGCATGCTGTGCTGTTGCTCCTTTCCCCGAACGGTCCCGCTCCCCGGCGGACGCGGGTCCCGCTCATTGCTCAGTGCTCGACGAACATGGTTCTCAGATATCGGTTTCGTGGCGTCCTCACTTGAACCGTCCGACCTCACGTGAACTGTCCGACCTCACGTGACCGATCCGACACCGTGTAGGTGTTGTTCCCGGCGCGCGCGTGTTCCGGGGTCGGGACGCGCACGGGCCCGGGGTGTGAACCCCGGGCCCGCAATGTGCGCGTAGCTCGTCGTTGAGCGACTATGTGCGCTGGGATTACCAGCTGCCGGCCAGAGCGCCGACGCCCGCTTCGGTCGCCGCGGGGCAGACATCCTTGCCGAAGTACGTACCGGCCTTCGGACCCGCGCCGATGTCGGCGATCGAGAACGTCGTGCCCGACTTCGACTTCTCCTCGAGGCACACGATGTCGCTCGTGCCGACCGACGAGTCACCGACGAACACCTTGAGGGCCGGCTTGGTGGAGATCGCGCCGCCCCAGTTCAGGGAAGCCTCGACGCCCTTCAGGCCCGCGGTCGACGTGTCGCTCGAGTAGATCTGACCGTCGGTGTACACCGTCTTCTCGGCGGTGAGACCGTTGCGGAGGTCGGACTGCGCGGCACGGTCCTGAGCACGCGAACGTGCACCCAGGAAGGTCGGAATGGCGATCGCGATCAAAATGGCAATGATCAACACGACCACCATCAACTCAATGAGGGTGAACCCCTGCTCCTCGTCCCGACGACGGGAGGCAAGTGAATGAACGAAACGCACTTGGCATGACCCCTTTCGTGCGCCGGGGGTGTTGGAGGTCCCGCGATTCAGCGCAAGTGACTCATCGACCGCCTCTGTGGCGTCCTTGAACGCATCGCGTGAGCAAACACAGGATTCGTCCAGCCCATTCGTTGGCGCGCCGCGGAACGAATCGGCGCGAACCTGTCAGTTCGTCGCCGTCGTCAATGCCGGTACGTCGCGCGCGGCGCATTCCGCCGGCACCGACATCCGGCCCGGTTCCTCGTACCCCTGGTCGCGCGACCGCCGCACGAGTGTGAACACGGGCTCGCGGAGCAGCAACGCCGTCAACGTGTACGCCACTGTCCACCAAAGGGGGCGGGCCGGGTGAAACGGGAACGAGCACAGGAGGATCGCGCCGATCGCGCAATTCTTCACGACCGGGCCCCGCCGGCTCCACGCGCTGACGAGGAGCGCGGTGATGCCGGGCGCGAGGTAGTACGCGTGCGCGACGGGTTCGAACAGGAACCGCGCGAGCAGGACGCACCCGAGGGCGGCGACGATCACGGCCGGGTCGCGCTCCCGCCGTACGAGCCACGCGACCGCGCCCGCGACCACGAAGGCGCCCGCCCGGGTCGGCGCGCTCGTGAGGTACTCCGTGGCCGGCGAGATCCACAGCGCAGAGTGGCCGAAGAGCGGGAACGCGGGCGGGTGGAGCAGCGCCGCGCTCGCGTACTTGTAGTCGAGGGCGAGGAACGCCGACATGAACAACCCGGCCGGGACGGTGCAGCGCAGCAATGCTCGCAGACGCACCGCGGGCGGGCATGCCGCCACGAAGACCGGCACCGCGAGCAGCGACCACTGCTTGCACAGGATCGCGACCGCGACGAGGAGCGCGCCCCGGAGCGGGCGCTCCCGGAACAGATCGCGAAAGGCGAGCAGGACGAGGGCGAGCGCAAGCACGTCCTCGTAGTGCCCGTAGACGATCGCCATGGGCGCGAACGCGAGTACCAGCACCGCGAGCTGCAGCCCGGCGCGGCCCCGGCGCACGCGGAGTTGGGTCGCAAGCGCCCGCACCGCGTACAGCAACGGGAACGCGCACGCGAGCGCGTAGGGGCCGAAGACCGGCCACATGCTCGGATGCTGACGGGGGAACGGGTAGCCCTCGTGCAGGTGCAGGAAATCGCCGAGCCACGCGACCGGCGCAAGCAGCAGTGGCAACAACGGGCCCGCGTCGAAGACGTCTTTCCGCGTGCCCGTCTCGTAGATGAGCGGGTACGTCCCCTGCGACACGTAGTGCGCGGCCCGGAGCCCGAGCCACGCGTCACCCGGTATCCACCAGTGATTGTGGCCGAGCGCGGGCGCGACCGACATCGCACCGAGCATGCCGCCCGCGATCGCGAGCAGCCCGAGCACGATCGTGGCACGCCACGGATGCGGATCGTCGTGCATCGCTGGCCCGGTTATCGCCGCGTCGCCAGCCGGCTCACTTGATGAGCTTGATGATGTTGAACATCGGGAGGTACAGCGAGATGATCATGCCTCCGACGCAGACACCCATCACGACGATCAGGATCGGCTCGATGAGCGACGTGAGCGCGTCGACGGTCGCCTCGACCTCCTGGTCGTAGAAGTCGGCGATCTTGTCGAGCATCTCGTCGAGCGCGCCCGTCTCCTCACCCACCGACATCATCTGCACGACCATCGGCGGGAACACCGGGTGCTCCTCGAGCTTCTTCGAGAGCGGGTCACCGCGCTTCACCGCCGCCTGCGTCTCGCGCACGGCCGTGGCCACCACGTAGTTGCCCGCGGTCTCGGCCACGATGTCGAGCGACTCGAGGATCGGCACACCCGAACGGACCAGCGCGGAGAGCGTGCGCGAGAAGCGGGCCAGCGCCGTCTTGCGCACGAGCTTGCCGAAGATCGGGACCTTCAGCTTGATCGCGTCCCACTGCTTGCGGCCCTCCTCCGAGGCGATCCACTTGCGGAACGCGAACGCGCCACCGACGATGCCGGCGAAGGCGACGTACCAGAGCTTGCGCAGGAAGTTCGAGAGGTTGATGAGGACCTGGGTCGGCGCGGGCAGCGTGCCGCCGAGCTGCTTGTAGATCCCCTCGAACATCGGGATGACGAACAGCAACATCGCGGCGACGATCGTCAGCACGAGGATCGCGACGACCATCGGGTACGTCATGGCCGACTTGACCTTGCGCCGGAGCTCGACCTGCTTCTCGATCGTGTCCGCGAGGCGCAACAGCACGCTGTCGAGCGCACCACCCACCTCACCGGCGCGCACCATCGAGACGTACAGGCGACCGAACGCCTTCGGGTGCTTGGTCATCGCCTGCGAGAGCGACGACCCCTTCTCCACGTCCATGCGGACCTGGTTCACGATCTCCGCGAGCGGCTTGCTCTCGGTCTGCTCGGCGAGGATGTTCAGCGAGCGCAGGAGCGAGAGGCCGGAGTTGATCATCGTCGCGAACTGGCGCGAGAAGACGGCAACGTCCTTCAGGCTCGACACGGTCGGAGAGGCCGGGGATCTTCAGCTCGCGCTGGAGGCTCGCGCCGCCGCCCTGCTGCTGGATCTCGATGGGGACGTAACCCATCGAGCGCAGCTTGCTGACGACGAGCTGCGCGTTCTCGGCCTCGAGCGAGCCCTCGACGAGCTTGCCGCTCTTGTCCTTGACCTTGTACTGGAACGTCTCGGGCATGTTCGATCAGCCGTTCAGGAGTCGGCGGAGGTCTTCTTCGTTCGCGCAACGCTCGAGCGGCGGCGTCGAGCGAGATGCGATGCGCACGGACGAGCTGGGCGAGCGACATGTCCATCGTGACCATGCCGTAGCGACCGCCCGCCTGGAGCATCGAGTAGATCTGGTGCGTCTTGCCCTCACGGATGAGGTTGCGGATCGCGGGCGTGGCGACCATCACCTCGCACGCGACCGCGCGGCCCTTCCCGTCGATGTTCGGGACGAGCTGCTGCGTGCAGATCCCCTGCAGCGCCGACGCGAGCTGCACCCGAACCTGCTGCTGCTGGTGCGCGGGGAACACGTCGATCACGCGGTCGATCGACTGGGGCGCGTCCTGCGTGTGCAGCGTCGCGAACACGAGGTGGCCGGTCTCGGCCGCGGTCAGCGCGGTCGAGATCGTCTCGAGGTCACGCATCTCACCGACGAGGATGACGTCGGGGTCCTGGCGCAGCACGTGCTTGAGGGCGTTGGCGAAGGAGTGCGTGTCCTCCCCCACCTCCCGCTGGTTGATGAGCGAGCGCTTGTGCGTGTGGAGGAACTCGATCGGGTCCTCGACGGTCATGATGTGCACCGACCGCTCGCGGTTGACGATGTCGATCAGCGACGCGAGCGTCGTCGACTTTCCGGAACCGGTCGGGCCGGTCACGAGCACGAGCCCGCGGGGCATGTGCGCCCAGCCCTGCACGGCCGGCGCGATACCGAGGCGCTCGAAGTCGACGATCTCGTACGGGATCGCACGCATGACGCAGCCGACCGAGTCGCGCTGCAGGAACACGTTGACGCGGAAACGGCCCCGGCCGGGCAGCGCGTACGACGTGTCGAGCTCGAGCTCGTTCTCGAACTTCTCCCGCTGCTTCTGGGTGAGGATCGAGAAGATCATCTGGCGGATCTGCGAGCCGTTGAAGATCGGCAGGTCGGTCACGGGGCGCAGGTCGCCGTGCACGCGGATGACGGGCGGCGACCCCGACGCCAGGTGGAGGTCGGAACCTCCCCACTGGATCACGAGATCGAGGAGGTCGTTGATGTGGAGCTCGTCTTCGACCTCGTCGCCGACGACCACGTTCGAGTTGAACTCGGCCACGTCGCCGTCGGAGGCGCCGTAGATCATCGCGATCGCCCGCATCAGCTCGGCCCGGTCCGCGACGGCGGGGATGACCTCGAAGCTGGTCGCGTGACCGACCGCGGTCGAGCGCGGCGTCGCTCGGCGGCTCCGCGAACGCGACGACGAGCTTCTGGCCCTCGAAGTCGACCGGCACCGCGACGTACTGGCGGGCGAGCTCGGGCGAGAGCGTCTCGGGCGCGTCCTGGTGGATCGGCGTCTCGAGGAAGTCGATGAACCGCACGCCCATCTGGTCGGCGAGCGCGGCGGTGAGGTCCTTGCTGCCGACGAGACCCAGCCGCAGCAGCACCGACGGCAGCGCCTGCTTGGATCGCTCGGACTCCTCGATCGCCTGTTCGAGGTCGTCTCGTGACAACACGTGACGTTCGACGAGCGTCTCGCCGAATCGACGCGCCTGGTTGGCCAGCATGGATGCAGTCCCCCTCGGAGGCTCACGGGCTGACCACATATCGGCGCAACACGGGCCCCGCTGTAGATCAGTGTCGATCAGGTGCTCGCGTATGCCGTGCTGCTCGACCGCGACCGCCGTACGGCGCGCATCGCACGCGACGACCCGGAAGATCTCCTCGAGCGAGGTCAAGCCCTTGGCGGCCTTGCGGAGCCCGTCGACCGCGCATCGACACCATTCCCTGCATCAATGCGACCTTTTGGATGTCTTCGGACGAACGGTGCTCGATGACGCAGCCGCTCGATCTCCTCCGACATCGCCATGACCTCGTGGATACCGAACCGGCCTCGGTAGTCCGGTGCGGCCGCACGAACCACAGCCGATGGCCCGGTGCAGCGTCGGCCACTCGCCCGCGGCGAGCTCCTCGGCCGGCCAGCCCGCGGCCAGGAGCTCGGCCTCGGTGGGCTGGTACGGCTCCTTGCACTTGTCGCAGAGCTTGCGGGCGAGGCGTTGCGCGACGACGCAGTCGAGCGCGCTGGTGACGAGGAACGGCTCGACACCCATCTCGACGAGACGCATCGGGGTCGACGCGGCGTCGTTCGTGTGCAGCGTCGAGAGCACGAGGTGACCGGTGAGCGCGGCTTCGATGCCGATGACCGCCGTCTCCTTGTCGCGGATCTCACCGACGAGGACGATGTCGGGGTCGGCGCGCAGGATCGATCGCAGGGCGCCCGCGAAGGTGAGCCCCGCCTTCGAGTGGATCTGCACCTGGTTGATCCCGGGCAGCCGGTACTCGACCGGGTCCTCGACCGTGATGATGTTGCGGTCGGGCGTGTTCAGCTGGTTGAGCGTCGAGTACAGCGTCGTCGACTTGCCGGAACCGGTCGGGCCGGTCACGAGGATCGTCCCGTAGGGCTTCGTGTAGCACTGCTCGAAACGGGCGAGCGATTCGGGGAGGAACCCGAGATCCTCGAGTTTCAGGATCGCCTGGGTCTTGTCGAGGATGCGCATGACGACCTTCTCGCCGTACACCGTCGGCAGGGTCGCGACGCGCAGGTCGATGCTGCGGCCGGCGACCTTCATCGTGATGCGGCCGTCCTGCGGAATGCGGCGCTCGGCGATGTTGATGTCGGCCATGACCTTCAGCCGGGAGATCACGCCGGCCTGGATGCTGCGGGGCGAGCGCATCACCTCGTGGAGCACGCCGTCGATGCGGAACCGGATGCGCAGGTCGCTCTCGTTCGGCTCGACGTGGATGTCGGAGGCGCGGTCGCCGACCGCCTGGTTGACGAGCAGGTTGACGAACTTGACGATCGGCGCGTCCTCGACGATCTCCGACAGACCGGTGAGATCGGTCTCCTCGTCGGCCTCGTCCGTCGCGGCCTGCATGACCTCGTCGACCTCGCCGTCGACCCGGAAGAAGCGCTCGATCGTCTCGATGATCTGGCTCGCGGTCGAGACGACGGTGCGCACCTCGGCGCCGGCGAGGGCGCGGATGTCGTCGACCGCGAACACGTTCGACGGGTCGGCCATCGCGACGACGAGCTTGCCGTCCTCCCAGCCGACGGGGATCGCCTGGTAGCGGCGGGCGAGCGACTCGGTGACGAGCGCGGCGACGGAGCCGTCGATCGTTCGGTCGTTGAGGTCGACGAATTCGAGGCCGACCTGGCGCGCCAGCGTGCGGACGAGCTCCGCCTCGGAGATCGTCCCCTGCTCGATCAGCAGGCGCCCGAGCGGCTTGCCCGTGCGGCTCTGTTCCACCACGGCCGCGTCGAGCTGGGCCTCGGTCAACAGCCCTTCGTCGATCAGCAGCGATCCGAGTGGCGTTCCGTCCGACAACTCTCTCCCCTCCCTACGCGCGAGTCGCAGCCTGTATCGACACTCTCCGTGGTCGGCTGTATCAGGATCTCACGCTCCGCGCGCAGGTCTCGGGGCCGCGGCGGCACCCGGCTCCGGACGCGCCGCAACCCGTGTCGAGGATTCCTCGCAGGATTCCGCGACACGGGTTCGGCGAGGATGCGCACGCCGGTCAGACGTCGCGCAGGCCCGAGAAGGCGCTCAGGTAACGCCCCTTTTCGGCCGGGTCGACCTCGCGCTCGACCTCGTCCACCATCGGGCTCGGGCCCGGGTGGGGCGATTCGACGCCCGGCCCGTAGGGCGCCTCGGGCTCGACCGCCGCGTCGACGAGTCGCTTGCGCCCGTTGGTCGCGGTCGGTGACCGGCGCCGCCGGCGGCGGGCCGACGTTGACCGCGCCCGCGTCGACCAGCTCGAGGACGGCGTGGCAGACGTCGAGCACCGGGCCGGTTCGTCTTGCGCACGAGGTCGCGGACGCTGCGCCGCCCGTCGAGCGAGACGATCAAGCTGCCAGCGCTCGCGGTCGACGGTGAGCGTCTCGACGCCGAGCTCGTCGGCGAGCCGGATCCGGCAGTCGAGCGACGGGATCACGGCCTGGATCTCGCGCCACTCCTCGACCAGGCGCGCGAGCTCGTCGATCGCGCCCTCGAGGTCGACGGTGTCCGGGCAGGCCCACGACGGCTCTTCGGGCCCGAAGCGGAACGTGCCGTCGTCGGCCCGCTCGACCGCGAAGCAGACGTCGATGACGCGGGCGAGCAACGCGGCGCCGTCGGTGAGCGGGTCGCCCGCCTCGCTCGACTCCGCCGCGCAGCAGCGGCCCTCGACGATGTAGATGACCGCCGACGAGTTGGCGGCGTCGAGCCAGAGGGCACCGGTCTTGCGCGACTGCGCGAGCAGGCCGAGCAGTTCCGGCAGAGCGAGTGTCTCGAGTGTTCCTTGCAGCACGAACTTCCCCCCGGTCGGGTACGGCCTCGTCGACGATCGGCCGTCTCCGTCCATCGGCCGCGACAGGCCGCGCAGCTTGAGCGCGGTGCGGTGGTCAGCCGGGCCGATCCGACCCCAGAGCGTGCTCGGCGGCGGCCCGCATCGCGGCAATCGGGGCAGATCGGCCGGTCCAGCGCTCGACCTGGAGCGAGGCCTGGTGCACCAGCATCCCGAGGCCGTCCACGACCTCGGCGCCGCTGCTCGCGGGCCGCCCGCAGGAGTGGCGTCTCGCGGCGGGTGGTACACGAGATCGGCCACGACCTGGCCGGGTGCAGTGCGTCCTGCGGGACCGGGCAGTCCTGCGCCGCCGGGCCGCCGGCCATGCCGACGGGCGTGGCGTTGACGACGAATGCGCCGCGCACCGACTGCCGCGGCCCGCTCCGACCACGGCACGGTCTCGCCGCCCGCGAGCGGCGGCCGCCGTCGCCGCCGCGTCGGTCCTGCGGGCCGACACCGCCACGGTCGCCCCGGTCCGCCCGAGGGCTCGGGCCACGGCCCGGGCCGCGCCCCCGGCCCCGAGCACGACGACCGACCGGCCCGCCGGGTCGTGGCCGGCGTCGCGCAGCGACCGCAGGAACCCCTCGCCGTCGGTGGAGTCGCCGGACGAGCCGCCCGTCGGCGTCGATCGACACCGTGTTGACGCTGCGCAGCGCGGCCGCGTCGTCGGAGAGCGCGTCGCAGCACTCGGCCGCCGCCGATCTTGTGCGGCATCGTGACCGACAGCCCGACCAGCCCGAGCGCGCGCATCGCGTCGAGCGCGCCGGGCGCACCGCCCTCGGCGACCTCGAACGCCAAGAACACCCAGTCGAGCCCGAGTGCCGCGTACGCGGCGTTGTGCAGCACCGGCGACAGCGAATGGCGTACGGGATCGCCGATCACGCCCGCGAGGCGCGTCGTTCCCGAGATCGTCGTTCCCGAGACGGCCGATTCCGACATCGTCAGAACGCGCCGTTCTTCTTCGCGATCGCGATGTTGGCGTTCTGCTGCTCCAACGTCGTCGCGAACGCGGTGTGGCCCGCCTTGTCGATCGCGACGTAATAGAGGTACTGCGTGGTGGCGGGCGCGAGCGCGGCCTTCAGCGACGCGGCGCTGACCGCCGCGATCGGTGTCGGCGGCAGGCCCGTGTGCGCGTACGTGTTGTAGGGCGACACGATCAGCTTGTCCTTGTTGGAGAGCGAGCGGTTCTTGGGATCGCCGCGTGCGTAGATCAGCGTCGCGTCGATGTCGAGCGGCATGTTGCGCGCGAGCCGGTTGTAGATGACCGACGCGATCAGCGGACGGTCGGCGTCGAACTTGGCTTCCGACTCGATCAGCGATGCGATCTTGACGATGTCGTACGCGGTGTGACCCTGCACGTTCGCGTTGGCGAGCCCGAGACCCACCGCGCGCTTGTCGAACTCGGTCGCGAGCGTCGAGAGCACCTGGATCTCGTCCTCGTCGGCGGAGATGTTGTACGTGTCGGGCCAGAGCAGCCCCTCGAGGTTGTTCGTGCCCTGGGGCTCGAACGCGGAGCGGACCGCGTTGTTCTTCGTCGCCTCGACGAACGGCTCGACGGTGAGCCCGGGCAGGTTGCCGACGCGCGCCGAGATCTGCTTCAACCAGAATCCCGGCGGGATCGTCAACTTGACGTACGCGATGTGCGGGCCCTTCTTCAACGTCTTGACCGCCGAGCTCACCCCCATGTTCTTGCGCAGCTCGTACGTGCCGGCCTTGAAGTTGGTGTCGCCGTTGAGGCGGGAGTAGACGTTGAAGACCCACGACGGACCGATCACGCCCCGGTGCGAGAGCTCCGTGCCGATGCACGGGCACGCCGCAGCCGTGCGCGATCTGGACCTCGACCGCCGCGCCCGCGCTGCCGGGCGGGTTGAGCTGCCACCAGAACCAGGCGACGCCGATCAGGAAGACGACGAGCGGCACGACGACGAGGAACAACAGCACGAGCGCGGTGCGGCGGCTCCGGCTCATCGGTGCGGTCGTTCCAGCCAGGCCTGGAGCATCACCGCCGCCGCGACCTTGTCGACGACCTCGCGGCGCGCGTCGCGGCGCATGCGCGCCTCACCCAGCGCCCGCTCTGCGGTGACGGTGGTGAGCCGTTCGTCCTGCACGACGACGTCGATGTCGCCCGCGAGCGCCCGGAGCGATTCGACCTCGGCGAGCGCGGCGCGCGCCGCGGGCCCGGTGCGGCCCGACAGCGACAACGGCAGGCCGACGACGATGACGTCCGCGCCGAGCTCGCGCGCGGACGCCGACGATGGCCCGGCGGTCGGCCGCGGGATCGCCGCTGCGCCGGAGCACGGCGTGCGGCGAGGCGACGGTGCGCGACGGATCCGAGAGGGCGAGGCCGATGCGGCGCTCGCCGAGGTCGACGCCGAGGGCGCGGGTCCCGGTCGCCCCCGTCACGACCCCCACTGCGCCGCCAGCTCGCGCGCGACCGCGAGCGCTTCGTCGATGCCCGCGACGTTCTGGCCGCCGCCAACGACGGCCTCCGCGCCCTTGCCGACGCCGCCGCCGAGCTTCGAGACCGCAGGCTTGGCGATCGCGTCGGCGGTCGCGCCGCGCCCCACGACGTCCTTGCTCATCGCGACCGCGATCGCGGCCTTGCCGTTCGCCGCCCCCGCGAGCACGACGACCCCGCTCCCGAGCGTGCGCACCGTCTCCTGCGCGAGCTGCTTCAGCTCCGCGGTGCCGACCGCGTCGACGCGCGCGACGACGATCCCGCGCTCGGCCGCGGCGGCGAGCTCGCTCGCCTTCCCCGCGGCCTCCTTCGCCCTGAGCCCGCGCAGCTCGTCCTCGAGCGCGCGAACCTGCTCGGCGAGGCGCTCGATCCGGTCGGGCACCTCCTTCGGTGTGGCGCGCAGGAGATCGCCGGCCCGGCGCAGCAGCTGCTCCTCGAACTCGATGTACTCGAACGCGCCGTCGCCCGTCATCGCCTCGATGCGCCGGAGGTTCGAGCCGATCGAGCTCTCGCTCACGACCTTGATCGGCCCGATGAAGCCGAGCGCGTGCACGTGGGTGCCGCCGCAGAGCTCGGTCGACGGGCCGGCCTCGAGCACCCGCACGATGTCGCCGTACTTCTCGCCGAAGAACGCGATCGCGCCGATGCTCTCCGCCTCGGCCTTGGTGGTCTCGTAGTGCCGCACGGGCGCGTCGGAGATCACCTGCGCGTTCGCGAGGCGCTCGACCTGCGCGAGCTCGTCGGCGGTGACCGGCTCGTGATGCGAGAAATCGAAGCGCAGGCGGTCGGGACCGACGAACGAACCCGCCTGTTGCACGTGCGTGCCCAGCACCTCGCGCAGCGCCCAGTGCAACACGTGCGTCGCCGTGTGGTTGCGCCGGATGCGGTCGCGCCGGACGCCGTCGATCTCGGCTGCGGCCTCGTCGTCCTCGACGACCGCGCCGACGCGCACGCGGCCGCGGTGCAGGGTGACCCGCCCCGGCAGCCCGTATTGCGTGTCGACGACGTCGACGATCGCGCCCGGCGCAGTGGTGATCGTGCCGGTGTCGCCGATCTGGCCACCCGATTCGGCGTAGAAGGGCGTGCGGTCGAGCACGACGTCGACCTCGAAGCCCTCGTCGGCCTGACCGACCCGTTCGCCGTTCACGAGGAGCGCGAGCACCTTGGCGTTCGACGAGTACTCCTGGCGTCCGGTGAACTCCGTCGGGCCGGACGCGTCGACGATCTCCCGGAACACCTCGAGCGGCGCACCGTGCGCGGCGCCCGCCTCCTCGGCCGCGGCGCGGGCCCGCACCCGCTGTTCCTGCATACGTTCCTCGAACCCGGCGAGGTCGACCTCGCGGCCGCGCTCGCCCGCGATCTCACGGGTCAGGTCGATCGGGAAGCCGAGCGTGTCGTGGAGGAAGAACGCGTCGTCGCCCGAGACGTCGTTCTCTTCGACGATCTCCGAGAGCATGTCGACCCCGCGCTGCAGGGTGGCGCGGAACGACTCTTCCTCACGCTCGACGATCTTGCGCACGACCTCGTGCGAGGTCGCGATCTCCGGGTACGCGTTGCGCATCGTGTCGACGACCGCGTCGATCATCGTCCGGCATGACCACACCGCGCGCCCCGAGCAGGTACGCGTGCCGCACCGCGCGCCGGATGATGCGGCGCAAGACGTAGCCCCGCTCCTGGTTCGACGGCCGCACACCGTCGTTCACCATGATGGTCATCGTGCGCGCGTGCTCGGCGATGATCCGCAGCGAGACGTCGACCGCGTCGCTCGTGCCGTAGCGGGCGCCGGTGACCCGCTCCGCCGCGGCCCGCAACGGCATGAACACGTCGATGTCCCAGATCGACGTCTTCCCCTGCACGACCATCAGGTTGCGTTCGAGGCCCGCGCCCGTGTCGATGCTCGGCTTCGGCAGCGGGATCCGCGTGCCGTCGGCCTGCTGGTCGAACTGCATGAACACGAGGTTCCAGATCTCGATGTAGCGGTCGGCCTCGGTGACGGGACCGCCGTCGGGCCCGAACTCCGGACCGAGATCCCAGAAGATCTCCGACGACGGCCCACACGGACCGGTGTCGCCCATGCGCCAGAAGTTGTCGTCGCCGAGGCGCTGGATGCGCTCCGCGGGAAAACCCACGCGATCGCGCCAGATCTGCTCGGCCTCGTCGTCGTCCTCGTGCACCGTGACCCAGAGCCGGCCCGGATCGAGCTGCAGCACGCCGGTGTAGAACTCGTACGCCCAAGGGATCGCGTCGGCCTTGAAGTAGTCGCCGAAGCTGAAATTGCCGAGCATCTCGAAGAACGAGAAGTGCCGGTTCGTGCGGCCGATGTCGTCGAGGTCGTTGTGCTTGCCCCCGGCCCGCACGCACTTCTGCACCGAGACCGCGCGCTTGTAGGGCGCGGTGTCCTCCCCCGTGAAGAACGACTTGAACGGGACCATTCCCGCCACGGTGAAGAGCAACGACTTGTCGACCGGGATGACGCTCGCCGAGGGAACGTGCACGTGGGCGCGCTCCGCGAAGAACTCCACGAAGGCGCGTCGTAGCTCGTCGGCGGTGGTCGGGCGGTCGGTCATCGCCGTTGCAGGTTACTTGCCGGCACTGCGGACGGAGCCGCCTTTGAACGCCGCTTCACGAGCGCGCATGGCGTCGCGACCCTCGTTGACGGCCGCCCGCACGCTGTCGCCCCAGCGATCGACGACGTCGGCCGGCGCGAGCCGTACGGCGACCCGCCGCACCCGGCGCATCACCGTCCACGACGAACCGAGACCGAGCAGGAACCCGATGACGAGCCACACGAGTCGTTTGATCATGCGATCACGACGCCGATCTGCGGCGCCGCGGCGTACGCGCCGGCGCGGGACGCGGCGACTCGCCTTCGCGCAGGCGTTGCGCCGCGCGCGTCACACCGGTCCCGAAGGCCATCGCCTTCACGACGGGGGTCGCGATCGCGCGCTTGGCCTCGTCGAGGCGCTCGGCCGAGGTGACGAGCCGCTCGACGCGGTCGACCTCTGTCGCCGCCTCCGCCACCGACACGCGGGCGTCGTCGAGCAACGCGAGCGCGTCGTGCTCCAGCGTCGCGAGCGACGCCCGCAGCTGCCGCAGGGTGCGCGCCAGCACGACCAGGACCGTCGCGAGCACGACGACCAGGATCGTCACCAGCGTGGCCGCCACGACGGCCAGCACGTCACCGGTCGACATGTTCACCCGTCATGTTCACCCGTCATGTTCACCCGTCATGTTCACCGTCGAGTCCGGCCGGCGGTGTCTGCCACGTTGGCCACGTCCTCTCCGCGTCGCTTCCGCCACTGCTCGACGAGCTCGAGCTCGGCGCCGTGCCCGCGGGCCCGGTAGAACTGCTCGCCGGCCACCTCGACCGGCAGGTGCTCCTGCGGGACCCAGCCGGTCGGCTCGTCGTGAGGATAGACGTAGCCCTGCCCGTGGCCGAGCACCTGGGCGCCCCGGTAGTGCGCGTCCCGCAGGTGCATGGGCACCGCGCCCGGCCGCCGGTCGCGGACGGCCGCCGTGGCGGCGCCCGAGCGCTTCGATGACGCTGTTGCTCTTCGGCGCCAGCGCGAGATGGATCACCGCGTGCGCGAGGTTGATCGCCACCTCGGGCAGGCCGACGGACTCGACCGCCCGGGCCGCGGCGTCGGCCGTGAGCAACGACTGTGGATCGGCGAGACCGATGTCCTCGCTCGCGAGGATGACGAGCCGGCGCGCGATGAACCGCGCGTCCTCGCCGGCCTCGAGCATGCGTGCGAGCCAGTAGAGGCCCGCGTCGGGATCGGAACCGCGGATCGACTTGATGAACGCGGAGATGATGTCGTAGTGCTCGTCGTCGCCGTACCGGACGCTGCGGAGCGCGAGCGCGGCTTCGGCGTCGGCGAGCGCGATCGTCGTGCGGGTGTCCTGCACGGTGAGCGCGTGCGCGACCTCCAGCACCGTCAACAGATGGCGGGCGTCGCCCTCGCTCTTGCCGACGAGATGCTGGAGGGCGTCGTCGTCGATTCGAGTCGGTTCGTTGCCGAGCCCGCGCTCGACGTCGGTGAGCGCGCGCCGCGCCAGCTGTTCGAGCGCGTCGTCGTCGAGCGGCTCGAGCCGGAAGAGCGTGCTGCGCGACAACAACGGTCCCGTGAGGGAGAAGAACGGGTTCTCGGTCGTCGCGCCGACGAGGACGAGTAGGCCCTCCTCGACGAACGGGAGCAGTACGTCCTGTTGCGCGCGCGAGAACCGGTGCACTTCGTCGAGGAAGAGGATGGTGCCCTGCCCGCGTTCGCCGAGCCGGGCCCGGGCCCGCTCGGCGACCTCGCGCACGTCCTTGACGCCGGCGCTGACCGCGCTGAGCGTCTCGAAGGCCTTCTCGCTGACTCCGGCGACGAGCCGGGCGATCGTGGTCTTCCCCGTGCCCGGCGGGCCCCAGATGATGACCGACGAGAGCCGGTCCGACTCGATGAGCACCCGCAGCGGCTTGCCCCGGCCGAGGAGATGCTGCTGCCCGACGACCTCGTCGAGGGTGCGCGGCCGCAACCGGGCCGCGAGCGGAGCCTTGCGGGCCAGCCGCTCCTCGACCGCCGACGCGAACAGATCAGGCCCCCGGGAACTCACTCCCCCAGGCTACGCATCCCATTTTCCCCACCAACAGTTGGGTGGAATTCCGGCTCGACGCGCCGGTCTTCAACCCAACCCGCGCCGGCGCAACGCGGCAATCGTCCGTTCGATGATCTCGCCATCGGACGATGCGTGAGTAAAGACAAGGGGCAACCATCCTGCCGCCGACAGCGCGGTCAAGCGCTCGCTGTCGGCGACGACCGCGCTCGCGCCAGTGTGAAACCTCAGGCCGTAGTACTCCGCGAACACCTTCGAGTCCGGCCAAGCGAAATCAGGTCGGAACGTCTTCGAACCGACCTTCACCCGGTGTTGTTGCACCGGCGCCGGGATCGCAGCTCGACGAAAGACCTCGAGCACGTCCAACTCCGCTCGACTTCCCCCGGGATCGAAGCCGATACCTCGCTCGGCCAGCAGGGAGCGAACGAGTGACATGTGCCGCCCGGGCGCGGACTCCAATCGCTCGCAGCAATCCTTCAGCCTCCGAAGCGAGGCGACGCCGCGCCGAAGCCCGTCGTCGAGGACGCGCCCGAGCGCAGCTCCACTCAAAGTCGTGCTGCAGTCGGCCAACGTCCGCTCGAAGGACGTGCACGGAATATCGAGTCGGTGAGCTCGGTCCTGATCTCCGACAGTTCCAGAGCGATGAACCAGCACGCCGTTCATCGAAAGATGGCGGTCGCGCGCCACGGTGATCTCGTAGCGGTCCTCCGGTCGCGGGTCGAACTGCCACAGGCGAGCTGCCGAAGAATGCGAGGCAACCGACCCGTCGATGGACAACACGACCGCAAGGAGACCGCGCTCCCATGACTCGGGCGAACCCACGAGAGCAAACACCCGAGGACGAACCCGCCTCAGGACCTTTCGACGGATGAGAGATCGCGTCGTGGTGTCGGCCACAGACCCGAGACGAAGCTGGTCGAGCGTGATCAGAGCACGCTGTGCCGAGAGACTCGGTTCGAACCGCGCGAGATGCGTATCCATCCAGCGACCGTAGGCAACCCGAGAGACATCAACGATGGGTCGATATCCGGTCGACGACGCAACTTTTCAACCCAACTGTTGGGTTGAAAAGTGGCCGGAGACGACGACTCTGCACCGAACTGTTGGTGGGGTTGTGGGGTGGTTGGGCGCTCGGGGTTACGGCTTCTTGTCGAGGAGGCGGAGGCCGAGATCGCGGAGTTGTCCGGGGTCGACGGGGCTCGGCGCGCCGGTCAGCGGATCGACGCCGGACTGCGTCTTCGGGAACGCGATCACCTCGCGGATGTTCTCCTCGCCCGCGAGGATCGCGGTGAAGCGGTCGATGCCGACGGCGAACCCGGCGTGGGGCGGCGCGCCGAAACGAAATGCCTCGAGCAGGAAGCCGAAGCGCTCGCGCGCGTCGTCGGCATCGATGCCGATCATCGTGAAGACGCGCTGCTGGATGTCGGGACGGTGGATACGCACCGAGCCCGAACCGAGCTCCCAACCGTTGAGTACGAGGTCGTAGGCCTGGGCCCGCACCGACAGCGGTTCGGATTCGAGCCGGTCGATGTCCTCGGGGTGCGGCATCGTGAACGGGTGGTGCATCGGCGACGGACTGCCGTCGTCGGCCGCTTCGAACAAGGGGAAGTCGACGACCCAGACGAAGTGCAGCCCGCCCTCGCCGACGGGCGGCCGGCCGAGATCGAGCCGCAACGCCCCGAGGACGTCGCGCACCATCGGCCGCTCCCCCGCGACGATCAGCACGAGGTCGCCGGCAACCGCGCCGAGCGCGTCGACCAGCGCGAGCTGCTCCGACTCCGACAGGAACTTCGCGACGGGCGACTCGAGCGCGCCCTCTTCCCGCACCCGGATCCAGACGAGGCCGGCCGCACCCAGCGACTTGGCCCGTTCGGTCAGCGCGTCGAGGCGGGACCGCGACATGTCGCCCTGCCCCTTGACGAGGATGGCCTTGATCGCGTCGGCGCCTGAGAACGCGCGGAACTCGGTGTGGCCGAAGACGTCGGTGAGCTCGACCAGCTCCATGCCGAACCGGAGGTCGGGCTTGTCGGAGCCGAACCGCTCCACGGCCTCGTGCCATGTCATGCGCGGAATCGAGGCCGGGCCCTCTCCCGGCCTCGCCACCTCGGCCGCGGCGAGCACGGCGACGGAGACCGCGTCGAGCACGTCCTCCTGGTCGGCGAACGACATCTCGACGTCCAGCTGCATGAACTCGAATTGACGGTCGGCGCGCAGGTCTTCGTCGCGGAGGCAGCGCGCGATCTGGAAGTAGCGGTCGAAGCCGCCGACCATGAGCAACTGCTTGAAGAGCTGCGGGCTCTGCGGCAGCGCGTAGAACTCGCCCGGTCGAAGGCGCGACGGCACGACGAAGTCGCGCGCCCCTTCGGGCGTCGACGCGATCAGCATCGGCGTCTCGATCTCGACGAAGTCCTGCGCGGCCATCGACTGGCGCATCACCAGGTTGATCGCGGCCCGCAACCGCAGGTTGTGTTGCATGGGCGCGCGCCGCAGGTCGAGGTAGCGGTGCCGGAGGCGGAGCACCTCGTCGACGTCGACGCGGTCGTCGAGCGGGAACGGCGGCGGCTCGGCTTCGTTGAGCACGTCGATCTCGCGCGCGACGACCTCGACCGCACCCGTCGGGAGGTCGTCGTTGACCGTGCCGTCGGGGCGGGCCGCGACGTCGCCGACGACCTGGATGACCCACTCGCCCCGCAGCCGGTGTGCGACCTCGAGCCCGGCGACCTGGGGGTCGACGACCACCTGCACGACACCCGCGACATCGCGCACGTCGAGGAACACCTTGCCCCCGTGGTCGCGGCGGCTGGCGACCCAACCGCACAGGACCACCGACGTGCCGATGTCGTCGGCGCGCAGGTCGCCCGCCCGATGCGATCGCATCATGATCGTGCTTCGTCCTTCCTCATCAGCAACCGTGCGGCAACTTCCGCCCGCGGCACCTCGATCTGGTCCGGCTCCGGCGCGCGCAGGTCCCTGACCGCGACCATCCCCCGCTCCGCCTCCTTCGCCCCGACGATGACCGCGAAGCGCGCGCCGGAACGGTCGGCCGCCGCCATCTGCTTCTTGAACGCGCGGCCGCCGTACGCCCGATCGGCGGACAGGCCCGACTCGCGCAGCTCCGCAAGGAGTCGCGCGGTGTCGGGGACACCGATCGGGTCGACGACGAAGGCGTCGAGGCGCGCCGCGGGCGCGGGTAGCACCTCCTCCGCATCGCACGCGAGCAGCAGCCGCTCGATCCCCGAACCGAAGCCGATCGACGGCGCCGGCGGACCGCCCATCTCCTCGGCGAGCCGGTCGTAGCGCCCACCGCCGCCGATCGCGTTCTGGGCCGCGTCGAGCGCGTCGCTCGCGAGCTCGAAGACCGTGCCCGTGTAGTAGTCGAACCCGCGGACGAGCCGAGGCGCGATCTCGAACGGGATCCCCAGCGCCTGCAGTCCCTCCTGCACGCGTGCGAAGTGCGCAGCCGACCCGTCGCTGAGGTACTCGCCCAACTGCGGCGCGCGCTCGAGCATGTCGGTCCAGTCGGGCCGCTTCGAGTCGAGGATACGCAGCGGGTTCGCGACGGCTCGTTCCATCTCCGCGCCGATGAGGTCGGCGTGCGTGTGCCAGTAGGCGAGCAAGACTTCGCGGTACCGCTCGCGCGTCGGCGCGTCGCCCATCGAGTTGACGAGCAGACGCATCTTGCGCAGGCCGAGGTCGCGGCAGAAGCCCCACAACAGCTCGATCATCTCGACGTCGACGTCGGGGTCGTCGATCCCGATCACCTCCGCGCCGAGCTGCCAGTGCTGGCGGTACCGGCCGGCCTGCGGTTGTTCGGCCCGGAAGTTCGGGGCGAGGTACCAGACCTTCCACGGTATGGGCGGCCGGTGTTGCACGAACGCACGCACGACGGGCGCGGTGCCCTCCGGTCGTAGCGCGAGCCGGCGCCCGCCCCGATCGACGAAGTCGTACATCTCCTTGCGCACGACGTCGGTGGTCTCGCCGACCCGCGCGAACACCTCGTAGTGCTCGAGGATCGGCGTCAGCAAGAGGCCGTACCCGAAGCGTTCCGCCCGGATCGCGAACCGGCCGACCACCTCGATCCACCGTGCCGAATCGGGCGGGAGCACGTCGAGCATGCCCTTGGGCGCGCGCATGACGTCCCGGTCCGCAGGCATGCGCGGCATGCTAGCCAGCGCCCCGCGCGGGACCGACCATGATTCGCCGACGATCTCACGGGCGCCGCCGGCCGGCACACGCCCGTCGTATGCGTCGGGTTACGGCACCTGCTTGGGCGCGAGCTCGGCGTACGAGATGCGGATCCACGCCGACTGCGTCGGGCTCAAGAAGTACGGCGGGCTCAGGTACTTGAGCCGCGAGTCGTAGGCGTAGTTCTTGTTGTAACCCGACGCGAGGTTGCCGGTGGAGCTGTTGAACGTCCCCACCGGGCCGCGGAACTTCTGGGTGATGACGCCGTTGACGTTCAAGCTGTGCGCGCCGGGGATCGCACACGGGTGCGCACCGGTACACGAGGTGTTGCCGCCCGACGCCCAGTTCTGCACGTAGAACGAGTGGTTGAGCGACATGATCGCGGCGTCGATCTCGAGGTCGTCGGTCACGTTGGCGCCGTTGGCGTGCACGACCGCGACGTCGTTGTCGGCGACGAGGCCGAGCACGTCGTTGCCGCCGGGATACTGGCTGTAGACGATGTCGCCGGTGATGTCGATGTCGTCCTGGGACGCGATCGTCAACTGCCCCTTGAGCGTCCCGCTCACCTTGACGTCACCGATGCACGACGAACCGGAGCACGACGAGTGGTTCGGGTCGGCGCCGCTCGGAACGTTCTGCACGTAGATGACGCCGTTGCCCGGCAGGCTCAGACCGTTGCCCGGACCGCAACCCGGGTTGGTCGACAGCGTCTTCGTGCTCGTCACGTTCATCTTGCCGCTCGCGAGCAGTGTGATCGTCGTTGGGCCGGTGTAGAGACAGCCTGTGCCGCCCTGCGCGCCGTCGGCCTGCGAACGGATCGACGTGTTCGCGGGCGGGAACGGCAGGATCGGGCCGCCGGCCGGGTCGTTGCTCCGCGCGTAGTTCGGCGAGTTCGAGCAGCCGAGCGGGTTGAGCACGGAGCCCGGCCCACCGAACTGCTTGCTGTGGAACACGTTGTTGCTCGTCGCGGAGTTGTAGTACGTGTCGGTGTTGCCGTTGAACGTCGGAGCGCCGCACACGTACAAGCCGTCGTTCGAGTGGACGGGCCCGTTCAGGACCGCGAGCGTCGACCAGTACACGATGCTGCAGTTGGTCGTGCTGTTGGGGCCGTACTTCGACGCGGCCGAGTTCCACTCCCACGCGTGGAACGTACATCCCGTCGCGTTCGCGCCCGACAGTACGGGGTCGGTGATCTCGTAGTCGGTCAGCCAGAGGTAGTCGAGGAAACCCTGGCGGCGCAGCCCGAGATCGACGGTGCGCACCACGCCGGCCGACGAGCAGCCGAGCGTCGGGTTCGTCAGGCGCTTGCCCGACGACGTCAGGTAGACGATGCCGGTCGCCGCGGTCTGGGTGGAGTCGGCACGGTACCGGTAGCACTCACCGTTCGTGCTCGGACCGGACACCTGCACCCACGCGGTGAACGCGGCGTTCGCCGGTGTCGGCGGGTTGGTCGCGCTGTACGTCCAGTAGTTGCTGTTCTGCGCGAGGCGGTTGAGGTAATCGTCGACACCGGCCTCGGCTGCGGCGAGTGCCGCTTCGTGGTCCTGGTCGTGGCGCGACAGGGGCAGCTGCGCGATCGCGCCCTGCACGATCGCGAGCGGGATGATCGTCATCAGCATGACGACGGTGATCACGACGATCATCGCGATCCCGGCCTCGTCGTGCGAGCCGTCGGGCTTGGTCTGGAAGCGGCGACACAGGAACTGGATCATGGTCTCAGTTGTTCGGGTTGTAGTCGACGTTGCGGACGTGGATGCGGGTCGAGATCACGACCACCGGGGAGTGCACGTGCACCCGGATACGCAAGGTGACGCCGACCGCGTCGATGCTGCGGAGTTGTGTGTTGTTCGTGATGGGCATCGGACCGATCTGGTTCCCGTCGACGTCGTAGTAGGTGAAGATCGGCTGGCTGGTGTCGATGTACTGGCCGTCGAGCCGGTTGATGGGCGTTCCGGTGTAGGTCGAGTTGCCCGGCGTCGACGTGACGTCGGGCGGTGTCGCGTCTTCGTGGAAGACGTACACGTTCGTCGACGGGACGAGCGACGTGTAGGCGTGCAGGCGGATCGGTCCCTTGCCGTTCGTGGCGAGGTCGACGAGGCTCGCGTAGAACACGACATCGTTCGCGCCGGCCGACGCGAACGACGCGGTCGTGCTCGCCGGCGCGACCGCGGTGCGCAAATCCTTCGTGATGCGGTCGGCGATGGTCTGTCCTTCACCCGTCGCGGTGAACCGGTCGGTCGTCGCCATCGCTTGGTTCGACATGACGTTCACGACGCCGAACGCCGACGCGGTGACGAGCGACAAGAGCGCGGTCGCGATCATCATCTCGACGAGCGTGTAGCCGCGCTCGTCGCAGCGGCGCAGCTTGCGCAAGAGGCGCCTCACGAGACGACCACCGTGATCGGACCCGTGAACATCGTCGTCGACGCCCCGGCCGCGTCGACCGCGTAGACGCCGTCGGGCTTGACCCAGACGTTGACCGAACCCGACTTGTTCGACGAGACGCACGCCGGCATGCCGCGGGTGCACGTGGCCCGGATCGTCCAGTGCCCGAGCGGCAGCGAGGTCACACTGTCGCCGGTCGCGTTGAGCGTCGTGAGACCGAGGGTCGGCGCGGAGCCGGTCGCGGTCCCGTCCGTGCACACGGCCGAGTAGGGCGCCGCGAACGTGCTGGTCTCGGCCGCGGTCGGCGTTGTGTCCGCCACCGCGACCGCGACCGAGTTCTGCACGTGGATCGCGAGCGTGTACAGGGGCACCGTGGTGGCGGTCGAACCGTTCGGCGCGACTGCGATCGGCACCGGTGCGGCCGTCGGGTAGAACTGGTTGCGGTTCGTGTCCTTGCCGAGCGGGTTGTTGTCGGTGCAGTTCCCCGCGTAGACGGTGTAACCGCTCGAGTACGGGAAGAGGACCGGCGAGGTGGTCACGTCGCCGGTCGAGCTCGCGGGGAACGCGAACTGCCCGTAGGGCTGCAGGCCGGTGTTCGCGACCGAGATCGACATGCCGGTGGCGTACGCCGGTGCGCCGGGTGTGTTGGCCGGCGAGGGGAGGGTCGCCACCACCGTCGCGGGCGAGTCGTACTGGAACTGCACCGACGCGGTCTGGCCGACGGACACCGACGCGGTCTGCGACGGGGCGACGACCTCTTGGTCGCCGACGCCCGTGCCCTCGATCACGGTCACCGTGTACGTGCCGACGGGGATGAACGCGAAGTACGCGCAACCCTCGGTCGTCGTCTGCTGCGTGAGCGTGGTCGGCCCGACGACCTGGACGCTGACGTTCTGCGCCACCGCGCCGGTCGAGTCGAAGACCTTGGCCGCGATCGAACCCGAGGATGCCGAGTACGCCCCCACCGGCGGCGCGAGCGTCGTGACCTGCATGACCGGCTTCGTGCCCGCCATCCCCGGCCAGGTCACGATCTCGTTGACCTGCAGGATCTGCCCGGTCGTCCCGCCGGGCGTGTCGCACGTGCTCGTCGACGAGGTCTGGCCGACGAACGCCGCGTTCTGGGTGACGGTGAACTGGATGCCGTTGACCTTCTGGCTCGTGCCTGCGAACACTGTCTGGCCCTGCGGGATCGACGTGAACTGCGTCGGGTCGGCCGCCATGCCCCGCACGTTCTCCATCTGCTGGGTGGCAAGGTTCGCGGCGACGACCCGGTTGCGCGTGTTCCCCGACGTCACGATCGCGTTCTCGAACAGCAAGGCCGCGCCGACCATGGCGATGACCAAGACGGTGATCGCGACGAGGACCTCGACGATGGTGAACCCGCCGATCTCCGGGCCGACGCCATCCAGTGCGCGCGCGCTCGTCAGATGTGCGTCGACCGGATGTGAACGCGCACCCACAATGCATCCCCTCCGGCACCACGGTCGTCGCCCGGTGCGATCAGTCGGCTCTGGCCCTCGCAGGGCATCGGACGATCAGCCGCCGGGCTTGAGACAGAACCGCGAGGTCGCGTACCCGGCCGGCCCCGATGGGGCTTGACGAGGCTTACGACTTGTTGCCGGGGAGCACCCGTGCGGCCTCATAGACCGAATCGACCCGTTTGACCGCGGCGAGGATCGAGTCGAGATGACCGGGATCGGCCAGTTCGAAATCGAAGCGCAGGCGGGCGATGCGGTCGGTCGCGGTCTGCGACGTGCAGGAGATGATGTTGACGTGGTGCTCCGACAGCGTGTCGGCGATGTCACGCAGCAGCTTCGAACGGTCGAGCGCCTCGACCTCGACCGACACCGTGTAGTTGCCGGGCGAGTCGTTGTCCCACTCGACCTCGATGACGCGGTCGGCCTGACTCAGCAGGCTCACCGCGTTCGCGCAGTCGGTGCGGTGCACCGAGACGCCGCGACCGCGGGTGACGAAGCCCATGATCTCGTCGCCGGGCACCGGGGTGCAGCAACGCGACAACCGGACCATGACGTCGTCGAGTCCCTCGACGTGGACGCCGGCGCCGGTGCGGCGGCCGACCGCGCGCCCGCGGCGGACGGCCGACCGTGGTCGGCAGCTGCTCCTCGCCCCCACGCAGCTCCCGCTGGATCCGCTGCACCACGGCCTTGGCCGACACGTGACCCTCGCCGATGCCGACGTACAGGCCGTCGAGGTCGACGTAGTGGAGCTGCTCGGCGACCGTTCCGAGGATCGGCGAGCCGAAGAGCTTCTGCGCCGGCAGCGCCTCGCGCCGCATCGCCTTGACCAGGTCGTCGCGGCCCTGGTCGATCGCGTCGACCCGGCGCTCACGCGAGAACCACTGGCGGATCTTCGAGCTCGCGCGCGGCGTCTGCACGAACTGCGTCCAGTCGCGGCTCGGGCCCGCGCCCTCGACCTTGCTCGTGAAGATCTCGCACGTGTCGCCCGACTGCAGCGCGGAGTCGAGTGGCACCAGTCGCGCGTTGACCCGGGCGCCGATGCAGCGATGACCGACCTCGGTGTGGATCGCGTACGCGAAGTCGACCGGGGTCGCGCCCGTCGGGAGCGTGATGACCCGGCCCTTGGGCGTGAAGACGAACACCTCGTCCTGTTCGAGGTCGATCTTCAGGCTCTGCATGAACTCGGTCGGGTCGGTCGTCTCCTTCTGCCAGTCGACGATCCGCTGCAACCAGACGAGGTCCTCGGCCGGGTTGCGCTGCTCCTTGTAGCCCCAGTGCGCGGCGACGCCGTACTCGGACCGCCGGTGCATCTCGGTGGTGCGGATCTGGAACTCGACCGCCCGGCCCTGCGGGCCCACCACCGTCGTGTGCAACGACTGGTAGAGGTTGAACTTGGGCATGGCGATGTAGTCCTTGAACCGGCCCTGCACCGGGCGCCACAGCGCGTGGATCGAGCCCAGCGCGCCGTAGCAGTCCTTCACCGACTCGACGATCACGCGCACGCCGACGAGGTCGTTGATCTCGGCGAACTCCTTGCCCCGCACGACCATCTTCTCGTAGATCGACCAGTAGTGCTTCGGCCGGCCGGTCACCTCCGCGTCGATGTGCAGCTGCTCGAGTCGCGACCGGACCGCGCCGACGACCTCTTCGAGGTAGCGCTCGCGCTCCCCCGCGTGCTGCAGCACCATCGCCTCGATCTCGGCGTAGCGCTTCGGGTGCAAGACCGCGAACGCGAGGTCCTCGAGCTGCCACTTCACGTCCTGCACACCGAGGCGGTGCGCGAGTGGTGCGTAGATGTCGAGCGTCTCCTGCGCGATGCGCTTCTGCTTCGCCTCCGGGCAGTGAGGCGATCGTGCGCATGTTGTGCAGCCGGTCGGCGAGCTTGATCAGCAGGACGCGCACGTCCTTCGCCATCGCGACGAGCATCTTGCGCATCGTCGCCGCCTGCTGCTCTTCGCGGGAGTCGAACTCGAGCCGGTCGAGCTTGGTCACCCCGTCGACGATCGCGGCGACGCCGGGCCCGAACCGCGCCTCGAGGTCGTCGAGCGTGACCGACGTGTCCTCGACCGCGTCGTGCAGCAGCGCACCGGCGAGCGTGATGTCGTCGAGGCCGAGATCGGAGAGGATCATCGCCACGCCGAGCGGGTGCGCGATGTAGGGGTCGCCCGAGCGCCGGACCTGGTCGCGGTGCGCGTCGCGGGCGACCGCGTAGGCGTCTTCGATCAGGCCGGTGTCGCGCTCGTCGTCGCCGCTGCGGACCGACTCGAGCAGCGGCCGCAGCGCGCCGTCGACGTTGGGCCGGCCGGGAGGCCGCCGCGGCGGCGCGCTCGTCATCGCCGGGACTGCCTACGCATATCTCGCCTGACTATTCATAGGTCACCAGCGTGTGGATCTCGTACCCGTCGAGCTGGCTGCGGCCGTCGAGGAAGCCCAGCTCCAGCACGAACGCGAACCCCACCACCTCGCCGCCGAGGCGCTCGACCAGGCGGGCAGTCGCGGCCGCGGTGCCGCCGGTCGCGACGACGTCGTCGACGACGAGCACCTGCTCGCCCGGCGAGATGGCGTCGCGGTGGATCTCGAGGAGGTCGGTGCCGTACTCGAGCACGTACTCCTCGCGCTCGATCTCCCACGGCAGCTTCCCGGGCTTGCGGACCGGCACGAAACCGGCGTGCAGCCGGTAGGTCGACGGGTGCCGCGAACACGAACCCCCGGGCCTCGATCCCGATCACCTTGTCGACGCGGGTTGTCGGCGAACGGCTCGGCCAGCGCGTCGACGGTCGACCCGGAACGCGTCGGGCGCGGCCAGCAACGGGGTGATGTCCTTGAAGACGATGCCCGGCTTCGGGTAGTCGATGACGTCGCGCACATGCGCCTGCAACCACGCGGGATCCATCGCCACCAGGCTAGCGATGATTCCCGGCGGCGCCGGTGAGCGGAACGAGGCGAAGGCGGCCACGTCGAACGCGAACAGCCGCTACTTGCGCTTTCTTCCGCGCTGCTGGCGGGGCCGGGGCTGGATGGTGGTGCGGGGCACCGCGGGCGGGCCGGGGACGCCGAGCGGTTTGCGCTCCGTGCCGTCGGGCGGCTCGTCGGGCGCGACGACCGGCACCCCGACCGAGGCCGACGCCGCGGCCGCGGCGCCCGGCGACCGCCGGCGACGCTCGGCCAGCGCCCGGTACTGCGGCTCCCGCTCCTTCGACCACGCGAGCAGCGGCGCGGCGACGAAGATCGACGAGTAGGAGCCGATGAAGAGTCCGGCCGCGAGCGCGAGCGCGAAGTCCTCGAGCGCGGTCGCCCCGAGGATGCCGGCGCCGACCACGAGCAGCGACACCACCGGCAAGAGCGCGACGAGCGACGTCGACACCGACCGCATCAGCACCGCGTTCAGCGATCGGTTGACCATCTCCGAGTACGACGACCGACCGGTCGCGGTCAGCGTGCGTTGGAATTCGACGACCTTGTCGAACACGACGACGGTGTCGTACAGCGAGAATCCGAGAATCGTCAGGAAGGCGGTGACGGTCGCGGGCGAGACCTGGAAGCGGAACAGCGCGTAGACGCCGACCGTGAAGATGATGTCGTGGATCACGGCGACGATCGCGGCGGCCGACATCTTCCACTCGAACCGCAGTGAGAGGTACGCGGCGAGGACGAGGAAGAAGATGATCAGCGCCTTGAGCGCCTTCTGGCTCACCTCGTGACCCCAGGTCGGGCCGACGGTGGTGATGCTCACGTCGGTGACGCTTCGTGCCCGCGTACTTCGCCAGGCCGGCCGCGACCGACTGCACCTGGCTCGGTGGCAGCTTGGTGACGGCGACCGTGACCGCGTTCGCCTTGACCGTGATCTTGGGCTTGGTGAGACCGGTGCCCGCCAGCGCGGCGGTCACGCCCGCGACCGTCGGCTTCACGCCGGCCTTCGCGGTGAAGCGTGAACGACCCGCCCGCGCCGCGAGCCGGCGGGCACCGTCACCTCGGCGTCGTTGACCTGGCCGTACTTCGCGAGCGCCTTCTGCACGACGACGAGGGGGTCGTCGATCACGCGGGCCTCGACCCGGATCGTGTCGGTGCCGCCGCCGGGCGGCGTGAGGACGCTCACCTTGGCGTCGGCGAACCCGAGCTCGTCGAGCACGGTGCGGACGTCGGCGACCTTGCGCGCTCTTGGCGCCCTTCATCTGCACCGACCACGCCGTGCCGCCCTCGAAGTCGATGCCGAGGTTGAGCCCGCGGACGCCGAACAGGACCAGGCTGAGCACGACGAGCGTCGACGACAGGATCAGCCAGCGCCGGCTGTGCTTGATGAACTGGAAGTTGGTGCGCTCGTGGTACAGGTCGGACGGACGGTGCCGCCGCGTGACGCCCGGGATGTCCTCGGCTTCGGGCGGCGGGGCGACGACGTGTCATGCCCGCACCTCCGGAACGTCGAGGCCGGCCGCGATGCCGACGCCACCCATGCGCACCAGCGCGGGCCGGCGCGCGAGCACCGACACGAACGGCCACATGAAGCAGTACGCCAGGATCAGGTCGAGCGCGGTCGACAGGCCGAGGAAGTACGCGAAGCCCTTCACCGACGACGTCGCGAACAGGTAGAGCACGACCGCGCCGATCATCGACACGAGGTCGGCGGCGAGGATCGTGCGGAACGCCCGGCGGAAACCCGCTGTCGAGCGACGAGCGCACGGTCTTCCCCGTGCGCACCTCGTCCTTCAGTCGTTCGAAGTAGACGACGTAGCTGTCGACGGTCACACCCACCGACACGATGATGCCGGTGACACCCGCGAGCGTGAGCGTGAGGCCCTGATGCGACGACAACCACGACACCAGCGCGAAGAACGTCAGCGCGGTGAGCCCGATCCCCGTCCACACCACGAGCCCGAGCAGCCGGTAGAAGAGGATCATGTAGAGCGCGACGAGCGCGAGCCCGATGAGGCCCGACACGATGCCGGCCTTCAACTGGTCCTTGCCGAGCGTCGGCGACACCGACTGCGCGGTCTGCGAGACGAGCTGCACCGGCAGCGAGCCGTACCGCAGGACCAGCGCGAGATTGTGCGCCTCGCTTGCTCGTGAACGACGCCGCTGATCGTGATGTCCTGGCCGGTGATGCCCGGGTTGATCGTTCGGCGCCGACTGCACCACGCCGTCGAGCTCGATCGCGACCTGCTTGTTCGACGTACGGGCGTCGCGACCTTGGTCACGAAGTCGTTGTTCTTGAAGTGGACGTTGACCTCCCACTCGGCCGTGGTGGAGTTGACGACCGCGGTGGCGCGTGCCGACGTTGCGGCCGGTCAGGATCGTCGGCCCGAGGACGTAGCACGCCGTCTTCTTCAGGTCGGGCAGCACGACCTGCTTGTCGGCGACGTCGGGCGTGACCGACTTGCCGTCCTGGCAGGTGCTGTTCGCGGCGGTCGCGGCGGGAACGGTCGTGGTGGTCGTCGCGCCCTTGACCGTCGTGGTCGTGGCGCCGGCCGCGGTGCGTCGTCGCGCTCGTCGCCGTCGACGGTCGGCGCGGCTGCGGTCGACGTCGTCGGCCGCGGCCTTCGCACCGCGGCGATCGGCGCGGTGTCGATCGTGCGCTCGGGCCCGAGCGCGTGGCCCCGGTCGTGGTCGTCGCCGGCCTGGGTCGAGTCGTGGTCGTCGGCGGACGCCTTGACCGTGGTCGTGGTCGCGCCCTTCACCGTCGTGGTCGTCGCGCCCGTGGCCGTCGTGGGGACGGCCGAGCTCGAGTACGGGATCGGCTGCCCTGCACGAGCCGGAAACGCAGCTCGGCGGTCTTGCCGACGAGCTGGTCGGCCTCGGCCGCGTTCTTCACGCCGGGCAGGTCGACGACGATGTTGTTGCCCTGGCGGCTGACGTTGGGCTCGGCGATGCCGAGGCCGTCGACGCGGTTGCGGATGATCGACACCGCGGTGTCGAGCGTCGACAGGTCGGAGCCCTTCACCGGCGCGAGCACGATCGACGTGCCGCCCTGGAGGTCGAGGCCGAGCACCGGGCGGCTCGATCCGAACGACGGTCGCGATGAACGCAGCCGACGATCAGCGACGACCGTGACGACGAGCAGGATGACCTTGCGCCGCACGGGTCAGTCCGCCCCGGTCTCTCCGTCGTGCGGGCTCGCCGGCTCGGCGTCGCGATCCGGGCGTCGATGCGCTGGCCGATCGCGCCGCGCGCGACGTGGATCACCGTGCCGGGCGCGATCTCGAGATCGGCGTCGGCCTCGCCGAGCCGGGCGATCCGGCCGTAGATCCCGCTCGTGGTCAGCACTTCGTCGCCTTCTTGGATCTGGGACTGCAGCTGGCGCACGGCGGCGATCCGCCGCTGCTGCGGGCGCCACAACAAGAGGTAGATGGCGCCCACCATGAGGACGGAGAAGATCGCCACCTGCACTGGTCGCCCTTACGCCGGAGAAACGGGAAGCCGAAGCTACCACCGGGGTTTCGTCGGGCCGGGTCATCAGGATCGGGCACGTCGAAGGTGCGGCCCCGGTCGGCGGCGACGGCCTCGGCCAGTCGCCCGAGCCGGTCGCCCCGGACCATCCGGACCTGCCCCCGGTAGGCGCTCCGCGGGAACGTCGGCCCATCGCTGCGCCTCGGCCTCGGCCGCGGCCGCGAGCGCCTCGGGCGGCACCACCGCGTCGAGGAACCCGGCCTCGACCGCGCCGTCGGGGTCGTAGATCCGGGCGCCGACCGTCGCGTCCTGGAGGTGGCGCGTCGACAGGCGCTCCTGCGCGAGCTCGACGGCCCAGCGCGGCAACACCATGCCGAGCTGGGTCTCGATGAGCCCGATGCGGAACTCGCCGCGCGCGCCGACGCGCGCGTCGGCGCCGAGCAGCAACAGCGCGCCCGCCGCGATCGCGTGACCGGTGCACGCCACGACCACGGGGATCTGCGCAGCCGTACATGCGCGAGAACAGCTCGCCGCCGTCGGTGACGAGCTTGCCCGGCCGCTTCCGGGCCGCTGCGCATGACCTGCGAGGTCGAAACCGCCCGAGAGCATCCCGGGCGCGCCGGTGACGAGCAGCGCGCCGACCTCGGCCTCGCCCGCGTCCTCGGCGCGGCGACAGCGCGTCGCCGAGCCCGGCGATGACGTCGGGCGACAGCGCGTTGGCCTTGCCGTTGGCGATGGTGACGTGCGCGATGCGATCGCGGACTTCGTACTGCACGAGCTCCACTGCGGAACCTCCTGGCTAGAACAGCTCGGGAGCCTCGCCGGGCTGCGCCGGCGCACGTGCAAACCGATGTGCGCGAACCCGGCCGGCGTCGCGACCCGGCCGCGCGGGGTGCGCTCGATGAGCCCGCACTGCAGCAGGAACGGCTCGTACACGTCCTCGACGGTCTCGGGCGCCTCGCTCACCGCGACCGCGAGCGTGCCGAGCCCGACCGGCGCGCCCGACGAACGTGCGGCACAGCGCGTCGAGGATCGCCCGGTCGACCTTGTCGAGGCCGAGCTCGTCGACCTCGAACAGCGCGAGCGCGTCCGTGCGCCGTCGCGCGGTGACGCGGCCGTCGGCGCGGACCTCGGCGTAGTCGCGGACGCGCTTCAGCAGCCGGTTGGCGATGCGGGGCGTGCCGCGCGAGCGGCTCGCGATCTCGCTCGGCGCCGTCGGGCTCGAGCTCGACGCCGAGGATCGTCGCGGCGCGGCGCAGGATCGCCGCGAGCTCGTCGGTCTCGTAGTAGTCGAGCCGGGCGACGAAGCCGAAGCGGTCGCGCAGCGGGCCGGTGATGAGCCCGGTGCGGGTCGTGGCGCCGACGAGGGTGAACCGGGGCAGGTCGAGGCGGATCGTCCGCGCGCTCGGGCCCTTGCCGATCACGACGTCGAAGCGGAAGTCCTCCATCGCGGGATAGAGGCTCTCCTCGACGACGCGGGGCAGGCGGTGCACCTCGTCGATGAACAGCACGTCGCCGTCGTCGAGGTTGGTGAGGATCGCGGCGAGGTCGCCCGCCCGCTCGAGCGCGGGACCGCTCGTGGGGGTGATGCGCGCGCCCATCTCGTTGGCGATGATGCCGGCGAGGCTCGTCTTGCCCAGGCCGGGCGGGCCGGCGAGCAGCACGTGGTCGACGGCCTGCCCGCGCTGCTTGGCCGCGGTGAGCATGATCTCGAGGTGCTCGCGCAGCCGGGGCTGGCCGACGAACTCGCTCGAGGTGCCGCGGCCGCAGCGTCGTCTCCTCGGCGACCTCCGCCGCGTCGGCCTCGGGGCTCAGCAGCTCCTCTCTCACGCGCCGACCCGCCAGGAGCCGGAGCGCGTCGCGCAACAGCTCTTCGACCGTGCCGTCCTCGCCGAGCTGGCCGAAGCACCTCGCGGACCTCGTCGTTGCCGTAACCGAGCCCGACGAGCGCGTCGCGCACCTCGGCGCGCGCGTTCGGCGACGACGAACCGGTGACCGCGACGAGGTCGAGGTCGGGGACCTCGAGGCGCGCCTTCAGGTCGACGAGCAGCCGCTGCGCGGTGCGCTTCCCGACGCCGGGGACCGCGACGAGCGAATCGAGGTCGTCCTCGGCGAGGCAGCGGCGCAGGCCGGGCGGCGAGTGCACCGACAGGATCGCGAGCGCGAGCTTCGGGCCCACGCCGCTCGCGGTGATCAGCACCTCGAACGTGTCGCGCTCGTCGCGGCTCGGGAACCCGAAGAGCACGAGCGCGTCGTCGCGGACGTGCTGGTGCGTGAAGAGGAACGCGCTCGCTCCCGGGTTCGAGCGCGGGGATCGCGTTCACCGGCACGCAGTACGCGGTACCCGACGCCCGCCGACCTCGACCAGCACCTCGCCGCCGAGCGTGCGCTCGGCGACCGTGCCCCGCAACGAGCCGATCACGACGGGATCCGATCGAGCATGCGCGCGCGCCCGAGATGGCAGCACGCGAGCGCCAGCGCGTCGGCGGCGTCGGCCGGCTTCGGGATGTCGCGCAGCGAGAGCAGGCGCGTGACCATCGTCTGCACCGCGAGCTTGTCGGCGCGGCCGTCGCCGGTGACCGCGAGCTTCACCTCGTTCGGGCTGTACTGCGCGACCGGTATCCCCGACGCGGGCCGCGACGACGAGCGCGAGCCCGCTCGCCTGCCCGACCGAGATCGCCGTGCGCGCGTTGTTCTGGAACAGCACGCGCTCGACGGCCAGCGCCGACGGCCGCAGCTGCGCGACCAGCGCGGCCAGTTCGTCGTCGAGCGCGAGGAGCCGCTCCGGCAACGGATCGGCGGGCGAGGTGCGGATCACCCCGCACGAGGTGGCGCGCAAGCCGCCCCTGGTCGCGGACTACCGCGCCGTAGCCGCAGCGCGAAATACCGGGGTCGATGCCGAGGACGGGCCCGGCCGGGTCGAACACAGGTTCGATCCTACGGGTTCGTGACCGATCGGGACGAGGATCCCGACCGGCGCCGGCCGGCGCAGCCGGTACCGCGTCAGCCCCGCCGGATCAGGCGCCACAGGACGAACAACACGAGCGCGCCGATCCCGACGGGCAGCAGGCGCTTGGTCAGCGGTGCGCCCGCGACCTCGAACAGGTCGACCGGCGCGACCTCCTTGGAGTCGATCTTGCGGGGGCCGGACGCGGCCGATCCGGTACCGCCGGGTCGCGCGCCCGTGTGGGCCGGCGCGGCCGAGGCAACGGCGCTCTCGAGCGCCTGCTCGTAGGCGCCGCCCGCGTGCGAGGTGTCGCCGCCGCCCGCGCTGCTCAAGCACGTCGCGCTCGACGTTCTCGACGAACTGCCCCATCAGCTTCGACGACACGTCGGCGAGCACGCCCCGGCCGAACTGCGCGACCTTGCCGGTGATCGACGAGATCGGTCGCGACGTCGACCTTCGTCCCGGCGCCTTCGGGCGCCATCGTGACGACGATGGTCGCCTTCGCGTTGCCCTGGCCCCGCGTGTCGCGCCCGGACGCGTCGATGACGATGCGGCGGTTCGTCTCGTCGACCTCGGCCAGCTTCGCGGTGCCCTTGTACTGCGCGGTGATCGGACCGACCTTGACCTTGACGACGCCGCGGTACTCGTCGCCGTCGATCTCCTGCAGCTGCGCGCCGGGCAGGCACGGCGCGATGCCCTCGATGTCGAGCATCACCTTCCACGTGGCGTCGATCGGAGTGCTCACTCGGAAGCTGTCGTTGATCTCCATCACTTCTCCATCTCGGTGAGGCGAGACTCCAGGTCGGCGAGGTCCCGGGGCGTGTCGACGTCGGCCGCCGTGCCCGTGCCGTCGCACGGTACCGCGACCGCGGGGTGGCGGCGGAAGAGGACGCGGGCGCCCTCGTCGCCCGTCAGCGCGCTCGCCTCACGCCAGTACGGGCGGGCGATCAGCACCGGATTGCCGCGCACGCCGTCGTAGGTGGCGTAGGCGAGGGCGGCGCCGTCGTCGAACGCGGCCGCGACCCGGCTGTACGCGGCCGCGCCGACGAGCGGCTGGTCGGCGAGGCCGACGACGACCGCAGGCACGGCCGGATCGGGCTCGAACCGCTGCAGCGCGCGCTGCAGGCTCGACGCGATGCCGAGCTCGGGCGTGTCGTTGCGGATGATCTCGACGCCGCTCCCCGCGGCGCCGGCGACCCGGTCGTCGGAGACGACGAGCACGACGGGCGTGCACCCGCTCTGACGGGCGGCGGCGAGCGCGTACGCGAGCAACGGGCGCCCGCGTAGCAGGGACAACGACTTGGGCGTCTCGCCGCCGAAGCGGACGCCGCGCCCCGCGGCGAGCACGATCGCGGGGAGTTGCGTGCTCAGATCGCGATCGTCTCGAGCGCGCGCCGGACGAGCACCTGCGCCAGGTGCGCGCGGTACTCGCTCGACGCGTTGAGGTCGGCCGGCGCGTCGGTTCCGACCGCCGCTTCCCGGGCCGCGTCGGCCGGCGAGGCGCCCTGTGCGAGCGCGGTCTCGACCGCGGTCGCGCGCAGCGGGGTGGAGCCCATGTTGACGAGCGCGACGTGCGTGCCGCCGTTCACGCGGGTCGCGACCGCACCGACGATCGCCCAGTCCTGGGCGCGCCGGTTGAACTTCTCGTACGCGAAGCCGGTGGCGCCGGTCTTGTGGACCTGGATCTCGGTGAGCAGCTCGTCGGCTCCGAGCGCGGTCTCGAGGAAGCCGCGGAAGAATTCCGTCGCCGGGACCGAGCGCGATCCGTTCGGGCCCTGGAGCACGAACGTGGCGTCGAGCGCGAGCAGCGCGGCGGGAAGGTCGCTGGCGGGGTCGCCGTGCGCGACCGAACCGCCGATCGTGCCGCGGTGGCGCACCTGGTTGTCGCCGACCTGGGCCGCGACCGCGCGCAGGAGTCCGCACGACTGCTCGAGCACGTCGCTCGTCTCGAGGTCGCGGTGCCGGGTGAGCGCGCCGATCGCGACGTGGTCGCCCGCGTCGCGGACGTAGGAGAGGTCGTGCACGCGCCCGACGTCGACGAGCACCGACGGCGTCGCGAGCCGGAGCTTCATGAGCGGGAGCAGTGACATGCCGCCGGCGAGGAACTTGGCGTCCTCGCCGTGCTCGCCGAGCAGCGAGATGGCCTCGGCGGCCGAGGCGGCACGCACGTAGTCGAAGGCGGCGGGGATCACTTGGCGCCCCGCTGCATCTCCGCAGCCGCGAGGACCGACTTCACGATGTTGTGGTAGCCGGTGCAGCGGCAGAGGTTGCCTTCGAGACCGAGGCGCACGTCGGCCTCGGTGGGATCCGGGATCTCGTCGAGGAGCGAGACCGCGGCGAGCACCATCCCGGCCGTGCAGTAGCCGCACTGCAGCCCGTGGTTCTCGTGGAACGCCGTCTGCACCGGGTGCCATTGCCCGTTCCGCGCGAGTCCCTCGATCGTGGTGATCGCCGCGCCGTCGGCCTGGGCCGCGAGCATCGTGCACGACTTCACCGATTCGCCGTCGACGAGCACGGTGCACGCACCGCAACTCGACGTGTCGCACCCGATCTTGGTGCCGGTGAGACCACACGCCTCGCGCAGGTATTGCACGAGCAGCGTGCGGGGTTCGACCTCGTGGTCCTGCGCCGAACCGTTGACGCTCATTCCGATCCGCATGGGCCGGGACATTAGCGCCTGACCTTCTCGTCGCGGCTTTCGGCCGTCAGAGCTTCTCGAGCACGGGCACCAGCTTGTCGATCGGGACGAAGGTGGCGCCGATGAGCTTGCGGTCGGCGAACGCGACTTTTCCGTTCGGGTCGACCACGAACACCGAGCGGCGTACGCCGAGGACCGGCGCGCCCACGCCGTACGCCTCGATCACCGACTTGTCGACGTCGGCGAGCAGCGGGAAGGTGAAGCCCTTCTTCTCGGCCCAGTCCTCGTGGCTCGCGACGTCCTGCGGCGAGATCCCGAGCAGCACCGCGCCCGTCGCCGTGAGGTCGGCGAGGTTGTCGCGGTACGAGCACATCTGGCGCGTACAGCCGGGGGTGTTGTCACCCGGATAGAACGCGAGCACGACCTTGCGGCCCCGCAGCGCCGAGAGCGTGTAGTCGCGCTTCTGGCCGTTCTCGACGCCGGGCAACGTGAAGTCCGGCGCGTCCTGTCCCACCTCGATCATCGTGCACCTTCCACCCGACTGCGGACCGGGAGCCCGCGCGGTTCAGCGACCCTATGCGCAAACGCCCCTACGCGGTGACGGCCTCGAGCACGGAGTCGGGGATGTCGAAGTTCGCGTAGACCGCCTCGGTGTCGTCGTGGTCCTCGAGCACGTCCATCAAGCGCAACACGGTCTTCGCCTGACTCTCCTGGCTCAGCTCGACCACCGTCGTGGGGACCATGGTGAGATCCCCCGACTTCACGGTGAACCCGGCCTCCTCGAGCGCGGTGCGCACCGCGTGGAGCTCGGTCGGCGGCGTCGTGACGTGCCACGTCTCGCCGCCGTCGGCGACGTCGTCGGCGCCCGCGTCGGCCGCGACCAGCATGAGCTCGTCCTCGTCGGCCGCCTTGTCGACCTCGATGATCCCACGCCGCTCGAACTGCCACGAGACCGCGCCCGGCTCCGCGAACGATCCACCGTTGCGGCTGAACAGGTTCTTGATCTCGGCCGACGTGCGGTTGCGGTTGTCGGTGAGCGCCTGCACGATCACGGCGACGCCGCCGGGCGCGTAGCCCTCGTACGTGACCGACTCGTAGTGGACACCTTCCTCCTCACCGGTCCCCCGCCGGATGGCGCGCTGGATCGTGTCGACCGGGAGCGACGTCGTCGCGCGCCTTCTGCACCATCGTGCGCAGCGTCGCGTTCGTCGCGGGATCGCCACCGCCCGTTCGCGCCGCAACCTCGATCTGGCGGATCAGCACCGCGAAGAGCTTGCCGCGCGCCGCGTCGGCCGCACCCTTCTTGTGCTTGATCGAATGCCATTTGGAGTGACCGGACATCAGCGCACCTCGACTATGCAGACAGTTGGTTGACGAAGAGTTGATGGAGGCGGAGATCGCCCGAGAGCTCGGGATGGAAGGACGCGAACCAGATCGCGCCGGCGCGGCCGAGCACGGGCACGCCCTCGTATTCGGCGAGCACCTCGACGTCGGCGCCGGCCCGTTCGACCACGGGCGCGCGGATGAACACGCCGGGGAAGGCGCCGTCGGCGAGGCCGCGGACGGCCAGCGGGACTTCGAACGACTCGCGCTGGCGCCCGTAGCCGTTGCGTCGCACGGTGACGTCGAGGACGCCGAGCGGCTGCTGATCGGGACGGCCGTCGACGACCTCGGTGGCGCACAGGATCAGTCCCGCGCACGTGGCGAACGCGGGCAGGCCGTCGCGCAACCGGAGCCGGAGCGGCTCTCGCAGCCCGGACGAGTCGAGGAGCTTGTCGATCGTCGTCGACTCCCCACCCGGAAGGAAGATCGCGTCGACGCTACCGAGATGCTGCGGTCGCTTGACGAGCGCGACGTCGGCGCCGAGCGCGCTCAGCGCCTCAGCGTGCTCGCGGAACGCGCCCTGGAGCGCGAGTACCCCGATCTTCACCTGGCGGCCTCCGCATCACCGGGCGGTCACCAGCCTCGCTCGGCCAGCTTCACGTCGAGCGTGCCGATCTCCTCGCCGCGCATGGCCTCACCGAGACCGCGCGAGACCTTGGCGACGATGTCGGCGTCCTCGTAGTGCGTGGTGGCCTCGACGATCGCACGCGCCCGCTTCGACGGGTCTTCCGACTTGAAGATGCCGCTGCCGACGAACACCGACTGCGCGCCCAGCTGCATGACCAGCGCGGCGTCGGCGGGGGTCGCGATACCACCGGCGCAGAACAGCGGGACCGGCAGCTCGCCCCGGACTGCGAGCTCTTCGACGAGGTCGATCGGGGCCCGCAGCTCCTTCGCCCACGCGTACCGCTCCTCCGCGGGACCGGCCTTGATCCGGGCGATGTCGCCGAGGATCGATCGCAGGTGGCGCACGGCCTCGACGATGTTGCCGGTGCCCGCCTCGCCCTTGCTGCGGATGAGGCACGCGCCCTCGCCGATGCGGCGCAGCGCCTCGCCGAGGTTGGTGGCCCCGCACACGAACGGCACGGTGAACTGCCACTTGTCGACGTGGTGCGCTTCGTCGGCCGGGGTGAGCACCTCGGACTCGTCGACGTAGTCGACGCCGAGCGACTGGAGCACCTGGGCCTCGGCAAAGTGGCCGATACGGCACTTGGCCATGACGGGAACGGTGACCGCCTTCTGGATGCCTTCGATCATCGACGGGTCGCTCATGCGCGCGACGCCGCCGTCGCGGCGGATGTCGGAGGGCACGCGTTCGAGCGCCATGACCGCGACCGCGCCCGCGTCCTCGGCGATCTTCGCCTGCTCGGCGTCGACGACGTCCATGATGACGCCGCCCCGCAGCATCTCTGCGAGACCCCGCTTGACCCGGGCCGTACCGGTCGTGCGCTCGCCTGTGCCGATCTCGTTCGCCATACCGATCAGTCTAGAACGTGCCGTTCGCGGCCCGGCTACGGAGTTTTCGTCAGCGAGTAGCCCTTGTCGGGCAGCTCGACCCACGTTTGACCGGGTGTCAGCAAGATCGGCTGACCGGCCACGTCGAGCAGCCGCGCGGGCTTCGCCTTGTCGGGCCGCGACCAACGTACCGAGGATCTCCTTGCCCGCGGTGAACACGACGGCGGTACCCGTGCCGGTCAGCTGGGCCTCGGCCCCGATGTTGGCGTCCCGGGGATCACCACCCGTGTACGGGACGAACATGACGACGACGTTCTTCGGGGCCAGCTGCGCGCCGGACGCCGACGTTCTCGGGAGCACCGAAGATCGACCGCTTCCACGTGCCGCTCGCCGCGTCCCAGTCCCAGGTCACCGCGAACGAGGGGCTGCCCGGTACGCGGAGCCCGCGCCGAGGAAGCCGACCCGCACCGACGTGACGGGTGTGCCGGCGACGACCGCGTGCGCGGCCCGATAGGTGAACAGCGGCGGAGGCGGCACCGGCTTGCCGCACTTGCCGTACATGAAGTTCACGTGCGCGTAGAGGTTGACGGGCGCGTTGGCGAGAGTTGATCGCGGAACATCAGTGGCCCGGCGGTCGTCTCGTCGAGTCGCAACACCGGCGCGGTCTCGATCGACGCGATCGCGTACGGTGCGCCACCCGAGTACGCGAAGATGCCGCCGATCGGCCACACGAGACTCTGATCGGTCTTGCGCACCGACCGCACGGGCCCGACTCGATCAGGATCGTGCGAGTTGAACACGCCAGCGAGGCGCGTGATCCCCGCCTCGACCACTTCTTCGTAGACGACGTCGGCCTGATCGACGCCGTACTTCGGGTGCCCCGCACTCGTGTTGTCGATCTTCACCGTGATCGCGCAGCGCTTCTCGGCTACGCGACCGGCGTCGGCCAGACCGGTCAGCGGCGCGATCGCCGGCGCTTTGCCGGCTTCGTCACCGGTGGGTTGGCGGCCGCCTTCTTCCCACCGCCGCACGCGGCCAGCGGACACCACCGCCAGCGCGATGGCCGCGGGCGCGACCGACGCGCGTCGAGAACAGGTGCATGGCCCTAGTTTCGCGTCACATCTGCTCGAGCGCGTGGATCCGGTCGTCGATCGGCGGGTGCGTATCGAACAAGTGGTTCCACTTGTTCTGACCCTTGTTCGACGCCTTGTCGAGCGGTTCCTCGATCCAGAGATGCGCGGTTGCCTTCGACGCGAAGTGCGTGGAGGTGTGGTCGTCCTTGAGCTTCTCCAGCGCGGAGATGAGACCGGGCGGATAGCGGGTCATCAGCACCCCCGACGCGTCGGCCAGGTACTCACGCTTGCGGCTCACCGCGAACTGCATGAGCGCCGCGATGATCGGGGCGAAGATCAACAGCACGAAGCCGAGGACCGCGAACACGATGCCGAGCGGATTGTTGTTGTTCTCGTTGTCGCGACCGCCGCGCCCGCCGGTCCAGAACATCATCCGCAAGAAGAAGTCGGAGATCAGCACGATGATCCCGACCATCGTCACCGCGAGCGTCATCACGAGCACGTCGTAGTTGCGGATGTGGCTCAGCTCATGGGCGAGCACGCCTTCGAGCTCGACCCGGTTCATCTTCTCGAGCAGCCCGGTGGTGACCGCGACCGCCGCGTGCTTGGGGTTGCGGCCGGTCGAGAACGCGTTCGGCGCGGGATCGTCGACGATGTACAGCCGCGGGCTTGGGCAGCCCGCTCGCGATGCAGAGACCCTCGACGAGGTTGTGATAGCGGGCGTACTGCACCGGGTCGGCCGGGACCGCGTGCGCCATGCGCAGCGCGACCTTGTCGCTGTTGAAGTAGGAGACGAACGACGACACGCCCACGATGATCGCGACCACGACGATCCCGATCACGCCGCCGCGCAGGAAGTAGTCGACCGCGAGCCCGACCGCCGTCAGCAGCAACACGAACAAGAAGATGAGCAGGACGGTCTTGCGCTTGTTCGCAGAGATCTGTTCGTACACCAATCGCCTCGAGACAGAATGAACGTGCTGGAACCGGCGGCCGGGCGGCCGCCTCGGCCGGGACGCCGGATCAGAACTGGACCTTGGGCACCTCGGCCGAACCCTGCTCCGCCTCGAAGAACTCGCGCTTGGAGAAGTTCGAACATCCCCGCGATGATCACCGTCGGGAACGTCTGGATCTTCGTGTTGTACTTCTGCACGCTGTCGTTGTAGAACTGCCGCGCGTACGAGATGCGGTCCTCGGTCGAGGTCAGCTCCTCCTGCAGGCTCAAGAAGTTCTGGTTCGCCTTGAGGTCGGGGTAGCTCTCGGACAGCGCGAACAGCTGGCGCAACGCGCCGACAGCACGTTCTCGGCCTGCGCCTGCTGCGCGGGCCCGGCCGACTGCGCCTGCACCGCGCCGGTGCGCGCCGCGGTGACGGCCTCGAGCGTGCCGCTCTCGTGGGCCGCGTAGCCCTTGACCGTCTCGACCAGGTTCGGGATGAGGTCGTGGCGGCGCTGGAGCTGCACGCTGATCTGCGACCACGCGGAGTCGACACGGTTGCGCAGGCGCACGGCGCCGTTGAACGCGAGGACGAAGAACAGGATCACCACGACGATGATCACCACGACGATGATGATTGCCACCGGAAGACCTCCCAGGGGGGTAGGCCGTCAGTCTACGGATGGCCCACTCCGGAGGCCGTCACCACTCCGGACCGAGCCCGCAGAACCCTGCTTTGCCGGCTCGCGGGGACGCTTCGTCTGCTAGCTCGTGGGGACGAGCGCCCGGGCGTAGAGCTCCAGGTAGCGCTCGGCAAGGCGGCGCATCGAGAACTGCTCGGCCCGTTCGTGGCCCGACGCGATGAGGCGGGCCCGCAACGCCTGGTCGTCGAGGAGCCGGCGCAGCGCGTCGCGGAGCGCCCCGACGTCGCCGGGCGGGACGAGCAGCGCGTCCTGGCCCGAGCGGGCGACGTTCTGGTAACCCTCGATCGCGGACGCCACGATCGGCGCGCCCGCAGCCATCGCCTCGAGGAGCACGACGCCGAACGACTCACCGCGCAGCGACGGCGCACAGAACGCGGTGGCACCCCGCAGCAACGAGTTGCGCGGCGCGTCGGTGACGGTCCCGAGCCACTCGATGTCGCCGGCCGCGCGGCGGCGGAGCTCGTCGGTCTGCGGGCCGACCCCGATGATCTGCAGCCGCGCGTCGCGCTCGATGCCGACCCACGCATCGAGGAGTACGTCGAGACCCTTGCGGGGTTCGTGCCGACCGATGAACAGGACGGTCGGCTTGGACGCGTACGCGGGTTCCGCGGCCGCGACCCGCTCGATCTCGATCCCGTTCCACAGCACCGTGTAGGCCGCGCCGGTCCAGTTGCCCTCGGCGGTCTCGCGCGCCGACTCCGAGACCGCGACCCGGAAGGTGAGCCGCATCATCAGCGATCGCAGCGCGGGCCGCAGCCATTGGTATGGCACCTCGCCCGCCGCGTGGAACGTCCCCACCATCGGGCCGTTGAAACCGATCAACGCGCTCACGGTCGGTCCGGGGACGACCGGCTCGTGCAGGTGCACGACGTCAGGCTCCAGGGTCCGTAACGCCTCGGCCGTGCGGCGCGCGGTCGCGCGCCCGGGAGCGATCGGAGCGATCGAGCCGTTCGACTCCCACTCGACCGTCGGCCCGACGCTCACGATCGTCGCGTCGGGAGGTGGTCCGTCGCACGGCGCGACGATCCGCACGTCGACGTCGAGTTGGCGCAGCTCGCGCGCGAGCCCGAGCACCTGGCCCTGCACGCCGCCGGGACGCGACATGGAGTACGGGCAGATCATCGCGACCTTCATCGCCCGCGCCTCATCGCCCCAGGCTTTCGGATTCGCGGTCGCTCGGCCAGTTGGGCTGCAGGAGATGCCACTGGTCGGGTGCGACCCGGATGAGGTCCTCGAACTCGGACGCGAGGAGTTGGGTGATGCGGGCGATGTCGTCGCGCAGGCTCCCCGTCCGCGCGGTGTCGAGCGGCGGCCGCACGACCCCCCGGTGGCCGCGGCCCGGTTCGAAGTACACCGCGACCGGCAGGAGCGTCGCGCCGGTGCGCAGCGCGAGCGTCGCGGGACCGGCCGGCAACGTCGTGCGTTCCCCGAAGAACTCCACGTCGACACCATGACCCGTGAGATCACGGTCGCTCAATAGGCACACGATGCGGTCGTCGCGCAGCGCTCGGGTGACGATACGCGAGACGTCGGGCCCGATGGGCACGACCTCGAGGCCGATCGCCTCACGCTGGCGGGCGAACCATTCGAGGAGCTGCGGCGGCTGCAACGGCTCGACGACCGCGAGCATGTGGTGGCCCTTCGTCGCCATCCACGCGGCCGCCCACTCCCAACCACCGAGGTGCGGCAGCGCGAGGACGACACCCTTGCCCCGGGCCAGGCCCGCCTCCACGTGCTCGTAGCCCTCGATCTCGAAGTTGGGGATCACCTCACCCCGCCGGACCTCGACCGGGAGCCGGAAGATCTCCAGCCAGTAGCGGCCGTACCACTCGAACACCGCGTTCGACCGCGGCCGGATCGGCGGTGCCGGTGACGCGCCGCTGGTGGCGCGCGCACATCGCGCGGTTCCGCGTCTGCCCCCGGCCGCCGAGGCGCCCCGCGACCCGGCCCAGCCCCGGGACGAAGCGCGCGGGAACGGTCTGGGCGATGCGCGCCGCGCCGCGATAGGCGAACGTCGTCAGTTGCCCTCGTATCCCCGCCACGAACGCGCTCAGGGCCGGGCGCCGCGCCGTTCGGAGCGGGGACGCGAACGAGGGCGCTGCCCTTCGACGCGCCGCGCCATCCACCACGACCGCAACGGTGTCGGCGGTCGCTCGATACCGCGCGGGCGGGTCGGCGCCGGCTGCGGCGGGCGCGCCGCGAGCCGGTACACGTGCACGAACCGCTGGACCGCGGTGAACGCGGTGAGCCCGAGCATCAGCCAGAGCATCGGGACGAGGATCGGGAACGCCAGCGCGATACCGAGCAGGACGAAACGCTCGGCCCGCTCCATGAGCCCGCCGCGAGCGTCGAGCCCGAGCGATTCGGCCCGGGCGCGCTCGTACGAGATGAGCATCGAGCACGCGGCGACCGCGAACGCGAGGATCGGCAGGTACGACGATCGGTGCGCAAGATGCCAGGCCACGCCGCCGAACAACAACGCGTCGGAGGCGCGGTCGGTGACCGAGTCGAAGAACGCGCCGCGCGGGCTCGCCTGGCCGCTGCCGCGGGCGATGGAGCCGTCGAGCAGGTCGCTCACCCCGGCGATCGACAGGGCGACGACGGCCCACACGAGGTGGCCCGACCCGATGAGCACTGCCGTGGCGACCGAGCACGCGAGGCCGAAGACCGTGAGCGCGTCGGCGGTGATGCCGAGGCGCCGCAACCCGTCGCCGATGGGGCCGAGGCCCTGCTCGACGCCCTTGCGCCAGCGCCGGTCGAGCATGCGGTGCTCCTCAGAGGTGCCGCGCTCGCGTTCGCGAGCACTCCGACCACGGTACCAAACCGGGAGCGGCCGCCCGGGCCTTCCCACCCGCCGGTCGGCCCGTCGGTCGGGCCCCGACGCGGTCGCCGGGCCCTGGTGCTCGCCGGAACCGCGTTCGTACAATCGCCGCACCAGGCAACCCGGCACGAGGGGGTCATCGGTGAAGACGTTCCCGACCGCGAGGATCCGCAACGTTGCGCTCGTCGGCCACGGAGGCGCCGGGAAGACGTCGTTGGCCGAAGCCCTGCTGTTCAACGCGGGCGCGATCGTCCGCCTCGGCCGGGTCGAGGACGGCTCCACGGTCTGCGACTTCGACCCCGAAGAGCAGCGCCGCAGCATCTCCGTCTCGCTCGCGCTCGCGCCGTTCGAGCTCGACGACCACAAGGTGAACGTCCTCGACGCGCCGGGGTACGCCGACTTCGTCGGCGACGTCGCGGCCGCGATCCAGGCGGCCGACCTCGCGCTGTTCGTCGTCTCCGCGGTCGAAGGCGTCGAGGTGCAGACCGAGATCGCGTGGAAGCTCGCCGAGCAACGCGGGCTCCCGCGCGCGATCTTCGTGAACAAGCTCGACCGCGAGCGGGCGTCGTTCTCGCGCACGCTCGACGAGTTGAAGGCGAAGTTCGGCGCGGGCGTCGCGCCGCTGCAGCTCCCGATCGGCGAGGAGGCGAACCTCGCGGGAGTCATCGACCTCCTCGACGACGTCGCGGTCACGCTACACGGCGGGGAGTTCGAAGGGAACCGAGGGCCCGGTGCCCGACGACATGGAGACCGAAGAGCACGCCGTGCACGACGCGCTGGTCGAGGGCATCGTCGTCGGCGACGACGACCTCATGGAGCGCTACCTCGGCGACGAGAAGATCGAGATCGCGGAGTTGGCCCGCGCGCTCGCGGCGGGGGTGGCGTCGGCGAGCGTGTTCCCCGTCCTGTGCGGCAGCGCGACGAAGCTCGTCGGCATCGACCTCCTCGCGAAGTTCCTCGTCGAGGAGGCCCCGGCGCCGATGCTCGACGGTGACCAGCCCGGCGCGCTCGTGTTCAAGACCATCGTCGACCCGTACGTCGGGCACGTGAACCTCTTCAAGGTCCTGCAGGGCACGGTCAAGCACGACGACGTGCTGACGAATGCGCGGTCCAAGACCGACGAGCGCATGCACCAGCTGTTCTCGATGCGGGGCAAGGAGCAGGACGCGGTCAGCGAGGTCGCGGCGGGCGACATCGCCGCGGTCGCGAAGCTCACCCACACCTCGACCGGCGACGTGCTCACGGCCAAGGGATCGTCGCTCGAGGTCGACGTGCTGCCCCGCGCCCGAGCCGCTGCTCGCGGTCGCGATCCACGCCAGGAGCAAGGGCGACGAGGACAAGCTCGCCAACGCGCTGCACCGGCTCCAGGAGGAGGATCCCGTCCTGCGCATCGAACGCAACCCGGAGACGCACCAGACAGTGCTGCGCGGGCATGGGCGAGACGCACCTGTCGATCGCGACCGAGAAGCTCGCGCGGAAGTTCGGAGTCGAGGTCGAGACCGACGACGTACAGGTCGCGTACCGCGAGACGATCAGCGGCACCGCCGAGGCCGAGGGCCGGCTCAAGAAGCAGAGCGGCGGACACGGGCAGTTCGCGGTCGCGTGGCTGCGCGTCGAGCCGAAGGAGCGCGGCGCCGGCGACGAGTTCGTCGACGCGATCGTCGGCGGCGTCATCCCGCGCAACTTCATCCCGGCCGTCGAGAAGGGCGTCGCCGAGACCGAGGAACACGGCGGCGCGCTCGGCTTCCCGGTCGTCGACGTGAAGGTCACGTGCTTCGACGGGAAGCACCACCCCGTCGACAGCTCGGAGATGGCGTTCAAGACTGCGGCGGCGATGGGCCTGCGCGACGCGCTCGCCCACGCCAACCCCGTGCTCCTCGAGCCGGTGAGCGAGCTCGTCGTCGTCGTGCCCGAGGCCAGCCAGGGCGACATCATGGGCGACCTCAACGCGAAGCGCGGCCGCATCCAGGGCTCGGCGTCGCTCGGCGGCGGCGAGGTCGAGATCACGGCGCACGTGCCGACCTCCGAGGTGCTGCGCTACGCGATCGACCTGCGGTCGATGACGGGCGGGCGCGGCCGTTTCACCATCACGCACTCGCACTACGACCCGGTACCGGCGCACCTCGTCGACAAGCTCGTCGCGGGCCGCAAGGAACCGGTGCGCGAGCCTGATCGTCGCGCCGGAAGGACCTTCGTCCTGCGGTCTCGATGCTCTCCAGCCCTAGCGGAGCTATGACAGGTTCGGGAAACTGAAGGCGCATAGGGGTCGTCCAGGAGGCGTCTCCGGAGCGTGAGGTCGGGGGATATGACCGTGACCCAGATGACGGAGCAGTGCCTGATCGTCGAACCGGCGACCGTCGATCGCGAGGGACTGCGGGCGTTCATCGATCGAGCGCCCGACCTCGAGCTCCTGGCGGAGGCGCACACCGCCGAGGAGGCGACGAGCCTCGCCATCGAACCACGCGTCGTCTTGGTGGGCCTGGTGTCATGTGAGGCATCCGAGATCGAGATCGTCGACACCCTCCGGGCCCGGTTCCCCGAAGCAGGAATGCTGGTGCTCGCGCACGAGGCCGATCTGGAGACGATCCGGAGCCTGATGAGCGCAGGCGTCGGCGGCTACGTCTCGAAGTCGGCCGAGGACGCCGAGCTCGTGCGCGCGGTGCGCTCGGTCGCCCACGGCATGCAGTACCTCGATCCTTCACTCGGCGCAGCCTTCGCCGGCGTGCAACCTCGGGCGTACCCCGACGGGCCCCTGCGCGACCTCTCCCGGGCGGAGATTGACGTCCTTCGCCTCCTCGCGCTCGGGTACACGAATGCGGAGATCGCGCAGCTCCTCACCTACAGCGTGCGATCCATCGAGGCACGCCGGGCGCAGATCCAACGCAAGCTCGACACCCACAGCCGAGCCGAGCTCGTCCGGCTCGCACTCGACAACGGCCTCATCGAACCAACCCGCACGACTGCATCCGCCTCCGCTGCATCCGACTCCGCTGCATCCGACTTCGCCGAGCCGGACATGAGCGGCGACCCGACTACCTGAGCTGCGACCAGTCCTCGGGGTTGGTCTCGGTGTACTCGCCGAGCACGTGGCCGTCGACCGCGTCGAGCTCGACCAGCCCGCGCACACTGGGTGGCTCGTCGGCGCTGTACACGAGGATGCGCCATGCCGGACGCGACCGGAGGCCGCGCCACCCCAACTGGGCCGACGCGTGGCCGACCGGGAAGCCGACCGTGCGACTCGCGACTGCGAGCGCTTCGGTCTGGTCGATCTTCAGCGGCCAGCCCGCGAGGAAGTGGTAACCGGCGATCGCCGCGAGCAGGACCGCGCCGAACACGAGACCGGTGTTGGCGGTCGCGAGTGCGGCCCACAACGTGAGCGCACCCAACACCAGGTAGATCGCGCCCGCGATGCGGCGGCGCTTGATGTCGGGGAAGACGTAGGGCCCGACGTACGCGGTGACGTCGAGATCCTCGGGCAGTTGATCGCCGGGAACGTCGCCGGGAACGTCGCCGGGAACGTCGTCGGGAGTGTCGTCGGGTCCGCCGTCGGTCACCCGACGGACGCTACCCGGGCCACACCGATTTCAGCTTGTCGTAGCCGGCGCGCAGGCTCTCGGGGAGCACGCGGGCCTCGGCCACCGACGTCATGAAGTTCGTGTCGCCCGCCCAGCGCGGCAACAGGTGCACGTGGAGGTGGCCCGGCACGCCGGCGCCGGCCGCCCGGCCGAGGTTGGCGCCGGTGTTCACGCCGTCGGGCGAGTACGCGGCCCGGATCGCGCGCAGGGCCCGGACCTGGGCACGCGCGATCGCGACGTTGACGGCGTCGTCGAGATCGTCGAACGCGGCCGCGTGACGGATCGGGGCGACCATGAGGTGCCCGGAGCCGTACGGGTAGAGGTTCATCACCGTGATCGTGTCGGGCGCGCGCTCGAGGACGAGCGCTTCGGCGTCGTCGTCCGCCGCGACGAGGTTGCACAACACGCAGCCGACCTTCTCGCGCTCGGCGTCGGCGCTCGAGACGTACGTCGAACGCCAGTCGGCCCACAACCGATCGAGAGCCACGGTGCGTTACCGGTGCTCGAGCACTTCGGCTGCGAGCTGTTCCTCGAATGCGTCGAGCCGCACGTCGCGCTCGGGATCGTTGCTCCCCCTCGCGTTCACGCCGACGGTCCCGTTCTCGGCGTCGCTGTCGCCGACCACGAGGATGTACGGCACCTTGTCGGTCTTCGCCTTGCGGATGCGCGCGCCGAGGCTCCCCGACGAGCCGTCGATCATCTCCGCGCGGAACCCTTCCGACTTCAGCCGGTCGACGACACGAAAGCCGTAGACGTCGTTGCGGTCGCTGACCGGCAGGACCGTCACCTGCACCGGCGCGAGCCACGCGGGGAACGCGCCCGCGTAGTGCTCCAGCAACACTGCGAAGAAGCGTTCGATCGTGCCGAACAGCGCGCGGTGGATCATGATCGGCTGGTGGCGTTCGTTGTCGGCGCCCGTGTACTCCATACCGAACCGTTGCGGCAGCTGGAAGTCGACCTGGATCGTCGACATCTGCCAGGTGCGGCCGATCGCGTCCTTGGCCTGCACGCTGATCTTCGGCCCGTAGAACGCGCCGCCGCCCTCGTCGAGCACGAGATCGAGGTTCTTGGTCGACGCGGCGACCCGCAGCGCCTCGGTCGCCTCCTCCCACTCGTCGTCGCGACCCACGGCCTTGCCCTCGGGCTTGGTCGACAGCTCCAGGTAGAAATCGGTGAGCCCGTAGTCGCGCAGTACGTCGAGGACGAAGTCGAGCAGTGACGACAACTCCTCCGCCATCTGCTCCTTGGTGCAGAAGATGTGGGCGTCGTCCTGGGTCATGCCGCGCACGCGGGTGAGGCCATGCACGACACCCGACTTCTCGTAGCGGTACACCGTCCCGAACTCGAACATCCGCAGCGGCAACTCGCGGTACGAGCGTGTGCGGTGCTTGAAGATCAGGATGTGGAACGGGCAGTTCATGGGCTTCAGGTAGTAGTTCGTGCCCTCGTTGTTCTGCCCGCCTTCGTCGAGGTGCAGGGGCGGGAACATCGCCTCCGCGAACCAGTCGAGATGGCCCGAGATCTCGAAGAGCTTCGACTTCGTGATGTGGGGCGAGTTCACGAACTCGTAGCCGGCCGCCTCGTGCCGCTCGCGCGAGTACTCCTCCATGATGCGCCGCACCCGCGCGCCCTTCGGGTGGAACACGGCGAGCCCGGAGCCGATCTCCTCCGGGAACGAGAAGAGGTCGAGCTCCACTCCGAGCTTGCGGTGGTCGCGGCGCTCGGCCTCGGCCAGCCGGTGCAGGTAGTCGGCGAGCGCAGCCTTCGACTCCCACGCGGTGCCGTAGATGCGCTGCAGCATCGGGCCCTTCTCGTTGCCGCGCCAGTACGCGCCGGCGACCTTCTGCAGCTTGAACACGCCGAGCTTGCCGGTCGAGGGCACGTGCGGACCGCGGCACAGGTCGGTGAACTCGACCTCGCCCCCCGACCCGTTCCCGCCCGACACGTTGCGGTACACCGAGACGCCCGCACCGTCGCCGCCGGCTTCGCCCGCGTCCTCGTCGTCGGCCGCGCCGCTGCGCACCTTCTCGATGATCTCGCGTTTGTAGGGCTGGTCGGCGAACAGCGCCAGCGCGTCGTCGTAGGAGAGCTCGGTACGCACGAAGCGCTGGTTCGCCTTGACGATCACGCGCATCTCCGCCTCGATGCGGCCGAGGTCGTCGTCGCTGAAGGTCCGGCCGCCCGGGAGGTCGAAGTCGTAGTAGAAGCCGTCGGCGATCGCGGGGCCGATCGCGACCTTGGCGCCCGGGAACAGGCGTGTGACGGCTTCGGCCATCACATGCGCGGTCGAGTGGCGCAGCACCTCGCGGCCGTCGTCGCTGTCGGGCACGACGATCTGCAGCGCGACGTCGTGCTCGAGCGGGCGATCGAGGTCGATCCACTGCCCGTCGGCCTTCGCGGCGATGGCGGCCTTCGCGAGACCCTTGCCGATCGACGACGCGACCTCGGCCGGCGTCGTGCCCGACGCGTACTCCCGACTGGTTCCGTCCGGGAGCTTGACCGTGATCTGCTCGCTCATGAGGTCTCAATCGTCGGCGACAGTCTCGTCCGAAACGTCGGCTGCGTGGTCGGTCGAATGCGGAACGAGGCTAGCAACGGCCGGTTCCGCGACCGTGGCGTTTTGCCGCCTCAGACGGCGCCGACGCTCACCGGGCGTTCGAGGTCGACCCCCAACAGCTGCCCCAGCTCGCACAGCGCCGTGTGCGCTTCCGGATCGTCGCCGCCGGAGAGGATCGCGCTGGCGAGGTCGTCGAGCGCGTCGAGCGCGCGCGGCGTGTCGAGGTCGTCGTCGATCGCGTCGCGTACGCGCTGTGCGAACGGGCGCGGGTCGGGCCCGGACGGGCGCTCCGCCGCCGCGAGCAGACGGTGCAACAACGCGGTGCCCTCTTCGAGGTCGGTGTGGTACCACTCGAAGCCGTGCCGGTAGTGGTGGCGCATCAGCGCGAGCCGGACGGCGCGCGGGTCGGCCGTCTTCAACAGCTCGTCGACGAACACGAGGTTGCCGAGCGACTTCGACATCTTCTCGCCCTCGTAGTTGACCATCGCCGAGTGCAGCCAGTGCGTGACGAAGGGCTTACCCGTGAGGCTCTCGCTCTGCGCGATCTCGCACTCGTGGTGCGGAAAGATGAGATCGGTGCCGCCCCCGTGCAGGTCGATCGTGGGACCGTGCTCGTCCATCGCCATGGCCGAGCACTCGATGTGCCACCCGGGCCGGCCCACCCCGAACGGCGCGCGCCACGCGGGTTCGTCGGCGAGCGAGGGCTGCCACAGTACGAAGTCGAGCGGCGTGCGCCGGTGCGGGTCGTCGGGATTGCCGCCCCGCGCCCGGGCCAACCGGATCATCTGCTCCTCGGAGTAGTGCGACAGCTCGCCGTAGCGCGGGAAGGTCGACACGTCGAAGTACGCGGTGCCGTGCGTGAGGTACGCGTTGCCCGACTCGAGCAACTGCCCGACGAGCTCGATGATCAGGTCGATCGACTCGGTCGCGCGCGGTTCGGCCGCGGGCGTACGCATCTCGAGCGCGTCCATGTCGCTGTGGAAGCGCGCCATCTCCGCCTCGGCGAGCTCGAGGTAGGGCACGCCGAGCTCTCGGGCCTTCGGAAGGATGGAGTCGTCGACGTCGGTGATGTTGCGCACGTAGACGACCTCGTGGCCGAGCTCCTCGAGCCGGCGGATCAGCAGGTCGTAGGTGAGGTACGTCGCCGCGTGCCCGAGATGCGTCGAGTCGTACGGCGTGATGCCGCACACGTACATGCGCACCGTGGGCGGCGGCTCGAACGGCACGACCGCACGGCGGGCGGTGTCGTAGAGGCGCAGGCTCACAGCCGAACCCTACCGCCCGCGCCGGAGGGCACAGACCCGAACCGCAGCGCTCAAACCGAGGTGAGCCGCAGGCTCGCCCGCATCTTGTGGCGGATGTTCACGGTCAACAGGACGGCCGCGAACGTCTCCATCCCGACCGCGTTGCGCAGCGAACCGCCGTCGAGCGGGCGCAGGCGGGGGATGCTGCTCGTGATCTCCATCACGGTTCCCTTCGCCTCGTCGTCGTCGCCGAGCACGATGACGTCGCTCGACATCTCGTGGTCGATCTCGCCGAACTCCGCGGCCGGCACCAGATGGAACGCGGTGCACACCCGTGACCGCCATAGCAGCGCCTGGATCTCTGCCGCGACCGATCCGTGCGGCGGCAGCACGGCGTTGAACTCGTTGCCGTGCTTGACGAGGTTGTTCGCCATCGACACGACGATCTTCCCCGCGAGGCGGTCGGCGTGCTCCTGCACGGTCGGGATCGCGGACTCGGCGTGCACCGCGAGGATCACGACGGGAGCGTCGCAGGCCCACGCGTTGTCGCACGCGATCAGCCGGCCCGAGACCCGGTCGCCCCATTCCTTTTCGAGCTCGTCGACCGCGGTGCGCGCCTTGTCGACGGCACGCGATCCGAACAACACCTCGTGGCCCACGCTCGCGAGCCGCGCCGCGAGCCCGCCGCCCGCGGGGCCCGTCGCCCCCAAGATCCCGATTCGCATCCGGAGAGACTAGACGGGAGCTCGTTGGCGCCCGCGAGGCGACCGCCGCCGATCAGGCGATGCACTCGGCGCCGAAGAGGATGCGGAGCTCGGCGAACAGTCCGTTGCGGGCCTCGCAGCGGAACTCGTCGCCGAGCCGCAGATCGGTCTCCTTCTCGGGGCCGATGAGCGTGAGGAGGACCGGGCTGTCGCCGGGGTTGGCGGCGAGGAGGTCTCGCAGCCGTTGCACCCGTTCGTCGGTCAGGGCACTCGCCTTGACCCGGAGCTTGACCGGCGCCCCCGCGTCGGCGTGGACCTCGGGCCGGGTGATGTCCATCGCCATGAGCTTCGGCGTGTCGTCGCGCCCGTCGACGCGTCCCCGGATGGTGACGATCGCGTCGGGGGTGAGCAGCTCGCCGTAGGTGAGCATCGTCTTCGGGAAGACCATCACCTCGATCGACGCGGCCAGGTCTTCGAGCACGAACGTGGCCATGAGGTCGCCGCGCTTGGTGTACTTGCGCGAGAGCGCCGTGACCACACCCGCGACCGTGCGCATCGAACCGTCGTCCAGCTCGCTCAGATCGGAGATCGAGCACTCGACGAGCCGGCGCAACGCGGCCTCGACACCCATGAGCGGGTGGTCGCTGACGTACAGGCCGAGCATGTCCTTCTCGGCGCGCAGGCGTTCGGCCTTGTCGAACTCGACGTCGGGGATCGCGAGCCGGTCGTCGAACACCGGCGAGTCGTCGGCCTCGCCGCCCCCGAGGTCGAACAGGCTCATCGTGCCCGCGTCGCGCTCGCGCCGCCGGCGCAGCGCCGCGTCGACGACCGCCTCGAAGACGTTCAGCAGACCCTTGCGGGGATGGCCGAGCGAGTCGAAGCCGCCGCCGTTGATCAACGACTCGATCGTGCGCTTGTTGAGGACATTCGCATCGACGCGGTCGCAGAAGTCGTGGAAGTCGGTGAACGGACCGCCCCGCTCGCGCTCCTCGATCAGCAGCGCGGAGACGCCCTCACCCACGTTGCGCACGGCCGACAACCCGAAGCGGATCGCGTGACCCTCGCACGAGAAGTCGCTGTACGACGCGTTGACGTCGGGGACGAGGACGGGGATCTCGAGCTGGCGGCACTCGCCGAGGTAGACCGCGGCCTTGTCGAGGTTCGTCTTGACGCTCGTGAGCAGCGCGGCGAAGTACGCAACCGGGTAGTTCGCCTTCAGCCACGCGGTCTGGTACGTGACGAGGCCGTAGCCGACGCTGTGCGACTTGTTGAACGAGTAGTCGGCGAACGGCTCGATGGTCGTGAAGTACTTCTCCGCGAACTCCTCGGAGTGCCCGTTGCGGACGCAGCCCTCGACGAACTTGGAGCGCTCCTTCGCGATGAGCTCGCGGATCTTCTTGCCCGTGGCCTTGCGGAGGTTGTCGGCTTCCTCGAGCGAGTACCCGGCGAGCTTCTGCGACACGCGCATGAGCTGCTCTTGGTAGATCATCAGCCCGAAGGTGGGACCGAGGATCTCCTCGAGGTCGGGATGGTCGAAGGTGACCGCGCGCCGGCCGTTCTTGCGCTCCGCGTACTCGGTGTGCCAGTTCTGCGCCATCGGGCCCGGGCGGTACAGCGCGATGACGGCGGCGACGTCTTCGAAGGTTGTCGGCGCGAGCCGCAGCAGCAACGATCGCAGCGGCCCGCCCTCGAGCTGGAACACGCCGATCGTGTCGGCTCGGCGCAGCAGCTCGAACGTCTTCTCGTCGTCGAGGGGAACGTTGTCGATGTCGGGCCGCGTTCCCGTGGTCTGCTCGATCAGGTCGAGCGCGATCTCGATGACGTCGAGGTTGCGCAGGCCGAGGAAGTCCATCTTCAGCAGGCCGAGCTCTTCGACGCCGTGCATCTCGTACTGCGTGACCATCGGCGAGTCTTCGAGCGCGGTGTTGGGCTCGGGCTTGCGCTGGATCGGCAGGTACTCCGTGAGCGGCTCGCGCGTGATCACCACCGCGGCCGCGTGGATACCGTCCTGGCGGCGGAGGCCTTCGAGCCCGCTCGCGACGTCGATGACGCGCTTGGCGTCGGGATCGACGTCGTACAACGACCGGAGGTCGGCGGCCATCTTGTAACCGTCGGCGTAGCGCTCGTTCGGCGTGAGGCACGCGTGCAGTGGCGTGTCGCGGCCCATGATGAGCGGCGGCATCAGCTTCGCGATCTTGTCGCCCACCGCGTAGGGGTACCCGAGGCACGCGCGCCGCATCGCGCACCGCGGCTCGCGCCTTGATCGTGGAGAACGTGATGATCTGCGCGACATGGTCGTGGCCGTAGCGCTGCGCCGCGTACCGGATCATCTCCCCCCGGTACCGGGAGTCGAAGTCCATGTCGATGTCGGGCATCTGCTTGCGGCCCGGGTTGAGGAAGCGCTCGAACAGCAGGTCGTACTTGATCGGGTCGATGTCGACGATGCGCAGGCAGTACGCGACACACGAACCGGCCGCGCTCCCCCGCCCCGGACCGACACGGATGTTGCGCGACTTCGCGTAGCGGACGAGGTCCCAGACCACGAGGAAGTACGCCGGGAACCCCATCGACTTGATGACGTCGAGCTCGAACTCGATGCGCTCGACGACGTGCTGCGCGGGAGTGGGCCCGTAGCGCTCCTTGGCGCCCTGCATCGTGAGCTCGCGCAGGTACGAGTTCTCGTCGTGCCCTTCGGGCACGGGGAACGCGGGCAGGATCGCCTGGCCGAACTCGATCTCGACGTCGGCCCGCTCCGCGATCAACAGCGTGTTGTCGCACGCGTCGGGGACCTCGGCGAAGAGCGCGCGCATCTCGGCCGCACTCTTGATGTAGAAGTCGTCGCCGTCGAACTTGAACCGCTTCGGGTCGCTCTGCAGCGCGCCCGTCTGCACGCACAACAGCGCGTCGTGCGACTCCGCGTCCTCCTTGTGCGTGTAGTGGCTGTCGTTGGTGGCGAGCAGCGGCGCCTTGAGCTGGCGCGCGATGTCGAGCAGCGGGCGGATGACGCGCGCGTCGTCGGGGATGCCGTGGTCCTGCAGCTCGACGAAGAAGTGCTCGCGCCCGAAGATGTCCTGGAAGCGCGCCGCGGCCTCGAGCGCGGCGTCGGGCTCGTCGTTCAGGATCAGCTGCGACACGAGCCCGCCGAGGCAGCCCGTCGTGGCGCGTGATGCCTGCGTGGTGGCGCTCGAGCAGCTCCCAGTCGCTGCGGGGCTTGTAGTAGTAGCCGTCGAGGTATGCCGCGCTCGTCACCTTGATGAGGTTGCGGTATCCCTCGTTCGTCTCCGCGAGCATCGTGAGGTGGAAGATCTCGTGCTCGGACCGCTTCGGCCGGTCGAAGCGCGAGGTGTTCGTGAAGTAGCCCTCCATGCCGAGGACGGGCTTGATGCCGGCGTCGCGCGCGGCCTCGTAGAGCGGGAGGACGCCGTACATGTTGCCGTGGTCGGTGATGCCGACCGCGGGCTGGCCGTCGGCCGCGGCCGCGGCCACCACCTCGCCGATCCGCGACGCTCCGTCGAGCATCGAGTACTCGGTGTGGAGGTGCAGATGGACGAACGAATCAGTCAGCGCTCCGCCCCCGAACTCGGTATCCCCAGGGCCTGTGGACAGGGCTGGGGATAAATCACATGCGTGTCATTAGCGTACCGCAGGTCCGTCCCGGACACGCCAGGGTCGGCGCAGCCGGCTCGTCAGGCGCGGCCGTGGGCGGCGACGCAGGGGACGAGCATCTCGTCGGGCGCTCAACGAGCCGTGTGCCGACCTGAGCGTGGCCTCGTTCGGCAACGCGGGGTCGACGAACGCGATGTCGTCGCGCGCCGCGAGCACGACGTCGCCGATCCGTCCCGGGATGCTGCCGGTCGGACCGGTGCCGAGGAATCCTTCGTCGAGCAACTCCGCGCGGGACCACACCCAGGCGCTCGCCCCGAGCTGCTCGCGCGCCGCTTCGGCCAACTCGCGCGCCGCGCCCTCGACGCGCGTAGAGGTACCGGAAGCGTCCGTCGCCCGCCATCGCGGTCGTCATCGGCACGAGATCGGGGACGGCGATCCACGAGTCGCGTTCGAGGTGCACCTGGCCGTGATCCGCGGTGACGAGCAGCGCGGCGTGCGCGGGCAGCGCGTCGAGGAGCGCGCCGACGATCGCGTCGGCCGCGCCGAGCTCGCGTCGACCACACCCGACCGCGGAGACCGAACTCGTGCGCGATCGAGTCGACGCCCGGGTAGTACGCGTACACCAGGCGTTCGCCCGCTTCGACCTCGGCCCGGCACAGCTCGACCAGCGCGGCCGTCGTGTGCCACCCGACGAAGCGGCCGCCGCGCAGGTGGGCCTCGGTGAAGCCGGTGGTGCGGAACTCCGACTTGGTCACGACCGGGACCGCGCGCCCGAGGAACGCGGTGTGGCGCTGCACGTCGAACGGGTCGGGAGTGCGGCCGCCGCCGTGTACCGACCAGCGCAACACGTTCAGCACGTCGTTGCCGACGAGCATGCGGTACCCGAGGATCCCGTGCTGGGCGGGCGCCAGCCCGGTCGCGATCGACGTGAGCGCCGATGCGGTCGTGGCGGGGGTGACCGTGGTGATCGGCCCGCCCGTCATGCCCGCGAGCACGGGCATGACGGCCGCGTGCTCGCGCAGCGCGTTCCAGCCCAACCCGTCGAGCACCAGCAGGACGACGGCTTCGGCCCCCCGGACCGGCTCCGGCAGCCAGGAGTCGTCGTGCACGCCCATGAGCGCCGGGACCAGCCCGGCCACGGACGCGCCGTCGAGCGCGGGCCGCACGGCGCCGACGAGGGATGAGGTCATCCGCGGAAGCGTAGAACCTCGCCCGGCGGGGCCGGGGCGACGCCCGACCCGGGGTCTGCGCGACGATGGGGGCATGAGGATGTCGACCCGCGGCGACTACGCCGCCCGCAGCGCTGCTGTCGCTCGCGCTGCACGGGACCGAACGACCGACCTCGGTGAAGGAGATCGCGGAGCGCACACACCTTCCGCAGCCGTACCTCGAGCAGATCCTGCTGTCGGTCAAGGGCGCCGGGCTCGTGCGCTCCAAGCGGGGTGTCGGCGGCGGCTACGTGCTCGCCCGCGCCACCCACGAGATCACGCTCGCCGACATCGTCGCCGCGGTCGAGGGGCCGCAGATCGTGCTCGCACGAGCACCCCGACCACTGCGAGGGTCACTGCATCCTCCAGGAGGTGTGGGTCGGCGTCGACGACGAGTCGCGCCGCATCCTCGAACGGGTCACGCTCGCCGAGCTCGTCGAGCGCACGCGCGTCGGCCACCCCGACGCCGTCACCGGCTGACCCGCGCACCCGCCGAATCGACGAACGCGCCGCTCAGCGCGACTCGTCGCGCACGCGTTCGAGCACCACTTCGAGCTCGGGCGGCAACGGCTCTTCGAAGCGCATCCGCTCACCCGTCGCCGGATGGTCGAACCCGAGCGTCGCCGCGTGCAGGAACGGTCGCGCCAGCGGGATCTGGTCGCGCGAGCCGCCGTAGGTCCCGTCGCCGACGACCGGGTGACCGATCGCAGAGAGATGCACGCGGATCTGGTGCGTGCGCCCGGTCTCGAGCCGGCACTCGAGGAGGCTGCACTCGGGCCGGGCGAACGTCTCGACGACGCGGTACTCCGTACGCGCCTCTTTGCCCGCGCTCCGCACCGCCATGCGCGTGCGGCGGGCGCCCGACCGGCCGATCGGGGCGTCGATCATCCCGCGGGCCGACGAGAGCCGACCCCAGACGAGCGCCACGTACAGGCGCTCCACCGACCGCGACGCGAGTTGGGACACGAGCGAGTCGTAGCCCCGAGCCGACCGCGCGACCGCGAGCAACCCGCTCGTGTCGCGGTCGAGGCGGTGGACGATGCCGGGCCGCATCGGGTCGCCGACGGATTCGATGCCGGGAAAGCGCGCCAACAGCCCGTTGACGAGCGTGCCGCGCGCGTGGCCGGCGCCGGGATGCACGACGAGCCCCGCGGGTTTGGCGACGACCGCGACGTCGTCGTCGGCGAAGCGCACCACGACCTCGACCGAGGGATCGGCCTCCGGCCGATGGTCGGCGTCGAGCGGCGGCTCCTCCAGCACCTCGAGCACGTCGCCTTCGCGAAGACGGTGACTCTTGGCGACCGTGTGGCCGTCGATGAGCACGACGCCGCCGTCGATCAGGTCCTGCACCGCGGCGCGCGGCCATCCGGTCAGGAACGACAGGGCACGGTCGACACGGTCGCCTTCGAGTGCTGCCGGGACCGTGATGGGCCCGTCGATCATGGGCTGGAGGCGGGGCTGGACCCGGGGGCGGGCGCGAACAGCGTGCGGACGACCAGCACGATCGCCCCGATCGTGATGCACGAATCGGCCACGTTGAAGAGCGGCCACCAACCGACCGCGATGAAGTCGACGACGTGGCCGCGCAGGAACCCGGGCGAGCGCGCGAGCCGGTCACCGAGGTTGCCGAGCGCACCGCCGAGGACGAGCACCAGCCCCACCAGCGTCCACCGATCGGTGGCCTGCCGCACGGCGCGCGCCACGAACACGGTGATCACGATGGCGAGCAGCGCCAGCACCGGCGTGTAGCCCTGGAAACGGCTGAACGCACTTCCGCTGTTGCGCGCGACCTCGAAGACCAAGAAGTCGCCGATCGCGTGCTTCGGACCGTCCGCCAGCGCGGAGACCGCCCACGCCTTCGTCAGCTGATCGAGGCCGACGATGACGACCAGGGTGGCGAGCACCCACGCGGTCCGCGATCGCGTACGCGCGTTCCGCTCAGCGACGCCGTTCGCCACGAGCCTTGCACTTCACGCATTGCTCGGCCCACGGGATGACCTCGAGTCGTGCCACGGGGATGCGGTCGAGACACGTCACACAGACGCCGTACATGCCGGTCGGGATGCGTTGCAGCGCCCGATCGATGTCGTCGACGGTCTGCCGGGCAGTCGCCGAGAGTGAGAGATCGCGCTCGCGCTCGACGCTGACGGTGTCGCCCTCGCCCGACTCCTCGTCGAACTGCGTGTCGCCCTGCTCGCGCTCGGACGCCAGCTGCTCGGCCGACGCCTCGAGCTCCTCGGCCTGGCGCGGCGTGACTCCCGCGCGCTTCGTCGAGCAGTTCGCGCAACTTGTCGAGCGTGCTGGCCGCGAGCGGCGGCGGCAGCTTCTTCGGCGGCGGCTCCTTCTTCACGGCCGGCGGCTTGGGCGCCGCCTTCGGAGCGGGCGTGGGCTTGTTCGCGACCTTCATCGGGGCCTTTGTCGGCGCGGCGGCGCTTTTCTTGACCTCCGGCTTCGCGGTCGCGACTTTCTTGGCGGGCGTCTTCTTCGCGGCCGTCGCCGTCGACTTCGATGCGGCGGCCTTCTTCGCGACCGGCTTCTTCGCGACGACAGCGTGCTTCGGGGCCGGCTTCTTGGCCGCCGGTTTCGCGGCGCCCGCCTTGGCGTTCGACGGCTTGGCCTGCTTCTTCGCGCTCGCGCCGGCTCCCGGGGTCTTGGTCGCCTGCGACTTCTTGGCGCTCGTGGCAGTCGCCCGGGCCGCCGCCGACTTCTTCTTCGCGGGCGCCGGCTTCGGCGGAGCCTTCTTGACCGCGCCCTTGGCGGACCCGGACTTCGCCGCCACGGTCTTCTTGGCCGCCGTCCGCGAGACCGATGCCGCGGGCGGCGTCGCTTTGCGGGTCGTGACTTTGGACGTCTGGGCCATGCGGACCTACTCGTTGGGGTGGTGGCTCGGGGTGCTGGTGGCTCGGGGTACTGCTGGCTCGAGCGCCTGGCCCTCGGCGGGGCGGGAAGGGCAACGGCCCGGGAAGGCGCCGGATTGTAGCGGTCCCCGAGACCATCTCGGGTCACCCCGGTGCGGCCCGGAGGAACGGAGCCAACCGGAGGGACCGCCTCGTCCGGATCGAGGCCCTCGACCCGCATCCGCTTCGACCGCGACCGCTCCCCGCCCACCACCGTCACCGTCGCCGGCGCGACCGCCAGCGCCGACGCGAGCGCGAGCCGGGCGGCGTCGGTGGCCCGCCCGTCGACCGGCGGAGCCGCAACCCGGATCTTCGAGCGCGTCGCCGTGCCGCCCGACGATCTCGGTCCGGCCGCTGCGGGGCAGGACGTGGACGCGGACGACGACACCACCACCGGACGCTTCGAGAACCTCCGGCGGATGGTCGGACCTAGACGTAGACCCAGACCGTCTTGCCGATCGGCAGGATGTTGGCGGCCCAGATGAAGTTGATCGCGGCGTTCGACACACGGGTGCAGCCGTGCGAAGCCGGGTACGGCGGCACCGAGGTGTACCCGTGCACCGCGATGCCGGACCACGTGAAGTACTTGGGCCGGAACAAGGTGCCGAGCGGCCCGTGGTCGGGACCGTCGACCTGGCGGATGACCGAGAAGATCCCTTCGGGTGTGTGCGCGGAGTAACCGACCCCGTCGAGCGTGTACGGGTGATCGGATCCGGACGACACGTTGAAGACGTAGCGGACCGCGCCGTTCTCGACCACGAGCAGGATCTGGCGGGTCTTGTCGATCTCGATCAGCGATCCCGAGGTCGACCGTGCGCGCGGGCGGGTGGCGGTGCGGAACTTCGCCTGCGTCGCCGCGTCGACCGCTCCGGTGCGAGGCAGTCCGTTCGCCTTCTGGAACGCGTAGATCGCCTGCTGCACGTTGTCGTCGAACACGCCGTTGGCGCCCGGCAACCAGTACCCCATCGAGATGAGGCGGTTCTGGACGTTCGTGACCGCGGGCCCGGTCGCGCCGACGCCCATCTGGTCGACTTCGGGGACGTTGGTCAGCGCGAGCATGCGGTAGCCCTTGCCGTCGGGCATGCCGACGAGCTGGACGACGTGCCGGTTGCTCGGGATCTGACCGGCGGCGCTGCCGGTGAAGCTGGCGTCGCCGAAGGTGAAGACGCCGCCGTCGCCGCCGGCGAGCCAGTACCCGCGGCCCGAACCGTCGCGCGCCATCCCGACCACCGGGGAGTTCAGGCGCATCGCGCCGGTGGAGCCGTAGAAGTGGGCGGTGCCGAACGAGAAGATGCCACCGTCGGATGCGACGAGCCAGTAGCCGTTGCCCGAAGGCGTCGCCGCCATACCCACGACCGGCGCGTTCAGGCGCATCGCGCCCGTCGAGCCGTGGAAGCGCGCGCGACCGAACGAGAACACGCCGCCGTCGGCCGCGTAGAGCCAGTAGCCCTTGCCGCCGGGGCCGGCGATCAACGCCTTGATCGACGCGTTGAGATGCCTGCCCGCGAGCATCCCGTACCCGTGGGCGTCGCCGAACGGGAACACCGCGCCGTCGCCGGTGACGATCCAGTACCCGTGACCGGACGGCGTCGCGGTCATGCCGACGACCGGCTGCGCGAGCGGCCAGCCGGAGAGCGCGCCGAAGAACGGTGCGTTGAACGAGAAGACGGCGCCGTCGGCCGCGACCTGCCAGTAGCCCTTGCCGTCGGCCGTGGTCGCCATCGCGACGATCGGGCTCCTCAGCGAAGAGCCCACGGTGGAGCCATGGAAGCTCGCACTCCCGAACGCGAACACCTGATCGTCGTGCTTGGACGTGGCGGCCGCGGCCGGATGCGCGGCGACGACACCGAGCGCTCCCGTCGCGATGACCATTGCGCTGCATGCCGCCGCGCGAAAGCTGAATGAGAACCGGCGCATTCGGCGGAGGCTAGCCGCCCGCCTGCCCTGGGTCCGAGCGGGCCGCCGGTATCGTTGCCGCCATGTTCCGCCCCGTCGACCCGGCCCTCGATCTCGTCGCGCTCGAGGAGGCGATGTTGACGCGGTGGCGTGACGAGGACGTGTTCGGGGAGTCACTGCGCCGTCGCGACGGCGCCCCGGAATGGGTCTTCTACGAGGGCCCGCCCACGGCCAACGGCAGACCGGGGATCCACCACGTGTGGGCCCGGCTGTTCAAGGACCTCTATCCCCGGTTCCACACCATGCGGGGCAAGCACGTCGCCCGCAAGGGCGGTTGGGACTGCCACGGACTTCCCGTCGAGGTCGAGGTCGAAAAGGAGCTCGGATTCACCGCCAAGTTCGAGATCGAGGACTACGGCATCGAGCGCTTCAACGCCAAGTGCCGCGCCTCGGTCCAGCGCTACGTCGAGGACTGGCAGTCGCTCACTTCCCGCATCGGGATGTGGCTCGACACCGCGGGCGCGTACTGGACGCTCTCCGACGAGTACATCGAGAGCGTCTGGTGGCTCTTCCGCCAGATCTGGGACGCGGGCGCGATCTACGAGGGCTACAAGGTGGTGCCGTATTGCGGTCGGTGCGGCACCGCGCTGTCGAGCCACGAGCTCGGCCAGCCCGGCGCGTACCGCGACGTGACCGAGCCGTCGGTCTACGTCCGCTTCCCGCTCGTCGACCGCGACGACGACCTGGTGGGGCGGACCTGCTCGTGTGGACCACGACGCCGTGGACCTTGCCTTCGAACGTCGGCGCCGCGATCGGTGCATCGATCGACTACGTCCGGGTGCGCGCACCCGAGGGCGGGCGCGACCTCGTCATGGCGCGCGCCCGCGTCGCCGACGTGCTCGGCGACGACGCGGAGATCGTCGCCGACGTCCCCGTCGCGTCGCTCGTCGGCGCGCGGTACGAGCCGCCGTTCTCGATGCTCGCGGTCGACGGCGAGCGCGCGTTCACCGTCGTGGCCGACGACTTCGTCACGATCGACGACGGCTCGGGCATCGTGCACCTCGCGCCCGCGTTCGGCGAGATCGACCGCGAGGTCGGCGAGCGCGAGGGGCTGCCGATCGTCAACCCCGTCAACGACGCGGCGCGCTTCGACGCGATCGTCGGCGAACGGTACGCGGGCCGGTTCGTGAAGGACACCGACCCCGACCTCATCGACGACCTCACCGCACGCGGGAAGATCGTCACGGTCGTCGACTACACGCACTCGTACCCGCACTGCTGGCGGTGCGACACGCCGTTGATCTACTGGGCCAAACCCACGTGGTTCGCACGCACGTCGGCCTACAAGTCCGAGCTGATCGCACAGAACGAGACGATCAACTGGCATCCCGAGCACATCAAGCACGGCCGCTTCGGCGACTGGCTCGAGAACAACGTCGACTGGGCCCTCTCGCGCGATCGCTACTGGGGCACGCCGATCCCGGTGTGGCGGTGCCACGACTGCCGCCACGACGTGTGCATCGGGTCGGTCGACGAGCTCGCGAAGCTGTCGGGTCGTGATCTCGCCGACACCGACCTGCACCGCCCCTACGTCGACGACGTCACGATCCCGTGCGAACAATGCGACGGCGGCACGATGTACCGGATCGAGCCCGTGCTCGACGCGTGGTTCGACTCCGGCTCGATGCCCGCGGCGCAGTTCCACTTCCCGTTCGAGCACAGCGACGACTTCGCGTCGCGCTTCCCCGCCGACTTCATCTGCGAGGCGATCGACCAGACTCGCGGCTGGTTCTACTCGCTGCTCGCGGTCAACACACTCGCCTTCGGCGAGACGCCGTACCGCAACGTCGTGTGCCTCGCGCACATCGTCGACAAAGACGGCGCCAAGATGTCGAAGTCGCGGGGCAACGTCATCGACCCGGTACCTGTGCTCGCCGAGCGCGGCGCCGACGCGCTCCGCTGGTACATGCTCTCGTCGGGATCGCCGTGGACACCGAAGCGTGTGTACGTCGAGGGGATCGACGAGGCCACGCGCCAGTTCCTCCTCACGCTCTGGAACGTCTATTCGTTCTTCGTCACCTACGCGAACATCGACGGCTGGACCGAAGGCCCGACGAGCGCGAACGAACCGGTGCACGTCCTCGACCGCTGGATCACGTCGCGGGTGCACCGCACGGTGCGCACCGTCACGGACGCGCTCGAGCAGTTCGACTCGGTCGCGGCGACCCAGGTGCTGGCCGAGCTCGTCGACGACCTCTCGAACTGGTACGTGCGTCGCTCGCGCCCACGGTTCTGGAAGTCGTCCGACCCGGCCGCGCACGCGACCCTGCACCGGGCCCTGCTCACCTTGTCGCAGCTCCTCGCACCGTTCTGCCCGTTCGTCGCCGACGAGCTCTTCCGCAACCTCGCGGGCGCCGACGAGTCAGTGCACCTGAGCGACTGGCCCGGGTACGACGAGCAGGCGATCGACGACGACCTCGAAGTCGAGATGACGCTCGCGCGCATGCTCGTGTCGCTCGGGCGCGCCGCGCGCGCCGACGCCAAGCTCGGAGTTCGCCAACCGCTCCCGCGCGCGATCGCGTTGCTCACCGCGGGCGAGATGCTCCACGACGAGGTCGCGCAGGAGATCAAGGACGAGCTCAACGTCAAGCAGCTCGAGGTCGTCGACTCGCTCGAGGGTCTGCTCTCGTACCGCGTCGTCCCGAACTTCAAGGCGCTCGGCCCGCGGCTCGGCAAACGCGTCCCACGCGTGAAGGCGCTGCTCGAGACCGTCGACGGCGGCGACGTCCGCCGCGCGTTCGACGAGGCGGGCTCGTTCACACTCGACGTCGACGGCGAGAACGTCGCGCTCGGTCCCGACGACGTCGAGATCCGGGCCGAGCAGCACGAGGACCTGACCCTCGCGCAAGACGGCCCGCACGCGGTCGCCCTCGACCTCACGCTCGACGACGACCTGCGGGCCGGAGGGCCTCGCCCGCGAGGTCATCCGGGCGGTCAACGACCGCCGGAAGGCGAACGGATTCGCCCTGGCCGACCGCATCACCGTCGAGCTGCGTTCCACGGGCCGCATCTGCCGACGCGGCGACGCCGCCACCGGCCCTGGATCGCAACCGAGGTGCTGGCCACGTCGTTCGAGATCCTCGAAGAGTCACCCGAAGGCGCGCCCGACGCCTCGATCGACGGCGAGCCGCTCTGGCTCGACCTGCGCCGGGCCTGACTTTCGGTCCGGGGTCAGCGGCGGCGGCGGAACACGTCGCGGAACGATCCACGCTCCGCGTCCTGGTCGAAGAAGCGATTCTCGCCGGTTGGGTCGTCGCCTTCGTCGCGCGGGCCGAGCGGCTTCTCGTCGTGCACGGCGTCCCGGAGCGTCGCGAAGAACGCATCGTCGTCGAGGATGTCGGCGTCGATCGAGTCGCTGTTCGAAAGGTCGATCGGCGGCGACCCCGCGGCACGCGCTGCGTCGTCGGGCACGGCGGCCGGAGCACTCTCGCTCCCGCGGTCGGCACGAGCGCTCTCGGCGCGATCCGGTTCCCGGTCGGCCTCGGCGTTCGCACGCTCGGCCGGGGCGGCCTCGCGGGGCGCAGCCGGCTCGGCCGGCGGCTCGTCGCGGCGAGGTCGCGCTCGTGCGACTGCTCGAAGAGCGTGCGGACGTCGACCTCGCTCGTCGGCGCGCTGATCGTGTCGAGCGACGACGGCCGGTCGGCGGGCTCCGCGAGCGCGTGCGGTACGTCGGGCGCAGAGGGCCGCGCGGTCTCGCCCGCCGGCGGGCCGTCGAATGCCTCCGGCGAGAAGAAGCGCGCGCCGTGGGTGACGGCACGGCCGGGATCTCCACGTCGCTCGGCTCGGGCTTCGGCGCGGGCGCGGTCGTGGGTCGGGTCTTCAAGCTCGTCAGATCGGTCTCGAGCGCGCGCACCATGCGTTCGCGATACTCGGCTTCGAACCGGGTGAGCGCCTCGACGTCGGCGAGCAACGTGTCGCGGCGGCCGGCGAGCTCGACGATCTCCTGCTCGAGCCGGCGGCGCTCGGCCTCTCCCTTGCGCCGCGCCTCGGCCTCGGCCTCGGCGACGAGACGGCGCGACGACATCTCGGCGTCGTCGAGCATCTGGCGCGACTTGGCGGTCGCCTCCGCGACCGCCTCGTCGGCCGGCGCGCTGCGCGAGCAACAACGTGCGGTGGAGGATGTCCTCGGTCTCGCGCGTGCGGGTCGCCTCGCTCTGCGCGGACGTGAGCCGATCCTGCAGCTGCGTGACCCGCTCGTTCGAGGCCTCGATCGAAGCGGCGGCCCGCTCGAGGAGATCGTTCACCTCGTCGCGGCTGTACCCGCGCATCTCGGAGTGGATCTCGGTGTCGCGGAGCTCTCGCGGTGTGATCTCCATATCACCTCATCGTAGACCCGGCACCCCGGGCCGGGGTGCACCTCCGTCCGGCACTTCGCGGCGAGCTGAGCTGCGCCCGAGAGCGGTCGGCGGTGGGCCGTCGCACCGTCGCCACCACGGCGGGGACCGACGTCAGAAGATCGCTCCGGTGCAACCGATCACACCGTGCAGGATCTCGATCAGCACCAGGACGACGAGGAACGAGAGGTCGAACATGCCGGCGGGCGGAATGATCCGGCGCACCGGCGCGAGCACGGGCTCGGTCAGCTGCATCGAGCACGCCGAGGATGCCGGCCGTGGCGGTGCCCGGCCGGATCGGAAACCACGACATCACCGCGCGCGCGATGAGGATCAGCAAATAGATGCTGAGGATTTCGCAGAGAATCTGTTCACGGGCGCGCCGCGCGATACAGACCGCGAGCCTGCAGACGCTCCTTCTCCTCCTCGGAGACCTCGACGTTCGACGGCGTGAGCAGGAAGACCTGATCGGCCGCCTTCGACATCGTGCCGTTCAACGCGTACGCGAGCCCGCTCGCGAAATCGATCAGGCGGCGCTGCAGATCGCGGTCGACGCCCTGGAGATTCAGGATGACGGGCTGGCCGTTCTTCAAGCGGTCGCCGACCTCTTGCGCGTCGTTGAACCCCTTCGGGTCCATCACGTGCACGCGGGTGGCCGGCATCGGGATCGGCTTCACCGCCGACGCTCGCGGCGCCGCGGGCGCGGGGACCGGCGCGACCTCCTCACGATCGCGGCGGCTGCGGATCACGGTGAGCGGACTCGACTCGGCGACGGGCGGCGCGGTTGCGGTCGCGCCGGCCGCGACGCGTGCGGGTCGGCGCGCGGGCTGGCGCGCCGGTGCCGCGATCGGCTCGCCGTACTCGTCGGCGTAGTACTCGTCCTCCTCGCCGTAGTACTCGTCGTCGTCAACGAGGCCCAGCCAGACCATCGCTTTGTGAAAGACCGACATGCGGCGTCCCTCTCGTCCGTGCGCCCACATGACACTCATGGCACCGTGCATGCAGACCATTCATGAGCTGTGACCCAACGTCATTCGGCGTTGCGCAAGGCTATCGTCGCGCGTCGGCGCGGCCCGGCCGCGGACCGAAGATCGCGCTGCCCACTCGCACCATCGTCGCAGCCCTCCGCGATCGCGATCTCGTAGTCGCCGCTCATCCCCATGGAGCACTCGCGAAGCCCCAGGTCGTCGGCCATCCGCCGCAGCCGGGCGAAGGCGGGACGGGGATCGCCCACGGCCGGCGGCACCGTCATCAGCCCGTCGACGCGCAACCCGGAGCCCGTGCACGCCTCGACGAGCGCGCGCGCGTCACCGGGCGCGCAGCCGCCCTTTTGCGGCTCACCCGTCACGTTCACCTGCACCAGCACCGCGGGCGCCGGGCGCGCGCCGCCCGACCTCGGCCGCGAGCTCGGCGCGATCGACCGACTGCCACAGCGCGACGCAGCGGCGCGATCGGCACGCACCTTGTTGCGCTGCAGCCGACCGATGAAGTGCCACCGCAGGCCGACGGCGCCGGGCGGCGCGGTCGAGCGCCTCGGCCTCGCCGGACGAGCTCCTGCGCCCGGTTCTCGCCGAGGTCGACGGCTCCGCACGCGATCGCGGCGCCGCACGTCGTCGAGCGCCGACCTCCTTGCTGACCACGACGAGCCGCGACCGCGTCCGGGCTCGCGACCGGCCGCGCTGCGCCGCCGCCGCGATGCGCTCGCGCACCTCGGCGAGTCGCTCGGCGACGCGTCATCGGCAGCACCGCGATCGTCGCCTGGCGTCCGGTCTCGTCCGCGCGCCGGTACGAGAAGTACTCGTCGGAGCCCGCGGTGCACACGCCCGCAGTCGTCGAAGCCGACGACGCCTTCGCGTGCGAGCACGACCCGGATCGCGGCGGGGATGTCGAGCGCGGGCCGACCGTCGCGCGTGCGACCTGCGACCTCCGGGCCGAAGCGCGCGACGAGACAGGGCGAGATCGTCCGCGCCGAACTCGTACCGCGCGGGCCGGATGCACGGACCGAGGATACGCGTCGCACCGCGCCGTGGCCCGATGGCGCGCAGCGCGGCGATCGTCGCCTCGATCACTCCCCCGGCCAGGCCGCGGTGACCGGCGTGCACGACACCCACCGCGTCGTCGCACGCGACGACGAGCGGCGCGCAGTCGGCCGTGACGACCGCGAGCGCGAGACCCGCGCACGGCGGTGACCGCGGCGTCGGCTTCGGGCGGATCCGACGGGTGCCGGGTCGGGCGGCATCGGTCGCCACGTGCACCGTCGACCCCGTGCACCTGGCGCATCCACGCCCAGCGGGCCTCGTCGCCGCGCCGCTCCACGAGCGCGGCCACGGTACCGGCGACGGTTGCGCGGCGACGTCGCCGGCGATCGTCGCCGACGTGGTCGCCGGCAGGTTGCCCCCGCGCCCGGCCCGTGCACCAGACGCGGCGCGGTCCCGACTCGCGGCTTCGAGCGTCGGAGCGCCGGCTCGCTCAGCGCCGGGAGCTCACCGGAAGAATTCGGGAACGTCGAAGTCGTCGTCGCCGAGGTCGAGCGCTTCCTCGCCGGCGAGCGAGTCCTCGTCGTCGAGCTCCAGCGAGTACGCCGACTTGCGCGCCCCGGCGCTGCTCGCCCTCGTAGCGGTCGAAGCCCGCGGCGATGACCGTGAGCCGCACCTCGTCGCCGAGCGCGTCGTCGATGACGGCGCCGAAGATGATGTTCGCGTCGGGGTGCGCGGCCTGACCGATGATCTCCGCGGCCTCGTTGAGCTCGAACAGCCCGAGGTCGGACGGACCGCTGACGTTGAGCAGGATCCCCCGCGCGCCTTCGATGCTCGCCTCGAGCAGCGGGCTCGAGATCGCGGCCCGGGCCGCGGTGACCGCACGACCGTCGCCCGACGCGTACCCGACGCCCATGAGCGCGGAACCCGCGTTGGTCAGGATCATCTTCACGTCGGCGAAGTCGGTGTTGATGAGACCCGGGCGTCGTGATGAGATCGGTGATGCCCTGCACGCCCTGCAGCAGCACTTCGTCGGCCATCTTGAACGCGTTCAACATCGACGTGCGCTCGTCGCTCACCTGGAGCAGGCGCTCGTTCGGGATGATGATGATCGTGTCGACCTTCTCCTTCAGCTTCGCGATGCCCGACTCGGCCTGCACCGAACGGCGGCGTCCCTCGAAGCCGAACGGACGCGTCACGACCCCGATGGTGAGCGCGCCGATCTGCTTCGCGATCTCCGCGACGACGGGCGCGCCGCCGGTGCCGGTACCGCCGCCCTTGCCCGCGGTGATGAACACCATGTCGGCGCCCTTCAGCACCTCTTCGATCTCCTGGCGGTGCTCCTCGGCCGCCTGCTGACCGACCTCGGGATCGGAGCCGGCGCCGAGCCCGCGCGTGAGCGTGCGGCCGATGTCGAGCTTCACGTCGGCGTCGGACAGCAACAGCGACTGCGCGTCGGTGTTGATGGCGATGAACTCGACCCCCTTCAGGCCCGCGTCGATCATGCGGTTGACCGCGTTGCAGCCACCGCCACCGACTCCGACGACCTTGATCACCGCGAGATAGTGCTGCGGAGCGCCGAGCATCTGACCCTCTTCCTTCTTCACCGTGGCTCTGGGCCACTGGCCGGGAACAGGCGAGGCTCTGGCGGCGCTCACCCGCACACGACCGGCATCCCTGCTGAAACGAACTCCGGACTGTGAAGCTCAACTCGAGGTTGACATTTATGTCAACCTGTGCTTCGCGTCGAGACTGTACCGGAGCGTGGTCGACGAATCAATCATGCGGGCGTGCACGCGACGCGTCTCACGCGTGCGACAACGGCCGGGACGGTGTCGACACGTCGATGTACGAGAATGCGCGCCGCCGAGATGCGCCGAGCACCGCGAGCGCGGACGCGGCCTTGGCCGCGAGGTCGCCCAGCGTCGCCGAGACGGATCTGGCCGCCACCGAACACGTCGAGCGCGAGGCCGTCGCCGCCGACGTCGACCGCGACGACCTGCTGTGCGAGCGCGGCGGGCAAGCTTCGCGACGACGCCCGCGGCGTCGGGCGGCGCGAGCAACTCCCCGGCGCTCGGCGCCCGCCGCACGCCTCGCACCTCGACCGCGTGCGGCGGCGCCGCGGGCGCACGCGCGATGACGTGCCCGTTCGCGGCGACGAGCATCACGCCGCCGGCGCACGCGCACGTACGCGGTCGGGCACGTACTCGCGGACGGTGATCCGCAGCGTGCCCGGGAAGTCGCGGTGCACGGACGCGTGCTCGACCCACGGCAGCTGCTCGATGCGGCGCGCGGCCCGCGCCGGTGTCGACGAACAGGAGATGCGTCGTGCGTGTGCACGCCCGACGCGGCGCGCACCTGCCGCGTTGCGTGAGGTGGCTCGCACCCGTGACGCGGATGCGGTCGACGTCGAGCAGCGGGCGACGTCACGACGAGGAACGCGAGGCCGGCGGTGCTGAGCACGGTCGACACGACGAGCAGCACGCGCAGCCGGCGCCGGCCGGCCTCGCGAATGACTTCGATGCGGCGTTCGCGGATGCGCGGATCGATCCGCGCCGGCGCCGGCGCCGGCGCGTCCTCCGGTGTTCCGGTCGTGGTCGTGGTCATCCGGCAGCCTCCTCCGACGAGCCGGCGAAGCCGACGAGTTGCAACTCGGGTACGAGCCGGACGCCGGTCTCCGACTCGACCCGTTCCTGGACCAGACGGATCGAGCGCGAGCACGTCGCTCGGCACGGGCGCCGGGCGACGGCGACGAAGAAATTGGCGTGCTTCTCCGACACGACCACTCCCGCCGACCCGCAGGCCCTTGCAGCCCGCACGCGTCGATGAGCCGGCCCGGCGCTGTCGCCGGGCGGGTTGGTGAACACGGACCCCGCGTTCTGCCCGCCGGGCTGGTGCTCCCGGCGCCAGCGCACGATCTCGTCGATCCGGCGCTCGCACGCGGCGGGGTCGTCGGGCTGGCCGGCGAACCGGGCCGAGAGCACGACGTCGCCCGGGCCGAGCGCCGAACTAGCGGTAGCCGAGGCCGAGACCGGCGGCGTCGACCTCGCGCACGACCGGGTCGCGCACGTCGAGCACCCGCGCCGAGACGAGGACGTCCTTCGGTCTCGCGCGCCGTGCCCGCCCGCGTTCATGCGGACCGCGCCGCCCGACGCTCCCGGGATACCGACGTAGAACTCGAGACCGGCGACGCCGGCCTTCGCCGCCTGGCGCGCGAGCACGGGCAGCGGCACCGCGCCGCCGGCGTCGACCCGGCCGTCGCGGCGCGGTCGAGGTCGATGCGTTCGAAGTCGCCGCCGAGCGACGATCGCGACCCCGTCGAAGCCGGCGTCGGCGATCAGCAGGTTCGAGCCGCGGCCGATGACCAGCACCGGCACGTCGGCGCTTCGCGGCCGACGCACCGGCGAGCGTGAGGAGGTCGTCCTCGCGGTCGACGCGAGCGAGGACCGCGACCGGGCCGCCGCAGCGGTACGTCGTGAGCGCGGCCGACGGGGCGCGTCGCGGCGTCGACCCGGCCCGGCCGAGCCGCGGCTTCGAGCGTCGCGCGACGATCGACGCTCGAGCGTCACGACGTCCGGCTGCCCGAGCCAGACGTCGGGCATGGTCGTGAGGTCGCCGGCGCCGAGCGTCAGCACGAGGTCGCCCGGCGCGGGCGTAGCGGGCCGGGACGCCGGTGAGGTCGGCCGGACGCGGGAGGTACGCGACGGGCAGCGCGGGATGGTGGTCGAGGACCGCCCGCAGGATCAGCCGCCCCGAGACGCCCGGGATCGGCGTCTCGCCCGCGGCGTACACGTCGGTGAGCACGAGCGTGTCGGCGTCGGAGAACGCGTCGGCGAACTGCGCGCCGATCGACGCGGTGCGCGTGTAGCGGTGCGGCTGGAACACGACGACGACGCGCCGCCACGGACCCTCGACGCGCGGCCGCGATGGCCGCGTCGACCTCGGTGGGGAGATGCGCGTAGTCGTCGATGAAGGTCACGCCGTCGCGTTCGCCGCGGTACTGGAAGCGGCGTGCGACACCGCCGAACGCGGCCAACGCCTTCACCGCGGCCTCGACGTCGACACCGATCTCCAGCGCGATGCGCGGTCGCCCCCGCGGCGTTCGTCGACGCCTTCACCCCGGCCGGCACCGCGATCTGCGAGTGCGACGCGCCGCCGGGGGTCGTGAGCGTGAAGCGGCATTCGCCCCCCTCGACGACCTCGTCGACGATGCGGTAGTCGGCGTCGGCGCGCGAACCCGTAGGTGCGGATCGCCGGCCGTCGCCGCGCGAGCCGCGCCGCCTCGGTGTCGTCGGCACAGCACGACGACCGGACCGGACACCGACGCCGCGAACTCGTCGAACGCACGCACCGAGCGCGTCGAAGCCGCCGTAGTGGTCGAGGTGGTCGGGTTCGATGTTCGTGACCAGCGCGGCCTCGGGCGCGAGGTGCAGGAACGTGCCGTCGCTCTCGTCGGCTTCGACGACCAGCCACTCGCCGTCGCCGAACGCCGCGTTGCTGCCGACCTCGTTCACCTCGCCGCCGATCACGAAGCTCGGCGACCAACCGGCCCGGCGCAAGACGAGCGCGAGCATCGACGCACGTCGTCGTCTTGCCGTGCGAACCCGCGACTGCGATCGTGCGGCGGGTTCGCGGCCAGCGCGGCCAGCGCGGCCGACCGGTGCAGCACCGGGATCCCGCGCTCGGCCGCGGCGACCAGCTCGACGTTGCGCCGCGGGATCGCGGTGGAGTACACGACCGCGTCGGCGTCGGCCGGCACGTACTCGGCGCGGTTCCCGACGTGCACGGCGACTCCCGCGGCCGCGAGGCGTTCGAGCACCGCCGCGTTCTTGATGTCGGAGCCGCTGACGGCATGGCCCATGCGCGCGAGCACCAGCGCGATCGCGCTCATGCCCGCGCCCGCGACGCCGACGATGTGCACGCGGCGCGGCTGCGACAGGTCGAGCTCGGTCGCGACCCGACGTCGGCGCGGCGTCAGGCGGCACGGGCGTGGTCCTCCACGAGATCCGCGAGGCGCTCCGCGGCGTCGCGCCGCCCGAGGCCGTGCGCGGCCGCGCCCATCTGCTCCAGCCGGTCGGTGCTCGCGCAGCAGCTCCGACACGACCCGGTCGAGGTGCTCGGGGTCGCACTCGTCGTCGCGGCAGCATGACCGCCGCACCGGCGCGCTCGAGCGTCCGCGCGTTCCGGGTCTGGTGGTCGCTGGGCGCGCCGGGAAGCGGCACGAGCACCGCGGGCAGCCCGGCCGCGGTGAGCTCCGCGATCGGTGCCGGCGCCCGGCCCGGCACACGGCGAGGGCGGCTCGGCCGTAGAGCAGATCCATGCGCTCCTCGTAGGCGACGAGCTCGTAGTGCAGGACGTCGCCCGGCCGGCGCGCGCTCGCCAGCTCCGACTCGCACGCGTCGAGGTTGCGAGGACCGCAGACGTGGTGCACGGTGAGATCGCGGCGCGTCCGCCAGAGGTCGTAACAACCGAGCGCGGCCCGGTTGATCGAACGTGCGCCCTGCGCGCCGCCGAAGACCGCGACGAGCGCGGGATCGCCGGCCGGGCGCGCCACGCGCTCGAGGTGGGTGAAGGCGGCGCGCACCGGATTGCCGGTGAGCGTCGCGTGCGGGAGCGGCGTGTCGGGCAGCGACACGGCGGGACGGGCCCCGATGCGCACACCCATGCGGTTCGCGAGACCGGGCGCGGCGTCCTGTTCGTGCACGACGACGGGCACGCGCAGCAACCGCGCCGCGAGCACGCACGGGAACGACGCGTAGCCACCGAACCCGACGACGACGCGCGGGCGGTAACGCCGCACGATCGCGATCGCGCGCACCACCGCGAGCATCGCCCCCCAGATCGCGGCGACGTTCGCGATCGTCAGCCGGCGTTGCAGTCCGCGGCCCGGCAGCAGATCGATCCCGAACCCGGCTTCGGGGACGACGCGGCCCTCGATGCCGCGCCGCCCGCCGACGAAGCGGACCGTGTGCCCGCGGCGCACGAGCTCCTGCGCGACCGCGATCGCCGGATAGGTGTGACCGCCGGTTCCGCCACCCGTGAGGAGCGCGAAGACCTCGGGCTCCGGCGCACCCGGTGTTCGGCGCCTCGGCTCACGACGCCCGGTCGCGCACCGGACGTTCCGGTGTCCGCGGACGCGTCCGGGCGCGGCGCGGGCGCAGGCTGACGCGCGATGTTCGCCACCACGCCGGCGCTGAACATCGTGATCACGAGCGACGTGCCGCCGACCGACAGGAACGGCAGCGGCACGCCCGAGACGGGCAGGACGCCCGACGACCGCGCCGAGGTTGATCGCGGCCTGGCCGACGATCCACGCGGTCACCCCCGTCGCGATCAGCATGCCGAAGCGGTCGGGGGCGCGCCGGGCGATGCGCAGCCCGACGAGCCCGAGCCCCACGAACAGTGCGAGGACGAGCAGGCACCCGATGAAGCCGAGCTCCTCGCCGATGATCGCGAAGATGAAGTCGGTGTGCGCGTTCGGGAGAAAGAACCACTTCGCCCGGCCCGCGCCGAGCCCGACACCGTTCAACCCGCCGCTGCCGATGGCGATGAGTGACCGGTACAGCTGGTACCCGGTGTTCCCGACGTCGTGCCCCGGGTGCAGGAACGAGAACACGCGGGCCCGCCGGTAGCCGGCGAGCAGCGAGAGCACGCCGGCGCCGAGCACGCCCGACGGTGATCATCTGCGCGAGGTGCTTGGCCCGGACCCCGCCCACGATCAACAGTGCGCCCATGATGACGCCGAGCACGATCGTCGACGCGAGGTCGGGCTCCTTCATCACGAGCGCGGCGAGGACCAAGAAGATCGCGAGCAGCGGCCGCCAGGCGCGGGCGTCGTCGAGGCGGTCGGCGCGGCGTGTGAGGATCTCGGCGCCGCACACGAGCAGCGCGAGCTTGGCGATCTCGCTCGGTTGCAGCTGCAGCGGGCCGAGGACGATCCATCGCTGCGAGCCCGACACCAGCTTGCCGCCGACGAGCACGACCGACAGTGACACGAACGCGCCGACGAGCACGATGGGAGCGAAACGCCGCCAGATCCGGTAGTCGATGCGCGCCGAGACGAGAAAGGCGACGAGGCCGACGACCGCCCACATGAGCTGGCGGTTGAAGAAGTACCACGACGAGCCGTAGTCGGAGAGCGCCGCGACCGACGACGCGGACAGGATCATGACGAGGCCGACGACGTTGAGCACGCCGACGGTCGCGCACAACACGACGTACGCGGCCGGGCGCGGGAGCTGCTCGCGGCGCTCGAGCCGCGCGACGACGGCCCGCCCGGCCCGTGCGAACGGATTGCCGATGCCGCGCAGCCGGTCGAGCGGCACGCGGGGTGAGACCGCGGTCATCGCGTCGTCGCCTCCTCCATCACCTGGACGTGGACCTCGTGTGCGAAGTCGTCGCCGCGTGCCCCGTAGCCGGTGTACGCGTCGAACGACGCGCACGCGGGCGAGAGCAACACGACGTCGCCCGGCACGCGCCATGCGCGCGCGCGGCCCGGACCGCTTCGGCCATGTCACCGACCGACTCGACGGGGGTGGCGGTCGGGGTGAACGCGGCCGCGATCTCGGGCCCGGCCTCCCCGAACGCGACGACGCCCCGCAGGCGCGGCGCCTCCGTCGCGAGCACCGAGAGATCGAGTCCCTTGTTGCGGCCACCGGCGAGCAGCACGACCGAATCGAACGACGAAATCGCGCGCCGCGTGGCATCGGGGTTGGTGGCCTTGGAGTCGTCGTACCAGCGCACACCCCTAGCTTCGCCCACCAGAGCCACGCGATGGGGCATGGTCGCGTACGTCGCGGAGCGTGGCCAGGATTCCGTCGATCGTCGCGCCGACCTCGATCGCGGCCGCGGCCGCGGTGAGCGCGTTCGTCCGGTCGAAGTCGAGCGCGCGCGCCATGGCCGCGACCGGCGCGAGCGGGCGCCCGTCGGGGAACACGAGCTGGTCGCCCGCGACCCGGAAACATCCCGACGTCGTCGGCGCGCCCGGACACACCGATGCGACGCGCGGGCGAGCCCGACCGCGACCGCGCGGGCGTGCTCGTCGTCGGCGTCGTACACGAGCAGATCGGTGTCGTGTTGGTGCGCGGTGATCCGCGCCTTCGCGCGCGCGTACGCGTCGAACGAGCCGTGCCAGTCGAGATGGTCGGGCGTGATCGCGAGGAGCACCGCAACGCGCGGGCCGGAACGCCTCGTGCGCGAACGCGAGTTGGAACGACGACACCTCGGCGACGATCACCCGCGCCCGCCGTCGAACAATGGATCCTCGACGGCGTCGATCAGCGGTCGGCCGAGATTGCCGGCCGCGATCGCCGGCACGCCCGACGCGTCGAGCATCGCCGCGATCATCGTCGTCACCGTCGTCTTGCCGTTCGTCCCCGTGACGGCCACGATCGGGACGCGCGCCCGCTCGGCCGCGACGTCGATCTCGCTGCGCACCGCGATCCCGCGGCGCTCGGCGGCGACGACGAACGGATGATCCGGCGCCACGAGGGGGCTCGGCACGACGAGATCGACGCCGCGGAGCAGGGCCTCGACGCGATCCGCGGTGCCGGGCGTCTCGACGAGGTCTGCGCCGACGTCGTGCAGCGCGGCGACGACGCGCCGTGTACCGGGCGCTCGCCGCGGGCGCGTCCTCGATCACCACGACGTCGCGGCCCTCGGCGCGCAGGCGCGCGCGTGACCGCGACACCCGTCTCGGCCAGGCCGATGACGAGCACGCGCCCCGGCCGGGCGCCCACGGCGGCCGTCATCCGAGGTTCACCCCGTGGCGGAGGAAGTCCGCGTAGAAGATGCCGATCCCGAGCGCGACACAGATACCGGCGAAGAGCCAGAACCGGACGATGACCGTGAACTCCGACCAGCCGCCGACCTCGAAGTGGTGATGGATGGGGGCCATCCGCAGGACGCGCCGGCGAAAGCCGCGGTACGAGATGACCTGGGCGATGACCGACAGGGTCTCGACCGCCGGCAGCCCGGCGAGCAGGGGCAACAGGAGATGGGTCCGGCTCAGCAGGGCGAGGCCACCCATCGCGCCGCCGATCGCGAGCGATCCGGTATCGCCCATGAAGATCCGGGCCGGCGCCGCGTTCCACCAGAGGAAGCCGGCGCAGGCGCCCATCATGGCTGCCGCCACCACGGCCTGGTCGAGGGCTTGGGCCGCGAACGCCTGGTTCCCGCCGCCGTAGATGAGCGGATGCCGGAACTCGGTGAACGCGATGATCATGAAGGCGCTGAACGTCAGGGCGGACGATCCGGCCGCGAGTCCGTCGAGGCCGTCGGTGAGGTTGACGGCGTTGGCCGTCGCGTAGACGACGACGATGACCCAGATGAACAGCCCGACCTTGCCGAGGTCGATGCTCAGCGGCTGGGTGAACGACAGGTGCGTGTCCGTCTTGACGAAGTACACCGCGAGCCAGGCGAAGAAGGCGGCGACCAACACGATCCCGAGCGTCTTGCCCCGCTTGCGCAGCCCGAGGTTGCGGCGCGCCCGCACACCCAGGTAGTCGTCGATCCAGCCGACGAAACCGAGGCCGCAGATCAACGCGATCAGGGCCCACCCCGGAGTGGCGAACGCGGTGCTCTCACGCCGGATGTGCGCGAAGAGATAGCCGACGAGGGTCGCGAGCACGATCGCGAGCCCGCCCATCGTCGGCGTCCCGGCCTTCGCCGCGTGCGGGTGCTCGATCGGGCCGTCGTCGCGGATCTGCTGACCGATCCCCATCACCCGCAGGCGGCGGATGAGGAACGGCGTGAAGAAGATAGTCACCGCGAACGCGGCGCCCGCGGCCATGAGCATCGCGATCACGAGCGGCCCGCCAGTTCCTCGGCGGCGACGACGCGGTCGTCGAACGGGGTCGTGACGCCACCCGCCGTCTGACCGGTCTCGTGCCCCTTGCCCGCGATCACCACGACGTCACCCGTGCCCGCGGCCCGGAGCGCGGCCCGGATCGCGGCGCGCCGGTCGAGCTCGACGACGGGCGCCGACCGGTCGGTCGGGATCCCTTCGAGCACCTCGCGCGCGATGGCGTCGGGGTCCTCGGAACGGGGGTTGTCGGAGGTGAGCACCGCGAGATCGGCGAGCCGGGTCGCCACCTCCCCCATCAGCGGACGCTTGGACCGGTCGCGATCGCCCCCGCAGCCGAACACCACGACGAGCTTGCCCCCATCGACCAGCGCCCGGGCGGCGTCCAGCACGGACGTGAGCGCGTCGGGGGTGTGCGCGTAGTCGACGAGCACCGCGAAATCGCGCGTCGCTCCGACCCGTTCGAAACGACCCGGCACCCGTACCGGCGCGCCCAAGCCGGCCAGGACGGCCTCGAACGAGAACGAACCCGCCACGATCGCAGTCGCGGCGGCGGCGAGGATGTTCGACACGTTGAAGCCGCCGACGAGCGGGCTACGCACCAGACCGTGGTGATCGTGACGGGCGTCGACGAGATCGAACAGAGTCTCGTCGCGGCGGAGCAGCACGTCGCGCGCGTACACGTCGGCGGTCGCGTCGTGGACCGAGAAGGTGCAGACCTGCAGGCCCCGGTCGCGCGCCCGGGCCGCGAGCTCGACGCCGTACCGGTCGTCGACGTTGATCGCGGCGCGTGCCGAGAAACGGGGATCGAACAACGACGCCTTCGCCTCGAAGTACGCCTCGACGCTCGGGTGATAGTCGAGGTGCTCGTGCGAGAGGTTCGTGAAGGTGATCGCGGCGAAGCGCGTGCCGTCGACCCGATGCTGGTCGAGCGCATGCGACGAGACCTCCATCGCGACGGTCTCGACGCCCCTGTCGCGCATCCGCGCGAGCAGCGCCTGCAGTTCGTTCGCCTCGGGCGTCGTGTGGCGCACGGGTTCGACCGCGCCGTCGATGCGCGCCTCGACGGTCCCGATCACACCGGCCCGGTCGCCGTTGGCCCGTGCGATCGCCTCCAAGAGGTAGGTCGTGCTCGTCTTGCCGTTGGTACCGGTGACGCCCAGCAGCCGCAGTGCCCGCGACGGGTGGCCGTGGAAGTGCGAGCACAGGGGGCCGAGGGCGCGCCGAACCGAGTCGACCCGGGCCTCGGGGACGTCGACGGGGAGGATGCGTTCCACGAGGAGCGCGACTGCGCCCGCCGCGATCGCCCCGGGTGCGTGCTCGTGACCGTCGGTGAGGACCCCGGGAATGCAGCAGAACAGCGCACCCGGACCAGCCTCGCGGCTGTCGTGCACGATCGAGTCGATGTCGATTGCGGTGTCTCCCCGGACTTCGAGGAGGTGGTCGCGGGCCTCGTTGTCGGCGAGGAGGTCGTGCAGCAGCACGGTCCCCCTAGGTGTGCTTGGACGGGTCGGACGGCAGGCTACCGGCGGTGGTTCCGGTTCCGGCCGCTGTCCCGCCCGGAGACTGGCTCGCGGGGCCGTGCTGCGCCTGCGCCCGCACCTGGGCCTGGGCGAGTTGCGCCTCGACGGCCGCGAGGTCGGCGCCGTGCGGGACCGCGCAGGAGTTACCCGCCGCCTTCGCCGTGAGCTGGGCGGCCGAGTACTGGGTGTTGGAGAGATCGGAGGGCGCCACGCCGTACTGCTGCAGCGCGAACTGCGTGATCTCGGAGAACACCGGCGCGGCGACCTCGCCGCCGTAGCTCAGGTTGTTCTCGTCGAGGGCGACGAGCGTGGCGAACCGGGGATGGGCCGCGGGCGCGAACCCGATGAACGACGCCATCGTCGCCGCGTCGCCGTACCCGCCGGTCGCGAGCGCCTTCTTCGCGGTGCCGGTCTTGCCCGCGACGTCGTATCCGGGGATCGCCGCGCACGCGCCGGTGCCGTTGGAGACGACGCCCTCGAGCATCCCGGTCATCAGCGACGCGGTGTTCGCCGACACGACGCGCGTGCTCTCCGGCACGTCGGCGGGGTGACGGTCGCCCTTGGCGTCGATCGTCGCGTCGAGGAGATGCGGCGGGCGGGTCGCGCCGCCGTTCGCGATCGTCGCGAACGCGTCGAGCATCTGCATCGCTGTCACCGCGACGCCGTAGCCGATCGCGGTCGAGTACTTGCCCGTGGCGAAGTACTGCGAGGGCGGGATCAACAGCCCCGCGGGCTGGTACGGCCACGCGACCGAGGTCTGCTTACCGAGGCCGAACGCGCGCATCGCATCGGCGACCTCCTGGTTGCGCATGCGCTGCGCGATCAGCATGGTCCCGACGTTCGACGACTCACGGATGATGTCGGCGGTCGTCCAGTGCTCGATGCCGTTCGGCACACCGGTGTGCGGCTCCGCGTCGTAGTACGGCCTGACGTGCGGGTCGGGCGAGAACGAGTAGGGAACATTGAACTTCGACTCCGGCGTGACGTGTCCGTGCTCGAGCGCCCACGAGAGCGTGATGAGCTTGTTCGTCGAACCGGGCTCGAAGAGGTCGGTGAGCGGCGTGTTCGCCTCGCCCGACTGCGCGACATGAGCGGGGCGCGTCGCGGTCGCGCCGTTGACATTCGCCATGGCGACCACATTGCCGCTCGTGATGTCGACCACGACGGCCATACCGCTCTTGGCGCCCGTCGCCTTCACCTGGTCGAGGAGGGAGTATTCGGCCTGCCATTGCACGTCTTCGTCGATCGTCAGCACGACGTCGGTGCCGCGCTGCGCGTCGACCTGCGTCTTCTGCGTGTCGGGGATGTCGTGGCCGAGCGGGTCCTGCTCGACCGTGAGCGCGCCCGACTTGCCCTCGAGCAACGAGTTGTACTGCTCCTCGATCCCGGCCGCGCCCGACCCGTCGCCGTGCACCTGCCCGATGACCGCGGCCGCGACCGGTCCCGCGGGATAGCTGCGCGCCGACTCCGGAACGAACCCGATGCCCGGCAGCTTGCGCGCCTTGACCGCCAGCGCGACGTCGTCGGAGACCGCGTGCGCGAGGTAGACGAACCGGCGGGGCGCGCTCGCCGTGCCCTTGTCGGAGAGGCGCTGCAACAGCGTGGACTCGGAGACGTGCAGGAGCGGCGCGAGCGACGACGCCTCCCCCGTCGGGTCGGTGACGAGCGTCGGGTCGGCGTACACCGTCGTCCGCTGGATCGACATCGCGAGATCGCGACCGTTGCGATCGAAGATGCTGCCGCGCTGTGCGGTCAGCGGGATGGTGTGCAGCGCGAGGTCCACCGACAGCGCCTTGTAACGACCGCCCTCGGCGATCTGCAACTGCCCGACGCGGGCGGCGAGGGCGCCGAAACCGAGGATCAGGAGCGCGCTGCAGACACCCAGGCGCCGCGCGGGCCGGGCCGGCATCACCGGGCGCGGCGCCGGCGCGGCACGCACACCCGCGCGCACGCGGCGGGGCAGCCCTGCGGGGCGGGGCGCGCGCGCCGCGGACGGTGCGGCGGGACGCCGGCCGGTCGGCGGTCGACGGTCGGTCACGCGGCGGGTCGGCGACGGAGGCGCGTCACGGGTTCGGTCCCAGCGCCCGCTTCGTCTTGTCGTAGCTGTTGTCGGTTGTCGGCACCGACCGTCTGCGCGCTCGCGGCGGGAGGTTGCGCGCCGGCCGCAGAGAGAGGCACCGGCGACGGGCCGTTGACCATCCCGAGCTTCTTCGCGGCGACGATCACCGTCTGCGCCGACGAGAGCCGGGCGACCTGGTCGCGCAGGCGCTCGTAGCGCAACTGCTCGTTGGTGCGATCCTTCGAGAGGCGTTCGAGCGTGAACGCCGACTGCGCGGCGAAGACGTGGAACGCAACCAGCGTGAACAACGACGCGACCGTCACGAGGGCGACGGCCCACACCAACAGGCGGGCACGGAGCCGACGGCGCGCGACGTCGGGCGCGACCGTCAGCCGCGCACGCGCGCCGTCCCCGCGGGACGGTGAGTCCGGACGCGGCGTTGCGTCCGGATCTTGGGAGCTCCGCGGGAACGGTTGCGCGCTCATGTGCGCTCTCACGCCACGATGTCGGGGACGGCCGCGACACCGGCGATGTGCACCGCGCCGGGTCGCTCGGGCAGGCGTTCGACCGCGCGCAGGCGTGCGCTCTCGGCACGCGGGTTCGCTTCGACCTCGGCCGGAGTCGGCCGCAGCGGCTTGCGGGTCAGCAACCGCACCAACGGGTGCGGCCGGGGCGGGGCGACGGGCAGCTTCGCGGGAACGTCGCGGTCGGCATCGTCGCCGGCCCAGCGCGCGAAGGTCGTCTTCACGAGCCGGTCCTCGAGCGAGTGGTATGCGAGCACGAGCACGCGGCCCTCGGGCCCGACGACGTGCACCGACTCATCGAGGCCGTCGGCCAGGTTCGGCAGCTCCCGGTTCACCTCCATGCGGATGGCCTGGAAGGTGCGGCGGGCGGGGTGCGGTCCTTTGCGGCGCGTGGCCGCGGGGATCGCGTCGCGCACGAGGTCGGCGAGTTGTCGCGTCGTCGTCACCGGACGCGCGGCCACGATCGCGTGCGCGATGCGGCGCGCGAACCGCTCCTCGCCGTAGCGGGAGATGATCGTGGCGAGCTCGGACTCGTCGTACTCGTTCACCACCACCGCCGCCGTGAGCGACTGCTTCGCGTCCATGCGCATGTCGAGGGGCGCGTCGAAGCGGTACGAGAAGCCGCGCTCGGGGCGATCGAGCTGCGCACTGCTCACTCCGAGATCCATGAGGATGCCCATGACGTTTGCTCCTTCGGCGTGCTGCTCGACGAGATGTGCGAGCCGCTCGAAACCCCCGTGCACCACCTGAGCCCGATCGCCGAAGCGAGCGAGCCGGGAGCGGGCGGCTTCCACGGCGTCGGCGTCGCGGTCGAGTCCGAGCACGTGCACGTCGGGGCGCGCGTCCAAGAGCACCGCCGAGTGGCCTCCGCCACCGACCGTGCAATCGACGATCAATCCTCTCGGCACCGCGGAGAGGAGCTCCACCACCTCCCGAGCCATCACCGGGAGATGCGAGAACTCCTCCGCCACGTTGTGTCTCCTCGCCGCTTTCGCCGGAACCGCGTCGCCGCCGATCCCGTCTTCAGCTCCCCGGTCGACAGGCACCGCCCGGGATGTCTCCCCGAGTCGGCTACGGCTGAAAGCGGGCGGAGTAGGGGCCAACAACCGCGCCGGCCGGGGAGCTGAAGACGAACCCGGGACTCCAGGTTCCGTCGTGTTGTCAATGGGTTCCGGATCCCGGAGCCGGGATCCGATTGGATAGGTGCGTTCTGCCGGAGGCAGTTGCCGTCAGAGGAAGTCGTTGATCCCTTCGCCCTGGGCGATCGCAGCGACGCCGATGGCATCACGCTCGGCAAACGTCGGCGCGTCCCAGATCTCTATGTGGTCGAAGCTGCCGACCACCGCCACCTCGCGCTCGAGGTGCGCGTAGTCGCGCATGCTCTGCGGAATGGCAACCCGGCCTTGCTTGTCGGGCGTACTGTCGACGGCACCGGCGAAGAACGAACGGACCGCCTGACGTTCCTGCGGCCCTCGTTCTCGGGCCTCCCCGAGCTTCGCGGCCAGCTGGGTGAACTCGGCGACCGGATACACGGCAAGGCATCCGTCGAGCGCCTTCGCCATGTACCCACCCCCCTCGAGCTGTTCGCGGAACCGGACCGGGAGGATCACCCGACCCTTGGCGTCGAGGGAGTGCTGGAACTCCCCCAGGAACATTGCCGATGAACCCCTGTGTCCGATTTGTCGAGACCTTCATGTCGAGAAGGAGAACTTCACTCCCCTTCCCTCCACTGAGCGCCACCTTATGACACAATCCTCCACTACGTCAACACTCTCCACCCCCACAGACCCCAAGAACCTCATCCGCAACCATTCGTGACTTCCTTCGGAGGCGAACATGTCGATCCGCTTCGGCTGGACCCGACCTCAGGCTCAGCCCGAAACGTCCGATGAGGACCGTGTGGAGAACGTGTCGCCGGCTGCGCCCGATATCGCCGGACCGGACGCACCGGGTGCCGACCTCGCGCCCGATGCCGTTCGCGGCGATCATGTCTCCGGGTACGGAGCACCGAACGCCGAGATCCCGACAGGTACACCAGTGACCTCACCGACGCCCGAAGCTGTGCGCTCGATCTGGGAAGTCCACGCGCGCGTCGTCGAGACGGAGCGCAAGTCGCACCGTCGCCTCGGCGCCGCCGCGGCCCGAGCGCGCCTACCACGAGGCGCTCGTGGAAGAAGCCGGCGCCCTCCACGAGCTCGGCTTCGACTCCTTCGACGCGTTCTCCGCCGTTCACGGATCCGACGCCAACGGCAACACCGCCGCGCCCGTCGAGGAGACGCCCGCGGTTCCGACCGAGGCGAGCGCCGCGCCCGCGTCGTCGCCCGAGGGCGACGACGAACCGGAGAGCGCGGGCGAGACCATCGGCCGCATCCGCATGCTGCTCGACGAGCTCGGCATCGAGCCCGGTGGCGACCCGTTGGAGGCCGCCAAGCAATTCCTCGACGTCGTCGAAGGCGGCGCGCCCGTGTCCGCCGACGACGACGTGCCCGCGGACTCGCAGCACGCCGACGCGCTCGAGGCGGCCGTCGCCGACATCACGCACGCCGACTCACCGCACGATGTCGAGGCGCCCGACGAACCGGTGGAGGCCTCGCACCAGCCGATCTTCCCGATCGTTCCCGTCGACGCGTCGAGGCCGACGGTCGGCGACATCCCGATGCCGTCGGACACGATGATCCCGAAGGCCAACCTCCAGAACGAGCGGCCTTCGAGCGAGAGCGTCCCGACCCCGTCGCCCATCTTCCCCACCTCACCCCCGCCGGCCCCCGCCCACCCGACCGACCTGTTCGCGACGCCCGTGCCCGCACAACCGGCCGACGAGCCCGCCGTGGCCGAGACTCCGGCCGTCGAAGCCCCGGTTCGAAGCCCGAGTCGAAGCCCCAGCAACCCCAGAACCGGCTCCAAGGAGCCGGCCGCGGAGAACGAGCCGGTCGTCGTGGTCGACGAGCACGCCATCGAGCTCGCGCACGCGCGGGCCGAGCGCTGGCACGCCGAGCTCGAGCGGGTGCGCATCGAGCTCGCCGCCGCGACCGAGGCCCACGAAGCCGCCGAGCTCGACACCGACCAGGCGCGCCTCGAGCTCGACGCGCTGCGCTCCGAGCTCGAGCTCACCAAGGACGCGCAACGCACCCTCGACGCGGAGATCGTGCAGCGCACGTCGGAGCGCGACGACGCCGCGGCCCGGTGCGCCGAGCTCGCCGAGGAGATGGCGCAGTTGCGCGAGGGCTCCGATGCTTCGCGCTCGGACGCGGACCTGCAGCAGCGCGAACGCGACGAGATGGCTGCACGGCTCGGCGCTGCGCACACGCAACTCGAGGAGATCCAGGCCCGCGTGACCGAGGCCGAGCACGAGCGCGCGCGACTCGAAGCGGAGTTGTCGGACGCGCTCGGCCGCGGCGCCGAGCACGAAGCGGCGCGCGAGCAGTTGTCGATGCAGGTTGCCGACCTCGAACGGGTCGTCGCGGACAGCTCGAGCAGCTCGGCCGCGCACGAGGCGATCGCGGCCGAGCTCCGGGGTCGTGTCGAGGAGAGTGAAGCCACCGTCGTCGAACTACGCGCCCGTGTCGGTGAGCTGGAGTCGGCGTTGTCGGAGCGCGACGACGCGCTCCGGTCGCGCGATCAGGAGCTGTCGGGCACCTCGGACCGGATCGCCGGGCTCGAGACGTCGCTCGCCGAGCGCGACGGCGAGCTTCACGCTCGGGAACAGGAGCTGTCGAGCACCTCGGACCGGATCGCCGACCTCGAGACGTCGCTCGCGGACCGAGAGGGCGCCCTGTTCGCCCGCGAGTACGAGTTGTCGAGCACCTCGGACCGGATCGCCGAGCTCGAGACGTCACTCGCCGAGCACGAAAGCACGCTGCACGCCCGCGAGCAGGAGCTCGCGCAGGCCACGGGTCGTGTGCACGAGCTGGAAGCGTCGGTCGAGAGCCACACGCGCGCGCACGACGCGACGAGCGCCGAGCTCGACGCGGTCCGCGCCCGGGCCGCCGAGCTCGAGCTGCACATCACCCACCAGGAATCGGAATGGGAGCGCCTCGGCACCGACCGCCAGGGCGTGCTCCGCGAGCTCGACGAGACGCACAGTCGCGTCACCGAGTTGGAAGAGATCGTCCGCCAGGCCCACGCCGACCGCGACGACGTCCGCGGGCAGCTGGGGCAGGCCGAGGCGCGCGTCCGCGACCTCGAAGCGACCTCCGCCGACCAGCTCGCCCGGATCGAAGAGCTCGCCCGGGGCCTCGACGCCGGCCGCGTCGAGCTCGAGCAGGCCCAGACGGTCGCTGCCGCACTCGAATCCGAACGCGACAAGGCGCACCGCGGACGCGAAGCGGCGGAGACGGAACGCGACGAAGCCCACCGCGGCCTCGAAGCCAGCACGGCGCTGGGCAAGAACGCGAACGTCGCGATCGAGCAGCGCGACGGCGCCGGGCGCGAGCGCGACGAGATCGTCCGCCAGCGCGATGCGGCCTTCGTGGAGCGCGACAACGCGCTCGGCGAACGTGACACGGCCGGACAGGAACGCGCGACCGCCTTCACGGCGCGCAACGAGGCAGCTGCCGCGCTCGAGACGGCGCGCGCCGCGCTCGACGACCGCACCGCGGAACGCGACGAGGCCCGCACGACGCTCGCCCGCCGTACCGGCGAGCGCGACGACGCCCTGCAGACCCTGACGGATCACGCGCGCCGAGCGCGACGAGGCGACACTGCTGCTCTCACAGGCCGAGAGCGAGATCGCCCGGCTGGAAGAGCTCGCGTCCTCGCACGAGGCTCGGCACGTGTCGACCATGGCCGAGCTCGGTGCCGCCCACGCCCGGGTCGGCGAGCTGGAACGCACGGTCGAGACGCAGTCGAACGAGCGCGACGACGCACTCGGGCAGCTCGATCACGCCCGGGCCGACATCGCCCGGCTCGAGAGCATGCTCATGGACCGCGCCGCGGAGCGCGACGATGCGCTCGCCCGGCTCGAGTCGGCGAAGGTCGAGTCCGCCCGCCTCGAGCAGGCGCTCGCGGTGCAGATCACCGAACGGGCCGAGGACCGCGACGACGCCCTCGCCCAGCTCGACGACGCCAACGCCGGGATCGCCGCGCTCGAGGCCGCGCTCGGCGAACAGACCACGGCCCACCGGTCGGTGCTCGCGCAGCTCGACGAGACGCGCGCCCAGGTCGCCACGCTCGAGGCGAACGTCGAGCACCTCGCGCACGCCCGGGACGAAGCGCGCCGCGGGCTCGACGACGCGTTGGCGCAGATCTCGCGGCTCGAAGCGGTCGTCTACGAGCACGTGGTCGAGCGCGACTCGTTGCAGGCGGCCGCCGCGGAGGCGCAGGCGCGCGCCGACCTGCTCGCCGAGCAGCTCGACGGCGCCCAGGGAACGCTCGACGCGATGGCGGCGCACGCCGAGGAGCTCGAGATCGATCTCGCCCGGGCCGAGGCGGCAATCCCGTCGGTCGAGGCCCGTATCGAGGCCGACGCCATCGTCTCGCAGGCCCGCACCGACGCCGACGAGCTCCGCCGGCAGGCGATGCACGAAGCCGAGTCGATCCGGCGCGATGCGCTGACCACCGCCGAGGGCATCCGCCACATCGCCCAGGAGGACGCGCGTGACCTGCGGAACCGTGCGGCCGATGTCGTCGTCGACGACACGGAGCGCTCCGAGAACATCGCCGGCCTGATCGAACGGGTCTCGAAGCTCGAGCGCAAGCTCGCCAAGCAGCGCAAGCGGATGGAACGCGCCGCCGACCGCATCGAGCGCAGCGAACGCGCCGAGTACGCGGGCATGGAAGCCGACGACATCCTGCAGCGCGCGGAGAAGAAGTCGGTTCGCCAGCGCGAGTCGGCCGAGCGGTACGCGGTCGAACAGCGGAGCAGCGCCGACGAGTACGCCTCCGACCTGCGCGGCCGCGCGTTGGAGGAAGCCGCGGCGCTGCGCTCGGCAGCCGAACACGACGCCGCCGCGCACCGCGACGCCGCCCAGCGCGACGCGGCCAAGACGCGGGAAGCGGCCGCGACCGACGCGCGCAAGATCCTCGAAGATGCCGAACAGGACGCCGCCCGCGCGCTGAAGGCCGCCGAGAACGAGGCCGGCCGGCAGCGGCGAACGGCCGAGCAGGAAGCGGAGGAAATCCGCGACAAGGCCCGGCTCGAGCGCCAGCGGGCCCGCGAGGAGCTCGCGGTGCTGCTCGACCGCATCGCCGGCTCCAAGGGGCCCGACGAAGACTGATCAGGCCGAGACGGCCTCGGCTCGCCCGAGGTACTTGTGCCAGACCGGATCGATCGGACCGGCCGACGCGATGAGCGACGTGGTCGCGTGCGGCGCGACCGGTGGTCGGCGCAGCACCATCCCGCACTCGTTCGGCAGCCGGGCTTCCTTCCGGGCGTTGCACGCACGGCACGACGCGACGACGTTCTCCCAGGTGTGCGGGCCACCGCGCGAGCGGGGCAGGACATGATCGAGGTTCTCGGCCGCGATACCGCAGTACTGGCAGCGGTGCCCGTCACGGGCGAAGACCGCCCGGCGCGACAGCGGCGCCGTCGCGCGGAACGGCACCCGCACGAAATGGACGAGACGGATCACCGTCGGAACGGGGACCACCTGGCGCTCGGAACGGAACTCGGCGCCGTTGCGGTGGACGATCTCGGCCTTCTCCTTCAGCACCAGAACGACCGCGCGCCGCGACGAGACGACGCAGAGCGGTTCGAAGCTGGCGTTGAGTAGGAGCGCCCTGGCCACGGCCACCACCTTCCGTGCGGCGAAAGTGTACCGGGAGCAGACCGAGGCGAAGCCGACCGAGCCCGAGCTGTTCATCCGCCCGCGCGGCACCATTCGAGATAGCGGAGGACGTCGTCGACGCGGGGCCGCCCGGCGGCGCCGTACGCGGTCTCGAAGCGGAATCGCAGGTACGTCCGATCGGGCAGCGGGAGGAACGGCGCCCGCGCCCACCAGCGGCGCGGCACGGCCCGGGCGAATTGGCGTATTGCGGCAAACCACAAGTGCGGGCGCGCGCAGGACGGCCGAGAGACATTGGAACCAAAATGCGGCCCCGTGCGTCATGCCTGGGTCGCCGCGGTTCGGGCCCACGCCCAGCACGGTAGCGTGGCGGCGGTGGCCGGCGTCTCCCGGGGAGGGCGGTGGCTCGCCGTGGCCCATGCCGCCCCCGACGGAGGTCGACAACGGTGCAAGCCGCGCCACGTCCTGAACAGTCGTTCAAAGACCTGTTCGACATGCTCGCCGCGCAGATCGAGCGAGTGTTCCGCGGCAAGCGCCGGGCGGTGCACCTGTCGTTGGTGTGCCTCTTCTCCGAGGGACATCTCCTCATCGAGGACGTCCCCGGTGTCGGCAAGACGTCGCTCGCCGAAGGCGATCGCGCGCGCGACCGGCGGTTCGTGGCGCCGCGTGCAGTTCACGCCCGACCTGCTCCCGTCCGACATCACCGGCGTCTCCGTCTGGGACCGCGCACGTGGCGACTTCGAGTTCCGGCCGGGCGGCGTCTTCGCGAACGTCGTGCTGGCCGACGAGATCAACCGCGCGTCGCCCAAGACGCAGTCGGCACTGCTCGAGTCGATGGAGGAGCGTCAGGTCAGCGTCGACGCGCAGACCTACAAGCTGCCGCGCCCGTTCATGGTGATCGCGACCCAGAACCCGGTCGAGCTCGAAGGCACGTATCCCCTGCCCGAGGCGCAGCTCGACCGGTTCCTGTTGCGGCTGCGCATCGGGTATCCCGACCGCGACGCGGAGATCGCCATCCTCGACGCCGAAGGCGACGACCCGATCGACCCCGACGAGCTCGAGCCGGTCACCGACCCCGAGACCGTCGGCGCGTGGATCGCAGGAGCTGGGGCGCGTCCACGTCTCGCCCGAGCTGCAGGGATACATCGTCGACCTCGCCGAGGCCACGCGCCACCACCGCGACCTCATGCTCGGCGTGAGCCCGCGTGGCGCGCTCGCGCTGCAGCGCGCGTCCCGCGCGCTGGCCGCGAGCATCGGCCGGTCGTACGTCGTGGCGGACGACGTGAAGGTGCTCGCGTCGTCAGTGCTCGAGCACCGCTTGCTGTTGTCGTCCGAGGCGATGATGCGCGGCGTCAACCCCTCCGACGTGCTGACGGCGATCCTCGACACGGTGCCCGTTCCCGCGACCCGCGCCACCTGACCTCCAACCGATGCCGGCGCGCTGCTGATGTTGACCCGACGAGGCTGGTCGTTCGTCGGGGCTGCCGCCGGCCTCTACGTCGGCGGGCGGCTCCTCGGTCTGGTGCAGCTCGCCGTGCTCGCGGTCACGACGGTGGTGCTCCTCGCCGGCGCCTACGTCTGGGTGCGAGCGAAGGCGCCGACGCTCGTCGCGCGCCGCGCGCTGAAGGAGCTGCTGCAGGTCGGGGTCGAGGGCCGCGTCGACCTCGTCGTCGAGGCGACGCACCGCAGCCCGACCATCGCGATCTCCGATGCGTTCGACCAGGGCCGGCGGGCGGCGCGCTTCCTGCTCGCCCCGCTCTCCCCCGGCGAGGAGGCACGCGCCGCGTACCGTTTCCCCACCGACCGCCGCGGCCGCTTCGAGATCGGACCGCTGCGCGCGACGTTGACCGATCCGTTCGGCCTCGCCTCGTCGAGCCGGCGCATGCTCGGGACCGAACAGGTCATCGTGTACCCGCGCGTCCACGACATCGTGGCCCCGCCCGACGTCGGTGGTCTCGATCTCGATCGTGACCACCCGGCGGTGCGGGCGCGCGTCGAGACGAGCGGCGACTTCATGACCCTGCGCGAGTACGCGCCGGGCGACGACCTGCGGCACGTGCACTGGCGCTCGACCGCGCGCCGGGGTCACCTGATGATGCGGCAGAACGAGACGCGCCGGCGCGCACCCGTGCTGCTGATGCTCGACGTGCGGCCGGCCACGCACGAGCCGCGCAACATTCGAGCGTGCGGTGGAGGCCGTCGCGTCGATTGCGACCGCGCTCGACCATGCCGGACGTCCCTTCGAGGTCGCGTGGAGCACGGGCACGACCATCGGTGCGCCCGGGCGTCGTCACCTCGCCTACGTCATGGACGAGCTCGCAATCGTCGAACCGCACGGCGCCGACCGCCTGCTCATCGCCGTCCACCCGCCGCCGGGCCAGTGCGCTCATCGCGGTGACCGGCCGCCTGCTCGCGAACGACGCGGCGAGCCTCGGCCTCCTCGTCCGCGACGGCGGGCTGCTCATCACCGTCCCGACCGCCGACGACGCGGGCACCCTCGCACCCCGGTCGCGTCGCTACCGCTCGCTGTCCGTCCCCTACACCGAACGTCCATTCGCCAACTCCTGGAACGAGGCGGTGCTGCGGTGGCAGCGCACCGGAACTCTGCGTACGTCGCAGTCACCCGCGCCCTCCTGACCGGCGGGGCGACGCTCGCGCTCGCCCGCGTCTACTCGGGATCGTCGTGGGTGTTGCTCCTCGTGCTCGCCGCGTGCATCCCGGGCGCGCTCTTCATGCTGGCCGAACGCCGGCGTTGGAACAGTTGGGTCACGGTCACGGTCGCGGTCGTCGTGGGTGCGTGGCTGGCGATCGTCGTCGACGACCCGTCCGAGACGTTCGCGGGCATACCGGGCGCGAGCGCGCTCGCGAATGCTCGGCGCGACCTCTCGAACGCACCGCACCTGCTGCGGTCGGCCGTCGTGCCGGTGGCACCGGTGGGCGCGGCGTTGATGCTCGCGGTGGTGGCGACGTTCGTCGCCGCGCTCGTCACCGAACTGATCGCACGGCATCTCGAGGCGCCCGTCGGCGCGATCGGGCCGAGCATCGCCCTGTACGTCGCGATGTGCGCGTTGGGCTCCGGTCGTTGGGCCCCGACCACCGCGTGCTACGCGCTCGTCGTCGTCGAGTACCTCGTCGCGTTGCAGCACACCGAGATGGAGACCCGGCGGACGTGGTTCCAGAGCAGCGCGAACCGGCGGTCGCAGCTCGTCGCGGGCGGCGCGCTCGCAGGCGTGCTCGCGGTCGCGGTCGCGGTCGCGCTCGGGCCCGGCGTTCCGGCGCGGCGCGGCACCGCGTGGATCCAGTACCGCTCGCTCGGGAACGGGAGCGGCTCCAACATCTTGAACGTCACCTCCCCGCTCGTGTCGGTCGGCGCCAAGCTGAACGGCAAGCAGTCGACGGCGGAGGTCTTCACGGTCGAGACGACCGAGCCAAAGGGCAACTACTGGCGGGTGATCGCGCTCGACCAGTTCGAGAACGACGGCTGGGGACTGAACTCCGACCAACGTTCGGCGTCGTCGCTCCCGGGACCGACGCACGGACCGGGTACGGCGCTCGTCACGCAGACGTTCCGCCTCGCGAACATCGACGCCCGCTGGTTGCCCGCCGCGTACCGCCCGGTCAGCATCGACGTGCCGAATTCGCAGGTCCTGCCCGGTTCGACCTCGCTCTTCCTCGACGATCCGCTCGCCGGGCTCACCTACGTCGTGCAGTCGGAGGTCGCGAACCCCGACAAGGCGGTGCTCGAAGCTGTCACCGACGCCGATCTCGTCGCGATGTCGGACGACATCGCGCTGCCCGCCGACTTCTCGAACCGCGCCCGCACGTTCGCCCGCACGGTGACCGAAAACGCACGCACGCCCTACGACAAGGCGATCGCGCTGATGAACGTCTTCCATGCGGCGCCGTTCACCTACGACACCCGGGTGAACCTCGGGACGACCGCCGACGCGCTCGACAAGTTCCTGTTCACCACCCACCGCGGGTTCTGCGAGCAGTACGCGTCGGCCTTCGCCGAGCTGGCGCGGTCGATCGGGCTCCCGACTCGCGTCGCGGTCGGGTACCAGCCGGGCACGAAGGCCGCTGACGGCACGTGGCACGTCCAGGAGAAGGACGCGCACGCCTGGCCCGAGGTCTGGCTCGGGCCCACCGTCGGTTGGTACCGGTTCGAGCCGACCCCGAACCGCGTCGACCCGGTCACGGGTCTCGGCGACAAGAACGCGCTCCCTGCGAACGGCGCGACCACCACGTCCTCCGTGCCCTCGAACCAGACGACCACACCCACGACCGCGTCGTCGACGCCGACGACGGCCCTGGGTCAGACCAACGTCCCGCCGCCCACGACGCCGACGACATCGACGGGCAGCCGCGCCCACGTGGTCACCGTCGTCCTCATCGCGCTCGCGCTCGCACTCGGCACGATCGCGGCGATCGTCGCCGCGTTCGCGTTCGCGGCATGGCGTCGTACCCGCCGGCGCCGCCACGACCCCGACAGCCGCCGCCGCGTCCTCGGCGCGTGGTCGGAGGCGCTCGAACGGCTCGCGGCCGCGGGCATCGAACGCAGGCCGTCGACGACCTCACTCGAGTTCGCGCTGCGGCAGGCGCCCGCGCTCGGAGCGGGCGCGGCCGGACCGCCATTGATGGATCTGGCGCGGCTCCACACGCACGCGATGTACTCGCCCGTCGACCCGACCCCGGCCGAGGCCGACGAGGCGTGGTCCGAGGTCGACGCGATCGCCGGTGCTCTGCGCACGACCGTCCCCCGCACCCGGCGGTGGCGGATGCGCTGGTTCTCCGGTCTGCGCCGCCTACAGGCGGTTCCGCGCCACGAGCGGCCCGTGCCGGACGGGGACGCGCTCAGCCCCGAGCCCTGAGCCCGTCGACGAACTCGGCCCGCTCCCGACTGAACGCGCGCACGTCGGCGTCGACGTCGGCCGCCACCTGGTCGACCGCGACGAACAGGGCCAGCTGACCGGCACGCAGCGCGTCGAGGATCTGACCGTCGTCGTGACAGGCCCAGACGTTGCGACCGTCGGTGATCAGCCGCAGGCTCGAAAGATCGCTCCCTGCGTCGCGCACCGCGGCGAGCGCGACGCGGACCCGCGCCGACGGGAGGCCTGCGTCGAGCATCGACCGCACGACCCGTAACGCGACGAGATCGCGAAAGCCGTAGGTGGCGTCGGGCGCGCCGGGGGCGACGAGTCCCGAGCGCGCCCAGTGCCGGAGTTGCGAGACGGTGCAGCCCGACAACCGCGCGGCTTGCGCCGCGGTGAAGCCCACGCCGCCGGTTCAGGAATCGTCGCGGCGGAAGCGATCCCGCCACTGCCGGCCGCGCTCGCCGAACACGCCGCGCAGGCCGCCCTGGGCGCGCAGCCCGCCGGTGAGTGTCTCGAGCCCGGCACGCCCGAGCTTGCGCACGTGCCGCTCGATGACGAGCGAGCAACCGAGCATCACCGCGAACCCGATCGCCCCGACCCAGACGTGCGACGCGAACGTGAACACGAGCAGGACGAGTCCGCCGAGGAGCCCGAGCGCCGCCCAGCGGATCATCCGCGCCGAATGGCGGTACAACGTCGTGCGCGAGACTCGCTCGCCGAGGGCGGGATCGGTCGCGTTGAGCTGCGCTTCGATCTCGCGGAGGATCTTCTGCTCTTCGTCCGAGAGCGGCATGTCGTTATTCTCGCGCAGCGAACAGGGGCCAACAACGCGCGGACGACGTGAAAGGGCCGAACGGCGGGCTCAAGCCGCCCCGGAGCGGGACGAATTGCCTCCCATTCCACCGGCGGGCCGCGGCGCCCCACCGTCCGCGGCCGAGCGGTAGACGAGGTCGACCAGCCGGTGCGCGGCGAGGGCCTCACCGGCACCGGGGTACCCGGCGGTCCGCGGCGCGACCTCGCCGGACGGGCGTGGACCGCCGACGCGATCGAGCCCGGCGAGGCCGTCCAAGAAGGCCTTGGTCGGCTCGGCGTATTGCGCCAGCGCCTTGGCGAACACCTCGGGCAGCGTGAAGCGGCTGCTCCACTCCGGCGGTTCGGCGGTCACGATCTGCTCGCCGTCGTCGGTCTGGACGTGCAGCGGCCCGAGGTAGTCGTCGTCGGTCCAGAGCATCGCCTTCTCGCAGAACACCTCGAGCCGCCGGCTCGACTCCCGGGTCAACACCTGGTGCCAGATGCTCGTGAGCTGGGCGACCGAACCGTCGGCGTACGCGAACGTGGCGGTCGCGGTGTCCTCGATCCCCGGGTAGCCGAACCGCGACGCGGTGCGGGCGGAGACCTCGTCGGGATCGCCGAGCGTCCAGCGCAGCACGTCGATGTCGTGGATCGAGTGCTCGATGACCGTTCCCCCGCCCGCGTGCTCGACGTCGCCGCGCCACGTCGAGCCATAGAGACCCTGGACCGGGAAGTACTGGTCGTCACGCATGACGGTCGCGAGCACGCGCCCGTGCGCGCCCGACGCGACCCGGGCGGCGAGCTCACGGAACACGGGCGCCCAACGCAACACGAGCCCGACCTGGTGGGGCACGCGCTCGAGCGCGGCGGCGACGCGGGTGGCGGTCGGGAGATCGGGCGCGAGCGGCTTCTCGCAGAAGATCGGCAGCCCGCGCTCGGCCGCGGCCTCCACGGCGGCGAGGTGCGCCGCCGTCCATGTACAGACCCACACCACGTCGACGTCGTCGAGGAGCCCCGCGAGCGTGTCGTAGGGCTCACCGCCGTGGTAGCGCGCCATCTTCGCGGCCTTGCCCGGAACGTCGTCGTACGTCGCGGTCAACTCGGCGTCGACGAGGCCGGCGTCGGAGAGTTGCCGCAGCGCGACCGCGTGCACCATCCCGATGTGACCGCACCCGACGAGCCCCACGCGCATCAACGCCGCCCCCGCACCTCGTGCTCCGGGTCGACCAGCGTGGCCGGGCGAACCGCGCGCGAGCCGAACCGGCCGCGCACCTCGTCGACCGCCCGTTCCACCGCGGCGCGGCGCTCGCGACGCCGGCTCCGCTCGCTGTCGGCGTCGCCGGTGAGGTCGAACGACGTCTGCACCGCGGCGACCGTGTCGAGTTGGGAGAGCGACACACCGAGGAGCCGCACTCCCCGACCGACGTCGAACTCGGCGACCAGTCGCGCGCGCGACCTCGAGCACGACCGTGCTGACGTCGGTGGCCTCGGGCAGCGTCCGCGCGCGGGTCCGGGTCTCGAAGGTGGCGAACCGGATCTTCACGTTGACGGTACGGGCCGTGAGACCGGCGGCGCGCAGCCGCGCGCACGCGCGGTCGGTCGAGCCGCACCAGCTCCCGCTCGCACGCGGCGACGGTGTGGAGATCGGCACCGAACGTCTCCTCCGCGCCGATCGACTTCGCGTCGCGCTCCGGAACGACCGCGCGCGGGTCGTCGTTGCGCGCGAGCGCGTGCAGGTGGCCGCCGAGACTCGGTCCCAGCGCGCCCACGAGGGCCTGCTCGTCGACGACGGCGACGTCGCCGATCGTGCGCAGGCCCATGCGTTCGAGCTTGGTCAATGTCGCCGGGCCCACGCCCCAGAGGCGCGAGACCGGCAGCGGCGCGAGGAACGCCGCCTCCGTCCCCGGCTCGACGACGAGCACGCCGTCCGGTTTGGCCAGGTCGCTCGCGAGCTTGGCGAGGAACTTGGTCGAGGCGACGCCCACCGACAGGCACAGTCCGCTCTCGGCGAGCACGCGCCGGCGGATGGTCGCCGCGATCGCCGCGGGCGCGCCGAGCATGCGCCGCGCGCCCGCGACGTCGATGAACGCCTCGTCGATCGACAGCTGCTCGACGAGCGGCGAGATCGACGCCAGGATCGCCATCACCTCGTGGCTCTTGTCGACGTAGCGAGCCATGCGCGGCGCGAGGAAGACGGCGTGCGGGCACGACTTGCGGGCGCGCGCCATCGGCATCGCCGACCGCACGCCGAAGTGGCGGGCCTCGTAGCTCGCAGTGCTCACCACGCCGCGGTTGCCGAGGCCGCCGACGATCACGGGTTTGCCGTGCAGACTCGGGTCGTCGAGCACCTCGACCGCGGCGAAGAACGCGTCGAGGTCGACGTGCAGGACGGTGGCGTCGGTGCGGGCGGTCATCGATCCGTCGGCGTCATCGGCGCGCGGACGAGGTCACGGTTCGGCGCGCACGACACGCATGTCGTCGCGCGTCGTGCCGAACACGTCGTACTCGAAGTCGACACCGCTGCCGGGCGCCCACCGGTCGCGGAGCCACGCCGCGAGCGGCTCGCCGACCCAGGGCGCACACGACTCGAGCAGCGCCGCACACTCGGTCGGGGGCACGAACGCCGCCTCGACGACGATGCCGTCGGGGTCGTCGACGAGCACCTCGCCCTCGAACGCGACCGCGAGATGCACCTCGCAGCGCATGCGCCAACCCATGTCGGGCGCGTGCGCGCGCACCTCGTAGAGGGGCCCGCTCCACTCGCGGACCCGCAGGCCGGTCTCCTCTTCGACCTCCCGGGTGAGGCCCGCGAGGAGGTCGGCGTCGTCGGCGTCGATCACGCCTCCGGGCGTGCTCCAGTCCTCGGCGCCGCCCCGGCGGAGGTTGCGGACGAGCAACACGCCGTCGGGGGTCTCGAGCAGTCCTCCGGCGACCGTCCACTCGTGCACGGCGCCAGTCTCGCGCTTGTCCGGTCCGGTCGGTACCGATAGGGGTGCTCCCCGTATCGCGCCGGTACGCTCGGGGCGATGTCCGCCGGGATGACGCCTGCCGAGATCACCCCGGAGCACCCGAACCTTCCCCGGCGCGGTGCACTCGGGATGATGTTCGTGGCGATCGCGCTGTCGGGCTCGCTCGGCGGCCTGATCGGCTACAGCCTCGTCGCCACGACGTGCCCCGACACGCCGACGCGCGCCGAGCAACTGCTGCAGCAGATCCGCGGCTTCCAGGTGCACGTCCCGTCGTGCGTCTTGAAGGAGCTCGGCGGCGCGCTGCTCGGGACCGTGCTCGCCGCGCTCGGGGCCGCGACGATCGCGATCCTCGTCTTGCGGGCGCAGTCGGAATGGCGCGGGCACGCGCCGCGCCCGCGCACCTGATCGGCCCGCCACGACGCCGTCGGCGCGCGGTCAGGCGAGGCCGATACGACGGAAAGCCTCGGCGTACGGGACCCCTGCGGCCCGGCCCGCGGCGATCGCGCTCTCCCGGAGGAAGTCCCGGAACCAGTCGCCGGTCTCGACCAGCTGACTGGCGTGACAGAACAGGGCTTCGATCTTGCGTTCCAGCGTGCTGCCGATGTCGACCCACACGTTCGCCTCGAACGTCCCCGAGAGGTACAGCGCGCGCACCTGGTGGGTCGTGAGACCCTCGGCCGCGAGCTCCGGGAAATAGTGCGGGTTCCCGGCCGCGGGTGCGACCGAGTCGAGGGTGGCCCAACCGGTGACTCGATGGTCGCGATGATTCACGTAGGCGTCGCCGAAGAAGACGGCGGTCGGGTCGGGGCAGCACACGACGTCGGGGCGGACCGAGCGGATCAGCCGGACGAGCTCGAGCCGCAGCGGGCGGTCGTCGGCGATCTCGCCGTCGGGATGGTCGAGGTGATGGTGCTGGGCGACGCCGAGGACCCGGGCCGCGGCCGCGGTCTCGTCGACGCGGAGCCGGGCCAGGGCCTCGATGTCGGCGCCGGGATCGTTCGTGCCCTTGTCACCTCGCGTCGTGACGGCCACGTGGACCTCGGCGCCCGCGTCGGCCCAGCGCGCGAGCGTGCCGCCTGCCGAGATCTCGGGATCGTCGGGGTGGGCGTAGATCGCGAGCACGCGCGCGGGAATCTCGTCGGTGACCACGCTCACCTCCGCTCGACGAGCGAGTCGAACGCGCGGATCGCGAGATCGATGGCGGCGTCGTCGACGTCCTTGTGCGTCACGAGCCGGAACGTCCGCGGGTCGAGCGTGCCGGTGCGCACGCCCGTGGCCTCGAGTTTCGCGACGAAGCCCGCGGGCAGTTTCTGCAGGTCGGCGCACACGATGTTGGTGCGCACTCCGGCCGGGTCGACGCACCCGGGCCATCGCTCGGCGAGTGCGTCGGCGAGGCGACGGGCCCGGGCATGGTCCTCGGCCAACCGCTCCACCATCGTCTCCAGCGCGACGATGCCGGCCGCGGCGATCACGCCGGCCTGGCGCATCCCACCACCCCAGCGGGACCGGTGCGCCCGGGCCTCCTCGACGGCGGCGGCCGGTCCGCACAACAACGACCCGACCGGCGCGCCCAGACCCTTCGAGAGACAGAACATCACGGTGTCGACCGGGGCGACGAGCTCGCGCGGCGAGGTGCCGAGCGCGATCGCGGCGTTCCAGATGCGCGCGCCGTCGACATGGATCGGGAGCCCACCCGCGTGTGCGATGTCGCACAACGTCGTCATCTCGGCCGCGGCGATCGGTGCACCCGACAGCGCCATGTAGGTGTTCTCGATCACGAGCAGCGACGGCCGCGGCAGGTGGTGCGCCACACCCTCGATCGCAATGCGTACCCCGTCGGGGAGATCCCACAACGGGTGCATCTGCACGCCGTTGTTCATGGGGGCGGCCGCGTTCTCGTAGCGGTACACGTGCGCGCGGTCGGGACACAGCACCTCGGTGCCGGCGGGTGCGAGCACACGGATCGCGAGCTGGTTCGCCATGGTGCCCGAGGGCACGTACAGCGCCGCCTCCTTGCCGAGCAGCGACGCCGCGAGCGACTGCAACCGGTTGACGGTGGGGTCCTCGCCGTACACGTCGTCGCCGACCTCGGCGCCGGCCATGGCGCGCCGCATCTCGGCGGTGGGCGTGGTGACCGTGTCGGAACGGAGGTCGACCGCGGTCACGAGCCCTGCCAGCCCGGCTTGACCGGGCGGATGAGCCCTTCTTGGATCACTGTGACCGCGAGCGCGCCGTCGGACCGGAAGATGAACCCCTCGGCGAGACCGCGGGCGGCCTGCGCGGACGGGCTCTTCTGGTGGTACAGGAGCCACTCGTCGGCGCGCAGCGGGCGGTGGAACCACATCGCGTGGTCGAGGCTCGCGATCATGAACCGGTCGTCGTCCCACGACTGCGCGTGCGACATGACCGCGGTGTCGAGCAGCGTGAGGTCGGAGGCGTACGCGACGACGCACGCGTGCAGGAGCGGATCGTCGGGGAGCTTCCCGTCGGCACGGAACCACACCAGCTGCTCGGGCTCGCGCGGGCTCGGTTCGGGGTCGAGCCAGCGCGGGAGACGCTCCGAGCGCGTGTCGATCGGCCGGTCGCGCCGGATCCAGTCGACGAAGGCCGGCGGGAAGCGGTCCGCGTGCCGCTCCAGCCGCTCGCGCATGGTCGGGAGGGTGTCGGGGTCGGGGGCGTCCGGCATCGGGTACTGGTGCTCGGGGCCGGGCTCGACGATCTGGAACGACGCCGAGAGATTGAAGATCGCGCGGCCGTGTTGGATCGCGACGACGCGGCGGGTCGTGAAGCTGTGGCCGTCGCGGATCCGGTCGACGTCGTAGACGATCGGGATCCGTGGGTCGCCCGGCCGCAGGAAGTAGGCGTGCAACGAGTGGACGCGGCGGTCGGGCTCGACCGTGCGCCCCACCGCGACGAGGGCCTGGCCGGCGACCTGACCGCCGAAGACCCGTTGGCGGTCCTCGTCGGGGCTGACGCCGCGGAACAGGTTCACCTCGAGCTGCTCGAGCTCGAGCAGCTCGATGAGATCGTCCAGCGCGCGTCCCATGGCGCGCCGATGCTACCGGCGCGCCTCCCCGAACCCGCCCGATGCCCTACCCGAAGAAGACCGCCGCGGTCGCGAACAGCCGCGGCATCGACGGTCTTCAGCTCCGCGACCCCGTCTTCGATGGGCACCCGCACGACGTCGGTGCCCTGCAACGCGACCATCTTGCCGAAGTCGCGCTCGTGGGCGGCGTCGATCGCCTCGATGCCGAAGCGCGTGGCGATGACGCGGTCGTAGGCGCTCGGGCTGCCGCCCCGGATGAGGTGGCCGAGCGCGGTCGTACGCGCTTCGAAGCCGGTGCGCGCTTCGATCTCCTCGGCCAGGCGCTGGCCGATCCCGCCGAGACGAACGTGACCGAAGTCGTCGACGCGTGCCGGTCTGCAGCTCCATCGTGCCTTCTTTCGGCGTCGCGCCCTCGGCCGCGACGACGATCGAGAAGTTCGCGTCCTGCTGGTGCCGGTGCTTGAGGCGATCGCAGATCTTCTCGATGTCGAACGGCTCCTCGGGGATCAAGATGATGTCGGCCCCGCCCGCCATCCCCGAATAGGTCGCGATCCAGCCCGCGTGCCGGCCCATCACCTCGACGACCATGACCCGGTCGTGACTCTCGGCAGTGGTCTGGAGGCGGTCGATGGCATCCGTCGCGGTCTGCACCGCGGTGTGGAACCCGAACGTGAAGTCGGTCGCCGAGAGATCGTTGTCGATCGTCTTCGGTACGCCGACGACCTGCACCCCTTCACCTTCGAGCTTCATCGCGACGCCCAGGGTGTCCTCGCCGCCGATCACGATCAGCGCGTCGACCCGATCGCGGGCAAGCGTCGCGAGCACCCGGGCCGGGCCGTCGTCCGACTTGTACGGATTCGTGCGCGAGGTCCCGAGGATCGTCCCGCCGCGTGTGAGCAGCCCTCGCACCTGCGCGAGCGAGAGATCGGTCGACCCACCCTCGATCAGCCCTCGCCAGCCGTGGCGATACCCGACGACCGTGTGGCCGTACTCGCCCATGCCCTTGCGCACGACGGCCCGGATCACCGCGTTCAAGCCCGGGCAATCGCCGCCACCAGTCAACATTCCGATCCGCATGATCGTCTCCTCGGTTGCTCTATCCTGCCGCGTGCGGGCGCCGCCGGCGTCACCCCTTCGGGACCCGCACCTCCTCACGCCTCCATGGACACTCCCGCAGCGGCACCGATACCCGATCCCCCGCCGGCGCCTACGGCGGATCCCGTACCGACGCCGCGTCCGGCGGACGGGCTCCTCCGGCGACTCCAGGCACGCATCGAGACCACCGATCCGATCCTCGCCTGGACCCGGGGCTGGGTGTCCCGGGAGATGCGACTGCACGGCGTGCTCGCCGCCCGAACGCTCGACTTCGCGGTGCTGACCGACCACTGGTTCTTCCTGCTCAGCACCGGGTTCTTCACCCGCCGACCCCGCCGGTGCGTGTACGCGGCGCGCCTCGAGGAGATCGACGTGTCCGAAGTGGCGAAGAGCCGCGGCCGGCGGATACGGGTCGCCTCTCGCGTGGGCAAACCCCTCTGGATCGAGTTACGAGCGAACGCGCGGTCGAACGCGTTCGCCGACGCACTCCTCGCGCGCTCGCGCACGCCGCGGCCGTGACCTGCGTCGTCACGATCGACGCGGGAACCACCGGCGTGCGCTCGTTCGCGGTGGGCGCCGACGGAGTCCCGCAGGCGCGGGCGTACCGCGAGTTCCCGCAGCACTTCCCGCGGCCGGGCTGGGTCGAGCACGATGCCGACGACATCTGGCGCGTCACGATCGAGACGCTCGAGGAGGTCGCGCGGGCGACACGCGACCGGGGCGAGACCATCGCCGCGATCGGGATCGCGAACCAGCGCGAGACCGTCGTCGTCTGGGACCGCCGCACCGGGAGGCCCCGGTCGCGCGCCATCGTCTGGCAGGACCGCCGCACTGCGGAGCGCTGCGACGAGCTGCGAGCGGCGGGCCACGAACCGATGATCCGGCGGGCGACCGGTCTTGTGCTCGACCCCTACTTCTCCGCGTCGAAGCTGGCATGGCTGCTGCACTCCGGGGGCGTCGCCGCCGACGACGACCTCCTGTTCGGGACCGTCGACACGTGGCTGCTCTGGAACCTCACCGGTGGCGTCGAGGGCGGCGTCCACGCGACCGATCCGTCGAACGCGAGCCGCACGATGCTGTACGACATCGGCGCGGGCGCCTGGTCGGACGAGCTGTGCGCGCTCTTCGACGTGCCGCGCGCGTGCCTGCCCGACGTGCGCCCGTCGAGCGGACGCTTCGGCACGACCGATCCCGGCCGCGCGGCCGGGCTCCGGGTACCGGTGAGCGGGATCGCGGGCGATCAACAGGCCGCCCTGTTCGGGCAGGCGTGTGTCGCGCCCGGGATGACGAAGAACACGTACGGCACCGGCTCGTTCGTCCTCACCAACGTCGGGTCCGCGCTCCCGGCACCGGTCGACGGGTTGCTGACCACGATCGCCTGGTCGCTCGCGCCCGGCGAGGTCACGTACGCGATGGAGGGTGCGATCTTCGTCACCGGCGCGGCCATCCAGTGGCTGCGCGACGGCCTCGGCGTGATCCGCGACGCGTCGGAGATCGGTCCGCTCGCGGCGTCGGTCGCCGACTCGGGCGGCGTGTACCTCGTTCCCGCGTTCACGGGGCTCGGGTCGCCGTGGTGGGACCCGTACGCGCGGGGAACGCTCGTCGGGATCACGCGCGGAACGACGCGCGCTGCACCTCGCCCGGGCCGTCGTCGACGCGATGGCGTTGCAGACTGCCGACGTCGTCGACGCGATCACGAGCGCGAGCGGACTCCGGAACATCGACGAGATGCGGGTCGACGGCGGCGCGTCGGTGATGGATCTCCTGTGCCAGCTGCAGGCCGACGTGCTCGGCGTCACCGTGCGGCGGGCCGCGATCCAAGAGACGACCGCGCTCGGCGCCGCCTTCCTCGCGGGCGTGGCCGAAGCCGTGTGGGCGTCACCCGACGAGGTCAATGCGCGCTGGAGCGCCGACGCGTCGTTCACGCCTGGCATCGACCACGACGAACGCGCCCACCGCCTACAGGTGTGGCACCGCGCGGTCGAGCGGTCGCGCGACTGGTCGCACGAATCGCCCGACTGAGGCGCGCCGGGCGCGGCTACGACGCGGCCGACATCGGCGCGCGAGCGTCGGCGAAGCCCGCGACCTGCGCGGTATCCGTCGGGATGTCCTCGGCCTGCTTCGTCGCGTAGGTGTCGACGTACTCGTAGCCCGAGAGCTGCGCGATCTCGTACATCACTTCGTCGGTGAGCTCCCGCAGCGCCATGTGGTCGTGCTCGCGGCCCGAGTAGCGGGCAGGGTCGATGGGCTCGCCGAAGTTGACGACGACCCGTCGGAACAGCTTGGGGAAGCGGGAGTCGACCGGCTGCACGTCGTCGGTACCGATGAGACCGATGGGGACGATCGGCACGTTGCCGCGCAGCGCGAGGCGTGCGACCCCGGTGTGTCCGCGGTGCAGCAGGCCGTCTCGTGTACGCGTTCCCTCGGGATAGATCGCGAACACGCGCCCGGAGCGCAGCACCTCGGTCGCCGACGCGAGCGCCCGCTCGCTCGCGCTCCCGCCCTCGCGGCGGATCGGGATCTGCCCGCAGCTGCGGAAGAACCACGCGGTCTTCGCGTCGTCGAAGTACTCCGCCTTGGCGACGAACGTCACCCGCCGGTGCACGATCAGCGGGATGAAGATCGAGTCGAGGAACGACCGGTGGTTCGAGGCGAGGATCACCGCGCCCGAGCGCGGGACGTTCTCGCGGCCCACGACCCGGATGCGCACGATGAGGCGCACCAACGGTGTGACGATGGCCTTCACGATCCAGTACAAGCCCCGCCAGCGTACGCCGGGGACGCGCCATCGGCTCGGAGCCCGGACGGGACCCGCCCGGCGAGAGGCCGGGCCGCGGTATCAGGCCGCGGACGGTGACTGCGCGGCGTCCTCGGCGACCACGCAGCCGAGCCGGCCGACGAGCTCGTCGACGATCGCGTTGGTCCGCTCGACCTCCTCGCGGTCGCGGCGGACGTTGTCGACGGCCCGGCCGCCTCCGAGCTCGTGCAGCACGTGGCCGGGGAGCAGACGGGTGAGCATCTGGAGCATGTGGCCCTCCTTCGACGTCCTCGGTATCAGTGTCGGCGTGCGAGATGGCGCGCGGGTTCCCGTCGTGTCACGGACGGGAGAACAGCTGTTGACCGGCGCCTGACAAACCACCCACTTCGGACACGTCGGTGGCGCCGCCACGCCGGGCCCGCGGCCGTTCGCGATCCTGACCGAGCGGTCAAGTACGGAGCTACGCTCCCGGCATGCGCCGCAAGCTCACTCCGAGAGGGCGCGAGCGACGCGACCAGCTCATGGAGTGCGGTGCCCGCCTGTTCGCGGAGCGGGGCTACCACCCCACCTCGGTGGCCGACATCGTCGCCACGCTCGGCGTCGGCAAGGGCGTCTTCTACTGGTACTTCGCCTCGAAGGAGGAGCTCCTCGCCGAGCTGCTGAAGGCGTCGAACCACGAGCTGCGCAAGCGCCAGCAGCACGCGATCGGCGACGAGGCCGACCCCGTCCGCCGCATCGAGCTCGGCATCCGGGCGTCGCTCGGCTGGTTCGCCGAGCACCGGGAGTACTTCGCGATCATCCAGTTCGCGGCGACCGACGAGACCTTCGCACCCGTGCTCGCCCGCAACCGTGAGATCTCGATCGCCGACACGATCCGGCACCTGAAGGACGGCATCGTCGACGGCCGCATCGCGGACCGCGATCCCGCGTTGCTCGCGCACGCGATCCACGGTGTCGTGGCCGAGCTGACCCGGCATGCGCTGATCGACGCGAGCCTGCCCGTCGACGAGGTCGCCGACCTCTGCGTCGCGTTCTGCCTCGAAGGGCTCTGTGCCTGAAGTTCGGTCGGCTGAAGTTCGGTCGGCTGAAGTTCGGGCGGCCGAACTTCAGGCAGCTAGCCGAGCTTGGTGAGCGCTTTGCGGATCTGGCGCGTCGCCTGGTGGATGCGCTTCTCGTTCTCGACGAGCGCGAAGCGCACGTAGCCCTCGCCGCCGGGGCCGAATCCGTTCCCCGGCGACAACGCGACCTTGGCCTCCTGGACGCACATCGTCGTGAACTCGATGCTCGTCATCTCTGCGTACGGCTCCGGGATCGGCGCCCAGACGAACATCGTCCCCTTGGGCTTCTCGATGTGCCAGCCGAGGCGGTCGAGGCCGTCGATCAGCGCGTCGCGCCGGCCGAGGTAGATCTCGTTCTGCGCTTTGGGGAAGTCGGGGGCCTCGTTCATCGCGACGGTCGCCGCGATCTGGATGGGTTGGAACGATCCGTAGTCGAGGTACGACTTGAGCTTGGCGAGCGCGGCGACGATCTCGGCGTTGCCGACGAGGAAGCCCATGCGCCACCCGGCCATCGAGAACGACTTGGTCATCGTGTAGAGCTCGACCGCGACGTCCTTCGCACCCGGCACCTGGAGGATCGACGGTGGCTCGTAGCCGTCGAAGCCGAGATCGGCGTACGCGAAGTCGTGGACCACGATGATGTCGCGCTCGCGCGCGAACTCGACGAGTTCCGCCATGAACTCGAGGTCGACGCACGCGGTTGTGGGGTTGTGCGGGAACGACGTGACGATCACGCGCGGGCGCGGCCACGCCTGCTCGTACGCGCCGCGCAGGTTCTCGAAGAAGTTCTGGTCGGGCCCCATGCGCACGTAGTGCACGCCCGCGCCCGCGAGGATCGGGCCCCAGATGTGGATCGGGTACGACGGCGACGGCACGAGCGCGGTGTCGCCCGGGCCGACGAGCGCGAGCATGAGGTGCGAGAAGCCCTCCTTCGCACCGATCGTCGAGCAGATCTCGGTCTCGAAATCGAGCGTCACGCCGAACTTGCGCTCGTAGAGCGCGGCGAGGGCTTCGCGCAGCTTCGGGATGCCCTTGCTCGTGGAGTAGCGGTGGTTGCGCGGGTTGCGCACCGCCTCGATCAATTTGTCGACCGCGATGTCGGGCGAAGGCAGATCGGGGTTGCCGAAGGCCAGGTCGACGACGTCCTCGCCTGCTCGCCGCAGCGACATCTTCAGCGCATCGATCTGCGCGAACGCGTACGGCGGCAACGCGTGGATACGTCTGAATTCCATGATGTTGAACGGTACCAGCCGGTTCGGGGCCGCCCGATAGTTTTGCGATCGTGCCGCCCCAGTTCCCGTCACCGCCCACGGCCGTCCTGCTCGACGTCGGCGGTGTCTTCTTCCTCCCCGAGCACGACCGCATCCTCGGTGCCTTCGGCCGGGCGGGGCTCACCCCGGCGATCGAGATCCTCGATCGTGCGCATTACGCGGGAGCGCGCGCGTTCCCATCCGACGGCGGCGCCGATCTCGAATGGCCCGCGCGGTGGCGCGCGTACCTCGACGGCTACATCACCGAGTGCGGCGCGCCCGACGGGACCCGCGACGAGGTGCACGGGCATCTCGACAGCGAGTTCGCCGACGCCGCGCTGTGGTTGCGCGAGATCCCCGGTTCACGCGCCGGCCTGCGTACGCTCGCCGACACCGGGGTGCGCCTCGGGATCATCTCGAACGCCGACGGGCTGATCGGCCAGCGGCTCACCGATCTGGAGATCCTCCAGGTCGGCGCGGGCATCGGCGTTCCGATGGAGTGCATCATCGACTCGGGCGCGGTCGGCGTGATGAAGCCCGACCCGCGGATCTTCCGGCTCGCGCTCGACGCCATGGGCATCGAGGCGGGCGACGCGTGGTACGTCGGCGACATGCCCGGCATCGACATCGTGGGTGCCCGGGCCGCGGGGCTGTTCCCCGTATTGATGGACCCGTACCAGTTGCACCTCGACGCCGACTTCGCGCGCGTCTCCTCGCTCGACGACCTGGCCGCGATCGTCGGCGACCGCGACCGCTAGCCGCGCGCCGCGATCGCCGCGAGCATCCGGGCGACTTCGTCGGGGCGGCTGAGGAACGGCGAGTGGCTCGTCGGCATCTCGACGGTGTCGCCGATGCGGGCCGCGCACGAACGCTGCATCGCGACCGGGATCGCGCGATCGTCGGTGCAGACGACGTACGTCGCCGGGCGGTCCCGCCACGCCGCGGCCCGCGACGATCCCGTCAACGCCGCCATCGACATCGGGAGCAGCTGCGCGGCGGCCGCGGCCGCGACCTCGGGCGCGCAGTCGTGGAAGAACAGCTGGACGACGCGCGCGGGTTCCACCGTGGCCATGTCGCCGTCGAACACCATTGCACCCGCGAGCTCGTTGTGCTCGCCGCCCGCGAGCGCGTTCTGAGCCGCGCTCTCACCCTCGTCGAGGACGAGCGCGGTCAGGTACACGAGGTGCTCGACGTTCGGGTGCGCGCCCGCGTCGCTGATGACCGCGCCGCCGTAGGAATGGCCGACGAGCACGACCGGGCCCTCGATCGCGTCGAGCGCTCGGCGCAGGTTGTCGCCGTCGGCGTGCAGGTCCGATCCGGGACTGGTGACCGACGGGTTGTCGACGACCGCGGTCGCGACGCCGGCCGCGGCCAGTTCCGCCCGGACCGGTTCCCAGCACCAGCTGCCGTGAAACGCCCCGTGCACCAGCATGACGGTCGCGGCGGCGGGCATTGGCGCATTGTGCCGGGTGCCCGCGTGCTGCCTCAACTCAGCAGTCGTCGCACCTCGCGCGCGATCTCGAGGTCCTCGCGCGCCGTGACCACGAACGTGCGCGTACTCGCACCGGGCGCACTGATCTCGGCATCGGCCCGGGCGCCGGCGTTGGCGCCGGCGTCGAGGTCGAGGCCGCAAGCGCCGCGCACCGCGGGCGAGTGCTCCCCGACGCCCCCGGTGAACACGTACGCGTCGACCCGATCGAGCGCGGCCCGCATCGCGCCGAGCTCCCGGCGCAGGCGGTGCGTGTACACGTCGAAGGCGAGGGCCGCGGTCTCGTCGCCGCGCGCGCGCCGGTCGACGACCTCGTGCATGTCGGCCGTCCCCGCCAGCCCGACGAGGCCGCTCCTCCGCTCGAGCGCATCCTGCACCTCGTCGGCCGTCAGACCGGCGGTACGGATCAACCACAGGACGAGCCCCGGGTCGACGGACCCCGCGCGCGTCGCCATCACGAGGCCTTCGAGCGGCGTGAAGCCCATCGTCGTGTCGACGGAACGGCCGTCGCGCACGGCGCACAGCGACGCGCCCGCACCGAGGTGGCACGACACGACCGACAGATCGGCCGGCGCGACACCGGCCAGCTCGGCGGCGCGTCGGCTCGCGTACGCGTGGGACAGACCGTGGAAACCAAAGCGGCGCAGCGGCCACCGCTCCCGCCAGGCCGCGGGCAGCGCGTACACCTGCGCGGCGGGCGAGAGGGTCGCGTGGAACGCGGTGTCGAAGCAGGCGACATGGACAACGGATGGGAGCGCGCGCCAGCGCGGCCGCGATCGCCGCGATCGCGCGCGGTTGATGCAGCGGCGCCAGGTCGACGGTCGCGCCGAGCCGCGCCTGCACGTCGTCGTCGAGCACGACGGGCTGCAAGAATTCGGGGCCGCCGTGCACCACGCGGTGGCCGACGCACCCGATCCCGCCGACCTGCCGTGCGAACTCGGAGATCGCGCCGTCGTCGCCGTCCCACTGCGCGACGTCGTGGGTCGAGACGAGCGCGTCACATTCGTCGAGCGCGGAGAGCTTGAGCGAGCTCGAACCGACGTTGACGACCAGCAGGATCACGCCCGGCTCGCCCATTTCCAGTTCCGTACCTCCGGGAGGTCCTCGCCGAACTCACGGGTGTACAGCTCGTGCCGGGTGCGCTCGTCGACCATGTGCTGGCGGACGTGTGCGGCACGTATCGCGAGGCCCGGGACCCGGTCGATCACGTCCATCACGAGATGGAACCGGTCGAGGTCGTTGCGCACCACCATGTCGAACGGTGTGGTGACCGTTCCTTCCTCCTTGTAGCCGCGCACGTGCAGGTGCGGCGCGCCCGCCCGGCGGTACGTGAGCCGGTGGATCAGCCACGGGTAGCCGTGGTAGGCGAAGATCACCGGCTTGTCGACGGTGAACAACGCGTCGTAGTCGTGGTCGGACAGACCGTGTGGGTGCTCGGTGTCGGGCTCGAGCCGCATGAGGTCGACGACGTTCACGACCCGGACCTTGAGATCGGGAAGGTGCTCGCCCAGCAGCGTCACCGCCGCGAGCACTTCGAGCGTCGGCACGTCGCCCGCGCACGCGAGGACCACATCGGGTCCGCCGTCGCCGTCGTCGTTCGAGGCGAAGTCGAAGATTCCGATCCCCCGCGCGCAGTGGAGTTGGGCCTCCTCCATCGACAGCCACACCGGCTCGGACTGTTTGCCCGCGACCACGACGTTCACGTGATTGCGCGATCGGAGACAGTGGTCGATGGTCGCGACGAGCGTGTTGGCGTCGGGTGGGAGGTAGACGCGCACCACCTCCGCCTTCTTGTTGACGACGAGGTCGACGAATCCCGGGTCCTGGTGGGTGAAGCCGTTGTGATCCTGGCGCCACACGTGCGACGTCAGCAGATAGTTCAGCGACGGGACGGGCCGGCGCCACGGCAGCGTGCGCGCGACCTTCAACCACTTGGCATGCTGGTTGAACATCGAGTCGACGATGTGCGCGAAGGCCTCGTAGCTGGAGAACAGTCCGTGGCGGCCGGTGAGCAGGTAGCCCTCGAGCCAGCCCTGGCACGTGGTCTCGCTCAGGATCTCCATCACGCGCCCGTCGGTCGCGAGGGAAACGTCGACCGGCAGCACCTCGGCCTCCCACGTCTTGCCGGTGACCTCGTACACGGCGTCGAGCCGGTTGGACGCGGTCTCGTCCGGGCCGAACATGCGGAAGTCGCGGGTGTCGGCGTTGTGCCGGAAGACCTCGCGGAGGTACCCGCCGAGCACGCGCGTCGACTCGGCGAGCGTCGCGCCGGGGGCGTCGATCGCGACCGCGTGGGCGCGCACGTCGGGAAGGCGGAGATCGCGCGTGAGGAGACCGCCGTTCGCGTGCGGGTTCGCGCCCATCCTGCGGTCACCGACCGGCAACCAGTCGACGATCTCCGGCCGGGGACGGCCGTCGGGGTCGAAGAGCTCGTCGTATCCGTACGACCGCATCCACACTTCGAGTTGGGCCAGGTGCTCCGGATTCTCCCTCACCTTCGCCAACGGGACCTGATGCGCGCGCCAGGTGCCCTCGACCGGCAGCCCGTCGACGACCTTCGGTCCGGTCCACCCCTTTGGCGTCCGCAACACGATCATCGGCCAGCGCGGCCGGGTCCGGTCGCCGCCACCGCGGGCGCGTGCCTGGATCGCGCGGATCTCGCCGAGGGCGTGATCGAGCGTCGCCGCGAACTCCTGATGCACGCGCGCAGGATCGTCGCCCGCGACGAGGAACGGTTCCCATCCGTATCCGGTGAGGAGGTCTTCGAGCTCCGACTCGGGGATGCGCGCGAGGACCGTGGGGTTCGCGATCTTGTAGCCGTTGAGGTGCAGGATCGGCAGCACGGCTCCGTCGCCAGCGGGGTCGAGGAACTTGTTCGAGTGCCAGCTCGTGGCGAGGGGGCCGGTCTCCGCCTCGCCATCGCCGACGACACAGGCGACGACGAGATCAGGGTTGTCGAAGGCGGCGCCGAAGGCGTGGCCGATCGAGTAGCCGAGCTCGCCGCCCTCGTGGATGGAGCCGGGCGTCTCGGGCGCGACATGGCTCGGCACGCCTCCCGGGAAGGAGAACTGACGGAACAGCTGCTCCATCCCCTCGCCGTCGCGCGTGATGGCCGGGTAGGTCTGCGTGTAGCTGCCCTCGAGCCACGAGTTCGCGAGGATCGCGGGGCCGCCGTGACCGGGACCGATCACGTAGATCATGTCGAGGTCGTCGCGCGCGATGACGCGGTTGAGGTGCGCGTACACGAGGTTGAGCCCCGGGCTCGTGCCCCAGTGGCCGAGCAATCGCGGCTTGATGTCGTCGAGATCGAGCGGTCGTTCGAGTCGCGCGTTGGCGCGTAGGTAGATCTGACCGACCGTCAGGTAGTTGGCCGCACGCCAGTACGCATCGATCCGCCCCAACTCGGCTTCGGACAGGGGAACAGTCTCGATGCGGCGCATGGTGCACATCATGTACCCCTCCGCGCCTGGGGAAGTCACCACGCCTCCCGAGCAGGTCCGCCCACGCACCGCGACGCGCCGGTCACGCCCCGATCACGGAGTGACTGCCAGATTGCAACGCAGAAGGCATGCACGGAGTGACTGCCGGATTGCAGTGCAGGAGGCAATCGAATGACCGATCACCAGAAATTGCTGTGCGCGATCCTGCGTCACGCGGATGCCCACGATCCCCGCGGCGTCGACCGGACGCCTGAGGCGCTGACGCCGCTCGAAGTCATGGCCGTGCTCGGCCTCCGCCGTCGCACCGGAGAAGCATCATGAAGATCAAGTTCACGCGCTTCACCGCGCTGATCGCGGCGGTCGCGTTGCTCGCGTCCGCGCTCGTCGGCTTCGCGATCGGGCGGGTCGGTTCGCACACCACGACCGGTTTCCAGAACACCGCCAGCACGTCACCGCCGGTGCTGCCGAAGCTCGGTTTCTACCCGGGGTACGGAAGCGTTCCGTGGCTCACCGCGCTCGAGACCTGGCTCGGCCGGAGCGCGCAGTACGTCGTCCAGTTCGGCGACGTGCGCAACAGCGACGCGTTCCTCTCGTCGGTGTGGGGCGAGGTCGTCAACGCGGGCGCGCTGCAGACCATCTCGGGTCGGGTCAACCTCGCGGAGTCGGTACCCCTGGGCTTCGGCAACTTCGTCGACACATCCACCGCAGCCGGCCAGGCGACCGCGCGCGCCACATTGCAGACGACTGCGAACGGCTCGAACGACAACGCGTTCCGGGCCGCCGCGACCTATCTGAAGAACGGTGGGTTCCCGAACGCCGTCATCCGGCTCGGTTGGGAATTCGACGGCGGCTGGATGCCGTGGTCGTCGCCGGGCAACGAGGCACTATGGGTCCAGGCCTACCGCCACGTCCACGACGTGTTCCGCTCGGTGTCCCCCGGATTCCAGTTCGACTGGAACGGAGACTCCAGCTACCTGCAACGACAGACCGCGGCCTATCCGGGTGACGCGTACGTCGACGTGATCGGGCTCGACCTCTACGACAAGGGAATGGGCGGCGCGACCACATGGAATTCCTCGACCCGGTCGTGGAGCGACCCCGCCGCGGCGTGGGCGAGGATCCTGCCGAACCTCCAGTGGCAGCGTGACTTCGCGATCTCGCACAACAAGCCCGTGAGCTATCCCGAGTGGGGCCTCGACGGTGTGAACGCGACCGCGACCTACAACGTCGGGGGCGACAATCCGACGTTCATCCAGGGCATGTACGACTGGATGACCGCGCTCCCGGCCAGCGGCGGCGGCAGCCTGATGTACCAGTCGTACTTCAACGAGGACACCGAGGACGGCAACCACAAGATCAACTTCGGTTGGTTCCCCAACGCGTCGGCCCGGTACAAGGCGCTGTTCTCGAGCACCGCGGTCTCGACGCCGACCACCACCACCGTGCCTCCGGTGATCGAACCGCCCGTCACCACCACGCTGCCGCGCGCCACGACGACGACCACGGCCACGACCACGACCACGACCACGACCGTCCCGAGCGTGCCCACGACCGTGCCGAAGACGACCCCGCCCACCTCGGTGCCGAAGGGAACGGTGCTCACGCAGACCGGCACCCGGGTCATCGCGGCCGCCGAGCAGTTCGTGACGTTCTCCTTCTCGACCCTGGCCGCACCGACGAGCCTTTCCCTCCGCTACAGCGCCGGGAACGGGAACGCGACCCGCAAGCTGGAGTTGGACGGCAAGGTCCTCGTCGCCAACGAGGTCTTCCCGGCGACCGCGGACTGGAACACCTTTTCGACGGTCGAGGTGAACACGAACCTCACCGCCGCGCGCCACACGCTCAAGATCTGGTTCGACGCGACCTCGGGTTCGGACGCCTTCTTGGACCTCGACCGCCTGGCGATCACGCCGACCCTCGTCGTCCCGGCGCGAACGGCCGCCCGCAACATCTCGACCGAGTCGACGTACGGGGGCGCCGAGAGTGCTCCGTACGTGTGCTGCTGGGGGTCGTACGGGCAATACGTGACGTTTACGTTCAACGCCGCGGGTGGGACGACGGATCTGTCGCTGCGCTACAGCGCCGGGAACGGGGACGCCGTCCGCAAGCTGAAGGTCGACGGCGCGATCAAGGTCGTCGGCCAGTCGTTCCCCGCGACCGCCGACTGGAGCACGTGGTCCAAGGTGACGATCCGGGTCAATTTGAGCAAGGGCAAGCACACCTTCATGATCTGGTTCGACTCGAGGAAGGGTTCGACCAACTTCCTCAACCTCGACAATCTCAACGTGAAGACTCCATAGGCCGAACCCGACCGATCCGGGCAAAAGGGCCGGTCGGCTTCGGTCACATGTTCTCAAGCACCGTGCGATCGGTCCCGACCCTTTGTGTCGTGGACGAGATCGGGCGACTCGAGCCGGCGGCGGTGGAGTCGGCGCTGCGCGGGCTCCTCGCGTCGGATCGCTCGGTCCGAGTCACCGCCATCGGGGGTCACGGCCTGTTCGTCGCGCTGCCGGCATCGATCGACGCGCACGACCATCCGCAGCTCTACGGGCGCTCCGCGCTCGATCTCGTCGTGACCTCCGAGCGTCAGCTCGTGATCGACGCGTGGGACCGCGTGCGCGAGATCGGCGCGACCCACACGCGCCTGCGTCTGCGCGCCGGCATCGATGCGACGCTCTACTTCTTCGACCTGCGTGAAACCCACGGCGTGCTCGTCGGCGCGCTCGTCGCCGAGGGCGAGATCGGCTTCCCCACTGCACTCGACACGTTCAACGCGGTGCCGCGCGTCTCCACGCAACGCAAGAGCGACATCGCGGTCTTCCTCGACGTCGACGACGCCACCACCCGAATGCTCGGTTGGACCCGGGAGCAGATGGTCGGGCGGCCTTCGCTCGAATTCGTGCATCCGGACGACCACGACCGTGCCATCGAGAGCTGGATGGACATGCTCTCCGCGAACGGCGCGGAGCGACGGGCCCGGCTCCGGTACCTGCGGGCCGACGGGTCGTGGATGTGGCTCGAGCTCACGAACCAGAACCTCCTCACCGATCCCGACGACCCGTGCGTGGTGACCGAGGCGCTCGACGTGTCGGAGGAGATGGCCGCGCACGAGGCGGTGCGCGCCCAGGAGCACCTGCTCCGCCGGATCGCGGAGACGGTGCCGCTCGGTCTCCTCCACCTCGACCGTGACGGCGGCGTGCTCTACGCGAACGAGCGGATCCACGAGATCCTCGGGGTACCGAAGGTCGACGAGAGCACGCAGCCCTTCACGAACATCGTCGCCGCCGATCGCGAGATGCTCGACCGCGCCCTCGCGGGGCTGATGGTCGACGGCGCCGACGTCGACCTCGACGTCGCGGTGACGACGCGGCGGCGCGGCGACGACCGGCTGTGCAACCTCCGCCTCCGCGCGCTCGACGACGCCGACGGCACCGTGACGGGCGCGATCGTGTGTGTCGAGGACGTGACCGAGCGCTCCCGGGCCCGGGCCGAGCTCGAGCACCGCGCGACCTACGACCCGCTGACGGGCTGCCTGAACCGCGCGTCGATCCTGCAGGTGATGGATGCGTACCTGGCCGCGCCGGCGGCGGTCGGCGTCATCTACTTCGACCTCGACGGTTTCAAGCTCGTCAACGACGAGCACGGCCACGCGACCGGTGATCTCGTGTTGATCGAAGCCGTGCACCGCGTGCGGAGCTGCGTCCGCGACTCCGACGCCGTCGGCCGGCTCGGCGGCGACGAGTTCCTCGTCGTGTGCCCGCAGGCCCACGACCTCGCCGGCGTCGTGCACATGGCCGACCGGATCGCCGACGCGTTCGCGGCCCCGCTCGTGCTGGCCGGCATCGACCTGACGTTGCAGGCCAGCATCGGCGTCTCGCTGGCCGCCGACGAGACGACGAGCGAGACGCTCGTCGCGAGCGCGGATACGGCGATGTACGCGTCGAAACGCGTGGGCAACGGCCGCCCGGTCGCCCACGCGCACACGACGCAATAGCGGAGGTCGGCCGGAACGAGGCGATTCGCCGTCACCGACACACTCTTCGTGGTCAAGCGCTGCCTTGGAGCCAGGCGACCGATCCGGGCTCGGGCCGATTCCTCTCGACCTGCGACGCCAGCGCGGCGACGAGTCGACCGACGACGCCGCGCCGGTGGCGGGGAAACGCTCTCGGCGCAACGAGGATCATCCCGCAGTGCGCGCGTCCCTGCTCCGCTCGCCACTGCATCTCTACGGCAACGAAGTCGGCGATGTTCTCCGTGACGATGCAGCGCCCGTCGAGCTGCGCGAACACGAACAGCTGCTCATCGTGCAGGCCGCGCAGCTCGGGCTCTTCCTGTGCGGCAATCGCATCGAGGCCGCGTCGCCGCAGTCCTTCGGCGATTGCGGCCGAGAACATCTCGTCGAGGAGCAGCTTCACCCGTACAGGCGTTGACGAACCTCACCGGCGCGCTGCGCCGCGCCGGCCGCGGCTTCGTTCATCTCGAGACGGCCGTCGATCTCGTCCGGGAACGACGCGTAGTAGCTCTCCGCGGTGCGCACCTGCGCTTCGGTGATACTGAGCCACTTTGCCGTGCGCCGGACGGCCTCGGTCGCGCCGCTCTCCGAAAAGTCGCGCAGGACGATGACGATCTCCCACACGTCGGGGCCCGCAGCCAGTCCCGCTCGCCTCCCCGTGGGTCCGTCTCGGAACACGACGCCGGGATGCTCGGCCATGCGGATTCCCTCATCCACCAGCCGCACGACCAAGCCCGAGGTCGCTTCGCCCGTTCCCGCGCCGCTCCGCCGCAGCCGACGAGCAACTTCATCGGGAAAGCGAACCGAGATCGGAGTACTCATGCACTACATTGTAGCGCGCTCATGGCCGCCGGATCGCCCTCTCTTTTTTCGCGCGCTTGGCACCACGACGGCACCACGGCTGTGAAATCGGTGCCACTTTTCGCGCGAGACAAGCCCCTGACCAGGGCTTTTGTCTCAGCTCGCGCCGACCTCGTACGGCTCGGCGTAGAACTGGCTGTACCACTTGCGGAACTTGAGGATGGGGCCGTCGGTGTCGGCCAGCGCGGGCGACGGCAGGAAGCTCTTGTGCTCCCAGATCGGCCGGTCCTCCTGCACCTGCTTGTTGATCTCCTTGACGAACGCGTCGGCGACGGTCGAGGTCAGCTTCTCGTCGTCGAACTTGCGCACGATGAAGTTGAAGCGCACCTGCGTGGTCTCGTCGTCGATCGGCGTCGTCGTCGCGATGTTGATCGCGTCGACGATCCCACTGAACCACACCTTCGAGAATCCCGGCCCGTAGTTGTAGACGTCGATGCGGCCCTCGGTGACGCCGCGCGGCGTCACGTACGACTGCTTCGACAGCATTGTCGAGCACGGCCCATCGGTGATGTACTCCTCCACCTCCGCGACGTTGTCGGTGCCGTGCACGAACTGGAAGTGCGCGGGGTCGGCGCCGTTCTCCGACATCTCCTGCGGGATCGTGCGGATCACGTACGACGACGCGTAGAAGTCGCTCCACGCAGGATCACCGATCTCCTCGATCACAGGGATCTCCCACAACGGCTCTTCCTCGTACGGGTGGTACCACGCGAGCACGAAGCCGTTGCGCTCGACGACGGGATACGTGCGCACGCGAGCCTTGCGATTCGTGCGCTGGCTGTACGGGATGTTCGAGCACGCGCCTTCGCCGTCGAACTTCCAACCGTGGAAGGGGCACGTCAACAGATCGCCGTCGACGGTGCCGCCGTACGCGAGGTGCGCGCCGAGGTGCGGGCAGAACGCGTCCTGCAAGTGGAAGGCGCCGGCCGAGTCGCGCCAGAGCACGAGCTCTCTGCTCCAGTACTCGACCGCGGTCACCTCACCGGGGGCGAGGTCGCTCGGGAACGCGACCTGGTACCAGCCGAACGGAATCGGGAACGGGAACCGACGAGAAGCCATGTCGCGATTTTAGAACACGTTCCAATCTTGGCGCGAGCCGGCCTGGGAGGCCGGTCCGGGCGGTTAGCGTCCGGGGATGGACCGGGAGCTGGGCGGCGTCGGCACCAAGGTGATCTTCGAGGACCACCGGGTCCGGGTCTGGGTGCTCGCGCTCGACCCCGGAGAACGCAGCGCGATCCACCGCCACGACCTCGACCACCTGCTGATCCAGGTGAAGGGCGACCGGATCGCGGTCGAGCCCGAAGCCGATTCGCAGAGCCCCTACCGCGACTTCTTCGAGGCGGCCGTCGTGCCCGGCATGGTCACGCACGTGCCGAAGGGCGGGATCGAGACCGCGGTCAACACCGGCGCCGAGCCGTACTACGAGATCATCGTCGAGCTGAAGACGCCGTAGCGCGCCGCGCGTGCGGCCGTCAGCGCGGCTCGGCGAGCCAGCGGGCGTTGGCCTCGTCGAAGAGCCGCCGCGTGTTCTCGAGATCGCGTGGCCGTTCCTCGTGGGTGTCGGGCGTCCACTCGGAACGCTCGCCCCGGAAGAAGTCGCCGCCGTACACGTGGAGCGCCACGGCGAACTCGCGGCGCGTGTTGGCGACCGAGTGAATGACGTCGTCGCCGAGCACCAGCACCTCGCGCGCCTCGACTTCGCGACCGCCCGCCGGGTCGAGCCCGCCCGGCACTCGGCGGTAGAACGCGTTGTCCTCCTGCCCGGCGTACATGCCGATGACCGCCCACATGCGGTGCTCGTGCGGGTTGAGCACCATGCCCGGCGTCCACGCCACCCGCAGGATCGTGAGATCGTCCGCGTTGTACAGCGGGGCGATGCCCCCGAGCTCGACCGGTCCCGCGGCCCGGTCGAGCGCGGCCGGGTCCGACACGAGCTCGTCGAGCACGTCGCGGACCGCGAGCACCGGCGTGTGCTCGGCCAGCGCGCCCCGGCAGCGGGCGATGATGTCGTCGACCACGAGCGGCACGCACCCAGGTTACGGCACACGGACGTGACGTTCACCCCTTCCCGGTGAGAAGATCGCGCCATGACCCGGATCGAGGTCGAGCCCGTGACCAACGCCTTGGGCGCGGTCGTCCGGGGTGTGGACGTGCGCGACGACCTCGCGCCGGAGACGGTCCGGGCCCTGGCCGACGCGTGGCACGCGCACAAGGTGCTCTTCCTGCCGGACCAGCCGATCGACCGCGACCGGCACAAGCGCTTCGCCCGGTACTTCGGTGAGATCTTCCGGCATCCCTACCTCAAGGACGTCGGCCGCGATCCCGACATCGTCCGCCTCTACAGCGGCGGCGACACGGGCAGCCGCTACGTGGCCGAGGGCTGGCACACCGACGTGACGTTCGCGCCCGAGCCGCCGATGGGTTCCATCCTGCGGGCGATCGAGGTCCCCCACTTCGGCGGCGACACGATGTGGATCGACCTCGAGGCCGCGTTCGCCGCGCTCTCACCGACGATGCAGGAGTTCGCCGCGTCCGTGACCGCGCGACACAGCGCGCCGCGTGCCGCGTTCGTGCCCGGCGACACGTCGGGCGAGGTGATCACGAGCCGGCATCCGGTCGTGCGGACCCATCCGGTCACCGGGCGCCGGTGCCTGTTCGTCAATCCGGGCTTCACCCGCTCGATCGACGGACTCTCCCGGACCGAGTCCGACGCCATCCTCGCGATGCTGCACGCGCACACCCAGCGGCCCGAGTTCCAGGTGCGGTGGCACTGGGAACCGGACACGATCGCGATGTGGGACAACCGGTGCACGCAGCACAAGGTCGTCGCCGACAATCTCGACGCGCTGCGCAAGATGGAGCGCATCACCCTGGCGGGCGAAGCGCCGGTCTGAGCGTTACGGCTTCGGCACGCCCGTTGCGATGCGCTTGGCCCACGGGTAGTCGGGCTTGCCGCTCGGCGAACGCTCGATCTTGTCGACGAGGTGCAACTCGCGCGGCACCTTGTAGCCGGCGACGTGCCCCCGCGCGTGCGCGTCGAGCTCCTCGAGCGTGACGGTGAAGTCGGGGCGGAGCTCGACAACTGCCGCCACCCGTTCGCCCCACCGCTCGTCGGAGACACCGACGACGACCACGTCGAACACCGCGTCGTGCGCCTTCAACGCGGCCTCGACCTCCTCGGGGTAGATCTTCTCTCCGCCCGAGTTGATGCACACCGAGCCGCGGCCCAGCAGCGTCATCGTGCCGTCGGCCTCGACGGTCGCGGAGTCACCCGACACCGAGAAGCGCCGCCCGTTGACCGTCACGAACGTCGCCGCCGACTTCTCCGGATCCTTGTGGTAGCGCAACGGCACGTTGCCGCCCCGCGCCATGCGCCCGACGATGCCCGAGCCCGGCTGCACGACGTTCATGTCGTCGTCGAGCACCACCGTGTCGGGACCCATCTTGACGGTCGGAAGCCCGGCGCGCTCCTCACCGCCCTTCAGGATCACGCGCACGCCGTTGTAACCCGTCTCGGTCGAGCCGACCGCGTCGGCGATGACGAGGTTCGGGAACCGCTCGTGGAACTGCGCCTTCACCGTCGCGCTGAACACCGCAGCCGTCGACGCGACCGCGACCAACGACGATGCGTCGTAGCCGCCTTCGTCGAGCGCCTCGATCAGCGGCCGGCCCATCGCGTCGCCGGTGATGCTGAGCGTCGGGATCTTGTACTTCTCGACCGCGCGCCACACGTCGTGCGCGTCGAACTTCGGCGTCAACACCGTGGTACGCCCGTTGATGAGGCCGTTGATGGTGCCCCACTGCGCCGCACCGTGCATCAGCGGCGCGATCACGACGGCGAAGCCCGCGTCCTCCGGCGCGTCCTTCGCGTTGTTGGCGAACTCCCACTCGTCGAGCACACGCACGCCGGTCTCGAAATTGACGAGCCCGCCGAGCACGCACAGCACGTCTTCCTGCCGCCAGACGACCCCCTTGGGCATGCCCGTGGTGCCGCCCGTGTAGAGGATGTAGATGTCGTCGTCGGAGCGTTCTTCGAAATCGCGGTCCGGGCTGCCCGACGCGAGCGCGGCCTCGTAGTCGACCGAGCCGATCGACGACGTGTCGGTGCCCGAGCCGTCGTCGATGGCGATCAGGTGGCGCAGCATGGGCAGCGCGTCGCGGACCGCGGCGATGCGGGGCGTGAACTGCGCGTCGTGCACGAGCACGGCGAGGTCGGCGTTGTCGAACAGGTAGCGCAGCTCGGCCTCGACGTAGCGGTAGTTGACGTTCACGGGGACCGCGCGCAGCTTGTAGGCCGCGAAGATCGTCTCCACGAACTCGTGGCTGTTGAACCCGTAGATTCCGACATGGTCGCCGGGGCCGACACCCTGGGCCTGGAGATGGTGGGCGAGACGGTTGGCCCGTTCCTCGAGCTGCGCGTAGGTGCGGGGCTCGTCGGCGATGATGAGCGCGATGCGGTCGGGGACCGTGTCGACGACGTGCTCGGTGAGATCTGCGATGTTCCAGGCCATATCCCGCTAGTTGAGCACCGCCGGACCGCTCGATGCGAGACTGCGGCCGTGGACGTCGATCTCCCCGCCGAGGACGACCCGCGCCGGCTCGAGGTCCGGCGCTGGTTCGAGGCCCATCCCGCACCCGGGCCCCGCGAGCTCGTCGACGCCGGCTACGTCGTCCCCCACTGGCCGCGGCCGTACGGGCTCGACGCGGATCCGGCGTTGCAGCTGATCATCGAAGGTGAGATGCGCCGGGCGGGTGTGTCGAAACCGATGAACCCCATCGGGATCGGGCACTGCGGCCCGATCATCGTCGCCCTCGGCAACGACGAGCAGAAGCACCGTTACCTCGGGCCGATGCTCGCGGGCGAGGAACTCTGGTGCCAGCTCTTCAGCGAACCCGGGGCCGGGTCCGACCTCGCGAACCTGTCGACGCGAGCCGTTCGAGACGGCGACATCTACCGGGTGAACGGCCAGAAGATCTGGACCTCCCTCGCCGACCACGCGAAGTACGGGATCCTGATCGCCCGCACCCGCAACGACGTGTCGAAGCACCGCGGCATCTCGTACTTCATCATCGCGATGGATCTCCCCGGCATCGAGGTGAGGCCGATCCGCAACATGACCGGCGAGTCGGGGTTCAACGAGGTGTTCTTCACCGACGTGCGCGTGCCCGCCGAGAACCTGATCGGCGAGGAGAACCTCGGCTGGGGCATGGCGAAGAGCACGCTCGCGAACGAACGGGTCTCGTTGTCGACCGGCGGCGGGCTGCAGTGGGGCTACGGCCCGAGCGCCCGCGATCTCGTCGAGCACTTCCGCGACAACGGCGGGCTCGACGACGCGGTCGCGCGCCAGGAGGTGGTCGGCGCGTTCATCGAAGGCGAGATCCTCCGCTACCACCGCATGCGCATGATCTCGGCCGCGGTCAACAAGAAGCCGGGCCCCGACGCGTCGCTGCGCAAGGCCCTCGCCGATCCGCACGGCAAGCGCGTCTTCACTCTCGCCAAGAACCTGATGGGCGCGAGCGGGATGCTCGCCGAGAATCACAACCTCGGCGCGCAATGGGATCGCGGCTTCCTCTTCAGCCCCGCGCTCACGGTCGGTGGCGGCACGAGCGAAGTGCTCCGCAACATCATCGCGGAGCGCCTGCTCGGACTCCCCCACGACCTCGACGTCGAACAGGGCAAGACGTGGTCGGAGACGCGCGGCGGTACGGCGGCTTCGTAGCCGCCGTGCCGTCGGCAGCCACCGTCAACAACCGGCGACCGCCTCGAGCGCGCCCGCGATCGTCTCGGTGACGCCGGCGCGGGTCGGCGGCGGGAACGGCACCAGGCGGTCGACACCGAGATCGGCGAACGCCGACACCGTCTCGGGCGTCATCGGGACCCGCGGGGTCACCGTGATCTCGAGCGGACCGAGTCCGGCCGGTCGCTCCACCTCGGACGCGGCCGCGCGCAGAGCCGCGAGACACGCGGCAACGTCGTCGGGCTTCATCGCGAAGCCGTACCAACCGTGCCCGACCGCGACCGCGCGCCGGTACGCGACCGCGCTGTGGCCGCCGACCACGATCGGGATCGGCTGTTGCGCCGGCCGCGGGTACGCGTCGACGCCGGAGAATTCGGCGAACCGCCCGTGGAACTCGGGGTGCTCGTCGTACCAGAGGTGTTGCATCGCCGCGAGGTACTCGTCGGTAACCGCGCCCCGGTGCTCGAAGTCCGAGCCGATGGCGCGGAACTCCGGTTCGAGGTAGCCGACACCGATGCCGAACGTGAAACGTCCCCCGCTCAGCCCGTCGAGGCTCGCGATCTGCTTGGCGAGCACGACCGGGTTGCGCTGCGGGAGGATGACGATGCCGGTCGCGAGGCGGATGGTCGAGGTGTGCGCCGCGGCCCACGCCAGCGCGATCAAGGGATCGAGGGCCGGGTCCTGCGGACCCATCGGCGACGGCGGTACCTGCGGGTCGGGCAGGATCACGTGCTCACCCGCCCACAGCGAGTCGAACCCGGCGGCCTCCGCGGCGCGGGCGGTCACGACGATGTCGTCGGGCGCGACGGACGCGCCCATGTTGGCTGCGAAGAGCCCGAGCTTCACGCGCCCTTGGCCATGTCGGCGAACGTGCGCAGCTCGCGGGGAACGTCGGGACCCATCGGGGCGTAGAGGATCTCGGTGGCGCCCGCGTCGGCGAGCGCGTCGATGCGCATACGCACCTCGGCCGCTTCGCCGGTCCAGGTGAACGCCTTCAGGAGGTCGCCGTCGAGCAACGGGCGGTCGCGGTCGGTGACCCGCACGAGATGGTCCTGGTGGATCGCGAGGTGCCGTTCGGCGGCCGGGATCTCCTCGAGCGCCGTGCGCCACTCGACCCCGCCGGGCAGCGCGTCGACCGACGCGGGATCGCCCTCGTACATCGCGTGATACACGACCGTGAGCGCGGGACCGGCGGCCGCGAGCGCGCGCTCGGAGCCGGGGCTCTCCCCCGGGTCGAGCACGGTGCCGAACGCCAGGACCGAGCACCAGTCGAATTCCGGGTCGCCCGCACCGATCGTCATCGCACCGTCGCCGAGCTCGTGCGCGACCGCCAAACCCTTCGGGCCGTTCGCGGCGATCACGATCGGGACCGCGATCGGGCGGGGCGGTGCGAACTCGGGTCCGTGCACCATCTGCACGATCGCGCCGTCGACCTCGACCTTCTCGCCCCGGAGCAGTGCGCGGAGCTGCTCGATGTATCGGCGCGTGTACGCCCATGTGAGTGCCTTGTGCCCCATCGCCATCCGGCCGGTGAAGCCGGTGCCGATCGCGACGGCGACGCGGCCGGGCGCGAGCTGCTCCAGCGTCGCGATCGCACTCGCCTGCACGAGTGGATGGCGCAGGTTGGGAACCAGGACCGCGGGGCCGAGCGCGATGCGCGAGGTGCGTTGCGCGGCCAGGGCCGCGATCATCCAGATGTCGCCGTAGAGCGCAGGCGAGTCGAACAACCATGCCCGCTCATAGCCGAGGCGCTCCGCCTCGACGATGTGATCGACCACGTGCGGGCCGGGCGGGAACGCGCACGAGATCTGCACGGGCGGGTTCCTACTTGCCGGTGAGAGCCGCGACGAGCGGCGCGAAGTCGCGCGCCTTCTCGCCGGGGATCGTCGTGTACGAGTAGCCCCAACGCTCGCGCCGCTCACGGAGCCGGTCGGCGCATTCCGCGATCGAACCGATAAGGGTCAGTGGCGAGGCGAGAACGTCCTTCGGGTCGGCGCTGAAGAGCTGGCCCATGACGTCGGCCACCGCGGCCGTGTCGTCGGTGAGCTCGGCTGCCGCGAGCCAGGCGTTGATCTCGAGGCCGTCGAACCGGGCGCCCGCGCCCTCCCGCAGCCAACCCACCTTCTCGTCGATGCGTTCGGGCATGGCGTCGTGCGCGGCATCGGTGTCGACCTCGCCGGAGTGGATCGACGCGTTCACGCCGACGATGTCGGCGACCTGGCCCGCGAAGCGCAGCACGCGCGGCTGGCCGCCACCGATGATGAACGGGGGCCCGCCCGGCGTGTAGGGGCGGGGCGTGCCGGGCAGCTCGGTGATCCGGTAGTGCTCTCCCTCGAAGGAGACCGGCTCCGCCTCGGCAAACAACGCCTTGAGGATCTTGGTGTGCTCGATCATGCGATCGACGCGCACCTTCGGCCGCTCCATCGCGATGCCGGAGCGGTCGTAGTCGAGCTTCTTCCAGCCCGCGCCGACCCCCACCTCGAGCCGCCCTTCGGAGAGCAGGTCGATCGACGCAAGCTCCCGGGCCAGCACCGCCGGATGCCGGTAGTCGCAGTCGAACACGAGCGCGCCGACCTTCAGCGTGGTCGTGAGCATCGCGGCGGTGGCCATCGCGGTGATCGGCCCGAGGCCCTCGTCGAAGTGGTCGGGGACGAACAACGTCGCGTAGCCGAGATCCTCGAGCTCGCGGACGGTGTCGGGCCAGGTCCGCCCCTCGAGCGGACCGTGGACCTCGACTCCGAACCGGAACCGGTGTGTGCTCACGAACGGGAACCCATCAGTGGGCGACCGGGCAGACGCGCGCCCCCGGCGGGTACTTCACCGGCATGTGCTTGATGCCGGCGATGAAGTTCGAGCGGAGCGGCTGCGCCTCCCCGGTGCGTTCGATGGTCGGCATGCGCTTGGCCATCTCCTCGAGGAGTACGTAGATCTCCATGCGCGGCGAGGTTCATGCCGAGGCAGTGGTGTGGTCCCCCGCCACCGAAGCCCACGTGTTCGTTCGGGCTGCGGCGGATGTCGAACTCGAAGGGACGGTCGAACACGTCCTCGTCGCGGTTCGCGGAGATGTAGTACATGGCGATCTTGTCGCCTTCCTTCAGCTGCTGGCCCCGAAGGACGGTGTCCTTGGTGACGTTGCGGCGGAAGTACATGACGGGCGACGCCCACCGGACGATCTCGTCGGTGGCCGATTGCGCGAGCGTCGGGTCGTTCACGAGCAGCTGGTACTGCTCGGGGTAGTCGCAGAACGCCTTGATGCCGTGCGAGATCGAGTTGCGGGTGGTCTCGTTGCCGGCCACCGCGATGAGCAAGAAGAAGAGGTTGAAGTCCATCTCCGAGAGCGTGTCGCCGTCGACCTCGGCATTGAGCAACGCGCTGATGATGTCGTCGCGCGGCTCGGCGCGGCGAGCCGCCGCGAGCTCGTTCGCGTACATGAACATCTCGACCTGCGCGTTCATGACCTCTTCTTCGGAGACGATGTACTCCGGGTCCTCGGAGCCGACCATCCGGTTGCTCCACTCGAAGAGCTTGTGCCGGTCTTCTTGGGGCACGCCGAGCATCTCCGCGATGACCTGCAGCGGGACTTCGGCGGCGACGTCGACGACGTAGTCGCAGCCGCCTTCTTCGATGACGTCGTCGATGATCTGCGCGGTGAGCTCGCGGATGTGGGGTTCCAGCATGCGCATCTGGCGCGGCGTGAACCCGCGGTTGACGAGCTTGCGGTACCGCGTGTGCTCGGGCGCGTCCATCGTGAGCATGAGGTTGCCCCCCTGCTCGAAGTCGTTCATCTGCGTCTCTTCGAGGATGACGACGCCACCGCGCTTTCCGTCGGAGGAGTACGTCGCGCCGTCGCGACCGACGGTCACGACGTCGTCGTACTTGGTGACGACCCAAAAGCCCGGACCGTCGGGCTCGGGGTGCTTGAAGATCGGATGGTTCGCCCGCAGGTAGGTGAACCAGTCGTGCGGCACACCCTTCGTGAACGCGTCCCGGTCCAACAGGTTGATGTCGCTCAGCTCCATTGCGGATCTCCCTCGATCGTCGCGGGCAAAACTACACGGCTCGCGCAGGCCGGAAAGCCCTGACGACGACGCCCGCGTCGTAGAACTCGCGCCAGCTCGAGATCAGGCCGTCGTCGTCGAATGTGAAGAATGTGACGTAGTGATTGCAGTACGGGCGGCCGTTCTCGGCCACCTCGGCGCGGCTTCGGTGCTCGGCGATCACGACGTGCGGGTCGGTGGTCTCGTGGATCGCTTCGACCGACATCGAGAACCGGCTGAACGTGTCGCGGGCGAACCGCTGGAAGTCGCCGATCGCGGCCTTGCCCTCGTACTTCCTCGCCATCGTCCCGGGCGCGAAGGGCAGCTCCATCACCGCGTCGACAGCGAAGCGCGCCACGAGCTCGTCGACGCGCATCTCGTCGGCGAGGGTCATGATCTCGCGCACGCGGTCGATGTTGCTCATGCGGCTGCGATCTCCGGCCCTCGATCACCCGTGCGACCCCCAAGAACGTCCGGGCCTACGAACTGCGCCTGGCCACTCATGCGGCTGCGATCTCCGGCCCTCGAGCACCCGTGCGACCCCCAAGAACGTCCGGGCCTACGAACTGCGCCTGGCTCACGGCTTCTGGTTCCCGACCACCCACATCGAGAAGAACTGCGAGCCGCCGCCGTAGGCCTGGCCCAGCGCCCGACCCGTCTTCAACTCGACCTGGTAGTCGCCCGAACGCTCGCGCACCTGCTGCGCGGCCTCGCCGAAACGCACCATGCCGGAAGCGCCGATCGGGTTCGACGAGAGCACACCCCCCGACATGTTCCACGGGATGTCGCCGTCGGGACCCGTCGCGCCGGCCTCGGTCAGCTTCCAGCCGTCGCCCTCGGCGCAGAACCCGAGGTTCTCGAGCCACATCGGCTCGAACCACGAGAACGGCACGTACACCTCGGCGCAGTCGAAGTCGTTGCGGGGATCCGTGATGCCGGCCTGCGCGTACACGTCCTTGGCGCAGTCCTTGCCGGCCTGCGGACTCACCTGGTCGCGCCGCGCGAACATCGTCGGCTCGCTGCGCATGGCCATGCCGTGAACCCACGCCACCGGTCCGGGCGCAGCGTCGGCGACCTTCTCGTTGCCGAGCACCATCGCCATGGCGCCGTCGGAGCTCGGACACACGTCGAGGTAGCGCAGCGGATCCCAGAGCAGGAACGACTCCTCGACCATCTTGAGGTCGATGTCGGGGATGTGTAGGTGCGCTTTCGGGTTGCGCAACGCCGCGAGGCGATCCTTCACCGCGACGAGGTGGCCGATATAGCGGGGCGCCCCCGAGCGGTACATGTACGCCCGGATGAGTGGCGCGAAGAAACCACCGGCCCCCGCCACGAGCGGCGCCGCGAACGGCATCGGGACCGAGAGGCCCCACGTGGCGTTGCTCTCCGATTGCTTCTCGTAGGCCACCGTGAGGACGCGCTCGTGCACCCCGGCCGCGATGAGCTTGGCCGCCACGATGGCAGTCGACCCACCGACCGATCCCGCCGTGTGCACGCGCATCATCGGCTTGCCGACCGCGCCGAGCGCGTCGGCGAGATAGAGCTCCGGCATCGCGACACCCTCGAACATGTCGGGGGCCTTGCCGAGCACCACCGCGTCGATGTCGGACCACGTCATGCCCGCGTCGTCGAGTGCTTCCTGCGCGGCTTCGCGCACGAGTCCCGCCATCGACACGTCCTTGCGCGCCGTGCGATGGACCGTCTGCCCGACGCCGACTACTGCAACTCGATCGCCGGCCATAACTACTGCTCCCTCGGGCTACGCGTCGTCGTGGCTGCTGCAACCTTGCGGTTTGCGACGCTTCGATTCGTCCGCACCATTAGTTGTCACCTTCCAGGACGACGACCATGTTGTGCTGCAGACACGGACCGCTGGTCGCGTGGGCGACTCCGCGGTTGGCCTCACCGCTCGTGATGCGCTGCGCGACCTCGCCGATGCGCGCGAGGCCCGGCCGACATCACTGCGTTCGCCGCCAACGCGCCACCTGACGGGTTGATCGCGCGTGTTCGCGGCGTCGAGCCCGAGCGCTTCGGCGAGGATCAACTCCTCGTGGCTGAACTGCGCGTGGAGCTCGGCGATGTCGACGTTGCCGTTCGCCACTCCCGCGGCCGTGCCCGCGGCGCGGGTCGACTCGGAGTGCGTGAGGTCACGAACGCCCAGACTGTGTGCCTCGATGCGGTGTTCGATGCCGCGTATCCAGGCCGGCCGCTTCGACACCTTGCGGGCGAGATCACCCGCCGCGAGCACGATGGCCGCGGAACCGTCGGTGATCGGGAAGATGTCGGCATCGCGCAGCGGATGGTGCGTCACCGGCTGCTTCAGGACCTCGGCCGCGGTCACGTTGCCCGTGCGCACCGCATGCGGATTGCCCTGCGCATTCCGCTGCGAACGGGCCGCGACCTCGGCGAGGTCCTGCTCGGTCGCGCCGCTCGCATCGAGGAACGCGCACGCCTGGAGCGCAGCCAGGTCGACCATCGAGGGCCATTGAGGCAGCACGTAGTACGGGTCGAGCTGCAAGGCCATGATCTCGTGCAGGTCACCGGGCGACGACTTGCCGAAGCCGTAGATCAGCGCGCTGTCGACCTCGCCGGTCTGGATCGCGACCCACGCCTCGTACAACGCCCAGGCCGCGTCCATCTCGACGTGACTCTCCCGCACCGGCGGCCACGCGCCGACGGCATCGAGCCCGGAGACGAAGGCGAACGGTCCGCCCTGGAGATAGTCGAGACTGCCCGAGCACACGAATCCGATCTCTTTGCTCGGGATGCCCGACTTCTCGACTGCCTCGTGCAGTACGGGGACGATCATCTCGGTCTCGTTGCGCACCGCCTCGCGCGCAGTTGTGCTGCACACGTACGACACCACCGCTACGTCACGCATCAGAGGTAGTCCTTGTACATCTCGTAGTCGGCGTCGGGTTCGCCGCTCGGTTCGAACCACTGGATCGACGTGTGATCGGGCTTCAGCTCGTCGGCCCACTTGGCCTTCACTCGTTGCCCCATGTGCACTTCCTCGACCGGGATGCCGCGGATCAGGCCGAAGAAGCAGTTGTTCGCGCCGTCCAGCAGAATCTGGGCCGACACGTACGGGATCTCGGGCGCGAGGTCGGAGAGTCCCGGAACGTTCACGACACAGAACGTGGTGATCACGCCGGTGTCGCGCACCTCGACCTCGATCGAGGTGGGCTCGCCCGACTTCGGATCGGTGCCGCGTGACGCCGCGTAGACATCGTCGCTGGAAGGCGCGCGACCGCCGATGATCTTCCCCTCGGCCAGACCCCTCAGGTAACGACTGGTCGCGACGCCCGCGGTGAGCTCGTACTCGAGCCGGATCGGCACCGTGATGCCGGTCACGGGCTGTTCGTCCTCGGCCGGTACGTGCAGCGTCGGCGGTTCGGGCTCCTCGCCGTCAGCGAGCGGAAGCCACGCCTCGATGTCGGTGATCGTGCCGGTGCGATCGACGCGCCACTTCACCGCGACGCGCGAACCGACGTGGATCGCGTCGGGGCTTCCGCAGTCGACGACGTGCAGCATTGCGGTGTCGGCGCCGTCGGGCCGGATCAGCGCGAACGCGAACGGCTTGTCGAGCGCTTGCTTGCCCGCTCGGGGTTCCGCAACCCATGTGAACGACTGCACGGTGCCGCGCGGGCCGACCTCGACCCAGTGGTCGCCGTCGGGCGCGATCGCCGCACTCGTCGTGGGGTCGTACTCGGTCGGCGGGACGAGCACGCGGCCGTCGGCGAGCTTCACTGCGAACAGCTTGGCGTCGCGCAGCCCCGTGAGGAACCGACCGATGACGGGCCCTACCGAGCGGGTGTAACCGCCGGGATATTCGATGACATGTTCGGACGTGAAGACGTCGGTCAACATCGCTCCTTCGGACTGAACTCGAAGTTCGTGAGTACGAGGTTGGCGCGGCGCGCTAGATCGCGCGGTCACGCCCTTCCCAGTACGGATCGCGCAACGTGCGCTTCAACAACTTCCCGGTTGGCTCACGCGGCAACTCGTCCATGAAGTCGATGCTGCGCGGCCACTTGTACTTGCCGAGCCGCGTGCGCACGTGCTCCATGATCGACTCCCGCAACGCGTCGTCGCCCGCGACGCCGGGCAACGGCTGCACGACCGCCTTGATCTGCTCGCCCAATTCCTCGTCGGGGATGCCGAACACCGCGATGTCGGCGACCTGCGGGTGCTCGTGGATGCAGCCCTCGATCTCGGCCGGATAGATGTTGATCCCGCCGGCGATGATCATGTCGCTCTTGCGGTCGCAGAGGAACAGGTAGCCGTCGTCGTTGAGGTAGCCGACGTCGCCGACCGTGAAGTACCCCTCGGCGTCGTGCGACTTGTCGGTCTTCTCGTCGTCGCCCTTGTACTCGAACGTGCGGCCGGCACCCATCCTCATCCACACGGTGCCGGGCTCGCCGGTCGGCATGACCTTGCCGTCGTCGTCGGCGATCTTCAACTCGGAATTCGGCCACGCGCGGCCGACGGTGCCCGGGTACTTCAGCCATTCGTCGGGCGGCGCGATCGTGCCGCCGCCCTCGGTCGCGGCGTAGTACTCCCAGATCACCGGGCCCCACCATTCGAGCATCTTGCGCTTCGTGTCGACCGGGCACGGGGCTGCGGCGTGGATCGCCCACTTCATCGCGGAGACGTCGTACTTCTGCTTCGTCTCGTCGGACAGTCGCAGCATGCGGATGAACTGCGTCGGGACCATGTGGGTGTGCGAGCAGCCGTAGCGGTCGATGAGCCGCAGCGTCTCCTCCGCGTCCCACTTGTCCATGCACACGACCGTGTGCTTCATGTGCAGCGCGTTGCCCGCGAACGTGGTGACTGCGGTGTGGTAGTTCGGCGATGTCGCCAGGTGCACCTCGGGCGTGCCGGGCATGATCCCGAAGAGCTGCAGCAAGAAGGTGAAGAGCTCGGCGCTCGTGTCGGGCTCGAGGTCGGCCAGCGGGCGCTTCACACCCTTGGGCTTGCCGGTGGTGCCCGACGTGTAGTGCATCGCGGCGCCGGTCGAACGGTCGGCGGGCATCGTGGTGGGCTGCGGGTCGACGACCTCGCCGAACGGGCGGAAGCCGGGGATGACGCCGTGGCCCAGACGCGCCGCGGCGGGGATGTTCGCCTCGTCGGCCGCCGCGCTCACGAGCGCCGCGAACCTTTCGTGGCTCACGAACGCCTTCGCCTCGGAGTCCTGGAGGATGTAGGCGATCTCGGGTGCGCTCAGCCGGTAATTGATCGGCACGTAGTAGAGCCCGCTCTGCAGGGCCGCGAGGTAGAGCGTGAAGGGGTGCGCCCCGTTCGGCAGCACGGCCGCCACCGCGTCGCCCTTTTGCAGCCCGAGGGCGCGGAGCGCGTGCGTGAGCTGGTTGGCCCGGGCGAGCACGTCGCCCGCGGAGTGCTCGGTGCCGTCCGGGTCGACGATCGCGAGATAGCCCGGATCCTCCTGTGCGAACTTCCAAAACCCCACTGGCGGGCTCCCTCCGACTGGGCGTCGTCGACCGCAGACTAGAACACGTTCCACTTTCGGGCCAAGGACGGCCCCGGCGCAGATCCGAAGGCCCGGCCCCCGAAGCCGGCACATCCCGAGACGGAGGGCCGCAGGTCGAAGCCGCATCGAGTCAGGCGCAGATCCGAAGGCCCGGCCCCCGAAGCCGGCACATCCCGAGATGGAGGGCCGCAGGTCGAAGCCGCATCGAGTCAGGCGCAGATCCGAAGGCCCGGCCCCCGAAGCCGGCACATCCCGAGACGGAGGGCCGCAGGTCGAAGCCGCATCGAGTCAGGCGCAGATCCGAAGGCCCGGCCCCCGAAGCCGGCACATCCCGAGACGGAGGGCCGCAGGTCGAAGCCGCATCAGTGAAGCCGTATCGGTGTGGAGCCGGGTCGGCTGGACGGCCCACCTGAAACGTGTTCTAGCCTCCGCCCGTGGCCGAACGACTCGACATCAGCACCAAGCACTGCACCATCGAGCGCGAGGGGCGCGTCGTGATCTTCACGATGAACCGTCCCGAGAAGAAGAACGCGCTCTCCCCCGACATGCTCGCCGGGCTCGTGCTCGGGTACGAGTACGTCGACGACGACCCGGAGGTGCGCTGCGCGATCCTCACGGGCGCCGGCGGCAACTTCTGCTCCGGCATGGACCTCACGTCGATGGGCCAGGAGTCCGACGACCCGAACGTACGGGCCGTGATGGCCCGCGGCAACAACCCGCACTGGAAGGCGCTGCTGCGCGACTATCGCCTGACGAAGCCGCTCATCGCCGCGGTCGAGGGCTACGCGGTCGCGGGTGGCAGCGAGATCCTGCAGGGCACCGACATCCGCGTCGCGGGCGAGAGCGCGATCTTCGGGGTGTGGGAGGCGAAGCGGGGCCTGTTCCCGCTCGGCGGATCGGCGTGCCGTCTCCCCCGCCAGATCCCCTACACGCTCGCGATGGACATCTTGTTGCGCTGCCCGCCGGTTCCCGCCCCCGAGGCGCGAGAGATCGGCCTCATCGGTCACGTCGTTTCCGACGGGCAAGCGCTCACGCGCGCGCTCGAGCTCGCGGCCGAGGTCGCGGAGATGGCGCCGCTGTCGACGAAGGCGATCCTGCGCGCGTGGCGCGAGACCGAGCACATGAGCGACGCCGACGCGATGCAGCACCAGGACGGCATCGGCTGGGAGGTCTTCGCGAGCGAGGACGCGCAGGAAGGCCCGAAAGCCTTCGGCGAGAAGCGTCCGCCCGTGTTCAAGGGCAAGTGACGGCGCGTGTCCGAAGCCGCACCCGGCATCCCCGACTCCGCGGCCTTCGCCACCCCCGAGCGCGCTGAGCTCGCGGCGGCGCTGCGCCTCATCATCGACACGGTGATGTCGACCGAAGACGTCGAGGCCGAGACGTTGCACGAGGTCGCGGTCGAAGTCGGTCGGCTGTCGGCCCGGCTCGGTCCGCCACGCGACGCGGGCTCGGGCTACACGCCTCGCGATCACGGCGACTACCTGCCCCGCTCGCCCATCGTCGGCGAGGCGAGCCCGCTGTCGCCCCGCCTCGACTGGGAGATCGTGACCCGCGACGACGGCACGCCCGCGGTCGAGGCTCGCGGGACCTTCGGCGCCGCGTACGAGGGACCGCCGAGCTTCGTGCACGGCGGCTGGATCGCCTGCGCGTTCGACGAGGTGCTCGGCATCGCGAACATCGCCGCCGGGAATCCGGGCATGACCGCACGGCTGATCGTCCACTACCGCCGGCCGACTCCCCTGTTCCGCCCGTTGCGGCTGCGGGCGTGGGTCGACCGGCTCGAGGGACGCCGGATCATGTCGCGAGCGGAGATGTACGACGGCGACACCCTCACCGCGGAAGCCGAGGGCCTGTTCGTGCAGCCCCGGCCCGAGCTCGCGGCCGAGTACTTCGGCCGGCCCTTCCCCGACACCGGCCGCTGACCCGGCGCTCCAGCGGCGGCGCACCGCGCCGAACCCGGACTGAAGATCCGGCGGTCGCGCGCCGATACTCCGGGCTGGGGGAATCAGGCGTCTCCGGAGCGTCGCCGTGGAGTGTCCGACCTGCAGGTATCCAGTCCCGGCCGAATGGTCGCTGTGCCGTCGCTGCGGCGCGCCCGTCCACGGCCCGAACGAAGCGACGCGGGTGACCGTCCCGCCGACCATGCACCGCCCGAAACCTGCGAGAGGAAACGTGCCGAGTCCCGGGATACCGCAGAAGCCCGGCGCGACGTCGCCGCTCGCCGCGATCGCGAACGCGGCCCGCAACGGCCCCCCGGCCGCACGCCCGCCCGCCCCGGCCAAGCTCCCCCGCACCGACAGCCTGCTCCCGAACGCCGACACGCACCGCACGCCGGCCCGAGCGCGCACCGGCGTCGGGCTCGCGGACCGGGCCCGCACGATCGCGACACGGCACTGGCGCCGCATCCTCGTGCTCGCCGTCGTCGCAGTCGCCTTGTCGATGAGTGTGATCACGGTCTGGCCGGTGTTGTTCAGCTCCGCTTCGGGCCGCTCCGCCACGTCGGTCAACGCGGCGCAGGAGGCGGTCGCGACCGACCTGCTCCGCACCGTCGTCGGTGGCGGGCGCACACTCTGGTCGCCGCACCATTCGTTCGCAGGCATGACGCCCGCGACGCTCAGCGCGTACTCGTACCGCGTGCCCGTCGTGGCCTCGACGAAGACCGCGCGTACCGGCGCCGTGTCGCTGCGGGTCGACGGCGCGGGCCGCATCACCCTCGCGACTCCCGCCGACTCCGAACGCTGCGTGTTCGCGCGCGACGAACCCGCAGCCGCGGGAACACGATTCGTCACGGTGCGTACGGGCGTCTGCCGCGCGAGCGCGGCGCCCGCCACAGGTTGGGCCTCGCGATGAGCGCGTGCCCGGCGTGCGGCCGCGACGTCAGGCCGCTGTGGCCGACCTGCCGGTCCTGCGGCGCGCTGCTCATGGCGCCGCCCGCGCCCGTCGTCCCGGTTGGCGCGGCGGTTCCCGACGCCGCGCCGGCCGCGGAAGAACAGTTCTTCGCGCCCGCGGTGTACCGCGCGCCGGTGACGGTCGACGCGCCACCGTCGTACGCATACGCCGGCACGGCGCGGCGCGGCGGCCCGGGCACGAATGCCAGCGCCGGCAAGTGGATCGTGTTGATCGCGATGGTCGTCTTCGTCGTCGCGGCGGTGGCCACCGCGTACTTCACGATCCGCCCGGGGGCGAGTGCCGACCCGCAGACACCCGTCGTGCTCCCGGCCCGCCCGCCCGTCTCCGGCCTCACCCCGAACCTCGCCGACATCGTCCGCGTGGAAGCGGAATCGACCCGACACACGGCCCTCCAGGCGGTCGAGCAGGTGGGGAGCGCCGACCTGGGGGCGCTCGCGACGGCCCAGTCGAACTACACGTGGGTCGCGGGGAACCAGCCGTCGCCCGACTCGCACACCGTCTCGGTGACGCAGAACCCCGGCGACGTCACGATCGCCGTCGCCGCGTCGAACCACGACGTGTGTGCGTTCGGGAGGTGGGCGCAGAACTCCCCGCCCGTCTACGTCACGATGGCACACCAGCATTCGTGCGCCGCGGTGAACGCGCCGAGCGCGGGCTGGTCGACCCAGCCCGGCGGTGCCAGCTCGGACCTGCCCGACGACGTGGGTTAACCACTAGCGTCGGCGGCGTGCCGCTACCCGAGCACGGGATGCCGGATTCCGACATCCTGGCCACTCTCACCGCCAAGCGGACGCGCGACGCGCGCTGGCAGGACGGCCGCACGTTCGGGATGGTCTTCGACGGCGGTGAGGAGGTCCGCGCGGTCGCGGAGGCCGTGGCCGAGATGTTCCTGCACGAGAACGCGCTGAACACCGCCGCGTTCCCGAGCCTGGCCGAGATCCAGTCCGAGGTCGTCGACGCGTGCGCGCACCTGTTCCACGGCGCGCCCGACGCAGCCGGGTTCATGACGTCGGGCGGCACCGAGAGCGTGTTGCTGTCGGTCAAGTCCGCGCGCGAACGCGGACGGGCCGAGCGCGGTGTCACCGAACCCGAGATGGTCATCGCCGACAGCGCGCACGCCGCCTTCCACAAGGGCGCGCACTACTTCGGCGTGCGGGTCCACAAGGTGCCGGTGCGCGCCGACTTCCGGGCCGACGTCGACGCGATGGCCGCGTGCGTCAACGACAACACCGTCCTCGTGGTCGGGTCCGCGCCGCAGTACCCGCAGGGTGTGATCGACCCCATCCCCGAGCTGGGCGAGCTCGCGGCGACGGTCGGCGCGTCGATGCACGTCGACGCGTGCATGGGCGGCTTCGTGCTGCCGTTCATGGAGCTGAACGGTGAGGTGGTTTCGCCCTGGGACTTCCGCGTGCCCGGGGTCACCACACTCTCCGCCGACGTGCACAAGCTCGGGTACGCACCCAAGGGCGCGTCGGTGCTGATGCACCGCTCCAAGGAGCTCCGCCGCTATCAGACGTTCGTGTTCGACGACTGGCTCGGCGGCTTCTACGCGTCGCCGGGCATGCAGGGCAGCCGGCCCGGGCTGCCGATGGCGACCGCGTGGGCGGTCATGCACCGGCTGGGGATCGACGGCTACCGGCGTCTGACCGCGTCGACCATCGACGCGACCCGCCGCATCATCTCGGGTGTGCGCGCCGTGGCGGAGCTCGAGGTGCTCGGTGAGCCCGACGCCCACGTGTTCGCGGTCGTGAGCCCGCAACTCGACGTGTTCGCGCTCGGCGACGTGCTGCACCGGCGCGGCTGGCACCTCGACCGGCAGAAGCCGCCCGACAGCCTCCACGCGACCGTGAGCGCGGGGAACGCACCGGTCGTCGACGAGTTCCTGCGCGATCTCGCCGCGGCCGTGTCGGAGGTCGGCGCTGCCCGCACCGACGATCGCGGCACCGACTACGCGACGTTGGAATAGGAGACTCATGCGCGCCGCGGACGACGTTCGGGACTGGGAAGCACGGGGCGTTCGGCACACGGTCGACGGCCGCTCCATCTGGGTGCTCGACGCGCCCGCGCTCGAGGCGCGCGACGGCGTCGATCCGTTGCTCGTGCTGCACGGTTTTCCGTCGTGCTCGTTCGACTGGCGGCACGTGCTCGACGATCTCCGCGCGCATCGCCGCGTCGTCGCGCTCGACTTCTTGGGCTTCGGACTCTCCGACAAACCCGACCTGCGCTACGGCATGCGTTTGCAGGCCGACGTCGTGGAAGGCGTCGCGCGGGCGCTCGGGCTCACGTCGGTCGCGCTGCTCACGCACGACATGGGCGACACGGTCGGCGGCGAGCTCCTCGCCCGGAGCCTGGAGCAGACGCTGCCCTTCGCGGTGACGCGACGCGTGCTGACCAACGGCAGCATCTACATCGACATGGCCCACCTGACGAACGGGCAACAGCTGCTCCTTTCGCTCGCCGACCAACCCACCGAGCTGGTGTCGGCCGAGGGCTTCACCGCCGGCCTGGCGGGAACGTTCTCCGCCGCGAGCACCGTCGATCACGAGGAGCTGGAAGCGCAGTGGCTGTTCGCCGAGCGGAACGGCGGCAACCGGATGATGCCGCGCACGATCCGCTACATCGAGGACCGCCGGGCGGAGGAGCGACGCTTCACCGGTGCGATCGAGACCCACCCGTCGCCGCTGTCGGTCGTCTGGGGCGCCGACGACCCGATCGCCGTCGTCGCGATGACCGACACGTTGCGCGCGGCGCGCCCCGACGCGGCGATCACGATCCTCGACGACGTGGGCCACTACCCGATGATCGAGTCCCCCGCCCGCTTTGCCGCCGCCGTCACCGCCGCCCTCTGACCGGGAAAACTTCACCAACAGTTGTCGGAGATGTCCGCGCCATGTGCGGAAAACTCCGACAACTGTTGGTAGGGAAATCGGGGGGTTTCAGGAGTTGAGGGCGTCGAGGCGCTCGACGGCTTCGACGTACTCCTCGACCAGGCGGCGGATCACGTCGCGCGACGAGCGCACGCGATCCATCATCCCGACGACCTGGCCGACGGGCATGCCGGTGAGCTCCCGGTTCTGCACGCGACTCACCCGCGCCATGACGTCGGCGACGAGCATGTACTGCAGCGGCATCGGCAGGTAGCCGGGACAGTCGGGGCGGTCCCACGCGTCGGTCCACTCGGTGCGGAGCTGGCGCGCGGGCTTGCCCGAGAGCGCGCGTGACCGAACCGTCTGCGTCGAGTCGGCCGCGAGCAGCTTCTCGATCACGAGCGGCGTCATGTCGCTCTCCGCGACGGTGAGCCAGATCGAACCCGTCCACACGCCCTGCGCGCCCATCGCGAGCGCGGCCGCGACCTGCGAGCCGTGCGCGATCCCGCCCGCGGCGAGCACCGGGGTCGGCGCGATCGCCTCGATGACCTGCGGCCACAGCACCACGGAGCTGATCTCACCGGTGTGGCCGCCGGCTTCGGTGCCCTGGGCGACGACGATGTCGACGCCGATGTCGACGTGCTTCTGCGCGTGACGCGGACTGCTCGCGAGCGCAGCCACCAGGATGTCGCGCTCGTGCGCGGCCTCGACGATGTCCTCGGGCGGCGGCCCGAGCGCGTTCACGAGCAGCTTCGGCGAGTGCTGGAACGCGATGTCGATCTGCGGACGGGCGGTGGCGTCGGTCCAGCCGAGCAGCTGGTGACCGCCGGCCATCTCCTTGGGCAGCGGCGGGACGCCGTGCTCGGCGAGCACCTTCTCGACCCAGTCGCGGTGCTCCTGGCTGATCATCGCCTCGAGCTGGCCCTCGAGCGCGTCGGCGTCGACACCCTCGGGCAGCTCGACCTTGGCCGGCATGACGAGGTCGACGCCGTAGGGCTTGCCGTCGACGTGCTCGTCGATCCACTTCAGCTCGATCTCGAGTTCCTCGGGGGTGAAGTAGAGCGCCCCGAGCACCCCCATCCCACCGGCCCGGCTCACGGCGGCGACGACATCGCGGCAATGGCTGAACGCGAAGATCGGGAATTCCAGGCCCAGATCGCGGGCGAGCTGTGTGCGCATTTCCCGCATCGTAATGACCTGAGGCCCCACACCTGCAACACGTTCTAGGTTCGCGCTACGGTCCGGCCGGGTCGGTGGTGCGCCGCGGGGTGCGGCTTCCGGACCCGCCGTGAGGAGCGCCATGACCGGAACCCGGGCCGCCGAGACCGCCGCCCGCAAGGAGCGGCTGATCGCCGCCGCGACCGCGCTGGCGGCCGAAGGCGGGTACGACGCGGTGCAGATGCGCGATGTCGCGGCCCGGGCCGAGGTCGCGCTCGGCACGCTGTACCGGCACTACGTGTCGAAGGACCAGCTGCTCCTGGCGGCGATGGCGCTCCAGGCCGCGACATTGCGCGAGCGGCTGGTGCAACGTCCACCGAAGGGCGACACGCCCGCCGCACGCGTCTCCGATGTCCTGCAGCGCGCGTCGCGTTCGCTCGAACGGTCGCCGCTCGTCACCCGCGCGATGCTGACGGCGATGTCGTCGTCCGAGGCGGCGACGGTGCCGCTCAAGAACGAGATCGACTCCACCCTGCGCGCGATCATCGCCGATGTCGTCGACGGTGGCGGCAACTGCCCGGCCCACGGCGATCTCGACGGGATCGTACGGGTGCTCGGTTCTGTGTGGTTCGCCGAGCTCACCTACTGGAGCAGCGGTGTGAACCGGTCGTCGTCGATGGGCGACAACCTCGCGTCCGCGGCCGAGCTGCTGCTCGGCTGACGCTCGCGTCCGCGCCGGCCCGGCTCAGCGGTCGAGTCGCGCGCGCACGTCGGCGAGCACCGCCGCGTTGGCAGGATCGGTCGCCGGGACCGGCCCGACGATGATCCACGTCGCGCCCGCCGCCCCGTACGGCCGCAACCGGTCGGCGAGCGGGCCGGCACCTTCTTCGAGCGGTCGCGCCAGACCGCCCCACGTCAACGTGGCATCGGGCGACACGTCCCGCACGAGCGCGGCCTGCTCGGCGAAGCCCGCGGCGTCGGTGCCCCACGAGTTCCAGCCGTCGGCGACCGCGACGATCTCGCGCAGCTGGGTCGCGTGCCCACCGATCCACACGGGATACCCGCTCCCGGACGCGGCCCGGACCGCGTCGTGCAGCGAGCTCAAACGGTCGACGAGCGTGCCGAAGTCGAGCCCGTACGCCTCGTTCTCGGGCCGGCTCTCGCGAGTCGCCCGACCCGATCCCGGCGATCAAGCGACCGTCACTCACCCGCTGCACGGTCGCGAAGGAGTTGGCGAGCGTCGCCGCGGGTCGCAGCGTCGAGCGCGCGACGAGCGTGCCGACCCGGATCCGGCTCGTCTCCGCCGCCACCGCGCCGAGCAATGCGAAGCACTCGATCGCGGGCCGCCGGCGCGGCGGTTCGCCTCGCCACAAATGGTCGTACACGAACACTCCGTCGAGCCCGGCCGCCTCGGCCGCGTGCGCGACCGCGATCGGGATCTCGGGATCGTCGACGAACGACGGCAGCGTCATCCCGATGTTGACCGTCACGACAGCAGGCTCCGGGCGAGCACAGCTGCGCCGATTGCGCCCGCACGTTCGCCGAGGGTCGCGGGGACGATCGCGACCGCGGGGCGGTAGTCGACGCCTTCGACGTGGCGGCCGAACGCCTCCCGCAGCGGCTCGAACAGCAGCGCGCCCAGCTCGACCAGCCCGCCCGCGATCACGATGCACTCGGGGTCGAGAAGGTTGGCGAGACTCGCCAGACCGACCGCCACGTTCTCGGCGTACTGCACCATCAGAGACCGGGCGTCGGGGTCGCCCTGCGCGGCCGCGGCGCCGACGTGGAAGCCGTTCACGGCGCTCGCGTCGCCCCCCGCCGCCGCCACGAGCGCGGCACCGCCACCTTTGGCAACGAGCTCGCGGGCCATGCGCCCGAGCGCGGTGCCCGAAGCGATGGCCTCCCAGTGGCCGCGCTCGCCGCACGCGCAGAGGGGCCCGTTGATGTCGACGGTGAAGTGCCCGACCTCGGCGCCGAAGTTGTGGGCGCCGCGGTACATGCGGCCGTCGAGCAGGAAGCCGCCGCCGATGCCGGTGCCGAGCGTCACGAGCACGACATCGTGCGAACCGGTGGCGGCGCCGTAGGTGACCTCGCCCAGCGTCGCGACGCTCGCGTCGTTGTCGACGACGACGGACCGCCCCGTCTCGTCCGCGAGCGCCTCCCGCAGGGGGGCACGGCGCACGTTCGGGAGGTTGGGTGCGTACGCGAGGTTGCCGTCGCGGTCGACGAGCCCGGCCGCACCCACCCCGATCGGCGCGCCGGGCGAGTCGAGCTCGCGCACGATCGACGAGCCGGTCGCGACCAGCGCGTCGAGCCCGGTGTGTGGCGACGCGAGGCGTTCTTCGCGCAGCACCGTGCCGTCCGCGCCGAGCAGCACGCCGAGCACCTTCGTTCCGCCGATGTCGAGCCCGATGGTGGCGACCATTGATGCCTACGCGCCTGCCGCACCGGTGCCGGCGTCGGGACGCTGGTCGATGTCGATGTGGTGCACGCGGCCTTCGCGCGGCCCGCGGTGCTCGCCGGCCTCGCCCCGCGCGGAGGCCTGCCCGCGCTGCGACTCGACGAACTCGTCGGCCGCGTCGATCAGCGTGCGGAACGCGCGCAGCATCTCGTGCGCCGCGTTCCAGAGATGTTCGACCGGATCGCCGTCGGTGGGCGGGCCCGGCGAGTCCGCGCCCGGACGAGGTTCGTTCGGATCCATCAGACGAATTCCACGACGAGGCGATCCTCGACGAACCGCGCGCCCACGACCGACCGGCGCACGAGACTGTCGGGCAGCACGATCGCGCGGCGGTGCGGGCCGACGGTGAACACGAGCTCGTCGCCGGTACGCCCGAGCTGAACGTCGTCGCGCCCGGTGAACGGGAGCTGGACCGAAAGCATCGAGCGCGTCACCGTCGGCGTCGACCCGGAACGGTTCGGTGTGGGAGAGACGCGACGCGACGTCGGCGTCGCCGTAGAGGTTCTTGGCGAAGAGCGAGAGCGCGGGCGCGCCCACGACCTCTTCGTTCGCGAGCTCGGCCTCGAGCACCGGCAGCGGGGCGAACGCGTCGCCGATCACGTGGAGATGCGCGGACTGCGTGGTACGCCACTGTGCGAGCCACGGGTGATCGAGCTCGGCGGGCAGGATCCGGTTCGCGATCACCGCGTCGACGTGATAGCCGAACAACGACAGGTATGTGAACGTGCGCCGCGCCTCGGCGACGACGAGCCGCTCGGGATTGACGACGAGCCGGGCGCTGGTGACGTCGCCGTCGGTGAGCAGCTCGCGCACGCCGTCGAGACGTTCGTAGAAGCGCCGGATCGCGCCGAACACCCCGTCGGCGGCGATGGGCATGCCGGAGACGCGCTGCAGGATCGGTCGGGTGAGCTTGGTGAGCCGGCGTTGGGTGTCGAACATCCGATCCATGTACCAACCGAGGACGTCCGGGAGCGAGAGCAACCTGATCGTCTCCGCGGTCGGCGCGCAGTCGACGACGACGAGGTCGTAGTCGCCGCACGTCGCGAACTCCTTGATGTCGGCGAGCGCGAACACCTCGTCGAGACCCGGAATGACGGCGAGCTCCTCCGCCTCGACCGTGTCGGCGCCCGCCCAGTCGAGGACGTCGACGAGATACTCCCGCACGTCTTCCCATGCTTCTTCGAAACGCACGCGCGCGTTCAGCTGCTGGCCGGCCAGCCCGTGCGCGATCGGGGTCGGACGATCGCCGAGCGGCGACGTCGAACGCGTCGGAGAGCGAGTGCGCGGGATCGGTCGAGCAGACGATCGTGCGCAGCCCGTGCTCGGAGGCGCGGGTGGCGGTCGCGGCGGCGACGGTGGTCTTCCCGACCCCGCCCTTGCCCGTGAACAGCAGGATCCGGGTCAAGCGACCGCCTCGACCTGCTTCTTGAGATCCTTCAACGCGCTGCCCATGATCAAGCCCGCGGCGCGGCGCTTGAGCAGCCCGGGCAACGGCACCGCGAGCTCCACCGCGAGCTCGTAGTGGACGCGGGTCGACGCCGGACCTTCCGCCTCGAAGCGGTACGTGCCGTCGAGTCGCCGCAGCATGTCTCCCTCGGCGAACTTCCACGAGAACGACCCCGGCGCGGCCGAGTAGTCGTACTCGAGCACGTAGCGGATGCTCTTGCCGAGCGCGGCGGCGCGGTACTCGACCCGCACCCCGCGCCCCTCACCGTCGCGCTCGAGCGTGTGCACGTCCTTCACGTCGCGCACCCACTCCGGGTACGACTCGAAATCGACGGCGACGTCCCAGCACCGGTCCGCGGGCGCTTCGATGCGGATCCGTTCGTCGGCGGTCTCGGTCATCGACGAGCTCCCTTCACGCTTCTCGGGGCCGTGCGGGCCGGCGGGCGACGGGCCGGATAGGTGCCGTGGCGCGCGCCCCACAGCGCCGCAAGCCCGAGCTGCAGCATCGGGACGAGGACGCTGAACGGGTTGGCCCACCCGGTTGCGAGCGCGATCACCACGCATACGGCGGTCGCACCCAGCAGCTGCCGGCGCACGTCGTTCGGCGCGGACGGCGTGAGGAACACCCACGACGCGACCGCGATGTCGTCGCCGCGCGCCGAGCGCACGAGGACCAGCCCGAACGCGTAGATCCAGATGGGCAGCGACACGCCGAAGAGCACGACGCTCACGATCGTGGCGGGCGTGTTCAGTGCGTGCAGACCGAGCGCGTCGGCGATGGCGACGACCGCGAAGACGGCGAGCGTCGACCACGACGCGACGACGATGCGCTTCCCGGTCACCGGGCCAATCTACCGGGGCGCCCCCGTCAGCGCGGAAGGAGCGGAACCGCCGAGAAATCGCCGCGGGTGAGCGGAACGAGACGCGCCACCAGGCCGTCGTACGAGTACTGCCCGATCGCCCGTTCACGAGCGGCGCGCCCCATGGCCGACTGCCGGACCGGGTCGTGGCACAAGACGTCGAGCGCGGCACGCACCGCGTCGACGTCGCGCGGCGACACGACGTATCCGGTCTCGCCGTCGACCACCGCTTCGTGCGCGCCGCCGCTGCGCCCGGCGACCGACGGGACGGAGCAACCGGCCGCCTCGAGAAAGACGATCCCGAATCCCTCGGCCTCCAACCCCGCCCACCGGTCGCGACAACACATCGCGAACGCGTCGGCGCACCCGTAGAGCTCCGGGAGCTCGGCGTCCGGCACCCGCCCGAGGAAGCGGACGCCGACACCGCGCCGGCGCGCTCGCCGAACGAGGCGGGCCTGGTCGCGGCCGGCGCCAGCCAGCGCGAGCTGCACGTCGGGCATGCCCGCGACCGCGTCGATCACCACATCGAAGCCCTTGCGGGGCACGAGTCGCGAAAGCCCGAGCACGACCGGCCGCGCCGGATCGAGCCCGAACCGCAGGCGCGCCGCCGCGCGCGCTGCCGCGGTGGTCGGGCGGAACCGCTCGCCGTCGACGCCGGGCGGCACGACGACACCGCGCAGCTCGCGCCCGGCCACGCGCGTCGCCTGCCGCGCCGGATACCCGCCCGCGGCGACGACCGCGGCCGCACCCCGCAACACGCGGCGCCCGAGGCCGCGCAGCCCGGGCACGGTCGCGGGAACGGTGATCTCGGCGCCGTGCACGACGACGACGTAGGGCGCGCTGTGCAATCGGGGCCCGATCGCCCCGAGCGGCAGCATCGGATCGAGGAAGATGGCCGACGCGTCGACCTCGCGCGCGAGCGCGTCGACGTCGCGGGCGAGCGCGTTCGTGGGGAGCAGCACCGAGTGCCGGGAACGGACGATGCGGAACGGCTGGCGCGCGTCCCATTCGCTCGCACCCGCGTGTGCGGTCGTGAACACGACGGTCTCGTCCGGTGGGAGCCGCCGCCACAACTCGTAGAGATACGACTGGATGCCGCCGAGCTTCGGGGGGAAATCGTTCGTGACCAGCAGACTCGGCATCGGCGCCGGATGCTAGGAGGTCGACCGTTCAGGCCGCCCGGGTGCGCAGCAGCACCAGACCCGAGCAACGAGGTGACCGCGCCGGTCGTGAAGGCACCCCGGTTCCCCGAGACCGCCACGACCGCGCCGCACACGAAGGCGCCGAGTCCTTGCGACGCGTCGAAGAACGACGAGAACGTACCCACGACCGACGCCCGATCGGCGTCGCCGATCCCTTCGAGCGCGAGCAAGAGGAGCGCGGGGTACATCAACGACATGCCCGCCGCGAGCACGACGGTGCCGACCACGAGCCCTGCGAGCGACGGCCAAACGGCGACGATCCCGATCCCGACCGCGGCGAGGGCGAGCGCGATGCCGCCTGCGTCGCGGCCCCCCAGCCGGTCGGGCACCCGCGCGCCGAGGATGCGCACGACGAGGATCAGCACGCCGTAGAGCAAGAAGATCGGGCCCGAGTCGATGTGCAGGTGATGGGTCGCATACAGCGGCATGAACGCGCTGAACCCGGCCAGCGGGATCAGGCCGAGGAACAACACGGTGCCGGGCCCGACCGCGGCCCGGTGCATGAGGTGTCGCGACTCGGGTTCGGTTCTCTCCCGTTCGACCTCGACGGTGAACATCCCGACGAACGCGGCGGTGAGCGCGAGCGCGGCGGAGACGACGAACGTCAACGTGTAGCGCGACGTCCCCCGCAGGTACTCACCGAGCGCGGGACCGAACGACAACCCGCCGTACACCGCGACCGACCAGTACGACACGGCCTCGCCGCGGCGTTCCACCGGTGAGAGGTCGGTGATCATCGTCGCCGCGCCGACGAAGAAGCCGGCCTCGCCGAAGCCGGTGACGACGCGCAGGAGGATCAGCCACCAGAGCGCGTGCACGACGCCGTAGAGCACGGTCGAGGCCGCGACGACGAGCGCGCCGCCGACGATGAGGACCCGCCGGCCGATGCGGTCGCCGACCCGCCCGGCGTAGGTCCGCAACGAGACGGCACCGACGGCGAACGCGCCGACCGCGACCCCGACGGCCACGCTGCCGGCACCGAGCGAGTCCTCGACATAGTGCGGCAGCACCGGCGTGAGCATCGCCAGGGCGAGGAAGTAGCAGAGGCCGCACAGGACGACGACAACGAACCTCGGCGTCAGGAGCCGTTGCTCCGCGACGCCCGGGGTCGTCATTGCCGCGCGAGCTGCAGCGCGTCGTCCCACGTGCCCCGCTCGGCGATGATCCGGCGGTACTGCATCACGAACCGCGGCCGGTTGAAGCCCAGCGCGCCGAGCAATCTGCCGCCTCGGCCGAACAGCGCGACGAACTGGCGCTCGTCGAGGGTGCCGTGCGCGATGTGGACGTCGACGTCGGGCTCGGCGGACACCACTCCGACGGTCTGGATCTTGCGGTCGTACTGGTCGGACCAGACGAACGGCACGGGCGCGAACGGCTCCTCGTGACCGAGGAGGCGGCGCGCGGCGTGGACGCCCTGTTCGGTCGCGTTGGTCCAGTGCTCGAGCCGCATGAGCGCGCCGTCGAAGAGCGGGTTGGGCCACCGGGCGACGTCGCCCGCCGCGACCACGCCCGGCGCGGCGAGACACGTCTCGTCGCAGACCACGCCGTTGTCGAGCGTGAGACCCGAACCCTCGAGCCACGCGGTCTCGGGGACCACGCCGATGCCCACGACCACGACGTCGGCCGCGACCATGGTGCCGTCGCCGAGGCGCACGCCCGCGACCTGACCCGCGCCGTCGTCGACGATCGCGTCGACCACCACGCCGGTGCGAAGGTCGACGCCGTGCTCGCGGTGGATCGCGGCGAGCACCGCGCCCAGCTCGGGCCCGAGGCCGCGCACCATCGGCTGCGGCAACGCCTCGAGCACCGTGACGTCGAGGCCGCGCGTGCGGCATGTCGCCGCGATCTCCGCGCCGATGAACCCCGCGCCGATGACGACGACCTTGGGATGCGCGTCGAGGAGCTCGCGCAACGCGAGCGCGTCGTCGAGCGTGCGCAGCGTGAACACGCCCGCGAAGTTCGGTTGGTCCGGCAGGCGCCGCGGGGTCGCACCCGTCGCGATCACGAGCCCGTCGAACCCGATCCGTTCGCCGTCGTGCAGCTCCACCGCGCGCGCGTCGAGGTGCAACGCGACCGCGCGCGCGTCGAGGCGCCAGTCGAGATCGAGATCCTCGACGCCCTGTTTGCGCAAGACGAGTTGGTCGGGCTCCCAGTCGCCGCGCAGCAACTCCTTGGAGAGCGGGGGCCGGTCGTACGGGAGGTGCGGCTCGGCGCCGATCGCGACGATGCGGCCGTCGAAGCCCTCTCGCCGGAACGTCTCCGCCACGCGCAGCCCCGCGAGCGAGGTCCCGACGATCGCCACGGTCCGCATAGCCCGTCGAAGCTACCAACTGGCCGGAATCCTGACGTGACCGTCATACTTACGGCCGCTCGCCCGCCCGCGTGGATCGTCGTCCGTTGGAGTGCCGCATGCCGAAAGCCAAGTCGCCCGCGCCCGCCGGCCCCACATTCGATGTGCCGAACTTCGATTATGCCGAACTTCGATATGCCGAACTTCGATCTTGACGTCTCGGGCCGGCCGCTGCACCTGCGCAACGTCGACATCGACGCCTTCTTGCACCCGAAGACGATCGCGGTGATCGGCGCGTCCGATTCCTCCGCCAAGCCGAACACCGCGATGACCCGGAAGTTCTCGGCGTGGGCCGAGAAGAACGGTGCGACGTTCTATCCCGTGCACCCCGAGCGCGAGACGGTGCTCGGCCGGCCCTGCTACAAGTCGGTGTTCGACATCCCCGGCGACCTCGACCTCGCGATCATCCTCACCGGCCGGGCCGAGGAGACCTTCGAGGAGGTGCTGCGGCGCAAGTCGAAGTTCGCGGTGATCTTCGCGGCCGGGTTCTCCGAGACCGGCGCGGAGGGCAAGTTGCGCGAGCAGAAGCTCGAGCGGCTCGTGCGGAGCGGCGACGTGCGCCTGCTCGGACCCGAACACGAACCTCAACGCGTTCGAGGAGTTCCGTCCGGACCTCGACGGGCCGTCGATCGCGCTCATCACGCAGTCCGGCCACCAGGGTCGCCCCGTGTTCCAGGGCCAGGAGATCGGCATCCGGCTGTCGCACTGGGCACCGACCGGCAACGAGGTCGACCTCGAGTTCGCCGACTTTGCCCGCAACTTCGCCGACCAGCCCGAGGTCGGGGTGATCGCGTGCTACATCGAGGGCTTCAAGGACGGTCGCACGCTCATGCTCGCGGCCGACCACGCGGCGAAGCTGCGCAAGCCGATCGTGATGGTGAAGGTCGGCAAGACCGCGGCCGGCCGGTCGATGGCGCAGTCGCACACCGGTCACCTCACGGGTTCCGACGCGGTGACGTCGGCGGTGTTCCGCCAGTTCGGGGTGACCCGGGTCGACGGTCTCGACGAGCTGCTCGAAGTGTCGATGTCGTTCGCGCGTACCCGCCCCGACAAGCCGCCCGCGTGGGCGAAGTCGAACCGGCCGCCGGGCGTGTGCGTCTACGCGATCTCCGGCGGCACCGGCGCGCACATGGCCGACGTGCTGTCCGACGCCGGGCTGCGCCTCCCCGATCTCACCAAGGACTCGCAGCGACAACTGCACGACACGCTCATCCCGTCGTACCTGCGCGTGTCGAACCCCGTCGATTGCGGCGGTCCGCCCGTCGCCGACGCGCGTGGCCGCCGGATCCTCGACGTGATCCTCGCCGACAAGAACGTCGACATCCTCGTGATCCCGATCACGGGCGCGGTCGCGATCTTCAGCGATCCGTTCACCCGCGACATCATCGAAGCCTCCAAGACGACGACGAAGCCGATCTTCGTGGTGTGGGGCGCGCCCTCGGGCACCGACGACACGTACTACAAGCGCCTGCTCGACGGCGGGCTCCCCGTGTTCCGCACGTTCCACAACTGCGTGGCAGCTGTGAAGAGCTACGCCGACTATTGGGCCTTCTCGGCCCGCTACCGGTCGCCGTTCGCCGACGCGCCGACCGAGCCGCTGCCCGCCGCGGGCAAGGCCCGCAAGCTGCTCGCGGAGCTGAAGCCGAGCGAGGCGCTCTCGGAGTGGAACTCGAAGAAGCTGATCCACGCGTACGGCATCAAGACGTCGAAGGACGAGCTGTGCGCGTCGGCGGCGGAGGCCGTGCGCGCCGCGAAGGCAATCGGCTTCCCCGTCGTGATGAAGGTGTCGTCGCCCGACCTGTTGCACAAGACCGACGTCGGCGTGGTGAAGGTCGGCGTCGGCTCCGCGTCCGAGGTGAAGGCCACCTACGACGAGCTGTTGCGCAAGGCCAAGAAGGCCGACCGCACGGCGCGCATCGACGGCGTCATGGTCTGCGAGATGGTGAAGGGCGGCGTCGACGCGCTGATCGGCGTGTCGACCGACGACCTCTTCGGCCCGGTGGTGACGATCGGGCTCGGCGGCATCTTCGTCGAGGTGTTCGGCGACGTCACGTTCCGGGTGCCGCCGTTCCCCGAGGACGAGGCCCGGCGTGCCCTCACCGAGCTCAAGGGCTACAAGCTCCTCGAGGGCGTGCGCGGCCAGGGCCCCGTCGACGTCGACGCGCTGGTCGACACGGTCATGAAGGTGCAACGCCTGGCGATGGATCTCGCCGGCGACGTGCGTGAGCTCGATATCAACCCCCTGGTGGTCCGCCCCCGCGGCGCGGTCGCCCTCGACGCATTGGTGGTGAAGCAGTGAGTGAAGCTGTCGACAATTCCGCGCTCGTGGCGGACGAGCTGCAGACGCGGCTCGAGAACGGTGTCTTGTGGTTGACGATCAACCGCGCCGACAAGGGCAACGCGATCCCGTACTACGTCCGCGACGCGCTGATCGACGCGTTCCGCAACGCGCACTGGGACCTCGAGGTACGTGCGGTCGTGCTGACCGCCGCAGGCGAGCGTCACTTCTGCACAGGCGCCGACCTCTCGGTACCACAGCCCGCAGCGCGGCACGCGCCCGGCCGACGCGCCCGAGCGGGTCGTCGGCTCCGCGGTCAACATGATGCGCGCCGGGTTCCAGCAGCTGATGCAGGCGATCCAGGACTGCGAAAAGCCCGTCATCGTGGCGTTGAACGGCACGGCCGCGGGCGGCGGTTCGATGCTCGTGCTCGCGGCCGACCTCGTCGATCGCGGCCGACAACGCCAAGTTGATCCAGGTGTTCGTGCGGCGCGGGCTCGTCCCCGACGGCGGCGTGGCGTACCTGCTCCCCCGCGTCGTCGGCATGCACAAGGCGAAGGAGCTCGTCTTCTTCGGTGACGACCTGTCGGCCGCCGACGCGGCGACGCTCGGCATCGTGAACAAGGTCGTACCCGCGGCCGACCTGCAGAGCCGCGACCAAGGAGTGGGCGGAGCGACTGGCGGCCGGGCCCACCAAGGCGATCGGTTGGGCGAAGAAGCTCCTGCACGACGCGTCGGAGCTCTCGCGGCGCGACCTGCTGGAAGAGGAGGCGATGATGGTCGAGATGAACTCCTCGACCGTCGACTCGGGCGAGGGGGTCGCGTCGTTCCGCGAGCGCCGGCGCGCCGGAGTGGAAGGGCTGGTGAGCCGCGTGCCCGATCTGATCAAGGACAAGACCGCGGTCGTCGGGATCGGGCAGACCACCTTCGGCAAGGGTCTGGCCGACACCGAGCTCTCGCTCGCGTGCCAGGCCGTGTCGATGGCTCTCGACGACGCGGGTATCGCGCCGTCCGAGGTCGACGGCATGGCGTCGTACACGATGGAACCGAACCGGGAGATCGACGTGGCTCGTAACGTCGGCCTCGGCGACGTCACCTGGTTCTCGCAGGTCGGCTTCGGCGGCGGCGCCGGGTGCGGCGTTGTCGGTCAGGCCGCGATGGCGGTGGCGACCGGGCAGTGTTCGGTCGCGGTCGCCTGGCGCGCCCGCAAGCGCGCCGCGGCCGCGAGCCGCCCGTGGGCCCAGGCCCACGCCCGCCTCGCCGACAACAGCCAGTGGTCGCGCCCCTTCGGTGTGATCCGGCCCGTCGACGAGATCGCGCTGCTCACCCGGCGTTACATGCACGAGTACGGAGGCACGCGCGACCACCTCGCGAACATCGCGCTCGCGTTCCGCAAGCACGCCGGCGCGCAATCCCAACTCCACGATGGGCCACAAGCCCATGACCCGCGACGACTACATGAACGCGCGCTGGATCTCGGAACCGCTGTGCCTCTTCGACAACTGCCTCGAGACCGACGGCGCGCTCGCGATCGTGGTCGTCTCGGCCGAGCGCGCCCGCGACCTCAAGCAGCCGCCCGCGTACATCCACGCGTTCGCGCAGGGCCTACCGCCGCAACACCAGACGATGACGAACTACTTCACCGACGACCCGCTGCGCGGCCCGGCGTGGACCGCGGCCGAACGCATGTGGGAGATGGCCGACGTCACCCCCGCCGACGTCAAGGTCGCGCAGCTCTACGACGCGTTCAGCCCGCTCATCATCCTCTCGCTCGAGGGCTACGGCTTCTGCGAGCGCGGCGAGGGCGGACCGTTCACCGACGACGGCAACATCGAATGGCCGAACGGTCGCCTCCCGGTCAACACCGCGGGCGGCGGGATGTCGGAGGCGTACGTGCACGGCTTCAACCTCGTGCTCGAGGGCGCCCGCCAGATCCGAGGCACGTCGACCGCGCAGGTCGACGGCGCCGACGTGTCGCTCGTGACGAGCGGCGAAGGTGTCCCCACCTCGGCGATCCTGTTCACGAAGGACGTGTGAGCGGTGACCGTGCGGACGCCGCGAGCCCCCCGGGCGAAGCAAGGGAGCGATGGATAATGGAGACCGAATGGCTCCTGCCCGACCTGGCCGACCCGACCGCGAACGAGTTCTGGTTCGGCTGCGCAGCGGGGTGAGTTGCTGGTGCAGGCGTGCGCGTCGTGCGGCGCCCGCCGCATGCCACCCCGTCCGATGTGCCCGAACTGCCGCTCGACCGACGTCACCTGGCAGGCGATGTCGGGACGCGGGCGGATCTGGTCGTACATCGTCCCGCATCCGCCGCTGTTGCCCGCGTTCGCGGCGGTCGCGCCCTACAACTCGATCGTGGTCGAGCTCGAAGACGATCCGCTCATCCGCTTCGTCGGCAACCTGGTCGCGAGCGCCGACGGCGAGATCAACGAGATCGATCCCGCCACGATCTCCATCGGCGAGAGCGTGCGGGTCGTCTTCCACCGGATCGACGACGTCACGCTCCCGCGCTGGGTGCGCGCCTGACCCGGGCGTGGTCCGGTACGCCCGTCGCGGCGTTTACTGCGCGTTTACCGCACGCAGGCAGAGTGCAGTCGACCCCGGCCCTCGCGCTCCGGTCGACAGCAGGGTGGGAGGGCCGGGGCCCAGCGATCACACCGGCGGCGGACGGGCGGGCCCGCCGCCGGTGATCGTCGGCGTCCCGAAGGCCTACGCGCTCGGGGCGCTCGTGCCGGGGGCGCTACCGCCCTGAGGTCCGTGGGCGTCGTGGGCGTCGTGGCCGCCGGGGCCGCCACCGAAGCCCGACTCGGTGGAGGTGACCTTGAAGCTCGCGTCGATCTTCACGGTCGCCTGCGTGCCGTCGGATTTCGTGATGTGCGCCTCGTACGGCGATCCCGCCGAGTCGGTCTCGACCCGGATGATCGTGGCGCCGGGGTTGGCCGCCAGGGCCGCGGCTTTAACCTTCTCGGCCGTGGTGCCGGTCAGCAGCGTCTCGTTCGGACCGTGCGACATCTTGGCGGGGTCGGTCGGCTGGGCCGTGGCCGCGGCCGTCGACGACGACGCGGCGGTCGAGGAGGACGAGCCGTTCGTCGCCGCGTTGGCGATGCCCGCGCCGCCGATGCCCGCGCCGAGCGCAGCCAGGCCGACGATCAGCATCGCCTTGCCTCGGCGATTGGGCCGGGCCGGGGGGCTCCAGTTCGTGGATGACTCGTCGTGCAGTTCGGATTCCATCGTGACTCCTTGGGAGGGGGACGCTTCGTGATCTCGAAGCGACCCCAAACTGCGCCGGCCGCCCGAGAGCGAACCCAGAGGCGGTTAAGCAGCCGTGAAGAAGTCGGAAGTCAGCTCGTCGGGCGGGTCGCGGCGATCTTGGCCGCACGGCTGAGCCGGGCCGCGACGTCGCGCGCGAAGATGCGCGTGCGCACCGTGCCGACGTACGCGACCTCGGGCACCCGCTCGCTCACCTGGGCCCGGGCCCGGGTGTCGAGGCGATCCCAAAGCTCGGTCCGGCGGTCGGTGGCGAGGTGGCAGAGTGCGACCGCGACGGTCATCGGCTGCAGCTCCGCCAGCTGCTCGAACACGGCCGTGACCCGTTCGATCGGGTGGCCGTCGATGCAGTGGAACGGGCAGTCCCGCTCGCTGTGCGCGGCGAGCACCGGCCAGTCGACACCGTTGCGGATCGCGCGCACCAGGTCGTGCAGGGCCGCGATCCGTTCCCCGTCCTCCGCGTCGCGGACCTGGGCCAGACCTTCTCGGAGCCGCACCCGCTCGCGCATCGTGAGGAGGTGGGCGATCGAATCGGCGTGGGGAGTCGGGAGGACGCTGAACGCGAGGGCGGCCCGTCTCACCCCCGGCGCGAGCGCCGGCATCTTCGCCTGCACCGGGAGGTTGTCGGCGTAACCGCGCCGCGGGTGTAGCGGCCGGGGCGCGCAACGGCCCCGACGTTGACGTCGGGGCCGATCGCACGGTCGACCTGCAGCGGGGGTCCGCGGTCGACGACTTCTTCGAGCGGTGAGGCCCAGGCGGTCGGTTTCAGGCGGCCCGACGGACGGGCTCGTCCTCGCACTCGTGGCGGAGCTCGCCGAGGGTCTCTTCCCAGCGGAGCTGCGACACCAGCCACGAGAGAGCCTGAACCTTCGGCTCTGTCCGGTCTGCGGTGCTCTGCATGGTGGCTCCCTTCGAGCTGCGTCCTCTGGCGGCCTACAGCTGCTACCTTCTCGCCCTTGAGGAGTTACTCCTTGAGCAGTTACCCTTGAGCGTCTACCGCTGGAGTTTCTCCTCCCGGTGGAGGAACACTGTGAGTATATGCTCTCAGTGTCATTGGTGTCAATCCGGAGACTGAGAAATTGGCCGAGGCCCGGTGGCGGATCGACGAACTGGCCCACGAGGCCGGCGTCACCGTCGACACGATCAGGTACTACGCCCGGGAAGGCCTGCTCGAGGCCCCGGAGCGGTCGGGCCGGCACAAGCTCTACAACCGGGATCATCTCGACCGGCTCGTCAAGATCCGCGAGTTCCAGGCCCAGCGCTTCTCGCTCGCCGCGATCAAGGCACTCCTGAGCGTCGACCGGCCCGGGATCGAGGGCCTCTTCGCGGCCCAGGGCCGGAGCTACAGCCTCGACGATCTCGTCGAGAAGTCGGGCCTGCCCGGCGAGCTCATCGCCCGCCTCCGGGAGATCGGCCTGCTGGCCGAGCCCGAGTCGCTCGGCCACGAGGTCTACGACGACAGCGACCTCGACCTGCTCCGCGCGGTTTCCGAGCTCCGCGAGATCGGGATGACCGAGGAGATCCTCGTCGAGCTCGGCGCGATCTACGTCCGCCATTTCCGCGCCCTGCAGGCCGACGTGCACGGAATGCTCGCGGGCCAGGGCCGCGACTGGGACGCCGACGAGATGGTCGCGGTGCAGCGTCGGCTCACGGCCAACTCACGGCGCATGATCCCCGCGGTCGACCGGGTCCTCAACTACGTGCACCAGCGGACGATCCAGCGCCTCACGCTCGAAGCCGTCGCCACCGCGCAGGAGACGCACACCGGGGTCGGCGGTGTGCGTCTCGACCCGAGCTCGAAGGACCCGAGCTCGAAGGACCCGAGCTCGAAGGATCAGGGCTCGAAGGATCAGACGCGTTCCTGATGACTCGTGCCGCGTGATCAGTCGTGCAGGTTCCAGATCCGGGCCGCGTTGCCGCCCGTGATGAGGGCCCGCTCGGTCTCGTTGATGTTGCCCATGGTCTCTTCGATGACCTTGCGCGAGTACGGCCAGTCGTTGCCGTGGTGCGGGTAGTCGCTCGACCACATCATGTTCTCGACCCCGACCCGGTTGCGGAGCTCGACGCCGCTGCGGTCGGTGATGAAGCTCGCCGCGTTGTTGCGGTACCAGTAGGCGGACGGCGGCTCGCGCAGCGGCAGGTCGCCCCACACGCGGTTGCGCCACCAGCGGTCGTCGATGCACTCGAGGAAGTGCGGGATCCAACCGACGCCGGTCTCGATCCAGCACACCTGCAGCTCGGGAAACCGCTCGAACACGCCGGTGAAGATCATGTCGGTCATGGCGCCGGTGGCCATCGCGAACACGTGGCTCATGCCGCCGATCGCCTTGGCCCGGGTGGCCTCGCTCGCCATGTTGTAGAGCTGGTTGCCCTTGGCCGCGGCCGCCTTGCGCGACGCGCTCCTCGACGCCCGGCTGATGATGTTGATGTGGATCGACACGGGCATGCCCTCGTCGACGGCCGCGGCCCAGAACGGGTCGTCGTCGCGCGAGAGGCCGCCGTTGCCGGCGGGCCAGTTCGAGATGAGCACGCCCTTGGCGCCGCGCGCCTTGGCCTTGCGCAGCGAGTCGATCGCGTTGTCGATCCCGAGCGAAGGGATCTGCGCGAGGCCGATCAGCCGGGTCGGGTCGGGGGCGCAGAACTCCTCGAACAAGAAGTTGTTGTACGCCTCGACGCCGGCGAGGACGAAGTCGTCGTCGTCGTCGCCGAGGAAATGGCTCATCGTTCGTTGCGGCGGGAAGAGGATCTCCGCGCCGACGCCGTCGATGTCCATGTCGGCGAGGCGCGCTTCGCCGTTGTAGCAACCGGTGCGCGCCTCTTCGTAGGTGACGCCGTACCAGCGGAACTTGTCGAAGGGCATGCCCGGAGTCGCGACGAGACCGATGGGGTCGGGATCGCCTCCGACCGCAGTGAGCCAGGCGTCACCGCCCTCGTGGTCCCGCACGAGCTTCGGCGCCTTGTCCTGGAACTTGGACGACAACCAGTTCGTCCAGATGTCCGGGGGCTCGAGGATGTGGCAGTCGGCGTCGACGACGTCGTACTTGGGCATTGCGATACCGTCCTTTGCTGACGTTCGTGTCAGTTTACGAGTAGGGGGTGCGGGTGGCGCAACGGCTGGGCTCTGAGGCTCTCCTCGCGGGACTGCGCGTGGTCGATCTCGGCGGCGAACCCGCGGCGCGCGCCGCGCGGGTGCTGGGCGATCTCGGGGCGGTCGTGGTGCGGGTGGTGCCGCCCGCGGGCGAGGTCCTCCCCGAGCGCATCGCCCGGGCGTGGAACGCCGGCAAGCAACTCGAGACGCTCGCCGCCGACTCCCCTGCGCTCGACGCGTTGCTCGCCGCGGCCGACGTCGTGTTCGACTCCCCCGGCACTGCGGGAACGCACGCGCTCGACCCGACGCGCGCGCCGAATGCTGCTTGGGTCAGCATCACCCCGTTCGGGCTCGACGGCCCGCGTGCGTCGTGGCACGCCTCCGACCTCGGGGTCATGGCCGCGAGCGGGAACATGTACGCGACCGGCGACCCCGACCGCGCGCCCGTGCGCTGCACCGAACCGGCGTCGTACGCGCACACCGCGGGGAAGCCGCGTTCGCGGCGCTGACCGCGGTGTGGAGCGCCGTCCCGCAGCGCGTCGACGTGTCGATGCAAGAGGTCGTGCTGATCGCGAACATGGCCGCGCCCGCCAACTTCGACAAGACCGGCAACCGGGGGAACCGGCGGGGCGCGAGCATCGGGCGCACCCGCGAGATCTGGCCCGCGCTCGACGGCTTCGTGTCGTTCGGGTTGCGCGGCGGCAAGGCCCGGGTCGCGAGTCTGGAAACGCTCACGAAGCTGGTCGTCGACGACGGCATCCCCGCCGACGCGCTGACGAGCCAGGACTGGAACACCTACAACCAGAACACCGCAACGAGCGAGGAGCTCGAAGGAATCACGACCGCGGTCGCGGAGTACTTCTCCCGGCACACGATGCAGGAGCTCTACGACATCGCGTGCGAGACGAACCTCATGCTCGCGCCCGCGAACTCGCCCAAGGAGATCTACGCGTCGGCGCAACTCGCGTCGCGCGACTTCTTCGGGCCCTTCGGCGACGTCGAGCGGTTCCCGCAGTCGTTCGTGGTCGTCCGGTCGGCCGACGGCGAGGCTGCACCCGCCCGGCCGGGCGCCGGCGCCCCGGACGCGCCCGTCTCCCCACGGGCCGCGCCCGTCGCGCCGGGCAAGAAGGCCTGGGACGGTGTGCACATCCTCGAGTTCGGGGCGGGCGCGGCCGGGCCGATCGCGACGCGCTACTTCTCCGAGAACGGCGCAATCGTGCTGCGCATCGAGTCGCGCACCCGGCCCGACTTCCTCCGCGCGATGGCGCTCGCGGTGCCCGACAACCCGCACGGGCTCGAAGGCTCGCAGCTCTACGACGGGCTGAACGCCAACAAGTCGAGCCTCACCCTCAACCTGAAGCAGCCGGCCGGCGTCGCCATCGTGAAGCGGCTCGTCACCGAGTGGGCCGACGCGGTCGCCGAGAACTTCGCACCGCGCGCGATGAAGAGCTTCGGGCTCGACTACCAGAACCTCGCCGCGATCAAGCCCGATCTCGTGATGATGAGCGTGTGCCTCAACGGCCAGACCGGCCCGCACAAGGACTATCCCGGCTTCGGCGGCCAGGGCTCCGCGCTCGCGGGCTACAACGCGCTCACGGGATGGCCCGATCGCGAACCGGTCGGACCGTACGGCACCATCACCGACTCGCTGGCGCCTCGGTACGTGGCGGCGGCGCTCGCCGCCGGGCTGTACTACCAACGCCGCACCGGCAAGGGCGTGCATCTCGACCTGTCGCAGGTCGAGTCCGCGATCTGGTCGCTCGCACCGTGGCTGCTCGACTACGAGGTCGACGGCGAGATCCATCTCCGCGACGGCAACAACGATCGAACCGCGCGCCTGCACGGCGCGTTCGCGTGCGCCGACGAGGACGGCCTGGGCGATCGCTGGATCACGATCGCGTGCTGGGACGACGACCAGCTGGCCCGGCTGCACGCGACCACCGGCACCGACGTCGAGGCGTGGACCCGCACGCGGCACCGAGCCGACATCGCGGAGCAGCTGCAGGCAGCCGGGATCGAGGCGGTCCCGGTCAACGACTTCGGCGACCTCAACTCCGATCCCCAGCTCGCACACCGTGGCCACTTCGAGCGGCACACCCACCCGTTTCTCGGGCCAGGCCTGTACGAGCGCAACGGCTTTCGCCTCTCCGCGTGCCCGGGCGGCTACGAGCACGCGTCGCCGACGCTCGGTCAGCACACCGAGTGGGCCCTGGGCGAGATCCTCGGGATGAGCGGCGAGGAGATCGAGGCATTGCGGGCGACCGGCGCGGTGGAGTGAGCTGGGCGCGTGCAGGTGCGGCGCGTGACCCAGGACGACCGGCCCTGGATCCGTGACCTCGTCGAGAACGAGTTCGCCTCGACCCGGGTCGTCTCCCGCGGGCGGGTGCACGAGGATGCCTCCCTGCTCGACGGCTTCGTGGTCGAGAGCGACGGCCGCCCCGTGGGATGCGGACTCTGGTACGAGATCGAAGGCGACGCCGAGCTCGTCGTGCTCGCGACCACGTATCGCGGGGCGGGCGCCGGCACCGCGCTGCTCGACGCAGTCATCGAGTACGCGCGCGCCCACGGCTGGAAGCGACTGTGGTTGATCACGACCAACGACAACACCGATGCGCTCCGGCTGTACCAGCGTGCGGGCTGGGACTGGGTCGCGTTTCACCGTGACGGCGTGACCGACGCGCGCCGGCTGAAGCCCGAGCTCCCCGACAAGGGCGCCCACGAGATCCCGATCCGCCACGAGTTGGAGCTCGAATACCCGCTCTGACCCGAGGCCGTCCGGAATCATCAATTCTGGTGACGTGTGCGTGATGCGCGCTCTCTATCGTCGAACGATGGGCGACGACCGCGCCGACGTACGGGTCAGCATCCTGGTGCAGCGGGCGACGGACATCGTCGCGGCCCAGCTCGAGTGTGGGGTGATCGACGCGTACGACGCGCTCCGAGCGCGCGCCGTGGAGTCGGGCGAGAGCCTGGAACACCTCGCGCTCGACATCATCGACCGCATCGTCCGCTTCGACCACTGATCGGTCGGCGGACCGAGCAACGAGGCCCGCACAATTCCGAGTAGCGCCGCCGACGCGACCGCCGGTGGTACCGCCCGTGGAACCACCTGCGGTACCACTCGCCTTCGCGGCACGTCTCTCTGCCGGGTCATGAAGCAGGACAGCCCTGCGCCGAGAAGTACGTGATCCGACGGTCGGTGAAGTGCCACCCGTAGTACGCACTCGCGAGGCGCTCGGCCGACAGAGTCCGCGGGTTCGTACCGAAGATGTTCCTGAAGTCGGAGCACATCGCTTCCAGCACGTTCGTCGCCGTCACTTCCCGCCCAAGCGCCATGACCTTCGACGATGTCACGGGTCGGCCGCCGACCTGTCCTCGGGCATCGTGCGCCCACGCGAGCGTGTTGACGATGCCGCGCGCACAGAGCAGGGGTCGCACGTTGCCGTCGGCCTCCGGGAGAAGCGGCATGGTGCACTCGTCGGACACCGGGGCCACGGCCGCAGGCGGGAGAACGGCTCGCAGCGACGACGACCGAGCCGTCGTGACCGACGTGGAGAGTGGGGTCTTGTCGCCGTCCGGCGTCGAGAAGGTGACGCCGGAGATGTCGTCGGCGCCGTCGACCACGAACGCGTTGTTCACGATCGGAACGTCTCGACCGCGGTAGGACACGCGGGTCACGAAGTCCGGCACGATCCCGAACACCGCCGATCCGGTGGTCCGCCCGGTCGTGCTCACGGGATGACCACCGGTGACCGCGAGCTCTTCCTCGGTTGCACACGACGCGGCCGAGTCCGTCCCTCTCGAGTCGACGACGCAATAGCGCTCACCACCGGATGGCAGGCGGCGATTCGCATAGAGGTAGATCTGATCCGACCCGGTTTGGATCGCGCGCCGCGATCCAATTGCCGGGTCGACCTCGAAGCCCTTGCCCCCCAGCGCGGCCGGTAGGGCGTCGGCCGGGGTCGCCGGCCGGTCGAAGACCGCGAACGTGACGTCGGCGGCAGTGAGTGGTCGCGCCTGGACCTGGACGTGCTTCCCGTCGCGCCTATTGACCGCGATCACCGAGCCGGCCACCGCGACCACGACCAGGACCGCGCCGACGAACGCGACTCGGCGTCGACGAACGCGGGTGCGCGCTCGGGCGACGACGGACCCGAAGGCCTGATCCTCGTCGGCGATCGAGATACCAGGTCCTTGCAGGAGCTCGCGCAGCCCCGGATCCTCCGGATCAGTCATCGCGTTCCTCCGTGACTGCGGGCCGGAGCCGTTCGCGGGCGGCGTGGAGGTGGTACTTCACCGCGCCGTCGGAGAGATCCGATCGCCGCGGCGACCTCGGCGATCGGATAGCCCCCGCCGTAGTACATGCCGACGACGATCCGCTGCTGCGGGGTCAGCGTCTGCAACACGTCCCGCACGTCGAGGGTGTCGTCGGACGTCGGCTCGGCCGTCGAGGTGCCGAGACGGGCCGTTGCCGCCAGCTCACGCGTGCGGGAGCGCTTCGCATTCAACAGCCGGCGCACCGCGACTGTGCGCACCCATCCGGCGGGGTTCTCCATCACCCCGACCCGTGACCAACGAACGAGTGCCTGCACGAACGCCTCCTGCACCGCTGTCCTCGGCGCCGTCGCCGAACGACGCAAGCGCGTGGCACAGCCGCGCGTACTCGCCCCGGAACAACGACTCGAACGCCTCGGGAGCGCCGCTCAACTCTCACCACCGCCCACTCCGTGCATGACACCGCAGCTCGGAGAAAGGTTTGGTCGGAGAGGATCAGTACCGGCGGTAGTACGGGCGATCGGTGTGCGCGAGCCCGGTGATCACGACATCGACTGCAGCATCCCGCCGACCCACTGCGCGTTGTTCGTGTCGTTCCAGCCCGCGAGCATGCCCTCGCTCATGTCGTCGCACCCGTAGCGCAGCGGCCCGTCGTCGTCGCAGATCGCGTCGACGATGCGCCGGGCCGCTTCCGCCGCGGGCGTGTACGCGTCGCGGATGCCCTGGCGCCCCTCCCACATCCGCTCCGCGAGGTCGCGGTACTCGGCGTGCTCCACCCCGGCCGCGGGCCGGTCGGAGGCGGCCAGCATGTCGGTCTCGATCGGTCCGGGCATGATCTCGACCACCCGGATGCCGAACTGCGCGACCTCGGCGGCCAGCGACTCCCCGATCGCGGTGACGGCCGCCTTCGACGCCCGGTACGTTCCGAGGAACGGCACGGGGGCGAGAGTCGACGACGACGTCACGTTGCAGATCACGCCCCCGCCGCCGGCCCGCATGATCGGAACCGCCGCCTTCGTGATCGCGACCAGCCCGAACACGTTCGTGGCGAACATCCGTTGCCACGCCTCGAGCGGCATGTGCTCGAGCGGGAGATTGTCGCTTTCGACCCCGGCGTTGTTCACGAGGACGCGCAGGCCGTCGGGCAGCGAGATCGTCGACAGGTCGGTCACGTCGAGACGCCGAACTTCGATCCGGCCGCCCTCGATCCGACCGGATGCGACGTCGGGCAGGTCCTTCCCGTCGTCGGGATTCCTCATCGTCGCGATCGTGTCGAAGCCACGCGTGGCCAGCTCGATCGCGACCGCGCGCCCGATCCCACGGCTCGCGCCGGTCACCACAGCAGTGCCCTTGGGTTCCATGGGCGATAGCGTGCCACGTCTTCCGATGGACCTGCGCTTCACCGCCGACCAGGAACGCTTTCGCGCCGAGGCGCGGGCGTGGCTCACCGATCGTCTCGACGGTCGGTTCGCGGTCGTGCGCGGCCGCGGCGGACCGGGCGACGAGCACGAGCTCTTCGAGGAACGACTCGAATGGGAGCAGGAGCTCGGCCGCGACGGCTGGATCGGATTGGGTTGGCCGGCGGAGTTCGGCGGCCGCGGCGTCTCCCTCGTCGAGCAGGTCATCTTCTACGAGGAGTACGCGCGCTGCGGCGGACCGGGGCGCGTCGGCATCGTCGGCGAAGGTCTCCTCGGACCGACCATCGTGCACTTCGGTAGCGACGCGCAGAAGCACCGCTTCCTCCCCGGGATCCTGCAGGGCACCGAGATCTGGTGCCAGGGCTACTCGGAGCCCAACGCCGGTTCCGACCTCGCCAACGTGCAGACCCGGGCCGAGCTCGACGGTGACGAATGGGTCATCGACGGCCAGAAGGTGTGGACCTCGCTCGCGCACTGGGCGCAGTGGATCTTCGTCATCGCACGCACCGACCGCAGCGCTCCGAAGCACAAGGGCCTGTCGTACCTGCTCGTCCCGATGGACCAGCCCGGCCGCATCGAGATCCGGCCCATCGTGCAGATCACCGGCCACAGCGAGTTCAACGAGACCTTCTTCGACGGCGCCCGCACACCGGCCGAGAACGTCGTCGGTGAAGTCAACGCGGGCTGGCGTGTGGCAATGGGGACGCTCGCGTTCGAGCGGGGCGCGTCGACCCTCGGCCAGCAGCTCTCGTTCGAGAGCGAGCTCGTCACGATCACCGACCTCGCCCGCGCCAACGGCCTCGCCGCCGACCCCGTGTACCGCCAGCGCCTCGCCGACGCGTGGATCACGCTGCGGGTCATGCGCTTCCACGCGCTGCGCACGCTGCCGATGCTCGAGCACGGCACCGTCGATCCCGCGACGTCGATCCACAAGCTGTTGTGGGCCTCGTTCCACCGCGGCCTCGGCGAGCTCGCGGTCGACGTGCTGGGCGCCCCCGCGACCGCGTTCGACACCGACGCCGGCGACGACCGCCTCACCCGCTTGTTCCTCTACTCGCGCGCCGACACCATCTACGGCGGCTCGAACCAGATTCAACGCAACGTGATCGGCGAACAGGCCCTCGGGCTGCCGAAGGAGCCACGATGACGACCGTCCCGCCCGCGCGCACACCGCCGCCGTACCCGCCCGCGCGCAACCTGCTCGCGGGCAAGACCGTGCTCATCACGGCCGCCGCGGGAACGGGTATCGGGTTCGCCACCGCGAAGCGAGTCGTGGAAGAAGGCGCGCGCGTCGTCATCAGCGACATCCACGAGCGGCGACTGCAGGAGTCGCTCGACCAGCTCGGTCCGAACGCGCACGCGGTGCTCGGCAACGTGACGGTCGAAGACGACGTGCAGCGCCTGGTCGACGAAGGCGCGGAGTTCGGCGGTGGCCGGCTCGACGTGCTCGTGAACAACGCCGGGCTCGGCGGTACCGCCTCGCTCACCGACATGACCGACGAGCAGTGGTTCTCGGTGCTCGACGTGACCTTGACCGGCACGATGCGCATGACCCGCGCCGCCTTGCGCCACATGAACGCGCACGAGAGTGGCGCGATCGTGAACAACGCGTCGGTGGTCGGCTGGCGCGCGCAGGAAGGGCAGAGCCACTACGCGGCCGCGAAGGCCGGCGTGATGGCGTTGACCCGCTGCGCCGCGATCGAGGCGGCCGCGCACAACGTGCGCGTCAACGCGGTCGCGCCGTCGCTCGCCATGCATCCGTTCCTCGCCAAGGTGACCACCGAGGAACTGCTCGCGGAGCTCGAGACGCGCGAGGCGTTCGGGCGCGCGGCCGAGCCGTGGGAGGTCGCGAACGTGATCGTGTTCCTCGCGAGCGACCTGGCGTCGTACATGACCGGCGAAGTCGTCTCGGTCAGTAGCCAGCATCCCTGAGCAGGTCGGCCGCCCGGCGGGAGCCGGGTGCCAGCCGGCGTCGGGCCGCGTCGTTCGCCGCCGCCTGTAGCAGCACGTTCGCGGGGCACTCGACGCCGTGCAGCCGCGCCAGCAGCGCGATCTCGCCGTTGAGGTAGTCGGTCTCGAGCGCACCGGTCCCGCGGCGGAGGCTCTGCCACGTCGATCCGCCACCGCGTGCGCGCCGGTGGGTGAGGCGATCGCCGCGGCGCTCGCGGTCCTCCTCGATCGACGCGACGTCGATCCCCGCGACGCGCAACACCTCGGTGCCTTCGTGGCGAGCCGCGCGACTGAGCTCGTTGGCCTCGTCGCCGGGTTCGCACAACGCCTCGACCGCGTTGGCGAGGTTCATCAGCAGCTTGCGGTACTTCCAACGCATGACGTCGGGACGAGGGATCGACTCGAAGGTCGAATCGGCGAGCGCGGCCGCGACCGCGTGGTCGGTGTCGTCGAGCCCGTCCGGATAGCGACCGATGTCGAGCAGCCCGCTGACGGGTGCCGACGACGCGGACACCACGCCGGGTTCGAGGTGTTCGGCGGGCAGCATCACGCAGATCGCGTGGACGTGCGCGAAACGGCGCAGCGCGATGCGTTCGTTCGCGACGCCGTTCTGCACGCACACGACCGGCACGCCGAATCCGGCCGCGGCCGCGAGCCCCTCGAGCGCACCGGTCGAGTCCTGCGTCTTCGTGGTGACGAGCACGACGTCGTCGGGGCGCCAGTCGATCGCCGCGGGCTCGTCGACGACCGGCAGCGCGAGCGTCGCGGTGCGATCGGGGTCGACGAGCTTCATACCGCCGGTGCGGATGGCTTCGTAATGCGCGCCGCGTGCGATGCCCACGACCTCGTGACCGTGCTCGAACAGGCGTCCCGCGATGACGCCGCCGACCGCGCCGACTCCGAAGACGACTATTCGCATGTCTACGGCTCGACTCCACGCTCCGAATCCTCCGGGGCGACATGCGTCGTCGTTCCGCGCCCGGATCGCTCCGCTGTCGTCTCGCGGGACGTGTTCGTGGCTGCGTCCATGTAGGCGGGCTTCTCGCCCCCGCCGTGCACGAGGACGTCGGCACCCGTGACATAGCGCGCGAGCGGCGACGCGAGGAACAGGCACACGTCGGCGATGTCGGTCGGATCGGCCATGCGCCCGAGCGGCACCGTGGCGCCGACCGCGGCGATCCCCTTCTCGTCGCCGTAGAAGAGGTGGGCCTGCTCGGTGACGACGAGCCCGACGACGACCGCGTTGACGCGCACCTTCGGCGCGAACTCGACCGCCATCGTCCTCGTCGCGTTGAGCAGGCCGGCCTTCGCCGCGCCGTACGCCATCGACTGCGGCGACGGCCGCACCCCGCTGACGCTCGCGATGTTGACGATCGATCCGCCGTGCTCCTGCGCCTGCATCACCGCGTTCGCCCGTTGCGCGAACACGATCGGGGCGGTGAGGTTCAATGCGATGATCCCGGCCGTGAATCGCGGCGACGCGGTCGCGGAGTCGGCGGGCGGAGATCCCCCGGCGTTGTTGATCAGGACGTCGACGCGCCCGAACCGCCGCGCGCACTCGGCGAGGACGGCGTCGACCTGGTCGGGTTCCCGCACATCGGCCGCGACGAACGTGACACCGTCCGGCAACGACTCGGGCTCGTTGCGGCAGCACACGAGCACCTGCGCGCCCGCCTCCGCGAATCGCTGCGCGATCCCCCGGCCGATGCCCCGGCAACCCCCGGTCACGATTACGGCTTGCCCCTGGAAGTCCATCGGCCCGGCATTCTGGCACCTGCTCCGCCTACGATCGGCAACCCCGTCAGAAACGAGCAGTACGTGGTTCCCGACAAACGCGTCACCATCGACGACATCGCCTCCGAGGTGCACGACGGCATGACCGTCGGCATCGGCGGGTGGGGTTCGCGGCGCAAACCGATGGCCCTGGTCCGGGCCTTGTGCCGGTCGTCGGTGAAGGATCTCCGGGTCGTGTCGTACGGCGGCCCCGACGTCGGGTTGCTGTGCCGGGCGGGCAAGGTGCGCGAGGTCGTGTACGCGTTCGTGTCGCTCGACTCGATCGCGCTCGAGCCGCACTTCCGCAACGCCCGCCAGTCGGGCTCGGTCGGCACGATGGAGCTCGACGAAGGGATGTTCCTGCTCGGCCTACAGGCCGCGGCGTGGCGCGTCCCGTTCCTGCCGACGCGCGTCGGCCTCGGCTCCGACGTCATGCGCTTCAACCCGACGATCCGCACGGTCCGCTCGCCGTACGCCGACGGCGAGGAGCTCGTCGCGATGCCGGCGCTGCACCTCGACCTCGCGTTGATCCACATGCACCGCGGCGATCAGGGCGGCACCGGCCAGTACCTCAACGTCGACCCCTACTTCGACGACCTCATGTGCATGGCCGCCGACCGGCGCTTCATGAGCGTCGAGAAGATCGTCGACACCGACGCGTTCCTCGGCGCCGGGCCGCCGCAGTCGATCCGCATCAACCGGCTGATGACCGACGGCGTGGTGGAAACGCCGCACGGCGCCCACTTCACCGAATGCGTCCCCGACTACCCGCGCGACGAAGCCTTCCAGAAGGCGTACACCGCGTCGGCCAAATCCGACGAGGCGTGGGACGAGTTCCGGGCCCGCTACATCGACGTCGACGAAGCCGAGTACCAGCGGGCGGTGACGGCATGATCGACGGACCCCCCACCCGAGCCGAGGTGTGCGCGGCGGCGATCGCCGACTGCTTCGCGCACGACGGCGAGATCCTCGCCAACCCGATCGGCACGCTGCCGATGATCGGCGGCCGCCTGGCCAAGGCCACCGTCGCGCCCGAGCTCGTGATGACCGACGGCGAGGCGTTGCTCGTCGAGAACATCGTCCCCGTCGGCGTCGACAACCCCGAGAAGGTCGTCGTGGGCTGGAACCCGTACCGCACGATGTTCGACCTCGTGTGGTCGGGGCGGCGGCACGTGATGATGAGCGGGAGCCAGCTCGACAAGTTCGGCAACCAGAACTTCGCGTTCATCGGGTCGCACGCGGCGCCGCGCACCCAGCTGCTCGGCATGCGCGGCGCGCCCGGCAACACGATCAACGACAAGACCTCGTACTGGATCCCGGCCCACACGGCGCGCACGTTCGTGCCGGCCGTCGACGTGGTCAGTGGCGTCGGCTACGACCGTGCCGCCGACCTCGGCCCGGTCGCGAGCCGCTTCCACGAGCTCGGTCACGTCGTCACGAACCTCTGCGTCCTCGACTTCGAGACCCCCGACCACCGGATGCGGCTGCGTTCCGTGCATCCCGGGGTTTCGGTCGACGACGTGGTCGCGGCGACCGGCTTCGAGCTCGCGATCGACGCCGACGTGCCGGTCTCGCGCCTGCCGACCGACGACGAGCTCGAGTGGATCCGCCTGCGCATCGACCCGAACAGCCTGGGTGAGCAAGAGGTCCCCAACCCGTGAGGACGCCCATCTGCGACCTCTTCCGGATCGACGTCCCGATCGTGCAGACCGGGATGGGATGGGTCGCCGGTCCGCGGCTCGTGACCGCGACCGCGCAGGCCGGGGCGCTCGGGATCCTGGCGTCGGCCACGATGACCTACGACCAGCTGGCCGACGCGATCCGGGAGGTGAAGTCGCGCACCGACCGCCCGTTCGGGGTGAACCTGCGCGCCGACGCGGAGGACGCGGCCGAGCGCGTCGACCTCTTGGTGCGCGAGCAGGTGCAGGTCGCCTCGTTCGCGCTCGCGCCGAACGAGCGGCAGATCAAGACGTTGAAGGACGCGGGCGTGCGCGTCGTCCCGTCGATCGGGGCCCGCCGGCACGCAGAGAAGGTCGCGGCCTGGGGCGTCGACGCCGTGATCGTGCAGGGCGGCGAAGGTGGCGGCCACACCGGCTCGGTGGCGACGACACTGCTGCTGCCCCAGGTGGTCGACGCCGTCGACATCCCGGTGATCGCGGCGGGAGGGTTCTTCGACGGACGGGGGCTCGTCGCCGCGCTCGCCTACGGCGCGGCCGGCATCGCGATGGGCACGCGCTTCCTTCTCACCCGTGACAGCACCGTGCCCGAGTCGGTGAAGCAGTACTACCTCGGGCGCACGGTCGCCGACACGGTGGTGACGGCCCGCATCGACGGCGTGCCTCATCGGGTGCTCCGCACCGAGTTCGTCGACGAGCTGGAGCAGGCCAACTCGGTCTCGTCCGTCACCCGGGCGATCCGCAACGCGTTCGCGTTCAAGCAGATGTCGGGCGTGTCGTGGCGCGGGATGCTGCGGGAGGGCATCGCGATGAAACGCGAGGGCAACCTGAAGTGGACCCAGGTGATCCTCGCCGCCAACACGCCGATGCTGCTGCGGGCCGGGCTCGTCGAGGGCCGGCTCGACGCGGGCGTACTCTCCAGCGGGCAGGTCGCGGGCGTGATCGACGACCTCCCGACCGTGGCCGAACTGATCGAGCGCATCATGAACGAGGCGGAGCACACGTTGAAGGCACTCTCATGAAGACCCAGCGTCCCGGCGGTGGAGAACTGGTTCACCACCGACGAGTCGGCGCCGGCGTTGCTCGGCGCGCGCGGCGTGGAGTCGGGCTCGTACTACTGGCCCACCGCGGTCGCGGTCTCGGGCAACCCGAGCGCGCCGGGCGAAGTGCGCGAACCGGTCGAGCTCTCGCGCACCGGGAAGCTGTGGTCGTGGACGACGAACCACTACGCACCGCCCGAGCCGTACGTCTCGCCCGACCCGTTCGTGCCGTACACGGTGTGCGCGGTCGAGCTCGGCCGGGAGCAGATGGTGGTGCTCGGCGGGCTCGCCACCGGCGCGGACCCGGCCGACCTCGAGGTCGGGATGGAGATGGAGTTGGTGCTCGGCCCGCTGTACGAGGACGACGAGCACGAGTACGTGGTGTGGCAGTGGGCGCCGTTGAGGAGCAAGCCGTGAGTGATATCGCCGTCCTGGGTGCGGGCATGCACCCGTGGGGGAAGTGGGGCCGCAACTTCGTCGAGTACGGAGTCGTCGCGGCGCAGGCCGCGCTGGCCGACGCCGGCGTGGCGTGGCCCGACATCCAGTTCGTGTCCGGCGCCGACACCATGCGCAACGGCTACCCCGGCTACGTCGCGGGCGCGACGTTCGCGCAGGCGCTCGGCTGGAACGGCGCGCAGGTCGCGTCGTCGTACGCGGCGTGTGCGTCGGGCGTGACGGCGCTCGCGACCGCACGGGCCCAGATCCTGGCCGGGTTCTGCGACGTCGCGCTCGTGATCGGAGCCGACACCACCCCGAAGGGCTTCCTCGCCCCGAACAAGGGCGAACGGGGCGACGACCCGGACTGGCTGCGCTTTCGCCTCCTCGGCGCTACCAACCCCACGTTCTTCGGCCTGTACGCCCGGCGGCGCATGGAGCTCTTCGGTGCAACGCGCGACGATTTCGCGCGCGTCAAGGTCAAGAACGCGCAGCACGGCCTGGCCAATCCGTACGCGCGCTACAAGAAGGCGGTCACCGTCGACGACGTGCTCACCGCGCCGATCGTCTCCGACCCGCTCGGGCTTCTCGACATCTGCGCGACGAGCGACGGCGCCGCCGCCCTGGTCGTGTCGTCGCTCGAGTACGCGCAGCGGCACGGGGTGAAGGAGCCGGTGCGCATCCGCGGCATCTCCACCGTGACGCCGAGCTACCCGCAGACCACCATCGAGCTGCCCAACTTCGCGACCGACAGCGCCGCGGGCGCGGGCAGCCTCCCCGAGCACGGGTTCAAGGAATCGATCGCGGTGCGCGCCTACGAGGAAGCGGGCCTCGGCCCCGACGACCTCGACTGCGCCGAGGTCTACGACCTCTCCACGGCGATGGAGCTCGACTGGTACGAGCAGATCGGCCTCTGCCCGGTCGGCGAAGCCGAGAAGCTGCTGCGCGACGGCGTCACGACCCTCGGCGGTCGCGTGCCCGTCAACGCGAGCGGCGGCCTCGCCTGCTTCGGCGAAGCCGTCCCCGCGCAGGCGATCGCCCAGGTCTGCGAGCTCACCTGGCAGGTCCAAGGCCGAGCCGACGGCCACCAGGTCGAGGGCGCGCGTGTCGGCCTGTCGATCAACCAAGGTCTCTTCGGTCACGGCTCCGCCGTCATCGTCAGCACCTGACCCGCTCCGAACGCCAACCGCCGCGTTGCGCGTCGGGTGGGTGGAGTGGGCGTTTGCGGGTGATGGGGTGGGGTGGGCCGAGGGTCCAGCCTGCGCTTTTGAGTCGGTGGTGGCGGTAGCAGAGCCAGCCGAGGTTCTTGTACGAGGTGGGTCCGCCCTGGGCGTGGTCGTGTCGGTGGTCGCGTTCGAGGTAGCCGCGGTGGTTGCAACCCTCGATGTCGCATTCGCGGCCGTCGACGATCAGCGCGGTCATCACTTCGGCCGGGACGTGGCGGCCGAGGTGGGCGACGGTGAGGATGTCCTTGCCCCGTTTGATGACGGCGGTGAGGAACGCGGACCCGATGAGCTGTTTGACCCAGCCGACGTCGACGGGTCCGACGCCGGGGATCTCGCAGATCTCGCCGTCGGCGGTGCCGCCCCGGACCAAAGCCCCGTGATCGACCAAGACGTGGACCTGCACGTCGAGCCCGTGGGCCGGCAGCGGCGGGCACGACACCGGTGTGTCAGCGACGGTGTCGGGCCGGGCGGTGGCGGCGTCGAGGATGAACCCGGCGACGGCGTCGGCCGCGTACGCGGCGAGCGGTTCGTGATCGGTACCGGCTTGGTGGGCCCGGAAGATGCGTTTGACCTGCGCGTCGATGACGGCTTGGACCTGGCCGCCGACCTCGGGTGTGAACCGGAACCGGCCCGCGATCATCCCGTCGGGATCGGTCCACGAGTGCCATGCCCGCCGCCGCGTGCTGGCGTTTGGCGCGCCCGTCGGGGTCTTCGACCGCGGCCCGGGCCTTGCACGCACGCGTCGCGTAACGGCACCAGCCCCTGCTCCGCGATACCGAGCAGATTCGCTTCCGCGGCCGGGTTCTTCGCCGCCGCGCCCGCGATCAGTGCCGCTTCCCGAGCCGACAACCGTCCCGCCCGCACCGCGGCATCGGTCGCGGGCAACGTTTCGAGCCGTTTCGCGGTCGTGATCGCGTCACGCACCTCACCCGCAGAGACACCGAGCAAACGCGCGACCGACGAGGCCGCGTCGTGCGCGCCGGTGTTCGTTTCCGCGACCCGCGCCGCGGCCTTGCCCAACATGCCGTCGACGACCCGCCGGATCGCACCCAACTCGTCGACCACTCGCAGCGCGGCTTCGGGCGACAACGCGGCCGCGTCGAACTCGAGGGCGATCGAGTTGAGCGTGCTGCGAGTCGTGTCGAGCGATGCGAACATGTGTTCGTATCGTAGCAGAGATTCCGCCCAAGAACCACGAAGAGTTCCTATTTCCAAACAACTTTTCGATCTTCACGCCGTCGCACGTAGCCGCCACTGCAACCGCGCGACCAGACCCGCACGCACCCTCGTCAGCGCGCCCTTGACCTTCTCTGCACGTCTGGACGCGCCAGACCAGCGACTGCACACTGGTCCCATGTACGCGACGCCGCTGCAATACGACCGTGCACGGTTCACCGACCGGCGGGCCAGGGACCGACGACTCCAGGTCACGTGGCACGCCGAACAACGAACGACGGTGCTCAGTATCTGGCACGGCAATGCCTGCGCGGCCACGTTCCAGCTCGCGGTCGAGGACAGCGCGCTCCTCATCAACCAACTCGCCGACGGTCTGGCGCACGCAGCAACCACGCCACTGCAACCAACTCGCCGCGACACCTGGGCGACCCGCGCCCGGCGCCGCTTCCCCTTCCGGCGTCACTGATCCCGATGGGCGGAGCGCACAACGACCGGATTGCAGGCATCGTGCTCGACAGCCTCGACCGCGCCTGGGCCGCCATCGCCGATCGCTTCGCGGGCATGACCGACGACGAGTATCTGTGGGAACCCGGTGCCGGCTGCTGGACCGTACGCACCCACACGAACAGCGGGTGGCAGGCAGACTGGCAGGAGCCCGAGCCCGATCCCGCGCCGGTGACGACGATCGCCTGGCGGTGCTGGCACATCGCGGTCGACTGTCTCGACAGCTATTCGTGGCGGGCGTTCGACGCGTCCGGCACGGGGCTCGTCGAGACGGGATGGGTCGGGACCTGGGCCGACGCCGAGCCGCTGCTCAGGCGCGCGTGGGAGGTCTTCCGCGCCGGCGTCGCCGGCTGGGACGGCGACGATCTCCTCACTCCCCTCGGGCCGCGGTTCCCGATGAACGCGGAACGTACGAATCTCGATCTCGCGCTCCATGCCGAGCGCGAGATCGTCCATCACGGAGCCGAGATCGCACTGCTGCGCGACCTCTACCACGCGCGCTGACGCGCGCGGTCAGTGCGTGAGCCCGAGCCGCGCCGCGAGCGCTTCCTCGCCGGCGCGAATCGGACCGGTCGTCAACGACACGACCGTCGACCGCGGATCGCTCTGCGCAGACGCGACGGGGACGCGTCCGACGAGCTCGACGTCGACTCCGACGGCACGCGCGGCCATCAGTCGGCGTGCTCCATCACGACGGGAGCGGACGGCACTTCGCCCTCGCCCGCGAACGACAGACGCGGCGAGTGGGCGAGTGTCTGCAACACGACGCAGTACCGCTCGGTCAGCCGGAACAAGGTTGCGAGCTGCTCCCCGGTCGCGTCGCTGTCGAGCTCGAAAGTGACCCGGATCGCCGCGAAGCCGACCGGCGCGTCCTTGGCGACCGCGAGCGTCCCCCGGAAGTCGAGGTCGCCTTCGACCCGCACCGTGCCGCCCCGTACCGGCACCCCCAGCGAGGTCGCGACCGCCTGCAACGTCACGCCCGCGCACGCCGCGAGCGCCTCGAGCAACATGTCGCCCGAGCACAGCGACAGACCGTCGCCGCCGGTGGCCGGATGGAGTCCCGCCTCCGCGATCGCGCGTCCGGTCGCGACCGAGCACGTGATGCCGTCGCCGAGCGTTCCTTCCGCCGACAGCGTGATCCGCGCCGCCTCGGGCTCGTCGCGGTACTGCTGCTTCAGCGGACCCTGTCTCGCCCTCAGTTCGTCACGTTGCACCACGTGGCGGTCGACGCTTGCCGTGTCGTTCCCGCCCCGGTCGTGAGAGCTCATGCCTCTGTTCCTTCTTGTTGTCGAGCCGACCACGTGGGCGACCCCGTCGGGGTGCACTACGCCGGTCGACGTGCGTTCGGTTCACGCGTGCGCCGCGGCTCCGAGCCCTATACGGGCCCGATCGGTCCGCGTAGTACTGCTTGCCCGGACGAACCCGGATCGCCGTCGGTCTTCTCGATCGTGACGCTCATCGTGTCGAACTCAATCGGTGAGACCCCCGACCACAACGTGATGTCGCCGTCACTGGAGCTGAACGAACCGATCGACACGAGCGTGCCCTGCGCGTTCTTCAACCACGCCTCGTAGTACTCGCCGCTCGGGAGCTTCGAGAGTCCGCGGGCGTTGAGCGTGACGTGGAAGCCGGCCGCGTTGCGATAGATCTCGGCCGACGCGTGTGCGGCCGGGGCGAGCGCGGTCGCGGTGAGACGGGAGCGGAACATCGGCCGTGGCTCACGCCGCAACACCGTCACCGCGCCGGCGACGATCGCGATCGCGGCCGCCGCGGCGATCACGGAATACATGATCCGCCGCGATCGACGCGCGTCGGCCCGGCGCTCGCGCGCGGCACGCCCGCCGACCACGGATCCCGTCGTCCAGTTCGATGCCGTCGGGCCCGATGCCGTCGAGTCGGCGGTCGACGGGGGCGCGTCGAGAACCGCCTGCACGATCGCGTCTTCGAGCCCCGCGTTCGGTTCGGCCCACGTGGACGGGTCGCCGAGCAGATCGGCGAGCAACGCGAGCTCCTCCACCTCGTGCGGTTCGAGCCCGTCGGGGCGCGCCTCGGCGATCAGGGCCTCGCGCTCGTCGTCGAAGCGCCGGTCAGTCATCGCCGCCACCCCGCAGGTCGCCGAGCAACGACGCGAGCTTGCCGTGCGCCCGATGCGATCGCGATTTCACGGTCCCGACCGCGATGCCGAGCTTCTCGGAGATCTCGGTGTGCGTCATACCGTCGAGGTGTTGCAATCGAACGACGGTCGCCTCGTCGGCCGGGAGCGCGTCGATGGCCTGACGCACCCGCCACACCGCGTCGAGCGTATCCATCTGCGGCGGGAGGCTCACCAACGCGCGGTCGTCCGCGGGCACCTCGCCGATCGCCCGCGTCGGTCGGCGCGCCTCGCGCCGGTAGATGTCGATCGCGGTGCGTTTGGCGATCGTCGCCAACCAGGGCGCCGGATCGCGGTCGACGTCGATGCGGTCCGCGGCCTGCCAGGCGCGGACGAAGGTCTGCTGCGTCGCCTCCTCCGCCAACTCGTGCTGGGCGAGCACCCGGTGCGCGACGACATAGACGAGCCGTCCGTACGCTCGGTACATCTCGCGTACGGCGCTCTCGTCGCGGCGCCGGAAAGCCTCGAGCATGGACTGGTCCACGGATGCAAACCGTACGCCGAACACTCCGCCCGGCGCCGTTGCCGGGCGAAGGGTCGGCGCCGCAGTCACTGGCGGAAGGAGTCGCGGCCACCGTCGCCCGGATTCGGGACGGCGCAGTCGAAGGGTGTGGTGAGCACCAGAGACTCCTCGGACTCGGCATGGACCCCTCCGGGCGAGTGGCTCCACGTCGGATACGGCGGCAAGACGCGGTCGGTTCTCGAAAATCGCCGAACGGACCGCCTGTCCGAGGACTCGGCCCGACGCCGGCTCAGCCGCAGCCGTTGCCGTACGGCCGCACCCGAGCGCCGACCACGCGCTCGACGAGGTGCGCGTCGTCGACGCGGACGGGACTGCTCGCGCCGGAGTTTCACGCTACGCATTTGCCCAGTTACGCACCGCGAGGTACCGTCGGGCTCATCATTGGGAGTCGGGTCGCGCCGCCCGGGGTCTCCACCCGGCACCCCCGCCCGGCGGCGCGGCCCCTCCACTCCCCCGATCAGCCCTCGGCACGGGGCCTCCGGCGCCCCAGCTCCGCGAGGACGACGTCGACCGCGGGCCCGGGCTCGGTGAGGAAGAGCTCGTGCACGCGCGTCGCGGTCACGGCGAGCTGCGTGGGGTTCACGGGCACCGCGTCACCGAGTTCATCGCGGTGATCGCGCAGGAAGCCGGTCGCGGCGCGCACCGCGTCGTGCCGCGCCCGGTCGTCGGGGCCCGGGAAGCCGAAGCGCCACCGCCGGGCGCGTGCACCGATCTCGGCCTTCTCGTCGCCGGCATCGATGCCCGTCGCCGCAAGGACGCGACAGTCGTACGTGCGGCACGTCCGCGGCCGGTGCACATAGATCGAACATGCGCCGCCGACCAGCATCGGGCAGTGGCCACGTTCGTCGTACCCGAGCAGCACGTGCCCCCGCGGCGCGCGCGGCGCCGGGAACAGGAGCTCGGCCGGGATGTGTGCGAGCGTGTCGGTCTCGTCCGGCTCGATGTGGACGAACTGCGACGACCTGCAGCATGCCGTACAACCGTCGCACGGCACGTCGGAGTCGCGTTCACCGCGTAGCGCCTGCTGCAACGACTCGATCCATGCCGAGAAGTCGCCCGCGGCGAGCGATCCCTCTGCGCCCGCGTCGCCGACTTCCGCGTCGAGATCCATCGCGGAACGGTAATCCCGGGTGGGTACTTCTGCCGACGAGAAGGGGCCGTTCGATCGCTGGTACCCGTCGATCGCCGACCCGACAATCGCAACGACACGAATCGGCGCCGGACCGAGCGCGAACTCGGGGTGCGGCGGGCGAACGCGATGCCGACATCACCGAGGAGCTCTCCATCTCGGTTCGGACCGTCCGCTCGCACCTCGATCGCATCCGCGCCAAGACGGGGCGGCGGCGCCGGGCCGACCTCACCCGGCTCGCCGTCGAGCACGGCATCGTCCCGCCCGAAGCCCCCTGACGGTCGTCGCTTCCGATCCGTTCACACGCGGCCGCTGTATAACGCGGTCATGAACTCGGCGACGGGCGCAGGCGCCTTGTCGAGCGAACCCGCGTCGAACGGCGGCTGCGGGTCGTACTCGATGCCGAGCTGGATGCCCTGCGCGTACTCGTCGCCCGCGATGCGCGCCGCGAGCGTGAGCCCCATGTCGATGCCCGACGACACGCCGGCGGCCGTCACGATCTTGCCCTGCTCGACGACACGCCGGCCGGTCGGGATCGCGCCGTAGTCGGCCAGGCGCGCGAGCGACGCCCAGTGCGTGGTCGCCTCCTTGCCTTCGAGTAGGCCGGCCGCGGCGAGCAGCATCGAGCCCGTGCACACCGACGTGGTCCATTGCGTCGTGGCGTCGACCGCCCGGATCCACTCCAGCAGCCGCTCGTCCGACTCCAGCGCGCGTGTGGCGAACCCGCCCGGCACGACGAGGACGTCGGCGCTCGTGACCACGTCGAGCGCATGGTCGGCGACGAGCGCGAGGAACTTGTTGTCGGTGCGGACCTCGCCGGCCGAGGCGGCGACGAACTTCACGTTGGCGTCGGGCAGGCGCTGCAGCACCTCGTAGGGCCCGACGATGTCGAGCGCGGTGATGCCGTCGAACAAGAGACAGACGATGTCCATGGGAACCTCCTGAGGTTCGGGTTACGCGGGTTGGTGGGGACGAAAGCGGTCGCGGTACTCGGTCGGGCTCGCGCCGACCCGGCGGGCGAAGGCGCGGCGCAGCGTCTCGGGCGTGCCGAACCCGGCCGTCACCGCGACCTCGTCGACGGGGAGCGCCGTCGTCTCGAGCAGACGGCGGCCGACCTCGACCCGGACCTGCTCGACGTACGCGGCCGGTGTGCAGCCCACCTCGGCGCGGAACACCCGGGCGAAGTGACGCGGGCTCATCGAGACGCGCGCCGCGAGGCGGTCGACCGAGTGGTCCGCGGCCGGGTGCTCGCCGATCCAGCCTTGCAGCTCGCGCAGCGGCTCGCGTGCGGCGCGCTGCGCACCGAGCTGCGCGCTGAACTGGGCCTGGCCGCCCGGACGTTGCACGTACATCACGAGTTGGCGGGCGACGGCGCGCGCGACGTCCTGGCCCATGTCGTCGGCCACGAGCGCGAGCGCGAGATCCATGCCGGCGGTGACACCCGCCGACGTCCACACGTTGCCGTCCTGCACGAAGATGCGATCGGGTTCGACGACGGTGTCGCGGGTAGCGCCGCGCTGAGCCCGTCGCACGCAGCCCAGTGCGTCGTTGCGCGGCGGCCGTCGAGCAGGCCGGCCGCGGCGAGCACGAACGCGCCGGTGCACACGGAGGCGACCCGGCGGCTCCGGCGGGCCAGGTTCCCGACCGCCCGCACGAGCCTCGGATCGCGGGCGGCGGCGAACGATCCCTCCCCGCCCACGACGACCAGCGTGTCGATCGGGCCCCGGACCGAGGCGAACGACGCGGTCGGCGACGATGCCCGGACCGCGGTTGGTCAGACCGCGCCGGCCTCGGCCGCCGCGACCACGATCGTCGTACCCGCCCGACGCGGCGAACACCTCGTGCGGGCCCACCAGGTCGAGCGCGGTGATGCGGGGATAGACGACGAAGACGACGCGACGGCTCACGGCGCTCATTCTGCGGGACCACTCCCATGGCAGCAATGACAATCTCCGGACAATTCCTGCCATCTGAGGTCGTTCGGTCCGCCGGCGGCGACGCGGCCCGGCACCCGGTGCTACAAGGATCGATGACCGCACGGACCTACCGCCTGATCTCGGGCGACAGTCACGTCAACGAGCCCGGCGACCTCTGGACCGAGCGTGTCAGCGCTGCGTTCCGTGACCGCGCGCCCCGCATCGAGCGTTTCGAGCAGGGCGACGCGTGGGTCCTGGAAGGCGTGCGAGACCCGATCAACTTCGGCATGAACGCGTGCGCCGGACTCGAACCGGGCGAGATGCACGCGTGGTCACGCTTCGAGGATCTCCGCGCCGGCGGCTACGACCCCGCGGCGCGGCCTCGCGGAGATGGACCGCGACGGCGTCGACGCCGAGGTGCTCTACCCCACGCCGCGCCTCGCGCAGGGCGTCGTCGCCACGAAGGACACCGAGTTCCATCTCGCGCTCGTGCGCGCGTACAACGACTGGCTCTCCGAGTACGCGGCCCACGCGCCCGAGCGGTTCGCGGGCCTCGCACTCGTGCCGAACCGCGGCGCGGAGTCGGCGCTCGCCGAGATCGACCGCGTGCTCGGCCGGCCCGGGATCCGCGGAGTCATGATCGGCTGCTACCCGAACGGCACACTTGAGGTCACCGACGACGACGATGCGGTCTGGGCGCGCGTCGTCGAGGCGGGCGTCCCCGTCAACATCCATGTGAGCCTGAGCCAGCACATGCCCGCCGCGCACCGCGCCGCGCTGCCGGGCTACGGGCGCTTCTTCGACGCGCCCAACCGGATCGTCCAGATGATCTTCGCCGGCGTCTTCGACCGCTTCCCCGAGCTGAACGTCGTCGTCGCCGAGGTCGACTGCGGTTGGGTGCCCTACTTCAAGGAACAGATCGACAACAACTACCGGCGCCTCGACGCGATCAGCGACTTCCACGTCACCGCACTGCCGAGCGAGTACGTCGAGCGGCACCTGCACTTCACGTACCTCACCGATCCGTTCGGCATCGAGAACCGCCATTCGGTCGGCGTCGAGCGCATCCTCTGGTCGAGCGACTACCCGCACATCTCGAGCGACTGGCCGCACTCGTGGGACGCCATCGAAGCGACCTTTGCAGGCGTCGCACCCGCCGAGCGTGAGGCGATCCTGCACGGCAACGCGGAGCGCCTCTACGGCTTCGGCCGCTGAAACGGGACGAGGTCGCGCAGGTCGCGCTCGAGCGCGGCACGGTCGGTGCCGGTGAGCGGCAGGTACGGAGCGCGCAGCGTCTCGTCGTACCCGCGCGTGATCGCCAACGCCGCTTTGAGCGACCGCGGGTTACCGCCGCGCGACAGCGCGGAGTTGACCTCGAGCAGGTGCGGGAGCCGCGTCACCGGCGCACCCGCGACGAGCTCGTCCCACACGTCCGAGACAGCACGCGGCAGCACGTTGGCCTCGAAGCACAACACGCCGCGGGCACCGAGCGCGTACATCGAGACGACCTCACGCACCATACCGACGCGCACCTCCAACCGATCGCCGAAGCGCGCGACGAGCTCGGCCACATACGCACGCAACCTGTCGGGCCTCGCATCGGCGACGTTGATCGTGCGCACGTTCGCGGACGCGTCGACGATCTGCTCGACAACCGTCATAGGTAGCTCATAGCCCGCGAGCACGGCGTTGCTCGATAGCTGCACGTCGCAGCCGACCGCGTCGACCACCGTGCGGAAGTGGCGCTCGAGCTCGTCGTCGCGCAGGCGCATCGCGCCCGGGCGCGGCGCGAGGATCTGGACCGCGTCGACACCGGCCGCGGCGGCGGCAATCGCGAGGTCCCGCGTCGCGGCCGTCGACATCGCGAGCCCGATCCCGGCCGCGGCGATCGGCACGCGCCCACTCAGCTCGTCGGCCGCGATCCGGTAGAGCAGCACCTTCTCGTCGAACGTGAGGAGGTCGCCCTCACCGCTACCCTGACTCGCGACGTACACGCCCACGCCGTGATCGGCGAGGAAGCGCAGATGGTCCCGGAACCGGTGCTCGTCGACGGCTCCGGGGCGGGTGAACGGCGTGATCGTCATCGCGTGCACGCCGACGCGGCTCGTCATCGAGCGAGTCTGCCCCGCTACGATCGCTCGCCGCTCATGGATCTCTCTTTCAGCACCGAAGAGGAAGCGTTTCGCGCCGAGTGCCGGGCCTGGCTCGAGGCCAACGTGCCTCGCCCCGCGCTCCCGTCGGGCGACACCCGGGCCGGCTTCACCGCCCATCTCGCGTGGGAGCGAGCGCTGTTCGACGCCCGGTTCGCGGTCGTGTCGTGGCCCAGCGGAGTTCGGCGGGCGCGACGCGAGCCTCTGGGAGTGGCTGATCTTCGAGGAGGAGTACTACCGGGCCGGCGCGCCGCAGCGGGTGACGCAGAACGGGATCTTCCTGCTCGCGCCGACCATCTTCGAGTTCGGCACGCCCGAGCAGCAGCAGCGCATCCTGGCGCGCGATGGCGTCGGGCGAGCAGACGTGGTGCCAGGGGTGGTCGGAACCCAACGCCGGGAGCGACCTCGCCGGCATCCAGAGCAAGGCGGTGCGCGACGAAGCCTCCGGCGGTTGGCGCCTGTCGGGTCAGAAGACGTGGACGACGCGCGGCGCGTTCTGCACCCACCTGTTCGGGCTGTTCCGCAGCGACCCCGACGCCGAACGCCACCACGGCCTCACCTACTTCCTCGTCGACCTCTCGACCCCGGGCATCACGGTGCGCGGCGTCGAGCGCCTCGACGGCGACGAAGGGTTCGCCGAGGTCTTCCTCGATGACGTCTTCGTCCCCGACGCCGACGTCCTGGGCGAACCGAACCAGGGGTGGGCGGTCGCGATGGCCACCACGGGTTCCGAGCGGGGCCTCACCCTGCGTTCGCCCGGGCGGTTCCTCGCCACCGCGCAACGGCTGATCGACCTGTACCACGAGACACGCGGCCGCGACCCCGATCTGCGCGACCGGGTCGTCGCCGCGTACATCGACGCGGAGGCGTACCGCTGGCAGACGTTCTGGACCGTCACCCGGCTCGTCGACGGCATCAGTGCGGGCGCCGAGTCGTCGATGGTCAAGGTGTTCTGGTCGGAGCTCGACGTGCGCCTGCACGAGATCGCGCTCGACCTGCTCGGCCCGCACGCCGAGCTGCTCGACGGCGACACCGGCGCGTGGATGAAGGGCTACGAGTTCTCGCTCGCGGGCCCGATCTACGCGGGCACGAACGAGATCCAGCGCAACGTCATCGCGGAGCGTGTGCTCGGACTGCCGAGGCGTTGACCGTGCGCTTCTCGTTCTCCGACGACCAGATCGCGTTCCGCGACGCCGTGCGCGAGCTCCTCGAGAAGGAGTGCACACCCGCGCACGTGCGCGCCGCGTGGACGAACGACACCGGTCGGGTGCCGGGGCTCTGGGCCAAGCTCGCGGAGATGGGCGTGATCGGCATGCTCGCGCCCGAGCCCGCGGGCGGGCTGGGGTTGACCATGGTCGATCTCGTGCTCATCCTCGAGGAGACCGGCCGCGGCGCGCTGCCGGAACCCATCGTCGAGACCGCCGCGTTCGGGGTCCCGCTGCTCGGCCGGGCCGACCTCACGGTGGCCACCGGGAGCCCGTTCGTGGCGTGGGCCGACACCGCCGACGTCGTGATGACCTCTGCGGGACGGTTCGAGCGCGGCGCGATGGAACTGATCCCGCACCCGTCGGTCGACGGCGCGCGCCGTCTGTTCGAGGTGCGGGGCACGGGACAGGCCCAGTCTCCCGACGCGCTCGCGGCCGCGTTCGACCGGGGCGCGATCGGCACCGCCGCGCAGCAGTGCGGGCTCGCGCAGCGCATGCTCGATCTCACCGCCGAGTACGCGAAGGAGCGACGACAGTTCGGCGTGCCGATCGGATCGTTCCAGGCGGTGAAACACCATCTCGCCAACGCACGGATCGCGCTCGAGTTCGCCCGCCCCCTCGTGTACCGGGCCGCGGCGACGCTCGACCCGGCCCACGTGAGCATGGCGAAGAGCAAGGCCGACGAGGCCGCACTCACCACCGCGAAGGCGGCGCTCCAGTGTCACGGCGCGATCGGCTACACGACCGAGTACGACCTGCACCTCTACATGAAGCGGGCGTGGGTGCTGGCCCGTTCGATGGGCGACGGTCGCTTCCACCGGACCAGGGTCGGCGCGACGATCCTTTAGCATGCGGTCCCTATGAACGACCGCATGACCGAGGCCTACATCGTCGACGCCGTGCGCACGCCGGTCGGCAAGCGCAACGGCGGGCTGTCGCGGGTGCACCCGGCCGATCTCGGCGCCCACTCCATCGCCGCGTTGTTCGATCGGGTCGACGTCGACCCCGCCGCGGTCGACGACGTCGTCTTCGGATGCGTCGACACCATCGGGCCCCAGGCCGGCGACATCGCCCGCACCTGCTGGCTGGTCGCGGGCATGCCCGACGAGGTGCCCGGCACCACGGTCGACCGCCAGTGCGGGTCGTCGCAACAGGCGGTGCACTTCGCGGCCCAGGCCGTGCTGTCGGGTACCGCCGACCTCGTCGTCGCGGGCGGCGTGCAGAACATGAGCGCGATCCCGATCAGCGCGGCAATGCTCGCGGGCGAGCAGTACGGCTTCGCCGACCCCTTCTCCGGATCACCGGGCTGGGAGGCGCGCTACGGCACCCAGGAGGTGTCGCAGTTCCGCAGCGCGGAGATGATCGCCGAGAAGTGGGACGTCTCCCGCGACGACATGGAGGCGTACGCGGTCGAGTCCCACGAACGCGCGATCCGAGCCCGGGCCGAGGGCCGCTTCGACAGGGAGATCGTGCCGCTCGGCGACGCGGTCCACGACGAAGGCCCACGCGAGCCGAACCTCGACAAGATCCGCTCGCTGCCCACGCTCGTCGAGGGCGGTCGCCTCACCGCGGCGATGGCGTCGCAGCTCTCCGACGCGTCGGCCGCGCTGCTAATCGCCAACGGCAACGCCGTTCGCACGCACGGTCTCACGCCGCGCGCCCGCATCCACCATCTCTCGGTGCGCGGCGCCGATCCGATGTGGATGCTCACCGCGCCGATCCCCGCGACCGCGCACGCGCTCGCGAAGACGGGCATGAGCCTCGACGACATCGACCTCGTCGAGATCAACGAGGCGTTCGCGTCGGTGGTCATCGCGTGGCAGAAGGAGACGAACGCCGACCTCGCCAAGGTGAACGTCAACGGCGGCGCGATCGCGCTCGGCCACCCGCTGGGGGCCACGGGCGCGCGTCTCATGACCACACTGCTCTACGAGCTGGAGCGCACGAACGGGCGCTACGGGCTCCAGACGATGTGCGAGGGCGGCGGCCAGGCCAACGTCACCATCATCGAGCGGCTCTAGTTCGCGGGCGACACACTCCTGCGCAACCGCCGGAGGCGCCGGAGGCGCCGGAGGCCGAGCACGACGAACACCGGGCCGCCGATCAAGAGCTTGAGCGACACGATCGCGAGCGTGATGTCGCGCCCGACCGTGTTCGCGTCGACGATCACGTGGGCCGGGTCGGCCGGGTCGTAGCGGACCCCGACGGTCGGCCCGAGGTCGGTCGCTTCGCCGTGCTGCTGCGGCTCGCGTGTGCGCACCGTGCGACCGTCGGCCGCGGTGAACGTGATGTCGCCGTCGCCGACCCTGATCGCGGTCACGGGACGGAACTCGGCCCGCCGCTCGGCATCGCCGCGGTGCAGCTGCCAGGTGAGGACGCCGGCGCCGATCCCGAGCAGCGTCACCAGCGCCCCTCCGACGAGCGCCGTCCACGCCTTCCGCCGGCTCCAGCCCTTGGGCGCCGGCGCGGGTGTTGCGTTCGCCGGGCCCGTCGGGGAGATGCGGTACGCGGCTGCGGAACCCGGGCCGGACACACCGCGCCGCGCGTCGTATTCCCGTCGGGTCCGGTGGTTCGACAGCACGCCGTACGCGGCGACGAGCTCGTTGAACTTGGCCGACGCGTCAGGGTCGTCGCTCGTGTCGGGATGCAGCGCTTTGGCCCGGTTCCGGAACGCGCGGGCGATGTCGTCGCCGCCGGCGGACGCGTCGACGCCGAGCACGGCATAGAGATCCGGGTTGACCCGCGCGACCGCCGACACGGCGCCACGCTACCGCCGAGTTCAGTCGTCCTTCAGCGCGACCGCGTTCGGGCGTGACGTTCATCTTCGGCACGTACTCGCCGCCCTCGACCGCGCGGGCCTCGTTGCGGAATTTCGCCGCGCAGCTCCTGGGCGCATGCCGGGCACGGGCCCGCGAAGCGCAACATCGTCTCGGCCCCGCAGCGCAGGCAGGGCATCGCCTCGGGCGGGAACGAGGCGGGGTCGAAGTGCACGAGTCCGGTGGGCATCCGGGCATCCTCGCGCGCGTGCCCGGCCGAGTGGGCGATCGGTGCGCCGGTCAGGCCGGCACCAGGGCGAACAGCGTCGCGTACCGCACGCCCGCGGCGCGGCCGCCCTGCTCGGCGATCGACGTCAGGAACTCGCGGGCATCGGTGCGGACGTGCGCGAGGTAGCGCGCGTGCAGCCTCGAGCGACGCGATGCCGCGCTCGAGCTCGTCGGACACGTCGACGAAGTGCGTGGCGTCCGCGCCCGCGACGAGCACGCACCGCACACCGGACCACCGTTCCGGCCCGGGCGGATCGCGGAACAGCCACGGGTTCGCCGCGTCGCGCACCGCGTCGAGCACGGCGAGCCCCACGTGCCGGTGATCGGCCATGTTGAAGTTGGCGCCGCCCCATGTCTCGTGGTGGTTCAGCGTGACGACCACGTCCGGCCGGTGCGCGGCGGATCGCGAGCGCGAGGTCGCGCCGCAAGGGCACGCCGTACTCGACCAGGCCGTCCGGATGGTCGAGGAACTCGACGTCGTCGACACCGACGAGCGCCGCGCTCGCCCGCTCCTCGGCTTCACGCACCCGCGCGCACTCGCCCGGTTCGAGGTCGTCGATGCCGGTCTCGCCTCGCGTGACGAGCAGGTACGTGACGTGCTTGCCGGCCGCGGTCCAGTGCGCGACCGCGGCGGCCGCGCCGTACTCCATGTCGTCGGGATGCGCGACGATCGCCAGGGCGCGCTCCCAGTCGTCGGGGACGGGTTCGATCGTCACCGGTGGTCGGGCGACATGAACGCGATCGGGATCGTGAGCCCGCACGCCTCGTGCCGGAGCGTCGCGATCCGGCGGCCGGGCTGGGTCGCGTCCTTGACCGCGCCGAGGCGGTCGCCGAGCAGGCCCGCGCACGCGTCGAGGTCGGTGACGGCCGGCGACAGGCCGAAGCAGCGCTCACCGGGTTCGTCGACGGGACCGACGAGCTCGATGATGACCTCGCCCGCCCGGAAGAACGTCTGCGTGCGGCCGTTGCCGAGGTCGCGGACGCGCCGCACCTCCAATCCGAGCTCGGCGTACGCGTGGGTCGTGCGATCCGGGTCGTCGGTGAACACGACGAGATGGTCGAGGACGTACGAGCCGTTCGGGTGCTCGGCCGGTTCGACCGTCGTGGCGTCGCCGAGCTCCCACGCGCTGATGCCCGACTCCCCCACCCCGGTCTGCATGCGGACGTGCCCGAGCCGGCACCCGCCGTCGGCGTCGACGGTGAACCCCGCCGCGCGCCACGCGTCGGCGTCACCGGCGACGTCGAGCCCGACCAGGACGGGCGCGCTCACGCCCCGATCTCCGCGAGCCGGTCGAGCCGCGGGAGGATCTCGTCGCGTGGGCCACCCGGTAACCGGAGGACGACCTCGTCGATCCCGATCGACGCGTAGTACTCGAGCTTGCCCGCGTCGGGCACGGTGCCGAACGGCACGATGCGCAACGACTGCGGATCGCGCCCGCGCGCCTCGCACGCGCGCGCGAGGTCGGCCAGCGCGGCGCGTACACCCGCGCCGCCGATCGGGATCCAGCCGTCGGCGTACTCGGCCACGTGCGCGAACAGCTTCGGTCCCGGTGCGCCGCCGATGAGGATCGGCGGGTTCCCCGGCGCGGGCTTGGGCCACGACCACGACGACGGCAGGTGGACGAACTCGCCGTCGAACGACGCGATGTCGTCGGTCCACAGGGCCTTCATCGCGAGGACGTGCTCCCGCGCGATGTCGCGGCGGCGCTTCATGTCGACACCGTGGTCCTCGATCTCGTCGGCGTTCCACCCGAAGCCGGTGCCGAGCACGAAGCGGCCCCCCGACTCGTGGTCGAGGGTGGCGACCGCCTTGGCCGTGACGATCGGGTCGCGCTGGGCAACGAGGCAGATGCCCGTCCCGACCACGAGGCGCTCCGTAACCGCGGCGGCCATGGCCAGGGCGACGAACGGGTCGAGCGTCCGCTTGTACTCCTCGCGTAGCTCGGCATCGCCGGTGGGCGGCGGGGTCCGGCGGCTGGTCGGGATGTGGGTGTGCTCCGGGATGTACAGCGAATGGAGCCCCCGGGCCTCGACCTCCCGGGCCAGATCGACCGGCCCGATCGTCTGGTCGGTCATGAACATCGTGACGCCGAACTTCAACTCATCGCTCCCACATCTCGATCAATCCCACCCGTCGCCGCCGCCGACACGACGACGCACGACAACACGAACCAACACGAAACAACGATCAACCTAGACGCGAGACCACCACCGGACCCTGCTGTCGCGAGGCGGAGCCGGCGTCGAATCACAGGAGTACGCTCGCCGCTCATGGGCAAGCCGTACAAGCGCCGTACGGGCGTGATCTGGCGACCCGGACAACTCGGCATCCCCCGAGAACCGCGCACGGGATGGTTCTGGCAGGCCGTCTGGATGAACGACGGAGGCGACGACGCGCCGATCGACGCGCAGTCGAATCGGTTTTTCAAGCATCTGACGTTCGGTGCACTCGTTGTCGTCGCCCTGCTCGTCGTCGCCGCCGTGCTCGCCCGTTAGCGAGACCGACGAGCAGATCCGACGACGCGCGGCGTCGTCAACGGCATGGCGTCGTCGACGGCATGCGGTCCGCCGGTCGGCGTGAATTCCGTCTCACCATCGCCCCGGTCCCGCCCAAATCGGGCGATCACCGCGAGGCGGCTATCAGCTTCCACCCACATCGATCCGACAGAACAGTGAGTGGAACGTTCACCTGTCCGGGCGTTGGCCGAAGCCTTCGCGATGAGCAGCGTCGCGCTCGCGGCCCTGCTCGGTCTGCGCGCCATGGGGATCCTCGCGCCCGTGCCGGTCGGGGTGCTCGTCGGGACGACCGTGATCTGCCTCGCGGCGACCTTGCTCGTCACGGACTGGACGCGGGCGCGGCGCCTGCCCCTCTGGGTCCGGGTCGGCGTGCAGGTGGTCGGCGTCACGTTCGTCATCTACGAGACGGGATGGGGTCCGGTCCTGGCGGTCGGGTTCGTGTTCTGCGCGGCGCAGGCCGTCGCGTCCGAGGGCTCGCCCGCGGTGTTCGCGGCGACGATCTGGAGCATCGTGTGCCTCGCCGGCGCGGAGGCGACCGTGGCCCTCGGCTGGTCGCCGAGCGTGCTGAGCACGGGCCGGAGTCACGGCATCGCGGTGCTGATGGGCGCCGGGATCGTGTTCGTGAACCGCGTCGTGTGGCTGAGCGCGCACGAGCGCGAGGTCGCGACCGAGGCGCTCGCGCACAGCGAGGATCGTTTCCGCCGGCTGCTCCTCAACGCGGCCGACGCCGTCGTCGTACTCGACCGGGCCGGCACCATCGTGTTCGCGACGGAGGCGATCGAAGAGCTGACCGGGTACTCGGTCGACGAGCTCGTCGGCCGGCGCGACGGCAATGTCATCGTGGATGCCGACGACGTGGAACGAGTGCGCGCCCTCAGCCGCGGCGACGACGGTGCACCGAATGCCGTGCGCGAGGACATCCGTGTGCACCACCGCGACGGGTCGCTGCGCTGGTGCCAGATCTCGATGACGAATCATCTCGACGACCCGGTCATCGAAGGCATCGTCGTCAACGTGCACGACATCACCGAGCGCCGCGCAGCCGCCGCGAGCGTCGCCGCCGCCGAAGCCCGCTTTCGCACGCTCGTCCAACACGCGGCCGACGGCATCATCGTCCTCGACGCGGACGCGCGCTGCCAGTACGTCAGCCCGTCGTACGAACGGCTGACCGGCCTCAGCGCGTCCACCCTCGTGGGCAACGACGTGCGCCAGTTCGTGAAGGACGACGACAGACCGGCGATCGGCGCCGCGTGGGCACGCATGATGGACAATCCGTCGGAGACGACGCGGGCACTGGTTCGCGTGCAGCGCGCCGACGGACGCTGGCGCTGGCAGGACACCTCGATCTCCAACCGTCTCCACGACCCGACGATCGCCGGGATCATCCTGAACGTGCGCGACGTCACCGAGCGCAAGGCGCTCGACGATCTCCTCGCCGAGGAGTCGCGCATCCTGGAGATGATCGCGTGGGGTGAGCGGCTCGAGACCGTGCTCGACAAGGTCGCGACGCTCACCGCCCAGTACTCGGGCGCGCGGTACTGCCTGATCCGGCTGCTCGAGGGAGACGACCTCCGGCTCGCGGCCGCGCCCGGCTTCCCGGACCGGATCTACCAGAAGGTCGAGAGCATCGCGGTCGACGCGCCCCTGTCGTCCGGACGAGCGGCCAAAGCGCGCGACGAGGTGCTCATCGACTACGCCGCGCTCGAGCCGGGGACACCCGTCCCGGTCGCGGTCACCGAGACCGGCACCCGGATCAGCTGGTCGTTGCCGATCGAGCTCCCGAACCGCGATGCGGTGGCCGGGACGCTCACGCTCCTCTTCGACGCGCCGGAGGCCGACCGCGACCGCAGCCGGTCGCTGATGGAGCGGGTGGTGTCGCTCGCAGCCGTCGCGATCGAACAGGCGCGCGCCCGCGAGGACCTCGAGTACCGCGCGTACCACGACGAGCTCACCGGCCTGCCGAACCGGGCGCTGCTCAACGACCGTCTCACGCATGCCTTGCAGCGCTCGAGGCGCGACAACACCGCGGTCGCCGTGCTCTTCCTCGACCTCGACCGGTTCAAGTTCGTGAACGACAGCCTCGGGCACGAGGCCGGCGACCGGCTCCTCTCCCAGATCGCGCACCGCATGATCGTGGGCCTGCGCGGGTCCGACACCATCGCGCGCCTCGGCGGCGACGAGTTCGTCGTGGTGGTCGAGGACATCAAGGACGACCTGGAGGTGCACGCCGCGGTCCAACGGGTCGCCGCGATCCTCGAGGACCCGTTCGAGGTCGACGCCGAGACGCTGTTCGTCAGCGCCAGCATCGGCGTGTCCGTCGCGCGCGACGAGGCCGACGCGGCGGATTTGCTGCGCGAGGCCGACGACGCCATGTACCGCGCCAAGCAGCGCGGCCGCCGCAGCGTCGAGTACCGGACCGGCAAGGAGGCGCCCGCGGCCACGAACCGACTCGCCCGGGTGACCGGCCTGCACCGCGCGCTCGAACGCGACGAGCTCGTCGTCTACTACCAGCCGATCGTCGACATCCGGTCCCGCCGGCCGGTTGCAGTCGAAGCGCTCGTGCGGTGGAACCATCCCGAGCTCGGTCTGGTGCCGCCCGGCGACTTCATCCCCCTCGCCGAGGACACCGGTCTCATCGTGCCGCTCGGTTGGCGCGTGCTCGACCACGCGCGCCGGCGACTGCTCCGCAGCCCCGACCTCGCGGTCGCGGTGAACGTCTCGGCCCGCCAGCTGTCGGAGACCGATTTCGTGCCCCGCCTCACGCAGCTCGTCGCCGACCTGCCGCGCGGCTCACTCACGCTCGAGATCACCGAGAGCCTCCTCATCGACGACCCCGACAACACCGCCGCGACGCTCGCCGCGCTCGACGAGGTCGGCATCCGGATCGCGCTCGACGACTTCGGCACCGGCTACTCCAGCCTCTCGAACCTGAGCACGCTCCCGATCGACCAGCTCAAGATCGACCGCAGCTTCGTCTCGGGGCTCGGGGAACGCCCCGAATCGGAAGCCCTCGTCAGCGGCATCATCAACCTCGGGCACGGGCTCGAGCTCGAGGTCGTCGCAGAAGGGGTCGAGACCGAGCAACAGGCACGTCGCCTCGAACGGCTCGACTGCGACTTCGCCCAGGGCTATTTCTTCGGTCGTCCGGCTCCGTGGGTCGACGCCCCGGCGACCGACAACGTCGCCTGAACGAGCCGGCGGTCGGGAGACCGGTCCGGCATCGTGGCCGGGAATCGCGCGCCGGTAGGGTTGCGCCCCGTGACCGGGATCTGCGAGGGCCGCATCGTCATCGTCACCGGCGCGGGGCGCGGCATCGGCCGCGAACACGCGCTCGGGTTCGCACGCGAGGGCGCGCGCGTCGTCGTCAACGACCTCGGGGTCGCACGCGACGGCACCGGAGGCAGCACCGGTCCCGCGCAGGACGTCGTCGACGAGATCCACGCACTCGGCGGCGAGGCGGTCGCCAACACCGACGACATCGCCGACTGGGCGGGCGCGCAGCGCCTGGTGCAGACCGCAGTCGACACTTTCGGTGGCCTCGACGTGCTCGTCAACAATGCCGGCTTCGTGCGCGACCGCATGCTCTTCACGACGGGCGAGGAGGAGTGGGACGCGGTGATCCGCGTGCACCTGAAGGGCCACTTCGCGGTCACCCGTCACGCGTCGGAGCTCTGGCGGACGCGCAGCAAGGCGGGCGAGCCGGTCGACGCCCGCATCGTCAACACGTCGTCGGGCGCGGGCCTGATGGGCAGTGTCGGGCAGGGTGCGTACTCCGCGGCCAAGGGCGGGATCGCCGCGCTCACCCTGGTCGAGTCGGCCGAGATGGGCCGCTACGGGGTCACCGCGAACGCGATCGCGCCCGCGGCGCGGCACGCGGATGACCGAAGCGGTGTTCGCCGACCGGATGCAGGTCCCCGACGCGGGCTTCGACGTGAACGACCCGGCCAACATCTCTCCCCTCGTCGTCTGGCTCGGCAGCACCGAGTCGGCCGGCGTCACCGGCCGCGTCTTCGAGGTCGAAGGCGGGATGATCTCGGTCGCCGACGGATGGCAGCACGGCCCGAGCCTCGACAAGGGCGCTCGGTGGGAGCCGGCCGAGGTCGGCGAAGCAGTGCAGAAGCTGCTCGCGCAGGCGCCGGCTCCCGCGCCCGTGTACGGCGCCCAATGAGTCGATTGCGGTGACACACGCGCATCCCGCGCCCGCCGACGTGAGGGCGCGCTGGCGCGCCCGAGGTGTCTGGACCGACGAGACGCTGCTCGACCGGCTCGCGGCAGCTGATCCGTCGCACCTCGCGCTGGTCGACGGCGACCGGCGCGTCACGATCGGCGAACTCCGCGAGCAGGCCGACGGGTACGCGGCCGCGTTGTGGTCGCGCGGCGTCCGTCCCGGCGCGGTCGTGTGCTGGCAACTGCCGAACTGGTGGGAGGCGGTCGCGTTCTGCTGGGGGGTCTGGCGGTGCGGCGCGATCGCGAGCCCGATCACGCCGACGCTGCGCGCACACGAGGTGGGCTTCATCCTCGAGCAGACGAACGCGCGGCACATCGCCGTGCCCCACGAGTTCCGGGGCACCGATTACACGGCCATGGTGCGCGCCACCGGTTTCGACGGCGACGTGCTCGTGATCCGCGGACCGGAGGCGGAGCCGGAAGCAGCCGATCCTCCGCTCCGACCGTCGGTCGACGCCGACACGACCGCGTTGATCCTCTGGACGTCGGGCACCACCTCCGATCCCAAGGGCGTCGTCCATACGCACCAGTCGCTGCGGGTCGAGGCCGACACGATCGCGGCCGCGCACGCGACGACACCGGGCGAGTCGCTGCTCCTCCCGATGCCCGTGACGCACGTCGCCGGGCTGACGTACGGCGTCCTGCTCCCGGCGACGAGCGCGATCACCACCGTGCTGATGGACACGTGGGAGCCGGGCCGCGCCCTCGACCTCGTCGAGCGCGAGGCGATCGCGGTGATGATCTCGACGCCGGTGTTCATGCGCACGATGATCGACCACCCGTCGTTCGCGAGCACCGACCGCGGCTCGCTGCGTATGTTCTCGCTCGGCGGCGCGGGGGTGGCGCCCACGATGGTCCGTGAAGGCGCGGCGCGAGTTCGGCTGCTGGTGCAAGCGCACGTACGGCTCGACGGAGTACCCGACGCTGACCACCGGTCGGGCCGGCGACGACCCCGAACGCGACGCCACGACCGACGGACCGCTGATCGGCGCGGCCGAGTTGCGCATCGTCGACCCGACAACGCTCACCGACGTCGAGCCCGGTGCGCCGGGCGAGCTGCTCGCCCGCGGCCCCGAGATGTTCGTCGGTTATCTCGACCCCACCCTCGACGCGGAGGCGTTCACCGGCGGCGGCTGGTTCCGCACCGGCGACCTCGCGGTGTACGACGGCGAGTACCTCACGATCGTCGACCGCCTGAAGGACATCATCATCCGCGGCGGCGAGAACATCTCGGCCCAGGAGGTCGAGGCCGCGCTCGTCACGCATCCGACGATCACCGAGGCGGCATGCGTCGCGCTGCCCGACCCCGTCATGGGCGAGAAGGTGTGCGCCTTCGTGATCCCGAGCCCGGGATCGGTGCCGGTGCTGGAATCGCTGCGTGCTCATCTGACCGAGCGTGGCCTCGCCCGGTTCAAGCTGCCCGAGCGGCTGGAGATCCGCAAGGTGCTCCCCCGCACCGCGAGCGGGAAGGTACAGAAGTCGCCGCTGCGTGAGGAATTGCGCCATGGATGAGTTCCGGGAGTGGGTGCGCGCCGAGCTCACCACGCGGCTCGCGGCCCGCGTCGCGGGCGAGTTCACGACGATCCTGGGCTCGGGCTCCGACGACCTCGAGACCGGCCGCCGCTACCTGCAGGCGCTCGCCGGCTCCGGTCTCGCCGTGCCGTCGTGGCCGCGCGAGTACGGCGGGCTCGACGCGACACCGGACCAGGTCGGCGTGGTCCGCGCGGAGCTCGCGGCGTTCGCGGTGCCCGACCTGTACCCGTACCTCGTCGGGCTGGAGCTCGTCGGCCCGACGCTGATCGCGCACGGACGCGCCGATCAGTGCGCGCGCTGGCTGCCGAAGATCGCGACCGGCGAGGAGATCTGGTGCCAGCTCTTCTCCGAGCCCGGCGCGGGTTCCGACCTGGCCGGGCTCGCGACGCGGTCGACCCGAGACGGCGAGCAGTGGACCGTCAACGGGCAGAAGGTGTGGACGAGCCGGGGCTCGTACGCGGAGTGGGGGCTGCTGCTCGCGCGCCACGACCCGACCGTGCCGAAGCACCGCGGGATCACCGCGTTCGGGCTCGACCTGCGGGGCGCGGGCGTCGACGTGCGGCCGCTTCGGCAAATGAACGGCGACGCGCACTTCACCGAGGTCTTCCTCGACGACGCGGTCGTCGCCGATGCGGATCGCATCGGCGACGTGGGCGACGGTTGGCGGGTGGCGCTCACGTGCCTGTCGTACGAACGCGGCGCGTCGACGGCGGGGGGAACGAGCGGCCTCCTCGACGTCAACCGACTGATCGACCTCGCCCGAGCGAAGGGACGCGCGTCCGATCCCCTGCTGCGCGACGCGCTGGCGCGCCTGGTGATCGAGTCGCGCGTCATGGGCTACACGGCGCGGCGGGCGCGCGACACCGCGTTAGCCGGCCGGCCCGGTCCGGAGGGCTCGGGCATGAAGGCGCGCGGCGCCGCGCTGTTCAAGGCGTACACGGCGCTGGCGGCGCGCATCCTCGGCGCCGACGCGACGATCGACCCGCACGGCGAGTGGCAGACGTTGTTCCTGACCGCGCCGTCGATCTCGATTCGCGGCGGCACCGACGAGATCCAGCGCAACATCGTCGGTGAGCGCGTGCTGGGCCTGCCCGAGGAACCGCGCGTCGATCGCTCGGTCCCGTTCGATCAGATCCCCGGTTCCAGTACCCGGTAGACGGCGCGCACGAGCTCTTCGCTGCGAGGGTCGCCTTCGACCGTATCGAAGCGCAGATCGTTCATGACGTAGGCGAACGAGATCCCGGTGCCGGGATCGGCGAACGCGAGCGAACCGCCCGCGCCCGCGTGCCCGAACGCGTTCGGCGGGTTGGCGGCCCCAAACGTTCGACCGAGCATGTAGCCGAGACCGAAGCAGCTCTCGATCATCAGGACCTCGTCCTTGCCACAGGCCCGTTCGAGCGTCGCCCGGCCCACGGTCTCCGCGGTCAGCGTGCGCCGGCCGTCGACGTCGCCGATGCACGACGCGTACAGGCGTGCCAGCCCGCGGGCCGTGCCGATGCCGTTCGACGACGGCAGCTCGGCCGCGTGCAGCGCGCGCGTGTTCCACATCTGGTCGTAGTTGAAGTGCCCGCCGGGGTTGGAGAACACGCGGGCGAGGAGCAGATCGTCACCGAAAGGTGCCAGCGCCTCGCGCAGATCGGTCTTCGGCGGAACGAGCTGCGCGACACGGGCTTCGAGTTCCTCGGGCAGGCCGATCCAGAAGTCGATGCCGAGCGGGTCGCCGATCTCCTCGCGCCAGAACGTGCCGGGTGTGCGGTGCTGCGGGTCCGCGCGCCGGATGATCTCCCCCACGAGCCAGCCGTAGGTGCGCATGTGGTAGCCGTGCTTGGTGCCGGGTTCCCAGATCGGTTTCTGGCGTGCCAGGGCATCGACCATCGGCTGCCAGGCGAGCGCCTCCTCGAGCGTGAAGTCGCCCTCGACGATGGGCAGACCCGCTTGGTGCGACATCGTCTGGCCGACGGTGATGCCGCTCTTCCCGTTCGCGGCGAACTCCGGCCACAACGACGCGACCGTCGCCTCCGGGTCGAGTTGACCGCGCTGAATCAGCAGGTTGGCGCAGGTTGCGGTGACGCCCTTGGTCGCCGAGTACACGAGCACGAGCGTGTCCTCTTGCCACCGGACACCGTTCGCCGGGTCGGCGAGCCCGCCCCACAGGTCGACGACCGGCTCGCCCTCGAGATACACGCACACCGCGGCGCCGACTTCGCCGCGATCGTCGAAGTTCTGCGCGAACGCGTCGATGACCGGCTCGAACTCCGTCGCGACGTAGCCGTCGATCGTCATGCGCGGAGTGTAAGACCGCTTTGACGGGCGAATCGATATTCGTTGACCATCCAATGTCCCCCACGGGTACTGAAGGGTCAATGAACGTCGAACTCCGCACGTGACGGCCGCCGATCCGGCAGTATGCGGGCAGTGACATCGAGCGTTCCCACTCTGGTGGTCGTGAGCGGTCCGGCCGGTTCCGGGAAGACCACCATTGCGCATCGGCTCGCGGCATCGCTGTCGTGCCCGGCGATCTGTCGCGACGAGATCAAAGAAGGAATGGCCCGCGCCGCGAAGGACTACGTACCGGAGCCATCTGACGAGCTGGCGCTCCGGACCTTGGCCACCTTCTTCGACGTGATTCGACTCCTCGTCGAACGCGGCGTCACTCTCGTGGCCGAGGCCGCGTTCCAGGATCACGTGTGGACGCCGAATCTCACTCCGCTCGCCGTGCTCGCCGAGCTCCGCATCGTGCAATGCCATACCGAGCCCGCGGCCGCGACCCAGCGCATCGCCGAGCACGTGGCGACGGGACGCGCCCACGCCGACCGGGCCCTGCTCGCGTCACTCCGACGAGACGACGGATACTTCACCGGGTTCCGTCGAGTCGCGATCGACGCTCCGACGATCGACGTGGACACCACGAACGGCTACACGCCGTCGATCGACGAGATCGTGGCCTTCGTCGAGACCGGGTGACACGCGCGAGCTCAGGAACGGGCGCGGCGGAAGGCGCGGATGCGCCGGAACCAGCCCTGGGTCTCGATTGCGCCTTCGATCGGCGTTGCGGGATGCGCGAGGACCCCGGCCGCGGCCGCGAGCACGTCGTCGCGGCACTCGTCGCACACGGTCCGCCCGGTGACGGTCTGTACTCGCCGGCGGTTCGGACCGAAGGGGCGACCGCAGTCGGGACACGTCATCGTCACGACACGATCGTACGAGCCCGGCGACAGTCGACGCCCCCACCCTGATCGCGCCGCCGAATTCGGGCGCGGCCTCACGACACGGCATGCCATCATTCCGTCATGACGTACACGCACGGCCATCACGAGAGCGTGTTGCGATCACATCGGTGGCGCACGGTCGAGAACTCGGCCGCGTACGTCGCGTCGCACTTCGTTCCCGGTGCGAGCGTGCTCGACGTGGGCTGTGGACCGGGGACGATCACACTCGACATCGGCCGCCGCGTCGCACCCGGACAGCGTCATCGGGATCGACCCGTCGGCCGCCGTGATCGAACAGGCACGAAACGACGCCGGCGGCGTCGACAACGTCGAGTTCACGACAGGCGACGTCTACGGCCTCGACTTCGCCGATGCGTCGTTCGACGTCGTGCACGCGCACCAGGTGCTCCAACACGTCCCCGATCCCGTCGGCGCGCTCCGGGAGATGCGTCGCGTCTGCCGGCCCGACGGCGTGGTCGCCGCGCGCGACGGTGACTACACCGCGTTCACATGGTTTCCGACCGATGCTGCGCTCGGCGCGTGGCTCGACCTGTACTGCCGGATCGCGCGCGCCAACCGCGGTGAGCCCGACGCCGGCCGGCGGCTCCTCGCCTGGGCGCACCAAGCCGGCTTCTCCGAGGTCGCGCCGGGCGCGTCGGTGTGGTGCTACGCGACGCCGGAGGAACGCTCCTGGTGGGGCGGCCTCTGGGCCGACCGCATGACCACCTCCGCGATCGCCGAACAGGCCGAGCGCGAAGGTTTCGCGACCCGGGCCGACCTCGAAACCATGGCTGCGGCGTGGCACACGTGGGCCGCGAACCCCGACGCCTGGTTCGCCGTGCTGCACGGCGAGATCGTCTGCCGCCCGTAGAACCTTTCCGAGCCGGCGGTACTCTGTTATAAACAGTACCGTGCACGAGGAGCAACTGCTCAAGGGCGCGCTCGACATCGCGCTGCTCGCTGCGATTCGCCGGAGCGAGTCGTACGGCTACGAGCTCGTGCAACGAATCCGCGACGCGGGACTGGATCGTGTTGCCGAACCGTCCGTCTATGGCACCCTGCGCCGGCTCGAGTCGCAACAGCTGATTCGCTCGCGCCTGGTCCCGTCGAAACAAGGCCCCGCGCGCCGCTACTACGACCTGACGGCAGCCGGACGTGACGCGCTCGAGCAGATGATCTCGTCGTGGACCGAGATCACCAAGGCCGTCGACCATCTCGTCGACACGAGCTGGAGGCGCAAGCGGTGACGGTCGCCGAGCGATTGACTCGGGCCCAGGTCGCGTACCTCGACACGGTGCGTCGGGGCCTGCGCGACACGCCGAAACAGTTTCGCGAGGAGATCCTCGCCGAGCTGAGTGCGAGCCTCGAGGGACTTCCGCCCGCGGCACCCGTCGCGGACGTGCTCGGTGACCCGTCGGAATACGCACGTCTCGCTCGGGAGGCCGCGGGCCTTCCGGCGGTTCCGGCTCGACCGTTCGCCTACGCGCGCGCGTTGTCGTGGCGAACCCGAGGGCTGATCGCAGGCGCGCTCGTACTCGTGCTCATCACGGGCACGATGATCATCGAGGTCCTCCACTACCAACCGTTGCGCTCGGACGCCTACTTCGCGTATTCGTCGACGCCGTCCATCGACTCCCTGTTACCGAGCAACGGCCTTTACTGGCAATACAAGGAGGGAGCGCAGGTGGTCGTCGGCGGCAGTGTCCACAATTCCGGACGCGCGACGGTCACGGTCGCCGGCGTCTCGGTGCCGAGTCCATCCGGCCCGTTCACCGTCGTCGAGCTCCGGGCGACACGCGATGAGCATGTCGGCGGTATGTGGATGCGCGCCGCTCCCACGCAACGCGTCTCCGTACACCCCGGCGAGACCGTGTACATCTTCGTGGTGATGAAGATGAGCCACGTCCACCTCGCAGGAGTCGGCGGCGGCGAATCCGAAGCGCTGCCGACCTTGAGGCTGGAGGTGTTGGGCGTCCATCACCTGCTCCCAATGGGACAGAGGGACATCGGAGTGCTCGCGCAATGAAGGTCGCCGAGCTCATCAGTCCCGATCAGCTCGAGACCGTGAATACCCGCAGGGGACATTGAAGGCCGCGTGGGCGGCCGCCCCGGACTTGCCTACGCAGGCATTGCCAGGCCGCCGTCGACCACGAGGGTCTGGCCGGTGACGAACTTGGCGTCGTCGCTCGCGAAGAACACGGCCGTTCCGGCGAGGTCCTCGGGCTCGAGGGTCGACTTCATCGCGGTCTGCGCGGTCATGCCCTCGATGAAGAAGTCGGGGACGATCTTCTTCGTCGCCTCGGTCATGGTGACGCCGGGCGCGATGCAGTTCACGGTGATGTTCCAGTTGCCGAGCTGCGCGGCCATGAACTTCGTGAGGCCGACGATGCCCCACTTGGTGATGGAGTAGCTGAAGTTGCCGAGACCGGTGAACTCGTCGCCGAACGCCGGGAACGAGTACGCGTACGCGGCGCCCGACGACACGTTGATCACCCGCCCGTAGTGCTGCTTCGCCATCACCGGCGCGGCGGCGCGCGTCATCAGCCACGCGCCGAACTGGTTCACCGAGAAGACCTTCTTCAGGTAGTCGAAGCTCGGATCGAAGTTGTCGATGTCGTAGTAGAGCGCGGCATTGTTGAGCAGGATGTCGACGGTGCCGAACGCTTCGACCGTCGAGTCGACACATGCCTGCGCGGACGCCTCGTCGGAGATGTCGGTCGGCACGAGCCGCACGTCGCCCTTGCCCTCGAGCGTCTTCATGCCCGCGGCGGCTCGTTCCTCGTTGATCTCGGCGACGACGACCTTGGCGCCCTCGTCGAGGAACCGCTGCGCGTACGCGAGGCCGATGCCCTGCCCCGCGCCGGTGATGATCGCGACCTTGTCCTGCAGACGTCCCACGCGTGTGTCCCTTCGTTCTTCTTGAGTCGGGCAATGAGGTTGCAACGCTCGGTCACGGCGGGCACACCGTCGAGCCCGTCGGGACGTACCCGCTTGCTCCTCGCCCTTGGCGTGGGCCCGAAAGCCCGCGCTACGGTGACGCCAACGTCAGTTTTCTTGTCAGTAGGGGGAACGCGCAAATGGGCATGCTCGACGGCAAGGTGGCGATCGTCACCGGTGCGGGCAACGGAGTCGGACGCGGCGAAGCGATCATGCTCGCCGACCACGGCGCCAAGGTCGTGGTGAACGACCTCGGTGGATCGGTGAGCGGCGAGGGCTCCGACAAGCGGGCCGCCGACAACGTCGTCGAGGTCATCAAGAGCCGCGGCGGTGAAGCCGTCGCCAACTACGACAGCGTCACCGACTACGACGGCGCCAAGAACATCATCGGCTCCGCGATCGACGCCTTCGGCCGGCTCGACGTGCTCGTGAACAACGCCGGGATCCTGCGGGACAAGATGATGTTCTCGATGTCGCCCGAAGACTTCGACGCAGTCGTCAAGGTCCACCTGTACGGCGCCTTCAACACGATGAGCCACGCCTCGCAGTACTGGCGCAACGAGTCGAAGGAAGGCCGCCAGCCCCGCGCCGCGATCATCAACACGGTGTCGAGCGCGGGCCTGCAGGGCCAGGCCAGCCAGATCAACTACGGCGCGGGCAAGGCCGGCGTCGCCGCGATGACGATCATCGCGAGCCTCGAGCTCAGCCGCTACGGCGTGCGGGCCAACTGCATCGGCCCCGGCGGCGCCACCCGGATGGTCGCCCAGGCGATGAAGATCGAGGTGAAGAACCCCGAGGACTACACCGAGTTCGAGAACATGAACCCGGGCAACTCCGCCCCCGCGGTCGTGTGGCTCGCCTCCGACGAGGCGCTGCACGTCACCGGTCAGGTGTTCCGCCTCGTCGGCAACAACCTCGCCCACTACAAGCCGTGGGAGATCGGCGAGCAGTTCCTCGCCAAGGACAAAGAGGGCAACCCGAAGCAGTGGGACCCGGCCGACATCGGCCGCATCGTCAACCGCTACGTGTTCCAGAGCGAGAACCCCGGGATCGACGCGCAGCAGCGCCGGGCATGAACAACATCCCCCACTTCGAGACGATCACCTACGACGAGGGTGACGATGGCGTTGCCGTCGTCACCTTGAACCGGCCGAGTGTGCACAACGCGTTCAACTCGCTGATGCAACGCGAGCTCCACACGTTGTGGCGCGCGCTGCGCCGGCGCGACGAAGTGCGCTGCATCGTGCTCACCGGCGCGGGCGAGAAGGCGTTCTGCACCGGCATCGACCGCATGGAGCAGATGGGCGGCGAGGGCGACGACACCACCGATCCCGACGTCGTCGGCAGCGGCACCACCCCGTTCATGTTCAACGATCCGGGCGACAACCTCGGCCCGAAATCGTGCGACCTGTGGAAGCCGGTCATCGCCGCGGTCAACGGCATGGCCTGCGGCGGCGCGTTCTACATGCTCGGCGAGGTCGAGTTCATCGTCGCGGCCGAGCACGCCACGTTCTTCGACCCGCACGTCACCTACGGAATGACCGCGTCGTTCGAGCCGATCCACATGGCGGGCATCACGCCGTTCACGGAGATCATGCGCCTCTCGCTGCTCGGCAACTACGAGCGCATGTCGGCCCAGCGTGCGTTCCAGGTCGGCATGGTGAGCGAGGTCGTGCCCGGCGCCGATCTCGTGGCCCGGGCCCGGGAGCTCGCGGCGATGATCGCGTCACAGCCGCGGCTCGCGGTCGAGGGCACGGTCCGCGCACTCTGGTCGACCCGCTCGATGCCCCAGCGCGAAGCGGTACGGCTCGGCTACGCGTACGTGGCCATGGGAACGAACCAGGAATCGATCGCGGAGGGACAGAAGATGTTCTCGTCGGGCAAGCGCGTGGAGTGGAAACTGCGCTGATGGCGGGAACGAAGAAAGTCGCAATCGTCGGCGCCGCCTTGTCCGACATCGGCCGCGTCGACGTCAAGACGCCGTTCGAGCTGCACTACCAGGCCACCACCCGCGCGATCGCCGACGCCGGTCTCACCAAAGCCGACATCGACGGCTTCGGTTCGAGCGGCATGGGGATGCTCGCTCCCATCGAGATCTGCGAGTACCTCGGGCTCCGGCCCACGTGGATCGACGGCACCGGTGTCGGCGGCTCGACGTGGGAGTTCATGGTCGAGCACGCCACGGCCGCGATCCTCGCCGGGCACGTCGAGGTGGTCGTGCTCGCGTACGGATCGACGACCCGCGCCGATCTCAAGGCCCGGCGCCGCACGGCGAACCTCGGCTTCGGCGGCCGCGGTCCCATCCAGTTCGACGTGCCATTCGGTCATTCGTTGATCTCGAAGTACGCGATGGCCACTCGGCGCCACATGATCGAGTTCGGCACCACCGTCGAACAGCTCGCCGAGATCGCGGTGAGCACGCGCTACAACGCCGGCTTCAACCCCGAAGCCTTCTACCGCGACCCGATCACCATCGACGAGGTCAACAGCAGCCGGATGATGGCCGACCCGCTCACCAAGCTGCACTGCTGCATCCGCAGCGACGGCGGCGGCGCGGTCGTGCTGACCACCGAGGAACGCGCCCGCGACCTCGCCCAGAAGCCGGTGTGGGTTCTCGGCACGGGTGAGGCGTCGAGCCACACCACGATGAGCGAGTGGGACGACTTCACCCGCTCCCCCGCGTACGCGAGCGGGCGGCTCGCGTTCGAGCGCGCGCGGGTGTGAAGCCGTCCGACATCGACACGTGCCAGATCTACGACGCCTTCACGCACATGGTGCTCGCGAGCCTCGAGGCGCTCGGCTTCTGCGGGCCGGGCGAAGGCGGCCCGTTCGTCGAGGACGGCAAGCTGCGCCTCGGTGGCGCGCTGCCCACCAACACCGACGGCGGCGGCCTGTCGCACTGCCATCCCGGGATGCGCGGCATGTTCCTGCTCGTCGAGGCCACCCGGCAGCTGCGAGGCGAAGCCGTTGGGCGTCAGGTCGAGAACGCGCAGCTGGCGTGCGTGAACGGCACCGGTGGCTGGTTCTCGTCGGCGAGCACCGTCATCCTCGGCGCCTGAGCGTCAACCCGGGGCAGCACCCGTCGCGGGCGACGCCGCGAGCACCTCGCCCACCTCTTCGGGCCCGATCTCACCGACGATCGAGACGGTCAGCACCGCGCCCAGCACGAAGAGCAGCGCGCCGTTCAGCCCGTAGAGCTCGAGGCCGCCGAACGCGGCGAGCACGATCGCAAACGATCCGACGAACAGCTTGCGCCGTTCGAGCCAGCGGTTCACCAGCCAGTCGCCGATCAGGATCACGAGGAAGCAGGCCGCGACCACGACCGCCCGCTCCAGCGTGTGCGCGCCCGCGAACACGACGATCGGCAGCGCGCCGATCAACACTCCGGCGATCGGGAGGAAGCTCCACAGCCCGACCCAGACCGCGAGTGCGGCCGCGCCCGGGACACCGGCCGCCCGGGCGATCGCGAACGCGAGGATCGCCTCGACGAGCGCTTCCCAGAGCTTCACGCGCGCGAAGAAGAGCGCCCGCCGCGACCCGGCGCGGACAACGAACGCGGCCCGGCGCCGGGTCGCGTCGTCGTCGATGAGTCCGAGCGCGCCCTCGATGAGTCGTGGCCCGTACAGCACGAAGAAGATGGTGAGGATGAAGCCTGCGACGAAGGCCACGCCCTGCGACGCGGCGGACTCGATCGCCTGCGGCGTCTCCCCGCCCGCGAGCCGCTTCGGGATCGCGTCGACGAGCTTCGTCACGCGCTCCTGCAGCTTGATCTCGCGGAAGAACTCCGAGTTCTTCTCCAGCTCGCCCGCCCGTTGCGGCGCCGCCTGTTGCAGGCTGCTCATCGCGTCGGTGACGTCGTTCACGATCTTGTAGCCGGTGAACCCGATCGCGCCGAGGAGCACGAGTGCGGTGACCAGCACCGCGAGGGCGCGCGGGACGAAGCGGAAATGAGCGAGCCACTCGATCGCGGGATACACCAGCGCGGCGATCGCCATCGCCGACAGCGCCCACGCGATCACCCGCTGCGCGTCGTGAGCAATCTCGAGGAACAAGAACGTGAGCCCGAGGCCGAACACGATCGCGAGTGCCGAACGAACGGACAGCCGCACCCGGAGCGTGCGCGCCATGTCGACCATCGGCTCGTACGATACCGACGTGTCGTCCCTCCCTCTCGGACCCTCGGGCGCGGCCGCGGCACCGTCCGGCGGCCCCACCGACACGGCGCCGCCCGATGGGTTCGATCTCGATCCCCGCTCGGCGATCCCGCTCGCGATCGCGGTGGCAACGTTCGTGGTCGCGGTGTGGTTCATCCGTTCGATCCCGCGCACGCTGTCGGCGCTCGCGCTCGCATCGCTGTTCGCGTTCGCGCTCAACCCGTTGGTCGAAGCGCTCAAGAAGCGCACCGGCTGGCACCGGCGCACCGCGGCCGGGGTCGTCCTCGTGCTCGCCGCGGTCCTCGCGTCGGTGATCGCCGCGCTGATCACCGTGCCGACGATCCACGAGGTCCGCGACTTCAACAAGCAGATCCCGCAGACCGTCGAGGACCTCGGCCGGCTCCCCGTCGTCGGCCCGCGGCTGCGCGAGGCCAAGGCATCGGAGAAGGTGAAGGAGTGGCTGAACGACGCGCCCAAGCACCTGAGTGCGAACTCGAAGCCCATCGAGAACGCGGCGGGCGCGGTCGCCGACGGCATCGCCGCCGCGCTCTTCACGATCCTGCTCGCGATCACGATCCTGCTCGACGGTGAGCACATCGTCGGCGGGATCCGGCGCCTCGTCCCTGCGCGTCGCCGGCCCGACGCCGACCGGATTGGTCGCCTCGTCTATCAGGTGATCGGCCGCTATATCGCGGGCACACTGCTCGTCGCTGCGCTCGCCGGCGTGGTCATGCTCACGGGCTCGCTCGCGCTCGACGTCCCGCTCGCACCGTTGATCGCGGTATGGGTCGCGATCACGAACCCGATCCCGCAGATCGGCGGGTTCCTCGGCGGCGCGGTGTTCGTGCTGCTCGCGGTGACGCAGGGCGCGTTCGTCGGCGTGGTCGCGCTCGCGATCTTCCTCGTGTACCAGCAGCTCGAGAACCACGTGCTGCAGCCACTCATCATCGGGCGGGCGGTGCGCCTCTCGCCCCCGGCGACGATGGTCGCCGCGCTGGTCGGCGTCTCCGCGGGCGGCCTCGTCGGCGGCCTGTTCGCGATCCCGTTGCTGGGCGCGACGAAGGCGATCTACCTCTCGACCCGATCGGCTGAGCGCGACGTCGCCGCCGGAGCCCGGGCCGAAGCCGAGGCGGGCGTGCTCTAAGCCGCGAGCGGTGCGCCGAAGAAGCCGCGGTGCACGACGAGCGTGACCGTGTCGAACAGCGCGTCGGAGTCGAACTCGAGCTGGCGCGACACGAGGAAGTACGCGAAGCGTTCGAGCAACGCCATCAGCGCGGAGACCGACGCGGCGTCGCCGGGAGCGCCCGCCTCGCGCATGCGAACGCCGAGCGCGGCAGCGATGTCGGTGAACGCGACGACACCGAGCCGGCTCGTCTCGCGGTCCTCGACGTTGCCCTCCATCCACGCCCGCAGCACGGGCCCGAAGCGGGCGTAGGTGGAGAAGAACGTCTCGAGGAACCGGCGGAGCTCGGCCGCGCCCTCCTCGTCGCCGCTCACCTCGCCGAGACCCCCCGCGAGCGCGCCCATCTCCTGTGCGCACTGGGTGGCGAGCGCGCGGAGCAGCTCTTCCTTGTTCGCGAAGTAGAGGTAGAACGTGCCGTGCGAGGTGCGGGCGGCGCGGACGATGTCGTCGACACGCGCCGCGTGGTAACCACGTTCGGCGAACACCCGCATCCCCGCGTCGAGGAGCTTGCGCATGGTCTTGCGGCCCTGCGCGCCGCAGCTCGCGCGCCGCGGCCGGTGTTCCCGGCGGTGCGGCGACGTCGCGGCGGCCTGTCGCTCGCCGGGACGACTTGTACGCTTCGGCCATGTCACTCCCGGGCCTGCCCTGGACGATCGCGGAAGCTGCCCGCCGCTTTTCGGATCGTACCGCCTATGTCACGCCGCGCGGCTGGTCGCTGTCGTACACCGACGTCGATCGCATCTCCGACGAGGTCGCGGTCGGCCTTGCGGCCCGGGGCGTGCGTACCGGCGACGTCGTCGCACTGGTCCTGCCGGCCGGCCCCGAGTACCTGCTCACGTACGCCGCCGTCGCCAAGCTCGGCGCGATCACCGCGGGGGTGAACGACCGGCTGTCCGAGCGCGAGCGCGACGCCATCATCGACGTCGCCGGCCCCCGGCTCGTGCTCACCGCCGCCGACGCGCCCGCCGCCGAGTCCGCGGACACCACGGTCGCGCAATTCCGCGTGCGCGACGAGGCCCCGCCCACGCTCGCCGACGATCCCGACCGGGCCGTCGCGATCATCTTCACCTCGGGCACCACCGGCCTGCCGAAGGGCGCGCTCTACTGCACCCGCCAGCTCGCGTTCATCACGCAGACCGATGTCGGCGACACCTGGGACGGCGGCGGCCGGTCGTTCAGCGGCACGTCGTTCGCGCATCTCGGCTTCATGACGAAGCTCCCCGGCAATCTCCGTCGGGGCGGAACCATGTTCATCATGGAGCGGTGGCGTGCGCGGCCCGCGCTCGAGCTCCTCGCCCGCGAGCGCATGACGACGGTCGCGGGCGTACCGACCCAGCTCGCGTTGATGCTCCGCGACCCGGAGTTCGACGACTTCGACCTCTCGTCGGTGCAGTACATCGTCGCGGGCGGCGGGCCGATCACCTCCGGTCTGGCCGAGGAGGCGCGCCGCCGCTTCGACGCCAAGCTCGCGACGCGCTACTCGTGCACGGAGGCCGGCATCGGTCTCGGTACCGCGTTCGACGACCCCGACGAGGACGCGATCATCAGCGTCGGCCGGCCGCACGCGATCGTCGAGCTGTCACTGCGCGGCGACGACGGCGAACCCGTGCGCGGCGAGGAGATCGGCGAGGTGTGCCTGCGCTCCCCCGCGATGATGTCGGGCTACTGGCGCGATCCCGAACAGACGCGAGCCGCGTTCACGACCGACGGGTTCGTGCGCACCGGCGATCTCGGTTGGGTCGACGACCGTGGCCGCCTGCGCCTGGTCGGCCGCAGCAAGGAGATGTACGTCCGGGGTGGCTACAACGTCTACCCCGTCGAGATCGAGAGCGTGCTGTCGACTCACCCCGACGTCGCGGCCGTCGCGGTCGTGCCGCGCGGCGACGACGTCATGGGCGAGATCGGAGTCGCGGCCGTCGTGCCCCGCGATCCGGAGCGGCCGCCGTCGCTGGCCGATCTGCGCTCGTTTGCGGCGCCCTACATCGCCGCCTACAAGCTGCCCGAGGCGGTGCACGTCGTCGACACGCTCCACTGACGGTCGGCGAAAAGGTCGACCGTCGCGCTTTGGTGGACGAGATCACCAAGCTCGTAACCTGAAGGTTCCCGTGCGGACGAGCCGAGCCCCTCGGGCGAGGCGAGGGAGCCATGTAGAGGTGCGGACGAGCCGAGCCCCTCGGGCGAGGCGAGGGAGCGATGTAATGGAGCTCGAGTTCACATCGGATCAGGACGAGCTGCGCGACTCGATCCGCGCCGTGCTCGCCAAGGAGAGCCCGGTCGGGCTCGCCCGGAAGGTCGTCGACGACGGTGAGCAGCCCACCGCGCTCTGGGCGACCCTCAACGGCCTCGGCTGGCCGGCGCTCACGGTCCCCGAGGCCGACGGCGGCATCGGGCTCGGCATGATCGAGGCGGGCATCCTGGCCGAGGAGATCGGGCGGGTCATCGCACCCGGTCCACTCCTCGCGACCGCCACACAGTTCGTTCCCGCCGTGCGCGAGGTCGCAACGGCCGAGCAGCGAGCGCGCTTTCTCGGCGCGGTCGCCGCGGGTGAATGCTCCGGTTCCCTCGCGCTCACCGAACGGTCGGGCTCGTTCGACCCGGCCGCGGTCACGGCCACCTTCGTCGTCGACGGCGCCGAGATCGTGCTCTCGGGCGAGAAGCGTTTCGTCGTCGAAGGCGACGCGGTCGACGAGCTCGTGGTCGTCGCCCGCGCCGCCGGCACCACCGGTGACGACGGGGTCCGCGCCATCGTCGTGCCGGTTCGGGCTGCCCGAACCAAGGCCGTCCATTCCCTCGACGGGAGCCGGCGCAGCGCGCACGTCGACCTCGACGGGGTGCGGGTGGCGAGCGACCGGCTGCTCGGCGCGCCGACGCCGTCAAGCGCGCCAGCGCTCCGGCGCGCGCTCGAGGAAGCGACGGTCGCGACCGCGCTCGAGATCGTCGGCATCGCGCAGTCGATCTTCGACGTGACGCTCGACTACGCCAAGCAGCGAGAGCAGTTCGGCGTGCCGATCGGCTCGTTCCAGGCCATCAAGCACAAGTTCGCCGACATGATCGTGTCACTCGAGCGGGCCCGGGCGACGGGCTACTTCGCCGCCCTCACGATCGCCGAGGACGACCCCCGGCGCACGGCCGCGACCTCCGTGGCGAAGGTCGCGGCCGGCGACTGCCAGCGCCTGCTCTCCAAGGAGGGCATCCAGATCCACGGCGGCATCGGCTACACGTGGGAGCACGACATGCACCTCTACGTGAAGCGCGCAAAGTCGCTGGAGCCGCTGTTCGGTTCGAGCAGCACCCATCGCTCTCACATTGCCGACCTGCTCGGCGTGTGAGCGTCAGACCTTCAGGATGATCTCGGCGAGAATGTAGAACACGACGATCATGGCGAAGCCCGTGTACATCGCGTTCCTGTGGGTCTCGTAGATCACGTTGAGGCCCGTGTTCCCCCGGCCGCTGATCATGCCGAGTGCGTTCAGCTCGAGCACCGCGCCGATCGCGATACCGATGATGAGGTAGATGACGGCTTTGCCGCCGCTGATCGGTCCACCGAAGCTCGGTCCGGATGCGTAGAAGTGGGCGGCGCCGACCATGAAGACGAGCAGCGGCAGAGAGAAGATCGTGTTCATCCGAGATGCCATCGCGCCGGCGCGGCCCGAGGCCGCGGCCGCGGGGTTCGCCTCGCCGCCGGCTTTGAGCGTTCGGGCGTTCGCGATCACGATCTGCTGGTGCGGCCAGATGACGAGCCAGACGTTCAAGAACATCGTCAGACCGAACAGGATGCCGATCGCGAGCGTCGGGCCGGCGGTGGTGTGGATCCAGAAGTCCTTGCCGTAGCTCCCCTTCGGCGCGACCGCGATGATCAGCAGACCGAACACGACCGTGGCCGCGGCCGACCAGCGGAACCACCACAGCGTTCGCCACGTGAGCTTGTCGAGCGCGTCGTTACGCGAGCTGGCTTCCATCTCGGCGTAGGCGGGGGTCTGCACGAAGTTGAAGAACCACAGCAGTCCCATCCACATCATCGCCACGATGACGTGGGAAATGCGGAAGGCTTCGGACAAGCCAATCCGGTGGAAGATCTCCATCGCACGCTCCGGGTCGTTCTGTAGGGGCGGTCGAACGTACCAAACCTTCGGACGTCCCGTCAGGGATGCCGCCTAGAGATCGGGCACGTGCGCGTCGCCGGCGACCCGGCCGTCGCCTTCGAGCGGCTGGCGCAGCGGGACGATCATTCCGGCGAAGTCGGCGAAGGCGATGAGGTTGCCGAGGTCGTCGGCGACGTGGCACTCGACCACGATCAGCTGGCGCCCGGCCCGCATGACCCGGGCCTCGGCCCGCACGACGGTGCCCTTCGGCCGGCCCAGGTAGCGCACGTGCAGATCGGCCGTGACGAGCGTGTTCTCGCCGGGCCGGAAGGTGCCGGCCCGGGCCGCGGCCGAACCGGACGCGACGTCGACCACGGTGGCGATCGCGCCGCCGTGGAGGTTGCCCGAGCCGTTGAACGCGCCGGGCGCGACGGGCATCTCGACGGTCACGACCGCGGGATCGTCGCCGAGCACGAACTGCAGCCCGAGGAGTTGGTGCAGCGGTGTCGTGGAGTGCGCGGCCCGCAGGAGCTCGATGACGTCGCTCGGGAAGCCGCCGTAGGGATGATCGGCCGGGACGTCGTCGGGCATCACGTCAACCTACGCCGACGGATGCGCCCGCCACCACGAGAACAGCCGGGCGAGGTTCCCGTCGCGCCGCGAGCCGGCCAACGCGTGGAGCAACCGGTCGCCGTGGGTCCACCACATGGCGGCGCGTCCCGACTCCAACCGGCACACGTAGCGGCCGACCGCGTGCAGGGGCGCGGAGGCGACCGACCAGGCCCGCTCGTCGGCCTCGCCGTTCGCGCACGATGCCGGGCCCGATCGCGCCTTCATCTGCGCGCCCGCGAGCCGACGCAGGGCGGGACCGACCGTGGCATCGGCGTACAACGCGACTTCCATGATCACGTCGTCGACGGTGCACCGCACGTGCGGACGTGTGGCCGACAAGCCGTTGCACCCGGGCGTGCTCACGGCGCGAAGGGCGAGCGGGTCGGTCGCCGGCACGGTGGTCGGCGCGGCCGCCGCTGCCGGTTCGGGGACCGTCGTCGGGACCGCGGCCGCGATCGGGTCGGTCGCGGCCGCGGACGTCGATCCGCGTGGCTGGTGACCGATCACCAGCCACGCGGCCGCGAGGCCGGCGAGCAGCGCGACCGCGGCCACGGGCCGGGCCCGTCCGCTCGGTCCGCTCGGTCCGCTCCCTCCGTTCCCGGCGTCGCGCGGCCCGAAGGTCGGCAGGGCCACGTGTGGGAATCGCACCCGCGAGAGACGAGCCTCCAGCCGCGCCCACCCCGTCCTCCGGTATGGCGGGCGAGGCCGGTCGGGATCCGGCCCCTGCCCCGGCACCACCGACCCGCCCCGGCCCCGACCGGACCAGAACTCGAGATCCGCCGCCGCGTCACGTTCCGTCATACGACGACCTTAGCCATGTCTTCGCTGTTTGACAAAATCTCAGATGCTCTGATATGTATATTTCGTGCTCACGTCCGAACTGCGGCGGTCCCGCCGGTCGTTGCCCCTCCCGCTCGTCATCCTCCTTGGCGCCGCGTCGCTGGCGGCGCTCCTCACCGCCCGGCCGCAGCTGGGTTCGGCGACGTGGTCGAGCGGCGACGACCTCGCCCTCTGTGTCGCGTGGGTCGTCGCCGTCGCCGCGAGTGCGTGGCTTCTCGGCGCGACCTCGGTGTGCGTGTTCGCGGTCCGCATCGGCCGGCCCGACCTCGCCCGCCGGATCGCGGGCGCGCTCCCCGTCGGCATCCGCCACCTCGTCGAGGTCGCGATCGTCGCGTCGTGCGTCGCGCTCCCGGCCCTACCCGCGAGCGCGGCCCCCACCGCGTCGTCGACCGCGCCCGTCCTCGCCGACCAGCCCATCGTGCGCGCGCCCGCGCCCGTCCCCACGACCACGTCCACCTCGACGTCCACGCCGACCACCGTGCCCGCGCCGGTTCCCACGCCCGTCCCCGCGCCGGCGACGGTCCTGCCTGTTCCCGCGCGGCGAATCGTCGTGCAGCCGGGCGACAACCTCTGGCTCATCGCGCGCGCGTCGTTGACGCAAGCCTCCACCCGTCCGCCGACCGAGACCGAGGTGCTCCGACAGTGGCGCTCGTTGATCGACGCGAACCGGTCGACGCTGCGATCGGGCGACCCGAGCCTGATCTTCCCGGGCGAGATCGTCACCGTGCCTCCCGCAACCGCGGTGTCCTAGCCTCCGGCGCGTGACCTCGCCGACAACGACCGACGCGCCGGACAAGCCCGACGGACCGCTCCTCGTCGACCAACTCCGCTTCATGGCCCGCACGGGCGGCGACCGTGTCGCGTACGCCGACCTCGACGCGGGCGAGACCATCACCTTCCGCGCGTGGGACGAACGCTCGAACCAGGCCGCACGCTGGCTCGTCGAACACGGTGTCGCCCCGCAGGACCGCGTCGCGCTCTACATGGACAGCGACCACTGCCTGCAGTGGATCGTCGCCTACGCCGGCATCCACAAGGCCGGGGCGGTCGTGGTCCCCGTCAACACCCGGCTCTCGATCGACGAGGTGCTGACGATCCTGCGCCACGCCGAGCCGACAGTCGTGATCACGAACGCGCGACTGATGGAGAACGCGCAGGCGATCGAGGCCGCGTTGCCGATCACGGCGATCCTCGGTCCCTCCGACTGGCCCGACGTCGACGCGCTCGATCCGTCGGACATGCAGGTGCCCGTCGCCGCCGACGACATCGCCGACATCATGTACACGTCGGGCACCACCGGCCTGCCCAAGGGCGTGCTCGTTCGTCATCGGAACGTCGCGATGATCCCGAACACGGCGCCGCACTGGACCGACCTCGGCTGGTTGCACGGCGCGCCGCTGTTCACATTCGCGGGCATGAGCTTCATCTTCAACCCGATGAAGATGGGACTCACCGGTCTCTACATGCCGAAGTTCGACGTCGACCGTTGGTTCGACACCGTCGAACGCGACAAGCCGATGATGATCTTCCTCGTCCCCGCGATGGCGGAGCTCATCACCGCGAGCCCGCGCTTCGCCGGCGCCGATCTTTCCGGCCCGCTCGCGGTCTCCATCGGCAGCGCACCGCTCGCCCCCGCGACGCTGAAGAAGCTGCAGGACCGTATGCCCCAGGCCTCGGTCATCAACTCCTACGGACTGACCGAGGCCGGGCCCGCGTTCATCACGATGCCCAAAGAAGAGGCCGACAAGCGCATCGGCTCGGTCGGCAAGCCGATGGCCCCGATGGAGGTGCGCGTCGTCGACCCGACCAACGACGAGGATCAGCCACCGATGGAGGTCGGCGAGCTCCTCGTGCGCCTGCCCGGCAAGCAGCGCGAGTACTACAAGGACGACGGCGCCAACGCGTCGTCGTGGACCGCCGACGGTTGGCTCCGCACCGGCGACCTCGCGTACCTCGACGCCGACGGATTCGTCTACATCTCGGGCCGCATCAAGGACATGATCATCCGCGGTGGCAACAACATCTACGCCACCGATGTCGAGGCCGTGATCCTCGAACACGCCGACGTGCAGGAGGTCGCCGTCGTCGGCGTCCCCCACCGCGTGCTCGGTGAGGACGTCGGCGCGTTCGTGGTGTGCAAGCCCGACGTCTCATTGACCGAGGACGCACTGCTCGCGTTCTGCGCCGAACACCTCGCCGACTACAAACGCCCGCGCCACCTCTGGTTCGTCGAAGAGCTCCCCCGCAACGCCACTGGCAAAGTGATGAAGCACAAGCTACGGGAGCAGCTCGCCACCGCCGAATGACTCGAAGCCGCGACTCGGCGTTCTAGGTCAACAGCCGCCGCCCGAACGATCCGCAATGTTCCGAGATGTCGAACGTGTCCGGGTCGAGGGTTCCGATCCTCGCTGCACGACGGCCCACCCACCTCGCAGCTCCGAGATCTGCGCGATGGCGCCGTCCGCATAACCCGCCGCGAGCACGAGTTCGAGGACGAGACGACCGAGCGGCGGTTCGGGTGGCGCGGGCACCCCCTCGGTCTCGAGCCGGCGAGCGAAGGCTTCGTTCAGCGCCGGGTTGGATCGAAGCTGGGTGGCGAACCCTCGCTCACGTTCGAGCTCACTCGACCAATCCTCGATCACGTACCAACCGCCGGGCCGCAACCGCGGGAAGAGGAGGTTGAAGCTGACGGTCGACTCGGGCAACAGGTGCGATGCGTCGTCGATCACCACATCGAGGGGCTCGGATCCGAACTCGTCCGCCACGATCGCCCCGAGACGAGATCGATCGGCCTGGTCGACGCCGAAGTAGGGACGGATTCGTTGCGTCAGATCTCGGGAGTCGATGAAGTCATCCAGTGCCGCGACACGGGTTGGGCTGAGGTCGATCGCGACCAGTCGGCGGGGCCGCAGCAGCTGCGTCAGCAAGGCGGTGCTCCCCCCTTCCCAGATGCCCAGCTCCACGACGTTCGGGGTGTCCACGATGGACGCGAGTGCGTCGTAGCGGTCGATCATCCAGCGCGGCTTGCGCACGATGAGATCGCCGTGGCCCCGCGCCTCCGTCGGTCTGACCCCGCCGTCGACGATCAGGTCGAGGCCGTCGACGACGAGATGCGTCTCGTCTTTCCACTCGAGCATCGATCCTCCGGCCCTCCGAGCACGCAACGGTACCCGCCGCCTCATTCGCCGGTCTTCAACAGCCTGAGATGCGCGGCCTCCGTGGGCCCTTGTAACCTCCCGCGACTGGAACGCTGACACGCACGTCAGCCGCGAACTTCAGGTCCATGTGGAGGCGATGGCAGTGGCACTCACCGAGCTCAAGGGACGCCCGCTCGGCACCCAGAAGGTGATGATCGAGCGCGGGCCGATCCGCGTGTTCGCGCAGGCGCTGATGGACGACGATCCCGTCTACACCGGCGACGCCGCGCCCGTGCCACCGACCTTCCCGTTCGTCATGCCCTACTGGGGCTCGATGGGTGTCGGCGGCGCCGCCGGCCTGCCGATCGAGAACCTGCGGGGCAAGGGCCGCGCCATCCTGCACGGCGAGCAGGAGTTCATCTACCACGGCGGCGAGTGGCCGCACGCGGGCGACGTGCTCACCGGCGTTGGCGTCATCTCCGACGTCTACGAGAAGGAGAAGAGCGGCGGCGGCAAGCTCGAGTTCTACGTGACCGAGACCACGTGGTCGAACGAGCGCACGTCGAAGCCCGTCGTCACCACGAAGTTCACGCTCGCGATCAACTGCAAGCCCGACGCGGCCGAGCCCAAGCCGCTCGCCAAGTGACACCGCAGGAGCTCGCGGACCGGGCCGAGATCCACGACGTCATCGTCCGCTACGGCTGGGCGATCGACACCAAGGACTGGGCGCTCCTCGACACCGTGTTCACCGACGACGCGCACGTCGACTACTCGTCGAACCCGGGCGGGAAGGTCGGCCCCTACACAGAGGTCCGGGGCTGGCTCGCCAAGGTGATGACCGCGTTCCCGGTCACGCAACACCTGATGTCGAACATCGACGTCACGCTCGACGGCGACCGCGCGACGTGCCGCACGATGGTCACGAACCCGCAGGGCGCTTCGACGAAGGAGGGCGCGCTGCACTTCTTCTTCGTCGGCGCGCCGCTACGACGACGACTTCGTGCGCACCGACCGCGGCTGGAAGATCGCGAAGCGCGTGGAGACGACGCTCTGGTTCCAGGGATCGCTGCCGCCCGAGCTGCTGATCCAGCGCTGAGCCGCGAGCCGGGGCGACTACCGCTCCAACAACATGGCCACGTTGTCGTGGAAGAGGCCGGGCGCGTCTTCGGGCGCGACCGGGACGACGGACGTGGTGTAGTCGTCCATCGGCGTCGCGGTGCCCTCCGAGTGCGGGTAGTCGGAGCAGCACATGTAGAGGTCGCCGGTCTGGCGGATGAGCCGGGCCGGGAGCTCGTACGAGAACGACGAGACGCGCACCTGCCGCCGGAAGTACTCGCTCGGTCGCAGCGACAACGGGGCGAGCGGCCGCCCGTTGAGGCGGGCGGTGAAGTCGGATCCGCCGTCGAGCATCATCAGGAACATCGGCACCCACACCGCGCTGAGTTCCACGATCCCGATCCGCAGATCGGGATGGCGCTCGAGCGTGCCGTTCAGGATGAGGTCGGTGCACGCGAGCGCGGCGGGCGTCCAGAGGAACACGGAGTCGAGCGTCGGGACGAAGGAGTCGGGCGGGTCGGTGTACCACCCGTCGCCGAACACGCGGCGCTGGTCGGCGACATGGAACACCGGGCGCACGCCGTGCTCGACGAACGCGCGCCAGATCGGCTCGTGGTCGGGATGCGACAGCGGACGTCCGTCGACGAGCGCGGGCGCGACCATCGCGAGCTGCACGCCGTCTCGTTCGAGCCGGGCCAGCTCTGCGAGCAGCCAGTCGGCATCGCGCAACGAGACGTGGGCGACCGGGTGCGACCTTGCCCTTCCCGTCGACGGCAACGGTCGCGCACCAACGGTTCCACGCGGTCATGTTCGCGGTGAGCGCACCGAGGTCGGCGTCGAGCGTCCGTTCCCACAACAGGCCGAAGTTCGGGAACGCGACCGCTTCGTCGACACCCATCGCCGAAAGGCGTTCGGCCCGCGCCGCCGCGTCCCAGTAGTCGAGCGGCAGCTCGTCGTCGTAGCGGTGCTCCGGCGGCAGCCCGGCGCGGATGCGTTCGTGCAACGTGCCGAGCGCGGACGTCTCCCGCGGGCGTTGCACGTCGGCCGGCGCGAGCCGCTGCCCGCGCCACGTGACCCACGCGTAGCCGAGCGCGTCGTCGACGATGCGGAGCGCGTCGTCGCGCCGGTCGGGATCGATGTGGTCGAGCCACATCGTGCGGGGCTCGTAGAGGTGCTGGTCGGAGTCCACGACGGGAGGCACCCCCGCATTGTTCCCCTAGCCTGACGCCCATGTCATCCCCGCCCGACTTCGACCTCGACGCCGACGCCTACCGGCGCCGGATCCGGGTGGTGACACTCGAACCGGGCGTGGTCGAATCGAGCCTGCAGGACGATTTCCACCACTTCGTGGTCACGCTGCGCCACGACGGCGAGAAGGTGGAATCGATGGAGGCCCGCTCGGAGCGTTGGCCCTGGTCGACGTGTCCGTCGGCTGCCGTTCCCTTGCGTGAGCTCGCGGGGATGCCCCTCTCCCGCAGGTTCACCGCGGCCGGGAAGTGGACCGATCCCAAGCAGAACTGCACGCACCAGTTCGACGCCGCGTGCCACGCGATCACGCACGCAGCCTGGGGCCGAACCGAGCGCGTCTACGACGTCGAGATCCCTCGTCGCGATCCCGAGACCGGCGCGTTCCGCGGCCGGCTGTGGGTCGACGGTGAGCTCGCGCTCGCGTGGGACGTCACCTGGGAGGGCATCGTCGACGCCCTTGCGCCCTTCGACCGGCGCACCGTGGAAGGGCGGGTTCATGCGCTGGGCCGACGAGACGCTGCCCGAGGACGACGCCGAGGTCGCGATCACGCTGCGGCGCGCGTGCGACATCGGCATGGGTCGCGGCATGGACCTCGATGCCATCCCGGTCGCCAGTCAGCTCCCGCAGATCATGGCGGGCGTGTGCCACTCGATGCAGCCGGGCGTGATCGAGGTCGCGCTCCGGCACGTCGGTTCGATCCGCGACTTCGCCGACCGTGCCGGAGCGCCTCGACTCGCGTGCCTAGTCGGTGAGGTAGCTCTCCGCGAAACGGTGCATCGCCTCGATTGCTTCGGGCGACCGCTTCCACGGCGACACGATCATCCGCGTCACGCCGATGTCCTCCCACCGGTGGACGTCGTCGATTGAGGTGATCGGCCCACCCAGCACCATCTGGAACGGCTCGTTCTCGCGCCCGTACTCGCGGAGCAACGCGCGCAGCGTGTCGATCTGCGTCGTCGCCGACTCGAAGGTGTGCGCCATGCCGATCCAGCCGTCGCACGCGCGTGCCGCACGGCGCAACGCCGCCTTCGACTCGCCGCCGACGAGGATCGGGGGCCACGGCTTCTGCATCGGCTTCGGCTCGAACACGACCTCGTCGAACGAGAAGAACTCGCCGTGGTGCGAGATCGTCTCCTCGGTGCAGAGCTTCTTGTAGATCTCGAGCACCTCGTCGACGCGACGGCCGCGCGTGGAGAAGTCGAGTTGGGTCGCGACCCACTCCTCTTCGAGCCACGACGCCCCGATCCCGAACTCGAATCGGCCGCCGGAGAACAGGTCGACGGTCTGCACGCCGCGCGTGGTCGTGAACGGGTGACGGAGACCGACGTTGAACACGTGCGTGCCGAGCCGCACGCGCTCGGTCTTGCCCGCGAGGAAGCCGAGGTACGCGAACGCGTCGTAGATCGGCGCGTCGGGCGGGACGGGCGGGTGCTCCTGACCCGGGTGCGGCGAGCGCGACATCGCCCGCGTGAAGATGAGGTGCTCCGGCAGCCACACCGACTCGTAGCCGAGCGCTTCGGCTGCCATCGTCGCGTCGAGATGGAAATGGGGGTTGAGCGCGCCGAGCGCGACCCCGAACTTCACGAACCGACCTCTTCTCCTGCGGTAGTCCAGCTTCCGTCGCTCGTCCGGCCCCAACCACCGGCCGCGAGGTTCCCGCCGTCCACGTGGACGGTGGTCCCCGTGACGAAGCGCCCGAGAGCCGACGCGAGGAAGATCACCGCGCCCGCGACGTCGTCGACGTGCCCGGCGAAGGGCAAGGGTGTCTTCACGGGCATGTCGCCGCCGATGCCCGGCGTCGGGATGACGTCGGGGGCGATGCAGTTCACGCGGATCCGCCGCTCCCCCAGCTCGAGCGCGAGCGACTTGGTGAGGTTCACCTGCGCCGCTTTCATCGCGCTGTAAATCGCGAACCCGGGGCCGGCGCGGTGCGCCTCGATCGAGGTGACATTGATGATCGACGCATGCCCGTCGGCCGGCATCTTCGGCACCACCGCCCGCACGAAGTTCGTGACCGCGGTGAAGTTCTCCCGGACGAGCGAGTCCTGGCCCTTGTCGTTGACATCGAGGAACGCGGCGCGGAACCCGCCGCCCGCGTTGTTGACCAGCACGTCGACGGGCGGAGCGTCGCCGACCCAGTCGCGGACCGCGTCGCCGTCGCGCACGTCGAGGACACCGGTGATCACCCGGCGCCCGACCGACTCGACGTCGGCGGCGGTGCGGGCGAGACCGTCGGCATCGCGGTCGCAGACCGCGACATCGGCCCCGAACCGCGGCGCACGCGCCGGCGACGGCCTCACCGATCCCCTGGGCCGCGCCGGTGACGAGGACGAGGCGATCGGTGAGCAGCGCGGAACCAGGCGAGAGCGGCATGGCCGGTGGAGGCTAGCGGCGACTACGGTCGCCGCGCATGAGCGGGCCAGGCGCAGTGCGAGGCCCGGACCGTCGGGCGTGTCACACGGGCGATCGAGGGCAGGAGCACGCAGCCGAATGAGCTACGAACTACAGGGCAAGCATGTGTTGGTCACGGGCGCGTCGGCGGGCATCGGCGCCGCGCTCGCCGAGGGATTCGCGAGGCGGGGCGCGACGGTGGGGATCTGCGCGCGCCGGGCCGACAAGCTGAACGAGGTGCTCGCGCGCTGCCAGGTGCATTCGCCCGACTCGAAGGCCTGGACGGTCGACCTCGCCGACCTCGACGGTCTCGCCGACTTCGCCAAGCGCGCGTCGGCCGACCTCGGCGGCATCGACGTGCTCGTGAACAATGCCGGCATCCCGAAACGCAAGCCCGTGTTCGAGCTGTCGCCCGAGATCGTCGAGTCGACGATGCGGATCAACTACTTCTCACCGGTACGACTCACGTTCGCGCTCCTCGACGAGATCATCGCCCGCCAGGGCCGGCTCATGTATGTGTCGTCGGTGGCGGCCCGATTGTCACCTCCCGGCGAGGCCGCGTACTCCGCCACCAAGGCCGCGATCTCCGCGTGGGCCGAGTGTCTGCAGGTCGACCTGCGCGACACCGACGTGAAGATCCACGTGCTGTACCCCGGCGTCATCGACACGGAGTTGTTCACGCTGCCCGACAACGACCCGCTCGGCACGACGGGCGTCGAGATGCTGCCCGTCGAGGAGATCGTCGAGCCCGTGCTCACCATGATCGAGCAGGACAAGCTCGAGGTCTCGGTACCCGACTGGTTCAACGGCGTCTACGCGCACAAAGCCGCCGACGTCGCCGTCTTCCTCGAGGGGACGATCGCGTTCGCGCGCTCCCAGCAGTAGGTACATGATGACGCGCTCGGTCGAGGACGAGAACCGGCGCATGCTGCGGGCACGCGACGCGATGGACCGCGACTACGACCGGCCACTCGACATTCCTGCGCTGGCCCGGCTCGCCTTTGTGTCCGAAGCGCACTTCATCCGGTCGTTCCGGGCGATCTTCGGTGAGACGCCGCACCGCTACCTGCAGCGCCGGCGGATCGAACGGGCGATGTACATGCTGCGGTCGAGCGACCGGAACGTGACCGACATCTGCATGGCCGTCGGCTTCTCCAGCCTCAGCACCTTCAGCCGTACGTTCTCGGCGATCGTCGGCGAGTCACCGTCGCAGTTCCGCGGGCGAGGCTCACGGCCGGAGGCTCAGACCTCGTTCGTCCCGTCGTGCTTCGTGAAGACGTGGGCGCGACCGAGCAGTTTCGGACAAGCATCCTGACCGATCGCCGTCGTACGGTCTGCGCATGTACAACTCCATCAGCCGTTCCCAAGTGTTCGTCCTCGACCAGGACGAAGCAGTCGACTTCTACGTGAACAAGTTGGGTCTCGAGGTCAGTGCCGATGTCGACCTCGGCTTCATGCGCTGGCTCACCGTGCGTGTGCCCGGCGACCCGGGCCGCGAGATCCTGTTGGAGCGGCCCGGTCCACCCTCGATGGACGAAGCCACCGCCGCGCAGGTACGCGAGCTGCTCACGAAAGGTGCCGTGGGCGGCGCGCTGTTCCTCACCACATCCGATGCGCAGGGCACGTACGAGACCCTGAAGGCCCGGGGCGTCGAGATCACCGACGAGCCGTCGCCGAGGCCGTACGGCATCGACTTCGGCATCCGCGACGCGTTCGGCAACGCCATCCGCATCGGCCAGATGTTCGACAACCCGGGCTGATCGCGGGCGGGGCCGGCGGGGGTTCGAGTGCAGAGACAAGGTCAAGGGACGCTCGAACGACGGGATGGGCGGGTCTGGTCGCCGCAGTTGTTGCGGCCCGGTCGGTGCGGTGCGTCGAACGGCGAAAATGTTCTTTGGTAATAGGCACTTTTCGTGGTTCTTGTTGGCGCAGGTCTCTGCTACGATACGAACACATGTTCGCATTGCTCGACGGTACCCGCAGCACGCTCAACTCGATCGCACTCGAGTTCGACGCGGCCGCGTTGTCGCCCGAAGCGGCGCTCCGCGTCGTCGACCAGTTGGGTGCGATCCGGCGGGTGGTCGACGGGATGTTGGGCAAGGCCGCGAAACAAGCGGCGGAGACGAGTGCCGATAACGGGTGTGCGGCGGTCGGTCGTTTGCTCGGGGTGGGGACCGGTGAGGTGCGTTCGGCGGTCGTGACCGCGAAGAAGCTCGAGGAACTGCCTGCGACGGATGCTGCGGTGCGGGCCGGTCGATTGTCGTCGAAGGAAGCGACGTTGATCGCGGACGCGGCGACGATCAATCCGGACGCCGAAGAACACCTCCTCGGAGTCGCGAAACAGGGGCTGGTGCCATTGCGGGACGCGTGCGTCGCCGCGCGGGCGGCGGTCGAGGATCCGAAGCAGCGGCGTGCGCGTCAGCATCGCGACCGTGCGTTCCGGTGGTGGACCGACCGTGACGGCATGTGGGCCGGGCACTTCCGGTACTCGCCCGAAGTCGGTGCCCAGTTGAAGGCTGTGATCGAGGAACAGACGCAGCGGATCTTCCGGGACCACAAGGCCGGCACCGAGCACGAGTCGAACGATGCGTACGCCGCCGACGTGGTCGCCGGTTTTGTTCTCGCGCGACCCGACGAAGAACCGGCGAAGCCGAAACCGGCGACGAAGGTGACCGTGCACGTCGTGGTCGGGCACGAGACACTCGTCGGCGGCACCCTCGTTCCGGGCGAAGTGTGCGAGATCCCGGGAGTCGGACCCGTCGACGTGAACTGGGTCCGAGAGCAACTCGGGTCCGCGTTCCTCACTGCGGTGATCAAGAAGGGCAAGGACATCCTCACCGTCGCCCACCTCGGACGACACGTCCCCGCCGAGATCATGACCGCCCTGATCGTCGGCGGCCGCGAATGCGACGCCGAAGGGTGCCACCACCGCGGCTATCTCGAACGCGACCACGTCCACGACCACGCCCAGGGCGGACCCACGTCGTACAAGAACCTCTGTTGGCTCTGCTACCGCCACCACCGGCTCAAGACGGCGGCTGGAAACTCGGACCACCCGATCCCGAGACTCGCAAGCGAAACTCCGCCCACCACCGGGCATGAGCTACCGAATCTCGAGGTCAGGTCGCGGGGATGCCGATCGTCTTGGTCTCGAGGTACTCCTCGAAGCCGGCGACGCCGTGCTCGCGGCCCTGGCCGCTCTCCTTGTAGCCGCCGAACGGAGAGTCGGGCCCGAACCACTGGCCGCCGTTGACCGAGATCGTGCCGGTGCGGATCCGACGCGCGACTCCGAGGGCGCGCTCGAGCGACCCGCCGGCGACGGCTCCCGAGAGGCCGTAGCGCGAGTTGTTCGCGATGCGGACGGCGTCGTCGTCGTCCTCGTACGGGATCACGACGAGCACGGGCCCGAAGATCTCCTGCTGGGCGAGCGTGGAATCGGGGTCGACGTCGACGAACAGCGTGGGCTGCACGAAGTAGCCCTTGTCGAACTGGGTCGCGGCGCCGCCACCGACGATGCACTTGGCGCCCTCGGCCTTGCCCGTCTCGATGAGCCCGAGCACCCGGTCGCGCTGGCGGGCGTTGATCAGCGGGCCGGCCATGTTGTTGAAGTCGGTCGGGTCGCCGTAGGGGAAGCTCTCGAACGCGGCCTTCACCATCGCGACGCCCTCGTCGTAGCGCGAGCGCGGGAGGAGCAGGCGGGTCGTGATCGCGCAGCCCTGGCCGGAGTGCATGCACACCATGCCCGTCGACGGGAGCACCTCTTCGAAGTTCGCGTCGTCGAGCACGATGTTCGCCGACTTGCCGCCGAGCTCGAGGAACACGCGCTTGAGCGTCTCGGCGCCGCGCGCCGCGATGTGCTTGCCGACCGCGGTCGAGCCGGTGAACGAGATCATGTCGACGAGCGGCGAACCCGTGAGCACGTCACCGACGGCCGCCGGATCCGACGCGGTCACGACGTTGAACACGCCCGGCGGGGATGTCGGTCTCCTCGGCGACGATCTTGCCGATCCACGTGGCCGAGTACGGCGTGTCGGGCGCGGGCTTGAGGATCACGGTGCAGCCGGCGGCGAGCGCGGGCGTGATCTTCGAGAGGTTGAGCATGAACGGGAAGTTCCACGGCGTGATCGCGCCGACCACGCCGATCGGCTCGCGGATCACGAGCCGGTTCGAGTTGAGCCCGAAGAACTCGTGGTTGCCGAGCTCGCGTTCCCACTCGTAGTTGTCGATCTGGTCGATGTCCCACTGCATGTCCTCGATGCAGGTGTCCTGCTGGATCGCGAACGTGAGACCGATCGGCGCACCGACCTCGGCGACGATCTGCGGGCGCAGCTCCTCTTTGTGCTTGTCGAGCGCTTCCTTCAGCTGCTGCAGGCACGCCTTGCGGAACGCGCGGTCGGTCGACCAGGTCGTCTCGTCGAACGCGCGGCGCGCCGCGGCGATCGCCCGCTCCATGTCGGCCGGCGGTCGCGTCGGCGACCGGGCCGATCACGGTCTCGGTCGCGGGGTTGAGGTTGTCGTAGGTGCGACCGCCCTCGGCCTCCACCAGCTGCCCGTCGATCAGCATCCGAGACTCGAACCCAAGATCCATTGTTGTCGTTCCCTCCGCACGCAGCTGAATGGTCCGGACCAGGGTACGCGCGCTGGGTAGCGTCGTGTCCGATGCGCATCGCCGCGCTCGACCTCGGCTCGAACTCGTTCCACCTCCTCGTCGCGGACGTGCACCTCGACGGCACGTTCACCGCCGTCGCCCGCGAGAAGGAGATGCTCCGGCTCGGCGACGCCGTCGCCCGCCACGGCAGCATCCCGGGCCCGACCGCCGACCGCGCGATCGCCGCGATCCGCCGCCTCCGCCAGCTCGCCGACGCGCTGGGCGCCAGCGAGGTCGATCGCCAAGGCGACGAGCGCGATCCGCACCGCGGCGAACGGCAGCGAGCTCGTCGACCGGATCGAGGCCGAGACCGGCGTCGAGGTCGAGGTCATCAACGGCAACGAGGAGGCGCGGCTCGTGTTCGCGGCGGTCCGCGGCGAGCGTGGTGCTCGAGCCCGCGCCCGCGCTGTGCATCGACGTCGGCGGCGGCAGCGTCGAGATCATGATCGGCGACGCGGCCGGCCTGCGCTGGTCGACGAGCGTCCCGCTCGGCGTCGGCCGCCTCACCGCCGAGTGCGTGCACGACGACCCGCCGTCGAAGGCCGACCGCGCCCGGCTCGAGGAACGGGTGCGGGCCGGGCTCGACGCCGCTCGTCGCCGAGGTGCGGGCCCGCGAGCCCCGGCTCGCGGTCGGCACGAGCGGCACGCTCAACGACCTCGTGCGCATGGCGGTCGCGATGCGGTCGGGCGACACGACGATGCCGCCGAGCACGAACGCGCTGCGCGCGGAGCGGGCCGACATCGAGGCGCTGCACGAGCGCATCATGGAGGCGAAGACGTCGGAACGGCGCCGCCTCCCGGGCCTGGAGGAGCAGCGCCGGGCCGAGCTCCTCCCCGCGGGCTCGACGCTCCTCGTGACCGCGCTCGAGCTGTTCGAGCTCGACGGCCTGATCGCGAGCGACTGGGCGCTGCGGGAGGGCATCGTGCTCGACTCGGTCCGCAGCCACGACCCGAGCGACTGGTCGGACGACCCGCGGGCGCTGCGCCGGGCGTCGGTGGCCGAGCCTGGCCCGGCGCTGCAACTCCGACGTCGCCCACACGACGCACGTGGCCCGACTCGCGCTGCGGCTCTTCGACCAGACCACCGAGCTCCACGAGCTCGGCGAGCGCGACCGCGAGATGCTCGAGTTCGCGGCGCTGCTGCACGACATCGGCCAGCACGTCTCCCGGAAGGGCCACCACCGCCACGCCGCGTACCTGGTGGAGAACGGCGAGCTCCGGGGCTTCGAGCCCTCCGAGGTCGCCTTCCTCGCCGCGCTCGTGCGCCACCACCGCCGCGGCGACCCGAAGACCTCCGGAGCCGCGCTTCGCCGCCCTCGGCCCCGAAGACCGCCCCCGCCTGCGGAAACTCGCCGCGCTCCTGCGGGTCGCCGACGGCCTCGACCGAGGAAGGCGCGGCGGAGTTGAGGATCTCGACGCGTTTGTGGGTAAGGACCTTGTCGTACTGCGACTGACCGCCACCGACGACGCCGAGCTGGAGCTCTGGGGTGCACGCAGACGACGCGAGCTGTTCGAGAAGGTCTTCTCCCGTGAGCTGGAGCTCGTGGTGGGGGCTCTCGGGTGCACGACGGACGTCTGAACTGTCTCACCATGGCCGAAGCCCGCGAACCGGATAATCCGGCACGGCGTCCCGAGACCCTGGAGCATCGCGATGAGCCCGACCCGCAGAGAGCTCGTACGGGCGACACGCACCCGCATCGTCGACGCCGCCGGCCGCCTCACCCGGGAGCGGGGCGCGAGCGGCTTCAGCATGGACGTGCTCGCCAAGGAGGCCGGCGTCGCCCGCGCGCACCGTCTACGAGCACTTCCGCTCGAAGCGGGCGGTGCTCGACGAGCTGGCGTCGTCGATCGCCCGCACGCGTCACCATGGACGAGAACCGGACCGCCACCGCCGATCCGCTCGTCGCGCTGCGCGACGTCCTCGGCGCCGTGTGCCGGCACTGGGCCGAGCACGAGGAGCGCATGAACGGGCTGCGGACGCTCACCGCGCTCACCGGCGGCGACCAGGCCGGCGAAGGCATCGACGAGAAGCAGCTGCGGCGGCTCGTCGAGGCGCTCGCGGCCGCCGGGCAGATGCGCGCGCACTGGACGGTCGACGAGGCGACCGACGCGCTCGGCGCGCTCACGTCGTACGCGACCTACGAGCGGCTGCGGCGCGCGCCGCGCTCGCCCGAGCAGGTCGAAGCGCGTGCTCGCCAAGCTCGTCGTGTCGATCGTCACCCCCGGCAGCGGTGCGACGGCGCGGCACGTCAGGTCGGTCCATCAGTCAGCTCAGTCAGCTCGGCGCGCGAAGTCGACGAAGCCGAACTCGTCGCCCGCGGCGCGGAACGCCGCATGCACGCGCATGCCGATCCGCGCGTCGGCCGGGTCGAGCGTCGGCATCGGCGCGATGACGCGTGCGCCGTCCTCGTCGAGGTCGACGGTCGCGACCACGAAGGGGATGCGCTCGTTGAACGGCGGCACACCGTTCTGGCGCGATCACCGTGAACGAGTAGATCGTGCCGTTGCCGCTCGCCGTGACCCACTCGACCGTCTGCTTGCCGCAGTGACTGCAGAGGAACCGCGGCGTAGTGCTGGTAGCGCCCGCAGCTCGTGCAGTGCTGGATGCGCAGCTCGCCCCGGCCGGCACCCACCCAGAACTCGCGGTCCTCGGCGATCGGCCGCGGCATGAGCCACTTCGGGACGTCGCTCCAGTCGCGTGCTTCCCAGTTCGCCATCACTTCCCCTCCGTGCCGAGCACGACCGTTCCCTGCGTCGAGAGCCAGCCGCCGCTGCCGTGCGCGACCGCGATCTCGGCGCCCGCGACCTGGCTGTCGCCGGCCTCGCCCCGCAGCTGGCGGGTCGCCTCGCACAAGAGGAACAGGCCGCGCATGCCGGGGTGCGTCGCCGAGAGGCCGCCGCCGTCGGTGTTGGTGGGCAGCGCGCCGCCGAGGCGCAGGTTGCCGCCGTTGTCGGTGACGAACGCGCCGCCCTCGCCCTTGGGCGCGAACCCGAGGTCTTCGAGCACGACGAGCACCGTGTAGGTGAACGAGTCGTACAGCGCGAGCATGTCGACGTCGGCGGGCGTGATCCCCGCGTCGGCGAACGCCTTCGGTCCGCTCACCGCGGCGGCGGTGCGCGTCATGTCGGCCATCGCCGCGATCGAGTGGTGCGTCGTGCCGCCCGCCGCGCCGCGCACGAACACGGGCCGGTGCGCGAGGTCGCGGGCGCGTTCCTCGGTGGTCATGATCACGCAGCACCCGCCGTCGGAGATCACGCAGCAGTCGAGCTTGTGCAACGGCGCCGCGACGAACCGCGACGACAGCACGTCGTCGACGGTGATCGGGTCGCGGTACATCGCGTGCGGATTGCGGCGCCGCGTGCTCACGCGTCTGCACCGCGATCGACGCGAGCTGCTCGGGCGTCGTGCCGTACTGGTACATGTGCCGTTGCGCGGCCATCGCGTACGCGCCGACGAGCGTCAGGCCGGTCGGGAACTCGTACGACATCGGCAAGCGGCAGCGACATGCCGCCCCGGCCGCCTCCCCCGCCGCCGGTGCCGAGCGTGCGGCCCGACGCCGAGAGCTGGTTGTTGCCGTAGACGATCGCGACCGACCTCGGCGTCGCCGTTCTGGATCGCGCGGTACGCGTGCATCGCGTGGAACTCGAAGCTCGATCCACCGACGCTCGACGACTCGAGCCAACTCGGGGTGAGCCCGAGGTACTCGGCCGAGCGCGACCTCGTGCATCCCGCCGTAGCCCGCGCTCGCGAGCCCGTCGATGTCGTCCTTCTCCAGGCCGGCGTCGTCGAGGGCACGCCGGAACGACTGCGCCTCGAGCATCACCGCACTCAGGTCGGGGGTCACGGGCCCGTCGGACAAGCCCGACGCCGACGATGCACACCGGTCTCTGCACGGCGGCAAGCTAGCGCCTGACCTCCGGTCCGTGACATTCGATCGCGTTCGCCCCGAGGACGCGCGCCACGCCCCACCCGGCGCCGACAGTCGTATATTGCGCTTATGCGCATGGACGACATGATCATTGTCAGCGTCGACGATCACATCGTCGAGCCCCCCGATCTGTTCGAGAAGCACGTGCCCACGAAGTACAAGGACATTGCGCCGCATATCGAACGCATGCCCGACGGCACCGACCGCTGGATCTTTCTCGACTTCGACATCCCGAACGTCGGGCTCAACGCGGTGACCGGACGACCGCCCGAGGAGTACGGCCTCGACCCGACCAGCTTCGACGAGCTCCGCCCGGGCACATACGACGTCGAACAACGCGTGCTCGACATGTCGGCGAACGGCGTGCTGGGTTCGATGAACTTTCCCGTCGTTGCCGGGCTTCGCCGGTCGGCTGTTCGCAGCGCTCGACGACAAGGACGCCGCGCTCGCACTGTGCCGCGCGTACAACGACTGGCACATCGAGGAGTGGTGCGGCACCGCGCCCGACCGGTTCATTCCGCTCGCGATCCCGCCGATCTGGGATCCAATCGCAGTGGCCGCCGAGGTGCGCCGGGTCGACAAGCTGGGCTGTCACGCGATCACGTTCCCGGAGAATCCGGTGCCGCTCGGCCTCCCGAGTCTGCACACCGACCACTGGGATCCGTTCTGGAAGGCGTGCAGCGATACGGGAACGATCGTCAACATGCACATCGGTTCGTCGGGCGAAGCTCGTCGATGACCGCCGAGCGACGCACCCGTCGACGTGATGATGACCCTGTCGCCGATGAACATCGTGCAGGCCGTCGACCGACCTCATCTTCTCGCCGGTCTTCAAGAAGTTCCCCGACGTCACCGTCGCGCTCTCCGAGGGGGGAATCGGCTGGATCCCCTATTTCCTCGAACGCCTCGACCACACGTACACAACTCACAAGGCGTGGACGTTCGCCGACTTCGGCGACAAGCTGCCGAGCCAGGTGTTCATGGAGCACGTCATCCTCTGTTACATCGAGGACGACTTCGGGGTGCGCCATGCGCGCGAGATCGGCACCGAACGCATCTGCATCGAGACCGACTACCCGCACAGCGACGCGATCTGGCCGAACGCGCCGGAACGTCTCATGGAGGGCTTCGCGCCCACGGATCTCACCGACGCCGAGATCAACGCGATGACGCACCAGAACGCGATGCACTTCTTCCGGTTCGATCCGTACTCGATCCGCCCGACGCGAGAAGTGCACGGTCGGCGCGCTTGCGGGCCGAGGCCGCAGGTCACGACGTCTCGATCCAGTCCAAGGGAAAGCGGGTCGAGCACGACAAACCGATGACACTGGCCGGTTTCACTCCGACGGCGTGATCGATCACGTTCGACACAACCGAGCGTTCTGGGACGCCGACGCCGACGAGTACCAGGCCGCGCACGGCGACGCGCTCGCGCGCGCGCCGCTGGCGTGGGGCGCGTACCGGGTTCCCGAGTCCGAGCTGCAGGTGCTCGGCGACCTGACCGGGCAGCGACGTGCTCGAGCTCGGCTGCGGCGCCGCGCAGTGGTCGATCGCGCTGGCGGCCCAGGGCGTGCCGGATCGTCGGCCTCGACGTGTCGGCCGGCCAACTCCGGCACGCGCGCGTCGCGGCGACGCGACCGTGCCGCTCGTGCAGGCGAGCGGCGAGCAACTCCCGTTCGCCGACGCCGGGTTCGACGTCGTGTTCTGCGACCACGGCGCGCTCAGCTTCTGCGACCCCGACCTCATCGTGCCGGAGTGCGCCCGGCTCCTGCGCGCCGGCGGTCTCTTGGCGTTCTGCTGCACCCATCCGCTGCTGTACCTCACGTGGGACGACGAGCGCGAGCAGCAGACGCGCAAGCTCCAGATCGACTACGACCAGCTCGGCCGCATGCCCCTCGCGGAGGGCACCATCGACTGGGTGCTGCCGCGCGGGCGAATGGATGCGGCGTGCTGCGCGGCAACGGGTTCGAGGTCGAGGACCTCGTCGAGCTGTGCGCGGGCGCCGACGCGGCGACGACCTACGGCGACTTCGCGCCGCCGAAGTGGGCGCGGCGCTGGCCCGCGGAGTGGATCTGGAATGCGCGCCGCGCTGACGTGCCGGTCGGTCAGCGGATGATCAGCGAGTCCTCGAGCGCGCTTGTAGAGACGGTCGGTTCCCGTCTTCGAGTGCACGAACAGCATGATGAGCGTCGGGCCCGACGCGACCACGAGCACGTGCGCGCGCGGTAGCCGTCGGGCGCCTTGAAGCTTCCCTCGATCGCCGGCAGCGTGTCGTGCGTGAGCATGCTCTTGTGGACGAGCTTGCCGTTGACGCCGTTGATCCCCCCGGTCAAGGCCGCGTCGAGCACGTCGTCGATGCGCCTCGACAGCACCGAGTCGGGCAGCACCACGCTCACCGCGCCGATCACGTAGTCGTTCGTCGTCACGGCCGCCGCGTAGACGGTCGCGGTCGCGCCGTCGACGGTCGCGGTGCGCTGGTCGAGCGCCGGGGTCTGCGGCAGCAGCACCTGGAACCCACCGTCGGGCGCGGTGTACGTGACGCCACCGCCGGACGCGAACGTGCTCGTTCCCGCGGGGAGCGGATCGGAGCGGAAGTGCAAGGCGGCCAGCCCGAGCGCCGACCGCGAGCACCGCGGCCAGGACGGCCAACACCGAGGCGGGTCGCGACGTACGGGTCGGACCGGCTCCGGCATCGACACGGGCTGCCACGACTCCGCGTCAGCGCGCGAACTGCTCACTCCCGGGAATGGGCGGGCGCGGCCGGGGGCGGCGGCGCCCAGGCCGGGGGCGGCGGGCCGGAGCTGCGCAGGGCGGCGACGACGGCGGTGACCGGGGCCGCGGCGACGCTCGGCTCGGGAACGGGCGCGCCGCAGCGACCGCACGTCGGGCCCTCGCCCAGCAGCAGGTAGCCGCACGACCGGCATTTTCGCATCGACCGGTATCGGCCGGTTGCGGCCCGGAGCTGAGAGCGATGCCCTGCCTACCTGTCGCGTTCGAACGTCACCCCGGCGGCTTCGCGGTCCCAGGTGTGCTCGGTGACACCCTCGTCGCGGAGCTGGTACTTGAGCACCCGCCCGACCGGGTTGCGGGGCAGGTCGGCCCGGAACTCGACGTAGCGCGGGATCGCGAAGAACGGCACCCGCTCGGCGACCCAGCGGCACAGCTCTTCCTCGCTGACCGTCGCCGTCGTCCTGCAGCACGACGGTGACCTTCACGTCGTCCTCGCCGAGCGGGCTCGGCACCGCGTGCACGGCCGCGTCCTTGATCTGCGCGTGCCCGAAGAGCACCTTTTCCATCTCGAAGCTCGAGATGTTCTCGCCCCGGCGGCGCAGCGCGTCCTTCTTGCGGTCGACGAAGTAGATGTAGCCGTCGTCGTCGATGCGCCCGAGGTCGCCGGTGTGGAACCAGAGGTTGCGCGTCGCCTCGACGGTCGCGTCGGGCCGGTTCCAGTAGCCCGCGAACATCAGGTTCGGGCCGGTCGGGCGGCAGACGATCTCGCCGACCTCGCCCGGCCGCGACCTCGACGTCGTCGTCGCCGACGAGCCGCACCTCGAACTCGTGCTGGTTCGGCTTGCCCGCGGCGCCGGGCTTGTTCGGCTCGCCCGCGTCGAGCATCGAGATCAGCGACGCCTCGGTGAGGCCGTAGCCGCCGCTGAACGTCTTGCAGCCGAAGCGTTCCTGCCACGCCTGGTCGGTGTCGGGCGGCATCGGCGCGGCCGCGCACAGCCGCAGCTTGTGACCCTGCTGGTCGGGGTGGTCCTCGGCGTTCGCGATGAGGATCGCGGGCGAGCCGAGCATGCTGACCATCGTGGCGCCGGTGCGCTTGATCTCGGGCCAGAAGTTGCTCACCGAGAAGCGGCGCTCGATCGCGGCGTGCCCGCCGGTGAGCAGCGAGCCGACGACGCACACCGAGATCGCGTTGAAGTGGAACAGCGGCAGCGGCGTGAGCACGACGTCGTCGGGGCGGCGCTGCCACGCGCGCGCGATCTGGTCGGCGAGGCTCACGATGTAGTTGTGCGGGAGCATGCAGCCCTTGGACGGGCCGGTCGTGCCCGCGGTGTAGATGAAGCACGCGAGGTCGCCCGGGCGCACGTTCGCGTCGGCGACGGGTGCATCGCTCCCCGCGTCGAGCACGTCCTGCCACGACACGACGGGCCGCGCGTCGATCACCGCGTCGGGCGGGTCGACGGTGATGCAGTGCGTGAGCGCGGGGGTGGTGGCGTCGCCGACGACCTCGACCGCACGCGACGCGAAGTCGCCCTGCACGATGAACACCTTGGCACCCGAGTCGGACAACTGGTGGCGCAGGAACTCGCCCTTGTACGCGGTGTTGATGGGCACCTGGATCGCGCCGAGCTTCAGGGCGGCGAAGAAGCTGACGACCTGCTCGGCCCGGTTCTCGAGCAGCGTGGCGACCCGGTCGCCGTGCTCGACGCCCATCTCCCGCAGGCTGTGGGCGAGGCGGTTCGACGCGCGGTCCATCTCCCGCGCCGTGAGCTGCACGATGTCGTCGCCGCTGTTGGAGAAGTCGAGGTAGGGACCGTCGGGGTCGGCGGTGAGGCGCTCGGCGAGCGCGGCGAGGACAGTGGTCTGCGGTCGCGTCATGGACGTGACGATAGCGTCAGGTTCCTAGGGCAGACTCGGGCGCGCGGCCAGGGAACAGACCAGCCCGGCGTTGCGGTCGGCGCTCTCGAAGTGGGTCTCGAGCACCCACGCCCGCTTCAAGAAGAGGTGGACGTCGACCTCCCACGTGAAGCCCATCCCGCCGAACACCTGGGTCGCAGCCTTGCCGTTGGCGACCGCGGCGTCGCCGGCGACGACCTTGGCGCCGTAGACGAGCCGGTACCGCGTGTTCTGATCGGACTCCTCGTCGAGCACCGCGCCCGCGCTGTAGACCGCGGCGCGCGCGACCTCGGTACGCGTCGAGCATGTCGGCGAGCATGTGCTTGATCGCCTGGAACCCGCCGATCGGCCGGTCGAACTGCACCCGCTCCTTCGCGTACGCGACCGCGAGCTCCGTCAGCCGGTCGGCGAGACCGAGTTGGAACGCAGCGGTGAGGGTCGCGCCCGCGGTGTCCCAGTCCCTCCGGTCGACGTCGACGGGCGTGCCTTCGGGGAGGCTGTCGACGCGGGCGACGGGCGTGCACGGGTCGAGCGGCCACGGCGATCGCTCGGCTTCGATGAACTTCGGGTCGACTTCTTGCATGCCGCCGCATGCCGCCGACGAACAGCACGTCGAGCGCATCGAGATGCTCGACCCAGATCGGGTCGCCGGCGGGCGGCGCGACCGGAGACAGGCCGGCGATGCGGCCGTCGCCGAGCAGGAGCGACGGCACCAGCGGACCCGGAACGCAGAACCGGCCGAGCTGCTCGAACACCACGACACAGTCCGCCCACGAGAATCCATCGGTGCGCAGGGAGAACACACCCGCGTTCGCGAGCTCGTCGAACATCGCCCGGTCGAAGCCTTGGCGGACGCGCTCGATCGGGATGCGCGCGGTCGAGCATCGAGGCGATGCCGTCGCGCAGTGCGACCTGGTCGTCGGAGAGCTCGAGGTCCATTACCGCGGCTCCCGAGGCAGGCCGAGCACACGCTCGCCGATGATGTTGCGCTGGATCTGCGACGCACCCGCCGCAATCGTCAGCGCGAGCGTGCGCAGCCGTTCCTCGACGAGCTCGTTGTCGTCGATGTGCAACGCGTCGCGGCCCAGGACCTTGAGGCACAGCTCGCCGAAGCGTTGCGCGCGCCTCGGAGTACGCGAGCTTCATGACCATCGCGCCCGGGCCGGTGGTGCCCCGCGTCGACTGCGAGACGTTGCGCTTCGTCAGCGCCCACAGCGCGTCGAACTCGGCGATACAGCGACCGAGCTCGTGCTCGATGCCGATATCCATGTTGGTGGTCACCTGGTAGCGGGCAAGGTCTTCGGCCAGCCGGATCGAGTCGACCAGCTCGCTCACGAACGCGGTGCCCCGCTCGTACTTCAGGGTCACGTTCGTGACACGCCAGCCGTCGTTCTCGTCGCCGACGCGGTTCGCGACCGGCACGCGCACGTCGGTGAGGAACACCTCCGCGAACTCGGAGCTGCCGAGCACCGTCTTCAGCGGGCGCACCTCGATGCCGGGCAGGTCCATCGGGCAGGATCAGCCACGAGATGCCGCGGTTCTTCGGGCGCCTCGGGATCGGTGCGCACGAGGAACTCGCCGACGTCGGCGATCTGACCGAACGAGCACCAGATCTTCTGGCCGTTCAGGATGTAGTCGTCGCCGTCGCGCTCGGCCCGGGTGCGCAACGACGCGAGGTCGGAACCGGCGCCCGGCTCGGAGAACCCCTGGCACCACACCTCGTCGCCCCGCAGGATCTTGGGCAGGTGCGCCGACTTCTGCTCGTCGGTCCCCTCCTCGATGAGCGTCGGGCCCGGCGTGCAGCGTGCCGACGAAGTTCACGCCGACGTACGGCGCCCGGGCCCGGGCCGTCTCTTCGTAGAAGATCAGCTGCTCGGTCGGCGACGCACCGCGGCCGCCGTACTCCTTCGGCCAGTGCAGGCCCGCGTAGCCCGGCGTCGAACAGGCGGCGCTGCCAGTCGGTGTCCCACTTGCGCCGTTCGGTCCACGCGTCGCGCGCGGGCTGGGGCGGCGAGGTCGGCGAGCACGTCGCCATCGAGCCACGCGCGCAGCTCCGCGCGGAACGTTTCGTCGGCGTCCGAGTAGCGCAGCTCCACGAAGCGGGGAGTCTACGAGTGCGACGGCCGTCAGGAGTCCGAGTTGGGCGCAACCGCGCCGGTGAACAGCGCCCGGGTCGCCTCGTCCCAGAGCCACGACTCCAGGTAGAGGCGGTGGCCGTCGGCGTCGCGGAGCTGGAGGCTGTGGCCCAGGAAGAACAGCTCCTGCCACCAGCGGCCGCCGGCGCAGACGATCTCGGCGGTCGAGAGGTCGAGCACGACCGGGCCGCAGCCCGATGCGGTACACGGAGCCGCCGTCGACGACGAGCTTCTGGCGGCACTGCAGCCACAGCGTGAAGCACATCGCGGCCGGGAAGAGGAACGTCGAGGTCGCGCCCGCCGAACGCGAGCACGGCCCAACCGGTCGTGGCCGCGAGGGCCCAGTTCGCCGTCCCCGCGCTCGGGCGGTACTCGCCCGCGGGGGTCATCGCACTTGCGCTTCCGTGCGCCACGTCCAGATTGTCGGCCGGCGTCGAGCCGACCTCAAGCCCCTCTCTAGGATCGACTCGCCGATATCCAGGACCAAACGCCGAGGAGCATGTGCAATGGCGGAGCTGCCCGAAGATCATCAGCGTCGACGACCACGTGGTCGAGCCCGCGCACCTCTTCGAGCGGTGGCTCCCGGCGAAGTACCGCGAGGCGGGCCCGCACGTGGAGCGGCGCGGCATCGGCGTCATGAAGCACATCGGCGGCGGCGTCGTACGAGCAGTCGTTCGACGAGAGCGGGCCCAAGGCCGACTGCTGGGTCTACGAGGACCTCGTCTACATCAACAAGCGACACGTGGCCGCGGTCGGCTTCGACCGCGACGACATGACGATGTCGCCGATCACGTACGACGAGATGCGGCCGGGTTGTTACGACCCCGAAGGCCCGCATCGACGACATGGAGATGAACTGGGTCGAGTCGTCGCTGTGCTTCCCGACGTTCCCCCGCTTCTGCGGCCAGACGTTCCTCGAGGCGAAGGACCGTGAGCTCGCGGAGGCGTGCGTCCACGCGTACAACGACTGGATGGTCGAGGAGTGGTGCGGCGACAGCGGCGGCCGTCTCATCCCGCTCACGCTCATCCCGCTGTGGGACGCGGAGCTCGCCGCGGCCGAGGTGCGGCGCAACGCGGCGCGCGGCGTGCACGCGGTGTGCTTCAGCGAGATCCCGCCCAAGCTCGGGCTGCCGTCGATCCACTCCGGCGCCTGGGACCCGTTCTTCACCGCGTGCCAGGAGACGAACACCGTCGTGTGCATGCACATCGGTTCGTCGTCGCAGATGCCGGCGACGTCGGGCGACGCGCCGGTGGCCGTGGCCGCGACACTGAGCTTCAACAACGCGATGGCGTCGCTCTCCGACTTCTTGTTCTCGGGGAAGCTCGTGCAGTTCCCCGAGCTGAAGCTCGCCTACTCCGAAGGCCAGATCGGCTGGCTGCCGTACGTGTTGGAGCGCGCCGACGACGTGTGGCGCGAGCACCGGGCGTGGGGCGGCGTGAAGGACCTCGTGCCCGAGCCGCCGTCGACGTACTACTACCGCCAGATCTACGGCTGCTTCTTCCGCGACCGGCACGGGCTCGAGTCGCTCGACCGCGTCGGCGTCGACAACATCACCTTCGAGACCGACTACCCGCACACCGACTCCACGTGGCCCGACACCAAGGCGATCGCGGAGAAGATGGTCGAGGGTCTCTCCGACGAGGCGATCTACAAGATCATGCGCGGCAACGCGATCCGCATGCTCTCGCTCGACGCCGACTGAGTTCGGCGACCCGAGTCAGGAGCACTCCGCGCCCGCAGCCGGAGCTTGCAGCTCGATCAGGTAGGCGTCGACGGTGTCGTCGACACACCGGTTGCCGCGCCCGTACGAGGTGTGGCTCGTGCCCGCCGCGGTGAGCAGGCGCCCCGACTGCAGCTCCGACGCGAGCGCCTTCGCCCACGCGTAGGGCGTGGCCGGATCGTGGATCGTGCCGACGACGACGATCGGCGGCGCGCCGGGCGCACGGATCGGCCCGACCTTGCCCTGCGGCCGCGACCGGCCAGAAGGTGCAGGGCAGCCCGAGCCACACCGTCGACGCGCCGAAGTGCGGGGCGACGCGGGCGGCCCGGTCGGCGAGCTGCTGCACTGCGGCGACGGTCTGCGGTGCGGGCGCATCGAGGCAGCTGGTCGCGTAGAACGCGTCGGTCTCGCTCGAGTACTTCCCGTTGAGCGTGCGGCCGGTGTACACGTCGCTGAGCTCGAGCATCTTGTCGCCGCACGCCGCCGCGCCGCCTGCGCGAGCGCCGAGGAGAGCACGTTGTAGCCGTCGGCGCCCGAGTAGAGCGCGCTCGCCACACCGAGGTCGAGCTCGCCCGGCCCGAGCGTGCGGTGCTCGCCGTTGACCGTCGCCGGGATGGGCTCCGGCCGTGATGGTGGCGGCGAGATCGTCGTACGCGGCGGCGGGATCGCGGCCGCGTGCGAACGGGCACTTCGCGTCGGCGCGGCACTGTGCGAAGAACGCGTCGAGGTCGGCTTCGAAGCTCTTCGCCTGGTCGATCGTGCTGTCGGCGTACGAACGAGCGGGGTCGACCGCGCCGTCGAGCACCATCGCCGCGCACGTGGGTGGGGTACATGTCGGCGTAGACGGCACCGAGGTAGGTGCCGTAGGAGAAGCCGACGTAGCTGATCTGCTCCGCGCCGATCGCGGCCCGGATCGCGTCGATGTCGCGTGCGGTGGCCGCGGTCGAGAGGTACGGCAGCACCGCGCGCGCTGTTCGCCTTGCACGCCGTCGACGAACGCCTGCGCCGCGGCGACGTTCTGCGCGACCGCGGCCGCCGTCTTCGGGTCGCGGTCGACGGCGTAGAAGGAGTCGAGGTTGTCGAGACACGTGCACCGGCGCGCTGGCGCCGACGCCGCGCGGGTCCCAGGAGATCAGGTCGAACGAGTCGCGGATCGCGGTCGGGAAGTACCGTCGGCCGCCTGGCGCACGACGTCGATCGCCGGACCCACCGGGCCCGCCCGGATTGGTCAGGAGCACGCCGATCGCCTTCTTCCGCGCGGGCAGGCGCGCCAGCGCGAGCGTGATGTGGGGCCCGTACGGCCGCCGGAAGTCGAGCGGCACCGACAGGCTGCCGCACTCGACGGTGTCGCACGGCCGCCACGAGACGGTGCCGGTCCGTTCGGCCCGCAGCGCGACCGTGGTTCCGCCGCCCGCAGGCGCGCTGCCGTCAGCCCGAGGGCGAGCGTGACGACCATCGACAACGAACGGTCGCCGGCCCATGCCTCACCCTAGGCTGACGACGTGTTCCGTCTCGAGCGCGCACGCCGACCCCGCGTTCCTCGCCGAGATGCTCTACGAGGCCGTCAACTGGCTCGACGACGGCGCCGAGGAACGCCCCTCGCTCGAGAGCGTGCTCGCGGTTCCCGGAGAACGCGCGCTACGTCGACGACTGGGGCCGCGCCGGCGACGTCGCGCTGTACGCGCTCGACCGCCGCGACGAACCGGTGGGTGCCGCGTGGCTGCGCTGCTTCGACGCCGCGGCGCCCGGCTACGGCTACGTCGCCGACGACGTCCCCGAGCTCGCGATCGGCGTGTATCCCGGAGTTCCGCGGTCAAGCGCGTCGGCACGCTGTTGCTCGGTTCGCTCATGGCCCGGGCCGAGCGCGACCACGTGCGCGCGGTCAGCCTCAGCGTCCATCCCGACAACCCGGCCAAACGGCTCTATGCCCGCGCCGGCTTCGAGGTCGTGCACGACGCACGGCGACCCCCTCACCATGCTCCTCGACCTGACCTGAACCCCATTTTCTCCACCAACAGTTGTCGGACTTTTCAGCGCTGGGTGCTGATTTCCCCACCAACAGTTGTCGGAGTTTTCGGCGCTAGGTGCTGATTTCTCCGACAACTGTTGGTGGAGTTGTGGGCTTCGGTTGGCCACGGTGGCGGGTGTGCAGCGAGGATGCAGTGATGCCCGATGACGCCCCAGGAGCCGGCCGACCGGGGCGAGATCCCGGCGCCGCCGACGTTCGAGGCGCCGCACATGAACGGCGCCGTGCACCACGACGACGCCCCGCCGAAGCGCAAGCACGCGCCCTGGGAGTTCCTGATCCTCACGCTGCTCGTCCTGCTCCTCTGCATCGGCATCATCCTCGGGTGGACGCTCGTCGGCTCGAAGTCGCCCGAGAAGCTCGACGCCGCAACGGCCGCGGCGGTCTCGGCCGCGTGCGACACGCGCCTCAGGCCAAGCTGAAGGCGCTCCCCGACCCGGACCCGCCGCGGAAACGGCACCGAGCGGGCGGCCCGGGTGCGCGCGGAGAACGTGCCGCTGCGGGCGATGGTCGCGCGAGATCGCGGCGGTGCACCCGAAGTCGTCGACGCAGGCCGCCGGGCTCGCTGGGCTGGACGAGCGACTGGACCCGCATGATCGACGCGCGCGACGTGTACGCCAACTCGCTCGAGGCGCTGGCGACATCGAAGAACCCGAACGCCCGGGTGCAGTTCATCTATCCGGCGAGCCAACGCGATCACGCCGATCACGAAGAACATGGACGACTACGTGCGCGAGAGCACGCCCCGCCTCGAACTCCTGCTTCACCGAGGCGCTGCAGCTGGAAGTGGTCGAAGGACCGCGCGAGTACAAGAAGGTGACGTCATGACCGGGACCACCGGCCGGCTCGACGGCAAGGTCGCGCTGATCACCGGCGCGGGGAGCGGCATGGGCCGTGTCGGCGGCCGAGCTGTTCGCGAGCGAGGGCGCGCGCGTCGTCGTCACCGACGTGGTCGACGACGCGGGCAACGCCACCGTCGACGCGGTGCGCGCCGCGGGCGGCGACGCCACCTACGTGCGCGCCGACGTCTCGAAGTGGAACGACTGCGAAGCGATGGTGAAGCACGCGACCGACACGTACGGCGGCGCTGCACGTGCTCTACAACAACGCCGGGATCTTCCCCGCCGACGACGGTGGCGTCCTCGACACGCCCGAGTCGACGTGGGAGAAGGTCATGGAGATCAACCTGAAAGGCGTGTGGCTCGGCTGCCGGGCCGGGATCCCGGCCATGATCGCGTCGGGCGGCGGCAGCATCGTCAACGTCGCGTCGTTCGTCGCGCTGATGGGCGCGGCGACCGCGCAGATCGCGTACACGTCGAGCAAGGGCGGCGTGCTCGTCGATGACGCGCGAGATCGCGGTCGAGTACGCGCGGCAGGGCATCCGGGCGAACGCGCTGTGCCCCGGCCCGATCCAGACACCGCTGCTCGAGGAGCTCCTCTCCGATCCGGCCCGCCGGGCCCGCCGGCTCGTGCACATCCCGATGGGGCGGCTCGGGCGGGCCGAGGAGCTCGCGAAGGCCGCGCTCTTCCTCGCCTCCGACGACGCCTCGTTCATGACCGGGGCATCGCTCGTCGTCGACGGCGGCATCACCGCCGCGTACGTGACTCCCGAGTAAACGGCGTCACGCCCGAGTAAATAGGCTGCGTCCGTGGCAGGGACAGTGCGCGGGATGCTCGACGCGGCGGAGCTGGAAGCCAAGATCGACGCCGGCGCGGTCGACACCGTGCTCGTCGCGTTCCCCGATCTGCAGGGCCGCCTCGTCGGCAAGCGCGTCACCGGCACGTACTGGCGCGACCACATGCGCGCCGGCCGCGAACCGCTGCACATGTGCAACTACCTCCTCGCGGTCGACAGCGAGATGAACGTGCTGCCCGGCTACGAGTTCGCGAGCTGGGACCAGGGCTACGGCGACATGGCCTGCCAACCCGATCTCGCCACGATCCGCGTGATCCCGTGGCTCGAGAAGACCGCGCTCGTGCTGTGCGACCTGCTCGACGAGAACACGGGCGCGCCGGTCGAGGTGTCGCCCCGGCGGATCCTGCAGCGGCAGGTCGAGCGGGCGGCGGCCGCGGGCTTCACGCTCAACTTCGCGAGCGAGCTCGAGTTCTTCGTGTTCCGCGAATCGCTGGAGGAGGCGGCGGCGAAGGACTACACGAACCTCACGCCGCACTCGCTCGTCATCGAGGACTACCACATCCTCCAGACGACCCGCGACGAGTACCTCATCCGCGACATCCGCAACGGCATCGACGGCGCGGGCGTCCCGGTCGAGTTCTCCAAGGGCGAGGCCGGGCGCGGTCAGCACGAGATCAACCTCGTGTACGCGAACGCGGTCGAGATGGCCGACCGTCACGTCATCTACAAGAACGGCGTGAAGGAGATCGCGGCGCAGCACAACCGCGCCGTCACGTTCATGGCGAAGTTCTCCTCCGACGAGGTCGGCTCGTCGTGCCACGTGCACTCGAGCCTCTGGTCGGCCGACGGCCGCGACGCGCTCATGTGGGACGAGACCGCGCCCGACCACCTCTCCCCCGCGATGCGGGGTTGGCTCGGCGGGCAGATCGCGTGCGGGCGCGAGCTCGCGTGGATGTACGCGCCGACGGTCAACTCGTACAAGCGCTACCAGCCCGAGTCGTGGGCGCCGACCGCGCTGGCGTGGAGCGTCGACAACCGCACGTGCGGCTACCGCATCGTCGGGCACGGCTCGTCGTTCCGGCTGGAGTCGCGCATCCCCGGCGCCGACGCCAACCCGTACCTCGCGTTCGCGGCGACGATCGCGGCCGGCCTGCACGGCATCGAGCAGGGCCTCGATCCCGGCCCGCGCTTCAACGGCAACGCGTACGCCGCGCCCGACCTGGCCCGGGTCCCGTCGAGCCTGGTCGAGGCGACCGACGCGTTCGCGGGCTCGAAGGTCGCGGCCGACGCGTTCGGCGCCGGCGTGCACGACCATCTCCTCAACACCGCCCGCCAGGAGTGGGCGCACTTCAACCGTGCCGTCACCGACTGGGAACGGCGCCGCAACTTCGACCAGTGGTGAGCATCCGATGACAGTCGTCGTCGCGCTCATCCGGGCGCCGGCTCGGCCGGACCGACAAGTGGCCCTACTACCGGCGCGGCCGCGCTCCCCTACCGCTACGTCGACGCGGTGCTGCGCGCGGGCGGTCAGCCCGTCGTCGTCAACGACGCCCGCGACCCGAAGGCGCTCGTGGCACGGGTCGACGCGCTCGTGCTCACCGGCGGTCCCGACGTCGATCCGGCGCGCTACGGCGAGGAAGCGAACCCGAACACCTACGGCGTCGACGCCGCCGACGACGACTTCGAGTGCGCGCTCGCGGAGGCCGCGACCGTCCGCTCGGTCCCGACGCTCGCGATCTGCCGCGGCATCCAGATCCTCAACGTCGCGCGCGGCGGCACGCTCCACCAGCACATCCCCGACGACCCCGGCGTGCCCGCGCACGGCCAGCCCGGGGAAGCCGGCGGCGCCCGCCAGCACGCGGTCGACCCTCGACCGCGACTCGCTCCTCGCCGAGGTCATGGGCACGACCTCGGTGACCGCTTCGTGCCATCACCACCAGGCGATCGCCGAGCTCGGCGACGGTCTGCGCGTCGTCGGCCGCGCCGCCGACGGCATCGTCGAGGCGCTCGAGCTCGACGGTCAGTTCCTGCTCGCGGTGCAGTGGCACCCCGAGGACACCGCCGACGACGGATCCCGTGCAGCAGCGCCTGTTCGACGGCCTGGTCAGGCGGGCGGGGGGCTGATCCGGGCCCGCAGCTCGTGCTTCGGCACCTTGCCGCTCGGGTTGCGCGGCATCACGTCGATGACCTCGAGCCGCTCGGGGATCTTCTGCATCATCAGACCGACGCTCTGGCAGTGCTCGCGCACGTCGAGCATCGTCGGCGGGTCGGCCGGGTCCTTGGGCACGACGAACGCCACCACCATCTCGCCGCGGTCGACGTCGGGGATCCCGAGCACCGCGACGTCGGCGACCTTCGGGTGGCCGTAGAGGACGTCTTCGACCTCTTTGGCCGAGACGTTCTCGCCCTTGCGGATGATGATGTCCTTGACCCGGCCGGTGATGAGGATGGCGCCGTGCTCGTCGAAGCGGCCGAGGTCGCCGGTGAGCAAGAAGCCGTCGGAGGTGAACGCGGCCGCGTCGAGCGAGCTGTCGACGTAGCCCCGCATCACCTGCGGGCCCTTCACCGCGATCTCGCCGTTGTCGAGGATCTTCATCGTCACGCCCCGTGTCGGCGTGCCTTCGGCCATCGCCTTCGACACGTCGGGCGCGTCGATGTCGGTCTGGGCGACGATGGGCGCCTCGGTCATGCCGTAGCCCGACGTCGTGCCGATCGAGCTCGGGATGACCTTCTTCAGCTCGTCGTGCAGGTGCGGCGGCTTCGTGGAACCACCGCTCGGGAAGTCGCGCACGGTCGCGTACGCGGCCGGGTTGACGCGCGCCTCCTCGAGCAACGCGGTGTGGATCGCGGCCGCGCCGTTCGCGAGGGTGACCTTGTGCCGGCCGATCAGCTCGGTCGACGCGGGCGCGGTCCAGGCTTCCATCAGCACGGCCGCGGAACCGGTGAGCAGGGGCGTGTACACGCCGATGATGATCCCGCCGATGTGCGTGAACGGGAACGCGACGAGCGCGATGTCGTCGGCGACCACGTGCGTCTTCTCCGCGTATCCGATGGCGCCCGCGAGCACGGAGCGGTCGGTGTGCTGCGCGCCCTTCGGGTCGGCGGTGGTGCCCGACGTGTAGAAGATCCAGCGCACCGGGTCCTGCGCGGGATCGCTGAACGTTGCAGGAGGCGGCGGCAGTGTCGAGGGGTCACCCTCGGGGTTGAAGTGGTCGGCGACGAGGGTGTGCATGTCGTCGCTCTCGCCCGCGACCTGTTCGGCCAGGGCGGCGTAGTCGAACTTGTTCCACGTCGACGGCGTGATCAACAGCTTGCAGCGCGTCTGCTTGGCGATGAACGAGACCTCGCGGTACCGGTAGATCGGCAGCATCGGGTTCTGCACCGCACCGAGCCGGCACAGCGCGCCGACGAGCACCGCCGACTCCGTCCACGTCGGGAGCTGCCAGGAGACGTTGGTGCCCGCGGTGACGCCCAGCGCGAGCAATCCGGCCGCGGCCCGCTCGCACAGTTCCTGGTACTGCGCGAACGTCGTGGTGCGGTCGCCGTCGTAGAGCATGACCCGGTCGGGGGTGGCGGCCGTGCGCCGCTCGATCAGCTCCCAGACACTGCCGGTGTCGTCGATCATGCTCATGCGGCTCCAATCTCCGTCCCTCGATCACCCGCACGCCGCGCAAGAACATCCGGGCCTGCGATCTGCGCCTGGCCCCTCATGCGGCTCCAATCTCCGGCCCTCGATCACCCGCACGCCGCGCAAGAACATCCGGGCCTGCGATCTGCGCCTGGCCCCTCATGCGGCTCCAATCTCCGGCCCTCGATCACCCGCACGCCGCGCAAGAACATCCGGGCCCGCGATCTGCGCCTGGCCCCTCATGCGGCTCCAATCTCCGGCCCTCGATCACCCGCACGCCGCGCAAGAACATCCGGGCCTGCGATCTGCGCCTGGCCCGTCATACGGTGATGCCACCGTCGATCGAGACGACCGAGCCCGTCATGTAGCGGCACTCGTCGGACGCGACGAACGCGACCACGTTGGCGACCTCCTCGGGCTGCGAGTTGCCGAGCGGCGACATCGCCTTGCGCATCACCTTCCAGTCGACGCCCTCGGGGAACTCGAAGAACGCCTCCTGCAACGGAGTCTCCATACCGCCCGGCGCGACGACGTTGGCCCGCACGCCCCGCTTCAGGTACTCGTCGGCGATCACCTTGGTGAGGTGGATCACCCCGGCCTTCGACGAGCAGTACGCGGCCGAGAACGGCTGCGACCGGATGCCCGCGTTCGACGCGATGTTGACGATGGATCCGCCCCCGTCGAGGAGGTACGGGAGCGCGGCCTGGCACACGAGGAACGTGCCGGTGAGGTTGACCCCGATGATGCGCTGCCAGTCGGCGAAGGGCATCTCGTGGGTGTGGGCGAACTTGCCGATGCCGGCGCTGTTCACGACGACCTGCGGGCGCCCGAGGTCGGCCGCGGCGCTGTCCATGGCCGCCTTGACCGACTCGGGATCGGAGACGTCGACCCGGTACGCCCGGGCGGTGCCGCCCTGCTCGCCGATCTCGGCCGCCGTCTTCTCCGCCGCGTCGATCGCGATGTCGAAGCACGCGACCGGGGCTCCTTCAGCCGCGAGTTGGCGCGCGGTCGCCCGCCCGAGGCCCGAGCCTGCGCCCGTGACCACCGCTACGTGTCCGTCGAATCGTCCCATCCGGCGAACCTAACGCGCTGCCGCGAACAGCTTCCAAAGCAGAAAGGAGCCGCAGGCGGAGGCCCCGACCGCAGGCGAGCCGAGTCATGCCATTGGGAAGGGGCCGGAGCCGAAGGCGACCAATGAACAAGCCGCAGGCGCAGGCGCCGACCGAAGGCGAGACGGAACAAAGCCATCGGGAAGAAGCCGGAGCCGAAGGCGACCAATAGACATGGTCAACGGCCCGCCGGTGCGTGAACCGGCGGGCCGTCGCGCGCTTGCCGCCCCGTGGGGGGAGGGGGCAGGGAAGCGTTCCCGCTGGCATCATCGGCTTGCCGCCGGGGCGCATGAGGAATCTGGGGCTCGTGTGGACACGAGCCGGGTGGTCCGAGGCGGGGCTCAGGCCTCCATCACGGTGAAGGCGACCCGGCCGACGACGTTCTGGTCGATCTCGACCTGCCACTCGTAGCGGCCGGGCGCGAGCGGGAGCCCGGCGATGTTGACCGCGAAGGGGGCGTCGAGGTCGCTGCCGGGGGCGAGCCCGGCGGGCCGTCCGGCCTCGAATCGACCCTGGAACTCGACCCGGGTCGCCCCGGCTCCGCCGTCGGGCATCGGCAGCACCGGGTCGAGCCCGTCCTCGGTGACGAGGCGGGCGGCGAAGTCGTGGGGGATGTTGGCGGCTTCCCACGGGACGGCGATCTTGACCGCGAGCCCCATCGTCACGGGTGCGCCCCGGTAGATGCTCCAGCCGCCGCCGAGCACGTAGAGCTTGCCTGCGACCTCCTGGGCGTGATCGCACAACAGCAGTGTGGTGTTCACACGGTCGACGTTAGATCAGCGACGCCGGGCCGGAGGTCGTCGGGTCAGAGGTCGCCGGCGTAGGTGTCGGTGCCGGGGACGGTCGCCAGGAACGGGCTCGCGAACCCGGCCCCCGCGACCATGCCGGCGACGGTCCCGAACGTCTCGAGGGGATCGGCGCAGAACGCGAGGCGCGACGTTGTGGGGCGGCGGTTCGGCCTGGGAGACGATCGTGCGCTCGAGCGTCAGGAGGACGAGCGCTTCGACGGACGCCGTCGAGAGCGCGAGCCGACCTTCGTCGGCGGCGACGACCACTCCGCCGTGGCCGCGATCGAGCGCGACGACCGCGGCGACGTCGTCGGTCCGGCCCAGACACCGGTAGACCGCGGTGTGCACGTGGTCGCGGTACGGGAACAGCCGATCCTGTTCGGCGATCGTCTGCATCTCCTTGCCCACCCACTCGTCCCACTCGGCCTGCTTGCCCGGCAGCACCCACGCAACCGCGAGGTACGACCCGCGGGCCGGGTCGCCGAAGAGACGGCCGGGCGGTCGCACGTCTTTGCACGCGCGGGTCGCGACGAAGCGGGCCCCGGCGAACACGCCGGGCCCGGCCTTCACGGTCGCGGGGAAATGATCGAGCTCGTACCAGCGGTTGAAGGCGACCTCGTGCCCCGGATGCGGCTCGATGTACGACACGATCGCGGTACCGATCTCGACACCTTTCCCGGTCATCGGCCGAGCCGTTCCAGCGCGCCCCAGCAGCGCGCGCTTGGTGTGCGCGAGCGCGGCGGGCGAGTTGCGCGCGATCAGCTCGCCGAGCGCCTGCGCCTCGGCTTCGAGATCCTCCGGCGGGTCGACGACCTGCGAGCAGATCCCGAGCCCGTACGCCCGTTGCGCGCTCAACCGCTCGTGGCGGCCGGTGAACGCCATCCGCAACACGGCCTCCATCGGCGACTTCTTCGCGAGCGCGATCGTCTCGAACACGGTCGCCTGACCGATCGACACGTGCGGGTCGACGAACGTGGCGGTCGCCGACGACGATCACGATGTCGGCGTCGGCCACGAAGTGCAGTCCCCCGCCCGCGCACACCCCGTTGACCGCGGCGATCACCGGCTTCCACACGTCGTTGTGCCAGCCCGTGAACCGCAGCTCGAACCGCTTCGTGCGGCGCGACTGCTCGCGCAGGGCCTCCGGATCGCGGGCGAGCTGGGCCACGTCGAGCCCGGTCTGGAACGCCCTCCCCGCGCCGGTGTTCACGATGACGCGGACTTCGGGGTCGGCGTCGAGCTCCCGCCAGGCCCGCTCGAGCTCGTCCATCATGCGGGCGTTCATCGCGTTGCCCGCCTCGGGCCGGTCGAAGACGAGCCAGCCGACCGGGCCGCGCCGCTCGACCCGCAGCGTCGCGTAGTCGCCGGCTTCGATACCGGGTTCGATACCGCGTTCGACGTCGGGCATGCGCATGCGGCTTTCGTCGTGTGGCAAGTTGTCGGCATGACCGAACAGCTGCCCTCGACGATACCGGGGCTGGTAGCCCGGGCCGCCGCTTCCTTCGCCGAGAACGAGGCCCTCGTCGACGAACGGGACCGGCTCACGTTCGCGCAGCTCGCCGAGCGAGGTCGACCGGGCCGCGCGCGGCGTTGGTCGCGAGCGGGATCGAGCCGGGCGACCGGGTCGCGATCTGGGCACCGAACTGCACCGAATGGGTGATCGCGGCCCTGGGCATCTTCACCGCGGGCGGGGTGCTCGTCCCGCTCAACACCCGGTTCAAGGGTGGCGAGGCGCGCTACGTCCTCGAGCGGGCCGACGTGAAGCTCCTGTTCACCGTCACCGACTTCCTCGACACGAACTACGAGGCGTTGCTCCGCGCCGAGCCGCCGCTCGCGGAGCTGCGCGAGATCATCGACCTGCGCGGGCCGGCGTGGGCCGGGTTCCTCGCCCGCGACGCGGGCGCCGCGCTCCCCGACTCGCTCACCGGCGACGACCTCTGCGCGATCCTGTTCACCTCGGGCACGACCGGCCAGCCCAAGGGCGCGATGTTGACGCACGGCGCGACGGTGCGGGCCTACGACGCGTGGTCGACGGTCGTCGGCCTCCGCCCCGGCGACCGCTATCTCGTCGTGAACCCGTTCTTCCACTCCTTCGGGCTCAACGCCGGCATCGTGGCGAGCCTGGTGAAGGGCGCGGCGATCATCCCCCACGCGGTCTTCGACGTCGACGCGGTGATGAAGCGCGCGGCCGAGGAACACGTGTCGATGCTGCCCGGGCCGCCGACGGTGTACCAGTCGATCCTCGACCATCCCCGTCTCGGCGACTTCGACATGTCGTCGTTGCGCCTCGCGGTGACGGGCGCCGCCGCGGTGCCGGTCGAGCTCGTCCGCCGCATGCGAGCCGAGCTCGGGTTCGAGACCATCGTCACCGGCTACGGCCTCACCGAGGCGACGGGCATCGCCACCATGTGCCGGCACGACGACGATCCCGAGACGATCGCGACCACCTCGGGCCGCGCGATCCCCGACGTCGAGGTACTGGTCGTCGACGACGACAGACGTGGAGGTGCCCGCGCGGCGAGCCGGGCGAGGTCGTGATCCGCGGGTACAACGTCATGCGCGGGTTCATCCACGACCCGGCCGCGACCGCGGAGGCGATCGACGCCGACGGCTGGCTCCACACCGGCGACGTCGCGGTGATGGACGAGCGCGGGTACATCCGCATCACCGACCGCACCAAGGACATGTTCATCGTCGGTGGCTTCAACGCGTACCCGGCCGAGATCGAGAACATGATCAACGACCATCCGGCCGTGGGCCAGGTGGCGGTCGTGGGCGTGCCCGACGAACGCATGGGCGAGGTCGGCTACGCGTACGTCATTCCCCGCCTGAACGCGAGCATCACCGCCGACGAGCTGAAGGCGTGGTGCCGGGAGAAGATGGCGAACTACAAGGTGCCCCGCCACTTCGAGATCGTCGACTGCGGTCCCGCTGAACGCGAGCGGCAAGGTGCTCGAAGTACGAGCTGCGCGAGCGCGCCCGGGCCCGTCTCGGCTAGCCCCATGGTGGCACGCGGGAAGAGGTGCGCGTGGGCGGAGGGCTCCGACCTCATGCGCGCGTACCACGACGACGAATGGGGCGTGCCGTCGCGTGACGAGACCCACCTCTTCGAGATGCTGATCCTCGAAGGCGCCCAGGCCGGACTGTCGTGGTCGACGATCCTCAACAAGCGCGAGAACTACCGGCGCGCGTTCGACGGCTTCGACCCGCACAAGGTCGCGCGCTACCGCTCGGCCAAGGTCGCCCAGCTGCTCGACGATCCCGGCATCGTGCGCAACCGGCTGAAGATCGCGTCCGCGGTCGGCAACGCCACGGCGTTCCTCGCGACCGCGGCGGAGCACGGCACGTTCGCCGACTATCTCTGGGCGTGGGTCGACGGGAAGCCGCTCGTCAACCGGCCCCGCACGACGGCCGATCTCCCGGCGCGCACCGAGCTTTCGGATCGGGTCGGTAAGGACCTCAAGCGCCGCGGCTTCAACTTCGTCGGGTCGACGATCGTCTACAGCTACCTGCAGTCGGTCGGTGTGGTCAACGACCACCTCGCGACCTGCCCGTTTCGCTGAGATCTTCCGGTCTGCTCGAGCGGGAAGCAGTCGATCAGCTCGTGGATGGAGATCTTGTCGTTCGCATTCGAGTCGTTCGCATTCGAGTCGCGTCACGTGCGCACCTCGGCGATCGCGGCGCCGAAGGCGGCGACCGTGTCGCAGAACTCGGGGACGCTCGGCGCGGGCAGGTGGAACGCGAGCCAGTGACGCCGATGCGGGCCAGGCCCTCGGCCTCGTCGACGAACGCGGCGGGATCGACGATGTTCTTGTGGCCCGGGTGCGAGAAGGGCGTGAAGCACACGTCGAGCGGTGTGTCCCGCCCCGCTTCCGCCGCCTGTTCGCGCAGGCGCTCGATCGCACGGGCGAGTGTGGGCACGTCGGTGATCGACGCGGTGTCGACCGCCTTGGCGGTCCGGGGCGTCGCCGGGAACGGGCTCCAGCCGTCGCCGTAGGCGATCGCCCGCCGCATCGCGGCCGCGGAGTTGCCGCCGATCCAGATCGGCGGGTGTGGCTGCTGGACGCAACGCGGTCGCACGACGTGTTCGGGCAGCTGGTCGGCCCAGGCCGCCTTCATCGCGCCGAGCGTCTCGTCGAGGCGCCGGGCGCGACCTGCGAACGGTACGCCGAGGCCATCGAACTCGGCTTCGAGGTAGCCGACCGCGACGCCGAGGATCACCCGCCCGACGCGAGCACGCGTCGAGGGTCGCGACCGACTTCGCCGCGAGGTACGGATTGCGGTACGCGGGGATGAGACAGTTGGTGTGCAGGCGCAGCCGGCGCGTGGCCGCCGCCGCGAACGACAGCGCGACGAACGGGTCGAGGGTCCCGTGTCCGCCGGTCTCGAGCCACTCCCGCGACGGGAACGGGTGGTCGGTGACGAAGCACGCGTCGAAGCCCGCGTCCTCGATCTCGAGCGCGCACTGCACGAGCGCGTCGGGCGACGCGATCGGGAGCTCCAGGGAGAACTTCACGCGGTGCCGTGCGTCGGCGGTACCCACTGCGGTTCGCGCTTCTCCGCGAACGCGAGCGGGCCTTCCTCCTGGTCGGAATGCCCCCACATGGAAACGAGCTCGGCCGCGCCCGCTTTGCACGCGTCGGTGAGCCCGAGCTCGAGCGCGCCCCAGAGCGCGCGCTTGGTGGCGGCCATCGCCGCGGGCGAGTTGCGCGCGATCTTCTCGGCGAGGGCCTGCGCCGCGTCGCGCAGCTTCTCGGGTGGGTCGACGATCTCGCTGATCATGCCGAGCTCGTACGCACGGGCCGCGCTCATCCGCTCGTGGCGGCCGACGAACGCCATCCGCATCACGGCTTCGACCGGCATCTTCTTCATGAGCCCGATGGCTTCGATCGACACGACCTGGCCGATCGACACGTGCGGGTCGAAGAACTGGGCGTCGGCGGCGGCGATCACGATGTCGGAGTCGGCGATCCAGTGGAAGCCACCACCCGCGCAGATCCCGTTCACCGCCGTGATCACCGGCTTCCACACGTCGTTGTGCCACGACGTGAAGTGGAAGTCGAAGTTCTCGACCGACTCGCGGTAGCGCTGCATCCCCGCGCCGTCGGTCGCGATCTCGGTGACGTCGACACCCGTCTGGAACGCGCGGCCCGGCCCCGGTGTGCACGATCACGCGCACTTCGGGATCGTCGTCGAGCGCGCGCCACGCGAGCTCGAACTCGTCGCGCATCGAGCGCGCTCATCGCGTTCAACTGGTCGGGCCGGTTGTTGATCAGCCAGCCGACCGGTCCCCTGCGTTCGAGCAGCAGGGTCTCGAGCTTCGGATACTCCATCGGGCCGCGTCAGCTCCTCGGGACATCGCGCCAGGGCGCACCCTGCCACGGATCGGGTTCTCGGGGCAGGCCGAGCACGCGCTCGCCCACGATGTTCTTGTTGACCTCGGTGGTGCCGCCCTCGATGGTGTTCGCCCGGCTGCGCAGCATGCCCCGGACCTCGAGCGGGAGCGCGGTGCCCGCCCACGCCAGCGCGTCCGCGCCGAGCAGCTCGGTCGCCAGCAGCTGGATGCGCTGGTTCGAGCGCGCCCTGGTGCACCTTGCCGACCGAGCTCTCGGGCCCGGGGCGCGGCCGGCCTTGACCTGCGCGCGCGTGCGCTGGTTGGTCCACGCCCGGATGCGTTCCTCGCTGAGCAGGCGCATCAGCTCCTGGCGCACGACGGGATCGCGGTCGCGGTCCGATGCACGCGCCAGCTCGAGCAGGTGCTCGACCCCGCGGCCGCCGATGCGGTCGACGCCGCCCGAGCCCGCCGAGCTGCCGCCCGACACCATCTGGCGCTCACCCGACAGCGTCGCGTTGGCGACCTTCCAGCCGTGGCCGACCTCCCCGATCCGGTACGCGTCGGGGACGAGCGCGCGGTCGAGGAAGACCTCGTTGAAGTCGACCTCGCCGCCGATGTGGCGCAAGGGACGGACCTCGACGCCGGGTTGATGCAGGTCGAGCAGGAAGTACGTGATCCCCTGCCGCTTGGGCGCGTCGGGTTCCGTGCGGGCGAGCAGGATCGCGAAGTCGGAGAAGTGCGCCCACGTGCTCCAGACCTTCTGGCCGCGTCACGATCCACGTGTCACCGTCGAGCTCGGCCCGGGTCGCGAGCGACGCGAGGTCGGAGCCCGCGCCCGGCTCGCTGAAGAGCTGGCACCACTTCTCCTCGTTGCGGACCATCGGCGGCAGGAATCGCAGCCGCTGTTCCTCGGTGCCGTACGCGTAGAGCGCGGGCGCGGTGTTGTTGAGGCCCAGCGGATTCAGCCGCCCGAGGTTGAACGGCTGCAGCTCACCGTCGACCGCGCGCGCGGTGTCGCGGTCGAGGTCGAGCCCGCCGTACTCGACGGGCCACGTCGGCACGACGAGCCCCGACGCCGCGAAGACCGGGTACCACTCCTCGTATTGCGCCCGGGTCCGCACCTCGCGCACCGCCGCGGCGCCGCCGCGCCGGCCGGCTTCGACCCAGGCACGCGGGACGTGCTCGTCGACCCATTCCCGCACCTCGGCGATCGCCTGTTCGAGCGGTGTGTCGCGGGCGAGCTTCATCTGCCTTCGAACCGTGGCGCGCGCTTCTCCCGGAACGCGGCGATGCCCTCGCGGAAGTCCTCGGAGCGCGACGACAGCTCCAACGCGAACGCCTCGTTCGCGAGTTGGGCGTCGAGCTCCGCGCCCGCGCTCGCGCTCAGCAACCACTTCGTGAGACCGAGGGCGACGGTCGGTCCGCTCGCGAGCTGCCCGACGAGCGCGTCGACCGCGACGTCGAGCTCCTCGGGCGGTACCGCCCGGTAGACGGCGCCCCATTCCGCGGCTTCGGTCCCGTTCAGCGCCCGGCCGAGCAGGAGCAGCTCGCGGGCGCGCGCGTCGCCGACGCGCCGCGGGAGCATCCAGGTGGCGCCGCTGTCGGGCGTGAACCCGCGCTCGGTGAACGGCTCCCAGAAGCGGGCGTCGGCGGCCGCGATCGTCAGGTCGGCCGCGAGCGCGATCTGGAAGCCGATCCCCGCCGCCCAGCCCTGCACCTTGCACACCACCGGGATCTGGACGGAGCCGATCAGGGGGATCAGCCGGTGCGCCTGGCCGGGCAGGCGGCGCTGGATGCTGCCCGCCCGCGGCTTGCGCGCCTCCCCGCCGTCTCCGTTCGGCCTCGCGTTGCGGGCGATGATGTCGGCGCCGCCGCAGAAATGGTCGCCCGCGCCCTCGATCAGGATCACGCGCACACCGTCGTCGGAGCGCGCGCCCTCGATCGCGCCGACCAGCGCGAGCATCGTGTCCTCGTCGATCGCGTTGCGCTTCTCCGGCCGGTCGAGTCGCAGCGTGAGCACGCCCCGGTCGTCTCGCACCACATGCAGGCTCATCGGCGGGTGAACTCCTCGGAGATCGCGGTCAGCGCCTCTTGCAGGTCGGACGCGCCTCCGGGCGGGTCGGGCAGGCGCACGGGGCCGCGCTCGCGGCTCGGCAGCAGGATCGTGGCATGGCCGGGCGTGGTGACCTCGCCCCGCTGGTTGACCATCTCGAGGTCGACGTCGACGGCCGGGCGCGGTCGCGCCGTCACCGGCGAGGTACCTGCGCACGACCTTGCCGCGCAGCCACTGCGTGTCGCCGACGTAGTTGAAACGCCGGAACTCGCAGTCGAGCTTCCACAGCCACGCGTCGTCGCCCATCCAGTCGGTGCACAGGTGGATCAGCCACGTCTCGCGCATGCGCCCGTAGTCGAACGTGGTCGGATTGCCGGAGCGGCGCGCGAACTCCGGGTCCCAGTGGACGCGCTGCATCACGTCGGGAACGTTGAGGTCGTCGCGGTGGAAGAACCGTGGGATCCGCCGGCGGTTCTGCGCGCCGAGCCGCAGCGGCTTGATGCCGTAGAGGCCCATTCCCATGCCCGCGTGCCAGCAGACGATGTCGGTGACGGTCAGCGGGCCCTTGACCATCGGCCCGATCGGGTCGCCCTCGGCGACGTCCTCGAACCAGCGCGGCTGCGCGCCGCGCGGTCCTTCGCTCGCGTACTGGGCCTCGATCTCGGCGATCTGGTCGTCGGAGTAGGGATCGATCGTGATCGCGTCGTACTTCTTGCGTTCACGCGCCTTCTCCCGCTCGGTGCGCACCATCAAGCGGTACTGGCCCGAGAGCAGCGCGCCGCTGTCGTCGCGGAACACCTGCGCGGTCCACTCGTGGACGGCGCGGCCCGCGAACTCGCTCGGCTTGTCGAGCGCGGCGACGAGCGCGTTGCGCCGGAACGTGCGTCGCAACGGGAACAGCGGCGACCACCACTCGCGCGCGCTGGCGGCGTAGAACGCGTGCACGCCGCGCAGCGGATCACCTTTCATCAGCTCCGCGTGCTCGGGCGCGACCGCAGGGACCTCGTCCTCGCCGATGAGGGTGTCGCCCCCGACGAGCACCGGCGACGCGATCGGCTGTTCCCATCGGGTCTTCGGTCCGTAGCCGGGGTCGCACCACAGCGGGTTGTCGTCGCCGTACGCGATCGCGACGTTGCGGAAGGTGTCGGGCGTCGGCAGCGTGTAGTACGGCGGCATCGGGTGCGGCTCGGGGATGCCGATCCGCGCCCGCAGTCGTTCAACGCCCTCGTCGGTGATGCGACCCGTCTCCGCCATGCGCGGGGACGTTAGTCGGCGAGTACCCGACCCATACCCGTGCACGACCCCGATGACGCGCTCGGCCTCGACCACGACGCACTCGGCCTCGCGGCCCGCAACGACATCGCATCCGATTGCTTCCGCCGGATCACCGCTGGCGCCCGGGGTCTCGGACGACACTTATCGTCCGAGACCCTGCGCCACCGCGGAGGTCAGTGCTTCTGCCGGCTCTTCGGTCCGTGGTCCTCCAGGCCGTGAGTTTCCGACATGCGAGCGCGGTGCTTCTTCTTACCGAAGAACACCGGTTCACGCTCACCCGCCCGGACTCCGTTGCAGTGCCACGCGTGGACGCGCCGCGACACGAAGAGTCCCCACGGCACGATCAGCACGTTGCAGATGCCGAGGATGTCGAGCGCCAGCATGCCGAGTACCTCCCTCCGAGGACCTTCCCCGAGGTCGACGCTTGCTAGGAGCCGACCGGTGGCAACGGCGTGCGTCGGCCGGTACCGTGGCGTCGGATCGGACGACACGCTACTTCCGTTACTCGGCGCTTTGACACCGGCAGCCGCAGCCCCCGGTTCAGAGCGTCCCATGTCGAGAGTGCGCAGCCTCCGACGGCCCCGCTCCAGGCGACCACGGGAGCGGCAACGCCGCCCGTGAGCGACATCGCACCCACCGCACAGACGTACTCGGCGAAGTTCTCACGGAACTGTGGCCACAGCTGCGACCGACTTCGGCCCGGCCAGCTCCGGATCGTCGGCTTGATGAGCCTGGTCGTACCGGCGCAGTCGCCGGCTCGTCAGTCGACGTCGCCGCCGAGGTTCGGCCAGATGCCGTCCCACGAGGCGTGCTGTGCATCCTCGACATGTTCAACCGAGCGGCGACGCGAGCCCTGGCGGTCGGACTGCGTGTCGAGATCGAGAGGCCGTAACCCGGGTCGTTGATCTTCTTGGCGGGGTGACCGGCGATGATCTTGACGTCCCAGTCGGTGTGGTCGTAGAGCGCACCCGAGCCGGAACTGCCGTCAAAGTTGCCTTTGTCATAGCCGTTCACGACGCGACACAACGCGGTGTAGCCGCTCGCCGGATCGATGTTCATGCACGAGTTGACGTGACCGGTCTGCAGCGGCACGGCCGGCGAGCCCCAAGAGTTGTTCAGACCGATCGGCAACCCTGGAACCGTCGCGGCGAACGCACTGTTATCGCGATACGCCGTGATCGTGAGTGACGATCCGCCCGGTCCCGGCGGGCGAGTCACAGCTCGCTACAGCAGACTCACGGCCATCACGACAATGGCCAGGATGCTGACGAACGCGCTCGCTCTCATTCTTCCTTTCTGAAAATTCACCTGCCCCCCCTCTCGAGTGACCAGGATGGCCTCTCTGGCGCAGAGACCTATCAGGGTTGCGCCAGCGCAACAACCACGTCGTGGACCACGCTGTCGCTCTCGACAACAACTTTGAGCCACAAAGCGGCTCTACGCGTTGCAGCACCCCGAGCTCACGCCAACGCGATCCGACATCACAATGCCGACGCTTGCCGCGCACTTCGGTCGGCGTGCCAGCCGTTCAGAGGGTGCCCGGCCCGGTCCGGCGGCTCCGCGCCGGATGCGCGCGGACGGCCCGTGCTCGAGCCGCGAGTGCGGCCGTCGCCGCCAGGACCAACGGGTCCGTCTCCAGCCGGAAACGCATCTTCTCGCCGAGCTCGAACATGTTCGACGCGAGCACCGAGAACGTGACCACGAAGGCGAGGAATACCGACGTTGCGCCGGGGACCGTCCACCTCCGGCGTCGGATCGAGCGGACGGCGACGAACGCGCCCGCACGAACGGTCGCGGCGTAGGCGAACACGATGATCCACGCGATGTCGCACGCATCGGGCGCGCTCGTCGTGGCCAGCTCGTCCCGCGCGGGCGGTGTGTACTCGTCGCGCTCGGCCGAGCAAGCCGTTCTCGAACGCAAGGGCACCGCGTGAGGTGGACGATAGCTCTGCTTGCCGGTCTGTATGCCGAAGAAGTCCGACGCGGGCACGAACATCGTTCGGAATCCGTCGCCGACGTCCGGCGTACAGATCCGGATGGCAGCTCGATGAACTCGACCGCGTCCTTCTGATACTGGCGCGAGACGTCGATATAGGCGAGGTTGTTGTAGTTGTTGACGTCCGGCGCCTTCTCCGGCCGGTCGAGGGCGGGCACTCCCGTCGGCGCCCGACGGAACGGATACGAGTCGAGGCCGATGAACGCGGGCGTCAGCGCCTGGCGCGACGATCTTCCGTGGCGACATCGGCACGCACCGCGTCGGGCTGGTTCCCGAGGAGCGAATGCGCGAGATTCATTCCGAGCCAGCTGCTGGCGGCCGGCTCCGCCAAACATCACGTCGTTCTTCACGTACAGGCCCGACAACGACGAGCAGCGGGATTCCCACGGCGACCAAGACTCGCCGACGGTCGAGCTTGCGGCGCGCGCGACGACGCATCGCCGACGGCGCCGATGACGACGAATACAAGTGGTACGACGAGCGGGTCAACGCCAGCAGCGCGAGCAACGTGCCGGAGCCGCACGCGTAGGCGATGCGTTTCGTGCGCACGTATCGAGCGAAACACCACACCGCGGCGACGCTCATGCATGGCGACGGGGATATGTGTCGTACATCCAGTTCTCGTAGATCACCGTCGTGGGGCTGATCGCGAAGACTGTCGTCGACGACGAACGCGAACGGCATCGCTACCGAAAGCTCGACCATCGTGAAGAACAGCAGCGTTGTCGACGCGAGGTGTGCATGCGACGAACTCGATGTTGATCAGCCCGAGCGGGTGCGGGCAAGTGCAGCGTCGCGCCGATGAACGCGTTCCACAGCGGTGGTTGTGAGTGGAGGTACCAGAGCTGCGGACGAGATCGTTCCGCAACAGGTCTTGGGGCAACAGCTGCCAGCTGTTCGTGAGTGCCCACGAGTCGAAGCGCACGCCCGCACGCCAATAGACGTAACGACTCACGACGAACACGGCGACGAGAGCGACCACGTACCGGCGCAGACGCGCGCGCGTCGGTGCTCGCGTCCGGAATCGCCATCGAAGGTCACGCTATCGCCGGTCGGGTTGCCGCAGGTATCGGCGGCTCACCCGCAGCCCGAGTCACCAACCTCGCTACCTACAACAACTAGACGGGGAGAATGCGATAGGTGCAGCGCCGGTCGCCGGCGATGATGTGCTGGGTGCGCTCCACCGACACCTTCGGGCCGAGCACCTCGCGGAAGAGCTCGAGCTCCGAACCGCACAGGCCGGGGCACGACGACGGCCGCGGTGCAGATCGGGCAGTGGTGCTCGACGAGCAGCACCGCGGTCGCCGTCGGGATCGTCGACGACCTCCGCGACGTACCCCTCGTCGGTGCGGACGCGCGCCAAGGCCTCGACCCGAGCGCGCACCGACCCCCGTTTCGGGAGCGCGCGCTCGTAGGCGACGCGCTGCTTCTCGCCGCGTGCGTCGATGACCTTGGCCAGCCCGTCGTCGCCGAGCGCGGTGCGCACGGCGGTGATGAGCTCGACGGTCAGGTCGTCGTGGCGGTCGGGGAAGAGATCCTCGGCCAGGTCGGTGAGCGTCCAGACCGTGGCGGGGCGGCCCCTTCCCGCGGCCGTTCCCGTGCGCGACGTGACGAGGCCGTGGTCGGCCAGCGCGTCGAGGTGCTGGCGCACACCGGCCTCGGTCATGTCGAGGACGCGGGCGAGATCTGCGACCTTGGCGTCGGCGCGCTTCAGGCGCTCGATGATCCGCCGCTTGGTCGGGCCGAGGTTGGCCTTGACGTCTTCCATCGATGGGAAGATTATCGCAAGAGAACACTTGCCGAAAGCTCGGAGGAGCGCCCATGAGCGACCACCCCATCGCCGATCGCGGCGTGCGGGCCGGAACGCTGGCCGACCTGCAGAAGGCCGGACAGCTGCTCACGAAGGTCGGCACCGTACCCGTCGTGGTGTTCTGGCACGACGACGCGCCCTACGCGGTCGAGGACCGCTGCCCGCACCTCGGCTTCCCGCTCCACCAGGGGACCGTCGAGGCCGGGCTCGTCACGTGTCACTGGCACCACGCCCGCTTCGACCTCGTGTCGGGTTGCACCCTCGACATGTGGGCCGACGACGCCCGGGGCTTCGCGACGACGGTCCGCGACGGCGACGTGTTCGTCGACGCCCGCCCCGACCCCGACCCGATCGGGCACCTGCAGGCGCGCCTGCGCAACGGGCTCGAGGAGAGCATCACGCTCGTGACCGCGAAGTCGGTGCTCGGCCTGCTCGACGCGGGCGTCCCCGCGGCCGAGATCGTGCGCACCGGTCTCGACTTCGGCACCACCTACCGCGGCGCGGGGTGGGGCGCCGGGCTCACCGTCCTCGTCGCCATGGCGAACCTGTTCCCGCACCTGCACCCGGACGACCGCGCCCTCGCCCTCGTGCACGGGCTCGCGTTCGTGGCCAACGACACGAGCGGGCAGAGGCCGCGCTTCCCGGTCGGGCCGCTGCCGACCCAAGGCGTGCCGGTCGTCCGCCTCGAAGGCTGGTACCGGCGCTTCGTCGACACCCGTTCGAGCGACTCGGCCGAGCGCACGCTCGAGACCGCACTCACCGATCCCGCGCATCTCGCGGCGGTGGAGTCGATGATGTTCGCGGCGGTCACCGATCACGTGTTCATCGACGGCGGTCACACGATCGACTTCACGAACAAGGCGTTCGAGGCCGTCGAGCTCGTCGGCGCCGACGCCGCCGCGCAGGTGCTGCCGACCCTCGTCGCGCAGACCGCCCGCGCCCAACGTTCCGAGGAGTTCTCGGAGTGGCGCCACCCGGACGATCTCGTCGCGCTCGTCCGGGAGACGGCCGCGCGCATGCAAGGCCCGAACCCGCCCGCTCCGGAGAAGGTCGACGTCGGCGCGATCGCCTGGCAGCTGCTCGACGACAACCCGCACGCAGTGGCGGACGCGCTCGTGGAGGCATGGTCGGCCGGCGCGACCGACGAGGAGCTCGGCCGCGCCCTCGCGTACGCGGCCGCGCTGCGCATCGTGCGCTTCCACACCCGCAACGACCACGCCGACTGGGACACCGTCCACCACTCGTTCACTGCGGCCAACGCGCTGCACCAGGCGCTGCGCCGCAACCCGACGCCGGAGCTGCGGCGTGGGGTCGTGCACGCGGCGCTGCGCATCTACCTCGACCGCTTCCTCAACGTGCCCGCGGCCCGGCTGCCGCAGGCGACGATCGGCAGCATCGAGGGCCTGAACCGGTGCTTCGACGCGCAGGGCATGATCGACGAGGCCGCGAACGAGGTGTACGGGTTCCTCACCGCGGGCGGAACGCGCGCGGAGGTGATCGCCGCGCTCGGCCGCGCGCTCCTCGTCGAGGACGCGGGCTTCCACTGGTTCCAGACCGTCGAGGCGGGCGTACGCCAGGCGACCGCGTGGCCCGAGGGCTCCGAGGAGTCGACGCTCATCCTCGTCGGGGTCGCCCGCTTCCTCGCCGCGCACACCCCCACTCGTCGGGAGCTCCCGACGGTCGTGCGCATCGCGTCGCGGCTGCGCCGGGGCGAGGCCCTCTACGAGGACGACGACGCCTGAGCGCGACGGCGTCGCGAGAAGTGGGGCCGAGTCGTTGGATTCAGCCGAGCTTGAGCGCGAGCGCGTGCACCGATCTGTCGGCATCGTCGAGGGTCGCCCCCGTCACGACGTCCGCCCACGGAGGCATTGAAGCATCCGACGGCCTGATCGTTCCCTCGTAGTAGTCGCGCACCGCCGCCAGCGAAGGTCTCGGACCCGTCGGGTGCAGGTACTGCCCGGCACTCAAGAGCCCGACGATGTCGACCTCTCGCGTCGCGAGCCGCACTGCTCGAAGTGCAGTATCGAATTGGGAGCGCGATGCGGGAGGCGCCGAAACGCGGCCGAGACGATCGCCGGATACAGCGGCGGCCGGATGGCCGACGCGTGCGAAAAGCCGAATGGCAGCGTGAGCACGAATCCGTGGCCGTCGGCGAGAGACTTCGAGAGTCGCAGATAGCTGTCGGCGTCCCGGTTCGGCGCATAGCCCCGCATGAAGAGCGCGGCGTAGCCGACGCGAACGAAGAGGGCCGCGACCGCGAGCATGACGAGTTGCCGGCGCGTCACCGGCGAACGGTACCGCCGGTACGCAGCTGCTCGCGCCGATGCTCAGCCGCCGCCGATGTCGACCGCGTACGCCTCGTAGATCAGGTCGGCGCCCCGCTGGCGGTGGCGGGCGAGGGCGGCGAGCAGCGCGGTGAGCTCGACCCGCAGGTCCTCGGCCCACGCCTCGTACGTGTCGTCGGCGGGCGGCTCGCCCAGGCGGAGCTCGCCGTTCACGATCGTGGCCAGGATGTCGTTGTGCTCGCGGCGCAGACGCGTGATCGGCTTCGACAGCCGGGGTGACTCGCCGGCGAGGTCGTCGAGGAACGCGCCCGGCGCCTCGGTCTCCATGATGTGGCGGGTCCAGACCTCGTGCACCACCGCGAGCGCATCTCGTACATGGGCGACCCAGTCCGCCCGGTTCGCGGCCGGGGCCGCGAGCGCCAGCTCCAGATTGCTGAGCGCCGACTTCAGGCCCGCCCGCCGGACGCGAACGTCGTCGAGCGCCGGATGCGGGGGCTCGGTATCGGTACCTGCGCCGAGCGTGCCGTCGAAGTTGCGGTAACGGGCCATCACCGACCTCCTGAGGGGTGAACCTCGTACGAGGAGTGGGACCGGTGACGGTACGCCCTCCGCGTCGCTTTGCCTAGGGGCTTACGCCCCGGCCCGGAGCCGGGGCAGCACCTTGGCCGCGAACAACTCGAGGCTCGACCACGCCAGGGCCGACGGCAGACCGCCCGCGAGCGGGTTGAACACGATGCCGCCCTGGCCGGGGACGTCCTTCACCCGCTCGTACACCTGCTCGGGTGTCCCGACCACGTACTGCGGCGACGCCTTCAGGTCGTCGACCGAGGCCGCGTGCACCCCCGGCGTGGAGTGCTGGCCCGGAGTCTGGAACGACGCGTAGGTCTGGGCCTCGTACAGCACGTACTTGCCGATCTCGGCCCAGGCCTTGTCGGGATCGTCGGCCACGTGCACGAACGTGGGGCCGACCGGCTGCAGCAGGAAGCCGCCCTCGAAACCGATCTTCTTCGCCTCGTCGAAGTACGCCTCCCGCACGGCGGCGTCGGTGTTCATCGGGAACATCGCGAGCCGCAGGCGGGCGGCGCGACGCGCGGCCGCGGGCACACCGCCGCCGACGAACAACATGCGGCGGGGGTCGGTGACGGGCTTGGGCGTGACGACGACGTCGCGGCCGCGGTAGTCGAACGTCTCCCCCGACAGCGCTTCCAGCACCGCGGCGACGTGGTCCTCGAGCACGCGTCCGCGGGAGGCGTGCTCCAGGCCCGCCATGTCGAATTCCTCGACGCGGTACCCCGCGCCGAACACGATCCACATCCGACCCGGGAACGCGTTGTCGAGCACCGCGATCTGCTCGGCGATCCGGATCGGGTCGTGCAACGAGAGGATCGCGGCGCTGATCATGAGCCGCGCGCTCGCAGTGCGCGCGAGCACCGCGGCCGCCATCGTCAGCGGCGCGGGCATCCAGCCGTCGTCGACGCCGTGGTGCTCCGAGAGCACGAGCGAGTCGAAGCCGATCTTGTCGGCCCACGCGAACTGCTCGAGCGCGGTCGCGTAGATCTCCTGCGACGACTCGGGTGCGAACGCAGGGGCGCGGAAGTCGTGCCGCATCGAGAGGAACGCCATGGGAGTCCTTTGTGCCGGCGAACGTGGGAAGCAGAGTTCAGGAAAGGTTGGTGCGGACGAGGTGCGGGCCGACCTCGGCGCCGAACGCGGCGATCTGGTCGCAGTGCTCCTGCGCGTCGCGGGCGAAGAGGCGGACCTGGAGGTGTGAGACGCCGATCGCGCCGAGGCGCGCGTTCGCGAACTCGGCGATGCGGTCGGGCGAACCGTGCATCACGCCCTTGGGCAGGTCCCAGGTGGGGTCACCGACGTGCGCGACGAGGTGGTAGCCGATCTCGGGCACCGCGCCGGGGCGAACCCGGTCGCGCTCGCGCAGGATGGTGTCGATGTCGGCGGGCAGTTGGTCGAGCGGGGTGGCCTGCGGGATCCAGCCGTCGGCCATGGTGGCAACGCGGCGCAGCGCGGGCTTGCCCGAGCCGCCGATCCAGATCGGCGGGTGCGGCTGCTGCACCGGCCGGGGGCGCTGGCCGACCTCCTCCCCCGACGCCGGGGTCGTCCACTCGTTCGTCAACGCCTCGGCGATGACACCGAGCGCGGTGTCGGTGAGCTTGCCCCGCTCCGCGAAGGAGACGCCGAGCGCGTCGAACTCGCCCTCGACGTGGCCGGCGCCGATGCCGAGGATCATGCGCCCGCCGGAGAGCCGGTCGAGCGTGGCGAACGCCTTCGCGATCGTGAGCGGCGGCTGGTACGCGGCGATGAACACGTTCGTCATCAACCGCGTGCGCGTGGTGTGCGCGGCGAGGTAGCCGAGCGTCGCGATCGGGTCGAACCATTGGGTCGACATCATCTCCGCGGGCTCGTGCGGGATCGCGACGTGGTGACACACGGCGACGTACAGGAAACCGGCCGCGTCGGCCGCCTGCGCGACCTGCACCATGTCGGCGACCGAGGCCTCCTGCTCCCACGGCATCGAGACGCGCACCGAGAGCGCCTGCACCGGGAGCTGCATGCCGTACGCGAGGACGCCGTCGGGAACGACGGCGACCGTCGGGTTCGCGCTGGCCATCAGCCGGGCCAGACGACCGACTGGAGATCGCTGTACGCGTGCAGGCCGAACACACCGCCGTCGCGACCGACACCACTGAACTTGGTGCCGCCGAACGGTGTGTTGTGGTTGCGTTGGGTCGTGTTGATCCCGATGTTGCCGGCGCGCAGTTGCTTGCTCACTCGGAACGCCTTGTTCGTGTCGGCGCTGAACACGTAGTCGTACAGACCGAAGTCGGTGCCGTTCATGAGCGCGATGCCCTCGTCCTCGTCGTCGAAGGGCAGCACCACCACGACCGGACCGAAGATCTCCTCCTGCACGACCTTCATGTCGAGCCGGCACCCGGCGAGCAGCGTGGGGGCGACGTAGTAGCCGGTGTCGGGCTTCTCCGGTCGTTTCCCGCCCGCGACCACCTCGGCGCCCTCCGAGCGGCCGCTCTCGACGTAGCTCTCGACGCGGTCGCGGTGCGACGCGGTGATGACCGGACCGAGCACGGTGCCGGCCTCGTACGGGTCGCCGACCTTGAGCACGTTCGCCATCTTGGTCAGGCCCTCGACGACCTGGTCGTAGACGCCCCGCTGGACGATCGCGCGGGTCGGCGCGGTGCAGATCTGGCCCGAGTGGAACGTCCAGGTCGAGCCGATCATGCCGATCGCGGTCTTCAGGTTCGCGTCGTCGAACACGAGTGCGCCGCCCTTGCCCCCGAGCTCCAGCAGCAGACGCTTCATCGTGCGCCCGCCGACCTCGCCGATGCGCATGCCGACACCGGTGGAGCCGGTGAACGACACCATGTCGATGTCGCGGGTGGCGACGAGCGCTTCACCCGTGACGGGCGTGGAACCGGTCACGACGTTGACGACGCCGGGCGGGAAACCGACCTCGTGCATGATGCGCACGAGCTCGATCACCGCGAGCGGGTTCTGCGACGCCGGCCGCACCACCACCGTGTTGCCCATCGCGAGCGCGGGCCCGAGCTTGCCGGCCATGTTCACGACCGGGAAGTTGTAGGGCGTGATCGCGGCGACTGCACCGACGGGTTGGCGCCGGGCGATCGCGCCCATCAGGCCGCCGGGCGCGAGTGCGGTCCCCGGCATCTCCATCGGCGGGAGCGGGATGACGTTCGACTCGTAGGCCATCCGCGAGTACGTCTCGAAGCGGACGCGCGCCTGCGGCACCTGCATCTGCTTGCCGACGGTCGCGGTACAGCCCGTCTCCGCGATCACGAGCGGCAACAGCTCGTCGAACTTGTCGCGCATCGCGTCGGCGACCTTCTGGAGCAGGGTCGCGCGCACCTCGGGCGAGGTCTGCGACCACGCCGGGAACGCGTCGTGCGCGGCCCGCGCCGCGTCGAGCGCCTGTTGCTCCGAGGCTTCCGGGGCGATGCCGACGACTTCTTCCGTCGCGGGGTTGACGATCTCGTAGCCACCGTCGGCCCCGTCGACCCAGTCCCCGCCGATCAAGAGCTGAGGTCCTGCCATGGGCGGAACTGTAACGCGTTCTATTTCGGGCAGCCATCCGCGATCAGGGGCGCGGTACCGACGTCAGGCGATCGTGAACGCGGTGATACCGATGATCGGCGCCGACGGCGGATTCCCGGCCAGGCTGCCGCGGAACGCCTTGCTGGAGAAGTCGAAGACTCCTCCGTCGCTGGCGACCATCAGATAGCCGTTGCCGTACGCGACCAGCCCGTTGACGGCCCGGTTCAAGTGTGCGCCACCCATCGAACCCCGAAACGGCGCGGCGAACGCGAACACGCCGCCGTCGGAGGCGACGAGCCAGTAGCCACGGTTGTCGGGCGCCGGCGCGATTCCTATGACGGGCCGGTTGAGCCGGAGATGGCCCGTCGACCCGTGGAAGCGCGCGTCGCCGAAGCTGAACACGCCTCCATCGGACCCGACCATGTAGTAGCCGTGCCCGGTCGGCGTGGCCGCCGACGCGACGATCGGACCGTTCAACGCAGTGGCCGACATGTCGCCGTAGAAGTGCGCGTCGCCGTACGCGAACGCGCGTCCCCGATTGGTGAACAGCCAATAGCCGTTCCCGGACGGCGTCGCGGAGATCGTGCTGACCAGCTCGCCGGTGCGCAGCGCCGGGCCGCCGCCGTGGTCGCCCGCCGCGACCCCGAAGTGCGACACCTTTCCCGTGTAGTCGGCGACCCAGTAGCCCCGGCCGTCGGCTCGCGCCGCGATCGCGGCCGCGAAGCCCGGCGCGGAACCCGAGTTCGACGCGTCGCCGAACGCGTACACCTTTCCGTCGGCGCCCAGCATCCAGTAGCCCGACTTCGGCGTGCCGTACACGGCGAAGATCTCGTTGGCGTCGGCCACGCGCCGGCAGTACGACGCGTTCGGATCGGAGCAGCTGGTCGATTGATTTCCCGGCCGTTCGTACTCCGTCTCGACGACGAACGTCGCACAACTCACCGTGGTGCACGCCTTCAGAGCGGCGAGTCCGAACGAAGGGGTGTGGGTCAGCTCCTGCCACACGTACTGCAGCTGCACGGTGAGCGTCGACCACGCGACGTGCTTGCCGGCGGCCAGCGCGACGAGACCGTTGAACCGACTCCCGGGGTCGGTCCACTGCGCCACGCCGACACCGCACGGTCCGGGAGGAACACGGCAACCGAACTCCACTTGCGCCGGGTTCAGCGCGCCGCCCGATTCGTACAACAGGTTCCCCAGGAGCCCGGCGATCTGCACGCGGGTGAGCGTGCTGTCGGCCGAGAGGTATTTCCACGCCGTCGCGACGTTCGCGGTGATCGGATCGGCCGCCAGGCTGTGGCGTTCCAGCGCGGATCCGGTGCGCGCGTAGGTCGTGCTTCTCCCCGCGGTGGCGGCGATTGCAAACGCGGGCGCGGCGGTCCCGAACGCGAGCGTCGCCGCGACAGCCACCGACGCCGCGAAGCGCAGCCGCGAGCTCATCCTCGGCACGGCCAGACGTTCACGACGTGCCGCCGTACCCGCCAAGCCGTCGCGTAGCGGCTTGGCCGCAGTTCACGGCTTCAAATCGAGGTGCAGCATCTCGATCGCGTTGGTGCGGCAGATCTTGTCGACCTGCTCCTGGGTGAGATCCTTCATGATCTCCTCCGCCACCTTCTTGGTGTGCGGCCAGGTCGAGTCGCTGTGCGGGTAGTCGGTCTCGAACGTCACGTTGTCGACGCCGACCGCGTCGAGGTTCTTCAGACCGTGGGGGTCGTCGAAGAAGCAGCCGTACACGTGCTCGTAGTAGTACTCCGACGGCGGGCGCAGGACCTTGTCGGCCACGCCGCCCCACCCCCGGTTGTCCTCCCACACCTTGTCCGCGCGCTCGAGCACGTAGGGGATCCAGCCGATCTGGCCCTCGCTGTACGCGATCTTGAGCCGCGGGAACTTCTCGAACAGGCCCGACATCAGCCAGTCGGTGAGCGACATCGCCGCGTTCATGTAGGTGAGCGTGCTACCGACCGCGGCGGGCGCGTCGGCCGACGTCGACGGCATCTTCGACGACGAACCGATGTGCATGCACACGACGGTGTCGGTCTCTTCGCACGCCTGCAGGAAGGGATCCCAGAAGCCGTCCTTGTCGTGCATCGACGGGAGGCCGAGGAACGCGGGGATCTCCGAGAAGGTGACCGCGTGGTTGCCGCGCGCCGCGTTGCGCCGCACTTCCGCGGCCGCGAGGTTCGGGTCCCAGAGCTGCACGATGATCAGCGGGATGAGGCGGTCCTTCGTGCCCGCGCACCACTCCTCGACCATCCAGTCGTTGTACGCCTTGACACAGAGGTCGCCGAGCTCCTTGTCCTTGCGCTCGGTGAACGTCTGCCCGCAAAAGCGCGGGAAGCTCGGGAACGCGAGCGAAGCCTCGACGTGGTTCACGTCCATGTCCTCGAGGCGGGCCTTCTGGTCCCAGCAGCCCTTGCGCATGTCGTCCATGGTGATCGGGCTGACCGTGATCTCGTCGCGCGGGTAGCCGGCCGCGGCCGACAGACGCGTGAGCGGGTACTGCAGGTCCTCGACGAGCCACCAGTCGCACCAGAGGCCGTCTTCGTTCTCGGCCGCGGTGTCGTAGCTGAAGATGCCGCCGACGAACTTCATGTTCTTGACCTTGCGTCGCTCGATGCGCGGCCCGACGGCTTTGAACTTCTCCGGCAACCGGTCCTGCCACACGTTGGGAGGCTCGATGACGTGATCGTCGACGGAGATGATGCGGGGGATCTGCGGCGCCATGCCGGGCAGGCTACATCCGCGGGTCTCGGGCCGGTCAGGAGCCCCAGGCCGCGAGGACGTCGGTGGTCGTGGAGATCGTGGCGATCAGGGAGAGTGTGTTGTCGATCACCGCGTCGGCGTACTCGGCCGGGACGCCGGCGATCGCGTCGCGTGGGAGCACGGTCTGATAGCCCCGGTTGACCGCGTCGAGCGCGAGGTTGGTCATCCCGACGTTCACCGAGACGCCGACCCCGACGATCGTGGTTGCACCGAGGTTGCGCAGGATCGAGTCGAGTTGCGTGCCCGTCATCGGGCCGAGCCCGTGGTAGCGGGGCAGGAGGAGATCGCGGGGATCGACGCCGATCTCGTCGGGCACCTGCACTGCCGCGCTGCCGGGCGTGAGCCGGACCGGCGACTTCTTCACCCCCGCGAACAGGCGCGCGTTGTGGTTGGCGCCGCGGCCGTCGTCGCGTGTCTCCGCGGTGCAGTGCAGGACGGTGACGCCGATCTCGCGCGCCCGGGCCGCGAGCCGCGCGCAGTTGCCGATCAGATCGACGGCGGCGGCCGCCTCCGCCAGCGCGGGCAGCGCCGACGGCAACCCGACCACACCGTTCTGCACCTCTTGCAGGACGAGCGCGGTGTGCTCGGGCGCGACCAGCGCGCGCAGGTCGACCGCCATCCCTACTCCTCCACGAAGCCGGTGTCGGTCGTCGCGTCGCGCAGAACGTCCTTCAGGATCTTGCCCGCGGCGTTGCGCGGCAGCGATCCCTCGAGCACGTCCCAGTGCTCGGGCACCTTGTAGTAGGCGAGCTGCGACGCGACCCACGCCCGCACGTTCTCCACGTCGACGGTATGACCGGGCCGGGGCACGACGACGGCCTTCACCCGCTGACCGAGCTCGGGGTCGTCGACGCCGATCACCCCGCACTCCTCGACGTCGGGATGGTCCTCGATGATCTTCTCGATCTCCACCGGGTACACGTTCTCGCCGCCCCGGAAGATGAGATCGCGCTTGCGCGACGAGAGGAAGAGCCGGCCACCCTCCAGGCGCCCGATGTCGCCGGTGCGCAGCCAGCGGTCGGGGGTGATCGTCTCCGCGGTGGCCTCGGGGCGGCGCCAGTAGCCCGGCATCACCATCGGGCCACGCACGCACACCTCGCCCTCGACGCCTTCGGCGACCGCGACCCCCATCGGGTCGCGGATCTCGAGCTCGACCGTGGGCAGCGGGCGGCCGACGGACATCGGGAAATCGATGAGCTCCTGGCCGTTGTTGAGAGTCGCGAGCGCGGAGCACTCGGTCTGGCCGTACCCGATGCCGACGCTGTGACGCGCGTTCGGGAAGATCTCACGCGTGCGTTCGATCAACGACGGCGCGACCGGCGAACCGCCGCCGCCGACGTTCTTGATGCTCGACAGGTCGTACTTCGCCGCGTCGGGGAAGTTGACCATGCGGTGCAGCAGTGTCTCGGTGAACGACCAGCCGGTGCACTTCTCCTCTTGGATCACGCGCATCGCGACCCGCGGGGTCGAACCGGCCCATCAGCCACACGCTCTTCAGGCCCGTCGCGAGCATCATCACCGCCGCGCTGTGGAGTCCCGACACGTGGAAGAGCGGGCTCGACACGAGCTGGCACGGCGGATCGGGCGGCGGGTCGTCGGGGCCCGCGGGCGGCGCGAGCATCATCGCCTTGGCACCGTTGTAGAAGTTGAGCATCAGGTACGACGCCACGTTGCGATGGGTGTTGATCGCGCCCTTGGGCCGGCCCGTGGTGCCCGACGTGTAGAGGATGATCGCGGGGTCGTCCTCGTCGACGTCGAGGTCGCCGAAGCCGGCATCGGGCGCGTACGCCTCCAACGCTGCGAAGTCGTCTTCCATCACGACGAGCGGGACGCCGGGATCGCCCTCGATCCGCTCGACCCGCTTGCGGTCGGCGACGAGCACCTTGGGCTCGCAATCGTCGAGGAAATAGCGGATCTCGGGCCCCGTCGACCAGCCGTTGAGCCCGACCGCGATCGCCCCGAGACTGATCGCGGCCCAGAACGAGATCACCCATTCCGGGCAGTTCGCCCCGAGGATCGCGACTCGGTCGCCGGGCTGCACGTCGTAACGGTCACGGAACGCGGCGGCCACCGACGCGACGAGGCGCGCGTGCTCGGCGAAGCTGATCCGGCGCTCGTTCGTGCCGTCGGTCGCGAGCATGTACGTGTTGTCGCCGAACTCAGGCGACTTCACCAACAGGTCGCGCAGCGTGCGGATGCGGTTCTTGAACGACTTGATCGCGACGCCGCCGACCTCGACGTCGACGACTTCGAACGGTCCGCCTGCACCGAGCAGCGTCGCCTCGACACGAGCGATTTCAACCGGCAGATCGGGCACGGCGCGCACCCTACAGGCGGGGAATCACCGCATGCAGAAGCCCTGCGATCTCCTGCGCGGACTCGAGAAACACGTCGAGATCGCCGCCCGCCGGGTCGAGCACGTCCTCTTCCGGTTCGAGCACGACATCGGCGAGGTGCATCGCCGCGAGCCGGTCGACGAGCGGCGAGGGGTCGTCGGGGAGGTCACGCGCCAGGCGCTTGAGGGTCGCAGTGCGCGGCGCGGCGCGCGGGTGCACGCGCCGCATCCACGCGACGTGTTCGCGCGCCAGCGCGATCACCAGGTCGGCGGAATCGAGCTCGGCAACGGTGGCCTGCCGGCTGCGGTGATCGGGGATCGGCAACCCGAGCGACGTGATGGCGTCGCGCGTGCGCCAACTCATCGGCATGCCCTCGATCACGTGCGTGCCGCTGGTCGTCACCTTGAGGCCCGGGACGTGCTCCCGCAAGATGGCGCCCGCCATCACGGAACGGGCCGCGTTGCCGGTGCACAGCGTCACGATGTGGAGCTCGTTCATCGGTTCTACTCACATCTCGGGCCCGGTTCCGGGGCCGGACACTACCGGTCGGGCAGAATGCGACCGTGACCCACACCCTCGTCCTGCTCCGCCACGGGCAAAGCGAATGGAACCTGAAGAACCTCTTCACCGGTTGGGTCGACGTCGACCTCACCGATCAGGGACGAGACGAAGCGCGGCGCGGTGGCCGCGACCTCGCGACCGCGGGTGTGCGGCCCGACATCCTCCACACGTCGGTGCAACTGCGCGCGATCCGCACCGCGGAGCTGGCGCTCGACGAGTGCGCGCGCAAGTGGCTCCCCGTCCGCCGGTCGTGGCGGCTCAACGAGCGTCACTACGGCGACCTCCAGGGCAAGGACAAGAAAGCGACGTCGGAGCAGTTCGGCGCGGACCAGGTCAAGGTCTGGCGCCGCTCGTACGACGTGCCGCCGCCCGATCTCGACCCCACCGTCGCGCGCAACGCCGAGCGTTGGGGATACGACGAGCGGTACGCGGCCCTGCCCCGCGACCTCCTCCCGCGGTCGGAGTGCCTGAAGGACGTGCTGGAGCGGATGCTCCCGTGGTGGTACGACGCGATCGTCCCCGACCTGCGCGCCGGCGCGACGGTGCTCGTCGCCGCGCACGGCAACTCGCTGCGCGCGCTGGTCAAGCATCTCGACGGGCTGACCGCGGAGGAGGTGGTCGAGCTGAACCTCCCCACCGGCGAGCCGCTCGTCTACGAGCTGAACGACGACCTCCGCCCCACGCAGCGCAAGGGACCGGGCGGGGTGAAGGGCCGCTTCCTCGACCCGAAGCGGGCGTTGGCCGCGGCGGCGGCGGTGGCGAAACAAGCGGGCTGAGCCCGCCTACGCTCGGCGGCTTGAGCGGGGCCCCGACCACGCCGAAGACTCTCTGATGGGATCCACCACCGCGGCGCGGGCGCTGCTCGTCGTCGGGTTCTTCGCCGTGTGGATCGGCTACGACGCGTGGATGGTGTCGCACGTCGTGCTCGATCCGGGCGCGACCCGCGCCGCCGCGCACGCGCTCCTCGAGGCACCTGCTGTGCGCAGCGGTCTGGCCGACACGATCACGGCCGAGATCGAACGGCGGCTGCCGGCCGCGAGCAACGACCCGCGGGTCGGCCCCGCGGTCGCGCAGGCCATGCGCGACCCGCGCGTCGAGGCCGCGTTCGCCGACACGATCGCCCGCATCCACGAAGCGGTGCTCTCCGACGCGGGCGCCACGAGCTTCACGATCGACGGGACCGCGCTGACGAACGCGTTGTACGACGAGATCGCGCCGACCGACCCGCAACTCGCGGCCGAGATCCGCAAGGCTCCTCCGCTCGACGTGAGCATCGGCTCGTCGAGCCTGCCACACGTGCACGACGCCCGGCCGACCGTGAACGTGGTGTTCGTGCTCGCGACGCTCGCGGCGCTGCTGCTCGTCACGGCGTCGCTGCTGTTGCGCCACGACCGCCGGTCGATCGCGCGTGGCCGGGCGCCGCACCGCGTACCTCGGGGTGATGCCGCTCGTCGTGTTCGTCGCCCTCCCCCGCGTCCTCCAGCACGCGTCGGGGAACGCGCCGGAGATCGCGGCCGCGCTCCTGCGCGTCTACGGGAACCGCGTGCTGCCGTCGGCGATCGCGCTCGTCGTCGTGGGCGCAGCCGTCGCGATCGCGGCCGTGGTCTGGCCCCGCAACGCGACGGAGTTCGGACGCTCGGGCCCCCCGCCGTCGTCGCCGTTCAACGGACCGGCCCCCCCGCCGGGCCGCCCGACCGTCCCGAGATCACCGAGCACCTCTACCTCTGAGCCGTCGGCCCGAGCCGTTCGGGCGCGTAGTCGGCGGCGTCCGCGAGCACGCGCACGATGGGAACCGGCTCGGTGATACCGCGCACGAACACCGGGCCGAGCGGTTCGAAGCCGAACCCCGAACGCTCGCCGACGGCATCGGCCGTCGCGCCCGAGCACAGGACTTCACCCGGTCCCGCGAGGTCGACGATGCGCGCCGCCAGGTTCACGTCGCGGCCGACGATGTCGTCACCCCGCCGGCGCGGCGTTCCCCAGTGCACGCCCATCCGCACCCAGAGCGGGATCTGGTGCGGACGAGCGAGGCCCCCGGCCGAAGCCGAGGGAGCCATGTTGTCGACCGAACCCGTCGCGGGCTCGGCCGCGTCCGCCGCGTCGTTGACGGCGTCGAACTCGTGCTGCAACTGCAGGCACGTGTTGATCGCGTCGCACGGGTCGTCGAACCAGAGCAGCAGCCCGTCGCCCAGCTCCTTCACGACGCGCGCCGCGTCGGGGAGCGCGGCCCGGACCATCCGTTCCTGGCGTTCGAGCAACGCGAGCGCGACGTCGTCGCCGTGCATGTCGGTCAGCGCCGTGAACCCGACGATGTCGGTGAAGACGATCGCACCTTGGTCGGTCATCAGGCGCTCGACACCCGGATCGCGCCGCTCACGCTCATGACCGCGATCTCGAACTCGTTGCCGGGTACCAGGTCGCAGTCGATGCGGCCGCTCAGCGAACGCAACCGCGTCGACGGCTTGCTCGCCGACGGGACGCGGATCTCGACCTTGCCCGAGACGGTGTGGACCGAAAGCCGGTCGCCGCCGAGCGAGCCGATCAACACCTTGCCGCTGACCGTCTTGATCTCCGCACCGCGCACCTCTTCGAGGAGCACGACGCCCGAAACCCCGGCGATCGTCGCCCGGTCGGCGTGGCGCACGTGCACGGCCGAGCTCTTCGTCATCACCCGGCACGCGCCCGCGCACATCCCGATGTCGATCTTTCCCGACTTGGTCCGCACATCGATGCGCGTCGCCTCCGCGATCCGGATCCGCCCGCTCACCGTCGCGACCCTGACCGCGCCGAGCGGGCCCGCGAGGTCGACGCTGCCCGACACGGTCCCCACGGTGACGTCGGTCCCCGCCGCGCACCGCACGTCGATCGATCCCGACCACGACGCCCGGCGGATGTGCAGGGTGCCGTCCTGGTGGCGCTCGATGGTGCCGCCCTCGACCGAGACCTCGGGGCCGTCGTTCGCTTCGACGCGCACCTTCCCGGTGCGGGTCGTGATGTGCACAACCACCGAGTCGGTCATGGACGGCAAGCCTACGCACCCGTCCCGGGCCCGACCCCGGGGTCGCGGGCCGGTCCGACCAGCACCTCGGGCAAGGGCTCGGCGTGCGCGAGCGCGAGATGCTGCACGGCCCGGGTGAGCGCGACGAACAGGAGGCGTACGCCGTGCGCGTCGGACGCGACGATCTCGGCCGGCTCGGCGACCACGACCGCATCGAACTCGAGGCCCTTCGCGAACCGCGCCGACAGCACCACGAGCGGACGGTCGGGGGTGACCTCGCCGGGTTCGGCGAGCACGACGCCCCGGTCCTCGATCGCGCGCCGGAGCTCGTCGACGCGTTCGTCGGCCGCGATCACCGCGACCGAGCCGAACTCCCTCGCGAGCACGAGCGTGTGGTCGGCGATCGCGGCCACGAGCGCGTCGGCCGCGAACTCGTGTACGTCGGGCGGGTCGCCGTCGGCGCGTACCGATCTCGACGCCGCGACCCCGGGCGCGGCGAGCGGGAGCAGGCGGTTGGCGAGCGCGAGGAACGCGCCCGGGAGCCGGTAGCCCATCGTCAGCTCGGCCGGCTGCGCGTTGGCGGGCCGCCCGAGGTGCGCGAGCGTCGCCGCCCACGACGTGGGCGACGCCGGACCGGTGGCCTGCGCGAGATCGCCGAGCACCGTCATCGAGTGCCGGTGCGCGCGGCGGGCCAGCATGCGCAGCTGCATGGGCGAGAGATCCTGGGCCTCGTCGACGACGACGTGGCCGAAGCGTCGCGGCGCGCTCTTGACGAACGACTCCGCCTCGTCGATGAGCGGCAGGTCGTCGGCCGTCCACGCCTCGGCGGCCGCGCGGGCGCAGGATCAGCTGCTGCTCGTCGTCACGCAGGTGATCGCCGGCCGCCCGGGCCAAGAACGCGCGCTGGGTCAGCAACGAGCGGACGAGGGCGACCGGACTCACACTGCGCCAGCAGCCGTCGATCGCCTTGCGCGACTGCGCGTCGGCGAGGAGCGCGACGCCGAAGTCGTGCTCGTCGAGCTCGATCGCGACACCGCCCGTGTAGCGGTCGTACGCGCGCCGGATCAGCGACTGCCGGAACCGCTCGCGTTGCGTGGCGAACGGCGCGTCGCGGCGGCGCGCCTCGGCGACCAGCGCGCGGCACGTCGTCGGCGCCGATCGCGAGCTCGCGCGTGCGGAACCGCAGCGTCACCCCGTCGGCCGGGAGCCGGATCGCGTCGGCCGCGGCGTTCGCGATCACGTCGGTCATGCGCGCGTCGCCCTTCACCGCGGCCGCCTCGGGCGTGTCGGTCGCGACGACGCGGAAGCGCAACGCGAGCAGCCCGTCGACCGTGGTCTGCGTCGCCGAGGTCTCACCGAGCGACGGGAGGACCTGCGAGATGTACCGCAGGAAGACCGGGTTCGGCCCGACGACGAGCACGCCCTCGCGTGCGAGGCGCACGCGGTGCTCGTAGAGCAAGAACGCGGCGCGGTGCAGGCCGACCGCGGTCTTCCCGGTTCCGGGCCCGCCCTGCACCACGAGGCAGCTCTCGATCGGGGCCCGGATGATCGCGTCCTGCTCGGCCTGGATCGTGGCGACGATGTCGCGGATCTGCCCGGTCCGCGCCCGGCCGAGCTCGGCGAGGAGCGGGTCGGGCACGCCACCCGAGCCCGCGAGCGAGTCGGGGTCGGTGAAGTCCTCCTCGAACACGTCGGACAGCTCGCGCGCCGTGAAGACGAACCGCCGGCGGCGCTCCAACCCGAACGGATCGGCCAGGGTCGCCCGGTAGAACGGCGTCGCCACGCCCGCCCGCCAGTCGACCACGACCGGCGCGCCCTCGGCGTCTTCGATGTGGCGACGCCCGACGTACCAACGCTCGCCGGTCTCCTCGTCGATGCGGCCGAAGCACAGGGCCGCGACGTCGTCATCGAGCGAGGCCAGGCGGCGCTGCAGCTGCCAGCGCACGGCCTCGGCGTCGGCCTCGTTGGCGGCGAGAATGTCGTCGTTGGAAGCCAGCGCTTCGGTCCGGTCGCGCATGGCGTCCAGGCACAATTGGGCGAAGTCGAGGCGCGCGCGTTCGAACGAAACGTCCGGGTGCGGCATGCCCACAACGCTAACGACGCACGGCCGGAGCCCGGGACGATTTTCCGACGATCTTGCACAGGGCGTGCACCATCCGTACATTGCGCCCTCGTGAACGGGTCCCGGCCGGTCGAGGTGGCGACTCCCGCAGGCGCAACGCCGCCCGCGCCCACCATCGACGGCCGCGCCGCGTGGTCGGCCAAGACCCGCGACGCCATCGCCGACGCGATGCTCGACCTGCTCGCCGAGGGTGAGCTCCGCCCGACGGCCAAGGCAATTGCCGAACGGGCCGACGTTTCCGTGCGTACCGTCTACGTGCACTTCGACGATCTCGAAGATCTCTTCTGTGTCGCGGCCCGGCGCCACTTCACCCGCATCGCCCCGATGCTCACGCCCGCGCCCGCGACCGGGTCGCTCACCGAACGCGCGCACGCACTCGCGCTCCAGCGTGTGCGGCTCTACGCGAAGACCGGCGCGATCGGGCGGGCGACACGGCTGCACGCGGAGTCGTCGCCCACCCTCGCCCGCATCCTGCACGACGCCCGCGCCCTCGGCCGCGCCGACCTCGAGCGTGTGTTCGCCCGCGAACTGCAGCAGCTCGGCCCCACAACGCGGACAAGCACGGTCGCGGTGCTCGACGTGCTGACGAGCGCCGACGCGTGGATGACGCTGCGTGCGCAGTACGAGCTCTCGATCGAGGCCGCGCTGCGGGCCGTCGCCGACTCGATCGTCCTCCACCTCGAAGCGGCGACCGTGTGACCGGCGATCCGCGCGCCGTCGTCCGGTCGGCCGGCATCGCCCTGCTCCCGCTGGCCTTGATGCTCGCCGCGGTGAAGCTGGCACCCGGGTGGAACATCCCGCTCGGCATCTACGTCGACGGTGCGATCCAGGGGCTGCTCCTCGGCCTGATCGCGCTCGGGTTCGTCATCGTCTACCGCGCGAACCGGATCGTGAACTTCGCCGCCGCCGACCTCGGCGCCGCGCCCGCCAGCTTCGCCTTCCTCCTCTGGGCCTCGGTCGGTTGGAACATCTACCTGTCGCTCGCGATCGGCTTCGGCGCCGCGATCCTGCTCGGCATACTCGTCGAGTTCTTGTTCCTGCGTATCTTCTTCAAGGCGCCGCGACTCATCCTCACCGTCGTCACGATCGGCGTCACCGACCTCCTGATCGCGCTCGGTCTGTTTCTCCCCGCGTGGCTCGGCGTGCCCGACAACAACCAGTACCCCCCGTTCTTCCACGCCTCGTTCAGCGTGTCGGGCGCGGTGTTCGACGGCAACGACGCCCTGGTCATCATCGTGGTGCCGATCGTGCTGGTCGCGCTGGCCACGTTCTTCCGCTTCAGCGCGACCGGCATCGCCCTCAAGGCGAGCGCCGAGAACGCCGATCGGGCGTCGCTGCTCGGTATCCCCGTGCGCAGGCTGCAGAGCGTCGTGTGGGGACTGGCGGGGCTGCTCGCGTTCACCGCCATGTTCCTGCGGATCGGTGTCGTCGGTCTCGGCATCGGGCGCGCCCTCGACCCGAGCCTCCTGCTGATGGCCCTCGGTGCGGCCGTGATCGCACGCATGGAACGGATGCCGACGGCCGTGCTCGCCGCGATCGGGCTGAGCATCGTGGAAAAGGCGTCGATCTTCCACTACCCGTCGATCTCGTTCGGCACCGCGATCCCCGCCGGGATCGTGCTGATCGCGCTGCTCCTGCAACGCACGCAGACCATCGACCGGCTGTCGAGCGCCGCGACCTCCACGTGGCAGGCGACGCGCGAGATCAAGGCGATCCCGGCCGAGCTCCGCCGCGTCCCCGCCGTGCGCGCCACTCGCATGGTCCTCGCCGCGCTGGTCGTGGTGGCCCTCGCGGTCATCCCGTTCGTCTTCTCGTCGGTGCACGTGAAGCTGATCGGGACGATCGGCATCTTCGCGATCATCGGGCTGTCGCTCGTCGTCCTCACCGGCTGGGCCGGGCAGGTCAGCCTCGGCCAGATGGCGTTCGTCGGCGTGTCCGGCGCGGTCGCGGGCACGCTCGCGACGCGGTACCACTGGGACATCGTCTTCATCCTGCTGGCCGCGGGCGCGACCGGCGCGGTCACGACCGTGCTCGTCGGCCTGCCCACGCTGCGGGCGCGGGGCCTCGCGTTCGCGGTGGCGACGCTCGCGTTCTCGCTGCTGACGTCGAGCTACCTGCTGAACGTGGGGTACTCCCCCATCAAGAGCTGGGTGCCCGACGGTTCGGTACGCGTGCCGCGCACCCACGTGCTCGGGTTGGTCGCGGTGAACGGTGAACGCGGCTTCTACGTGCTCGTCGTCGTGCTGTTCGCGCTCTCGCTGTGGATGGTGCGCGGCCTGCGCAGCAGCCGGATCGGCCGCGTCCTCATCGGCGTCCGCGACAACGAGCGCGCCGCACAGGCCTACGCGGTCGGTACCCGCAGCACGCTCGTCATGGCCTTCGCGGTGTCGGGATTCCTGTCCGGTATCGCCGGCGCCCTGCTCGTGCTGCAACAGCACGCGCTCGACGCCGACAACTTCGACCCGATCGCGGGCCTACGCGTGTTCGCGATGGTGGTCGTCGGCGGGCTCGGGTCGATCGGCGGCGCCGTCATCGGCGCGATCTTCGTCAAGGGCATCGAGTACTTCCTCGTGCAGCCCGAATGGGCGTTCTTGTCGACCGGCGCCGGCCTGCTGCTCGTGCTGATGATCCTGCCCGGCGGCCTCGGCGCCGCGCTCGGCGACGCGCGCGACGGCGCGCTCCGCTGGTACGCGCGCCGCAAGCACATCCGCGTCCCGAGCCTGCTCGCCGACACGCGCCTCGACGAGGCCGCCGCCGCGGCCGCGCCCGAGGGCGCGGATCTCTACGGCGCCATGGCGGAGGGTGCGACCCAGGTCGAGAACCTCGTCGAGGTGCACGAGTAGTGGCCGCGCCGCCCCGCAAGCCCCGCCGGGTCCTGTTCCGGATCTGGGGCATCGACTGCCACCTGCCGCGGCGCGCCGCGTCAGTTCTTCGACGAGGTGAGCGGCGGCGAGGCACTACTGCCGCTGATCGTGCTCGTCGGCCTGAACTTCTCGAGCCAGCTCGACCAGACCGCGTTCGGCATCCTCGCCCCCGACATCCGCGACACGTTCCACCTCTCGAACGGCGGCTTCCTCACCCTCGTCGCGCTCACGACACTCGGCGCGCTGCTCCTGCCCGTACCGCTCGCCTACTACTCAGATCGCATCCCGCGCGTCCTGCTCGCGCTCGTCGGCGCCGTCGTCTGGGCGGTGTTCGGCCTCCTCACCGGCTTGTCGTTCGCGCTCGCGTTCCTCATCGTCGCCCGGTCGGGCTCGGGCGTCGGCCGGGCGGTGATCGCGCCGACCCACAACTCGCTCCTCTCCGACTACCACCCGCCGGAAGTGCGCGCCGACGTGTTCGGCTCTCACCAGATCGGCCTGGCCTTCGGCGCGTTCGTCGGCGGCGCGCTGGGCGGCACGCTCGGCGAGGTCTTCGGCTGGCGCCTGCCCTTCATCATCTTCGTCCTCCCGACCATCGTCTTCGTGCTCCTCGGGCTACGGCTGAAGGAGCCCGGGCGCGGTCACTGGGAACGCGCCGCCGCCGGCGCGAACGCGGCGGTCATCGGCACCGACGAGGTGCCGCCGTCGTTCGCGGAATCGATCCGCATCCTGTGGCAGGTGGGCACGCTCCGCCGGATCTGGTACTCGCTGCCGTTCCTCGCGGCCGCGTTCATCGGCCTCATCACGCTCACCTCGCTGTACTACGAGCAGACCTTCCACCTCGGCGACTTCCAGCGCGGCATGGTCGCCGCGTTCGCGGAGCCGGGTCAGATCGTCGCCCTCCTGCTCGGTATCCCGCTCGCGTCGCGATTCATGCTGCGCGACCCGGGCCTCGGGCTGCGCATGCTCGCCGTCGTCGGCGTCCTCGTGGCTGCGGCGTGGGTCGTGTTCGCGCTCGCGCCGTGGCTGTGGCTCGCGATCGCCATGAACTTCCTCGTCGCCGCGTTCGCGTCGTTGCTCGTGCCCGGCATCTACGCGTCGCTGTCGCTCGCGATCCCGCCCAAGGTGCGATCGATGGGTTACGCGATGGCGACGCTGTTCATCGTCCCCGGCCTCATCGCGCTCTACGTCGTCGGCGCGATCGCCGACAGCTACGGGCTGCGGGCCGGGCTCCTCGTCGTCGCGCCCATCTTCCTCATCGGCGCGTGGATCCTCGCGTCGGGTTCGATCTACGTCCGCAACGACATCAACCGCGTGTGGACCTCGACGGCAGCCCAGGCCGAGGTGATGCTGAAGCGCCAGCAGGGCGAGGTGAAGCTCCTGCTCGTGCGCAACGTCGACGTGCACTACGACAACGTGCAGGTGTTGTTCAGCGTCAACTTCGAGGTCGACGAGGGCGAGATCGTCGCGCTGCTCGGAACGAACGGCGCGGGCAAGTCGACACTCCTGAAGACGATCTCCGGCCTGGTCGAGGCCACGAACGGCGCGGTGGTGTTCGACGGCCGCGACATGACCTACGCACCGCCGAACGAGGTCGCGGGCCGGGGCGTCGTGCAGATGCCGGGCGGCCAGGGAGTGTTCCCGACGCTGAGCGTCGCCGAGCACCTGCGCCTCGCGAGCTGGTTGCACCGTCACGACAAGGCGTTCGTCGCGGACGCCACCGAGCACGTGCTGGACCTGTTCCCCGTGCTGCGAGGGCGTCTCGACGAGCCGGCGGGCAACCTGTCGGGCGGTCAGCAGCAGATGCTGGCGCTCGGCATGGCGTTCATCGAGAAGCCGCGACTGCTGATGATCGACGAGCTGTCGCTCGGGCTCGCGCCCACGATCGTCGAACAGCTTCTCCCGATCGTGCGCGACATCTCCGCCCAGGGCACGACGATCATCCTCGTCGAGCAGTCGGTCAACCTCGCGCTCACGATCGCACATACCGCGTACTTCATGGAGAAGGGCGAGATCCGGTTCCACGGGCCCACCGCGGAGTTGCTCGAGCGTCCCGACGTGCTGCGCTCGGTGTTCCTCGAAGGCGCGCAGACCGGTATGCAGAACGGCATCGCCCCGAACGGCGCACCCGCGAACGGCGCGTCGGCGCCGGTCGGCCCGCTCGCCCCCGCGACCGTCGCTCGCCTCGAGCCCGTGAAGACGAACGGGCACGCGGCCGCCGACGCGCCGATCCGCCTCGGGCTGCACGAGGTCTCGAAACGGTTCGGCGGCCTGGCGGCCCTCACCGACGTCTCGTTGCAGGCCGCGGCGGGCGAGATCATCGGCTTCATCGGCCCGAACGGCGCGGGCAAGACAACCCTGTTCGACACGATCTCCGGCTTCGTCCGGCCCGACACCGGATCGATCATCCTCGGTGAGGGCGACGAGGCCGACGACGTGACCGGCATGCCCGCGGTGGAACGATCGAAGCTCGGTCTCGGGCGCTCGTTCCAGGACGGCCGGCTGTTCCCGAACCTCAGCGTGGCCGAGACCATCTCGATCGCGTTCGAGCGTCACCTCGAGTTGCGCGACCCCGTCGCCGCGGCGCTGCGGTTGCCGTCGGTCGCGCACACGCAGCGCGACGTCGACGAGAACGTCGAGCGGTTGCTCGAGCTGCTCGGGATCACCGACTTCCGCGACAAGCTCGTGCGCGAGCTCTCCACCGGCAGTCGCCGCATCGTCGACCTCGCGTGCCTCCTTGCGCACGACCCTACGGTGATGTTGCTCGACGAGCCGTCGTCGGGCATCGCGCAGCGCGAAGCCGAGGCCCTCGGGCCGCTGCTGCTGCGCGTCCGGGAGCAAACGGGCGCGACCATGCTCGTGATCGAGCACGACGTGCCGTTGCTGCTCGGGCTCGCCGACCGGCTGGTGGCCCTCGACCTCGGTAGCGTCGTGGCGGTCGGACCGCCCGACGAGGTCGTCAACCATCCGGACGTCGTGCGTTCGTACCTGGGCACGACCGGCGCGGCCATCGCCCGCAGTGGAGCACAACCGCTCTAGGACACATTCCCGAACACGCTTGGCAACACCACGAAGAGGGGGACGTTCGATGGGATTGCAACAAACACCACGACGCCGAAAGACGCCGTGGACGCGATATGCGCCGGTCATCGCCATCGTCGTCGTGGCCGCGATCGTCGGCGTCGTCATCGCGGTCACCAAGGGCGGGAGCGACAACAAGAAGCCGGACGTCAGCGTGGGCGGCCCCGCCGCGCCCGCGGCGAGCGTCTCCGGAAAGAACGGCGTCCCGCTGTTCTACTCCGACGCCAAGGCCCAGGGAACGGCCGACTCCAAGCAGTGGCACAACTGCGACACGTCGACGGGCCGGGTCGCGATCCCGATCAACAACCCGCCGCCGTGTGTGGAGGACTTCACGGGCGACAACGGCGGCGCGACATCGCCGGGCGTCACCGCGAGCACGATCAAGATCGGCTTCTACGTCGCCAAGCCCGACCCCACCCTCGACGGGGTGCTGGCGCAGGCGGGCGCGTACGACCCGCCGGCCAAGGTCGTGCAGACGACGAAGGACTACGCGAGCATCTACGGCGGCACCTACCAGCTCTACGGGCGCAAGGTGGAGCTCGTGCGCATCGACGGCTCAGGCTCGAGCTCCGACTCGGTGCAGGCCCGGGCCGATGCCGACCGCGCCGCCGCCGCCCACGTGTTCGCCGTGATCGGTGGACCTTCGCAGACGAAGGCGTTCTCCGACGAGCTCGCCCAGAAGAAGATCCTCTGCGTCGGCACGTGCATCATCTCCCAGCCGCAGCGCTACTACGAGGCGAACGAGCCGTACCTGTGGCCGACCGGTCCCGCGCCGGACGAGACGTCGACGATGGTCACGACGTTCATCAAGAACCAGCTCGCGGGCAAACCCGCGAAGTGGGCCGGCCCGCAACTCGTCGGCAAGCCCCGCACCTTCACGATGCTCACGTACGACACGCCCGACAACCAGTACCGCGCGGCCTGGGACGACCTCGAGACCAAGCTCAAGGCCACCGGCATGAACGTCGTCGACCACGTCGACTACTTCTTGAACATCCCGACGCTGCAGGCCGACGCCCGGACGATCGCGACGCGGCTCAAGCAGAAGAACGCGACGAGCATTCTCTTCACCGGCGACCCGATCTTCCCCATCTTCCTCACGAAGGAGATGACGAAGCAGAACTACTTCCCGGAGTGGGTCATGTCGGGAACGGTGCTCGCCGACACGAACGTCTTCGCCCGCCAGTTCGACCAGAAGCAGTGGGAACACGCCTTCGGGCTACAACTGATCCCGGCCCGCATTCCACTGCACAAGCAGGACTCGTACACGCTGCACCAGTGGTGGTTCAAGGGCGCGGTTCCGCCGTCCGAGAACAGCTACGGGATCACCAAGGGTGACGTCGAGTTGCTGTTCGACGGCCTGCAGCTCGCGGGCCCGAACCTCACCCCGACCGCGTTCCGCAACGGGCTCGACGCGTCGCCGCCGATCGCGGCCACCGACAAGCCGACGGTCCAGACGATCGCAACCTACGGCAACCACGGGTTCTGGCCGGGCGACGACCCGGCCGGCCTCGACAACGCCGGGATCGAATGGTGGGACCCGACCGCGGTCGGACCCGACGAGACCGGCAACGTCGGGACGGGCATGTACCGACTGATGGACGGCGGTCTGCGCTATCTGCCGAACCAGTGGCCGACGGCACCGATGGCGCTGTTCGACAAGGCGAACACCGTCACCGTCTACGACGCCTCGGCCATCCCCGCCGAGCTGCAGCCGAAGACCCAACCGCTACCGGCCGGAGCACCGAACGCCGGCGGCTGAGCGGCGACCGCGCTAGTCGTCGCGGGGGACGGTGACCCAACCCTCCCCCGCGACGTACCGGCGTACGACCCGCGCGGGAACGCCCGCGACGACGCTGTTGTCGGGGACGTGCAGACCGGCGACGACCGCGCCCGCCGCGATCACCACGTGGCGGCCGATGCGCGAGCCGGGCAGCACGATCGCGCCGTGGCCGAGCCAACTGCCGTCGCCGATCGACACCGGCTCGTTCTTCCACATCTGCACGCCGATCGGCAGGTCGAGGTCTTCGTAGCCGTGGTTCTGGTCGGTGATGTAGACGAAATGGCCCGTCCAGATGTCGTTGCCGATCTCGATGCGCTCGTGCCCGACGATGCCGATGCCCTTGCCGAGCGTGCACCGGTCGCCGATCGTGATGATCGGCTCGCCGCGCATCCCCATCTGTGACGGCATACCCGCGCTGACCGTCGCGAGCGGGCCGATCGTGCTCGCGGAACCGAGCGCGATACGACCTTCGCCGAACAACACCGACTGCGGGAACGCGATCATGCTGCCCGCGCCGAAGGCGTGAAAGGCGCGGGCGCGCCGGTGACGCGGACCGATCGCACCGAGCCGCGTGACACCGGTCCAGGCGGCGTGGATCGCGTCACCCGCGACGCGCTCGACGTTCTCGCGCAGCATCGTGCAAGGATACGGCGATGGCCAACTCTTCTGCGCTTCCGGTCCGTATCGGCTTGCTCTACGACTTCCCGCAGATGGGCGACCTGCTCTCGAAGACGTTGCAGATCGGGAGTCGACGAGGTCGCGGCGACGGGCCGGCTCGACCGAGGTATCGAGCTCGTCGAACGACAGTCGCAAGGACTCCCGTCGGGAACCGAGGCCGACGTGAAACGCGCCTTCGCCGAGCTCGACGACGAAGGTGTCGTCGCGATCATCGGCCCGTCGATCTCCGACAACGGGCTGATCGTCGCGCCACTGTGCGACGCCGCGCAGATCCCCGCCATCAACTACACGGGCGGCGAGCGCACGCGCTCCGAGTGGATGTTCCATTACCAGGTCGGGTCGCTCGAAGAGGAGCCGCCGGTGCTGGCGGCCCGCGCGGTGAAGCGCGGGTTCCACACGGTCGCGGTCGTCTTCGACCACTCGCCCGTCGGGCGCCGCTACGCCGAATGCTTCGAAGCGGCACGCGGGCCGGCTCGGGCTCGAGGTCACGGGCACCGCGAGCATCTCCTCGCTCGCCGAGGACGCCACCGACATCCTCGAGCGCCTGCGCCGGTCAGAACCCGACGTCCTCGTCTACCTCGGGCTCGGCGTGTCGTCGCGCGCGGTCGCGCTCGGGCTGGCCGCGCTCGGTTGGGACACGCCCGTCCTCGCGAACTCGGCGCTCATGTTCGGCTACGCGCGGCCCGACTGGCGCGACGGGTACGCGGGCTGGGAGTACATCGACACGATCGCCGACGACAACGTCGCTGCGCGCCCGGCTGGCGGAGAAGTTCCCCGCGGCCGCGGGCGGCCCGATCGGGTGCGCGGCGTTCGACATGGGCCGTCTGCTGGGCGAGGGCATCGCCGCCGCCGAACACCTGACCCGGGCCGGAATCGCCGACGGCCTCCGGCGCGTCAAGCAGCTCCCCGCCAGCTCGGGCTACGAGGGCACCCTCATCGGATTCGGCGTCCGGGACCACGCCGCGCTCAAGGGCCACTACCTGGTCCTGCGCGAGTGGCGCGACGGTCGCTCCGTTCAGGTCTGAGCGAACCTACGATTCCGGCCGTGGCCCACGATCGCGATGCGGCGCGCCTTCGCATAGCCCACGCGGGCCTCACCCAGGCCGCCGTGGAACGCGTGTCGCGCACGTCGTTCGGGCGGATGCCGATCACCCTCGTCGACCGGGCCCGCGCCCAGCTCCGCCGCTTCTTCAGCGAGGGACCGTGGACGGTCGAGGACGACGCCGGGCTCTCCGGGCTCGTCGGCCCGGGCGAGGGCTGGACCGAAGAGGAGCTCGCGCCGGGCATCCGCATCGCGTACGGCTGGCGCTTCACGCACTTCAAGATCGAGGTCGACGCCGAGGCCGTGCAGGCCCCCGCGCACGCCGGAGCCGACGAGCACCACGCGCCGACCGACGTCGTGCCCGCGCACGAGCGCACGCTCGGCGACACGTTCGAGGAGTTCGTCGTCATCGAGGCGGGTCGCAACCCGGCCGAGGTGCGGTTCGCGACCGGCCCGCTCACCACCGGCAAGGGCGGCCGCTTCACCCGCGACGACCAGGGCTCGTCCGCGGCCGTCGCCGCGCTGTTCCGCGAGTTCGACGAGATCGACATCGTGCGCCTCGAGCTCGGCTCGGTGTCGGTCGGGCTCGAGGACCCGCAGCGCTGGCACACGATCCTCCTGCGCGTCTTCGACACGATCACGACTGCGTTCGTCCCGCCCCGCACGATCCAGCCCGACCGTGCGTACGAGCGCGCGGTCACGGAGATCGGCGCGCTCGACGTCGGCAACCCGCGCGACCTCGCCCGTCTCCTCGACGCGACGTCGTCGCCCGACCCCGCGTTCCGGCGCCTCGCCGCGGCGAAGCTCGAGCTCGCCGACCCCTTGATGGTGGCGAAGCCGTGGACGCATTCGCTCGAGGACTCGTCGCGCGCGGTGCGGCGCGCGGCCATCCGGGCCGCGGCGCACGTCGCGCGCCCCGACCTCCGGCTGTTGTTCGAGCGCGCCCTCGTCGACAAGGACGCGTGCGTGCGCTACTACGCACTCCGGGGGCTCGCCCAGATCGGGGTCGGGCGGGCCGACCAGAGCGTGGAACGCCGCCAGCTCGACGACGACCTGCGCGTGCGCTTCGCGGCCGAAGCGGCCCTCGCCGGCCACCTCCCGCTCTGACCCGTCCGCGCCGAGGCGTTGCTGTCACACCGGTCTGTCATGGTTCGGGCATGGAGACACTGCACAGCGACACCCCCGTCCGCGGCCCGTTCGAGGCCTGCACCGGCTTCGGTCCCGAAGCCGTCGGTTCGGCCGTCTGCGCCCACTGCGGCTGGCTCGACACCGAGCACGAGCAACCCGGTGCCGATGTCCGCGCGCTCCCGGCGCGCCGCCCGGCGCGACCGGCTCCGAAGCGCCTCGCCTCGTAGCCCCGCGCTCGCCGTTACGCGCTGCGGCGCTTGGCGGGTGCCTTGGCCGCCGGCTTCTTCGCCGCCGCCTTCTTGGCGGGCGCCTTCTTCGCCCCCGCCGGCTTCGCCGGTGCCGGGTCGGACGCTTCGGACGGCGCGGCCGCCACGCTCGGGTGCCGTTCCTTGGCGCCCTGCGCCTTCTCCAGCGAGGCCTCGAGCGCGGCGACGAGGTCGAGCACCTTCGCCGGCGGCTCGGACACCGGCTCCGCGACGATCGTCTCCCCCGCCGCCTTGCGCTCGATGAGATCGAGCACCTGCTCGCGGTACTCGTCGTGGTACTTCTCGGGCACGAAGCGATCCGTCGCGAGCGACTCGACCAGCTGACGCGCCATCGCGACCTCACGGTCGGTCAGCTCGACGTCGCCGTCGTCGGGCACGAGGTTGTCGCGGGACACGACCTCGTCGGCGTAGCGCATCGTCTCGATGCACAGCATGTCGTCGACGGTGCGGATCGCGACGAGACGCTCCTTGCTCCGCACGATGATCCGCCCGATCGCGACCTTGTTGAGCTCGTGCATCGCCTCGACGAGGAGCTTGTACGGCTTCACGCCCCGGGCGTCGGGTACGAGGTAGTAGGGCTGCTCGAAGTACAGCGGATCGATCTCGTCGAGGTCGACGAACTCCTCGATCTCGATCGCGTGGCTCCCCTTCGGGCGCAGCACCTCGAGCTCGTCGGGCTCGATCATCACGTAGCGGCCCTTCGAGATCTCGTAGCCCCGCTTGATTCGCTCGGCCGGGACCTCCTCGCCCGTGGCGTCGGAGACCTTCTTGTAGCGGATGCGCGCGCCGGTCCCCTCTTCGAGCTGGTTGAAGCTGACGTCGCGGCTCTTGGTCGCGCCGACGAGGCGCACCGGCACCTGTACGAGGCCGAAGCTGATCGAGCCGGTCCAAATGGCACTGGGCATAGGGTGATTCTAGATATGGCGAGGGGGACGTCGAAGCGACAGAAGGTCGAGGTCGAGGGCCGCGAGCTCACCGTCTCGAACCTCGACAAGGTCCTGTACCCGGCGGCCGGGTTCCGGAAATCCGACGTCATCGACTACTACCGGCAAATCGGGCCGTGGATACTGCCCCACCTGGCCGGCCGGCCGCCGACGCTCGTCCGGGCCCCGGACGGGCCGGACGGGCCGCGCTTCTTCGAGAAGAACTGCCCGTCGCATCATCCGGACTGGGTGGACGTGTCGCCCGGCGCCGAGGCAACCGGCGGGACCAAGGGCTGCATCATCGACGAGGTCCCCGCCCTCGTCTGGCTGGCGAACCTCGCCGCGCTCGAGCTGCACACGCATCAGTGGACGTTCGCCGCACCCGGCCGCCCCACGGCGATGGTGATCGACCTCGATCCGGGCGAACCGGCGACGATCGTCGACTGCTGCCGCGTCGCGCTCGAGCTGCGCGACACGCTCGAGCGGCTCGAGCTGCGATGCGTGGTCAAGACATCGGGCGGGAAAGGGCTGCACCTGTCGGTGCCCATCCACGGTTCCGACGCGACCGACGACGACACCAAACGCTTCGCGCTCGCGCTCGGTCAACTGCTCGAGGCGCGCGACCCCGAGCGCGTGCTGGTCGACATGACGCGCGGCGAAGCGACCGGGCAAGGTGTTCGTCGACTGGAGCCAGAACGACCGGCACAAGACGACGGTGTGCGCGTACTCGTTGCGCCTGCGCGATCGCCCCACCGTGTCGACACCACTGGCGTGGGCCGAAGTCGAGGACGCGTGCGAGTCGGGTGACGCCGCGGCGCTCGCGTTCGAGGCGGGGGCGGTACTCGAACGGGTCGCCGAGCACGGCGACCTCTACGCCGACTCGCTCACGCTGCACCAGTCGTTGCCCGCGCTCTAGGGTCCGGGCGTGGACCTCTCCGGGAAAGTCGCCATCGTCACGGGGGCATCGCGTGGTGTCGGCGCCGCGACCGCGGAACTGCTCGCGCGGCGCGGATGCAAGGTCGCGTGCGCGGCCCGCGCCACCGACGACTCACCGCTGCCGATTCCGGGCACGATCGACGACACCGTCCGCCGGATCGCGGCCGCCGGCGGCGACGCGATCGCGATCCCGACCAACCTCGCCCGCGACGCCGACGTCGAACGCATGGTCGCCACGACGCTCAGCCACTTCGGCCGGGTCGACGCGCTCGTCAACAACGCCGCGATCACCTTTCCCGGCGACCTCGACATGGAGCTGAAGCGCTTCGACCTCGTCATGCAGGTCGACCTGCGCGCACCTCTGATCGCGATCCGGGCCGCGTTGCCGGCGATGAAGGAGCAGGGCGGCGGCGCGATCGTCAATGTCTCGTCGGTCGCGGGGTTGAACTACATCCCCGAGCTGATGGCCTACGGCATGGCCAAGGCCGCGCTCGAGCACCTCACGGTGTCGGCCGCGAACCAGCTCCGGCCCTTCGACATCACCGTCAACACGTTCCGTATCGACGTGCCGGTCGCGTCGGAGGGGTTCGTGTTCAACATGCCCGAGGTCGACCACTCCGACTGGGAGCCGTCCGAGGTCGCGGCCGAGGGCATCGTCTGGATGCTGGAGCAGCCCGCGAGCTACACCGGCCACAACGAGGGCATGGCCGCACTGCGGGCCGAGCACGGGATCATGCCGTCGAGGTCGGCCCGCCCCTACGTGTCGGGCCAGAACCTCGTCACCGAGACCCACCTCCGCGCGCTGAGCTGAGCGCAGGACCAGACACGTTGTCGACGAAAGCCACGACCGGAGCCGCAACCTTGCGGGCCATGCGTGCCGCGCGCCGCCGGAACCGCGGCGCGCAACGCGACTGGATCGACGCGTGGTACGAGCTCTGGCTCCGGGCGTTCTTCTTCGTCGTCGTCATCGTCGTGGTGCCGATCGTCCTGACCGGCGAGGAAGTCGGAACCCACGCGCTCACGCAGTTTCGCGACCACGCGCCGGGCGTCGGTTCGGTCGTCATCGCGGTCGCGATCTGGGTCGCGCTGCGGGCCGGCGCGGGCGGAGCACCGCTCGCGCCCGAGGGGCCGGACGTGACCTATCTCCTCCTCGCACCCATCCCGCGCGCTCGCGTCCTGCGGCCCCTCGCCGCCCATCAGTTGGGCACCGCGGTGACCGCGGGAGTCGTCGTCGGCGTCGCCATCGGCGTCTCGGCGGCGGCGCGATTGCCCGCGGGGGCGGGGGCGTGGGCGCTGGCCGGCCTGCTCGCGGGTCCGGCGATCGCCGCGGTCATGTGGGGCGCAACCGCCTTCGCGTCGGCGCGGCGCCTGGCGCCGCGCGTCGCCAACGGTCTCGGGCTCGTCGTGATCGCCGCCGCGGTCGCCGACCTCGCGCTGGGCACCTGGCTCGCGCCGTCGACGTGGTTGGGTTCGCTCGCGCTCCTCCCGTTGCACGGCCTGGTCCCGGCCGCGGTCGTGATCGCCGGGCTCGCGTTCGCGGTCGTGGTTCCGGCCGGAGCGCTCGTCGCGATCGGCGGTACGTCGCTCGAACCACTCGAGCAACGCAGCGCGCTCACGAGCCAGATGCGCTTCGCGGCATCGATGCAGGACATGCGCACGGTGGTGCTCCTCCACCGCCAGCTCGCGATGGAACGGTCGCGGCGGCGCCCGTGGCTGCGGCTACCCGCGCGCCGCACCATCAGGCGGCCGGTCTGGCGGCGGGGTTGGCACGGCTACGCGCGCTGGCCTCTCGATCGGGTGGTGCGGGTGCTGACCCTGCTCGGTGCCTCGGCCGGCCTCGCGTACGCATCACGATCGACGCACCTCCTGATCATCGCGGGCGGCGCGGCATTGTTCGTCGCCGCGCTCGACGTCGTCGAACCCTTCGCCGCCGAGCTCGATCACCCCACGTCGTTGCTCACCTATGGCGTCAGTATCCGCATGGTCTTGCTCCGCAACCTCGCCGCGCCGATCGCGGCGATCGTGGGGCTGGCGCTCGTCGCGGCCGCTGCCCTCACCGCGATCGTCGGTGGCCATGCTCCCCTCGTGTTCGCGTGCGCGGTGAGCGCCGCGCTCGCCGCGCTGGCCGGAAGCACGCTCAACGTCATCCTCGGACCGCCACCGGCGTCGCAACTGGCCGGCATGTTCATGCTTCCCGAGGTGTACGGGATCGTGCTGCTCGTACGGCAGGGACTCCCGCCCGCGGTGGCGATCGCCGGGCTCGCACCCGTCGTCGTGGCTTCTGCTCAGGGCGACGTCGCGGGCATCGTCGTTGCCGGCGGAGTCACCGCGGTCTCGGCGTGCAGCCTTCTCTACGCGGCCCTCCGAGGGGTGTAGCCCGTGCCCCATCGCCACGCGCCGCACCCGGTGCTGCACATCTCCCATCTCACCAAGACCTACGACGACCACGCCGCGTTGCGCGACCTGAATCTCCGGCTCGACCCCGGACGTCTCGTCGCCTTGGTCGGTCACAACGGTGCGGGCAAGTCGACCCTGCTCGCCATGATCGCGGGCCTCATCGAACCGACCGAGGGACAGGTGCTCGTCGACGGCCACGAAGCGGGATCACTTCCCGCCCGCGCCGTCGTCAGCTACGCGGGCGACAATCCGATCCTGTACGACGACCTCAGCGTCTGGGAACACCTCGAGTACGTCGCCGGACTGCACGGCGTCGACGACTGGCAGACTCCGGGCCGGGAACTCGTGGAAACCTTCGACCTGACCGGTCGCGCCGACGACCTGCCGTCCGGGTTCAGCCGGGGCATGCGTCAGAAGACGGCGCTCGCGGTGGCCCTCGTGCGTCCGGCCGCGCTCCTCCTCATCGACGAGCCGTTCGTGGGTCTCGACATGAAGGCCCAGGGCGCCTTGCGCGACGCGCTCGTGGCGCGCGCCGAGGCCGGCTGCACGGTCATCGTCGCGACGCACCAACCCGCGTTCCTCTCGCACGCCGACTGGTGCGTCATGTTGCACGACGGTCGGCTGCAGCACGACGGGCCACCGACGGCCGAGATACTCGCCGCGCTCCAGCGAGGCGAGTGACCGCCGGCGCTACCGCTCGGGACGGATCAGGTCGAGCGAGTCGCGGTACATGCTGAACGCGGATCGCAGCGCGGCCGCGGTGACGTGGTGCATGTCGGCCGCGACGGCCATCGTCACGAGCTGGTCGGCCACGTCGACGTTGTTCGCGGGCGGTGCGGGCGAGATCGGGTTCGTCGGGTCGGGACTCGACGCGGTCGGGAGGTCGGCCGCCGCGAGTTGCTGCGCGGCACCGTCGAACGTCGCCTGGGTCCGGTGCATCCCGCCGACGAGGCTGTTGATTGCGTCCATCCCGCCAATTGTCGACGGGACGGACGCCCGACCTTGAGCTGCTGTGACCGCTACGACAGCTCTTTACAGCCGCTCGCGATCTCGGAGCTCTTTACAGCCGCTCGCGATCTCGGAGCTCTTTACAGCCGCTCGCGATCTCGGAGCTCTTTACAGCCGCTCGATGATCATCGCCATGCCCTGGCCGCCGCCGACGCACATCGTCTCGAGCCCGAAGCGCTTGTCCTCGTGCTCGAGACCGTTGATGAGCGTCGTCATGATGCGGGCGCCGGTCATGCCGAACGGGTGACCGAGCGCGATGGCGCCGCCGTGGACGTTGAGCTTCGACAGCGGGATGCCGAGGTGCTTCGCGCTCGGGATCACCTGCGCCGCGAACGCCTCGTTGATCTCGACGAGGTCGATGTCGTCCATCGTCAGGTTCGCCCGCTTCAGCGCCTGTCGGCTCGCTTCGATCGGGCCGAGACCCATGATCTCCGGGTTGAGCTGGCTCACGCCGGAGGCGACGATCCGCGCGAGCGGCGTGATGCCGAGCTCCTTGGCCCGGGTGTCGCTCATGACGACGACCGCGGCCGCACCGTCGTTGAGCGGGCACGCGTTGCCGGCCGTGACCTTGCCGTCGGGCCGGAACACCGGCTTCAAGCCCGCGAGCTTCTCGACCGTGGTGCCGTCGCGCGGGCCGTCGTCTTTCGTGACGAGCGTGCCGTCGGGGAGGGTGACCGGTGTGATCTCCCGATCGAAGAAACCGTTGTTCTGGTGCGCGACTGCGAGCTGCTGCGAGCGGGCCGCGAACTCGTCCATCTCCTCTCGGGTCACGCCCTCGGCCTCGACCACGTTCTCCGCGGTCTCCCCCATGGCGATGTAGACGTCCTCGAGCCCACCGCTCGGCGTCCACGCCGGTTGGCCACCCCCGGAGCGCAGCTTCGTGCGCGCGCGGGCGTCTGCGAACTTCGGGTTGGCCGGGCCGCCGTCGGCCATACCGTTCATGAACCGGCTGACGGTCTCGACGCCACCGGAGATGAACACGTCGCCCTCGCCGGCCTTGATCGCGTGTGCGGCCATGCGGATCGTCTGCAGGGACGACGAGCAATAGCGGTTGACGGTCACCCCCGGGGCCTCGAGCCCGGCCAGCAGGGCGGCCACCCGGCCCACGTTGGTCCCGGCCTCGCCTGCGGGCTGGCCGCAGCCCCAGATGACGTCCTCGACGGCCGCCGGATCGAGGCTCGGCACCTTCGCGAGCACCGCGTCGATGATCAGGGCCGAGAGGTCGTCGGGCCGGCACTCGACCAGCGAGCCCTTGTTCGCCCGACCGATCGGTGTACGGGCGGTAGCAACGATGACTGCTTCGGGCATGGTCCCCTCCGGATCACGATGACGGCTCGGGCACGCTAGCCCTGGAAAGGGAATTCCCGCGAATGCCGGTACGGTGACAACGTGGCTGTTTCCGCCCATGTCGCCGAACATCACAAGAGCCATCGGGCCGGATGGCTCCGGGCGGCGGTGCTCGGCGCCAACGACGGCATGCTCTCGAACGCGGGCCTCGTCATCGGCGTCGCCGCGGCCAACTCCTCCCGTGCCGCCCTCGTCACCGCCGGCCTGGCCGGGCTGGTCGCGGGCGCGATGTCGATGGCCGTCGGCGAGTACATCTCGGTCAGCTCCCAGCGCGACGCCGAGCAGGCCGACCTCCGGGTCGAGGCCGACGCGATCGCCGAGAACCGCCGCGCCGAGATGCACGAGCTCGCGAAGATCTACGAGGAGCGCGGCGTCGAGCCCGGCCTGGCCCGCCTCGTCGCCGACCAGCTCATGGCGCACGACGCCGTCGGCGCGCACGCACGCGACGAGCTCGGCATCTCCGAGATCATGACCGCCCGCCCGCTGCAGGCCGCGCTCACCTCGGCGGCCGCGTTCGTGCTCGGTTCGCTGGTGCCCGTGCTCGCGGTCACGCTGTCGGCCAAGAGCCTCCGCATCGGGATCACCGCGGTGCTCACCGTCACCGCGCTCTTCGGTCTCGGCGCACTCGGCGCGCAGCTCGGCGGCGCGCCCCGAGGCCGGGCCGCCGTGCGCGTGGTGACCCTCTCGGTCGTGTCGATGATCGTCACGTACGGCATCGGCCGGCTCGTCGGCGCGAACGTCTAGCCCGGCTCGTCGATCCGGCGGAGCTCGGCGCGGTAGCGGCCCCAGTTCCGCACGTACTCCTGCGCCGGGTAGGTGACCTGATCGGGCTTGACCGCGCCTTCCCGGAGATGGGCGGGCACGCCGAGCGCCATCGCCCCCGACGGCACCTCCATGCCGTTCGGCACCACCGCGCCCGCGCCGACGAGGGCGCCGCTGCGCACGACCGCACGATGGAGGACGATCGAGCCCGTCCCGATCAGCGAGCCGTTCTCGACGGTGCACCCCTCGAGGTGCGCGAGGTGCCCGATCGTGCAGTCGTCGCCCACGACCGTCTCGAGCTCGCGCGTGCAGTGCAGCACCGCGCCGTCCTGCACGCTCGTGCGCGCCCCCACCACGATCCGGCTCTGGTCGCCCCGCAGCACGGCCTGCGGCCAGATGGTCGAGCCCGGCCCGATCACGACGTTGCCGATGATCGTGCAGTCGGGATGCACGAACGCGTCGGGGTCGATCGTGGGCTCGATGTCGCCGAGGGCGTAGAGGGTCATGGGCACTAGTTTGACGGGAATGGACGACTCGACGCGGATCGATACGGACCTGCACGTGAAGGAAGTCGCCGACCAGGGCTTCACGATCGTCGAGGACGCGATCGAGCCCGCGCTGATCGACGAATTGAACGATGCGCTGCACCGGCTCGAGGTCTACCTCGACGTGCAGCCCGCGCCGAACTCGTTCGAGGGCCATCAGACACTGCGCGTCTACAACCTCCTCGCCTACGACGACGTGTGGCAACGCGTCCCCGTGCACGAGCACGTGTTGCCCGTCGTCGAACGCGTCCTCGACCCTGGCTGCCTGATCTCGTCGCTGTCGTCGATCGACATCCTTCCCGGCGAGATCGCGCAGCCGATCCACGCCGACGACCAGCTCATCCCCCTGCCGAAGCCGCACCCGCCGACGGTGTGCAACTCCATGTGGGCGCTCACCGACTTCACGGAGGCGAACGGCGCGACCCGGATCATGCCCGGCACACATCTCGCCGACCGCAGTCCCGACTACGGCGCCGAGTACCCGTCGATCCCGGCCGAGATGCGCAAGGGCTCGGTGCTGATCTGGCACGGGAGCCTGTGGCACGGCGGCGGTGCGAACGCCACGAACGAGCCGCGCGTCGGCATCGCGATGAACTACTGCGCGGGCTACATCCGCCAGCAGGAGAACCAGCAGCTCGGTCTCGAGCGCGAGAAGGTGCAGGAGTTCGAACCGCGCCTGCGCGAGCTCGTGGGCTACGGCGTGTACAACATGCTCATCGGTCACATCAACAAGCAGTCGCCCGATCGCCTCCTCCTCGGCGCCGGTTCCGACGCGGTCGTCTTCGACGGGATCTGAACTCATGTCAATGCTGGAAGTCACCGACGACGCACGCGTGCGCGTGCTCACCCTCAACCGCCCCGAGGCGCTCAACGCGTTCAACGACGAGCTGTACCACACCGCGGGCACGGCGTTGGAGGAGGCCGAGGCGAGCAACGACGTCGCGTGCGTCGTGATCACGGGCACCGGCCGCGCGTTCTCCGCGGGACAGGATCTCGCGGAGATGGGGCGCCTCGGCGCGAACGAGCACAACGACTTCGGCGACGCCGGCCCCGGGTTCCCCCACTTCCTCGACACGCTCGCCGCGTTCGGCAAGCCCGTGATCGCCGCGGTGAACGGCATCGGTGTGGGCATCGGCATGACGATGCTCCTGCACGTCGATCTCGCGATCATTTCCACGACCGCGCGACTACGCGCGCCCTTCGTCCCGCTCGGCGTGGTGCCCGAGGCCGCGGGCAGCCTGTTGATGCCGGTCGTGATGGGCAACCAGAACGCGGCGCTCAAGCTCTACACCGGCGACTGGATCACCGCGAGCGAAGCGGTGGAGTACGGCCTCGCGTTGCGCGCGGTCGAGCCCGACGACCTCATGTCCGCGACGATGGACATCGCGCGCCGCATCGCGAAGATGCCGGTCGCGTCGTTGAGCGCGACGAAACGCATCGTGGTCGAGAGCCGCATCGACGCGGTGCGCGCGGCCCGGGCCCGCGAAGACCGCACCTTCACCACCATGATCGGCCAGCCCGCGAACATGGAGGCGATCACCGCGTTCCTCGAGAAGCGCGAGCCCGACTTCTCCCGGCTCTGACCAGGGATAACCTTCGCCACCATGGCGATCGTGGAGACCCGTAGCGGCAAGGTCGAAGGCTTCGAACGAGACGGCGTGCAGGTGTTCCGGGGCATCCCGTACGCCGCCCCGCCCGTCGGCCCGTTGCGGTGGCAGCCGCCGCGCCGCGAGGAGCCGTGGAGCGGGACGCGCGACGCAACCTCCTTCTCGGCCCAGTCGGCCCAGACGGAATTCGCACTCGCGAAGATGATGGGCGAGGCGAAGCCGCCCTGCCGCGAGGACAGCCTCTACCTCAACGTGTGGACGCCCGCGTGCGACGACGCGCGCCGGCCGGTCATGGTGTGGATCCACGGCGGCGCGTTCATCTGGGGTGCGGGCGACACGCCGTGGTACGACGGCACCAAGTTCGCGGTGCACGGCGACGTCGTGGTCGTCACGATCAACTACCGCCTCGGCCCCTTTGGGTTCCTCCATCTCGCCGACCTGTTCGACGGCGCGTTCGCGGGCTCCGGCAACGCCGGAATCTCCGACCAGATCGCCGCGCTCGAGTGGGTCCGCGACTGCATCGCCGCGTTCGGGGGCGACCCCGAACGGGTCACGGTCTTCGGCGAGTCGGCCGGCGCCGCGAGCGTCGGCACCCTTCTCGGCACACCCGGTGCGCGCGGGCTCTTCCGCGGTGCGATCCCGCAGAGCGGCGCGGCGTCGTGGGTGTCGACACGCGAGCAGGCGAGCGACATCGCGGGACGGATCGTGGAGCGACTCGGGGTGCGCGCGGGCGATGTCGACGCGCTGCTCGCGACGTCGACCGATCAGGTACTCGCTGCGCAACCCGACTTCCGCGAGGACGGCGTCGCCTCGCTCCCGTTCCAGCCCGTCGTCGACGGGGTCGTGCTCGACCGCACCCCGCTCGCGGCGATCGCGGCCGGGAACGCGGCCGGCGTCCATCTCCTGACCGGCACGAATCTCACCGAGATGACGCTGTTCACGCTGGCCGACCCGGCGCTGGGGGCGCTGACCGACGACACGATCCGGGCCCGCCTGGTCGCCACCTTCGGCCCGACGAGCGCGGCCGTGCTCGACGACTTCCGCACCCGCCGCCCCGACGCGACACCGCAGGAGTTGTGGCTCGCGCTGTCGACCGACGGCGTGTTCCGCATCCCGGCGATCCGGCTCCTCGAGGCCCAGGCCCCCGCACGCGCCCGTGTGGTCGTACCTGTTCACCTGGGAGACCCCGGTCTTCGGCGGCCTCCTGCGCTCGACCCACGCGCTCGAGATCCCGTTCGTGTTCGACACCCTCGACCGGGGCGGGGCCGACATGCTCACGGGCACCGGCCCCGAACGCCAGGCGATCGCCGACGCGATGCACCGGGCCTGGATCGCGTTCGCGCAGACCGGCGACCCGCACCACGCGGGCCTGCCCGCCTGGCCGCGCTACGACCTCGAGCGGAGGCCCACGATGCGCTTCGACACCGAGTGCGAGCTGCTCGACGACCCCGAGCGTGCCGACCGGCTGGCCTTCGACTCCGTGGTGAGTCCGTAATCGGCCGATTCCCTGCGCGAAGTGACATCCTGAGCTTGACCGGCACCGATCGCTTGCCGATCAGAACCCGGTGACCAACGGAGGGAACGATCGATGAGTGAAGTCGTAGCGCTGCTCCTCGACGACGCCATGCCGCCGGAACGCCTCGGTGCGTTGCTGCGCGCCGCCCGCAAGCGCCGCGGCGTGAACCGGCGCGACGCGGCCAAGGCGGCCGGAACGACCAAGGCCAAGCTCCGGCGTTACGAACGCGGCGACGCCGCGGTCCCGGCCGGCGTGTGCGCCCGCCTGGCCGAGTGCTACGGCGACGACCTCACCGCCCACGTCCCGTTGCGCGTGCCGCTGCACGTCGCCGCGGGCGAGCTCGCGGTGGGCGACACCCGCCAACCCGTGGGCACCGACCTCGCCGACGTCCTCGCCGGCTACATCGACATCGTGCAACGCCTCCGCAGCGTCTCGCCCGGGGATCCGCTCAGCCTGCGCACCGCCGACATCATGGCCCTGGCCGGCGCGCTCGGACGCGACCGGGACACGATCGAGCAGCGCATCGCCGAGGTCCTCGGCTGCACGCCGCTCGAGGCGCGCCGCCTGCACGGCGAGCTGCTGCGCCGCAAAGTGATCCTGCCCGTCGCCGGTCTGGCCGCGGGCATGGCCGCGTTCGCGGGCGTCGCCTACGCCGCGCAGTCGCCGTCGTCGGGCCGCATCGAGACGCAGACGATCGCGGCGACCGCGCCCACCACGTCGACGACCGTCGCCGCGCCAAGACCGACGCCGACCACGAAGCCCACGACGTCGACGACGTCGACGACGACCCCGCCCGTCACCGCGGCGGCCACCGTCCCGGCGACGACCCCGCCGGCCACCGTGCACGTGCAGCACGTGACGCCGACGACCGACGCGCCGCAGACCGACGCGACCGTGCCCGAGACGACGCCGACCGTCGCCCCGCAGTCGAATCCCAACGACCCGCCGATGTCGGTCCTGCCGGGCGAGACGCCGATCACCGTGATCGGCTCCCCCGACTCCACCAGCGACACCCCGTAGGCACCGACACACGATTCATTGACCCTCCAGTGCCCTGCGGGGACAAGGGTCCACGAATCAAGATCGGGAACCGATCGCGTGCTCGAGCGGTACGAACGGCGTGCTTCGCGACAATCGGACCCTTCTCCTCGGTGCGTGTCTTGCCCTTGCCCTGAGCGCGTGCTCGGGCTCCACCCGTGCGACGCCACCGCCGGTCATCGCGACAACGACGACGGTCGCAGCAAGCTCGACGTCCACGACACCCACGCCCCGTGCCGACGCGGTGACGCTGAAATGCTCCGACGCGCTCGCCGCGCGATCGAAGCCCGACGCGGGGTTCACGATCTTCCTCGATCGGGTCGGACTCACGACCCGGGGCATCTTGCAGACGTCCGAGTCGGGCGAAGCGCGCGCCCGCGGCCACGCTCTTCGCGAAAGAAGGGCTCCTGATCGCCGCCGGCGCGCACTTCGAGCTCGTCGTGCCCGACGCGTGGAGGAACCGGTACAGCATCGGTTGGGGCAATCCCGGCACGCGGACAAGCGATCTCGTCGTCGACGGATGCACGTCATCGGCCCCCGGCGCCCGTTGGCTCGCGTTCGCGGGCGGCTTCTGGATCGGCGCACCCGCGTGCGTTCCCCTGATCGTGAAGACGCCGGCCCGGCAACAGACCGTCGATATCGCCGTCGGCACGCCGTGCCCGGCCGATTGACCGACCACTACGGGCCGAGGTGCCAGGCCTTCTCGCGGACGAACGCCCGCACGCCCGACTCCGACATCGACACGCCGAGGCCGGAGTGGCGACGACCCGTCCACGGCAGGCGGACGCTCGATCGGTCGGACCGGTTCCAGTACGCGTTGCCGACCTCGAGCCGGGCGAGGATCGCCTCCGCCCGGGCCCGGTCGGTCGAGAACACGGCCGCGCCCAGCCCGAACTCCGTGTCGTCGAGCCGGGTGAGCGCCTCCGCGTCGTCGCGGACGCGCTCGACGCCGATGACCGGCCCGAACGTCTCGTCGCGCATCACGCTCATGCTCGGATCGACGTCGACGAGCACCGTCGGCTCGAACCACGATCCCGGCCGGTCGATGCGGTGCCCCCCGCACAGGACGCGCGCGCCCTTCGCGACCGCCTCCGCGACCTGGGTTGCGAGCACGTCGAGCTGCGCGGCGCGGGCGAGCGGCCCGACGTCGGTGTGCTCGTCCTCGGGGTCGCCGGTGCGGTACGCGCCGACGACGTCGGCGAACGCGTCGACGAAGCGGTCGAAGATCGCGTCGTGCACGTAGACGCGCTCGATCGCCGAGCACGACTGCCCGCCGTTGTAGAACGCGCCCTCGGCGACGGAGAACGCGGCCGCCTCGACGTCGACGTCGTCACAGACGTACGCGCCGTCCTTGCCCCCGAGCTCGAGCTGGAGGCGGACCAGGCGATCGGCAACCGAACGGGCGACCCGCCGGCCCGTCTCGTACGAACCGGTGAAGCACACCATGTCGATGTCGGAACCGACGAGCGCGGCACCGACCGCACCGCCGCCCACGATCGCCTGCACGACGTCGACGGGGATGCCGGCGCGGTGCATGAGGTCGACGAGGCGGAGGCCGGTCAGCGTCGCGTGCTCGGACGGCTTGTAGAGCACCGCGTTGCCGGCGAGCAGCGCGGGCACGATCGTGTTGAGGCCGACGAAATAGGGATAGTTCCACGCGCTCACGTGCACGACGAGACCGACCGGCTCGTGCGTCACCCGCTCCTCGACCGTGTCGGGCCCGGCCGCGGTCACCGTGCGCGGCGCGAGCAACGGGCCGACGTGGTCGAGGTTCCACTCGATCCGCTCCCGGACCGCGGTCACCTCGCTTCGCGACTGCACGATCGGCTTGCCGACCTCGCGCGTGGTGATGCGCGCGCACTCTTCGGTCTCGGCCGCGAGCAGGTCGCGGAACCCCCGCACGAGCGCGGCGCGCTCGTCGAAACCGCGCGCCGCCCACGCCGCCTGCGCCCGGCGGGCCCGGTCGACCTTCTGCGCGACCTCGCGGTCGTCGGTGACCGCGACGCTGCGGATGTGCTCGCCGGTCGCGGGGTTGCGGATCTCGAGCGAACGCGCGGCCGGCGCCTCGACCTCGACGGGCACGGACTCGGCCGCGGTCGGGCCGGTGACTTCTGCGGCTGGAGCAGCCGCGGCCGTTGCCGCGGCCGTGGAAGGCGAGGCCACCGGCGCGTCGGCGGCCTCGACCACGAGGTTCACCCACCGCGATTCCTTCTGCCCCGGACGCCGTTCGAGCTGGCGGACGTAGCCCTTCTCCGCGAAGCGCTGCAGCGTCTCCTCGACGTCGTCGAGCGAACGGAACGAGTGCCAGCGCTCGGTGCGCTGCTTGAGCTCGCCCGGCGTCTGCGCGCCGCGCAGCAACAGGACGCCGAGCACGGTGAACTCGGGGACCGAGAGCTGCAACGCCTCGTCGACGACGTGTTTGTGCTTCACGACCCGCTGGCCGGTCGCGCGCACCCGGCGCGACACGCCCTTCTCCCGCAGTCCGTCGAGCGCGTGCTCGACCGTGTTCTCGTCGTAGCTCACGATCGGATCGCGGTTGGTGCTCTGGTTGCACACGTTGATCAACGCGTTCACCGACAACGGGTAGTTGTCGGGAGTCGTGACCGCCTTCTCCATGAGGCAGCCGAGCACGCGTGCCTCTTCGGCACTCAGTTCGATCACGCGCGAGCCTCGTTCATCCGTGGACGAGCTCGGCGATCGTCCGCAACTGCTCCGTCGCGCCGGACACGACCATGGTGGTCACCGCCGACTCGCGCCACATCGCGAGGTCGTCGCGGATCTTCTCGCGCGGACCGACGAGCGCGACGTCCTCGACGAGCTGGGTCGGCACCGCGGCCGCAGCCTCGGCCTTCTTGCCGTCGAGATACAGGTCCTGGATGAGCTTGGCCTCGCCCTCGTAGCCCATGCGCCCGAACACGTTGTTGTGGAAGTTGACCTCGCGCGCGCCCATGCCGCCGATGTACAGCGCGAGCACGGGGCGGTACATGTCGGCCGCGGCTCGACGTCGTCGGCGATGATCACGGGCACCAGGCACGCGACCTCGAACGTGTCGGGGGTGCGGCGCGCGCCCGGGCGGGCGAACCCCTCGGCCGAGCGCGTCGCGGTAGAAGCCGTCGCGGCGCGGGTTGTAGAACATCGGCAGCCAGCCGTCGGCGATCTCCGCGGACAGCGACACGTTCTTCGGTCCCTCGGCCGCGAGATAGATCGGCAGGTCGGCGCGCCGCGGGTGCGTGATCGACTTGAGCGGTTTGCCCAGACCGGTCCCGCCCGGCAGTGGTAGCTGGTAGCGCTCGCCGTGGAACTCGACCGGCGCCTCGCGCGCGAGCACCTGGCGCACGATGTCGACGTACTCGCGTGTGCGGGCGAGCGGCTTGCTGTAATCGTCGCCGTACCAGCCTTCGGCGACCTGCGGGCCCGACGCGCCGAGCCCGAGCACGAAGCGCCCGCCGGAGAGGTGGTCGAGCGTCAGCGCGGCCATCGCCATCGCGGTCGGGGTGCGGGCCGAGAGCTGGCAGATCGACGTGCCGAGCTTGATGCTCGACGTCTGCGCACCCCACCACGCGAGCGGCGTCAGCGCGTCGGAACCGTAGGCCTCGGCCGTCCAGCAGGAGTCGAAGCCGAGCTCCTCGGCGACGGCCAGCGCCTCGGGCACACCAGTGGGCGGCTGCGCACCCCAGTAGCCGATCATGTACCCGAGCTTCAGGTCGTGCTGCATGCCTCGCAGCCTACGAGGACAGGCCCAACCGCACCGATGCGCGCACGTCGCCGGCGACGCACAGCCAGGCCGCGAGGCCGGCGTCGGTGTCGGCGACCACGAGGTCGACCGCGTCGGCGAGATCGAGGCCGGACCGGAACTCGATCTCCGCGGTGCGGACCCGGGGCCGGCCGCGCCGCTCGAGCTCGTCTTCGATCGCTTCCCAGTACGCGGCGTTGTTCACGTGGCCGACGACGTCGAGATCGCTGGCGCGCAGCGGCCACGGGCGGCGCGGCGCGGCGGGCGGAGGCGCGGGGTGCCGCAGCCGCGCCGACACCTTCCGGTCGCCCGCGGTCGCGCCCCACACCGTGTCGAACCCGGGCGGCAACGCGGTGGGCGCGCCGGTCCGGGGATCGGTGTGCACCCAGATCGCGATCGCCTCCACGCAGTCCTGCCCCTGCACTCGGAGCCGGCTCGTGCGCTCGGCCCACCGCGCGCCGATCCCGCTGCACCAGGTCTCGGCGGTGACCTCCGCCCGAAAGCGCGGTGTCGCGGCGATGTGCAGGTCGAGCCGGCGCAGGATCCACAGGCCCATGCCGTCGATGACGACCGTCGACGCGTCGTGGTCGGAGACGTCCTGGACGATGCGCGCGATCCCGTCGAGCCGGGCGCGGGCGTCGGGACCGACATCCGCGAGACCGACGTGCCGCGTGATGGCGGTGACGCGCGGCTCCCCCACGGCCCGCAACCTACCGGGCGCTAACTTCGGCGCCGTGACGAGCCCCGAGCCCGAGATCCCGCCCGAAGGTTTCCGCCAGCACCGCTTCTCGCCGCCGCCCGGCGGCGACGACGATCCTGCTGGTGCGGCACGGCGAATCGGCGCCCGCGCACCCCGACCGGCCCTTCCCGCTGCGCGACGGCCACGGCGACCCGCCTCTCGACCCGGTCGGCGAGCAGCAGGCCGAGTTGCTCGGCGGGCCGCCTGCAACACGAGCCGATCACCGCGATCTACGTCACGTCGCTGCAGCGCACGCACCAGACCGCGGCGCCGCTCGCGGCCAAGCTCGGCCTGATCCCGCTCGAGGAACCGGATCTGCGCGAGGTGTTCCTCGGCGACTGGGAAGAGGGCGAGTTCCGGCGTCGCGCCGCGGCCCGCGACCCCATCTTCGAGCAGATCTTCGTGCAGGAGCGCTGGGACGTCATCCCGAACGCGGAGTCGCACGACAACTTCGACGAGCGCACGTGGCGCGGCTTCCAACGCGTCGTCGCCGCGCACGCGGACGAGCGGATCGTCGTGGTCGCGCACGGCGGCGTGATCGGTCAGCTGCTCCACCGCGTCACCGGATCGCGACGGTTCGCGTTCGCCGGCACCGACAACGGCTCGATCAGCGAGATCGTCGCCGACGGCGACCGGATCATCCTGCGTCGCTACAACGACGTCGCGCATCTGTTGCCACAGCTGCCAGCGCAGTGACGAGCGCGTCGTAGTCGGGGCCCGCGCGGCGCACACGCGGCGGGAGCTCCAATTGCACGCCACCGCGCGGGACGCGGTTCACCGGGTTCGCGGGATGCAGGCCGCGCAGGTGGCGCGGGATCGTGTCGAGGTCGGCGATCCAGCGGTACTGCGGCAGCGCACGCGTCAGCGCCCGCTCGAGCTCGGCCGCGAGCTCGCGGTTGGTGCCGCCGAGCAGCGCGGTCGTCCAGCGGTCGTCGGCGTCGCGGACGCCACCGAAGCCGTGCACCGAGATGACGACGTCGATGCGGTCGAGGAACGCACGCAGACCCGCGGAGAGCTCGGGGTCGTACCGGTGCGAGGGCACGTGCCAGCGCAGGTCGTCGGGCTGCACGACCGCGTAGAACGAGGCGCCCACCGCGCCGCGCCACCGCTTCGGCGATCTCCGCCGTCCCCTGCTCGAGGCCGCCGTGCAGCGCGCACACCCCGACCCGGGAGCCCGCGACCGTGCGCTCGCGCACCCCCGCCGTTGCGAGCAACTCGTCGAGCACGGGCGACCCCTGCTGTTAGCCGTTGACCAGGAGCGCCTTGAAGGGAGTGTCCTTCGCCGGACCCGGCTCCTTCGGCAGACCCGAGCACACGCTCACCGAGGATGTTGCGCTGGACCTGGTCGGTGCCGCCGTAGATCGACGGACCGGGCGAGAACAACGTGAGCTCCTGCACCATGCCGTGACCGGGCGTGTCGTCGCCCATCACCATCCCGAACGGACCGATGATCTCGTTGCCGACCTCGCGCTGCAACCGCAACAGGTCGCTCATCATCAGCTTCGCGATGTTGGGCTCGCCCCCGGTGCGCTGACTCGGCGACTTCGCCCGCAGGCCCGAGAAGCGGCCGATCTGCTGGAGCGTGTAGAGCCGCGCCAGCTTCTGGCGCAACGTGGGGTCGGCGTTCTTGCCGAGCTCCTGCGCGAGCTTCACGAGCCGCGATGCCGCTGCGATTCCGCCGCCGCCGGTGCCACCGGTGCGCACCTGACCGACGTGGTCGCCGGCCCGGTCGTCGAGCTGGTTCGCGATCGGCCCGGGGAACGCGTTGCCCGCGGCGCCGGAGCCGCCGGTGCCGAGGCCGGCGCGCTCGGCCATCAGCGTCGTGTTCGCCGCGGCCCAGCCGTTGTTGAGCCCGCCGATGATGTCGTCGTCGCTGACGCGGGCGTTGTCGATGAAGACCTCGTTGAAGAGCGCGCGACCGGTCATCTCCCGCAGCGGCCGGATCTCGACTCCGGGCTGGCGCATGTCGAACTTGAAGTAGGTGATGCCCTTGTGCTTCGGCAGGTCGGGCGCGGTGCGCGCGAGGAGCATGCCGAGGTTCGTCAGCTGCGCGGTCGAGGTCCACACCTTCTGGCCGGTGATGATCCACTCCTCACCGTCCTTCACCGCCTTGGTGCCGACGCTCGCGAGATCGGAGCCCGCACCCGGTTCCGAGAACAGCTGGCACCACGCGTCCTGACCGTTGAGGATGCGCAACAGGTCTTCGCGCTTTTGGCGCTCGTTGCCGTGCGCGACGATCGTCGGCGCGGTGAGGAGGTAGCCGAGGCCCGCGGGCGGCCCGATCGCGCCGAACTCGCTGATCGTCTCGTTGACGACGTTGGCGAGATCGCGACCCCAGCCCTTGCCCCACGTGTCGACGGGGAACGTGGGAGCGGAGTAGCCGGAGCGGGCGAGGATGTCCCACCACTCGCGCGACCGTCAGATCGGGGTTCCAGTTCTCTTCGAGCCACGCCTTGACTTCGGCGCGCACCTCTTCGGGCGAAGGCATCGTCATGGGCCCGAGGTTACCGGTCGGGTCCCGCTCGGCACATGCCCGGAGCCGACGGTCCGCCGCCCGGGAGGTCAGTCGAGGAGGTCGAGCACCTTCTCCGGCGGCCGGGCGATCGACGGCGCGGTCGCCGACGAACACGACCGGGCGCTCCATCACCTCCGGGTGCGCGAGCAGGACGTCGATCACCTGCTCGCGCGTCTGCACGTCGGCCTTGGTCAGGCCGGTGGCCTTGAACTTGCCGTCGCCGGTGCGGACGAGCGCGACGGGCTCGTCGGGGATCGCGTCGAGGATGCGCTCGAGCGTCGCCCGATCGGGCGGCGCGTCGAGATAGCGGACCACCTGCGCGTCGACGCCGCGGTCCTCGAGGATCTGCAGCGCGCCTCGCGACTTGCTGCACGACGGATTGTGGAAGACCTGCACCGGATCCATGCGCGCCGACGCTAGCAACCGGAGGTACTCGGCGCGGTCGACGTCGACCGCGCCCAACGAACGCAGGTGCGGCGTCGTCCACTGCACGTCGAAGAGCGTCGCGCCGTCGAGCCGGAGCAGCTCGACCGTCGCCCAGCACGCGACCTTCGACGCGTCGGTCACGCGGTGGAACATCGACTCGCCCGCGAAGAACCGACCGATACGGACGCCGTACAGCCCGCCCGCGAGCCGCCCGTCCGCCCACACCTCGACGGAGTGCGCCCAACCCAGCTCGTGCAGACGCGTGTACGCGTCGACGAAGCCGCGGTCGATCCACCCGTGCGGCCGCGCCGGATCGCCGCACGCGTGCATGACGTCGACGAACGCGGTGTCGAGCCGCACCTCGAACCGCCCGATCGCGCGCCGGAGGCTGCGACTGCAGTGGAAGCCGTCGAGCGGCATGATCCCGCGCGGGTCGGGCGACCACCACGCGAGCATCCGGCCCGCGTACATCGGGAAGAGCCCCTGCCGGTACGCGGCGAGCAGGGTGCCCGGTTCGAGATCGGCACCGACCGCGACGATCTCGTCGTCAGCGCCGGCCGCGTCGGCCGGAGGAAAGTCCCAGACGTTCGCCGGCGGCTCTGTTCGCATGGCTCCCTCGGGCTCCGCTGCGCTCCGCTCCGTCCGCACGGGCCGCCACGTACTACGCGAGGAGGAACGCGCGATCTGGCCGACCTGGATCTCGTCGGTGCCGGCGTAGATCTGCAGCACCTTCGCGTCGCGGGCCAGCTGCTCGACCTCGTACTCGGCCATGTACCCGTTGCCGCCGAACAGCTGCACCGCCTCGAGCGCGACCTCCGTTGCCGCGCCCGCCGCGTAGAGCTTCATCGCGGACGCCTCGGCGAGGGTCATGGGCTTGCCGGCCTGCGACGACTCGAGCACGCGGAACACGAGGTTCTCGACGTTGAGCCGGGCGACCTCCATCTTCGCCAGCTTCAGCTGGATGAGCTGGTAGTCGCCGATCGGGCGGCCGAACTGCTGGCGTTCCTTCGCGTACTGGATGCACTTCTCGAGGCAGCGCTCGATGATGCCGAGCGCCATCGCCGCGACGCCCGAACGCTCGATGACGAACGTGGCCTTGCTGGCCTCGCGGCCACCACTGCCGCGGAACGCCTCCTCGCTCTCGCCGAGCAGGCGGTCGCGCCCGACGCGGACGTCGTCGAGGAACAACATGCCGGTCGGCGACGAGTGCAGGCCCATCTTGCGGAGCGGCTTCGACTGTTCGAGGCCGGCCATGCCCTTGTCGAGCACGAACTGCAAGACCGTGCGGTCGGCCGGCGGGTTCCCCTCGTCGAGCTTGCAGATGAAGACGATCGTGTCGGCGTACGGGCCGTTCGTGATGAAGGTCTTCGAGCCGTTGAGCAGGTACTCGTCGCCGTCACGGCGCGCGGTCGACGCCATCTGCCCGAACGCGTCGGAACCCGAGTTCGGCTCGGTGATCGCCCACGCGCCGATCTTGTCGAGCGTGAGCAGATCGCGCGCCCAGCGCTTGCGCTGCGCGATCGTGCCCTTCGACATGATCGCGGCCGACGTGAGCCCGACCGACACGCCGAGCGCGGTGACCATGCCCGGCGAGCACTTGCAGAGCTCGATGATCGGCAACAGCGTGAACCCGCCGCCCCCGCGCTCTTCGCGGTCGGACGCCTTCGCACGCGTCACCTCCCGCCGCGGCGGCTTCCTCGGCGGCGATGCGACGATCGAATCCGTCGGCCGCCATCTGATCCATGCCGAACGTCTTGTACAGCTTGCGCAGCAGGTCGTACGGCGGGAGGTCGCCGTGCTCGAGCTCCTCGCGGTGCGGACGGATCTCGTTGTCGACGAACTGGCGCACGGCATCGCGCACCATCTGCAACTCTTCGGGCCATTCGAACATTCACGGATCGTACGGGACGCCGGCGGGTAGAGCTCCAGTCGCGTGCACGCCCACCGGCCCGACGACTTCTCCGACCCGCCCCCACTCCGGGGTTCAGTCGGGCCCGGGGCGCGCCGATGCCTCTGGTCGAGGGAGTCGGCCCAAGGAAGCGGGTCCGGGGGAGGGAACGGGATGTATCCCGGTGGCATCAGCATGGAGCGCACACTGCCGATCGACAGCGCACTGCTCGGCGACGTGCTGCTGCGCTTGCGTCGCGACTCTCCCGCCGCCTCGTTGCGCTGGACGCTCGGCGGTCGCGGCGCGGCCGAGGTCGAGGTCGGCTTCACGACGGACGGACCCGGCTGGACCAGCACCGCGCGGCTGTGGAACTACGCCGGGATCGCGATGACGACGGCCACGGTGCGGCTCGTCGCCGACGCGCCCGACGAGGTGAGTCTGACGCTCGAACCCGCGCCGGACGCGGCGCCGCGTCCGCACGAGGAGCAGGCGGCGATCGCCGAGCTCGGGCGGGCCGCGGTCGACGAGCTCGCCGAAGAGCTGCTGTGGCACGCGACCCGCGCCGTCTCACGCGCGCGTGGCCGACTGACACGGACGCGCAGCGGCTCGCGAGTCAGACGCCATCCGCGGTTCATCGTCCCGTCTCACAGACGCCGGGTGCCCGAAACGCGCACCCGCCAAGATGAACGGACACTGCTCGGGCCGTCCGCCGCGCTCCCCCCGGGGCGGACGGCCCGAGACCGTGCAAGGCGACAACTCCACCAACAGTTGTCGGAGTTCTCAGCGCCAGGGGCCGAAAACTCCACCAACAGTTGTCGGAGTTCTCAGCGCCAGGGGCCGAAAACTCCACCAACAGTTGTCGGAGTTCTCAGCGCCACGGGCCCAAAAGTCCGACAACTGTTGGGCGCTTTTCGGCCCGAATCGCCGATCAGCGCATAGGTCCGATCAGCGCATAGGTACTGCGTCGGGGGTGATCGGCGCCGGGAGCAACGTCTCCCCCATCAAGAACTCGTCGACCGCCGCGGCGCAGGAGCGACCCTCCGCGATCGCCCACACGACGAGGCTCTGACCGCGGCCCATGTCGCCGCACACGAACACGTTCGGGAGGTTCGTGCGGAAGCTCGCGTCGCGCGCGACCGCGCCCCGCTCGTTGATCTCCACGCCCAGCTGCTCGAGCAGTCCGGGACGCTGCGGACCGACGAAGCCCATCGCGAGCAGCACGAGCTCGCACTCGAGCTCGAAGTCGGTGCCTTCGATGCGCTCGAACGTCATCCGGCCGTCGACGGTCTTCTGTTCCACCTCGTGGGCGCGCAGCGCGCGCAGGTTGCCGTCGTCGTCGCCGAGGAAGCACTCGGTGTTGACCGCGTAGACGCGCTCGCCCCCTTCCTCGTGCGCGGACGAGACCCGGTAGATCATCGGGTAGGTCGGCCACGGCATCGATTCGACGCGCGCGTCCGGCGGTCGGGGCAGGATCTCGAACTGGTGCACCTCGGCCGCGCCCTGGCGGATCGCGGTGCCCAGGCAGTCGGCGCCGGTGTCGCCGCCACCGATGATGACGACGCGTTTGCCCGCGGCGGTGATCTCGGGCTCGTCGATGTCGCCCTGCTGCACGCGGTTGCCCCACGGCAGGTACTCCATCGCCTGGTACACGCCGACGAACTCGCGCCCCGGCACCGGCAGATCGCGCCAGGCCGTGGCGCCGCCCGCGAGCGCGACCGCGTCGAACTGATGCAGGTCGCCGACCGGCACGTTCTCGCCGACGTTCGCGTTGGTCTGGAAGCGCGTGCCCTCGGCCTCCATCTGCGCGATGCGGCGGTCGAGGTGACGCTTCTCCATCTTGAACTCGGGGATGCCGTAGCGCATCAGCCCGCCGACGCGGTCGGCGCGCTCGAACACGGTGACGTCGTGACCGGCGCGCGTGAGTTGCTCCGCGGCCGCGAGCCCGGCGGGCCCGCTGCCGACGACGGCGACGCGCTTGCCCGTCTTGGTCTCGACGACGACGGGCTTGACCCACTCCTCGTCCCAGGCCCGGTCGGCGATCTCGACCTCGATCTGTTTGATCGTCACCGGCAGCTCGTTGATGCCGAGCACGCACGCGGCTTCGCACGGCGCCGGGCAGAGCCGGCCCGGTGAACTCGGGGAAGTTGTTCGTCGCGTGCAGGCGCTCGGCCGCGGCCTCCCACCGGTCGCGGAACACGAGGTCGTTCCACTCGGGGATGAGGTTCCCGAGCGGGCAGCCGGTGTGGCAGAACGGGATCCCGCAGTCCATGCAGCGTGCACCCTGGGTACGCACCTTCTCGGGCGGGAAGTCCTCGTAGACCTCGTTCCAGTCCGCCGACGCGCACCGGGATCGGCCGCCGCTTGGGCAGCTCCCGGTCGTGCTTCATGAACCCCGTCGTTTCACCCATGTCGTGTCTCGCCCATGTCGTCAGCCCCGTGCCGCGGCCATGACCGCTTCGTCGACGTCGACGCCGCGTTCGACGGCATCGCGCTGTGCTTCGAGCACTCGCTTGTAGTCCTTCGGGAAGATCTTCGTGAACAGGCGGACGTTCTGCCACCAGTTCGAGAGCAGGCGTTCGGCGACGGCCGATCCGGTCAGCTCCAGGTGCATCGTGATGAGGTCGCGCAGCCAGGGGCCGTCCTCTTCGTAGTCGAGCACGTCGAGATCGACCATGTCGCGGTTCATGCGCAGGAACAGCGAACGGTCCGGGTCGAGGACGTACGCGAATCCGCCGCTCATCCCGGCCGCGAAGTTGCGGCCCGTCGGACCGAGGATCACCGCGCGCCCGCCGGTCATGTATTCGCAACCGTGGTCGCCGACACCTTCGACCACCGCGGTCGCGCCCGAGTTGCGCACGCAGAACCGTTCGCCGACCACACCGCGGATGAACACGTTGCCGGCCGTCGCGCCGTAGAGGATCACGTTGCCCGCGATCACGTTCTCCTCCGCGACGAACTTCGCGACGCGCGCCGGGCGCAGCACGAGCGTGCCGCCGGAGAGGCCCTTGCCGAAGTAGTCGTTGGCGTCGCCTTCGAGCCGCAGCACGATGCCGCGCGGGACGAATGCCCCGAAGCTCTGCCCCGCGGATCCGTGGAACGTCAGATCGATCGTGCCGTCGGGCAGGCCGGCGCCGCCCCACCGCCGCGTCAGCTCGGAGCCGAGCATCGTGCCGACCGTCCGGTTCACGTTGCGGATGTCGTACGACTTGTGGAGCTGCCCCTGACCGGAGTCGAGCACCGAACGGGCGTCGGCGATCAGGTCCTGGTCGAGCGCCTGGTCGAGGCCGTGGTCCTGGCCCTTCGAACAGAACATCGTCTGCTCGTACTTGTTGACGGGCGGGGCGAGGATCGGCGAGAGGTCGAGGCCCTGCGCCTTCCAGTGATCGACCGCTCGGTGCACGTCGAGCGCCTCGACGTGGCCGATCGCCTCCTCGATCGAGCGGAAGCCGAGGGCGGCGAGATGCTCGCGCACCTCCTCGGCGATGAACTCGAAGAAGTTGACGACGAACTCGGGCTTGCCGTTGAACTTCTTGCGCAGCTCCGGGTTCTGGGTCGCGACACCGACCGGGCACGTGTCGAGGTGACACACGCGCATCATGATGCAGCCGCTCACGACGAGCGGCGCGGTCGCGAAACCGAACTCCTCCGCGCCGAGCAGCGTCGCGATCACGACGTCGCGGCCGGTCTTCAGCTGACCGTCGACCTGCACGACGATGCGGTCGCGCAGGCCGTTCAACAGCAGCGTCTGCTGGGTCTCGGCCAGTCCGAGCTCCCAGGGTGCACCCGCGTGCTTGATCGAGGTGAGCCGCGCCGCGCCGGTACCGCCGTCGTGGCCGGAGATCAGCACGACGTCGGCGTGCGCCTTCGACACGCCGGCGGCGACGGTGCCCGACCCCGACCTCGGCCACGAGCTTCACGTGCACGCGCGCCCGGTTGTTCGCGTTCTTGAGGTCGTGGATGAGCTGCTTGAGATCCTCGATCGAATAGATGTCGTGGTGCGGAGGCGGCGAGATGAGCCCGACGCCCGGCGTGGAGTGCCGCGTCTTCGCGATCCACGGGTACACCTTGTGGCCGGGGAGCTCGCCGCCCTCCCCCGGCTTCGCGCCCTGCGCCATCTTGATCTGCAGGTCGTCGGCATTCACGAGGTACTCGCTGGTCACCCCGAAGCGTCCGGACGCGACCTGCTTGATCGCGCTGCGCCGCAGGTCGCCGTTGGCGTCGGGGACGAAGCGGTCGGTGTCCTCGCCGCCCTCGCCGGTGTTCGAGCGCGCGCCGAGCCGGTTCATCGCGATCGCGATGTTCTCGTGCGCCTCCTTCGAGATCGACCCGTAGCTCATCGCGCCGCTCGAGAAACGCTTGACGATCTCGGCGACCGGCTCGACCTCGTCGATCGGCACCGGCGGGCGGGCGCCGGCGCGGAACTCGAACAGCCCGCGCAGCGTCGCGATGCGGCGCGACTGCTCGTCGACGAGCTTCGTGTACTGCTTGAAGACGTCGTAGCGGCCCGACCGGGTCGAGTGCTGCAGCTTGAAGACCGTCTCGGGGTTGAAGAGGTGGTACTCGCCCTCGCGTCGCCACTGGTATTCGCCGCCGACCATGAGCTCGCGGTGCGCGAGCTCGGTCGGGCGGTCGGGGTACGCGAGCTGGTGGCGGCGCGCGACCTCGCCCGCGATGACGTCGAGGTCGATGCCCTCGATGCGCGACGCGGTGCCGGTGAAGTACTCGTCGACGAGGCCCTTCTGCAGGCCCACGGCCTCGAAGATCTGCGCGCCCGTGTACGAGGCGACCGTCGAGATGCCCATCTTCGACATCACCTTGAGGATGCCCTTGCCCGCGGCCTTGATGTAGTTCTTGACGGCCTTGCGCTCGGTCAGGTCGGCGAGCACGCCCTCGCGGCAGAGATCGCGGATCGTGTCGAACGCGAGGTACGGGTTGATGCCGCCCGCGCCGTAGCCGAGCAGCAGCGCGAAGTGGTGCACCTCGCGGGCCTCGCCCGTCTCGACGAGCAGCCCGACCCGGGTGCGCGTCTTCTCCCGCACGAGATGGTGGTGCACTGCGGCCGTGATGAGCAGCGCCGGGATCGGCGCGTTCTCGGCGTCGGCGTAACGGTCGGAGAGGATGACGAGGTTCGCGCCGTTGGCGATCGCCTCGCTCACTTGCGTGCGCACGTTGTCGATCGCGATGCGCAGGCCCTCGCCGCCTTCGGCGACCTGGTAGTGGCAGTACACCGAGAACGGCGTGAAGCCCGGTACTGCGGAGTCGGTGTCGTCGATGTAGCGCAGCTTCGCCAGCTCCTCGTTGGTGAGGATCGGGCTCGGGCACACGATCTGGCGGCACGAGTCGGCGGTCGGGTCGAGGAGGTTGCCCTCGGGACCGACCGCGGAGTTGAGTGACGTCACGAGCGCCTCGAAGTTCGCGTCGAGCGGCGGGTTCGTCACCTGCGCGAACAGCTGCTTGAAGTAGTCGTAGAGCATGCGCGGCCGGTCGGACAGCACCGCGGACGGCGTGTCGGTGCCCATCGATCCGAGCGACTCGACCGCGTTGCGCGCCATCGGGGCGATGATCGAGCCGGAGGTCTTCCTCCGTGTAGCCGAACATGCGTTGCTGCTGCACGGCCGAGCTGTGCTGGGGCACGAGCGGGAACTGCGGCGGCAGCTCGTCGAGGTGGACGAGTCCCGCGTCGAGCCACTCCTGGTACGGGAGCTGCGCGGCGAGATCGGCCTTGATCTCCTCGTCGGGGATGATGCGGCCCTGCGTCGTGTCGACGAGGAAGATCTTCCCGGGCTCCAAGCGGCCCTTGCGCACGATCTTGGCCGGGTCGACGTCGAGCACGCCGACCTCGCTCGCCATGATCACGCGGTCGTCGTCGGTGACCCAGTAGCGCGACGGCCGCAACCCGTTACGGTCGAGGACCGCGCCGATCACGGTGCCGTCGCTGAACGCGATCGACGCGGGACCGTCCCACGGCTCCATCAACGCGGAGTGGTAGCGGTAGAACGCCTTGCGGGGCGCGTCCATGCTCTCGTGGTTCTCCCACGCCTCCGGGATCATCATGAGGATCGCGTGGTGGAGCGGGCGACCGGCGAGGTTGAGCAGCTCGAGCGCCTCGTCGAAGCGGGCGGTGTCCGACGCGCCCGGCGTGCAGATCGGGAAGGCGCGCTCGAGGTCGCCGGGGAGCAGCTCGCTCGCCATCACGCCTTCGCGCGCGCGCATCCAGTTCTCGTTGCCCTGCACGGTGTTGATCTCACCGTTGTGCGCCAGCATCCGGTACGGGTGCGCGAGCGGCCAGCTCGGGAACGTGTTCGTGCTGAAGCGCGAGTGCACGAGCGCGAGCGCGCTCTCGAAGCGCGGGTCGCGCAGGTCGGCGTAGAACTCGCCGAGCTGGTCGGGGGTCAGCATCCCCTTGTAGACGACGACCCGCGAGCTGAGCGACGCGAAGTACGCGTCGGTCTCGTGCTCGATCCGCTTGCGCGCGAGGTACACGTGCCGCTCGAGCTCGTCGCCCGCGAGGCCGTTCTTGGCGATGAAGACCTGCGTGAACGCGGGCATCTGCTCGCGCGCCGACGCGCCCGGACGGTCGCGGTCGACGGGGACCGCCCGCCAGCCGAGCACCGAGAAGCCCTCGTCGGCGAGCACCTTGGCGATCGCGTCGGTGGTGCCCTCGACGCGGTCGACGGGGACGAACGCGATCCCGGTCGCGTACGCGCCCGCGTCGGGGAGCTCGAAGTCGACGGCGGCCCGGAAGTACGCGTCGGGCATCTGCACGAGGATCCCGGCGCCGTCGCCGGTGTCGGCCTCCGCACCTGCCGCGCCGCGGTGGTTCAGGCAGCACACGGCGGTGAGCGCCTGCTCGACGATGGAATGGCTCTTGCGCCCCTTCATGTCGACGACGAAGCCGACGCCGCACGCGTCGTGCTCGAATCGTGGGTCGTAGAGCGGGGGTAGCTCGCGTGCAGCCACTTCGGTGTCGTCCTCGTTTCGGGCGGTCAGCTCCACTGGGATCTGGCCGCCGCGGGACGACATTGGCCCGTGGCGGAGCGAGACGATTGTAGCGGCGGGTCCCGGAGATTCCCGAACGGTTTCCACCCGGGATCAGGTCTCGATCGGCGGCCCGACGGTCAGGCCCAGCGCCACCGCCAGCGCCGGCGCGAGGCCGACGAGCTGGTCGACACCGATCGTCGCTCCCGCCAGCGCACCGACGCCGCGCAGGCCGTCGAGCCGGGAGCCGCGCAGGTCGACCCCGGCACAGGTCGCCTGCGAGAAGTCGGCGCCGGCGAGGTCGCTCCCCGCGAACGACACCTGTTCGAGCCGCCCGGCGATCAGCTCCGCGCCGGCCAGTTGCGAATCGTCGAACCGGACCGTGTGCAGGCGCACCATCCGGAGGTTGGCCTCGTCGAGCCGGCAGCCCTCGAACACGACGTCACGCAGATTCGCCTGCGAGAGCTCGATCGCCGAGCCCCGGCAGTCGACGAGCCGCACCCGCTGCCAGGACGACTCCGAGAAGTCGCAGCCCGACAGGTCGCAGCGCACGAGCTCGACGTCGATCAAGCGGCTCCGCGCGAACGCCTCGCCCGCCTGCCGCGGCGTCGGTGACGCGCACGCCGATCGCGTCGCTCCCGTCGTCGAGTTGCAGGGTGGCGACGTCGTCGAGCTCCGACGCGATCACGGGCGCATCACGGCTTCGATGCTCGCACGCGGGCGCTACCCTGGGAAACGATGTCCTGATCGGCCGCCTTCCGAGCCTCTCGTCCACCGCTCGAACGCAGGTGCCGCCATGTCATCCTCCTTCGCATCGCTCGTCGCTCGTGACCTGACCAAGTCGTTCGGGCCGCGCATCGTTCTCGACCGCGTCTCGTGCACGGTCGGTCCGCTCCACCGGGTCGGGGTCGTCGCCCCGAACGGCACCGGGAAGTCGACCCTCTTGAAGCTGCTCGCCGGGCTCGACCCGCCCGACTCGGGCACCGTCACCCGCACGCCACCGGGCGCGACGGTCGGCTACCTGCCCCAGGAGCCCGAGCGGCGTCCGGGCGAGACCGTGCACGCGTACCTGTCGCGCCGCACCGGGGTCGGCGACGCGGAGCTCGGACTCGACGCCGCGTCGCGTCGCTCTGGCCGGTCAGGCGCCGGGGGCGGACGACCTGTACGCGGACGCGCTCGAGCGATACCTCTCGCTCGGTGCGGCCGACTTCGACGCGCGCGTCGGCGCGGTCTGCGACGACCTCGGGCTCCCGGAACGGCTGCTCGACCTCGAGATGCCCGCGCTGTCGGGCGGGCAGGCGGCACGCGCGCAACCTCGCCGCGATCGTGCTCGCCCGGTTCGACGTGTTCCTCCTCGACGAGCCGACCAACGATCTCGACTTCGCCGGCCTCGAACGGCTCGAGCGATTCCTGCGCGAGCGAGCTGACGGGCGGCGCGGTGATCGTGTCGCACGACCGCGCGTTCCTCGATCGCACGATCACGTCGGTGCTCGAGATCGACGAGCACTCGCACTCGGCGACCGAGTACGCCGGCGGCTGGCAGTCCTACCTCGACGAGCGGTCGACGGCCCGGCGCCACGCCGAGGAGGAGTACGCCGGCTACCAGGCGCAGCGCGGCGAGCTGCGCGACCGTGCCCAACGCCAGCGCGAATGGTCGGTGCAGGGCAAGGCCAAGGTGAAGAAGTCGGGCGAGACCGACAAGCACATCCGCGAGTTCAAGCGGAACAGCAGCGAGCACGTCGCGGCCAAGGCCAAGATCACCGATCGTGCGCTCGCCCGCCTCGAGGCGAACGCGGTCGAGAAGCCCTGGGAGGGCTGGGACCTGCGCATGGAGATCGCGACCGCGCCGCGCAGCGGCACGGTCGTCGCCCGGCTGGCGGGCGCGGTCGTGCACCGCGGGTCGTTCACGCTCGGCCCGATCGACCTGCAGATCGGGTACGGCGAACGCGTCGCGATCGTCGGCGCGAACGGCGGCGGCAAGACGACCCTGCTCGACACGCTCGTCGGCCGGCGCCCGATCGACGCCGGCGACCGGTGGCTCGGGCCGGGCGTGATCGTGGGCGAGCTCGACCAGGCCCGCGCCGCGTTCTCCGGCGCGCGAGCCGCTGATCGCCCGCTTCGAGGCCGCGAGCTCTCTGCTCGCGAACGAGGCGCGGTCGTTGCTCGCCAAGTTCGGGCTCGGAGCCGACCACATCGCCCGGCCCGCGGATTCGCTGTCGCCCGGGGAGCGGACGCGGGCGTCGCTCGCGCTGCTCGGCGCCAAGGGCGTGAACTGTCTCGTCCTCGACGAACCGACGAACCACCTCGACCTGCCCGCCATCGAGCAGCTCGAGTCGGCGCTCGAGCACTTCACGGGGACGGTGCTGCTGGTCACGCACGACCGCGAGCTGCTCGACGCGATCTCGCTGACCCGCCGCATCGAGGTCGCCGACGGCCGCATCGTCACCGACATCCCCATCGACTGAGCGCCGGCGCGGACCCACCCCCGCCGCGACGTCACAGCGATTCGTTCGACGAATCGCTGTGAGGTGGCGCGGCAGGGGTGGCCACGGAGGCGGCGTAGAAGGTGATGGCGGCCGCCGTGGCGACGTTCAACGAATCGGCGCCGGGGCGCATCGTGATCTGCACCCGCTCGTCCGCCGCCGGCCAACCAGGCATCGGAGAGCCCCGGTCCCTCGGCGCCGAACAGCAGCGCGACCCGATCGGGCCAGACGATCCCGTCGATCGGATCGGCGCCGCGGGTCGGGGTCAGCGCGAAGGTCGTGAAGCCCGGCCGTGCCGCACGTCGTCGACCGAATCGATGCGAGTCCACGGCATCTGCAGCACGTGCCCGATCGAGACCCGCACGCAGCGCCGGTACAGCGGGTCGGAGCTCTCGCGCGTCGAGCAGCACCGCATCGATCCCGAGCGCGGCCGCGCTCGCGGAAGAGCACACCGAGGTTCTCGTGGTCGTTGACCCGTTCGAGCACCGCGATGCGCCGCGCCCCGTCGAGCACCGCTCCGAGCGACGGCATCGGCCACCGGTCGGCCGAGGCGACCGCGCCCCGATGCAGGTCGAACCCGACGACCCGGCGCAACACCGCGTCGGGCGCCACGAACACCGGGACCGCCGGGTCGAGATCGGCGGCAAGGTCGTCGTGCAGCGCGTCGTAGCGGCCCGGCGTGACCAGCACCGACCGGACGCGCCGTCCCGAACGGAGCAGCCGGCCCACGACGAGCGGCGACTCGGCGATGAAGAACCCGTCGCGCGCCTCGACTCGACGCCGCAGGTCGGGGTCGGCCAGATCGACGTAGTCGACCAGGCGCGGGTCCGCCGGATCGTCGATCGTCACGGGCGGGCGCACCCGCCCACCATGGCACGCGGTCAGGGGTGAATCTCGGAGGAATCCGCGCCCGACGTTTCAGTGGACGCGCCTTTCCGGTCGATATCAGAGAGCGACGTTTCGAGGGGGCCCGCGCCGGCGCGGGGCGAACGCGAAGGAGGAGATGGGCGACCAGCCGTACGCGGACCTGTCCGGGGCGGGCATGCCCGTCTCGGTGGAAGCCGCGTTCCGGCGCGTCCGCGTCCTGGTGGGGGCGCTCGTCCTCGTCCGGTTGTGGACCACGGGATCGCTCCCCCACGTCCCCGCCGTGCTGCTCGTCCTCGGGTTCTGGGGCATCAACGGGGTCGCGTACATCGCGGAACGTCACGATGCACGAACCCGCATCCTCTTGGGCATCGTCCAACTCCTCGGTGACACGCTCGTGGTGCTCCTCGTCGCGTGGGCGCAGCACGGTCACAACATGGGTTCGGCCGACTGGGCCGTGCTCGTCCTGCCCGCCATCGAAGGCGCGATCCGCTTCCGCATTCCCGGTGCGTTCGCGAGCTGGCTGGTCCTGGCGGGCGGCTACACCGCCGCGAACATGGTCACGACGCCCAGCATCCCTACCGCGACGATCGCGCAGCGCCTCACGGTCGTGCTGCTCGTCGCGCTGCCCGTCGGGTATCTGGCCGACCAGCTGGTCGCCGAGATCGACGCGCACCGCGAGGGCCGCGAGCAGGCAGAACAGCGGTCGGTGCTCCTGCGCGCCTCGGCCCTCGGCGGGCGGCTGACGTCGCGGTTCGACGTCGACGAGATCCTCGGCGTCATCTACACCACCGTGTGCGAGCTCGGCTTCGTCGACCCGCAGGTGTTCGAGCTGCGGGAATCGAGCGGCGCCGACGCGTCGGCGCGCACGGCGGCGCCCGTGCGCGGGTCGCGCCTCGAACCCGAGATCGGGCCCGGCGGTGAGCGCCTGCTCGCGGCCGCCGCGACCCGGGTGAAGGAACAGACGATCGCGTGGCCGACGGGCTCCGGCGCCGATCCGCGACGACCGGGAGGCGACCCTCTGCGCGCTCGCGATCCCGATGCTCGACGACCAGTTCGTCGCGCTCACCGCACTCTGGCCCGACTCGCTCCCGCCGCCTGACGCGCCGCTCGAGAGCCTCGAGCTGTTCGCCGCGCAGGCCGGGGCGTCACTGCACAACGCCCAGGTGCACCGCGGGCTCGAGGAGCTGAAGGACCGGCTCGACCACGAGGCGTCCCACGATCAGCTGACCGGCCTCGCGAACCGCCGCCGGTTCCTCGACGAGCTGGAACGGACCGCGAGTCGCTCCCGCCCGGGTGGCCTCATCGGACTGCTGTTCGTCGACCTCGACGGGTTCAAGGACGTGAACGATCGCCACGGGCACCAGGCCGGGAACGACCTGCTGGTGGCGGTCGCGAACCGCTTGCGCGAATGCGTCCGGCCCGGCGACCTCGTCGCCCGGCTCGGCGGGGACGAGTTCACGATCATCCTGACCCGGCTGGAGAGCGCGGCACCTGCGGCCGCGGTCGCGGAGCGGATCTGTCGCGTCGTCTCGGAGCCGTTCGACATCGTGGCCCAGCCGCTCCACGTCTCGACCAGCATCGGGGTCGCGCTCACACCCGCCTACGGGGCCGACACGGAGGATCTCGTTCGCCGGGCCGATGCCGCGATGTACCGGGCCAAGGCCCACGGCAAAGCGCGCTGGATGATGGACCCGGGTTCGATGCAAGCCGCGGGCGACGCACCCGCCCGAGACCGCAAAAACCCTTGAAATTACGCCTGATATCCCCGTTTCCGCGGGGGGAACGTGTCACGATGCACGTCGTACTTCCCGACATCCGCATGGAGGAAATGTGAATCGCAGCCAGCTGCTGAACGAGCTCGCCGAAGTCAACGAATGGACGCGCAGGGAAGCCGATGCCTTCTTGACGTCGTTCACCGATCTGATCACCGCGACGGTGTCGACGGGTGAGGATGTTGCGATCTCGGGCTTCGCCAAGTTCCGGCGCATCGACCGTCCCGCGCGTATGGCCCGCAACCCCGCCACCGGCGAGCAGGTGCGGGTCGCGGCGAAGCGCGTCGCGCGGATCACGCCGTTGAAGGCCTTCAAGGACGCAGTCCTGTCGGGCAAGAAGGCGCCCGCGAAGAAGGCCCCGGCCAAGAAGACGACCGCGAAGAAGGCCCCGGCCAAGAAGACCACGGCGAAGAAGGCCCCGGCCAAGAAGACCACCGCCAAGAAGACCACCGCCAAGAAGGCGCCGGCCAAGAAGACCACGGCGAAGAAGACGACGAAGCGCCGCTGACGCGTTCACGTCTCGGCTCACCACCGAAGAAGCCCGGGCCGCGCGCCCGGGCTTCTTCGCGCGTACGCTCCGCGGCGTGAGCGCGACGCTGCACGAAGCCACCCTGCTGCGCGTGCGCATCCCGCTCGTCGCGCCCTTCCGCAACGCGGACACGACGACCGTGTCCAAAGAGGCGTTGCTCGTACAGGTGCGCACGAGCGAGGGCATCGGGTGGGGCGAGTGCAGCGCCGCCACCACACCCGAGTACGACGGCGAGACGCTCGACGGCGCCCGGCTCGCGTTGCGCGACCATCTGCTCCCGCGCGCGTTCGCCGGCGCGGGACTCGGGAACCGGCGCGGCCACGCGTCGGCACGGGCGGCGCTCGAATGCGCGCTCGTCGATGCGCGCCTGCGCGCGCAAGGCGTCTCGCTCGCGTCGTGGCTCGGCGCGGAGCGTCCGTACGTCGATGCGGGCGTGGCCGTCGGTCTGGCCCGCGACCTCGGCTCGCTGCGGGAGTCGCTCGCCGCGTACGCCGCCGCCGGCTATGCCCGCATCAAGTGCAAGATCGAACCCGGCCACGACATCACCGCACTCACCGCGGCGCGCGCCGAGATCGGGCCCGCGGTGCAGCTCGCCGCCGACGCCAACGGGAGCTACGACCTCGACGGGGCGCGCTCGCTGCTGCGCGCCGTAGAGCAGCTCGAGTTGCAGTGCGTCGAGCAGCCGTGCGCCCCCGACGCCGTCGCAGACCACGCACGGCTCGTGCAGGAGCAGGCAACGGCCATCTGTCTCGACGAGACGATCACGAGCAGTGCGATCGCGGCCGATGTCATCGCGCGGCGCGTGTGCGACGCGCTGTCGTTGAAGGTCGGACGACTCGGTCTCGCCGACACGCGCCGCGCGCGACGATGCCTGCGTGCACGGCGGGGTCGCCGCGCTCCCCGGCGGGATGCTCGAGACCGGCGTCGGGCGGGCCGCGTTGCTCGCGGTTGCGGCCCTGACGGGATTCACCCTCGTCGGCGACGTCTCGGCGTCGGCGCGCTACTTCGGCGCCGACGGCGACATCACCGAGCCGTTCGTCCTCGACCGCGGGCGGCTGCGGGTGCCGACCGGTCCCGGGCTCGGCGTCGAACCGCTCCCCGACCGGTTGGCCCGCTGCACCGTCGCGCGCGAACGCGTCACCGCGCGTGACTACTGAGCGGGCGGCTCGCCGGGCTTGCGCTGCAGGCGGGGCCGGATCATCACGATCGAGTCCTCGGGATGGTCGGGGTCGAGCCGGAGCACGATCGGTTCCTCGAAGGGCTGCCCACCGGCCCAATCCTCGACGATCGCCGGCGTCTCGTCCTTCGGCGGTTCGAGCACGTCGCGGATCCCGAACATGCCCGCCGCGAGCGTGGTGCCGACCGCGCTGCGGTGGAAGCGCTCGATCGGGGCCGGACGAGCGTGCCCGTCGGGCTCTCCGACCACCGCATCGTCGGTGTAGTCCTCGTCGTCGTCGAGCACGAGAGCACGGTACCCCCGCCCGCGCGGTAGCTTGGTTCGGATGGCGAACGTACGTTCGGACGTGAGGCCACTGGCGCTGCGCTGGCAACCGACGTTGCTGAGCGCGCTCGGCGAGACGCCCACGTTCGACGACTCCTTCGCCACGGCACGTCGTGTACAACTCGACGAGTCGGCGTGGATCGAACACGTCGAGGGTTGGGTCCGCGGCGCCGACACGCTGTTCGAGCAGGTCGTCGAGCACGCGCCGTGGGAGCACCGCACGGTGAGGATGTACGACCGCATGGTGAAGGAGCCGCGGCTCACCGCGTGGTACGGGCGCGCGGTGCCCGACACCGACGCGCCGCCCGTGTTCACGGAGATGCTCGCCGTGCTGCGCGCCCGCTACCACCGCGACTTCGACGCGATCGGCGCCGCGCTCGTATCGCGACGGCCGCGACAGCGTCGCCTGGCACGGCGACCGCGTCGATCCCGCGCTCGTGGAGCCGGTCGTGGCGATCGTGTCGCTCGGCTCGGCCCGCACCTTGCGCATGCGAGCGCGGTGGCGCCGGGGCGAGACGCTCCCGTTCCCGCTACTCCCCGGCGACCTCTTCGTCATGGGCGGCACGACCCAGGCCGACTGGCAGCACGCGGTGCCGAAGGTCGCGCGGGCGGGTGCTCGGGTCAGCGTGCAGTTCCGCCACTCGGCATAGTCGGCGGCGACAACTCCGAGTAGCGGAGTTCGAACGCGCTCGCATCGGCCGCGAGCGCGCCGACGCGCGTCGCACCGACGTCGAGTGCACGGGTACTCCAGCCCTCGACCCGGCCGGGCACGTCGCGCAGGCGCGTCGTGATGCCGATCCCGAGCGCCTTCAGGTACGCCTCCTTCGCCGTCCAGACCGCGAGGAAGTTGCGCATCCGCTCCCGTTCGTCGTCGATCACGCTCCACGCCGCGTGCTCGTCGTCGTCGAGAACCCGCGCCGCGAGCGCGTCGATGCGCGCCCGGCTCCGGATCTCCTCGACATCGACGCCGATCCGCGTGCCGCCGGTCGCGAGCGCGACCACGGCAAACGTGCCCGTGTGGCTGAGGCTGAACGACACGCCGTCGTCGCCCGCGACGTGCGGCCGCCCGTGGGAAGGATGGCCGCAGTGCGCGCATTCCCGCGAGATCGGGACGTCGATCGGGTCTGCCTGCAGGGCTTCGCCGAGCACGACGCGGGTCGCGGCGCGGCGCGACCCGGCGGGCGGGCGGTGCGTCGCGCTCGGCCGGCGGCAGCAGCTGATCGAGCCGCTGCACGACGGGGCCGGGCTGGTCCAGGTCGACCGTGAACACTCGCATGGGCGCCGGGGTCACGAACCCACGCTACTGGCGTGGTACAGCTTCAGGATGCTGATCGTCGCCTCCGACGCGCACCGGGCCCACCACCCCCGCACGCCGTTCCTCGACCGAGGGCAGCTGATCGATCCGCCGGAGATACCTGAACGGGTCGACCGCATCCTCGAGGCGATCATCGGGCACGGCTTCGGCAACCCGCAGCGGCCGGCCGACCACGGGCGCGCGCCGATCACGCGCGTGCACTCGCCCGAGTACGTCGAGTTCCTCGAGCACGCGCACGAGCGCTGGCGGGACGACACCGGTCTCGGCGAGTCGTCGGAAGCGGGCGCCTACGCGCGGCCGATCCGGGATCAACCGCTCGTCGAGACCGACAACATCATCGCCCAGCTCGGCTGGTACTCCCACGACACCGACCCGATCCTGGCGGGCACCTTCGCGGCCGCGATCGGCGCGGTCGACGTGACCCTCACCGCGTGGGACGCGGTGGCCGACGGGCGCGAGCCGGCTGCCTACGCGTGCGCACGCCCGCCCGGTCATCACGCCGCGGCCGACTCCTTCGCGGGCTACTGCTACCTGAACAACGCGGCGGTCGCCGCGCAAGCGTGGACCGACCGGGGGCGCGGGTCGCGATCGTCGACGTCGACTATCACCACGGCAACGGCACGCAACAGATCTTCTACGACCGCGACGACGTGCTGTTCGTCTCGCTGCATGCCGATCCCGCGTTCGAGTACCCGTTCTTCCTGGGGTTCGCGGCCGAGCGCGGCTGGGGCGCAGGCGAGGACGCGAACCGCAACTTCCCGCTGGCCCCGGCGACGGAATGGGAGGCCTACGGCGCCGCGCTCGACGACGCGCTCACGGTCGTGCGCAAGTTCGGCGCCGACGCGGTCGTCGTCTCGCTCGGCGTCGACACCGCGATCGAGGACCCCGACTCCTTCCGGCTGGTCGCCGACGACTTCCCGCGCATCGGGGCCAAGCTCGCGGCGCTCGATCGGCCGACGCTCGTGGTGCAAGAAGGCGGCTACAACCTCGACGTCCTCGGCCGCAACGTCGCCGCGGTGCTACGCGAGCTCGGGTAGCTCCTCGGAACGGAGCGAGTTCGGGGTCGAGAGCACGGCGAGCACGACCGCCCATATTGCCCCGACCACCAGCACCGCGGTGCTGTACTTCGACATGAACGGGCCCGCGGCCAGCACCCCGAGTGGCACCGTCCCGCCGAAACCCATGATCCACAGCGCCATGACCCGGCCGCGGACGTCCTCGGACACGTGCTCCTGCAGCACGGTCGAGAGGCACGTGATGACGACGAAGTACACGTAGCCGAGCACGCCGACGACGGGGAACGCGGCGATGTCGTTGCGCAGGAGGCCGAAGCCGGCGAGCACGATCGCGAACGCGGCGAACCCGGGCCGCAGCAGCGCCGCCTTCGAGCGGTGCGCGAGCACCGTCCCGACGGTCATCGCGCCGAGCGCGGCGCCCAGCCCGAAGCACGCGTAGAGCAAGCCGTACTCGGTGCTCTTCGGTGCGATGCCGAGGTTCTCGTCCGCGATGACCGACATCAGCCCGACGAACGCGAGCGAGAAGAAGGAGAACGTGGAGAGCGTCACGATGACGTGACCGACCACGTTGTCGCGCCGTGCGATGCGGATCGCCGAGAGCAGCCGGGCCGCGCCCTGTTCCTCGACCCGAGCGTTCGCGTGTCTCGGGTAGCGCGCCCACACGAGCCCCGCGACCGCGAAGAGATACGTGCCGGCGTTCAACGCGAACACGGGGCCCGCGTCGAACAGCTTGTACAGCACGGCCCCGATCGCGGGGCCGATCACCCGGGACAGGTTCATCTGCACCGACATGAGCGCGACCGCGCCCGGCAGGTCGACGCGCGGCACGAGGGTCGGGAGGATCGCGCTGAGACCGGGCGCACCGAGCGCGTTCGCGATCCCGATCGCGAACACGACGACGACGATCAACGCCTTGCTGGGGCTCGACTGCCACGCGACGGCCGCGAGCACGAACGAGAGTGCGCCCTGGACGATCTGGAGCGTCACGAGCAGCCGGCGCCGGTCTCTCGTGTCGGCGAGGATGCCGCCCGCGAGCGATAGGAACAGCAGCGGCCCGAGCTGGGCGAAGAACACGACACCGACGAACGCACTGTTGTGCGTGAGATCCCAGGCGTAGGCGCCGAGGATGACGTTCTGCATCCACGTGCCGACGTTCGACAAGAACGTGCCGCCGTAGACGATCCGGAAGTCGCGGTGGCGCAGCGCCGCCTGCGCGGTGCCGCGCCGGTAGGCGACGTCGCCGTCGACGATCGCGTCCTCGAACGCTTCGAGCTCGGACTCCTCGGAGCGGTCCAGCATCCTCCGGAACAGTACCGACGCCGTCGCGGCGGGCGGCCGGGAACGGGCGCCGGCGCCGGTCCGGGCCTTCGGTCAGTAGACGGGCTTCGTGCCGATGACGTGCTCCGCCTCGAGCCGGGCGAGCTCGTCGTCGTCGATCCCGAGGTCGCGCAGCACCTCGGCGGTGTGCTGCCCGAGCGTCGGCGCCGGCGCCGTCCACACCTGCCGGGGGCCGGCCGAGAGGCGCGCGGGCCATGTTGGGTAGTGCTGCTCGCCGACGAGCGGGTGCTCGACCGGTTCGAAGAACCCGCGGGCCTGCATCTGCGGGTCGTCGAGCGTCGCGTACCCGGGCACCATCGCCGCGGCCGCGACCCCTTCCGCGCGCGCGGCACGCGCCGCGTCGTCGGGGGTGCGGGTGGCGCACCAGGCGGCGCGCGCGTCGTCGGTCATCGTGTCGGTCCTCCGGTCGATCGCGACCCACGCGTCGTCGCCCGCGCACCGGTACACACCTCCGGCGCCGCGCCGCTCCATCAACGTGCCGTCGATCGCATACCGGATCACCTGCTCCGCGGTGACCGCGGTGGCGACCTCCACGAGCGGCACCTCGACCAGGAGGCCCTCGCCCGTCTGCGAACGCTGCTCCAGCGCGGCGACCAGTGCGAGCGCGGCGTGGGCCCCGACCATCGGGTCGACCGGACCGCCGGGAATGATGGGCGGACCACCTTCGTAGCCGGTGACCCACGCCATCCCCGTGAGCTGCTCCATCGTCTGCGCGAACCCGCCGCGGGCACGCCACGGCCCGTCGAGCCCGAACGCGGGCATGCGCAGCATGATCGCGGCCGGGATTGCAGCGCGTGGACCGAGTCCCAGCCGAGGCCGAAGCGCTCCATGACCTGCGGGGTGAAGTTCTCCGCGATCACGTCGCTGCCGTCGACGAGCCGGTTCGCGAGCGCGAGCCCGTCCGGGTGACCGAGATCGAGCGTGATGCCACGCTTGCCGAGGTTGCAGGCGTGGAAGAGCGCCGACTTCTCGAAGAACAGCGGGTCGTCCTGGGGACGGACCGCGGCGCTGAACCGGATGCCGTCCGGGCGCTGCACCGCTTCGACCTTCACGACGTCGGCACCCATCGACGAGAACCACGCGGTCGAGAACGGGCCCGCCCAGAACGCGGTGAAGTCGAGCACGCGGATCCCCGCGAGCGGACGATCGCCCGGCGGATCGCCCGACGGGCCGCGCACGGTACGCCGCGGCCAGGTTCCCGATGCGGCGCACGGCGCGGCGAGCGGTCGGTCGGCGATCCCGTGGAACCGGAACGGAGCGCGCGGCCGGATCCACGATTCGCCGGGTTGCTGCACGAACACGTGTCGCGCCGCGAGCTGCTCGTTGCGCGGGAGCTCGGCGCCGTTGCCCACGATCGCGGCCGGGACGCGCGCCTCAACGCAAGCGGCGACGATCTCGTCGGCACCGCGCGCGGTCGTGTACGCGTGAATCGCGCCGTTCACCTCGTCGGCGCGTTGGAACCGCCCGAGCATCGTGGCGAGCACGTCGTCGTCGGCCTGGTCGGGACGGCCGATGAGCCGGGCCAGCGCGCGCCACTGCTGCACGGTCACGGTCGTGATGCCGACGTACCGGTTGTCGCCGGTCGGCTCGTTCCCCGGGATCATCACCCATCGCAGCGACTGCTTCCGCCCGCCCGGGAAGCGGGCCATGAGGGTCGGCGTCGTGACGTACGTGAGCTGGATCGCTTCGAGCATCGACACGTCGACCGCCTCCGGCACGCCCGTGCGCGCCGCGCGCCGCCACGCGGTCAGCGCGCCCAGCGCCGCGAACGCGCCGGTGATGTACTCGCCGAGGTGCCCGCCGACCGTCAGCGGCGGCAGGTGCATGTGCCCGTGCGCCGAGAGGCTGCCGCTGCGTGCCTGCAGGACTTCCTCGGGGAGGTGGAGCCCGTCGTCGGGACCACCGTGGCCCAGCGCGGTGATCGACACCGTGACGAGCGGCGCCGACGGCGCGGCCGCGGGTTCGGGCTCGCTCTCGATGACGATGTCGGCGGCCGCCAGCCACGACGCCGGATCGGCCGCGTGGCGCTGCGACGTCCGCAGATACGTGAACAGCGGGTCGGCGGGCGCGTGCTCGCCCGCGTAGACGACGTCGGCGCCCAGATCCGTCAGCAGCTTGGCGCAGTACGCGCCCGCGATGCCCGCGGTGCGATCGACGACGCGCAGGTCGTCGTAGATCATGCGAGCGCGAACATCGGGACGACGACCGACCGGCCGGGAACCGTCGTGAACTCGAGCGGCCGGAACGTCGCCGCCACGGGCGCGTCGGCCACGAGGTCGCCGGGCTCGGCGTCGACGAGGTACGTGCACAGCCGGATCGCGGGGTCGTCGTCGAGCGCGACCAGCGCGGTGACGAACGGCACACGGTCCTCGAACGCGGGCAGGAACGCGCGCCGCACGACGGCCCACGTGAAGAGCGTGCCGCGACCCGAGACGGGGGTCCACGTGAGCGCGCCGCCATCGTGGGGACAGCGCGCTTCCGGGTACCAGACGAAGGCGCGGCACTCGTCGCAGCGCGGGATGACGAGCTCGCCGCGCGCCGCGCCCGCGAAGTAGGGAGCGGTCAGGGCCTCGTCCGCGTCGGGCAACGGGAAGTCGTCACGCTTGATCGCCACGACCGTTCACCGATCCTTCGTCAGGACGAGCGTGCTCGCCATGTGACCCGTGTAGCCGCCGTACACGGCGACCTCGCAGCCGGGGACCGGCGCGGGCGCGACGCCGCGGAGTTGCTTGACGCACTCGACGACGTGCGCGATCCCGAGCACGTACGCGTGCGAGAGCAGCCCGCCGTGCGTGTTGAACGGCAACTTGCCCGCGTCGTGGAACAAGGTGTCGCCCTCCACGAACGCGCCGGCCTCCCCCTTCGGGCAGAAGCCCATGTCCTCGATCTGCATCAGGCTCACGACGGTGAACGGGTCGTACACCGTCAGCACGTCGACGTCGGCCGGCGTCAGGCCCGCCATCGCGAACGCGCGGCGGCGCGGAGAAGACCTGGGGCGTGCTCGTGAACGCGCGCTGCAGTGCCCAGTGCCCGCCGCTCGCGGAGTAGCCCTCGCCGACACCGGCCACGACCGCGGGCGGGTGCGGGAGGTCGCGGGCGCGCTCGACGCTGGTGGTGATGTACGCCGCACCCCCGTCGGAGATGAGGCACGAGTCGAGCAGCCGCAGTGGGTCGGCGAGCGACGGTGCGGCGAGGTAGTCGTCGATCGTCATCGGCCGGCCGTGCATCACCGCGCCCGGGTGCAGGTTCGCGTGCCGGCGACACGCCACCGCGATCGCGCCGAACTGCTCGGTTCGCGTGCCGAACTCGATCATGTGCCGGCGCATGATCGACGCGAAGTACACGGGCTGCGGGAAGAACCCGAACGGCACCTCGAGGTTCTGTTTCAACGCCTGCGACGCGTGGACCTCGCCCGGACCGCCCGTCATCGACGACCGCTGCGTCGCCCATGCGACCGGGAAGACGTTGAGCACGTGGCGCGCCTTGCCCTCCCGGATCGCGTTGGCCGCGAGGTACGGCGCGGTCGCGGCCCAGGCCATCCCGCCGCCCCACGGCGACGTCCACATGTCGTGCGACGTACCGAAGTGCTCGTGGTACGCGTCGGCGTCGAAGTCGGCGAACGCGCCCGACCACGTGATCCCGTCGATGTCGGCGGGCGTGAGGCCCGCGTCGGCGATGGCGCGTTCCGCGGCCTCGGCGCCGATCGCACGGGCGGTGCGACCGGATGCCTTGGTGTAGGCCGTCTCGCCGATGCCCGCGATCGCGACCTGGGCGCGCACGTCGTCGAGCTCGTTCGCGTGACCCCACTCGGCAACGTCGGACACGCCGACGGAACGTATCAGCCGCCCGCCAGGTCGGGCACGGGGTGGGCGACGAGCACCAGTCCCCTCGGAGTCGCGTCGTCGTGTCGGACCATCCCGACGTGCATCGCGATCCGGGAGTGATCGGCGAGCACGTCCAGCTCGACGCTGCGGTAGTCGATCTCGCCGAGGAGGACGGGTGCGAACGCGTCGTCGAGGGCGGCGGCGTCGCGGACGAGCGAACGGAGCGAGACGCCCGTCAGCCGGGTTGCGTCCTCGTTGACGAGGGCCGCGTACGCCTTGCTGCACGCGACGTGACCGAGCTGGAGGTCGAGCACCGCGATCATCGGTTCCTCGCCGCCGGTAGGTGCGATCAGCTGGTCGAAGCAGTTGCCGTCGAACGACGGGGCGCCGAACGCCGACACCATCCTCCGGCGCATCGCCCACGCCGATGTCCAGCTGCGCGCCCGTTCGTCGGCGCGGGCGACCCGGGCGACGATCGACTCGACGAGCGCGACGTCGGCGGGACCGTAGGGGCGCCCCGGAAAATCGCGCGTCACGAGCAACGCGCCGTTCGGCCCGATCGGTGCACACATCGCGCTGTAGCAGCCGCAGAGATGAAGGTGCTCGTGCAGCTCGGGATGGAGCCGGCGTCGCAGCTCACGTTGCGGGACTTGCGCGACGCAGATGAGCTCGTTGGCCAAGACGGCCCGCCGGACCATCCTCGTCGAGGTACGCGGGTCGCGACCGAGTGTCGAGGCCGCGACCTCCGAGACCGGATCGCGGTGCGCGGCGTACACGACGACGAGGGCGTCGGAGGCGCCGTCGTCGGTCGTGGACCTCCGGTACACGAACGTGGCGTCGCCGAGATGGTCGGCGACGACTCTCGCCGCCCGTTCGGCGACCGCGGTCGAGTCGAGGCGTCACGGCGTCGACCATGAGGTCGAGGGCGTGCAGCCCTGCTTCGATGCTCGACGCGCCTGCGAACGGGGCCGGCGCGGTTCGCGGCTGCGGCGCGCGCCCGGTTGCGGTCCGCTGCGCGAGGAGTCGCTCGACCGCCGCGTCGGACACCTCGTAGCCGGCGCCGACTTTGACCGCGACCAGCTGCCCGCTGCGTACCCAGCGGTACGCGGTCTGGTAATGGACGCCGAGGCGGCGCGCCGCGGTCTTGAGGTTCACGGCCCCATTCTCGCGGGCCGGCGCCGCTCCAAGCGGGCAGCAGCGTCGGCGGCATCGGGCCTGGCGCGGATCTGACCTTCCCGGGAGCGCCGGGCTACGTTCGAGGCCCGTCCCGAGGAGGCCCCGACAATGACGATGCCGACCGACATCGGTGTGATCGATCTGATGATCGCGACACCCTTTCGCGCCGGCGCGCGGACGTACGAGTTCCTCCGCAAGAACCTGCGCGACCGCGAGTCGCTCGACGAGTTCGAGTTCCCCGCGCAGTACATGTTCAAGAACGTGCCGCACCCGGAGGCGGGTGACGACCCGGTCCGTTTCCTGCTCGAGCAGATGGACCGCTTCGGCATCGAGAAGGGGATGCTCGGTGTCTCGTTCGACGAGGACAAGAGCGCCGATTCTCGGCGAGCGTTGAAGCAGCACCCCGACCGCTTCTTCGGCAGCCTCGAGGTCGACCCGAACCGCGGCATGGACCAGGTGCGCGATCTGCAGCGTGCGGTCGAGGAGCTGGGCGTCAAGGCGGCGACGGCGTTCCCCGCCGGCCTGTATCCGCAGGTGGCGATCAACGACGCGAAGTTCTACCCGATCTACGCCAAGTGCATCGAGCTCGACATCCCGATCTGCGTCTGCGCCGGCGTCCCCGGGCCGCGAGTGCCGTTCGCGCCGCAGTACGTCGGGCTGATCGACGAGGTCTGCTGGTACTTCCCCGAGCTCAAGTTCGTCACCCGGCACGGGTGCGAGCCGTGGGCCGATCTCGCGGTGAAGCTGCTCCTGAAGTGGCCGAACCTCTACTACTCGACCTCGGCGTTCGCGCCCCGCTACTACCCCGAGGCCGTGGTCAAGTTCGCCAACACCCGCGGCGCCGACAAGGTGATGTACGCGGGGTACTACCCGATGGGCCTCTCGCTCGACCGCATCTTCAAGGAGATGCCCGACGTCGCGTTCCGCGATCACGTCTGGCCCAAGTTCCTGCGCGAGAACGCCGAGCGCGTCTTCAAGCTGTGAGCGAGCGAACGGCGTACGAAGCGGCCTTGGCCGGAGGAGTCGTCGACACCGCCGTCGGCTTCCCCAAGTCGCGCGAGGACATGTTCGAGTTCTACGAGTTCATCCGCAAGGGCAGCCACGACTCCGCCACCAAGGAAGGTGAGCTCGAGTTCCCCGCGGGCTACATGTTCAAGAACGTGCCGAAGTGGGAGTCCGACGAGATGGGCGACCCGGTCGAGATGCTGTTCCTCGAGCATCAACGGCACGGGATCACGCAGGCGATCGTCGGCGTCGAGGACGAGGTCGGCCGGCGGGCCGTGCGCGATCTTCCCGACCATTTCTTCGCCGGCATCGGCATCGACCCGAACGAGGGCATGGAGGCGGTCCGCAAGATCGACCGCTACGCCGACGAGTTCGACCTGAAGTCGGTCAGCGCGTTCCCGTCGGGCCTCTACCCGCAGGTCGCGCTCAACGACAAGATGTTCTACCCGGTGTATGCGAAGTGCATCGAGCGCGACATCGCGTTCTGCTCGACCGCGGGAGTCCCCGGGCCGCGACTGCAGTTCGCACCGCAAGAGGTCGCGTTGATCGACGAGGTCTGCTGGTACTTCCCCGAGCTCAAGTTCGTCACGCGCCACGGCTGCGAGCCGTGGACCGCGCTGGCCGCGAAGCTGCTGTTGAAGTGGCCGAACCTCTACTACTCGACCACGGCGTTCGCACCGAAGTACTACCCGGTCGACATCGTCAACTTCGCGAACACGCGCGGGGCCGACAAGGTGATCTTCTCGGGCTACTTCCCGTCGGGGCTCAGCTACGAGCGCGTCTTCAACGAGATGCCGGCGGTGCCGCTGCGCGATCACGTGTGGCCGAAGTTCCTGCGCGAGAACGCGCAACGTGTGTTCAAGCTCCCCGCCAAAGAGGTGTCGGAGTGAACCAGGCGCAGCCCGGAGGCCCGGACATCTCGTCCAGCCGCACGGGCGATCGAGGGCCGGAGGGCGCAGCCGCATGAGTACAACCAGGCGCAGCCCGGAGGCCCGGACATCTCGTCCAGCCGCACGGGCGATCGAGGGCCGGAGGGCGCAGCCGCATGAGTACAGCCAGGCGCAGCCCGGAGGCCCGGACATCTCGTCCAGCCGCACGGGCGATCGAGGGCCGGAGGGCGCAGCCGCATGAGTACAGCCAGGCGCAGCCCGGAGGCCCGGACATCTCGTCCAGCCGCACGGGCGATCGAGGGCCGGAGGGCGTAGCCGCATGAGTAAGGCGTTCGAGAAGGCGCGGGCCGAGGTGGGCGTCATCGACACGATGATCGGCTTTCCCGTCCCGCGTGAAGAGCAGGCGAAGCACTACGACTTCATCCGCAAGCAGACGCACGACGCCGACAGCCAGGAGTGGGAGTTCCCCGCGCAGTACATGTTCAAGGGCGTGCCTCACTACGAGCGGGTCGACGACCCGGTCGAGATGCTGATGGCCAAGATGAAGCAGCACGGCATCACGAAGGCGATGACGGGCATGACCGTCGACGGCAACGCGAAGATCGCGCTCGAGCGCTACCCGGACAACTTCATCGCCACGACCAACACCGACCCGAACCTCGGGATGGACGCGGTGCGCAAGCTCGACGAGGACGTGCGCGTGCACGGCGCGAAGGCGACGCACTGCTGGGGCACCGGCCTCATCCCGCAGGTGCCGCTGAACGACAAGAAGATGTACCCGATCTACGCGAAGTGCATCGAGCTCGACATCCCGATCTTCGTCTACGCCGGCGTACCCGGGCCACGCATCCGATTCGCGCCGCAGGACCCTGCGCTGCTCGACGAGGTGTGCTGGTTCTTCCCCGAGCTGAAGATCGTGACCCGCCACGGCGGTGAGCCGTGGACGCAGCTGATGGTGAAGCTGCTGCTCAAGTGGCCGAACCTCTACTACTCCACCTCGGCGTTCGCGCCCAAGCACTACAACCCCGACATCGTGAACTTCGCGAACACGCGCGGCGCCGACAAGGTGATCTACGCGGGCTACTACCCGATGGGCCTCGACATCGACCGGATCTTCGCCGAGTTGCCCAACGTGCCGTTCCGCGACCACGTCTGGCCGAAGTTCCTGTACGAGAACGCGGCACGCGTCCTCAAGCTGTAACAACACCCGGCCCGGAGTGGGCACGGAAAGGGAGCTGTCATGGGGCCTCTCGCCGGCATCAGGGTCGTCGAGCTGCCGAACATCGGCCCGGTGCAGTTCGCCGGGATGCTGCTCTCGGATCTCGGCGCGGAGGTGGTCCGCGTCGATCGGGCGACCGACGTCGCCGCGGGCCGCACGGTCGCGGGCGGGACGGGCTCGGCGTACTCCGTGATCGACCGGGGCCGGCGCAGCATCGGCGTCGACCTCAAGCATCCCGGCGGCGCGGAGGTCGTGCTCCGACTGTGCGAGCGCGCCGACGTGCTCGTCGAGGGATTCCGGCCCGGCGTCGCCGAACGGCTCGGGGTCGGACCGGATGCGTGCCGCGCCCGCAACCCCGCACTCGTCTACGCGCGCATGACGGGCTGGGGGCAGACCGGGCCGTTGGCGAACGACGTCGGGCACGACGTGAACTACCTCTCCGTCGCGGGCGTGCTGTGGCACCTCGGGCCCGAGGGCCACGCGCCCGTGCCACCCATCAACCTGCTCGCCGACTTCGGCGGCGGCGGGTCGCTCGTCGTCATGGGCATCCTCGCCGCGCTCGTCGAGCGCGGGCGCTCGGGTGAAGGGCAGATCGTCGACGCGGCCATGGTCGACGGCAGCGCACAGCTGATGAGCATCTTCTGGGGCCTCGACGAGATGGGCGTGTGGGGACCGCGCGGCACCAACCTCCTCGACGGCGGCGCGCACTTCTACAACGTGTACGAGACCGCGGACGGCGGGTACGTCTCGCTCGCCGCGTACGAACCGAAGTTCTACGCGAACTTCCTCCACCTGGTCGGCCCGCTCGGGTTCGGCGATGTCGACGCGGCCGCGCAGATGGACTCGGCGCAGTGGCCCGCGTTGAAGTCGAGACTCGCCGCGCTCTTCGTGACGAAGACGCGCGACGAATGGATCGAGTTCTTCGCGGGTACCGAGGTGTGCTTCGCCCCGGTGTTGCCGATGGCGGAAGCCCGCGAACACCCGCACAACGTCGCCCGCGAGATGTTCGTCGACGTCGGCGGCGCGATGCATCCGGCGCCCGCGCCGCGCTTCAGTCGCTCCGCGACTTCCGTGCAGAGTGCAGCGGCAAAGCCTGGCGCGCACACGCATACCGCGCTTCGGGACTGGGGCTTCGAATCTCGAGAAATTCACGCACTTACCGCGAGCGGCGCGATCGCGTAGTCAGGCAACTGCCAGGCAACAAGTTCTCGCAGGTCACGTGCCGAACGGGCAATTCCCGATACGCGCGCTGGGTGACATTGCCGATCTGACGATAGGACAAGGTGGACAAACGGCGGGTGACGCGCGCGCAACGAATCAGATCACCCGCCCCCATGCCGAGTAGACGGGGTTCCGTGAACCGACCTGGGGGGTCGTCTTGTCAGTGATTTCAACGCAGCGCGCCGATCGCAAGCCGAACGTGATGCTGCGCACGCGTGTCGCGGTGCTCATCACGGTGTTGTGCACCACCGGCGTCATCGGCAGCTCCGTGTTGCGCGGCGCTTCCGCGGCAACTCGTCCTGCGGTCACGCGCATGGGCTTCTACCCGGGCTACGGGAGCGCGGCACGCCTGCGCACTCTCGAGGCGTGGCTGGGACACGACACGAACTACGTGACGCAGTTCACCGACTACACGAGCACATCCGCGTTCGAGAGCAGCGTGTGGGGCCAGACCGCGGCCTCCGGCGCGTTGCAGACGATCGCGAGCCGCACGAACTTCGTCGAGTCGGTCCCGCTCACCCTCGGTCTCGGATTCGGAGCGACCACCGCGCAGCGCGGCGCCGCGCTCAACGACACCGCGGCCGGTCGCAACGACGGCGCGTACCGTGTCGCAGCCCAGTACATCAAGGCCGCGAAGTTCGCGGGCGTGACCATCCGGTTGGGTTGGGAGTTCGACGGCGACTGGATGCCGTGGTCGGCGGCCGGGAACGAGGGCACGTGGGTCCGCGCGTTCCGCCACGTGCACGACGTGTTCCGTTCGGTCATCCCGAACGCGCGGTTCGACTGGACCGGCGATGTCGGTTGGATGCCGCGCGAAGTCAGCGCGTACCCCGGCGACGCGTACGTCGACATCATCGGGATGGACGTCTACGACAAGAGCCTCAACGCGCCGTGGAATCCCGCGACCCGTTCATGGGTGAACGCGGAGGCGGCCTTCAACACCGACACGCCGAGCCTCACGTTCCAGCGCAACTTCGCGATCGCGCACGGCAAGCAGGTGAGCTACCCCGAATGGGCGCTCGCGAGCGGCGGGACCGAGGCGCCCCGCAGTGCCGGGAACGACAATCCCACCTTCATCCAGGGCATGTACAACTGGATGAACAGCCTGCCGAGCAGCGGCGCCGGGAGCCTCGCGTACCACTCGTACTTCAACGAGGACACGGCGCACGACGGCAACCACATGCTGGCGCACTTCCCGAGCGCGCAGGCCCGTTTCCGGTCGCTGTTCGGCGGCGCGTCGGCGGCCACGGCCACGGCGGCCCGCCCGAGCGCGCCGGTGCGCTACTCGGCCACACCCGGAGTCTGCGCGCCGAAATCGCACAGTGCGAAGAACGGCTACTCGCTCCTCGGCGCCGACGGCAAGGTCTACGCGTTCGGCAAGGCCTGCAACGTCGGCAACGCCTCCGGCTCCTCGGTGGCGATGGCGACCCGCATCGGCGGCAAGGGCTACTGGATCGTCAACGCCATCGGCGACGTCAGCCACTTCGGCACGGCCGCGAACCTCGGCGGTCGTCCGCAGCTGCGGTCGGGCGAGTGGATCACGTCGATCTCCGCCGACCCGCTCGGGCAACGGATACTGGTTGTTCTCGAGTCAGGGCCGCGTGTTCGTCTACGGCGACGCACACTTCTACGGCGACCTGCGGGCCAAGAGCCTCAACCGACCGGTGATCGCATCGGTCGCGAGCCCGACCGGACACGGCTACCGCATGGTGAGCTCCGACGGCGGCGTGTTCAGCTTCGGCGACGCCCTGTACCGCGGCTCGATGGGACGCTCCCGCCTGAACCGCCCGATCGTCGGCGTGTCGTCGACGGCTGACGGTCGTGGGTACTGGCTCGTCGGATCGGACGGTGGCGTGTTCGCGTTCAACGCGCCGTTCCGCGGGTCGATGGGTGGGCGTCACCTCGTCGAGCCGGTGAACGGATTGGTCGCCTACGGCAACGGCTACCTGATGGTGGCCTCCGACGGCGGGGTGTTCGACTTCTCCGACCGGGCGTTCGAGGGCAGCCTCGGCAACCACACCCCGAGCGCACCCATCCTCGACATCGCACCCGTCGGGTAATCCCCACCAAACTCCACCAACAGTTGTCGGGGTTCTCCGCACATAGCGCGGATATCTCTGACAACTGTTGGTGGAGTTGTCGGTGGAGTTGCGGGGCTGATCGGGTCAGCCGCTGACCGCGGCAAGGCCGATGATCGGTGCGGCCGGCGGGTGCGCGGCCAGGCTTCCCAGGAACGCGCGATTCGAGAAGTCGAAGATGCCGCCGTCGGACGCGACCATGAGATACCCGTTGCCGTAGGCGACGAGGCCGTTGACGGGCCGGTTGAGGCGCGTCGCGCCCATCGACCCCCGGAACGGGGCATTGAACGCGAACACGCCACCGTCGGACGCGACGAGCCAGTAGCCCTTGCCGTCCGGCGTCGACGACATCCCCACGATGGGCCGGTTGAGCCGCATGGCCCCGGTGGAACCGTGGAACCGGGCATCGCCGAACGCGAAGATGCCGCCGTCGCTGCCCACCATGTAATAGCCCTGGCCCGACGCGGTCGCGGTCGACGCGACGATCGGGCCGTTCAGGTGCGTTGCCGCGAGATCGCCGTGGCGGTGCGCATCGCCGAACGCAAAGACCCGGCCGCGGTTCGAGAACAGCCAGTATCCGTTGCCCGAAGCGGTCGCGGCGATCGTCGTGATCTGCTCGCCCGCCTGCAGTTGCGGCAGGTTGCCGGCGAACGCGCCCGCGGTCCCGTGCGCGAACACGCGGCCGAGGCGCGTCGACGACCCAGTAGCCCTTGCCGTCGGGGCGGGGCGCCATCGCCACCGCGAGCGGCCGCAACCCGGAGAAGCCCACCGCCGAGCCGAACGGGTACACGTGACCGTCCGATCCGAGCATCCAGTAGCCGTTCGGGCCGCCACCGGCCGGCTTGACCGGCGGCGACGTGACCGGCGGGACGGGCTTGGGCGCGGTCTTGACGATCGCACTGAACGCTTTGGGATCGTCGGGTGCGAAGTCGGAGGGATCGACCTGGGTGACGTCGGGCGCATACGACATCGTGGCCCGGAACCGGAAGGCGAGACCGGCCGGGAGACACGTCGTCGGAAGCGTCACCGTGAACCCGTAGCCCGCGACGAACGCGCCGGTGCCGGGGCAGGGGTCGGGGTTGGCCAGCGGGAACACCACGACGTCCATACCGCCGGCGCCATCGCTCGTCAGCTGGATGTTGTAGTCGGGCACGCCGTCGCCAGTCGTGTCCAGCTCCCAATAGATCAGAACGAATCCGGTCGTCCACGTCGCATCCGTGGCCGGGTCGAGCGGGTCCTTCACCTTGACCCCGAACACGAGCGCCGTCGTGGTCTGCACGAATCCGACGCCGACGACGTCGCCGGGTGCAAGGCTGACATCGCCGGCGGGATCCGTCACCGTGTTCGGGGGAACGGGTGCGGCCGCGGCGGCGCGTGCGGCACCGGCGGGTGCCGCACCCGCGATCGACACACAACCGAGCAACAGCGACGCGACGGCCACGACGGCCGGGACACGAACTCCCACGATGGATCCCCCATTGCCGCCGGAACGACGCGCGGTTGCCGCGCTGTCGTCGACGGTCCCAACCGCCGACACTACCGTTCCCGAGTCAGTCGGGCCTGACCGTGTCGGCCGCGCGCCAGCACCACCAGGCGACGAGCGAGCGGTAGGGCCGGAACGCGTCGCCTTCGGCGACCAACGGCTTCGGGGTCGGCATCTCCGACAGTCCGTACATGCGCGCGAACCCGGAGCGCACCCCGAGGTCGAGAACGGGCCAGACGTCGAGGCGGCCCATCTGGAACATCAAGAACATCTGCGCGGTCCACTCACCGATGCCGCGCACGAGTACCAGCTCGCTCACGACCTTGTCGTCCGACAGACGCGCGACGCGATCGAGCTCGACCTTCCCCTCCTCGACCTTCGTGGCGAGGTCGCGGATCGAGGACGCCTTCGCGTTCGACAGGCCCGCGCCGCGCAACGTGTCGAACGGGAGCGCGAGCACCGCGTCGGGGGTGGGCGGCCCGTCGAAGAGCGCCTCGAAGCGGCCGTGAATGGCCGCGGCCGCGCGACCTGCGAGCTGCTGGTAGCAGATCATCCGCGCGAGCTCGGCGAAGTGCGGGCGGCGCGGCCTGCGCCGGTGCAGGTCGGGGACGCCGTGGTCGCGGAGCATCCGCTTCAGCACCGGGTCGCGCCGTGCGAGCTCGCGCGCACCTTCTCCGACCTTGGCCCGGGTCGCCATCGGATCAGTCTGCCCGACGGCGGTAGACGAGCAGAGCGCGCCCGCGTCGATCGACAGCCGCACGCGGTCGCCGACCGCGGCGCGGTCTCCGGTGGGACGATCACGGTCAACGCCGGACCGGCTCCGGACATCGCGGCCGCGAGCTCGACGTGCGTTCCCGTGAACGCCGACCGGACGACCGTGAGGTCGACGGGACCGTCGGGGTCGATGCGCGCGCCGTCGGGGCGCACGACCACGTCGACCGGGCCGGCCGGTTCCCGCGCCGGCGCGAGGACCGGCCCCCACGGCGTGTGCACGAGTCCGTCGCGCACCTCGCCTTCGACGACCGGGCCGAAGCCGAGGAAGGTGGCCGTCCATGCGTCGGCGGGCGCGCGCCAGACGTCGGCGGGCGCGCCCACCTGCACGATGCGCCCGTCGCGCATGATCGCGACCCGGGTCGCGATCGCGAACGCCTCCTCGTGATCGTGGGTGACGTAGAGCGCGGCGAGGCCTGCGCCGTCGAGGATGGCACGGATCTCGGTGAGCAGCCGCCGGCGCCACACCTGGTCGAGCGCGCCGAGCGGTTCGTCCAACATGAGGAGGCGGGGCGAGACCGCGAGCGCGCGGGCGAGCGCGACGCGCTGCTGCTCCCCGCCCGACAGCGTCGCAACCCGGCGCGCGCCGAACCCCGCGAGCCCGACGAGCTCGAGCACTTCCTCGACCCGGCGCGACGTTCCCCGGCGCGAAGTTCCCCGGCGCGAAGTTCCCCGGCGCGAAGTTCCCCGGCGCGACGTTCCCCGGCCGCGCCGCCCGCCCCGGCCCCCCACAGCCATGCGCAGGCCGAACTCGACGTTGCCCGCGACGTCGCGGTGCGGGAACAGCGCGTACTCCTGGAACACGAGCCCGAACCGGCGCTCGTGCGGCGCGACCGGCGCGAGGTCGTCGCCGTCCCAGCAGATGCGGCCGCGGTCCAGCCGCTGGAGACCTGCCACCGCCCGCAGGAGGGTCGTCTTGCCCGAGCCGCTCGGGCCGAGCACCGCGACCGTCTCCGCCGAGCCGAGCGTGAGATCGACCGCGTCGAGCACGGCCCGGTCGCCGAACCGCACCGACGCGTCCTCGATCTGCAACACGAGCTAGAAGTCCCCGAGGTCGCGCACACGCACCCGTTCGACCGCGAACACGACCGCCGCGGTGAGCAGCATCAGGATCACCGACATCGCGAGCGCCCGGTCGACGTTGATCTCGCCCGGCCGCGCGAGGAACCGCTGGATCGCGATGGGCACGGTCGGCCAGTCGGGCCGCGCGATGAAGAGCGTCGCGCCGAACTCTCCCAACGACACCGCCGCGCAGAAGCCCGCGGCGACCGCGAACGCGCGCGCCGTGATCGGGAGATCGACCTCTCGCCAGACGCGACGCGGTCCGGCGCCGAGCATCGTCGCCGCGTCGCGCAGCCGCGGGTCGATGCTCCGCAGCGCGGGCACCACCGACCGCACGACGAACGGGATGGCGACGACCGCATGCGCGATCGGGACGAGCAACGGCGAGGTCGCGAGCCCGGCCGGCGCGTGGCGGAAGGCGAGGAGGAACCCGAAGCCGACGGTCACGGCCGACGTCCCGAGCGGCAGCATGAGGAACGCGTCGAACGTGCGCGTGGCCCGGCCCGCGCGCGACGCGATGACCACCGACGCGAGCCCGCCGACCACCAACGCGATCGCGGTCGCGACGACCGCGAACTCCACCGAGTTGCGCACCGCGGCCCACGGCGAGACGAACAGCGTGTTGGCCGCCGCACTCGAGCCGAGCGCGCGGTACGAGCTCAGGCTCCACTGCCCGCCCGCGTGCACCGAGCGCCAGACCAGTACCGCGAGCGGAGCGCCGAGGAAGAGCGTCGTCACGCCGACGACGCCGCCCACGACCGCCCGCTCGCGGCCCCGGGCGCGCCGGGCCGAGTCGGCGCCCCCGACCAGCCGTTGGGCGATGCCCCGCCGTTCCTGCACCCGCGCCAGGGCGAACACGACCGCGAGGACGGCCACGATCTGCACGAGGGCCAGCGCCGCCGCGGTGCGCAGGTCGAACAGCTGCACGGCCTGGCGGTAGATCTCGACCTCGAGCGTGGCGTGCCCGGGGTCGGCGAGCAAGAGCGCGACCCCGAACGACGTGAACGTGAAGAGGAACACGATCGAGCCGGCCGCGACGATCGAGGGCGTGAGCAGCGGCAGGGTCACGTACCGGAACGCGCGCGAGCCGCGACGCGCCGAGCATGCGGGCCGCCTCCTCCCGCCGTGGATCGAGGTTGGCCCAGAAACCGCCCACCGTCCGCACCACGACCGCGAGGTTGAAGAACACGTGGGCGACGAGCATGGGCGCGACGCCGCGCTGCCAGTGCAGGAACGACAGCGGACCGCCCGGTCGGAGGAGTGCGAGGAAGGCGGTCGCGACCACGACCGTCGGAAGCACGAACGGCACGGTGACGAACGCCCGGAACGCGCGCCGGCCGGGGAAGTCGAAGCGGGCGACCACGTAGGCCGCGGGGAGCCCGGCGGCGAGGGTGAGGACGGTCGACAGCGCGGCCTGCCAGGTCGTGAACCAGGCAACGTGACGCAGCGCCGGATCGGTCACGACGTCGCCGAGCGCGCTCGGCCGGAGCGAGTGACCGAAGATGGTTCCGAGCGGCCACGCGAAGAACACCGCGAGGAAGCCCACGGGCACCGCGACCTGCGCGAGCCGGACGAGGAGCGCGCGCCGGTCGCCGCTCATCGCACGACGAGGTCGGTCCACTCCTTGATCCAGTCGCTGCGGTGCGCCGAGATCAGTGCGGGATCGATGGAGAGCGCATGGTCGGGCTCGACCAACCATCTCGCGAATGCCGCCGGGAGGGCCGCGCCCTTCACCACCGGGTTCACGTACATCTGGAGCGGCATGTCCTCCTGGAAGCGCTTCGTCAGCATGAAGTCGACGAGGGCCCGCGCGCCCGCGACGTTGCGCGCGCCGTGCAGCACCCCTGCGTATTCCGTCTGCCCGAAGCACGTCGAGCTCATCACCGCAACCTTCGGTGTGTCGCGGTGCGGGTTCGAGCCGATCACGTCGGCGGCGGCATCCGATCCGTACGACACCACGATCGGCCGGTCACCGCTCCCGCCGCCCGCGGTGAAGTCGGTCTGGTACGCACCGGTCCAGTCGTCGTCGACCCGAACGCCGTTCTCCTTCAACGATCGCCAGAAGTCGTGCCATCCGTTCTCACCCTTGGCCGCGATCGTCGCGAGCACGAACGCGAGTCCGGTCGACGACGTCGACGCATTCTCGACGACCATGAGGTTCTTGTAGCGGGGATCGATCAGGTCGTCGAGCGAGGTCGGCGCGGCCGGCCGGCCGTCGTGGCCGAACCACGAGGTGTCGTAGTCGACGCACACGTCGCTCGTGTCGATCGGCGTCACCCGGTGCTGCGCGTCGAGCGAGAGCCCGTCGCGCAGTGAGGCGGCCTCCTTCGGGGAGTACGCGTCGAAGATGCCCGCGTCGAGCGCGCGCGTGAGGAACGTGTTGTCGACGCCGAAGAGCGCGTCGGCGACCGGGTGGTCCTTGGTGAGGATCGCCTCGTTCACCATCACCCCGGCGTCGCCGGGCTGGACGAGCTTGACCTTGTAGCCCGTCTGTGCGGTGAAGTCGGCGAGCACCTCCTTCGACACCGCGAACGAGCTGTGCGTGAGGAGCCGGACGGTCGTGATCTTCGCCGCGGGCGTCGTCGTCGTCACGCCCGGCTGCGCCGCGGGCTTCGAGCTGCTGCTGCCGCACGCCGCCGCGAGCACGAGCGCGACGACCGCGAACGCAAGGCGCTTCATGACGCACCCGCGAACGGTTGCACCGCGAGCAGGGTCCCGCGTTCGAGGACGACGGACGCCTCCTCTCCCACCAGCACGTTGCTCACACCGCGCGACGTGCCGGTCTGCAGCGTCGCGTCGCGCAGCGGGTACTGCAGCCCGGTCGTCGTGATCCCGGTCGCGTCGCCGCCCACCGGGAGCAGGGTCAGCAACGATCCCGCGGCCCCCGTGATGGTGTGCGGCGGCCGGCCGCCTTGCACCACGGCGACGCGGGCGTCGCCCGGCCACGCGTCGACCTCGAGGTCGCCGAAGCGCGGCGACGCGAGCAGCGCGACGTTCGCGAGGAAGTGGTCGAGGCGACCGCCCGCACCGCCGACCACGGTGATGCGATCCGCACCGCGGTCGCGGGCCGCGTCGAACGCGAGCTCGAGATCGGTGGCGTCCTTGCCGGCGGGATGACGCTCGACGACGGCGCCCGCGGCGCGGGCCCGTTCGACCGCGAGCGGATCGGCCGAGTCGAGGTCGCCGACGACGACGTCGACGCGCAGCCCGAGCCGCTCGCCTTGGTGGAGACCGGAATCGGCCGCGATGACGATGGCGTCGTCGGGCAGCAGCCGTCTCGTATCGGTGCCGACCGGGTCTCCTCCGGCGAGCACGATTGCAGCGTGGCTCACGCGTCTCCCTCCCTCCGCCGGCATTACCCGGAGCAGGTTCGAGGGGTCGGTGGCAGGGCGCGTGGTGCGCAGTCCACCCTCTCAGCCCGGTGACCTCCGAGCTCCCCGTGGGTTTCTTGTCGCCGTGAGACTAGTTCGTGCCGAGCAGCGCGATCGTCGAGCCGCCGACACTCGCGGGGAATCCGAGGTTCTTGGCATCGCCGAACGCAACGATGTTGCCGTTGCCGGTGGCGATCCAGTAGCCCCCGCCGTCCGGGGTAACGAGCATCCGCGCCGCGCCGGCGTAGTTCTTGCAGGCGCCGGTGTCGCCGTAGGCCTTGGCGTCGCCGAACCGGTAGACGTGACCGTCCTTCGTCATCATCCAGTAGCCCTTGCCGGTCGCGGTGCGCTGCATCGACACGATGGGCGACGTCAGCTTGAACGCGCCGAGTGAGCCGTAGAAGTGCGCGTCGCCGAAGTTGAAGATGCCGCCGTCGGAGGCGAAGAGCCAGTAGCCGTTGCCGGTCGCGGTGCGTTCCATCCCGAGCACGGGCTTGTTCAGGGACCGGCCACCCATCGATCCGAAGAAGCGTGCGCTGCCGAACGAGAAGATGCCGCCGTCGTCGGCGACGAGCCAGTAGCCCTTCGCCCCGGGAGTGCGTTCCATGCCGTTGACGGGCTTGTTCAAGCGGAGCGCGCCCGTCGAGCCGTGGAAGCCCGCGCCGCCGTACGAGAAGATCCCGCCGTCGCGCGCGAGCAGCCAGTAGCCGCGCCCGCCCGGCATCGACTCACCGCCGGTGAGGGGCGCCTTCAACGGGATCTTGCGGGTGTCGCCGAAGAACTTGGCGTCACCGAAGGAATGGACGATCGAGTCGCGGGTGACGTCCCAGTAGCCGCCGCCCGACTTGGCGCCCGAGACCGCCGGCGCGTACGCGATGCACGCGCCGGCCTGGCCGCTCTCGACGAGGGCCTGCGAGTACATCTGGATGATGCGGAGTCCGTAGGCGTTGGCCGAAGCCCAGATCAACTTGCCGCACGGGCAGTTGTGACCGCCGAAGTACTCCCAGAGCGGTGCTTGACCGGCACGGTCGGAGGGTGCCGAGATCAACCGACCAGTCGCGGTCTTGGCCGTCGGGTCCGCGTAGCTGCGCAGCAGTTGGATCTGCACGAGCGCTCCGTGTTGCGGCGTGCCCATGCAGCGGCTCGGCGACGAGTCGCCGTGCGCGCAATTCGGGAGGCTGGTGCGACCGTCGAACGCGTAGATGCCCGCGTAGTTGTACGCGTCGGGCGGGATCTGCGATCCGGAGAAGTGCATCCAGCCCGTCTCGAGCTGCGACTGGATGAACGCCATGTCGCCGCGGACGCCTTCCTTCTTGCCGTCGTCGATGAACACCTGCGCGAGCGCGGCGACGTCGCCGGCCGGATGCCCGCCGAACGACGGGATGAGCGGCGTCGTGGTGCTGTGCTTGAAGTACCAGGCGGAGAGCTGCTTCGCGGTCAGCAGCGACGGGCCCATGACCGGTGTGTGCGTCGTGGTGTCGGCCGCGGCCACGCCCGGCGTCGCCGCGACGGCGAACGTGCCCACGGCAAGGGCGAGCGCGCAAAGCGCGACGAGGCGGTGCAGAAGGCGGCGGGAGGTCATCGCGTCATCACAATCGGATGCCCGGCAAGCGCCTTGAGGCGGTTGGGGCCCAATCACGGTAGACCTCGGGGCCGGCTCAGGTGTCGCGGGCCCGTTCTTTCGCCTGGTCCTTGGCCGAGCGGTAGTCGGGTTTGCCGTTCGGGAGCCGGGGCACCTCGTCGACGAGTAGCAGCTGGCGGGGGATCTTGTAGCCCGCGATGCGGCTCCGGCAGTGCTCGCGCAGCTGGTCGAGCTCCGGGCGATGCCCGGGCCGCGCCTGCAAGAGAGCGCACACACGTTCGCCCCACCGTTCGTCGGGCACGCCGACCACCAGGACGTCGTAGACGTCGGGATGCGACTTGAGCGCGCCCTCGACCTCTTCGGGATAGATCTTTTCGCCGCCGGAGTTGATCGACACCGATCCGCGACCGAGCAGCGTGATGCGACCGTCGGCCTCGACCCGCGCGAAGTCGCCGGGGATCGACCACCGCCGGCCCTGCGTGTCGGTGACGAACGTCTCCGCGGTCTTCACCGGATCGTTGTAGTAGCCGAGCGGGATGTTGCCGCCGCGCGCCAGCAACCCGACCTTGCCCGAGCCCGGCTCGACCTCCTCGAACGCGTCGTCGAGCACGACGGAGTCGCGGGCGGCCTGCACGCTCGTGATGCCGTCCTTCGGCACGTCACCCTTGGTCACGAAGCGGATGCCGTTCATACCGGTCTCGGTGGAACCGACGGAGTCGGTCATCACGAGGTACTCGGGCAACAGCGCCTGCAGTTGGTCCTTCACGGTCTGGGAGAAGATCGCGGCCGTGCTCCCGAAGGAGACGAGCGACGAGACGTCGAGCTCGCCCTGCAGTCGTTCGAGCGTGTCGGCGAGCGGGCGCGCCATCGCGTCGCCGGTGACCTGCATGACGTTGACGCCGTACTTCTCGACTGTGCGCCACACCTCTTCCGGTTCGAAGCGCGCGGGCATCACCGCGCTGTTGCCCTCGAAGAGCGTGCGGTACACGGAGAACTGGCCCGCGCCGTGCATGAGCGGCGGCAGGATGATCGACACGAGTCCCTTCGGCTGCGCGGTGTCGATCTTCTCGCTCGCGGTCTCGGGCGCGGCGACGCGCTCGTTGGTGAACACGTCGATGCCACCGCCCAGCGCGAAGTACACGTCCTCGTGCCGCCACATCACGCCCTTGGGCATCCCGGTCGTGCCGCCGGTGTAGAGCAGGTAGATGTCGTCGCCGGACCGCTCGGGGAAGTCGCGCACCGGCGACCCCTTCGCCACCGCGGCCTCGAACTCGACCGGGTCGAGCGCGGAGTCGTCGGCGGTCGAGTCGTTCCATTCGATCCGGACGAAGTGCTGCAGCTTGGGCTGCGCCGAGCGGGCCGACGCGACGAGCGGTCCGTACTCCCGCTGGTAGACGCACGCCACGACGTCGGAGTTCTCGAAGAGGTACCGCAGCTCCTCTTCGACGTACCGGAAGTTGATGTTCACGGCACTGGCCCGGATCTTGTAGATCGCGAAGACCGCCTCGACCCACTCGATGCAGTTGGTGGCGAGGATCCCGACGTGGTCGCCGGCCTTCACCCCCAGGTCGGAGAGGGTGTGGGCCAGGCGGGTCGCCCGTTCGTCGAGCTCGCGGTAGGTGATCTCGCGGCGGGCGTCGACCAGCGCCAGGCGGTCGGGGACCCTGTCGACGGCGAGCTCGAACAGGTCGGCGAAGTTGAAGTGGCGGGTCGGCATCGACCCGAAAATAGAACACGTTCCACTCTTGGCGCCAACGGCGCCGACGGCGCCGACCCCGCCGCGCCGTCAGCGCAGGAGCAGCTCGGCCGCGGCGGCGAGGTCCTCGTCGACCCGGTCGGGGCCGTCGACCCCGCACACCCAGCCGTTCAACGACGACAACCACACCTGCATGAGGATCCGGGCCACGCGCACCTCGACCGCGGTGGCGGCCCGCCGTTCGGGGGCGTGGATGGCGTTCGTGATGATCCCGGTCATGATCTCGGTGACGCGCCGGACGATGTCGGCGTTCTCGACCTGTGCGGTACCGAACGACCGCACCATCGCCGCGGTCACGTCCGGGTACTCGCGCAGCGACCGGTTCGCACCCCGCAGCACCGACACGACCCGCGCCGCCGGCGTGGGCTCGCGGGGCGGGTGCACCTCGAGGTACGAGCGGAGATCGGACTGTTGCTCCGCCATCGCCTCGAGCAGGAGTCGCTCCTTCGAGGTGAAGTAGCGGTACACCGTGCCGAGGGCGACGTCGGCCGCGGCCGCGACGTCGCGCATCTGCACCCCGTCGAAGCCCCCCTCCGCCGCGAGCTGCAACGTCGCGTCGAGCACACGCCGCCGGCGCGCGGCCTGGCTGCGCGCCAGCGCCCCTTCCGGAGCGGCATCGGGATCGGGAACGGCAGTGACCACGATCGGAATTGGAACACGTTCTGATTTTGACCGCAAGCGCCCGATTTTCTTCCGCGCGCGGGCGGGTGGGACGCTCCGGCCATGGAGCTGCTGGAACTGGCCGGGAAGTTGTTCACGGGCGAGCTGCCGATCGAGGCGCACCACCCGTTCGCGTCGAGCGGGCAGATGGCGGAGGTGCAGCCGGGGCTGGCGTTCGTCGACGCCTTTGCCAACTCGTCCGCGGTCGACACCGCCGACGGCCTCGTGATCGTCGACACGAGTGGCGTGTTCCACGCCAAGGGTGTGCACGACACGCTGCGCACGTGGTCCGACAGCCCGTTGCACACCGCGGTGTTCACCCACGGGCACATCGACCACGTGTTCGGCGTCGACCTCTACGAGGAGGAGGCGCGCACGAACGGCTGGGCACCCCCGCACGTCATCGCGCACGCGGCGATCGCCGAGCGCTTCGATCGCTATCGCATGACCGCGGGCTACAACGCGGTGATCAACCAGCGGCAGTTCAAGGCGCCCGGACTGCGCTGGCCGACCGAATACCGCATGCCCGACGAGACCTACACCGACACGCTGTCGATCACCGTCGGCGGCGAGGCGTTCGAGCTGTTCCACGACCGCGGTGAGACCGACGACGCGACATGGGTGTGGTCGCCGGCGCGGCGCGTGCTGTTCGCGGGCGACATGTTCATCTGGGCGTCGCCGAACTGCGGCAACCCGCAGAAGGTGCAGCGCTACGCGCGCGACTGGGCCATCGCGTTCCGCAAGATGCTCGCGCTCGAACCCGAAGTGCTGCTGCCCGGGCACGGGCTGCCGATCGTCGGCGCCGACCGGGTGCAGCGCGCGCTCTCCGAAGCCGCCGAGCTGATGGAGTCACTCGTCGAGCAGACGCTCGCGCTCATGAACGAAGGTGCGCGCCTCGACGACATCGTGCAGGAGGTCCGCGCGCCCGAGCACCTGCTCGAACGCCCGTACCTCCACGCGGTGTACGACGAGCCGGAGTTCGTGGTCCGCAACCTGTGGCGTCTCTACGGCGGCTGGTACGACGGCGACCCGTCGCACCTGAAACCCGCGCCCGCCGGCGCGCTGGCGCGCGAGATCGCCGACCTCGCGGGCGGCGCGGGGCAGCTCGCGGCGCGCGCGCTCGAGGTCGCGGCCGGGGGCGACCTCCGCCTTGCGGGCCATCTCGCGGAGCTCGCGGCCCAAGCCGCGCCCGACGACGCCGGCGTGCACGCGGCCCGGGCCGAGGTGTTCGGCGCGCGCGCCCGGGCCGAGGCCTCGACCATGTCGAAGGGCATCTTCGCCTGGGCCGAGCACGAGTCGAACGAGAGAGTCGAACCGTCTACATGAGGGATAGAGCGTGAAGATCGAGGGCGCGAACATCCTGGTCACGGGGGCTTCGTCGGGTATCGGCGCCGCGCTGGCACCGATCCTGGCCGAACGGGGCGCGACGGTGGGCATCGTCGCCCGGCGGGCCGACCGGCTGCAGACGGTGCTCGAACGCTGCCGGGCGTTCTCGCCGCGGTCGCGGCTGTGGGCCGCCGATCTCGGCGACCTGGAGCGGGCCGCGGACGTTGCGACCGAGGCGTGGGACGTCTTCGGCTCCGTCGACGTGCTCGTCAACAACGCCGCGATCCCCAAGCGCACGCGGGTCACCGATCTCACCCCGTACGACGTGCAGCACCTCATGGACGTCGACTTCCACTCCCCCGTCCGCATGGGCCTCGCGCTCCTCCCGCGCATGCTCGAACGCGGCGGCGGGCAGATCATGTTCGTGTCGAGCATGGGCGGGCGCATCCCGATCGCCAACGAGGCCGCGTACAACGCGGCGAAGTATGCGGTGTGCGGGTTCGCGGAGGCGATGCTCCTCGATCTCGCGGGGACGCCCGTCGAGGTGAAGCTCGTGCTCCCCGGACCGATCGCGACCGAGATCTGGGACCAGCCCGACAACGTGCCCGCGCTGATGGAGGTCGACAAGGTTCCCGCGTCGGAATGCGCGGCCGGCATCGCCGACGCGATCGAGGACGACGGCTTCGAGTACTACGTCCCGCCGGTGTTCCCGGGTGGCGTCGACGCGAAGTCGATCGCGGTCGCCAAGGCGGAGAACTGCGACCAGTTCCTGCGGGGCATGGGCGAGTTCACGCGCGGCCTCCGTGAACAGGCGGGCTCGTGAACGAAGTGCGCGACAACCCGGAGCATTCGCGCTACGAGTTGCTCGTCGACGGTGAGGTCGCGGCGTTCGTGGATTACACGATGCGGGGCGGCCGGCTGCTGCTGGTGCACACCGAGGTCGACGAGGCGCGGTCCGGTCGGGGCCTCGCGAGCACGCTCATCGCGGGCGTGCTCGACGACGTTCGGGTGCGCCGGGTCCCGATGGTCCCGATCTGCTGGTTCGTCGACCGGTTCATCCAAAAGCACCCCGAGTACGACGACCTCGTCGACCACGAGATGTTCGACGCGCTGAACCGGGAGCAGGCGTAGGCCTCAGCCGCCGGAGAGCGTGTGCCGGCCGAAGAACGCGACCACGAGCTTCGGCACGATCGCGGGCGGCTCGTGCCCGCCGGGATAGATGTACGTCTCGAGCTCGAGGTTGCCTCGCCCCTTCTCGGAGCGGAGGTTGCCGGCGACGCTCGCGTGCGCGGGGTCGGCGCCGAGCTTGCGTTCGGCGATGGGGATCGCCCGCTTCTGGTTCGCGTACGGGACGATCGGGTCGGTCATCCCCATCGCCATGAACATCGAGCGGGTGGGGTCGGTCGCGAGCGTCGCCGCCGACGGCTGCGCCGAGAGATTCGCGGTCGCGGCAATCGCCGTACCGCGCCGGTTCAGGAGCAGCGACACGAACGCGGAGCCGTTCGAGTGGCCCATCGCGTAGATGCGGTTCGTGTCGACCGGCAGCTGGGCGCGGATGGACGCGAGCATCGCGTCGTAGAACTTCAGGTCGCGGTCACCGGCTTCGCCGGCCACCGTCTGCCATCCGGACTTGACGCCCTCCGGATCCGTCCGGCCCTTGTGACCGACGAGCCCGTACGGGTAGACGACGATCGCCTGCGGCCACAGCGACTCGATGTCGAACTTGCGCTCGATGTTGGCGCCCGTTCCGCCGTGCCCGTGGAACACGAACACCAACGGCGCCGGCGGCGCGAGCGACGCGGGCACGACGACGACCGCGGTGCGCTTCACGCCGTCGACGACGAACGTCGCCACGTGCCGGCCGGGGGTGAAGCGGGTCGTCGTCGCGGTGACGGTGGGCACGGTCCCGGCGGCCGGCGCGGTCGTGGAGGGCGAGGTTGAGGGCGATGTGGAGGGCGAAGAAGTCACGGCCGCGGGCACGCTCGACGACGCGGTGCTGGGGACGGGCGACGCGGTCGAGGTCACACCGGACGAGCAGCCCGCCGTCACCGCCGCCAGCGCGGCGACGATTCCGGTACCGATGCAGGCCGACGCGCTCCGACGGGTCATGCGTCCATTGTGCGGCCGAACGTGTTGCCTCGCGATGAGGCGGACATGAGGGCTGTGTGAGGGCCCGGCTCAGGACGGCGCGAGCGCGCCGACCGCCACGAGCTCGACCGGGATCCCGCTGAACACCGCGTTGCCGGAGAGCGGGTCGAAGGCGTCGGAACCCGCGAGCACGTTCGAGTTGGCGCCCGCGTGGCTCGCGGCGGTTCCCATCTGCGTGCCTTCGACGCCGTGGCCCCAGCCGTGGGGGATGCTGACCACCCCGGGCATCACCGCGTCGGTCACCTCCGCGGGGAGCACGATCGCCCCTGCCGCCGACGTGACCCGCACGTCGAGACCGTCACCGACGCCGAGGCGGCGCCGCGTCGTCGGGGTGCACGTGCACGGTGCAGCGGGGCTTGCCCTTCACGAGCACCGGGAGGTTGTGCATCCACGAGTTGTTCGAACGGAGATCACGGCGGCCGACGAGCACGAGCGGGCCGCCGTCGCCCGGCGCGGGCCGGTCGAGCACCGCCCGGAGCCGGGCGACGTCGGCGACACAAGCGTCGGGTGCAAGCTCGATCATCCCCGTCGGCGTGCGCAGCACACCCGGGATGCGCGGCTGCAGCGGCCCGAGGTCGACGCCGTGCGGGTTGGCTTCGAGCACGGCGAGCGACAGCCCGTCGAGGTCGGCGCCGAAGCCGTCACCGTACGGACCCGTGCGCAGCATCAGGTCGAGCACGCGCTCGGGCCCGCGCCGGGTCGACAGCGACTGCACGAGCTCGTCCGCGTCGCGGCCCTCGACGTTCGAGCCGCGCCGCCCGACCGCCTTGGCCACGAGACCGGAGACGACGACGTCGTCGAGGGCTTCGACATCGGGGTGCGCGCCCGCGCCGCCGATCACGCCGGCCAGCCGCAGCATCGTGCACCACTCGGGCACCTCGCCCGGCTCGAGCTCGACGAGCGGCGGCGAGTAGTTCGCGACGTTGCGCAGTGCGAGGTTGTAGAGCGCGAGGTCGTAGTGCCCGCGCGCGAGCTCGGGTTCCGGCGGGAGGATCACGTTCGCGTGGCGCGTCGTCTCGTTCAGGTAGATGTCGATACAGACCATGAAGTCGAGCTGCGGGAGCGCCCGCCGGAGTCGGTCGGAGTTCGGTGTCGACGACCGCGGGATTGCCCGCGATCGTGACCAGGGCGCGGATCTGTCCGTCGCCCGGAGTCTCGATCTCCTCGGCGAGGCACACGACCGGGAGCTCGCCGAAGAACTCCGGGAGCTCGCGTACGCGCGAGGTCCGGCGCCCGAACGTGACGCCCCTTCCTTTGCCGGTCGCTTCACCCGCGGTCGACGTGGCCGCGTTGGTGAACATCGCGCCGCCGGGCCGGTCGAGGTTGCCGGTGCAGACGTTCAGGACGTCGATCAGCCACGACGCGAGGGTCCCGAACTCCTGCGTGCAGGTGCCGATGCGCCCGTACACCGCGGCGGTGGGCGCGGCCGCGAGCTCGTGGGCGATGCGGCGGATCGTCGCGGCGTCGATGCCGCAGGCGGCCGCGACGGATTCGGGCGCGAAGCCCGCCGCGAGCCGGCGGATCTCGTCGAGGCCGTTCACGTAGCGGCCGACGTCGCCCAGGTCGACCAGGTCGTCGGCGAACATGACGTTGACCAGCGCGAACAGGAAGAGCGCGTCGGCGGCGGGGCGGATCGGGAGGTGCTCGTCGGCCTCGTCCGCCGTCTTCGTGCGACGCGGATCGACGACGACGAGCTTGCCGCCGCGCGCGCGGAGGGCCCGCAGGCGACCGGGCATGTCGGGCGCGGTCAGCAGCGAACCGTTCGACGCGTACGGGTTCGCACCGAGCATCAGGAGGTAGTCGGTGCGGTCGACGTCGGGGATCGGGATCGTGAGCGCGCCGCCGAACATCAGTCCGGCCGACACCTGCTTCGGCATCTGATCGACGGTGCTCGCGGAGAAGACGTTCTTCGTGCGGGCGGCCTGCAGGATCACGCGGTTGTAGACGAGCCCGGCGAGGTTGTGCGCGCTGGGATTGCCCATGTACACCGCGAGCGCGTCGGGACCGTATTGCTCGCGGATCGGTGTGAGCCCCGCGTCGATCGCTTCGAACGCCTCGTCCCACGACACTTCGTGGAACGTGTCGCCGCGCCGGACGAGCGGGCGCCGGATGCGGTCGGGATCGGACTCGAGCTGCTTGAGCGCGGTGCCCTTCGGGCAGAGAAAGCCGTGACTGAACACGTCGTCGCGATCACCGCGCACGAGCGTGATCGCGCGCCCGTCGAGGTGCAGTTCGAGCCCGCAGGTGGCCTCGCAGAGATGACACGTCCGGTACGCGGTGCGGGTGCTCTTCGCCATGGCGAAAGGGTACGACCGCACCGCGACGCGCGTCGCCTAGCCGGCCGGTAGCCGAGGCTGGGGGCACGGCTTCGCCCGATCGAACAATCCAAGATTTTCCTTTGTTTGTAGGGGTTTCTTGGCTATACTCGAACACATGTTCGTTACGTTGTCCGACCTCGAACACGAGCTGCGCGAGATCGAAGCCGCCACCGCGAAATGGCTGGCCCGCGTCGCGATCTACGACCAGGCCCGCGACTACACCCTCGACGGCTACGCCAACACCGCCTGTGCGATCCGGTCGGTGTGCCACCTGAACCCGGGAGTCGCGCGCGGCCACGTCGACCTCGCCCGCAAACTCCGCTCACTGCCCGTCGTCACCGCCGCGTTCGAACGCGGCGACATCACCCGCGCCCACGCCGTCGTGGTCGCGAACGCCTACACACCCGAACGGGCCGACGACCTCAACCACCTCGAAACCGTGTTCGTCGACGCCGCCCACGAACTCGACCCCAACGCCCTCGCGGTCGTGGTCCGACGCGTGACCGACGCCATCGACGGCGACGGCGGCGCCGCCGACGACGACAAGAAACATGCACGACGCAAAGCCCACCTATCGCGAACATTCGACCAGATGGGAGTCCTCGACGCCCTGTTCGACCCCGACGGCACCGACTACCTCGAACGGGCCCTCAAGACCGAAATGGACCACGACCGCGCCGCCGGCGACCGGCGCACCATCACCCAACGACGCGCAGACGCGTTCATGAACCTCATCCGCCGCGGCACCGTCCGCGTCGACATCGGCGCCACCCGGCCGGTCAGCCGCCACTTCGTCGTGCCCGTCGACGTCGAAGACTTCTATAGCCCGCAACGGATCGCGGAACTGCGCCTCGAGGTCCGCGACCACGGCAACCTCTCCACCGCCACGTTGGAACGAATCGCCTGCGACGCCCAGATCAGCCGAGTCATCATGGCCGGCAAATCCGAAGTCCTCGACGTCGGGCGCACCACCCGAACCGTGAACACCGCCCTGTGGGCCGCGCTCGTCGCCCGCGACCAACACTGCCAAGCACCCGGCTGCACCCGCCCACCCGCCGACTGCCAAGCCCACCACAAAAACCACTGGGCCCACGGCGGACCAACCAGCCTCCACAACCTCGAACTGTTGTGCTGGAAACACCACCGCCAACGCCACCACGACGACGCCGCACCCCACCCCGGCCAACACACCTACGCCCGACGACCCGCACCCGCGCCCGACCTCCACCCACCCCGAACCCGCATCCCCACCCCCGCACCCCGCCGCCTCCGCACATAACCAAGCGGATCGGCAATCATGCTCCTTGATGAACCGAAACGTCTCATGACCGTTCGCGCGCGTTGGTGGATCGGCACTCGCGGCTGCGGAGCCGTTGCCACGACCAAGGTCGGCTAGAGGTGTACTCGGCGGTGACGCGGGCGATTCAGCGGCACTACGGCCATCGTTCGGTGCAGCGCGTGTGCCCGGAGTGCGGGCTCAACGAGCCGGGCCTGAGCGAGTTCCCTGCATCGAGCCCGATCGGCGCGGCGGCGTTGGTTTGGGCCACGCGGGATCGACGACCCACGTGGAACATGACCTTGCACTGCCCACGCTGCGGCTCGGCGATGACGCTCACCGAGGAGCTGGCCCGCCGGAAGCGCAAGCGTTCGACGTAAGAACCCGCAGCAGTTCGGTGCGCGTTGCGTCGCGCACGCGACGGACGATCGTCGGTGCGGGCTATCGCTTGCGGGCGGTTGCGAGAATGTGTGGTCCGACGCCAAGAAGTTCCGGGACGGCCTCAACCGCCCGAAGGACGTCGAGGAGCAGTGACCGCTCGCGGGAATCGTCCATGCGGTCGTCGACGTCGGACAAGGCGAACGCGATCCCCTCGATGCCGACGAGAGCTTCCAAAGCCAGGTCCGCGCGTGGGCGACCTCGTCTCGAAGTTCGTCAGGGGTATGGGCGTACCCGCTAAAGCCGCGGTCGTGCAGCGGACGCATCACGCCGGTGCGCTCTTGTTCGTCTGCCCGCTGCGTCATGGCCGGGTACTGAAGATGGACGTGATCGACCAGCATTCCGTGCAGGCGGGCCGCCCAACGCGTGATTGCTGCCGCATGCACCACACCGCCGCTTCGAACGACACGCCGCGCCTCTGCGAGCGACTTCAGCCGGTCTTGTTGGTGCTCCAGGTGGTAGAGCGGGCCGAGCAGGAGCACGACGTCGACGGAGTCGTCGGCGAGGTCGAGCGCGCGGGCATCGCCCAGCGCGGCATCGACGCGTTCGCCGTGGCGTCGGATCACCTGGTCGACGTGGTCAGCGACGACGTCGCGATGGATGACCTGGTAGCCCGCACCGATCAGCCAATCCGTATAGCGGCCGGGTCCACCCCCGATGTCCGCGACCACCGCGCCGGGAGGTGGCAGCGTGCGACCGACGATCTCGACGGTGCGCGAGTACTCGACTCGGCCGACGCCAAACGACAGCCGATCGCGTTCCTCTTCGCGGGCGTAATACGCCTGGAGCGCCCGGTCGGTCATCCCCCATGTTGTCCGCCCGGCGACACTCGCGCCGCGACATTTCGATCGGGGCGACCCGCGGGAGGGACCGCCGGTCGCGTGCCGCGTCTCCTACGCGCGCCGGAGGAAGTACACGATGAGCACGATCACGAGAATCACTACGAGAGTCCCCACACCGATGTACATGAGTCCCTCCCTGTTCGCCGAGCGTTGAACGGGTTGCCGCGCCTTTCGCCTCGGCGGACTACTTCCGATGCAGCGCGCCCTTGGCCTTGTCGACCACGTCTTCGACCTTGCTTCCGACGTCGTCGATCACGTCCTTGATCTTGTCCTTCGCGTTACCAACCTTCTCCTTCGCCTCACCTGCGCGGCGATCAGCCTTACCCTCGGATTCGAGGTCCTTGTCGCCGGTCACTACTCCGGCGGCCTCCTTGACTTGGCCTTTCACCTGATCTGACTTTCCGCTCATCGTGAACCACTCCTTCCACGTCGGTCTTCCCACGTCGGCTTCGCCCGCGCTTCCATAGTGCAGCGAGCGTCTCGGGCGTCGACAGAGGCGATGGTCCTGATCACGACGGACCACCGAGGGCAGTGCGCGCTGTGCACGGGTCTGCCGATCGCCATTCGCGGCGACGGTCGGAATCGGGCAGGCTGAGCGGGTGCGCACAACACCACTGCTTCAGGACATCGACGCCGTCACGGTCCCGGTTCCGGACCTCGACGCCGGAATCGACTTCTACCGGGGCGTTCTCGGTCACGAACTACGTTGGCGGAACGACGAGATCGGCGCGGCCGGACTCGCGCTGGCGGAGAGCACCACCGAAGTCGTGCTGACGACGGAGCAGAGATACGAGCCAAACTGGCTGGTCGAGTCCGTTGATGCGGCTGCAGCGGCGTTCCGCGATGGTGGCGGGCGAATCGTGGTCGAGCCCTTCGACATCCCGGTCGGCCGAATCGTCGTTGTTGCCGACCCATTCGAGAACGTCCTTGTGTTGATCGATCTGTCGAAGGGTCGCTACACCACCGACGACAGCGGTGCGGTGACCGGCGTCACCAGCGACACATGAGCGCCTCGCACGACTGAACTGATCGATCGTGTGAACTGATCGATCGAGCTGCGAGATAACTCCCGCTCGTGATTCCGGCCGCCGCCGTAGCCTCGACGACGTGGGAACGAACCCTTGGGAATCCAGCTCGGTCACGCGACTGGGCGACGGGATGTACTCGGCCACGATCTCTCCGGCGTGGAGCCTGGCGGTGGCGCCGCAAGGTGGTGTCGTCGGGGCGATCGCGGCCCGTGCGATGGAGTCGGAGCTCGGCACCGGTCAGTCGCTGCGTTCGTTCCACGGGGTCTTCGCGAGTCCGGTGCCGGTCGGCACGGTCGAGATCGAGGTGAAGGTCGTCCGATCCGGACGGTCGATCTCGCAGGTGCAGGCGACGGTGCGCGCCGCGGGCGCGGATGCCGGCTTCACGGCCCTCGCCGCGTTCGGTCACGAACGCCCCGGCTTCGGCTACACCGAACTGCAGATGCCCGCGGTGCCGGGGCCCGACGAGTGCAGCTCGTACCGCGACCCGCCGCCCCCCGAATCCGGCCTGGCCGACGAGCCGATGTTTCCGTTCTGGCGAGAGGTGATCGAGGGCAGGCCGGCCCTCGGCCACGCGCCCTGGGACCCGTCGCCCCGCGGCGCGGCGGAGGTCGCCACATGGGTCCGGTTCGAGCACTTCCCCGGCGACGAGCACGGCCGGTTCGATCCGTTGGCGCTCCTGGTCGCGGCCGACATGATGCCGAGCGCGGTCTTCGAGAAGCGGGGAACCGACGAAGCCGGATGGTTCGCGCCCAGCGTCGACCTCACCGTGCACCTGGCGGACGTGCCCACCGGAACCTGGATCCTGAACCACAACCGGGCGCACTACGCCGGCGACGGCTACGCCTCGGCCGAAGCGGCACTGTGGGACCCGTCCGGTCGGAACGGTCCGACGCTGCTGGCCTGGGCCACACAGATCATGTTCTTCACCCGTGTCGACTGACTACGACCAGATCACGGTCGCGCGTTGCGCGGCGTCGCGCACGGCATCGCCGTCGAGCACGACCTTCATCTCGGCGAGACCGACGACCGACCACTCCGCGAACACCTCGAGCGGGCCCGCCGCGGGCAACGGGAAGACCCAGTACTCGAAGCGGAAGTGACCGCCTCCGCCGCCGCCTCCCCCGCCGACGATCACCGGTTGGGTCGGCACGCCGTCGTCGTCCTTGGCGACGTCGAACATCGAAACGAGTCGGTCGCCCGCACTCTGCCCGTTCGCGAACCTCACGCCGATACGGGGACCCGAGTCGAACATCCGGCCCGGGCGCAGGGGGAATCGCCGCGGCGGCTCCGGCGGGGGCGGCTTCTCGGCGTCACTCTTCTTCGCGTCACTCTTCTTCGTGTCACTCTTCTTCGCGTCACTCTTCTTCGCGTCACTCTTCTTCGCGTCACTCTTCTTCGCGTCGTCCTGCTCCGGCGGCTCGGCCGCGCCGACCGCGAGCAGCGAGAACGACGAGAACCCTCCCATCTGCAGTTCGGGCGGGAGTCGCGGGCTCGAGATCGACGACACCGCGAGCTGGAAACCGTTGGGGTACACGCGCAGGTGATCGAGCGCGAGCGCGACGTTCTCGGTGCGACCGAACAGTTGCGAGACGCCGACGACCGCGGGCAGCGTGCCCTCCGACGGGCGGTCCCAACGCGGCGGCGCCCAGATCGTCTCGGCCGGCTCCGGGTCGTCGGGCGGCGGGGGCGGGAGTGGTTCGAAGAACGCCATGGCCGTGATGATGCAGCGGTCAGGTGCGATCCGCCAACGAATTCCGCGGCGTGCGGATCTACGCGGGGTCGTTCCCGATACCGGCCCTGCGGTTGCGTTCCTGCTCCTCGCGGAGAAGGGAGCCGCCGACTTCGAAGATCAGCCGCACTCCGAAGAACGGCACGAACAGGATCCCGGCGACGACGAGGGAATCCGCGAACGACCCGAGATGGAACTCCCACGACCAGGCCGCCGCCGCGATCACTGCGGCGCCCAACGCATGCAACGCCACCATCCGTAGGTGCACGAGTTCAACGTACGACCCCGAGCGCGCCTCGTCGACGATTGTTCTTGCGGACTTACCGCTCGAGCGGGCCGTCGATCGCGCGGTCGAGGAGCGCGGCGACATTCTCGGGTGACGGGTCGAGATACACGGCGCCATCTATGCGTACGGGAACCAGCGCGGGAGCCGGAGCACACCGAGATCGCCCGACGCGAGGATGCCGCCACCGCCGCGCGGATCGCGCCCGTAGAGCCACGCGACGACGTCGCAGCCCCATCCGATCGCCTCGCCGTCGACCGCGCGGGCGTCGTCGGCGGTGACCGTCACGTCGTCGCCGTGCATCTCGATGCGCCACCCGCGGTCGTGGTCGGTCGACACAACGCGGTACGCGATGTCGATCCGCGGCCGGGTCGGCGCGGCCCGGCCGGCGAGCGTCGCGAAGCACTCGTCGAGCGCGGCCGCGACGAACGAGACCGGCCAGTCCGACGGCTCGTAGCCGAGATCGAGATCGACGTGGTGCACCTCGACCTCGCGGCGGCGCATCCAGAGGAAGCCTTGCATCGTGCGGAGCGCCGATGCCCGGCCGACGCGGTCCCAGCGGTCGTCGGGAAGCGCGTCGATCGCCTCGATGAGCCGATCGTGCGCGCCGCGCAGGTCGGCCCGCACGATCGCGGGACCGTTGCCCAGGCCCGCGGCGATGCCGGCCGCGCGCGGCGTCCGCACTCGGGTACATCGACGCGACCTCGTCGCGCTGCGCGGCCTCGATCATCCCCCGGAACCCGTCGGCGTTGCGCGCGAGGTGCGTGACCACTTCGGCCCTCGTCCAACCGGGGAGGCGGGACGGCGACGCCGCCTGGTCGTCGGTGAGATCCTCGAGCGACCGCAGGACCCGGCGGGTGGCCTGGCGAATCTGGTCGACCTCGGTCGTCGGGCGCGGCACGGACGCGAGCGTACGCGTCGTCCCGCCGGTGCTCTCCCTCCTAGGGTGTCGCCCGATGGAGAACCGTCTGTACTTCCGGCAGTTGCTCGCAGGACGCGATTTCGCGCACGACGACCAGATCGCCCGACAGATGGTGAACTTCGTCTACCTCATCGGCGATCGGGAGACGGGCGAGGCGGTCGCGATCGATCCCGCCTACGGCCCGGCCGAGCTCGTCGACGTCCTCGCGGCCGACGGAATGCGCCTGACCGGCGTGCTCGTCACGCACTACCACCCCGACCACGTGGGCGGGGATCTCGGCGGCTGGTCGATCGCCGGCGTCGCCGAATTGCTCGCGCTCCCCGACGTGCACGCGAAGTTGCACGTGCAGGCGGACGAGGCCTGGGGCGTCAAGCGCGTCACCGGTGCCTCCGACTCCGACCTGGAGCTGCACGCGTCGGGTGACGTCGTCGAGGTGGGCTCGATCCCGATCACGCTGATCCACACGCCGGGTCACACGCCCGGCTCGCAGTGCTTCTTCGTCGACGGGATGCTCGTGAGCGGCGACACACTGTTCCTCGACAGCTGCGGCCGCACCGACCTTCCCGGTGGCGACCCCGAGGCGCTCTACGAGAGCCTCACCCAGAAGCTCGCGATCGTGCCCGACGAGACGGTGCTGTACCCCGGCCATATGTACTCGGCCGAGACGAGCATGCCGATGGGCGACGTGCGCCGCAGCAACGTCGTGTACCGGCCGCGCACGCGCGACCAGTGGATGATGATGTTCGGCGGGGCCTAGCTCGGGTCGAACAGCACAGGCAGCGCACGCGGTCCGCGGAACGCGAAGCCCTCGATCACGGCCTGATCCGCGCCCGCGGGATCGAGGCGGAGGTTCGGGAGCCGTTCCAGGATCGCGTTCAGGCCGACGCGCAGCTCGAGCCGCGCGAGGTGCATCCCCAGGCACTGGTGCGGCCCGGTGCCGAACGCGAGGTGGTGCTGCACGGGCCGGCCGAGCTTCCACCGGCTGCCGTCGTCCCAGCGGTCCTCGTCGCGGTTCGACGAACCCGTGAGGACACCGACGGGTGAGCCCTTGGCGATGGGGCAGCCCGCGACCTCGGCGTCGGCGGCGGCGACGCGACTGACCATCGTGACCGACGTCTCCCAGCGCAAGGTCTCCTCGATCACCTCGGGGATCAGGTCGCGATCGGCGAGGACGCGTGCGAGCTCGTCGGGATGCGTCAGCAATGCCAGCAGCGCGTTCCCCATCACGCGGAAGGTCGTCTCCCCGCCCGCGGGGAGGAGCAGCCGCAGGAATCCGTAGAGCTTGCTGTCGGTGAGGCGTTCACCGTCGATCTCGGCGTGTACGAGATCGGAGAGGAAGTCGCCGGTCGGCGCCGCGCGCCGGGCCGCGACGAGCGGCTCGAGGTACTCGACCATGGCCGCGCTCGCGGCGTGGCCGCGCTCGGGCGCCATCGGACCGGTGTTGATCTCCTCGGCCCACTGCGCGAACTGCGCGGCGTCGGCGAGCGGGACTCCGACGATGCCGCATATCACCTGCATCGGATACAGCGCCGTCACCGACGCGACGAGGTCGGCACGGCCGGCCGGCGCGATTGCGTCGAGCAGGCGGTTGATCGTCGGACGCACGAGCGCGTCGTCCCACTTGTCGAGCTGCGAGGCGCGGAACGCCTTGGCGACGAGGTTCCGGTACTTGCGGTGCTCCTCGCCGTCCATACCGACGAGGAGCTCGCCCATGAACTCGCCGATGTGCTCCATGTTGATCGACGACGCGAACGTCTTGTCGTCGCGCAGCACGGCGTCGGCGTCCTTGAACCGCGTGACCTGGTAGAAGGGCTGCGGGCCCATGACGTCGGAGCTGATCCCGACCACGGGGCACTCCGACCGGCGCACTTCCGCCCACGCCTCGTACGGCTGGGCCGTGAACCAGTCGAGCTCGGGATCGGCAGCACCCTGGGTCTCAGCGGCCATACCTGACACGGTAGTCAGGTTCCGGACCTCGCGGTCAAGGTCGGCCGCGTGCGAGCCGATCCTCTCGCGTGGCCAAGAAGGACAAGCGCGAGAAGTACCTCGGGCCGGCGACGGTCGTGCGGCCCGCGCTGTTCGGCGCGGCCGCGCTGTTCGTGGTGCAGGGCGCGATGCGGATGTTCCTGAAGGCCTGACCGCGGCCGCGCCAACCTGACGTCGGCGTCATTCGGAGAAGTAGCCTCCGGTCATGGCTGCGCACGCGACGGGGGCGAATCCGTTCGCCGACACCGAAGACCAGGCCGCGCTGCGGCAACTCGCCCGCGACGTCGCCGAGCGCGAGCTCGCGCCGATGGCCCGCCACGGCGACGAGACCGAAGAGTTCCCGCAATGGGCCTGGGACGGCATGCGCAAGGCCGATCTCTTCGGGATCACCATCGGCGAGCGGTGGGGCGGTTCCGGGCTCGGCGACATCGAGGCCGCGATCGTGCTGGAGGAGCTCGCCCGGGCCGACGTGTCCAGCGCGATCCTCGCCCAGCTCATCTTCAACGGGCCGCCCCGCGCCATCGAGCACCTCGGGAACGACGCGATGAAGGATCGCTGGTTGCCGATCGCCGCGAGCGGCGAAGGGCTCTTCTGCATCGGCATCAGCGAGACCGAAGCCGGCAGCTCGGTCGGCCACATGCGGGCACGCCTCACGCCCGACGGCGACGGCTTCCGCCTCAATGCGTACAAGAACTACGTCACCGGCGGGCACAAGGCCCGCGTGTGCCTGGTGTGGTGCCGCTTCCCCGACAGCGTCGGCACCAAGGGCATCGGCGCCGTCGTCGTCGACCTGGAAGCACCCGGGGTGACGATCGCCGGCACGCACGTGAAGATGGGTCTGCGCGCCACGAGCGAGGCCGAGCTCGCGTTCGACGACGTGCGTATCGAGCCCGACGACGTGCTGCTGTGGGGCGACCCCTCCAACCGCGAGTCGTTCAAGACGCTCATCTCGCACATCAACCACGAGCGCTGCGGGAACGCGGCCATGTGCGTCGGTGCAGCCCAGGGTGCGCTCGAGTACGCGGTCGGTTACATGAACGAGCGCAAGGTCGGCGACCGCACGCTCGCCGATCTCCAGGGACTGCAGTGGAAGGTCGCCGACATGGCGACACAGCTCGAGGGCGCGCGCCTGCTGCTGCAGCGCGCAGTGCACATGGCGGGCCCGCACGGCACACCGCCCGCGCTCGAGACCGCGATGGCCAAGACCGCGGCGAACCTCGCGGCCAAGTTCGTGTGCGACGAGGCGATCCAGCTCCTCGGCGGCTACGGCTTCTCCCGCGAGTACCCGGTCGAACGCGTGTACCGCGACATCCGCGGGTTGTGCATCGGCGCGGGCACAGTCGAGATCCAGCGCAACTTCGTCGGAACCAGCGTGCTGAAGGGCGCGACGCCGGCCAGCGACGGCTGGAAGTCGCGCCGAGCTTGACGCGGGCGCCGCAGCCACACGTGCTCGCACCGACCTTCACCTCTCCCGTCGCCGACCTCTACCGCCGGCCGGGTGGCCCGTGGGACCAGCCCTCGCTCGACGTGCTGCTCACGCGCGTCGCCGCGCCCGCGCTCGCCGAGCAGGTCGCGCGGGTCGCGGGCGGATTGCTCGCGGCGGGCGTGCGCGCGGGCGATGCCGTCTCGTGGCAGTCGCCGAACCGCGACGAGGTCGGCGTGCTCTCTCGCGCGTGTTGGCGGCTCGGCGCGATCGCGGCGCCCGTGCACCACCTCATGGGCGCCACCGACGTTGCCGGTGTGCTCGACGCGGTCCGGCCCGCACACGTCGTCGCCGATCTCGACGCACTCCCTGACGGCGAGCCGGTCGACGATCTCTGGACCGACGCGGGCCGCCTCGCCGCGGTGCTGTTCACGTCCGGGTCCAGTGGCGCGCCCAAGGGCGTGCTGCACACCCAGGCGACCCTCGCGTACAAGGCCACGCAGATGCGGGTCGCGCACGACCTCGGCCCGGACGACTGCGTGCTGATGCCCGCGCCGAGCGCGCACATCTCGGGCCTGCTGAACGGGATCACCCTTCCGGGTGTGGTCCCGTTCCGCACGGTGTTCATGGCGCGCTGGGACCCCGAGACGGCACTGTCGCTCATCGAGCGTGAGCGCGTCACGTTCATGGTCGGCCCGCCCACGTTCTTCGTGTCGATGATGCAGGCACCGGGCTTCGCGAGCGAACGGGTCGCGAGCCTGCGCCTGATCTCGAGCGGTGGCGCCGGGGTCGGTCAGGCGTTCGTCGACGAGGCCTCGCGCGCGTTCGGCGCGCGGGTGAAGCGCACCTACGGCTCGACGGAGGTGCCGACGATCATCACCGACGGCCGACCGATCGGGGAGATCGAGCTGCGCATCGACGACAACGGCGAGCTCCTCGCACGCGGCCCCGAGGTGTGTGTCGGTTACCTCGACGCCGCGCAGACGGCGGAGGCGTTCACGGCCGACGGCTGGTTCCGCACCGGCGACCTCGCCGCCGCCGACGCGACCGGTGCGATCGAGATCGTCGGCCGGCTCAAGGACGTCATCATCCGTGGCGGCGAGAACATCAGCACCGCCGAGGTCGAAAAGGTCCTCGAAGCGCATCCCGACGTGCGCCACGCGGTTGCGGTGGGCGAGCCCGACGCGCTCATGGGAGAGCGGGTGGTGGCGTTCGTGGAGAGCTCGCGGGCGTTCGATCTCGACGCGTGCCGGGCCTGGTTCGTCGAGCAGGGCGTCGCCCGGTTCAAGACCCCGGAACGGGTGGTGGTCGTCGACGCGTTGCCGCTCCTGCCGACGGGCAAGCCCGACCGGGCCGCGTTGCGGGCCCGGGTCGCGGCCGGCGATGCGAGCCCCGCGTGAACGGCGTGCTCGCCCATCGCCACGGGCCTTTCTCGCACGAGCACCATCACCACGGCCCGCACCGGCACGTGCAGCTGCCATTCCGCTCGCACGAGCCCGGCGACGGGCACGACGCACGAGCACGACCACGGGCACGACCACGGCGGCGCACGGGCACACGCACGGGCTGGTGGATCGCTCCATCGTGCGGTCGCGAGCCGGCGTGCGCGCGGTCTCGATCAGCCTCGCGGTGCTCGGCGTCACCGCCGCGCTGCAAGCGGTCGTGTACATGCTCTCCAGTTCCGTCGCCTTGCTCGCCGACCTCATTCACAACGGCGGCGACGCGCTCACCGCGATCCCGCTTGCCCTCGCGTTCCTCGCCCGCAGCGAGCGCGGCGAACGGTGGGCCGGATACGCGGTCGTGCTCGCGATCTTCGTGTCGGCGTCGGTCGCCGGCTACGAAGCCGTCGACCGGCTGCTGCATCCGCAGCACCTCGACTACCTCGGCGCGCTCGCGGTCGCCGGCGTCATCGGGTTCGTCGGTAACGAGCTCGCGGCGCGGGTGCGCCTCCGCGCCGGCGACCGCCTCGACAGCCCGGCACTCGTCGCCGACGGGCACCACGCCCGCGTCGACGGCTTCGTCTCCCTCGGGGTCGTCGCGTCGGCCGCGGTCGTCGCGCTCGGGCTGCGTATCGCCGACCCCTTGATCGGGCTGGCGATCACGGCGCTGATCCTGCGGATCACCTGGCAGGCGTGGCGGACGATCCGCGCCGACAGGTAGCCCGAACTACTCCCAGGCCCGAACTACTCCCAGGCTGACGTGTCGACGCCCATCATCTGGAAGCCCTTGATCACCGCGCGCGGGTTGAGGGTGCCCGGCTTCCAGTGGAAGTTGTACATCCGCTCGTTCGCGACGTTCTGCACGAACATCTTGGCCTGGTCGAGATTCACGAGGATGCCGCGCGTCGCGGTCTGCTTCTCGTAGTGCTCGGCGTGCTCCGCGTCGAGCACGTAGTTCATCGAGTCGCACATCCGGCTCATGTCGACGTTGTTCCAGTCGTACGGCGACAGCGAGATGTGCAGGAAGACGCCGGGCGGCGTCACCGACTGCATCTCGAAGTTCTTCGAGATCAGGGTCACGGGCGTGAAGCAGCACGCGCAGTGCGACTCGAGCCGCACCGTCTTGTCCTTGAACGGAGGCATGTGCGAGAAGGCGATCGCCTCGCTCGCGCACCCGACGAAGGAGTGGAAGGCGTCGTCGACGTACGCGCGTACCTGCGACGGGAACGACGAAAACGGTGGCGCCTTCAAGAGGTTGCAGTTCTGCGTGTCCTCGTTCACGACGATGTCGATGCCGAGCTGGAGCTCCTTGTAAGCGGCGATGATCCGCCGCCGGTCGAGCCCGGTGGTCTGGTGCACTTCGAGGAGCGTCGGCCCGCGGCCCTGCTCGCACCAGAAATCGAAGACGAACGCCCGCACCTGCTTGGCGTTGTCGGAGAACTCGAACTCGGGAACTTTCTGCGGCATGCGCCGAACTCTAGAAGGTGGACGCGCCGACGCGGGAGCCGCGAGCAACTGGTCGAGCACGACCTTGTCGTGCCCGTCGGTCGATCAGCTGTTCGGGAAGAAGAGCGAGACGATCTGCTCGTCGACGACCGGCGTGCCGGCCATGTCGGTCCAGCAGGTCTGGAACCACGTGACTTCCATCGGCCCGCGCCGGGCGGTGCGCGCCACCGGCTTCGACGTGCGCAGCTTGCCTTCGAGCACGTCACCCACCTCGACCTGACGGTGGTACGTGAAGTGCTGCTCGCCGTGCAGGAAGAGTCCGTCGCGTGCGAAGGCCTCGCCCGCGCCGCCGCCGGCCGCCGCGTACATCGAACCCGTCCCGCCGGGCGGTTGGATGTCGGGGAACGCGCCCGAGTCCGACATCACGAACGTGAACGTCGGCGGCACGGGAAGCCGCTCGAACCCCGCGTCGTGCGCGGCCCGCTCCGACCGGTAGATCGGGCTCGGATCCTTGACCAGCGCGGGCGAACACCGCGACGGGACCGGGATCGACGCGCACCCGCACCGCCGGGCCCCACGCGTTCCACTCCAGATCGTCCGGAGGCTCGTTCCACACGACCTGCTCTCTCGCCCCCGACCCGCCGCTAGACGACACTCTCTCCTGCTTCCACTCGGGGCCGCAGCAACGACGCCAGCCGTTCGCGATGCGACGACGCGTCGCCGAACGCCAGCTGGTCGAGCTGCGACCGCTTCAAGAAGAAGTGCAGATCGTGCTCCCACGTGAAGCCGATCCCGCCGTGCACCTGCAGCGCCGACGCCATGACGCGCTTCGACGCGTCACCGCACCAGACCTTGGCGGTGGTGGCGGCGATCGACGCGTCGGCGTCGCCCGCGCCGATGCACCACGCGGCCCAGTACACCGTGGAGCGCATGCCCTCGACGTCGACCAGCATGTCGGCGCAGCGGTGCTTCACGGCCTGGAAGGAACCGATCGGCTTGCCGAACTGGACCCGGTCCTTGGCGTACTCGACCGCCATGTCGAGCGCGCGTGACGCGCTGCCGAGCAGGTCGGCGCTGGTGTAGGTGGCGCCACGGTCGAGGAGGCGCACGCCCGCGTCGGCGTCGCCGATGCGGCGGGCCGCGGCCTTGTCGAACTGCAGCCAGCCGACCTCGCGGGTGAGGTCCATCGCCGGCTCGCGCGGTGGCTTCCGGGCGAGCTCCAGCGCGTACACACCGTCGTCGGCGAGCACGACCGCGACATCGGCCGACGGCGCGTACGGCACCGGCGCGTGCGCGTCCCACGCGACGCACGCGATCGCGTCGCCGGCGAGCAGCCGCTGCACCCATTCGTCGTCGCCGGCCTGCGTGAACGCGTCGAGGGCGAGCACCGTCGGGACGAACGGAACGGGCGCGGCATGGCGGCCGAGCTCCTCGACCAGCACGGCGACTTCGACCGAGCCGAGCCCGAGCCCGCCCGCGGCTTCACCGACCTCCACCCCGAGCCAACCCTGGTCGACCATCGCCGACCAGAGCGCCCGGTCGAACGGCGCGTCGGTGGTGGTGTGTGCGCGCACCCGGGCCGGTGAGGCCAGGTCGTCCAGCACGTCGCTCGCGCCCGCTCGGAGGGCGAGCTGATCCTCGGTCAGATCGAAATCCATGGGGGGCCGAGTCTGGCAGGGGATCCCTCCGCCGGGTAAATCCGTGTCACATCTCCGTCAATCGGGCCCGGGACGCGCGCGGCGGACGGTTGCCGTGGGAGGATCGGTAGATTGCATCGTGCCCTCGATGAAGGAGTCTCGGATGTCGGAAGCACCGGCCAAGCTGCTGTGGAACGGCAAGGAGATCGAGCTCCCGGTGGTACGAGGCACCGAGAACGAGTACGCGATCGACATCTCGAAGCTCCGCGCGCAGACCGGCCTCATCACCCTCGACTACGGCTACATGAACACCGGTTCCACGGAATCGGCGATCACCTTCATCGACGGCGACCTGGGCATCCTCCGCTACCGCGGCTACGACATCGACGACCTCGCCGAGCAGGAGCATCCGTCGTTCCTCGAGACGGCCTGGCTCGTCATCTACGGCGAGCTCCCCACCGCCGCGGAACGCACCGAATTCAGCCGGCAGATCCGCCTGCACACGCTCGTGCACGAAGACGTGAAGCGCTTCTATTACGGCTTCCCCAAGGACGCGCACCCGATGGCGACCACCGCGTCGGTGGTGAACGCGCTCGCGACCTTCTACCAGGACTCCGAAGACCCGCACGATCCCGATCAGGTGCAGCTCTCGATCGTTCGATTGATGGCCAAGCTCCCGACTGTCGCCGCGTACTCGTACAAGCAGTCGATCGGTCAACCGTTCCTCTACCCCGACAACTCGCTCGACCTCATCGAGAACTTCCTCCGCATGATGTTCGCGGTGCCGTCGGAGCCGTACGAGGTCTCCCCCACGATCGTGCACGCGCTCAAGCAGTTGCTCATCCTGCACGCCGACCACGAGCAGAACTGCTCGACGTCGACCGTGCGCATGGTCGGCTCCGCGGAGGCGAACCTCTACGCGTCGATCGCGGCCGGTGTCGACGCGCTCTGGGGGCCGCTGCACGGCGGCGCCAACCAGGCGTGCGTGGAGATGCTCGAGAACATCCGCGACAACGGCGGCGACGTGAGCGCGGCCGTCAAGCGGGCCAAGGACCCGAACGACTCGTTCCGCCTCTCGGGCTTCGGCCACCGCGTGTACAAGAACTACGACCCGCGGGCCAAGATCCTGAAGGGGACGGCGGAGCGGGTGCTCCGCGAGCTGAAGTCGAAGGACGAGCTGTTCGACATCGCGCTACAGCTCGAGGAGGTCGCGCTCACCGACCAGTACTTCGTCGACAAGAAGCTGTACCCGAACGTCGACTTCTACTCGGGTCTCATCTACCGGGCCATGGGATTCCCCACCGACATGTTCCCGGTGCTGTTCGCGATCGGTCGCCTGCCCGGCTGGATCGCGCACTGGTGGGAAGGCAACACGAACACCAAGACGAAGATCGGCCGCCCGCGCCAGATCTACACCGGCGCGACCGAGCGCAAGTACGTCCCGATCGACCAGCGGACCTGAACCCGACGACCGCGCTCAGCTAGTTTCCGCCGCGGCATGGACCTGCGCCGCGACTCCCGAGGAAGCGGCCCTCCGGGACGAGGTACGCGACTGGCTGCGCGCCAACCTTCCGTGGGAGTACGGCAAGGGGTTGCCGCCCCGTTTCGACGATCTCGCCGACGAGGTCGCGTTCGGGCGGGCCTGGCAGGCGAAGCTCGCGAGCGGCCGCCTGGTCGGCGTCGCATGGCCCGAGGAGTACGGCGGGCGCGGCGGCGGCCCGGTCGAGCACTACGTCGTGACCGAGGAGCTCGCGCGGGCCCGTGCGCCCGAGCTGGTCGGGCGGATCGGCGTGAACCTCGTCGGCCCCACGTTGCTCGCGCACGGCACTCCCGAGCAGAAGGAGCGTTTCCTGCCGCGCATCCTCGACGCGTCCGAGATCTGGTGCCAGCTGTTCAGCGAGCCCGGCGCGGGCAGCGACCTCACGTCATTGAGCACGCGCGCCACCAAGGTCGACGGAGGTTTCCTCGTCAACGGCCAGAAGGTCTGGACGAGCTACGCGCAGTTCGCCGACTGGGGTTGGTGCCTCGCCCGCACCGATCCCGAAGCGCCGAAGAGCAAGGGCATCTCCGCGCTGGTGATCGACATGCACGCGCCCGGCGTCGAGGTCCGGCCACTGCGCCAGATCACCGACGAGTCGGAGTTCAACGAGGTGTTCTTCTCCGACGTCTTCGTCCCCGACGACCGGCTCGTCGGTCCGCGCAACGAAGGCTGGCGGATCGCGAACTCCACGCTGACCCACGAGCGCGGCGTGAACCCGCGCCAGCTCGTCGCCCACTCGCAATTGCTCGACGAGCTCTGGAAGCTCGGACTCGAACGCGACGCGCTCGACGACCCGAGGCTCGCGGGCCGGTTGGCCCAGGCATTCGTCGAGGTCCGCATCTTCCAGCTCCACAACTGGCGGTCCATCTCCCGTACCGCCAAAGGTGCCGATCCCGGCCCGGTCGGCAGCATCAACAAGCTGTGGTGGAGCGAGATGAGCAAACGCCTGCACGACACCGCGATGGCGGTCGTCGGGCCCGCACAACCACTGTGGCGCGGAGCCGCCGGCAATCCCGGCGACGGGGTCTGGCAGCGCTCGTGGCTCTACTACCAAGCCAGCTCGATCTGGGCCGGCACGAACGAGATCCAACGTAACGTGATCGGAGAGCGAACCCTCGGGCTCCCCCGGGAGAAGAAATGAACCGCGCGCACCGTCGGCTCCGTACTACCGGCATGCACACACGCATCCTGACCTTCATCGCCGTCTCCGCCCTGACCCTCGGCCTCGCTGCGTGCGGCAGCAGCAGCAAGGACTCGTCGTCCACCACGACGGCCGCGGGCGCGTCGGCCTCGACTACCGCGCAGATCACGATCGACTCCGCGTTCCACTTCACAACGACCCCGGTCAGCGCGGGATCGACCGTGACCGTGAAGAACGACAGTGCCTCGCAACACACGGTGACCGCCGACAGTGACGGCGGATTCAACGTGCCGATCGACCCGGGCAAGACCGCGACGTTCACCGCCCCCGCAGCGGGGACCTACAAATTCCACTGCAGCATCCACAACTCCATGAGGGGCACGCTCACCGTCAACTGAGCAACCCGGGCGCACACCACGCTCCCGATCTCTCCCTGCGTACGGCCCACGACCGCGGTCGCGGCGTGGGCCGTCACGCGCCGGTGACGGCACTGGTCGCAGGGTGGCGCCTGGCCCCCGGGATTCCGGGCGGCCCCGCGCTGTGCGTCTCGCAACGCTCGAGACGTCTTCATGACCAGAGAGACCCTCCGTATGAGCCAAGTCCGTCGTACCGTCACTGCGCTCCTCGCCGTGATCGGAGTGGTCCTCGGGTTTGCGCCGAGCGCCTTTGCGCGATCTTCCGCAGCCGCGCCCCACAACCTCTCGTCCGGCGCGACGACCAGTGCGGTGCACCGGCAAGCGGCCGATCCGGGCCCCGGGTACTGGCTGGCCGCCGACAACGGCGCCATCCTGGCCGCCGGCGGCGCTCCGTACGACGGCTCGGCCGTGAGCCTCCCGTTGCAGCACCCGATCGTCGGCATCGCGTCGACGCCGACCCGCAACGGTTACTGGATGGTCGCCACCGACGGCGGCATCTTCTCCTTCGGCGACGCCGCGTTCCACGGATCGACGGGCGCGATCGCATTGAACAAGCCCATCGTCGGCATGGCCTCGACCGGAACCGGCCAGGGATATTGGATGGTCGCCTCCGACGGCGGCATCTTCTCCTTCGGCGACGCGGTGTTCCACGGTTCCACCGGCGCCATGAGCCTCAACAAGCCCATCGTCGGCATGGCCTCGACGCCGACCGGCCGGGGCTACTGGCTGGTCGCCTCCGACGGCGGCATCTTCTCCTTCGGCGACGCGGTGTTCCACGGTTCCACCGGCGCCATGGACCTGAACCAGCCCATCGTCGGCATCGCGTCGACACCGACCGGCCGGGGCTACTGGCTGGTCGCCTCCGACGGCGGCATCTTCTCCTTCGGCGACGCCACGTTCCACGGCTCCACCGGCGCCATGAGCCTCAACAAGCCCATCGTCGGCATGACGTCGACCCGTTCGGGCTCCGGCTACTGGTTCGTCGCCTCCGACGGGGGCGTCTTCTCCTTCGGCGACGCGGGCTTCTTCGGCTCCGGCGTCGCCAGCGCCCACGCCCCGGTCGTCGGCATCGCGCCGTCGGCCCGGGTGCCCGCGACCAAGCTCGCCTTCACGACCCAGCCCGGCGCCGGCGTCCCCGGTTCCCCGCTCGTCACCCAGCCCGTCGTCACCGTGCAGAACGCCGGCGGCGGCACCGTCATCACGAACACGAGTGACGTCACCTTGGCGCTCACCACCCCCGGTGGCGCGACCTTCGGCTGCAATCTGAACCCGGTGACCGCCGTGGCCGGCGTCGCGACGTTCAGCGACTGCAGCGTCGACTCGCCCGGGACCTACACGTTGACCGCGACCGACGGCACCCTCGCCGCCGCGGTGAGCACGATCTTCACGGTCGGCGTCGGCGCCACGCACTTGCAGTTCTCCACCCAGCCCAGCCTGACCGCGACCGGCGGTACGGCATTCGCGCAGCAGCCCGCGGTGACGTTGCTGAACGCGAGCAACCAGGTCGCGACGAACGACGGCAGCGCCGTCATGTTGGAGCTCACGACGCCGGCGGGCGCGACGCTCGTATGCACGAGCAACACCGTCGCGGCAGTCGCCGGAGTCGCGCACTTCACCGGCTGCAACATCGACCTCGCCAGCGGCACACCGTACACGTTGACCGCATCGAACGGTTCGTTGCCCACCGCCGTGAGCACCGGCGTGACCGTGTCGGTCGGCGCGGCGGCGAAGTTGGCCTTCACCAGCCAGCCCGGTGGAGTCGCGGTGAACACGGCCTTCACCCCGCAACCGGAGGTGACGATCCAAGACGCCGGCGGCAACACCGTCACCGGCGACACGAGCGACGTCACCTTGGTGCTGAACGGTCTCGGAGTGTTCACCTGCACCCCGACCACCACGCTTGCTGCGACGGCCGGCGTCGCGACGTTCTCGGCCTGTCAGACGGACACGGCCAACGTCGGCGACACGCTGACCGCCACCGACGGTTCGTTGACTGCCGCTACCAGCGACGCCTTCACCATCACGCCGTAGACCTCGCAACCTCGACCTCGGCGAGTCGCGTCCCGTCGAGCCCGGTCAGACCGGAATCAGGCAACCCGGCGCGCGACGTAGCGGCAGATCGCCGCGGCTTCCTCGATCGGGTCGACGTCGCGCAGGCGGGCGCTCTGCAGCGCGCACCACCAGCACGACGCGACCGCGCTCTCGAGCGCGTGCCGGTCGCCGTGCGCCAGCGCGTCGTCGACGAAGACCGAGCGCGCGAGGTTCTCGATCGGCTCCGGGACACGGGCGACGTGGAGGCACTCCATGCCCAGCGTGACGAGCTCCGGGTCGCCGAAGCGTTCGATGGCCGCGTCGGGGAACTCGCGCACGATGCCGTCGGCACAGTCGGGCGGCGGCGCGAGGCGCAGGTAGACCCGCACGATCGCCGGCGCGGCGCGCACGGCCGCCGACGCGTCACCCGTGTCGCACGTGTCGTCGACCAGGATCCGCACCCCTTCGTCGTCGCCGCGCAGGCAAGCCACCACGGGCGCGATCAACGCGCCGACCGCGCGAGCGGCATCCGGGGGCTCGGGAACGGGGCGAATCGACATCTCCTTCCGTTTCGGCACGCGAGGCGGAGGAAGTAAGTGACTACCATCCTGGCGCGTGAGCCCCTCCCCCGACGCGGATGCCGCGAGTCCCACCGGGTCCACGGTCCGGTACGCCGTCGCCGGAGCGGTCGCCACGATCACGCTGAACCGGCCCGAGGCGGCCAACGCGCAGAGCAGTCGCATGATCGAGGAGCTCGACGCGGCGTTCGATCGCGCCGACGCCGACGACGCCGTGCGCGTGATCGTCCTGGCGGCGGCGGGCAAGCACTTCTCCGCGGGCCACGACCTGAAGGAGATCCTCGCGGGCGAAGAGCACTGGGCGGCGATGCGGTCGACACCCGAGGGCAAGCTTCGCCACGAGCAGGTCATGTACTTCGACAAGCTCGTGAAGATCCGCGACCTGCGCAAGGTGACGATCGCGGCGGTGCAGGGTACGTGCTCGGCCGCGGGTCTCATGCTGGCGAGCATGTGCGACCTGATCGTCGCGGCCGACGACGCGAAGTTCTCGAACCCGGTGCTGCGGATGTCGGGGGTCGGCGTGGAGCTGCTCGTCGAGCCGTGGGAGCTCGGGCCCCGCAAGGCCAAGGAGTTCCTCTTCTGCGCGTCGGTGTTCGGCGCGGAGGAGGCCGAGCGCTACGGGCTCGTGAACCGGGTCGTGCCGCGCGCCGACCTCGCGGCCGCCGCGCAGGAGATGGCCGAGCAGGTCGCGCTCGTCCCGCCGCTCACCGCGGAGGCCGTGAAGGCGTCGATCAACCACATGGTCGACGGCATGGGCCAGCGCGAGTCGTGGCGCTACCACTTCATGCTCCACCAGTTCGTCTCGAACACGCCGACCGCGCTCGCCAAGGTCGAGGCGCGCAAGGCGGGCGGGATGGACGCGGTCAAGAAGGAACAGGGTCGTTCGTGATCGTGGTGCGCCCGTGACGGGTGCGCTCGACGGGGTGCGCGTCCTCGATCTGGGAACCCGCATCGCGGCGCCGTTCTGCGCGGGGCTGCTGGGCGAGCAGGGCGCCGAGGTCATCAAGATCGAAAAGCCGCGCGGCGGCGACTTCATGCGCGAGATCGGGCCGTTCGTCGACGGCTACTCGCTGTTCTGGGCGGTCGAGGGCCGCGGCCGCAAGAGCGTGACCATCGACCTGCGCACGCCCGAGGGCCAGGACGTCTTCCGCCGCCTCGCCGACACCGCCGACGTGGTCGTGGAGAACTTCCGGCCCGGGACGCTCGAGGGCTGGAACATCGGCCCCGACCGGCTCGCGGACCGGCTGATCTCGGTGCGCATCTCGATGTTCGGTCAGGACGGGCCGTACACGCTCCGGCCCGGGCTCGACCGCGTCGGCATCGGCTACGGCGGCCTGTTGCACCTCACCGGCTACCCCGACCGCCCGCCGGTACGCGTCGGCGTCACGATCTCCGACTACCTCACGGGTGTGTTCGCCGCGCACGCCGCGGTCGCGGCGCTGTACGCACGCGACGCGCGCGGCGGGGGCGGCGCGGTCATCGACGCCGCGCTCTACGGATCGGTGCTGCGGATCCTCGAATGGACGCTCCCCGCGTACGACCGCCTCGGGACCGTGCGCAGTCGCGAGGGCAACCGGCTCGCCAACTCGGCGCCACTCGACAACTACCCCACCGGCGACGGCAAGTACGTGTGCATCGTCGCCGGCTCCGACGCCAACTTCACGCGGCTCTGCAAGGCGATGGAGCAGCCGGAGCTGCTCGACGACCCGCGCTTCGCCAAGCTCGCCGATAGGGCCGCGCACGGCGACACGATCAACGGGATCGTCGCGGAGTGGACCGCGTCGCTCGACGCGCGCACGATCGAGGAGCGCTGCGTCGCCCACGACGTGCCGGTCGCGACCGCGTACACGTCGGCCGACATCTTCGCCGACCCGCACTTCGAGGCGCGCCACGACCTCGTCACCGTCGACGATCCCGTCATCGGACCCGTCCGCCAGCAGGCGCCGTACCCGCGCCGCGTGGGCGAGACGCCGGTCGCGCCCGCGGGCGCACCCCGCCTGGGTGAGCACACCGACACAGTGCTCTCGGAGTTGTTGCAGTTGTCGGCCGCCGACATCGACGCGCTGCGGGCGAAGGGCGTCGTGTGAGCACGCGCGCCATCCACGACGGATTGTTCGAGACCGCGCCCGACGGCACCATCTCGCTGATCGGCGGCTACTCCCCGACCAGCGGCAAGTTCCACTTCCCGCTGCTCGACACGTGTCCGTATTCGGGCGCAACCGACGTCGAGCGCGTCCTGCTCACGCGCGACGCGACACTCTGGGCGTGGACGGCGGTGACGGCCGCGCCGCCCGGCTACACCGGGCCCGTCCCCTACGGGTTCGGCGTCGTCGAGCTGGTGCACGAGCAGCTGCGCGTCATCACCCGGCTGCGGGAATCGGATCCGTCCCGGCTCGAGTTCGGCCAACCGATGACGCTCGTCGCCGACGAACTTCCCCATGACGCGCTCCCCGACGGCGACGCTGCCCCAGGCGACCTCCCCCGGAAAGTCGTGACGTGGGCGTTCGCATAACCGGCACGGGCATCCACCCGTTCGGCCGCTTCGACGGCAAGACCCCGACCGACATGGGCGTGCACGCGGTGCGCGCCGCCCTCGCCGAGGCGGGCAATCCCGAGTTCCAGGCCGCGTTCTGCGGCACCGCGTACGGCGGCGTCGCGTCGGGGCACAAGGTGCTCGGCGCGCTCGCGCTCACGGGCGTGCCGATCGTCGACGTCGAGGCCGGCTGCGCGAGCGGCGGCGCGGCGCTGCAGCTCGCGGCGGGCGCGATCCGCGCCGGACAGTACGACTGCGCGCTCGTGTTCGGCGTGGAGAAGATGCCGAAGGGCATCATCCGCTCGTCGTTCTTCGAGCCCTGGCGCGAGGAGGGCGGGCTCGCGGCCACGCCCGCGTACTTCGCGTTGCGCGCGCGCAGCGCCTGCTGCGCGAGGCCGGACTCACCAAGCAGCATCTCGCCGAGGTGGTCGTGAAGAACCGGCGCAACGGGGTGCACAACCCGAACGCGATGTTCCGCAAAGCCGTGACCGCCGACGAGGTGCTCGCGTCGCGCCTCGTGTGCGAACCGCTGCACCTCTGGATGTTGTGCTCGCCCAACGAGGGGGCGGCCGCGCTCGTGCTGCAGCGCGGCGAGGGCGGCGTCCAACTCGCATCCGCCCGCCTGCGCTCGCACCTGCCCGGCAGCGTGTTGGGCGAAGCCACGCCGCTGTCGGGCGTCGACGACTCCGAGATCACGCCGCCCTCGACGCTGGCCGCGCACGACGCGTTCGCGGAAGCAGGCATCGGCCCCGACGATCTCGACGTCGTGGAGTGCCAGGACACCGACGCGGCCCGCGAGCTCCTCGCGTACCAGGAGCTCGATCTCTGCGCACCGGGCGACCAGGCGAAGTTCCTCACCGAGCCGAGCGTGGTCGTGAACCCGAGCGGCGGCCTGTTGTCGAAGGGCGAGCCTCTCGGCGCGTCCGCGCTCGGTCAGGTCGTCGAGCTCGTGCACCAGGTGCGGGGCGACGCGGGCGCCCGACAGGTCGAGGGCGCCCGCGTGGGCCTCGCCCACACCGTCGGCCGCGGCGCCAACGCCGCCTGCGTCATCGTCACCCGCTAACCCCACCAACAGTTGGGTGACTTTTCGGCTCCTGGAACCGGTTTCCCACCCAACAGTTGGGTGACTTTACGGCTCCTGGAACCGGTTTCCCACCCAACAGTTGGGTGACTTTTCGACTCCCGGGGCCGGTTTCACACCGAACTGTTGGTGGTGAAATCAGCGGGCGCGGAGGAACCAGCCGCGGGGATCCCAGCGCCGCAGAGCCGCGACCTCGTCGGCCGTCGGCGGGTCGAGCACCGGAAGCATCCCGGCCGGCGGCTCGAGCTCCCAGCCGCACAGCTCGCGCACCTCGTCGAACGTGACGCCGGGCGCGAGCCCGGTCAGCTGCAGCACGCCGTCGCGCTTCTCGAACAACGCGACGTCGGTGACGAGCGCCTGCACGTGCGTTCCGGGCGACGTGATGTAGCTGCAGTCGGCGACCGTGCGCTGCGCCGTGAGCGTGGCGACGATCACGTTCTCCGCCGCGGTGCTCGCGACGTCGTTGCCGCCGCCCGAGCCCACGAGGAACGGGCGCGGCTTGATCCACGTCGAGTTGATGTTGCCGAAGCGGTCGACCTGCGCCCCACCGAGGCAGCCGATCGCGGTCGTGCCCGGTCCCGCCGACCAGCGCGCCGAGCACGACCTGCGCGTCGGCGAGCATCGTCGACGTCGGAAAGTTGCGATGGTTGAGGACGAACGGATCACCGAGCGTCGCGTCGTAGTCCCAGAGGCCGATCTCGGCCGTCAGCTTCACGTCGGAGCCCGCGGCGCGCGCGAGCTGCACGCCGAGCCACGCCGACAGGTTGGCCACACCCGCGCCCGCGAGTACCGCGTCGGCGCCGGTCGCGGCGACACGCGCCGCAAGGTGGCGCGCGCCCCACACCGCGGCCCGTTCCCATCCGTTGACCGGCGCGTCGAGATCGGGCGGGTACGCCGCCGCGTCGGCGCGCCACGATTCCGGGTCGGCCTTCGCGCGCAGCGCCGTGACCCGCGTCGCGGGCCGAGGCGCTCGACCCACTGCTCCTGCGACTCGACGTCGAGCACCCAGTGCTTGATCCACGCGTCGTACTCGGCCTCGCCGGCGCGGGTCGCGGCGCGCGCGTCGACCCAGAAGTCGTAGTCCTCGCCGTAGCCGTCGACCGGGACCGCGCCGGCGTACAGCCCGCCGGGATGCGCGCCCATCGGGCACTCGACGACGGCGAGCACACGGTGCGCGGGGATGCGGACGAGGTCGGACCACGGGCTTCACGTCGTCGACGATCTTCTCGACGGTCACGATCACGCCCCGCCGGGCCGCGAGCGCGCCCCAGACACCTTCGAGGAGCGGCGGGTGCACCACGACGTTGCCCTCGCGGTCGGCGACGAGGGCGTGCATGAGTGTGACATCGGGCACGAGCGGTGCGAGCAACCCGACCTCGCCGAACGGTGTTGCCGCACGGGTGAAGGCGTCGTTCTCCTCCATCGACGAGCCCGCGATCGACCGGGTCACGATCGCCGGGAGGCCGCGCGCCGCCGCTTCCAGCCGCTGCGAGAACGCGAGGAACGACCAGTGCTCGACCTCGACCTCACCGCTCTCGTACGCGCCGGCGAACCACGGGTTGGGGGTGAAGTTGGGAAACGTGTCTCCTGAGTAACCGGTGATCACCTTGCGCACCAGCCCGCCCCGGAAGAACAGTGCGCCGAGGCTCGAGAGCGACAGCATGGCGAGCGTGAAACCGGGATCGCGGCCCCACCACTGCCGCACGACCTCGCGCGTCGCCGCCGTCCAGCGCGTGTGCCCGACGACGGGGTGGATGACGTCGCCCGCGTGCACGTGCTGCGCCACGGCCTCGCCCAACGTCGCGGTTTTCTCCGGCATGCCCGAAAGTTAGCGAGGCCCACCGGCCGATAACCTCTTTCTTGTGGTTGCGCATGCACTCACACCGGATCCGATGCCTGCAGCGCTGAGCCAAACGCCCGCGGCGCTGACCGAGCCGGCCGCGTCGCCCACCGTTGCGGACGAGCGGCCCCCGGGCGGACGCCGTTACCGCGGCCTGTCCGCGGACGAGCGCCGGGCCGACCAACGCCGCCGCCTGGTGCGGGCCGCCATCGACGAATTCGCGGCCCGCGGCTACCACCACACCTCGGTCGAGGACATCGTGCGCAGCGCCCGCACGAGCCGCACCGCGTTCTACGCGTTCTTCGACAACCGCGAGGACGCCATGTACGGCGCGCTGCAGACGTGCCTGCGCACGCTGCTCGACACGATGCGCAGCCGACTCGAGCACGCCGTCGCCCGGCGAGAGCCTCACCGAGGTCGGGGTGCGCGCCTACGTCGAGTGCCTCGTCGCCGACCCGGCCGCGGCCCGCATCATCCTGCTCGAGGGCGTCGGGACGTCGCCCGAGGTGAACGCGCTGCGGAGCCGTATCCGGCGCGAGCTCGCCGACCTGATCCGCACCCACCTGGCCCGATCGGATGCCGAAGCCGCGGTCGGCCCGCAGGCGGCGACGATCTCCGTCGGCGTGTTCGGCATCCTGTTCGAGTCGATGGTGCACCTCGCGGAGACCAACCGTCTCGCCGAGGCGCCCGCGCACGTGCCCGCGCTCGTCACCGCCATCGACCGCGTCCTGGCGTAACTTCCCCCGGGTGAAGCTCGGCATCGTCACTCCCGGTCTCACGCTCCTCCCCAGCGCGCACGCGCAGTGGGAGGAGACGGCGACGTTCCCCGAGATCATCGGCATCGTGCAGGAGGCCGAGCGGCTCGGCTACCACCACTGCACGTGCAGTGAGCACGTCGCGGTGCCGGTCGAGGTCGCGAAGGTGCGCGGTGGGCGCTACTACGACCCGCTCGCGACCTTCGGCGCGCTCGGCGCGCTCACGACGTCGATCCGGTTCGCCGCGCACGTGCTCGTGCTCGGCTACCACCATCCGCTCGCGATCGCGAAGCGCTACGGCACGCTCGACGTCGTCACCGGCGGGCGCGTCATCCTCGGCGTCGGCGTCGGATCGCTACAGGAGGAGTTCGAGCTCCTCGGCGCGCCCTTCGACGACCGGGGCGCCCGCGCCGACGACGCGATCCGCGCGCGCTGCGAGCCTCCCTTGCGCAGCCGGAGCCCGTGTACCACGGCGACTACTACGACTTCGAGGGTTTCCTCGTCGAGCCGTGCGCGGTGCAGGCGCGCATGCCGATGTGGGTCGGCGGCCGCACGTACCGATCGCTGCGCCGGGCGGTGGAGATCGGCGACGGGTGGGCGCCCTTCGGGCTGCGCACCGCGGAGCTCGCGGAGATGCTCGACAAGGCGCGCGCGACCGACGCGTGGGCGGAGCGAGACACACCCATCGACGTCGTCGTGCAGAACGAGCACCCGCTCGATCCCGTCGCCGAATCCGAGCGCGTCGCCGAGCAACTCGCGCGCTTCACCGACATGGGCGCGACCGGGCTCAACGTGCGCTTCGTGCACCACTCCCCCGCGCACTACCGAGAACAGCTCGCCGCCCTCGCATCCCTCGCCACCCGATAACTCCACCAACAGTTGTCAGCGAAAGCTGCGCAGAGTGCGGAGAACTCCGACAACTGTTGGTAGCTAGTCTCGGATGATGCGTATCGCCGTCCTGGTGAAGCAGATACCCAAGTTCGAGGAGATGGAGCTCGGGCCCGACGGGCGGCTGCGGCGCGACGGCATCGAGCTCGAGCTCAACCCGTACTGCCGGCGGGCGGTGAGCCAGGCGGTCGAGCTCGCGGCCGCACGCGCCGGCACGCGCGTGACGGTGATCACGCTCGGACCGCCCGCAGCCGACGACTCGTTGCGCGAGGCGATCGCGTGGGGACTCGAACGCGGCGTCGACATCGACGGCGTGCTCGTCAGCGACCCGGCGTTCGCCGGCTCCGACACGCTCGCGACCGCGAAGGCGCTCGCGGCCGCGCTCGACCACGTCGCGCGAGCAACGGTGGTCCGTTCGATCTCGTGCTCGTGGGGCGCAACTCCGTCGACGCCGACACCGGCCAGGTCGGGCCCGAGCTCGCCGAGCTCTGCGATCTCGCCTTCCTCACCGGCGTGCGCCACCTCGCGATCGACGGCGACGTCGTGTCGGCCCGCTGCGAACACGACGACGGTTGGCTGCAGGCCGAGGTTCGCCTCCCCGCGATCGTCTCGTGTGCGGAGCGGTTGATCGACCCCTGCAAGGTGGATCCCGACGGCCGCGCCGCCGTCCCGGCGAAGTACATCCGCCGCCTGACCGCCGCCGATCTCGGCCCGGGGCCGTGGGGTCAGGCCGCGTCACCTACATCGGTCGGCGACGTGAAGGTCATGGCCGTGACCCGGGCCCGGCACCACCGGTTCGACGCGCCCGTCGCGGAGCAGGTCCACGACGCAGTTCGCCGGCTGCACGAACGTGGCGCCTTCCGCGACGGTGTCGATTCGGCGCGCACCGCCACGGTCCCGGACCACCGTCCCGGAGCGCCGCTCGTGCTGGTCGTCGTCGAGCCCGACCGCCTCCACGACACGCGCGAGCTCCTCGGGGCGGCGGCCACGCTCACCGGGAACGTGATGGCGATGACGAGCGTCGAACCCGTCGATTCCGCCCGCTTGAGCTCGTGGGGCGCCGACTTCGTCGCGCACCACACGGGCGAGAACATCGAAGAGGAGATCGCGGCCGCCGTCGTCGACCGGTCCTACGCGGCGAGGCCGTGGGCCGTGCTCACCGGATCGACGGCCTGGGGCCGTGAGGTCGCGTCGCGTGTCGCGGCTCGGCTGGGCGCGGGTCTGACCGGCGACGCGGTCGAGCTCGAGAACGTCGACGGCCGCCTCGTCGCTTGGAAGCCGGCGTTCGGTGGGCAACTCGTCGCCGCGATCCACTGCTCGTCCGATGTCCAGATGGCGACGGTCCGAGCCGGCGTGCTGCCCACGCTCGAGCCCGCGCGCCCCGCGCGATGAGTGCGGACGCCGGAAACTCGTTGACGTTCACGATGTCGCCGAAGGTCCGCGTCCGCGTCCTCGCCCGCACGCGCGACGACGATCTCGACGTACTCGCCGAGGCGCACACGGTGATCGGCGTCGGCAAGGGCGTCGCGCCCGACGCGTACGACGAGCTCGAGCCGTTGCGCACGTTGCTCGACGCGCAGCTCGGCGCGACGCGCAAGGTCACCGACAACGGTTGGCTCCCGCGCTCGCGCCAGGTCGGTATCACGGGTCGCTCGATCGCGCCCCGGCTGTTCGTCAGTGTCGGTGCGAGCGGGAAGTTCAACCACACCGTCGGCTTGCGCGCCGCGGGCACCGTGCTCGCGATCAACAACGACGCGACCGCACCGATCTTCGACGTCGCCGACATCGGCATCGTCGGCGACTGGCGCGAGGTGCTCCCGCTGCTCGTCGAGCAGCTCCGCGCAGCTCGCGCCTGAACCTGCTCAGCCCTCGGCGGGCTTCGGGGCGGGCGGGCGCCAGAAGGTGACGAGCGTCGCCGTGGCGCCGCCGATCCCGATCACGAACGCGATCACGAAGCTCCACCAACCGTGCGGCCAGAAGCCGATCGCGTTGTCGAGCGACCAGCGCCCGGGGCCGACGCACGCGATCGCGAAGAGCGCCGCAACCAGGTTCATGATGTACTCCCAGCCCTCCGTCGGGCGGCGGAAGACGAAGAACCCGGCCTTGCGGTGATTCGTGATGAACGCGACCACCAGCGTGCCGATGAGCGCCCCGGCCGCCAGCGGCGTGAGCAGGCCGACGACGAGCGCGGCGCCCGCCGCGAGCTCGGTGATGCTGGCGAGCCAGGCGTGGAAGATGCCCGGCTTCATGCCGAGGCTCCCGAACCACCCGGCGGTGCCCTTGATCTTCCCGCCCCGGTAGATGTGGTTGTAGCCGTGGGCAATCATCGTGGCGCCCACTGCGACCCGCAGGAGCGAGCAGGCCCAACCACACTTGGTTCTCGGCGAAGTGCTGCATCGGCGGGACAGTAGTCAGTAGTACGGTTCCGCGCATGGCCGACGCCGCATGTGCTCGCGACCGACGACGGCTCCGGTGACGACGGCTACGACCCGTTCGAGAGCTTCAATCAGAGCTCCGGGATGGGCATCGTCGACAACCCGTACCCCCTCTTCGCCATGGTGCGGCCCGAGCACCCGATGAAGCGGGAGGGCGACGACGACGCGGTCATCGTCCCCGAGGGTTCCGACATCGACTTCATCGAGATCGACCGCAGCGGCGGCGTGTTCACCGCGTACAGCTTCGAAGCCGTGCAACAGGTGTTGAAGGACGGCGAGTCGTTCTCCTCGCAGGCCTACGCCGACGTCATGGGCAAGGTCCTCGGCCACTCGATCCTCGAGATGGACGAGCCCGAGCACCACCTCTACCGCGGGCTCGTGCAACAGGCGTTCAGCCGCAAGGCGATGGAGACGTGGGAACGCGAGCTCGTGCGCGACGTCGTGAACGAGCACATCGACGCGTTCGTCGACCGGCCCGGGAAGCGCGCCGATCTCGTGCGCGAGGTCACGTTCCCGTTCCCGGTCGTCGTGATCGCGCGGTTGCTCGGCTTCGCCCGTGCAGACCTCCCGATGTTCCACCGGCGCGCGGTCGAGGTCATCAGTGCGGGCTTCGATCCGAGCGCGCGGAACGCGCGTCCCGGGCGTTGTTCGAATACTTCTGCGCGATCATCGCCGAGCGCCGGCTACATCCTTCCGACGACGTCATCTCGGTGCTCACGCACGCCGAGCTCGAGGGCGTGCGCCTGACCGACGAGGAGATCTGCTCGTTCCTGCGCCTGCTACTGCCCGGCCGGCGCGGAGACGACGTACCGCTCGTCGTCGAACCTGCTCTTCGGGCTCCTCTCGAACCCCGATCAGCTCGACGCGTTGCGGGCGGATCGCGCGCTGCTGCCCCAGGCGATCGAAGAGGGCCTGCGTTGGGAAGCGCCGCTCATCGGCATCCTGCGCACGGCGACCGCGCGACGTCGAGGTCGCGGGGACGCTCGTCCGCGCCGGCTCGTTCGTGGCGGTCAACATCGGCTCGGCCAACCACGACGAGAAGGTGTGGGAGCGCCCGAGGAGTTCGACATCTTCCGGCCGCCCCGCCAACACCTCGCGTTCGCGTGGGGCCCGCACATGTGCCTCGGTCTGCACCTCGCGCGCATGGAGACACGCGTCGTGATCTCGCAGCTCCTCGATCGCCTGCCCGGCCTGCGCTTCGACCCCGACGCCGCGCCCTCGAGCATCTCCGGTGCGATCTTCCGGGCGCCGGCGGCTCTGCCCGTCGTCTGGGACTGAGGAGCGACCATGCCGCGCAACGTCCTCGGCACCGAGCTCGAGCCTTGCAGCTTCGAGCCTCTCACCGGCTTCGTCCGCGACGGCTGCTGCGACTCGCACGGCGGCGACGTCGGCGTCCACCTCGTGTGCGCGGAGATGACCGACGAGTTCCTCGCATTCTCGGTCGCCCGGGGAAACGACCTCGTCACGCCCGTCCCGGAATACGGGTTCCCGGGCCTTTCGGCCGGCGACCGGTGGTGCCTGTGCGCACCCCGCTGGCAGGAGGCGTTCGAGGCGGGCGCCGCGCCGAAGGTCCACCTCGAAGCGACGCACGCGGGCGCGACCGAGTGGTGCTCGTTGGAGGCCCTGAAAGCCCACGCCGTCCAGGCGTGACGGGCGGGGGCGCGCGGTCGTACACTGACGCCGACGTCAGGTTCGTTTCCGAAGGGGAGCCTCATGCAGCTCGAAGACCTTGTCCTGGTCAGTGTCGACGATCACGTCGTCGAACCGCCGGATCTCTTCGAGGGGCGGCTGCCCGCCAAGTACGCCGACGTCGCGCCCAAGCTCGTCCGCAAGGACAGCGGGATCGACGTGTGGCAGTTCCAGGGTCAGGAACTGCCGAACATCGGGCTGAACGCGGTCGCGGGCCGTCCGCCCGAGGAGTACGCGATGGACCCGCAGTCGTTCGACGACATGCGGACCGGTTGCTACGACATCCACGACCGCATCAAGGACATGAACGCCAACGGCCTGCTCGGCTCGATGTGCTTTCCGAGCTTCCCGCAGTTCTGCGGCCAGCTGTTCGCGCGCGCCGCGCAGAAGGACGAGCCGCTGGCCGTCGCGCTGGTGCAGGCGTACAACGACTGGCACATCGAAAGCTGGTGCGGCGCGTACCCCGGTCGGTTCATCCCGCTCGCGCTGCCGATGATGTGGGACGTCGACAAGATGGCCGCCGAAGTCCGTCGCGTCGCCGACAAGGGCTGCCACGCGGTGACCTTCTCGGAGAACCCGGTGCACCTCGGCTACCCGAGCATCCACTCCGGCCACTGGGACAAGTTCTTCGCCACATGCGAAGAGGTCGACACCGTGGTGAACGTGCACATCGGCTCGTCGTCGAAGATGGTGATCACCGCCGACGACGCGCCCATGAGCGTGCTCATCACGCTCTCGCCGATCAACATCGTGCAGGCCGCCGCCGACTTCGTCTGGTCGTCGGCCGCGCAGAAGTTCCCGAAGATGAAGTACGCGCTGAGCGAGGGCGGCATCGGCTGGATCCCCTACTTCCGCGAGCGCATCGACTACACGTACGACCGCCACCGGTACTGGACCGGGCAGGACATGGGCGGGCGCATGCCGAGCCAGGTCTTCGACGAGCAGGTCATCTGCTGCTGGATCGACGACCCGGTCGGGATCGAGATGCGGCACAAGATGAACATCGACAAGATCTGCTGGGAGTGCGACTACCCGCACTCCGACTCCACGTGGCCGCAGTCGCCCGAGCAGTTCATGAAGCAGATGCAGGCCGCGCACTGCGACGACGCCGACATCGACAAGATCTCGCACGCCAACGCGATGAACCTCTACAGCTACGACCCGTTCTCGGTCCTCGGCGACCGGGAGAACTGCACGGTCGGTGCGCTGCGCCGCCAGGCCGAAGGCTGGGACACGAGCATCGTGGCCCGGGGCATCAAGGCGACCGGTGTCGGCGCCGCCGACCTCGCCAAGTTCGCCAAGGCCAACCTCGACAAGTAGCTACCAGTTGCTAGTCGAGAACGCCCGCGTCGACGAGGGCGGCGCGGGCTTCGTCGACGCCTTTGACGTGGCGGGCACCGAAGCCGGCCGCGACCGCGCCTTCGACGTTGAGGATGTTGTCGTCGAGGAACAGCACGCGGCCCGCGGGAACGGGTAGCGACTCAGCGACGCGGTCGAACAGCTCTCGATCGGGCTTCACGATGCCCAGCTCGTACGACAAGAAGCGGTAGTCGAACCCGTCGAGGATCGGCCACGTGCCCGAAGTGGTTTTCCAGTGCAGCTGCGTTGGTGTTGCTGAGACATCCGGTCGGCATCGTTGGCCGCGCACGGCTGGCGACGAGCTCCTCGGCGCCCGGGAACGGTCCGAGCCGGGCCAGTCTCCGGAACGATGTCGAGGAACACCTGCGGCGAGATCGGGAGCTCCCAGTCGTCGACGATACCCGCCGCGAACTCGTCGGCGGTGCACTCGCCTCGTTCGAAGCTCGCGGACCCACCGGCACGTGAGCCAGCGCTCGCCACATCTCGTCGTCGGTCTCGATGCCCGGACAACTCCTTCATCGGGCCGACGCCCGCCGAAATCGATGAGCACGCCACCGAGATCGAACAACACGATCTCGACGGTCACTCGACCTCGGCCTTGATGCGTTCGAGCGTGGTGCGCATGCCGTTGCGGTTGGTCTTGCCGCGGCTCCACCCGAAGAGCGTCCAGTACAGGCGCAGCGGCAGCGTCTTCGCGAGATCGAACGACTCGGTCACGTCGGTTCCGTCGCCCGACGGCTCGAGCACGTAGCGCCAGATGTTCAGCGGCTTGTCGGACGCGCCGACGCCGAACGCGAACTCCCGGCCGGGATCGCACGCCGACACGACGCACGTGGTCCAGTAGATCGGGCCCTTCCCGTTGCGCTTCACGTGCCCGCGGAACTTGGCGCCGACCGCCGGTCCCGTCGCCCCGTCGAGCCACTCGGCCTCGAACGTCTCCGGGCTGTACCGGCCGATCTTGGTCACGTCGCTCACCAGATCCCAGATCTTTTCGGGCGGAGGCCGCGCATGTGGACGGTCGACCGGAGTCGATCGCATGGGCGCAACCCTAGGGATCGACGAGCCGCGGTCGCCTGCCGTCAGCCGACGCGGCGGGGGTGGTGGCGGAGCTCGGGGACGAGGCCGCCGCCTTGGAGCGAACGCAGGGCGCGCTCCTCTTCGGCGTCGATCACCAGCGCTTCACCGGGTTCGCGCCGGAGGATGAAGGTGACGACACAGTCGTCGCACGCGGTGGTGCCGGCCATGGTGCAGTCGTCGCAGTCGATCGTGCGCAGGTTCATGCGTCAGAGCATGACCGGCCGGTGAGACAACTACGCCGGGAGCACCTCGACCTTGTCGCCGGATGCGCTGCACCAGCGGCAGGTCACCTGCTCCACCCGCTCCTCGAGCACCTCTTCGTCCTCGATCTCGAGCTCGCCACCGATCGTGTAGTGATGGAACGCCCGGGTGCGGCGGGTGGCCAGCACGTCGAAACGGGTGACGTTCCCGCAGGCGTTGCAGCGATAGCGAGTGGCGCTCACGGCGGCGGAGCCTAGCGACACCCGCCCGATGTCGAACATGTGTGCGTGCGAACGCCTGTTCGGTTACCCTTTCCGTTCCGTGGCGCCCACTTCCCCGCTCACCGCCCAACTCACCGCCCAACTCACCGCCCAAGTCGTGGGGGTGCTGCCCGGCTTCGAGCCGACCGCGCCGGCGGCGCCGGCAACGCCGCGGCAGCAGTCGCTCGCCGACCTCGGCACGCCCCTGTCGGAGACCACGTTCGTCGTGCTCGACCTCGAGACCACGGGCGGCTCGCCCAACACCGACGCGATCACCGAGATCGGCGCGCTGAAGCTCCGCGGCGGCGAGCTGCTCGGCCGCATGGAGACGCTCGTCAACCCCGGCATCCCGATCCCGCCGATGATCACGGTGCTGACCGGTATCACCGAAGCGATGGTGCTGCCCGCGCCGCGCATCTCCGAGATCCTGCCGCCGCTGCTCGAGTTCGCGGGCGACGCGGTCATCGTCGGCCACAACATCCGCTTCGACTGCGCGTTCCTCGACGCCGCGCTCGTCGCGCACGGTTACCCGAAGCTGTCGAACCGGCGCGTCGACACGCTCGCGCTCGCGCGCCGGCTGGTGCGCGACGAGATCCCGAACCTGCGGCTCGGCACGCTCGCCCGCCACTTCCGCACGAGCGTCGAGCCGAACCACCGCGCCTACGCCGACGCGGCCGCGACCGCGGAGGTCCTGCACGCGCTGCTCGAACGCGCCGCGAGCTACGGCGTGCTCGGGCTCGACGACCTGCTCGCGCTCCCGTCGATGCGCGCCCACCCGTCGGCCGCGAAGCTCGCGCTCACCGCTCGACTCCCCCGCCTCCCCGGCGTCTACATCTTCCGCGATCGCGACGGTCGGGTGCTCTACGTCGGCAAGGCCACGAACCTGCGGGCCCGCGTGCGGTCGTATTTCGCCGCCGACGACCGCCGGAAGGTCCCGCAGCTCCTGCGCGAGCTCACCACGATCGACCACCGCGTGTGCGCGACCGCGTTCGAGGCCGAGATCCGCGAGCTGCGCCTCATCCAGCGTCTCCAACCGCGCTTCAACCGGCAGGGCAAGTCGAGGCGCACGACCGCGTACCTGAAGCTGACCGAACGAGCGGTTCCCGCGGCTGACCGTCACCCGCACGCCACCGGCGGAGACCACCGCGCTCGGGCCCTTCCATTCCACCGCGACCGCGCATCTCGTGCGGGAGGCGATCGAGTCGGCCGTTCCGCTGCGCCGTTGCGCGACCCGCATCGGGCGGCGGGCGCCCATCGACGCGGGGCCGCCGTGCGTCCCCGCCCAACTCGGCGTGGCCGCGTGCCCGTGCCGCGGCCATGTCGACGAGGAAACCTATGCCGAGCTCGTCGCGACGGTCCGCCGGGCGCTCGACCGCGGAACCGGAGATCGCGCTCGAACCCCTCGAGGCGCGGATGCACCGCCTCGCCGACGACGAACGATTCGAGGAGGCCGCCGCCACGCGTGACCGGCTCTCGGCGCTCGCCCGGGCGATCGAGCGCCGGCGCACGGTCGCGATGTGGCGGGGCATCGAGCGGCTGGTCGTCGAGTGCGACGGGCGGCGGGTCGAGATCCGGCGGGGCCGGGTGCGCTGGCCCGACGACGAGACCCTCGACGGGACGGCGGGCGACGGGCGGCCGGTCGACGACATCGCCGAGATCCTGGTCGTCGACCGCTGGATCGCGCGCCACGCCGACACCGTGCGGGTGGCCCACGTCACCGGAGAACTGGCCTCACAACTGCCCCGCGTGGATGTGCGGGTTTTCGTCCGGTGACCCGCTCAAGGGTGGCCCCCGACAGGACGACTCTCCGGTATGCAGTCGGACAGCGGGGCCGAGGCAGGTCGCCAATTCTCGGGCATGTACACGTGGATGCTCGTCCGGTTCCTGCGCGCCCGCACGACACCCGACGAGATCGAGGCGTCCTCCGCGACGCCGGGTGAGGTCCGCAGCGCCGACGAGCTGTTCGACCTCGCGACGTGGAGCTCGTACGACCAGTTCCGGCGCCTGCTCGAGGTCACCGAAGCGAGCGTTCGGACGCCGACGTCGCTCGCGCGAGCGCCGCGAGCAGCGGCCTCTCCGATCCGACGATGCCCGAGATGACCAACATGCTGCAGTCGCTCGGCTCGCCCGAGGCGCTGCTCGAGATGATCTCCGAGTCGGGTGGCGCGAGCCTCGCGCCGGTCATCGCGCTCGCGGGCCACGCGGTCGGCCCGTCCGAGTGGATCGTCGAGGAACGGTTCGTCGACGGCGTTCGCGCCCTTCCCCGAGCTACTGCCTGTGGGCGGCCGGCCTCTACGCGAACATCCCGCAGGCTGTTCGGTATGCGGCCCGAGATCGAGCACATCGCGTGCGCGTGCGACGGCGCGCCCGCGTGCGAGTACCGCATCCGCTGGTTCCCGGACGAGCCCGGCGCGGTCACCGAGTTCCTCGAGTCGCGCATCGAGATCCTCACCGCCCGGCTCGAGTCGCTGCACCAGACCGTCAGCGACCTCGTCTCCGACGACGACCTCGAACGCGTGCTCGACCAGGATCGTCACGTCGGCCGCGCACGCGATGCACGCGCCGATCTTCGTGCTGGCCCTGGAAGCGCTGCCCGTCGGCGCCGAAGCACGTGTACGCGACGGGCGTCGACGACGCCCAGGCCGACGCAGCTCGCGTCCGAGCTCCTCGACCGCCGAGCCACGTCGACGACGAGCACCGCATCGTCGTCGACGTGCTCTCGAGCCAGCGCCGTTACGGCCGGCTCGCCGCGATCAACCCCGACGGCGCGTTCTTCCCGCAGGAACGCGTCGTGCTCGAGGCCTACGCCCGCCTCGCGGCCGCCGCGCTCGACTCCGCCGCCGCGCTCGACGACGCCCGCCGCCAGGCCCGGACCGCCCGCGCGCTGCTCGACCTGTCGAACTCGCTCGCGCAGCTCGCCACCACCGACGACATGGCCGCCAACATCGTCGACGCGCTGCCCGCCGTCATCGGCTGCGACCGCGCCGCGTTCGCATTGTTCGAAGACCGGGCGCACCGTTCGGGCGGGTGATCGCGACCTGCGGCTACTCGACCGAACGACGACGTCCGGCTGCGGTCGATGGAGGTGCCGGTCCCCGCGCCGCGCGCCGGCGACACCGCGGTCACGGTCTGGGACCGCGAGAGCGCCGCGCACCTGAACGTGCTGCCGCTGCTCATGAGCGAGCTCGGCGCGGCCGCGGTTGCGACCATCCCGATCTTCGTGAACGACGAGCGCGTCGGGCTCGTCGTCGGCGACGTCGTCGACCGGCCCGACCGCATGATCGACGACCCCGAGCTCGCGAGCCGCCTGCGCGGTGTCGCGAGCCAGGCGACGATCGCGATCCGCAACGCCCGCCTGCTCGAGAGCATGCGCCACCAGGCGCTGCACGACTCGCTCACCGGTCTGCCGAACCGCACGCTCATCCTCGACCGCGTCGAGCAGATGCAGGCCCGCGCCCGGCGCAGCGGCGCCGAGACCGCGGTGCTGTTCCTCGATCTCGACGGCTTCAAGCAGGTGAACGACACGCTCGGGCACGAGGCCGGCGACCAGCTGCTCAAGGCGGTCGCGTCCCGCCTGCTCGCGACGCTGCGCGAGGGCGACACGATCGCCCGCCTCGGCGGCGACGAGTTCGTCGTGCTCGTCGAGGGCGACACGCCCACGGGCAGCCCCGAGTTCGTCGCCGAGCGCCTGCTCGAGGTGCTGCGCGAGCCGTTCGAGATCGACGACGTCGCGCGCCCGACCGTGCGCATCACCGCGAGCATCGGCATCGCGCGCGGCAACCGCATCTCCGCGACCGACCTGCTGCGCGACGCCGACATCGCGCTGTACGAGGCGAAGGCCGGCGGGCCGCGATCGCTACGTCACCTTCCAGCGCGAGATGCAGGCCGCGGTCGAGGACCGGCTCACGCTCGAGCTCGACCTGCGCGGCGCGCGATCGAACGCAACGAGTACTACCTCGTGTACCAGCCGATCTTCGACCTCGAGACGGGCAGCGTGCTCGGGGTCGAGGCGCTGCTGCGGTGGAACCACCCGGTGCGCGGGATCGTGCAGCCCGACGCGTTCATCCCGCTGCTCGAAGAGACGAAGCTGATCGTCGACGTCGGGCGCTGGGTCATCGACGAAGCGGCCCGCCAGGCGCAGGAGTGGCGGCTCGCGCGAACGCGGCATGTACGTGTCGGTCAACGTCTCCGCCCGCCAGCTCGACGGCGACCACCTCGTCGCGCGACCTGCGCGGCGCGCTCGACGCGACCGGGCTGCCGCCGTCGGCGCTGGTCATCGAGCTCACCGAGACCGCGATCATGTACGACGCGATCGCCACCGCGCGCCAGCTGCACGCGCGATCAAGGAGCTCGGCGTCGGCGTCGCGATCGACGACTTCGGGACCGGCTACTCGTCGCTCGCCTACCTGCGGCAGTTCCCCGTCGACATCTTGAAGATCGACCGGTCGTTCGTGAGCGCGATCAGCGACTCGGCCGAGTCGAGCGCGCTGATCCGCACGCTCGTGCAACTCGGCAAGCAGCTCGGCCTGAAGACGCTCGCCGAGGGCATCGAACAGCACGAGCAGTTCTGCCAGCTGCAGCAGGAGCAGTGCGACAGCGGTCAGGGCTTCATGTTCGCCCGCCCGCTCGCGGCCGACTCGGTCGAGACGTTCCTCGCCGAGCTGCCCCGGCCCGCGCTCCCGCCCGGCGCCGATGAGCGCCGCTCGCGACCCGGCCTTCAGCGGCGCCCGTGACCGGTGCCCGGCTCGACGGCGTACGATCGTCGCCGCGCGGCTCGGCTGCCGCCGCGCCCCGCAAGCGCGCGAGCAGGTAGACGCCGCCCTGCACGAGCGCCGCGGTCACCAACGCGACGAACGGCAGCAGGCGCGCGACGGGCCAGAACCGCCCGGTGTTGTTGGCGAGGAAGACGTCGGAGAGCTGGTTCGTGGTGAACACGCCGAACGCCCGCGCGACGAGGAACACGAGCAGGAACGACAGTGGCACCGCGACGATCCACAGCAGGAGTCGCATCCACCACGGCACCGGAGCCGAGCCGGGCGGGCGGGCCGCCGACCCGGCTTGCGGCGAGAGCGCGCCGAGCGCCTGCTCGTCGACCCCGGTGCGCGGCTCGGGTCGGCGTGCGGATCGGTGTCGCGCTGTGAGCGACGGGTTCGGCCACCGCGCTCGCCACCGGCACCGGGACGGGACGGGGCGGCGACCGGGTTCGGGCGTCGCCGGGTCGGCGCCGCGGCGCGGCGGCGCGCTGACCGACGACCTCGGGCACCTTCAGCACGCGCCCGCATCCCTGGCACGGGAACGCGCCCGTGGCTCGGGACCTGCGCGAGCGGGTGCTTCGTCGCCGCAGTCGGGGCACTGCAGGACGGGCGCCATGCTCAGCCGTCGCCCTTCTCGGCGGTCGCGGCCTCGCGTGCTCACGCGCACGAGCGTCTCGAGCGCGCGCTCGGCGCGGCCGTCGTCGATCGCCGCGGCCGCGACCTCGGTGCCGGCGGCGAGGTCGGGCGCGAGCCCGGCCACCACGAGCGCGGCCGCGCGCGTTGAGCACCGCGATGTCGCGGTGCGATCCCTTCTCGCCCGCGAGCACGGCCCGGATCGCGCTCGGCGTTCGCGGTCGCGTCGCCTCCGGCGAGCGTGTCGGCCGACGCGCGCGGGATGCCGAGGTCGAGCGGGTCGAGCGTGAACGTGCGCACCTCGCCGTCGACGAGCTCGTGGACCGTGCTCGTGGTCGACGTCGTGAGCTCGTCGAGCCCGTCGTCGCCGTGGAACACCATCGCCTGCTCGGTGCCGAGCAAGCCGCAGCGCGCCGAGCATGCGCGTCGCCATCGTCTCGTCGCTGACGCCGACCGCCTGGCGCTTCACGTGGGCCGGGTTCGCGAGCGGCCCGAGGAAGTTGAACGTGGTCGGGACGCCGAGCTCCTTGCGCGCGGGCCCGAGGAAACGCATCGCCGGGTGGTAGCGCGGCGCGAGGCAGAAGCCGATGCCCGCCTCGGCGACGCAGCGCGACACGCCATCGGGTCCGAGCTCGATCGCGACACCCAGCGCTTCGAGCACGTCGGCGGAACCGCACTTCGACGACTGCGCCCGGTTGCCGTGCTTGACGACACGCGCGCCCGCGCCCGCGGCGATGAGCGCGGCCATCGTCGACACGTTGATCGTGCCCGATCGGTCGCCGCCGGTGCCGCACGTGTCGATCGCGCCGGCGGCGACGTCGACGTGCTCGGCGTAGCGGTGCATCGTGCGCACGAGCGCGGCGAGCTCCTCGACCGACTCGCCCTTCGTGCGCAGCCCGACGATGAACCCCGCGGCCTGCACGTCGGCGACCCGCCCTTCGAGGATCTCGACGAGCGCGGCGTCGATCTCCTCGGGCAGCAGCTCGGTGCCGCGGGTGATGCGCGCCAGGATCGGCGTCAGGACCTCGTTCATGCGAGCATCGCGGCCGGATTCATCGGGCACTCAGTCCCACCAGAGGTCGTGGTCGAGCACACCCCGCGCGATGAGCCCGAGCTGCACCTGCGAGGTTCCTTCGACGATCGTGAGCTGGCGCGCGTCACGGTAGTAGAGCTCGGTCAGGTGATCCTTCATGTAGCCCGCCGCGCCGAGCATCTGCAGCGCCTCGCCCGAGACCTTCACCGCGACCTCGCTCGCGTAGTACTTCGCCATCGACAAGAAGGGCACGTACTCCTTCGTGTACTTGCCCTCGTCGGCCATCATCGCAGCTCGGTACGTGAGAAGCCGCGCGGCCTCGATCTCGGTGGCGAGCTCGGCGATCTTCCACTGCATGCCCTGCATGTCGGCGATCGTGCGCCCGAACGCGGCGCGCTGCTTCACGTACTCGACCGCGTACATGAGCGCGCCCTCGGCGAGGCCGATCCCACGCGCCGCGACGATCGGCCGCATCGAGTTGAGCCCGAGCATCGCGAGCCGGAACCCGCCGACCTCGCCGACCACGTTCGCGGCGGGGACGCGCACGTCGTCGAGGATGAGCTCGCCGGTGTCGACGCCGCGCACACCCATCTTGTCGTCGGTGCGCCCGACCGACACGCCCGGCGCCGAGCGGTCGACGATGAAGCAGGAGATGTCGTCGTGCTTGCGGGAATCGGCGGGACCGGTCTTGGCGAACACGCAGTACCAGTCGGCCTGCACGACGCCCGACATCCAGCACTTGGTGCCGTTGAGCACCCAGTCGTCGCCGTCGCGCACGGCCTTGGTGCGCATGCCGACCACGTCGCTGCCGGCCTGGGGCTCCGAGAGCCCGAACCCGGCGCGCAGCTCGCCGGTGGCGACCGGCCGGATGTACTGCTGCTTTTGCTCCTCGCTGCCCGCGATGAGCACCGGGACCGGTCGGCAGGCGCGTGCAGCAGCAGCATCAGCGCCGCGGTGTTCGAGTACTTGGCGACCTCTTCGATGGCGATCGTGAGGCCGAGGATGCCGGCCCCGCCGCCGCCGTACTCCTCGGGGATCACGAGGCCGAGCAGCCCGGCGTCGCGGAAGACCTCGAAGACGTCCTGCGGGTAGGTCGCGTCGGTGTCGATCTGGCGGGCCCGGGGTGCGATCTTGTCCTGCGCCAGCTTGCGCACCGACGCCTGGAGCTCGACGTACTCGGGGGCCAGATCGAACGACATCGGAGGTGGATCCTACCGACCGCGGATGCGCGACCATGCCCGGGCGGGCGGTGGGAGGATCAGTGTCGACCACGGACGAGCGCGACGGCAGCACGCTCGAGACGTCGCGCGTCGAACCCGCCGACGGCGACGACATCGTCGTCCTGCCCGACGCGAGTCCCCGCCGGCCGGGTCGGCGGGGCCTGATCGCGGGCGTGGCGACCGTGGTCCTGCTCGCGGTCGGAGGTCTGGTCGCGGTCGTGCTCGTGCCGGCGGCGCGGGGCGATCACGCGGACCAGGTGCGCACGACTTCGCCGTCGCCGCTCGTGACGGCGCCCGCGGTCGTCGCGACCACGCCGGCGACGGTGCCCGCCGCGCCGACGACCCGGCCGACGACGCCACCGACGACGCCACCGACGACGCCACCGACCGCAGCCGCGACGACGGTGCCCGCGACGACGCCCACGACCGCCGGAAGCCCGGCTGCGGTTGTCCCGCCACCGACGTCGCCCCCGCCCACGACCGCCGCGCCACCCAGGCAGTACGGCGTGTCCGCACTCACCTGGACCGCGCCGACGTCGATGACGATCCTCGCCGGGAAGTCCGCGGTGCTGGCGGTCGCCGCGCACAACCACACCGACGGCACGGTGACGCTGCCGCACCCGTTGTCGTGCACGCCGCGCCTCGACCACGGTGAGATCTGTCCCGCGGTCGTGCAAGTCGTGCCGAGCGGCACGTCGGTCGGGGCGCAGTACACGATCGACGGGCACGGCATCGCTCCCGGGCACTACGCCCTACGCATCGAAGGCGTGCTGTCGGTCGCGGTCACGGTGAGGTGACGGGCGGGGCCCACGCTCCGCTCAGTGACCGCTCCCACCCCTTCGCCCCGGACGGCCCGACGCCGCACGCTGGTGGTCGTCGGCGCGCTCGTCGCGCTGCTCGGCGCCGGCGTGGGCGCCGCAGTCGTGGCCCGGCGCTCGGTCTCGACCGCCGGTGACGGGATCCCCTCGCCCGACAGCCTGCCCGTCGTCGCCCAGCGGCCGGTGGGCACGACCTCGGCGCCGGCCCGGCCCACGACCACGTCGTCATCCCGGGCCCCGACCACCACGTCCGCGGCGGCGACCGTCGACCGTCCGCCGCCGACGGACCCGGTCCAGCTCGCCTTCACGCCACCCGCCTCCGGTCCCGCGCCCACGACCGTTCCCGCGCCCGTTCTGCCGCCGGCCCCGGCACCGACCGCGGCGCCGATCATCCACCTCGGTCCCGCGATCAGCGCGAGCCTGCCGCCCCCGCCGCCCCCGCTCGGCCCGGAGGTCCTCACCTGGACCGCGCCCGCGTCGCTCGTGCTCGCGGCGGGCTCGACCGCGACCCTGTCGGTGACGGCGCACAACCCGACGGCGCGCGAACGTCGCCCTTCCGCATCACGCTCTCGTGCACACCCCGCCTCGACCACGGCGAGATGTGCACGCCGATCGTGCAGCTGATCGCCGCGCACGGCCGTCGGCGAGCGCGACCTACACGATCGACGCGGCGGGGCGTCGCGCCCGGTCACGTACACGTTGGAGATCGAAGGCGTGCTGTCGATCGCGGTCACCGTCACCTGATCCGCCCCACCGGGGCGCAGGTGCAGGGTCAGGACGCGCGGCGGCGCTGGCGAACGAGACGGCGGCGTTCGCGGGCGGTGTACCCGCCCCAGACGCCGAGCTTCTCCCGGGCTCGCGATCGCGTACTCGAGGCAGGCCTCGCGCACGATGCAGGTCTCGCAGATCTCCTTGGCGTCCTCGCCGGGATCCTCGTCGTCCTCGGGATAGAAGACGGTCGGGTCTGCGCCCTTGCACCGTCCTCGGTCCCGCCAGGTCAACGCGCTCATTTCCCTAACCTTTCGTCGGCTCTACTCCGCCGCGACTCCCCCACAATCGGCTCCCGGCGACGGGCGAGTTGAGCCGTCCGGGCGGGATGTTCCCCGACCCTTACGATGCCGGGGATGGCCGACGCCCCGAAGCGCCTCCGTCCGGCGCCCGGGGACCGCCTTCACGCTGGCCGCCCTGGCCGCCGCCCCCGGCGTCTTGCTCCACCTCGGCGGCTTCCACCCCGAGCCGGTCACGGCCGCGGTCACCTTCGGGTTTGCCGTCGTCGGCGCCGCGTTCATGCTCGCCTGGGCGGCGGAGGCCTCGCAGGTCGACATCTCCGCCGGGCTCGCGCTCGCGCTGCTGGCGTTGGTGGCCGTGCTGCCGGAGTACGCGGTCGACTTCGTCTTCACGTGGAAAGCGGGCAAGAACCCGGCGGAGTTCGCGCCCGACGCGCTCGCCAACATGACCGGCGGCAACCAGCTCCTCATCGGCGCGGGCTGGTCGCTGGTCGTGCTCGTCGGCGCGTACCGCATCCGGAAGTCGCGGCGGGGTCGTCGAGCTGCGCAACGTGCGCGCGGTTCCCGAGACGAGCGAGGTCGAGCTCGAGCGCAGCCACAGCGTCGAGATCGCGTTCCTGATGATCGCGACGGTGTACGGCCTCACGCTGCCGCTGCACCGCACGCTGACGATCTTCGACGCCGTCATCCTCGTCACGATCTTCGTCGTCTACATGGTGCGCGTCGCGCGTGCGCCGGCGGAGGAACCGCATCTCGTCGGGCCCGCGCTCGTGATCGGGACGATGCCGACTGCGCGCCGGCGTACCGTCGTCGCGCTGTTGTTCGGCGCGGCCATCGTCACGATCCTCGTGTGCGCGGAACCGTTCGCGGAGTCGCTCGTCGACACCGGCCGCAAGTTCGCGATCGACGACTTCGTGTTGATCTCGTTGGTCGCGCCGCTCGCGTCGGAGGCGCCGGAGCTGTTGATCGCGGGGATGTTCGCGTGGCGGCTCAATGCCGACGCCGGACTCGGCGCGCTCGTGTCGTCGAAGGTCAACCAGTGGACGCTGCTCGTCGGCACGCTGCCGATCGTCTTCGCGATCTCGTCGGCGTCGCTGCACGGGCTGCCGATCGACGGCGTGCAGCGCGAGGAGCTGTTCGTGACGGCCGCCCAGTCGGCGTTCGCGGTCGCTGTCCTCGCCAACCGGCGGATCAGCGTGCGGGAGGCGAGCATCCTGCTCGGCGTGTGGCTCGCGCAGCTCGTCACCAAGTTCCCGGCTGTTCGAGCCGATCCACGGCCGAGGCTCGCATCAGCATCGGCCTCCTCTACCTGGCGATGGCCGCGGTCATCGTCGTCCGCCAACGCCGGAACTTCGGCCCGCTCCTGCGCGACGGTCTCCTGGTGCCGGTCGTCCGAGCTCCATGATTGAATGGCCGGTGGTGACGAGTCGGCCGGATGGCCGCGTACGGACCCGCTCGCAAGGGTGGTGATCCGTCCGAGGAACGTCCGGACTCCACAGGACAGGATGCTGGGTAACACCCAGTCGGGGTGACCCGCAGGACAGTGCAACAGAGAGCAGACCGCCGATGGCGACGGGCCTTCGGGCCCCGAGCACAGGTAAGGGTGAAACGGTGCGGTAAGAGCGCACCAGCATCCGGGGCGACCCGGGTGGCTCGGTAAACCCCATCCGGAGCAAGGCCGAGCAGGGGAAGGGTGGTCCGCCCGTTCGACCCCGGGTAGGCCGCTGGAGCCGTCGGGTAACCGCCGGCCGAGATGGATGGCCATCACCGGACCGCAGAGGCCCGGTACAGAATCCGGCGTACAGGCCGACTCGTCACCACTACCGCTCTGACCTGCGGAAACAGTGCTCGGTGCCGTCCGGCGGACACACCGAGGACACATCAGATTCAGCCGTCGGCGCTTGCCGCACCTTCCGCGTCCGGTCCGAGGACGAGGTCGACGGCTTCTCGCGTGCGGTCGTCGGAGTCGGGCCACAGGTGCGAGTACGTGTTCAGGGTCTCCACGGCGGAGGCGTGCCCGAGCCGGAGCTGCACCGTCTTGACGGACTCTCCGTGGCGGATCAGGAGCGACGCGTAGAAGTGGCGGAGCTGGTGGAAGCCGACGCCCTCGGGCAGACCGGCGCGCTGCACGAGTGGCCGCCACATGTCGGAGAACCGGGTCCGGCGGATCGGGTTCCCGTCGTCGTTCGTGAACACGAAGCCGTCCGCGCCGGCGGGAAACCGCGGCGAGATGCGCGGCCAGCGCGTCGACGACAACGTCTGGCAGCGGGACGATGCGCCGCGACGCCTCGGTCTTCGGCGGGTGCGAGTACCGGACCACCACCAGGCATGAGCAAGAGCTGGCGATCGACCTTCGCCGTGCGGCGCAGGAAGTCGATCCGGTCCACGGTGAGCCCGAAGCACTCGCCCTGCCGTAGCCCCGTGCCTGCCGCAAACACGATGAGCGCTCGGTAGCGGTCGGGCGCCGCCGCGAGCAGAGCTTCGACCGCTTCGACGGCGAGCGGCTCGACCTGCGCGTGCTCGACCTTCGGCAACTTGATACCGACGCACGGCGATGACGCGATCAGCCGATCGGCGACCGCGGCCCGAAAGATCGCGGAGACGTAGCGGAAGACGACCTGCACGGTGCCGGCCGAGAGCTCATCGCTACGACCGCGGACCCACGCCTGCAATTCGCTCGGCCGGACGGACCCGAGCGCGCGGTTACCGAGGGTCGGATAGACGTGGCGGCGCAGGTTCGTCTCCACCTGCGCCGCGGTCGAGACGCGATGCACCTGCATCTTGCGCCACTGCTCCGCGTAGGTCCTGAGCGTCACGCGACCCGCCGCGGGATCGACATACGCACCCGTGAGCTTCGTATGTTCCATCTCGACGAGGAAGCGTTCGGCGTCGGACTTCCGAGCGAAGTTCTTCGATCGCTGGCGGCCGTCGGGAGTGCGGTATCGCGCCTTCCAGCCGCTCGCGGTCCGGTCAATGCTTGCCATCGTTCGACCCCTTTCCTTGTAGAACGCCGACGAACCGGTCGCTGAAGGGGGAAGGAGGCTGCTGCCGAGCGGCGAGCCAGCGCAGTCACGATCGATGCTCTTGGCGCTCGTCGAGCCACCGCTCGACCTCCTCGAGACGGTAGCGAACGTGGCGGCCGACCCGGATCCCGCACGGCCCTTCCCGCCGGTTCCGCCAGCGATACACCGTCGCACGGGGAACCCCGAGGTACGACGCGAGCTCCTCCGGGCTCAACAACCGCCGCGCGGTTCCCGTCCCTGCGTCCGGCTTCGGCGTCCTTCGCGTCCCCGGCGCGATCTCATCGAGCGTGCTCCGCTCTTTCGGCACACTTGCCTCGACCAACCGATCGTCGCGCGGCTCCTCCATACCTCTGATAAGCGCGCTGGACCCGCCGAGCGCGACAAACAACCTCGAAAATCTCTCGCACGCACTTGCATTTGAAATGCCGCACATCTGTCGCGCCAACGCGAGCCCGACCGCACGGTGATCTCGAACGACCTTCCCGAGCTCGTCAACCGTCGCGCCGGAGCCTCACAGCAACAGACCCCGAAACGGCCGCCACGAACTGCCACAGACTTGCCGCTTCCGCTATGCAGCGGAATCGGCCGAGCTCGAATGCTCGTGGACGCGTCACTGTCGCGTCGATGCGCGCGATCGGCGACGGACTCGCGCGGACGAGCGCCGAGAGCTGCTCGTCGTTATCGTCGCCGCCCTTTGGGTCGCGCTGCGGACTCGGCCCCCTTGGCGGCCCGCTGGACACGCGGACCGAGGACCCGTCTGTGCGCCGCGCGGCTGCACCGGCCGGGCACGGACGACGACCGACACTCCGGGCACCGACACCATCTGCACACCATGATCTCGCAGCGTGTCGGCGCCTCGCGTTCGACCGCGCCGAGACTCTCGAAGACTTGACGAATGTCTGCACCGAACCTCTGTACCGAAGACCTGCACCGCGCTGCGAAAGGTCGGCGTGGGTGAGGGGTCCCCGATGAGTGAGGCGCGTTCCGGCCCGAACCGCGAAACATTGTCACGGATGTCCAGATCAAGCGTTTTCAAGCGATCGGAGAAACCCCGCTTGAATGTTCTGAGCTGCCGTGGGCACGAGATCTGGGATAGCGCGCCGCCGCACCCGTCGGGCTGTTACCTCTGGCCGGGCCGCGTGGCCGAGCGATCCCTACCGGGCGCCACGATCCCTACCGGTGCCATCATGTGCTACGCCGCACTTGACGATGATGTCTCAGTGAGACGATCGGAGCGAGTTCGCGTCGAGAGTGCCCGGAGGATCGACCTGATCCGCACGGCACCAATCACCCTTGCATATGCGCCTTCAACGTCTGTGGCAGCGGCTAGCGCGCTCAGGGCGGGCGCAGCGTGATCGATCGAAGCTTTCGGCGCGACGGCCCACGGTGGTGGCTCACATCGTGCGCCGCCGTGTTCGTTCTCATCGGTCTGAGCGGCGTGCTCTCCGGATCGGATGGGACGCATACGAACCCGCTTGCCGCGCGGCTCCTGTTCTTCGCGCCCATCACTTTGCTGAGCGCTTGGGTCATGATCGGTGTCGCTCGGCAGGGAATCTTTTGCACGCAGAACGGCGTGACCGTTCGGAACGTCTTCAAGCGCTACGACATGGCATGGTCAGAGATCGAAGCGATCGAGCCGCCGGTCCGATACGGGGCGTTGAGCAACGCCGGTATCGGATTCCGCCTCCGTGACGGTCGCCATGTCAACGCCGCGCTGTTCTCGGCCGGCCCAATGAATCGACGTGGATTCGCCGACGACACGGTGTCGGCGCTGCGCGACGAACTTTCCCGACACGCCGGTCACACTGGAGATGAAACCGCTGACAGCGCCGACCGTCGGCAGCGAGACGCCATGCACCGCACGGCGCGTTTCTGGCTTCGCTATGGGCAGTTTGGGTTCGTCCTCGCAGGCGCGATCGCTGTCTTTGGAGTCACGACTCGCGATTGGCTGCTCGTCGGGCTCGCGATTGCGCTCGGCCTTCTGAGTACTCGTCGCAGGAAGTCCTGGCATCGCTTCGGAAAAGGATCGCCCCCCGGCGAACAACGCTCGTCCCTGTAACTGCCCCTCGGAGCGGTTCCTCGCGTACGGGATCGGAATCGTGCGCCGCTCGCGTCTGCCGATAGGACGTCATGGCGACGTTGGAGATCTTCACGACGCGGCCGTGGCTAACTCTCGACGCCACCGCGCTGTAGTCGACCGCTTGCGGTCAGCTCGCGTTGCGAACAACCGCGCGACCTTCGCGCACCAGCTTCGCGATCGCGCGGTTCTCGGAGAGGTGTTCGCCGACGCCAACGACGAGTTCCGCGCCGACCGCGGTCGCCAACTTCTCGAGCGTCTCGAGGTTCGGCCGCGCGCCGCCACCCTCCATACGAGCGATCGCCGACTGCGTCGTTCCCATCCGCTCCGCCAACTCCGCCTGCGTCAGGCCGGCTTCGACCCTCAGCCGGTACACGAACTCACGAAAGGCGGCGATCCGCGCCTCGTCTTCGTATGCCGCCTGCGCCTCGGCGGTCAGAGGTCGCCGCTCCTTCAACTCGTTCCACGTAGTTCGCTTCGCCATCGTCCTCAGTCCTCACCTTGTGCCGTATGAGCCTCTCGCATGCACTGTTCCATCGCCCGCCTCGCCCTATCGACCTCGGCGCGCTCCCGCCGCTGCGTCTTCGCGAACACGGTCAACAAGACGATCCGCCGTCCCGACGCGATCCAATACGTCACCCGCACCGGCCGCCCGGCCAGGAAGAAGCGCAACTCACGGAGCTTGCCGTCCAACTGGCGCGTGTGCGGCTCGTCCAACAGCGGACCGGCCTCGGCCAGCCGGTCGATATGGAAACTGGCACGCCCTTTGGCCTCCTCATCGAGCCCGAGGTACCAGTCCCGAACCTCGGGCTCGAGCTCGACCTCGCCCCAGGACATAGCGTCCATGCTATATCACCCTCGCCACGCTCCCCGGCGCGGACACAGAATGGACACAAGAGGCCGAGAAACAGCGAAAACCGGCGAACACCAACGAGCAACGAAACCGCAGGTCAGAGCGCACAATGGCCCGTTCCCGCAGGTCGGCGCCGTCCGCCTGACGCTCTCCGGCGTACAGGCCGACTCGTCACCACGCAACGAAGGACCTGCCTGGCTTCCGCCTTCCGCCTCGGCGAACGTGATCGCACGCTGGCGGTGTAGACCGCCGTGCGAGTCTCAGAGTGACATCACGAGGCGGACGATGTGGTCCTTTACCTGGGTCGGTGTGAGCGAGCTCCAGAGGGCGAACGCTTGCGCGTCGTAGCCGACGAGGTAGCGGGCGCGCGGCCAGCGGCTCGTGAGCGCGGTACCGATTGTCTTGGCGCACTGCACGGGATCACCCATGAAGGGTTGCCAGAGCCTCGTTGTGGTGAGGGTGCGCCGATATGCCGTGTCGTAACGTGAGCCCGCACGCTTGGCAATTTCGCGCTCGGTTTCCTCCCAGATTCCCGTGCGGAATCCGCCGGGTTCGACCAGGACGACGCGGATCCCATCGCGCGCGACTTCCATCCGCAGCGCGTCCGTAAGTCCCTCGAGCGCTTGCTTGGCGCCCTGATACCAGCCGGTCAGCGGCGTCGACGCGCGCCCGTAGATCGACGAGACGTTCACGATACGACCGCCACCATGGTCACGCATATGCGGGAGCGCAAGCCGAGCCAGGCGCATCGGTGCGAGCATCATCGTCTCGAAGGCAGCGCGCGCTTCGGCATCGGTGACGTCCTCGATCGAACCGGTGATTGAGTAGCCCGCGTTGTTGACAAGCGCGAACGGCTTCTGGTCATCGATCACCCGGGCGCAACCCTCGGGATCGGTAACGTCGAGCAGCACCGTTTCAACCGTCACGTCGGCCTCACGTGCAGCCTCAGCCACCACGGCTGCCTTCGCCTCCGAACGGACGGTGCCCACCGATCGAAATCCCCGGCGTGCGAGTTCCAGCACGGTCGCGAGACCAATCCCAGAGTTCGCCCCGGTAGTAATTGCGGTTCGCGTGTTGCTCATGACCGGGCCTCCAGCACATCGGACAGGGCCGAGCGTTTCCGCTGTCACCTCATACGGACGCGACGCCTCGGTGCGGCGCGCGAGCCGCCGCTCATCCTCGCGCTCTGCGGCCACCCCGGCATCAGCTCCCCCAGTCGAAGCTCGCTACGCATAGATCAACGTCCTCAGACCCGGCGTACTGGGATCGCGCGCGAGTCCTGCTCGGTAGCGTTCCGTGCCCGCGTAGGCTGCGCGTTGTCGACGTGCGCCCCCCTCGCGGCCCTTTTGGAAGTGTCCATCAATGCAGTACTCACAGCTTGGCCCGTTTGCAGACGTGAGTCGCTTGACCCTCGGTGGGGGTGGTCTCGGGCAGATCTGGGGTGAATCAAGCGCGGAGGAAGCCGTCGCGACCGTCAACGCCGCCCTGGCTGCCGGCATCAACATGATCGATACTGCCCCGTCGTACGGGGCCTGCGAAACGGTCATCGCATCAGCGTTCCAAGGCGTTCTGCCCACCGGCGTCCGCATCACCACCAAGTGTCAGCTCGGAACACCGAGCGTCGGGACCGTCGCCTCGAAACTCGAGGAGTCGCTCGACGCGAGCCTCGAGGCCATGCACCTCGATCATGTCGACCTCTACTTCCTGCACAGCAACATCTGCGAAGACGACACTGTCTACGCGCACGGCAACGACCAGCGCGCCATCTTCGCGACGCCATGGAGCCAATACGTCGAAGAAGTCGTCCCGGTCTTCGAAGACCTCAAGCGTCGCGGCCGCATCGGTGCATGGGGCATCACCGGCGTCGGCGTCCCTTCAACCATCCTCAAGGCGCTGGAACACGACGTGAAACCGCACGTCGTTCAGGCGATCACCAACCTGTTGGATTCGCCCGGTGGCATCCGAAGATATTCCGAAGCACCGCGCCCGCGCGCCATCATCGCCGCGGCCAACGCACACGATGTCGGCGTGATGGGCATTCGCGCGGTGCAAGCCGGCGCGCTCACGGCTCAGTTCGACCGCGTCGTCAAAGCCAGTCATCCCGATGCCGTCGACTACCGAAACGCCGCGCCGTACCGCGCACTGTGCACCGAACTCGGAACCGATCCCGCGCTGGTCGCGCACCGGTACGCCCTCGACATGGACGGCGTCGATACCGTCGTCCTCGGCGTCAAGAACCGGACCGAACTCGCACAATGCGTGGAGGCCGAGGCGCTCGGGAGCCTGCCACCAGACCTGCGGGCGAAGATCGACGGGTTAGGTCTGAACCACGCGTGAGCACGAATGGTGAAGACTGTCGCGGTCGTGAGCGTCGGCGGCTGAGCGGCCAATCTGAGACGATGACATTAGGAATGGGCCGCTGGCTCCGCTTCGAATCGGCCGTGGCCGTAGTCGCCCGCGATGGTGGTGCGGTGCATGCACCGAGTGTCTCCGGGCGCCATCCCTGACACGGCGTGGAGGCAGCGCCAGTTGTCCCAGATGACCATGTCGGTCGGCTGCCAGCGGTGGAAGTAGCTGAGGTCCTTGGCCGCCGCGACGATCTCGTCGCACGCGGCGGCGAGCAACGCTTCGCCGTCGGGATCCTCGCGACCCTCGATGCCTTTCGCCATCCAGGGTGAGACGTGCAGGACCTTCTGCCCTGAGCTGCGGGTCCACACCGCAGGGTGCAGGGCTCGGGGCCGACCCTCGAACTCGGCCATTACCGCAACGGCCTGGGCCGCGGGCTCGACCTCGACGAACCCGTCCGGCCGACCGAATCGGAGGTTTTCCATGATCACGTCCATCGTGTAGATCACGGCCTTGCCTTCGATCTGGTCGCGCACCTCGGGTGAGATCGCGTTGTAAAGGGCGATGCCGTCGACGAAGCCGGTCAAACCCCCTTCGGCCGGGACCTCGATGGCGCGCAGTACACCGGCGCGGTTGAGTTGGTCGTTGTAGCAGTGGTCGAAGTGCCAGGGCAGCCACTGCGAAAGCACCTGACCGTCGAGCCGGACCGTGCCCGGCGCGTGGGGCTCGTGGCGGATCTCGATGACGCCGAGCATGTCGTCGCCCCCGGCGCGGGGCGTCGCCTGGCTCGGATGGTCTTTGAGCGCCCCGAAGACGGTGCTGAGCGCAACCTGCATCTTCGGGGTCGGCTCCACGCCCTCGAAGATCAGCAGTCCGTACTCTTCGAAGAGTTCGTTGAGCTGCGCGCGGACGCCGCTGTCGCCCAGGCCGTCGTAGGTCACACCTCCGACGCGAGCGCCGAACGAGAGGTCGTCACGGACCGGCCGTACCGTGATCCTCGTCATGGTCTTGTCCATGGTCTTCTCCCCTTCAGCCCGAGCGAGCAGGCGAGCTCATCGCGGCCGTTCGTCGCGGATCATCTTGTCGGCCCAGTCGACGAGTTGCGGGACGAGCAGGGGCCAGCGGACGAACAGCGACCCCACGTCCTCGACCGCGGCGCGACGTTCGTTCCACTCATTGTCGTCCCACGGCGGCTCGACCAGCTCGGCACCCGGTAGGCCCGCGGCGAGCGCTTCGGATGTGGCGCGAGTGTGCGACATGTCGGACGCCCCGCTGCGGAACACCAGAATCGGGACATCCAGGCCGGCCACGTCGTCGTCGTTGAGTCCGGGGACGAGCGCGTCATCGCAGGGGCAGTAGGCCAGCATCCATCGGTCCATGACCTTGAGGAACTCTTGGCGATCCATCGACAAGAACCGCTGTCGGTTCCTCGGGTTGCGTTCCAGCACTTCCTGCCACTGCTCAAGCTCGACGACAGCACCCATCCCGCCGTGCCACGCGGCGTCCGCGGAGGGCATGCAGTAGTAGTTCGCCAACTGGAGCAGTCCCGGAACACCGCCACTGATCCACCACACCGCCAGCCCGGCGGTGACATCCGGGTTGCGAGCCGCCGCGAGGAGCGAGACCCGTGCGCCGCCCGAGCCGCCGGCGATCACGGTGGGCCCGAAATCGAGATGACGAAGAAGCGCGCCGAGTGTGTCGGCCTGGACTTCCGACTCTGACGCACCGCGGAATACCACCGATGATGCGCCGCAGTTCGGGCGGTCCCACGTCAGGACCTGCTTCCCGTGATCAGCCAATGCCCGCGCCATCGCCGCCAGGCCACGATCCTCTTTCGTGAACCGTCCACCCGGCGTGAGCACCCAGGGCTGGCCCTTACCCACCAGCTCGTAGGCGATCTCGATCCCATCCAGCTCCGCCACCGGCATGACCGACCTCCCCCGTGCGGCACTTCCTACCACCGCACGCCGCTGGTCGAAATACGCGGGCCTATCGCAGACGTCGGACTTCGGACCACATCAAGCGTGTCGGCGCGTGCGCCCGGACGTTAACGTTTCGTCCGTGGGTGCCGAGCTCGACTTTCACGAGTTCAATACGGTCACGCTGCCGGCGCGGCTCGCGGCGGGCAACGGGGCGCTGGCCGGACCCGATGCCACGCAGATCGGACCACTCGCCATCGCCACGCCCGATGGCGTCTTCACGTATCGCGGCACCGGCGACGGCGTCGAGATCATCGCCGGCGACGAACCGGCAAAGACTGTGGTCGCGGTCGATCTCGACTCGTGGCGCGGCCTGGTGGGCGATCTCGAGACGCCACCGAGTCTCTTCTACAGCGGCCGCCTCGAGGTCGTGCGTGGCAACCCGCTGCGGTTCGTACGGTGGGAGCCCGCGCTGCGCGCCATGTTCCACGGTCGCCCGGTCTACGACGCGGCGAAGATCGATCTTCGCGACCGTTCCGGAGGTCCGCTCGAGCTCACGCGTTCGTTCACCCTGGACGAGATCCGCGCCGACACCACCGACGCGAGCCACTTCCTCCAAGTTGCCGGCTACCTCTGGGTGCGCGGCGCGTTCTCCGACAACGAGGTCGCCGAGATGCTCGTCGAGGCCGCGGCGCTGCACGCCGAGGCGCGCGAGGGTGACCAGGAGAGCTGGTGGGGAAAGACCGATCGCGGCGAGCCGGTGCTGTGCCGGGTACTCACGGGGCGCGCCGGCCTCGCCTGCAGGAGCTCCACAGTGACCGGCGAGTGAACCTCGTCGCGTCGCTCCCGGGCATCGAGCTGCGCAACGAGGCCGGCAACGGCCGCGACGGCATCACCGTGCTTTGGAAGTCACCGAACGTCGCCGAGGGGCTGGCTGATCTTCCGTGGCACCGCGACTGTGGAATGGGCGGCCACGCGGCGAAGTGCCCGAGCTACGTGATGACGATCTGTCTCACCGAGGGATCGCCCGAGGCCGGCGAGCTCAAATTCCTGCCGGGGAGCCAGCACGCCAGTCATCCGTTCATCGACGGGCGCGAGGCGTCGGCACCCCAGGGAGTTTCGATCCCGGTGACCGCGGGCGACATGACGATCCATATCGGCGACGTGATGCATGTCTCGATGCCACCCACGAACGTCGACGGACCGCACCGCATCTCGATCCTCATGGGCTTCGCGCCACCCGACGCGCGCCACCACCGGGGCGAGCGGCACTACAACGATGTGCTCCTCGGCGCCGACGATGGACAGGTCCCGCATCTCGCGGATCTCGTATAGCCCTCGGCGGCTCAAAGCGCCCGCTTCGACAGACGCACTCGGATATCTGATGCCGGGATTCCCGCGGCTCGCAACTCCGAAACGATCTCGGATCGCGGCGCGTCGAATCACCCTCGGGTGACTCGACCTTGATGACCTCGGCGCCGGCGTCGACGAACAACTTGGAGCAGTACGGTCCGGCGATCTGCGTCGAGAACTCGAGTACTCGGATGCCGTCGAGACTTGTCTCCGCCACCGACGCGCCGGCGGCGTCCGTCACGAGAGCCGAACCGGCAGCTCGCTCACGGCAGTCAGCACCGGGTTGTCGATACCCAATGTGCGATACGTCGGCGGTTGCAGCACCTCGATGTCACGCGTGCGCGCGAGCAGTTCCTCGAACAAGATCGTGATCTCGCGGCGGGCGAGATTGGCGCCGAGGCAGTAGTGGGCTCCGCCTCCACCGAACGCGACCAACGGGTTCGGCGTGCGGCGGATGTCGAAGCGGAACGGGTCGTCGAACACGTCCTCGTCGCGATTCGCCGAGCCGTACCACATCGTGATCCGGTCGCCGGCAGCGATCGGAACGCCGCGAATCTCGGTCGCGCGCGTCGTGCGCCGCCGCGAAGTAGGCGACCGGTGACGACCAGCGCAGGATCTCGTCGACTGCGCCCGGCATCAGGTCCGGATCGCGCCGGAGCGATTCGAGCTGGTCGGGGTGTTCGCACAGCGCCGCGAGCCCGAGTGCGATGGCGTTGCGCGTTGTCTCGCTGCCTGCGACCGTCAGCAGGACGAAGAACAGGTCGAGCTCGATCTCGCGCAGCGCGGTGCGGGTGCCGTCGTCGGTTTCGACTTCCACCGTCGACAGGGTCGTCCAGACGTCGTCTTCGGGATGGGCGCGCTTGGTGCGCCCGAGATGTTGCGCGTACTCGAACATCTGCGCCTGAACGCCGAGATAGTCGTCGGCTGACATCCCCCGTTCGGGGTCGCCGCCGCTCAGGAAGTCGTTGGTGAGCGCGAACACGTGCTCGCGATCTTCGAGCGGAATGCCGACGATGTCGGCGATCATGTTCATGGGGAGTTGGTAGGCCACCTCTTGGACGAAGTCGCAGGTCTCGCGCGCGAGCGCGCGGTCGATGATCGACGCGGCCCAGCGGCGCGCCTGTTCGTCCAGGTGGCGCACCATCCGCGGCGTGAAACCCGCGCTGATCAGCCGGCGCAGGCGCGTGTGCTCGCGGCCGTCCATGCTCACCATCATCGAGCCCCGCATGAAGGGTTGAATGCTGAGCTGGGGTCCGTCGAACGCGCTGAAGAGCTCCGTGTCGCGGTTCGCGGCTTGGACGTCCGCGTGTTTCGAGAGCACCCAGAAGCCCGCGTCGTGTTCGCCCGCGAATCCTTCGGGGAATGCCTGCCAATGCACGGGATCGTCACGCCGCAATTCCGTGAACACGTGGTGGGGGAACCCGTGCCGATACAGGCCGATATCGGTGAGGTCGAGGTCGGGCACGGCGGCGATCTTGCCCGAAACTGAAAACTGAATCAATATCTCTGCGTGCAACCCGAGTTGGCCGCGAGCGCCGAACTCCCCGTAGGTGTCGGCTACGCCAAGTCCCGCGAGACCCGGGCCCGGATCCTCGCCGCGGCGCTGGCCGAAGCCAGTGAACGAGGATTTCGCGGAGTCTCGGTCGCGGGGATCGCCGCCCGGGCCGAAACTGCGATCGGCAGCGTCAACTACCACTTCGGATCCCGCAACGAACTGCTGCGCGAGCTCATGCATGCGCTCATGGCCGATCTTTCCGAACGGATGGTCGCCGCGACGGGCACCGATGGTGGCGACTTCTTCCAGCGGCACCGTGCCGAGCTGCTCGCGTACGTCGACTATCTCCGTGCGAATCCCGCGCACGTCCGGCTGGCCGACGAGATCAAGTTCCAAGCGCCCGACCTGTATCGCCAAGGCGTTACCGACTGGGTCGCCGAGATGACGTCCCGGATCCGCGCCGGCATCGCGGAGGGATCGCTGCGGCCGATGGACGGGTCCGAGATCGCGACCCAGGCCCACTTCCTCCTCGGCGCGCGTCACTTCCTCGAGGAGATGCTGCACCACGACGACCGGACCCGAGACGCCGCGGTAGTGGACGCCTACATCGGGTTGGTACGCGACGGGCTCGCATCGGGGAACGACCGGCGTGCGAACGGGAAGTCAAGGTGAACGTGATCGGCGAACTCGGATTCGACCAGGACGCCGAAACGCTTCCGCACATGGAGCGCGGCGGCGACGGCGGCGGTCTCATGTTCTTCGGCTCACACTCCGGCGACCGATTGCCGTACGACATCCTCGACGACCACCTCGACGTCGTGATCAACGTCACGAGGAAATCACTCGTCGACGACTGGAAAGCGAACACCTAGATCATGGACTTCGAACTCACCGGGGAACAGCTTCGTTTCCGCGACGAGCTGCGCGCCTATTTCGCGAAGATGATGACCGACGAGCTGAAGACCGAGCTCACGACGAACCTCGAGGGCGGCGGACCCGAGTTTCGCAACGCGATGCAACAGATGGGACGCGACGGGTTGCTCGGGCTCAGCTGGCCCAAGCAGTACGGCGGCCAGGAACGCTCGGCCGTGGAACAGTTCCTGTTCGCCGACGAGGTGCAGGCCGTCGGCTTCCCATTGCCGTTCCTCACGTTGAGCACGGTCGGCCCGATGCTGCGCGAACACGGAACCGAAGCGCAGCGGGACTACTTCTGCCCCCGCATTCTCGCCGGTGAGATCTTCTTCGCGATCGGCTACTCCGAACCGGGCGCCGGTACCGACCTCGCGTCGTTGACGACGACCGCGACCCGCGACGGTGACGAGTGGGTCATCAACGGCCAGAAGATGTGGACCAGCCTCGCGCAGTACGCCGACTACGTCTGGCTCGCCGCTCGCACCGATCCGAACGCGCCGAAGCACAAGGGACTGTCGATCTTCCTGGTCCCGACGAATGCGGACGGTTTCTCCCGCACTCCTGTGCACACGGTGGGCGGCGTCATGACGAACGCGACGTTCTACGACGAGGTTCGGGTTCCCGCCGAGAACCTGATCGGCGGCGAGAACAACGGCTGGCGCCTCATCACCGGTCAGCTCAACCACGAGCGGATCTCGTTGGTGACAGTCGGCCGATTGATGCGTGACGTCAGCGCGGTGACCGAATGGGCGGCCGCCACGGTCGTCGACGGCGAGCGCGTGCTCGACAAGCCGTGGGTACAACAGAACCTCGCCCGCATCTACGCCAAGGCGCAGGTGCTGCGACTGATGTGCTGGAAGCAGGCGTGGGTCGCCGACCACGGCCAACCGCAGATGGCGGACTCCTCCGCGATCAAAGTGTTCGGGAGCGAGCTCAATCTCGAGGCGTACCGGGCGCTCATCGAAGTGTTGGGCACGACCGGACTCCTCGGCGCGGGGAGCGCCGGCGCCGCGTTCGAAGGCCGGATCGAGTCCTCCTACCGCAACGGATTGATCCTGACCTTCGGCGGCGGGACGAACGAGATCCAGCGCGACATCATCGCCATGGCCGGTCTCGGCATGCCCCACTACAAGGACTGATCGTGGACTTCAACTTCGGAGAAGAGGACCAAACCGTCGGCGATCTCGCCCGCACGATCCTCGAGGATCACGCGACGAACGAGCGGCTGCGAGAGATCGAACGCGCGGGCGCGCCCTACGACGAACACCTGTGGCACGCGCTCGCCGACGCGGACCTGCTCGGAATCGCCATCCCCGAATCCGACGGCGGCTCGGGCCGGAACTTCCTCACCCTCTGCCGGCTGCTGCAAGAGGTCGGGCGCGCCGTTGCCCCCGTCCCGGCCTTTGCCGCGCTGTGCCTCGGCGCGTTGCCGATTGCCGAGTTCGGCGACGACCGGACGCGCCCTTGGCTCGCCGACATCGCGCGCGGCGACCGCATCGTTACCGCCGCGCTGGAGGAGTTCGCGTCGAGTGATCCGCTCGCGCCGACGACGCTCGCCGAGGGTGACGGAGCAGGCGTTCGGCTGACCGGCGTGAAGACGAACGTGCCGTACGCGGAGCAAGCGACGCACGTGCTCGTGCCCGCCGTCACCGACACCGGTGAGGTCGGCTTGTTCTACGTCGCGTCCGACGGCGAAGGCGTGAGCCTCGCGCCGCAACGCTCGGCGGACGGCCAACCGCACGCCCAGCTCAGCCTCGATCGCGCGCCGTGTCGCTAGCGCGGCTCGACGCGCCCGGTCGCGGCGCCGACATGTTGCGCGGGATCGTCGAGCGTGCCATTGCGGCACGATGCATGATGCAGCTCGGCGTCACCGAGCGCGCGCCTCGAGATGACCGCCGCCTACAGCCGTGACCGCGTGCAGTTCGACCGTCCGATCGGGAGTTTCCAGGCCGTCCACCAACGGGCCGCGGACGCGTACATCCAAGTCGAAGGCATCCGCCTCACAGCGTGGGAAGCGGCATGGCGCCTGTCGGAGGGCCTGCCCGCGTCGGAGCACGTGATGGTCGCGAAGTACATGGCTTCCGAGGGTGGCCAGTTCGTGGCGTTTGCCTGCCAGCACCTGCACGGCGGGGTCGGGATCGATGTCGACTACCCGCTCCATCGCTATTTCAAGTGGGCGATCCAGATCGAGCACGAGTTCGGATCGGCGCGCCATCAGCTCGACTGGCTCGGCCACCGAATCGCGGCCGCCGGCATTCCGGTTTCGTAACCGTACGGAGAGGATCCAACGATATGACCGAGCGGACGCTCGATGAGCAGCTGCAGGAGTTGGTCGGACAGCCCATCAGCGGCGCGGGCCCGTCCCACGCGCCCGACCCGGTGAACCAGCCGATGATCCGGCACTGGGCCGCGGCGTTCGAGGACTGGAATCCCGTCTACACGGATCCCGCCGCGGCCGCCGCTTCGCGTTTCGGCGAGATCGTGGCGCCGCCACTGATGCTGCAGACATGGACCATGGCGACGCCGATGATCAGCGGCATGGCCGAACGGGGCGGCTCGCCGTCGGAGGCCGGGCGCGCCCGGATCCTCAACGTGCTCGACGAAGCCGGTTTCGTCGGCACGCTCGCGTCGAACTCGGAGTTCGAGATCGTCCGGTACCTGCGCCTCGGCGACGTGGTGTCGACCACCACCGTGCTCGAGGCGGTGTCACCGGAGAAGAAGACCCGTATCGGCCCCGGCCATTTCGTCACCTGGGTCACGACCTACACCGACGACGCGGGCGAGGTCGTCGGCCGGCAACGCTTCCGCATCCTGAAGTTCCGACCGGATGGCGCAGCATCGTGAGCGCCCGCCTCGCACCATCGATGACCCAAGACACGCAGTTCTTCTGGGACGGCGTCAAAGCGCACCGGCTCCTCATCCAGCGCTGCGGCGGCTGCGGCACGCTCCGCCATCCGCCCCGGCCGATGTGTCCGCACTGCCACTCGCTCGAGTGGGACACGATCGAGGCATCGGGCCGGGGCACCGTCTTCAGCTTCGTGATCCCGCACCACCCGCCGCTGCCGTGGTTCCCCGAGCCGTACGTCGTCGCGCTCGTCGAGCTCGACGAAGGCACCCGGCTCGTCACCAACCTGGTCGGTGTCGCGCCGGAAGCCGTCTCGATCGGCATGCCGGTCCGCGTGCGCTTCGAGGCATTCGACGACGGACTCGTGCTTCCCCTGTTCGCCCCGGAGGAACAGTCATGAACGGCACTCGCACGACGCTCGACTGGGGCGCGCTCCGGGTCGGCGACGCGTTGCCCACGTTGGTGATCGACGTGACGGCGACACGCGTCGTGGCCGGCGCGATCGCATCGCGCGACTTCATGCCGGTGCACCACGACCGCGGGTTCGCGAACCAGCAAGGTGCGCCCGACATCTTCATGAACATCTTGTCGGACACCGGTTACTGCAGCCGTTTCCTCACCGACTGGGCCGGTCCCGACGCGATGGTGCGGAACCTCGCGATCCGGCTCGGAGTGCCGGTGTTCCCCGGCCACACGCTCACGTACACCGGCACGGTCACGGCGCTCCGCCGCGACGGCGACGACGGCATCGTCGAAGTCGAGCTCCGGGCCATGAACGACCTCGGCGAGCACGTCAGTGGCACCGCCACGTTGAGCCTGCCCGTCGGGCGGGGCGTCATGACGGTCGGCGGGCTCACGGGCCGGGCCGCGATCGTGGGCATCGGCCAGACCGAGTTCTCGAAGGAGTCGGGCCGGACCGAGCTGCAGCTCGCATGCGAGGCCGTGCTCGCCGCGCTCGACGACGCGGGCTTGGCCGCGGCCGATGTCGACGGGCTCGTCACGTTCACGATGGACACGAACGAGGAGACGGAGGTCGCGCGCAACCTCGGTATCCGTGAGCTCTCGATGTTCAGCCGCGTCGGCTACGGCGGCGGCGCGTCCGCCGGAACCGTGCTGCAGGCCGCGATGGCCGTCGCCACCGGCGTCGCCGACGTTGTCGTGTGTTACCGCGCGTTCAACGAACGCTCCGGCAACCGGTTCGGCAACATGAGCGGGCGCATCAGCGTCCTGCCGTTGTGGCTTTCGTGGTACGCGCCGTATGGGCTCATGACGCCCGCGTGCGTGGGTCGCGATGCAGGCGCGCCCGTACATGGAGCGGTACGGAGTCACGAACGCCGACTTCGGGCGGATCGCGGTCGTCGACCGCGCCCACGCCGCGACGAATCCCGACGCGTGGTTCTACGAGCGCCCGATCACGATGGAAGACCACCAGGCGTCGCGTTGGATCATCGAGCCGGTGCTCCGGTTGCTCGACTGCTGCCAGGAGAGCGACGGCGGTGTCGCGGTTGTCGTGACCTCGGCCGAACGCGCCCGTGATCTCCGCCAGACTCCGGCGGTGATCACCGCCGCGGCCCAGGGTGCGACCTTCGACAGCGAGATGATGACGAGTTACTACCGCGACGACCTGACGGGACTTCCCGAGATGGGCGTCGTCGGCGACCGGCTGTGGAACATGTCCGGCCTCCGCCCGGCCGACATGTCGACCGCGTTCCTGTACGACCACTTCACGCCGTTCGTGCTCATGCAGCTCGAAGAGCTCGGCTTCTGCGGCCGGGGTGAGGCCAAGGACTGGGCGACGGTGGAGCGCCTGTCGCTCGGCGGTGAGCTCCCGATCAACACCAGCGGCGGACTGCTCGGCGAGGCCTACATCCACGGCATGAACGGCATTACCGAATCGGTCCGCCAGATCCGCGGCACGTCGTGCAATCAGGTCGACGACGTCCGGCACGTGCTCGTTACCGCAGGCACCGGCGTGCCCACCAGCGGGCTGATCCTCTCGAAACCCTGACCGCGAACTCACGGAGGCACCACGCATGAAAGCGATGCAACTCGAAGAAGGTGAGCTGCACGTCCGCGACGTGCCGGCGCCCGAACCGGCCGCAGACCAGGCGCGCGTGCACCTCAGCGCGTCGGGGGTGTGCCACTCCGACCTCCACCTCGCGCGTGGTGACTGGATGGGGGTGCCGCGCAGCATGAGCCTCGGCCACGAGGGCATCGGTGTCGTCGACGCGCTCGGCCCCGGCGCCGAACGCTTCGTAGCCGTCGGCGACCGTGTGATCCTCGGGCTCGGCGGTATGGGTGGCGGCTATTGGTGCGGCGCATGCGACTATTGCCTGAGCGGCCGGCCTCGGCTGTGCGCGCAGGCGCAGCCCCTCATGGGCACGTTCGCGGAGCAGTTGTGCGTGTGGGCGCCGGCGCTGGTGCGCGTGCCCGACGAAATCGACGACCAAGAGGCTCCGCTCGCGTGCGGCGGTCTCACCGCATTCAGCGCAGTACGCAAGCTCGCCGCGCACGGCGTACCGCCGGGACGGACCATTGCGATCATCGGCGCCGCCGGCGGCCTCGGGCACTACGCGGTGCAGATCGCGCACGCGTTCGGCTACCACGTCGTCGGCGTCGACGTTGGCGAGGAGCGACTCGAGTTCGTGAGGTCGCTCGGAGCGGAGCACGTTGTGAGCGCCGACGACGCGGCCGGGTTCGCGTTCGAGCTCGGCGGCGTCGACGCCGCGCTCGTGTTCGCGGCCCGCGTCGCCGGCTTCGAGCTCGGCCTGCAGATGTTGCGGCGCGGTGGCCTGTTCGTCGCCGTCGGGATCCCGCCGTCGAGCGACGGCAACCTCCAGCTGCACCCGTGGCAGATGTTCCTCACCGATCCGACGATCATCTACTCCGCGGTCGGCACGGTGCAGGAGATGCGCGAGCTGGTCGACCTCGCGGCGCGCGGGCACGTGAAGACCCACGTGTCGAGAATCGGCACGCTGTCGGACGTGCCCGAGATCTTCGACGAGCTCGAGGCGGGCAAGTACCTGGGCCGGGCAGTCATTACCGACCTGAGCAGATAGGGCGTACAGATGAGCTCGCACGTACCGCGCATAGCGATCATCGGTGCCGGGCCCGGCGGCCTGTGTACCGGGGAAGCGGCTGCTCGACGAGGGCTTCACCGACTTCGTCATTCTCGACCGCGCGACCGAGGTCGGCGGCACGTGGAACCGCAACCGCTATCCGGGCTGCGAATGCGATGTGCCGTCTGCGCTGTATTCGTTCTCGTTCGAGTTCAAGGCCGACTGGTCGAAGCCGTACGGGACGCAGCCGGAGATCCTCGCCTATATGCAAGGCATCGCCGACAAGTACGGGTTGCGACCACACTGCCGGCTGGGCGACGGCGTCGCGGCTGCGCGCTGGAACGAGGCGACCGCAGTCGTGGACGCTGACCCTCGATTCCGGCGACACCGTCGAGGCCGAGGTCGTCGTCAGTGCGATCGGGATGTTCAACGACTTGCACTGGCCCGACATCGAGGGGCTCGACTCGTTCGCCGGAGCGATGTGGCATTCCGCGCAATGGGACTGGAACCACGACCTGCGCGACGATCGGGTCGCGGTGATCGGCAGCGCAGCCAGTGCGGTGCAGTTCGTGCCCGAGATCGTGAAGGTCGCGCGCCAGGTGCATCTCTTCCAGCGCACGGCGAACTGGGTACTGCCGAAGATCGACGGCACCTATACGCCCGAGGAGCTCGACGGTTTCCGGTCGGATCCCGCGCCGCTGCTCGCGTTCCGCGCCGAAGTCGAGCGCAACATGAACCTCGGCATGACGTTCGCCGATCCGAAGATGCTGGCCGAACGCGAAGCGGCGGGTCGGGCGGCCATCGACGTCGTGCGCGATCCGGATGTGCGCGCCAAGCTCCAGCCCACGCATCCGTACGGGTGCAAACGCCCCTTGTTCTCGAACGTCTATTTCCCCGCGTTCAACGAGCCGAACCTGGAGCTCGTCACGGACCCGATCGCCCGCATCACCCCGCAGGGCGTCGCGACGGTCGACGGCACCGAACGCGCAGTCGACACCATCGTCGTCGCCACCGGCTTCGCGACGACGAAGTATCTCTCCGCGATCGACGTCACCGGTCGCAACGGTCGCCGCATCGACGACGCCTGGAACGACGGGCCGCTCGCGTACCTGGGCATCACGACCGCGGGCTTCCCGAACCTGTTCATGCTCTACGGCCCGAACACCAACAACGGCTCGATCCTCACCATGCTCGAAGCCCAGGTCGACCACATCCTCGCCCACCTCCGGCGGCTGACGAACGACAACATCACCTGGATCGACGTCAAGCCCGACGCGATGCAGCGCTACAACGACGACGTGCAGACCGCGATCGCGGGCATCCACGTGTGGCAGGCAGGTTGCCCCAACTACTACCGCTCGCCGAGCGGCCGCATCGTCACGCAGTGGCCCTTTTCGATGACCGAGTACCAGCACCGCACCGCGACTCTCGATCCCGACGCGTTCGAGGTCGGCACGGGGACGCACTCGTGAGTCGACGCCGGTGTTCGATCCGCTCGCCCCGGGCTACGCCGACTCGCCGTACGAGCAGTACGGGCCGCTGCGCGATCACGACCCGGTACACCGTTCCGAGTTGTTGCAGGGCTGGGTCGTGACCCGTTTCGACGACGTCGGTCGCCTCCTGCGCGATCCGAGCGCGTCGAGCGACATCCACAACGCCACACCGACGCCGCTCACGGTCCTGGAGCTCGAGCAGCTCTCGGAACAGCCACGCGCGGCCCGCACCGTCGTGCTGATGGACGACCCCGACCACGCACGCGTCCGCGCGCTCATGGCCGAGCCGTTCCGGCCGCGCGAGATCGAGAAGTTGCGCACGCGGGTCACGGAACGAGTCGACGATGCGCTCGACCGGCTGCGCGAGAAGTACGGGTCCGGGCGGATCGAGTTCGACCTCGTCGGCGAGTTCGCGTACCCGTTGCCGGTCGAGATCTTCTCCGAGATGCTGGGCATGCCCGAAGAAGACAACCCGCGCTTTCGGTACTGGACGCAATGCGTCGCGCGCTCAGTCGACCCGGTGATGAGCGCGACCGAGCGCGAGGAGTGCCTCCGCGGTCTCGACGAGATGTACGCGTATCTCGAGCAGCAAGCCGAGCTCAAGCGCGCCGAGCCGGCCGACGATCTCATGTCGGCGCTCGTCCACGCCGAGATCGACGGCGAACGGCTCTCCCAAGAGGATCTGATCGCCCAGCTGGTCACGCTGTACATGGCCGGCCACGAGCCCACCGCCTCACTCGTCGCTGCCGGAACCCTCGCGCTGTTGCGCGCGCCCGATCAGATGACACGCCTGCAGACTGAGCCTTCGTTGTTGCGCAACGCGATCTCGGAACTCCTGCGCTACGACGGCCCCAATCACTTCGTGCGCCGCATCACGACCCGCCCGACCGCCCTGAGTGGCACCGAACTGCCCGCGGGCGCGGTCATCTACGCCAGCCCCGCGTCCGCGAACCGCGATCCGCGCCGCTGGGGCGACGACGCCGATCGGGTACGTGTCGACCGGCGCGACGCAAGTCAGCATCTGCAGTTCGGGGCCGGCGCGCACGCCTGTCTCGGTTCGCACCTGGCCCGGGTACAGGCAGAGATCGCGTTCACCGCGATCCTTGACCGCGTTCACGACCTCGAACTGGCCGGAACGCCGGAATGGGGCAACCGCATGTTCATCCGCGGCCTCAACAACCTTCGCGTCTCGTGCACCATTCGCGACGCCGTCGCGTACGAGACCGTCGAGTGAAGCGGTCGCTTGAGTTGCGTTGCAGGCGCGCTACGGACCTTCGCTCGAAGCGCCGTCAACGAATTCGCCGCGCGCCTTTTCCTCCCCTTCCTGGAGACGAACGCGAACCCGGGCGGTGCACTGCACGGTGGGTGTGCAGCGTCGCTCGGGCTGATCGGCGGCAAGGTCGTGGCGAGTTCGTCGATCAACAGCGAGTCGAGCCGCGCGTGGCGCGATTCGTCGATCCAGTGGAACCGCAGGATGTCACGGAACAACGGGTCGAGCTCCTGGTCGTCGCGCACGTGAGCCAGGTAGTGGAGTTGCACGAACTCCGAGCCACAGCCGAGAGTCGGCCTCGCCCCGTTCGTCGAGGTGTGCGGTCACCGTCTCCTCCTAGATAGCACGACCGTTCGTACTGATTGCAGACAGTACGACCGATCGTGCTATCTTGTCAACATGCATCCTCGAGGAAAACGGCGCGCCGACGGCGAGCGCACCCGCGAAGCCATCGTCCGGGAGGCGGTGTCACTCGCCACCGTCGAGGGCCTCGAAGGCCTGTCGATCGGCGACCTGGCCGGCGCGCTCGACATGAGCAAGAGCGGCGTCTACGCCCACTTCGGCTCGAAACAGGAACTCCAACTCGCCACCGTCGACGAGGCGGCCCGGATCTTCGCCGCCGAGGTCATCCAACCCGCGCTCGACGCCGCACCCGGACTCGCCCAGCTCGTCGCACTGTGCGACGCCTTCTTCGATCACCTCATGCGGCGCACGCTTCCGGGAGGTTGCTTCTTCGCGGGCGCCGTCTTGGAGATGGGGAGCCGCCCCGGTCCGGTCAAGGAGCAGATCGCAGCATTTCAAAACGGATTGGGCGCGCTGATCCGCGGGTTCATCGTCACCGCACTCGAGCAGCACGAGCTCGGCGCAGACGAGGACCCCGACGAGCTCACCTTCGAAGTCAACGGCATGATCCTCGCCGCCAATGCCAACTTCGTCCTACGAGATGACCCGGCGATACTCCGCACGGCCAAGACCATCGTGCGCCGGCGACTGGGCATCACGAACACCTCGACGTCCTCGCTCAGAGCCAAAGACACCCCGCCGATCCGTTCGAAGCCACCTCGACAGCCGGCGAGTCGCGCATCGCGCCGTTGAACTCGTCGTTCGGGCGCCTCTTCTTCGAGTGTCACGCCCGCGGAACGCAGGGCGAATCCGCCGGACAGGCCGACTCGCCACCGCGACTCGGCTTCGTGCCTGCATCCCTCCGAACGGTAGAACTACATCTCCGACGTCGGGAGCTGTGGAATGACCGAGACCCACGAGTCGTCGAGTGTGAGCCTGTTGCCGACATTTCTCGGTGTCTCGCTCGCGTTGCTGGTGTGCGCGGTGATCATCATCATCGGCTTGGCCGGCCGGTCGACGGGTGGTCTGAAGATCCCGGCCGGCTACAACGTCGTCAAGGTCGAGGAGTTCAGCTACGGGTTCCGGCTCCCCACGAACCTTCCCGCGGGTAACACCTTGTTCGTCGCTGACAACACGGCGACGATCCCGCACGAGTTCGTGATCTTCAAGACCGACGTTCCCGCGGACCAGCTGCCGCTCGGCGACGACAAGGACGTCGTCGAGGACTCACCGCTGCTCGAGACCGCCGTCGACTCGGGCAGCGACATCCCGGCCGGGACGAAACGACTCCTCGCGGCCGACCTCGAGCCCGGCCACTACGCACTCGTGTGCAACCTTCCGGGCCACTACGGGCTCGGCATGCGCCTCGACCTCACCGTGCAATAGCCCGCACCGCGCGAACACTCCCGGCGCGCAGAGCCGCCGGGGAGCGAATTGTGCCTCTTGACCGGCGTCGAGATGGCCGATCAACAGTGTGTGGATCAGCCCACTACGTTTGACGCGATGAGCGGGGCCGCCGGGACGGAGGAACTCACTCCCCTCGTGCGCGTGCGCAAACGCCTGGCCCGGACGCAGTACGGCCGGCGTGTCCTCGGCTCGCTCGCGGGAGTGGCCACGGGCGAGCCGCTCTTCGCGGTGACCTTCGACGACGGCCCGCATCCCGAGGTCACGCCCCGCGTGCTCGAGCTGCTCGGCGAGCGCAATTGGAAGGCGACGTTCTTCATGCCCGCGGCCCGGGCCGCGCAGTATCCCGAGCTCGCGCGTTCGGTGGCCGCGCAGGGCCATGAGATCGGTGTGCACGGTTTCACTCACACTCGGATCACCGAGCTCGGCGCGCGCGCGGTTCGGCACGAGACTGCAGGGGCACGGCGCGAGCTTCGTCGGATCGTCGGTACGAGATCACGGTGGTTCCGACCGCCGTACGGCGCGCAGAACATCCGCACCTTTCTCGCCGGACGCGGTTGCAAGGGATGGACGTCGCGGTCTGGGACGTCGATCCCAGTGATGCCTTGACGACCGCGGGCTTCGAGGTGGCACCGGACGACCGCGGTCGCCTCACCATTCACGCGGCGGGCGCCGACATGTCACTTGCACCCGGCAGCATCCTTCTCTTGCATGACACCCCTGCGGCCGATGATGACGATGATGAAGGTGATGATGAAGGTGATGGCGCGACGCGCAAGATCGCACTGATTCAACGACTTCTCGACGGTATAGGCTCGGCCGGCGGGCGGACATCCACGCTGAGTGAGATCCGTGGTCGGGGCGTCGAGGATCGGCGTATCTGGCGCTCGCCGGGCTACTAGACCGGATTCGCATGACGCACGATCACAGGGGCGCTTCTCAGTCCGCCGCCGAGGAGCCGGCGGCGATGGGCGATCGGCGCCTTTCGGTCGGCATCTGCGTGCTCACGTACCAGCGCAATCGTCAGCTCATGGCGTTGCTCGGTGGCCTCGCCCGGCTCGAGCCGCCCGACGCCGACGTCCGCATCGTGGTCGTCGACAACAACCCCGACGGCGCGGCGCGTGCGATCGTCGAGGAGTTCCGCGAGTCGTGGGCCGCGGCCGGGGGCCCGTGGCCGGTCGAGTACGTGGCCGAGACCGAACGCGGCATCGCCCGGGCCCGCAACCGCGCGATCGAGGTGTGCGCCGATACCGACTTCGTCGCGTTCATCGACGACGACGAGGTGCCCGAGCCCGATTGGCTCGTCACGCTGTTCGAGGTGCAGGAGCACTCGCGGGCCGACGTCGTCGTGGGCCGCGTGTTGTCGCGATTCGAGGAACCGCCGCCCAAGTGGGTGCTCGACGGTCGTTACCTGGAACTGCCGCGGCGGGCCACGGGCGTGCGGGTCGAGTGGGCGATCACCGGCAACGTCCTCATCGCGCGCCATCTGCTCGACCGCTACTCGCCGCCCTTCGACGAGCGCTTCAACGTGTCTGGCGGCGAGGACACCCACTTCTTCATGCGTGCGTACGACGACGGCGCGGTGATGGTGTCGGCCGACGACGCGATCGTGTTCGAGGACACGCCCGCCGACCGCACGACCTGGCGATCGATCATGCGGCGCGAGTACCGCCGGGGCAACACCTTGAGCCTCTGCATGCTCGACCTGCACCCGTCGCTCATCCGGCGCGTGCGCCGGCTCGTGCAGGGCGTCTACCGGATCCTGCAGGGTGTCGGCCTGTTCCTCCTGGTACCGGTCGCCGGACGAGGCAACGCGTACCGCGCCGTGCACCGCATGTGTCTCGGGGCCGGCATGCTCACCGGCCTCATCGGGTTGCGCTACGAGCAGTACATGCACGAGCAACCGAACCTCGACAAGGTCCACTACGAGAACTGATCGACACTGATCAGAACTTCTGGCCGGCGGGCAGTGTGAACGGCGAGTTGCCGAGCAGCGCACCGGCGGTATCGGAGAGCGTGGTCGGCGCGGTGTAGACGGGCGTGCTCGTCGGCACGACGGCGACGGTCCCGCTCGCCTTGGCGCCGAGCGTGATCACGAGGGTGTGCGTCGCCGCCGTCCACACGATCGTCGAGCGGGCATTGCTGTTGCTGCCCTTGAACGTCGTCGGCGCGCTGACGTACGCGTTCGACCGCAAGTCGAGCGATCCGAAGTTGAACGTGCAGCTCGTGCTCGTGACCGTCAGCACGTCGGTGCGTGCCGTTGGCAACTGACACGGTCACGTTGTTCCTTGCGTTGAGCGTCTGGTTGCTCGTGTCGCTCGACCACGCGGAGCAGAAGTCGCTCACGTCCATCTGGGCCGAGAAGACGACCGTGACGGTGTCTCCTTGGTCGAGCCGGCCCGGGGTCCCCGTCCCGTTCGCGAGCGTGACGCTCGAGATGGCCGGGCCGGCGACGGGGACGGCGACGACGAGGGTGAGACTCTTGGTCGCGGTCGCGCCACTGGCGTCGGTGAGAGTCACCGCGACCGTCGCCGTGCCCGCGGCCGTCGGCGTACCCGAGATGACGCCGGTTCCGGCGTCGATGCCGATGCCCGCGGGCAGCCCGGTCGCGGCCCACGAGTACGGCGTTGCGCCGCCGGAGCCGGCGAGGGTCGTGCTGTACCCGAGACCCTGCTTCCCATCCGGGAGCGGCGACGAGGTCGTGATCGACGGCGCGGCCCGGATCGCGAGCGAGAAGGACTGGGTGTCGGGGTCGTCGCCGAGGGCGTCGTTGACCGTGATGGTCACGGTCGCCGTACCGACAACCGTCGGCGTTCCCGAGAGCACACCGGTGGTCGTGTTGATCGCCATACCGCTGGGCAGACCGGTCGCCGACCACGCGTAGTGCCCGTCGCCGCCCGTCGCCGTGAACGTCGTCGACGGATAGGCGCGGTTGACCGTCCACGACGTCGGAGGCGTCGCCGGGCTGATCGACAGCGGAACCGGCGACGCGCCGACCACGACGCCGCCGCTCCCCGACATCACGACGGTCTGCACGGCGATCGCGGTGACCTTCGTCGCCTGCGCGTTGCCGTCGATGACGAGTGTCGCCTTGGGGGCATAGATCGCGCCCTGGAACACGACTGCGCCACCGGCGTTGATGTTGAACGTCGAGGTGTCGGCGGCGGCCTGCCAGACGACGACGCCCTTGTAGTGGACGTCGGTGGTCGCCGCGAGCGTGACGACCGCGGCACCGTCGATCTTGAACTGGCCGTGGGTGAGGTACAGCAACACGCCACCGGGTGCGGTGTCGAGGGTCGCACCGGCGCCGACCGCGAAGCCGTTCTGCAGTATGTAGATACCGCTCGCAAGCGTGCAGTGCATGGATCCGCCGACGACGAATGCGCCCGCATAGACGCCGGGCTGCGCGGTCGCGGAACCATAGGTCCCGGAGCACACGTTCGTCTGGTTCGGACGACCCGTCGTCGACGGGGGCACGAGCGCGCCGTAGGGGTCGGTGATGGCGGGGGAATACGGCGTCGATACCGGGCAGGGAGCGCCCCACGGGTTGCTGGTGAAGCAGGTCCCACCCTCGAGTATCGAGGTGCTGCCGGCCGTGAATTTGCCGCTCCCGGAGAGGTCGATCGCGTGACAGCCCGCGCCGTCGGCAGTGTTGATGAACGCATTGCCGTACACCTGCATTCCGACCGTTGACCCGCCCGAGATGTTCACGCCGCAACCTCCGCTGCCGAACACGACGAGCGACTGCGGGGGCGACGGCGTCGCCGGACTCCCGTTGGAGATCGCCTTCCGGAACGCGGCGGTGAGGCTGTAGGTGTACGGCGTACTGCCCGCCGCGGCCTGAGCGTCGAGCGTAGAGGTGATCGTCACCGTGATCGACGTCGGCGCTCCCGTGCAGTCCGCGATCGGCGCGCACGCCACGGTGACGCTCGCGACGCTGCTCGCGAGCTCCGCATCGCTGACGCGGACGCCCGCTTCGCAGTGGCGCCGGAGCAGTGAGGCCCCGACGAGGACATAGGTGCTGATGTTGTTCGTCGTGGTGCCGGCCGCGCTCGAGGTGGTCCAGTTGAACCGGGCGACAGGCGTCTGCGCGCCCGTGACGGGCGGGTTCGGATCGGGACACGACGTGATGTCGGCGAGGGAGATCTCGGGCCCGCTCGAGTTGCGGGCGTCGCTGATGATGTAGGCGGCCGCGAAGCGCGCGTCGCTCGTCCGTTTCAGATTCTCGTTCACGGTGTTGCCGCCGTTGAGCACGACGACGAACGCGGTCGCCAGCGCGCCGAAGATCACCGTCTCGATCGCGAGCGCGATGATCAGCTCGGGCAGGGTGAAGCCCCGCTGACCACGCGCGCGGTGCGCGCGGAACCGGTGCCGGCGGAAGTTCACTGGTTGCTCCACGACTGGATGGACACGCCGGCGGGACTCTGGTCGTCGTAGTAGACGACGTCGGCGCGCAGCACCGCCGACGCGTCGGGGCACGGCACGGTCGCGACCGACGTCGGGCAGACCGAGAGCACGACGTGGCGTTGCGACCCGGTGCCGGCCGCCAGCCCGTTGCAGTCGACCCGTATCGGGCGAGCCGGGGTGTTCAGCGTGAACGCGGGCGTGAACGATCCGCAGGGACCGAGCGCGGACCCGAGCGGTGATTCCACGCGCAGCGTGGCGATCGCAGCCTGCATGGCGGCGTCGGAGTCGGAGTCGGTGCCGCGCAGGGTACGGGTCGCGACTGTTGCCCGCGAGCCCGTGTCGGTGAAGCCGATCAAGGCCCCGACGAACAGCGCGACCGCAGTGAGGAACACGAGCGCGAGCTCGAGCGCGGCGCCGTCCTCTCCACGAGCGCGGCGGCGGGCCGGGGGCGCGGTCCGCTCATGACTGGCGCACCACCGTCCGCAGCGTCTCGACCGCGCCGTTGGGTGCCGTCGCGGAGATCGTGACGGTCTGGAACTGCGGGGTCGTAGGGTCGTCGGCCGGGCAGGGCCCGTAGCTCGCGCTGACGGTGTAGCCCGGGGGACGTGACGACGTCACGGAGTACGTGGGGCTGCACCACGCACCTGCCTGCAGCACCGCGACCTCGAGCGCTTCGGCGTAGTTGCGGGCGACGACTCCGGCATTGGTCGACTGGCGGTTCTGGATCGAGCTGCTGAACAGCGCGCTCATGCCGCCGACGAGCACGATGATCGCCGAGCTGGTGATGACGAGCGCGATCAGTACCTCGATGAGGGTCGATCCCGCCTCGGGCGGAGAGCCGTCGTCGGGCCGGTTCGAGGGCGCGCGGCGCATGCCCTCCGTTCGTCAGACGGTGGTGTCGACTTTTGCCCGCGATCGAAGGTCCCGGGCGGGACGGAGGCCGACCACTCGCCGTAGCCTCTCGCCATGGCGAAGATCACGTTCATCGGGGCCGGCAGCACCGTGTTCACCCGCAACCTGCTCGGCGACATCCTGGCCTACGAGGAGCTGGCGGGCTCGGAGATCTGCCTGTTCGACATCGACGAGGAGCGGCTGTCGACCTCCGCGCTGGTCGCGCGGCGCGTGGCCGACGCGCTCGACGCCCCGGCCAAGATCACGTCGACCACCGACCGGCGGGTCGCGCTCGACGGGGCCGACTACGCGATCAACATGATCCAGGTCGGCGGTTACGAGCCGTGCACCGTGACCGACTTCGAGGTCCCGAAGCGGTTCGGGCTGCGCCAGACCATCGCCGACACGCTCGGCATCGGCGGGATCATCCGCGGGCTGCGCACGATCCCGGTGATGCTCGAGATGTGCGCCGACATGGAGGAGCTTTGCCCCGAGGTGTGGTTCCTGAACTACACGAACCCGATGGCGATCAATTGCCGGGCGGTGACCCGGGCGTCGACGATCCGCACGGTCGGCCTCTGTCACAGCGTGCAGAACACTGCGTTCGAGCTCGCGTACGACCTCGGGATCCCGTTCCGCGAGATCGACTACGTCGCCGCCGGCATCAACCACATGGCCTTCTACCTGAAGTTCTCGCACGACGGCGACGACCTGTATCCGCGGTTGCACGAGCTCGCGCGCACGGGAAACTTCCCCGACAACAACCTCGTGCGCTACAAGGCGCTGGAGCACCTCGGCTACTTCGTCACCGAGTCGAGCGAGCACTTCGCCGAGTACGTGCCGTGGTTCGTCAAGCGCGACCGGCCCGATCTCGTCGAACGGTTCAACATCCCGCTCGACGAGTACCCGCGCCGGTGCGTCGCGCAGATCGCGAACTGGGACGAGGAACGGGCCCGGCTCGAGGGCGGCGGCGAGTTCGAGGTGCACCGCAGCGGCGAGTACGCGTCGACGATCATCCGCAGCATCGAGACGGGCAAGCCGCGCGTCGTCTACGGAAACGTGGCGAACGACGGGTTGATCGACGACCTGCCGGCCGGGTGCACGGTGGAAGTGCCGTGCCTGGTCGACGCGAACGGACTGCAGCCGACCGCGCATCGGCGCGATGCCGCCGCAGCTGGTCGCGCTGATCCGGACGAACGTCAACGTGCAGGAGCTGACCGTCGAAGCCGCGCTCACCGGCAAGCGCGAGCACGTGTACCACGCCGCGATGCTCGATCCGCACACCGCGGCCGAGCTCGACCTCGACCAGATCCACGAGTTGGTCGACGCGCTCTTGGAGGCGCACGGCGACTGGGTGCCGGCACTCACGTGAGCCCATAGCGGCATGTTCCACCATCGCAAGGGTCTGCCCGACGACTGGGAACGCATCGCGGCCCGGCACCTCGGCGCGTGGGACACGTTCTCGCCCGGCGAGCGCGAACAACTCGCGGCCGGCGCCGACTGGTTGCTGCGGCACAAACACTGGGAAGCGGCGAACGGCTTCGCGCTGGACGGCGACATCGTGACGACGATCGCGCTGCAGGCCGCGCTGCTCGTCCTCGGGCTCGACCTCGACTACTACCGCGAGGTGCAGCGCGATCGTCGTGTTCCCGACGACGATCGCGAGTCACGGCACGTACGCGGGCCCGGTGCCGGGCACGGTGACCGACGCGGTGTTCCCCGTGCTCGGCCAGGCCCACGATCTGCGCGGTCCGGTCCTCCTCGCGTGGGACGAGGTGGAGCATTCGGCCGCGCATCCCGGCCACGGTCGCAACGTGGTGTTCCACGAGTTCGCGCACAAGCTCGACATGCTCGACGACCTCGTCGACGGCACTCCCCCACTCGAGTACAAGGAGCAGGTCGCCCGTTGGGTCGAGGTGTGCACCGCGCGCGTACACGGCGCTGCGCGACGGAGATCCGGTGCCGCCGCTCGACCCCTACGGCGGCACGTCGGTGGCCGAGTTCTTCGCGGTCGCGACCGAGGCCTTCTTCGACGCGCCGGTCAAGCTCGAACAGCACCAGCCCGACCTCTACGAGATCCTCCGCGGCTTCTACAAACAAGAGCCGGCGGAACGGGCGCGCCGTTGACGCGCCCGCGTTGCTCGCCGGTGGGTCACGCCGTCGTCACGCGCCGCGGGTAAATACGGAGATGTCCGAAGTTCTCTGCGAGAGGATTCCCATGCAGGACATCTCGACTCCGGTCGTCCTGGAACCCCAGACGGCGATGACGAACGACATGCGGCCGGCCGGTCAACCGCCGGTGACGTTTCCCGCCGGGGTCTCGGTGGCGGGTCCGTGGCTCCGGCTCGGTTCCTACCTTCTCGACGGGGCGCTCAGCATCGTGACCCTGGGGATCGGCTGGCTCATCTGGGCCGCGATGATCGCCGGCACCGGCCAGACGCCGGCCAAGCGGCTGTTGCACCTGCGCGTCATCCGCGCCGACACCTCGCAGCCGGTGGGATTCGCGCGCATGCTCTTCCTGCGCGGCCTCCTCGCCGGGTTCGTCGCGAATATCGCGGATCGCGTTCACGCTCGGGATCCTGCTCTTCATGCCGTTCTGGGATCGTCGGCGTCAGAACATCTGGGACAAGATCTCCAACACGTTCGTCGTCTCCGACCCGGACGACGCGTGGCACATGCAGCCCGAGGTCCGCGCGTAGCCCGTCCCGGCCGGCCCGGACGCGGACTAGCTGTCGGCGCAGAGGCCGCAGGGGCCGTTGACCGGGAGCTCCACGAAGCAGTTCGGGCACATGGGCCGCACGACCCTCGGCACCGCGGCCCGCTCGCGGGCCCGGCGACGCGCGGTCATCGGCGGCAGCTGCGCGCGGCCACCGTTGGCGGGCAGCTCGGCACCGAAGAAGACGTGCGCCTTGAAGCGCTCCTCGGCCGCGTGCATGTCGGGGTCGTCGGGCGTCTCGCCGTAGATCTCGGCGACGCTGGGCGCGTAGCCGGCGCCGATCGTCTCGTTGGCGCGGATGCAGAAGGCCGACAGCAGCGGCTCGCCCTTCGCCGCGCACTCCTTCGCGACCGCGTCGAGCACGTTGCCGACCCACGAGTCCATCCGCTGGGTCGTGGTGATGTCGGCGTCGCGTTGCACGGCCGCGGCGAACACCTTGTAGGTGACGTAGTCGCCGTAGTGCTGGGCCGCGGCCATCAGCACCGGCCGGGCCGCGAGTGTCCAGGCGGCGCGGGCCTCGTCGGGCGTGACGTCGTCACCGGTGGACTCGCACCACGTTCCCTTGCGCGCCGTCATGCGCGGTACCGGAGGAAGCTCATGACACAACACCACCCATTCGACCCGTCGGACAAGGCACTCCAACTAGTAAACAAGGCCTGAACAGGGAATGTCGCATCGCGATCCCGCACCACCCGTCGGGTGCAGGCGTGCCCGGGCACTCCGTGTCGGGGATTCCCCGGAGGATTCCCCGAGACTCAGAGCGCGGCGTCAACCTTCTTCGCCAGCGCCACGAGCGGGTCGAGGCCGCCGGTCGTCCCGTACGCCGACATGAGCACCTCGACGTTGCCCCGGAAGAAGTGGGCGTCGAGGCGGGTCGGTTTGGTCGACTCGTAGCCGACGTCACCCAGACCGTCGACCTTCGTCTGGTCGGGCAGGCTCCCGACCGCGGTCTTGGTCGCCTCGATCGCCGGCCCCGTCGCCAGGGAGATCGTGACCCGGTGATCCGAGTCGACCGCGTACGAGCACATCGCGGCGGTGCTCGTGTTGAGCATCACCTCGCCCGCCGGGGCCGCCGGCAGCACCGCTTGCACATCGGCCACGGTGACGAGGCCGCACGGCGCGCTGAAGGCCTTGGTCGCGTCGACCGCCTTGGCCGTGGTGTTGGTGTCCGGCTGGCCGGTGGTGGTCGTCTCGCCCGAGGCGGCGGTCGAGTCGCTCGACCCGGAGGCCGCCGTCGTGGTGGTGGTGCCGGCGCCCGACTTGCTGCTCGAGCCACATCCGGCCAGCAGCGCGAGACCGGCGAGGGCGACGAGCGACCGCTTGGCCGCGGCGCGACCTTCGTGCGTCCGTGGAGTGCATGTCCCCAACCCTTCGGCTCGTCGAATCGCGAGCGCCGAGCCACGGACGGGTGGAACCGATATGTCGGTGTGGTGTTGCACGTCGTCGATACCGGCCTATCGACCGGCTGAACGTAGTCCGACCGAAGACCGGACGGCCAGTTCGACAAATCTCGTCAGCCCTGTCTCACCCGGGTGACAGGCTGCGGCGATGACCGATCTGCACGACGAGGCGAACCGGGCGCTGCGGGAGCTGGTCGGGGCGGAGGCCGAGTTCCGGCCGGATCAGTTCGAGGCGATCGAAGCGCTGGTCGAAGGCCGGCGGCGGGTGCTGGTCGTGCAGCGCACGGGCTGGGGCAAGAGCGCGGTGTATTTCGTCGCGACCACGATGTTGCGGGCGCGGGGCGCGGGGCCCACGTTGCTGGTCTCTCCCCTGCTGAGCCTGATGCGCAACCAGATCGAGGCGGGTGAGCGCGGCGGTGTGCGCGCCGCGAGGATCACCAGCGACAACACCGACGACTGGGAGAAGATCGTCGCCGATCTCGACGCCGACCGCGTCGACCTGCTGCTCGTCTCGCCCGAGCGGTTCGCGAACCCACAGTTCCGCGACAACGTGCTCCCCGACCTTGCGGCTCGCATCGGTCTGCTCGTGATCGACGAAGCGCACTGCATCAGCGACTGGGGTCACGACTTCCGGCCCGACTACCGCCGCATCGCTCGCATCCTCAACTCGTTGCCCGACGGGGTGCCGGTGCTGTGCACCACCGCGACTGCGAACGACCGGGTCGTCGACGACATCGTCGACCAGCTCGGCCACGACCTGCTGGTGTTGCGGGGCACGCTCGATCGCCTGAGCTTGGCGCTCGACGTGTTGCACATGCCGCCGCAGGCCGAACGGCTGGCGTGGCTCGCGCAGGCGATCCCGACCCTGCCGGGCACGGGCATCGTGTACGCGCTGACGATCGACGATGCCCGGCGGGTCGCGGCGTGGCTCGTGCAGCACGGCATCGCGGCGCGCGCGTACACGGGCGACGATCCGTTCGACGCGCGGCTCGAAGTGGAGTCGATGCTGCGGGGCAACGAGCTGAAGTGCGTGGTCGCCACCTCGGCTTTGGGCATGGGATACGACAAGCCGGATCTTGCGTTCGTGATCCACTTCCAGATGCCCGGCTCCGCGATCGCGTACTACCAACAGGTCGGGCGGGCCGGGCGCGCGCTGGAGCAGGCGTACGCGATCGCGCTGGTCGGCCACGAGGACCGCCAGATCCAGGACTTCTTCATCAACGCCGCGTTCCCGCCCGCGCCGACGCCGAGCAGGTGATGGGGTTGCTCGACGAGGACGAGTGGATGACGGCCCGGGCGATCGAGCGCGAGGTGAACATGCGCCACGCCCGGCTCGAGAACATGTTGAAGGTGCTCGAGGTGGAAGGCGTGGTCGAACGCAACCGGGGCAAGTGGCGGCGGACGCCGCGGGAGTGGGAGTACCCGGCGACGCGGGTCGAGGCGGTGACCGCGGCGCGGCGGGCCGAGCAGGAGCGGATGCGCGAGTACCTGTCGGGTTCCGGCTGCCTGATGGAGTTCCTGCAGCGCGAGTTGAACGACCCTTCGGCCGCGCCGTGCGGCCGGTGTTCGTGGTGCGTGGGCGATCGGTTGCTGCCCGTCGACGTTGATCGCGAGTTGGCGCGGCAGGCGGTGGCGTTCCTGCGCGGCCGCACGCTCTTGTTGGAGCCGCGCAAGCAGTGGCCCGACGGCAAGAAGATCCCCCTCGACCAACGGGCCGAGGTCGGTCGCGTGCTGTCGCACTACGCCGACGGCGGCTGGGGCACCCAGGTGCAGGAACAGCGCGCGACGGGTGCGTACTCGGATGAGGTCGCGTGGGCGCTGGCCGACCTGGTGTCGAAGCAGAAGTACGACGACGAGCCCGAGTGGGTCACATGCGTGCCGTCGTTGCGCGCGCCCGGGTTGGTTGCCGGCTTGGCGGCGAAGGTGGCCGACCGGTTGCAGCTGCCGTTCGTGCCCGTGGTCGTGCAGTCCCGGGAGACGGTGCCGCAGCGCGAGATGACCAACAGCGCGCAACAGTGCGCCAACGTGCACGGCGCGTTCGGCCTGGCCGGCCCGATGCCCGAAGGTCCGGTGCTGCTGATCGACGACCTCGTCGATTCCGGCTGGACAGTCACGGTCGTGGCCGCGCTACTGCGCGAACACGGCGCCGGCCCCGTCCACCCCGCGTTACTGGCGCAGTCGCGGTCGGACTGACGCATCACGTGCGGCCGGCGAGCGGGCCTGCCCATTCCCGACCCCGGCATCGGCGCGTCGGCGTCTCACCCCACGCGTACACTTCCTCTTGCATCAAGAGCTCGGGCGACACGCGTCGTCCGAGCGGCAACCGAGGCTCACTGAACGCCCACGGTGCCGGCCCGCTGTCGCGGGGATGCGGCCACAACGGCACAAACAAGGTTCGGTCTGCGGGTCCTCACCCACGATCGGGAGAGGACACCATGTCGGCGGCACAGAAACGTACCTACGTCGCGTCGCGACGGGTGATCGAGGCGTTCGGAGGGCGGGCGTTCGTCGACGCACTTGCGGTGGTCGTCGAGACGCACGAGTTCGCGCGCTCGAGTCGCCTGCTGGTGCGCACCTTCCGCGGCGAAGAGCACGCCGTCACCGCCCTCGATGGCTCCGAAGTGTCGGAGGCACTCGAGCGGGCCGATCTCACGAGATACCACGGCGAATCACTCGTCCTCGTGAGCCGGCTGCACCGGTTGCTCGGGATCGCGATCGGACCGCCCGAACCGCCGGAACTCCTCCAGGTGATGGCCACCGTCGTGCGACTCGGCCCGAACGGCGCGGTCGAGATACTCGGCGACGACGGTCAGCCGAGCTGGCTCCTCTTCGAGATCGAGAAGGGTGCGAGTGACGTCGTTGACGAAGTCGGCCCGGTGGGGCTTCGACAGGTGTGAAGTTTCCCCGTCGCACCGGGCAATTCGGCTTTGTTTGTCGACAGTTTTCCGCTACTATCGAACGTATGTTCGGTGCAGCGGAGACGATCGCCAAGAAGCGCCAGGCGATCGACGCGCTCGAGGCCGAATGGCTCGCCGATGTCGCCGAGTACGACCGTTCCGGCGGCTGGCACGCCGACGGTTTCTTCAGTACCGCGTCCGCGCTCCGGCACGTGTGCCATGTCGATCAGAGCGTCGCCCAGCAGTACGTGAGCCTCGGCCGCAAGCTCGAGAAGCTGCCCGAGGTCGCGGCCGCGTTCGCCGACGGCGACCTCTCCCTCCGCCACGCGCAGGTCCTCGCGAATGCGTACACGGCCAAGCGCGCGGCTGCGCTCGCGGATGTCGAAGCCCAACTCGTCGGGGTGGCCCGGGAGTGCACGCCCAAGGAACTGCACGGGATCCTGCGGCAGTACACCGACCAGGTCGACGGCGACGGTGGCGCCGCCAACGACGCGGCCGACCTCGACACGCGTGCGTTGTACTTGTCGCAGACGCTCGGCGGAGGGTGGGACATCCGCGGCACCGTCGATCCCGTCACCGGCGAGTTGATCGCGGCGGCGGTCAACGCCGAGATGACCCGCGACCTCCAGGCCAACGACCAGCGCCGCGCCCCACAACGACGAGCCGACGCGCTCGCCAACATCTGCCGGCACGCCCTCGAACGCGGTGAGCTCGGCGAGTCGCACGGTGTGCGGCCGCACGTCAGCATCGTCGTCGATGTGAACGACCTGCCCTGGTTCGGTCCGGCACCGGCGCCGAAGCTGCGTGCGGATCTTCGTCACGACGGGAACCTGTCCGCGACGAGCATCGAGTTCCTGCTCTGCGACTGCGACGTCACCCGAATCCTCATCCGCGGCAAGTCCGAGGTCCTCGACCTCGGCCGCAGCATGCCGACTGCGTCACCGGCGCAATGGAAAGCGCTCGTCGCCCGCGACCGGCACTGCCAAGCCCCCGGCTGCCGGCGTCCTCCCTCCGACTGCCAGGCCCATCACAAATGGCACTGGGCCCGCGGCGGTCCCACCGATCTCGAAAATCTCGAACTGCTGTGCTGGTACCACCACCGCCAACGCCACATCGCCGACGCCAAAGCCCGCGCCTCATCGCCCGAACGCCCGACCGGCACGGAGAATTGGGTCCTGGCCCACGGACTGCCGGGCCCCTGAACGTTGCACTCACGAGTTGCGGCCGCGGGTGCGGCGCCAGCTCTCGGTCATCATGCGTTTGCGATTGACCGGATCGTAGGTCGACTCGCGCATCGCGGCTTTGTGCGTCTCGAGCCGCGACACCTCGTCCATGAGCTCGACCGTTCGCGTCGCGCCGGGCGCGATGCGGAGGATCTCGGCGACGACGTCGTTCAGCATCCCGTGCGCAACGTCGAACCGGCCTTGGTCGGCTTGCAGTGCGGCGTCCTTGCGCACGCGCGCTGCGTCCAACAACACCACCTCCTCGATCACCTCGAGATCGAACGTGCCCGCGGCGGGTTCGTCCGCACTCACCATGTAACCAACACCGGCACCGGAGATCCACTTCGGGTTCGGGGTCCTGGGGTTGCATTGTCGTCCCGGCTGGTTCGGGTGGTGGCGTCGAGAACCGCACTGAGGGAGCTTGATGGCTGGCCTCGTCAATCTGATCGTCCCACCTGGTCTGGCCACGGATGCCCCGAATGAGGGAAGTGGGTCGGCCCGTTGTGAGGTCGCGCCCGGTTGCAGCACATGAGTGGGACCGCGGACAGGCGGCCCTTGGGACCGTGGCCGAGCGTGGCGTCGCTTTCTCGAGCGTGCCGGTGACAACAACGGCGAACCGAGGAGACGGTGTGAGTGAACGACGGCTGGTCGGTATCGATTTGGGGATCGCGACTGCGCATGCGGTGCGGGTCCTCGATGGTGAGGGCGTGACGTTGGTGAAACGCAAGGCGTTGCCGACGGTGGAGAGCCTGTCGGAGATCGAGGCGGCTGCGTTGGCGGGAACGGCGGCGGGGTCGCGTCTGGAGGTGGTGATCGAACCGACGGGGCCGGCGTGGTTGCCGATCGCAGTGTTCTTTTCGAGTCGTGGGCATCGCGTGTATCGGGTGAGCTCGGCGGAGTCCGCGGATCTGCGCCGCTATCTCTCGAAGCACGCGAAGACGAACGGCATCGACGCGGACACCCTCGCGCGTATCCCGCTGTTCCATCCTGCGGGAGTGAAGCCGCTGGTGTTGGGCGATGCGGACGGCGGCCCGGTTGGATCGTCGGGTCCGGGCTGCGGATCGCTTGACCCGCGACATCGCGGATCGCAAAACACGGATCAAGGCATTGGTCCGTCAGCTGATGCCGATGAGCCCGATGATCGGCAAGATGACCAACGCTGATCTCGTGGTCCTCGAGCGTTGGGCCGACCCGAATGTGCTGGTCAACACGGGCTTGAAACGGCTCACCGCCGCGATCGTGAAGGCATCGAACGGTCACCTCGGCGTTGACCGCGCCCAGGAATGGCTCACCGCCGCGCACGCCGCGATCGATCTCTATGCCGGGCATCGGGCGGTCGCGTTCGCCGATCTCGCGGCCGAGATCGCGACCGAGGTGCGGCTGCTCCAAGCCGCGAAAGCGGAACTCGCCGTGCATGCCAGCGCACGCGAGGCCGCATATCGCGAGGTCGATCCGAACGAGCTCGCGCGCAGCTTGCCCGGCCTCGCCGAGATCGGCGGACCCGCGCTCGTCGCGACGATGGGCGACCCGACCCGGTTCACGAAAGGCAAGCAGTTCCGGTCCTTCACTGGTCTCGTTCCCCGAGCGTCCGAGACCGGCGACACGGACCGCAAAGGCCAACCGATGTCGAAAGCCGGATCATCGCTGCTGCGCACCACGCTCGTGCGCGCGGCAGACACCGCCCGCAAACAAGACCCGCAACTCGCCCGGATCTACTACGTGCAGATGGTCGAACGCGGCAAGAACCACCTCGGCGCGCTGTGCATCGTGGCCGCGAACCTCGCCGAACGCGCCTGGCGAGTGATGCACCGCCAGACGCCATACGTGATCTGCGACATCGACGGACGGCCCGTCACTGCTGACGAAGCAGCCGCGATCATCGCCGAACGTTGGACCGTCCCCGCCGATGTTCGAGCGCGCCGCCGAAACAAGAAGGGGAAGGCCCCCCAAGCCATCTCAACGAGACGACGTGAACGAGGCGACCTTCCCCAACCCGCATCGTCAACCCATCACGACCGCGACGTCAACACCCCCACCCGACGAGCGCGACAACTCACCGCTTGACAACCCATCCGGCATAGGGAATCAGATTGACGATCACCGGGATCGTGGTCTCGTGCGCGGCCACGTGCTCCCCCACTCCCACGTACCGCAGCACGACGTCGGCCACCTGGGCCGGGCCGAGCATCGTCAGCTCGGGAATCTGCAACCGGAACACGAGGCGCCGCCGCTCGCCGCCGTATGCATCGCCCAGCGCCGCCTGCACGCCGCCCGGAACCGTCATTGTTGGGTAGTCGTTCACCACACCGACCAACTCGACGTCGCCACCCGGGCGGATCTCGACGCTGACGTTCTGCGCCACCAGCGTCGTCAGCACCTCGAACTCCTCCGCGAAGATCCCGGCCGCGTCGTCGGCTGTCTCCGCGAAATACGTGGATCCGCCCGAGGCATCGGCGATCGCCCGCAACAGGTCTTCGTCGAACTCGGCGCCGAAGCCGATCGTCGTCGTCGACGCCTGTTCCTTGGTTCCACCCGCGACCGCAGCCAGCTGGGCCGTGTCGGTGATGCCCACGTTGGCGAGACCGTCGGTGAGGAGCAGCACGCGGCGCACGCCGTCGTCGACCCGGCGCAGCTCCTCCAGTCCTTTGAGCCATCCGCCCGAGAGGTTGGTGCTGCCGCCGGGCCGGATCGAGGCGATCGCCGCGATCGCGGTCGCCGGATTCGCGGGCGTGAGGGGCAGGACGAGATCGACGTCGTCGTCGTACGCAACGATGGAGAGCAGATCCGTCGGCTGGAGGTGACGGGCGAGGAACTCCGCACACTCCTTCGCGACGGTGAGGCTGCGGCCGGCCATGGAACCCGACCGATCGATGACGAGCGCGATGCGCAGCGGCGCCAGGGCGTCGGTCGGCGCGGCCGGCACGACGATCTCCAGCATGCAATACACCGCATGCTCGGATTCGACGGCGAGGAACTCGTGATCAACACGGATATTGGCGTCCACGGCTACGCCGCTTGCAAACGGCGCGCGCGGGCCAGGTCGACGACGGGAAATCCGTGGGCACGCCAGCCGCCGTGCACCGCGTCGCCCCGAGCCACGACGACGACACCCACGCCGAGGGCACACGCCTGCAATGCCCGCTCGATGAAGATGTGGTCGCCACTGCCGATCACGAGCCGAGTGGCGCGCCGGCCGACGAACTCCGGCGCCGCGTGCGCCAGCAACGCGAGATCGGCACCGTCGGCACCGCACGCGGTGTGGATGTTGCACTCGGTCTGCACCCGCCACAGGAACTCGACCGCGAGGCCCGGGTTCGCGGCCACGTACACCAGGTCACCTGGTCGCCATCCCGCGAGGTCGAGGTAGCGGTCGAACGCGTCGACGACCTCGTCGCCGCTCGCACGCGGTCCGCCGACGAGGTTCTCGATGTCGACGAGATGCAACGCCCGGTCGAAAGCATGGCAGTGGCTCATCGCAGGCAGTTGTGCACGGCTTCGACCGCGTCGTCGGCTTCTTTGACGACCCGGATGACGTCACTGTCGTGATCGCTGAATGTGGCGATATAGACCGCGGTGTCGGTGACGCTCACCTGATCTTCGTGCAGGGTTGCCGGTTGCGCACTCATGAGAACTCCTCGCCCGTCGGGGGAAATGCCACCGTCGCTCGGTGCCCACTCATCATCCGGAGGGGGTGGGACGATTACATCGGTGTGGTTCGCGGATGCCGACGGCGGGCGCGCTGCAATACGCTCGACAACGACCGGCGGGGCGGGAATTGGGGCGATGCTTTGAGTGCGAATCCGACCGAGCGCGTGATCGGACTCGCGGCATATCTCGAGAAGAAGCGCGACGGCTGCACCCTCGCCGACATCACCCGCGTCGTTCCGGGCTATGCAGTCGACGGTGTCCTGACACCCGACACCAAGGAGTGGGAGACCGTTCGCAAACAGCTGCGGCGCGACCTCGCCGACCTGGAAGCCGGGTTCGGGATCACGGTCGAGTACCGCGACGTCGAGCACGACTACCGGTTGCGGCCGGCGTTCTTCACGACCGACGAACGGCTGGCAATGATCGCGGCCGCGGCGACCGTCGACGTGGCCGGCATGAGCGACGAGCCGGTCCTCGGTGAGCTCGGCGCCGCGGTCGACGAACGGGAACATCGGATCGTGCTGTCGGTTCCCGCCCGGGTCGAGGAGTTGTGCCGGGCGATTCGCGAGCGCGCGCCTGTGAGCTTCGGCTATCACCGCCAGCCGCGCACCCTCGACCCGTATGCGGTCGGTCGGTGGAAGACGCAGTGGTACGTGATCGGAAACGATCACGGCTCCGGCGAACTGCGGAAGTTCCGCATCGATCGCATCGACGAGTCCGCCGACGAATCCGCGATCGGCCGGGCGGGGCCGCCCGACAGTTACGCGATCCCGGCGGAGTTCGACGCGGTCGACGAGATGCGGCTCGACCCGAACGACTGGGGCAACGATCCGCCGGTGCGGGCGCGGGTCCGGGTCGCCGAGGATCACATCCAGAACCTGCAGTACGAGTTGGGAGGTCGGGTCGTCGACCGGAAGGCCGGCTTCGCGATCGTCGAGATCGACGTCCGTCACTACGCCGCGTTTCGCGATCGGCTGCTCGGCTTTCGGGAACATGCGGTCGTGGTCGATCCCCCGGAGCTCGTCGCACTGGTGCGCGACCATCTCGCCGCCGTCGTCGCCGGGTGTGCGTGATGCCGCGTCGATCGAAAGAGGAAACGTTCCGGATCATCTCCGCGGCGCTGGCGATCATCGAAGAGGCGGGCGCGACGCCCCTCGCCGAGCTGGCCCAGCGGGTCGGCGTCGGCCGCGACGCGCTGTACGAGATGCTCGAACCGGTGTTGTTCCACGAGTTCCGCGGGACCGACGGCGACATGGTGAGGAAGGCCGACGCGTTCCTGCTCGACGACGACGACTGCCTGCGCATCGACAGCGACAACTGGCTCCGGAGCCTGGCGTCTCAACCTCCCGATTTCGACACCGCACTCCGGCTGTTCGTCGCGGGGACCGTGTTTCGGTCACTGTCGTCGGGTGCCTCGCCGTACCTCGATCGGGCGCTGGGCAAGCTCGAACAAACGATCGCCGCCGACGTCGTCGTCGCGGTCGACTCGCCCGAGTTCCTCTCCGTCGCGCAACAGGCGAACAGCCGCGGTCGGACGTTGGAGATCAGGTACGTCAACGACCGGGGCGAGGTCGGCGACCGGACCATCGAACCGTGGCTGGTGTTCAACAACTGGGGCCGGTGGTATGTGCACGGCGGTGACTTGGGCGATTCTCGGGCGAAGTGGTTCCGGGTCGACCGCATCGTGTCGGCGCAACTCGGCCCGGATGCGTTCGAGCCGCCGCCCGACGTCGAGATTCCCGAGTGGTTCGACCTCGGCGGCGAGGAGACGGTGACGCTACGCATGCCGGCCGACGCGGTCGACGCGCTGCCGACGCCTCGGCGTATCGACGCGCTCGTGCGATCGCGGCGACGGGGTCGTCGACGTCACCGTGACGGTGAACGGCCGGCAACGACTGGAGCGCTTGCTGGTCGACGGTGCCGGCGTCGGCGCTGGTTGTCGAGCCGGCGGAGTACGTGGCCCTCCGGCACGAGTACACGGGCGCGGTTGCTGGCCGCCTACGACGGTGTCGAGGAGCAAACGACATTGCGGTGATTCGGCAAGTCGGTGTGCGCGGGGCGATCGTGTCCCACCCCGTTCGCACGCTGACGGCATGGTTCTTCGCACGCTGTTCCGCCGGGCCCGCGCTTCGTGCCGCGACGCTGCATGTCCACTCCACCGACCCGAGCGACACGCGCCGGCATTCGGTGTCGTCGTGTCGGGAGTACGCGCTGTGCCCGCGTCGCTACCGGTACGCGTACGTCGAACGACTCCGACCCGATCGGCTCGCACCGGAAGGGTGGCGGTACGGCACGGTGGTGCATCGGGCGCTCGAGGCGGCGTACCGGGCGCGGGCAACAGGGGCGTCGAACCGGTCGGTCGAGAAGGTGGCGCTGCACGCGTTGAGGGAAGCGTGGGACCGGGAGCAGTTGCCGGCCGACGACTGGTGGGGGGCGCGGGCGGAGAAGCTCGTGCGCCGGACGATCACGGCGCGGTTGCTGCAGGACGACGACATCCTCGGGGTCGAGTACCGGTTCGGTGCGCAGTACGACGGCATCGCGTTCGCCGGATGCGCCGACCTCGTGTTGCGACCGCGACCTGCACACGGTCGAGATCGTCGACCACAAGATCACGCGGAACGTGCGGAGTCGACAGGAGTTGCACCACGACCAACAGCTGAACCTGTACGGGTGGCTGGCGAAGCAAGAGTGGCCGTGGGCGCGCCGAGTGTCTCGCCACTCACCACTACCCGCCCGCGGCGACGACCGTGACCGTCGAGCTGACCGACGCGTCGATGGATCAGGCACTCCGCGAGCTGTCGGCAACAGCTCGGCGGGCAGCGGCGGACGTGGAGTACCGCGCCGATCCCGGGTCCGCATTGTGGCCATTGTCAATGGGCCGACCGCTGCCCCGATGCGGCAGCGGCGCAGACGAGATAGAAACGAGAACGATGCCTGACAAGAGTGCACTCGATCGGTTCCGAACCGCGATGGAGGAGGGCTCGTGGGGCCACTTCCCCTTCGGCCGACCGAACCTGCGCCGCCCACCGACGCTTCCGACCGACACCTCGGGTGACGTGCTCGCCGTCTTGGGCGTGTACCCGTCGGCGCTCCACCTTTCGTGGCAGGCACCCAGAACGAAGGAGAAGGTCCGCGCCCTGGCCGTCGACGTGGAGCCGACGGTCTTCTGGACCGGCGACAACGGCGCCGACCGGGCGACGCGCATCGCCGAGTGGAAGGCGGCGACGCTCGACGACGGCACGCACGGAGAGTTCGGCTGGGCCACGTTCAACGGAACGTCGGGGCAGGGCGTCGCCGCGAACTACTTGGAGCCGTTGGACTTCACGTACGCGCAGTGCTGGCTGACCGATTGCGTGCCCTTCTACTTCATCAAGTCGGGCAGCGGCGAGCAGGGCAACGCGATCAGGAAGAAGTGGCAGCCACTGGCCGACGAGCACGGCTGGCCCGGCGGCGATCTACCGAAACGGCCGACGCCACAGACTCTCGTCCACATGGCCGAGGACAAGGCACGGGGATTGGAAGCGGAGATCGCGTCGGGTAAGCCGACGGCGATCGTCACGCTCGGCCAGGAGGCCGCCGTCGCGCTCGGACGTGTTGTCGAAGTGATCAATCCTCCGCCGTGTCTCCTTCTGAAGGCCCACGACGACACCTACGGCGATCCCGGCACCGTCGTCCTCGACGGCCGCGAGGTGACGTGGATACCCCTCGCCCACCCCGGAGCGACCGGCCGCAACAACACCGACTGGCATACGGCTCACACGGCGTGGAAAAACGAAATCACGGCACAGCACGGCGAGAAGTGAGCGCTTGTGAGACTTGCCATGCCGCTGAAGGGCGAGAAGAAAGAAGTCCTCTACGCCCGGGTAAACAACTCGACCCAGGAACTGACCGGTCAATCGCTGCTCGACTACCAGAAGAAGCGGTGGCCTTCGTGAGGCAATCGATTGAGGCTCGCAGGTCTGGTTTGACAGCGATATCCGCGTCGATTCTCAATGCCCAAGAATTGGAGTGAGACCCGTCGCGACTCCGTGCTCGCCGCGATGCACCGGCTCGCAGCACGAAGTAGCCGAGATCACTTTGGCCTGCGCGAGATCGTCGCCGAAGTGCAGCGGCACACTGAGCAATTCGCAGAGTCAACGATCCGAACCCATATCACGTCGCGCATGTGCACGAACGCGCCCGACAATCATGCCGTCAAGTACCACGACCTCGAGCGCACCGAGCGGGGTGTGTACCGACTCTCGAGGTGATCGCACTGCGCGGGATTAACCTTCTCGCCGCACCGAAATCCGGGATGCATCGGGTGCATCGGGCCTCGGCCACGACGCATCTGTCGGTTTTCGACGACGACGTCCAGCGCAGTGATGGCATGATCGCGGGATGACAGCCGACATCTGGACTGATGATGCTTGCTCGCTCGTGGACGCGTTCCGTCGCGGGGAGCGCTCCCCTCGGGAGGAACTGCAGACCACTCTTGCCGCGATCGACTCGTCCGATCTGAACGCGTTCTCCTATCTCGACCCGGAGCGTGCGCTCGTCGCGGCCGCCAACGCCGACGTCTCGCTCCCGTTCGGCGGCCTCCCGGTCGGGATCAAGGAGCTCGAGCCGGTCGCGGGGTGGCCGCAGACGGAGGCGTCGCTCGTCTTCAAGGACCGGATCGCTCGGAAGACCAGCACGGTCATCGAACGGCTCCTCGACCGCGGCGGCGTCACGCCCGTCGGGCTCACCACCGCTTCGGAGTTCGGAGGGCTCAACGTCAGCGTCACGAAGCTCAACGGCGTGACGCACAACCCGTGGCGGCACGGCAAGACCGTCGGCGGTTCGTCGAGCGGAAGCGCCGCGGCGGTCGCGGGCGGGCTCGTCCCGCTCGCAACCGGCGGCGACGGCGGCGGCTCCATTCGCATCCCCGCCGGCTACACGGGGCTGCTCGGCATGAAGGGCACCTACGGGCGCATCCCCCGCGGGCCGCACGCCTACTTCACGCCGGGCACCATCGTGCTCGGTTGTCTCGCCCGCTCGGTGCGCGACGCGGCGCGCTACTTCGACGTGTGCGGCGGCTACGACTCGCTCGACCCGTCGAGCCTCCCGCAGCGCGACAACTGGGAAGCGAACCTCGGCACGAACGACCTGCGCGGCAAGAAGGTCGCCATCATCCCGAACCTCGGGGGCGTCACGCTCGAAGCCGGGCGTCGAAGCCAACCTCCGCGAGTCGGCAGCAACGCTGATCAAGCACACCGGCATGGTCGAGGTCGACCTCACCGATCGACCTCCCCAACCTCGCCGCGCACTGGATGATGGGCAACCTCTCCACGCTGCTCGACGAGCTCGGCAGTCGCTGGCCCGGCTGCGCGGCCGAGCTCACCGACGAGATCCGCACCGGGCTGCTCCTCTCGCAGTCGATGTTCAACCTCCACACCGCGTCGGTCACCGAAGGGCACCGCGTCCGCGCCTACGCGGCGATGGCGCACGCGTTCGACAACGTCGACTTCGTCATCGCCTCGACCAACCCCGGACCCGCGTTCGCAGCCGACGCCGCGATGAGCAGCCCCGGATCGAGCTTCGTCGACTGGGCCAAGGCCAACGCAGCCGCACAGCTCGGCTTCCGCGGTGCGATGGGCGCAATGCGCTTCGCCGCGGCCGCATTCCCGAAGCTCCCCTCCGCCATCCTCGACACCTTCTCCGAACGCTTCCCCGACCTCGTGCAGATGGGCGCGCTCACCATCATCTCCAACGTCTACGGCAACCCGGCCGTCTCCATCCCGAGCGGCAACGCCTCCGGCCTCCCCGTCGGCATGCAGGTCCTCACCCGCCACCACGCCGACGAGCTCCTCTTCGACGTCGCGCTCGCGGTCGAACGCGAAACGCCGTGGCCGCTAGTCGCGACGCCGACCACGGTTAGCCCGTAGCAATCAAGCGGAACGCGTGCGGCGGCGTGCGGCAAAGTCGCGAGCTGGTTGACACGCGGACATCCGCGACGCACTGTGGACGTTGGGCCCTGCCCGCGACGCCCTCGACGGCGCACTCTGTGGACCACAGTCCCCCGACGGCGGCGACGCCGCACTCCGCGAATTCCGATCGCCCGAGGTGACCGCAATGGCACGTTCGAAATTCGGTTCGACGAACAACCGCGTGCGAGGCGTCGTCGGCGTCGTCGCCGCGCTCGCCATCGTGTGCGCACTTCCTGCCGTAGCGTCGGCGTCGCCCGGGCAGATCGACACCGCGTTCGGTCACCTCGGCAACGGCACCATCGTCAACGGCTCCGAGCGGATCGACCCGACCACGAGCGTGCTGCACCAGCCCGACGGCAAGATCGTGACGATCGCCAACGGGTCCGGCACGAACGTCATCTCGACCCTCGTGGTGAGCCGCTTCCTCGCGAACGGCTCGGCCGACGCGACGTTCGGCCACAGTGGGGTCTACAGCCAGGGTGTCGACGGCAGCGTCGACGGCCGGCGTGCTCCAGGCCGACGGCAAGATCGTGATCGTCGGCTCCGACGTCTCCACCAACCGATTCTTCATCGTCCGGTTGCTGGCCAACGGCACCGTCGACTCGACCTTCCAGGCGACGGGACCGCAATGGTTCGGCTCGACCACCGTCGCGCAGGCGTTCGCCGTCGCGGTCGGCCCGGGCGGGACGATCGTCGTCGCCGGGCGGTCCGGCCCGAACCTCGCGCTCGCCCGGTACACCTCGTCGGGCACGCTCGACAACACCACCTTCAACGGCAGCGGCCTCCTCATCCACGCCTTCGGCCTTCAGTCCGAGGCCGACGCGGTCGTGGTGCAACCCGACGGCAAGATCATCGTGGCCGGCAGCGAACTCGCGGCGAACGGGAACCTGGTCAACCTGGTCGCGCGGTTCACGTCCACCGGAACCCTCGACACGACGTTCGGCACCGGCGGGCGCGCCCTCACGACGAGCTCGCCACTGCAAGACGCGGCAGCGCATCATCCTGCAGGGCACGAAGCCGATCGTCGCCGGCTTCGTCAGCGTCGTCACCGCCGGCATCTCGCGCTACAACGCGAACGGCACGATCGACACCACGTTCGGCACGGCCGGGACCACCCGCACGCACATCGGCGGAGCGTCGACCCAGATCACCGACCTCACCACCGACGCGTCGGGCCGCCTCGTCGCCAGCGCCGACGTCACGTACAACGACGTGGCTGCTCGTTCACGGCGGCGTTCCGCTACTCGGCCGACGGAATACCCGACCCGACCTTCGGCTGCTCGGGCTTGGTGCTCACCGAGGCGCTCGGCAACGGCGCGGGCGTCATCTACGGCTCGGCGGCCGCCACGAGTGTCGCCGTCGCCGGCAACGACATCCTCGTCGGCAGTGCCGTCACTCAGTCCGACGGCACCGCCTCCCCTCCGAGCGACAACATGGTCACGCGCTACCACGGCAGCGGTGCGCACACCTCCGGCTACTCGCTCCTGCGCGGTGACGGCGGCACGAGCGCGTTCGGCGGCGCGGCGGCGTGCGGCTCCGTCGCCGGGCTGCAGCTCACCAAGCCGATGGTCGGTATGGCGTCGGTGCCGACCGGCGCGGGCAACTGGACCGTCGCGAGCGACGGTGGCGTGTTCTCGTTCGGTGCGGCGCGCTTCTTCGGTTCGACCGGCGCGATCCACCTGAACAAGCCGATCGTCGGCATGGCCGCCGCCCCCGACGGCAAGGGCTACTGGCTCGTCGCGAGCGACGGCGGCGTGTTCTCCTTCGGCTCGGCGAAGTTCTTCGGTTCGACGGGTGCAATCCACCTCAACAAGCCGATCGTCGGCATGGCCGCCGCCCCCGACGGCAAGGGCTACTGGCTCGTCGCGAGCGACGGCGGCGTGTTCTCCTACGGCTCGGCGAAGTTCGCCGGTTCGACCGGCGCGATCCACTTGAACAAGCCCGTCGTCGGCATGGCCGCCGACCGCGACGGCACCGGCTACTGGCTCGTCGCCAGCGACGGCGGCGTGTTCGCCTTCTCGGCGAAGTTCTCGGGCTCGACCGGCGCGATCAAGCTCAACCAACCGATCGTCGGCATGGCCGCCGACCCCGACGGCACCGGCTACTGGATCGCCGCACGCGACGGTGGCGTCTTCGCCTTCGCCGCGACCTTCAACGGTTCCACCGGCGCCACGCCGTTCCCGGTCGGCTCGGTGCGCTCGACGATCGGTATCGCCGCGACGCCGTAGAACGTCGTTCAGTGTTGCAGAACCGAACGGATCTCGTTGACCGGATACGTGCGGGTCGAGGTGATCGTCGCGCTGCCGATGTCCGACGTTGTCGAGCGGAGTGAGCGGCGCAGGTCCGGTGACCGCGGCCACGCCGTGCCACACCGCGCTGACCGCGATCGTGTGCGTACCCTTGGTCTCGAACGTGTAGCGCCCGTTCGCCGCGTCGATCTCCGCGCCACCGTCGACGCTGATCGCGTAGTGGTCGAGCGTCGCCGTGCCCGTGATCGTGTAGCCGCGAATGGTCGCGGCGATCGCCACCGTGGTCGGCCCGGACGTGGAGATGAGGGTCTCGAGACCGGTGATGCCGCGGTTCGCCGGATCGAGCGTGACGGCCGGCGCCGGCAATTGCACGCTGTTCCACGCCTCGGCGACGGTCGGGACGGCCGGCGTGGGCGGAACGGGCGGCCTGCCGGTCGTGCCGTCGACGAACGCGATGCATACGTACGTGTCGTCGACGATCTGCCCCGCCGAGTCCGTCCCGATGAAGTGGTACTCGAACCCGAACGCCCCCGGTCCCCCTCCGGGAACCTGGCAGAGCCCGTTGACACTGCCCGTCTGCGCCGCCACCTCGTCCACCGACCACGTGATGTCGTACTGCACGAGCGGCCGTGAACCACCCGTGCCCCCGTGCCCGTTGTTCCCAACGCCCGGCGCTTCCACCGCAATCCCGACGGTGGTGTGGCCGTTGTCCGCCACGTCGCCGCCAGCGTCGTAGAACACGGCATGCGCCGAACCCAGCGACATGAACCAGATCGCGGCACACACGAAGGCGAAGGCTGCCTTCATGCGTGCACATTCATCGTGGGCTGCTCGGGTTCATCTGAGGAGACGCGCCATTGGCCCTGCACGAGCACGATGAGCACCCGGTACGTGGAATGCTCCGGGAAGGGCACGAGGCTCGTAACCCTTCCACGACTGTCCACAGTCTCGTGCAGGAGAATGCTCTCGTCCGCGCGCATCGAGGCAGCATCCGCAGTCGCGCTGATGGTCGTGTAGGCAGCCGGACTTCGAACCTTCTCTATCAAGCGCTGCCCGTTGTCACGCAGCCGGGTGAGATCTCGGGAAACCAGAACAAGCAGCGGCGAGCCCGGCGCGAGGATCTTCTTGGCCAGAGCAGGATCCGGTCGATGTGCTGCCAGCCAGTTTCCGTACTCACCGAGTGACTTCACGATCGCGACGTAGTCCGTTCCCGTATTCAGCAGCTTGGGCGGCGGGACGGAGTCGTCGAAGCTGTACGCGGGCGTCGTTGTCGTCGTCGTCGGGCCCTGGGCCACCGTCGCCGACCCACCGGGCGGATTCGACGAATTTGGCGCTTGCCGAGCTCGGCGTCGTCGCGCCACTCGAACCGCTCCCGCCACCACTGCACGCGGTCAGGCCGAGAACGGCCGCGATCAAAGCCCCAGCTACCTGCTTCCCCACCCCACGCAGAGTAAGGAAACTCGCGCCAAAAGCACCGATCGGAACCTTCGCCACCTACGCGAAGAATTCGCCCTCACGGCGATTCGTTCGACGAATCGCCGTGAGGCGGTTGCGGGCGGGACTGCCGGGGCGGACCCCGATCGACCGACCGACCGCGTCGACCCCCGTCTCCGGGGTCAGACGCCCCAGGTTGTGCCGAAGCCGGAGACGTCCAGCACCTTGCCGGTGAAGTCGGTGCCGATCTGCTTCGCCAGGTACGCGACGGGCGGGCCGACGTCTTCGGGCTCGGCCCAGCCGGTCCAGTCGAAGTCGGCGCCGAACTCCTTGGTCGTGTGCTCGGTCCGCACCGCGCCCGGACGCAACGCGTTGATGTTGATGCCCAGCGGCCGAAGCTCGGGCGCGGCCGCCGACGAGAAGCGCTCGAGCGCCGCCTTCGCCACCGAGTAGATCACGTAGCCGGGCGGCATCAGCTCGCTCACCTCGTGCGCGGCCGCGCCGGACGAGATGTTGATGATGCTCCCGCCACCGTTGCTCTGCATCACCGGCGTCACCGCCTGCGTGAACAGGTAGAGGCTGCGCACGTTCACGCGCATCGAGTCGTCCCACATCTCGACCGTCGACGTGGCGAGCGGCGCATTCGTCGGCGTCATCGCGTTGTTCACCAACACGTCGAGCCTGCCGTACGCCTCGACGGTGCCGTCGACGAGTGCCCGAATGTCGTCGGGCACCCCGATGTCGCAGCGGATCGCGATCGCCTTCCCGCCCGATGCGCGAATCGCGTCGACGGTCTCGTAGATCGTCCCCGGGAACTCTCCCGTGTTCGCCTCCACCGTGCGCGCCGCGCACACGACCGACGCGCCCTGCCGTCCGAGATATGTCGCCAGTCCCTTGCCGATCCCACGTGAGGAACCGGTCACCACGATCACCTTGCCGTCGAGCTCCGGAGTCGCCATCCCGGCATCCTGGCACGACGGCTTCAGCGTCAGCATGACCCGCAGGCTGGAACCGGCCGGCTAGCGCAACACGCGCTCCATCTCGACCTGGACGGGCGCATCGCCGTCGCCGACGGTTACCACGCCGGTGCGCCGGAAGCCGTTGCGCACGTAGCAACGTTCGGCGCGTTCGTTGCCGTCGATCACCTGGAGGCGCACCGCCCGGCATCCGGCGGCCGTCGCCCACTCGACACCGGCGGCGATCAGCGCGTCGGCCGCGCCCGTCCCTCGCGTGTCCGGTCGACCCACATCCCGAGCAGCACCGCGACGCGATCGTCGTCGTCGCGCCACCCGACCGTGACGAGGCCGATCGGCTCGCGGCCCGGGACACCGCACACGAAGTGCGGGTAGCCGTCGGCGCGGAGTCGCCACGACCACTCGTCGTCGGTGAACTCCGACTCGCGCGTGCGTGGAGCAGTACGCGGCCGGTTCCTCGAGCAGCGCGCGCAACCGGATCCGGCGCAGCACGTCGAGCTCGTCCGGCTCCAGTCGGCGCACCACGACGGTCATCGCTCCACGATGCCCGTTGGGGGCACCGCTGGCGACGGAATATCGCGGATCAGGCTTCGGTGTTGCTGGCCTCGACCGCGCGGCGCACCTCGGAGAGGCGGTAGCGGCGGTGGCCACCCATCGTCTTGATCGCGCTCAACCGGCCCGACCGTGCCCAGCGAGTCACCGTCTTGGCGTTCACTCGGAACATGGCCGCGACTTCGGCGGGCGTCAGCAACTTGTCGGCGTCAGCCTGGTCGTTCGACATCGCGACACCTTCCCTTCCTCGCACACGGTTCGTGGTCGGGAACTGATCGGCCGGTCAAACCGAAGATTCAGGAATTCTCCCGCGTCGTGCCCAATTCGACATTTGGGTGCCCTCCTGCCGGCCGCGGGATTTCCCCCCGGAGCACTCCGCATTTCGCCGTCGTGAACATCTGCTAACACCAGCCCCATCAGCCACTCCTGTTTTGCGTCCCGGGCCGGACTGTGACACTCTGACCAGGCGAGGAAGCCGGCCTGGGGGGCAGTGCCGGTGGGGTCGTCGGGCGGCGATACCCCCCTCGTGACGGTTTGGGAGGGCACCGTGACTGCAGGAAGCACTGCGATCGGTGAAAGCGAAGTGAAAGGCCGCGCGCCCGCAACGGTCTGCGGCGTCGGCGCAGTCACCGGCTACGGGTGGGGACGCAAACGCCTGTGGGACGGACTCGAGAGCGGTGAATCCGCCGTCGTCCGCTCGACCGGCTGGGAGGCGACGCTCGGCCACGACGTCGCGTACATGGCGAAGATCTCGGACGTCGCCCCACGAAGGCGACCCGCGGAGCCGGTTCGCGCGCGGCGACCGAGACCGCGGTCGACGAGGCGGTCGACGACGCCACCAACCGGGGCTGGAAGCGGGGCCCGAACGTGGGCCTGATCCACGCCATCGTGCTCGGAGAGGTCGACGGCTGGCACGACTTCTACCTGGAGCGCGACTGCACCCTGCGCAAGTCGGAGTACCTCCGGCTGATGCCCTCGACGATCATGTCGATGCAGATGCAGCGGCACGGCTTCCACGGGCCCGCGATGGCCGTGAACGCCATGTGCGCCTCGGGCAACGCCGCCATGCTGACCGCGAAGATGTGGCTCGACGCCGGCATCTGCACCGACGTCGTCGTCGTCGCCACCGACATCTCCGGCACCCCCGAGAACATCCGCCACTTCGTCGACCTCGGCGTGCTCTTCGTCGACCGACCCCCGTTCGAGGCGTGCCGGCCGTTCCAGGTCGAGAGCAAGGGGTTCCTCGCGGGCGAGGCGAGCGTCGCGTTCGTGCTGTCCCGCCAGCCGGAACCGGCCTACCTGAAGGTGCTCGGCGGCGCGATGACCCACGACGGGTTCCACGCGATCTCCATCAATCCCGACCACGTCCAGATCCGTCGCTGCTTCGAGCTCGCGGTCGCCGACGCCCGGATCGACCCGGTCGACGTGCAGTACCTGAACGCCCACGGTCCCGGCACCGCGCAGTGCGACGCAGCCGAGGCGTCGATGCTCGACAACCTGTTCCCGGAGGCGCACGGGGTCTTCTCCGTGAAGCCGCTCACCGGGCACTGCCAGGGCGCAGCCTCGGCCGTGGAGCTCGCGGCCGCGTGCCGTGCGTTCGAGTCGGGGACGATCCCGGCTCCCCGTGCGGTGGCCCCCGGGCACGCCCGTCTGCTCTCCGGTCCCACGCCGCGAAAGCCGGGAATCATGCTGAAGTCGTCGATCGGGATGGGCGGTCACAACTCCGTCCTCGCGCTCGACGACGTGTGACCTTCGCAGCAGCCGGGTCACAACCTCGCGAGAAGCGTCAAGCGGCCCTCTCGGCCCGTCGATAACTCAGTAGGTAATCGGCGGCACGCGAGGAGAGTCCGGGTGGGAAGCACGCCGCACGCGCTCCGGCGCGACACAGCGTTGCGGGTGGTCGGGAAGTCGGACGCGCGGCACCACATGGCCTCGACCGAGGCCGAGATCCGCCAGCTCACGCGCGAGACCCTCCGGGTCGTCGGCTGGGAGTACGAGATCGCCGACCGTGCCCTCGCCTGGCACGCCCCCATCGGCTCGATCCTGGCCATCTCGCCGCGCGACGTCGTCTCCGTCAGCGCCTCCAACGGCATCGAGCCGACGACGGCCGACATCGCCGACTGGATTGTCGCCCCGATCGTCACCACCTTGCAGGCCGGCGCGCCCTGGCGCGACTACGAGTTGCAACAGCGGCTCGAGAGCACGACCGGCGACGTGCAGCACTTCCTCGTCCGGGCCCGGCAGGTGCGCGAGAACGGCCGGGTCATCGGGTGCGCGGGTCTCGTCGTCGACATCAGCGACCGCCAGCTCGTCGAGGCGAACATGCGCGAGCTGATCGACCGCTACCGCCGCCTCGTCGACCTCAGCCCCGACGGCATCGTCGTGCACCAAGGCGGCCGCGTCGTCTACGTGAACCGCGCCGGCGTCGGGCTCATCGGCGCCCGCGACTTCGACGACCTGCTCGGCCGCTCGATCATCGACTTCGTCCACACCGACTCGCTCGGGCCGACGCTCGAGCGCATCGCGCAGCTGACCGACGACGCGCCGGTGTCGGAACCGGCCGAAGCCGCGCTCGTTCGGTTCGACGGCGCCCCGCTGTCGGTCGAGTCGGTCAGCGTGCTCACGCGCTGGGAAGGCGAAGACGCCTACCAGGTCATCCTGCGCGACCTCACCGACCGCAAGCTCGCCGAAGCCGCGCTGCGCTACCAGGCCAGCCTCGTCGAGCACGTCTCCGACGCGATCATCGGCATCGACGTGCACGGGCGCGTCGAGAGCTGGAACCACGCGGCCGAGATCGTCTACGGCGTCACGAGCGAGGACGCGGTCGGTTCGCTCGATCCACGATCTCGTCGGACTGCCCGACGAGTTCGGCGAGGCGCCGCTGCGCGACGTCGAGTCGATCCACACGCGTCACGACGGCATGGCGCTCATCGTCCGCGCGTCGGTGACCGCGATCTACGACGACGTCGGCGACCAGACCGGCTGGGTCGTCGTGTGTGCCGACACGACCGAGCGCCGGCCGCGCCGAAGAGGAGCGCCGCGTGGTCGAAGAGCTGCACAGCACCGTCATCGAAGCCGTCGACGAGGGCATCATCGTCGCCGACGCCGCGGGCCTGATCGTCGACGCGAACCCGGCGGCGCACCGCATTCTCCCGCTGCCGGTCGAACCCGGCACCCGGCTGCTCGACTGCCTCGTGGGACCCGACGGCCTCGTCGGCGCCGACCGGCGCCCGTTGAAACTCGCCGACCACCCCGTCGCGCGTGCCCTCGCCCACAACGAGACGATGCACGACGTGCTCATCGGGCTCGTCATCGACAACGCGGAACGCTGGCTCGCGCTCAGCTGCCGGCCGCTCCCCGCCGCGTCGGGCGCGCCGGCCGGCACGGTGTCCTCGTTCGCCGACGTCACCAACGTGATCCACGCCCAGCAGGAGCTGAGCTACCGCACCACGCACGACGAGCTGACCGGACTCTGCAACCGCACCGTGTTCGTCGACAGCTTGCAGCACACGCTCGCGCGCGGCCGCCGCACGCAGGCGAACACGGCCGTGCTGTTCATCGACATCGACCGCTTCAAGCTCGTGAACGACACGATGGGTCACGCGAGCGGCGACGAGGTGCTGACCGAGATCGGCCAACGCCTCCAGAGCGCGACCCGCACCATGGACCGCGTCGGCCGCATCGCCGGCGACGAGTTCATCGTGATGTGCAGCGACGTGACCGGCATCGAACCGGTCGCGCAGCGCGCGGCCGAGATCGAGCGCCTGATCGCCGAACCGATCTTCCTCTCCAACGGCCGCCAACCCTCGCTGCACGCCAGCATCGGCATCGCGTTCGCGGCCGGTGGCGACGGTGACGCCGAAGAGCTGTTGCGCGACGCGCACGTCGCCATGCGGCGGGCGAAGGAGATGGGCGGCACGCAGGTCGAGATCTTCGACGACGACCTGCGCGTGCAGGCCGGGCGCCGCCGCGAGCTCGAGCTCGCGCTGCGGGTCGCGCTCGACAACCACGCGATCGACGTGTACTTCCAACCGATCGTCGCGGTGTCGTCGCCCCGCGTCCTCGGCGTCGAGGCGCTCGCCCGCTTCAACCACCCGACCCTCGGGTTCATCCCGCCCGACGAGTTCATCCACATCGCCGAGGAGACCGACCTCATCCTCACGCTCGGCATCGAGGTGCTCGGCAAGGCGTGCACGCAGGCCGCGAAGTGGCGTGCGACCGACCCCGCGGCGCCGCGACCTCTACGTGTCGGTGAACCTGTCGGCCCGCCAGCTCTACGACCCGCAGCTCGTGCGCCGGGTCGAGACGGTGCTCCGCACGACCGGCCTCGACCCCGACGCGCTCTGGCTGGAGATCACCGAGAGCGTGCTCATGGACGATGCCCCGACCGCGGCCCGCATCTTCGCCGAGCTGCGCGCCCTCGGCGTCCATCTCGTCGTCGACGACTTCGGCACCGGCTACTCGTCGCTCGCGTACCTGCAGGCGTTCCCGGTCGAGATGCTCAAGATCGACCGTTCGTTCGTCATGGGCCTCGGCGAGGACGACAGCAGCGAAGCGATCGTCCGAGCGATCATCAGCCTCGCGACATCGTTGAAGCTGCGCGTCGTCGCCGAGGGCGTCGAGCTCGGCGTGCAGCTCGACCTGCTCGATCAGCTCGGGTGCGACTCGTTCCAGGGCTGGCTGTGCAGCCCGGCCCGACCGGCGGCGGACCTCGACTTCTCGACCGTGACACTGAAGGACGTCGTCGGTTGACGGACCACCGGCTCGCCGCCTCGCTGGTGCACATCTCGCCCGACGTCATCTCCGTCGTCGACGGCTCGGGCCGGCTCACGTACGCGAGCCCGGCGTCGCTCGCGATGCTCGGGTACACGCCCGACGACATCATCGGGACGAGCGCCTTCGACCTCGTGCACCCGATCGACCAGGTGAGCGCGGCCGAGGGGTTCTCGTCGACGCTGCGTTCCGCCGACTCGCGGCCCGTCCCGCTGCTCATCCGGCTCCGTCACGCCCACGGCCACTGGCTCCACACGGAGATCATCGGGACGAACCATCTCGACAACCCCGAGATCCGGGGCATGGTGCTCACGATCCGCGACGTGTCGGACAGCATGCGGACGGAGGACGCGCTGCGGCTCAGCGAGGAGCGGTACCGGCTCATCGTCGAGCTCGGACGCGAAGGCATCTGCGTCATCGACGACAAGGAAGCCACGACCTTCGCCAACCACGCGCTCGCCGACCTGCTCGACACCACCGTGAACGAGCTGCTCGGCAGCTCGCTCCTCGACTTCATCGACGTCGACGACCGGGCCGAGGCCCGCGTCCGCATCGCCGGCCCCGACGACGAGACGCGCACCGAGCACGACCTGCGCATCGTCACCCGTGAGGGCCGGCTCGTGTGGGCGCGGATCCGGGCCAGCACGATCCGCCACCACGACGGCACCTACCGCGGCGCAATCGTGTTCGTCACCGACGTCACCGAGCGGCGCGCGCTCGAGCAGCGCCTGGCCGAGGAGGCGCGGCGCGACCCGCTCACCGGCGTCGCGAACCGCAAGGAGCTGTTCGAGGTGCTCCCCCCCATCCTCGAATCCGGGAGCCTCACCGCCGCGCTGTACGTCGACCTCGACGGGTTCAAGGACGTGAACGACAGCTTCGGGCACACCCTCGGCGACGAGCTGCTCTGCACTGTCGCGGGGCGGGTGCGGGGCGCGATCCGGGCCATCGACACACTGGCGCGCGTCGGCGGCGACGAGTTCGTCGTGATCTGCCGCGACCTCGACGAGGCCGACGAGGCGATCGCCATCGGCGAGCGGATCCGCGAGGTGCTGGCCCAGCCCTTCGGTCTCGCGGTCGGGCCGGTCTCGGTCGACGCGAGCATCGGCATCGCCTTCGGACGCGGCGCCGACGCGGACGACCTGCTCGCCCGGGCCGACCAGGCGCTCTATCGCGCCAAGCGCAAGGGCCGCGGCCGCATCGAGATCACGTTCGACAACGCCGCCGCCTAACTGCCCGGGCGCACACCCGACATCCACACCGGCACGGTCTCGATCCGGGAGAACCGCCAACCCTCGGCGGTACGCACGACGTCGAAGCGGTAGACCTCACCGAGCACGAACTGGACCGGCGCAGCGACGACGGCCTCGGTGGGTGACGGAGCGAAGTGCACGACGAGGTTGGCCCGCACGCGCGCGTGGTCGTGGTCGCCGGCCGGGTCGACGAGCACGTTCGTGACGACGTGCTGGACGTGCTGATCAGGACCGTGATTCCGGCTCGCCTGCGCCACCACCGCGTCCCTCCCGACGGCGGCGCCGCCCGGGGTGTGCGCGGTCGCGTCCTCGACCAGGAGTGACGGCATCTCGTCGAAGCGACCTTCGTCGAGCACCACACCCAACCGGGACACCAGATCGGTGATGTCGGCCCTGTCCGTCAACGTCTGCATCGCTTCCTCCCGAAGCCGTTGGTGCGACCAACAATATCGGATGATCGTTGGGAACGCCAACGATTTGGTACCGTGCCCGCATGGACATGGCCGGTCAGCGTGCTCCCGCCCGGCTGCGGGCGTTGCCGACGTGGCTGCTCAATCAGGCCGCCATCCCCGGCAACCGTCTCGTCACCGGGATTCTCGACGGCGTCGGGCTTCGCCGGCACCACTACGCCCTGCTCGCCGCGCTCGACGAGGCCGGTCCCGCGAGCCAGGCCGACCTCGGCCGCCGCACGACCATCGACCGCAGCGACATGGTGGCCGCCGTCAACGACCTGGCCGGGCACGGCTTCGTCGTTCGTCGCGCCGATCCGAACGACGGCCGCCGCAACGTCGTCACCATCACGCCGGCCGGCCGCCGCCAACTCACCAAGCTCGACCGCGCGCTCGGCCGGGCCCAGGACGAGGTGTTGCGCGCGCTCTCCCCCAAGGAGCGCGCCCAACTCGTCGGCCTCCTCGCGCGAGTCGTCGACGCGCACGCTTCCGGCGCCGATCAGTGAGCAGGCGGCGCCATGAGCTCGACGCGGGCGCCGTCGGGGTCGGCGACGAACACGACCTCGTAGCCGAGCTGCGCGCGGGTGTCGGTGAGGATCTCGCCGCCGAGCTCCACGAGCCGGGCCGCGACCACGTCGACGTCGTCGACGAACAGCGACAGGTGCGTGAACCCGAGCTGGTTGCGGCGGTTCGACGGCTCGCCGGTCGGCCGGGGCTCGGTGAAGTGCAGGAACTCCATCTTCAAGTCGCCGTTCTTGATCATCTGCGACCGGAGCTTGACCGGGCCACCGACCTCGAGCGCGCGATCGAGCCCGTCGAGCATCTGCTCGTCGAGGTCGTAGCCCTCGGCCGGGACGAAGCCGAGCCCGTCGCAGTAGAACCGCAAGGACCGAGCGAGATCGGTGACACAGAGTCCGAAGTGCGAAGGCCGGCTGCTCACGAAGCAGAACAATAGGCGGCATCCGCGTCCGCGGGGGTCTGGCAAGATCGGCGGCGATGGTTGCCACGGCCACAGAACCACTCGATCCGAAGCGATGGTTCGCGGCCTCGTTCGCGATCGTCTCGGTCGCGATCCCAGTGCTCGACAACACGATGCTCAACCTCGCGGTGCCGACGATCCTGCGCGAGTTCCACACGCAGCTGTCGAGCCTCGCAGTGGGTCATCACCGGCTACTCGCTGACGTTCGCGACGCTGCTCATCATCGGCGGCCGGCTCGGCGACATGTACGGCCACCGGCGCATGTTCGTCATCGGCGCCACGATCTTCGGCGTCGGCTCGTTCCTCGCGTCGATCTCGCACCTCGGTGCCGACGCTGTTCCTCGGCGAGGCGCTGATCGAGGGGATCGGCGCGTCGATGATGATCCCGGCGACGCTCTCGATCCTTTCGACCACGTTCCAGGGCGCCGAACGCGCCAAGGCGTTCGGGGCGTGGGGCGCGGTGGCCGGCGCGTCGGTGGCCTTCGGGCCGATCGTCGGCGGCTGGCTCACCACCGACTACTCGTGGCGCTGGGGCTTTCGCATCAACGTGATCGTCGCGCCGATGATCGTCGTCGGCGGGCTCGTGTTCATGAAGCCCGACGTGCGCGGCGCCGCGCCGCCCGCACCTCGACGCCGCGGGGTTCGGCGCTCATCGCGCCGGGCTCGTTCAGCTTGATCTTCGGGCTCAGCGAAGGCACCACTTACGGCTGGTGGCGGCCGGTCAAGGACCTGACGGTCGCGAGTTGGCGTCGCGTGGCCGGCGACACGCGCGATCTCGATCATCCCGTTCGCGTTCGTCCTGGCGATCGCCGCCTTCACCGTGTTCGTGGTGATCGAGCGGGCGATGGAACGGGCCGACATCGACCCGCTGTTCGAGTTCGGCCAGCTCCGCCACCTCGGGTTCCGCTACGGACTGCTCACCACGATGGTGCTGGCCATGGGCCAGTTCGGGCTGCTGTTCATCCTCCCGGTGCTGCTCCAGAACGGCGAGCACCTCACCGCGTTGCGCACGGGCGAATGGATGCTGCCGCAAGGCCTCCTGATCGCGCTCGCCGCGCCGATCGCGCGGCCGCCTGACCCGCTCGGTCAGCATCACGAGCATCGTGCGTATCGGTCTCGTCTTGGAGTCGGTCGGTCTCGCTCTGGGTCGCGCTCGTGATCGCGCCCGACGTGTCGTTCGTCTCGCTCCTGCCCGGCATGACGATCTTCGGGCTCGGCGTCGGGCTCGCGAGCTCGCAGCTCACCAACGTCATCCTCTCCGACATCGAGCCCGGACAAGGCCGGCGTCGCGAGCGGCGCGAACACGACGGTCCGCCAGGTGGGGCTGGCGCTCGGCATCGCGACCTTCGCCTCGTTCATCGACGCGTCGACGCGGTCGGCGGGATCGCCGACCGCGGTGGCGAACGGAGCCCGGCCCGCGATGTTCTTCGCCGCGGGCATCGTCGCGTTCGGCGCGGGGCTCTCGCTCCTCATACCCCGGGTGACAATCGCGAGCCGCAGCGACGCCGAAGACGCCGTGATCGCGTTCGAGTCGATCGACGTCGGATAGGCCGGCCGCCTCAGCGGGTCAGGCGCACCGGGAGCGACTTCAGCGCGTTGTTGAGGTTCGAGCGCACCCGCACGGGCTCGCCCGTCAGCTCGATCGACGGGAACGTCGCCGAGCAGCTCCTCGAAGAAGACGCGGCCTTCGAGCCGGGCGAGGTGCACGCCCAGGCAGAAGTGCTCCGCGATCCCGAACGACAGGTGCGGGTTGGGCGAGCGGCGGATGTCGAAGCGCTGCGGGTCGTCGAAGACGTCCTCGTCGCGGTTCGCCGACGTGTAGAACATCACGACCTTGTCGCCCGCCGCGATCTTGGTGCCCCGCAATTCGGTGTCGGCGGTCGCGGTGCGGCGGAAGTAGTGCAGCGGGTTCTCGTAGCGCAGGATCTCCTCGACCGCGCCGGCGATGAGCGACGGGTCGGCCCGCAGCGCCGCGAGCTGTTCGGGATGGTCGAGCAACGCGCGCAGGCCCGACGAGAGCATCGTCTTGGTGGTGTCGTTGCCCGCGGTGACGAGCTGCACGAAGAAGCTGCCGAAGTCGAGGTCGGTCATGTACGAACCGTTGAAGTCGGTCTCGAGGAGCAGGGTGGTGAGGTCTTCGCGCGGCGCTTCCTCGCGCCGGACCGCCGCGAACTGGATCGCGTACATCGCCATGTCGATCGTGCCCTGCGACACGTCGGACTGGTAGTCGGAGTCCTGGCCGCTCGTGTTCATCTCCGCGAGCCGGTGGATGAACGGCAGGTCGTCGGCGGGGAGCCCCATGAGCTGGCCGATGACACGCGACGGCAGCGCCGACGTGACGTCGTGGACGAACTCGACGTCGCCGCGCTCCGCGGCCTCGGCCATGATCTCCCTGCAGATCGCGCGGATCTGCCCCTCCATGCCGGCGATCACGCGCGCCTTGAAGCGCGGCGCGATGGGCCGGCGGTAGTCGACGTGCCGGGGCGGGTCCATCGCCAGCAGCATGTTGCGCATCATCTCGAGCTGCGCCTGCTCGAGGTTCTCGAGCATCACGCCGCCCTCGCTCGCCGAGAACAGGTTCGGCTCGCGCGCGACGTGCACGAGGTCGGCGTGCTTGAGCACCATCCAGTAGCCGGGCTCGCCCGCCATCTCCTGGAAGTACACGGGCTGCGTGCGCCGCAGCTCGGCGAGCACCTCGTGCGGCGGCGCCGCGACGTACCCGTCGGGGTCGTACAGATCGACCGCGGTCACGAGCCGACCAGCACGTTCGGCCGGGGCAGCCCCATCTGCTCGCACATCGCCAGGTAGAACGCCAGCGATCCCGCGCCGTCGGCGACGCTCTCGACGTTGCCGTCCGCGTCGAGATTGAGGTTCACGCCGTACATGTGGAACCAGACGCGCGTGTCGTCCTCGATGCACTGCAGCGTGTGCACCGAGCCCGCGGGCTCGTACAAGAAGCTGCCGGCCCGGTTCACGTAGTCGTACTCCTTGTACTTCCACGCCCCCGACATCGTGTAGCCCCACACCGGCCCCGTGTGGCGGTGCTTCTGCACCTCGTAGCCGGCCTGGAAGATGTTCTCCACGATCCAGAGGCCTTCTTCCTCTTTGACCTGGATCACCTTGAGCAGGCTGCCGCCGCCGATATCGACGAACGGGAGGTCGTCGGCACCGAGGTGGACGGCGCGGGGCGCGGATTCGATGAGGGCCATGGGTGCCTCCGACTCGGGACAGCGGCGTGCGCTGCGAGAGAATAGGCCGGTTGTGATGCTCCTACGACCGCGCTGGGTCGCCGGCCACCTGCTCGTGCTCGCCCTCACCGTCAGCTTCGTGGCCCTCGGGTTCTGGCAGCTCGCGCGTGACCACCACAAGCAGGCGCTCGTCCGCCGGGCGCGGGCCGCGTACGCGGCGCCCGCCCCCGACATCACGACCTCGGTCGCGGCCGGGAGCCGGGTCGAGGCGTCGGGCCACTACGACACCGCGTACGAGTCGATGCTCCGCAACCAGGTCCACGACGGCAAGGACGGCAACGACGTGCTCAGCACCCTCGTCCTCACCGACGGGACCGCGGTCGTCGTCGACCGGGGCTGGGTCGCGGTGACGGGCAGCGGCCGAACGCCGGTGCACGCGCCGATCGCCCAGGGCGCGGTCGTCGTACGCGGGATCGCCCACACCACGAGCCCGCTCAGCGCCCAGGACGCCGTAACGGAGGCGGGGGGTCAGCTGTCGCTGCCGCGGGTCGACCTCGCCCGCATCGGCCGGTCGGTGCCGTACAAGCTGCGGCCCGTGTGGATCGAGGCCCAGGCGCAGACACCCGCGCCCGAGGCCGGCGCGCCGCTGCTCCCCCAGCCCCCGCCGCCCGACCAGGTCAACCACCTGCAGTACGCGATCGAGTGGTTCTCGTTCGCGCTGATCGGGATCATCGGCTGGCCGATCGCGCTGGTGGCGTTCTCCCGTCGCCGCGGCGGCTTCTCCACGCCCACCGACGACGACTGACGTCCCCGCTGTTGTCGGAGTTCTCCACGCTCCGTGCTGATTTCTCCGACAACTGTTGGTGGAGTTAGCCGCGGCCCTCGTTGGGCCGGACCCCGATGCGGGCGAAGTCGTGGCGGGCGTCGAGAATCGGCATGCGCCGACGCTACGGCAGCGCCACCGCCTTGACCAACGCCGTGTCGTTGAAGCCGGCCAGGTACGCGCCGCCGTCGGGGCGGCGGCCGATGCGGGTCACCGACGCGACGTCGAGCTGCATGCGCCACGTGACGCGGTCGTCGACCCCGAGCGCGCGGCAGACCGCGGCCTTGATCGGCGACACGTGGCTGACCGCGATGACGAGCGCGTCGGCGAGCGCGTCGGCGCAGAAGCTCGCGACCCGCCCGCTCACGTCGGCGAGCGCCTCGCCGCCGGGCGGTGCGAAGCCGGCATCGGTACGCCACGCAGCCCACGCCTCCGGCGGGACGTCGGCGAGCGGTTGGCCGTCCCAGTCGCCGTAGTCGAGCTCGACCAGCCGATCGTCGATCTCGACCGTCAGCGCGTGCTCGCGCGCGATCGCGGTCGCGGTCGCGACCGCGCGCTGCAGCGGACTGCTGACGACCCGCGTGACCGCCTCCGACGCGTATCCCCGCGCCAGCGCCGCGGCCTGCTCCGCGCCGAGCGCGCTGAGCGGGACGTCGAGTCGACCCTGCAGCCGACCGGTCCGGTTGAGCTCGGTCTGCCCGTGCCGCACGAACGCGATCACGTCGCTCTCTCCCACGATCGTCACGCCGTCCGCTGCGCAGCAACTCACGGCGGCGCGCGGCGTCGCGCAAGCCGAAGCGCGTCCACGTCCACCACGCGGCCGCGGCGCCGAGCAGCTCCTCGACGACGACGACCGGCCAGATCGCGAACAGCGGTGCGTCGGGCCGGGCCGCGCCGAACGCGGGCCACCAGAACACCTCGTTGTGCGTCCACGACCCGGCCAGCACGAGCGCCGAGAACCAGCCGATCGCGAGGCCGAGGGCGCGGCGCCGGCGGAGCCGGCGGCCGCGGCCGGTCGTGAGCAGCATCGTCGCCATCAGCACCACCACCGCCGCGAGCAACGTGTGCGCGTAGGCCTGGGCCCCGAACGGCAGGTCGATCAGCTCGGGGAGCAACGCGCCCGCCGCGATCAGGCGGAAGTCGAGGCCGGGACTCTGGAACACGTTCCACACGCCGAAGATCGCGCCGAACACGAACCACAGCAACATTTCCGGCTACACCCCGGCGGCGGGTGCGTCGAGCGCGGCGTTCACCAGCGCGTCGGCGTCGAAGTTCTCGGCCCGCGGCACGTGGCGGATGTCGACGTCGTCGTAACGGGCCAGCAGCCGGCAGGCTTCGTCGCGGAGCGGGCGGAGGTGCGACTGCTTGACCTTCCACGTGCCCTTCACCTGCTCGACCACCAGCTTCGAGTCGGCGCGTACGCGCACGCGGCGGGCGCCGAACGGCTCCGCCGCGACCAGGCCCTCGATGAGTGCCTTGTACTCGGCGACGTTGTTCGTCGTGATGCCGATGCACTCGCTCACCTCGGCCAGCCGCCGGGGCGGGTCGGTCGCGGGATCGAGCACCACCGCACCGATCGCCGACGGGCCGGGATTGCCGCGGGACCCTCCGTCGCAATAGATCAGGATCTCGTCGGCGCGCGCGACCGCACCCGACTCGCCGGCCGGACCCGGCGCGTCGCCGAACAACGATGACTGCGTCACGGTACGAGGATCGCGGAGCAGTTGTCGCAGTAGGAGACGACACTGCCCGCCTCGCGGCGGACCCGCTCGGCCTCGGTCGACGGGATCGTCAGGTGGCACGCCTGACAGGTGGCGCCGACGAGCCGGGCCGCACCCGCGCCGCGGTTCTGCGCACGGCGGCGCTCGTAGTCGCGCAGGAGCGGCTCCGCGATCGGTTGCGCGAGGTTGGCGCGCACCGCGGTCTCGTTCGCGATCTCGCCGTCGATCTCGGCCTCGGACTCCGCGATCGTCGCCTGGAGCGCCGCCACCGCCGCATGCAACGCGGCGATCGACGAGTCGAGCGCGGCGAGCTCGCCGTCGAGGGTCTCGCGCTGCTCCATGACCTCGAGCTCTTCGTCTTCGAGATCGGAGCGGCGGCGGTGCAGCATGTCGATGTCGGCCTGCATCGCCTGGAGCTCGCGGGGTACCGACACCGTGCCCGAGTAGAGGCGCTTGTTCACCTCGTCGGCCCGGTCACCGACCGCTCGGGCCTCGTCGTCGATGCGGCGCTCCTCGGCCAGGACCTTGCGGTGCCGCTCGCCGACCTCGGCCCGTTCGGCGTCGCGTTCGACGCAGCTCGGCCGCGCGGGCGACGAGCTCGGCCCGCTCGGCCATGTGCTCGCGGCGATGACGGAGCTGGTCGAGCGTGATGTCGTGCTCCTGCACCAGCAGGAGCGCTTCGAGCTCCTCGAGGCTCACGTCACGGCCCGGCCGGCGGCGCGGAGGTCGTCGGCGTCGGCGTCGGCGTCGTGTGGGGAGTCGTCGGCGGCGGCTTGGCCGCCGTGGTCGGCGTGCGTCACGGGCGGCTTGTGCCCCTTCTTGACGGTGGTGGGCGTGGACACCGAAGTCGGCGTGACCGGCAACGTAGTGGTCGTGACGGCGCCGGCGGGGGGCACGAAGGTGAGCTGGCGGCCGAGCTCGGTGATGTACCGGGCCCGGTTGTTCTGCGCGGTGGGCTTCGGGAAGTCGACGACAGGGAGCGACGCGGTCGCGTCCTGCATGAAGGCCCGCCAGATCTTCGCGGGATAGCCGGCGCCGAACACGGGGCCGGTGCCGCCGATGTTGCGCATCGCCACCTCGCCGTTCGGGTCGCCCATCCAGACCGCGGCGGTGTACTGCGGCGTGTAGCCGACGAACCAGGCGTCGACGTTGGAGTCGGTGGTGCCGGTCTTGCCCGCCGCGGGACGCGGGAAGTTGCCGAGCGTGTTGCTGGCGGTGCCGTTGCGGACCGGACCGAAGAGCATCTGGGTCTCGGTGCGGGCGACGTTCGGGTCGAGCACCTGCACCGGCTTCTCCGGCGCCTGATAGAGGATCTTGCCGTAGCGGTCGAGGATCTTGGTGACGAACGTGGCCCGCTTGAGCGCGCCGTCGTTGGCGAGCACCGAATACGCCTGCGCCATCTCGAGCGGGTGCACACCCTGGGTGCCGAGCGTCGTGGAAACGACCGCCGGGTTGAAGGCCGACGTGTTGATCCCCATCGACTTCGCCATCTGGATGACCGCCTTCACTCCGTCGGCGCCGAAGTTGCCGGGGCCGAGCGAGAGCTCGGTGCGGGTGAAGGCACAGTTGTCGGAGCGGGCGATCGCCTTCGTCAACGTGATGACGTCGCCACCGCAGTCGCCGCTCAGGTGGTAGAAGGAACCAGAACCGGAGCCCTGGTTGAGCCGCCAGGTGAGCGGCGCGGTCGACACGGTGTCGTTGGGCGAGTAGCCCCTCGAGAGCGCGGCGGCGAGCGTGAACGTCTTGAACGACGAGCCCGCCTGGCGACCGAGACCTTCCGTGGCGGGGTCGAACTGGCTCTGGGAGAACTGCTGGCCGTTCCCGATCGCGCGGACACCGCCGTCGGCGTTGTCGATGACGACGAGCGACGCGGTCACCGTCCGCTTCGCCGGAAGCTGGTTCATCGCCGCGCTCGCCATGAACTGCAGCGTGGGGTCGTAGGAGGTGTAGATCTTCAGGCCGCCCCGGTAGACGGCCGACGCCCGGGCCTGCTGCGTCTCCCCGAGCACCTCGGCCGGGTCGCCGGTGACGTTCGGGTCGTCGTTCAGCAAGACGTTGCGGACTTCGTCCATGTAGTAGTCGCCGGGAGTGGAGTGCGGGTAGCTGACCTTCGTCGGCAGGGGAACCGACTTGGCCGCCTTCGCGTGCGCGGGCGACGACATCTTGTTCGCGACCATCGCGTCGAGCACCTCACTGCGGCGGCGGGCCGCCGCGCCCGGGTGCTTGATCGGGTTCAGGGCCTCGGGGGACTGGATGAGGCCCGCGAGCAGCGCGGCCTGGGCGAGGCTCAGCTGCCAGAGCTTCGTGCCGGGGAAGTAGCGCTCGACCGCGGCCTGCACCCCGTACGCGCCGTTCCCGAAGTACACCGAGGTTCAGGTAGTCCTCGAGGATCTGGCTCTTCGATATCTGCTTTTCGAGCTCCACCGCGAGCACCGCCTCGCGCGCCTTGGTGGTGAGGTCACGCTTGCGGTTCACGCTGAACGTGTTCTTCACGAGCTGCTGGGTGATGGTGGAGCCACCCTGGGAGATGCCGCCCGCGTCGACGTTCTTGAACAACGCGCGGGCCGTGCCGGCCCAGTCGACGCCGTGGTGCTCGTAGAACTTGCGGTCCTCGATCGAGATCACGGCCCGCTGCAACACCATCGGGATGTTCGCCAGCTTGACCGGCGAACGGTCCTCCTTGGCGAAGGTCGCCATCACGTTGCCGTTGTGGTCGTAGACGAGCGACCGGGCCGAGGGGGCGTCGATGGCCAGCTCGAGCTGCTCGATCGGGGTGATCGCCTTGCCCAGGGGCCGGGCCGCGGGGCCGAGCAGGGTCACGGAACCGGCGATCGCGGCGCTTCCCACCACGACGATCACGACGAATTTGAGGCAGAACTTCAGGAGCTTCACGGGTGGAACCAGGATGGCATACGGCACCGGGCGCGCCGGGTTCGCCCCGATCAGCCCTCGGACGGCACGAGCGGAGGCGGCGGCGAGGGGTGCTCGCGCTCGGTGGCCAGCAGCACCCGGACCTCGTCGACGGCGGCCGCGAGGTCGGCGCCCGCGAACTCGACCTCGACTGCGCCCTCGGGCTCGAGGAACGCGAGCACACCCCGGACGACCGGTTCGCCGGTGGCCTCCGCGATCGCGAGCGCGTACGCCGCGGCCTGGATGCGATATTGGACGACACGTTCTTCGCGGCGTGTTCGCGTCGACCGAGTCGGTCTTGTAGTCGACGACCACCAGGCCGTCGTCGTCGCGGAACACGAGGTCGACGTAGCCCTCGAGCGTGATGCCGTCGAACGGGACCGCGACGTAGGTCTCGCGCCAGTGCGGACGCGACGCGGCCCGCTGCACGACCGGGGCCGCGAGCGCGGCCCGGGTGAGCGCTGCGATCGTCGGCTCGTGCCCGAGCACGCCTTCGGCCGCGGCCTGCGCCGCGGCGGTCGCCTCCACTCCCGAGCCGGTCGCGAGGTCGACGGTCTGCAGCGTGCCGTGCACCGCCCGACCGATCGCGGTGCCGTACCGGCCCTTGTTCCACGGCGGCAGCTCGAGGTCGCGGGCGTCCTTGGCGAGGCCGGGATCGATCTCGGTCGGCACCGCGGACGGAACGCGGTCGAGGCGGTGCGCGAGCGCGGTGGCGGAGACGAACCCGCGCCGGTTGCCGCGCTCGTGCGCGCGCTCGTACTCGACGGCCCACGCGTCGGGATCGACGGCCGCGACCGGCTCCGCCACCGGATGCCGCCGCACTCGGCCGCGACTGCGCGTCCGGCGCGTCCGGTTCCCGCCACGGCGCGTGCCGGGCCGCTTCCCACAACAACTCGGCGTGGGTCCAGCGGGTCTGGTCGGGCTTGCGCTCGCGCGCCTTGCGGTGCACCGAGACGACGAGGTGGTCGCGCGCACGCGTGCACGCGACGTAGAGCATGCGCAGCTTCTCGTGGAAGCCCATCTGCTCGTCGATCGGCTTGTAGAGCTCGAACTCCGCCGTCTGCACCCCCTTCGCCATCTTGACCTCGCAGCCGCCTGTGGGCGGGAAGAGCACGTCGACACCCCGACTCGCGACCTGCGCCTGGGTCGTCATGCCCGAACACACCACGATCGGGAACTCGAGACCCTTGGCGCCGTGGATCGTCATGATGCGAACGGCGTCGTCGTCGGTCTCGGGCACGACCGACTCCACGACGCGTGCTCCTTCCGCACCTTGCATCTCGGCCCACGCGAGGTAGTCGCGCAACGTGCCGCCGACGGCGTCGGTGTACGCCCGCGCCTGGTCGACGAGGAACCGCACCCGGCGGGCGACGTCGCGGAAGCGTCCGGCCAGCGCCCCGATCTCGATGACCGACCGCTCCCGCACGATGCGTTCGAGGAGTTCGCTCGGCGTCGACCAGACCCGCTCGGCGTGGAGCTCCCCGAGGAACCGCATCGCCTCCGCGACCGGATGGTCGGCGGGGATCTCCGGCGAGAGCGGCGCGGCGACGTTCCACCTGCCCCCGTGTTCGACGTGGTAGGTGAACAGGTCGTCGTCGCCACAACCGAACACCGACGACCGCAGCGCCGACACCAGCGCGAGCGCGTTGCTGGAATCGTCGACGGCGCGCAACGTCATCAACAGATCGCGGATCTCGCGGCTGCTGTACACGAGCGAGCTCGTCTCGGCGCGGTACGGCACGCCCGCCTCGGCCAGTGCCTGTTCGAGATACCCGAGCGACGTACGCGCCGGCAACAGGATGCAGACGTCGCCGAGGCGGGCGGGGCGCCACGCCTCGGTGTCCCGGTCGAAGACCGGCCACTGCTCCGCGACCGCAGCGCGGGCGATCGCGGCGACGTCGGCGGCCTCGCGCACCCGCAGCTCGGCCGCGTCGATCCCGTCGTCGGCGTGCGGCTCGACGCCGAGCAGCACGACGCCCCGGTCGTGCTCGGGCGGCACCGGGCGGGCGGCATCGAGCGCGCGGTACTCGGGTTGCGACGCCGGGAAGGCCTGGATCAGCTCGGCGAAGACGTGGTTGATCCAGGCAAGCACCGCGGGCGCGGTCCGGAAGTTGCAGGTGAGGAACAGCGGCGCGGGATCGGCGAACCGCTCCTGGGCGGCGAGGAAGGTCGCGATGTCGGCGCGCCGGAACCGGTAGATCGACTGCTTGGGATCGCCGACGAAGAACAGCCGACCGGACTCGATCGTCATCTCCGGCCACGGCCGGGCGCCGTCGGCGGCATCGCCCGACCCGAGCAGCGCGGCCAGCTCGACCTGGATGGGGTCGGTGTCCTGGAACTCGTCGATCAGGATCCGCTGGTAGCGGCGGCGCAGGCGGTCGCGGGCGGCGGCCCCGTGCTCGGGATCGCGCAGCAACGTGCGGGCGAGCACGAGCAGGTCGTGGAAGTCGAGCTCACCGGCGACCCGACGCTCGGCCACCGCACCGCTGATGTAGACGGCGATCGCGGCCACGGCCCGCTTGATCGCGACGTCGAGCATCGCGTCGGTCATGGCCTTGCGTTGCTCGCCGAGCTTCACGATCGCGCTCGCGCAACGCGATCGATGTCGGCCCAGTTCTTGCTGTTGCCCGTTCGGCTCACCTTGAACGACGGCTTGTCGGCCCGCAGCAGCTCGATGCGCTCCGCGTCGCCGAACGCACTGCGCAACCGGTCGCGGTACTCCGCGAACTCCTCGAGCCGCGTCGAGCATCCTGTCGGTGTCGGCGCGGCAGTCGTCGCCCGCCTCGCAGACGGCGGCGAACTCGTCGAGCCAACCGTCGAGCTCCAAGGCCGGCAGAGGCTCCGGCGCCTCGATGCGATCGAGGAGGTCCCAGTTGTCGTCGAGCACCTCGGCCACGGTGCGGAGGTGCTGCAGCTTCACGTTCGACGCGAGCAGGACGAGCACCGTCGACTCGAGGTCGGGGTCTTCGAGCAGCTCGTCGACGAATGCACGCCACCGCTCTTCGAACGCGATGCGCGACGAGATCTCGTCGCGGACCTCGATGCGCGGCGGCAGGCCGACCTCGATCGGGAACTCGGTGAGGATGCGCTGCGCGAACGCGTGCAACGTGCAGATCGCGGCGGCGTCGAGATCGTCGAGCGCGGCCCGGCACCTCGACCGCCCGACGCCTCCGAGGTCGGGATCGTCGGCGCGCTGCGCGCAGCTCGCGCCGGACGCGGTCGCGGAACTCGGCCGCGGCCTTCTCCGTGAACGTGATCGCCGCGATCGCGCCGGCACCGGGAACACGTCGTCGATCACCGAGCGCGACGACGCGGTCGACGAGCGCCTTGGTCTTGCCGGTTCCCGCGCCGGCCTCGACGAACAGGGTGGCGTCGAGCTCGCGTGCCGATCGCCTCGCGTGCGGCGTGTCGCCGGGTTCGGCGACGAGCTCGAGATCGGCCGCCATCAGAGCGCTCAACAGCGTCGGTGCGACGAAGACCGCGGCGACCGGTTCGTCGGGCCCCGGCGCGGCGAGGCTGCGGAACACCGCGAGCTCCGGGGCGTCGAGCTTGCGCTCCCAGTCCCGCCAGCGGTCGGTGGTGCCCATGCCGTCGGGGTCGCAGTACGCGCAGTTGACGAACGGTGTGGGCGCGGGCTCGCGTCGGCCACAGCGGGAACACCCCGCCCTCGATGCCGTCGACGATCGTTCGCAGCGTCGTCGGTGAACACCGCGTCGATCTCGGCGTCGACGTCGTAGCCGAAGCGCTGGTTTCGGCCCCGGCCCGACGAACCAGTAGTAGGCCTCGACGGCGGTGTCGGGCGCGCCGTACGCGGCGCGCGCCGCGTACGCGTAGACCGGGAGCTGCAGGTGCGTTCCCGCGGTCACGGGATCGTCGTGGTTCGAGCGCCTTGTAGTTGCGCTCGGAGCCGGTCTTGTAGTCGATCACGACGAGCGTGCCGTCGGCGCGGCGATCGACGCGATCGGCCTTGCCCCGCACCCGCACGACCCGCCCGTCGCCGAGCGCCACCTCGACCGCGGCGCCGTCGCCGTTCGGGCATGCCGAACGGCAGCTCGGTCGCGAGGGTCTCGACGCGCCCCGTCGACGCGGTACGCCTGGTCGGCGTCGAGGAACGCGTCGAGCTCGGCGAGGATCAGCCGCCGGTCGCGGTGCCACAGCAGGCGGCGCCCGGTCAGCCCCGTGGCCTCCGCCGCCGCGCACACCTCCTCGGCGATCTCGCGCAAGCGGGCGTGGTCGGTCGTCGCGCCATGGCCGGCCCGCGTCGGGCGCGCCCGCGCACCTCGTCGACGAACACGATCGAGGATCTCGTGCACGAGGCTGCCGCGTCGATCGGCGCGAGCTGCATGATGTCCTCGGGCCGCTCGACCGGATCGACGTGCAGCACCGTCTGCACGAAGTACGCGTGCGGGCACGACGCCCACGTCTGCAACCGGGTCGGCGACGTCACCCGCTCGGCCGCGGCGGGACTGATCGCCGCGAGCCGGTCGCGCAGCTGCCCGAGGTTGCCGTCGAACCGTGTGAACGCGCGACCGCCGCGCGCGCCGCGGCGAGCTCGAGGCCCGGCGCGACCGCAGGTTGCGACTCGACCCACGTCTCCCCCGCCACCGCGGCGCGCACCGCGAGCTCGTGCCGGTTGGCCGGGAACGCGACATGGGTGACCGCGTAGGCGTACGACGGGATCGATCGAGCCGCCGGGCTCGCGGCCGCGGACGCCGGCGCAGGAACCGCGACGGCACGTGCTCGGTGCTGCGCCGGAGATCGCCGCGCGGATAGGTGCACACGACGCCGCCGGGCGCGGTCGACGCGAGCGCGGCGAGGAAGTGACGCTCGTCGTCGGCGGTGCGATCGGCGCGCAGCGGGAGGTCGCCGCCGAGCGCGGCCCGCTCCCGATCGCCGAGCAGCGGATCGTCGTGCGGGACCGACGGGAAGCGACCCTCGGCCAGACCGCAGACCCACAGGCGGTCGAGGTCGACGCCGAGCGCCATGCCGACCGGACCGACGAGCACGCCGTCGCCGAGCCGGCCGACCCGATCACGGGCCGCGTCGAGCTCGAGCTCGAAGGTGCGCCGGAACGTGTCGATCGTCGGGACCGGGATCGATCGTGTCGAGCGTGGCGAGGCGGTCGATCACCGACTCGACCCGCCGGGCCGCGACCTGTTCGAACGGAGGCCACGCCGCGCGTCGCGACTCGTCGCCGAAGTAACGCCGCACGAGCTGATGGGCGAGCCGGGCGAGCCCGTTCCACGTCGTGGGCAATTGTCGCGGGAGCGAGGTCGGACGACAACTTGGCGACGAACGCGCCGAGCGCGTCGACCTGGGCCCGCACCCGGTCGGCGTGATCGCCGGCCGGGAGCGTCGCCGCGTAGCGGTCGAGGCGCGCCTGCCACTCGTCGACACCGTGCACCACGCCGGCGTCACGCGACAGGCGTTCCCACTGCGCGGCCGGGACCGGCCGGCCGCGGCCGTCGAGCACCGGCGCCGCCGCGAACAGACCGCACACGTCGTCGCGGGCGAAGTCGGTGTCGGCGAGAGCAAGGATCCGGAGCAGGCCGCGCCCCAGGACCGATTCCGACATCGATCGTGTCGTGGCGCCGTTGTGCGCGATCCCGGCCAGATCGAAGTGCTCGTGCAGCAGCCGCGCGTACGGATCGTCGGAGGCGTACAACACGGCCATGCGTTCGAGCGGAATGCCCGCCCGCATCGCGTCGATGACACCGCGCACGACCGCGCGGATCTCGTCGTCGGGATCGGAGGCGCTCCACACCTCGCCGCCCGCGACGGACGCGCGCCGCCCGCCGCGCCGCCCGGGATCTCGACGCCGACCCGGCGCAGGCTCGCGACCACCTGCGCGTCGGCCGATTCGGAACCGGTGACACCGACGATGATCTCGACGTCGGTGCGGCGCCGCGAGCGCGCGCACCAACCCCGCGGCCGGGATCGACCACCGTTGCGGAAGGAAGGCGACGATCGTTCCCAACCCGCGCACGATCGGGTTCTCGGCGCCGACGACGTCGGTGGCGACCTGCAGGAGATCGCGCTCGTCGTACCAGTCGGCGCGCAGGAGTGACGCGGTCGAGCGGTGCAGCCGCACGACCTCCCGGGCCCGGCGACTCTGCGCGGCGAGGACGTCGAGCGGCGCGGGATCGAGGTCGGCGAGATCTCGATGCACGGCGACCAGCGCTTCCTCCGTGGCCGGATGCCGGGCGACCGGCGCGAACAGACCCGGCTCCCGCGCGAGCGCCGCGCCGCACCGCGGACGCGACGACGGGAGTGGAGACCGGGCGCCGGCCCGCCGCCGCGAGGCCGGCCGCGCCCAGCAACTCCGCGAGGCGGTACACGGTGAGGAACGTCACCCCGACGACACCGCGACCCGACTCGTTGGTAGGCCCGAACTCGCCCGACGCGAGCCGGCGCCGCGCGGACACGCCCACGGAGTTCGTGGGCACGACGACCGTGACCGGCGCGAGCGCGTCGACCCGCTTCGCACGCGCGACCGCGTCGCGCAGGGCCTGCGCGGCCGCGGTTCCGTAGGCCGTCGGGACGACGGTGATGGCCATCAACGGATCGTACGGCGCACCTGTGACATCTCGTCCGGACCCCTCCGAGACCCCTGCAACGACGGCCGCGGCGCCGGCTCAGGGCAGAAGGGTTCGGCGGAAGAAGTCGACCGCGAGCTGGACGGCCTCCGGCGGGAGGTCGGCGTGCATACCCGTCCACACGGCCATGCGCTTCGGTCCCGGCACGGCTCCAGTACCTCGATCGCGCCGTCGATCGGGAAGTGCTCGTCGCGGGTCATATTGAGCATCAGCACCTCGCGGCCGCCGAGGCGGCTCACCCCGGATCGGATCAGCTCGTCGCGCGCCTCGATGCGTTGCAGCCCGCCGAGCGCGAACACCGCCGCGGTCACCGCCGGGAGGTCGGCCACGATCGAGAGCCCGAACAGCGAGCCCATCGAGAAGCCGGCGTAGCCCGTCGGTCCGGTGATGCGGCCGTCGGCCGCGCGGGCCGCAACCTCGACCGCGCGCCAGTCGTCGGTGAGCTGCGCGTGATTCTGCGCGTCCGACATGCGGCGCGCGACGTCGGCGTAGAACTCTTCCTCGGTCGATCCCGGCGCGCGCCGTTCCCCGTGACCGGGGCAATCCATCAACGCGACCGCGGCACCGACCCCGCGGCAGAAGCCCTTCGCGATCATCTGCATGATCGGGTCGTCCTTCGACAGGTGCGCGCCGTGGCCGAAGAGGATCAGCGGCACTGGCCCGGTCCTTTCGGCCGCCGGTACGAAGAGCAGCGTCGGCGGCGTGTGCTCGTCGACCAGGCGGAGCGGCGTGCGTGGCATGGCACGCAGTGCAGCACATGCGTACGCTCCGCACCATGCGCGTACCGCTCACGGTCCTCGATTTCATCGAACGAGCCGAACTGGTCTACGGCAACCGGATCGCCGTCGTCGACGAGCCCGACCAGCCCGCGGAATCGCTCGGCGAGCTGACGTGGGCCGAGGTCGCCCGCCTCGCCCGGGCCCAGGCGGCGGGTCTCGACGCGCTGGGCGTCGGTCACGGTGAACGGGTCGCGATCGTCTCGCACAACTCGGCCCGGCTCCTCACCGCGTTCTTCGGAGTCTCCGGGTACGGGCGCGTCCTGGTGCCGATCAACTTCCGGCTCAACGCGGAGGAGATCGCCTACATCGTCGAGCACTCGGGCGCCTCGGTGCTGTTGATCGATCCCGAGCTCGACGAGTCGCTCGCCGGCGTCAGCGCGCGGCACCGCTTCGTGATCGGCAAGGAATCCGACGAGCTGCTACTGCGCTTCGACACGCAACCCGAGCCGTGGATCGCCGACGAGGACGCGACTGGAACGATCAACTACACGAGCGGCACGACCGCGCGGCCGAAGGGCGTGCAGCTCACCCACCGCACGTTGTGGATCAACGCGACCACGTTCGGTTGGCAGACCGGTGTCAGCGACCGCGACGTGTATCTCTGGACGCTGCCGATGTTCCATTGCAACGGCTGGGGCATGTCGTACAGCGTGACCGGAATGGGCGGACGCCACATCGTGTTGCGCAAGATCGACGGGGCGGAGATCCTGCGGCGGGTCGAGCGCCACGGCGTCACGCTGCTGTGCGGTGCGCCCGCGGTGATGTCGGCAATCCTCGACGCCGCGCAGGAGTGGCCGGGCGACATCCCCGGACGCGACCGCGTGCGCATGGTGGTGGCGGGTGCACCACCGCCGACGCGGCTCATCGAACGACTCGAAGCGGAGCTCGGCTGGGAGTTCATTCAGATCTACGGACTCACCGAGACCGCGCCCCTGCTGACGATGTCGCGCACTCGCGAAGAATGGGACGACCTCACCGCCGCCGATCGCGCGCAGAAGCTCGGGCGGGCCGGCGCGCCCGCGCTGGGCGTGCGGTTGAGCATCAGCGACCAAGGCGAGATCCTCGCCCGCTCCAACGTCGTGCTCGAGGGCTACTGGGCGCAACCCGAAGCCACGGCCGACGCGCTCGAAGGCGGCTGGTTCCACACCGGCGACGGCGGCACGATCGACGACGACAACTACCTGTCGATCAGCGACCGCAAGAAGGACGTGATCATCACCGGCGGCGAGAACGTCAGCTCGATCGAGGTCGAGGACTGTCTCTACCAACACGCGGCCGTCGCGGAGGCGTGCGTGATCGGTGTGCCCAGCGACAAGTGGGGCGAGACGGTCAAGGCGTTGGTCGTGCTCAAGCCCGACGCGCAGGCGTCCGAGCACGACCTGATCGCGCACTGTCCGCGCGCACCTCTCGCACTTCAAGTGCCCGACCTCGGTCGAGTTCAGCTCCGGGTTCGCGCGCACCTCGACGGGCAAGCTGCAGAAGTTCAAGATCCGTGCGCCCTACTGGGAAGGCCGGGAACGCCAGATCAGCTGACCCCGACCGGCTGCGCGTCCGCCGTGCCCGGATCCGGCCTCCTGTCGTAGGGTGCCGCCGTGCTGCTCGGACTTGCCCTCGACGCGTGGTCGGGCGCCGATGTCGAGCTGCCGGTCGCGCGGGTGCAACTCGCGGAGCGGCTCGGCTACGACTCGGTGTGGACCGCGGAGGCCTACGGCGCCGACGCGCTGACGCCGCTCGCGTACCTCGCCGCGTGCACCAACCGGATCAAGCTCGCGACCGGTGTGGTGCAGGTCTCGGCCCGCACCCCCGCCGCAACTGCGATGGCCTTCGCCACCCTCGAGTCGCTCGCGGGCCGGGGCCGCGTGATCGCCGGGCTCGGGCTCTCGGGCCCACAGATCGTCGAGGGCTGGTACGGCCAACCCTGGGCGAAACCGATCGCACGCACCCGCGACTACGTGGCGATCATGCGCAAGGTGTTCCGGCGCGAGGGCCCGGTCGCGCACGACGGCACTGCCATCACGCTCCCCTATTCCGGTGCCGACGCGACCGGGCTGGGCAAGCCGCTGAAGTCGATCCTCCACCCGAACCCGGAGCTGCCGATCTATCTCGCGGCGGGCGGCCCGGCCAATGTCGCGCTCGCGGCCGAGGTCGCCGACGGCTGGATCCCCATGGGCCTCTCGCCCGCGAACGCGGCCGAGTTCCGCGCCACGCTGGAGAAGGGCGCGGCGCGCTCGGGCCGTTCGCTCGACACGCTCGCGATCCAGTCGTCCACCTCGGTGCACCTCACCGACGACGTCGCGGCGACGATCGCCCGCATGAAGCCGCGCGTCGCGCTGTACGTCGGCGGGATGGGCGCACGCGACCACAACTTCCACAAGGACGCGATGGTGCGGCGCGGCTACGGCGACGCCGCGGAACGCATCCAGGAGCTGTTCCTCGCGGGCCGCCGCGACGACGCGATCGCGGCCGTTCCCGACGAGTACGTCGACGAAGGTGGGCTGCTCGGCTCGCCCGACCGCATCGCGCAACGGTTCGTCGCCTGGGCCGAGTGCGGCATCACCGGTTTGACCATCCACGCCGATCAGGACGAGGCCGTCGAGCTGATGGCGCGCGTCGCCGGCCTCGAACCCCTGTCGACCCAAGGGAGCACCCCGTGAGCGACTACGAATTCGTCCTCGTCGACGCGCCCGCCACCGGGGTGCTCCGCATCACGCTCAACCGTCCGGAGAAGCGCAACGCGATCAACAACGGGATGCGCGCCGAGCTGTTCGCCGCGCTCGAGGCCGCCGACATCGACGACGCGGTGCACGTCACCGTCGTGCGGGGTGCGGGGCCGTGCTTCTCGTCGGGCTACGACCTCAAGCAGGTCGGTAAGGAAGCGCGCCCGTACTACACCGCGGGCGGCGACGGCGCCTGGTCGCGGCACGTCACCGAGGGCTGGTTCCACATCTGGGACCTCGCCAAGCCGGTGATCGCGCAGGTGCACGGCTACGCGATGGCGGGCGGCACCGAGCTCGCGGCCGCATGCGACCTCGTGTACGTCGCCGACGACGCGACGTTCAGCTATCCGGTCGTTCGCGTGATCAGCCCGCCCGACTTCCAGTACCACCCGTGGCTCGTGGGCATGCGCAACGCGATGGAGCTCGTGCTGACCGGCGACCCGATCACGGGCGACGACGCGGTGCGCATGGGACTCGCGAACCGCGCGTTCCCGGCCGCCGAGCTCGACGCACGTGTCGTCGGCATCGCCGAACGCATCGCGGGCGTACCGGCCGAGCTGTTGCAGATCAACAAACGCAGCGTGCACCGCGCGATGGAGATCATGGGCATCCGCACCGGCATCCGCGCCGGCTCGGAGCTGCAGGGGCTCGCGAGCACGTTGCCCTCCGTGCAGGCGCTGCTCGCCGGGGGCGACGCGGTTTCCACCGTCAAACAAGCGGCAGGTCAGTGAGATGTCATTCGTCGAGATCGAAAAGCCCCGTCCGAACGTCGCCCTCGTCCGGCTGAACCGGCCCGAGCGCATGAACGCGATGGCGTTCGACGTCATGATCCCGTTGCGGGAGGCGCTCGAGACGCTCAGCCACGACAACGACGTACGCGTTGTCGTGCTCACCGGCACGGGCCACGGGTTCTGCTCGGGCGCCGACCTCGAGGACGCCGGCTTCCTCCCGAACATCGACGGCCTGACGGTCGCGTCGATCGCGCCGGCGCGCGCTCGAGCTCCTCGACGACGTCATCCACGCGATCCGCAAGATGCACCAACCCGTGATCGGCGCGATCAATGGGGCCGCGATCGGCGGCGGCTTCTGCCTCGCGTCGCGCGTGCGACCTGCGGGTGGCGTCGGAGTCGGCCTACTTCCGCGCCGCCGGCATCAACAACGGGCTCACCGCGAGCGAGCTCGGCATCTCGTACCTCCTCCCCCGCGAGGTCGGTTCCGCGCGCGCGTTCGACATCATGCTCACCGGCCGCGACGTCGACGCGGCCGAAGCCGAGCGCATCGGCCTCGTCTCGCGCGTCGTGCCCGGCGACGCGCTGCTCGACACCTGCTACGAGATGGCCGAGCGCATGATCGGCTTCTCCCGAGTGGGTGTGGAGGTGACCAAGCGCATGCTGTGGTCGAGCCTCGACGCCGCAAGCCTCCAGGCGCACATGGACCACGAGGGCATCGCCCAGCTCTACGTCCGCCTCACGACCCAGAACTTCGAAGAGGCGATCCGCGCCCGCAAGGACAAGCGCTCCCCGATCTACCGCGATTGAGCGCCGCCCAGCCACACGTCGACGAGTTCGAGCGGGTCGAAGGCCACGTCGTCGTGCGTGTGCGGGATGCCGTATCCGGCGAGCACCTTCTCGACGGCCGGTTCCACGTGCTCGTGACGAAACGTGTCCCACTGCGCTTCGGTCTCCCATACGTCGATGTACCGGAGCCCGCCCTCGCGTTTCACGGCGAGGTGGACGACGAGCCCCGCCGGCGCCCCGGCCGGGAGGAGTTCCTTGATCTGGGCGTACATCGCCTCGTTGGCGGGGACGTCCTGGACGAATGCGAACGGCATCAAGCCCTCCTCGGGATGCCCTCCTCGGGCCATATCCGATAGAGTTATCTCTATCTGATATAGGAGTCTCTACCTAATGTCTGAAGGCGTCAAGCCCCGACGTCCGTACGACGGCAGTCGGCGGCGCGAGCAGGCGGTCCGGACGCGCGCGGCGACGCTCGATGCCGGCCGGCGCCTGTTCCTCGAGCACGGCTACGCGCACACCACGATCGCGATGGTCGCCGAGGAAGCAGGAGTGGCCGTCCAGACCGTCTACAAGGCCTTCGCCAACAAGCCGGGACTCGTGAAGGCGCTCGTCGATGTCGCGATCGTCGGCGACGACGAACCCGTGCCCTTGATGGAACGCGAGTTCGTGCAACGGAACATGGCGGAGCCCGATCCCCGCAAGAAGCTGAGCGACTACGGCGAGCACCTCGCAGGTGTCGCTCCCCGCGTCAACCCACTCCGCCTGATCGTTCGCGACGCGGCCGCCGATGACCCCGGTGCGGCCGAGGTGTGGGAGCAGATGCAGGCCGAGCGGCTCACGGGCATGACGCACTTCGCGCAGCACTTGCGCGCCGGCCACCACCTGCGGCGCGGCGTGTCGGCCGCCGAGGCCCGCGACGTCTTGTGGACCCACAACTCGGTCGAGCTGTGGGACCTCCTCGTCCGCCAGCGGGAGTGGACGAACGCCCGCTTCGGCCGCTGGGTCGGGCGACAACTCGTCGCGGCACTGTTGTGACCCCGACCGGCGAGAATCGCGAACCAGCCCGGCGCCGCGTGCGTCATACACGGCGTGACCGGTCAGGCTGACGAGCTCGACGACTGGGTGCGGGGCCGCTACGGCCGCGCGTATCGGAGCGCGGTCCTGATCTGCGGGAATCCCGCCGATGCCGAAGAAGCGGTGCAGGACGCGTTCCTGCGCGTGTGGCGGTTCCGCGACTCCCTGCCCGCCGACGGCCGCCGCAACGCGTGGCTGTACCGGGTGCTCGTCAACTCCTGCTACTCGAAGCTGCGTCAAGAGGTTCCCCGCCGTGAGCGCGAGCGGGCGCGGTTGAGTGCCACTCCCGACAGTGGTGACGCGCAGCCCGCCGAGCCGGCCGAGGCCCCCGACCTCGCAGCCGTTCGGTCGGTGATCGCGGACGCGCTCGACTCGACGCTGCGCGACCTCCCGGAATCGCTGCGGGTCGTGGTCGTCCTGCGCTACTACGCCGACCTCAGCGAGCGCGAGATCGCGACCGCCATCCGCCGCCGCCCGGGAACCGTGAAGTCGCGACTCCACGAAGCGCGCCGGCGTCTGGCCGCCGACGCGCGCCTGGCCGGTTTCGGCCCCGACGCCGAGGTGACGACGCCATGATCGACGAGACCCTGCTCGAGGACGCGTTCGCGGACTTGGCCGCGACGATCCCCGTTCCCGCCGACGGTCCCGACCGCCTGCTCGACGCGCTCGCGACCCGGTCGGAACCGCAGCATCCGAACCGGTCGAGGTTCACCAAACCGCTCCTCGTCGCCGCGGCCGCGGTCGTGGTCGTCGGCGTCGCGGTGGCCGCGCTGCACGGCGCGACGGGCTCGGCCCGCGTGTCGTCGGCCAAGAGGGCGTTCATGCCGGCCACGACCGCGGGTCCCGCCGAGCGCTCGTTCGGGAACTCGCAGACGCTCGCGCCGTACGTTCCGCCCGCCAACGGCGGCGCGACCAACAACGTCAACGTGCCCGGATCCGGATCCGCCCCGACGCCGACCCCGCCGTCCAGATCGCAAGCGACGTCGACCGGTCCGGTCGACGCGGCCAAGATCGTCAAGACCGGAACGCTCGACCTCCAGGTCCCGCACGGGACGCTGCGTCTCACCGTGAACCGGGTGACCGCGGCAACCGTCGGGCTCGGCGGCTACGTCGCCCAGAGCAAGACGAACTACGGCGGCAGCGACCCGAGCGCCGAAGTGACCATCCGTGTCCCCGTCGACCAGTTCGACACCGCGATCACCCGCCTCGACGCGCTGCCCGGCGTGAAGGTGATGGGGGAGAGCGAGAACGGCGTCGACGTCACCGGGCAGTACACGGATCTGCAGGCCCAGCTCAAGGCCGCGACCGCGGCACGCGACGCGTTCCTCGCGGTGCTCGCGCAGGCCCGCAACGTCGGTGACATCCTCGCGGTGAACGATCGGCTGAGCGCCGCACAGACCGTCGTGGACCAGCTGCAGGGCCGCATCAACGTGCTCGACGGCCAGGCGACCTTCTCGTCGCTCGCGGTGACGGTCTCGGAGCAGCCCGTCGCGGCGAAGGCGGCCGTGCACCCGGCCCAGCCGCCGACCGGCCTGGCCAAGTCGTGGTCGGACGCCCGCAGTGGGTTCGCCGACGCGGTCGAATGGCTCATCGCCCGCTCCGGCGCCGCGCTCATCGTGTTGCTCGCCGCGCTCGCGCTCCTCTTCGGGATCCGCTACCTCTACCCGGTCGTGCGGCGCGGACTGGTGTAGCGATGCACCGGTGAGTTCCGGGCTGTGCGAGAGTCTGCCGACCATGACCAAACTCAAGGTGCGCAGCCTCGCGGTGTCCCTCGACGGCTACGCCGCCGGGCCCGATCAGAGTCTCGACAACCCCCTCGGCGTCGGAGGGACCCGGCTCCACGAGTGGGTGTTCGCGACGCGCGGTGGCCGGGCGATGATCGGAGAAGAGGGCGGCGAGACCGGCCTCGACGACGACCTCTTCTCGAAGGGCTTCGACGGCATCGGCGCGTCGATCATGGGCCGCAACATGTTCGGCCCGATCCGCGGCGACTGGGGTGACGACGACTGGAAGGGCTGGTGGGGCGACAACCCTCCGTACCACCACCCGGTGTTCGTGCTCACGCACCACCCACGCCCGTCGATCACGATGGCGGGCGGCACCGTGTTCCACTTCGTGACCGACGGGATCGAAGCCGCACTCGAACGCGCGGTCGACGCCGCGGACGGCGCCGACGTGCGACTCAACGGCGGCGCGTCGACCGTGCGGCAATACCTGCGCGCCGGCCTCGTCGACGAGATGCATCTCGCGGTGTCGCCGGCGATCCTCGGCACCGGCGAACGACTGCTCGACGATCTCGGCGGCGCGCTGGATGCGTTCGACTGCGCCGTCGTCAGCTCGGCGCGGGTCGCGCACTTCGTCTTCACCCGGACGACGGTTTAACCACATCTACGTCGCCGGCCTGTTCGACCGCCAGACACTGTCACGTGTTCAACGTCCGCGACTACGGCCCCGGCGATCTGCGCGGCCTGGCGAAGCTCGGCACCCAGTCGTGCTACCCGGCAACGTGACCCGGGCGCGGAAAGAACGGCCCTTCACCCGTTGATCGCCCGCGTTACCGCTCGAAATCCGCGCACACCTTCGTTGCGGCCGTGCGACGATGGGTCGCAATGGTCGCCCTCGTCGCACCGGACGCGAGTCTCGAGGCGACCTATCGCGAGGCCTGGAAGGAATTCGAGGCGGAGGGTCGTGGCGACGAGGCGGGCGCGCCGCCGAGGTCCGACACGTTCGCCGCGTTCGTCCGGAAGCTGCACGAGTATTCGCGGGGTCGCGCGCTTCCCGACGGTTGGGTTCCCGGGTCGACCTTCTGGCTCGTCGACGACGAGGGCAGCGTCGCCGGCACGGTCGACATCAGGCATCGACTCACCGACGCGCTCCGACTCCGCGGCGGGCACGTCGGGTACATGATTCGCCCGTCGATGCGCAGGCGGGGCTACGGCCGACGAGCGCTCGCGCTGGCATTGCCCGAGTGCCGCAAGCTCGGGATCGATCACGTCCTCGTCACGTGCGACGCGACCAACGACGCGTCGCGGCGGATCATCGAAGCGAACCGCGGCGTGTTCGAAGACGTCGTGCAACTCGCCGACCGGCCGGTCCCGACGATGCGGTTCTGGATCGACCTCCGCACTGCGACCGGGGGCTACGACCAGTAGGTGCCGGCGAGCATCTTCTCGAGCAGGCCGCGGAACATGACGAGGTCGTCGGGATCGGCGGGTTCCTCCATCGTGCCGTACGCGATGCCACGCTTGCTCGTGCGGATCGACACGATCGCGAACCGCAGCGCGGCGTAGACCTCGAACCAGTCGAGGCGCTGCACCGTGTGCCCGGTCAGCTCCTCGTACTCGGCGATGACCGAGTCGCGCTGCAGGAAGTCGGTCATGCCGGGCAGTCCGAAACCCACCGCCATGTCGTGGAAGAACTCGTGCAGGAAGATCATCCACGCGAGGTCGACCTCGCGCGGTCCGAGCGTGGCCATCTCCCAGTCGAGCACTGCGATCGGGGTGAAGTCCTGGTACAGGACGTTTCCCACGCGGGCGTCACCCCAGTTGAGCACGGTCTCGCCTTCGTCGGGCCAGTGCTCCTCGAGCCAGTCGAACGTACGGTCGATCAGCGGGTACGACATGCCGTCACGCGCCCAGTCGTAGTACCAGCGTTGGTAGCCGATCTGCTGGCGCAGCGGGGTCGGACCGTGCTCCGGGCGGGCGAGGAACGCGAGGTCGGCGTTGGCGGGTGTGATCTCGTGCAGCTTCTTCAACACCATGAGCGTGCTGCGCTGCATCGCGGCCCGGGTCTCGGGGGTGGCGTCGGCGACCCAGCCGCCGAACACGTACGGCGGGATGTCGGGCGGAGCCTCGCCGTCGATGCGGCGCATGACGAGGAACGGCGTCCCGAGCCACTTCGGGTCGAGCTCGACCCAGCGCACGTCCGGCGCGGGCACGTCGGTGCGGGCGCGCACGAGGTTCATGCACTTGGCCTGCAGCTCGATGTCGTACTCGGGGAACACCGGGTAGACGTCGGGCATCGGCGCGAGGCGGGCGGCGTAGCGCTCGTGCTCGCCGCCGACCGTCATCTCGAACAGGACGGTCTCGCTCGACATCCCGTTGCCCGGCGACGACGCGCTCGACACCTCGGCATCGGGGCCGAGCGTGGCGCGGGCCCACTTCTGCATCTCGGGCCCGACCTCGCCGAGGTCGCGGCGCCACGGCGTCTCGATCTCCATCGCAGCTTCTTGTTCAGGCGGCATGGCCAGATCTTGACACGCGCCCGTGGGTCAGCACGTGGCGACGGCCGCGCGGGTGACATCGAGGTGCAGGCGTGCGTGACCCGCGTATTCGTGTGCGAGGTCGAGATCGCCGGTCCGAAGCGTGAGTGTGGCCCAACCTACGAACCGTTGCGGATGACTCGGGAGGCCCGGGAAGGTGTTGTTCTCGGGCCGCCATTCGTCAACTGCAGTCCGCAGCGTGGACCATCGGGCCGCGGGATCACTCCAATCCCCGCCGAGCACGTCGGCCGCGACGCACGCCACCGGCAGGCGCCCGGCCAGCCCGAGCGAACCGTCGAGTCCGGGAAGGAGTCCTTCGCCAACGCGCCCACCGACGGTGCCGTCGCCGTCGAGATCGCCCGCCCCGAACGCCGACGGGCCGGTCACGAGGTTCCGTGCGGTCTCGGCCGCCGCCCGCGCGGCCGCGATGGTCGGCGCGGCCGCCCAGCGATCCAACGCCGTCCCCATCGCGTCGAGCCGCACCGCCACCGCGGTCGCCGCCGGAGACGGGGATCGGGTGGTCGCCGACGTGGCCCCCGGCGCCTTGCTCCCGGCGCCACAACTCGCGACCATCATCAGCGCGGCCACCACGACGGCCACCACGACGAGGTTCGACCGCACGCCGTGCGTCATGTCCGCGAGCCTCTCACGCCGGATCACCAGCAGGGCGTCGGGGTCAGAGCAGATCGTCGGAGCGCGGCGACGGGTAGTCGTCGGCGCGCACGACCGCATCCGTGCCGCCGTCGGCGAAGACGACCGAACCGCAGAAGAAGCCCGCGTCGGGAGACAGCAGGTACACGAGCAGGCTCGCGATCTCGTCGGGGCGACCGGGGCGCCCGATCGGTACCGGGAACACCTCGGGGATGCTGAAGATGAACTCGAGGTCGTTCTGCGTCATCGGCGTCTCGATCACGCCCGGCGCGATGGCGTTGAGCCGGATGCCCTTGCCGATCCACTCCGGCGACGGGGCGTGATGGCGCACGTAACGCGCGAGCGCCAGCTTCGACGCCGGGTACGCGAACACACCCGCCGCGTCGGCTGCGGCCGCGAGCGCGGCGGGCTCGTCGCCGTGGAGCAGGACCCGGACGAGATCGTTCGGGAGCCCGGGCGTGGTGGTGGTCGAGTTCGAGCTGATCGCGACGGCCGACGGGTCGGTGCCGCGTTCGAGGAGCGGGCGCAGGCCGTGCAGCGTCGCGACCGCCCCGAAGAAGTTGATCGCGACGACGAGCGGCTCGTTGCCCATGATCCCCGCCGCCGCGACGAGACCGTCGAGCACTCCCCCGGACGCGACGGTGACGGCCGCGACCATCTCGTCGCGCCCGGCCGGCGTCGAGAGGTCGGCGATGACCTCCGCGTCGCGCACGTCGACCCCGATGACGCGGTCGCCGTTCTGCTCGAGCCGGGCGCGCGTCGCCGCGCCGATGCCCCCCGCCGAGCCCGTGATGCACACGGTTCGCATCAGTGCACCTGCCTTCCGGTGTCGCCCCAGTACTGCGCGCGGAGCGCTTTCTTGTCGGGTTTGCCGAGCGGACTGACCGGGATCGCGTCGGCGAACTCGATCGACTTCGGCTGGTGGTGCGCGCCCTTGTGCTCCTTCACCGACGCGATCAGCTCGGCGGTGAGCGCGGCGGTGTCGGTCGTCGCGCCGGGCCGCAGCACGATGATCGCCTTCACCGCTTCGCCCCACTTCTCGTCGGGGACACCGATCACCGCGCATTGCGACACCGCGGGATGCTTGGCGAGCACGTCCTCGATCTCGCGCGGGAACACGTTGAAGCCGCCGCTGACGATCATGTCCTTCTTGCGGTCGACGATCGTGTAGAAGCCGTGCTCGTCCTCGCGTGCGATGTCGCCGGTGTGCAGCCAACCGCCGCGCAGCGCCTCCTCGGTCTCGGCCGGCTTCTTCCAGTAGCCCGCCATGACGAGCGGACCCTGCACGCAGATCTCGCCCGGCTCGCCCCGCGGCACCTCGTTGCAGTCGTCGTCGAGCAGGCGCACCTTCACCCACGGTGTGGGGCGCCCGCACGTGGCGAGGCGCGCGAGGTCGTCGACGTCGTGGTCTTCCTTCTTCAACGACGTGATCGCCATCGGGCACTCGGCCTGGCCGTAGTACTGGAAGAAGATCGGGCCGAGGCGCCGGATCGCCTCTTGCAGCCGCGTCGGCGAGCACGCCGCCGCGCCGTAGTAGATGGTCTGCAGGCTCGACAGATCGGTCTCGTCGAGCTTCGGGTGATCGAGCAGCACGTAGAGCATCGTCGGCACGATCATCGTCGCGGTGATCTTGTACTTCTCGATCGTCTCGAGCACCAGGCCGGGGTCGAAGTGCGGGAGCACCACGATCGCGCCGCCGGTCAGCAGCGTCGGGATGAAGAACGCCGCGCCCGCGTGCGACAACGGTGTGCAGATGAGGAAGCGCGTGTCCTCGGGCCACTCCCACTCGGCCATCTGGATCATGGTCATGGTGGCGCCGCTGCGGTACGTGCCCATCACGCCTTTCGGCTTCCCGGTGGTGCCGCCGGTGTACGCGAACCCGGCAACGTCCTCGGCCTGCACGTTCGGCGCGACGAGCCGTTGCGGCTCGAACTTCGCCGCGAGCGCGAGCAGGTCATCGCCCACGTCGCACGGACCGAGCGAGAGCAGGCGCGTCAGCTTCGGGCACCGCTCCTGCAACTGGGCCGCGCGCTCGCCGAAGCTCGGGTCGAACACGAGCGTCTCGATCTCGGCGTCGTCGATCACGTACGCGTGGTCGTCGAGCGACCCGAGCGGGTGCAGCGCGCTGGCCCGGCAGCCCGTGACCATGTTGGCGCCCAGTGCGAAGAGCACCTCGGGCCGGTTCGGGGAGAGGATCGAGATCGGGCTCCCCTGGGTCAGGCCCTGCGCGGCGTAGGCCTGCGCGTAACAGCTCATCTGGGCTGCGACCTCTCGACCGGTGAGCACCTGATCGCCGAGGTACACGGCGGGCCGATCCGGATGGCGGTCGAGCGCCGCCACGAGCAGGTCGGGCAGGAACGCAGCTTGGTGGAGGTCGTCGCTCACGGCGTGTGTCCTACTGCCTGGCCCCGGCCCCGGTCCAACGCAGGTTGTGTTCGTGGGAGCCGTTGTGGATGATCGGACCGTGGACGATCTGGTCGAGCGCCATCGCCGGGCCTGTGCATGCTTCGCGACGGTCGCGCACGCGGTCCCCGACGACTCGTGGAGTGCACGCACACCCTGCACCGAGTGCGACGCGCCGGTCACCGACCGATTGATCGCGTTCTACGGGCGCGACCCGGCCTGGACGCCGTAGCGCTCGCACAGCTCGGCGCCGATCCGGGCCAGCGCGTCGCGCAGCTCGGCCGGTTCCAACACTTCCACCGCGCCGCCGAAGCCGCCCAGCTGGCCGGCCAGGCCCGCGACGTGCGTGCCCGCGACCTCGACGTCGATGCGTCCGTCGGCGCGCGCGGGCCCGACCCGCACCTTCGTGTCGAACACCCAACGCAACAGGTTGACCATGCCCGGATCGGCCGCGATGCGGGCCTGCACCGGCGCACGCAACTGGTCGACCTCTTCGCGGATCAGCCGCCATGCCTCCGCGAGATCGAAGCCGTCGGGTCGTACCGCGGCCTCGCCCGTGCCCTCGACCGACTCGACCCGGTCGACGCGGAACGTGCGCAGGCCCGCGTCGGTGTCGGCGACGAGATACCAGATGCTCCCTTTCGCCGCGAGCCCGAGCGGGTGCACGATGCGCGTCGACTCGGCCCGGTCGCGCGCGACGTACCCGAGCTCGACCTGCTCGCCTTCGATCACCGCGCGCTGCAGCGCGTCGAGGTGCCGGGGCGGCGGGCGCGTCGGCTTCACCCGGCCCCACTCGTTCGGGTCGACCACCACCGCGGTCGACGCGGCCTGCGCGTCGGCGCGGAACGGCTCGGGCAGCGCGCGCACGAGCTTGCGCAGCGCGGCCTTCAGCTCGGGTGACGCGGGCGACGGGCCGGCCACGAGGAAGAGCGCGCGCGCCTCGGCCGCGTTGAGCCCACTGAGGTCGGTGCGGGCGCCGCCGAGCAGTTGCCACCCGCCGTTGCGGCCCGGCTGCGAGTACACCGGGAGCCCGGCCATCGCGAGCGCGTCGAGGTCGCGGCGGGCCGTGCGCTCCGAGATCTCGAGCTCGGCCGCGACCTCGGCCGCGGTGACCCGGCCCCGGGTCTGCAGCAGCATGAGAACGGCGACGAGACGGTCGGCGCGCATGGATCCATCTTGGCAGGAGAACCGGTCAGGAGGTGTCCACTTTCCGGGCGCAACATCGGCCCATGGACACGACATTCACCACCCCTGCCCCATTCGCCCTCGACACCGATCCCCGACCCTTGTTCGCGGCCGCGGTCGCCACCGCGACCGACGTGATCGCCGCCGTCCGCCCCGACCAGCTGGCCGCCCCAACCCCCTGCCCCGAATACACCGTCCGCGACCTCCTCGGTCATCTCGTCGGCGTGCTCCCCCGCATCGCGGCGATGGGTCGCAACATCGACCCGATGAACGTGACGGTCGAAGCCCACGCGGTCGCCGACGATGCGTGGCTCGCGGCCTGGCGCGCCGCCGCGGAGGATGCCGAGACCGCGTGGGCCGACGACGCCGCGCTCGGCCGCACGATCGTGTTGCCGTGGGCAACCGACACCGGTGCGGTCGCCCTGCTCGGCTACGCCAGCGAGATCAGCGTGCACACCTGGGACGTCGCGCGCGCGACCGGGCAGCAGCCCGAGTGGAACGACGAAGTCGTCGGCCGGGCGCTGACCTTGATGCGCAGTTGGCTGCCCGGCGAGAACCGCGCCGCGATCTTCGCGGCCGTGCGAGAAAAGATGGGGCCCGCAGCGGCGTCGAACCCCGACGCGTTCGCGGAAGTCGTCCCGGTACCCGACGACGCGCCGCTCATCGACCAACTCGTTGCCTGGAACGGTCGCCGACCGCAGCGTTGGCGCATGCTCGACCACCTCTCCATCCAATGTGACGACGTCGCCGCGAGCGCCCGTTTCTACGACGCGGCGCTCGCGGTGCTCGGCGGCAAACGCATCATGGACTTCGGCGCCGTGATCGGTTTCGGCGTCGACAACCGGCCGTCGTTCTGGATCGGCCCCAACTCCGACGGCATCCCGGGCCGCCAGTCCCACATCGCGTTCGTCGCCCCGAACCGCGCCGCGGTACGGGCGTTCGTGGCCGCGGCCGCCGGCGAGGGACGCGAGGTGCTCCACGAGCCGCGCCTGTGGCCCGAGTACCACCCCAACTACTACGGCGGCTTCGTCCGCGACCCCGACGGGAACAATGTCGAGGCCGTGTGCCACACGCCCGAGTGATCAGGCCTCGGCCGCAGCCTTGATGTTGGCGATCGTCGTGCGGATCGCCCCGTCGAGCATCTCGAAGCGACCGTCGAAGTTCGACGGCGCGCCCGCGACGTTGATGATCGGCGCGACGAACGACTCGGTCAGTGTGGTTCCGTCGCCCTTCGGCGCGATCTCGAACCGCCACACCGTCACCACGTCACCCTGCGGCGGGATCTGGAATTCGAACACCTTGCCCCGCTCGCATTCGGTGACGAGGCACGGCGCGTCCCACTCGAACGTGCCGGCCCGATTCCAACCATGGAAGTGCGCGCCGACCTCGGGGCCGGTCGCGCCGTGCTCCCACTCGGCCTTCCAACACTCGGGGCTCCACTCACCCATACGCGTGATGTCGGCGACCAACTGCCACACGACCTCCGGGGTCGCCGCGATGTCGATCGATGCCGACGATTCCTCGGGAAAGTCCGTCATGGCGCGGAGGCTACAAGCGCCCGGCGACCGTCACCAAAGTTGGTCGACGTACTTGTCGGTGCCGACGACCGTGCGGAAGAACGGCGCGACGAGGTGCACCGTCGCGAGGTCGGCGGCTTCGATCGCGTCGGTGTAACGGCGTATCGCGGGCAGCGCGGCCTGCACGTCGCCCGAGACGAACAGCAGCTGGCACAGCCGCTCCGGCCCGCCGGCCTTGCTGCCGAGATCCATCGGCACGTTCCGCGGTTCGTTCTCGCCGGCCGACGGCGTCCACGAGCTGACGATCTCTACGGGAGAGCCTTCGAGGAGGTCGCGAACCTGCGTGCGTTCCAGGTGGACACTCAACTGCGCCGCGTCCTGACCGCCGCGCGCGTCGAGCCACACGATCACGAGCCCGTCGTAGCCGTGGTCGAGCGCGAGATCGATCGGTACCGGATCGGGGTCGCGGTACGCCGAGCTCAGGTAGTCGTACAGAACCGTGTGGGTGTGCCTGCGCTCGGCGAAGCCGCGCCCTTCCGCGTACAGCTGGCGGACCTGGTCGCGCGCCCACATGTCGAAGTGGTCGGCGTGGTGCCCCTTCTCGACCCAGTAGATCGCGACGTAGGAACCGGCGTCGGGCGGCGACGCGACGGTCTCGTCGTCGCCGGGCCAGCGCGGCGTCCTTCAGCGCGCGCGTCGCGACCCAGCGACTGCCCGCGAACAGGAACGGCCCGATCATGCAGCCCGCGTAGAAGTGGTCGCGCTCGTACCAACGGTTGTACGCGGCCTCGAATCCGCGATTCGGATCCACGAGCGTCAGCAGCATGCTGCCGACCTTCATCCGGTAGTCGTCGACCCCGCCGACCTCGAGCGGATACGGCACTGCGGGACCTCCACGGGAGCTGGACGACGGCGACGGCACCATAGGAGACTCGGCCCGTGGATGCAGGCCCGCTGATCGAGATCGCCCGCCGGCTCGTCGACGAGGGTGTCACGCCCGCGTGCCAGCTCGCCATCGCCCGCGACAACGAGGTCGTGCACTTCGAGGCGTTCGGTACCGCCGGCGACGACACGCGCTTCTGCGTGTTCTCGGCCACGAAGCCGATCGTCGCGTCGGCCGTGTGGCTCCTGATCGGCGACGGGTTGCTCGACGTGACCCGGCCGGTCGCGCACTACATCCCCGAGTTCGCGACGAACGGCAAGGAGCACGTCACCGTCGAGCAGGTGATGCTGCACACCTCCGGGTTCCCCAACGCACCGATGGACCCGGTGGAAGGCGGCGACCCGGTGACGCGCGTGAAGCGCTTCACCGAATGGCGGCTGGAGTGGGAGCCCGGGACGCGCTTCGAGTACCACGCGCTCGCCGCGCACTGGGTGCTGGCCGAGCTCATCGACCGGCTGAGCGGGCACGACTTCCGCGACTTCGTCGAGGCGCGCGTGTGCACGCCGAACGGGCTGCCGCGCGTCCTCGGCCTCGCGCCGGAGGAGCAGGCCGGCATCGCCGACGGCGTCGCGCTCGGCGCGACGACCGGCGGACACGCCCGTCCCCGAGGTCGACACGATGGTGTTCAACCGCCCCGAGGTCCGCGCCGCGGGCGTGCCCGGCGGCGGCGCGTTCATGACCGCGGCGACGATGGCGCGCTTCGGCCAGGCGCTCCTCCACGACCCGAACGGCGTGTGGGACGCGGCCGTGCTGCGGGACGCCACGACCAACATCCGCTGCACGCTCCCCGACCCGCTCATGAACGTCGCGGCGAACCGTTCGCTCGGGCTCGTGCTCGCGGGCGACGACGGCCTGCACCAGTTCCGCTACGGCATGTTCGGCAAGGACAACTCGCCGGGCACCTTCGGCCATGCCGGTGCGCACTGCCAGGTCGCCTGGGCCGATCCCGCCACGGGCATCTCGTTCGCGTTCGTCAAGAACGGACTGCAGGCTGACATGATGGCCGACGCCGTCACCGTGATCCCGATCACCGATGCGGCCGCAGCCCTCGGCTCAACGTAAAGGACCTTGCACCGTGCGCACACCGATTGCCGAGAAGCTCGACATCGAGTTCCCGATCTTCGCCTTCTCGCACTGCCGCGACGTCATCGCCGCGGTGAGCCGCGCCGGCGGCTTCGGCGTGCTCGGTGCGCTCGCGTTCACGCCCGAGGAGCTCGAGATCGAGCTGAACTGGATCGATGAGCACGTCGACGGCAAGCCGTACGGCGTCGACATCGTGATGCCGATGAAGTACATGGGCAAGGGCGGCGGCGACGAGGCCGACTTCTCGAATCTCGACGCGATGATCCCGCAGAGCCACCGCGACTTCGTCGAGCAGCTCCTCGAGCGCCACCACGTCCCGCCCCTCCCCGAAGATCTCGACGGCGGCGTGATCAAGGCCGCGGGACTCAACGTCGACGCGGAAGCGCCCGGTCAGGTCGAGGTCTCGCTGCAGCACCCGGGCGTGAAGATGCTCGTGAACGCGCTCGGCCCGCCCCCGCCCGACATCGTGAACCTCGCGCACGAGCACGGCCTGCTCGTCGGCGCGCTCGTCGGCGCCAGGGCGCACGCCGAGCGCCAGGTCGCCATCGGCGTCGACGTCCTCGTCGCGCAGGGGACCGAGGCCGGCGGCCACTGCGGCGAGATCTCCACGATGGTGCTGATCCCCGAAGTCGTCGACGCGGTCGGTCCCGACGTCCCGGTGCTCGCCGCAGGCGGCATCGCCACCGGTCGCCAGATGACCGCCGCGCTCGCGCTCGGCGCGCAGGGCGTGTGGACCGGTTCGCAGTGGCTCACCGTCGCGGAGGCGAACACCAGCCCCGACGTGATGAGCAAGCTCCTCGCGGCCACGTCGCGCGACACCGTGCGATCGCGCGCGTACACGGGCAAGCCCGCGCGACAGTTGCGCAGCGCGTGGACCGAGGCCTTCGACGACCCCGACGGCCCCGGCCCGCTGCCGATGCCGCTGCAGGGCATACTCCACCAGGAGGCGGCGCGCCGGTTCATGCGCGTGAACGACAGCAAGCTCACCGGCTTCCCCGTCGGTCAGATCGTCGGCCGCCTCAACGAGGTGCGCGCGACGAAGGACGTCATCTTCGACATGGTCGAGGAGTGGATCGCCACGACCGAACGCCTCAACACGCTGCTTTCGTAGTTCGGGCGGCGTCGTTCGCTACATCGCGGGCAGGCCGAGCTTGCGGTGATCCCAGGTCACCGTCTTGTCGACGTGCAGCTTCACCACGACGCGCTTGTTGAGCATCGCCTCGACGAACGGCTTCATCTCCTCGGTGTACGGCGCGTTGTAACGCTCGAACACGCTGACGCCGAGCTCCCAGATGCGCTCGGGCTCCTCGATGATCTCGCCCCGGCCGACGAGCGACACACCCCGGAGCTGGTCGTAGGTGTCGCCCGCTTCCACGAGGCACGTGAGCCGCGGATCGCGACGGAGGTTGATCACCTTCTGCGCCTTCGTCTTGGTCTCGAACGCCACCGCGCCCTCGAGGAATCCGTACCACATGGCCACGGAGTGGATGCTGCCGTCGGCCGAGATGGTCGACATCGTCATCGAGCGGCGCTCGGAGAGGAACGCCTCCACCTCTGCGGGCGTCATCTTGATGAGATCACGCTGGTTGACGCCGTGGCCCATGGGGGCGTTCGTCATCGGGTCTCCTGTCGACTCCTTGGTGGAAGGGTCGGCGGGCAGCCTATGTTGATGCCCCTATGGCAGGCACGGTACGACTCGAAGTCGACGGTCCGATCGCGACCATCGTCAACGACAATCCCGACAAGCACAACGCGTTCGACGACGACATGGACATGCAGCTCTTCGGCATCCTCGACGAGCTCGCGCCGGCGGCGCGACATCCGGGCGGTGATCTGGAAGGGCGAGGGCAAGTCGTTCTCGTCGGGCCGCGACGTCGGCTCGATCGGCACGCTGCAGGTCGCCGCTCTCGCACCACGAGCTGATGCGGCGCGGCCACCGCGGCATCCAGCGGCTCTGGGACATCGACGCGCCGGTCATCGTCGCGTGCAAGGGCTGGGTCATGGGCGGGTCGTTCCAGCGCGCGCTGCTTGTGCGACGTCCGCGTCGCGGCCGAGGGCACGCGCTTCCGGCTGCCCGAGACGACGCTACGGCGTCATCCCCGACACGGGCGGCGTCGGCGTGCTCTACGAGATGTGCGGCCACGGGTTCGTGAGCGACATGGTGCTCACCGGCCGCATCGTGTCGGCGGAGGAGGCGCTCGCGCACGGCATCGTGTCGCGCGTCGTGCCCGCCGCGCGCGCTCGACGAGACGGTGCGCGAGATGGCCGATCAGATCGCGGAGTCGCCCGCGGTCACGGTGAAGATGGCGCGCGAGGTGATCCGGCACCTCGCGCTAGCCGCAGATCCGCAGCTCGATGAACGACGAGATGATCTACCAGACGTTCATCAACCGCAGCGACGACTTCGCCGAGATGCGCTGCGGCCCGCGACGCGCGAACGCCCGCCGAACTACACGGGGAGCTGACATGCCGGACTCGAGCAACGGAGACGGGTTGATCGGTCTCCCCCACCCGCCCGCGCTCGGCGCGAGCGCGCTGCCGGCCGGGACGTTCGACGGCACGACGGTCTTCGTGACCGGCGCGGGCACGGGGCTGGGCAAGGCGATCGCGACCGAGTTCGCGCGCGTCGGGCGCGTCGATCGTGATCGCGAGCCGCAAGCCCGAGCACCTCGACGCGGGCCGCGCCGCGATCGAGGCGATGGGCGCGCCGGTGCTGACGGTCGCGTGCGACATCCGCGACCCCGACCAGATCGCGGCCGCGTTCGACGCGGCCGACCGAACGGTTCGGGCTTCCGGGCGTGCTCGTCAACAACGCGGCCGCCAACTTCCCCGTCCCCGCCGAGGACATGTCGCCCAACGCGTGGCGAACCGTCGTCGACATCACGCTGAACGGCACGTTCCTCTGCTGTCGCGAGTTCGGGCGCCGGCACATCGCGACGCGCACGCCCGGTTCGATCATCAACGTCGGCGCGACGTACGCGTGGACGGGTGGCCCCGGGTTCGTCCACTCCGCCGCGGCGAAGGCGGGCGCGAAGAACCTCACCGAGTCGCTCGCGGTCGAGTGGGGCCCGTACGGAATCCAGGTGAACTCGCTCGTGCCCGGTCTGTTCCCGCACGAGGACATGACCGACGACATCCGCGGCAACCTCGACCGCACCTCCGACAAGGACGCGTGCCAGCCCGCGCTGCGCGTCGGTCAGCGCCAGGAGCTCGGCTGGGCCGCGACCTTCCTCGCGTCGCCGTACGCGCGCTTCGTCTCCGGGCACACCCTCGTCGTCGACGGGGCGAACTGGCAGCGCCGCTCGATGACGAACCCGCCCGTCGTCACGATCCGCGAGCAGATGGGTCGCGGACCGTTCGCGCTGGAGGGCTGAGCATCCACGGGGCCCGCCGCACCGCGAAATACGCTCCCCGGCCATGGCATTGCGGCTGCTCCGGGTCACCGACGAGCAGTGGCGGCGGCTCGCCGCATCCCGCCGCGACGACGAGGGCACGGGCGCACCGGCCCGGACCGCGATCGGCGCGATCGAACTCGAGCTGCGTGCCCTCGACCCGAACGCGCCCGGCCCGGCGTAGGTATCTCCGCGCCCGGGTCGCCGCCCAGGGCCAACAGCCACTACCCCGGTGTGACGGTGGTCCCTAGGCCGGCGGACGGGGCCGGAAGCGACGCCACGTAGCCGTCATCGTCGCCCGCGGCTTGTCGTCGAGCTCGAGCTCGGATCGCACGACGACCTCCCTCTCGCTCACACTCACCAGGGCCGCGGTGAGCCGGACCGTCGGGCCCAACGGCGTCGGCCGGAGGAACTGCACCTCGAAGCCGGCGGTGATGAAGGGCAGCGGTGCGCCCGGCGCCGCCTCCCACACGCGCTGCGCGGCTTCCCACAGGACGACCGCCGCGCCGTGGCAGTCGAGCACGGTCGCGATGATGCCGCCGTTCAGGAATCCGAACCCGTTGTCGTGCTCGGGCAACGGTGTGAACTCCGCGACGGTGAGATCGCCGTGGCGATAGCTGCGGAGGTGGAAGCCGTCGGGGTTGGCGTGGCCACAACCGAAGCACGTGAGTCCTGGGTAGAGGGACTCCTGAATCGAGATCCGGCCATCGTCCACGCTCACACATTGCCTCATCGGGGGATCGCCGCGCCTGGTTCACGGATCGTCGCCCGACACGTGGCGGAATTCGACCCACGATGTCGTGCTCGGGTCCGTTCGTCGGGAACGGGCACGCGCTTGGGCGTCGTGGAGGTGCCGTTGGCGGTGGTGGAACCAGCACAACAGTTCCAAGTTGTCGAGGTCGGTTCGACCGCCCCGGGCCCAGTGTCGCAGGTGGTGCGCATGACAGTCGGCCGGCGGCCGGTTGCATCCGGGCGCCTGACAATGCCGATCGCGTACGACGAGCGCTTTCCACTGCGCCGCAGACACGATCGGCGTCGCCCGGCCGAGATCGAGGACCTCGGACGGGCCCCGCATGAGCACGCGGGTGATGTCGCAGTCGCAGGTGAGGAACTCGATGCCGGTCGCCGACAGGTGCCCGTTGTGGCGGGGGTCGGTACGCAATCTCACGGTCGTCTCGGGACCGAACCGCGGCAGCTCGTCGTCGTCGATCACCACGCTGACATGGGGCCGCACGCCGTGGATCTCCCCGAGCTCGCCCCGTTCGAGCGCATGCCGGCAGATGTTGGTGAATGCGTCCATCCGCCGGGTCGGCGCGCGGCGCTGATCCCGAGCCTGCAGGTCGCGTTGCATCTCCGCGCCGATCGCGGCCGCGACAACCTCGCCGGTCAGCTGATCGCAGTTCCCGCGGATCTCCCACCGGCCGTGCAACGTCTGCGCGAGGTACAGGCCCCGTGCCTCGAACTCCGTCTCGTCGGGCGCGGCGCCGCCGTCGCCGTCGACCTGATCGGTGAACTGGCGCACGATTCCCGACAACTCCCGAGGCGTGCACTCGCGGGCCACCGCGACCAGCTCGGCTTCGATGGCTGCCAACGCCTCGGCCCGCTTCGCCGTATACGCGCTCGCGAGCACGTCGACATGACGCAACGAGATCTCGCCCTGCGCGAACGCCTCCGCCACCGCCGGCAGTCGTTCGAGCTTGCGGGCCAAGGACACGTACCGCTGCGCGGCGCCCTGATCAAGACGGCATGTGTGGCGCAGCGCGGACGCGGCGCTGAAGAAACCGTCGACCTGCCACGCGCCCGACCGGTCGTACTCGCCGACGTCGGCCATCCATTCGGCTTCGAGCGCATCGATCGCCCGACGCTTCTTCACGATCGTCTCTGCGTGCGTCTCTGCGTGCGTCTCTGCGTGCGTCTCTGCGTGCGTCTCTGCGTGCGTCTCTGCGTGCGTCTCTGCGTGCGTCTCTGCGTGCGTCTCTACGTGCCCGAACATATGTTCGATAATACCCGAAAACAATCGAGAAACAAAGGCCAATTCGTATTCGGTCGAGAAATCTCCGGCCGCCGCGCACACGCGCACGCCACACTGTTCCGATGTCGCCGGCCATCCGTGCCCCAAGTTCCGACGAGCTCGAAATCCTGCGCGACATCGAGCGCGACGCGGGCCGGCTCTTCGCCGAGATCGGCTTCGACGACATCGCCGCGCACGATCCCGGCAGCGTCGCGATGCTCGCGGATTACCTCCGCAACGGCCGCATCTGGGTCATCGCCGACACCGACGCCAACGAGCCGCTCGGCTACGTCATGCTCGACATCCTCGACGGCCACGCGCACGTCGAACAGATCAGCGTTCGCCCCGACCACGGTCGCCGCGGCCTCGGCGCAGCACTCCTCGAGGGCGCGTGCAGCTGGGCCACGCGGCAGGGTTTCGCCGCGATCACCCTCACAACCTTCCGCGACGTCGCCTGGAACGCCCCCTTCTACGCCAAACACGGCTTCCGCATACTCGACGAACACGAGGCCGGCCCCGAGCTCACCGAACGTCGAGCGGAGGAAGAAGCACACGGACTCGATCCCGCGTTGCGAGTCTGCATGCTGCGCGACCTCCGGTCGTCGTCGTGACCCTGGGCGACGTCATTGCGTCGCGCCTCGCGGAGTGGGGCTTCGACGACCTCCCGCTCGAACGCGCACTGTTCGGCCGCGCCGATCCCGCCAATCTCGCGGCGGCGGTGGACCGTCATTGCCGGGAACTCCTGGGCACGGGCATCGCCCGCTACGAGTTCTTCGAGTCGAGCAGCGGAAGTGTTCACGGCGTCACGCTCACCGACGGGCGCGGTGTCGTCGTCAAGGGCCATCGGCCCGGCGTCACGCGCCGATACCTCGAGGTCGTCCGCGCCGTACAGCGCGACCTCGCCCGCATCGGGTTTCCGGCCCCGCAGCCCCTGGCCGGCCCGGTCCCGATCGGAGAGGGCCACCTGACGATCGACGAGATGCTCCGGTGCGGCGAGCACGCCGACGGCCACGATCCCGCGATCCGGGCCGCACTCGCGCAGGGGCTCGCACAATTCGTCGAGGACACCCGGAACCATCGCGACGCGTTCCGCGCGGTGAGCCACCCGATGAAGGTGGCCGATGGCGAGATCTATCCACCGCCGCACTCCGCGCGCTTCGACTTCGCTGCAACCAGGGTGGGAGCCGAATGGATCGACGCGCTCGCGACCCGTGCGTACGCCGCTCTCCGCGCGCGGCCGGACGGAGAGTGGGTTGTCGTGCACGGCGACTGGCGCATCGAGAATGTCTGTGTCGGTGACGGAACGCTACGAGCTGTCTACGACTGGGACAGCGTCCAGTGCCAGCGCGAGCCGATCGCGGTCGCGTCCGCGGTCACGACGTTCAGCGTCGACTTCACCCGCCCGGCGGGCGAGTGGTTCCCGGCCCCACGGGAGATGCTCGCGTTCGTCGACGACTACGAGGCAGCACGCGATCGCCCCTTCACCGCCGGCGAGCGCCGGCTCCTCGCGGTATCGATGGTGGCGTCCCTCGCCTACGGCGCCCGGTGCGAGCACGCCGATCGCGAGCAGCCGCCCCGCGGCGACGACTGCCAGCGCGCCCTGCTCGCCCGGCTCGGTAACCCGCTTCTCGACGAAGGGCTGGACGCGCTCGTTCATGCGTGAACGGGGCGCAAGCCGGAACGCGTCACCGCGCGTCGACGGTGACCCAACCCTTCATGCCGTACGCGACGTGCCCGGGCAGATGGCACGCGAACTCGAAGCGGCCCGCCGTGTCGAAACGGTAGAAGGTCTCTCCCACGTCGTTCGGCGCGACCGAGACCTCGCCGGGGACGGGCGGGTGCGTCGACTCCGAGCCGCGTTCGTGGAGGAGGTGCACGCGCGCGTCGCCGACGATGAACTCGTGATGGATCGGGTCGTCGTTGTGCACGAGGAAGCGCACCAACGTGCCTTGGTGCACCCGCAGCTCCGAGAACGAGAACTTGCTGTAGTGGATGCCGACGTCGACGGTGACGAGACCGGGCCCGAGCACCGGATCCGACGCCGCGTGCGCGTCGGTCGTCGTTGCATACGCACCGAGCGCGGTGACGGCGGCGACCACCAGCGCGAGCGCGATCCGGAGGAGCAACCTCATGCCGGCAGCCCCGGGAACGGCGGACGGGCCCGGCGCCGGCGCAACTCACGCGCGATCAACGTGGCCATCCAGAAGGTGAAGATCCCGGCGCCGCCGGCCAGCACCAACGGCCAGATCGCCCGACCCGGTTCCGGGGCGACGATCCGGTGTGCGGCCGACGCGGTGATGCCGGTGTCGACGAGCCGGGGCACCGAGTTCGGCCGGTCGGAGATCGCGAGGTCGTAGCCGAGCCGTCCGGCGGGCACGTCGAGGCGGAGGAACGTGAACCACATGTGATCCGGGACCCAGCCCATGCCCTTGTCGGTGCGGAGATCGGTGAGCAGCGACTCGTTCGCGGGCTCGTTGCGCTGCACGCTGAGACCGGTGCCGCCCGCGAGCAGCTTCGGCTCGTTGTCGGTGAGCAGGAACACGTCGGCGTCGACGACCTTCGCCTGGTCGAGGCCGAGGCTCAGGATGTGCAACGGCACCCACGGTTCTTTCACGGGGATCGTGAGCATGATCGGCGTGCCGTCGCCCGTGTTCTGACCGAGTTGCTGCGCGCGCGTCGTGTCGAAGCGCGCCGCCATGAAGATCGGGCTGCGGCGCCCGTAGAAGTCGAGCATCGCGGGCGCGTCGGGCGTCAGCAGGAAGCCGTGGTCGACGGCCCACTTGCCCACCGCCGCGCCACCGCCCTTCAACACGGTGATGTCGAGCGCGTCGATCTTCGTCTGCAGGATCACCTCGGCCGATTGCGGTGTCGCCGCCTTCGCCGAGGCGGCGAACTGCTCGCGCACCGGCGTGACCTCGCGCTCGAGGCGCTGCAGCGTCCAGCTGCCGCCCCGCTCGACCTTGGTCGGGATGCCGGGCAGCGGCGTGATCGAGCCGACCTCCTTGCCCTGCCCCGCGAACTCGAACGACGTGACGTAGCGCTCGACACCGTCGTGGTAGGCGGCGAGCGTCGTCGTGCGGGTCAGCTGGATGGTGCCGTTCTCGCCGACGAGGCCGCCGCACGCGCCCGCGGGCACGGCCAGGGCGACGACCACGGCCGGGACCGCGGCGAGGGCGAGTGTCCGGACGACGAGACCACGACGATCGAGGCGACGGAGCGCACGGGCGAGTTCGGGCATGAGACCCTCCAGGTTCTGCGAACTGGAGAGTCCGACGACACGCGCCGCCGGGCAGTTCCGAGAAATCTCGGAGGCGGTCGTTACTCCTCGGTAATGCGGTAGTGCGCGACGTACCCGGCGAACGTCGCCCGGATGTGGTCGGCGTCGAGGCCGAGATCGGCGTAGTCGTACGTGTGCGCGCCGTGCTTCGCCTTCGGCTTCGCGGCCAGGTAGCCGGTGATCGCCCGGTCGTGGCCCTTCGGCCAGCCGTACCCGAGCTGGTCGTAGACGCGCCGCAACATCGCGACCGGGTCCGACATGAGCTCGAGGAAGTGCGTGTCGACGATCCGGTCGTTCGGGATCGAACCGTCGGTGCGCTGCGCGATCGCCTGCTCGAGGAACAGTTGGTACGTCATCTCCATGATCGGGCCGAGGACGAGACGATCGTCGCGCTCGCTGCGCATGAAGCGGAGCACCGCGAGCAGGCTCACGAGCGAACCGATGAACTTGCGGGGATCGCGGTGGGTGTGGATCACCCGCGCGTCGGGATACTCGGCGAACAGCGCGACGAGCGTCGACAGGTGACCGGGCGACTTGAGCAGCCAACGCCGAGTCGGCGTCCCGTCGCTCCGACCCCCGGACGATTGACCCCCAGACGATTGACCCCCGGACGATTGAAACGTCTGCAACATGCGACGGTGCAGCCTGTACACGCGGTCGAGGGTTTCGAGGTGCTCGAGCTGCCAGCCGGTGAAGCTCGGCGTGTCGAACATCATGCTGTAGTACGGGCCCGCGAAGTCGTACGCGAGGAAGTTCACGCACTCGCACGGCAGGTCGCTCGCGAGCTCGTGCATCGTCATGAACTCGGGATGGACATCGGCCCAGAACTCCTGCTCCGACTCCGACAGCTCGCGCCGGCGTTCGGGGCTCCCCTCCGCGGGCAACGGGTGCAGCGCCTCCCACGCGAACGGCGCGCGCAGGTTGGGGTCGAGCGCGAGGAGCTCGAACAGGATCGTCGTACCGGTGCGGGGCGGCCCGACGACGAACAGCGGGGCCTCGATCGGCTCGGCCGCGATGGCGGGCCGGACGCGCCATTCCTCCTGCAGGCGCAGCCACGTCTGCAGCACTCTCAGCACCTCGGCGCGCGTCACGACCCGGCCCAGCGTGTGCAGGCGGGCCTCGCCGTCGATCGCGGTCAGCATGCGGTGGTAGGTGTCGGTCCAGCCCGGCCACTCGGCCTCACCGAGGTCGTCGAGACCGGTGGAGGCGCGCGCGGTGGCGAGGAGCTCGTCGGCGTCGAGGCCGGCGAGCAGGCGGGGGTCGCCGACCGCGTCGCCGAACAGGTTCAGTCGGCGCACCCAGTCCGGGTGCACGAGAGCGTCGGTCATGCCCGAGAGGCTCGCACTTCAGCGGTCCTTCGGGAAAGCCGCGTCCGGGAAAGCCGCGATGCGCCGGGACACGACCCGGAGCACCGGATTGTCGTCGCCCGCGACGCCCGGGTACGCCACGCCGCTCTCGGCCGCGAGGCGCGCCTGGCGGTCGTTGATCGCGGTCGAACGCACCAGCGCGAAGATCTCGTGCCACTCGAGGTCGACGACCGTGCGCCCGAGCGCCGCCTCGTAGCGACCGATGAAGTCGGCCCGGGCGAGGAACCCCGGCACCGTCCGCTTCACGAAACGCGTCGTGAGGTCGTCGAGGGCGAGATACCACGCGAGGTCCATCTCGGCCGGGCCGATGGTCGCCATCTCCCAGTCGAGGACCGACGCGACGGACCCGTCGTCGCCGAACAACACGTTGCCGACGCGCGGATCGCCCCAGCACAGTGAGGCCGGCGGCTCCGAGGCGGGAACCGTCGCCGCGCACCACTCGGCCGCGTCGGCGAGCGCGGCGGGTGGGCGTGCCGTCGCTCGCCCAGTCGACGTAGTCGACCCACCACGCGACCTCGCGCGCGAGCGCACCGTCGCCACCGCGCAGCACGCGGTCGAGACCGGCCGCGCGCCAGTCGAGGTGATGGATCGCGGCGAGGAGGTCGGCGTATCCCTCGTGCATGCGCTGTTGCGTCGGCGGCGCGAGGTCGCACACCCACGGGTCGAGCGCGGGCGCCTCGCCGCCGGGCCGGCCGTCCTCGTGCGTCATCACCAGGAACGCGGCGCCGAGCCACTGCTCGTCGGGTTCGTAGGCGAGCACGCCCGGCACCGGGACGCCGGCCGGTGCGAGCGCCTCGAGGACGCGGGCCTGCGCGCCGAGGTCGTACACCGGCCAGGTGGGCACGGCGGGCGGCAGCCGCACGACGAAGCGGCGCTCGGCGGCGGCCGGACCCGGTGCGGTCCCCCGCGCCGTGATCAGGAGGGTCTCGTTGGTCCATCCCGCCCGGGGGCGGTCGAACGTCACGATCTCGAGCCCGGCGCCGGCCCACTGCCGCGCGCACCACGCGGTGAACCCACGGCGGAGCTCGTCGTCGGCCCGGCGGGCGAGAGTTGTCATACGCGGCGAGATGTTACAGAATCGTACGGATATGTCACATGCGCCTGCTCTCCCGGGCCCGACCGGATCCGGCCCGAGCACGGAGGAACGCATCCTCGACGCGACGCTGACGGTGATCGCCCGGGCCGGGAACCAGCTGTCGATGAGCGAGGTCGCGCAGACCGCGGGCGTGTCCCGCATGACCCTCTACCGGCATCACTCCTCGAAGGAGGAGCTGCTGCGGGCACTGGCGCGCCACGAGCAGCGCCGGTTCGACGAGCAGCTCGCGGCCGCGCTGGAGGGCGTGACCCGGCCCGCCGAGCGGATCGACGCGGTGTTGCGGGCGATCGTGTCGCACCTCGACGCGTCGGCGGCGCAGGTCGTCGTGGCGGCCGAGCCCGGGTTCATCCTCGAGCGGCTGCGGCGATCGCTGCCGGTGCAGCAGGCGACGATCGTGCGCCTCGTCGGCGACGCGCTCGCCGGGCTCCCTGCAGTCCGGTCCGGCCGGACGACGCCCGGTGAGCTCGCTGGTCTGGTCCTGCGCGTGGCCATGTCGCAGTTCCTGCTCCCCGCACCCGATACCGAGGCCGGACTGCGCGCCCTGCGCGCACTCGTCACCCCGACGGAGGTCACGCCGTGAGCGGCGAAGAAGGCATGCTCGTCGCCGACGACGAGTCGTTCAGTCATCAGATCGTCGAGACGCACGCGCGCGTCCAGCAGGCCGACCGGTCGTGGACGGAGAAGGTCTGCGCGATGGCCGCCGTGCGCGACGGTTCGCTGCAAGTGGCGTTGGGCCTCGGGAAGTACACGAACCGCAACGTCTTCGACGGTTACGCCGGCGTGTCGCGCGGCAAGGAGCAGTGGACGGTGCGCGCCAGCCGGCGGCTGAGCGACGCGCCCGACCGCATCGGCGCGGGACCGATCGACTACGAAGTGATCGAGCCGTACAAGCAAGTGCGGTTCGCGTGCGCGCGCCGAACGACGTCGTTCCCGTCGCGTTCGAATGGATCTTCGACGCCGTGGTCCCTCCGCAGCTCGAGCGGCGCGACCGTCATCACGCGCGTCGTGGCAGCCGGGTCGACGTCGACCTGTTGCGCTACCACCAGATCGGGGTCGCGTCGGGGTGGGTCGAGGTCGACGGTGTGCGCACCACGATCACCCCCGACTCGTGGTTCACGACACGCGACCACTCGTGGGGCGTGCGCCAGGACGTCGGCATTCCGCTCACCGACATCGAGGGCGCGCGCCGGGGCGACGCGACCGGCCACCTTCAGAACCGGGGTGTGGGCACCGGGGGCGTGTCGTTCCGGTTCTCGTGGAGCCCGATGCTGCTCGAGCGGGCCGACGGCACCCGGTACGCGATCCATCATCAGCACCGACTCATGCGCGCGTTCGGCTACGAGGAGACGATGGTCGAGGGCGGGGTCGAGCATCCCGACGGAACCGTGGAGCGGTTCGCCGGGCTCCGGCCCGACCTCCGGTTCGACCCGGTGAACCGGCGCGTGCTCGGCGGCACGCTGCACTTCACGATGGCCGACGGCGCCACTCGCCCGATCACGGTCGAGGCGCTCGGCGACACCGGCTTCCATCTTGGCGGCGGCCTGTACTTCGGGCTCGACGGCCACCATCACGGCGAGTGGCGCGGCCCGCTGCACGTCGACGGCGAGCACTTCCCCGACTGCACCGATCCCGCGACCGCGCGCCGCATCCACCAGATCCGCGATGCCGTGTTGCGGGTCGACGATCCCGTCGGCGGTGGCCGGGGCTGGTGCAACTTCCAGACCACGATCGCGGGCGCGTGGCCCGACGAAGGCCTCGACGAGGAGACGTCGTTCGTATGAACCCCGAGACGCTCGGCACGTTCACCGATCCCGGCTACTACGACGAGCTCGCGCGCCTGCGCCGCGAGGAACCGGTGCGGCGCTACGCCCCGAACTCGTGGACGGTCGCGCTCTACGACGACGTGCGGACGGTGAGCCGAGACCCGGCCACGTTCTCGTCCGCGCACGGTGTGCTGATGAACGACCCGATGCGCAACGGGCAGCGAATAGACGGGTCGGTCCTGCACATGGACCCACCCGAGCACGCACCGTGGCGCGCGCTCGTGTCGCGCCGCTTCACGCCGCGCGCGGTCGGCTCGCTCGAGACGCGGGTCCGCGCCGCGGCGCGCGCCGTGCTGGCGGGCGTGCCCGCGGGCGAGGAGGTCGACTTCGTCGACACGGTCGCGGCGCCCTTCCCCGTCCTCGTCATCGCGGAGCTGCTCGGGATCGCGGACGCGGATCGCGAGCAGTTCCGGCGCTGGTCCGACTCCGTCATCGACTCGCCCGACCGGCCCGGGGAGAACCTCGCCGACCTGAGCGCGTTGTTCCAATACCTGATCGACCTGGTCGAGGCGCGGCGGGCGGAACCCACCGACGACATCGCGTCCGCGGTCGTGCACGCCGAGGTCGCAGGCGCGCCGGTGACGACCCGTGAAGCCGTGGGCTACGTGCTCGCCCTGCTCGTCGCGGGCAACGAGACGACGCGGCACCTCGTGTCCGGGAGCGCGTACGCGCTCGCCGGGCATCCGGAGCAGCGCGCGCGGTTGACCCGCGAGCCGGCGCGGATCGCGGCCGCGGTCGAGGAATGCCTGCGCTGGGTCACACCCATCCAGACGTTCGGCCGGACCGCGACCCGGGCCACCGAGTTGGGGGGCGAGGCGATCGCCGAGGGCGACTTCGTGGTGATGCTCTACGCGTCGGCCAACCGCGACGAGGACGCGTTCGGACCGACGGCGGGCATGTTCGACGTCACCCGCCCGGTCGACGCGCAGCATCTCGCATTCGGGTTCGGCGAGCATCTGTGCCTGGGCGCCGCGCTCGCCCGGCTCGAAGGACGCGTGTTCCTCGAGGAGCTGCTCGCCCGCTTCCCCGACTACCGGGTCACGGCCGAGCCCGAGCTGTCGCGCTCCACGCTCGTCCGGGGTGCCACGCGCATGCCGGTCGTGTGCGCGTGACGACCGAGCCCTCCGAGCCGACCGACGACCGGACGATCGCCGCGCTCGTCGCGGCGCGCGCCGGCGACCCGAGCACCGGCCTCCTGTTCGAAGGGCGGTCGTGGACGTGGGCCGAGGTCGCGCACGAATGCGCGGTACGGGCCGCGATGCTCCGCGCCGCGCGCACCGGCTCCGGTCCGTTCCATGTCGGAGTCCTGCTCGACAACGTGCCCGAGTACGTCTTCGTGCTGGGAGGTGCCGCGCTCGCGGGCGCGGCCGTCGTCGGCATCAACCCCACCCGGCGCGGCGCGGAGCTCGCGCACGACATCCGCCACACCGACTGCATGCTGGTCGTCACCGAGCCTGCGTACCGACCGTTGCTCGACGGGCTCGACCTCGGCATCGACGCGGGCCGGGTCGTCGACGTCGAGTCGGGCGAGTGGCAACGATGGCGGGCCGAGCACGCGGGCGCGACGATCCCGTCCGAGCTCCCCGGGCCGGAGGCGCTCTTCGTCCTCATCTTCACGTCGGGATCCACCGGCGCACCCAAGGCGGTGCGCGGCACGCAGGGCCGGTTCGCCCGCATGGGCGGGCGGATGCCGTTCGCCGCCGACGACGTCCTGTACTGCCCCATGCCGCTCTTCCACGGCAACGCGCTCGCCTCGAACTTCGTGCCCGCGCTGACGTCGGGCGCGACGATCGCGCTGCGCCGGCGCTTCTCCGCGTCGGAGTTCGTCGACGACCTGCGCGCGGTCGGCGCGACGTATTTCAACACCGTCGGGCGCGCACTGTCGTACGTGCTCGCCACTCCGCCGACCGACCGCGACCGCGACCACACGGTCAAGTTCGCGCTCGCGCCGGAGTCGTCACCGGCCGACGCGAGCGCGTTCCGCGCCCGGTTCGGCATCCCGCTCGTCGCCGGGTACGGCTCGAGCGAAGGTGCGATCATCATCTCGCCCGCCCGCGGTGCGGACGAAGCGGAGCGCAGCGGAGCCCGAGGGAGCCAAAGTCATCCCCGGCCCGGCGCGCTGGGCGTTCCCGCCGCGGGCGACGTGGCGGTCGTCGACCCCGCGACGTCGATCGAGTGCCCGCCCGCGCACTTCGACGAGCACGGCCGCATCACGAACGCGTCGGAGGCCATCGGCGAGATCGTTCGGCGCGACCCCGCGCTGGTGTTCGAGGGCTACTACAACAATCCGGAGGCGACCGCGGCGCGCAATCGCAACGGCTGGTACTGGTCGGGCGACCTCGCCTACCGCGACACCGGCGGCGTCTTCTACTTCGCGGGCCGCAGCGCCGACTGGATCCGCGTCGACGGCGAGAACTTCGCGGCGGCGCCGATCGAGCGCATCCTCGGCCGGCATCCCGACATCGCCGCCGTCGCGGTGTACGGCGTCCCCGATCCGGTGACGGGCGACCAGGTGATGGCCGCGGTCGAGCTCCGCGCCGGTCGCAGGTTCGACCCGGCCGGTTTCGGCGCGTTCCTCGGCGAACAGCGCGATCTCGGCACCAAATGGGCGCCGCGCTTCGTCCGCGTCGTCGAGGCGCTGCCGGTGACGGGCGCCGACAAGATCACGAAGCGGCCGTTGCGCGCCGCCGGGTGGGATGCGGAGGGTGGCGAGGTGTGGTGGCGACCCGGCCGCGACACGCAGTACGAGCGGCTGACCGGCGCCGGTGCCGAGGAGATCGCGCGGCAGTTCGAGGAGCACGGCCGCGCCGCCCTCCTCCCCTGAGCCGCCCGTCCCGCCCACAGTGGGCACGGCTACGTACGCTCCCGGTGCGTGAGCGTGCCCACCTCGGGAAGAGACGAGAACAGTCGGTTCGGAGTACGGCTCGCGGGAATCGCGGTGGTCGCGCTGGCAGTCCGCATCGGCTTCATCCTCGTTGTGGCGCCCAAGGTGCCGGCACTCGGCGACGCCCGCGCCTATCACCTGCTGGCCGAGAACCTCGCGCGCGGCCGCGGCTACATCCGCCCGTTCGACGACCTGCTGGCGCACCTCCGACGCCCGACCGCCGAGTACCCACCGCTGTTCGCCACCCTTCTCTCCGTGCCCGCGCGGCTCGGACTGCACTCGTTCGACCAGCAGCGCATCTTCGCCGCGTTCGTGGGCACGACGACCGTCGTGCTCGTCGGCCTGCTCGGGCGCCGGGTCGCGTCCGACGCGGTCGGCCTCGTTGCCGCCGCGCTCGCCGCGATCTACCCGATGCTGTTCCTCGCCGAGGCAACGCTGATGGCCGAATCGCTGTACGTCGCGCTCGCGACCGCGATCCTCCTGGGCGCGTACCGCGCGGTACGACGACCCGAAGCCGGCGCGGTTCGTCGTACTCGGCGCCGTCGTCGGGTTCGCGACGCTCACCCGCGCCGAAGGCATCCTCCTCGGCATCGTGATCGCGGTCCCCCTCTGCTACCTCCTCCGCGGACTCACCGCGCGCCAACGGGTGGCCCGGGTCGCGGTCGCGGTCGGTGTCGCCGTCGCGATCGTCGCGCCGTGGACGATCCGCAACGCGATCCGGCTGCACGCGTTCGTACCCGTGTCGAACAACGTCGCCACGCTCGTCGACGGCGCGAACTGCGACGCGACCTATCGCGGATCGCAGATCGGCCTGTGGCGGGAGACGTTCTCCGGGTCGGGTTCGCGGGCGGGCCCGCAGGCGCAGGCGTGCTTCCAGGGCTTCGACATCGCCGATCCGCATTTCGACGAGGCGAAGGCGTCCAGCGCCGACACGCGCGCCGGCGCGAGCTACGCACGGCATCATCTCGGATCGCTGCCGAAAGTGGCCGTCGTGCGTGTGCTGCGCACGTGGGGTCTGTACGCGCCGCGCCAGCAGGTCGACTTCGAATCGCTCGAAGGCCGCCCGCGCAGCTGGCAGCGGCGCGGCACGTTGATGTACTGGGTCCTGCTGCCCTTCGCGGTCGCGGGCGCGGTCGTCCTCCGCCGCCGGCGGCGCCTGCTCTGGCCCCTCGCCGCAACCGCGGTCACCGTCACGGTCGTCGCCGCGTCGACCTACGGCCAGCAGCGCTTCCGCATCGCGGCCGAACCCGCGCTCCTCGTGCTCGCGGCCGTCGCGCTGGTCGGGATCGGGCGACGCGTTCGGCCGCGCCGCGACGAGCCGCTCGGCCCCGCGACCGCTGGGTAGGCTCCGATCGTGCTTTGGTTCGAGCGGCAGGTCGTCGGCACGCTCATGCATCCCGATCTCGACCCGCCGACCCGATCGGCCGTCGAGTCGTACGTCTCGAGCACGCTCCGATCGATGCCGGAGCACCTGCGCGCCGGGGTCGCGGCCGAGTCGATGGTGCTCGGTGCGTCGTCGTGGCTCGAACAGCGGATCGGGCGGCTCGACGCCGGCCGGCTGCACGCGCGTGTGGCGCGCTGGAAGACCAGCCCGATCGACCCGATCCGCCAGTACGTCCGGCTGCTGGAATCGCTGGTGCTGTTCGCCGAGAACGAGCTCGGGCCGGAGCCCGCGTGAGGGCGCCCACCGAGACGCTCGACACCGACGTCGTCATCATCGGATCGGGCGCCGGCGGCGCGGTGACCGCGGCCACGCTCGCGCGGGCCGGCCGCTCCGTCACCATCCTCGAAGAGGGCCCGTGGGTCGATCCCGACGCGCTCGAGCCGTTCTCACTCCCGGAGATGGTCGCCAAGTACCGCCACGGCGGCTCGTGCGCGGCGCTCGGCCGGCCCGCGATCGCCTACGCCGAGGGCCGCTGCGTCGGCGGCAGCACCGAGATCAACAGCGGCCTCTACCACCGGCTGCCGGCCGACCTCGCGGCCGAGTGGCAGCGCGACTACCGGATCGACGAGTTCGGGCCCGACGCGCTCGATCGCTACGCCGACCGCATCGAAGCGGAACTGGGCGTGTCCCGGCTCCCCGGCGCGCCGCCCGCGTCGTCGGCTGTGCTCGAGCGGGGTGCGACGAAGCTCGGATGGCGTTCGGTCGAGTTCGCCCGCGTGTTCCGTTACGAAGCGAACGGCCGCGCGATCAAGCAGACGATGGCCCGCACGATGTTGCCGAGCGCGGTCGAGGCCGGCGCCCGCATCGTGGCCGACTGCCGGGTCGGGCGCCTCGTGCGGCGCGGGTCGCGCATCGTCGGCGTCTCCTGCGAGCAGACGCTGCCCGACGGCTCCGTCCGGCTCCTGCTCGTGCGGGCCGCGCACGTGTTCGTGTGCGCGGGCGCCACGCAGACGCCCGCCCTTCTCCAGCGCAGCGGCATCCGCCGCAACATCGGCCGCGGCTTGAAGATGCATCCCACCGTCAAGATCGCGGCACGGTTCCCCACGCCGATCGACCACGGCGACGTGCCGATGCACCGTGTCACCGAGTTCGCGCCCGGCCTGACGATCGGCGGCTCCGCGAGCCGGCGTGGGCACGTCGCACTCGCGCTCGCCGACTCCGACGCCGACTATGCCGACGCGCTCGCGCACTGGGAACACGTCGCGGTGTACTACGCCGCGATCCGCAGTGAGGGTTCGGGCCGCGTCATCGCGCTGCCGGGGTTCCGCTCACCGCTCGTCACCTACCAACTCACCGAAGGCGACATGAGCCGCCTGGCGCGCGCGCTCGTGCATCTCGGCGAGGTGCTGCTCGCGGCGGGCGCGACCGAGCTCTATCCCTCGGTGACGGGCGGAATCGTCGCGCGCGGCCCGGACGACCTCGTGCAGTGGTGGGACGCGCTGCACGCGCAACCGGGCGAACCTCATGACGGTGCACCTCACGTCGACGGTGCGCATCGGCGAGAACCGTGAGCGCACCGGCGCCGACAGCTTCGGTCGCGTGTGGGGCTTCGACAACCTCCGGGTGAACGACGCGTCGCTGCTGCCGGAGGCGCCGGGTGTGAACCCGCAGGGACCGATCATGGCCGTCGTGGCCCGCAACAGCGATCAGTTCCTGGCCGACACGTAGCGGCGCGCCCGACCGATCGCGGCGTCGATCGCGAGCGCGGCCAGCACGACGAACGACGGCTCGGCGGTGGTGCGAAAGCGCGTGCTCGCGTAGGTGGTGAGCACCGTGACGACGACCGCGGCGATCGGCGCGAGCAACGGGTAGAGCGGCGGCGCGCCGGCGCGCCTTCGCAAGACAACACCACCTGCGATCGAGAGCAACGCCAGGAGCCAGAAGCTCTCGAGGGCGCTCTGCGCGATCCAGTGCGGGCTGCGCCCTTCGACGTACGTGTCGACGTTGACGTTCAGCGACGTCTTGTAGAGGCCCACGATGCGCAGCAACCGCACGGCCTCCACCTTCGGGAGCCGGCTCAGGTTGCCCTCGACGTAGTCGACCGCCGCCCGGTGGTACACCACGCCTTCCTGCGACTCGTCGTACCGCGGCAGGCCGTTCGGCCGGTTGAGGTCGTTCTTGTCGGCGATCGCGATCGCGCAGTTGATGTCGAAGTAGCCCTGGAACGGTCCGTAGTACGTGGAGTCGCAGTTCGCCGACGCGAGCAGCGGGTCGAACTGCCGCGCTCAGCAGGACGGGATGCACGAACCGCGTCGAGTTGTAGATCGACCAGGGCGCGATCACGACGAGGGCCGCCGCGACCGAGACCGCGAGCCAACTCCACTTCTCGCGCGGTGTGCGATCGCGGGTCGACCAGACGAGCGGGACCACGACGAACGGCACGAGCAGAAGCAATTCCGAACGCGCCATCGTCCCGAGCCCGCACGCGAGGCCGACGAGCACGAGCCGGAGCCGGCTCGGCCGGCGCCAGTAGCGGTACGCGAGCAGGAGGGCGACCGCGGCCGCGAACATCGACAGCGTCTCCGCCTGCATCTGCCCGTCGGGCGCCCACAGGTTCGGGTACACCGCGGCGACCGCCGCCGCGACGACGCCCGCCCGCGCGCCACCCACCGCCCGGCCGAGCAGGCCGATGATCCACACCGTGCCCGAGCCGAGCACGCACGACCAGAGCAGGTGCGTGAGCACGCTCTTCATGCCGAGCACCGACGTCGTCGAGAGGAAGAGCAGGTACAGCGGCGGGTGCTCGGCCGCGGCGCGGTGCACGCCGAAGCGCGCGTAGAACTGCGGCGAGATGAAGCCCTTGCCCTCGGCGAGGAGGTTCGCGCCCGCGTGGTAGAAGAACGCGTCGCCGCCCGGGACGAAGTCGTACCGGTACTTGAAGACGTACGCGACGCGCAGCGCCAGCGCGACTGCGACGACCGCCAAGAGGGCCGGGCGGAACCAGCGCGGATCGCGGTCGGGCATCAGCCGGTCGGCGGACCGATGAACACCGCCATCGGCATGCTCAGGTCGAGCATCTGCGTGATCGAACGTTGTGTCGCCCGCGGCACGCCCGGTGCGAGCGCGAGCATGAACAGATTGTTGTCGACCTGCGGGACGAGACTCCCCATCCCCGCGGCCCGGAGGTCGGCGACGACCTGCGCGTGCAGCTGCTCGAAGCGCGCCCGCTCGGCGTCGTCGCGCGGATCGGCGTACGCGACCTGACGAAAGCGCGAGTCGTGCTGCCAGTTCACGATGTCGGGGCCCGTCGCGAGGTGCACCTCGAACGTCGGCGTACGGTCGTCGATCACGTGGTAGCGCGTCGCCCCGGGCCGGAAGGCCTCGCCCGCGCGTACGTCGAACCCGCGCCGGTCGAGCTCGTTCAAGAGCCCGAAGCCGGCCGAACCGATCGCCTCCGCGTCGGGGAGCCACGTGACGAGGTACGGCCCGCGCGCCCCGCCCGCCTCGACGCGGTCGAGCGCAGATGTCGTGGGCCCGATCAGCGCGCCGAGGGTGTTGTTGAGGCGGGGCGTCTGCACCGTGACGTCGGAGGCCTGGAACGCGAACACTGCCGCCGCGACCACCGTGACCGCGGCCAGCACGGCCGCGCCGGCTCGCGGCGCGGTGCGCGACCCCTCGACCTTCGGGCGCGTCCGCAGCACCTCGACCGCCGTCCAACCGGTCGCGAACAGCATCAGCGCCACGAGCCCCCACGCCCAGAGCAGGAGGTAGAACCACACGGTGCCGAAGATCCGGGCGGCCGACACGAGACCGAGCCCGAGCGCGACGACGAGCACCGCGTCGAGCAGCAGGATCGCGCGGTGGCGGAGCCGCCACGCGGCGAGGATCGACAGGGCGAACACGAGGAGCAGCACCACGCCGGGGATGCGGGAGCCGCTGACCTCGAGCGCGCCGCCGTCGTGCACGAGCGTGCGCGTGAGCAGCTTCCAGGGATCGAGCTCCGCGAGCAGGATGCCGACGCCGCGGTGCACGCCGATGGTCGCGTCAGGCGGGTTGCTGAAGTAGTCGCGGATGATCCCGAGGTTGCCGGGCGAGTCCGCGAACTGGTCGATGACCGGCGGCGTCCACAACGCGATCCCGAGCAGGGCGCTGATCCCGCCCCACCACCACAGGCGCCGCGTCCGGGCGTGATCGCCGCGCGACCGGAACGCCGACCACGCGAGCACCGCGATGCTCACCGCGACGAGGCCGCCGATGAGCCCGATGTACGAGATGTGCGTCTGCATGCACAACGAGCCCGCGATCACCGCGACCGGGAGCATCGCGAGATCGTCGTCGAACACCGACCAGACCGCGAGCAGGAACACGAACCACCACAGCACCGGGAGATAGGGATTCCAGGGCAGCGTCAGCAGGAACGCGCCGTACCCGCGCGTCAGGATCGCCAGCGCCGCCGCGACGCCGAGCAGCACCCCGCGCCCGCCCCGCCGCACCGCCATCCAGAGCGCGAGCCCCATCGCGACGACGTCGAGCGCGACCGTCGACGCGAAGAGGCCGTACGACGATCCACCGAACAGCTTCCACACCGGCCAGAGCGCGTAGAAGCTGAGTGGCCCCGGATGGCTCCCGCCGTTGGGACCGAACGGGCCGATGCGACCGGCGAGGCCGATGAGCGGCGGATGGCCGGTGCTGATGTCGCGGACGCGGATCTCGGTCTGCGCCATGTCGAGCAGCGGATACCAGTGCGGCCGGCGCAACTCGACGAGCGCGACCACCAGCGGGAACGCGAGCACCGCGAGCAGCGCCGCGAACAGCAGCAGGGTCAGGCCCCGCAGCCGGCGTTCGGCCCGGCTCCGCTCGGCGGACCTGCGTTCGCGGTCACGCCGGGACGTCGAAGCGCCGGGCGTGGGCTCGGCGGACGGGGACTCGCCGGGGGTGGAATCCCGGGCGGGATCGGGCGTGGAGCCGACGTCGGGGTCGACTTCGAGTGCGGGATCCACGGACCCTGGAGTATACGAGCGAACCTCGCCCGCAGTCCGGCACCGGGCCGGGCTACGGCAGCATCTTCAGCACCCGGACGAGGCCGGGCCGGACCGGCGACTGATGGTGCGAGCGGGCCGACCCGGACTCGTCGCGCCGGTGCGCGAGGAACCACTCGTACGACTCGATCAGCATCGACGCGTTCGAATGGAGCGGCTCCCATCCGAGCTCGGTCCGCGCCCGCGTCACGTCGAAGTAGAGCGATTCGCTGTAGAGCAACCAGTGATACGGCGCGAACGGCGCGAGCCCCAGCGACGCCAGGGCATGCATGGCGAATCGCGCGGGCGCGACGGGGAGCGCAGCGCACGCGCGAACCGGTCTGCGCGTGGTCGACGAGCGCCTGCAACGTCGCGCGCATCGTCCCGAACTCGAGCGCGCCGACGTTGTAGACCGCCGCGCCCGGGCGCCGGCCAGCGCGCAGGCACGCGTCGGCAAGATCGTTGGCGTGCACGAACTGGTAGCGGTTGTCGCCGTGGCCGAGGACGAACACCGGCGCGCCGTCGGCGACGAACTCGAACAGCAGCGCGATCACGCCGAGCCGGCCGTGGCCGAGGACAGTGCGGGGCCGGACGATCGTGACGTCGAGACCCGCCGCGACCGCGTCGCGGCAGAGCAGCTCGGCCCGGAGCTTGGCCCGGCCGTACGCCTCGAGCGGGCGGCACGGCGAGTCCTCGGTCACGGGATTGTGCTCGGGGATGCCGAACACCGCGCTCGACGACGTGTGCACGACCTTGGCGACCTTCGCATCACGCGCGGCCACGAGCAGGTTCGCCGTCCCGCCCACGTTGACCTCGTCGAACAGCGCTCGATCCTTCGCGAGCGGCACCTGCGCGACGTTGTGGAGCACGACGTCGGCGCCCGCGCACGCGGCCCGCACCGCAGCCCGGTCGCGGATGTCGCCCGCGACGTAGTCGGCCGCGTCCAGCGCGGGGTCGGGCGGGTTGAGGTCGAAGATGCGGACGTCGTCGCCGCGGGCGAGCGCCTGCTCGGCGAGCACGGAACCGAAGTAGCCGCTGCCCCCGGTGATCAGGATCGACTGGGCACGCTCCCCCATCAGAGCCGGTCACCGCGCTCGAGGCACCAGCGCACGCTCGCGCGCATGCCCTCCAGCAACGCGACGTCCGGCTCGTAACCGAGCTCGGTGCGGGCCCGCGTGATGTCGCACGCGATCGTGTCCTTGAGCTCGCCGAGCACGTGGATGGCCTGGGAGTAGCGACCGGTCGCCTGGATCACGCCGTCGAGCTTCTCGGCCACGACGCCCGCGAGCCGCGGGATCGGCAACGGCGAACGACCGGTGACTCCGAGCCCCTCGGCCTCGAGCGCGCGCCTCACCGTGTCGAGGATGTCGCGCAGTGCGTAGGGCTCCGCGTCGGCGATCCAGTACGCGCGGCCGACCGCGGCGGGGACGCGTTCGGCCAGCAACATCCCCTGCACCAGGTTGCCCGTGTACACCATCGAACGACGCTGGGTGCCGGGGCCGACGAGCGGGAAGCGGCCGCGGCGGATCGCGGCGAGGAACTGGGTCTGGCGGGCCGGTTGGTACGGCCCGTAGAACCAGGGCGGGCGCACGACCACGGTCGCGAGGTCGCCCCGCTCGCAGCTCCGCTGCACGAGCTGTTCGGCCTCGAGCTTCGAGCGCCCGTAGCCCATGTACGGGTGGAACGGCGAGTTTTCGTCGAAGCGCTCTGCGCTCGACGCGTTCGCGCCGAACGGCGAGTTCGAGGACACGTGGACGAAGCGGGTCGCGCCCGTGCGCCGGGCCCGGTCGAGCACGAGCTGCGTGCCCCCGACGTTCACGTCGTAGAGCTCGCGCACCTGGTGGTCGGGGTGGATGATCGCGGCCGCGTGCATGACCGACGCGCGGCCGATGTCGTCGAAGAGCCGGTCGATGGCGGCCGGGTCGCGCACGTCGCCGACGACCACCTCGACGCGCGGGTCGACGACCTCGAGCAATGCGGCGTCGGCGCCGTCGTGCACGAGGCAGCGCAATCGGCGCCGATCCGCCTGGCCCGCGAGCGCCCGGACGAGGTTCTGACCGAGCCAGCCGGCCGCGCCGGTCACGACGACCGTCGGGCTCGGGGGGTCGCGGTCGGCCGATCGCCCGCTCTCGTCCGATCGGTCGTCGCGCACGGCTGTCGACGCTACCCGGTCGCCGCGCGGCCCGGCGCCGCCCTGCGGTCGCCCCGCGCCGACCGTCCGGAGCCGGAACGCCTCGCTCGCCTAGCTTTCCCATGTGTCCCGAGCCGAGCCCGTTGCCGACGCGCGCACGCGCCCCGGCAACGGCACGGGCGGCCGGCGCGCACGGTACCTCGACGCGCTCGCGCTGACGATCGTCGCGCTCGTGTTCGCAATCCCGTTGCGCGGCCTGTTCCGCGCGCCCGGACCCCCGATGGAAGAGGGCTTCATGCTCGTCTTCCCCGAGCAGGTCCTGCACGGCGCCATCGCCAACCGCGACTTCCTGCACCTGTACGGGCCGGGCAGCCTGTGGGCGCTGGCGGGGGTGTTCAAGGTGTTCGGCGTCTCGCTCGTGAGCGAGCGTGCGGTCGGACTCGTGCAACAGCTCGCGATCGTGTTCGGGATCTACGCGTTGACGCGCCGCTGGGGCCGCACGCTCGCGGTCGGCGCCGCGGTGACGTCCGGACTCATCATCATCCCGTTCGGCCTCACCGCGCTCGCGTGGGTCGGCGGCGTCGGGCTCGCGGTCTGCGGTCTGGCGGCCGGGGTCGAAGCGCGCGCCGCGGCAACGGCGCGCCCGCGCGCCGTTGGGCCCTGCTGGCCGGCCTCCTGCTCGGGCTGGCAGTGCTGTTCCGGCTCGACCTCGTGCTCGGGGTCGGGCTGTCGTCGATCGCGCTCGTCCGAGGTATGGAGCCCGCCGCGCGTCAAGCGCCTGCTCGCCGGCTTCGTCGTCGGGATCGCGCCGTACGCGGTGCAGCTCGCCACGGCCGGTCCCGGCCACGCGATCCAGGGCATGGTGATCGATCCCGTGTTCAAGCTGCGCGGCGGCCGGAGCCTTCCGATCCCGCCGTCGTGGGGCCACTTCGACGGATTCCTGCAGAAGGCGGGCGCGCTCGCCCAGATCTCGTGGCCGTTCCCCGCGCTGGCGCGCCCCCACCAGCTCTCGTTGTGGTTCTTCTTGCTCCTCGGCGCGATCGCCTTCGTGCTGTGGCAGGGATGGCGCGTGTCGCGCGCGGAGCCGACCTCGGTGCGCGCCCGCACGCTGTTCGTCATGGGGCTCTTCGGCCTCGGGATCCTGCCGCAGGCCATGCAGCGCGTCGACTCGGGCCACTTCGCGTGGGTGAGCTGCGTGGTCTTCGCGTTCGTCCCGATCGCGCTGTTCGAGCTCGCGCGCCACCGCCTGCCCACCCTCTCCGCGCGCCGCGCCACGCTCGGCGCCGTCGCGGTCATGCTCGCCGTGCTCGCGTTCGTGATCCCGGCGTTCACGATCCGCACCTACGGCGACTACTCGCTGCAGACGTTCGGGATCCATCGCGCCTCGTACACGATCCGGCACGCGGGCCGCACGTTCTATTACGGCAAGCCCGACCGGGCCGAGGCCGCGAACCAGGTGATCGCGGCGGCCGCCCGGATCTCGCAGCCGGGCCAGCGCCTGTTCGTCGGGCCGGTCGACCTGCGCAAGACGCCGTACAGCGACGCGTACCTCTATTACATGCTCCCCGATCTCGTGCCCGCGACGTACTACATCGAGATGGACCCGGGCGTCGCCAACGCGAACGACTCGCGCATGCCCGCCGACCTCGAATCGGCCGACATCGTGATCCTGTCGGCGATCTGGTCGGACTGGTCGGAGCCGAACGACTCCCGCAACTTCGGCTCCGACGCGTCGACGAAGGTGCTGGCCCGGGACTTCTGCCGGGTCGGCACGTACCTCGGACTGTACGAGCTCTACCGGAAGTGCCACTGACAGTCGCGCCGCCGAGGTCGCACTCCTGACATTCGCCCCCGAAGTCCCCCGAAAACGGCGGGTGCACGGTAGATTTCGGGTCCTGTGCGGACGCTGGTAGTGACTCCGACGTACCAGGAATCGGAGAACATCGTCGAGTTCCTGCAGCGCGCTCGGATGGCGGCGCCCGAGGCCGACATCTTGGTCGTCGACGACAACAGCCCCGACGGCACCGCCGACCTCGCGGCCGAGGTCGGCGGCCGGCTCGGCCAGGTCGAGGTGCTGCGCCGCCCCGCCAAGATCGGCATCGGCGACGCGGTGCGCGCCGGCTTCACGCTCGGGCTCGACCGCGGCTACGACGTCGTCGTGCAGATCGACGCCGACCTCTCGCACGACCCGGCCGCGCTACCGCTGCTCCTGCTCGAGATCGAGCGCGGCGCCGACGGGGCGATCGGCTCGCGCTACGTGCCGGGCGGGTCGATCCCGCACTGGCCGTGGTACCGCCGCACGATCTCGAAGTGGGGCAACCGCTACGCGACGCTCGTGCTCGGAATCCCGATCCGCGACGCCACCTCCGGCTACCGCGCCTTTCGCGCCGACATCCTGAAGACGGCCGACTTCGCCAACACGCGCTCGAAGGGCTACGGCTTCCAGATCGAGCTCTGCTACCGCGTCTGGCAGCACGGCGGCCGCATCGCGCAGGTGCCGATCACGTTCACCGACCGCGTGCGCGGCCACTCGAAGATGTCGTTGAGCGTCGGTGCGGAGGAGCTCGGCCTCGTCACGTGGTGGGGGTTTCACGACCGCGTCCTGAAGCGCCGCTGGCGCCGCTGACCGCGCGGATCTGCGGGAGCCACCACTTCCACACCAGCACACCCCCCGCCTCGGTGAGGTGCTGATCGTCGACCTGCCACATGTGCACGCCGTCGATCGTCTCGGCCCGGCGCCCGTTCGGGCACACGAACGTGCGCCAGTGCACGATCGACACGCGTGGCATCGAGTGCGCGACCTTCTCGTAGATCTCGTTGAGCGCGGCGATGCGGCGGAGATCGCTGCGCTCGGGGAACGCGTCGTTGACGTCGCCCGCGCCGTAGCACGGGACCTCGAACAGGTACGCGATCCGGCCGTCGGAGGTGAGGACCGCGAGCGCACGGCGCAGCGACGTGGTGACGAGGTCGGTCCACGCCGCGGTGCCGAAGCGCACGACACCCGCGCTCGTCTTCTGGTCGAGGATCTCCCACGCGCCGGTCATCAGCGCGATCCGGGCCCGGGGGTCGTCGTGCAGCACCTTCTCCCAGCGCGCCTTCCAGTCGGCACAGACCGCGGGGCTGCCGACGACGCGCGACCCCGACACGTGGTCGGCCTGCACCACGCCGCACCCCAGCTGCGCGTCGCCGCCGACCGTGATGTCGAGCTCCTGCGCGTGGGCCGCGCCCGCGATGCCGAACACGAGCGCGGTGGAGTCGCCGAAGGTGTCGACCCGCAGCGCGTTCGGGTCGTCGTTGCCGTTGATCTGGCCGAGTTGCGCGAGATCCGAGGGCGGGAGCGCCTTGGGCGCGGCGACCGTCGCGACGAGCACTCCCGCGACCATCGTGAGCACGACGAAGTACGCGATCGCGGCCCGGCTCCCCCACGACCGGGCGATGCGGCCGAGCCGGAAGGGTTGTTCGACACACGCGGAACGAGATCTCGGCCAGCACCACCGACACGACCAGGCGCACCGCGAACAGCGCGAAGCCGTCGAGGCCGGAGCTCGTCGTCACGAACACGCGCACCGGCCAGTGCCAGAGATAGAGCGAGTACGAACGCAACCCGATCGCGACGAGCACGGGCGTGCGCAGGACCCGGGCGATCGGCGCGTCTCGGGCAGCACGACGACGACGGCCACCACGACCGCGCACAGCACCGCGAACCCGAGGAACCCGCCGCGGTACAGCGCGAGCGTGTTCGCGTCGGCGACCCGCATGATCACGAGCACCGCCGACGAGCGCGGCGACCGCCGCCGCGGCGCGCGAGCCGCGTCGTGCTCGTCCGGGCGTGCAGGCGTTCGGCGAACGCGTACCACGGCCGGCCCGAGCCCGCGAGCACACCGAGGGCGACCCCGACGAGCAGCCCCATCGCGTGCGAGTCGCTCCCGAGGTACGCGCGCGACGGGTCGGCGGTCGGCGAGAACAGCACGGCCATCCAGACCGTCGACGCGAGCGCGCCGAGCGATCGCGACCGACGGCCGTGCGCACCGGACGGCGCAACACGACCCGCCGCGCCGCGAACAGCACGAGCGGCAGCACGACGTAGAACTGCTCCTCGACCGCGAGCGTCCACATGTGCAGGAACGGCGACGGACGGCCCGCGTTCGCGAAGTAGCTGCCCTTGGCGAAGATGATGACCCAGTTCGCGCAGTAGAAGAGCGTGCCCAACGCCTGGGCGCGGATGTCGTGGATCTCCGCGTTCGAGAGCTTGATCGCGGCGGCGACGAGGACGACGACGGTGACCGTCGCCAGCGCGGGCAGCAGGCGGCGCGCGCGGCGCGCCCAGAAGTTCCCGAGCCCGACGGTTCCCGACCGCGCGATCTCGCGCGTGACGAGCCGGGCGATGAGGAAGCCCGAGACGACGAAGAAGACGTCGACCCCGAGGAAGCCCGCGGGGAGTACCGACGGCGCGAAGTGGTAGACGACGACAGCCGCGACCGCGATCGCCCGCAGCCCGTCGAGGCTCCCGACGTACGAGCCGTCGGCGCCCCGGTCGAAGACGCGGGTTTCGACGGCGTTCACGAGCGCGCGATCACCCGGCGGCGGCGCTGCACCAACGCGACCGCACCGTACGCGGCCAGGATCGCGAGCGTGGGCTCGGCGCTCGGCGCGAAATCGCGTCTGCCCGTAGGTGACGACCGTGTTGATCGTGACGATGACCGACGGGACGAGCAGGGCCCACAGCGCCGCGCGCGACCGCCGCCGCCACAGCGCGATCGCCCCCGCGATCGCGAACAGCATCGTCGGGTAGTACGCCACGAGACCGAGCCGGGTGACCCAGGCCTCGCGATCCTCGCCCTGGTTGAGGTGCACCATGTCGAGCGGGCGGAACACGCTCCACGTGCGGCCCAGCCGGGCGAGCACGACCATCGGCAACCGCGAACGCGTGGTCCTTCACGTAGTCGATGCCGCGGCGGCGCAACGCGCTCGACGCCTGCGACTGGTCGCCCGCGGGCGGGTTCGCCCCGCACGTCAGCGACCAGAAGCCGGTCGACGAGCCGTGGTAGACCGCGTCGCAGTTCGCGCCCGCGAGCGTGAGACCGTCGTTCGTGGAGACGAAGGTGGGGTCGTGAAAGCGCGCGAGGTTGAAGCCGACCCACGGTGCGATCACGACCAGCGCGACGACGACCGTCACGCCCGCCTGCTTCCACCGGTCCGACCACGGTTGGTGGAGCGTCAGCGCGTACACCACCGCCAGCAACGGCACGAGCAACGCGAACTCGACCCGGGCGAGGATCGCGAGACCGCACATCGCGCCGACGACCGCGGCGCGCCCGACGCCCGGGCGTTCCCGCCACCACACCGCGGCGAGCAGCGCGCCGACGACCGTGAGCGCGGTGAGCGTCTCCGACATCACGAGGCCGTCGTTCACCCAGATGTTCGGGCTGACCGCCGCGATCGCGGCCGCGACGAGGCCGACCGCGTCACCGCCGATGCGCCGCCCGAGCAGCCCGACGAGCGCGACCAGCAGCGTTCCGAGCAGCACCATGGTGTAGCGGTGCTCGCGCACGTGGTCGTGGAGCGTCTCCTTGATCACCGCGTCGAAGGGCGCGTGCTCGGCCAGCCACGACACCGGCGTGAGCACGAACACGGTGAGGGGAGGATGGTCGGCGGCGGGCGGCGGCTTCTCCCCCGGATGGGTGAACGCCGACAACGGCTCCTCGAAGCCGTGACCGGCGGCGACGGAGTTCGCCTCGGCGTTGTAGAAGAGCTCGTCGCCCTTGAGGCAACTGCTCGGCGAGCTGCCGACCTTGGTGCCGTCGGCGAGCACGACCGGGCAGGGCCCGGCCTTGGCGACGGCCACGTACGCCACGCGGATCCCGAACGCGACCGCGACGATCACGAGCAGCACACGCCCGAAGCGGGTCACGGCGGGCCAACCTAGTTCCGCGCGCCCGCTTCCGAGTGCAAGGACCGGTCGCTCTCCCTCCCGTAACCTCTGGCCCGTGACTTCGGGTACCGGGACGGTCGGACAGACGGCGGACGACACGCCGGCGCCGATCACCACCCGGTACGCGGACCGCGATTCGGCCCTGCCCCGCTTCGGGTATCACCCCGGCCTCGACGGTCTGCGCGCCGTCGCGGTGCTCTCGGTCATCGCGTATCACGACAACTACTCGTGGGCGAAGGGCGGCTTCCTCGGCGTCGACACCTTCTTCGTGCTCTCGGGGTTCCTGATCACGACGCTGCTCGTGTCGGAGTTCCGGCGCGGGTCGACGATCGCGCTCGCGCAGTTCTGGGCTCGGCGCGCCCGCCGGCTGCTCCCCGCGCTCCTGCTCGTGCTGGTGTTCGTCGCGCTCTACACGCACTTCGCGGTGGTGCCGTGGGGGCGCAACGGCGTGCGCGACGACATGTTCGCGAGCCTGTTCTACGTCGCGAACTGGCGGTTCATCGCCGACCAGCAGGGCTACTTCCAGCTCTTCTCGGCCGCATCGCCGTTGCGCCACATGTGGTCGCTGGCGATCGAGGAGCAGTACTACCTCGTCTGGCCGCTCATCGTGCTGGCATGCCTGCGCATCGGGCGGGGGTCGACGCGGATCCTCGCGGCCGTGTGCGTGCTCGGCGCCGCGGCCTCGGTGTTCGCGATGCAGCTCCGCTACCAGCCCGGCGACCCGTCGGGGGCGTACTACGCCACCGACGCCCGGGCGCACTCGCTCCTCGTCGGCGCCCTGCTCGCGCTCGCGTTGCTCGCGTGGAAGCCGGGCGAACGGGCCCGGCGCCTGCTCGCGGGCGCGTCCGTCCCCGCGATCGTCGTGACGGCGGTCGCGTTCCACGTCGCGTCCGGCACCGGCGCCCGGTACTACCAGGGCGGCTCGGCCGCGTTCGCGGTCGTGGTGGCGATCCTCATCGCCGGACTGCTCCAACCCGGCCCGGTGTCGGCGGTGCTGTCGACGCGCCCGCTGGCGTGGGTCGGGCGGATCTCCTACGGGCTCTACCTCTGGCACTGGCCGATCGACGTGTGGCTCGTGCCGTCGCGGGTGCACGTGAGCACCACCACACTGAACCTGCTGCGTTTGGCCGTGACCTTCGCCGTGTCGATCGCGTCGTACTACCTCGTCGAGCGGCCGATCCGCGAGCGCACGTGGAGCCTGCGCGTGTCCGCGGTCGCGTTCGTTCCCGCAGCCGCGGTGATGGCCGTCGTCATCAGCGCCTCCGCGGTCGGCGCCTCCGCGCCGCCCGGCTTCATCTGGAACCTCGGCGACCCGTTCCTCTGCGGGCAGCCGCTCCCCAAGGAGACGCGCGAGGCCAAGACCGCCGACGCGAACAGCGGCCCGCTCGCGCTCCCGGCGTCGGTCCGCAAGCAGCGCATCCTTCTCGTCGGCGACTCGACCGCGTGCAGCCTGTGGCCGGGACTCGGCGCGGTCGGCGACGCGGCCGGGATCGCGACGGCGCAGGGCGCCGTGTTCGGCTGCGGTGTGGCGAGCGGCCAGATCACCACGACCCGCAACGAGCGCATCACGCCGAACTCGCAACGGTGCGCAGAGCTCGCCGACACGCAGGAGCGCGCCGCCCTCGCGCGCCTGCAACCCACCGTCGTGCTCTGGATGAGCATCTGGGAGAAGTCCGACCTCGTCGTCGACGGCCACACGCTCGTCGCCGGCACACCCGCGGGCGAGGCCGAGATCATGGCGCGCATGGACGCGGCCCTCGCCCGCCTCACGGCCGGCGGCGCACGTGTGGTCATGGTCACCGAGGCCCCGGCCGCGCCGAACCCCGCCGACGGCACGTACACGACGAGCCGGAAAGCCGACGACGACGGCTACGCGCGCCTCGAACGCGCTACTCCGCCGTTTCCAGGCCCGGCACCGATCGCAGGTCACGCTCGTCGACCTCGCGTCGAGGCTCTGCCCCGACGGGCCGCCGTGCCCGGAGAAGGTCGACGGGATCCACGCCCGCCCCGACGGCCGCCACCTCACGCCGACGGCGGCCACCTGGGCGGCGCGGTGGATCCTGACCCGCATCTACGGAACGACGAGATGACGCAGACGAGATGACCCGGTGACGACACTCCTCGAACGTTCCGACGACGAGCCCGTCGCGCACCCGGTGTCGCGCGCGCGCCGAGCGACCATCGCGGCGCCGGCGTATCTCCCCGCGCTCATGATCGCGATCGGCGGCTGGCAGCACCGCTGGGTGGACGAGGACGCGTTCATCAACCTGCGCATCGTCGACCAGATCTTCGCCGGGCACGGTCCGGTCTTCAACGCCGGCGAGCGCGTCGAGTCGGCCACAAGCGCGCTGTGGCTCGCCATCCTGGTCGTCGCCCGCGCCCTGTTCGGCGCGTTCGCGAGCATGGAATGGATCGCGGCGCTGGCGAGCCTCGCCGCGGCCGTGGCCGCGTTCGCGGTCGCGGGCCGGGCGACAAGGGTGCTGCACCGCGGCGACGACGGCATCGTCGTGCCCGTCGGTCTGCTGCTCGTCGCCGCGGTCGCGGTGGTCTGGGACTTCTCGACGTCGGGCCTGGAGATGGGGCTCGTCTGGTTGTGGATCGCGGGCGCCGTGGTACGTGCTCGTGTCGGCCGCGCGCGGCGGGGAGATCACGGGGCGGCGGCGACTGTGGTTCGGCGTGACGCTCGGCCTCGCGCCGCTGGTCCGACCCGAGCTCGCGCTGATGCTGCTGTGCATGCTCGCGGCGTGGTTCGTGCTCGTACGCCCCCGCCGGATCGGGTTCGACCTCGCGAGCATGTTCGCCCTGCCGGTGGCATACCAGATCTTCCGCATGGGCTACTACGCGACCGTGGTGCCCACGACCGCGCTCGCCAAGGACGCGAGCGGGCTGCACCTCGGTCAGGGGTGGACGTACGCGAAGAACTTCATCGGGCCGTACCGCCTGTGGCTCACGGCCGTCATCGTCGTGGCCGCGATCGTCTACCGCTCGCTCGCGCGGCGCGACCGCCGGATCGCGATCGCGACCGCCGCCATGCTCGCGGGCGGCACGTTGCACGCGCTGTACATCACCTCCATCGGCGGCGACTACATGCACGGTCGCCTGCTCCTCCCCGCGTTCTTCGCGCTCGCGGTGCCGGCATCGGTCGTGATCCCGACGGTCGCCGTCACCCGGCGGACGCTCTCGGTCGCCGCGATCGGCGCGGCCGCCACGGTGTGGGCGCTTGTCAGCGTCGTCGCGTTCCGACCGCCGCCGAACACGAAGTCGTACCTCCTCAGCCCGATCAGCGACTGGCGCGCGGTGTCGGGCGCGAAGCTGAAGCCCACCGACAGCGCGTTCGGACTCAACGGCACGGAGGCGGCCGCCGCGTACGACCGCGGCGTGCGCGGCTACTTCAAGCTCGTCGACAAACAGGCGCGGCCGGGCAAGGACCCGCGCGCGTTCGTGCTGACCCTGGGTTCGATCGGCGTCCCCGCGTACGACGCGGGCCGGCGCATCTGGGTCGTCGACATCGGCGGGCTCGCGGAGCCGCTCGCGGCACGGACCGCGCCCGTACCCGGCCGGCCCGCCGGCCACCGCAAGCAGATCGACGACGCGTGGTACGACGCGCGGTTCGGCGCGCCGGAGGCCACCTCGCCGGGTACGACTGGGCCGAGCAACCCCAAGGATGCGGCCGCACGCCACGCGCTCGACCTGCGGGCCGATCCCCGGTCTGCTCGACGCCGTCGACGCCAAGATGACGCCGGGACGATTCTTGTCGAACCTCTGGCACAGCGTGAGCTACACGCGCCTGCGCATCCCCTCCGACCCGGCCGTGGCCGAGCGGATGTGGTGCACGGAGAAGTAACTAACGCTTGACCGCCGCGAGCGCGGACAAGATCGCCTCGGTGACGGCGTCGACCGGCTGCGCCGCGTCGACGGTCAGCAGGATCCCGCGCTCGCGGTAGTAGTCGAGGATGGGGCGCATGTTGTCGTGAAAGACCTGCAGGCGGTGCTCGATGACGCTCGCGTTCGCGTCGTCGGCCCGGCCGTCGTCGGCCCGGCCCGCCAGGCGCGTGCGCGCGACGTCGTCGTCGAGCGCGAGGTAGACCGCGGCGTGGGCGTCGATGCCGAACGGCTGCGCCAGCTCGTACGCGCGCTCGGCCTGCACGCGCGTGCGCGGGAAGCCGTCGAGGATGTAGCCGCCCTCCTCGCTCGCGCGCAGGACCGCGTCGGCGACGATGTCGACGATCGCGTCGTCGGGCACGAGATCGCCGCGGGCGATCCGCTCCGCGACCTCCACCCCGAGCGGGGTCTTCGCCTCGATCTGCGCCCGCAGGAGCTCACCACTCGCCACGTGCGGAACGCCGAGGCGAACGGCCAGGCGCTCGCCCTGGGTCCCCTTGCCGGAACCCGGCGCACCGAGCAGCACGATTCGCACGGGGCATGATCGCGCGCCGAGCCGTCCGGCCTCCCACCGCGGGACCTCGCCCGCGGCGCCGGGCACGAACGGGCTAGGGCCGCGACACCGCGCCGGCGCCGTCGAGGCGGCCGCCGGGATCGGAGCCCGGCTCCCGGATCGCCCCGAAACGGTGCATGACCTGGTCGAACGGCGCCGGCCGGGCGAAGAGGTATCCCTGACCGAGATGGCAACCGAGCCCCTGGATGCGGCGCAGCTTCCGATCGGTGTCGATGCCCTCGGCCACGACCTTCAAGTCGAACGCGCGTCCGAGCTGCACCATCATCCGCAAGAGCACGAGGTCAGAGCGTTCGTCCTCGAGCACGGCCACGAACGACCGGTCGATCTTGAGCTCGTCGATCGGGAGCTGCTGGAGGTAGGTCAACGAGCTGTACCCGGTGCCGAAGTCGTCAAGCGCGATGCGGACACCGAGAGCCTTGAGCTCGTCGAGGAGCGCGACCGTCTCGTCGGGATCGTCGACGAGCACCGACTCGGTGATCTCGAGCCCGAGCAGCTCGGGCGGGAGCCCGCTGTCGCGCAACGCCGACGACACGACCTCGACGACCGACGGGCTGTCGAACTGGCGGGGCGACACGTTCACCGAGACGCCGACGCCCGGTGCCAGCGACTGCCAGCGGGCACAGTCGAGCGCGGCCCGCTGCAACATCCACTCGCCGATCGGGTGGATGAGCCCGGTCTCCTCGGCGATGCCGATGAACTCGTCGGGCGGGACGAGCTCGAGGTCGGGGCGCTGCCAGCGCACGAGCGCTTCGAGGTGCGTCGGGCGGCCGGAGGAGAACGCGACGATCGGCTGGTAGTAGGCGACCAGCTCGTCGCGCTCGATGGCGCGCCGGAGCGCGGACTCGAGCCCGAGCCGGGCCGACACGAGCGTCTGCATACGTTCGTCGAACAGCTCGATGCGGCCGCGGCCGCGATCCTTGGCGCGGTACATCGCGGCGTCGGCGTGGCGGACGAGCTCATCGGCCCGTTCGTTGCCCCCGTTCCAGACCGCGATCCCGATCGACGCAGTGAGCATCACCTCGTCGGCGCCGAGCGCGAACGGCGCGCGCAGGACCTCGTCGAGGCGCCCGGCCCGGTCGGAGATGTCGTCGATGTCGCGGGCCTCGTCGCACAGCACGACGAACTCGTCGCCGCCGAGCCGGGCGACCGTGTTGCTCTCGCCCGCCGCCGCCCGCAGGCGGGACGCGACCTCGACGAGCAACGCGTCGCCGACGTCGTGACCGAGGCTGTCGTTCACGTGCTTGAACCGGTCGAGGTCGAGCAGGAGGAGACCGATCACCGTGCGGCGGCGCCGGCCCCGGCGCAACGCCTCCTCGAGCCGGTCGATCAACAGCTTGCGCGTCGCGAGCCCGGTCAGCTCGTCGTAGAGACCGCGACGTTCGAGAACCCGCGCGTTCTCCTTCTCCTCGGTGACGTCGCGCACGATCGCGGTCGTCAGCGTGCGACCGTCGATCGTCGTGCGCGACATCGAGATGCGCGCCTCGAACTCCGTGCCGTCGGCGCGCATCGTCATGATCTCCATCGGGAGACCGGTCTCCTGCGCGTTGGTCGACCTCGCCTCGTAGGCGTCCTTCTCGGCCGACTCGGGCAAAAGGTCGGGGTATTCGGTACCGAGCACGTCGGCGGCATCCACGCCGAAGATGCGCTCCGCGGCCCGGTTGAACTCGATGATCGTGCCCGTCTCGTCGGTCGAGATGATCGCGTCCGCGGCCGTCTCGAGGATGCTGCGCATCCGCAGCTCCGACACGCGCAACGCGTCCTCGGACCGGCGCCGGGCATCGATGTCGTGCAGGCTGAGCACGAAGCCGCGCACTTCGGGGTCGTCGAGCCGGTTCGTCACGGAGCACTGGAACCAGCGGTAGCCGCCGTCGGAGCGTTGCAGCCGCAGCTCGACCGTGGCGACGACGCAGGGGTCGAGCGCGACCTCGCCGAAGCGCGTCACCATCGTCGTCACGTCGTCGGGATGAACGAGGTCGACGGCGCACCGGCCCAGCACCGCGGCCGGCGGCCAGCCGAGCATGGTCTCGACCGTGGGCGACACCCACGAAAGGCCGCTGTCGATGCCCGCGATCGCGACGATGTCGGAGCTGTGCTGCGAGAGCGCGGCGGCCCGGCCGCGCGCGTCGACGAGGTCACCGATGTCGTAGGTCACGGCCGCGACGACGTCGTCGTCGAGCGGGATCGCGATCACCCGGCGCCAGACGCGGGCACCGTCGGGGAGCTGCAGCTCGCGGTCGACCTCGATCCGCCCGCCCGTCGTGAGCGCCTCTTCGAGCACGGGGCCGATCTCGGCGCGCGACATCGCGGCGGCGTACTGCGGCGCCGTGAACTCACCGTCGGCGGCGGCGGTCAGCCAGCGGTCGCGAATGGACGCGTTCGCGTCCAGCACCATCCAGTCCACGTCGCGATCCCGGCGAACGGCACGGAAGACGACGAATCCGACCTCCGCGCCCTCGAGCGCCGACCGCGCGAACTGTCGCACATCGGATTCTGGCCGCACATCACGTCTATCGGCGGGACCCCCGGCCGGGCTGAGGCCTCTGCACGGTCGAAACCGGCCCGGATTACGGCATTCGGGCGCTCAGACGCCGCGCAGCGCCACACTTCCCTCCGGGAAGTAGTGCGAGCCACCGACCGCGAAGCAGAACCGGTTGCCCGAGCACGAGACGCCGTGCAGCAGTCCGGACGTGCCGGGCGCGCCCCGGCCCGAAGTCCAGGCGGTGCCGGTCCACTCCTGCACGACCGCGCCGGTCGATGCCGAGGTCGGCCCGGCCTCTTGCAGGGTGGCGACACAGTGGTGCGTCCGGAGACACGAGACGCCGGTGAAGGCCTGCGAGAACCCGACCCGAGCCGGCGGGATCGCGCCGAGGCTCCACGCGGAGCCGTTCCACGTCTCGACGAGGGGCGCCGCGAGCTGGGAACCGGTGGCCATACAGAAGCGCGAGCTGACACACGAGATGCTTGCGAGCTGCGCGAACGTGCCGGCGCCCAGGCTCGGTGTCGGCGCGACTGCCCAGGCCGATCCGTTCCAGCGCTCGATCAGGGGCTGCGTGTCCGTGGCCGTCGCGAATGCGCCGACGGCAACACAGAAGATCTCATTGCGGCAGGACACGCCGAACAACGCGTTGTTCCCGGTACCGGAGTTCGGGCTCGGGACGACGGACCATCCGGCGCCGCTCCATCGCTCGACGAACGTCGTCTGCGTCGTGCCGTCAGTCGTCGAGCCAACCGCCGCACAGAAGGTGGTGCTCGTACACGAGACGCCGGTCAGGCGGGTCTGCGGGTGCGCGGGAAAGGGATCCAAGAGCGTGTACGACCATCCCACACCGTTGAACTTCTCGACGATCGGCTGGTGGTCGCCCGTACTCCCCACCGCCATGCAGAAGCGCGTACGAACGCACGAGACGCCGGTCAACGAGCTCTGCCCGGCGACGCTCGAGCGAGGCGAGGCGATCCACCGGCGCCCGTGCCATTCGTCGACCAACGTCGGGCCGCCGGCGCTGTTGTTCCCGACGCCGACCGCGACACAGAACATCGGACTCGTGCACGACACGGCCGCGAGATCGGTGCCCGCGTCGGCCAGCTGCGGGGTATTGCCGCTGAGCGGTGGAATGAACGACGCTTGCGGGCTTCCCGTCAGTGACCAATTGAGCGCCCAGGGGGCCGACGCGGACGCCGTTCCGATCGCGGCCACGCCAACCAACGTCACGGCGAAGAATGCCGCACTGGCGCGCGACCTGATGAAACGACTCATTCCAGCCCCCTGTGCAACTCGCGACACGCGAAAGCGTACGCGAACTCGCGTCAGCCTGACATGGCATCGAACGACTCACCAGAGTCGTCGTGCCTGATCATTGAGCGTTGTGCCGGCCGCGCCCCGCGACTCAGGTCGACGCCTCGGCGTCGATGTCGACGACGGGCGCAACGAACTGAGAGTTGTACAGGCGCGCGTACGGACCGTCCGTCCGGAGGAGCTCGGCGTGCGAGCCCTGCTCGACGATGCGGCCGTTCTCCATGACGAGGATCACATCCGCGCCACGGATGGTCGAGAGCCGGTGCGCGATGACGAAGCTGGTGCGGTCGCGGCGCAGCGCGTTCATCGCTTCCTGGATGAGTACCTCGGTACGGGTGTCGACCGAGCTCGTCGCCTCGTCGAGGATGAGTATCGCGGGGTCGGCGAGGAAGGCACGCGCGATCGTCAGCAGCTGCTTCTGCCCGGCGCTGATGTTGTCGCCTTCGTCGTTGATCACCGTGTTGTAGCCCTCGGGCAACGAGTGCACGAAGCGGTCGACGTAGGTGGCGCGCGCGGCCTCGAGGATCTGCTCCTCGGTCGCGTCGGGATTGCCGTACGCGATGTTGTCGTGGATCGTGCCGCCGAACAGCCAGGTGTCCTGCAGCACCATGCCGATCTTCGAGCGCAGCTCCGCGCGTGGGATCGACGAGATGTCGCGCCCGTCGAGCGTGATCGCACCGTCGTTCAGCTCGTAGAACCGCATGATGAGGTTGACGAGCGTGGTCTTGCCGGCGCCGGTCGGACCGACGATCGCGATGGTCTGGCCCGGTTCGGCGACGAGCGAGAGCGACTCGATCAGCGGCCGGTCGGGGTTGTAGGAGAACGTGACGTCGGAGAACTCGACGCGACCGCGCACCGGGGGCGGATCGTCGCTCGCGGCGGGGTCGGGAATCTGCTCCTCGGCGTCGAGGAACTCGATCACCCGCTCGAACGACGCGATACCCGACTGGAAGACGTTCATCATCGACGCCACCTGCGTGAGCGGCATCGAGAACTGGCGGGAGTACTGGATGAAGGCCTGGATGTCGCCGATCGTGATGGCGCCGCTCGCCACCCGCAACCCGCCGACGACGGCGACGATCACGTACTGCAGGTTCCCCATGAACATGGTGAGCGGTTGCATGAGGCTCGACATGAACTGGGCGCCGAACGACGACTCGTAGAGCTCGTCGTTGGTCTCCCGGAAACGCTGTTCGACCTCGCGCTGGCGCCCGAAGGCCTTGACCACCGCGTGGCCCGTGAACGTCTCCTCGATCTGCGAGTTGAGCAGCCCGGTGCTCTTCCACTGGGAGATGAACTTGGGGCGAGAGCGTCTCGCCACCGCGCGCATGCCCCAGATCGACACCGGCACGGTGGTGAGCGCGGCCGCGGCGAGCAACGGCGAGATCGTGATCATCATCACCGCGGTGCCGATGAGCAGCAGGACCGACGTGAGCATCTGGCTCAGGGTCTGTTGCAGACTCTGGGCCACGTTGTCGATGTCGTTGGTGACCCGGCTGAGGAGGTCGCCGCGCGACTGCTGGTCGATGTAGCTCAGCGGGAGGGCGTTGACCTTCGTCTCGACGTCGGAACGCAGCTTGAACATGAGACGCTGGATGACGCCGGCGAGCGTGTAGCTGGCGACGATCGAGAGCAGCGACGACGCCGCGTAGAGCCCCACCGCCTGGAACAGCACGTGGTGCAGCGCACCGAAGTCCATCTGGTGGGCGCGGAAACCGCGGATGATGAGGTCGGTGCCGTGCCCGAGCACACGCGGGCCGAACACGTTCAACACCGCGCTCGTGGTCGCGACGAACATGACGAAGAGGAGCACGAACCGCATCGACCCGAGCATGCGCGCCAGTCGCCGTAGCGCGTTCTTGAAGTCCTTCGAGCGCTCGCCGGGCACGCCGGCCGAGTTCCAGCGGCCGGCCGCGCGCGTCTCCGGACGGGAGAGGTCGATCTCCTCTTGTTCTTCGGCGTAGTCCTGCTCTTCGGGACTTCGGATGACCGTCATGCGGCCGCGCTCTTCTCACCGATCTGGGACTGGACGATCTCCGCGTACGTCGGGTTGTCCTTGATCAGCTCGTCGTGTGTGCCCCGACCGATCACGAGCCCGTCCTCGAGGACGAGGATGTCGTCGGCGGTGGAGATGGTCGACACCCGCTGGGCCACGATGACGACGGCCGCGTCGCGGGTGTACGGACCGAGCGCGGCACGTAGCCGCGCGTCGGTGGCGAGGTCGAGGGCCGAGAACGAGTCGTCGAACACGTAGATGTCGGGCTTGCGCACCAACGCGCGGGCGATCGAGAGACGCTGGCGCTGGCCGCCGGAGACGTTGGTGCCACCCTGCTCGATCCGCGCGTGCAGGCCGCCCGGCATGTTGCGGACGAAATCGGCGGCCTGCGCGACCTCGAGCGCCTCCCACATCTCGTCGTCGGTCGCGTCGGGCTTGCCGAACAACAGGTTGCTGGCGACGGTGCCCGAGAACAGGTAGGGCCGCTGCGGCACGAGCCCGATCGTGTTCCACAAGACGTCGGGATCGAGGTCGTGCACGTCGACGCCGCCGACCTTCACGGTGCCCTCGGTGCTGTCGAACAGCCGGAGGATGAGGTTGACGAGGGTCGACTTGCCCGCGCCGGTGCTCCCGACGACCGCGGTCGTCTGACCGGGCGCGGTGGCGAAGGACACGCCGCTCAGCACCGGGTGCTCGGCGCCCGGGTAGTTGAAGCCGACATTGTCGAACTCGAGCGAGCCCGGCGTGAGCACCTTGCGGACCGGGTCGGCGGGCGGGACGACGCTGGGGTCGGTGTCGAGGACCTCCTGGATGCGATCGGCCGACACCGACGCCCGCGGGATCATGGAGATCACGAAAGTGGCCATGACGACCGACATCAGGATCTGCACCAGGTAGCTGAGATAGGCGATCAGCGTGCCGACCTGGATCTGGCCCGAGTTCACCCGGCTTGCACCGAGCCAGAGCACGCCGACGCTCGACGCGTTGATGAGGAAGTTCACCGTCGGGAACATCGACGACATCAGGCGGCCGGCCCGCAGTGACACGACGGTGAGGTCGCGGTTGGCTTCGCCGAACCGCTTCTCCTCCTGCGGCTCCCGCACGAACGCGCGCACGACTCGGATGCCGGTGATCTGCTCGCGCAGCACCCGGTTGACCTGGTCGATGCGTTCCTGCATCAACCGGAACGCGGGCACCATGCGCGACACGATCAGCCCGAGCACGACGCCGGCGACGGGCATCGCAATCACGAGGATGATCGACAGACCGACGTCCTGGCGCACGGCGAGGATCACGCCGACGACCATCGTGATCGGCGCGGCGATAGCCATGGTGGCCGCCATCACCACGAGCATCTGCACCTGTTGCACGTCGTTCGTGATCCGCGTGATCAACGACGGGGCGCCGAACGTGCCGACCTCGCGGGCGGAGAAGTCGGTGACCTTGTGGAAGAGGTTCTTGCGCAGGTCGCGGCCGAAGCTCATGGCGACCATGCCGCCCCAGTAGACCGCGGAGACCGAGAACACGACCTGGACGAGCGCGAAGCCGAGCATGATCGCGCCCCACGTGTAGATGTAGTGCGTGTTCCCGACGAGGACACCCTTGTCGATGATGCGGGCGTTGATCGTGGGCAGCGTGAGCGCGGCCGACGTCTGGATCGTCTGCAGCACGACGATCAACGCGAGCGCGCGCCGGTACGGCGAGAGATGCGACTTGAGCAGACGCATCAGCATGACGGCGCCTCCCCGGGGGCGCGGTGAGGGCCGCCCACGCCGTAGAGGAACAGCTGCACGAGCTCTTGGGGCGACCTCGGCTCCCCCGCGAGCATCGGGTGCGTCGTCGACAACGTCAGCGAGCGCAGCAACCGCGCCGCGACGATGGGTTCGACGGTCAGGTGGGTGCGGTTCGCCTCGAACAGGCGCACGAGCGAGTCGCTGTCGACCATCGGGCGGCGCGTCATCTCGTGAAAGCGCGTGCCGACGCTCGACAGCACCTGCCAGACGTCGATGACCCGCTGTTGCATGATCACGACCGCGGCGGTGAGCTGCTCCGCGAACGCGATCCCGGCCGGGATCTCCTGCAGCGCCGCCTCGAGCGGCGCCTGATCGAGGGCGGCCTCGATCACTGCGAGGATGATCTCGTCCTTGTCGGCGAAGGCCCGGAAGATCGTGCCCTCGGCGATGCCGGCGGCCTCGGCGATCTGGCGGCTGGTGACCCGGTCGCCGTGCTCGAGCAGCAGCGGCAGGGTGGCCGCGACGATCATCGAGCGCCGTTCGTCGGGGGGCAGCGCCGAAGCCCGCCTGCTCTTGGTGATCCCGCTCTTCGTGATGCCGGCGTCGGTCGCCGCTCCGGTCGTCGCTCCGGGCCCGCTCATGACCGAACAGTGTAGCGGAGTGAGTCCTCACTCATGTCGCCCGGCGGCGTCTACGGTCGGCGCGGGCCCGACCGGTCCCGGTGTGGCTCCGCGCCCGGAGCGCGTGACCGCGCCAAGATCGGGGAATGCTCCGAACCGGACGTCCGAGGAAGAGACGATGAACCGCGCGGTCGTGTTGCTCGCCGTCGTCTCGTGCGTCGTACCGCTCGCCGCGTGCTCGTCGTCGGCAAAAGCCGCGGCGAAGAAGGACGTGACGGTCACCGCGTGCACCACGAGCTCGACCGGCGGTCACCCGACGGCAACCGGCAAGATCGTGAACCACAGCAGCAAAGCGAGTCTCTACACGATCCACGTGAAGTTCACCGACGCGTCGGGGAACGGCGTGGGTGATGGTGTCGCCGCAGTCGCCCGCGTGGAGCCGGCCGCGACCGCGATATGGCACGCGACGGGATCACTCAATGCAAAGGGCGCATTGACGTGCACGCTGTCATCGGTGACACGCACGCTCGCACCGTGAGGGTTTGAGAGCCGCGCAACGGTTGGTACAGCTCCCGCATCGAGGTAACCCTCGAATGCAGAGGAGCAGCGATGTACATCGGCATCGGCACCATCGTCGTCATTCTCGTCGTGTTGTTGTTGATCGGCGTCCTCAGGGTCCGGGCCGCGAAGAAGTTCGGCGTCGAGGTCGGCGAGAGCGACTGGCGCGAGTTGTTCCCCGGCGGCAAGGCGAAGACGCGCTGACTCCGATACCGCCCTGCGCGACCGACGGTCAGGCGCTGCGGGTGCTGCCGCCGGGGTAGTTGCCGCCGCCGTAGCGGCGGTCGAGGTCGTCGTAGTCGACGAAGAACCCGGCCCGGGGCAGCGCGTCGACGAACTCCACCGTCCGCGGCTTCTTGTACGAGGCGATGCGGTGGCGGCACCAGTCGATGATCTCGTCCGCGCCGACCTGCGCGCCCTCCGCGACCACGACGATCGCCTTCACGGCCTGGACCCACACGTCGTCGGGAACGCCGATCACCGCGCATTCGGCGACCGCCGGATGCGACCGCACCGCGTTCTCGACTTCGGCCGGGTAGATGTTCTCGGCCGCCGACTTGAGCATGCGGCCCTTCGGCGCGATGAACGAGAACGTCCCGTCGCGCTCGTAGCGCCCGAGATCGTTCGTGTGGTGCCATCCGTTGCGCGACCGCTCGGCGTTGAGCTCGTCGCGGTTCCAGTACCCGTTCATCACGGTCGTGCCCCGCACCGCGATCTCGCCGACCGCTCCGGGCTCGACCTCGTCGTCGTCGTCGTCGACGACGCGGATCTGCACGAGCGGCGACGGCCGGCCGTGCGTACCGGCCCCGCCGGAACCGAGGAGGTTGAACGTGGCCATACCCATGACCTCGGTCTGCCCGTAGCCGCCCGCGTTGCGTCCCCACGGCGAGACGTCGGGTTGCACCATCGCGTCGAAGGCCGGGTTTCCCCGGTAACCGTGGAAGGTCGAGAGGTCGAGGCCGAGCCTGGCGTTGGCCTCGACCACGGCATCGACCATCGGACCGACGAGGAACCCGCTCGTGCACCCGAACGACGCGATCGCCCGGCACATCGCGTCGCCGTCGGACCGCGCGACGAAGACGTTGGCGCCGCCCATCGCGAACGCCGAGAGATTCGGCATGAACGTGCCGATGTGGAACAGCGGGCCGGAGTTCAGGAACACCGAGTGCTCGTCGATCCCCTGCCACGGCGCCATCAGCGCGCCCTGGGCGAGCAGCGCGCGCGACGACAGCATCGCCGCGTTCGGCCGCCCGCTGAACGCGGCGGTGTACACGAGGAGCAGCGCGTCGTCGGAGTCGCCGTCGAGCCCCGGATCATCCGACGCGGCTGCGGCGACGAACGGCTCGTACGCGTCAGAACCGCCGTCGAGCTGCCCTTCATCGATGTCGTGCCACAGCCAGCGCGCATCCCCGGCCGTCGTGGCTCGCTCGCGGCCGGCGCGCACCGCGTCGCCGACGTCCGTCTCCTGCGCGACGACGACACTCGGGGAAAGATCGTCGATGACGAACGCGAGCTCGTCCGGCCCCTGGCGCCAGTTCGCGGGGCAGAACATCGCGCCGAGCTTGGCGCACGCGAGCAGCAGCTCCTGGAGTCGGAACGAATTCTGCCCGAGCCAGAGCACCCGGTCGCCGGACCCGACGCCTGCGCCCCGCAGCGCGTTCGCGACCTGGTTCGTGCGGCGATCGGTCTCCCGCCACGTGAGCCGTACGTTACCGTCGCCGAGGCAGAGCGCACCGGCACGCGAACGCGCGTACGAGCGGAGCGTGTCGGCGAGGGTCAGGCGCGCGGTCGGAAGCACGACACCGAGCCTCCCTCGACGTCGTACCACTCGAGCCCGACGGGCATGCCGATCTCGACCACCTCGGGCGCGCAGCCCAGCAGGTCGCCGATCAGGCGGCAGCTGTTCGTGTCCGGCAGCTCGACCACCGCGATGACGATCGGTAACGCGTCGGCGACCTGCGGGATCACCGCGTGCCGCATCACCGTGAACGAGTAGAGCTCGCCGTTGCCCTCGTGCGGGACCCACTCGACGTCCTGGTGCCGGCAGTTGAAGCAGAACGCGGCCGGCGGGAACCGGAAATGCGCGCAGTTGGTGCAGCGCGGCAGGACGAGCCGATGCTCCGCGGCCGCGGCCCAGAATGGTTCGGTGGCGGGGTTTGACACGAAGCTGACGAACTCGCTCGGCAGCACTCCGGTTCGGGTGACCATCGGTTCCCTCTATCTGTGCAGGAGTAGGGCGGACACGGGGATCGACGCGGGCCCGCCGGTGACCAGCGCGATGTCGGCGGCGGGCACCTGGTTGACCGCCTCGCCGCGCAGCTGCTCGACGGCTTCTTTCACGTGGGTCATCCCGATGATGTACGCCTCTGACAGGTTGCCGCCGTGCGTGTTCACCGGGAGCCCGCCGTCGGGCCAGCGGATGTTGCCGTCGGCGACGAACGGGCCGCTCTCGCCGATCCCGCAGAAGCCGTAGTCCTCGAGTTGCAGGAGCACCATGCCGGTGAAGTGGTCGTAGAGGAGCGCAACGTCGACGTCGGCGGGGCCGACACCGGCCATCTCGTACACGCGCGTGGCGATCGGGCGGTGGCCCGACGACGTGAAGTACTCGTCGGGCATGCCCATCCACGTGATCGCCTGACCCCAGCGCCCCGCGCCGCCGTGCGCCGAGCCCATGACGTACACGGGCTTCTGCTTCAGGTCCTTGGCCCGCTCCGGTGTGGTGGTGATCACCGCGACCGCGCCGTCGCACTCCATGCAGTAGTCGTAGAGGCAGAACGGCTCGGAGATCATGCGGGCGTCGAAGTACTGCTCGCGCGTGAGCTCGTCGCGCATCAACGAGGTCTCCCGCTTGATCGCGTTGTTGCGGGTCGAGATCGCGACCTCGGCGAGGTGGTCGCGCGTCGTGCCGTAGAGGTGCATGTGCCGTTGCACGAGCATCGCGAACATCTGGCCCGGCGCCATGAGGCCCGAGTTCGACGCGAACACCGACTCGGGCGTCGTCGGCGCCGAGTACGTGCCGGTGCTCTTCGACTTCGGCGCGAACGACGCGCCGAAGCGCATGTTCGCCTGCTGCAGCGTGAGCACGCTGACCACGACGTCAGCCATGCCCGCGGACACCGCCGCGGCCGCGAGCCCGACCGAGCCGGCCGACCCACCCCCGCCGCCGGTGAGGCCGGCGGTGAACCGGACCTCGGGGATGCCGAGGACCTGGGCGAGCAGGCTGGTGTCGATGAACGCGCCGCCGTAGAGCGCGAACCCGTCGACGTCGTCGACGCTCAGGCCCGCGTCGTCGAGCGCGGCGAGGATCGCCTTGATCGCGAGGTCCATCGTGGTCTGCGGCAGCGACCGGCCGCGCCGGTAGTACGGCGTCGCGCCGACGCCCACGATCGCGGCGCGGTCCTTCAGGGTGCGGTCGGTCACGCCTCTCCCATCGCGGGGGGTTCGATCGGGTACGGAACGAAGCCGGTCTCGTCGACCAGGCGCCCACGGATGCCGGTCGGCGCGCGGACGAAGGTCGTCGCCCGCGGCTGCAGGCTGGTGACGACGATCCGATCGCCGTCGGCCGCCAGCGTCCATTCCGACGGGTCGACCCGCGCCGGGCCTCCCGGCTCGGTCGAGATCGCGACGGCCGGGCCGCACAGCACGAACCGGTGCGGCCGCAGACCCGCGGCCTCCAACCGTTCGTACGCGCCGGGCCGCGCGCCCACCACCTCGACGCCCGCGAAGCTTGCCGCGTAGTCGCCGCCGAGGTCGTCGAGACCGTCGAGGATCTGTTCGTTGATCCCGAAGACTGCGTGCAGCTCGAGCGCGCGCAGGAACATCGCGACGCGACGCGCGTCGGCGCGCGTGGCGTCGGCGAGCGAGAACACTCCCCCGCCGATCATCGTCGCGATCGTGAGCGGCCAGAAGTGCGCACCCTCCGACATCACCGAGCACCACAGCACCCGCGCGCCCGACACCGCACCGAGCCCGGCGAGCGTCGCGCACGAGCCGCCCATCGCCCGTTCGATCTCCTCGTGCGAGACCGGCCACGGCACCCGCTGCTCGCCGTCGTCGTACGCCGCGATCGCCCACAGCGGGCGAACTTCGGGATTGCGGTCGTCGGGCGCCGCCGTCATCGTCTCGCCACCCGGGGGATCTTGTGCGGGGGCCCGAGCCGGAGGAGGTCGGCGTCGGGGACGAGCTCGACGTCGGGGACGACGCCGATGCGTTCCGCGACCGCGCCCGCAACCTCGTCGCGCACGACCGCGAGGCGGTGCTCGGGGGCGTGGTGCCCGACGCGCAAGCGGAGTCGGTCCATCGCGGGCGCCTCCCGGATGACCTGGAACAGGCCGAGATCGCACGCCTCGACCGCCTCGACCGCGGGCCACACGTCGATCGGGAGGATCGTGCGGCCGTCGACGAGGACGCCGTCGCCCTTGCGACCGACGGGCCAGATGCGCGAGTGCGTGCGCCCGCACGCGCACACCGCCCGCGTGAGCCGGACGATGTCGTCGGAGCGGTAGCGGATCAGCGGGGTCGTGCCGTTGACGAGCGTCGTCGCGACCAGCTCGCCGCGCTCGCGGTCGCCGACCGGCGCGTCGCCGGCGAGGTCGAGGTTCTCCGCGAGCGTGTCGTCCTCCCAATAGTGGAGCCCGTCGTGCTCCGGGCACTGGAACGCGGTGCCGACATCGCCGACGCCGGTGTGCTCGAACATCGGCGCGCCCCAGCTGTCGACGATCGCGCGCGCCTTGGCGCTCAACGGCTCACCCGCCTGCACCAGCGCGCGGTACGACCCGAACACGTCGGCCGGGTCGTAGCCGCCGCGCGCGCACGCCTCGGCCATCGCGAGCACGATCGCGGAGCTCAGGTTGTAGAGGCCCGTCGGTCGGTAGCGCCGCGACAGCTCGCAGAACCGGAGCATGTCGTCGGCGTCGTAGTCGACGAGGATCGGCGTCGCACCGAACTGGTGCGCCATCCCGAACGCGGGCCCGCGGAACGTGAAGATGACCATCATCATGAAGTCGCCGGGCCGGATGCCCATCATCCAGAGATCGCGCGACAACCCCGCGGGTACGGGACCGTCGGAGGGCGCCCAGCGTTGGGGTGAGAGCGTCGGCTCGCCCGTGGTTCCCGACGACGACAGGATCGTCGTGAGCTCCGACTCGGGCCGGCACAACAGCCCGCCCCAGGGATCGCCCCGATCGTTGCGCCAGTGCTCGATCGTCGACTTGTCGATGAACGGCGCGCGCTCGAAGAAGTCGTCGAGGCTGGAGATGTCGCGCGGGTGCACCCGCGCGTGCTCCCACACCGACCGGACGAGCGGCGAATGCTCGTACGCGTGCGGGAGGATCCGCAGCAGCCGCTCGAGCTGGCGCGCCTCGATGTCGGCGCGCGAACGCGTCTCGGCCGCCTCGTCGAAGTACGCGGGACCGGGCGCGGGGCGGGCCGTCACTCCGCACCGAGCGCGGGCAGGCAGAACCGCAGCACCTCTTCGCGCGCGGTCACGATGTCGATCTCCGCGCCGGACATGTGCTCTTCGACGAGCTCCCACGTGAGCGCGCGGATGAACTCGGCATCGCGAGCGGGCTCGGCGCGCGGGAACGAGCCGTCGGCGAGCCCGGCGGCGAGCACCGCCACGAGCGGGTCGGTGAGCGCGGCGCGCACCGCCGCGAACTCGGCCGGGAACTCCTGCTGCAGCGGGATCGCCCACGTGAACATCGCGCGCGTGCGCTCGCCGCGCTTCGACTCGAACGCGGCCGCGAGCAGCTCGTCGATCCAGGCTTCGAGCTTCTCGCCCGCCGTCGTCGCGGCGTCGAGGCGGCGCTCCAGCCGCGGCCGGTACCGGTCGACCTCGTTGTCGTAGATCGCGAGCAGGAGGTCGGACTTCGACGCGAAGTGGCGGTAGAAGGCGCGCGTCGACAGCCCGGCTTCGCTCAGCACGTCGGCGATCGTCATGTCGGCGGCGCCGTCGCGGTGGAGCAGCGTGCGCCCTGCCGCGACGAGCAGCTGCACCTCGTCGCGCGCCCGCTCCTTGGCGACGCGAACCGCGCGTTCGACCGCTCGATCCTCCACGCGCCCGGCCATCGCTGTGAGCATAGGTTGCTCACCAGTGAAACGTCAATATTCACTCGTGAACACGCGTGTTACAGTGCCGCGATGCTCGACACGGACGCCCCCGGTACCTACCGGAACTCCACGTTCATCTCCACCGATTCGCACGTCACCGAGCCGATCGACCTCTACGGCGAGCGCGTGGCCCGCGCCTACCGCGACCGCGTCCCCCGCATCGAAGTCGTCGGCGACTGGCGCAGTCTCCTGATCGAAGGGCTCCGCCCGCGCAAGCTCATGCCCGCGTCGGAACGCGAGTTCGCGATCGTCGGCGACTGGGACGCCGACGGCCGCCGCCGCGACCAGTCGCGCGACGGTGTCTCGGCCGAGGTCATCTTCCCCACATTCGCCCTACAGGCGTGCTTCGCGTCCGACGACGCCGCACTGCAACTCGAGCTGTGCCGCGCGTACAACGGTTGGGCGGCCGAAGTGCTCGGCGGGATCCACCACCTCCTCGCGGTCGGCATGGTGCCGATGCTCGACATCGACGGAGCGATCGAAGAGGCGCGCCGCCTCGCCGCGGCCGGCTTCCGCGCGCTGTTCCTGCCCGCGCGCGTCCCGCCGCGCCCGTACAACGATCCCGAGTACGACCGGTTCTGGGCCGTCGCCCAGGACCTCGGGCTCCCGCTCACCTTCCACTCCGGCACCGGGCACGAACCGCGCGTCGTGCGCGGGCCCGGCGGCGCGGTCGTGAACTACATCCTCGGCGCGCAGCTCGACGGCCCGATGGTGATGCTCACGATGGCCGCGAGCGGCGCACTCGACCGCTTTCCGGGCGTGCAGATCGTCACGGTCGAGACGGGCGCGGCGTGGCTCGGCTGGATCATGACCCAGGCCGACGCGATCTACGAGGACCACAGCGCGTTCGCGCAGCCGAAGCTCTCGTTGAAGCCGAGCGAGCTGATCCGGCGCCAGGCCCACGCCACCTTCATGTACGACCCCGTCGCCGTCAACAACCGCGCCGTCACGGGCGTGGAGACGCTGATGTGGGGCAACGACTACCCGCACCCGGAAGGCACGTGGCCGGCGTCGCAGGAGGTCGCGGCCCGGCAGTTCGACGGCGTCTCCGACGCCGACCTGCACGCGATCGTCGCGGGTAACGCGGCGAAGGTGTTCGGGTTCGATCTCGACGCGCTCTCGTGAGCGGGCTACACCTCGTCGTCACGAACGCGGCCGGCGTCGGCCCGCAGCGACCGGCGCCGTCCACGCCCGACCGCGCGCCGGGATCGACGCGCCGTACCAGCAGCATCGACGTCGTCCGCCCCGACGGGCCGGGCGGCGACGTGCGCGTCGCCGGCCGGGCCCGCGATCTCGCCACCGACGAGCTCGGTTCGGCGCACGTCGTCGCCCACCGCACGCTCGACGCCACGCTCGCGCCGACACTGGAGCTGCGCGCGCTCAGCACCGACCCGGCCGAGCCCGCGCTCGAGCCTCTGCTCGGCCGGACCGTCGCGTCGGGCTTTCGGGCCGCGGCCGCCGGTGCGGTGCCGGGCGCGCGTGCCGCGGCCGCCCTCCTGTACCTGCTGCTCGACGACCTGCCTGTCGCCACCCTCGTGTCGGGCTACGCACTGCAGCGCGCCGGGCTCGTCCCGGGCGTACCGCGCGAACGCTATGCGCCGACCATCGACCTCTGCGCGGGATGGCAGTCGGGCGGAACGCTCATGCAGGTCGTCGAGACCGACGGCATGCCGCCGATGACGCTCGGCCCCGCCGCGCCCCGGCTCGAACGCGACGACGACCCCGATGCCTGGCACGCGCTCGCCGATCCCGCGCCGCACACGGTGCGCCGGCGCCGGCGCATCGACGTGACGCGGCGCGGGCAGATGCTGCACGTCGGCGCGATGTTCCGCGACTCCCACTTCGACGCCGATGTCATCGAGTCGGTCGTGCACGAGTACGCGCTGCGCGCAATCGTCGACGCGACCACCCTCGTGATCGCCGACGCCGAGGCGACGCCGCACGTCCTCCCGTACGTCGAGTGCCCGAGTGCCGCCGCGAGCGCGAACCGGCTCGTCGGACTCCCGCTCGACGCCGTCCGCGACCGCGTCCGTTCCGAGTTCGTCGGGACGTCGACGTGCACGCACCTGAACGACCTGCTCCGCAGCCTCGAAGACGTACGCGGTCTGCGCGCCGCCGGCGTGTAGATCACGTGCCAACGGGGGAAGCATCAGCGATGCAGCAGTTCAGTCTCGCCTCCACGCGCGCCGCGGCCGAAGCCGACCGCACCGCGATCTGGGTCGGCGACTTCCTCGCGAGCCGCGGGAGCGACAACGAGGTGCTCGCGGCCGCGCTCGCGCAGGAACGCCACTGGTGGCTCGGCCCGATCGAGGTCGGGCTGGACGAGCTCGAGCGGTTGGCCGGCCCCGAGGCCGACGTCCTCGTCCGGATCGAGCCCGGCGAATGGGAAGGCGAGGTCGGCGGGATGGAGGAGAGCCTCGAACACGGGTGGGAACCACCCCCGCTCCTGGCGGAGTACCGCGACGGCCGGCTGCTGCTGCAGGACGGCAATCACCGCTACGAAGCGCTCGTCCGGGCCGACGCCGAGCGCGCCTGGGTCCTGGTGTTCTTCGCCGACGCCGCCGAGCGCGACGCGTTCCGGCGGGCCCGAGAAGTCCCCGGCCTGCGGTAACACCGCACTATGTTTCCCGGGTCGGAGCCGCAACCCTGGAAAAGGATCCCCATGCCCCGCTACCGCGTCACCCTGACCCGCACGACCGTCGAGATCGTCGAGGCCCCGAACCCGTACCAGGCGGCCATCGTCGCGAACGAGCTCGGCGGCGACGCCGAGATCGTCAGCGTGACGCCGGCCGGAGGGCGGGCGGCGACAACCAGCGGCGCCCGAGGGAGCCGCGTTTCGACGAAGAAGGTCGCCAAGAAGCGGCGTCCGCTGTCACCGGAAGCAAAGGCGAAGCTCGCGCAGAACCTGGTGAAGGCCCGCGCCGCGCGCGCCGCGAAGCGCAAGCGCGCGGCCGCTCCCGCCAAGAAGACGCGCGCGGCGAAGAAGCGGTAGCGCCGCCGAGAACACACGACGGCTCCTGCTCTGGAACACTGCGTCGGATCTACCGGTGCATCAGCGTGAGCGGCGCGGCGTGCCGACGAGCGACCGCAGCGTGCGCAGCAGTGCCTCGGGATCCGGGTGCGGCAGCAGGAAGTGCGACATCGCGATGCGGGCGATCATCTCCGCCAGGTCGTGCGGGGTCGTGTCGCCGCGGCGGACGGTCGGCGTGCGCGCCAGCGCGTCGCCGAGCAGCTCGGTCAGCGTCGTGGTCTGGATCGGCAGCGAGGTGCGCAGCCGGTCGAGCACGAACAGCGGCTCGACCTCGATGAGCTGGCGCGACCGGTTCTCGTGCAGGAAGTCGACGAAATACTCCGTCGCGCGGTCGAGCTGCGCGTCCGGCGTCGGTGCGGCCGCGACCACGGCGCGCAGGCCGTCGTCGAAGCGTTGCTGCTCGTGCTGTGCGAGTGCGAGCAGCAACGTGTCCTTGGTCGGGAAGTACCGGTAGAGGGTCGGGCGCGACACTCCGGCCGACGCGCTCACGTCCGACATCGTGAGCTTGTCGACGCCGCGCCGCGAGAGGGCGATGGTGGTCGCGGCGAGGATGCGGTCGGGCATCGACGACCGGGCGCCGGAACGGGCGCTCACGGTGCGGACCGCGCCGCCCGTCCGCGGTCGCGACTTTCAGTCCGGAGAACTTTACACATCGTCCACATTCTGTAACATCTCCGCCGACGTTGCAATGTGCACCGATCCCGGAGGCCCTGCGTGGAAGACACGAGCGCGACCGACACCAATCCGTTCGGGGCGATGGACCCGGAGATGGCGGCGAACCCGCAACCGGTGTTCAGCGCGCTCCGCGACTCGATGCCGGTGATGCCGGTCGACGGAGTGGGTGTCGTGGTCTCGCGCCGGGCCGAGATCGAGGAGATCTTCCGCGATCCCGCGACCTTCTCGTCGAACATGGATGCCGTCGACCTGAAGAACGCGCGGCCGCTCATCCCGTTGCAGATCGACCCGCCCGACCACAAGAAGTACCGCAAGATCCTCGACCCGCTCTTCGCCCCGCAGAAGATGGCGCTGCTCGAACCGCCGGTCGCGGCGTTGGCGAACGAGTTGATCGACGGGTTCGTCGACCGGGGCGAGGTCAACTTCGCGCGAGAGTTCTCCGTACCGTTCCCGTCGCTCGTCTTCCTCACGCTGCTCGGGCTCCCCCTCGACGAGCTCGCGCGCTTCGTCGAGATGAAGGACGGCATCATCCGGCCCGACCAGGTGACCGGCACCCCGTACGGCAGCGACACGATGCAGGCGTACCAGCAGAAGATCGCCGACTCGATCTACGAGTACTTCGAGAAGGTGCTCGACGAGCGCGAGCAGGACCCGCGTGACGATCTGCTGAGCCATTTCCTCAGCGTCGAGGTCGACGGCGTCCGGCTGCAGCGCACCGAGATCCTCGACATCTGCTTCTTGTTCCTGATCGCCGGGCTCGACACCGTCACCGCCACGCTCGACTGCATGTTCGCGTACCTCGCGCAGCATCCCGAGCAGCGTCAGCGCCTCGTCGACGACCCGGCGCTCATCCCCGCCGCGGTCGAGGAGATGCTCCGTTGGGAGACGCCGGTGCTCGGCGTCGCGCGCGTCGCGACGCACGACACGGAGCTCGCCGGTTGCCCGATTCACCAGGGCGACCAGGTGTCGATCATCCTCAGCTCCGCGAACACCGACCCCTCGGAATTCGATCATCCCGACGTCGTCGACTTCGACCGTGCCACCAACCGTCACCTCGCGTTCGGCGGCGGCCTCCACCGTTGCCTGGGTTCGCACCTGGCCCGCCAGGAGCTGCGCGTCGCGCTGCGCGAGTGGCACAAACGCATCCCCGACTACTCGGTCAAGCCCGGCCACACGCTCGTGTACACGCCCGCGATCCGTTCGATCGACGACTTCCCGATGGTGTTCACCCGGAGCGACACGTGACCCGGACCGCCGAGTGATGCGCGCCGACGCGGCGAGTCAGCCGCGCCACGACGAGCACGCGAGCTGTCGTGCGCTGCCGGCGCGCTGGTGGTTCTCTCATGCCGCCGAAGCCGCCGAGGCGTACCTCGTCTGCACGGCGTGCCCGGTGCGCGACGCGTGCCGCGACTTCGCGCTCGACCATCCCGGGCTGCGCGGGATCTGGGGTGCGACCACCAAGGCGGACCGCGCATTGATCCGGCGCACGCGCCGCATGGCCACGCGCTGAGCCGCCGCGTCCCTCCGAACCGGGCGGACCGGTCCCGATCGAAAGGACTTTCGACTCTGCGCATGGCGCGTCGTCGCGGCCGACGATGCACATATGACGACCGACTTCGAACCCGGCCGCGCGACGCCCCTCGGCGTGATGTCCGACCCGCCGCACCTGCCGCCGATGAGCCCGTTCGACGAGTCGATCCTCCACCAGCTCACCGAGCACCTCTCCGGCGAAGCCGAGATCCTCGCGGAGTACCGCCGGCTCGCCGCGTCGGCCGACGCGCCCGTGCGCTATATCGCGAGCTCATCCTCGAGGACGAGGAGCGGCACCATCGCGTGCTGAGCGAGCTCGCGAACCAGTTCCGCACCAGTGCTGCGCTCGTCCCGCAGGCCCCCCAGGTGCCGTTCCTCACGAAACCGGCGGACCGGCGGGCCCTGACGCAGACGGTCCGCCGCCTGCGTCGCTTCGAACGACACGACCTGCGCCAGTTACGCAAGCTCTCGCGCCGGTTGCGTCCGATCCGCAACCATTCCCTCGACAACGTCCTCGTGCGGACGTTGGAGATGGACACCCGCAAGCACCTGCGCTACCTGCGCGAGTTGCAGCGCATCGCACGCCGGCGCTGAGGTCCGCGACGCGCGCCCACGTAACATCCGGCTCATGGGTGCACGATGGGCGTGATCGAGTTCGTAGGCCGTGACGGGAACCGCCTCGCCGCCGACGCGGCCGGCGACCGCAACGATCCGCCCGCCGTCCTGCTGCACGGTGGTGGCCAGACTCGGCACTCGTGGGGCACGACGCTCGGTGCGCTCGCCGACAAGGGATGGCGCGCGTACGCGGTCGACCTGCGCGGGCACGGCGAGAGCGAATGGGCCGCCGACGGCGACTACACCCTCGACGCGTTCGCGGGCGACGTCCTCGCGATCTCGCGCGCGCTCGACGCGCGACCCGCTCTCGTCGGGGCGTCGCTGGGCGGGCTCGCGTCGCTCGCGGCCATCGGCGAGCATCCCGACCAGCACGTCGCGCGTGCGCTCGTGTTGGTCGACGTTGCGCCGCGTATGGAAGAGCAGGGCCGGATGCGCATCGGCGCGTTCATGGCCGAGCACATGAACGACGGGTTCGGGTCGCTCGACGAGGTCGCCGACGCGATCCAGCAGTACAACCCCCACCGCCCGCGCCCTTCCGATCTGCGCGGGCTCGAGAAGAACCTGCGGCGGGGTGCCGACGGCCGCTGGTACTGGCACTGGGACCCGACGTTCATCGGCGGACCGCTCGGCGGCGCCGACGAGACCAGGTCGTCGCTCGTCGATCCCGTGCGCCTGCGCCAGGCGGCCCAGGCGCTGACCCTGCCCACACTCCTCGTGCGCGGCCGCGTCAGCGACCTCCTCAGCGAGGAGGGCGCGCAGGAGCTGCTCCGGCTCGTCCCGCACGCGCAGCTGGTCGACGTCGCCGGCGCCGGTCACATGGTCGCGGGCGACCGCAACGACCTCTTCAACGACGCGGTCGTCACCTTCTTGGACGCGACGAACCGCTGACGTTCTCGGGCCGTCAGCGCGATTGACTCATCGCGCGCACGGCGTGCGGATGCTGGAACGTTGCCCAGAGCGCGTGGACGTCGTCGAGTCGCGCGACGAAGACGTCGAGCACGTCGGGGTCGAAGTGGCCGACTTCGGCCCGCATCACATCGACCGCATCGTCGACGGTCATCGCGGCGCGGTAGACGCGATCCGACGTCAGCGCATCGAACGAATCGGCGATCGCGACGATCCGCGCCTCGAGCGGTATGGCTGTGCCCCGCAGTCCCCGTGGATACCCCGTCCCGTCGAATCGCTCGTGATGGCAGTATGCGATGGTCGCCGCGAGCTCGAGTGCCTCCGAGCCCGATCCCGCCGGTATCGCGGCGCGGGCGTATCGCCTACCTTCCGTGGCCCTTGGCTCGCTGGTGCACGGCATCGGCGATCGCCGCGCCGACGACCACCACCGCGCCGATCTTCTCCAGCGCTTGTACGGCCCGACGCGCTCTCGACATCCGCCTCGACGAGCCGGGTTCCCCGGAGCCCGTGGTCCGGTCGGGTGCGTCGGGTTCCGGCGCGCCACGGGGCGGCACCGCCGAGAGGTCGCGGCACCATCTCCAGGCGATCGCGCCCGTGACGACGGGTGCGACGAAGAGCAGGATCCGAAAGGTCCGGTCGACGGTCGTGATGGACGCGTTGAGATGCTGCGCGAAGATGTCCTGCGACCCGGCGCCCAAGAGCACGACGTAGAAGGTGAGCACGCCCGTCCCGATCGCCGTGCGTACCGGCCGATCGCGGGGACGGTCGAGCAACTCGTGCTCCGCACGGTCGTGAGTGACCCTCGCCTCGATGAAGGGCCACGCGTACAAGAGCGCGAACGTGAGCGCAGGCAGCACGACAGCCGGCCAGAACAACTCCGGAATCGTGTGACCGTACACGTGGATACGCCAGGCCGGGAACACGCGCAGCGCGCCTTCCAGCCAACCCATGTACCAGTCCGGTTGCGCGGCCGTGCTGACGGCACCGGTCCGGTACGGCCCGTACAACCAGATCGGATTGATCTGCGCGAGGCCTCCGAGTGCGGCGCCGACCGCGAAGACGCCCGCGAACAGACCGGCCGACTTCGCCGCGTACGTCGGCCACAAGCGGAGGCCGACCACGTTGTGCTCGGTTCGGCCCGGGCCGGGGAACTGGCTGTGCTTCTGGCGCCAGATGATCGCGAGGTGCGCGGAGAGGAGGACGGCGATGAGGGCGGGCAGGATCAGCACGTGGATGATGAACAGGCGCTCGATCGTCGCCGGGCCGGGATACGCCCCACCGAAGAACAGCGACGCCATCCAGGTACCGACGAACGGGATCGACAAGACGATCGAGTACGCGATGCGCAGGCCGGTCGCAGAGAGCAGGTCGTCCGGGAGCGAATAGCCGGCGAACCCGTTGAAGATGACCAGCACGAGCAGCGTCACACCGATGAGCCAGTTGATCTCGCGCGGGCCGCCGGAACGCGCCGGAGAAGAAGATCCGGCAGAGGTGCACGACGACCGCGGCGGCGAAGATGTCGGCCGTCCAGTGATGGATCTGGCGCACGACCAGACCGGCACGGACGTCGAAGCTCAACGAGATCGTCGACTCGTACGCCTCCGACATGTGCACGCCGCGCAACGGCAGGTAGCTCCCCTGGTACACGACGTCACGGCTTCCCGGATGGAAGAAGAACGTGAGGTAGATGCCGGTGAGCACGAGGATGACGAAGCAGTACATCGCGATCTCGCCGAGCAGGAACGACCAGTTGTCGGGGAACACATGATTGAGGACACTGTCGGCGAACTTCGACACCCGCAGCCGGTCGTCGACCCAACGTCCGGCGCGACCCGCGACCGCCTCCGCCGACTCGCCGGCGCGCGCGTCGCCCGGGCGGGGAGAGCTCGTCATCGAAGTTCTCCCACCGGTCGCGGGGCGCGAGCACGGACGGTGGCCTCGCCGGACGCGTTCGCCAGCCACGACGCGAACAGTGCCGCGCCCGCGATCGCGGCCGCCATGCCACCGAACGCCCACATGACGACACCGGCGATCTGCTGACTCGACAGCGCCGCGGCCGTCCCCGACCGCGTGTAGATCGGGTACCACGGGTTCGGCGCGAGGACCATCGCCACTCCGAGCACACTGCCGGCGACCGATCCGAGGAGGGACGCGATCGCGGCGCCGCCTCGGTACCGCCGGCGCCCGGTCACGACGGCCCACCACGCCGCCGTCGACACGAGGAGGAAGCTCGCGTGCTCGACCGCGTGGAGGGGCGGGTTCCGGATCGCAGCCTCGTACGCGGCCGGGATGTGCCAGGACCACAACACGAACGCCTCGACGAGGAGCGAGGAGCCGACCCAGGCGACGAAGTTCCGGTCGTGGGCGCGCGCCAGGCGCCGCGCCAGCACGACGCCCCGGCGCCGGGCGCGGTCGGGAAGCGCGTAGAGCAACGTCGGGAGCGGCATCCCGAACGCGAGCAGCGGTCCGGCAACGCTCAGCAACAGGACGTGCTGCACCATGTGCGCCGAGAGCGACGTATCGGCGGCCGGGTCGAGCGGTGATGCCAGGGCGATCGCGACCACCACCAGCCCGGCGAGGAAGAGCGAAAGCGGCACGATGCCGACCATCGTTCGGCGCGCCAGCCGATTCCATCGCTCGCGACCGAGCGCGTAGGCGGTACCCGCCGCGACCACGACGAGGAGCGCGAGCGGGCTCGCGACCAAGGATCCGGAGGCGGCCACGATCTCAGCCACGGGGGATGAACACCGCGTACGCACCCTCCAAGAGGACGAGGGCCAGACTGATCGCACCGACGAGCAGGCCCACCTGCGCGAGGAACAGCAGCTGACCGGCGTCGTCGTTCGAAGAGGGATCGCTGCCCGACGCCACGACGTGGAGCCGGCCCGCGAGCACCATCGCCACGACGGTCGCGGCCGCGCACAGCGCGGTCGCGGCATGGAGTATCCAGCCGTAACCCGACGTGCAGGTAGCTCCAGTGCTCGGCCGAGACGACGAAGAGGAAGTGCACGGTCCAGGCGACGATTCCCCCGAAGGCGGCGTACCAGACCTGGATGCCGCGCCGGACCGGCGACGCAGTCTCGATGTCGTCGACTTCCTCGGCGGTCACCGCCACGACTCCGACACGAAGAGCGAGAGGAAGACGAAGATCCACACCGCGTCGACGAAATGCCAGTAGAGCCCGAACACCTCCACGGTGGTATGGCGCCTCGCGTCGAACTTCCCCTGCCACGCCTTGATCTGCACCACAACGTTCATGCACAGCCCGACGAACACGTGGAGTGCGTGCAGCCCGACGACGAGGTAGAAGATCGATCCATACGCGTTGTCGCGCCAACCGAAGGTCAGGTCGTGGAAGTCCTTCACGGTGTACAGGAGGAACGCCGCTCCCATGATCCAGCTGAGGAGCAGCCCGGCGCGCAAGCCCCGTTGGGACCCCTTCCGGATCGCCGCCTCCGCGTAGACGATCGGGACGCTGCTCCCCCACAGCACGAAGCTGAACGGCAGCGCGAGCTTCAGTTCCGGAGGAGCGATCCCGTCGAGCGGCCACGTCGTCGACGACGCCCGTAAGAAGAAGTACGCACCGAGCAGGATGACGAAGATCATTGATTCGGTCGCGATGAGCGTGGCCATTCCCCACCACGCCGCCGAATAGGCCGCGTTTGGTCGTCGGTGTGATCAGGCTCGGCGCGCGACAGCACCGGCTCGGACATGCTCACGGCGTCCGCTCCCTGCTCACGTCGGGAGATCCATCTCGGTGTGCCACAACCACCACACGACCGCGACGACCGCGAGCGCGACGCCGACGACCCCGACCGCCGACGCGTCGATCAACAAGCCCACGAAGAACACCGCCAGTCCGAACGCCACCACGAGCGGGACGGCCGTCTCCGCCGGTATCTCCAAGACGTCCGAGGGGCGAGTGTCCCGCCCGCTCGTCACGGGCGACGTCTTCGCGAATGCCCCTTCGAGCGCGAGTGAACGAACCGACGGATCGACATCCGCGCCGTCGACGGTCGGCAGCGCGGCGGGCGCGCCACCTTCCCAGAGCGGGTGGCGGCTCGCCACCGTCGGGATCTCGGCGAAGTTGTACTCGGGCGGTGGAGACGGAATCGACCATTCGAGCGAGTCGGCCTGCCACGGATCGGCCGGGGCCGGCTTCCCGCGCCGCATGCTCAGGAACCAGTTGAGGAGCGTGATGCCGGTCCCGATGCCGAACACGACCGAACCGATGCTGACGATCATGTTCAGCGTGTCCCAGCCGAGACCGTTGCTGTACGTCCAGACGCGGCGCGGCATGCCGAGCACGCCCAGGATGTGCATGGGGAAGAAGGTCAGGTTGAAACCGACGAACATCACCCAGAAGCTCCACTTGCCCATACGTTCGCTGAGCATCTTCCCCGTCATCTTGGGCATCCAGTAGTAGACGGCACCGAAGATCGGGAAGACGACGGCGCCGTTCAGCACGTAGTGCAGGTGCGCGACGATGAAGTAGCTGTCGGTCACCGCCCAGTCGAACGGCAAGATCGACACCATCACACCCGTGATCCCCCCGAGCAGGAAGATCAGCAGGAAGCCGACGGTGAAGAGCATCGGCACCGTCAGCTCCACCGTGCCCTTCCACATCGTCACGATCCAGGCGAAGAACTGCACACCGCTCGGGATCGTGATGAGCAGGCTGACCGCGGAGAAGAACGCGAGCGCCAACGAAGGCAGGCCGGTCGCGAACATGTGATGGACCCACACGCCGAAGCTGATGAATCCGACGGACACGAGCGACGTCGCGATCCACACGTATCCCGCGGTCGCGCGGCGCGAGAACGTGGTGACGAGCATCGACACCATTCCGGTCGCGGGGACGAACAGGATGTACACCTCCGGGTGACCCCAGAACCAGAAGAGGTGTTGGTACAGGAGCGCGCTGCCTCCGGCCCCCGTCGTGTAGAAGGCCGTCCCGAACAGGCGATCGAGCTCCAGCAGCGTCGCTGCGATCGTGACCGCAGGCACCGCGAAGATGACCATGAACGAGAACACGAGCATGGACCACACGAACAGCGGCATCCGGTTGAAGGTCATGCCGGGCGCGCGGAACTTGAAGATCGTGACGATGAAATTGACCGCACCGACCGTCGTGGAGATGCCCGACGAAGATGATCGCGAGGCCCCAGAAATCCATGTTGATGCCGGGCGAGTAGGCCTTCCCGGTCAGCGGGACGTACGCGAACCAGCCTCCGTCGGGCGGGTGCCCGATCAGCACGCTCGAGTAGAGGAACAGCCCCGCAAACAAGAAGATCCAATAGCTGAACGCGTTGAGCCTCGGGAACGCCATGTCCCGGCTGCCGATCTGCAACGGGATCAGATAGTTCCCGAACCCCGCGAGCACCGGCGTGTTGAACAAGAAGATCATGGTGGTGCCGTGCATCGTGAAGAGCTGGTTGTACGTCTCCGGCGCCAAGATGTTGTTGTTCGACGTCGCGAGCTGATCGCGCATGAAGAGCGCCGCGAGCCCGGCCAGGAAGAAGAACACGAACGACGTGTAGATGTAGCGCATCCCGATGCGCTTGTGATCGACCGTGGTGAAGAAGCCGGGGATCCCGGGCGCGTCCCTCCACCGGCGTTCCAGCCGTTCGAGTGTCTCGGGATCTTCCGGTGGCCGTTCGATGACTGCCACTACTTCAGCCCTTCGAGATACGCGACCAGGTTGTCGACATCGCGCGAGCTGAGCTCCATCCGGGGCATGAGCACGCCCGGTTTCATCGACCCCGCGTCGACGATCCACTTGGCGAGGTTCGCCGGCGTGTTCTCGACGGTCCGCGCGCCAATGGCGCTGCGCGCGCCGAAATCGGTGAGGTCGGGGCCGACCGTTCCCTGCGCGGGAGTGCCGCGGACTGTGTGACACCCGGCACACGCCTCCCGCACGAACACCGCCTCGCCCTCGGCCGCGGCTTCGGAATCGGGCGGCAACGGCGTGACCTGCCGGCGCGTCAACCAGCGATCGAAGTCGGTGGCCGTCTGCACGATGACGACAAAGCCCATGCGCGCGTGCTCGAGCCCGCAGTACTCGGCGCACTCACCGATGTACCTCCCCGGCGTGGTGGGCGTGAACCGCAGCACGTTGTGCTGGCCGGGGATCATGTCCTGCTTGCCTGCGAGCGCGGGAACCCAGAAGCTGTGGATGACGTTGTCCGAGTCGAGCTGGATCTCCACCGGCCGGCCGGCCGGGAGATGGATCTCGTTCGCGGTCACGTACGGCGTGCCCGGGTACGAGACCTGCCACCACCATCGCTTACCGACGACGTGCACCTGCAGCGCGCCCGCCTCGGGACGGCGCAACTCGGATGTCGCCTGCACCGTCACCGCGGCCAACACCCCGAGGATGACCACCGGTACGACGACCCCACCCCACACGATCCACGCGTTGTCGCTGACCGGGCCCTCGCCCGCACCCTTGCGCCGCCGGCCCCGCACGATCGCCCACACCACGAAGAACGCGACGATCGCGTAGACCGCCGCACCGAGCCCGAACGTCAACCACCACACGCCCGCGATCCGCGACGACTCCGAGCCGTGCGGGTCGAGGATCGACGGCGACTTGCCGCTCCAACCCGCGCCCGCGACGACGATCGCGACCAGCACGACGAGCCGGCGCGCACCGCGTGCGTTCACGCCGACCGGTTCCAGTACGAGGGCCCGGGGGGCTCACTGAACCCGCCCGTCGCGACGACGTGGCCGTCCGCGTCGATCGACAGCGGCAGCTGCGGAAGCCGGGCGGCGGCGGGGCCGAACACCGGCTTCGCCCCGTCGAGAACATCGAAGGTCGACTGGTGACACGGGCACAGGAGTTGATGTGACGCGGCCTCGTACAGACCCACCGGGCACCCGGCGTGGGTACAGACCTTCGAGTACGCGACGAGACCCTCCGGCGTCCATGCCTCGCGACCCGGGAGCGGACGGACGAGGTCGGGATTCACTCGCATGAGGACCGCTTGTCCCGTCTCGGAGTCGACCGCGCCTTCGGGGAACACGGTGACGAGCCCGCCGGTCGGGACGTCGGCGACGTGGACCGCAATTCCGTCCTCGGTGACGAGCCGCGTGCCCCGGCGCCATGGGGTCGAGTCGAGCGCGGCCGGATCGGGACGCGGTCCCAACGAGCGCAGCGGGAACGCGAATGCGGCACCGATGGCGGCGAGTGCTCCGACCAGCAACCGCCGCAGTAGCCGGCGCCGCGTCAGCACGTCGTCCCGGTCGAGATCCGCCTCGAACGCGCCCCGGTCGCGTTCTGTGCTCTCCATGTCGTCGCGCGGTTCCACTTCCTCCTTGTTGGGGAGCAGCCGGTGCGACCACGTGATCAATCCGACCGCGATGCCTCCCGCGGCGACGGCGAGGAGCGCACCCTCGGCCTGGGGCCGGCCGCCCCGCCAGTACAGGATGCCGAGCCCGACGGCCGCGAGCACCGAGATGCAGAACGCGACCGCGACGACGGTCTCGCCGCCACGTCCTCCACTCCCGGCCCGCGCGCGCTCGCTCACCCGCGCGATCCGATCCATCGGATCCCCAGCATCAACGTGCCCAGCCCGAGGATGATCGCGGCCGCGCCTTCGGCGACCGGACCGAGGTACCACAGCGGCTGCCCACCCCGGTTGTCGGGATGGTCGAGGTACCGGACGTACGCAACGACGTCGTCGAGCTGGTCGGACGGAATCGCGGCCGTGCCGAATGCCGGCATCTGGCCCGGACCGGTTCGCATTGCCTCCGCGATCTGCGTCGCGGTAGCGGGCCTGAGGCTCGGCGCCGCACGCTGATACAACGCGCCGCCCACACCCGACCACGCGTGGCAGGCGGCGCACTGCGCACGGAATACCTCGCCTCCGTTCGCGAGACTCGTGCCTGCGAGATCGACGTGCGGGATGCCCGGGCCGCCGGGCGCGATCGACGAGACGTAGTCGACCAGGGCCGCGATCATGGCCGGGGAGTAGATCGGGTTACTGCGACGGATCTGCGCGTTCGGATCGGCGAGATACTGGCCGGGCGGCGCCTGACCTTGCGGCGACTTCGCCGGGCGCCCGTTCGACACGAGCGGCATCCGACCCGTCGACACCCAGTAGTCGACCGAGGCCGGGCCGACTCCTTGCAGCGACGGTCCGGCCGACGTACCCCGGGCGTCGGCTCCGTGGCACGTCGCGCAGTCGCGGAGATACGCCTGCTTGGCGTCGGCCGGCGTGACGGTGCCGACAGTGTTCGCAGCCGAAGCACCCGCCGGTCGGCCGGCGGCGAGGAACGCGACGACGCCACAAGCGAGAAGCGCCGCGAATGGCAATACCTGTGCCGGCGCCCGGACCCGCGCCGCCCGCGCGGCACCGATCCCCGTCGTCGAGACGCCGGCCTGGAGTCGTGCCCGCACGCCGCAGACTTACCCAACGGCGCAGACGGGAAACGGCGTTCTGCGCGGCCTCGCCAACACTTGCACGATAGCGACAGTACGCGCGCCGGGAGCCTCCTCGAGTGGCGGAGCCGAAGCGAGCACCGCCGCGAGAGCCGCGACCAGATCTGCCGACACGCTCACCCCCTTCGCCGGCTCAGGGCTTCGACGACCACTGTTGCCATACAATGTTTGCAACAATACAGAAATAGCATCTGCTCGACAAGGGCTCGAAGCAGCATTTCTGTCAGCTCCGCCCGGAGGGAACGATCACGACTCGACTCGTCGTCGGCTTGGCCGGTACTTCGAACGACGCCGCCGCCGTCGGATGGGCAGGGGTGTTCGCCGCCGACCGGAGCGCACAAGTCGTCCTCCTTCAAGCGGATCACCTGCTGGAACGCCGGATCGAGACGACGCTCGGAGCACTCAGGTACTCGGCGTCTCCGTCGACGGCGTGGCATGCGGTGCGTAGAGTTGCAGCGTCATCTGGATAGCCGACGAATTGCCGTTCCCCGATAACGTCGGTGCGTCGATGGCGGTCGCGGCGAGTGTGTATCCCGTGGCAATCGGACCCTTGCCGGTCGATGTCCAAGCGGCTCGATAGGAGCTGCCCACCGCGTGTGGCTCCACGCTGTCGGCCCAGCTGTTGCCGTTACGGAGGAGTTCCGAATACGCCGAGAGTGCTCCGGCTGGTTTGTAACCCGTCACCTCATACGAGCGGGTGATCACTCCCGAGCCCGACTGCGCGGGGCCGATAGCACGCATGCGTGGCAGCAACGGCAGGCTGTCGAACCGCGCCGAGCCGGTGACAGACGTTGCCGGCGACGTTGACGAGTGGCTCGATGATCCGCTCCCGCAACCGGCGACGAGGACGGCGATTACTGCGAGAACCACGAACCTTGTCGAGCAGAACCAACGACGCACACTTGCCGCATACCCACATGCGGGCCCGAATCAATCGGGAAGTGGTCAACTTGTTGCACCGGTACGACGCGTGCAGGCGCCGGCGTCTCTCCGGTCGAGAGCATCACCGCCGCGACGTCGCCGCGCGATGATGTCACCACCCTTCGAGCACTCATGACCGGCAGGAGCACAGGTCATGCGTCGCTTGGCCGCCATCAGGATCATGGTCGTTGGCGGCTACGAGCTCGACCCCACGACAGGGCGATGAACGCGATCATGAGAATCGCGATCACGAAGATTGTCCACTGCGTCGTGTTCATCCTCTGGGACTACCCGACTAAGCAGTACTCCTAACTGCGAGTCGCCGTCAGAACAACGAGTACGTCAAGATCCATGTTGTACTGCAACTCTTGTTGTTCACCACAGTAACGTCGATGTCGCGTCGTTGTCGGCTGATTCGCGTGTAACGCGGTACGGGTTGGGTATGTCGCACATGTAGCGACCGAATCGACCATCCGGAGGCGTCGTGAAAGAGCTTGTCGGCGAGACCTTGGCCCAGCGACTCATCGCGTGGGGTGTCGATACCGTCTTCGGCTTGCCCGGCGACGGCATCAATGGGCTGATGGAGGGCTTCCGTCGGTGCCGGGACGACATCGAGTTCGTGCTCGTCCACCACGAGGAGGCGGCCGCCTTCATGGCGACGGGCTACGCGAAGGCGACCGGGCGTCTCGGTGTGTGTTGCGCGACTTCGGGGCCGGGAGCGATCCATCTGCTGAACGGGCTCTACGACGCCAAGCTCGACCATGTCCCCGTGCTCGCGATCACCGGGATGCAGGAGACATCGGTCCTCGGCACGCGCTACCAGCAAGAGGTTCACCTCGACCGCCTGTACCAGGACGTCGCCGAATACAACCTGATGGTCACGAATCCGCAGCAGATGCCGGGCGTCGTCGACATCGCGATACGGAACGCGCTGACGCAAACGCGGCGTCGCGCACCTCACCTTCCCGAACGACATCCAGGTCGCGCCGGTCGACGAGGATCCGTACCGCCACGTCGGGCCGGCAAACCCACCGACGAGCTCGTCGTCGGCGCCGACTCGTGCGCTGGTACCGGACCCCGATCAGGTCCACGGTGCGGCACAGATCCTGAACGCGGGCTCGAAGATTGCCATGCTCGTCGGAGTCGGCGCGCTGCACGCGCGGGACGAGGTGCTGGCCGTCGCCGACCGAATCGGCGCACCGATCGTCAAGACGTTGCCCGGCAAAGCCGTCGTGGCCGACGATCATCCCTTCACGACGGGCGGGCTCGGACTGTTAGGTACCCGGCCGAGCGAAGAGGTGATGGAGGACTGCGACACGCTGCTCATGGTCGGGACGTCGTTTCCCTACTCGAAGTACCTTCCGAGCCCCGGCCAGGCCCAGGTCGTGCAGATCGACGTCGACCCGAGCCTGGTCGCGCTCCGCCTCCCGGTCGACGGGCCGGTCGTCGCCGATTCCAAGCTCGCGCTGGACGCGTTGCTCCCCTTACTCGACCGGCGCAGCGATCGGGCGTTCCTCGAGACCGCCCAGGCCGCGATGGACAAGTGGCGCCGCGACATGCGCGCGCTCGAGGATCCGGATCGCGATCCGATCGCGCCCCAGTACCTCGTCCACTGCCTCGACGAGGCCGCGAAGAGCGACGCGATCCTCACCTGTGATTCCGGGACGATCGCAACCTGGGCGGCACGGCACTGGACGAACCGCGACGACCGGCAGTTCTACCTGTCCGGCAACCTGGCGACCATGGCGCCCGGACTGCCCTACGCGATCGCGATGCAGCACGCGTTCCCGGGCCGGCAGGTGATCGCCTTCGTCGGCGACGGCGGCTTCGCCATGCTCATGGCCGAGTTCCTCACCGCGGTACGCAACGAGCTCCCGATCAAGGTCGTCGTGAACAACAACAACGCGTACGGCCAGATCCTCTGGGAGCAGATCGTGCTCGGCTACCCGGAGTACGCGGTGCGGCACAAGGAGCCGGAAGCCGACTTCGCCGCGTGGGCACGGGCGTGCGGAGCCTTGGGCGTGAAGGTGAGCGAGCCGGCTGGGCGTCGCGCCGGCGGTGCGAGACCTGCTGGCCCACCCGGGCCCCGGGATCGTCGACTGCCGAGTGAACCCGAACGAGCCGCCGATGCCGGGCAAAGTGACGTACGAACAGGCCAAGCATTTCACCGAGGCGTTCCTGCACGGGCAGCCGCACAAGGCGGCGACGTTGTCGACGATCGCACGCGACAAGATCAGCGAGCTCACCTCGTAATGGAGGTCACGCCTCCCTGCTCCGGTCGTCCGCACGCGCCGGCGCGACCTCGTCGACGTCGGTGCGCTCGAGCACGACCTCGAGACCGACGTCGACGGCGAAGTGCGATTCGACGCCGGCTGCTCGGGGTGCGTACTCGACCGACGCTTCGAACTACCGGCAGGTTCCCATCGGCGTGGTGATACCGCGGACGATCGACGCGGGAGTTGCCGCCGTCGAGATCTGCCGCCGCCACAACGCGCCACTGCTCTCCCGCGGCGGGGGAACGAGCCTCGCCGGCGAGTGCACCAACGCCGCGGTCGTGATCGACTGGTCGAAGTACTGCCGGCGTCTCGTCTCGTTCGATGCCGAGCGGAGCACCTGCATCGTCGAGCCCGGCATCGTCCTCGACCACCTGAACGACCAACTTCGCGAGCACGAGCTCGAGTTCGGTCCGCGGCCGGCAACGCACAGCCACTGCACGATCGGCGGCATGATCGGCAACAACTCGTGCGGCGCGACCGCGCAGCGGACCGGGAAAGTCGTCGACAACATCGTTCGCCTCGAAGTGCTCCTCTACGACGGCACCCGAATGTGGGTCGGCGCGACTTCCGACGAGGAGTACGAGCAGATCGTGCGGGTCGGGGATCGGCGGGCCGAGGTCTACACCGCGTTGCGAGAACTGCGAGACGAGTACGCCGAGGAAATCAGCGCACGCTTCCCGGCGATCCCCCGCCGCGTGTCGGGTTACAACCTCGACTCGCTGTCACCCGAGAAGAACTTTCACGTCGCGCAGGCGCTCGTCGGCTCCGAAGGCACGCTCGTCACCGTGCTGCGAGCCGAGCTCAAGCTCGTCCCCCGCGTGCAGGCTCACTCGTTGGTGTTGTTGGGATACCGCGACATCGCCACCGCGGCCGACGCGGTCCCCGCCGTCGTCCGCACCGGCCCCATTGCGCTCGAAGCGCTCGACGAGAAGCTCGTCGGCTTCCAGCGCGAGAAGCATCTCAACCCGCACGCGCTCGACCTGCTGCCCGACGGAGGCGCGTGGCTCGTCGTGCAGATGGGCGGCGAGTCGCAAGCGGAGGCCGATCGCGGCGCCGACGAGTTGCTGGCGGCGATCGGGCGCGACCGCGACGATGCGACGGTCGCGTTCTTCGACGACGCGACGCACGAGCAGGAGCTGTGGGAGGTACGGGAATCGCGCGCTCGGCGCCACCGCGCACGTCCCGGGAGAAGATCTCACCTGGCCGGGATGGGAGGACTCTGCGGTCGGCCCGGATCGCCTCGGCGACTATCTACGCGACCTGCGCTCGCTGTTCGACGAGTTCGGATACTCGCAGGCCTCGCTGTACGGCCACTTCGGCCAGGGCTGCGTGCACTGTCGCATCCCGTTCGACCTCTTCACCGCGGCCGGCATCAGCCAGTTCCGCGTCGTTCCTCGAGCGGGCGGCCGATCTGGTCGCGTCGTACGGCGGATCGCTCTCGGGCGAGCACGGCGACGGCCAGGCGCGCGGCGAGTTGCTGGCCCGGATGTTCGGGCCCGAGATCGTGCGGGCCTTCGGGCGCTACGAAGGCGATCTTCGATCCCGACGACCGGATGAATCCCGGCAAGGTCGTCGAGCCGTACGCGCTCGACGAGAACCTCCGCATCGGGACCGACTATCGACCACCACGTCGAGAGCACCTACTTCTCGTACCCGGCCGACGGAGGCAGCTTCTCGAAGGCCGTGCTCCGCTGCGTCGGCGTCGGCAAATGCCGACGTGAAGGCGGGGGCGTCATGTGCCCGTCGTACATGGTGACCCACGACGAGGAGCATTCGACCCGGGGCCGGGCCCGCCTCTTGTACGAGATGCTCGACGGCGGCGCGCGGGGCGGCGCGATCACCGACGGGTGGAGGTCGGACGCGGTACACGAGGCGCTCGACCTGTGCCTCGCGTGCAAGGGCTGCAAGACCGATTGCCCCGTGAACGTCGACATGGCGACGTACAAGGCCGAGTTCCTCGCTCATCACTACGAGCACCGGCTGCGTCCCCGTTCGCACTATTCGATGGGATGGCTGCCGGTGTGGGCCGCGCTCGCGGGCGTCGCGCCCGCGCGCCGTGAACCGGCTCGCGCGCACGCCGATCGTGAGCGACCTCGCCAAGAAGGCCGCGGGCGTCGATCACGCGTCGTACGATTCCGCGCTTCGCAACGCAGTCCTTCCAACAGTGGTTCCGGGATCGGCCCGCGCCGGCGAGAGGGCCACGCGGCGAGGTTCTGCTCTGGCCGGACACGTTCACCAACCGGTTCCACCCCGGCATCGCGCGAGCAGCAGTCGAAGTCCTGGAGTCCGCGGGCTGGAACGTGCAGGTGCCGCGGCAGAAGGTCTGCTGCGGGCTCACCTGGATCTCGACCGGGCAGTTGAAGACGGCGCGCAAGGTGCTGGCGCGCAGCATCGGAACGCTCCGTTCGCACGTTCGCGCGGGCGGGCTGGTGCTCGGCCTCGAACCGAGTTGCACCGCGGTGTTCCGATCCGACGCGCCCGACCTGTTCCCCGCACGATCCGGACGTTCACCGTCTGCAACAGCAGACCGTGACCTTCGCCGAGCTCCTCAACGACCGCACACCGGGCTGGTCGCCACCGCAGATCGACGACGCACGCCGTGGCCCAGACGCACTGCCACCAGCACGCGGTCATGGGGTTCGAGCACGACACCGCACTGCTCGACGCGATGGGCGTCGACCTCACCGTGCTCGACTCCGGATGCTGCGGCCTCGCCGGGAACTTCGGATTCGAGCAGGGCCACTACGAGGTCTCCGAGGCGTGTGCCGAACGTGTGCTGATGCCGGCGGTCCGCGCTGCGCGGCGCCGCGATGTCGTCCTGGCCGACGGCTTCAGCTGCCGGACGCAGATCGAGCAGAGCGAGCAATGCGGGCCGGCATGCCCTGCATCTCGCCGAGCTCGTCAATGCAGCCCGGCAGCAGATCGAGATCGGCGACTTTCCCGAGCGCGGCTGGGATGTTGCGTCGCACCAGTCGACATGACGCGGATCGACGGCATCGACGTCGCCGTGTATCGAATCCCCGTCGAGCCGCCCGAGTCCGACGGCACGCTGACGTGGGACCACACGACGGTCGTCGTGGTCGAGCCAACCGCCGCGCGGCGTGCGCGGGCTGGGCTTCACCTACGCCGACCGGAGCCTGCGGCACGCTGATCCGCGATGTGCTCACGCCGGTCGTCATCGGACTCGACGCACTACGACCCGCCCCGCGCCTGGCGGGCAATGGTGGCCGCGATCCGGAACCTCGGGCGGCCCGGCATCGTCGTCGGCGGCGATCGCGGCGGTCGACATCGCGCTCTGGGATCTCAAGTCCCGCCTGGCCGGCGAGTCACTGCATCGTCACCTCGGCGCCGCCCGCGACGAGGTGCCGATCTACGGGAGCGGAGGATTCACCTCGCTCCCTGACGACGAGCTGTGCGCGCAACTCGGCGGATGGGTACACGAGCAAGGAATTCCCAGGGTGAAGATGAAGACCGCGGCCGGACACGGCCGCGACGAGCGACGCGACATCGACCGGGTTGCGCTCGCGCGCAAGGCGATCGGCGACGAACGCCGAGCTCTTCGTCGACGCGAACGGCGGCTACACCCGCAAGCAATCCGTCCGGGTCAACCGTGCGCTGCGTGATCTCGGGGTCACCTGGTTCGAGGAACCCGTCTCGTCCGACGACCTCGCCGGGCTGCACGAGATCCGGTCCCAGGTCGACATCGACGTCGCCGCGGGCGAGTACGGCTACGACCTCGTGTACTTCGAGCGTATGTGCGCGGCCGGCGCCGTCGACTGCCTCCAAGCTGATGTCAGCCGCTGCGCGGGCATCACCGAGTGGATGCGTGTCGCGGCGGTCGCCGCCGCTCACGGCCTCGAGATCTCCGGCCATTGCGCGCCGTCACTCCATGCGCATCCGGCGTGCGCGATCCAGAACCTGCGCCACGTCGAATACTTCGCCGACCACGTTCGTGCAGATCATCTGCTCTTCGACGGCGTCCTCGAGCCGGTCGACGGCGCGTTCCGGCCGGACTCGTCCCGGCCCGGGCCTCGGACTCACGCTCCGGAGATCCGACGCCGAGCGGTACCGCATCGCCGGCTGACGAATCGCCAATTGAAGCGTCACATCGCTTCCTTCACGCCGTTCCGGATCAGCCACCAGTTGGCCGGGTACGCAGTGACGCAACCGAGGATCATCGCGATCTGCATGAGAAACCAGTACGCGGGCTGGGTCGGGTGCAGGTGGTGTGGTGAGAACACCACGAGTTGGACGACTGCCATCCACGCGAACATTCCCACTTCGAACGCGAGGAGCGAGAACGTGTCGGCCCGGGCCGCAGCCACGAGACCCGCTCCAGGTTCCAGCCCGCGCATCGGCGCGATCGCGTAATACTGGAAACCCACTCCGGCGGTGTAAGCGATCACGAACTCGACGATGTATTCGGGCCAGAGCGCGAGGCCGGCGATCTCGAGGCCGAAGGCCGCGACCACCGTCGCACCGACGACGTCGCCGATCGTGCATCCGGCGCCGCAGTGCGTCACACCGACAGCAACGGTGACCCAGTACGGCTTCTCGGTCGAGCGCTCCTCCCCGTCGGTCGGTCGGGCGCCTTCACGGCCGTATCTTCGGTAGAGCGCGAGCGCGAGCAACGAGCCGTAGAGCGCGGTGACCGGCCAGACGACGTTCATGACCGACATCTGCTGGCGGCGACCGCCCACAACGATGTCGGACGCGATCCACAGCGCGGTGCCGACCCCGGTGACGAGCGACACGATCGAAACGATCGTCAACCAGGACGGCGGCACCGTCGGCATGTACCCGCACGGAGCGCGGGTAGAACCCGGAATATTCGGGTACGAAACGCTTGTACGCAGGCAATCGTCGAGCGAGAAGAGACCTCATGGACTTCAGCACACAAACATGGACGTTTCTCGGTATCGGCGTCGGGGTCGTCGTCATCGTGGTCGTGCTCGGGCTCCTTGCTCGTCGGCGTTCGGCACATCGCACCCGGACGGATGCTCTGCGTCGACAGTTCGGCGACGAGTACGACGCCACCGTGGCGCGGATCGGGCGTCGCCAGGGCGAGGACGAGCTCGAAGATCGAACGCGCCGCTTCCGGGATCTCGACCTGGGGCGGGTCACGCCCGACAGCCGGGAGGCCTTCACGGAGACGTGGAAAGAAGTCCAATACCGCTTTCTCGAAGACCCCGTGTACTCCGTGGCCGAGGCCGAGCACCTGATCGTCAACCTGATGCGTGAGCGAGGGTTCCCCCACGGCAGCTTCGACACGCGCACGCGCGCATTGTCGATCGCGAACCCCGAGCTGGCCGAGCCGTACCGGACGGCCAACGCGACCTTCCGCGCCGCCGAGGACGGCGCCGCGACGATCGAGGCGATGTTCGCGGCGATGCTCCAATACCGCATGCTGTTCGAGGCGCTCCTCGAGCGGCCCAAGCGCGAGGACGGAGTCGCGGGCTCCGCTCCCCCCGCCGGCGAACAGGCGATTGCGTCCGGATCCAGGAGTTCGTGATCACGTGTTGACCCGCGTGGACGGAAAGAACAAGATCGCCGTTGTCACCGGTGCATCCGGAGGCGTCGGTCGGGCAACCGCGATCGCTTTCGCGGAACGCGGCTTCGACGTCGCACTCCTCGCCCGCGGCCAGGCCGGACTCACCGCGGCCGCGCACGACGTACAGCGGGCCGGCGCCCGGGCGCTGTGCTGTCCCGTCGACGTCGCCGAGTTCGACGAGGTCGACGCGGCCGCGGCGCGGATCGAAGATGAGTTGGGCGCGATCGACGTATGGGTCAACGACGCGATGACCACGGTGTTCTCGCCGTTCGCGGATCTCGCGCCGGCCGACTTCAAGCGGGCGGTAGACGTCACGTTCCTGGGCCAGGTCTGGGGAACCAAAGCCGCGCTCGATCGCATGCGGCCGCGCGACCGAGGGAGCATCGTGAACGTGGGATCCGCGCTCGCGTTCATCGGTATCCCCCTCCAGACTCCGTACTGCGCGTCGAAGTTCGCATGCCGTGGCTTCTTCGAATCCGTGCGCGCGGAGCTCATTCACGATCACAGCAAGGTGCGCATGAGCATGGTGCACCTGCCCGCGGTGAACACACCCCAATTCGGCTGGTGCAAGTCGAACACTTCGCGCCGGGCGATGCCTGTCCCGCCGATCTATCAGCCGGAGATCCCCGCCCACCTCATCGTCGACGTGGCCCTCGACGGGCGCCGGGCCAAGGTGCTCGGCTCCTGGAACAAGCTGTTGGTGTTCGCCGGACAGGTCTCTCCGGCGCTCGCGAACCAATACGCCGCGATCGGAGCCTGGGACGCGCAGCTGACCGAGGAGCCCACCCACGTATCCGACCCGGTGAACCTCAGGAACCCGTGTGACGAAGTCGAAGACTTCGGCGCCCACGGACGGTTCGACGACCGCGCTGGTGGCTTCCTCGATCCGGCGTACCTGAAGACGCTGCCGGATACAGCACGCAAGTTCGGTGTCGCGCTGCGCGCGACAGCAGCAGAGAAGATGCGACGGTTCTGACCGCAGGTCGAGTGACCGACAACTCGGAGGTCGCTCCGTGAATCCCATCGAACGAGCCGCGCGGGCAGTCGACCGGTTTCAGCAGTCGCACCCGGTTGTCGGCTTCCCGTATGCCGTGTTCAAGAAGTACGGCGACGACGACGGGGGCAGGCTGGCCGCCCTGATCGCGTACTACGGATTCTTCTCGCTCTTCCCACTGCTCCTGGTATTGGTCAGCGGCCTCGGCTTCGTGCTCTCCGGCCATCCCGACCTGCGTCAGAGCATCGTCGACTCGGCACTCGGACAGTTCCCGGTGATCGGCGACGCGCTCGGGGCCGGCTCGAGCGTCAACGGCGGCCTGCAGGGCAGCACGGTCAGCATCGTGATCGGCGGAACGACCGCGATCTGGGCCGGCCTCGGCGTCGCACAGGCCGCGCAGGCTGCGATGAACACCGTGTGGGACGTGCCGCGCGCAAGCTGGCCGAACTTCGTCTTTCGCCGGCTCCGGGCCCTCGGCATGTTGGCGCTGCTCGGCGTGATCGTCGTCGTGTCGACCTTCGTCAGCGGGTACGGCAGTTCCGGGCACGGTTCCGCCGGCGTGGCGTATCTCGGTTGGGTCGTCGCGTTCGTCCTGAACCTCGGCTTGTTCGAGCTCGCCTACCAGATCCTGACCGCAAAAAGCCTCGAGTGGCGCCGCGTCCTTCCCGGAGCTGTGACCGCATCGGCACTCTGGACGACACTCCAAGCCGTGGGCGGCTACTACCTGACCCACGAGCTCCAGAGCGCGAGCGACGTGTACGGCACGTTCGCGCTCGTCCTCGCGCTGCTCGTGTGGATCGCGCTCGGTGCCCAGATCACGATCCTGTGCGCGGAGATCAACGTCGTATGGAACCGCCGGCTCTGGCCGCGCAGCCTCGTGCAACCGCCCCTGACAAACGGCGACGAACGCGTCTACCGGGCGATCGTCGAACGAGCCCGGATGCGCCCCGAGCTCGCGATTCACGCCTGGTTCACCGACAATCACGAGAAGGGCGCTCGCGGTCGCGACGGAGCCACTCCCGCCGTCGGTCCCGTCGGCGCCGACAGTCACGACCACGAACGCGGTCTTCACGAGCGCCCATCGTGAGAATCCCGCCACCGTCCAGGACCGCGAGGTCGGCTTCGCCCTCGTCTACCCGTCGCTTCGCCTCGTCGCGGTCGCTCACCGTGGCGAAGCGCACGGACGCATCCGGCGCATGCGCCGCGCGCACGTTCGCGTAGAAGCCCGCCGGCACCGCCAACGTCACGACGTACTCGACCTTCATTCCCGACGACACCAACGACGGGATCACGACGGCCGCGAGCGCACCGAAGAAGAAGACGGCATTGATGATCCAGAAGCTCCGGTGGCGCGCGGTCAGTCGCGGCGCGACCCGCCACGTCACGGAACCGTGGTCCGGCTCGATGACCCCGAACAGGATGCGCATCAACGTCGTCTTCCCGACGCCGTTCGGACCGAGCAGCCCGACGACGCGTCCGGAGGGATTCTCGAGATCGACCCCGAGATCCGCGAAAAGTCCCGACCACGGGCCCGGCTCAGGCCGTGAGCAGCAGGTCCACGGTGCACCACACAGCCGCGACCGCGGCATCACATCCGGCGATCCGGCGCCGCGATGCATCGGTCGCGCCCACAAGCAAGAGCGAGGCCGCGTGGATCCCGTTGACCGCCGATCCCACGAGCACGCGAGCGCGAGTGGGACGCGCGACCACGGCGATCGCCTGCACCACATGACGCACTCCGAGGATTCGGGCCACAACGAGCTCGCCGGTGTCGGCATCCGAACCCTGCACGATTCGAATAACTCGACGAGGTGCGACGACGAGCGTCAGACCCCACGCCGCCTCGACCAGGTGCACACCGCGCGCGGCACATACGTTCACCGAACAGTGCGGTCGAGGCCGGCGCGCGACACGGGTACGACGTACCCGGCCGGCCGGCCGCCCACTCGCGACCGGCTCCCCGCTTTCTCGGGCGGATTCTCGGGCGCGCGCATGGGGTACACACCGAAGAATGAGTCAGGGCACCGTGAGCACACCTTGGAGCCCGACAGTCCTCCGTGAGTACGCGTTCATCGCCGACGGCGAGCGCGGCATCCTCGTCGGGCCCCGGGGAGAGATGGTCTGGTTGTGTTTCCCACGTTGGGACAGCCCCGCCATCTTCGCGTCGCTCGTCGGCGGTGGCGGCGGGTATCAGATCTGTCCAACGGGCCGGCTGGTCTGGGGCGGTCGCTACGAACCCGACAGTCTGATCTGGCGGAGCCGCTGGATCACCGAGACCGGTTCGGTCGAGTGCCGGGAGGCGTTGACCCTGCCCGGTCGTTCGGATCAGATCACCGTGCTTCGGCGGGTGCACGCCGAGCAATCGACGAAGATCGACGTCCTCCTCTCGCTCCGGACCGATTTCGGTGAGCAGGGCATCACCCGACTCCACCGCGACGATGGCGGCGCGTGGCACGGTCATGGGCACGGGATGAGGTTCCGCTGGGACGGTGCCGCCGACGCCGACATCGTCCGCAACGGTCGCCACAACGACCTGCAGCTCGAGCTCGGCCTGGAACCGGGCGTCGCCCACGACTTCGTACTGACGATCACGACCGGAAGCGAGATCGGGCCGGTCGACGCCGACAACGCATGGTCGGCGACGGAGGACGGCTGGCGCCGGCGCGCCGCCGGCGCCGCCGCGACCGCGATGATCGGCGATCGCGACGTACACCACGCCCATACCGTCCTCTCCGGAATGACGAGCGCATCCGGCGCGATGGTCGCGGCCGCGACCATGAGCCTTCCCGAGCGAGCCGAGCACGGCCGCAACTACGACTATCGCTACGCGTGGATCCGAGACCAGTGCTTTGCCGGACTCGCGGTGGCGAACGGGACCAACAGTGCGCTCCTCGACGAGGCGGTCCGCTTCGTCACCGCGCGACTCCACGACGACGGTCCGCAGCTGGCACCGGCCTACACGGTGACCGGAGCGCGCGTGCCCGACGAGAAGCGGCTACATCTGCGGGGATACCCGGGCGGCTCCGACGTCGCCGGTAACTGGGTGAACCAGCAATTCCAGCTCGACGCGTTCGGCGAGACGCTGCAGCTGTTCGCGGCGGCCGACGCCGACGATCGGCTCGACGCCGACGGCTGGTCCGCCGCCAAGATCGCCACGGAGGCCATCGCCGCGCGCTGGCGAGAACCGGACGCGGGCATCTGGGAGCTCGATCCGGCCGAGTGGACGCAGAGCCGCCTCGCTTGCGCCGCGGGCCTGCGGGCCGTGGCCCGGCGGCCGCGAGCCGGCCCCGACGGCTCGGGCTGGGAATCGCTCGCTGACGCGATCGTCGCCGACACCGCACGGCACGCGGTGCACGCCAGTGGTCGATGGCAGCGAAGTCCTTCCGACTCACGGGTCGACGCGGCTCTGCTCCTGGCCGGAATCCGCGGTGCCGTCGGCCCCGACGACCCCCGCACACGGGCCACGTTGAGTTCCGTGCTGAGCGACCTCACCGAGGACGGATACGCATATCGCTTCCGCCATGACGACCAACCGCTGGCGCGGGCGGAAGGAGCGTTCCTGCTGTGCGGCTTTCTGGTGTCGCTGGCGCTGCTCGATGCAGGCGACCTCGTCGGGGCCGCTCGCTGGTTCGAACGCAATCGCGCGGCGTGCGGACCTCCAGGCTTGTTCACCGAGGAATTCGACGTAGCGCAACGCCAGCTCCGCGGCAACGTTCCGCAGGCCTTCGTGCACGCATTGCTCATCGAATGCTCACGCCGGCTCACCGGCTACGAACACCACCGGGGCGCGTTCCCGTGAGAGTGTTCGTTGCCGGGTGCTTCACACAAGGGCATCGACCGCAGCCCGCTCGCGGTCGTACGTTCACGAATGCGACGCGTGCCACGAACCGCTCCCGCCGGCGTTGCCGTCGGATACGAGCTTCCAGTCGCCCGACATCGAGCCGTTCGACACAGAGCCGGTGTAGGTGATCGCCTGCGAGCCGACCGTGCCGAAGCTGATCTTGTCGCCGCTCAGCGTGCCGTTGATCGGTATCGGTTGGTCGCCCATCTGCGAGACGACGATGGTGCCGGCCAGGGTCGAACCAGACGCCTGCCAGTTCAGCGTGAACGTGCCGCTGAAGCTGCCGCTGTACTGACCCGACCACTTCCCGGAAAGGTCCGAGCTCGTCGTCGCCGCGGCCTGCGCGGCCGTCGTGGTGCTCTGGTCGGATGTCGCATTCGTGCTCGACGGCTTGCTCGAACCGCCGCAACCGAGCGCGAACACCGTGAGGACAGGTACTACCGCGCCAACCGACAGCCGGCGCATCAAGGAAGAGCTCGCGATCATGATCTTGCTCCTTGTTCTCGGAGATGCTGCGAACGGTTCGAGGGGGCACCACCACCGCAGGCCCCCCGCGCGACGGCACACACGACGATTGCCGGGAAGGGTCGTCTCGTGATGGTTGGAGCACCTTCTTCGTCGCGACGGCGGGCGCGCCTCATCGGCCACCCTCCGCGAGCTCGGCGAGCTTGGCGTCGGCAATCCTGAGGAAGCTCGGTACCGACTGCGGCTCGATCCCGAACCCGGCCGCGAGCTGAGCGTGGGTGACGCCCGCGTCCCGCAGGCGCAGGGCAACCGCGTAGGCCTCGGGCAGGCGGGCGATCGCCTCGGTGCGGTCCATACTCGGACCGTACGGATCGGCGGCGGCTACGGCGTCAGTGATCGATCACGTACGTAGACATGATCTCGGCGAGTCCGTACCGGCTGGCCACCCCGAGCTTCGCGTAGGCGCGGTGCAGGTGCGTCTCCACGGTGCGGAACGACACGCCGAGCGCCGAGGCGATCTCCTTGTCCGAGCGGCCGAGCGCGGCCATCGTGGCCACCTCTCGCTCCCGCGGCGTGAGCAGCGAGATGGCGCCGAGGGTCTCGACGTCGACGATCGCGTCGTCGTCGGTCTTGCTCGCGAGCGCGTGGACGCGTTCACCGAGTCGCGCGGCGTGGCCCCTCCGACCCTCGCCCGAGTACAACGCGGCGGCGGCCGACGCCGCCGCGGCCGCGTACCCGAAGCATCCGAGGCTCTCGAAGGTCTCGGCCGCGACCGCGAGTGCCGGCGCGTCACGCGCCACCCGCGCGGTGGCGTCGGCACACAACCCGGTGGCGAGCGACCCCGGCAGTTGTGCGCCCGCACGCTCGACGCGTTCGAGCGCGTCGGCGCCCGCGCCCCAACGGACGGCATCGTGCGCACAGAAGAGCGCGGGCAGCCGTTGCCCCTGTTCGAGCGCGCGGTCGGTTGCGGCGATCATCTCGCGAATAGCACGGGAGCGCTCACCCTTCGCATGCGCGATCGCGGCGCGGGCCCGGCCGCGATCGGGTTCGAGCATCGCGGACGCGGTGGCGGCCTCCGCTTCGTCGAGCCGCGCTTCGGCCGCGGCGACGTCGCCGGCGAACGCGTGGGCCTGCGCGAGCAGCCCGAGGTTCCACGACACGAGATCGGGAGCCTCTTCGATCATCGCGACGGCTTCTTGGAAGTAACGGGCGGCCACGCGCAGGCGGCCGCGCAGCATCTCGACGCGCCCGAGGCCCTGGCTGAAGAAGAAGCGCAGCTGCACGTCGCTGTCGGACGCGGCCCGCTCGCGGTGCAGCCGCGCGAACTCGGCCTCGGCAGTGTCGAGGTCGCCGAGGTAGAGGCGCGCGGCGAGACTGCCGAACAGCAACAGGTCGCCGACCGGGAACGCATTCGTCGTGCGGCGGGCGATCTCCATTCCGGCTTCGCAACGCACGACCGCGCTCTCCAACTCTCCGGTGAGGATCCAGGCGGGCACGCCCACGATCAGCACTCCTGCCTTCACCTCGTCGCTTGCGTCGGTGTCGTCGAGGACGAGACCGGCGAGCCGGGCGACCTCGTCGAAGCGACCTTCCTGCATCGCCGCCTGCACCTGAGTCGCCATGAGCTCGCGCGCGAGCGTGGGGTCGTGCAATCGGGTGACCGCCTCTTCGATCACCCTCCGCGCGTCGGCCGGACGCGAGAGGAACCACAGCAACGTCGTGGCGCGCAACAACGCCACGCGGATGCGGGCGCGGTCGTCGAGTTCGTCGTCGTCGATCGCCTCGAGCGCCGCGTACGCCTCTTCGAGCCGGCGCCCGTTCGCGAGCAGATCGGCGAGGCGCAGGCGCGCAGTCACTCCGCCACCGGAGTCGACGGCGGCAGCAGCAAGTCGCGTCGCGACCGGCGAGGTTGTGGAGTTGGGCGGAACGGCTCGCGCGCAGGAGCAATTCGGGATCCGTGGCCACCCCACCGTCGAGCTGCCACACCACGCGCTGCAGCTCGGCCGCGGGGTCGGCCAACGGGTCGGGATGCGCGAGCGCGAGCTCACGGCTCAAGCGGGCGACGCTCGGCACACTCGTCTGCGCGCGGACGATCTCACCGAAGAGCGGGTGCGCGACGCGCACGGTCGGCGGCTGTCCCGTCGCGTCGATCAGCTCCGCGCGCGCGAGCCGCTCGGCGGTGTCGATTCCGCGCAGGCGGACGAGGTCGTCGAGCGAGAGCGACTCGGCGATGGTAAGGAGTGCGAGCGCGTCGAGATCGGCCGGGTCGAGATCGGCGAGCCGGATCGACAACAGGTCGCCGAGCGCGGCGGTCACGCGCAACTGGCGGGCCCAGACCCATGTGTTGCGCCGCTGCACGAGCGCGCCGTCGTCGAGCGCGGCGCTCATCAGCTCCCGCAGCCAGAGCGGGTTGCCGCGCGTGATGTTCCAGAGCCGTTGCGGCACTGCATCGTCGACGACGCCTCCCAGCGCTTCCTCGGTGAGCTGCGCGACCTCGTCGGCCGACAGCGGCTGCAGCTCGATGCGGTCGCAGAGGTCGTCCTTCCAGAGCGCGACGACGGCGTCGGGCGTCGGCTCACCGCTGCGGACCGTGACGATCGCGACCACGACACGCTCGGCCACCAACCGGTGCAGCAACGCCGCCGACGGATCGTCGAGCAGGTGCGCGTCGTCGACGAGCAGGACGAGGCGGCGTCCCCCGGCTCGCGCCTGGAGGCCATCGATGACCGCGTTGACGGTGAGCACGTCGACGGTCGCACCGTGCGGCAGCAGCGGCCCGAACGCGCCGAGGGGAAGCGACGCCGCGCTACGCGTCGCGACGAGGCGGATGACCTCGTCGTGGCGCTCGCACTCGTCGGCGAAGGCCGCCGCGAGCCGGGTCTTGCCGACGCCGGAGACGCCCGCGAGCACGATCCCGCGCCCGCTTCCGACCGCGTCCGCGGCCACGCGGAGCTCGGCCTCGCGCCCGACGAGGGGCCACTCGCGCGGCCATACCTGCACGATGCAAATATAGGCGCCTACTTCTGCAGTACGAAGCTGTACCGGCCCGGTCCGCGGTTCGCGAAGTTGACGACGAGCTCGTAGGTGCCGCTGTTCCCCAGCTTGGAGGCACTCCCGAGACGGTAATCAGCGGACGAACACGATCTGCTTCTGCGCGTCAAGCCGACCGCACTCGCATAGCCGTCCCCGAGCGGGCTTTCGGTGCGGTAGCGATCGACGGATGGGGACGATCGTGACGGTGGTGTAACGGCGCGGTCACGCGCTTTGGTCGATCCTGGGTCTTCGGGTGTGTGTTCGAGTTCGGGTGTGTGTTCGAGTTCGGTGGTGGTTGGCGTGTTCGCGATCGCGAGGATCGGCTTCCGGCGTTGCGGGGCGGACCGGATCGGATGAGTGTGGACCTGGATATTGGCGTCGCGCCGGTCCGGTTGCGGGCCTGTCGTCGAATCGTCGCGTTGGGGGTCACGGCGACACTCGCATTTGCAGTGTGTGCGCTCGTGGGCGTCCCTCCGTTGGTTTCCGGGCAGAGCGCCGGTCGCAAGATCACCAGCGACAATCTTGCGATCCACCAGATCGTGGACCTACGCACCAAGCTCGCAGCGTGGCAATTCTTCGCTGATCCGCTGTTTGCCACGTTCTCAAGCGCGCCCGCGAAGGTGGACCCAACGCAGATCGCGACGGCGTCTCAACTCATCACCGCGATCGAGACGCAGGTGACGGTCGGCGCGAACGCGTTGGACAGTCAGGGCCTGCGAGCCGACGCGAGCACGCTCCGCACCGACAACACGGCGTTCCAAAAGGCCGCGGCAGCTTTCGCTCCGCTCGTCGAAGGGCGGCCTGCAGCCGTCATCACCGCGACCGTCGCCGCGGAACGCTCGACGTTCACCCAGTTATGGAACGCGACGACGGCTGCAGGAGACCAGCTGCGTCAGCTCACCGCGGCCGAAGTGCACGACAACGACGTCAAGCTCACCCGGGGGCGGGACGCGGTGCTTGCCGTCGACGCCGCCTTCGCGGCGATGGCCATGGGTGCAGCGATCTTCGTCGGCAAGCGCGCGCGAAGAACAGAACGCGCTCGGGGTGAGGCCCGGCAACGGCGAACATTCGAAACGGTGCTGCAAGACGCTCTCGACATGTCGACAACGGAAGCGGCGGCCTATGCCCTGATGGCCAAGGCCCTCGGCTCCGCCGTGCCGCACCTCCAGAGCGAGATGCTCGTCGCCGACTCCAGCCGCGCGCACTTCCGGCGTGCGCTCAGCACCGTCACCGACACGGACCCCGACAAGCGGGACGGCTGCGGCGTGGACTCGCCTCTGGACTGTCCGGCAACCATTCGCGGTCACACACTCCGATTCCCCACGAGTCGCGCCATCAACGCCTGCCCCTACCTCCAGAATCGGCATTCCGGCGATTGTTCAGCGGTCTGCGTGCCGATATCCATTTCGGGGAACACGGTCGGCGTCGTGCACGCAACCGGCCCGGACCAGACCCGGCTGGACGCCACCGCGGCCGACAGCGAAGTCCGCTATCTCGAGATCACGTCGCGGCGGGTGAGCGAACGAGTCGCCATGCTCCGAGCGTTCGAAAAATCTGAAACACAAGCGCGGAGTGACCCGCTCACGGGTCTCCTGAACCGTCGCAGTCTCGAGAACCGAGTGCACACGCTGCAACGCGACGCCATCCCATACTCGATCGCATACGGTGATCTCGACCATTTCAAGATCTTGAACGATACGCACGGTCACGAAGCAGGCGACCAAGCCCTTCGGCTCTTCGCTCGCGTCATGCGCGACTCGGTCAGACCCGACGACATCGTCTCGCGCTACGGCGGCGAGGAGTTCGTGATCGTGTTCCCCAACTGCGTTGCCGATCAGGCTGTCGCGATCCTCGAACGACTCCGCGAACGTCTCGCGCTCGCGTTAACCGCCGGATCCGTTCCCGCGTTCACAGCCTCCTTCGGTGTCACGCAGTCCGATCCCCTGAACACCTTTGACGAGATCGTGGCCACCGCCGACAACGCCCTCCTCGCAGCCAAAGCACAAGGCCGCAACCGCGTCAACCTCGCCGACGAATTCCACACGCACGAGATCGATGAGAGTCAGGCACCCCCGCAATGAGGTGACCCCCGCGTAGTGGTCAGCCGGACCACTCAACGGGGACACCTCCGAGGCGGTCGGCGAGCTCGCGTTGCGACAGCGGCGTGTCGAGATGCAGGGGAGGCTGGGCACTGCGAGCCGATCTCCGTTCGCGTTCGTCCACTGCCGCCCGCCCGGCAAAGGCGGCGGGCTCGATCGTTGAGATCCGACGGCCGGCGGAGCCGATTCAGGGTGAGTACGCGATGTTCGGCACGTCGAAGCAGTTCGTGTCCATGTCGGGGGTTTGCGTGACCCACGCGCCTTTGCCGTCGTTGGCAGTGTCCTGCCAGCGGGCAACGTTGAGGCAGTTGCGGGTCGGGGCGCCAGGGTCTTTCGAGACCTGGAATCGTCGGGGGATGAGCAGGCCGTGCCCGTCGTAGAACTGCGACCGGTTCATGTATCGCTCGACACAGGCGCGGGTGAGTTGGGCACCACACGACCGCGCGGCGTCGGTGAACCACTGTGCAGAGGCCCAGCCCTCGAGCTCCCACATCGAGAGTTTCTTTTCACGGCTCGGGAAATACTGCTTCATGTCGGTGCGGAACTGCTCGACGACCGGGTAGGTGACGTCCGCGTAGTTGCGGTCGGTCGACGTGGCGAACAGCGAGTTGCGACACGCCGGTGCTGCGTTGTAGTCGGTTCGGACGGTGTCGGACCATCCCTGGACGGTGACGACCTTTGCCTTCACGTTGACACCGTTGCGGTCCATGGCATTGCAGAGGCCGACATTGCCGCTGCCGTCCAACGCGTCGAACACGATGTCGACGTGTCGAGCCTTCATGTTGAGCGCGACGGCATCCCAGTTCGCCACGCCGAAATCGACCTGGTCGGTGACGACCTGGTAGCCCTCGAGCGTGAGGGCGCGAGCCGTGAGGTTGGCGAACCGGAGCGAGTCTGCAACGTTGTAGGCGACGACCTCGGCAACCTTGGCGCTGAGCGTCTGTTTGAAGTAGCGGTAGACCTCGGTGCCGCCGTAAAGCTTGCCGTCGAATCCGATCTTTCCGTTTCGGGGTGAGGAACTGCCGTATATGGAGTAGAGGTGTTGGTACTGCTCGTACTCGCTGCCGATCGGTTGACCGCCGATGTCGGGTACGTCCTTCTGGCTGACGTAGGACGCTCCGGCGTATTGGAACGCCGAGTTTCCCGCGAACGCGAACACGTGGTCTTGGTCGATGAGCTTGTGAGCGCACTCGCTGTTTCCGGCACCCGTGCCGGTGTCGTCGCAGACATCGAGCTTGACCTGTCGACCGTTGATCCCGCCGTGCGCGTCGAGCGCGTCGAAGTACGCCTGCGCGCCGTACGAGGGGCCCGAGAACGCGTCGGGCCCCAAGATGCTCGTACGGCTGGCGATCACGCCGACGCGAATCTCGGTCGGGGTCACGCCGACATCCGAGGCGAGGTTCGCGGGCGTCGTCGAGGTCGGGCCGGAGGGCCCCGCCACCGACGAGGGAGTGGACTCGAACGACCGTGACGACAGGCGTGACCCGCATCCGACCAGCGTCAGCGCGGCACATACGACGAGACCGACATGCTTCACGAGCTGTGGATGCGACATGCGACCTCCTCGGCACCATCTTCACAGAGGGTCGAGGGGTACGGCGAAGCCGAGCGCGGCGTCAGTGTCGCCGGTAGCGTGAACCGCGATGGTCGCCAAGCCCGCCCGCTCAGCTGCGACCGAACCGCCCCCACCGCCCGAGATCCGCAATCTCGTCGGCTACGCGGCGGTCGTCATCGGTGCGGTCCTGTTGTTCCTGGGCTGGTATGGCGTGTCGGGCTACGCGAACGTCGCACAACAGATTCCGTATCTCGCTTCGGCATCCATCCCCGGCGCGGCACTGATCATCGCGGGTGCCGTGCTCGTCGCCAACGATCGGACCCGGCGCAGTGACGAACGGGCCGCCGCGATGGTGGACGCGCTGTATCGCCTCCTCACCGAGTCGATCAGCGACGACCCGGCCCGAGGCGATGAGACCGCGGCCAAGCCTCAGAACGTGACCGCCTCGGCCGCGCGTGCGGGGACACTTGTCCAGGTCGGCGGCGGAAGCCGTTTCCATCGGCCCGAATGCGCATTGACCGACGGCAAGGCCGACGTCGTGACCGTCGATGCCACCGACATTGCCGAGCACCACTTGTCGGCGTGTCCGATCTGCGACCCGCCGAGCCCGACCGGCTGATGCGATGCTGATCCTCGATCTGGCCATCGCCGGTATCGGGATAGGTGCGGTGGCAGCGCTCGCAGGCCTCGGACTCCTCGTCACCTATCAGCTCACCGGTGTGTTCAATCTCGCGTTCGGTGCGATCGCGATGTTCAGCGCCTACCTCGTGTGGTGGCTCGTGCGAGTGGTGCACGCGCCGGTCGGCGTCGCGGCGGTTGTTGTCGTCATTGGCGTGTGCCCGCTACTGGGATTGTTGCTCGATCGTGGCGTGTTCCGCCCGTTGCAGCGTCGGGACGCGTCGCCGGCGGAGACGCTCACCGCGACCGTCGGGGTCTTCGTTCTTCTCGTCGGCAGCGCGTTCACGATCTGGGGCGGACAGGCTCGCACCGATTCCCCGTCCTTGGTGTCCGGACGGGTCTTGACGCTCCCTGGCGACACGGTGGTGCGCTTCCAGACCATCGTCGAGCTCGCAGTGGTGCTCGCCGTCGCGGCAGTCCTCGCGCTGACGTTGCGCACCCGCGCCGGTCGCAACGTCCGCGCGGCGGTCGATTCGCTGGAGCTGGCCCAGCTCTCCGGAATCGACACCGGTCGCATCTCCGCGGTCGGTTGGATACTGGGCTCGGCGCTCGCCGGGATGAGCGGGATACTGCTGGCTCCCAGCCTCCGCCTCGACCCGTACACCTTGACGTTGATCGTCCTCGAGACCATGGCGGTTGCAGTCATCGCTCGGTTGGCCCACCCCGGCATCGCGATCGGGGCGGCTCTGGCCATCGGCATCGCGCAAAGCGAACTCACCCGCTTCCACCTCGCCGGGTCGACGCGGCGTCTTGCTGCAGGCTCTCACCTCCAACCTCTTCGTCGTCGTCCTGCTGGTCGCGCTGCTCGACAATTCGCAGTTTCGCCGGCTCCTCGGCCGACGCCGGGTCCACCGGCAGGCTGGCTGTTCGTCGCGCGCACTGGACGCCGAGAGGATGGTGGATCCCCGCGCTCGTGTTGCTCGCGGTCCCACTCGTACTCTCGAACAGCTCGCTGCGCACGGCTCAACAAGTTCCGGCGCTCGCCATCATCTTGGTCTCGATCGTCGTGTTGAGCGGCTACGGCGGCCAGATCTCCTTCGGGACGGCAGGGTTTGCCGGTCTCGGTGCGCTACTGACCGCGCAGCTCGCGGGCGGGGCGCTCTCGTCGTTGCCTCATGTCGGCGACCTCATGGCCTTCCCGATCGGGGCCCTCCTCGTCGTTCCGGTCGGGCTCCTCACCGGTTGGCCTGCCATCCGCCGGCGCGGGCTGTTCCTCGCCCTCACGACGTTCGCGGTCGGTGAGATGGTGAGTCGGTTCGTGTTCCGGCAACCCAGCTTCGTCAGCGGCGTCGTGTCGGGCCCGCCCCATCTGTTCCTCAATGACCACAACTTCTACGTCTTCGAACTCGTGTGCCTGGGCGGTGCGCTCCTCTTGGTGCACAACCTCCATCGGGGCCGTCTGGGAAGAGCGCTGCTCGCCATGCGCGACAACGAAGCCGGCGCCCGCGCGGTCGGTGTCGACGTGACGAGACTGAAGGTCTTCCTGTTCGCGACGAGCGCGCTGATCGCCGGGCTCGGAGGTGCGCTGCTGGCATCGTCCGCCCGCGCGTTCGACGCGGGATCATTCGACCCGGTGCAAAGCCTGCTCTGGTTCGCGACCGTCGTCGTCTTCGGCGTCGACGGCGCGACCGGAGCCGTGCTGGGCGCCGCGATATTGGTAACGCTTGATGCCACTGTCCGGCCCGGCATCTCGACCATCGTGATCGGCGTCGCGGCCGTGATGCTGGGCCGGATCCCCGGCGGAGTTCTCTATTGGGTCCGACACGCGACATCCTCATTGGTTCGTTCCCGCACCGTCACCGACACCGAAGTCCCGCCCATTCGACTCTCCCCTGCCGGCCTCGCACTCGCCGAACGGCTCCGGCGATGACTTCCACGCGCGACCCGGGACCACCGCATTGCTCCAAACCCGCGAGCTCGTTCGGGCTTACGACGGGCGCACGGTCGTCGACCACGCCGACATCTCGGCCGACGCGGGACGGGTCACGATCATCATCGGACCCAACGGGGCCGGCAAGACAACGCTCTTCAACGCAGTCGCCGGCGCGGAGCGACCGGACCACGGACACGTACTACTGAACGGACACGACATCACGCGTCTCACCAGCGACGCGCGCGCCCGACTCGGTCTGGCGAGGACGTTTCAGCAGTCGACGGTCTTCACCAGCTTGACCGTGGAAGAGAACCTCCGTGTCGGCGCCGAGAACCGTCGCCGCAACGGCAACCTGCGCGGCCTCGTCGGCCTGCCCGATCGCGACAACCTGTCGACCGACACGATCGTCGAGCGCACACTTGCCGATGTCGGGCTCCGCTCCCTGCGTCACTTGCCCGCCGGCCGCCTACCAACGGGCACGTTGCGGCAGGTCGAGCTCGCCCGCGCCTTGTGCACGCAACCGGTGGCACTGCTGCTCGATGAACCGGCGAGTGGTCTCGACGACACCGAAACCGAGGAACTCCACCAGCTCTTGCATCGCGTCGCCGAGCGCGGGCTCGCGCTCCTTCTCGTCGAGCACGATCTCGACCTTGTTCGACAAGCCGCCGACTTCGTCTACGTCATGGCTGCCGGCCGGATCGTCGCGTCCGGTCCCCCTGCGGATGTGATCGGACGGCCCGATGTCCGTGCCGTCGTGCTCGGCGTCCCGACATGACGGCGGGAATCCGAATCGACGACGCTCACGCGGGCTACGGACCAATCGAGGTACTCCACGGCGTGAGCTTGTCGTTCCCCGCGGGGTCGACCGTGGCCGTCCTCGGGCGCAACGGATCGGGAAAGTCGACCCTCTTGCGCATGCTGGCCGGCATCGTCCCCCTCACATCGGGCTCGATGCGATGGAACGACACCGATATCAGCAAGCTCAACTCCTACCAGCGAGCCGTCAAAGGAATGACGCTGGTTCCCGCCGACAACAACGTGTTCGGAACCCTCTCGGTACGCCACAACCTCGAAGTCTTCGCCGCCGGAAGACCGTTCGACCCAGCCCTGACCGCGTTCCCCGAACTCGAGCCGCTGCTCGACCAGTCTGGCGCAACACTCTCCGGCGGCGAGCGGCAGATGCTGGCGCTCTCGCACGCCGTGCTCCGGCCCGGCCCCGCCATCCTGCTCGACGAAGTCAGCCGCGGACTCTCCCCAACGGTCGTGTCACGCCTCGCCGACATCATCGCCGGCCTCGCACAATCGGACCGCACGATCATCATGGTCGAGCAATACCTTCACGATGCCTTGCGCCTTGCCGACACCGTCTACGTACTCCGCCGAGGCGAAGTTGTATTCGCCGGCGAACCAAACGAGCTCGCCGCATCGGCGACATGAGCTGACGCGCCGGGTTCCCCGCGTCGGGTTCCTCCACGACCCGCTGCGGCAGACTGTCGCGGATGGTTGCGACTGGATCGTACGCCACCGGCTCGCCTGGTGGTGCTGAGCGTGTTGTCGGCCGGGATCGGTTTCGCGGGCGGTGTGATCGGCTGGGCGTTCCTGCGCGTGAGCGCGCTGATGTTGAGCCTGACGTTGACGCACAAGGCGAGTACCCAATTCCCGACGCTGGCCGATGCGCATCCCGGTTGGAGCCTGATCGCGATCGCCGCGGGAGCCGGGTTGATCGTCGCACTCCTCGCTCGGTGGGAACCCATGGTGCGCGGCCACGGCATTCCCGAGACGATGGACGCCGTGCTGCGTCAGCAGAGCCGGATCTCGATACAGGCTGCGGTCGCGAAACCGGTCGCGACCGCGTTCGCGATCGGGAGCGGCGCTCCCTTCGGTGCGGAGGGCCCGATCATCGTGACCGGCGGTGCGTTGGGCTCGCTGCTCGGTCAGGCCGTGCGTGTCTCACCCGCGGAGCGCAAGATCCTCCTCGCCGCCGGTTCAGCCGCCGGTATGGCGGCGATCTTCGGCACACCCGTTGGCGCGGTGTTGCTCGCGATCGAGTTGTTGCTCTTCGAGTTCTCGACGCGCGCGTTCGTGCCGCTGGTGGTCGCGTCAGTCGTCGCGGACGCGGTGCACACGAGCTTGTTCGGTCCGGGACCGTTCTTCTCGGTTCCCGACGTGCACTACGGCGGCGCCGGCGAACTCCCCTTCTACGCAGTCCTCGGTCTGGCAGTTGGACTCTTGGGCGTCGTGATCACCGTCGTCGTGTATCGCGTGGAGGACCTCTTCGAACATTCACCCGTTCCCCGATTGTGGCAACCGATCATCGGCGCGGTCGCCTTCGCCGTGGTGGGACTCGCAGTACCTCGCGTACTCGGCCCGGGCTACGACGTGATCAACGACACGCTGCACAACCGACTCGCGCTCGGAACGCTCGGCGTCGTCCTCGTCGCGAAGTTGGTCGTATGGTGGATCGCGATCGGCTCGGGCAACTCGGGGAGCTCGCTCGCGCCACTCCTGCTCATGGGCGCCGCCGCCGGCAGCCTCCTCGGCAGCGGGCTCGCGCACGTCGCACCCGGCGCGCATCTCGACCCTGCGGCATTCGCGCTCGTCGCCATGGTCGCGACGTTCGGCGCCGCCGCCGACGCTCCGTTCACGTCGATCGTGCTCGGCTTCGAACTCACCCGCGACTACACACTGATCCTCCCCCTCATGCTCGCCACCGTCCTGGCCGACGTCGTGGCGAAGTCGCTGATGCACGACTCGTTGATGACGCGCAAGCTCACCCGCCGCGGGCTCCGGGTCTCCACCGACCTGCACGCGGACGTGCTGCGCACCCAACTCGTCGCCGACGTGATGAGCACCGACATCGTCACCATCGACACCACCGCAACCGTCGGCGAAGCGCTCGCGCGGTTCCGGAACGATCAGCACCACGCACTTCCCGTCGTCGACGCCGACGGGAAGTGCGTTGCGATCCTCACCGAACGAGACGTTCTGCTCCACCGGGTACCGGCGACGGATCCCGTCCTCTCGATCGCCAGCCGCGAGCTCGTCGTCGCCCGACCGGACCAATCCTTGCTCCGAGCCCTCGAACGCATGGTGCACGAAGACGTCCGCCAACTCCCCGTCGTCGCCGACGGTCGCCTGGTCGGCCTTTGCACACGGCTCGACGTGCTCCGCGTCAGCGAAGCGCAGGCCGAAGGAGAAAACGCGCAACCCGGCTGGATACGGAGGCGGGCGGGCGGCTGGACGCGCCGGCGCCGGCGACGAAACCAGCCGAGTGACGGAACTCCCTGATCCGCGCCGCTGACGGGCCGATCAGCGTCGATCTCACCGGGTCGGGCGCCGTGACGGGACCATCACGCATCCGACGCGGATTGCGGATGAGCGCGATCGTCAACTCCAGAGTCACGCACGCGCGGCAGCGAGTTGAGCGATCACGTCGAGGGTTCGGCGAGCCACTCGGTCCCTCGCGCTGTCCGCCGGTTGGCTCGTCAGCTCGCGCGCGCCCTGGAACGCGCTGATTTCGTGCAGTACATCGCCTGATCGGCGGTAGCGATGAGTGCGTCAGCGGAACTGGCGCGGTTGGTCCAGGCAAGGCCGACGCTGGCACGCAGCTCGACACCGACGGTCCCGATCATGACTGTGGCGTGCAGTGTGTCGCGGATGCGTTGCGCGAGATCAGCGGCGGTTGCTTCGCTCGCAACGTGCGGGCACACGACCAAGAACTCGTCTCCACCGACCCGACCGACTCGGTCGTCGCTGCGAAGTACGGCCTGCATCCGTTCCACCGCCGCCACGAGGATTGCGTCCCCGGTGGCGTGTCCGTAGCCGTCGTTCACCTGTTTGAAATTGTCGAGATCGACGTACGCAACTGCGACGCCTTCAACCATGTCGGCGCGGCCCCGCAGGTGGAGATCAAGGAGTTCCAAGGTCGCCTCGCGGTTCAGGCATCCGGTGAGCGCGTCGACGCTCGCTCGAAGCTCCAACTCGCGTCGCAACCGGACACTGTCGGTCACGTCGCTGAGGCAACCGATCGCACCGCTGACGCCACCAGTGTCGTCCGTCAGCGATCGCAAGCTGACGAGGCAAACCCGAGTGGCCGCGATGGTCCCGTCAGACGGCGAGACGACGAAATGGATCTCGAGATCGTCGACCGGCTGATCCGACAAGACGGCCGACAGTGCGGCGTCGAACCGGTCGCGGTCGTCGCTCGTTATGGACGCGAACTGTGCGTCGGCTGTCGCGGCGGGGGCCGCGTCGATGATCGTGTGGAGCCGATCGTTCGTGAACGTGACGCGGCGACCAACATCGAGCTGGAACAGCCCTACCGGGAGTGCGTCGGAGAGTTGACTCAGCAGTTGCTTTCGAGCGCGAAGTTCCTCGGCGATGCTGACCTGATCGACGGTCACCCGAACAATCGAGCTCAGAACTCTCGGATCGTTGGGGTCGTCGAGCAGATTCGTGTTCGTCGCCTCGATCCATTGCCAGATCCCGTCGCCAGAGCGATAGCGCCCCCGCCACGTCTTCGTCGCGCCCGGTTCGCCGAGCATTTCGAACCACGCCGCGACCGCGCTCGCCTGATCCTCGGGATGGATCAGCGATGTCGAAGCCAGGCCGATCAACTCCGCCGCGGTCCAACCCAACACCTCGCGGACCGCGCCTTCTGCGGCGACGATCAACGCTGCGTCATTGCGCACCAAGACACAGCTGAGCTGTTGACTGTCCGCGGACACTGCATGATTCGGCACCCAATTCACTTCGGCAGCAACGGAGTCGAGATGTATGAAATTCTCGCGCGTCGGCACGGCCCGAAACGCCCCCACCGGCGCGATTCTCGACAGGCCGGCATGTGCACGAACCCACGCACTGGACAGCCCCCATCCAGACCTGCCCAGCCGCCTCGTCGAGAATGCGACGCTGATCCGCGACGGCGACCGCTTCGATATCGCACGGCGGCCGACAGGGATCCTCACCTTCTCGTCCGGAATTCACTTCTGCCTCGGTGCTGCATTGGCGCGACTTCAAGGTCGAGTCGCGGTGCTAAGCGACGCTTGCTCCGCCTTCGCAAGGAAACACGCAGCCGGTTGTCCAGCGAGACTCCTCGGACGGTAGGAAGAGCGCAGCACGCGCCATGTCGTCGGGATGGGCGATGTAGTTCATCGGGAAGCTGTCTGCCATGCCGGCCCGGGCGTTGTCGTCGGGCATCCAGGCGTCGAACATCTCGGAGCGTGTGGGGCCTGGGGCAATGGCATTGACTCGGATGCCTTGGCGGGCGTAGTCCATTGCCGCACGCTTGACGAGCCCGGCCAGTCCCCACTTGCTTGTGCCGTCGTCGCTGTTGCGAGGACCGCCGACCACCTGCTTGCAAGTACGCCCGAGGTGAACGGCGGCGAACCACTACGAACTGTTTTGGCGGGTCCGACCGCTGAGTCGAACGGCGACGGACGACGGCGACAAACAGCGAACGCGCGAAAAACGCGCGATGGCTCAGACCCATGGTTCCTCGCCGCCGTACCCGGTCGATCGACCGTCAGCAGTCGCCAGAACGATAATTCGGCGACGGTCTGTCAGATGTTTACGCGGCGGCCGTGATACTCGTCGGTGGTCGGTAGGGATGCGATCGCCCTGATGTATTTCAGCGGTGACGATCACGTCACGCTGCCGTGCCCCGGCGGACCATCCGAGTCGCTCTGGAACTGCTGACGTTCGCCACCCACTCGAGGGCCGGGAGCGGGTCGAATGGCCCCTCTTTCGCAGGGGCGGCGCGGTCGATCAGACCCTGTGGTGCGACGTCGTTGGATCGTACTCGGTGGGATACCGCTGACGCTGGCATTGCTGGTGGCGGTTCGGCCGAACGCGTCTCGGAAGCGGCCGCTTCTTCAACCTCTACAACGTGGCTATGTGGGCGACCGTCGCGGTCTTGGTCCTCGCCATATGGCGCCGACGGCCGAAGCCGTTGTGGCCGTGGGTGCTGATCGCACTGACCATCGCTCTCTGGGTCACCGGCGATCTCGTGTTCGGGACGTACGCATCGCCACCGACCGTGTCACCCGCCGACGTGTTCTATCTCGCGGGGTACGGGACGCTCCTCCTCGGCGTCCTACGGCTGGTGAGGGACGCGATCCGCCAGCGGAACGCCGACAGCGTCCTCGATATGGCGGTCATCGGCGTGGCCGCGGTGTACGCATCGTGGACTCTTGTGATCGTACCGGCCTTGGGACGAGCAGACGTCTCGCTTGCAGCCCGCGTGATCCTCGTGTCCTATCCGGTGATGGACGCGGCGCTGCTCGTTCTGCTCGCGCAACTGTTGCTCAGACCGCATCCCACCATGTCGCATGTCTTCCTCGCGCTGGGGATTGCCGTCGTGTCTGCGGGTGACCTCGGCTTCGCGATCCTTCAGCAGACGAACTCGTTCACATCTTGGTCGATCCTCGATGCGAGCTGGCCGCTGGGGTACGCCTTGATCGCGCTGGCCGCATTGCATCCGTCGGTTCGGGTTCCGCCCGCCGGGACGACGGGCGCGGATCGACCGGTCGATTCGCGACGGCTTCTTGTCGCTTCCGCCGCGGTGCTTGCGATCCCCGCCGTCGTCGTCATCGCCTATGACGTCAGCGGCGAGCTGGACCGGGTGTCGTTCATGACCGCCTCGATCTGTACGTTCGCGCTGGTTTCGTTGCGGGGGCTCCGGCTCCATCGTCAAGCCGAGAGTGCCCAAGTCGCGCTCGAGGCGTTCCGGTCAATACTTCCGTAGGCTCGCGATGCACTCGAGCGACGGGTTCGCGGTACTCGACTGACGACGGAACGGTCTCCGATGCCTCACCGGAGCTCGAGCATGTCATCGGCTGGTCGCGAGAGGACATCCTCGGCATGCCGATCAGCATCGCGCTCCATGAGTTCGTGCATCCTGATGATGCGGTCCTGGCGACATCGTTCCTCGAACGGGCGCGGCGCGCCACCGACGGTCGATCGGTGACGGTGGAGCTTCGGTTGCGGCGTCGCGATCGGAGCTTCGGATGGGTCGAAGTGCACGCGACGAACCTGCTCGAGGACCCCGCGGTGCGGGGAGTCGTGCTGAACATGCAGGACATCGAACAACGCAAGCGCGCCGAAGCAACGGCGGAGAGGGAACGCACGCGCCTGGAAGAGGCACAGCGGGTCGCAGGGGTGGGCAGTTTCGAACAAGACACGGCGAGCCTGGTGGTCTACCCGTCCGCGGAGCTGTGTCGGATTCTTCGGATCCCCGTGGTTTCGCATCTCGCAATGGGGGCGGTCCTGGACGCGGTACATCCCGACGATCGGCAGGCGCTCGGTACGGCGATGCAGGCCGGTGTCGAGGCGGGTACGAGGGTGGATCTCGTACATCGGTTGCTGGCGCCGGGCGGGCTCCGTTCGCTGGGTCCACGTCCGGGCGGAGTCGCTTCCGGAGGCTGACGGGACACGGCCGACCGTCATCGGGACGGTGCTGGACATCACCGACCGCATGCAGGCCGAGAAGGACCTCGCCTACCAGGGACTGCACGACCCATTGACCGGGCTCGCGAATCGGACGTTGTTCCTCGACCGCCTCGACCTCACCTTGCGTCAGGCCGAACGTGGAAGGAGTCCGATTGCCGTCCTGCTGATGGACATCGACGACTTCAAGGCCGTGAACGACGCGCTCGGTCATGCCGCTGGCGATCAGCTGCTCGCCGACCTGGCCGGACGGCTCGCGTTGGTGACCCGCGCGGGCGACACCATCGCCCGGCTCGGTGGCGACGAGTTCGCGGTGCTCCTCGGCTCCGGTGTCATGCCGCGAACCGCAGAGAACATCGCGAGAAGGATTGCCAGTCAGCTCGCGTCGCCATTTCACATTGCCGACACCGACGTGACCGTGAGCGTCAGCATCGGCATCGCGGTCGCGCAACCGTCGCCGGCTGCCGTCGGGAGACTTGCTCCGCGACGCAGATCTGGCGATGTACCTGGCCAAGCAGCACGGAAAGGGACGCTTCGAGCTGGCTCGCCCGGATATGCAAGACGAAGCCATGCGCCACCTCGGCGTGGTCACGGATCTTCGCGATGCCCAAACCCGCGGCGAACTCGAGGTCTTCTACCAGGCCATCGTCACCGTCGGCGACGCGACGCCCGCCGGCGCCGAAGCGTTGATCCGTTGGAACCATCCCCGTCGCGGACTCGTGTTTCCGGTTGAGTTCATCAGCGAGGCCGAATCGACTGGTCTGATCGTCCCGATCGGCGATTGGATCCTGAACGAGGCGTGCCGTCAGACCCAGGCATGGCGCCAAGTGGGGACCGTCGACGACGGCTTCTACATCAGCGTCAACCTCTCACCCCGCCAACTCGCCGAACCCGGCCTCGTTGGCAGCGTTGCGCGGGCACTCGACGAGTCTGGTCTTCCTCCCCGCGCGCTCGTGCTCGAGATCACCGAGGGCACCCTCATGGGCGACTTCGACGTCGGCGTCGCTCAGCTGCAGCGCCTCAAGGACCTCGGACTCCGGATCGCGCTCGACGACTATGGCACGGGCTACTCATCAATGAATCGTTTGGCGACGCTGCCGATCGACATCGTCAAGATCGACAAGTCCTTCATCGACCAGCTGACGCTCAACGACGTCGGGAGGGCACTCGTGCAAAGCGTCATCGACGTCGCCAAGAGCCTCTCGATAAAGACGGTCGCTGAAGGCGTCGAACGACCCGACCAACGCGTGGCCCTCCAAGAACTCCAATGCGACTACATCCAGGGCTACCTGTTCGCCAAACCGACGCCTCCCGCAGAGACCGCGGACCTCCTTCGCCACCTCGCAGCACCCGTTGACAAACCGGAAACAGTCGCCCGCGCGAGCGTTCGCCACGAGACCGCGAACGTCTCGCCATGAGCCCCGTCGCGCCAGACGCGCGGCATCGAGCTCGCCGCCGCAAGAACACGCGCGATGCTCGCCGCTCGATACCCGGGGCAGGCCGCGCATGGTCGCGAATCGGACCTCGCCTGCTTGCGGCGGTCATGGTTCCGATCGTTGCGCTCAGCGTGCTGGGCCTGGTGGGTGTCCTCCAACGCTACCGGGACTCGAGCGCTCTGGCAGGCGTCGTCACCCGGGTACGGAAGGTGGAGCAGACTCTGGGGCTGTACGCGGGGCTCGTCGACGAGCGGTCCGGATCCGAGTCGTCTGCCGTCGCGTTTGCGTCGAAATTTCTCGACCACCGAGGCCAGCAAGATCATCGGCTATGACATCGCGACGGAGTTGCGGACCGGTCGCCGCGAGGTCGACGCCGCGCTCGCCAACGGCGGCGACACGATTCTGGGTGAGAAGGCGGCCCAGTTGGTTGCGCTGCGCCCGCGCATCGATGCGAATCTCGCGAGTGAGCGCGAAGTGCGCGCCTTCTTCGTGAGCAGCATCGCCGTCGCGAAATCATCGTGGAGCGCCGATCTGGCGCAGCTCGCCGAAGGGTCGCTCGGCGCGGCGAGCTCAGCGGAGCTCCGGCGCGCCGTCGCCGGCTTGACCGACAGCGTGGACGCGTTCGATTGCCGGCGCGGACCTAACGATCGCGGCAGCCGCGCTCGAGATTCCCGGCGTTCCCGACAAAGCCACTGCCCTTACCGACCTCGCGGCTGCGAACGCCCTTTATGCGCGAGCGGCAGCACAGCTGAGAGTCGAACTCCGCGGGCAGGCCGCGGCGACGCAACAACGTCTCATCGTCACCGACAACGCAGCGCAGACCTTCCAGAAGTTCGTTCACACACTCATCGCCACGACCTCACGTCCGTCCACGAGCATCGACCTCTCTGAGCTGGCCCGGCCGTTTGGCGCCGGTCTGCTCTTCGTTGCCAACCTCGGACAAGTGGTCCGCGCGACGGCGGCCGAAATCGCTCCCATTGCGCACCGACTCGAAGCGGGCGCTCAACGCACGCTCGATCTCTATCTCCTCGTGCTGGGCCTCATCGCCGCCTTCAGCGCGGCCGTCGCGATCGTGACTGCGCGTCGAATCGTGAGACCACTGGGTCGTCTGGCCGCGCGCGCCACGAAGGTCAGCTCCGGGATGATCGACGACGACGCCATCGACCCGGACGGACCGTACGAGGTCGCAATGGTGACCGCCGCGTTCAACGAGGTCGTCGCCAACCTCTCGGCACTCGACGCGAGCGCGTTGGCCCTCGCATCCGGCGACCTCGACAACGCCGCGTTGAGGACGCCCGTGCCCGGCCGGATCGGCGACTCGCTGCGCCACTCGGTCGAACGCTTGCACGAATCGATGCGCGCCAACGAGGCACTGCGCCAGACGCTGGCACTGAGCGAGATCCGATTCCGTGAGCTCGCAGACCGATCGCCCGACATCGTCATTCATCTCTCACGCGAACCGGAGCTGCATGTCGACTACCTGAGCCCGTCGGCCGAAGCGCTGACCGGCATTCCCGCCGCGACCGTCGAAGCCGACTTCAGTATCCTCGCCGGCGTACTCGGTCCCGATTCTCGGGCGATGCTGGCCGACGCAGCGGCCGGCCGCGCCCTCCCGCCCCGTTTCGACACGACCGTCCGACGAGCGGACGGGACCAATGCCGTGTTCGAAGTGCGCGTCGTCGAGACAGCAGACGGGATACAGGGCGTCGGTCGCGACGTCACCGAAATCCGCACGCTGCAAGCCCAACTCGCAGAACAGGCCACACGGGACCCACTCACCGGGCTCGCCAACCGACGACTCCTCGACGAACTCCTCCACCGCGCCCTCCGGCGCGCCGACCGCACCGACAACACGGTCACCGTCGCGTTTCTCGATCTCGACAACTTCAAGTCCGTCAACGACAGCTACGGCCACGAGGCCGGTGACGCCGTCCTGCGCGCCACGGCAACCCGACTGCAGGCCGCCGTACGCGATGCCGATGTCGTCGCCCGCTACGGCGGTGACGAGTTCGTCGTCGTCTACGAAGGCTCCGGTAACGCCACCCACCAGCTCACCCAACGGATCGCCGCCGCACTCGACCCTCCGATCGACCTCGGCAACGGCATCGCCGTGCAGTGCAAGGCGAGTATCGGCGCTACCGACACCCGAACGACCGCCCCCGAGGCCGCGGCACTCATCAACACCGCCGACCGCACCATGCTCGAGAACAAGAAGACGCGAAGGAACGCGCGGGCATCCTGAAGCCCCACCTGGATATCGACGGCGCAACCGCGGTTGGAACACCGAGCTGCGACCTTGGGTGAACCACGCCCGGGGGCGGCGAGCCGCTGAACCCGCGACGTACCCTGGGAAACGCTTGTCAACGACTTGTGGAGCTCGGAAGTCCGTCAGCCGATCCGACATTCACAACTGACTCTCAAGTTTCACTCAAGTCGTCGCGAGGCTTGGATACCCATGATGCACTCATGCGGTTGACGATCGATCCACAGGGAGTGCGCATCCTCGTCGTCGACGACGACCCGTACATCACCGATCTGGTCGCGGTCGGCCTGCGCTTCGTCGGCTTCGAGGTCGACACTGCCGGCGACGGCCGCGAGGCCCTCGACAAGGTCGCCGCGAGCACCCCCGATCTCGTCGTCCTCGACATCTCGATGCCCGGCATCGACGGGCTCGACGTCGTTCAGCGACTACGACGCGACGGGGTGAACACGCCGGTCGTGTTCCTGACCGCGCGCGATGCACCCGGCGAACGCGTCCATGGCCTGCACCTCGGCGCGGACGACTACATCACGAAACCGTTCAGCCTCGACGAGTTGCTCGCGCGCATCGAGGCGATCCTGCGACGCGTGTCTTCGGCCGACCGGTGGCCTCGTCGCATCGCGGTCGGCGACCTGACCTTGGACCAGGAAGGCCGGAGCGTTCACCGCGCCGCGCAGCGCATCGAGATGTCTCGCACGGAATTCAATGTGCTCGAGTTCCTCATGATGAACGCGGGCCGAGTTGTCTCGAAGCAGCAGATCCTCGAGCACGTGTGGCAGTACGACTTCGGCGGAGAGTCGACCGTCGTGGAGACCTACATCTCGTACCTCCGGAAGAAGCTCGACTGCCTCGGACCGGCGATGATCCACACGATGCGGGGCGTCGGCTACGTGCTCCGCAACCCGGCCGACGGCTGAACGTGAGCCTCAGACTGCGTCTGGTCGTCGTGGTGTTGACGCTGATGGCTGTTGGGCTCGTCGCGTCCGACATTGCGACGGCCACTCTCCTGCGTTCATACCTGCTCAATCGGGTCGACGAACGCCTCGATCAGGCCGGCGGCTTCGCCACGCAACTCCTCGGGGCAGGCGTACCGAACGCCGGGTTCCCTGCGGGCATCGGGCCGCGAGTCCCACGCGGCGACACACCCGACGTCCAAGCGGCACGCGTCGACCGCAGCAGCCACGTCGTGAAGACGGTGTTGGGGCCATTCTCGTCGACGAGCGACGCGTTCGCGGTGCTCCCGCAAGGCCCCTTGAACACCGCCCGCCATGGCCGCACGGCCCGATTCGACGTGTCGAGCAAATCCGGCAGCTACCGAGGCCTCGCCGAACCCATCCCCGGCAGCACCGACGTGGCGGTCGTCATCAGTCCGCTGCGGGACATCGAAGCCACCCTGACGCGGTTGTACTGGATCGAGGCGATCGCCTCGACCGTGTTGATCATTGTCGCGGGCACGCTCGCGTTGTGGCTCGTCCGGGTTGGACTCCGGCCCCTCGTGCATATCGCGGACACCGCTGACGCAGTCGCGTCGGGCGACGTCGAGCGGCGGGTCGATATCCGCGGCGGCTACGAGGTGGCACGGTTGGGCAACGCGCTGAACTCCGCCTTCGACGCTCGCGCCACGTCGGAGCAAACCTTGCGCGAGTTCATCTCGGACGCGTCACACGAGCTACGTACCCCGCTCACCTCGATTCGCGGCTACGCCGAGCTCTTGCGCGCCGGCGCGTTGCCGGGAGCGGACGAAAGCGATCGTGCGGTCGCGCGAATCGAACAGGAAGCCGCGCGCATGGGGGTGTTGGTCGACAACCTGCTGTCGTTGGCCCGCCTCGACGAGGGCCGACCTCTGGAGCTCGCCGACGTCGACGTGACCGCGCTGGCCGGCGACGCCGTCAACGACGCGCGCGCGGTGGAGCCGGACCGTCCGATCGCGCTGGTCGCATCGCGCCCGGTACGGGTCGTCGGCGACGAAACCAGTTTGCGACAGGTGCTCGCGAACCTCCTGGCCAACGCGCGCGACCACGCCGGGAACGGCGCTGCGGTCGAGGTCCGGGTCGGGGCGACACCAACCGGGGTCCGGATCGACGTGGTCGACGACGGCGCGGGACTCGACGACAATGCGCGAGCGCGCGTGTTCGATCGATTCTGGCGGGGAGCCGGCGCGCACGACGGCCCGCGTGGCGGCAGCGGCCTCGGGCTCGCGATCGTTACCGCGGTCGCGGCTGCTCACGGAGGCACCGCGCGCATCGACTGCACGGAAGACCGACTCCGGGGTGCGCACTTCGTCGTCGAACTTCCGGCGCGGCCTCCGGCCTGACCCGCTTCCAGTTCACAAGCGGGGCTCAACTCAGCTCGAAGCAGATCCCAGGTTCGGCTGGCCTCCTGGGTCGATGCAGCTACGACTCCTTCGGTACGGCGTTCTCGTGCTGAGCGCGCCCCTGGCCCTCGCCGCATGCGGCGGCGGATCCTCGTCCGGTTCCGCCGGCTCGGGCTCGACCACAACGACCGTGAAGGGCTCGACGAGCCAGACCGCGTTGAGCGACTGCTTGAAACAACACGGAGTAACGCTGCCCGCGGGCTTGGGCAACGGCGGCCCCCCGACGGGCGAGACACCTGGCTCGTTCCCGCCTGGAGGCACCCCGGGTTCGCTGCCCGCGGGCGTCGACCAACAGAAGCTGCAAGACGCATTCAAGGCGTGTGGCGGTACCGGCGGCGGATTCCCCGGCGGTGGCCAGAACACTCAGGCGTTCCAGGCCTACACGTCGTGCCTCGGTGATCACGGCGTCACGGTCACCCCGGCGAAGGGATCCACGCCCGCGACCTTCGACCGGAACTCGGCCGCGTTCGCCGCCGCGAACAAGACGTGCGCCGCGCTGCTTCCGAGCCGGCCCAGCACCACCACCACCTCTGTTCCCTCCAGCTGACAGCGAGACGCCTTTCCCATGCGTAAACACCTTCTGATCAACGGATCCCTGGTCGTCGTGGCCGCGGCGATCGGTGTCGGCGCGTACGCGAACATCGGTTCGGGCGCCACGACGACGGCGAGCCGCGAGACGATCGTGACGGCCAAGCGTGCCGTGGTGCTCTCGAGCGTGACGGCGACCGGCAACGTCGAAGCACCGACCGACGTCGCCGTGTCGTTTCAACAGACCGGCAAAGTCACCGCGATCTTCGTGAAGGTCGGCGATCACGTCACGGCCGGTCAGCAGCTGGCCCAGATCGACGACACCCAACAGGCCACCGCGCTCGTGTCCGCGCAGGCTTCACTCACGTCCGCGCAAGCGCAGCTCGCCGGACTGGAGCGGGGTGAAACGGCCGAGGAACGGGCCCAGGACGCAGCCGGGCTCGCGTCCGCCGCACAATCGGTCGCGAGCGCGCAGCTGGGCGTGACCCACGCGCAGCAGTCGGCGACCGCGAACGTCACGAAGTATCTGCAGCAGATCGACCAGGCCCAGACCCAGCTCGACGCGGCCCAGACAACCCTCTTCTCGGCGAAGACCGCGCTCGAACGGACTGAATCATCGATGTCGACACTGCAGTCGAGCTACGACCCGAACGCATCGTCGGGCGAGAACGCCGACGCGCGCGTCACGCGGTACAAGCTCGACCAGGTGACGTGCGGAGTCCACAGTGCCACGCCCGGCTACCACACGGCTGACGGCGTCGACTGTTCCCAGATCGTGAACCTCATCTCGTTTGCGACGAACGTGCAGACGGCCCAGACGACGGAAACGCAGGCGGAGTCGGGCCTCACGACGGCCCAGAACACACTGACGAGCGCCCAGCAGGGCCTGACGTCGGGCGAGCTGCAGGATCAGCAGGCAATTGACAACGCCACGAGCCAGCTCGACAGCGCGAACCTGCAGTATCAGTCGACGGTGGCGAGCAACGCGGTGAAGCAGCAGCCCGCCAAACCCGAGACCATCGCGCAGAGTCGTGCGTCGATTACCACGGCGCAACAGCAACTGATCACGGCGCAACAGAACGAGGACCAGACCGTCCTTACCGCGCCCGTTGCGGGAACGGTCGCGTCGGTGTCGGGGACCGTCGGCCAATACTCGTCCGGCGGAAGCAACGCCGCCGCGTCAAGTTCCAGCGCGACCAGTTCGACCAGTTCGACCAGTTCGACCAGCACGGCGAGCTCCGGGTTCGTCCAACTCACCAACATCTCGAGCCTCGACGTCAAGGTCGGCTTCACCGAGACCGACGCCCCGAAGATCCGCGTCGGCGAGGCGACGACGATCACCCTCGACGCACTCACCGGGCAGACGTTCACCGGCAAGATCTTGTCGCTCGACACGAACCAGACCGTCGTCAGCAACGTCGTCACCTACTACGCGAAGGTCAGCTTCGACAGCGAGTCGGCGAGCCTCAAACCGGGCATGACCGCATCTGTCGACGTCGTCCTCGACAAGCGCGACAACGTGGTGACCCTTCCGACGTCGGCGGTGCCCACGTCGGGGACCACCGCAACCGTCACGGTGCGCGGAACCGACGGTAAGGACAGCACCCGCTCGATCACGATCGGGCTGCGCGGCGACAGCGCGGTCGAGATCACCGGCGGACTGAGCGCGGGTGATCAGGTCGTCGTCACGTCCAGCGCGGCGAGTGCAACGTCGACAGGGTTCCCGGGCGGCGGCGCACGGCCGGGCGGCGGGCTCGGCGGCGGGGGCCTCGGCGGCGGGGTCGGCGGATGAGCGCCACTCCGGTCATCGCACTCCGTGATATCACGAAGACTTACGGCGAGGGCGACACGATGGTCAATGCGCTGCGGGGCGTGAGCGTCGACATTGCCTCGGGCGAGTATCTCGCGATCATGGGTGCGTCGGGCAGCGGCAAGAGCACGCTGATGCACATCATCGGTTGCCTCGACGTGCCGACGGCGGGTCGGTACTTCCTCGACGGTGTGGCGGTCGCGAGCCTCGACGCGTACGCGCTCGGTGTCGTGCGGAACCGCAAGATCGGCTTCGTCTTCCAGAGCTTCAACCTCATCCCTCGGACGACCGCGATCGCGAACGTGGAGCTGCCGTTGGTCTATGCGGGTGTCAAGAAAGCCGAGCGCCTCGAGCGGGCGTCCCGCGCGTTGGAGTCGGTCGGGTTGGCCGATCGTCTGGACCATGCGCCGAACCAACTCTCCGGTGGGCAACAACAGCGCGTCGCAGTCGCCCGGGCGATGGTCACGAACCCTTCGATCATTCTCGCCGACGAACCCACCGGCGCACTCGACAGCGAATCGACGAGCGACATGCTCGACCTCTTCGATGTCCTGCACGATGAGGGCCGCACGATCATCGTCATCACCCACGAGCATGACGTCGCCGAACGCGCGGCGCGCGTCATCCGGCTTCGGGACGGCACCGTCATCGCCGATGATCGACGCCTTGCGCAACCCGGATCGATGTCGGCCGGAGCACTCGCATGAACCTCTCGAGTGTCGGGATCGCGCTGCGAGGGATCGTCGCGAACAAGATGCGTTCCGCGCTCACGACGCTCGGCATCATGATCGGTGTCGCGTCCGTGATCATCCTTGTCGGCGTCGGCAGCGGTTCCGCGGCCGCGAGCCGAAAGCAACTCGAGGGGCTTGGGTCCAACACCTTGACCGTCATGGCCGGCGGGTTCGGCTTCGGTCGGGGCGGCGGGACGCAGAGCCGAAAGGTGTCGATCACCGACGCCGACGTCAAGGCGCTGCAGGACAAGCAGAATGCACCGGACATCACCGAGGTCGTGCCGACAGTGAACGCGACCAACGCGACCACCGTGCTCGACGGCGCCTCCACGACGCCGCAACAAACCATCGGGACGACCGCCAACTTCTCGTCCGTCCGCAATTACTCGGTGCAATACGGCCGGTTCTTCACCGACGCCGACTACGCCGCCCGCGCGAACGTCGTCGTCCTCGGACCTACGGTGGTCAAGAACCTCCTCGGCGAGCAGGCCGACGTCTCGTCCGTCGTCGGCCGGTCGATCAAGATCGGAGGGAAGACGTTCTCGATCATCGGCGTCTTCAAGACGAAGGGTTCGAACGGCTTCGCCGACCAGGACGACCTCGCGGTCATGCCGCTGACGACGGTACGCGACACTCTCTCCGGCAACAGCGGCACGGTCGACGGCCTCACCGTGCAGGCGTCGAGCGCGAGCGCCACGAGCGCCGCGCAGAGCGAAGTGACGTCGATACTCCTGGCACAACACAAGGGCGCGAGCCAGAGCGACTACCTCGTCCTCAACCAGGCGTCACTCTTGTCGACGCAGGCGCAGAACAATCGCACCTTCACGGTATTGCTGGGCGCCGTCGCCGGTATCTCGCTGCTCGTCGGCGGCATCGGCGTGATGAACATCATGCTCGTCACCGTCACCGAACGCACCCGGGAGATCGGCATCCGCAAGGCGATCGGCGCGCAACACGGTCACATCCTCACGCAGTTCCTCGTCGAAGCCGTACTTCTGGCCGGAATCGGAGGACTGCTCGGCGTCGCCGTCGGCATCGCCGGGACCCACTTCAAGATCGTGAACGTACAACCCGTTGTCGAGCCGTACTCGGTGTTCCTCGCATTCGGGTTCGCGGTGTTCACCGGTCTCTTCTTCGGGATCTATCCGGCCAACCGAGCCGCGACCCTTCGCCCCATCGACGCACTCCGCTACGAGTGACGCAAGACGAGTGACAAGGCAGAAACGATGACGACCCAATCCCCCCAACCGCCGACGCCCAATCCAACCGAGGCCGACGACGATCTCGTCCCGATCACCGATATCGAACCCGATCCGGCACTGGTCGGCGAGCTCCGACGACGACGAGCGATCACACCGGTCACGCGGTCCTTGCTCGCGCTCGTCGTCGCTGGGGGTGCGTTCCTCGGCGGCGTGTTGGTCGAACGGTCACAGGCCAAGACGACGTCGTCGAGCGGGCTGCCAACGGGCGTCCCCGCGAACATCGCCGCACTCTTTGGTGGCGCGCGAACCTCGACGACCGTCGCCGGTGCGGGCGGAACCACCGGAGCGACGTCTACGTTCGGCACGATCAAGCTCGTCGACGGAACGAACGTCTACGTCTCGGATGCACAAGGCAACGTCGTGAAAGTCGCGACCAACGCGACAACGAAGATCACGACAAGTCAGCCGGCATCGATCGCGAAGCTCAAGCCCAGCACCACGGTGATCGTGCAGGGAACGAAAGCCGCCGACGGAACCGTCACCGCGACCTCGATCTCCGAGTCGGCCGCGGGCGGCGGACCGGGTGGCGGGGGACTCCCCTCGTTCGGTGCAGGCGCGATTCCCGGCGCCGGCGCGGCGGGCTGAGGCCCGACCCGCTGGGAACGCACGGGCCGGGCCGCTGCGTGCGACGCGCCGATCGACTCAGAGCTGCTGGTCGAATCGGGTCAGCACATCGAGCAACGCGTTCGTCGACACGGGGTTTGTTCCCGTGGTCGAGGTCGTCGACGAATCGGTCTGAGACTCCGACGTCTTGAGGTCGGCGATGAGCTTCTCCAGCTCCGTCTTGATCGTCGAGTTCGTGTTGGTCGCGCTCACGCCACCCGCACTGCCGGCCGGCGGCGGCCCTTGCGGACGATCGCCCGGCTTGTGATTCTCGATCCGCTGCGCCATGTTCGTGAGCTGCGAATCGGAAAGCTGCATTCCGTTCGGCGCGTTCGACTGCAGCCCCTGCTTGATCGCCGCGGTCAGGTCGGTACTCGAAATACCTTTCGACGCCGCGTAGTCGGCGAGACTGCCGCCGCTCGCCTTGACCGCACTCATCAAGTCGTCGCTGCTCATTCCGAACAACTGCGCGACGGGTGCCATCGCCTGCTGCATACGGGTACGAAAGTCGTCTTGGTTCGCGCCGGTGACGCCCGTCATGCCGGACGCGCCGCCGATCGAAGAAATGTTCATCCGCCTCTCCTCCTTGTGTCGGTTGCGGAACCTTCTTCGGGCTCCACGACCGGCGACGTGAGCGAGACCGTCGGGTTCTCAAGAGATACTCAACCCGCCGACAACATGCTGGGTCTCGCTGCAGGCCGGACGCGGTCCGTGATGCGGTTGGTACGTTTCCCCGCATGCACGTCGAGTCGCTCGTCTTCCGCGCCCCGCACACGTGTGAGGTCTCGTCCTACGAGCTGCCGACCGAGCTCGGCCCGCAAGAGGTACTCGTCCGGAACCGCCTCGGGCTGATCTCCCCCGGGACCGAGCTCGCGATGTTCTGCCGAACGCATCCGGGCTTCGAGGTCGAGGGCCACTGGGCCCGCTACCCGTACTACCCCGGCTACTGCAACGTCGGTGTCGTCGAGGCCGTCGGCTCGAAGGTCGAGCACCTGGCGCCGGGCACGCGGGTCGTGCACCAGGCGAACCACAGCACCGCGACGCGCCAGCCCGCGTCGATGCTGATCCCGGTCGGCGACCTTCCCGACGAACGCGCGGTCTTCCTCAAGCTGCTCGGCATCGCGCTCACTCCGCAGCTGCTGGCCCCGGTGCAGTTCGGCGCGGGCGCGCTCGTCATCGGGCTCGGGCTCGTCGGCAACCTCGCGGCCCAACTCTGCCGCGAAGCCGGCGCCCACCCGGTGCTCGCCGTCGACCGTTCCCCCGAACGCGTCGAGTGGGCCCGACGGTGCGGCATCGACGCGCAACGGCTACGCGACGGAGCGACGGCGCCGTACGTCGTCGAGGCGGTCGGCCTCGCGGCGGCGCTGCGCGAAGGCTTCGACGCGGTCGAACCCGACGGCCGGCTCGTGATCCTGTCGAGCCCGCGCGAGACGATCGAGATCGACCCCTACTTCGACATCCATCACCGCGGCGTCCAGGTGATCGGCACCCACGAGTGGCGCCGGAACCGGGAGCAACGGGCCCGCTACGACCGCTTCCTCGAGTACCTGCTCGCGTCCGAGCGTGTGCGCGTCGATCCGTTGGTGACGCACCGCTTGCCGTTCGGCGACGCGCAACGCGCGTACGAGGGCCTGCGCGACGACCCCGGCCACTGGCTCGGCGTCCTGCTCGAATACCCGGCATGACGAACGCCCCCGCGCCGCTGCGCACCGTACACGTCGGCGCCCGCGGTCGCGGTGCCTGGCCGCTCCAGCTCATGGCGGCCGACGATCGCTTCGAACCGGTCGCGATCGTGACGCGCGACCCTGCCACCACGGCCGAGGTACTGGCGCCGGCCCGGCTCTCGCCCGACGCGGCGTTCGCCGATCTCGCCTCCGCGCTCGCGGCCGTCGAGTGCGACGTGGTGGTCGTGTGCACCCCGGTCGAGCTGCACGCGCGTGACCTGCTGACCGCCTTCGCCGCAGGCAAGGACGTGCTCGTGGAGAAATGCCTCTCCAACAACTGGACGGAGGCGTGCGCGCTCGCCGCCGGCGCCGAGGCGGCCGGTGTCGAGCTCGTCGTCGCGCAGAACTACAGATACACCGCGGCGACGATGACCCTTCAGGCCGCGCTCGCGACCGGCGAGTACGGCGCCGCGGGCATCGTCGACATCGCGATGCACAAGTACCGTCCCGCACCGCGGCAACAGAACTATCCCTTCGCCATGTTCTGGGACCAGGGCTGCCATCACGCCGACGATCTGCAGCTCTGTCTCGGCCCGGTCGTGTCGGCGAGTGCGCGCACGTTCTCGGCACCGTGGTCGCGCTACCGGGACGACGCCGCGATCCAGGTGTTGCTCACGTTCGAGTCCGGCGCGACGTGCTCCTACCTGCTGAGCAATGTCAGACCGCGCGTCGGAGCTGCACTGGGTGGTCCACACCGAGCGCGGCGCCCTGCGCCGGCGTGACGACCGTTGGTGGTGGGCCGAAGCGCTGGCGCCCGACGACGCGCCCTTCGGCTGGAACGCGGCGCCGATCGAAGTGCCGGCGCCGCCCGGCGTGCCCGCGAGCGGCGAGCACGGCGTGCTCGACGCGCTCCATCGCGCGGTGACGGACCGGGTCGGCACCGAGATCAGCGGCCGCGCCAATCTCGAGACGCTGCGCGTCTGTGAGATGGTCGAGCGCGCCGGCCGCACGGGCCGGGTCGTCACCCGCGCCGAGGTGACAGACGCCGGGTGACCAGCTCCGGGCACGCTTTCAGACGCTGAGTGGCGACGAGCGCGGGGACCGTTGCCACCGGAATGACGGCGTCCGCGACGACGCTGTTCCCGCGATCTGTCACGGTTACCCGCTCACTGAGCGCGGACGCGAGTGCGCATCGACGGGCGAGCGCGAACGCCCGCCGCTCACTGTCAGCCGGGAGCGGATCGTCCGC
>CAWFFF010000003.1:0-614882 GCA_963814995.1 uncultured Actinomycetes bacterium | reverse complement strand
GCCGCCGAGGCCGGCCACCGCCAACAGAGAGCGGTCACCAAGACGTGCCACAGCCGCCACACGATCGCCACCCTGCCGGCGGGTCGTGCTTCGTAGGATTGACGCTGATGGATGGCAGGCGCGCTCGGCGCGAGCGCCTCGCATCGCGACGCCGCGCTGCTCGTCGGCGCGCTGCTGCTCGTCGCCGCGCTCGGCCCACGCTCGCGCCCGACGCGTCGGCGCCGGCCCTGCCGCGGGAGCACTCCTCGTACATGGTCCGCGAGCCCACGGTCGCGCCCGCAACGACGAACCCGAACCGGTCGCACCGCCTCGTCGCCGCCGGGCTGTTCGTCGGTTCGCGGCATCCCTGGCCGCGGCCGCGATCCACGGCATGACCTCCGGCCGGCGGCGCACCGCGCGGCGCCGGGTCGAGCAATTCCACGTCCGGCGGCGCGGACCCCCTCCCCACCTCCTCCCCGCGCTCACTGAGTCGGCCGCCGGCATCGACCCGGCCGAGGTGGAGGTATGCAACGTGGAGCTTCTCGATGCTCCGTTCGAGCAGGCGTCGACGCGCTGTCCGAGGTCGACGGCGTCGTCCTCGCGCACTGGCCCGAGGATCGCGCGCGCGGTCGAACTGGCCGCGCGCCCGCACACCCCCGGCTGTTCCTGGTCGCGGCCGAAGCCGAGCCGCCCGCCCCGTCCGACGACGCTGTCCGCGTGGGTGCGATTGCCCGCGCACGAACGCGACATTCAGGCACTCATCGTCGAGTTGCGCAGTCGCGCGAGCCTCGACCGTCCCGATTTCGGCGACCGCGGTCTCCTGTGGCGCGGGAAGCGCTGGGCCGCGCTGTCACCGATCGAAGCGCGCTTGACCGCGGCGTTCATCGCGCACCCGGGACGCGTGATCTCGCGGGCGCGGCTCGAGAAGACCGGGCTGGCCCGACGGGACCCCGAACGACCGGTCGGTCGACACCGCGGATCAAGGCGTTGCGGCGCGCGTCGCTCCGGTCGGCCTGCGCATCCACACGGTCAGGGGCCAGGGCTACATCGCCGAGATCCAGGCGGTCGAGCCCGACCTCGGGCCGGCCGACTGACCGCGATGGGCGAGGGGACCGGTCACGAGACCGGTCCCCTCACGCTCTTGAGTATACGCGCTCGGCCCGAGCGCCACCGGCTACGAACGCACCCGCTCGATGATCGGGGCCACGAGATCGATCACCGGCGCGCGGGTATTCGGACCGGCGGCCGGCGCCGCCTAGGCTGTGGAGTCTCGCGGGTGTAGCTCAATGGCAGAGCCCCAGCCTTCCAAGCTGGCCATGCCGGTTCGATCCCGGTCACCCGCTCTCGACGAAACGGTGCCGGTGCTGAACGGAACGATCGCGATCCGCACGATGAATCGGCGAGCTGCCGAGATCTTGCTACGTGTGCTCGATCATCACGCCGATCATCACCGCTGGGGATCGGTGCGCTGGTGGGGTCCGTCGGTTCAGTGCTTTCGAGCAGCCTTCTTTGCCGGCTTCTTGGCGACCGCATTCGTCGACTTCTTCTTTGCAGCCCTGACGGGAGCCTTGCGCTCGGTCTTCTTCGCCACCTTCTTCTTGGCCGGCCTCTTCGTTTTCGAACCCTTCTTGCGTTGGGCGCCAGGGAGGATCTCACCGATCCGGCGCCGCAACTGCTCGATCTCTTCGCGCAGGCTCTCAATTTGCGCGAGCAGTCCGTGCTCGATCGCTTTGATCAGGCGCTCAGTCGTGACCTCGCCACGATCACGCAGTTCTCTGATTCGCTCGTCGAGGAGCCGAACCTGGTTCTCCGAAGCCTCCGTCATGCGTTCCAACATGACGTTCAAGCGACTGAGGAGATCATCGTTCCCTTCGGAACTGGTGCTCGATTCGTCCATGGGGCCCTCCCGGTGACGGTGATGCCCGATGACGTCGGTCAAACTCCCCGATGTCGCCGGCTTGCTCCGGTGCCTACTCGCCGCCACGGCGCAGAACAAGAGCACTTGGTCCCACGAACTCGATCGGACGCAGCCACACCCCGTCTGCCGCTCGGCCGATGAGCGCGGTTCGTCATCACCGAGTCGGTCACGACTTGACCTGATGGGTGCACGACGCCGTCGTAGCCTCTACTCGAAATACTCCGGCGAAGTGTCCGCTATCGAGAGGGAACCGAGATGGCCGAGACAGCCAAAGGCAAGAAGTTCATTCGCATCCAGGGCTACACCCGCGCCGATGGGACGAAGGTGCCGACCCATGACCGGTCGACACCGACGACAGCACACGGAGCGGATCACAAACCTCGCAAGCGCTCGCGCTCGAGGAGTCCGTCTCGAGGTGACCCTTCGCGCAGGGCGGGTCATTCGCAAATGTCGCGCGCGGCAAAGCGGTCGGATACCGCCGAGCCGTCAGCCAAATCGTCGATGTTGCAGTCGTGCACAACGCGGAACGCCGTCGAGATCGACCCGTTCTGTTTCCTTGCGATCCGTCGCGCCCGGTCGCGCAAAGGTCTCGCCGCAGAGATGACACGTCTCGTCCGCCACCCCGGCCGCTTCGGCTCCCCGGCCGCCGGCGCGACACAGAGCTTCGTCCCGTGGGGGCCAGGAGCGCCGACTCGCCGGATCGCGAGTCCGCGCTCGTCAGCAATCACGGCACCGGTTCGATCGGCGGTCCGTGGCCGCCGCAGTGCGCCAGCACTCGCCGTTCGCCACTGGGCCAGACCGTCAGCGAGAGATCCATGGTGACCGCGGCGGGGCCGGGCTCCATCGCGACCAGCGCCAGCGGCGCGTCGTCGGTCGCCTGCGCACCACGCTCGCGCAACATCGCGAGAATGCGCTGCTGCACATCGTCCGGCATGTACTGCCACATCACCGAGTGCATGAGCACGGTCGCGGTTCCCGGTTCGGTCACGACGTGGCGGTCGACCCAGACGTCGGCAGATTCCGTGTCGATCGTGACGGGAAGGTCGCGCGCGATCTCGAGCGCGCGCCGGAGCCGGTCGAGGCGCGCGAACTGGTCGGGCCAGACGTACGACATCAACCTCGCCGCACCCTCCGGATCGGTGGCGTCGATCGGATGGATGTCGCAACCGCGCCGTTCGACGATCGGCGTCGCACCAGCGAGATCGGCGACCCCCGTATAGGAGTCGACGCCGAACCGCAGCGCGGCGCCGGGTGGGCCCCACGCGCTCGCGCCGCCGTCGCAGAAGTACGAGTCGATCCGCAGGTTGAGGCCCGCGCTGCTCCCGATCTCGAAGAGGCGTATCGGCAGGCCGGTGCGCCGGCCCACCGCGGCGAGACCGAGCGCGAGCGCAGCACTGCGGCCGACCTCGTTGGTCTGCGGATCGTGGGACAGCGCGTCGAGGACGGCCGGCGACGGCGACTCGAAGAGCACGCGCAGCAAGGAGTACGCGGTGTCGACGTCGCCGCGGGGCCGCTCCGGCGCCGGCCACGCGGCGTCCAGGCCCGGGAGGTCACCGGCCCACACCGAGCGCTGCACCCCGCCCATCAACCGCAGCGGCGACGCGGCGTTGATCGTCATCGGCGCGCGCGCGAGCAATGCCGCGATCGGCGGGCTCCCCTGCTCGCAATCGTGCGCGAATCGACCGAACAGCGCCGCGTAGAACGGCGACGGCGAGCTCCCGAGCTTGCACCCCGCCTCCTGCCACCGCAGCAGCTCCGCCGCGGAGAATTCGGGCCGCTCGGCATCGGCGGGCATGGGCGTCATCGCGACTCCGGACCACTCGGGGAAGACTTTCGGGATCGACGTGGATGTTCGCGCACGACGACGGTCGCGAGGAGCTCCGATGGACGAACCGGCACAACCTTGGCTTCCGCGGGGGTTCGTCCATCCGGACCGTGTCGACCAGCCGACCGGTCACCACCTCCGCCCGAAACGCGAGATCGACGTCGACGTCGACGTCGACTACCTCGCCGTCATGGGCTCGCGCGCCTCGCTCTGGGCGAGCTGCGGACCGGCGTAGGGATGGCCGGAACGATGACGTACGAACAGGACCGGGCCGACCTCGCCCGGCACGAACGCGAAACCCGCGCGCACGCGTCGTTCAACGACGCGACGTTCGACGGCGACGAGTCGCACCTCCTCGGTTGCATCCACATCGATCCGCCCGAACGCGCCGGGGCCGACGCCGACATCTCGTGGTGGGTCGTCGACCAAGACCGCGGCGGCCCGCTCGCCACGACGCTGAATACGTTCGTCCCGCGCTGGATCGTCGAGGCCCGTTCGAGCAGGTCCGCCTGGTCGGTCGTGATCTCACGGGGGCGGAGTGGCTCGCGTTGCCCGAGATCACGGCGCCCGGCGACCCGACCCGAGGCGGATAGCTTGGGCCCGATGGTGCTGCGGGTCTTGGTGGCCGAGGACAACCTCCTCGTGCGAGAAGGTGTCGTGAAGCTGCTGAACGTGTGTCCCGACATGGAAGTGATCGGCGCCTGCAGTAGCTACGACGAGCTGCTCGCGGTCCGCGGCCGCGGACGAGCCCGACGTCGTGCTCACCGACATCCGTATGCCCCCGACCGGGACCGACGAAGGCATCCGCGCCGCGATGGCGTTGCGCACCTCGCACCCGAACGTCGGCGTCGTCGTGCTCAGCCAGTACGCGGAGCCGGCGTACGCGATTGCGCTGTTCGAAGAAGGCTCCGACCGCCGCGGGTACCTGTTGAAGGAGCGCGTCTCCGATGCCACCCAGATCGTCCACGCGATCGAAGAGGTCGCACGCGGCGGGAGCGTCATCGACCCGCTCGTTGTCGAGACGCTGGTGCAGTCGCGCCTGAAGACGTCGGCCTCGCCCATCGACCGGCTCACGCCGCGCGAGCGCGAGGTGCTCGAGGAGATGGCGCAGGGCCGCAACAACGCGGGGATCGCGGCCGCGCTCTTCCTGTCGGAGCGCGCGGTCGAAAAGCACATCAATGCCCTGTTCTCCAAGCTCGGGCTGAGCGAGGAGCCCGACACGCACCGTCGGGTCAAGGCGGTCCTGCTGTTCCTGGCCGGGCAGGGTGGCTAGCACCACCACGGCATCGGGGCTCCACCCTGGGTCATCCGACCGGGAGGCGCGATCATCGAAGACGAGATGAATGCCACCGACGGGACGACCAAGACGGTGTCCGTGCTCATCGTCGACGACCAGCTGCCGTTCCGGGCCGTCGCGCGCACGGTGATCGGGCTCACCGCCGGCTTCGAGGTCGCGGCAGAAGCCGAGTCCGGCGAGGCCGCGGTGACGATCGCCGACCAGCTGGTCCCCGACCTGGTGCTCATGGACATCAACCTGCCCGGCATCAACGGCATCGAGGCGACGCGCCGGATCCTCGCCTCCCACCCCTCGGTCGCGGTGATCCTCCTCTCGACCTACTCCGAGGCCGACCTGCCCGCCGACGCGCGCGACTGCGGCGCGATCACGTACGTGCACAAAGAGGACTTCGGCCCCGCACTCGTCCGAGAGCTGTGGCAACGGCACCGCGACTGACGCCCGACCGCGAGTTCGATGCCGTCGTCGTCGGCGCCGGACCGAACGGACTCGTCGCGGCCGCGACCCTCGGCGCGGCCGGATGGCGCGTCCTCGTGCTCGAAGCGGGCGCGGCACCCGGCGGCGGCACCCGCTCCGAAGCCCTCACACTGCCGGGCTATGTGCACGACGTGTGCTCGGCGATCCATCCGCTCGCCCTCGCTTCGCCCGCGATGCGATCCCTCCCGCTCGCCGACAACGGGCTCGAGTGGATCCATCCCGATGCGCCGCTCGCGCATCCGCTCGACGGCGGCCGCGCCGCGTTCCTCGAACGCGGCCTCGACGCGACCGTGGCCGGGTTCGGCGCAGACGCCGCCGCGTACCGCCGGCTCTTCGGGCCGCTCGTCGCCTCGGGCGACGCGCTGATCGACGGCTTGATGTCGCCGCTCGACATCCCGCCCCGCCATCCCGTGTTGATGGCGCACTACGGCGCGCTCGGCATCCGTCCTGCGACCAGCGTCGGCCGCCGGTTCGAGACCGAGGGCGCGGCCGCGTTGTTCAGCGGGCTCGCGGGCCACTCGATCCTCTCCCTCGACGCGCCGGTCACCGCCGGCTTCGGCATCTTCCTCGGCGTGCTCGCGCACCACGTGGGCTGGCCGATGGCCAAGGGTGGCTCGAGCGCCGATCGCGGCCGCGCTCACGAAGCTCATCGTGGCGAACGGCGGGGCGATCGAATGCGACCACCGCGTCACCTCGCTGCGCGATCTGCCCGCCACCCGCGCCACGTTGCTCGATCTCACGCCGCGGCAGGTGCTCGCGCTCGACGACGGCCGGCTCCCCGCGCGCTACCGGCGTACCCTCGCCCGTTTCCGTTACGGGGCGGGCGTCTTCAAGGTCGACTACGCACTCGACGGCCCGATCCCGTGGGCCAACGCCGCGGTTGCGCGCGCTGCCACCGTGCATCTCGGCGGCACCGCGGCCGAGGTCACCGCGGCCGAGCACGACGTGCAGCGCGGGCGTCATCCGGATCGGCCCTTCACGCTGCTCGCGCAGCAGAGCCTCTTCGACCCGACCCGCGCCCCCGAGGGCAAACACACCGCGTGGGCGTACTGCCATGTGCCGAACGGCTCCACCGTCGACATGAGCACCTCGATCGAGATGCAGATCGAACGCTTCGCGCCCGGCTTCCGCGACCGTGTGCTCGAGCGACACACGATGGACCCGGCCGCGATGGAGGCGCACGACGCCAACTACGTCGGCGGCGACATCAACGGTGGCGTCGCCGACCTGCGCCAGTTCTTCGGCCGCCCGCGCCTGTCACCCCATCCGTGGGCGACCCCGGTGCGCGGGCTCTACCTATGCTCGTCGTCGACGCCGCCGGGCGGGGGCGTGCACGGCATGTGCGGTTGGCACGCGGCGCGACTCGCGCTACGGCGCCACCGCTGACCACTCACGACGAACCCTGGCGGACCTCGACGCCGCGCTCCGACGCGGCCTGCGGCTCCCGCTCGCGCACGTGCTCGCGCCGGGCGATGCGGCCCCGGATCCGCGTGCCGCTCCCCGGCGCGCTCTCGACGTCGAGGGAGCCGCCGATCGCACCGAGCCGGTCGGCCATGTTGACGAAGCCGTGGCCGGTGCGCGCCGCGTTCGGTCGCGTCGAAGCCGGCGCCGTCGTCGGCGACCTCGAAGCGCAACTCGTCCTCGGACGCCGAGACGGCGACCGTGATCCGGGAGCCCTCGCCCGCGTACTTTCCCGCGTTCTGCATCGCTTCGAGGCAGCAGAAGTACACCGCCGCCTCGACCTCCGGCTCGTAGCGGCCGACCTCGGCCACGACCTCCGTGGGCAGGACCGCACGGTTGGCGGCCGCGCGCAACGCCTCGGGGAGCCCGCGGTCCATGAGCAACGGTGGGTAGATGCCGTGCGCGAGCTCGCGCAGCTCCGTGAGCGTCGCCTGCGCGTCGCCGCGCAGCTCCTCGAGCAGCGTCGCGACCGCGGCCGGGTCGGCGTCGAGCATCTGCCGGGCGAGACCGAGCTTGACCGCCAGCGCGACGAGATGCTGCTGCGCGCCGTCGTGGAGGTCGCGTTCGATCTTGCGGCGCGACTGGTCGGCGGCCGCCACGATGCGGGAGCGCGACGCGCTCAGTTGGTCGTTGGCGACACGCAGGTCGTCGAGCGAGGCCTGCAGCGCGGTGTCGAGCCGTGAGTTGTGCAGGCCGAGCCCGACCTGGCGCGCGAGCTCGGTGAGCACGCGCTCCTCCTCGTCGGTGAACGCGGTGTCGCCCTCGGCCCGCGCGCACACGAGCAGCCCGAGCAGTTCGCCGGAGTGTGCCATGGGCGCGACCCGCACGATGCGGCCGTCGTGCTCGGACAGGACGCCGGGGAGCCACACCTGCATCCACGCGTTCCCCGACACGTGCGAACGCGCGACGACCGGTACCTCCTCGGCCGTGAGCCGGATCCGGATCGGGCCGCGATCGGGCACCGCGGCCGCGCGCTCGAGAAGACCGTCGGTGCCGGTCCAGACCTCCGCCGCGACGAGCCGCATCGAACGGTGAAGCGACTCGGCCAACTGCAGCATGAGCTCGTCGAGGGCGATGGCGCGCGACATGCGCGCCCCGAACGTCTGCAGCGCCTCGTCCGGGGCGCGCCGCTGACCGTAGACCCGCCGGTTCGCGAAATCGATGAGCCGGGCGCGCACCGGCAGGTACGCGAGCGAGGCAATCCCCGCCGCGATCATCGACAGCCCGAGCACGCGTCGCTGCGCACGGTCGGGCGCATCGCCGAACCCGAGCACGACGAGCAGGTACACGACGCCGATCATCAGGACGATGCCGCCCGCCTCGATCGACCCCACCAACATCTGGTCGACACGGCCCGCGATCGACTCGACGGAACCCAGCGCGAGCGCGAGCGGCAACATCAGCGACGCGCAGGCCGCGACGTCGGCCACGTACCCGGGCCAATCGAGCAGGGTGTCGAGCAACCACGCCGCGCCCGAAACCGCGACGAACACGACGAAGCCCCACACGACCCATTGCAGCCGCGCCCGCTCGACAGCCGTCGACGAGCGGTACTGCATGCGGTACACGACGAGCCCGGTGACGAACGCGACCGGCAACGCGACCGCGATCAGCCCCGCCGAGACGGTGTCGTGCAGGCCGATTCCGGCCGCGAGCGCGCCGCCGGTGAGCACGGCCACGGCCGTCCGGGAGATGCGCGAGCGCGCGCCCTCGCGCCCGCGGACGAGGATTGCGCCGGCGACGACGACCCAGACCACGGTGATCGCCACGCCGATCATTGCGAGAAGGCTCCGCTCAGGCCTGCGCGGCGAGCGCGGCCGCGTCCGTCGACTCGACCCGGCCGTCGCGCATCCGCACGATGCGATCGGCAGCCGCGGCGACCTCTTCGTTGTGCGTGACCATGATGATGGTCTGCCCGTCGGAGTGCAGGCGCTTGAACAGCTCGAGCACCTCGTGGCCGCCCTCACTGTCGAGCGCACCGGTCGGTTCGTCGGCGAGCAGCAGTGTGGGCTCGTTGGCGAGCGCGCGGGCGATCGCCAACCGCTGCCGCTGCCCGCCCGAGAGCAGGCCGGGCGCCTCCTTCGCCTTGTCGCCCAGCCCGAGCAGGTCGAGCAGGTCGCGGGCGCGGGTCTCGGCCGGCTTGCGCTTCGTGCCTGCGATGACCGCGGGAAGCACGACGTTCTCGAGCACGCTCATGCCTTCGAGCAGGTTGAAGAACTGGAACACGACGCCGATGTGACGGCGCCGCATCCGCGCGAGCTCGTCCTCGCTCTTGTTCGTGATCACGTCGTCGGCGATCGTGATCTCGCCTTCGTCGGCGACTTCGAGCCCCACGATCAGGTTCAACAGGGTCGACTTGCCGCACCCGGACGGGCCCATGATCGCGAGGAACTCCCCGGCGACGACGTCGAGGTCGACGCCGCGCACGGCGCGCACCGGCGCCAGCTCGGCTTCAAAGGTCTTGCGAACTCCGTGGACGCGGCACACATGCTGACCGATCATCGTGATGTTCCTCCGCTCGCCGCCGCAGCGGTCTCCTGACCCGGCAACATGAAGGCGAGCACCGGAGTCTCCCTTCCTTTGACCTTGTCCTCCGCGAGCCGGACGAGTGGCGGCGGCTTGGTGAGGCTCGTGACCGTGGCGTCGGACAGTACCGTCGTCCCCGCCGGTCGGGCCCAGTCCTGCAATCGCTGCGCGAGGTTCACCGTGTCGCCGACGAGCGTGTACTCGATCCGTTCCTCGGAACCGAGCAACGCGGCCGCGACCTCCCCCGTCGACAAGCCGATGCCCAGCCCGAACGGCTGCAGTGAACGCTCCGACCAGCGCGTCGTCGAGCCGGCGCTGGTTGGCGTGCATCATGACGGCCGCTTCGAGCGCTGCGGTCGGCGTGGTCGGGTTGCGGGTACGGAGCGCCGAACACGGCCATGACCGCGTCGCCGACGTACTGCATCACGGTGCCGCCGTGGTCGAGCACCGCCCGGTTCATCGCGGCCCGGTGCTCGTTCAATTGCCCGGCCAGGACGGTCGGGTCGGTGTGCTCGGCGATGGCCGAATAGCCGCGGACGTCCGACATCAACACGGTGACGTCGAGTCGCTCCGTCTCGCCGATGTTGCGCCCGTCGCGGCGCAGCTTCTCCGCGAGCCCGCCCGGCAACAGCCGGCTCAACGACTCGCCCTGCTCTTCGCGGTCGACGATGGCCTTCTGCAACAGCCGCAGGCGCCGCAACGCGCTCTCGCGCCCCGCGCTCGCCTCCTTCGCCAGCTTCAGGAACAGCGACTCGATCGCGTCGTTCACGGCCTCCGACGGGATCCCGGCCGACGCCGCGATCGCCTTGACCGGCCGTCCCTCGGCGATCCACTGCAACAACTGGTCCTCGTCGTCGGAGAGCTCGCCGTCGGCCCGCACGGGCGAGACCATCGCCTCGACGATCGAGGGGTCGAGCATGCTCCCGCCGGTCGCCACTTCGCGCACCGCCCGGACGAGTTGGTCACCGTCGCCGACGCGATCCTTCAGGAGGTACGCGTAGCCGGCCGCGCCGTCGCTCAGGAGGGCGATCGCGTACTCGGGCTCGTCGAACTGCGAGAGCACGACCACGCCGATGCCCGGGTTGCGCAGCCGCACGAGCCGGGCGGCCTCGATGCCCTCGTTCTGGAAGCTCGGCGGCATGCGGATGTCGGTGACGAGCACGTTCGGCTCCGTCACCTCCGTGCCCTTCAGGACCCCGTCGAAATCCTCGGCGACCCCGATGACCTCGAGATCCGGCTGCAGGTTGAGCAACGCCCGCACGCCTTCGCGGACGAGCAGCGAGTCGTCGGCGAGGAACACGGTGATGGTCGGATCGCTCACGGCCCCTATTCGAGCCGACGCGTCCCGCGCCGACAAGGTGGGGCGCCACCGCGTTCGAGGTGTGCTGGCACCCCCGCCGTGACACCGGGCGGCCCCATGTTGCCGCGAGCCGCAGCTCGTTACGTTGCTCGCGGCAGTCGATCCCGCGGAAACGAGGAGCCGGTCATGCGAGTCGAGTCGTCCGTCACGTCGTTGTCGTGGATCCCGTCCGAGGCGGTCACCGGACTGAATCGGACCATGTTCGAGACGGGCGTCGCCCACTACGACGAGCCACCGCCCGACCGTGTCGACGACCTCGAGGAACTGCGGCGCGCCGACCGGTTCCGGTTCGCCAACCGGCTCGCGGCGTGGGTGGAGATCGACGACGGCGTCATCGTCGACGCCGGGTACGCGCCCGACAGTGCCGGGCACATGGGTGCGACGACCGTCCGCGTCGCGGCCCGGGCCGCGACGTTCGCCGCCCCGGCCATGCCCGACCTCCGGGCCGAGCCCGAGTGGGTCGACGGCACCGTGCAGTTCGTTCAGACGGTAGGTGGGCGCACCGCGCTTCCGGCCCCGCGCCGAGTGAACCACCCACCGTACGTGCAACTACGCGCGCCGCTCGTGTGGACGACCCTCGCGCTGACGTTCCGGCCCGACGGCACCTCCGAGTACGAGATGCGCGGCGCGAGTGTCTTCCCGCGTCACTGGGTGTACGACGACCACGGCACGCTCGCAGCCAAAGCTGGGCTCGCCGACTTCAAGCAGTGGTACCGCAAGGCGTTCGGCAAGCACTCGCCGTGGGGAAACGAGAACTCCCGGACCTTCGTCACCGCGGTCGAGACCGCGCTCGAACGGGATCTCGCCACCAAGATCATGCGCGGCGGCCAGAAGCCGACCGTCGAGTCGTTGAAGGAGGGCGCGCTGCTCACCGAGCAGGGCGAGGCGGGCGACGACGTGTACCTGCTCCTCGACGGCGTGCTCGTCATGGAGGTCGACGGCGAGCCGTTGGCGGAGCTCGGGCCGGGCGCGATCGTAGGCGAGCGCGCGATCCTCGAAGGCGGTACGCGCACGGCGACCCTGCGGGCCGTCACGAAGGTACGCGTCGCGGCCGCGCGGGTCGGACCAGCTCGACCTCGACGCGCTGGCCGAGGTGTCGCTCGGTCACCGGCGCGAGGAGCTGCGCGGCTCGTGAGACTGCTGTTCGCGGGCGTACGCGGGTCGACCCCCGTGAGCGGCCCGCCGTTCGACCGCACCGGCGGGCACACGTCGTGCGTCGCAGTCCTGCGCGATCACGACTCGCGGCCGGCGCTGCTGCTCGACGCGGGCACCGGCCTCCTCAACCTCGACGCGTACTTCGACGGCACGGCGTTCGCGGGCACGATCCTGCTCACCCATCTGCACTGGGATCACGTGCAGGGTCTCCCCTTCTTCCGGGCCGCGGATCGCGACGACGCGCACGTCACGCTGATGATGCCCGCGCAGGGCGAGGCGCAGGCGGTGCTGCGGCAGGCCATGGCGCCGCCGCACTTCCCGATCGGGCCCGAAGGTCTGCAGGGAACCTGGGGCTTCGCCGGGCTCGGCGCCGGCACGCACACGATCGACGGCTTCGAGGTCACCGCGCGCGACATCCCACACAAGGGCGGGCGCACGTTCGGCTACCGCGTCTCCGACGGCGTGCGCTCGATGGCGTACCTCCCGGATCACGGTCCGCACGGCCCCGACGCGAACGAGGGCAGCCGGGCCGCGGCCCTGCAACTCGCGGACGGGGTCGACGTGCTGGTGCACGGCGCGCCGTTCGTCGCCGGCGAGCAGGGGCTCGCCGACTGCTACGGGCACACGACCGTCGTCGACGCGATCGAGCTCGCGGTCGCGGCCGGGGCCGGCCGCCTCGTGTTGACCCACCACGGCCCGTTCCGTACCGACGACGCGGTCGACGAGATCGGCCGCGCGGCCGCGGCTGCCTTCCCGCGTCGAGGTGGTCGTCGCCGGCGAGGGCGCGAGCGTCGACGTGTACGCGCGCGTCAGCGCGGTTCGGGCCGGTCGACGTTCCCATGCCGCGAGGCGATGGACCTCAACGCCCGTCTGCAACACGAGGTCACCAAGATCGGGATCCGCCAGGGATTCCTCGACCGCGACCGACGACGCCGTACGGAGCTGAACCCGAACCGCCGCGTTCAGGCGTTGCCGTAGATCCGCTTCGGATCCACGAACACCGCGGTGCGGCGCTCGCGCTCCATCACCCGGTCGTACTCGTCCCAGTCGTCGTGCGTTCCGCCCGCGGCCACGAACACCGCGCGCAACACGAGCCGCAGGCTCTCGGCGTCGTGGCCGGGCCGCGGATCGTCCGGCCCGAACAAGTCCGCCACGCCTTCGACCGCGACCCATTGCCATCCCGACTTCGCGACGAGCGTCGCGCGCGGCCGCCGGCGGAGGTTCTCGAGCTTGCGCGAGCCGCCGACGGCGACGAGACCGACGACACAAGCCTGCGACACCGGGTGATCGACGATGCCCGCGTTGACGACCGACGCCTGCACCGTCGCGTCGTCGCGCACGGTGGTCACCACGCAGAGGCCGTGGTCGGCGCGGGCAATCCGGGCGAACTCCTCGAGGTCGTGCACATCGTCAACCTAGGGGACGCAGTCGTGCGCCTCGTCGCGTCGGCGTCACGAAGAGGTGACGGAGCGGGCGCACATTCAAACGACCCTATGTCCACACCCCCGCTCGACGACCCGGAGCGGCCCGCGCTCGAGAAGAAGTCGCGCGGCTCTCCGCCGATCGGGACCGGACCCGGTTCCTTCGATGACGACCACCGCGTCGACGAGAGCTGGCAGGAGGTCGATCACACCCGGCACTGGGTATTCGCCACCGGCGCCGTTTCGCTCGTCACGATCGCGCTCGCCGCGTTCGTGATCCTCGGCATCCTCACGCGGGCGCGCGGCGACCTGGAGCGCGTGTCGAGCGACGGCCTGTCGGTACAGCAACAAGTTGTCGACCTGCGCACGAACGTCTTCGACTTCCAGGCGTTCATCGAGACCAACCTCGACCGGCTGACACCGGGCCGGGCACCGACCGCGAGCGAGTTGGCACAGGGCGCCGTGATCGTCCAGACGATCATCGACGGCGAAGCGAGCCTGGCGCGGAGCCTGCGTCGCATCGGCCTGGCACCCGATGCCGAGAAGCTCGACACGGCGCTGACGCAATTCAACGACGCGAACACGAGGCTGACTCCGATCGCGGCGGGGGAGGTCGTGTCGACGGCGACCCAAACCCGGATCGTGGCGGCCGAGCGGGCGTCGATCACCAACCTCTGGACGGTCACGACCGACTTGGACGACAACCTGTCGAAGAACGTCACGGGCGCCGACGTGCGCAACTCGTTGGACCATCTCCGCACCGCGCGACCGCGTTCGTGGTCGCGGCTGCCTACGACCTTCTCCTGGTCCTCGCGGCGGGACTGATCTTCGGTGTGCGCGCCGGGCGGCGCGAGCGCGGGCGACAGCGCGACGCCCAGCGGCGCGGTACGAGGTCCGGCTGCAGCGGGCAATGGACATGACCGCGAGCGAATCCGCCGTCTACGACATCCTCGGAGAGTCGCTCCACGACTCCACGCCCCGGTTGAACGTGGAGCTGCTGATCGCCGACTCGAGCCGAGCCCACTTCCGGCGCGCGCTCAGCAACGCCGGGGACTTCGACGGGTGCGGCGTCGTCTCGCCCATCGACTGTCCCGCGGCCACCAGCGGGCAGACCCAGGTCTTCCCGAGCAGCGGAGCGCTCGACGCGTGCCCGTATCTGAAGGAGCGCGGTCCGGGCCCTGTTCCGCGGAGTGCTTCCCCTTGAGCATCGCCGGGCTGACAGTCGGTGTGATGCACGCCGTCGGCCCCGACCGGATCCTCCCCACCGACGCCGACGTCGCGTCGCTGCAGTTCAGCGCACGGCGCGCCACCGAACGCATCGGGATGCTGCGGGCGTTCGCGGCTTCGGACACAGAGGTTCGTATCGACTCGTTGACCGGCCTGCTCAACCGGCACAGTCTCGAGACCCGAGTGCGCGACCTCCGCGCGGAAGGGATCCCGTACACGCTCGCGTACGGAAGCCTCGACCACTTCAAGGAACTGAACGACATGCACGGTCGCGAAGCCGGGGACCAGACCCTGCGCCTGTTCGCGCGGGTGCTGCGCGACTCGGTGCGCCCGAACGACATCGCGGCCCGTAACGGCGACGAGGATTTCATCGTGGTTCTGCCCGACTGCGGCCCCGACGTCGCGGTCGAAGTCCTCGAACGGGTGCGCGAACGGTTGGCGCTCGCGCTGGCGCCCGGGCGGTTCCCGTCGTTCACCGTGACGTTCGGGGTGGCCTCGACCGCGTACGCGGCCGAGCTCGACGACATCGTGGAGATCGCCGACCGTGCGCTGCTCGAGGCCCAGGCCGCCGGCCGGAACCGCGTCGCCCTCGCCCCGTTCGCGGACCCCGCACCCCAGGCGGTCGACCTCGCCTGAGCCGCCCGGAGAATGCGTCAAAAGGCCCGCGCCTCCAGCGGTATTCGCCCGTGTGATAGATCAATCGACCGAGATACCGAGATTCGGTTGTTTGCGATATCCGGAGAGGTCGAACAATGCCCAGGAAACCCGCGGCCAAGGGCGCAATGGCAAAGAACGAGGTGCGAGTTTCGACTTCGGAAGAGGCAGAACGAGCGGTCACCGCGTATCTCGCCACCGTCGGCAAGCCAAAGCCCCGGGGCCGCCAGCCCAGGCCCAAGCCCGATTTCGAAGCGGCGACCAAAGGCATCACCGACCCCTTGGCCAAGCTCGCGGCAATCAAGCAAGAACGGGAACGCGTCGCGAATACCGTGATCGCCGACGATGTCGAAGACGGCTTCGTCAAATACGGCAAAGTCTGGGCGAAGATCCACGATTACGGCCGCGAGGATTTTGCAGCACTCGGAGTGTCGCGGCGGGTTCTCGACGCGGCATTCGGAACGGTTGCACCGCGTGCCCGACCCAACTCGGTCCGGGCGCCACGCGTGAGCATCAAGGCGCTCACCGACGCGGTCACCGCGAAGCCCGCGGGCACCTGGCTGACCGTCAGCGGTCTGATGCGAGAGGTCGGGGGCTCCCCCGCGACCGTGCGCAAGGTGCTCGACGAGCTCGCCGCCGCCGGCACGATCACCGATCCGATCGACGACCCCAAGCACTCGGGAAGGGGACGCGCGCCGAAGGTCTGGGAGCGCAACTAGCGCAACGAGCGCACCGGGGTCAGACGAGGGCGCCGGCGATGATGTCGCCGATGGCCTCGTGCTCGGTGAGGAACCCGTCGTGACCGGCGATCGAGCTCACGACGTCGACGCCCTTGTTACGCGGGATGAGATCGGCGAGCTCGTGCTGCACGCGCAGCGGGTAGAGCGCATCGCTCGAGATCCCCGCGATCGTCACGTCGGCGGTCACCCGGGCGAGCGCGTCGGCGACGCCGCCGCGCCCGCGGCCGACGTCGTGGTGGTTCATCGCGCGTGAGAGCACGATGTACGTGTTCGCGTCGAAGCGGTGCGCAAGCTTCTCGCCGTGGTACTCCAGGTACGACTCGACGGTGTACAGCCCGCCCTCGAACGGATGCTCGTCGTTCTGGTGCCCGCGATTGAAGCGCTGGTCGAGCTCGATCTCCGAGCGGTACGACAGCTGTCCGATGCCGCGTGCGATCGACATGCCACGCCACGGTCCCTCGTCGGCGTCGTAGTAGTCGCCGCCGCGGAAGTGTGGATCGGCCTCGATGCAGCGGATCTGCAGCGAACAGAATGCGATCTCCTCGGCGGTAGCCGCCGCGCCGCACGCGATGATCACGGCGCGTGGCACGCGGTCGCGGTGTTTGACGGCCCATTCGATCGCGCGCTGGCCCCCCATCGATCCGCCGATCACCGAGTACCACGTAGCGATCCCGAGATGATCCGCCAGCGCGGCCTCGACGTCGACCTGGTCGCGGATCGTGACGACCGGGAACCGCGACCCGTACGGCCGCCCGGTGGCGGGGTCGACCGACGCCGGGCCCGTCGTACCCTGACAGCCTCCGAGCACGTTCGGGCAGACGACGAAGAACCGATCGGTGTCGATCGGCCGCCCCGGCCCGATCAGCCGGTTCCACCAGCCGAGCTGCGGGTGCCCCGGCTCGACCGGACCCGCCGCGTGGCTGTCGAGCGTCAGCGTGTGCAGCACGAGCAACGCGTTCGACGCGTCGGCGTTCAGCCGTCCCCACGTCTCGTACGCGACCGTCACCGACGGCAGGGTCCCACCCGCGCGCAGGGAGAGTGGACGATCGGTGAAGAGCGTCGCGAACTGCCGGCGTCCCGGCGGGTCGCCGGGACGCCAAGCGCCGGTGACAGGAGGTTCAGTCACTGACTACGACGATTTGGCGGCGCGCAGACCCGCGTCGAGATCGGCGAGGATGTCGTCGAGAGTCTCGATACCGACCGAGAGGCGAACGAGTCCGGGCGTCACCCCGGTCGTGAGCTGCTCGCCCACGTCGAGCTGGCTGTGGGTCGTGCTCGCGGGGTGGATGGCGAGGCTCCGCACGTCGCCCACATTGGCGAGGTGGCTGAACAGCTCGAGGCTGTCGATGAAGCTGCGACCGGCGTCGACCCCGCCCTTCAGCTCGAACGCCACGATCGCGCCCTTGCCGTTCGGGAGGTACTTGTCGGCGCGTGCCTTCCACTTGCTCGACTTCAGGCCCGGGTACGCGACCCACTCGACCTCGTCGCGGCCTTCGAGCCACTCCGCGACCGCGAGCGCGTTCTGCGAGTGCCGCTCCATGCGCAGGCTCAGCGTCTGCAAACCCTGCAGGAACAGGAACGAGTTGAACGGCGCGACCGCCGCACCGATGTCGCGCATGTACTGCAGGCGGCACTTCAACACGAACATGGCCGGCCGCAGCTCGGGCGGGAGTTCCGAGAACACCAGGCCGTGGTAGCTCGGGTCGGGCTCGGTGAAGCCCGGAAACCGACCGCTGCCCGGGTAGTCGAACGAACCGCCGTCGATGATCACGCCGCCGATCGAAGTGCCGTGACCGCCGATGAACTTCGTCGCGCTGTGCACCACCACGTCGGCGCCGTGCTGCAGCGGCTGCAGCAGCGCCGGGCTCGCGAGCGTGTTGTCGATGACGAGCGGGATCTTGTTGTCGTGCGCGATCTTCGAGACGCCCGCGAAGTCGAAGATGTCGCCCTTCGGGTTGCCGATGCTCTCGCCGTAGAACGCCTTGGTGTTCGGCCGGATCGCCTTCTGCCACGCGTCGAGGTCGTCGGGATCGTCGACGAACGTGGTCTCGACCCCGAACTTCGGGAAGGTGTAGTGGAGCTGGTTGTACGTGCCGCCGTACAGCGACGCGCTCGAGACGATGTGCCCCCCGTTCTCGGCGAGGTTGAGCAACGCGATGGTCTGCGCGGCCTGCCCGCTGGCGGCCGCGAGCGCGCCGACGCCGCCTTCGAGCGAGGCCATGCGCTGCTCGAACGCGTCCTGCGTGGGGTTCATGATCCGCGTGTAGATCATCCCGAGCTCCTGCAGCCCGAACAGGGCGGCGGCGTGCTCGGTGTCGCGGAAGACGTACGACGACGTCTGGTAGATCGGCGTCACGCGGGCGCCGGTGCTCGGATCGGGCACCTCCGCGCCGGCGTGCACGAGTCGGGTCTCGAGACCCCAGGCTCGATTCGACATGTTCCCCGTCCCCCTCTGTTGCGCGCCTCGTGCGTCGACTTCTCGGTCGTTCGGTCTGCTCGGCTCGGGGTCCACGGTACGGCTCGAATCCTGACAAGTCCAGTAGGGATTCGAGACCGATCGGTCCGATCGTCCCGCCCCGCCCGCCCTCCGATGAGATTCTCCGACGTCTCGGTTTAGGCCTTCGCGGCGGGGGGTACCGCACCGTTCGAGTCCGTGGGCGCCCGCCCCCCGCACGGCGCGCTCGGACTCCCTGCAGCACCGGTTCGGGAACGTCGGGGATCGCCGCCCGGCCTCGACGTTCCCCCCGGGAGCCGCTTCCCCTCCGGAGTTACATCGCTCCCTTGCTTCGCCCGGAGGGCTCGCGCGTCCGCACGGGTACATGGCTCCCTTGCTTCGCCCGGGAGGGCTCGCGCGTCCGCACGGCTACATGGCTCCCTTGCTTCGCCCGGAGGGCTCGCGCGTCCGCACGGCTACATGGCTCCCTTGCTTCGCCCGGAGGGCTCGCGCGTCCGCACGGGTACCGTGCCGTGATGGCGCGCAAACGCCCGCTCGCCGAGTACGAAGCCAAACGCGACTTCGGCGCGACGCCAGAACCGCCGCCCGCGCCGGTGGCCGTTGAGGCCGACGGGCCGGCCGACGGGCACCAAGCCCGGTTCGTCGTGCAGGAGCACCACGCGCGGGCGCTGCACTGGGACCTCCGACTGGAACGCGGCGGCGTGCTCGCGTCGTGGGCGGTGCCCAAGGGGATCCCGGTCGATCCCAAGCACAATCACCTCGCCGTGCACACCGAGGACCATCCGCTCGAGTACCTCACGTTCGCCGGCGACATCCCCGCGGGCGAGTACGGCGGCGGATCGATGGGCGTCTGGGACACCGGAACGTACGAGACACACAAGTGGTCGGAGAAGGAGGTCATGGTGACCTTCCACGGCGAACGAGTGCACGGGCGCTACGTGCTGTTCCGCACCCGCGGCGACCAGTGGATGATCCACCGCATGGACCCGCCGGACGACCCCGACCGGCGGACGCCCCCCAACGCTCTCCGACCGATGCTCGCCACGCTCGCGGCCGAGCATCCGCGCGGCGACGGTTGGGCGTTCGAGCTGAAATGGGACGGCATCCGCGCGATCGGCTACGTCGACGGCGGACGGATCCGGCTCCTCAGTCGCAACGGCAACGAGGTGACGAAGCGCTACCCGGAGCTGCGGCGGCTGGGCGAGGCGCTCGGCGCGCGCGACGTCGTGCTCGACGGGGAGATCGTCGCGTTCGCGGAATCCGGTCGCCCGAGCTTCGAGCTCTTGCAGCGGCGGATGCACGTCGAGAGCGAGGCGACCATCCGCAAGCTCGCGCGCGAGATCCCGGTCACGTACGTGTTGTTCGACCTGTTGTGGCTCGACGGTCACTCGACGATGGACCTCCCCTACGCCGAGCGGCGCGAGCTGCTCCGCGATCTGGCCCTCAACGGCGCGTCGTGGCAGACGCCGCCCAACGAGGTCGGCGACGGAGCGACCACCATCGAGGTGAGCGAGCGCTTCGGTCTCGAAGGCGTCGTCGCGAAGCGGGTCGACGGGCGCTACGAATCCGGACGCCGTTCGCGGGGCTGGCTGAAGGTCAAGAACGACACGCGCCAAGAGTTCGTGGTCGGCGGTTGGCAACCGGGCGAGAAGGGCCGCACCGGCAGCATCGGCTCGCTGCTCGTCGGCTACTACGACGAGCGGGGGCTCGTGTACGCGGGCAAGGTCGGCAGCGGCCTCTCCGGGCCCGTAATCGCGGAGCTCGAGCCGCGCTTCGCGCGGGAGGCGCGCGACGACAGCCCGTTCGTCGCCGGCCGCGTCCCCAAGGGCGTGAGATTCGTGGAGCCCACGCTCGTGGCCGAGGTGCGGTTCGCCGAATGGACGAGCGCGGGCAACATCCGCCATCCGACCTTCCTCGGGATCCGTACCGACACGGACCCGGTCGAGGTCGGGCGCGAACGACCCGAGTGACAACGCGCGCCGGCGCAGGCAACGAGTCCGACCACGGTCCACACGGTCTCGCCCACGGGCGCCGGGCCGTGGTCAGGCCGCGTCGTCGACGGTGAACTCGTCCCTGAGGCCGCTCAGCTGCAACACCCGCTGACACGCCGCCGACGGGCTCCGCAGCACGAGATCCGCACCGTTCTCCCGCGCCCGGTGCTGTGCCTTCACGAGCTCGCGCACTCCGGCCGAGTCGATGAAGTCGACCTCGGCGAGATCGACCACGACCGGCGCGACGGCGCCTTCGATCAGGCGGTCGAGCTCCTGCGCGAAGCGCGTCGCGATCGACAGGTCGATCTCGCCCCGGACGACGAGGACGGCGCGGCCGTGCTGCTCGGAGCGATCGAAAGCCTGTGCCCGATTGGTCACTGCCCGCGTTCCTCCTCCATGCGCAGCACGACGACGGCGACGTCGTCACGCGGATCGGTCGGACCGTACCCGGACACGGCCGTGAGGATCGCGTCGGCAACGCCGTCGACCGCGGGGGGCGCAGCGCGAACGGTTTCCAGCAGGCGTTCCTCGCCGAACAGTTCCTGCGCGTGATGGTGCGCCTCGGTGACGCCGTCGGTGTACATGACGACCGTGTCGCCCGCGTCGAGATCGAGGACGTGTTGGCGGAACGTCATGCTGCGCATCGGCAACCCGAGAATCGGTCCCGCGGTGTCGACGAGCTCGACGCGGCCGTCGGCGCGCCGGACCACCGGCGGCGGGTGCCCCGCGCACGCGACCGTCAGCCTCGCGGCGCCCAGACGGTTCGCACTCCGCTGCAGCAGCGCGCAGCACACCGTGCAGAACTCGCCGTGACCCTCATCGCGCGCGAGCGTGTCGTGCAAGGCGGCCAGGAGTCGTCGGGGTGTGCGCTGTTGCATCGCGACCGCGCGCAACGTGTGCCGGGCGAGGCCGGCGATCGCGGCCGCTTCCGGACCCTTGCCGCTCACGTCGCCGATCACGAGCGTCCATGCGCTCCGGCCGACCTGGAAGACGTCGTAGAAGTCGCCGCCGACCTCGTTGCCCTCCCCTGCGGCGCGATAGCGCGCCGCGAGCCGCACACCGGGGATCTCCGGCAACGACGGCGGCAGGAGGCTCGACTGCAACGCCGCGCGCGACGTGGTCGCGCTCGGCGAAGAGGCGTGCGTTGTCGAGCGCCAGACCGGCGCGGCGCGCCAGCTCCTCGGCCAGGGCGAGATCCGCGGTCCCGAAATGGCGACCCGAACCGGCCGACACGAGCGTGAGTGCGCCGAGCGTGCGTCCCCGGGCCGTGAGCGGGACACACATGTACGAGGTGAAGTCGAGCGCGGTGACGACCTGGTAGTGCTCCTCCGACCGAGAGGTCGAGCGCAGGAATTCGTCGCTCATCTCCTCGGCCAGTTCGGACCGGCCACCCCGCACGACGCTCGCCGCCGGATGCGCACCGAAGGGGTCGGGTGCGAACCGGCTCTCGAGCAGCGCGGCCCGCTCGGCCTGCGCCGGGTCCGCGTGCACGGCGGCCCGGCGCCGGATGCCGTCGTGGTCGGCGACGTCGATCAGGCAGAGATCGGCAAGGAACGGGACGCAGAGCTGCGCGAGCCGTTCGTAGCTCTCCGGATAGTCGAGCGACCACGACAGCAGCGCGCTCGTCTCCGCGAGGAACCGTTGATCCTCCTCGGCCCGCTTGCGCGCCGCGATCTCGCGCTCGGCCGCACGGAAGACGCGCTCGATGTCGAGCACGATGCCGGCCTGCGCGGCGATGTCGCCGAGCATCTGCGCATCGACCTGCGAGAAGCGCTCGGGCTCGACGTCGGCGAGCACCATCCCGCCGAGCAGTTCACCCGAGCGCGCGCGCACGGGCGCGACGACACAACTGCGGACGCGTCCCGAGGCCGGCGTGACGATGCCGTCGAGCATCCCGGCCGTGAGATCGTCGGCGGCGAGGTCGTCGAACGTTGTCGGCTTCGGCTCCCGCAACGCGCGGTGCACCGCGTCGGCGCCTCGCGGCAACGCGCGCCCGATCTCCGCGCCCGCGGTGCGGCCCGACAACGCGGACACCGCGAGCTCACCGTCGTCGTCCGGCGACAGGAACACCCCCACCGCGGAGCCCGCGAGGCGGCGCGCGGCGTCGGTGACGGTCTGCATCACATGCTCGGCATCGAGCTCGGAGACGAGCGTCCGGCCGACGTCGCGCATGATCTGCGCGAGCGCGAGCATCTGCCGGAGCTGCTCCTGCGACGCGCGCTCGGCGGTCACGTCGAACGCGACGGTGATGACCCCGGTCACCGCACCCGACTCGTCGAAGACCGGCGAGTTCACCGCGTGCACCTCGACGACGCGGTCGTCCGACCGCATGACGGCGAAGTCGCCTTCCCAGCTCTCGCCGTTCATGATCCGCGCGCCGATCTCGGATCGCAGCTCGGGGTGCAGCGGCTCGATCGTGAAACGCGCGGACTGCTCGCCGACGAGCTCCTCGGGCGTGCGCCCGTAGAGGTGACCGCAGTACGGGTTCGCGTAGAGGACCACGCCTTCGAGGTCGACGACCATGATGGCAGCGTCGACCCGACCAAGGATCTCCGCGCCCAAGTCGACGAGGCGACCTCGCGGCGCACGCTCCAACGCCGACATGAATCCAGTAAACCACGCGTCCGGCGCCGGCGCGCCCCTGACGCGCGGGTGACGCAGGGCCGAGCGAGGTGTGCGCTACGCGGGCTCGGGTCGGGCCGTCGGCCGGGCCAATCTCCCGTCGGCTTGACGGACCGTCCGGAGCCCGCCGCCCGAAGTTGCCGAAAGCGGGTACTCGAACGGCGGCCGCGCCGTCGGGCGCGCGGCACGGCCGCTCATCCGGGCGAGGCGGTATACGTCGAGCGAGACGACGTTGCCCCCGAGGTATGCAGCCGGTACGGCACGGCGCGTCCGCATGGCGGCGATCGTGCATGCCAGCAGCAGTGCCGCAAGTGAGATCACCGCTACGAGCACGTCAACTCACCTCCGGATCCGCACGACCGATCGGCCAAGACCGGCACGCCCGCGCGTACCCGGATCACGGAAGTCCCAACCGCGCGATCGACGGTTCGACTGACGATTTCGCCGGGGTAGTCCTGGGCTGGACCGGCAACGAGGAGGCATCATGCCGCGAGGCTCGTCCCCAAAGCGAAAACGGCAGTACGAGCACATCCTCGGAGCCGCGCGCCGAACAGGGCGTCCCCGAGGCTCGAGCAGAAGAAATCGCAGCTCAGACGGTCAACAAGCCCGAGCGCGGGCCGGCGAGGCCCGCCGACCCTCGAAGCACTCGACGACGACATCTCCTCCCGGGAACGGGCCGGCAACCGGCGCTGCGCTGAACGCGCGCCCGCACCGTCGTTCCGTCGTCGGTCGAACGGATCTGGACGAGGTCGCAGAACTCGCTCGCGAGCCCGCGCGACGACGAAGTCGCGAACGCGATCGTCGTCGAGCAGCCGCCTCCGAGCCCGTTCCCGGAGGTTTCTCGACCGGTACGCTGCGCGGTCTCACCGCAGAGGGACGCGGTGCGAACGTTCGAGAGGGCAGCCGTGGTCGAAGACGGATTGGGATCGCTCGAGCTCGCTTCGGACCCGTCCGGAGTCCCCGTGGTGAAGCTGACGGGTGAGATCGACATCTCGAACGCCGAAGCGATCGGCGCGCAGCTCGCCGGGCTCGTCGGGCCGGATACCCGGCACCTCGTCGTCGACATGTCCGGCCTCGAGTTCATGGACAGCAGCGGGATCGCGATGATCCTGCAGGCGGCTGCACGGGTCGACTCCCTGGCGGTCCGCGATCCGTCGATGGTCGTCCGCCGGATCATCGAGGCCACCGGTCTCGGCGAGACGCTCCCCATCGAGGCCTGATCTCCACACGGTTGCCGACCACGCCGTGTGGGTAGGCGTCCATCTCGCGAGGTCGTCGGACGACGAAGGAGACGAGATGGGCATCATCCGCAAGACGCTGTCGGTCGGGACCCTCGGAATGGTGTCGTTCCGGAGCAAGAAGGAGAAGCTGCGCCGGGCGGAGCGCGCGCGGCGCAAGGCCGAGGTGAGCCTCGAGTCCGAGCGGGAGGCCCGCGTCGGCGCCGAGCACCGGATCGCCGCGGCGGAAAAGCGCGTCAAGCACGCGAGCGCCGCGGCTGCGCACGCGGCACAGCAGCTCGAGCGGACGAAGAAGCGGCGCAAACGTGACCGCAGGGCCGAGACCGCGGCGACGATCGGCGAGTTGCGCGCGGGCGTCGAGCCCATCGTGCGCAGTGGCGTCGACACCGCCCGCCGCGCCCGCGCCGACGCGACCAAGCGCGGACGCAAGGCCGGCAGGCGCGCCCGCAAGGCGGCCGAGAAGTCGCTGGACTCGGCCCGAACCTCGGCATCGTCTGCAGCCACCGCCGCCAAGGAGGCGATCAAGGAAGCCGCGGCTCGCGACTAGTACCGCTCGTCCGACGAGGAGCAACGGCAGTCTCCGGGCATCCCCGACGCCGGGTTTGATCTCCGGTCCATCGCGGTACCTTTCGGCCACGAGCGGCGACGGAGGGAAGGACGACGTGGAGGAACAGGCGGTCCAACCGGACCTCGACGTGACGACGCGGCGCGACGGCGAGCGAGCAGTGATCGCGGTCGAAGGCGAGCTCGACGCGCACTCGGCGCCCGCGCTCGACGAGGAGATCGCCCGCCTGAGGGCCGCCGACGTCTCCGACATCGTGCTCGACCTCTCGGCGACGTCGTTCCTCGACTCGTTCGGCCTGCGGGCGCTGCTCGCGGCGCAGCGGGACATGACCGACAAGGGCGGCCGGCTCTCCCTGCGCACGCCGAGCAAGCCGGTGCAACGGCTGCTCGACATCGCCGGGCTCGCCGAGCAGTTCGTCGTGGAGGGTTAGGTCGTGGCAACCGACCTCACCCAGGACGCGGTTCGCCTGAGCGTCCCGGCCGCGCTCGAGTACGTGCGCATCGTGCGCCTCACGGGCTCGGGCGTCGCCAGCCGGCTCGGGTTCGACATCGAGGAGATCGAGAACCTCCGGGTCGCGCTCGACGAGCTCGCGAGCATGGCGATCGACGCCGCGTCGGGCGGCGAGCTGGAGATGACGTTCGCGACCACCGACACGGAGTTGTGCGTCACCGGACGCGCGCCCGTGCGAGTGGGTGTCGACGTCGCGGTCGAGTCGCTGACCGCGCAGATCCTCAAAGCCGTGATCGACGACTACGACCTGTGTGTCGACGGCGGCTACGTCTGCTTCTCCTGCGTGACGCGACGACCGCTGATCTGAGATGGCGCTCTCCGCGCAGGAGCGCGCCGAATCGCGGGCGAAGTTCGTCGAATACCGGCGCACCGGCGACCGCAAGCTCCGTAACGAACTGATCGAGGCCCACAAGTCGTTGGCGTCTCATCTGGCGCGCCGCTACGCCAACCGGGGCGAACCGTTCGACGACCTGCTGCAGGTCGCGTACCTCGGCATGTTGAAGGCGGTCGAACGCTTCGATCCCGAACGGAACCTCGAGTTCTCCACGTACGCGACCGTGACGGTCGAAGGGGAGCTGAAGCGCCACTTCCGCGACAAGACGTGGTCGATCCGCGTCCCCCGCCGACCCCAGGAGCTCCACCTGCGGCTCGGCAACGTGATCAACGACCTCTCGCAACGGCTCGCGCGGGCGCCGCGCATCCCGGAGGTCGCGGCCGAGCTCGGGGTGTCGGAGGAAGAGGTCCTCGAGGCGATGGAGGTCGGCGGGGCCTACCGCTCGTCCTCGCTCGACACACGTCCCGGCGAGGGGACCGAACCGACGCCGATCGAACGGCGCCTCGGGGCCGAGGACACCGGTTTCGACATCGCGGAGCACCGCGTCCTGCTCGACGCGGTGCTCTCCGACCTGACCGAGCGCGAGCGCGCGATCGTCGAACTACGGTTCTTCGAGGACAAGACGCAAACGGAGATCGCCGAGCAGATCGGCATCAGCCAGATGCACGTGTCGCGGCTGCTCGCCCGCACGCTGATCCAGTTGCGCGAACGGCTCGAGACCCTCGACGCCTGAATCAGTGCGCGTGCCCCGGATGTTCCGGGGCCGAGAACGCGTGCTCGTGCGCTTCGTCGTCGAGGCAGGCGTGGCACTCGACCTCGAGGGTCGCGTGCTCGATCCCGAAGTCGAACGCGAGCATCTGCTTGAGCTCGCCCGCGCGCAGCTGCGCGTCGTGCAGACTGAGTGGACCGGTGAGGACGACGTGCGCGGAGAGCGCGGCCTGCTCGCTGCCCGCGGTCCACAGGTGCAGGTGGTGCACAGCCTCGACACCCGGTTGACTCGCGAGCGCGGTGCGGACGTCGGCCACGTCGAGGTTGGCGGGGACGGACTCGAGCAACACGCGGCCCGCGTCGCGCAGGAGTTGCCACGCCGCGCCGATCACCAGCAGCGAGATCACGATCGACGCCGCGGGATCGAGCCAGTCGGCACCCCACAGCGCGACACCCGCGCCCGCGGCTATCACGCCGATCGAGCCGAGCGCGTCGGCGAACAGGTGCCAGAACGCGGCCGCGCAGGTTCATGTTGCCGTGCGCGTGGCGGAACAACGCAGCCCGCGCTCGCGACGTTGACGACGAGGCCGATCGTGCCCACGACGAGGACACCCGACGCGCTCAGTGAGTGGGGCGACGCGAAGCGGCGGGCGGCCTCGACGATGACGACGACCGCGCCCGCGAACAGGAGCAGGCCGTTGCCCTGGGCGACGAGCACCTCGGTGCGTGCGAAGCCGAAGGTGTGCCGTTCGGTCGGCGGCCGCTGCGTGATGCGCAGGGCCGCGTAGGCGACCGACAGCACGACGACGTCGGTCGCCATGTGCGCGGCGTCCGCGAGCAGCGCGAGCGATCCGAACGCGAATCCGCCCGCGACCTCGACCGCGAGGAACAGTGCGTTCACGACGAGCGCGAAGACGAGGGCCCGGCCACGGGCATGTCCGAGATTGTCGATGCCGCGAATTCTATGTTCGCCGGCAGCTACGGATGCCCGGGACCGAGCCGTTCGGCGCGCGCCGCCTCTCTCCGGAACAGCTCCTCGACGTCGTCGTGCAGCTTGGCATCGGTGGGCGGCCAGCCGTTCGGGCTGATCCTGCCGTCGATGCTCGAGAGCTCGACCGGTCTCCGCTCGTTCGAGGCCTGGTAGACGGCGAAGCAGAGCTGCAGGGCACGGGTGGCGACCGCGGGATCGAGGTCCGGCGACTCGCCCGCGAGCAACGCGTCGACGAATGCCGTGGCCGAGCGGCGAAACGATCCGTCGTACGACGCGTCCAGCTCCGCAAACGACGTCTGGCGGCCGTCTTCCTCGTAGAGCACGACCGGGGGAAGGGTCAGGTGGAGGTTGCCACACAGACCGCGTCACCCAGATGAACCCGCGTGTGCCCTGGATCTCGAAGAACTCGTCGGCGCCGTAGTAGTCGGAGCGGATGAACATGTCGGGCGCGTACGACACCTCCATCATGCCGAGCAGGTCTTCACGGTCGTACTCGAACAACGCGACGGTCGGCGCTTCGAAGAACAAGGGGCCCGGGCGCACGATCGACTGCACGCTGCGGATGTCGGAGTCGACGAGCCAGAGCGCCATCGCGTACTTGTGCATGACGTCGTCGAACAGGTGACCGCCCGGGCTCTCGGCGTTGAACCGCCACGTGTAGCCGTGCGGGTCGAGGCTCGCCTGGAACCGCGATTCCGTCCGGCCGACCACGGTCTTGATCCGCACGACGGTCGGCGTGCCGATCGCGCCGTCGCGGATCAGGTCGCGGGCCTTGCGCAACGGCGGGTAGTGGCAGCAGTTCTCGGTGACGCGGAACACGCGGCCCGACTCCTTCGCCGCTTCCATCATCCGGCGTGCGTCACCCACGTCGTTGGCGATCGGCTTCTGACACGAGACGTGCTTGCCGGCCCGGAGCGCGGCGATCGTGTGCTCGGCGTGCAGCGGGGTGGGGCTGAGGACCTCGACCGCGTCGATGTCGTCGTCGGCGAGCAGCTGGTCGAGCTCGGTGTACCCGCGCTCCACTCCCCATTCCGACATGCGCCGCTCGAGGACCTCGGGGCGAGGGTCGCACACCGCGACGACGTCGCATTGGTCGTGCTCGAGGTATCCGGGCACGTTCAACGTGGCGATGTTGCCGGTGCCGACGATGCCGATTCGTACGCGTTCCATGGCCATCGGGTCACTCTCGCACACGCGACCGAAAATGCGCTCGCCGGAGCCGGGCGCACTCGTAGCGTTGCGGCCATGCAAATCATCCCGACCGATCGCACGAAGGTTCGCCGTCTGCCGAAACGCGCGATCTACGATCGCGAGGTCGTCGAGGCGATCGTCGACGAGGCCCTCTCGTGCCATGTCGGGTTCGCGATCGAGGGGCGCCCGTGGGTGATCCCGACGATCCATGCGCGCGTCGACGACCGGCTCTACGTACACGGGGCGGTCGCGAACCACATGCTGCGATCGCTCGCGGGCGGCGTCGAGGCGTGCGTCACGATCACGCTCGTCGACGGGCTCGTGTTGGCGCGCTCGCAGTTCCACCACTCGATGAACTACCGCTCGGTGATGATCTTCGGCACCGCGACGCCCGTCGAGGACGCCGACGAGAAACGCGCGGCGCTGCACGCGCTGGTCGAGCACGTGGTGCGCGGTCGCACCGCCGATGCCCGGCCGCCGAACGACAGCGAGCTGCGCGCGACGACGGTGCTGCGACTCCCGATCGACGAGGCCTCGGCCAAGGTGCGCACGGGCGGCCCGGTCGACGACGAGGACGACCTGGCGTTGCCCGTCTGGGCCGGCGTGCTCCCGCTGACCAGCGCCTGCGGCGTGCCCCGGGCCGAACCCGGGGTGCTCGCCGACCTCCCCGACTACGTCGTCGGCTACCGGCGTCCGTGACCGCGGCCGCGGCCGCCGCCGCGGCCGCGGTCGCGGCTCGTGCAGTACGTTCAGGCCCCTTCGCACCGAACGTCGACGACCGAGGAGCTGCCGATGCCGGCGCTGCGCACGCCCGACGACCGCTTCGCCGGTCTTCCCGGGTTCCCGTTCGCTCCGAACTATGCCGAGGTCGACAGCGGCGGCGTCGGTGGCGTCGACGGTCGGTCCGAGCTGCGGGTCCACTACCTCGACGAGGGCCCGAAGTCCGCGCCGGTGGTGGTCCTCATACACGGCGAACCGTCGTGGTGCTTCCTGTACCGCAAGATGATCCCGGTGCTCACCGCGGCCGGTTTCCGGTGTGTCGCGCCCGACCTCGTCGGCTTCGGCCGTTCGGACAAGCCGACCGAACGAGCCGACTACACGTACGCGCGTCATGTGGAGTGGATGCGCGCCGCGCTCTTCGACGTGCTCGACCTGCACGACGTGACGTTCGTCGGTCAGGACTGGGGTGGCCTGATCGGGCTGCGGCTCGTCGGCGAGCATCCTGACCGCTTCGCCCGCGTCGTCACCGCGAACACGTTCCTGCCGACCGGCGATACGCCACCCGCCGACGCGTTTCTCGGCTGGCAGAGGTTCTCGCAGACCGTCGAGGACTTCGCGGTCGGCTTCATCGTCGGCAGCGGTTGCCACACCATGCCGGATCCCGACGTGATCGCCGCGTACGACGCCCCCTTCCCCGACGACTCGTACAAAGCCGGCGCGCGCCAGTTCCCGATGCTCGTTCCCACCAGTCCCGACGATCCCGCGGCGGCCGCGAACCGCGAGGCGTGGGAGACGCTGCGGGCATGGAAGAAGCCTTTCCTCACCGCGTTCTCCGATCAGGACGCGATCACGCGCGGGGGCGACCATGTGTTCCAGCGCGAGGTTCCCGGGTGCGCGGGTCAGCCGCACACAACGATCGAGGGCGGCGGGCACTTCCTCCAGGAGGACAAGGGCGAAGCGCTGGCACGCGTGGTCGCCGACTGGCTCGGCGCGCCGACCACGTGACTGACGAGGAGTCGCTCGACCTGTTCGCGCTCCTCGACGAGGTGCAGGCGATCGCGCGGTCGGGCCTGCACTACAGCGAGAACCCCTTCGATCGCGAGCGCTACACGAAGCTGCTCGCCGCCGCGCAGCGCGGGTACACATCAGGCACGGGCCTCGCCGACGATGCCATGCGGGCGCGGTTCGCGGCCGAGGTGGGCTACGTGACCGCAAAGGTCGGGGCCGACGCCGCGGTGTTCGACGATCACGATCGCATCCTCCTCGTCCATCGCGCCGACGACGCGACCTGGGGTCTGATTGCCGGTTGGGTCGATCCCAACGAGTCGCCCGCCGACACCGTGGTGCGCGAGCTGGCCGAGGAAGCGGGCGTGGACGCGCGCGGTCGATCGGTTCGTCGGCACCTTCTATCGCGAGGCACGCGCGGGCGAGCACCCGCACGGCACGGTCTCACTCGTGTATCTCTGCTCGATCACGGGCGGCACCCTTCGCCCGCAGCTCCACGAGGTCACGGAGGTCGCGTGGCGCGCGATCGACGACGTCCCCGCCGCCGACTGGCACCACAGTCACGAGTTGCTCGCGCGCGCCGCGCTCGATGCCCACTGGCGCCGGCGCGCCGGGCTCTGACCGGCGCCGTCAGGGCGGCGGTTGCCCGCCCACGCGTCGCGACGCGCTACACGTTGTCGCAGCCGCCGGCGGCGTCTTCGTCGTGCACGTCGATCGCGGAGAGCGCGGCGGCGAGCTCGGCCAGTCGCCGCGGATCGAGGCGGTCGACGAAGTGCTCGCGCACGCCGCGCACGTGCGTGGGCGCGGCGGTGCGGAGCGTCTTCAGACCGAGGGGCGTGAGCACCGCGTTCGATCCGCGCCGGTCGGCCGGGCACTTGCGCCGTTCAACGAGACCGTTCTTCACCAACCCGTCGATCCGGCGGGTGATGCCGCTCGGCGAGAGGTGGAGCAAACCGGCCAGATCGCTCATGCGGATCGCGTGGTCGGGGGCGTCCGAGAGGTGCACGAGCACCTCGTAGTCACCGAGGGACAAGCCGTGCCCCGCCTGCAGCTCGTTGTCGAGGACTGCGAGCAGGCTCGTGGTCGATCGTACGAGCCCGCGCCACGCCAGCATCTCGGGCTCGGTGAGCCACCGGACCTCGGGCTCGCTCATGGGGACGAATCCTATCCGGGGTCGGGAATGTTCTTGCGTCCGCAAGCATTGACTTTACTGTTGCGCTCGCAACGATTGCGCCGAACACACATCCCCAGGAGTCCACCATGGCCAGCACTGTTCAGACACCCACCACCGTCCCCGCGGCCGGCACGTACACGCTCGACCAGAGCCACTCGCACGTCGCCTTCAGCGCCCGGCACCTCATGGTCACCAAGGTCCGCGGCCGCTTCCCCGTCACCGAGGGCAAGCTCGTCGTCGGCAAGGAGCCGACCCAGTCGTCGGTCGAGGCGATCATCGACGTCCGGGCGGTCGACAGCGGCGACCCGAAGCGCGACGAGCACCTCCGCTCGGCCGACTTCTTCGACGCCGACAACTACCCCACCGTCTCGTTCCGTTCCACCAAGGTGGTCGACAAGGGCGACGGCGAGTTCGCACTCGAGGGCGACCTGACCGTCCGCGACCAGACCCGGCCCGTCACGCTGCAGGGCGAGTTCCTCGGTACGCAGGCATCGCCGTGGGGCGACACCCGCATCGGCTTCACCGCCGAGACCGAGGTCAGCCGCAAGGAGTGGGGCCTCGAGTGGAACGTTGCGCTCGAGACCGGCGGCGTCCTCGTCGGCGACAAGGTCAAGCTCACGATCGACGCGGAGTGGGTCCAGGCGTAAGGCGCAATCCCGACGGTGGGCACGCTCACGTACCGGCAACGGGGCGTGGGCGTGCCCGCGTCCGGAGGGCTGCGTAGCCTCCTCGCCATGGCGGACACCATCCGGCTCAACTGGCGTAAGAGCAAGACCCACGGCCTCGAGCCCGACCCCGAACCGCGCCCGATCCGGTACACGCTCTTTTCGACCGACGACCATCTCGTCGAGCCCGCCGGCATGTTCGACGGCCGCCTCCCCGCGAAGTTGCAGGATCTCGCACCGAAGGTCGTCGAGACCGAAGAGGGCCACGAGGTCTGGCACTTCGACGGCCAGGTCTTCTTCCAGGTCGGCCTCAACGCGGTCGTCGGCCGCAAGCGCGAGGACTGGAAGGTCGAGCCGACGCGCTTCGAGGAGATGCGTCCCGGCTGTTACGACGTCGACGCCCGCATCCGCGACATGGACATCAACGGCGTGTGGGCATCGGTCAACTTCCCCTCCCAGATCACCGGATTCTGCGGCCGCGTCTTCTCCCGGTGCCGCGATCCCGAGCTCGGTCTCGCCGTCACCCGTGCGTGGAACGACTGGTTCTACGACGAGTGGTACTCGAGATATCCCGACCGCATCGTCCCGATGGGCATCACGTTCCTCGCCGATCCCGACGAGGCGGCGAACGAGATCCGTCGCAACGCGGCACGCGGCTTCACCGCGATCACGCTGCCCGAGATGCCCCACCGCATCGGCATGGAACCGATCTTCTCGCGGTGGTGGGACCCGATCATCGCCGCCTGCGCGGAGACGAACACCGTGGTGTGCCTGCACGTCGGCTCCACGGGGGTCGCCGACATGCCGCCCGGGTCGCCGATGGTCCCGCTCGGCGCCACACTCTTCGGGCAGTTGTCGTTGAGCGCGTGCGCGGAGTGGCTGTGGTCGCGGTACCCCGCCCAATACCCCGACCTCAAGATCGTCATGAGCGAGGGCGGGATCGGCTGGGTCGCGATGCTGCACGACCGGCTCGAGAACATCGTCGATCGCTCCGGCTACGGCGACTACTTCCCCGGCGACCTGCGCCCGGCCGAGGTCCTGCGCCGCAACTTCTGGTTCTCCACGATCGACGACCCGTCGACGCTGAACACGCGCTACACGATCGGCGTCGAGAACATCACCTTCGAGTCCGACTACCCGCACGGCGACGGCACCTGGCCCGACACGCAACAGGTCTTCGCCGACGTGTTCGGCGGCCTCCCCGCCGACGAGATCGCGATGATCAGCCACGAGAACGCGGCCGCGTTGTTCCGGCATCCGCTCCCTCCACCGGGGGACCCGCACGCGATCGGAGTCAGGCGATGAGCGGATCGCCCCGTTGACCGAGAGCGCGTATCGCGGCGAGCGGGTCCAGCTCGAGGTCGTGACCCTGCGCGCCGGCGACTCGTACGTCGTTGCACCGCCCGAAGGTCAGGAAGCCGCGCTCGTGCTCCTCGAGGGTTCGGTCACCTTCGCCGGCGAGCCGGCCAAACGCACCTCGGTGTTCGACCAGCGCGCGACCGCGGTCTACCTGCCGCCGGGCACGTCGATCGAGGTCGACGCGGCGAGTGACGCCGAGCTCGCGTTCACCGCGACACGCGGCTTCGACCTCGAGCCGACCGACGACGATGTCGTCACGATCGTGCATCCCGACGGTGTCGTCGTGCAGGCACGCGGCAAGCCGGGATGGCAACGCGACGTGCACGACGTGATCGACAGTGCGGTACCGGCAAGCCATCTGCTCGTCGGCGAGACCTTCAACGAGCCCGGTCAATGGTCGTCGTTCCCGCCGCACAAGCACGACGGCGGCGACGGCGAGCCGGCGTTGGAAGAGGTGTACTACTACCGCTTCGACCGCCCCGGCGGCTTCGGCTTCCAGGGCCTGTACGAAGCCGACGGTCACGGCGAGGCCGTGTTCCTCGAGCACGGCAGCATCGTCGGCATCCCGCGCGGCTACCACCCCGTCTGCGCCGCGCCGGGCTATCGCCTCTATTACCTCTGGGCGCTCGTCGGCGACGAACGCCAGCTCGCGATGCACGAGGATCCCGTGCACCGCTGGTTGAACGACCGATCGTCATGACGCGGCCGACTCGAGACGATCACGCGGATCCGCTCAGGCGGAGAGCGCGGGCTGCACGTCGGAGGCGATCAGCTCGAGCGAGTTCCACGCGATCTCGGGCGGTATGCCGCCGCACAGCGGATGCAGTGCGAGCGAACCGTGTGTCCGGACGAGGTCGACGCACTCCGCCGGCGTCACCACCGCATACACGTTGTTCTTCCGCAACTCGTCGACGGTCGTCGCGGTGTCGAGCGCGGCCGAGTCCATCCCGGCGTCGATCTGCCATTGCGCGTAGCTCCGCGGCGTCGTGGAGCAGGTTCTCGCCGATCTGCGCCCAGGTGCGCTCGGGATCGTCGGAGACGAACACGTTCAAGGGCCCGTGCCGGGCCCGATCACGAATCCGGGTGCGAGTCCGAGGCGGGCCCGTTCCGCTTCGTACTCGGCGACCAGGCGGTCGGATCGCAGCTGGGGGAAGAAGGGCATGTCGAGGCGCGCCGCCCGCCGGGCCGCGGCGAGCGATCCGCCGCCGTAACAGAGGAGCGGGTGTGGCTGGGTGACGGGCGTCGGGCGCACGAGGATCGTGCGCCCCTCGTGCTCGAACGGCTCGCCCGTCCACGCCTTGCGCATCAATTCGATCGAGCGCTCCATGTCGCGGGCGCGGTCCGTGTAGCTGCGGCCGAGCGACTCGTACTCGGCCGGGCGGTAGCCGATGCCGGCGACGTACGACACCCGGCCCCGGCTGACGTGATCGAGCACGGCGATGTCCTCGGCGAGCTTCACCGGGTCGTACAGGGGCACGAGCAGCGCGGCGACGCTGATCGCGATCGTGTTCGTGCGCGCCGCGATCGCCGACGCCATGATCAACGGCGACGGCAGGTACCCGTCGTCGGCGGCATGGTGCTCGGACACGACGACGGCGGTGAAGCCGTGCTCTTCGCTCCACGCGGCCATGTCGAGTGCAGTCGTGTAGAGCTCGGTACGGGGCGTGCCGAACGCGGGCGCCCGCAGGTCGAATCGCATCGCGAACATGCCCAGTAGTGTCCGTCATCGTGCCCTCCCCGGATTCGGTGCCCAACCGTCGAAGCGAGCGGACGGCCGCAATGCTCGATACCGCTCCACGACCGGCGCGAGCTCGGTCGGCGTCGCGCCGTGCATGATCACCCCGTCGACACCGAGGTCGAACTGCCGCAGCACGCGCGCCGCGCACCGCTCGGCGTCACCGGTGGCCGCGGGCTCGAGCCACTCGTCGGGCAGCAGCGTCGCAACGTGTTCGAGCGTCGCGGTATCGGCCTTCGTGTCGAGCGCACCCGGGAACGACGACACGACCTCGTCGGCGCGGAACCGGGCGAGGACGTCGGGGTCCCAGCCGTTCGTCTCGACGAGGAGGTCGCCGTACCCCTGGAGATAGGTGGCCAGCCGGCCGACCGTCTTCTTCAGCCGCAACGCGTCGGGGAGGTGGTCGCCGACCGTCGCGTAGCACGACCAGATGCGCACCGCGGCCGGATCGCGTCCCGCCGCTTCGGCCGCGCGCCGGATCGACGCGACGCAACGCTCGACGGTCTCGTCGGTGAAGTACGTGTGCAGGACGACCGCGTCGAAGCACCGCCCCGCCAACGCGAGCGAGTTCGGGCCGAACGCGACGAAGCCGAGCGGGATGTCCTCGTCGAAGGACGCGTCGAGGTGCAGGACCGGGAACTTCCCGGCGGGCCCGTCGTGACCGAACACGACCTCGCCCTTCCACAGGCGGCGCATCAGCCCGACGAAGTCCTCGATCTGCGCGGTGGTGATGCGCGGGATGCCGTACGCGTCGAAGAGGGGCGCGATGCCGCGACCGAGGCCGAGGGTGAAGCGTCCGCCCGTGAGCCGGTGCATCGTCGTGGCGTGCGACAGCGGTGACGATGGGATGGCGGGTGTTGTGGTTCGTCGCGGCCGTGGCGATCCCGAGCGTCGACGAGACCGCTCCGACCGCGCCCGAGAGCGTGAACGCCTCCTTGATGTTGAAGCGTTCGGAGATGAAGGTGGAGCCGAGGCCGAGCGCCTCGCCCACCGCCACCTCCTCGATCAACTCGGCCGGTGACTGGGGTGCGCCCGCGAGCACGTAGAAGCCGAGCTCGTTCAACTGAGGCTGGTCCATGGCGGCAAGTATCACTCGGCGCGGGCCACCTCCGTGAAGTCCGGGCGGTCCCCACGCTCCGGTAACTTGCACGCGGCTTCTGCAGTAGGGATCCGTTCATGTCGTCTGCGCCCATGCCGTCCGCGTCCATACGGCCGTTCCACGTCCACTACTCGAGCCCGGCCAAGTCGGGGCCGCCGACCGACCCGCCGCGCCCGCCCACGACGAAGAAGCCCGCGCCGCGCTGGCTGCACACGCTGTGGATCGCCGGGCTCGTCGTCACGCTCTTGCTCTTGTTCCTCCCGAGCCCGAAACCGTCGACGACGTCGCTCGCGTTCAGCGACTGGAAGGCCCGGGTCGACGACGGCAAGGTGTCGACCGCGGTGATCGACAGCTCGGGCAAGGTCACGGGACTCCTGACCGACAAGTCGCACTACGCGTCGCGGATCCCGGCCGCGTTGAAGGACGACGGGCTCACGGCCGAGCTCATCGCGCACAAGGTCACCGTGAGCGGGACGTCGAGCTCGACCAGCATCTGGAGCGTCATCGGCGGGCTCGCGCCGCTGTTGTTGCTGCTCGGCGCGTACTTCTACATCAGCCGGCGAGCCACGAAGCACCTCGCCGGCGGCCTGATGGGCATCGGCGCGTCGAAGGCGAAGGTCTACGACCAGGACCGTCCCAAGACCCGCTTCGCCGACGTCGCCGGGTACGAGGGCGCCAAGCGCGAGATCAACGAGGTCGTCGACTTCCTCAAGCACCCCGGCCGCTACGCCGCGGCCGGCGCGGTCGCGCCCCGGGGCGTGCTCATGGTCGGGCCGCCCGGCACCGGCAAGACCCTCCTGGCGCGCGCGGTCGCCGGTGAGGCCGACGTCCCGTTCTTCGCGCTGACGGGCTCGAGCTTCGTCGAGATGTTCGTCGGCGTCGGCGCGGCCCGGGTCCGCGACCTCTTCGCGGCGGCCCGCAAGGCCGCGCCCGCGATCATCTTCATCGACGAGGTCGACGCGATCGGCCAACGCCGAGGCGGCGCGCTCGTGTCGAACGACGAGCGGGAGCAGACGCTCAACCAGATGCTCGCCGAGATGGACGGCTTCGACCCCTCCTCGGGCGTCGTCGTCCTCGCCGCGACGAACCGGCCCGAGACGCTCGACCCCGCATTGCTGCGGCCCGGCCGCTTCGACCGCCAGGTCGAGATCCCCTTGCCGAACCTGATCGAGCGCAAGGCGATCCTGGCCGTGCACGCGCGCGACAAGAGCCTCGGGCACGACGTCGACTTCGACGTCGTCGCGCGATCGACGCCCGGCTTCTCGGGTGCCGACCTCGCGAACCTGCTCAACGAGGCCGCGATCGTCGCGGTGCGCGACGATCGCAACACGATCTCGGCCGCCGACTTCAGCGAAGCGCGGGATCGCATCCTGCTCGGCCGGCGGGAGGCGACCAACGCGCTCATGCCGGGCGAGAAGCACGCGGTCGCGGTGCACGAGTCGGGTCACGCGCTCGTCGCCGCGCTCTCACCCAACGCCGACCCGGTGGCCAAGGTCACGGTCCTGCCCGTCGGTCAGGCGCTCGGTGTCACCGAGCAGCTCCCTTCCGACGAGCGGCATCTCTACAGCGAGAGCTACCTGAAGGACTCACTCGCGGTGCGCCTGGGTGGCCGGGCCGCCGAGCTCCTCGTGTTGGGTGAGGCGTCGTCGGGCGCGTCGAGCGACCTCGCCGGCGCCACCGACCTCGCGACGCGCATGGTGCGTGAGTACGGCATGAGCGAGCGGCTCGGCCCGGTCGGCTTCGCGAGCAGCTCGCCGATGTACCTCGGCACCGAGCAGGTGCACAGCCGCGACTACGCGGAGGCGACCCAACGCGTCATCGACGAGGAGGTCGCCGACCTGCTGCGCGAGGCCGAAAAGCGCGCGCTGTCGTTGCTCACCGACCATCGCGAGGCGCTCGGCCGTCTGGTCGACGACCTGATCGCGCACGAGACCGTCGACGGCGACGCGGTCGCGGCCGCGCTGCAGGGCGGCGCCGGCGCGAGCGGACCGGCCGCGAGCGGCGGCCCGCTGCGCACGCCACAGTTCCAGGCCCGGTCGGAGCCACCCACGCGCTCGAGCGATCTCCCGGATCGAGAGATTGCAGGACGACCGAGTCGCGACGCACACGCGCCGCCTAACGACGTCGCTCGACGATCCCGCGCACGAACGCGGCCTGACCCACGTGCTCGAGGTTGTCGGTCACCACGCTGACGAGGCGCACCGCGAGTGTCACCGGCGGGTCCCATCGCTCGTCGACGACCCGTTCGAGGTCGGCGACACCGATCGCGGGCAGGTATGCGACGGTTGCCTCGTGCACGGCGTCGAAGTAGCCGAGGAGCTCCGTGGCGCCGACCGCGACCGCCGCCACCTGCTCGGCGGAGTGGCCGTAGCCGGTCTCGGACCGGTCGAACGGCACACCGAAGCGGCCGTACCACTCGCCGAGCCACACCTGGTCGGCGTCGTGGAGCGCAGCGATGTGATCGTCCTGGATCCGGGAAATGTGCCACACGAGCCACGCGATGGTGTTCGAGTCGGCGTCGACCCGGTGCGTGAGCGCGTCGCGGTCGAGGCCCTCGACCGCGTGGTGGACACCGTCGTGGATGCGACCGAACGCGTCGAGGAGGAGACGGTCGAGGCTGCTGTTCATTGGATCCTTTTCAGGACGTGGAGCGATCGCGCCTCCACGGTCAGTGGCGCACGGGCCGGGAGTTGCGTCCCTTCGGGGGTGACCGCGTCGTCGACGACGGTCGATACCTCCACCTGCCACCGGCGCCCGAAGCGCCGGGTCGGGAGCACGAACGTCGTCGCCTCGTGGTGCGCGTTGAACACGACGACGAAGGAGTCGTCGCGCACGGGTTCGCCGTCGGCGGTCACCGCGCGCAACGCGTTGCCGTTGATGAAGACGCCGAGACGACCGCTCCCGTGCGCGTCCCATTCCCGCCGCGCCATACGCCGCCCGTCGGGCCGGAACCAGAAGACGTCGGCCAGACCGTTCTCGTCGGGTTCCCCTGCGAAGAAGGTCGTGCGCCGGAACACGGGATGCTCGTCGCGGAGCTTGATCATGCGCTTGGTGAACTCGCGCAGCGACTCCTGTTCGGGCCCGTGCGCCCAGTCGTACCAGGAGATCTCGTTGTCCTGGCAGTACGCGTTGTTGTTGCCGTGCTGGGTCCGCCCGAACTCGTCCCCGCCGAGCAGCATCGGCACACCCTGCGACAGCATCAGCGTCGCGATGAAGTTGCGCTGCTGGCGTGCGCGCAAGGCCGTGATCTCCGGATCGTCGACCGGTCCCTCGGCGCCGCAGTTCCAGCTGCGGTTGTCGTCGGTGCCGTCTCGGTTGTCCTCGAGGTTCGCTTCGTTGTGCTTGTCGTTGTAGGAGACGAGGTCGGCGAGCGTGAACCCGTCGTGCGCGGTGACGAAGTTGATCGACGCGAAGGGCCGCCGGCCGTCGCGCTGGTAGAGATCGGCCGAGCCCGCGAACCGGTCGGTGAAGTCGCCGATGCGCGCCTGCCCCCGCCAGAAGTCGCGCACGACGTCGCGATACATGCCGTTCCATTCGGTCCACAGCACGGGAAAGTTGCCGACCTGGTAGCCACCTTCGCCGATGTCCCAGGGCTCGGCGATCAGCTTCACCTGCGACAGGATCGGGTCCTGGTAGATGATGTCGAAGAAGGCCGAGAGACGGTCGACCTCGTGGAACTCGCGGGCGAGCGCGGCCGCGAGGTCGAAGCGGAACCCGTCGACGTGGCACTGGATCACGAAGTACCGCAACGAGTCCATGATGAGCCGGAGCACGCTCGGGTGGACCGGGTTGAGACTGTTGCCCGTGCCGGTGTAGTCGACGTAGTAGCGGGGGTCCTCGGCCAAGAGCCGGTAGTACGACGGGTTGTCGATCCCGCGGAACGCGAGCATCGGGCCGAGGTGGTTGCCTTCGGCCGTGTGGTTGTAGACGACGTCGAGGATCACCTCGAGGCCGGCTCGGTGCAGCGCCTTGACCATCCCCTTGAACTCGCGCAGTTGTTCGCCGCGGACGCCGGTAGCGGCGTAGAGCGCGTGCGGTGCGAAGTACCCGATCGAGCTGTAGCCCCAGTAGTTGGTCAGGCCCTTTTCGTCGAGATACGCCTCGTCGGCGATGTGGTGCACGGGCAGCAGCTCGACCGCGGTGACGCCGAGGTCGCGCAGATACTCGATCGCGTCCTCCGACGCGAGTCCGGCGTAGGTTCCGCGCAGGTCGTCGCGCACGCGCTCGTCGAGCTTGGTGAAGCCCTTGACGTGCGTCTCGTAGATCACGGTCTCCGACCACGGCCGGTTCAGCGGCCGGTCGCCCTCCCAGTCGAAGGTCTCGTCGATGACGACCGCCTTCGGCATCGCGTCGACGTCGTCCTCGTCGTCGCGTTCGAGGTCGCCCTCGCCGATGTCCTCGCCCTTCGGGACGTACGGGAGCACGTTCGCGGCCTTGTACCGCACCGGGCCGTCGATCGCCTTGGCGTAGGGATCGAGCAGCAGCTTCGCGGGATTGAAGCGCAGACCCCGGCCCGGCTCGTAAGGGCCGTACACGCGGTAGCCGTAGCGCTGCCCCGGGCCGACACCCGGGAGGTAGCAGTGCCAGACGAACGCGGTGCGCTCGCCCACCTCGACGCGCGTCTCCACGTCGTCGTCGTCGAAGAGACACAGCTCGACCCCTTCGGCATTCTCGGAGAACAGCGAGAAGTTCGTGCCCCGGCCGTCGAAGGTCGGTCCGAGTGGAAACGGCCTGCCCGGCCACAGTTGCTGCACGTCCACAATCCCCATGGTCGAGTCCGGAACCGCCGATTCTGGCAGGACCCCGGGCTCAGGCGTGCACGGCGTGCGGAAGTCCGTCGCGGGCGTGGTCGGCGGCGTCGTGGACGGCCTCCTGGATGCGCCACGGGATCGACGGTCGCCCGCCGGTGTCGTCGGCCGCGATGAGCAGGCCGCCGAGCATCGACACGTTCTTCAGGAAGTGGATCGTCTGGCCCGCCCGGGCCGACGGATCCGACTCCTCCCAGAACCGGTGGCCCGCCAGCGTGGTGGGGACGAGGCTCACCGCCAGCGCGAGCGCCGCGATCCTCGGCAACTTGCCGGCCGCGAGCGCGACGCCGGCTGCGACCTGTACCGCGCCGTTGACGCGAACGAGGGTCGCGGTGTCGGCCGCCACACCGAGTGATCGGCCCACCGACTCGTCGAGCGGGCGGACGACCTTGTCGGCCCGCTCGACCTTCGCGCCCGCGTGACGGAGCGAGTCGAAGCCGCCGTACACGAACATCGATCCGAGCATCGGGCGGGCGATCGCGCGCACCAGATCCATACATCTCCCCTTCGATCGTCGAAATGGGTACCCGGGGGCATACGGTCGTAATCCCGCGTTAACTGCCGCGCAATCCCACAGCAACTGCGATGACTATCCGATGTAAATAGTGACGAACCGCCCGAGTATCCCTGCGCACCGCTGGGTATCTCGCGCGGTGTCGTCGCGGGCGAGTGTTCGCCGGATCCGGGAATTGGGTCGCAATTCGTCTCGGTGTCCCGGAGTCGTCGGTCGGATTTGGAAGTCTCTGCTGCTCGTCGTCGAGGAGTTGGTGTTGCGGGTGTCCAGCCATCGGGAGCGGGTTGTCATCGAGAACGTGAAACCCGACGTCGAGCGAGGTCGGTTCGCGGTCAAGAGGATCGTAGGCGACTCCGTGGTCGTCGAGGCCGACGCGTTCACCTACGGCCACGAGGAGATCGCGGTCCGGCTCGACCACCGCCGCCGCGGGAAGCATCGCTGGCACTCCACGTGGATGCAGGCGCTCGGGAACGACCGCTGGAGCGGCGAGCTCACCGCGGAGCGCGCCGGCGAGCTGCGGTTCCGCATCGTTGCCTGGCGCGACCCGGTCGCGACGTGGCGCCGCGACGTCATCGCCAAGTTCGACGCGGGCGTCGACGTCGCGCTCGAACGCGAGGAGGGCGCGCTGCTCGCCGAATCCTTCGCCAAGCGCGCCGGCGCCGACGACGCCAAGGCGCTGCTCGAATGGGCCGCCCGCCTGCGCGCGGCGTTCGACGCGAACGTGCGCGCCGAGCTCGACCAGTTGGTCGCGTGTGCGCGCAAGGTGCTCGACCCCGACGACGGACACGTGTACGAGGAGACGTCGCCGATCCTGGTCGAGCGCGCCCTCGCCGGTTGCGCGGCCTGGTACGAGCTGTTCCCGCGCTCGGCCTCACCCGATCCGCGGCGTGCGGGCACGTTGGTCGACGTGACCAACCGGCTCGGGACGATCGCGGAGATGGGCTTCGACGTTCTCTACCTGCCGCCCATCCACCCCATCGGGTTCTCGCACCGCAAGGGCGCGAACAACGCGACGCGCCGCGGTCCCGGCGACCCGGGGAGCCCGTGGGCAATCGGCAGCGACGACGGCGGCCACACCGCGATCCACCCGGCCCTCGGCACGATCGCCGACTTCGACCGCCTCGTCGCCGCGGCCCGGGCCCACGGCCTCGAGATCGCGCTCGACCTCGCGTTCCAGGCCGCGCCGGACCATCCGTGGGTCCGCGAGCACCCGGCCTGGTTCCGCCACCGTCCCGACGGATCGGTCGCGTACGCCGAGAACCCGCCCAAGAAGTACGAGGACATCGTCCCCTTCGACTTCGACTCGGAGGACAGGGTCGCGCTGTGGGCCGCGCTGCTCGACGTCGTCCGGTTCTGGATGGATCACGGCGTGCGGGTGTTCCGCGTCGACAACCCGCACACGAAGCCCTTCGGGTTCTGGGAATGGCTGATCGCGCAGGTCCGCGAGGAGGATCCCGACGTCATCTTCCTCGCCGAGGCGTTCACCCGGCCGCGGGTGATGGAGCAGCTCGCGAAGATCGGCTTCACCCAGTCGTACACGTACTTCACCTGGCGGAACTCGAAGCACGAGCTCATGGAGTACTTCACCGAGCTCACCACGCCCCCGCTGGCCGACTACTTCCGGCCGAACGTGTGGCCCAACACGCCCGACATCCTCCACGAGACCCTGCAGCACGGCACGCGCGGCACGTTCCTCGCCCGCGCGGTGCTCGCGGCCGGGCTCTCGTCGCTCTACGGGGTGTACGGCCCCGCGTTCGAGTTCCAGGAGCGCAGCCCGCGTGAGCCGGGTTCGGAGGAGTACCTCGACTCGGAGAAGTACCAGATCCGGCACTGGGACATCGACCGTCCGGACAGCCTCCGCTACTTCCTCGCGCGGCTCAACGAGATCCGCCGCGCCCATCCCGCGCTGCAGCGCAACGACACACTCCGGTTCCACCACGTCGACAACGACCAGTTGCTGTGCTGGAGCAAGAGCACCGCGACCGACCACGTGCTGTTCGTCGTGAACCTCGATCCGCACTCGGTGCAGTCGGGCTCGACCGCGCTCGACCTCTCGTGCCTCGGCGTCGGCTGGGACGAGCACTTCGTCGTGCGCGACCTCGTGACGAGCGCCGCGTACGACTGGCAGGGGTCACACAACTTCGTGCAGCTGGATCCCGCCGCGGTGCCCGCGCACATCTTTTCGGTCGAGCGGAACGCAGACCGGCCATGACCGACGAAACCAAGGCGCTGCGCCGCAGCAGCACCCGCCTCATCTCCGACCCCACCTGGTACCGCGACGCGGTGGTGTACGAGTTGCACATCCGCTCGTTCGCCGACAGCGACGGCGACGGCATCGGCGACCTGCGCGGGCTCACGCGCAAGCTCGATTACCTCCAGGACCTCGGTATCACCGCGGTCTGGCTGCTGCCGTTCTACCCGTCGCCGTTGCGCGACGAGGGCTACGACATCTCCGACTACCGCGGGATCAACCCCGCGTACGGCAACCTGCGCCAGTTCCGCCGGTTCCTCGACGAGGCGCACAAGCGCGATCTGCGCGTCATCACCGAGGTGGTCCTGAACCACACCTCCGACCAGCACCCGTGGTTCCAGCGGGCCCGCCACGCGCCGCGGGGCAGCCGGTACCGCAACTGGTACGTCTGGACCGATGACTCCTCGGTGTACCGCGACGCGCGCATCATCTTCCGCGACTTCGAGCGTTCGAACTGGTCGTGGGACGACGACGCCGAGCAGTACTACTGGCATCGCTTCTACTCGCATCAGCCCGACCTCAACTTCGACAACCCCGAAGTTCGCCGCGAGATGCTCCGCACGATCGAGTACTGGCTCGAGATGGGCGTCGACGGGCTCCGGCTCGACGCGGTGCCCTACCTGTTCGAGCGCGAGGGAACGAGCTGCGAGAACCTCGAGGAGACGCACGGGTTCCTGCGCGAGATCCGCAGCTCGATCGACGCCCGCTTCGCCGACCGCATGCTCCTCGCCGAGGCCAACCAGTGGCCCGAGGACGCGGCCGCGTACTTCGGTGATGGCGACGAGTGCCAGATGGCGTTCCACTTTCCGCTCATGCCCCGACTGTTCATGGGCCTGCGGATGGAAGACCGGTTCCCGATCGTCGACATCCTGCGCCAGACGCCGCAGCCGCCCGACGGCTGCCAATGGGCCGTCTTCCTCCGCAATCACGACGAGCTCACGCTGGAGATGGTCACCGACGAAGAGCGCGACTACATGTACTCGGCGTACGCGCGCGATCCCGTCGCGCGCGTCAACCTCGGCATCCGGCGCCGGCTCGCGCCGCTGCTGCAGAACCACCGGCACAAGATCGAGCTCATGTACGCGTTGCTGTGTTCGTTGCCCGGAACGCCGGTCCTCTACTACGGCGACGAGATCGGGATGGGCGACAACGTCTACCTGGGAGACCGCGACTCGGTGCGCACCCCGATGCAGTGGAGCGCCGACCGCAACGCGGGCTTCTCCGACGCGAACCCGCAGCGCCTCTACCTGCCCGCGATCATCGATCCCGAGTACAGCTACGAGAGCGTCAACGTCGCCGCCCAGCTCGACAACCCCGACTCGCTGCTGTGGTGGGTCCGGCGCCTGATCGCACTGCGGCATCGCAACCCCGTGTTCGCCCAGGGCACGATCGAGGTGCTGTCGCCCGACAACCACCGCGTGCTCGCGTTTCTCCGGCGCGACGAGGACCGCCAGGTGCTCGTTGTTGCGAACCTGTCGCGCTACGCGCAGTACGTCGAGCTCGACCTGCACGAGTTCCGGGGCGCGCACCCCGTGGAGTTGTTCGGCCAGACGTCGTTCCCCGCGATCGGCGACCTGCCCTACCTGCTCACCCTCGGTCCGCACGCGTTCTACTGGCTCGCGCTCGAACCCGCGGAGGTGCCCGACGCGACCAGCCCCACCGTGCCGCTCGTGTCGGTCGTCCGGTCGTGGACCGAGCTCTTCGGCACGGACAAGCGCTCCCCGCTCGAGACCGCGCTGCCGCGTCTGTTGCAGGGCAGCCGCTGGTTCGGTGGCAAGGAGCGCAAGATCACGTCGGCGCGCATCGCCGATTGGATCGAGCTCCCGATGTCGCACTACTGGACGCCGCAGGAGGAGATGCCGGCTCCGGAACCCGCCCGCATCGCGTTCGTGCGCGTCGAGTACGCCGACGGCGAGCCGGAGACCTACGAGCTCCCGCTCGCGTTCGTGCCGGGAACCGCCGGGCTCCGCATGGCCGACGAGAACCACGCCGGGGCGCTGTTCACGATCGGATCCGCGTCGGGACCGCTGGGAGTCGTCGTCGACGCCCACTACCTGCCGGGCTTCGGGCGCGCGCTCGCCCGGTTCATCCAACGTCGGCGTCGGGTGCGCGGCGAACGGGGCTTGCTGACCGGAACGGCCTTCGGTTCCGAGCTCGCGCGTGTCCACGACCTCGACGACCTGCCCGTGTCGGTGCTGGGGCGCGAGCAGACGAACACGTCGCTGCAGTACGACGACCGGCTCATCGTCAAGTCGGTCCGCCGGCTCGAGCCGGGACTGAGCCCCGAGGTCGAGCTCGGGCAGGCGCTCACCCGCATGCAGTTCCAGTACGCGCCGCCGTTGCTGGGAACCGTCGAGTACCGCATGCCCGACTCGACGACGGCAACCGTCGCGGTCCTGCACGAGTACGTGAAGAACGAGGGCGACGCGTACTCCTGGTACCGCGACGCGCTCGCCCGTTTCTTCGACGACGTGCTGAGCCGCCCCGACACCGGGGCGACCGGCAGGGACCCGGCGCCGGGTCGCCATCCGCTCGAGCTCCTCGACGAGGAGCCGCCGGTCGAGTTCGAGCTCGCGACCGGCGAGATCCTCCCGTCGGTCGAGCTGCTCGGTCGGCGCACGGCCGATCTGCACATCGTCCTCGCATCGGTCGCCGGTGACTCCTCGTTCACGCCCGAGCCGCTCAACCTCCTCGTGCAGCGTTCGACGTACCAGTCGATGCGCAACACCGCCGTGCGCACCCTGCGCATGCTCGAGCGCACGCAACGGCAACTGCCTCCGGGCTGCGCGGAGGAAGCCGCGTTCATCGTCGAGCACTCCGACGCGCTCCTCGAGCGGCTGCTCGCGCTCCTCGGCGCGCAGGGCGGATCGCGGATCCGGGTGCACGGCGACCTCCACCTCGGCCAGGTGCTGTCGACCGGAAACGATTTCTTGTTCATCGACTTCGAGGGTGAGCCGGCCTTGCCCATGAGCCAGCGCCGGATCAAGCGGTCGCCGCTGCGCGACGTCGCGGGCATGCTGCGCTCGTTCGACTACGCGGCGCGCACCGCGATCCCCGACGCGGTCGCCCGCGGGCAGGTGCGCAGCGAGGAACGCGCCCAGGAGCTCCTCGCGGCGCAGAGCGAGGAGTGGGTCACGTGGGTCACCGTCGCGTACCTGCGCGGCTACCTCGAAGCGATCAGTGAGGTCGACCTCGTACCCAAGGACCTCCACGCCCGCCGGGTGCAGCTCGACGCGCATCTCATCGAGAAGGCGCTGTACGAGATCCGCTACGAGCTCGACCACCGGCCCGACTGGGTCGGGATACCGCTCGCAGGCCTCAAACGCCTGCTGCAGGTGGATCCGGTCGAGGGAACCGGGTGAGCGGAGTCAGCGACCGCGCGCGGCGCCAGCTGCACGCCCTCGCCCGGTCGAAGGGGATCGAGGTCCGTTGGCGCGCGAACGACGGGACACTGCACACCTGCTCCGACGACACCCTCCTCGCGATCCTGCGCCTGCTCCGCGTCGACATCGCCCGGCCCGAGGAAGCGCTGCGCGTCCGCGCCGATCTCGCGCGCGCACACGACGACGCGTGCATCGAGCCGGTCGTCGTCGCCTGGGACGGCGCGCCCCGGTTGTGCCGCTGCGGCTCCCGGTGCACGCCGCGGGTGACGACTTCGCGGATCGCGGTCGAGACGGAATCGGGGAGCGAGGCGCACTGGTCGCGCCGGGAGCTGCACGTTCGTCCGGTCGCACCCGCCGCCGCCGGCGCCGCGGTAGAGATCACGGTGCAGCTGCCGCGCGGGTTCTGCCCGGGCCGGCACCGCATCCGGTTCGAGCAGGCGAGCCGCCACGCGGGCGCGACCCTCATCGCCGCGCCGGCCCACCTCCCCCGAGACGCGCGCACCCGGGCGTGGGGCGTGTTCGCTCCGGTCTACGCGTTGCACGAGCATCGTGGCCGGGGTGCGGGTGACCTCGGCGTGCTCGACCGGTTCGCGCAGTGGCTGTCGGCCCGCGGCGGCGCGATCGTCGGGACCCTGCCGATCCTCGCGATGTTCGCCGGGCACGGCACCGAGCCCTGCGAGCCGAGCCCGTACTCCCCGGTGAGCAGGCGGTACTGGAACGAGCTGTACCTCGATCTCGCCGCGCTACCCGAGCTCGCATCCGCAGGCAACCTCCCCGAGGCGCCCGCCGGGCGACTGATCGACCTCCCGCGCCTCGCGGCGGCGCGCCGGCCCTTCCTCGCCACCGCGGCCGAACGGGTGCGCGACTCCCCCGGTCGCCAGGCGGAGCTCGACGGCTGGCTCACCGCGCGCCCCGACGTGTGCGCCTACGCGGAGTTCCGGGCCGCGACCGAGAGCAGCGGGCGCGACGGCGTCGCGTTCCACGAGTACGCGCAATGGGCGACGGCGGGTCAGCTCGCGCAGCTCGCGAGCGCGCTCGATCGCGCGCGGACAGTCGCTCTACATCGACCTGCCGGTCGGCACCCACGGCGACGGGTACGACGTCGCCGCCCACCCCGACCTGTTCGCGACCGGCGCCGACGTCGGCGCGCCGCCCGACGGCTTCCAGCCCGCCGGTCAGAACTGGGGCTTCCCTCCCCTCGACCCGGGCGCGGCCCGCGCCGACGGCCACGCGTACTTCACCGCGTGCCTCGACGAACAGCTGCAGTACGCGCGGACGTTGCGCCTCGACCACGTCATGGGACTCCACCGCCTCTGGATGATCCCGACCGGAGCGGCGGCCACCGACGGCGCGTACGTGCACTACCCGGCCGAGGAGCACTGGGCGGCGATCTGCCTGGTCGCGCAGCGCCATGGCGCGACGATCGTCGGCGAGAACCTCGGCACCGTTCCCACCGAGACCACCCGCGCGATGCGCCGCCACCGCGCGCTCGGCATCTGGGTCGCGCAGTTCGAGCTTCCCGACGAGGAAGACGCGGTCGCGAAGCCGCCCGGGCCGGGCGCGCTCGCCTGCGTCGACACCCACGACCTCCCGACGTTCGCGGCATGGTGGCACGATCTCGCACCGGTTCCGCGCCGCGCACTGCTCACCGCGTTGGGTTCGTCCGGCGACCTCGAACCCGAGACCGACGACACGGTCGATCCCGGCGCGGTGCTCGGCGCGACACTGGCCTGGCTCGGTCGCAGCCGCGCCCCGCTCGTGCTCACGTCGCTCGAGGATCTCTGGCTGGAACCGGAACCGCAGAACGTCCCGGGCGGCGGCCACCGGAACGAGTCGTTCCGACGGCGGGCCGCGCACGCGATCGAGGAGCTGGATTCGCTCCCTGCGGTCACTGACACACTCGAACGCCTCGATTGGGCCGCGAAGGAGCAGGGCATGACGCGGTTGACCGCCGACGATCTCCATCTGTTCAACGAGGGCCGGCACTACCGGCTCTACGAACGGCTCGGCGCGCACGCCGCCGGCGGGGCGCGGTACGAGTTCGCGGTGTGGGCCCCCAACGCGTCGGCGGTGTCGCTCATCGGCGACCGCAACGGCTGGCACCCGGGCGTGGACACGCTCGCACCCGTCGCCTCGAGCGGTGTGTGGTCGGGAACCTTCGCGGGCTGGCAGCCCGGCGACCACTACAAGTTCCGGATCGAGACACGCGAGGGCTACGCGGTCGAGAAGGCCGACCCGTTCGCGTTCGCCACCGAGCTGGGCGGCACCGCGTCGGCCGTGGCCGATCTTGCGTACGACTGGAACGACGAGTCCTGGATGCGAGGGCGCGGCGCCCGGCAGCGCCACGACTCGGCCGTCTCGATCTACGAGGTGCACCTCGGATCGTGGCGCCGGGGCCCCGACGGGTACACGCTTCCCTACCGCGAGGCCGGGCTGCAGCTCGCGCGAGTACGCGCAGGAGCACGGCTTCACGCACGTCGAGCTCCTCCCGATCATGGAGCACCCGTTCTTCGGCTCGTGGGGCTACCAGACGACCTCGTACTTCGCGCCGACGTCCCGGTTCGGTTCGCCGACCGAGCTCATGGCGCTCGTCGACACCCTGCACCAGCACGACGTCGGGGTGATCCTCGACTGGGTGCCGTCGCACTTCCCGTCGGACGAGTTCGGGCTCGCGTACTTCGACGGCACGCACCTGTTCGAGCACGCCGACCCGCGTCAGGGATTCCATCCCGACTGGGGCACGCTCGTGTTCAACTACGACCGGCACGAGGTGCGCTCGTTCCTCGTGAGCAGCGCGTGCTTCTGGCTCGACCGCTACCACGCCGACGGGCTACGCGTCGACGCGGTCGCGTCGATGCTCTACCTCGACTACTCGCGCGAGCCCGGCGAATGGATCCCGAACCGATACGGCGGACGCGAGAACCTCGGTGCCGTGTCGTTCCTGCGGGAGCTGAACGAAGAGGTCTACCGGTCGTTCCCCGACATCCAGACCTACGCGGAGGAGTCGACCGCGTGGCCGGGCGTGTCGAAGCCCACCTATGCCAATGGTTTGGGATTCGGCGCGAAGTGGGACATGGGATGGATGCACGACACGCTGCAGTACTTCGCGCACGATCCGGTGCACCGCAGCTACCACCACGACGAGTTGACGTTCCGCGCCGTGTACGCGTGGAGCGAGAACTACGTGCTGCCGCTGTCGCACGACGAGGTCGTGCACGGCAAGGGCTCGCTCGCGGCCAAGATGCCCGGCGACTCGTGGCAGAAGCTCGCGAACCTGCGGCTCCTCTACGGCTACCAGTGGGCGTTGCCGGGCAAGAAGCTGTTGTTCATGGGCGCCGAGCTCGCGCAGTGGGGTGAGTGGGACCACGACGGCCAGGTCGACTGGCACCTCGGCGAGCTGCCCACGCACGCCGGCGTCCGCCGCTGGGTCGGCGACCTCAACCGCGCGCTCGTCGCCCACCCCGCGCTGTACGAGCTCGACTCCGACCCCGACGGGTTCCGCTGGACCGTCGGCGACGACCGCGCGAACAGCACGCTCTCGTTCCTGCGCTACGCGCGCGACGGTTCCCCACTGTTGTTCGTCGCCAACTTCACGCCCGTCGTCCGGCGCGACGCCCGCATCCCCGTGCCGCAGGGTGGATTCTGGCGCGAGATCCTCAACAGCGACGCGGAGCACTACGGCGGCTCCGGCATCGGCAACCTCGGCGGGGTCGAGGCGCAGCCCGCGCCCGTGCACGACTACTGGTGGTCGTTGACGCTGACGCTCCCTCCTCTCGCCGCCGTGGTCCTTTCGCCCGACGGAAGGCCCGCGTGACCCGACTCGGCGCGCACGTGCGCGACGGCGGAGTGGAGTTCTCGGTCTGGGCGCCCGAGCAGGAGCACGTCGACGTCGTGGTTGGCGCGCCGGTGGCGCAGCGGGTTGCGATGGTGCCGGCCGGCCACGGGTACCACGTCGCGTTCGTCGACGGCATCGGCGCCGGAACGCGCTACCGCTACGCGCTGCCGCCCGACCGCGAGCTCCCGGACCCCGCCTCACGGGCCCAACCCGACGGGGTGCACGGCGACTCGGAGGTGATCGCGACCGAGTTCGCGTGGAACGACACCGCGTGGCGCGGACGGCCGCTCGCCGAGTGCGTCTTCTACGAGCTCCACGTCGGCACCTTTACGCCCGACGGAACGTTCGACGCGGTGATCGCCCGCCTCGACGCGCTGCGCGATCTCGGCGTGACCGCGATCGAGCTCATGCCGGTGGCGGAGTTCCCGGGCGCCCGCAACTGGGGTTACGACGGCGTCTTCCCGTACGCGGCGCAGTCGACCTACGGCGGCGCGGAGGGGTTGCACCGGTTGGTCGACGCCGCGCACGGGCGCGGGCTCGCGGTCGTCCTCGACGTCGTCTACAACCATCTCGGGCCCGAGGGGAACGTGCTCGGCGACTACGGGCCCTACTTCACCGACCGCTACCGCACCCCGTGGGGCGCGGCGCTCAACTTCGACGGTCCCGGGAGCGACGACGTCCGGCGCTACTTCGTCGACAACGCGCTCCACTGGATCGACGACTTCCACGTCGACGCGCTCCGGCTCGACGCCGTGCACGCGATCACCGACCCGAGCGCGTACCCGTTCGTCGAGCAGTTGGCCGACGCCGTGCACGAACGCGCCCTCGCGCTCCGGCGGCATGTGCACGTGATTGCGGAGAGCGCGGCGAACGACGCCCGGCTCGTGACCCCGACGGACCGCGACGGCATCGGCTGCGACGCGCAGTGGGACGACGACTTCCATCACGCGCTGCACGCACTCCTGACCGGCGAACGCGACGGGTACTACGCCGACTTCGGGCTCGTGTCCGACCTCGCGCTCGCGTACCGCGAGGCGTTCGCGTATTCCCACCGCTTCTCGGTGTTCCGCAACATGCACCACGGACGGAGCGCGGCCGGGCTCTCCGGCGAGCACTTCGTCGTCTTCGACCAGAACCATGACCACATCGGCAACCGGGCCCGCGGCGACCGCATCACCGACCTGATCGGGTTCGACGGCGCACGCGTCGCCGCGGCCGCGGTGCTGCTGGCTCCATTCGTGCCGCTGCTCTTCATGGGCGAGGAGTACGGGGAGGCGCACCCGTTCCCCTACTTCGTCTCGCACGGCGACCCGGAGCTCGTCGAGGCGGTTCGCCGCGGCCGAACCGAGGAGTTCGGGGCGCTGGTGGCGGGTGAGGTGCCCGATCCGCAGGCGGAGTCGACTCTCGCGTCGGCCCGGCTCGAGTGGGGCGCACGCGAACGCGAACCGCACGCCGCGCTCCTGCAGTGGTACCGGGCCCTGCTCGCGCTGCGATCCGAGCGCGCCGCGCTCGCGCTCCTCGATCCCGCGGCCACGTACACCGACGTCTTCGAAGACGAGCGCGCGCTCCTCGTCCGGCGCGACGCGCCCGGCGAGTCGGTGGCGTTCCTGCTCGCCCTCGGCGACGAACGATGCGAGATCGAGCTGACCCTGCCCGGCGGTCCGTGGAGCCTCCTCCTCGACAGCCACGCCGGCGAGCGCAAGCCGATCGCCCCGCTCGGCGCCGACCACCCGGTCGTCGTCGACGCGCCTTCCCGGTCCGTCCTCGTGGTCGGCACGTGACGGCGCCCGCACCCGTCTCCACCTACCGGCTCCAGCTCACCCCGGAGCTCGACTTCGCCGCCGCGGCCGAGCTCGTGCCGTACCTGGGCGACCTCGGGGTCGACTGGCTCTACCTCTCGCCGATCCTCGCCGCCCAGCCCGGGAGCCGGCACGGCTACGACGTCATCGACCCGACCCTCGTGAACCCCGAGCTCGGCGGGCGGCAAGCGCTCGAACGGTTCTCCGCGATCGCGCACGCCGCCGGCCTACGGATCCTCGTCGACATCGTGCCCAACCACGAAGCGGCGACCGCGGAGAACGAGCGCTGGCAGACCGCGCTCGCCACCGGGCAGCCGGGATGGTTCGACGTCAACTGGATCGACGGGGAGCCCAACTACCGCCGCTTCTTCGACGTCGACCAGCTGGTCGGTGTGCGGGTCGAGGCCGAGACCGTGTTCCGCGAGACGCACGCGCTCGTGTTCGAGCTCCTCGAGCTCGGGGTCGTCGACGGCCTGCGCGTCGACCACGTCGACGGCCTCTCCGACCCGGCCGAGTACCTCGAGCGCCTCCACCGCAGCACCGGGGGCGCGTACGTCGTCGTCGAGAAGATCCTGGCGCGCGACGAGACACTGCGACCGTGGCCGGTCGCGGGGACCACGGGCTACGAGGCCGGCGACGCGCTCACGGCGCTCTGCATCGACCCCGACGGCCGCGCCCGCCTCGTCGCCGGCCTCGCCGCGGAGAACGGCGCGCGGTCGTTCGCCGAGGTCGAGCACGAGAGCAAGTCGTTCGTGCTCGACGCATCGTTTCGGCCCGAGTGGGAACACCTGCTCGCGCTCCTCGCCGACGACATGCTCGCGCCCGCACTGCGTGCGGTGACGTTGGCGCTCGACGTGTACCGCACCTACGGCGACGGTCCCGAGGACCGAGCGCGATTCGACCGCGCCGCGTCGGGCCTGACCGCCCACACCGCCGCGGCACTGCGCGACCGGCTCCTCACGAGCATTCCTTCGGGACTGGCGACGCGCTGGCGCCAGCTCACCGGCCCGGTCAAGGCCAAGGGCCACGAGGACACCGCGTGCTACCGCTATCCCGCGCTCCTCGCCCAGAACGAGGTCGGCAGCGACCCCGGCGCGTCCGAGCGTGACGCGCGGGAACGCTTCGACCGGCTCGCGCGCGGGCACGGCGGTTTGATCGCGACGAGCACGCACGACTCCAAACGGAGCGAGGACGTGCGCGCCCGGCTGTGCGTCCTGTCGGAACGCAGCGAAGCCTTCGAGACCGCGTTCCGGCGGTGGCGGGTACTCCTCCGGCCCGCACCCGAGGTGACCCCGGCGGAGTTGCGCTTCGTCGCGCAGACACTGCTCGGCGCGTGGCCCTTCACGACGGTGGAGCTCCCGTCGTTCGCGACCAGGATCGCCGAGTACCTCACGAAAGCGCTCCGCGAAGCCAAGCAGTCGTCGAGCTGGGCCCATCCCGACGACGCGCACGAACGCGCGGTGATCGAATGTGCACGCGCGACAATCGCCGACGACGGCGCGCTCCTGCACGCCGCGTTCGGCCCACTCGTCGACGAGGTCATGTTCTTCGGGGCGCTCAACTCGTTGTCGATGCTCACCTGGAAGCTCGGGATGCCCGGCACCCCCGACATCTATCGCGGGTGCGAGATATGGGACCTGACCCTCGTCGATCCCGACAACCGCCGGCGCGTCGACTTCGACACCCGCGGAAAGCAACTCGCCGCGCTCGAACACACCGACGACGCCACCTTGCTGACCGAGTGGCGCTCGGGCGCGATCAAGCTGCGGGTGACGGCGGATGGTCTGCGGGCCCGCCGCGAGCACCCGGACCTGTTCCTGCACGGCGAGTACGTCCCGCTCGCCGCGCCGCGCGGCGTGCTCGCGTTCGGCCGCCGCCTCGACGACTCGTGGGTGGTCGCGATCGCGCCGCGGCTCGCGACCCAGGTCACCACGTACGGCCGCTGGCCGACCGGGCCCGACGTCTGGGGCGACGGCGTCGTCACCCTGCCCGACGCGCACCGCACGGAGATCCGCGTGGCGGACGCGCTCGCCACGCTGCCCGTCGCGCTCGTGGTACGGCCGTGACCGGCTGGGCCCGGCCCGCTACTCGCGGCCGGTGACCTCGCCGACACCGAAACGGTCGAGCACGCCCGCGCGCTCGAGCGCGGCGACCAGCGCGGGCGTCGGCTCGTCGAGCACGACCGACAGGCCGCGCCGGCGCGCGTGCCGCGTGAGCCAGACGAGCATCCCGACCGTCGGGTCGTCGGCGACGACGACCCCGGAGCAGTCGACCCGGACGTGATCGACCGCATGCTCGATGATGCGGCTCGCGGTCGTGGTGAACTCGGCGCGGGCCGCGAAGTCGAGCCCGCCAGGCACGACCAGTCGCTCGGTCACGGCCGACGACGCGTCGTGCAGCTGAGCATGCCGGTCTTCTCCAGTTGCAGTGGCAGATCCTGCCGGACCGCGCTGGCTCGAGTCCGTACACAACGCACCGTAGCCGAGCACGGTGCAGAACCCCTCCGGACGGTGTGCCCGATGAAGGTCCACTGGTTCCGTGCCCGATTAGGCTCGACGGGTTCGATCAGTCGGCCACAAGTCCTCGAGCCAAGGGGTAGCGCTGGCGTCCTGTTCCAGGAGCCTTCATGCAACCCTTCGATCCACTGCTGGAAGTTTCCGGGCTCGCGCACGTCGTCGTGCCGAACGAAGACCTCGACGCCACGCTGCAACGAGTCGCCGAGCTGGCGTTGCACGAGGTCGACGACTGCGACATGGCGGGGATCACGCTGCTGCGTGACGGCCGCCCCGTCACCGCCGTCTTCACCGACCCCGAGGCACTCGAGATCGACGCCGCGCAGTACGACTCCGGCAGCGGCCCCTGCCTCGACGCCTTCCGCACGGGCGAGATCTTGCGGATCACCGACACGATCGTCGAGACGCGATGGCCGGAGTTCTGTGTCCAGGCCGCCGCGGCCGGGATCCGCAGCACGTTGTCGCTCCCGCTCGTCGTCGGCGACACTTCCCTGGGCGCGCTCAACCTCTATTCCCACGCCAAGAACGGCTTCTCCGAGCACGCGACGGCGCTCGTGTTCTCGGCCCAGGCCGCAGTCGTGCTCGCGAACTCCCAGGCCTACTGGGCCGCCCACCACCTCTCCGCCCAACTCGAGATCGCGCTCGCGTCGCGCGCCACGATCGAACAGGCCAAGGGGATCCTCATGGCGACGCACGGCTGTACGGCCGACGAGGCGTTCGAGATGCTGCGCACGGAATCGAACAAGACGAACCGCAAGCTCCGCGAGATCGCCGACGACGTCATCCGCGGGGTCGAGCCGGGCAGATCCGACGGCGACGGAACCTCACCCGCGCCCGGATGACGCGTCCGGTCCGCGGCGCGGCGCGGCGCGGCTCATCGTGGGTCGTCGGCGCCGGAAGTTCCGGACTGTCGGGACCGATCGTGTTTGTGCCCGCGCGGACCGGGTAGGTGTCGCGACGACCAGACGACGATCGACGGACCACCGATCGTCGCCCATGACGAGTCGCCATCTGGTGACACCGGTCAAGAAAGCGGCCGCCGTGTCCATTCTGCGAATAGCGCTCACGCGCGACGCCTCCAGCCCCGCGGAAGCGCGCCGGCAGGTACGTTCGTTCGCGGACGAGAACGACATCGACGATCCGGCGGTCGCGTTGTTGATCGTGAGCGAGCTCGTGACCAACGCCGTGCTCCACGGATCGGAGCCCATCGAGTTGCGGGCGACCGTCGACGAGGGGCGGTTGCGCATCGAGGTCTCGGACGGCGACCCCGACGCGGCCGCCGTCGCGCGCCCCGGCCAGCGCCCGCCGGTCGGCGGTCGGGGTCTCGACATCGTCGAATCGCTCACACGGAGCTGGGGAACGATCCCGCATGCCGAAGGCAAGACGGTCTGGGTTGAACTCGGTCCGAGCGAACTCGCCTCGTCCGGGCCGGCACTGAGCTGACCGCGAGCCGGGCGGTGGCACACTTGACCCGTGCACGACCGTCCGGACGCCGCCGCGCCGCGAGGGCGCGCCCGCGGACCCGACGCTGCGGTTGCACGACGTCCACAAGCGTTTCGGGCGGCTCGAGGTGCTGCGGGGCGTCGATCTCGACGTCTGGCCCGGCGAGATCGTCTCCCTCGTCGGCGAGAACGGCACCGGCAAGTCGACCGTCGTGCAGTGCATCGCGGGTTCCGTGCAGCCCGACCGCGGAACGGTCGACCTCGACGGCAACCCGCTCGCCGACCCCGACGAATTGCGCGCGCGAGCGGCGTCGCCGTGGTGTGGCAGGACCTGGCGCTCTGCGACAACCTGAGCGTCGTCGCGAACCTCTTCCTCGGCAACGAGCTGCACGACGGTGTGACCCTCGACGACCGCGCGATGGTCGCAGAGGCGACGGCACTCTTCGAGGCCTTGCGTCTCACGAGCACCGACCTCCAACGACCGGTGGGGACTTTGTCGGGCGGCCAGCGCCAGCTCGTCGCCATCGCGCGCGCGCGTGCGTCGCTCCCCCGCGCTGCTCGTGCTCGACGAACCGACCGCGTCGCTCGGCGTCAACGAGACACTCGTCGTCGAACGGCTGCTCGACGACCTCCGCACCGCGGGGACGGCGATCCTGCTGGTGTCGCACCGGCTCGACCAGGTGTTCGCGCTCGCCGACCGCATCGCGGTGCTCCGTGAGGGGCGCATCCGCGCGATCACCACACCGCTCGAAGCGCATCCCGACGACATCGTCGCGATGATGTCGGGCGTCGAGACGGTGTCGGCCGCGCGCCGCCAGCTGCGCCGACTGCACAGCCTCGTGGAGCAGCTCGCCGACGTCGAGCCCGCTGCGAGCCTCCCGTTGATCGTCGCGGCGATGGCCGAGGCGCTCGGCGTGCGCCGGCTCTGCGTGCACCTCCTCGACGACTCGGGCGACGAGCCCCGTCTGCGCCGCTCTGCGACCGTCGGTATGTCGGCGGTGGGCGTCGACGCGCTGGACGTCCTCGCGGTCGGCGCCGGGGGCGGTCCGCCCGGCGCGGCCGCGGAGACGGGGAAGACCATCGTCATCGAAGACACGCGTCGCAACCCGTTGTGGCGACCCCTGGAATGGATCGGCCCCGGTCAGCCCCGGAGCTCGTGGTCGGTGCCCATCGTGGGGACGGAGGGGGTGCTCGGCACCATCTCGGGCTACGCCGACACGGTCGGTCGACCCCAGGCGGACCAACTCGAACTGGTGTCGCTGTACGCGAGCTACGCCGCATCCGCGATCGAGAAGGAGCGACTGCTCGCCGACGCGACCCGTCGCAACCGGATGCTCGAAACGTTGCGGGGAGTGCTCGACAAGCTCGCCGGTCCGCAGCCCGCCGAAGGTGCGCTCGCCGTCGCGCTCGTCGCCCTGTGCCGCGGCCTCGGCGCGGACGCGATCGGGTTGCACGACGCCACCGGCGAGCGCTGCACGTTCGCGACGACGGGGCTCGGCGAGCTCGGTGCGGAGGTGTCGAGCACGCACCGGCGCGCGGCCGCGGCCGAGGTGCTCGCGTCCGCCGGCCGGCTCGACCGGGCCCGACCCGTCGGGACCGACGTCCTTGCCGTCCCCATCGCCACGCCCGGCGGGCGCGCGGTCGTCACGGCGTGGTGGTCCGACCCGGCGCGCCTGTCGAACGACGCGCTCGATCTCCTGGACGACGCCGGGCACTCGTTGCAGCTCGCGCTCGAGCGCGAGGCGCTGGAGCAGGTCAACGCGGAAGCGGCGTCGCTGCGGCGATCGCAGCTGCTGCAGCGCGACTTCCTCTCGCGGCTCAACCACGAGTTACGCACACCGCTCACGGCCATCCAGGGCTACGCGTCCACGTTGCGCCAGACCGACGTGAGCTGGGACAGCTCGCACCAGGAACGGTTCCTCGACTCCATCGCGGCCGAGTCGGCGCGCATGGGTCGCCTGGTCGGCGACCTGCTCGACTTCAGCGCCATCGACTCCGGCACGCTGCGCCTCGTGCGCGACTGGTGCAGCCTCGACCTCGTGCTCGACGCCGCCCGGAAATGCGTGGCCGACCCATCGACCGTGCGGTTCCTCCTCGATGCGCAGCCCGACATGCCTGCGGTCTGGGCCGACCACGACCGTCTCGAACAGGTCTTCGTCAACCTGTTCGACAACGCGGTTCGCCACGCGACCGGCGCGACGAGCATTCGGGTGCGCGCCGCGCTCGGCGAGCACGACGGGATGGTGACGGTGCGCGTGAGCGACGACGGCTGCGGCATCGACGAGCAGTTGCGCGAGACGGTGTTCCTCCCGCGCGAGCGTGGGCGGACCGCCGAGTCGGGCGCGGGGCTCGGACTCGCGATCGCACGCGGCATCATCGACGCCCACCGCGGCTCGATCGCCATCGAGCCCAGTCGGCAGGGCACGACGGTCGCGGTCACGCTGCCCGTCGATCCGGGCGGCGCCGAGGGTCACGACCTGCTCGACCCGGCGACCGGCGACGCCTTCGGTCGTGTCAACGGGACGGCCGGGTGATCGACGATCCCACCCGCGTGCTCGTCGTCGAGGACGATCGCAACATCGTCGACCTCGTACAGGCGAACCTGCTGGCGCGCGGCTTCGACGTCGTCGTGTCGCGCACCGGCAAGGACGTCGTGGCGCTCGTCGGCTCGCTGCGCCCCGACCTCGTGCTCCTCGACCTCATGTTCCCCGACGTCGACGGCTTCGATCTCTGCCGCGAGATCCGCGGCGACTCGTCCGTCGGGATCATCGTCGTGTCGGCGCGGCGCGGCGAGCAGGACAAGGTCCGCGCCCTGAACCTCGGTGCCGACGACTACCTGACCAAGCCGTTCGGCATCGACGAGCTGCTCGCGCGCATCGCCGCGCTGCTCCGGCGGAGCCGTCCGACCGCAGTGCCCGAGGCGACGCAGGCTCCGGTGACCTTCGGCCCCGTCACGATCGACCTCGACGCGCAGTTGGTGACGAAGCACGGCCAACCCGTGCACCTCACCCCGACCGAGTTCGCGCTCCTACGGGAGCTGGCCCTCGCGCCGGGCAAGTTGCTGTCGCACTCGGTATTGCTCCGGGCGGTGTGGGGACCGGGCTACGAGACCGCGACCGAGTACACCCGGGTGTACGTGCGCAGACTGCGGGCCAAGTTGGAAGGACCGGGCGAGCCTGCGCTCATCGCAACGGAGCCCCGTGCGGGCTACCGCATGGCACTGCCCTACGGGCCCGAGCCCGCCTGACATCTGGCGTTCACAGTTCGTTCACGCTCGAACGGGAACATCTACACATCGTTCATGCGTGTTTCCATACCGTGACCCTCATCTTGCAGGGCACGCCGGGTAGAGGCGCGTGCCCTTCCAGCACCGGGAGAACACATATGCACGTCTTGCGGAAGCGAACGGCTGCGGTTGCCGTCGCTATGGGAATTGCGCTCACGGCTGCCGCCTGCGGCAGCTCGTCGAAGACCGGCTCGGGTGACACCACGACCACGGGCGGCACCACGACCGCACCCGAGCTGTCGTCGTTCACCGTCGACTTCTCGGCCATGGCGCAGCTGAAGACGCTCGCCTCCCAGGGCAAGGGTCTCATCGGCGTGCTCCTTCCCGACACCACCACGTCGGCCCGCTACGAGACGTTCGACCGTCCGTACCTCCAGAAGGCGTTCGAGGCGGCCGGGCTCACGAGCAGCCAGTTCAAGATCGACAACGCCCAGGGCAGCGCGAGCACGATGCAGACGCAGGCCGAGGCCGACATCACCAACGGCGCGACCGTGTTGCTGATCGACGCGCTCGACTCCGGCAGCGGCGCCGCCATCGAGGCGTCCGCCAAGGCCAAGGGCGTCGCGGTCATCGACTACGACCGGCTGGTCAAGGGCGGCTCGGCCGACCGGACCTACGTGAGCTTCGACAACGTGAAGGTCGGTCAGCTCATCGGCCAGGGCGAGATCGACTGCATCGCGGCCTGGAACGTTCAGAAGCCGAACATCCTCATCATGGACGGCGACCCGACCGACAACAACGCCACGTTGTTCGCCCAGGGCTACAACGGCGTGTTGAAGCCGAAGTTCGACGACGGTTCGTACGTCAAGGTCGGCGAGCCCGCCGGTACCTGGACGCCGTCGGTCGCGGCGACGACGTTCGAGCAGCAGTTCACGGCGCACAAGAACATCAACGCCGTGGTCACCCCCAACGACGACAACGCCAACGCCGTAATCTCCGTTCTGCGCAAGAACAACATCCCGGCCAAGACGTTCCCGACGACCGGTCAGGACGCGTCGCTGCCGGGCCTGCAGAACATCTTGAAGGGCTACCAGTGCGGCACGGTGTACAAGCCGATCTACCTCGAGGCACAGGCGGCCGTGGCCATCGCGCTGTACGTCCGTGCGGGCCAGAAGCCCCCGACCACGCTGGTGAACGGCACGACGCAGGACACGACGGCGAACACCGCCGTTCCCTCCTCGCTGCTGACGCCGACCTGGGTCACGAGCGAGAACATGGCGTCGACGGTGGTCAAGGACGAGGCCGTCAAGGTCTCCGACCTGTGCGTGACCGCGGTCGCCGCGGCCTGCACGACCGCCGGCATCAAGTAGGGCGACTCGGCGACAGCCCCGATGCACGGCGAACCGCCGGGCATCGGGGCCGTCGGTCGAGCACTGTCGCGCGCATCGTCTCGGAGGATCGCATCGTGAGCACGGACGTCGGCGCCGCACCGGCCGAGCCCCGCAACGCGCCGACCGCATCGGGCACGCCGCTGCTGCAGATGCGCAACGTGAGCAAGAACTTCGGCGCGGTGCACGCGCTCGCCGACATCGACCTCGACATCGCCGCCGGCAAGGTCACCGCGCTCGCGGGCGACAACGGGGCCGGCAAGTCGGTGCTGATCAAGACCATCGCCGGGATCCACACCCCCGACTCGGGATCCCTCCTCTGGGAGGGCAGGCCGGTCCACATCCGCACGCCGCGTGACGCCGCCGCGCTCGGCATCGAGACCGTCCACCAGGATCTCGCGCTCTGCGACAACCTCGACATCGCACAGAACATGTTCCTGGGCCGGGAGAAGCTCAGGCACTTCGTCCTGGCCGAGGACGCGATGGAGCAGGCGGCCAGCGAAACGTTGAAGAGCCTGGCCGTGACCACGGTGCGATCCGTGCGCCAGCTCGTGGCCTCGCTCTCGGGCGGTCAGCGCCAGGCGGTCGCGATCGCGAAAGCGGTCCTGTGGAACTCGAAGCTCGTGATCATGGACGAGCCGACCGCCGCCCTCGGCGTGGCCCAGACCGCCATGGTGCTCAACCTCGTACACAGCCTCGCCCACCGCGGTGTCGCGGTGCTGATCATCTCGCACAACATGAACGACGTGTTCGACGTCGCCGACCGCATCGCCGTGCTGCGACTGGGCCGCCTGGTCGCGGTACGGCCGATCGACGAGGTCGACAAACAGATCGTCGTCGACCTCATGACGTCGGGTGAGTCGACGCGTGTCGCCGGCACGAGCACCTCCGCGAAGGATGAACGATGACCAGGGTCGAGTCGGAACCGCCGGAGCCCGTCGCGGCCGGCGACCCCGAGCACGGGCGCACCGCGGGCGCCGATGCCGAACGGCCCGAGACCGAGGTCGACAAGACCGACACGCTGCGCGAGTACGCGCACGTGGTGTGGGTACGGATCCGTTCCGGCGACAGCGGCGTGCTGCCCGTGGTCGGCGGGCTCCTGCTGATCTCGGCACTGTTCCAGTCGCTGAACTCGAACTTCCTCTCGGCCGGCAACCTCGTCAACCTGCTCATCCAGGGCGCGGTCTACATGCTCCTCGCGATGGGCGAGGTGTTCGCGCTGCTCCTCGGCGAGATCGACCTGTCGATCGGGTTCGTCAGCGGTATCGGCGGCATCATCACCGCGGAGCTCGTGAAGCAGTCGTGGGGCTGGCCGTGGTGGGCCGCGGTGATCGTCGCGCTGCTCGTGTGCGCCGCCATCGGCGCCTTCCAGGGCACCGATCATCACGCGCATCGGCCTCCCCTCGTTCGTCGTCACGCTCGCCGGGCTGCTGGGTTGGCAGGGCGTGATGCTGTTGATCCTCGGCAAGGGCGGGTCCCTGCCCATCAACAACAGCGTGGTCAACGACTTCGCGAGCGGCAACCTGACCCCGGCCGCGAGTTGGGTCGTCATGATCGCGCTCGTCGGTATCGTCGGCTTCCGGACGTGGATACAGGAAGCGCGCCGCCGCAACACCGGTTTGATCGCGCCGCCCGCGAGCCTCACGATGCTCAAGATCGCGGCGATGGGCGCCGCGGGCGTGGTCATCGTGTTGATCTGCAACACGAACCGCGGCCGCCTGGTGCCGATCAAGGGTGTGCCGTGGGTCGTGCTGATCGTGCTCGGCGTGCTCTCGGCGTGGACGTTCCTGCTCGGGCGCACGAAGTTCGGCCGCTACGTGTACGCGATCGGTGGGAACCCGGAAGCCGCGCGGCGCGCCGGTATCAGCCTGGCGCGCATCCGCACGCTGTGCTTCGTGCTCGCGTCGTTCACCGCCGGCATCGCGGGCATCATCTACGCGTCCCGCCTGCAGTCGGTGTCGACCGCGCTCGACGGCGGCACGCTCGTGCTCTACGCGGTCGCGGCCGCGGTCATCGGCGGGACGAGCCTCTTCGGCGGCCGGGGCAAAGCCCTCCACGCGGTGCTGGGTGGGATCGTCATCGCCGCCATCGACAACGGCATGGGACTCCAGGGCTACAGCGCGGCGGCGAAATACGTCGTCACCGCGCTCGTGCTCCTGACCGCGGTCACCATCGACGCCGTCGCCCGCCGCAACGCCGCCGCCCACTGATCGCGCCCGGGCGGGGCAGTCGTCGCTTGGTGGGCTCGGCGGACCGTCGGAAGGCGAGGCTCGCGCACCGCGGCGGGCGGCAGAATGTCGCGGTGCCGCGCTCGCGATCCGATCTGTTCGTCGTGGACCCGAGCGAGTTCGTCGCGCGACGCGATGCCCTCGCGCGCGAGCTCCGGGCTGCGGGCGACAAAGCCGAGGCGGCCGAGGTCAAGAAGCTCCGGCGACCGTCCGTCGCGCTCTGGGCCCTGAACCGCGTCGCGCACGACCGTCGCGAGCTCATCGGCGAGCTGGCCGATGTGGCCGGAGCGGCGCGCGCCGCGCAGCGCGCACTCCTCGAGGGCGGCGACGCCGACGCCTTCCGGGAAACCCTCGCCCGCCGGCGCGCGGCGCAGACCGCGGTCGCGGCGGCCGCTGCCGTCGCGCTCGACGAATCCGGCCGCTCGCGCGACACCTACACGCTGCGACATCGAGGACACGCTCAACGTCGTCGCCGCGTCACCCGAACTGCTCGCCGCGCTCGGCGATGCCGGGTTGGAGGCCCTCCCCGCGGGCACGGGCGACGCGGGCGACCTCTTCGCGGGCCTCGAGTCGATCCCGACCCCGGCCGCCCGGCCTGAGCGCGCCACCGGTTCGCGCCCGCGCCTCCGGGTCGTTCCGGACTCGGCACCCGCATCCGAGACCGGAGCCGAGCCCACCAGGCCGAAGCCACCGCCGGCGCGACTCGTCCAGGCGCGCGCCGCGCTCGCGCGGTCCCGCGCCGACCTGGCGTCGGCCGAAGCGGAAGCCGGAAACGCGGACCGGGCCTACGCGGAGGCCGAAGCCGTGCTCGCCCGGGCGCAGGCAGACCTCGATCGCGGCGGAATCGCGGCGCGACGCGGCGCACCGCGATCGGGACCGGGTGCAGGAGCAGGTCGCGCGCAACGAGCAGACCGTCGAGCGCTACGAGTCCTGAGCCGTCTCCGCGTCGCGGTGCACGGCGGCCCGCACGTCGACAGCCGCCTCTCTGGTCGCGTTGGGATCGAAGCCCACACCGATCCGCTGGTCAGGGCGCCGGCGTTCGGCGTGCGCGAGGTCGCGCAACACGGCGTCGTCGGCGTCCGTGGGGTCGCCCGTCGGCAGGGCGCGGGGCCAGAGGTGGCGTGCGAGCACCGCGTTCAGCTCGGCCGAGTACAGCGTGATCTTCGCCAGCAGCAGCAGATACGTGACGACGCCGATCACCGACGCGAAGGCGCCGTAAGTGTTCGAGGAGTTGCGCAGCTGGTGCTGAACGAGATCAGTACCGATCGTCGTCAGCGCGGTGAACGCGAACCCCGCCGAGATCGCGCCGGGAAGCAGCGTCCGCAGGCGCGGCACGCTCGGTGTCAGGAGCCGGAACGACCCGAGGTAGAAGCCGATGTTCGCCGCCACCATCGCCCCGACCGTCACCAACCGCAGGACCACTGGCCAACCACCGCCGGTCGCGTAGGCGCCGACGAACGCGTTCGCGACGAACGCGGTCGTGATGACGCCGAGACTCGCCAGGCTTCGGAGCAGACGCGAGGCGAAACTCGGGAACGCGACGCGCGGGACGTTCCAGACGCCGGCCATCGCGCGTTCCGCGGTCTGGGTCACGCCTTGGGCGCCGTACAGCAGACCCACGATGCCGACCACGAGCGCGACCGCGCTGCCGTGCAGGTTCGCGCCGCCCGGGGCCGGGTTGAACTCGGTGCCGATCACCGGGAACTGGTGCAGCGTGTCCACGACGCCATGGCCCAGTGAGCCGACACCGATGAACCCGAACACGGTGACGACGAGGAGCAGGAGCGGATAGATCGCGGTGAACCCATACCATCCGAGCGCGACCACGTAGAAGTTGGCGTCGTCGTCGCCGAACTTCTTCACGACCGAGTAGAAGACGCCGGCGACGCGGTTGTGCCGCTGCCACGAGTCGAGCGTGTGCAGCAACCGGCGGACGAGCGTCATGCGAAGTCCGCCATACCGAAGCCATACCCGCCGGTACGGGCCGGTGAACTCGCGACGTCACGAATCGAAGCAGATGCGGCCCTCGACGACCGCGACGGCGACGTCGCCGAGGCTCGACCCATCGGTCATCGAGCGGTCGAACATGAGGTCGGTGGCGTCGTCGAGCGAACACCCGACCCGGTCGGCGACTGCGCGCACGGCCACCGTGAAGGTCGTGACAACGGAACGGCGTGTCGCGGGCTGCATGCCGTCGCGTACTGCCGACGGGAGGTGGAGTGCCACGTACGGCCGAATTCCTCGCAGCGAGTCCATCGACACCCTCACCAGGCCGGATTCGTGTGTTCTCGGGTCTGAGCTCGGGCGGCCACTGCTCAACCGCAACCGGCAAGATACCGCCGTTCTTCCGTGGACGAACGCGATTTCCGCGCGGCCGTCGCTGCGGCCGACTGCGGACCCAGCCACCGAGCGATGTCACCCGCCGACCGGAATCGCATGACGACCGGCGGCGCCCGGTATGGGGCGATTCGGCGGCCGGCCCGTCGCCGCCCGAAAAGGCGGTCACGCCGCGCCCGAGCACCTACCATCGCGCCGAAGATGCGCCCGTAGCTCAGCTGGATAGAGCGACGGCCTTCTAAGCCGTGGGTCGCAGGTTCGAATCCTGCCGGGCGCGCAAGTCATTGCCACGACATTGCGCGCCGTCTGAGTGAACCTCGGCCGGGATCCTCGATCGTCAGTAGCCGTAGCCGCCACCGGACGACGACGTCGTCGGTGCCGTCTCGGGCGGTGCCGTGGTCGCCGGCGTCGTCGCGGGCGCGGGTTCGGACGCCGCCGCGGTCGTCGCGACGTTCCACACCCCACCGAAGTTCGCGATGCCGTCGCCGTTGGTGTCGCCCGGCGCCGTGTCGCCCTTGAAGCGGTAGAGCGGTGCACCATCGTGCGTCACGTGCGTCGCGCCGCCCTTCACCACCGTGCCCAGACCGGTCACTCCCGAGCCCGAGACCGACGTCACGCCGGCCGGCACGACGAGCGGCGGCCACGCGTCGGCGCACGGGCCGGTGCACGCGACCGGCGCGCCGTTGTTCTTCAGCGTGTACAGCGTCATCCCCTTGTCGTCGACGAGGACCGATCCGAACTTCGCGGTCACCGTCGTCGCGACGACGGGCTTGGTGTTCGCGCCGCCCGTCGTGCCCGGCGCCGCGGTCGTCGCCGGGGGCTGCGCGCCCGGGCTCACGGTCGCCTTCGCGCCCGACGATCCGCACGCGCTGAGCGCCACCACGGCCGCGGTCGCCGCGAGCGTCAATGAGATCTTGCCCGTTCGAGTCTTCATCGGATTCGCCACCATTCCACCTCGTCTGCGTGGACGTCTCCGTCTACGCCGCACGGTTTCGTGCGCTGGAGATGGATACGACGCGGATGGACGGTCGGTTCACGGTGACGCCGGGGAATACGGGACACGGCCGCGGTTCTTGGATCCCGCATGGCGCAATCATCCGACGGCCGCACGGTCGACCTGTTGTTCGTATCCGGCAGCCTGCAACGCGTGTCGGCGAATCGCGCACTGCTCGCGACGGCCGCGCGCTGCGCGCCCGGCGACGCGCGTGTGTCGACGTTCGAACGGATCGCGGAGATCCCCCACTTCAACCCCGACATCGAAGGCAACCCGTACGACGCGCTCACCGAATGGCGAGCCGCGATCGCGCGGTCGGACGCGATCGTGATCGCGACACCCGAGTACGCGCATTCGCTCCCCGGCGCGTTGAAGAACGCGCTCGACTGGATCGTCGGGAGTGGCGAGCTCTACGACAAGCCGGTCGCGCTCATGAGCGCGGGAACGAGCGGCGGTCAGCGCGCGCTCGACGCGCTCGGCGCAGACGTTGCGGGCCCAGGGCGCGCACGTCGAGGCGCAACTCCCGGTGGCGGGCGTACGACCGAAGCTCGACGCCGACGGCAACCTCGCGGACGAGGCGACGATCGCCGAGGTGTGCGCGGTGGTCGACGGTCTTGTCGACGCGGCGCGCCGTGCGCGCGCCGCGTCGAAACCGACGATCGAACTGACCGTGCCGACTCAGCCGCGGCGCTGACGCCCGCGGTCGCGGTTGCGGTCCCGCCCGCCGTTGCGCCGGGGCGGCGCGCCGGCCTCGGGTCGGCGCGCACCGTGACGGGGCGGGCGGGAGTCGGCGCGCCGCGGCGCGGTCTCCTCCTGCGAGGCGATCGGCTCGCGGGTGCTCGCCGGCGCCCGGCCCATCCGCTCGAGTTCGCCCGGCAGCCCGATGTCCTTCTGCAGGCGGCGCACGTCGCGCACCATTGCGTCGGAGACGAGGGTGACCACGACTCCGCTCGCGCCGGCCCGACCGGTCCGACCGGAACGGTGCAGGTACGCCTTCGCGTCCTCGGCGAGGTCGAAGTGCACGACGCACGCGACACCGTCGACGTGGATGCCGCGGGCGGCGACGTCGGTCGCGACCAGCGCGTCGACCTGACCCTGCTTGAACGACTGCAGCGCACGGTCGCGCTGGTTCTGCGAACGGCCGCCGTGGATCGACGCGGCGCGCACCCCCGAAGCCGACAGCTGCTTGACGAGCCGGTCGGCGCCGTGGCGCGTGCGGGTGAACACGATGGTCGAGCCGTGCTTGTCGACGAGCGACGCGGTGTGGCGGGGACGGTCGGTGGCTTCGATGTGCCAGAACGCGTGGGTCGACGCGTCGAGGTCGGGCTCGACCTCGCCGACCTCGTGGCGGACCGGGTCGTTCTGGTACTCGCGGGCGAGCGAGCCGATGTCGCCGTCGAGGGTGGCGGAAAAGAGGATCGTCTGGCGGTTGTCGGAGACCAGGTCGAGGAGCTTGCGCACCTGCGGGAGGAATCCCATGTCGGCCATGCGGTCGGCTTCGTCGATGACGACGATCTCGACGCCGTCGAGCTCGACCGCGCGCCGCTCGACCAGGTCGATGAGGCGGCCCGGGCAGGCGACGAGGATGTCGACGCCGCGGCGCAGCTCGCGCACCTGGGTGTCGTAGCCGACCCCGCCGTAGACCGAGATCACGCGGCGGCCGCGGGTCTTGGCCAGGGGCAGGAGATCCTTTTGGATCTGGGCGGCGAGCTCGCGGGTGGGGGCGAGGATGAGGCCACCCGGACGGAGACGACGGGCGCGGGGCACGCGCTCCACCATCGGGATCCCGAAGGCGAGGGTCTTGCCCGAGCCCGTCGGGGCGCGGCCGGAGATGTCGCGCCCGGCGAGGGCGTCGGCGATGGTGGCCGCCTGGATGGGGAACGGCTCGGTGATCTTGCGCTGCTTGAGCGCGTCGATGAGGTCGGCGGACACGCCGAGATCGGCAAAGCTGACTGACACAGTGCTCCTGTTTCGAACGGCACCGCGCACGAAAGTTTCGATATTCGCGAAGTCGCCAGGGAGCGATCTCACGCTCGCTGATGCCCGTGCTGCGATGCAGCGAACAGACCCGGCGGTGCGGTGCAGGAGCAATGGTAGCCGACAGAAGCCCAGGTCCCCGACTTCCTCGCTCCACGACCGGCGCCGGCCCTGCGATCACACCCGTCCCCGACCGCGTCCCCGACCCCGTGGTCGAACCCGTCGTCGAACCCTGGTCGAACCCCTGTCGAGGATTCCTCGGAGGATTCGCCGAGACGGCGCGCGGCGGGCGCGACCCAGAGTGCAACCCGTCACATCTGGCCGCGACCGCTGAACGGCGAGCGGGACCCGACCGATACATCTCATGTCCCGGGCGCTCCTCCCCCCTGAGCCCCGGTGACCCCGGCCGGCAAAGGTCGAATCGAACATCCAGAGCGGCGGCCCCCGAGCTTCGGACGGGGGCCGTTCTCTGTTGCGTCCCGATGTCCGCCGAGTTCTCTACGCTGCCCGGATGCGAAGTCAGCCCGTCGCACTGGTGCACGGCGTCGGTTCGTCGTTCGAACACGGCTGGCGGTCCACCGGATGGGTCGACCTCCTCGCCGATGCCGACCGGCCCGTCGTCCCGATCGACCTGCTCGGCCACGGCACCGCCGACTCCCCCCACGACCCCGCCGCGTACGCGGATCTCGACGCCATGCTCGAGGCCGCGCTGCCCGACGGCGAGATCGACGCGATCGGCTTCTCGCTCGGCGCACAGCTGCTCTTGCGGATCGCGGCGCGCACCCCGGAGCGCTTCGGCCGGCTCGTCGTGATCGGGGTCGGGGCGAACATGTTCCGCAGCGACGACACCGGCCCGCTCGCCGGCGCGTTCGAGCACGAGGGCGACGCCGACCCCGACGATCTCACGACGCGACTCTTCCTCCAGCTCGCGCGCAGCGCCGGCAACGACCCGCTCGCGATCGCGGCGTGCCTGCGCCGCCCTTCGGAGCCGTTCACGCCCGCCGATGCGGCCCGGGTGACGTGCCCGACCCTCGTCGTCATCGGCGACCGCGACTTCGCGGGCCCGCCCGAGCCGTTGGTCGAGGCCCTGCCGAACGTGCAGCTCGTGGTGCTGCGCGGGATCGACCACTTCCGCGCCCCGAGCGAATTCGACTGCATCGACGCCGCGCTCGAGTTCGTCGAGGCCGTCCCGCCCCCGGCTTCCTAGGCCCGGCGCCCTTCCGGAGGCGACCGTTCCGGAGCCGCCCCCTACAATGGCGCCTTCCCGATCGGGTCACACCGGCCGGGTGGTCATGGTGGTTGTAGCTCAGTTGGTTAGAGCGTCGGCTTGTGGTGCCGAAGGTCGCGGGTTCGAACCCCGTCAGCCACCCTTCGCCGCGAGGTCCCGCATGCGGGCCCGCGTCTCGTCGCCGTCCAGGTGTGCGACCACGTGCTGGATCGGTCCGTCGACCGACGCCCGCATCGTGCCGTCGGGCTCGATCGTGAGCCGGCGCGTCTCCATACGGGCCACGCGGTCGCCGAGCGCGACGAACAGGGCGGCGACGTCGTGGAGCACGAGCGGCACGACGCCCGTCCCTCGGTCGGGCGCCCGCACCTGACGCCACCGGTCGAGCTGCTCGCCGAAGCCGGGGATCGACGCGACCAGGATCTTCTCGTCGCGGGTGTGGGCGTGGAGCCGAGCGGTCGCGTCGAGCGGCACGACGATGAGGTTGCCGGTGCCGGCGACCAGCCGGGCCGCGGCGCCGGGGTCGGCACCGACGTTGTGCTCCACGCGCCGCAGCTCACCGTGGTGCCGGATCGGCGCGAGTGCGCCGCCCATCAGCACGACCCGCAATGGGAGCGCGCCTTCGTCGGCGAGCGCGGCGACGTGGGTCCACGGCCCGATCCCGAGCAGGACCTCGGCGTTCGCGACGCGGTCGGCCGGCGGCGGCCCCGCGATCACGTCGACGTCGGGCAGGAGGCGGCGCACGTAGGCCGCCCGTTTCTGGACGTCGCCGTCGACGGTGCTCACACCGATCAGGTCGACGTCGGCCGCGCGTGCCGCGCACCAGAGCGCGATGGTGTCATCGGGGTTGCCGCCCGCGTCGGTGTCGATCCAGAGCCGCACTCAGGACCCGTGCAGGATCGCTTCGAGAGCGGGCTGGAGCACGGGGTACGTGAACGGGAAGGAGACGGCCTCGAGCCGGGTCGGGGACACCCGCTGACTTACGAGCAACAGCGACTCGACGAGCTCTCCGCCGTAACGGAGCTTCAACGGCAGCATCGGCGTGGGCAACACCGTAGGCCGGTGCAGCGCATTGCCGAGCGCGCGCGCGAAGTCGGCGTTGGTCACGGGGTTGGGCGCGACGAGGTTGACGGGCCCGCGCAGCCGGTCGTCGTCGATCGCGGCGCGGAGCGCGGCGATCTCGTCGTCGATCGCGATCCAGCTCATCCACTGCTTGCCCGAGCCCTGCCTGCCTCCGAGACCGAGCCGGAACGGCAGGAGCATCTGCTTCAGCGCGCCACCGCCGGCGGCGAGCACGATGCCGTTGCGGACGATGACCGTGCGCACCCCGGCGTCGGCCGCGGGTCTGGTCTCGGCTTCCCAGGTTCGGCAGACCTCGGCGAGGAAATCGTTGCCCGGCGCGCTGTCCTCGGTGAGGATCTCGTCGCCGCGGTCGCCGTAGTACCCGATCGCCGACGCGGACACGAGCACGCGCGGCCGCCGCTCGCGGCTCGCGACCGCGGCCGCGAGCACGGAGGTGCCCTTCGACCGACTCTCCCGGATCCGCCGCTTCTGCTGCGGCGTCCAGCGGTGCGTGGCGATGCCTTCGCCCGCGAGGTGCACGACCGCGTCCACCCCCTCGAGCGCCGGCGCGTCGATCCGGCCCTGCTCGGGGTCCCAACCGATCTCGTCGTCCCGGGTGACTCCCCCGCGCACGAAGCGCAGGACGCGATGCCCGTCGGCCTGCAGCGATGCCGCGAGGGCCGTGCCGAGGAGACCGCTCGCGCCGCTGATCGCTACGTCCACATCCGAAATGTACGGGCTCGTGGGTTACGATGTGCGCTTCCTGCGCCCCTAGCTCAACTGGTTAGAGCATCAGACTCTTAATCTGCAGGTTCCGGGTTCGAGTCCCGGGGGGCGTACCAACTGACCAGGCCAGACACAGGGTCAGGTTTCGTATCCCGGCTCACCGGGCCGAAGTTGCAAACGGAATGCGAACGGCGGTCAGTGCGACCCGAGCGCCCACCGACGCCGCCCGGCACCGAGGTCACAGCCCGAAGCGGGGCGACCACACAGACCGCACCGATTGCGCGCTCGCGACTGGCCGCACCGTCGCCACGATCACGTCCGCGGCGACATCGACACCCGCAACGACCGTGTGCGTCAGCCCGCACGCGCGTTCCCGTCCGCTCTGTTCCGCGCCCCGCCCTCCCTCCTCGATTCGAGGCGTTGGGCAACTCCGAACCTGGGAATCTGGCGGGTGCACTCGCGGACCGGCGCCGACAGCACCCGCGGATCGAGCGGGAGAACCACAGAACTGTAGATATTCCGGTGATCGAGGATGCTTTTCGTCCCTTCTTGGTGAGGGGGTGATGCGTCTGATGGGAGATCACTGAATGTCGTCATTGGAGTGCGTGTCGGGACCCGCATCCGCGGGTGATTTGGTGGATCGGTATGTCGAGTTCGTGGCGGCGAGGTGCCGGCCGAACACGGTGATCGCGACGGTCTCGGACCTGCGGGTGTTCTTCTCGGTGATCGATCGGTCGCCGGTGGAGGTGACAACGGCGGACGTGTTCGAGTTCATCGCGCAGCAGCGTCGCGGGCCGGGTGACGGTCAGGTGGTGCGGCTCGCGGATGGCGAGTCGGGGCTCGCGGCTCGGACGATCAAGCGGCGGTTGGCGAGCGTGTCGGGCTTGTTCAACTACCTCGTGCTGTGCGGCGAGATGGCTGCGAACCCGGTGCCGCGCGGGATGGCCACCAGGCGCACGGGTGCTGGTGGTCGTGCGACGGGTTCGCCGTTGATCCGCACCCCGCGGACGTTGCCACGCGTGTTGGACCCGGCCGAGGTGATCGCCTTGTTGGCCGCGGTGCGCCGGTGGCGAGACCGGGCGATGCTCGAAGCGATGGTGTTGGGCGGCTTGCGGTGCTGCGAGGTGATCGGGTTACGGCTCGAGGATCTGCATCCGACCGAGCGGCGGGTCTTCATCGCCGATGGCAAGGGCGGCCATCAACGACTGGTCCCGATGTCAGCCCAGTTCTTCTCGAGCGTGGCCACCTATCTGAGCGCCGAACGCCCGACCGATGCGACGAGCGAGCAGTTGTTCGTCGTGCTGAAAGGCGCCCGTCGGGGTGGGCCGTTGAGCATCGATGGTCTCGAACAGATCGTGCGCGCCGCGAAGACCCGCGCCGGGCTCGAACACGCGACCTGCCATCAACTGCGTCACACGTGTTTGACCCGCCTGCGCGAGGCGGGGATGGCGTTGGAAGCGATCCAGGCGCAGGCCGGTCATCGTTCGATCGAATCGACGCGGGTGTATCTCCATCTCGCTGACGGGTGGCTCGCCGACGAGTATCACCGGGCCGCCGGGCTGATCGACGCGTCCGCGGGGACTGTCCGATGACCGCCGCTGCCGTCGTTGCCGCTGATGGGCCGGTCCGTCATCGCGACTGGGAAGTCGTCGTCGCGGACGCGCCGCAACTCGCGCTCACCGGATGGCGTTATATCGACCAGATCGCCTTATCGTTACGGCCTGCAACGGTCGATGTCGCCGACAACACGCTGCGGTCCTTCGCCGGTTATCTCGTCGCCGCGCACGCCGATGTGGTCGGGTTCGTCGACGTCCGGCGCGCCCATATCGAGGGCTTCAAAGCGTTCTTCGCGGCGCACCTGACGGTCAAGGGTGTCGTGCCGGCTCGGAACACGATCCGGCAACGGCTTGGGATGCTCCGCAGCTTCTTCGATCGGATCATCGAATGGGACTGGCCCGACGCGCCGGCCCGAACTCCGATCTTCGCGGTTGATGTCCCCGTCGCGGACGATCCGCTTCCACGGTTCTTGGACGACGCGCAAGCTGCCCGCCTCGCCGCCCAAGCCGCGATCGCCCCACCGTTTGATCGGCTGGTTATCGAGTTGTTGTCACGGACCGGGATGCGCGTCGGTGAGCTCTGCGGCCTCGCCGCCGACGCGGTCTTCACGTTGAACGGAACGCCGTGGTTGCGGGTCCCGGTCGGGAAACTGCACAACGACCGTTGCGTCCCACTCCATCCGAACGCCCTGCGGCTCCTCGCGGACTGGACCGTCACCCATCCACCCATCGATGGGCGCCTCCTCCACCGTGACGGACGGCCACTCGACCGTCATCACGTCGGCCGGATCGTCAGGCGGGTCGCCCGGGATGCCGGACTCGGACACGTGCACCCCCACCAGCTCCGGCACACGCTCGCGACCCAAGCGATCAACCGCGGGATGCGTCTCGAAGCGATCGCGACGATGCTCGGCCATCGCAGCCTGCGCATGACACTCACCTACGCGCGCATCGCGAACAAGACCGTCGCCGACGAATACGCCACCGCGTCCGCGAAAATCGACGCGCTCTACACCAACAGCGATCCCGACCAACGGCTCCGCCAACTCGCAGTCGAGCATCGCCGCATGCTCGCCAACGGCTGGTGCAACCGGCCCATCGACACCGACTGCGTCTACGAGACCATCTGCGAAGGATGCGGCTACTACCAAACCGCCATCGAGTTCCGGCCCGCCCTCCAAGCCCAAGCCGAACACGCCGAACGTAACCACCAGACCGGCCGAGCCAAGATCTACAACCAGCTCCTCGACAACCTCGCCCGCGACACCGGCTGAACCCCCAGCCCAACGCCGATCACCGGAATATCCCGACCACCACTTGACAGATCACCGGAATAACTCTCGATCGGCGCTTCGCTGACCCCGCGTTTCGCGTGTTCGTCGCGTTCCAATGCCATACTCGCGCTTCCATTCCTTCGGAGGTGATGATGAGCGACCCCGAAGAACGTGCCGGGCGCAGTCGGCTCCTGAAGTTGATCATCAGCGTCATCGCGATTGTGCTGCTCGTGATCTTCTGGGCACAGAACCGTGATCATGTCAAGGTCACGTTCTGGATCGCGGACGCGAACGTCCGCCTCTGGATCGCGCTGGTGGTCGCCAGCGTTGTCGGATTCGTCGCGGGCTTCTTCGCACACAGCCGACGGAGCTGAACTCGACGCGAGGGATCTTCGCGCCGGCCGCCGCGTGCACAACCCGCAGCCGATCGGTCGTCGCCGTGCGGGCGCGTGACCGGGCATTCTGCTTCCTATGCGGGTGCCCGACGGAACGCGACGTGCCGCACGATCATGGGCGTGGTTCGTCGCGTGGCTCGTGGTCGGAGCGAGTTACACGCTCGCCTTGCTCGGCGCATTCACGATCGGCATCTTCATACTCCCGGTATCCGTGGCGCTCACCATCTTCACGGCAACGCGACGAGACTCGGGCGTCGGGCTTCCGGGTTTGATCGCTGGTGGTTCCATCCCGTTGCTCTACGTCGCATATGTCAATCGAAGTGGCCCCGGACAGGCGTGCCACTCGATCTCAGGCGGCGAGCAATGCACACAACTGATGACGCCCTGGCCGTGGGCGCTGTGCTCGCAATCTCGGGAATCGCAGTCTTCCTCGGTGCGCAGAGCAAACGAGGCCGATTGACGGGTGACCGTCCGTAGCTGCGGCTCGGCTCGGGTGAGGAGCCCGCTTCAGATCCTCGTGCTCCTGAACCGGCCGCGGCCATGGACCGGCACCGAGTGGTCCCTCCGGCGGCGTACTCGTCGAAGAACGGGTTCAGCAGTGGCCGGAGACGCGTGACTCGCCGATCGAACCCGGACGGGTGTCGCCCCGGACGACGACGTGACACGAGTCGACGACGTTGGCCATCACCATCTTGCGGCGGGCCTGGAACGGCTGCACGTTGCCGCTGATCTGGACCCCGTTCACGTGCCTCATCCTCATCGCGGCGCCGTGGGGGTTGCCGAGCGCAAGGTCCGAGGTGTTGCCGGTGATCTTCCATCGGTTCCGGTTGCCGGCCCTCGGGTGCTCGGCCCAGATCTGGAGCGCCTGAGCGTGGAGCCGGTTTCCCGAGATCGTGACGTCGTTCACGGGGCCCTTGCCATTGGCCCCCACGAAGAGCAGGCGGCCCGCGCCGACGGTGTTGCCGCGTACGGTCACATGCGCCACGCCGGCGCCCGCGCCGTTGGGCTCGAAGTCGAACGTGTCCATCCTCACGCCACTGATCGCATTGCGCTCGACATCGACGTAGCTCGCGGCGACGAGCGCGATGCCCTGACGACCGTTGCGGGCGAAGTGGCTGTCGAGGATCCAGACGACGCTCGACCACGGCCCGCGACTCGTCCGGCCGACATAGACGAAGTCGCCGTACACGTCGGTCGCGGTGACACGGACGAGGGCCACGTATGCGCTGCTGAGGATCTCGAAACCGTGCTGGTGCTCTCTCGCGGTCTGGTACGCATTGCGGGCGACACCGGCGTGCGGGTTCGCACCCCGCACCGCGAGGTCGTAGATCGCGATCGTGTCGCTCGCCTCGATGCGCACGTTCGAGCGATGCGCATCACCCGGTGTCCGGGCAAAGAACAACGCACCGTTCCCACGGATGGTGACGCGGTGACGGGCGTGCAGCACCAGCGTCGAGTCCATGCGGTAGCGGCCATGCGGGGCGAGCTCGATGACGGATCCGTCGGGCACCGAGGCGAAGAACGCCTTCATCTTGGCGGAGACGTCGGTCTTCCCGGTGGCGTCGATGCGCGAGCTGATCCTCACGACGTTGGTCGCCGCACCGCTCGCGGTCGAGCGGACGAGAGGAATTCCGACCGCCACGAGCGCGAGTGCCGCGAGTACGAGCATCGACGATTTGTATTGCGCTGTGCGCCGCATTCTGAGCCTCGGATTCGGACGAGCCGGACACCCTTGGTTCGACGAAAGGAACCCGCGGACTGAGTGCGGCGCAGCGTGCGCACGACAGTTGTTCGCGATGTCACACTTCGCGCGGTCGCGTCGCGCGCGTTTTCTCGCATCTCGACGCGGCGGACATGTGACCGACGTCACGCTCCGACCTCCGGTCGTGCGAGAGGACCGCATCAACATCCGAGCCGGGCATCCTGAAACGACGCCGCCGGAATCGTCACCCGGATGCAGTGCCGGCACAGCCGCGCGAAGATGCGACGTGGCAGACGGCGACCGGCCGGATCCGAACGAGCTCGAAGCGGCCGGGCTCTACGATCCCGACGCCGAACACGCCCCCGCACGTCTCGCGCTGCTCGAGTATCTCATCGGTCTCGGGGTGACGCTCGACGATCTGATCGCGGCGAAGCCCGATGAGATCCCGTTGCTCGCATCGACGATCGCGCTCTGGCGCGATCGGGAGCGGCTGACGCTCGACGAGGCCGTTGCGGCCGCCGGCGTCGATCGCGATTTCGCAGCGCGGACGTGGCGGGCGGCGGGTTTTCCGGAGCCGGATCCCGATCCCGACAGCCGGACGTTCTTGGCTCGCGACGTCGACATCCTTACCAACACGCGGGCGGCGATCGACCTGCTCGGCGAGGACGTCACCATCCAGCTCGTCCGGGTGCTCGGCGCGGCGGCGGCTCGCGTCGCAGAAGCCTCGGTCAGCGCGTTCGTCGTGAATGTCGCGCCGCAGGCCGTCGAACAAGATCCGTCGGGTCTCGAGCTGGCGCGCGCGAACGCCGATTCGATGCTTCTGCTCGACGCCATGACGGCCGGGTTCGACACGCTGCTGCGGCACTACATCGAACGCGGGTTTCGACCGACGCAGTTCACGCCATCTGTGGCCGGGATCGATCTGGTCCGGCGAAGCGTCGGCTTCGTCGACCTCGTCGACTCCACGGCCTGGACGCGACAGCTCGATCTCCCCGAGCTCGCGCAGGCCTTGAGCACGTTCGACGCCACCACCTCGGAGATCGTCGTCCGGCACGGTGGACGCGTGGTCAAGCTCATCGGCGACAGCGCCATGTTCGCGGCGGCCGAACCCAAGACCGCGGTCGACATCGGGCTGGCGCTCGTCGACGCATTCGCGGCACACGACGTGCTGCCTCAGGTGAGGGCGGGCATCGCGACGGGCGACGTACTCGCTCGGGACGGCGACTACTCGGGGTCCGTGGTCAACCTCGCGGCCCGCGCCGTGAACGTCGCGCACCCGTCAACCCTGCTCGTCGATCCGGCCACGCGAGCCGAGATCGACGGGTCGGCAACGCTCTCGTGCCACGCCGCGGGCGCGTTCACGCTGAAGGGATTCGACAAGCGGGTCCGGCTCTCCCGCGTCCGCCGGATCACCGCTTCCCCGTGAGGTATGACTCCTCCATCACACGTCAGACCGAGGCGGTGGCCTCATGCATCGGCGCGCGGACGGGCGCGTGGTCGCCCGCGAGCGCGAGCACCTCTTCGAAGCCCAGACGGACGCAATCCGTCATCAGCGAGGGATCGGCGACCGCGGCAGTGTCGGAGGAGATCCCGATGCAGCACGTGCCGTTGTAGGAGAGCAGCGCGAAGTTCACCGACGTACCGGTCGTGGGCGCGAAGGCGACATAGCGCACGACCTGGGCACCCGCGAGATACACGGGGAACGCGAAACCCGGGATGTCGCTGGCGAGGAAGTCGATGTGCTTGAGCATGCTCCCCACCACCGCACGCGGCAGCAGGTTGAGCGTGCCCGCGATCGCGCCCGTGAAGCGGATGGAGCGTTCGTCGCGCGCGGCCCGGCACAGCTCGCCCATCGCATGGATGCGCGACCTCGGGTCGACGTCGGTCGCGAGCACCGCGAACCGCATGAGCGTGATGTGGTTGCCACCGGGCCCGTCGTCGGCGGTGCGGATGCTCACCGGCAGCGTCACCCGGAGTTCGCCGACATCGGCCGCGTGATGCTCGTGGTAGCGCCGGAGCCCGCCCGTCACCGCGGCCATGAACGCGTCGTTCAGGCTGCCGCCCTCGGCGGCCCCGGACCGTTTCAGATCGTCGAGCCCGACCTCGAGCAGATCGAGGTGCCGACCAACGCTGCGTTCCGTCATGATCGGCGAGCGCGTGTCGCTCACCGGCGCCATCGTGCGCCCGATCGAACGCACGGTCTCGAACACCGCCGTGCCGCTGCCGATCGGATGGCGCGCGGCGTGCCACACCGCCGGCGGCACCGACCGGACGACGCGGTTCACCAACCCGTACGCGCGCTTCCACTGCGGTGCGAGCACTGCGGGTGCGGGCGGCGGCGGGAAGCCGCTGTCGCCGTCGGCGGGCTCGGCAACCGCGGCGCGCGGCGCCGGATGGCGCTCGACGTCGAACAGCTCCAGCGCGAGCTGCATGCCGCCGATCCCGTCGGTGAGCGCGTGGTGCACCTTCATGACGAGCGCGGCGCGCCCGCCGACGAGGTTCTCGACCAACGTGAACTCCCACAACGGGTGGGCGTGGTCGAACGCGGTCATGACCGCAGTGCGGGCGACCTCGATCACGGTCGCGTCGGTGTGGGGCGCGGGCGAGTCCATCCGCCGCAGGTGCCAGGCGAGGTCGAAGCGGTCGGCGGCGACCCAGCTCGGCACGCCCAGCGGCCCTCGCGACTCGACCACGCGCCGGCGGAACATCGGCAGCACGCGTGTCGCGCGGTCGACATTCTCCTCGAACGTGTCCCAGTCGGGACTGTGCTCCAGCCAGGCAATCGCGACGATCGTCGCCCGCAGGGTCGGGTCCTTCTCCATGTTCCACGCGAAGGCGTCGCTGTCCTGCATACGTGTGTTCATGATTCGACTCCCATCGCAGATAAGCACCCCCAGCGTCGGGCGCGCACCGGTTCCACGACAGAGGCGAACGACCCCTCTCCGAAAGAAGGTGCCGCAGTGCCGGACGGCGTCGACGAAGGGCCCATCGTCCCTGGTCACCCCGACCGTGAGGGAGTCGAATGAAGGCGAGGCCCATCGGGCCACCAATAGCAGTTGAGGGGGACGGACCCATGAAGCGACCGATGATGAAACACCGTCGTTGGGGGATTGCGGCAGTCGCTCTGGGAGCCACCCTGCTCGTCGGCGCCGCGGCCGTCCGGGTGGTGGCCGCGCCGGCGTTGATCCGGTTCCCGCTGGGCCTGGACGAGACCACGACGTACACCGGCACCGCGGCGAGCTACGTGGATCAGGTGACTCTGCTCCCGCTCGCAAAGCCGAAGACCGAACCGCTCGAGATCAAGCGCCGGGTGAAGGTCGTGTCCGGGACGTTCTCCAAAGCCGTCATCGACGAGACCGTCACGGTCAAGACCGGAGCGACGACCAACATCGAGGCGTACCAGTACGTCATCGACCGGCGCACCATGAAGATGGTCTCCGACCCGCGCCAGGTCGCGTTCGGTGATTCCACCGCGGTCATGCACGCCGCGCCCGGCGCGTTCCGCGTCAACTTCCCGATGGGCACGAACACGCACGACTCCTACCGTGCGTTCATCCCCGAGGAGGACGCCTACAGCCAGCTCGTGCTCGTCGAGGGCCCGCACCAGCACCCGGACGCGCACGTGCAGGTCATCGACTTCTCGAGCAAGCTCGACGGCCCGGTCGCTCCGTACTACCTGGAGCACCTGAAGAAGATGGGCCTGCCCATGGAGGTGACCCCCGCCCAGCTGCTGCCACTGCTCGCGGCCGAGGGAATCGACGTCAACAGCGCGCTGGCCGATGTCGGACCGCGACTCACGCCCGCGGAGTCGAAGCTCGTCACCACGACGCTGGCGAAGTCGGTCCCGCTCGAGTACTTCTTCCTCAGCGACGGCATGATCTCGATCGAGCCGAGGACGGGCACGCTCATCGACGTGCACACGCACCAGCAGGGTGTCGCGGTGCAGCCCGACCTGAGCGGCGCGAACGTGCTGCAGCCGGTGCTCGCCCGGTACGACTCGATCCCGTCGGTGCACAAGCTGTCCGCCGGACTGGCCGCGCTGGCCAAGAAGGCGCCCCAGGTCGCCGAGAGCTACCGGTACACGCAGACGGTTCCGTCGTCGGTCGCGGTCACGACGTTGGCCCGTGATCACGTGCGTACGATGAACCTCATCAAGTTCCGGGTGCCGGTCGCGATGATCGTGCTCGGCCTGGCCCTGCTCGTGCTCGGCCTCGTCCCGCGGCGCCGCGCCGGCCGGGGACGGTCCTCCACGAACGGCCCCGTGTCACCGTCGGCTGCTCCCCCGGTGATCCCGACCGAACCGGCTCCGGCTCCGGACCTGCCGGCCCGTACCTACGAAGGGGTGTGACCGTGATGGACTCGACGACACCAGCACGCATCGACGGCGAGACGATCGTCGACGCGCTCCGCGCCACCGCGCGGCGCAGTCCCGGGGCTCCCGCGCTCCGCAGCCGCGTCGAGCGCGGCTGGCACACGATGAGTTACGCCGACTACGTGCAGGCCGTCGCGGAGGTCACCGCCGGCCTCGCGGAACTCGGTGTCGAGGCCGGTCAGCACGTCGGGATCTTCTCGAACAACCGGGCCGAGTGGCACCTCGCCGACTTCGGCAGCCTGGCGAACGGCTGCGTCACGGTGCCCGTGTACCAGACCAGCTCTCCGCAACAGGTCGCGCACATTCTCGGTGACGGCGAAGCCAACGTCTGCTTCGTCGAGAACCACGAGCTCGCAGCCCGGATCCTGGAAGTGCGCGACGAGCTGCCGAAGCTCCAGCGGCTCGTGGTGTTCGAGAACGACGACCGGCTCGATGACCCCTTCGCGCTCGGCTTCGCCCAACTGCGCGCGATCGGGGCCGCGCGCCTCCAGCGCGAGCCCGGCCTGTTCGAGGTGCGCGCCGGCGCGGTCAAGCCCGATTCCCTGGCCACCCTCGTCTACACGAGCGGCACGACCGGTCCGCCCAAGGGGGCGATGATCAGTCACGCCAGCATCATGTGGACGCTGAAGGCGACGGTGTCGTTGCTCCACGTGCGCGAGGGCGAACGGCTGCTGTCGTTCCTCCCGCTCAGCCACATCGCCGAACGGATGATCAGCGACTTCGCCTCCGTCGCCGTCGGCGCGGAGACATGGTTCGCGCGCAGCCTCTCGACGATCGCCGAAGACCTGCGCGACTGCCGCCCGACCGTGTTCTTCGCGGTTCCCCGAGTGTGGGAGAAGCTCCAGGAAGCGGTGAGCGCGCGGCTCTCGGAGACGCACGGCGTGAAGCGGCTCCTGGCGGATCGCTACGTCGACCTCGGCGCGAAGGTCGTCGTCGACACCGAGTTCACCGGCCACGCGCCGCTGTGGGAGAAGCTGCCGTACGACGCGCTCGACGTCGCGGTCGGGTCGAAGATCCGCGCCGCGCTGGGTGTCGACCAGACTCACGTGATGATCTCGGCCGCAGCCCCGATCCACCCCGATCTCCTCCGCTGGTTCCACTCGATCGGACTCCCCGTCATCGAGCTGTACGGTCAGACCGAGACCTGCGGACCGACCACCTGCAACCCGCCCGACGACAACCGGATCGGCACCGTCGGTCCCCCGGTTCCCGGGGTACGCGTGCGCATCGCCGACGACGGCGAGATCCTCGTCCAGGGCGGCAACGTGTGCCAGGGCTACTTCAACGACCCCGCCGCGACCGCGGCGTTGATCGACGCCGAAGGCTGGATGCACTCGGGCGACGTGGGCCGGCTCGACAACGACGGTTACCTGACGGTGACGGGCCGCAAGAAGGACCTGATCATCACCGCCCACGGCCAGAACATCGCTCCGCAGGAGATCGAGACTGACCTGCGCCACCACGAGCTCGTCTCCGAGGCGGTGGTCGTCGGCGAGGGTCGCCGCTACCTCACCGCGGTGCTGACGCTCGACGCCGACGCGCTCACGGCCTGGGCCGAGGCGCACCGCAAGGTCGGCGACGTGGAGACGCTCGCCTCCGACCCCGACCTCCGGGCCGAGCTCGACGCGTTCGTCCAGCATGTGAACAGCAAACGGTCGCGGGTCGAGGGGGTACGCAAGTACCACATCGCCGCCCACGACTTCACGATCGCGGCCGGGGAGATGACGCCGACCCTGAAGGTCAAGCGCAACGTCGTGAACGAGCGGTACCGTTGCGAGATCGATGCGATGTATGCAGAGGGCTGAGCGGGCTTCGTGACCGCGAGCGACGTGATCGAGGTCGATGTGCAGGCGATCGCGCTCGATCGCCTGGCACGCGTGCTCGGCCCGGAGCGCGCGGAACACTTCAACCAGGTCGCCGAAGTGGCGCGGACCCGCCTGTCGGGTCGACGCGTCGTCAACGTGAACTCGACCGCTGCGGGTGGCGGTGTCGCCGAGCTGCTCCAGACCCTGCTGGCGTACGCGCGCGGCGCAGGGGTCGATGCGCGCTGGGTCGTCGTCGAAGGTGACGCCGAGTTCTTCCGGATCACGAAACGCATCCACAACGGTCTGTACGGGACCGCGGGCGACGGTGATCCGCTGGGCGAGTCGGCGCGGCGCGCGTACGACGACACGTCCGCGCAGAACTTCGACCGGTTGCGCACGGCCGCGCGTCCCGACGACATCGTCATACTCCACGATCCGCAGACGGCCGGCCTGGCGCGCGGCTTCTTGGCCCAGGGCGCGCGCGTCGTGTGGCGCTGCCACGTCGGTCTCGACACGCAGAACGAACACTCGGTGCATGCATGGGAGTTCCTGCGCCCGCACCTCGAGCACGCCGAGGCCTTCGTGTTCTCGCGCGCCGAGTTCGCGCCCGCGTGGATTCCGAGGGATCGCCTCGCCGTGATCCCCCCGTCGATCGATCCGTTCTCGGCCAAGAACGAGATGCACGAGCCGGACAGCGTGACGCGCCTGTTGCAGCACGTCGGCCTCCTCGCCGGCACCGCGACCGGCGACCCGGTCGCGTTCGCCCGCCGCGACGGCACCACCGGCCAGATCGTGCACCCGGTCGACCTCCTCGGCACCGGCCCCCCGCCGCATCCGTCGGTGCCGGTCGTCCTGCAGGCGTCGCGCTGGGACGCGATGAAGGACATGCAGGGCGTGATGGCGGGATTCGCCGACTCGGTCGCGCCCTACACCGACGCGCACCTCGTGCTCGCCGGGCCGGAGGCGAGCGGCGTCGCCGACGACCCCGAGGCCGCGGGCGTGCTGCGCGACTGCCTCGATGCCTGGGCCGGGCTTTCCGCCGCCGTCCGCGCGCGCATCCATCTCGCCTGCGTCCCGATGGCCGACGGCGACGAAGCGGCCGCCACCGTCAACGCTCTGCAGCGGTACTCGGCCGTCGTCGTGCAGAAGAGCCTGGCCGAGGGATTCGGGCTGACGGTCGCCGAAGCGATGTGGAAGTCGCGGCCCGTCGTCGGGAGCACGGTCGGCGGCATCGTCGACCAGATCATCGACGGCACGACCGGCCTGCTCGTTCCCCCCACCGACATCGACGCGTACGCGCACGCCGTGTGCACGTTGCTCGACGACGACGCCCTGTCGAAGCGAATGGGAATGGCCGGGAACGATCGCGTGCACCACGAGTTCCTGGGCGACCGGCACCTCGAGCAGTGGGCGCACCTCTTCGAACGCTTCGAATAGCGCGCTCGCGCGCGGCCCACCCCTTTCCACCCGGAACGTGCAGGGGCTCGCCGCTTGGTCTCGAGGAGCGCCCGACGGATCCCGGATCCATCAGAAACGGGTGGGCGAAGGACACCGCGAAGGCGGCGAAGAAGACCGCGAAGCGCACGTCTGCATCGCGGCGCCGCCCGGCGCAGCGCGTCGCCGGCCCGCGGGCGAGCCCTGCCGCCGGGGCGGCGTCGCCGTTCGGTTCGGTCCAACTGACCGATTTCGAGGGCTGGTCGTGATGTCGAAATGCCCCTCACTGCCGCATTCGTTCAAGTGCGCCCGCGACGGGGCCGTTCTCACTGGGACTGGCTTCGACACACGAGGAACACCGATTTGGCGCGGGGCACGGAAACGGCGGAAGCCGTCGCGCAGACATCCGACGACGTCGCGGGTGCGACGGCGCGCCGTCGCGCCCGCGGACCGGACATGGCCGTGCCGCCTCGCGACGGCTACATCGGTGCGGGGGGCACACCGCAGACCCGCATCGGCGGTTGGTGGGAGCACCACCCGCGGCTGCTCCGCGGCGTCGCGGTCGCGGCCCTCGCGTGGGGCGGCGCGTGGCTCGCGTACCGGATCGGGTTCTCGTGGCGCGGCGCCAACCCGTTCGCGTTCGCGGCCCTCGCGCTGGTCGAGGGCTATAGCCTCCTGTCCCTCGCGCTCCTCGCATTCGCAGGGTGGAACTGGCGCCAGGAACCGGCGCCGCCGCCCGCGCCCGGATGGTCGGTCGACGTCTTCGTCTGCACGTATGACGAGCCGATCGACGTCGTGGAGGCGACCCTCGCCGGTTGCGCGGCGCTGCGCTACCCACACACGACCTATCTCCTCGACGACGGCCGCCGCGAGGAGATGCACGCCCTCGCGACCCGCTGGGGCGCGCAGTGGATCACGCGGCCCGACAACAACCACGCGAAGGCCGGCAACATCAACCATGCGCTCACCTGCACCGACGGTGAGCTGATCTTCTTCCTGGACGCCGACCACGTCCCCCTGCCCGACGCGCTCGACCTGACCATCGGCTACTTCAGCGACCCCCGTACCGCGCTCGTGCAGAGCCCGCACGACTTCTACAACCAGGACTCGGTGCAGCACTACGAAGCGGGCCGGCACGAACAGAGCCTGTTCTTCGAGGTCGTGTGCCCGGGCAAGGACCGCCACAACTCGTCGTTCTGGTGCGGCTCGGCGACCGTCGTCCGTCGTGTTCCCCTCGAGGAGGTGGGTGGCGTCGCGACCGAGACCATCGCCGAGGACTTCCACACCACCCTCAAGATGCACCGGCGGGGCTGGCACACCCGCTACCACAACCAGGTGCTCGTGCAAGGGCTCGCGCCGGTCGACCTCGACGGCTACCTCCTGCAGCGCGACCGGTGGGCGCGCGGCAACCTCGCGGTCTTCCGGCTGCCGGAGTCGCCGCTGCGCCGCAACGGGTTGAGTCTCGCCCAGCGGATCTCATACTTCGCGAGCCTGTTCGCGTACGGCGCGGGATTCGCCTACCTGCTGATGCTCGGCGTACTGATCGCCGCGCTCGGCGGAGGGATCCTCCCCGCGCGCGGGCGAGCTCGAGCTGCTGGTGCTCTGGCTGCCGGCGACAGTACTGGCAGTCGCGGCGACGGTCGCGCTGTGCCGCGGGCACATGCGGCTCGCGGAGTCGTCGCGCTACACGATCGTGTCCGCGGAGATCTTCGCACGCGCACTGCGTTGCGCGTTCTTTCCGTCGAGGGCGAAGTTCAAGGTCACCCCCAAGGAGGGTGTCGACACCGGCGGCTGGGACGCGGTGCGCCGCTTGCGGCTCGTGCTCGTGCTGTCGGGGATGCTCTGCGCCGCGCTCGTCTGGCGCGTGCTCGGGCTGCTGCAGCTCGTGCACGCACGACCGCTACCCGGCATCGCGACCCCGCTTGCGATCGCGCTCGCGATCTGGGAGTTGTCGCGCGTCGCGGTGACGGCGCGCCATGTCGCGCGACGGCGCCAGCGGCGGCGTCACTTCCGGTTCTCGTGCGAGCTGCCCGCGGTCGTCGCGAGCGCGAGCGGCGCGATCCAGACCGCGACGATCGCCGACCTGTCGCTCGCCGGGCTCAGCCTGGAAGCCGACGAGCGCATCGAACCCGGCTCGCCCGTCCGGCTGGTCACGACCGTCGCGACCGTCGCGGGGCCGTACCGGTCGGTGTCGATCGAAGCGATCGTTCGCTCCTGCCGGCCCGTCGGCGAGAACGCGTGGCGCCTCGGCGCGGAGATCACGAAGATGGACGACCACTCCGAACGTGAGCTCGTCACCTTCTGCCACGTCGTGTACCCGTGGAGTCAACTCCGCCCGCAGGACCGGTCGGTCAGCGCGCTGCTGGCCTCCGCGATCGCGGCTCCGGTCCGTCCGCTCCGGACTGGGCCCGGGCCCCGCCGCGAGGAGCTCGTCGCCCTCCTGCGAGGCGAGGTCGCTGCGCTGGAACGCATCCATCGGGAGCGGAACGCGTCGTCGCTCGACGCGCTGCGCGAAGAGGTCGACACGGTCGAACGCACCGCGCGGGAGTCGGCACGGCGCCCGGAACCGCAACGCCCACACCCGCGCCGCCCGAAGCACGAGCATCAGTCGAAGCGCTAGGGGTAGGCGTCCGGACGCAACTCACCCGCGCCGGGCTCGGGGCGCGGCCGGCCGGAACGTTCGAGCAGGTCGCCCCACGCATCGGCCGTCGGTTCGATCGAGCCGACGCCGTGCCAGTCGCCGGTGGTATCGAAGAGTCGCCGGCACAACGGGGCCGGCGGCTCGAACGCGATGCCGAGGCCGCTGCACACGTCGTACGCGTGCAGGATCATCTCCAACCCGCCGCGTGCCGCGAAGGCGCGTGGCCCACCCGTCTGCACCGTCGGCCGGCGCCGGATCACCGCGACCGCGTCGGGCTCGGCGGTGTCGATGACCGCGAGCAACATGGTGCTGGTCGCGCGCAGTCCCTCGATCATGTCGGTCGGTCCCGACCCGGCGAGCGCGTGCAGCTCGCCGTAGTTGGGATAGTCGTCGATCTTGCGCGACGCGAGGAAGAACGCGTAGGAGAAGACGCAGTCGACGAGGTGGTCCGCCGTGTACAGGCAATCCCAGTCGAGCGTTCCCGCGGGCACCCGCCAGTCGCGATCGACGCCCTCGGCCCAGCGATCGAGGACGAACCGGGTCACCTCTCGGAGGTCGTCCGCGGAAAATGGATCGGATCCCGTCGCGCTCATGGCCGAATCGTAGGATCGCAGCAATGCCTCTGGACGCCTCGCGCACGCGGGAGAAGCTGATCGACGAAGCGGCCCGCGCGTTCGCCGAGCACGGCGTCTACGGCGCGTCGCTGATCGACATCACGCGCCGGGCCGGGCAACGCAACCGGGGGGCGCTGCACTATCACTTCGGCTCCCGCAGCGGCGTGCTGTGCGCCGTGCTGGAGCGTCACGTCGACTTCCTCTCCCGCCGCGAAGGCGAGCTGCTCGAGATCGCGCTCGACCCGGCCCGACACCGACGTGAAGTCCGTGGTCGAAGCAATCGTGCGCCCGGCGACGGAGCTGGCCGAGAGCGGGTGGCGCGGTCGCTGCTTCCTCGTGATCCTCGCCGAGCTGGTCGAGGACGATCCCGACAGCCTCGACGCCGACGTCGCCGACGCACTCGCCCGCACCGGCGGATACGCGGTCTACGAGCTCCTCGCCCGGCGGATGGCCGACGTGAGCGCGGAGGTCCGAGCCGAGCGGTTCGCGCTCGCCACCGGATTCATCCTCCGCGCCGTCGCCGACCGGGCGCGCGTGCTCGGCCGCCGTGGCCGGCGCGGCCGGCCGCAGCTGGAGCACGAGGCGTTCGTCGACAATCTGGTGACGATGGTGGCCGCGGGCATGTCCGCCCCGTGCGACCTTTGACATAAGGAGGGCTCCTTAGTACGGTCCCGCGATCGCAGCTCCGGCGAACGGGCCGGACGAGAGACGGTGGCGGACGAGTGAGCGCTCTGGTTCCCGACGAGCTGATGGCGGAGGCACGCGCCCTCACCGGGCTCGACGACTTCGGTCCCGACGGCTTCCGCGAGGGTCTGGCCGTGTACTGCGGCTCCGTCGACGCAGAAGCGCAGCTGAACGAGCTCGGCCACACCGCGATTCGCGGCAACGTCGTGGGCTCGCTCGTGAACCGGCTCCGCATCGTCGACTGGTCGAACACGCATGCCGGTGTGGCGGCCGAACGCATCGACGCGCCGCTGATCGTGATCGGCATGTTCCGCGCGGGCACGACGTTCCTGAGCTATCTGCTCGAGAACGACGCCGGCAATCGCGCGCTGCTGCGCTGGGAGACCGGCGACAGTGTCCCGCCGCCCACGCGGGAGACGCTCCACACCGACCCGCGCGTCGAGATCTCACGCATGGGAAACGACATGCTGGAGCAGATCAACCCGCGCATCCGCGCCATCCACCACGAAGAGCCCGACGGCCCGACCGAGTGCATCTCGCTCATGAGCCAGGACTTCAAGAGCCTCTCGTGGGAGGCGATCTCGAACGTCCCGACATACGGCGCCTGGCTGCTCGAGACCGACCAGCGCTCCGCGTACGAATACCACCGGCTCGCACTGCAGGTGCTGCAGAGTGGCGGGGTCCGGGGACGCTGGACGCTCAAGAGCCCGCATCACGCGCTCAACCTCGAGGCCCTCACCGCGGTTTACCCCGACGCGCGTTTGGTGTTGCTGCACCGCGATCCGGCCGTCCTGTGCGCGTCGGTGTGCAGCTTGATCAACACGTTGACGAGCACGTTCACCGATGCCGACCACCGCGCGTACGTCGCCGAGCACTGGGTCACGATGCTCGAGCTCTCGGTGCACCGGATCGACGCGTTCCGCGACGCGCACCCGCGGTCATCCGATCCTCGACGTGCAGTACGCGGACCTCATGCGCGATCCCGTCGGCGCGGTCGCGGCGATCTACGCCGCGCACGGCGGCCCCGACGGCGCTCCCCTCGACGAGCGGTCGGGCGCGGCGATGAAGGCCTACGTCGCCGCGCACCCGAAAGGCGGGTTCGGCGTGCACGGGTACGACCTCGCCGAATTCGGGCTCGACCGCGACGAGCTGCGCGAGCGCTTCGCGGACTACAGCACGCGGTACGACGTCGAGACCGAGGCCTGACGCCGGGCTACGGCGGGGACGGTGTCCCGCCGAGCGCGGCCGCGAGCCGGTCGACGTCGGCGACGGTCACGGTCAACGCGGAGTGACCGGAGCGCCGCAGGACACTCCCGACCTTCTCGTGGAAGTGGACGCACACCCCGGCATCGGTATTGGTGCCGAACGTGAGCCCGTCGTCGACGAACGACAACCGGGCGCCCGCCGCGGTCCACCACCGGTAGCCCGACGTGACGTGGGCTCCGTCGACGTTGCCGAGCGGTGTCTCGACCCGGACGAATCCGAAGGTCGCCACGAACCGTCCGTCGTCGGTGAGCGTCACCCCGTCCTTCGACGGTCGGAGGCCGAACGGCGCCCAGAACGCAAACAGCTTCTTGTCGAACGCGTACGGGAAGACCTCGCTCATGCTCCCTCGTCACCAGACCACGCCACCGGGCGGTAACCCGAGCACATGATGCGCAGCCATGCGATCCCCTCGTCCTGCACGTCGAGGTACGCCTGCTGCTCGACGAGGAACGCGCCGTCGTCGTTCGTCACGCGGAAGCGGTAGCCGACCCGTTCGCGGTCGACCACGACGTCGTTCTCGACGCCTTCGATCGCGTCGATCCGATCCGTCGGCCCGAACCACTTCCCGAGGATCACGTCGTCGACGACCTCGCGCGTGGAGCTCGAGTCCCACACCCGGCCCGGGGTCATTGCCCGGAAGTCGAGCTGCGGCGCCAGGAGCGCGAGCAGCGCCGGCGCGTCCCGCGCCGCGATCGCTCGGGCGAACCGTTCACCGACGGGCATGTCCATCTCGTCCTCCCGGAGCCGACGACGCTCCCAGTCTGCTCCGCCCGGCGACGCCGGTCGAGCGCCGGCCCGCGACCCCACCACCCCGTGTGAGCGCGTCGCAGCGCGTGGCGACCTCGCGCAGCGCGCCGGCGACCGCCTCCGGCTCAGTGATCATGAGGTCGTGGCCGGTGTCGATCTCCCAGAACCGCCCGGCCGCGCGCGCGTTCGCGACCAACTCCTTGTCGCGCGGTCGCGACCGTCGACGTGCACACGATGTGGTACTGCGGTATCGCCCACAGTGCGGTCTCGTTGGTCAGCTGCAGCGGCTGCTCGAAGCACCGCCAGGGGTGGCCCGTCAGCCGATCCGCCATCCACGCGAGGTCGGCGGCGTCGGTCACGCCGTACAGCAGGCCCGCGTCGGGCGCGGGCAGCAGGACCAGCTCGAGTCCGTCGACGACCTCGCCCATCGGGCGTACGGCTTCGATGATCGGCCCGGCGACGTCGACCAACGACTGGCCGTTGGTCGGTGTGGCGGCATCGAGGTACACGATCCGGCCGATCCGATCGGCCGCGCGATCGGCGACACCCGTGATCACCATGCCCCCGTAGCTGTGCCCGACGAGGATCACGTCGCGCAGGTCCTCGTAGTCGAGCACGGCGACGACGTCACGGATGTGCATGTCGAGGTCGATGTCGGAGCGCAGCAGATGCGACCGCTCGCCCAGACCGGTGAGCGTCGGCGTGTACACCTCGTGACCCGACGACCGCAGCAGTCGGGCGACGCGTTGATAGCACCAACCGCCGTGACCCCCACCGTGCACCAAGACGTACGTCGCCATTGCTTCAGCTCCTTCGCCCGATCAAGACGTGGTCAGTCGGCTGGGTCGACCGCGACTTCGTCGCCGAGCTGCACCGGACCGGGAGCGGTGACGGCGGCGTACGCACCGACGCACGACCACGTGCCGAGGCCCGGGATCTCGATGCGGTTGTGGCGGGAGACGGTGCGCAGGACATCGTTGTCGTGGGGTAGCTCGCCCTGCGCGAGCGTGGTCATGATGCAGCGCATCGTCGGAAGCAGCACGGATGCGGTCAGCACGCGGCCGAAGCGCACGCCGGCCCCGGTCCAGCCGTTCTCCGCGAACGGCTCGACGGCCGAGTCGACGACGATGTTGGGCCGGTAGCGCTCGACCGCGAAACGACTGGCCGGTTCCAGCTCGCCGAGACGCCGGAGGGTCGCCGTGGTGACCACGTGCAGCGCGGCGACGTCGAAGAAGGTGCCCGGGGGCGAAGCCAGCGCGAGCGACAGTGCGGTGAGCGTCCCTTCGGCTTCGGCGCCCTCGACGGCGCTCTGTTCGCGGAAGTCGTCGGGCACGACGCCATCTATCTCCGGCCACACCGCGAGGTAACCGTTGCCCTCCGGCGCAACCGTCGTCAACTGCACGGGTCGACCGAACAACGTGGAGAGGCGACCGTCGACGTCGGGATCGTCGCTCCCGGTCTCGTCGCCGCCGGGCAGCCGTATCGCCACCGGCGGGAGCGGCGCGCCGGCGCGTGGAGACTCGAGATAGCGGGCCTCGCACTGCAGGAGCGCGCCCCACAGCCGCGGATGCTTCGCGCTCCCCACCTTGCCCGACGCCGGGTCGACGACCGCGTACGCACGGTCACCGACGAAGCCCGCGTCGCCGACGTCGGCGACTTCGACCCGCTCGCCCCGCATGGACTTCACCGGGTAGCGCCACATCTCCGCGACGGTGGCTGTGTGACCATCGATCATGCCCGCGTCCTCACCTTCGCTTCTCCGAACGAGCAAATCGCATACTGCCACGCAACGCCGCGCATCTACGCTGGCGGTGTGCGCGTGAGGTTCTGGGTACACGATCCGGCGAAACGAATCGTCGGGTGGGAAGCGCTCGTCGGGAAGCGGACGCGCGTTCCAGGTGCCTTCATGGGCTACGGCCGAGACGTCCCGCACGACCTCGTGCAATACGTCATCGAGGCCGCGACCGGCTACGAGCACGGCTTCTGGGGCCTGGTCTCGAAGGGTGCGACCTTCAAGAGCACGGGTCGGCGCCGGACTCGCCCCGGACGAGCGGTGATCGCAGCGCACCGCGACGAGTTGCGCGCTGCGGAGCAGCTCGCGGGTGTCCACGTCGCGCAGTGGCGAGCCGGCGCCATCACGCCCGTCACGCAGGCACTCGACCCGCGGGCTCAGTGGAATGCGCTGGATGCGGGCGACGTCCTCACGTTCGACTGGCCGTGTGCCGACGGAACGATCGAGCACCGGTCACCGGCTACACGCCCGGCGTGACGACGCGCACGGCGGCGGGATCGAACCTGATCTCGTGATCCGTCCAGCAGTCGGTCCACGCCGTACCCAGCACCGCGTGGCAGCGCGCGCAGGCTTGGTTCGGACCGTCGAGACCATCCAGCCCGCAGGCCGAACACACGATCCACACACGTCCAGCCTGCCGGATGACTCCGGCCCGGCGACCGCATTTTACTCTTCGGCCGCGTTCTCGGGCGGGCGGTAGGCGAGGTCGTACGCGAAGCTCGTGCGCTCGCGGAAGACGCCGGACGGTTCGACGGCGCGCAGCCGCGCGTGCAGATCGGCCTCGAACGCGCGGGCTTCCTCGCCCAGGACGGCTTGCGACAGCAGCGAGGTCGAGTAGAAGAAGCCGATCAACGACTCGGGCGTCCAGTCGTGGGTCCCCGAGAACTCGTAGCGCTCGACCGTGACGAAGCCGGCGTCCGCCAACACCGCGGCGTGGGGCTCCCGGGCGAGGTGTGTCTCCAGGTCGGCCGGGAGCCGGTCGGCGGCTTCCGCCCGGCTCATCCAGTCGACGACGATCGCCTGAAGAACCTCTTGCCAGGGCGCGGGCCCGATGAACGGGTTCGCGCTCCACAACAGCGCGAGATGGCCGCCCGATCGCAACCACTGCGTCGCGAGGCCGGCCACGCGCCGCCGGTCCAGCCGATGGAACGCGGTCCCGATCGTGACGAGATCGAAGACCTCCCCGGGATCGACGTCCTCGGCGCGCCCGGCGATCCACCGCACGTTGCGCACTCCCAGAGCCGACGCCTTGTTCGCGGCGAAGTCGATCGCTTCGGGCTCCAGATCGACGGCCCACACTTCGGCGAACCGATCGCTCAGCGCGAGCGTCGCCGTGCCCGGGCCGCACGCCAGGTCGAGGAGGCGACCGGCGCCGCTCACCGAGGCGCGGCGGCACACGTCGTCGACGAGAGCCCTCGGGTACGGCAACCGGAAGCGGTCGTAGAACGAAGCGGTGCCCCGGTACAGATCCTCGCGGAACGTCGGCGGGTCGCTCACGGCGATCAGCCCGCCCCGTCGTGCTCGCGGCCTCGCGCCACGATCGCGACTCCCGCGTCCCAACCGGGTGCGCGGCCGCTGGCCGGGAAGCGAATCGTCGCGACATCGGCTCCGCTGCGCGCCAGGACCCAGGAGACGACCGAGTTCGAATTCCACATCTCGCCGGTGCCGAACTCGTCACGGCCCCACACCGGCGTCGGTATCGACGGCAACAGCTCGAGGATGCGCTCGGCCACGTCCACGTCGACCGTGACGAGCACCGGGCTCCCGATCGCCTGGTCGATGTCGGGGATCCGCCCGTCACGCCAGCGCCGAATCTCGTAGCGGAAGACTCGAAACCGGCCCAGCCATCGCATCCCGACCGGCCCCTCCGCCACGACACCTCGCCGCACCCCGTGCCGATCGGGAACCGGAGCCTGCTCGATCACGAAGCGACGTTCGGGAACGGAGATCACGAGCGCGGAGTGATAGAGATCGCAACGCGGACGCCGACCGACGAGTGCCGACACCGCCTCGAAGATCTTCCCGCTGATCCGTACGACGTGCGCACCCGCACCCAACGGGATCCAGTAGAGATCGACCGCAGCCGCGCTCCCATCCGAAGCCTGGGCGTCGTCCGCGATCCGCTGGTCAGCCATGATTGCCATTCATAGTGGCACCGATCGTTACGGGTACTGCGAGGCGCCAAATCGTTCGCCACCGGTCCGTGGTCCTGACAGAGTGCACCGGTGCCGAAGATCTATTTCGACCAACACCGATCGCCGAACGCTACGACGCCGACTCGACCGAGCATGTTCGAGCCGAGCGTCATCGAGCGCACGGTCGGCTTCCTCGCCGACCTCGCGGGCAACGGCGCGGCGCTGGAGCTCGGCATCGGCACCGGCCGCATCGCACTACCACTCAGCACGCACGGGCGTGCCCGTGCACGGCATCGACCTGTCACCCCCCGATGGTGGCGCAGCTCCGGGCGAAGCCGGGAGCCGAGAGCATCGAGGTGACGATCGGCGATTTCACGAACACGACCGTCGACGCGAGTTCACCGTCGCGTACCTCGTCTACAACACGATCATGAACCTCACCACGCAAGACGATCAGGTCCGGTGCTTCGAGAACGTCGCCGCGCACCTCGAACCCGGCGGATGCTTCGTGATCGAGGTCGGGGTTCCGGGTCTCCAACGGCTCCCGCCGGGCGAGACCTTCCACCCCTTCCAGGTGACGCCGACCCGGGTGGGTTTCGACGAGTACGACGTCGCCGCGCAGCGACTCGTCTCGCACCACTACTGGCTCACCGACGGGACCGCCGAGAACTTCTCGATGCCGTTCCGCTACGTGTGGCCGTCGGAGCTCGACCTCATGGCGCGAATCGCGGGTATGACGCTGCGTGAGCGCTGGGCCGACTGGGACCGCACGCCGTTCACGAGCGCGAGTACGAAGCACATCTCCGTCTGGGAGAAGCCGCACTGACGAGCGGGCGACTATCTCACGACGCGTTCGCCGTCGCGACGGGCGGCGGCGTCGTCGATCGCGACGCGCTGCTCGTACGACTGCCGCAGCAGCCAGAAGCGCAGGAACCGCGCCAGCGAGTAGCGCAGGAACACGGCGCCGCCCATCACGCTGATCGCGAGACCCGCGAGTGCGAGCGGGATGTACGAGTTCGAGTTGAGCACGTCGACGTTCGAGCCGGGTGTGGCCGTGACGTTCAGCGACGCCGCGTACGCGCCGAGCGCGAGGACGATGCCGCCGACCATCAGGACCAGCCCGCCGATCTGCAACAGCGTCTCGGTCTTCGCCCGCCCCGTCTTCAGCTTCATCTCCGCGATCTCGGCTTTGAACTGGCCGGCCCGATCGGTGCTTTCAGTGGTCATGCTGCGTCTCTCATTCGCCCAGGTATGCGGTCGACAGTTCGGCTTCCATCTCGGACGGCGTCCCGAAGTGCGTGATGCGGCCCCGGAGCATGATCCCGACCGAGTCGGCAATGCCGAGGACGGCCCGGGCGAACTGCTCGACGACCAGGATCGAGACGCCTTCCTTCGCGATGTTCGCGACGATCTCGTACAACTGCTCGACGACGAGCGGTGCGAGACCCATCGACAGCTCGTCGAGCAACAGCAACGCCGGGTCGGTTGCGAACGCCCGCGCCATCGCGAGCATCTGCTGCTCGCCGCCGGACAACGTGCCCGCGAGCTGCTTGCGCCGCGAGCCGAGTTGCGGGAACCGCTCGTACGCGACGTCTTCGATCCGCTTGAGCGGTGTCCCGATGTGCGTCGCCATCCAGAGGTTCTCGCGCACCGAGAGGTTCGGGAAGATGCCTTTGCCTTCCGGGATCAGGCAGACCCCGCGCCGGGCCAGCTCGTCGGCCGCGGCCCCGTTCACCCGCCGGCCCGCGACGAGCAGGTCACCCGACGTCGTGGGCAGCAGGCCGGAGATCACGCGCAACGTCGTCGACTTCCCGCCGCCGTTCGGTCCGAGCAGCGCGACGAGCGTGCCGTAGGGCACCACCAGGTCGACCCCGCGCAACGCGGTGATCGTTCCGTAGGCCGCGTGCACGTCGCGCAGCTCGAGCGCGACGTCGGCGGGACCCGCGTCGGGGCCGGCTGCGAACGCCGTGGTGCCGGTCACGAGGCCACCGTCACGGGGTGGCGCTCCCGAGGTACGCGGCGCGAACTCGCGGATCGTCGCGCACCGCCGCGGGCGTACCGACCGCGATGACCTCGCCGAAGTCGAGCACGTGGATACGGTCGCAGACCTCCATGACGAGCGCCATGTCGTGCTCGACGAGGATGATCGACAGCCCGTCCTCGCGCACGAGCCGCCGGAGCAGCGCCTCGAACGCTCGGGTCTCGTCGTCGGACTGACCCGACGCGGGCTCGTCGAGGAGCAGCAGTCGGGGTTGGATCATCAGCGCCGCGACCGAGCTCGACGACCCGCGCGGTCCCGGTGGGAATGGTCGACACGTCGGCGTCGGCGCGGTCGCGCAGCCCGATCAGGTCGAGCACCCGCTCGGTCTCGCGGGCGACGTTGATCCGCCGCGAGCCACGCCCGGCCCGCCCGAGCCCACTCCAGGTGTTGCGGATCTCACCCGCGACGCGCAGGTTGTCGCGCACGGTCAGGTCGGTGAACAGCTCCAGGCGCTGGAACGTGCGGGCGATCCCGAGGCGCGCCGCGCTTGTGCGTGTCGAGCCGGCTGACGTCGCGGCCGTGGAAACGGATCCGGCCGCCGGTCGGCGACTGCAACCCGGTGATCACGTTGAAGAGCGTCGTCTTGCCCGCGCCGTTGGGACCGATGAGCCCGGTGATCTCGCCCGCACGGCGCGTCGATGTGGACGTCCGACAGCGCGCGGTTCCCGCCGAACTCCACCGTCACCTCCTCGACCGCGAGCAGCGAATCGCGCTCCGTCATGGGCGTGATCCTTCCAGTCCGACGGCCCGGTCGATGTCGCGCAGGTCGGCCGCGGTGAAGGGCCGGTCGATCCCGATCAGCTCGAGCGGGACCTCTTCACCGGGCTCTCGCCGGTCGCCGCTCCCCGCCCGAACGCCGACGGGTTGACGAGCGCGGCGACACGCGGCAGCGCGAGCAGGATCACGGCGGTGAGGATGACGAACGTCCAGTTGTGGATCGTGTGCCGCAGCGCGAGGAACCAGATCAGCACCTCGGCGGCGACACCGACGAAGAGGACCGATTTCGTTCTGCGGATCAGGGGCCCGAACTGCGCGAAGGAATCGCTGAGGAACCCGCTCGGGTTCCGTCCGAGCCCGATGCCGATCAGCGCGGGCAGCAGCGCGGTGAAGTGCACGAGCCACGCGGCCAGGCCGTGGAAGGCCGTGTAGTCGTCGCCCAGCTTGCCGATCACGCTCTCGATCGCGACGAACACGGCACCGTAGAGGAGGCCTGCGGTCAGGCCGCCCGACACGTAGCCCGCGCCCGCGACGACGAGCAGCATCAACATCGCCATCGACTCGAAGAGGCTGAACCGGTCGGTCGTGACCGCCCCGATCTCCTGCGCGAACAGGCATCCGCCCAGACCGGCGATCGCGGCCGAGATCATGAACACCGACAGCTTGAGCCGCACCACGTTCAACCCGAGCGTGGCGCACGCGGCCGGACTGTTCTTCATTGCGGTGAGCCGGCGCCCGTAGGCGCTCCGCCGCAGCGCGACCAACCCGACGCCGAGGATCGCGAACACGGTGACGAGGAGGAGGAGGAAGTTCGCCTGTGGATCGAAGTCGACCCCGAAGAGGTGCGGTCGCGGCACCTGCAGGCTGCCGTTCGGGAACAGCGGGCTCCAGCGTTCGTCCTGGAGCCACGGGTTGGTGGCGGCGAGCGCCACGACGGCACCGGAACCGACCGCGGCGACAACGGCGCCGCGCACGCGATGCGAGGTGAACCCGCGATAGATCGCGCCGAGACCGAACACGACCAGCAGGATCAACGTCGCCGGATAGATACGGCGCGACTCGGTGTACTCCTTGAACAGCATCTGCTCGACGGCCAGCGAGAACGCCGCGGTCGGCGAGCGCGAGATACAACCCGCGCAACCGCAGCGCGGGGAGCGCGATCACCGCGCCGACGAGCGCCGTCGCCACGGTCGCGATCACGAACGCGGCGAGGCCCGCGCGGCTGGTCTCGCCGTGGCCGACGTGATGGAAGAGCACGGTCCCGCCGATCCCGGCCAGCGCCATCGTGGCCAGGCTGACCTCACCCGCGTAGCCGACGAGCAGCACGAGCGAGAGCAGGATGATCGCGGCCGCCATCGCGTCGCTCAAGGTGATCAGCGGCGACGGCGCCATGATGCGCGAGAGCATGAAGACGATCACGACCAGCGCGACCGCGCCGACGTACGCGTCGCGCATCGACGGGAGGGTGAAGTGCTCGCGGGTTCGATACGCGACCGCGCCCCGGAGGCGGTCCTGGGGCAGCACGAGCAGCACCACGAACAGCAGGATCATCGGCACCGCGAGCCGGAGGTTGCCGCCCCAGTCGAAGCTCTTCGGCATCAGACCGGTCGGGCGTTGAAACGCCATCCGGGTGGCGAAACCGAGCACGACGGCCCCGACGAACGTCATCGGGAGATTCCGCAGCCGCCCGAACATCGCCGCCGCGAACGCGTTGATCACGAGCAGGGTCAGGAGGGTCGAGCTGAGCGAACCACCCTGGAACGGGGTGATCAGGATGCCGGCCAGCGCGGAAAGCGCCACCCCGAGCATCCAGCTCACGAGCGAGACGCGGTCGGGCCGCACCCCGTTGAGCTCGAGCAACGGCCGGTCGTCGACGACCGCGCGCATCGACACGCCGACCCGCGTCCGGTACAGCAGCACCCGCAACCCCACCGCCAGCGCGATCGCGACGACCAGGATCGTCAGGTCGTGCCAGAGCAGGACGACGCCGAACCAGGTGACCTTGTGGTCGGCGCCGAAGAACGGCTGGATCGAGTGTGACTCCGTCGGCTTCCATACCCAGTTCGCGAGGACGATCGCGGCGAGCAGCACCGAGATCGGCACGACCAGCTTCACGATCTCGGAGGTTTCCTGGAGCCCCCGGATCACGACCCGGTAAAGCAGCGCCCCCAAGAGCGGCGCGAAGACGAGGAGCACGAAGCCGAGCGCCAACGGCGCGGGCCAGTGGCCCTTCGGGAGGAGCGGCCACGTATGAGCGTCGTTGACGCGCAGGTCCCAGTACACGTACGCGCTCAGCATCCCGAGCGCGCCGTGCGCGAAGTTGAAGACCCCCGACGTCGAGTAGGTGACGACCAGTCCGCTGGCGGCGATCGCGAACACGGCACCGGTGATCAGCCCATTGATCAGCAGGTTCATCCGGGTCCTCGAGGTACCGCCGGGCGTCGGCCGTCGCCCGCTACTTCGGCGTGAACGTACCGAATTGTGTCGCGATGCGCTCGGCGTTGAGCTTGGCCGCGGTCACGGCCGAGGTCTTGATGCCCTTGACGACGTAGTTGTCGTTGCAGTCGAAGACCTCGCTGCCGGCCGGGACCACCTTGACCCACTTCGCACCTTCGAGCTTCATCAACATCCCACACTTCGGTGCGGTGTTGTCGGCCGGGTTCGTCGGTATGTGCAAGCCGCCGCCGGTCCAGTCCTTCTGGGCCGCGGCCGCGTCGAGCACGCACTTGGCGGTGACGTTCGAGCCGCACGACTTGACCGCGGTCGCCCACAACAAGAACGCGGACGCCGACTGCTCGCCGAGCAGGCCGATCGTGCCGTGCGACTTCTGCACCAGATCCATGTACTGCTTGACCGCCGGCACCTGATCCGCGAGCTCGAACGGCACGTTGGTCTGGCGGACGTACACCTTGTCGGCCGCGCCGCCGTTCTGGCCGTTCCACTTGGCGAAGGCCGCCGTGTACTGGTTCGGGTCGGTGACCCAGATCGGCGTGAACCCGACCTGCTTCGAGGCGTTGAGGAAGTTCTCCATGTTGGGATCGGGCGAACCGACCCACACCACGGCCTGGACTCCGCACGCCTTCAGGTTGCTGGCGAAGGGCTTCCAGTCGGACTCGCCCGCGATGTTGTAGTGCTGGTCGCAGTTGAGGAACTTCCAGCCCGCCTTCGGGTAGCCCGCCGCAGCCTTGTCGCGGGTCTCGGTGGTCGCGGGGAAGTCGGCGTACGCGAACGCGGCCTTCTTCACCGCGTCGGGGAACAGCTTCGCGACCTGGTACGCGGACGACACCGCTTCCTCGTCACCGGGGTTGGGGATCGGCTGTTGCATGCCCGATCCGCTCGCGAACGCGGTACCGACCGCGAACCCGGGGATCGTCGAGAGCTTGCATCCGATGCGGGTCGTCTCCTGGTTCGCGTCGAGCACGAAACCCTGACCGACCAGCATGAAGATCTTGTCGTTGCAGGCCTGTGTCATCACCTGCGTGACCTGCAGCACCTGCGCGTCGTAATTCTTTCCGACGATCTTGCGACCGTTGATGCCACCCTGGTCGTTGCACCACTTGATCATGGGCGTGACCGCGTCGGACATCTCCTTGTCGAGGCCGGGCGCGGCCGAGTAGCCCCGGTCGTCGCCGTACCCGATCGAGATCTGGGTGTTCGTGACGCCGGTGGCGGTCGCGCCCGTGGCGGTGCCCTTGCCGCACGGCGAGTCCAGCGTGCCGAACTTCACGACGGTCGGCGCCGCGGTGGTCGGTGTCGTCGCACCGGCCGCGGTCGTGCTCGGGGTCGCGTTGCCGTGACTGCCACCGCACCCGGCGGCGGCGAGGCCCATGACGACGACGAGCACCGAGGTGCCCTTCACCAACTTCGTACGACGCGCGCGCGACTTCGTCGAAAGCTTCCGCGACAACATGCGACCCCCCGGTCACGGCGAATTTCGGGCCAATCTAAACACATCTCTCTAGATCCGCAAGGAGATGGTGGCCCCGTGCCGCGCGTGGCTGTTAGACACGCACCGGAGCGGATTCGCGGGCCCGAGAGGTGACGAGATGGCAGACGACGACACGATGCGCGCCTGGCGGTTGCACGAGTACGGCCGCCCGACCGAGGTGCTCCGGATCGACGAGGTACCGATCCCCGTACCCGAGGCCGGCGAGCTCCGGGTGCGCGTCCAGGCCATCCCGTTCAACATCAACGACCTCGAACGCATCACCGGCGGCAACATGATGGTGCGGCCCGAGCTGCCGTACAGCCCGGGGATGGAGGTCATGGGTGTCGTCGACGCGTGCGGCGACGGCGCCGAGGCCTGGCCGGGTCGGCGCGTGGTCGCGATGCCCAAGGGCGCCAACGGCGGCTTCGCCGAGTACGCGATCTGCCCCGTCTCGTCGGCATTCGACATGCCCGAGTCGATCCCACTCCCGGGTGCCGCCGCGCTGTACTTCCCGTTCCATCTCGCGTGGCTCGGCCTGTTCGACCGGGCCGAGCTGCAGGCAGGCGAGAGCGTCCTGATCCATGCGGCCGCCGGCGGATCGGGATCCGCCGCGATCCAACTCGCCAAGCACGCGGGCGCGCGCGTCTTCGCCACCGCGGGGACCGCCGACAAGGTCCGGTTGTGCAAGGAGCTCGGCGCCGACGTCGCGATCAACTACAACGACACGGACTTCGCCGAGGTGGTGCTCGCGGAGACCGGGAACAAGGGCGTCGACGTCGTGTTCGACAACGTCGGTGAAGCCGTGTTCGAGAAGTCGTTGCAGTGCACCGTGTACAACGGCCGCTACCTGATGATGGGCTTCGCGTCGAACAAGCTGGTCGCAGACGAGCCCTGGATCGTTCCCCGCCGCATCGCGCTCGGCAACCTCAAACTCTGCGGCGTACTACTCGCCTACCAGGCGCCGGAGATGGTCGACATGGTGAAGACCGCAATGGGATGGAACTTCGCCACATCCGAGCTCGGTGCGAGGATCATGGGCGAGATCATCGACCTCGTACTCGCGGGTGCGGTGAAGCCGGTCGTGGGCCGGACAATCACGTTCGACGAGATCCCCGCCGCGATCGAGGCGATGGAGCACCGCGAGACGACCGGTCGCACGATCGTCCTGCTCCAGTCCTGACCCGCCGCCCCCACCAGGGTCACGGCCGACCTCGGAAGCGCCGTTCGACTCGGTCGAGGCAGGGCTCACCGGCGATGCGATGGCCGTCTCGCGTTGGTGACGCGGCGCGCTCACGCTGCGCCGATGAGCATCGTCCTCGTCAACCAGTCCACCGCGATCACCGACGCCGACGTCGAGCACATCGCCCAGGCGTGTGACCATCAGCTCCGCCACGAGGTCGCCACCGCGTGGGGAATCAAGAATCCGTTGCGCGTGAACGTCACGCCCGACCCAAAGGCCTATCCTTTCTTCCTCGTCGACACGATCCCCGAAGCGCCCGGCGCGCTCGCATATCACTACGTGCAGGACAACGGGATCCCCGCGGGGAAGATCGGTGTGCAGACGACGCTCGCCGCGCACGAGTCGGTCTCGAGCGCGACGAGTCACGAAGCCGTCGAGCTCCAATGCGACATCTTCTGCGCGTCGTGGTCGTACAGCAGCCGGTTGCAGTGTCTCGTCGCGACCGAGGCGTGCGATCCGGTGCAGAGCGGCACGTACCCGATCGACACCGACGGCGGCGCGATCGCGGTCAGCAACTTCGTGACGCCGTACTACTTCACCGAGGACGCGCGGGGGCAACCGCTCGACCATCTCGGCGAGTTGCGAGAGACCTTCGGGATCGCCAAGGGTGGCTACCAGATCCGCATGAAGGCGGGCACTGTCTCGAACGTGTTCGGCGCCGACTTCTCCGAAGCAGTGCGCGCGGGCAAGGCCGCGAGCCACGGTCGCACGTTCTGGCGCAACGTCACGATGGCCGTCGCGCTCTCATCGGGCTGAACGAGAAGCGGCCGCGCGCCGAAGCGCACGGCCGCTCCCGTCATTGCTGGTGCGCGCGCTCTTCGAGCTCGTGCCCCTTCGCCTCGCCGCGAGCCATGTCGGCCTGGGCTTCCTTCTCCGCGACGGTGCGTTGCGCGGCGGCCTTGTCCTGTTGGGCTCGGCCTTCCTTTTCGCGGTCTTCGTTGCCGGTGAGACGCCCGGCAACCTCTTTTGCCTTGCCTTTCACGTCCTCGACGACGCCTTCGGCTCCGGCGCGGGGGCCGGTCTCGTCCTTGCCCATTGTGTTCTCCTCCGTCGGCGTGACGCGCGGGCTGCGCGTGGAACCAAGGTGTACCCGTGCGCGCGTGCACCGAATCACGACGACGTTGCTCTCCGGACGGTTGGTTCGTGCACGAAACGGGAGAAGTGACGTCGTGCGCGCACGACGCCCACGGGACCTACGAGTCGTAGGACACGGCCCCGCCGAACCACGCCGGCGGGACCGGTCGCGTCACGACCGGATGTCCTTGCGCCGGAACACCACGATCGCGATCGTGCCGAAGACTGCGAGATACGCGAGCTGCACCACGACGCCGGTGATCATGTCGTGTGAGTAGCGGTTGTCGGTGAACATGAGGTCCCAGACGTCCATGTAGTGCGTCGGGAAGAAGTAGCGGACCCGACCGAGCTGGCTGATCCCGTCGAGGATCTCGGAGACGATGTACACCCCGACCGTCGCGCCGATCGCGCTCGCGGCCGTGTCGGTCAGGATCGAGAAGAAGGTCCCCAGCGCGAGCAGCGCGGTGAACCCGAACGCGACGTACGCGGTCCCGATGCCGAGGCGCATCAGCAACGCGCTCTGACCGAGATGGAACCCGGTCGAGAGGTTTCCGGTCGCGAACGGCCCGAACGCCGGAACCGTGAGCGAGTGGCCGCCGAAGACGATCACGCCGCCGGCGAGCGCGGCGAGGGCAACGAGGATCGTCGCGGCCCAGATGAGGATGCCGGCCACGATCGCCTTGGCCACGAGGAGGCGCCCGCGCGGCACGGGCCGCATGAGCAGGTATCGGAGATTGCCCCAACCCGCGTCGCCCGCGACCGAGTCGCCCGCGAACGTTCCCGCGATGACGACGAGCAAGAACCCGCTCATCACGCTGAGCACCGCGGCCGGCACCAGGTAGCCGCTCTGCTGCGCGAGGCGGAAGAGACCCTCACCCGGGTCGTTGATGTCGCCGCGGTTGCGGCCGTGGGCCTTGATCGCGAACACGATCAACGCCGGCAACCCGACGAGGAGCGCGGCGATGACGAGCGTGCGCATGCGGTACGCGGCCTTGAAGAACTCGGTGCGGATCAGCGCGATCACGGCCCGACCTCCGCCTGCACCGCGGGCACGGGCGCGGGCGAGCCCGCGTCGCCCGCGGCGAGCAGGTCGAGGAACGCGTCCTCCAGACCTTGGGTCGCCATGATCGTCTCGAGCCGCACGCCCGTGCCGACGAGCGCGGCCGCGAGATCCGACCGGCGGCCCTGCGTCAGCTCGAGCACCAGGCCGTCGCCCTGGTTCTGCACGTTCCGGACCGCGGGCAGTTTCTCCAGCAACCCGCGCACGCGTTCGCGATCGTCGACCTCGATGTACACCGAGCCCGCCGATCCGACGAGGTCGCGGACGGTGCCGTCGGCGATCAGACGGCCGCGGTTCATCACGAGCACGTGCGTGCAGACCTGTTCGACCTCGCTCAGGTGATGGCTCGAAAGCAGGACCGTCGCGCCGTGCGCGCTGAGCCGGCCGATCAGCTCGCGGATCTCGCGGATCTCACCGGGATCGAGGCCGTTGGTGGGTTCGTCGAGCACGAGGAGCTCGGGTCGTGCGAGCAACAGCCGGGCGAAGCCGAGCCGCTGCTTCATGCCCTGCGAGTAGGTCTTCACCTTGCGGTCGATCGCCGCACCGAGACCGGCAATGGCGAGCGCGCCGTCGAGGTCGGCGTCCTTCATCCGCGTGCCGCCGCGCCTCCCACCAGAGCCGGAGGTTGCGCCGCCCCGTGAGGTGCGGGACGAACGCGGCCTGTTCCACCATCGCGCCGACGCGCGCGAGCTGACGGCAACTCGGGGTCACGGGCGCGCCGAAGAGCCGAGCGCCGCCGCGCGTGCCGCGTTCGAGACCCATGAGCACGCGCAGCGTCGTCGACTTGCCCGCGCCGTTGGGTCCGAGCAGGCCGTACACCTGTCCGCGCTCCACCGAGAACGACAGGTCCTCGACCGCGCTGACCTCACCGAAGGTCTTCCACAGGCCTGCGACCTCGACGACGGTGTCGGTCATGCCCCGAGAGGCTACGCACCGACGACGCGGTGGCCGACGCGCCCGCCATCTCCGGGTCTGCTTCGACCGTCTCGCACTGGAGCTCGAGGCGGCCGGCGGCGGCTCGGAGGCGTGTACGAGGACGCGCGGCCGGACCCGAGGTTCAGCTCCCCTGCACGAGGAAGTCGCACGCGCGCCGCATCTGCAACGTGAAGAACGCGTCGTAGTCGTGGATGACGTTGTGCAGGTGACCGAACATCTCGAGGTTGACGTTCCCGAGCACCTGCGCCCAGACGGCCAGCCCGCGCGAGAGGACCGCGTCGGGCACGCCCGGTGCGGCGATCCGCCGGAGCCCGGCGAAGTCGGAGTGGATCGTTCGCGACATGGCGGGCGGCTCGCCGGTCACGATCTCACCGGTCGCCACGCCGTCGGCGAGCAGGCCCAGGAGCACGGTGGGCACGCGGCTCGCGGGGCCGATCGTCGACTCCGGCGCGGCGTAACCCGGCACCGGGCTGCCGTAGATCAGCGCGTACTCCTGCGCGTGCGCGAGTGCCCACGCCCGCACCGCGTCGCACACGCTCAGCCACCGGGCCGCCAGACCCCGGCCGCGCGCGTGTCGCTCGGCGGCTTCCACCCGTTCCCCGACCGCGTCGTACGCGTCGATGATCAGCGCGGTCAACAGCTCGTCGCGGCTCGGGTAGTAGCGGTAGACGGCGGACGACACCATGCCGACCTCGCGGGCTACCGCCCGCAGCGACAGGCCGGCCGAGCCGTGCTCGGCGAGATGGCGGCGGGCCACCGTCTTGATCACCTCGGTGAGCTCGATCCGGGCCCGCTCGCGGGCGGTGCGGGAGGCGGTTCCGGGCGGCGTCGTCGTCGGCATGCCGCCAGTCTGCCGGATTTCGAGAGCAGTGACAACAATCAAGAGCACCGCTCTTGACATGGACCGAGCGGAGGTCCATCCTGATACCTACGAGAGCAGTGCTCTCGGTTCCGGATTCGACCGGAGCCGCCGAACGGAGGAGACCGCCATGCACGAGACCGCCATGCACGAGACCGCCATGCACGAGACCGCGGCCCACTACCGCGAGCCGGGCTGGTTCACCCGCAACGTGTTCAACCGGGCTGTCGTTGGGCTGACCCGCGCCGGCATCAGCGTGTGGGGCTCGCGCGAGCTCCGGGTGCGGGGTCGCAAGAGCGGCGAGTGGCGCCGGACACCGGTGAACCTCCTGGAGCACGACGGCCGCCGCTTCCTCGTGTCGCCGCGAGGCAACACGCAGTGGGTGCGCAACCTGCGCGCCGTCGGGTCGGGCAAGCTCCGGGTCGGCCGCCGGGTCGAGGACTTCCACGGCACGGAGATCACCGCCGCCGACGAGAAGGTCGACATCCTGCGCGCGTACCTGCGGCGCTGGAAGATGGAGGTCGGCGTGTTCTTCGACGGCGTGAGCCCCGACTCGTCCGACGACGAGCTGCGTGCCATCGTCGACCGGCACCCGGTGTTCCTCGTCGAGCGCGGCGCCGCGGCCTGACCGAACGAACGCCTCGCCGACCGATTCGGCCGACCGGGTTGTCGGAGAACTCGGCAGCACGGTGCGGAGAACTCCGACAACTGTTGGTGGGTTTGGGGTTGGTGGGGGTTTGGTGGGGGTTCGGGTGGAAGGTCGGCCTCGCGTGGCACGCCGTTTCGCACCCGGGCGCGACAGTTGGTTGAATCGGCCGCCTTCCCGCCGATGCTGCCCTACGGGCCGACTCGCAGACAGGGACCGATGGTGAGCCGAATCCGAGGCGGGCAGGAGCGACACGGGTTCAGCCTCGTCGAGGTCGTCGTCACGGTCACCGTGCTCGCCCTCGTCGCGGGCGTGCTGCTCGACGTGCTGATCGTGAGCCGGCGGAAACCCGACGCGAAGCCGGTGACCGTCGACCCCGCGCAGGCCGAGTTGACGATCGCCCGCTTCATTTCGAAGGACGTGCTCGCGTCGCTCTCGGCGAAGCCGCTCGTGACCGCGTGCGGGGTGTCGCAGGCCCCCCTCGTCACCACGGAGAAGTCGGTGCCGACCGTCGCCCACGCCGACCAGACGGTCGCCTATTCGCTGGGGCCGGACGGGCTCACCCGCACCACGTGCGCGACGGGTGCGACCCTCGCCGCGACCTCGACGGTCGTGTCCGCGGGCGTGACCGTGTTCATCGCGACGTGCCGTTCGCCCGGTGCGTGCGGCACCGTGCACATCGAGGCCGCCACCGCGACCACCGACGGAGCCGACCACCACTTCTCGCTCGACGTCGCCCGGCCGAAGCAGAAGTAGCGAGCGCGCGTCGCGGAGGCGACGCGCGTCACGACTGCGCGTCACGACTGCGCGTCACGACTGCGCGTCACGACTGCGCGCCGGCCTCGCGCAATACGCGCCGCGCCGCATCGGCCGCGCCGTTCGCGGCGCCGCGCGCGTCGAGGCCGAGACGGGCGAGGCGCGGGATCCGCCACGGCTTGGTGACGAGGTAGCGGATGGACGCGCCGACGTTCGGCGTGCCGTCCGCGTTGGCGAGACCGATCACGTCGCCGGGCGTGACACCGACGAGGTCGCTGATCGAGCGCACCGCCGACCACAACACGCCCCGGCGCTCGCACACGCCCGCGACGGCCGCGGTCTCCATGTCGACCGCGACGAAACCGTCGGCGACGAGGGCGTCGCGCTCGCTCGCTTGCATGTCGAAGTCGTCGTGCGTCACCAGCCGCCCGACCGACTCGACCGGGACGAGCGGCGACGGCCGGTACTCGTTCCCCGACGACTTGTCGACGACGACCTCGGGGAAGATCACGTCGCCGACGCGGCTCGGCCCCAGGCCGCCCGCGATGCCGACGACCATCACGTGGTCGACGGCGCCGGTGTCGAGCAACCGCTCCGCGGCCGCGGCCGCGAGCCGGGTGCCGATGCCCGACTTCGCCGCGACGAGATCGATCGGGCCCGCCGCGCCCGCCCAGACGTCGCCCGTCCGCACCAGCGAGAGCGCCCGGGCCAGGGGTTGGAGCTCGGACGGCATCGGCGCCAGCAGCCCGACCCGGGCCGGACGATCGGCATTGCTCATGCGGGCATCATGACGCGCGCAGCACACCGCATGTGCGAGCATCTCGCCATGCTGCTTGCCAACACGAACTCGGGCATCTACAAGACCCTGCTCGTCTTGCACATCCTGACCGCCATCGTCGGCCTTGGCGCCGTGATGCTCAACGGCATCTACGCGGCGCAGGCGCAGAAGCGGCCAGGACCGGGCGGCCGGGCGGTGTCGGAGGCGAACTTCGTCGTCTCGACCATCGGCGAGAAGTTCATCTACGCGATCCCGATCTTCGGCATCCTGCTCGTCCTCGCGAGCGACAAGGCCTACAAGTTCTCGCAGACCGTGGATCTGGCTCGCGCTGTCTGATCTACGTCGTCGCGATCGGGATCTCGCACGCGGTGCTGATCCCCGGGCACAAGCGGATCAACGCGCTGCTCGCGGAGATGGAGCAGGGCCCGGCGCCCGCAGGCGGCCCGCCGCCGCAGGTCGTCGAGCTCCAGGCGATCGGCAAGAAGATGGCCGCCGCGGGCGCGACGCTCAACGTCTTCGTCGTCGTCTTCTTGGTCCTGATGGTCTGGAAGCCGGGCGTCGGCTAGGCGACGGCTCGCGCGCCGATCAGCGAGCGCCGCGGAGGAGGCGGCCGGGGCGCGCGCCCTGGTCGTCGCCGTCGCAGAGGATGACCTCGCCCGACTTCACCGTGGTCGAGATAGCCCCGCGCCCGCTGCACGAAGCGGCGGGCGTCGCCCGGAAGGTCGTGCACCATCACCGGGCGTCTCGAGCTGCACGTGCTCGAAGTCGATGACGTTGACGTCGCCGACCTTGCCCGGCTCGCAACACGCCGCGGTCGCCGAGGCCGTAGAGCGACGCGGTGTCGGCGGTCATCTTCTTGACGATCCACTCGAGCGGCAGCCGGTCGTGGGCGCGGTCGCGCGCCCAGTGGGCGAGCATGTACGTGGGCGTGCTCGCGTCGCAGGTCGTGCCGCAGTGCGCGCCGCCGTCGCCGAGGCCCCACGCGCTGCTCGGGTGCAACAGCATCTCGCGCACCGCGTCGAGCGAGAAGTCGGTGTAGTTGAGCAGCGGCCGCAGCACGAGACCGAGCCCGTCGTCGGCGAGCAGCGCGTCGTAGAACACCTCCATGGCCGAGCGGTTCTGCGTGCGGGCGAGGCCGGCGACGCTGTTCTCGGGCGACGGCTCGTAGTCGGGGGTCGCGCCCATCGGGAACGCGCGCTCGGGATCGAGGAACTGGCGCATCGGCGCGATCGCGTCGTCGACCTCGGCGAGCAGCTTCGCCGCGCAGCGCGGGATCGTTCATCGCCGCGACCTTCTCCGCGAGCGACGCGGCACCGATCGGCGCCCACGACGGGCAGTACGCGAACGGGTGGAAGGTCTGCAGCCCGAGCAGCAGGCTCACCGGGCCGGCCCGCGACCTGCGGGCGCACCTGCGCGCCCTCGGCCGTCGCCTCGCGCGCACAGGTCGAGCATCAGCTTCCACGACTCGGGATCGTGGTCGTTCTGGGTGAGCGCGAACGTGACCGGACGCTTGATCGCGGCCGACAGCTTGCGCATCCACGCCATCTCGCGCTCGGGCGCGGCGAGGTCTTCGCCGAGCGCGCCGGCCGGCGCGAGCTCGAACACGCCGGTGCCGAGCTCGCCGAGCACCCGGCCGATGCCGAACAGCTCGTCTTCGGCCGCGAACGTGCCGGGCACGGGCTCGCCGTCGATCGCCATGTGCGCGATGGTGCGACTCGTCGAGAAGCCGAGCGCGCCGGCCTCGATGCCTTCGCGCACGATGCGGGCCATCGCCTCGATGTCGTCGGCGGTGGCGGGCTCGTTCTTCGCGCCCCGCTCCCCCATCACGTAGCCGCGCACCGCGCCGTGCGGGACCTGCGTGCCGACGTCGAGCATCTTGGGCGCGCGGTCGACCGCGTCGAGGTACTCGGGGTAGTGCTCCCAACCCCACTGGATGCCCTCGGACAGCGCGGCGCCGGGAATGTCCTCGACGCCTTCCATCAATCCGATGAGCCATCGTGTGCTTGTCGGGCTTCACCGGCGCGAAGCCCGACGCCGCAGTTGCCCATGACGATCGTGGTGACGCCGTGCCAGCACGTCGGGCGTGAGCAGCGGGTCCCAGGTGACCTGGCCGTCGAAGTGGGTGTGCACGTCGACGAAGCCGGGCGTGACGAGCGCGCCGTCGGCGTCGACCGTCTCGCGCGCCTTGCCCGTCGACCTTGCCGACTTCGGTGATCGACGCCGTCGGTGATCGCGACGTCGGCGGTGCGGGCGGGAGCGCCGGTGCCGTCGACGACCGAACCGCCCTTGATCACGAGATCGTGCATGCGTCCACCCCTACGAATCGGAAGCGAGATCGGCGAAGAACTCCCGTACATCTTGCACCAGGAGATCGGGCTCTTCGAGCGCGGCGAAATGGCCGCCGCGGTCGAAACGGTTGTAGCGCACGAGGTTGAACCGGGTCTCCGCGTACGCCTTCGGGATCCGGAAGATCTCCTTGGGGAACACGGCCGCGGCGGTGGGCACCGTGACGTACTCGCCGGTAGGCCCGAAACGCCCGGTGCGCTGACGATTCGCAGTAGAGGCGGATCGACGAGTTGATCGTCTTCGTCACCCAGTAGACGGTGAGGTTCGTGAGCAGCTGGTCGCGTGTGACGGCGTCGTCGGGGCTGCCGTTGTTGTCGGTCCAGACGAGGAACTTCTCGACGATCCAGCCCGCGAGGCCCGCCGGCGAATCGGTGAGCCCGTAGCCGAGCGTCTGCGGGTTCTTGCCCTGGATCTCCTGGTACGCGGCGCCCGTGGTCATGAACTCGCCCGCGGCCGCGAGGTCGGCCATCTCTTCGTCGGTGAGCTCGATGCCGCTCGCGTCGTCGGGGAACGCGAGCAGCATGTTGCGAGTGCAAGCCCGACCATGTGCTCGGCGTCGATCGCGGCGAGGCGGGCCGACACCATCGCACCCCAGTCGCCGCCCTGCGCGCCGTAGCGGTCGTAGCCGAGGCGCGCCATCAGCGTCGCCCACGTCTCGGCGACGCGCTGCACGTCCCAGCCCGGCTCTGCGTCGTGACGCCCGACCAGCCGTAACCGGGCAGCGACGGCACGACGACGTGGAAGTCGGCGCGCAGCGGTTCGATGACGTCGAGGAACTCCGGCGACCGAACCGGGCCAACCGTGCGTGACGATCAACGGCAACGCGTGCGGGTTGTCGGAGCGGGCGTGGATGAAGTGGATCTGCTGGCCGTCGATCTCGGTGAGGAAGTGCGGCCAGCGATTGAACTTCGTCTTCCTGCGCGCGCCAGTCGAACTTGTGCGCCACGTGTCGCAGAGGTCCTGCAGGTACGTGAGATCGGTGCCGTAGTCCCAACCGCTACCGGGGATCTGGTCGGGCCAACGCGTGCGCTGCAGCCGGTCGCGGAGGTCGTCGAGCACCGCCTCGGGCACGTCGACGCGGAAGGGGCGGATGTCGTCGCTCGCCATGCGGTCGACGCTACAGCACAGGCAGTTTCCTCCGCCGGCGACCGGGTCCGACGAGGCGGGTGCACGCGTAGATTCCGGGCGTGACGCTCGACCCGCTCGCGTATTCCGCCTCGACGGCAAGGTCGCGATCGTGACCGGTGCAAGCGCCGGGTCTCGGCGCACGGTTCGCCCGGGTGCTCGACGCCGCGGGCGCGCGAGTGGTGCTCGCGGCCCGGCGCGTCGACCGGCTCGAACAGCTCGCGTCGGAGCTGCGCGACGCGCACGTCGTCGCGTGCGACCTGTCGGTCGACGGCGCGCCCGAGTCGCTGGTCGCGGCGACGCTCGCGCACTACGGACGCGTCGACGTCCTCGTCAACAACGCGGGCGCGAGCGAGCCCACGCCCGCGTTCGACGAGACGACCGACAAGTTCACCGCGACACTGCGGGTCAACCTCGTCGCGCCGTTCGAGCTGGCCCGCGAATGCGCGCGGGCGATGATCGCGGCCGAGACCGGCGGCGCGATCGTGAACGTGGCGTCGATCTGGGGACTCGTCGGCGTCGGTCAGATCCCCGAGGCGGGCTACGCGGCGTCGAAGGGCGGGCTGGTCAACCTGACCCGCGAGCTCGCGGCGCAATGGGCGCGCAAGGGCGTGCGCGTGAACTGCCTCGCGCCGGGCTGGTTCCGCAGCGAGATGACCGAGGGCGCGATGTTCGGCGACGACGGCGGCCGAGCGCTGGATGCGCCAGCGCACGCCCATGGGCCGCGGCGGCGAAGAGCACGAGCTCGACGGCGCGCTGCTCTTCCTCGCCAGCGGCGCGAGCAGCTTCGTCACCGGCCAGGTCGTCTGCGTCGACGGCGGCTGGACCAGCATCTAATGCGGATTTCTCCACCAACAGTTGTCGGAGATACCAGCGCCATGTGCTGAGAACTCCGACAACTGTTGGTGGAGTTTTCGGGGTCTTCGGGCGTTAGACGGCGGCCTTCTCGAGGATGTGGACGGCGCAGGCGGAGCCGAGGCCGATGACGTGGGTCAGGCCGACCTTGGCGCCCTCGATCTGGCGGTCGCCCGCTTCGCCCCGCAGGTGCGTCGCGACCTCGTACACGTTGGCGATCCCGGTCGCACCGATCGGGTGGCCCTTCGAGATCAGCCCGCCGCTGACGTTGACGGGGGTCTTCCCGTCGCGCCAGGGACCGCGCTCGTCGATGAACTTGCCGGCCTCGCCCGGCGCGCACAGCTGCAGGTTGTCGTAGTGGATGAGCTCGGCCGTCGCGAAGCAGTCGTGCAGCTCGACGAGGTCGAGATCCTGCGGACCGACACCCGGCCGTCTCGTACGCCTGCTTCGCCGCGTTGCGCGTGAGCGTGTTGACGTCGGGCTGCACCTGCGCGTGCTCGGTCCACGGGTCGGTCGTGAGCGCCGACGCGCTGATCTTCACCGCGCGCGCCTGCTGCTCCTTCGACAGCGTGCGCAGCTTCTCTTCGCTGACCAACACCACCGCGGCCGAGCCGTCGGTGTTCGGGCAGCACATGAGCAACGTGTTCGGGTAGCTCATCATGTCGGCCGCCATGATCTCGTCGAGCGAGAACTGCTTCTGGTAGTGCGCGAGCGGGTTCAGCGTGGAGTGCGCGTGGTTCTTCTCCGCGACCTTGGCGAACTGCTCGAAGTCGACGCCGCCGTGCTCGTACGCGTACTCCATGCCCGCCTGCGCGAACACGCCGGGCATGAGGCCGGTGCCGAGGATGCCCTCGACCTGCATCACCGAGCCGTAACGACCGCTCGGCTCGTAGACCTTGCGGCCACGGTCGCCCTTGCCGCCCGCACCGAGCAACCCGCCCTTGCCCATCTGCTCCACGCCGACCGCGAGACCCATGTCGGCCTCGCCGGCCTTGATGGTGAGCAGCACCGTGCGCAACGCGGTCGCGCCCGTGGCGCACGCGTTGGCGACGTTGTAGACGGGGATGCCGGTCTGGCCGATCTGCTTCTGCAGCTGCTGGCCGACGCCGGCCATGCGCGTTGAACAGGCTGCCGCAGCCGAGCACCTCCATGTCGTGGATGGTGACGCCGCCGTCGTTCATCGCGCCGAGCGCGGCCTCGCTCGCGAGGTCGATGAGGTCCTTGTCGCCGTGGCGACCGAACTTGGTCATGTACGTGCCGAGGATCCAGACGTTGTCGCCGTTGTCGCTCATGGTCGTGCGCCTTTCAAGCTGGTCGAGAAGTCAGGAGGCCGGCTCGAAGGCGAATGCGATCGCCTCGGTGCCGTCGTCGTCGGTGCCGGCCACGAACGTCGTCATCTTCACGGCCATGCCGAGCTTGACGTGTTCGGGGTCGGGCGGGATGTTCGAGAGGTTCGCCTTGACGGTGCCGCCGCCGTCGAGGTCGACGAGCACGGACACGTACGGCACCGGCACACCCGGCACGCCGCGGTTCACGATCGTGAACGAGCGCACCTTGCCGGTGGTCGCGAGCTTCTTGCGCTTGAACTCGGTGCCGCCGCCCTTGGCGTCGGCGTTGCGCCGGTCGAAGTAGAGGGCCCCGGTGCCGACCGCCTCCCAGGCCACGAGGTGCGGCGGTCCGTCGTCGATCGCGAGGTAGTCGACGATCGGAATCTGCTTGCCCATGCGGACCTCCACCCTGCCAAGGAACTTCGAGAGCTTCGAGGAACGGAGAATAGCCCTGAGGGCGTCACCGCCTCCCGGCGCGAATGGACGCCACGCGAGCGTGGCGGAATTGGCAGACGCGCCGGGTTTAGGTCCCGGTCTCGAAAGAGGTGGGAGTTCGAGTCTCCCCGTTCGCACCAACCATCATTCGGGCCGTCCCGGGCGAACTCAGGTCGCGGCGAAGTGCGGGTTGTCGATGAAGCCGACGATCGAACCCTGCGGCGTGCGCACCGTGCCCGTGACGATCTCGTCGCCGACTTCCGTGGCCGGCACGTGCACGGTCGCGCCGAGGGCGATCGCCTCGTCCATCGCGGCCTGCACGTCGCTGACGCCCCAGTAGGTGAGCGCACCGTCGGCGGGATCGGCGTCGGGGAGCAGGCCGAGCTCGTAGCCGGCGACCGAGAAGCCGACGAAGAACGGCTGGTCGAAATACGGGCCGAACCCGAGCAGGCGGGTGAACCACGCCTTCGACGCCTCGAGATCGGACGCCTGGTAGATGACGGTACGGAGACCGAGCAGCGTTGTCATGCCCGGGATTCTTCCAAAAGGGTGCGCCCATCTGCACCGGTCGCCCGCGCTACGACGGTGGCGCGGGATCGGGAACGTCGTGGTCGACGCGCTCGAGCTCCGCGCCCCGGGTGACGCCCCAGAGCGAGCCGACGACCGCGGCCGCACCGATGCCCTCCAACACCCCGATCGACTCCCCGAAGAACACCCATCCGCCCCCGGCGACCAGCGGTGTCTCGCCGAGCATCATCGGCGACGACACCGATGCGGGCACGTGGCGGTGCGCCCAGATCATCAAGACGTGCGCCGTGGTACCACCGAGCATCGTGCAGGTCGCGAAGAAGAGCCCATTTGCGCTGATACCGAGCGAGCCGTGCGCGACGAGGGCGATCGGCGTGGTCAGCAACGCGGCCGCGGTGAGCGTCCCCAGCATGAACGCGAACGGGTCGACGACGATGCGCGTGCGCAACACGCGTCCGTAGAGGAACCAGCCCGAGTTGAAAACGAGCCCCATGACCGCGACGAGGTCGCCGCTCAGGCTCCACGTGCCGCCCCCCGACGCCGCGAGTGCGACGGCGACCGTGCCCACGATCGCGATCGCGGCCCGGATCAGGTGCGTGCGGGCGACGTGCTCGCCGAGGAACGCGACCGCGAACCCGATGATGAGCACCGGTTGCAGTGAACCGATCAAGGTGACGTCGAGCAGCCGGGTCAGACCGAGCGCCGCGAACGTGGAGGCCGCACCGGCGACGAAGAACGCGCCCGCTCCGACCAGCAACGCGAGCCACCGCGCGGGCGGCACGTCCGCAGGTAAGAAGGGCGCGGCGTCGGTGTGACGGGCGCGCCACACGACGATCGCCGAGAGCGGCGGCAGCGCGAACCACAGGCGCCACGTCGCGAAGACGAGCGCATCGGAGTGCCCGGCCCGCACGAACAGTGACGTGCACGACCAGAGCACGACCGCGATGAGCACGGCGCCGACGGCCCGCCGTTCCACGGGCATCTCGCGGGAACGGGTCGCGAGGTCGGCCACGCGGGCAAGCTATCCGGCGCCCGGCGCGGCTCGGTCGGCGCGGTGCGGATCAGCGCCGCTTGCGCTTGCGGAACATCCCCTTGCGCTGGGCGTTGCGCTTCGCCTGCTTGGCGAGCATCTCGAACCCGGCCGCGTTCACGATGTCCTCGGTCGCGTCGAGGAGCGCGGCGACGTCGGCGTCAACCGCGATCTCGGGCTCCGGCGGCGCCGGCTCCATCCCCTTCGCGAGGGACCCGTATTGCCACCCGACGTCGATCTTGCGCCGCTCGTAGGCGGGGCAGTCGGCCGGGCAGTTCCACGGCGCCTCGGGCGCGAGATCGAGGCCGCACTTCCGCACTGCTTCGCCGGACGAGTACGTACGGCTCTCGTAGTGCTTGCAGTCGGTGCGCATGGCCACCGCACCATCGTACCGGCGGCTCCCCACAAAGACCTGAGAACGACCGTCGGGTCAGTCGAGCCAGCCGACCGCCTGGTCGAGCAGGTACCGGCTCACCGCGAGGCACGCTTCGAGCGTGTCGCAGGGCACCTCCTCGCCCCGACGGATACCGATCAGCGAGACCTTCTGATGCGCGACGATGCGGAGCGAGCGTTCCGGCGCGTCGGTCGCCGCCGGGAACGAGTCGGTGGCCGACACGTCGAGGGGGAGGTCACGGCCGCCGACCCCGGCCAGGTCGGTGGCGAGCACGAGGAGATCGGGCCCGTGCGCGAGCGGGGGCAACGCCCACGTGAAGCTCAGCGGGAAATGGAACGTGTCGGTCGGCTCCGCGTCGTCGCCGACCTCGATCACCGCGTCCTCGAAGCCGAGCAGCACCCGGGGATCGATCTCGAGCGAGAGGTACAGGTCGACCGGGCCCTCGCAACCCTCCTCGGGATGGAGATCGACCTCCCACGTCTGGCGCAGCGAGTAGCTCTCGACGAAATGGCGTTCGTCGTGCACGTGGAAGCCGTGCTCGACCGCATGATCCTTGAGATCGGCGACGAAGCCGGCGACGTCGAGAACTGCCATATCAGCCCGGGAGCGTACCGAACGCCTGCGCCAATTCGGCACCGATGCGCTGCATCGCGTCGCGACTCGCGTCGAACGCGGCCGAGAGCCCGAAGAAGCCGTGGATCATGCCGTCGTAGGGCATGTCCACGACCGGGACGCCGGCGGCGGCGAGTCGCGGCACGCGTAGGCGCGGCCTTCGTCGCGCAGCGGGTCGAACTCCGCGGTCAGCACGACCGCCGGCGCGACGCCCTCGAGGTCGGGCGCACGGAGCGGAGAGATCCGCCAATCGGTCGGGTCGGTGGCGCCGGCTCCCGTGTAACACGAGAAGAACCAGCGCATGTCGTCGGCGGTCAGGAGGTAACCCTCGCCGTTCTCCCGGTACGACGGCGTGTCGAGGTCGCAGTCGGTCACGGGGTAGACGAGAACCTGGCGCGCGATGTCGGGACCACCCGCGTCGCGCGCGAGCAGCGCGCACACCGCGGCGAGGTTGCCGCCCGCGCTGTCGCCCATCACGGCCAGGCGGCTCGCGTCGCCGCCGAACGACGACGCGTTCTTCGCCGCCCACCGCAACGCGTTCCAGCAGTCGTCGAGCGGAGCGGGGAACGGGTGCTCGGGCGCGAGCCGGTAGTCGACCGACACGACGACCGCGTTGGTCGCGTTCGCGATCTGGCGCGCGACGAGGTCGAACTCGCCGACGGATCCGATCGTCCAACCGCCACCGTGGAAGTAGACGACGACCGGGAGATCCGGATCGGGGGCCGGCCGGTAGATCCGCACGGGGACGCCGTCCGCGTCGTCGTCGTCGACCGCGAACACGTCCGGGGCGGCTCCGGCGCCCATCACGACGAGTCCCGCGAAGCCGGCGCGGATCTCGTCGACCCGTTCGTTGCTCGGAGGCACGTACGGCTGGGCGTTGACGAGGTCGCACACCGCACGGGCTTGCGGATGCAGCGGCATCAGGCGATGCCGTACACGGTGCGGAGAGCGGCGACCGCGACGTCCCAGGACTCCTTGCCCGGCGGCATGAACTCGTGCATCCCGAAGAAGCCGTGGATGAGCCCGTCGGCCCGGACGGCCTCGGTCGGCGTTCCCGCGTCGGACAGCCGGCGGGCGTAGGCCTCGCCCTGGTCGCGCAGCGGGTCGTACTCGGCGGTGATCACGACCGCGCGGGCCAGCCCGGAGTGATCGGCCGCGCGCACGGGCGAGAACCGCGGGTGCTCGAAGTCGGCGGGCGCGTTGGCGTAGAGGTCGTAGAACCACCGCATGCCTTCGCGCTCGAGGAAGAAGCCCTCCGCGTTCTCGACCATCGACCCGCTCTCGAGGTCGTAGTCGGTAACCGGATACACGAGCAGTTGCAGGAGCGGCTGAGGCAGGCCGCGTTCGCGCGCGTCGAGGGCGACGACCGCGGCGAGGTTGCCGCCCGCGCTGTCGCCGCCTATCGCGACGCGCGTCGCGTCGGCGCCGATCTCGTCGGCGTGCGCGAGCGCCCATTCGTACGCGGCCAGGCAGTCGTCGGCCGCGGCCGGGAACTTGGCTTCCGGCGCGAGCCGGTAGTCGACCGACATCACCACCGCGCCGACATGGTCGGCCAACATCCGGCCGAGTTGGTCGTGCGTGTCGAGGTTGCCTGTGACCCATCCCCCACCGTGGAACCACACGAGGAGCGGGAGACCCGTCGCCGCGCTCGGGCGGAACACCCGTACCGGTATCGGACCGGACGGTCCGGGAATCTCGCGGTCGGCGACCTCGTGCACGGGATGGCGCGGGAACGCGGGATTCGTCGTAGCCTCGATCATCGCGGCGCGCCGAGCCTCCGGTGACGCGTCGGGCCCGAACGTGAGACCGGCATCGGCCATCAGCTGGACCATCATCTCGGCGGACGGGTGCAACGCCATCGACTCCACCTCTCGGGACTACGCGGATCGGGTCAGCGCCAACGCGAGATTCCGAAAGGCCCGCCCGCGGTGCGACACCGCATGTTTCTCGGCCGGGGCCATCTCCGCAAACGATCGCCCGTCACCCTCGGTCGGGACGAACACCGGGTCGTAGCCGAAGCCGTTCTCACCGCGGGCGTGCTCCGAGATGAGGCCCTCGACCTCACCCCGTGCGACCACCTCGTCACCGCTCGGCGTCCGCGCGATCGCGACCGTGGCGAACCGTGCGGTCCGGGCCGCGGGCTCGGTGGCGGCGAGCGCGGCGACCAGTTTGGCGGTGTTCTCGGCGTACGAAGCGTGCTCCCCCGCGTAGCGCGCCGAGTAGACGCCGGGGGCGCCGCCGAGCGCATCGACCTCGAGCCCGGTGTCGTCGGCGATCGCGAGCAGCCCGAGCGCGTCGGCGAGCGCGGCGGCCTTGATGCGGGCGTTCTCCTCGAGCGTCGCGCCCGTCTCCTCCACGTCGGGCACCTCGGTCAGCGCGGGAAGAGCCGCGACCGATGCCGCGATGCGCTCGGGTGTGTCGACCACGAACGCGAGACCATCGACAGAATAGGCGATCAGCGGAGAGTCCGTGAGCGCGACGAAGATCTCGACGATCTCGCGGGCCTTGTCGGCGTTCTGCGTCGCGAGGACGAACGGGAGCGGGAGGGTCACCGAACGCGCGGTGCCGGCGGCTCGGCGACCATCTCGCGTTGCGCGGCGATGATCTCCTCGATGCCGTGCTCGGCCAGAGCGAGCAGCTCGTCGAGGTCGCTCCGGGTGAAGGCGACGCCTTCCGCGGTCCCCTGCACCTCGACGAAACGGCCGTCGCCCGTCATCACCACGTTCATGTCGACCTCGGCCCGTACGTCCTCGCTGTACTCGAGGTCGAGCATGGGCGTGCCGTCGATGACTCCCACCGAGATCGCCGCGCACGGCTGCAGGATCGGATGACGTGCGAGCGTGCTCTTCGCGACGAGACGGCTGCACGCGTCGTGCAACGCGATCCAGCCGCCGCAGATCGATGCGGTGCGGGTGCCGCCGTCGGCCTGCAGGACGTCGCAGTCGACGGTGATCTGCACGTCGGGCATGAGGCGCAGGTCGACGGCGGCGCGCAGCGAGCGGCCGATGAGCCGCTGGATCTCCTGGGTGCGCCCGCTCTGCTTTCCCTTCGCGGCCTCGCGCCCGACGCGCTCGGGTGACGAGCCCGGCAGCATCGAGTACTCGGCCGTGACCCAGCCCTTGCCCGAGCCCTTCAGCCACGGCGGGATGCGTTCCTCGACCGACGCGGTACACAGCACCCGCGTGCGCCCGAACTGGACGAGCACCGATCCGTCGGCCATCTCGGTGAAGTCGCGTTCGAAGACGACCGCGCGCAGGTCGTCGGGGCCGCGGCCGGAGGCACGTTTGGTCAATGGAGATCCTCAGATGTGCGTGACGAGGTGGGGCGCGGCGAGCGTCACCGCACGACCGAAGGCTTCGGAGCCCTCTTCGACGGAGGCTACCGGGTCGAGCGTGGGCCACAAATGGGTGAGCATGAGCTTGCGCGCGTCGGCCGCACGCGCGCATTCACCGGCCTGGCGCGCCGACAGGTGGATGGGCGCGCGAATGTCGTCGTGCTGGTATGTCGCTTCCGACAAGACGAGATCGGCGCCCGGACGGAATGCCTCGACGCTCCAGCCCGGACCGGTGTCGGCGGTGTACACGAGGCGCTTCCCGCCCTGCTCGAGATCGACGCCCACTGTCGGCAGCGGATGATCGGTGCGCGAGAACTGCAGCGCAACGTCGCCGACCAGGGCGCGGTCGCCGTCGCCGACGAGATTCCAGTCGAAGGTGTCGGTCCACTGCCCCACGATGCCTTCGAGCGTGCGTTCGACGCCCTCGGGCGCGTACACGGGAAGATTGCTGCACTCGAGTCCGTACTTGTACATGACGTGCAACCCGTAGATGTCGACGCAGTGATCGGCGTGCGCGTGCGTGATGATCACCGCGGTCAGATCCGCCGGGTTCGCGTGCTGTTGCAGGTTGGCGAACGAGCCGTTGCCGCAGTCCATCCAGATGACCGCACTCCCGGCCCGGACGAGATAGCCGCTGCACGCGCCGCCCGCGGGCGAGCCGTAACTGCCCGAGCAACCGAGGACGGTCAGCTCCACGACCAGGCCTCCACGTGCTCGACCTCGGGGCCGAGGAACCGTGCGCCGAGGTGGCGGAACCTCGCCGCGTCGCCGCTCGTCATGAACTTCACACGCCTCGGCACTGCCGCATCACGCCTTCCTCGGTCGGGTTCGTCGAGCTCGGCCCGGACTTCGAACGCGGTTTCCTCCGCGCTCGATACGAGCACGACGTCGGGGCCCATGACGTCGGCGATCGTGCGGGCGAGCAACGGATAGTGCGTGCAGCCCAGGACGAGGGTGTCGACGCACGCCTGTTTGATCGGCGCGAGGAGCCGCTCGGCGAGCACATGCACCTGATCCGACTCGACGTCGCCCTGCTCGACGAACTCGACGAACCCCGGGCACGCCGCGCACGCGAGCTCCAGCTCGGCGTCGAGCTGCACGGCGGCGCGTTGGTACGCGCCCGACGCGATCGTGCCGACGGTGCCGATCACACCGACCCGCCCGGTCTGCGTCACCCGCGTCGCGGCGCGGAGGCCGGGCTCGATGACGTCGACGACGGGGATGTCGAGGCGATCGCGCAGGTCGGTGGCGGCGGCCGCCGCGCTGTTGCACGCGACGACGATCATGCGGACGTCGTGATCCAGCAGCAGGTCGACGATCTCGTGGGCATACTTCGCGACCTCGACGGCGGGCTTGGGACCGTACGGGAAGCGGCCGGTGTCGCCGAAATAGACGACGTCGGCACCCGGAACGAGATCGAGCAGTGCCCGGACGACCGTGAGGCCGCCGAGCCCGCTGTCGAAGACACCGATCGGGCGGCCGTCGGGCACCATCGGCGTGACGCTAGTGGGCGGCCGCGCGCCGTAGGCGATCCGCGACGGCCGCCCCGATGCCGCCGTCGTCGGGGGGCGGCACGGCGAGGATCACCGCGACCCGCCGGCGGTCGAGGTCGCGGAGCCGGTCGTACAGGACCTGTGCGTACTCCCGGGGATCGGTGGGCGCGTCGAGCACGCCCACGGTGAGGCCCTCGGCCCGCAACGAAGCGGCGCGCTCGTCGAGCTCCGACGCCGCGACCAGCTCGACCCGGGCGTCGGGCGCGTAGTGCGACGCGAGCGTGCCCGGCGCGGCGATCTCCCCACCGGTGCGGCGCGCGATCGTCCGGCCCGCGACGTCGTGCGAGCTGCTCCTCGCCGATCCCGCCGACCCGCAGCACGAGCGGCTCGGGCCCGCTGACGTCGACGATCGTCGACTCCACTCCGACCGCGCACGGACCGCCGTCGAGCACGAGGTCGACGTCGGCGCCGAGGTCGTCCCGCACGTGCCGCGCGGTGGTGGGGCTCACCCGGCCGAACCGGTTCGCCGAGGGCGCGGCGACACCACCGCCGAACGCCTCCAGCAACGCGAGCGCGAGGGGATGGTCGGGGACGCGGAGGCCGACGGTGTCGCGTCCGCCGGTCGCCTCCGGGGCGACGCGGCGGGCTCGCGGCGCACGACGATCGTGAGCGGCCCCGGCCAGAACGCGGCGGCGAGGTCGTGCGCGAGGGCGGGGACGTCGCGCCCGAGCTCGTCGAGCTGCACGGCGCCCGCGACGTGCACGATGACGGGGTGGTCGGGGGGACGGCCCTTCACCCGGAACAAGCGGTGCAGCGCGTCGGGGTTCGCGGCGTCGGCGCCGAGGCCGTAGACGGTCTCGGTCGGGAACGCGACGAGCCCGCCCCCACGCAGGACGTCGACGGCGCGTGCCACCTCGGCGCGGTCGTCGGTGCGCTGATCGGTCACCAGTAGTTGATGCGCGTCGCGCGTTCGACGACCTCGTCGATCGGGTCCGTCCACGCGCCCGACGACAGGTACTTCCAGCCGCCGTCGGGAAGCAGAGTGACGATCGTGCCCGCGTCCATCTGTTGCGCGGCCTTGACCGCGCCCGCGACCGCGGCGCCCGACGAGATACCGGCGAACACGCCGCACTCGTGCAACAGTCGTCGCGTGCCCTCGATCGAGTCACGCGGCCGCACGATGAGCTTCCGGTCGAGCATCGAGGGGTCGAAGATCGGGGGCACGAAGCCGTCGTCGAGGTTGCGCAGCCCCTGCACGAGCTCGCCGGCGGGCGGTTCCACCGCGATGATCTTCACGCCGGGCTTGTGCTCCTTCAGGTAGCGGCCCGCACCCATCAGCGTCCCGCTCGTGCCGAGGCCGGCGACGAACACGTCGATCTCCGGGCAGTCGCGCAGGATCTCGGGACCGGTGCCCTCGTAGTGCGCGAGCGGGTTCGCGGGGTTGCCGTACTGGAAGAGGAACGCGTACCGGTCGGGCTCGTCGGCGTGGATCTTCTCGGCCATCCGGATCGCGCCGTTGCTGCCCTCCTCGCCGGGCGAGAGCGTGATCTCGGCGCCGAAGATCTCGAGCAGCTGGCGCCGTTCGACCGAGACGTTCTCCGGCATGATCACGCGCAGCTTGTAGCCGCGGAGCTTGGCGACGAGCGCGAGCCCGATGCCGGTGTTGCCCGACGATGGTTCGAGGATCGTCGCGCCGGGATCGATCGCGCCGTCGCGCTCGGCGAGGTCGATCATCTTCAGCGCGATGCGGTCCTTCGACGAGCCGCCGGGGTTCTGGCCCTCGAGCTTCGCCCAGATGCGGACGTTCGGGTTCGGGGAGAGTTGGTGCACACCGACGAGCGGCGTGTCCCCGATCAACCCGAGGATGTCGTCGTGCTTCACGTGCCGCCGGCGACCGCAGGCAGGATCGAGAGGACGTCGCCGTCGGCCAGCTTGGTGTCGAGACCGTCGAGGTAGCGGATGTCGTCGTCGTCCTTGTAGACGTTCACGAACTTGTGGAGGTTGCCGTCGGCGGCGAGCAGGTTCTCGCGCAGGCCGGGATAGCGCTCGATCAGGGTGTTGAAGACCTCACTGACGGTCGCGCCGTCGACCGCGACAGTCGCCTGACCGTCGGCCTGGACACGCAACACCGTGGGCAACTTGATCTCGACGGCCATACCGGGAGGTTACAACCCGACCGGAGCGGTCGGGATTCCGGGAAGGCCGCGGGCCGGAGGCACCCGGGGTGGGTTCGGCTCGGCGTGGGTCGGGGCGGGTACGGGTCCGACCCCGACCGGGCGAAGCTCAGCGCCCGAACGGGTCAGCCGTGCTCGAGTTCGACCGCCGTCTCCGTGATCTCGCCCGCACGGATCCGGTACGCGCGCAGCATCGGCGCCTCGTCGCGCAGCGACACGATGACGTAGACCCACGCCGGGTCGACCGCCTGCCGAACGTCGGTGGGCGACGGGTACCCCTCGGTGTGGGTGTGCGAGTGCCACACGCCGACGACCTCGTGTCCGCGCGCCTCGGCCGCGCGCATCGCGCCGAGCATGTCGCGCGGGTCGACCGTGTAGGTGACCGCCGACGCGTCGGCGTTCCGGCACGGCCGCGCCTCGGAGATCAGTCCGGTCGGCTCGCCCGCGTCGCCGAGCGCGCCGACCAGGAGACCGCACGCCTCGTTCGGCAGCCCGTCGTAACAGTTGGCGATGATCGTCGCGTACTGCGACTCGGTCAGGCGCAGCGTCGGTTGTGCGAACTCGGCGGCCTTCGGCGCAGGCGTCGTCATCCCTATCCCTGCAACGCGTTCCAGACCCGTTCGGCCGTGCACGGCATGTCGATGTGGCGCACACCGAGGTGCGACAGACGCGTCGATGATCGCGTTGTGCACCGCGGGCGTGGAACCCAGCGTCGCCGACTCGCCGATGCCCTTCGCCCCGAGCGGGTTGAGTGGAGTGGGCGTGACGGTGTTGTACGTCTCGTACGACGGCAGCTCCGCGGCCGACGGCATCGCGTAGTCCATCAGGTTCGCGGTGATCGGGTTGCCGTCGTCGTCGTACTGGACCTGCTCCCACAGCACCTGGGCGACACCCTGCGCGATGCCGCCGTGCTGCTGGCCGCCGACGATCAACGGGTTGATGATCGTGCCGCAGTCGTCGACCGCGATGTGCCGGACCAGCTCGACCGCGCCCGGTCTCGGAGTCGACCTCGACGACCGCGACGTGCGAACCGAACGGGAACGACGAACCGCCGGCCTGGAAGTCGAGCTCGTGCTGCAGGCGCTCGGCCAGGCCTTCGGGCCGCTGGTCCGGGTCCTTGACCGCGGCGGCGAGGTCGGCCCATGCCAACTTGCTCGCGGGCACACCCGCGACCTCGAGGCCGTTGTCGCCGAGGACGATGTCGTCGGGGTTGGCTTCGAGCATGTGGGCCGCGAGCCGTTTCGCCTGCGCCAGGACCTCCTGGCTCGCGACGAGCAACGCGCTGCCGCCGATCTGGCCCGACCGCGAACCACCGGTGCCGCCGCCGCGGGGCACCTCGTCGGTGTCGGAGTGGAGCACGCGCACGTTCTCGAAGGGCACGCCGAGCGTCGACGCGACGATCTGCGAGAACGCGGTCTCGTGGCCCTGGCCGTGTGCGCTGGTGCCGACGCGAGCAGTGACTGTGCCGTCGTCTTCGATCTCGACGGCGCCGAACTCCTGCGTGAGCACCATCGGCGCGCTGATCTCGAGGTACGACGAGACACCGATCCCCATCAGCACGCGATCGCCGCGCTCGAGCCGGGCCTTCTGCTCGGCCCGCAACGCGTCGTAGCCGGCGTGCTCGAGCACGGCGTCGAGCGCCTTTTCGTACTCACCCGTGTCGTACGTCGCGCCGAGACCCGTGTTCGGCATGTACGGGAACTGATCGGGCTGGATGAAGTTCTTGCGCCGGATCGCGACCGGATCGATGCCGAGCTCGTCGGCGGCGATGTCGAGGACGCGCTCGAACATGTGGATCGCCTCGGGCCGGCCCGCGCCGCGGTACGCGGCGACCGGCGTGCTGTTGGTCAGCACCGCCTGCCAGTTGAACTCGACCTTCGGCACCACGTACACGTTCGCGGCCATCATCTGCGTGAAGAACGGCAGGAACGCGCCGATCGCCGCGTACGCGCCGGCCTCCGCGGTCGTGAATACCTTGAGCCCGGTGATCGTGCCGTCGTTCTTCAGTCCGAGCTCGACCTCGTGCACCATGCCGCGGCCGTGCCACATCGAGACCATGTTCTCGGAGCGGGTCTCGGTCCACTTCACCGGTCGGCCGAGCGTGAGCGCGGCCTTCGCCACGAGGAGGTGCTCGACGACCATCCCCTGCTTGGCGCCGAAGCCGCCACCGACCGCGGCGTTGCGGGCGTGGATGATCGCGGGGTCGAGGCCGAGCAGCATCGCGATCTCGTCGCGCACGCCGTGCGGGCCCTGCGACGACACCCAGATCGACAGACCGCCCGCGGGTTCCCCGGGGACGGCGACGATGCCGCCCACCTCCATCGGCACCGGCGCGACCCGCTGGTTGACGATCCGTTCGCGCACCACGACGTCGGCGTCGTCGAGGACACCCTCGATCGGCCCGGTGCCCATGACGTTGGCGACGTTCGACCCCTGGGCCTCGTGGATGAGGGGCGCGCCGTCGGCGAGCGCGGACGCGACGGTCGCGAGTGGAGGCAGCTCGTCGTAGTCGACGATGACGGTCTCGGCCGCGTCCACCGCCTGCGCCTTGCTCTCGGCCACGACCATCGCGACGATGTCGCCGACGAAGCGCACCCTCTCCGAAGCGAGCGGCGGCCGGTTCATCGTGGGCGGCAGCATCATGAACCCGTGCACCGCGGGCAGGTCGAAGTCGGCCGCGGTGTAGACGCCGACCACGCCGGGCATCGTCTTCGCCTCGTCGGTGTCGATCGCGTCGATGTTGGCGTGGGCGACGGTGGAGCGGACGAACGCGGTGTGCAGCAGGCCGGGGATCGCGAGGTCGTCGTAGTACTGCGTCGTCCCTTCGAGGATGCCCGGGTCCTCCTTGCGAAGGACGGGGTTACCCAGAATCGAACCCGACGTCGGCATTGCGTTCCTCCTGCTGCTGCGAGAATCGGCCGAACACTACCGGTGACAGAATGCGGTCGTGCGAGCCGTCCGCAACACCGACGCCGGGATCCGCGTGCTCGACGTGCCCGCGCCCGACGGGCCGGGCGTGCGGGTGCGGGTCCGTAGCGCCGGGATCTGCGGGTCCGATCTCGAGATGGTGCGCACGGGGCTCGCGGCCGGCACGCTCGGTCACGAGATCGCGGGCGTGCTCGACGACGGCACCGAGGTCGCGGTCCACCCGTTCGTCCCGTGCGGCGAGTGCGAGTCGTGCCGCGCGGGTTCGGCCCAACTCTGTCGCGACACCACGGCGACGATGCTCGGGGTCTTCGTCGACGGCGGCATGGCCGACGAAGTCGTCGTGCCCGCGTCGTGCGTCGTGCCCTTGCCCGCCGGGATCGGCGTGGTCGACGCGTCGTTGGTCGAACCGCTCGCGGTGTCGTTGCACGCGTGCAACCGGGCCGGCGTCGAGGCGGGCATGCGGGTCGGGATCGTCGGCGCCGGCACCATCGGGTTGCTGACGGGCGCGGCCGCTCGGCACCTCGGCGCCGAGGTCGCGATCGTGCCCCGGCACGACGCGCAACGGGCGGCGGCCGAGGCGATCGGGCTCGCGCTCACGCCGCCGCGCGACTGCGACATCGTCTTCGAGGCGGCCGGCTCGTCGTCGGGCTTCGACGCGGCCGTGCGCGCCTGCCGGCGCTCGGGAACCATCGGCCTCGTGTCGACAACCTGGGAGCCGATCCCGATCTCGTTCCTCAACGCGCAGATGCGCGAGGTGACGATCGTTCCCGCGTTCGTCTACGGCGAGGCGCACGGTCACCGCGAGTTCGACACCGCCGCGGTGATCGCGGCGGAACATCCGGAGATCGTGCCCGCCGTCATCACCCACCGCTTCGGCCTCGACGACGCGCCGCACGCGTTCGCGGTCGCGACCGACCGCGAGCACGGCGCGATCAAGGTCGTCCTACACCCCTGAGAACTCCACCAACAGTTGTCGGAGTTCTCAGCACCATGTGCCGTTTACCCCACCAACAGTTGTCGGAGTTCTCAGCGCTATGTGCCGTTTGGCCCACCAACAGTTGTCGGAGTTCTCAGCACCATGTGCCGTCTTCTCCGACAACTGTTGGTGGAGAAATCCGCTCAGCCGGGGCCGCGGCCGGCCGATCAGGTTCCGATGGACGGTCTCGCCGCGGTCCAAGCGCGCATCCAGGAGATCAGGAACCAGTTCGGGATCCGCGGTGCGGGGGGCGTGCTCGGCGCGTCCGATCCGAACAAGACCGCCGACGCGAGCACGAACGGCACCGCGCTCGGGACGGGCTCCTTCGCGAACGCACTGTCGCAGGCGCAGGGTGTGAGCGGCGCGCCCACGACGACCGACCCGAGCGTCCCGACGAGCTCGGGCAAGCTCAACCGGTCGGGTGTCGACTCGGTCGGTTGGGCCCGCGACTTCCTCACCAAGCTGGGCATGCCGATCACGTCGGAGAATGTGCGGGCCGTCAGCGCGTGGGAGCAGGCGGAGGGGACGAAGGCTTCGTTCAATCCGCTCGCCACCACGCAGGGGGGCTTCACGGGTGAGACGCGGTTCAACAGCGTCGGCGTCAAGAACTACGTCACCTACCAGGACGGCATCGACGCCAACGTGCACGCACTGACCAACGGCCGGTACGCGAACATCCTCGCCGCGCTCCGCGCCGGGAACGACGCCAACGCGGTCGCGCAGGCGATCAAGGACTCGCCGTGGGGCACGGGTGGCGGTGTGCTGCGCGTGCTCGCGTCTCAGGGCAAGTAGCGCGCCGCGGTCTCGGCGAGGATCGACTCGCACCCGGCCACCGTTTCCCGCAGGATCCGCTCGACCGAGAGCACCTCGTCGATCCGTCCGGCGACCTGGCCGCTGAACGCGAACGACGCTTCCATGTTCCCGCCGAAGTAGAGGTCGTGCACGGCTTCGAGGCTCGGGATGACCGCGCGGTTGTCGGTGTCGGCGCTCTGGCTGAAATCCGTGCGCAACACGCGGAACGCGGGCGGCGACATGCGGTTCAGGAGCAGCGTGTCACCCTCGCTCGACGTGCAGATCAGCTGCTTCCAGTTGTCGTGCACCGGCGACTCCGCCGCGCTGACCATACGGGTGCCCATCTGCACGCCCTCGGCACCGAGCACGAACGCGGCCGCCATCGAACGGCCGTCGCACACCCCGCCCGCGGCGATGATCGGCACGTCGACGCGCGAGGCGATCAGCGGCAGCAACACCATGGTCGACGCGCCGGTCGGCGCTTTGAACCCGCCGCCCTCGTTGCCCTCGACGACGAGACCGTCGACCCCGGCGTCGACCGCCTTCAGCGCGCCCCGCAGCGACGGAACGACGTGGAACACGGTGAGGCCCGCGTCCTTCAGCGCCCGGGTGAACTTCGTGGGATCACCGGCCGACGTGGTCACGAACGTGACGCCGTTCTCGGCGACGAAATCGACGATCGACGGGTCGCGCACGAAGAGCTGGGCGATGTTCACCCCGAACGGTTTGTCGGTGAGCTCGCGCATCTTGACGATCTCGTCGCGCACCTCCTCGAGCCGGCCCGACGACGTCTCGATGATGCCGAGCCCACCGGCGTTGGAGACGGCCGAGGCGAGCTGCGACCGGGCGATGTATCCCATCGGCGCCTGGACGATCGGAAACTCGATTCCCAGCAGCTCTGTGATTCGTGTGCGCACCCGTGTCACGCTATCCAGATGACGAAGATCGATGCTCCGGTGATCATCGAGGCCGCGCTCAACGGCGTGACGAGTCGGGCCCGCAACGCGAACGTGCCCGCGACCGCGGAGGAACAGGCGAAGGATGCCCTCGCATGCGTCGACGCGGGCGCCACCGTCATCCACACCCACGCGCCGAACATCGCGGTGCCGCCCGCGGAGGCCGCCGACCAGTACGCGATCGCATTCCGCCCCGTGGTCGAACGGCATCCCGGTGTCGTCTGCTATCCAACGACCGGGATCGGCGCGACGATCGAGGACCGCTACGGGCACGTCGAGCTCCTCCACGACATGGGTCTCGTGCGCGCGGGCTTCGTCGACACGGGCTCGGTGAACCTGGGCGGGACGGGCGCTGACGGCCTGCCGCCGAACAGCAGCTACGTCTACACGAACACGTTCGCCGACATCGCCTACAAGATGGACACCTGCCGCGCGCGCGGCCTCGGTCCGAGCATCGCGATCTTCGAGCCGGGGTTCCTGCGCGTCGTGCGCGCGTACCACGACGCGGGCGCGCTCCCGGCCGGGACGCTCGTGAAGTTCTACTTCTCGGCCGGCGGCTACCTCGGGGGCGGCGAGCCGCTGTGGGGTGCGCCGCCGATCATCGAGGCGCTCGACCTCTACCTGGCCATGCTGGGCGACGCCGACATCGCGTGGGCCGTCGCGGTGCTCGGCGGTTCGCTGCTCGACACGCCGATCGCGCGCGCCGCGCTCGAGCGGGGCGGGCATCTGCGCGTCGGGCTCGAGGACTGGGACGGCGGCCCCACGAACGTGGAGCAGACCGCCGCCGCGGCCGATCTGTGCGGCGCGGTCGGGCGCGAGGTCGCGGACGTCGCCGGCGCGGCGCGGCTCCTCGGTCTCCCCGCCTGATCAGCCCGCGGACGGCGTGCGCAGCGGGAGCTCGCGCATCAGCGTGGGCGAGATGCCGCTGCGGCCGATGAACTTGGCGACGTCGGCCCGGATGATCGCCTTGCCCTCGTCGGAGTCGTAGAACCGGTCCTCGAAATCGGCGCGGGTGCGGAAGCGCAGCTCCGCGACCCCGTCGATGCCTCCGCCGCCGGGCGTGTACGTGGTGCGCACGACGTTCTGGGTGTAGTCGGCGAGCCCGACGTGATGCTCACGCGCGATCGGCGCGTGCACCTCGGTCCAGTGCCGTACGAACTGCTGGTGCGAGAGCTCCTCGGCCCGCCGCACGAACGACACGTACTTCACGCCCGGCGCGTACTCGCCGTCGGGCCACGTGCGATCCCACACGATCACGTGCCGCGGGTCGGTGCGGAACACGTTGACCTCGCGCGCGAGCGCGTACAGCTCGTGCCGCGACGGCACGTCGTCGAGGTCCTGGGCGCGGCGCGAGACCGAGCTCGATCAGCACGTCGCACGGCGGGCCCGCGAACCGGCCCTGGTCGGGGTCGGCGAAGCTGATCGCGCACGACTCGACGCCGGGATCCGCGAGCGCGGCGGGTATCCACGTGTCGAGCAACGACTCGACGGGCGCGCCCGGCGTGCGCCACAGCGCGATCAGCAGATTCTCCACGAACGCCGAGACTACGCGGGCCCGACCCAGGTGTCGCCGCCGAGGTCGCCGCCGGTCACCTCGAACGGGCGGTCCGTCACGATCGCGTGCTCCCGGGGCTCGCTGATCGCGCTGTCGCGCAGCGACACGTCACCCGCGCCCCAGGCCAGCACGCCGATCCGGCAGTCGTGGAACCAGGAGTTCATGATCACGACGCCGTCGGCGCCGCCCTCGACGACGACACCGCTGTCGCAGTGCTCGGCCAGCTGCTTGTCGACCGTGTTCCCCGCGCCGCCTTCGACGGTCACGGCCCGCATCGTCCGCAGCGCCCGGTTGCGGTACAGCGTCGACTCGGTCGCGCCGACGAGGTGGATGCCGAACCACCGCGTCTCGTAGCGGTTGCGGGTCGACCTGCGCGCCGGTCGTCTCCACGCACTTGATCGCGCACAGGTCGTCGCGGCACTCGTTCTCGGTGACGACGTTCCCGTGGCCGCCCTGCACCTCGATGCCCGCGCCCCAGCGCAGACCGTGCTGGTAGTTGGCGCGAACGTCCGACCCGCTCGCGCCCATCAGCCAGATCTTCCCGCCCGCCACCACGTTGCCCGCGACCACGTGATCGCGCCCGCCGATGATCGCGATCGACTCGACGTGACAGTCGCGCACGGTGAGCCGGTCGCCGCCCTGGCCGGTGACGCACGTGGGCGGGATCATCATGTAGCCGGGCTGCGCGCCGGTGACCGTCACGCCCTCGAGGGTCGCGCCCGTCGCCGCCGAGCACCAGCCCGACGGTGCCGCCCGCGTCGATCACGACCCGGGCCGAGCCCTCGCCGCGGAGCGTCACGCCCGCGGGCACGACGAGGGGGAACGTCTCGCGGACGTAGCGGCCCGCAGGCACGTCGATCACGTCTCCGGGCGCGGCGTCCGCGAGCCGCGCGCCGAGGAACCCTTCCGCCGCGACCGCGGGACCGACCCGGATCGGCTGGGCGCCGGCCACGAGCGACACGCAGTAGCGCGTCCCGAACGCGTGCCGGTCGATCGCGCCGCGCGTCGACGGCGAGGCCCGCGCCCGTCTCCCGGAACGGCAACGCCTCGCCCGCCGGCGTCGTCACCGCGGTGACGCCCGTCAACGCCGCGAAGCACGGTTCCGGCGCGGACGAAAGGTCGAACGCGTGCACGACGTCGCCCGTGCGCGTGTACCAGTGCGCGCCCGAGCCCGGCACGTCGAACGCCGTCGACTCGTGGATCGCCGGACCGTGGGCGCGGATCCACTCGCCCGACTCCCGCAGGAGGTTCGCCTGTTCGTCGGGGACGCGGCCGTCGGCGGCCGGCCCGACGTTGAGCAGGAAGTTGCCGCCCTTGGCGACCGTCTCCACGAGCATGCCGACGATCTCGGACGGGCGCAGGAAGTCGGCCACGGTCTCGTTGCGATTCACGCAGAACGAGTGGCCGAGCCCGCGGCACACCTCCCACAGTCGGTCGGGCGGATTGGCGGGGACGTCGTACTCGAAGGTGACGAAGTCGGGATCGGACGCGAAGAAGCGGTCGTTGAACACGAGCTCGAACCCGTGTTCCGCGCGCGTAGGCGCGGGTCTCGTCGACGATCATGTCGGCGCGCCAGTGGCCGCCGGGATGACCCCAGTGCCCGTCGCCCCACAGCAGCGCGGGCTCGAAGCGCTCGACGAGCTCGCGGATCTGCGGTCGCATGAAGTCGTCGACGTACCGCTGCGGGTCGGGATAGTCGGCATGACTCCAGTCGAGGAGCGAGTAGTAGCAACCGAACTGGTGACCCCGGGCCCGCACCGCGGCGGCGAGCTCGGCGACGACGTCGCGCCTGCGGCCCGAGCCGCATCGAGTTGCGCGAAGTGTGCGACGCGTCCCACCAGCAGAAGCCGTCGTGGTGCTTGGTGACGTGGACGAGGTAGCGCATCCCGGCGTCGTCGAGCAGCTGCGCGTAGTCGTCGGCGTCGAAGCGCTCGAACGTGAGGTCGGGGATGAAGTCGTCGAACGCTGCTCGCCGTAGTGCTCCCGGTGCCAGGCGACGATCTCGGGCATCGGGCACGTCGGGTGCAACACGATGTCGGGCTTGGTCTCGAGGAAGCCCCAGTACCAGTCGGCGTATTCGTGGCGCGGCGCGAACGCGGGAACGGTGGCGATGTTGGCGTGCACGAACATGCCGTAGCGGCTCGTGCGAAACCAACTGGATTCCGGCAGTGAATTCACGCTCGACAGTCTGCACTACCGTCGCAGGCCGATGTCCCGACGCGGCGACCAGGTCGTCATCTCCAACCGGAAGGCCCGGCACGACTACTTCGTGCTGGACGCGTACGAGTGCGGAGTGATGCTGAAGGGCCCCGAGGTGAAGTCGATCCGCAACGGCCGGGCCAACCTGCAGGACTGCGTACGCCCGGGTCGAGGACGGCGAGGTCTGGATGTACGGCATGCACGTGTCGCCGTACGAGTTCTCCCGGGGCGAGCTCGACCCGGTGCGCAAGCGCAAGCTGCTGCTGCACGGCCGCGAGATCGCGGAGATCGCGCGGGCGACCGAGGAGAAGGGCGTCACGCTCGTGCCGCTACGCGTCTACTTCAAGGACGGGCGCTGCAAGGTCGAGATCGCCACCGCCCGGGGCAAGGCGCGCTACGACAAGCGCCAGGCGATCGCGACACGCGACGCCAAACGGGAGACCGAACGCGACCTCAAGGAGATGGGTCAGCGGCGCTGACGCGCGCGCCCGCGGCGCCAACGCGCGGTTCGCCCGTGACCGTGGAGAACATCGCCTCCAGCGCCTGACGCACGAGGCGCGGTCGGGGATGCGCGGAACGGATCCGGTGGCGGTCGCGGCGGACGACCGCGGCCGGGTCGTACACGACGCAGTAGCCCCGCTCCATCATCACACACGCCCATTGCTTGTCTTCCAGGACGGGGAACGACTCGTCGAACAGCTCGTGCCGCCACAGTCGTGCGCGCACCGCACCATTGTCGGACGAAAGGCCGTACGCCCAGTTCTCGCGGGTGTAGCTCCCCGCCTCCTGTCGTACCGGCGCGTCGGGAACGGGCACCACCGCGCTCGGGCCGATCTCCGGGCCCCAGGCGCCGGCGACGACCGGGTCGTCGAAGTGGCGCACGAGATCGCCGAGCCAGTCGGTGCCGACCGGCAGGCAACGCCCCGACAGCAGCACGAGCACGTCGCCGCGCGCGACCCTCGCCGCGCGATTGAGCGTGCGGGCGTGGCCCCGGTCGCCGCGCGCGATCGTCAGCACCGACCGCGTCGCTCGTGTCGGCGATCGCGACGGTGTGATCCGTCGACCCCGCGTCGGCGACGATCACTTCGAGCGGCGCGACCCGCTGTTCGAACACCCGCTCGAGCGTCGCCTCGAGCGACCTCTGATCATTGTGCGTGCGGATGATCACCGACGCACTCAGCACCCGGTCCGTGAACACGAATGCACCGTACGCCCAGAGCGGAACAAATGGGTGTCAAACGGTAAACAGCGAGTAAAGCGGGACGACTTTCGCATCGCTTTCGCCGGAGGCGACCCGGCCGCCTCAGTCGCCGAGGGCAGGCTCCGGCTGGTGTTCAGGCCCTTCGACGCCGGGCGAGGGGGTGCCCTCCACGTCGATCCGCGGCAGCCATTCGAGCATCTTCGGGAACCACCAGTTGCGGTCGCCGAGGAGCGCCATCGTCGCGGGGACGAGCACGAGCCGGACGACGGTGGCGTCGATGAGTACCGCGAACGCGAGCCCGAAGCCGACCAGCTTCAGGACGCGTAGGTCGGAGAGCACGAAGCTGCCGAACACGCAGATCATGATCGCGGCGGCCGCGGTGATCAGCCGCGCCGTCTTGGCGAGACCGTGCGACACCGCGGTCGCGTTGTCGTGGTCGCGGTCGTACTCCTCCTTGATCCGCGACAGGAGGAACACCTCGTAGTCCATCGACAGGCCGAACACGATCGCGAACAGCATCATCGGGACCCACGCCTCGATCGGGCCTTCCTTGCCGATCCCGACCACGTTCTTGATCCAGCCGTTCTGGAAGATCGCGACGATGACGCCGTACGCCGCGCCGATCGACAGCAGGTTCATGATCACGGCCTTCAGCGGCACGAGAAGTGATCGGAACACGAGCATCAGCAACACGAAGCTCAACAACAGGATCGACAAGAACATGTACGGCAGCCGCGCGCCCATCGTGTCGGCGAGGTCGACGCCGACCGCGGTCTGCCCGCCGACGTGGACGTCGAGCGTGCTGCCCGCAGTGTTCTGCGGGATGACGTGATCGCGCAGGAGGTGCACGAGCTTGGTGGTGCTCTCGTCCTGCGGGGATCCCGTCGGCACGACCTGCATCAGCGCGGCGTCGTTTCCGGGGCTCGGGACGACCGGGGAGACCTGCGCGACGCCCGGGGTCTTCGCGATCACGGCCGCGAGCTGCGACATGGCACCGAGGTCGTTCGGGGTGTGCAGCTCGCTCGCAATCACGAGCGGACCGTTGAAGCCGGGGCCGAAGCCCTCGCTCAGGAGGTCGTAGGCGCGACGCGTCGTGAACTTGGTCGGGTCGTTGCCGGCGTCGGCGATGCCGAGGCGCAGACCGGCCGCGGGGATGGCCAGCACGAGCAGGATCGCGAGACCACCGATCGCGACCGGCCACGGCCGGCGCTGGATGATCCGGGCCCACCGCGCCCACACCGTCTGCTGCGGGTCCTTCGGTGCTTTGGTGTACGGCAGCGCGAGCTTGTCGATGGTGTGCCCGACGAACCCGAGCACCGCCGGGAGCAGCGTGACCGCGGCCGCCATCACCAGCAGCACCGCGAGCGCGGCGCCGATCGACAGGCCGCGGATGAACGCGAGCCCGATGACGAACAGGCCGAGCAGCGAGATCACGACGGTGCCGCCCGCGAACAGCACCGCACGCCCGCTCGTGTCGATCGCGTGGACGACCGCGGCCTCGGGATCGCGGCCGCCGTGCAGCGCTTCTCGATAGCGCGTGCTGATGAAGAGCGCGTAGTCGATGCCGACACCGATACCGATCATCGCCGTCACCTGGGGCGCGAACGACGGGACGTCGGTGAACCGCGCGAGCAGCGTGACGATCGCGAGACCGATCCCGATGCCGAACAACGCGGTCATGATCGGGAGGCCCATCGCGAGGACGGAACCGAACGCGACCAGGAGGATGATCACGGCCGCGAGGATGCCGATCGCCTCGCTCGCGGGCTGGGTCTGGTCGGTGAACATCGAGCCGCCCAGCTCGATCTGCACGCCGGGCGTGTTCGCCTTCTTCACCACGTCGCGCATGTGCTGGGCGAGGTCGACGGGAACGTCGTTGGCCTGCACGTCGAACTGGATCTCGGCGTACGCGATCTTGCCGTCCTGCGAAACGAAGCGCGCGCCGCCTTGTTCGTACGGCGTCGTCACCGACGCGACGTGGCTCTCCTTGCGGAGCGCGGGCGCGAGCGAGTTCTCGATCTTGTCGCGCACCGCGGGCGCCTGCACGCCCCCGGCCGCATCGGTCTTGAAGACGAGGTAGCCGGTGTCGCCGGTCTGGCGGAAGTCGTGCTCCAGCACGTCGAAGGTGCGCTGCGATTCCGTGCCCGGCAGCGACAACGACTTCAGCAAGTCGCCGCCCGCGGTCTTCGCGAGCACGTTGACACCGATGAGGACGACGATCCAGGCGATGACGACGAAGCGCCGACGCCGATAGCACCAAGCAGCAAGGCGGGGAAGCACGCGCCGCACGATATCGCGTGTAACTGCTTTCGAAAATGGCCAGTTTCACGGCGCGCGTGGACACATTTGCACACGACAACCTTGCCGCCTCAACGAACGACGAGCGCCTCCGCGCGCACGGTCGTCACACCGCATTGCTGCGCGCGGGACGAGTGCGAATCGGAAGTGATGCGCTACACCCCGGCACGCGGATCAATGCGCGTGATCAATGCGCGTGATCAATGCGCGTGATCAATGCGCGTGATCAATGCGCGTGATCAATGCGCGTGATCAATCCGCGTGATCAATGCGCGTGATCAATGCGCGTGATCAATGCGCGTGATCAATGCGCGTGATCGTGCCCAGCGTGGTCGTGGTCGTGGTCGGCGTGGTCGTGGTCGTGGTCGGCGTGCTCGGCCTCGTGGGCGGCGACCGCCTTGTGCACCTCGTCCATGTCGAGGGCCCGGACCTGCTCGATGAGGTTGTCGAGCGCCTCGGCCGGGAGGGCGCCGGGCTGCGCGAACACGAGCACCTGCTCACGGAAGACCATCAACGTCGGGATCGACATGATGTTGAACGTGGCGGCCAGCTGCTGCTGCGCCTCGGTGTCGACCTTGCTGAAGACGAGATCGGCGTTCTTCTCGGACGCCTGCTCGAACACCGGCCCGAACTGCCGGCACGGGCCGCACCAGGAGGCCCAGAAGTCGACGAGCACGATGTCGTTGCCCGTGATCGTCTGTTCGAAATTCTCGGAGGTCATCTGGAGAGTCGCCATAGGAAAGTGACAACGATACGGGTAGGGCCGTCATTCCCGGGTCATGCGGGCGCCGGCTTGGGCGGGTCGGCCTCGACGATCACACGGATCGGGCGATCGGAGCTCAGGTAGTACCAACCCCAGCGCATGAGCACCCGGATCCGGTTCTCGAAACCGATCAGGTAGTACAGGTGCACGACCAGCCAGACGACCCATCCGAGGAAGCCCCGGAAGCGCAGGCGCCCGATCTGGCCCACCGCCGAGCGCCGGCCGATCGTCGCGAGCGTGCCCTTGTCGCGGTAGCGGAAGCGGCGGCGGGCGCCGCCGTCGACGATATGGCGGGCGACGTAGCGACCGGCCTGCATCGCGGGCGGCGACACCATCGGCAGCACCGCGCCGTGCTTGTCGTGCGCGGCCGCGACGTCGCCGATGGCGAACACGCCGTCGGCGTCGGTCACGCGCAGGTGGTCGTCGACCTCGAATCGGCGCGGGTGCTCGTGCACCGGGTCGTTCGGGCCGACGCCCGCGGTCCACACCATCGTCGCGGTCCGGATCTCGGTGCCGTCGTGCAGCACCACGCCCTCGTCGTCGGCCGACGCGACGAGCGTGTTCGTGCGCACGTCGACCCCGCGGTGCTCGAGCTCGCGCTGCGCGTACTTCGAGAGGCGCGGCACGAACATCGTGAGGAGCCGGTCGCCGCCCTCGAGCAGGATGATGCGCATCGACGACGCGGGCAGCTCCGGATACTCGTGCGGGAGAACGAGCCGGGCGAGCTCGCCCAGCGCGCCCGCGTACTCCACGCCGGTCGGGCCGCCGCCGACGATGCAGAACGTCAGGAGGCGGCTGCGTTCGGCCTCGGTGGGCGCGGTCGTCGCCCGTTCGAGGCACTGGAGGACGTGGTTGCGGAGCCGGAGCGCCTCGCCGAGATCCTTGAGGCCGAGGGCGCGGTCGCGGACGGTGTCGTTGCCGTAATAGTTCGTCGTGCTGCCCGTCGCGACGACGAGGAAGTCGTAGGCGAGGTCGGTCGGCGCCTCACCATTCGCCGGGACGAGGTGGACGACCTTGCGCTCGTAGTCGACGCCGGTCACCTCGCCTTCCCGGTAGCGGACGTTCGGCGTGCCCCGGAACACCTTGCGCAGGGGCGCGGTGATCTCCGACGGGTTCAGGAGGCAGCTCGCCACCTGGTAGAGCAGCGGCGTGAAGAGGTGGTAGTTGTGCCGGTCGACGAGCAGCACGTCGACGGGTTTGCCCCGCAGCGCCTTCGCGCACTGCAGGCCACCGAAGCCGCCGCCGATGATGACCACCCGGGGAAGCGGACGCACGGGCGAAACGTACCCCCGGGTCGGCCCGGTACACTTGCTGTCCCGCCCGAGGCCACGAACACGCACCGGCCGACGGCGGATTGACATGGGGGTGCGTGGCTTCGATCTCGAGGATCGAGGTGGGAGAAGCGAGCCGACGTCGCCGAATCGTCGTGAAAGAGTCGGCACAACCAATACACGCCAACGACAACTTGGCAATGGCTGCCTAGAAATAGGTAGCCCGCCCGGATGGGATTCGTCATTCGTCCCGCCGACGCGTCATCCAGGATGGCTCACCGGTAGGTAAGGCCTCGGGGCCTATCGGGACATCGAAACGAGGATGGCCGGCCGACAGATTGCCGTTGGGCTGTCGGCCGGTGACACTGACCAACGGCTGCGCTCGGAGAAGTCCCACCAACAGCTCGGGAGACGCGGGTTCGACTCCCGCCACCTCCACTTACTTACTTACTTGCTCACACTTCTACTTACTCGCTTGCTCACCTACGGGTCAGCGAGGGTGCGTGTACGTGACCGACAGCCGGTGGCGGGGCAGGTCGATCGGCTGCGGGCCATCGCCCCGGTTCAGCTGATCGAGTTCACTGATCACGTGACCGTTGGAATCGGCAAGGACGGAGACGTCGGGCTCCCACTGGTTGAGGAAGCACACCTTGCCGAAGTCCTCGATGGCGGAGAGGATCTTGTCGACGTCGGGAATCGTCCGTAGGGCCTCCTTCCCAAGGTACTTGGCGATTTCCTGGAGGAGCTCGTGCATCCCGAGTTTGTCGGCGCCGTGCTCCTCCAACCACGGGATGACCTTCGTTTCGAGTAGTTCCGCCGCGTGTCTGATCACCCATTGGGTCGCGTCACCGGCGAGAAATCCGAGTGACCCCAGCCGGTCCAACCCCCACCGAAGAGCCTTCACCTCTGGTCCGACGAAAGCGAGCAGAGCGGAGGGGAGGGATATGCAGGTCTCGAACTTGCCGTGGACGTCGACTGAGGTCAATTGGCTCAGGACACAACCCACGTCGACGAAACCACCACCACACTGGAATGACGGCTCTATCGTCACCGACGGTTCGCCGTCGGCCGAATCGATCGAGATGATGCCCGCATCGACGATGTCGAGAGCACCCTTCAAGAGAGGGTCCTCGTGCTGCCGCGACCGAGGGAGACTCGGTGATAGTGCGCTGCACCTTGTTCCAGCAGTACTTCAGGCCGCCGTCGAGGGTCAGCGCCGGGTTCACGAATCCGTACACGCCCATGAGCGGGGCGAGATCCCCGTCCGACACGGCGATGTCAAGCTGGTCGCAGGTCGTCGGCGGTGGATCGATCACGACGGTCGCAGTCGCGGCGTCACGTCGGCCCTTCACGTCGATCACTTCATAGTGAAATTCGTACGCTTTGCCGACCCACGCGAGTGGTGGTGCGGAGACGGAGAACGCGGTGTTACTCGAGGAGTACGAGCCCTTCGGCATCGTCGTCGAGAGAATTGAGATCTTCAGCGGCTGGCCTTCGGGGTCGGAGTCGTTCGCAAGGAAGCTCGCGAACGTCGACGGCTCCAGCGCGGGCGCATAGAACGTCTCGGGATGCGCGACGGGTGGCCGATTCTGAGCGACGTTCCCGGCCACGACGTTGATGGTAACGGTGGCAAGATTGCTCTTCGCTCCCGAGGAGTCCACCGCGCGATAGGTGAAGGACCGCAACCCGGGCGCCCCTGCGAAATAGCAGAACGATCCGTCGCCTCCCCAGACGAAATCGCTGCGAGGAAACGTCGTGGAGACGAGCGTCGCCCGACTCGGAACCGGGTCGTCGGTATCGGTGTCGTTGGCGAGCACGCCGTATCCGGGCAGGCACCGTTCCGTGTCGCGCGGGCGTCGTACGCGTCGCCATGCGCGATCGGCGCAGCATTCCGGACTACCGCGATCCTGATCTTCGCCGGAGCCGATTGCACGTTGTTCACGTCGAGCGCCCGGTACGTGATCGTCTTCGTCCGGCCGGCTTGTCGTTTCGTGGAGATGACAGTGAACCCGCCGTCGCTGGAGAAGGTAGGAAGTTCATTGGCGCGGAAGCTGATGGACGTTCGGATCGCGCGGAGTCCGTCACACTGGCCATGGCGACACAGGTCGTTCGCGAGTGGCCCGGGGGCCGGAACGGTCAGCGTGTCGCCCGCCTTGACGGTGTAGGAGTCTCCCACGACCCCGGGACGATTGCCGATGATCGCGATCGTGATGGTGGCGAGGTTGGACGTGGCGGCCGACACGTCCACCGCGCGATACCGGATCCTGAGGGTCTGTCCGATCGAGCACGGCCGCGTGTCCGAGCACCACGCGGTGAACCACTTTCCGTCGGACGTGAACCCGGCGTGCACTCCGGCCGGCGCGCTGACGATCTGCATCGAAGTCGGGGGCACGCCATCAGGGTCGGTGTCGTTGCCGAGCGGGCCCGGCGCCTTGATCAGGAACTCTTCGCCGAACCTCATTGTGTAGTGGTCGTCGCGCGCAACCGGCGCGTGGTTTCCGTTCACGACGGCGATCGTGACGGGCACGGGACTGGAGCGCGTACCATCGGCCGCAACACCTTCGTACACGAGGTCGTAGCTGGTGTCCTGCGCGATCATCGGCGCGCGAAAGACGAGTGAGCCGTCGGAGTGGAAGTCGAGCGAGCCGGCCGGCGTCGTCGACGACACCAGTCGCGCGCCGGTGCGGAATGAGCCACTGTCGTTCTCGAGAACGCCCGGAGCGGCAACGGTCAGAACCTTGCCCTCGCCCACGACGTATCCATCGGCCGCGCCGAACGGATCGTTGTCCACCAACGACCCGGTGGTGTGGTCGCTGTCGCAGGCGTCCCCGACGCCGTCGTGATCGGAGTCGAGCTGGCCGGGGTTGCGCACCCCGGGGCAATTGTCCGACGCGTTGGTGACGCCGTCGCCGTCGTCGTCGCGCCCGGGATCGGGTCCTCCGGTGCCCGGAGCGCTGCCATCGGTCGAGTCGCACGCGTCGCCGATGCCGTCGTGGTCTCGGTCCGCCTGGCTCGGGTTGGCGACGCCCGGACAGTTGTCGGAACCGTTGACGAGACCGTCGCCGTCGTTGTCACCACCGTTGCCGCCGTCGACCGTCGCGTCGCACGCGTCGCCGATACCGTCGTGGTCTCGGTCCGCCTGGCTCGGGTTGGGCACACCTGGGCAGTTGTCGCTGCGGTTCGCGACGCCGTCGCCGTCGTTGTCGCTCGCGCCACCCGACGTCCCGTTCGTGTCATCGCACGCGTCGCCGATGCCATCGTGGTCTGCATCTGCCTGATCAGGGTTCGCGATCGTGGGGCAGTTGTCGTGGAGATCGGTCGCGCCGTCGCCGTCGATATCGGACGCACCGCCGCTGTCGCCGCCGTCTTCGATCGTGTCGCAGGCATCGCCGTATCCGTCGTGATCGCTGTCCGCCTGGCTGGGATTGGGCACACCCGGGCAGTTGTCGCTGCCGTTCGCGACGCCGTCGCCGTCGTTGTCGCTCGCGCCACCTGACGTCCCGTTCGTGTCATCGCACGCGTCGCCGATGCCGTCGTGATCTGCGTCGGCCTGCCCCGGATTCGCGATGCCCGGACAGTTGTCCGATCCGTCGCGGACGCCGTCACCGTCGTGATCACTGGACGTGCTCGGCGTGTTGGTCTGGTCGCAAGCGTCGCCGATGCCGTCGCCATCAGCATCCGCCTGCCCCAGGTTCGCGACCCCGGGACAGTTGTCGGACGTGTTGACGATTCCGTCGCCGTCGTTGTCGCTCGTTGTCGTGCCCGTAGCGTTGTCCGTCGAGTCGCAGGCATCGCCGATGCCGTCGCGATCCGCGTCGGCTTGATCGGCGTTGGGAATGCCCGGGCAGTTGTCGGTGCTGTCGCTGACGGTGTCGCCGTCCGTGTCGGTGCTCGCGCTTGCCGGGCCGGACCAAAACGGCGCGAATTCGCCGTCGGAGATGTCCGTGAGCCGAGCAGGTGCCGCGGAGGAGCCGAGCGTTCCCGTCACCACATGTGACACCCCGCTGAAGAAGGTGGAGAACGCGAGAGTGGAATCGCCAGGTGACCACGACACCGCGTCGGTGACGGTGTCGGCTCCGGGGAACGGCGTGGTCGACGTCCCGGCCGCGACGTCGAGCACGCGCACGACGCCCTGCGATCGGTACGCGAGATGTGTGCCATCGTGCGACCAACGAGGTTCACCTTCGTTGCGGTTCGTCTCGCTCACGACGACTTGGGGAGAGCTGCCGTCGGTACCCATCCGCCACAACTCTGTGTGCTCGTAGCGCATCCGTCGGGTGAACGAGATGCTCCCGCCGTCGGGTGACCAGCTCGGTTCGCTGTCGAGGATCTCGCTGCCGCCGCCCGCGCCAATTGTCGTGGCCGCGCCCGTCGTCACGTCGAGGATCGCGATGTGCGACGTGGAGAAGTCGGACCTGTCGGTAACCGCGACCGCGAGCTTGTGTCCGTCTGGTGACCAGCTCATCGGGCTCTCTTGGAGATTCGAGGCACCGAGTGGCGACGGCGTGGCGCCGGCCCCCATCCGCAGGAGCATCGCCTGGCTACCGCGCTCAAACGCGAGCATCGTCCCGTCCGGCGAGACGGTCGGGTTGCGGTCACTCGAGCCGAAGCCGTCGGTGGCCGTCACCCGTTCGAGCGCCGTGCCGTCCGGGTGCACACGCCAGATCTCGTATGTCCCCGCGCCGACGTCGCGCTGGAAGTAGACGAAGTCCGTCGCTCCACCGCCACCACCGCCACCACCGCCACCGCCACCGCCGAGCACTGCGACCGATCCGGTGAAGTAGTCGAACAGCACCGATCCGTCAGCGTTCAAGGAAGGGAGGTACCCGCCCTCCATCGCGGTGGTCGTCGTGAACGCACCTGGTTCGTCGAGGACGCCGTCGTGGTCCGTGTCGCGGTCGTGCACAACGAGGCCAAAGCCACTTCCGAGATTCGTGGCGCCCGTCCAGAACGCGACCACCGAGCCGTTGTCGCTGATCGATGTGCCGTAATAGGCGGTATCCGATGCCGGGCTCCCGTCGTCGGCGATGTCGACACGTGCCGTCGTCCCCGCCACAAGGTCGCGGACGAGGACTCCTTGGTCGCCGATGAGCGACACCGAGTGCCCGTCGGCGCTGAGGTCGAGGAAGTTCGGGTACCCGCTGCTGACACCAGTTGCGTCCAGGTTCACCTGTTGGAGGCTCGTCGCATTTGCCTCGTCGAATGTCCCGTTTGCGTCGGCGTCGCGATCCAACGCGAACGCGTCGGGAGAGGACGAGTCGTCACCGGCCGCGAAATTCGACGCGGTCGAGGTGAACAGCACGACACGGCCGTCGCCGCTGATACCGCTCGCGGTGCTCGCTCCGTCGCCGAACGCGCCGGTCTGGTCGATCGACGCGGCGCGCGTCACCCCCGAGTCGAGGTCGCGCACGAACGCGTCGGTCACGTTGTTCCCGTCACCCGCAACGACGTTCGGATCATCACTCGTGAACGCGACGTGTCGTCCGTCTGCACTCAGGAACGCGCGCTCGCCGACCAGTGCACCCTGTGCCAGCTGCGCTCCGGCCGCGTCCACATCGACCCGAGTGGTGGTTCCCGCCTGCAGGTCGCGGACGAAGACGTCATTCGCACCGTTCGTGTCTCCGGCCACGAGATCGCTCGAGGTCGAGGTGAACAACACGTAGCGACCATCGCGGCTGATGCTCGCCAGGCGACTGTCACCGGTTGCCTCGCCGCCGGTCGTGCTCACACTGACACGACTGAATACGGAAGTAGTGCGGTCGTATACAAAGACATCGGAGTCCGGCCCGGTCGCCTCGTCGCCCGTCAGGTCGACCGTGCTCCAAAGGGCGACGTACCGTCCGTCGGCACTCAGGGCGTCGAGTCCCTGCGCCTCTCCCACTCCGCCGGCAACCTGGCCAACCCCCGGCACCGGGACAACCGTGGCGCTCATGCCCGACGCGGCCGCAATGCCGCCCGTACCGAGCACGCCCCGCGTGCCGACGCTGCAGACCGCCGACAACACCACCGTCACCGTCACCAACGAAACGAAACGACCGAACTTGCTCGCACGCAACGACGTCGTCTGGCGCACTGCCCCCCCCCACCGCCAACGGCCCCGCACCGTGGCGTACCCAGGAGCAGTATCGCGCACTGTTCGGACCAGTGTCGATTGAGCCCGTCGCGCGAATGCGAGGGTCTTCGGGCCGCGACAGTCCAACCGCCACAAGGCATTGTTGCGTTGAGTCGAACCCAACCGCGCGGGAACGAGTCCGTGTCGCTCTCTGTTCAGGTGCACGCTATGTGCGGTATGGAACAGTTGTTGTAGTTCTCAAGGATGTGCCCTGGAGGCGTTGACACACGACCTGAGGGGTCTCCATTGAGTGGTCCAGCTGATCTGTCCCCCCGACATTGGACCCGCACGACTACACGGGGGTCACCTCAGAATGATCAGCACGCACCAGCGACACGTTCTGAGTCCTCGGTCGATCGACTTCCGAAGGCTTTCGCCGACCGAGAGGGAGAACTCATCGAACCACACGCGATGACCAAGTCTGCCCAGTGCGATCGCCAAGGGACGCGCTACCTCGATCTGGTCGGCACTTGCGTGCGAAAGGAAGGCTTCGGGCCTCTGCAGCTCGTCGAGCATCGCGACGTAGCGCCTGTCTCGAATGCCGACGAAGAGCCCGAGATGTTTGCCGCGCTCGATGATCGCGCATGATCAGCGTCAGCTACGTCCGCGGCGACGCAAATGCAGACCCGCCCGTGAACGAAAGATCGGCCGAGCGCGCAAGCGACGCTGGGCAGCAATCTGCCTTCGGACACATAATGTGCGTTCGACAGCTTGTCGCCGTCGGTGTAGACGTAGCTGACTGTTGGCGCCTGACCAACGTCGGCTGGGAACACGATGAGACGATCTGCTCGGGCCGCGCTCGTGACCCTCTTGTTTGCCTCGTATCTCGTCGCGGCGGGAGAATCCGGAGCGGACGCTGCAGCAAACCCGTGGCCGCACACTGCAGTCAACGGATTCTCCACTCCCGACGGTGCCGGGTTCTGGTTGGCGTATGCCGACGGCTCGGTCGGCGCGCACGGCAGTGCAGCGTTCCACGGTGACGCTTCGCACGTCGCGCTGACCGGCCCCGTCGTGGGCGGTGCGGTTACTCCGACCGGAACCGGCTATTGGCTCGTTGCCAGCGACGGAGGCATCTTTAGCTATGGCACGGCCCAGTTTCACGGCAGCACCGGCGCACGACACCTCAACCAGCCGGTGTTCTCGATGGCGCCGACCAAGTCCGGCAAGGGTTACTGGCTCGTCGCACGCGACGGCGGCATCTTCGCGTTCGGCAACGCGCCCTTCTACGGCTCGACCGGAGCGATCAAACTGAACCAGCCGATCAACGGGATCGGCACCAGCCCGAGCGGGAAGGGCTACCGGATGGTCGCAAAGGACGGCGGCATCTTCAGCTTCGGTGACGTCGGCTTCTACGGCAGCTTGCCGAGCGTCGGACTGCACGTCACCGACGTCGTCGGGACCGCGTCCACTCCCACCAACCGGGGCTACTGGATCGCCGAGACCGACGGCGAAGTCGAGGCCTTCGGTGACGCTCCTAACTTCGGAAACTACCGGCCGTCACTGTGCGACCTGCCGACCGCGATCTTCTCGAACCCCAAAGCGCAGGGCTACCGACTCGTGCTTCAATCTGGGGCGACCGTCGCATTCGGACACGCGCCCGGCGGAAACGCGGCGACCGGAACACCGCGCCAATGCTCCTCACAACCGGCCCCGCCGCCTGCCCAACACGGGGTGTCGTTCGGCGACGGCACATATCGGATCGGCTTGGACCTTGGCGCAGCGACCTATCGGACGCGCGCCAACCCAAACGGCTGCTACTGGGAACGCGAGAAGGGCTTCAGCGGATCGGTGAACGACATCATCGCCAACGACTTCACGAACATCAGCGCCGTTGTGACGATCAGCGGAACGGACAAGGGCTTCAAGACGTCCGGCTGCGGAACCTGGACGAACAACCTCGCACCGATCACCAGTTCGCGGACCGCCGCGTTCGGCGGTGGTACCTACATCGTGGGTACCGATATCGCCGCTGGTACATGGAAGAGCAGCGGCGGCACGGGCTGCTATTGGGAACGCGAGAACGGCTTCGGCGGGTCGATCAACGACGTCATCGCCAACGACTTGCTGGACACCAGCGCCATCGTCACCATCAAGAGCAGCGACCGAGGCTTCAAGGCAACTGAGAACTGCGGCATCTGGACCAAGATCGGGTAGCGCGACTCTCGCCCATCGTGCCGTGACGGCGCTTGTGGAACGTCGCCCTTTTATCGCGTGGAACTTCCACCACCACACCACCCACCAACCACTGGGTGATCGGCGGTGATCTGTCGCATCGCTTGGGTGTCGACTGGTCACGCGCCGGGGATGGCGGCGATGGCGATGAACGCGAGGAGCACTGCGAGACCGAGGTTCGCGGTGATGACGAGCCGGAACCGCGGCGGTCGGGTGCGGGCCGCGGTTGCGGCCGCGATGAGGGTCTGGCAGAGGTAGTAGGCGGCGAACGCACGCGACGCAATGCTCACGATGCCAAAGACGTCGGTGGCCCACACGACGACCGTTGCGCCGCAGGTCACGACGACGTAGCCGATGTTGCCGGGCTGGTGCCGGGGCCGCTCGGTGATCATCTCACTGCCGCCGGCGGTGTCGGCCGCGGCCGCCGAGAGCTGGCTCGCGATCGCGGCGACGATGATCAGCGGGGCGAGAACGGGCGTGACGAACCGGGCCGCGTTGACGATCGACGTTTCGCTCGGTCCGCCGCCGAGGTGGCTGAACAGGGGAACGACGAGAAGGGCGAACGTGACGTAGATCGCGCCGCTGACGATCTGCGCTCGGCGCATGGTTTGGATTCTGAGCTCGCGGCTGTAGTAGCGGCCGAGGTAGCGCGAGGTCTCGAAGCCCTGCACGACGAGGAGCATCCCGGCCAGTCGGCGGGTCACGTTCAGGGCGTCGCCGGTGATGGGGTGGTGCGAGAACGCGTCGACCGCGGCGTCGGGGTGGGTGACGACATACACGACCATGCCCGCGAGCAGTCCGGCGATGACGACGAGTTTCACGTCGACCGCGGGTACTTCGAACGATTCGATGCCATGCAGGCCACGGAACCAGCCGATGAGCGCGATCGCGGCGAGGATGCCGGTGGCGAGGAGCCGGCCGGCGAGGGCCGTGTCCAGGCTGACCGCTCGGAGTACGAATGAGGCGAGCAGCCGAAGGTAGAAGCCGACCGAGATCATGTAGGCAAAGCCCAACACGAACCGGGCCACGCGTTCGATATCGACGATCCGCGCCGGCGGGTCCGGGGCGTCGAGCACAGCCTCGCCGTTTGCGATGTTGAAACGCATCGTTGCGCCGAGCGCGTAGCCGAGGACCACGATGCCGGCTAGCGCGAGAGGAGCCCAGGCTCCGACCGTCGCCGACAACAAGGGAGCGAGTACCAAGAAGCCGCTCCCGACAATCGACGCGAGTGGCGTGGCGGTCGCGCGCCAAGCCGGCGACTCGCGCACTCGACGGGAACCCAGCAGACCTGCGCACGCAGCCAGGGCAACACAAACCGCGACAGCAGCCAACCCACCATCCCGCGCTCAATCGGGCACAACCTTTGTTGCATCGTCGCACACCAGCCCCGAGCGCGGCCCGGACCTCGACCCGGCTCGCGGGTGTCTCTTCCACTGATTCGTCCCGGCCGGACGGGTCACCGCGCGGCGGCGACCGCCGGAAAGGTCGACCGACTCACGAATGTCCGTGCTCAGATGTCCATGCGGAGTGATTCGGCTTCGTCGGCCAAGGACAACCAGCGTTCTTCGGCCGCGTCGACGCGGGCCTGGCTCGTCGCCAGCCGCGCGCCGAGGCGCACCAGTTCCTTGTGGTCGGCGCCCGCGGCGACGAGCTCGGCCTGCAGCTTGTCGCGCGCCGCGATCGCGTCGGCGAGCTCGCGGTCGGCGCGCCCGAGCTGGTGGCGCAGCGTGCTCGGGCTCTTCGTCGACACGGGCCGCGCCGCGGGCGGGGTCGCGACCCGAGGCGCGGCAGTGGCACCGGACGTCGAGCCGGCCGAACCGGTCGAACCGGTCGGCCGCGCCGCGCGTTGCGCGAGCCAGCCGGCGACGCCGCCGCGCACGACGACAGCACGACCGTCGCCGTCGAGGGCCAGCACCTCGCTCACGGTGCGATCGAGGAAGACGCGGTCGTGGCTGACGACGACGAGGATGCCGGGCCAGCCGTCGAGGAACTCCTCGAGCGCGCGCAAGGTGTCGAGGTCGAGATCGTTCGTCGGCTCGTCGAGCAGCAGCAGGTTGGGCTGCTCGATCAACGTGAGCAGGAGCTGCAGCCGCCGGCGCTCGCCGCCCGACAGCGTGCCGATCGGCGCGAACTGCGCGTCGCCGTCGAACCAGAACTGGCGCATCAGCTTGACGTCGTCGAGCGTGGGTGCACCCTTGCCACCGGCGACGGCGTCGCGCACGGTCTTGGTCAGGTCGAGGTCGCGGCCGAGCTGGTCGTAGTAGCCGATCTTGACCGTCCGCCCGATCTCGATCGAGCCGTGCGTCGGCTGCAACCGGCCCGCGATGAGATCGAGCAGGGTGCTCTTGCCCGCGCCGTTGGGCCCGACGACGCCGACGCGATCGCCCGGTTCGAGCATGTGGTCGAACGGTTGCAGCACGAGCAGCCGCCCGGCGTCTCGGCGTCTCGGCGTCGCCACCGTCGCGCGCCTCCGGCCACGAGAAGCCGACGCCGTGGAGCTCGACGCCCTTCGATCCCAATCGGGTGCTGCCCAGGGCGAGGCCGAGCTCACCCTCGCGCGCACTCGCCGCGGGCCGCGCGCGAGGAGTGCGTTGGCGGCGTCGATGCGCGCCTTCGGCTTCGAGGTGCGCGCGGGCGCGCCGCGCCGCAGCCACGCGAGCTCGTGGCGCGCCAGGTTCTTGCGCGTCTGTTCCGCCGTCGCGGCCTGTGCTTCGCGTTCGATGCGCGCCGCGAGGTATGCCGCGTACCCGGATCCGCCCGTCCGTTCGCTCGGAACGTGGAGGTAGGTGGCGCCGCGGTCGATCTCGAGCACCTTGTTCGTGACCCGGTCGAGCACGTGCCGGTCGTGGGTCACGAGGAGCAGACCGCCCGGGAAGACGGCGAGCCATTCCTCGAGATACGCGATGGCGTCGAGATCGAGGTGGTTGGTCGGCTCGTCGAGGATGAGCGCGTCCCACTCGCGCGCGAGCAGCGCGGCGAGCGCCACGCGCTTCTTCTGCCCGCCCGACAGCTGGTCGGTCGGCGCGTCGAGCACACCGCCCATGCCGAGGCGCGACAGCATCGCTTCGCCCTGCCACGCCTGGCGGTCGAGGCCGTCGCACACCGCCGAACGCACGGTGCCGGCCGGCAGCACCGGCAGCTGCGGCAGCGCACCGACCCGCGCGTTGCGACCGCGGCGCACGATGCCCGCGTCGGGCTCGAGGTCGCCGCTCATGATCCGGAGCAGCGTGCTCTTGCCGCAGCCGTTGAGACCGACGACACCGATGCGGTCGCCGTCGCTCAGCGTGAGCGAGAGATCGGTGAACAGCGGGCGGTTCGGGCGGGATGCACGCAGGCCTTGTGCATCGATCAGGATCACGCCTCAGGTTACGGGCGCGCCCGTCGGGGGGCCAGCCGGGCAGGAGTCCGCGGTCGGCGCAGAGCTTCGGCGCATAGATCCACTTGCCCGCGAAGCGGAGCGCATCATCGGCGCCGGCCAGCCAGGCGACCACGGCGCCGGTCGCTTCGGCCGGAGCCGAACCGAACCCGCGCTCGAAATCGTCGTCCGGGTGCTGCAGCCGGCGCTTCTCGGTGATGACGTTGCCGGGATCGACGTTGAACGCGCGGACGCCGCGGTCGCGGAACTCGGCCTCGATCCCGCCCGCGACCCGCCCGAACGCGGCTTTCGACGCGGCGTAGACGATCCCCCATCCACCCGCGCCCGCGGGGCCGGGCGGATCGTGCCGGGCCGAACCCGACACCATGTTGACGATGCGACCGCGGCCCCGCTCGATCATGTGGGGCACGACGAGTTGGATGAGACGGATCTGGTGGGCGAAGTTGCCGCGCATCGCCCGGTCGATGTCGTCCATCCGCATGGCGAGGATGCGGTCCATGGTGCCGCGCCCCTGGTAGATCGCGTTGTTGAACAGGACGTCGATGCGGCCCCACTCGGCGAGCACCGTCGCCGGCGCAGCCTCGACGCTCGCGAGGTCGGTCAGGTCCATCGGCACGGTCAACGCGCGCCGACCGAGGGCCGCGATCTCGGCCGCAGTCGAGTCGAGGCTGCCGGGAAGCGGGACGACCGGATCGTCGCCCCGGCTCGAGTTCGGCTCGCTCCGCGCGTCACCCTCGTGGACCGTCCGGGCCGCGATGGCGACGTCGAACCCGGCCGCGGCGAGCGCGATCGCGGACGCCTTGCCGATGCCACGGCTGGCGCCCGTGACCAGTGCGACCGGTACCTCGGTCATCGTGCGTCCCTTCGTTCATCGCCCGCCGGCAGTGTGCACCGCGCCGGATCCTTCCACGCGCCTTCGGGCGAGCCGACCTCGTCACTGGTGACCGACGGCCCTGGTCCGGCGACCGGCCGGGGCACATCCTGAGGTCGAGACGCCTACAAGGAGGTCACCATGGCGATGTCGATCCCATATCCCGCCCGAGTCGAGTTCCAGGCCGGTCGTCGGATCACGCGCTGGCACCCGCTGGTGCAGTGGATCCTGGCGATCCCGCAATTCCTCGTCTCGCGCGCGCTCAGCTCGCTGCGCAGCGTGCTGACGCTCATCAGCTTCTTCACGGTGCTGTTCACGGAGCGGATCCCCCGCCCACTCTTCGACATGATCGCGATGACGTACCGCTACGAGTGGCGCACGTTGAGCTACGCGCTGTTCCTGCACGAGGACTACCCGCCGTTCGACTTCTCGCCTTCGGCCGACGACGACGGTGTGGAACCGCACACGCAGCTCAGCATCGCCTACCCGGAGCACCTGAACCGCTGGAAGCCGCTGTACAAGTGGTTCCTCGCGATCCCGCACTACTTCGTGCTCATCGCGCTCGCGGTCGGGTCGATCTTCGCGGTCATCGGCGGCTTCTTCGCCGTGATCTTCACCGGCGAGTACCCGCTCGGCGCCCGCGACTTCCTGGTCAAGGCGTACCGGTACAGCCTCCGGGTGAGCGCCTACGTCGGATTGCTCACCGACCAGTACCCGCCGTTCGCCCTGGCCGCCGTCTGACACTCGTCTCGCCGCAGACGGGCGGAGTAGCTTGGAACCTGACACGCACGTCATGTACCGAGCCACTCCGGGGGGCCTCGTGGAGCTACCCAAGATCATCAGCGTCGACGACCACGTCGTCGAGCCCGCGCATGTCTGGCAGACCTGGCTGCCCGAGAAGTACCGGGAGCGGGGCCCGCGCGTGGAACGCAAACGCTGGGGCGCCTTCCGGCTGAAGAAGGGCGCCAAGTACGAGATGACCGAGGATCCCGAAGGCGAATGGGGCGACGCCTGGATCTACGAGGACAAGGTCATCTACGTGCAGAAGAAGTTCGTCGCGATCCCGAAGTCGGCGACCACGGGCGACGACGTCTCGACGTTCGACAAGACGGTCATGACGATGACCGCGGTCACCTACGACGACATGCGCCCGGGCTGCTGGGACGCCAAGGAGCGCAAGAAGGACTTCGAGGTCAACTGGGTCGACGGGTCGCTGCCCTTCCCGACGTTCCCGCGTTTCTGCGGCCAGACCTTCATGGAAGCCGACGACCGCGAGCTCGCGCTGGCCTGCGTGAAGGCGTACAACGACTGGATGGTCGAGGAGTGGTGCGATCCGTCGATCGGCATCAACATCCCGCTCTGCATCATCCCGCTCTGGGACCCGCAGCTCGCAGCGGAGGAGATCCGGCGCAACGCGGCGCGCGGCGTGCGCGCGGTGTGTTTCTCGGAGCTGCCGACGCGGCTCGACCTGCCGAGCGTTCACACCGGTCACTGGGACCCGATGTTCGACGTGTGCAACGACACCGGTACCACCGTGTGCATGCACGTCGGATCGTCGTCGACCGACCCGTTCTCGTCGCGCGACGCGCCGCCCGGCGTCGGGAGCATGGTCAGCTTCAACAACTCGATGGCGTCGCTCGGCGACTACCTCTTCGGCGGGATCATGCACCGGTTCCCGAAGCTGAAGATCGCGTACTCCGAGGGCCAGATCGGGTGGCTGCCGTACGCGCTCGAGCGGGCCGACACCGTGTGGCAGGAGCACAACGCCTGGCAGAACTCCAAGCGCCTGTGCCCGGAGCCGCCCTCCACCTACTACTACGACCGCGTGTTCGGCTGCTTCACCTGGGACCGCCACGGTGTGCGCTCGCTCGACGAGGTCGGCGAGAACAACATCTGCTTCGAGACCGACTACCCCCACACCGACACGACGTGGCCGAGCTCGAAGGAGTACTGCGAGAAGATGCTCGAAGGCCTCGACGACGACAAGAAGTACAAGATCCTGCGCGGCAACGCCATCCGCATGCTCGAGCTCGACCGCGTCTGAAGCCGGCAGGGGCCGCGTTCACGCCGTGCGGGTGTTCGCGGTCCAGCTGCGGTAGAGCTTGGCGTAGACGCCGCCGGCCGCGACGAACTCGTCGTGGTGATCGTCGACTGCACGAAGCGCACCCCGGGCTTGACGAAGTCGCGGTACGGGTCCCGCACCTGTTCGGACCGCGCCCGCCGAATCACTTCCAGCTTGGAGAACCCGACGACGAAGTCCTCGGTCTTGTCGACGAGGATCGTGCGCTGGAACACCAGCTGGTGCCGCACGACGTCTTCGGTCGCGAACCGTACGCAGAGCTCGACGAACTCCACGAGCGCTTCGCGCGGATCGTCGGCCGGCGGGTGCCCGGCCGACGTCTCGAGCAGATGCTGGAACGCGTCGACGAACATCGCGTCGTAGAGCGCGAGCTTCGAGTCGAAGTACGCGTAGAGGGAGGGCTGGCGCAGGTCGACACGGTCGGCCAGATCCCGCAGCGAGATCGCCGCCAACCCGTCGCGGCGGGCCAGTTCCCAGGCCTCGGCGACGATCTTCGCCCGCTTGGCGTCGTGCCGGAGCCGGCGCCGGTCGCCCCCCTCACCGCCGGGGCTCCCGCCTTTGCCGCCGCCCCGGGGCCTCGATCACGGAGAGTTCTTCGATCACTCATAGATGAACTATGGGTGATAGTCGCACCCGAGAACCGGCTTTCAACCTCGTTCCGCGGTACGACATGGGCTGTGTCCACAGCCGTTTCGATTGCGGCGAGTCTCGTCCTCGTCTGGGTCGTCTTCCTCGTCGTGCTGTTGGTGACGAAGCCGGAGACGAGCACGCTCGGCGACGCGGCACGCATTGTCCCGGACACTGCCCGTCTCGTCCGCCGGCTCGCGGCCGACCACACGGTGCCCCGCGGGGTGCGACTGCGGCTCTGGCTGCTGCTCTGCTACCTCGCGTCGCCGATCGATCTCGTCCCCGACTTCATCCCCGTCATCGGCTTCGCCGACGACGCGATCGTCACGAGCCTCGTGTTGCGCAGCGTCATCAAGCGCGCCGGGTGTGCACCGGTGCGAGCTCAGTGGCCGGGCACGCCCGAGGGGCTCGCCTCGCTGGCCCGGCTCTGCCGGTTGCCGCAGCTCCTTCCGGATGGCCCGGACGCAACCGGCCATCACGGCGAACTCCCTTGACCTTCACGTCGGCAGCACACGGCGACTCGCGAGCAAGGCGCGGATGTCGTCGGGCGAGGGCACGCGACCGGACACGACCACCTCGTCATCGACGACGAGTGCCGGCGTCGCCATCACCCCCCAGGACGCGATCTCGACGGGGTCGGTGACCTTCTCGAACTGGGCGTCGAGCCCGAGGGCGGCGACGGCTTCGTGCGCGGCGGCGTCGAGGCTCTGACACTTGGCACAGCCGCTGCCGAGGATCTTGATGTCCACGTCGGCACCTCCTAGATGATGGCGTTGAACAGGTAGCCGGTGAGCAGGATGCCGCACGCGACCACTCCCGCGTAGGTGGCGATCAGCTGCGGCTTCAGCACGCGCCGCAGCAGGATCATCTCGGGGAGCGACAGCGCCACGACGCTCATCATGAACGCGAGCACCGTCCCCATCGGCAGGCCCTTCGAGTGGAGCGCCTCGACGAGCGGCAAGACGCCCGCGGCGTTGGAGTACAGCGGGACCCCGAGGCAGACCGCGATGGGCACACCCCACCACGCCGACGACGCGTGGGCCGCGAACCAGTCGGAGGGCAGCCAGCCGTGGATGGCGGCGCCGAGCCCGATACCGACGAGGAGGTAGGGCCAGATCCTGCGGAGGATCGTCACGACCTCTTCCCGACCCATCGCCAGGCGGTCGTCCCACGAAAGGCCGGCAGAAGGGTCGATCACCTTGCCCCGCAGCCGCGTCTCGAACACGAAGGGCTCGACCCAGCGCTCCAACCCGAGCCGGCCCAGGACGGAACCCGAGACGACCGCGATGACCATGCCGCCGACGATGTAGAGCGCGGTGATCTTCCAGCCGAAGAGGCCGAACAGGAGCACGATCGCAACCTCGTTGACGAGCGGGCTGGCGACGAGGAAGCTCAGCGTCACACCGAGCGGCACGCCGGCGGCGACGAAGCCGATGAACGCGGGCACGGCCGAGCACGAGCAGAACGGCGTCACGACGCCGAGCCCGGCCGCCATCACATTGCCGACGCCCTCGCGTTTGCCGCCCAGCAGCGCGCGGGTCCGCTCGACCGACATGAAGCTCCGCAGGATGGTGACGGCGAAGATCACACCGGTCAGGAGCAACGCGATCTTCGTCGCGTCGTAGCAGAAGAAGTGCACCGAGTCGGCGAGGCGTGTGGAACGGTCGAGCCCGACGGCGTGGTACAGCAGCCAGTTCCACCACGGGTCGTTCAGCCGGTACAGCGCGGCCCATCCGGCGACGGCGAGGCCGAGTATGAGCCAGCGCCGGGCCCTCGACCGCCGCGAGGAGGCCAGTACGGCCGAATTCTCCACGTCGCCAGCATCCGCCCGTTCCGCCGGTGGCCTTAGGGGCGAAGGTCCCGCCTTCCCGAGCCGATCAGCCCGATCAGCTCGCGGGTGGGTCGGACGTCGCCGAACGATCGGTAGATCGTGTGCAGCGTGGCGTTGAGATCCTGGTCCCGCATCGCCGCGTTCGCGTCGGCGACCATGATCACGCGGTAGCCCAAGGTGCTCGCGTCACGCGCCGAGGACTCGCAGCACACGTTCGCGACGGTGCCCGCGATCAGCACGGTGTCGATGCCGAGCGCGTGCAACCGCTCCGGGAGCTCGCACCGGCCGGGGAAGAACGCGCTCGGCGCGGTCTTCTCCACCACGATGTCGTCGTCGGCAAGCGTGAACTCGGGCCAGAGCCGATCCCGTACACCGCCGTCGCCGGCCGACGTGCGGTACCGCTCGGCGACGTCAGGACCGTAGAACTCCTCCCGCACCGGCGATCGATCGGCGACACCCGGAAGCACCCACGCCACCGCGCCTCCGGCCGCACGCAACGCGTGCGCCAACAACTCGATGTTCTCGACGATGCCGCGCGCGTACGCGTTCTCCGTGACGAAGAACGGGATCATGTCGATCACCACCAGCGCGGTCCGCGCGGGATCGAGTCGCTCGTACGCGAACCGGCGCCCACGACGGGCCTCGAGCCGCGCGTACTCCCTCGGCTCGATCCGCCAGTCGTGCAACACGACGAGCAGCCTCGCGCGCCGGGGCGGACCGCACCGGCCGGCGGTACCGTTCCGGCATGCGGGAAGCGCCCACGATCGTGCTCATCGGGGCCGGGAGCACGTCGTTCGGTCTGACGATGCTGCACGATCTGTACGCCGACCCCGTGTTCACCGGGGCAACGGTGCGCCTTGTCGACCTCGAGCCCGCGCCACTGATGCGCATGGCATCGCTCGCGGCCGCGCTCGAATCGGAGACCGGGCGTGGCATCACCGTCGAGCGTCACTCCGAGCGCACCGACGCGTTGGCCGGCGCCGACGCGGTCGTCGTGTCGGTCGAGGTCGACCGCCTGAACCGCTGGCTGATCGATTTCGAGATCCCGCGCCGCTACGGCGTCGACCACCTGTACGCCGAGAACGGCGGACCGGGCGGGCTGTCGCACGCGTTGCGCACGGTTCCGCTCGTCGCCTCGATCGCGCGCGACGTGGAACGGCTCGCCCCCGACGCGCTGTTCGTCAACTTCACGAATCCCGAAGGTCGCATCTGCACTGCCTTCCGTCGCCACGTCGACCAGCCGGTCATCGGCTTGTGCCACGAGGTCAAGAAGGCCAACGACCACTTCTCGGAGCTGCTCGGCCGGCGGATCGAGTCACGTGCCGCCGGGCTCAACCACTTCACGTTCTTGTTGGAGGCCTGGGACCGAGCGACCGGCGAAGACGTCACGCCGCAACTGCACGAAGCCGTCGACCGGCTGGTCGACGGCGACGGCGAGACGTTCGCGTTCGTGAAGCACCTGCACGAACGGTTCGGCGCGATCGTGGCGACGAGCGACAGTCACGCGGGCGAGTACTTCCGGACCGCGACCGAGTTCACCACGCCCCTCGACATCGCCGCCCGCCAGCACGCGCTGCGGTCGATGATCGACGAGGTGGTCGACGCGATCCTCGCGGGCTCCTTCGATCTCGCGCCCTTCCTGGCGTGGGTCAGCGACGACGCGCTCCGCCCGATCCTGCGCGCCGCGATCTCCGGGGAACCGGAACGCATCGCGTCGGCGATCCTGCCCAACGACGACCTCGTACCCGCGCTCCCCGCGACAGCGCGGTGGAGGTGAGCGCGACCGCGACCGCGACCGGGCTCGTCGGCGAGCGCACCGACGACCTCCCGACCGCGATCACGGGCGCGCTGCATACGGAGGTGACGATCCAGCAGCTCGTGGGCGACGCCGCGCTCCTCGGCTCGCGCGCCGCCGCGCTCCAGGCCCTGGAGATCGACCCGGTCGTCGGCTCGGCACGCGTCGCCGAGCAGATCCTCGCCGACTACGAGGTCGCGCACCGAGATCTCTGGCCCGCGCTGCACTAGGGGTTCGAGGCGGGAGGGATCGACGCCGGAGCCGACACGGAGTACCTTTCCCCGCGGGGGACCCGCCCGCGGGCCGGCGTCGCACGTCAGGGGGCCGACGTTGAGACCGAGCGAATCCGTCACAGGATCGGCCAGGTCGGGAGGCGTGCTCGTCCATTTCGGGATGCTGCTCGCCGCCCTCGCGTTCGCGTCGTGGTGGACGTCGAACACCGTGCTCGACACGGCGCGCACCCGCGGCGTGACCCACGCGGTGCTCGAGGACGCCGACCTGCGCAGCTACGTCGCCGGAAGGATCGCGCCCGTGGTCGCGCAAGCCGTCCCTCCGGCGTCGTTGCGCGCCGCGACCGGGAAGCCGACGACGGCATCCACGAACGCCGCGGTCGAGGGCCGGCTGACCACCGTGCTCGATCGCCCCGACATCCGCACGCACCTCGAGCAGTTCGTCGTCGACCTGCACCGACGTCTCGTCGGGGAGGGCACGGGCCCGGCGATACTCGACAAGTCGACCATCGCCACACTCGTCGCCGCCGCGGTACCGAACCTCAGTGCCGCGGATCGGGCGAAGATACCCCCGGTCCGCGTGACAGTGCCGCGCTTCGGCCCGATCGCAGCGGGCCGGTCCGCGTTGCAGCATCGGATGTTGCTGTACGCGCTCGGGGCGATCGTCCTGCTCGCGGCCGCGATCGCAACGAGCCGCGATCGCCGGGCGACAGTCAAGCTCGTCGGAGCCTGGCTCGTCGGCATCAGCGTCGCGCATCTCCTCGTGCTGTGGGTCATCCCGGTCGTCATCGTCCCGCACCTGACCAGCAGCCCCTGGGCGGGCCTGATCTCCGGCGTCGCCCGCGCGTTGAGCGCCGATCTGGTGACGGGGCTCGTCGTTCTCGCGGCCGCCGGTGTCGCCTTCCTCCTCGCGGATCGCTTCGTTCCCGCCGCGGGCACCTCCGCGGAACCCGTGCCGCGCGGGGTCACTCCCGATGTGTAGTCACGCGGTCGTGCGATAGTCGCCGAACGGCGCGTCGCGCTCCTGCAGCGCGCCGGTCAGGCCCTTCTCGCGTGTCGTGCCGATGAACTGCCGCATCGCCTCGGTGTGCGTGCCGAGCGCGCACAGCTCGGTGCCGGCCCGGATGCCGGCCCGGAGGCCCATCACCTCCATCTGACGGTGCACGACGCGCTTGTTCAGTTGCAGGAGCTCGACGGGCACGAGCGAGATGCGATGCGCGACCTCGAGCACACGCGCCTCGAGCTCCTCGGCCGGGTACGCGGCGTTGGCCCAACCACGCGCGACGGCCTCGATCCCGGAGACGGAATCGCCGGTGAGCATCATCTCCATCGCCTTGCGCATGCCGAGGAACCACGGATGGAAGTGCATGTCGGGGACGCCGAAGCGCACCGCGGGGTAACCCATCTGCGCGTCCTCCGCCATGTAGACGAGGTCGCAACCGGTGGCGAGCTCGCTGCCACCCGCGAGGCAGAAGCCGTGCACCTGCGCGATGACCGGCTTGGCGAGATCCCAGATGCTCATCCATCCCTCGGTCACGTGGCGCGGCCACGCGCCTTCGCCGCCGGGTGTGTAGTACGGCATCTCGTGACCCTCGTTGCCGCCGCCGAGGTCGTAGCCGGCCGAGAACGACGGGCCCGCGCCGCGGATGATCGTCACCGAGACCGCGGGATCCTGATCGTGCGCTCGCAGCGTCTCGAGGATCGCGCCCCGCAACGGGTGGACGAGGCTGTTGCGCTTCTCGGGCCGGTTCATCGTGATGCGCCGCACGCGTGGCGCCGGCTCGTCTACGAGGATCACATCGTCGGCCATGGGGACTCCTTCACTCGGGCGGATACCGGGGTGCAGGATGTCAGACGGCCGAGTGGTCGCGCCGGTGCCGTCGCCCGAGGTCGCCGGGCCCGGCCACAACTCTTCGCGTTGGCATCACGCTCCGCTCACGAACCGATCACACATGCCCGCGAGAGTCGCCGGCGATGCGCCCGCCCGGCGCCGAACCCGCGAGAGGACACGAACATGCGTATCGTCCGCCTGCTCCTCGCCCTCGGCCTCGGTGCCGGGCTCTGCTCGGCGTGCATCGCGGCGCCGGGCGACACGTCGAAGATCGGCCTGGTCAGTTCCACGGTGGTCAACGGATGGCGTTACGACTACTACCGCAACGGCGCGTACCCGTGCAGCATCAGCGGTGACCAGACCTTCGTCGTCGGCACCAAGGTCGGTTCGTCGCCCACCGCGTCGAAGCCGCTGTTCACCTGGATGCACGGCGGCGGGACCGGCTGGTTCGACACGAGCGGCACGCCGCAGCCCAACACCAACCAGATGACCGAACAGTCGGCGGCAACCCTGCAGGGCGGCCTGACGAGTCCGGGGCTGCTGACGAGCATCCGCAACGACCCCGCCGGGTTCCGCGTGCTCGCGGTCTCGTACTGCAACCGGGATCTGTACAGCGGCGACGGCCACATCGATCCGAACAACCCGAACCCGAACGCCGACGGCTCCGCCAAGACGACGAACGGCCTGCTCGCGACCAAGGCCGCAGTGTCGTTCGTCCAGAGCGCGTATCCGACCTCGAAGTACTTCCTCGCCGGGGGCAGCGCCGGGTCGGCGGGCGCCTACGAGGTCGGCTGGGCCGAACAGGTGTCGAACAATCCGCCGGCCGGCGTGGTCGGCGACGCGAGCGTGATCAACGTCGAGCAGGGCGGGGCCGCGTACACGCAGGGGGTGTGCCGCAACCCGGCGTTCGGCGCGGCGCAAGGCATCCTCAGCCAACGCGTCGCGCTCGAGATCGGGTCCCTCGACAACGAGCCCGACAAGTTGGTGAGCCGGGGCGCCCTGACCGTGCCGCTTCTGCACATCTGGAACCATGGCGACGTGAACACGTGCGGCGCGGTGCCGATGCAGTGCCCGCGGCGCGACGGATCCGTCGTCACGATGGGCGCGACCGACTGCAATCACGAGCCGCTCCGCGCCGCCATCGCCGCGCAGGGTGCCGCGACGAGGTCGAAGAACCTGCCCCTGTGCGTCGACCGCGACGGAACACCCGACTGCTCGTTGCACGTCGTCACCCCCCACGCCGGCTTGACCAACACCGATCCGGCGAGTCCGGCCGACTATGTCGGCGCGGCGCTCGCCTGGGTCGACGCACGCCTGGCGGACACGTAGCGACCGACGCGTCGCGAACGCAAGGACCCGAACTCTGCGGATGACGCCGGGCCAGGAGGTCCGCTGCGCCGGGCGCCTCGCGCGACGATGCGCTCGAGCTTCACGCCCGACGCGCCGGGACAACGCCTCGTTCCGGCGGGTCGCGCGGCGGGTGAGGTCGTCGCCCCGTATCCTGCCCCGGGGCCGCTCGGCGACGAGCTGACGTGCCGATGAGTTCCACGACCGAAGGCGTCTCCTGATGGCAAAACAGTCCGCGACCGGGCCGCGACCCAAACGGACCTCGAGCAAGGCGGCGGCGGTGCGAGCCCGGCGGCAACGCTCGGGGCGGGTGCTCTGGATCGCGATCGTGATCATCGTGGTCGTCGGTGTCGCGCTGGGCTTCGCGGCGAGGAGCGGCTCGAAGAGCGATTCGGTCCGGTCCTCCGCACCCGCCGCGCTGGTGACGAAGGCGACGTCGGTGCCGGCCTCGGTCGTGACGAGTGTCGGCGCGGGCACCGCGTCGTCGCTCCCGAAGAGCATCAACGCACCCGCGCTGACGGCCGACGGGAAGCCGCGCGTGCTGTACGTCGGCGCCGAGTACTGCCCGTTCTGCGCGGCCGAACGATGGCCGACCGTCGTCGCCCTCTCCCGCTTCGGAACGTTCTCCGGCCTCTCCGTCACCCATTCGTCGACGGTCGACACCTTCCCCGGCACGAACACGTTCTCGTTCTTCGGATCGACGTACACGAGCACGTATCTCGCGTTCGAGGCCGTGGAACTGCAGACGAACGAGATCGGCAGCGACGGCAACTACAAGAAGCTCGAAACGCCCACCGCGGAACAGCAACAGCTCGTCAGCACGTACGACGCGCCGCCGTACGTCGCGGCGTCGTCGGCCGGAGCGATCCCGTTCATCGACTTCGGCGGCAAGTACCTGATCAGCGGGGCCACCTACGACCCGGCGGTGCTCCAGGGCAGGTCGGCCGACGAGATCGCGACCGCGCTCTCCGACGCGACGACGCCGATCAGCCGGGGCGTCGTCGGCGCCGCGAACGCCATGACCGCCGCGCTCTGCAAGCTCACCGGGGACCAGCCCGCGGCCACGTGTGCGAACGCCGCGATCCGGAGCCTGCAGACGAGGCTCGGCGCATGAGCCACGGGAGTCGACGCCGGCGCTGACCGCCGGCCTCGACCCTTCGCCATGAGCACATCGTCGTGGTCACAGTTCTTCGCGCTGTTGACGGTCGCGAGCTGGGCCGCGACGGTCACCGTGTGCGTGATCGCGGTCGCGCACCGGCGCGCGCCCGACTCCCGGCTCGGTGTGCTCTTCGAGGACGTCGGGTCGGTGGCGCTGTGGATCGCGGCGCTCGTCGCGATCGTGACAACGTGCGGCAGCCTGTACTACTCCGAGGTCGCGCACTTCGTGCCGTGCAAGCTGTGCTGGTTCCAGCGGATCGCGATGTACCCGTTGAGCGTCACGCTCGTCGTCGCCGCGATCCGGCGCGACACGCGGGTGTGGTGGTACGTCGTCCCGCAGGCCGTCGTCGGCGCGGGCTTCGGGATCTATCACACACAGCTGCAGGCGTTTCCGAGCCAGCACTCGTCGTTCTGCACGATCACCGAGCCGTGCACCGTGCGCTACGTCTGGGAGTACGGCTTCATCTCGCTCCCGCTGATGGCGCTGAGCGCGTTCGTGCTCGTCATCGCGCTGGTGCTGACCGCGCGCGCGACCGAAGGTGCCGCCTCAGACGTCGAGGCGGATGTCGACCGTGCCGTCGTCGCGCCCGAGCCGTAGGTGCCAGCAGCCCTTCGCCGTGAACTCGAACCCGGTGCCCCACTCCTCGCCCGGCCGGTCGTAGGTGCTCCGCGCGTGCGCTTCGGGACCCCCTCGACGCGCCCGACGGTTCCCCCCGTGCGACAATGACCGCCGTGGCGGGCATCGGCGACCTCCTGGGCAGCATCGGCGGCGGTCTGTTCCAGCAGGCGTTCGTCGTGTCCGACCTCGAGCAGGCTCAGCAGACGATGCAGGCGACGCTCGGTTGTGGCGAATTCGTCGACCTGCCCGCGGCCGATCTCGACTACGACCTCCGCGGCGAGCGCGTCTCGTGCGCGCTCGAGATCGGCTTCGCCCGCAGCGGCAACGTGCAGATCGAGCTGATCCGGCCGGTCCGGGGCGCCGGGCTGCACGTCGAGTTCCTCGCGTCCAACGGCCCGGGCGCGCACCATCTCGGGTTCCTCGTCGACGATCTCGACGCGACCGTCGCCTCGGCCGCGACCGGCGGGTTCGCGAAGCTGATGGGCGGCCAGTTCGCCAGCCTGCGCTTCTGCTATCTCGACACCTGGGAGGCGCTCGGGCTCTACACCGAGGTCGTCGAGGACCCCGACGCGATGCTGATGTCGATCATGCCGTGGCGGTGAGCGCGGCTCAGCCCGCGACCGAGAATCCGCCGTCGACCGCGAGGGTCTGGCCGGTCACGTAGCGCGCCGCCGGGCTCGCGAGGAACAACACCGCCGGCGCGATCTCGTCCGGCGCGGCGAACCGGCCCATCGGGGTCCGCGCGAGCAAGGGCGCGGTGAGTTGCTCGAACGGCAGCATCGGCCGGGTCATGCCGGTCTCGACGATGCCGGGCGCGACCGCGTTCACACGGATGCCGTCGCGCGCCCACGCCACCGCCAGCGTCTTCGTGAGCTGCACGACACCGGCCTTGGCCGCGCCGTAACCGGGGACCATCTCGATCCCGAAGAACGACGCCATCGACGCGGTGCTCACGACGCTCGCGCCGCCGTCGAGGTCGCTTGCGGCGAGCAGATCGTGGGTGGCGTGCGCGAGCCGGTACGCGCCGAACAGGTTGATCCCGACCGTCTCCTCGAACACGTCGGGCTCGTACTCGCTGCGCCCGCCGGGCAGGTTCTGGCCCGCGTTGTTGACGAGCACGTCGAGGCGCGCGAGATCGCGCGCCACTGCCTCGATCTCGGCGCGCTCGGTCATGCGGCAGCGGCGATACGCGAACGGGCCGAGCTCGACCTCATAGTCGCCGGGCGCGGGCCGGGTACCCGTGATCGTGACGTGCGCGCCGGCCGCGCCGAACGCGTGGGCGATCGCGAGGCCGATGCCCGACGTGCCTCCGGTCACGAGCACGTGCGCGCCCGCGAAGTCGAAGGTGACGCCGGTCATGGTGCGCCCACCTTCTCCCACTGTTTGGTCTCGGCCGATCGGTACATCGCGAGCGCGAGCCGGAGCTCGCCGACTGCGTACTCCGCGGCGGCAACCGGTGTCGTGCCGCGCAGCACCGCGGCCGCGAAGTCGGCCAGCTCGCCCTCGTACGACTGCAGGTAGCCGCCGCGCTCGCCCACCTTGGTGCCCTTCCAGTCGCTCCCGTCCCAGAGCTTCACCCAGCCCGAGCCCTCGACCGTGATCTCACCCCGGCTGCCGGTGACGGTGAACAGCGGCTGGTTCGCGATCGCGCCCGTGGTGAGCATCGCGTCGAACGCGGCGACCACGCCCGACTCGAACCGGATCAACGCCCGGCACAGCGACTCACCCTCCATCTCGGGGTGGGGGTACCCGAGCGCGGCGACGACCTCGTCGGCCTCACCCAGCCAGACGCGCAGTGGCCGCAACCAGTGGGATCCGGTGTCGACGACCACGCCGCCTCCGGCCGCGGCACGGTCGAAGCGCCACGGTCGCTCCCCGCCGTAGAAGTCGCCGAGCGCGGGGAAGAACGTTGCGGCGCGCGCGGTGACGACATCGCCGATCGCGCCGTCGCGGATCAGGTCGCGGACCGTGAGGACCTCGGGCCAGTACTGCGCGTTCTCGGCGACCATGAACACGCTCCCGGCCGCGCGGGCGGTCCCGAGGATCCGCGTGCACGCGTCGAGCGTCGGGGCCAGCGGCTTCTCGAGGAGCACGTGCAGCCCCGCCTGCAGGGCCTCGGTCGCGATCGCCTCGTGCAGATGGTGAGGTACGGCGACGAGGGCGGCGTCGAACCGCCGGTCGTCGAGCGCCGCGGCGAGGGAGGCGAATGCGTCGGCGCCCGTGCGCGCCGCAAGGCTCCCCGCCTGCGCCGGGTCGGGGTCGACTGCGGCGGTGATCGTCATCGGTATGCCGGCGCGCTCGATCGCGTCGAGATGCCAGTGCGAGATCGCGCCGCAGCCGACCATCGCGGTCCGAAGGGTGTCGCTCATTCGGTCTCCGCCAGTACGGGGAAGCGCGCGAAGTAGTAGCCGAAGCGGCTGCGCACGGCGTCGGGGTCGAGCCCGAAGTCGCCGCGCAGGTCGTACACGAGCCGGCCGTGCTTGCCGCGCGGGTTCTCCCGCATGAACGCGTCGAGTTCGCCGCGCGCGCGTCGTCATCGGCAGACCGTTCCGCGCGTAGATGCGCTCGACCATCGCGACGTCGTCGCGCATGAACTCGTGGAACAGCACGTCGATCGTGCGATCGTCGGGCAGAAGTTCGCGGTCGCGCACGCACGCCTGCAGCAGCCGGTCGACCCGGTCGACCCAGTAGCCCGCGAGCGCCTCGGGTTCGGGCGAGGTCCGGCGCATGCGGTCGCCGTAGGCGAGCATCGTCACCGCCGACTGGATCACCGACACCGGGTCGCGGTGCGTGATCGCGAACGTCGCGTCGGGGAACGTCGCCAGCAGCGCGGGGATCTGCTCGAGATGCTGCGGTGACTTCAACACCCAGCGGTTCGGGCCGCGGAGGAACGTCAGCACCTGGAGGACCTTCTTCAGGTACGCGTAGTGCGGTCGCTGGTCGAGGGCCAGATAGAAATCGCGCCAGCCCGGCACGCGTGCGAGCCACTCCAGCGTGTACGACGCGAAGTCGAGGTCTTGGAGCTCGATCTCCTCCTCGATCGCGGTGGGGTACTGATGATGCATGGCCCGGAGCATCGGCACCATCTCCATCTGCGCGTCGTAGTCGCGCCGGCAGCGCGCGAAGCGCGGGTCGACGCCGTCGCGGCCCGGCCCGTCGCCCGGGCGCGGGCACGGCTCGAGACTCTCCCAGAACGGGAGCGAGCGCAGGCGTGCGTCGCTCGCGACGAGGTTCACGAGGTGCGTGGTGCCCGAGCGTGGCAGCCCGATCACGATGACGGGTGCGGTGAGCTCGATGTCGAGGATGTCGGGCCGGCGACCGACGAGGTCTTCCAGCAGTAGCCGCGACGTGAGCAACCGCATCGTCCGCTGGCGAATGGCGAGCCGCCCGAGCGGGCCCAGACCGGTGTCGGCTTCGACCGCCTCGATCGTCGCCGCCAGCCGCGGGCGGAACCCGGGGTCGCCGAAGTCGTCGCAGCCCGCGCGCTCGCACGCGCCCGCGAGCATGTCGTCGGCGTCGAAGCGGATGTCGAGCGTGGCGACGTACTCGAGCGCGGATCGCTGCGCGGCGTCGAGACGCGGCGCGCGGAGGTCGTCGATTCGGATCGGCGCGGTCACGAGTCGCCGAGCCGGTCGATCCGGTTCGCCGCGCTGCGGACCTCGCCTTCGAGCCAGCGGGTGAGCCAGAAGTTCGCGTGGCCGTGCTCGGCCAGCAGTTGCTCGTGCGCGCGCCGGTACGCGTCGAGCGCGCCGCGGTGGGCGCGGTCGGCCGAGAGGACGAGCTCGCACAAGCGGATCGCGGTCAGCGGATCGTCGCCCGCGAGGGCGACCGCGCGCTCGGCCACGGCGTCGGCACCGCCGGCCAGCGCGACGATCTCGCCCGCGCCCTGCTCCGGGTCGGCGCCGTAGAGGTCGAGCGTCGAGTGTTGGTGGAACCAACCCGCGTACGTCTCCCAGATCGCGCGCACGCTCCAGTCGACGCGTCCGTACCCCTCGCCCAAGTCGAGCGCATCGGGCAGGCGGATCTCCCGCATCGCCGTCCACACGTCGTGGCCGCCGTTCATGGCCGCGACCGTGGCGTCGTGCACGTACTGCACCGCGTCGCGAATCCGCTCGCACTCGCCCCGAATCGTCGCCGCGCCGCGCACGGGACCGTGGTGCCCGAGGAGCAGCAGCTCCGGCTCGAGGTCGATGACGCGCTGCACCGACGCGACGAACGCGGGCGCGCTGCGGAGGCGATCGCCGCGCACCGTGACGAGATTCGGGAAGTGACCGAAGAGGGCCGAGAACATGTTGCCGACCAGCGCGACCCCGTCGTCGGGCAACCACACGACGAGCGAGTCGATCGTCTCGCCGCCGGGCACGCTCAGCAACTGCAGCCGCCGGCCGCCGCAGGTGAGCTCGTGCGTGTCGTCGAAGGTGATGTCGGCGTGCGCGGGCTTCGGGTGCGCCGGGATGGTCGCGTCGTCGCCACGCGCGAAGCCGGGCTGGCCCATGACGTCGGCGAAGAACGGGAGCGAGCGCCGGATGCGCAGCCCGTGGATGCGTTCGTCGTCGGCCTGGCAGACCGCGATGTTCGATTGCGCGATCAGCTCCGTTCCCTCGTCGCGGAACGTGTCGACGCCGCCGATGTGGTCGGTGTGGCTCTGGGTGAGCACGATGTAGCGCGTCGGCGCGGTCGTGACTGCGTCGTAGTTGCGGCGGTGCGTACGAGCCTCGAACCACATGCCGGTGTTGACGACGATACGCGCGTCCGCCTCAGGCGTGGTGACGAGATACGACGACGACATCCCGGGCGAGCACCAGATCCCCGCGCCCATGTCGATCGCCGCGGGGGCCGACGCCGGCCCGACCGCGAAGAAGTCGGGCTGGCTGCGGACGTAGTCGCTCGGCACGCCGCGATGCTGCACGCCCGGCAGCCCGCGGCGCCAGCCGATGGCGCGCCGGTCGGCATCTCGCCACCGGGTCAGCTCCGGTACGACGTCAAGTCCGGTACGACGTCAAGTCCGGTACGACGTCAAGGGACCCGGGCGAGGGCCGCGAACGAGCAGTAGTACACGTCGCGGTCGAAGCCGGCGGCCGGGAAGAGCACCGACTGCACGGCACTTCCCGCGTCGACCCGCACGCGCTCGTCGCCGCTCTCGATATCGAGCACGACGATGGCGTCGGCCATCCGCGCCTGGTCGTGGTCGTTCGTGACGAGCTCGCCCGTGTCGGCGAACAGCACCATGTGACACGCATGGTTCTGCTCGCGCCGCCATCGCAACGATGTGGTGCCGTCGGCTGCGACGTCGAACGCGGCGAGCACGCCGTTGCCGCTGTCGTAACCGACCGCGATGCTGCGGGACTCGTCGACGACCGGAGGGTTCACGACGAGACCGTTCGGGAGGCCGCAGATCTCGGTGAGGGTCGTGGCACCGGTCGCGAGGTCGACGCGGACGAGGTGCAGCGGCGCGGTCGAAAGGCCCTGGCCCCGCAGTGTCCCCGCGTACCGCTCGCTGCCTTCGCCGTTGTCGAGGAACCAGGCGGCGCCGAGCGCGAGCACCGCGTCCCATCCGTAGGTCTGCCCGGCGAGGGTGCGGTACCGGCCCGCGAACGACTCGTCGAGCAAGAGGCGGGTGCCGTCCCACCGGGCGCGGAACAACGTCGACGTGCCCACCACGTAGACGTCGTCGCCGTCGGCGGACAGGCGAGCGATCGACGGCTCGGGCAGCGAACACGATGCCGCGATCTCCAGCGTCTCGGGATCGAGGACGAGGAGCTCGGTCGGCGGCGGGTCGTGCGCGGCGCGGTCGTGGCCCGGGAGCAGACCCCCGAAGTCCTTCGTGACGAGATGACCGTCGGGGACGACCACGAAGCTGTTGTACGGGACCGGGCGCGGCAGCTCGCGCGACGCGAGCACCGAGAGGTCGGGCCCGAGCCGGTGCGCGTGGTTGCCGAACACGACGTGCAGCGAGCCGTTGGCGTGCGCGGCGAGGCCGCCCGGCCACATCGGGCCGCCCGCGAGGTCGTCGGAGCGCGCCACCGGCTCGAGCGTGACCGGATCGACGCGTTCGACCCAGGCGATCGTCGCCGGCCCCAACGTGTGGCGCAGGACGAACACCTCGCCGGGATCACGCAGCACGACCATCGTCGACGCGACCGCCTCGCGCGACATCACCTCGACGTGATCGGGCGTGAGCGCGGGCCCGGTTCCAGTACGGGGAAGCTGGCGCCGCGCCGGTCCGCCGTCCTCTCCCGGCCACGGTGACCGCCAGTAGCCCGCGTCGACGGCGCTCACACCGGTGCCTCGACCTCGAGGTGCGGCACGTGCTCGGGGGGCGCGTGGTCGCGCAGGTCGGCGACGAGGTCCGACTGCAGCGCGGCGACGGCCGGGTCATCCCAGCGATTGTGGTGTTGCAGCGGGTCGTCGCGTGAGGTCGTACAGCTCGCCCTCGGTGCCGTCGTGCACGTAGCCCGGCCGGTACGCGCTGCAGACCCAACCGTCGCGCGTGATCGTGCGCAGGTGCACGCCCACGCCGAAGAGCTCGCTGTCCCACTCGGTGAGGACCCGTTCGAACCCCCGCGCGCCCGCATCGGTGTCGTCGACCGGCAGCGCGTGCCCCTGCATCGTCGCCGCGGGCGGCACGCCCGCGATCGCGCAGAACGTCGGGGCGAGGTCGACCAGACCGACGGGACGAGTCACGGTCGCGGCCGCGATCCCGGCCGAGGGCGCGGGGCGCCACACGAGCGGCAGCCGCATCAGCGCGTCGACGTGGTACGGCCCTTTGAACAAGAGTCCGAAGTCGCCCTGCAGCTCGCCGTGGTCGGTGGTGAAGATCACGTCGACGTCGTCGGTCCAGCCCCGGCGCGCGATCGCGGCGAGCACGCGGCCGAGCGCCTCGTCGATCAGCTCGCACTCGACCGCGTTGCGCGCGTTCACCTCGCGCACCTGCTCGTCGGTCATGGTCGCCGGCACCCACTCCTTGGGCGCTTCGTAGTTCGACACGAGCGTGCCGTCGTACCAGCGCCGCCAGTGACGCGGCTTCGCGTCGAGGATCTCCTCGCGGCGCGCCCGGTCGGTCGGGTAGCCGGCCGGCAGCGGCACGTCGCGCCAGTCGACTCGGTGCATCTCGGACTCGGGCGGATCCCACGGATGATGCGGATCGGGGAAGCTCATCCAGCAGAACCAGTCGTCGTCGGCCGCGAGCGCGTCGAGCCACGCGATCGTGCGATCCGCGACCCAGTCGGTGTGGTACCAGTCGCGCGGGATCGGGTTGTCCTTCACCTGCGGCGCGTCGGTCGCGCCGCCGCCCGCCGCGTTGACGTTGAAGGCCGCGTCGATCGCCGAGTAGTACATGCCGATCGCCTCGGGGTGGTTCGTCATGATCCACTGCGCGTAGTGCAGCATCCCGACCGCGCCGTGGGTCGCGAATTCGAGGTGATCGAAGCCGCGGTGCGGCCCGATCGTGCCGTCGGCCCGGCGACTCGGCAGCGTCTCCTCGCCCGAGCGCGCGACCGAGTTCTCGACGAAGCGACCGAACGGGTCCATGAACGGCTCGAAGTGCGCCTTGCCGATCAGCGCGGTCCGGTAGCCGTGGCGCCGGAGGTCGGCGGCGACCGACGGCGCGTCGACCGGGAGCGGCACGCCGTTCATCCACACACCGTGCGTGCTCGGGTGCTGGCCCGTGATGATCGTCGAACGCGACGGCATGCACACGACCGACTGCGGCACCGCGCGCTCGTAGCGGATGCCCGCCGCGGCGAGCGCGTCGACCACAGGGGTCCGAGCGAGCGTGCCGCCGTTGCAACCGAGCGTGTCGTAGCGCTGCTGGTCGGTGGTGACGAACAGGATCTTGCGGCCCATGACCTCGCCTACCTCTCCGGGGAATCGGGGTGCTCGACCTGAGGCTCGAGCTGACGCTTGAGCTCCCGCAGCGCGTTCCCGGTCGCGCCGCCGATCATGAGCGCCATCGGGTCGGGTTCGCCGTCGGTGGCGTAGGCGACGAGGCTCGAGCCGTCGCCGAGGTCGAACACGTCGATGGTGCCGAGATGGTTGCGCACGATGCCGCCCGTGAGCCGGTACTGGAAGCGCCGCTGGATCGCGTCGTTCGTGACGATCTCCTCGGGCATCGGTATGCCCGAAGCGGTCGTGATGACGCGCGCCGTGCCGTCGACTTCGGCCGCGACGATGCCCGGGAACCACTGCGCGATCGTGGTCGGATCACCGACGACCGCCCACACGTCGTCGGCGGACCGCGCGATCCGAACCTGGCGCCGGACGGTTCCCATCAGGGTCTCCGCGTGAGCAGGGTACGCAAACCGGTCTCCAGCATCTCGCGGGTCTCCTTCGGCGTGGCGCGGCAGTCGTGGCGGTACAGGTCGATCGTCTCGATCTGCGTCAGCAGGTCGGCCGCGGCCGACACCGCGCGGCGCGCGGCGGGTGCGAGGCGGTCGAGCTCCCGCGCGAACTGCTGCTCGAGCTGCGATCGCATCACCCGGCGCCGGCTGTCGAGCTGGTCACGCATGAGTGCGTTGGTCGGCGCGCGCAGGCGCGCGGCGCGCGCCGTCGCCGCCATCGCCTCGTACGCGCGCAGACGTCCGTCGACGAAGACGGCGAGGCGCCGATCGAACGACCCCTCGCCCAGATCGGGGATGACGAGAAGTGGCGCGATCCGCTCAGTGTGCCGCGCGATCGCGGCGCGGATCAGGTCGTCGGCGTCGGCGACGTACCGGTACACCGACCGCAGCGAGAGTCCCGATCGCTGTGCGACGTCGTCGGGCGAAGGCGTCAAGTTGCCTTCCGCGAACAGCTCGAGCACCGCGTCGAGCACGGCGACGCGGTTCCGGTCGCGGCGCGCGGTCCGGCCGTCGACGTCGTCTCCCACGGTGATCGGTTCCGACGTCATCCTGCTTCCCCGTTCGGCGCGTCCCCGTTCGCGCAGCAATTGACACGCATTGTGTCAGAAGATAGGTTCCCGCGCAATGCCCGCCCGACCCGCGACCTCGGTCGACGACATCGCCGTCGCGCATACGCCGCCCGGCGGATACGGCGACGCGTTCCCGGCGCCGATCCTCTCCGGTTGCACCACGCCGATCGTCGCCGGCGGGCCCGACCTGCGCGGGATGTGGCAGGTCGTCGAGGTACGCGTGGGCGACGAGATCGTCGCCGATCATCCGGCCCTCGGCCATCGCCAGCGCATCGAACAGTGCGGTGACCGGATGGTCGTCACCGCGGGCGGGGTCGTGCACGACATGCGCTGCGACGGGACCGAGGAACATGGCGTGCACGATGTCGCCGAGTTCGACAAGCAGACACCCATCACCGTCGTCGCGTCGTACGAGTCGGGGGTGCACGTGCTGCGACCGGTCGGCCTTCCGATCGAGGTCACGCGCGCCCGCGCGGGCGCCGACATGGTGTGGCACTACGTCGGGTTCCGCGCCCGTCTGCGCCGGCTCGGGCCCGCCGAGATCGATCCGGAGGAATCATCGTGAGCGATCCCCGCCGGCGCGTCGCGCTCGTCACCGACGCCTCGTTCTATGCCGGTCCCCACATCGCCCGGAAGCTCGCGGCGAGAGACCACGATCTCGTGCTCGGTGACGCGCCGCCGGAGCTCGTCGACGAGCTCACCGCGACGGGAGCGGCGGTCGAGGTGGTCGCCGGCGCGCGCGACATCGGCAAACCCGAATCGTCGGAACGGCTCGTCGCGGCCGCACTCGGGCGCTTCGGGCGCATCGACTCCGCCACCGCGGCCTCGGGGCGGGTCGTCACCGGGCGATTCCTGCAATCGAGCGTCGACGACCTGCACGCGGTCGTGAAGGGCTGTCTCGAGGCTCCGTACCACTTCCTCCGGGCCGTGGTCCCGGTGATGGTCGAACAGGGCGGCGGCCAGGTGCTCCTCATGACCAGCGCGGCCGGAGCCCGCACCACACCGGGCGCGCCCCTCTACTCCGCGGCGCGCGCGGGCGCGACGATGCTCGCCCGGAACGTTGCGGCCGAAGTGGCGCGCACCGGCGTGCAGGTCAACGTCGTCGGCACGAACTTCATGGATTTCCCCGAGTTCCTGCGCGCGAACGGCGTCACCGACGCGGAGTCGCGCGTGAAGGTCGAGGCGCAGGTGCCCATGCGCCGCCTCGGGACGCTCGACGAGTTCGCCGCGTTCTGCATGCCGTTTATCGACGGCACGAGCGGCTTCACGACGGGACAGTTCGTCGCGTACGCGGGCGGATGGGTGTGAGCGCGCGTACCGACGCCGAGGTCGACGCGCTGGTGCACGAGCTCGAACGGCACGGGCTGGGCGGGCTGAACCCCGGCACGCAACAGCTCCGGGCGTTGATCACCGCCGATCGGCCGGGGCCGTTGCAGTTCGTGAACCTGCTCGCATATCACGACCGGGCCCGGTACCCGGAGGGTCACGAGCTCGCGGGTGCGGGCCTGAGCGGCGCCGACGCGTACGGCCGCTACGGGCTGATCGCGCTCGAGCACGTCAACCGGCGGGGTGGGCGCCTCGCCCTCTACAACGACGTCGCGCAGGTCCTCATCGGCGCACAGTCGGCGTGGGACCAGGTCGCGATCATGGAGTACGCCGACACCGACGCGTTCCTCGACATGATCGTCGATCCCGACTACACGGCCGCACTGGTGCACCGCGACGCGGGGCTGCGCGACACGATGGTCCTCGTCACGCGGCCGTTGTTCGCGCCACCCGCCTGAGCGGACAGGGCGCGAAGTACACGCGCTTGCGCCGAACGAACTCCTCGATGCCGCGCGCGGCGAGGAGCTTCGCGGCCGAGTCGAGCAACTCGTCGCGGGTCGTCGCCGCGGCCGTCATGGACCGTGTCGCGCGTGGAGGCGATGTGCCCCCATGTCGGCGAGTCCCGCGAGGAGGAAGAGCCCGAACAGGAGCGCGACGAGGAACGGGAAGATCAACGCCCAGAGCCCGTCGTTGTCCCCACGAGGCGTCGTCCACGGCGCGAGGAGGAACTGCGGCGCGACCAGCCCGAACGCCACGTAGAACGAGCTGCGATCGAACGCGGCACCGAGCGCGACCGCCGCGAGCACCATCAGCGGCAGGTACCAGCCCGAGAACTCCGACGGATGCGACCGGTCGTGCGATTCTCGGAGTTGCATCGCAGCCGTCGGGATCCAGATCGCCAGGCCCACCAACGCGGCAAGGCCGAGCGCGAGCCACTGACGCCGCCGCGCCGGCCACGTGAGGAACGGGGTCGAGTGCGGCGCGACCGTCGTGACCGATCCCGTCCATTGCGTGCCGTCGAACCAGCGGAACTCCGCCAGTCGCCACGGGTCGGGGTACCACCCGGTCGTCGGCGTCTCCTCGTCACGGTCTTCGTTCGGCACGCACCCATCTTGCCCGCCGCGGCGACGAGGCGGTGGAGCGGCGGGAGCGCCGTCGCGCTCGTCATCGGAGTGGTCGCCGGCCTGCTCCCCGCGATCCGCGCGGCCCGCACGTCGCCCACCGACGCGCTCCGACGCGCTCCGACGCGCTCCGAACGGTGTGAGGCCGAACCAATTCCTTGGAACCACGCGCCCGCACCGAGCGTCATGGTGACGTGATCCGGATCCACACGTGGCCGGTGGTCGTGCTCACCGCCGCGCTCACCGTCGGCGCCTGCTTCGAAGTGCGGCCCACGATCGAGGTTCGGGGCGACACCCCGACGTCGGTGCGGACGGTTTCCCGCACATCGTCGGGATGGCTCGAGGGCAAATGGTTCGCGCACACGCTCGGCCTGACGGTCGACCGCGCCGGTCACGCGCGGATCACGTGGCGCACGTACGCCGTCTGCGGTGAGGACCCGCCCCCGTGCGACACGTTCCGCGGCGGCGAGATCGTCGACGGCGGTACCGCGACCGGGATCTTCACCGACATCGACCGCACGACCGCGTCCGGGCGCGTGCTCACGTCGACGGATCCGGCCGGTCTCCCGGTCGGCCCGATCACGCTGCGCTTCGATCCCGGACACGACGTGCTGTCCATGCGACCGTCGCCCCGCGGACCGTCGCCCCTGTGCGGCCCCCACCCCGTTTCCGTGGTGTGCGGCTAGCGAGCGCCGCCGGGGTCGTCGAGCTCACCGATCGCGGCGGGCTCGTGGTCACCGAGCCGGCACCACCACACCGCCCGGCCGACACCGACTCCACCGCGATCGAGTGTGGTGACGCGCACCGCCGCGCCGCGCCACGATTCTCGGGTCGTTCAATACGCGCGGGCGGGATTCTTCGGCCCGAGAATCCGGCCCGACGCGTCTTCACGATCATCGCGGCCGGACCTGGTCCGTCTCGCTCCCGCCGATCAGGGACTTTCCGCCCTATCCCGCGTCCGCCCGACGCCTTACGGTCGGCACGTCCGAACGAACAGGGAGGGGCCATGAGAAGCGTCGTTGTCTACGAGTCGGAATACGGCAACACGCATCTGATCGCCAGCGCGATCGGCGACGGATTACAAGCCGCCGGTGACGTCGTCGTCGTACCGGTGGCCGGCGCGGACGCGGCACTGGAAGCACGCGCCGACCTCCTCGTCGTCGGCGGCCCGACCCACGCGCACGGCATGAGCCGGGTCGTCACCCGCAAGGGTGCGATCGAAGCGGCGGCGAAGGCGGGCTCGATGCTCGTGCTCGACGACGCCGCCGCCGGCCCGGGACTGCGCGACTGGTTCGCCGCGACGAAGTGGGTCATCACCAACGCGGCGGCCTTCGACACCCGCGTCGAGATGCCGGCCGCGCTCACCGGCCGGGCGTCGAAGGGGATCGCCCGCAACCTCCGCCGCCACGGCGCCACGCTGATCGCCGAACCCGAGAGCTTCTTCGTGACGAAGGCCGACACGCTCGTGCCCGGCGAGGAGGATCGCGCCCGGGCCTGGGCCGCCCGCCTGCTCCGCGCGCTGGATCAGAACACCGCCGGCGTCTGACCGCGACCGCTACCCGGCGACGTGCGCCGCGACGAAGCGGCGGACCTCGTCGGTGATCTCCCGGTCTTCGGGCGCGCCCCAGAAGCCGCCGTGCGGCATGGCCTCGAACACGTGCAGTTCGGCATCGACACCCGCGGCGCGCAACGCGCGGTGCATGCGAACCGTGTTCGAGAGGAACAGGTCGCGGGTCCCCGTCTGCAGGAAGGTCGGCGGGAACGACGCGACGTCGCCGAACAGCGGCGACAGGTACGGGTGCGCGAGGTCGTGATCGCCCGCGTACAACGCGTTCGCGTCGGCGAGGCGGCGCGTGAGCACGGAGTCGATGCCGAGGTTCGTCGAGAACGAGTCGCCCGACTCGGTGAGATCGACCTCCGGCGACAACAGGACCAGCGCGGCCGGGAGCGGGAGGCCTTCGTCGTGCGCGCGCACCAGCAACGCGGCCGCGAGGTTGCCACCGGCCGACGCGCCGCTTACCACGACGCGATCCGAGGGACTGACCTCGAGCAGGGCCCGGTAGACCGCGATGCAGTCGTCGAGCGCGGCCGGGTACGGGTGGTCGGGCGGCATGCGGTAGTCGACCGACCAGGTGTGCATGCGCGTGCCGGTCGCCGCGAGCGTCGCCATCGCCCGGCAGCACTCGCCCGCGCCCATGATCAGCGCGCCGCCGTGGATGTCGAGCTGCACCACGCCGGGGAAGTCGACGCGGTCGGGCGTGATGTCGAAGACGGGAACGTCGCCGACCTGCATCGTGTCGACCGTTCCCGCGAACTGCGCGGCCTGCGACTCGAACATCCCGAGCAGCATGGAGTCGGCGAACTCGATGTAGGCCCGCCAGCCCGCGGGGTCGTCGAGCGCGGGGTACGGCGCACTCGCCGAGGCGGCGATGAGGTCGGCCCCGCCCGCCAGCGCACGCTGGGCCTCCGCGCTCACCGAGGTCGGGACCGGGATCGACCTCGTCACCTCGAGCGGCGCACCGTTGGTCACGGCATCGTCGATCATCTCGCGCTCCCGCCTGCCGTCGGAGACCGACCCGCGCGGTCCGTCAGGCCCCCAACGTGACGCAGGCGAATGTCACCCGTCAACCGCGTCGCGCACCCGGCCGTCGTGCACGTACGCGGACGTGCCGTTGGAGTCGCGGCAACGCTCGCCGCGCGGCGCGCCGCACACACAGCACGCCACGAGGTCGCGGATCCCCTGCATCGTGAAGCTGGAGAGGTCGTCGCGCAGGTCGGCGGGATCGGCGCTCGCCACCAGCCGCAGGTGGCGACCGGTGGGTGGCGCGGGGTCCGCGTCGCCGGCCGCGGAGACCTCTTCGAGGAACGCGCACGCCTCGGCGAGATCGATGCTCCGGCGCAGCGGCGGCATCGCCGCCAGCAGCTGGGCCCGGTACGACTGCTTGGCCAGGCGCGGATCGAGGACGGCGACGACCCCGCGGTCGTCCTTCGTTCGGATCAGGCGGCCGGCGCCCTGCGCGAGCACCAACGCGGCCGCGGGGAGGTCGACCGCGACGAACGCGTCGAGGCCGCGTTCGTGGGCGCGGGCGCGGCGCGGCCGCGTGCAGCGGTTCGTCGGGGACGGGGAACGGGATCCGGTCGATGACGACGAGGACGCACGCGGCGCCGGCGGCGTCGATGCCGGCCCAGAACGATCGGGTACCGACGAGCACCGACGTCTCGTCCTCGACGAAGTCGGCGGTGAGGCGGCCGGAGTCGCGGTCGCCCTGGGCGAGGATCGTGTGGGTGGTGCGCTCGCGGAGCACCGCCGCGAAGCGCTCGACGTTGGCGTGCGACGTGCACAACACCAGCGCGCGCCCGCCCGCGGCGTTGACCAGCTCGCACAGCCGATCGGCGGAGCGGTCCATCCACGACTCGCGGGCCCGGGACGGGTCGGGAAGGTCCTTGCCGACGTAGAGGACACCTTGGTTCTTCCAGTCGAACGACGACGGCGTTCGGATCGCGACGTACCCGCGGCCCGCGTTCGACGTGCGGCGACCGTCGTCGTCGGGCTCGCCCCACGAGCCCGCTTCGGTGTCGGGCTCGAACCCCATGCGGGCCGCGACCGCGGGGAACGGCACCTCGCCGCCCATCGTCGCCGACACCGCCACGACCGGGTGCCACTGCAGCAGGGCGCGCGCGATCGTCTCGCCCGCCGCGACCGGCGCGATGCGCAGGCGGCGCGAGCGGCCGACCCGCTCGATCCAGACGACGTCGTTCGCGTCGGGCGCGGCGAGCCGCCGCAACACGTCGAGGCGCCCGATCGCGAGCCGGGACGTGCGCTTGGCGTACTCGGTCCCGACGCTCGCCACCTTCGCGCTCGCGCTCGCGAGCCGCTCCGCGCACAGCAAGAGCGCCTGGTCGAGCTCCTCGTCGTGACCGATGTGCATCGTGCCGTCGCGCGCCTCGATCGCGGCCGACAGCGCTCGCCCGGCCTCGCTCAAGTGGTTGATCTTCTTCGTGTCGGCGCCCGCGCGCGAGCATCCCGCTCAGGCGGATGACGGCATCCGCGGTCATGTCGCCCGCGAACGTGTTCGTCGCGTTCTCCGCGAACGCGTGGGCCTCGTCGAGGATCACGACGTCGTGGTCGGGGAGCACGCGGCGCTCCGACGCCAGGTGCGCGCAGTACAGCGCGTGGTTGACGACGAGGATCGAAGCACCCTGCGCCCGCTCACGCGCGGCTTCCGCGAAGCACGTCTCGCCGTCGCGGCACTCCGCCCTGCCGGGACACTCCGCCCCGCTGCACGTCACCGCCTTCCACGCGGCGTCGTTCACCTCGAGGTCGAGCTCGGAACGGTCGCCGGTGGCGGATCGCTCGGCGAAGCCACGGAGGCGTTCGAGCTGGTTCCCGAAGTCGCGGCCGACGGGAAGCTCGAACAGCGCGTCGGGCTCGGCCGCGGCGTGCAGCTTCGCCCGGCACAGATAGTTCGAGCGCCCCTTCAACAGCGCGAACGAGAAGGCGACGCCGCCGTGCGCCTGCAGCGCGGGGAGATCCTTGCCGGTCAGCTGGGTCTGCAGCGCGATCGTCGACGTCGCGACCACGACCTTCAGTCCGGACGCCACCGCCGGCACGAGATAGGCGAGGCTCTTACCCGAACCGGTCGGGGCCTCCGCCAGCAGGTGGTGACCGTGTTCCATCGCGTCGGCCACCGCCGCGGTGAGGTCGTGCTGGCCGCGGCGCTGCTCGCCGCCCATCGCGGTGACGGCCGCGTCGAGCACGGCGTGCGGATCGGCCCGCCACGTCACCTGCTGCCCGGTCGCGAAGCCCACCGGCTCACGCTACGCACTACGAGCGCCACCCGAGCGCCACCCGAGCGCCAACCCGGGGCCAGCCGTAAGGCTGCGCGTTTCGACGGCAAGGTCGCGGCGCAGCTGTCGTACGTGAAGGGCTGACTCAGAGCCACGTCTTCGCGGCGTAGCTCACCGAGACCGCGAGGCCGATGAGCACCACGACCCCTCGGAGGCGCGCCGGCGCGATCGCACCGGCCATCCGGCCGCCGGTTGCACCGCCCACCATGCTGCTGACCGCCATCACGAGCGCGACGACCCAGTACACGCGCCCGGAGAAGAGGAAGAAGACGGCCGCGGTCGCGTTGATCACGAGCGCGAGCACCTGCTTGAGCGCGTTCAGCCGAGCGAGCGGCTCGTGCAACATGATCCCGAGCACGGCGAGCATCATGATCCCGAGGCCCGCACCGAAATAGCCGCCGTACACCGACACGATCGCGACCGGGACGACGAGCGCGGCGGGTCGGCGTGCGGCGTCGCGTCGACCTGCTTGCCGATGCCGAGCGCCACCCGGATGCGGTCCTGCAACGCGAGCAACGCGGTCGCGACGAGCAACAGGATCGGGACGAGGACGCGGAACGTGTCGTCGCTCGTGACGAGCAGGAGCACGGATCCGGCCAATCCGCCCGCGGCGGCCGCGACCACGAGCCTGCGCACGCGATGCGCCTGACCCGAGAGCGCGCGGCGCTGGGCCAGCGCGCCGCCGAGGTAGCCGGGGCTGAGCGCGACTGTGTTGGTGACGTTCGCGGAGACGGGCGGCAGACCGAGCGCGACCAGGACCGGGAACGAGATGAGCGTCCCGCCGCCGGCCAGCGCGTTCACGGCGCCCGCCGCGAACCCGGCGCCGCCGGCGAACACGAGCTGTAGCGGTGTCATCTCCCCCAACTGTCCGCGATCCGGAATTCCCGGAGCGCATCATGCAACCAGTTCTTAGGATCCGAGTATGGATCCGATCCTGCACCTCTCCCTGCCGGTGCGTGACATCGCGGAGAGTGTCGACTTCTACGTCGAGGTGCTCGGGTGCGCGCTCGGCCGGGTCCGGGACGATTTCGCCGACGTGTGGTTCTTCGGGATGCAGGTGACGCTGCACGGCGTGCCGGAACAGGTGCACGAAGCCGTGCCCGGCGACGTCCGCCACTTCGGCGTGACCGTCGGCGCGCGCGAGATGGATGCTCTGGTGGTCCGCGCGCAAGCGCGCGGGGTCGTGTTCGCGAGCCCGGTCTCGACCGACCACGCCGGCACGCCACAAGCGCAGACGAAGACCAAGCTCTTCGACCCGAGCGGGAACGTGGTCGAGATCAAGACCTACGTCGACCCGGCCGCGGCGCTCAAGCGGCATTGAGTACCGTCGCGGTATGACGCCGGAGGAGCTCGCCGACCTCGTGCACCTGCGCCGGGCGCGCGACCTCGTCGACCGCGAGTATGCAGAGCCCCTCGACGTCCCGGCTCTGGCCCGGGCCGCGCTCATGTCGCCCTCGCACTTCTCGCGCAAGTTCCGCGCCGCGTACGGCGAGACGCCCTACTCCTATCTGATGACACGTCGCATCGAGCGCGCGCAGGCGCTGCTGCGGCAGGGGATGTCGGTCACCGACACCTGCGTCGCCGTCGGTTGCACGTCGCTCGGCTCGTTCAGCTCGCGCTTCACCGAGATCGTCGGCGCGACGCCGTCGCAGTACCGAGCGCGCGATCACCGCGACCTCGAGGTCGTTCCGGCGTGCGTGAGCATGATCGCGACGCGGCCGCGGCGTCACGCGATCACGGTCTGACCGAGCAGGATCGGAGAAGCACCGGCCGGGTCCGTGCTCTTACAGTCGTCGCATGACAGTCACCGTCTCCACCATGTTCATCCCCGTCCACGACCCCGACGCCGCGCTCGGCTTCTACCGCGACGCGCTCGGCCTCGAGGTCCGCAACGACGTCGCGTCCGACGGCTTCCGCTGGGTCACCGTCGGCGCGCCGGGGCAGGACGTCGGCATCGTCTTGTTCCAGCCCCACGGCGGTCGTTCGCAGGTCGAGGGCGACGCCCTCCTGTCACTCGTGACCAAGGGGTCCCTGCAGGCCGCGATCTTCAGCTCCGACGACCTCGACACGACGTTCGAGAAGGTCCGGGCGTCGGGCGCCGAGGTGCTGCAGGAGCCGGTGTCGCAGCCGTGGGGCGCGCGCGACTGCGCATTCCGCGACCCCTCGGGCAACCTCGTCCGCATCGCGCAGGCCTGACCGTCTTCGGATCGGTCTCCTGCACAATGGGCCGATGACGACCTGGGCCGCGTTCGCCGAGACCGAACCGGAGCTGGCCGCGTTCGTCGCGGAACGGCTGCGGGCGGCCCCGTCGTACCTGGCGACCGTGCGGGCGAGCGGCGCGCCGCGGGTCCACCCGGTCACGCCGATCGTCACCGCCGGCGGCCTCTACGTGTTCATGGAGCCGGCATCGCCGAAGGGCGCCGACCTGCGCGAGCGCGGGTGGTTCGCCCTCCACAACGGCGTGCCCGACAACGAGGGCGCCGGCGGCGAGGCGTCGGTGAGCGGCACCGGTCGCCCGGTGGAAGACACGGCCGTGCGCGCGACGGTCGCCGCCGCCGCGAGCTACGAACCCGACGACCACTACGTGCTGTTCGAGCTGCAACCGACCGAGGTGCGCTGTAACGGCTACGGCGACGTCGCGCTGCCCGAACACCGCCGCTGGACCGCCTGATGAGCGCTGCCCGCACGCAGATCCTCCGGCGCGGGGCATTCGGGAAGACGTCCGCTCGCGCTGATCGAGCACCGGAGGCCGAAGCCGCATGAGCATCCAGCCGCTCACCCCCGACGGACACGACGTGATCCGCGTCCACGGCGCGCGCGTCAACAACCTGAAAGACGTCGGCGTCGAGATCCCGAAGCGCCGGCTGACCGTGTTCACCGGCATCTCCGGCTCGGGCAAGAGCTCGCTCGTGTTCGGCACGATCGCCGCAGAGTCGCAGCGCCTGATCAACGAGACCTACAGCGCGTTCGTGCAGGGCTTCATGCCGACGCTGGCGCGGCCGGAGGTCGACGTCATCGAAGGGCTGACGACCGCGATCGTCGTCGACCAGGAGCGGATGGGCGCCAACGTCCGCTCCACCGTCGGTACCGCCACCGACGCCAACGCGATGCTGCGCATCCTCTTCAGCCGGCTCGGCAAGCCGCACATCGGCTCGCCCCAGGCGTTCTCGTTCAACACCGCGACGATCAGCGGGGCCGGAGCGGTGACGTTCGAGAAGGGCGGTAAGAAAGTCAGGGAGAAGCGCGCGTTCACGCGGACCGGCGGTATGTGCCCGCGCTGCGAGGGCACCGGCTCGGTGACCGACTTCGACCGGTCGCAGTTGTACGACGACACCAAGTCGCTCAACGAGGGCGCGCTCACGATCCCCGGCTACAGCATGGACGGCTGGTACGGCCGCATCTTCCGCGGTTGTGGCTTCTTCGACCCCGACAAGCCGATCCGCAAGTACACCAAGAGGGAGCTCGACGACCTGCTCCACAAGGAGCCGACCCGGATCAAGGTCGACAACGTCAACCTGACGTACGAGGGTCTGATCCCGAAGATCCAGGGGTCGTTCCTGTCCAAGGACGTCGACTCGATGCAGCCGCATGTCCGCGCGTTCGTGGAGCGCGCGGTCACCTTCACCGCGTGTCCCGACTGCGGCGGAAGCCGGCTCAACGAGACCGCGCGGTCGTCGAAGATCAAGCGGATCAATATCGCCGACGTGTGCGCGATGCAGATCAGCGACCTGGCCGAGTGGGTCCGCGCCCTCGACGAGCCCTCGGTGGCGCCGCTGCTGGCCGCGCTGTCGCAGACACTCGACTCGTTCGCGGAGATCGGGCTGGGCTACCTCGCGCTGGACCGGCCGTCGGGCACGCTGTCGGGCGGCGAGGCGCAGCGCGTGAAGATGGTCGGCCACCTCGGCTCCGCGCTCACCGACGTCACCTACGTGTTCGACGAGCCGACGGTCGGGCTGCACCCGCACGACATCGAGCGGATGAACGACCTCCTGCTGCGGCTGCGCGACAAGGGCAACACCGTGCTGGTCGTCGAGCACAAACCGGAGACGATCGCCATCGCCGACCACGTCGTCGACCTGGGTCCCGGCGCCGGAACCGCGGGCGGCACCGTCTGCTTCGAGGGCACGGTCGAGGAACTGCGCGCGACCGATACCCTCACCGGCCGCCATCTCGACGACCGGGCCGCGCTCAAGGAGACGGTGCGTACTCCGACCGGCGCGCTTCCGATCCGCGGGGCCACGACGCACAACCTGCGCGACATCGACGTCGACATCCCGCTCGGAGTGCTCGTCGTCGTCACCGGCGTCTCCGGCTCGGGTAAGAGCTCGCTCGTGCACGGGTCGATCCCGGCCGGCGCCGACGTGGTGTCGATCGACCAGGTCACGATCCGCGGCTCGCGCCGGAGCAACCCGGCGACGTACACCGGACTGCTCGACCCGATCCGCAAGGCGTTCGCCAAGGCCAACGGCGTGAAGCCGGCGCTCTTCAGCGCCAACTCCGAAGGTGCCTGCCCCAACTGCAACGGCGCCGGTGTCGTCTACACCGACCTGGCGATGATGGCCGGCGTCGCCACCACCTGCGAGGTGTGCGACGGAAAACGGTTCGAGGCGTCGGTGCTCGACCACCATCTCGGCGGCCGCGACATCACCGAGGTGCTCGCGATGTCGGTGACGGAGGCCACGGAGTTCTTCGGCGCGGGCGAAGCGCACACACCGGCCGCGCACGCCGTCCTGGAACGGCTCGCCGACGTCGGGCTCGGCTACCTCAGCCTCGGCCAACCGCTCCCCACGCTGTCGGGCGGCGAGCGCCAGCGGCTCAAGCTGGCCACCCACCTCGGCGACAACGGCGGCGTCTACGTCCTCGACGAGCCGACCGCCGGGCTCCACCTCGCCGACGTCGCGCAGCTGCTCGGGCTGCTCGACCGGCTCGTCGACTCCGGCAAGTCGGTCATCGTCGTCGAGCACCACCAGGCGGTCATGGCGCACGCCGACTGGATCATCGACCTCGGCCCCGGCGCCGGCCACGACGGCGGCCGGATCGTCTTCGACGGCCCACCCGCCGACCTCGTCGCCGCCCGATCGACCCTCACCGGCGAGCACCTCGCGGCCTACGTCGGCGAACGCACGGCGCGTGCCCGCGCGAAGGGTTGACTTCGAGCACACTCGAAGTCCTACCGTCGAGCCATGGCCAGCCTCTCGATCGCCGCCGCGGGCAAACGCACCGGCGTCTCGCCCCACACCCTCCGTTACTACGAGCGCATCGGCCTCATCGACCCCGTCGGGCGCGACGACGGCGGGCGCCGCGTCTACAGCGACGCCGACCTCGCCCGGGTCAACTTCCTGCGCAAGCTGCGCTCGACCGGCATGCCCATCACGCGCATGCAGGAGTACGTCCGGCTCGTGCGGATGGGACCGAGCACCGAGCCCGCGCGCCTCGCGCTGCTCGAGGAGCACCGGCGCCACGTGCTGCACGACCTTGAGCACCTCAACGACTGCCTGGGCGCCATCAATTTCAAGATCGACCGGTACCGAGGGAGCATCGCGTGAAGATCGGACTGCACATCGTCACCTGGGACTGGGCCGGAGGCGCGGCGTCGATCGGACCGACGCTTGCGCGTATCGGCGAGGCGGCCGAAGACGCCGGGCTCACCGACATCAGCGTCATGGACCACTGGTTCCAGATGGAGGCGCTCGCACCCGCGACCGAGCCGATGATGGAGGGCTACACGACCCTCGGGTTCCTCGCCGCGCACACCGAGACGATCCGGCTCGGGCTGCTCGTCACCGGCGTCACCTACCGCCACCCGGGCCTGCTCGCCAAGACCGTCGCGACGCTCGACGTGCTGTCGGGTGGGCGCGGCCAGCTCGGCATTGGCGCGGCGTGGTACCAGCGCGAGCACGAAGGCCTCGGTGTGCCGTTCCCGCCGACGGCCGAACGCTTCGAGATCCTCGAAGAGACGCTGCAGGTCTGCTTCCAGATGTGGAGCGACGACGACGGTCCCTTCACGAGCAGGCACTTCCGCTTGCGGGAGACCATCTGCAATCCGCATCCGATCAGCGCGCCGCGCCCGCCTGTGCTCATCGGCGGCAGCGGCGAGCGCAAGACGCTGCGGCTCGTCGCGAAGTACGCCGACGCGTGCAACCTCTTCGCGTCGGGCCCCGACGAGATCGCGCACAAGCTCGACGTCCTGGCCCGCCACTGCGACGCCGAGGGCCGCGACTACGCCGCGATCACGAAGACGATGCTGTCGCGCCGCGACCCGTCCGACGTCGACGGTGTCGTCGAGGAGATGGCCGTCGCGGCCAAGGCCGGGATCGACAAGGTGATCTTCGTGCCGAGCCGCGACCCGGTCGCCTTCACGCAACGTCTCGGCGGCGAGCTCGCGGCGCGGCTCGACGACCTCTGAACTCCACCAACAGTTGTCGGAGTTCTCGGCGCATCGAGCTGAAAACTCCGACAACTGTTGGTGGAGTGCGTGCTGGTGGAGTGTGTGTCGGTGGAGTGGCGGGGGCCGAACGGGGTGCGCGGGTCCGGTACCTTCCGACGGACCGGACCGCGCGACCGCGAGGAATTCATGACCATCTCCACCCGAACCCTCGGAGCCGACCGTCTGTCGGTCGGTGCCATCGGCCTCGGCTGCATGAGCTTCAGCCCCACGTACGGCGAGCACGAAGGTGTCGACCCCACCGAGGTCATCCTCCACGCGGTCGACCAGGGTGCGACGATGCTCGATACCGCCGACATCTACGGGCCGCACATCAGCGAGGAGGCCGTCGGCAAGGCCATCGCCGGCCGTCGCGCCGACGTCGTGGTCGCGACGAAGTTCGGCATCATCGCGCCCGCCCGCAACGGCAAGCCCGGCGTCGTACGCGGCGACCCCGAATACGTGCGCTCGTCCGTCGAGGGATCGCTCACCCGCCTCGGCACCGACTACATCGACATCTACTACCAACACCGCGCCGACCTGAACGTCCCGATCGAGGAGACCGTCGGCGCGATGGCAGAGCTCGTGGCGGAGGGCAAGGTGCGGTACCTCGGCCTCTCGGAGGCGTCGGTCGACACGATCCGACGGGCGGCCGCGGTGCACCCGATCACGGCGCTGCAGAGCGAATGGTCGCTGTGGAGCCGCGACATCGAAGACGAGGTGGTACCCGCGTGCCGTGAGCTCGGCATCGGCATCGTTCCGTTCAGCCCCCTCGGACGCGGCTTCCTGACCGGGCGCATCAACACCGTCGACGACCTCGGCGAACGCGACCTGCGCCGCACGCAGCCGCGTTTCTCCGACGGACGCGTTCGACGCGAACCTCGCGTCGGTCGAGGTCGTGCGCGAGGTCGCGGCCGCGCACGGCGCCACACCCGGCCAGGTCGCGCTCGCCTGGGTGCTCGCGCAGGGCGACGACGTGGTGCCGATCCCCGGCACCAAACGCATCCCGCACCTCGACGAGAACCTCGGCGCACTCGCCGTGCAGCTGTCGGCGGCCGACCTGTCCCGGCTCGACACCGTCACTGCGGTGGGCCACCGCTCGCTCGACCCCGACTGGATCTACCGCACCACGCCGCCGTTGGCATCGCGCTGAGGTCGTAACGGTGATCCACCCGATCGTCTGACCCGCACAGGCTTTGCCGGCCGCCGCACGGGGTAGATCGACGGGCATGCCCGGCGATCGTGACGAACCCGACGACAAGCGTGTGCGCGGCCGCGCCGACGCCCTCCTTCCCGAGGAGCAAGAGGCCGAGAGCGACGACCCGGCGGCGCAGGCGGAACAGATCCTCGCCGAGTCGGACGCTCGTCTCGACCAGCGCGGCACGCCCGGCGACAAGCCGCTCGAACGCCGGCAGTCCGACGACACGGTCGAGCCCGTCGACTGACATCGGCGAACGCGGTCGACCGGCGCGCGCCCGCGTCCCGGGACAGGCGAGCGGACACGCGGTACGTTCGGGCCCGTGCCCAACGGCTTTCGCATCGAGATCCGCGAGCCCGGACACGCGCCGCGCCAACTTGCCGTCGACGGCACGCTCGAGTTCGGGCGTGAGGGTGGGGGTGTCGTACTCGACGATCCCAAGGTGTCACGTCGCCACGCGCAACTCGAGGTGACCGACGGCGGCCTCGTCGTCACCGACATCGGCAGCACGAACGGCACCTTCGTCGACGCGGCGCGGATCGCGGGTGCGACGACGGTCGCGGTCGGGTCGACCATCCGGATCGGCGGCACCGATCTCGCGGTCATCGGCGTCACACCCGACGCCGTCCCGACCGAGCCCGCGCCGGCCGAAGGGGCCGAACCGCCCGCCGCGAGCGCCGCCGCGGCTCCACCCGCCCCGCGACCCCAGGAGGCGGCGCCGCCCTCGCGTCCCGCGCTCGACGAGCTCGCCACGACCGACGCGGGCGCGGCGATCATCCGCTACCGACCGGACACGGCCGGCGCGGCCGCGGCGACGTGGGTCGCGGCGTCGGCGCGCCGCGCCCGGAAGCGGTTGCAGGGGTTCGGCTCGGAGCCGTGGGGCGTCAAGCCCCAGATCTGCCTCGTCGACCCGTTCCCGGACCCCGCGCAGCCGGGCGCCGTCGTCACGAACGGGACGATCGTCGACGCCGAGCGGCGCGAGATCTGGATGGTCGTCTCGCCGGAGTCGCCGCCCGAACCCACGGAACGTTCGCTCGCGCTGCTGTTCGGCGCGGCGTTGCCCGCGGCCGACGATCTCGGGCCGCTGCTCGAGGGCTACGGGCTGTTCGTCGCCGAGACGCCCGACCCCGACCCGCAGCTGCGCGAGCTCGACCTCCCGCCCCTCGGCCTAGCCGAGGGCGAGGTCGCGAGCGCGATGGCGCTCTCGTTCGTCCGGTATCTCGTCGAGCGCGGCGGCCTCCCGACGTTCTTGCGCCTGTTGAGCGAGAGCACGCCGCACCGCGTCGACTCGACCGCGCAGGACCTCTACGGCGAGGCCGTCGCCGCGCTCGAGGAGTCGTGGCGGCAGAAGCTGCGGGCCGGCTCGCCCGACGTCAAGCTCGGCCGGTTCATCCGGCTGAACCTCCGCTATCTCCGGCCCGCACGCGCGGCGCGAGGCGGAGATGTTCGTCTACATGCTCTTCGGCCTCGTGTTCACGATGATCTTCCCGTTCGCGCTGCGCCGACTGTTCGACCACGCGATCCCGAGCGGCAAGTTCGCCAGCGTGCTCTCGATCCTCACGGTGCTCGGCGCGGCCTTCGTCGTGTCGTTGCTCGCCGACCTCCGCCGCGCGTACCTCTCCGCGTTCGTCAGCGGCTCCGTGGTCCGCCAGCTCCGCAGCGAGATGTTCGACCGGCTGCAGGTGCTGCACGCGGGCTGGTTCGACGAACGCCAAGAAGGCGACGTCATGTCGCGGATGTTCTCCGACGTGTACATGCTCGAACAGGGCCTCTCGCAGACGATGCGCGAGGGCGCGTTCCAGGTGCTGTCACTTGTGGTCTCGTCCGTGATCCTGCTGACGCTGAACCTGCTGCTCGGCGCGATCGTGCTCGTCGGCGCGCCGATCATCGCGCTCGTCTACCGCGGAATGTCGAAGGGCGCGCAGAAGCGCAGCATCGCGGTGCAGGAGCAGACCGGGAGCCTCTACGGCGTCGCGTCGGAGAACTACGGGGCGCGCTCGGTCGTGCGCGCGTTCGGGCTCGAAGCGCGCGAGAGCGCGCGGTTCGGGCGGTCGTCGAAGCGCCTCTTCGACGCCGAGGTGCGGATGCAGCTGTTCGGCGGGCTCTTCGGGCTCTCGGTCAGCATGATCGTCACCATGCTGCGGCTGGTCGTGCTCGGTCTCGGCTCCTGGCTCATCCTGCACGGGCACCTGTCGGTCGGCGGCCTCGTCGCGTTCATGAGCCTCATGGGCGAGGTCCTCAGCCCGGTGACGTCACTCACGTCGCTCGGCCAACAGATCCAGTCCGCGTCCGGTGCGCTCGTACGCATCAACGAGGTGCTCGCGGCCGAGCCCGACATCGCCGACGCGCCCGACGCGGCGGTCGCCGCGCCGCTGCAGCGCGAGATCACCCTCGACCACGTGGGGTTCGCGTACACGCCGGAGCGCCCGACGCTCGAGGACGTGTGCGCGACCGTCCCGGCCGGGGCGCGGGTCGTGTTCGTCGGCCCCACCGGTGCGGGCAAGTCGTCGGTGCTGCAACTGATCATGCGCTTCTACGACCCGGCCGAGGGCGCGATCCGCTTCGACGGGACCGATCTGCGCTCCGTGACGGTCGCGTCGTGGCGCAACCAGCTCGGCGTCGTGTTCCAGGACACCTTCCTCTTCGACACCACGATCCGCGAGAACATCGAGCTCGCGCGACCGGGCGCGACCGACGCGGAGGTGGAGGCGGCGGCGCGCGCCGCGGAGCTGCACGACTTCATCACCGAGCTGCCCGCGGGTACGACACGCTGGTCGGCGAGCGCGGCGGTCGCCTGTCCGGCGGTCAACGCCAGCGGCTGTCGATCGCGCGTGCCCTGCTCCGCGACCCGAAGGTACTGCTGCTCGACGAGGCGACGTCGGCGCTCGACCCGCGCACCGAACGGCTCATCGCGAACACGCTCGAGAAGGTCGGGGCGGGCCGAACGACGATCGCGGTCACGCACCGGCTCACGTCGATCGTCGACTACGACCGCATCTTCGTCGTCGTCGCGGGCCACATCGTCGAGCAGGGCACGCACGACGAGCTCCGGCAGTCCGGCGGCACCTACTCCCAGCTGTGGGACGAGCAGATGGGCGGCCACGTCGCGACCGAGGCGCCGTTCGACGCGGTCGCGGCGCTCGCCCGGCTCCCGATCTTCGCCGGGCTCGACGCCGAAGCGCTCACGCTCGCGGCGAGCCGCCTGCGCGCCGACGACCTCGCCGCCGGCGCGCGCGTCTCCGAGGGAGGCAATCGTCTGCTGATCCTGCGGCGCGGCCGAGCGCGCGTCCTCGTTCCCGGGCTCGACGGTGAGCTCGCGCCGCGGCCGAGCTCGGCCCGGGCGACGCGTTCGGGCTCGGCGCGCTGCTCGGCAACGAGACCGGGGCGTGGCTCGAAGCGCTGGAGACGACATCCGCGCTCGTGCTCGACGACGACGCGATCGCGGCGATGGCGGCCGCGTACCCGTCGGTCGGCGCCGCGCTCGAAGGCAGCCGGGTCCCGTCGGTGGCCCCGGCCGGCGGCCGGCGGCTCAGCCGGATGACGATCGCGCCGCGCATGCGGCCCGGAGGCGCGGCCCCGGCCGCGCCCGCCGCGCCGTCCGCGGAGGCGGTCCGGCGCTGCGTCGGGGACGTTCGGCACCGTGACGCGCGGCGCCGAGTACCCCGGATAGCGTTCGCTCCGTGCCCGACTCGCCTAGCCCGGTGCTGCAGAGCGTGCTGCGTTCGGCGATCGACGCGACGGGCGCGACCCAGGGCTGGCTCCTCGCGGACCGACGGCGACGAGCTCGTCCTGCGGGCCGCGGTCGGCGCCGCGACGCAATTCCTCGGCACGAGGGTCGCGGCCGACTCGGGCTTCGCCGGCTACGTCGCCGCGTCCGGGCAGCCGCTCGCGATGAGCCCGCGCCGCGACGACGCGCGCGGCGCCGAGGGGATCGCGGCCCTGATCGAGACCCGTCCGGGGAGCGTCCTCGCGGTGCCGTGCGGCACCGACGACGCGGTGCACGGCGTCCTCGAGCTCGTCGAGAAGCTGGGCGGCGGACCCTTCTCGTTCGACGACGTCGAGATCGCGACGCTGCTCGCCGGCATCGCCGGCACCGCGCTGTCGTCCGACGGTACGGCGGCATCCGACGTGCCGCCGCCGCACGAGCTCGCCGACGGCCTCGCGCGCCTGGCCTCCGACGACCCGCAGCGCTACGCCGCGCTCGCGACGTTCCTCGCCGCCGCGCTGAACGATGGCTGACGAGGAGAGGCCGCTCCCGGCGTTCTCGCGCGAGTCACGGGTGCTGCGCCTGCCGGCGCGCGATCTCGCTCGACGACCTCTCCCCCGAGTGGGCCTGGGGCGGAGCAACGGGCGCAGGCGTCCGCGTCGCGGTCGTCGACAGCGGCATCGACGCCGACCACCCCGCGCTCGACGGCTGCGTCGAGGTCGACCACGGCGTCATCATCCGCGCGACCGACGACGGCACCGAGGAGTTCGTCCGCCCGCACGGCGACTCGTTCGGTCACGGCACCGCGTGCGCGGGCATCATCCACGCGGCTCGCGCCCGAGGCGCGGATCACGAGCGTCAAGGTCCTCGGCGCTGGGATTGTCGGGGAAGGCCGCCGTCTTCCTGCGCGGCCTGGCGTGGGCGATCGAACAGCGCTTCGACGTGATCAACCTCTCGCTGGGAACGACTCGCCGCGACTGGGCGCTGCCGTTCTACGAGCTCTGCGACGAGGCGTACTTCCACAACTGCTTCGTCGTCACCGCCGCGAACAACTGACTGCGCCCGAGCTTCCCGTCGCTGTTCGCGGCGGTGACGAGCGTGGCGTGCAACCTCTCGACCGACCCGTTGCGGTTCCACTACAACCCGGAACCGCCGACCGAGTTCCTCGCGCGCGGGCATCGACGTCGAGATCCCGTGGCTCGACGGCGGGTGGAGCACCGGCACCGGCAACTCGTACGCGGCGCCGCACATCGCGGGCATCGCCGCGCTCATCCGATCGAAGCACCCCGACCTGCGGCCGTTCCAGGTCAAGACCGTGCTGTCGGCGACGGCCGCCAACGCGCGCGAGGCCCCGGAGATCGCGGGCCGGCTCAGCCGCGTGACGCGCGCGGCTCACGCTGTCGCCGCGGGCGTCGGCCGCGCTGCGGAGCGTCGGCGGATGACGCTCGACCGCGAGCACGTCGCCCGCGCCCTCCCCGGCTACGACATCGGCGACGAGATCGGGCGGGGCGGCTGGGGGTCGTGCTGCGGGCCGACCACCGCCAGCTCGGTCGCCCGGTCGCGGTCAAGGAGCTCCCCCGCGCGTTCGCGGCCGACCCGGGGGTACGGCGCCGGTTCGTCAGCGAGGCCCGGCTGCTCGCCACCCTCGATCACCCGCACATCGTCCCGATCTACGACTACGTCGAAGAGGACGGGCTGTGCCTCCTCGTCATGGAGCTGTTGCCGGGCGGGACGCTCTGGGACCGGTTCACGACCGACGGCGTGTCGCGCGACGGCGCGTGCAGCATCGTCGTCGCCGCGTGCAGCGCGCTGCACTACGCGCACGGCAAGGGCATCCTGCATCGCGACATCAAGCCCGAGAACCTCTTGTTCGCGGCGTCGGGCACACTCAAGGTCTCCGACTTCGGGATCGCGAAGGTCGTGGGCGGGACCGGGTCGATGGCCACCCGCACCGGCGAGGTGCTGGGCACGCCCGCGTACATGGCACCCGAGCAGGCGCTCGGCGTCGAGCTCTCCCCGGCGACCGACGTGTACGCGCTCGGCACCGTGCTGTACGAGCTCCTCAGCGGGCGGCTGCCCTTCGTCGACGACGGCAACGCGATCGCGTTGCTGTATCGCCACGTGCACGAGCAACCCACGTCGCTGGCCGAGGTGGCGCCCGATCTGCCCGGCGCGCTCGTGGAGACGACGATGCGCGCGCTCGCCGTCGATCCGAACGACCGCTACGCGACCGCCGAGGACTTCGGCGTCGCGCTCGCCGACGCGGCCGGGGCGGCGCTCGGTCCCGACTGGCTGCAGCGAAGCGGTATCGCGGTCATGGCCACCGGGCGCATCGGCGCCCGCATCTCCGGCGCGCACCAGTTCGCCGACACCGAACCCCGGCCGATCACCCCCGTGGTCGGCGCGACCGTCACCGGGCCCGCGCCCGCGACCGTGATCGAGAGCTCCACCGAACACGGCACCGACCGGGGCACCGAGCTGTCGACGATCGCCCCCGACGAGCTCGTGCCGGTCGAGGAGGTCGTCGCCGAAGCCCCGCCCCCGGCCGACACCGCGCCTCCGCCCGGCGCGGCCGACGCAGCCGGGCCACCCCCGCCCTCGCCGCCGCCGCCACCGCCGCTCTCGCCGCCGTCGCCACCGGCGCCCGCCGCTCCGACGCTCGCGCCGGGACCGAAGCCCACACGTCGCGGGGCACGCGTCGCCCTCGTCGGCGTCGTGCTCCTCGCGCTCGTGGGCGGAGGCATCGCGCTCGCGACGCGCGGCGGCTCGTCGAAGTCCGGGACCACCGACCCCGGGTCCACCGCGGCCGGAACCGCGTCGGACCGGGCCCACGAACACCGGATCCTCGGGTGCGGCCGCGCCCGTGGTGGCGGCGACGATCAAGGTGCTCCCGCACCCCGACCACCTCACGTTCGCGTTCGGCTCGCTCTTCGCGACCGAGAACGACGCCAAGGCGGTCGCGCGCATCGACCCCGCGACCAACGAGGTCACGCAGATCGCGACGCTTCCCGTCACCACGCACGCGATGACGGCGACCGCCGACGCGCTGTGGGTCACCGCCGCGAACTCGCCCACGATCTTCCGCGTGAAGCCGGGCGCCGACGCGGGCCGGACGTCGACGACGAGCTTCTCGGCCGGCACGACGGTCGCGGAGATCGCGGCGGGCGCCGGCGCGCTGTGGGTCACCGCGCCCGACGTCGAGAAGCTGCTCCGCGTCGACCCGGCCTCCAACCGGGTCGTCGCGAGCATTCCCGTCGGCGGCACGCCGGATTCGGTCGTGGTGAGCGCCGACGGCGTGTGGGTCGCGAACCGGCTGGCCGCGGGCACGGTCACCCGGGTCGACCCGAGCTCGAACACGGTCGTGGCGACAATCCCGGTCGGCGCGAACCCGGACCAGCTCGACGTCGGTCTCGGCGCGGTGTGGGCCGCGAACCGTGACGGCACGATCTCGCGGATCGATCCGGCCACGAACAAGGTCTCGGCGACGATCACCGTCGGCGGTCAGCCCCGCTCGGTGGTCGTGGGCGCGGGCGCGGTCTGGGCCAGCGACACCTCGGGAACCCACGTGTTCCGGATCGACCCCGCGACCAATACCGTCACCCACACCCTGACGCTCGGCCGGCACCCCGACCACGGCGCGTTCGGCGCCGGCAGCATCTGGATCAGCAACGACGCCGACGACACGGTCTCCCGCATCGATCCCGGGGTGTAACCGGTCGGCCCCGGTCTCGACGTAGATCGCGGCGGCTGCATGCGCGTGCCGGGGAGGTCGATCCGAGCGATGCCCGACGAGACCGAGAACGATCGCAGCTGGCTGCTCGAGCCCATCGGAGCCAACGAGGCCCGGATCCACGTCGACGTCGGAGCCGGCGCCGAGGTCTCGAGCGAAGTACGGGCCGCCCTCGACGAGCTGGTGGCGGCAATACACGCCACCGAGGTCGAGGGCTTCAGCCTCCGCGAGTCGTGCCCCGATCTGAACTCGTGCTCGAAGTACCAGTGCGACTGGCTCGGCAAGTGCAACCCGCAGAGCCGCCACCCGTGTCTCTGGGACGTGCGCTGTTACATCAACCCGCTGGCCTGACCCGAGGACGCGACCGACATGGCAGACGAAGAACACGAGGGCGCGAGCGACAGCAACTGGCTCCTCTCCCCGCCCGCCCCCGGGCAGATCCACGTGCACCTGGAGATCGGCGCCGAGGTCGACCTCTCGCCCGAAGCCCGGGCTGCGATCGAGACACTCGTGACGAGGCTGCAGGACGACGAGGTCTCGGGCTTCATGCACGGCTGCAATTCGCTCGACCATTGCTCGAGCTTCACGTGCACCCTCGGCAAGTGCACGCCGCTCGATCGCAAGGGCCCGAACTGCGAGGCCTACGTCCATTGCCGGATCGCCGATTTCTTCTGAGCGGCCCGCGCCCACCGACCCCGACGAGACTGGAGCACGCGTGAAGGAATCCCGGTACAACATCTGGGTCGAGCGAGACGGGACGAACTACGTCTACAACGGCGTCGGCGGCGGGCTGCTGCGCGTCTCGAACGAGGATCGCGAGGCGATCGGTCGCGTGCTGACCGACGTGCACGAACGCGACTGCTCGCCGAAGCTCTTGGAACAGATGGCGCTCGGGCGGATGCTCGTCCCCGACGACGCCGACGAGGTTGATCTGCTCGCCAAGCGTTACGAGCTGAGCCGCTACGACACGTCGCACTTCGCGCTGACGATCGTGACCAGCCTCGGATGCAACTTCGACTGCCCGTACTGCTTCGAGGCAAAGCACCCGTCGATCATGAACGAAGACGTCGTCAACGCCGTGCTCGGCGTCCTCGACGCTCAGCTGCCGACGATCAACGAATTCTTCGTCACGTGGTTCGGCGGCGAGCCGCTCGTGGGAAAGAAGCCGCTGCTCGAGCTCTCCGACCAGTTCATCGCCCGCTGCGACGCCGCCGACGTCGAGTACAGCGCCGCGATCACGACCAACGGCTACCTGCTCGACGAAGCGACCTGCGAGCAGCTCCGCGACCGGCGGGTGCGTAGCGCCCAGGTGTGCCTCGACGGACCTCCCGAGGTCCACGACAAGATGCGCCCCCTCGCGAATGGCGGCAGCACCTTCTGGCGGATCGTGCGCAACCTTCACCACGCACCCGACTACATGTCGGTCTCCGTACGCATGAACGTCGACACGCGCAACTTCCCGCAGACCGAAGAGCTGCTCCAGATCCTCGAAGCCGAGGGCCTGAGCGGCAGAGTCGTCGTGTACCCGGGCCAGATCGTCGGCGTCGACGACGGCAACTTCTCACCCTCGTCGTCGTACCGGGCCCCGTGCTTCAGCAACCCCGATTTCGCGGCGGCGGAGATGGAGTTCACCGCCCTCACCGAGAAGTACGGCTTCGGCGGTATGGCGCTGCCCCGGCCTTCGGCCGCGCCGTGCACCGCGGTGCGCAAGAACGAGGTCGTCGTCGGCAGTGAAGGCGAGCTCTACAAGTGCTGGGACTCGGTCGGCAACCAGCTCGAGGTCACCGGCAGCATCTTCGACTACGCAAACCCGAACGGGCGCGCGCAGCGTTGGCTCAGCTACGACCCGTTCACGAACGAGGAGTGCCGCGGCTGCATCGCCCTGCCGGTGTGCATGGGCGGCTGCGCGCACCACGGCATGGACGTGATCCAGCACGAGAACCGGTGCTCGACGTTCCGGCACACGTTCAAGGAACAGGTGCTGATGTTCGTCGACGACGCGGCGCGCAACGGAACCCACGCGACGCTCGCGCCCGCCGGACCCGTACGCCGCATGGACACACGCTGATCCCGGCGCAACAACCGTCAACGCCGCCGCCCCACCGAGGAGGAAGTTCACATGGCCGACGAGTCCCCCGAAGACCTGGGCTGGTTGCAACAACCGCCGGAGCCCGGACGCCTGCAGATCTACGTGCGGGTCGGCGAGGGCGCCGAGCTCGACGAGAAACAGCGGGCCGCGCTCGAAGCCCTGATCGGCGACGTGTACGACACCGAGGTCGAGGGCTACGGGGCCGCGACGCGTTGCCGCCCGCTGACGTGCGAGCCGCGCATGACCGTGTGCTTTGTCGACTTCTGCGGGAAGTTCGCGTGCGATGTCGGGCTGACAGGCCTGTTCGGGCGGCAGTGAGCCGACCCCGCGATGGTCGATGAGACGCCCGCGGCCACGCTCCTCGCCAAGCTCTCGGCGTTCACCCGCGCCCTCGACCCCGGGGAGCGGAGGCTGTTCGTGGCGCTGATCGGTCCGGGGATCGAGCTGGCGATCGGGGGCCCCGACGTCGAGGGATTCTCGGGCGGGCAGGAGTCGGACCGGCTGGTACGAGCGCTCGCGGCGCTCGCTCGCCGCGATCAGCCGGCCGACGGCAGCGGCACCGAGCCCGCCGACGCGGGCTCGGACGCCGGCGCGGGCGTGGGCGCAGGCGCGGGCGCGGACGAATAGTCGAAGCCGCGCACGTCGGAGGTCAGCGCCTCGGTGCACGTCGCGCACGAGAGCACGTGGCGGAGCACCTCGGCCCGATTGCCGTCGTCGTCGAGCGGGGGCCGTTCGTCGCAGCCGCGCCGGTAGCCGCGCGAGGCAATTCCATGAAGAGCGCATCGCGCAACCGGCGCCGGGCCCGGTGCACGATGACCTTCGCGGAGTTGTGGCTGACGTCCAACGCGAGCGCGAGCTCCGCGGGCGTGAACCCGAGGTGGGTGACGAGCGCCACCGCGGTCGCGTCCGCGCGGAGAGAGCCGGGTGATGCCCGCGCCGACCAGGCGGCTGAGCTCGGCGAGCTCGGCGAGCTCCGCGGGCCCCGGCGTCGCTTCGGCCGTGTCGAAGCCGTCCTCTTCCGCGGTCAGGTCGACGCGCAGCACCGCCGCGCACGTGGTCGGTTGCGACGTGACGCGCGATCGAGAGCAACCACGGCGCGAACCGTTCGGGATCGCGGAGCGACGCGAGCCGGTCGAGGGCGCGCGTGAACGCCTCCTGCACGACGTCGGAGGTGTGCTCGCGGTCGCGGACGATGGCACCGACCGCACGCGACACCGTCGCGTGGTGGCGGAGGTAGAGCTGCTCGAACGCGGCCGTGTCACCGGCCCGCATCATCGCCACGAGCGCGGCGTCACGAACGGCACCGGGGTCGGCACTCGATTCGTCTGGGCCGTTCGCAACACTCACTTGCCGCGCCCCCTGCGCCGAACCCGTTTCTCGCCGCACCGCGAGGCTATTGACATTCGTCCCCCCCGGCCAGGGCCTGCGCCGGCGGCCGGTGCCCCGGACGTCAGTGCGTCGAGCTGATCGTGATCGACCGGTTGGCCGAGGTCCCGCCCGCACCGTGCGCGGTCAGGAGGTAGGTGTGCGGTCCCGGGCACCCGTACGGGATCGTGATCGAGCTCGCGGCGCCGACGTTGCTGCGGTAGACACCCGGCCCGTCGACGGAGATGTCGACGGTCGTCGCGAACCGCGTCGTCCAGCTGAGCGTCACCTGCTGGGGATTCGAAGGCACGGTCGACGACGCCTCGGGGTTGGGCACCGTGCAGTTCGGTGCCGCCGACGTTGCCTGGAAGCTCGTGATCTGCACCGCGGTCGACTCGGTCGACGGTGTGGTCGTCGGCGCCTCGGTCGACACGGTCGTTGTATCGGCCACCGAAGTCGACGTCGTCGACGAAGTCGGAGAAGTCGCCGAGGTCGACGACGTGGACGAGCTGGAGTCGCTCGTGCTCGTCGTCGTGTCGGACGATGCAACGGAGTTGTCCGACCGGGTGGCCAAGACGATGATCACAGCGGCGATCGCCGCCGCGACCACCGCCGCGACGATCAGCCACAGCCGGCGCCGCCCGCCGCCGCCCGACGGTCCCTGCGGTCCGGGCCCGGCTCCGCCGGGACCGGACGGACCCCGCGGATCGACCGCGGGAATAACTCGGGTCGGTTCGCCGCCGATTGCCGGCGTCTCGACCGTCGGGTCGAACTCGTCCGGCTCGCCGGACGTCGGAGGAACGTCTCGACCCATGCGGAGACCGACGTTACAGCTCCGACGCCCGACGGGTCGCCGGGGGTCAATGCGCCAGCGCGGCGACGGCAACCGACGACGCGGCGTGGGCGGAGACTTCGCGGGCGCGAGCGGAGACCGCACGAGCCCGGGCGAACCGAACGGCGAGCCGCGCCGACAGGCTCGGGTACCGCGCCCCGAGCACCGCCATCTCGCGCTGGTTCATCACGAACAGCGTCGTCGGCACGAGCGTCTCGTAGACCTCGAGGTCCGGTGACCCGAAGTGCTGTGACCCGAAGTGCTGTGGCCCGAAGTGCTGTGGCCCGTGGTCCGGGACGGCGGCCGAGCCCTCTTCGGCCGCCCTCCCGAACCAGTCCCCCGCCCGCAACACGCGGCGGCGTCCGTCCCTGGACGTCGCCGCGACCTGGCCCCAGATGACGACCGCGAATTGCGCGGGGCGGCGTACGGGGCACGGCATCGTGCGCCCGGCCGCCACGTCGACCACGGTTCCCGCGCGCTGGACCGCGTCCAGCTCACGATCGGTGAGGTTGAGGAACAGCGGGGTCGCGGCCAGGGCCAGGATGTCGGCGGGGAATCTGCGGAACATCTCGTCGTCTCCGGATCGGAGGGTGGAACGAGAGTCAGCATGCGGGCGGCCGCTCGACCGTCGCTCGACCGGGACTCGACCGGCCGGAAGATCCCGGATTCAGTCCCGGCGCTTCGTCCAGGCGTGGTACTCGTCGGAGGTGAGCGCGGGCCGCGACACCGTCACGCCGAGTTGGTGGAGCGCGCCGAGGTAGTCGACGTAGCGGTAGTACGCCCAGTCGGTCTCGTCCTTGCCGCCCGTGTGGACGAAGGTCGTGCCCCGCAGCTCCAGCTCGACGAAGGTCGGGGGCACGCCCAGGAACTCACCCACCTGGACGGCGCGGAACACCCACGGCACGACGACGAGCTCGTCCGAGGTGGCGAACAGCTGCTCGTGCTCGAGCTTCGCGCCGTGGAGGTCGCGGGTGAACTCGCACGGTTCGAGCACACCCTCGAACCCCGCGACGAGGTCGTGTTCGACGCTGCGCAGCGCCTTCGTCAGGAACGTGTCGTCGAGGTCCATGACGGGCTCCTTCTCCACGGCGGCTTTCGGGTTCACGGCGCCGGGGGCACGTAGGGGCGCGGGTCGTCGAGGATGCCACCCTCCCACTCCGCCGGTGAGACGCACTCGACCGTCGTCGGGTCCACCGCGCTCCAGCCGAGCTCGGGGATCTGGATCTGACCGAACCGCGTGCGGATCGTCGACATGAAGATCTTGCGGCTGTAGTCCTCGTGCCCGATCACCCACATGCCCTGGCCCAGGCTCGGCCGTGACGGCGGCGAGCGCGTCTCGGGCGGGTGCGCGTAGTCGGGCGAGGTGTACGGCGGTTGGGTCGCGTCGACCGGCCGCGTGATCTTCGAGGTGAGCGGGAACCCGCGCGCCGCGGGCGTCGTGATCACGAGCGTCACGTGCCCCTCGCCCTGCTCGGCCGCGCGCCACAGCACCCAGCACTGGAACCAGGGGCCCTGACAGATCCAGAAGATGTCGATGGGCCAGTGGCGACCGCTCGCCGCGGCCGGCGCGCTCGGCGCGGGCGCGCCGTGCTCGATGTCGAACGAGACCTCGATCGCGCGGATCATGCCCTCGCGCAGGATGAGCTCGGGGTCGCCCTCGTAACCGGCCCAGAACATCTGCGCGCCGCCGTTGCCGAACCAGTCTTCGTTCAGGTGCTGTTTGCGGTTCGCTTCGGTGCGGCCGTCGCCGGCGAGGCTGGTGGAGTCGAAGCCGACGAGGTCGGCGATCGCCACCCCGCCGCGCAGGTCGGCGAGCGCCTGCGCGCGTATCGCCGGATCGGAGAGCTTGCTCTCGACGACGCTGAAATACGGGCCCTTGTCGACGAGATAGGGCATAGACCCGGGCATGACCACCACCTCTCGCCGACGACCGGTGACGGATTCGAAGCTACTGCACCGGGGCGGCGCGCAGGATCTCGATCGGCGAGTCGAGGCCTTTCACATCGTGCCGGCCGCGCGGCTCGAACGACCAGGCCAGCCCGCGCGCGATGCCGGCGACGTCCGAGGTCACCAGCACCTCGCCCGGTCGCGCGAGCTCCAGGATCCGGAACGCGATCGTGACCGCGAGGCCGATCAGATCGCGGCCGACCATCGTGGGCTCCCCCGCCGCGAGCGCGATCTTCACGTGCAGCGGTCCCGCCCCGGCCGACGCGAAGTCGAGCGCGAGCGCGGTGCCGCAGCGCAGGGCCGCGTTCACCGAGAAGAACCACGCGCCGATCCCGTCGCCGGTGTGCTTGAACTCGACCCCGTCGAACTCCGAGAGCCGCCCGCGGATGATCTCGTCGTGCGCGCGCAGCAGCTCGACGTACTCACGGTCGCCGAGCCGGTCGTTGAGCGCGGTCGATCCTTCGAGATCGGTGACGAGCAGCACACGCGTCGTCGGGCGCTGACCGCGATCGTCGACCGGCGCCTGCGCACGCGCACGCGCACCGACGGCGGGCATCGGCGCGTCGGAGATCTCGGATTGCGCTGCGCACGCGACCTCCCGCAGCGCGCCCGCCCGGGCCACCTCGGAGCCGGGACCGGCGTCGAGCAAGCGGGCGTGGTCAGAAGCGGTGCGCGCGATCTCTGTGGTCGCGCCGCTCGCGCGTGCGTCGGCGAGCGCGTGGTCGAACCAGGTCGACGCCGCCTCCCGGCGCTCGATCGCGGCGAGCCCGAGCGCGACGACGCGCGGGACGAACGAGGGCCAGCCGACCGCGAACCTCATGCCGCGCTCGTAGAGATCGATCAGCGCCCCGACCGAGTCCTCGACGACGTCGGGGCGCAGCGCCCGGGCGCCGATCTCGACCTGTCCCGCGATCGCGCCCGTCAAGAACAGGCTCGGGCGGGGCGCGGCGGTGAACAGCCGGAACGTCGGACGCTCGAGCGCCCGCTGCACCGCGTCGAGATCGCCGACGATCGCGTCGACGAGCGGCCGGAAGCGCCGGCTCCGCCCACCGCTCAGCTCGTCCCACACGTCGAGCGCCTCGTGCGCGCCGCGCGCGTCACCCCGCTGCGCGCGGGCGGCCGCGAGCGCGGGCAGCGCGACGTTGGGCGTGAACGGCGTCGGCGCCTCCCGGTACGCGCTCAGCGCACGTTCCGCCAAGGTCTCCGCCGCCGCGAACCGACCGCGCACCGTCGCGACCGACGCCTGGAAGGCGGCGGCCATCGACAGCTCGCGCACGTTCTCGGCCCGGCGCGCGTCGTCGGCCGCGGCTCCGAGCAGCTGGTCGGCCCGATCGAGCGCGCCCGTCGCATACGCGACCAGACCGAGCCGCGACCGGCACCAGATGTACGGGCTCGTGTCGCGTAACGTCAGCGCGAGCGGTGCCGCGACTTCGAACTTCTCGGCCGCTTCGGCGAGCTCGACGTTCCCGAGATACTCGAGTCCGCGCGCGAACGCGAGCTTGACCCGCAGCTCGTCGTCGTCGGCCTCGAGCGCGCACTCCTCGGCCTCGCGGCTGTGCCGGCGCGCCGCGGCGAGGTCGCCGACGGCGAAGTACAGCTCGGCCTCGAGCGCGTGCGCTTCGCCCCGCAGCGCGGCCTCGCCCGAGCCGTTCGCGAGGAACTCGTCGAGGCGCGCCAGGCTGCGCGCCGTCGCCGTGCGCAGCTCGGTCGTCCATATCTGCTCCCGCGAGAGGTGCACGACCGCGCGGCCCCAGATCTCGACGGCCCCGCAGGCACGCGCGAGGTCGGCCGCCGCTTCCATCTGCGCCATCGCGGTGGGCTCGTCGCGGGCGAGGAGCGCGGAATGGCCGGCCCGCAGGTGCATCTCGGCCCGCACCTCGTCGGGGAGCCCGAGCGCGGTCCCGGCCTCGAGCGCGGCGGCCGCGTACGTCGCGGCGTCCCGCCAGGCGCCGACCGCGGCCGACCGGTCGGCCGCGTCGGAGGCGACGGTGACGAGCCGGGCGGGTTCGACGATCGAGCCCGCCCGCACGAGGTGGTGCGCGATCACACGCACGTCGGTACCGCGGGCCGCGAGGAGATCGGCGATCTGCAGATGTCTGGTCGCCCGCTCCGCGCTCGCGGGCCAGTGGTACACGAGCTGGCGCAGTTGCGGGTGCGCGAACCAGTAGCACTCGTCGTCGGCGACGAGGACCTCGCCCGCCCCTGCCTGCTCGATGAGCTCGTCGAGCGCCGCCGCATCGATTCCGCACGCGGCGGCGAGCAGGGCCAGCGCCGTCCCGTCGCCCAGGAACGCGGCGGTGACCACCATCTCGCTGCACGCGTCGCCGAGTGCCTCGACGCGCTGCCAGAGCTCGTGGTCGAGATCCGTCGAGCCGATCAGGTCGGCCAACGACGACTCCGTGATCGGCGTCCCGAGCCCGTGCACGCGTCCGAGCGCCGAACGCAGCACCAACGGATTGCCGGCGGTTGCTTCGAGCAGCCGGTTGATCGTCGCGCGGGCGGGCGGCTCGCCCAACCATTCCGCGATGAGCTGGCGGCACTCGTCCACCGTGAGCGAGTGCAACGCGATCTCGGTGGTGAACCGTTCCCGCCGCAATCGCGCGAGGAGGTGCGCGACACCGGGCGCCGACCCCGGGGCCCGGGTGGTCAAGACGATCAACAGGCGCGCCCGCTGGAGCGCGCCCTCCTCGCCGGCCACGGTGAGGAGATGACGCAACAGCGAGAGCGTCGCGTCGTCGACCCAGTGGAGATCCTCGACGACGAGCATCGTCGTCCGTGCGCTCGCGAGGTGGAGGATCGCACGCGTCGTCGCGAGATAGAGCGCGAGGCGCGCGCCGTCGTCGTCGACACCGGCGTTGCCTGCGAGCGCGGCCGAGGCGAACGGGTTGGCACGCGGGCCGAGCACTGCCAGCGCGCTCGCCAGCGGCAGGTAGGGGACGGCGCCGTCCTCCTGGCACGTACCCGACAGCACCTGCACCCCGCGCGAGATCGCGTGCGGCGTGAACTCGTCGAGCAACCGCGACTTGCCGAGCCCGGCCGCCCCCGAGATCACCACGACCTGCGGGACACCGCTACTCGCGTTCTCCAGCGCGCCCTCCAGTGCCGTCAGCTCCGCGACCCGGCCCACGAACAGGTCTCGGACCGGCGCGAGCGGCTCGGGAACGGGCCGCTCGAGCGGCGCGGTGCGCCGGACCCGGTCGGGCGTGGGCACGGTCTCGGACCCCCGTTCGGGGTCCCGCCCCGGACGGGGCGGCCCACCCACCCGCGGTACTCCGGGTATCCCGAAGCCACCGAGTCCCGGCCACTCGGGCAGGGGCTCGTCGCGCAGGAGCGCGGTCTCGATCGCGCTGAACGACGGGCTGGGATCGACGCCGAGCTCGTCGCGCAGGACGTCGCGCAGCCCGGTAGCAACGCGGAACGCCTCCGCGGTCCGGTGATCGTGCGCGAGCACGAGGAGCCGCAGGGCCCACAACGACTCGCGCAGCGGCTGGCGCGTCGTCCACGCTTCGAGGTCCGACGCGAGGCCCGCGGTGTCGCGCGCGCCGATTGCGCATGCCGCCCACGCCTCGACCGCGTCGACGCGCAATTGGTCGAGTCGCTGCGCCTCGGCCATTGCCCACGGCATGTCGGCGAACTCGTGGTACGCGTCGCCGGACCACAGGTCGAGAGCCGCGCGCAGCTCGCGGGCCGCGTGACCGGGATCGGTCGCCGCGTCTCGCCGCGCGGCGTGCAACCCCTGCTCGAACTGCCGGGCGTCGAGCTGCTCGTCCTCGACGTCGAGCACATAGCCCGCGGGCGTCGTGCGCAACGCCTCGATGCCGTAGCGGCGGCGAAGCTGGTACACGAACGTCTGCAGCGTGGTCGACACCGAGCGCGGCGGGTTGCCGAGCCAGAGGTCGTCCGCGAGCCGGGCGGCCGGCAACGTCTCGCCTGCATTGATCAGGAATCGCGGCGAGTAGGGCGCGCCGTTTCGGTCCGGTCACCGGCACTGCGCCACCGGCGGTGAACACCTCGAGCGGTCCGAGGACCCGGAAATCCAAGAACGTGCCGCCTCTTCACACCGCACTCGCCGACGCGGGAATCGCCCTCGCGGAGTGTACGAGCCACCCGCAGCGGGGTGAAACGGGCCCGGCCGGGGCCCACGGCGACCGGCGAGCGCGAGGGATGTCGTCGACGGTCACCATCCGTCTGCATTCGACCGCGCGCCGACCGGTGCATCTCGTCGTCGTGACTCCGGGGCGAGAAATGCCTGGTACGGTGCAGTTGTCGCGACCTCGGATGAGGTGACGACGAGCTGCACCGGACCTCGAGAAGGGGGGCACGGGGTATGGCTCCAGAGCAAGAACTGCTCGCCGCGTTCATCGAGTTCGCGGACACTTTCGTCGACGACTACGACGTCGTCGAGTTCCTGCACCGGCTCGCGGCGCGCTGCGTGAGCTCGTCGATGCGACCGAGGCCGGGATCATGCTCGCCGACCGCGACGGGTCGCTGCACTACGTCGCGTCGTCGAGCGAGCGCATGCGGCTCATCGAGCTGTTCGAGCTGCAGCACGACGAAGGGCCGTGCCTCGACGCGTTCCGTTCGGGGCAGTCGCGATCCTCGGCCGCGCTCGACGCGAAGCCGACGACACGCTGGCCGCGCTTCGCCGCGCACGCACGTGGGATCGGATTCCGGTCGGTCGACCGCGCTGCCGATGCGACTGCGAGATCGAGGTCATCGGCGCGCTCAACCTGTTCTCGGCCGACTCGACGCCGCTGACCCCCTCCGACGTGTCGATCGCGCAGTCGCTTGGCCGACATCGCCACGATCGGCCATCCTGCACGACCGGGCCCTGCGACGACGCGCACATCGTCGCCGCGCAGCTCGAGATCGCACTCGATTCGCCGCATGACGATCGAACAAGCCAAGGGCGTGGTCGCCGAACGCCGCCAGGTCTACATCGACACTGCGTTCAACTTGTTGCGGACGTACGCACGCGGCCACAACGCGCTGCTGCAGCGAGATCGCGCACGACATCATCGACGGCACCCTCTCGACCGACGTGCTGCCGGACCCGTCGTCGATCCGACGCGGCGCGAGCGGCGCGGGCGCGGCTCCTCAGTCGGGGAGCATCGGTACCGATCATCCCCGTGTCGCGGCCGAGCAGCACGGCCCGGCTCACGGCCGAGGCGCCGAACCGGTCGCGCACGTCGTCGAGCGCGGCGTCGAGCGCCCCCCGCTTCCCTTGGTGAACGGCAACGCGAGCTGCACGACCCGGTCGTCGGCGAGGTTTCCGACCGCGACGCCGACGAGCGTGCAGCCGTCGCGTTCGATCTTCGGCATCGCCGCCGGCGAGGAGCTCGCGCGCGGTCGCGAGGATCGTGCCGGTGTGCGCGGTGGGGTGCGCGAGCGTGTGCGAGCGGGTCGCGCGTGTGAAGTCGTCGAAACGCAGCCGGAGCACGACCGTGCGCCCGATCCGCGCGCGCGGCGCGCATCCGCCGCGTGACGCGGTCGACGAGCGCGACGAGCGACGCGTCGATGGCATGCGGGATCCTTGCGCACCCCCGACCGCCCGAGCGCGTGCTGCGACCCGATCGAACCGCGGCGCCGGCCGACCACCACCGGGCGCGGATCGCGGTTGTGCGCGAGCGCGTGCAGGTGCCGTCCCGACGCCGCGGCCGAGCATCGCGACCAGCACCGACTCGTCGAGCCGGGCGACGTCGGCGACCGTCGCGATCCCCCGCTGCTGCAGCTTCTCCGCCGTGACCGCGCCGACGCCCCACAGCCGCTGCACCGGGAGCGGATGGAGGAACTCGAGCTCGGCGTCGGGCGGCACCACGAGCAGACCGTCGGGCTTCGCCACGCCGCTCGCGACCTTGGCGAGGAACTTCGTCCGCGCGATGCCGACGGTGATCGCGAGCCCCACCCGTTCGAGCACGTCGCGCCGGAGCCGGGTCGCGATCTCGACCGGGGTGCCGGATACCCGGCCCAGCCCACCGACATCGAGGAAGGCCTCGTCGATCGACAGCCCTTCGACCAGCGGCGTCGTGTGCTCGAACACTTCGAAGACGGCCTTGCTCGCTTCGACGTACGCGGAGAAGCGCGGCGCGACCTCGACCGCCCACGGGCACAGCCGCCGCGCCTGGCGCCCGCCCATCGCGGTGCGGATCCCGAACGCCTTGGCCTCGTAGCTCGCGGCCAGGACCACGCCGCCGCCGACGATCACCGGCCGGCCCCGCAGCCGCGGGATCGTCGCGCTGCTCCACCGACGCGTAGAACGCATCGAGATCGGCGTGGAGGATCGTCGCCCGGCGGTGTGCGGACGGACACGAACACATGTTCGCATCTTCTCGGCCCGAAAAGCGAGCACGGGAACTGCGAAGCTGCCGCCGTGCGCTACCGACGGATGCCGATCGAGGTCGAGTCGCCCGAGCAGCTCGGCTACGACACGATCACCAACAACCTGTCGGAGAGCTCCGTCGCCGACCGGCGCCTCTCCGACCTCGGGATCGACCTCCACGCCGGCTCGCGCCGGGAACGGTCTCCGCACTCGACGACCTGCTGCTCTGCTACGGCGACCACCTCGGCGATCCGCTGCTGCGCGAGGCGGTGGCCGCCGGCGGCGACGGGCTGCGGGCGGACGACGTCGTCGTCACGCCGGGCGCGGCCGCGGCGCTGTTCGCCACCGCGACGTCGCTGCTCGAGCCGGGCGACCACGCGGTCGTCGTCCGCACGAACTACGCGACGAACCTCGAGACGCCACGCGCGATCGGCGCCGACGCTCGACGTCGTCGACCTCGCCTTCGACGACGGCTGGCGCCTCGACGTCGACCGCGTCGGCGCGCGCGTGCCACCGGGCGTCGACGCGGCTGATCTCCGTGACGTGCCCGCACAACCCCACCGGGACGATGCTCGACCTCCGCGTCGTTGCACGCGCTCGTCGAGCTCGCCGAGCGGTCCGGCGCGGTGCTGCTCGTCGACGAGACGTACCGTGATCTCACGCACGGAACGGCGCTCCCGATGGCCGCGACGCTGTCGCCCCGCGCGATCAGCGTGTCGTCGATGTCGAAGGCGTACGGGCTGCCGGGTCTGCGCATCGGTTGGGCGGTGTGCCGCGACCAGCAGGTGGCGGAGACCCTGCTCGCGGCGAAGGAGCAGATCTTCATCTGCGGCGCGACGATCGACGAGGCGATCGCGGGACGGGTGCTGAGCGACCGGGACCGCCTGCTGCCACCGATCCTCGACGACGTCCGGGGCCGGCTCGGCATCGTCGGCGACTGGATGCGCGACCAGCACACGTTCGAATGGGTCGAGCCCGGCGGGCGGCGTCGTCGGCCTCGTGCGGTTCTCCCCCGACGTCGCCGTAAACACGGATCACTTCTACGACGTGCTGCTCGCGGAGCACGGCACCTACGTCGGCCCCGGCCACTGGTTCGAGCTCGACGACCGACATTTCCGCCTCGGCTTCGGGTGGCCGGCGACGGACGAGCTACGGGCCGGCCTCACCGCGCTGTCGGCCGCGGCCGAGGCCGCGCAGAGCATCGTCGCGCCGGCGCGGAATACTCGGTTGCGCCGCGAGCGTTTCGGGGATAGTTGAGAGCGGTGCCGCAACCATCAGCTGCGCCCGCGCGGGCGCTCGTCACCGGCGCGTCGGGATTCATCGGATCGGCCGTCGTGCGGGCGCTGCTGCGCGACGGATACGAGGTCCGGGCCCTGTGTGAACCGGAGCGCGACGACGACAACCTCGCCGGGCTCCCGATCGAACGACTCGTCGGCGACGTCCGCGACCCGGCCGCCCTCGACCGCGCGGTCGACGGCGTGACGACCGTCTTCCACCTCGCGGCGGTGTACCGCTTCTGGGCCTCCGACCCCGATCTGTTCTACGACGTCAATATCGGGGGCACGCGGAACGTGCTGCGTGCCGTGCGCGATGCGCAGTGCGAACGCGTCGTGTACACGAGCACCGTCGGCACGATCGGCGTCGCCGAGCACGGGAATCTCGCGACCGAGGACACGCTCGTGCACTTCGAACATCTCTTCGGGCACTACAAGCGTTCGAAGTACCTCGCCGAGCACGAGGTGCTGCGCGCAGGTGCGAGCGGCCTTCCCGTCGTGCTCGTGCACCCGACGTTCCCGGTCGGCGAGCGCGACACCGCACCTACCCCCACGGGCCGCACGATCGTCGAGTTCCTCAACGGGCGCATCCCCGCGTACGTCGACACTGCACTCAACGTCGCGCACGTCGACGACGTCGCCCGCGGCCACGTGCTCGCCGCGCAGCGCGGGGCGCTCGGCCGCAGTTACATCCTCGGCGGCGACAACATGTCGCTGCAGCAGATGCTGGCGACACTCGCCGACGTCTGCGGCCTGCCCACCCCGCGGGTCCGGCTCTCACCGCGCGCGGTGCTGCCGATCGTTCGCACCGCGGAGTGGTTCCAGGCGAGCGTCATGCGGAACGAGCCGACGCTGCCGTCGGAACCGGTGCGCATGGCCACCACCCGGATGGAGTACGACACGAGCCGGGCGCGCACCGAGCTCGGCTACACGAGCATGCCCGCCCGCGACGCCCTGCGGCGCGCGGCCCGCTGGTTCGTCGACAACGGCCATGTGAAGGACGCCCAGGTCGCCCGCATCCGGCGTGCGGGGCGGCTCGACGATCCGGTCGCGCTCGACACCACGGATGCGAAGGAGAGTGCCCCGACGCCATGAGTTCCCCGACGAGATGAACGCACCGGACCGGTTCGACGTCAAGGAGCTGCTCGCCAACCGCGGCGCGGAGGCGTTCGCGCTGCACGAGCGCTACATGAATCCGCAGATGCCCCGCGTCCTGCGCACGATCGGGTTCGACGCCGACTACGTGCGCGCCGAGGGTGCCTACCTCTTCGACCGCGACGGTCGCCGGTACCTCGACTTCCTCTCCGGGTTCGGCGTGTTCGCGTTCGGTCGCGGTCACGCGGGCATCGAGCAGGCGCTGCGCGACGCGATGGAGCTCACGCTGCCCAACCTCGTGCAGATGGAGTGCGCGCCGTTGTCGGGCCTGCTCGCGGAGGCGCTCGTCGCCCGGATGCCGCACGACGGGTACCGGTGCTTCTTCACCAACAGTGGCGCGGAGTCGGTCGAGACGATCTTGAAGTACGCGCGCTGCGCGACGGGCCGCGGCCGGATTCTCTTCGCCGACCACGCGTTCCACGGGCTCACGATGGGCGCGCTGTCGTTGAACGGCGCGCACGAGTTCCGCGACCGCTTCGGAACCCTGCTCCCCGGCTGTCAGAGCGTGCCGTTCGGCGACCTCGACGCACTGGAGCGCGAGCTGCGGGCCGGCGACGTCGCGGCGTACGTCGTCGAGCCGATCCAGGGCAAGGGTGTGTTCGTCGCGCCCGACGGCTACCTGCGGGCCGCAGCCGACCTCTGCCACCGCTACGGATCGCTGCTCGCCATCGACGAGGTGCAGACTGGTCTCGGGCGGACCGGCACGTTCTTCGCGTTCGAGCAGGCGAACGTCGTGCCCGACCTCGTGAGCGTGGCCAAGGCGCTCTCCGGCGGCTACGTGCCGGTCGGCGCGGTGATCGCGACGAGCGACATCGTCGAGCGCGTCTTCGACAAGATGGACCGCGCCGTCGTGCACAGCTCGACCTTCGGGCAGAACGTCCTCGCGATGACGGCCGGGCTCGCGACGCTGCACGCCATCGACGCGGAGAACATCGTCGAGCGCGCGGCCACGACCGGCGCGTCGCTCATGTCGGGGATCGAGCGGGTCGCCAAGCGACACGAGCTCGTGCACGAAGTGCGCGGTCGCGGGCTCATGATCGGCATCGAGTTCAGCCGGCCGCGGTCGCTGAGGCTGCGGGCACAATGGTCGCTGCTCGAGTCGATGCGCAGCGGCCTGTTCACGCAGATGGTCATCGTGCCCCTGTTCCGCGACCACAGCATCCTCACGCAGGTCGCGGGCGACCACCAGAACGTGCTCAAGATCCTCCCGCCGCTCGTCACGACCGAGGAGCAGGCCGAGGAATTCTGCGACGCACTCGACGACGTGCTCGGGGACCTCGAGCGCTCGATGGGTCTCCTCCTCGGCGTGGCGAGCTCCCTCGCCCTCCCCGCACTCCGCGCCCGCGGCTGAAGCATCCGCCGCGCAGAGCGCGCCGAGCGCGCCGCGTGCGGTGGTCCGGTACGTTGCGCACCGTGGCGCCGGCGCTTCCCGAGCTCTCGATCGCCGACTGGGTGGTGCTCGGTCTCGTCGCGGAAGGCCCGACGCACGGCTGGCCCATCGTGCGCGCGCTGCGACCCGACGGTCCGGTCGGGCGGGTGTGGACCGTCCCGCGCCCGATCGTCTACCGCTCGCTGACGACGCTGACGAACGGCGGGTACATCGAGGCCTCGGGCGAGGAGGCGCAGTCGCGCGGACCGCAACGAACCATCGTCCGCGCGACGCGCCGCGGGCGCGCCGTGCTGCGGCGCTGGCTGGACACTCCGGTCGAGCACGTCCGCGACGTACGCACCGAACTGCTCGTGAAGCTCGCGCTGCTCGCCCGGGCCGGCCGGCCGTCGCGCTCGCTCGTCGAGCGCCAGATCGCGCACCTCGATCCGCTGGTACGCGCGGTCTCCGCTCCACCCGGCGGCGACGGCTTCGATCTCGTCCTGGCCCGGTGGCGCCGCGAGCAGGCTGTCGCGGTCGACCGCTTCCTCCTCTCGCTTCTCACCGACGGGACTCCGTAGTCTCATCCTGACTATGGAGCGCGGCGGGTCGACACGTGAGCGGGTACCCGTCGCCGTGGCCGCCGGCGCGGTCCTCGCGGCCGCGCTCTTCGTCGTCCCGCTCGCCGGGCTGGTGTGGCGCGCGCCCTGGGCGTCGGCGTGGTCGGTGCTCACCGATCACGAGTCGCTGGTCGCGCTCCGGTTGTCGCTGGAGACGTCGGTCGCCGCGACCGCGATCGCGGTAGTGCTCGGCGTCCCGCTCGCGTGGGTACAGGCTCGGGTCGCGTACCCGGGCCGCGGCGTGGTCCGCGCGCTCACGCTGCTGCCGATGGTGCTGCCGCCGGTCGTCGGGGGCATCGCCCTGTTGCTCGCGCTGGGCAAGAAGGGGTTGGTCGGTCAGTACCTCGACCACGCCGGCGTGCATCTCCCCTTCCACGCGGGCGGGGCGATCCTGGCCGAGACCTTCGTCGCGATGCCGTTCCTCGTGCTCACGGTCGAAGCCGCGCTGCGCGGCGCCGACCGTCGCTACGAGGACGCGGCCCGCACGCTCGGCGCGTCGCGCTTTCGCGTCTTCCGTCGCGTGACGCTCCCCATGATCCGGCCGTCGCTGATCGCGGGGGCGGTGTTGTGCTGGGCGCGCGCCCTCGGCGAGTTCGGCGCGACGATCACGTTCGCCGGGAACACGCCGGGGCACACGCAGACCCTTCCGCTGTTCGTCTACGTGAAGCTCGAAGAAGGAACGATCGAGCCCGCGATCGTCCTGAGCCTGCTGTTGCTCGCGATCAGCCTCGCGGTGCTCGTCAGCCTGCGCGACCGCTGGCTCTCGGCGTTGTGAGCCAGGCGCAGACCGGAGGCCCGGACGTCGTCGCGATCCACACGGGCGATCGAGGCCCGGAGGTCGCAGCCCCATGAGCAGCCAGGCGCAGATCGCAGGCCCGGACGTCGTCGCGATCCACACGGGCGATCGAGCGCCGGAGGTCGCAGCCCCATGAGCAGCCAGGCGCAGATCGCAGGCCCGGACGTCGTCGCGATCCACACGGGCGATCGAGGGCCGGAGGTCGCAGCCCCATGAGCAGCCAGGCGCAGACCGCAGGCCCGGACGTCGTCGCGATCCACACGGGCGATCGAGGGCCGGAGGTCGCAGCCCCATGAGCATCGACGCCGCGATCCGCGTCCGGCTCGGCGGCTTCGCGCTCGACGCCGAGGTGCACGCGTCCGACGGCGAGCTGCTCGCGGTCCTGGGCCCGAACGGGTCGGGGAAGACCACGCTGCTGCGCGTCCTTGCCGGGTTGCTCCCGATCGACGAGGGCCGCGTGACCATCGACGGCGCGATCGTCGACGAGCCCGCAACGAACCGCTTCGTGCCGCCCGAAGCCCGCAGCGTGGGCGTGGTGTTCCAGGACTACCTCCTCTTCTCGCACCTGAGCGCGCTCGACAACGTCGCCTTCGGGCTGCGCGAGCACGGCGCGGGCCGGGCCGCGGCGCGCGCCCGGGCCCGCGCCCTGCTCGCCGACGTCGGCCTGGCGGAGCAGGCGACCGCGCGGCCCGGCGCGCTCTCGGGCGGTCAGGCCCAGCGCGTCGCGCTCGCCCGCGCGCTCGCGACCGAACCCGCGTTGCTCCTCCTCGACGAGCCGCTCGCCGCGCTCGACGTGCAAACCCGGACCGAGACGCGCCGCCAGCTGCAGCAGATCCTCGGGCGGTTCCGCGGTACGCGGCTCCTCGTGACCCACGACGCGGTCGACGCGCTGGTGCTCGCCGACCGAATCCTGATCCTCGAAGGCGGCGCGGTCGTGCAGACCGGTACGCCCGACGAGATCACGCGCCGGCCCCGCTCCGAGTACGTGGCCGAGCTCGTCGGCGTCAACCTGTACCGCGGGCGCGCCGACCGCGACGAGGTGCGCGTCGGCGGCGCGATCGTCACTGTCGCCGACCGGCACGCGGGGGACGTGATGCTGATCGTCCCGCCGCACGCGGTGGTATTGCACCGGGACCGGCCGAGCGGCAGCGCGCGCAACGCATGGCGCGGGACGATCGCCGGGATCGAGCGCCTCGGCACGCGGGAGCGCGTGCGCGTGCGCGTCGTCGGCGACCTCACGATCGTGGCCGAGGTCACCCCGGCGTCCGTGCACGCGCTCGCGTTGTCGGAGGGAACCGAGGTGTGGGCCGCGGTGAAGGCGACCGAGATCGAGGTCTTCGCGCGCTGAACGCGACCCGTCGAGCGGACTACGTGAGGGGGACGCGCTCGGGGCCGTTGGGGCCTTCGACGCCGAGCAACAAGTCGATCTCGGCCGCGCCGACGGGGTGGCTGTAGAGGAAGCCCTGCGCGAAGCTGTAGTCGAGCCCGACGAGGTCGGCCGCCTCCTCGGGCGTCTCCACGCCCTCGGCAATGCTCGTATACCCCATCACCGACGAGATCGCGGCCATGCTCTTGACGACCGCGCGCATGCCGTCCTCGTTCAGACGCGACACGAAGCTCCGGTCGATCTTCACCACGTTCACCGGGAACCGTTGCAGGTACGCGAGCGACGAGTAGCCGGTCCCGAAATCGTCGATCGCAATGCCGACGCCGAGGGGCGCGATGTGATCGACGAGGTTCTGGCCCGCGACCTCGTCGATCAGCGCCGACTCGGTCAGCTCGAGCATCAGCTGCGCGGGGTCGAGCCCGCTGAGTTCCAACGCCGCCGCGATCTCGGCCGCGAACGCCGGCTCGCGCAGCTGGCGGGCCGCCACGTTCACGCTCACGTAGAGGCTGCGCGAGCCCCGGTTCCAGAGCGCCGCTTGCGTGCAGGCCTGCCGCAACACCCAACCGCCGATCAGGGTGATGAGCGCGCTCTCCTCCGCGATCGGCACGAACTCCGACGGTGACAACGTGCCGAGCTTCGGGTGCTCCCAGCGGACGAGTGCCTCGACGCCGACGATCTCGCGCGAGCCGAGCGAGATGATCGGTTGGAACAGCACGCGCAGCTCGTCGTTCTCGATCGCCGACTCGAGCTGCGTGCGCAACCGGAGCCGCGAGTACGCCTCCCATCCCATCGACGTGTCGAACAGGGAGATGCGGTTCTTGCCCTGTTCCTTGGCCCGGTAGAGCGCGATGTCGGCGTCGCGCATCAGGTTCGTGTGGGCGTGACCCTGCTCCGCCATCGCGATGCCGATGCTCGCGGGAACGGTGACCGCGAGGTCGTCGATCTCGACCGGGAGTTGCAGCACCTCGAGCAACCGGTGCGCGATGGTCATGACCTCGGTGACGTCCGCGACCCCGTCGAGCAGCACCGCGAACTCGTCGCCGCCGAGCCGAGCGATCGTGTCGCTCGGCCGCAGGCATTCGCTGAGCCGGCCCGACACCGCGCACAGGAGAGTGTCGCCCGCCGCGTGCCCGAGCCCGTCGTTGACCGCCTTGAAGTCGTCGAGGTCGACGAACATCACGGCGATGGCCGAACCGGTCCGGCGGCTCCGGAGCCGGGCCTGGTCGAGGCGGTCGAGGAACAGCGAACGGTTCGCGAGCTGCGTGAGGTCGTCGTGGAACACGCGCTGTTCGAGCTCGCGCGTCAACTCCCGCTTCGTGGTGACGTCGCGCATCGTGACGACCAGGCCGGCGACGTCGGCGTCACCGAGCATGTTCACGATGCTCATCTCGAAGTCGCGCTCGCGACCCGTGCCGTCGACGAACATGCCGACGATCTCTTCGTGTGCGCCGAGCGGCAGCGACGCGGCGGCGCACAAATGACGCGCGGCCCGGTCCGACTCCGCCGCGCCGAGAGACTGGTCGAGCCGGCGGCCGAGCAGTGCGTCGGGCTCGACGCCGAGCAGCGATTCGGCTCGCGGGCTCGCGTAGGAGATCTCCCCGGCCCGGTCGACGACGAAGATCGCGTCGTTGAGACCCTGCACGAGCGCGCCCAGCCGCCGCAGGCCTTGGCGCATACCCGCGGCCCGCGCGCTCGTGGCCAGGTGCCACAGGCGCAGCGCGATCAGCCCGAACACGACGATCGCGCAGATGCCGGGGACGAGGGTCGAGACGTCGCGATGACCGGACGACCACGCGTCGGCGAGCGGCGTGACCGAGCACAGCGCGACCGAGGTGAGGATGCACAGGACCCGGAGCCGGTTGGCCGGATCGATCTCGACGACCTTCTCTTGCCCGCTCGGCACCCCGCGGCTCGCGGCGATCACGATCATCGACATCGCGAACAGCGCGCAGATCTCCGGCACACCGCGGCCGGTGCCGGTCGAGTGAGTCACGCCCGCGCCCTCGAACAGGTCGGCGACGACGAGCGGCACGACCCCGAAGAACAGCAGCCGCGTCGACGCCCCGGGGCGGAAGAGGAGCCGCACCGCCATCGCGCCCAGGACGATCGCGAGGAAGGGCCGAGCGACGCCGAGCGCGCCGCCCGAGAGCTCGGCCGTGCGCGAGAGGGTCGACGGGAAGGCCAGCATCGGCCAGCAGGTGGCGAAGAGCGCGCAGCCGACGATGGCGCCGTCGAGGAGCGACGCGCGCCCGTCGGCGGCGGTGCGGCGGCGCACGATCGCGCCGAAGCTGACGACGAGCACGAGATACGCGGCGATGCGGAACCCGTCCGCGGCTTGCAGCCACACGACGCCACCGGAGCGAACGAACACGGTGCGCGCGGCCTCCCCCGCGACGATCGCGCCCCCGCCGACCGCGATACCGGTCCATGGGGCCGCACGGCCGCGGCGCACGACCGCGCCCACGACGCACACCCAGACGAGCGCGAGCACACCGACGTAGGCGAAGCGCCGGGTCGAGTCCGCGAGCGGCGCGGCGGCCACCGCCACCGGCGCGAGCAGCGCCCCGACGACGAGGCGCGCGATCTGCGCGCGGGCGCGCCGGTTCCGCTCGGAGCCGGGGACGAATTCGTCCGCCGGCCGAACCGGCACCCGGCCGGCCGCTGGCCTTGCTGTGGGGAGCATGTCCCGGCTACATCGTCGGGTTCCCAAGGGCCCTTGAGAGTCGCCCGGAGCCCTCACCGCGGCCCGAGACCGACGTCACACAGGAAACAGCGGCAACACCGCCGACGCGACCTCGGCGTGCGATCGCCGGGATGGCCGACGGGACCCGAGGGCCTACGAGGCGCGAACGGCCATGCCGACGACCGGCGCGGCCCCAGCTCCGAGGTGCGCGCCCGAGGCGCCCGCGAGCGAGCCGAAGAAGCGGGCGTCGCCGAAGCCGAAGATGCCACCGTCGCCCGCGACGAACCAGTAGCCGCGACCGGTCGGCGACGAGGCCATCCCGACGATCGGCTGGTTCAGGCGGAGCGCTCCGGTCGAGCCGAAGAACCGGGTGTCACCGAAGCTGAAGATGCCGCCGTCGCGGGCGACCATCCAGTACCCGCGTCCCCGGGTCGACGCGGTCATGCCGACGACGGGTTGGTTCAGGTGGACCGCGCCCATTGATCCGAAGAAGCGCGCATCGCCGTAACTGAACAGGCCGCCGTCGGCGGCGACGAACCAGTAACCGTGACCGCTCGGGGTCGAGGTCATCCCGACGATCGGCTGATTGAGCGCGATGGCGCCGGTCGAGCCGTAGAAGTGCGCGTTCCCGAAGCTGAAGATGCCGCCGTCGGTCGCGACCAGCCAGTAGCCGTGACCGTTCGGGGTCGCGGCGATGCCGGCGATCGGTCGGGTCAGTGAACGGCCCCGCATCGACCCGTAGGACACGCGCGTCGCCGAACGCGCGCACGTCGCCGCGCACGGTCGCGATCCAGTAGCCCATGCCGGACGGCGTGCTCGCGATCCCGACCACCCGGTCGAAGCCGTCGAGCGCGGTCGACGCGGTGCCCGTCGCCGAAGCGCCGCCGAAGCCGACGACGCGGCCCGACGCGGTCGCGAACCAGTAGCCGCTCGCGTTCCGGAGGGTCGCCGGCCCGTGCGACTCGGCGTGCTGGGGCACCGTCGTCGTGGTCGGCGCGGTCGTCATCGTGCTCGGCACGGTCGTCGTGGAAACGGTCGTCGAGTCGGTCGGCGCGGTGGTGGGCACGGTCGTGCTCGAATCGTCGGGCACCGACGTGGTCGACGTCGAGCCGTCGGGGAGCGACGTCGTGGAACCGACGATGGTCGTCGTCGTCCCGAGCGGATCGACGGTCGCGGTCGTCGTCGTGAACACCGACCCGATCGTCGACGTGGGCGTCGTCACCGGCACCGTCGGCACGGTCGGTCCGGTGTCGGGGGGCGTGTCGGAGACGACGGTGAACGACGACGCGAAGCCCTTGGCCGCCCAGTCGGCCGGGGCAAGGTGACCGACGTTGCCGGCCGCGTCGGTGGGCCAGGCGTCGGCGAACTTCCACGTGCCCGGTTCCGCGTGCGCGGGCACGGTCGCGCTCATCGAGTAGTTCCCGTCCAAGCCCGTGCCGGCCACACGCTGCGCCGCACCGAAAGGCACCGAAAGGCGCTGGCGCCCTGACGGCGACTGGAACACGACCGAGGTCGCGGAGTCACTCAACCCGTCGGACGCGCCGGACAGGTCGTCGACGATACGGCTCCGCACGACGACGGAAGCCGACGACGCGCGCACGTCGAGACTGGTGGACGACAATGAGAACGCGCGGACCAGTGGCGCGGACGTGTCGCCCGCGCCGACCTGGGTGAAGCTCACGCCGGGCGTGGTCAACACCTGGCGGTTCCCCACCTGGTCGACGAGCGTCACGCCTTCGATGGTCCATGTGCCCTGCTCCGACCACCGCGGCAACGTCACGCCGACGACATAGGTCGCGTCGAGCGGACTGCCGGCGGTGCGGTGGTCGACGCTCAACGTCGCGCGCACGTGGTGCGCGCCGCTCGGGCCGCGCAGCACCACCTGGCTCGCTGCTGTCGTGACGCCGTCGGACAACCCGCTCAGGTCGTCGACCGCGTGCACGCTCACGGTGATCGACTCGGGTTGCAGTGACGTGTCGACGCTCTCGGGGGTGACACCGATCGCGACGAGTTGCGGTGCTTTCGTGTCGCCCGCGCCGGTTTGGGTGACTGTCGCCGGGAACCCAGCCGCGACGAGGTCGGCGGTCGTCATCGACCGCGTGTTGCCGGAGATGTCGACGAGCACTGCCGACGCGTTCCAGTTCCCCGGCGCCGCGTGCCACGGGATCTTGAGCGTGGCGCGGTAGACGCCGTCGGTCGCGGTGCCGGAGATCCTCTGCGCCTGCGACAGGTACGCGGTCGCCTGCTGCTGTCCGCCCGGGCCGGTCAGCACCACGCGGCTGAGCGCGGCGGTCCCGCCGATCGACGGGCTGCGCTCGTCGGTGAGCCGCGCGGTGACGGTGATCACGGCCGGCCCTGCGGCGGTGTCGACCGTCGTCGGGGCGAGTTCGAGCGACCGGAGCACGGGCGCGGTCGGTATCGACCGCGGCCACCCCGCGCGCCATCGCGCCGAGCGAGACGAACGCGAACACCAGCGCGGCCGTCGCCGTGGCCGCCACGACCGACCGGCGGCGGCGGGCCAGAAGCGGGGCGGCAGGCATCAGGTGCACGATCGGCCGGATTTCGACCCGTCTGAGCCCGAGCGCCCTGGGATAGCCGACGCGCCGACCCCGAGTTTGACGAGTTACTAAGGGTACCCTTAGTTTGGTGAGGTCACCCTGAGTACCAGACCTTCGGAGCCGTGATGCTGCCCACCTTCGTGATCGGACTGCGAGAAGGCCTCGAGGCGTCGCTCATCGTGGGCATCGTCGCCGCGTTCCTGGTGCGCAGCGGCCGCAGCCGCGAGATGTGGGCGCTGTGGACCGGAGTGGGCCTCGGAGTGGCGCTGTGCCTCGCGGGCGGGATCGCCCTGCGCATCGCGGAACGCAACCTCCCCCAGCGCCAGCAGGAGGGGCTCGAGACCGTCATCGGTCTGGTCGCGGTCGCATTCGTGAGCTGGATGGTGCTGTGGATGCGCGCGCACGCACGCGAGCTGAAGGGCGATCTCGAAGCGAGCGCGGCCGCCGCGCTCGCCACCGGGTCGGCGTGGGCCCTCGTCCTCATGGCGTTCCTCGCCGTGTTGCGCGAAGGCTTCGAGACCGCGGTGTTCCTGCTCGCAATCCTGAACTCGTCGACGAACACGGCCACGTCGATGACCGGAGCCGCGCTCGGCATCGCGGTGTCGGTCGTCATCGGGTATGCCATCTACCGCGGCGGCGTGAAGATCAACATGGCCAAATTCTTCCGGTTCACCGGCATCGTGTTGGTGCTCGTGGCCGCCGGGCTGCTTGCCACCGCGGCGCACACCGCGCACGAGGCCGGTTGGCTCAACTCGTTGCAGGGCCAGGCCGTCAACCTGCCGCGGGCTCGTCGCCCCCGGCAGCGTCCGGGCCGCGCTCCTCACCGGCATGTTCGGGTTGCAGCCGCAGCCGGTCTGGGCGGAGGTCTTCGCCTGGCTCGCCTACGCGGTGCCGTTCCTCTTCGTGGTCGCCGTGCCCAAGGGCGCCACGATCCGCAAGAATTCGTCCGTTCCGGCAACACCGGTCACGGTGGGGAGATAGCCCTGATGCGCCAGTTCCCGGCTTCGGCCTTCTCGATCGTCGCGGCGGGCGCCGCGCTCACCTTGACGCTGAGCGCGTGCGCCTCCTCGAGCAAGACCACCGGCGCCACCGACACCAGCGCGCGCAAGATCGCGTTCACGCTGACCAAGGCCGGGTGCGATCCCGCGCACCTCGAGGTCCCCGCGGGGCCGGCGACCTTCGCCGTCGAGAACGACGGCGCCGACGCCGTGACGGAGATGGAGCTCGAGCAGGACGGCCGCATCGTCGGCGAGGTCGAGAACCTGACGCCCGGGCTGTCGGGTTCGTTCAGCGTCACCCTGCAACCCGGGACCTACCGGACGTTGTGCCCGAACGGCACGACAGCCTCGAAGGGCGAGCTCGTCGTGACCGGCGCGGCGGTGTCGATCACTCCCGCACCGGCCGGGTCCGCGGCCGCCACCGCCGTCGCCGACTACCGCAAGTACGTCGAGAACGAGGCGGCCGCGCTGGTGAAGGCCACCACCGCGTTCGTCACGGCAGTGAAGGCCGGCGACGTCGCCCAGGCCAAGTCGCTGTTCCCGGGCGCGCGCACGCACTACGAGACCATCGAGCCCATCGCCGAGACCTTCGCCGATCTCGACCCCAAGATCGACGCGCGCGCCAACGACGTCCCCGGGGCCGAGTTCGGGGGCTTCCACCGGATCGAGCAACAGCTGTGGGTGTCGAACAACACCGCGGGCATGAGCCCGGTCGCCGACAAGCTGCTCGCGACCGTCACGACGCTCCAGGCGTCGATCCCCGGGCTCAAACTCCAGGCCGCGCAGATCGCCAACGGCGCGGTCGAGCTCATGAACGAGGTCGCGAGCAGCAAGATCACCGGCGAGGAGGACCGTTACTCGCACACCGACCTCTGGGACTTCGACGCCAACGGCGCCGGCTCGAGAGCCGCGTTCACAGCGATCCGTCCGCTCGTGGCGGCCAAGGACGCGGAGCTCGCGGCCACGATCGACCGCCAGTTCGCGGCCGTCGACGCCGCGCTCGGCGAGTACAAGACGCCGGGCGGCGGCTTCCGGCTGTACACGCAGCTGACCAGGGCCCAGACCCGCGCGCTCGCGGCGAAGGTCGAAGCCGTGGCCGACTCCCTGGCCAAGGTGCCGCCCCTCGTCGTGACGGGCTGACATGACAAAGTTCACGGTATGAAGGCACGACCGTCACGACGAGAGGTGCTCGGCGGCGCGGGCGTGCTCGCGGTCGCGGGCGCCGCGTTCGCGGTCGGCGGATGCAGCTCCGACGGCTCGGCGACGACCGCGTCCGCGCCCGCCGCCGGCACCTCGGACGTCGTCGCGTTCTACGGTCCTCACCAGGCCGGGATCCTGACCCCGCCGCAGCAACGACTCATGTTCGCGAGCTTCGATCTGCTGTCGAGCGATCGCGACGCGCTGCAGACACTGTTGCAGCGGTGGACGGCCGCGGCCGCGTTGCTGACCGCGGGCCGGACCGTCGGCGCGGTCGAACCCGCAAACGCGAACGAGGCGCCGGCCGACACCGGCGAGGCGCTCGAGCTCGGCGCGTCGAAGCTGACGATCACCGTGGGCCTCGGGCGCAGCGTGTTCGTCGACGCGCACGGCAAGGACCGGCTCGGGCTCGGGGCATTGCTCCCCGCGCCGCTCGTCGAGATACCGGCGTTCGGCGGCGGCGAGAACCTCGACCCGGCGCGCTCGGGCGGCGACGTCATGTTGCAATGCTGCGCCGACGACGCCACGGTCGCGTTCCACGCGTTCCACAACCTCACCCGCGCCGTGCACGACGTCGCGTCGATCCGCTGGACCCAGCTCGGCTTCGGGCCGGCCGCGTCGACGGGTCGGCAGATGACGCCCCGGAACCTGCAGGGCTTCAAGGACGGCACGAACAACCCCGATTCCTCCGACGCGGCGCTCATGCGCGATCACGTGTGGGTCGGAGGCTCGGACGCTCCCCGCGTGGATGGCGGGTGGCACCTACCTGGTGGCCCGCCGCATCCGCATGCGCCTCGAGCACTGGGACCGGTCCGCGCTCTCCGACCAGGAAGAGACGATCGGCCGCTCGAAGGAGTCCGGGGCGCCGCTCGGTGGCGTCAACGAGCACGACCCGCCGGCGCTGGACGCGCGGGACGCACGACGGCGAGCTCGTCATCGCATCCGACGCGCACATCCGGCTCTCGGCGCCCACCGCGAACGGCGGCATCCGTATCCTCCGGCGCGGCTACAGCTTCAGCGACGGCATCGATCCGGTCACCGGGGAGCTCGACGCGGGCCTGTTCTTCGTCGCGTTGCAGCGCGACCCGCGCCGGCAATTCATTCCGCTGCAGCGCAAGCTCGCCGCCCACGACGCGCTCAACGAGTACATCGAGCACGCGGCCGGCGCCGCCTTCGCGGTCCTGCCCGGCGTGACCCGGCCCGGCGACACCCTCGGCGCCCCCCTCTTCGCATAAGACCCCCGCCGAAAAGTCCACCAACAGTTGTCGGACTTCTCGGCACTATGCGCCGAAATCTCCGACAACTGTTGGTGGAGAAATCGGGGTCAGATGGCGTCGAGGAGGGCGGGGTCGACGTCGAGGGGTTCGAGGGCCTCGAGATCGTCGGCGGCGCGTGACTTCGGCGCGGCGACGCGCGGGATGAGGAACGACACCAGCGCGCCGAGCAGGACGATCGTCGCCGCGAACACCAACGCGACGCGCGTCCCGCTCGCGACGCTCGTGCGCAGCGCGTGCAGCAGGATCGTCGTGTCGTGCGGGCTCGTCGACGCGGGCGGGCGGTAGAACGCGCCCTGCGCGTGCACGCCCGCGAGGGCCTGCACCTTCACCGCGGCCGGGAGGGCGGCCGCGCGGATCCGGGTCACCGAGTGGCCGAGGATCTGCACGCTGAGCAGCGAGCCGATCATCGCGACGCCGAGCGCGGCGCCGACCTGGCGCACCGTCGTGTTCGCGCCGCTCGCGACCCCGGAGCTCTCGGCCGGGATCTCCGACATCACGACGTTCGTGAGCTGCGCGCCCGCGAACCCGATGCCGATGCCGTAGAACGCGAGACCGGGGACGAGCCGCAGCGCGGTGATGTCGAGCGACACGGAGTGCCAGATGAGGAGCATGCCGAGCGCGTACGAGAACAGCCCGAGCCGGACCACGATCGTCACCCCGACCGCGCGGATCAGGCGCCCGCCGACCTGCGCGCCGAGGATGATGAACACCCCGGTCGGGAACTGCCACCAACCGTTCTGCTCCGGGGTCAAGAGCCGCGCGCCCTGCAGGAACACGGGCAACACGAAGCTGAGGCCGAACTGGCCCATGGCGAGCACGAGCCCGGTCAGCAGCCCGTACCGGTACGTCTTGATCTTCAGGTGCGCGAACGGGAACAGCGGATGCTCGTTCCGGCGCTCCTTCGCCCGTTCCACGAAGTAGAACCACACGAGGATCGCGATCGACACCACGAGCACGATCGGCATGATCGACACCGGACGCGCCACCGGCCACACGCCGTGCCCGACGACCGAGAACTCCTTGAGCGGCTTCCACCAGCCGTACGTGCTGCCCTCGCTCAGCGCGAACACGAGCAGGAACATGCCCGCCGCGATCAGCGCCGCGCCCGAGGCGTCGAGCGGCAGCCGGCGCGCCGCGCGCTCGCCCTTCCTCATGAAGAGGAGCGCACCGATGATCGCGAGCGGAGCGATGATCACGTTGATGCGGAACGACCATCGCCACGAGTAGTTCGACGTCAGGAACCCGCCGACGACCGGTCCGAACGCGGCGGCAACGCCGGCCGTCGCACCCCACCACGCGAAGGCGCTCGCCCGCTCCCGGCCCTGGAACGTCGTCGACAGGATCGCGAGGGTCGACGGCAGCATCAACGACGCGCCGATCCCTTCGATGATCGCCTCGCCCACGATCAGCTGGGCTACCGAGGTCGACACCGACGCGACCAGCGAACCGACCCCGAAGAGCCCCGCGCCGATGATGAAGATGCGGCGGTGGCCGTAGATGTCGCCCAGGCGGCCGCCGATGACGAGCAGCGTCGCGAACGTCAGCGCGTACCCGGTGATGACCCACAGCAGCGACGGCAGGGTCGTGTGGAAGTCGGACCGGATCGTCGGTATCGCGACGTTCAAGACGGTGTTGTCGAGCACCACGATGAACGCGGCGAGCAACACGACGAGGAGCGCGACCCAGCGCCGCGGATCGACATGGGCGGGGGCGGGGGCGGCGGCGGCCGCGTCGGCGACCGTCATGGCGCGCCCGTCACTTCGCGCGGCGTTGCTTGAGCCGGCGCAGCTGCGCGAGGTCGAGCGGGCGTCCCGGCAGGGCGGTCGGATTGTCGGCGCGCAGGCCGTCGAGGATGATGCGCACGAAGCGTTCGCGCAGCACGGGCTGCAGCTCGCCCGCGATCGCCGTCGCGTGCGCGACCCCCGAGAACAGCATCGACACGTCACCGGGGCCGATGTCGGCGCGGATCGCGCCCGCGGCCTGGGCCCGGGCGACGAGCTCCGACATCGCGCGCAGGACCTTCTCGCGCGGCCCGGCGACCGACTCCAACATGCTCTCGGCGGCCATCTGGTCGGCGAGCGGGCGGTGGCGGGCCTGGAACGCGGGCAGTCCGAGCACGAACCGCTCGAACGCGCGGGCGGGGTCGGGATCCGCGTTCGCGGCCTCGACCTCCTGCACCAACGATTCGTACATGGCGCCGACCACGGCTTCGATCAGTGCCTGCTTGGTCGCGAAGTTGCGGCACACCGTGCCCACGCCCACGCCGGCGCGACGCGCGACCTCTTCCACCGGGGCCTTGACCCCCGACTCCGCGAAGACGGCTTCGGCCGCGGCGAGCACCCGCTCACGATTCCGGCGGGCGTCGGCCCGGCGCGGACCGTCGCCGCCGGGCTCCGCGGTCCCGTGTTCGCCCGACTTCGCTTCAAGCGGAAGCATGCTTCCGATTATAGTAGTGTTCCGGAACCGGGATTCCACTTCAGCATCCCGTCAGTCCGCTGATCCTCAGTCCTTCAGTTCCTCCGGAGCCACCATGCCAGCCGAGTCTCAGAGCGCGGCCGATCTCGCCTTCGACCGCCGCTGGTGGACGCTGGCCGTGCTCTGCCTGAGCCTGCTCATCGTCTTCGTCGGCAATTCGAGCCTCAACGTCGCGATCCCCACGCTGTCGCGCGACTTGCACGCCACCACGTCGCAGCTGCAATGGGTGGTCGCGATCTACTCGCTCGTGTTCGCGGGGCTCTTGTTCTCGACCGGCGCGCTCGGCGACAAGTTCGGCCGCAAGGGCGCGCTGCAACTCGGCCTGCTCCTGTTCCTGGTCGGCGCGGCGCTCGCGTCGCAGGCGAACGGCATGGGTCAGCTGATCGCCTGCCGGGCGATCATGGGCGTCGCCGGCGCGCTGATCATGCCGTCGACGCTGTCGATCATCATCAACGTCTTCCCCGCCCACGAACGACCGAAGGCGATCGCGATCTGGGCGAGCGTCACCGGCGCGGCGGGCGCGTTCGGTCCGGTCGCGAGCGGCGTGCTCCTCGGCCACTTCTGGTACGGGTCGATCTTCCTCATCAACGTGCCCGTCATCGCGATCGCGCTCGTCGCCGGGAAGTTCCTCGTCCCGAAGTCGCGCGACCCCGAGGAATCACAGTTCGATCCGATCGGGGCGATCCTGTCGATCATCGGCATCGTCGCCCTCGTCTACGGACTCATCGAGGCGCCCGACAAAGGCTGGATGAGCGCCGGCACCCTCGTGGCCTTCGCCGTCGCGGTGGCCGTGCTCGCCGTCTTCGTCGCCTGGGAGCTGCGCACGCCCGAGCCGATGCTCGACATGCACTACTTCAAGCGGCCCGCGTTCAGCACGGGAACCGGCGGCATGATCCTCGTGTTCGTCGCGATGTACGGGGTGATGTTCCTGATCACCCAGTACTTCCAGCTCGTGCTCGGCTACAGCGCGCTCTCGGCCGCGCTGCGCCTCATGCCGATCGCCGCGATCATGATGATCGTGGCGCCGCTCACGCCCCGCCTGAGCGCGCGGTTCGGCGCGCACCGCACGGTCGCGTTCGGGATGCTCGCGATCGCGCTCGGGTTGTCGTTGCTGGGCGGGTTGTCGGCGCACACGCCGTACGCGTACGTCGTCATGTGCCTCGTCCCGCTCACCACCGGGATCGCGCTCTCGATGTCGCCGATGACCGCGTCGATCATGTCGGCGGTCCCGCCCCGCCGAGCGGGCGCGGGATCCGCGATGAACGACGCCACCCGCGAGCTCGGCGCCGCCCTCGGCATCGCGGTGCTCGGCAGTGTCGCAGCCTCGCGCTACGCGGGCTCGCTCGCGCCCGCGCTGCGCGGGCTGAGCCCGGCCGACCAGTCGAGCGCGCGGACGTCGATCGCCGGCGCGCTGGGCGTCGCGGCGAAGCTGCCCGGCGCGGCCGGGAAGGCGCTCACCGCCAGCGCCGACAACGCCTTCATCAGCGGCATCCACCTCGCGGTATTGGTCGGCGCCTCGCTCGCCGTCATCAGCGCCGTGATCGTCTGGCGCAAGCTGCCCCACTCGCTCGTCCCGTCGGGCGCCCTCCACGGCACGACCGAGGCGCTCGAGGAGGTCGCGGCGATGGGGCTCGGCGGCGTCCCGCCGGTCTTCGCCGACAAGGAGAGCGACGAGAACGCGCGAGCTCGAACGCGAGCGCAAGTTGCACCGCCTCATCGACCGCGAGCGATCGGCCTGAAATCCGTGCCCGGGGAATCCTCGGAGGAATCCCCCCACCCGGAGGGCCCGACGACGGGCGCCGAGGAAGGTTCCGGCGCCGCCGTTCGCCCGCCGGCGGGTCTGGCCTCTATGTTTCCGCCATGGCAGCAACCCGCAAGCCGGCTCGTACCGCCGGCGCGCCCCCCAAGCCTCCCACCGACCTCGAGGCCGCGGCCGCCCGCCAGCGCGCCCGGGAGCGGGCCGGAGAAGACGAACACCCCCGCAAGAGCGGTCCCGCTCGCGGCGGCAAGGGCTGACCCGACGCCCCGGCCGGCGGAAACGCCTGGTCAGACGCTCGTCGGACCCGGCTTGACCACGTAGTCGTCGGCGTCTTCGTCCCAGTCCATCTCGATCAGGCCGCGCGACCGTGCGGCCTTGCAGAACTGCAGGAAGCCGCCGTACCCGAACTTCTTCTCGCTGAAGTCGGGCTCGACCTTGCGCAGCTGGGTCTTCAGACCGGAGAGGTGCGGCGGCCCCGACTTGGCGGTCAGCTGGTCGACGACGTTCCGCAGGAGCGTGAACGCCGTGTGCTCGTCGCCGACCTCGGTCGGGAAGCTCACCTCGGGGTCGCCTTGGCCCGGTCCGGGCGTGAGCGCGACCAGACCCTGATCGGCCAGGTGCCGCAGCAGTTCGGAGAAGCCGCGGAACCCGTAGGTGGTCTCACTGAACGTCGGGTCCTTGCGCAGGATGGCGCGCTTCAACATCGACGCGAGCACCGGGCCGGTCGCGCTGCGCGACAGACCCGAGAGGGTCTGCGTGACCAGCACCCCGAGGTCGGCTTCCTCTTCGCGAACCGGGGTGGCCTCCTCGGCGACCGTGGGCTCCTTCTCGATCGCCGGGGCTCGGCGGCTCCGCGACGAACGCGCCGGCGTGCGCCGAGCCTCCGCGAGATCGACACCCTCCAGGCGCTCGTAGAACAGGAATTCGTCGCAGGCCGGCGGCAGCAGTGCCGAGGTCGAGGCTTCGACCCCGATCCCGATCACGCGCCGGTTGAGCTCGCGCAACTTGTGGACGAGCGGCGTGAAGTCGCTGTCGCCGGTGCCGAGCACGAAGGTGGTGATGTAGTCGCGCTCGAAGCACAGCTCGATCGCGTCGACGGCCATCTTGATGTCGGCCGCGTTCTTGCGGACGGATCCCATCCGCTGCGGGATCTCGATCAGCTCGACGTGGTGGCGCGTCAGCATGCGGCGGTCCTCGTCGAAGCGTGACCAGTCGGCGTACGCCCGCCGCACCACCACCCGACCCCGTTCCGCGAGCGTGTCGGCCACGGGCCGGAAGTTGAACTCCTTGAGATGGAGCTGCTCCTGCGCCCCGAGTGCGAGGTTCTCGTAGTCGAGGAACAAGGCGATGCGTTCTTCGTCGTTGCTCAAGCGCTTGTGACCATACCGTCAACCGACACGCGGCGGCGCGGTCGCGTGAGCCGGGGCCCGAGCACCCGTGACACGAGGTAGATCCCGAAGCTGATCGACGTCACGAACACGCTCGGTTTGACCGTGGTGCTCGCCAGGCTGGCGAGGATCCCGCCGTCGGCGGCAACCAACGCGAACGCGATCGACAGACCGGTGACAGTCAGCGGGTTCGGCGACCATCGCTGCGCGGCCGCGGCCGGCGTGATCGCGAGGCTCAGCACGAGCAGCGTGCCGACGACCTGGGCCGCGGCCGTCACCGTCAGCGCGAGCACGACCAGGAACACGAGACCGAGCCGACCGACCCCGACGCCGCGCGGGTCGCGACGTCGGCGTCCACCGACGCGAACAGCAACGGCCGGTACACGACGACCATCACCGCGACCACACCGAGGCCGATGAGCACGAGTGCGAGCAGCTGGTCGTTGCTCACGCCGAAGATGTTGCCGAAGAGGATGTTCGTCGCCGCGGTCGCGAACCCGTGGTAGTAGCCGAGGAGCAACACGCCGAGGCCGAGACCGAAGGCGAGGATCACGCCGATCGCGGAGTCGCGCTCGTGTTCGCGCGCGCGCCGAGCGCGGCGATGACACCCGCGACGATCAGCGCGCCGATCAACGCACCGCCGATCGGGTTGTCGGCGACGAGCAGCCCCGCGGCCGCGCCGGTGAACGCGAGCTCGCTGGTGCCGTGCACCGCGAACGCCATACCCCGCGTCACGACGAACGGGCCGATGAGCCCGCACGTGATCGCGACGAGCGTCCCCGCGAGCAGCGCGTGCTGCGCGAACGGCTGCGACAGGTAGAGGACGGTCGCGGTCACTGCCCACGCCGCCCGGGTGTGAAGTCATGGTCATGGTCATGGTCGTGGTCGTGGTGATGGTGGTCGTGAACGCCGGGTTCGGTCGGCGCGGGCTCGTCGGAGCCGACGACGATGATCCGCCCCCGCACGGTCAGCACGTCGACGTCGGTGCCGTACAGGTCGCTCAGCCCCGCGCTCGTCAACACCTCCGCGGGCGTGCCGACGGCCCAGCGCCCGCCGACGAGGTAGACGACCCGGTCGACGTACGGCAGGATCGGGTTGATCTCGTGCGTCACGAACACGACCGCGGTGCCGGCCGCGCGCCGGCGCGCGTCGATCAGCTCGCTGACCGCCTGCTGGTGCGCGAGGTCGAGCGAGAGCAGCGGCTCGTCGCACAGCAGCACCTGCGGGTCGCCGATGAGCGCCTGCGCGATGCGCAGCCGTTGCTGCTCGCCGCCCGACAGGAGGCCGATCGCCGCGCCGGCGTAGCGCTCGGCACCCACCGACCGGACGGCGGCATCGACGCGTGCCCGGGTCGAGGTCGAGCCGAAGGGCAGTCCCCACCGGTGCCCGTCGAGCCCGAACCGCACGAGGTCGCGGCCCCGGATCGGCAGGTCGCGGTCGAACGACCGCTGCTGCGGCACGTACCCGACGTCGTGACTGCCTCGCCGGGGCGGCCGACCGCCGATCTCGACGACACCGCTCGTCGGCGCGGTCAGGCCCAGCAACATGCGCAGGAGCGTGGTCTTGCCCGCGCCGTTCGGACCGAGGACCGCCACGAACTCGCCCGGCGCGATGTCGAGGTCGAGGTGCTCGAACAACACCCGCTCGCCGAACTGCATCGACGTATCGCGCAACCGCACGATCGACATCGTCAACCGGCGAGCGCGCGCAGCAGCGCTTCGAGTTGGTGCTGCTGCCACGACTGGTAGGTGGGTTCGTTCTTCGGCATGGTCTCGGTGACGGCGACGACCGGGACACCCGCGGCGCGCGCCAAGTCCTGCACGTGCTTTGTCACCGCGCTCGTCGCCTGCGCGTTGTAGAGCAGTACGCGGACGCCGTGGTTCGAGATCAGCTCCTGCATGGCCTGGGCATCGCCGGCGCTCGGTTCGTTGCCGTCCTCGATGGACCGCGCGAAACCCGCCGGCGATACGACCCTGAGTCCTGCGGCGTCGAGGAGATAGCCCGGCACGCGCTCGGTGTACGCCACCGGCGCGTTCGGGTACTTGGTCTTGATCTCCGTGACGATCGCCTCCAGCGGGGCGAGCGAAGCGTCGAACGTCTTCAGGTTCGCGGCGAACTCGCCGGCGTCGGCGGGATCGGCGGCCGCGAGCACCGCCTCGATCGCGGCCGCCACTGCGGGGATCTCCGGGAGGTCGTACCAGAGGTGCGGGTTCGCGTCGGCACCGCTGACGTGCATCACGTCAGCCACGGTACGCACGACCCGGCGGGGGTTCGACGTGTTCGACAACAGCTTCGCCACGAAGTCGTCGTAGCCGAGGCCGTTCTCGATCACGAGTCGGGCATCGGCCACCGCGGCGGCGTCGCGTGCGTCCGACTCGTACTGGTGCGGGTCGGCGGTCGGGTCGGTGATGATCGACGTGACCGACACATGCGCGCCGCCGATCTGGGACGCGATGTCGCCCCAGAAGTTCTCCGCCGCCACCACCCTCACGACACCCGGAGGGCCGGACGTCGACCCGGAGCTCGAGCAGCTCGCGGTCGCAGCCGTGACCAGCAGCACGACGAGCGGCGCGACGAGACGGCGGGTGACCATCTCATTATGAGAACGGTTCTCGTTCTCAAAGTCAAGTCGGGCCGCGACCCGGGCCCGCCGCCCGTAGGGGCCATGATGAGCACGATGTCGCCCGGCTCCCGCCCCCGCCCCCGGACGGGCTCGCCGCGCCGACCGGCGATCCGCGCCGCGGTCACGGCCGCACCGCTCGGATTCCTGCTCGCCGTCCAGGAGAACCGGCACATCGCGGACGGGTTCGGCTTCGTCGCGCTCGTGTTCGCGGTCGGGGTCGCCGCGCTCGCCGCCCGCCGCCTGCCGTCGAACCGCCTGCTCGCGTGCACGGGTGGCGTCGTCGCGGTGCTCACGGCGTGGCTGGTCGCCCAACGCGACGACGTCGGGACGGCGATCATCCTCGCCGTCCTCTTCACGCTGGCCACGGGCATGGCCGTCCGTGCGCCCTCGCCCCCGCCGACGCGCGCGACGCGCAACACCGCGATCGCGACGGTCGTCGGGTTGTTCGTGCTCCGGCTCGTGCTCTCCGAGAACGCGCTGCTCGCGGTCGTCTCGATCGCGGTGCTCCTCGCGTCCTTCGAGACCGCGCTCGGCTCGTTCCCGATCCGCACGCCGTACCGCGCGCACGCGTTCGCGTTCGGCACCCTCTTCGTCGTGGTGACGTTGGTGTTCACGGGCTACCTCGGCGCGGAGACACCAGACGCGTCGTGGTTCGGCGGCGGCACCGTGCACGGCCCGACGACCACGGGTGAGGTCGCGCTCGACGTTCGACGATGGCCCCAACTTCAGCGCGAGCGAGAAGATCATGAAGATCCTCGACGAGCACGGCATCAAGGGAACGTTCTTCGAGGTCGGCAAAGCCGTCGACGCCGCACCCCAGATCACGCGCGCGCTGTACGCCGATGGTCAGCTCATCGGCAACCACTCGTACGAGCACGACCAGTGGCGGTGGCTCGATCCGCGCTATCCGGAACTCCAGCGTGCGCAGGACGCGTTCCGACGGGCGATCGGGACGTGCCCCGTGCTCTATCGACCTCCGCACGGCGATCGCACACCGTTCCTCGCCCGCGTCGTCAGGGACCAGCACATGCACATGGTGTTGTGGAGCGCGTCCGCGGGCGACTGGGCCACGAACGACGCCCAACTCGTCGCCCGCCGCATCCTCGCCGGCGCGCGTCCGGGTGCGATCCTGTTGTTGCACGACGGCCTCGACGGAAATCCGGCGGCCGACCGGCAGGTGCTCGTACGCGCCCTCCCGCTCATCATCGACGGACTCCGGGCCAAGGGCTTGAAGCCCGTGCGCCTCGATCAACTCCTCGGCACCGCCGCGTACCAGTCCTGCTAGCGAACACGGGTCAACCCTGCCGACGTGACGCGGGCGCGAAAGAGCCGCCGGCACATCGCACCGGCGGCTCCCGCGAAATGACTGGAGGTCAGATCACTCGGACGTTCTGCGCCTCTTGACCCTTGCGACCCTGCGCCACGTCGAACTCGACGCGCTGGCCCTCGTCGAGGGTCTTGTATCCGTCACCCTGGATTGCGGAGAAGTGAACGAACACGTCGTCACCTTGCTCGCGGGAGATGAAGCCGTAACCCTTTTCGGCATTGAAGAACTTGACCGTGCCTTGTGCCACGAAATACTCGTTTCTGATACGCGACCGACCGACCAATTCGACCGGTTCGCCATAGAGCAGTGTATGGGAACACAGCGCCACCGCTACCCTTGCCTCGAATCCGGTCGGTGCGGGACCACACCGAGGGGTGCGCAGATGCTGTTCTTGTCCTCGGGTGTCATATTCCTCGTCGTCTTCGCCTTCTGGATATGGGCGCTGCTCGACGTCATCGCGACCGACTCGGACGACTGCCGGAACCTGCCGAAGGTGGCATGGCTCGTCATCGTGTTCCTGCTCGCCGACATCGGCGCCGTGGCCTGGATCCTGCTCGGTCGGCCCCCGAAGGGGCGCTGGATGGCTCGCACGACCGATTTCGCCGCACCGCGCCGCCCGGTCGGTTACGAGGACCGGCCCGACTTCACCGAGCGCCCGGAGATCACCGATCGCCGGTCGCGGGAGCTCGATCTGCGGCTCGAGGCGTGGGAGGCCGAGCAGCGGGCGCGCCGCGGCGAGGCCGACCCGCGCGAACGCGAATCGGACGGATAGTCGGTCGACCCGATCCGGGCTCGCTCAGGCCGCGGGCACCCGCGCGCGCAGCAACGCCTCGTTCGGGTGCTCCGGCAGCTCGAGCAGGGGCTGCGCGAGCTCGGCGTGAGTCGGCCCGAACTGGTCGGCGAGCGGCTTCAGGGCGGGAACGTCGAACTCGTACAGCTTGGCGACGTTGTCGGTGAGGATCTTCTGCATGTCGGCCTCAGTCCAGTCGGAGAAGACCTGACGCAGCGCCTCGCGTGAGAACGGGTAGGTGCCCTCGTCGTGCGGGTAGTCGGAGCCCCACATGAACCGGTCGATGCCGACGGTCTCCTTGGCGGCGCGGGCGTCGGCCGGGCCCGGGAAGCTCACACCCAGCCACACGTTCTGCTGGAAGTACTCGGTCGCCGTCTTCGGGAGGATGTGCTCCGGCTTGAAGCGCAGCTCACCGATCGCGCCGGCCTTGCGCACGCGCTTCAGCACGTCGTCCATCTGCGCGAGGAACGGCGGGATCCACGAGCATCCCTGCTCCGTCATCACGAACTTCAGCTTCGGGAAGCGCTCGAACACGCCCGACAGGAGCATGAAGATGAGCGGGCGCCGCGAGTAACCGCCGAGCTCGGTGATCTGGATGAGCGCCGACGACGGGTGCCGGATGTACGTGGGCCCACCGACCCCGCCGTGGCAGTTGAGCGGGACACCGAGGTCTTCGGCCACGGCCCACAGCCGGTCGTAGTCGGGGTGATTGAGCGGCTTCAGCCACGTGGCGTCGGGCGGCACCGACGGGAGCAGCGCACCCCCGCGCAGGTTGTGCTCCTTGATCCACTTGAGGTCTTCGATCGCGTCGTCGATGTCGTTGACGAAGAACTGGCCGATGCCGGCGCGGCGCTCGGGGAACTGCCCGCAGAAATCCTCGAGCCACCGGTTGTGCGCGCGGACGCCCGCGAGGCGTTGCTCGTACTCGTCGGGAGTGGGCGGCGCCGCGAAGAGCACGAAGCTCGGGAAGAACGGTGGCACGGTGTTCGGGAAGATGACCTCGCCAACGACGCCGTCGGCATCCTGTTGACCGTTGCGCATCTCGTTGTCCCAGTTGCGCAGGCGGCGGTCGTCGCCCAGGTCCTTGAACGGGTTCTTGTACTTCGCCCGCCAGGCGTCGAAGTCGTCGAGATACTTCTTCTCGAGGAACTCGCGGTACTGCGCGTGGCTGCCGCCCGCGTGCGTGTCGGACGAGATGATCGTGTAGCGCTGATCGGTCGCGGTCGACACGAGTCCTCCTGAAGCCTGAAGCAAGCCTGAAGCCGGGTAACTAGAATGAGATTCTAGTATAGTGCGTGCTGATGCCCAGCGCCACGCCGACGCTCACCCACGCGCAGCAGGCCCGGCGCGACCGCATCGTCGACGCCGGCCTCACGCTCTTGGGCGAGCGCGACTACGAGAAGATCCAGGTCAAAGACGTCGCACTCGAGGCGAAGGTCGCGCTCGGGACGCTGTACCACTACTTCTCGTCGAAGGAGCATCTGTTCGCGGAGGTGCTCGTGCGGTGGGCCGCGACGCTGCGGACCAACATCTCGCGCAACCCGTTGCGGGGAGATACGGATGCGCTGCGGCTCGCGCAGGTGATCAGTCGCTCGGTCCGCGCGTTCCAACGCCAGCCCTCGCTCGCACGGCTCGTGGCGACGCTCGAGACGTCGTCGGATCCGTTCGCCACCGAGATCCTCGATCGCCTCGCGGCGACCACGAACGACATCTACGTCGAGGCGATCCACGACCTCGACCGCGCCACCGCGCAGCGCGTCGTCACCGTCGTCGACGCGGTGCTCGCGTCGCGGTTGCGCTCGTGGGTCGCGGGACGCATCACGATCACGACCGTCTCGGACGACCTTTCCGACGCGATCGCGTTGCTCCTCGACCCGCGTCCGGCGCAGGCACCGACGGGTCAGATCGCGCGCTCGTAGTACAGCGGCTCGTCGGTCTCGGCGTCGAAGAAGACGCGACCGCGCTCGCGCGCCAGCGCCTCGCCCGAACGCGCGGACACGAGGAGATCGTCACGCTGGACCGCCCACAGCTCGCGATCACTGGCGCGGACGAAGTCGTGGCCCCGGTCGGCGTACGCGAACACTATGCCGTCCTCGAAGCGGCACAGGCACCGCGGATGGTCACCGAGCGGGGACTCGAGCTCGCCCGGAACGAGAGGTTGGACAACACGGAGATCGGTCTGCAAAGCCACATGGCCCCCTTACCCGCCGCCGACTGGGGGCAAGCGTACCGGCGACGCGTGGTCCGGGATAGGGGACAAAATACCTATTCGGTTGCGGTTTCTGCGCGGGCGCGCTCCACGGTCCGATGGTCACGATCCGCGGCCACATCGACTGGTTCACCCGGTTTCACCGAGGACTTCGCGGACGGCTCGTTCGAAGCGCTCGCGGCGAGCGTCGTCGGCGCCGACCATGGCCCCAACCCAGCGACGCACGTCGTCGAGGTCGAGCGACCCGCTCTCGAGCAGCAGTACCTGTTCGATGTCGATCCAGTCCTTGCGCCGGTCGAACACGACCTTGCAGACCAAGAGATCCTCGGCCGCGAGGATCGGGATGGTGTCGCGTCCGAACGGGACGGAACGGATGCGACCGGCGGCGTGGAAGTGGAAGGCGTCGTAGGCGAAGAACAGATCGACCGGCGTCGCGCCCCACCGCAGCCGGACCTGCCCGTCGCGGAGCACCCACCTGCGCGCGGTCGCCGACGCGCGGATTCCCAGGGCTGCGAGTGCGTCGACGACCCGATCGACCGCGTCGGGCGCGACGAAGACGTTCACGTCGACGTCGACGGTGGCGCGCGGCTCGGCGTAGTACGCCAGCGCGAGCGCGCCACCGAACGCGAACGGGATCTCGTGCGAACGGAACGCGTCCGCGAGTGCGACGACCTTGTCGGCGAGACCCGGTTCGGAAGCGGTCACGCGCCGCCCGACGACGACAGGCGCGGGAACGACAGCGCCGCCGGGCGCGATCGGACCGGGACGCGGCTCGCGACGTCGAGGAGATCGCGCAGTGTTCGGCCGCGCGTCTCGTCGTCGACGCCGATCCACTCGACGGCGCCCGCCAGACTGTCGAGCGGCTCGGCCCGGCGCCTCGGAAGCACCCGGCGCAGCTCCGCGACGAGTGCCGGCGGCAACGTCTCGCCGGCTCGCAGTTGCGCGAGCAGGGTGCTCGCCGTCGCCGCGGCCGCGTGCTCGCGACGCGGCACACCGAGGGCCGCGGCGCGCGCCCGGAGGAGGTCCGGGTCGAACGACCGTCGCGCACGGCCGGCGGCGTGGGCGAGGACGTCGGCGGTGAGGGTCCGGAACGTCACGAGCGTGCGGGCGCGTGGCCCGACCGGAGTGGACACGGATTCGCGGATCTCGTACCTCGTGCCGCGGCCTGTGCCGGTCGACGGCCCGGGATGCCGGTCGGGACGAGCCACGATGTACGCCATAGTGGGTATTTTACCACTATACGATGGAGGATAGCGTCCCCGCCGTGGCCAAGGCCGACGACGCCATCGAGCTCGAGATCGACGGGCACGCGGTCCGCATCTCGAGCCCGGGGAAGGTGCTGTTCCCGGAGCGGGGCGAAACGAAGCTCGACCTCGTGCGCTACTACCTGGCCGTCACCGAGCCGATCACGCGCACTCTCGGCGGCCGCCCGGTGCTCATGCAGCGGTTCCCGCACGGGGCGACCGGCAACTCGTTCTTCCAAAAGCGTGTGCCCGACAACGCGCCCGAGTGGCTCGAGACGACGATCGTCAGCACACCGAACGGCACCACCTCACGGGCGCTCGTCGCCGCCGATCTGGCGCACATCGCGTGGGCCGTCAACCTCGGCTGCCTCGGCTTCCACGTGTGGCCGTCGCACGCCGAACGACCCCGACCACGCCGACGAGCTCCGCATCGATCTCGACCCGCAACCGGGCACCGGCTTCGACCAGGCGCGCGCCGCCGCCGCCGACGTGCGCGATCTCTTCGACGAGATCGGCGTCGTCGCCCGTCCGAAGACCACCGGCAACCGTGGGATCCACGTGTACGTACGGCTGCAACCGCGCTGGACGTCGATCCAGGTCCGCGCCGCCGCCGTCGCGGTCGCACGCGAGCTCGCCCGCCGGAACCCCACGTTGATCACCGACGCGTGGTGGAAGGAGGAGCGGGGCGAGCGGATCTTCATCGACTTCAACCAGAACGCGCCGCACAAGACGATCTTCGGCGCGTGGTGCGTGCGGGCGCGTGAGGGCGCGCAGGTCTCGACGCCGTTCGACTGGAGCGAGCTCGACACGATCGATCCCGACGCGCAGACGATCGCGACGGTGCCCGCCCGCGTCGCCGAGCTCGGCGACCCGTGGGAGACGATGCCGGCGGAGCCCCAGTCGCTGGAACCGCTGCTCGCAATGTCGGAGCGCGACCTCGCGAGCGGTCTCCAGGACGCGCCGTGGCCACCGGTGTACCCGAAGATGCCCGGCGAGCCGCCCCGGGTCGCGCCGAGCCGGGCAAAGAAGGCTCCGAAGAAAGACGACGCCTGACGCATGACCTTCAAGGGTTGGCCCGACGCTGCGCTCGACTTCTTCGCCGGGCTCGAGGCCGACAACTCGAAGGCATACTGGGTCGCCCACCGCGACACGTACGAGACGTCCGTCAAGGAGCCGTTCCTCGCCCTGTCGGACCTCGTGGAACACGAGTTCGGTCCGCTGCGCCTGTTTCGCCCCTACCGCGACACCCGCTTCGCCAAGGACAAGACCCCGTACAAGACCACCGCGGCCGCGGTGACCGAGGGTGAGGGCGGCGCGTCGTACTACGTGCAGGTCTCGGCCACGGGGCTCTTCGCCGGGAGCGGCTACTACCACCTCGCCTCGGACCAGCTGGAGCGGTACCGCGCCGCGGTCGCCGACGGCCGGACCGGCCCGAAGCTCGAGGCCGCGGTCGCCTCGGTGCGCGCCCGGCGCTACGAGGTGGCCGCGCGCGAGTCGCTGAAGCGGGCGCCGCGCGGCTTCGCACCCGACCACCCGCGCGTCGACCTCCTGCGCATGAAGGGCGTGCACGTGGGCCGCACGTTCGGCTCGCCCCGCTGGATGCACACGGCCGCGGCCGCCAACCGGGTCGTCACCGCGTGGCGCGACGCCGCGCCCGTGAACCGCTGGCTCGACCGCCACGTCGGTCCCAGCACCCTCGCGCCACCCGAACCGGACTGAGCCGAACCCGCCCGAGCCGCGACCCTCTGCAAACCCGTCTCGAGGAATCCCTCGAGGAATCGCCGACACGGATGCGCGACACGGTGCACGGGCTCCGCTCCCGCTCGCCCGGCGACAGCCCCGTAGGCTGACCGAGATGTGCGGCATCGTCGGATTCGCGGGCTCGGACCGCGAGCTGCTGGAACGGATGTTGCGCTCGATCGTGCACCGCGGGCCCGACGGTCAGGGCACCGACATCGGTCGCCACTTCTCCATCGGCATGCGCCGGCTCGCCATCATCGACGTCGCGACCGGTGACCAGCCGCTCTACAGCGACGACCGCAACCTCGCCCTCGTGTTCAACGGCGAGATCTACAACCACGCCGAGCTGCGCCGCGAGCTCGAGCAGAAGGGGCGGCGCTTCGTCACCGACCACTCCGACACCGAGGTCATCCTGCGGGGCTTCGAGGAGTGGGGCCGCAACGTCGTCGACCACCTCACCGGCATGTTCACGTTCGCGATCTCCGACCACGAGCGGGGCGAGCTGTTCCTCGCCCGCGACCGCCTCGGCATCAAGCCGCTGTACTACGTCGAGGGGCCGGGCGGCTTCGCGTTCGCGTCCGAGCTGAAGGCGCTGTTCCAGGACCCACGTGTCGCCCGCCGTCCCGACGCCGACGCGCTGCGCCGGTTCTTGTTGTTCCGCCTGCACGACGACGGCGAACAGACCTTCTTCGACGGTGTGAAGCGATTACTGCCCGCGCACACGATGCTCGTGCGCCCCGACGGGATCGTGAAGATCGAGCGCTACTGGAACCCGCCCGTGAATCCCGAGTTCGCGTCGAGCCGCAGCGACGACGACTACGCCCAGGAGTTCGCGAGCCGCTGGGACGACGTCGTCAAACGCCACCTCATCTCCGACGTGCCCGTGGGCGTCCCACTGTCGGGCGGCCTCGACTCGAGCGGCGTCGCCACGACGATGGCGCATCTCATGTCGCGCGGCACCGATCTCCACACGTCGGGACTCTTCACCTTCTCGGCGTTGTACCCGGGCGAGAGCATCGACGAGAGCGAGTTCATCGGCGAGATCGAACGCACGGTCGGCAGCACCCCGCACTACGCGTACCCGACCCTCGACGACTTCTGGAACGAGATCGACGAATGGATCTGGTACCAGGAAGAGCCGACGATCGCCTCGGCGCCGTACGCCTACTACTCCGTGTACCGGCTCGCGAGTAAGTACGTGAAGGTCATGGTGAGCGGCAACGGCGGCGACGAGCTGCTCGCCGGCTACATCCCCTACTTCCGCACGTATCTCCAGTCCGCGATCGCGCAGCACCACTACCTCGCGGCGGGCCGCGAGATCGTCAAGGGCCGCGACCTCTACCGGAAGTACGCGGGCGAGCTCCTGCGCTCGAAGCTGCCGAGCCGCGCGACCAATCCCGTCAACGCGCGCGAGCTGCTGCGCGCCGGTTCCGCGACTGGCGCGCACTTCGAGTCGCACAAGAACCTCAACGAACGGCTCGCGAGCGACGTGCTGCAGTACTCCACCCCCGATCTGTTGCGCTACGAGGACAAGAACTCGATGGCGTTCTCGATCGAGGCGCGCGTGCCGTTCCTCGACCACGAGCTCGTCGAGTTCATCTTCTCGCTGCCGATCGACCAGAAGATCAAGGGCGGCTGGAACCGGGCCGTGTACCGCAACGCGATGAGGGGCCGCATCCCCGACAAGAACCGGCTCCGGCGTTCGAAGGTCGGGTTCACGAACCCCGACATCACGTGGATGAAGGCGAAGTCGGCGGAGATCCGGTCGATCTTCGCGTCACCCGAGCTCGCGAGCCGCGACCTCTACGACCCCGCGCAGCTCGTCACCGCATGGGACGAGTACCTCGCGGGCCGGCCCGGCGACGGCCTCATCTTCTGGCGGGTGCTCGTCAGCGAATTGTGGATGCGGCGCTACATGGACCAATCGGTGGCCGTATGAAGACCTTCCCCACGAACCGGCGCGCGGAGGGCCACGACTACGAACGCGTCGCCGTGCAGACCCACCTCATCCACATCAAGGAACCACTCGAGCCGGTCTTCGACGAGTACGTGAAGCCGGTGCTGCAACCGGGCGACTGGCTCGCGGTCTCGGAGAAGTTCGTGACGATCTCGCAGGGCCGCGTCATCCACCACTCGGTCGTCAAGCCGGGCAGGCTCGCCAAGCTGCTGGTGAAGGGCGTGACCAAGCACCCCGACGACGTCGGCTACTCGGACCCGCGCAAGATGCAGGTCGCGATCATGCAGGCCGGCTGGTGGCGCATGTTGTTCGCGATGATCGTCGGCTCGTTCACGCGTCTCGTGCTGCGCCGGCGCGGCGACTTCTACCGGATCGCCGGTCACCGAATCTCCGAGATCGACGGCTTCAGCCCCGCGACGGTCAAGCCCTTCGACGAGTTCGCAATGCTCGGGCCCTCCGATCCCGACGCCGCGGCCGCGGAGATCTCGGGACACCTCGGCGGCGTGCCGGTGGCGATCGTCGACGCGAACAACATCAACGTCGAGGTGCTCGGCACGAGCCCTGCCTTCCCGGTGGGGCGCAACGTCGTGCGCGAGGTGCTGCTCGACAACCCACTCGGCCAGAACGACGAGCTCACGCCGATCATCGTCGTCCGCCGCACCGCGTAGCGCTCGCCCGTCACCTCCGCCCGGCTACGGCGGCCACGGCCCGAAACGCGACGAATCGCGGCATGGGCATCAGCGACCACATCGCGCAACACCGCGCTGCTAAGGGCCGCTTAAGCGTTCGGAAAAGTGCCGGCACCGAGCTTGAGCGAATCGGGCCGCGCGCCGAAAACCTCGTCCACACGCCGATCGGATGGGGAGCCGATGGAACGCAAGAAGGCACTCGCGCTGGCCAGCACCGCGACGCTCCTCGTCGGGAGCACGATGGTGTCGGTCGCTTCGGTCAGCGGCGCTTCGTTCCTCGGGTTCGGCGCCGCGCACGCCACCGTGGCGACCGCGACGACGAGCGACGCAAACGCGGCGCCCGGCGTCGTCCGCAAGACGCGCAACATCTACGACCGGTACGTCCTCGACCTGGGTGGCGACCCGGCCGCCACCGCGTCGCCCCGGGTCCCCCGTTCCGCATCGGTGGCCGCCGCCGCGCCGGCGGACTTCAGCATTCCGGTTGCACCCGGGCCGGGCGCGCCGAACGACGCGACCACGCCGACGACGACCCGGCCCTCGGCACCCCGCACCAAGACCGCGTCGCCCACTCCCTCGAGGCCGAAGCCGCCGACCTCGACGCCCTCGACGCACTCGACGGAACCCGACGACCCGGCGCCCGGGACGGTCCCGCCCACGACCGCCGCGCCGCACTCGACCACGACGATCCCGACGACGACCACCACGTGGCCGCGGGGCGTGCCGCGCGACTGGCCGAAGGACAAGCCGATCCCGCCGATGCCGCCGAACTGCCGCCAGCCGCAGCTCGAAGACAACGGCGTGTGGAACTGCGATCACTGAGGGATGGCGATGACCGATCCGAACTCCGAGCTCGAAGCCCGACTCGCACGCCTCGCCGCCCGCAAGGCCGCCGCGACGGCGAACGAACCCGCGACGAATGTGGCGAGCGCGGCGAGCAGCACGCCCGCGCCGACGGCTCGCAAGCGTCGCCGGCACCCCGCCGCGGCGGGCCGGATCCTCAGCGTCGGGCTCTCTTCGTCGGCGTTCCTCTCGATGATCGCCGCGTTCGGCACCGCAGCCGGCGGCGTCGGCCGGCGCGACCTCGGGAGCCACCGCGGCGGCGTACACGACGAAGCCACCGGTGGCCCGCGCCAAGGTCGTGGTGACCGACGTCCACCACGTCGTGTACGTCGACCAGTGGGGCCGGCCGATCCCGAAGTCGAAGCTCCCGACGGGCGTGACCATCCCGCCCGCGACCAAGCAGCCCGCGGCGAGCGGGGGCAAGCCCACCTCCGGCTCGTCGGGCTCGACCGGTCAGCCCGCGGCGTGGTCGCCCTCGCCGACCCCGAGCAGCCCGAGCGGGCCGAACACCCCGGCGGGCGCCAGCCCGGGTGGTTCGGGTGGTTCGGGTGGATCCGGCGGGTCCGGTGGATCCGGTGGATCCGGTGGATCGGGCGGTTCCGGGAGCTCCGGCGGCACCGCGGGCCCCGCGCCCAGCCCGAGCCCGAGCCCGCCCGCCGCGGTGTCGACGCCGGCACCCGTGACCACACCGCCCCATGTGTCCCCGAGCCCGACCACGCCGCCCGTCACGAGCCCGCCCGCAACCGTCGTCACGGCGCCCCCGCCCCCGCCGCCGCCCGCGTGCACCGGGTCGAAGTGCCCGTGATCGACGTGCGGTCGATCGGCGCCGGGCCGGTCGACCGCTACGGCGAGTACTGGTCGCAGCGTGTGGTCCGGGCCATGGGCAGCGAAGCGCACGTCGTCGTCGGGGACGCACCGGACGGCCTCGTCGACTGGGCGACGGCCGAGCTCGAACGGCTGGAGCAGTGCTGGAGCCGGTTCCGCGACGACAGCGAGCTCTCGCGCGTCAACGCGCGCCGCGGGCGCGTGGACGGACGTCAGCACGCCGATGCTGCTCGCGCTGACCTGCGCGGCCGACCTCCACCGCATCACCGCGGGCCGCTTCGACCCGACGATCATCGCCGCGCTCGAGGCCGCGGGGTACGACCGTACATTCGAGCTCGTCGCGCCCGACACCGGCCGGGAACCCGCCCTCGCCGCCGTGCCCGGATTCGGGACCGTCGAGATCGACGACGTGCATTCGCGCGTGCGCCTGCCGATAGGAACACGTGTCGACCTCGGAGGACTCGGCAAAGGACTGGCGGCCGATCTGGTCGCGCGCGGCCTCGTCGAGCGCGGCGCGCGCACGGTGCTCGTCGGGATGGGTGGCGACCTGCGGGCACGCGGTGAGCCACCGCCCGCGGGCGCATGGGACATCCCCGTGCTCGATCCGTTCGACGACACCCGCGTCGCGTTCCGCTTCCCGCTCGTCGAGGGTGCGATCGTGACGAGCACCACCCGCATCCGTTCGTGGTCGCGGGCCGGCCGCCGCCGTCATCACCTCGTCGACCCCGCGACGGGCGACTCGGCACGGAGCGGCATCACCGCCGTCGTCGCCGCCGCGCCCGACGCGTGGTGGGCCGAGGGCATCGCGAAGTCGATCCTCGTCGCCGGGCCGGACCGCGGCACGCGACTCGCGGACGACGCCGGAGTGAGCGCCTGGGTCTTCCTCGACGACGGCCGCCGGCTCGGCGCCCCGTGACGATGCTCGCGACGGCCGGCACGCTCGCGGAGCTCAACGGCAAGCTCTCGTGGTATGCGTCGCGCGCGCGTCCGGTCTGGTCGCGTGGGCGGTCGTGACGCTGAGCATCCTGTGGGGGCTCGCGCTCTCGACACGGCTCATACGCCGCAAGGGCATCCCGGCGTGGCTGCTCGACCTGCACAAGTTCCTCGGCACGCTCTCGATCGTGTTCGTCGCAGTGCACCTGCTCGCGCTCTGGGCCGACAACTTCGTGTACTTCGGTCCGCGCGAGCTCTTCGTACCGTTCGCGTCGGCCTGGCGCACGGGCGCGGTCGCGTGGGGAATCGCGGCGACGTATCTGCTCGTCGCGATCCAAGTGACGTCGTGGACGATGAAACGCCTGCCGCGCAAGCTGTGGCACCGCGTCCACCTCCTGAGCTTTCCGATGTTCGTCCTGTCGACCGTGCACGGCTTCACCTCGGGCGCCGACAACAAGAACCTCGCGGTGCAGTGGCTCGCGCTCACTGGCTGCCTGCTCGTGTTCCTGCTCGTGAGCTTCCGCGTCCTCGCGCCGCGGCCTCGCACGGCTCGCTCGAAATCGGCGGCCGTCACCTCGAGGCCGGTCACACGCGCGGACGAGCCTTCGGAGGCCGCGTTCCGGCGCCGCAGCGCGGATCCCGCGGAACGCGCGGCGTCGCGCTCGCGGCTCTAGGTCCCCCGACACGGGTCGGTCTCGACTGAACGTGCGCGTTCGCGACGTGTCGCGTCGCGACGGACCGGCGAACGATCAGCCGACGGCGGCGACGGAGACGATCGGGATCGCGGGTGGGTGGGCGCCGAGCGATCCGAGGAATTGCTTCGACGAGAAGTTGAAGATCCCGCCGTCGGCCGCCACCATGAGATAGCCGTTGCCGAAGGAGACCATGCCGACGATCGGACGGTTCAGCGTCGTGGCACCCATCGACCCGCGGAACGGCGCGTCGAAGGCGAACACCCCGCCGTCGACGGCCACCAGCCAGTAGCCCGCGCCGTCGGGATCGGGGACCAGCGATCGCACGGGCGCGTTCAGCTTCATGGCGCCGGTCGAGCCGTGGAAGCGCGCGTCGCCGAACGAGAACACGCCACCGTCGACCGCGACCATGTAGTAGCCGTGGCCGGAGGGCGTGCGGACCGAGTCGATGATCGCGCCGTTGAGCCGCTTGCCGCGCAGGTCGCCGTAGAAGTGCGCATCGCCGAACGCGAAGACGCGCCCACGCTTGGTGAACAGCCAGTAGCCGTTCCCGCTCGCGGTGCGGCTGAGACTGGTGACCGAGTCACCGGCGTCGAGTGCAGGGGCGTTCCCGTAGGCGTGGACCGCGCCGAACGGGAAGACGCGTCCCGCGGAGTTGACGATCCAGTAGCCGCGGCCGGTCGAGGAGGCTTCCAGATCGACGGCACCGAACGTCACCGCGCTGCCCAGTGCCGGCGCGGTGCCGAACGAATAGATCGAGCCGGCACCGCCGAGCATCCAGTAGCCGTGGACGGGAGGTTGGTACGTCCACGTGACGAGGACCGGCGACGCATCCTCGTTGCCCGCCGCGTCTCGCGCGAACACGCGGAACGAATGGCCGCCCGCGGCCGCGGTGACGTGTTGCGGCGAGGTGCAGAGGCGGTACGGCGTGTTGTTGTCGCTACACCAGAAGGTCGAACCGGCCTCGCTCGAACCGAACGACACCGTCACGGTCGCGGTCGACACCACGCCCGACGGCGCGGAGTGCAGACTCGTCTGCGGGGCGACCTCGTCGAGGGCCGGGCCGACGCGGAACGCCGTCGCCGTGTCGGGCATGACCGCGCCACCGGCGTCGTGCAGGCCGCTGAGGCGGACGTCGTAGGCGCCGTTCGGGAGCGCGGAGTTGGGAGTGACCGTGATCCGGCGGGCGCCGGCGTTGTAGGAGACGACGGCCGCGACCGTGGAACCGGCCGCATTGCGCAGTTGCACGGTCGTGCCGTCGACGTTCGTGACGTCGCGGCCGAGCGTGACGGTCGGGGCGACGCTCGCGGCCACGCTCGTGGCGAGCGACGCCGGAGAGGCGTCGATCATCCAGGCCGCGCCGAGCGACGGGAGCGTGCCGGAGTTCTGCACGAGGATCGACATCCCGAACGAGGTCGCGGCAAGCACGTCGGGGGCGGCGTCGCCGTCGAGATCGCCCACCGCGAGCGCCTTGGCGTCGTAGGTCGAGCCGAAGTCGTCGATCGAGAAGGTCTGCTCCGCCGCGAACACGCCCGCGGCCGACTGCCGGAGCCACCCGACCGTCGCGGTCGGGTTGCCGCCCGGGACGTAATCGTGCAGCACGACGATGTCGTTCTTGCCGTCGCCGTCGACGTCGCTGATCACGATCGATCGCGGCTTCGCGGCGACGCTCGACGCGACCGGCGCGGCGAGACCGCCGCTCCCGTTCGCGATCGAGCCGGCTCACGGCGCCGCTGCTCGCGTGCACGCTCGCCACCACGTCGGGCTTGCCGTCGAAGTTGACGTCGCCGACCGCGACGTCGGCGCCGCTCGAGACGGCGCTCGAGACCGCCGCGCCGAACACCTTGCTCCCGGTCTGCGGGTAGAGCTTGACGCAGCACGTGGCGACGTCGAGCCGCCCGTCGCCGTGGCCGGAGACGTCGCCGACCCCGACGGTCGCCGAAGCCGCGGTCGACGTCACGCTGGTCGAAGAGTTGAAGAGCGGCCCCCAGTAGACGCGCGCGCCGAACGAACCGACCGCGACGACGTCGTTGTGCGTGTCACCGTTGACGTCGGCGATCGCGACGGCGGTCGTGCCGAACTGCGGGACGAAGAACGGGAACGTCGACTGGCTGATATCGGTGAAGAGGTCGAACCCGCCGCTGACCGGGATGGCGACGTCGGCGTGCCCGTCGCCGTCGAGATCGCCCGTCGCCATACCCCCGCCGGTCATGACGTCGGTGGGAAGCGCGGCGTACAGCGACAGCGACCGGGTGGGTGTCTGCGTGAAGATCGCCAGCGTGTCGGCGAACGCGGAATCGTTGCCGAACGCCACGAGCGCGTCATTACGGCCGTCGCCGTCGACGTCGGCGATGCCGACCGACTGCGCGGCGGTGCCGAAATCGATGTCGAGCGACGACGCGAACCGCCCCGGCTGCGCGGCGGTACTGACCGAGACCGTGTACGACGCGGTGCTCGCGTTCGCGTTCCGCACCCGCAGGAAGTACGTGCCGGTTGCCGTGATCTTCACGAGGAGGTCGCCGCCCGCAAGCTCCTGTGACGCCGCGAACGAATGGTCGGGGTGGTACAGCTCGACCGCCGGTTCCATCGCGTGGGCGAGCGTCGGCGGGTTGCTCGTGATGTGGACGGAGTACCAGCCCGCGCCGTTGAACTGCACGCCGTACCAGTCCTCGTCGGTCTCGGGCGAGATCTGGGCCGCGTGCGACACGCCGACCGCGAGCGTCGTGGCGTCGGCCGGCACGTCGTTCGGCTCGTCGGCACCGACGCGTACCGACGGGTGCGGCGCGGCGAAGGGCCCTCCGAGCGCGGCGAGCGGGTCGACCATGCCGTGGCCGAAGGCGGGATCGACCCCCGGGAGGCCGAGGTCGCGCGCGGTGTTGCGGATCTGGGTCGCGACCTGGGACTGCGTCCACGTCGGGTGCTTGCCGCGCAGGAGCGCCGCGACGCCCGCGACGATCGGCGACGAGAACGACGTCCCGGAGTCGGAGGCGTACTCCTCCGACGAGCCGAGCGCGGTCGAGGTGATGTCGAGGCCGGGCGCGACGACGTCGACACGCGGGCCGTAGCTCGAGAACGACGTGAGCGCGCCGGTGTGGTCGGTCGCGCCGACCGCAATGACCCCGGGATACGAACCCGGGAACCCGACCGTCGCCGTCCCGTCGTTCCCGGCCGCGGCGACGACCACGATGTTCGCCGCGATCGCGTTCGCGACCGCGTCGGAGAGCACAGGGTCGTCGAAGGTGCCCCCGAGCGAGAGGTTGATCACCTTGGCCCCGTGCGTGCGGGCCCAGTCGATGCCGACCGCGATGTCCGCGTCGCTCCCCGACCCCGTGGAGTCGAGGACCTTGACCGGCATCACCTTGGCGCTCGGCGCGACCCCGACGACACCCCGGGCGTTGTTCGTCCGCGCCGCGACGACGCCGCTCACGAGTGTGCCGTGCCCGTTGTCGTCCTGCGGCGGCGACGACGGGCTCAACACGTTGCGACCGGTGACGAGCTGGCCGGCGAGATCGGGATGGTTCAGGTCGGTACCCGTGTCGACGACCGCGACGGTGACGCCGGCGCCCTTGCCGTAGTCCCACGCGCGGTCGAGCCGCAGCGGCGAGAGATACGCGCTCTGCTTGGCCGACCACTGCGGATCGTTGGGCAGCGTCAGCGCGTGGCTGATGTACGAGAATCCGACCTGGGCGACGGCGGGATCGCGCACGAGCTTGGCGCGCGCCCGGCGGGCGGAGCCGTTCGGCGTCGAGAGCTCGGTCCAGCGGGTCCCCGCGACCGAACGACTGATCCGAGCGCCCTCGCGCGCGAGCCGGGTGTTGATGTCGGCGGGCAGCGCCCGGAACCGCACGACCACGTGGTCGAGGTCGATGTCGGACAGCCCGGGCGTCAGGGTGCGCGCGACTCGGGGAATCGCGGGCGCGGTCGACGTCGCCGGGGACGCCGCGGGCACGGTCGGGGTCGCGCCCGTGTCGGCCGCGAGCCGGTCCGGTGCACCGACGAGCAGACCGGCCGCCACCGCGACGACGGACGCGACGACGCCGGCGCGCCGTGCGAATCTCGCCCTCGTACCCCCGGCGCCTGGCAGCATCCCGCTCCTCGACGTGACCCAGCATTGAACCACGTCCGCCGACCCCCGAATGAACGTTCGCCCCGGGCCTTTTGACATCTTCTTGACGGGGCTCGATGCGTTCCTGATACGGCGTTGACGGGTGTCCTGGTGTGATCGAACGGCGACCGGACGGTCGTCCGAGCACACGGCGGGAGAGACCCTTGCTGACCGAGCCGAATTCCACGACCGAGCGGGCTCCCGAGCCGGCTCGAGCCGTGGGCCACGATGTGGCCTCCCCGCCCCTCCCGGTCCCGCTGGTCCCGGGGGTCGAGCTGCCCCCCGACAGCGTTCGCTACCGGCTCAAGAACAAGCTGCTGGGCCGGCCCCTCCACACCGAGCAGCTCGAGGACGAGCGGCTGGGCAAGCCCACCGCCCTCGCCGTGTTCGCCTCGGACAATCTGTCGTCCTCGGCGTACGCGACCGAGGAGATCCTGCACGTCCTGCTCCCGGCGATCGGCGTCGCCGCGTTCGCGCTCGTGCTGCCCATCACGATCGCGCTGCTCGTCGTCCTCGGCTTCCTGATCCTCTCGTACCGCCAGACGATCAAGGCCTATCCCACCGCCGGCGGCGCCTACATGGTTACCCGGGACAACTTCGGCCTGATGCCCGCGCAGGTGGCCGGCGTCGCGCTCCTCACCGACTACGTGCTCACCGTGTCGGTGTCGGTGGCCGCCGGAACCGCCGCGCTCGCGTCGGCGTTCTCGGTGCTCGAACCGTACGTGCTACCGATCTCGATCGCGTTCGTGGTGATCATCGCGTACGGCAACCTGCGCGGCGTGCGCGAGTCGGGCCGGATCTTCGCGGTCCCGACGTACTTCTTCATCGTCAACATGGCGATCCTCATCGGTGTCGGCGTGTCGAAGGCCGCGTTCGGCGGTCTGCATCACGTCACGTACACCGCGCAACAGACGCGCGGCCTCGTCGAATTCGGCAAGCCCGGCGACGGCCTGCTCATGGGTGCGGCGCTCTCCATCGTCCTCAAGGCGTTCGCGTCGGGCGGCGCCGCGGTGACCGGCGTCGAGGCGATCTCCAACGGTGTGCCCGCGTTCAAGAAGCCGGAGTGGAAGAACGCCGCGGCAGACGCTCGTCGTCATGGGCTCACTGCTCGGCGCGATGTTCCTCGGCCTGTCGTGGATGGACAGCAAGATGCACGTCGCGCCGTTCCTGAGTGGCACGCCGACCGTGATCTCCCAGATCGGCAAGTACGCCTACGGCGGCGGCGTGCTCGGCAACGTGCTCTACTACTGCCTGCAAGGCGGGACGATGCTGATCCTCGTCCTGGCGGCCAACACGAGCTTCGCCGACTTCCCCCGGCTCGCTTCGTTCCACGCCGGCGACAACTTCATGCCCCGCCAGCTCACCAAGCGCGGGCACCGGCTCGTCTTCTCGAACGGCATCATCTTCCTCGCCGTCGCGGCCATCGTGCTGCTCATGGCAACCGACGCCAAGGTCGCCCGCCTCATCCCGCTCTACGCGATCGGCGTGTTCACGTCGTTCACCCTCTCGCAGGCGGGCATGGCCAAGCACCACATCCGCGAGAAGGAGCAGGGTTGGCGGTTCGGACTGTTCGTCAACGGCACGGGCGCGATTCCTGTCGTTCGTCGTCGACATCGTCATCGCGATCACGAAGTTCAAGGGCGGCGCCTGGGCGGTCATCGTCTTCGTGCCGGTGATGGTCTTCTTCCTCATGCGCCTGGCGAAGCAGTACAAGACCGAGGACGAGGCACTCGCGCACGACGTTCCCAGGGCCGTCGCCGCGCCGGTCCGCAAGCGGCTCGTGGTGATGGTGTTCGTCGACCGGCTCGACCTCGCGGTCGCGCGGGCGATGCAGTTCGGCCGCGCGCTGCGCCCGGACGAGCTGCGGGCGGTGCACTTCGTCATCGACGAGCACAGTGCCGACGAGCTCGCCGACCGAATGGCGCGAGCACGGGCTGACGAACCTCGGCCTCGAGCTCATCGACTGCCCGGACCGGCGGCTCACCCGCTCCGCGGTCGAGACGGTCGCGCACGAGCTGAGCTCGGGCGAGTCGGAGGTGTGCGTGCTCCTGCCCGAGCGGAAGTTCAACGGCGCGTGGCACCGCATCCTGCACGACCAGACCGCGGAGTCGCTGTCGAGGGAGATCTCGCGCCTCCCCCACGCCAACGTCACGATCGTGCCGTTCCACTTCGACGACCGCGCGCACGATCGAGGTCGCCGGCCGCGACGCCACCGCGCGTCCCGCAACCGAACGGCAACGCGGAACGGGAAGGCGAAGATCGACGGGAAGCCGCTCACCGACACGTTGGAGCCGAGGACGCCGACCCTCGTGCGCCCGGAGGGCACCACCGGGATCGGCGAGGTGCGGTGCCGCCAGAACGTGAAGGTGCACGGTCGGGTCCAGGCGATCCGGGTCGAACCCCTCGGCGGCAGCCCGAGCCTCGAGTGCACCGTGGTCGACGAGACCGGCGGGCTGTCGGTCGTGTTCTTCGGCCGCCGTCACATCGAGGGCATCGCGATCGGCGCCGTCGTGACCGTCGAGGGCATGGCCATCGACCACCACGGCCGCCTCGCGATCGTCAACCCCGTCTACGAGCTCCGCTGAAAACGTCACCAACAGTTGTCGGAGAAGACGGCGCTCCGCGCCGAGAACTCCGACAACTGTTGGTGGAGGAATCAGGGGTCGGGGATGAGGACGTGGGGGTTGAGGATGCCGTTCGGGTCGAGCGCGTGCTTGATCGCGCGGTAGGTCTCGATCTCGGTCTCGCTGCGCACGAGATGCAGGTACCGGCGCTTGGCGGTGCCGATGCCGTGCTCGGCGCTGATCGAGCCGTGCGCGGCGGCGACGAGACCGAACACCGCGGCGGTCACGTCGTCGGCGACCGCGTCGGGTACCCCGGTGACGTTGACGTGCACGTTGCCGTCGCCCGCGTGACCGAACATCCAGACCGACGCGTCCGGGACGAGCGCGCCGACGCGGCCCGGCACGTCGTGGATGAACGGGCCGAGGCGGTCGGCCGGCAGGGAGACGTCGAGCTTGAGCGGCGCGCCGAGCAGGTTGATCGCCTCGGTGTGGCCCTCGCGGTAGCGCCAGAGCGCGCGGGCCGTCGTGGGGTCGGTCGCCGACCGCGACGTCGGCGACCCCGGCGCAGTCGCTCCACCGCGCGCCCGAGCGCGTCGGTCGGATCGGTGTTCGCGGCCGCCTCGACGAGCACGTACGCCACGTGCGCGGCGCGGAACGGGCGGGCGAGACCGAGCCGCTCGCACACGAGCGCGACGCCCGGTCTCGAAGAACAGCTCGATCGCGTTCACGCAGTCGAGCTCGCGCCGCAGGGTGCCGACCGCGTCGAGCGCGGCGTCGACGTCGTCGAACGCGCACAACGCGACGACCGAATGACGCGTCGGCGCGTGCAGGCGCATCCGCGCCGCGGTGATGACCGCGAGCGTGCCCTCGCTGCCGCACAGCAGGCCGGCGAGGTCGTAGCCGGAGTTGTCCTTCTCGAGCCCGTCGAGACGGCGGATGACCCGACCGTCGGCGAGCACGGCCTCGATGCCGACGAGCTGGCGCCGGGTCGGGCCGTAGCGCAGCACGTGCACCCCGCCCGCGTTCGTCGCGACCGTCCCGCCGACGGTCGCGACCTCGCGCGCGCCGAGGTCGACGCCGTACAGCCAGCCCGCGTCCCGGGCCCGGCGTTGCAGTTGCGCGAGCGTCACTCCGGCCTGCGCGGTGACCTGGCCGGTGCGCGGGTCGACGGCGCCGATCGCGTCGAGCCGCCGCAGATCCAGCACGACCTCGCCGTGCAGCGGCACCGACCCGCCGACGAGCCCGGTGTTGCCGCCCTGCGGGACGACCGCAACCCCGTCCGAATCGCACCGACGGAGCACGGCCGCGACCTCGTCGACCGTTCCCGGACGCACGACCGCGTCGGTCGCGCCGCGGAACCGGCCGGTCCAATCGATCACGTTCGCGGCGACGACCTCGGGATCGGTGCGCACGTTGACCGCGCCGACCTCGTCGCGCAACGCCGCGAGCAGACCCGGCGGGACGGTCATCGCAACGATGCTACGGCCGTGCGAGGCACCCCTTCGCGCCGTGGCAAGATCAGGTGTGCCCGACCCCTCGCTCCGCGGACGGCTGCTCGTCGCGGCCCCGCCCCTCGTCGACCCGAACTTCGACCGCACGGTCGTGCTCGTCCTCGAGCACGGCGACGACGGCGGCCTCGGCATCGTGTTGAACCGGCGCAGCGACACGACCCTCGACGACGTCTTCCCCGAGTGGCGCGCGGTCGTGTCTCCCCCGGAGTGCGTCTTCGTCGGCGGTCCGGTGTCGAGCGACGCGGTCATCGCGCTCGCGCTGCCGGCGCCGGCCCGAGCTCGAGGGCTTCGTCCAGATCCTCGACGACCTCGGCACCGTCGATCTCGCCGACGATCCGTTCGACGTCGGTGTCGCGCTCGCATCGCTGCGCGTCTTCGCCGGATACGCGGGCTGGGCGCCCGGCCAGCTCGAGGCCGAGGTCGACCAGGGCGCGTGGTTCGTCGTGCCGCTCGATCCGGCCGACCCGTTCGTCGACAGTCCCGAGCACCTGTGGCGCGACGTGTTGCGCCGCCAGCGCGGCCGGGTGGCGTTGTTCTCCAACTATCCCGAAGACGCGAGCGTCAACTGATGCAGATCCCGGTGACGCAGCTCCACGCCGGGGCGGTGCAGCCGATCGAGGTCGACGGGCGTGGAGTACGTGCTGTGGCGAGGCACCGACGGGCGCGTGCGCAGCGGGCCCCGCTACTGCCCGCACCTCGATCACGACCTGGCCGAGGGTTACGTCGCGGGCGACGAGCTCGTGTGCCCCGGCCACGGTTGGGCCTTCGACGGCGACGGGCACACGTACAAGCGCAACGAGCACGGACGGGTCGACCCGAAGGGAACGGTCGTGACCCTGCAGATCCACGAGGGTGACGAGCTCGTGCGCGTGGAGCCACGCTGACGGGTGCGCGTGCGGCGGCGCGCCGACGCACGCGATGCGGCGCCGCCCCGCGCCGGTTCGGTACCGTCCGGTTTCCCATGGCGGCCGTCTACCCTCCCGACAAGCACCTGCTGCGCGACCTGCGCTTCTCGTTCGAGCACGACGACGAGGGCCGGAGCAGCCGAGCGTGGATGCCCGTCGTCGACGAGCTGTGCACCGATCTCGGCCAGGTCCGCGCCGGCGCGGTCGCCACACTCGTCGACGTGATCGGTGGCGGCCTCGCCGCGAGCGCGGCCGCGCCCGACTGGATCGCGACGGCCGATCTCACGTTGCACCTCGTACGCGCGGCGCGTCCGGGTTCCGTCGTCGAGGCGCGCGCCGCGTGCTGCGAGCAGGACGCACGACCGTGGTGATCGAGGTCGCCCTCGCCGACGAGCACGGCCCGAGCGTCGGGATCGCGACGATGAGCTTCGCGGTGCTGCCGCGGCGCGACACGAATCCCGACGTGAGCATCGTGCGGGAGAGCCCCTCGACGATGGCGACGCCCGAATCGCGACTCACGCGGCCGCTGCTCGACGAGTTGGGCGTCGTCGTCCGCGACGCCGGCCGCGGCGAGATCGACGTACCCGTCAGCGAGTGGTCGCTCAACTCGATGGGCGCGATGCAGGGCGGCGTGGTCGCGACCGTCGCCGAGATCGCGGCCGAGACCGCGCTGCGTGCCGCGAGCGGCGAGCCGCTCGTCGTCACCGACCTCTACGTCACCTACCTCGGGTTCGGCCGGGTCGGCCCCGTCCGCACGTCCGTCGACGTGCTCGCGCAGCACGACGGCCACGGTTCCGCCGCGCGTCGAGCTCGTCGACGCCGGCGCCGAGCACCGCCGGATGACCGTCGTGCACGCGGTGGCGACACGGGGACTCGTGTGAACATCGACCCGGCCGGCACGGGCCGCGAGGTCGGCCGCTACATGGGTGTCGCGATGCGCGAGACCGAGGAGCTGCATCTCGTCGGGCACGCGCCGGTCGCGCCGCACCTGCTCGGGCCCGGGGGCGGCATCCGCACGGGCGCGATCCTCACCATGCTCGACAACGTCGGCGGCCTCAACGGCGGTCTCGCCGCGCTCCCCGACGGCTGGGTCGTGTCGACGAACCTCGCGGCGCGCGTCACCGCGCTCGCGCACGAAGGACCGTTGCGCATCGACTCCAGCGTGCTGCGTCGAGGCCGCAACAACGTCGTGACGACCATGCAGATACACGACGAGGGCGCGCGCGACGCGCTCGTCGCGAGCGGCGTGCTGACGTCGGCGATCCTCGTGCCCGAGAACGGACCTCCGCAGTGGAGCCGGCCCGTGGTGCTCGACGGCGCGCTCGAACTCGCGCCCGACCTGCCGCGGATCCCGGAGTGGCTCGGGCTGCGCACCGCCGGCGCCGACGCGGTCGAGATCGACCTTGCAGCCGAGCTCCGCAACCCGTGGGGGATCCTCCACGGCGGTGTTGTCGCGTCGCTCGTCGACCTGGCCGCGGAGCACGCAACCGGCGGAGGGTGGACCACCGACGTCGTCCTCCACTTCCTCGCACCGAATCGCGTCGGTCCGGTGCGGGCGACCGCGCGGGTGCTCGGGCGCCGCCAAGACGGCGACGTGCTGCGCGTCGAGGTGCGCGACGAGGGCGTCGCGCGCACGACGGCTGTCGCGATCGTGACGTGTGCACCGTCGCGATAGCCGGCCCGCGGCGGCTCCCACGCCGCGGCGAAAACCACTCCGGCGGCGAATACCCGGGCAGAATGCAGCGATCCTCATGACGACGCGCCGCGGCCCTCGCCGCCCCGGTCGCGCTGAGCCTCGCACTCGTGGCGGGCTGCGGCGGGACGAACTGGTCGAGTCGCGCGACCCCGCCGACGACGGTGCAGTCCGCCAAGACCGCCGACGCCGCGTCGAAGCCGAAGCCGAAGCCGACGTCCGAGGCGACGAACGCAAAGCCGACCGCACCGACGCCGTCGAAATCCGTCGCGCCGTCGACCGCGAAGACCACACCGTCGACCGCGCCGCGCAGCACCACCGGCGCCACCACGCCCGCGAGCACGCCCACCACCACCTCGACCGGAGGTTCAGTCGGCGTGTCGGGCGTCGAGACGGGAGAGACGCCGATCGGAAATGCGACCGAATGGGTCGAGTACGACGATCCGTCGGGTGTGTCGCTCGTGCACCCGCGTGCGTGGACCATCCGCTCCAGCTCCGCGGGCCCGGTCGTGGTGTCGATCGACGGCTCCCGGACCGACGCGGCCGGGTTCCGTCGCACGGTGAACCTGCTCCAACAACCGCTGGCCGATGGGCTCACCGCGTCCGACTACCTCCGCTACACGTTGGGGCAGATCTCGGAAACCGGTGGCGTCGTCGAGCAGAACCGGGCGACGACGCTCGGCGGCGTCGCGGGCCGCGAGCTCGTCTGGCACGCGACCGAGGGCGGCGTGACGCACCGCTTCTTGTCGGTGTGGGCTGTGCGCGCGCACCTCGCGTTCCTGGTGACCTACTCGTCCGACTCGAGCGGTTTCGCCAAACCGTTGCCCGACGTCCGGCGGCTCGTCTCCTCGATCCGGCTCCCGCCGTCCTGAGCGCGCCGCCCTGACCGCGCGCCGTGCGTCTACGCCTTGGTGAACTCCACGGGCAGGTGCTGGATCGTCGTCACGAGCGAGTTCGGTCCCCGCTCCGCGTCGGCGCCCTCGGGCACGTGGATGTCGGGCAGGCGCGTGAACAGCTCTTCCAACAGGATGCGGATCTCGGTCCGGGCGAGGTTCGCGCCCAGGCAGAAGTGCGGGCCGGTACCGAACGCGAGGTGCAGGTTCGGCGCACGATCGACGCGGAATTCGTCGGGTTCGTCGAACACGTCGGCGTCACGGTTCGCGCTCGGGTACACGTTCAACAGCAGGTCGCCGGCGCCGAGCGCGCGGCCGCGCAGCTCGGTGTCGCGGGTAACCGTGCGCGAGAAGCTGATGACGGGCGAGACGTAACGCAGGATCTCCTCGGTCGCGCTGTTCACGAGTCCGAGGTCGCCCACGAGCTTCTCCCGCTCCGCCGGGAAGTTCGACAGCGCGAGCATGCCGCCCGACAGCGCGTTGCGCGTCGTCTCGTTGCCCGCGACCAGAAGGAGCACGAGGAAGGCGAGGAGGTCGTCGGCGCCGAGACCGAGACTCGAGTCGGCGAGCTCGCCGGCCTGGACCTTGCTGTAGAGCCCGGCCTCGTCGAAGGAGAGCTCGCCCGCGTCGGCCGACGACAACAGCAGCGAGATGAGATCGTCCTGCGGGTGCGCGCGCCGCTCCTCGAGCAGCCCGACGAGGTACGTGATGTATTCGGCCCACGCCTCGCCCGCCGCCGCCTGGCGCGGATCGTCGGCGTCGGCGCCCTCGCCCGCCATCATCGTGTCCGACCAGTGCGCGAGGCGGTGGCGGTCGTCGACGCCGAGACCGAGCATCTCCGCGATGACGATCAACGGGAGCTGCTTGGCGATGTCGTCGACGAAGTCGCATTCGCCGCGCGCCGCGACGTCGTCGACGAGGCCGCGCGCGAGATCGCGGATGTGGTCGAAGAGCTGCGTGATGCGGCCGGGCGTGAAGCCCCGGCTGATCAGGCGGCGCTGCCGCGCGTGCTCGGGATCGTCCATCGACACGATGGACAGCGCATCGGCGCCACCGCCCTTGGGCCGCACGCCCTGGCCGCTACAGAAGAGCTCGGGCTGGCGCTCGACATACGAGATGTCCTCGTACTTCGACACGACCCAGAGCCCGTTGACCTCGTCGCGGTGCACCGGGTCGTTCTCCCGCATCCAGCGGAAGAGGTCGTGCGCGACCCCGCGGACGTAGAGGGTCGGGTCGAGGGCGTCGGCTTCGAACGGCATGGCCGCTGCGGTCATTGTTCCTCCACGGAGACGAGCCGGTCCGGCTCGGGTGACTCTCGGCGATTATCGGCAGGACTTGCGCCGGCCTGATCGGGAGCGAGCCGGGCGAAGACCTGCCGCGAGCTCACGGGCGCGCCCCGCGAGCGCGGCCCGGCGGCCCTCCGACTGGGGCAGGTGCTCGACCAGGACCCCGATGACGGTGTTCCGGATCGCCCGCACCACGGCCGGATCGTGCAGCCCCGCGGCGTCCGGGCACAGCGCGCGCAGCCATCCGGCGAGCGCGTCGCCGAACGCGTCGGCGGTCCCGAGCAGCGGCTCGAACACGTCGTTGTCGCGGTGCATGGCCTCGGCGATCAGGGAACGCCACAGGTCCTCGTCGGCGGTCATGCCCACGAACACGTGGTCGAAGAGGGCGGCGAGCCGGTCCTCGACGGTTCCGACCAGGCCCTCCGGGAAGGGAGACGGCGGCAGGTCGGCCGCCCGCCGGTGCGCGATCGCGGCCTGGAGCAGGTCGCGCTTCGAGGGGAAGTAGTGGTAGAGCGTGGCGACGTTGAGCCCGGCCGCGGCCGCCACCGCGCGCATGCTCGTGCCGTGCGCGCCGACCCGGGCCATGAGGCTGAGGGTCGAGTCGAGTATCCGCTCGCGGGGCCCGGTCACTGCGTGTCACCCTATCAAACGTTCGTTTGGGACGGCCGACCGGTCCTCACGCTTTTCTCCTCGAGTCGAGTAGAAGGGAGGCATGCCCGAACCGGCCGCGCCGGGCGCCGACGACGAGGGCGCGTTCCTCGCCCGGTACGACCCCGGCCGCTACCCCCCGCTCGCGGTCACCGTCGACGTCGTCCTGCTCACCGTCCGGGCCGGCCGCCTGTCGGTGCTGCTCGTGCAACGGCGCAACCATCCCTTCCGCGGCGCGTGGGCACTTCCGGGCGGGTTCGTCGAACCCGACGACGACCTCGACGGCGCGGCGCGGCGCGAGCTGGAAGAGGAGACCGGGGTCCTGGTCGCCGGGTTCGTCGAGTCCGCCACGCTCGGCCACATCGAGCAGCTCCGCTCCTACGGCGCGCCGGGCCGCGATCCGCGCATGCGGGTCGTGTCGGTCGCGTACGTCGGCTTCACCACGCACAACGAGCCCGCCGTCGCCCGCTCCGACGCCGCCGACGTGAGGTTGTGGGCCATCGACGACCTCGCGATCGTCGGGCTCGGCAGCGACGACGGCGTACCGCTCGCGTTCGACCACGCGCAGATCATCGGCGACGGCATCGAACGCTCGCGCGCCAAGCTCGAGTACACGACGCTCGCGACCGCGTTCCTCGACGAGCCGTTCACGCTCGGAGAGCTTCGCCGCGTATACGAAGCGGTGTGGGGCGAGTCGCTCCACGAGGGGAACTTCCGGCGCAAGGTGCTGTCGACCGCGGGCTTCGTCGAGCCGACGGGGAGCACCGCGCCGACCGACGGGCGCCCCGCCGCGCTGTACCGCCGCGGCCGCGCGACGCGGCTGCACCCTCCGATCCTCCGCCCGTGAAGACCGGCGTCTATCCGGGCTCCTTCGACCCGCTGACGGTCGCGCACCTCGCGATCGCAGAAGCCGCGGTACGCGCCGCGGCGCTCGACCGGCTCGACCTCGCGTTGTCGAGCGTCGCGCTCGGCAAGGACCACGGCGCGCACACGAGCACCGACGCACGCGCCGCCGCGATCCGTCGCGCCGCGCGCGCCCGGCCGTGGTTGGGCGTGCGCATCACCGACGCGCAGCTGATCGTCGACATCGCCGCGGGCTACGACGTGGTGGTCATGGGCGCCGACAAGTGGGCGCAGGTGCACAATCCCGCGTGGTACGGCGGCGACGTGGCCGCGCGCGACACCGCGCTCGCGTCGCTCCCGCGCGTGCTCGTCGCGCCCCGGCCCGGCTTCGACGTCGAGGGTGCCGAGTCGCTCGACATCCATCCTGACCACGCCCACGTCTCGTCGACCCGGGCGCGGGCGGGCGAGCACCACCTCATCCCGCACGAAAGCCGCCGCAACCTCCTCGTCGACGGGAACAACGTCATGGGCAGCCGGCCCGACGGCTGGTGGCGTGATCGGGCGGGAGCCGCGCGCCGACTCGCAACCGAGCTGCAGGCGCTGGCGGCGCGGACCGGCGACCGCGTCACCGTCGTGTTCGACGGCCGGCCCGTGCCCGGTCTGCCCGAAGACCTGCACGACGGCGTGCGCGTCGCCTACGCACGCCGCCCCGGGCGCAACTCGGCCGACGACCGGATCGTGGAGGAGGTCGAGGTCGCCGACGACCCGTCGCGGCTGACGGTCGTGACCTCCGACCGCGAGCTCGCGCGCCGAGCGCGCGCGCTCGGCGCGCACGTCGAGGGCGCGGGCGAGCTCATTCGCGAGTTGGGATGGGGACACCCGTGACGTCGTCGTCGCGCTCGGCCCGGAACGCGTTCAGCGCCATCGACACGAGCGTGTACTGACCGACCGTGAACACGAGGTCGAGCAACTGCTGCACGTCGTAGTGCTCGGCGAGCGCGGCATACGTGGCATCGGTCAGCGACTGGTCGCCGTGCAGCTCGTCGGCGGCGCGCAACAACACCGCGTCGAGCTCGGGCCAGCCCGCGGCGGCGGGACCGCCGGTGATGCGGGTGATCTCCTCGTCGGTGATGCCGACCGTACGCGCGATCGCGACGTGCTGCGCCCACTCGTACGGTGCCCGGCAATTCCACCCCGTTCGCAGGATGAGCAACTCACGGTCGCGCGCCGGCAACGTGCTCTTGGCGAGCACGTGGTTCCCGAACACGAGCCATCGTTTCATCAGCTTGGGGTGGTGCGCGAACGTCGCGAACACGTTGAGCGCGCTGTCGCCCAGCAACGCACGCGTCTCGTCGGCCCATTGTTCGCGCGGGAGCGGCTGCAGGCGAGGTTCCATGAGGGCAGAGCGTAGGCTCCGCCGATGCCTCGCGACATCCGACACGACACCGCGCTCACCGCGGATGCCGATCGCGCCGGCCGGTTCCACGCCGACCTGCCCGACGGCTGGAAGGTCGTGTACATCTTCGGCGGCGTCTCGATGTACGCGGCGCTGCGCGCGATGGAAGAGCACCTCGGACGCACGGATCTCTCGCTCGTCACCGCGAACGCGATCTTCCTCGCGCCGGTGCCGCCCGGACCGATCACCATCGACGTCGACGTGCTCCGCGACGGCCGCCGCGCCTCGCAGGTAGCGGCCGACCTACGGGTGCCCGGCGTGGATCCGCCCGCGCTGCGCGTGCACGGCGTCTTCGGCGCCGCGCACGACACCGAGCTCGCGCACCAGGAGGTCCGGTTCCCCGAGGTGCCCCTCCCCGCCGACATCGAGCTGCCGCCCGAGCGCCCGAACCCGTTCGGCGAGATCAACTTCCACGAGCAGACCGAATGGCGGCCGGCGAGCCCGCTCGACGATCCGGGCAAGGGCCACTTCCTGTCGTGGGTCCGCCTGCGCGAGTCGGAGCCGCACCTCCTCAGCCTGGCCGTGCACGGCGACGTCCTCGGTCCCGCGGTCGGACGCGCGCTGGGCCCGCCCGACAGCCGCGGCATGTTCATGGTGCTGTCGCTCGAGATCGGGATCCGGTTCGTGCAGGCACCCGTCTCCGCGTGGGTACTGCAGGAGATCGAGGCCTGGCACATCGGCGACGGCTACGCGACCGGCCCGGCCCGGCTCTGGGACGAGGCCGGCAACCTCTGCGCCATCGCCACCCAGACCGCGAACCTGCGTCGCCACGTGCCCGGATAGCGCCACCGGACGCCCGGGCAGCCGGGCGGGCAATCCCGGCGCGGCACGTGTGCGGCACGCCGAGGATTGCCAACCAACCCGCTTCCCCCCGGGTAGTGAACCCTATTACCACTCTCCGTGGCAAGCATTTTCTGTCACACGGGCGCCCTCCCGCGGACCGGGCGGGGACTTGGGCCTCAGGAACGGGTTCCCCGCAGCCGTTCATTCCAACGTGACCACGCACATCCCTGTCGAGCCGGTCCGCGCCGGCGCGGACACACCCTCGGGCAGGGGCCACCCGAACGCGTTCCAGTCGCTGCACGACTTCTTGTTCTCGGTGGTGAGCCGTTCGCGCGACGTGATCATCATCGCCGACGAGTCGGGTTCGGTGGTGTTCGCGACCGGGGCCATCGAGGAGGTCACCGGGTGGTCCGCGGCCGACCTGCTGGGCACCGACGGGCTGCACCTCATCCACCCCGACGATCTGCCGAGCTTCGGCGAGCACCTCGCCCGCCTGTTCGAGCAGCCGGAACAGGCGAGCATCACGCAGGCGCGCGTCCGCCGGCCGGACGGAACGTGGGTATGGACCGAGGTCGTCGCGCTCAACCTGCTCGGCGACCCGAACGTCCGCGGCCTCGTCGGGCACTTCCGCGACATCACCGACCGCAAGCACGCGGAGCTGGCGCTGCGCGAGAGCGAGGAACGCTTCCGCTCACTCGTCCAGAGCGGCTTCGATCTCCTCGCGATCATCGACGCCGACGGCAAGTTGTCGTACATGTCGCCGTCGCACGAACGGATCCTCGGCCACCCGGTCTCGACGTGGATGTCGGGACACGGCCCGGAGCTCATCCATCCCGCCGACGTGGCCGAACTGGCCGCGACCCTGCAGGACGTGCGCGCGAGCCCCGGCAAGTGGGCGCGCGTGCGGTGCCGGATGCGACACGCCAATGGCTCGTGGCGCTGGTTCGAGAACGTCTTCACGAACATGCTCGACGTTCCCGCGGTGCGCGGCATCGTCTCGAACTCGCGCGACACCACCGAGGCGGAAGCCGCGGTCGAAGCGCTGCGCCGTACGTCGGAACGTTTCCGGGCGCTCGTGCGCCACTCCTCCGACGTCATCATCATGGTCGACGACAAGGCGCGCCCGTCGTACGTGAGCCCGGCGCTCGAGCACGTGCTCGGGTACCGGGCCGACGACATCGTCGGGAGCAACCTGTTGACCCTCGTGCACCCCGACGACCGGGCGATGCTCCATACGCACTTCGACACCGTCGTCGCCGACCCGACGCGGGAATACTCCATCGAGCTGCGCGGCCGCCATGCCGACGGGCGCTGGCGTTGGTTCGAGCTCCGCACCACGAACCTGCTCTACGAACCGGCGGTGCAGGGCGTCGTCAGCCACGTGCGCGACATCACCGACCGTCGGACCGCGGAGGTCGCGCTCGAGTACCGCGCGCTGCACGATCCGCTCACCGGGCTCCCGAACCGGGCACTGGTCGTCGACCGCCTGAGCCAGACGTTCGCCAGCGCCCGCCGGCACGGGCTCAACACCGCGGTGCTCTTCATCGACCTCGACCGCTTCAAGTCGGTGAACGACTCGCTCGGCCACAAGGCCGGTGACGAGTTGCTCGCCGAGGTCGCCCGCCGGCTGGGAGCCGGGCGCCGCGCCGTCGACACCGTCGCGCGGCTCGGCGGCGACGAGTTCGTGATCGTGCTGCACGACCTCCCGAACGACGACGCCGCGGTCGACATCGCCCGCACCGTCGTCGACCGCCTCCGCGAACCGTTCCTCATCCACGGCCGCGAGCTCGTCGTGACCGCGAGCATCGGGCTGACGATCGCGGCCGGCGACCAGGACGTCGACGCCGAGGCGCTGCTGCACGAGGCCGACGCCGCGATGTACGACGCCAAGTCGAGGGGTGGCGACCGCTTCTCGATGTTCGACAAGGAGGTGTGGACGCGGACGGTCCGCCGCATCGAGACCGAGCAGGCGCTCCGCCACGCGATCGACCACGGCGAACTGTTCCTCGAGTACCAGCCGGTCTACGACCTCACTCCCGGGACGGGCGGCTACGACACGACGCGCGACCGCATCGTCGGCGTCGAGGCGCTCATCCGCTGGCGCCACCCCGAACGCGGGCTCGTGCCGCCGTCGGAGTTCATCCCGATCGCGGAGAGCACCGAGCTCATCGTCCCCATCGGCGAATGGGTGCTCGACGCCGTGTGCGCGCAGGTCCGCGCTTGGCAGGGTCTCGACCCGACCGGTTCGTTCCGCTCCGCCTGGGTCAACGTCTCCGGCCGCCAGCTCGCGCGCCCGCAGTTCCCCGCGGTGGTCGAAGCCGCGATCAAGCGGTACGGGATCCACCCGACCGCGCTCGGCCTCGAGCTCACCGAGAGCACCCTGATCGACGAAGCCGAGACGCCGGGCACGGAGCTGCGCGACATCGAGTCGCTGGGCGTGCGCGTCGCGATCGACGACTTCGGCACCGGGTACTCGTCGCTGCTCTACCTCCTGCGATTCCGGGTCGACATCTTGAAGATCGACCGGACGTTCGTGTCCGGGCTCGGCACGAGCGACGAGTCGACCGCGATCATCGAGGCCGTCATCGGGCTCGCGCACACGCTGAACATGGGCGTCAGCGCGGAAGGGGTCGAAACGCCCCGCCAGCTCGAGGAGCTGCGCCGCCTCTCGTGCGACGCGGCCTGCGGGTTCCTGCTGAGCCGCCCCGTGAGCGCCGACGAGATCACGGCGCTGCTCCACCCGGAATCGACCGCTCCGCCCGGAAGGTCGCTATGGACACCCTGAGCACGGCACACGCGCGCTCGGTGGCTCCCCCTGTGGAATCGGTAACACTGGGTGGCCCGTTTCACCCGCCCGTCATGTTCGCGGCCGAACTGCCCGATACAAGTCCCGTGAAGCGTACGGACGGCGCCTGGCGAATCATCGGGGCATCGCTCCTCGTCTTCGCGTCCGGACCTCTCGCGCTCGTCTCGATCCCGTGGCTCCAACGGGCACACCTCATCGCGCAGACGCCGCTGTGGCTCCTCATCGGGCTGTTGCTCGCCTGCAGCGCGGCCAATGCGATGATCCTCGTCGTCGAGGGCCGGCTCCCCGGGTCGTGGGGACTGCACATGCGCGCCGCGATCGCCGCGATCAGCACCGGGTGGGTCATCTACGCGGCCGGGTGGGGTTCGCTCCTCGTGATCGCGTACGCGATCGCGATCGCCGACGCCATGCGCGTCCATGGATCACGCGCCTGGCGACCCGGGCTCGCATGGAGCGTGTTCGCGGTCTTCGCCGGCGAGATCGCGGTCGAGGCCGGGATCGCGCCCTCGATCATGTCGAATTCCACGTCGCACTCGGTCGCGGCGGTATCGACGATCTGTCTTGCTCTCGTCGCGCGCACGCTCGGGACGACCGCGAAGGCGGCCGAGGACGCGACGGGACGCGTCGAGGAGGGCCGGACGTACTTCCGCGATCTCGTCCAGCACGCGGCCGACGTGATCGCGCTCGTGAGCGAGGACCTGCACATCGAGTACGTCAGCCCCGGCATCGAAGCGATGGTCGGATGCACCGCGACCGCGTGCATCGGGCTGCGCATCAGCGACGTGCTCGGGCACGACGCGTCGGACGACATCGCCCAGGCCCGCGAGACGCTGACGCTGTCCGACTACGTCAGTTGCGAATGGCGGCTCACGAACGAGCTGCGGGGCCAACGACAGGTGTACGCGCGGTTGACGCTGCGGCACGACCGGTCGCTCGTGCTCAATCTGCGTGACGTCACCGAGCAGCGCGCGCTGGAGGCCGCGCTGCAGCATCGCGCGACCGTCGACGAGCTCACCGGCCTGCCGAACCGCGCGGCGCTGACCCAAAAGCTCGGCCAGCGCGAGCGCGTCGACGTCACCGTGTTGTTCATCGACCTCGACGGGTTCAAGGAAGTCAACGACTCGCTCGGCCACGAAGCGGGCGACCGCGTGTTGCGCGACGTCGGCACGCGCATTGCATCCGTCGTCCGGACCGGCGTCACCGTGGGTCGTCTCGGCGGCGACGAGTTCCTCGCGATCATGCAGGGCTCCGACGTCGTGGCCGCCGAGGTCGTCGCCAAGCGCATCATCGAGTCGATCGTCCAGGTCGGTTCGAGCCTGACGAAGTTCCCGCTCAGCGCGAGCATCGGCATCGCGACCGGTGCGCCTTCCGAATCGGCGGAGAAGATCCTGCGCCGCGCCGACGCCGCGATGTACGAGGCGAAGGCGATGGGCCCCGGCCGCGTGTGCATCGCGCCGCAGGAGCCGCAGCCCGACCCGCACGTCCTGATGTCCTGGCTGATCTGACGCCGGGCTGATACGGCTCCGGGCTGATACGGCTCCGGGGACCGAGACGACGCCCGGGGGCCGATACGACGCCCGGGCCTGCGCCCGTCCGCCACAGTTGTGAACTCGCGGACCGCGTCGGCTACCTTTGTGGGTCTTGTTGCGGCTGTGGGCCATGTGCGTGGTGTTCCGGCGCCGACACGCTCGATCCGCTGTTGCCTCGTTGAGCGTTCTCAGCGTCGCCATGGCCGGTCTGATTGCGTCGTCGGGTACCGCCGCGGCGAGCGTCGGCTCGGACAAGGCCGACATCACCAAGCTCGAGCAACAGATCGCCGCGCAGGGCGAGCGTGCGCAATCTCTCGTGACGCGCTTCAACGAAGTGCAAGCGCGCGTCGACGCGCTCGACGCGCAGATCGCGAAGGATCAACGGCGCCTCGCGGACGACAAGAAGGTCGAGGCCGCGTCGATGGCGACCCTGCGACACGTCGCCGTCAAGGCGTACGTGTCCGGAACCGGCGCCGATTCCTCGCTGCTCGCGATGCTGGGCAACACCAAGAGCGTGAATTCGTTGCTCGAACAGACGCACTACCTCGGCGCGATCGGCACCAAGCTGGACACCGCGCTGACCGCACTCCACCGCGACCAGGCCCGCACCCAGGACGACCAGAACGCGCTGCAGTCGAAGCAGTCGGAGGCCAAGCAGACCCTCGACCAACTCGATTCCGCGCGCCGGGCCGCAAACGACGCGATCTCTGCTTCCGAAGCAAGACTCACGAGCGTGAAGGGTGACCTCCGCGTGCTCATCGCGGCCGCGAACGCCAAGCGCGCCGCGGAGGAAGCGGCCAAGGAGCGCGCGCTGGCCGCGGCCGCGCAGGCTCCGGTGTCCACCCCGCCGCTGCTGCAGCCGACACTGTCGGCCGCGCCGGCTGTGCCGGCCACGCAGTCGTCGCCCGCGTTGACCGTCTCCCCCTCACCCGGGCCGATCCTCCTGCCCTCTCCCGCGCCGACCTCGCCGTCGAGCGGGTACGCCAATCCGCTGCGCGGGATCACCGCGCTCACACCGGAACGGATCGACCAGGGCGTCGACTACGCCGGCTTCGGCCCCCTCTACGCGATCGGCAACGGCGTCGTGCTCAACACGGTCGGCGCCGGCTGGCCGGGCGGCACGTTCATCGCGTACCAGCTGACCGACGGCCCGGCCCGGGGCCTCGTGGTGTTCAACGCGGAAGACATCCAGCCCAGCGTCCAGGTCGGCGACCGGGTCGACTCCACCACCGTCATCGGCCATATGTACGCGGGCCCCGACGGCATCGAGATGGGTTGGGCCGACGGCTCCCGGATCCCCGACACGATGGCGCGCACCTACGGCCAGTACGACGGCTCGAGCTCGACCGCGTTCGGTGCCAACTTCTCCCGGTTCCTGCAGACGCTCGGGGCGCCCGGCGGCATCCCGAGCGGCTCGACGCGCGGCACTCTGCCCGCATCGTGGCCCCGCTGGTAGTCCAGGGTCGGTAGCGGGCTCGCCCGGTCAGGCCGGGCGCTCGACCTTCAGGTGCCGGCGCGCCGTCGGCAGGTGGTCGTAGAGATCGGCCACGAGCTCCCGGCGCAGCGTCGCGCACGCGGGATCGTCCCAACGGTTCTCCCATTGGTGCGGATCGCCTTCGACGTCGTAGAGCTCGCCTTCGGTGCCCTCGTACGCGATCGGGCTGATCGGACCCATGCCGCCACCGAACATGCCGGTCGAGGCGAAGAACTCCTCGAGCCCGTTCGGTTCGCCGACCGTCGACGGCTCGTACGCGGTGCAGAGCCAGCCGTCGCGGTAGATCGAACGCATGTGCATGCCGTAGCCGGGGAATTGCGAGTCCCACTCGCACAGCACGCGCTCTCGTCCGGAGCCCGGAGCGGTCGGCAGCGGCGCGCCCTGCATCCAATCGGGTTGGGCGATGCCGGCGATGTGGCAGAACGTCGGTGCGAGGTCGAGCTGCCCGACGGGCTCGCTCACCTCCGCACCTCCGGCGATCCCCGCGGACGGCGCCGGCCGCCACACCATCGGCAACCGCATCAGCGCGTCGGTGTGGAACGGTCCCTTGAAGATCAGCCCGTAGTCGCCTTGCAGCTCACCGTGATCGGTCGTGAAGAAGATGTCGGTGTCGGCATCCCACCCCCTCGCCTCGACGCGGCGCAGGACGCGACCACAAGCCTCGTCGATGAGCTCGTTCATGATGTGCGCCATCGCGTTGATCTCGCGGATGTTGTCGTCAGTGACCTTTTGCGGGCGGTAGGTCCCCGGTCCGCCCTCGGCGTTGACGAACGAGCCCTCCCACAGCCCGAGCCAGTGCGCGGGCTTCTGCGCGAGCACGCGCTCGATCTCGTCCTTGCCGCCGGGGTGTCCGGGTGGCAGGTCGAGATCGCGCCAGTTGCAGCGGTGCTTCTCGCTCGCGGGCGGGTCCCACGGATGGTGCGGGTCGGGGAACGACATCCATACGAACCAGTCGGCGTCGTCGGGGAGCGAGTCGAGGTACGCGATCGTGCGGTCGGCGACCCAGTCGGTGTGGTACCACTCCCGCGGGATCGGGTTGAGCCGCGTCTCGGGCGCGCCCGTCTCGCCACCGGGCTGGGCCGCGAGCAGCGGCGAGAACCCCTTGGTCGCCTCGACCCCGTGCGTGTCGACCAGCCACTTGCCGTAGTGCTGCAACGGCCGGTCGCCGAACGCGGGGACGTGCACCGCGAGCTCCGCGTGCTCGAACCCGCGGTACGGGCCCGTGCTCCGGTCGTACGCCATGCGGTTCTCGGGCCATTCGAGATGGAGATCGAAGCCGGGCTCGAAGTGCGCCTTGCCGAGCAATGCCGTGCGGTACCCGGCGTGGTCCCGGAGGTGCGCCGCGACGCTCGGCGCGTCGGCCGGCAGCGGGACGCCGTTCGCGACGACCCCGTGTGTCCGCACGTACTGCCCGGTGAGCATCGTCGAGCGCGCGGGCATGCACACGGTGTTCTGGTTGTACGCGCGCCGGAAGCTGATGCCGTCGCGCCGCGAGGGCGTCGACGGTCGGGGTGCGCGCGATCGCTTCCGCCGTTGCAGCCGAGCGAGTCGTACCGCTGCTGGTCGGTCGTGATGAAGAGGATCTTGCGGCCCATCAGAGCGCCCCGCCCCTCGGCGTGCACGCCAGGATCACTGTGCGCTCGAGCCCGGACTCCCGGTGCTCGTGCGCGGCGCCGTACTCCTTCGACCCCGTCATCTCGATGAAGGCCTTGCGGCTCGGGTACTGCACGAGGGCGACCGCGTCCCACTCGTCGCCGTCGACGTCGCCGATGAGGGTCTGGTCGACCTTGCCCATCCACAACACCTTGCCGCCACGCGCCTCGACCATCTTCACCGCCGACCCGCCGTACTTGTCGTACTCGGACGCGCCTTCGCGAGGCTTGAACTTCAAGAGATTCAGCATCACGACCGGGCCGACGTCCGGCGTGTTCAGGAGCTCGACGATCTGTGCTTCGGTGGGTCGAATCCCGCTCATTCGACGTTCCTTTCGACGATGTTGCGAATCAGTCCGATGACGAGGGCGCCGCGCCCGGCCCACGCTGCATCCCTGCGCGGCCGCGCAGCCGATCCCAGGCGTCCCAGCTCGACACCAGGTCGAGCGCGTCGAGCGACTCGGGCGACAGCCCGGGGAACGTGGCCTCGGCGTGCCGGCGCAGCGCGCGGTTCGGCGCGCGCGAGGTTGTGGGCGATGGTGGGCGAATCGTGGACTGCGAGCAAGGCCGCCCGCCGGACGGGCGTAATCGCCTCGTAGACGACGGACCGCTGGTCGACGAACTCCTCGACCGTCGTCGCGGGCCCGATCACGCGGTGCGTACCGCTCCACCTGCCGGCGGGCCACCTCCGCGTGCAGGGCCTCGACGTCGTCGAAGTGGTTGTGCACCGACCGCACCGAGACGCCGGCACGGGACGCGACCTCGGGCACGCTCGGCCGCAGCGCGCCCGACTCGTAGCACGAGAGGAGCGCGTCGATGATCGCCTGGCGATTCCGCTCGCCCCGCGTCACCCGCCCGTCCGTTGCCGTCACGCCCCTATTCTCGGCGTAGTTGCAGTGGTACTGCAACTATCTTCGGGAAACCCGCTTCGGCGCGAGGGTGTGACCGATGTCACGCCGCGGCCCCCGTGTCCGGCGGCGTACCGTTCTCGCGGTGACGACGAGCGAAACGCCCGATACCGGCTACCTGCCGGTGATGCTCAACCCCTTCGAACCCGGCTTCTTCGACGACCCCTACTCCCAGTACCGCCTGGTGCGGGAGCAGGACCCGGTCCACCTCAGCCCGATCGGCGCCTTCGCGCTCTTCCGCTACGACGACGTGAACCGCGTGCTGCGCGACCCGAGCCTCAGCGTCGAAGAGCACAACATGATGCCGCTCACGGTCGATCCCGACCCCGACATCGCCGCGATGCTGGAAGCGCGGAGTGAGGGGGGCTCGCACAACATGCTCAACCTCGACCCGCCCGACCACCACCGGCTGCGCCGGCTCGTCTCGAAGGTCTTCACGCCGCGGATGATCGAGGAGTTGCGGCCGCGCGTGCAACAGCTGATCGACGAGCATCTCGACGTCGCGGTCGCGACCGGCACCGACGTCGACCTGATCGCGGGGCTCGCGTTCCCCTCCCGTTCGTCGTGATCTCCGAGATGCTCGGCGTGCCCGAGGGTCGCGACCGCTCCCAACTGCGCGAGTGGTCGGGCGCGATCGTGAAGACCTTCGACCCGATCCTCACGCGCGAGGAGACCTTCGCCGCGTTCGACGCGATCGACAACATCCGGTCGTACCTCGAAGAGGTCATCGCGTGGAAACGCTCGAACCCGAGCGACGATCTGCTCACCGCCCTGATCGCGGCCGAGGACGAGGGCGACCGGCTGAGCGAGCTCGAGCTGATCGAGCAGGTCATGCTGCTCTACATCGCCGGGCACGAGACGACGGTCAACCTCATCGGCAACGGCATGCTCGCGCTGCTGCGCAACCGCGACCAGCTCGACCTGTTGGCGCGCGACACCTCCGCCGACGGAACCTTCGTCGACGAGCTCTTGCGCTACGACTCGCCGGTCCAGATGTCGCGCCGCATCACGCTTGCGCCCTACGAGATCGGCGGCAAGACGATCGACCCGGGGTCGATCATCATGACGTGCCTCGGTTCGGCGAACCGCGACCCCGAGAAGTGGGGGCCGACCGCCGACCGGCTCGACCTCCGCCGGGCCGACGCCCGCGACCAGATGTCGTTCGGCGGCGGGTTCCATTCGTGCCTGGGCGCGCACCTCGCCCGGCTCGAGGGCCAGGTCGCGATCACCACGCTCGTGCGCCGCTTCCCGAACGTCGAGCTCGCGACCGACACGCTCGAATGGAACGGCCGCATCGTCTTACGCGGCCTGTTGGAGCTGCCCGTCACGCTGGGCTGAGCCCCCGGGTCAGCCGAACACCCGGCCCGCGTGCGTGAGCGCGCAGATGTCCATCGTGATCGCGATGGAGATATGGATCGCGGCGCCCCACCAGATCGACTTCGTCTTCAGGCTCAGCGTCCCGAGCGCGATGCCGCCGACGATCGCGGCCAGGGCCTCCGGCATCGGCTTGCCGTAGTGGAGCATGTTGTACGGCAGCGCCATCGCGAAGATCGCGGCCCAACCGAGCCGGGGCGCGATGCCGTTGAGCAGGAAGCCACGGAAGAAGAACTCCAGCGCGCAGAACTGCAACCAGTAGAGCAGCCACCACGCGTACATGTACGGCCAGAGCGAATGGCCGACCGCGGGATGGAAGAACGGGTAGCGCTCCTGGAACGACGCTTCGAACGATGCCGCGATGATCAGTGGCGCGGCCACCGCGTAGACAGCCGCGTAGACGCGCACGTGCGAGAGGATCCCCTGCAACCGCACGCCGTAGTCGCGGAGATGCTCCCGGAACACGACCCGGATCACGAACACCGCGGGGAGCACGTACGCGGCGATGACGACGACGGCCCAGAACGCGAGCCGGTTGAAGTCGCGGTGCTCGGAGAGGAACATGCCGTCGTGCAGCCGGCCCGCGAGCCCGCGCAACCCGACCGTGCGCAGGATGCGTTCCAGCCACTGGGGCTGACTGCCGTCGGAGAGGAAGTTGCCGCACGTGAGCGCGACCGCGGCGGCGACGAAGACGATCACCATCTTGCGGTCGGTGGCTCGCGTGGTCGACGCGCGCGCGTCGGCATCGGCGCGCACGTCGGTGACGTAGTCGCGCCACAGCCGGCGCCACAACGACGGCCGATCAAGGCTGATCGACCCCGATCCGTTCGCCGACCCGGCGGCGCCCGGGCCGATCAGGGCCGGCGGGGCCGGTTGGTCCATCCGCCCTCCTCGGTCGGGAACCACCCGCCCGCGGCGTAGGTGCCTCCGTCGACGTGCACGGTCGTGCCGGTCACGAACTCCGAGAGCTCGGACGCGAGGAACAGCGCGACCCCCGCGACATCGGCGGGTTGCCCGAACCGGCCGAGCGGCACCCACGTGGGGATCAGGTGCTCGTCGGCGGGACCGACCCAGCGCGAGTACGGCACCTGCAGGGTCTCGGTCACGTCCGGGGCGATCGCGTTGACGCGCACGCGGTCGCGTGCGTATTCGATCGCGAGCGAACGGGTGAAGCCGGTGATCGCGGCCTTGAACGCGGAGTACACGGCGCGCGTAGGGATGGCGCGGAACGCCTCGATCGTCGACACGTTGACGATGCTGCCGCCGTCGCCCTGCGCGAGCAGGTGCGGCACGACCGCGCGCGAGCACGCGAGCACGTGCGCGAGGTTCACGCGGTAGAGGTCGTCCCACTCGTCGTCGGTCTGTTCGTGGAAGACCGCCCGCCGGCCGCCGAAGTGGCCGACGTTGTTGACGAGGATGTCGACCCGGCCGAAGTTGTCGCGCGCGGCGGTGACGAGCGCTTCCGCGGTTCCGGGCTCCCGCACGTCGCACACGACACCCGCGACCCGCTCCCCCACGACCCCTTGCGTTTCGCGGGCGCGGTCGGGATCGATCTCGGCGAACACGACCGACGCGCCCTCGGCCGCGAAGCGCTCGACGATGCCGCGCCCGATTCCGCCGCCGCCACCCGTGACGATCGCAACCTTGCCCTCGAGCACGGGCCGCAGCCTAAGAGGCTGCGGCCCGTTGATGCTCGGGGGGATCGAGTACTCGTTCAGTGCGTCGTCACGTCAGCGCGATCGCGAGCACCTCACGCACGTCCCGGACGGGGTGCACGTTCAGCAACTCACGGATCTGCTCGGGCACGTCGTCGAGATCGGGCTCGTTGTCGATCGGGATCACGACGTCGGTGAGGCCGGCCCGGTGCGCCGCGAGCAGCTTCTGCTTCAGCCCACCGATCGGCAGCACGCGCCCCTGCAGGGTGACCTCGCCGGTCATCCCGACCTTCGGCTTCACCGGGCGCCCGGTGACCAACGACGCGAGCGCCGTGGTCATCGTGATGCCCGCCGAGGGGCCGTCCTTCGGGATCGCACCCGACGGCACGTGCAGGTGGAACTTGCGATGCTCGAACGCACCCGGCAGCACGCCGAGCTCGTTCGCGTTGGCCCGCACGAACGACAACGCGATCTGGGCCGACTCCGACATGACGTCGCCGAGCTGTCCGGTGACCTGCAGACCGGGCTCGCCCTCCATGGCGGTGACCTCGATCGTCAGCACGTCGCCGCCGGCGCCCGTCACGGCCAGGCCGGTCGCGAGGCCGGGGATGGCCGCGCGCTCGGCGTCGTCGTGGCGGAACCGCGCCCGGCCCACGTACTCCTTCAGGTCGGGCTCGTCGACCACGATGCTCGTCGCTTCCGCTTCGGCATCACGGTTGCCGGCAACCTTGCGCACCGTCTTGCGCGCGATCTTGCCGATCTGGCGCTCGAGTCCGCGCACTCCGGCCTCACGCGTCCAGCCGTCGACGAGTGCGTGGAACGCGGCATCGGTGATGTCGAGCTCGTCCTCACGCAACCCCGCCTTCGCACGCTGGCGCGGGAACAGGTAGTGCTTGGCGATGGCGACCTTCTCGTCCTCGGTGTAACCGTCGAGGGTGACGATCTCCATACGGTCGAGCAACGGTCCCGGAATCGTGTCGAGCTGGTTCGCGGTCGCGAGGAACAAGACGTCGGAGAGATCGAGATCCAGTTCGAGGAAGTGATCGCGGAACGTGTGGTTCTGCGCGGGGTCGAGGACCTCCAGCAACGCGCTGGCGGGATCGCCCGACCAACCGCCGGCCTGCAGCTTGTCGATCTCGTCGATCAGCACGACGGGGTTCATCGACTTCGCCTCGGTCAGCGCCCGGACGATACGGCCCGGCCGCGAACCGACGTAGGTACGACGGTGGCCACGGATCTCGGCCTCGTCGCGCACGCCGCCAACGGCGACCCGCACGAACGGACGACCCAGCGCCCGCGCGACCGACTCCCCCAACGACGTCTTGCCGACGCCGGGAGGACCGACCAGCGCGAGGATCGCACCGGATCCGCGGCCGCTCTCGGTACCCAGCCCGCGCTCGCGCCGGAGCACGCGCACGGCCAGGAACTCGAGGATGCGGTCCTTCACGTCGGCGAGGCCTTCGTGATCGGCATCGAGCACGTCACGCGCACCGCTGACGTCGTTGCTCTCGGTCGCGTACTCGCCCCAGGGCAGGTCGACGACCGCGTCGAGCCAGTTGCGGACCCACGCCTGTTCCGGGTTCTGCTCGCCCATGCGCTCGAGCCGGTCGAGCTCCTTGTCGACCGCGAGCAACACCGCGTCGGGCAGGTCCTTCTCCGCGAGCTTGGCCCGGTACTCGGCCACGATGTCGTCGTCGCCCTCGCCGAGCTCCTTGCGGATCTCGTTCAGCTGGCGGCGCAGCAACAGCTCGCGCTGCTGCTTGTCGAGGCCTTCGGTGACGTTGGTGCGGATCTCGTGCTTCAGCTCGAGGTCGGCCAGCGTCTCGCGCATCCACTCGAGCACCAGCTCGAGCCGCGCTTCCACCTCGACCGTCTCGAGCAGCTCGACGCGCTGGTCCATCGTCAGCTCGGGCGAGTACGCGGCGGTGTCGGCGAGCTGGCCCGGGTCGTCGACCCCGGCGAGGACGTCGGCGATCCGGCGCGCGCCCCGGTGCTCGAGGATGGCCTCGACCACGGCGCGGTACTCCTTGGCGAGCTCGCGGGCGCGGGCGGTGGGAGGAGCCTCTTCGATCTCCTCGACCTGCACGTGGAGGGCGCCGTGCGCGCCGAGCTCACCGTGTCCGATGCGACCGCGGCCGATGCCACGGATCACGAGGGCCCGGGTCCCGTTGGGGAGGTCGCCCGCGCTCTCGATCGCGGCGATGGTGCCGACGCTCGTGAACCGGCCGTCGACTCGCGGCACGAGCACGATCCGGTCGCCGGCATCGGCGGCCGCCGCGCCCGCCCGCTTCGCCTCGTCGGTCTCGAGGGCGATGGTGACCACCATCTGCGGGAACACGACACCTTGGGTCAGGGGCAACAGGGGCAGGAGTTGGGTCTTTGTGTCTGACATAGTGCGGGTTGTAACCACCGGAAGGGATTCCCGATTCCCCGGGTCAGTTTTACCTGCTGAAACGCCCCACAGGCCCGTTCCAGCGAGGCGCGCGGCGTCGGATTCGGCCCCGATTCTCTAACGAATCTCTAACGGGCTACAGCGCGGGTGCCGAAAATCGCGTCGCCCACACTGTCGGATGCGTCCCGGCTTCCCGCCTCGGTCGCGTGGGAGTACAGGTCGGCCGTGAGCGCGATGGATGAATGCCCGAGGTCCTTCGACACCTGCGCCGTGACGACGCCCTGAGCGAGCGCGACGGTTGCGTAGGTGTGCCGCAGCCCGTGCGGCGACAGGGGCGGCAGCGCAGCGTCACGGACGGCACGAACGAACGTCTTGGTCACGAACCCAGGGCGGATCGGTGAGCCGTCCTCGAACGGGAATACGAGGCCGTGGTCGACCCAGGCCGGACCTGCGGCCAGCCGTTCGGCCGCTTGGCGCTTGTGGTGCTCGCGTAGCGCCGCGACGGCCTCGGGTCGAAGGGGGACGACGCGGACCGACTTCTTCGTCTTGGGCGTCGTGAACGTCGGGCCGTTCGCCACCCATGAGAGCGTGCGCACGATCGACGCTTCCCCGCGCGTGAGGTCGAGATCCGACCAGCGCAGCGCAAGCGCCTCGCCGCGTCGCATCCCGGTTGACCCGATCGTCACCCAGAGTGCAGCGAGTCGGTCGTCTGCGGTCGCCGTGAGGAACTGGCGAAGCTGGTCGGCAGTCCAATAGCGGGGACCGTCGTTGCTGCACTCGGCGTCGTCGCTCGGCAGGTCGGCCTTCGTCGCCGGATTGCGGAGGAGGAGGTCATCGTCCACCGCATCCTCGAACGCGCTATGGAGCAACGTGTGGACGTTGCGGATCGTCCGGACCGAGAGCGGCTGACCGTTCCTACGACCGCACCTCTTTAGCGTGCCGTAGAGCGCGTTCAGGTGCGCTCGGGTCACACGTTGCAGCGGGAGATTCGCAACGTCGTGCGGGCGCACGTAGGCGGCAACGAGCGTGCCGTACAGCTCCGCGGTAGACGGCTTCACGCCCGAGGCTTTCGCCGGAAGCCATGTCGCGTCGAGATACTCGATCAGCGTCGTGCGCGACGGGTCGACGTAGACGCCCTTCTGCGCCTGGCCGATGATCTGCGCGAGTTTCGCTTGCGCCTCCTTCTGCGTCCGCCCCGCAGGCGTCCACTTCTGGCGACGCTTGCCACCCACGATGAGATCGTGGACGACGTAGTACCGCGAACCCTTGGGCGCTTTGCGCCTAACGATGGATGCCACCCGATGCCCTCCTGTTGTTGTCCGGTCGATCATCACTCCGCCGCACTGCGAAGTCGAGAACAAAGAGAGCGCGACTGAGCGCGACGCGGTGCGATCGCTTACGCCGCGGAATCGTCGACCACGCGCAAGCCCGTTTGACCATCCGGCGCGAAGCCGAGCAACGCGCACAGATCAGCGGTGCGCACGAGGATGCGCAAACCCACGCGCAACGTGGGAAGCACTCCAGCCTTAGCCGCCGCGTACGAGGCGCTTCGCCGTAGCCCTAGGTAACGGCCCGCGCTCTCGACGCTCATCGTCTGCTGTTCGCGCGCGTCCGGAAGCCGAGGCACGGTTACGCGGCGCTCGTCGGGTCGGCCACGAACCGAGCGCGGGCATGGAGAGCCGACCACACGGTGCGCTCCAACACGTCGAGTCGATCGGCCAACGGATCGCCGGTCACGGCGTCGCCGAGGTACTGCGCAATCTCGATGTGAAGCCCGGAGAGCGCATGGACTTGCGGATCGGGACACGCGATCGCGGATGCACCGGCCTGAAGGAACACGCGCGCCGCTCGCGCGCGGCATAGGTCGGCATGCTCTCGTCGTCGGTGTCAATCGTGGCCGCCAGTGCATCCTCGATCTCGGACACGCGACGAGCGCGGGCCTCTTGTGCCTCTGCCGCGTGCGAGAGCGCGTGCTTCGCGGCGCTCGGTTTCGAGAGCGACTCGCACTGCCTCGACGCGTTCGGCCTCGGCAAGCCGCGCACGTATCCGGTCGATCGACTCGACCGGCCGGTCGTCCACGAGTACCCGCGCGTCGAAACCGGAACCTTCATCTTCGATCGCGTCGTCCAGATCAGTCGGTCCGGAGTTTGGAAGTTCTTTGGACTCGAAACCTTGCATCATGTGTTCCTTGTTCGTGGTGGATTCGTTACTCGTGGCGACGGGCCACGGTGAGGTCCGACACCGCGGCCCGTCGCACTTGCGATCGCGTCGGGCTCCTGGAGGAAGGAGCCTTCGCGCCGCAAGAGGAACTGTTACTCGTCGCCCGATCGCACGAAGCGTTCGAGGTCGGCCTTGTCGAACACGACGCGCTTGCCAACCAACATCGACTTCGGTCCGACGCCCTTGGCACGCAGTGCGCGTAGCTGGCTCTCCGAAATCCTGAGCCATGCGGCAGCTTCTCGAATGTTGAAGAGATCCATCGTGCGCGTCCTCGTCGTTCGTTGTAGCGATACGGCGAGGATACGAATGACTTGGCGCGATCGGCGACTATTTAGCAGGCTCTTTTGCTACGCGTCGTAGAAGAACACGAGCACGCATCGAGAGCGTGCGCGCGCTACATCGACAACCATCGTCTTTCAACGCCGCGTGAGCGTTCGCGTCGTCGTGCCGGTCGCCCAGGTCAGGGACGCGGCCGCGTCGTCGCAGCAGTGCACACGGGACGGCGTGCGAAGCCGCTACGGAGTCGGGCGCGGCTAGTCGATGTCCGGCTGCACCGCGCGCTCGGAGCCCACGTGCACGAACCGGGGGAGCGGCGGCAGGTTGTAGTCCGAGTCAGCTTCGAGGCACTGGAGACACTGATCCGCGACGACGCGGCTCCTGCGCACACGGCCATTCTGGCCAAGCTCGCGCCACTCGACACGGCACGCGACGAGTTGGTCCGCGGTCTTGTACCGGCGGCGACAGAGCGAGCAGACCCACATCGTGCGGCGCGCGGTGCTGCGACGGATCGCCGTCCCGATGGGTGTGGAGGGACTGACCCCCGTGGAGACGTTCTGAACAATCATGGTGTGTGTGCCTTTCGTGGGTTACTTGTCTTCGAGATCATGGGCGGGGCCACGGACTCGGAGATCACACGACCATGCCGTGAGGTGTGTCTTCCGGATGCGGATCATCTCGTTCTCGGCGGCCACAGAGTCGGTGGTCATCGGTGATGATCTCGGGGATACCAACCAACCCGTTTCCGGGGTGGGCGTGGTCACGGTGGGGTGTCTACGACACACCCCCCGTTACCGCCTCGCCGGTCGATTTGGTTCCGGGCGTTACCGCGGCTGTTACCCCCTGGTCAGAACCCATGGATGCGAGCGTTACCGCGTCTGTTACCGGCAGTGTCGTCGGGAGCGTTACCGGGGCCGTTACCGCGTTCCGCTACTGACCCTGCGAGCCGTCGTCCATCTTCTTGCGGTACCTCACCGCCGCGGCGATCACCTCGCGCCGCGTCGACTCGCCCGCCGCCTTGAGCTCGTCGCTGGCCTTGTTGACGGTGACCTCGACGGGGACGCCGAGGCGCTCCAACGCCGCTACTACCTCCTTCGTGCCCTCGGGCCACGAGTCCCCCACGATGGTGTAGTGCAGAAAGGGAGCGTGCACGGCCTTGAGGTCGACCTTCTCCGGGACGCCGATGCGGCGTTGCACGTCGCGGTGCAGACGCAGGCCGTCCGCGCGCTTTTCGAGCCGGAGCGCGAGGTCGATGTCGTCGAGCTTCGCCGACGACCCCCGTGCACGCGACGTGTCGTAGCCGGTGTTGTCGAGACGGATGCTCGCAGTCCGACGACGCTTCAACACCATGGCCGTGTGGTCGTCGTACGCGCGCACGGTGTCGGCGTCGTTCTCCTTCCCCGCGACCGCGCGAGCGAAGCTGTCGATCACGACGAGCTTGGGATGCCACAGTTCGAGCAGAGCCTCAAGCTGTCGACCTCCAGCCGCCGTGTCGAACGGGTCCATCGCCGGGAAGCTGTAGAAGTGCAACTTCGCAAGGTCGTCGGGGCCGAACCCGAGCGTCTCCAGTCGAGGCTTCACGTCGTGGTGCAGATTGTTCTCGAAGTCGATGATGAGCACGTCCTCGGGCGGACCTGCGGGACGACCGAGGACGGCGCGACCCGCGGCCGTCGACCCACCCAGCCACAACACGAACAGCGACTTCCCGGTCTTTTTCGTGGCAAGGAGGAGCACCTGCGCCTCGGCCGGGATCACGGGCTCGATCAGCCAATCCGGCAGGTCCTTCGCCTCGTTCCAGACCTCGTGCCAGTCCGCGGCGACCGGCGCGTGGCCACGCGGGTCGTCTGCGACCGCGGGGCGGAGGATGTCGTTCTCGATGGCCGCGAGCAACTCGATCGGGTTCTCGGCGAGCGTGTGGCCGAAGTGGGCCTCCACAACCTCAAGCTTCGGACCGCCCGCGCCGCACCTCGTGCAGTGTCCAGAAGGGTCGATCAGGGGGTGGCGGCACTGGCGGTCGGCGCGCCGAGCCGGGTCGTCCGCCCAGTGCCACTCGAAGAGGTCGCGGGTGTCGATCTTCTTGAGGTGGTCGAGAATGGCGTCCCCCGCGGCATTCTGGGCGATCGCGGCTTGCGCGGCGCCGGCCGGATCGTCGTCGTCCGGCAGCTCGATCCACTGCGTCTGACACACCGGGATCAAGCTCCACTTCGGGCAGTTCGCATTCGTCAACTCCTCGTCGGGCGTGGCGAGGTCGAAGTACCAATCGCCGCGGCCGAAGTAGTCACCCGTGACGCGGCCGTAGGTCAGCTCTTCCAGGCACGCGTCGTCGGCCCGGTGCTCGTCGGTGAGCGGCGGCCAGGTCGCTTTGATGGAGGCGTGGGTCTCGTCCAACACCGGAGCCAGCGTGAACACGTCCGCACCCGCGGAGTGGAACATGCCGATGCATCCACCTACGGCCATGGCGTAGTCGGTTCGGCACAGGTACGACAGGCACACGCGGCGAGGATCGGCGCGCAGGGCGTCGGGCAGGCCAGCGGCGAGTGCGACAACCTCGGCCTCGAGACGGTGGATCGTCTTGTGGTCGCGAGCGGGATACGCGCCCATCAGCTTCGCTGCGTGCGGAGCGAGCTTCTCGAGTAGCTCGATCCACGGGCGCTCGGCTCGAAGCGCCAGCACGCGTGTCGGCGGGGTCGTACTCGAAGTGCTGCTCGCAGGTGCACCCCTCGCGGCCGAAGCCGCGGTGATAGCGCTCCTGGAACGCGAGGACGTCTTCTACGTCATCCTCGTCGTACTGCTCGGTGTCGGTAGTTGCGTTCATCGGATCAAGTCCTCTGTTGGGGCTTGAAGTTCACGAACCCGATGCCGTACCGTCACCGTTGCTGGTGGTGAGCGATTCTGCTTCGGTGGTTGAGCTTCAAGTCGGGGACCGGAGCCTTGTGCTCCGGTCTTCTTCGTTGTGCACTTCCTGCGCCCGCTCGACACGACGTCGATCGCGCGGACTCGCCAGGGTCGCGTGCTGGTTGCGGATCTTTCAAGCAGCTATGAGTGCCTTTAGCGATTTCTGGCGGCGGGATGCCTCCACGAGGACACGCGCAACACGCGTTCTGCATTGCCTACTTTGCGGAGCGTGATCCGCGACGCGACAAGGTGCGCGTGCGCCCGCGTCGGTCGGTATCGTTCCCACTGGAGTTACCGACCGAGCCGGTAGCCGAGTGATTCGGCTCGGCCCCGTAAGGTCACCGAGGGGCGCTACCTGAGTCGCTCATGACCGTCCCCAGGAAGGGTACGGATCCCCCCGAGGAGTCCCCGGAAAGAGCAGGTGCCGCCGACCGTGACAGCAGCTCACCTAGATGTAGTACCCACGGACGTTGCTGACGGGGTCCGCGTATAGATGAAGCCTCCGGGCGAGTGTGGAGCTGTTCAACGGCAACCCACTCGCAACGGAGGCTTCTCGTGCACCGTAACGCTCCTCTGACCCCTGAGGGTCGACTTCGGCTCTGTGAACGCATCGCGGCCGGTTGGCCGGTCGCGCACACGGCCGCGTCGATGGGCATTTCCCACGACCACGCGTACGTGTGGTGGCGCCGGTTCCAAGCTGAAGGGCTCGCAGGGCTCGAGGACCGTTCGAGCCGACCGCGCCACAGTCCGAACCAGACGAAGGCATCGATCGAGCGTCGCATCGTCGGGTTGCGGATCACGACCGGGAAAGGGCCGGCACGGATCGCGGGGATCGTTGGTCAGCATGCTTCGACGGTGCATCGCGTGTTGGTCCGTCATCAACTCAACCGTTTGGATCACCTCGACCGCCCGACACGGGCGAAGGTCCGGCGGATGGTGATGACCCGGCCCGGTGAGCTCGTGCATGTTGACATCAAGAAACTGGGCCGGATCCCCAAAGGTGGCGGCTGGCACGCCCATGGTCGCGGCAAGGTCAAGCGGGCGAAGGTCGGATACGCGTACGTGCACTCCGCGGTCGATGGCTACACCCGCATCGCGTACAGCGAGGTCCTTGCGAACGAACAAGGTCCCACCGCAGCCGCGTTCTGGCTTCGAGCTGCCGCGTTCTACGCGACGCTCGGGATCGTGATCGAACGGGTCATCACCGACAACGGTCCGTGCTACCGCAGCGACAAGTTCAACGACGCGCTCGGCGAGAAGATCAAGCACACGTTCATCCACGCGTACCGGCCTCAGACCAACGGGAAGGTCGAGCGGTTCAACCGGACCTTGCTCGCGGAATGGGCTTACGCCCGGACCTGGACTTCAGAAGGCCAACGCACCCGAGGGCTTGCGCGCTGGCTTCACATCTACAACCATCACCGAACCCACACCGGCATCGGCGGCGCACCCATCAGCCGCGTCAGCAACCTGCCAGGGCACTACACCTAGAGCCGCAGGCAATACGTTCGTCGGCTGCCTTGTTATAGGCGTCGGCGTTGCTCGCCGCGTCCATCGCGGCTTGCGCCTTCGCTGTGCAAGCGACCCACGTTGGCGAAGCCGGTGTCGGCGTCCACGGCTTCCCGGCCTTCGTCAAGCATCGCGTGGAGTCCACGTAATACCGCAGCGGAGGTTGCATCTCGCACGTCAGCCCTGCCGCCGTAAAGCACCAGTTGTAGTCGCTTGGTACCTCGTTAACGGTGTATCTCTGTTCGGCATTCGCCTTAGCCACGCATGCGTTCAGGGCCTTCTCGTTGACGTCACCCGACTGACCGCCACCGCACGCTGATAGCGCAGCGACGATGGTGACCGCTACTGCGATGATCGTCTTCATGTCCGTCACCGTAGCCACCTGCCGACTGCGAGGCTGACGGGTACGACGACGACGAGCCACGGGCCGACGACGATCCCGGTCCACCGCTTCAAATGGGTCTATCGGGGGCGGGCCAGTAGGTTCCGGCCGTCCGCGGCGTCGAAGGCGTTCGGTGTCACGTTCCTGCGGCGCGGTCCGTTTTCTGGGCCTTGTTCAGCGCGGCCTCGGCACGCCCAAGCTCCTGCGCAAGTACATCGATGCCTCCGGGGTCCGGCCCGATGTCGTGCACGAACTGACGGACCAGCTCGAGAACTCGGCGGAGGACATCGCCCGTGCCGAACGGCAAACCGTCAGAAGACGGCACTGGCGGCACGGGTTCGGCGCGATCGAGGGAGAGGTGGGCAAGGTAGCGGTCGATATCAGCGAGGAAGGCGTGCAAGTAGGCGGTTGAGGCGTCATCGACCTTCCAGGATGGAAGCCAGTCGCTCGGCCATACGTCCTGCTTATTTCTTCTTGGGTCCCCTTTGCCGGGCCGACCCACCAGAAACTCGATGAGCTGTCGGAGGTGCAGCAGCCCTGCCTCGGCGGCGAGGTTGTCCTCGTCCTCAACCGACCGGAGAAAACCCGCGCCTGCGCTGTGAACCTCGTACGCGACGTGCTCAGCCATCCTGCGGAGCACTCTGTCGCACGGCGTGTGGCGCGAGTCCTTGTCGATCACTGTGCTCCTCGGTCAGTGTGGCGGATTGCAGAGCTGTCGATGAGGGTCGCAACTACGGCGAGATCAGGTTTCAAGAAGCCATCGCGCAGCGACCGGAGTGCGTTCGTCCTGTCAACGAGGTCGTGGGCGCTGAGCCGTGCCGACCGAAACAGAACTCGGAGAAAATCCTCAGCGTCAACCGACCCTTTCTCGGTGTTGCAACCAATGCATGCGGCGACCACGTTGCGGTAGGTGTGATCGGGCGGACCCACGGCTTGCGGCATTACGTGCTCGACGTCGGTGGTCGCTTCGTCAAGCTTCTTGAGGCAGTAGAAGCATTGTCCCTGCTCTCGGGCGATCAGTGCCGGAAGCATGCGGCGGTCAGAAAAATCGAGGTCGTCCAGATCCAGCGAAAGTTCCGCCGCTGGATCCAGCGTCGGCAACCACTCTCGGAAGTCGATGACGGCAATGTCGAAACCGGTTCTCTTTCTTTCGAAAGCAATGACGCCTCGGTCCCGCAGGCTACGCATCAGCTCTCTTGCCGTCGTAGTCGAAACGGCTGCGCCTTCAGCAAGCTCGCCGAGGGTGATCGAGACGGCGTTTCGGCCTTCGGCAAGCGTTCTCCGTACGAGGTGGTAAATCACGGCTCGTTCGATCGGGCCGCTTTTCAGAGCCGGGAAAACGTGGTCCTCCAGCAACTCAAGCAGGTTGGCATCGTCCACACGCGGCGACACTACCCACGAGTTGGCGGGTGCGGCCTTTGTAACACAGCACCCACCAACCGCATCCTTTCAGACGGTCCGGGCAAGTAGGGGCGGTCAAGGGCGACCGGAGGACGAGCGGAGCGATCCGTTGAGGGATCCGGGCTACGGGTTCTGCACACTCGACGGTGGGGGGCGTGGCGCGCCCATGACCGGCCGACGTTGGAGTCTGCGCCGAACACCGCGAACGGGCCGAGGCGCTCTCCTGGGGTTGTCTCCGAGGGCGACCGCCCGGTTCGGAAAACACACATGCATCGCTGGTCGCAAGAGACGCGCCGCGGCGGGGGTGGGTCGTCCAAAAAGTGCTCCCCACCGCGTCCAACGGATTCTCCAACAGCCGTCTAACGGACGGGGCCGAAACGGCCCGGACGGATCCGCTACGCAGACGGACGGGTGGCGCACTGACCAGGACATTCACGGACACCCGCGAATCCCCACGGAGCCCCCGTCAATGTGTCTGACATAGTGCCGGGTGTAACGACCGGAGGGGATTCCCGATTCCCCAGGTCGGTTTTCTCACCGTATTCCCCCGGCTTTCCCATGGCGCCCGACGTAAACGTCCTGTTCATCACCGCCGACCAGTGGCGGGGCGACTGCCTCGGCGCGGCCGCGCACCCCGTCGTGCGCACCCCGAACCTCGACCGTTTGGCATCGGGTGGGGTCTCGTTCCGGCGCCATTTCGCCCAGGCGGCACCCTGCGGGCCGAGCCGGGCCGCGCTGTACACCGGCATGTACCTCATGAACCACCGGTCGGTGCTGAACGGCACCCCGCTCGACGCCGCGCCACGACAACGTCGCCCTCGTCGCCCGCCGCCTGGGCTACGAGCCCGCGCTGTTCGGCTACACCGACACCAGCGTCGATCCCCGCACCGTCCCGGCCGGCGACCCGCGCCTGTCGCGCTACGAAGGCGTACTCCCCGGCTTCGATCCCGTATGCCATCTCCCCGAGGGCGAGCCGTTCGCCTGGATCGACTGGCTGCGCGCCGACGAGGTCGACGTGCCCGACGACTGGCGGTCGTTCGTCGACCGGCCCGCGGCCGGCACCCGGTGGCAGACGCAGTACGACGCCGCGCACTCGCAGACCCGCTTCCTCACCGAGCGGTTCACGGAGTGGGCCGACGGGCGTTCGGGCGGTTGGTTCGCGCACCTCTCGTTCCTGCGACCGCACCCCCCATTCCTCGCACCCGCGCCCTACGACACGATGTTCGACCCCGCATCGGTACCCGCGACCGTGCGGGCGGCGACCCGGGCCGAGGAGGGCGCGCAGCACCCTCTGCTCGGCGTGATGATCGACCATCCGTTCCTGAAGTCGCCCGACGACGGGCAAGAGCAGCGCGAGCTGCAGGCGACCTACTACGGGATGCTCGCCGAGGTCGACGACCACATCGGGATGCTGCTCGGCTGGCTCGACGCCTCCGGGCAGGCGGACCGCACGATCGTGATCTTCACGAGCGATCACGGCGAGAACCTCGGCGATCACTACATGCTGCACAAGCTGGGTTGGTTCGACGAGTCGTACCACGTGCCGCTGATCGTGCGCGGCCCGGGCGTGGCCGAACATGGCCGCGTGGTCGACGCGTTCACCGAGCACGTCGACGTGCTGCCGACGATCTGCGCGTTGCTCGGCGCCGACGTCCCGCTCCAGTGCGACGGCCGCGCGCTCACGCCGTGGCTCGAAGACGAGACCCCTGCCGACTGGCGGCGCGACGCACATTTCGAGTTCGACTTCCGCGACCCCGACAGCGCGCTGCTCGAAGAGGTCTTCGGGCTCACGTTGGAGGAATGCGCGCTCGCGGTGCTGCGCGACGAACACGGGAAGTACGTGCAGTTCTCCGGCTTCCCGGCACTGCCGTCGGTGTTCTTCGATCTCGACGCCGATCCCGCGCAGATACACAACGTCGCGGCCGACCCCGCGTACGCGGCGCGCGTGCTGGAGTACGCGCAGCGCATGCTGGCGTGGCGCATGCAGCACACGGAGCGCACCCTGAGCGGCATGAAGCTGACGATGCACGCAGGCCTGGTCGAGCGAAACGCGTCCCGACGGTGACGCGCTGATGGACGCGCGTACGTTCTTCGGGCTGGAACGCGTGCCGGGCGCGCCGACGCGGTGGCGCATGGAGGTCGTGCGCGAGCTCACGTCGGGCACCGGCGCACTGTTCGGCGGGTGCGGTCTGGGCGCGTGTATCGACGTGATGGAGGAGCTCACCGGCCGTCCGTGCATCTGGGCGACCGCGCAGTACCTCTCGTTCGCGCGCCCGCCCGCGGTGCTCGAGCTCGACGTCAACGAGGTCGTGCGCGGTCATCAGATCTCGCAGGCGCGTGTCATCGCACGCGTCGGCGACACCGAGATCTTGACGGTGCTCGGCGCGCTCGGCCGGCGCCCGCTCGATCTGGAAGGACAGTGGGCGGTGCGCCCCGACGTTCCCGGCCCGCTCGAGTGCCCGCCCCGGCCGATGATGGACCGGCACGCGGGCACGATCAGCAGCCGGCTCGACGCCAAGCTCGCGAACGGGCGCGCGCCGTGGGAGCTTCCCGGTCCCGTCGGTTCCGGTCGGGCCGCGCTCTGGATCCGGCTGCCCGAGCTGCTCGACATGTCGGCGTCCGCGCTCGCGATCATCGGCGACTTCGTGCCGTTCGGGATCGGCCAGGCGCTGGGACAGCGCGCGGGCGGCAACAGCCTCGACAACACGTTGCGCGTCGCGCACCGGGTGCCGACCGAGTGGGTGCTCGCCGACGTGCGCGTCCACGCCGTCGCCGACGGCTTCGGCCACGGACTGGTCCATCTCTGGGCCGAGGACGGCACGCTGCTCGGCACCGCGAGCCAGTCGATGATCGTGCGGGCCTGGCGCGACGACCGGAACGAGCCGCTCACCGAGCTCGAAGGCGACGTGCATCGCTGAGCGGGTCGCGGCAAGGATGGGACATGGCCATCCCGCAGCGCTACGGCATCACGTTCCCGTTCGACGGGATCCCGCTGTTGGAACAGCGAGATCTCGTGCGCGAGCTCGTCGACCTCGGCTACACCGACCTGTGGTCGGCGGAATCGGGCGGCTACGACGCGTTCATCCCGCTCGCGGTCGCCGCGCAGTGGGCGCCGGAGCTCCGGCTCGGCACCGCGATCGTGCCCGCGTACACACGGGGCGCGCACACGCTCGCGTCGACGGTCGCGTCGATGTGTCAGGCCGCGCCGGGCCGGTTCGCGCTCGGTATCGGCACGTCGTCCGACGTCATCGTCGAACGGTGGAACGGCTTGCAGTTCGACAAGCCGTACCAGCGCGTGCGCGACACGATCCGTTTCCTGCGCGCCGCGCTCGCCGGCGAGAAGGTGACCGAGGACTACGAGACCTTCAGCGTGAAGGGCTTCCGGCTCGGCATCAAGGTGCCCGAGCAGCCGCCGATCCTCGTCGCCGCGCTGCGCGAGGGCATGCTGCGCCTCGCGGGACGCGAAGGCGACGGCGCGATCATCAACTGGCTGTCGGCCGACGACGTGAAGACCGTCGCCCCGCACGTCGGCGCCGACAAGGAGATCGCGGCGCGCATCTTCGTCTTCCCGGTCGACGACGCAGGTCTCGCACGCTCGGTCGGCAAGCGCGCGATCGCGTCGTACCTCACCGTTCCCGTCTACGCCGCGTTCCACGAGTGGCTCGGCCGCGGCGACGAGCTGAAAGACCTGTGGCGACTGTGGAAGCAAGGCGACCGCAAGGCCGCGGCCGATTCCATCCCCGACTCCGTCGTCGACGACCTCCTCGTGTGGGGCTCACCCGAGAAGTGCAAGGAGCACATCGCCCGTTACATGGCGAACGGCGTGACGACGCCTGCCCCTGCGCTCTTCTGCGGCCCCGACCAACTCCGCGACGTCATCCAAGCCCTGGCACGCTAGAGCTCTGGGAGCAGCGCGCTCGGCTGCGCCGGGCTTCGGTCCCCGGCAGTCGCATAAGCGTCCCAGAGCGACGCTCCTATGTGTTGTCAAGGGTGTTGTCGGCGTTGCTGGCAGTCCAGTGATGGGCCACTCGAGTTGAGGGCGAGCTCTTATGAAGCCATGCGTGCCGAACATTGGTTGGAGTGACGGCCGACGGTTCGTTCGAAGGACAACCGTTCGGTGTCGGGGCATTCGCGGGTCAGGCCCGTCACTCCAGATCTTCTAGGCGGGCGCGAGATGCGGGTAGATCTCGCGAGCGACGTACCGTTTCAGCACGCGCATGACCTCGCGGGTCGTGAGCCCTTCGCTCGTGCGACGAGCGACGTATTTGCGGGTCCGTTCATCGCTGCTCATGCGGGTGAACACGATCCGCCACAGTGCATGGTTCGCTTGACGGTTCCCGCCCGGGTCGAGCCGATGTCGGATCACCTTGCCCGACGACGCGGGCAGCGGTGCGACACCACGCAGATGCGCGAACGCGGCTTCGCTTTTCAGTCGGTGCGGGTTGTCGCCGGCGGCGACCAACAAGGTCGCGGCGGTGTGGGTTCCCACGCCGTGCACGCCGAGGAGACGGGGCGCGGTTCGGCGCACGAGCATGTCGATCTGTTGGTCGAGATCGTGTGCGTCGGCTTCGAGATCGAGGACTCGTCGTCCGAGCGTCCGGATCGCGAGTTTCGTCGCATGCATCACTGTCCCGGCGCCGGGTCGTAACGACGCCGCGGTGCGTGCGAGCTGGTCGGCGGGCACGTCCCGCAACCGTTCTCGCAGTTCGTCGGGGGCGGTGAACCCGAGATGACGGATCTGGTTCAGATACTTGATCCGCACATCACGCGCGGAACGTCGGGCGACCAACAGGACGCGGATCGCTTCGACATCACCATCCGCGGTTCTTCGCGATCCCCGACGCCCGACCCGACAACGCCGCACGCGCGGCTTCGATCGCATCGAGTTCGTCGGACTTCCCGTTGCGGCGACGCTCCTGGCGGTTCGGACGATCGACCTCGATCACCACCAAGCCCTGACCGCGCAGATGACGCGCCAGCCCGGCACCATCCGCGCCGGTCCCTTCCACCCCCACCCGGACGATCTCACCGAAACCGGTGAGCCAACCATGCAGCTCGGCGAACCCGGCCGGGGTCGTCGCGAACGACCGCACGCCCAGCACGCCACCGTTCCCGTCCACCGCGGCGGCGACATGCACATCGGCGTGCGTGTCCACTCCACCCGTCACCGGGCGCGTGCTCTCTACGATGGTCATCGCCATCCCTTCTCTCTCAAACGGTCGAGGGGTGGCACGCACGTCCCGGGAAGGAGACCGTGACGATCAACCTGTTGCTGCAGGAAGATCGATCACCCTCCGGAACGGGGCGTGCCCAATTCCAGACCCACACCAGCGAGCCCGACACGACCGTAACGGGCACCACCAACGTGCTGGTGAACCCAACGAACTAGCGCCCACCCATACTCACTCGGCAATCGGTGCTCGTCGCCGCCTTGCACCCGGGACTCGCAGGACGCGAACCCCCGGGTGCCCGCTCGGACTACGAGACGGTGAAGACCTTGTACATCTTGTGGGCAATCGCGTGCGGCGGGCCGCCGGTCTTGTCCGAGATGAAGCACAGGACCACGTAGACGCGGCCGGCTTCAAGGTCCGCCGAGAATGTGTTTCCGTTTCCGGGACTGGCGACTTGCGACGCCGCAATCTCGTCGGGGGCCGGCACGCCTGGGGGCGGCGGACCCTGCCGCGGCGAGAAGCTTCGGGACCGCGGCTGCGGCGGCGGAAACCGTCGTGCCCTTGGGGAACGCGAGGATCTGGGCGAAGTGGAACTGTGCCGGTCCGATGTTCTTGAACACGATCGTCTGCGGGCCGACCTTGAGCCCGCTCACGTCGAAGCCGTAGTCGTGCGCGACAAGCGCGGTATTCGCGGTCGGCGTGACATCGCCTCCCGTACCCGTCACCGTCACCGTCTTGTACATGCCGCGCGAGAAATGCGGCGGCCCGTCCTTCGTACTGCCCACGGTGCCGGTTTCGGTGCACACGATGACGTACTGGCCGGGCGTGAGGTTGAACCGGGTGTCGCTCGTCTGCCCGGCGTGTGTGGTTGGTACCCCGTTCGCGGCTAACAGCGAGGCCGGGAACGGTCCGCCCTGGAATATCGACGTGAGGGCTGCGAACACGGCCTTCGGCGTCGTGCCGTCGCTGACTTTGATGAAGGACATCTCGTGATCGACTTGACCCTTGTTCACGAACTTCACGGCGACAATCCCCGCGGGAATGGTGTCGGGCAGACCTTGGTACGCGTAGTCGCCGGCCGTCACGGTCAGCTCGGCTGACGTCGACGCGACCGTCGTCGTCGTGCCGCTGTCGCTGCTGGATTTACTGCTGCTGCCGCACGCGGTCGCGAATGCGGCCACCGTCATGGCGGTGGCCAACGTTGCGGCGCGCATCAGCGTGGATCGTTGCATTTCGTGTCCTTCGATAGGGAACTCGGTTTGCGGACATCCTGCGCGACGATCCGCCGGACGTGAACGGTGCCCGCACCATTCACGGGGGAAGGCTGGCACCCCCTTGCGCGCTCGCTAGTAAGTGGTCACAACACAGAACTGCCGATCTGCTCGGGCGCGTCGCCATCTCGTCCTAGGTACATAGCTTGACGCTGGGGTGCTCCTGCATTCGGTCTCCAGGCAGTCGCAGAAGCGTCCCAGAGCGGGACATCGGTATCTCGACGGCTGTCCCTTCGAAGAGCGTTGCGATCGAGGGGCTGACGGCGCGTTATGGCGCGTCCCGGATCGGCACCTCGGTGGCAGCGCCGCATGGTGCTATCGCCGCGCGTTCTCGGGCACGCGGCAGCCACCAGCGTGCAACCTGAGCCGTCGTTCGGGTCGTCCGCCATTCTCCCGGTTGCAGCCTCGCTACGCGTGCGGTCACGTGGGGAGGCGGGACATGATCCCGCGAACCGAAGTCGGGCTTGACGGTAAAGATGAGGTGTGATCGCCCGGTCGGATGCTGAACTCATAATCGAATCGCTGGACGAACCCGCTCGGTTCGGCGAGATCTTCGATCGGCACGCCGAGACGGTCTTCCGGTATCTCGCGCGGCGGATCGGTCCGGACGATGCGAGCGACCTGTTGGCTGACGTATTTCTCGCCGCGTTCGAGGCCCGTTTCCGCTACGCCTCGGACTTCTCGACGGCGCTGCCCTGGCTGTACGGAATCGCGTCCAACCTGTTGCGGAAGCACTTTCGGCGGCGGGCCGGCGAACTCAGGATGTTGGACCGCCTCATCGCGCAGAGCGAGCCGGACGATCACGTCGACGCAGTGGCGGACGTCATCGACGCTCAACTTCAGGTGCGAGCGATGGCGAAACTGCTCGACGAGCTCCCACCCGGCGAACGCGACGTGTTGCTGCTCCACGCGTGGGAGGCGCTCACCTACGAGGAGACTGCGAATGCGCTCAACATCCCGGTCGGCACGGTGCGGTCACGGCTGAACCGCACCCGACGCCGACTTCGCGCCGGCGTGGATGAGATCGACCGGATCCGTTCGGTGCGCCCCGATCGGCTGACGACGATCCCCGACGTGACGTCGACCGTTCTGACCCGAGAGAAGGAAAAGCTCATGCAGGCCATCGAAGGCAAGACGAAGATCATCATCGACGCCGGCGACGGCACCGTGTTGATCCGGAGCAAGGACGACATCACGGCGGGCGACGGAGCGAAGCACGATGTTATCGAGGGCAAGGCGGCGTCGTCTACGACGACGACCTGCAACATCTTCCGACTACTCAGCAACAATCGCGTGCCGACTCATTTTGTCGAGCGGCTCGACGCAGTCACCTTTCAGGCGCGCAAGGTCGAGATGATCCCTCTCGAACTCGTCGCTCGACGGATCGCGACTGGCAGCTTTCTCGACCGGAATGCCGACATCGCCGACGGCACCGTCTTTGCCGATCTCGTCTTCGAGGTTTTCGAGAAGGACGACGCGAACCATGATCCGCTCCTTGAATTCGACTTCGCGCGCGACGTGTTGCGGCGTTTCGTGCCCAACACGAAGGCGGCTCTTCAGCTCGGCGACGTCCACGCCGGCGACCTCATCCGCGAGGAGACGCTGTCGCACAGTCGCTATGCAACGGTCACCTCTGAGCTTCTTGCACAACTTCGCGACCTCACCGTCCGGACATTCGAGATAGTCGAGCACGCGTGGGCGAGACTCGGCGGCACGTACTTCGACTTCAAGATCGAATGCGGCTTCGACCACGAGACCGGCGCTCTGTTGGTCGCCGACGTCATAGATAGCGACTCCGGGCGACTTCGCTTCGGAGATAAGGACATGTCAAAACAGGCCTACCGCGACGGCAGCCAGTCCTTGCCCGACATCAAGAAGAACTTCGACGAGATCGCGGAACTCACGAAGCAGTTCGTCTGAGAACACAGTCCTGGGCACAGACCACCGGCGACCAGGTGCCCGCTCGCGCGAGGACGAACAACAATGGTCGCGCTCTCGTTCTCGGTACATCGCTTGACGCCGGGGGGCGCCGGCATTCGGTCCCAGGCAGTCGCATCAGCGTCCCGGAGCGGGCAAAATGCGCTCCTGGGCCTTCGTCGGTCGTTCGACGGAGATGGCGAATCGAGGAGACTGTTGGACGGGAGTAGGGAACTCGTGCGCCGGTTGTTCGATGACGTGTTCACCGGCCGGGATCTCGATCAGTGTGACGAGATCGTCGCGGTCGATTACGTCGAGCACGCGATCGCGCCCTTCGGGGGAGAGGAACCGGGCGCAGTCTCGGGGCCAGAGCACATGCGCAATGTCGTGACCTGGTTGGTCGATCAGTTCCCCGACGTGACCATGAGGATTGAGTCCATCGTGGCCGACGGCGATTCGGTCGCCGTTCGTGTCTGGTCCGAAGGCACCAACCTCGGCAAGTTCAACGGCGTCGTGCCGCCGACAGGCAAGCGGTTCTCTGGGCGACAGATTCACTGGTATCGGGTGGAGGGCGGAAAGCTGGCTGAGCATTGGGCAGTCAGGGAAGACCTCGGCGCGATGTTGCAGCTTGGCATTCTGAACTTGCCCGGTCCACCGACCTGAGCGGAAATCGCGTTTCTGCAACCCACACCGAGCCGCCGCGTAACTGTCTTGGGCTCAGGGGGGTCGGCCATGATGGAGCGCGTGATTCGCCGAGTGCCTCGACTAGCCGGACAGTCGACTCTTCACAGCTGATCGGGCCCGCGCAACGACGGCCAGATCATCGTGAAGAACGCTGACGATGTTCGTTCCGGCAAGAAGGACACCGAGTTCGAAGGCGATCTGTTCGGGGTCGGTGCCGCGGGGGAGTTCATCGTTCTCAACGGCAACGTTGGCTTCGTGCAAGAGCAGGTCGCGCCACTGCTGTTGAATACGGGCCACTTCGTCATGGACACGGCCGGGGCGCGCCCCAACCTCGGCTGAGGCGGCCACGAAGAAGCAGCCACCGGGGAAGACACGCCGCTCCACGTAGGAGAGGAAGCCTTCACACAGAGCAAGCAGGCGCCCGCGCCCCGGCTCGGTTGCGTTCAGCGCGGGTGTGACTACTTCGATGATGAAGCTGGCGCGGGCCGCGCTGATCGTCGCAAGCTGGAGTTCCTCTTTGGAGCCGAACAGCGCGTAGACGCTGCTCTTCGGAATTCCGGTGGCGTCGGCGAGTCGGCCGATCGAAAGCCCTTCGATTCCCTCGATCGTTGCGAGTCGTGCCGCCTGCTCCACGATTCGGGCACGGGAACGCTCTCCCGGGGCCCGGGTTTGCTTCGTCGGTGTCTCCTGCTCTGGCATCGGCTTGCCGTCTCTCTTCGCCCACCTGACCCCTTGCAGCTTAGACGAACGATCGTCTAGAGTGGTTGTACGATCGTTCGTCTAAAGGCTGGAGCTCACCGTGAACTGGGAAGAAGCAGGGCGAGGCTGGGGGGCGCGTGCCGTGGAGTGGGCGTATCTGTTCGAGCCGTACGCTCGACCGGCAAACGAGTTGTTGTTCGACCGCTTGGGAATCGGAGACGGAGCACGCCTCCTCGACATCGCATGTGGGGCCGGATTCGCGGCTCACCTTGCGGCCGAGAGGAAGGCCCAGGTCTCGGGATTGGATGCCGCGGAAGCCCTCGTGGCGATCGCACGGACGAGGACCCCGAGCGGAGACTTCCGCGTCGGGGACATGTTCCAACTGCCGTTTTCGGAAGACAGCTTCGACTTCGCCACAAGCTTCAATGGCATCTGGAAAGGATGCGAAGGTGCGTTGACTGAAGCTCGCCGAGTTCTCACGCCCGACGGTCGGCTGGGGCTCACGTTCTGGGGGCGATACGAGCGTCTTGGCCTCATGCCGTACTTCCGCAAAGTCATCGAGTTGTCCCCACCTGAACACGGGGCAGCCAACATGGAGCAGGGCGATACCGGGCGCCAAGGAGTCGCAGAAGACATGCTGGCGGCTACGGGCTTCACCCTGGTGGAGCGCGGAGCCGTCGATGTCGTCAACGAGTGGCCTGACACGGAAACGGCCGTCCGTGCCTTGGCGGCGGCAGGACCTTCCGTCCCTGCGATCGAAGTGGTCGGCTACGACGCGTTCTGTGATGCCTTGAGTGAGGTCATATCGCCCCTGTGCGATCGGGATGTCGGCATCCGGGTCACATCCGAGTTCGGGTGGATCACCGCTACCGCGAACTGATCCGGCGCCGGACGCCCGTCCCCTCCCGTGCCCCAGAGTCGAAGCTGACCCACTGGAGCGCGTGGCATCCGTGGATGGATGTTGTTCACCGTGTTGCTCCGGTGATTTCCGCGCGGCCCGACGGTCTGAGTCCTCGACGAACGATGAGTGAGCCGTGCGGGAGAAATCCCGCAACCTGGTCAACAGGTGGCCGGTTTCGACGCGGAGGATGGGCGCATGAGCCTCACAACCAACCCAGGCGCCCCGAGCGCGATCGTGACCGAGAAGCTGGTCCGCCGATTCGGCGAGGAGACAGCCGTCGACGGCATCGACCTCGACATCCGCCGGGGAGAGATCTACGGATTCCTCGGGCCGAACGGGGCCGGCAAGTCCACCACCGTGCGCATGCTGTGCACCCTGCTCGCCCCCACCGACGGCCGGGCGACGGTGGCCGGATTCGACGTCGGCACCCAGCCCGACAAGGTCCGCCTCCACATCGGCGTCGCCCTGCAGGAGGCCGCCCTCGACCCGAAGCAGACGGGCATCGAGCTGCTGCGCCTGCAAGGCCGGCTCTACGGCCTCACGAAGTCGGAGATCGACGACCGGCTCGTCGAGCTGGGCCGGCTGATCGACATCGGCGACGCGCTGGCCCGCCCGATCTCCACCTACTCCGGCGGCATGCAGCGACGGCTCGATCTCGCGGCCGCGCTGGTCCACAACCCCCGCGTGCTCTTCCTCGACGAGCCGACAACGGGTCTCGACCCGGTGAGCCGCGCCCGCATGTGGGAGGAGGTGCGGCGCCTCAACCGCGACCTCGAGATGACCATCTTCCTCACCACCCAGTACCTCGAAGAGGCCGACGAGCTCGCCGACCGGCTCGGCGTCATCAACAACGGCCGGCTCGTCGCCGAGGGCACTCCCGACGAGCTCAAGCGCAGCATCGGCAGCGACGTGATCGTCGCGCACATCAGCGGCAGCCCCTCCGACGCGTGCGACTCGGTGCGGGGCCTGCCCGGCGTCGAGAACGTCGAGGCGCGGGGCGAGGAGGTGTTCGTCACCGCGGTCGACGGCCCGGCGACGTTGGGCGCGGTCGCCGTCGCCCTGAACAAGGTCACGCCCGTGCGCAACCTGACGTTGCGCACCCCCACGCTCGACGACGTGTTCCTCGAGCTGACCGGCAACTACATGCAACCCGAGAGCGAAGTAGCGGAGGTAGGACGATGACCACGACCCTCGAGATACCGGTTCGCCGCGACGCGGTCGCCGTGCAGGCCCGGCCCGCACCCGTCGTGCGCGACGTCGTATCGATCGCCGGGCGCGCGTTGCGCGCGGTCCCCCGCGAGCTCGAATCGGTGATCCCGCCGATCTTCATCGCCGTGTTCTTCTTCGTGATCAACATCGGCACGCTCCAGCGCGTGACGCAGAGCAACATCACCGGTTTCGACATCAAACAGTTCATGCTGCCCACCGGCATCCTCATCGGCGTGACCGGCGTGTCCCGCGCCGGTGCGCTCGTGCTCGACATCCAGGACGGGTACTTCGACCGGTTGCTGCTCACGCCGGTGAGCCGGCTCGCCATCCTGATCGGGCACATGGTCGCCGACGTCGCCATCGCGTGCGCGTTGACGATCCCGATCCTGATCCTCGGGTTCGCGCTCGGCGTGCGGTTCGAGGCGGGGCCGATCGGGCTGCTCGCGTTCGTCGCCATCGCCGGTCTGTGGAGCCTGGCCTTCGCGGGCTTCGGCTACGCGATCGCGTTGAAGACCGGCAACCCGTCGGCGGTGCAGTCGAGCTTCCTCCTCTTCTTCCCGTTCCTGTTCATGACGTCGTCGTACGTCCCGCGCAGCCAGCTCTCGGGCTGGTTGAACTCGATCGCGGCCTGGAACCCGGTCACGTACGTGCTCGAGGGGCAGCGCGCCCTCGTCACGAACGGCTGGGAGTTCGCGAGCCTCGGCAAGACGCTGCTCGCGATCGGGATCGTCGGCGCGATCAGCATGTCGATGTGTTTCGCGGCACTACGCGGCCGGACGAAGCGCGGCTAGCGCCCGCGCACCTGCGCGAAGATGACGCGATGGTCGTCGTGCGGGATGCGACTGTCGAGGATCTGCCGGCGATCACGTCTATCTACAACGCACTGCTCGAGACCACGACGCACGAGTGGACCGAGTCGTCGCACACCGTTGCCGAGCGGGCGGCGTGGCTCGCGGAACATACCGCCACCGGGATGCCGGCCCTGGTGGCGGTCGACGACGGCGAGGTCGTCGGATGGGCGACCTTCGGCGACTTCCGCGACTCGGTGCGCTGGCCCGGCTACCGATTCACGGTCGAGCACTCGATTCACGTGCGCGGCGACTCCTGGGGCCGGGGCGTGGGCCGCGCGCTGATCGAAGCGCTCGAGGCGCGTGCCCGGGACGCGGGCAAGCACGTGATGGTGGCCGGGATCGACTCGGCCAACGAGCGTTCGATCCGTTTCCACGAACGGCTCGGCTTCGTCGAGGTCGCACGCATGCCCGAGGTCGGCGAGAAGTTCGGACGGCGCCTCGACCTCGTCCTCATGCAGCGCATCCTCGACTGACCGCGCCGATTCCACCACCAACAGTTGTCGGAGATATCAGCGCATCGTGCGGATTTCCCCACCAACAGTTGTCAGAGTTCTCAGCGCATGGTGCGGATTCCACCACCAACAGTTGTCAGAGTTCTCAGCGCATGGTGGGCAGAAGTTCGACAACGCGGGCCGGCGGTCATCGTGTCTCAGGGTCTTCCTACGGTTCGGCCGATGGAAGCACCGCTCACACACTTCGAAGACCTGCTCGCATCGCAACACGGGCTCGTCACCCTGGCGCAGCTCCGCGAGGGAGACCTGACACGCAGCCAGCGTCAGCATCTCGTTCGCCGTCGCCTCCTCAAACGCGTCCGACCGCGCGTCTACGCCGTGGTCGGTGGTCGGGCCTCGTGGGAACGTGGGTTGCTCGCCGCCGTCTTGTCGGTCGAAGGCGCGGTCGCGTCGCACTCGTCCGCGGCGCGCTTGTGGCGGTTCGAGCCGCGCCCCGAGGATCGATTCGAGATCACAGTGGAACGAAGTCGCCGCACCGCAGTCAGCGGAGTCGCGTTCCACTCGTCGTGTGCCCTCAACGAAGAGGACGTCGTCCGGCGAGACGACATCCCATGTACCTCGTTCGAGCGGACTCTCGCGGATTGCACGACGCTGCTGACGGAGCAGCAACTGGGTCGGGCCCTCGACGACGGACTCCGACGCGGGATTGCCTCGCGGACACGTCTCGCCCAGTGCGCCGAGAGACTCGAATCCGGGCCAGGGCGGCACATGTCCGTCGTCCGATCGCTGCTCGCGGCGCGGGGCATCGGGTTCGATCCGGGCGGCAGTCGATCAGAGTTGCATCTGCTCGACGTCTGGCGACGAGCGGGCGTGCCTTTACCCGTGCAGCAGTACCGGGTGAAGGTCGGCCCGAAGCACTACCGGCCCGACTTCGCGTGGCCCGACGCGAAGATCTTCGCCGAGTTCTACGGCATGGCCTTCCACACGTCCGCGAGCGCCGTCGTTGGCGACAGCCAGCGCCTCACCGCGTTGTCGGCCGCGGGGTGGCTGCCGCTCGTGTTCACACACGCGTCGACGGATCGCGAGATCGTGGACCGGGTGACGGAGGCGCTCGCTCGCCGAAGTGTTGTCGGAGAAATCAGCGCATAGCGCGGAAAACTCCGACAACAGTTGGTGAAGTTTGTGGCGTGCTCAGGCGGCGGTCTTCATGTGGACGTCCTCGTGGCGCACCTGCGCGAGGTGCAGCTTGACGAGAACGCGCACGAGCCACGAGCCGGGGTCGATCTCGCCCTTGTTGAGCGCGAACCGCGCCGACGTCGGCGCGGCGTGGTGGTTGTTGTGCAGTCCCTCGCCCGCGGTGATGAACGCCAGCGACTGCAGGTTGGTGGCCGAGTTCTCGTAGGGCCGCGTGCCGACCGTGTGCCCGACCGCGTTGATCGCGCCCGACAGCATCACGTAGAAGACCGCGTGCAGCCCGGCCGCGACCAGACCGGTGAGCAGACCGAAGCCGAGCGCCCACATCACCACCACGAGGATCACGATGCCGCCGCCGAGACCGAGCAGCGAGTAGTCGAAGAACATGCGGTCGAGGCGGTCGGCGGGCAGGTCGCGCGCGTACTTCTTCGTGTTCGCCTCGTCGGCTGCGACCTTCTTGTACAGACCGACGTTGCCGAGCTGCACGCGCCAGAACCCGACCTGCAGCGGGCTGTGTGGGTCGTCGACCTCGTCGGTCGCGGCGTGGTGCTTGCGGTGCACGGCGACCCATTCGCGGGGTCGCATCCCTGTGGTCATCCAGATGACGACCCGGAACGGCACGGCGGCCCCGCCCTTGATGGTGAGGGCCCTGTGGGACAGCGCGCGGTGGAGATAGACGGTGGTGGTGAAGATCGCGACCTGCGTGATGACGAACGCAGCCACGACCGCGACGATGAGATTGCTGAGCGGCACCCGAGAAGGTTACTACCGACTGGTCGGTAGACACGTGTCGGTAGCATGACAACGTGGCATTGCCGTCCGGCTCCGGTTCGACGAAGGAACTCATCCTCGAAGTCGCGCTGCGGCGCTTCGGCGACCACGGGTACGCGGGCACGAGCCTCAACGACATTGCCGACGAGGTCGGCATCCGACGCCCGAGCCTGCTCCACCACTTCCCGTCGAAGGAGGCCCTCTACCGGGCCGTGCTCATCGACTCCTTCGCCGACTGGTCACACCTCGTCGAGGAGGCGATCATCGGCACCCGTGAAGGGTGGCCGCAGGTGGAACGGATGCTGCGCGCCGCGTTCACGTTCTTCGAGGACCACCCCGAGTTCGTGCGCCTCGTGCGCTGGGAGGCGCTCGAGGGAGGGCCCATCCTGCGCGACGAGCTCACCGTGCTCCTGCGCCCGCTGTTCGACCGCGGCGCCGACTTCCTCGAGCGCGAGATGGACGCGGGCCGGCTCCGTCGCTACGACGCCCGCCAACTGCTGCTGACCGGCTACGGCGCGGTGCTGTCGTACCTGTCCGACGGGCAGTTGATGACGGGCCTGCTCGACGTCGATCCGTTGTCGGCCGAGGCGCTCGCCGTCCGACGCGAGCATGTCATCGACGTGCTGCGCACCGCGGTCGCGCTCGACGGGTAGCGCAGCAGCTCGCGCTACCAGGTGACGAGCTCGCGCCACCGTGCGAGCAGCGATGCGTCGCCGAACACTTGGAGCGCGTCGGCTCCGGCCCGGCCGTAGAGGAAGAGCAGTAGGTCGGAGGCGGTACCGCGCGCGGCGACGTCGGCCTTGGCATGTTCGCGAGTGACCGCGACGGGGGCGTCGGTGAGTCGCGCGAGCCATTCGCCGTCGCCGTCGGTGCAGTGGAAGTGCAACGTCTCGCCCGAACCGCGCGACGCGATCCGCCCACGGCCAGAACGGGATGAGGTCGAACAGCTCGTCGATGCCGTCGACCGCGAGCGGTCGCGCGATCGGTTCGCCGGCACCGGACGCGAGCTGCGCGTCGTACCGGTGCACCGCGGTCTCGTGAGCCTGGCGCCGGGCCCAGAAACCACTCGTCTTGTCGGGCGTCCACGACCACAGCTCGACGCCCGGACCGGCCTCCGCGAGCGCGTCGGCGAGCATCGGCACCCCGGCCGCGAACCAGTCGATACGTTCATCCGGCACAGGCGGCTCGGCCTGCGACCAGTGCGTATCGCGGTTCGTGGCCCGGTCGACGATGCCGCTCGCGACCCAGCGATGGATGCGACCGATGTGACCGAGGAGATCCGCGACCGTCCACTGCGGGCACGACGGCACCGCGGCGTCGACGCCCGCGCCGCGCGCCGCGGCGGCGAGCGCGGCGCCGTCGGCGCGGATGGCGTCGACGTACTCGGCGTGATTCATGCGTGACCATTCATCGAGAACGCGAATCTACCGGTGCGGCGTCGATGAGCTCCGGCCCGTTGTTGACCGGCTTGTTGACGAGCGTCGACACCGGCCACGCCTCCAGCTCGTCGCCCGCGAACGGCACGAGCAGCTTGCCGAGCGCTTCGACGTCGTCGTTCTCGGCGTCGAGCCACGAGTCCCACTCCGACTCGGGAAGGATCACCGGCATCCGGTTGTGGATCGGCGCCATGAGGTCGTTCGGATCGGTCGTGATGATCGTGCACGACCGAATACGCGGCGCGTCGTCGCCCAACTTCTTGTCGTGCCAGATCGACCACAGCCCGGCGAACGCGATCGGCTCGCCGTCGCGGCGCTTGATGAACCACGGCTGGCGTACCTTGCGCCCTTCGATGGTCTGCCATTCGTAGAACCCGTCGGCCGGGACGATGCAGCGGTGGCGCGCGAACGGTCGCTTGTAGGCGTTGCTCGTCAGCAGTGTCTCCGCCCGGGCGTTGATCATCTTGTCGCCGACGGCGAGCGACTTCGCCCACGACGGCACGAGCCCCCACCGGACCCGATCGAGCACCCGGTGACCGCGGCTCTCGGCCACGACCGGCACCTCCGCCCGGGGCGTGACGTTGTAGTTCGCCTCCGGGTAGACCGGCCCGGGATGCGCGCCGGGAGCGGCGTCGGAGTCGCCGATACGCACGTCCTCGACGTGGAAGCGCTCGGCGAGGATCGTCGGGGACGACACCGAGACGTAGCGGCCGCACATCTCACCGACGGTACCGGCGGGAAAGGCGCGAACCGAACGTCCGCGTCCCGGCGTACTGACTGCAACCCCCGACGACCGGGCCCCGAGGCGCGTCATCAGCGCCCAGAGACCTTGACAGAACTCCGACCGGCGTGCACACTTAGAACCGACCGGTCGGTTTTTTTCCGAGACGACCGCAGGAGCACCATGGTCCGTAGCACTCCCACCAAAGGCGAGCGCACCCGCCGGCGCATCGTCGAGCTCTCCGCGCCGGTGTTCAACCGCCGCGGCTACGCCGGCGCCTCGCTGCGCGACCTCGTCGGCGCCACCGGCCTGGAGAAGGGCGGGATCTACAACCACTTCGGCTCGAAAGAACAGCTGGCGCTCGAGGCGTACGACTACGCGATCGGCCACACGACCGAGCGCCTGGCCCGTTCCCAGGACGGCCTCACCGACCCGATCGACCGATTGACGAGCCTGATCCGGACGTTCGCGATCAGTGCCCGCCGGCCCACGATCGACGGCGGCTGCCCGATCATGAACACCGCGATCGAGGCCGACGACACCAACCCCGATCTCCTCGACCGGGCCCGCGGCTCGATGACGTTGTGGCACCGGCTCGTCGGCCGCATCGTGAAGGACGGGAAGGCCGACGGGCTCCTGGCCGCCGACGTCGACCCCTACGCGCTGGCGTCGGTCATCACGAGCTCGCTCGAGGGCGCGCTGATGCTCGCCCGTCTCTACGACGACCCCGCGCACATGGACCGCGTCGTCGACCATCTGGTTGCGCACGTCGCGAACCTGCGCGTGACCGGGGAGGCACAATGACCCCCGCAACGCGTGTCGAAGGCGTCCGGTCCCGCACCATCTCGTGGACCGATCCGGCACGGGTGCGCTTCCGGCTCCGCGGTCTCGACGGCTACGAGCAGCTCGCGGCGATGCAGCGCGGCGACGCGTCGGCCCCGCCCGCGGTCGCGCTGCTCGGCCTCTCGTTCGACGAGCTCGAACGCGGCCGGACCGTGTTCTCGATCGTCGCCGACGAGCTGCACGAGAACCCGATGGGCGCGATGCACGGCGGCATCATCGCGACGCTGGTCGACACGGCAATGGGTTGCGCGGTGTCGTCGACGCTCGCGGCCGACTCGGGATTCACCACGCTCGAGCTCAGCACCAACTTCGTGCGTGCGATCACCCAGTCGACCGGACGCGTGCACGCCGAGGGCCGCGTCGTGCACAGCGGAGGACGCGTCGTCACGACCGAAGCGCGCGTGTACGACGATGCCGACACGCTCTACGCGCACGCGAAGTCGACGTGCCTCGTATTGCGGAGGGACCGATGACCGCAACCGGGTTCGAGACGATGCGCATCAACGACACCGACCTGACGATCCGGCCGATCTCGATCGGCGACGTCGAACGCCTCGCGCGACTCTTCGGCCGGCTCTCGCCCGAGAGCGTGCACTTCCGCTTCTTCTCACCTATCGCGCGTCCCGCCGCGCCGCGCTGCTCCGCCTCGCCGACGTCGACCACCAGCGGCGCGACGCCCTCGTGGCGCTCGATGGCGACGAGATCGTGGCCGTGGCCCGCTACGACGGCCGGGTCGGCGAGGATCGCAGAGCCAGCAACCAGGCCGAGATCGCCATGACGGTCGAAGACGCCTGGCAGCGGCGCGGGCTCGGCAAGCGCCTGGCCGTGCGGCTCGCGTCGCTCGCGAGCGACCGCGGGTACGACACCTTCGTGGCCACGATGCTGCCCGACAACCGGGCCGCGCTCGGGCTCGTCCGCAGGCTGGTTCCCGACGCCACGGTCCGTTGGGCCGGCGGCGAGTACGAGGCCGACATGCCGTTGTTGCACGCGAGCTGAGCAATCGACCACGCGCACGCGCGTCGAGCGACGGATCAGTGCGACTTGCCGTTGCGCGCGGGACGGTCGGAAAGGCGGAACACGAAACGCAGACCCGACCACGTCTCGTCGACCGCGCACACTTTGTTGTCGACCAGACCGTGCGCGAGCCCGAGCTCGCGCACGATGCCCTCGCGGAGGTCGGTCGCGACACACGCGGTGCGCTTCGGGTACGCGATCCACAGACCGCCCGCGGGGGCGACGGTTCGCGCCAGGCTGTCGAAGCGACGTTCGAGCTCGGCGCGTCGCGTCGCGAAGAAGAGCACGACGTCCTGCGCGCCGCGCGCCTGCGTGCGCAGGCGCACACCTTCGGGCAACGGGTTCAGCTCGCGCTCGAACCCGTCGGGCGCGCGCACCAACGCCAAACGTGCCCCCGGCTTGATGCCGAGCCTTTGGGGAAGGGGCGTCCCCGAGTACCCCGCCACGAGCCGCAGTCAATCGCGGTTGGACGCTTGGGTCAATCAGGGCGGATCACTCGTGCGCCAGCGAGCGAAGCGCGGCACCGTCGCCGCGATCACGCCGACACCCGCGAGGCACAACAACCCACCGGACACCACGGACACCGTCGGCGTGAACGCGCTCGCGACGAGACCGCCTTCGAGGTCGCCGAGACGCGGTCCACCCGCGACGACGAAGATGTTGATCGACGAGATCCGGCCGCGCAGACCGTCGGGCACGGTGAGTTGTTGGATCGTGTTGCGGAACACCGCGGAGATGACGTCGGCGCCACCCGCGACCGCGAGGAAGACGAGCCCGAGCCACAGGTTGGCCCCCACCAGCCCGAACGCGGCGATGGCCGCGCCCCACAGCGTGACCGCGACGATGATCGCCAACCCGGGGCGCCGGACCCGGCCGATCCAGCCCGAGCTCGCAGCGCCCGCGAACGCGCCCAAGGCCGCGGCCGCGAACAGCCATCCGACCGCTTCGGTCCCCCGGTGGAACTGCTTGTCGGACAGGACCGGGAAGAGCACGCGCGGCATGCCGAAGACCATCGCGACGATGTCGATCGTGAACGTCGACTGCAGCACCCGACGTCCGCGCAGGAACCGCAGACCGTTGCGCACCGCCGCGAACCCGACATCCTCGTCGTCGACGTCGGCGGGGATCGGCCGCTGGGAGGAGACGAGGAACGCGGCCGTGAGCGACGCCGCGAAGCTGAGCACGTCGACGCCGTAGGCCCAGGTGAAGCCGAACCGGCTGACGACGAGCCCGCCGAGCGCGGGGCCGATGACGCCCGCGGTCTGCCACATGATCTGGTTCAGCGCCGCGGCCTGGGGCAACAGTTCGAGGGGCACGAGGCGGGGCGTCATCGCCGCGCGGGTCGGCATCGAGATGGAGAGGAACGCGGCGCTCAAGGCGGCGGCGCCGTACACGAGCACGAGGGGCGGGTGGCCGAGGTACGCGCCGAGCAGCAGGAGCAGCGACGCGGTCATGAGCCCGACCTGGGCGAGCAGGAGCAGCGTCCGGCGGTCACGGCGGTCGATCTGCGGACCGAAGCCGATGGAGACGAAGAGCATCGGGACGAGCTGCGCGAGCCCGATGAACCCGACCGCGAGCGACGACTTGTGCGTCAGCTCGTACACCTGGATGTACAGCGCGACCAGCGTGAACTGACTGCCGATCTGGGAGAACAGCTCCCCGCTCCAGAGCAACCGGAAATCGCGCGAGACGCGTAGCGGCGTGATGTCGATCGCGAGCCCGCGCACATGACCGGCGACGGCCCGGCGGCGGCCCTTGGACGGGGCGGTCACAGGACGCGGAACATTACCGACGCGGCCCCGGTCGACAAATCCCGACTTCACTACTGGCATTTTGATCGCCGGGCGACGTACTGTGCTCAGCGACACCAACACTCCGCGAACCCGACGACACGAAAGAGGCATCGCATGGCGCTGCGCCTGGGCGACGAAGCCCCGAACTTCACGGCCGAGACCACCGAAGGCAAGATCAACTTCTACGACTACCTCGGCGACAGCTGGGGCATCTTGTTCTCGCACCCGAAGGACTACACGCCGGTCTGCACGACCGAGCTCGGTGAGGTCGCCAGGCTCAAGCCGGAGTTCGACAAGCGCAACGTGAAGGTGCTCGGCCTGTCGGTCGACGAGCTCGGCAACCACGAGGGTTGGGCGAGCGACATCGAGGAGACGCAGGGCGCAGAAGCTGAACTTCCCCCTCATCTCCGACGCCGACCACAAGGTCTCCGACCTCTACGACATGATCCACCCGAACGCGAACGACACCTTGACCGTGCGCTCGGTGTTCGTCATCGGCGCCGACAAGAAGGTGAAGCTCATCATCACCTACCCCGCGTCGACCGGTCGCAACTTCGACGAGATCCTGCGCGTCGTCGACTCGCTGCAGCTGAGCGCGAACTACGGCGTGGCCACGCCGGTGAACTGGAAGGACGGCGACGACGTCATCATCGGCGGCGCGATCTCCGACGAGGACGCCAAGACCAAGTTCCCGAAGGGTTGGAAGGCGCCGAAGCCCTACCTGCGGATCACGCCCCAGCCGAACAAGTAGCGATCAGTCGTCGCGGACGTACTCCCAGCTCGCGCCACCGAGCAACAGGCGGTGGCGCGGGCCGGGATCGTCCAGCTTCGACAGGTCGTCGTAGGCGACGTCTTCGGGATAGACGCACAGCGCGCCGCCGCCCTCGATGAAGTGGAAGCGCGGGAGATAGTCGATCGCGACGGCGGCCTCGATCCCGACCATCGCGTCGGCGACGGTCGCCACCTCGCGCGAGGTCGAGCAGCGTCACGTACTGCGGCGGTGCGAGCTCGATGTCGCCGGCCGCGCGCGCCGCGATTGCCTCGTGCGGGCGGAACCACTGCGATCGCGTCCATCTCCGAGCCGTCGGCGACCTCGTCACCACCGGCGACCGGTCCCACGAAGAACCACGTCGCGAATCGTTTGGGCGAGCCTTCGGGGGTCGTCCAGTTGGAGAGGTGGATCAGCGCGTCGGGATCGACGTCGACGCCGGCCTCCTCCTTCGCCTCGCGTGCGGCGGCCCGGCGCGCCGCCCGCGAGGTCGTCGGGCACGTCGCCGTAGTCCTCCGGATCGATACGACCGCCGGGGAACACCCACGCGCCGCCGTGGAACGCGAGCTTCGACGAGCGCCGGGCCAGCAACACCTCGAGCCCCGTCTCGCCGTCGCGCAACAACACGACCGTCGCGGCGGGCGCGGCGACGACGCCTTCCGACGCCTGCGCAAACGCCCGCGTACGGCGTTGTTCAATCCAGTTGTTCAATGTGGAGCTCACCCTTTTCGTGTCGGGCCCGCAGCACCTTCTTGTCGAACTTGCCGACCGACGTCTTGGGCACCTCGTCGATGAAGGTCCAGCGCTCGGGCACCTGCCACTTCGCGACGTGACCGGCGAGGTACCCGGCCAGCGTTCCCGCGTCGACCGCGGAGCCGGCCTTGCGTACGACGCACGCGAGCGGGCGCTCCGACCAACGCGGATCGGGGACGCCGATGACGCTCGCCTCGAGCACGTCCGGGTGGCCGATGAGGAGGTTCTCGAGCTCCACCGAGCTGATCCACTCGCCGCCCGACTTGATGACGTCCTTGGCCCGGTCGGTGATCTGGACGTAGCCCTCGGGCGACACGCGGCCGACGTCGCCGGTGCGGAGCCATCCGTCGTCGAACTTCTCCGGTGACGGGTCGCGGTAGTACGAACCGGTGATCCACGGTCCGCGCACCTCGATCTCGCCGACCGCTTCGTCGTCCCACGGCAGGGCATTGCCCATGTCGTCGACGATCCGCAGCTCGACGCCGCCCACGACGCGGCCCGTGCGCGCCCGCCAGTCCATCTCCTCGGGCGACCCGAGCTCGACCGACGCGGGCGGGTGCGCGACCGCGGCGAGCGGCGATGTCTCCGTCATCCCCCACGCCTGCACGATGCGGACGCCGTACGTCTTCTCGAAGTTCTCCATCAGCGAGCGCGGCACCGCCGAGCCGCCGCAGATGATCATGCGGAGGCTCGACAGGTCGATGTCGTGGGTCTCGCCGTAGTTGTAGATGTCGGCCCAGATGGTGGGCACCGCGCCCGCGAAGGTGACGCGCTCCTCCTCCACCATCCGCGTCACGGGTGCGGCCTGCAGGAACCGGCCGGGCATGACGAGCGACGCGCCGCAGAGGAACGCCGCGTACGGGAGCCCCCACGCGTTGGCGTGGAACATCGGCACGATCATCAGCACCTTGTCGCGCTCGGAGAGGCCCATGGCGTTCGGCGTGGTGGCCGCCAACGAATGCAGGAACGACGAGCGGTGCGAGTACACGACACCCTTCGGGTGTCCGGTAGTGCCCGACGTGTAACACATCGCCGACGGCCTGGCGTTCGTCGATCTCGGGCCAGTCGAACTCGGGGGACTCCTGCGCGAGCAGTTCGGCGTAGCGCTCGACGCGCCGGTCGCCGAGCAGCGACGCGTCGCATTCGCCGTCGCCGACGATCACGAAGCACTCCACCGTCGTCAGCTCTGCGGCGACCTTGGCGAGCAACGGTACGAGCGAGTCGTCGACGAACACGACCTTGTCCTCGCCGTGGTTGATCACGTACGCGAGCTGTTCGGGGAACAGGCGGATGTTCAACGTGTGCACGACCGCGCCCATCGACGGGACGGCGAGGTACACCTCCATGTGCTCCTGCGAGTTCCACATGAACGTGCCGACCCGGTCGCCCGCCGTCACCCCGAGCTTGGCCAGTGCACCGGCGGCGCGGCCGGCGTTGTCGGCGACCGTCGCGTACGTCGCGCGCCGCGGCCCGTCCTCGGTCCAGGTGACGCACTCGGCGTCGCCGTAGACGGTCCGGCCGTGTCGGAGCACGGCGGCAATGGTGAGCGGAAAGTCTTGCATCGTGCTCGGGAACACGTCGCCTCCAGGGTGCCGAATGATGCGAGGCGGAGCGTAACGCCGTATCACCCGCGCGACTACGGGCTACCAGCCGAGGACGGCGCCGATGACGAGGCCGATGACGAACAAGCCGCCCGCGCGGCGTGTCACGAGGAACGAGAGCGCCGCGAACCACAGGGGCCACACGGGGTTCGGCATCGGAGAGACGTCGGGCTTGGGCTGCGAGTAATACTCGAACGTGCGCCGCAGCACCGGGAACGACAGCACGACCAACAGCGATGCGACCGGGAGCACCCGCGCGATCACGAGCGCGCCGATCGAGAGGTAGAACGCGACGAACATCGCCTGCGTGACCCTGCGGGCGGCGGCCTCGCCCATGATCACCGGCAGGGTGTGGGTTCCGTCGGGCGCGTCCCACGGGATCTTGTCGATGTGCTTGCCCATGAGCACGGTCGTGCACAGGAGCGCGTACGGCAGCGAGGCGAGCACGACCGCGCCCGGGATCGTGCCGGTCGCGGCGTAGTAGCTCCCGCCGACCATGAGCGGGCCCCAGACGACGAGCACGGTGGGCTCACCGAGGCCGTGCTTCTTCAAGCGCAGCGGCGGCGCGGTGTACGCGGCCGAGAGCAGGAAGCCTCCGAGCGCGAAGCCGACGATGGGCCAGCCCCGCGCCACCGTCAGCACGATCATGATGCCGAGGCACAGCGCGTTGACGACGAGCGCGCACGTCGCAAGACCCTTGCGGGTGATGACGCCCGAGAGCACGGGATGTGGCGAATAGAGATTGCGGGGATAGTCCTCGCGATCGGTGCCGACCTCGAGATCGAAGAGATCGTTCATCAAGTTGTTGGCCATGTGGGCCAAGACGATGCCCGCCGCAGAGAGGGCGAACCATCCCCAGCTGACGTCGGCGTCGCGGTAGACGGCGAGCAGACCGGCGATCGCGCCGGCCACCAGGGTCATCGGAAGCACCCCGGCCCGGGTCAAATACAACCATTTCGATACCGGGATCGAGGGTTCCGGGCGGCGGGTTGGTGGTGGCGAGCACGTAACGCCAACTGTGAAAAAGGCCACCCTGGGGAGGGCTCTTCGCCGATTGGGCTGCAGAAGTGTCTGCCATATGGCCGAAGCCTAGAAGGCACAACGCAATCCGCCACCTCGATCCGACCCACGGGCCGGAGCAGATGTCCGGCCCAGGAGGACCTTCCCGTGACCATGACGATGACGACGGCGACAACCGGGGAGATCCAGGTGCTGCCGCTCTCGTTGACGATGGCCGAAGTCCGTCTCGCCACGGGCGGCCTCGGGACGAGCATCGGCAAGGTCTCGGCCAGGGGTGGTCGCTGGTTCTGGCAGCACCGCGACGGCGAGCAGAGCTCACCGATCGCCGACAACCGCACTGCGGCGGCGAACGCGCTCGTCGAGTACCACCGGGCGTTCAAGGCGCCGGCGCCGCCCGCCCCGCCCGTCCGCCGCCTCCTCTTCGGCTGAGGTTCAGCTCAGTCGGAGCGCCGTCGGAGCGCTCGGTCGGAGCGCTCGGCTGCTCAGCCGCCGTAGTTCATCCTCGTGTCCTCCATGCGGAGGACATCGGTGTCCTCGTCCTTCAAGAACGCGACGTTGACGATCTCGCCGAGGAACAGGGTGTGGTTGCCCACCGCGACCGGTTGACGGACCTCGCACTCGAGATACGCGACCGACTGCGAGAGCACGGGCGCACCCGTGACCGGGCCGTCGAGATACGGGAAGCCGTTCAGCGTCCGTTGCCCGAGGTCGACGTCGACCGGCTTGGTGAACTTGCGGACGATCGCCCGGTCTTCACGATCGATCATGCACAACGAGAACACACCGCTCGCCGCGATGAGCTCGTGCGTGAGCGCCCCGTGCTCGACGGAGATGCCGATCCACTTCGGGTCGAACGACACCTGCGTCGCCCAGTTGAGGATCATCCCGTTGCGCCGCTCGGCCCGGTCGGTGGAACCCACGACGTAGAGGCCGCTCGGCATCTTCCAGAGCACCCGCCGCCGGAGTCGATCGAACTCGTCGGGGTCGGCGCCATCGGGGAACGGGGGGACGGGACCTTCCTTCGTCGGCATGGCGCGAGCGTAGGTCGGCGATTACCCGGGCGCGGTCACGCGCTCCGTGAGGCCGAGCTCGTGCGCGCTGGCGGGGCGTGTCCTCGATGATCTGCCACAGCTGCAGGCGACCGTCGGCGACCTCGGCCCGCCAGATCACCGTGAGCATGGACTCCTCGTCGTCGGGCAGGCCGAGGTGGGAACCGGTCGTGTGGCCGAGCACGATCACGTCCTCGTCGCGGCCGACGATGCGGTGCGGGGAGATCACGTAGTCGGGAAAGGCGATCGCGTACGCGCGCCACGCGTTGACATTGGCGGCCCGGCCGTCGAGCGGAGCTTCGTCGAGCACGCGTAGGCGGTGATCGGTGGTCATGAGCGCGGCGAGGCCGGCAATGTCGCCGCGGTTGATCGCGTCGATGAAGCTGATGACGCAGGCGACGGGCGGGAGCGGTGTGCGCACGCCAACAGGTTGCCCGATCGTGCCGCGCTCCCGGCTTCGCCCGATCGAAAAATCCAAATTTTCCCATGTTCGAGCACTCTTGGCGGGTGCCGGAGACTCACTCGATACGTCGATCGTCAGGCGATGAATTCGCGTCGTCGAGAACGTCTGCATGACATGGGCAAAGTGATCGCAGGTCTTTCCATGTCGCTCGACGGGTTCGTCGCCGCGACCGACGACAGTGTCCCGCACATCTTCGACTGGTACGGCAGCGGGACCGTCACGTACGACTGGCCGGGGAACGACATGGTCTCGCAGGTGACCATGGCGGACGCCGCCTATCTCCGCGAGCTCGTCGATGGGACGGGGGCGCTCGTCGTCGGCCGGCGGGTCTTCGACTACACCGACGGCTGGGCCGGTCGCCATCCCGTCGGTGTTCCGGTCTTCGTCGTCAGCCATCGAGGACCGGAGGGTTGGGACCGGCGACACGATGCATCGCTCACCACGTTCGTGCCCGACGGCGTTCGCCGCGCCATCGAGCTGGCACAGGAGGTGGCGGGCGACAAGTGGGTCGGTGTGGCCGGACCGAACATCGCCCAGCAGTGCCTGGACCTGGGCCTGCTCGACGAGATCCGCGTTGAACTCGTGCCGGTCGTCCTCGGAAGCGGTGTGCCGTTCTTCGCCAACCTCGAGAACACCCCGGTGCTCCTCGAGGACCCGACCGTCATCGAGAGCCACCGGGTGACGCACCTCGTCTATCCGGTCCGCAAACAGCGAGCTTGACCCTTACCTGTCCGGGCCCGAGATGAGACCTCATCGGCGGAGCCGCGCGACGCTGTGCGGATGGACGTCGAGCTGCATCCGGATGTCGCGTCGTTGCGCTTTCTCCTCGGGAGCTGGTCCGGGCACGGACACGGCGTCTATCCGACGATCGAGTCGTTCGACTACGACGAGACGATCACCTTCGGCCACAACGGCAAACCCTTCCTCACGTACACGCAGCGGACGCGCCACCGCGGTGACGGTCGCCAGCTACACGCGGAGACGGGATTCTGGCGGGTGCCGCGCCCGGGCCGGGTCGAGCTCGTCCTCGCGCACCCGAACGGCATCGTCGAGGTGAGCGAGGGCACGATCGACGCCGGCGCGATCCGCCTTCGTTCGACGACGGTCGCGCGCACGGGCACCGCCAAGGACGTCACGATCGTCGAACGCGACTTCACCTTCGACGGGGCCGACACGCTCCACTACGACCTGCGCATGGCGGCCGTGGGGCAACCGCTCGCACACCATCTCGACGCCGAGCTCCGGCGCGACCCGCCGGCCACGAGCTGACGATGGAAGGTGAGCACGAGCACTGCGAGGCGTGCGGCTTCGACGGCTCGGTCTACGACGACGCCGCGCTCCTCGCGGCGCTCCGCGTGTTGGGATCACGCTGGCGCGAGCTCGTCGACGACGCCGGCCCCGAGCTCCGACTCCGACCGGAGCCCGCGGTGTGGTCGGCGCTCGAGTACGCCGCGCACAGCCGCGACATCACCGCGTTGCACTGCTTCGGCGTCGAGCAGGCCTTGACCGGAGCGGAACCGGTGCTCCCCGCGATCGAGGCCGACGAGATGATCGCGAGCGCGGCCACGGCCTATGCCGCCGAGGACCCGGGCGCGGTCGTCGACGCGCTCGACGCCGATCTGCGGCGCCTCGCCGATCTCGCGGCCGCCGCGCCGCCCGCGTCGTGGGCGTTCGGTATGACAGTCGGTGAGAACCGCAGCTCCGCGCGCCGCCTCCTGGAACACGCACTGCACGACTCGATGCACCACGTCGGCGACGTCGAACGCGGTCTGGTCCGACTTCGCTCGGACGTCGGCAACAACGCGAACGAGGCGCGGCCGAACCGCGCGGAGGACTAGCCGGCGCGACCGAAGTCGTCTTCGAGGCGGACGATGTCGTCCTCGCCGAAGTACTCGCCGTGCTGCACCTCGACGAACACGAGGTCGGCGGCGCCGGTGTTCTCGATGCGGTGCGACGCGCCGAGGGCGATGTCGACCGCCACGCCGGGACCGACCTTGACCGGTGCACCGTCGAGCATCACGACACCCGAACCGCGGACCACGAACCAGTGCTCCGACCGGCGCGCGTGCTTCTGCAGGCTCAACCGCTTCCCGGGCTTCACCAGAATCTGCTTGACCTTGTGGTCAGGCGCGTCGACCAGGACTTCGTAGCTGCCCCACGGGCGTTCGTCGCGTTCGTTCATCCCCACAGTCTGCCATCCCCGACAGGGCCCTCTTCCCGGGCCCGGAACTCGGGCGAGCGAGCACTCTTTCGCGTGTGCACGACGCTCGGGACCACACCGGAGCTACGCCGCTGCACCACCACTCCCGGCACCTCGGCATCGGGCACCGAGGTCACCGTTTCGGTGGGAGTCGTCGAGATCTATCCGGAGTCTTTCGACATGCAGGCACGGATCCGGCCGGTCCACACCGACGGTATTGCCGCAACCGCGCGCTGCTCCCTCGCGCACGGCGCGCGGCACATGCACTGATCCGAAACGGACCGATCAGACGCGCTCGAGCACGACGACCGGGATCTTGCGCGTCGTGGCCTTCTCGTACTCGGCGAAGTTCGGCATGAGCGCCGCCTGCGCGCGGTAGAGGCGTTCCCGTTCCGGATCCTCGGTCACGCGGGCGCGCGCGTCGAACTTCTCGGTCGGCAGTTCGACGGTGACGTCGGGGTTGGCCACGAGGTTGTGGAACCAGTCGGGGCTGGTCGGCGCGCCACCCTTCGACGCGATGATCACCACGTTCCCGGCGTCGTCGGTCGTGTGGACGATCGGCGTCGTGCGCCGCTTCCCCGACTTCGCCCCCGTGGTGGTGATCAGCACCAGCGGGGCCCCGGCGAACATGCCGGTGACCTGCCCGCCGTTCGCGCGGAACTCGTCGACCAGAGCCTGATTGAACGCGTGGAAGTCGCCGTTGAAGTCTTCGATGTTGGGCATACGGGCCGGGCTAACGTCGCGCAGCGTGGCGAAGATTCCCGCCGGGATCGATCTCACCGATCTCGAACTCTTCGCCGCCGGGTTCCCGCACGACGTCTTCACCGAGTTGCGCGCGATCGCGCCGGTGTTGTGGCACGAGCCGACGGAGCACACGCCCGACGGCGAGGGCTTCTGGTCGGTCCATTCGCACGCCGGCGTGCATGAGCGTCGTGCACGATCCCGGCGCGTTCTCGTCGGAGACGGGCGGCGACCGTCCCTACGGCGGCACCACGCTCAACGACCTGCCGGTGGCCGGGCTGATGCTCAACATGATGGACGACCCCCGCCACCAGCGCGTCCGGTTGCTCGTGAGCAAGGGCCTGACTCCGCGCACGATCGCGCGGCTCGAGGACGAGTTGCGGACGCGCACGGCCGGCCTCGTCGACCGGTCGCTCGCCGCGGGCGAGTGCGACTTCGTCCGCGACATCGCGGGTGAGCTGCCGATGCAGGCGATCTGCATCCTGATGGGCATCCCGGAAGCCGACCGGCACCGGCTCTTCGAGTGGATCGAGCACGCGTTCGACTTCAAGGGCACACGAGAGGCGTTCGAGACCACCGACGAGGTGTCGAAGGCGGCGGCGGCGATGTTCGAGTACGGGACGGCGCTCATCGCCGACAAGCGCGCGCATCCCGCCGACGACATGCTGTCGGTCGTCTGTCACGCGCGCCTCGACGGCGAGGACCCGCCCGAGCTCGGCGATCAGGAGCTCCAGTTCTTCTTCTCGCTCCTGTGGGCGGCCGGCGCCGACACGACCCGCAACGCGATCGCGGGCGCGATCGTCGCGCTCGACGCGTTCCCCGGGCAGTGGCAGGAGCTGCGCGACGGCGGCATCACTGCGAGCGCGGTGGAGGAGATCGTGCGCTGGACGCACCCCGCCGCCTACAACCGGCGCACCGCGACCCGCGACCTCGACCTCCACGGCGAGACAATCCGCCCCGGCGACAAGGTGGTGTTCTGGGAGGCATCGGCCAATCGCGACGAACGCGTCTTCGCGAACCCGTTCGAGTTCGACGTCGCCCGCGACCCGAACCCGCATCTCGGCTTCGGGCACGGCGTGCACCACTGCCTCGGCGCGAACCTGGCCCGACTCGAGATCCGGGTCGTGCTCGACGAGCTGTGCGCGCGGACCGCCGCGGTCGAGCTCGCGGGCCCGGTCGTGTGGACCCGTAGCAACAAGCACACCGGCATCCGACACCTGCCGGTGCGGCTGACTCCCCCGGGCTAGGGCTTCGGCGCGGGCGTTGGTGCAGTCGGCCGCGCGGGCTTCGGGGCCGGGGCCGGCGTCGGGTCGAACTGCGCGAACGCGACCATGCGCTCGTAGATGTCGTAGACGCGTTGCCCGTAGAGCGCGCCGGTGGCCCACGTGCCCCAGAGGTCCCACCAGGTCTGCACCTTGCCGCGGAAGCCGAGCGTCAGCGTGCCCGGGAGGAGGATGTCGTCCTTGTACTTGTCGTCGGGGAAGGTCGGATCGACGTAGACCCGCAGCAGCTGCAGCTGCGCGCGAACACCGGTCTTGGCGTCGGGGAAGTCGAATCCGTGCTTGCAGGAGTCGCACCAGCCGATGCCGGCGAAGTTGTTGTCGGTCGCGGCGCTGCCCGGGTTCGCGAACCCGGCGGTCTCGAGGATCGACTGCGCGAACGCGACGTCGCCGCGCACGCCGGTGCGCGCGCCCTCGTCGAGGTAGATCTGGGCGAGCACCTCGATCGGCACCGTGATGCGCGGCTTGTAGTGCTGCTCCACGACGAAGTCGGCCATCTGCTTCGCGGTCAGGCGGCTCGGTCCGAGAATCGGGCTCGTCGCGCTCGTCGCCGCGGTCTGGAACTCGTGGATCCCGGCCGAGCGCGACGGCGATGGTCGTGCGGGAGTCGGTGATGGTCTTGCGCAGCGCGGCAAGGTGGCTCTTCGCGGCGCGAACAGCGGCCGCGGCCCGGGCCGACACCTCGCGGCTCTGCGTCAGCTCGCGGGCGACGCGCTCGCGCAGGTCGAGGTACTGGTCGAGCAAATGCTTCTGGTTCGTGCCGAACGTCGCCAGCACGTGCAGCTGGCCGCCCGCGTCGACGACCGAGTTGGTGTTCAGGTAGCCCTCGATCGCCTGCATCAGCTGCGAGTCACCGGCGTGGATGTACGCCTCGACGGCCGCCTGGTGCAGCAACGTGCGCGTCTCGTCGAGATGCGTCTGCGTCTTCTTGGCGAGGGCGACGAGCCGCGTCGCCTCGCGACGCGCGGCCGCGTCGCGTGTCTGCGCCTTCGTCACCGCGCGCTTGGCCGCGAGCAGACCGCGTTGCGCGGCCAGCAGATCGGTCTTCGCCTTCCCCATCGACTGCAGCAACTGCAGGCCCGAGTTCGTCGGCAGCGTGAACGCCGGCATCTCCGGCGGCGGGCCCGGGATCGTCGTGGTCGTGGTCGGTCCCGGCACCGTGCTGGTGGTCGGGTCGGAGGGTGTCGGGATGCGCGGACCGCCGACCGTCGTCGACGTGGTGGGAGCCGTGGGCGTCGGGGCCTTCGCCGTGGTGGTCGTCGTCGGCGCGAGTCCGTACGCGATCCCGGGCGCGGCGACGGACGCGAGCATGCCCGCGGCGACGGCCGCGACGACGAGAACGCGTGCGCGCGAAGTTCCGAACATCCCTACTCACGTCGGCATCCGGGCCCGGAATCTTCAGGAATGTCCCGGAAAAGCCCACACTAGGAATCGCGCCCCGCCCGTACCAAGAGGCCGGACCGTCAGCTTCTGGGCACCTGACTCCACGGGAGACCCTTGTCGGCCCGCGGCTCGCCCGGCAGACCGAGCACGCGCTCGCCGAGGATGTTCTTCATGATGTTCGTCGTCCCGCCCTCGATGGAGTTGGCCTGGACGCGCAGGAACGCCTTCTGCGGATTCGACAGATCCATGGCGCTACGAGGGCGCTCGAAGGTGTAACCGCTCGGATACAGCAGCGCGTCGGGACCCATGAGGTCCATCACGAAGCTCATGATCCGCTGGTTCAGACCGGCCATCGCGAGCTTGCCGACGGAGCCTTCGGGGCCCGGTGTTCCCTTCTTGCGGGTCTGGCTCGCGCGGATGTTGGTGAGCCGATTGACCTCGGCGTCGATCCAAAGCCGCATCAGAGCGTCCCGCGAGACTTCATCTTGGCGCTGCTCGTTCTTCTTCCATTCGTTGACCGCAACCGCGATCACGCCCGACCCGCGTGGGTTGACCTGTCCGCCGATCGACACCCGCTCGTTCATGAGCGTCGTGAGCGAGACGCCCCAACCTTCGCCGGTGTCGCCGAGTCGTTCACGATCCGCGATGCGGACGTCGGTCATGTAGACCTCGTTGAACTCCGCCTCGCCGGTTGCCTGTACGAGCGGGCGCACCTCGACGCCGGGCGCGTGCATGTCGATGACGAACATCGTCATGCCCTTGTGCTTGACCTGTTCGGGATCGGTGCGCACGAGCACGATGCCGAACGACGCGAGATGCGCGAGCGTGGTCCAGACCTTCTGACCGTTGACGACCCACTCGTCGCCGTCGCGCACCGCCCGCGTCGACAATCCTGCGACGTCGGAGCCCGCGCCGGGCTCGCTGAACATCTGGCACCAGATCTCCTCGCCCGTGAACAACGGACGCAGGTAGCGCTGCTTCTGCTCGTCGGAACCGTGCGTGACGATGGTCGGCGCGCACATGCCGTGGCCGATCGGGTTGCGGGCGTAGGGAATCGGCGCGCCCGCGCCGAACAGCTTGGCGTTGATCGTGTTCTGCAGCTTCGGCGACAGGCCGAGCCCGCCGAATCCCTCCGCGAAGTGCACCCACGCCAGGCCGAGGTCGTACTGCGCGCCGAGGAACTCGGCCGGCGGCGTCGCCTTCGGGTCGAGCTTCTCGAGAAGCTCGTCGCACAGTTGGGTCACACGCTGCTCGTCCGTCGACACGGAGGCTCCCCTCAGAACTTGACCGATCGGTCAAGTGTACCGGCCCGGCCGCTACGGTCGCCATGTGCGCAAGGCTTCCGCGGTGGCATCGGTGGTGGGCGTCGCGGCCGTCGTGCTCGCGGCCCGGGCGGCGCGCCGCCGACCGGTCGGCACGTTCGTCCGGGACTCGACCCTCTCCCGCAACGCGCACCTGGCGGCCATCGGGGCGAGGGCCGGAAGCCGCCAGGTCGTGCACACGGCGCGGCGCGCCACCGCGTCGCCCGAACGGCGGACGGAGCTCGACGCCGAGCACCAGCTGCGGACCGCCGCCGATGTCGCCAACGCACTCGGCGAGCTCAAGGGCGCGCTCGATGAAGCTCGGCCAGATGGCGAGCTACCTCGACGACGGACTGCCCGAGCCGATGCGCGACGCGCTCGCGTCGCTGCAACAGGACGCGCCGCCGATGGCGCCCGAGCTGAGCGCGCAGATCGTGCGCGAACAGCTCGGCGACGTTCCGGAACGGCTGTTCGCGCGAATGGGACCCGAACCCGGTCGCGGCGGCATCGATCGGGCAGGTGCACCGCGCGGTGACGCACTCCGGGCTGGCCGTCGCGGTCAAGGTGCAGTACCCGGGGATCGGCGAGGCGATCCGCGCCGACCTCCTGAACACCGACCTGATCTTTCGCGTGCTCGGGTTGATGTTCCCCGGATTCGAGCCCGGCCCGCTGGTCGAGGAGCTGCGCGCCCGGCTCGTCGAAGAGCTCGACTACGAGATCGAGGCCGACAACCAACGTCTCTTCTCCGACTGGTACGCGGATCACCCGTTCATCCACGTCCCGCGCGTGATCGAAGAGCTCTCGACGGCCCGCGTCCTCACCACCGAGTTCGCCGTCGGCGCGCGCTTCGCCGAGGTCGAGACGTGGTCGCAGGACGAGCGCAATGCCGCGGCCGAGTCGATCTTCCGGTTCGTGTTCCGCAGCATCTATCGGCTGCACGCGTTCAACGGCGACCCGCATCCGGGCAACTACCTGTTCCGCGGCGACGGCCAGGTGAGCTTTCTCGACTTCGGCCTCGTCAAGCGCTACACGCCCGCCGAGGTGCAGCTCTTCCAGTCGCTCATCGTGACGCATGGTCATCGACCGCGACATACCCGAGTTCCGCCGCATCCTGGAAGCGAACGACGTGTTGAAGCCGGCCGCGATCTCCGACGACGAGGTCCGCGAGTACTTCGGGCACTTCTACGAGTTCGTTCTCGAAGACCGCGAGATCGCGTTCACACCGGAGTACGCGACGGAGACGGTCCGGCGCATGTTCGACGTGTCGAGCCCGTACGCGCACGTCGCGAAGTCGTCGAATGTCCCGCCCGCGTTCGTCGTCACGCAACGCATCAACCTCGGTCTGCACGCGGTGCTCGGCCGACTGCGCGCCGAGCGCAACTGGCGACGCATCGCGTTCGAGCTGTGGCCGTTCGTCGAGGGCGGCCCGTCGACACCGATGGGCGAGGCCGAGGCCGCCTGGATCGAGGCCCACGCGCGCTGACGTACGCTCCCGGCAGGCGGCGAAGGAGAGTGCGTGAACCTCGTACGAATCGCGACCTGGGCCGACGTACCCGACGGTATGCCGATGGCGACGAGCACCGAGGGGGTCGACCTGGTGGTCATCCGCCGGGGCGACGAGCACTCGGTGCTCCACGGGCGCTGCCTGCACCGGGGCGCACTGCTCGCCGACGGCGAGATCCGCGGCGACGACCTCATCTGCGGACTGCACGGCTGGGACTACCGCATCGAGTCGGGCGTGAGCGCGTACAACAACGACGAGGTGCTCGCGAAGTTCACGTCGGTGGTCGAAGGCGACGGCCTCTTCGTCGATCGCGACGACGTCATCCGCTGGAAGCTCCAACACCCGCAGCCGTACTCGCCCGACGTGTACCAGGGCCTCTACACCGATCCGCACGGCACGATCGAAGAGCCGTACGTCATGCGCATCCACGAGCTCGCCGAGAACGGCTTGGCGAAGGTCGGCCATCACGGCTTCGTCGCCGCGATGGGCGTGGCCCGCCAGCAGCTGCCGAGCTGGGACTCGATCCAGTTCGTGACCGCACAGCTGGCGACGCTGCCGTTGCTCGACGACGTACCGGTCGGCACGGAGGTGTGCATCGGGCCCGAACGCGGCCAAGCCGCTGTGGCTCGACATGCCGCTCTTCGTGTCCGACATGTCGTTCGGCGCGCTGTCGCAGGAGGCGAAGACCGCGCTGTGCACGCGGCGCGCAGCTCGCGGGCACGGGCATCTGCTCGGGCGAAGGCGGCATGCTGCCCGAGGAGCAGAGCGAGAACTCGCGCTACTTCTACGAGCTCGCGTCGGCGCGCTTCGGCTGGAGCTGGGACGTGCTCACCAAGGTGCAGGCGTTCCACTTCAAGCTCGGCCAGGGCGCGAAGACGGGAACCGGCGGCCACCTCCCGGGACCGAAGGTGAAGGGCCGTATCGCCGAGGTCCGCGGCCTCCCCGAGGGAACGCCCGCGGTCTCGCCGCCGACGTTCCCCGACTGGCACGGCGTCGACGACTTCCGCCGCTTCGCCGACGAGGTGCGCGAGCGCAGCGGCGGGATCCCGATCGGCGTCAAGCTGTCGGCGCAACACATCGAGAGCGACATCGACGCCGCGCTCGAGATCGGCGTCGACTACGTGATCCTCGACGGTCGCGGCGGCGGGACCGGCGCGGCGCCGCTCCTGTTCCGCGACAACATCTCGGTCCCGACGATCCCCGCGCTCGCCCGGGCACGTCGGCACCTCGACCGCCGCAAGCGGCGCGACGTCACGCTCGTCGTCACGGGCGGGCTGCGCGACGCCGCCGACTTCGCCAAGGCGCTCGCGCTCGGCGCCGACGCGGTGGCGATCGCGAACAGCGCGATCCAGGCGATCGGCTGCCTCGGGATGCGGGCGTGCCACACGAACAACTGCCCGGTCGGCATCGCGACGCAGAAGGAGCATCTCCGCGCCCGGCTGCCCGTCGACGAAGCCGCCGCACCGGCTGAACAACTTCCTGCGGGCGACCGTCGAGCTGATGCAGGTGCTCGCCCGCGCGTGCGGTCACGATCATCTCTCGCATTTCGCACCCGACGATCTCACGACGTTCGACCGCGACATGGCCGCGCTCACCGGCATCGAGTACGGCGGTGTGCGATGACGAACGAGCCGGCCGAGCTGGTGTGGCACCGCGTGGCCGGCGTCGACGAGCTCGACGACGGTCGCGTGATGACGGTCACGGCGGGCCGTACTTCGCTCGCGCTGACCCGGTGCAACGACCGCTACGGCGCGCTCGACAACCACTGCCCGCACCAGGGTGGACCGCTCGGCGAAGGGTCGATCGAGAAGGGGTGGCTGCGCTGCCCGTGGCACGGCTACGACTACGACCCGATCACCGGCACTCCCCCGCCCGGCTTCACCGACGCGCCCGCGCGGCATCCGGTCGAGGTGCGCGCCGACGGCGTGTACGTCGGATTGGCCCCCGAGAAGGCGCGGGCCGCGCACGATCTCCGATCTGATGGTCGAGACGATGTGCGCGTGGGGCGTCACCCACGTCTTCGGGATGGTCGGGCACTCGAACCTCGGCTTCGCCGACGCGATGCGCGAGGCCGAGTCGCGCGGCGACCTCACGTTCGTCGGCATCCGCCACGAGGGCGCGGCCGCGTTCGCGGCGAGCGCGTACGGCAAGCTGACCGGCGGCCTGGCCGCGTGCTTCGCGATCGCCGGTCCGGGCTCCACCAACCTGCTCACCGGTCTGTACGACGCCAAGGTCGACCGCGCGCCGGTGCTCGCGATCTCGGGTCAGGTGCCGTCGAAGGTGCGCGGTCGGGGCGCGTTCCAGGACCTCGATCTCGCCGCCGCGTTCGCCGACGTCTCGATCTCGACCCAGACGGTGCACCGCGACTCCGACCAGGTCGAGCTCATGAACCTCGCGTGCAAGCACGCGCTCGACCAGCGCGGCGTCGCCCACCTCGTGCTGCCCGACGAGGTGCAGGCGCTCCCCGCGGCCGACGGCGCGCGGGCCGGTGGCCCGGGTGGGCGCGTCGCCGATCTCGCGGTCGCGCCCGCCGCGGCCGCGGTCGAGCAGGCCGACGCGCTCGTCGCGGGCGCGCGCCGGCCCGTCATCGTCGTGGGGCACGGCGCGCGTCGCGGCATCGACGACGTCGTGCGCCTGGCCGAGCGCCTGCACGCGCCGATCCTCACCACGTTCAAGGCCAAGGGGATCGTCGCCGACGACGCACCCGCTCGCCTGCGGCGTGCTCGGCCGGAGCGGCACGCCCGTCGCGTCGTGGCTGATGAACGAGTCCGACCTGCTGATCGTGTTCGGCGCCTCGTTCGCGAACCACACGGGGATCGCGCCGTACAAGCCGATCATCCAGGTCGACTCCGATCCCGACGCGATCGGTCGTTTCCACCCGGTCACCGCGCCGGTGCTCGGCGACATCGCCGTGACGGCCCGACACCTCCTCGACTCGAGCGAACGCGGCGGCAGTCGCGCCCGACGACCAGCGCGCCGACGTCGCGACCCGGCGCGCGATCTGGCACGCGGAGAAGAACCGGCGCACGCTCGACGACCGCGGCCGCGGCGTCGCGTCTGCACCGCTTGTTCGAGGCGCTCACCCGCCACACCCCGGAGGACGCCGTCATCGCGGTCGACGTGGGCAACAACACGTACTCGTTCGGCCGGTACTTCGAGTGCAAGCCCGGCCAGCAGGTGTTGATGTCGGGCTACCTCGGCTCGATCGGCTTCGGCTTCCCGGCCGCGATGGGCGCGTGGGCCGCAGCGTCCCGATCGGACCATCGTCGCGGTGACCGGCGACGGCGGGTTCGGCCAGTACCTCGGCGAGATCACGACCGCCGTGAAGTACGGCATGAACATCACGCACGTGCTGCTGAACAACAGCCAACTCGGCAAGATCACCAAGGAGCAGCGCGCGGCGGAGTGGGATGTGTGGCAGACGTCGCTTCACAATCCCGACTTCGCCGCGTACGCCCAGCTGTGCGGCGCGTTCGGCGTGCGGGTCACCGCCGCCGAGCAGCTCGACGCGGCGCTGGCGGCCGCCTTCGCGCACGCGGGGCCGGCGTTGGTCGAGGTCGTCACCGATCCCGACCTGATCTGATTCCGCCCTCAGAGGCCGAAGTCGGCCCAACCGCGACGGCGAGCCAACCACGCCGACGCGTGCACGCCCTGGGCGGCCTGGAACTCGCGGATCGTCGGCAGCCCCGGCGGCGCGGGCAACTGCATCACGTGCGCGAAGTATCCGACGATCGCCGCGAGGAACGCGTCGACGCGGTCGTCGTCGACACCGCGACTCAACGGGTGCGCGCGCCACACCTCGTCGGGATCGGGCCCGCCCTGCATCGCGACGCTCGGGAGCATGGCGACGAGGTCGATCCACGGCGCACCGACCGACGCCGCCGGCCAGTCGACGAAGAAGACGCGGTCGTCGGTGAGGAGCACGTTGTCGGCCCGGACGTCGAGATGGACCAACGACCCGCCCTCGACCGACTCGGGCCAGCGCGACTCCAGCTGCAACAACTCGTCCAGCCGGGCGCGGACGCGGCCCGGGAGACGCGCTTCCATCGCGTCGTCGTCGACGACGCGCTGCCAGCCGCCGAACAACCGGGCGAGCGTCTCGTGCGCAGGCTCGACTGCGATCGGTGAGGGCGTCAACCGCGTCGCGAGCACACCGAGCGCGTCGAGCACACGGTCGAGCTCGTCCGCCGCGCCAGGGCAGCGCATGCGACCGGCCGTCGACGTCGTCGAACGTCAGCACGACCCACTCCCCGTCGTCCCACGACCATCGCAGCGCCGGTGTCGGGATGCCGGCGGGTAGGGCGGCCGCGATGCGCGCCTCCCGACGGTGCATCGCGGGCGAATCGGGATTCTGCGCACTGCTCACCGCCTTCACGAACGCGCGGTCTCCGTCGGCGAGCACCAGCCGAGCCGCGACCCCGGGCGAAAAGCCGCCGGGTTGCGACGCGGCCGCGACCACCTCGCGCCCGAGCCGCGCCTCGATCTCGTGGCGGACCGCAGCGGGGAGCTCGCCCCACTGCAGACGTTGCCCCGAAGCCGGCGGGAAGGAACGCGCGGACGGTCCCGACATGGGTGCATTGTCGCTGCTCGCCGCGGAACGCGACGACGATTTTCCCCGTTAGCCTCCCACCGTGCCGAACGCCGGGGAGCAGGTCGAGGTCGAGCGGTCGGGCGGCATCACCCGGCTCGTCATGAACCGGCCCGAGCGCCGAAATGCGCTCTCGCACGACGCTCATGGTCGAGATGCTCCGCGCGCTCGACGCCATCGCGGCCGACGACACGACCCGCGTCGTCGTGATCGAAGGACGCGGTCCCGCGTTCTCGGCCGGCCACGACCTCGCGGAGATGACCGAGCGCCGCGACCCGTCGTTCTACGAAGCGCTCTTCGCCACCTGCGTCCGCTTGATGACGCGGGTGCACGAGCTCCCTCAGCCCGTCATCGCCAAGGTCCACGGCGTCGCGACCGCGGCCGGGTGCCAGCTCGTCGCCGCGTGCGATCTCGCCGTCGCGGCCGACACGGCACGTTTCGCGACACCGGGCGTCAACATCGGCCTGTTCTGCTCGACCCCGATGGTCCCCGTCGCCCGTTCGATCGGCCGCAAGCGCGCGCTCGAGATGCTGTTCACGGGCGAGATGATCGATGCCGCGACCGCGCTCGACTGGGGCCTCGTCAATCGGGTCGTGCCCGCCGATCGGCTCGACGACGAAGTCGGCGCGCTCGCGGAACGGATTGCGCAGGCGAGTCCGTACGTCCTCGCGCTGGGCAAGCGTGCCTTCTACGCGCAGGATCAACTCCCCGAGGGTGCGGCGTACGACATTGCCGGTCCGGTGATGGTCGACAACGCGCAAGCCGACGACGCGCACGAAGGCATGCTCGCCTTCTTGGAGAAGCGGTCGCCGCGGTGGCGGAACCGTTAGCGGGGCCCGCGGTCCCGCGCCGCTTCGACGCGATCGCCCCGCTGCGGCACCCCGCGTACGCCCGGCTCTGGACCGGCGCGTTCGTCTCCAACATCGGCACATGGATGGAGACGCTCGCGCTCGGCGTCTACGTGACGAAGCACACGGGCCAGGCCGCATGGACCGGCACGATCGCGGCGGCGGGGTTCCTCCCGATCGCGTTCTTCGGGCCGATCGGCGGCGCCCTCGCCGACCGCCTGCCGCGCAAGCTGCTGCTCATGAGCACGACGTTCGTGCAGACCGGACTGGCGGCGCTCCTCACCGTCCTGTTCGTCGTCGGTCATCCGTCGGCGCCGGTCCTCACCGTGATCGCGTTCGGCAACGGCATCTGCGCCGGGCTCGGCTTTCCCGCCTTCCAGGCGATCCTCCCCGATCTCGTCCCGGTCGAAGACCTTCCCGGCGCGATCGCGCTGTCGTCGGCGCAGTACAACCTGGGGCGCGTCGTCGGACCGGTGCTCGCGGGGGTAGTCATCGCGATCGGCGGCTACGCGTGGGCCGAGGCCGTGAACGCGGTCAGCTTCTTCGCGGTGATCGCGGTCTTGCTCACCCTCACGCTCCCGATGCCCGCCGACAACGCGCGCGACGAGAAGCTGTTCCACTCGATCGTCGAAGGTTTCCGTTTCGTCCGCCGCGAGCCGGGCCTGCGCATCAACGCCGCCGCGATGTGCGTGAACACGTTCTTCGCTGCGCCCTTCATCGCGCTCGTTCCCGCCATGGCCGAAAAGGTCCTGCACACCGACATCGGGACGTCGATCCTCATCGCGGTGCAGGGAGCGGGCGCGGTGACGATGGCGTTCTCGCTGGGTTGGTTGGTGCAGCGTTTCGGGCCACGACGGTTGCTCGTCGGCCTCATGGCCGCGCTCCCCGTAGCGCTGGCCGCCTACGCGTACGCACCCGACCTCGCGCTCTCGTCGGTCGCGATCCTCTTCGTCGGCGCCCTCTACCTCGGCGCGCTGTCGTCGTTCTCGACCGTGGCCCAGCTGCGCGCTCCGGCCGCCATCCGCGGCCGGGTGCTCGCGGTCAACACCATGATCCTCGGGTCGCTGTACCCGCTCGGCGCGGTCCTGCAGGGGAAGATCGCCGGACGGGATCGGGCTGCGCGCGACGACGTTCGGCGCGGCCGCGCTCATGGCCGGGGTGCTGGTCGGCGCGCGGATCTTCCGACCGGGCATCATGAGCGCACTCGACACCGAAGCGGAGCTCGTCGTGCCGCTGTAGGGTCGCCGCCATGACAGTCGTGGAACTCGAACGGCGCGGCGCGATCGCGCTCCTCACGCTGAACCGGCCCGAAGCGCGCAACGCGGTGAGTCCCGAGGTGAGCCAGACGATGGCGACCCTCCTCGACGAGATCGAGACCGATACCGCACTGCGCGCGGTCGTGCTGACCGGACGGGGTGAGGTGTTCTCCGCCGGTGCCGACCTCAAGGTCGTCGCGCAGGGAAAGGCGAACGACATCGCGCGCGGCAAGGGCGGATTCGCGGGCGTCGTGACGCGCGACTTCCCCAAGCCGATCATCGCCGCGGTCAACGGTCCCGCGCTCGCGGGTGGGTTCGAGATCGTGCTGTCGTGCGACCTCGTCGTCTCGGCCGACACCGCGCGGTTCGGCATCCCCGAGGTGAAGCGCGGGCTCATGGCCGCGGCGGGAGGTCTCATCCGCCTGCCCAAGCGCGTGCCCCTCGCGATCGCGCTCGAGCTCGCGATGACCGGCGACCCGATCGACGCGCCACCGCGCGCTCCAGCTGGGTCTCGTCAATCGGGTCGTGGGCGCCGAGCGCGTGGTCGACGAGGCGATCGTCCTCGCGGAGCGGATCGGCGAGAACTCGCCCATCGCGGTGCGCGCCTCTCGTCAGCTCGTCCGCGAGGCGGCGGAGCTGTCCGAGGAAGCCGGCTGGACGCGGACGCTCGAGCTGATGGCACCCGTGTTCGCGAGCGGCGACGCGATCGAGGGCGCGACCGCCTTCGCCGAGAAGCGCCCGCCCGTCTGGCGTAGCACCTGAAAACCCCACCAACAGTTGGCGGGAATTCCGGCGCGTGGCGACCGTTTCGCGGCCAACTGTTGGCAGTGTTCCGGGCCCGATCGAACCTTGGGAGTGAACGCTCCTAGAATCGGGGCGTGACGTCGACCGGGCCGGAAGCACGCTGGCGGGTGGAGGACCTGGCCCGGCGCGCCGACCTCTCGGTCGACACCATCCGCTTCTACCAAAAGCGTCGCCTGCTGCCGCCGCCCGAGCGCTCGGGCCGGATCGCCTGGTACGGCCCGTCCCACCTCGAGCGCCTGGGGCGGGTCCGGGAGCTGCGGGGCCGGGGCCTCACGCTCGCGCTGATCGGCCGCATCCTCGACGGCGATCTCGACCCCACCGACGCCCCCCTCGCGGCCGCGGTCGCCCGCGCCGACGCCGAAGCCCCCGAAGAATTCCTCACGCTCACCGAGCTCGCCGAACGGTCGGGGGTCCCGGCCGTGCTGCTCGAAGCGGTCGTCCGCGACAACCTGCTCGTGGCCCGCGTCCACGACGGCGAGGCGCGCTACACGACCGCCGACATCGCGGTGGTGCAACAGGGACTGCGGCTGCTCGAACAGGGCCTCCCCCTCCCCGACCTCCTCGCGCTCGCGCACGAGCACCACGAGAAGACGCGCGAGATCGCGGAGACCGCGGTCGGCCTGTTCGACCAGTACGTGCGGGCCCCGCTCCGCGCGTCCGACCTCCCCGACGACCAGAAGGCCGAACGGCTCGTCGAGGCGTTCCGCGTGCTGTTGCCCGCGGTCACCACGCTCGTCGCGCACCACTTCCGGCGGGTGCTGCTCGAGGTCGCGCAGGAGCACCTGGAGTCGGTCGGCGCGGCCACCGAGCTCGCGGCCGTGAACGTCGCGGCCGCGAGCCGCCTCGAAGGCTGGCCGACGTGAGCCGGACCACCGCCGTCACGCGCGACCTCCCCGATTTCGACGACAAACCGCAGGTCGTCGAAGCAATGTTCGATCGCATCGCGCCGCGCTACGACGCGTTGAACCGGATGCTCACGTTTCGCATGGACGTGGCCTGGCGCCGCACCGCCGTCGACTCCCTCGCGCTCCCGCCCGGCGCGCGGGTGCTCGACCTCGCCTGCGGCACCGGCGACCTGTGCCGGACGCTCGCGCACGCCGGTCACCGTCCCGTCGGCGTCGACTTCTCGGCCGGGATGTTGCGCGTCGCCGCGCACCGACGCGCCGCTGGTGCGGGGCGACGCCCTCCGGCTGCCGTTCGCGGACGCGACCTTCGACGCGCTCACGTGCGGCTTCGCGCTACGCAATTTCGCCGCGCTCGCGCCGGTGCTCGCGGAATGCGCGCCGCGTTGTCCGCCCGGACGGACGGGTCGCGTTGCTCGATGTCGCCGAACCCGCGAGCCCGCTCGTCCGCGCCGTGCACGGCGCATGGTTCCGCCACGTCGTCCCCTTCGTCGGAGGTCTGTTGTCGGATCGGGCCGCGTACCGCTACCTCCCGGCCTCGACCTCGTACCTCCCGCCGCTGCCGGAACTGCTGGCCCTCGTGGTCGACGCCGGCATCGTCGACGTCAGCCGGCGCACATTCGGGTTCGGCGCCGCGCAGCTCATCACCGGGACCCGCGCGATGACCGCGTCGGATCTCACACTTCGTTCGGGTCTGACGCTGCCGCGCGCACAGCGCCGCGATCGAGGAGCCGTTCGACCTGCTCGACGCCTACCACCCCGACGGGTTCGCATGGCTCGACGGCGGCCACGGCTTCGTCGCGTCGGGGACGGTGGCGGTCGTCGCGCCCGGCGACGCGGCCGCCTTTCTCGCCGCGATGCCGCACACCACGTCCGGCGCCGACCGGCCGGCGCACGCGGGGCCGCGTGCCGTCGGCGCACTGCCGTTCACCGGTACCGGCGATCTCGTCGTCCCCGCGCGCATCGTCGGGCGCGACGCCGACGGGCGCATGTGGCGCACCGTCGTCGAGGGCGAGCACGGCGACGCGGCGCCGTTCGTCGCGCACGGGCCCACACCCTCGGAGTTCCGGGTCACGACCCTGACCACGCGCGACGCCTGGCGGTCGATGGTCGAGCGCGCGCTCGCCGACATCGGCGCCGGCGCGCTGCAGAAGGTCGTCCTCGCCCGCGCCGTCGACATCGTCGCGGACCATCCGTTCGACCTGCCGGGCGTGCTCGCGCACCTGCGCCGGTCACAGCCCGGCTGCATCGTCTACGCGGACCGTGGGTTCGTCGGGCGCGAGCCCGGAGTTGCTCGTCCGCAAGTCGGGTACCTCGGTGATCGCGCGGCCGCTGGCCGGCACTGGTGTCGACACCTCGGCGCTCGTCCGTTCGGCCAAGGACGCGCACGAGCACCAGCTCGTCGTCGACGCCGTCGTCCACGCGCTCGGCCTGCTCTGCTCCACTGTCCGGGCCGAGGGCCCACTCCCGCTCGAGCTCGCCGACGTGAGCCATCTGGCCACGACGGTGACGGGCCGCACCGAGTCCGGCACGACCTCGGTCGCCGACCTCGTGGCCGCGCTCCACCCCACACCCGCCGTCGCGGGTACACCCCGCCCGACGCGCGCTCGCCACGATCGAGACGCTCGAGCCCGTCGCTCGCGATCGCTACGCGGGACCGTGCGGTTGGATCGACGGCCGCGGCGACGGCGAGTTCGTGGTCGCGTTGCGGGGCGGCGTCGTCGACGGCACCCGCGCCCGGATCCACGCCGGAGCCGGCATCGTCGGGGGTTCCGATCCCGACGCCGAGTGGGCCGAGACGCAGCAGAAGCTCATGCCGATGCTGCAAGCCTTGGTTCGGCCGTAGCCACGACGTCGGTCGACGCCGCCGCGAGGTTGCCGGCCAGGGTGTCGCGGGGGCGGAACACGATCACCACCACGCAGCACACGAGCGCGGCAACCGGCAACGCGTCCTGCAGGAACAGATGACCCAATGCGCCGACCCGGTCGGCCGCGAGCGACGGATATTGCTCGCCCAGGAGCACCAACGCCGAGTACAACGTCACGGTCCACGTCAGCAGGTTCGGCCGCCGCAGCGCGAGCAGTGGCAGCGCGGTGAACGCGTACCACGGCATCACCCACACGCTCGCGACGAGGAACGCCGCGAGGCCGGCGGCGATCGCGAGCTCCGGCGTGCCGCGCGACGTGTGGCGCACCGCGATGACGACGAGCAGCGAACCCGCGATGACGGTGGCGCCGTTCGAGGCGAGGCTGCGCAGCAGATCGGCGTTGCCGACGAAGTTGCCGATCGCGCTCCAGATCGACTGGCGGCTGATGAGCTGCGAATGCTCGTGCGCGTTCTGCAACCAGCCCGAGAGCACGAGATACGGGAGCGCCCCGCCCGCGGCGACGATCGCCGCGAACCGCGTCACCTCGACGCGTGTCCAGCGCCGGTAGGCCCAGACGAAGAGCACGGCTGCGGCCACGAGCGCGGTGAAGTTCACCGACGCCGCGACCGCGAACGCGGCACCGGCGAGCACCGGGCGTCGGTCGATGGCGAACATCAGCCCCGCGAGCACACCCAGCGCGACGATCGCGTCGGGATGACCTCCGTTCACGACGCTGATCGCGAGCAGCGGATGGAGACCGACGAACGCGAGCGCCACGGGGTTGCGGGTCCGCTTCCACAGCAGCCACAACATCGCGCCGACGGCGCCGACCGCGACGAGTTGGTACGCGAAGTGCACGAGGAAGTTCGACTGACCGATGACGGGGGCCAACGTCGCCATGATGACCGTGAACCCGAGCCCGTAGATGTCGGGCGTGCGTTGCCACGCCTGCCCGACGTAGCGCCGCATCGGGTCGCCTTCGAAGTGCATCGGGTACGACGCGAAGGGGTTGTCGTGGTGCACGGTCACGATGCGGCCGTACATCACGTACGAGTACACGTCGCCGGACTGATGCGACGGGGTCGCGATCGAGAAGAGGAGCGTGAGACCGACCGCGGCGAGCAGCGGCTTCAACGGCAACGTCCCGCGCGCCCAGCCCAGCGCGACGAGGACCACCCAGGAGCCGAGCGCGATCCCGATGAGCGTCGCCCGCACCGTGGGCGTGATCGAGGTGACCGCGAGCAGGACCGTCGAGATGCACACGGTCGACACCGCGAGCGCGACGTAGACGAGGGGTCGTCCGACGGTGTCCGACCGGGCCAACTCCGACCAGCGGGCGCCCCACTGCGGCATCTCGCGTTCCGGCATCAGTACCTGTCTCGTCCGCCCGAGAAGTTCCCGCCGATGTTAGAGGGCACGCTCAGGCGACGGCCGTCGCGACGGACGACCACAGCCGGCCGTGCTGGTGCCGGGCCCGCTCGCGGTCGACGGTAACCACCAACACCCGCGCCGACGCCGAGCCGTCGGCGACGAGCGTCGGCAATTCCGAGAGCTTGACGTGCTCGGCCGCGACCCCGTGGGCCCGGGCGACCGCGACGAGGTCGACCGATTGCGGCGTGGCGAACAGCGCCTCGAACTCCGGCAGCTCGCGCTGGGGCAGATAGGAGAAGATGCCGCCGCCGGCGTTGTCGACGACGACGAACGTCGCCGGCGCGGACGCGGCGCCGAGCAACCCGTTGGTGTCGTGCAGGAAGCACAGGTCGCCGCACAACGCGGTCACGGGCTCGCGTCTCGCACCCGCGATCCCGACGACCGTCGACACGAAGCCGTCGATGCCGTTGGCGCCGCGGTTCGAGAACAGGCCGAGTCCGGCGCGCGGCGCCATGCACCACTCCAGCGCACGCACCGGCAGGCTCGAGGCCACGACGAGCGCGCCCCCCTCGGGAACGGCCGCGGCGACGTCGCGGGCGACCCGGCCCTCGCACGCGATGTCGTCGTCGAGGACGGCGTCGATCGCGACACGGGCGCGGCCTTCGGCGTCGTGCCAGTCGGCGAGCCACCGCTCGTCGGTCACACCTGCCGGCTCGTCGCCGGCCGCCAGCGCCGCCGTGAGCCGGGCGACGAGCGCGCCGGCGTCGGAACGCACACGCTCGGCACGCGGCGTGACGCGGGTCGAGCCACACGTCGTCGGGATCGACCAGCATGGTCGGGATCGCGTCGAGCCACACGTTCGCGATCTTGCTCGTGAGCGGCGCGCCGATGCGGACCACGAGGTCGGGCTTGTCCGCGCGGTCGAAGCCGGCGACCCGCAACAGGCCCTCGTACGTGGAGATCGCGTTCGGGCCGGTGCGCAACTGCGACAGAGGATCGGCGACGATCGGCCACCCCGCCGCGCGGCGAAGCGATCCGCGACCGGCGCGTCGACGCCCGCGCCCCGCCCCGCGACGACGAGGCCCCGCGGGTGCGCGCGCACGAGCCGGGCGAGACGCGTGACGTCGTCGTCCGCCGGCTGCCGCCGCGGCGACGACGTGCGCACCCAGGGCTCGCCGCGTTCGCGCCCGACCGCGTCGACGAGCGGCTCTCCCGTCGGCACCAGCGGCTCGCGGAACGGGAGGTTGAGATGCACCGGCCCGGCAACCGGACCGGTCGCGTGCGCGACCGACCGGCACGCCAGCGCGCGCCACCGCGTGTTCGCGGCGGCGCCCTCGGCCGTCGCCTCCGGCGGTCCCGGATCGTGGAACCACCGGACCGACCCGCCGAAGAGGTGCGTCTGGTCGATGGCCTGCCCCGCGCCCGCGTCCCGCAGCTCCGGCGGCCGGTCGGCGGTGCAGACCACGAGGGCACGCGGGCGTGATGCGCCTCGACGACCGCGGGATGCAGGTTCGCGGCCGCGCTCCCCGACGTGCAGCACACGATCGCGGGCCGACCCGACGCGAGGCCGGCGCCGAGCGCCCGGAACCCGGCCGATCGCTCGTCGACCACGACGTCGACGCGGACGCGAACGTCTCGCATCAGCGCCAGCGTCAGGGGCGTGTTGCGGGAGCCGGGCGACACCACCGCGGTCGTGACACCGTTGCGCGCCCACTCGTCGACGAGCGTCCGCGCGAACGAGGTCGTCACGTCGAGGCCGCTCATCGCGCCAGACTTCCCGGATGGACTCGCTCGGGCCGAGGGTGGTGCTCGTTCCCGGATTCACCCAGACGCAGGCGTCGTGGCGCGGCGTGCGCCGGGTGGTGGCCGCGTCGTGCGAGGTGATCGCGCTCGACGTTCCCGACCGGGAGACCTTCGCCGCGACCGCAGCTGCGATCGGCGAGCAGGGCCGGCACGCGGTGTACGCCGGGTACTCGATGGGCGGCCGGCTCGCGCTGCGCCTCGCCCTCGATCGCCCCGAGCTCGTCCGGGCCCTGGTGCTGGTGAGCTCGACCGCGGGCATCGCCGACGACGCGGCCCGCGCCGAACGGATCGCTTCCGACGAAGCCCTCGCGGTCTCGGTCGAGCGCGACGGCGTCGACGCGTTCCTCGAACGCTGGCTGGCGCAGCCGCTGTTCGCGGGGGTTCCCGAGGATGCGCCCGGCATCCGGGAGCGGCGGGGCCTGTCGGCCGGCTACCTCGCGCATTGCCTGCGCGTGCTCGGCGCGGGTGCGATGGAGCCGCTGTGGGACCGGCTGGGCGAGCTGCGCATGCCCGTCGCGCTGGTCACGGGCCGAAGTGACGCCAAGTACGACAAGCTCGCGGTGACGATGCTCGAACGGCTGCGGGGCGACGTGGTGCACATCCGGCTCGACGGCGGGCACGCTCTCCCGCTCGAGCAACCCGCGGTCCTGGGCGGCTTCGTCGCGTCGTTCGCCGCGCAGCACGGCGGGCCCGACCACTAACCGATCCACAGGCCGACCGCGAGCAGCACGCACAGCGCGAGCTGGAAGCGGACCGTTCCCACCAACGCGGCGATGAGCCCGGGCGGATCGTGGCGCGTCAACATCGCGCGCACCGGCGCGACCGCGAGTGGCAACGCGAGGACAGCGATCAACGCGGTCGCCGACGAACGCGCCGCACGCCACGACCGCGACGATCGCGCCCGCGATGCACGCCACGTAGAGGCCGCGCGCCCGCGCCGCGCCGACGCGGACTGCGAGCGTGCGCTTCCCCGTGACCCGATCGGTGTCGACGTCGCGCACGTTGTTCGCGAGCAGGATGCCGCACGCGGGGAGGCCGGCCGCGAGCGCGGCGACCCACGCGACACCCGGTAGCGATGCGTGCTGGACGTATGCACTCCCGACCGTGGCGACGAAGCCGAAGAACACGAGCACCATCACCTCGCCGAGCCCGATGTAGCCGTACGGCTTGGGCCCGCCGGTGTACGTCACGGCCGCGCCGATCGCGGCGACCCCCACGAGCAGCAACCACGGGTTCACCACGATCGACAGCACCGCACCGACGACCGCGGCGAACGCGAAGGCGAGCACGGCCGCGTTGCGCACCGAACGCGGTGTGGCCAATCCGGTCGCGGTGAGGCGCACGGGCCCACGGCGCTGCGCGTCGGTGCCGCGCACGCCGTCGGAGTAGTCGTTCGCGTAGTTGACCCCGACCTGCAGCGCGAGCGCGACGGCACCGGCGGCCACGGCCCGGGGCCAGTCGACGGGCCCGTCGAGCGAGCCCGCGGCCGTGCCGACGAGCACGGGCGAGAGCGCGGCGCCGAGCGTCTTCGGGCGCGCGCCCTGGTACCAGAGCTTGGCCGTTGTCATGGGTTCGGCGTCACGGGCGCTTGGGGTAGCGCTCGAACTCGGGCCGGCGCTTCTCGAGGTACGCGTTCTTGCCCTCCTGCGCCTCCTCGGTCATGTAGTAGAGGAGCGTCGCGTCGCCCGCGAGCTGCTGGATGCCGGCGAGACCGTCGTCGGCGGCGTTCATCGACGCCTTCAGCATGCGCAGCGCGAGCGGCGAGTGCTGCAGCATCTTGCGCGCCCACGCGACCGTCTCGATCTCGAGGTCGGCGAGCGGGACGACCTTGTTCACGAGTCCCATGTCGAGTGCGGCGGCCGCGTCGTACTGCTCGCACAGGTACCAGATCTCGCGCGCCTTCTTCTGGCCGACGATGCGGGCGAGGAGCCCTGACCCGAAACCGCCGTCGAACGAACCGACACGCGGGCCAGTCTGACCGAAGCGCGCGTTGTCGGCCGCGATCGTGAGGTCGCACACGATGTGCAGCACGTGGCCGCCGCCGATCGCGTACCCCGCGACCATCGCGACGACGGGCTTCGGGAGGCGGCGGATCTGGATCTGCAGATCGAGCACGTTGAGCCGGCCGATGCCCTTGTCGTCGCGGTAGCCGTCGTCGCCGCGGACGCGCTGATCGCCGCCCGAGCAGAACGCGTCGGGGCCATCGCCGGTGAACAGGATCACGCCGACCTCGGGATCGTCGCGCGCGATCTCGAACGCGTCGCGCAGTTCGAACAGGGTGCGCGGCCGGAACGCGTTGCGCACCTCCGGGCGGCAGATCGTGATCTTGGCGATGCCGTCGGAGGTGTCGTACCGCACGTCGGTGAAACCGTCGGGGGTCGCCGGCTTCCAGTCGGCACCGGGCCGGATCACGGGCTCCATCGGGTCTCCTCCACGAACGGCGGCCGCAGGGCGGGATTCTGGGAGTGATCACTCCTACGGTTAGGGTACCGAGCGTGCGGAGCCCCGACGCAACCCGGGCATGACCGGCGAGCAGACCGGCGTGGTCGCCGTGATCGCCGCCGGGCACCCGCTCGCCGCCGCGGCGCTCCGCTGCTGGGACGAGGGCCGGGCGATCCTGCCGGTCAATCCCGCCTTCACCACCGCGGAGATCGACGCGCTGCTCGCCCGCCTGCGGCCCGGGGCCGTCGCCGGCGACGACCTCGACCAGGCGACGACGCTCGCCCACGGGCTGCCCGCGCCGGCCGGCATCGCCGCCATCGTCGCCACGAGCGGCACCTCGGGCGCGCCCAAGGGCGTCGAGTTGACCCGCGCCGGTATGGAGGTCATGGGCCGCGGCTATTCCGACGGCCTCGGCGCCGGGCCCGACGACCGCTGGCTCACGTGCCTCCCGCTGCACCACGTCGCCAGCCTCGGCGCGCTCGCCCGCTCGTACGTCACCGGGGTGCCGTGCACGGTCCACGACACGTTCGAGCTCGACCGCGTCGCGCGATCGCCGCGCACCGAAGGCACGACGATGGTGTCGGTCGTGCCGACCGTGTTGCGGCGCTTGCTCGACGCGGACGCGCCTCTCGACGAGTACCGGCGCGTCATCGTCGGCGGCGCGCCGTGCCCGCCCGCGCTGCGCGCCCGGGCCGAACGCCACGGCGTGGCCGTCGTCGACGCGTACGGTCTGTCGGAGACGTGGGGCGGTTTCGCGCTCGACGGCCTTCCCATCGCGGGCGCCGAGGTCCGACTCGGCACCGACGACGAGATCCTCGTGCGCGGCGCGATGGTCATGCACGGCTACCGCCTCGACGCGGCTCGCACCGCCGAGGCGATCGACCGGAACGGATGGTTCCATACCGGCGACGTCGGCGTCATCGATCCCGGCGGGCGGGTGCAGGTCGTCGACCGGCTCAAGGACCTCGTGATCACCGGCGGGGTCAACGTGAGCCCGACCGAGGTCGAGAGCGTGCTCGCGCACCATCCCGACGTCGACGACGTCTGCGTCGTCGGGATCCCCGACGACGAGTGGGGCGAGCTCGTCGTCGCGTTCGTCGTCGCCCGCGCGGGCGCGCGCCCACCGTCGGTCGACGAGCTGCGCGCGTTCGGGCGCGAACAGCTCAGTGGCCCGAAGCTGCCGCGTGCCGTCCAGGCTGTCGACGCGATCCCGCGCACCGCGAGCGGCAAGCCGCTGCGCCGCCTGCTACGGCAGACGCCGTAACCCGGCGCGGCGCGGAGGAACCGCACGACCCGCGCCGGGTGCGCGTCGCCGAAGCGCGGCCGCGTACGGGTCGTCAGGCGACGCCGTTGCGGAACCCGTCGTCGCGCAATGCTTCCTTCCACGTGCGAAACCGGGTGTGCTCCCGACCGTCGGGACCATCGCCCGCGCCGGATCCGTCGGCATACAGGCGGTACGTGAACCGGCGGTCGAGGTCGTCCGCGTCGACCGCCATGTAGCGGGCGTCGGCCTTCACCGCCGGGCCCGCGCGCCACAACAGGTAGCGCCCGATCCGGCGCTTGAACGCGACCAGGTCGATCCCGAGATCGCCGCCGAGCGCGCGCAGCGCGGCCGGCGCCTCGACCCAGCGGGTGGCCGGGATGAGGAAGTCGCGCTGGGGCAGCGCGGGCAGGTCGTCGGTGTGCCAGTCGTGATCGGTCGGCGGCCGGGCTTCGGCGGGGGTGGGCATGTCGTGCCATGCTCGCACGTGTGACGACCGTTGCCGACCTTCCCACGCCCGCGCTGGTCGTCGATCGTCACGCGCTCTTCCGCAACCTCGACACGATGAGTGCCGCGCTCCCCGGCGCGCGCCTGCGCCCGCACGTCAAAGCGCACAAGTGCACCGCGCTCGCGCACGAGCAGGCGCGCCGCGGCCACACCCACTTCACCGCGGCCACGCCCCGCGAGATCGTGGGGCTGGCGCGGGCCGGGCTCGGCCACGACCTCCTCCTCGCGAACGAGTGCCTCGATCCCGCGCGCCTGCAGGCGATGGCGGAGTGTTCGGGCCGTGTGACTGTCGCGGTCGACAGCGACGCGACCGTCGACGCCGCAGCCGCGAACGGGATCACCGCGGTCCTCGTCGACGTGAACGTGTACCTCCCGCGCTGCGGGTGCGCGCCCGAGGACGCGCCGCGCCTCGCCGACCGCGCTCGCGCGGCCGGCCTGGAGGTGCGCGGCGTCATGGGGTACGAGGGCCATGCCGTCCTCGTCGCAGACCGCGCCGAGCGCGAATCCTTGACGGCGAAGGCGATGGAACGGCTCGCGCGCACTGCGGCGGCGGTCGGCGGAGAGATCGTGTCGGCCGGCGGCACCGGCACCTACGACCTCAACCTCGCGGCCACCGAGATCCAGGCCGGGTCGTACGCGCTGATGGACGGCGACTACGGGAAGCTCGGGCTGCCCTTTACCCGCGGCGCTCGCGATCGCGGCGACGGTGGTCCACGCGAACGACCGCTGGGCGGTGGCCGACTGCGGGCTGAAGGCCATGGGCATGGACCACGGGAATCCGACGATCAAGGATGCCGAGGTCGCCTTCTGCTCCGACGAACACCTCACGTTCACGCCCGACACAAGGGTGCGGGCCGGCGATCGCGTGCTCGTGTGGCCCACGCACATCGACCCGACCGTCGCCTACCACGAGCAGATGCACGTCGCCGATGGACCCGGACTCGACGCGGCGATCGTCGACACGTGGGCCGTCGACCTGCGGGGGTGGAACATCCCGGCCTCGATCTAGATCGTCCGCGCGGGGCGCGGCGCGTCAGAACGGGAGCCGACGGCGGCAGTGGACGACGACTTTGTCGCCCACCGCCACCGCCGCGAACACGGCCACGCCGACCACGACGAACATCACGGCGACGTCGACCACAGCCAGCGGACGCGGAACCCGGAACAGAGACGCCGCGACCCGCTGAGGCGCGGTCACCACGTCCCAGCTGTTGAGGCGGATGACGCGGCCGACGTACATGGCGACCACGCACAACGCGTGCACGAACAGGATCAACGGCGCGACGAGCCGATCGGCGACGGCGCGGTGGAGATACCGGCGGAACAGCTGCATGGAAAACGCGTACGACGCCAGCCCACCCGAGAACAACACCGCGTAGGTCGCGATCACGAGGTACGCGTGCCGGTCGCTCGGTGAGTTCCGCATCGCGCCCACCATGTGCACGACGTCGGTGAGCACGTACGGCGCGTTCGGGAGGAACACGACCCAGGCACCCAGACCGATCCACCACAGCCCACCCCGGCCGGCCGGATCTTCGACGGTCGCCGGGAACAACACGATCGAGAGCGCAGCCGGCACCGCCGCGAGGAAGAGGTTCCAGATCATGAACCCGTGCACCGGGCCGTAGATGAAGGCGCCCACGTCGCCGAGCGTAGAGACGGTGACGGCGGTAGCGTCCGTCCCGCGACGCTTCGCGACGAGGGAGCCACGAAATCATGACGGAACTTTCACTTCTCGACGCCACCGCGCAGGCCGAGCTCGTGCGCAGCGGCGCCGCGTCGGCCGCGGAGCTCGTCGACACCGCGATCGGCTACATCGAGAAGTTGAACGGCGACGTCAACGCGGTGATCCACCCGCTCTACGAACGCGCGCGCTCGGCCGTGCAGCGCGGGCTCCCGGCCGGACCGTTCACGGGCGTGCCGATCGTCGTGAAGGATCTCGACGGGACCCTCTCCGGCGCGCCCTACCACGCGGGCAACAAGGCGCTCAAGGAGTTCGGGTACGTCGCGCCCACGACGAGCTACCTCTTCGACAAGCTCGAGCGCGCGGGCTTCGTCATCGTCGCCAAGACCAACACGCCCGAGTTCGGGCTCATGCCGACCGCCGAACCGGAGGCGTACGGCCCGACGCACAACCCGTGGAACCTCGCGCACAGCAGCGGCGGATCGAGCGGCGGCTCCGCGGCCGCGGTCGCGAGCGGCATGGTGCCGGTCGGTCACGCGGGCGACGGCGGCGGTTCGATCCGCATCCCCGCGAGCATGTGCGGGCTCTTCGGGCTCAAGCCGTCGCGCGGGCGGGTGTCGCTCGGCCCCGCGGAGCACGAGGCCTGGGCCGGGCTCGTCAACCGCCACGTCGTGACGCGCACCGTCCGCGACAGTGCGACGGTCCTCGACGTGGTGCACGGCTACATGACCGGCGACTGGTACACCGCACCCCCGCCGGGCCGCGCCTACGCCCGCGAGGTCGGAACCGAACCGGGCGCGCTGCGCATCGGTGTGCGCACGAGCGCGCCGCTCGGCTTGGCGGAAGTCGACCCTGCATGCCTCGCCGCGGTCGACGAGACCGCGCGCCTGCTCGAATCCCTCGGCCACACCGTCGACGACGCTGCGCCCGCGGCGCTCGACGACGGCGCGCTCCTCGAGACGTTCACGACCGTGATGCTCTCGGCGCTGCGGGCCGAGATCGCCGAGGTCGAAGCGATCATCGGACGCCCGGTCACCGCGGCCGACATGGAGCCGGGCACCTGGGCCAACTACGAAGCCGGCGCCGCGATCGACGCGGGCGGCTACGTCGGCTCGCTCAAGAAGATGCAGGCGTGGACGCGGCGCGTGATCGCGTGGTGGCTCGACGACGGCTTCGACCTGCTGCTGACGCCGACGCTGTCGGAACCGCCGCCCGTGCTCGGCGATCTCACCGATCCCGCCACCGGGGGCTCGCGCCTGCTGCCGTTCGTCATCTTCACCGCGCCGTTCAACGTGACGGGCCAGCCCGCGATGTCGGTGCCGCTCGCGACGTCGCCGACCGGGCTGCCGGTCGGCGTCCAACTCGTCGGCGCCCCGTACCGCGAGGACCTGCTCTTCCGGGTGGCCGGCCAACTCGAGCAGGCCCGGCCGTGGGCCGATCGCCGCCCGCCCGTGCACGCGTAGCCACTTCGACCGAAGGAGCCCGAGAGATGGCGGACACGTACCTCGACGCAACGGCCCAGGCCGACCTGGTGCGCACCGGCCAGGCCTCGCCGCTCGAGCTGGTCGACGACGCGATCGCGCGCGTCGAGAAGCTGAACCACGAGCTGAACGCGGTGATCCACACCCGGTTCGACGAGGCGCGCGCCGAGGCTCGGGGCACGCTGCCCGACGGGCCGTTCCGCGGCGTGCCGCTGCTCGTCAAGGACCTCATGGCGGGCATGGAAGGCGACCCGTTGCACGAGGGCATGAAGTTCCTGCGCGACGCGGGACACCGCGCCGATCACACCGACGCGCTCGCGCAGCGCTACCTCGACGCCGGGTTCGTGTGCATCGGTCGTACGAACACCCCCGAGCTCGGGATCGTGCCCACCACGGAGCCCGAGGCCTACGGGCCCACACGCAACCCGTGGGACACGACCCGCACCACCGGCGGTTCGAGCGGCGGTTCCGCCGCCGCGGTCGCGAGCGGGATGGTCGCGGTCGCGCACGCGAACGACGGTGGCGGCTCGATCCGGATCCCCGCGAGCTGCTGCGGCCTGGTCGGGCTGAAGCCGTCGCGCGGCCGCACGTCGTTGATGCCCGACTACAGCGTGATCGACGACCTGCTCCTCACCGAGCTCTGTGTCACGCGGACCGTGCGCGACACCGCGGGCGTGCTCGACGTGCTGCAGGGCGGCGCGATCGGCGACACCGTGCGCGCGCCCGTGCCTGTGCGCCCCTACCGCGACGAGGTCGGCGCCGCGCCGGGGAAGCTCCGCGTCGGGCTGCTGACGCACAACCCGCTGGAGAGCGGCGAGATCCATCCGGACTGCGTCTCCGCCGCGAACGACGCGGCCCGACTCCTGGAGTCGCTCGGGCACACGGTCGAGCAGACCTTCCCGGCCGCGCTCGCCGACCCCGCGCTCGTGAACCACTTCACCACCCTGTGGGCCGCGACGCTCGTCTACAACATTGGCTACTGGGAGAGGAAGGTCGGTCGCGAGATCGCGCCCGGCGACGTCGAGCCGCTCACGTGGACGCTCGCCGAGATGGGACGCTCGATCACCGCGCCCGACTACGTCGAGGCCCAGCACGCCGCGGTCGAGCTCGGCCGCCGGGTCGAGGCGTGGTACGCGTCGGGCTACGACCTGCTGCTCACGCCGACCCTCGGCGACACCCCGGTCGAGCTGGGCACGTTCAGCACACCGGAGGAGCCGCTGCTCGGGTTCATCCGGGCCGCCACCTTCGTGCCCTACACGCCGCTGGCCAACATGACGGGCGAGCCCGCGATCTCGCTGCCGTTGCACTGGAACGACGACGGTCTGCCGATCGGCGTCCAGCTGATGGCCGCGCTACGGGCGCGAGGACATGCTGCTGCGCGTCGCCGCGCAGCTCGAAGCGGCGCGGCCGTGGGCCGACCGACGTCCCGCGGTCCATGCCTGACGTCCGGGTCGCGGGCGGGCAGGGCTTCTACGGCGACACGCCCACCGCCGTCGACGCGCTCCTCGCGGAAGGGGTCGATTATCTCTGCCTGGAGGCACTCGCGGAGCTGACGCTCGCGATCCTCCAGAAGGACCGCCGAGCGCGACGAATCGCGCGGCTACACGCGCGATCTCCCGGCGTACCTCACGCGCGCGCTGCCGTTCGTCGTCGACGGGCGCACGAAGGTCATCACCAACGCGGGCGGTATCAATCCCACCGCCGCGGCGCGCGCCGCGATCGAGACCGCACGCCAGCTCGGCGTCGGCGGCGTCAAAGTCGCGACCGTCGTCGGCGACGACCTCCTCGCGCGGCTCCCCGCGCTGCGCACCGCGCACGGACAGGCCCTCACGCACCTCGACACCGGCGAGGCGTTCGACTCGTTTCCCGGTGACGCACTCTTCGCGTCGGCCTATCTCGGCGCGCGCCCGATCGTCGACGCGCTCGCGCAGGGCGCCGACATCGTCATCACCGGCCGCGTCGCCGACGCGTCGCTCTTCCTCGCGCCGCTCGTGTACGAACACGGTTGGAGTTGGGACGACTGGGACCGGCTCGCGGCCGGCGTCCTCGTCGGCCACCTCCTCGAATGCTCGGGCCAGAGCATCGGCGGCAACTACTCCGGCGACTGGTGGGCGCTGCCCCACCCGTGGGACCTCCCCTACCCGATCGCGACGGTCGGCGCCGACGGCACCGCCGTCATCTCCAAGCCCCAGGGATCGGGCGGACGCGTCTCGACCGACACGCTGCGCCACCAGTTGCTGTACGAGGTGCACGATCCCGCCCGCTACCTGTCGCCCGACGTCGTCGCCGACTTCACCTCGGCCCGGTTCGAGGATCTTCCCGGCGATCGCGTCCGCATCACCGGCGTGCGCGGCACACCCGCGACCGACACGTACAAGATGCTGCTCTCGGCGCACGCGGGCTGGTCGGGCGAGGCACGCGTTGCGTTCTCCTGGCCCGACGCGTACGAGAAGGCGAAGGCGACGGCCGCGATCCTGCGCAAGCGCGTCGAGCTCGCCGGGCTCGCCGTGGACGAGTGGCTCGTCGAGTACTGGGGGGTGAACGCGCTCGGTGGCCCGACGGTGCCACCCACCGACCACGAGCCGCCCGAGTGCGTGCTCCGGGTCGCGTGGCGGTGCGCCGACCAGCGCACGGCCGGTCTGGTCGGGCGCGAGCTCGTGCCCTTGACGCTGTCGGCGCCGCCCGCGGGCATGACCGGCGCCGGTCGGGGTGCGGGCGGCGCGACCGAGCTGCTGTCGATCTGGCCCACGCTCGTCGACAAGTCGGTGGTCGACGCCGACGTGCGCGTCGTGCTGGAAGAGGTGAGGTGAACATGGCCCGGATCGCGTTGCGCGAGCTGTGTGGCTACCGAGCCGGCGACAAGGGCGACATCGCGAACGTCGCGCTGTTCGCCGACGACGACGAGACCTACGCCGCCGTCGTGCGCGAGGTCACCGCGGCAAGGGTGAAGGAGCACTTCGGCGCGATGGTGCTGGGACGCGTCGACCGCTACGAGGCCGCGAACGTGCGGGCGCTCAACTTCGTGATGCAGGGCGCGCTCGGCGGCGGCGGACCGAGGACGCTGCGGGCCGACAACCTCGGCAAGACGCTCGGCGGCGCGCTCGTGCGCATGGAGATCGACGTCCCGGAATCACTCGCCGGTCGGCGACGCGGGCGTCCCGACGTCTCCTGGGCCGACGACATCCTCGACGCCTAGGTCCGCGCCTCGATCCCCTGTCGGCGTCTCGGCATCGGTCAACGGAAGCCGGACTTCGACCGTCGTGCCCGTGCCCGGAAGCGACGTCACCGTGACGCGGCCGCCGTGCGCCTCCACGATCTGGTTCACGAGGAACAGACCGATACCGGTTCCCTGGGTTTCGCGTTGGCGAGACAACCGCGATCGGAAGAACCGCTTGAAGAGCTGCGACTGCTCGTCGACGGGGATGCCGATGCCGTTGTCGCGAACGGCGATGACGGCGTCGTCACCGTCACGGCGGCATGCGACGGAGATGTGGCCGCCCGGCTCGGTGAACTTCACCGCGTTGGAGACGAGATTGACGATCGCACGCTCGATCTTGTCGCGGTCGACGTTCAGTTCGAGGCTGCCGTCGACGGCGACATCGCTCGTGAGTTGCCGTTTCGTGATCTGCGGCATGAAGCCTTCGAGCGCATGCTCGACGAGCGACGCCGCGGAGACGGGTTCGCGGTGGAGCTCCAAGGTGCCCGCGCCGACGCGCGACATCGTCAGCAGGTCCTCGACGAGGCTCAGTAACCGGCGCCCGTTGCGCTCGATGACGCCGAGCATCGAGCGCTGCTCGTCGTCGAGTGGGTGCGCGTCTTCGTCGGTGAGCAGCTCGACATAGCCGAGGACGGCCGTGAGTGGGCTCCGCAGCTCGTGCGAGACACGCGCGACGAAGTCGGTGCGGGCCTGGTCGAATTCGCGCGCGCTCTCCAACGCGTCTTCCCGGAGCCGGGCGACGCGCTTCTCCCCGCTCAGATCCCGGGCCGACGAGATGATCGCCCGGACCTTTTCCAGGTTGTCGCGCAGCACGAACGCGTTGAGGCTGACGGGCGTCGTCTCACCGCCGGCCCCGTTCATCGAGATCTCGAAGTCCGCGACGCTCCCTTCGTCGCGCACCTGTGCGAGGAACGTCGCGACTCGATCCGGATCGGAGGCATGACTGGCAAAGTCGGTGCCCAGCAGTTCGGCGCGCGGGCAACCGAGCAGCGATTCCATCTTCGCGTTGGCGTCGCGGATCGCGCCCTCGGGGGTCGTGGTGACCAGCGCGTCGAGGTTGAGGTCGTACAGCGAGCGGTTGTAGGACGCCGCGGCCCGGAGACCGTTCGTCATCCTCCGGCGATTCGCGATGTTCGTGAGGATTCGCTCCACGGCCTGCACGCCCCACGCGGGACCGAGGAATTCGTCGGGCGGGACGTAGTAGACGTTCGGCGCCATCTCCCCGGCGAAGCCGACGATCGGATGCGTGCGGAGGACGTTCCTGATCGTCTCCGCATCGAATCGCCGGCGGCTGTACTGGCCGAGCACGACGACGTCGTCGTGCGCGACGAGAAAGCGGTTCACCTTCGACGCGTACTCGATCATGCGATCGTTCCCGGGCTCGGGTCCGAGGGCCCACGTCATCTCCGACGTCAAGCACAGGCCATTGAATCCGTCGCCGAGGGCACTCGATCGCGCTTCGTCTATGAACATGATGGTGTCGTCGGGGTCGAACGCACCGTGGCGCAAGTAGGTCTCGCGTTTGGTCGCGACTGTCAGCGCGCCCGACCGCGGGCGGCCGCCACGTCGATGCCGCCCGCGCGGAGCGCGCTCTCGACGCCTGCGGGCTGGTGTTCGTCGGCGACATAGATGCACCGGGCACCGTTCTCGAGGCAGTCACGAACGAACGGGATGACGACGGCGAGCTGTTCCACGTCGCTGTCGTAGACCAGGCACCTGTGGTTGGCCGGCCCCTCCACCGGCTGGAGGTCTTTCGTCAGGTCCCAGACGTCGCTTTCCGCCGGCGAGCCGACGGAAAGACCGACCGCCGCCGAGAAGAACTCGTCGAAGTGCACACGCGGCGGGGGCGGGGGCCCGAACTCCGATCCGCCGCCGTTCGTCACGCGCGCGTCTACGCGGCCGACGCGTTGCCGTCGAACCCCGGACGCGTACTCATGCTTGCGGGTCGTCGACGACCAGGACACTCCTCATCGTCGTTCCTCCGGCTGCGCCTGCTCGAGGATGTCGTCGATGCCGATATCGCGGTACACGAGCGCCGCCGCCGTGTCGGCCAGCCGTTCGTGATGGCGGCGCGCGTACTGGCGCATCGCCGTGAACGCGACGTCGACGTCGAGGCCGCTGCGCTCCGCGAACACACCTTTGGCCTGCTCGATGATGAGCCGGATCTCGTTCGCGCGTTGCAGCTGCGCGGCGAGCACGCGGTGTTCCTCGGTCGTGCGGTACTGCAGGATCCCGATCGTCGCCACGTCCGCGAGCGCCTGCGCGATCAGCCTGTCCTCGGCCGTGAGACTCCCCGTCGAGGTTCGCAGCAGGTTCAGTGCACCGATCGTCACATTCCGGAGCCGCAGGGGCAGCGCGGCCACCGAGCCGATGCCCACCGCGAATGGCTCCCGCTCGCGAACTTGGGCCACCGCGCCGCGAGCTCATCCGAGTCCTCACACGAGACGAATTCGCCGCTGCGGAAGGAGTCGACGCACGGACCCTCGTCGTGTTGCAATTCGAGCAGCTCGAGGCGACGCATCGCCTGGCTCGACGAGGCGGCGACCTCGAGCCCGCCGTCGACCGCGATCATCAACCCGGCGAGCTCGACGTCGAAGAGCTCGACACACCGAGACGTCAACGTGGTCAGCATGTCGACGACGTCGTAGTCCTCGACCAGCGTGTCGGTGATCTCCACGAACGTTCGGGCGAGCAACGTCTCGCGCGCGCTCATCGGTGAAACCGCTTGGCTCGAAGCATCAAGGGACCGACGCTACCTCCGCTTCGGCGAAACGGATTCCATCCGAGAGCTCGTCAACGCTCCGATGCGGTCAACCCGAAACTCGCACGCGGAAAACCCGAGGGCGCGCGGGAGTTCAGCGAACGGTGAGGAAGCCGGCCAGGTTCTCCTGGTCGGAACGCACCTCGGAGACCAGCGACTCGCCGGCGCTCTCGGGCATCTCCAGCGCGGCGAGCGCGTCGACGAGGGGCGCGTTCTGCTCGGAGGTGATGTTGTCGACCTCGAGCGCGACCGCGTCGGCGGCGATGAGCACGCCGCGAGCGGTGCGGTCACCTCGGCCGGCGGCGTGTGGTGCAAGGAGATCGCCTCGACCATCTCGGCCGGGAATCGCATCACCGACAGCGCGGCCGCGCCGACCTCGGCGTGCGTCATGCCGAACTCCATGCGCTCGGCGTCGATGCGCGACATCTCGGGGTTCCCCGCGAGGAGCTCGAGCACCGCGTCGTAGCGGCGCGGCGCCCGGCGGAACACGAGTGCGCTGCCGAGGTCGTGCAGCAGACCGGAGCTGAACGCGTCGTTGGGCTGGATGCCGACCCGGCGCGCGATCGCAGCCGCGGCCGCGGCAGTGGTGACCGAGTGCGGCCAGAAGTCGTCGGGAACGGACCGGCCCTTTTCGGAGAAGAGATCGAAGGCGGCCGTAGTGGCGATGGCGCGCACGGTCGCGAGGCCGAGCACCGTGACCGCGCGCCACGCGCTCGACACCTTGCCGGACAGTCCGTAGAAGGCGGTGTTCGCGAGGCGGATCACCTGCGTCGAGAGCGCGGGATCCGACTCGATGAGCCGGCCGAGATCGGCGGCCGACGTGCGAGGGTCCTCGAGCATCCAGAGGAGCCGCATCGCCGCACCCGGCTGCACCGGCAGCTGGGTGACCTCGGTGATCAGATCGTTCGTTTCGGCTGTCGCCATGCTTTTCGCCCCCATTGAGGCCCGACGCCGGGCACCTCGGCGTAGTCCCGGACCCTTCGTATATCGGTCGCGATCGCCAACGCCTGAGTGTGATCTGCGAGCACCCGCGCTTCCGGACCCCGGCCCCCGCGCTTCGGGACCCCAGCACGTACGCTTCGGGGCCGATGAATCAGCCCGGTCGCCTCCCGCCGTCCACCCGCCCCCGCCGCTACGAGCTGCTGATCACACCCGATCTGGACACCTCCAGCTTCTCGGGCGAGGTGGTCATCGCCCTGGAGCTCGCCGAGCCGACCGGCACGATCGTGTGCAATGCACGCGACCTCGACGTCTCGCTGGTGGAGCTCAGCCAGGGCGGCTCACCGGTGGCGGCCCGGCTGGAGGTCGACGCCGAGCACGAACAGGTCGTGATCACGGCGGACCGGCCGCTCGCCGCCGGCGACGCGGTCCTGGAGCTGCAGTTCGACGGGAAGATCAGCCACGGGCTGCTCGGCTTCTACCGCAGCACCTACGTCGACGAAGCCGGCGCCGACCGGGTCCTCGCCGCGACCCAGTTCGAGGCGCCGCACGCCCGGGCCGCGTTCCCCTGCTTCGACGAGCCCGAGTTCAAGGCGATCTTCGCCATCACGCTCGTCGTCGCCGACGATCTGCTCGCGCTCTCCAACGGTCCGGAGATCGACCGCGCGCAACTGCCCGGGGGCAAGGTCCGTGTCCGTTTCGGGCAGACGATCCCGATGTCGACGTATCTCGTCGCGTGGGTCGTCGGCCCGCTCGAGGTCACCGCGCCCGTCGACGCGGGCGGCGTGGCGGTACGCGTCGCGCACGTGCCCGGCCGCGGTCACCTCACCCAGTTCGCGCTCGACGTGGGCACGTTCGCGATCGAGTTCTTCGCCGGCTACTACGGCATCGCGTACCCGGGTGAGAAGTGCGACCTCGTCGCGCTCCCCGACTTCTCGTTCGGCGCGATGGAGAACCTGGGTTGCGTCACCTTCCGGGAGACGCGGCTGCTGCTCGATCCGGCCGAGGTGACCCTCGACGAGATGTCGGCCGCGGCGCTCACGATCGTGCACGAGATCGCGCACATGTGGTTCGGCGACCTCGTGACCATGAAGTGGTGGAACGGCATCTGGCTCAACGAGGCGTTCGCCACGTTCATGGAGCACCTCGGGGTCGACGCGTACAAGCCCGAGTGGAAGACCTGGGACGAGTTCGCGCTCGGACGCGCGGCCGCGCTCGACGTCGACGCGCTCGAGAACACCCGCACGGTCGAGTACGAGGTGATCACGCCCGAGGACGCCGACGGCATGTTCGACCTCCTCACGTACCAGAAGGGCGGCTCGGTCCTGCGCATGCTCGAACGCTGGCTCGGCGCCGACGCGTTCCGGGCCGGCGTGCGCCACTATCTCGACCGCTACCAGCTCGCGAACACCGAGACCACCGACCTGTGGGACGCGCTCGAAGCGGCGACGGGGCAACCGGTGCGCCGGATCATGGACACGTGGATCTTCCAGCCCGGCTTCCCGACCGTGACCGTCGGCGACGCCGGTATCGAACAGCGCCGGTTCACGTACGGCGACGCCGCGCACGGCGAGCAGTGGGTACTGCCGGTACTGGCGCGCGTCCACACCGGCGCACGGTCGGAGACCCGGTCGTTGTTGTCCGACGCGGGGCCGCTCGCGCTCGACGTCGCCGACGACGCGCTCGTCGTGCTCAACGCGGGAGGGGAAGGGTTCTACCGCGTCGCGTACCCGACCGCCTGGCGCGACCGCCTGCTCGACGCAGGCGTGCTCGAACCACTCGAACGCTTCGCGCTCGTCGACGACCTCTGGGCCGCGGTGCTGTCGGGCGACGCGGACGCGGCCGAATTCCTCGCGTCCGCGCGCCGGTTCACCGGCGAAGTCGACCCAGTCGTCTGGCGCGCGGTGATAGGTCACCTCCGCGCCGCGACCCGCCTCGTCGAGGGCGACGCGCTCGAACGGCTGCGCGCGGAGATCGCGGAGATCGTCCGGCCGACGATGCAGCGACTCGGCTGGGACGGCCGCGCCGACGACGAGCGCACACGCCAGCTCCGCGGGCTCGTGGTCAACGTGCTCGGCGCCACCGCCTCCGACGCGCAGACGATCGCGCGCGCGCGGGAGGTCTACGACCGTGGGGGCGCCGACGCCGACGTGCAGACCGCGGCGATCAGCGTCGTCGCGAGTCACGGATCGCTCGACGAGTTCACGCAGTACGTCGAGCGCAGCGGCGCGACGAACAGCCCGCAGGAACAACTGCGCTACCTGTACGCGTTGGGCGAGTTCCCCACCGAGGAGCTCGTGGTGTGCGCCGCCGACCTCGCCCTCTCCGACGCGGTGCGCGCCCAGAACGGTCCGTTCGTGCTGCAGCGCGCGCTGCGCAATCGCGACCACGGGGCGGCGGCGTGGGCCTTCGTGCGCGACAACTGGGGCCGCGTCACGACCCGTTTCAGCCCGTCGCTCCTCCCCCGGATCATCGAGGGCACCACGTGGCTCGTCGACGACGCCGTCGCGGCCGACGTGACCGCGTTCGTCGAGTCGCACCCGCTTCCTTCGGGCGGGCGCACCGTCGCGCAGCACATGGAGCGCCTCCAGGTGCACCGGGCGACAGTCGCACACGAGCGCGACCGTTTCGCGGCCGCGATCCCCGAAGCCCGCTGACGCGGTCCCCGCTGGTCACTTCCCGGAAGTCGGCCTACGGTCTGCGCATGGGACTTCTCGTCATCTTCGCCACGCTCGCGATCATCGTGTTCCTCTGGTGGTTGCGCACGCTCCTCACGTTGCTCAGTGTCGGTCCGACCGCGAATCCCGAAGGTTGGCTCGCGGCCGTCGTGATCGTCACGGTGCTCGGTCCCCTGGGCGTCCTCATCTACCAACGCATGCGACCCGACCTCCGCCCGCGCCTTCACACGCGGTAGGCGAGGCGCAGTCGTCGTCCGAGAACGGGTGGCCACTATTCCGGGGATTCCCGGCGTCTCACCCCGGGGATACCGTGATTCGCATGGCGCTGGACCGCTTCAGTGCGCCCGTGCGGGCGTGGTTCGAGACGAGCTTCGCCGCGCCCACCGACGCGCAGACGAAGGGCTGGCCCGCGATCGCCGACGGCGACCACACGCTCCTCCTCGCGCCGACGGGATCGGGCAAGACGCTCGCCGCCTTCCTGTGGGCGATCGACCGGCTCGGTGCCGCGCCCCCGCCGCCCAAGGAACAGCGCTGCCGCGTCCTGTACATCTCGCCGTTGCGCGCGCTCGCCTTCGACGTCGAGAAGAACCTGCGCGCGCGCCTCTCGCCGGAATCACGCTCGCGGCCGAGCGCCTGGGCGAGTCGTTCACGCCCCCCACCGTCGCCATGCGCACCGGCGACACGCCGGGCAAGGAGCGCCAGCAGCTCGTCCGCAACCCGCCCGACATCCTGATCACCACGCCCGAGTCGCTCTACCTCATGCTCACGTCGCGGGCGCGCGACACGTTGCGGGGCGTGCAGACCGTCATCATCGACGAGATCCACGCGCTCGCGCCCACCAAGCGGGGCGCGCACCTCATGCTGTCGTTGGAGCGGCTCGAGGCCATCACCGGCACGCCGCCGCAGCGCATCGGCCTGTCGGCCACGCAACGCCCCCTCGACGAGATCGCGCGCTTCCTCGGCGGCTTCGCCGAGCCGGGGCGGGAACGACCGGTCACCGTCGTCGACGCGGGCTCGCGCAAGTCGCTCGACGTCGAGGTGATCGTCCCGGTCGACGACATGGCTCACTTGCTTCACCCAGGGCGCTCGCTGCGTCCGCACGAAGACATGAACGAACCCGGCGCGCACTCCGCCGCGTCGGGCGCGACCGCGGGCGTCCTCGGCCTCGACGATCCCGAAGCGCAGCAGAGCATCTGGCCGCACGTGCACCCGCGGATCCTCGAGCTCATCCGCGCGCACCGCACCACGATCGTGTTCTGCAACGCGCGCCGGCTGGCCGAGCGCCTCGCCGCGAGCCTCAACGAGCTCGCGGGCGAGGAGCTCGTGCGCGCGCACCACGGCTCACTGGCCCGCGAGCAGCGCGTGCAGGTCGAGTCGGAGCTGAAGGAAGGCCGGCTGCGCGCGATCGTCGCGACGTCGAGCCTCGAGCTCGGCATCGACATGGGCACCGTCGATCTCGTCGTGCTGGTCGAGTCGCCGGGATCGGTCGCCCGCGGCATCCAGCGGGTCGGAAGGGCCGGGCACCAGGTCGGCGAACCGAGCACCGGCAAGATCTTCCCCAAGTACCGCGGCGATCTCCTCGAAGCCGCAGTCGTCGTGCAGCGCATGCGGGAGGGCCTGGTCGAGGAGATGCGCTATCCCCGCAACCCGCTCGACGTGCTCGCCCAGCAGATCGTCGCGAGCTGCGCGGTCGACGATTGGAGCGTCGACGAGCTGTACGCGCTCGTCCGGCGGTGCGCGAACTTCGCCGACCTCTCCGACGACGCGTTCCGCGAGACGCTCGACATGCTCGCGGGCCGGTATCCCTCTGATCGTTTCGTCGGTCTGCGCCCGCGCGTGGTGTGGGACCGCGTCGAGGGCCGCGTCCGGGCCCGGGAGGGTGCGCAACGGGTCGCGGTGCAGAGCGGCGGCACGATCCCCGACCGCGGCCTGTTCGGCGTGTTCCTCCCCGACGGCGGCCGCGTCGGCGAGCTCGACGAGGAGATGGTCTACGAGAGCCGGGTCGGCGAGTGCTTCGTGCTCGGCGCGTCGACGTGGCGGATCGAGGAGATCACGGTCGACCGGGTCGTCGTCACCCCCGCGCCCGGCGAGCCGGCGAAGACCCCGTTCTGGAAGGGCGACCGGCCCGGCCGGCCCCTCGAGCTCGGGCGGGCGCTGGGCGCGCTCGTGCGCGACCTCCGCAGCCTGAACGGTTCCCAGGCGGAGGCGAAGCTCCACGACGCCGGTCTCGACGTGCGGGCCGCCTCGAACCTGCGCATGTACCTCGACGAGCAGGCCGAGTCGACCGGCGTGGTCCCCGACGACCGCACGATCGTCATCGAGCGCTTCCCCGACGAGATCGGCGACTGGCGCGTCTGCATCCTCACGCCCTTCGGATCGCGCGTGCACGCGCCGTGGGCGCTCGTCATCGAGGAACGGCTCGCCCGCGCCGACCTCCCGGTCCAGGTGCTGTGGAGCGACGACGGGATCATCCTGCGGCTCCCCGAATCCCTCGACGACGTCGCCACCGAGCTGTTGCTGCCCGACCCCGACGAGATCGAGGAGCTGCTCGTCGCCGGGCTGCCGAACACGTCACTGTTCGCGTCTCGCTTTCGCGAGAACGCGGCGCGCGCCCTCCTCCTGCCCCGCCGGCGTCCGGGCGAGCGCACGCCGTTGTGGCAGCAACGCCAGCGCGCGGCCGACCTGCTCGAGGTGGCCAGCGGCTTCCCCGCGTTCCCGATGCTGCTCGAAACGACCCGCGAGTGCCTGCGCGACGTCTTCGACGTCCCCGCGCTGCGCGAGGTGCTCGCCGAGATCCGTTCGCGCAAGGTTCGGGTCGTCCCGGTCGAGACCCGCCACGCGTCACCGTTCGCGCAGTCGCTGCTCTTCGGTTGGATCGCGGTGTACATGTACGAAGGCGACGCGCCACTCGCGGAACGCCGCGCCACCGCGCTCGCGCTCGACCGCGACCTCCTCCGCGACCTCATGGGCACCGAGGAGCTGCGCGAGCTCCTCGACCCCGAGGTACTCGCCGAGCTCGAGCTGGAGCTGCAACGGCTCGTCCCGAGCCGCCAAGCGCGTCATGCCGACGACCTGCACGACCTGTTCGCCGACCTCGGTCCGCTGACCGCCGACGAGGTCGCGGCCCGGTGCGCGGCCGACCCGCGGCCCTGGCTCGACGCGCTGCGCGCGGAGCGGCGGGTCATCGAGATCGGCGGGCATCTCGCGGCGGCCGAGGACGCGGGCCGGTTGCGCGACGCGCTCGGCTGGGCGGTGCCGCAAGGGCTCCCGACGGTCTTCACCGATCCCGTCGATCGCCCCCTCGACGACGTCGTGGGCCGGTTCGCGCGCACGCACGTCCCGTTCACGATCGAGGAGCTCACCACCCACTTCGACATCTCCGCCGAACGGGCCCGGGCCGTGCTGGCCCGCCTCGAGGCCGACGGACGGGTCGTGTTCGGGGAGTTCCGTCCCGGCGGCATCGAGCGGGAGTGGTGCGACACGAACGTGCTGCGCATCCTCCGCCGGCGTTCCCTCGCCGCGTTGCGGCACGAGATCGAACCGGTCGACGCCACCACCTACGCGCGCTTCTTGTCCGCGTGGCAGGGGGTCGGCCGGGCGCGCCGGGGCACCGACGCGCTCGTCGAGGCCCTCGAACAGCTCCAGGGCGTCGCGATCCCCGCTTCCGTGCTCGAACGCGACGTCTTGCCGGCGCGCGTCGACGGCTACCGGCCGGGCATGCTCGACGAGTTGTGCGCGGCGGGCGAGCTCGTGTGGATCGGCGCGGGCGCGCTCGGCGCCGACGACGGGCGGGTCCGCCTGTTCTTCCGCGACCGGGTGCGGCTGCTCGCGGTCCGTCCCGCGGTCGACGGTGCACCCGACGGGGAGATCCACGACGCGATCCGCGACCTGCTCCTGCGGGCCGGTGCGAGCTTCTGGCCCGACCTCGTGGCCGCGACCGGCGTCGCCGACGACGCGGTCGTGCTCGCCGCGCTCTGGGACCTCGTCTGGGCGGGCGAGATCACCAACGACACGTTCGGACCGCTGCGCGTGCCCCGGCGGACAGCCCGCAAACCGTCGGGCCGCGCCCGTCCGCATCCCGGGCGGCTGTCGAGGCTCGGACCGCCGGCGGGTGCCGGACGCTGGTCGCTGGTCGTCCCGCTCCTCGAACCCGAACCCTCGTCGACCGAGCGCGCCCATGCCGCCGCGCTGCAGCTGCTCGACCGCCAGGGGGTCGTCACGCGGGAGGCCGTGCGGGCGGAGGGCGCGGCGGGCGGCTTCGCCGGCGTCTATCCCGTGCTGCGCGCGCTCGAGGAGTCGGGCCGGACCCGGCGGGGATGGTTCGTCGACGGTCTGGGTGCCGCGCAGTTCGCGTTGCCGGGCGCGGTCGACCGCCTGCGCGCCCATCGCACGATCGACGACGAGAGTCGATCACGTGTCCTCGTGCTCGCGGCCACCGATCCGGCCCAGCCGTACGGCGCGGCGCTGTCGTGGCCCGAGCGGCCGGCGGCGTCGGCCCGACCGTCGCGCTCCGCGGGCGCGTACGTCGTGCTCGTCGACGGGGAATGCGCGGCGTTCCTCGAGCGCGGCGGCAAGGCGCTCGTCACGTTCGCGTCCGAGACGGGCGAGACCGCCCCCGAACGCTGGGCCGAGGCTCTGGTGGAGGCACACAAGCAGGGTCGCCTGTCCCGGGTTCAGATCGAACGCATCGACGACGAGCCCGCACGGACGTCGCCGCTCGCCCCGACGCTGCGCGAGGTCGGCTTCTCCGACGGATACAAAGGCCTCACGCTCCGGTAGCCTCGCCCCTTCACGCTCTCTCGCGTCGGAGGTCGACATGGGTTTTCTCGACAAGGTCAAAGACGCCGCCGGCAAAGCCGCCGATCAGGCCAAGCAGGCCACCGCGGTCGGCAAGGAGAAGCTCGAAGACGTCCGGCTCGGGAAGAAGATCAACGAGCTGTGCCAGGAGATCGGCGCCCTCGTCGTCGCGCAGAAGCGCAACGAGGCGCCCGAGGACGCAGCCGCGCAGATCGACGCGAAGGTCGCCGAGATCGCGGAGATCGAAAAGCAGATGGAAGCCAACAACGTCGGCGGCGGCTCGACCGAAGCCACGTCCTGACCGTTCCGGTCAGGGAACCGGCCCTCAGGGCAACACGACCTCGACGGCCGACTCCGCCGCGAGCATGTCGCAGTCGCGGCCGGCCGCCTTCGCCGCGTAGAGCGCGGAGTCGGCGAGGCGAAGCGTCTCGCGCGGCGTCCGGCCCGGCTCGTGGCGGGCGATGCCGGCCGAGAACGTCGTGACCGGGTCACGCGCGATCCAAGCCCGGCGGAACCGGCCGAGCATCGCCTGCGCACCCTCGATCCCGGCCTCGGGGAGAACGACCGCGAATTCCTCGCCGCCGTAGCGCGCCACGCAGTCGACCTGGCGGGTCGTCTCCCGCAGGTCGTACGCCACCTGGCGGAGGGTCTCGTCGCCGACCTGGTGGCCGTGCCGGTCGTTCACCTGCTTGAAGTGGTCGAGGTCGACGAGCACCAGCGCGTCGCCCGGCTGCATGGTGCTCAGAGCCCGGGCGAACGTCCGGCGGTTCGCGAGTTGGGTGAGCGGATCGGTCTCGGCGTCGTGGGCCAGCTCCGCCGACTCGCGCAGCCGCCGGAACATGCGACCCGCCTCCTCGGAGAGGAGCTCCGCGGCCTGGCTGGCCGACGGCTGCAAGCGGCGGCGCGGCGTGGTCCACATCGCGATGACGACGCCGATCGGCGCCGGACCGGGGCCCGGCAGCGGCACCGTCGAGACCGCGCGCACGCAGTTGGCCGTGGGCGTGAGCGCCCGGACCCGCAGCGGGTCGGAGACGAGCCTCGGGGAGTACGCGTCGAAGTCGCCCGCGTCGAGCGCGTCGACGAGCAGGGGCGTCGCGTCGGCGAGCGCGGGATGACCGAAGAAGGCGCGGTTCAACATCCGCCGCGAACCCGGGCGGTCGGCGAGGAGCACCGCGACCGCGTCGGCGTCGAGCAACTCGGCCGCCAGCGACGCGACGAGGTGTGCACCCCGGCGTTCGTCGTCGACCCGGGCCAACACCCGCACCGCGTCGAGCAACCGCTCGAGGCGCGCTTCGGCCTTGGTGCGCCGGCTCTGCGCGAATGCGAGCGCTTCGCCGACGAGCACGAGCATCGGCAGGGCGAAGAGAAGCGTCGTGTTCAGGCCCACGTCGAAGCGGAACCGGTCGGCGATCATCAGCGCGATCGCGGCGACGGGCGCCAGCGCGCTCGCCGTCCCCGGGCGCTGGGTGACGCCGACGAAGACGAACGGCAGCGGCAGCATCGCGAGGTAGGCCTCGGGCGCGCCGCTCGTCAGGACTCCGCCCGACGCGAGCAGCCCGAAACCGAAGATCGGTATCGCGAGTTGCGCCCGCGGCGGGTAGCTCGACCACGGGAACAGGAGCGAGACGATGCCGAACACCGCCGCGAGGCTCGCGACCCACCCGATCGACGACTGGTTGTGAATGCCCGGGACAAGGAGCTTGACCGCGAACGCGAGGACCCCGGCCGCGAGGAACCCCGAGCGCGGTGATCCGGGGCGCGAGATCGTCGGGGTCGACCTCCCGGAGGAAGATGCGGAGGTCACGCGCGACGCCACTGGCTCTGCTCCGCAATTGCGGCCAAACCGACGGCACGTCGTCCCTCCCAAGACCTCTTGGCGCCCAGTGCCGGTATCGGCACGATCGCGAACGACCTTGAGAAGATTTCTCCGGAAGTTCCGGAGGGACGAGGTCGATGGCGGGCCGGTACGCCGGCGTCCCTGAGGAACGTGCGGAGGTGCCCCCGGGTCGGCGGTGAGCTCCGTTGGTGTTCGTCGTGCCCGCGGATCCGGATCACACCTACTATCCCGCCGCGGCCCAGCCGTACTCTCCCGCCGCCCGCCCAGCTCTCGACCCGGAGGTCCGATGGCAGGTCTCTTCGACATCGCCGGCAAGTCGGCCCTCGTCACGGGCGGGAGCAGAGGTATCGGGCTGATGATCGCCCGGGGCTTCGTGGAGGCCGGGGCGAACGTCTACATCTCGTCCCGGAAGGCCGAGGTCTGCGACGAGGTGGCGGCCGAGCTCTCCAAGGTCGGGACGTGCGTGAGCATCCCCGCCGACCTGTCGCGCGACGACGAGTGCGAGCGGCTCGCGGCCGAGGTGTCGCGGCTTTCGCCGCGGCTCGACATCCTCGTCAACAACGCGGGCGCGACGTGGGGCGCTCCGCTCGCCGAATACCCGGGCGAGGCCTGGGACAAGGTGATGACGCTCAACGCGAAGTCGCCCTTCCTGCTGACCCGGGCCCTGCTCCCCGCGCTCGAGGCGGCCGGCACCGCCGACGATCCCGGCGCGCGTCATCAACATCGGCTCGATCGACGGGATCCAGGTCCCGATCATGGAGACCTACGCGTACAGCACGTCCAAGGCCGCGATCCATCAACTGACACGGCACCTGGCCCGCCAGCTCGGCCCGCGGCACATCACGGTCAACGCCGTCGCGCCCGGTCCGTTCGAGTCGAAAATGATGGCGGCGACGCTGCGCGACTTCGGCGACTCGATCGCGCGCTCGTCGCCGCTCGGGCGCATCGGCCGCCCCGACGACATGGCGGGGGTTGCGATCTTCCTCGCGAGCCGCGCCGGCGCCTTCCTCACGGGCGCGATCATCCCGGTCGACGGCGGGATCGCGACGACGAAATAGAGGTTGCAAAGAGAGAGTCGCACGCCTGCGCGTCAGTGCTCTCCCGCGAGCGCGCCCCGCTGCATCAGGACGAAGAGCCACAGCAGCGCGGGCACGAGCACGGCCGATCCCGCGCCAAAGACGACGAGCGTCGCCGCGAGCGTGGCGTGCGCGCCGGCGGCGTCGGCGATCCGCAGACTGTGCTCGAGCATGTACGGGTACTGACCGGTCGCCCAGCCGAACAGGACCGCGACGACCGCGAGCGCGGCGGAGATCCGCGCCCACGCGTACTTCGCCCGCCCGAGCAGGACGAGCGTCGTGAGACCGGCCCCGACCGAGAGCGCGACGAGCGGCGCACCCCGGTGCGTCAGGCCGTGAAACAGGTCGCCCGCGTCGTGTCGCAGCACGAACACACCGGCCAGCGCGACGACGCCTGCCGCGACCGCGCTGCCGACCGCGCGCCGCCGGAAATAGGCGAGGACGCCGGGATGGTCGCGGCGCTCGGCGTCGGCGGTGAGGTACACCGCGGCCAGGAACGCGCACACCACGACGGCCATCACTCCGCCGAGCATCGAGGTCGGGTTGAGCCAGCTGGAGAACACGTCGCCGGTCTGCTCGCCGGGCGGGACGCGACCCGACGCGATGCCGCCCACCACCGCGCCGAGCATGAACGGCGTCAGCAGCGACGCCGACGCGAACGTGGCTCCGAAGAAACGGCGCAGCGGGAGCGTCTCCGACGCCTTGCGGAACGCGAACGCCGCGCCCCGCAGGATGATGCCGACCGCGGCCAGCGTGAGCGGGATGTAGAGCGTCGACATGATCGGCGCGAACGCCGACGGGAAGGCGGTCCACAACGTGACGAGCACGAAGATCAGCCAGACGTGGTTCGCCTCCCACACGGGCGCGATCGACTCCTCGATCAGCGCGCGCGGCGCGCGGCCCCGCTCGTCGCCGCCCGCGGCGAGGTCCCACAATCCGGCCCCGAAGTCGGCGCCGGCGAGCAGGGCGTACAGCGCGATCCCGACGAACATCACCGCCGCGCACGCGTCCGCGAGCGTCACGATGGGCCTGGCTCCGTCGGGCTCCGCGGCGCTGCGCTTCCTCCGCACGATGAGTCTGGCTCCGTCGGGCTCCGCGGCGCTGCGCTTCCTCCGCACGATGAGTCCGGCTCCGTCGGGCTCCGCGGCGCTGCGCTTCCTCCGCACGAGTCTGGCTCCAACTCGGCGGGGAGCGGCGCACGGGTGAGACGGCGCACGACGATCACCGCGAACAGGGCCATGAACGCGTAGACGACGAGGAGGAGGTAGTAGCCGAAGCGGATGTTCGGCGCGTTCGTCACCGCGTCGCGCACCCGCATGACCTGCCAGACGATCCACGGCTGGCGGCCGACCTCGGTGGTGATCCACCCGCACTCGAGCGCCACCACGGACGCGGGACCGGCGAGCACCGCGGCGCGCAGGAACCAGCGTGACCCCGGCACGCTCCGCCGCTTGCGCCACGCGAGCAGCATCCAGAGGCCGAGACCGAGCATGGCCGTCCCGATCGCGACCATGAGCTGGAACGCGATGCGCACGACGTTGACCGGCGCGCGATCGGCGGCCGGCACCGCGGCCAGTCCCTGCACTACCGCGTGCGGGTCGTGGAACGCGAGGATCGAAAGCCCGTCCGGGATCGGGATGCCGCCCTTCACCTCGTGGCCGACGTACACACCGCCGATATGGAGCGTCGCGCCCTTCGTCGTGTCGTACAGCCCTTCCATCGCCGCGAGCTTGGCGGGCTGGTGCTCGGCCACGTGCCGCGCGGCCCAGTCGCCGACGACGATCTGGGCCGGGGCCGCGACCATCGCGACCGTCAACGGCAGCATCAGCCCGACCCGGACGTAGCGGGTGCGACGACCGCGCAACATCGCCCACGCGTACGGCATCGCGACGAGACAACCGCCGACGATGAACGCGGCGAGGATCATGTGGATCGCCTCCGGCCACAACGCGGAGTTGAAGAGCGCGGCCCACGGATCGACGTGCGTGACATTGCCGTTCGCGTCGATGGTGAAGCCGGTCGGATCGTTCATCCAACCGTTCGCGGCCACGACGAAGAACGCCGACGCGACGCCCGCGATCCCGATCGGTACGCCCGCCCAGAGATGCACTCGCGGCGGCAGGCGGTCCCAGCCGTACAGGTAGATCCCGATGAAGATCGCCTCGAGGAAGAACGCGAAGCCCTCGATCGCGAACGGCAGGCCCATGACGTCGCCGAAGCGGCCCATCCACCGCGGCCAGAGGATCCCGAACTCGAACGACAGGATCGTCCCGGACACCGCGCCGACCGCGAACAGCACGCCGAAGGCCTTGGCCCAACGCCGGGCGAGGGTCGCGTACACGAGGTCGCCCGTGCGCTGGCCCTTCCATTCCGCCAGCACGATCAGGAAGGGCACCGACATCCCGATGCACGCCAGCACGATGTGTGCACCGAGCGAGAACGCCATCTGCTGGCGGGCGTAGAACAGGTCGGGCTGGTCTACCGCCAGCGCGCCGAGCACACGAGGACGTTACGCTCGCCGGATGGCCGACAACGATCTCGCCCGCGTCGACCCGTTGATCGACGACCTGCTGGCGACCCACGACCCCAAGTCCACCGACCCCCACGTCTTCCGGGGCGCCCAGTACGACCGCGGGCTCGCGTGGGTGCACTTCCCCGAGGGATTCGGCGGACTGGATCTCCCGCCGATCGTGCAACGCCACGTCGATCGCCGCCTCCGCGAAGCCGGCGCATCCGCGCCGCAGAGCACGCTGTTCTTCGGGCTCTCGCTCGCGGGCCCGACGGTCGCGACCCACGGGAGCGACGAGTTGCGCCGGCGTGCGCTGCGTCCGATGTTCACCGGCGAAGAGATCTGGTGCCAGCTCTTCTCCGAGCCGGGCGCGGGTTCCGATCTCGCGGGCCTCTCGACCCGCGCCGTGCTCGACGGCGACGAGTGGGTCGTCAACGGCCAGAAGGTGTGGAACACGCTCGCGCACCTCGCCGACCGCGGGATGCTCGTCGCCCGCACCGATCCCGAGAAGCCGAAGCACAAGGGCCTCACGTACTTCATGGTCGACATGCACGCGCCCGGCGTCGAGGTCAGGCCGCTGCGCCAGATCACCGGCGAAGCCGAATTCAACGAGGTGTACCTCACCGACGCGCGCATCGCCGACGCCGATCGCATCGGTGACGTGGGCGACGGTTGGCGCGTCTCGATGACCACCCTCATGAACGAGCGGACCACGATCGGCTCCGCGTCGGTCGGCGGCAGCAAGAAGAACGTCACGGGCATCGAAGAGGCGATCGACATCTGGAAGAAACGGCACGCGGCCGACCGCGATCCCGTCAGCCGCGACCGCATCACGCGCCTGTGGATCGAGAGCGAGGTGCTGCGCTACACGAACCAGCGCGCGGCCGCGAAGGCCCGCGCCGGCAATCCCGGCCCCGAGGGTTCGATCGCGAAGCTCGCGCTCGCGAACATGAACAAGGCCACGTACGAGCTCTGCATCGACCTCCTCGGCGCCGACGGCATCGTCGGCTACGACTACACGTTCACGCGCCCGCGCGAGGCCGGGCTCGAGGCGCCTCTCGGATCGTCGCGCAAGATGTTCCTGCGTGCCCGGGCCAACTCGATCGAGGGCGGCACCTCGGAGATCATGCGCAACATCCTCGGGGAACGCATCCTCGGTCTGCCGGGCGAACCGCGCACCGACCGGGATCTGCCGTGGTCGCAGGTCCCGCGCAACTAGGGGGGAAACCATGAGTCAACTGGCGGTCGACGGATTCCGCGCCGAGCGCGACGCGATCCTGACGGTGGCGAAAGGGCTGACGGCCGAGGAGTGGACGCGCCCGTCGGCGTGCGCCGGCTGGTCGATCCGCGACGTCATGGGGCACATGGCGTGCACGCTGCACGGTGTCGTCGACCCCGCCTTCCTTCCCGACACGACCCAGGGCACCGAACGCGGCATGGAGCCGGCGGTGGCCGAGCGGCGCACGTGGCCGATCGAGGCCGTCGTCGAGGAGTACGAGACGTACAGCGAGCAGGCCGCGCAGGTGTTCGCGAGCCTGCAGGATCCCGCGCTCGGCGCGACGACGATCCCGATGGCCGACCTCGGCACCCATCCCATGTCGATCCTGCCGAGCACATTCTTGTTCGACAGCTACACGCACCTGCGCAACGACATCCTCGGCCCCGACGGCGGCATCGACCGGCCCGAGCCGCCCCGCGACGAGCAGCGGCTGCGGCCGACGATCGAATGGATGCTGGCCGGTCTCCCGTGGATGTGCGCCGACGCGCTCCGCGACATCGTCGACCGCCCGCTCGCGCTGGTGCTCGACGGGCCCGGCGGTGGCACGTGGACGATCGCGCCCGGCGGCGACGACGGGCGGGTCGCCGTCGTCGAGCAGGAAGGCACCGACGCGGTCGCGACCGTCCGGAGCCGCGATCACGACTTCGTCATCTGGGGCACGGGCCGCGCGCCCTGGCGCGACCACGTGTCGATCGAGGGCGACGCCGACTACGCGGCGCGCGTCCTCGACGCGATCAACATCATCTGAGCTCGGCGACCTCGATCCGGGCGCGACCCTCGTGCTTCGAGGCGTAGAGCGCGCGGTCGGCCTCTGCGAACGTTGCCTGCGGCTCGACGCCGAGCCCGTGCATCGCGATGCCGACACTGAACGCGGGCACGTCGCCGACCTCGGTCCACGTCTCGAGGAGCCGGCTCGCGATAGCGGCGGCGTCCCCGTCGCGGGCGTGCACGCGCACGAGGAACTCGTCACCCCCGTAGCGGGCGACACTGTCGACGTCGCGAAGGCCGCCGCGTAGGTGCGCGCCGAGCTGTTCGAGTAGCCGGTCGCCGGCCAGATGCCCGCGGGTGTCGTTGACCCGCTTGAAATGGTCGACGTCGATCAGCAACAGCGAGTCGCCGGGCTGCAGTCCAGCGACGAGCGCGTCCGCGTGCCGGCGACTGCCCACGCCCGTCAGCGGGTCGCGCCGCGTCTGTTCCCCGAGCACCTCGAGCAGACGGAGCTGCTCGAGGCGACCGCCGAACTCGGTCGAGAGCAGCCGCGTGAGTTGATCGGTCACCGCGTCTCGGCTCACCCCCGTCGCGACCGCCACCGCGATCACGCCGGAGGGCCCCACGAGCGGGATGGCGAGGCCGTCGCGGTCACCCTCGGGACTCTCGGACTCGATCGCGGCATTGGCACGGTACAGATCGGCGGCGGTGAGTCGGTTCGGCACGACGACCCCGCCTTCGAGCACCACGAGCTCGACCCCGTCGGCGTGCAGGACGGCTCGCGCCGACTGCGCGGCGAGGCGCGCACCCTCGGCGAGATCGAGCACGTCCCGCAGGTCCGACGACGCGTGGACGAGTGCCGCGAGATCTTCGGCATGGCGGCGGCTGCGCGCCATCGCCCACGCGATGGTCTCGGCAATGAGGACCGAGGTTGCGATCACGACGAGTAGGCCGGCGAACGACACGGTCGCGTGCTGCGTGGTGACGGTCAGCCACGCACAGCCGAGCACGACGACGGGCGCGAACATGACCGCCGTCCAACGGGGCTGGATCAAACCGATCCACGCGAAGATCAACACGAAGAACGCGGGGTACGCGACGGGAGCCTGCGCGGTCGTGGCGTACGACGCCCAGCTCCCCGATCCGAGGAGCAGCGCGAGCCCGGAAAACGCGAGCACGAGCGGGGCGCGCGGCGTGAGGCGATGCCAGTGCACGCGCAGCGTGACCGCGGCGCACGCAACGCTGAGTGTCGACAGGACGCGCATCCGGGTGACGTCGACCCCGGCGGCGTCGAGGGAGCTGAGTGCGAACGAATTGACGAGCGCGAGAAACCCTGCGCCCGCGAACAACATCGCGCCCGAGCGCGCAACGAGACGCGCCTCACCCGGATTTTCCACGCAATCCGAGTCGGTACGTATCCGCCCCGACTCAAGCAGTCCGCGCAATGATCACGGCCGGTCGGGGGAATTGCCGTCCGTTTTGACCGATCGCGGCCGACCGGGGGCGTCAGCCGCCCGACACGTCCTGGACGCGCTTCTTGCCGGCGGAGATCCACGGCATCATCGACCGGAGCTCGGCACCGACCTTCTCGATCGGGTGGGCCTCCGCCTCCTTGCGCATGCGGTCGAAGTTCGGGCGGCCGTTCTCGTTCTCGGCGATCCATTCGCGGGCGAACTCGCCCGACTGGATCTCGCCGAGGATCTTCTTCATCTCCGCCTTCGTCTGCGGTGTGACGATGCGCGGGCCGCGCGACATCTCGCCGTACTCGGCCGTGTCGCTGATCGAGTAGTTCATGTTCGCGATCCCACCTTCGTAGATGAGGTCGACGATGAGCTTCACCTCGTGCAGCGTCTCGAAGTACGCGCTCTCGGGCTGGTACCCGGCCTCGACGAGCGTCTCGTAGCCGTTGCGGATGAGCTCGACCAGTCCGCCGCAGAGCACGACCTGCTCACCGAAGAGGTCCGTCTCGGTCTCTTCCTCGAACGTGGTGTCGAGCACCCCGGCACGCGTGCCGCCGATGCCTTTTGCGTACGCGAGCGCGATCTCCTTGGCCTTGCCGGTGGCGTCGTTGTGCACCGCGACGAGGCACGGGACACCGCCACCCTCTTCGTAGGTGCGGCGCACGAGGTGACCGGGTCCCTTCGGCGCGATCATCCAGACGTCGACACCGGCCGGCGGCGCGATCTGACCGAAGTGGATGTTGAAGCCGTGCGCGAACGCGAGCGAGTTCCCGTCGACGAGGTTCGGCGCGATGTCGGCCTCGTACACCTTCTTCTGCTCCGTGTCGGGCAGCAACACCATGACGATGTCGGCCTCGCGCACCGCGTCGGCCGTCGGCAGCACGCGCAGGCCCGCGGCCTCCGCCTTCGCCTTCGACTTCGATCCGGCCCGCAGGCCGACCACGACATCGACGCCGGAGTCCTTCAGGTTCAGCGCGTGCGCGTGACCCTGCGAGCCGTAGCCGAGGATCGCGACGAGCTTGTCGGCGATCAGGCCGAGGTCGGCGTCGTTCTCGTAGTACACCTTTGCGGGCATCGTTCGAACTCTCCTGGTATGGGCTGCGGACTTCCGAGAGACCGGCAATAGTGTCGCCAATGCCTCCGGGAAACGGAAATCAGGCGCGGGCGGACTTCACCGAGCGCAGCCGGGTCGATTCCCGGGCGAGCTTCGGCAATGCGATGCGGCCGGTGCGTTGCAGCTCGACGATGCCGAACGGCTTGACGAGATCGCTGAACGCGTCGAGCCGCTCGGGCTCGCCGACGACCATGATCGTCATCGCTTCGTAGCCCACGTCGACGATCCTGGCCTCGAAGATCGCAGTGAGCTCGGTGACCTGGCTGCGCGTCTCGGCCGCGGCCTTGACGATGACGAGCATCAGCTCGCGCTCGACACCCTCGGAAGGCGGCACCTCGGTGATCTTGATCACGGGGATCAGCTTGTTGAGCTGCTTCACCACCTGCTCGAGCGGCGCCGACTCCGCGTCGACGACGATCGTCATGCGCGAGAACCGCTCGTCGTCGGTCGGACTGACCGCCAACGAGACGATGTTGAACGCACGCCGCGAGAACAGCCCCGCGACACGCGACAGCACACCCGGTTTGTTCTCGACGGTGACCGTGAGGATGTGATGCGGACGGACGGCGACCGTCATCGTCCGACCCTCCCCGAATTCCGGGCCGAGGATGATGTCGTCGTTCGAAGAACCCGCGGCGACCATCGGGTACACCTTCTCGCGCCAGTCGGTGCGGAAGTCGATGACCACCGGACGGTCGTCGATCGCGTTGGCCTTCTCGATCGTCGGCACGACGTCGTCGGCGGTGTCGACGCGCATGCCGACGCAACCCATCGCCTCCGCCCATTTCACGTAGTCGGGCAGGTCGGGCGAGAGATAGACCTCGCTGTACCGCTCCTCGTAGAACAGCTCCTGCCATTGGCGGACCATGCCGAGGTACGCGTTGTTCAGGATCGCGATCTTGACCGGGATGCGCTCCGACGCCGCGGTCACGAGCTCCTGCGCGGTCATCTGGAAGCAGCCGTCGCCGTCGATGGCCCACACCATCCGGTCGGGCCGGCCGACCTTGGCGCCCACCGCGGCGGGGACCGCGTAGCCCATCGTGCCGAGACCGCCCGAGTTCACCCATGTGTTCGGCTGCTTGAACTTCCAGAGCTGGCTCGCCCACATCTGGTGCTGGCCCACACCGCGACACGAGGATGCAGTCGTCGGGCGTGTTGTCGCGCAGGCGCTCGATGACGAACTGCGGCTTCAGCGGCCCGCCTTCCTCCTGCCTGTACTTGAGCGGGTAGCGCTCCTGCCAGTCGTGGAGCGTCGCCATCCACGGCGTGAGATCCGGGGGGTCCTGCTTGGACCGCTCCGACTTCAGTGCCTTGATCATCTCCTCGATGACGGTGCGCACGTCACCGACGATCGGCACGTCGGCGAAACGCACCTTGCCGAGCTCGGCGGGATCGATGTCGACGTGGATGACCTTGGCGTCGGGCGCGAACGTCGACACCTTGCCGGTGACGCGGTCGTCGAAGCGCGCGCCGAGCGTGATGAGCAGGTCGGCCTTCTGCATCGCGGTGACCGCGGTGTAGTTGCCGTGCATGCCCGGCATGCCGAGGCACAGCGGGTGCTCGTCGGGCAGCGCGCCCCGGCCCATCAGCGTGGTGACGGCGGGGATGCCGGTGAGCTCCGCCAGCGCGCGCAGCTCGTTCGACGCGTTCGGCGAGCATGATGCCGCCGCCCGCGTAGATGACGGGCCGGGTCGCCTCGTTGATGAGCTTCGCCGCGTCCTTGATCTGGCGCGGGTGACCCTTCACGTTGGGCTTGTAGCCCGGCATGTCGATCTTCTCGGGCCAGTACCACTCCATCGGGGTGTTGGCGACGTCCTTGGGGAGGTCGATGAGCACCGGGCCTGGGCGACCGGTCGTGGCGACGTGGAACGCCTCCCGCACGACGCGGGGGATGTCCTGGGCATCGCTGATCAGCCAGTTGTGCTTGGTGACCGGCATCGTGATGCCGACGGTGTCGGCCTCCTGGAACGCGTCGGTGCCGATGACGGAGTACGCCACCTGCCCGGTGATCACCACGACGGGGATCGAGTCCATGTAGGCGTCGCACAGCGGCGTGACGATGTTCGTCGCGGCCGGCCCGCTCGTGACCATTGCGACGCCGGGGCGGCCCGTGGCGTGCGCGTAGCCGCTCGCCATGTGCCCCGCACCCTGTTCGTGCCGGACGAGGATGTGCCGGATCGACGAGTCGATGAGCGGGTCGTAGACGGGCAGGATCGCTCCGCCGGGGAGGCCGAACATGACCTCCACGTGCTCCATCTCGAGACTCTTGATGAGGGCCTGGGCTCCGGTCAGCTTCATGGTTTTCCTCTTCGGACGATTCCGGACATGAAAAACCCCCCGCAGAGGCGAGGGGCGAGGTAGCGCTCGGCGCGCGACGGCGTGCCGGAGCGCTACGTGATTACTACGAGAATGTAGGCGGCGGACATCCCGGCGATCCTAACACCAGATCCGGGGCGTGCGCGCAAGTGACGGGACCGCCGGTCATCGCTGGTGCACGGGACACCAGTAGGTCGTGCGGCCGCCGACGGTGTCCCGGCGCAGGAGCGATCCGTCCCGGGGGCAGGGGACGTCGAGCGCGCGCGGCATGTCGCCGGTGTGCGATCCGCCCCGGCGGTCCAGGGTCCGCAGCGCAGCACGGATCGCCTTGTGCAGGATCTTGCGGTGCTCGGTGTCGATGTCGACGGGTGGACGGTTGGGAGCGATCCCCGCCCGCCACAGCGACTCGTCGACGAGCAGGTTCCCGAGGCCGGCGATGCGGTGCTGGTCCATCAGCACCGCCTTGACCGGGGCGGTGCGCACGCCGAGCGCGTGATCGAGCTCCTTGTACGCCAGCGTCAGCGCGTCGGGGCCGAGCCGGCTCTCGTCGGGATCGAGCTCGACCGCTCCGAGCCGGCGCGGATCGCGCAGCATGAAGTCGCCGCCGTCGGCGAAGTGGACGCCGAACCGATGCCACTTCGGCGTCCGCTTGTTGCTCGCGTAGAGCAACGGGTCGCCGGCCTCCTGGTCGTCGACGAGCACCCGGCCGCTCATGCCGAGGTGCAACCCGAGATGCACGCCGGGGTCGCGCGTGTCCATGACGATCTGCTTGCCCCGCCGGCGCGCGGCCGTGAACGTGTTCCCGAGGAGCGCGTGCCGCAGCGCGGGCGCCGTCGTACCCCGCTTCATGAACCACGTGTCGGGCGCGTACACCTTGACGATCTCCCGGTCGAGCGCGCACGCCGCGAGCACCTTGCGCGCGGCTTCGACTTCGAGGATCTCCGGCACGGGGAAGGCGGTACGCGATCGGGCGCGGTCAGATGTTGGTGATCGCGCCGGTCTCCGCGCCCTGCGCGAGCCGCGCGTACTTGGCGAGGAAGCCGCTCGTGTACCGGGGCTCGGGCAGCTTCCAGTTCGCTTTGCGCTTCGCGATCTCGGCGTCGTCGACGAGCAGGTCGATCGTGTGCACGTCGGCGTCGATCACGATGCGATCGCCCTCGGCCACGAAGGCGATCGGTCCGCCGTCGACGGCTTCGGGCGCGACATGCCCGACGCAGAACCCGTGCGTGCCGCCCGAGAAGCGCCCGTCGGTGATCAGGGCGCAGTCGCCGCCCCGTCCGGCGCCCTTCATCGCGCCGGTCACCGCGAGCATCTCCCGCATCCCCGGGCCGCCCTTCGGGCCCTCGTAGCGGATGACGACGACGTCGCCGGGCTCGATACGGCCGGCAATGATCGCCGCCATCGCGAGGTCTTCGCCGTCGAACACACGGGCCCGGCCCTCGAAGCGCATCTGGTCGAGGCCGGCGATCTTCACGACCGCGCCCTTCGGGGCGAGCGATCCGGTCAGCACCGCGATGCCGCCCTGCACGTGCACGGGGTTCGCGATCGGGTGCACGACATCGCCGTCGGGGCCGGGCGGCGCGAGGTCGTCGAGGTTCTCGGCGACCGTCTTGCCGGTCACGGTGAGGCAGTCGCCGTTCAGGAGCCCGGCGTCGAGGAGCTCCTTCATCACGACCTGCACGCCGCCGATGCGGTCGAGGTCGGTCATGTGGTACTTGCCGTGCGGCTTCATGTCGGCGAGATGCGGCACGCGGGCGCCAATGCGGTTGAAGTCGTCGAGCTCCAGCTCGACGCGCGCCTCGTTCGCGATCGCGAGGAGGTGCAGCACCGCGTTGGTCGAGCCGCCGAGCGCCATCGTGATCGCGATCGCGTTCTCGAACGCGGCCTTGGTCATGATCTGGCGCGGCCGGAGATCGAGCTCGAGCAGGTGCATGACCGCGCGGCCCGACTCGTACGCGAAGTCGTCGCGGCGCCGGTCGACGGCGGGCGGCGCGGCCGAGCCCGGCAGTGCCATGCCCATCGCCTCCGCGATCGACGACATCGTGTTGGCGGTGAACATCCCCGCGCACGACCCTTCGGTCGGGCACGCGCGCCGCTCGATCTCGCCCAGCTCGTTCTCGGTGAGGGTGCCGGCCGCGCACGCGCCGACGGCTTCGAACACCGACACGACGTCGAGGGCCTGGTCCTTGTAGTGGCCGGGCAGGATCGAGCCGCCGTAGAGGAACGCCGACGGCAGGTTGAGCCGGGCCGCGGCCATGAGCATGCCGGGCAGGCTCTTGTCGCAGCCGGCGAACGTGACGAGCGCGTCGAGCCGCTCGGAGTGCATCACGCACTCGACCGAGTCGGCGATGATCTCGCGCGAGACGAGCGAGCCGCGCATGCCCTCGTGGCCCATCGAGATGCCGTCGGAGACGGCGATCGTGACGAATTCGATCGGGAAGCCGCCGGCGTCGCGCACGCCCTGCTTGGCCCGCTTCGCGAGCCGGTCGAGGGGCATGTTGCACGGCGTGACTTCGTTCCAGCTCGACGCGACGCCGACCTGCGCCTTGCCCCAGTCGCCGTCGGTCATGCCGATGGCGCGCAGCATGGCCCGGGCGGGCGCGCGCTCCATGCCGTCGGTGACTTCGTGGCTGCGGGGCTTCATGTCGTGGGGCTTCATGTCGGACATGGGCGCAAGGGTAGCGTCGGGCCCGTGACCGAACCCCTGGCGATTGGCCTGGTCGGCGCGGGTCCGTGGGCCCGCATGATGACCGGGCCGATTCTCGCCGCCGGACCGCAGACGCGCGTCACGGGGGTCTGGTCCCGCACCGCCGCGCACGCCCGGGAGCTGGGGGAAGCACTCCACGCCCCGGCCTTCGACGACCTCGACGCGCTGTTCGACGCCTGCGAAGCAGTCTCGATCGCGGTAACACCCGACGCGCAGCCCGAGCTCGCGGCGCGGGCCGCACGCGCCGGCAAGACGCTCCTGCTCGAAAAGCCCCTCGGCGCCGATGTCGCCGCCGCGCGGAGCGTCGCCGACGTCGTCGGCGAAACCGGCGTGGGCGCGCTCGTGATGCTCACCTACCGCTTCGATCCCGCGCTCCCCGACTTCCTCGCCGAGGTCGAGCGCATCCGGCCCGTCGGCGGTCGGGCCTGCTTCATCTCGGGCGCGTTCCTGGGCGGCCCGTTCGCCCAGGGCTGGCGGCTCGAGCGCGGCGCCGTGCTCGACATCGGCCCGCACGTCCTCGACATGATCGAAGCCGGGCTCGGCCCGATCGTGGCGGTCGACGCGGTGGGCAACCCGCTCGCCTGGGTCTCGGTCAACTGCACGCACGAGTCGGGCGCGACGAGCAGCGTGTCGATGTGCTGCACGGCCGCGACCGCCACCGGCCGGACCGAGGTCGAGGTCTACTCACCGACGGGCGTGGCGTTCTACGACGCGCGGACCGTCGACCACCGCGCCCGGGCCGAGCAGATCCGCACCGACCTCGTCGCGGTGGCGGGCGGCGCGGCGCATGCGGCGAACGTCGGGCGGGTGCTCCATCTGCAGGAGCTCATCGCCGACATCGAAGCACAGCTCGCATGACATGGCTCCCTCGCCTTCGCCTGGCGGCTCGCTCGTCCGCACGGTTGACATGGCTCCCTCGCCTTCGCCTGGCGGCTCGCTCGTCCGCACGGTTGACATGGCTCCCTCGCCTTCGCCTGGCGGCTCGCTCGTCCGCACGGTTGACATGGCTCCCTCGCCTTCGCCTGGCGGCTCGCTCGTCCGCACGGTTGACATGGCTCCCTCGCCTTCGCCTGGCGGCTCGCTCGTCCGCACGGTTGTGCGGCGAGGATGACGCCGTGCACGGGCCCGCAGTCGGTCGACGATCTCCTCGCGTTGCTCGCCCGGGGCGACGGCGTGTTCGACGAACCCGGGATCGACGGTCGGTCCCACGCGTTGCAGTGCGGCGCCGGGCTGCAGGCGTCGCATCCCGACGACCCGGAGCTCGCGGTCGCGGGGCTGGTGCACGACATCGCCGACATCGCGTTCCCGCACGACCACGGCGATCACGCGCGGCGAGGCGCCGCGCTCGTCGCCCCGCTCCTCGGACCGCGCGTCGCCCGGCTCGTCGGAGCACACGTCGACGCCAAGCGGTACCTCGTCGCGACCGATCCCGCGTACCGCGACTGCTTGAGCGCCCGGAGCATCGAGACGTTGCACGTGCAGGGCGACGCGCTGGGCACGGTCGAGATCTCGCGCCTCGCCGCCGACCCCGATCTCGCGTCGATCCTCGCGCTCCGCCGCGCTCGACGAGGCCGCCAAGGACCCCGCGGCCGAGCCGCCGCCGCTCGAGTCGTGGCGCCCGCTCCTCGAACGCGTTGCGCGAGTCGGCCGGTGAGTGTCACGTGAGCGCCGGTACCAACACGTTCGACGTCGTCGTTGTCGGCGGGGGACACAACGGGCTCGTCGCGGCCGGCCTGCTCGCCCGGCGGGGCGCGCGGGTCACCGTGCTGGAACGGCGATCACAGGTCGGGGGCGCGGCCACCACGGAGCAGCCGTGGGGACCCGACTTCAACGTGACGTCGCTGTCGTACGTCGTCAGCCTGATGCCGCCGACGATCGTGTCGGAGCTCGAGCTCGTGAAGCACGGCTACAAGGTCTACCCGCAGAATGGCTACTTCGTCCCGTACCGCGACGGCCGCGCCTTGCAGATCCCCGACGACGATCCCGGGCGCCGCCACGCCGAGATCGCGCGGTTCTCCAAGCCGGATGCCGACGCGTTCGAGCGTTGGGACGCGTGGCTCGGCAGTCTCGCCGACGTGCTCGGTCCGCTGCTCACGACGATCCCGCCGCACGTCGGCTCCCGTCGTCCACGCGACCTCGTCGAGCAGCTGCAACTCGCGTGGAAGCTGCGCGGCCTCGGCGTCGACGGCACCGCGGATGTGACCCGCCTCTTCACGATGAGCATCGCCGACCTGCTCGACGAGTACTTCGTGTCGCCGCAGATGCAGGGTGTGCTCGCGGTGAGCGGCGTGATCGGCACGTGGGCCGGGCCCCGCTCGCGCCGGCACCGCGTACGTGATGGCACACCACAAGGTCGGCGACGTCGGCGACGGCCAGCTCGGCTCGTGGGGCTTCCCCGCGGGCGGGATGGGCGGGGTCAGCCGGGCGTTGCGCGACGCCGCCCTCGCCAACGGCGCGACCGTGCGCACCGACGCCGCGGTGGCCCGCATCGACGTGCGCAACGGACGCGTGCGCGGCGTCACGTTGGAGTCGGGCGAGGAGATCCGTGCCGACGTGGTGGTCGCAGCGACGCATCCGAAGATCACGTTCCTCGAGCATCTCGACCGCAAAGACCTCCCCGACGACTTCGTCGCCCGCCTGGAGGCTTGGCGGTCGCGCAGCGGCACGGTGAAGGTCAACGTCGCCGTCGACCGGTTGCCCGAGTTCACGGCCAAGCCCGGGTTCGATCCCGAAGTGCACGGCGGCACGATCGTGCTCGCGGAATCGCTCGACGACATCGAAGGCGCGTTCCAGGACGCGGTCGCGGGCCGGCCCGCCGAGCTGCCCTTCGCCGACATCTGCATCCCGAGCGTGTTCGACCCGACCCTCGCGCCCGCAGGCAAACACGTCGTGTCGATGTTCACGCAGTGGGTGCCGCACACGTTCGCGAACGAGTCGGACCGCGCCGCGCTCGACGCGTACGCCGATCGGGTCATCGCGCGTGTCGACGCGGTGGCGCCCGGCTTCACCGATTCCATCCTGCACCGTCAGGTGATCGGGCCGTACGAGATGGAACACGAGTACGGGCTGATCGGTGGGAACATCTTCCACGGCGAGCTCTCGCCCGACCAGATGTTCCACATGCGTCCCGCGCCCGGCTATGCCGACTTCCGTACGCCGATCGCGGGGCTGTACCAGGCGAGCAGCGCGACCCACGGCGGCGGCGGCGTCACGGGCATCCCCGGCCTGCACGCCACCGGTCAGATCATCCGCGATAGACGGAAACCGCGAACGCGCTCGCGCCGGTGAACGGCTGCTTGTCGAAGCTCGACCAGCGGTGTTCGAGCGTGAGCCCGGCCAGCTCGGCCATGAGGTCGAGTTCCGGCGGCCACGCGAACCGGAGCTTGGCGTGTACGAGCCGGATGCCCTGCTCGGTGATGCGCACCTGGGTGGTGTCGAGACGTTGTTCGAGCGCGTCGAACACGCTCGCGTCGAGGCGGACCCGGTCGAGCGACGCCTCCTTCACCGCGAGGTGCTCGCCCGCCTCGACGCGCGAGGTGTCGGGCACGAACGCGTGCACGAGGAACCGGCCGCCCGGCCGCAACCGCCGCGCGACGTTGGCGAAGCACCGGAGCTGCGCCGCCTGCGAGTACAGCTGGAAGAAGGTGTTGAACACCACGTACACGAGCGCGAACTCGCCCTCGACCGGCACGTCGGCCATGTCGCCGATCACCACGGGAATCGCGGCGCCACCCGGCTTGGCGCGCATCTGCTCGATCATCGCGGGCGACGCATCGAGGCCGTGCACCTCGACACCGTTCGCCGAGAGCGGCACCCCGATCCGGCCGGTGCCGATGCCCAGCTCGAGCGCCCGCCCGCCCGCCGCGAGCTCGGTCAACAGCGCGACCTCGGCCGCGGTGTCGACGAGCTTGTACCACTCGTCGTAGACGTCGGCGACCCGCTCGCCGTAGGTTTCGGGCCCGAAGTGCTCCATCCGCCAATCGTAGGGACCACTCATGCTCGTCGACGCCGCATTAACGACCACCGATCTGCACGCCGTGCCCGAAGCCGCGCGCGACATCGAGGCGGCCGGCTACGACGGCATCTTCTCGTTCGAGGGTCCCCACGATGCGATGTTTCCGCTGCTCCTCGCGGCCGAGCACACCGAACGCGTGCAGCTCACGACCGCGGTCGTGATCGCGTTCGCTCGAAATCCGATGACGCTCGCCCAAACCGCGTACGACCTGCAGCTCGCGTCGCGGGGCCGCTTCAACCTCGGGCTCGGGACGCAGATCAAGCCGCACATCGAGAAGCGGTTCTCGATGGAATGGTCGAAGCCCGCGGCGCGCATGCGGGAGATGGTGCTGGCCATTCGCGCGATCTGGGCGAGCTGGCACGAAGGCGCCAAGCTCGACTTCCGCGGCGACTTCTACACGCACACGCTGATGACGCCGTTCTTCAGTCCGGGCCCGAGCCCGTATGGCCTGCCGCGCATCTTCCTGGGCGGTGTCGGCCCACTCATGACCGAGGTCGCAGGTGAGGTGGCCGACGGCTTCATGATCCACCCGTTCTCGACCGAGAAGTTCATGCGGGAGACGACGATGCCCGCGCTGGAGCGCGGGCTGGCCAAGAGCGGGCGCGACCGGGCGTCGCTCGAGATCGCGTTCCCGTCGATGGTGATCGTGGCCGAGACCGAGGAAGAGCTCGCGAAGGGGCGCGACGCGATGCGGCCCCGCCTCGCGTTCTACGGCTCGACTCCCGCGTACAAGCGCGTGCTCGACGCCCACGGCTGGGGTGACATGCAGTCGGAGCTCAACCGCCTGTCCAAATCGGGCGATTGGCCGACAATGGCCGCGATGATCACCGACGAGATCGTCGACACGTTCGTCGTGTCGGGCACACCGGAGCAGATCGCCCCGCGCCTGCACGACCGTTTCGGCGACCTCGTGCAACGCGTCTCGTTCGACACCCCCGCGAAGCTCGGTGCCGAGCGCGTCGCGCGCGTGCTCGACGGTTTCCGGTAGTACCGTCGCCGTCATGATTCTGATCTGGGGACTCCGGGCGCGGGCCAAGGCACTCTCGACCGGAGAGTTCTTCTGCGCACACTGCGGCACCGACCGCTCGTACGTGCTGCAGCAGATCCGGCGCTGGTTCACGTTGTTCTTCATCCCTCTCTTCCCGGTGGGCAAGCCGCTCGGCGAACAGGTCAGGTGCTCGACCTGCGGCACGCGCTACTCGCCCGAGGTGCTGAACACGCCCACGTCGGCGTCGTTCAGTGAGAACCTGCGCGGCGCGATGCGGATCGCGGCCGTCTCGATGCTCGCCGCCGGCGACCGCGCCAACGACAACGCGCGCGTCGCCGCCGTCGCCGCGGCCCGCCAGTCCGGCGCCGAGAGCTACGACGACACCTGGCTCGTCAACGACCTCGAAGCCCTCGACCCGTCGAACCTCGCCGAGTACCTCGTGCCCCTCGCCCAGGGCCTGAACACGCAGGGCAAGGAGACCTTCATCGAGCAGGTCGCCCGCATCGGCACCGCCGACGGCCCGCTCACCCCGTCGGAGACCAGGGTGCTCGAATCGCTCGGCGCCGCCCTCGGCATCAGTGCCGCCCACCTGCGCGGCATCATGCTCACGCCGACCACGCCCCAGTCCCCGTCGACCGGCGACGGCCCGCCCGACGAATACCGCCGCAACTGACCCGGTCACCGCCTCGGCGTTCGGGCGTGTGACTGCGCCCGCCGACGACCGCAGACCGCTCGGCACTTCTCCGACATGCGGCATCGGACTCCTTCTCGTACGAGCCCGCCGGCTGCTCGCTCGGGGATGTGACCCCGCCGGGGATGCTTCGCCGGCACTGGACGACAGCGCTCTCCGGCGCGCACGCATTCGACCTCGCGGTCGACACGCTCAGGTCGTGGCGAATGCACCGGGATGCCGGGCTCGTGCTCGATGCCGACGGTCCCCTCGCCTCCGGCACCAACCTCGCCTTCAGCGCGCCTCTCCCGCTCGGCTTCGTCGACGCCACCTGTCGCATCGTTGCCGTCGTGGATGAGCCCGACCGCTTCGGCTTCGCGTACGGCACGCTTTCCGTCCATCCCGAGCAGGGCGAGGAGTCGTTCCTCGTGGTGCGAGACGAGACCGGGAACGTTCGACTCGACGTCGAAGGCGTCTCCCGCCCCGAGCGCGCGTTCATCCGAGCACTTTCCCCGATCGCCAATCGGCTACAGGACGACGCGGTGCGCCGGTATCTCTCCGCGATGAAGCGATCCGTCTCCGCGTCCTGAGAACCCGGGGCCGCGCCCGTCAGGGCGGCGGTTTGTTTCGGGGGTGGCGGGGATCGTCAGGTGGGACGAACGGTCGGCGACCGCTCCCTTCGACGAGCGACCAGCCGCCGTAGGTCTTGAGGTCGTGATCGTGGGGGCACAGCGGGTTGAGCTTGTCGAGCACGGTGCGGTGCGTCTCGGCCCACGGCTCGCGGTGATCGAGTTGCACGAACCGGCTCGAACACGCCACGTTCGCGCACTTCGGCTGCGACCACAGCAACGCGATCCGTTGCGCCGCGGTCGGCCCCCGACCCAGATGCACCACGTTCGCGACGTCGACCCCCTTGGTGATCACCAACTTCAAGATCGATTCACCCAACAGCTCGCGGGCGATCCGTACCGGCACCGGACCCACCCCCACGATCTCACACAGCTCCTCGCCCTCGACCGCACCCCGCGTCAACGCCTCGAACGGCACATGCATCAACGCCAGATACCGCGGCTTCGGCACCGACCGCTTCTTCTCACCGGTGCTCACATCGCGTTCGGCGAGCGCGACCAAGGCATCGAACGCGTACGCCTCCCGCGGTTCGCGGCGGCCCCGCACCCGTCCTTGCTCGAAGAGGTGGTCGATGATCGGCTGCAACGCCGTCTCCAACCGTGCGCCGGCTTCGACGGTGCCCCGGGCCCGGAGGTTCCAGCCGCCCTCACCGTCGACGTGCGTCCCCAGACGCCGGTTCGCGTGGATCCTGCGGTGAGTCGCGTCCGGATCGGGGTCGGCCTTCGCGCGCGTCCGCTGACATGCCTCTCGCAACTCGTACAGGTTCGTGCTCGCCGCAAGACCGACGAGATCACCCTGCACCGACGGATCCGCCGTCGCGGCCGGAACGATCGCATCGACCTGCCCCGCCGACAACCCACCCGCGCGCACCGCCGCCGCGACCTCCGCCAAACCCGCAAGATCGCGCGAATGCTCCAACATCCGCCGCGCCGCGCGCACACCCGCCCCGCTCAACCGCGCAAGATGCGCGGCAGCCGACCGCGCCCCGGCCCGCTTCCAATCACCCGACTCCTCCACCCGCGCCGCCAACAACGTCTTCGCCGATGCGGCCAACCGCTCGACGCGATCGAACGACTCCCACACCCGACTCGCGTCACGCAACGGGACATCGTCAGGCGACAGCTCTCCGACGACCGACGCGAGCAACCGCTCCGCCACCCGAACATCGAGTGCGAGCCCCGCACGAACATGGAGCGCGAGCCCTGCACGTTGCTGGTCCTCCGTGACCGCCATACACACATCCTGACGAACAGGTGTGACAACTACAGCGGGACGATCTCACTCCGACACGCGCCGTCGGCGATGTGCAGGATCCCGATCGTTCGGTGCGGTTGCGCGCGGCGTTGCGTCGCGGAACCCGGGTTGAACAGATGCTGGGCGCCGGCACCCGGCGCGTTCCACGGGATGTGACTGTGGCCGAACACGATCAGCGCCGCCGCGGGGAACCGGCGGGACATCCGCGCCTCACGACCGCGCCGCGGCCCGCTGTCGTGGATCATCGCCAGGTTCACACCACCGAGCTCCAACTCGATCACATCCGGGAGCACATCGACCAGTGCCCGATCGTTGTTCCCGAGCACCGCATGCACGGGCGCCAGCGCGCGCAACTCCTCCAGGAACTCGGCACCGACGACATCCCCCGCGTGCAGGATCACGTCGGCGGTGCGCAACGTCTCCCACGCCGCGTCGGGAAGACGACCGTGACCCGAACCGACGATGTGCGTGTCCGCGAGCACGACGACCTCGACCACACGCCCCGGTCTACTCCCGCAACGTCACCGTGCCGAACGGAAGATGCGAGCCACGTCGCGGACGCATGCGGCGACGATCGCGATCACCAACGGGAACCCGAAGATCACGGCCAAGCCGCCGCCGATGTTGGCTCCGATGACGCCGGCGGACTCGACGCGACCGATCCCGGCGAACAGGAACCCCGCGAACGCCGAGCCGAACGCGACGCGCAGCCAACGCCGGTCGACCGATCGGCGTGCGACGCCGGCGACCAGCGCCCCGAGGATCAGCGCGAGGAGGGCGACCGCCACGACGCCGAAGGTCGGGACGACCCAACTCGGCACGGTCGGCGCCGCGGTACGCGTAGTCCAGCTCCTCCGGCGGGCGACTGTGCTCCGACAGGTTGCCGATGAGCCACCACGATGCGGTCGCCGACCCCGCGGCCACCACCAATGAAGCAGCGATACCCGCACCTCGGTGACCGGAACCCGCGACGACAGCTCCGCCCGTCGGATCGCTACTCACCCGCGAGCCATCGCGCTCCGGTCAGCCCGACAACCGCTCGTCGAGCACCCGGTTGATCACCTGCGCGTTGCCCTGACCTTTGAGCTCGCGCATGATCTGGCCCATGAGGAAGCCGCGCTTCTTCTTGCGCGCGCCGTCGTCGCCGGACCGGTACTCATCGGCGACGCCGGGATTCGCGGCGAGCACGCGCTCGACGACCTCGGCGATCGCGCCTTCGTCGCTCACCTGCGACAGGCCGCGCTCCTCGACGATCGTGCGCGGCCATTTCTCCTCGCGCAGCGACTCCGACAGCACGTCCTTCGCCTGCGCCCGTGAGATCGTTCCGGCGCCGACCAGCCCGACGAGCTCGGCCAGCATCTCCGGCGACAACACCGCGGGCGACAGACCGGACTCGTTCACGTACGCCAAGACTTCCTGCCGCACCCAGTTGACGACATCCTTGGGCGAACCGCCGTCGGCCGGCAGCGCCGCGACGGCACGCTCCGCGTAGTCGGCCAGGCCGGGCACGTCGACGAGCACGCGTGCGTCCTCCGCGGTGATCCCCCACTGCTCCACGAAGCGCGCCCGCTGCGCGGCCGGCAGCTCGGGCATCGTGGCGCGCACGCGGTCGCGCATCTCCTGCGTCGGCTCGACCGGCACGAGGTCGGGCTCGGGGAAGTACCGGTAGTCGTGCGCCTCCTCCTTGGAACGGCCGGAGATCGTGCGGCCCTGCTCCTCGTCCCAGTGGCGCGTCTCCTGCACGACCTTCTCGCCGGCTCTTGTGAGGGCCCACTGTCGCGAAGCCTCGTAGTCGATCGCGCGCAACAGCGACCGCAACGAGTTGAGGTTCTTGATCTCCGCGCGCGTCCCGAACTCCGACGCGCGCGGCGCGCGCACCGACACGTTGGCGTCGATGCGCAGCGATCCTTCCTCCATCTTCACGTCGGAGACACCGACGGCCAGCAACGTCGCGCGCAGCTCCTCGACGTAGCGCTTCGCCTGCTCCGCGGAGCGGATATCGGGTTCGGACACGATCTCGAGCAGCGGGACGCCCGCCCGGTTGTAGTCGACGAGCGAGTAGTCGGCGTCGTGGATGCGACCGCCGACCCCGACGTGTTGCGACTTGCCCGTGTCCTCCTCGAGGTGCGCGCGCGTGATCCCGACGCGCACACCGTCGATGTCGAGCCAGCCGTCGGTCGTGATCGGTTCGTCGTACTGCGAGATCTGGTAGTCCTTCGGCATGTCGGGATAGAAGTAGTTCTTGCGCGAGAACACCGAGCGCGCGGGCACCTGCAGGTGCAGCGCCTCGGCCACCCGCAGGGCGTACTCCACCGCCGTGCCGTTCAGCACGGGCAGCGAACCCGGCAGGCCCAGACAGACCGGGCACACGTTGGTGTTCGGTTCGTCGCCGAACTCGTTCGGGCAGCCGCAGAACATCTTGCTGGCGGTCGCGAGCTCGCAGTGCACTTCGAGCCCGATCACGGTCTCGTACTCGACGCTCTCGGGGGCCGTCGTGGTCTGGGTCACGATGCCAGACTAGGCAACATGACGAGCGCGCCGAGCCCGAACGACTTCGCCGTGTACCACGCGCACGTGCGCAACGACGTCACGATCGCGTACGTCCGCGAGGGCGTCGGCGGCACGCCACTCCTGCTCCTCCACGGATATCCCGAGACCAAGCGCATCTGGTGGCGCAACATCGCCGCGCTCGCGGCGGCCGGGTTCGAGGTGATCGCGCCGGACTTCCGGGGTCACGGTGATTCGAGCCTCGCGCCCGACGACTTCTACGACATCGCCGCTTACTCGATCGACTCCTACACCCTGGTCCACGACGTGCTCGGGCACGAGCACAGTGCGGTCGCCGGCGGCGACGTGGGCGGGGTCGTGCTCTTCGACCTCGGGCTCCGGTATCCCGGGTTCGTCACACACCAGGTGCTGTTCAACACGGTGCCGCCGCCGTTGGACGAGGTCTACGCGGCCGCGGGGCTCCCGCCCGACGACGTCCGCGAGCGCCGGGCGCAGTCCGACTACTTCGTGCGCCAGGGCAACGACCCCGAGGGTCTGCTCGCCGAGCTCGACACGCCCGAGCGCCGGCGGCGCTACGTCGCGGACATGTACGGCCACCGGCTGTGGGGTACGCCGAACGCGTTCACGGCCGACGACGTCGCCTTCCACACCGAGCCCTACGCCGACGCCGCCAAGCTCCGCGCGAGCTGGGGCGTCTACGAGCAGACCACCGGCAAGCGGCCGATGGAAGACGTGCCGCGCCTGTTCGAACGCACGCCGGTGCCGACGCTCGTGCTGTACGGGCCCGACGACCACGTGGTGCTGCCGTCGTTCCCGTGGAAGGCCGCGGCCGCGTGCGTCGACGCCACCGGCCCGTTGTTCGTGCCGAACGCCGGTCACTTCCTCCAGTGGGAATCGGCCGACACGTTCAACAAGATCACGGCTGCGTTCTGCCGGCCGCCTGCTCGATAGCGCGCGCCACACGGAACATCGTCGCCTCGCCGAGCGCGGGCGCCAACACCTGCACGCCGACCGGGAGACCGGCCTCGCCCGTGCCGAACGGCACCGACATCGCCGGATGTCCCGACAGGTTCGACGCGACGGTGCAAACGTCGCACAGGTACATCGCGAGCGGGTCGGCGGTCTTGGCGCCGAGCTCGAACGCGACCGTCGGCGAGGTCGCGGAGATCAGCACGTCGAACTGCTCGTACACCCGCTCGAAGTCGCGCAGGATGAGCGTGCGGACCTTCTGCGCCTGGCCGTAGTACGCGTCGTAGTAGCCCGCCGAAAGGGCATAGGTGCCGAGCATGATGCGCCGCTTCACCTCGCGCCCGAAGCCGGCCTCGCGCGTCGCCGAGTTCATGTGCGCGACGTCGTCGGCGCCGACGCGCAGTCCGTACCGAACGCCGTCGTAGCGCGCGAGGTTCGACGACGCTTCGGCCGGCGCGATGAGGTAGTAGGCGGAGATGCCGTACGTGGCCGACGGCACCGAGACCGCGTCGACCTTGGCCCCCGCCGCTTCCAACGCCGCGGCCGCGTCGAGCACCGCGGCGCGCACGCGCGGCTCGATGCCGTCGATCTGGGTCATCTCGTCGACGATGCCGACGCGCAGGCCCGACACACCGTCGTCGAGGCCGGCCACCAGCGCAGGCGCGGGCCCGGCGATCGACGTGGAGTCACACTCGTCGTGGCCGCTGATCGCTTCGAGCAGGAGCGCGGCATCCTCCACCGTGGCCGCGAACGGCCCGATCTGGTCGAGCGACGACGCGAACGCGATGAGCCCGTACCGCGACACGAGGCCGTACGTCGGCTTCACGCCCACGACCCCGCAGAGCGCCGCGGGCTGCCGGATCGACCCCCCGGTATCGGAACCGAGCGCGAGCGGCGCGAAGCCGGCCGCGACCGCGGCCGCGGACCCTCCGCTCGATCCGCCCGGAACCCGGGTGAGGTCGAGCGGGTTGCGGGTCGGACCGAACGCCGAGTTCTCCGTAGAGGAACCCATCGCGAACTCGTCGAGATTCGTCTTGCCGACGACGATCGCACCGGCCGCACGGACGCGCTGCACCACCGTCGCGTCGTACGGAGGACGCCAGCCCTCGAGGATCCGCGACGAGCACGTCGTGTCGACGCCGCGGGTGCACATGTTGTCCTTGAGCGCGAGGGGCACCCCTGCGAGCGGACCGGGATCGTCGCCCCGCGCGACCGCGGCGTCGATCTCGTCGGCCGCGGCCCGCGCCGCGTCGGCGAGCACGAGGTTGAAGGCATGGATGTCGGTCTCGCGCGCCGCGACGACGCCGAGGTGTTCCTCCACCACGTCGCGCGCCGATCGCGCGCCCCGACGGACGTCGGCCGCGATGGCGCGGGCGCTCACGGCTCCTCCCCGAGGATGCGCGGGACCCGGAACCGGTGCTCCTGCGCCTCGGGCGCGGCGGCGAGCACCTCGTCGCGCGGAACCCCCGGGCGAACTGCGTCGGCGCGGAACACGTTGACGAGCGGCAAGGGGTGCGCGGTGGGCGGCACCTCGCTGGTGTCGAGCGCGGAGACCTGCGCGGCGTGATCCAGGATCGCCCCGAGCTCCTCGGTGAGCGACACGATCTCCTGCTCGGCGAGCGCCAGCCGGGCGAGCTGGGCGACGTGCTCCACCTCGGCGCGTGTGATCCGTTCGGCCATCGACGGGAGGCTACTTGTAGGGGTCGAGCCGGCTGAGCGGCAGCTTCCACCATTCGTCCGGCGCCGGACTCCATTCCGGGTCGGGGTAGATGCAGTCGACCGGGCACGCGGGGAGGCACTTGTCGCAGCCGCTGCACAGCTCGGGGACGATCACGACGTCGGCGCCGTGGTTGAAGATCGCGCCGAACTGCGACGGGCAGTGGCGCAGGCAGGCGTCGCAGTTGATGCACTCCGACATCTCGATGCGCAGCGGCGGGTTCTTCCACTTCGCGTTGCGCTCGTGCTCGGCGATGCGTTCGAGCCTGGTCGTAGCGGCCACGTACTCAGCGTAGAGGCCCGACCGCCCGACCCTCAGCTACGATCCCGGCCCGGCAAGCGCCGAGGCCCGTTCGGCCGTGATCGAGGAGGCACCCGTGCCCGACAAATTCGCGTTTCTCTCCGACCCCTGGTTCGATGCGGCCGAGAAGCTCATCCGGGAGCACCAGCCCGAAGTCCCGCCCGCGAACCTCGTCATGAACCTCGAGGTCGGCGAGCGGCGACGACATCGTCAAGTTCTTCATGGGCGCCAAGGGCGGCGAGGTGCTGTTCGGCAAGGGCGTCACCGACGGTGCCGACCTCACCATGGCCACCGACATCGACACCGCGCGCTCGGTGTTCGTGTCCGGCGATCAGCAGGCCGGCATGCAGGCCTTCATGGCCGGCAAGGTGCGCGTGCAGGGCGACATGACCAAGCTCATGATGCAGGGTGGCGGCGGCGCCAACGCGACCCTCACGGCCGCGCTGCAGGAGATCACCGAGTAACGCGAAGCCGCGCGGCTTACTTCTTCGGGGGGACCAGGCTCGCGGCCTCGGCCGCGAGCTGCTCCACCGTCCAGCGCTCGTTCTTGTCGATGGTCTCGGCGGCCTTCCACGACTGCGCGCGCTGTACCTTGCCGCCCTGGACCATGAAGCACTCGCCCGTGATCGTGCAGCCCGCGGTCGCGAGGTACGCGACGAACGGCGAGACGTTGCCAGGGTGCCACACGTCGAACCCCTCCTCGGGGGCCTTCACCGCGTCGCCGAGCCCGGGCGTCGCCTCCGTCAGCCGAGTGCGCGCGCCGGGCGCGATCGCGTTCGACCGCACGCCGTAGCGCACGAGCTCCTTCGCGCACACCTGCGAGAGCGTCGCGATCCCGCTCTTCGCCGCGTCGTAGTTCGCCTGGCCGGGATTCGAGAAGAGCCCCGACGTCGACGTGGTGTGGATGATCGACGCGTTCACCTCCTTGCCTGCCTTGGTCTGCTCGCGCCAGTAGACGGCCGCGTGGTGCGTCGGCGCGAAATGACCCTTCAGGTGGACGGTGATCACCGCGTCCCACTCGGACTCCGTCATGTTGATGATCACGCGGTCGCGCAGGATGCCCGCGTTGTTGACGAGCACGTGCAGATCGCCGAACGCGTCGACGGCCTGTTGCACGAGGCGCTTGGCACCCTCCCAGTCGGCGACGTTCTCGCCGTTGACGACCGCTTCGCCGCCGGCGGCCTTGATCTCCTCGACGACCTGCATCGCCGCGCTCGGGTCGCCACCCTCGCCGTGCATGTCGCCGCCCAGGTCGTTGACGACGACCTTGGCGCCCTCGCTCGCGAAGAGCAGCGCATGCTCGCGCCCGAGGCCCCGGCCCGCTCCGGTGATGATCGCGACCCGTCCGTCGAGTGCACCCATGTGTGGCTCCTTGTCGAATAGAGGAGCCGATCGTAGGCAGCCGGCGCCGCCCGGGCTCAACCCGTGCGCGGGTTGAAGGTGAGATCGACCGAGGAGCCGCGTACGAGCCGGCCGCCCTGCGGGTCCTGGCTCACGACGACGCTGCTGTCCGAGTTGAAGCGGTGGAGCGCGCCGTTGGTGAGGCCGTGGGCGACCAGGTCGGCTTTGGCCTGCGTGAACGTCTCGAATCTCACGTCGGGGACGGTCACGTAGTCAGGACCCTTCGAGACGACCACGCCGACCGTCGAGCCGTACGGCGCGTCCTTGCCCGCCACTGGCCCGGTGCGGATCACTCGCCCGCTCGATACCGTCGACGAGAACTCGTCCGGGCACGCGCTTGATCTTGAAGTGCTTGTTCGTGAGCGCCTGCGAGGCCGCGGCGAAGAGGAACCCGGTGACGTCGGGAACCTGCACCGGTGCGTGGCCCGAGCTGAGCACGATCTTGACGGCCTGGTCCGGCGGCACCTTGACGCCCTGGCCCGGGTCGACCGAGACGACGCTGCCCTTGGGATCAACTCGTTCGGCGCGGTCGGCGGTGTCGCCGGGTAGATGAGTCCCGCCGTGTCGAGCTGGGTCTTGGCCGTCGCCCACGGGGCCCCGACGATGCTCGGCACCGTCACGTCGGCGGGGCCGCTCGACACCACGAGCCGGACCTGGTGCGAACCGGTGAAGCCCCCGGCGGCCGGGCTCTGGCGAATGATGGTGCCGGCCGGATCGGGCGCGGCCTGGGTCGAGGTCGAGACGTCGAAGCCCTGCGCCTTCGCGGCCGCGGTCGCCTGCGCGAGCGTCAGGCCCCGCAGACCCGGCACCGACTGCGAGTTGCCGCTGCCGACCTGCGCCAGCGCGGCGGCGGCCAGCGCGACGACGAGGATCAGGACGATCGCCACGATCCAGGGCACGAGGCGCCGTTCGCCCACCGCGCGGGGTCGGGCCTCCGCGTCGGTCTCGGCCTTGACCTTCTTCGGCTTCGTCTTCGCCGTCGGCGCGGCGGCGGTGTCGACCGCGTCCTGGTCGAAGAACGGCGCGGCGCGTTCGGGTACCGCACGCGTGGGATGCGGGTCGGCCTTGTCGACCATGCCCGCGAGCAGGAGCGGTCCGGGCGGCGGGAGCGTGTCGGCCGCGTCGGAGATGGCCTGGCGCATGGTGGCCGCGTCGGGATACCGGTCGTTCGGGTCGATGGCGCCGACGCGGTCGATGACCGACTCGAGCGGCCCGAGCTCCTCACCCGCGGCGATCGGTTCGATCGTGCGCGCGGTGAGCATGCCGAGCGTCGTGTCGGCGGCGAACGGCAGGCGTCCGGTCACGCTCTCCACGATCACGAGCGCGAGCGAGTACAGATCGGAGCGGGCATCGAGCTGCAGGCCCTTCGCCTGCTCGGGCGACGCGTACCGCGCGGTGCCGAACACCGCGCCCGCAGGCTCGGTCCAGCTCGCCTCGGCGAGCGCCCGAGCCAGACCGAAGTCGGCGACGCGCACGATGCCGTGCTCGTCGAACAACAGGTTGGCGGGCTTGATGTCGCGGTGGAGCACGCCGCGCGCGTGCGCGTACTCGAGCGCCGACGCGACGTCGCGGCCGACGCGCGCCGCCTGCGGCACGGTCAGGAACGTCTCCTGGTCGAGCATCGAACGCAGCGACCCGCCCTCGAGCAGCTCGAGCACCATGAACGGGACGTCGTCGTCGCCCCAGTCGTGCACCGTCACGATGTGCGGGTGGTGCAGCGACGCGGCCAGCTGCGCTTCGGCCCGGAACCGGCGGAGGAACGCGGCGTCCTCGGCGAGGGCCGCGTGCAGCACCTTGACCGCGACCTTGCGCTTCAGCCGGGTGTCCTCGGCGACGTAGACCCGGCCGCTCGCGCCCGTCCCGACCGCGCCGTGCAGCAGGTACCGGCCCGCGAGAACACGGCCCGCAAGGTCGCTCACCGCACTGCCGGCCATGGCTTCAACGGTAGTGGCAGGGTGCGCGCGACCGGCGTCACGAGCCGGTCAGCCCGTTCCCGGAACGGCGCCCCGGCGACGGTACCGTCGGGGGCGTGTCGCTCACCCGACCCCAGAATCCGGTTCGTGTCGCCATCGTGGCCGGGATCTTGTTGGTGGCCGTGAACGTGCTCATCTGGGGCGGTCGTTCGCAAGTGAACGGGCCCGCCACGATCCAGCGCAACCCCGAGATCGTCACGCTCGAGCCGAACGAGAGCGACCAGCTGCTCCCGCAGGGCGAGGTCGGCGCGCAGCTGCGCGCGCGAACCTCACCGGACAGCTCTCGATCGACGGGAAACCGATCCCGCAGGACCAGATCACGAGCGACGCCGGCCTCGGCACGATCGCGTTCGACCCGGGCCCGGGCAAGGACATCCGCGAGTTCACCAAGGGCGGCCACACCGCCGTGCTCGAGTGGTGGCCGAGCACGATCGCGACCGCCGAGGCCGCCAGGGCGAAGCATCAGCTCCGTAGCTATACCTGGTCGTTCAACGTCGGCTGACCGCCGGCGAGCAATGCCTCGAAGGCGGTGCCGTCCAGCACCGTCACGCCGAGCTCTTCGGCCTTGGCGAGCTTCGAACCCGGGCTCTCCCCCGCCACGACGTAGCTCGTCTTCTTCGACACGCTCGACGTGACCTTCCCGCCCCGCAACGCGATCTCCTCGGCCGCCTCGTCGCGCGTGCGCTGCTCGAGCGAGCCGGTCAGCACGAACGTGAGGCCCGCGAACGACGCGTCGACGGCTTCGCGCTGCTTGACCGCGCTCGCCCTCGAAGTTGACGCCCGCGTCGCGCAGTCGCTGCACGAGCCTCCGGTTGCGGTCGATCGAGAACCACGTCCCGATGCTCTGCGCGATCGTCGGGCCGACGCCGTCGATCGCGGTGAGTGCGTCGACGCCGGCCGCCATGATCGTGTCGAGGTCGTCGAACGCGCGCGCCAACGCCTGGGCCGCGGTCGGCCCGACGTGGTTGATGCCGAGCCCGACCACGACGCGCCACAGCGGCTGTGCCTTCGACACCTCGGCGCCTTCGACGAGCATCTGCGCGGAGCGCTCGCCGATCCGGTCGAGGGTGACGAGCCGCTCGACGGTCAGTGCGTAGATGTCGGCCGCGTCCTCGAGAAAGCCCGCCTCGACGAACTGGCGGACGCGTTCCTCGCCCATGCCCTCGATGTCCATCGCGCCGCGCCCGGCCCAGTGCACGAGACGCTGCACACGCTGCGCCGGGCAGTCGACGTTGACGCAATGTTGGTTCGCCTCGCCCTCGACGCGCACGAGCGGCTTCCCGCACTCGGGACACTTCGCCGGGAACTTCCACGGCTTGGTCTTCGCCGGCCGTTTCGCGAGCACCGGCCCGACGACCTCGGGGATCACGTCGCCGGCCCGCCGGACGATGACGGTGTCACCGGGCCGGACATCCTTGCGGGCGACGTCGTCCTCGTTGTGCAGCGTCGCCATGCCGACGTGGGCGCCGCCGACGAATACGGGTTCCAGCACCGCAAACGGGGTGGCGCGGCCGGTCCGGCCGATGCTCACCATGATGTCGCGCAGGATCGTGGTCTTCTCTTCCGGCGGGAACTTGTACGCGATGGCCCAGCGCGGCGCGCGCGACGTGAACCCCATCTCCGCGCGCTGGCCGAGGTCGTCGACCTTGACCACCACGCCGTCGATCTCGTAGCCGAGCGAGTGGCGGTTGGCTCTCCATCCGCTCGCAGAACGCGAACACGCCTTCGATGTCGTCGATCGCCTCGATGTGCTCGTTCACGGGGAACCCGAGCGTGCGGATCCACGCGAGCGTCTCCTGGTGCGAGCGCAGGCGCGGTCCGCCTTCCTGCACGCCCAGTTCGTACGCGTAGAGCGTGAGGTCGCGCGTCGCGGTGACGCCGGGATCCTTCTGCCGCAAGCTGCCCGCGGCCGCGTTGCGGGGGCTCGTGAACAGGCGCTCGCCCGCCTCGCCCTGACGCTTGTTCAATGCGTCGAACGCCGCGAGCGGCATGAACACCTCGCCCCGCACCTCGAGCAACGCCGGGATGTCCTTGGCCTTGCCGTCGAGCTTCTTCGGCACCGCACCGATCGTGCGCAGGTTCTCGGTGACGTCCTCGCCGGTGATGCCGTCGCCGCGCGTCGCGCCGACGGTGAACTGCCCGTCGACGTACTGCAACGAGATCGCCAGGCCGTCGAGCTTCGGTTCCGCGACGAAGCGGATCGGCTCGGTGATGAGCCGCTGGATCCGCACGCCCCACGCGTCGAGCTCCTCCCGGGAGAACGCGTTGTCGAGCGACAGCATCCGGACGCGGTGGACGACCGGCGCGAACGTCGACGCGGGCCGACCGCCGGGCCGCTGCGTCGGCGATTCCGGGCGTGACGAGTGACGGGAACTTCGCCTCGAGCTCGCGCAGCTCCCGGACGAGCGCGTCGAACTCGGCATCGGCGACCTCGGGTTCGTCCTGCCCGAAGTACCGCTCGTTGTGGTACTCGATGATCTCGCGCAGCTCGCGCGACGCGGCTGCGACGGTCTCGTCGTCGGGCTCGTGATCGTCGGGCTTGCGCGTCGGCCACGCCCGAAATCTACGCGCCGACGGCGAGCTTGGTCGCGGCCGCCTGGTCGTGCACGCGGTCGCCGATCTCGCGGGCGAGCAACATCGCGCGCTCGGCCTGGCTCACGCCGTGTCCCGCGAGACCACAGGCCGGAGCGACCAACGCCTGCCCGCGCAGCTGGACGGGATCGCAGCCGCGCCGGGTCAGCTCGCACCACGCGTCGAGCAGCGCCTTCCACAACGGCTGCGGGTGCTCCCCGACCGGACGGTGCGTCGGGATGGCGCCCCACGCGATCCAGCCGCCGCCGTCGAGGAACCGCGACAGCGCGGTCGCGTCGTCGAGGTCGAGCGCGGCGACGTCGAAGTGCGCCACCTGCGGACCGGCGTCGAGCGCGAGCCGGAGATCGCCGTGCCCGCACACGTGCACGCCGGACACTCCGGTGCACGCGGCGAGCGCGCTCGAGAGCAGGTCGGTCGCGACCTCACGATCGATCGGTCCTTCGGCGTCGCGCCAGCACACGAGCGCGGGCTCGTCGAAGAAGCACACCAGACCGGCATCGGGCAGTCGCGACGAGATGAGCTCGGCGAGCGCCGCGGCCCAGGCGCGCGCGACGCGTGCGCCGAGCGGGAACGCGTGCGCGGCATCCATCCCGGCGTCGACCAAGGCGACGCCGAGTGTGAGCGGGCCCGCCACCTGCACCTTGACGTGCTTCGGCGGGCGCGGCTGCTGCACGGCGACGTCGAGGAAGGCCAGGAGGCCGCCGTGGGTCTCGTCGTCGAACCGCGTCGTCAGCCGCTCCGGCGGGGTCGAGATCGGCGGTCAGCTCGATCGCGCCGTCGTCGTGCACGACCACCCCGGGCACGGCCGCGCGCCCATTGCGCGACGACGCCTTCGCGCCGCGAACGGAGCGGCAGCTGCGGCACGGCCGGGAGCTCGGGCAGGCATCGCAGCGTCAACGCGGCCGCGGCGTGCGCGTCGCGGTGGGGAAGACTCCCGATCGCCGTGGCCGTACCCGCGCAGATCGCCCCGCCGAGCAGTGGTTGAGCCATGAAGATTCGTAGGATAGATCGACGCCGGCACACTCGACGAAGCGGAGTGCACGTTGATCTGGCTGTGGTGCACGCGCGTTGTCTGGGCGCTCCTCCCCGTGACCGCGGGGACCGCGTTCGGTGACGCGACTGTCGGCTGGTCGACCGCGCCCGCGACGCGTCGCCGCGGTTCTGTTGTGGGCGGTCTGGGCAGCCGGACTGGTCGCGCTGTTCGCGCCGCGTCCGTGGGGACTCACGCTGTTGCGCATCGTCGCGCCGTGCGGGTTCGTGTGCGTGGTGCTCTCGTCGACCTCGACCGGCGCGGCATCGGCCGCTCTTGCGCTCGCGGGTAGCGGAATTGCCGCAGTACTCGCGTTGTCGGCGCCCGTCGCGAACGCCACCGCGAACGCGCTGGCGTACGGCGACGAGCAACGGTTCATGTTGCGCGTGCCGATGCCCTTGCTGCTCGGTCCGCTGCCGGTCGCCGTCGCGCTCGCCGGACTCGGCGCGGCGACCGGTCCGCTCCTGCTCGCGGACGGGCGCTACGCGACCGGCGCGCTCGCCACCGTGGTCGGGATCCCGCTGGCCGCGATCGTCGTGCGCGCGCTGCACCCGATGTCGTGCCGCTGGTTCGTGCTCGTGCCCGCCGGCATCGCGATCGCCGACCCGCTCACGCTGACCGAACCCGTGCTCGTGCGCCGCGAGCTCATCGTGTCGCTGCGCCGAACCGCCTCCACCGCGTTTCCTGCCCGCGCGCTCGATCTCCGGTCGAGCACCCTCGCCGGCAGCGTGCGGATCGAGCTGTCGGAGCCCGTGGAGTTCGGCCGGCGTCGAGGCCGGGCCGGCGCCGAGATCGTCGCGACGCAACTGATCGCAGTGGCAGTGGTGCGCGCCGACACCGCGATCGCGCAGGCCCGCACGCGTCGCATCAACGCGTGACCGCGGGTCACTCCGCGACGATTCCTCCGCCGCAGCACACGTCGCCGTCGTAGAACGCCACGACCTGCCCGGGCGCGATCCTCGGCTGCGGAGCCGCGAAGACGAGGGTGTCGGCGTCGAGCACCGCCGGAACGGGCGAGCCGTGCGCGCGGAACTGCACGAGCAGCTCGGGCGGCAGCTCGCGCGTACGCACGACGGCGCGGAGCACGAGGCGGTCGCGGAGCAACGCGTCGCGGGTGCCGACGGTCACCGTGCCGGTCGCGGCCGCGATGTCGGTGACGTAGCGGCGTTCGCCGACCGCGACGCCCAGGCCGCGGCGCTGGCCGATCGTGAACGCGTCGACGCCGTCGTGCACCCCGACGACCGCACCCGCTTCGTCGATGATGTCGCCGCCCCGCCGCGGATGCGCGCCCCGAGAAACTCCTCGCGGCCGCCACGCGTGATGAAGCAGACGTCCATGCTCTCGCGCTTCGTCCGCGGTCCGCAGCCCGAGCGCGCGGGCGCGCTCGCGCACCGCCGCCTTCGTCAGCTCGCCGACCGGGAACAGCACCCGCGCGAGCTCGTCCGGGCCGAGCATGTAGAGCACGTACGACTGGTCCTTGGCCGGATCGACGGCGCGGGCGAGCGCCGGCCCGGTGCCGGTCGCGACGATGCGGGCGTGATGGCCCGTCGCGACGAAGTCGAAGTCGAGCAGGCGCGCCCGTTCCAGGACGCGCCCGAACTTCATCGTGCGGTTGCATTCCACGCACGGGTTGGGCGTCTCCCCGGTCGCGTACGCGCGCACGTACGGCTCGACCACGTCGTTGTCGAACGCGTCGGCGAAGTTGAACACGTAGTGCGGGATGCCGATCTGCGCGGCGACGCGGCGGGCGTCCTCGACGTCGGAGACGCTGCAGCACCCGCTGTCGCTCTCACCGCCCCAAAGCTTGAGCGTGACCCCCGTGACCTCGTGCCCCTGCTCGTGCAGGAGCGCGGCCGCGACCGACGAGTCGACACCGCCGCTCATCATGACCATGACGCGCGCCATCACGCGCGCCCGCAGCTTCGCGACCACCTCGGCCACGACGACCAGCGCGGTCTCGACGTCGGCGCTGGTCGACGCGTAGCCCAGGGAGAAGCGGACCGACGAGAGCGCGCGCGTCCGTGGCATCCCCATCGCGAGCAGCACGTGCGACGGGTCGATCGCGCCCGAGCTGCAGGCCGACCCGGACGCCGCCATGACGCCGTGCTGGTCGAGCGCGACCAGCAGGGTCTCCGCCTCGACCCCCTCGAACGAGCAGTGCAGCAGCCCGGCGACCCGGGTCGCCCCGGCGCCGTTGACGGCGAAGCCGGCAACGTCGGCCGCGAGCGCGCGTTCGAGGTCGTCGCGCAGCACCGCGATGCGGGCCGTCTCCTCGGCCCGGCGCTCGTGGGTGATGCGCAGTGCGGTGGCGAACGCGACGATCCCGGCGACGTTCTGCGTGCCCGCGCGGCGCCCCTGCTCGTGGCCACCACCCTCGATGAGCGGGACGAGCTCGGTCCCGTCCCGGACGATCAGGGCGCCGACGCCCTTGGGCCCGCCGAACTTGTGGCCCGAGAGCGCGACCAACGCGACATCGGCGGTGAGCGGGGCGAGATCGAGCCACTGCGGCGCCTGGACGGCATCGGTGTGCACGACAGCACGTGGCGCGCGCTCGCGCACGAGCCTCGCGATCTCGTCGACCGGCTGCCGGGCACCGGTCTCGTTGTTGACGAGCATCACCGAGACGACCGCGGTCCGGTGGTCGAGTGTGCCGGCGAGCGCGTCGACGTCGACGGTGCCGTCGGGGCCGGCCGCGACCTGCGCCACCCGGAAGCCCTCGCGCTCGAGCCGCCCCGCCGCGCCGAGGACGGCCTTGTGCTCGATGCCGCTCGTGACGACCCCGTCGAGCGCGGCGTCGCGCGCCCGGGCGGCCCACGCCGCGCCCTTGACCGCGAGGTTGTCGGCCTCGCTCCCGCCGCCGGTGAACACGACCTCGCCCGGGCGGCAACCGCAGATCGCCGCGACCGTCTCGCGGGCCTCTTCGAGCGCGGTCTTCGCGACCCGCGACGCGGCGTGCGTCCCCGACGGGTTGCCGGCGTGTTCGGCGAGGAACGGGGTCATTGCCGCGATCGCTTCCGGCCGCATCGGAGTCGACGCGGCATGGTCGAGATACACGCCGGGATCACCGGCGGCCGGCCGCGAATCGCCGGGAGCGGAAGCGATGATGGTCACCAGGCCAGGGTAGGGCGACGCATCGGGGAACAGGACCTTAAGCCCAGGCGTTGGGGCCTGTCAGCGGGTGTAGTTGTCACACCCGGGGGAGATACTTGGACCATGAGTGAGCGGAGCACTTCTACCAAGGAGATCGGCGAGAACCAGCTTCGGTTGCTGCCCGGCGGATCGGTCACACCCCGGCCCGACTGGCAGCTCGACGAGCGCACGCGCTCGGTCGGACGCGTCGGGGTCGCCCAGGCCCGCGAGGTGCTCCGCCAGGCCCGTCCGCCCCAGCCGAAGCAGACTCACCCGGTCCGCAAAGCCAGCTGAACCCGGTCAAGTCGCGCGGGCGGTGACCGACCGGACGCGCGGCGCGCGTCCGGCTCAGCCGGAGAAGCGATCGAGCAGGAGCCGCGCGGCGGCCGTCGGCGAGGTGCGGCCGGTGACGACGTCGGCTTCCAGCGTGGCGAGGTCCGCCTGCACCCTGTCATTCGCTCGGAGCCGTTCGAGCAGCGTCTCGCTCACCTCCGACCACATCCATTCCCGGGCCTGTTCGCCCCGCCGCCGCATCAGCCCACCCGATTCGCGCGCCGCGGCCGTGTACTCCTCTACCACCGCCCACACCGCCTCGATGCCCTCCCCGAGCAGGGCCGAGCACGACAGCACCCGCGCCGACCAACCGTCGGTACGCGGGCGCAACAGATGGAGCGCGTGCCCGTAGTCGGAGGCGGTGTGACGGGCGAGGTCGGCGAGCGCGCCGTCGGCCTTGTTCACCACGACGAGATCGGCGAGCTCGACGATCCCCCGCTTGACCCCCTGGAGCTCGTCCCCGCGCCGGGCGCGAGCAGGAGGGTGAACACGTCGACCATCCCCGCCACCGCGACCTCGGACTGACCGACGCCGACCGTCTCGATGAGCACGACGTCGAAGCCCGCCGCCTCGCAGAGCAGCATCGCCTCCCGTGTGCGCCGCGCGACCCCGCCGAGCGTGCCCTTGGACGGCGACGGCCGGATGAACGCGCTCGGCGCGCGCGACAGCTGCTCCATGCGGGTCTTGTCGCCGAGGATCGAACCGCCGCCGCGCGTGCTCGACGGGTCGACCGCCAGCACCGCGACCTCGTTTCCGGCCCCGACGAGGTGTAGACCGAGCGCCTCGATGAACGTCGACTTGCCCGCGCCGGGCGCGCCGCTGATCCCGACGCGCGTCGATCCACCGGTCGCGGGCATCAGCTCGTCGAGGAGCGCGGCGGCCTCGTCGCGATGATCAGCGCGGGTCGACTCCGCGAGCGTGATCGCGCGCGCCAACGATCGCCGGTCGCCGGCGCGCACCGCGTCGGCGAGTGCGCTCACGGGATCGCGATCGTCACGCGGCCGGGTTGCGCCGGATCAACGTCAGGACCTCGGAGGCGGCGTGCGGGATGTTGCTGCCCGGTCCGAAGATCGCGGCGACACCGGCGTCGTGCAGGAACGTCGTAGTCGGACGCGGGGATGACGCCGCCGACCACCACGACGATCTCGTTCGCGCCCTCGGCCCGCAGCGCGTCGATGAGCTGGGGCACCAGGGTCTTGTGCCCGGCGGCCTGGCTCGAGATCCCGACCACGTGCACGTCGTCCTCGATCGCCTCACGCGCCGCTTCCTCGGGCGTCTGGAACAGCGGCCCGATATCGACGTCGAAACCGAGGTCGGCGAACGCGGACGCGATGACCTTGGCGCCGCGGTCGTGACCGTCCTGGCCGAGCTTGGCCACGAGAATGCGCGGGCGGCGGCCCTCCTCGGTCGCGAACGCCTCGACCTCTTTGCGGATCCGCTGGAATTCCTCGTCGTCGGAGTACGCGCCGCCGTACACGCCCGAGATCGTACGGATGTTCGCGCGGTAGCGACCGAACACGACCTCGAGCGCGTCGGAGATCTCGCCGACCGTCGCGCGGGCGCGTGACGCTTCGATCGACAACGCGAGCAGGTTGCCGTCGTTCTTCGCGCCCTCGGTCAGCGCGTCGAGCGCGGCCTTCACCTTCACGGGATCGCGCGACGACTTGAGCTGCTCGAGCCGCACCAGCTGTTGGCGGCGCACCTCGGTGTTGTCGATGCTGCGGGTCTCGATCGCCGACTCCTTGTCGAGCCGGTACTTGTTGACACCGACGATCGCCTCTTCGCCGCGGTCGACGCGCGCCTGGCGGCGCGCGGCCGCCTCCTCGATGCGGAGCTTGGGCATCCCGGACTCGACGGCCTTGGTCATCCCGCCGAGGCCCTCGACCTCTTGGATCAACTCCCACGCCTCGTTCGCGAGCGACTGCGTGAGCGCCTCGACGTAGTACGAGCCGCCGAGCGGGTCGATCACGTGGGTGACACCGGTCTCCTCGGTCAGGATCAGCTGCGTGTTGCGCGCGATGCGGGCCGCGAAGTCGGAGGGCAGCGCGATCGCCTCGTCGAACCCGTTGGTGTGCAGACTCTGCGTTCCCCCGAGCACGGCCGCGAGCGCCTCGTACGCGGTGCGCACGACGTTGTTGTACGGGTCCTGCTCGGTCAACGACACGCCCGACGTCTGGCAGTGCGTGCGCAACATCTTCGAGCCCGGCTTCTGCGCGCCGAGGTCGGTCATGATGCGCGACCACAACAAGCGCGGCGGCGCGCAGCTTGGCGACCTCCATGAAGAGGTTCATGCCGATCGCGAAGAAGAACGAGAGCCGGCCCGCGAAGTCGTCGACCGAGAGCCCCCGCGACGCCGCGAAACGTGCGTATTCCAAGCCGTCGGCGAGCGTGAAGCCGAGCTCCTGCACCGCGGTCGCGCCGGCTTCTTGCATGTGGTACCCGGAGATCGAGATGGAGTTGAACCGCGGCATGAACGTCGCGGTGTGCTCGATGATGTCGCCGACGATGCGCATGCTCGGCGCGGGCGGGTAGATGTAGGTGTTGCGGACCATGAACTCTTTGAGGATGTCGTTCTGGATCGTCCCCGTGAGCTTGTCCTGGCTCACACCCTGTTCCTCGGCGGCGACGACGTAGCCGGCGAGCACGGGCAGCACCGCGCCGTTCATCGTCATCGACACCGACATCTTGTCGAGCGGGATGCCGTCGAAGAGGATCTTCATGTCCTCGACCGAGTCGATCGCGACACCGGCCTTGCCGACGTCGCCGACGACGCGCGGGTGATCACTGTCGTAGCCGCGGTGGGTCGCGAGGTCGAACGCGACCGAGAGCCCCATCTGCCCGGCCGCGAGGTTCTGGCGGTAGAACGCGTTCGACTCCTCCGCGGTGGAGAAGCCCGCGTACTGGCGAATCGTCCACGGGCGATTGGCGTACATCGTGGCGCGCGGCCCGCGCACGAATGGCTCGATCCCGGGGAGTCCGCCGACGGTCTCGAGCGCCTCGAGGTCGGCCGCGGTGTAGAGCGGCTTCACGGGGATGCCCTCGGGCGTCTCCCAGGTGAGCGAATCCGGGTCCGCTCCCTTCAGCTCCTTGGACGCGAGGTCCCGCCACTGCCCGACGTCAGGTTCCGTCATGTGGGTTAGTGAAGCACGCGCCGGCGGCAACCCGCGAAGCGCCGCGTGACGCGCCCGCCCGAAGCGTCGCGCCTAGAAGCGCGACTCGGTGTCGATGGTGACCGACTGACCCTTCGGGTCGACGCCGACCCGGCACGTGGGGCACGCCGTGGGCGTGGTGCCGTCCTTGAATGTGCCCGCCTTGAACAAGGCCTGGCACTGGTCACACACGACGTAGGTGGCGCGCTCGAGTTTCATCGCTCCCAAACTAACCCACGCGGAGAATGTTCTTCGCCATTGTGACCAATCCGAAGGCGTGTTATACAGTCTGAGACAACTTGACGTGATCTCCTACATCTCCGGAGGGTGCAATGACCGGTGCGATCCACGTAATGCCCTGGCCCGACCCGGTCCTCGATGCGATCGGGCACGATCCTCGCAGTTGGTACGTCGAGACGTTCTGGTTGCCGACGCTCGGGCCGACCGCGCTCCTCCTGCTCCGGCATCTCGCCGACCGCTTCGAGACCAACCCGAAGGGCGTCGACCTCCCGGTCGCCGACACCGCCGCCGCGCTCGGTCTCGGCGCCCGGTCCGGCCAGCAATCGCCGCTCGTGCGCAGCCTCACCCGCCTGCAGCAGTTCGAGCTCGCCTGCTCCGACGGCGACGTCACCGTCGCGGTGCGCACCACCCTGCCGCCGGTGCACCGCCGCCACGTCCGCCGGCTGCCGACCGCGCTGCAGGCGCGGCACGCGGAATGGATCGAGGAGCAGGCGTCGAAACCCGTCGACGTCGCGCGCCGGCGCGCCCGCCGGTTCGCGCTGACGCTCCTCGCGCAGAACGAGCCCATCGACCTCGTCGAGCGCGCGCTCCACGCGGGCGGGTTCCATCCCGCGCTCGCGCACGAAGCCGTGCGGTGGGCGCACGCGCAGGTCGACGACGCCCGCGACCCGCTTCCTGCCCGAGGCCTCGTAGCCGGGCGCACCGAGAAGTCGTTGCCGGCGAACTCCGCCCCCGCCGGCAGCGCACCGCCGGGGCGGGGCGCGTCGTGGGCGCGCCCCGCCCTGCTGCGACCGATCTCGCGGCGCGAATACCCTCGACGCCGTATGGCCCCGGAACGCGAGCCTTCGGCCCAGTTCGAGCGGATCGCCGGTTGGATCCGCGCCGCGCAGTCGGTCACGGTCCTCACGGGCGCCGGCATCTCGACCGAGTCGGGGATCCCCGACTTCCGCGGGCCGCAGGGTGTGTGGACCAAGAACCCGGCCGCGGAGAAGACCGCGACGCTCGAGTACTACATGTCGGATCCTGCAGTCCGGCGCCAGGCGTGGCAGAACCGGGTGAACAGCGAGATGTGGTCGGCCGAGCCCAACGCCGCGCACCATGCCCTCGTGGAGCTCGAGCGCAAGGGCAAGCTGCACACCCTCGTCACCCAGAACATCGACGGGCTGCACCACGCCGCGGGCCAGACCGCCGAGATCGTCGTCGAGATCCACGGCAACGTGCGCGAGGCGAAGTGCATGGCCTGCAGCTGGCGCGCGCCGATGCACGAGACGCTGGAACGCGTGCGGGCCGGCGAGGACGACCCCGGCTGCCCGGAGTGCGGCGGGATCGTGAAGTCGGCGACGATCAGCTTCGGCGAGAACCTCGTGGAAGCCGACCTCCACCGGTCGCAGATCGCCGCGGGCCGGGCCGACGTGTTCCTCGCGGTCGGCACGTCGCTCGCCGTGTATCCCGCGGCGGCACTCCCCGAGATCGCGCGCCGCAACGGCGCGCGACTCGTGATCCTCAACGCGGAGGAGACGCCGTTCGACCCGGTCGCCGACGCCGTCGTCCGCGAGCGGCTGGGCGACGCGCTGCCGGCGCTCGTCGAGCTGGTCTGACCGCCCGGGCCCGCCCGACCCGCCGGCCCAGCCCGTCCGTTGGGAATATCCGACTCCCGCGGTAGGATTTAACGGTCCGAGCCCGATTCTGGGGCGTCCCGGGGAGTTGTGATGGCGAGCTTTCGCGACCTGTTGAAGCAGACGAAGTCGGAGATCCGCGAGATCTCGCCCGCCGACGCGGAGCCGCTCGTGGGCGGCACGACCTTCCTCGACGTGCGCGAGCTCGACGAGTTCGAGCAGGGGATGATCCCCGGCAGCGTCTTCATCCCCCGTGGCCACCTCGAGAGCCAGGTCGAGAACAAGATCCCCGACCACGACGCCCCCATCGTCATCTACTGCGCGGGCGGCATCCGCTCCGCGTTCGCGGCCAAGACCCTCCAGGAGCTCGGCTACGCCGACGTCGTGTCGATGGCGGGCGGCTTCGGGCGCTGGAAGAACGAGGGTCGCGACTGGGTCACGCCCAACACCCTGACCCCCGAGCAGCGCGACCGCTACGGCCGCCACCTCCTGCTGCCCGAGGTCGGCGACGAGGGCCAGCAGAAGCTGCTCGGCGCCAAGGTGCTGCTCCTCGGCGCGGGTGGTCTCGGCTCCCCTGCCGCGCTCTACCTCGCGGCCGCGGGCGTCGGCACGATCGGCATCGTCGACATGGACATCGTCGACGCGTCGAACCTGCAGCGCCAGATCCTGCACAACCTCGAGCGCATCGGCGACCGCAAGGTCGACTCCGCCAAGAAGACGCTCACCGCGCTGAACCCCGACGTCGACGTCGTCACCTACGACGTCCGCCTCGGCGCCGACAACATCCTCGACATCATCGACGGTTACGACGTCATCGTCGACGGCACCGACAACTTCCCCACCCGCTACCTGTTGAACGACGCCTCGCTGTTGAAGCGCATCCCCGTGGTGCACGGCTCGATCTTCCGGTTCGAGGGTCAGGTCACGGTGTTCGATCCCTACAACGGACCGTGCTACCGCTGCCTCCTGCCCGAGCCCCCGCCGCCGGAGCTGGCGCCGTCGTGCTCGGAGGCCGGCGTGCTCGGTGTGCTCCCCGGCATCGTCGGCTCGGTGCAGGCGCTCGAGGCGATCAAGCTCATCCTCGACCTCGGCGAACCGCTGCGGGGTCGCCTCCTCGCGTACGACGCGCTCGAGGAGACGTTCCGCAACTTCAAGGTGCGGCGCGACCCGAGCTGCCCGGCGTGCGGCGAGAACGCGAACATCGTGATCGCCGAGTACGACGACCTCTGCCTCCCCCACGCGGTCTTGGCCGACGGTAGGTCTCTCTAGGCACTGGGCTTGCTGCGGGGCTCGCTGGCGCTCGCGAGTTGAGGCTGCACCAAGTGCGGCGAGTTCGCTCGCTCGCGCTTCGCCCATCGCTCTTGCTCACCGCATCGTGCGGGTGTGGGTCACACCGGCACGTCTCTTACCTTCCCACGACCTCCACCTTGCCGGTCATTCCGGCATGGATGGTGCACTCGTAGGGGAACGTGCCCACCTTCGTGAAGGTGAACGAGTACGACCCGCCCGGCGCCAACGAGTCGGTGCCGAATGCGGCGCCGAAGTCGACCGCGTCGGCCGCCTTCTTGACGTTGTGCAGGACCGGGTCGGTGTTGCGCCAGGTGACCTTGGTGCCGGCGTCGACGATGATCGCGGCGGGCGTGAACTGGTTCCCCTTGGCGTCGATCTCGACCGCGGCCTTGCCGCGCAGGTCGGTCGGCACCGTGGTCGGGGGCGTCTTGGCCGACGACGAACCGCCGCACGCCGCGAGCAGTGCGCCGAGCACGACGAGCGCGGCAACGACGGACCAGCGCGCGCCTCACCGGGGACTCCGGAAGGTGCTCGCGAGCTCGACGAGGGTGCGCACGCCGTAGCCGGTGCCGCCTTTCGACGTCTCGGCGTCGTCGGACGACGAACGGGCCGTGCCCGCGATGTCGAGGTGGGCCCAGGGCGCGTCGCCGACGAACTCCTTGAGGAACAGCCCGGCGCTCAACGTCCCCGCGCCTCCCCCCGAAGCGACGTTGCGGATGTCGGCGATCTCGGAGTCGAGCTTGGCGCGGTAGTCGTCGGGCAGCGGCAGGTGCCACATGCGTTCGCCCGCGCGCTCGGCCGCGTCGCGCACCTGCTCGACCCACGCGTCGTCGGTGCCCATGAGGCCCGCGATCTTGTCGCCCAGGGCCATCGTCACCGCGCCGGTCAGCGTGGCGAGATCGATGATCGCGTCGGCGCCCTCCTCGCTCGCGAGCGAGAGCGCGTCGGCCAGGATGAGGCGGCCCTCGGCGTCGGTGTTGAGCACCTCGACCGTTGTGCCGTTGCGCATCTTGAGGACGTCGCCGGGGCGCATCGCCGCGCCGCTCGGCATGTTCTCGACAAGCGGGACGTAGCCGATGACGCGTGTCTTCACGTCGAGGTCGCGCAAGGTCGACATCGCCGCGATCACGGCGGCCGCGCCCGACATGTCGGTCTTCATCGTCTCCATGCCGCCCGCGGTCTTGAGCGACAGGCCACCTGAGTCGAACACGACGCCCTTGCCCACGAACGCAACCGTGCCGCGCGGGCGGGGCGGCGCGTACTCGAGCCGCAGGAACCGCGGCGGGCGCTCGGAGCCGTTCCCGACACCCAGCACACCGCCCATCCGCTCGCGCACGAGTTGCTCGCCCGCGAACACCTTCGCCTTCAGACCCGACGCGCGCGCGACGGTCTTGGCGAGTGCGACGACGTCGGCCGGAGACTTCGCGGCCGCGGGCTCGTTGATGAGGTCGCGGGCCCACGCGACGGCCTCCGAGATCCGCGCGCCGCGCGCGAGGCCGGCGCGCACCTTCGCGTTGCTGCGCCCGATCACGAAGACCCGCTTCAGCCGGGAGGCCTCGCCCTCCGACTTGTAGCGCAGGAACTTGTAGCGCCCGAGGCCCACGCCCTCCGCGAACGCCTGGGCCATCACTGCCCGATCCGCGTCGGGACCGGCTGCGTCGAGCAGCGTCGTCGCGACCGTCGCCACCCGCGCCGCGTGCCGGGCGAGCACCGCGCCCGCGCGCCGCAGCACCGCCGCGTCGACGGTGTCCGCGTCGCCCACACCGAGCAGGAGCGCGGCGCGGGCGCCGAGCCGTCCGCCGGTCGGCACCGCGAGCACCTCACCGCGCTTGCCGTCGAAGTCGGTCTCCTGCATGAAGTCGGCGAGGGTGCCGCCGATCGCCTTGTCGACGAGCTCCGCGCCCGGACCGAGGCGCGCACCCGCGAACACGGGCACGACGAACAGGTCGGCTTCGGGCGCGCCGGCAACCAGCGTGAACGTGGGGGGCATCTGTTTCCTTAGCGTTGGCGCGAGGGACGGAATTCGCCTTCTTGCCACCGCGAGAGCGTGTAGACGAGGTCGGCGAGACGGTTCAGGTACGGGACGACGTGGCTCTGCGCGTCGAGCCACCCGACCTTCGTGGCGGCGACCGTGACCCGCTCGGCCCGCCGGATCACGGTGCGGGAGAAGTCGAGCGCGGCGGCGACGCGGTTCTGACCGGGGAGCACGAACTCCTTGGGCGGATCGAACTGCCCGGTCACGTCGTCGATGATCGGTTCCAGCCGCGTGACCATTTCGGCCGTCACGAGCGACACGCCCGGTTTCAGCTTGCCCCGGTTCTCGGGCGCGGTCGCGAGCTCCGCGCCCACGACGAACAGCTCGCGCTGCAGCTGGACGAGGAGCTCGTGGAGCTCGGAATCGGGGTCGATCTCGGCGCGGGCGAGCCCGAGCGCGCTCACCGCCTCGTCGACCGCGCCGTAGGCCTCGGGCCCGACGTCGTCCTTGCCGACCCGGCCCCCGTACAAGAGCCCGGTGGTCCCGTCGTCGCCGGTGCGCGTGTAGACCTTCATCCGAGGCGCCAGCCTAGGCATCCGCGGGCGACCGTCGATGACGCGGGCGTCCCGTATTCGTGTAGAGGAGACCGGTTTCGGGCACGTAACCTTGTCTGATGACAGACCCCCGGGGAATCGCGTCGCCCATCGGCAGCGGGGCCGTGCACCCGTTCCTCGACGCGTTGCACGACCGTGTCCTCGTGCTCGACGGCGCGTTCGGCACCTGGATGCAGGGCCAGGACCTCGGCCCCGACGACTTCGGCGGCGAAGCTCTCGACGGCTGCAACGAGAACCTCATCGAGACCCGCCCCGACCTCGTCGCCCAGATGCACGACGAGTTCTTCCGGGCGGGCGTCGACGGCGTCGAGACGGCGACGTTCGGCGCGTTCCCGCTCGTGCTGAACGAGTACGGGTTGGCGGACCAGACGTTCGAGATGAACCGCCACGCCGCCGCGCTCGCCCGCGAGGTCGCGTCGGGGCACGCCGCCGACGGCCGGCCGCGCTTCGTCATCGGCTCCATCGGGCCCGGCACCCGGCTCCCGTCGCTCGGTCAGATCAAGTACACGCGCCTTCGCGACGACTACGAGCTGCAGGTCGACGGGCTCATCGCGGGCGGCGTCGACGTCTTGTTGGTCGAGACGGTCTACGACCTCCTCCAGGCCAAGGCCGCGATCAACGGCGCCCGCCGGGCGATGCGGAGCGCCGGACTGTCGAACCCCATCCCGATCATGGTGCAGGTCACCGTCGAGACCACCGGCCGCATGCTCGTCGGTACCGAGATCGGCGCCGCGCTCACCGCGCTCGAGGCGATGCGGCCCGACGTCATCGGCATGAACTGCGCGACCGGCCCGGCCGAGATGACCGAGCACCTGCGCTACCTCGCGCAGCACGCGCGCACGTTCCTGTCGGCACTCCCCAACGCGGGCCTTCCGAGCGTGGTCGACGGGCACACGCACTACGACCTCACGCCGGAGCTTCTCGCCGAAGCGCACGAACGATTCACCACCGAGTTCGGCCTGAACGTCGTCGGCGGGTGCTGCGGCACCACTCCCGAGCACCTGCGCCAGGTCGTGGAGCAGCTCGACCGGCGCGCACCCGTGCTGCGGACGCCCGAGTTCGAGCCCGGATGCTCTTCGATCTACTCGCACGTCCCGTTCGAGCAGGAGCTCGCGTACCTCGCGATCGGCGAGCGCACGAACGCCAACGGCTCCCGCAAGTTCCGCGACGCGATGCTCGAAGCCGACTTCGACGCGTGCGTGCAGATGGCGCGCGAACAGGTGAAGGAAGGCGCGCACGTGCTCGACGTGTGCGTCGACTACGTCGGCCGCGACGGCACGCTCGACATGGACCAGATCGCGGGCCGCTTCGCGACCCAGGCGTCGCTGCCGCTCGTGTTCGACTCGACCGAGCCCCTCGTGCTCGAAGCCGGGTTGCAGCACCACGGCGGCAAGGCGCTCCTCAACTCCGCCAACCTCGAAGAGGGCGAGGAAGAGGGCAAGCGGATGGACCGCGTGTTCCGGCTCGCACGCGAGTACGGCGCGGCCGTCATCTGCCTCACCATCGACGAAGAGGGCCAGGCCCGCACCGCGGAGTGGAAGATGCGCGTCGCCAAGCGCATCTACGACATCGCGATCGAGCGCTACGGCCTCGAGCCCAGCGACCTCATCTTCGACGCGCTGACGTTCCCGCTGTCGACCGGCGACGACGACCTCCGCCGCGACGCGATGGAGACGATCGAGGCCATCCGGCGGATCAAAGCCGAGCTGCCGGGCGCGCACACGGTGCTCGGGTTGTCGAACGTCTCGTTCGGGCTGAAGCCCGCGGCCCGGCACGTGCTGAACAGCGTCTTCCTGCACGAGTGCCGCGAAGCCGGCCTCGACTCCGCGATCGTGCACGCGGCGCGCATCATGCCGCTGCATCGCATCGACGAGGCGCAGAAGGAAGCGGCGCTCGACCTCATCTACGACCGCCGCCGCGAGAACTACGACCCGCTCACCGAGTTCATGGCGCTGTTCGAGAACGTCGAGGCCGGCGCGATCGAGAAGGAAGACCGCTCCGGTTGGCCGGTCGAGGAGCGGCTGAAGCACCGCATCATCGACGGCGAGCGCGACGGCCTGGAAACCGACCTCCAGGAGCAGTTGCAGACCTTGACTCCACTGCAGGTCGTGAACGACGTGCTGCTCGACGGCATGAAGGTGGTCGGCGAGCTCTTCGGAAGCGGCCAGATGCAGCTGCCGTTCGTGCTGCAGTCGGCGGAGACGATGAAGGCCGCGGTCGCCTACCTCGAGCCCCTCATGGAGAAGGCCGACTCCGGCGGCAAGGGCATCGTCGTGCTCGCCACGGTGAAGGGCGACGTCCACGACATCGGCAAGAACCTCGTCGACATCATCCTGACCAACAACGGCTACATCGTCTACAACCTCGGCATCAAGATCGCGATCAACGAGATGATCGAGAAGGCGCTCGAGGTGAAGGCCGACGCGATCGGCATGAGCGGGCTCCTCGTGAAGTCGACGATCATCATGCGCGAGAACCTGCAGGAGCTGAACACCCGCGGGCTCTCCGACACGGTGCCGGTCATCCTCGGCGGCGCCGCGCTCACACGCACGTACGTGGAACGCGACCTGCGCGAGGTCTACGACGGTCGCGTGTTCTACGGCAAGGACGCGTTCGAGGGTCTGCGCACGATGGACGCGCTCGTGCAGGGCCGCAAGGACGGCACCCTCGACGAGAAGTTCGGGCGCGAGCCCGGCGGCCGCAACCTGCCGCCCCGCAAGTCGGAGCAGCCGGTCGCCGACGTCGACATCCCCGCCCGCTCCGACGTCGCGACCGACGTGCCCATGTTCACGCCACCGTTCGTCGGGTCGCGCGTCGCCAAGGGCATCTCGCTCGACGACATCGCCGGCTACGTCAACGAGACCGCGCTGTTCCGCAACCAGTGGCAGTTCCGGCCGGAGTCGGGCGAGAACGACCAGGACTTCAAGGCCCGCATCCGGCCGACGCTGCGCGCCCAGCTCGGCCTCGCCAAGCAGGAGCAGCTGCTCGTCCCCGCCGCGGCGTGGGGCTACTTCGCCGTGAACAGCGAGGGCGACAACCTCGTCGTGTGGAAGGACGACACCCGCACGCAGGAGTGGCTGCGCTTCCACTACCCGCGCCAGCGCAAGGCGCCGTTCCTGTCGATCGCCGACTTCTTCCGCCCGATCGAGTCCGGCGAGACCGACTACGCGGCCTTCCACGTGGTGACGATGGGCACCGCGGCCAGCGAGCGCGAGAAGGAACTGTTCGCGGCCGACAAGTACCAGGACTACCTGTTGCTGCACGGCCTGTCGGTCGAGATGACCGAAGCACTCGCGGAGCTGTGGCACCGCCGCATCCGGGAGGAGTGGGGCTTCGCCGACGAGGACGGCCCGACGCTCACCGGTCTGTTCAAGCAGCAGTACCGCGGCTCGCGCTACTCGTGGGGCTACCCCGCGTGTCCCGACCTCGACGACCAGACCAAGGTCGCCGAGCTGCTCGAGATCGAACGCATCGGCGTGTCACTCACCGAGGAGTTCCACCTCGTCCCCGAGCAGTCGACCAGCGCGATCATCGTCCCGCACCCCGAGGCGAAGTATTTTGTCGTTTAGCTTGCTGTGTGGCCGGCTGGCGCCGGCGAGTTGAGGCTGCGCCAAACGAACGGCGAGCTTCCTGCGCTTGCGCTCCGCTGCGCTTCGCCCTCGCTTCGGGCGCCGCTACGGACGCAATACCGCGCGGGCGACGAGGTCGGTGCCGAACGCGGTGAGGATCGCGAGGTAGAGCAGCCCGGTCGCGGCCATCACCGCGGAGTAGTACCGCTCCCGCAGCGCGGCCCAGGTCATGCCGACCAGCCCGATCGTCATGCCCGCGCACGCGACCCAGATCCAGCCGAGCACACCGTGGTAGCCGTCGTCGATCACACCGTTGAGCACCTGGACCATGCCCGTCGGCCACAGGAAAACCGACGATCTCGAACGGCCACGACGCCGCGGTCCACGCGACGAGCTCCTTCACCGGCCCACGCGGGAGTCCGGGCTGCACCAGGTACCAGTGCCCGAGCAGCATCGCGTCGCTGACGCTCCCGAGGAACACCGCGCCGACGAGCAGGCGCGCGACCGCGAGCAGGTACGGACCCCCCGCGAACTCCGCGGCGGCGAGCAGCCCGGCCGTGCCGAGAACCGGGGCGATCAGGTCGAGGGCGGGCGGGAACTCGGAACCGCGGTCGGCTCCGGCGTCGTCGTCGCGGCGGCCGATCATCGCCGCCACCCGCGCCCGGCGCGCCGGCGCGCACCTCCTCCCGACCCTCGACGCCCGCGGCCCGACGCTGCACGGAGACTGCGAGCGAGACCACGGCCGCCAGCACGCAGCCGATCGACGCCGACCGCCGCGATCACACGCGCCGCCGACAGGTCGCCGGTGAGGAACACGGCCGCGCCGCCGACCGCCATCGTCGCCGAACACGATGCGGATCAACCAGCCGTACCCGAGGCTGACCAGCCGCCGGCGAGTGGTGACCCAACCGAACAGCAGCCCGCCCGTGGCCCACTGCAGGAGGAAGGTCGCGGCGTCGAGCTTCACGCAACGATCGCGATATCGCGCGGCGCTTCGTTGAGCCGCCGCGGTCCGGACGTCGGTCGCGACGACGATGTCCTCGAGCCGCATGCCGAAGCGGTCCGGGAAGTAGATGCCCGGCTCGACGCTGAACGCGTGGCCGGGCTCGAGCGCCAGCGTGTTGCCCGCGACCATGTACGGGTCCTCGTGCGCCTCGGTGCCGATGCCGTGCCCGACCCGGTGCACGAAAGAGTCGCCGAAACCGGCCCGGGCGATGACGGCGCGGGACGCGGCGTCGACCTCGAGGCACTCGGCCGCCGACGGTCGCGGCGCGCACGCCCGCCTCCTGCGCCTCGACGAGCACCGCGTACACGTCGGCGACCTCCGCGGGCGGCTCGCCGACGTGGAACATGCGAGTGATGTCGGAGCAGTAGCCCGCCATGGTGCCGCCGAAGTCGCACAGCACGAGGTCGCCGTCGGTGATCGTGCGCGTCCGCCGTGGGCTCGTGGTGCGGGCTGGCGGCGTTGGCGCCCGCGGCGACGATCGCGAAGTTCGTACGCTCGTGCCCGGCCGCGAGCATCCGTTCGACCAGCTCGCGATGGACGTCGAGCTCGGAGCGGCCCGCGAACGCGACCGAGCGCATCTCCCGGGCGACCGCGTCGACGGCGTGCGCCGCGCGCGTCGAGCGCGTCGATCTCCTCGGCGTCCTTCACCATCCGGATCGGCGATACCACCTCGGCCGCGCGCGAGAACACGCACGAGGGCACCTGCCGTTGGAGGTCGAGCACGAACCGGGCCCAGGTGTGGTCACCGATCGCGACCCGGCGGGCCGAGCGCCTGATCATCGACGCGACGATCGCGATCGGGTCGTCGGTCTCCTCCCACGTCACGATCCCGAACAGCTCGGGCCGGCGCTCGACGCGCGGCGCTTCGAGCCGCGGCACGACGAGTTGGATGTCGCCGGTCCGGGGCAGCACCAGCATCGTCAGGCGCTCGAGCGGCATGGCCTCGTAACCGGTGAGGTACGGGAGGTCGGGACCGACCGAGAGCAGCAGCGCGTCGATGCCGATCTCCGACATGCGCGCGCGGACACGTGCGATCCGCTCGGCGTACTTCACGCCTGGATCCCGGGCAGCCCGTCGATGCTGTGTGCGTTCTTGGTCTCCCAGTACGCCTCGATCCCGGCTTCGCCCTTTCCGTCGGCCCACTCGAGCAAGCGGTCACGGTCGTCGACGAGGTCCATCAACGGCACCGAGTAGCCGCACGACGTGGTCACCCGCTCCACCGCGACCTCGACGATCGAACGCCGGCCCGGAAGCTCGGGGAACTCGGGCGCGAGCGCCTCGAACTCGGCGGTGCCGACGCGGTGCACGGAGCCGCGGCCGTAGATGCGCGAGATGCGCGGGTTGCCGCTGAACGCGCACGCCATCAGCGTGATGCGGCCGTTGTCGCGGAGGTGGGCGATCGTCTCGACGCCGCTGCCGGTGAGGTCGAGATACGCGACCCGGCCCGGATCGAGGACACGGAGCGTGTCGTACCCCTTGGGCGAGAGGTTCACGTGACCGCCGTCGCCGCTCGGGGCGGTGGCGACGAAGAACACCGGTTGCTCACGCCACCACTGCGCCAGATCGGGGCGCAGCGACGAGAAGCGGTCGGCCATGGCCCATTCTCTCAGAGCGGCGCGGACACGAGCCGATCCGCGCCTTCCCGGGCGTGGTAGCTCGAGCGCACCAATGGGCCCGACTCGACGTGCGCGAAGCCGAGCGACTCGCCGTACTCCCGCAGCGCCGCGAACTCGTCGGGGTGCCACCACTTCGCGACCGGCAGGTGCGCGGCGGAGGGTCGCAGATACTGACCGATCGTGAGGATCCCGACGCCGACGGCACGCAGGTCGGCCATGGCCGCCCGCACCTCGTCGTCGGTCTCACCCATGCCCAGGATCAGGCCCGACTTCGTGACGAGACCGGCGGCCCGGGCGCGGCCGAGGACCGCGAGCGACCGCGCGTACCCCGCCGACGGGCGGACGCCTCGTTGCAGCCGGGCGACCGTCTCGAGGTTGTGGTTGAGCACGTCGGGCCGCGCGTCGAAGATCGCACCGAGGGAGGCGGGATCGCCCTTGCAGTCGGCGATCAGCAGCTCGACCGCCGTCGCCGGACTGGTCGCACGGATCGCGTGGACCGTCGCCGCGAATCCGGACGCGCCGCCGTCGGCGAGATCGTCGCGCGCGACGCACGTGATCACCGCGTGGGCGAGGCCGAGCGCCGCGACCGCGTCGGCGACGCGCTGCGGTTCCCCGGCGTCGAGCTCGAGCGGCTTGCGGGTGTCGACCTGGCAGAAACCGCACGCGCGCGTGCAGCGATCGCCGTTGATCATGAAGGTGGCCGTGCGGTCGGACCAACACTCGTAGATGTTCGGGCAGCCGGCCTCCTCGCACACCGTGTGCAGATCGAGCTTGCGCGCCAGCTGCTTCAGCTCCAAGAAGCCGTCGTCGAAGCGGGCGCGCACGCGCATCCAGTCGGGGCGCTTGCGCGTGAGCGCGATCGGCCACGCCGGGAAGCTCGCCCGCGTCGGCCCGCAGCGTCGGGCGTTCCCACGCGATGTCCTGACGTTCCACGGCGCCGACGTCGAACACCTCGGCGAACCGGGCGACGACACTGTCGACGACCGAGCGCATCTCGACCGGCCGGCCGAGCAGGCGCGCCATCGAGGTCACGCCGCGGTCGTGGATGCCGCACGGCACGATGTGTCCGAACATCGAGAGGTCGGGATCGACGTTGAGCGCGAAGCCGTGACGGGTCCGGCCCTTCGACACGCGCACGCCGATCGCGGCGATCTTCTCGTCATCGACCCACACACCGGTGTAGCCGGGCGAGCGGCCCGCGTCGATGCCGAAGTCGGCGCAGACCGCGATCAGGACGTCTTCCAGCTTGCGGACGTACGCGACGACGTCGCGCTGGCCGGCCTTCCACTCGGCGAGCGAGACGATCGGGTAACCGACCAGCTGGCCGGGCCCGTGATACGTGACGTCCCCACCGCGGTCGGCCGAGACCAGATCGGCGCCGACCGACGACGGATCGCGCAGCACGTGCTCGGGCTGGGCGCTCGATCCGAGCGTGTAGACGTGCGGGTGCTCCTGCAACAGGAGATAGTCGGCACCCGCGTGCTCGTGGATCGCGCGCTGCAGCGCCTCCGCCTCGGAGTACGGGACGAGCCCGAGCCACCTCGCCTGGAGGGTCGCGTTCATGCGGCTACGACCTCCGGCCCTCGATCACCCGGGCAACGCGCGTGGAAGGTCCGGGCCTCCGTTCCGTGCCGGGAGGCTGGTGGGGGTCACGCCAACTCGGCTTCCCAGTCGTGCGTCTCGAGCACGGTGCGCAACGCGTTGAGGAACGACGCTGCGTATGCGCCGTCGAACGCACGGTGGTCCCAGGTGAGCGACAGGAAGCCGACGTGGTGCACCGCGATCGCGTCGTCGCCGTCGGGGCCCTCGACGACCACCGGCTCCTTGCGAATGCTGTCGGTGGCCATGATCGCGACCTGCGGCTGGTTGATGATCGCGAACGTCTGCGTGGTGCCGAACGGGCCCATGTTCGTGATCGTGAACGTACCGCCGACGATCTCGTCCGGGCTCAGCTGCTTCGACTTCGCACGCCCGGCGAGGTCGCGGATCTCGCGGGCGATGAGCCGCAGCCGCTTGCCGTCGGCGCTGCGGATCACCGGCGCGATCAAACCCTTGAACTGCAGGTCGATCGCGATCCCGAGATTGATGTCGCGGTGCACGACCAGCGTCTCGCCCTCGACGCTCGCGTTGACGTACGGGTAGTCGTGCACGACGTCGCAGAACGCCCGGGTGATGAACGGCAGGTAGGTGAGCGCGAAGCCCTCCTCGGCCTGCCACTCCGCCTGGTGCGCGGCGCGCACGCGCTCGACCCGCTCGAAGTCGACCCGCACCGACGTGTAGACGTGCGCGCTGGTGGCCAGCGAGCGGACCATGTGCTCGGCGGTGCGGCGCCGGATGTTGTCGAAGGGCACGATCTCGTCACCGGCGGCCCGGGCGACCGCGGGCGTCGCGGCCGCGGGCGCGGCGGCCGGCGCGGGAGCGGCCGGGGTTGCGGGTGCCGGCGCCGCGGCGGGCGCGGCGCCTGGCCGCGCGACCGCGCCGCGTCGAGCACGTCGTTGCGCGTGATGCGACCACCCTCTCCCGTGCCCCTGAGCGACGCGGGGTCGATTCCCTGCTCGTCGATCAGGCGCCGGACGAGGGGCGAGGTCACCGCGCCCCCGCCGTTCGCGTTCGCCGGGGCCGGCGCAGGCGGAGGGGGCGGCGGCGGTGCCGCCGCGGCCGGAGCGGGCGCGGGTGTCGCCGCGGCCGGAGCGGGAGCGGGCGCTTCCGGAACCGGCACCGGCGTCTCGGCCGGAGCGGCCGGAGCGGCAGCTGCACCCGCCTGGTCGGAGATCACCGCGAGACGCGCGCCGACGGGCACCGTCTCGCCCTCCGGGACGACGATCTCGGTGACGAACCCGGCCTGGGGCGCGGGGACCTCGGAGTCGACCTTGTCGGTCGAGACCTCGAACAACGGCTCGTCGGCGTCGATCTTCTCGCCGACCTGCTTGAACCATTTCGTGATCGTGCCTTCGGTGACCGTCTCTCCGAGCTGCGGCATCGTGACGTCCATACGTCTCCTCGACCCTCGTGTGACCGTGACGGGTGGTGCTACCCGTGGAGCGACCGGCCGGTGAGCGCGAGCACCGACTCTCCGAACAATTCCGACAGCGACGGGTGCGCGTGGATCAACAGTCCGATATCGGCGGGCGTCGCCTCCCAGTTCACCGAGAGGTACGCCTCCGAGATCAGCTCCGTCGCCCACGGGCCCGCGATGTGCACGCCCAGGATGGCGCCACCGCGCTCGGACACGACCTTCACCATCCCGTCGGTCTCGCCGATGATGAGCGCGCGCCCGTTCCCCATCCAGCGGTGCACGGAGGTCTCCACGTCGTAGCCGCGCTCCTTCGCCTGCGCTTCGGTCAGACCGCAGAACGCGACCTCGGGATGGCAGTAGATGCCCCACGGGACCCGGTCGTAGTCGAGCGGGAGCGGCGCCTCGCCGAGCATCGTCTTGATGGCGACGACGGCCTCCGAGAACGCGACGTGCGCGAGTTGGGGTGTCGCCACGACGTCGCCGACGGCGTACACACCGTCGACGCCGGTGCGCATGTTCCCGTCGACGACCACGAAGCCGCGTTCGTCGACCTTGATCCCCGCGCCGTCGAGGCCGACGTTCTCGGAGCGCGGGCGCCGCCCGACCGAGACCACGACCTTGTCGACCGCGAGCTCCTGCGCAGCGTCCTTGACCTCGAAGCGCACCACGCTGCCGTCGAAACCGAGCACACGCACGCCGGTGTGCGTCTTGATGCCGCGCTTCTGGAACGCGCGCGCGACCGTCTGCGCGACCTGTTGGTCGACGCCGCTCAGGATCTGCGGCAGGGCCTCGAGGATCGTGACCTCGGAGCCCGCGTCGACGAAGAACGACGCGAACTCGCAACCGATCGCGCCGCCGCCGATGACCGCGACACGCCCGGGGACCTCGCCGAGCTGCAACACCTCCTCCGACGACAGCACGCGGTCGTTGTCGAACGCGAGGCCGTCGACCGCGAGCGCGCGGGCGCGGAACCCGTGGCGATCAGCACGTTGCGGCCGCGGACCACGCTCCCGTCGGAGACGCTGAGCGTGCGGCCGTCGGGCTCGAGCACGCCCGTGCCGGGGACCACGGTGACCTTGCGCCCCTTCAGCAACGACTCGAGCCCCGAGGTCAGCCGGTCGACCACGGCCTGCTTGCGGAGCTGCGAGGTCGCGAGCTCGAGAACGGGCGCGGAGGCGACCACGCCGAAGTCGGCGGCCGTGCGCACGGTACGCAGGACCTCGGCCGTCTGGAGGAGCTCCTTGGCCGGGATGCAGCCCCGGTGCAGACAGGTGCCGCCGACCCGCTGCTCTTCGACCATGGCGATGCTCATCCCCGCACCGGCGCCGTAGAGCGCGGCCGCGTACCCGCCCGGACCGCCGCCGAGCACCACGAGATCGAAGTCGTCAGGCACGCGCCCTCCTCATCGGTTCACGAGTACGACCTGCAGCGCGAACGCGGTCAGGATGACGAGACCGGTCAGCGCCGCGAGGACGATGTAGACGCGGGTGCTCACGGCCGCACCGGCGATCCGGTCGGGGTCCGAATGGGCCGTTTCTGCACGATACAAGGCTAGTCCGCGCCTCGATCGCCTCCGGATGCCCGGAGGGACCGGCCGCGGGCTGCGAGTAACGTGTCCCGTTGGTGGTCGAGCGTGTGCAACGGCTGGCGATCGCAGCCAAGAAGCTTCCGGTCCCGGAAGGCACCTGGGCAATCGGAGCGGGCCTCCTGATCGTCGGCCTCAGCGTGTACGGATTCCAGGTCATCGCGGCCAAGCGACTGTCCGACAGCGACTTCACGTCCCTCAACGTGCTCTGGGCGATGGTGTTCGTCTTCTCCCCCGGCCTCTTCCAACCGCTCGAACAAGAGGTCGGCCGGGCCGTGTCCGCCCGCCGCGCACGGGGCGAGGGAGGCGGACCGGTCGTCAAGCGGGCCGCGCTCCTCGGCGCGCTCCTCACGCTTGCGGTCTCGATCGCGTGCGGCATCGCGTACCGGCCGATCATCGACCATCTGTTCAACGGCCGCGCCTGGCTGCTGGCGGGCCTCTTCGTCGCGCTCGTGTGTTACTCCGTCGCCTTCCTCACCCGCGGCACGCTGTCGGGAAACGGCCGTTTCGGCGCGTACGGCCTGATGCACGGGTCCGAGGGCAGCGTCCGCCTCATCGCCTGCTTCGCCCTGTTCGCGTTGGGCGTGCACTCCGTCGGCATCTACGGCTTCGCCCTCGCCGCGCCGCCGATCCTCGCGGTCGCGATCTCGCTGCGCGGGCAGCACGACCTCATGACTCCGGGCCCGGAAGCGCCGTACTCGGAGCTGTCGGGCGCGCTCGCGTGGCTCCTGCTCGGTTCGGTGCTCGCGCAGCTGCTCTCGTACGCGAGCGTGCTCGGGGTGCAGCTCCTGGCGAACGAGAGCCAGAAGAACCTCAGCTCACACTTCATCACCGGTCTGTTCGTGGCCCGCGTCCCGCTGCTCTTGTTCCAGGCCGTCCAGGCCGCGCTGCTCCCGAAGCTCGCCGCGCTCGCGAGCGAGGGGAAGCACGACGACTTCCGGATCGGGATGCAGCGGTTGATCGGCATCGTCGTCGCGTTGTGCGTCGCGGGCACGCTCGCGGCGACGCTGATCGGTCCGTGGGCGGGCGAGAAGCTCTTCGCCGACAAGTGGGACCTCGGGAACCGCGACATGTTCCTGCTGACGCTCGCCGCGACCGCATTCATCCTCGCGCTCACCCTCGCCCAGGGCCTGATCGCGCTCAAGGCGTACCGCGAGAACGCGGCGGCATGGATCGTCGGGATCCTCGCTTTCGTCGCGGGCGTCGCGCTCGGGAACGACCTGATCCTGCGCAACGAGCTCGGATTTCTCGCCGGCGGCGCCGCGGCCGCGATCGTGATGGTCGTACTGCTGGTCCCGCGGATGCGGCGCGGCGGTGCAACGCTCCAGGACCTCGTCGAGGTCGTCGAACACGAACCCCTCGAGATCTGATGAGCACGCTGCGCGCCGAGATCCCGCCCGAAGAGGTACCGCCGCACCGGATGCCCGCCGCTGCTGCGGCTCGCGCGGCCGAAGCAGTGGATGAAGAACGTGCTCGTCGTCGCCGCGCCGGGTGCAGCCGGGGTACTCGGCGACGGCACGGCGCTGTTTCGCACCGCGATCGCGTTCGTGTGCTTCTGCCTGGCGGCGAGCGGCACCTACTTCCTCAACGACGCGCTCGACGCCGACGCCGATCGCCGGCACCCGACCAAGCGCAACCGGCCCATCGCGGCCGGCGCGGTCTCGGTGCGCACGGCCGTCACCGGCGGGGTGCTGCTGCTGTCGTCGGCGATCACGCTCTCGTTCGCGGCCCGCTGGCAACTGTCGCTCGTCGTCGGTGGTTACCTGTTGCAGACAGTGCTCTACAGCATCTGGCTCAAGCACGAGGCGGTGCTCGATCTCGCGTGCGTCGCGTCCGGGTTCGTGTTGCGGACGATCGCGGGCGGCGTGGCCGTCGGCGTCACGATCTCGCCGTGGTTCCTCATCGTCGCGGGGTCGGCGTCGCTCCTCATGGTCACCGGGAAGCGGCACGCGGAGATGGTCGAGCTCGGCGACCGGGCGGGAACGCACCGCCTCACACTCGCGATGTACTCGCGCGAGTACCTCGGCTTCGTGCGCGCGCTCTCGTCGAGCGTCACGATCCTCGCGTACTGCCTGTGGGCGTTCGAGAAGTCGGCGGCCGTCGGCAACCAGGTGTGGTTCCAGCTCGCGATCGTGCCGTTCGTCCTCGGCATCTTGCGCTACGCGCTCCTGCTCGAGCAGGGCCGCGGCGGCGCGCCCGAAGACCTCGTGCTCGCCGACCGGGTGCTGTTGCTGATGGGTGCGACCTGGGCGATCCTGTTCGCGATCGCGGTCCGCGGCTCCTGACATGGGCCGTAACGAGCCGGGTCGGCCGGAGCTGTTGACGGGCTGGGGCCGCACGGCACCCACGCGCGCAACCGTGCACCGACCCGGCGATCTCGAGCAGATCGTCGCCCACGTGACCGCGCCGTCCGAACGCGGCGTCATCGCGCGCGGCCTCGGACGTTCGTACGGCGACGCCGCGCAGAACGCGGGGGGCGACGTCGTGTCGTCCGGCAACCTCGACAACGTGCTCTCGATCGACGTCGAGAAGGGCAGGGTGACGGTCGAGAGCGGCGTGAGCCTCGACCGGTTGCTGCGCGCGCTGCTCCCGCTGGGCTGGTTCCCGATGATCATCCCGGGCACGAGCTACGTGACGGTCGGCGGTGCGATCGCCTCCGACGTGCACGGCAAGTTCCGCCACGGCTCGTTCGCCGACTACGTCGACCGCATGCGCGTCGTCACCCCCGCGGGGGGCGCGTGCACGCTGGAACCCGACGCCGACGCCGACGCCTTTTGGGCCACGAGCGGCGGCATGGGTCTCACCGGGATCATCACCGAGGCGACCCTCCAGCTCCAGCCGGTCGAGACGTCGCGGATCGTCTGCGACACCGAACGCACGACCGACGTCGACGACTGCATGGCGCGCATGCTCGACGGCGACAACGAATACCGGTACTCGGTCGCATGGATCGACTGTCTCGCGTCCGGCGGCCACCTCGGACGCGCGGTGCTGTCGCGCGGGAACCATGCCACTCTCGACGATCTCGCGAACACCGATCGGTCGAAGGCGCGCGCGTACGAGCCTCGCACGCTGCTCGGTTCGCCGCCGTGGCTGCCGAACGGCCTGATCAACCTCCTGAGCGCGCGCGCCTTCAACGAAATGTGGTTCCGCAAGGCGCCGCGCACCCGGCACCGGCACGTGGAGGGGATCAAGCCCTTCTTCTTCCCGCTCGACGGCGTGCGCGACTGGAACCGCATCTACGGCTCGCGCGGCTTCGTCCAGTACCAGTTCGTCGTGCCCTTCGGCGCGGAGCAGGTGGTACGGACGGCACTCGAACGGTTCAGCGCCGCCCGCGTCCCCACGTTCCTCGCGGTGCTCAAACGGTTCGAGCACGACAGCCGGTCGCTGATCGGGTTCCCGATGCCGGGGTGGACGCTCGCGCTCGACATCCCAACCGCGCCCGGCCTCGCCGACCTGCTCGACGGCCTCGACGAGCTGGTCGTCGAAGCGGGCGGACGCGTGTACCTCACCAAGGACGCGCGCCTGCGCGCCGAGTTCCTGCGCGCGATGTATCCCGGGCTCGACGCCTGGCGCGACGAGCGCGCGCTGCTCGACCCCGACAATCTCATGCGCAGCGACATGGACCGGCGGCTCGACCTCAGCGGCGCGCGGCGCGGCACCCGATGAAGGAGCAACTGACATGAAGGACGCCCTCGGCGAGGTGCAGTCGGTCCTGGTGCTGGGCGGGACCTCCGACATCGCACTCGCGACGGCGCGCAAGGTCGTGGCCCGGCGCGGCGCGCGGGTCGTGCTCGCGGCGCGCAAGCCCGAGGCGTGCGACGCCGCGGCCGCCGAATTGCGGGCCGCGGGCGCATCCGCGGTGCACTGCGTGCCGTTCGACGCCACCGACTTCGCGACGCACGAGGTCTTCGTCCGCTCGATCTTCGACCGGTTCGGCGACTTCGACCTCGTGCTCGTGGCGTTCGGCGTCCTCGGCGACCAGGCCCAGGCCGAGCGTGACGCCGCAGCCGCGCTCGACATCGTCCAGACGAACTACACGGGCGCGGTGTCGGTGACGATCCCGCTCGTCGACCGGCTCCGCAACCAGGGCCACGGCACGCTCGTGCTCCTGTCGTCGGTCGCGGGGGAACGGGTGCGCCGAGCCAACTTCGTCTACGGGTCTTCGAAGGCCGGGATCGACGGCTTCTATCAGGGCCTCGCGGCGTCGCTCGTGTCGAGCGGCGTGCACGTGATGATCGTCCGGCCGGGTTTCGTGCACTCGAAGATGACGGCCGGCATGAAGGCGGCACCGTTGTCGGTCACCCCCGACGACGTCGCCGAAGCCGTCGTGCGCGGCCTCGCGCGTGACCGCGAGATCGTGTGGGTGCCGGCCGCGATGCGCTACGTGATGACGATGCTGCGACACATGCCGGCCGCGGTGTTCCGGCGCCTCCCTGCGTGAGCCAACCCGCCGAATCACCATGAACCGGCCCGTCTACGCCGCCTTCGACTTCGACGGCACGATGACCCGACGCGACACGTTGGTTCCCTTCCTCACGTCGGTCGTCGGACTCGGGCGCGTCGCACGTGCGCTGGGCGCGGAGTCGGCCCACCTCACGGCCGCGCTCACCGGCCGGGGCGACCGCGACGCGGTCAAGGAGCGCGTCCTCACCCGAGTCCTCGCGGGCGTCGCGTACTCCGACGTCGAAGCCGCGGGCCGCGCGTTCGGCGCCGGGCTCGCGCGCACGAGCGTCACGACCGCGGCGCGCGACCGGATCGCGTGGCACCGCCGCGAGGGCCACGAGGTGGTGATCGTGTCCGCGTCGCTCGACGTCTACCTCGACGAGGTTGCCCGCACGTTGGGTGTCGCGCACCTGTTGTGCACGAGCCTCGACCGTGACGCGACCGGTGCCTGCACCGGAACGTTGCGCGGCGCGAACTGCCGCGGTGTCGAGAAGGCGCAACGCCTGCAGGCGTTGATCGGTGATGACGACGACGTCGAGCTGTGGGCGTACGGCAACAGCGGGGGCGACGACGAGATGCTCGCGCTCGCGCACCATCCGGTGCGGGTTCGCCGTGGACGCGTGCGACCGCCGACCGCCACGACGTCCCCCGGAGCCCGCCACGACCGGGGATAGCATCGAGGCGTGGATCTCGACGAGCTCCAGCGGCACTGGAACGAGTGGGGCCGCCGTGACCCGTACTTCGCGATCATCTCCCGTCCCGATCGCCGCTCGAACAACTGGGACATCGACGAGTTCCTCGCCACGGGTGTCGACGAGATCGACGCGCTGCTCGCGTGGCTGCGGGAGCTGGGCGTGGCGTACGCGCACGGGCGGGCGCTCGACTTCGGGTGCGGTGTCGGCCGGCTGACCCAGGCGCTCGCCCGCACGTTCGGCGAGTGCGACGGCGTCGACATCGCGCCCTCGATGGTCCAGCGCGCGAACGAGCTGAACCGGTTTGGCGAACACTGCCGCTATCACGTCAACGACCGCGACGATCTCGCGCTGTTCGCCGACGGCACGTTCGATCTCGTCTACTCCGACATCGTGCTGCAGCACATCGCGCCGGAGTTCAGCGCGCGCTACGTCCGGGAGTTCACCCGCGTGCTGGCCCCCGGGGGTGTGGTGGTGTTCCAGCTCCCGAGCCATCCTCTCGCTCCCGGCGACGACAAACCCCGGCTCCCGTCGATCGCCGACGACGCCTTCCACGCCGAGATCGTGCCGATCGAGCGTTCGCTCGAGGTCGAAGCCGGTTCGGTCGTGCAACTCGACGTCCGGGTGCGCAACACGAGCAGCGCGGCGTGGCTTGCCGACCGGTTCGTGAACCTCGGCAACCACTGGCGCGATGCGAACGGCGGGATGCTCCGCAACGACGACGGCCGCGCGTCGCTGACCGGAACCACGGAGCCCGGCGCCGAGGTCGACCTCACCCTCGAGATGCAGGCGCCCGACGAGCCCGGTCCGTACCGGTTGGAGCTCGACCTCGTGATCGAGGGAGTCGCGTGGTTCGCCGACCGCGGTTCGCCCACGACCACGATCGACGTGCGGGTCGTGCCGCGCAAGGCGGGTGGCAGTGCCGACGACGCGATCATCCCCGTGATGGAGATGCACGGCGTGCCCCGCACCGAGGTCGAGGCGATCTTGCGCGACGGCGGCCTCGACATCGTCACCGTGCAGGCGACCGACAAGGCCGCGGGTTGGCACGACTACTGGTACGTCGCGGCGAAGCCCGACGTCACCGTGCACCGCGGCGCCACGATGCCGGCGCGCGGTCGCATCCGAGATCTCTTCCGCCGCCGCTGATCACGCGAGCGGCTTGAGCTTTCCTGCAATCCCGATCGCCCGACCGAACACCTTGCCGAGCCCGTCGCCGAGGTCGGGCGCGTCTCCGAACGCGGCGACCTGCCCGTCGGCGCGCAGCATCACGTAACCCTTTCCGGTGGTCGACGGCAGCATCGCGACGTGGGGCGACGAAGACCGCGCTTTCGCACCCGAACCCGCGAACCGCGCGCCGCCGAACGAGAACACCCCGCCGTCGCGCGCGATCATCCAGTAGCCGTCGCCTTGCGGCCGCGCCGCCATCGAGACCACCGGTTGGTTGAGGCGGATGGCACCGGTTGACCCGTAGAAGCGGGCGTCGCCGAAGCTGAAGATGCCGCCGTCGCCCGCGTACAGCCAGTAGCCGTTGCCGGTACGCGTCGGCGTCATGCCGAGCACCGGCGAGTTGAGGCGCAGCGCGCCGGTCGAGCCGAAGAAGCGGGCGTCGCCGAAGGTGAAGATGCCGCCGTCGCCACCCACGAGCCAGTAGCCGTGGCCCGACGGCGTGGGCGCCATGCCGACGATCGGCGCGTTCAACCGGCGGCCGTGCATCGAGCCGTGGAATCCGCCGTTCCCGAACGCGTACACGCTCCCGTCGGAGGAGAACAACCAGTATCCGGTACCCGACGGGACGCCCGCGATCCCGCGGATCGGGCTCGTGAGCCGGAACGACGACGTGTTCGCGAGCGGCACGCCGCCGAAGGCGAGCACCTCGCCGAGGTTCGTCGCGATCCAGTAACCGGCTCCGGTCAGGCGGCCCGACACCCGTGTGCGGATCGCCGGGAGCATCGGCTCGACCCGCTGGCCCGGGCAGTCGGTCGCAGACGTGTCGCGGTGGCCGCAGATGTTGAACAAGTTCTCGTTCGCACCGTTCGACGCATGGAACGCCCCGCGCGCGAGCGGGTCGATGCCCCACCGGGCGCACTTCCACGCGAGCAGCGTGACGAGAGAGTTGAGCATCGCCGGCGACGGGTCGATCGTGTCGTACGTACCCATCAACGCGATCCCGATCGTGTTCGCGTTGTGGTAGATCGCGTGCGCGCCGCGCACGTTCGCGCCGCTGCGCTCACCGGTGTGCCCGGCGCCGGGCCGGTAGTCGCCCGCCCAGCGCCCTTCGTAGATACGACCGTTCGGATCGATCAGCCAGTTGTAGGCGATGTCGATGTACTCCCCCGACGTCTCGTTCGAGAGGATCCCACGGCAGAGGCCCGCATAGTCCGTGACCTCGTTCGGCGTGCCGGTGTGGTGCACGATGATCTTGGAGACAGGGAAGTCGAAGGTCTGGCCCGACTTGCGCAACCCTTCGTTCGCGCCCCACTGCGCCCGCGTGACGATCGGCGGCACCGGCCAGTCGAGCACCGGCGCGAACATGAGCCGCGCGTCGCTGATGTCGGACGCGCGTGCGCCGCCGCCGAGGTGCGCGAGATACGGCGCGGCCATCGCGGTGGCACCGACGCCGGCGCCGAGCTGCAATGCGGCACGCCGGGAGAGGAGCCGAGCAACCGCATCGTGGCTGTCGTCGTGCTGCACTGACCTCCCCCAGCTCTCCACCAGGGTCATCGGCAACTCAGCCCGCTTCCGAAGGTACAGCCTACCGGTGGATGTGTGGTAGCAACCCTCGGTGCCTCCGACGGCGCGTCCGACCGTTGCGATCGACGTCACTCCGCTCCTCGGCGCGCGCTCCGGAATCGGCGCGGCGGTAGCCGAGATCGTCGTTGCGCTGCGGGCACTGGAAGCCGGTCCCGACCTCGTTCCGTACACGCTCAGCACTCGCGCGCGCCGTCAGCGCGACGCGGTGCCACCGGAGACGCGCTTCGTCCCGATCCCCGCGCGCATCCTGCTGCGATCGTGGGTGCGAGCCGACACGCCGCGCATCGATCGCTGGCTGAAGCCCGCCCGGGTCCTGCACGCGACGAACTACCTCGCGCCTCCGAGCCGGCTGCCGATGATGGTCAGCGTGTACGACTGCTCCTTCGTGCGCTATCCCGAGTTGTGCACGCCCGAGGTGCGCGCGTTCGACCCGGTCATCCGGCGGGCCGTCGCCCGTGGCGCCACGCTGCACACCGGCTCCGAGTTCGTCGCCGACGAGATCGAGGAGATCTACGGGATGGGGCTGCGTGCCGAGGGCCGACTCGTCGTGATCCCGCTCGGCATCCCCGCGCTCGGCGCCGCGTCGGAGATGCCGCCCGCGGTCGCGACCGCGGTCGGCGACGGGCCCTTCGTCGTGGCGATCGGCACGCTCGAGCCCCGCAAGAACTTCGCCCACCTCGTCGGCGCGTTCGCGGAGCTGGCCGCCCGGCATGCCGATCTCCACCTCGTCATCGCCGGGCACGACGGGCCCGCCCGACCGGAGGTCGACGCCGCGATCGAGCGGCTCCCGCCGGGGATCCGCGAGCGGATCGTGCTCGCGGGCGCCGTCTCCGACGCGGGACGGCGCGCGCTGTTGGAGCGTGCAACCCTGCTGGCGTACCCGTCGATCTACGAAGGGTTCGGTTTCCCGCTCCTCGAAGCCATGACCGCGGGTGTGCCGGTCGTCGCCGCGCGCGCGGGCTCGATCCCCGAGGTCGCGGGCGACGCCGCGATCCTCGTCGAGCCGACGAACGAGCAGGCCCTCGCGGACGAGATGGATCACGTGATCACCAGCGATGCCACCCGCGCCGAGCTCATCGCCCGCGGACGGGACCGGGTGCACGCGTTCTCGTGGGAGCACACGGCCCGCGCGCTTGCGTCGTGCTACCGGCGGCTGGCGGAGTCGGGCGCGCCGTGAGGGTCGCGATTCACGCGGGCCAGTTGTTGCAGCCCCTCCCCGGCGGCATCGGCCGCTACGAGATCGCGTTGCTGCGCCACCTGCCCGCGCAGGGAGTGGAACCCGTCGCGTTCGCGGCCGGGACGCGGCCCCGCAGTGTCGCCCGCCGCGTCCCCTGGATCGATCTCGGCCCGCCGCGCGGGAGCACGCGCTACGAGATGTGGCACCGCCTCCGGCGCCCGCGGGTCCGCATCGAGGCCGACCTGGTGCACGCGCCCAGCCTGGCCGTGCCGCCAGTGCGCGGTCGTCCGCTCGTCGTCACGGTCCACGACGTCGGCTTCCGGCGCCTGCCCGAGACCACGACGACGCGCGGCGTCCGCTTCCACTCGCGCGGGCTCGAGATCGCTCGCCGTGAGGCGACCCTCGTGTTGGTGCCGTCGCAGTTCACCGGCCGCGAGCTCGAACGCGAAGGCTTCGAGCCCGAACGCATCGCCGTCGTGCCGTTCGGCGTCGATCCGCCCGCGCCGCGCGACCCCGACGAGATCGACCGCGCCGTCGCCCGGGTCGGGGTGAGCGCGCCGTACGTCCTCACGGTCGGCACGGTCGAGCCGCGCAAGGACATCCCCACGCTCGTCCATGCGATCGATCGCGTCCGCGCCACTCACCCCGACCTCACTCTCGTCGTCGCCGGCCCGCGCGGTTGGGGCGAGGTGAGCGGGATCGACCGGCCGTTCGTGCGCGTGATCGGCACCCAGTCGTGGTCGGAGCTCGACGCACTCTACCGGCGCGCCGACGCGTTCTGTCTCGCGTCGCGCTACGAGGGCTTCGGGCTCCCCGTCGTGGAAGCCATGGCACGCGGCGTACCGACGATCGCCACGACGGGCTCCGCGCTCGAGGAGATAATCGCCGACGCGGGCGCGCTCTTCGCCCCCGGCGACGTCGACGAGTGCGCGGGCCAGATCGAGCGCGCGCTCGACGACCCCGCGCTCCGGTCGCGGTTCGCGCGCGCCGGCGTGGCCCGCGCGAGCGAGCTCAACTGGGATCGCACGGCCGCGGGCCACCGCGACGCCTATGCCCGCGCGCTGGCCCGATCGGCTTCGTAGGCGAATTCGTAGACTCTGCCCGTGCGCGTCATGCTCGACGTCTCGGCCGTCCCCGTCCGCCCTGTGGGGGCCGGCGTGTACACGATCGCGATCGCGCGCGGCGTCTCCGCCCGTTCCGGGATCGATCTGCACCTCTTGGCACGCAAGGGCGACACCGCCCGCTGGGCCGAGCTCGCGCCGTCGGCCACCGTGCATGCGCTCGCGCCGGCCCGGCGCCCGGCCCGGCTCGCGTGGGAACAGACGGCCGGGCCGCGCGTCGCGCGCCGGGTCCGCCCCGACGTCTGGCACGCTCCGCACTACACGATGCCACTGCGTTCGCACGTGGCGACCGTCGTGGCGATGCACGACCTCACGTTCTTCGATCACCCCGAATGGCACGAGCGTTCGAAGGTCGTCTACTTCCGCACGATGATGGGCGCGGCCGCGCATCGCGCCGACCTGATCGTGACCGGCAGTCACGACGCCGCGGCCGCGCTGCGGCAGCGGTTCCGGCCGCCGGGTGAGATCGCCGTGATCCACCACGGCGTCGACCACTCGCGCTTCCGCCCCGCCGGTGACGATCCGCGGCTGCGCGCGATCGACGACGCCGCGCTCGGCGCGTCACGGCATCACGACGCCGTACATCGCGTTCGCGAGCACGATCGAGCCGCGCAAGGACGTTCCCACGCTGGTGCGCGCGTTCGCCCGCATCGCCTCGGCGCATCCCGACCTCCGGCTCGTCGTCGCGGGCGGCGACGGTTGGGGTGTCGTCGCCGCCCGGGCCGCGATCGCCGGGAGTGGCGTGGCCACGCGCATCCTGCGCCCGGGCTACGTCGACGACGCCACCCTCGGCGCCCTGTTCCGGCGGGCCGAGGTCATCGCCTATCCGTCGCTGTTCGAGGGGTTCGGCATGCCCGCGCTCGAAGCGCTCGCGAGCGGCACTCCGTTGGTGACGACCTCGGGCTCGTCGCTCGACGAGGTCGTCGGCGACGCAGGTCTGCTCGTCCCGCCGGCCGACCCCGACGCGCTCGCCCGCGCGCTCACGACCGTGCTCGACGAGCCCGCCGTCGCGGCCCGGCTCCGCCACGCGGGGCCGGCGCGCGCGGCCGAGTTCACGTGGGAACGGTCGGTCGACGCGCACGTCGAGGCCTACGGTCGCGCGCTGCGTCACCACGAACGCGGGGCGGCGGTGACCGGGTGAAGGCGCTCGTCACCGGCGCGACGGGCTTCGTCGGGCCCTACCTCCTCGCGCATCTCCGCGAGTCCGGCGACGACCTCGTGACCCCGGGTGATCAGCACGGGCCCTTCGACATCACCGACCGGAGCCTCGTCCACGACGTCTTCGACACGCACCGACCCGAGGTCGTGTACCACCTCGCGGCCTGGTCGGAGGTCGGGACGTCGTGGCAGGACCCAACCACGTGTCTGCGTGTGAACGTCGAGGGCACCGCGAACGTGCTCGACGCCTCGCGCGCGGCGGGTGTGCGCCGCGTGCTCGTGGTCGGGAGCTCCGAGGAGTACGGCAAGGTCGAACCCGGTACCGCGCGGCTTGGCGAGGACGCGCCGCTGCGGCCGATGACGCCGTACGGCGCCAGCAAGGTCGCGGCGTCGTACCTCGCGCTCCAGGCGTGGCTGGGCGCCGGCCTCGAGACGGTGCGCGTCCGCGCCTTCTCGCACACCGGCGCGGGCCAGTCCGATCGCTTCGTCGTGCCCGCGCTCGCGCGCCGCATCGCCGTCGCCGAGCACGAAGACACGCGCGCCGTCCCCGTGGGTTCACGCGACCCCGTGCGCGACCTCTCCGACGTGCGCGACATCGTGCGGGCGTACCGGCTCCTCGTCGAGCGCGGTGAGCCGGGCGAGGTCTACAACGTCTGCAGCGGCGCAGGCGTCACGATCGGCGAGGTCGCGGACCGGCTCGCGGCCCGTGCGAGCCGGCCACTCGAGATCGTCGTCGACGACGCGCTCGTCCGGCCGGTGGAGGTGCCCTACCTCGTCGGCGACCCGACGAAGCTCGTCGACGCCACCGGCTGGGCGAAGGCCCACTCCCTCGACGACACCCTTGACGCGGTGCTCGCCGACGCCCGCACGCGCGCTCAGGGCTCCTGACGGTCGAGCCAGCCGAGGAGCGCCGCGATCGCACGCGGGTCGTGGCGCAGGCGATGCGGTCCGTTCGCGACGATCCGGATGTCGACGTTCTCGTCGTCGTCGGACCCATCGGCGCCGCGGTGGTCGCGCGCCGCGGCCGCGAGCCGCACGCGTCGTCGACGGCAACCACGTCGTCCGCGCTGCCGTGCACGAGCAGCCACGGGCGTGGTGAGATGCGGGCCGCGGCCGCGACCGGGTCGAGGTTCTCGATCGCTCGGATCCAGGCGGCGGGATCGGGGGGGTAGTCAGGGGTACGCAGCACGCCCGTCCGCCGCGCGTATTCGAGGAACCACTCCGGTTCGCGCACCCACGCGCGCAGCGACGCGGGTGCGGCGAACGTCGCGATGCCGCGCACCCGCTCGTCGTCGGCGGCGACGAGGATGGCCAGCGTGCCGCCGAGCCGGAACCCGGCGATCCACACGCCGGTGATGTCGGTGCGCGCGTGCAGCACGTCGACCGCGGCCCGAACGTCGGCAAGCCACCCTTCGATCGAGAAGTCGCCCTCGGACGGGCCGGTGCCCCGGAACGTGAACGTGAGCCCGGCCCACCCCGACACGCGCGCGATCCGGTCGCACAGCGACTGATCCGTGTTGCCGAGCGCCGCGGCCCCGCCCGCGCCGCGCGGGAACCCGGGGAGAACCAGCAACCCGGGCACCCGGGTCACGCCCGCCGGGCGCGCGAAATGCGCGCCCAGTCGTAGTCCCTCCGAGACGAGCTCTTCCATGTGGTGGTTATCCTGGCGCGCGTGACCGCCTCCGCCACGAACCAGAGCCCGACCGGCGCCGGAACTCCCGCACTGAAGGAGTGGGCGGCGATCGTGCACGCGCTGCTCGAGGGCGAGCAGATCATCGACGTCCGCAAGGGCGGGCTGCGCGAGGACGGCCGGCATTTCGACGTCGCGACGACGCGTTGCTGGCTGTCGCCGACGGCCGAGCACCAACGGCGCGAACTGCTCAAGCCCGCCTACGCGCACTGGGTCGATCTCGCCGACGCGTCGCCGGCGGGGGCGCCGGTGACGCTGCGCGCCTGGGCCGACATCGTCGACGTCGCCACGATCAGCGAGCCCGAGCACCTCGACGCGCTCGACTCCAAGATCGTCTGGGCGCGCGACTACGTGGAGTCACGCTTCACGTGGAAGCACCGAGATCCGCTGTGGGTGCTCGTCTTGCGGGTGCACCGCCTGGCCGAGCCGATCACGGTCGCGTGGGACGACGCCTACGGCGGCTGCACGTCGTGGGTGAGCTACGCCGGGATCCCGGCCGACCCCGCCGCGCTCGCGTCCGAGCCGGTGCTCTCCGACGTCGCGTTCGAGGCCAAGCGCAAGGGCATCCGCGAGGCCCTGCCCGACGACTGCTGGAACCCGGCCGCAGGCTGAGCCTGGGGCCGGACCGGTCAACCCACAGCCGCGGCCGCGGCCGCTGCGGCCCGGATCGAGCGGTGGGGCCGGTAGCCGCGGTTGCGGGCCTCCGCCAGCGTCTGCGGGGAGATGGCGATGAAGCGCTCGGACGCGAGCACGTCGTCGACCGCGGCGGTGACGGCGGGATCGACACCGTAGAGGTCGAGGTCGTACACGATCTGCGTGCGCTTGTCGCCGAGATACCGGTAGTGCTCGAACGCGACGGGTCGACTCATGGACCCGGAATCTACCGGCCCGGCGGATCCGTCCGACGCAGAGAACGCCGACACAGTGAACGGGGGGTGCCGAAGCACCCCCCGTTCGTTCGACTGAGTCGGACCCGTCGTGCCTGTGCGCCGGTGGGACCATTGCCGGCAGCAGCGACGGTGGTGCAGCGGTTTGGATTCCGCAAGGTGGTCCAGTCAGAACGACGGCCTAGCGGCCGTGCACCTCCGAAGTCCCAGATTTATCGTGCATCTGTTGGACCACCTCCTTTCTCCGGTATGAACTTTGTACCAGATCCATCCGGGCCGCGGAACCATTTCCGGACGCCGTTCACACAAGGAAACATTCCGCCGGCGCCGGCTCGAACGCCCGGGGTCAGGCAGGCAGGTCGTCCGGCGGCGGGGTCGCGGGCGGACCGACCGCGCCGATCGCGCGCAGGTACGCGAGCTGGGTCTCGATGACCGCGTGCACCTGCTCGGGCAGGTACGACTCGCCGGTGACGCGCGCCCGTTCGAGGATGTAGTCGACGGTCTCGGCCCCGCCGACGACGACATCCCCGGGCGGGTGCGACGACGATCCGTTGCCGGTCACACCGCGGCGCTGGAAGTACTCCATCTGGAAGTCGAGGATCCGGCGCACGTCGTCGGGCGTGAGCGTGGCGGCGACGACGTCGGGAACATGCTCGACGACCCACTCGTAGGCCTCTTCCGGATCGAACACCGGCGGCGGAGGCTCGGCGGCCAGGCGCCCCGCCTCGCGCACGACGAACCACGCCGCGATCGCGCACGCGATGCCGATCACCAACAACGCGGTCACGAGCGCCACGTTTCGACGCTAGTGCCCGGCCGCCGGAGACCGGCCAATCGGCGCCAGCAGGGAGACTCTCGGGCTCAACTCGACAGGACGTACACGTCGAACAGCAGCGGGATCAGCTCGAAGCTCGACGGCGAGCGGTCCACAGAGCGTCGCAGGATCGGGCTCACGTAGTCGACCGTGCCGACGAACCGCGTGCGGGCGTCGTCCGGCCGCCGCGGGCTACCCGGCTCCCGGCGCGACACGAGATATCCGTGGTCGTAACCGGCGCGGCGGAGCAGTGCGCGCGCGGCATCCGGATCGAGCGGCTCGTCGGGCCCGAACGCGTTCTTCGGGAGCCCGACGACGACCCGCCGGAAGGTCTGCACCAACGGGAACGCGAAGGCCCGATACGTGTTCGGAAAGACCCAACGGTCCGGTTTCTTCACCGGTGACGAGTAGACGACCGCGCCGATCCCGTCGGTGCGCGTCAGGGTGTCGAGCCGTTGGATCGTCCCGTACGCGTCGCCGAGGAGCGGGTACTCAATGATGCGCTGCGTCTCGGCCAGAGCGGGAACGAAGGCCAGCGCGGCGACGATGCCCAGCGCGACCACCGCGGCGCGCACCACGACCCGCGACCGGACCGCCGTCGCGTACGTGTCGACGATCACGTGCACCCCGATCGCGGCGACGAGGATCGCGGCGGGCAGCACTTCGCTGAAGAGGTAGCGGTCGAAATAGAGGTAGTACGCGGCCGGCTTCGACAGCGGTACCCGAGCCGCGAACAACAGCGAGTAGGTGCAGACGACGAGCACCAGCAACCAGCCGTTCACGCCGTCGAGATACCGACCGGGCCGCGCGACGAGCGCCGCGAGCCCGAGGATGGTCAACCCGACGAGCACCGGCCCCCAGCGCGCCGTCGCGTCGACGAGCCCGGCCCGGTGCACGAAGATCAGCGCGAGCAGGGTCGATCCGATCGCCGTCGCGTACGCGACGCGCCAGAACACGACGGTCCGGCCGATCAGTTTCGGCCGTACGTAGCGCGTCACGAGCACCGCCGCGCCAAGGACTGCCGCGAGCCCGACCACGACCGCGACGACCAACTCGGGCGAGCTGTTCAAGAGCCGGGCCCGGGCAGCCCAGGTGAACACCTTGTGCGGGAGGATCGAATTGAGCTGGGTCGTCACGAAGTATCGATGCGGGTAGTGAACGTCGTAGGCGTACGCGCCCGCGAGCGCGAGCAGCGCGACCACACTGAAGACCCGCTGGACGCTCCTGATCCGCTCGTCGTCGACGGCTGCCGAAGCGAGCAGGGCGGCGACGACGATCGGCGCCAGCAGCATCGCGTTGCCGCGCACGAGCAGCATCACACCGATCGTCAGACCCGCCAGCGTGGCGTACCCGCTCGAAACCCGAGCCCTGGCCTGCGCGACGAGGTACAACGCGGCGACCAGGAGGACGGCGTAGAGGGATTCCGATACGGGGAACACGGAGAACCAGACCGTGACGGGGTGCGCGACCACGAGCGCGGCGATCCCGAGCCCGGCCAGCGGATGCGAGCGCGACGACGCGTCCGTACGCGAACGCCCCGAGGAGGAGCATCACCCCGAGCGCCGGGACGCCCGCGACGGTGTGCGCGCGCCCCAGGAGCAGCCGGGTACCACTCAGGAACAGCGTGAACCCGTGCGGGAAGCTCGCCGTGAGGACGCCGCGGTCGACGAGGATGTTGGCGTCGTTGACGTACTCCCCCATGTCGCCCGTCTGGAAGAGAAAGTACGACGGAGCGTGTCGGAGCAGCAGCGCGATGCCGAGCAACACCGCCAACGCGCACGCGACGAGCACGCCCGACCGGGACGCGTGGATCCGACCGCTCGCGGCGATGACGTGACCGCCCGCACCGCGACGGCGTCGCCATGCGATCGACCGACGAGACGACGAACACCGCGAGGGTGAGCAAGAGCACGGTCGAAGCCGAGTAGTTGCCGGTACGGAGCGCGACGAACCCGATCAACTCCTGCACGAGGAGCCCGATCGCAACCGACTCGAAGCCGAGTGTCATCGCGCCCGGAGCCGCCCGGGGGAGGCAGAGCGCGATCCCGACGCCACTCATCCCGAGCACCACGAGCACGGCCAGCGCGAGGAACACCCCGCTCACGACGACGCACCCACGCCGCGCCCATGGCGCTCGCCCGACATGTCAGGAGAGTGCGTAGACGTCGAACACGAACGGCACCAGCACCCAGTTCGTCGGTCCGCGGATCGCGCGCCGGCCCAGTGTCGGACTGACGTAGCTCACGCTGCCGAGGTAGTGGGTGCGCGCGTCGTTCGCGTACGGCGCGCCGCCGGGCACGCGTAACGAGATGAGGTAGCCCTTGTCGATCCTGAACTTCTGCAGCTCCGCACGCGCGGCCGCGGGATCGAACTGCGGATCCGGGCCGAAGGCATCGACCGGCAGCCCGACCACGACGCGGCGGAAGCTCTGCGCCAGCGGCAGCGCGAAGGCGCGATAGGTGTTCGGAAAGAACCAACCCGTCGGGGATCGCGTCCGGCGCCGAGTAGACGATGACCCCGACGCCCTCGGTCCGGGTCAGCGCGTCGAAGTGGTCGAGCGTTGCGTATGCGCCGCCGAACAACGGGAAGCGGGTGATCCGGTGGGTTTCGCGGAGTTCCGGGACGAACGCCACCGCGGCGACCACGCAGAGCCCGACGATCGCGGCCCGCGCGACGATCCGGGACCGCTCGCCGAGACGAGACCGCGCGACCGACGTATACGTCTCGACGCCCACGTGCAGCGCAACTGCGGCGAACACGATCGCGGCCGGCAGAACCTCGCTGAACAGGTACCGGTCGTAATAGAGGTAGTACGCGTGTGGCTTCGACATCGGCACGCGCGCGGCGAAGAGCACGGAATACGTACAGACCACGAGCAACACCAGCAAGGCGTTCACGCCGTCGAGGTAGCGGCCGGGCCTGACGATCACGCCCGCCACGCCGACGATCGTGAGCAGGACGAGCACCGGTCCCCAGCGCACGAGCGCGTCCTTGAGCCCGGCGTGGTGCACGACGAGGAGGAGGAGCGCGGTCACCCCGACGGCGGTCGCGTACGCCGCCCGCCAGAACACGATGGGCCGAGCGATGACCCGGGGCCGCACGTAGCGGCTCACCAGTGCGTTCCCGCCGACGACGGCGGCGAGCGCAAGTGCGATGGCCAGCACCAACTCGATCGAGATGTCGAAGAGGTGCAGCGAGTCCGCGACACCGGAACGCGCGGTTGGGCAGCACCGAGTCGAGCTGTGTCTGCACGAAGTACACGGGCAGGTAGCGGAGGTTGTACGCATAGGCGCCCGAGAGTCCGAGGAGCGCCACGACCGTGAACCGGCGCTGCACGAGCACGGTTCGTTCGTCGTCGACCGCCGCCGAGGCCAGGAGTCCGACCACGAGAATCGGTGCGAGCAGCATCGCGTTGCCCCGCACGAGCAGCATCACGCCGACGACGAGTCCGGCGAGCACCGCGTAGGGGTACGACGTATTCGCGCGCGCCCGCGCGACGAAGTACAGCGCCATGATCAGCAGCACCGCGTACAGCGACTCGGACACGGGGAACAGCGAGAACCACACGGTCACCGGGTGCACGGCGACAAGGGCCGCGATGCCGAGGCCGGCCAGAGGATGCAAGCGGGCGACGTGCGCGTACGCGAAGACGCCCAGCAACAACAACACGCCCAGAGCGGGAAGACCGGCGACCGTGTGCGACCGCCCGAGCAGGAGATGCGTACCGCTCAGGAAGAGCGTGAACCCGTGCGGAAAGCTGCCATTCAGGAAGTGCCGATTGAGCAAGGTGTTCGCGTCGTTGACGTACTCGCCCATGTCGCCGGTCTCGAAGAGGAAGTACGACGGACCCTGGCGTACGAAGAGTGCAACGACCACGACCGCGCCGAGGCCGAGCGTCACGAGGGCCGCGCCGGGCATGCGCACGCGCCATGATCGGGACGAAGGCGGCGTCCGGGGCTCGACCGTGCGATCGCGCAGCCGGGTCGCCCACGCGCCCAACGGCACACCCAAGAGGAGCAACGAGAGCAGCGAGCACGGTGAGGCGCGAGTAGTGGTTCGAGCGCAACACGACGAACCCGATGATCTCCTGCACGACGAGCCCGATCGCGATCGACTCGAAGACGAGGACGATCGGCGCAAGCCGGGCGCGAGACGACATGCACAGTGCGATCCCGAGCCCGCTGATGCCGAGGACGATCAGGACTGCGAGAGCAAGAAGTGCGCCGCTCACACGAACTCCGTGGTCGTGAAGAACTCACGACTCCCTGCCGACATGCTCCCCCGACGCCTCCGCGACTCGAACCTCGGAAGCATATTCGGACGTCGCGGCCGCGAACCGTTCTCCCGCGACGGCGTCGCGCCTAAACGGGCGGAACGCTCGCGACCACCAGCTGCAGCGTCTGCGAGCGGTATGCGTCGGGGCGGTGCGTCAGGGTCGGCGCGAGCAGGTGCCGGTCGGCCGCGCGGCGCGTCGAGGTGAATGTCGAGTTCGGGAGCAGCTTCTGCACGTAGCCGAGCGACGACGACACGACGAAGAAGTGCCGCCCGGCCGCGTCCCACTCGGTCGCGAGCCGCTCGAGATCAGCCGTGTGCGCGCCCCGCGCGTGACCGCGACCTCGGCTCCGCACCACCCGCGCACTGCTTGCGGGACCCAGTCGTCGGCCCCGTCCGTGCGCGCGGTCTCGACCACGACGACCGCGGCGTGCGGACCGACCGCACCGCAGATGTCGGTGACGACACCCAGGTAGCCCGTCTCCTCGGCCATCGCGCGCACAGGGACGACGGTGTGGATCGGGTACGCGACGGCCGCGATCGCGACGAACACGGCGACGACGCGCGCGGCCCGACCGCGGTGCGACCGCGCCGGCAACGACGCCACCGACGCGGCCAGGCCGAGCGCGAGGAGGATCAGCATCGGGAAGGCGCCGAGCAGGAATCGCCGCGTGATCCACACGTGATCGGGAACGGCACTGGCGCGGTAGAGGTAGAGCGCCGAACCCGGCCCGATGACCGCGAGCAGCGCCGAACACGCGCGTCATCCGCCCGAGCAGGAGCGAGCGCACGAGGAGCGCGGCACCGACGATCGCCACCGCCAGGGTGAGCGGGCCGAGGTACCACGCCATCCAGGACAGCGACCGTTCCCAGTAGAGACGGGTGGCGTCGACGGTGAGGTGCTCGACCTTCTGCAGCCCCACGATGGCGCCGTCGGAGCCGCGGAGGTGCTGCAACCGGGGCCGGAATGCCCACGCCCCGAACCCGACGACGGCCACGGCTCCGGCCGCAGCGGTCGCGATCCGTTCCCACGGGAGGCGGCGCAGCCCGGGCGCCGCGTAGCGCCAGGCGACCCCGACGACCACGCACCCGAGTACCGACGCTTCGGTCGACAGCCGCAGCGTGCGCACGTTGCCGTGGAGATGCCCGTAGTAGATGCCGCTGTGGTGCATGAGGTCGACGAGTCCGAGCAGCAACCCGGGGACGACGCCGACCGAGATCGCCGCGATCGACGGGAGCACGACCCGGCGCCGATCGGCCGGGTCGGCGCGCAGCCACGCCACCAGGCACACGACGGGGACACCGATGAGGAACACGATCCCGTCGATGCGCGTCGCCTCCAGCGCGCCGAGGAACAGACCGCTCACCAACGCGAGTCGCCAGCGCGGGAGCACACTCGGCGAGACGAGGACCCACAACGCGGTGAAGAGCAGGATCTGCGACGGGATCTCGGAGTAGGAGTCGCGCGAGAACGAGACCTCGGGGATGATGAACGCGAGCGCGAGCATGGCCGACAGCGCGAACAGCGGCCTGCGGAACAGTCTCCACGCGAGCACGAAGAACGCGAGCAACGCGAACCCGCCGAGTATCTGTGGCGCGTGGAACAGACCGAAGTTCCCGCCCACCGCGTACGCCTCCGCGAGGACGACGGGCAGGAGATGCGCGAACTGGAACTGCAACGAACCGTCGGGCATGTCGAAGACCGCGAGCGAACCGAACCCGACCGTCGGGTCGTGCGCGAAGGGACCGACGCGCGGCTCCACGTCGAGCGAGCCTTCGCGCGCGATCCAGCGCCCGGTGTTCGTGTACGAGCCCCCGTCTCGGTCGACGAGCACGTGCTGCGAACTGTTCGCCATGTTCCAGACGGTGATCGCGACGATTGCGGCCACACCGATCGCGGCGTAGACGTGGGCGACCCGGACCGCCGCCGGCAACGCGCCCCGGGAGCCGAGCGGCACCGCCGACCGGACCGGACCGAGCACCGGGCGGGCCAGCACGACGAGCGCGACCCACACTGCCCCACCGAGCGAATATGCGAGCGCGGGCCGGTACCAGCCGTTCACGGCCAGCAACAGGCCCGTTGCACCCAGTGCGAGCACGCCCGCGGCGGGCACGAACGCCAGGAGCCGCAGCCACCTCGGCGGCTCGCCGCCTCGCGGCGCCGGCGCGGGCGGCCGCACGCCGGTCTCGGCCCCCGGCCGGGCCGCGGCTTCGACGCTCACGGCAGGAGCCTCTCACCGCGCCGCAAACGTCCTCCAAGCCAAGGCATGCCGTAGGCTGATTGCCCATGACGCAGCACGCTTCATCGGTCGCCCCGAACGGCTTCGACACGCTCCAAAACAGCCTCGATGTGTCGATCATCCTGCCCGTCTACAACGAGGTCGAGCACCTGAAGCAGGAGGTTGACCGAGTCCGAGCGGCGATGGACGCATCAGAGTACAGCTACGAGATCATCATCGTCGACGACGGTTCCGCCGACGGCTCCGGTGAGCTCGCACTCACGATTCCCGACGTGCGCGTCATCCGTTTCCTGCAGAACCGCGGTTCGGGTTCCGCACGAAAAGCGGGCACGACCGCGGCGCGTGGTCGCGTCACGGTCTGGACCGACGTCGACATGACCTACCCGAACGACACCATCCCGCGGCTCGTGAAGGAGCTCGAGGGTTACGACCAGGTCGTCGGCGCGCGCACCACCGAAGAAGGCACGATGAAGAGCCTGCGCGTGCCCGCGAAGTGGTTCATCCGCAAGCTCGCGAGCTTCCTCACCAAGACGAAGATCCCCGACCTCAACTCCGGGTTCCGCGCCTTTCGCACCGATGTCGCGCGCCAGTACCTGCGGCACCTCCCCCCGGGCTTCTCGTGCGTCACGACGATGACGATGACCTTTCTCTCGGGCGGCTACTCGGTCAAGTACATCCCGATCGATTACGGCAAGCGGGCAGGCGAATCGAAGTTCCATCCCATCAAGGACACGCGGCGCTACGGCATCCAGGTCGTTCGTATGGTGCTGTCGTACAACCCGCTGCGGCTCTTCCTGCCGACCGGCTTCCTGCTGCTCGCGCTCGGCACCGGCAAGCTGGTCTACGACCTCAACAAGTACGACTTCCGCGTCACCACGAACACGTTGCTGATTCTCTTCGCGGCCTTCCAGGTGTTCGCGATCGGTCTGCTCGCCGACCTGGTCGTGCGAGTGTCGCGCGACCGCGACGAGGTCCCGATCGCCGTCGAGAGCCAGACCAACGAAGCCCAGAACGCCGGCCGCCAAGTCGCCGAAACACTGTGACTGCGCCCAACCTCGACCGGCTGCGCGCGCGTATCCGCGACCGTCAGGCCAAGGTCGTCGTCGTCGGGCAGGGCTACGTCGGCCTGCCGCTCGCGATGCGCGCGGCCGAGGTCGGCTACCCGGTGGTCGGCTACGACATCACTCCCGCCCGTATCGACGGCCTCCGCGCCGGTCATTCGTACGTCGAAGACGTCTCCGACGCCCAGCTCTCCGCCGCGCTCGAAGCGGGCTACCTCCCCACCCACGACGCCGCCGACCTCCGCGACTTCGACATCGCGATCATCACGGTGCAAACGCCGCTGACCGAAGGCGCGCCCGACCTCTCGTACATCGAGGCGGCCGGCAACGACCTCGCGCGCCACCTCACACCGGGCGCGTGCGTCGTGCTGGAGTCGACCACCTACCCGGGGACGACCGACGAGTTGCTGCGGCCGATCCTCGAAGCGGGCGGGCTCCGCAGCGAGGTCGACCTCTTCGTCGGCTACTCGCCCGAGCGCATCGACCCCGGCAACCGCTCGTACAGCTTCACCAACACGGCCAAGGTCGTGTCGGGGATCGGGCCCAACTCGCTGCTGGCGGTCGAGGAGTTCTACGGGAGCCTCGTCGACAAGGTCGTGCCCGTCACCTCCACGGCCGAGGCCGAGCTCACCAAGCTGCTCGAGAACACGTTCCGTCACGTCAACATCGCGCTCGTCAACGAGCTGGCGATGTTCGCACGCGACCTCGGTGTCGACATCTGGTCGGCGATCGACGCGGCCGCGACGAAACCGTACGGGTTCATGCGCTTCACCCCCGGTCCGGGCGTCGGCGGCCACTGCCTTCCGATCGACCCGTCGTACCTCGCCTGGCGCGTCGAGCGTCAGCTCGGGCACCGCTTCCGCTTCGTCGAGCTCGCCAACGAGGTCAACCGCGGCATGCCGGAGTACGTCGTCAGCCGGGTCATCTCGCTGCTCAACCGGGAAAAGCGTGCGGTCAACGGCTCGCGCATCTTGGTGCTCGGCCTGGCCTACAAGCCCGGCACGAGCGACTGGCGCGAGTCGCCCGCGATGGAGATCGCCGAGCAGCTGCTCGCGCTCGGCGCCGACCTGCGCGCCCACGACGCCCACGTCCCCCACGACGCCCGGCTCGGACCGTCCATCCCCCGCGTCGACTGCACCGTCGAGGAGATCGCCGCGGCCGACCTCGTGGTGTTGTGCGTCGACCACGCCGAGTTGCCCTACGACGACATCGCCGAGCACGCCCGCCTGGTGCTCGACACCCGCGGTCGCCTGCGCGGGATCGGCTTCCACGGCGAGACGCTCTAGGCGCGATGCCCACCGCCGACGAGACTGCGCGCTACTTCGACGAGAACGCGGAAGCGCTGCGCCGGGGCTCGCTGATCGACAAGTGGGCGGCGCTCGCGCCGTTGTTCGAAGGGGTCGGAGCGGGCGCGAGCGTCGTCGAGTGCGGCGCGGGCACCGGGCTGTACACCCTCCCGCTCGCGGAGGCCGGCTACTCGATGAAGGCCGTCGACCTCTCGACCTCCAGCCTCTCGGAGCTGACCGACGCCGCGGCGCGCGCCGGGGTCGGTCACCGGGTCGAGTGCCTGGCCGGTGACTTCCGCACGGTCGTTCCCTCGATCACCGAACCGGTCGACGTCGTCACGTTCATCAAGGTGCTGCACCACTTCCCCGATCACGAAGCGATCAGCGACGCGATCGAGGCCGCGTGGTCGGCATTGCGGCCGGGCGGTCGCATCGTGCTGTTCGAACCCAACGGCACCAGCCCGATGTGGCCGATCGTGTTCGCGATCCGGGGCCGCAAGGTGTGGCGGGCCGAGCGCAACACCTTCCTCATCCATGCTGGCTTCTTCGACCGAGCGTTCGACCGGTTGCGCGGAGCCCGAGTCACACGGGGATGGCGTTACCTGATCCCGGGCACGATCGCGACCCGCGCGCCCATGCTCGACCGCATCGACCGCGCGCTCGTCGGTGTGGCCGGTCTGCGCGCGCTGTCGGCCAACCTCTGGTACGTGGTCGAGAAGCCCGCCTGAGCCTCAGCGCACCAGCTCGTCGCACAGCGCGCGGTACCAGGACGTCAGGTCGATCTTGTCGGCGAGCATGGTCGCCTGCCGCGCCCGCCACGTCTGCGCGAGATCCGCGCTCGGCCGCAGCTCGTCGATGCGTTCGAGCAGGCGCGGTGCGTCGGCGGGCAGGAACGACTCGATCAAGGAGTACCGGTGCTCGAGCTCCTCGAGGTACGCGAGCCGGCCCACGAAGCTCGAGCACCGGATCGCGGGGACGCCGAGGATCGCGGCCTCGGCGGCCATGGTCTGGCTGTCGCCGACGCACACCCAGGCCTGCGCGAGGGCGTCGTGCATCAGGTGCGGCGGCACCGAGAACCGGAGCGCAGCGAACTCGTCGGGCATCGCGCCCTCACAACTGACGAACACCCGGCCCCGGGTGGCGAGCTGCTCGATCACGCGCCGCTTGTCGTCGATGCTCATCCCCGCCTCGTCGCGGTCGTGTGAGGCGACCATGTCGACGAAGCGGACGATCGCGTACGGCTCGTCGCCGACACCGAGCACCCCGCGGATCTTCGGATCGGGTGTGAAGCGGGCGGGGTGCAGATACGCGAGCGCCTTGTAGCTCGCGTACTTCCGGTGCTTGCGCCCGTAGTCCTCACCGCCCATGCAGTCAGGCGTGGTGATGACGTCGGCGAACGGAGCCGCGGTACGGAAGTGGATCCCCGCGGCGCGCCCGTCGTCGGTGTCGAACACGCCGACCGCGCCGCGCAGCACCTTCGCAACCTGCACGCCGGCCGGGTTGCGGGTGAGGACGAGGTCGGGCCGGAACTTCCGCGCGAGCCGGTAGAGCGTCAGGTCGCGGTTGATCAGCTCACGCGCCTGGCCGATCCGGTCCTTGCGCCCCGACTGCCCCACACTCGTGTACGGGATCTCGTACTCGTCGAGCAGCGCGAGCGTGACGTCCTTTTGGCGCGCAACCACGAGCGTCTCGTGTCCTTCCGCCACCAGGTCGGCGTGGAGGTACTTGAAGAAGTGCACGTGGGCGGGGTGGACGATGTCGAACAGGACGCGCACGGTGCTCCTCAGAAACCGTCGGGGAGGTCGGTAGGACGCGGGCGATCACCCGCGGTCCCGCCGTCGAGGATGACGCGCGCGATCCGCGGCGCGGCCCTGCCGTCCCACAGCGCCGGGCACCGTTTCTCCACCTCGCCGTGCAGCGCCGCGTGTGCAGCCGCGACGATCGCGTCGGGATCGGTGCCGACCAGCGTATTCGTGCCCTCCGACACGGTGATGGGGCGTTCGGTCGTCTCCCGCAGCGTCAGGCACGGCACCCCGAGCGCGGTCGTCTCCTCCTGGATGCCGCCCGAGTCGGTGAGCACCATCACGCTGGAAGCCTGCAGTGCGAGGAAGTCGAGATAGCCGAGCGGTTCGGTCACCACGATGCCCGCGGGGACGTCGATGCCCGCCATGCGCTCGCGCGTGCGCGGGTGCGCGGGGAACAGGATCGGCACCTCGCGCGCCACCTCGCCCAGCGCGCCCAGGAGTCGCGCGAGCGTCGCGGGATCGTCGACGTTGCTCGGGCGGTGCAGCGTCAGCAGCGCGTACCCACCGGCGCGCAGCCCAAGCTCGGGCGGGAGCCCACGCGCCTTCGCCCGCTCGACGTTGCGCAACAGCGTGTCGACCATCACGTTGCCGACGAGGTGGATCTGGTCGGCGCGGTAGCCCTCGGCCCGGAGGTTCTCGACCGCGTCGGCCGACGGCGCGAAGAGGTAGTCGCTGACCCGATCGGTGACGACCCGGTTGATCTCCTCGGGCATCGCCCAGTCGCGGCTGCGCAGCCCCGCCTCGACGTGGGCGACGAGAAGCCCGGCCTTCGCGCCGACGATCGAGCACGCGAGCGTCGAGTTGACGTCGCCGACGACGACCACGACCTCGGCCGCGAGCGTCGGCAGCAACGCCTCGAACGACGACATCACGCGCGCCGTCTGCTCCGCGTGCGACCCGGAACCGACGCCGAGGTGCTCGTCCGGCTTGCGGATGTCGAGCTCCTCGAAGAAGACCTGGCTCATCGCTGCGTCGTAGTGCTGCCCGGTGTGGACGAGCACGGTCTCGGCGCCGGCGTCGTCGAGTGCGACCAGAACGGGCGCGACCTTCATGAAGTTGGGGCGCGCTCCGGCGATGCAGACTACGCGCACGTTGCCGTCTCCCGCGTCTCGATCACCGCGTCACCCGAGGTCGGCCACGTAGATCACCTGATAGCTCAAGGTGATCGGGCACGGCGGAACCAGGCCGAGCGGCAACCAGAGACCCACGCCGAGACTCGCGCGCCGGACCCAACCCGTGTCGTCGAGCATCCGGTCGACCCAGCGGGGCGTGAAGTAGAAGCGGTGGTCGCCGGTGTAGAAGCGCCGGTGCGACCGTGCGAATTCGTACAGGACGACCGGGAACCCGAGCGGGTTCGGCGTCGACAGCACGAGCCGGCCGCCTGGCGCGACCACGTCGCGGAGCCCGCGCAGGAAGTCGTACGGACGCTCGAGATGCTCGATGAGCTCGCCGCACAGCACCGTGTCGAAGCGGCGGCCGTCGAGATGGTCGGCGAGCGTCATCACGTCGCCGCGGATCTGCTCCGCGTAGCCCGTGGGCGTCGTCGCCGGCAGCTGCAGATCGAGACCGACCGCGCGATACGGCGCCAGCAGCGCGTTCAGGCGACTGCGCGAAGCCGAGGTCGAGCACGTCGTCGCCGCGGACGAGCGAGGCCATCATCCGGAGCCGCCGTCCCTCGTACTTGAGCGCCTGCATCCGCGGTCAAATCCGTACCGACGACATCGATCGGAGTCTAGAGCACGCCCTGCGCAGACTCTCTGACCGCCACGGTGCGTTCGAGCAGTGCCTCGTAGCGGTCGAGAACCGCGTCCCAGGTGTATTCCCGCTCGACGTACGCCTTGCCCGCGGCGCCCATCGCGTCGGCGAGGCCGGGATCGGCGCACAGCATCTCCACCGCGCACTCGAACTCGGCGAAGCCGTCGTACGGGATCGCCGCGTCGCTGCGCCGGGCGTGACCGGCGAGCACCTCGCACCGACCCTGCACGATCGCGGGGCGCCCGAACGCGAACGCTTCGGTGAGGATCATCGAGAAGCTCTCGAAGAACGACGGCTGCGCGAGCGCGAGCGCGCCCGCCAGGGCGTCGTCGCGGGTCTGGTAGTCGACGAAGCCCGTCACCACGACGTCGTCGCGTTCGGGAACCTCGACGAGCGCGTCGCCGACGAGCACGAGCACGAGGTCGTCGCCGGGATGACGTTCCTTGTACGCGACGAAGAAGTCGACGAGCGCCAGCGCGCCCTTGCCCGGGTCGATACGGCCGACGTACAGCAGGTACGGGTGGTCGTCGAGCCCGTACGTGCGGCGAAACCGCGCACCGTCGGCGGCACCGACCTCGACACCGATCCCGACGACGGCGCCCGGTGGATCGACATGGAAGCGCGCGCGGATGAGGTCGATCTCCTCGGGCGTGGAGAGCGCGAATGCGTCGGGCGCACGGAACTCCGCGTCGAACAGCGACAGCCGCAACGGCGGCTCGTCGTGCACCGTGGGGTGCAGCACCAGCGGGACGCGGCCGCGCAACGCGTGCAGCGCGGCCCAGGTCGTCCAGTAGAGGTACGTGAAGCAGATCACGCAGTCGTAACGTTGTACGTTGCGCTCCAGCCACGTGATCAGCTCGGGACACCACGGCCCTTGCTGACGCATCCACTCCTCCTGCACGAACAGCGGCCGCGCACCCCGCCCCCGGACCATGCGCCGGTTCAACTCGTTGAACTGGAGGTTGGCGCGCGGCGCGGCGACCCGAAATCGGTGCACACCGACGCCGTTCACCGTCGAGCGCCCGGGCTCGTAGGCGTCCGCCCAGTCGACGTACGACTGCGCGCAGGTGGTGGCGACCTCGACGTCGTGACCGCGACGGGCCATGCGCTCGGCCATCTCGCGGCAATGCTGTTCGGCACCGCCCGCGATCGTCTCGCCGTAGCGCTGGACCACGTAGAGGATGCGCATCAGACGAGCTCCAACAGCGTCTCGAGGACCGCGACGTCGGGCCGGGAGCGCTCCAGCTCGGCCAAGCGGCGGCGCCCGCCCTCGATCACAGCGTCGTGCACGCAGTTCTTGGCCAGCACCTCGGCCACAGCCTCCGCGAACAGCATCGGGCCCTCGTGGTCCGGCACCAGGACCGCCCCCGCGCCGACCGTCTCCGGTATCGCCGCGCACGTGCGCGCGACGATCGGCGTCTCGAACGTCATCGCCTCGAGCAGCGGCACGCAGAAGCCCTCGTGCTCGCTCGCGGTCACCACCACGTCTGCCGACCGGTACAGCGCAGCCAGATCGGGCTCGTCGACCGCGCCGACGAAGTGCACCCCCGCGAGCGAGAGCTCTTGCACCTGCTCGCGCACGGCGCGTGCGTACCGCTCGAGCCGCTGGTGCCCGACGAACATCAGGAAGCCGCGCAGGTCGAGGTAGGTCTCGGCGACGTGCATCATCTCGACGAGAAAGTCGGGTCGCTTGTGCGGCATCAGCTGGCCGACCGACAACATGATGGGCGCGTGGAACGACTCGAGGTGGGCCATGGTCGACGCCCGGGGCTCGACGCGTGTCAGGCGGCGTATGTCGACGACGGGCGGCACGACGCGCACGCCCCGGTACCCCATCGCCTCGAGCTCGCCCGCGTTGAAATGCGAATCGGCGATCGCGCGCACGACACGCGGGCGAAGCAGCTCGACCTCGTCGCGGCCGAGCATGAGCAGCTCCGCGAAGGCCGGATCGAACGGCTCGAAGTACGAGCCCGGCGTGACGTTGTGGTACACGAGCACCAACGGTTCCGAGCGTGTGGTGAGGAACCGGTGCACCTCCGGTTGGCCGATGGAAGCGTGGAAGATCATCGGGATCTGCGGCTGGTGGCGCGTCGGGTAGGTCGACAGCGGAAGCACCTCGCCGGCCAACTCGGGCGAGATGTGATGCGCGTAGATCTCCGACGGGCCCGCCCCGCGCAACAGGCGCCGCGTACCGAACGCGAGGTTCGTGATCGCGTCGCCGGGCGACGCCGCGACGAGTATCTGATGAATGCCGGGACCCGCGTGCGGCGTCATCGACCCGCGTTCACCGGGTCGCGACGATGGCGTAGTCCTGGGGCCCGAACAACAAGCCGTTGATGCGGTCGAAGTTCGCGTTCAGGCGCTTGGAGAGCTCGTTGTCGCCCGGGATCGGTTCGAGGCTCTCGTCGGCGGGAACGGGCGACCGGTCGACCCGTTCGACCTTCGCGAACCCGGCCTCCGCGAACAGGAAGCCCAAGTAGTTCGGATGCACCGGGCGCACGTGGTCGGGGTCGACCCAGAACGCGTGCGCATAGACGTAGAGCGATGTGGGGTTCACCGTCTCGACGACCACGCGACCGCCCGGGCGGACCTTGTCGGCCGCGAGCCGGACGACGTCGATGACGTGCTGGGGTGAGAGGTGCTCGATCACCTGGATCATCACCAGGCCACCGAGGCTCGCGTCGTCGAGCCCGCGCAGGTACTCGACCCCGCCGCCGACGTCGGCCGTGAGACCGCGGGAGCGAGCCCACTCGACCATGCGGGGATCGGTCTCGACCCCGAGCGCGTCGACACCGAGCTCGCGCAACAGGTCGAGGAACTCACCGCGACCGAAGCCGATGTCGAGCACGGGCGCGCAACCGGCGAAGCGCGCCGCGAGGTCGCGATAGCGGCTCGTGATGTCGTCGGCGTTGCCGCGGAAATGCGCGTTGAACGCGTCGGAGGTGTACCACGCGTCGATCCCGGCGCCCGGTACCCGCGCCGTGATCTCGGTGACCTGCTCGAGCAGTCGCTGCAGTTGCTCCTGCTCGCGCAGGAGGCGGACCTGCAGGTCGTCGATCTGCTGGATCACGCGGTTGTCGTACGCGTCGGCGAGCAGGTTCGTCGCCTTCGCCATGAGCGCGACCGTGCGCGCGACCCGATGAGACTGGTCCTGCGCCTGTTCGAACACCCCTTGGATCTGCCGGCTGACACCCTTGGCGACGGCTTTGTGTATCGCCGAACCGCCGGGCGTGTTGCTCGCGAGGCTGATGGAGTCGCGGCGGAACTCGAAGTGCTCGAGCCGGTCGAGCGCCTGGTCGAGCTCGGCGAGCACGAACGACGGCGACGGCGCCCGGTCGCCGGTGAGCCGCGTGAAGTGGCCGTCGAGCTCCGCCTCGAGGGCGGGCGGGTACCCACCGTCCCGGCGTCGGTGCTCCACGCGGTCGCGCAAGGTCGTGAGCAGTTGCTCGAGATCGAGCGCCTGCGGCTCGGACGGGTCGGTTCGCGTCTGGGGAGGGGGCGTGGGCTGCTCGTCGGCCACACCTGCGAATGTACCTTGGGCGCCGCTCGGCTCAGGGACGCACGGCGAGATCCACCGCGAAGTGGAAGCCGTCGAGGCTGGGCGTCGAGTCGCCGGCCTTGGCGTCGCCGAACCCGAACACCTGACCGTTGCGGGCGACGACGAAGTACCCGTGCCCGGTGAGCGACGGGCGGATCCGGGCTCCGGCCGGCGCGGTGCACAGGCCGAGCCCCGGCACGCTGCCGTAGAACGGGACGCCGAAGCTGAAGATGCCACCGTCGCCCGCCACCAACCAGTAGCCGGCGCCCGACGGCGCGGCGGCCATCGAGATCACCGGCGAGTTGAGACGCAGGTTGCCGGTCGAACCGTGGAACCGCGCGTCACCGAAGCTGAACACACCGCCGTCCGACGCGAGCAACCAATAGCCGTGACCGCTGCGCGTCGCCGCGATCGAGATGATCGGCTTGTTGAGACGCTTGTTGCCCATCGAGCCGAAGAAGCGCGCGTCACCGAAGCTGAACACACCGCCGTCCGACGCGAGCAACCAATAGCCGCGGCCCGACGGCGTCGGCGCGAGCGCGATGATCGGGCGGTTGAGGTGCTTGCCGGCCATCGAGCCGAACGACCTCGCGTCGCCGAACAAGAAGATGCCGCCGCTGTTGTCGAGCGCGTAGTAGCCGCGGCCGGAGTGCGTCGCCGCCAGCGCGACAGCCGTGCCGCGGATGTGCCCCGACGGGCCGCCGAAGAAGGGCGCGCCCTCGAGTGCGAACAGCCCGCCGTCGGCACCGAGCACCCAATAGCCGTTCGACGACGCGGTGAGCGGATGAGCCGTCGGGTTCGAGCTCGCGCGACAGTGGCCGGGGGGCAGGAGATGGAGCGCGACCGGGCCCGCGTGATGGAGGGCGTCGCGCCGGAACATCGGCCACGGCACGGTCGCCTTCGCCGCCGGCATCACGAACGACTGCAACCGGCTCGTGTGGTGGGGCGTGTCGAAGCCGGCGACGACGAGACGCCAGCCGACACCCGAGCCGAAGTCGGCGACCGCGCCCGCGCTGTCGTGCGACTCGAACTTGTCGACGACCGTCATGATCTTGCCGCTCTGGCCGCTCAAGACGAAGTAGCCGAAGTTGTTGCCCGCGGCCACGTCGTTGCGGCCGTCCCCGTTGAAGTCGCCGACGATCGGTGATGCGACGGCACCCCCGGCCCGGCTCGGATCGATGAAGTACAGGCGGGTTGCCCACCGCAGCGAACCGTTGCCGTTGTACGCCCGCACCCAGCCGTCGGCGCTCGAGACGACCACCTCGGGAATGCCGTTTCCGGTGAGATCGCCGAGCGCCGGGGACGCGGCCGTCGACCCCGCGGTGGTGACGGGCCAGCCCCGCACGACCGAGCCGTCGTCGACGTGCCACGCGAAGACCTTCTTGCCGTCGGAGCGCTTGTAGAAGTTGCCGCCCCCGACGACGACCTCGGGGCGGCCGTCGCCGTCGACGTCGCCGACGGCACCGCTCGACGAGATCGTGTCGTTCACCTGGCGCTTCCAGATCTCGCGGCAGTGTGAGCACGCGGGCGTGCTCGCGGCGGTGTACTGGATCGCGCGGAACTCGCCACCCGACCAGTTGATCGCGCCGCCCGCGGTCTGGTCGCCACCGATGAGGATGTCGAGCCGCCCGTCCCCGTTCACGTCGTACAGCGCCGGCGACGACCACACGGTGTCCTCGACCGTGTCGCTCATGATCTGGTGGCAGTTGCGGTCGATCGTGTGCACGTGCAGGTCGAAGCCCCCGAACACGATGTCGGGGTAGCCGTCACCGTTGATGTCGCCGATGCTGGGCGAGGAGTAGACGCCGTCGGCGTACCCGTCGGGCCCTCCGCCGTGCCAGATGTCGAAGTAGTCGGCGGTGCGGAAGATGCAGTGCAGTGAACCCTTTGCACTGAAGACCGCGACCCCTCCCTGCTGGTTCGGGACGAACGTCGACCCCAGTCCGACGACGATGTTCTGCGAGCCGTTCTTGAACAGGTCGCCGACGGCAGGCGTGCTGTCGATCGCGGTACCCGTCTGCTGGGGCCAGCCCGGGAGGTCGCGACCGTTCGCAGCGTCGATGACGTGCAGGAGCCCGTTCTCGTGGCCGATGACGATGTCTCGCCGGCCGTCGCCGTTGACGTCGGCGATCGTCGGTGAGGAGCTCCGGTCCCAGCCCGAGGAGCTGACCGTCCACGACGGCGAGACCGACACCGTCGCCGCGCCCGCCGGCGCCTGGGCCGCGAGCACGGCCACCGGCGCAACGAGCGCGACGGTGACGAGCAGATTCAGGAAACGATTGCGCACAGGGGAGAAGACCTCTCGTCGCGACGTACGCCCGGAACGCGCAGCTGCACCTAGTGATATCGGCAAGGCGGTGGACGGCTTGAAGCGGCGCCGCCGCCCGGACGACCTGCGCGAACCCGGCGCCCCGGCCGGACCACGTGTCGGAGGAAGCCCGGGCGGACGGGCAATACTGTGCCGAATCGGAGGACGGTCTTGACCGACGACCACGTCGACATCCACAAGCTCGCGGCCGAGATCGAGGCGGAGGTACGCGCCCGCCGGGCCGCAGGCGAGTACCCGCCCGGTTTCGAGCGCGAGCTCGACCGATTGTTCGACCGGTTCGCGCCGGCCGAGGTCAGCAACGACTTCGACGCCGCGCTCGAACGGTCCGAAGACCTCGTCATCGTCGATCCGGTCATTCCCGTCGCGTCGAACAGCCCGGTCCTGGGCATCGTCAAGCGGGTCATGTCGAAGCTGCTGGGCTGGTACCACGTCTGGCTCGCCCAGCAGATCAGCGCGCTCGCGACCGCGAGCAACACCGCGCTGCGGCTCCTCGGCAAGCGGGTCGTCGAGCTCGAGCACGTAACCGGCGACGTCGCCCGATCACGCACCATCGGCGCGCGCATCGCCGCCCGCCGCGACGACACCGCGTGGATCGCTCCGGTCACCGACGCGCTGCACGGCTGCGCCGGTCGGATCGCACTGGTGGAATGCGGCGACGGCGAGCTGCTCGACGCGCTCGTGCACGCGGGACTCGACGCATACGGCGTCGAGCCGCGCGCCGCGGTCGCCGACACCGCGTTGCGGCCGCGGCCTCGAGGTCCGCATCGACGACGGCATCGCGCACCTCCACGCGGTCGGCGCGGGCGCGCTGGGCGGGCTGGTGCTACGGGCCGTCGTCGAGCGCGCCCCGCTCGGAGAGCTCCTCCTGCTCGTCGACGCGGCCGCGGTGAAGCTCGGCCCCGGTGGTCGCCTCGTCGTGTGCAGCCTCCGACGTGACGCGTGGGGCCGCGACTCGACCGCCGCGGAAGCCGATCTCGTCCCGGGCCACCCGCTGCATCCCGACACGTGGAACGCCGTGCTCCCCGAACAGGGATTCGTCGACGTACACGTGCACGACGGCTGGCGCCGACGCGTACGTCGTCACCGCGACCCGCGCCGAAGAATGACGGCGGTGCACCAGTTCGTCCCGACGCTCGCACCCCGCGACGCCGTCGGTGGTCACTACCTGGCCGTCCAGGACACATTGCGCGCCGCGGGCTACCGGTCCGACATCTACGCGTACGAGGCCAAGGACGAGTACAAGCGCCTCGCCCGGCCGTTCACGTCGTTCACCGGCGCGCCGTCGGCCGGCGGGCGCGGCGAGCCGACGTGGCTGCTCTACCACTCGTCGGTCGGATCGTCGGTGGCCGACTTCGTGGCCGCGCGCGACGAGCCGCTGATCGTCGACTATCACAACATCACTCCCGCGGCGTTCTTCGAGCGGTGGGAACCCGCAGTCGCGGGCGCGCTGATGAAGGGCCGCCGGCAACTCGCCGAGCTGGAGGCGCGCACCGATCTCGGTATCGCCGACTCCGCGTTCAACGCGCACGAGCTGAGCGACCTCGGCTACCGCCGGACATCGGTGGTTCCGATCCTCGTCGACATCGCCGCCCTCGACGTCGCGCCGCCCGATGCCTCCACGCTCGCGCGGCTCTCCGACGCGAGGGCCGAGGGTGGCGCCGACTGGCTGTTCGTCGGCCGGCTCGCCCCGAACAAGGCCCAGCACGATCTCGTGAAGGCGTTCACCGCGTACCGGCGCCTCTACGACGGGCGCGCGCGCCTCCATCTGGTGGGCGCATCGTCGTCGCACCAGTACGAGACCGCGCTGGGCGCGTTCGTCGACGCGCTCGGCATCGGCGACGCGGTCGAGATCACCGGCGGTGTCGGCGCCGGCGCGCTGGCCGCGTACTTCGCCACCGCCGATGTGTACGTGAGCGTCAGCGAGCACGAGGGGTTCTGCGTGCCGCTGCTCGAGGCGATGCACCACCGCGTCCCGATCGTCGCCTACGCCGCGACCGCCGTCCCCGAGACCCTCGGCGACGCGGGCATGCTGCTCGATGCCAAGGACGCGTACACGGTCGCGGCGGCGGTGCAACGCGTCGTCACCGACGCGGCGTTGCGCGACCAGATGATCGCCGCGGGCGTCACCCGGCTCCACGAGTTCGACATCGACAAGTCGCGCCGCAAGCTCCTCGACGCGATCGAGCCGGTCGTCGGTGCACCACGATGAACGGCCCGGCGTGATCGTCCACCAGTTCGTTCCGACGCTCGAGCCCGGCGCGGTCGGCGCGCACACGCTGGCCGTCCGCGACGCGTTGCGCGCCGCCGGGCACGACTCCGAAGTCTTCGCGTCGGAGATCGAACCCGCCTGGGCCGGGCGGGGCGCGCGCCTCCTGCGCGACGCCGCCCGTACGCGCGCCGACGTGGTCGTCTACCAGATGGCGATCGGTTCCGTCGTCGCCGATGCCGTGCTCGCGCGCGACGACCCGATCGTCGTGAACCATCACAACCTCACGCCGATGCGCTACATCACCGGCTGGCAACCGGTCGCCGCGCACGGGGTGGTGTGGGGTCGCGCCCAGCTCCGCGAGCTCGCGACGCGCGCCCGGCTCGGCATCGCCGACTCGACCTACAACGAACACGACCTCATGGAGGCCGGCTTCACGCGCACCACCGTGGTGCCGATTCTCCTCGACATCCGGACCCTCGACGTCGAGCCCGCGCCCGCGCCCGTACGCACGGCCGCGGCCACCTGGCTCTTCGTGGGGCGACTCGCGCCGAACAAGGCGCAGCACGACATCGTGAAAGCGTTCGCGGCCTATCGGCGCTTCCACAACGCCGACGCCCGCCTGCATCTCGTCGGGGGCGGGCGCGAGGACGGCTACGCCAAGACGCTCACGCGCTTCATCCATGCCCTCGGTCTCGACGACGCAGTGACGCTTGCCGGCAGTGTCACGCCCGCCGAGCTCGCCGCGTACTACCGCGCCGCCGATGTGTTCGTGGTGTGCAGCGAGCACGAAGGCTTCTGCGTACCCCTCCTGGAGGCGATGCACTACGGCGTACCGATCGTCGCGTACGCGACCACGGCGATACCGGAGACGCTCGGCGAGGCCGGGCTGCTCCTCGACGTCAAGGACCCGTGCACCGTGGCCGCCGCCGTCGACCATCTCCTCGGCGACGGCGTGCTACGCCGACAACTCATCGACGCGGGCGCGCGCCGCGTCCGCGACTTCGACCTTTCCCGCACCGGCCCCGCGATGGTCGAAGCCATCACGTCGGCAGTCGTCACGTGAAGCTCGCGGTCGTCACGCCGCGCTACGGCGTCGAGATCCCGGGTGGGGCCGAGACCGCGGCCCGCCTGCTCGCGACGCGCCTCGCCCGGCGGCCCGGCTTCACCGTCACCGCGCTCACCACATGCGCGCTCGACACCACCACGTGGGCCGACCACTACCCGCCCGGCCGCGCCGACGTCGACGGCGTAGAGGTCCACCGGTTCCCGGTCAAGGGCCGGCGGTCCGCCGATTTCGACGCGGCGACCGATCTCGTCATCCGCCGAGGCCGCCGCGTCACCGAGTCCCAGCAGCGCGAGTGGATCGACAAGCAGGGCCCGATCGCGCCCGCATTGATCGACGCGATCGCGGCGACCGACGCCGATGTCGTCGCGTTCCACCCGTTCCTGTACCACCCGACGGTCGCCGGCCTTCCCCGCGTCGCGGGCCGTTCCGTGCTGCACTCCGCCGCGCACGACGAGCCCATGTTGAAGCTGCCGATCTACCGCGAGGTGTTCGGCGCCGCCGCCGGTCTCGCCTACTGGAGCGAGAGCGAGCGCCGGCTGGTCGAGGACCGCTTCGCGATCGCGTCGAAGCCCGCGGTCGTCGTCGGGCTGGGCGTCGACCCGGAAGCCGGCGAGGCCGACGCGGCACGCGCCGCGCTCGGCGCTCGACGGGCGTCCGTTTCTCCTCTGCCTCGGCCGCGTCGACGACGGCAAGGGTGCGCGCCTCCTCGCCGAGTGCTTCGCCCGCTACAAGGAACGCCGGGGCGGCCCGCTCCGGCTCGTGTTCGCGGGCCCGGTCACCAACGAACCCCCTGCCCATCCCGACATCGTGGTCACGGGCGTCGTCGACGAGGACGTCAAGTGGGGGCTGCTGCGCGGCGCGCTCGCGCTCGTGTCGCCGAGCGCGTTCGAGTCGTTCTCGATTGCGCTGATGGAAGGGTGGACGGCGGGAACACCCGCACTCGTCAACAGTCGGTGCGCGGTCACCCTCGACCACGCCCGCCGCAGTGGTGGCGGCCTCGCGTTCGGCAACTACGCGGAGCTCGAGGTCGAGCTCGACCACCTGACCGCGTCACCGCGCCTGCGCGCAGCGCTCGGCCGCGCGGGTCAGGCGTACGTCGATGGCCACTACCGCTGGGACGACGTGATCGACCGGTACGCGGCCTTCGTCGCCGGCATCGCATCGCGGTCCGCTCCGAAGCGCGATTGAAGGGCCGCAGTGCTCTCCGCGGACACGAATCAGTAGAACTCGAGCTTGCGATCGCAATCGCTACGGTCGGGCGGTCTCAACAGAGCGCCCGACCGCTCGCATTTTGGTGAACGGCCCTCTGTACCAGCCCGGCAGAGTCAGCTCGGGACGAGCCACGAGGCCCGGCACTCGACTGCTGGCACGACGTCGTCGACCGCGGCTCCATGTTTCGGCAGGCGTTGCCGCACGCGGACGACAGCAGGGCCGCCCGTCGAGTCCGTCACCGTCTCCACGAGCAACAAGGAGTCCGGGTCTCGAGACCGCGCGCCGAGAAGATATCCGGATGTCTTCGAACAAGACATCGAATTGATCCCCGCCTCTCTGATGCCCGCGCTGGCCGACGGCAGCGAACGCAACATGCCGGCATCGCCGTGTCATCGACCGACACGCGCGAGGCAACTGTGCGAACGTCGCATCGAAATGGCGTCGAAGATCCAATAGTTGGCCGCCGGCGTCGCCCACAGCTCTCGACGCGGCAAGGCGTTGAAACGCGTCGTATCGGCTTGCCACTCGCCGAGTCGGAATCTCCGATGCAACCGGGCCCACTCCGGTCGACGGCTACGTCGAATACACTCCGCGCACGTTCGGGAGGTCGTCGAGAGTGGACAAGCGAGTCGAAGTAGCGCTCCCGCGCGGCGGGCCGCCGCTCTCGATCACGGGTTCCGCCGACGATTTCGGCGTGATCGGCGCAATCGAGCGCGCCGGTGGCCACTACGAACCGCACGTCATGCAAGTGCTCGGCGCACTTGTCCATCCGGCCGACGTCTGCATCGACATCGGCGCGAACGTCGGCGTGCTCACGCTGCTCTTCGCTCGGCTCGCACCCGAGGGACACGTGTACGCGTTCGAGCCGGGCGACACGAGCTTCGGCTATCTCACGCGCAACGTCGCCGACGCGAACGCGACCAACGTCGACGTGGAGCAGCTCGGCGTCTACGACACGACCGGTACGCTCACACTGCAGGTCTCGCCGGCGCACCCCGGTGGCGCGTACATCTCACAAACCGACGTCCACGAAAGCGCGAGCGAGACCATTCCGGTGACGCGGCTCGACGACTGGGTCGACGACAGGGATCTCACCCATGTCGACGTGATCAAACTCGACATCGAGGGTGCGGAGCTACGCGTGCTCGACGGCGCCCGCAAGACACTCGAACGCTTCCGTCCGGTGCTGGTCGTCGAATGCAACCCGGTCGCCCTCGAACGGTTCCAGAACGCGAACGCGAGCGTGCTCGTCGAGACGCTCCGAGCGGTCTACGGCAGGGTCTTCTTCATCTCGGGCACGTCGCTGCACGAGATCACTTCCGACGAACAGATCGAGCGCGAGCTCGGTCGCCACGGGATCGTCGACCTCGTCTGCGGAGCTCGCGCCGAGCTCGTCGTCGCCCGCGCGCCGCGGCCGTCCGCCCAGGAGCTGGCTCGCGCCGCTGGCCCCCAGGCTGCGCCGGGCCGCGGCCCGCTTGCTCAAGCGGGTCGAGCACACGCCGCCGGCGTTGAACTTCGTCCACTCGCCGTCGTACTCGGCCCGCTTCGACGTGAACCGGCTGGTCGCAACGCACACCACCACGATGGAGCTCCCCGTCGTGGTCCGGAACACCGGCGTCGACTGGTTTTCCAGCACCTTCCCGAACCATCCGGTGTGCGCGTCGTACCGCTGGAAGCGTGCCGACGGGGACCTGGTCGAGGCCGACGGGATCCGTACGTTCTTCCGCGACCCGCTCGGCCCCGGCCAGCAGGCCGAGTTACGGCTGCTGGTCGCGATCCCTGACACCCCGGGTGAGTACGTCCTCGAGTTCGCGCTGGTCCAAGAAGCGTTCGCGTGGTTCGACGATCTGCGCGGCGACCTGACGGTCCGCCTACCTGTGACGGTCCGCTGACACCGACTCGCCGAGCGCGACTCGCACACTCTCGAGGTCGTCTTCCGCGGCGACACGCTCGTCGAGACCGAACCGTTTCTCGACGTCGCTGATCTCCGAAGCATTCCGCTGCTCGTCGGGCGTCGGCGGGAGACCATCGACGCGGAACACGTAGAGGTTCCAGTACTTGGTGAGCCCGAACCGGGCGAGGTGCGGGTGGATGCGCCGCTCGACCTCGGCATCGCGGATGAAGCCGGCTGCTTCGAACTGGCGGGTCCACCAGCCGAACGACGCGATCGTCAGGTGACCCTCGATCGGTGCGCCGTCGGAGTCGCGGTACAGGTCGTCGTACGCGACCGGACCTTCGTACGCGTCGCCGAGCGAGCGGTAATGGTCGAGGCGCTCGGGCCGCACCTTCACGTCGAACCAACCGCCGGGACCGTTGGGGTTCGGGCCGAACGACGGGATCGTCGCGATCACGTACTTCGTCGTCATGCGGCGGACCTCCCGCAACGCGCGGGGGACGACCTCAGGGGGCAGGTGTTCGAGGGTCTCGAACAACGACACGCACTCGAACGCACCGCGCCCGAAGGGCAGCCGGTGCAGGAGGTTGCCATAGCGCACGTGACCCCGCGCGCCGAACGCGGCCCGGTCGAGCGCGTACTGGCTGACGTCGACACCTGTCGCGTCGAGACCCAGCTCTCGTTCGGCTTCCACGAAGAACCCGAACGCGCACCCGACGTCGAGCGTGCGTTGCACGGGCAGGAACCGCCAAACGAGGTACGCACCTTCGTTGGCGTGGGTCGCGGCGCGGGTGTACTCCGACGTCCCCACGTCGAGCGCAGCGACCGCAGCCGGAGCGGTCTCGCCGTAGTAGCCCTCGGTGTAGACGTCGTCGTGGAGGGCGCGCTCGAGCTCGCGCGCGCCGATGCGCACCACCCGCCGGAACCAAGGCCACCGCGCCGCGCCCTCGTGCAGGGCCCAGCGCGCCGGTGCGGCAACCATGTCGCGCGCGTTCACGCGCCGGGGCCCTCCGCGGGCTCCGTCGCCGACTCGCCGAACTTGACGTCGATCGGGAACGAGACGATGCCGTTCGTGCGCGACGGGTTCATCACCGAGAAGCTTGCTGTCTGTTCCCGCCAGTCGTACACGGTCCCCTCGTCCATCGACTGGATCGCGAGCGTCACGAGATAGGTGCCGTCGAGCAGCGGAACCCGTTGGAACTCGAATGCCATCTCGCCGTCGCCGTCGGCGGGCGGCACGTCGACGCCGAGGATCGCGGTGTTGGTGCCGTAGAGGTAGTTGCCGCTCTCGTCGTAGATCGCGATGCCGAAGAGGATGTCGTCGGTGCGCTCGGTCGCGTGGTACCGGACCCGGATCGTCATCGCCTCGTCGGGGAGCAACGCCTTGTGATCACGCAACCGTCCCGGGTGGTCGATCTCGACTCCCGTGATGTGCACCCGGTACGTCGCCTTGGGCGTGGCGTCCTCGTCCTCGCCCTCGCCCCCGCCCTCGCCCTCGCCCTCGACCGGACTCTCGGCGCCTTCCGCGTCGAGCGTCTCCTCGTCGTCAACGAAGGCCTCGGTCTCGTTCAGCTCACCGCCCCGCAGCGACTCCCGGAAGACTCGCACCGCTTCGCCCGGCGCGGCATCGATCACCATCTTCCCGTGGTCGAGCACGATCGCCCGATCGCAGATCCGCCGGACGAGGTCGGGCGCGTGCGTCACGAACAAGATCGTCCGGCCCTCTTGCTGGAACTTCTTCACCCGCTCGATGCACTTGCGCTGGAACGCCTCGTCGCCGACCGACAACACCTCGTCGACCAGGAGGATGTCGGGCTCGACGTTCACCGCGACCGCGAAGCCAAGGCGCACGTACATGCCCGACGAGTAGTGCCTCACCTGCATGTCGATGAACTTCTCGAGCTCGGCGAACGCGACGATCTCGTCGAAGATCGACTCGGTGTCCCGCTTCGACAGCCCCAGGATCGACGCGTTCATGAACACGTTCTCGCGCCCGGTGAGCTCGTGGTTGAATCCGGCGCCGAGCTCCAACAGTGCGGCGACCCGGCCTCGGGTGACGATCTCGCCGCGCGTCGGCTGCAGGATGCCGGCCACACACTTGAGCAGCGTCGACTTGCCGCAGCCGTTGTGCCCGAGAATCCCGACGGTGGAGCCCTCTTCGACGTCGAAGTCGACGTCTTGCAGAGCCATGAACGGCTCGTAGGGGATGCGCCCGTAGTGGACGACCCGTTCCTTCAGCGAGGTGTAGTGCTCGTGATAGAGCTTGAACTGCTTCGAGATGCTGCGCACCTCGATCGCGGCGGCCATCTAGAGCTCCTCCGCGAAGTTCGCCTCCGAGCGGCCGAACACCCGCACCGCGATCATGAGCGTGACGATCCCGAACACGAACGAATAGCCGAGGTACGCGACGTAACCCCAGTAGTGCCAGTTCGGCAGGAGCTCCTTGTGCCCGATCACGCCGTTGGGGTTCGTCAGGCGTGCGTAGATGGCACGCTGGAACACGAGCACGATCGGCGTGACGGGGTTCGCCAGCCACGCGTACTTCGACCACCCGCCCCGCTGCCCAACGGTCTGGAACTGGTAGACGACCGGCGTGAGCCAGAACCAGGCGAGCAGCGCGAGCTCGAGGAAGTGCGACGTGTCGCGCAGGTAGACGTTGATGGCCGAGAGCAGGATGCCCAACGCGCTGGTGAGCAGCAGCAAGGAGATGAGTGCGAGCGGGACGAGCGGGATGTACGCCCACGCGACATTCCACCGCACGATCGCCAGCACCACGAACAGCACCATGCTCTGCAGGAAGAAATGCACGAGCATGCTGCCGACCGAAGCCAGCGGAAGAATCTCGCGCGGGAACGAGACCTTCTTCACCAGACCCGAGTTCGCGACCACGGAACCGGTCGCGGCACCGAGCCCGGTTGAGAAGAGGTTCCATACGAGCAGCCCGGAGAGCAGCCAGATCGGGAACGAGGGGATGCCCGAACCCAGGATGATCGTGAACGCGATGTAGAACACGACGAGGTACAGCAGCGGGTTGAGCAGCGACCACGCGAACCCGAGGACGCTGTTCTTGTACTTGATCTTGAGCTCGTTGCGGATCATCCCGACGAGGAGCTCGCGGCGGGTGACGATCCGCGCCAGCCGCTCCCGCGCCGTCATCCGCGGGCGCACGACCGTGGCCTCACCCGAGGCGCGCGGCACTCGGGCTTGCGGCGCGTCCATGCTGTTCACGCTAGCCCTTCGGGTAGCCGGAGCCGGGCGCGGATCGGACGGTGATCCGACGGTGTGACGGGCAGCACCTCGCCCCCGAGCACCTCGATGCCGCCCCGCACGAGGATGTGGTCGATCTGGCTGTGCGGGTGTGTGGAGGGAAAGGTGCGCCCGCGCACCGGGCGATCCCAGCCGCGCATCGCGGCCGCGACCGGCGGTCCCCAGAAGTTGAAGTCGCCCGCGAGCACCTGCGGGCCCCGCTCGACGATGCCGCGCCGCAACGTCAACAGGTGCTGCATCGGCGCGAGCCGCCAGAATTTCGACGACGTGTGCAGCCCGATCACCTCGACCGGCGTTCCCGCGACGGCGACGGTGAGGCCGAGGGCGTTGCGCGGCCCGGGCGGGTCGCGCCACACGGTGCCCATCGGGATCGAACGGCAGTCGACGACGGGAAGGCGTGAGCAGATCGCGAGCTCCCAGGTCCCGACGAGCGGCACGCTCCACACGCGCCGCCGACGCGGCGGGCGCAGCTCGAGCCGCATCAGCTCGACGGTCTCGATCCGGTAGCCGTCGTCGCCCAACCCGTCGAGCACGCCGACACCGTCCGCGTCGCGCCATGCCTCGGGGACCACGACGACGTCGGCCCCGATGTCGCGCACCACCTGTGCGACGTCGAAACGGACACCCTCGGACCGGCCGTAGCGGCCGATCCCCCAGTGCGCGTTGAACGCGGCGACCGTGAAGTCGCGCGCGGATTCAGATGCCGATGCGTTGGGCAAGCAACTCGCGGTGGTAAGTGGGGTCACCCAGGTAGATCTCGGAGCTCTTCGCACGCTTGAAGTACAGGTGTGCAGGATGCTCCCACGTGAAGCCGATGCCGCCGTGGATCTGGATGTTCTCCGCGGTGGCGTGGAAGTACGCCTCGGAGCAGTAGGCCTTCGAGAGCGCCGCGACCACAGGCAGCTCGTCGTTGTCCTCGGCTGCGGCCCACGACGCGTAGTACGCGGCGGACTTGCCCGACTCGACCTCGAGGAGCATGTCGGCGCACTTGTGCTTGATCGCCTGGAACGACCCGATGGGCCGGCCGAACTGCACGCGAACCTTCGCGTACTCGACCGACATGTCGAGCACCTTCTGCGCGCCGCCCATCATCTCGTTCGACAGCGCGACGGCGGCCTGGTCGAGCGTCTTCGAGAAGGCGGGCCACCCGCTGCCCGGCGCGCCGAGCGGCGTGGCCGCGACCTTGTCGAACTCGAGCTTCGCCTGCTTGCGGGTCATGTCCATCGTGGAGAGGCTCGTGCGGGTGAGACCCTTGGCGTCGCCGGCGACCGTGAAGAACGAGATGCCGTCGGTGCCGGTCGTGCCGGCGGTGCGCGCCACGACGACGATCAGGTCGGCGACGTGCCCGTCGATCACGAACATCTTCTCGCCGCTCAGCGTGTACTTCCCGCCCGATTCCGTCGCCTCGAGCGTGATCCCGGCCGCGTCCCACTTGCCGCTCGGCTCGGTGAACGCGAGCGTCGCGATCGTGTCGCCGCTCGCGATGCCGGGCAGCAACGCCGACTTCTCCGCGTCGGTGCCCGCGTTCAGGATCGCGTTGGCGGCCAGCACGGCCGAAGAGAAGTACGGGGCGCACAGGAGCACGCGGCCCATCTCCTCGAGGACGATGCCGAGCTCGATGAAGGTGAAGCCCTGCCCGCCGTACTCCTCGGGGATGGCGAGGCCCTGGAGTCCGAGCTCCTGGCCCATCTGCTTCCACACCGAGGGGTCGTAGCCCTCGGTCGTCTCCATGAGCCGGCGTACTTCCGTCTCGGGCGACTTGGCCTCGAGGAACTGCCGCACCGTGCGCCGCAGCTCTTCTTGCTCCTCGGAAAAAGCGAAGTTCATGAGTGCTCCCCCCGGCTCGGAACGCCCGTTCCGTGCGGGTATCGACGAAGTGAATGCCTCTGGAGTTCGGCGGGCCGACGCTACTTGACCGCTCGGTCATGTTTCCAGGTGGGCGGCTCCGACCGGCGGCCGGAGCGTCGCAGGAGTAGGCCGGTAACCTCCGAGCATGGCTCGCACCCTCGTCCGGCCCCCGCACTACGAGACCAGCGACGTCCGCATCGACAAGCTGGTCGTGGGGCCGTACGAGAACAACGTCTTCGTCCTGCGCGACAAGGGCACCGGCGAAGCCGTGCTCCTCGACGCCGCGAACGAGCACGAATTGCTGCTCCAGGTCTCCCGTGCCACCGGGGTGCGGCGCGTCCTCACCACGCACGGCCACTTCGACCACATCCAGGCCGTCACCCAGATGCGCGACGCCGGGATCGACGTCGGCATCGCCACCGAGGACGCGGAGATGCTGCCCGGCTACGACTTCACGATCCCCGACGACGACGTCATCGAGGTCGGCGGGCTGCGCCTCCACACGATCCACACGCCCGGCCACACCCGCGGCTCCACCTGCTTCTTGCTCGAGGGCCACCCGATCCTGTTCAGCGGCGACACGCTGTTCCCCGGCGGGGTCGGCAACACCACCCTCGCGGGCGGCGACTTCCCCACCATCATCGAGTCGGTCGACCGGCGGCTGTTCACGCTGCCGGTCGGAGATCCTGGTCCTGCCCGGCCACGGGCTCGACACGACGATCGGCACGGAGCGCCCGCACCTCGACGAGTGGGTCGAACGCGGCTGGTAGTCGCCCCGCCGGGCGCGCTCGACCCTGCCGCGCGGCGCGCTTGGACTGTCTCACCCGGTGGGTACGGTCGGATCTGCGTCGGTCGGGCATGAACCCGGCAACCCACGTGTTCCGTAGTCCCGGTAACACCGTGACTCCGAAGTAGACGACGTAACAGAAGTAGACGACGTAACAGAAGTAGACGACGTAACAGAAGTAGAGAAAGTCACAGACGTGAGGGGAGACCGATGAACCGCCGTTGTTCGATTGCGACGATGCCTGTCGTCGAATGGCTCGCGCCGGTCCGTGACCGCGCGTGGGTCGCGGCCTGTTTCGGGACGGTCGACGTATGACCGCGCTCGCGACCGGCCCCGCTCTCGACGCGTCCGCACGCGTCGAGCTGCACGAGCGTTACGGCCAGGTGCGGGACCTCACCGAGGCTCTCGCCGCGCCGCTCTCCGACGAGGACCAAGTCGTCCAGTCGATGGCCGATGTCAGCCCCACCAAATGGCATCGCGCACACACCACGTGGTTCTTCGAGACCTTCCTGCTCTCACCACGTTCCGACCGGTACCAGCCGTTCGACCCGGCGTACGCGTACCTCTTCAACTCGTACTACGAGGCGGTCGGTCCCCGGCATCCACGGCCGCAGCGGGGGCTTCTGTCGCGCCCGTCGGTCGCCGAGGTCGCGCGCTATCGCGCCCACGTCGACGACGCGATGCATTCGCTCATCGACGAGTGCGGCGCCGACGCGGCCGAGCTCGTCCGGCTCGGCCTGCATCACGAACAGCAGCACCAGGAGCTGCTGTTGATGGACATCAAGCACGTGCTCCACTGCAACCCGACCGATCCCGTCTACGCGGACGCGCCCGCACCGCCCGTTCCAGGCCACCCCGTTGCGCTACGCGACCGTGCACGGCGGCAACGCCGAGATCGGCCACGACGGGTCGGGCTTCTCGTTCGACAACGAGCGCCCGCGCCACGTCGTGCACCTCGAGCCGATGCGCATCGCGACCCGGCTCGTGTGCGCACGCGAGTACCTCGAGTTCATCGCCGACGACGGCTACCGGCGGCCCGAGCTCTGGCTCTCCGACGGTTGGTACGCGGTGCAGGAGCACGGCTGGGAGGCGCCGCTGTACTGGCGGGACGACGATGCCGATGGATGGAGCGTGTTCACTCTCGGCGGTCGCCGACCGCTCGACCCGAACGAGCCGGTCGTGCACGTCAGCCACTACGAGGCCGACGCGTACGCGCGCTGGCGCGACGCGCGCCTGCCCACGGAGTTCGAGTGGGAGCACGCGGTCGCGTGCACGGCGCCGGGCACGCTGCGCGAGGTCGACGACGTCGCCTGGCAGTGGACGTCGAGCGCCTACCTGCCCTACCCGCGGTTCCGGCCACCGGCGGGCGCGGTCGGTGAGTACAACGGCAAGTTCATGAGCGGCCAGATGACGTTGCGTGGCGGCGCGCAGGAGACGTCGCCCGGCCACACCCGCGTCGACGTACCGCAACTTCTTCCCGCCCGCGTGCCGCTGGATGTTCGGCGGCGTGCGCCTCGCCCAGGACGTGATCTCGTGAGCACCATCGAAGCCGACGTCGAACGCGGGCTCGACCGCGCAGCCCAAGGACATCCCGCCGAAGTGGTTCTACGACGACCGCGGCTCGTCGCTGTTCGACGAGATCACGCGCGTCGAGGAGTACTACCCGACCCGCCGCGAGCGCGCGATCCTCGAGGCCCGCGCGAGCGAGATCGTGCGCGCCTCGGGCGCCGACACCCTCGTCGAGCTCGGCTCGGGAACGTCCGAGAAGACGCGCGTGCTCCTCGACGCGATGCGCGACGCGGGATCGCTGCGGCGGTTCGTGCCCTTCGACGTGAGCAAGCGCACGCTGCACGACGCCGCGGCCGCGATCGAGAAGGAGTACGCCGGCATCGACGTCCAGCCCGTCGTCGGCGACTTCACCGTCGACCTCGACACGATCCCCCGGGTCGGCCGGCGCCTCGTGGTGTTCCTCGGCGGCACCATCGGCAACCTCCTCCCCGACGTGCGGTCCGCGTTCCTCCGCGACGTCGCCGCGCTGCTCGGCCCGAACGACTTCTTCCTGCTCGGCACCGACCTCGTGAAGGACACCGGCCGGCTCGTCGCCGCCTACGACGACGCCGCGGGCGTCACCGCCGAGTTCAACAAGAACGTGCTGCACGTGATGAACCGCGAGCTGGGCGCCGACTTCGACGTCGACGCGTTCGAGCACGTCGCCGTGTTCGACACCGAGCGCGAGTGGATCGAGATGCGACTCCGCTCGACGCGTGCGCAGACGCGTGCGCATACGTGCGCTCGGGCTCGACGTCACGTTCGCCGCGGGCGAGGAGATGCGCACCGAGGTGAGCGCAAAGTTCACCCGGGCCCGCGTCGAACGCGAGCTGGCCGCGGCCGGGCATGGACTGGTCGAGTGGTGGACCGACCCGCAGGGCGACTTCGCGCTCTCACTGGCCCGTCTCCGGACGTCAGCGCTCGCGCGCGCGGCTACGGACCGAGGGTCGGGCGCCGCGGGTCCGACACGATCGTCAGCTCCTCCGGCACCTCGAGCACCTTCACGACCTCGCCCGTCACCTCGACGCCGAGGTGCCCGCCCATGATCGGGATGCGCTCGAGCCGCAGCGTGCCGATCCAGTCGGGCACCGCGGGCGCCAGGTGCGAGCTTGTTGGCACGGATGTCGGGCTCGAAGCGCAACAGCGTGCGCAGGAACAGCAGGGGCGACGCCGCCGCCCAGGCCTGCGGCGAGCACGAGGTCGGGTAGCTGACCGGGAAGCTCAGGCCGTCGCGCGACGTGCCCGCGAACAGCTCGGGCAGCAGGTCGCCGAACCAGCGCGACGCGTCGACCATGCCCCGCATCACGCGGTGCGACTCCTCGGCGAACCCGTACCGCATGAGCCCGGCCGCCGCGAGCGCGTTGTCGTGCGGCCAGACGCTCCCGCAGTGGTACGAGATCGGGTTGTAGCCCGCGTTCTCCGCCGACAGCGTGCGGACACCCCAGCCGCTGAACATGCCTTCCGACACCAGCGCGCGCGCGACGAGCGGCGCCTTCTCCTCGTCGACGATGCCGGTCCACAGGCAGTGACCCATGTTCGAGCCGATGCCGTCGATCCGCTTCTTGTCGCGGTCGAGCCCGATCGCGAAGTAGCCGCCGTCGGCGGTGTCGACCCAGAAGTCGTTGTTGAAGCGGTGCTTGAGCTCCAGCGCGCGGGCGGTGAGCGACGCGGCGAGGTCGTGGTCGCCGGCCTCCGTCGCGCAGTGGCTCCGAGCGATCAACGCCGCGTAGACGTATCCCTGCACCTCGCACAGCGCGATCGGCGTCGACGCGAGCGAGCCGTCGGCGAAGCGCATCGAGTCCCAGGAGTCCTTCCATCCCTGGTTCTGCAGACCCGCGGTCGGTCGTGCGCTCGTACTCGACGTAGCCGTCGCCGTCGCGGTCGCCGTAGTCGGTGATCCACTGCAGCGCGGCGTCGGCCGCGGGGAGCAGTGCGTCGACCTCCTCGCGCCGCGAACCCCAGCGCGAGAGCTCACCGACGAGCATGACGAACAGCGGCGTCGCGTCGACGGTGCCGTAGTAGACGCGGCCGCCGCCGAGCGCGAGCGACGCGGTCTCGCCGAACCGCATCTCGTGCAGGATGCGACCCGGCTCCTCTTCGGTGCGCGGGTCGACGTCGTTGTCCCTGGAAGCGGGCGAGCGTCTGCAGGGTGCCGAGCGCGAGATCGGGATCGACGAGCATCGTCATCCACGACGTGAGCAGCGAGTCGCGGCCGAACAACGTCATGAACCACGGCGCGCCGGCCGCGACGACGGCCCGGTCGGGGAACTCCGGGTCGAAGATCCGCAGACCCGCGAGATCCCGGGTCGACCGCTCGAGCAGCGCGCGGAACTGGTCGTCGTCGCTCGTCACGACGGGCATCCGGGCCCGCCACTCCTCGAGCCGCGCGACAGGAGTGGAGCGTTCGACCGGCTGACCGCACTGGTACCGCGGCGTGACCTCGAGCTCGCCGATGACCGGCGTGACCCCGATGCACGCAGACCACCTCCCGCGGGGCGGTATGACCGTCTCGTACACGACGTGGTTGCCGTGGATGCGTGGTGCGTCGCTGAAGTCGACGTGCGTCGCGCGCGCGAACGAATGCCGCTTGTAGCTGAAGGTGAGCCGTGAGCCCGTGCTCGTGATCTCCAGCTGACCCTGCTTGTGGACCCGGCCCTCCTTGACCTCGAAGAGGTCGGCGAAGTCGGCGTCGACCAGCAGCTCGATCGAGCAGAACGCCGCCTCCTCGCCGTAGTTCTCGATCTCGAGGTCCTCGCGCATCCCCCGTCCGACGTACCGCCGGCGGAACAGCATCAGGTGCGAGTCGGCGAGCCCCTTGGAAGGGTGGCCGCGGAGTACGAACACACCGCTGAACGGATCGGGTGAGGTCGCGGCGAGCGGTTCCGGAGTGAGGCCGTTGAGCGTGCAGCGCAACTCGGAGATGAAGCGCGTGTCGCGGAAGAACAGGCCCTGCGGGCGGGAGGGATCGATCTCGCCGGAACGGTTCGAGATGCAGAACGCCGAACCCTCGACGAGCGTCACGACGCCTTCGGCGCCGATGCTCGCGCTGGCGCTGGTCGTCCAGGGCTCCGCCATCAACGAAAACTACTACCGAGCCCCGCCGTCCCCGACCGGGACGGGCCCGAACCGGCAGTACACTCCGCGGCCGATGCGGATCGCGGTGATCGCCCCGGTGTGGTTCCCCGTACCCCCCACCGGCTACGGCGGCATCGAGCTCGTCGTGTCGTTGCTCGCCGACGGTCTCGCCGACGCCGGACACGACGTCACCCTGTTCGCAAGCGGCGGTTCACATTCGACCGCGAAGGTCGTCTCGCCGATGCCGGAGCCGCCCGACCCGCGCGAGCTCGGCAACCCCTGGTACGACGCCTTCCACGCGTTGTCGTCGTACCTGCAGGTCGACGGCTTCGACGTCGTGCACGACCATGCCGGGATCGTCGGACCGGTCTGCGGCGCGATGCTGCACGGCCGCCCGCCCGTCGTGCACACACTGCACGGACCGTGGACGCCGCAGACGCGCATGTTCTACGGGCTGGTCGCCGAACACGTGCACCTCGTCACCGTGTGCGACGGGCAGCAGACCGACAACCCCGACGTCCCCTACCTCGCGACCGTGTACAACGGGATCGATCTCGCCGCGTACCCGTACCGCGCAGACAAAGAGGACGTGCTCGTCTACATCGGCCGCTCGAACCCCGACAAGGGCCCGAAGGAGGCGATCAACATCGCCCGCCGCGCCGGGCTGCCGTTGCGGATGATCCTGAAACGCGGCGAGCCGCCGGAGCGCGAGTACTTCGAGCACGAGATCGAGCCGCTGCTCGCGAGCGACATCGAGCTCTACGAGAACGTCTCGCACGAGGACAAGGTCGACATGCTCGGCAAGGCGTGCGCCATGATCTTCCCGATCCGCTGGCCCGAGCCGTTCGGGCTCGTGATGGTCGAGGCGATGGCGTGCGGGACGCCGGTCGTCACGACGAACTGGGGCGCGGCACCCGAGGTCGTCGACGACGGCGTGACCGGCTTTCGCCGCGACGGCGACGACGACCTCGTCGAGGCCATCGGCGCGGCCCGCAAGCTCTCGCCCGCGGCGTGCCGGGCCCGGGTGGAGGAACGATTCTCGGCCGAGGCGATGGTCCGGGGCTACGAGCGGGCCTTCGAGCAGGTGATCCGGGGCCGCTGAATTCCCGGCCGATCGGATTTCCACTACCGACGTAGTGTTATTACACTGACGGGGTGACTTCCGTGCCCACTCCCGCGCATCCCGGCCCTCGAGATCAGGGATCTCCACGTCGCCGTCGACGACCGTGAGATCCTGCGCGGGGTCTCCCTCCAGGTCGAGCCCGGCTCCCTGCACGCGCTCATGGGCCCGAACGGCTCGGGCAAGTCGACGCTCGCGAACACTCTGCTCGCCAACCCGGCGTACGTCGTCACCGGCGGCAGCATCTTGCTCGCGGGCGAGGACATCACCCACCTCCCGACCGACGAGCGGGCGCAACGCGGCCTGTTCCTCGGGTTCCAGCACCCCGAGGAGATCCCCGGCGTATCGGTGCTGAACTTCTTGCGCCAGGCCATCGCCAAGCGCAAGGGCATCGACGACTTCTCGGTGCTCGAGGTCCGCATGAGCCTCATCGAGTGGACGAAGCGGCTGGGCATGGACACCCGCTTCCAGGAGCGCTATCTCAACGAGGGGTTCTCGGGCGGCGAGAAGAAGCGCAACGAGGTGCTGCAGATGGCGATGATGGAACCCGATGTCGCGGTCCTCGACGAGACCGACTCGGGTCTCGACATCGACGCGCTGCGCCAGGTCGCGGCCGGCATCGCCGAGGTCCGCAACGCGCGCCCGCATCTCGGCATCCTCGCCATCACCCACTACCAGCGGCTGCTCGAGCACCTCGTCCCCGACGTCGTCCACGTGCTCGTCGACGGGCGCATCGTCGCCACCGGCGGGCCCGAGATCTCGCTCGAGGTCGAGGCCCGCGGCTTCGACGCGTTCCGCCCGCACGACGGTGCCCCGACCGTGGAGGCGCGGACATGAGCGCGCTCGACGTCGCGGCGCTCAAGCGCGACTTCCCGATCCTCGGCCGCGAGGTCAACGGCAAGCGCCTCGTCTATCTCGACTCCGCGTCGTCGTCGCAGAAGCCGCAGCAGGTGCTCGACGCGATGGACGACGCGTACCGCAACCACTACGCGAACATCCACCGCGGCGTGTACACGATCGCCGAGGAGGCGACCGCCGCGTTCGAGGCCGCCCGGCGCAAGATCGCCCGGTTCGTCAACGCGCCGGCTGCGCGTGAGATCGATCTTCACGCGCAACGCGACCGAGTCGATCAACCTCGTCGCGTACACGTGGGCCCGAGCGAACCTGCAGGCGGGCGACGCGGTGGTGCTGTCGCACATGGAGCACCACGCCAACGTCGTGCCGTGGCACATGCTCGCCGCGGAGCGGGGCATCGAGCTGCGCTGGATCCCCCTGACGCCCGACTTCCGCCTCGATCTCTCCGATCTCGACGCCCTGCTCGACGGCGCCCGCCTGCTCGCGATCAGCGCGATGTCGAACGTGCTCGGCACCATCAACGACATTCGTCCCCTCGCCGACGCCGCGCACGCGCACGGGGCGCTCGTGCTCGTCGACGCGTGCCAGTACGTGCCCCACGTCGCCACCGACGTGCAGGCCTGGGACGCCGACTTCGTCGCGTTCTCGTCGCACAAGATCCTCGGCCCGACCGGGATCGGCGTGCTCTGGGGCCGGGAGGCGCTGCTCGAGGCGATGCCTCCGTTCCTCGGCGGCGGCGAGATGATCCGCGACGTCCGCCTCGACGGCTTCACCACCAACGACCTGCCCTGGAAGTTCGAGGCGGGAACGTCCGCGATCGTCGAAGCCGTCGGCTTCGGCGCAGCCATCGACTACATCGGCGCAATCGGGATGGACGCGGTGCGCGCCCACGAGCGGCTGATCACGCGGTACGCGCTCGAGTCGTTGCGCGACCGCTTCGGCGACAGCCTCACCATCTACGGTCCCACCGACGTCGACGTGCGCGGCGGCGCGGTGTCGTTCCTCTTCGACGGCATCCACGCGCACGACATCAGCCAGGTTCTCGACGAGGACGCGGTCTGCGTGCGCGCCGGCCACCACTGCGCCAAGCCGTTGATGCGCCAGCTGGGCGTCCCCGCCACTACCCGGGCGTCGTTCTACGTCTACAACGACGAGGCCGACGTCGACGCGCTGGTCGAGGCGTTGGAAAAGGCCCAGAAGTTCTTCGCGGTTTAGGATCGCAGCAGATGGCCGGACTCGAAGACCTGTACCGAGAGATCATCCTCGACCATTACCGGTCACCCCGTAACCGCGGTGAGCTGCCGGTACCGCCCGCACACAAGGTGGAGGGCTTCAATCCCCTGTGCGGCGACGAGGTGGTGCTCTACCTCGACGTCGACCCCGACACCGACACCGTTCGCGACGTGAAGATCGCCGGTCAGGGCTGTTCGATCAGCCAGGCCTCCACGTCGATGATGAGCGCGGCGGTGAAGGGCAAGCCCGTCGCCGAGGTGCGCAAGCTCATCCGGGGCTTCAAGGCGCTGATGTCGATCCACGAGTCGAAGCTCGAAGGCGACGGCGGCGACGGCAGCGACCTCGCGGCCGACCTGGCCGACGTCCGGCTCGGCGACCTGGAGGCGCTCCAGGGGGTCGTGAAGTTCCCGGTCCGGATCAAATGCGCCACGCTGGCCTGGAACACCCTGCAACAGGCCCTCGACGAAACCTCCCCGTCACATACGTGACCTACGGTGCCGGGCAGGTGGTTCGAGGCCCGGCCGGGTGTCTTCGGTCACAGGCGCTCGGAGTTTCGTGCAATTGCGGGAACCGGACCCCCTCAATGGACGTTGCAACCACAGAGGAGAGACGGGCGGCTACGCTGACCGTCGAGAGCAGGAGGACCCACGTGGACCAGGCTGGGATCGTCACGATCATCGACGAGGCACTGGAACGCTTCGCGTCCCGCGATCTCGTCGGTCCTCGGAAGTCGTCGACTTCTTGCTCGACCTGCGCACGGCCGTGGTCTCCGATGCCGCGCTCGCCGCGCTGATCGAGTCCGAGACCGAACCCGCCCACTGAGGCCCGCGCGCCACTAAACGGCCCGTTTCGTCCAGTACCATCCGTCGCCGGTGAACGCTGACGGCGTGCACGCGCAGAAGACTTCCGAAGAGATCGACCGGGCGACCCGCCTGGCCCAACAGCGGGGAAGCTGGCGTCGTCGCGCCGATCGTGACCTCGGTCGCGATCGTCGTCGTTGCCGCCGGTGCCGGGGCCTTCGCCGTGATCGTCAACTCCAACACGGCGTCGGGCGCCCAGGCCGATCCGCCCGCATCGACCGCGGCGCCGGTCACGACCCGCGCGACCACGACCTCGACTGTTCCCCGCACCACGACGAGCACCCTGCCGCAACTCACCCAGCCCAAGGACCAGGTCCTGCCGGCGCCCGGGAACGGGATCGGCTACGGCATCCCGCGGCCCGAGCGTCCTCGCCTACGAGGCCCGGTTGCAGGCGCTGCACATCGATCCGGGCCCGGTCGACGGCTACTTCGACCAGGACACCCAGTACGCCGTCTCCACGGTCCAGAAGTATTTCGGTCTCCCCCGCACGGGGGTCATCAACACGGCCGTCGACTTCGCCCTGACCCACTTCACGCTACACACCCGCGGAACCGAAGAGCGAGCCCGACCGGGTCGAGATCGACCTCGACCGCCAGACGCTGACGTTCTACAAGAACTGGCAGGTCCAGCTGCTCACCACGACCTCGACCGGCAGCGGCGAGCACTTCTGCGGCGGCGTCGACGGGTGCCAGTACGCGATCACCCCGACCGGCCACTTCCACTTCTACGAGCTGCACAAGGGCTGGCAGAACGGCAAGCTCGGGAACATGTGGAACCCGTACTACTTCAACGGCAGCGACGCGGTGCACGGCCTCGCCTCGGTGCCGAACTACCCGGCGTCGCACGGATGCGCCCGCATCCCGATGCACATCGCGAACTACTTCTACACACTCGTCCACCAGGGCGAGTCGGTGTTCGTGGTCGGCACGCCGAAGAAGGCCGGCAACGGCTACGTGGGTCCCGCGCCGACCACGACCACCGCGACCACCTCGACCACCGCGCCGAAGACAACGACCACGGTCGAAGAAGCCGCCCACCACGCCGACCACGAAGAAGTCGACGGCCACGACGGTGAAGTCGGCGTCCAAGCCGACGGTCACCACGCCGACCACGACGAAGCACCCCTAAGCCCGGCACGACACGGGCGGGCGTGCGGCGCAGGCCGGCACGTTCCGGCTGTTCACCCGACTTGCCGGCACTCCGCATGTCGACGGTGCGGGGCGGGGCGCTACGCGAGCGGGTCGGCGAAGGGATTCGTACCGATCGTCGGGTCGCCGAACGGGTCGGCCTCGGCCGGACGACCGACCGTGAGCTCGTCGATGCCGAGCTCGGCCGCAATGCCCTCGTAGCCGGTGCGCTCCAACTCGTCGGCGAGCTCGGGCCCGCCGCTCTTGACGATGCGACCGGCGAGGAACACGTGCACGCGGTCGGGCCTCAGCTCCGTGAGCAGCCGCGCGTAGTGCGTGATCGCGAGCACGCCGACCTCTCCGCCCTTGGCGAGCGCGTACACCGCGCCGGGCGACGTCGCGTAGCGCGTCGACGTCGAGTCCGGAGTCGATCTCGTCGAGCACCGCGAACTTCGGTTGCAGCACGGCGAGCTGCACCGTCTCGGCACGCTTCTTCTCGCCGCCGGAGAACTCGGTGTTCACGCCGCGCCGCAACAGCTCGTCGGGCACGCCGAGCGTTCTCGACTCGACCGCGATGCGTTCGTGGAGGCCGGCCGTGGCCGCGCCGCGGGACGTCGAGCGCGCTCGCGACGACCGACTCGAGCGGCACCCCGGGCACCTCGACCGGATACTGCATCGCGAGGAACAGCCCGCGCTGCGCGCGCTGCCAGGTGGGCAGGCCGAGCAGCTCGTTGCCGTCGATCGTGACGGAGCCGGCGGTGACCTCGTACTCGGCGCTACCCATGAGCGCGTGCGACAGCGTCGACTTCCCGGATCCGTTCGGGCCCATCAGCGCGTGGACCTCGCCCGTGCGCACCTCGAGGTCGACGCCGCGCAGGATCTCGTGGCGGGCGACGTTCGCCGCGCAGCCCGGCGATGCGCAGCACGTGGTCGCTCGCTCACGGCAGCACCACCGAGACGTCGTCGCCGTCGACCTGCACCGTGTACACGGGAACCGGTTGGGTCGCGGGCAGGGTCTGGGGCTCACCGCTCGTGAGCGAGAAGGTCGATCCGTGCTTCGGGCACTCGATCTCGAGCTCGTCGGTCCAGACGTCGCCCTCGGAGAGCGAGAAGTCGGCGTGCGAGCAGCGGTCGCCGAGCGCGTAGAAGTCGTCGCCGATACGGACGAGCGCGATGCGGTGATCGTCGACGTCGAAGCGGCGGGCCGTACCCGGCGCGAGTTCGTCACGGCGCGCAGAGGCGCACGAGCATTCCCATCATCGCCTCGCCCGCGCGTGCTCGAGCTTGTCGACCACGGACCGGCGCAGCCCACGCGTGAGCGCGCCCACGGGCAGCCGCTCGAAGACGTCGTCGAAGAACCCGAGCACGATCAGCCGTTCGGCCTCCTCGGGCGGGATGCCGCGCGACTCGAGGTAGTAGAGCTGCTCGTCGTCGATCGGGCCGACGGTCGAGGCGTGCGAGCACTTCACGTCGTTCGCCTCGATCTCGAGGTTCGGGATCGACTCCGCGCTCGCCCCTTCGGTGAGCACGAGGTTGCGGTTCGTCTGGGAGGCGTTGGCCTTCCTCGCGGAGGGGCGCAGGTGGACGAGTCCGGAGTAGACCGACCGGGCGGTGTCTTCGACCGCGCCCTTGAAGAGCAGATCGCTGCGAGTGTTGGGCGCGTCGTGGTCCTGCAGCGTGCGGAAGTCGAGCATCTGCTTCCCGTCACCGAAGTAGACGGCGAGCTGGTCGCTCTCGGCCCCCGGGCCCGTGAGCTTGGCCTCGCTGCGCAGACGGGCGTAATCGCCGCCGAGCGCGACCGCCGAGGTGCGAAGCGTCGCGTCGCGGCCGACGTGCGCGCGCTGGAACCCGAGGTGCCATGTGCGCGAACCGTGTTCCTGCACCATCAGGTAGCGCAGGTGCGCGTTGTCGGCGACGAGCAGCTCGGTGACCGCGTCGACGAGATGATCGGTCTGCGGCGAACCGAAGCGGTCGAGCACGGTCGCTTCCGCGCCCTCGCCCAACGACACCAGCGTGTGGGGGAACGATGCCCGGCCGTCGCCCGCGCACCAGTGCAGGACGAGGATCGGGTCCTCGACCACCACTCCCGCCGGGACGTGCACGAACGCGCCTCCCGCGAGGAACGCATCGTGGAGAACCGTGTACGCGTCTTCCGACGCGCTCGACGCGCTCCCGAGCTGCGTTTGCACGAGGTCGTCCTCGCACGTGGCGATCCCGCAGACGCGCACACCCTTCGCCTCGAGCGCGGCATCGATCTCGTGGTGCACGACGCGACCGTCGTGCACGACGATCATCCCCGCGTGCTTGCCCGCCTCCGCGCCCCACGGGCCGCCGCCGGGCGCACGCTCGTCGCCGGCCTCACCCAGCTCGCCGATCGCGAACGGGCGGTAGCGTCCGAGATCGAGCTGGTCGATGCGCGAGTAGCGCCAGATCTCCTCGGCCGGAGTCGGCCAGGAGACGTGCGCGAGTCGCTCGACCGCATCCGCGCGCCGACGAGCCAGCCAGTCGGGCCCTCCGAGCGCGCGCGCAGCATCGGCTGTGAACGCCGCCGTCATGCTTATCGGTCGCGCTCGCGGCTCGGCGCGGCACCCGCGTCGAGTCTGCTCGCCACTCCGCCACGCCGGGCGTGAATCGGGGGCACCACACTCGCCCCTCCCGGACTCAACCGACCGCGCCTTCCATGTTCAGCTCGATGAGCCGCGACAGCTCGACCGCGTACTCCATCGGGAGCGTCTTCGTGATCGGCTCGATGAAACCGTTCACGATCATCGCAGTGGCCTGCTGCTCGCTCAGTCCGCGGCTCTGCAGGTAGAAGAGCTGGTCGTCGCCGACCTTCGAGACGGTGGCCTCGTGGCCGATGCGCGCGTCCTTCTCCTCGATCTCCATGTACGGGTACGTGTCGCTGCGCGACTCCTCGTCGAGGATCAACGCGTCGCAGCGGACGTGGCTCTTCACGTTGTGCGCGCCCTCTTCGACCCGCACGAGACCGCGGTAGGTGGTGCGCCCGCCGTCCTTGCTGATCGACTTGGAGTCGATGATCGACGTCGTCTCGGGCGCGGCGTGCGTCATCTTGGCGCCGGCGTCCTGATGCTGGCCCTTGCCGGCGTACGCGACCGACAGCACTTCGCCGTGCGCCTTCGGGTCCGGTCATCACGACGGCCGGGTACTTCATCGTGAGCTTGGATCCGAGGTTGCCGTCGATCCACTCGACGGTCGCCTCCGTCTCCGCCTTCGCCCGCTTGGTGACGAGGTTGTAGACGTTCGGCGACCAGTTCTGGATGGTCGTGTAACGGATGCGCGCGCCCGGGCGGGCGATGAGCTCGACCACCGCCGAGTGCAGCGAGTCGTTCGTGTAGACGGGCGCCGAGCAGCCCTCGACGTAGTGCACCGACGCGCCCTCGTCGGCGATGATCAGCGTGCGCTCGAACTGGCCCGCGCTCTCCGCGTTGATGCGGAAGTACGCCTGGAGCGGCATGTCGACGTGCACGCCCGGCGGCACGTAGATGAACGAGCCCCCGGACCAGACCGCGGAGTTGAGCGCCGCGAACTTGTTGTCGCCGGGCGGGATGACCGTGCCGAAGTACTTCTGCACGATCTCCGGGTAGTCGATGAGCGCCTGGTCCATGCTCGTGAAGAGGATGCCCTTGCGCTCCAGGTCCTCGCGGTTCTTGTGGTACACGACCTCGGAGTCGTACTGGCTCGTGACCCCGGCGAGGAACTTGCGCTCGGCTTCGGGGATGCCGAGCTTCTCGTACGTCGCCTTCATCTCCTCGGGAAGCATGTCCCAGTCGGAGACGGCGCCATCCTGCTTCGGCTTCAAGTAGTAGTAGATGTCGTCGAAGTCGATGGTCGGCATGTTCTTCGAGAACCACTCGAGCATCGGCTTGCGCTCGAACCGCTTCAGGGCGTTGAGGCGGAACTTCGTCATCCACTCGGGCTCGGACTTGTGGTACGAGATGTCGCGGACGACCTGCTCGTTGAGGCCCTTCTTGGGCGTGACGGCGTAGCTCTCGGTGTCGTGCCAGCCGAGCTTGTACTTGCCCAGATCGATGCCCTGAACAGCCATCGGCACACCACTCCTCGGAACCCGGTCGGCGGGGCCTGATCAGCCGGGCTCGGCCCGACCGTCAGGTAATTAACACTACCGCCATAGTAACAATCCCGACCGGCCCGTCCAAGCCCGCCCGGAGCGGGCGGCGCGGGCCGGATCAGGGGCCGGAGGTCGTGGTGGTGGCCGCCGGGACCGTGGTGGCGGTACTGGGCGCGATCGTGGTGGTCGTCGCGGTTCCGCCGCGCTTGGCGATCGCCTGCCGGACATATTCCGCGGCCTTCTCGTTGTGCGATTGGAAGCCGCCGAGATCACCACTCGTCAAGGAGCTGTTCGCGAGGTCGAACTCCTTCTGCGCGGCGGCCAGCAGCTGGTCGACCGAAGCGTCGCCCGGCACCGTCACGGTCGGGCCGGTGGTGGGCGCGGTCGTCGTGGTGGTACCCGTGGTCGGCGTCGTGCTGCCGATCTGCCCCGCGATCGACCGCACGCCGCCCGAGGTCTGCAACCGCGTCGGGGTGTCGTTCACGAGCGCGTTCACCGCGTCGGCGACGTCGAAGCCGAGGACGGCGCGCTGGCCGACCGCGGCCGCGACGAACTCGTAGCGCGGGAACGTGGTGGTGCCCTCGCCGAGGATCCACACCGGGCGCAGGTACATGATCGCGTTACCGATCGGGATCAACTGCACGTTGCCCTGGATCACGCGCGAGCCCGCGCTGCCCAGCAGCGTGAACTGACCGCTGATGAACTGGTCGGACTGGATGAGGGTCGCGGCCTGACCCGGTGACGGCGCGGACGTGTTCGGCACCTGGTACAGCACGAGCTTGCCGTAGTTGTCACCGTCGGACTGCGCGAACACGAAGGCCGAAAGGATGCCGCCCTTCAGGCGCGGCGTGAACGATCGCTCGAGCAGGAACTGTTGGCTGGACGCGGGTTTGCCCGACTCCTGCGGTAACGCCATCGTGAGATACAGCGGGTCGATCGGGCTGCCCGACGCGGCGAGCGTGGTGTTCCGCCCGCCGTTGTTCCCGTTCACGACCGCGTTCGCGACGGGCGCCGCGCTCGACGTGTCCGGGCTCGGCGCGACGTCCCAGATCGCCTGCTTGTTGAAGTACTGGACCGGATCGGTGATGTGGTACAGCGCGAACTGCTCGGTCTGGGCGCTGAAGACGTCTTCGGGGTACCGCATGTGCGCACGGAGGTCGGCCGGCATCGTGCTGATGTCCTGGAACAGCTCGGGGAACGCCTTGCGGTACGTCTGGATAATCGGGTCGGTCTTGTCGACGACGTAGAAGTTGACCGTGCCGTCGTAGGCGTCGACCGTCACCTTCACGGAATTGCGCACGTAGTTGAAGTCGGTGTCGAGACCGCTGCCGGCCGGCTCCTGCGGGTGGAGCGACTGCGAGTACGGGTAATCGTTCGTCGTCGTGTAGGCGTCGAGCACCCACTGGATGCGGCCGCCGACGATCACCGGGTACGGATCGGAGTCGTACTTCAAGAACGGCGCGATGGTCTGCACCCGCTGCTTCACGTCGCGTATGTAGATGACCCGCGATTCGTTGGTCACCTGGCCGGAGACGAGCATGTTCCAGTCGCCGAACCGCAGCGCCAGCGCGCTCTTGCGCAGGAAGCTCGACACCTTGACGCCGGCCTTGCCCTGGTACTTCGATCGCCTTCGTCGCGCCGCCGCTGGTGGCTTCTTGCTCCGCGACCTTGGAGTCGACGATCGCGTAGCCCCCGATGCCCTCGCCGAAATAGACGCCGGTGTGGTCGGCGTCGAGCGCGCTTTGCAGCTCCCCGGTCGGGGGGATTCCCTGCAGCACGTAGCTGGGCTGGTCGGTGTTCACCTGGTTGGCGGCCGCGGCGACGGCGCCGTAACCGTGCGTGTACACGAGGTGCTGGCTGGTCCACGAGTTGTCGGGGAGGTGCGCGAGGTCGAGCTCGCGGACCGAGGCGAGCACGGGCTCGGAGGCGTCCTCACCGATCTTGTAACGGTCGACGTCGACGTCGGTGAACGAGTAGAAGGGCGTGATCTCCTGCGTGATCTTGAACGCGTCCTGCGCGGGCAACGGGTCGTAGAGGCGCGCGTTGTCGAGCGTCGGCTTCGCCGCGGTCGTTGCGGCCTTGTTCAGGCTCGCGTCGTACTTGAACGTCTTCGTGTCGATCTTCTCCAGGCCGAACGCGGCGCGCGTCGCCGCGATGTTGCGCACGATGTACGGCTGTTCCTTGGTGAGCTCGTTCGGCTGCACCTGGAACTTCTGGATGACGGCGGGATAGATCGTGCCGACGACGATCGAGATGAATCCCCACAGCCCGACCGCGATGATCGGGAACACCCATCCCCGCCGCCAGATGTTCACGATGAACAGGCCGGCCGCGGCGACCGAGATGACGATGAGCAGGCGCAGGGCCGGCAGGTGCGCGTGGACGTCGGTGTAGGTGGCGCCGTCGACGAACCCGGCCTTCGACTTCGTCAACGCGAACTGGGCCAGGTAGTACTGGTACGTCTTCGTGAGCGCCATCAGCCCGAGCAGCACCGAGAGGTGCACCTTGACCTGGGGCGTCACCCGCTGGAATGGGCTCTGCAGCCGGATGCCGCCGTTGAGGTAGTGGAAGACCGCGCTCACGATGAGCACGACGAGCAACGCCGCGAAGATCCACCCGGCCGCGAACTGCAAGAAGGGCAGGCGGAACACGTAGAACGAGACGTCCTTGTGGAACTGCGGGTCCTTGACGCCGAACGACGTGGAGTTGGAGAACAGGATCCAGTTCTGCCACTGGGCCGCCACGCCCGAGCCCATGATCAACGAGAAGAAGATCGCGACACCGACGCGCACGCGGCCCGCATAGGGAGCGACGTAACCGCGATAGCGCTCGATGATCTCGTCCTCGGGACCCGTGCCCCGGTACCGAGGCGCGATGCGATCGGCCACTATCAGGTTCACGAGGATGACGACGAAGAAGACGACCGAGAAGATCGCGGCCGGAACGACCTTCGCCGACAGCAGCGAGCGCCACGTGTGCGAGAAGCCGACGTCCTTGAACCAGAGATAGTCGGTATAGAAGCGCGCGAGACCGCGCAGGCTCAACAACAAGACCACGAGGACGACGGCGCCGACGATCAACCACGCCCGCAGGCCGAACGGACGACGACGGCCCTCGACCGGCACTACTCGCATCGCGGGGATAGTACGCCACGGCCCTCGCCCGGGCGGGCGCGGACGTGGCCCCGCTCACAGGAACGCGGCGACCGATCGGGGCCGGGCTATTTCCCTTCGAGCAGGTCCGCGGGCACGAGCAGGCACTTGCAGCCCGGATGGGCCGGCGGCAGCGCTTGCCCGGTCGGGAACAGCTTCTCCTTGACGGTCGGTTCGAGCGCGTTGTCGTCGCAGTCGGAGCAGCGGCCACTCGCGAACGGCACCCACCACATCACGGCCTGGTCGGGAACCGCGTCGTAGACGCCGCGCGTCCACGCCGTCGCGAGCACCTCGGTCAACGTGCCTTCGAGCGTCTGGTTCTTCCACTCCCGGTAGCGGGCGCCGATGCGTTCGACGAGGCCGCCCGCGTCACCTTCGACCCCGGAGTCGATCGCGAGCACGAGTCGCTCGCGCAGTGGCACCGCGACCGCCTCGGCGACATCGGAGACGAGGTCGGTACCAGCCGGCTCGACGTCGGCGCCGACCGCGGTGCGGCCGGCCCCGTACGCGCGGCCGACCGTCTCCCGCAGGACTTCCGCCCAGGAGTCGCGTGCCGCGTCGGCGTCGGCGAGGACCTGTTGGGAGGTCGGCCGGCCCTTGTGGCGCCGTACGGAGTCGAGCAGACCGTTCTGATCGTCCTGGGCCCTGCGCTTCGCCCGCTTCAGCAACATCGGGAGCAACGGATCGAGTGCCTTGGCCCGCAGGGCCCGCCATTCGTCCGCCGAGCGCCGGGGTGCACCCGGCGCAACCACGGTCGGCGCAGAACGCACTTCCGGTTCGGCCGCGACCTCGGCCCCCGCACCCGCGTCGACGGCTTCGATCGCCTGGGTCGCGTCGCCCGGTGCCGCTTCGTCGTGACCGGCGCGCAGGCGGGCGAACAGCGAATCGACGTCGGCCAGCGCGGTCGCGACATCTGCGTCGGAGTCACCGGCCTCGGACGCGGGCACGACCTGCACACCTTCGCCGTCGGCGTCGCCGCCGTCTTCACCGATGGCCGCCGGCTCGGTCCCGGGCTCGCCCGCCTCCGCGCCCGTCCCGGCTGCGACTCCATCGTCGAGCTTGTCGATCTCGGCCGCGATCTCCGCGGCGATGTCGAAGGGCTCGGCCGACGTCGAGCGCTCCACCGCCGCGCGCGCTTCCACCTGCGCGAGCGCTTCGGTCGCTTCGAGGAAGGTGCCCTTGACCGTGCGGTACGCGTCGAGCAGACGGTCGCGCCCCGCGCGCAGGGCTTCGATCTGACCGTTCAGCAACGCGCGCCGGCGGACGAGATCACCGAGCACGCGCTCGCGCGCGGCCTTCGCCTCGTCGAGCATCTCGCGGCCCTGCCGGCGCGCGTGATCGACGATCGTCTCGGCTTCGGTCCTCGCCGCGTCGATCGCGGCGGAAGCCGTCGCCTCGCCGTGCGCGACGAGCTCGGCCCTTTTCGCCTCCGCCTCGGCCGTCCGGCTCGCGAGCAGCTCGGCCGCCTCGGCGCGTGTGCGTTCGGCCGCACCGTTCGCATCCTCCACGAGCCGGGCCGCGCGCTCTTCGGCCTTCTTGCGGATGTCGTCGCTCGCCTCACGGGCCGAGCGCAGCAGCCGGGCGGTCTCCTCGCCCAGCGCGTCGAGCAGCTCCTGCTCCGAGAGGGCGCGCGGCGTCCGGACCTGCTCCTCGAGCGCGTCGATCGCGGCTTCGAGCTCCTGTTCGCGCCCGCGAGCCGACCCGAGCTCGTCGGACACACGTCGCAGGAACGCGCGCACTTCGGTCTCGCTGAACCCGCGCACGCCCTTGGCGAACGAATGGTTCGCGATCTCATCGGTGGAAAGGCGAGGAGTGCTGGAAATCACCCGTTGCCGCCGGTCGGACTCGTTCATCGGAACCCCCATACCCCCATGAACGCGGGGATGCCGTGCGTCCGCCTGGCAGCATGTTAATCGGGCCCGAGCGAAAAATCGCCCCCGTCATGGCGTCCGACGCGGCGGACCACGCGGTCAGGCCGACGTCGTCGTCGACGTGACCGGGACAGTTGTCGAAACCGGTGCGCCACCCGCGGCGCGCAGCACCTGCAGTGCCTCGGCGAACGTCGAGACCGGCTTGACGCTGATCTTGGAGCCCGCGCGTTTTGCGACCTTTGCCAGATCGGCCTTGCAACTCGCCAGATACTGCGGCAGGTCGTTCGGCGAGCACCGCGGGACGATGAACAGGGTGACGCCGGCGGCACGCGCGGAGACGACCTTCTGCTCGATACCGCCGATCTCGCCGACGTTTCCCGCGGAGTCGATTGTGCCCGTCACCGCGACGCGGGTGCCGCCCGTGAGGTTGCCCGGGGTCAGATCGTCGAGGATCGCGAGTGACATCGCGAGCCCGGCGGACGGACCGCCGATGTTCGTCGTGTCGACGGTGACCTTCACCGGAAACGTCACCCGCGACAGGAGCACGACACCGACGCCCTTGTGACCCACGAGGTCCTTCGAGATGTCGGGGCGCTGCGGGAATTCGCCGATCTCGAGCGTCAGGTCGAGGCGCTTGCCGTCGCGCAGGACGACGAGCGGCAGCTTGTCGCCGACCTTGCCCTTCGCGATCGCCGCCGACAGGTCGTTCAACGCGGTGACCTTCTTCCCGTCGATCGAGACGATCACGTCGCCCCAGCGCAGCACCTTGATCGCGGGCATGCCCGGGGTCAGGTCGTGCACGGTGAGTCCCGGCGCGGCGTTGACCTGGTAGCCGGCCGTGCGCAGCGCGACGACGGTCGCGGCCGTCTTCGCGTCCGCCATCGCCTGCAGACCCTGCTGGTTCGCCTGCTCCGGCGTGAGTCGCCCGGGATTCACCACGGCGTCCTTCACCAGGTCGATGTCGGAGTCGACCCGCGCCTGGAGGTACCTCCACACGTTCACGTGATTCGCCTCTCGCACGAACAAGAAGCGGATGTCGCCGCGCGCGTCGGGGTACGTGCGCGTGCCCTCGATCGACACCCGGCTCGGGAGCGACAACGCATCCCCCGGCGCGATCGTCGTGTACGGCACGCGGATCACGAAGCCTGCGACCACCGCGGCCGCGACCACAACCGCGAGACCGATGCTCGACACGCGCGAGCCAGGGGCGGCGCCGGCGGGAACGGGCCGCGGGATCGGGAGTCGGATCGGGACCGGCAACGCCCGTGGGCGCCGTCCCTTGGACGTCCATTACTTCAGCTCTGGGCGCCGCGGGCCGACCTGAGAAGACGGAAACCGCGCGAGACCGAGGAGGTGCGACGTGTCCATCGCTCAACAGATTGCCACGCCGACCCCGAGCCCGAGGACGCGGCGGCGGTCGACTCCGCTCGAACCGGCGCCCGCGTCCCGACCCCGTGTCCGCGCTGGCGCGCATCTTCGGGTTGATCGCGGTGACCGCCCTGGGCGCGGCATTCGTCGTAGGCACGGTTGCGCTCGCGTTCATGATGATCGCGTCGAACCTCGGCGGCTGAGCGTCCCTCGGGGACTGGCGTCCCGGGGTGCGGCCGGCCCTGCAGGGCCGGTGTCGCCCCGTCCACGACACCGACCCCGGAGCATTCGAGAGACGGTCGGTCGGCCGCGGTGTGGCCGCGCGGACCGGTCGTCGGGATTGAATCGGCATTCGATCGGCCGCCGCTATAGGCAATCGGCGTCGATAGCGTCTTGCCCGGTGGACCCGATCGTGGACCCGATCGCCCGTGCGGCGGAGACGTCGGTCGTCTCGGACGCACCGGAGCTGACCGAGCGAGCCCTCGGCGACCCCGACCCCCGGGTGCGCGCCGTAGCCGTCGCCGCGCTCGGTGCGTACCGCGCCCCGGCGCGTCGGCGCGCCCGTCTGGCGCCGGGCGGCACGTGACCCCGACGCACGCGTGCGCCGGCGCGCGGCCGAGATCGCACCGCGCCTCGGCCGCGCGGCGACGTGCGGCGTGCTCGTCGGGCTGCTGGCCGACCCCGACGCGTGGGTGGCCGAGGCCGCCGCCTACGCGGTCGGGGAGCATCCGCGTCCGACCCGCGCCGCGATCGCGTCGCTGACACGCGCCGCGACCGAGCACGCCGATCCCCTCGTTCGCGAAGCCGCGGTCGCGGCGCTCGGCTCGCACGGCGACCCGGCGACGTTGCCCGCGGTGCTCACGGCCTGCAGCGACAAACCCGCGATCCGCCGGCGCGCGGTCCTCGCGCTCGCGGCGTTCGAGGGCGACGAGGTCGAGGCGCAACTCCGGACCGCGCTGACCGATCCCGACTGGCAGGTCCGGCAGGCCGCCGAGGACCTGCTGAGCATCACGTCGTAGGGGGCATCACGTCGTAGGGGCATCATGTCGGAGCGCGCTACTCCATGAAGAGCTCGCGGAGGCTGTCGAAGCTCTCCAGGCATCGTCCCGCGCCGAGCACGACGCATTCGAGGGGTGCGTCGACGAGATGCACGGGGAGATCGGTCTCCTCGCTGATGCGCTTGTCGAGACCGCGCAACATGCCGCCTCCGCCGACGAGGTGCACACCGTTCAGGATCAGGTCCTGCGAGAGCTCGGGCGGGGTGCGCGCCAGGCACGCGATGACCGCGTCGCAGATGGCACGCAGCTGTTCCTCGATCGCGCCGCGCACCTCTTCGGGCACGAGCATGATCGTCTTCGGCAGCCCCGACATGAGGTCGCGCCCGCGGACCTCGGCCTTGAACTCGTCGTCGATCGCGTACGCGGAACCGATCGCGAGCTTGATCTCCTCGGCCGTCCGCTCGCCGATCGCGATGCCGTACTCCCGCCGCACGTAACCCTGGATGGCGGCATCCATGTCGAACGAGCCGACGCGCAGCGCCTCGAGCGCGACGATGCCGCCGAGCGAGATCACCGCGATCTCGGTGGTACCGCCCCCGATGTCGATGACCATGTTCCCCATCGGCTCGTGGATCGGCAGCCCCGCACCGATCGCGGCGGCCATCGGCTGCTCGAGGAGATGGGTCTGGGCCGATCCGGCGCGACGCGCGGCCTCGAGGACGGCGCGCTTCTCGACGTGAGTGATCGCGGAGGGAACGCAGATCGACACACGGGCGCGCGACATGCGGTTCACTCCCGCGCGCTGGAACAACAACCGGATCATGCGTTGCGTGATGTCGAAGTCGGTGATCGCACCGCCCCGCAGCGGACGCACGGCGACGATGTAGCCGGGGGTGCGCCCGATCATCTGCCACGCCTCGTGCCCCATCGCGAGCACGTCCTGCGTGCGACTGTTCAGCGCGATGACCGTCGGTTCGTTGAGGATGATCCCGTTGCCACGCGCGTAGACGAGCGTGTTGGCGGTGCCGAGGTCGATCGCGAGGTCGCGCGGCAGCTGAGCTCGCCTCTCACTCCGACCGGCGCTGGCGACGCGACGGCGTTTCGGGCGCGAGCGCGCGCAGGTTGCGCTCGAACTCGTCGATGCTGTGCTCCATCGAGTTCGGGCGCCGGTTCCGCAGCAGGACGATGGAGATGCCGACGATGCTGCCGACGACCGCGATCAGGAGAAAGGCCACTCAGCGCTCCGTTGCCGATACCGAGGGACGGATCTCGTGCTGTTCGACCGCCCAGTCGGAGCCACCCGCCCAGTGCTCCTGCTTCCAGATCGGCACGGTTTCCTTCAACGTGTCGATCGCGAACTCGGCCGCGTCGAACGCGACACCGCGATGAGGCGACGACACCACCACGACCACCGACGCCTCGGACAGCTGCACTTCGCCGACGCGGTGCAACAGCGCGATGCGGGCGACGTCGGGCCACCGGGTGCGGATCTCGGCCGCGATCTCGCCCAGCGCCCGGACCGCGGGGCCCTCGTAGGCCTCGTAGGTCATCGACACGACGTCGGGACGGCCTTCCGCGTGGTCGCGGACGACGCCGCTGAACGTCACCACCGCGCCCGCCGCAGGGACGGTCGCCCACGCCACCGCGGCGGCGGTCGGAAGGGGCTCTTCGGTGAGCGCGACCCAGTCGCGCGCGTCGGGCATCGGCCGGGGCACGACGAAGAGTCTACGGAACGCCTCCCGGCGCCCGCAGTGCCGGGCCGGGATCGCGGGGTGTGCCGCGGTCGCGTCGGACGAGGTCGTCGGTACACTCGCTCGACGATGGGGCCAGGCAACCGGCACGACGACGAGCCCCACGACGGGCAGCACGAGAGCCGGTCCGAGCGTGCGGACGAGCCCGATGCAGTCGAACCCGGCGACGACCTCGACGACGAGCCGGCGGCCCGAGCTCCCATCCCCGACCCGCTCGACCGGGTGTGGCTCCACCCGACGGAGCTGCCGGCGTTCGCGTCGTCGTTCGCCCCCTCCGGGCCCCGATCGGTCGACGCCGTGGGCCGCCCACGCTCGCACGCCTGGATCGCGCCGCTCCTCGCAGGCGCCGCGGGCGCCCTGCTGACCGTGGGCGTGCTGGCCGTGACCGGGTCGTTCGACCGCACGCCCAACGCCGCCGGCGCCCCGCCGACGACCGACGGCGCGACGACGCGGGTCGCGACGGTCGTCGACACGATCGAACGGCTCAGCCCATCGGTGGTCGCGGTCGTGGCCCGCGATTCCAAGGGCACGCGCCAGGGCTCGGGCGTCTGCGTCCGCCACGGCCGCCAGCTGCTGACGAGCACCCGGGTCGTCGGGACCGCAAAGACCGTGCAGGTGGTGACCTCGGACGGCCACTCCCACACCGCCCGGGTCTCCGGACGCGACCGCGTGACGAATCTCGTCCTGCTCGATCTCCAGGACGGCGCGGATCTGCCCGCGGCACAGCTCGCGGACGGCAAGCCCGCGACCGGCTCGTCGGTCTGGCTCCTCGGCGCCCGGGCCCCCGGTACGAACTCGCCGTGGATGAGCTCGGGCATGGCCTCGTCGAACGACGCGATGGTGGCGAGCGACCTCGGCCCGACCACGGGCGGGCTCCTCGAGACCGATGCCGCGAGCGGTGCGGGCGCGGTCGGCGGCGCACTGGTCGACGGCGGCGGCTCGGTCGCCGGCATCGTGGTGGGTCACGTGAACGGCAGCTCGACCACGTTCGCGGTCTCGATCGACGTCGCGGTGGGCATCGCGGGTCAGCTCGAGGCGACCGGCGTCGCCCGGCACGGCTCCCTCGGGATGACCGGGGTCGACACCGACTTCGGGCCGATGATCTCGGCCGTCGAGTCCGGCACCCCCGCGGCCCGCGCCGGTCTGCACGTCCGCGATCTCGTCCGGGCCGTCGACGGACACACGGTCGAGTCGATCGGCGAGGTGTCCGCGATCGTGCACGGCCTGGAGCCCGGGCGGATCGTCGCCGTCGAGCTGCTCCGCGGCGACCGGACCGTCGAGGTGTCGGCCCGGCTCGGCGCCATGACGGGCTGACGCGCGAGCATGGTGGCTCGGTGCGATGACGAGGAGCCCGTTTCGGTGACGGAAGCAGACGCGAACCCGGTGCACGAGGATCCCCACGACCTCGACGATCTCGACCGCGAGCTCCTCAACGCCGTCCAGTGGGACTTCCCGCTCGAGGCCAGCCCGTTCGCGGTGCTCGCGGAGCGCCTCGGCATCGACGAGCCCGCCGTGCGGGCCCGGGTCGCGAAGGTGAAGGACGCGGGCGTGCTGCGCCAGCTCTCCGCGATCTTCGACACGCGCGCGCTGGGCTACTCGTCCGCGCTGGTCGCCGCGAAGGTCGACCCCGAGCACATCGACGAGGCTGCGGCGGTCATCAGCGAGCACCCCGGCGTCAGCCACAACTACAAGCGCAACCACGACTACAACCTCTGGTACACGGTCGCGGTACCGCCCGGCGACTCGCTCGCCGAGCACATCGACGTCCTGCATCGCGAGTCGGGTTCACGCATCACGCGCACCCTGCCGACGATCACGCTCTACAAGATCGGTGTGAAGCTCGACATGACCGGCCAGACTGCGGCCAACGCCAAGGTCGAGGTGCTCGAGCACGAGCGGCCGGAGCGCAAGGCCGAGATGCCGGCGCCGGAGCTCTCCGAGCTCGAGCACGCCACGATCCGCGTCGTCCAGCACGACCTCGCGAACGTCGAGCGGCCCTTCGCCGTGTACGCGCAGCAGATCGGCATGGGCACGACCGAGGACGACGTGCTCACCGTGCTCCGCTCGTTGAAGGAACGGAAGCTGATGCGCCGGTTCGCGGCCGTCATGAACCACCGCAGCGCGGGCTTCAAGGCCAACGCGATGGGGGTGTGGGCCGTACCGGAGGAGCGGCTCGACGAGATCGGCCCGCAGATGGCCGGCTTCGCGGCGGTGTCGCACTGCTACCGGCGCCCCACGTACGACGACTGGCCCTACAGCGTGTTCACCATGGTGCACGGGCGCACGGCTCGCGACTGCGAGGCCACGATCGACGCGATCCGCACCGAGACCGGGATCGACGAGTACTGCCTCCTGTGGTCGGTGAAGGAGTACAAGAAGGTGCGACTCGAGTACTTCACCCCCGAGTGGGACACCTGGTACGCGAAGCACGCGGCCCACGCGTAGCGACCACGGCGGCAGCGAACGTCAGCGCGGCCTGCGTCTGCGGGTCAGCCACCAGGTACCCAGCGCCGCGCCCGCGACGACGGCACCCGCGCCCGCCAGCCACGGGAGCATCCGCGTCTCGGGTGATCCGGTCGCGAGGAGGAGCGCCTCGTCGTTCGAGTGCTGCGGCTTCCACCCCGCGCCCTTCAACCGGTCGTTCGAGACCACGAAGGAATGGCACAGATACGGCACGAGCGCGGGCGGCGCGTCGCCCAGCCCGGTCGCCCAGCTCGTCGTGAGCACCCGCGTCGCGACCGCGGCGGGCAACGCGGGCAGACGTCCGGCCGGCAGCAGCGCGCCCGCCTCCTCGTAGGAGAGCCAACCGTCGGCGGCGACGTTGTACGCGCCGTCGAGATCGATCTTCGTGCCGAGCTCGAGCGCGGAGGCGGCGTCGTCGACGTGCACCACCTGCACCGGCGGCGCCGCGCCGCGCACGCGCACCGGCGCCCGGCCGGTCGCGACCGCAGTGAGCAGCGAATGCGCGCCGGCGCCGACGATCGGCGCGATGCGCAGCCGCGTCGCGATCCGGCCCGGCGCCGCGCTCGCCCACTGCGCGAGGAGCCGTTCGCACTCGGCGTCGAGGATGGCGGGCAGGTAGCCGGGGCTCGGGCGCAAGGGTGCGTCCTCGGTGATCGGTACGGGATTGTTCGCCCACGCGCCGTAGACCGCGGTGCTCGACGGGCGCACGATCTTGCGCACCCCCGTGGCGATCGCGGCGTCGATGACACGCCGGGTGCCGTCGACGTTGACCCGCGTGAGGAGCGCGTCGTCGGGCAGGGGCCCGACGACCGAGGCGAGATGCACGATCACCGCCGCATCGGCCAGGTACGGGACCAGATCGGTGCCGAGCACGTCGGCCCGGTGGAATTCGAGCTTGCGGGCCAGCCGCGGCGGATCACGGACGTCGAGACCGACGATCCGATCGATGTGCGGGCTGGCGTCGAGCAGCGGCAGGAGCCGTTGCCCGAGGAAGCCCGAGACGCCGGTCACCGCGACGACGATTCCATCGGCCATGGTCCATAGACTGGCGTAGTGAGTGACGTTCCCCAAATGGGGGATGGGTTTCCCAACCCGTTCGGCCTCGATCTGAACAAGATCATGCGCATGCTGCAGTCGCCCGGGCCGGTGAACATGGAGGTCGCGCGCGAGACCGCGGAGTCGATGGCGAACGTCGACCTCGAGACCGGTCAGGCTCGCGCCGAACCACCCGTCGATCCGGAGTCGTCGCGTGCGTTCGAAGACGTCGTGCGCGCCGTCCAGCTGCTGGTCACCGAAGCGACCGGCATCTCCGGCGCGCTGACGGTGCCGGCGCGCAACGTCGACCGCGCCACCTGGTCGAGCATCACCCTGACCGGTCTCGAACCGGTCCTCCGCGCGCTTGCCGCGGCGCTGGGGCGTTCCGACGGCGAGGCCACCGAATCGGCGCCCACGCCCGCGGCCGCGTTCTCGCCCGACATGCTCTTCTCGATGATGATGCCGCTGCTGCTCGGTGGCTGGGCGGGATCGATGATCGGCTTGCTCTCGCACCGGGCGCTGGGCCAGTTCGATCTGCCCCTCCCGCTCGACGGCCCGCCGACGCTGCTGTTCATTCCCGGCAACGTCGACGCCTTCGCGCAGGAGTGGTCGCTGCCGCTCGACGAGCTCCGGTACGCGCTGGCACTGCGCGAGGTCGTGCACGGCGCGCAGCGCGCGGTGCCGTGGGTGCGCGAGCGACTCGTGCGTTGCGCGTCGGCCTACGTCGGCGCGTACGAGGTACAGGCCGAGGCGATGGAGAGCCAGCTCGGCGACATCGATCCCTCCGACCCGTCCTCGATGGAGGCGATCGCGGGGCTCACCGATCCCGACGCGTTGCTCGGCGCGATGCGCACCGAGCGGCAGGGACCGCTTCTCGCCGACCTCCAGCGATTCGTGTCGGTCCTCGAGGGCTACACCGACGTCGTCGTCGAGTCGATCGGCGAACGCATGGTCACCGCGCACAGCCGCCTCGACGAGGCCCTCCGCCGGCACCGCCTGGAACGGGGCGACGCGACCGGCTTCGTCGACCGGCTGCTCGGCCTCGAGCTCGGCCGCGACCACTACGACGCGGGTGTCGCCTTCTGCCGCGGCGTGCTCGAGCGCAGCGACGGATCGTTCGAACAACTCAACCGTCTGTGGGCGGACGAGGCGATGGTGCCGACCGCGCCCGAGCTCGAAGCACCCGGGCTCTGGCTCGCGCGCATCGACCTGCCCGGCGCGTGAGCGAACGGACACACAATCATGAAGTTCGGCGTATGAAGTTCGGCGTGCTCGGTGCGGGTGTGATGGGCGGCGGGATCGCGCAGGTGTGCGCGCTCGCGGGAGACGACGTCGTCTGTTACGACATTGCGGCGAGCGCGCTCGACGACGCGCGCATGCACGTGACGACCGGCCGCTTCGGTCTCGACGGCGCGGTCGCGCGGGGCAAGGTGACGCGCGCCGACGCCGACGCGGCTCTCGCCCGTATCACGTTCTCCTCGTCGTTCGACGAGGCCGCCGCGACGGACCTCGTCATCGAGGCGGTTCCGGAACGGCTCGATATCAAGATCCGGGTCTTCCGCGATCTCGACCGCGTCGCGCCCGCGGCGACGATCCTCGCGTCGAACACGTCCGGCCTGCCGATCGCCGCGCTCGCGGCCTCGACCGACCGGCCCGACCGCGTGATCGGATGGCACTGGGCGTCGCCCGCGCCGGTGATGAAGCTCGCCGAGATCGTCGTGACGCGCGAGACCAGCGAAGCGACGATCGCGAAGGTCACCGCGGCCGCGACGCGGTGCGGCAAGCACCCGATCGTGGTGAAGGACAACCCGATGGAATGGGGCTTCGTCGCGAACCGCGTGTACTTCGCCATGGTGCGCGAGGCGCAACGCGTGGTCGACGAGGGCATCGCGAGCGCCGCCGACGTCGACCAGCTGATGATGGACTGCTTCCGGTGGCCGAGCGGCCCCTTCGGCATGGTCTCCGGCGCGGGCTCCGGCTGGTCGTAGAGCTCAGAAGTACGAGAGCAGCGCGGGCGCGGGGTTCGTGAGGAACATCGCGTCGGCGAGGAGGAGTGAGTCGGGGTCGCGGACCCCGACCCGGCCCGCGGCCGCCAGCTCGGTCCAGCGGTTCCCACCGAGCGCGCACATCCCGAGCACCGGCGAGTCGCACGTGAGATCGGGCGCGTCGGTCGTCGGGGTGCAGGCGACGGCGGCAGTCGATGCCTCGACCGCCACGCGCACGGCGTTCCCGTCGGGCGCGTGCACCTCGACGACGACGCGTCCCGGCACCGCGTAGGTCCGGGCGCCGAGCAGCCGCTCGGGATCGAGCGGCGCGAGCCACAGATGGTCGTCGACGCCGGAGACGCGCACCCGCCGGCTGTCGACGACGACGTGACGGAGCGGGTCGTCGAGCGGGAGATTCGCGGCCTCCACGGTCGTGATGAGATCGACGCCGAAGACGTAGCGCCACAACGCGATCGACGGTCGCGGGCGTGGCACTCTGCATGTCGATGATCGACAGGCGGCGGTCGGGAAGGCCCCCGGCGTCGTCGCCGGTGATGCCGTACACGACGTAGCCGTCGTCGCGGCCGCCGGCGTCGGAGTGGACGGCGACGAACGAACCCTTCACCCGCCCGACCATGAACTCCCAGAAGACCTGCGTCCACCAGAAATCGGGCCGGGTCACCATGCCGGCGCGCCCGCGTCGGGCCCGCTCGTAGAGGTCCGGCAGGAGCCGTTCGGCCTCGGTCCGGTCGACGAGCCGCATGCTGCCGTCGTCGTCGTCCGGACGCGTGAACGCGACGTGCGCCGTCTGTGCGGCGATGCGGAGACGCCACGCCGCGACGCCGTAGCCGAACCGTCCGTAGATCGAGCTCTCCGACGCGGTGAGGATCGCGGCGGGCTCGCCGCGGTCGCGCGCGTCGTCGTGCATCGCGGCCATCATCCGCGTCAGCACGCCTCGCCGGCGGTGCGTCGGCAGCACCGACACCCACGACACGGCCGCCGCCGGGAGCAGCGCGCCGCCGGGCATGGTGAGCTCGAACGAGTACGTGCGCGACGCACCGACGATCCGACCCGATTCGAACGCGACCCGCGTGCGCTCGAGCTCCGCCGACGTCCACGACCGTGATCCCCCGGGTGGGTGCGGGGCGCTGCCGAAGCCGCGCTGGTCGGCGACGAGCAGGTCGTCGACCTCGTCGGGGCCGATGGCGCGGATCTCGAGCGGCATCCGCCCGTTCTAGCCCGCCGACGGCAACGACCGCTGCGAATTCCTGGGCGCCGTGCGACGGAACGCGCCGACGTACGAGAGCCCGCCGAACAACAGCACCACCGCGACCACGAAGAGGCCGCCGCGCCCGCCGCCCGGGAACACCACCGCGCCGACGCCGCCCGCGACCCACACCAGCTGGAATCGCGTCTCGAAGCGCGCGAACGCACGACCGCGCACCGACTCCGCGCCGTCGCGTTGCAAGAGACTGTCGAACGCGACCCGCCCGCACGCCGTCGCGGCCGCGACCGTCGCCGCCGCGAACACGAGCGACACGCGCCCGTAGTCGCGCGCCGCGATGACCAACGGCAGCGCGGGCAACAGCAGGGCACCCGCGAGCATCCATTCCTCGCGCACCTTCTTGCGCACGAAGGGCGAGATCACGGTCCCCAGACCGTTGCCGATCGCGCTGGCCGCGAGCACGAGCCCGAACACCCATGCCGGCTCGTGCGAACGCTTCAACGCGAACGCGGCGAAGAACGTGAAGAAACCCACGATCGCGCGCAGCAGGCCCATCGCGGTTCCGGCGGTGACGATGCTGCGCGCGTGCAGGGCCGCGCGCTCGTCGGTGGTCTCGCCCGAACCGACCCGCTTGGCACGCGGGATCCCGAACGAGCACAACGTGCCGAAGACGAACACCAGCGAACCGGCCCGCAGCACCCACGGCGCGCCCGCCGTCTTCAGGATGATCGCCGCGAAGGGGCCGGCGATGACCGCGCCCATCACGGAGATGATCGCGAGCCGCGAGTTCGCGAGCACGAGCTCGTCGTGCGATTCGACGACCGCGGGCACGAGCGAGCTCTTGGCGACCGACTGCCCCTTCGACAACACCAGCGTTCCGAACGCGAGCGGGTAGAGCAGCGGGCTGTCGATCTTGTTCGCCATCAGCAGGCACAACACCGCGCGTCCCGCCATCGACAGGGCGACCATCAGGCGCCGCCCGCCGCGCGTCCGGTCGAGGAACGGCCCGAGCACGGGTGCGACCACCGCGAACGGCGCCATGGTGATCAGCAGGTACAGCAGGACCTTGGGCCGCGCCGCTCCCACCCCCACGTCGAAGAAGAGGGAGCCGGCGAGCGAGACCGTCACGAACACGTCACCCGCGAGGCCGACCGCGTGAGCGAGTGCGAGCCGCGCGAACGGCGTGAACGTCGTCGACTCGAGGTGCGCGTGGGTGTCCGTAGCCCGTCATCGTACGGGGCCGCGTCAACCACACCCCACGCGTCTTCGCCCGCGGCCGTCGCCGCCCGCGGCCCCGTGAGCAGGCGCGATCAGCACCCCATACGATTGGTCCATGAGTCCCGCGGACAGCAACCCGGCGTCGGACGGCGCCCGGTACCTCAACCGGGAACTGTCGATGCTCGAGTTCCAGGCCCGGGTCCTCGCCCTCGCCGAGGACCCGTCGGTCCCCCTGCTCGAACGGGCGAAGTTCCTCGCGATCTTCAGCGGGAACCTCGACGAGTTCTTCCAGGTCCGGGTCGCGGGCCTGAAGGAGCAGCTCGCGGTCGGCGTGCGCACGACGTCACCGGACGGTCTCGACCAGGTGGAGCAGCTCCGCGCGATCCGCGCCCGGGTGGAAGAGCTCGTCACCCGCCAGGCCGCCGCGTTCAGCAAGGAGATCGCACCCGCGCTCGAGGAGGCGGGGGTCGCGTTCACGGCGTGGAACGACCTCGATCCCGACGCGCAGGCGCAGCTGACCCGGGTCTTCGACGACCGGATCTTCCCGGTCCTGACGCCGCTGGCCGTCGACCCCGCACACCCGTTCCCCTACATCTCGAACCTCTCGCTCAACCTCGCCGTCGTCGTCCGTGACCGGGCGAGCGGCGAGGAGCGCTTCGCCCGCGTCAAGGTGCCGCCCCTGCTCCCCCGGTTCGTCGAGCGTCCCCGACAGCGCGCGCTACGTCCCCCTGGAACAGGTGATCGCCGCGCACCTCGACGCGCTCTTCCCGGGGATGGAGGTGCTCGCGCAGTACCCGTTCCGGGTGACGCGCGATGCCGACATCGAGCTGAGCGACGAAGCCGAGGACCTGCTCGCGGCGATGGAGATATCGCTGCGCCAGCGCACGAAGTTCGGGCTCGCCGTGCGCCTCGAGGTCGACACGAACATCACCCCCGAGGTGCTCGCGCTGCTGTGCCGCGAGCTGGAGCTCGGTGCCAACGACGTGTACCAGGTCGACGCGCCGCTCGACCTCAGCGGTCTGTGGGATCTCTACAGCCTGCGCCGGCCCGAGCTGAAGTACTCGTCGTTCACACCGCAGAACCCGCCGCCGCTCGCGGGCGGCAAGGACAGCGACGTCTTCTGGGCCATGCGCAACGGCGACATCTTGTTGCACCACCCGTACGACTCGTTCGCGAACTCCGTCGAGGCCTTCGTCGAACAAGCCGCGGGCGACGACTCCGTGCTCGCGATCAAGCAGGCGCTGTACCGCACCGGCGGCGACGAAGCCGGCATCGTCGCGTCCCTCGTCAAGGCGGCGGAGGCCGGCAAGCAGGTCGTGGCGATGGTCGAGCTCAAGGCCCGCTTCGACGAGCAGGCGAACATCGAACGGGCAAGGATGCTCGAACAGGCCGGCGCCCACGTGGTGTACGGACTCGTCGGCCTGAAGACCCACGCCAAGGTGCTGCTGGTGGTGCGCCAGGAGGCCGACGGCATCCGCCGCTACTGCCACTTCGGTACCGGCAACTACAACCCGAAGACCGCGACGACCTACGAGGATCTCGGCGTGCTCTCGTGCGATCCCGACCTCGGTTCCGATCTGTCGGAGCTCTTCAACCACCTCACCGGCTACAGCCGGCCCGGCGAGTACCGCCGGTTGCTCGTCGCCCCGATGCATCTCCGGACGGAGCTGCTGGATCTGATCCGGGGCCAGGCCCACCCCGGCGGCGAGATCACGATGAAGATCAACGCGCTCGTCGACCCCGAGATGATCGACGAGCTCTACGCCGCCTCCGACGCGGGCGCGCGGATCGACCTCGTCGTGCGCAGCATCTGCTGCCTGCGCGCGGGCGTCCCGGCGCTGTCCGAGAACATCACGGTGCGCTCGATCGTCGGTCGCTACCTCGAGCACTCGCGCATCCTCCGGTTCGGGAAGGCCGGCGAGCCGGAGACCACGTACGTCATCGGTTCCGCCGACCTGATGCCGCGCAACCTCGACCGCCGGGTCGAGACGATGCTGCGCATCACGGATCCGCGCATGCGCGCCCGGCTCGACGAGATCCTGTCGATCAACTTCGCCGACGACGTCTTGTCGTGGACGCTCGAGCGCGACGGCACGTGGCACAAGGTGCAGCCGGTCGCGGGCATCGAATCGCAGGTGCGGTTCCAGGAGTTGGCACTGGCGCGGGCCAAAGTCCACTCGCAGGACGTCTGACGCCGTGAGTCGCGACCAGATCGCCGTCGCCGACATCCTGCACGGCGCGATCACGCAGTCGTACCACCGGCTGGTCGCGCACGAGGCCGAGCTCCGTACCGGTGACGACCCCGAGTCGGTGCACCAGGCGCGGGTCGCGACCCGCCGGCTCCGCTCCGACCTGCGCACGTTCGATCGCTTCGTCGTCCCCGCCTGGTGCGCCGACCTGCGGGCCGACCTCCACTGGCTGGGCTCGGAGCTCGGCCTCGTGCGCGACCTCGAGGTGCAGCGCGACCGCCTCCGCGCGCACGCGGGCCGGCTGCCTCCGGCCGACGCCGACACCGCGCGTCGCGTCGTACGCCGCCTCGACGCCGACCGGACCGCCGCCAAGGCCGACCTGCTCGCGATGCTCGACGAACCGCGCTACGCGACGCTGCGCGCCAAGCTCGCCGCCGCCGCCGCGAGCCCCGCGTACACCGACGCCGCGGCCGACCCCGCCGCCGCGGCACTGATCAAGGTCGTCCGCCGGCGCTGGCACCAGATCCGGCGCGCCGTGCGCGAGCTGGGCGCGCACCCTCCGGACGAGGCGTTGCACGCGATCCGGATCCGGGCGAAGAAATGCCGTTACGCAGCCGAGGCCTGCGAACCGGCGTTCGGCAAGCCCGCCCGGCGGCTCGCGAATGCGATGGAGAACGTCCAGGAGATCCTCGGCGACCACCATGACGCCGTCGTCGCCGTCGAGTGGCTCGCCAAGACGGCGCACGAGTGCACGCCCGTGGAGGCGTACGCGATCGGGATGCTCGCGCGAGATCGAACGCGAGGCCGCGGCCGACGCCCGCGCCGCCTTCCCGGAGGCGTGGCGCCGCGCCGATACCGAGCGCGTGCACGGCTGGCTGTGAGCGCGACCGGCGACCTCGTCCAGGCGGCCGGCGGCGTCGTCACCCGATCGTCACCCGACGGCGCGCTCCAGTTCCTCGTCGTGCACCGCCCGCGCTACGACGACTGGAGCCTCCCCAAGGGCAAGCTCGAGCCGGGCGAGTCGCCCGAGGACGCGGCGCACCGCGAGCTCGAAGAGGAGACCGGGCTCCTCGTCGAGCTGGGCGCGACCCTTCCCCCGACCGAGTACCTCGACCGCCACGGACGGCCCAAGATCGTGCATTACTGGCGGATGACACCGGTCGGTCGCACCGCGTGGCAACCGAACGACGAGGTCGACGAGCTGCGTTGGATTACGGCCCCCGAAGCCGCGAAACTGCTGTCGTACGAACACGACCGGCGCCTGATCGCGACGGTCGCCGAGGACGGCCGCGGAGGCTCAGCGTGACCATCTATCTCGTTCGCCACGCGAAAGCGGGAGAACGAAAGTCCAACGACACCGACGACGAGTTGCGCCCACTGTCGGGGCACGGTCACGTGCAGGCGCGCGGGCTCCTCGACGTGCTCGGCGACGCGCGAATTCGAGCGGCTGCTCTCGAGCCCCTACGTGCGCTGCATGGAAACGGTCGTCCCGCTCTCGGGCGACCGCGGCGTCGCGATCGAGCCCGTCGAAGCTTTGGCCGAGGGTTCGACGATCGACGAGGCGACCGCCCTCGTCCGCAAGCACGCGGCACACGGTGCGGTGTTCTGCACGCACGGCGACGTGATCCCGATGCTGCTCGAGCACTACGCGCACCTCGGCGTCGACGTCGGGCCGTCTCCGCAATGGCCGAAGGGCTCGACGTGGGCGCTCGAGACCGACGCCACCGGCGAGGTCGTGGTCTCGCGGTACCTGCCTCCACCGCCCGGTTGACGGTCGCGGCCGTGCCCGCCGCGACGCGCCGCGGAGTTCCCGGCCCGAACTGCGGCCCCTGGATTCGTGGTCCGGACCGGGAACCTCTCGCCCCGCGACCGTAACGACCGGAGATGTCGCGCAGTCGTCCGCATGATGGCGGACGAGTGACGATTCGTGGGTTCCTAGACTCCAGGTCCCCCGACCGCTCCCCGACGAAAGGCAACGCACCGATGACGCTCGCGACCGGCACCGACGCCCCCGACTTCACGCTGAAGGACCAAGACGGCAACGACGTGACGCTCTCGTCGTTCCGCGGCAACCAGAACGTCGTGATCGTCTTCTACCCGTTCACGTTCACGGGCGTGTGCCAGGGCGAGCTGTGCTCACTGCGCGACGACCTGTCGGAGTACGAGAGCGCGAACGCGCAGGTGCTCGCGATCTCGTGCGACTCGCGCCACTCGCAGAAGCAGTGGGCGGAACAGCAAGGCTTCACGTTCCCGGTCCTGAGCGACTTCTGGCCGCACGGCGCGGTCGCGCGCGACTACGGCGTGTTCAACGAGCAGCTGGGCTGCGCGAACCGGGCGACGTTCGTGATCGACAAGACGGGCAAGATCGTCGACGTCTTCGAATCGCCGAACCTCGGCACGCCCGCGAGAAGGCCGAGTACGAAGCCGCGCTCGCCAAGCTGTAGGCCGAGTCCGCGCCCCGTCTACGAGGCGGCCGCCGCGGCACGCTCGTACCGGTAGCCGACCCCGCGCACCGTGACGATCCGGCGCGGGTTCGCGGGGTCGGCTTCGATCTTGGAGCGGAGCCGCTTGACGTGCACGTCGAGCGTCTTGGTGTCACCGAAGTAGTTCGGTCCCCAGATCCGGTCGATCAACACGTCGCGCGTCAGCACGCGGCCCGCGTTGGTCAACAGCAACTCGAGGAGCTCGAACTCCTTGAGCGGGAACGCGAGCGGCACTCCCCGCACGAAGACCTCGTGCCGGCCGGCGTCGAGGCGGACGTCGCCGATCTCGATGACGTCGGCCGGGTCGGTCTCCTGCTCGCTGACGGGCATCCGCCGGAGCGCGGCCCGCACCCGGGCGATGAGCTCGCGCAGCCGGAAGGGCTTCGTCACGTAGTCGTCGGCGCCGACCTCGAGCCCGACGACCGCGTCGATCTCGGCGTTGCGCGCGGTGACCATGATGATCGGGACCCGCGAGCGCGCGCGAAGCTCACGGCACACGTCGATGCCCGAGATCTTCGGGCAGCATGACGTCGAGCAGGACGAGCGCGGGACGGGTCGCGTCGAAACGCGCGATCGCCTCCGGCCCGTCGGCCGCGGTCTCGACCAGGAACCCCTCCCGTTGCAGCGCGACCGCGAGCGCGTCGCGGTACGACTGCTCGTCGTCGACGACGAGAATCAGGGGCGGATCGGCCATCGTTCCTCCGTAGGCGTCGTATGGATGGAAGGCGTCGTGTCGAGTGGCGCCGCTTCGGCCGGACCGCGGGCGGAGCTGTTGGCGAGCGGGATCGAGAGGGTGAACGTCGACCCTTCGCCTTCGCGCGACTGCACGGTCACCTCGCCGCCGTGGGCCTGCGCGACGTGGCGGACGATCGCGAGCCCGAGCCCGGTCCCGCCCGTGTCGCGGCTGCGCGCGCGGTCGACCCGGTAGAAGCGCTCCCAGATGCGTTCGAGGTCGCGGGTCGGGATGCCGATGCCGTGGTCGCGCACGACGAACGCGACCCGGTCGTCGACGACGCACGCGCCGATCTCGACCGGCTGTCCGGGCCCGGAGTACTTGATCGCGTTGTCGACCAGGTTGACGAGCGCGCTGCGCATCTGGCGGGGATCGCAGAAGATCTCGATATCGGGTGGTTCGGGCCGGACGAGCAGCGGCACCGAACCCGCGTCGGCGGCGGCCTGGACGAGGTCGACACACTCCGAGATGAGCAGCCGGACCGGGAGCGGCGCGCGGGTCGGCGCTTCCTGCGCCTCGATCGTGCTCAGGTCGAGGAGATCGTCGACGATGCGGGCGAGCCGGTCGGCTTCGCGCACCACGCGCTCCGCGAGCCGCTGCACGACCGCGGCGTCCTCCGTGGCGGCCATCGTCTCGGCGAGGAGGCCGAGCGCGCCGATCGGCGTCTTCAACTCGTGGCTCACGTTGGCGACGAAGTCGCGCCGGACGCTCTCGACCCGTCGCGACTCGGAGACATCGCGCGTGAACGCGACCGCCCCGACGATCTCGCCGTCGCGGCGCAGCGGGAACGCGCGCAGCTGCAGGACCTGGCGGGGCGGGCCGTAGAGCTGCAGCTCCCGCTCCGAGCTGTGGCCGGTCAGCGGCTTCGTGCAACAGCTCGGCGATGGCGTCCTCGGCGAGGACCTCACCAGTGCGGGCGCCGGCGAACCGACGAGCCACCGAGTTGCGCACGACCTCACGCCCGATGCGGTCGACGACGACGATCGCGTCGCTCGACTCGTCGAGCGCGGCGAGCAGCCAGTGTTGCACCGCCTCCGACTGCAGCACCCGGTCTTCCGCCTCCCGTCGCTCTTCGGCGATCGCATCGGTCAGCGAGAGATCTTCGGGGACGTCGACAGCGTCGCCGGACCCGGGCCAGCTCGCGGCGGACCTTCGTCAGCTCCCGGGCGACCAGGACCACGACTGCCCAACCCGACAGACCGAAGACGACGAAGAGCGCCGTCACGATCGAGCCCGTCGGGCGTCGGCTCAACCGAATCGACCTGTGATGTAACCCTCGGTGCGCGAGTCGGAGGGATTGGTGAAGATCCTGTCGGTGGCGTCGTACTCGACGAGCTCGACCGACGCGGTGATCATGCTCGTCGACCTCGGCGGTCATGAACGCAGTCATGTCGGAGACGCGTGCGGCCTGCTGCATGTTGTGCGTCACGATCACGATCGTGTAGCTCGCGCTTGAGGTCGCTCATGAGATCCTCGATGCGCGACGTCGCGATCGGGTCGAGGGCGGAGCACGGCTCGTCCATCAGGATCACGTCGGGCTGCACCGCGAGGCAGCGGGCGATGCACAGCCGTTGCTGCTGACCGCCGGAGAGCGCGAACGCCGACTCGCTTGAGCTTGCCCTTGACCTCGTCCCAGAGCGCGGCGTTCACGAGCGCCTCCTCGACGACGTCGTCGAGGCCCTTGCGCCGGCCGTTGATGCGGGGACCGAACGCGACGTTGTCGTAGATCGACTTGGGGAACGGGTTCGGGCGCTGGAACACCATGCCGATGCGGCGCCGGACCTCGACGGGTCGACGTCGGCGCCGTAGAGGTCGTGGCCGTGGTACGCGATCCGGCCCGAGACCGCGCGCGCCGGCGACGAGATCGTTCATTCGGTTGAACGACCGCAACAACGTGCTCTTGCCGCAACCCGACGGCCCGATCAGCGCGGTGATGTGGTGGCGGTGCACGTCGAACGACACGCCCGCCACCGCGACCGAATCGCCGTAGCTCACGCTCACGTCGCGCACCTCGAACACGACCTCGGCACTCGACGGACCCGGATCCGACTCGCCGCTTCCCTGACCCGGTTCGCCGCCGGCACGTGCGCCGAGTGCTCGATGGTCGGGTCGTCGTTCACGCGGACATCGTGGGGACCGAGACTCACCGTCGGCATCGCCATTGCTTCACCCTGTTCGGCAGAGGACACGTTGACCTTCCGGGAGCGATCGGCGTCGACCCAGCATCGCGGCTGGACCCCGGCCCCGCCAAGCGTTCCGCCTCACGGTCCGCCCGGCCGTCCACATGTGGCCATCGTAGGGACGCCGCCTGACCGGCCCGTATGGTACGGATGACCGGTCGGTGAACCGCAGGTGAACAGCGGACGAGCAGGACCGCGGCAGCCCACGACCGGAGCGCGCCGCGGGGGCAGACTCGAACCGAACAGACGGGATCCCGGAGGACATCGTGGTCGAGACCCGCCGCACATTCGACGAACAGCTCCAGGAGGTCCGGGCCGACGTCGTCAAGCTCGCGGTCAAGACCTGCGAGCAGATCGGTGCCGCCACCCAGGCCCTGCTCGACGCCGACCTCACGGTTGTCGACGACATCTACGACGTCCACGGCGAGATCAAGGACCGCGTGCTGCAGATCGAGCACCGCGTGCTACCAGCTGCTCGCACTGCAGCAGCCGATGGCGTCCGACCTGCGGGCGATGCTCGCCGTGCTGCGGATCCTGCACGAGATCGAGCTCACGGGCGGGCTGATGCGCAACGTCGCCCGGGCGACCCGCCGGCTCTACCCGCGCGAGCTGCCGCCTCGCATCCGCGGGATCATCGAGCGGATGGGGGCGCAGGCCAGCGTGCAGACCCACCTCGCCGTCGATGCCTTCGCCGACAGCGACGAGGCGATCGCGGCTGCGCTGCCCGACATGGACGACGTGATGGACGACCTCCAAAAGGAGCTGTTCCGCGCGATCTTCGCCGGGTTCTCGGGCGAGTCGACCGACGAAGCGGCGCTGCAGATGGCGGTCCAACTCGCGTTCGTCGGCCGCGACTACGAGCGGGCCGCCGACCACGCGGTGATGATCGGGCGCTGGGTCGAGTTCATGGTCACCGGCAACCTCCCGGGCGACGTCGAACCGACCTGATCGACACCCGGGAGCGCATCGGACCAGGAGGCATCCGAGTGTTCGGGTGCGGTTCACGTCCCGTTTACTTCGATGCGTCTGGGCATCAACCCTGCGTTCTTAGTCTCGATACCGATGCAAACCTCGGAAAGGGACAAACCATTGATTGCAATGATGCGATCCACCCGCGTCCGGCGCGCTGCCGTCGCGATCGTCGCGCCGATGATCCTCCTCGCCGCGTGCGGGAGCAGCTCCAAGTCGCCGGGCACCTCCTCCGACACGACCGGCGGGTCGGGCGGCAGCTCCTCCGGCAGCGTCACGCTGAACGGATCCGGCTCGACGTTCCAGAAGACGTTCGACCAGGTCGCGATCCAGGCCTTCCAGCAGAAGAACTCGGGGACCACGGTGAACTACGCCGGCGGCGGCTCGGGCAAGGGCAAGACCGACCTGCAGACCAAGACGGTCGACTTCGCCGGCACCGACAGCCTGGTGAAGCCCGAGGACACGTCCAAGTACCAAGGCGGCGTCGATCCTCTACTTCCCGACGGTCGTCGCTCCGATCACCGTGTCGTACAACGTGAGCGGCCTCGACTCGCTGAAGCTCAGTCCGTCGACCGTCGCGAAGATCTTCATGGGCACGGTCACGAAGTGGAACGACCCGGCGATCGCGGCCGACAACGCCGGCGCCTCGCTGCCGAGCACCAACATCGTGACGGTGCACCGCGCCGACGCCTCCGGCACGACGAACAACTTCACGAAGTTCCTCGTCGCCGGCGGGTGGCAGCGACTGGACACTCGGCACCGGCGACACGGTGAACTGGCCCTCGAACTCGCAGGCCGGCCAGGGCAACGCCGGCGTCGCGCAGTCCATCTCGACGACCAACGGCGCGATCGGCTACGTCGACTTCAGCGACGCCCTCGCGGCCAAGCTGAAGTTCGCGTCGGTCAAGAACGCGGCGGGCACCTTCGAAGACCCGACCCTCGCCGGGGCATCGGCCGCCGCGGCCGGGGCGACCATCGCCGACGACCTGACCTACAGCCCGATCAACGCCGCGGGTGCCGATGCCTACCCGATCACGTCGCCGACGTGGATCATCGTGTACGCGAAGCAGACCGACAAGGCCAAGGGCGAGGCGCTGAAGAACTTCCTCACGTTCGTGCTGAACGACGCGCAGGGTCTGGCCGAGAGTGCGAACTTCGCCAAGCTGCCCGACTCGCTCCAGCAAAAGGCGGTCGCGCAGCTGTCGAAGCTCGAGATCCCCGCGTAACGTCTGCACCATGACCGCGCTCGCCCCTCCCCCCGATCTCGGCGAGCGCGCGAACTCATCCCCGGTCAGACCGGCGGCGTACAGGTCGACCGCATGTTCCGTGCGATCGCCTTCGCCGCCGGTCTGGTCGTACTCGCGATCCTCGCGCTCATCGCCTACTCGACGACGAGCAAGGCCTGGCCTGCGTTCACGCACCAGGGACTGAGCTTCGTCACCAGCCGGAACTGGGATCCGAATCAGGACCATTTCGGCGCCCTCGACTTCATCTACGGCACGATCCTCACCGCGGTGATCGCGCTCGTGCTCGCGATCCCGGCAAGCCTCGGGATCTCACTCTTCATCACCGAGCTCGCACCGAAGCGTTTGCGGACGGCCGTCACCTACGTCGTCGATCTCCTCGCCGCGATCCCCTCCGTCGTGTACGGGTTCTGGGCTCTGGCCGTCCTCACGCACCCGATCGCGGGCGTCTACAAGCACGTCGCCGACACGGTCGGGAAGGTGCCCGTCCTCAGCCGCCTGTTCGGCGGGCCGGCCACGGGCGCCTCGTTCATGACCGCCGGCATCATCCTCGCCGTGATGATCACGCCGATCATCACGTCGCTCAGCCGCGAGGCACTCGTGACCGTTGCGCAGGACGACAAGAACGGCGCGCTCGCGATGGGCGCGACCCGCTGGGAGATGTTGCGCGTCGCGGTGTTCCCACGCGTCCGTAGCGGGCTGATCGGGGCGGCGATGCTCGGGCTCGGCCGCGCCATGGGCGAGACGATCGCGGTCGCGCTCCTCATCGGCAGCAGCCACCAGGTCACCTCGCACCTGTTCCGTCAGGGTGACTCGATGGCATCGGTCATCGTGCACAACTTCCCCGAGGCCACCGGTATCCATCACGCGGCGCTGATCGGGCTCGGTGTCGTGCTGTTCGCGATCACGATCGTCGTCAACGTGGCCGCCCGCGCCATCGCCAGCAGGTCGTCCGCGATGCTGGGAACCGGCTCATGACCACCGTCGACGTTCCTGCGCCGCCGAACGGTTCCGAACCGGGCGCATGGATCCTCCAAAAGGCCGTCTCGCCGCGCCGTCGCGCGGCCAATTCGCTCGCGACCGCGTGGATGATCGGCTCACTCCTCGTCGCGCTCGTGCCCGTCGCCGTCATCGCGGTCTACGTCGCCAGCAAGGGCGCAGGGGTGATGAGCTGGAGCTTCCTCACGAACAACATCCAGATCGTCACCCAGCTCCCGGGCGGCGGTATGGGCCCGGCCATCGTCGGGACACTCGTGATCACCGGCGTCGCCGCGTTGATGGCCATCCCCCTCGGCGTTCTCGCCGCGGTCTATCTGAACGAGTACGGGCGCCAGAGCCGCATCGCCCAGGTGATCCGCTTCATGGCCGACGTCATGACCGGTGTGCCCTCGATCGTCATGGGGCTCTTCATCGCGACCATCTGGGTGAGCGCGGGCTTCCACGTCGGATACTCCGGCTTCGCAGGGTCACTGGCGCTCGGCGCGTTGATGCTCCCGATCGTGATCCGGTCGTGCGAGGAGATGCTCAAACTCGTGCCCGACGACATGCGTCAGGCCAGCGACGCCCTCGGCGCCCGCCGTTGGCGCACAGTGCTGTCGGTTGTCATCCCCGCGGCACTCCCCGGCATCGTGAGCGGCGCGATGCTCGCGATTGCCCGCGCCGCCGGTGAGACCGCGCCGCTGCTCTTGACGATCGGCGTCACGAACACCGTCAACAGCAACCCCTTCTCCGGGACGAACACCACGTTGTCGCAGGAGATCTGGTTCAACGCCCAGACCCCGTTCGACGCGGCCAAGGACCGGGCGTGGGGCGCGGCGCTCACGCTCATCGTCATCGTGTTCGTGTTCACCGTGATCGCGCGGGTTGTGGCGTCCCGCTTCTCGTCCGCCGCGGCGCTGAGGCCGACCCGGTCCGGAACTACTCCGGCTCGTCGCCGAGGTCCCACTCCAGGATGAAGTGCTCGCGCTCGGCGTCGCGGGCGACCCGCTCGCGGTTGCGCCGGAACTGCGGGTCGTAGACGGGCAGCAACTGGAGCCGGGCCATCGCCCGGACGCGGAACTCGTCGATCGCGCGCTGGTCGCCGAAGACGCGGTGGATCTCCCAGTGCGGCGCGACCGGGCCCGTGTACACCACCCGAACGTGACCCTGCGGCGGGATCTCCTCGAGCTCTTCGGGATCGATCGACATTGCGTACTCCTCGTCAGGCGACGAACGAGGCTAGCGCGGACGTCGAATGCGCCGGTTTCCCCGTACGCAGGGGCCCGACGCTCCGGAGAGCGTTCGACCGCTTCCACAATTTCGGCACAAGCCCACGCGAAATCGGGAGCGTTTCCGGCGTCCCGGACGTCTGAGTGTGTGGCGCCGGATGGATCAGGGCACAACGCATGCCCGGAACGGATGCGAGAACGGACTGGCGAAAGCCGGCGTCGTCGTCGAACCAACGAAGGCCGTGAGCCGTAAGGCTTCGAGGAAGGGGAGGTGATCGTGGACGAGACCCCCGACGAATACGCCTGGATGCTCCACGCGCGCTGCCGGGGCGCGAGTCCGACCGAGTTCTTTCCCTCCGACGGACTCGGCGTCGAATCGGCGCAGCACATCTGCGTGAACTGTCCGGTGCGGACCGAGTGCCTGGAATACGCGCTCGAGCACCGCATCGAGCACGGCGTGTGGGGCGGGGCATCGGAGCGAGAGCGCCGTCGGATCCTCCGGCGCCGGCGCGAGCTGATCGCTACTCCCCCGAGCTGATTCGCTCACACACACGCGTGCAGCAGCAGCTCCAGGTCGTCGGGCGCGCCGACCTGGAACGGCACCGCGCCGGCTCCGAGCACCAAGGTGTCGACGCCGAGGTCTTCCCAGACGCGAACCTGCGCGCGCGTACTTCGTCGACGGTCCCGACCAGCCGGCCCGTTCGGAAGGTCGCGAGGTCGACGCCGTCGAGCACACCCGGGGGCGAGAGCTCGCGCAGGCGCTCGAACCGCCGCTCGAGATCACGCTCGTCCTCGCCGCACAACGCGTAGAGACCGAGCGTCCGCCACATCGAGGCCGGGTCGCGACCCGCGGCCACGCAGGCGTCGTCGAGCACTCGGAGCCGCTCCGCGTACGCGTCGGGCGTCCACACCCAGCAGGTGTTCCAGCCGTCGGCGTGCCGTGCCGCGATCCGCAAGAGCCGGTCGCCCTTCCCGCCGACGAACACCCGCGGCCGCGGCTCTTGCCTCCCGTGGGGCAGGTTGATCGCCCCGCGCGCGCGGTGGTGCTCGCCTTCGTACGTGCACGGACCCCCGCCGAGCAGACCCTTCACGACCTCGAGCGCGTCGACGAGACGGTCGAGCCGGACGCCGGGACGGGGCATCTCCATGCCGAGCGCGGCGTACTCCGGTTCGTACCAGCCCGCACCCAGGCCGACGTCGAGGCGGCCGCCGCTCACGCAGTCGACCGATGCGAGCGCCTTGGCCAGCACCGCCGCAGGCCGCAACGCCTCGAGCAGGACCAGCGTGCCCAGCCGCACCCGGGGTACGCGCCGGGCCAGCGCCGCGAGCGTCACGATCGGGTCGAAGCAGCCTTCGGAGCGAGCCGATCCCCCGTACTTCGCGAGGTCGAGGAACAGATGGTCGGAGAGCCAGACCGACTCGGCGCCGCCGCGTTCGGCCCGCCGGGCGTAATCGACGATCGTCTCGAATCGCAGCGGTCGTTCACCGGCGACCGAGTAGTCGTACTGCGGGAGCGCGACCCCGATGCGCATGCGGGGGACACTAGCGATGCGTCCGGTACCGCCCGTCGTGCCGCGTCGCGCACGGCTCGTTGTCTTCCGGGCGGGCCCTACGCTTGCGCTCTGTGCTGGAGTGCGTCGTCAACGTTTCCGAAGGCCGCGACATGGACCGCCTGCGCACCATCGCGCTCGCGTGCGGGCCGGCGCTCCTCGACGTCCACTCCGACGCCGACCATCACCGCTCGGTCTTCACCCTCGCCGGACCGGGTCCGCGCGACGCGGTCGCCGGCGCCCGCTCGCTGGCGGCGGCGGTCGCGGAGCAGTGCTCGATCGTCGACCACATTGGCGAGCACCCGCGCTTCGGGGCGCTGGACGTCGTACCGTTCGTCGCCCTCGGCGGCACCAGGGTCGAGCGGGAGCAGGCCGCGGAGGAGGCCCGCGAGTTCGGCGAAGTGGTGGGCGCGCGAGTTCGCGGTCCCGGTCTTCCTCTACGACGACGCCGACCCCGATCGTCGCGATCTGCCGAGCGCGCGCTCGACGAGCTTTCGCAGCCGCGCCCCCGACTTCGGGCCCGACGCAGCCCCACCCCCGCCTCGGGGCCACCGCAGTGGGAGCACGGCCGCCGCTCGTCGCGTGCAACTGCGTGCTCGTGAGCCGCGACGTCACCGTCGCCCGCCGCATCGCGCGCGACCTGCGGGAACGAACCGGCGGTCTGCGCGGCGTGCGCGCGCTCGGGTTCTTCCTGCCCGAGGCCCAGCGCGCGCAGGTGTCGATGAATCTCGTCGAGCTCGAGCGGACCGGAGTGCAGGACGCGTGCCTGCACGTGCGCGAGCTCGCGCACCGTTACGGCACCGACGTGGCCACGGTCGAGCTCGTCGGCCTGATCCCGGCACGCGATCTCGATCGCTGCACCGACGACTTCCTGCAATGGAGCCGCCTCGACGTGGAGTCGACGATCGAAGTGCGGATCGGCAAGGGCCCGCGCTGGTGGCCGGGCGACTGAACGCAGCCGTTCGCCGTCGGCGGACGCGCGTGGCTCAGGCGCTGGCGAGACCACGGCGGGCGAGCGCCCGCTGACGGCGGATGCGGCGGCGTTCCCGCTCCGACATCCCGCCCCAGATCCCGAACTTCTCGCCGTGCCGGAGGGCGTACTCGAGGCACTCGGTGCGCACCTCGCACCCGCCGCAGACGGCCTTCGCCTCCTTGGTGGAGGCGCCCCGCTCGGGGAAGAACAGGTCGGGGTCGACTCCGAGGCAGTTCGCTCGTTCCTGCCAACGCCGATCCCCGGCGTCGACGTCGAGCTGGATCATCATCTCTCTCATCGGCTGCCCCCTCGCTCGCTCGTATCGGACCGCCTCCCGGTGGGCTCCCGGGGACGGTCAGGCCGTAAATGCCGCCGATGGAATTACAACGGCGTCATTCTGTCAACCCGGTTCCCGGGGCGCAAGGGGGAGTTTTCCGCCAGTACTGCCCCGCGGGCGGGAGCGGGCGCGCCGCGACCGGGTGCCCGACCGCTCGGGGTCGCGTCCGGGGCGCTCGACCTAGATCGAGAGGAGCCGGCGGCGCGTGGTCGCGACCGTCGCGGAAGCCCGCGAACAGGTCGTAGCACGGCGTCGTCGAGCTCGGGGATCGCCAACGCGGCGCCGAAGCCCCGGTTCGGGACCGCTCGGCCCCAGAGCTGTGGGATCCGCCCGGACACTGGGACGCCGAGCACGGCTGCGACCTCGGCCGTCTCCATCACGGCCGAGCCCTCGTCGCCCGTGCAGACGACGGCCAGACGCACCGCGCCCATGTCGCCACGGTCGCGGGCGGTCTGGAACAGCTCGAGGAAATGGCTGGTCGCGGCCACCGCGCCGGCCTCGGGCGTGACCGCGAGCACGAGCCAGTCGAGCAGCTCCAGCCGGGCACCGAGCGCCCGGCCGGGACCGGACGGTCCGCCCGGCAGGTCGCACACGACGACGTCGAACGCCTCGCCGCAGCACGGCCAGTGCGGGCTCGGCCGCGAGCCGTACCCGGGCCAGCGGACCGCCACTCAGGGCAGCACGGCCATCGCGGGCGACTCGACCCGGGCGAGGGCCGAGGCGACGCAGCGGCGCCGGGCGGGCGAAGTCCTCGAGCACCGGGCCCCGCACCCCCAGTCGGGTGGTGACGTCCAGGGCAAGCGGGTCGGCGTCCACGACGCAAACCCGGTCCGACACGCGCGCTGTGTCGGGCCAGGCTCGCGGCGACGTTGGTCGCCACACCCCGCTTGCACTCTGGATTCTTCGCCGTGGTGACACCAACGGTAAGAGCCGTCACGAAGGAGGTAACGGCGCGTCCGGAGGCTCGCCCCAGCAACTCCGGCCGAGCTGTGATCGATGTCACCGAGCCGCTTCGGCCTTCGACTCCCCGGCCGTGCGGACGCACCAAGCTCCCGGCGGCGAAGCAAGGGACGCCATATATCGGCCCTTTTCGAGCCTCAGCGACGCCGAGTTCATGCAGTAGCGCAGGCCCGTCGGGCGGGGGCCGTCGGGGAACACGTGGCCGAGGTGCGCGCCGCAGTTGCGGCAGCGGGCCTCGGTGCGGACCATGCCGTGGCTCTGGTCGACGTCCTCCTCGACCGCCTCGGCTCTCGACCGGCCCGAAGAAGCTCGGCCAGCCGGTGCCCGACTCGAACTTCGTGTCGGACGAGAACAGCGGCGCGTCGCAGCAGACGCACACGTAGGTGCCGTCGTCGTGGCAGTCCCAGTACTCACCCGTGAAGGCCCGCTCGGTGCCCGCCTTGCGGGCCACCTCGAACTGGGTCGGGCGTCAGGCGCTCACGCCACTCGGCGTCGGTCTGGGGGAAGACGGTCGGACGGGATTGCGGGCATTCTCGCTCCTCGGGCATAGCTGTTGTCGACGGCAACAACGCTCGCGCGGGCACGGGAGTTCCCGGGGGCACACACAAATCGGCGCCGAGCACGAGGGCCCGACCGATGTGGTCGTCGTCGCTGACGATCGCCACCAGGCGCGGCCGTTCGACCCAGTTCCCCACGGTCGCGAGCACGCACCAGCCGTCGAGCGGCGCGAGCCCGAGGTCGAGGATGACCGCGTCGAAACGCTCGTGGCGGAGCAGGGTCAAACGCGGCGTCGCCGTCAGCGGCCAACGACCGGCTCGGCGTCTTCGAGATCGGGTCCGCGATTGGACCATCAGCACCGCGCGGGACCACCGCGGACCTCCTCCATGAGCGCAACTCGCCGGGCGTCCGTGCCCGGCTCCATCCCATCGGCGGCCGGGCGGGGGGCTGAATCGTTTCCGCGGTGTCGCGGCGGCCGGGCGGGACTACCCGGCGCGGCGTTGCGTGCGCTTTTGGTCGAGAAAGTCCACCAGCACGTAGTCGCCGAGGGTCTCGGGAGTCGTGTAGAACGCGCGGCCGCGGTTCATCTTCATCATGCGCTCGACGAACTCGCGCAGGTAGAAGTTGTCCTCGAGCATGAACGTGTTGATGCGGATCCCGTCCTTCGTGCACCGCTGCACTTCCCGCAACGTCATCTCGATCGTGAGCGGATCGGGCGGGTAGTCGAAGAACGGCTCGCCGTTCTCCATGATGTGGGCGGTCGGCTCGCCGTCGGTGATCATGATGATCTGCTTGCGGCCGGTCTGGCGGGCCAGGAGCTGGCGGGCGAGCAGCAGCGCGTGCTGCATGTTCGTGCCCCACTCGAAGTCCCAGGTCGCCTCGGGCAGGCGGGCCGGCTTCACCTCGCGGGCGACGCGCCCGAAGCTCACCATCCCGAGGTAGTCGCGCGGGAACTGCGAGCTGATCGAGCGCGTGCAGCGCCATCGCGACCTTCTTCGCGGCGAGGAACCGGCCGCGCATCTCCATCGAGAGCGAGACGTCGAGCATCAGCACCGTCGCGCTGCGCGACAGCTGCTCGGTGCGTTCGATCTCGAAGTCCTCGGGCAGCATCCGCACCGGCGTGCCCGAGCCCTGACGCGTGATCGCGTTCTTCAACGTGCGGCCGACGTCGAGATGGAACGGGTCGCCGTACTCGTAGGGCTTGTGCTCGTCGGAGCGCTCGTGACCGAAGCCGGCGCGCTCGATCTCGTGCCGGCCGGAACGGTCCTGCAGCAGTCGCTTGAAGAGGTCGCCGAGCGCACGCTGACCGATGCGGCGGATGCCCTTGGGCGTGAGCTCCATGCGGCCCTCGCGCTGCTCGATGAGACCGGCTTCCTCGAGCTCCTTGGCGAGGTTCGCGAGCTGTTGCAGCGAGCGCGCCGCGTCGTCGCCGAGGAGATCGCGGACCTTGTCGAGGTCGACCTCGGCGAGCGGGCCGGGACTCGTCGCGTTGCGCAGCAGGTTCTCCAGCGCGTCGATGTCGCCGAGCTGGTCGAGCAGACCGCTCATGCCGTCGAGCGGCAGCGGCTCGTCGCCCCGGAAGCGCATGCCCTGGCCCCAGCCCGCCTGCGGGAACGCGTTGCGGAGGTTCTGGCCGAGCTGCTCGACCTGCCAGCGCAGGTCCATGTCGTCGAGCAGCGCGTTCGGCCATCTCCTGCAGCTGCGCGCGCTGCTCGGGCGTCATCGAGTTGAGCAATTGCTGCATCTGCGCCATCGAGCGCGCCATCGACTCGAGGAGCTCGTCGAGCGTCTGCGGGTTGTCGGGGAAGAAGTCGCCGAAGCGCTCCATGAAGCCCTCGAAGTCGGGCTCCTCGCCCGCCTCGCGCTGCTCGAGCATGTGGTTCAGCTCGGCCATCATGTCCTTCATGCGCGCGAGCTGCTCGGGCGACATCTGGGACATGCCTTCGTTGAGCTGTTTGAACATCGAGTCGAGCAGCTGCTTCTTCAGCTCCTCCATCAACTCTTCGAAGTGTTGGCGGGCGGTGTCGTCCATCCAGTCGTATTCCTGGAGGTCGCTGACGCGCCCGGCGAGGTCGGGCGGGAGCTGCTCCAACTGCTCTCGGCGCTGCTCGCGCGAGCTCCTCGAGGAGCTCCTCGCGTCGCTTGTCGCCCGACTGCTGCGCCTCGTCGACGCGCCGATCGATGCCCGAGCGTTCCTCGTCGACGATCTCGTCGAGCCGGTTCGCGATGTCTTCGTAGACGCCGCCGAGGTCGTAGCGGTCGAGTTGCTCGCGCCGTTGCTCGCGCAGTTTCTCGAGCATCTCGCGCATGCCCTGCACGTCGCGGCCCTGACGGTCCTGGAAACCCTGCTGCATCATCCGGCGCAGCGCGGCGTTCAGATCGCCGTGGTAGAGGAGGTCGTCGGTCATCTCCTCGAGCAACGCGTCGGCATCGAGGTCGAACCCGACCTGGGTGCCATCCCAGCGGGAGTATCGGGCACGCGACGACATGCCGTTACCGTACCCCCGTGAGCTTCGGAGCGGACTTCCACGGGCGCGACTTCTGGTGGGGAACCGGCGCGTCGTCGACCCAGGCCGAGGGTGCGGCACCCGAGTCCGACTGGTTCGCGCTCGAACGCGGCCGGGACGATGCCCGCCAGCGGGAACGGCAACGGCTTCGGCGAACGGTACGCGGAGGACTTCGAGCTGTACGCGCAGCACGGGCTCACGCATCACCGGCTCTCGATCGAGTGGGCGCGGCATCGAACCCGAGGAGGGGCGGCGCGACAATGCCGCGATCGAGCACTACACCGAGATGCTCGGCGCGGCCCGAGCCGCAGGTGTGTCGCCCTGGGTCTGCCTCCACCACTTCACGCTGCCCGGTTGGTTCACCGAGATGGGCGGCGGCTTCGTCGACGACCGCGCCCGGTCGTACTTCTGGGCCCGCCACGTCGCGTTCTGCGCGGAGACCTTCGGCGATCTCGTCTTCGGTTGGAAACCGATCAACGAACCGGGCGCGTACGCGGGCATCTATCCGCACGGGCAGAAGCGCTTCGACATGCTCGGCGCGGTCCTGCTCGCGCAGCGCGACGCGTGGCGCGAGCTGCGCGGCGGCGGCAAGCCGGTGACGACGATCCACAACCTGTCGCCCGTGTTCAAGGTCGCCGACACGATCCCGGCCGACTCCATGCGGGCCCGTCTCGACGCCATGACGTGGGACATCTGGATGCGTGCGGATCGCGACGGCGTGCTCGAGCTTCCCGGGCGGCACGCCGATCGAGGTCCCCGACCTGCGCGAGGCGTGCGACATCGTCGGCTTCTCGTATTACAGCGCGACCGGCGTCGACGCCGAGGGCCGGATCGTGCCGTATCCCGAGTCGGCGCGGGTCGGCGCGATGGGTTACGCGCCGTGGAGCGAAGGGCTCGCGCTGGTGCTGCACACTCTGCACGACGAGCTGCCCGGACGGCCACTGCTGATCTGCGAGCACGGCGTCGGCACCGACGACGACGAATGGCGGTGCGAGGTGTTGCGCGAGTCGCTCGGGCTCGTCGAGCGCGCGATCGGCGACGGTATCGACGTCCGCGGGTTCTTCCACTGGACGGGCGTCGACAACTACGAATGGAACCACGGCTTCGACGTGCAGTTCGGCTGCTTCACACGCGACCGTGAGCCGCGTGGGAGCGCGGAGTTGTTGCGCGCGTACGCTCGCACGTAGGTCGCGCTCTCTCTCATCGACGTCCCAGTCGACGTCTCAGTCGACGTCGACCCCCAGGCTCTTCAGCAACTCCGTCACGCGCTCTCGTATCTCGTCGCGGATCGGGCGGACGGCCTCGACCCCCTGCCCGGCCGGGTCTTCGAGCGCCCAGTCCTCGTAACGCTTGCCCGGGTAGAACGGGCACGCGTCGCCGCACCCCATCGTGATCACCACGTCGGCCGCCCGGACGATCTCGTCCGTCCACGGCTTCGGGAACTCGCCGGTGATGTCGACGCCGACCTCGGCCATCGCCGCGACCGCCGACGGATTGACCTCGCTCCCGGGCTCCGAACCGCCCGACCACGCGATCGGCGCGCCCGCGTGCGAGCTGGTTGAACCAGCCGAGCGCCATCTGGGACCGGCCGGCGTTGTGCACGCAGAGGAAGAGCACCGCCGGCATCGGCGTCGGGGACGAGTCCGCGATTCGGGCCATCGCCTGCAACCGTTGGCGCGCGAACTTCTCCGCGAGGAGCGGGACGAACGCCGTGGTCGTCGCAGCTCTCGAAAGCTGTTCGTACGCGTTCTCGACGAGGTCCTCGACGCTCTGGCGAGTGAACTCACCGGCGAACTCGGACGTCAGCCGATCGACGGCCCCGATCAGGCTTGTTGTGACCACGGGATTCTTCCTCTCAACTGGGCGATTCGGAATGTTCGTGCGGAACGACGACGTCGCGGGCCTCGACGTCGGGATGCAGGAATCTCACCAACCCGGCAGCGCATACGGCGGCCGCAATCTCCACCACGATGAACGCGGGCGCGGACGACGGGCGGATGCCGGCGAACGTGTCGCTCAACGTGCGTGCGATCGTGACCGCGGGGTTCGCGAACGACGTCGACGACGTGAACCAGTACGCGGCACCGATGTAGCCGCCGACCGCGAACGGCGCGACCGACGACCGGCCCGACCGGACGATCCCGAAGATGACGAGCACGAGCCCCAGCGTCGCGACGAACTCGCCGAGCCACAGCCCGCCCGACGAGCGCGTGTGCGTCGACAGGCTGATCGCGTCGAGGTCGAACATGACGTTCGCGACGACGGCGCCGGCGCAGCAGCCGGCGACCTGCGCCACGACGTAGACGGCGGCCGCGGTTCCGGAGATGCCGCCCAGCAACCGGTCGACCAGCGTGACGACCGGGTTGAAGTGTGCGCCGGACACGGGACCGAACGCGAGGATGAGCGCGACCAGCCCGGCGCCTGTCGCCGTGGAATTCTCCAGCAGCTGGAGCCCGACGTCGTGGGGCGACAGCCGTTGCGCCGCGATCCCGGACCCGACGACGATCGCGACGAGGAAGGCGGAACCGAGCGCCTCGGCCGTCGCCCGGCGCGCGAGGGCGCGATCGATCACCCGCAGCACCTCGCCGTCGACTCCGGCGCGGACGCGCAGCACATCGCGTCGGAGTCGGGGGTCGTGGTCCGCAGCTGACCCGCGGGCATCTCGACGTCGCCGAGCACGGTGTAGATCTCCCACGGTTCGCCGTCGGGGGCGTCGACCCACACCTTGTCCTGCACCGCGTAGCAACACGAGACCTCGTCCTCGGTCGCAGTCGCGAGTCCCGCGCCCGCGAGGCGGGTGGCGGCCGACGCCACGACGTCGGACGACTCGACCTCCACCCCGAGGTGGTTGAGCGAGCCGGGGTCACCCTGACCCTCGATCAGGACCAACTTCAGCGGCGGCTCCGCGATCGCGAAGTTGGCATACCCCGGCCGCACCTTGGCCGGGGTGGTGGCGAAGAGCTTCGAGTAGAAGTCGATGGCCGACTCGAGGTCGGAGACGTTCAGGGCGAGCTGGACACGAGACATTCCGGGGGCTCCTGCGATACATTGGCGACTGTCGATGTATCGATCCTGGCGGATACATTGACAGATGTCAATATGCGGAAGGGAAATCGTGGCGAAGACCAACCTGGCCGTTTCCACAGAACCCACGACCTGCTGCTCGCCCGTGCTGGTAGCTCCGCTGGCGGAGTCGGACGCCGTCGCGTTGGCCCGCGGGTTCGCCGCCCTCGCCGATCCGGTGCGGCTGCGGCTGCTGAGCCTCGTCGCCGAGGCGGGCGAGATCTGCTCCTGCGATCTCGAGCGCCCGCTCGGGAAGTCGCAGCCCACCGTCAGCCACCACACCAAGGCCCTCGCCGACGCCGGCCTCATCGTGGGCGAGAAGCGGGGCCGGTGGATGTGGTGGCGGGTCGCTCCGGACCAGATCGCGAACCTGCGGTCCGCGCTGTCGGCGCGGTAACCGTGAGACTTGCATCGTCGGCGGCGGTCGCCTCGCTTCCCTGACGGCAAGTCGCCGCCGACGAGCTACCGGTCGATTCAAACCCGACGCGGTGGCACCCGGCAAGCGAACGGCGCGAGCCGTCATCGGCGGTCCGTGCGCTGTTCATCTCGTGTTCGGCGGTCCGTGGGATCGCAGCCGTACGCTGCAGCCGTGCAGACGGCGCCGATGGACTCGGGACGAGACGATTCGCAACGACGGATCGTCTTCGAGGGTTGCTTCAACTTCCGCGATCTCGGCGGCTACGAGACGGGCGACGGGCGATTCGTCACTCCCCGGCATCTCTACCGCGCCGACGGTCCGCACGCACTGACCGCCGCCGACGCGGTCAAGCTGCACGGACTCGGTCTCGCGACCGTGATCGATCTGCGCACCGCGCAGGAGGCGGAGGATCGCGGCCGCTACGTCACGACGCTGGGCGACGTCGTCGAGCACCACCTACCGATGATCGACGTCCTCCCCGACACCGACGAGCTCCCCGACTGGATCGATCCCGAGGTCGTCGCCGCGCAGTACCGCAGCATGCTGGACCAGGGATCGCAGGCCGTCGCGACGGCCCTGACGATCCTCTCGGATCCGAGTGCCTACCCGGCGATGTTCCACTGCAGCGCGGGCAAGGACCGCACCGGCATCCTTTCGGCGTTGGTGCTCGGGATGGCCGGTGTGGCCGACCACACGATCGTCGCCGACTACGCGTTGAGCGCGTTCGCGATGCGACAGCTCATAGAGCACTACGAGCGTGCCTACCCCGACGCCCACGAGCAGCTGGCGCGCGTCGCGCCGGCCATGGTCGCCGCGCATCCCGAAGCGATGGCCGCGTTCGTCGAGGGGATCCGGCGCGACCACGGATCGTTCGACGGCCTCGCGGCGGCGATCGGCGCGGCCGACGCGCCCGCGCGCATCCGCGCCGCGATCCTGTCCTGAACGCTGCGTTCAACCACCAACAGTTGTCGGAGATACCGGCACATGGTGCGGAGAACTCCGACAACTGTTGGTGGAGTGTTGGCGGCGCGCGACTCGACCGCATGCGCAACAGCACGACCGCGAGGATCACCAACGACACGATCGACGCCGTGAGCAGCCAGCCGTTGCTCACTCCGAGCAGACCCAGCGCGGAGATGCCGAGCACCGCGACCAGCACGGGTCGGATGTAACGGTCGGCGCCGGTCGAGGAGAAGTGCGCACCGAGCATCACGGCCGGGATCGCTCCGAGCAGGACGCTGCCGATGATCGAGAAGTCGAGGCTCCCGAACAAGAAGTGCCCGAGCGCGGCCGCGCCGACGAGCGGAACGGCCTGCACGAGGTCGGTGCCGACCATCTCCTTCGAGGAGAGGCGCGGGTACATGATCATCAGCGTCACGATGATCAGCGATCCCGACCCGACCGACGTCATGCCGACGATCAGGCCGCCGAGCGCTCCGACCGCGAAGGTCGGCAGCGGCCGCACGAGCGCCGGGTCCATCATCTCCGTGACCGGTGCATCGTTGCGGCGCGCCTGCAGGAGGAGCTTGGCCAGGATCGCGCCGGCGGCCACGATCAGAACCCAGCCGAGCACCTGCTTCACCGTGTGCTCGTTCTGGGTGCCGATGACCTCGTCGAGCAGGTAGGCACCCGCGAACGCACTCGGGATCGACCCGATCATCAGCCACTGCACGAGCCGCCAGTTGACCGTGCGCCGGCGCACGTGGATGCTGCCGCCGAACGGCTTCAGCACGAGCGACGTCACGACGTCGGCGGAGACCGCGGTGCCGGGGTTGACCCCGAACATCAGCACCAGCACCGGCGTCATCAGCGCGCCGCCACCCATGCCGGTGAGGCCGATGACGAAGCCGATGATCAGTCCGGCGATGGTCTTGTAGATATCGATGTGCATCCCTGGGTCCTCGGCGAGGCCGCGTCGAGGACCCAGTAAGCCAGCGATCACACCCCTTTGTCAACTTTGTCGGTCGACAAAGCTGACAGAGCCTCGGATTCAGCCCCGGGATCGGTACGAGGCCCGGGTGCCGACCGCGTCCTTGTTGAGCCGTTTGGTCAGGTGCAGACCCTCGAGCACGAACTCGATGCCGCTCGCGATGCCGGCGGGCGACTCCCCCACGCCGAGGTCGGCGAGGACGGCGGGCATGCCGTCGAGCTCGGAGAGGAGGTCGCGGTATTCGGCCGCGGGGACGTCCTCGCCCGTGTTCACGATCGAGCCGTCCTCGAACGACGACACGATCGGCCCGAGCCGCTCGGGCCGGACGCGCGCCCGGAACACCTCGAGGGTCGCCGCCTTCACGATGCGATCGAGCACCTGGCCCTCACGACCGTCGTCGAGGGTCTCGATCTCGATCTTGCCCGACGTCGACGCCGCGAGCGCGGCGAGATCCGACACCCGCGGCACGACCTCGCGCTCGCCGCTCGCGAGCGCACGCCGCGCCGCGTTCGCCACGAGCGTCTCGAAGTTCGAGATCGAGAGCCGGGCCGACACGCCGGAACGCTGGTTCACGTGGGGCGAACGGCGCGGCGAGCTGCGACACCTCGGCGACGATCTCGGTCATGAAGTCGGGGACCGACACCTGCAGCCCGGTGCCCGCGAGCGGCCGCGCCTCCTGGTCGATGATCGCCATCTCGAGCTCGGTCTCGAGCGGGTAGTGCGTGCGAATCTGCGAACCGAACCGGTCCTTCAGCGGCGTGATGATGCGCCCGCGGTTGGTGTAGTCCTCGGGGTTGGCCGACGCGACCAGCAAGACGTCGAGCGGGAGACGGATCTTGTAGCCGCGGATCTGCACGTCGCGTTCTTCGAGGACGTTCAACAGGCCGACCTGGATTCGCTCCGCGAGGTCGGGCAACTCGTTGATCGCGAAGATGCCGCGGTTCGTACGGGGGACGAGCCCGTAGTGGATGGTGAGCTCGTCGGAGAGATAGCGACCCTCGGCCACCTTGATCGGGTCGACTTCGCCGATGAGATCCGCGATCGACGTGTCGGGGGTCGCGAGCTTCTCGCCGTAGCGACGGTCGCGGTGGACCCACTCGATCGGCGTGTCGTCGCCGCGCTCGGCGATGAGATGGCGCGCGTGCGACGACGCGGGCGCGTACGGGTCGTCGTTGATCTCGCTGCCGCCGACGATCGGCATCCATTCGTCGAGCAGGTTGACGAGCTCGCGGATCATGCGCGTCTTGGCCTGGCCGCGCTCGCCGAGGAAGATCATGTCGTGCCCGGCGAGCAACGCATTCGCGAGCTGCGGGAGCACCGTGTCGTCGTAACCGACCACACCTTCGACGAGCGGGCGGCGCTCGCCGAGCGCCCGTACCGCGTTCGCGCGAATCTCTTCCTTGACGGGGCGTGACTCCCAACCGCTGGCGCGGAGGTCTCCGAGAGTTGCGGGACGGCTCATGAGCCGAGCATACGCTGAGGCCCGGTGAGCCGTCAGTCGCGTACAGCCCCGCGAGAGAACCCGGAAGTGATTCTGTCGGGCGCCTGGCGCGCGCACGTCTCCGAGCCCGACCTCGCCAAGACGTTCGCGGAGCGCGACCACGACGATCACGGTTGGGAAGATGTCACCGTTCCGCACCACTGGCGCTCGGAACCGGCGTTCACCGAGCTCGACGGACCGCTCCTCTACCGGCACCGCTTCACCACCGTGCGGTCCGGTGTCCGCGGGACCGACGTGTCCGGACCGACCGACCGGCGCTGGTTCCTCGAGCTCGACGGCATCTTCTATTACGGCGACGTCTGGTTCGACGGCGAGTACCTCGGCGCGACCGAGGGCTACTTCACGCGCCATGCGTTCGAGGTCACCGATGCGCTCGCGGCGCGCGACGACCACGTGCTCGCGATCGAAGTCGCGTCGCCCCCACAACACGATCGCAGTGCGAAGCGGACGATCACCGGCGGCTACTGGCAGTCGCCGGTGTTCGACCGGTCCCTCAACCCGGGCGGCATCTGGGGACCGGTACGGCTCGCGTCGTCGGGGTCGGTGCGGATCGTGCGGGCGCGCGTGCTGTGCGTCGACGCGTCGGTCGAACGCGGCCGCGTCGCCTGTGACGTGACCCTCGACGCCTCGACCGAGACACGTGCCGCGCATCTCCACGCGGTCGTGCGGGGGCCCGAAGGCGCAGTGTTGCTCGACGCGTGGCGGACCGCGACCCTCGCGGCGGGAACGAACGAGCTCGCGTGGATGCTCACCGTCGACGACCCGCCGCGCTGGTGGCCGCGCGCGTTCGGGCCGCAGACGTCGTGCACGCTCGAGCTCGACGTCGAGATCGACGGACATGCGAGCGACGGCTTCACCCGGCGGTTCGGGTTCCGCGACGTGCGTCGCGTGGGCGCCGGGTACCTGGTCAACGGCGAGCGCATCTTCTTGAAGGGCGCGAGCTACGCGCCGGCACGCGCGCTGCTCGGGGAGGCCGACGACGCGCTGCTACGCGCCGACGTCGGCCGGGCCGTCGACGCGAACCTCGACTTCCTCCGTGTCCACACGCACGTCGCGCCCGCCGCGTTCTACGAGGCGGCCGACGACGCCGGCCTCCTGCTGTGGCAGGACCTCCCGATGGAGGGTGGGTACGCGCGCGGCGTGCGCAGGCAGGCGGCCCGGCAGGCGCGCGCGATGGTCGAGCTCCTCGGCGCGCATCCGTCGATCGTCGTGTGGTGCGCACACGACGCCCCACTCGGCGACGACGCCCCGGCGCGCGCGATCGCCAACGCCGCGCTGCCGACGTGGGGCAAGGAGGTGCTCGACCGTTCGACCGCGCGCGCGATCACCCGCGTCGACGGCACACGGCCCGTCGTCCGCAGCTCCGGCGCGGGCGACGACTCGCACCTGTGGTTCGGCTGGCGGCACGGGACCCTCGCCGGCGTCGCCCCCGCGATACGGGCGGTGCCCCGGCTCGGCCGCTTCGTCTCGGCGTTCGGCGCGCAGTCGGTGCCGACGACCTCCGACTGGATGCAGCTCACGGCGTGGCCCGACCTCGACTGGGCCGCGCTCGCCGAGCACCACGGCATGGAACGACGCGCTTTCGACGCACACGTACCGGCGGCCGACGCGAAGTCGTTCGACGAGTGGTGTGACGCAACTCAGGCGTACCAGGCCGCGCTCCTCCAGATGCAGATCGAGGACCTTCGGCGCTGCAAGGGCACGCCGTGCGGCGGTTTCGCGGTGTTCTGCCTCGCCGACCCCTCACCGGCGATCGGGTTCGGCCTGCTCGATCACGAACGGGTCGCGAAGCGGGCGTACGGCGCGGTGCGCGACGCGTGCCGACCGGTCCTGGCGACGGTCGACCCCCGGACCGGCAACGTCCACGTCGTGAACGACACGCGGGTTGCGATGCAGGGCGCGACGGTCGTGGTCGCCGTCGACGGCCGGACCCGGCAGTGGCGCGGCGACATCGCCGCGGACTCCGTCGTCTTCATCGGCACGGCCGACCTCGACGACGCGGTCGACGTCGAGGTCGTGCTGACCCATCCCGAGGCCGGTCGGGTCGCGAACCGCTACCCCCTCCTGATCCTCGAAGCCGGCCGCGCCGGCTGAGCCCGAAACCCACCAACAGTTGTCGGAGATTTCCGCCCTCTGCGCTGAAAGGTCCGACAACTGTTGGTGGCGAGAGCGGGCATGTGAATCGCCGCACGATTCGTCGCCGTTTCCCGGCCGCAGCGTAGAGTCCGATTCACAAGCTCACGAGTCCGAGTGGAGACAATGGCGACCACTGCAACCCCGCCGACCAAACCGGCCAAAGCGCCGCCGGTCGGAGCGGCCCGGCCGATTCGCAAGCTCCTGCCGAACGGCCCGCCCTTACTGCGGTTCTACCGGAGCGCGGTCGGCAAGAAGTGGGTGATGGCCGTGACCGGCGTCATCCTCATGGGCTTCGTCGTCACGCACCTCATCGGCAACCTGAAGTTCTATCTGTCGAAGGAGGAGATCAACCTCTACGGCGAAGCACTGCGCGACATGCCGGGCCACCTGCTCCCGCGCACGTTCTTGCTGTGGACGATCCGCTCCGTGCTGATCGTCGCCTTCGCGCTGCACCTGCACTCGGCGTACAGCCTCACGGTGATCAACAAGAAGGCCCGGCCGCAGGGGTACCAGTCGAAGCGCGACTACGTCGCCGCCGACTTCGCGTCGCGCACGATGCGCTGGACCGGCATCATCGTGTTGCTCTACCTCGTGTTCCACCTGATGGACCTCACGTGGGGCAACGCGAACGCGCAGTTCGTGAGGGGCGATCCGTACAACAACCTGGTGTACAGCCTGCAGCGGCCGGTCGTCGCGATCGTGTACGGGGTCGCCAACCTCGCGCTCGGCGTTCCACCTGTACCACGGCGCCTGGTCGATGTTCCAGAGCATGGGCGTCAACAACCCGCGCATCAACAAGCTGCGCCGGACGTTCGCCATCTCGTTCGCCGGGCTGATCCTCGTCGGCAACCTCAGCTTCCCGATCCTGGTACAGGCGCACGTGATGAAGCTCAAATGTCCGCACACCCAACCCACGACCGAACCGTGCAAGGCGGCGTGACCGTGGCCCTCGATTCGCGCATCCCCGAAGGCCCGCTCGAAGAGAAGTGGGACAACCACAAGTTCGACATCAAGCTGGTCAACCCCGCGAACAAGCGCCGCTTCGACATCATCGTCGTCGGCTCCGGCCTCGCCGGGGCGAGCGCGGCAGCCAGCCTCGCCGAGCTCGGTTACAACGTGAAGGTCGTGACGTTCCACGACTCCCCGCGCCGCGGCCCACTCGATCGCCGCACAGGGCGGCATCAACGCGGCCAAGAACTACAAGAACGACGGCGACAGCGTCTACCGCCTCTTCTACGACACGATCAAGGGCGGCGACTACCGCGCCCGCGAGGCGAACGTGTACCGGCTCGCGCAGGTGTCGGTCGACATCATCGACCAGTGCGTCGCGCAGGGCGTCCCGTTCGCACGCGAGTACGGCGGCCTGCTCGACAACCGCTCGTTCGGCGGCGCCCAGGTGTCACGCACGTTCTACGCACGGGGCCAGACCGGTCAGCAGCTCCTGCTCGGCGCGTACCAGGCGCTCATGCGCGCGGTGCACTCCTACGGTGTGCAGCTCTACCCGCGTACCGAGATGCTCGACGTGGTCGTCAAGGACGGCAAGACGGCCGGCATCGTGTGCCGCGACCTCAACACGGGCGAGGTCTTCTCGATGGCGGGGCACGCGGTCGTGCTCGCCACGGGTGGTTACGGCAACGCCTTCTACCTGTCGACGAACGCCAAGAACTCCAACGTCACCGCGGCGTGGCGCGCGGCCAAGAAGGGCGCGTTCTTCGCCAACCCCTGCTACACGCAGATCCACCCCACGTGCATTCCGGCGAGCGACGAGTTCCAGAGCAAGCTCACGCTGATGTCGGAGTCGTTGCGCAACGACGGTCGCGTGTGGGTGCCGAAGCAGATGGACGACGCGCGATCGGCCGACCAGATCCCCGAAGCCGACCGCGACTACTTCCTCGAACGGCGCTACCCCGCGTTCGGCAACCTCGTTCCGCGCGACGTCGCGTCGCGCGCGATCAAGCACGAGGTCGACGCCGGCCGCGGTGTCGGTCCGTTGAAGAACGGCGCCTACCTCGACTTCACGGAGTCGACCGAACGGCTCGGTCACGCGGTGATCGAGGAGCGCTACGGCAACTTGTTCGAGATGTACGACCGCATCACCGGTGAGAATCCGTACAAGCTCCCGATGCGTATCTACCCGGCCGTCCACTACACGATGGGCGGGCTCTGGGTCGACTACAACCTCATGAGCAACCTGCCCGGACTGTTCGTGCTCGGCGAGGCGAACTTCTCCGACCACGGGGCCAACCGCCTCGGTGCATCGGCACTCATGCAGGGGCTCGCCGACGGCTACTTCGTGTTGCCGTACACGATCGGCGACTACCTCGCGCCGTTGCTCGGCACGAAGCCGCTGCCCCTCGACGACCCGGCGTTCGCCGAGTCGGAGCGGTCGGTCGAGGAGCAGACACGCAAGCTCCTGTCGATCAGGGGCAACAAGACCGTCGACGAGATCCACCGCGAGCTCGGGCACGTCCTCTGGGACAACTGCGGCATGGCGCGCAGCGAGCAGAGCCTGTCGAAGGCCCTGACCGAGATCCCCGCGATCCGCGACGAGTTCTGGAAGAACGTCTGCGTCCTCGGCGAGAACGAGAGCCGCAACCAGGCGCTCGAGAAGGCGGGCCGCGTCGCCGACTTCCTCGAGTTCGGCGAGCTGTTGGTCCTCGACGCGCTCAAGCGCAACGAGAGCTGCGGCGGCCACTTCCGCGAGGAGTACCAGACCGAGGAAGGCGAGGCGCTCCGCGACGACGAGCACTACGCGTACGTCGCCGCGTGGGAGTTCAAAGGCGTCGACACCGAACCCGAGCTGCACAAGGAACCGCTGAACTTCGAGTTCGTGCACCCGTCGACCCGCTCGTACAAGTAGAGGATCAGATGAGCAACGCCAACACGAACGACGCTGCGATGCGCATCACGCTGACCGTGTGGCGCCAGGCGTCCCCGAACGTCGCCGGCAAGTTCGAGACCTACGACGTGCCCGGCGTGAGCCCCGACATGTCGTTCCTCGAGATGCTCGACGTCGTCAACGAGCGGTTGATGCACGACGGCAAGGAGCCGATCGCGTTCGACCACGACTGCCGCGAGGGCATCTGCGGCTCGTGCGGCGTCATGATCAACGGGCAGGCGCACGGGCCCGAGCGCGCCACCGCCACGTGCCAGCTGCACATGCGCAAGTTCGCCGACGGCGACCACCTCACGATCGAGCCGTGGCGCGCCGCGGGGTTCCCGCTCGTCAAGGATCTCATCGTCGACCGGACCGCGTTCGACCGCATCATCGAGTCGGGCGGCTACGTCGGCGTCGGCACCGGCGGCGCGCCCGACGGCAACCTCATCCCGATCCCGAAGCCGGTCGCCGACGCGGCGATGGACGCGGCCGCGTGCATCGGTTGCGGCGCGTGCGTCGCCGCGTGCCCGAACGGGGCCGCGCAGCTCTTCACCTCGGCCAAGATGCAGCACCTCAACCTGCTGCCGCAGGGCCAGGCCGAGCGCTGGGACCGCACCGTCAACATGGTCGAGACCATGGAGACCTACTTCGGCTCGTGCACGAACCACCGCGAGTGCGAGGCCGCGTGCCCCAAGTCGATCTCGATCGACTTCATCGCACTGATGAACAAGGACTACATGAAGGCGCAGCTCAAGCAGCGGCGCCTGGTCGGCCAGACGTTCCCGTAGTAGGCGGTCAGCGTGCGGCGCGGGCGAGCAGCTTCGCGAATCTCTCCGGGTCGGTCACGGCGGGGACGTGGCCGCCGTCGAGCCGCACTACCTCGACCGGGCCCGGGAGATGGGTGACCATCTGCTCCTGGGTCTCCGACGGGATCGGGCGGTCGCGCGTGTTGAGCAGATAGGTGACGGGCACGCCGGCGGTGACCGACCAGTGCACCGGTTGGAAGTAGTGGTTCACGGTGTCGGGCACGCACCGAACCGGGTCGACCATGTACGCCAGCGTGTCGTCGTCGAGCGGGTCACCGCCGTAGGTGGTTCGGAAGGGCTCGGGATCCGCGGGAGCACCGGGCAACGTGATCGTCGTGCCGTCGCGGCGCGCCTGCTCGACGGATGCCGCGAGGCCCTCGCGATGGCGAGGCTTCATGCAGTCGAGACCGCAGCCGCCGTCGACGGGAACGAGCGCGGCGCTCAGCACGATGAGGTCGACGCGACCGCCGAGACCCGCGACCACTCCGGGCACGACGAGCCCGCCCGAGGAGTGGCGACGACAACGAGCGGGTCGGTGAGGCCCGTGGCCTCGACGTCGGGACGACCGACGCCGCTTCGTCGTCGACGGTCAGCGTGGCGAAGTCGGCCGGCTTCCCGTTGCCGCCGGGGAGGTCGATCGCGAGCGCGGGAGCGTCGAGGCGTGGCACGAGCCGGTCCCAGAACCGGGCCGTCGAGCCGCCGCCGTGGATGAGCACATAGGTCACGGTGGAGAATCTACGCGTGCGGACGCCGCGAGCCCCCCGGGCGAAACAAGGGAGCCATGTCGCGTGCGGACGCCGCGAGCCCCCCGGGCGAAGCAAGGGAGCCATGTCGCGTGCGGACGCCGCGAGCCCCCCGGGCGAAGCAAGGGAGCCATGTCGCGTGCGGACGCCGCGAGCCCCCCGGGCGAAGCAAGGGAGCCATGTCGCGTGCGGACGCCGCGAGCCCCCCGGGCGAAGCAAGGGAGCCATGTCGCGTGCGGACGCCGCGAGCCCCCCGGGGCGGGTGACGCGTGGCGGGGCGATGAACGTGTTCGTGTCCCGAGTGCAGAGCTCAGGGATAAGGGCGGCGCTGACGAGGGGCGTGCGGGTCTCATCGCCGTGGTTGCGGCGGCGGCGCTCCGTGTGGCGGTGCGAGGTGCGATGGTCGAAAAGTTGTTTAAAACTCGCATCTTTTCGTTGTTTTGTGGCGCACGTTGCTGCTACTATACGAACATATGTTCGCCTCGCTCGATACGACTCGCAGCACGCTGAACTCGATCGCGCTCGAGTTCGACGCGGCCGCATTGTCGCCCGAAGCGGCGCTGCGCGTCGTCGACCAGTTGGGTGCGATCCGGCGGGTCGTCGACGGCATGTTGGGCAAGGCCGCGGCGCGGGTCGCAGAAACGAACACGTCGGCGCACGACGCGGCCTCGTCCGTCGCGGTGGTGCTCGGTGTCTCCTCGGGTGAGGTGCGTGACGCGATCACGACCGCGAAGCGGCTCGAAACGTTGCCGGCGACCGACGCCGCGGTACGCCACGGACGGTTGTCGGCTCGGGAAGCGGCACTGATCGCGGGCGCGGCGGCGAAGAACCCCGCCGCCGAAGCCGATCTTCTTCAGGTCGCGGAGCAGGGGCTGGTGCCGTTACGCGACGCGTGCGTGCAAGCCCGGGCCGCGGTCGAAGACCCCGACGGGCGCACCAAACGCCAGCACCGGCGGCGGGTATGGCACTCGTGGACCGATCCCGACGGGATGATCGTGGGCCGGTACCGGTTCACACCCGAGATCGGCGGCCAGGTCCACGCCGTCATCGCCGCGCAGGTCAAACGCATCTTCCGGGCCCACCAAGCCGGCACCGACCACGAACCGCTCGCCGCGTACGCGGCCGACGCCGTCACCGGGTTCATCCTCGACGCCACATCCCACCAATCCGACACCGTCTCACCGGTGTCGTGCCCGCCGCTGCCGGCCAACGGACTCGACGTGCACGTCCACGTCTTGGTCGATCACGGGGCTTTGGTCCGGGGCGGCACCGTCGACGGTGAGATCTGCGAGATCCCCGGCGTCGGACCCGTCGACGTCGGCTGGGTGAAGCAATTGATCGGGTCCGCGTTCCTCACCGCCGTCATCAAACGAGGCAAAGACATCCTCACCGTCGCCCATCTGGGTCGGCATGTCCCCGCCGAGGTCATGACCGCACTGATCGTCGACGGCCGCGAATGCGACATCGAGGGTTGCAACCACCGCGGGTACCTCGAACGCGACCACCGACACGACCACGCCAAAGGCGGACCCACCTCGTACAAGAACCTCGGCTGGCTCTGCTACCGCCACCACCGACTCAAAAGCGCAGGCTGGACCCTCGGCCCACCCCACCCCATCACCCGCAAACGCCCACTCCACCCACCCCACGCCCGCGTGGTCGGAACGCCGGAAGCAACTCAGCCGTTGGCGAGGGAGTCGAGCGCGTTCTTCAGATCGGCGACGAGGTCGGCGGTCGACTCGATGCCGACCGAGAGCCGCACGAGGCGCGGGTCGACCTCGAGCGGGGAACCGGCCGCAGACGCATGAGTCATCCGCGCCGGGTGTTCGATGAGCGACTCGACCGCGCCGAGCGACTCGGCGAGCGTGAAGAGTCGGGTGCGAGTGACGACCTCGAGCGCAGCGTCCTCGTCGTTGGCGAGGAACGAGACCATGCCGCCGAAGTCGCGCATCTGACGCCGGGCGACCTCGGACTCGTCGGGGTAGAGCACGCGGACGACGGCATCGTGCTCGCGCAGCATCTGCACGATCGCCTGCGCGTTGGTGCAGTGCTCGCGTATGCGCAGTGCGAGCGTCTTGACCCCACGCAGCACGAGATAGCAGTCGAACGGCGACGGCACCGCACCCATCGCGTTCTGCAGGAAGCGCAACTCGTCGGCGAGCTCGGCGTCGTCGACCGCGATGAAGCCGCCGACGACGTCGGAGTGTCCCCCGAGATACTTGGTCGAGGAGTGCAGCGAGGCATCCGCGCCGAGCGCGAGGGGCTGCTGCAGGTACGGCGTGGCGAAGGTGTTGTCGACGACGACGCGCGCCATGCGCTCGTGCGCGAACGCGGCCGTCGCCGCGATGTCGACGATCGAGAGCAGCGGGTTGGTGGGCGTCTCGATCCAGACCATCCGGGTCTCCGGGACCCACGCCGCGGCGAGGGCATCGGGATCGCGGAGGTCGCACGCCGTCCAGTCGATGCCGTGGCGCTCGTGCACGCGGGCGACGAGGCGGAACGTCCCGCCGTACGCATCGTTCGGGATGATCAGGTGATCGCCCGGATCGAGCGTGCGCAGCACTGCGTCCTCGGCCGCGAGCCCGCTCGCGAACGCGAGCCCGTGGCGGGCGCCTTCGAGCGATGCGACGCACGTCTCCATCGCGGTGCGGGTGGGGTTGCCGCTGCGCGAGTACTCGTAGCCGCGGTGCTTGCCCACCGCGTCCTGCGCGAACGTCGTCGACAGGCTGATCGGCGGGACGATCGCGCCGGTGTGCGGATCGGGATCCTGGCCGGCGTGGATGGCGCGGGTCTCGAAACCGTCGCCGGCGCTCATGCGGGCGTGCGGGACGCGAGGAAGCCGAGCACGTCCGAGCGGGTCAGCACGCCGATCGGGTGGCCGCCGTCGAGCACCAGGACCGACGGCCCCGCGTCGAGGCACTCCACCACGCGGCCCACGTGCTCGCCGATCCCGATCATCGGCATCGGCGGGTCCATGATCTCGGCGATCGCACGATCGAGCACCGCATGATCACGGAACGCGAGGTCCATCAGCTCGAGCTCGCGCAACGTGCCGGTGACCTCCTTCGCCGCGAGCGGCAGCTCCGTCGTCACGGACACAACGAGCTGCGACACGCCGGTGTCGTGCATCAGCTGGATCGCGTCGCGCACGGGCTGGTCGGGCGTGATGAGCACGAGCGGCGACATCGTCGTGCCCTTGGCCGCGAGCACGTCGCCCGCGACCAGCCCGTCGGCGCGCAGGAAGCCCATGTGGAACATCCACTCGTCGGAGTAGATCTTGGAGAGGTAGCCGCGGCCGGAGTCGGGGAGCAGCACGACCACGACGTCGTCGGGATCGGCGTCGCGCGCGACCGCGAGCGCGGCGTGCACGGCGGTACCACCGGAGCCGCCGATGAGGAGGCCCTCTTCGCGCGTGACGCGGCGGGCGGTGAGGAAGGCATCGGCGTCGCTCACCTCGATGACCCGGTCGACGAGCGACGGGTCGAAGGTTGTGGGCCAGAAGTCCTCGCCCACCCCTTCGGTGAGATACGGGCGGCCCGTCCCGCCGGAGTAGACCGAGCCCGACGGATCGGCGCCGACGATCTGCACGCCCGGCTTCTGCGCCTTGAGGAAGCGTGCCACGCCCGTGATCGTCCCGCCGGTGCCCACACCCGCGACGAAATGGGTGACGCGGTCCGCGCGTCTGCTCCCACACCTCCGGCCCCGTCGTGCGCTCGTGCGCGAGCGGGTTCGCGGCGTTCGAGTACTGGTCGGGACGGAACGCGCCGGGCGTCTCCCGCACGAGTCGCTCCGCAGTGGAGTAGTACGAGCGCGGATCCTCGGGCGGCACCGCGGTGGGACACACCACGACCTCCGCGCCGTACGCGCGCAGGAGCGAGACCTTCTCGTCGCTCATCTTGTCGCTCATGACGAAGATGCACCGGTAGCCGCGCTGCGCGGCGACGATCGCGAGCCCCGCGCCCGTGTTGCCCGACGTCGGCTCGACGATCGTGCCGCCCGGCTTCAACAAGCCGTCGCGCTCGGCCGCGTCGACCATCGCCACTGCGACCCGGTCCTTGACGCTGCCTCCCGGATTGGTCGTCTCGACCTTGGCCACCAGCGTGCACCGCACGCCTTCGGCCGAGCAGATGCGCGGCAGGCGGACGAGCGGCGTGTGCCCGATGAGCTCGAGGATCGAATCGGCGGCGTCGATCGGCGTCAGCGCGTCGGCCATGCATCGACGCTACCCCTGTATCTTTTCGCGATGGTGCAGCGCCACGAATACTCGATCGAGCTGGACGCGCCCCCCGCCGACGTATGGGAAGTGTTCTGGTACCGCGCCCCCGATCGTCCGCAGCCCAAGGACGTCAAGACCCGCATCGAGATCCTGCACCCGGGGGACGAGGTCGGCGAAGGCCTCGTCCGGCACTGTTACTTCCCGGTCCCCATCTGGCTTCTGTCGCGTGGTGTCGGGCAGTCGTGGGAGTGGCTCACCCGGGTCACCCCGTACGAGTCGTGGCGGTACGACGCGATCGGCAAGCCCCTGTGGTCGCGGGCCACCGGGTGGACGAAGCTCACCGACCTCGGCGACGGCCGGACCCGCGTCACCTTCACCGAGGAGTACGAGGCGTTCAACCCGATCATGAAGGTGCTGCTCGAGAAGCGGGTGCACCAGAAGCTGTCGCGCGACAACGACACGATCCTCGCTGCGCTCGACGGCGGGTTGAAGTGGCACCGCAAGCGCAAGGCCCGCGAGGCCCGGGCCGCGGACACCACGACCGAGCGTTGACCGGCCGGCTCTTCGTCTACGGCACCCTCGCGCCCGGCCGCGTCGCCTGGCCCGTGCTGGAACCGTGGGTAGTGGGCGAGGCGCGGCCCGACGCGGTGGCCGGCCGCCTGTACGACACCGGGCGGGGTTATCCGGCCGCGACCTTCGGGGCGGCCGACGAGATCGTGCACGGGACGGTCGTGACACTCGATCCGGTCGACGACGCGCTCGCCGCGCTCGACCGGTACGAAGGGTTCGAATACGCACGCATCGTCGTACGGACCCAGGCCGGGGTCGTCGCCGCGACGTACGTCTGGACGGCCGCGCTGACCGGCTGCCGGCCGATCGCCGGCGGACGCTGGACCGATGCCGAAACTCCGCCGCCGGGAGGCCGATGAGCAGGGGTGACCATCGACTCCGTCGCGGCGGTCCAGACGCGTATCGCGCAGATCCAACAGCTCGTCAGCGCCACGGTCGGCGGCGCGGGCGCGGTGACTGCGCCCGCGACTGCGACGGCCTCGGCGCCGGCGAGCGCAGTCCCCCGAGTTCGCGTCCCTGCTCGCCGACGCGCTGGCGACCGGAACCGCCACCTCCGATCCGCTCTCCGACACGCCTGCTTCCGGGAGCGGCGCCTCGTCGATGGTCTCCCAGTTGCTGTCGCAGCTCGCGGGCGGCACCAGCAACACGAGCATGGGGCTCGGGACGACGGGTCTGTCCGGCCTCACCGGCCTCAGCGGCCTCACGGGACTCACCGGCACGACCGCGACCCCGACCGCGACCGACGGCGACGAACCCGACCGCGCAACTGTTCCTCGACACCGCGCTCGCCGAGCAGGGCAAGCCCTACGTGTACGGCGCGACCGCACAGATCAGCGATCCGAACCCGCCCGCGTTCGACTGCTCCGAGCTCACCAAGTGGGCCGCAGCCCGGTCCGGGGTCACCATCCCCGACGGCGCGACCGCCCAGTACCTGTACATCCGCGACCACGGCGCCACGATGAGCGTGCAGCAGGCCCTCCACACGCCGGGCGCGCTGCTCTTCCATTTCGGCCACGAGCCGCGGGACCTCGGCGACATCCCGGCCGACGGGCACGTCGCGATCAGCGTCGGTGACGGCGTCCACACCATCGAGGCCCGCGGCCACGCGTACGGCACGAACGTGTTCGACAATGCCGGTGGCCGGTCGTTCAACTTCGCGGGCATGATCCCCGGGATGGCCTGAACCCGAACCCCGCCGCCTAGCCTGCACCGGTGGCCGACCACTCCTTCGCACGCGCCTGGCAGACCGTCGCCGCGCTCGCGCCCGAGCGCACCGCGCTCGTCTGCAACGACCGGCGGTCGACGTTCGGCGAGCTCGACGCGCGCGCCGAACGGGTCGCGCACGTCCTGCACGCGGCCGGGCTCGCGCCCGACGACAAGGTCGCGATCATGTGCGTGAACGCACCCGAGTACGTGGAGGTGTTCTTCGGCGCGCAGAAGCTCGGCTGCGTTCCGGTGAACGTCAACTACCGGTACGTCGGCGCGGAGCTCGCGTTCCTGCTCGACAACTCCGACTCGGTCGCGCTCGTGTACCACGACGACTTCGCGGCGACGGTCGCCGACGTGCTCGCCGCCCTCCCCGCGGATCGGCGGCCGCGCGTGCTCCTGCAGGTCGCGCACGCGGGTGGCATCGCCGCGATCGACGGCGCCTCCGACTACGAGGCCACGCTCGCCGCGGTCGACGCGCGGGAACCGGCCACGACACGCGCTCCGTCGGGTGACGACCTGATCTTCCTCTACACCGGCGGCACCACCGGCTACCCGAAGGCCGTGATGTGGCGCAGCGACGACCTCTACGTGTCGCTGTGGCAGATGGCGCGCCCGGGCACCGAGCCGCCCGACGTCGAGACGTCGATCAAGGCCGGCAAACAGGCCGCGACCCTGCTGCCGGCGTGCCCGCTGATGCACGGCACCGGGCTGTTCATCGCGCTGTCGACGCTGTCGGGCGGAGGCACGGTCGTACTGCTCGACACGCCGCGGCTCGACCCGCAGGCGGTGTGGAGCGCGATCGAGCGCGAGCACGTCCAGGTGTGCACGATCGTCGGCGACGCGTTCGCGCGCCCGCTGCTCGATGCGCTCGAGACGGAACCGACGCGCTGGGACCTTTCGGCGCTGCGTGCCATCACGTCGTCGGGCGTCACGTGGAGTCCCGAGACCAAGCGCGGCCTGCTCGCGCGTCTGCCGACGGTCACGCTCATCGACTCGCTCGGCGCGTCGGAGGGCATCATGACCCGCACCGAGACGCGCGCCTCCGACGACATCGCGCCCGTGCGCTTCAAAGCCGGCGAGCGACTCGTCGTCGTGACCGACGACGGCGACGTGGTGCGACCGGGCGACGAACGCGTCGGCATGCTCGGCGTGGGCGGGCCGATCCCGCTCGGCTACTACAAGGACCCGGAGAAGACCGCGGCCACGTTCCGCACGGTGGAAGGCCGCCGCTACTCGATCCCGGGCGACTACGCGACCGTCGATCCCGACGGCACGATCCGGCTGCTCGGCCGCGGCTCGGCCTGCATCAACACCGGCGGCGAGAAGGTCTATCCCGAAGAGGTCGAGCTCGCACTGCGGTCGCATCCCGACGTCTTCGACTGCGTGGTCGTCGGCCTGCCCGACGCGCGCTGGGGTGAGATGGTCGTCGCGCTCGTGCAACCCGTCACCGGTTCGACACTCGACGACGCGAACTTCGACGCGAACTTCGACGACGCCGGGCTCGCGCGGCACTGTCGGGCGACGCTCGCGGGCTACAAGGTTCCCAAGCGGTTCGTGAGCGTCGCTTCGCTGCAGCGCTCGCCCGCGGGGAAGGCCGACTACAAGCTGTTGCGCAACGTCGCCGAGGAGGCACTCTCGTGAGGAGTCCAGGCGCAGATCCGCAGGCCCGGTTCGTTGACGACAGTCGCACGGGCGTTCGAGGGCAGGAGGTCGTAGCCGAATGAGCCCAGGCGCAGATCCGCAGGCCCGGTTCGTTGACGACAGTCGCACGGGCGTTCGAGGGCAGGAGGTCGTAGCCGAATGAGCCCAGGCGCAGATCCGCAGGCCCGGTTCGTTGACGACAGTCGCACGGGCGTTCGAGGGCAGGAGGTCGTAGCCGAATGAGCATGTGGCAGGGCCAACGCATCCAGGAGGTCGACGTCACCGACGCCAGCGCGGGTCGCGCGCACAGCGTGCTGCTCGACGTCCGCGAGGGCGACGAATGGGAGGCGGGCCACGCGCCCGGAGCCAAGTGGGTCCCGCTCGGCGACCTCGAGTCGGCCCGCTTCCAGATCCCGATCAACCGCCGCATCGTGTGCGTGTGCCGCTCGGGCGCGCGATCGGCCCGGGCCACTGCCCAGCTCGTCCAGTGGGGCTTCGACGCGGCGAACATGGCCGGCGGGATGAAGGAATGGGCGGCGCAGGGTCTGCCGGTGGTGCGCGACGACCACTCGCCCGGCGAGGTGATCTGAGGCGGAGTGATCCGACGCCTGCGGGACGAGCCCGCCGACATCGCCCTCGGCACCGAACTCGTGCGCGAGTACGTCGTCGCAACCGCGCTCGAGACCGGTCACGACGTCGAGACGATCCTCCCGCTGATCCCGGAGCTGCTCGACTTCGCCGGTCACTACCTGCGCCGGGGCGCGTTCCTCGTGGCCGAGACCGAGCTCGGTGCGGACGAGGCGAGCCCTCCAGGCGAGCGCGAGGGAGCCATGCTTCACGTCGAGGGCGCCGTGGGAGTCACCCCGGGCGGCGAGGGGACCTGTGAGATGAACCGGCTCTGGGTCCGGCCCGACCAGCGGCGCGCCGGGCTGGGGCGAACCCTGTGCGAGGCGTCCCTGGCTGTCGCCCGCGACCTCGGGTTCCGGCGCATGCATCTCGACGTGGTGCCGGAGCGGACCGCGGCGATCCGGCTCTACCGGAGCCTCGGGTTCACCGACGTCGACCCCCGCCACGAGTACCCGTTCCCGATGGTCCCGCTGGGCCGGGACCTCTCGGGATTACCCGCCGGTAGCCTGGCCGAGTGACGTTCGACCGCGCCGACGCCCTCCGCCGCCTGGGCGCCGGCGACTTCGACGTCCTGGTCGTGGGCGGTGGCATCACCGGCGCCGGGCGTCGCGCTCGACGCCGCCTCGCGGGGCCTCAAGACCGCGCTGATCGACAAGGGCGACTTCGCGTCGGGCACGTCGTCGAAGTCGTCGAAGCTCGTGCACGGCGGCATCCGTTACCTGCAGCAGAAGGAAGTCGGCCTCGTCTACGAGGCGCTCGCCGAGCGTCAGATCCTGCGCAGGACCGCGCCGCACCTCGTGCGCGTGCTGCCGTTCCTCTTGCCGGTGTTCACGAAGGACGGGCTCCTCCCCCGCCGCATCGCCCGGCTGCTCGGCGCCACGATGTGGGCGTACGACCTCACCGGCGGACTGCGGATCGGCAAGCTGCACAAGCGCGTGAGCAAGGAGGAGGCGTTGCGGTACATGCCGACGCTTCCCGCCGACAACATCGCGGCGTCGTACATCTACTACGACGCGCAGGCCGACGACGCGCGCCTCACGCTCACCGTCGCGAAGACCGCGGCATCGTTCGGCGCCGCGGTCGTGAACTACGCCACGCTCGTGGGGCTCACCAAGGACGCGGGCGGTCGCGTCGACGGCGCGCGCGTCCGCGTCGACGGCGACGAGATCCACGTTCGGGCGCGGACGGTCGTGAACGCGACCGGCGTGTGGTCCGACGAGGTGCGCGCCCTCGACGACATCGCGCACGCGGCGACGATCCGTCCCGCCAAGGGCATCCACATCACGGTGCCGTGGTCGCTCGTGCGCAACGAGATCGCGGTCGTGATCCCGGTGCCGAAGGACCGGCGCTCGGTGTTCGTCGTGCCGTGGGGCGGCGACGGCGGACCGCACCGCTTCACGTACATCGGCACCACCGACACCGACTACGACGGTCCGGTCGACGACCCGCAGATCACCGCCGACGACGTCTCGTACCTGCTGCGCGCGATCAACGGCGCGTCCACGACCAAGATCACCGAGTCCGACATCCTCGGCACGTGGGCCGGGCTCCGGCCGCTCGTCGCCGCGGCCAAGAGCGAGCGTACGGCCGATTTGTCGCGCCGGCATTCGGTGCACACCTCGCCCGGCGGTGTCGTCACGGTCACCGGCGGCAAGCTCACGACGTACCGCCGGATGGCGGCCGACGCCGTCAACGAGATCGTCAAGGTCCTCGGGCGCGGCGCGGCCCGGAGTCACACCAAACGGATCACGCTCCAGGGCGCGGCGGGCTGGGACGCACCCGACATCCCGAAGCACTTGGCCGAGCGCTACGGCTCCGACGGACGAGCAGTGGCGGCACTCGAACGCTCCGATCCGCAACTCGCCCGGCCGCTGATCGACGACCTCCCGTACTCGAGAGCCGAAGTCGTGTACGCCGCCCGCGCGGAGATGGCGTGCACCGTCGACGACGTGCTGTCGCGCCGCACCCGCGCCCGGCTCCTGGCCCGGGACGCCTCCGCGGCCGTCGCCGCCGACGTCGCCGCGCTGATGGCGCCCGAGCTCGGATGGTCGGACGACGAGCGGCAGCGCCAGGTGGATCGGTACCGCGCGCTCGTCGGCGAGGAACGGCTCGCGGGCGGCCTCCCCGAGACCGCGCTCGACGCCCTGTCGCACCCGCCTGCGTAACTACGTAGTCTCCCCGCGTGCAGACGAACCGGGGCGCTCCGACTCCGCCGATCGCGTTCGGGCCGGGCGCCATCGGCGACCACCTCGCAACCCACCGGGTCGACGTCGACGCCGCGACACGCGAACAGTTGCGGGCGACCGGAGCCGAGGTCAACGACACCGACGTCGGCGAGGCCAGCCGCGACTGGTGGCCGCTCGCCATGATCTGGGCGCTCGACGCGCAGGTGGCGGCGCGCGCGTCGGTCGTCGTGAAACCGCACGACGTGGCCGAGGTGCAAGCGGTCCTGCGACTCTGCAACGACGCCCGCATCCCCGTCACGGCCGCGGCCGGGCGCAGCGGCGTGTGCGGCGCGAGCGTGCCGGTGTTCGGCGGCGTGCTGCTCGACCTGACGGGGCTCACCGGGATCGTCGGCGTCGACGAGACCTCGTTGCTGGTCGATGTGCGCGCCGGCACGTTCGGTGACGTGTTCGAGGACGACCTGCGGGCGCAGCACGGGGTCACATGCGGGCACTGGCCGCAGTCGATGGCGCTGTCGACCGTCGGCGGTTGGGTGGCGTGCCGGGGCGCGGGCCAGCTCTCCACCCGCTACGGCAAGATCGAAGACATCGTCGAGGGTCTCGACGTCGTCCTCGCCGACGGGACGCTCGTCGAGACGGGCGGCGCGCCCCGCGCCGCGGTCGGGCCCGACCTGTCGCAAGTGTTCCTCGGCTCGGAAGGCACGCTCGGCATCGTCGTCGGCGCGCTGGCTGCGCGCACACCGGCTGCCGGCATCGGAAGTGCGAGGGGCGTATTCGTTCGCGACGTTCGCGGACGGCCTCGACACGATGCGGCGCGTCGTGCAGCGCGGCGCGACTCCCGCGGTGCTGCGGCTGTACGACGCGACGGAAGCCGACCGCAGCTACCACACCGGTTCCGTGCACCTGCTGCTGATGCTCGATGAGGGCGACGCCCACGTCACCGACGCGACGCGGCGCATCGTCGACGAGGAGTGCGTCGTGGCCGGCGCCGAGCTCGCCGACGTCGCGTTCGTCGAGCAGTGGCTCGGCCACCGCAACGACGTCTCCGCGCTCGAGGCGCTGATCTCGCGCGGCCTGGTCGTCGACACGATGGAGATCGCGGGCCCGTGGCGCGCGCTGCCGGAGATCTACGACCGCACCGTCGACGCAATCCGTTCGGTCGAGCACACGATGGCCGCCTCCGCCCACCAGAGCCACTCGTACCCCGACGGCGGCTGCCTCTACTTCACGTTCGCGGGCCGTCCGCCGGCCGACGAGCGCGAGCGCTACTACCGCGCGGTCTGGGACGCGGGCCAGCGCGCGGTCCTCGACTCGGGCGGCGCGCTGTCCCATCACCACGGCATCGGCCTGAACCGCGCACGCTTCGTCGCGGGTGCGCTCGGCGCCGGGTTCGGCGTGCTGCAATCGGTCAAGGACGCACTCGACCCGAACGGCATCCTGAACCCGGGCAAGCTCGGCCTGCGGAACCCCTTCGGCGACCTCGCCTGGCCATGAGGGCCAGGCGCAGACCGGAGGCCCGGACGTCGTCGGAGTCCGCACGGGCGATCGAGGGCCGGAGGTCGTAGCCGAATGAGAGCCCAGGCGCAGACCGGAGGCCCGGACGTCGTCGGAGTCCGCACGGGCGATCGAGGGCCGGAGGTCGCAGCCGAATGAGCCCAGGCGCAGATCCGCAGGCCCGGTTCGTTGACGACAGTCGCACGGGCGATCGAGGGCCGGAGGTCGTAGCCGCATGAGCGTCCACGATCAGGTGCTCGTCGTCGACGTCGGCACGAGCAGCGTACGCGTCGGCGTGTACGACCCCGCGGGCGCGGTGGTGTGCAACGTCGAGCGGGAGTTGCTGCCCGACTCGCCCGCGGACGGCATCGTCGAGTTCGACGCGCGCGCGATGGCGACAACGTGTCTGGAGCTCTCGACCGACGCACTGAGCCGGAGCGGCCCGGTTGATGCGATCGGCATCTCGAACCAGCGCGGCTCCACGGTCGTGTGGGACCGCGCCACCGGCGAGCCGGTCGCGCCGGGCATCGGCTGGCAGGACCTCCGCACCGTCGGCGCGTGCCTGAGCCTGCGCGCCGAAGGAGTGCGCGCCGGCCCGAACCAGTCGGCGACGAAGCTGCAGTGGATCCTCGACCGGCTCCCCGACCGGGCCCGGGCTCACGACCTCTGCTTCGGCACGGTCGACTCGTGGGTGGCGTGGACGCTGTCGCAGGGGACCGTGCACGTCACCGACGCCACGAACGCGGCGATCACCGGCCTCCAGGTCACGCACGCGCCGTCGACCTGGGACGAGCGCGTGCTGCGCGTCCTCGGCATTCCGCCGGAGATGCTCCCCACGATCGTCGACTCCGCGGGCGTCGTCGGCGTCGCGCGGGCGCTGCCGGGCACGCCCCTGATCGCGTCGCTCCTCGGCGACCAGCAGGCGTCGCTCGTCGGTCAGGGTTGCGTGCGCCCCGGCGACGCCAAGATCACGTTCGGTACCGGCGGCATGCTCGACGTCGTGCTCGGCGAGCGCGCGCCCGCGTTCGACCAGCGCGGCTCGGCCGGGACGTTCCCGATCGTCGCGTGGCGCAACGCGGGGCGGGTCACGTGGGGCATCGAGGCGATCATGCTCGCGGCGGGCACGAACGTGCAGTGGCTCCGCGACGACCTCGGCCTGATCGACGAGCGCGGCCGAGTCCGATGCCGTCGCCGCGGTCGTGCGCCGACACCGGCGGGGTCGTGTACGTGCCCGCCCTCCTCGGGCTCGGCACCCCGGCCTGGGACTACGGCGCGCGCGGCGCGCTCTTCGGCCTGACGCGCGGCACCGGCCGCGCCGAGATCGTGCGCGCCGTGCTCGAAGGGGTCGCGCAACGCGGCGCCGACCTGGTCGAGGCGGCCGAGACCGACGCCGGAGTCGCGATCCCCGCGCTGCGCGTCGACGGTGGCATGACCGACAACGCCACGTTCGTGCAGTGCGCTGGCCGACGCGACCCAGCGGCCGGTCGAGATCTCGCCGATGCGCGAAGCCACGTCGCGCGGCGCGGCGCTGATGGCCGGCCTCGCGGTCGAGCACCACGACTCGGTCGACGACCTCGCGCAGACGTGGCAGCCGCGCGTGCGCGTCGAGCCGGGAGCACCGCTCGACCGCGACCGTTGGCGCGAGGCGGTCACCCGCGCCCGCGGCTGGATCCCCGAGCTGTCAGGAATCGACTTCTGAAGCGGGCAGGCGTTCGTCGGCGAGCTTGCGCGACGCGAGCAGACCGGCCGCGGCCGCACCGCCACCGATCACCGACACCACGCGTGACCGGCGCGTGAGCCCGGGCGTCACGAGGCTGACGATCCCGTCGACGGCGTCCGCGGCCGCGCCCATGCCGACCCATTCCGCGTCCATCGTGCGCTCCTTCAGCGTCGTGATCGCGCCGACGCCGAGCACGAGATCGCGCACACCGACGAGCCGCAACAGCGCGCGGGTGACGGGAAGGCGACCGCTCTTGCCGAACAGCAGCCGGCCGACGATCCCGGGGAACACCAACAGGACGAGACCGTTGACGGCGCGCCCCCGGGCGATGACGAGCGCGACCTGCCGGTGATCGAAGTCCATGGGGTCATCCTGGCACGACAGTGATCTCGTCACCGATCCGGAGCGTGCCGCCCCGGACGATCTCGGCCCGGAGACCGCCACGGTTCTCGAGCGCGGCCCGCACACCCGGCCGGGTGAGCTTTTCGAGGTGCGCGCACGGCGGCGCCGACTTGATGCCGCGGAACACGACGTCGCCGACGCGGAACGTCTGGCCGATGAGGTGCAGCAGCGGCACACCTTCGGTGACGAGGTTGCGGCGGGTCTCGTGCTCGCCGAGCTCGACCCCGGATGCGGCGTTCACGTCGGCGATCACCTCGCGCTCGACGAACGTCACCTCCCGGTGCGGTCCGGGTCGGTTCGAGTAGGTGCCGCGCTGCGATGCGTAACGATCGCCCTCGAGCCCGGCGCCTTCGATCGCCCGCAGTTCGTGGTGGGCCTCCAGCGGCTCGGCCGCCTCCGCCGTCGTGTAGATCCCGACCAGCTGACCGGTGAACATGGCCCGACCCTACCGACGGTCAGGCGGCGGCGCCTCGGATTTCGAACGACCACGCCCACCGGTCGCCGGAGCGCACCAGCCGCCGCTCGACGTGCGTACCGTCGCCGAGCGGGACCAGCACCGTGGCGACGGTCTCACCGCCGTCGGGGCCGGGTTCGGGCGTCTGCGGGTCGTAGAAGCACCCGTCGCCGTCGATCTCGAACCGGGCTCGGCCGACGAGCACGTCGCCGTGCACGATCCCCGAGGGCGGACCACCCACACCCACCTCCCATTCGAGATCGAGCCCGACCGCGACCCGGTCGCCGATCTCGCCGCGCGGCCGCAACGCGTCGGCGGGATCGTCGAGCCGCACGCCGAACGACTCCAGCCCGAACGTCCAGTGCTCGTGGGGTGTCTCGCAGATGAGCTCGGCCCACAGGCCGTCGGCGCGGATCTCGAGTCCCTGGCGCGGGAGCAGGACCTCGTGGTCGCGCACGGCCAGCACACCGTCGACGCCGGGCACACCGACGAGGTACGCCCAGTACCACGCGACGTCGTCGTGGAGCTCGAGGCGCACGAACCCGGCGACGGGATCGCCGGGCCCGGCCGCGAAGTCGAGCAGCCAGCGGCTCACGAAGGGAGATCGGGCAACGGCAGGTAGTACGTGGCGGGCTCCTCGACCGGCGCGTCGGGCGGCGTGATCGCGCCGTCGACCAGCTCGAGAAACGGGTACAGGTCGGTGCTGTCGCGGGGCACGGTCCAGTCGGCCTCGACCCCGGCCAGCTCCGCGAACGGCCGTAGGAACGTGAAGTACACGTACGCGCCCGCGTCGATCTTGGCCCTCCGTTCCATACCCGCGATCTTCCGGTAGAGCGACTTCTGGGCCGCCTTCGCCGCGCCGGCGAGCGCGGCGCGACCGGCCTCGTCGATCGGCACGAGGTCGCCCGCCGAGACGTCGAAGAACGCGAACGCGTCGACGCGTGGCCAGTAGTCCTCGGGCCGGGTCACCGACGTCCCGAAGTCGGTGACGCGCAGCTCCGTGTCGCGCAGGACGAACGCACCGAGCACCTCGCGGTTCGGCATCGCCGCCGACACCTCGACGCTCCACGGGAAGTGCGAGACCCCGAGCCGGTTGTAGGCGCGCAGGAGCAGCACACGCCCGTCCGCGAGCGGGTACGGCCCGGTGTCCTGGTAGCCGGACCGGGTGTCGAACCACAACAGGAACAAGTACGAAGTCAAGAGCGCGTTGAGACGGCTGATCGCGGCGCGCTCCTCGTCGTCCGCGACGGGCGAGCACGCGGCCGCGATCTCGTCGACGAGGGCGCGGTACGGCGTCGCGACACCGTTGGTGTCGGCGGCCTGGTGCGTGCCGTCGTCGAAGCGGTACGCGCCCGTCGCGCGCGACCAGAAGTCGAAGATCGTGCCGAGCCGCCGCTCGTCGTCGGCCGGGTCGACGAGCCCGGCCGCCATGAGCACCTTGCGCCCGACGAGCGGGAAGTTCGGCACCGCCCACATGTGCACGGGATCGATCTGCGTGGTGAGCCGGTGCCCGGCCCGGCCGAGCTCCTCCGGCGCCGCGACCGCGGTCATCGCGTCGATGATCTCCGGATAGCGCCGGTAGCACTCGACGCACGCGACGAGGATGTACGCGCTCACCGGGATGAGCGCCGACTCCAGCGCGGTGCGCTCGGTCGTGAGCGCGTACGAGATCTCGCTGTGGTAGCGGAGCAGCCCGTCGATCTCGGCGCGTGGTCAGTGCCGCGGTCACGAAGGCTTCCGAACGACCCCGGGCTCGGCCGAGCAGTCGACCTCAACGTCGTCGCCGTCGGCGGGCTCGGCCACGAGGACGGCGGCCATGATGCACGGCACCTGGTACTCGCGACTGACGATGCCGATGTGCGACTGGGGCGTCCCCGAGAGGCACACGACCGCCGCGAGCTCGTCGAAGATCGGTGCGAGGAAGGTGGCGCCCGCGTCGGCGACGCACGCGACGATCCCCTCGGCCGACGTGTCCATCAGCTCGAGGACGTCGTCGGGCGACGCCAGCCGCCGCCACGCGCCGCGCACGGGCTCCGCGGCAAACACCCGAGTTCCCGTGCCGATCTCCGTCACGGGCGCCGAATGTAGCCGCATGCCGGTCGCGAAAACCCCGGCGTTACCATCTCGGCGTGACCGCGCCGTCCGACGCGACCTTCCGAATCCTGCACGAGGTTCGCCTGCGGGGCGTGGTCGAGCTCGAGGAGACCGAGGTCGTCGAGCTCCTGTTGAGCGACGGGCTGGTCGTCCGCAGCACGCGCGGGATTCGCATCACGACCGAGGGCCGCGTCACGCACGCGGCCTGGGCCCGCCTGCCGGAAGGCCACGAGGGCGAGCTGGCCGCACGCCGTGCGTACGAGCGCTTCCTCCCGTTGAACCGCGAGGTGGTGCGGATCTGCAGCGACTGGCAGGTCCGCCCGGGCGGCGTGCCGAACGATCATCGCGACCACCGTTACGACTGGTCGGTGCTCGACCGGGTGCGCACGCTCGACGAGCGCATCGGCCCGATCGTCAGCCGGTTGGGTCGCACCGTCGAACGGTTCGCGCCGTACCGCCCGCGCCTGCGCACCGCGTTCGGCGCGCGTCGACGCGGGTGAGATCGACTGGCTCACGTCGCCGCGCTTCGACTCGTACCACACCGTGTGGATGCAGATGCACGAGGACCTGCTGCTCGCGATCGGCGCCGACCGTTCGAGCGAGCCCGATCCGAGCGACGCCGAGTCGGTCGAGACGGTCGAATAGCGGTGCGGATCCCCCGCCCACGACCGCCCCGCGCGCGCGGCCACCGCACGATGGGTGTCGCGTTGCTCGCGCTCGCGCTCGTGTCCACCGCGTGCGGCTACACGAAACCCGATCCAGGCGTGCACCTCGCCAACCCGGGCAAATGCGTACCGATCGACGTCGCGGCGTCGCCCGTCACCGCCTCACTGCTCGGCGACGCGGCCGTGCGCTTCAACGGCTCGCCGGCCGCGCAGCTGAGCGACGGCAGCTGCGCGTTCGTGCGGATCGCGACGGTCGACGCCCCCGTCGCGCTGCGAGAGCTCGTCGCGGGCTGGCCCGACGCGCAACGTTTCGGCCCCGCCCCGGCCGCCTGGCTGCCCGGCTCCACCATGTGGTCGCAGCTGCTCGACGCGCGCCGGGCGGCGCACGATCAGCCGCCACTCGCGCCGGACGGCGCGGCGTTCTCCCGGTCGCCCCTCGTGCTCGCCATGCCCGCGCCGATGGCCGAGGCGCTCGGCTACCCGCGCCGACCGGTCACGTGGGCGACGCTCGAGCAACTGGCGCGCGACCCGCGTGGCTGGGGCGCGTACGGGCATCCCGAGTGGGGACCGTTCCGGCTCGGGAAGGGCAACCCGAACTGGTCGACGACCGGTCTGGATCAAACCGTTGCCACCGACGCGACCGCGACCGAGCCTGCGGGTGCGGCGGCGCTCGAACGGTCGGTCGTGTACTACGCCGATTCGACGCAGATCTACTTCGACAACTGGCGGCGGCTCGCGTCGACGTCGGTCACCCGTGCGCTCACGTATCTGTCGGCCGCGATCACCGACGAGCGATCCGTTGTCGCGTACAACTCCGGCCACCTGCAGACCGACGTCGGGCTCACGGGCCGGGGATCAGCCGGCACCGCGATGCCGCTCGTCGCGGTGTATCCGGCCGACGCCTCGATCGAGAGCGACAACCCGTTCGTCGTCCTCGACGCCGACTGGTCGTCGGCCGCGAAGCGGGCCGGCGCCCGCGCCTTCTCGAAATTCGTGCTCGAGCCCGCGACGCAGTCGGCGGTGGCCGCGGCCGGGTTCCGGCCCGCCCGCGGCGCGGCCCGGCGCGACGTGCTGAGCAGGGCCAACGGCGCCGACATCGGCGCACGGGCACATCCCGTCGCCCCCGCGTCGCCGGTCGCGATCGAGCAGGCGCTCGACCACTGGCAGGCGAACCGGCGTCTCGCGCATCTCCTCGTCCTGGTCGACTCCTCCGAATCGATGCGCGACGTCGCCGTCACCGGTGGGCCGACGAAGCTGGCGCGGGCGAAGACCGCCCTCCTCGCGGCGTTCGGCCAGCTCGCGCCGGCCGACGAGATCGGCCTGCGGATCTTCACGACGAAGCTGGCGAACCAGGTCAGCCCCAACTGGCTCGACGTCGTGCCGAGCGGGACGCTCGCCCGGCGCCGGACCGCGCTGTCGAGGGCGGTCGCGGCCCTGATGCCCCGGCAGGGCTCCCCGCTCTACGCCGCGACCCGCGACGCCTACGACGCGATCGACCGCACGATCCGCACGCAGCGGATCAACGGCGTCGTGCTCCTCACGGACGGATACAACGAGGACGATCACGACACCGATCTCGGCGGGCTGCTCGCGCACCTCGGCCGGAACCCGAACGTCCGCGTGTTCACGATCGCGTACGGCAACCAGTCGGACATCACGACCCTGCGCAAGATCTCGCAGGCGACGAACGCGTGGACCTACAACGCGAGCGACACCGCCGACCTCGTCGACGTGCTCCCGCGCGCGCTCGGCGACTTCTAGTCAATCGGCGAGCGTGTCGCCCGCGCGCTCGCGGTACACGTCGGGCTCGATGAAGATCAACGTCGCCCGCGGTTCGGCCGCGCGGATGTCGAGCTCGAGCGCGTCGATCGTCGCGGCCAGCTCGGCCACGGTGAGGGCGGGATCGAACTCGACCTTCGACGCGACGACGATCTCGTCCGGGCCGAGGTGCTCGGTGCGCAGATGGATGCACCGCCGCACCGACGGGAAGTCCTCGATCGCGCGCCGGATGCGCGCGATCACCTCGGGCCGGGCCGATTCGCCGACGAGCAGGCTCCCCATCTCGATCACGAGCACGACGGCCACGATCACGAGCAGCACACCGATGCCGAGGCTGCCAACGCCGTCCCAGCGACCGTTCCCGGTGACGTCGGCGAGGATCACGCCGACCAGCGCGATCGCGAGCCCCACCAGCGCGGCAGAGTCCTCGAGCAGCACGACCGGGAGATCAGGACTCTTCGTGAGGCGGATGAACTGCCACCACGACTCGCCGGCCGGGCGGACGCGATTCGCCTCGGCGATGCCGGTACGGAACGAGAAGCCCTCGAGCACCATCGAGACGAGCAGCACGCCGACCGCCCACGGCGCGCTCTCGAGCGCCTTCGGATGGTCGATCTTCTCGAGTCCTTCGATGATCGAGAACACACCGCCGAGGCTGAAGAGCACGAACGCGACGATGAACGCGTAGAAGTAGCGCACCGGGCCGTAGCCGAACGGGTGCCGGGTGTCGGCCGGACGTCGGGCCCGCGCCCGGCCGAGCAGCAGGAGACCCTGGTTGCCGGTGTCGGCGAGCGAGTGGATCGACTCCGACAGCATCGAGCTCGAATGCGTCACGAGGAACGCGACGAACTTGATGCACGCGATCCCGAGGTTGGCCAGGAACGCGGCGACGATCGCGCGCTTGGATTCGTCGCGCGCGCTCTCCGGCGGATGTCGGCTCCCGGTCGGGCATTACTCGATGATCCCGCCCCGAGTCATCGCCTCGACGTCGAGGGCGCGGTCGAGTTGTTCATCGGTCATCAACTTGCGGGATCGCACGATCTGGCGCACCGACTTCCCGGTACGGTTCGACTCCTTGATGATCGCCGCGGTCGTCTCGTACCCGAGATGCGGGTTGAGCGCGGTCGCCACCGCGGGCGACGCTTCGGCGTAGCGCTCCAGCGTCGCGGTGTTGGCCTCGATGCCGCGGATGCACTTGTCCGCGAACACGGTGCACACGTTCGCGAGGAGGTCGATCGACTCGAGCAGGTTGCGGGCGATCACGGGCACGAAGACGTTGAGCTCGAAGTTGCCCTGCGAGCCCCCGAACGCGACGGCGGCATCGTTGCCCATCACCTGCGCGCCGACCTGGGTGACGACCTCGGGGATCACCGGGTTCACCTTGCCGGGCATGATCGACGAACCCGGCTGCAGATCGGGGATGCGGATCTCGGCGAGACCGGTGCGCGGTCCGCTCCCCATCCAGCGCAGGTCGTTCGCGATCTTGATCAGCGAGACTGCGATCGTCCGCAGCTGACCGCTCGTCTCGACGAGCGCGTCACGTGCTCCCTGCGCGGCGAAGTGGTCCTTGGCTTCGGTGAGCGGGAGCCCCGTGCGCGTCGCGAGCCGCGCGATCACCTTGCGGGCGAAGCCCTTCGGCGCGTTGATGCCCGTACCGACCGCGGTTCCACCGAGCGGCAGTGCGCACAGACGCGGCATGGTGTCGGCGAGCCGGGCCACACCGGCTTCGACCTGGGCCGCGTAACCACCGAACTCCTGACCCAGCGTCACCGGAGTCGCGTCCATCAGGTGCGTGCGCCCGCTCTTCACCTGGTGCGCGAAGTCGCGCTGCTTCTTGCGCAGCGCCTTCGCGAGCTTCTGCAGCGCGGGCACGAGCCGGTCGTCGATCGCGAGCGCGGCCGCGAGGTGCACCGCGGACGGGAAGACGTCGTTCGACGACTGCGACATGTTCACGTCGTCGTTCTGGTGCACGGGCGCGCCGAGCCGCTCGGTCGCGAGGCGGGCGATGACCTCGTTGGCGTTCATGTTCGACGACGTCCCCGAGCCGGTCTGGAACACGTCGATCGGGAAGTGGTCGTCGTGCGCGCCGCTCACGACCTCCTCGGCCGCGGCCGCGATCGCCTCTTGCATCCGGCGGTCGAGGCGGTTGGCGCGGGCGGCCTCGGCCTTGATCATCGCGAGCGCGTGCACGAGGGCCGCCGCGATCGGCCTGCCCGGAGATCGGGAAGTTCTCGACCGCCCGCTGCGTCTGCGCGCCCCAGAGGGCGACCGCGGGCACGCGGACCTCGCCCATCGAGTCGTGCTCGACGCGGTACTCGGACTCGGTCATGAGATCCTCCTCGCTGCACGGTACTTTCTGCCCCATGCCCGAGTTTGCGTACCAGGACGTGTTGCCGATCGGGGCCGACGACACCTCGTACCAGCTGTTGACCGCCGATCACGTCTCCACCTTCTCGGCCGGCGGCCGTACCTTCGTGCAGGTCGAGCCGGAGGCGTTGACCACGCTCACCGCCCGGGCGATGTTCGACATCGCGCACCTGCTGCGGCCGGGTCATCTCGCGCAGCTCCGGGCCATCCTCGACGATCCCGAGGCCTCGCCGAACGACCGCTTCGTCGCGATGGAGCTGCTGAAGAACGCGTGCATCGCCGCGGGCGGGATCCTCCCCTCCTGCCAGGACACGGGCACCGCGATCGTCAAGGGCAAGAAGGGCGAGCTCGTCGTGACCGGCGGCGGCGACCGCGAGGCGATCTCGCGCGGCATCTTCCGCACCTACAACCAGGACAACCTCCGCTACTCGCAACTCGCGCCGATCACCGCATACGAGGAGAAGAACACCGGCACCAACCTGCCCGCCGAGATCGAGATCGAATCGGTCGACGGCGACGCGTACAAGTTGCTCTTCATGGCGAAGGGCGGCGGCTCCGCGAACAAGAGCCTGCTGTTCCAAGAGACGAAGGCGTTGCTCAACCCGTCGTCGTTGATGACGTGGCTCGACGAGAAGCTCCGCACGCTCGGGACCGCCGCGTGCCCCCCGTACCATCTCGCGCTCGTGATCGGCGGCACGTCGGCCGAGTTCGCGCTGAAGACGGCCAAGCTCGCGTCGGCGCGCTACCTCGACTCCCTCCCGCCGACCGGCAACGAGCTCGGTCGCGGGTTTCGCGACCGCGAGCTCGAACAGCAGGTGCTCGCGCTGACGCAGGCGTTCGGCATCGGCGCGCAGTTCGGCGGCAAGTACTTCTGCCACGACGCGCGCGTGATCCGCCTGCCCCGTCACGGCGCGTCGTGCCCGGTCGCGCTGGCCGTCTCGTGCTCGGCCGACCGCCAGGCGTTGGGCAAGATCACCGCGGAGGGGGTCTTTCTCGAGCAGCTGGAGACCGACCCCGCGCAGTATCTCCCCGAGGTCACCCACGACGACCTCGAAGCCGCGCCCGTTGTGCACATCGACCTCAACCGACCAATGGCCGAGATCCGCGAGACGCTGTCGCACTACCCCGTCAAGACACGCGTGATGTTGGACGGTCCGATGGTCGTCGCGCGCGACATCGCGCACGCCAAGATCAAGGAGCGGCTCGACGCGGGCGAGGGTATGCCCCAGTATCTGCGCGACTTCTGCGTCTACTACGCGGGCCCGGCCAAGACCCCCGACGGCTACGCATCGGGCTCGTTCGGACCCACCACGGCCGGGCGCATGGACTCCTACGTCGACCAGTTCCAGAGCGAGGGCGGATCACTCGTGATGCTCGCCAAGGGCAATCGCTCGAAAGCCGTCACCGACGCGTGCCACAAGCACGGTGGTTTCTACCTCGGCTCGATCGGCGGCCCCGCGGCCGTCCTCGCCCAGGATTGCATCACCAAGGTCGAGGTGCTCGAGTACCCCGAGCTCGGCATGGAAGCGGTGTGGAAGATCGAGGTCCACGACTTCCCCGCGTTCGTCATCGTCGACGACAAGGGCAACGACTTCTTCAGCGAAGTGTCGAAACCCCTTCGCGCGCCAGCAGCTCGCGCTTGAGCGCGACGGCGTTGCGCCCGCCGCCGTAGCCGCCGATCTTGTGCCCGGCCGCGACCACGCGGTGGCACGGGATGACGAACGGGATCGGGTTGTTGCGCATCGCACTGCCGGCGGCGCGCGCCGCGCGCGGGCGGCCCGCGAGCGCGGCGAGCTCCCCGTACGTCACGACCTCGCCCCACGGCACCTCGCGTACGAGCGTCTCCAGCACCGTGCGCCGGAAGCCGTCGATCTCGCCGAGGTCGCACACGAGATCGAACTCGTGCCGGCGTCCTGCGAACCAGTCGTCCAGCTGCCGGGCGACGGCGCGATCGGGCGCGGTGAGGTCGACCTCGGGCTGGTCGTCGCCGGGCAGGCTGATCTCGCACACGCCCGCGTCGGTGAGCACGACGGTGAGCTCCCCGTAGGGGCTCGGCTGGCGCCAGGCCGTCGTGGCCGCCCCGTGCATACGGCGACCGCTAGATCAGCCCGAGCTCGGCGACCGCGTCGCGCTCTTCGCCCAGCTCGCCGACGCTCGCGTCGATGCGGCCGCGGGAGAAGTCGTCGAGGTCGAGACCCGGGACGATCTTCCACACGCCGTTCTCGGTCGTGCACGGGAACCCGGAGATGAGGCCCTCGGGCACGCCGTAGGAGCCGTCGGAGCAGACGGCCATGCTCGCCCAGTCGCCCTTGGCGGTGCCGAGCGCCCACTCCCGCATGTGGTCGAGCGCGGCGTTCGCGGCCGAGGCGGCCGACGACGCGCCGCGCGCCTCGATGACCGCCGCGCCCCGCTGCTGCACGGTCGGGATGAACTCGTTCTCGATCCAGGCCCGGTCGACCAGGTCGCTCGCGGTCTTGCCGTTGACCTTGGCGTGGAACAGGTCGGGGTACTGGGTGGCGGAGTGGTTGCCCCAGATCGTCATGTTCGTGACCGACGCGACCTGCACGCCGGTCTTCGCCGCGACCTGCGCCTTGGCCCGGTTGTGGTCGAGACGCGTCATCGCGGTGAAGCGATCGCTCGGGATCGACTTGGCGTTGTTCATCGCGATGAGGCAGTTCGTGTTGGCGGGGTTGCCGACCACGAGCACGCGCACGTCGTCGGCCGCGCTCGACGCGAGCGCCTTGCCCTGCGCGGTGAAGATCGCACCGTTCGCCTCGAGCAGCTCCTTGCGCTCCATCCCCTTCGTGCGGGGGCGGGAGCCGACGAGCAGCGCGTAGTTGACGCCTGCGAACGCCTTGGACGCGTCGTCGCTCGTCTCGATGCCGTGCAGCAGCGGGAACGCGCAGTCCTCGACCTCCATCACGAGGCCGTTCAGCGCGCCGAGCGCGGGCGTGATCTCGAGCATCGACAGCACGACGGGCTGGTCGGGGCCGAGGAGGTCGCCGCGCGCGATGCGAAAGACGAGGCTGTAACCGATCTGACCGGCGGCGCCGGTCACTGCGACTCGAACGGGGTTCTTCACGCCGCCGAAGCTAGTCGGCGGCTAGCCCTCGGCCGCTACCGCGTCAGCCGTCGGCGGCCACCGGGTCGTCGACGAGCGCCAGCAGGATCGAGCGGGCCTCGGTGAGCTCTTCGATACGGCTGGCGGCGCCCTCGGTGACGCCGCCGCTGTCGGGGTGCGCCTCTCGCAACAGGCGCCGGAACCGCCGGTTGACCTCGTCGCGCCCGGCGTCCATCCCGGCCCGCAGCCCGAGCACCTCCATCGCCCAGCGCCGGTCGGGGCCGATGCCCCGCCACAGCAGCTCCTCGGGCGGCGCGCCGTGGTGCCACTCGCCCGCGGCCGCGAGGGGCGGGCGGATGCCGTTGAACATGGCCTCGGCGACGACCCGGATCTCGACGTCGGCCGCGAGCCCGCTCCAACGCCCGGCGACGACCTGGCGGATGGCGTCGAGCGCGATCCCGCGCCCGCTGACGTGGAGCGCGGCCGCGCCCATCACCGCGCCGAGGATCTGCGGCGTCGGCGCGCCGTGGATGTCGAGCTCGATGACGAGCGTGCCGTCCTCGCCGAGCATGCGGTGACGCGACCGGTCGAGCCCGTGCGTGTCGTACTGCAGCCGGTGCCGCAACGCGATGCGCGGGATCGCGAGCCCGCGGCGCGCGTCGTGCAGCAGCCGGGGCAGCAGCTCGCGGCCCTCGTCCTCGATGGCGGGGAGATTCGTCGCGACGACCGCGGCGAGCAACGCGGCGCCGTGCGCGGGACCCGAGGTCGGCAGGTACGCGCCGTCGAGCGCGACCCGACGCGTCGGCATGTGCCGGCGGGTGTGACGCACGTTCAGCTCGGCCAGCAACACGGGCAGCCCTCCGCCCTGATCTTCGGTCCCGAGAGCCTCACCGGACGAATTCAGCTCACGCCGGATCCTCGAAGTTCGGAACTTCGGCCTATTTCGCGGCGGCGACGATCAGCAACACGATGACGTACACCGCGAGCAACGCGGCCGCTACCGTCCACAACCCCTGGCGGCCCAGAACCTTCCCGCCCTGCGCGGCCGGACGCGAGAGGCCGCACGACGGGCACCGGGCCGCGTCGACGGCCACCGGCGCGCCGCAGACGGCGCAGTGCGGGGTGGTCTGCGGGGCGGCGGTCATCCGCGGGCTCCTGCCCGGCGCTCGGCCGTCTCTACCGTCTGGCGGAGCAGCATCGCCCGGGTCGTGGGGCCGACCCCGCCCAGGCGGGGCGTGATCCAGCCCGCGACCTCGGCGCACGCCTCGTCGACGTCGGGGACGACCCTGCGGCCCTCCATCGTGGCGCCCGGCCCGACGACCGCCGCGCCGGGCCGGACCATGTCGGGCGTGAGGATCGAGGGGCGGCCCGCGGCCGCGACGATGATGTCGGCTTCCTTCGTGTACTGCGGCAGGAAGTGCGTGCCCGTGTGGCACACGGTGACGGTCGCGTTCGCATGCTCCTCCTTCAACGAGAGGAGGTTCGCGAGCGGCCGGCCGATCGTGAGGCCGCGGCCGATGATCACGACGTGCTGGCCCACGATCGGCACGTTGTACATGACGAGCAGCGCCTGGATGCCGAGCGGCGTGCACGGGCGGGGCGCGTCGCGCACTCCCATGACGAGCTTGCCCAGGTTGACCGGATGCAGGCCGTCGGCGTCCTTGTCGGGATCGATGGCGAGGAGCGCGGCCTCGGCGTCGAGGTGGTCGGGGAGCGGGACCTGGAGAATGTACGCGTCGACGTCGGGATCGGCGTTGTACCGCTCGATCACGGCGTGGAGATCGGCCTGGGTGACCTCGGCCGGTAGCTCGGTGTGGATCGAGCGCACGCCGATCTCGGCGGAGTCGTCGCGCTTCAGCCGCACGTACGCGTGGCTCGGCGGGTCGTCGCCGACGAGGATCGTGCCGAGCCCGGGCGTGACACCCTTCTCCCCGAGCGCCTTGATGCGCGTGCGCAGATCGTCCTTGACGTTCTCGAGCAGCGCGTTCCCGTCGAGCAGTGTCGCGGCCATCAGTGGAGGAAGTGCCGTTCGCCGGTGAACACCATCGCCAGCCCGAGCTCGTCGGCGCGTTCGATCACAGTCTCGTCGCGCATCGCGCCTCCCGGTTGGATGACGGCCGCGACGCCGGCGTCGGCCGCGGCTTCGACGCCGTCGGGGAACGGGTAGAACGCATCGCTCGCGGCCGCGCCGCCCTTGGCCCGGCCCGCGGCCTTCTTCGCCGCGATCTCACCCGACTCGACGCGGTTCTGCTGACCGGCGCCGATCCCGACGGCCTGACCGTCCTTTACCAACACGATCGAGTTCGACTTCACGTGCCCGCAGATACGCCACGCGAGCTCGAGGTCGCGCCACTGCTCGGGCGTGGGCGCGATCTTGGTGACGACGCGCCACTCGCTGCGGTTCGAGGCGAAGTGGTGGGCGTCTTGGAGGAGGAAGCCGCCCGAGATCTGGCGGAAATCCAGGGGGTCTCGGCCGGGAACCGGCGCCTCGAGGAGCCGGGTGTTCTTGCGCTTCTTCTGCAGCGCCTCGATCGTGCCCGGCTCGTAGCCCGGCGCGATGACGACGTCGGCCTGGGGTCCTTCGACCATGCGGGCCACGGTGGCGTCGTCGATCGGGCGGTTCAACGCGACGATGCCGCCGAACGCGGAGCGCTCGTCACACTCGAGCGCCCGGCGGTACGCGTCGGCGAGCTTCGCGTCGAGCGCGACGCCGCACGGGTTCGCGTGCTTGATGATGGCGCACACGGGGCCGTCGCCGAGATCGTGCACGAGCTTCCACGCCGCGTCGGTGTCGTAGTAGTTGAGATACGACAGCGCGAGCCCGGAGTGCTGCTTCGTCTCGTCCCACCAACTCGTCACGCCCGCGCGCCGATAGCGCGCGCCCTGCTGGTGCGGGTTCTCGCCGTAGCGCAACGTCTCGTTCGTGCGTTCGAGCGCGACGACGACGTGCTCGGGGAGCACCTCGTCGTCCTGCAGCCACTGCACGATCGCGGCGTCGTACGCGGCCGTGCGCGCGAACGCGGCGAGCGCGAACGCGCGCCGGGTCGCGGCCGTGACCGCGCCGTCGTTCGCGTGCAGCTCGGTGAGCAGCTCGCCGTACTGGTCGGGGCTCGTGACGATCGTGACCCACGCGTGGTTCTTGGCCGCGGCCCGTGTCATCGCGGGGCCGCCGATGTCGATCGTCTCGATGTCGGGGCTCTGCTCGAACGGGTAGAGGTTCGAGACGACGAGCTCGAACGGCCGGATGCCGTGCAGGTCGAGATCGTGGCGGTGGGTCTCGTTGCCGAGGTCGGCGAGCAGGCCGCCGTGGATCTTCGGGTGCAGCGTCTTCACCCGGCCGTCGAGCATCTCGGGTGAGCCGGTGACGTCTTCGACGCGCGTGACCGGGATGCCGGCTTCGGTCAGCGCCGTCGCCGAACCGCCCGACGACACCAGCTCGACGCCGAGCTCGTGCAACCCCTTGGCGAGGTCGACGAGTCCCGTCTTGTCGTAGACGGAGAGGAGCGCGCGCTTGATCTTCGTGGTGGTCAATGTGGTCATGCCTTCGCTTTCACGAGCCTCTCGATGACGTCCGGGTACAAGCGGCGTTCGACTTCCTTGATGCGTTCGTGCAACGTCTCCTCGGTGTCGTCGTCGAGGACGGGCACGGCTTCCTGCGCGAGGATCGGCCCCGAGTCGACGTCCTCGGTGACGAGGTGCACGGTCGGGCCGGTGACCTTCACGCCGAACTCGAGCGCCTCCCGCACCGCGTGCCAGCCCTTGAACGAGGGGAGGAGCGCCGGGTGGGTGTTGACGGCCCGGCCTCCGTAGGCGTCGACGAACGGCTTCGACAGGATCGTCCCGAAGCCGGCAATCGCGACCAGATCGACTTCGTGGCGCTGGAGCACGTCGACGACGTCGTGGGTGTAGGCGACCCGATCGAAGGTGGGGCCGAAGTCGGTCCGCTCCACCAGTTCGGCCGCCACACCGTGTTTCCGGGCGATCTCAAGCGCGCCGCACGGCCTGTCGACAACAAGGGCGACGATCGGAAGCTGTCGCCGGAGGAGCGCACCGAGGATGGTGCCGCTTCCCGATGCCAGGACTCCGACCCGCATGACCGGCACCCTATCCCGCGCCGTCGCATGCATCTTTTCCCCGGAAATCCCCAGGTAACGCCCGGAAAGATGTTTCACTTCCCTGTACACGAGGGAGAGGTTCCATGGCTGATCGGCAATCGCCCACGCCCGGAGAGATCACGATCATGGCCGCGGGTGCGGTCATGCTCATCTTCTCGTTCTTGCACTTCGCGGGCAACCGCAGTGCGTGGGGATCCGGGCTCTTCCCGATCGCCACGCTGTTGCCTCTGTACGGCGTGATCATGGCGCTGCAGATCGCCCTCACCAAGTTCGCGTCGGTGAAGCTGCCCGCGGAGGTGCTCGGCTTCACCTGGGAGCAGATCCATCTCGCGCTCGGAGCCATGTCGGCCCTGATGGCGATCGGCTGGTTGTTGACCGACTACGGCGACAAGCAGATCGGCATGTGGTTCGAGATCCTCGGCGGAATCGCTCTCGTCGTCGGAGCCGTGCTGCTCCAGCGGGAACGCAACACCGGCGCGATCGGCTGAGGGGACGGTACCAATGGACAAGCTCAAGCTCTCGACCGCAAACATCGTGATCCTCGTGGCCGGCGTGGTGATGCTCATCGCCTCGTTCCTCGCCTTCAACAAGATCTCGATCCCGTCGTTCAACTCGGGCGGGGTGAAATTCGGCGGCGGCTCGCACTCCTACAGCGCGTGGAGCAGCCATTTCTTCCTGATCGCGACGATCCCGGCGCTGATCGGCATCGTCATGGCCGCACACGTCGCGGTCGTCGGGTTCGCGCCCCAGGTCAAGCTGCCGGAGAAGGTGCTCGGGCTCACGTGGAACCAGATCCACCTCGTGCTCGGCTTCCAGGCCACGATGATGATGCTGGCATTCCTGATCCAGAGCACGAGCCCGCTCGACAAGGGCATCGGGCTCTTCTTGATGCTCATCGCGGCGGTCGCATTGCTGGTGGGTGCGGTGCTGCGGATGCAGGAGAAGCCAAACCCCGCGATCTGATCGGATGCCATGCGCCTGGACGAGCACGTACGTGCTCGGGGTGAACCGACACTCGCCGCCGCGGTCACCGCGTCGGGCGGAGCGGCCGTCGCCCTCGGGGTGTTGCTGATAACGGTCGACATGCGCGCCGACTCGTCGGGGCACCTGGCCGAGGCAGGGCTGTTCGCGGCGCTGGTCGTGGCCGGCTACCTGGCACTCGCGCTGCTCGGGCCCGATACCCATCCGGCGGGGATCGCCGCGATCGCGCTCGGGGTCCCCGGCGCGCTCGGATGGTGGCTGTTGCCGGGTGCACACAGCTTCGGCGACGTCCGGCCCTTCCTCGTGCTGACGATCGCGGCTTGGCTCGTGGCGTTCGTGGTGCCGCGCTCGCGGGGGCGCACGATCTTCGTCGCGGCCGCAGCACTGCTCCTGTGGCTGTGGATCCTCGGCGAAGTCGGGGGCACGGGTGCGTACTCCGCGCACCCGGTTCCGTCACCACCCGCGCACACACTGTTCAGCCTGGAGCGGCTCACGCAGCCGCGCGCGGCGGTCCAGCTCGGCGACCTCGACCCGAGCGACCCGCTGTACGACCTCGCGCAGGAGTGCGACTTCGGGGACGGCGCCTCCTGCGACTCCCTGTACGGCGAGGCGCCGGCCGGGAGCGACTTCTCCCAGTTCGCGGCGACGTGCGGGAACACGCGCAGTGACTCCGCCGATGCCGGCCGCTGCGAGCAGACCCAGACGCCGTTGTTCGGGGGATCGCCGATCCCGAACGTGAGCCCGATCTCGCCGATCGCGGGAGCGACGCAGGACAAGTCGGTCGAGATCGGCGTGGTGTCGTTGCTGTTCGGAATCGGGTATCTGGGCGCGCTCTTCCTGCTGGACCGGGCCCGCTGGCACGGCCTGGCAACGGCGTTCGTGATCCCTGGATTCGTCGCGTTGACGACGGGCGCGCAGAGCCTCGGGAACGCGTCGCACCACGCATGGGTCGGGGGGCTCTTGACCTTCGCCGTCGGGCTCGGCATCGGCGTGGTCGGCGACCGCACGCGGCGACGGTTCACGACCTGGGCGGGAGGCGTCACCGCGTCGTTGGGGGCGCTGATCGTCGCGCTCGGACGCTGTCGCACATCTCCCGGGTCAACAGCGGCAACAATCTCAAGCTCGCCGGCCCGGGTCTGATCGTGATGTCGTTCGGCGTCGGATTGGTCGCGACCGGGTTCATCGTTGCGCAGTTGTTGCGCCGCCCCGCGGTGCCGCCGGCGTCCGCACCGCCCCCGCCCCCGTCCCCGCCCCCGTCCCCGCCCCCGGCCCCGCCGACGTTCGACCCCGCACCGGCCTGGTCACCCGCGCCGTCACCGCCACCCTGGCCGCCCGCATCTACCTGACCCGCCGCGCCCATACCGACCGCCCCGCCCACCCAGACCGCGCGCGCCCTGTCGGCGATTCTTCGAAAGATTCGTCAATACGGGTTTCGCTAGGGTGCGGCGCAAGGTGGCGGGCGGCGGTGTTCCGTCGTTGCGGCGCAGGGCTTCCCCCGTCGACGTGATGCTTTGCTCCGGGGAGTTCGCTCGTGCCCGCCATTCGCTATCCGACCCGCTATCGAAAGCTGCCGCGCGGCCGCGAAGAATCCGCCGTCTTCCTCGCCGAGATCGCCGCCCTGCTCGCTCGGGCCGATGCGCTCGACGCGCAGCAGCAGGCGCTCTCCGGGCAGCTCGCCGAGGTCCGCACCGGACTCGCCGAGATGCGCGTCGTGCTGTGGCCGCGCGTCGATCCCAAGGACATCGTGCACGGCTTCCGCGTCACGCGTCGCGGCGGTCCTCCGCCGATTCCACCGATCGCACCGAACGCACACCCGCTCGTCGGCAAGCACCTCCGCTCGACCGTGCTGGCCGTTCTCGCCCGGAACGCCGGCCGATGACGCTCGTCGAGATCCATCGCGCGTTGCACCTGAACGGCTACGCGATCGCCTCTCGGCACCCGGTCAAACGGCTCGCCGACGCACTCGGGTACGAGACGGTCTCGGGCCGGGCGCGGCGGGTCGAGCGCGGCGTGTACGTCCTCGATCACTTGAGTCCCGGCACCCGGAGGCGGCTCGGGAAGATCCGGCTACAGGCCGCGGACGACCTCGGCCATGAGCTCGCCGGCGGCAGTCGGGTTCGTCGCGACCCGCACGCCCGCGGCTTGCAGAGCCTCCATCTTGGCCTGGGCGGTGCCCTTCGAGCCCGAGACGATCGCACCGGCGTGGCCCATCTTCTTGCCGGGCGGCGCGGTCACGCCGGCGATGTAGCTGACGACCGGCTTCGACATCTTCGTACTGATGAAGTCGGCCGCCTCCTCCTCGGCGGACCCGCCGATCTCGCCGAACATGATGACGGCCTTGGTGTCGGGATCCGCTTCGAACAGCGAGAGGCAGTCGATGAAGCTCGTCCCGGGCACGGGGTCGCCGCCGATGCCGACGCACGTGGTCACACCGATGCCCTTCTGGGCCAGCTCGTTCAGCGCCTGATACGTGAGCGTGCCCGAACGGGAGACGATCCCGACCGGCCCGCCCGGCTTCGCCACCTCGGCGGGGATGAACCCGATGTTGCACTCGCCCACCGTGAGCAGGCCCGGGCAGTTCGGGCCGAGGATCCGCGACGACGGGAAGTCGCGCGCCACCTGGTTGTAGAAGCGGGCCTCGTCGTGCACCGGGATGCCCTCGGTCACGGCGACGATCAACTCGAGCCCGGCTTCGGCGGCTTCGAGCACCGCGCCCGCGGCCCCGGCCGCGGGCACGATCACCATCGTCGCTGTCGCCCCGGTCTCACGTACCGCGTCGGCCACCGACGCGAACACCGGGATGCCCTCGACATCGGTGCCGGCCTTCTTCGGGCTCACGCCGCCCACGACCTTGGTGCCGTACGCGCGGTTGCGCAACGCGTAGAAGCGACCCTGGCCGCCGGTGATGCCCTGCACGATCACCTTCGTGTCGGCGTTCACCAAGATGCTCACTTCGCGGCCTCCGCCATCTCCACGGCCGTACGAGCGGCCTCCACCATCGTCGGTTTGCTCACGAGCCGATCCGATTCGTAGCCCGCGAGAATCTCGCGACCCTGCTCGGCGTTCGTGCCGTCGAGCCGGATCACGATCGGCGACGCGATCGACACCTGCTCGAGTGCCTGCACGATCCCGTTCGCCACTTCCTCACCCTTGGTGATCCCACCGAAGATGTTGATGAAGATCGAACGCACCGACGGATCATTGTTGATCACCTCGAGCGCGTCCGCCATCACCTGCGCGCTCGCGCCGCCGCCGATGTCGAGGAAGTTCGCGGGGCGGCCGCCCACCTCGTGCACGATGTCGCACGTAGCCATCGCGAGCCCGGCGCCGTTGGCGATGACCCCGACGGTCCCTTCGAGCCCGACGTACTGCAGGCCCTTCTCAGCCGCTTCGAACTCGCGCGCGTCGGTCTTCTCGAACCCGACGAGCTCGTCCCATTCGGGATGGCGGAACTTGGCGTTCTCGTCGAGCGACACCTTCGCGTCGAGGGCGTGCACCTTGCCCTCGGGCGTGAGGATCAGCGGGTTTATCTCGACGAGGTCGGCGTCGCCGTCGATGTACGCGGTGAACAACTTCAACAAGATGTCGACCGCACCGTCGGTCGCGGCCGGGTTCAACGTGGCCTGTTCCACCCACGCACGGCAGGTCGCCTCGTCGAGCCCGTCGACGGGATCGATCGTGATGCGGGCGATCGCATCGGGGTTCTCCTCGGCGACCGTCTCGATCTCCACCCCGCCCTGCGCGCTCGAGCATGCCCAGGTACTTCTTGGCGCTGCGGTCGAGGGTGAACGACGCGTAGTACTCCTCGGCGATGTCGGACGCGTGCTCGACCCACACCCGCTGCACGACATGGCCCTTGATGTCCATGCCGAGAATGTTGCCGGCGTGCGTGCGCACCTCGTCGGCGTTCTCTGCGAGCTTGATGCCGCCCGCCTTGCCGCGCCCGCCGACCTGCACCTGGGCCTTGACGACGACGGGGTAGCCCGCGCCGTCGGCCGCCCGGACGGCCTCGTCGACCGTCGACGCCACGTCACCCGCGGACACGGGGATGCCGTAGCGCGCGAACAGCTGCTTGCCTTGATATTCGAAGAGATCCACGAACTACTCCTGCGTACGTTCGAGTGAGGTGTGCGAGTCCAGCGTTGTCTCGAGCCAATCGACGATCTCGCCGAATGGCGCGCCCGGAGTGAATACCGCAGCGACGCCCGCCGAAGCCAACGCGGGGCGGTCCTCGTCGGGGATGATGCCGCCCGCGAACACCAGGACGTCGTCGAGGTCGCGAGCGCGCAGCTCGTCGATGACCTTCGGGATGAGTGTCATGTGCGCGCCCGAGAGCACCGACAGCCCGACCGCGTCGGCGTCTTCCTCGAGTGCCGCCTCCGCCACGAGCTCGGCCGTCTGGAACAGACCGGTGTACACGACCTCGAACCCTGCGTCGCGCAGGGCCCGTGCGATCACTTTGGCCCCCCGATCGTGTCCGTCCAGCCCGGGCTTGGCGATGACGACGCGGTAGCGTCGCAGCATCGGCTCACCATAGCCAAGGACCACCAGTGGCCACCTCTCGTGCCCGTAGTTCGGACATCAAGCTGATCGTCGGAGCCACCGTGGGCGTGTTGCTGGCGGGCTTCTTCGTCGCGGGTGGCGTCTTCGTCGCGACGCGCAGCAAGGGCAGCGTCGTGTGCGGCCGACTCAACATCGGCAGCGCGACCGAGGTGCGCCAGACCCTCCAAGACGGCGGGCCGTACTTCCAAACCGGCGGCGCCGGTTGCGGGTTCTGGCTCGCGCTCGCCGACGGCAACATCGTCGCGTACAAGGTCAACCAGCCGCAGGACTGCGCGCTACAGCTGAAGCGCGATCACTGGCAGTGCGGCGATCAGACGGTTGGTGTCGAGACGCTGGCCATGTACCCCGTCAGCATCCAGACCGTCGGACAGACCGACTCCGTCGTGATCGACCTCCTCCCGCCCGGCGCCTCGACGACGACGTCGACGACTACTTCGACGACTACTTCGACCTCTCCGTAGCACGCCGAAGCGCCGGGCCGCACGACGAGCGCTCCACGGGAGCTACCGCTACCCGAAGGTCGAACGCATTAGATAGTTCGCTACGCAGAGACGCGGGCGAGCGGCGCCCACGAGAGGAGCAAGGTCTTCTCGCCGACGTCGACGAAGCGCACACGCGCCTCCGCCTTGTCGCCGGAGCCCGTGATGTCGACGATCACGCCGTCACCGAACTTGTCGTGGTGCACGTCGTCGCCGACCCGCAGCCCGAGTTGCTCGGCGCCGCGCGCCCCATCGGCTGCTCGTTGTCGCGCCGCATCGCGGCCGCGACGACCGCCTCGCGGTGCGCGCCGAGCCCACTCCCCCGGTTGCCGCCGTCACCGCCGCCGCCTCGACGGTGACGGCCCGGTTTGTCGTCGCCGCCCGACGCGATCAGCTCGGGCGGGATCTCGTCGAGGAAACGACTCGGCGGCCGGTAGTCGGTGGAGCCGAACATCATGCGGCTCCACGCGTGGCACAGGTACAGCCGTTCCTCGGCCCGGGTCAGCCCGACGTAACAGAGCCGCCGCTCCTCTTCGAGCTCGTCGGGATCGCCCAGGCTGCGCACGTGCGGGAACACGCCGTCCTCGAGCCCGATCAGGAACACCACCGGGTACTCGAGCCCCTTCGCGGAATGCAGCGTCATCAGCGTGACCGAGCTTGCCTCGGGATCGTTCTCGTCGAGGTCGGTGACGAGCGAGATCGCCTCCAGGAACGCCTGCACGCGTGCAAGACCGTCCGGGCCGCCGGTCACCGAGCCCGTCTCGCCGACCCCGACGCCGCCGATCGCGGCGAGCCCGCCGACCTCGCCCCGCTCGACCTGCTCGTCGAACATGCGGGCCGATCCCACGAGCTCTTGCAGGTTCTCGATCCGGCCGTGTGACTCCACCGAACGCTCGGCCTCGAGCTCGGCGAGATAGCCGCTCTTCGTCAGCACGGCTTCGAGCGTCGAGCCCACGCCGCCCGACGCGGCATCCTTCGACCTCCTCGATCAGATCGAGGAGATCACGCAGCCCACCCAGCGCCTTCCCGCTCACGCCCGCGGCGGCCGCCTCGCTCGCCGCGGCCTGGAAGGTGAGGCCCGCGCCCTGCGCGTACGCGTCGAGCTTGGCGATCGACGTGTCGCCGACGCCGCGCCGCGGCGTGTTGACGACGCGCTTCCACGACACCTCGTCGTCGGGGTTCACGAGCGCGCGCAGGTACGCGAGCGCGTCCTTGATCTCGCGCCGGTCGTAGAACTTCACGCCGCCGAACACGCGGTACGGCACCCCCGAGCGGACCAGCGACTCCTCGAGCACGCGGCTCTGCGCGTTCGTGCGGTAGAAGACCGCGACGTCGCCGTAGCGGTACTCGGCCGCGTCGACGAGGCGATGGATCTCGCGCACGACGAACGCGGCCTCGTCGTGCTCGTCGTCGCCCTGGTAGCGGACGATCTGCTCGCCGAGGCCCTTGTCGGTCCAGAGGTGCTTCTTGCGCGTCGACGCGTTGTTCGCGATCACCGCGTTCGCGGCTTCGAGGATGCGCTGCGTCGACCGGTAGTTCTGGTCGAGCACCACGATGGTGGCGTCGGGGAACGAGTCCTCGAACTTCAAGAGGTTGCGGAAGTCGGCGCCCCGGAACCGGTAGACGCTCTGCGCGTCGTCGCCGACGACCATGATGCTGCGGTGCTCCAGCGCGAGCAGGCGCACGATCTCCCACTGCGCCGCGTTCGTGTCCTGGAACTCGTCGACGAGGATGTGCCGGAACCGTTGCTGGTACCGGAACAGCACCTCGGGGTGCTCGCGGAGCAGGCGGACGGTGAGCACGAGCAGGTCGTCGAAGTCGACGGCGGACGCCTCGGCGAGCCGCCGCTGGTACTCCGTGTAGATCTCGGCGACGCGCCGCTCGGCGGGCCCGACCGCGGTCTGCGCGTACTCCGCCGGCAGGATCAGCTCGTTCTTCAGTGCGCTGATCTGGCCGTGGAGCTGACGGGCCGGGAACCGCTTCGGATCGAGGTTGAGGTCGCGGCGCACCCAGTCGGTGAGACGGGTGGCGTCGGCCTGGTCGTAGATCGTGAAGCTCGACCGGTAGCCGAGCAGCGACGCCTCCCGGCGCAGGATGCGAGAGCAGGCGGCGTGGAAGGTCGAGACCCACATGCGGTGGCCGACCGGTCCGAGCAGCTGCGCGACGCGGTCGCGCATCTCGCCCGCGGCCTTGTTCGTGAACGTGATCGCGAGGATCTCGAACGGCGACGCGCCCGAGCTCGGCCACGAGGTACGCGAGCCGGTGCGTCAGCACTCGGGTCTTGCCCGAGCCCGCGCCCGCGATGACGAGCACCGGTCCGGCCGGGAGCGTCACGGCCTCGTACTGGGCGGGATTCAGCCCCGAGAGATCGAGGCTGCGGCGGGGCCGGACGGGCTCCGGGCTGGGCGTCTCCGTGTCGACCATGACCCCTGCATGGTACCGGCGGCGAATTACAAGCGTGTCGTGTGCGCTAGGGGATCTCGACCAAGAGGGTGACCGGACCGTCGTTCACGAGCGCCACCCGCATGTCGGCGCGGAAGCGCCCGGTCGCGACCGGGACTCCGAGCGCCGTCAGGTCGCGCACGAACGCGTCGATCAACGGCTCCGCGACCTCCGGACGTGCCGCCGCGACCCAACTCGGGCGCCGGCCGCGCGCCGCGTCGCCGTAGAGCGTGAACTGGCTCACCACCAGCGCGGCGCCCGCGGTGTCGAGCAGCGAACGGTTCATGGCGCCCGAGTCGTCGTCGAAGATGCGCAGGTTCGCGACCTTCGCCGCGAGCTTCGCGGCGCGGGCCTCGTCGTCGTCGTGGGTGACGCCGACGAGGACACAGAGACCCGCCCCGATCGCACCGACGACCTCACCGTCGACCGTGACTCGCGCGTCGGCGACCCGTTGCACCAGCGCGCGCACGGCGGTGACGTTGCCTTACGACGCCGCCTTCTCTCGGTCGGGCGTGTACGTGCCCGCGGTGGCGAGACCGTTCATGTTCGCGCGGTGCAGGAACGCGGCCTGACCGGCCCCCAGGTTCGCGTCGTCGCCCTTCCAGGCGTTGAGCGAAGCGTGCTGCAGCGCGCGACCGTACGAGAACGACAGGCGCCACGGGTTCGGGCCCTTGCGTTCATCGCGTTGAGGTTCGCGGTCGCCTCCTCGTCGCCCTGGCCGCCGGACAGGAACACGATGCCGGGCACCGCCGCGGGAACCGTCGCCCGGAAGCACGACAGCGTCGCGTCGGCGACGACGTCGGGCGACACCGGGTAGCTCGCGTGGCCCTTTCCCGGGCAGCACCATGTTCGGCTTGAGCAACATGCCCGTGAGCTCGACGCGCTGCGCGTAGAGCGCGTCGAACACACGCGTGCAGCGTGTCGGTGGTCACCTGGTAGCAACGCTCGATCGAGTGGTCGCCGTCCATCAGCACCTCGGGCTCGACGATCGGCACGATGCCCTCGTCCTGGCACAGCGCGGCGTAACGCGCGAGCGCGTGCAGCGTTGACGTCGAGGCACAGCCTCGACGGGATGTGCGCACCGATCGTGATGACCGCGCGCCACTTCGCGAACCGCGCGCCGAGGTCGCGGTACTCGACGAGGCGCGCCCGCAGACCGTCGAGGCCGTCGGTGACGAGCTCGTCGGGCGACTTGGCCAGCTTGGTCGTGCCCTTGTCGACCTTGATGCCGGGGATGATGCCCTGCGACTCGAGGATCTTCGGGAGCGGTCGCCCGTCGGACGCGCTCTGGCGGATCGTCTCGTCGAAGAGGATCACGCCGCTGACGTGGTCGCCCGCGCCGGTGGTCGTGAACAGCATCTCGCGGTACGCGCGCCGCCGGTCCTCGGTCGACTCGCAGCCGATCGAGTCGAACCGCTTCTTGATCGTGCCGCTGCTCTCGTCGGCGGCGAGGATGCCCTTGCCCGGTGCAACCAGTGCCCGGGCCGTCTCGTTGAGTGCCGCGTCCATCAGGATTCCCCTCGTGTCGTGCCGTCGTCCCGAATTCCTGACGGTATTTTCCACCGGCGTCGCCCGGGAAGCGAACCCGGCCCGGGATAAGAGTCGTTCGACCCGGGGCTCATTCCCACTCGCGGCCTCCGGGTCGTTCTCATTCGCCCGGGGGGCTCATTCCCACTCGCGGCCTCTGGGTCGTTCTCATTCGCCCGGGGGGCTCATTCCCACTCGATGCCTCCGGGTCGTTCTCATTCGCCCGGGGGGCTCATTCCCACTCGATGCCTCCGGGTCGTTCTCATTCGCCCGGGGGGCTCATTCCCACTCGATGCCTCTGGGTCGTTCTCATTCGCCCGGGGGGCTCATTCCCACTCGCGGCCTCCGGGTCGTTCTCATTCGCCCGGGGCTCACTCCCACTCGATCGTTCCGGGCGGCTTCGACGTGATGTCGTAGGCCACACGGTTCACACCGGGAACCTCGTTGATGATCCGCGACGAGATCCGCTCGAGCACCTCGTAGGGCAGACGGGCCCAGTCGGCGGTCATCGCGTCGTCGGAGGTCACCGCCCGCAGCACGATCGGGTACGCGTACGTGCGGTCGTCGCCCATCACCCCGACCGTCTTGACCGCGGGAAGCACCGCAAAGCTCTGCCAGATCTCGCGGTAGAGGCCGGCCCGGCGGATCTCCTCGACCACGACCGCGTCGGCCTGCTGCAGGATCTCGACCCGCTCGCGGCGTGATCGTGCCGATGATGCGCACCGCGAGCCCGGGCCCGGGGAACGGTTGGCGCCACACGATCTCCTCGGGCAGCCCGAGCTCCTCGCCGACCGCGCGCACCTCGTCCTTGAACAGCGTGGCGCAGCGGCTCGACCAGCTCGAAGTCCATGTCGTCGGGAAGGCCGCCGACGTTGTGGTGGCTCTTGATGTTCGCGTTGTCGCCGCCGCCCGACTCGACGATGTCGGGATACAGCGTTCCCTGCACGAAGAAGCGCGCGTCGCCGAGATCCTGCGCGGCTTCCTCGAACACGCGGATGAAGAGCTCGCCGATCGTCTTGCGCTTGCGTTCGGGATCGATGACGTCGTCGAGCGCGTCGAGGAACCGGTCCTGCGCCTTCACGTGCACGAGCTCGACCTCGAACTGCTCGCGGAACGTCTCCTCGACCTGTTCGGCCTCGCCGAGGCGCAGCAGGCCGGTGTCGACGAAGACGCAGACGAGCTGGTCGCCGATCGCCTTGTGCACGAGCGCGGCCGCGACCGCGGAGTCGACCCCGCCCGACAGCCCGCAGATCACGCGCTCGGTCCCGACCTGGGCGCGGATCTCGGCGACCGCGTGCTCGATGATCGAGACGTTCGTCCACGTGGGCCGGCAGCCGGCGGCGTCGAAGAGGAACGCCTTGAGGATCTCCATGCCGTGCTCGGTGTGCGCGACCTCGGGATGGAACTGCACCGCGTAGATGCCGCGGTCGCGGTCTTCGAGCCCGGCCGCCGGCACCGCTTCGGTGCGGGCGGTCACGGTGAAGCCGGGCGGCGCTTCGGTGATGGAGTCGCCGTGGCTCATCCACACGATCTCGTCGACCGGCAGCTCGCCGAACAACAGCGACGAGCCTTCGACGTGCGAGCTCGGTGCGGCCGTACTCGCCCTGGCCCGGTCTTCGCGACGGTCGCCGCCGAGGTCGCGGGCGACGAGCTGCGCGCCGTAACAGATGCCGAGCAGCGGGACGCCCGCGTCGTAGATCGCGGGATCGATGCCCGGCGCGCCGGGCACGTGCACCGACGCGGGACCGCCCGAGAGGATGATCGCCTTGGGCTTGCGAGCGAGCATCTCCGCGACCGGCATCGATCGCGGAAACGATCTCGCTGTAGACGTGCACCTCGCGCACACGCCGAGCGATCAGCTGCGCGTACTGGGCCCCGAAGTCGACGACGAGGACGAGGTCGGGCGAGTCGCTCATGGATGCGCGCTCGCCGCCGGGACCGTCACCATCAAGCCATGCCGATGCCCTGCGCGCGCTGCAGCGACTTGCCTTCGGTCTTCAACGCGGGCGCGACCATCACTTCGGCCTTCTGGAATTCCTTCACCGTCTCGTAGCCGGTGGTGGCCATCGAGGTGCGCAGCGCGCCGAAGAGGTTGAGCGTGCCGTCGTTCTCGTGCGCGGGGCCGACGAGGATCTCCTCGAGCGTCGCCTTCTGCCCGGCGAACACGCGCGCGCCGCGCGGCAGCGTGGGGTGGAACGTGGCCATGCCCCAGTGGTAGCCGCGGCCCGGCGCCTCGTACGCAGTCGCGAGCGGCGATCCGATCATCACCGCGTCGGCGCCGCACGCGATCGCCTTGGCGATGTCGCCACCGGTCGACATGCCGCCGTCGGCGATGACGTGCACGTAGACGCCGGTCTCGTCGAGGTGGCGGATGCGCGCACCCGCGGCGTCGGCGATCGCGGTGGCCTGCGGCACACCGATGCCGAGCACGCCGCGGCTCGTGCACGCGTGACCCGGCCCGACACCGACGAGCACGCCGACTGCACCGGTGCGCATGAGGTGCAGCGCGGTGGAGTACGACGCGCACCCGCCGACGATCACCGGGAGCTCGAACTCGCGGATGAACTTCTTCAAGTTGAGCGGCTGGCGCTGCGGGATCGTGCGAGACGTGCTCGGCGGAGACGACCGTGCCCTGGATGACGAGCACGTCGAGCTCGGCGTCGAGCACGTGCTTCGCGTACTGCTCGACTCGCTGCGGCGTGAGCGACGCGGCGCGCGATGATCGCCGCCCGCCTTGACTCCCGCGATGCGCTGCGAGATGAGCTCGTCCTTGATCGGCTCGTCGTAGAGCTCCTGCATGCGGCGCGTCGCCTTCTCGGGCGGCAACGCGGCGATCTCCTCGAACACCGACTCGGGATCCTCGTAGCGCGTCCAGATGCCCTCGAGGTTGAGGCACGCGAGACCGCCGAGCCGGCCGATCTCGATCGCGGTGGCGGGTGAGACGACGCCGTCCATCGCCGCCGCCATCATCGGCAGCTCGAACTTGTACGCGTCGACCTCCCACGAGATGTCGACGTCCTCGGGATCGCGCGTGCGGCGGCTCGGCACGATCGCGATGTCGTCGAACCCGTACGCCCGGCGACCCGACTTTCCGATCCCGATCTCAACTTCCACGGTGCCTCCGCCGTCGTCGCAACTCCGAATTTCAAAGGATATCCAGCTCTCGACCGGAACCCGTGACGCGACGAGGGGCCGCGCGGCGAGCGATGAGCTTTCGGCGCGAGGACGAGTGAGGCTGGTGGTCGGCGCCGCGGGGTGACTACCGCGTGCCCGCCGACGAGATGGGCGAGGAACGACGTCAGGATGCGGGCGGTGGCGCCCCACACCGTCTCGTCCTCGAGGTCGTAGAAGTGCACGTCGAAGTCGGAGCGGCCGCCCTCGCCGGCACGCGTGTCCCAGTGCTCCTCGCGGTACACCTCGGGATCGAGCAGCTCCGACAGGGGGACCTCGAGGATCCGCACCACCTCGCCCGGGCTCGGCGTGAGCACCGGGCCGCGCGGCGAGCAGCCCGACGAACGGGGTGATCGTGAACCGGGTCGCGACGGTGCCGATGCCGTCGAGCCGGGCGACGACCTCGACCGAGGCGGGGTCGAGCCCGACCTCCTCGTGGGCCTCGCGCAACGCCGTCGCCCGCAGATCGGCGTCGACGCCGTCGTCGAACTTGCCGCCCGGGAACGCGATCTCACCCCGGTGCGACGACATGGTCTCGGGCCGCTTGATGAGCACGACCCTCGTCTCGCCGTCGAGCTCGTAGAGCGGCACCAGCACGGCCGCGGCCCGGCTCCCCTCCACGTTCGGGCCCCGCTCGACGGCAGGCGGCATGTCGGCGAGGCGGCGGCGGATCTCGGCGAGCGGGATGCGGCGGCGCTCCGCCGCGAGCGCCGACCACACGGGGCGGTCCGCCGGGGCGGAACGACTGCGGGCGGGGAATGCGCTGCTGCCCGCCGCGTCGCGTCGCCACAATGACGATCGTACCGACGCCGTGCGAAACTCCCGGTCCTATGGATACTGCCGCTTCTCCCGCACCCGGGGCGTGGAACCTCGCGACCGCGTTCGAATCGGTGTGCGACGCCCTGCCGGACCGCGTCGCGCTCATCCAGGGCGACCGCCGCGTGACCTGGCGCGCCTTCGACGAGCGCGCGGCACGGATCGCGGCCGCGTTCACCGCGGCAGGGCTGCGGCCCGGCTCGAAGGTCGCCTCGTATCTCTACAACTGCAACGAGTACACCGAGGCGCTGTACGGCACGTTCAAGATGCGCGGCGTCCCCGCCAACGTGAACTACCGCTACCTCGAGGACGAGCTCGTCTACCTCCTCGACAACTCCGACGCCGAGGCGCTGCTGTTCCACGGATCGCTCGGCGACCACGTCGCCAAGATCCGCGACCGGGCGCCGAAGGTGAAGATCTGGATCCAGGTCGACGACGGCTCACCGCACCAGGAGTTCGCGGTCGAGTACGAGGAGCTCCTCGCACGCGCACGATCCGATGGAACGGATCGAGCGCAGCGCCGACGACCTCTACTTCCTGTACACCGGCGGCACGACCGGCATGCCGAAGGGCGTGATGTGGCGCACCGACGACCTGTTCGGCGTCCTCGGCGACGGCGTGTACCCGCTCGTCGGGCAGGCCCGGCCCGAGACCATGGCCGAGGTCGGGCCGGTCGCGAAGGCGCTCGTCGACGCAGGTGCGAACCGCGTGCACCTGCCCGCGTCGCCGCTGATGCACGGCACCGGCGGCGTTCACGACCTTCCAGGCGCTCTTCGTCGGTTCCTCGATCTGCACGCTCGTCGGGCCGCCACTTCGATCCCGACGAGCTGTGGGCGACCGTGCAGCGCGAGCGCGTCACCCAGATGGCGATCGTCGGCGACGCGTTCGCCAAGCCGATGCTGCGCGCGCTCGAAGAGGCCGAGGCGAAGGGCGACGCCGTACGACATCTCGTCGCTGCAGCTGATCATCAGCTCGGGCGTGATGTGGTCGTCCGAGGTGAAGCACGCCCTCATGCAGCGGGGCAAGTTCATCTGCCTCGACTCGCTGGGATCGAGCGAGGGCGTCGGGTTCGCGGGCTCGATCAGCGCCCCCGGCTCCGAGCAGAAGACGGCGAAGTTCACGATCGGCACGAGCACGAAGGTCTTCGACCTACAGGGCCGGGAGGTCGACGCCGGGCTCGGGCGAGGTCGGCCGGCTCGCGGTCGGCGGGTACATCCCGGTCGGCTACTACAAGGATCCCGACAAGTCGGACGCGACGTTCCTCACCATCGACGGCGCGCGCTGGTCGGTCCCCGGCGACTTCGCGAGCGTCGAGGCCGACGGCACGATCACGCTGCTCGGCCGCGGCTCGGTCGTCATCAACTCGGGCGGCGAGAAGATCTTCCCCGAGGAGGTCGAAGAGGCGGTGAAGGTGCATCCCGCCGTTGCCGACTGCCTCGTCGTCGGTGTGCCCGACGACCGTTTCGGCGAGGCGGTCGTCGCGGTCCTGTCGCTCCGGCCCGGCGAGGAGGCGACGACCGAGGAGCTCACCGCGGCCCTCGAGCCGCTCGCCCGGTTCAAGCGGCCGCGCCGGTTCGTCTTCGCCGACGAGGTCGTGCGCGGCCCGAACGGCAAGGCCGACTACAAGTGGGCAAAGAAGCAGGCCGCGGAGTAGATCCGCGGCCTGCTGAACGACACTGACACGAAACTTCCCTCGGGAAGCGGGCTTACTTCTTCTTGGAGCCCGTCTGCTTCGCGAGCACGTCACGCGAGCTGAGGATGAGGAGGTCCTCGCCGTCGACGGTGATCTCGGTGCCGCCGTACTTCGAGTAGACGACGGTGTCGCCGACCGTGAGGTCGATCGGGACGAGCTCGCCACTGTTCTCGGCGCGGCGGCCGGGACCGATCGCGAGGACTTCGCCCTGCTGGGGCTTCTCCTTCGCGGTGTCGGGGATGACGAGGCCGCTGTGGGTCGTCTCCTCGGCCTCTGCGGGCCGGACGACGATTCGGTCCTCCAACGGCTGCAGGTTCATCAGTGCGCCTCCATATTCGAGATTCGAGCTAGCGATTCGAGCTCAAGCGGGGTGTACGGGGCGTGCGAACGCGGCTGGCCTTGGTGAGCTCGCCGGTTAGCACTCGCCGGGTTCGAGTGCTAACCGTACCAAGGGCGCCGCGATCAGACAAGCCGGAGGTTGGGCACGACCGGCGCCTCGAGCGGGGTCGGGCCGTCCGCGGCCAGGCGGTAGGCGGCCACGGCGCCGACCATCGCGGCGTTGTCGGTGCAGAGGTCGATGCTCGGCAGCACGACCCGCACCTCGCCCGTGGCGCCGAGATCGACGAGGCGGGCGCGCAGCGCCGAGTTCGCAGCGACCCCTCCCCCGGCGACCACGGTCGTGATCCCGGTGTCGAGCGCGGCCCCCTGCAGCTTTTCGACCAGGACGTCGACGATCGCGGCCTGGAACGAGGCGGCGACGTCGGCGACCTCGACGTCGGGATGCTTGCGCACGTACTGCACGACCGCGGTCTTGAGACCCGAGAAGGAGAAGTCGTGGCCCTCGTTGCGCATCGGGCGCGGGAACCGGATCGCCTCGGGATCGCCCTCGACCGCGAGCCGGTCGATCGCCGGACCGCCCGGATAGCCGAGCCCGAGGAACCGCGCGACCTTGTCGAAGGCCTCGCCCGCGGCGTCGTCGACGGTCTCGCCGAGCACGCGGTAGCGGCCGTGACCGTCCATCGCGACGAGGAGCGTGTGGCCGCCCGACACGATGAGCGTGACGAGCGGCGGCTCCAGCGACGGGTCCTCGATCATCGCCGCGTAGAGATGCGCCTCGTGGTGGTGCACGCCGACGTACGGCAGGTCCGGTGGCGATGCTGATCGCCTTGGCCGCGCTGACGCCGACGAGCAACGCCCCCGCGAGCCCGGGACCGCGCACCGCCGCGACCGCGTCGAGCTCGTCGAGGGAGGTGCCCGCTTCGACCAGCGACTCCTCGACGACGTCACAGATCAGCTCGACGTGCGCCCGGCTCGCGATCTCGGGGACGACACCGCCGTAGCGCGCGTGCAGGTCGGCCTGGCTCGCGACGACCGACGAGCGGACGAGCCGGCCGTCGTCGACCACCGCGGCCGCGGTCTCGTCGCACGACGTCTCGATCGCGAGGACCCGCACTCGTGCGGACGAGCCGAGCCCCCGGGGCGAGGCGAGGATCCATGTGGTGGCTCACGACCAACCGCGGAGGCGCTCGACGACGGTGGAGCCGCGGATGCCTCGCTCGATGCCGCGCGAGGAGCCGCCGGTACGGCGGCTCGCTCACCTCGTACGCCCACATGATCAGCGCGTCCTCACCGGTGTCGGCGTAGTAGCCCTTGCGCACCCCGACGGCCGTGAACCCGAACCGCTTGTACATCTCCTGCGCGCCCCGGTTCGACAGCCGCACCTCGAGCGTCATCGCGGTCGCGTCGCGCTCGATCGCCTCGTACGCGAGCGTGAGCAGGAGGCGGGTGCCGATGCCGTGCCGGTGCCACTCGGGATCGACCGCGATCGTGGTGATGTGGCCGTCGCCGACCGACATCATGAGGCCCGCGTAGCCGACGACCTCGCGCCCGACCCTGGCAACCACGTACGACCGCGTCGCACGCAACGCGAGCTCGCTCACGAACAAGGAGTGCGACCAAGGTCGCGGGTACACCTGCGACTCGATCCGGACGACGCTGCGCAGATGGCGGCGGCGCATCGGCACGATGTTGACGTCGACGTCGATCACCTCGCGCTCGGCCGCCATCAGAGCCCCTTGCGATCCCAGGCCAGCTCGGCGTCGCTCTGGCGGAGATACATCGGCAGCACCTCGGACGCGGAGCAGAAGTCTTCGCGTTCGTAGCGCGCGACGGCAAGCTCGGCGAGCGCGCTCAGGCTCGGGGCCGAGTGCGCGGCGCCGGCGAGCACGACCCGCCCGCCGAGCGGTTCGAACGCCTCCGCGAAGCGCAACGATCCGTCGCCGCACACGAGCGCGTCGCCGCCGCGCGCCTCGAGGTCGGCGACGAGATCCTCCGGTGTCCCCAACTCGTACTCGGAGACACGCTGTACGCCTCCGGGGACCGGCAGGTACATGGCCCAATAGAGCTCGTGGCGCCGCGCGTCGATCGTCGCGACGACCAGGCGGTGTGCGTAGCGCAACGGGTACGCGAGCAGGTCGAGGCTTGGGACCGGGATCAACGGGACCCGCAGCGACTGCGCGAGCACCTTGGCCGTGGTCACACCTACGCGCAGCCCGGTGAACATTCCCGGACCGATGCCGACCGCGATCGCGGAGACGTGACCGAGATCGATACCCGTGCGTTCGCAGCACCACCTGATCGCGGGTGCGAGCGTCTCGGCGTGGCGGGGCGGGCTCGAGCCCGCGGTGCCGCCCAACTCGACCCTTCCGAGCATGCCGTGCTCGTTCGCGAGCACGACGCCCACGCGCCGCGGTCGCGGTGTCGATGCCCAGGAGGAGCATCAGCGTGCTCCGACCGCGCCGAGCGCGACGTCGAGGTCGGCGCGGCGGTCGGCCCATCCCGGGCCGCGGGCGACGATCTCGACGAGCCGGCGCTCGTCGACACCGGAGCCGTCGTCGCCGCCGAGCTCGTCACCGGACTCGGTGTCGTCGACCATGGTGATGCGCACGTCGATCCGGTCGCCGGGCAACACGGACGCGATCGCCTCGCCCCATTCGACGATCGTCACCCCGCCCTCGAGGAGCTCCTCGAACCCGAAGTCGTGCAGCTCCTGGATCCGCTCGAGCCGATAGACGTCGACATGCGCGAGCGGTAGCCGACCCTCGTACTCCTGCACGATGGTGAAGGTCGGGCTCGTGACCCGCTGCGTCACCCCGAGGCCGCGCGCCAGACCCTTCGTGAAGGTCGTCTTGCCCGTGCCGAGGTCGCCACTGAGCACGACGAGATCGCCGGCGAGCAGCAGCGGCGCGATCGCGGCCCCGACCGCCTCGGTCTGCACCGCGCCGTTGGTGGTCACCGTGGTCGCCGTCATCGAGCGGGAGCGACGAGCACGCGCTTCACGTGGACGAAGTCGGCGCGTGACTCTGCGAGCGCGCGGCCGCCCGAGCGCAACACGGCGGACGGGTGCAACGTCGGGATCAACACCGCGGTGTGCCCGGCGCGCGTGAACGCGAACTCCTGACCCCGCAGCTTCGTGATCCCCTCCTTCGTCTGCAGCAGCAGCTTCGTCGCGAAGTTGCCGAGCGTGACGATGACCCGCGGCCGGATCAGGTCGAGCTGGCGGTCGAGCCACGGCGCGCACGCCTCGATCTCGTCGGGTTGCGGATCGCGGTTGCCGGGCGGCCGGCACTTCACGACGTTGGCGATGTACACGTCGGCCCGGGTCAGCTCGATGCCTTCGATCAACTGCGTGAGCAGCTGACCGGCGCGCCCGACGAACGGCTCGCCCCGCAGGTCTTCCTGCTCGCCCGGACCCTCGCCGACGAACATGAGGTCGGCCGACGCCGACCCGACCCCGAACACGACCTGGGTCCGGCCCGCGGCCAGCTTGCAGAGCGTGCACACCGACGCCGCGCCCGCGACGTCGGCCAGCGTCGTGCCCGCGGTACCGGCCGGATGCGCCGACCCGGCCCGTCCGTCGCCGGCGAGAGGATCAGGGATCACGGCGACACGGCTCCCTTGCTTCGCCCGAGGGGCTCGCTGCGTCCGTCACGGGAACACGGCTCCCTTGCTTCGCCCGAGGGGCTCGCTGCGTCCGTCACGGGAACACGGCTCCCTTGCTTCGCCCGAGGGGCTCGCTGCGTCCGCACGGCGACACGGACACGGCTCCCTTGCTTCGCCCGAGGGGCTCGCTGCGTCCGCACGGCGACACGGCTCCCTTGCTTCGCCCGAGGGGCTCGCTGCGTCCGCACGGGACTCCCCGGTTCGAGACGCGCATGCTAGTGGCCGGTCACCGACGCGCGAATCGCCGCGGCGGCGGTCTCGGTCGCGGCGAGCCGGAGACGATCGACGCTCGGCGCCGCGTCCGCCGCGGTTCCGGTGGCGACCGCGAACGCGATGTCGCCGTCGTAGCGCGTGTGCGCGGGCCGCAACGCGAGCGCGAACCCGTCGTGCGCGCTCTGCGCGAGGAGGAAGCACGCGGCCTTGTCGAGCGCGCCATCGGTGACGACGACCACGAGCGTCGTGTTCCCGCGTTCTTCCCCGGCCGGCGGCTCCTCGAAGGGCTGGGACGTCGGGAACGCGGGGACGCCGGCGGGCGCAGTCGACCCGGCCACGACGGCGCCGTCGGCCGCGACGATGTCGCCGACCGCGTTCACGACCGCGAGCGCGCCGACCCGCACACCGTCGACGGTGACCGCGGCGACGCCCACCCCGGCCGGGACCGCGCCCTCACGCCCGCGCCACTTGCCCACCGTCGCGCCCGCGCCCGCGCCGACCCGGCCCGATTCGATCGGGCCGCCCTGTGCCGCGGCGACCGCGGCCCGGTAGCCCTCGTCGGCCCCCGGCCGCGTGTCGGTCGGGCCGGTGAGGTCGAAGATGCACGCGGCGGGCACGATCGGCACCGGCCCACCTGCGGTCGCGAATCCCTGCCCGCGCTCGGCGAGGTAGCGCATCACGCCGTCCGCGGTGGCGAGCCCGAACGCGGAGCCGCCCGACGAGCACGATCGCGTCGACGCGCGCGACCGTGCGCGACGGATCGAGCAGATCGATCTCTCGCGTCGCGGGCGCTCCACCGCGCACTTCGGCCGAGCCGACCGATCCCGACGGGAACAACACGACCGTGACACCGGTGCCCGCGCCCGTCACGTGACCGACCCGCACGCCCACGAGTTCGAAGCTCACGAACGCGAAGCTCGCGGGTTCGGAACCCGGCGACGCGCTCATGATCCCGGACGCCCGGCCGTCAGGACCGGCTCGTCCGCGCGCCCGGACCTCGCGCGCGAAGTCGACGATGAGGCGATTCAGCTCGTCGGTGCGCTCGAGCATGAGCATGTGCCCGCCGCCGCGCATCAGCTCGAGCCGCGCGCCCGGGATGAGCCGCGCCATGCGCTTCGCCTCGGAGGGCGGCGTCAAGACGTCGGCCGTCCCGCCGATCACGAGGGTCGGCAGGTGGACCTTCGGCAGCTCGTGCGTGAGGTCGAGCCCGACGAGCACGCGCGGCGCCGCGAGGCGCGTCTCCGCCGGGCACTCGCTCATCATCGAACGCACGAGCTCGACGTGGCTCGGGCGCGGGTCCTTGCCGAAGCCGATGCGCGCGGCGAGGAACCCGAGGTTCGGCGAGTCCCAGAGCCACTGCGCGTCGGGCGCGCGCTTCATGATCTTCTCGAGCCGCGCCTTCGTTCGGGTCGAGCGCGAGCCGAGCATCGTGTATGCCAACGTCGAGAGCAGCACGATCCCGGCGACACGCTCGGCCGCGATCTCGGGGAACTGGGTGACGAACGACTGCACCGCGACGCCACCCATCGAGTGCCCGACGAGGACCGCATCGTGCAGATCGAGCTCTTCCAGCACGGTCTTGAAGTCACGACCCAGGTTCTCGAGCGAGTGTCCCTCCATGCCCGCCACCGACCGGCCGTGGCCCCGGTGGTCGAAGGCGATCGTGCGGAGCCCTTCCTTGGGCAACTCCTCGAGCTGGTGGAACCACGTGCGCACCGACAACGTCACGCCGTGCGAGAGCACGACGGGTTGGTCGAGCTCGTTGCCGTGCTCGACGACGTAGATCGTGCCGCGGTCGTGGGTGTCGAGCCGGTGGTCGACGTACGCGGGGGCGTCGAGCGCACGGGGCGCGTCGCCGTCGGGGGCGCTGCGCAACCGGCCCGCGAGGAGACGCGATGCGCCGTAGGCGACACCGGCCACCCCGCCGAGGGCGCCCGCGGCGATACCGATTCGTTTGACGAGGCTCACGTGTATCTCCGGGGGACGCGGGGACCGACACCACAGACGATCGTGTACGCGATCGTGTCCATCCGCTCGGCCCATTCGGCGGCGGTGATCCGTTCGGATCCCTGGGTTCCGATCAACACGACCTCGTCGCCCACCTCGACGTGCTCGTCGCCGACGTCGACCATGAGCTGGTCCATCGTGACCGTTCCCGCGATCGGATGGCGGCGACCCGCGATGAGCACGGCGCCACCGTTGTGCGCGAGCTCACGCGGCACGCCGTCGGCGTAGCCGATCGGCACCGTCGCGACGCGCGTCGGCGCCGGCGTCTCGTAGCGCAGGCCGTAGGAGAGCCGCGCGCCCGCGGGCAGCGTCTGCACGTGCGAGACCCTCGCCTTCACAGACAGCGCGGGCACGAGGTCGACCGCGCCCGCGAGCTCGGGCGCCGGCGCAAGGCCGTAGATGCCGATCCCGCAGCGCACCATGTCGTAGCGGGCGGCCGGTACCGCGATGGCCCCCGCGGTGTTGCACGCGTGCACGATCCCGGTCGACATGCCCTGCGCCCGGATCGCGTCGAGCACCCGCTCGAACTCGCGCCGCTGCTCGGCCGTGTAGTCGTTCCCCGGTTCGTCGGCCACCGCGAAGTGGGTGCACACCCCGGCGAGCTGCAGCTCGGCCCGGTCGACGACCTGGGCCGCGAGGCCCACCGCGTCGGCCGGATCGCAACCGACCCGGTGCATCCCGGTGTCGACCTTCAGGTGCACGCCGAGCGGTTGATCGAGATGCCGGCTCGTCGCCGCCTTCGCGAGCGCGTCGATGCCGTTGGGGGTGTAGACGACGGGCGTCAGCCGGTGCTCGACGACGGTGTCCGCGGCTGCGGGCACCGGCTCCGACAGCACGAGCACCGGCGCGTCGATCCCCGCCTCGCGCAGTTGCACGCCCTCCTCGACGAGCGCGACCGCCAGACTCGCGGCGCCCGCCGAGAGCGCGGCCCGGCTCACCTCGACCGCGCCGTGCCCGTACCCGTCTGCCTTCACGACCGCGCAGACCGTCGCGGGTGCGACGAGCGCTCGCAGCGCCCGCACGTTCGCGCGCACCGCGTCGAGATCGACCTCCGCCCAGACGGGACGGAACGCGTTCACGTCGGCGGCGGCGCGCCCCATCATGTCGTCCGGGCGATGAAGCGGACGATGTCGGCCCGGGCGACGATCCCGACGACCTTGCGCGACGCGTCGACGACCGGGATGCTGTTGATGCTGCGCTCGTGCATCGTGGTCGCGACGTCCTCGAGGGTCGCGTCGGGCGAGATCGTCGGCGGATCGTCGTCCATGACTCCGCGCACGGTCGCGCCGCTGATCTTCTCCAGCTCGCGCTCGAGATGCTTCATCTCCCCCGGGAACGGCATGCCGAGGCCGAGAAAGTTGATGAAGGTCGGCACGTGGACGCGCGCTTCCGACGCGATCAGGTCGTCGTCGCGCAGGATCCCGAGCAAGACGCCCTCGGCATCGACCACTGGCAACGCGCCGACGTTCCTGTCGGCCAGGACGTCGGCCGCGTGCTCGATCTTCTCGTCGGGACCGAGCGTCGCCACGTTCGTCGCCATCACGTCACGCACCCGCGTGGAACCGGGCATTCATTCCTCCCAGGGATCGTGTCCGGAGCGCAGCGCGTGCAGCGTAGGGGCCAGCGCGCCGATGAGGTCGCCCGCGACCAGCGCGTCGCCGGTACCGGCCGCACGCGCCGCCCGCCCGTGCACGTAGGCGCCGGTGGCGGCCGCGGCGAACGGTGTCGCACCCGAGGCCAGCAGCCCGGCGATGATGCCCGTGAGCACGTCGCCCGTCCCTGCGCGTCGCGAGCGCCGGGCTGTCGGTGCGGTTGATCACGGCGTTGCCGTCGGGCGCGGCGATCACCGTGCCCGGTCCCTTCAGCAGCACGATCGCGTCGAGCCGGGTGGCCAGCTCCCGCGCGGCCCCGACCCGGTCGGCGCCGACGTCGTGGCCCGCGAGCCGCGCGTACTCGCCCGCATGCGGCGTGAGGATCGCGACCGGATGGCCCGGCCGCGCGCCGCGCCGCGCAGCGCGTCGGCGTCGCCGGCCAGCGCGTTCAGGGCGTCGGCGTCGACGACGATCGGTATCGGGCATCTCGGCGACGAGGCGGCGCACGGCCGCCTGCGTCTCGCGATCGCGCCCGAGGCCGGTACCGATCGCGAGCGCCTGGAAGCGGTCGATGCCGGCCAGCACGTCGTCGGCGGCACCGGCCGCGAGCGCCTCGCCGCCCGTCGCGGGGAGTGCCCGCATCACGAGCTCGGTCCCGCTCGCGCGCGCGGCCGCGCTCGCACCGGGAACGCCGCACACGACCATGCCCGCGCCGCAACGCGCCGCCGTGTGCGCGGCCATGCACCGGCGCGCCCACCATGCCCGACGACCCGCCGACGACGAGCACCCCGGCGACCACTTGTGGCCGTCGGCCGCGCGGCTGCGGCAGGAACAGGTCGCGCACTCGAGCACGTGCAGCGCTCGGACCGTCGGGGCCGCGTCGCCGCGTCGATGCCGATGTCGGCGACGTGCACCCGGCCCGCGTGCGTGCGGCCCGGCTCGAAGAGCAGGCCGGGCTTGAGCGCGGCGAAGCACATCGTCTCGTCGGCGCGCACCGCGTCGCCCCGCACCTCACCCGTCGTCCCGTCGACTCCGGACGGGATGTCGACCGCGAGCGTGGCGATGCCCCCGGCCGCGATCTCCCGGCGCGACCATCGCCGCGTCGCCTTCGAGCGCGCCCCGGAACCCGGTGCCGAACATCGCGTCGATCGCGAGATCGGCGCGGCGGAGTGCCCTCCGCAGCGATGCCTCGTCGAACCCGCGTCGAGCATCAACTCGTCGACGCCGACCCCGCAGCCTGCGCAGCCGCCGCGCCGCGACCACGCCGTCGGCGCCGTTGTTGCCCTTGCCGCACACGACGACGACCCGGCGCCCGTACGGACGCCGAGCATGCGCAGGGCGGCCGGCCGGCCACCGCGCCACCCGCCCGCTCCACGAGTTCACCGTTCCGGCGTGCCGGCCGAGATCGTGCGGCGATCGGCCTCCGCCATCTCCTCGGGCGTCAGACGACGGGCGAGCACCCGGCGTGGCTTCACGCTCTTCCAAGATCGGCGAGGCGAACGACCGGCTCGGTCAGCAGCTCGACAAGTCGATCCGCCCGAGCACGTCGTCGCGCATGACGGGCTCGATCTCCGTGACCTGGTCGGCGATGGCCTGGTACCGATCGCGGTACCCCTCGAGCACGCGCCGCGGCCGCGTCCGCCGGCGAGGCGGTCGTGGAACCGGACGTGCAGCAGCGTGATACCGGTTGTCTGGCGCCCTTCACCTCGGGCACGACGATCAGCGTCCGCTCGTCGGCTGCGGCCGCGCACGACGGTGACCTCGCGCTCGGCCGCAGCGCGGTGCTTCTTCCCCGCAGCACCGGGTTCTCATCGGTACGGGAGCGGATGTCGCGCGCGATCCCGCCGCGGTCGACGACGTGGATCGCGTCGTCGCCCTCGATGCTGTAACGCGTCCAACCGGCACGCTGTCCACCGCCGCGATCGAGCGCGACCAGCGTGCGCAACGCGCGATACGTGAGGCTGTCGCGTGGCGTGCCGGCCGCGAGGACCGTCCTTCACCAGCGGGACCGAGCAGCAGCGTCTCGTCGGAACGCGAGATGCCGACCGTGACGGTCTTGGCCTGGTGCTTGATCGCGTCGATCGGGCCGAGTGAGCTCTTCGATCGCCTTCGTGAGCGCGGCATTGAGGTCTTCGACCACCGTGCTCGGCGTGCCGACCTTGCCGAACTCGATCTGGTAGGTGTCGAGCTGCAGCGACCCCGATCGCGTAGCGCAGCACGCGACGCGAGCCGCACCGCCGTGCGCCGCTTCGAGGCTGCCGTTGTAGTCGCGGGTGCGCAGCTCGTCGAAGAACCGCGCCGCGAGCGGCTCGAGCGCGGCCGCGAGCGCGGCGAGCGGATCGTCGCCGTTGCGCGCGGCCGCGCCAACGCGCGTCTCGATGCACCCGCGCGCCTCGCGCAGCGGGCGGGCCGAGGCGTCGATCGCGAGCGCGGCCTCGTAGCCGAAGAGATGCCCGGCCATGCGTGCACAGCACGAACGCGAGGTCGGGGTGCACGATCGGCACGCGAGATCGTGTCGACGCGCGGCCGTGAAGCGCGTTGTCGCCGTCGTCGACGATCACGATCGGCGCGGCCTTGTGCGCGCGGTAGATCGCGATCTCCTTCGCGACGTCGTCGGCGTTCGAGCCGCGCAACCCGGCCGCGCACACGAGGATCATCGGCTCCGCAGACAGGTCGATGTGCTTCTTGTCCTCGGTGACGTCGCACGCGATCGACTTGTAACAGAGCTCGGAGAGCTTGATCCGGATCTCGTGCGCGGCGACGCCGATTCGGCCCCGTTGCCGACGACCGCCCACGAGCGCCGGCTCAACGCGTTGCGCTGCGCGGCGCAGCCGATCGACGCGCCGGCGGCCGAACAGCTCGACCATCGCGGCCGGCAGCTCTCGCAGCGCCACGAGCAGCGCGTGGCGGTACGCGGCGGCCGGCTCGGCGTCGTCGTCGCCGAGCTCCGGCGGCGATGCGCGAACGCGAGCAGAAAACACGCCGCGACCTGCGAGTAGAACGCCTTGGTCGATGCGACGCTCATCTCGACGTCGCGACCGTCGGACGTGAAGAGCACGCCGTCGGACTTGTCGACGAGATCGCTCTGGCGCCGGTTCACGATCGCGATCACGAGCGCGCCGCGCGCCGCGTGCGAGATCGACGGTGCGATTCGTGTCGGTGGTGGTCCCCGACTGCGAGATCGCGACGACGAGCGTGTCGCTCATGTCGGCCGCGAGCCCGAATCCCGAGAGCTCGGTCGCGAGGACCGCCTCGCATCGTGACCGCGCTGCCCGCGATCGCGCCGCGCAACGCCTGGACCAGGCTCTGGCCCGCGATGGCGGCGGTGCCCTGGCCGATCACGAGCACCCGCCGGATCGTTCCCGACCGCAACGCGTCGAGCACCCGCGCGGGCAGCGTCTCCGGCGGCAGCCGCACGTCGAGCAGGCCGTCGCGCTCGACGATCTTGGCCGCGCAGCGTCTTGCGGAACGACGCCGGCGCCTCGGTGATCTCCTTCAGCAGGTAGTGCGGCGCGTCGCCGCGGTCGACGTCGCGGGTGGTGATCTGCGGCACGTGCAGGTCGCCCTCGTCGACCGGGAGCTCGCGCCCGTCGTAGGAGATCCGGCGCACACCCGCCGAGCGTCCCCGCGCGCCGCCGGTCGAGCACCACGACCTGGCCCTGGCTCGCGGGGTTGCCCGGGTCGACCATCGTCTCGCCGTCGAGGCGCAGGTACGAGCCGCACTCGGCGACGACGCCGTAGGGCTCGCTCGCCACCACGAACATGTCGGGCGCGAGGCCGACGTACAGCGCCTGCCCGCTCCCGCGCTGCGCGAGGAGCAGGCAGTCGGGATCGGCCGCCGACTGCAGCGCGATCGCGACCGAACCCTCGAACGAGGCGACCGTCGACCGGAACGCCTCGACGAGGTCGACGCCCGCGCCGGTGCGACGCGCGACGAGCGCGGGGATCACCTTGGCGTCGGTCGTGATCTCGGCCGGGAAGTGCAGGCCGTCGAGCGCCTTCAGGTCGGCGTAGTTGTCGACGTCACCGTTGAGCGCGGCGACCGTGTACGCGCTCGAGCTGTCGACGCGGCCGTCGCCGTCGACCTCCTCCTGGTTCAACGGGTGCGCGTTCGCCTCGGAGATGATCCCGATGCTCGCCCACCGTGTGTGCGCGAGCACCGACGCCTGCGCGGTGTCGGCGCGGAGCGCGAGGTGCAGCAGATCGTCGTCGCGGATCTGCGCGCGCAGGCGAGCGGTGTTGTCGCCGAGCTCGCCGATCTCGGCCGCGGTCTTGTACACGAACGCGAGGTGACCGTCGGGCGTGCGCACCGAGCCCGCGGTGAACAGCGGGTCGTGGCTGCGGCGGGCGACGAGCCGCGGCGACCGACGGATCGTCGAGGTCGAGCCCGTGGCCCGAGACCACGACGTGCAGGCCGGCCGAGTCGCGGCCGCGCACCTCGAGCCGGTCGATCGCCGACAGCGTGATCTGGATGGCGTGGAACGCCTCGAGCGCGGCCGGCCCCGACGGGCTCCCGCCGATCGAGATCCTCGACCGCGATCGCGAGACCGATGCGGTCGTGGCGGATCGACCAGAGCGCGTCCTTGCACGTGACGAGCGCGGCGTTGAGTGGCCTCGATGTCGGCGCCGTCGAGCGCGCTCGGCGTCGAGCCGGGCCTCGATCTCGACCAGCAGGGCCGCGGCCCGGTCGCCGTGGTGGACGAGCCCGGCCCGGCCGACGGGGTCGTCGACCAGCGCGCCGACGCCGTCGCCCTCGCGCAGCTGCCGGTCGACGTCGCGCAATGCCGCGGCGGCCGACTCGAGGGCGGCCACCGTCGGGTCGGCGAGCAGCTCGGCACCCATGCGGGCCAGCTCCGACTCGGCGGCGGCCAGCGCCTGGCGCAGCGCGCCGAGATCCGGCGCGACCCGGTTGCCTGGCCTTCGGAGCACGCCCACGATGCCGCACATCCGTCGGAATTCTAGGGCGATGCCCTCAGGGGCCCGTGTCCGCCCCGAATTGCGCCGACCACGACGGCTCGGAGCCGGGCGGCGGCGCCGTCGGCCACCGACTGCGCGTCGGCCTCGATCATCACCCGCACCAGCGGCTCGGTCCCCGAGGCCCGCACCAACACCCGGCCGGTCTCGCCCAGCTCGGCCTCGACCTCACGCACCGCGGCCGCGAGCCCGCGGCGCGGCGTCGAGGTCGACCCGGCGCGCGACCCGGACGTTCACGAGCACCTGCGGCACCCGCGTCATCGCGGCCGCGAGCGCCGACACCGGTCGACCGGTGCGCCGGGCGAGATCGGCGACGTGCAGGCCGGTGAGCAGACCGTCGCCGGTCGTGGCGTGTTGCGCGAACACGATGTGGCCCGACTGCTCGCCCCCGAGCACGAGGTCGTCGCGCCTGCATCGCGGCGACGACGTGCCGGTCGCCGACGGGCGTCTCGACCACGCCGATGCCCGCACCGCGCGAGCGCCCGGCGGAGCCCGAGGTTCGACATCACCGTGACCGCGATCGCGTCGTTGCGGAGCACGCCGCGCGCGTGCATGTCGAGCGCCGACATCGTCATGATCTGGTCGCCGTCGACGAGCTCGCCGTGCTCGTCGACCGCGAGCACGCGGTCGCCGTCGCCGTCGAGCGCGAGACCCGAGCGCGGCGCCGAAGTCGACGACCGCGCGCTGCAACGCCTCCGGATACGTCGACCCGCAACCGTCGTTGATGTTGCGACCGTCGGGTTCGGCGTGCAGGACGTGCACACTCGCACCCGCGGCGTCGAGCACGCGCGGTCCGAGCTGGAATCCCGCGCCGTTCGCGCAGTCGAGCACGATCTCGAGCCCGTCGAGCGTGCGGTCCTCGATCGTCGAGAGCAGATGCGCGACGTACGCATCGGCGCTCGCGGCGTCGCCCGCGAACGACGGTGCGACCTCTTCGAAGGCGTACGACCGGCGATCCCACGTGGAGCCCAGCTCGATCTCCAGCTCGGCCTCGATCTCCGCCTCGACCCCGTCGGCGAGCTTGCGGCCGTCGGGACCGATCACCTTCACGCCGTTGTCGCTCCAGCGGTTGTGGCTCGCCGAGACGATCGCGGCCGGAACGCCGCTGCGCGGCGGCGACGAACGCGATCGCCGGGGTCGGGAGCACCCCGAGCAGCACCGGCTCGACGACCTTCGGACCGCAACCCGATCGCGAACGCAGCCTCGATGCGCGGCCCGGACGCGCGCGTGTCGCGACCGACGACCACCTGTTCCGCTCGCAGCACGCGCGCCGACGGCACGCCCGAGCGCGACGACGTACGGGGTCGGGAGATCGTGATCGGCGTCGCCCCGGACGCCATCGGTACCGAAGCGCAACACGGCGTGCGCGGCGGTGCTACCGCTTCGAGTACTGCGGAGCCTTGCGGGCCTTCTTGAGGCCGTACTTGCGCCGTTCCTTCTCGCGGGCGTCGCGCCGCAACAGACCGGCCTTCTTCAACACGCCCCGCGACTCGGGGTCGAGGGCCACCAGCGCACGGGCGATTCCGAGACGGATCGCGCCGGCCTGGCCGCTCACGCCGCCGCCGCCGAGCGTGGCGTCGACGTCGTAGACCTCTTCGGTCTGCGTGAGCCGCAGCGGCTCCTTCGCGATGACCTGGTGCGTGAGGATCGGGAAGTACGACGCGAACTCGCGCCCGTTCACCGTGATCTTTCCCGTGCCCGGGCGCAGCCGGACGCGCGCGATGGCTTCCTTGCGGCGGCCGGTCGTCTGGATGAGGGGCTTGCTCACGCGTGTTCCTTCGTGATCCGGGCGGGCGCGACGGGTTCGGCGCTCACGCGATGCGCGCCTTGCTGCGCTCGGGCAGCGGGCGGGCGACGGGCTGTTGGGCCTGGTGGGGGTGGGTCGGGCCGCCGTAGACCTTCAGCTTGCGCAGCATCTGGCGACCGAGCGGGCCCTTCGGGAGCATGCGGCGCACCGCGAGCTTCACGACCTTCTCCGGGTCGCGGGCGATCAGGTGCTCGAGGCTCTCGCTGCTGATCCCGCCCGGATAGCCGCTGTGGCGGTGGTACGTCTTCTGCGCGAGCTTGCGCTGGCCGATCGCGAGCTTCGAGGCGTTCACGACGACGACGTGGTCGCCGACGTCCATGTGCGGGACCCACATCGGCTTGTGCTTGCCGCGGAACAGGGTGGCGATCTCGGTGGCGAGGCGGCCGAGAATCGCGCCCTCGGCGTCGATCACGTGCCATTCGCGGGGTGATCTCGGAGGCTTTCGGGCTGTATGTGCGCACGGGCAGGACCTGGTCTTTGACTGGGCTCGGAGAGCGGTGAGGCGCGCGAGGACGGCGGCGCCGAACAGGAAACTGTAGCCGCCCTGGCCGCTTCCCGACAACTGGGCCTACCCTCCGTCGGCATGGAAGACGCCATGGGAGACATCATGGAAGCCGCCGGCGTGACCGGCCCGCACGAGGTGCCCGACGCCCACCGGGCCGAGGCGGATGCGGCGCTGGAGGTCCTGCTCGACCGGGAGCTCGCACCCATCGTCGACATGGTGTGTACCGTGCGAGACGGGCTCTACGAGGCGCTCGCGCCCGACGGGCGGGTCTCGTTCCGCCGGACCGGACGCGGTCCCGAGGGGAGCACCTACGAGCGGGTCGGCGGATCTGGCCGCGACCCCCTCGGCGACCAGTCGACCGACCGGTTCACCCCCCTCGCCGACGAGCTCGCCCATCCGTTCCCGGACCGGACGCAGAACGCGTACCCGCACGCCTTCGACCAGATCGCCCAGCTCTTCGACGCGCCCGCCGCCCCCGACCTCTGCGTCCTGCACTCCGCCGCCCACAACTGGGAGGACCAGGGCGGCCACCTCGGTGAGCACGGCTCGCTCGGGCTGGTGCAGGCCCGGGCCCCGTTCGTGCTCGCGGGCAAAGGCGTGCGCTCGCGCGGGCTCGTGCCCGAGTCGGCCCGCCTCGTCGACGTCGCCCCCACGATCTGCGCCCTGCTCGGCTGCGCGCCGATCGGCGACGGGCGGTACCTGTCGGTGCAGGACGGCCGGGTCCTGACCGAGCTGCTCGATCTGCAGGAGCGCCCGCGCCACGTCGTCGGGTTTCTGTTCGACGGCACCAACGCGAACGTCCTCTACGACATGGCCGCGCGTGGCGAGGCGCCGAACGTCGCGCGCCTCATCGAGATGGGCGTCGCGCTCGGGCCACGGCGCGTTCGCGTCGTTGCCGACGGTCACGCTCGCGAACCACACGACGATCATCACGGGCGCACACCCCGGCCATCACGGCATCCTGCACAACGCCTGGTACGACCGCGCGGCCGGGAAGCAGGTGATCACCAACTCGTCGGCGACCTGGCCGACGAGCATGGACCATCTCTTCCCCGGCGTCGAGACCATGCACGATGCCGTGCACCGCACCTGGCCCGACGCCTTCACCGCGTCGGTCAACGAGCCCTGCGACACCGGCGCCGACTACTCGACCTTCGACTTCTTCCGGCGGGGCGAGGTGCCGCCGATCCCCAAGGACCCCGTCGGCCTGCCGCACACGACCGAGCGGTTCGTGCGCCCCTCGAAGGACTACTCGTGGTCGTCGGTCATCGACCACATGGGGGTCGACCAGGCTCTCGGCATCATCGGCGGCAGCTACCGCGACACCAGCTACCCCATCCCGCGGTTCATGTGGTGCAACTTCACCCTGACCGACGCGGCCATGCACGAGGGCGGTCCGTACTCCGACATCGCCGTCCGCCTCGGTCCGCGACAGTGACGGCCGGATCGGTGCGATCCTCGCCGCGCTCGAGACCGCGGGCGTCTTCGACGAATGCGCCTTCGCCCTCGTCGCCGACCACGGTATGGAGCAGAACGACCCGGGCTGTCGCGGCGACTGGGACGTCACCCTCCGCGTGGCCGGCATCGAGGCCCGTGACGAGGCCTACGGATTCCTGTATTTCGGGGTGCCCCGGACTTAGCATCTGCCGATCAGTCTCAGGTAACCAACAGCTCTTGCCCTTGGAGGCAGTTCATGCGCAAGTTAGCGATCGGCGTTCTCGCCGCGACGATGACCATCGCCGCGTGCGGCGGCAGCAGTAAGAGCAACTCGACCGGGACGGGCGGGACGAACGGAACCACCGCCAAGTCGAGCGGGGGCTCCGGCACCACGGCCAAGGGCGGCAGCAACGATTCCTCCGACCTGTCGAAGCTCGCCGGGCAGTTCGCGAAGGCGAAGATCAAGATCACCTACGCGTCGACCGGGAGCGGCGGCGAGAACCTCACGATCGCGCAAGACGGCAACGGCAAGTCCGCGTTCACGACGGGCGGCAGCACCTTCTACACCGACGGCAAGAGCTCTGTCGCGTGCGAGGGCACCGGGACGAGCGCGCACTGCACCGACCTCGGAAGCCTCGGCTCCGCCGGCGCCACGAACATCGGCGCCACCTTCACCGCCTCCTTCTCGGCGTTGGCGACGGTCATTTCGTCGATCGGAGGCGGCGACAAGTCGTCCCAGACGATCGCCGGTCGCGACGCCTCGTGCGTGAAGTACAAGGCATCCGACTTCATCAGCAGGATCGCGACGATCCCGCTCTTCAAGGACTCCGGCGAGAAGTCGTCCGACTACGACCCCAACGACACCGCGACCATCTGTGTCGACAAGCAGACGGGCTTCCTCCTCAAGATCGAAGCCACGAAGAAGGGCGTGGCCCAGGACACGCTCACCGCGACGGCGGTTGGTGAGCCGACCGACGCCGACTTCACGCCGCCGGTCACCCCGGAGACGATCCCGTCGCTCCCCGGTGGCGTCACCATTCCGACCACGCCCGGCGGCTGACGCCGGACGGCCACCGACGATCGGCACGCGGCGGGGCGCAATGCCCCGCCGCGGTCGCGAGCGCACCCCTGCTCGGCTTAGCATCGGCGGCTTGTCCGCCCACAGTGCCCGCCCCGCCCACCGCCCCGCCCGCAGCCGCGTGCTCGGGCTGGCCACCGTCGCCGCGTCGGCGATCCTGCTGACGGCCGGTTGCAGTGGTGGGAGCAGCAGCTCCGGACCGGCGACCACCGCCGCGGCCGGGCCGACCTCGACGTCGGTCGTCACGACCACGACCATCCCGATCACCGACGTGTTCCCGAGCCTGTCGGACAAGACGAAGACGGCCGACGTCAAGATCACCTACGCGTCCGCGCTCGGGCCGGCGGCAACGCTCGCGCAGGACGGCACGGGCAAGTCGTCGTTCCTCTCCAACGGCAGCCTGTTGATCTCCGACGGCACGCGCGTCGTCCGGTGCGACGGCACGACCGCGGCCGCCACGTGCAGCGACCTGGGCCCGACCTCGAGCGACGACGCGCTGACCCAGTTGATCTCGGCCTACGCCGGGCTCTCGACCCTGAAGACGTCGAGCGTGGGCAAGGACTCGTCGGAGACCATCGTGGGCCGGCCCGCGTCGTGCGTGACGTTCAAGGCGAGCGACTACGCCGCAGCTGTCGGCGGCACGCTCCCTGACGCGAGCAAGATCAGCGCGGCGGCAACGGTGACCGTCTGCGTCGACGACGACTCCGGCTTCGCGGTCAAGATCGCGCTGGCCGACCGCGGCAACTCGGTGAACGAGCTCATCGCCACGCAGGTCGGTCCGTCGAGCCCGAGCGACTTCGTCCCGCCGTCGTCACCGGTGACGATCCCGGCGCTCGCAACGACGACCACCACGCGCGCCGGGTAGCGCCCCGGGTCGACCCGCGTCGGGGATTCCTCCGAGGATTCCCCGACACGATTTCAGTAGCCGACCTCCCACAGGCACAGCCCGCGGGGCGGTGCGAGCTGCCCGGCCGCGCTGCGGTCGCCGGCCCGGATGATCCCCATCATCTCGCCCGGCCGGCGCTTCCCGAGACCGGCCTCGACCAGCGTCCCCACGATCGACCGCACGAGCTGCCAGCAGAACGCGTTCCCGCGGATCTCGTAGCGGAGCACGCCCTCGCCCTCGTCGACCCACTGCGACTCGAGCACGCGCCGCGTGGTCGAGGAACCCTCAGGGCCCTTGCGGCAGAACGACGCGAAATCGTGCTCGCCGACGAAGGGATCCGCGGCCAGGCGCAACATCCGCAGATCGAGGGGTTCGGGCACCCACCACGTGAATCGGTCGCGGAACGGGTCGGGCGCGGGCCGGTTGAGGATCGTGTAGCGGTAGGCGCGCCACTGCGCCGCGTGCCGGGCGTCGAACTGCGGGTCGACCAGCTCACCGGCGCGGATCACGATCTCCGGGCCGAGCATCGACGTGACCGCCGCCTGCAGCCGCCACGGGTCGAGACCCGGTTCCGAGGGAAAGCTCACGACCTGGCCCCACGCGTGCACACCCGCGTCGGTCCGGCCCGCGCACGCGAGCCGCACCTCGTGCCCGAGCACCTTGGCGATCGCGTCGGCGAGGACACCGCCGACGGTGCGCACGCCGGGTTGGCCCGACTGCGCCGCGAAACCGCTGAAGTCGGTGCCGTCGTACGCGACGACGAACTTGACCTGTGGCGGCGCGGCGCCGGAGCCGGCAGGCGCGCGGCCCTCGACATCGAAGAGCGTCACCGCGCCAGTCTGCCAAGCTCTCGCCATCGACTACCCCTTGCAGCCCGCCAAGCGGCGCGACCGGTCGGGCTCGGGGCCGGCGTCGTTCCTCGGATTGGCGCCGAACCTCGCCGGCAAGGCGCTACCGCGGCGGCTACGGCTGCTCGAGACGGTGCTCGAGATGCTGCAGGCCGGAAGCTGAGCCTCAGACGAATTCGAGGCGCGCCATCGGTGCGTTGTCGCCCGAGCGCGGACCCAGCTTGAGGATGCGCAGGTAGCCGCCGTTGCGGTCGGCGTAACGCGGGCCGATCTCGTCGAACAGGCGCTTGGCTGCGTCCTTGTCGTGGATGCGGGCGACGACGAGGCGCTCCTTGTGCACGCCGCCGTGCTTCGCCTTCGTCACGAGCTTCTCGACGTAGGGCCGCAGCGCCTTCGCCTTCGCCTCGGTCGTGGTGATCGCGCCGGCCTCGGAGATGATGAGGTGCGACGCGAGGTTCGCGAGCATCAGCTTCTGGTGCGCGGGGCTCCCGCCGAAGCGCTTGCCCTTCTTCGGAGCAGGCATGACGTCGTTTACTCCTTGACCCGGAGCGACAACCCGCGCTCGTCGAGCTTCTGGATGACCTCTTCGAGCGACTTGGCGCCGAAGTTCGTGATGGCGAGGAGGTCGTCCTCGGACTTCTGCACGAGCTGACCGATCGAGTCGACACGCGCCCGCTTGAGGCAGTTGCGCGGACGCTCCGACAGGTCGAGCTCCTCGATCGGGAGATCGAGGTCGGGCGACGTGGAGGTCGGCGACGCGATCTCGCCGAGCTCCAGACCCCGCGGCTCCTCCGACAGCTCGGCGACGAGGTCGACGAGCTTGCGCAGCGTGTCGCCCGCCGAAGCGAGCGCGTCGCGCGGCGTGATCGACCCGTCGGTCTCGACCTCGAGGGTCAGCCGGTCGAAGTTCGTGGACTGCTCGACGCGCGTCGGGTCGATCGAGAACGACACCCGGCGTACGGGCGAGAAGATCGCGTCGACGGGGATGACACCGATCGTCATGGTCCGCTTGTTGCGCTCCGCCGAGAGGTAGCCGCGACCCTGCTCGACCGTGAGGTCGAGGGCGAGGCGGCCGGAGGCGTTCACCGTCGCGATGTAGAGATCGGGGTTGAGGATCTCGACCTCGGACGTGGTCTGGATGTCGCCCGCGCGCACCTCGGCCGGGCCGCGCTTGTCGAGGCGCAGCGTCACCGCTTCGTCCGAGCTGCAGCGCAGCACGAGGTCCTTCAGGTTCAAGATGACGTCGGTGACGTCTTCCTTCACACCCTTGATGACGTCGAACTCGTGCAACGCGTCGTCGAAACGCACCTGGGTGACGGCCGCGCCGGGAATCGACGAGAGCAACGTGCGCCGCAGGCTGTTGCCGAGCGTGTGCCCGAAGCCGGGTTCGAGCGGGGAGATCATGAAGCTCTGGGTGTTGCCCTCGGCTTCGACGGCTTCGATCTCGGGTCGCTGGATGATGAGCATGGGGGAGGCCTCGCTTGCTTACTTCGAGTACAGCTCGACGATGAGCTGTTCGCGAACGGGGATATCGATCTGCTCGCGGAGCGGCAGGTCGCGCACGGTCGCCTTGAAATCTCCCGCGTTGACGTCGAGCCACTGCGGCGCGCTCCGGTCGAGCGTGTCGATGTTGTGGCGGATCACGATCATCTTCTGCGCCTTCGGCGCGAGCGAGATGACGTCGTCCTTACGCACCACGTACGACGGGATGGTGACGCGCTTGCCGTTCACCAGCACGTGGCCGTGGCGCACGAACTGGCGGGCCTGGCTGCGGCTCGACGCGAACGCGGTGCGGAACACGACGTTGTCGAGCCGGAGCTCCAGCTGTCGGAGCAGGTTCTCGCCGGTGATACCCGGCTGCTTGTTCGCCTTCGCGTAGATGAGCTGGAACTGCTTTTCGAGCAGGCCGTAGATGCGCCGGCACTTCTGCTTCTCGCGCAGCTGGAGCAGGTACTCGCTGTCGCGGACGCGACCCCGGCCGTGCTGGCCCGGCGGGTAGGGGCGGCGCTCGATCGGGCAACGCATCGAGTCGCACTTGGTGCCCTTCAGGAACAGCTTCATGCGCTCGCGCCGGCAGAGCCGGCACACCGCACCCGTGTAACGCGCCACTACTTTCCCTCCCGCTCGCTACGGAGCGCCGCCGTCGGCGAGAGTCCTCCGGTCCGCTGCCCGCCCATCAGACCCTCCGCCGCTTGGACTGGCGGCAGCCGTTGTGCGGGATCGGGGTGACGTCCTTGATGCCGACAACCTCGATACCGGCGTTCTGGATCGAGCGGATCGCGGTCTCCCGGCCGGAGCCGGGGCCCTTCACGCTCACGTCGACCTTGCGGACACCGTGCTCCATCGCCCGGCGCGCCGCGGCCTCGGCCGCGAGCTGCGCCGCGAACGGCGTGCTCTTGCGGGAGCCCTTGAAGCCCACGTTGCCCGAGCTCGCCCACGACAGCGTGTTCCCCTGGAGATCGGTGAACGTGATGATCGTGTTGTTGAACGACGACTTGATGTGCGCCATCCCGTAGGTGACGTTCTTGCGTTCCTTCTTCTTCGGCCGACGTCCGCCGGCAACAGGTTTCGCCACTGCTTCTCAGGCTCCGATTCGCGTCATCACTACTTACGGGCTTTCTTCTTGCCGGCGACCGTCTTCTTCGGACCCTTGCGGGTGCGGGCGTTCGTCCGGGTGCGCTGGCCGTGGACCGGCAGGCCCTTGCGGTGGCGCAGCCCCTCGTAACAGCCGATCTCCATCTTGCGCTTGATGTCCTGGCTCACCTGGCGGCGCAGGTCACCTTCGACCTTCAGGTTCTGGTCGATGTACGACCGCAGGCGCGCCACTTCTTCCTCGGTGAGGTCGCGCACGCGTGTGTCGCGTGAGATCCCGGTCGCGTCGGTCACCTGCTGCGCGGTGTTCCGGCCGATGCCGTAGATGTACGTGAGCGAGATCTCGAGTCGCTTCTCGCGGGGAATGTCGACTCCGGCGATACGGGCCATTGCGTCCTTCCTAACCCTGCCGCTGCTTGTGGCGCGGATCGTCGCAGATGATCCGGACCGAGCCGTGCCGGCGGATCACCTTGCACTTGTCGCACATCTTCTTGACCGAAGGGCGAACCTTCATTGCCGTCACCTCTCGCGCGCGACGCGCGTCTGCTTGCCGGTGTTGTTCGTGGGGGCGTTACTTGTAGCGGTACGTGATGCGACCGCGGCTGAGGTCGTACGGCGTGAGCTCGACCTGCACCCGGTCGCCCGGCGCGATGCGGATGTAGTGCATCCGCATCTTCCCGGAGATATGGGCGAGCACCTTGTGCCCGTTCTCCAGCTCGACACGGAACATGGCGTTGGGCAACGGCTCGACGACCGTGCCTTCGACCAGGATCGTGTCATCCTTGGGCTTCGCCAGAGAGCATCACCTTCAGGGCTGGAAGCGCGCCAGCGGACTTCGGCATTTTCGTCACGATTGCGTGGCAGCCCTGGGCGCGCGGAACGGGCAAGGAGCCGACCGAAGAGATTACCTGATCACAGTCCCGACTGCCAAGCTCGCCGGGAAGCGGGCAGCAGGCGATCCGGAATCCCCGGCCGCGCGGCCGGGGACGGGGCGAGTCGGCGGCGACCAGCTGCTCGGGTGACCCGGACCCCGCGTTCGTCGAACCGGTACGTCTGCGTGCCAACTTCCGAGCCCGCGGGGCTAGGGGACGGTGAGGATCTCGGGACCGTCGTCGGTGATCGCGACCGTGTGCTCGAAGTGCGCGGCCCGCGAGCCGTCGGCGGTCACGACGGTCCAGCCGTCGTCGAGCGTCCGCGTCGTCGCGCGGCCGGCGGTGACCATCGGCTCGATGGCGAGCACGATCCCGGCGCGCAGCTTCATGCCCCGGCCCGGCGGGCCGTAGTTCGGCACCTCGGGCTCCTCGTGCATCGCGGTGCCGATGCCGTGCCCGACGTACTCGCGCACCACGCCGAAGCCCGCGTCGCGCGGCCTCCCGCTCGGCCGCGGCACCGATGTCGCCGAGCCGGTTGCCGGCGACCGTGGCCGCGATGGCCGACTCGAGCGCGTTGCGGGTCACGTCCATCAATCGCTGCGAGGCGGCATCGACCTTGCCCGACCGGGACGGTGATCGCGGCGTCGGCGTGCCAGCCCTCGATGATCGCGCCACAGTCGATCGACACGATGTCGCCGTCCTCGAGGCGACGGCCGCCCGGGATGCCGTGCACGATGACCTCGTTCGGCGAGATGCACGCGACCGCCGGGAAGCCGTGGTAGCCGAGGAAGTTCGAGCGGGCGTGGCGGCGGTCGAGCACCTCGTGCGCGGCCCGGTCGAGGTCGGCGGTCGTGGCACCCGGCACGGCCGCGCGCGTGCACGCCTCGTGCATCTCGGCGACGACCGAACCGGCACGGCGCATGATCGCGATCTGGGCGGCAGTCTTGCGCAGGACCATCGAGGAGCCGCCCGGCTTACGAGAACTGCTCGGCGCAGACCTTGAGGAGCCGGTCGAACACCTCGTCGCCCTCGCCGACACCGTCGACGACCGTGAGCAGCCCGAGCGCCCGGTAGTACTCGACGATCGGGACCGTCTCGCGCTCGTAGAGCTCGAGCCGGCGCTCGACGGCGTCCTCGGTGTCGTCGTCGCGCTGGCGCACGATGCCGCCGCACGTGTCGCACACCCAGCCGTGCGCGGGCGGCAGGTTCACGTGGTACACGCGCTGGCAGTTCTCGCACACGCGCCGGCCGGCGATCCGGTCGAACACGATCTCCCGCGGGACGTCGAGGTCGATCACGAGGTGGAGCGGGGTCGCCGCGATCACGCGGTCGAGCTCACGCGCCTGATGCAGGGTGCGGGGGAAGCCGTCGAGCACGAAGCCGCCGCCGAGCGGGCCCCCCGGGACCATGCACTCCTCGATGACGCCGACGACGATCTCGTCGGGCACGAGCTCGCCCGCATCCATGTAGCGCTTCGCCTCGAGCCCGAACGCGGTGCCCTGCGCCGCCTGCGTGCGGAACATGTCGCCGGTCGAGACGTGAATTACGCCGTAGTGCTCCGCCAGACGGGTGGACTGGGTGCCCTTCCCGGCACCCTGCCTCCCGAGCAGTACGAGTCGGGGATCTGAACCAGTCATGCGGCTAGGTGAGGAAGCCCTCGTAGTTGCGCATCATCAGCTGGCTGTCGAGCTGCTTCATCGTCTCGAGCATGACGCCGACTGCGATCAGGATGGTCACGCCGCCGAAGGGATCTTGGATGTTCCACGCCTTCAACACGATGAACGGGATGATCGAGATGACGGTGAGGTAGAGCGCACCCGGCAGCGTGATGCGGTTCAAGCACCTTGGCGAGGTAGCGCTCGGTCGGGGGCCCGGGACGGATGCCCGGGATGAACCCGCCCTGCTTGCGGATGATGTCGGCCTGCTGCTGCGGGTTGAACGCGATCGCCGTGTAGAAGTACGAGAAGAACATGATCAGCACCGCGAAGCAGATGATGTAGAACCAACTCGTCGTGGCCTGCCCGACGAGGTGGTCGTTGATCCACTTGCCCGTGCCCTTGGGCAGGATCGTCGCCGCGAGCGCGGGGAACGACAGCAGCGAGGTCGCGAAGATCACCGGGATCACACCGGACTGGTTGACCTTCAACGGGATGTACGTGCTCTGACCGCCGTACATGCGCCGGCCGACGACGCGTTTCGCGAACTGCACCGGTATGCGCCGCTGCCCCGATTCGATGAGCACGATCGCGTAGACCAACAAGATCGCGACGCCGAGGATCACGACGAACTTGAAGGTCGACTGCTTCAACACGAGCGAGCCGGAGTAGGGCAGCCGGGACACGACCGACGTGAAGATCAGGATCGACATGCCGTTGCCGATGCCGCGTTGGGTGATCAGCTCGCTCAGCCACATGACGAGCGCGCAGCCCGTCGTCCAGGTGAGGATGATCATCAACGCCCGGTACACCGTGAAGTGCGGGATCAGCACCGTGCCGATCGGCAGCGAGATGCCCGACGAGCCGAGCAGGCCGCCGTTGCCGCTCTTCAGCACGAACACGAACGCGGTCGACTGCATCAGCGCGAGCGCGACCGGTGAGGTAGCGCGTCCACTGGGTGATCTTCTTCTGCCCGGTCTGGCCCTCGTTCTGCCATTCCTCGAGCTTCGGGATCACCACGCCGAGCAGCTGCATGATGATCGACGCCGTGATGTACGGCATGATCCCGAGGAAGAAGACCGAGACGGCCGTCAGCGCGCCGCCCGAGAACAGGTTGAACAGGCCCAGGACACCGCCCGCGCCCTTCGACTGCGACTGCAGCTCCTGGACGGCCTTGAAGTCGACGTACGGCACCGGGATGTGCGACCCGAGCCGGAACAAGAAGATGACGAAGACCGTGAACATGATCTTGTTCCGCAGGTCGGCGACCCGGAACATGTTCTGGAGGCGCGAAAGCCCTGACATCACCGAAACCCCATCGGGACCTCATCGGGTCGACGACCCCGTCACAACCGGACGAGGCAGTGTAGCTAGCGGTTGGTGAGGGCGTTCCCGCGAGCCGGCGGACGACCGGTCGGCCACGGCAGGGCCAGGACCTCGGTCGAGCCACCCGCGGCCTCGATCGCCTGGACCGCGGCCGCCGAGAACGCGTGGGCGCGCACGGTGAGCGGTTTGTTCAGTTCGCCTCGGGCCAGGATCTTCACGAGACCACGCTTGGCCACGAGGCCACTCGCCCGCAGCGTGTCCGGCGTGACCTCGGCACCGGCGTCGAACCCGTCGAGTGTCGACAAGTTGACGACGTGGTACTCGACCCGGAACGGGTTGTTGAAGCCCTTCGCCTTCGGCGTCCGGCGGTGCAGCGGCGTCTGACCACCTTCGAACCGGGCGGGGACGTTGTTGCGCGCGCCCTGGCCCTTGCTGCCCCGGCCTGCGGTCTTGCCGCCCTTGCCGCCGATGCCGCGTCCGACGCGCTTCTTCGCCCGGCGCGAACCCGGCGCGGGTTTCAAGTCGTGGATCTTCACGGGAGCTCCTCCACCGTGATGAGGTGCGGCACACGAGCGATCATGCCGCGCACCTCGGGCCGGTCGGGCAACGTGTTCGTCGAGCCGATCCGGCCGAGACCCAGCGCGCGCAACGTGCCGCGCTGCTTGGGCTTGATACCGATCTGGGAACGCACGAGGGTCACTTTGATCGGCTCATTTGACCTCCGTCACCTCGAGCTTGCCGCGCTGACGGTCGCGGTAGGCGTTGAGCATGCCCGTGGTCGACACCTCTTCGGCCGACTTGCCCCGCAGGCGGGCGACGTCGTCGGGCCGGCGCAGCGCCATCAGGCCCTGCATCGTGGCGCGCGGCGACGTTGATCGCGTTCGACGACCCGAGCGACTTCGCCAGCACGTCGTGGATACCCGCGGCCTCGAGGATTGCGCGGGCGGCGCCGCCGGCGATCACACCGGTACCGGGCGCGGCCGGCTTCATCAACACACGGGCCGCGTCGTGCTCACCGAGGATCACGTGCGTGATCGTGGAACCGGCGAGCGGGACCGCGAAGAAGCTCTTGCGCGCCTCTTCCATTCCCTTTTGGATCGCGGCGGGAACCTCTTTGGCCTTGCCGTAGCCGAGACCGACGTTGCCGTTGCCGTCGCCGACGACGACGAGCGCGGTGAACGAGAAGCGCCGGCCGCCCTTGACGACCTTGGCGACGCGGTTGATCGAGATCACCCGTTCGTCGTACTGACCTTCAGCCATGTGAACCCAATCCCTCAGAGAGTCAAGCCGGCTTCGCGGGCGCCTTCGGCGACCGCCGCGACCCGGCCGTGGTACTTGAAGCCGCCCCGATCGAACACGACCGTGGTGATGCCCGGCGGCCTTCGCACGCTCGCCCACCAGCGTGCCGATCTTCTTCGCGGCCTCGATCGTGGCAGTCGAACCGCCGCGCAGGTCCTTCTCCATCGTCGACGCGCTCGACGAGCGTGGTGCCCGCGAGGTCGTCGATCGCCTGCACGTAGATGTGCTTGCTCGAACGGAAGACGGCCAGGCGCGGCCGTTCCGCGGTGCCGGTGACCTTCTTGCGGACCCGGCGGTGACGCCGGTCGCGATGATCGGATTTCGTGAGGCGCATGACGGAAACCCTCTGCTACTTCGCCGACTTGCCGGCTTTGCGACGGACGTGCTCGCCGGCGTAACGGATGCCCTTGCCCTTGTACGGCTCGGGCTTGCGGATCTTGCGGATGTCGGCGGCGACCTGACCGACGAGCTGCTTGTCGTGCCCGCGCACGATGACGCGTGTGGGCTGCGGCACCTCGAAGGTCACGCCGTCGGGGGCGTCGAACTTGACGGTGTGCGAGTAGCCGACCGAGAGCTCGATCGCGTTCGGGCCCTGCGCCGCGGCGCGGTAACCGACGCCGACGATCTCCAGCTCCTTCGAGAAACCGTCGGAGACCCCGATGACCATGTTGGCGATCAGCGTGCGCTGGAGGCCGTGCAGCGAGCGGTTCGAGCGCGAGTCGTCGGCGCGGCTCACGTTCAGCGCGTCGCCGTCGCGCTCGATCGCGATGTCGCCCACGAGACGATGCTCGAGCTGGCCCTTCGGGCCCTTCACGCGCACCGCGGCTGCCGTCGATCGTCACCTCGACGCCACTCGGGACGGTGATCGCCTGCTTACCGATTCGCGACATGACGCTGCTCCGCTACCAGACCTGGCACAGGATCTCGCCGCCGACCCGACGCTCGCGCGCCTCGCGGTCGGTCAAGCAGCCCTGATTGGTGGACACGATCGCGATCCCCATGCCGCCGAGGACACGCGGGACGCCGTCGGCCTTCGAGTACACCCGCAGGCCGGGGCGCGACACGCGCTTCAGACCGGAGATGGTCCGGCGACGGTCGCTCGAGTACTTCATCTTGATCGTCAGCCGCTTGCCCGGACGGCTCGGGTCGGCCGCGACTTCGAAGCCCGTGATGTAGCCCTCGCGCTCGAGGATCACGGCGACGGCTTCCTTCAACTTCGACGACGGCATGGCGACGTCGTCGTGGAACGCGACGTTCGCGTTCCGGATACGCGTCAGCATGTCGGCGATCGGGTCGGTCATCGTCACAGCGAGTACCTCCCCATCACCACGAGCTCTTCGTCATGCCCGGGATCTCCCCGGCGTGAGCCATCTGCCGCAGGCACAGCCGGCACAGACCGAAGTCCTTGTAGACCGAGCGCGCCCGGCCGCACCTCCGGCAGCGCGTGTACCCGCGGACCTTGAACTTCGGAGTGCGTTGCTGCTTGTTGACGAGTGCTTTTTTGGCCATCGATTCACCCCTGCCCGTCGCGGCGGAACGGGAAGCCGAGGACGCGCAGGAGCGCAAGCCCCTGCTCGTCGGTTTCCGCTGTGGTCACGATCGTTACGTTCATGCCGCGAACGCTGTCGATCTTGTCGTAGTCGATCTCCGGGAACACGAGTTGCTCGTTGAGCCCGAAGGTGTAGTTGCCGTGCCCGTCGAACTGCTTCGGGGGCATGCCGCGGAAGTCGCGGATACGGGGGATCGCCAGGCTCACGAGCCGGTCGTAGAACTCCCACATCCGGTCGCCCCGCAGGGTCACCTTGGCGCCGATCTCGTTGCCCTCGCGGAGCTTGAAGCTCGCGATCGACTTCTTCGCCTTGGTGACGAGCGGCTTCTGGCCGGTGATGATCGTGAGGTCGGTGACCGCGCCGTCGAGCAGCGAACGCTGCTGCGTCGCCCGCCCGACACCCATGTTCACGACGATCTTGACCGGCGCCGGGACCTGCATGACGTTCGTGAGGCCGAGATCCTTTTGGAGCTGCGGCTTCAGCTCGGTCTCGAAGCGCTGCTTCAGGCGCGGCGTCGTGGTTGCGGCGGTGGCCATCAGATGTCGCCTCCGCACTTGCGGCAGACCCGGTGCTTGGCGCCGTCGTCGCCGAAGCGGTAGCCGATGCGGGTCGCGCCGCACTCCTTGCACCACAGCGCCACGTTCGACACGTGGATCGGCATCTCCTTGTCGATGATGCCGCCCTGCATGACCTGGCCCCGCGGCTTCGGTGTGCCGCTTGACCATGTTCACGCCGTCGACGATCACCTTGTCGGTCCCGTTGATGACGCGCGTGATGGTGCCGCGCCGACCGATGTCCTTGCCCGCGAGCACGACGACGTCGTCGCCCTTCTTCACCTTCATGACTTGTCCTTGGGCATTTTTTTTTATATATTTAACTCACAACACCTCCGGCGCGAGCGACACGATCCGCATGAAGCGGCGGTCGCGCAGCTCGCGTCCGACCGGACCGAAGATGCGGGTGCCTCGCGGCTGCATCTGGTCGTTGATCAACACCGCCGCGTTCTCGTCGAAGCGGATGTAGCTGCCGTCGGGACGGCGCTTCTCCTTCTTCGTACGCACCACGACGCACTTCACGACGTCGCCCTTCTTGACCGACGCGCCCGGCACGGCGTCCTTCACGGTGGCGACGAAGATGTCGCCGATGCTCGCGTAGCGCCGGCGGGTACCGCCGAGCACCTTGATGCAGAGCACCTCGCGTGCGCCCGAGTTGTCGGCGACCTTGAGTCGCGACTCCTGCTGGATCATCGAGCACGCTCCAGGACTTCCACGATCCGCCAACGCTTCTGCTTCGAGAGCCGGCGGGTCTCGGCGACCCGCACGCGGTCGCCCTCGCGCACGTCGTTGGCCTCGTCGTGCGCGTAGAGGCGCTTCGTGCGCTGCATCGTCTTCTGGTACCGGCGGTGCCGGACCCGGTCGACGACGGCGACCACGACGGTCTTGTCCATCTTCACGGACACCGCGATGCCCTCGCGGACCTTGCGCGGGTTCCGCGCTCGCTTCTCGGCGTCGCCCGTCTGTCGTTCGTCGTGCTGTCGCCGGCCATCAGGCCTCCTGCCGATCTGCCTCGTGCGCCAGGATCTCGCGCTCGCGCATCAGCGTGTGGATGCGCGCGATCTCGCGCTTGTAGTTCGTGATCTCCGTGGTGCCGTCGAGCTGGCCGGTCGCAAGGTCGAGACGGCGCTTCCACAGCTCCTGCTTCGCTTCCGACAACCGATCGACGAGCGATTCGTCGGTCAGCTCCCGCAACTCACGTGCCTTCGTCATCGCCTTACACCTCTTCCTCACGCACGATGAACCGGGCGCGCATCGGAAGCTTGTGGATCGCGAGCCGCATCGCCTCGCGGGCGACGGGTTCGGCGACGCCCGAGAGCTCGAACAGCACGCGGCCGGGCTTGATCACCGCCACCCACTTCTCCGGGTTGCCCTTGCCCGAGCCCATTCGGGTCTCGGCGGGCTTCTGGGTGATGGGCTTGTCGGGGAAGACGTTGATCCACACCTTGCCGCCACGCTTGATGTGGCGGGTCATCGCGATACGAGCGGCTTCGATCTGGCGGTTCGTGAGCCAGCCCGGCTCGAGCGCCTGGATGCCGAACTCGCCGAAGGCGAGACGCGTCCCGCCCTTGGCCATGCCGGTCATCCGTCCTCGTTGCACCTTGCGGTGGCGAACCTTGCGGGGCATCAACATGTCGACGACCTACTCCTCGCCGCCGCGGAAGTGCGGGGTCTCGTGGTGCTCACGCGTGCGGCGCTCGATCTCTTCTTCTTCTGCGAGCAGGCGCTCGAGCTCGGGATCGGCCTCGCCGAGCAGCGGCTTGGCGGGCGCGTCCTCGCCGCCGTCCGCCGTGTCTCGGGCGCGCCGTCGGGCGTGGCGGCGGCCTCGCCGCCCTCCTCGCTCGGACGCCGGCGGCCGCCACCGGCACTCACGACCCGGCGGGCGCCGGGCTGACCCGCGGTCTCCCCGACGGCCATGGCGGCCTCGCGTGCGATCTTGTCCTCGACCGCACTCTTGTAGGGGAGGATGTCGCCCTTGTAGATCCAGACCTTCACACCGATGCGGCCGAAGGTGGTCTTCGCCTCGGCCAGGCCGTAGTCGACGTCGGCGCGCAGCGTGTGCAGCGGCACGCGACCCTCGCGGTACCACTCCTTGCGGCTCATCTCGGCGCCACCCAGGCGACCGCTGCACTGGACTCGCACGCCGAGCGCGCCGGCCTTCATCGCGGTCTGCACCGCACGCTTCATCGCGCGCCGGAACGACACGCGGCCGGTCAGCTGGTCGGCGATACCCTGCGCGAGCAGCATGGCGTCGATCTCGGGCTGCTTGATCTCTTGGATGTTGAACTGGATCTTCGGGTTGCCGCTGATCTTGCGCAGACCCTCACGCAGGCGCTCGGCCTCCGCGCCCCGGCGACCGATGACGATGCCCGGCCGCGCGGTGTACACGTCGATGCGCAAGCGGTCGCCGGTGCGCTCGATCTCGACCCGGCTGACGGCGGCGCGTTCGAGCTGCTTGCGCAGGTAGTCGCGGATCTTCCAGTCCTCGATCAGGAACTCGCGGTACTCCTTCTTCGGCGCGATCCACCGCGACTTCCACTCGGTCGTGATGCCGAGCCGGAACCCGTACGGGTTGACTTTTTGACCCATGACTATTCCTTCTCGGCTTCGTCGTCGGCGGCGGATGCTTCGGGCTCGTCCGAGCCGGCGCGTCGGACCCCGTCTCGGCGGCCGCGTGTCGTCGGTCGCGGCTTCGACCGTCTCGGGCTCGACCGCGTCGACCGCGGCCTCTTCGACTTCGGGCTCCGGCTCTTCGACTTCGGCCTCGGGCTCGGCCGCGCGGGAGCGGCGCACCCGCTCGGCCCTGCGCCGCTGGGCGACGGCCGCGCCTCGCCCGGTCGCCTCCTCGCGCCGGCGCCGGCCCTCGAGCTCGTCGACCGCGAAACGCTCCAGCACGATCGTCACGTGCGAGGTGCGCTTGCGGATCCGGAAGTAGCGACCGCGGGCGCGGGGCTGGCCGTGCTTGCGCGTCGGGCCCTCGTCGGCCCAGGCGAGGGCGACGAAGAGCTCGTCGGCGGGAAGCGAGTTGTTGTGCTCCCCGTTCGCGATCGCCGAACCGAGCAGCTTCAGCACGTCGGCGGCCGCGTCCTTCTCGCAGAGCTGCAGCACCCGCTCGGCGTCATCGACCGGGAGGCCGCGCACCAGCTCCAGGACCTGACGCACCTTGTACGGGGACGTGTGCAGGTACCGGACGGTGGCGCGCACCGTCGGATTGTCGGAGGTGTTCGTCGTGTTCGCCATCAGCGCCGGCTCGATCGCTCTTGGCCCGCGTGGTACCGGAACACGCGGGTGGGCGCGAACTCGCCGAGCTTGTGCCCGACCATCGCCTCGGTCACGTACACCGGCACGTGCTTGCGGCCGTCGTGCACCGCGAGCGTGTGCCCGACCATGTCGGGGGTCACGGTGCTGCGGCGCGACCACGTCTTGATGACCTTGCGGTCGCCGGCTGCGTTCATGGCGTCCACCTTCTCGGCGAGGTGGTCGTCGATGAACGGGCCCTTCTTCAGACTGCGCGGCATTACATGGCTCCTTCGCTACCGCGTGCGATGTGCACGCGTACCTGAGTCTTGGCTTCGCTCATCCGCACGGCTGCACTACCTCCGTGCGCCGCGCGTACGACGCCGGCGGATGATGAGCTGGTCGCTCGACTTGCCCTTCTTGCGGGTACGGCCCTCGGGCTTGCCCCACGGCGACACGGGGTGCCGTCCACCGGAGCTCTTGCCCTCGCCGCCGCCGAGCGGGTGGTCGACGGGGTTCATCGCGACGCCGCGGGTGTGCGGGCGCTTGCCCTTCCAACGGTTGCGACCGGCCTTGCCGATCGAGATCAGTCCCGACTCGCTGTTGCCGACCGAACCGACCGTCGCCCGGCAGTCGATCGGCACGCGCCGCATCTCGGTGGAGGGGAGTCGCAGGGTGGCGAACATGCCCTCCTTGGCGATCAGCTGGATCGCGGTGCCGGCGCCGCGGCCCATCTTGGCGCCGCCGCCCGGCTTCAGCTCGACGTTGTGCACGGTCGTGCCGACGGGGATGTAGCGCAGCGGCAGCGCGTTGCCGACCCGGATCTCGCTGCCCTGGCCGCTCTGCACCATCGCGCCGACCTCGAGACCCTGCGGGGCGATGATGTAGCGCTTCTCGCCGTCGAGGTAGTGGAGCAGTGCGAGACGCGCGTTGCGGTTCGGGTCGTACTCGATCGCCGCGACCTTGGCGGGGACGCCGTCCTTGTTCCGGCGGAAGTCGACGATGCGGTACCGCTGCTTGTGACCGCCGCCGCGGTGGCGCGCTGTCATGCGGCCGTACGAGTTACGGCCGCCGGTCTTGGGCTTCGGCTTCGTCAGCGACTTCTCGGGCTTGGTCTTGGTGACCTCCGCGAAGTCGGACGACGCTCTGGAAGCGGCGCCCGGGACTCGTCGGTTTGCGTTTGCGAATGGGCACCGTCAGCTCCCGAAGATGTCGATGCGCTCCTCGCCGGCGGCGAGGGTGACGATGGCCCGCTTCTGGCGCGCCGGTGCGTTGTACGCGCCGGTGCTGCGATTGCGCGTGCGCTTCGCCTTGCGGTTGATGGTGTGGACCTTCTCGACCCGGCGCGCGAACAGCTGCTCGACCGCGGTGCGGATCTCGATCTTGTTGGCGTTCGGGGCGACGATGAACGTGTAGACGTTCAGGTCGTAGCCCGCGTACGACTTCTCCGACACCACCGGCTTGATGATGATGTCGCGGGTCCTTACTCATTCGAGGCACTCGCTTTCGAGGCTGAGACGGGCGACGGTGGTCTCGAGCGTGGGCTGCGAGAACACGAGCCAGTCGTTGAGGAGCACGTCGTACGTGTTCAGCTCCTCGGGCAGCACGATCTGCACACGGTTGCCGAGGTTGCGCAGCGACTTCCACGCGTTCTCGTCGGTGCGGAACAGCACGACCAGGACGCGTGCCTCGCGCTCGCCCTTCGTGCGCAGACCGATCGCCTCGAGCAGCTTCACCGCGTCCTTCGTCTTCGGTGCGTCGATGGCCCAGTCGTCGACGACGACGACCTTCGACTCCGACGCACGGTCCGAGAGCGCGGAACGGAGTGCGAGCTGCACCATCTTCTTGGGCGTGCGCTGCGAGTAATCGCGGGGCTTGGGGCCGTGCGCCACGCCACCGCCGCGCCACTGCGGTGCGCGGATGGAACCCTGCCGGGCCCGGCCGGTGCCCTTCTGCCGCCACGGCTTGGCGCCGCCGCCGCGCACTTCGGAGCGGGTCTTCGTGCTGTGCGTTCCGGCGCGCTTGGCGGCGAGCTGCGCGGTGACCACCTGGTGCATCACGGCCACGTTCGGCTCGATGCCGAAGATGTAGTCGGGCAGCTCGACGTTCCCCGCGTCGGCGCCCGTCGCCGTCTTCATCGTGAGGGTGCTCACGCCTTCACCCCCGACTTCACCGCGTTGCGCACGAACACGATCCCGCCCGACGGCCCGGGGACCGCGCCCCGGATCAGCAGCAGGTTGCGCTCGGCGTCGCCTTCGACGACCTGCAGGTTCAGCGTGGTGGTGCGCACGTTGCCGAACTGGCCGGCCATCTTCATGCCCTTGAACACACGCGCCGGCGTGGCGCACGCGCCGATCGAGCCCGGGCGCACGGTGCTTCTTGTGGTTACCGTGCGAGGCGCCCTGGCCGGAGAAGTTGTGGCGCTTCATCACCCCGGCGAAACCGTGACCCTTGCTGATGCCCGTGACGTCGACCCGCTCACCCGCGGCGAAGACGTCGGCCTTCAGGATCTGGCCGAGCTCGAAGCCCGACAGATCGACGACGCGCAACTCCGCGAGGTACTTCGTCGGGTCCGCGTTCGCCGCCTTCAGGTGGCCGAGCTCCGGCTTCGACAGGCGCTGCGCCTTGGTTTCGCCGAAGGCGAGTTGGACCGCGGCGTACCCGTCGCGCTCGGGAGTCTTGATCTGGACCACGCGACAGGGCCCGGCCTCGATGACGGTGACCGGAACGATCCGGTTGCCCTCGTCGAAGACCTGGGTCATGCCGAGTTTTCGGCCCAGGATCCCTTTGTTCGCCATTGTCGACTCCGGTGACATCTCGTACGGGCGGACTTCCCAGAACGACGGGAACGTCCGCGCCCACGCGAACGCTCCGCTCGGAGTGCCCGGGCGGAGCGTGATCTCGGTTGTGCCGCGCGGTTCCGCCGGAAACGGGGCCTACGCGGGCCTCGGTTGAAGTCGCGTCGCACCCGAGGCCGGGGGCGGCAACGCGGCGGGTCGCAATGTGCGGCCCGTAGAGCCCGATGATGCTAGCAAGTCGTCAACCGGCCCGCCATCCGGGCCCCGGCCGACGGCGGAGCTGCCTAGCCCGCAGGCAGATCGGGTTGGAACTGGTCGAGCGACGGGCGGGCGAAGCACTCCCCCTCGGGCGGGTTCACGCCTCGAGGGCGGTCCGGCGGGCGTACCCGGCGGGCGACCACGATGTCCTGGCGGTCGGAGACCACCGAGAACTCGCCGGACAACAGGTCCGCGAGCAGGGCCTTGTCCCGCTCGCTCGTGACGATGCTGCGGTCGATCAGCAGGTACTCGACGGAGGCCGGATCGGTGAGGTGCTCGCCGTGCACCCCCCAGTTGATGTTGCACCACGGCACCGGGAACTCGTAGATGCCGGCGCGGTGCGTCATGTGGGTGTCGATGTTGTAGGCGACGCTGGCCGACGCCTGGGACGGCACCGACTTCACGGCCTGGTCCTTCGTGATGACGCGCGTGGATCGAGTTGGAGCGGCCACGTTCCGTCGCGATAGTGGCGGGAGTACGGCCCGCAGCCGAGCATCACGCTCGCGACGGCCGCCGCAACCAGCACCGTGGCCACCATCGCGGACAGCGTCGCGAGGCGCTCCTTCGCCCGGTTCGAGATCCACGCGATCGCCTCCACGGTCGCCAGCGCCGATCCCGCGACGACGATCGAGGAGTAGTGGAACCGGTAATCACGCGTGTACGGGAAATCCGAAACCACGTTGACGAAGATCGTCGCGGCCGCGACCGCCAGGACCCGCAGGTCGAACAGGGGCGCGAACGCCCACGGGGCGAAGACGTTCCAGTACCAGTTCTTGCGGTCCTTGGCGTCGGCGAGCTTCCACGTCTTGGTCGGATGACGCACCGAGTTGAACGCCACCTCGGTCGGGCTCTTGCCGAGGTCGCCGAAGAAGGTGTCGTAGAAGGGACCGATCCCGTTTTGGTTCGGGATCAGGATCCGCGTCACGAAGAGGAAGTAGAGCGTCGACGCGGCCGCGACGATCGCGCCGCGCCGGCGCTCGCCCCGGAAGAGGAGGATGAGGCCGAGCGCGCCCACCGCGAGGGCGAAGTCCTCCTTGCACAGCACGGCCAGGACCGCGGCCACGGCGAAGAGTCGCCAACGCTTGCTCCTCGCGGCCCAGTACGCGAAGAGCAACGGGCCGATGCCGACCGCGTCGGGATGGAAGAACTCCCACGTGAGCCACTGGTACGTGGGATTCAGGAGCAACGCGCCGGCGAGCGCGACACCCGCCCACTTCGAGCGCAGCAGGTCGCGGGCGAGGAGGAAGATCGCGACGGCGCCGCTGGCCTGCGCGAGGACCTGCACGACCAGCAGGAAGATCGGGCCCGCGCCGAGCCGGTAGAAGGGCGCGAGCAGGAACAAGAAGATGTTGGCGTGGTGCCCGAACAGCTCGAGCCCGCGGATCGTGACGAACGGATCGCGCCCACGGGACAGGAGCCACGTTCCCTGGTCGTAGATCCCGAGGTCGAACCCGAAGGTGCCGTAGCGGTCGAACCGCAGCATCGGCAGCCGGATGAACTCGTACGACCAGACCGCGACGAGCAGCGCGAGCACACCCTCGGGCCGGCCCCAACCCGCGACGGTGCGTTGCAGCCGGCCGGGCCCGTGCGCCGACGTCGTCGACGCGTCGTTGTCGCCGGCCGGCGGCGCGTCGGTGGACGCAGTGCTGTCAGCCTCGCCCGCGGCCTCGTTCACCGGAAGATTGTCGCACGACCCGGGTGCACGCCGCCGCCGCGGCGGTAACGACGGTTACGCCTGCTGCATCTTCAATTCGATGTCGACACCGGCCGGGAGATCGAGGCGTTGCAGTGCCTCGACCGTCTTGCCGGTTGGTTCCACGATGTCGATGAGGCGCTTGTGGATGCGCATCTCGAAGTGCTCGCGGCTGTCCTTGTCGACGTGCGGTGAGCGGATCACCGTGTATTTGCGGATCTCGGTCGGCAACGGCACCGGGCCGCGCACCTTCGCCTGCGTGCGGATGACCGTCTCGACGATCTTCTTCGTCGACTGGTCGATGACCTCGTGGTCGTACGCCTTCAGACGGATGCGAATCTTCTGACCCGTGTTGGCTGCCATGCGCTGATCCCTACTTCTCGATCTTCACGACGCGGCCCGAACCCACGGTCCGGCCACCCTCACGGATCGCGAACCGAAGTCCCTCGTCCATCGCGATCGGCTTGCCAAGCTCCACCGACATCTCGGTGTTATCACCCGGCATCACCATCTCCGTACCCTCCGGCAACGCGACCGTCCCCGTCACATCCGTGGTCCGGAAATAGAACTGCGGGTGATAATTCGTGAAGAACGGCGTATGCCGGCCGCCCTCCTCCTTCGTCAAGATGTACACCTGCGCCGTGAAATGCGTATGCGGCGTAATGCTCCCGGGCTTCGCCAACACCTGCCCGCGCTCCACATCTTCCTTCTTCGTCCCCCGCAACAACGCACCGATGTTGTCGCCCGCCCGACCCTCATCCAACAGCTTGCGGAACATCTCCACCCCAGTACAGGTGGTCTTCGTCGTCGCCCGCAGACCCGATGATCTCGATCTCCTCACCGACCTTCACGATCCCCCGCTCCACCCTTCCGGTGACAACGGTGCCGCGACCCGTGATCGTGAACACATCCTCGATCGGCATCAAGAACGGACGATCCACATCCCGCGTCGGCTCCGGCAAGAACGAATCCACCGACGCCATCAACTCCAAAATCTTCGGCGTCCACTCCGGATCACCCTCCAACGCCTTCAGAGCAGAAACCCTGACGACCGGAGTGTCATCACCCGGGAACTCGTACTCGTTCAACAACTCGCGAACCTCGAGCTCCACCAGCTCGAGGATCTCCTCATCATCGACCATGTCACTCTTGTTCAACGCAACCACGATCGACGGCACACCCACCTGCCGCGCCAACAACACATGCTCACGCGTCTGCGGCATCGGACCATCCGTCGCCGCCACCACCAAAATCGCGCCATCCATCTGCGCCGCACCCGTAATCATGTTCTTGATGTAATCCGCATGACCCGGACAATCGACATGCGCGTAATGCCGATTCTCCGTCTCATACTCCACATGCGCGATCGAGATCGTGATCCCCCGCGCCTTCTCCTCCGGCGCCTTATCGATCTGATCAAACGCCGTAAACGAATTCTTCGGGTTCTGATCATGCAGAACCTTCGTAATCGCAGCAGTCAGCGTCGTCTTCCCATGATCAATATGACCAATCGTCCCAATGTTCAAGTGCGGCTTCGTGCGCTCGAACTTCTCTTTCGCCATCGGACGACCTTTACCTTTCGATCCAGAAGATGTTGCTGTTGCGGGGGGTCATTGCAGGCTGGGGGCGCGTCACTCGCCGCGCACCCGAGCGATGATCTCTTGTGCGATCGAGTCCGGCACCGCTTGGTACGAATCGAACTGCATCGTGTACGTCGCGCGCCCCTGGGTGCGAGACCGAAGGTCGCCAACATACCCGAACATCTGCGCCAACGGGACTTTGGCGTTGATCACCTGCGCGCTGCCGCGCTGGGCCACGCCCTCGACCTGACCGCGCCTCGAGTTCAGGTCGCCGATGACATCGCCCATGTACTCGTCCGCGGTCACGACCTCGACAGACATGACCGGCTCGAGCAGTTGGGGCTTGGCCTTCTTGGCCGCTTCCTTCAGCGCCATGGAGCCGGCGATCTTGAACGCCATCTCCGAGCTGTCGACCTCGTGGTAGGAGCCGAACGTGAGACGGACCCGGACGTCGACGAGCGGGTAGCCCGCTACGACGCCGCCCTGCATCGCCTCTTGGATGCCGGCGTCGACCGCGGGGATGTACTCGCGTGGGATCACGCCGCCCTTGATCTCGTCGACGAACTCGTAGCCGCCGCCGGGGCCCGTGGGCTCCAGCGCGATGACGACATCGGCGAACTGACCGCGACCGCCGGTCTGGCGGATGTAGCGGATCCGGACCTGCTCGACGGGCTGGGTGATGGTCTCGCGGTACGCGACCTGGGGCTTCCCGACGTGCGCCTCGACGTTGAACTCGCGCATCATCCGGTCGACGAGCACCTCGAGGTGCAGCTCGCCCATGCCGCGGATGATCGTCTGGCCCGTCTCCTCGTCGGTGTGGACGCGGAAGGTGGGATCCTCGTCGGAGAGCGAGCTGAGGGCCTTGCCCAGCTTGTCCTGGTCGGCCTTCGTCTTGGGCTCGATCGCGACGGAGATGACCGGCTCCGGGAAGATCATCTGCTCGAGGATGATCGGGGTCGCGCGCGGTCGCACAGCGTGTCGCCGGTCGTCGTCTGCTTGAAGCCGAGGCCCGCGACGATGTCGCCCGCGTACGCGACCTCGATGTCTTCGCGCTGGTTCGCGTGCATGCGCAGGATGCGCCCGATGCGCTCCTTGCGGTCCTTGGTGGAGTTGTAGATCTCCGAACCCTTCTCGAGCTTGCCCGAGTAGATGCGGAAGTAGGTGAGCTTGCCGTAGGGGTCGGCGACGATCTTGAACGCGAGCGCCGAGAACGGCTCGTTCTCGCTCGCCTTGCGCTCGACCGGCTCGCCCTTCATGTCGACGCCCTCGGTGGGCTTGATGTCGATGGGCGACGGCAGGAAGTCGACGACCGCGTCGAGCATGGGCTGCACGCCCTTGTTCTTGAACGCGGAGCCGCACAGCACCGGCACGAAGTCGAACGCGAGCGTTCCCGTGCGGATCGCAGCCTTGATCTCGTCGACCGTGAGCTCCTCGCCTTCGAGGTACTTCTCGAGGAGGTGATCGTCGACGGTCGCGACCGTCTCGAGCAGCTCGTGGCGCGCGGCGGCCGCGGCCTCGGCGTACTCGGCCGGAATGTCGACGGTCTCGAACTTTGCGCCCTCGGTGTCGTCGTCGAGCGGCCAGACCACGGCCTTCATCGCGACGAGGTCGATGACCCCGCGGAAGTCGCTCTCCGAACCGATCGGGAGCTGGACGATCGCGGGCACCGCGTCGAGGCGGTCGCGCATCATCGCGACGCAGCGATCGAAGTCGGCGCCGACGCGGTCCATCTTGTTGACGAAGCAGAACCGGGGCACGTTGTACTTGTTGGCCTGGCGCCACACCGTTTCGGTCTGCGGCTCGACCCCGGCGACCGCGTCGAACACCGCGACCGCGCCGTCGAGGACGCGCAGGGAACGCTCGACCTCGACCGTGAAGTCGACGTGGCCGGGCGTGTCGATGATGTTGACCTGGCAGTCGTGCCACTGCGCGGTGGTCGCGGCCGAGGTGATCGTGATGCCGCGCTCTTGCTCTTGGACCATGTGGTCCATGACCGCGGCGCCTTCGTGCACCTCGCCGATCTTGTACGTGCGGCCGGTGTAGTAGAGGATCCGCTCGGTCGTCGTGGTCTTACCCGCGTCGATGTGAGCCATGATCCCGATGTTGCGGGTCTTTTCGAGGGGGAACTCGCGTGCCATCTCAATGTCCTCTTCAGGGGCGCGTCTTCGGGGAAGCTTCGTGGGCGGGGTGTTCGGGGGCGTGCAGCAGACGACCGGGCGAACCCGATTGCTCGGGGCCCGGTCGGGAGGTGCGGGTCGGTGGCCCGCTCGGCGTCACGTCGCTCTCAGCGTCGCTCGGCCGGCTCCCTTGTCGTCACTGCTCGGATCATCATGTCTTGATCGTCCCTTTTCGCCGCGCTACCAGCGGTAATGCGCGAAAGCCTTGTTTGATTCCGCCATCTTCTGGAGATCTTCCCGGCGCTTGATCGAGGCGCCGATGCCGTTGCTGGCGTCGAGCAACTCGCCCGCGAGCCGCTCGGCCATGGTCTTCTCCCGGCGCTGGCGGCAGTAGCCGACGATCCAGCGGATCGCCAGGGTGGTCGCCCGGCGGGGACGGACCTCGACCGGCACCTGGTAGGTCGCGCCACCGACCCGGCGGCTCTTGACCTCGAGCGGCGGGCGGATGTTCTCGACCGCCCGCTTCAGCACCGCGACCGGGTCGCCCTGGGTCTTGCGGGCGATCTCCTCGAGCGCCGAGTACACGATGTGCTCCGCGGTCGAACGCTGTCCTCGTACGAGCACCTTGTTGACGAGCTGGGTGACGACGACCGATCGGTAGATCGGGTCGGGCATCAGCTCGCGCCGGGGTGCGGGGCCCTTGCGCGGCATTACGACTCCCTCTTGGCGCCGTAGCGGCTACGGGCCTGCTTGCGGTTCGCGACGCCCGACGCGTCGAGCGCACCGCGGATGATCTTGTAACGCACGCCGGGAAGGTCCTTCACCCGACCGCCGCGCACGAGCACGATCGAGTGCTCCTGCAGGTTGTGGCCGATGCCGGGGATGTACGCCGTCACTTCGATACCGGACGTGAGGCGCACCCGCGCGACCTTGCGCAGCGCGGAGTTCGGCTTCTTCGGCGTCGTGGTGAAGACACGCGTGCACACGCCCCGACGCTGCGGGGAGCCTTTGAGGGCCGGTGTCTTGGTCTTTTCGGCCTTCGATTCCCGTCCCTTGCGGACGAGCTGGGCGATCGTGGGCACGCGTTACTTCCCTCTGAGATTTCGCGCTCTGGAAATCAGAGCAAGCAGGAGGCTCGGAGCGCGCCGGAGCGCTCGGAACCGACGGACGAGAGTAGCAGGACGGTCGTCCGGCCCCAAGCGGGGCCGGACGGGAACGAATGACGGACCGGGTTTACGGGATCGCGGTGACGGGATCGGGATCAGTCGCCGGCCGCGACGTCACCTTGACCCTCGCCGCCGAGATCGGCCGTGTCGCCCACCGCCGACGAGTCGGGCTCCACGACCGCGAACGGTGCGGCCTCGGTCCCGACGGCCTCGGCGGAGTCGACCTCTTCCTTGCGGTTCGAGCTCGCTTCCCGTAGCCACGTCGCGAGGTCCATCTCCTCTTCGACCTCGGACGTGTAGAAGGGCAGCGGCTCGTACTCGGGCGCCTCGGTCTTGATGTTGCGGTACATCGGCATGCCCGTCCCGGCCGGGATGAGCTTGCCGATGATCACGTTCTCCTTCAGGCCCTCGAGCCCGTCGGACCGACCCTCGATCGCGGCTTCGGTCGAGCACGCGGGTCGTCTCTTGGAACGACGCCGCCGAGAGCCACGAGTCGGTCGCGAGCGACGCCTTCGTGATTCCCATGAGCTCCGGACGACCCTCGGCCGGGCGCTTGCCCTCCTCGACGAGCCGGCGGTTCTCCTCCGCGTAGCGGCGGGCGTCGACCTTCTCGCCGGGCAGGAACGCGCTGTCGCCCGGCTCGGAGACGGTCACACGCCGCAGCATCTGACGGACGATGACCTCGATGTGCTTGTCGTGGATCGACACACCCTGGTCGCGGTACACCCGCTGCACCTCGTCGACCAGGTACTGCTGCGTCTCGCGCACGCCCTTGATCTCGAGGAGCTTCTTCGGGTCGAGCGGGCTCTTCTCGTCGCCGACCAGGCGGTCACCGGCGGTGACCTCCTGACCGTCCTTGCACGCCGATGTAGGCCCGGCGGGACACCGCGTACTCGAGCTCGGTGCCGTCGTCGGAGACGATCGTGATGACACGCTCGCCCTTCTCGTTCTCGCCGATCCGGACCACGCCGGACACGTCGGCGAGCAACGACGCCGCCTTCGGGGTACGGGCCTCGAACAGCTCGACCACACGAGGCAGACCGTGCGTGATGTCCTCGCCGGCGACACCGCCGGTGTGGAACGTACGCATGGTCAGCTGGGTACCGGGCTCGCCGATCGACTGGGCCGCGACGATGCCGATGGCCTCGCCGAGATCGGAGATCTTGCCCGTCGCCAGCATGCGGCCGTAGCACTTCGAGCAGACACCCGACACCGTCTCGCACGTGAGCACGGTGCGCACGCGCAGGCGGGTGATGCCCTCGTCGTCGGCGAGCAGACGCATGGCGTCGTCGTCGATCTCGACGTTGCGCGGGATCACCGTGCCGTCGGTGAGCGTCGCGTCCTCGGTGAGGCAGCGACCGAGCAGGCTGGTCTCGAGCACGCGCCACGACTCGGGGCCGGGGAGCACGTTTTCGACCCAGATACCGCGGGTCGTCTCGCAGTCCCACTCGCGCACGATCAGCTCCTGGGCGACGTCGACGAGTCGACGGGTCAGGTAGCCGGAGTCGGCGGTACGCAGCGCCGTGTCGGCCAGACCCTTGCGGGCGCCGTGGGTGGAGATGAAGTACTCACCCACGGACAGGCCTTCACGGAAGTTGCTCTTGATCGGGCGCGGGATGATCTCACCACGCGGGTTGGCGACGAGACCGCGCATACCGGCGATCTGACGCACCTGCATGATGTTTCCTCGGGCGCCCGAGCCGACCATCATGTCGATCGGGTTGAACGGCGTCGACTGCATGAGATCCTGCATGGCCTTCGTGACCTGGTTGGTCGCGTCGGTCCAGATCTCGATCTCCTGCTGGCGCCGCTCGTCGTCGGTGATGATGCCGCGCTCGTACTGGCTCTCGACCTTGGCGGCCTCGCCCTCGAACTTCTCGAGGAGACCCGCCTTGGCCGGGCGGCGTGGTGACGTCGGCGATCGAGATGGTGAGACCCGAACGGGTCGACCACTCGTAGCCGAGCATCTTCATGCGGTCGAGGCTGTCGGCGACGACGGCCTTGTCGTAGCCGACGACGAGCTCGCCGACGACCTCGGTGATGTCGCGCTTCTTCATCGTGCGGTTGACGAACGGGAAGTCGTCGGGGAAGGCCGTGTTCAACAACAGCCGCCCGAGCGACGTCTCGACGAGCACCTCGCTCGACCCGTTCGAGCCGTACTCGCGGTGCACGATGCTCTGCGGCGTGCCGTCCTCGAGCGCGCGCGGGAAGTGCTCCGCCGCGAACTTGCCGACCGGCATCCGGACCTTGATCTTGGCGTGCAGGGCAACCGTCTCGCCGTCACCGCCGAACCGCTCCTCGTACGCGGCGAACGCCTCGTCGATCGAACGGAACACGCGTCCCTCACCGGGCAGACCGTCGAGCGCCTCCGACAGGTAGTAGAGGCCGATGATCATGTCCTGGCTCGGCACCGCGATCGGGCGACCCGACGCCGGCGACAAGATGTTGTGCGCGGCGAGCATGAGCATGCGCGCCTCGGCCTGCGCCTCCGCGGAGAGCGGAAGGTGCACGGCCATCTGGTCACCGTCGAAGTCGGCGTTGAACGCCGCGCAGACGAGCGGGTGGATCTGGATCGCCTTGCCCTCGACGAGCACGGGCTCGAAGGCCTGGATGCCGAGGCGGTGAAGCGTAGGAGCACGGTTCAAGAAGACCGGGTGCTCCTTGATGACCTCTTCGAGCACGTCCCACACCTGCGGACGGGCGCGCTCGACCATGCGCTTGGCCGACTTGATGTTCTGCGCGTACTCGAGGTCGACGAGCCGCTTCATGACGAAGGGCTTGAACAGCTCGAGCGCCATCTGCTTCGGCAGACCGCACTGCTGCAGGCGCAGCTGCGGACCGACGACGATGACCGAACGGCCCGAGTAGTCGACGCGCTTGCCGAGCAGGTTCTGGCGGAACCGGCCCTGCTTGCCCTTCAACATGTCGGAGAGGCTCTTCAGCGCGCGGTTGCCGGGGCCCGTGACCGGACGCCCGCGGCGGCCGTTGTCGAACAACGCGTCGACGGCCTCCTGCAACATGCGCTTCTCGTTGTTGATGATGATCTCGGGCGCGCCGAGGTCGAGGAGCCGCTTCAGCCGGTTGTTGCGGTTGATCACCCGGCGGTAGAGGTCGTTCAGGTCGGAGGTCGCGAAGCGGCCACCGTCGAGCTGCACCATCGGGCGCAGGTCGGGCGGGATGACCGGGACGACGTCGAGGATCATGCCGAGCGGCGAGTTGATCGCGCGGTTGTTGTCGTCGCGACGGTTGAACGCGGAGACGACCTTCAGGCGCTTGATCGCCTTCGCCTTGCGCTGACCCTTGGCGGTGGCGATCGTCTCCTTGAGCTCGACCTCCACCTCGTCGAGGTCGAGACGCGAGACGAGGTCCTTGACCGACTCCGCGCCCATGCCGCCGGCGAAGTACTCGTGGTAGCGGTCGACGAGCTCGCGCCAGACACGCTCGTCGTCGATGAGCTGCTTGGGCTTCATCGACTTGAGCGTGTCCCAGACCTGCTTGAGCTGACCGATCTCCTCTTCGTAACGGAGACGGATGTCCTCGAAGTCCTTGTTCTTGGCCTTCTCGGCGCGCTCGATCTCGTTCTTCTTGGCGCCGCGACCCTCGAGCTCCTCGAGCTCACCGATGTAGGTCTCGTCGCGCTCGCGCAACTTCACTTCGCGCTCGCGCTCGACGTCGCCGATCTCGGCCTTCATCTCGGCCTCGAGCGACGGGAGGTCCTTGTGCAGGCGCTCCGTGTCGACCCACGTGACGAGGTGCGCGGCGAAGTAGATGACCTTCTCGAGGCTCTTCGGCGCGATGTCGAGGAGGTACCCGAGCCGGCTCGGGACACCCTTGAAGTACCAGATGTGGGTCACGGGCGCGGCGAGCTGGATGTGACCCATGCGCTCGCGGCGCACCTTCGAGCGCGTGACCTCGACGCCACAGCGCTCGCAGATGATGCCCTTGAACCGCACCCGCTTGTACTTGCCGCAGTAGCACTCCCAGTCCTTGGTGGGACCGAAGATCTTCTCGCAGAAGAGTCCGTCCTTCTCGGGCTTGAGCGTGCGGTAGTTGATCGTCTCCGGCTTCTTCACCTCGCCGTTCGACCAGGTGAGGATGTCACCGGCCGTGGCGAGGTTGATCGTGAGCCGGCGGCTCGAGTTGACGTCGAAAACGGTTCCCATGACTCAGATCCTCGCTCGTGCTCTTGCAGCGTCTTCCTCGTCCGTGCCGCGTTCGGGTCTCGACAAGTCGATGCCGAGCGATTCGGTGGTGCGGAACGCGTCTTCGTCGAGCTCTCGGATCTCGATCTCCTGACCGTTCTCGTCGATCACCCGGACGTTCAGGCACAGGGCCTGCATCTCCTTGATGAGCACCTTGAAGCTCTCGGGGATGCCGGGCTCGGGGATGTTCTCGCCCTTGACGATCGCCTCGTACACCTTCACGCGGCCGAGGACGTCGTCGGACTTGATGGTCAGGATCTCCTGCAGCGCGTACGCGGCGCCGTAGGCCTCGAGCGCCCACACCTCCATCTCTCCGAACCGCTGGCCGCCGAACTGCGCCTTACCGCCGAGGGGCTGCTGCGTGATCATCGAGTAGGGGCCCGTCGAACGAGCGTGGATCTTGTCGTCGACGAGGTGCGAGAGCTTCAGGATGTACATGTAGCCAACGGTGACGGGGCGGTCGAACGGCTGGCCGGTGCGGCCGTCGTTCAACGTGACCTTGCCGTCGGTGCCGATCAGCTTCTGGCCGTCGGCGCCGTCGGGGTTCAGCCGCTCGAAGATCTCGCGGATGGTGCCTTCGGGGCCGGCCTGGTCGACCTCGTCCCAGTGCGCGCCGTCGAACACCGGGCTCGCGATCCACACCGCGGGCTCGGTGCGTGTCCGCGTCTTGTTCAACTCGGCGGGCTTGCTTGTGCTCGTCGTCCCAACCGTGGCGCGCCGCGTAGCCGAGGTGCGCTTCGAGCACCTGGCCGACGTTCATACGGCTCGGGACACCGAGCGGGTTGAGGACGATGTCGACCGGCGTGCCGTCGTCGAGGTAGGGCATGTCCTCGATCGGCAGGATCTTGGAGATGACACCCTTGTTGCCGTGACGTCCGGCGAGCTTGTCGCCCTCGCTGATCTTGCGCTTCTGGGCGACGTACACCCGCACGAGCTGGTTCACGCCGGGCGGCAGCTCGTGGCCGTCGTCGCGGCTGAACACGCGCACGTCGATGACCTTGCCGGTCTCGCCGTGCGGCACCTTCAAGCTCGTGTCGCGGACCTCGCGCGCCTTCTCACCGAAGATGGCACGGAGCAGTCGCTCTTCCGGCGTGAGCTCGGTCTCGCCCTTGGGCGTGACCTTGCCGACGAGGATGTCGCCCGCACCGACCTCGGCCCCGATGCGGATGATGCCGCGCTCGTCGAGGTCCTTCAGGATGTCCTCGCTGAGGTTCGGGATGTCGCGCGTGATCTCCTCGGCGCCGAGCTTCGTGTCGCGCGCGTCGATCTCGTGCTCTTCGATGTGGATCGAGGTGAGCACGTCGTCCTTGACGAGCCGCTCCGAGAGCACGATCGCGTCCTCGAAGTTGTGGCCCTTCCACGGCATGAACGCGACGAGCAGGTTCTTGCCGAGCGCGAGCTCACCTTGGTGCGTCGACGGGCCGTCGGCGAGGATGTCGCCCTTCTTGACCGCGTCGCCGCCGCCGACGAGGGGCTTCTGGTTGATGCACGTGCCCTGGTTCGAACGCCGGAACTTGGCGAGGCGGTGGGTGGTGCGACCGCCCGTCTTGTAGTCGACGGTGACGGTGTCGCCCGCGACCTCGACGACGGTGCCGTCGTCGGCGGCGAGGAGCGCGTCGCCCGCGTCGCGCGCGGCGCGGGCCTCGACACCGGTGCCGATGTACGGCGCGGTCGCCCGCAGGAGCGGGACGGCCTGGCGCTGCATGTTGGCGCCCATGAGCGCGCGGTTCGCGTCGTCGTGCTCGAGGAACGGGATGAGCGCGGTGGCGACGGAGACGAGCTGCTTCGGCGAGACGTCCATGTACTGGACCTCGTCGGGCGGGAAGAAACCGATCTCGCCGCGGCCGGCGCGCACGAGCACGCGGTCGTCGAGGAAGTTGCCCTGCTCGTCGACGCGCACGTTCGCCTGCGCGATGACGTACTCGTCCTCGTCGTCGGCGGCGAGGTACTCGATCTCGTCGGTGACGCGACCCTTCTCCACCTTGCGGTACGGCGTCTCGATGAAGCCGAACCGGTTGATGCGCGCGAAGCTCGACAGGTAGCCGATGAGGCCGATGTTCGGGCCTTCCGGCGTCTCGATCGGGCACATGCGGCCGTAGTGGCTCGGGTGCACGTCTCGCACCTCGAAGCCGGCGCGCTCACGCGACAGACCGCCCGGCCCGAGGGCCGAGAGGCGACGGCGGTGCGTGAGCGCCGCGAGCGGGTTCGTCTGGTCCATGAACTGCGACAGCTGCGAGGAGCCGAAGAACTCCTTGATCGCCGCCACCACGGGCCGGATGTTGATGAGCGTCTGCGGCGTGATCGCCTCGACGTCCTGGGTGGTCATGCGCTCGCGCACGACGCGCTCCATGCGGCTGAGGCCGACGCGGAGCTGGTTCTGGATGAGCTCGCCGACGGTGCGCACCCGGCGGTTGCCGAAGTGGTCGATGTCGTCGGGGAAGTAGCCCTGATCGCGGTTGTGCAGCTTCACGATGTACGAGACGACCGCGAGGATGTCGGAGCGGATCAACGTGAAGTCGGCGCCGGCGCGACCCTGGTCGACGTTCGCGAGCGGGATCGGCAGGTCGAAGCGCTCGAGCCCGAGGAACGGGTACTCCTTGGAGAGCTTCTTCGACACCTTGTGGCGACCGACCTTGGCGAGGTCGTAGCGCTTCGGGTTGAAGAAGAGGTTCTCGAGGAGCGCGCGCGCCGAGTCGGGGGTCGGCGGCTCGCCCGGGCGGAGCTTGCGGTAGATGTCGATGAACGCTTCGTCGACGCTCGCCGTGTGGTCCTTCTCGAGCGTGTTGCGCATCGACTCGTAGGGGCGGCCCTCTTCGTCGACGATGAGGTTCAAGCAGCTCCTCGTCGCTCTCACCGAAGCCGAGTGCCTTCAGCAACACGGTGACGGGCTGCTTGCGCTTGCGGTCGATGCGGACGTAGACGACGTCCTTCTTGTCGACCTCGAACTCGAGCCACGCGCCGCGGCTCGGGATGATCTTGGCGTCGATGACCTCGCGCTCGGGCGCGGTCTTGTCGGGGGTGACGCCGAAGTACACGCCCGGCGAACGCACCAGCTGCGACACGACGATGCGCTCGGTGCCGTTGATGATGAACGTGCCGCGGTCGGTCATCATCGGGAAGTCGCCCATGAAGACCGTCTGCTCTTTGATCTCGCCCGTCTGCGCGTTCATGAACCGCGCGGTGACGAACAACGGGCGCGCGTAACGTCATGTCGCGCTCACGGCACTCGTCCTCGGAGTGCTTGGGCGGGTCGAAGACGTGGTCGGTCAGCTCGAGCTTGAGCTGACCGGTGAAGTCCTCGATCGGAGAGATGTCGCGCAGGACCTCGGCGACACCGTCTTCGAGGAACCAACGAAACGAGTCGGTCTGTACTTCGATGAGGTTGGGAAGTTCCTTCACCTCGCGAAGCTTCGAGAAGGAAAGGCGCTCACGGGACGCGAGACGGGCCAACGTCACTCCAATCCGGAGAGAATCAAACTGCGGGAATGCTGAATTGCGAGCCGTGCTGCGCGGACGTGCAACGAAAGGCGTCGACGCAAGGCAACCCGGACAATCGGGCGCGCGTCGTTCAGGGGCCAGGAAGATCGGAGAGCACGAACGGGCAGACACGGGTACGACCAGCATAGCGAGTTGCCATGCTGGCTGCCAGTCACCGCGAACCGGACACCCCGTCGCCAGTTGCGACGGGAGCCCGTATGTTCGGTGCAGGATAAGCCCGAACCCGCCGGGTGGCAACGACTTTCCCGACAGATCTTCCCGGCCGGGCCCCCGGAGGGGCCCCGACCTGGGTCGCCGGCCGAGCTACTTGAGCTCGACCGAGGCGCCCGACTCCTCGAGCTTCGCCTTGGCCTTCTCGGCGTCTTCCTTGGAGGCCTTCTCGATGACGGGCTTGGGTGCGCCGTCGACGAGGTCCTTGGCTTCCTTCAGGCCGAGGCTCGTGAGCTCGCGGACCGTCTTGATGACCTGGATCTTCTTGTCGCCGGCCGCGGTGAGGATGACGTCGAACTCGTCCTTCTCCTCGACGGCCTCGGCGCGCGCCGCCTCCACCGCCCGCGCCGGGCGCGGCCGCGACTGCGACGGGAGCCGCGGCAGTGACGCCGAACTCCTCTTCGAAGGCCTTCAGGAAGTCGTTCAGCTCGAGCACCGTCATGTTCTTGAAGACGTCGAGCAGCTCGGTCGTGCTGGGGGTTGCCATCTGATTACTCCTCTACCTGTTCTTCGGACTCTTGCGCCGGCTCCGCCGCGGCCTCGTTCGGGGCCTCGGTCTCTGCGGTCGGCTCGGTTTCTGCGGTCGGCTCGGCGGCGGCGGGCACATCGGCTGCGGGGGGTGGCTCCTCCGCCACGGCGAGCGTCTCTCCACCCTCGATCCGCTGGTCGATCAGCGCCTTCAT
>CAWFFF010000002.1:0-309606 GCA_963814995.1 uncultured Actinomycetes bacterium | reverse complement strand
ATAGGCCACCTGGCTGAGCGCGGCGTTGAGCAGGCTCGCGACATTCACGAGCGGCGCCTGGAGCAGGCCCACGATCTGGGCGAGCAGCTGTTCGCGTGGCGGAATCTCCGCCAGCGACTCGATCTCGGGGCCGGTGAGCACGCGGGCTCCGAGGATCCCGCCCTTCAGCACCAGGTTGGGGTTGGTGCGGGCGAAGTCGCGCAGTGCCTTGGCCGCGGTCACCGCGTCGCCGCCATCTTTGCGGACGAACGCGATGGCGATCGGGCCCTCGAGACTGTCGACCAGCTCGTCGAGCCCGACGTCGTGCGCCGCTCGGCGGGCGAGGGTGTTCTTGAACACCTTGTAATCGGTGGCGGCGGGCCGCAGCGCGGCCCGAAGGGTTGCGATGTCGGTGACGCTCAGGCCGCGGTACTCGGTGAGCACTGCGGCATCCGCAGACTCGAGCCGGGCCTTGATGTCGTCGATGACCGCGGTCTTGCGCTGCATCTGCGCGCTGTCGGCGGGCGCCTTGGTGACCATGTGTATGTGCTCCTCGGGGGCTCGGGCAGGACGCCTCGCGAGCGGCGCGCGGCCGTGGGCCTCACGCTCCCCGGAAGTCGCCTCACCCGGCGGATCCGGCTCGTCGTGCGAGTCGGGTCCATTACCTCGTGTCGAGACCGGAAGTCTTCGGCGTTCAGTGGACCCGTGCACATTAGCCGAACCGGTCCCGGCCCCGACATTCGCCGGCGCCTCCGCCCCCCCGCCCGTGCACCGTCCGTGCACCGCCCGTGCACCGTCTCGACGATTCGTCGGAAGAATCGTCGTGACGGCGCGGGGACGCGGGGACCCGGTCGCCGGCGATCTGATTGGATCGGGTCCGCGTGAGCCTGACCCCGACGATCCGTGCCTTCCTCGTGCAGCTCGACGACCTGCTCGATCGCAAGGCGGCGGCCGGTCTGCGGCGCGACGCGACGCACGTCACGACAGGCGACGCAGCCGCCCTCGTGCGGCTCCCCCACGTCACCGATCGAACCCGCGATGTCGAGATCGCGGTCGAAGACCACCGGATCGTGGTCGGCTACCCGCCCGAGCGGGTCATCTTCGTCAACGATCCCGACGATGCGCTGCGATTCGTCGAGATGTTGTGCGACGGGCGCGTCGAGCTCGAGATCACGCACGGCCTGTTGTGGACGACGATGCGCAGCTACCGCGACGGCCAGAGCATCCCGTTCCGGCGCACGCGCATGCCGTGGCCGTCACTCCGACCGCATACCGAACGGCACGCGGTCGGGTTCGGAACCTAGGCGCCCGCTTCGACGCGCGCGCGTCGGGCACGATCTTCACGCCCGGGCCCATCGTCGACGACGTCGCGATGCCCTTCACGTAGCGGCCCTTGGCCGACGCGGGCCGAGCCCGCTGCAGCTCGTCGAGCACGGCGCCGTAGTTCCGCACCAGGCTCTCGACCGGAAAGCTGACCTTGCCCAGCGGCACGTGCACGTTGCCGTTGCGATCAGTGCGGTACTCGACCTTGCCGCCCTTGAACTCCGACACCGCCTTGCCGACGTCGGTGGTCACCGTGCCCGTCTTCGGGTTCGGCATCAAGCCACGCGGGCCGAGGACGCGCCCGAGCCGTCCGACCTGACCCATGAGGTCGGGGGTCGCGATCGCGATGTCGAAGTCCATGAAGCCTTCGTTCTGCACGCGGTTCACGAGGTCCTCGGCGCCGACGACATCGGCTCCGGCCTCGCGCGCCGCTTCGGCCGCATCGCCCGCGGCGAACACCGCGACCCGCACGTCCTTGCCGGTCCCCGCCGGCAGCGACACCGTGCCGCGCAGCATCTGGTCGGCCTTGCGGGGGTCGACGCCGAGGCGGAACGCCGCTTCGACCGTCTCGTCGAACTTCTTGTTCGCCATCGACTTCACGAGCTCGAACGCCTCGGTCGGCTCGTGCAACGCCTGCTTGTCGTAGCGGGCGGAGGCGTCTTTGTACTTCTTGGACTGCGCCATGGTGTCGCTCCTTCCAGAGCTCCCTCGTTCGGTCCCGTCGTTCCGCCGGCGAGGTGCTCCGGCGGCGGGAAGTACTCGGCGTTCTCGCGACCGGCTAGCCGGCGACCTCGATACCCATCGAGCGGGCGGTGCCCGCGATCTGCGCCATCGCCCCGTCGATGTCCACCGCGTTCAGGTCGGGCATCTTCGTCTCGGCGATCTGGCGGATCTGGTCGCGGGTGACCTGCGCGACGGTCTCACGCCGGGGAGCGGTCGCACCCTTGTCGATCCCGGCGGCCTGGCGCAGCAGCACCGGGGTCGGCGGCGTCTTGGTCACGAACGTGAACGAGCGGTCCTCGTAGATCGTGATCTCGGCCGGGATGACCGTGCCCCGTTGGGCTTCCGTCGCGGCGTTGTACGCCTTGCAGAAGTCCATGATGTTGATGCCGTGCGGGCCGAGCGCGGTACCGACCGGCGGCGCAGGCGTGGCCGCGCCGGCCTGGATCTGGATCTTCACGACTGCGGCAACTCGTCTTTTCGCCATGTCTCTCTCGCTACATCTGCTGAATGGACGTCGGTGGGACGGGAATGCGGACTACAGCTTGGCGACGTCGCCGAACTCGAGCTCGACCGGCGTCTCGCGACCGAAGATGTTCACGAGCACCTTGAGCTTCGAACGGTCGACGTCGATCTCGCTGATCACGCCGTTGAAGTCGGCGAAGGGGCCGGTGACCACACGCACCTGCTCGCTGACCTCGTACTCGAGGCGCGGCCGCACCTTCTTCTCGGCCTGCGGCCCCTCCTCCTTCACGCCGGTGCCGAGGATGTTCTCGACCTCTTTGCGCGAGAGGGGGGTGGGCTTGGCGCCGCTGCCGACGAAGCCGGTCACGCCGGGCGTGTTGCGCACGACGTACCAGGCGTGGTCGTCGAGGCCCATGCGCACCAGGAGATAGCCGGGGAAGACCTTCTTCTGCACGACCACCTTGCGGCCGTTCTTGAACTCGATGACGTCTTCCATCGGGATGACGACCTCGAAGATCCGGTCCTCGACCGCCATCGAACGCACGCGGCTCGCGAGGTTCGACTTCACCTTGTTCTCGTAGCCGGCATAGGTGTGCACGACGTACCAACGGCCGGACCGGTCGAACGGGCTCGGCTCCGCGGTCGAGCGGACCTCGCCGTCGTCGACCTCGGCGACCTCGAGCAACTCGGCGTCACCGAGATCGGGAACCGCGACGACCACTTCCTCGTCGGCGTGGTCCGCTTCGGCCTCGATGACGGCGTCGTCATCGTCGACCGCGTCGACCGCAGTGGTCGGCACCTCGGGCGTCGGCGCGTCGGCGGCCGGGGCGACGGAATCCGCGTCGGTGATCTGGGTCTCGGAAGAAGTCATCTCGTCACTGTCCATTGGGGGGAAGTCCGAACATCCGGATCGTCACTTGAACACGAAGTTCACGACGTGCACTGCCGCCCAGTCGAACGCGAAGATCAACGCCGTCATCACGACCAAGCCGACCAGCACGATCAACGACGAGTTCAGGATCTCGGTGCGCGGCGGCCAAGCGACCTTCTTCATCTCGCCCCGTACCTCACCGAAGTACTGCTTCGGCCCGGTGCGTTCGACCTGCGGGTTCGGCGCCGACCGCTTCTCGGGCGCGCGCGGCCGATCGGATCCCTGACGCGCCATCTGTCGCTTGGTCTGTCGATTCATGTCGCCTCGACGCGTGTCATATCGAGCGGGAACTGCGGGCTGCACTACGAGCAGGGCAGGAGGGACTTGAACCCCCAACCGCCGGTTTTGGAGACCGGTGCTCTACCAATTGAGCTACTGCCCTCCGGGCCTTGGGGGCCAAGGGGGGCAAGGATAGCAGCGCGTTCTCGGGGAGCCGCAGGCGCGGTGTCGACGAAGCCGCAGGCGCCGTGGTCGCGCAGCCGCGGGCGCCCGGTCAACCGGCGAGGCTGAGCGCCCGTTTCCGGGAACGGGCGATCAGGACCGCCGTCGCCGCCCCGGCGGCCAGCGCACTGCCACCGATCGCGCCGGCGTACGCGATCCTGCGTCCCGACAACAGGGTGCGGCGGGCGCCGTTCTCGGCCGCATCGGTGATCGCCGCGAGCGTGTCGCCGAGCAGGCCGGGTGTCGGCTCCGCGTAGCGGCTGCGCAACATCGACAAGGTGCGGAGCAGCCGTCGGTAGCGGGCGAGCTCGGCCTGGCACCGCAAGCACGTGTCGACGTGGCGTTCGGCCTCGAAACCGATCGTCTCCCCGTCGACCAGTCCGGGGAGCAGCGAGGTCACCTCGTCACACCGCATTGGCCTGGGCTCCTTCGTCGTACAACACGTCCCGCAACTTGCGCCGGGCCCGATGCAGGCGCACCTTCGCCGCCGAGACCGAGATACCGAGCTCGTCGGCGATCGCCTCGTGCGAGAGCCCGTACACGTCTTTCAGCACGACCACACTGCGCAGCTTCGCCGGGAGCTCGTCGAGCGCCGCCGCGATCCGGTCGAGGGTCTCCGCCGACTCCGCGCCCTGGGACACCATCTGCTCGGCCCCGGTGTCGATCGGCTCGAAGTCGTCGGCGAAGGGCTCGGCCCGGTGCCGGCGGCCGCGCTGGACGCTGCTCGCCGCGGCGTTCGCGGTGATGCGGTAGAGCCACGTGGAGAAGGCGGCGTCCCCGCGGAACTTGCCGATGCCCTTCCACGCCCGGAGGTAGGCCTCCTGCACCACGTCGCGCGCGTCCTCCTCGTTGCCGGTCAGACGACGCGCCAGCGTGAACGTATCGACGAAGGTGCGGCGCACCAACTCATCGAACGCGTGTCGGTCGCCGCTGCGAGCGGAACCAACCAGCTCGGCCTCGTCCAACCGGTCCTCCTGATGGGTACGCCGGATACGACCCGGGCCCGGGGAGAAAGGTTACGCGGGCCTACCGGCCCGGTCGGGCACGGTGGGCCGGGAACCCGGTGGTTAGCGGGTTTCCTTGTGGACCGTGTGGCGCTTGTCCCAGCGGCAGTACTTCTTCATCTCGATGCGCTCACGGTCGTTGACCTTGCTCTTCATCGTGATGTAGTTGCGCCGCTTGCAGTCCTCGCACGCCAGCGTGATCTTGACGCGCTTGTCGTTCTTCGCCATTTGATTGTCCTACTTCTCGATCTTCACGACGCGGCCCGAACCCACGGTCCGGCCACCCTCACGGATCGCGAACCGAAGTCCCTCGTCCATCGCGATCGGCTTGCCAAGCTCCACCGACATCTCGGTGTTATCACCCGGCATCACCATCTCCGTACCCTCCGGCAACGCGACCGTCCCCGTCACATCCGTGGTCCGGAAATAGAACTGCGGGTGATAATTCGTGAAGAACGGCGTATGCCGGCCGCCCTCCTCCTTCGTCAAGATGTACACCTGCGCCGTGAAATGCGTATGCGGCGTAATGCTCCCGGGCTTCGCCAACACCTGCCCGCGCTCCACATCTTCCTTCTTCGTCCCCCGCAACAACGCACCGATGTTGTCGCCCGCCCGACCCTCATCCAACAGCTTGCGGAACATCTCCACCCCAGTACAGGTGGTCTTCGTCGTCGCCCGCAACCCGATGATCTCGATCTCCTCACCGACCTTCACGATCCCCCGCTCCACCCTTCCGGTGACAACGGTGCCGCGACCCGTGATCGTGAACACATCCTCGATCGGCATCAAGAACGGACGATCCACATCCCGCGTCGGCTCCGGCAAGAACGAATCCACCGACGCCATCAACTCCAAAATCTTCGGCGTCCACTCCGGATCACCCTCCAACGCCTTCAGAGCAGAAACCCTGATGACCGGAGTGTCATCACCCGGGAACTCGTACTCGTTCAACAACTCGCGCACCTCGAGCTCCACCAGCTCGAGGATCTCCTCATCATCGACCATGTCACTCTTGTTCAACGCAACCACGATCGACGGCACACCCACCTGCCGCGCCAACAACACATGCTCACGCGTCTGCGGCATCGGACCATCCGTCGCCGCCACCACCAAAATCGCGCCATCCATCTGCGCCGCACCCGTAATCATGTTCTTGATGTAATCCGCATGACCCGGACAATCGACATGCGCGTAATGCCGATTCTCCGTCTCATACTCCACATGCGCGATCGAGATCGTGATCCCCCGCGCCTTCTCCTCCGGCGCCTTATCGATCTGATCAAACGCCGTAAACGAATTCTTCGGGTTCTGATCATGCAGAACCTTCGTAATCGCAGCAGTCAGCGTCGTCTTCCCATGATCAATATGACCAATCGTCCCAATGTTCAAGTGCGGCTTCGTGCGCTCGAACTTCTCTTTCGCCATGCTGGATCACCTTCGGGTGTTGCGGGTGTGATGTGGGTAGCGGAGGCGGGACTCGAACCCGCGACCCCACGATTATGAGCCGTGTGCTCTTACCAACTGAGCTACTCCGCCGTGCAAGGCGGGCCCACCGGACCCGCCCCAACGAGCCCCCTTACGGACTTGAACCGTAGACCCCTTCCTTACCATGGAAGTGCTCTGCCAACTGAGCTAAGGGGGCGAAGCCCGACGAGTTTAGCCGAGAGACCGCTGGTCACCCCGGTGCGACCGGTTCTCGCCCGCCGTCCTCGTCCGGGTTGCGTAGCGTGCATGCCCGTGGCGGCACCTTCCCTGTACCGGACCCGGCTGGTGGAACGCCGTGACGCGGACGCGCTGCCGCGCGATCTACAACGTCGAGGTCCTCGAGTCGACGGTGACGTTCGATCTGCGGCCCCGGACGCGCGCCGAGCAGCTCGCCTGGATCGACGAGCATTCGGGCGGGCATCCGGCCATCGTCGCGGCCGGTCCCGACGACGAGGTCGTCGGCTTCGCCTCGCTCAGCGCGTACCGGTCCCGGCCCGCCTATTCGACGACGGTCGAGGACTCGATCTACGTGCGACGCGACATGCGCGGCCGGGGCGTCGGCCGGTTGCTGCTCGGCGATCTGGTCACGCTGGCCCGCGACCACGGTTTCCATTGCGTGATCGGGCGCATCGTGGGCAACCACGACGCGTCGATCGCGCTGCACGCCGCCTGCGGGTTCGAACAGGTCGGCCGGGAGCGTGAGGTCGGCCGCAAGTTCAACCGCTGGCTCGACGTCGTGCTCATGCAGAGGATGCTGTGATCACACGTCTCGGCCGAGTCGGGACCGTGCTCGCGCTCGTCGCCGCGCTCGCGTCGTGCTCGTCGTCCGGTCACCGGGCCGAGGATTCCTCCGAGGAATCGTCGACAACGGGAACGATCCCGGCCTCCGCGCCGGCGTCGACGATCGCGGGATTCGGCGGCGGGAACAGCACCGCGGCCACGAGCGCGCCGACCACGTCGTCGTCGACGGCCGGATCCGCGACCGGCGGACCGACGATCCTGTCGTTCGAGGTCACGGGCCAACCGCTGTGTCCGGTCGCTCCTACTGCCGCCGCGCCGAAGGGCCGGGCGGGACGGCCGATCACACTCGCGTGGCAGGCCGCCGGAGCGGCGCGCGTCGTGCTGACCGTCGACGATCCCGCGCACACCGCTCGCGGCGAGACCTACAACCCGAAGAGCGGCGTGACCCTCCCGTTCGCGTGCGACCCGTCGATCCAGCCGGTCAATTCGCACCTGTACACGCTGACCGCGGGCACTGTCAGCAAGACCATCACCGTCAGCGCCAAGACCTGAGCGCTCGCCGGAGTCAGGCGCAGCTCACTCGCGAGCGCAGCGAGCCCGGAAAGCAAGCCTGCGACAAACGACGCGGCGAAGCGTCAGCGAGCTCGCCGGAGTCAGGCGCAGCTCACTCGCGAGCGCAGCGAGCCCGGAAAGCAAGCCTGCGACAAACGACGCGGCGAAGAGTCAGCGAGCTCGCCGGAGTCAGGCGCAGCTCACCTCGCGAGCGCAGCGAGCCCGGAAAGCAAGCCTGCGACAAACGACGCGGCGAAGCGTCAGCGAGCTCGCCGGAGTCAGGCGCAGCTCACCTCGCGAGCGCAGCGAGCCCGGAAAGCAAGCCTGCGACAAAGAAAAGTGGTGGGCCGGGTTGGATTCGAACCAACGTAGTGAAACACAACGGGTTTACAGCCCGTCCCCTTTGGCCACTCGGGTACCGACCCGGATCTAATCTAGCGACCAGCGTCAGAGTGCGGACGAGCCGAGCCCTCGGGCGACGAGCGACAGGCGAAGGCGAGGAGCCGTAGTGCCGAGCGTGCGGAGCCGTGCAAGTGCGACGAGCCGAGCCCTCCGGGCGAAGGCGAGGGAGCCGTAGTCAAAGTGCGGACGAGCCGAGCCCCCGAGGCGAGGGCGAGGGAGCCATATTCATGCCGAGCTTCGATGTGGTGTCCGAGGTCGATCTGCAAGAGGTCAAGAACGCCGTCGACCAGGCGAGCCGCGAGCTGTCGAACCGCTTCGACTTCAAGGGCACCGACAGCGTGGTGGAGTTGAAGGAAGCCGAGAACTCGATCGAGCTCGAGTCGGCCTCGGAGGAACGGCTGAAGGCCGTCGTCCAGGTGCTCGAGGAGAAGCTCGTCAAGCGCAAGGTGTCGTTGAAGGCGATCGACTACGGCAAGGTCGAAGAAGCAACCAAGGGACGGGCCCGCCAGAAGGCGAGCCTGCAGGTGGGCATCAACGCCGACAAGGCCCGCGAGATCGGCAAGTTCATCAAGGGGCTCGGGCTGAAGGGCGTCCAGCACCAGGTCCAGGGTGAGCAGCTGCGCGTGACCGGCAAGAAGCGCGACGATCTGCAGGCGGCGATCCAGAGGCTGCGCGAGCACGACTTCGGCGTGCCGCTCGACTTCACCAACTTCCGCGACTGACGCGTCGCCGCCGGCGCGTCGGCCGCTCGGTCGGACGCAGCTCGTCAGTGGTTGTGCACCGTCTGGTACCGCAGGCGGGCGATGCGCTCTTCGGTCGGGGGGTGCGACCGGAAGAGGTTGGCAAAGTTCGCCTGCTTCCCGGTGAGCGGGTTGATGATGTAGGCGGTCGCGTGCGCGGGATCGACGTTCATCGGGATCTGCTGCGCGTAGGCGTCGATCTTCTCGAGCGCGCGGGCGAGCGGCTCGCCGGTCCCGAGGAGCTCGGCGCCACTGCGATCGGCCTCGAACTCCCGTGAGCGCGAGAGCGACATCTGCAGGAGCGCGGCCGCGATCGGGGCGAGGATGATCATGGCGAGCATCCCGAAGATGTTGCCTTCGCGGTCGCGGCTGTTGCCTCCGCCCATCCCGCCGAACATCGCGCCCCACATCAACATGCGGGCCAGGAACGTGATGCCGAGGGCCACCGCCGCCGCGACCGATCCGATGAGGATGTCGTGGTTGCGGACATGCGAGATCTCGTGTGCGAGCACGCCGCGCAGTTCCTCTTGGTCGACGACCTGCATGAGTCCCTGCGTCACCGCGACCGCGGCGTGGTGCTCGTTGCGGCCGGTCGCGAAGGCGTTCGGCTGCGATGCCGGGCTGATGTAGATCGCCGGCATCGGCATGTCGGAGCGCGCCGTGAGATCGCGGACGATCGCGTAGAGCTGGGGAGCGTCGGCCTCGGAGACGGGCACCGCACCCGCGGCGCGCACGGCGATCTTGTCGGAGAACCAGTAGGAGCCGCCCACGAAGACCAGGCCGAGCAGGAGCCCGATGAAGAAGCCGCCCTGGCCGAAGATCGAGCCGACTCCCATGAAGAGCGCGGCGAGCGCCGTGAGCAGCACGACCGTCTTGACGTTGTTCCTGAACATCTGCGTCACCTCGATCTCGGAGAACACCGGCATCCGGCCGGGTCTTCCCGGGCCACCATCCAACCAGATCCGCCTGAGAGGCAGCTGCGAATCTCCTGCGCGGGCCGGACCGTCGTCCACCGCTCAGTCGTAGTAGCCCGAGTGGACGTAGAGGCACGGGATGCCTTCGGCCCGGAACATCTCGACGTTGCGGCGGTCGTCCTCGAAGGCGAGCGTGAGGTCGAATCCGGCGGCGCGCAGCTCCCAGACCGTCCCCTGCTTGAAGTCGCGGGCGACCTCGTAGTCGCCCCACGGACGCGTGATGAGGAGGTCCCAACGGATCTCGTAGTGCCGCAGCCACGCCTCGGTCAGGTATGCGATCCGGTGCGGGCGCGCGGTGAGGAGCACGATCTGCAGCGCGGGGTCGAGCAGCGACAACAGCGTGTGCACCTCTTCGATCACCGGGTCTTCACCACAGGCCTCGAAGAAGGCGCGCCAGTCCTGGCGGGGTGACTCGATGTAGTGCTGACGGCTCGACGCGTCGGAGAGGACCCCGTCGATGTCGACGACGACCGCCCGTGACGGGACGAGCGGCTCCGCCCTCCAGGTCCAGTGTTCGGGGAGATACGGCAGAGCGCGCGCTACTCCTCGGGCGGCTGGGCTGCGAGGTACTTCGACTTGATGCCGTCCACGACGGTCGGGTCGGCGAGGGTCGTGGTGTCGCCGAGCAGCTCGTCCTCGGCGACGTTGCGCAGCAGCCGGCGCATGATCTTGCCGGAACGCGTCTTCGGCAGCTCTTCGGTGAAGAGGATCGTCTTGGGCTTCGCGATCGGCCCGATGAGCTGGGACACGTGGTCGCGCAGCTCCTCGACGAGGTGGTCGCCGGGCTCGATCCCGCCGCGCAACGTGACGAACGCGGCGATGGCCTGCCCGGTGGTGTCGTCGACGCGACCGACGACCGCCGCCTCCGCGACCGACGGATGGTCGACGAGCGCGGACTCGACCTCGGTCGTCGAGATGTTGTGGCCGGCGACGAGCATGATGTCGTCGACCCGGCCGAGCAGCCAGAAGTAGCCGTCGTCGTCGCGCTTGGCGCCGTCGCCCGCGAAGTACATGTCGCCGAAGCGCGACCAGTACGTGTCGCGGTAGCGCTGGTCGTCGCCCCAGATGCCCCGCAGCATCGACGGCCACGGCCGCGACAACACGAGGTAGCCCCCGCCGGGGATACCGACGGGTTTGCCCGCGTCGTCGACGATGCTCGCCTCGATGCCGGGGAGCGGGAACGTCGCACTTCCGGGCTTCAACGTGGTGGCGCCGGGCAACGCGCTGATCATGATCGCACCCGTTTCGGTCTGCCACCACGTGTCGACGACCGGGCACCGTTCACGGCCGATCACGCCGTAGTACCAGACCCAGGCCTCCGGGTTGATCGGTTCGCCGACGGTGCCGATGACACGCAGCGACGACAGGTCGTGCGCGGCGGGGAGGTCGTCGCCCCACTTCATGAACGTCCGGATGGCGGTGGGCGCGGTGTAGAAGATCGTCACCTTGTACTTCTCGACGATCGACCAGAGGCGGTCCTTGCCGGGGTGGTCCGGCGTGCCCTCGTAGAGCACCGACGTGGCCCGGTTCGCGAGCGGGCCGTAGACGATGTACGAGTGGCCGGTGACCCAGCCGACGTCGGCGGTGCACCAGTAGACGTCGGTGTCGGGCTTCAGGTCGAACACGTACTTGTGCGTGTACGCCACCTGGGTCAGGTAGCCGCCGGTGGTGTGCATGATGCCCTTGGGCTTCCCGGTGGTGCCCGACGTGTAGAGGATGAACAGCAGGTCTTCGGCGTCCATCGACTCGGGTTCGCACTCCGTACTCTGGCGGGCGACCTCGTCGTGCCACCACAGGTCGCGACCCGCTTGCATCGCACAGTTCGACTCGGTGCGCCGGAGCACGAGCACGTGCTCGATCGACGGGGTGTCCGCGACGGCCTCGTCGGCGATGTCCTTCAGCGCCACGGCCGATCCCCGCCGCCACGCGCCGTCGGCCGTGATGAGGACGCGCGCCTGCGCGTCGTTGATCCGGTCCTTGAGCGACTGCGCAGTGAAACCGCCGAACACGACGGAGTGCGCCGCGCCGATGCGCGCGCACGCGAGCATCGCCGCGGCCGTCTCCGGGACCATCCCCATGTAGATGGCCACGCGGTCGCCCTTGACGACACCGAGCTCGCGCAGCAGGTTCGCGACGCGCGACGTCTCGTCGAGCAGTTCCTGATAGGTGACGGCGCGGCTGTCGCCGGGCTCGCCTTCCCAGTGGAACGCGACCTGATCTCCGTGACCGGCGCGCACGTGGCGGTCGAGGCAGTTCTCGGAGACGTTCAACCTGCCGCCGACGAACCACTTCGCGAACGGCAGCTGCCAGTCGAGGATCGTGTCCCATTCCCGATGCCAGTCGAGCGCGAGCGCCTGCTGCGCCCAGAAGCCCTGCCAATCGCGCTCGGCGTCGTCGTACACGCTCGCGTCGGTGATCAGTGCGTCCTTGGCGAAGCCGGGCGGCGGGGGAAAGGTGCGGCCCTCTTGCAGTAGTGCGGACAACGTTTCAGTCATGCCCGCGGAGGCTAGTCACACCCGACCGCGCCCGAGTCCGGCGGGACACCCGGGGCGATCAGCTCACCAGGAGAAGCCGCGTCCGGCACCGCCGACACCGAAGAGCGCGACCCGGTGGGCGCCGAGGCCCGCGGGATCGGTGAGGGCGGCCGCCTCGCCGGCGCGGCTGCGACCGGCGAGCGCGTCGATGCCGCCGGTCGCGGCCCCGGCCTCCCAGGTGTGGCGCCCGGCCTCGACCAGCTCGGCGACGCCCAGCGCGGCGAGCCAGTCGGCCTGCCGGTCGGTGCGCAGCCGGGGGAACGGCGCCGCCGCGTCGAGCTGCTCGAGGACGACGTCGGCGGTGATGTCCTGCTCGCCCGGCGCGTCGAGCGGATCGGTGCCGCGTCCGTGCGACCGGTACGTGCGGAGCCACGGACGGTCGGGCAACTCCGCGACGGTGGTCGCGTAGTCGATGACGAGCACGAACCCGGCGCGGAGCACACCCTCGCAAGTCCGGAACCACTCCTCCATACCCCGGGGAACCGGGACGCGGGTGCCCGCGGGGAGGTCGTCGCCGAGGTCGGCGTCGGTCGGCACGAGCACCTCGACGAAGCCCTCGTCCCCGTGCGCGACACGCACTTCGAGCCACCGTTCGCCGTCGTATTGCGCGATGCCGAAGGGCAGGTTGTCGAGCAGCTCGTTTGCGAGCACCACCGCGCCGGTGGCCGACAACGCGGGCAGGTCCTCGATCGACGTGAACACGGGCCCGGCGCCGCGCTCGGGCTCGGGCTGGTCGTCGTCGGCGCGGCGCACGAAGGGCCCGAGCGCCTCGTCGACCGGCTCCAGCGGCAGCCGCTCGCGCTGCTCGGCCCGCAGCTGCGCCGAGCGCTCGACGAGCACGTAGCGCAGCGCGGGCAGACACTTGGGCCCGGCGCGCAGGACCTCGCGCGCGAGCCGCCCGTTCCCCGCACCGGCCTCGATCACGAGGAACGGGTCGGGATCGTCGAGCGCATGCCACATGCGGTCGAGGGCCCGAGCGACGCACACGCCGAAGAGCGGACCGACCTCGGGGCTCGTCACGAAGTCGCGCCCGGCGCGGCCGGCGCCGTGGCCCGCGGAGAAGAACCCGCCCTCGCCGTAGAGGGCGGCGTCCATGAAGCGATCGAAGGTGATCGGGCCTTCGCGGTGGATCGTCTGCGCCAGCTGGGCGGCGACGGCGTTCACGCGCGCGGGCGGCTCGCGTCAGAACGCGAGCTGACCGACCCTCGCGAAGATCTGCGGGTAGATGCCGACGACCACCACGACCGCGACCGTGAGCGCGATAGCGGCCATCAGCGGCTGCGGCACGACGAGCGGGGTACGGTCGTCGGTGGCCGGCTCGTGGAAGATCATCGCCCGTATCGGGCGGGCGTAATAGAAGAACGCGATCACCGAGTTGACCGCGGCCACGATGCCGAGCGCGATCGCCCAACCCGTGCCCGCGTCGATGATCGAGCGGAACATGACGAACTTGGCGAACCAGCCCGCGAAGAACGGCACGCCTGCGAGTGAAGCCAAGAAGATGCCCATGACGACTGCGAGGGTGGGGGCGGTCTGGAAGAGACCGTCGTAAGAGGAGATCTCCGCGCTGCGGGTGCGCCGGGCCACCGCAATGATGACCGCGAAGGCGCCGAGGTTCATCGCTCCGTAGATCAAGAGGTAGATGACGACCGCGCTCATCGCGGAGTTCGCCTTGTCGAGGTGACCGTCGGCGCCCGCGATGCCCGCCGCCGCGAACGGCACGAGCATGAATCCGCCTTGCGCGATCGAGGAGTACGCGAGCATCCGGACGATGTTGGTCTGCCGTAGCGCGGTCAGGTTGCCGATCGTCATCGACAGCGCGGCCAGCGCCCAGAGTACCGGCCACCATGAGTTCGAGGCGTGCCCGCTCGACGTGAGGAAGCCGAAGTAGATGATGTTGATGAGGGCGACGAAACCGCCCGCCTTCGACGCGACCGACAAGAAGGCGGTGACGGGTGTGGGCGCGCCCTCGTAGGTGTCGGGTGCCCAGAAGTGAAACGGCACCGCGCTGACCTTGAACGCGAAGCCCACGAGCGAGAGGAAGATCGCGACCGCGACCAACGGGACGGTGCCGTGTTGCGACATGTACGCCGAGATCTCCGACAGCTTCGTCGACCCGGTCACGCCGTAGATGAGTGAGAACCCGTAGAGCATCAGCGCGGAGGAGAGCACACCGATCAGGTAGTACTTCACCCCCGCTTCGTTCGACGACCGGTCGTGTTTGCGGAACGCGGCCAGGACGAACGTGGGGATCGAGATCGTCTCCAGTGCGACGAACAACGTGATGAGGTCGCGCGCGCCGGTCATGATGCTCATACCGAACGTGGCGACCAACAACAGGAAATAGAACTCGCCGTTGTAGTAGTCGCCCTCGCCGATGTAGTCGACCGACAACAGCACCGTGACGTAGCAGGCGATGATGAAGAAGGCCTTCAACGCGAGCGCGTAGTGGCCGACGACGTACGCGCCGTCGAACAACACCCGCTCGTGACCCGAGTGCGCGAGCGTCGCGATCGGGACGAGCGCGCCCAGGAGCCCGACGGCGGTGATGCTCGACGTCCGCCACGACTCGCGGTCGGGCAGCAGGAGGTCGGCGACGAGGACGACAACCATCGTCGCGACGAGCACGAGATCGGGCGCGAACGCGTGCCAGTCGAACGCCGGCGTAGGGATGTGGGCGGTCGCGGCGAGCAGCACGTCAGCCCCCGGAGACCTTGGCCGCCACTTGCGCGGTCGCGGGCGCGGCCGGGCATTTGAGCGACGGCGAGACCGGGGTCGTCGTCTTCGAGACGAACGGCGCCGCCGTCTGGCAGCTCACCGCGTCGTCGGTCACGCGGAAGATCAGGTTCGGGAAGATGCCGAGCGCCACGATGAGCAGCAGGATCGGTACCCACGCCGTCCACTCGAACGACGACACGTCGTGGATGTGCGCGTCGGCGAACTCGGCCCGGGGCTCGCCGAACGCGACCTTCTGCAGCATCCACAGCAGGTAGCCCGCGGCGAGGACGGTGCCGACCGCGGCGACCACCATGTAGGTGCGGAAGAGCGGCTGCGACAGGTTGCCACCCGGGTTGAAGGTGGAGAGCACGGCCGGGAACTCGCCCCAGAAGCCCGCCAGCCCCGGCAGACCGAGGCTCGCCATCGCGCAGAAGCCGAGGATCCAGCCCATCTTGGGCGCCTGCTTCAGCAGGCCACCCAGCCTCGACAGCTCACGGGTGCCGTAGTTGTGCTGCACCGAGCCGGCGATGAAGAACAACATCCCGGTGATGAGGCCGTGCGCGACCATCCCGAAGATCGCGGCGTTGATGCCGAACGTCGTGAGCGTCGAGATGCCGAGCATCACGAATCCCATGTGCGCCACGGAGGAGAACGCGATGAGGCGCTTCATGTCCTTCTGCGCGAGGCACCCGAGCGCGCCGTAGATGATGCCGATCACCGACAACAGCCCGATCCACGGGGCCCAGCTCTTGGCCGCCTCCGGGAGGATCGGCAGCGCGATGCGGATGAAGCCGTACGTACCCAGTTTCAGCAGGATGGCCGCCAGCAGCACCGAGCCGACCGTGGGCGCCTCGGTGTGCGCGTCGGGCAGCCACGTGTGGAACGGGAACATCGGCACCTTGATCGCGAAGCCGATGAACAACCCGCCGAAGATCAGGAGTTGCGTGCTGTGCACGAGCCCGGCGCCGGCCGCGTGCGAGAGCAGCACCATGTCGAAGGTGTGCCCGACACCGGGTACGTCGACCTTGAAGTACAGCGCGAGGAACGACAGCAGCATCAGCGCCGAACCGAACAGCGTGAACAAGAAGAACTTGATCGACGCGTACTCGCGGTTGGGGCCGCCCCACACCCCGATCATGAAGAACATCGGGAGCAGAACGATCTCGAAGAAGATGAAGAAGAGGATGAGGTCCTGGGCGACGAACGTGCCGTTCATGCCGACCTCGAGGATGAGGAGCAGCGCGAGGAACGCCTTGGGGTTGTGCGGTTCGGGGAAGTGGTTCCACGAGTAGATGACGCACAGCACCGTGATGAACGACGACAGCGCGAGCATCGGTAGCGAGATGCCGTCGACGGCCACGTGGTAGTGGCTGTTGATGACGTCGATCCAGTTCTTGGTGACGCTGAACTGGAGGGTGCTCGTCTTGTCGAAGTCGAACTTGGCGACGGTGGCGATCGTGAAACCGAGGGTGGCGAGGGTGGTCAGCAGGGCCGTCCACTTGATCGCTTCTTCCTCCTCGCGCGGGATGAGCATCGTGATGATCGCGCCCACTGCGGGGATGAAGACCACGAGGGTCAACGCCCAGGAGTCGAACCAGGAATGCATCGGAGCCGATTCCCCTTGCCTAGGTAAAGATCCAGAGCGCGCCGGCGAAGATCACGACGGCGGCGACGAGTACGAGTGCGTAGAACTGCAGGCGTCCGGTCTGCAACTTGCGGACCTCGCCCCCGGACTCGCCGGTGATCGTTGCGAGGCCGTTGACCAGACCGTCGACGCCCTTTTGGTCGACGTAGTTGTACGTGAACCGACCGAGCGCCTGCGCACCCTTGCCCGTGTAGTTGAGGACGTTGTCGATCACGTTCTGGTTGAACCAGTAGGCGCCGGCCGCGACCGGTCCCTTGATGCCCCCGACGATGATCTTCTCGTACAGGAAGTCGAGGTAGTACTTGTTGACGAGGAACCTCTTGCCGGCGCCCGCGAGCGCGTTGCGCTCGCTGAGATCCTGCGGCAGCTTGCCGAGGTAGTACGCCCACACGATCCCGAAGGCGCCGCCGGCGAGGAGTACCGAGAGCGTCGCGAGGATCGCGTTGAACGCGGCCGGGTGCGCGAGCGTGTGGAGCTCGGCGAAATCGACCGGGAACCGGGGCTGGAACCACTTCTCGAATTTCGAGAAGTGCGGGAAGTTCAAGAACCCGGCGAACACCGCGAAGAACGAGAGCACCCACAGCGGGCCCGTGAGCAACCGGTTGCTCTCGTGCGGCGCGTGCGCGTGGACGTCGTGCTCGATCGCGGCGACCGTGTCGGCGGGGCTGTGCTCGGCCTCGTCGACGTGCGGGACCGCGTGCGGATCGTGCCCGCCGCGGTACTCGCCGTGGAACGTGAGGTAGACGCAGCGCGCCATGTAGGCCGCGGTCATGAATGCGCCGATCAGCCCGATCACGAGGAACAGCTTGTAGTCGTTGTGCCCGGCGTTCGCGAGGATCTCGTCTTTCGACCAGAAGCCCGCGAACGGGAAGATGCCGGACAGCGCGAGGGTGGCGATCACGAACGTCTTGTACGTCTGCGGCATGTACTTCTTCAGGCCGCCCATGTCGGTCTTCATGTCGAACGAGTGGTGCGAGCCCGAATGGCTCACCGAACCGGCGCCGAGGAAGAGGTCGGCCTTGAAGAAGGCGTGCGTGAAGAGGTGGAACACGGCTGCGGTCCACGCGCCGACGCCCAGCGCCATGACCATGTAGCCGAGCTGGCTGATCGTGGAGTACGCCAGCACCTTCTTGATGTCGTCCTGCACGAACGCGAGCGCGGCCCCGATGATCACCGTGATCCCGCCGATCGCAGCCATCAGGTTGATGCCGCCGCTCTCGATCGAGAAGCCGTTGTAGAAGACGGGGTAGACGCGGGCGCCCAGGTACACGCCGGCGACCACCATGGTGGCGGCGTGGATCAGCGCGGACACGGGCGTGGGCCCGGCCATCGCGTCCGGGAGCCACGTGTGCAGCGGGAACTGACCGGACTTGCCGACGATCGCGAGCATCAACGCGGCCGCGCACCACAGGATCAGCGTGTGGCCGACCTTGGGGTTCGAGGCAGCCGAGTTGAGCGCCACGATGTTGAACGAGCCGACGCCGGTGGCACGCTCTACGACGAAGAACGTCATGATCACGCCGGTGAGGAGGCCGATGTCGCCGGTACGGGTGGTGAGGAACGCCTTCAGTGCGGCGTCGCTGTTGGGCTTCTCCTCCCACCAGTGCCCGATCAGCATGAACGAGCACACACCGACGAGCTCCCAGCCGACGAGCAGCTGCAGCGTGTTGTCGGCGACGACCAGCAACAGCATCGACGCGGTGAAGAGTGAGAGCGCCGCGTAGAAGTAGGTGAAGCGCCGGTCGCCTCGCATGTACTCGAGCGAGTACACGTGCACCAGCAGCGAGATCAGCGTGACGACGAACATCACGACGACGGCCAGGCCGTCGATCTGGATCCCGGCGGTGAGGCGCACCGCGCCGTTCTGGAACCACGTGACGTGGTGCAGTACCGGCAGGACCTGGGCCTCACCCCCGCTCTTCGCGCCGAGGTGGCCGATGCTGCGGCCCAGCGCCCCGAGCGCGGAGCCACCCTCGGCGTCCTGCACCAGCATGATCCAGCGGATGATCGCCCCGCACGCCAACACGAACGAAGCGCCGACGGCCACGATCCCGACCTCGGAACCCTGCCGCGGCATCTTCTTGCCGAACAGCAGGATCACAACGAACGACACCGCCGGGATCAGCGGGATGAGCCATGCCTGGTCGAGGAAGAACATGGAAGAGTTCTCCTACTTCCCGCTCTGAAGGGCCGCTCGGGCCACGGCTCGTGGGCGGAGTTGCAGCATGGTGGATGCGCTCACGGCTCGCTCTCAGCCCTTCATCGTGTCGACGTCGTCGAGATCGGCGCTGTGGAGGTTGCGATAGATCAACAGCACGATCGCGAGCCCGATACCGACCTCGGCCGCCGCGATCGTGAGCACGAACAGCGCGAAGACCTGGCCGATGTTGCTGTGGTGGAAGGCGCCGAACGCCACGAGGTTGATGTTCACGCCCGCCAGCATCAACTCGATGCTCATGAGCACGAGCACCGCGTGCTTGCGAGCGAGCACGCCGTAGACGCCGGTGCAGAACAGGAACGCGGCGAGGATCAGGAATTCGTTGAGCAGCATCCCTAGTCCTTCCGCGCCAGTACGACCGCGCCGATCAGCGCGCCCAGCAGGAGCACACCGACGACCTCGAAGGGGATGATGTACGTGGTGAAGATCGCGTTGGTGATCTGACCGGTACGCACCGGCTCGGTGACGTTCACCTTGTCGGCGTGGAAGGTGTGCACCAGCAGGCCGACGAGGATCCCGACGAGGAACACGGCCGTGACTGCAGCGGGCCAGCGCAGGTCGTTGTCGAGCGAGTCCTTCGGGTGCATCGGCGCTCTCGTGAGCATGATGCCGAAGAGGAAGAGCACGATCACGGCGCCGATGTAGACGAGCACCTGCACCCAGGCGACGAACTCCTGGCCGAGCAGGATGAACTGCGCGGCCCCGCCCGCGAGGACGACCACGAGATAGAGCGCGGCGTGCACGACATTCTTCGTGCGCACGACGCCGATCGCGCCGAGCGCCATCGCCGCCGCGATGATCCCGAAGGCCACGTTCTCGGCGATCATTTCTTGCCCTTCACCTCCGCGCCGATCTCGAGCGGCTCCGGCTCGGGCACGGTGTCCATCCACTCGCCGAGCTTGTGCTTGTCGTGCAGGAGGTCGGCGATGCGCGTTTCGGAGTACTCGAACTCGGGGCTCCAGAAGAGCGCGTCGAAGGGGCACACCTCCACGCAGATACCGCAATACATACACAGCGCGTAGTCGATGTCGAAGCGGTCGAGGAGGCTGACGCTGCGCGGCCGGCCGCCCTCACGGCGGGGCGGGCGCTGTTCCTTGTGGCCCTCGATGTAGATGCACCAGTCGGGGCACGAGCGCGCGCACAGCATGCAGACCGTGCAGTTCTCCTCCTTGAGCGCGATGACGCCTCGGGCGCGCGGCGCCGGGTCTTCACGCTCGTGGGGGTACTGCACCGTCACCGCAGGCTTCATCATCGTGCGGAACGTGACGCCGAGCCCGGTGAGCATTCCCTTGATCTCGCGCTTCATGCTGCTCCCACCTGCCCGCCCATTGCTTCTCCCGCCCGCTCACTCCCGCGAGCGGTCTGCGGCGAGATGCGTCCGTTCCGCGGCCCGCCCACTAGAACGCCACCTTCAGCACGCCGGTGATGAGGATGTTGCCCAACGCGATCGGGATGAGCCACTTCCAGGCGATGGCCTGGAGCTGGTCCTCACGAAAGCGCGGGTAGGTGAAGCGCGCCCAGAACATCAAGAAGGCGACGAACATCACCTTGGCGAAGAGCACGACCGGCCCGAGCCAGTCGGCGGCGGTGCCGTGCACCCACGGGACCGACCAACCGCCGAGGAACAGCGTGGCCGCCAGCGCCGCGAAGGCGAAGGCGGTGCCGAACTCGCCGATGAAGAAGAACAGGAACCGAAAGCCCGTGTACTCGACCATGTAGCCCGCAACGAGCTCCGACTCCGCGACCGGCATGTCGAACGGTGGCTGGGTGAGCTCGGCCTGGGCCGCGACCATGAAGAGTGCGAAGCCGACGAACTGCGTGAGGATCAGCGGGAACCCGATGCCGCTCCAGCCGAACAGCGAACCGTTTTGCTGGAAGAACACGATGCCCTGCAAGCTCATCGTGCCCGCCTGGATGACGACGCCGACGACCGCGAGCACGAGCGGCAGCTCGTACGCGATCAGCTGGGCCGCGGCGCGCAGTGCACCGAGCAACGCGTACTTGTTCGAGCTCGCCCACCCGGCCATGAGCACGCCGATGACCGACAGCGACGACACGGCCAGCGCGTAGAAGACGCCGACGCCGTTGTACCCCGGCTTCGTGTCGAGCGACGCGACCGCGATGCGCGGACCCGCGGGGACCACGACGAACACCAAGAACGTGGAGAGCACGACGATCGCGGGCGCGAGCGCGAACACGCGGCGGTCGGCCTGCTCGGGGGTGATGTCCTCCTTCTGGAGGAACTTGATGCCGTCGCCGATCAGCTGGTACCAGCCGTGGAACCCGCCCGGGTCCATCGGCCCGAGCCGGCTCTGCATGTGGCTCATCATCTTCAACAAGAAGACGTACCCGAGGACGAGCGCGGTGAGCGGAACGATGCCGAGCACGATCACCGTCTTGATGGCGAGCGTGGTCCCCCACCCGATCTCGATCGCGGTCACGACCGCTCCCTCGTTACGCGGCACCCTTCGGCACCGCGCCACCGGGCGCCGCTCCACTGCGTCCGCACGATCACCGGTCGATGTCTCCGAGGATGAAGTAGAGGCTCGCGAGGATCGTCACGATGTCGGGGACGTACACACCGCGGAGCAGCCACGGCAGGATCGACACGTTGCTGAACGACGCGCTGCGGATCTTGGTGCGGAACGGCCCGGTCGCGCCCTTCGAGATGACGTAGTAGCCCATCTCGCCCAGCGGGTTCTCGGTGTTCACGAGCACCTCGCCCTCGGGCACCTTGATGATGCGCGGGACCTTCGCCATCAGCGGGCCGGCCGGCAGCTGGTCGAGCATCTGCAACACCATGCGGGCCGACTCCCGAGTCTCCTGCAGGCGCACCCAGTAGCGCGAGAACGAGTCGCCGTCGGGGTGCGTCCAGACCTTCCAGTCGAGCTCGTTGTAGACGAGGTAGTCGGGGCCGTCGCGCCGCAGATCCCAGTCGACGCCCGAGGCGCGCAGGTTGGAGCCCGACACGCCGTACGCGGCGCCGAGCTCCTGCGGGATGATCCCGATCGAGCGCGTGCGCTGTTGGAAGATCGGGTTACCGACGACGAGATCGTCGAACTCGTCGCACGAGGCCAGGACCTTGTTCATGACCGTGCGGCACTCCGAGATCCAGCCCCACGGCAGGTCGTCCTTGATGCCGCCGATGCGATTGAAGTTCGGGTGGAAGCGCCCGCCGGTGACGGCTTCGATCAGGTTGAGGACGTACTCACGGTCGCGGAAGCCGTAGAACGCCGGCGTGATCGCGCCGACCTGCAGGCCCATCTCGCCGAGGAACAGCACGAAGGTGGCGATGCGCGACAGCTCGGTGAGGATCGTGCGCAGGTACTGCGCGCGCGGCGGCGCCTGGATCCCCATGAGCTGCTCGGCCGCGTCGATGAACGGCACCTCGTTCGCGAACGACGACAGCCAGTCGATGCGGTTGATGAGCGTCGTGATCTGCGGGTACGTGCGGAACTCGGTCAGCTTCTCGTAGCCGCGGTGCATATAGCCGATGATCGGGTCGGCCGACACGACGCGCTCACCGTCGAGGCGCACCACCAGGCGCAGCGTGCCGTGCGTGGCCGGGTGCTGCGGCCCGATGTTGAGCACCATGTCGCCGGTGTCGAGCTCGACGTTCACCTGCGCGTCGGCGAGATGACGGAACGCGGCCGGGTCGACGGCGATCTCGGGCAGCTCGCCCGGCGGCGGAAGGTCGGTCGTGGTCATGCGGAGTCACCACCTTCCACTGCCGCGGCGGCCTCTTCGGGTTCGCCCGGCATGGGCTCGACGTCGACGAGACCGGGCCAGGGCTTCACTTCGCGCGCGAGTAAGGGATAGTCCTTGCGCAGCGGGTGGCCCTCGAATTCCGACGGGAGATACAGGTGGCGCAGGCTCGGGTGGCCGTCGAACACGAAGCCGTACATCTCCCACGCTTCGCGCTCGTGCCAGTCGGCGCCGGGGTATACGGAAACCCACGACTCCGCGTGCAGGTCGTCGTCGGGGAGGTCGGTCTTCAACACGATCCGCCAGCTCTTGCGGCGCGTCGACTCGACGACGGCGAGCAGCTGGTAGCGCCCGTCGGAACCGGCGGCGCCGTACGTCTGCTCCTTGGGCTGCGCGGGCGTCGAGGTGTCGCCCGAACCCTCTTCGGCGACGGCCGGGGTGGGCATCCAGTCGATGCCCGCGATGAACGAGAGGTAGTCGAAGCCGAGATCGCTCTTGCAGACCTGCGCGGTGCGGCGCCACGCGTCGCGGCGCACGCGTACGACGACGTCGCCGAACGCGACGCCGTGCTCGACGATCGCGCCGTCGGCCGCGCTGCCCAGCACGGCCTCGAGGCGCGCGAACGCCTCGGACGCTTGCTCGCGCAACGCCGGCCCCGCTTCGGTCGCGGCTTCGTCAGCCAACGACGATCGGCTCCCGAGTCACCCCGCGCCAACGCTCGGCCGGGTCCTCGCTCATGATCCGCTGTTGCAACAACACGATGCCCTGGATGAACGCCTCGGGCCGGGGCGGGCACCCCGGGACGTACACGTCGACCGGGATGATCTGGTCGACACCCTTGGTCACCGAGTAGGAGTCCCAGTAAGGACCGCCGCAGTTGGCGCACGAACCCATCGAGATCACGTACTTCGGGTCGGGCATCTGCTCGTAGAGGCGCTTGATCGCGGGCGCCATCTTGTCGGTGACGGTCCCCGAGATGACGATGAGGTCGGCCTGGCGGGGGCTCGCCGGGAACGGGATGACGCCGAGGCGCATGACGTCGTAACGGGGGCCTGCGAGGGCTGCGCCCATCTCGATCGCACAGCACGCCAGGCCCCACTGCAGCATCCACAGCGAGTACTTGCGGCTGTAGTTCAACAGGTGCATGAGCGGTTTGGGCGTTTTGCCCGAGCTGACTAGGCCCACCGCAACAGCCCCTTCCGCCATACGTACGCCAGCCCCAGGAGCAGAATCGCGACGAACGCGGTCATCTCGACGAGCCCGAACCAGCTCAGCGCGTCGACGTTCACCGCCCACGGGAAGATGAACACCGCTTCCACGTCGAAGATCACGAACAAGAGCGCATAGATGTAGTAACGGACGTTCATCTGCCCGAAGAGGGGCAGCGGGTCGGAGCCCGATTCGTACGTGATGTACTTCTCTTCCTGCGGAACCTTCGGGCGCAGGAGCCGGGCCATGCCGAGCATGGCGCCGACCATGCCGAACGCGGCCAGAACGAAGACCGCGACGGCGAGATACTGCCTGTAGAACTCGGTCACGCGCGCTTCCGTTGCGGGTTGTTTCGGGGTCGGGCGGAGTATATGCGTGGCGTCTTTTCGCGTGACGAACCGTGTCGGGAGGCTCTTTCCGGTCGCCCCGAGCCGGGCCGGCCGAGGCCTGCAGCCGGGCCGACGCTGGATACCGTCCTCGGCACATGCAACCTCACGTGTCTGTCGCGATCTCGCGCAAGCCGACCGGCGAAACCGCCGAAGAACCGACCATGGGAACGAAACTCCCGTTTCCGGCCGGTCACCGGGCCCGACGCGCTCCGGACCAGGCGCGACCGCGCACCGCGTTCGTACTCTCGGGGGGCGGCAACCAGGGTGTGAGCCAGGTCGGGATGCTGCGCGCGCTCCTCGAACGTCACATCGTCCCCGACGTCGTCATCGGGACCTCGGCCGGCGCCCTCAACGGCGCGGCGGTCGCCTACGCGCCGAACCTCACCGGAGTGGCCCAGCTCGCGGCCGTATGGGAGCAACTCCAGACCGACCACGTCTTCCCGGGCGGGCGCATCCACCGGGCCTGGAACGTCGTGCGCCGCGGAACGCACCTGTTCGGCAACGACGGCCTCGCCGCCCTGATCCACCACTCCACCCCGGCCCGTTCGTTCTCCGATCTCGAGGTCCCGCTGCGGGTGATCGCCACCGACCTCGATACCGGCGAGGAGGTCGTGCTGGCCCGGGGTCCGCTCAAGCCCGCGCTGCTCGCGAGCACCGCGCTGCCCGGCGTCTTCCCGATCGTCGTGCACGGTGGCCGGCGCCTCGTCGACGGCGGGGTCGTCAACAACGTGCCGCTCTGGCACGCGCTCGTCGGGTCCCGTCGACCGCGTCTTCGTCCTGAACGTGTCGTCCGGCGCGGGCGACCATGCCGTCCGCTCACCGCTCGACGTCGTGATGACCAGCTTCATGCACGCCCGTAACCAGCGGTACGAGCTCGAACGCCGCCACGCCGTCGACCACGTCGACGTCATCGATCTCCCCCGCCCGCACGACGCGCGTGAGCTCTTCGACTTCTCGCGCGCGCGCGAGCTCATCGACGCCGCCTACGAGCTGGCCGTCGCGCGGCTCGACGAGTACGAGCGCCACCTCGAGGCGGCCCGGGCCGAGGCCGCGACGGTCGCGGCCGCCGACGAGGCGCGGGTGCGCGAGCAGCGGCGCCGGTTCCGGCTCCGCCGCGGCGCCTGAGCACGGGAGAGCCGTAGCCGGCCCGTCGTGTGGAACCACCGGCGTTTGGGCAAGGATTCCGGCGTGCACCTTTCGCGGCCGGCGGCGATCGCCGTGGTGGTCATCTCGCTCGGGCTGCCGTCGTCGGTGCTCGCGTCGTGCGGGCGGGTGGAGTGCTCGACGAGCCAGACCGCGCCGGTCGCGCACGACACCTCTTTTGTCGGCCGGGTCACCGACCGACGCGACGGCGCCGTCGACTTCACGGTCGAGTCGGTCCGGACGACGCCGGGCCACGTCCCCGATGCTCAGGCGCCTGCCGTGGGCGCGACCGTGACGGTGCACTACGGCTACCACCAAGAGGGATTCCTGCACCGGGGTAGCCGGTACCGGGTTGACGTGGAGGAGGAAGAGGGGCAGTACCGGTCGAACGTGCACGTCGCCCAGGACTGTGGGAGCTACAGCGGCACGACTCACGTCGACGGCTCCGCGATCGACACCGCCGACTTCCCGTGGCTGCACAACGCCCTGCTCCTCGTCGCGCTCGTGCCGGTGATCGGGCTCGCGGCGCTCACGGCGATCGTGTGGAACCGACGGCGACGCGCGCGCCGTCGTATCACCGTGACGAAGCGTGACTGAGACATCAGCCACGTGAGCGGGTTCCGGGCGACCCTCCTCCTGATGTTGAGCATTGCGTTGCCGGTCGGATTCGTGGCTTCCCGCAGCAGAGTCAACTGCGCCGCGCCCGGGTACGAACCCGTGACCGCGCGCTTGGTCGCGATCCACGGCCGTGTCGCGACGTACAACACCGTCGGCACCGAGACCGCCGGTTCGGCGGTCCGGGCCGGACAACGGTTCGACGTTCGTTACACCGCCGGTGACGCCAAGGAACTCCGCGTCGGCAGGACGTATCGCGTCGAGAGCGCCAACGCGGTGTCCAGCCTCCGGAGCGCGTGCGGACCGCGGACGACATTCACCGACGGTTCCAGTGTCCACGCCCGTACCTGGTGGCAGCGCAATCACGTCGCCCTCGCGTTCGTGGTCGCGATCGGCGCGGCCCTCGTCGTCGCGGCAATGTGGCTCCGGCGGCGGGCGCGGCGCGCGGTGAGACCGCCCGGCTCCGGGCCTAAGTTCGGCGCGAATGGATCACGACGATCTGGAGCCGATCGATCTCGAACCGATCGATCTGGAACCGGTCGATCCGCGGCGCGCACACAACGTCGACAGGTTCGACCGCGACCGGCCGGGCGCGCGCCGGGTGCCGCGGTCGTGGTTCGCCGTGATCGGCGTCGGGCTCGCCGCGTGGGCCGCGATCGCATTGACGACGCGCGGCGCGCACGACCGGGCCGTACCGCCGACCCCGTCGCCGACCTCGACTCCCTTGCCGGCGGTGCCCGTCCACGTCGATCGGATCACGTCGCTCGCGCCGCACCTCTGGACCGGGCTGCAGCACCTCGGGTCGGGACGGTTCGCCGCCGTCGTCGACGACCGCCTCTACCTGCTCGACCGGGCGAGCACCGAAGCCCAGACGACGCTCGTACCCCTTCCCGAAGGCCACGTCACGATCGACGACCAGAGCGGCGCGTCACTGCTGGCATCCACGTACCACCAGACGCTCGTGTCGACGATGCCGGCACGGGTCCGCACGCTCGCCGTGACCGAGACGGCGATCCGCGCCGCCGAGCCCGACGGATGGTGGCTCCTCAGCAGCGACGGCACCATCCGACGCGAAGGCGGCGGTGATCGCGAGCGCGAGCCGGCCGGGACCCGCGTCGCGGCCGCGGTGGGCGCGGGCTTCGTCGCCATCGATCCGCCCCACTCCCGGTGGGTGCTCTGGTCGGGGACGAAGGTCGAGCAACTCGCGCCCGGCGGTTACCAACTCGTCGGCAACGCCGGGAGCCGCGTCGTGTTCCGGTTCGGTTGCAGCATCTACTCGTGCTCGATCGAGATCGACGACCTGGCCCGGCACACGACCGTGCGCGGGTTCCTCACGGGCGTGCCTCAGTTCGCCGCGTTCTCACCCGACGGCACGCGGCTCGCGATCGCGTCGACGCTCGGTGACGTGTGGATCCTCGACACCGCAACCGGCGGCGCGCTGGCGACGACGCGCGGCCGCACCACCGCGAGCCCGTCAATGCCCTTCACGTGGACCCCCGACGGGCGTTCGCTCCTCGTCGTCGGCGACGACACGCTCGAGATCCGGCGCGCCACCGACGGGCACCTCACCGGCGAGATCACGGGCACCGCCGGGTTGCAGCAACTCGTCGCCCTCCCCTGACGCCGAAAAGTCACCCAACTGTTGGGTGGGAAAGCGGCGCGTGGCGCCGAAGACTCGCCCAACTGTTGGGTGGGAAAGCGGCGCGTGGCGCCGAAAAGTCACCCAACTGGTGGTGGGGTTTTCTGGCTAATGGGCGAGGAGTTGGGTGGCGGCGTGGGCGAAGTCGAGCATGACGCCCGGCACCACACCGAGGAACACGATGGCCCCGGCGGCGATCGTGAGCGCGAGCCCGGTACCGGCGTCGACGACGATGCGCGGGCCCGCGGGCGTCACGGCCTCCGCTTCCTCTTCCGGCGGCGCGTACATGGCGAGGACGATGCGCAGGTACACGAACGCACCGATCACCGCGGTGACCATGCCGACGACTGCGAGCCAGTACTGCCCGACGTCGATCGCCGCGCTGAACACCGAGAGCTTGGCCACGAAACCGCCGGTGAACGGCACCCCCGCCTGGGCGAGCAGGAACAGCGTGAACAACCCCGCGAGCACCGGCCGGGCCGACGCCAGACCGCGGTAGTCGGTGAGTGCGTGGCGGTCGTCGCCGCGCCGCGTGACGAGCATGACGATCGCGAACGCGCCCGTCGCCATCACCGCGTACGTGCAGACGTAGAACAGCGCCGCGCTCGTGCCCTTGTCGGTCGCGGCCTGCACGCCGATGAGCACGTAGCCGGCATGCGAAACCGACGAGTAGGCGAGCATGCGCTTCACGTCGGTCTGGATCACCGCCGCGACGCTCCCGACGACCAACGACAGCACCGCGAGCCCGAACACAGCCGGGCGCCAGTCGACGTCGTACAGCTGGAACGCGCCGACGAAGATCCGCAGCAGCGCCGCGAACGCGGCCGCCTTCGTCGCCGCCGCCATGAACGCGGTGACGGGAGTGGGTGCGCCCTGGTAGACGTCGGGCGCCCACATGTGGAACGGCGCCGCCGCGATCTTGAAGCCGAGGCCGACGAGCAACAGTGCGAATCCGGCGAACAGCACGCCGTCGTGCACCAGCACCACGCTCGCGAGGAACTTGGCGATCCCCGTGAGGTTCGTCGTGCCGGTCGCGCCGTAGACGAGGGCGATGCCGTAGAGGAACACCGCCGACGAGAACGAGCCGAGCAGGAAGTACTTGAGGCCGGCCTCCTGCGACGACAGCCGGTTCCGGTCGAACGCGGCGAGCACGTACAGCGCGATCGACAGGATCTCGAGCGACAAGAAGATCGTGATCAGGTCGTTCGCCGACGCCATCAGCATCATGCCGGTGGCCGAGCACAGCATCAGCGTGAAGTACTCGGGACTCTCCAGCTTCTCCCGGCGCAGATAGCCCGCCGACAGCAACAGCGCGAGCAGCGTCGCGCCGAGGACGACCGACTGCACGAACACGGCGAAGCCGTCGACCGCGACGAGACCGCTCAACGCCTCGTACGGCCCGTTGCCGTGCACGAAACCCCATTGGACGCCGGTGAAGACCCCCGCGGTCGCGACCCCTGCGACCGCGAGCAGCATCGACGCTGGACTGCACCCGCGGATCGTGCCGGACGACCGAGCGCAGGACCACGATCGCGATCGCCGCGCCGAACAGCGCGATCTCGGGCGCGACCGCGAACCAGTCGACGGGCGTGTGGGCGATCGGTGCAACAGTCGCGGCGCCGATCACTTGCCCTCTCCCTTTTGCGGCGCGGCCACGGTCGGTACGGCCGGCGCCTTGTAGTTGCTGTTCGATTCGACGTGGTGGATCAACGCGTTGACCGACGGCTGCACGCGGTCGAGCACGGGCTTCGGGTAGAAGCCGAGGAACAGCGACAGGCCGAGCAGCGGCACCACCGTGACGACCTCGCGGAAGCCGATATCGGGCGTGGCGCGGTTCTCTTCGTCGGGCTCGCCGGTGAACGCTCGCTGCACCGCCCACAACAGGTAGACGGCCGCGAGGATCACGCCCGTCGACGCGACGACCACGTACCAGCGGCTCGTCAGGAACGCGCCGAGCAACGACAGGAACTCACCGACGAACCCCGAGAACCCGGGAAGGCCGATCGACGCGAACGTGGCCGCGACGAACAAGCCGCCGAAGACGGGCGCGGCCTTCCACAGCCCCTTGAACCGGCTCAGTTCGTAGGTGTGGCGCCGGTCGTAGAGCATGCCGACGAGGAGGAACAGCGCACCGGTGGTGAGGCCGTGCGAGAGCATCGTGAACAGGCCGCCGGAGATGCCCTGGTTCGTGAGCGCGAACACACCGAGCACGACGAACCCGAGGTGCGCGACCGACGAGTAGGCGACGATCCGCTTCAGGTTCGGCTGCATCGCGGCGACGATCGCGCCGTAGGTGATGCCGACGACGGCCAGGACGATCAGCAGCGGCGCGAGGTCGACGGCTGCCTGCGGGAAGAACGGGATCGCGAAGCGCAAGAACCCGTAGGCGCCGATCTTCAGCATCACGCCGGCCAGCACCACCGAGCCCGCGGTGGGCGCGTCGGTGTGCGCGTCGGGGAGCCACGTGTGGAACGGGAACAGCGGGACCTTGACCGCGAACCCGATCGCGAACGCGCAGAACAACAGCTTGGCGGTGCCGCCGTGGATGTTCGCCGCGGCCCACGACGTGAGCGTGCGCAGGTCGAACGTCAGCACGTGGGTGGCGTGCTGGTGCATGAACGCGACCGACACGATCCCCGCGAAGAGGAACGCGGAACCCGCCATCGTGAACAGGAAGAACTTCATTGCCGCGTAGCGACGGTTGTCGTGGCCCCAGCCCGCGATGAGGAAGTACATCGGGACGAGCACGAACTCGAAGAAGATGAAGAAGACGAGCGCGTCGAGCGCGAGGAACACGCCGATCATCGCCGACTCCAGCAGGAGCATCCAGACGATGAACTGCTTCGGCTTGGCGACCTTCGCCGACGCCAGGATCGCGATCGGGAACAGCAGCGCGCTGCAGCGCAACCATGAACAGGCTGATGCCGTCGACGCCGAGCGTCCACCGCACGCCGAGCTGCCCGATCCACGAGTGGTCCTCGAGCAGCTGGTAGCCCGACTTGAGCGGTCCCGAATCGAACTGCGTGAGCAGGAACAGCGCCATCCCGAAGGTGGCCATGCTCGTGACGTAGCCGACCACCCGCGTCGAGCTCGGGACGGCGGGCGGGCATGACCATCGCCACGAGCGCGCCGGCCGCGGGCAGGAACACGAGGAACGTCAGCAGCGGGTAGCCGAGCTTCGACGAGGTGGAGACGGTCGTGGTGAGGTCGCCCATGAGCGGCAGCATCAGAAGGTCACCCGCGTCGCGACGTAGAGGAGGAGGAGCACGGTGCCGAGCGCGATCCCGAGCGCGTAGTTGCGCACCAGACCGGTCTGCAGCCGCCGCAGGCCGCCGCTGCCGCTGCGGGCCGCGGTGGCGATGCCGTTCACCGCGCCGTCGATGCCGGCGCGGTCGACCCCGTCGCTGAGGAACCGGGCGAACAGCCGTGACGGGACCACTGACCAGACGGGCGAGGCCGAAGTCGAGGTACCACGCGTTCTCCAGGACACCGGCGAAACCGCCGAGCCCGACGACCGTGGGGTCGGTGCCGTCGCGGCGCAAGCCGTTTCGGTAGAGCCGGACCGCGAACGCGATGCCGACGACACCGATGACGAGCGCGATCGTCGAGAGCGTGACGCCGCCGAGACCGGACGTCGCGTGCGCCTCCGGCAGCTCGAGCCAGCGATCGAGCAGATTGAACTTCTGGCTCGCGAACGGTAGATCGAGCGCGCCGCCGACCACCGCGAGACCCGCGAGCGCGACGAGCGGGATGTACATCGTCCACGGTGACTCGTGCGGCGTGCCGCCGTGCGCGTCGCCGGCGTGCACCTCGTCGCCCTCGTGCGCGTCGCCGGAGCCCTGCACGAGCGCGGCGGCGTCGCGAAAGCGCTCGGGTCCGAAGAAGACGAGCCACACCTGGCGGGTCATGTAGAACGCCGTCAGCAGTGCCGCGACCGCGCCGACCGCCCAGAGTCCGTAGTTGTGACCCGACCACGCCTTGGCGAGGATCTCGTCCTTCGACCAAAAGCCTGCGAACGGGATGATTCCGGAGATCGCGAGCCAGCCGACGATGAACGTGCCCGCGGTGATCGGCATGTACTTGCGCAGCCCACCCATCCGCCGCATGTCCTGCTCGTCGTGCATGCCGTGGATCACCGACCCGGCGCCGAGGAACAGCAACGCCTTGAAGAACGCGTGGGTGACCATGTGGAAGATCCCGGCGCTGTAGGCGCCGACTCCCACGGCGAGGAACATGTAGCCGAGCTGGCTGATCGTGGAGTACGCGAGCACCCGCTTGATGTCGTTCTGGACGATCGCGACCGAAGCGGCGTAGAGCGCGGTGATTGCGCCGACCCAGGCCACGACGGTGCCCGCGTGGCTCGAGATGTCGAAATACGCGTGCGCGCGGACGACGAGGAACACGCCCGCGGTCACCATGGTCGCGGCGTGGATGAGGGCCGAGACCGGGGTGGGGCCTTCCATCGCGTCGGGAAGCCAGATGTGCAGGGGGAGCTGCGCGCTCTTGCCGACCGCGCCGAGGAACAGCAACAGCGCGATCGCGGTCACCGTCGACTGCGGCAGGTGCGCGGCAGCGCCGAGGGCCGAGTAGTCGAGGGTGCCGACCTTCTGGAAGATCAGGAACATCGCGAGCATGAACCCGAAGTCGCCCACACGGTTCGTGACGAAGGCCTTCTTGCCCGCGACCGCGGCCGAGTTCCGCTCGAACCAGAACGAGATCAGGAGGTACGAGCACAGGCCCACGCCCTCCCAGCCCATGAAGGTCAGAAGGAAACTGGATCCGAGGACGAGCACGAGCATCGACGCCGCGAAGAGGTTCATGTAGGCGAAGAACCGCGAGAACCGGGAGTCGCCGTGCATGTAGCCGACGGAATACAGGTGGATCAGGGTGCCGACACCGGTGACGAACAACGTCATCGTCGACGACAGCGGATCGACGAGGAACCGGAAATCGACCCGGAACGTGCCGGACTGGATCCACGTGAAGCCCTGCGAGACGTTCGAGCGGGCCTCGGGACTCAGCGAACGGAGCGCGAAGAACGCGATCACCGACGCCGCGAACGAGAGGCCGATCATCGCCGTGCCGAGCCATCCCGCCTTCGGCTCGCCGATCCGCTTGCCGAAGACGAGCAGCACAACTGCGCCTACCGCCGGGAAGGCGGGGATCAACCAGGCGAGATCGAGAAGGTTCCGGGCATCCATCGTCGGTCAGTGCTTTCCGCTCTGAAGGGCCGCTCGGGCCCCGGCCCGCCCGCGTGTGGTCGTCGTGTCGCGCACTGCTCGCCTCAGCCCTTCAGCAGATCGACGTCGTCGGCGTTGACGGACTGTCGCCGGCGGAAGATGGCGATGATGATGGCGAGCCCGACGGCGACCTCGGCCGCGGCCACGACCAGCGTGAAGAAGACGATCACCTGGCCGCTGATGTCGTTGAGCGCCTTCGCGAACGAGACGAACGTGAGGTTCGCGGCGTTGAGCATCAGCTCGATGCACATGAACATCACCAGCGTGTTCTTGCGCACGAGGAGGCCGACCGCGCCGATCGTGAACAGCATCGCGGCCAGCACCAGGTAGTAGGTCGCGGTGATGTGGTCGGGATACGACAGCGCGCTCACACCGACGTCCTCTCCGAATCGGCGGCCGGGGCCGCGCCGTCGGCGGGTCGGACCGGACGGTGACCGCTGCGCCGGGCGAGCACGACGCTGCCGACCACGGCGATGACGAGCAGGACGGCCGTGATCTCGAACGCCCACACGAAGTCGGTGAAGAGGCTCTTGGCGAGCGTCTCGACGTTGCCCGACTCCACGTTCCCCAGCGCACCCCGCGTCGAATGCGCACCCGTGACCCAACGATTGCCGTGCACGAGCACGAGGATTCCGCCGAGGGCGAGCGCGCCGAGCGCGACGGCGGCGACGCGCTGCACGGGATGCGACTCGTCGAACGGTTCGGCCTTGTCGACCCCGAGCAGCGTGATGACGAACAGGAACAGCACCACGACCGCGCTCGCATACACGACGATCTGGATCGCGGCGACCAGGGCTGCGTTCTGCTGCAGGTACAGCACCGCGATGCTCACGAGCGTGATCAGCAGGAAGAGCGCCGAGTGCACCGGGTTCCTCCCGGTGATGACACCCAGAGCGCCGGTGATCACCAGCGCCGCGCAGACGAAGAAGACGACGGCTTCCACTACTCGGCCTGCTGCTCGAGGCCGACGGGAGCTTGCCCGTGTTCGGGCGGGCGGACGCCGAAGCCGAGCTCGCCCGACCAGTTGACCCGCCCCTCGTACGTTTGCGAGCCCGACGGTGAGGTCGAGCGCATCCACGCGCTGGTGTGGTCGTCCTCGCCGCCCAGCCAGAGCTCCCACGGCATGCGCCGGGCGCGGCCCTCGTCGTCGACCAGCAGCTGGTCCTTCGTGTAGATCGCGTCGCTGCGATTCGTGAACGAGAACTCGAACAGCTTCGTCTCGGTGATCGCCTCGGTGGGGCACGCCTCGACGCACAGGTCGCAGTGGATGCACCGTAGGTAGTTGATCTCGTACACGAACCCGTAGCGCTCGCCGGGCGAGACCGGATCGTCGATCGGGTTGTCGGCGCCGCGGACGTAGATGCAGCGCGCCGGGCACACGCCCGCGCACAGCTCGCACCCGATGCACTTCTCCATGCCGTCCTCGTAGCGGTTGAGGACGTGCCGACCGTGCATGCGCTCGGGCTTGTCGTGCTTGACCTTCGGGTACTGCGTCGTGAGCCGGGGCTTGCCCATCTGCCGCAACGTCACGAGGAAGCCGGAGAAGCGCCCCATCAGCGGAACTCCTCGATCTGCTCGTCGGACTTCGGCATCGCCGCGTACAGCACGCCGTACGCGGCGAGGGCGACGATGACCGCGACCAGCGCGGCGACCAGCCGGTCCCAGTTCTCGACGCTGGCCACCTGCACGGTCGCCGTGATCATGACCCACAGGACCGCGATCTCGATCAGCCACTTCCAGCCGAGCGACATCAGGCGGTCGTAGCGCATGCGGGGCAGCGAGGCCCGGACCCACACCGTCGCGAACAGCAGGACGAGCACCTTCGCGAGGAACCACACCATCGGCATGAACCACACGTTGACGATGTTGCGGTCGCCGAGGAACCCGAGCGCGGGACCGGACGGACCGCCGAGGAACAGCGTGACCGCGATCGCCGACATCGTGATGACGTTCATGAACTCGGCCAGGAAGAAGATCGCGAACCGGATCCCGGTGTACTCGGTGTTGAACCCGCCGACCAGCTCCTGCTCCGCCTCGACGAGGTCGAAGGGCGGGTGGTTGGTCTCGGCGGTGGCGGCGATGAGGAAGATCACGAACGCGACGAACGTCTTGAGCCAGAACCAGTGCGTCGCGAACGACCACGCGTTCGTCCAGTGCTGCTGGGCGAAGATCTCGTGCGTCGACAGCGTCCCCGCCTGGATCAGCACACCGAGCACCGCGAGGCCGAATGCCGCCTCGTACGAGAGCAGCTGCGCGGACGCGCGCACCGAGCCGAGCAGGGGGTACTTGGAGCCCGACGACCAGCCCGCGAGCATCACGCCGTACACCCCGAGGCCCGACATCGCGAGGATGAAGAGCGCGCCCATCGGCAGGTCGACGACCTGCAGGTAGGTCTGGTGGCCGAGGATCGAGACCGTGCCGCCGATCGGGACGACGCAGAACATCAGGAACGCCGGCATGATCGAGAGGTACGGCGCGAGCCGGAAGACTGGGCGGTCGGCCGAGTCGGGGATCGACTGCTCCTTGAAGAACAGCTTGATGCCGTCGGCCAGCGTCTGCAGCACGCCGTAGGGCCCGGCCCGGTTCGGACCGATGCGGTTCTGCATGTCGGCGATGACCTTGCGCATCGCCCAGATGTAGAGCATGACCGCGACGAGCAGGATCACGAACGCGACGACGACCTTGATGAGGACGACGGCGAGGACCGACCAGCTGACCGATCCCCGCAGCAGCGGGTCGAGCGCGAGCATGCGACTCAACGGAGGCTCTCCACCCGGAGGTCGACGACCGGCGTACCCGCGTCGACGAGCAGCGCCGCGCCGAGCGCGTCGGCCGAGAAGTCCATGCACGCGATGCCGGCCGGGACACCCGCGTCGGAACGCACCGCCACGACCTGCGAGCCGCGGGTCGAGGTGACCTTCACCTGGCCGCCCGAATCGACGCCGATGCGCGCGAGGTCGCTCGGGTGCACGCGCAGGCAGAGCTCGGCGACGAGCCGCTGCAGGAGCGGCGTCTCCGAGACCAGGCGACCTTCGTCGTACAGCGCGCGACCTACCACGAGCCGCAGAGCGTACGCGTCGCGACCCGGCGCCTCGGGTTGCGGGCCGAGCCGGTCCCAGCGGTGGAGCGCGGGCGCGTCGATCGCCGGGGTCGCGTCGATCGTGTCGGCCGCGGCGACGACGTCGCCGCCGGCCGCCGGCTCGCCCGATTCGGGGTCGGCGTCGGTGCCGGCCGCGGCCTGGATGCCTTCGTCGGTGACGACGGCGTCGTCGACGGCGACGCCCTCGACCTTGATCGGGTCCCAAGAGGTGCCCGAGCCGTCGTCGGCCATGATCGACAGGTCGCGGGTCCGCAGCACGATCTCGGCGAGATGCGCGGCCATCGGCAGGACGACGCCGTCGCGCGCATGCTTGGTGAGATCGGCCGTCACCCCCGTGAAGGCGGGCGCGACGCGGGCGAGCTCGTCGGTGACCTCGTCGACCGTGGCGAGGTCGAGATCACGACCGAGCCGCAGCGCCAGCTCCGCCGCGATCCTCCAGTCGTCCATCGCGGTGCCCTCGGGTGCGACCTTGCGCCCGAGCCGCTGCACGCGGCCTTCGAGGTTGGTCACGGTGCCCGCCTTCTCGCCCCAGAGGGTGGCGGGGAGGAAGACGTCGGCGCGCGTCGTCGACTCCGAGTCGAACGCGTCGACGACGATGACGGTGTCGACCGCGTCGAGCGCTCGGCGGACGAGCGTCGCGTCGGGGAAGTCGCTGATCGGGTCGGCCCCGACCAGCACCAGCACCCGGACCTTGCCGTCGGCCGCCGCGCGCAGAATTCCCTCGGTGTCGAGACCGGGTTCGGCCGGAAGGTCGCCCCAGTGCTCACCGAACCAGGCGCGGCCCTCGTCGAGCGAGGTGCGGCCCGGGAGGAACCCGGGCGCGAGACCGGCGTCGAGCGCGCCGTGAACGTTGCCGCGGCGCAACGCCGACAAGAAGCGGACGTCGTGGAGGCGCGCGAGCTCGGCCGCAGCGCCGACGACCGACGCCGCGGACGCGGCGAGGTTGCCGCGTCCGATCACCACGACGACCGGACCACTGCGGCCCTGCGTGACCCGCGTGATCTCGTCGTGCACCGACGTCACGAGCGGTTCGCCGGGAACAGTGCGGACGATCGCGGCGGCGTGCTCCGACAACGGGTGCGCGACGGGCGCGAGGTCGACGAGCGGTACGCGCAGCTCGAGCACCGCCCGGCGCAGCCTGAGGAACAGCACCGGGACCTGATCGCGCAGGTCCTGGTCGAGCACGACGATCGCGGCGGCGGCATCGAGGTCGGCGATCTCGGCCCGGTCCATCCCGAGGACGAAGCCGGCGGGGAGACCGTCGCCGAGCTGCGCGTCGACGTGGTCGGTGCCGATCACGCTCTTCGCGAGCAGCGACCACACGTACGCGTCCTCGTTGGTGCCGCGCGCGCCGCCGAGCACCGCGATCGATCCCGCACCGTGCAGATCCTTGGCCTTCTCGATCGCGGCGGCGGCCCGGTCGAGCGCGTCGGGCCACGAGACCTCGCGCCGGGAGCCGCCTTCGCGGACCTGGGGCTCGAGCACCCGGTGGTCGGAGTGCACCCATTCGAGCCCGTACCGGCCCTTGTCGCAGAGCCAGCCGTGGTTCACCGGCTCCGAGTCGACCCCGAGCAGGCGTACGAGCCGGTTCGACGACGACTGCACCGCGCCGCGGCACTGCACGGAGCAGGTCGTGCACGACGTCTCCGCGGTCGCGAGGTCCCAGGGCCGGGCGCGGAACCGGTACTGGCTCGCGGTCAGCGCGCCGACCGGGCAGATCTGCACGGTGTTGCCCGAGAAGTAGGAGTCGAACGGCTGCTCCTCGAAGTTCAACACCTGCATGCGATCGCCGCGATCGATGAAGTCGATCAGCGTGTCGCCCGCGATCTCGTCCGCGAAGCGGATGCACCGCGCGGACTGGATGCAGCGCTCGCGGTCGAGCAGCACCAGGTCGCTCAGCGGGATCGGCTTCGGGAAGTGGCGCTTCTCCTCGACGAACCGCGATTCGCCCGGCCCGAACGCGAGGGTCTGGTCCTGCAGCGGGCATTCGCCGCCGCGGTCGCAGACCGGGCAATCGAGGGGGTGGTTGATCAGCAGGAACTCGAGCACGCCGTCTTGGATCTGCTTCACCGTGTCGTTCTGGGAGTGCACGACCATGCCGTCGGTCACGGGTGTGGTGCACGCGGGCGGGTAGCCGCGGCCGCCCTCGATCTCGACGAGGCACATACGACACATGCCCACCGGCTTCATCCGCTCGTGCCAGCAGAAACGCGGGATGTAGATCCCGTTGTCCTGCGCGGCCTTGATGAGCAACTCGCCCGGCCGGGCCTCGAAGGTGACGCCGTCGACGGTCACCGTGGCGGTCGTCTTCGCCGTCGTCGGCTCCGGGGCCTCGGGTTCGGGCGCCTTGGGTTCGGTCGTGGTCACGCGTGCACTCCGGCCTCGTTACTGCGGCTCCCTCGGGCTCCGCCGCGCTCCGCTTCGTCCGCACGGCGAAGGCGCTCGAGAATCTCGTCGCGGAAGTACTTGTTCAAGCTGGCGATACAGCTCACCGACGACGGTCCGAGCGGGCAGATGGTGGTCTGCACGAAGGGCGCGTTCGCGACACCGGGCGAGATGTTGCCGCCGACCGAGATGAGCAGGTCGAGGTCGTCCGGTCGCCCGAGCCCGTGCGACATGCGGTAGAGCACCTTCTCGATCCAGCCCGTGCCTTCGCGGCACGGCGTGCACTTGCCGCACGACTCGTGCGCGAAGAACTTGGCGAGTCGCCACGCGACCAGCACGGGATCGACGGTCTCGTCGAACACCATGACCGCTCCGGAGCCGAGCATCACGCCGTAGGTCTGCTGGACGAAGTCCATGTCGAGCGGTGCGTCGAGGTGCTCGTCGCTCCCGGTGAGCCATTGCGACGACGCGCCGCCGGGGATGAAGAACTTGATCCCGCGGTCGTCGCGCACCCCGCCCGCGAGGCCGTAGAGCAGATCGCGGAACGTCATGCCCAGCTCGACCTCGTAATTGCCGGGCTTGTTCACGTGACCGGAGACCGAGAAGATGCGCGTGCCGGTCGAGCGGTTGACGCCGAGTTTGGCGTACTCCTCGCCGCCCATGCGCACGATGTGCGGCACCGTCGACAGCGTCTCGACGTTGTTGACGACGGTCGGCTTGGCGTAGAGGCCCTCGATCGCCGGGAACGGCGGGCGGATACGGGGCATGCCCCGCTCACCCTCGAGCGATTCGAGCAGCGCGGTCTCCTCGCCGCAGATGTACGCGCCCGCGCCGCGGTGCACGACGATGTCGCAGTCGAAGCCCGAACCGAGGATGTCCTTACCGAGGAAGCCCTTGGCGCGTGCGTCGTCGATGGCGCGGGTGAGGCGCTCGTGGCCGAGCGCGAATTCTCCGCGTACGTACACGAACGCGACGTTGCACTGCACCGCGTACGACGCGATCGCGATCCCCTCGACCAGCTGGTGCGGATCGAGCTCGAGCAGCATCCGGTCCTTGAAGGTGGACGGCTCACCCTCGTCGGCGTTGACGACCAGGTAGCGCGGGAACGAGTCGGGCGGGAGGAACGACCACTTCTGCGCGGTGGGAAAGCCCGCCCCGCCACGACCGCGCAGCCCGGAGAGCTTCACCTGTTCCTGCACGTCGGCCGGGTCGCCCTTCGCCAGCACCGCGCGCAGCACGTCGTACGCGCCGCCCGCGACCGCGCCGTCGATCGTCCACGAGTCGTCGGGACGCTCGCGCAAACGCTTGGTGACGATCCGGGTTTCGGTTACCTCAGGCAACGGGTGCTCCCGAAACGGTGCGCGCCCGGCGCGCACCCGACTTGTAGCTCTCGACGATCTCCTCGGCCGTTGCCGGCGACACCCGCTCGTGGAACTCGTAGTTGACCTGCAGCGCGGGCGCGCCGCCGCACGCGGCGAGGCACTCGACCTCTTCGACGGTGACGTCGGCCTCGGCCGCGTAGCGCGTTTCGAGGTGGTCGAGCACCTCCGGTCCGCCGGTGACGAGGCACGTGACGTTCGTGCACACCGACACGACGAGCTTGCCGCACGGCCGGCGCTTGAACATCGTGTAGAAGGAGCACGTGCCGAGCACGTCGGCCGCGGTCGTCTCGGTGAGCTCCGCGATCTGTTCGATCGCATCGGGCGAGAGCCAGCCGTTCTGGTCCTGCGCAAGGTGCGCGAGCGGCAGGATGGCCGACTTCGGCCGCGGGTAGCGCGCCAGGATCTCCTTCGCCCTCGCCAGGTTCGGTTCGTCGAAGAAGCTCACCGGTCCACCTCCCCCATGATCGGGTCGATGCTCGACACGATCGCGACCGCGTCCGCGACAAGGCTGTCGGAGCCCATCGGATCGATCGACTGCAGGTTGTAGAACGACGGGCCCCGGATGTGCATGCGCGCGGGCTTCGCCGATCCGTCGCTCACCATGTAGCAGCCGATCTCGCCGCGGGGCGACTCGGCGGCGACGTAGGTCTCGCCGGCCGGCACCTTGAAGCCCTCGGTGAAGAGCTTGAAGTGGTGGATGAGCGCTTCCATCGACTCGTCGATGCGCGCGCGGGGCGGCGGCGTGAGCTTCTTGTCCTGGACCCGGTAGTCGCCCGCGGGCATCTTCTCGACGCACTGGCGGACGATCTTGGCCGATTCGAGGATCTCGTAGAGCCGGATTCGGTAGCGGTCGTACACGTCGCCGTTGCTCGTGTAGATGACGTCGAAGTCGACCTGGTCGTACGCGAGGTACGGCTGGGCCTTGCGCAGGTCCCAGGCGAAACCGGTGGAACGGAGGATCGGCCCGGTGATGCTGCGCTCGAGGCACTCCTCGGTCGTGATCGCGCCGAGGCCGACCGTGCGCTCGATCCAGATCGGGTTCTGCGACAGGAGTTCGTCGTACTCGGCGACGCCGACCTCGACCGTGTCGCAGACGTCGAGGATCCGCTGCTGCCAACCGTCGGGCAGGTCGGCCGCGACACCACCCGGGCGGATGTAGTTGCAGTTCATGCGCAGGCCGGTGACGTACTCGAAGATGCGCAGCACCTCTTCGCGCTCGCGCCACCCGTAGAGCATCATCGACACCGCGCCGATGTCCATGCCGTTCGTGGCCTGGAACAACAGGTGCGAAGCCATGCGCGAGAGCTCGCACATCATCATGCGGATCCACGTGGCGCGCTCGGGAACCTCGACGTCGAGCAGGCGTTCGACGGCCATCGAGTACACGAGCTCGTTCGCGAAGTTCGACGCGTAGTCCATGCGGGTCACGTTGGTCGTGCCCTGCACGTAGGTGAGCTCCTCGCCCGTCTTCTCCATGCCCGTGTGCAGGTAGCCGATGACGGGCTTGATCTGCAGGACGTCCTCGCCGTCGAGCTCCATCATGAGCCGCAACACACCGTGCGTCGACGGGTGCTGCGGACCCATGTTGATGATCATCGTGTCGCCGAGGTCGTCGGTCGGCCACATGCCGCCGCCCGCGAGCACGACCTCGCGCGTCCGCGGGCGCAGCTCCTGCGCGCCCTCGTCGGTCTGGCGTTCGAGACGCGCTTCTTCGGCGTCAAAAACGTCGCTCATGATGCTTTGCGCTTCGTTTGCTGTGCGGCTCGCCTGCGGCTCGCGATGTGAGGCTGCACGAAGCGCGCCGAGCTGCCTCCGCCTGCGCTCCGCTCGGCCGACGCCTCGCTTCGCCCTTGCTCCGGTCGCCGCATCTCACAACACCGAATCACTTCTCTCATCTCGGGCTCGGGTCTCCCTTGAACGTCACGGGCACGCGTGCCGCGGCGTCGTCCTTGCGCAGCGGATGGCCGTGCCAGTCGTCGGGCATCAAGATGCGCGTGAGGTCGGGATGGCCGTCGAACGTGATGCCGAACAGGTCGTACGACTCGCGCTCGGGGAAGTTCGCGCCCGGGTACGCGGGCGTGAGCGACGGGACCGTCGGGTCGGTGGCGGGCACCTCGGCGATGATGCGGATGCGCCGGTTGCGCGAGTGCGACAAGAAGTTCACGACGACCTCGAAGCGCTCCGGCGCGATACCGGCGACGGTCGGGCGTGAGCCGTCGAGCAGATGGTCGACGACGGCGGTATCGACGAGCATCGTGAACTGCTCGTCGTCGCGGAGCATCGTGGCGACCTCGGCCATCACCGCGCGGTCGACGTACACGACGGCCTGGCCGTGACTGTCGACGAACACCGAGCCGGGGAATCGGGCCACGACAGCCGCCGCGACCTCGTCCGCGATGGGTTGCGGGGTGTGGTCTCCGTCTTCAGCTCCGGGCTCGTGATCGTCTTCACGAGCCGTGTCGTCCGCCATCCCCGTCGCCTCTTACGAATCGTGTCAGAAGGTCGTGAGCCCGACGGGCTCGCGTCCGAGGTCGATGCCCGCGCCGCCGGTGGGCGACGCCTCGCGCCGGCGCAACAGCTCACCGGTACGAATCTGCTCGTGCAGCGTCAGGATGCCGTGCATCAACGTCTCGGGGCCAGGCGGGCAGCCCGGGACGTACACGTCGACCGGGACGATCTGGTCGACCCCCTGCACGATCGCGTAGTTGTTGAACATCCCGCCGCTGCTCGCGCACACGCCCATGGAGATGACCCACTTGGGCTCGACCATCTGGTCGTACACCTGGCGCAGCACCGGCGCCATCTTCTGCGACACGCGGCCGGCAACGATCATGAGATCGGCTTGGCGCGGGCTGGCGCGGAAGACCTCCATGCCGAAGCGCGCGAGGTCGTAGTGCGCGGCGCCGGTCGCCATCATCTCGAGCGCGCAACACGCGAGACCGAACGTGGCGGGGAACACGGAGTTGCGCCGGCCCCAGCGCACGACGTCTTCGAGACGCGCGGTGACGAAGTTGTGCGGCACCTGGTCGAGACCCATCAGGCCGCTTCCTCTTCCGACGTCGAGCTCGGGTCGTACACCGCCGCACCGGTTCGCAGCAACGGACCGGGCATCCGCTGCAACACGTCCTTGACCGGGCCCCACTCGAGCGCGCCGACCGACAACAGGTACGCGAACGGCACGAGCAACGTCAGCACGAAGATCGCCATCGCGAAGAGGCCGAACGCGCCGAGTCCGCGGAACACGACCGCGAACGGATACAAGAACACGATCTCCACGTCGAGGACGATGAACGCCATCGCGATCAAATAGAACTTGACCGGGAAGCGCTCCGCCGGCTCCTCCTCGGGAACGATGCCGCACTCGTACGGCGCCTGCTTCGCGGAGTTCGGACGCTGCGGCGCGAGTAGCTGGGACGCGACGAACGACAGCAGCACGAACGCGACGACGAGCCCGGCCATGACGAGGATCGGGAGGTAGTCGGCCATCGGTTCCGACGCTACCCGACTCCCCGCCCGCAAGAGCGAAGCGACTGCACCCGCTAGCTTTGGCCCGCGATGAGCGAGCCGTCTCCCGAAGCGTCGGGAACGCCCGAATCTCCGACGCAGAAGTACATCGACTTCTTCCTCTACTTCACGGCTGCCGTCACCTACATCGCGCTGTCGATCTACAACAAGTGGTTGCTCGACTGGATCGTCGGGCCGTTCTGGCTCGTTGCGTGGGTCTGGGGCCTCCCCGCCCTCGTGAAGCTGGTCCGCCGCCAGCCGATCAAGCCGCGCCGCGGACCCGATCGCGAGCCGTCCCGATGAGCTGGGCGGCACACCAGTTCGAGGTCTACGCGGTCGAGGCGCACCTCCCCAAGAAGATGCGAGGGCAGATCAGCTGGTTCGCGATCTTCTTCGGCGACTTCACCCCCGACTTCCTCGCCAAGTTCTGGGTCTACGGCTTCGACTACAACGGCCACCACTACGGCGCCTCGAAGCCGTACCAGTGGCACCGGGGCTGGCCGGGCATGGGCATCAGCCACACGCTCTTCTTCGGGACGATGGTCTGCCTCGGGATCTGGGCCTGGAAGCACAACCGGGCCTGGACCATCGGTTTCCTGCTCGGGTTCGCGGCCCACGTGCTCACCGACGTGAACGACAGCATCGGCACGATGCTGCTGTTCCCGTTCTCGACCCTGAACTGGAGCGTGCACACCTGGGCGTACGCCGCCACGGTGAAGGGCGGCAAGTACCTCGACGCGGCCGCGTACTACAGCAGCCTCGGTGCGATGATGGACCTGTTCTGGTTCTTCGTCGTCGTGCTCGGCTCGTGGCGGGTCCTCACCAGGGAGTACTGGCGCAAGAACGTCGTGGCCGCCGACCCCCACGTGTGGTCGTGGCTCGGCCAATGGCTCGACGAGCGGGGACTGCTCGCGCTGTACCGCGGCGTGTTCTTCTACGGGGTCTGCCGCATGATCGCGTGGACGACCTGGGCCCACGTCGTGGCCAAGCCGGTCATCAACGGGGTCAGACGCAACGGTTACCCGTGGGATCTGTCGTGGACGGGACCGTGGTGGGTCCAGCACGTCACGTTGCCGCACCCGACGCCGTGGATCGTGCTCCCCGCGACGCTGATCCTGCTGGGCGCCGTCTACTTCGTCGCCAACGCCCTCTGGGACCGGATGGAGAGCGGCAGCATCAAGGAGATCGCCTGGCGGAACGTTCGCCGGAAGACCTCCTGACGAGGGAACGCCAGCACCGCGTCGACCGCTTCCACCACGTCGTCGCCGAGGATCGGCGCCGGGTCGAGGTCGAGATCACGCAGGAAGTTGACCGTGCGCACGCCGACCGCGAGCGGGTGCGGCTCGGGGATGAGGCCCATCGACACCAGCGCGTCCTCGCACGGGCCCTTGAACAAGAAGCCGGCGAAGCCGATGCTGCCGATGACGACGTCGGCCTTGCTCACACACTGTGCGCACATGTCTATGGCTCCCTCGCTCCGGGGACGCACGCTCAGTGCGGTTCCCGCGTGCGAGCAGGTTACTCCCCGGTTCCGACGACGTCGCGGGCAGCGGCGGGCCAGTCGGTGACGACACCGGCGAGTCCCGCGGCCGCCACCTCGCCCAGGCGGGCCTGCTGCAGGTCGAGCCGCTGGTACCAGCAGTACACGGCCAGACCCTGAACCGCGGCGGCGCCGATGAAGGCCGGGGTCACGACGTCCTGATGGGCCGAGACCGCTCGCGCGCCGATCGCGGCCGCGTCGGCGAGCAGCCGGTCGTGGGCGGCCGGGTCGAACGTGTCGCGCAACAGTGCGACCTCGGCGTCCGGCAGCGCCCGTACATATGTGCGGACGACCGGCATGTGCTGCGACCAGAGCAGCACCTGCTCGCCCGCGCCCGCGGCGCGCACGGCGGTGAGGACGGCCTCGGCCGCGCCGGCATCCTTCGTGTCGATCGCGAGGCGCACGCCCGCGTCGCGGGCGGTGTCGAGCGCCTCCGCCAGCGTGGGGACGCCGAGCCGGGCGAGGGAGTGGGCACGCAGCCATCTCACGTGTAGTGGCAAGTGCTGCACGCGGAGAAGCATGGGATCGTGGAGCAGCACTGCGACTCCGTCGCGACTGCGCCGGGCGTCGATCTCCACGACGTCGGCGCCGTTCCGGGCCGCGATCGTGATGCCCTCGAGCGAATTCTCCCGGGCGTCGCGCGGTCCGGTGCGATGGGCGATGACCAGGGCCGTCACGGTGCGGGCGTGACGCGCACGAGGGCGGCCAGCGCCCGGTACGCGGCCTCGGCCGGGCCGATCTCGTCCGGGCGCAGCAGGTTGGCCATGATCCGGAGCACCCACTCCATGAGCGTCCGGCTCTGCATCCCCACCCGGGTGAGCTCACGCATCACGGCCGGGTTCCCGATCGCGTGCACGAACAGCCGCGCCATCTTGAAGTACAGGCCGTACACCTCGTCGAGACGCGAGTCATAGGTCTGCAGCGCGAGACCGTTGCCCGAGGTCAACGCCAGATCGACCGCGTCGGCGGCGAGGCGGCCCGTCTCGTACGCCACCGAGATGCCCTCGCCGTTGAACGGGTTCACGAACCCGGCCGCGTCGCCCGCCACCACGAAGGTGGGGCCGACCCGGGGGGTGACCGATCCGCCGGTCGGGAGCCGGCCTCCCGTCGGCGCGCAGGTGGCGGTCTCGGGCGACAGACCCCAGCGGGCGGGCGCGGTCTCACAGAACGCTTCCATCAGGTGGGTCGTGTTGACGTGCTTCCAGCCCTGGAACGTGGACAGGAGCCCGACGCCGACGTTGACCGTTCCGTCACCTACTGGAAATATCCACCCATATCCGGGCAAATGGTTACCGTCACGATCACGGATGTCGAGGTGGCTCTCGATCCAGGGCTCGTCGTGGAGGGGACTCGTGAAGTACCCGCGGATCGCCATGCCGAGCGGGAACGACCGGTCCCGGGCGGTTCCGAGCGCTCGCCCGAAACGGGAATTCGCCCCGTCGGCGACGACCACGTACCGGGCCCGCACCGCTTTGACCTGCCCGGAGTCCTTGTCGCGCACCATCGCGCCGGCGAGCAGGCCACCGTCGACCACCGGCGCGATCGCTTCCACACCCTGCCAGATCGTCGCCCCCGCCTTGACCGCCTGCCCCGCGACCATCTCGTCGAGCTCACGGCGGCGGACCACGTAGCCGTACGAGGGGAAGTCCGGGTGGTCGGGCCACGCGAGCTCGAGCGTGACGCCGTGCGCGATCGACCGCAGACCGTCGAAGCGTTGGAAGCCGACGAGGCGATCGGCGAGTCCCATGTCGTGCAACTGCCGCACGGCGCGAGGAGTGAGCCCGTCGCCGCACGTCTTCTCGCGTGGAAAGTGCTTCTTCTCGATCGCGAGGACCCGGTGGCCGCTCGCCGCGAGCCAGTACGCCGCGGCGGCGCCCGACGGTCCGGCACCGACGACCAGCACGTCGAATTCCTCGGGGTGCTCGACGGCCGATTCGGCGAGGAATTTCAGGGGGAATTCGTCCGCGGAACGGCCGGGATCCTGCTTCGGAATTGCGCCGGAGACGCGCGGTGCCACGGGCACATGATCACATGGTCGGGAGGCCCGAAACGAAGCGTGACCGATCTTGTACGAACCCGGAACGGGCGTTGGTGCACAATGTGCCGCACCCGCCTCTAGCGTGGTAGCAAGAGCGACACGGCCGACGTGAAAAGGAGCGCCGGGGAGCATGCGCGACATACACGGGTGGCACCTCCTCGCGGTGCACGTCCCCAACGTGCTCCCGCGGACCATTCTCATGTTCCACGTCCCGTGGCTGCGCAAAGCGGCGCGGTTGCTCTACGCGATCGTGCTGTTCGCCATCGGGTGCGGCGGAGCGGCGTTCCTCATCCGCAGACCGAAGCGCACCAACGAGTCGCCGACCTGGGCCCAGTGCGTGCTCGGCGCGATGTTCGTCTGGTTCATGTTCGCACTCGGCTACGGCGTCATCCCCCACGAGTGGCTGACGTTCGGCAACTCGTACCTCAACTTCGACAGCGCGTCGTTCTTCTTGCACAAGAACCGGATCCTCCCGTTCGACATCACGCGCGACAAGCTGATCGACACCGGCGCCGCGATCATCTACGTCGTCGTGCTCGGCCTCAACATCGCGTTCTTCGCGGCCTGGCAGAAGCGCAAGGTCGCCGAGGTCGGGGACAACGAGGGCGCGGAGGCCGACACCGGTCCGATCACCGGCGGCACGGTGTTCTCGCGCCTGCGGCGTTCGAAGCGCACGTCCGCGTTCGGCCGGCCCGTCACCACGAGCGAGTCGTAGCGATGGCCCGTAGTGATGCGAACCCGCCGATGCCGGAGTTCTCGACCTCTTACGTCCTGCAAGAGGTCGACCCCAAATGGCTCACCCAGGCCGTCAAACCCAAGCAATTCCTCCACATCGACCAAGCCGAATGCATCCTCTGCGAAGGCTGCGTCGACATCTGCCCGTGGAAATGCATCCACATGCTCTCCACCACCGCCATCGACGAAGCCGTCAACGCCGACCAACCCGGCGACGACCCCAAAGACCACGTCTTCTTCGTCGTCGACGAAGACGTCTGCACCCGCTGCGCACTCTGCGTCGACCGCTGCCCCACCGGCGTCATCGTCTTGGGCAAAGTCACCGACCAATGGCGCGACGGCGACCCCAACACCCGAACCAACCGACACGGCTACGCCTACGGCGTCCGCTTCTAACGAGCGGTAAGAGGAGAAGTACTCGTGGCCACCACGAACGGAAACGGTCATCGACCCAAGATGGCGGAGCGTCTCGCCGCGGTCGGCGACAAGACGCGCAGCTCACAGGCCTGGACGTCGATCTTCCGGCCGGGCTCGATCTACCGCAAGGGCTACACCGACAGCCCCCGCAACCGTTCCTACGTGATCATGAACAACGTGCTGTACCACCTTCACCCGGTGAAGGTGAAGCGGCACGCGGTGAAGGTCTCGTACACGTTGTGCCTCGGCGGCCTGTCGTTCTTCTTGTTCATCCTGCTGACCGTCACCGGCATCTTCTTGATGTTCTTCTACCGCCCGACGGTCACCGAGGCGTACGCGAACGTGCAGGCGCTGGAGACGGCGGTGACGTTCGGCTCACTCGTGCGCAACATGCATCGCTGGGCCGCGCACCTCATGGTGCTCTCCGTCTTCTTGCACATGGCGCGCGTCTTCTACCACGGCGCCTACAAGTCGCCGCGAGAGTTCAACTGGGTGATCGGCATCATCCTGCTGACCCTCACGCTGCTGCTCTCGTTCACGGGCTACCTGCTCCCGTGGGACCAGCTGTCGCTCTGGGCCGTCACCGTCGGCACGAACATGATGGGCTACACGCCGGTGTTCGGACCGCAGGTCAAGTACGTACTCCTCGGGAGCAAGGAGATCGGCAGCGAGACGCTGTTGCGATGGTACGTATTGCACGTACTCATGCTGCCGTTCGTCATCGTCATCTTCATGGCTGTCCACTTCTGGCGCGTCCGCAAGGACGGCGGCATCTCCGGGCCCCTCTAGGTCGAGGGGAGGAACACTCACATGGCCGACGTACCCGAACATCTCCTCAAGCGAAGCCAGGAGCGCCGCAAGGCGCTCGGGCTTCCTGTCGAAGGCGAAGAGGCGAGCACCGACGCGCCCGAGACCCCCGCGGCCGAAGAGGCGGCACCGGTCGAAGCCACGGCCGACGCCGGCGCGGCCGCCGGTGGTGGCGAAGGTGGCGGCGACGGCGAGTCGATCACCGAGAGCAAGGGCGGCATCCCCGCCCATCTGCTCGAGCGCTCCCGCAAGCGCAAGGCCGCGCTCGCAGGCGGCGGTGGCGGCGAGCCCGCGGCAGCCGGTGCGGGTGGCGGACGCGCCGCGGCGGCGACTGCGGTCGCAGCTCCGGCCCCGACGAGCAGCGGACCCGGCGGTCACACGCAGCGGCTCCTGACCGTCGTCAAGTCGGGTTCGATCCAGCAGGCGCGCGCCGAGGCACAGGACAAGGTGCACGTATGGCCGCACCTCCTCGCCATCGAGCTCGCGTCGATCCTCTCGCTCACGGCGTTCGTCACGATCTTCTCCGCGCTGGTGAAGGCCCCGCTCCTCGGCCTCGCCGACGTGAACGCCACCCCGAACCCGTCGAAGGCGCCCTGGTACTTCCTCGGCCTGCAAGAGCTACTCAAGATGTTCCACCCGATGGTCGCCGGTGTGACCATCCCCGGCGTTGCCCTCGGCGTGCTGGCCATCACGCCGTACATCGACAAGAACCCGTCGAACAAGCCGACCGATCGCAAGTTCGCAATCATCATGATGACGATGTTCCTCATGATGTGGGCCGTGCTCGTCATCCTCGGTTCGTTCTTCCGGGGCGAGGGCTTTAACTTCGTCTTCCCCTGGAACAAGGGCATCTTCTTCGAGTTGTAGGAGCTCCTGATGCTCGTCCCGATCGTCATCATCATCGTGCTCGTGCTCGCGGCGGCCTCCGTCGTGATGTTCGCCGGCCGCGCCCGTGCGGCATCGACGGGAGGCCTGTCGCGCGAGACGCGCAACCGCGACGCGGGCTCGACCGACGTGGTCTCGGCGCAAGGTGAGGCGACATCGTCGACCGAGCTCGAGGCGGCCGGACGCGCCCGCTCCGACGAGACTCGTTCGTCGTCGTTCGGCGGGCTCGTGCGCCGGCGCCGGGGCGAGGTCGTCGAGTACGACCCCGTCGACGAGGAGGAGATCGGCGTCAGCCGCCGCCAGTTCCTCAACCGGGGCATCCTCACCGCGATCGGTTTCGGACTCTCGGGGTTCGGCGCCGCGATGCTCGGCTTCCTCTGGCCGCTGCAGGGCCTGGGCGGATTCGGCGGCACCGTCAACCTCGGGAAGCTGCCCGACATCCTCGCCGCCATCGACGCGCAGCAGAAGCCGTTCTACGCGGCCCAGGCCCGCACCTACGTCGTGCGCTACCCGAAGGACAACCCGAAGGCGCTGGCAGCGGCGAAGAAGATCTACAAACCCGCGATCTACACCGACATGTCGGAACTCGGGATCGTGGCGCTCTACCAGCGCTGCGTGCACCTCGGGTGTCGCGTCCCGTTCTGCCAGACGTCGCAGTGGTTCGAGTGCCCGTGCCACGGCTCCAAGTACAGCCGCGTCGGCGAGAAGAAGGCCGGCCCCGCGCCCGTGGTCTCGACCGCTTCTACGCGACCCAGTCGGGCGACGGCAGCATCGTCGTCGACACCGGCAACATCTTCCTCGGCCCGCCGATCGGCACCAACACCACGAACCAGAACGCCGAGGGCCCGCTGTGCGTCTGATTGCTCTCACCCCACCCGTCCGGACCGAACAACATCGAGGCCACCGTTCGTGATCGCCGCCATCTGGAAGAACGACCTTCGCCACTGGCTGATCTGGATCAACTTCGTCGTCTTCGCGGGGTTGATCATCTACGTGCTGCGCTCGGTGCTCTCACCGAAACGCGCCCGTAGCGAGGAGAAGACACCGGCGAACCTCACGCCGTTCCTCGAAGACCAAGACCTGGAAGGTCGCCGGCTCGAACGGGTGCAGGGTTGGGCGTTGATCTTCGCCGCGATCTTCGCGATCTCGCTGCCCATCTACTGGCTGCGGGAGCCGACCCGCCAGCACCAATCGGCGAACTACTTCGACAAGAACGCCGTCGCGCGCGGAGCGGTGCTGTTCGCGAACTCCGCGAGCACCGATTACAACGCGGCGACGTCGCTGCAGTGCGCGAACTGCCACGGTCAAAAGGGTGTCGGCGGTGGCACATCCACCACCGTCAACGGCGTCAAGGTCCTCTGGAAGGTGCCGCCGCTCAACACCGTCGCGCTCCGGTTCGAAGAGGACACCGACTGTCTCAGCCAATCGCGCCGGCAACCGAACACCATCTGCGACATCACCGACATCATCACCTACGGCCGACCGGGTACCCCGATGCAACCATGGGGAGTCGTGGGCGGTGGCCCCAAGAACGACCAGTCGATCGCCGACCTGGTGCAATACATCGAGTCGATCCAGATCACACCGCAGCAGTCGCAGGCGGCGGTGACCGACGCGCTGAAGCTCGCCCGCGCCGACACCGGGTCGTGTCCCGAGTACATGACGTGCCCCGGCATCGAGCTCTCGAACGCGCAGAAGGCGCTCGCGCTGGCGAAGACCGACCTCGCCAAGAAGCGCGACGCCGCGCTCACCGCGCTCGGGGTGACCGAGTCCGACGCCGCACTCTCGACGCAGTGCAACGGCATCGTCGACCAGGCCGACAAGAACGCGACGCCACTGAAGGGCGACGCGCTCAAACAGGCCGTCGCGTGCGGCGACTACCTGTCGGCGGTCAAGACCGAGCAAGCCGACCAGGCCAACGTCGACTGGTCGACGAAGTGGAAGGCACAGCGCGCCAACGTGACGGACGGGCAACTGCTCTTCGAGTTGAACTGCGCGCGCTGCCACACGCAGGGGTGGTCGGCGTTCGATCCGACGATCCCGCCGGGGACACCCAACACCGTCAGCAGCGTCGACATCCTCGGGCTGTCCGGCGGTGGCGGCGGGAATGGCGGCGGTATCGGCTTCAACCTCCGTGACGGCGATCTCGTCCGCCGCTTCGGCACCGACGCGTCCGGCGGGTTCGCGACGCAGGCCGCCTTCGTCAGCAACGGGTCGGCGCCGTTCAAGCCGTACGGCAACCTCGGTCTCGGCTCGGGCAAGATGCCCGGCTTCGCCCAGGTGAAGACCGAGGCGGCGCCCATGCTCGGAGCGATGCTCACGCCGACCCAGCTGAAGCAGATCATCTACTACGAGCGCTACTGCCTCGACACGACCACGTATACGGGCGTGACACCGGTCTGCGACACCACCGCCGGCGGCGGCGTCGGACCTCAGACCCCGGCCACGACCACCAGCACGGCTGCGAAGAAGGGGTGACGATGGCCGTCTTGCACCTGCTCCTGGCCGAAGGTGGACCCGGGAACCTCTGGAACCCGACGATCATCGGCGTGCTCACGGTGCTGTGCGCCGTCGGACTGTTCTGCGGCTCGACGTACCTGCTCCTCGGCACCAACCTCGGTGCGCGGCTGGGCTTCCTCGTCGCCGCGGCCGGCCTGTCGGGCTTCTTGGTCCTGCTGACCACGCTGTGGCTCACGACGCCGGGCAAGGCCACCGGCAACAGCGACCTCGACCCTCCGCACGGCAACTCGGCCTCGTGGAAGATGGTCGAGCTGGTCGACACGCCCGCGCGAGTCGAAGATCGCGCCCGTGCGGGAGCTCCCGACCAAGGGCACGGCGGGGACGCCCGACCTGCTCACGCAGGTGAAGCCGGCGGTCGACGCCGCGATCGTCGGGGCGAGCCCGGTCGCGGGCGAGCCCGCACCCGATCAGCCGTTCAACACGCTCGGGATCACGTCGTCGACCGACTTCCTGCTGACGTTCCCCGGCTCGAAGTCGTACCAGTACATCGACAAGACCGAGAACTTCTTCTGGCACCGGCACCGTTACGCGGCGCTCGAGATCTGCCTGGCCCGGCTCGACGCGACGACGAACTCGCCCGTCACCGACTCGGCCGGCAACCCGGTCTGCGACCCGCTGAAGGCCACCCACTACGCGGTGCTCAGCTACGACTACGGCTCGGTGCGCAAGCCGGTGGTGTTCTACTGGCTGTTCTCGCTGATCTTCTTCGGTCTCTCGCTCCTCGGCCTCCACTGGTGGGAGAAGGACGAGCGGGCCCGGAAGCGTGCAGCTCTCGCGCCGGTACCGGCGAAGAGCGAGTAGGGAGACCCGACGATGATCATCGCCCAGCAACTGATCGACGCGAGCAAGGACGGCGGCGCCGCCTTCATCGCGTTCTCGGTCATGGTCTTCCTGTTCGCCGGTTCGCTGTTCTACATGGACCGGGTGCGCCAAAAGCGCGAAGACCGCAACAAGTAGTAGCCCGACGCGGAGCGACCGTTCAGGTCGCCACCGCCGCGACGACCGCCTCGATCGTCTCGTCGATCTCGGCGTCGGTGTGCGCCAGGCTCGGGAACAGGGTCTCGTAGCCGCTCGGGGCGAAGTACACGCCGCGGTCGAGCAACGAGTGGAACACCTGCGCGTAGCGCTCGTGATCGGCCCGGCGCGCGCCCTCGTAGTCGGTCACCGGCTCGGCCGAGAAGAAGAACCCGACGAGGGTGTGGGCGCGCGTCACCTGCGCGTCGACACCCGGCGGACGCGAAGGCGCGCCGGAGCCCGGCCGCGAGGCGCTCGGCGGTCTGTTCGAGCGCGGTGTACGACGCGTCGTCGAGCTCGCGCGAGCACGGCCAGTCCGGCCGCGGTGGCGAGCGGGTTCCCCGACAACGTGCCGGCCTGGTACACGGGGCCCAGCGGCGCGAGCTCGTCCATGACCTCGGCCCGGCCACCGACGGCCGCAAGCGGGAGCCCGCCGCCGATCACCTTGCCGAAGATCGAGAGGTCGGGGGTGATGCCGGCGCGCGCCTGCGCGCCGCCGAGCGCGACCCGGAAGCCGGTGATCACCTCGTCGAACACGAGAAGCGCGCCGTGCCGGGTAGCACGCTCGCGCAGTCCTTCGAGGAACCCGGGCGCGGGCGCGACGAGACCCATGTTGGCGGCCACCGGCTCCACGAGGATGGCCGCGGTCTGCGCGCCGTGCTCGGCCAGAGCCGCGTCGAGCGCGGCGAGATCGTTGTACGGCACGACGATCGTGTCGGCGACGGTTCCCGCGGTCACACCGGCCGAGCCCGGAAGCCCGAGGGTCGCCACACCGCTGCCGGCCTGGACGAGCAGCGCGTCGAGATGGCCGTGGTAGCAGCCGGCGAACTTCACGATCTTGTCGCGGCCGGTCGCGCCGCGCGCGAGGCGGACCGCAGTCATTGCAGCCTCGGTGCCCGACGACACGAGCCGCGCCTTTTCGACGGACGGGACGCGTGCGCGGATCGCCTCGACCAGCTCGACCTCGCCCGGGGTCGGCGCGCCGTACGACGTGCCCAGGGCGGCAGCCTCGCGAACCGCTTCGACGACCGCCGGGTGCGCGTGCCCGAGGATCGACGCGCCCCACGATTGCACGAAGTCGATGTACTCGCGCCCGTCGGTGTCGAAGATCCGGCTTCCCCCGCGCGGGCGACGAAGAACGGTTCGCCGCCAACCGAGCCGAAGGCGCGCACCGGCGAGTTGACCCCGCCCGGGATGACCGCGCGGGCGCGTGCGAACCAGTTCGGGCCGGTCACGCTACGAGTCGAGGGTCTCGGCGAGCTCGCGCGCGAAATACGTCAGGAGCATATCGGCGCCCGCACGCTTCATCGCGAGCAGGTGCTCGAGCGCGACCGCGTCGCCGTCGATCCAGCCGAGTTGCGCCCCGGCCTTCACCATCGCGTACTCGCCGCTCACGTGATACGCCGCGACGGGAACGTCGAAGGCCGCGCGCACGTCGGCGATGACGTCGAGGTACGCGAGCGCAGGCTTGACCATGACCATGTCGGCGCCCTCGGAAATATCGAGCGCGACCTCGGTGAGCGCCTCGCGCCCGTTCGCGGGATCCATCTGGTAACCGCGCCGGTCGCCGAACTGCGGCGCGCACTCGGCCGCGTCGCGGAAGGGGCCGTACAGCGCGGACGCGTACTTGGCGGCGTAGGCGAGGATCGGCGTCGCTTCGTACCCCGACTCGTCGAGCGCGCCGCGGATGACGCCGACCTGCCCGTCCATCATCCCGCTCGGCGCGATGACGTCGGCGCCTGCTTCGGCCTGGGCGACCGCGATGCTCGCGTAGCGCTCGAGCGTGGTGTCGTTGTCGACCTCGCCGGAGTCGGTGACCAGACCGCAGTGCCCGTGGTCGGTGTACTCGTCGAGGCAGTCGTCGGACATCAGCACGAGCGAGTCGCCGACCTCGTCGCGCAGGTTCCGCAGCGCGACCTGCACCACGCCGTCGGGCGCGTCGGCCTGGCTTCCGCGCGCGTCCTTGTGGCCGGGAACGCCGAAGAGCATCACGGCCGGGACGCCGAGGTCGCAGAGCACGCGAACCTCCTTGCGGAGGCTCTCCTGGGTGTGCTGCACGACGCCCGGCATCGACGCGATGGGTTCGGGGGCGTCGATGCCCTCCTTGACGAACAGCGGGGCGACCAGATCGTCGACGGTGACGCGGTACTCGGCCACCAGCCGCCGTAACGCGGGGGTCCGGCGCAACCGGCGCAGTCGGCGTTCGGGATACGTCACGGGAAAAGGCTACTGCGCGAGCTTTCGGACGAGAGCCTCGACGATGCCGTCGATCGTGTGCGGATCGGCCTCGACGTCGACGCGCAGGCCGCGGGCGCGGGCAGTCTCGCTCGTCACCGGTCCGATGGAGATCACGGCCGGTTGCGGATCGGCGAGCGGTTCCACCGCGTCGCAGAAGTTGTTCACGGTCGACGACGATGTGAAGGTGATCGCGTCGACCGCGCCCGGCGTCCGCACCCGGGCGAGCATCTCGGCGTCGGGGAGCACGGGCTCGGTGCGGTAGACCGCGAGTACGTCGACCTCGTAGCCCTGCGCGGTGAGTCCCTCGGGCAGCACGTCGCGTGCCGTCTCGGCCCGGGCCAGGAGCACCCGCGCCGGGCTCGAAGCGCCGGGCGCGGGAAACGCGTCGAGGAGCGATTCGGCAACGAAGCGCTCCGGCACGAGATCGGCGCGCAGGCCGCGGCGGCCGAGCGCGGCCGCCGTTCCCGGGCCGATCGCGGCGACGCGCCCCGGTGCGAGCGCGCGAGCGTCGAGGCCGGCGGGCACGAGACCCCGGTCGAAGAAGGCGTCGACCCCGTTCGCGGACGTGAACACGAACCAGCCGTACCGCGCGAGGTCGGGCACCGTGAAGTCGACCGGCGCGAGCCGGATCGACGGCAGTTCCAACACGCTCGCACCCAACGCCTCGAGCCGCGACCGCAGCTCGCTCGCCTGCTCGCGGGCGCGCGTGACCACGACGGTGCGACCGAACAGCGCGCGCTGTTCGAACCAGCCGTAGTCGAGGCCGGCGACGTCGCCGACGACGATCGCACTCGGCGACTTCACGCCCGCGTCGGCGATCGTCCCGAGCGTGGCCCGCAGCGTCCGCTGCTCGGGCCGGGTACCGAACCGCACCGCCGCGACCGGTGTACCCGCGTCGCGGCCACCCGCGACGAGCGCGCGGGCGATGTCGCTGATGCGGCCGGCGCCCATGAGGATCACGAGCGTGCCGCCGGCTTTCGCCAGCGCGTCCCAGTCGGTGTCGCTGGTGCCCTTGGTCGGGTCCTCGTGGCCGGTGACGACCGTGAAGCTCGTCGAGACGCGCCGGTGGGTGACGGGGATGCCCGCGTACGCCGCGGCCGCGATCGCGCTCGTGATCCCGGGGACGACCTCGAAAGGGATGCCCGCGCCGAGGCAGGCCTCCGCCTCCTCGCCGCCCCGCCCGAACACGAACGGGTCGCCGCCCTTCAGCCGCACGACCTCCAGCCCGGCCCGGCCGCGGTCGACGAGCACCGCGTTGATCTGGTCCTGGCTCATCGGCGCGTCGCCGGGCGCCTTCCCCACGTCGACGAGCTCGGCAGTGGGGCGGGCCAGCTCGAGCAGCGCGCTCGGGGCGAGCCGGTCGTAGACGACGACGTCGGCGGCACGCAACAGCTCCTCACCGCGCCGCGTGAGCAGCCCGGGGTCGCCGGGCCCGGCGCCGACGAGGTACACCGTCACGCCACGTCCTCCGACAGGGAGCGGCCGCCCTTGCCGTCGAGCAGATCGAGCGCGGCCGTGATGCCCACGTCGGCGGGATCGTCGCCCGCGACGCGCGTGCGCAGCACGACCTGACCGTCGAACGACGCGAGCAACGCGTCGAGGACGATCGCGCCGTCAGCCCCGGCGCGCGCGAAGGCACCGACCGGGAGGTCGCAGCCGCCGCCGAGCTCGCGCGAGGAACGCCCGCTCCGAGTCGACCGCGCGGTGCGCGTCGCGGTCGTCGATCGCGCGCAGCCGTTCGAGCGTGCGCGCGTCGTCGGCCCGGCACTCGACCGCGAGCGCGCCTTGCGCGACCTGCGGCAGCATCACCCCCGGGTCGAGCACGTCGTAGTGGTTGCTCGCGGTCAACCCGAGCCGTTCGAGCGCGGCGACGGCGACGACGATCGCGTCGTACCCGAGCTCTTCGCGCTTGCGCAGCCGGGTCTCGATGTTGCCGCGCAACGGTCCGTACGTGAGATCGGGACGCGCGGCCGCGAGCTGCGCGCGGCGGCGCACCGAGCCGGTGCCGATGCGCGCACCTGCCACGAGGTCCGCGAACGCGCGGCCGACGAGCGCGTCGCGCGCGTCAGCCCGCTCCGGGATCGAGGCGAGCGCGAGGCCGGGCGGGGTCTCCGTGGGCAGATCCTTGGCCGAATGCACCGCGACATCGGCGCGACCGTCGACGACGGCCTGTTGCACTTCCTTGGTGAACACTCCCCGGCCGCCGATCGCGTGCAGCTCGGAGGTCTGGTCGCGATCACCCGTGGTGCTGACGAACACGAGCTCGACGTCGCGCCCGAGCTGAGCGCCGACGCGCTCGGCTTGCCACCGCGCGAGCGCGCTCGCGCGAGTTGCGATACGGATCACTCGGATTCGACCGTCGGCTCGGTCGAGAGGTCGAACAGCGACGCGAGCGCGTCGGCGTAGTAGTCGCCGCGCGGAGTTCCCGCCGCGTCCTTCACGCGGACTGTGGGCTCGTGCAGCAGCTTGTTCACGACACCCTGGGTGATGGCGTCGACGAGGTCGCGGGCCTCGGGATCGAGACGGGCGAGCTTGGACCGGAAGCGTTCGAGCTCGCCCTTACGCACGTCCTCCGCGAGCTCGCGCAACGACGTGACGAGCGGACCGACCTCGCGCGCCGCGCGCTCGGCCCGGTACCGCTCGATCTCGGCCGCGAGGATCGCGCGCACTTTGCCGATCTCGCCCCGGCGTCGCTCGGCCGAGCGTTGCGCGTACTCCTTCAGGTCGTCGAGGTCGAGCAGGGTGACGTCGGGGATGTCGCCCACGCCGGGGTCGACATCGCGGGGCAGGGCGACGTCGACGACGAGCAACGGCTTGCCGTCGCGGCACGCCATGACCATCTCGACCATCGCGCGCTCGACCAGGACCTCGGACGACGCGGTCGACGTGAGCAGGACGTCGGTGTCGACGAGCGTGTCGGCGATCTCGGTGAGCGGGACGGCCCGGGCGCCGATCGCGGCCGCGAGCTCGCTCGGCCCGTTCGAACGTGCGGTTGGCGACGACGACGTCGGTGACACCGCGCGAACGCAAGGTCGACGCGAGGCCGGATCCCATCTGCCCGGCGCCGATGACGAGCACGCTCGCGCCGTCGAGGTCGCCGAGGTATTCCGACGCGACCGCGACCGCGGCCGACGGGATCGACACCGGGTGGCGCGAGATCCCCGTCTCGGTGCGGACGCGCTTGCCCGACTCGACCGCGTGCTTGAACATCCGCGACAACAGTTGCGGCGCGGTCTCCTCGCGTACCGCGGCCTGCCACGCGTCACGTACCTGGCCGAGGATCTCGCTCTCCCCGACGATCATCGAGTCGAGGCCGGCCGCGACGGAGAAGAGATGCGCGACCGCGGCTTCGTCGTAGTACGTGTAGAGGTGATCGGCGAACTCGTCGGGGTCGGCGCCCGACTGCGCCGCGAGGAAGTCGCGCACGTCGCCGACCGCGGCGTGGAAGTGCGTGCAGCGCGCGTAGATCTCGGTGCGGTTGCACGTCGACAGCAGCACGACCTCGAGCAGGTGCTCGCGGCCCGCGAGGTCGTGCAACGCCTTGGCGAGCACATCCTCGGGCACGGTCATGCGCTCGAGGAGCTCGACCGGCACCGTCCGGTGGTTCAGACCGACGACGAGGAGAGACACGTCCTCAACAGCTCCCTTGCCTCGTCGACCCGACCCGTGCGCACCAGTTCTACGATGCCGTTGTCGAACGCCGATTGCCAGTTGGCGTCCTCGGATGAACGCCCGGTACGCCGCAGGTCTTCCCGCGCCTCGGAGAGGACGTCGAGCAGGGTCTCGTACTCAGGTCCGATCTCCTCCCCCAAGCGGCGGCGCAGTTGTGCCGCCAGCGCCGGACTCCGGCCCCCGGTCCCGACGCTGACGACGAGGTCTCCCCGCCGGATCACCGACATCAGCGTAAAGGCGCAGTTGGCCGGGTCGTCCGCACTGTTGACCCAGACCCGCCGCGCTTCGCCCGCGGCGTGGACCGCGGCGTTGACACCGGGGTCGTCGGTGGCGGTGAGCGCCAGCCACGCCCCGTCGAGGTCAGCGGCCTCGAACGGACGCTCCGCCAGCGAGAGCCGACCGGCGGTGGCCCAGGCCCGCACCTCGGTCCCGGCCGAGGGCGCGACGACCTCGACCACGCGCACCGGCGTCGAGCAGCGGCTCGATCTTGCGGGCCGCGATGCGCCCCGCGCCGACGACGACGACGCGCCGCCCGCGCACCAACAGGTTCACCGGGTACCCGGTGAGACCGGGACGCCCGGGGCTCTCCGGACGATCGGGCCGGCCTCCCACTCACCCGGTCCGTTCGCGCGGGGTCGCGGCGCCCGGGCCGCGGCGCAGTTGGTAGAACGACAGGATCTGGAGCTCGATCGCGAGGTCGACCTTACGCATCGACACGCCCTCGGGCACCGAGCAGACCGCGGGCGCGAAGTTCAGGATCGAGGTGACACCGGCCGCGACGAGGCGGTCTGCCACGTCCTGGGCGGCCGAGGCGGGCGTGGCGAGGATGCCGATGGCGATGCTGTGCTCGCGCACCACCCGGTCGAGATCGTCGATCGAGACGACGGCGAGATCGCCGATCCGGTGGCCGACGAGCGCGGGGTCGGCGTCGATCAACACCTCGACCCGAAAGCCGCGCGCACCGAAGCCGCGGTAGTTCGCGAGCGCCCGGCCCAGGTTGCCGATGCCGACGATGGCGACCGGCCAGTCGCGGGTGAGGCCGAGCTCGCGTGAGATCTCGTGGAGCAGGTACTCGACGTCGTAGCCGACGCCCCTGGTGCCATAGGAACCGAGGTACGACAGGTCCTTGCGGACCTTGGCCGCGTTGACCCCGGCCAGCTCCGCGAGCCGCTCCGACGAGATCGTGGCGACCTGGCGCTCGCCGGTCTCCATGAGCGCCCGGTAGTAGAGCGGCAGGCGGGCGACCGTCGCCTCCGGGATCCGGCGTCGCGGCGAGGCTGTCACCAAGTGTCCTTTCGGCGCTCCCAAGTGGAGCACGCCCTCCGGGCAGGGTACCGAGCTTGTGCACGCGTTCTCAAAGTGTGCGGGGACTTTCTGCGGAGGCCCGCGCCGGCTCCGGAGGTACCCTCGCAGCGCCATGGTCGCCGGTCTCGCATTCCTCGCCACGGCCGTCGCGACCGTGTTCGCGCAGGCCACGGGCGTGCGGTACTCCCGCTCGAAGGCGCGCCACCAGGGGGCCTGGACATTCGCGCTGGCCCTGTTCGCGCTGGCGTCCGCCGCGCTCGCAACGGCCGCCTCCACCGGCTGGGACCGGGGGACGTTCCGGGTCTTCTACCTACTCGGTGCGGTGCTCAACGTGCCCTGGCTGGCCCTCGGCACCGTCTACCTGCTCGCCGGGCGGGGCGTGGGCGACCGCGTCCGCACCGGCCTCGTGCTGTTCACGGGCTTCGCGCTCGGGGTGATGCTCGCGGCGCCGATCCACGGAACGATCCTGCGCGACGGCGGAATACCCGTCGGCAAGGATCACTTCGGCGTGCTGCCTCGCGTCCTCGCCGGTGTCGGGAGCGGCGTCGGCGCGCTCGTGGTGTTCGGCGGCGCGCTCTACTCCGCGATCCGATTCGCCCGGCGGCGCGTGCCTGGCACCGGCGCGCTCGCGGGCGGGAACGCGCTCATCGCGCTCGGCACGCTCGTGTTGTCGAGCGGTGGACTGCTCCAGGGTGTGATCGGTCAGGACACCGCGTTCGTGACGTCGCTCGCGCTCGGGATCGTCGTCGTCTACGCGGGATTCGTCGTGGCGTCGTCGGCGCGGCCCGCGCCCGCGCCGGCCGGCGGCGACGAGTCCGCCGACGCCGACGACAGCGCGCGTCGAACGAGCTTGCCCGCGAGCGTGCGCGGGAGCGAGTCGACGACCTCGACGCGCGTCGGCAGCTTGTAGCGCGCGAGCTGGCGGCCCGCGTGGCGTAACAATTCGACCGGGTCGGGACGGTGCCCGGCACGGGGAACCACGAACGCGACGAGCGTTTCGCCGGTGCGCGGGTGCGGCTCGCCGATCACCGCCACGTCCTCGACGTCGCGGTGGCTCCGCAACGCGTCCTCGACCTCACCCGGGAAGACGCTGAAGCCCGAGACGTTGACGACGTCCTTGGCGCGGTCGACCAACGTCAGCCATCCATCCGGGCTCGCGACCGCGATGTCGCCCGTGTGCAGCCAGCCCTCGACGAGCACGACCGCCGATGCCGCGGCGTCGTTCCAGTACCCCGCGAAGACGTTCGGGCCGCGCACGACGATCTCGCCGGGATCGCCTTCGAGCGCGGGCTTGCCGTCGTAGTCGAGCAGCCGGACTTCGACGCCCGGCAGCGGCGGCCCGATCGAGCCCGAACGCGCGTCGGGACCAACTGCAGTCGTGGTCACGACCGGCGACGCCTCGGTGAGCCCGTACCCGTCGTGCACCGTCACGCCGAAGCGTTCGCGCATCCGCTGCGCGGTAGCGGTGGGCAACGTCGCCGCACCCGATACGCAGAGGCGGACCCGTCGCAGCGCGTCGGCGGGCGCAGTCGCATCGTCGAGCCCCAACCACGCGTCGAAGATCGCAGGCACCGCGGCGACGACCGTCACACCGTCGCCGCGGACGCGCGCCAGCGTCTCGACCGGATGGAAATGATCGACGAGCGCGACGGCCGCGCCCGCGTGGAGCGCGAGACCGAGCACGACGTTCAAACCGTAGACGTGGAACAGAGGCAGCACGCCGAGCGCGACGTCGGTCGCGTCGATTCGCAGCCCCGGGTGCGACTGCATCTGTTCCAGGTTCGCGAGCAGCGACCCGTGCGTGAGCATCGCCGGTTTGGGCGCGCCCGCGGTGCCCGCGGTGAAGAGCAACACCGCGAGGTCGGCTGCATCCTTCGCCACGATCGGCGCGGGCGTTGTGGGCGGCTGGAGGTCGTCGATCACGACGACGTCGAGCGGTGACGAACGAGAGCGGTGCCCGACGGCGCGGCGCGCGAGGTCGGCGCCGGACGCCGATGCAAGCGCGAGCACCGGTTCGACGGCATCGAGCTCGTGCCCGAGCTCCTGCGCGGGCGACCCGACGTTGAGGGGCACCGCGATCGCGCCGGCCGAGAGGATGCCGAGGTAACCCGCGACGAACGCCGGCTCGTTGCCGGCGACGATCGCGACGCGGTCGCCCGCGCCCGCCCGGGCCGCGACCGCGGTGGCGACCGCGGAGGCACGCGCCGCCAGCTCGCCGTAGGTGATGGGCTCCGGTCCGACGAGCGCTGGCCGGCCGGGTGTGGTGGTAGCGGGTGCGAGCAGGGACTCCGCGAGGTTCACGACGCGGGAGGCTACGCGACGAATCGCGCATTCGGTCCGTGCCCGCGGCGGCGGGGGTCGCCGCCGCGCGCCGTGACGGGGAATCCTTCGAGGAATCCAATCCCTGGGACGGGCGCACCGGTAGAGCGCACCCCAGCGCGGCGTTGCGACGATTCGTTCGACGAATCGCCGAGACGGTGGCGGGGTCGACGTGGGCGGCGGTGCGGCGGCCGCACACACACCGCTCGGTGGGGAACCGCCGAACGAGGATCCCGGCCGCGGTTGCGGACGTTTCTGGGGCGGGCTGGGAGGCTACGTTGCGTGAACACCCGGGTTACCCCGAGGCGCTCACACGCCCACACCCGCGACCGGAACCCCGATCTCGTGCGAGGCCGACCGGTAGGCCGTCGGGTGGAGCCATCCCCCCGTCGGTTCCCCGGCCCGCCATGCTGTACCCAAGGTAACGACACCCACCGCGCGGTCCTTAACCAGAATTACCACGCTCCGTGAGATTCGGAGGTGAGCCGGCCGGATCAGCCCACGTGGAACACGAACTGGGTCAGGGCGGCGACCAGGATCAGCACCAGCAAGAGCACCAGGACCAGGCTCGTACCCCAACGCATCAGCCCGCGCCCTCGGTCAGCGCGACCAACGTCAACGTCGTCCCGGCCCGCACGTCGAGCTCGGCGGCCGCGGACCGCTGGTCGAAGGCCAGGGCGCACATCCCGTACGAGTCGACGAGCATCACCAACTCCGAGGGCTTTGCTTCCGCGAAGGCCGCCACCCAGTGCGCGCGCCGGTCGCGGCCACCGATCGTGACACCGACGAATCCGCCGGGGGCGAGCCCCCTCGCCGCGAGCTGCTCTGGGGCGATGTTGAGCTGGCAGTTGCCGTAACGGTCTACCCAGAGGACTTCGCCTGCGATCATCCCGTCGTCGTCCTCCTGTGGGAGGGGAACAAGGCCGGGGGCGAGACCCGCCGGGTCGACCGGTGTGCCGAGCGCGTCGATCGGCACGCCCGAGGCGAGGTACGAGGCCGCGGGCGCCATGATGTCGCGGCCCGCGAACGTGTTGCCCGGCGCCGGCAGCTGGTACTCGGGGTTGTCGAGCGCCACGATGCGGGCCGGACCGCCGAGCATGGCAACCGCCGGCGCGAGCAGCCCGTTGTCGGGGCCGACGAGGAACCCGCCCTCGACCTCGACCGCGATGCAGCGGCGGTCGGTGCCGACCCCGGGATCGACGACGGCCAGGACCACGCCGTCCGGGAGGTACTGCACCGCGCGAACCAGCGCGAGCGCGCCGGCGCGGACGTCGAACGGGACGATCTCGTGGGTGATGTCGACGATCCGCAGGTCGGGGGTGACGTCGAGCATCACCGCGTGGCAGACACCGACGAATTCGTCGACGGTCCCGTAGTCGGAGAGGAACGAGACGAAGGGCGGGCGACCCGGCACCCGCCGAAGCTACCGGGGGTCAGCCCGCCTGCGTGTACCGCGCCGAGAGGTAGGCGTCGACGTCGGGCTCCGACACGCGGAACGACCGCCCCACCCGCACCGCGGCCAACTCGCCGGCCTTGATCAACCGGTAGACGGTCATCGACGACACCCGCATCAGATCCGCGACTTCCTGCACCGTGAGAAAGCGCGACTTGCTCAAGCCATTGCCCACGCGGAAACTCCCTACTCCTGCCGCTGAAGAAGCAGCGTACGCCCGTGAGATCCGAGTTGTCGAGCGTCAACTCCCGTTGTGAGTGAGAGGTCACATCTCCGGGTCGGCACCGGCGGCGCGCCCGGCGACGACGTCCTCGATCACGGCGTAGGCCCGGGCGGGCCGATCGGTCCGCAACGGCAGCACCATCCCCCTGCCGCTGTGGGACCCGGCGACCGCGAGGACGGGCCGGTCGAGGCCCGCCAGCGCGACCACCTCGACGCCGCCCTCCCACGCGACCTCCGCGAAGGGTCCGTCGGCGACGACGAGCGCAGGCCGGGGCATGGCGAAGAGCCATTCCCGCGCGGCCTCGCCGTCGCCGGTGGCGCAGAGCGCCCGGCCGTCGCTCACGACCGCGACGCCGCCGATCCAGCGCAGCCAGCGCGGGGTCCGGCCGTCGGCGCGGATCGGCCCGAAGTCGGCGAGATCGATCAGCTCGCCGCCGTGCTCACGTACGAGACCGGCGAACGCGAGATGCAACGTGAACATGCTCGCCGGCCGAGCGGTCGCGATCGCGATCCGGCCTCCGGCCGCGGCGACGGTACGGACCCGCTGCCGCGGCGGCCCGGGCCGCGGCGATGGTGCGGGTCGCGTCGATGTACGCGGCGTCGAGCGTCGCACCGAAGGTCGCGGTGACGGCCGCCCACGCGCCCGCGGTCGTGACCCCCGAGATGGGCGTCAACTCCCCGAGCTCGTGCCGATCGTCGCGCGGCGATGCGTTCGATCTTGCGGCGCAGCTCCGTCGGGCCGATTCCCGCGCCGCCCGGGCCCGCGACCTTCGCCGCGCTCGACCAGCTGCTCGAGCGTCGGGGGCGGCGCCGGTTGCGACACATCGAGACGCGGCTCGAGCTTCGGCGGACGATTGCGAGCGGGAGTCACGTGCCCGTCCCCCCGACGCCTGTGCGGCCTGCGATCAAGTCGCGCCGAGCTCGCGCGAACGGAGCGTGGCCGCGCTGACGGCGTCGAGTACCGCCGCGCGCAGCCCGTGGGCTTCGAGCTCGCGCAGGCCGGCCGCGGTCGTGCCGCCCGGCGACGTCACCGCGGCGCGCAGCTCGGCCGGGCCCGCAGAGTCCTGGGCGAGCAGGGTGGCCGAGCCGAGCAGGGTCTGCACCACGAGGCGGCTCGCGACGTCGCGGGGGAAGCCGACGAGCACCCCCGCCTCGATCATCGCTTCGGCGACCAGGAAGACGTAGGCGGGCCCGGAGCCGGACAGGCCCGTCACCGCGTCGAGCATCGGCTCGGCGACCCGTTCGACGATGCCCACCGCGCCCAGGAGGCGCTCGGCGAGATCGAGATGCTCGGTGCCGGCGTGCGTACCGCCCGCGATCGCCGACGCGCCGATGCCCACGAGCGCGGGCGTGTTCGGCATGGCCCGCACCACCGGACGGCCGGGAACGAGGGGCTCGATCGTCGCGATCGTCACACCCGCCGCGATCGACAACACGAGCGTTCGTGCGCCGAGCGCGGGCGACGCGGTCTCGAGCGTGGATGCGACATCACCCGGCTTCACCGCGACGACCACCACGTCGGCGTCGGCAACGGCCCACGCCGCGCTCGGGACGACGCGCACCTTCGGGAACTCCTGTTCCAACGCGATACGGCGTTCGCCGTCGATCTCCGCGATCGAGACGTCGTCGGCTTCCCATCCGCCCTCGAGCAGCCCGCCGACGAGCGCCGCGCCCATCTTCCCGCCACCGAGCAGTGCAACGCGAGACATCGACGCGAGGGTAGACGCGAGCGCGAACGACAGCGATGGAACCGCGAGCGCCGACGCGCCGTGGGCGGCGACACGTCGGTCGTTCGGGAACGAGCTCGGGCCCGAGGAACCTTCGGATCGGCTCCGCACTTCCCCGAACGGAGCCGACCCTCCCGCACCTCGGGCCCGTCGACGAAATGCACCGTAGCACGCCGGGTAGACGCACTACAAGACAACTTCAGACATTTTCAGACTGTTCAGTGTCGGGGGTAGCCGATCCGGATCGCGGGCTGGAACCACCGTTCGACGAGCTCGTACAGCACGCCGATGACGCGGTCGAGCTCGTCGACGTCGAGATGCTGGAGCAACACCCGGCCGACGAGATACACGTCGCCGTCGGGTCCGATCGAGAAGTGCGCGCCGTACGTCGTCGTGGTTGCGCGCGAGGAGGAATCGGTAGAGCTCGAGTTGGTTGGTGGGCGGATCAGGGAGGAAGTACAGCTCGTAACGCAACGTGCGCTGATGCAGGTCGAAGTAGATCGTCGCCGCGTCGCGACCGTCGCACCCGAAACGCACGTACCAACGCGGGATCTCGGGGTCGTATTCGACCGTCTGGATCCATTCCTCGGCCGCGACGGGACCCTCGAGGTGCGCGGCGATCAGGTCGTGCCGCGCGCGGAGGGTCGCGGGGTCGAGCGGCTCGTCGCTCAACGCCGGCGGTCTCGGTTCAATCGCAGCGCACGAGCGCGCGAGCCACGAGATCGCCGTAGAGACGGCGCAGGCGTCCGGCGGTCATGCTCCACGAGTAGCGAGCGGATCGGGCCGCGGCGTTCGCGCCCATCTCGCCTGCGAGGATCTCGTCCGCCAGCAGTCGCTCGACCGGCGCCGCGAAGTCGACCGGGTCGCGGCCCTCGATGAGGAAGCCGGAATGCTCGTGCGCGACGAGCGAGCGCAGCCCGCCGACAGAGGCGGCCACCACCGGCGTACCGCACGCCGCGGCCTCGAGCGCGACCAGCCCGAACGACTCCGAGCGCGACGGCACGATGCAGACGTCGGCGGCGCGGTAGTAGTCGGCGAGGCGTTCGTGGCGCCGGGGGCTGACCCAGTGGATCTGGCGCGCGACACCGAGATCGTCGGCGAGCGCGTGGACGCGGGCCTGCTCGGCCGCGCCGTCGCGACCGCTCGGGCCGCCGACGACGATCAACACCGTCTTCGGGTCGTCGAGTGCGGCAAGCGCGCGGATCGCGAGATCGGTCCCCTTGAGCTGCTGGATCCGGCCGACGAACAACAACACGTTGGGCGCGCTGATCCCGAGGCGTTGACGGGCGGAGCCACGGTCGCCGGGGAAGAACACCGTGTGGTCGACGCCCGGAGGCACCACCTCGATGCGATCGGTCTCGGCCTCGTACAGCGAGGCGAGCTGGGCGCGCTCGCCGTCGGTCGACGCGAGCATGAGATCGGCGCACGCGATCACCTGATGCTCGACGCGCGTGCGGTGCTCGGCGTCGTCGTCGACGCCGGCTTCGGCCTTCACCCGCGCGAGCGTGTGGAACGTCGCGACGAGTGGGAGATCGAGCTCGTGCTTCAGCCGGTGCGCGACCGCGCCGGACAGCCAGTAGTTGCCGTGCAGGACGTCGACCGGTTCGCGTTCGAGCATCCGGAGCATCGCCGCGTCGACGAAACCGTCGACGAGCTCGGGGAGCTCGTGCTTGGGCACGACGCGGCGCGGGCCCGCGTCGACATGGAGCACACGGAATCCCGGCTCGACGTGGACGACCTCGGGTTGCGCCCGGTGCTCGGCGCGCGTGTACACGTCGCACTCGACTCCGGCGCGGGCCAGCGCGGCCGCGAGCGCACGCACGTAGACGTTCATGCCGCCGCCGTCGCCGGTCCCCGGTTGGGCGAGCGGCGACGTGTGCATCGAGAACACGGCGATGCGACGGACGGACATCGGGTCGGATCGTACCCAACGCGGGCCGGGGCTCCGGTCGTCCGCCGGAGGACGGCGGCGCGGCGCCGGGATCAGCCCGCTTCGGCGTCGCGGGAGGTGTTCTCGGCCTGGAACGACCGGTAGATCTCGACCAGCGCCTGCTTCTGGCGGTCGTTGATCGAGGGATCGGCGACGATGGCCGCGACCGGGTCGGCGCCGACCCGGTCGTCGTCGGTGGACTCGTCGAGGATGCCGGCGCGCACGTAGAGCGTCTCGGCCGAGATGCGCAGGCCGCGGGCGATCGACTGGAGGATCTCGGCCGACGGCTTGCGCAGGCCGCGCTCGATCTGACTGAGATACGGATTCGAGATCCCGGCCAGCTCGCTGAGCTTGCGCAACGACAACCGCGCGTTGCGGCGCTGGTCGCGGATGAAGCCGCCGAGATCGTGCAGACGGGTCTCGATCGAATCGAACGATTCGGGCATCAGCCCGCGGTTCCGGCGACCTGACGTGCCGCGATCTCACGCTCGACGGCGTCGATCACCTCGTGCATCTGCCGGCGGAGGTCGGAGAGCTCGCGCTCGAACTCCCGGAGCCGCTCGAGCGTCGACTCCAGCTCCGCGGCCGAGAGCACCGGCAGGTTCGCGAGCGTCGTGTCGGCGATCAACTGCTCGCGCCCGTCGGGCCAGTGCAGCTCGAGACCCGGTGAGTCGGGCGGCGGCACGCGCGTGTCGGTGATCGACGAACGCCCGGACTCCGAGCTCAGGATCTTCGGGAGGTTCTTCACCAGATCCTCGACCGATCCGCCCTTCTCGCGGCGGTCGTGCTCCGCTTCCAGGATCTCGATGCGCGCCTGCGCGAGGCGCCGCCGGTACGACAACGCGTTCTCGACCTCGTTGCACTCCGCCTTCATCGCGCGGAGGTCGTCGAGCTGCCTGCCGTCGAGCCCGTCGACGAACGAGGGATCGATGAGTCGCTGGATCCGTTCCGTCGGAATCACCCCTTCATGCGTACCGATCGGGACTGTTCACCCTATCCGTGTGGTCAGCAATGAGCTGCCAACGTCGGGTACGGATCGATCCCGCGGGTATTGGCGCTCCCGGGCCGGATCTCGAAGTGCAACTGCGGCGGGTCGCTCCGCGCGTCGCCGGTGTTGCCCACGTGCCCGATCAGCTCGCCCGCGTGCACGGACCGCGCCCCACCGACGTAGTCGTCGAGATGCGCGTAGTAGTAGGTGTTGCCGTCGTTCCCCTGGACGTACGCCGCGTTCCCCCCGAGCGGATCGCCCTGGAAGAACACCGACCCGTCGGTCACCGCGACGAGCGGGGTGCCGATCGGCGCGAACAGATCGTTGCCCATGTGGCGGCGACCGCCGCTGCGGGGCGAGCCGTACGTGTCGGTGAACGACATCGGGCCCTGCACCGGGCACACCCAACTCCCGCGCACGATGATCCGGCCCGCGGACCCGCCGCCACTCGAACCCGACTGCGACGACGACACGCTCGGTGCCGACCGGGCGCGAGCGGCGGCGAGAATCGCCGACAGCTCGCGCTCGCGCTGTCGGGCCGCGAGCTGCGCGCGCAGTTCCGTCACGGCCCGGCCCGCGGCCGCGAGCGCGTGCTCGGCGTCGCGCTCCTGGCTCTGCATCGCCGAGAGCGCCGACTTCGCGTTCGCGATCTGGGCCCGCAGACCGGCGCGGCGATCGTGCAACTCGCTCGTCACCGTGTCGAGACGCGCGATCACCTCGTTGCCGCGTGCGTTCACGTCGTCGAGCAACGTGGCGCGGCGGGCCGCGTCGAGGATGTCGGAGCCGTTCCCGATGACGTCGCCGAGACCGTGCGAGCCGCGCTTGTACGCGACGAGCGCGCGCAGCCGACCGAGTGACGCGAGATGCTGCTGCTGGGCGGTCAACGTGAGGATCGAGCGCTCGGACTCCTGCTGGCGGTCGAGCAGCTCGTAGTAGCGGGTCTGGGCCGCGTCGTAACGGGCGGTCGCCTCGTTGTCGGTCCGCTCTGCGGCGGTGACGCGGGCGATCGCGGAGGCGAGAGGGTCCGGACGCGCCCGCGGACGTGGGCGGCGTCAGCAGCGCGACTGCGGCGGCTGCGAGGAGCACGCGCCGTACGAGCGAGAACCTGACATGGATGCGCACCAGCCCTCGAACGCTAACAGAGCCCGGACCGGCCGACCCGCGTGACGCACGGGCTCGAGGCGCGACTCCGGCGCGGCCCGACGAGGTCGCGCCCCCGCTGACGGGGGGCAGCACGGCAACCTCGTCGCCCTCGTGCAGCCCGGTGTCGGCACCCTGCCCGGGTTCGTCACCGTTCACCCAGACCCGCGCGGTGGCGAGCACACGTGCGAAGGGGTCGCCGAACTTCGCCACCGCCTCGTCGAGGAGTTGCCGGACCGCGGCGCCGTCGTCGAGCTCGAACTCGACCCGGCTGCACCCGGCGGCCTCGCGGGCACCGGCGAACAGCAGCAGCCGGACGATCACGTGCCGGGCGGGATGTTCGTGCGCGCGGTGGGGAGGGCGTCGAGCCGGGCCGGGTCGATGGGCTCGCCGGTGTTCTCGTCGATGCCGTACGTCCCCTCGTCGAGCCGTTGCAACGCCGCCTCGATCTCCGCGAGGTCGGCCTCGAGGCCCTCGAGGATCGCGAGATCCTTCTCGCGCTCCGTCATCTCGGATGCCTGATCCTCCTGGTTCGCGTCGAAGCGCGCGATATCGCCCGACTGCGCGGACTGCTCGACGTCGAGGCCCTCGCCCCGTAGCTCCGTCGATCAGCTCGCCAACCCGGGCGCGCTCACGCTCGAGCCGTCCGCGCGCGGCCTGCTCGTCTACTTCGGTCGGTCATGGGCGGAAGGGTACCCACCCGCTCCACCGGCGTCACCCGATCGGGCATCAGCCGTCGAGGCGGAACCGCGCGCGCAGGTCGGTCGCGCACTCGCCGAGCAACGTCTCCAGCAGCCGCAGCCGGGACGCGGCATCGACGGTCGCCAGCACGCGTTGCGCGTCGAGCGGGCCGATAGGCGCGACCGCGGCCACCTCGTAGCAGGCGCGGACGGGATCGGTGTCGAACACGGGCACGTCCGACACGCCGCGCGTCGATCCGGCGGGCGAGCGCGGTCACCTCTTCCAGCGCCGCGAGCACCCGGTCGAGCGCCTCCGACGTCGGCCGGGTGCGCGGGCGGTTCGTCGACCGGAACGACCTCGGCGCGCGGGTAAGGATCGTCGGTGAGCCACCGCTCGACGCGCACCCGGCGGATCCCGACCGTCGCCAGCGCGAAGCGACCGTCGGGCAGCTCCGACGCCTGCACGACCCGGGCGACGGTCGCCACGTCGAAGCGCGAGTCGCCGCCGCCGACCTCGCTCCCCCGCTCGATCAGCACGACCCCGAACTCGTGGTCGCCGTCGAGCACGTGCCGCATCATCAGCCGGTAGCGCGGTTCGAACACGTGCAACGGCAGCAACGCGTACGGGAAGAGCACGGTGCCGAGCGGGAACATCGGCATCGGCCGCGGCTTCCAGCGGCGCGCTGCCGAGGACTCGTCTAGTTCCATCGCGACGGCGATCGCCCGGCGCGTGGCCGTGAGGCGCTCGCGCTGGTCGGGCGGAACGTGGGGCAGCGCCAGGTGCAGGTCGCACAGCCACCGCAGCGCGAGCGGATCGGAGGAAAGCCGCCCGCCCTCGAGGTTGGCGAGCATGCGCGTGACGATCATGTGCGGGTCGGTCGGCGCGAGCAGCGCGCGGGAAAACCCGCGCGCGCTGCCGTGCACGCTCGCGAACAGGCGGCGGCAGCCCTCCACGTCGTAGAGGCTTCCGCCGTGGAACGGGTCGCACCACACCGAGTCGCGGCTCGCGTCCATCACCAGGAAGTGCCCGGGCATGCCGACCCCGTGCACCGGCGCGCCGATGCGGCGCCCGACCTCCATCATGACGACCGCGAGCGAGATCGGGATACCGACTCGGCGCTCGAGCACGGAGTCGAGGAACGAGTTCTCCGGGTCGCCGTAGTCGCGTTCGTTGCCCCGGAACCCGAGCGTCCGGAACAGGTACTCGCGCATCCCGTCGAAGGTCCGGGTCGGGCAGCGGCCCGCCAGCTGGTCGAGTCGGGCGCACTGCGCGTCGACGTCGAGGCCCGGGTGCGCGTGGGCCGCCAGACAGAACGCGACCACGTCGAGTCGCATCTCCGAGGACGGCACCGCGACCTCGGCCGCGAACCGTCTCGGTGGCATCCATGACCACCGACGGTACCCGTACACTCGCACGCAATGGCGGCCAACGCTCCGCGCGCGGCGCGGCTGCACGAGATCATCTCCGTCCTGCTGCGCGGGCGCCAGCAACGGCTCACGCCCACCCGCAAGCTCATCGTCGAGGTGCTCGCGTCGGCCGATCGCCCACTCACGATCCCCGAGATCCTCGATGCCGAGCCCGCGCTCGCGCAGAGCTCGGCGTACCGGAACCTGGTGGTGCTCGAGCAGGCCCGGGTGGTGCACCGCTTCGTCACGCATGCCGACTTCGCGCGCTACGAGCTGGCCGAAGATCTCACCGGCCATCACCATCACCTCGTGTGCTCGGGCTGCGGCCGGGTCGACGACCTCCCCGCGACCGCGGCGGTCGAGCACGCGGTGGCGGTCGCGATCGACGAGGCCGCGCGGCATGCGGGATTCCGGACCGACCATCACCGGCTCGATCTCGTCGGGCTGTGCGCCGACTGCAGCGCGCGGGCCGAGACCGGCTGATCCCTGCTCGATCTCTACGGGGCGACGCGGTCTACGGGCGGCGGTCTACGAGAGACGGCGCGCGAGGTATGTGGAGTACCAGCCCGCGTAGCGGTCACGCAGCTCGGGCCGCTTCCAGTCGTCGCCGGTGACGACGCCGCGGCACTCATCGGTGTCGCACGAGCACTGGAACATGTCGTAGTCGTCGGAGTCGGTCATCGCGTAGTCGAAGCAGAGCTCCTCGCCCGCTTCGATGTCGCGCATGGTCACGACGAGCACCGAGCCGACGATGCCGCAGTTCGGGTCGCAGGAGTGGTTGACGTAGTCGGCCGGGTCGAACGGCGGAGTGCTCGCGAGGAAGAGGTCGTCGTCGATCTGCAACGCGTGGATGCGCACGGCTTCGCCGAGGGACTCGAGCTCCCTGCCGTCGACGACGCGGCCGCCGAAACCCGCGACCGTGGTGCCCGCCGGGATCGGTGCGAGCGCGAACACACCGGTACCCTTCGTCGTCGTCGGACGCGTTCCCGCGTCGGGATGAAGCCACTGCTGCCGCACGAAACGAATGTACCGGCCGTGACCCAGACAACAGTGTTCGAGGTCGTCGGTGGCCAGCCCTTCTTCGACTCGCTCGTCGCATCGGTTCTACGCGCCGCGTCGAGCGCGACGTCGTGCTCCGCCCGCTCTATCCGGACGATCTCGGGCCGGGCATCCGGGCGCTCGCGTTGTTCCTCGGTCAGTACTGGGGCGGGCCCACGACCTACAGCGACGAGAAAGGTCATCCCCGGTTGCGCATGCGGCACGCCCCGTTCGTCATCACGGAGCGCGAGCGCGACGCGTGGCTCGCGGCGATGCTCGAAGCGGTGGACGAGTCCGACGCGCCGGAGGTGGCGCGGGAGATGATGCGCGACTACTTCACGACCGCGTCCACCGCGATGATCAACCAATTCGGCTGATCGCCGCTCGGGGGCCGGGTCCGGCGCCGGACACGGCAGACTGGTGGGGATGAGCAAGCGCCAGGAGAAGGAGAAGCGGGCCCGGCGCCGGGTCGCCTCGGTGCGCCGCGGGAGCCCCGGGCGCCGGTCGCCCGTGCGCCCCGGGCGCCTGTCGCCGAACCGCGACGTGCCCGCGTCGATCCCGCGTCCGCCGTACGCGCCCGACGCTCCCGCGCTCGTGCCCGCCGTCCCGCCCGACGAGCTCGCCGACCGGATGCGCGCCGCCGGGCGCGCCGGGCGCGAGGTGCTGCTCGAGCTCGGGGCCGCGGTGAAGGTCGGGCATGACCACCGACGAGCTCGACCGCATCTGTCACGAGGCGTGCATCGCGCGTGGCGGATACCCGAGCCCGCTGCACTACAAGGGCTTCCCGAAGTCGCTGTGCACGTCGGTCAACGAGGTGATCTGTCACGGCATCCCCGACGACCGCACGCTGCTCGACGGCGACATCGTCAACTGCGACGTCACGATCTATCTGCACGGCGTGCACGGCGACTGCAACGCCACGTTCCTCGTCGGCGACGTCGACGACGAAGGCCGCCGGCTGGTGCAGGTCACGAAGGAAGCGCTGTGGAAGGGCATCGACCAGGTCCGGCCGGGCGCACGCCTCTACGAGGTCGGCCGCGCGATTCAGGGCCACGCCGAGGGCGCGGGGTTCGGGGTCGTGCGTTCGTTCGTCGGTCACGGCGTGGGCGAGGAATTCCACACCGCGCCCGCGGTGCTGCACTACTACGACCCGTCCGCGGATCTTGTCCTCACACCGGGTCTGACGTTCACGATCGAACCGATGATCAACGAAGGATCGTGGGAGCTCGGACGCATCTGGCCCGACGGGTGGACCGCACCGACGCGCGACGGCTCGCGCTCCGCGCAGTTCGAGCACAGCCTCCTCGTCACGGCCACCGGCGTCGAGGTGCTCACGCTGCTCCCGGGCGAGCCGCACGGGTCCTGAAGGTCTACATCGCTCCCTCGGCTTCGCCCGGGGGGCTCGCTCGTCCGCACACGACACAGCTCCCTCGGCTTCGCCCGGGGGGCTCGCTCGTCCGCACACGACACAGCTCCCTCGGCTTCGCCCGGGGGGCTCGCTCGTCCGCACGGGTTTCTCGCGGCGCAGCTTCGCGAAAACCCGGATCGGCCACGACCAACCGGCAGATAGCGTCGTACCGGTCATGGGAACGCTGCGGCGGACGTTCGGATCGCTCGACACGTACAACTATCGCCTGTACTTCAGTGGCGATCTCGTGTCGCACATCGGTTCGTGGATGCAGACCATGGCCGAGGCGTGGCTGGTGCTCGAGCTCACCGGTCGGGGTGTCGCGGTGGGCGCGACATTCGCGTTCCGTTTCCTCCCCGTGTTGCTGTTCGGGCTGTGGGGCGGCACCGTCGCCGACCGGTTCGACCGGCGCAAGGTGCTGATCGTGACCCAGTCGCTGGCGGCGGTGCTCGCCGTCGCGCTCTGGCTGGTCGTGCTGACGGGGGTCGTGCAGGTCTGGATGGTCTTCGCGCTCGCGATCGGGTTGGGGTTCGTCACCGTCGTCGACGAGCCGGCTCGGCACGCGTTCGCCGAGGAGATGGTCGGTCCCGAGCTCCTGCCCAACGCGGTCGCGCTCACGAGCGCCGTCGGCAACTCGGCCCGCATCACCGGGCCCGCCCTCGCCGGCTTCCTCATCGCGACGGTCGGCACGTCGTGGGTGTTCTTCGTGAATGCGATCTCGTTCTTCGCCGTCGTGGGGGCACTCGTCGCGATGCGACGCACCGAGCTCCACCGACCGCACAAGCACTCGGAGCGACCGCGGGTGCGCGAAGGCCTCGCGTATGCATGGAGCATCACCGAGATCCGGTCGACGGTCGCGCTGGTCGCCGTCGTCGGCACGCTCGTCTACAACTTTCCGACCTTCCTCACACTGCTCGCGCAGCGGTCGTTCCACGGCGGCGCGGGACTCGCGGGGTTCCTCATGGCCGTGCTCGGCGTCGGCACGGTGATCGGCGGCCTGACCGCGGCGGCCCGCGCCCGGCCGACGTCGCGGACGGTCCTCGGCGCGGCCGCGGTTCTCGGGCTCGCGCTCGTCGTCGTCGCGAGCGCGCCCAACCAGATCGTCACCGAGGCGCTGCTCGTTCCGGTCGGCGCGATGGCCGTGTTCTTCGGATCGACCGCGAACGCGCACATGCAGATCTGGTCGGCGCCGGAGCTCCGCGGGCGTGTCATGGCCATCTACACGCTGCTCACGCTCGGGACGACGGTCGCGGGCGGCCCGTTCGTCGGGTGGGTGTGCGGGCAGTGGAGCCCGCGGACCGGCCTCGCGTTCGCGGGCACGGTGACGTTCACTGCCGCGGCCGCGCTGTCGGCACGGCGCTACGCGCCGAGGCTGTCGCTCCGGCGCGTGCCGGAGCGCGTCCGCGCCGCCCGGCGCGCTGACCCCCGACTTGGTCGCGCCGGAGCCGTGACGCCACGAGTCGTGACGCCGGGTAGCGTCCGGCCCGTGCGGATGCAGGGGGAACGGGCGCTCGTCACCGGGTCGACCGCGGGAATCGGGCGCGCGATCGCGGTCGCGTTCGCGGCGGAGGGCGCCGCCGTCGTCGTCACCGGACGCAACGCCGACCGCGGCGCGGCCACGGTCGCCGAGATCGCCGGCGCGGGCGGGGCCGCGTTCTTCGTCGCCGCCGACCTGCACGACGAGCAGGCATGCGGCGCGCTCGTCGAGGAATCGGCGGCGCGGATGGGCGGGCTCACCGTGCTCGTCAACAACGCGGCCGGTGGCGACGCCCGCGACGCGCCGGTGGCCGACATCACCACCGGCGCCTGGGAAGCGATCCTGCGGGTCGATCTGACCGCGCCGATGTGGTGTGCCCGCGCCGCGATCGCGCACATGCGCGCGGCCGGGCACGGCGCCATCGTCAACATCTCGACGCGCCAGGCCGAGCGCGCGAGCCCGGGACTGTCGGCGTACGTCGCGGCCAAGGCCGGCCTGAACGGGCTGACCCGCGCCATCGCCGTCGAGGAGGCGCCGCACGGGATCCGGTGCAACACCGTGAGTCCCGGGTACGTGCTGAACGCCCGGCGTGACGCCGACCTCACACCCGAGCGCCGCGCCACGCTCGAAGGCATGCACCTGACCCGGCTCGGCGAAGCCGCCGACGTCGCGCACGCGTGCGTCTACCTCGCGAGCCGCGAGTCGGGATTCGTCACCGGCGTCAATCTCCAGCTCGACGGCGGCAGCTCGATCGCGCGCGGCCGGACCTTGGGCTGATACGGATTCGATGGTGATGCACCCGCGCGTGCGTGAGCGCGATCTCCACGTTCACGCTGTCACTCGCCGCCGACCTCGAGTTCTGGGACGCGCACGGCATCTCGAACGTGGGCGTGTCGGTCGCGAAGCTCGAGGCCTTCGGTTGGGACGCGGGCACGCCACTCGTCGTCGACGCGGTCGCGCGCGGTCTGAACGTCGTCGACCTCATTGGCCTCGGACCGTTCCTACTCGCCGACCCGAGTCGCTGGGAACGTCAGCGCGATCGTCTCGTCCGCTCGATCGAGACCGCGGTCGCGGTCGGCGCGCAGTCGATCGTGTTCACCACGGGACCCTTCGCGCCCCTCACATGGGAGGAAGCGGCCGACGCGCTCGAACAGGCGCTGGCCCCGGTGCTGCGAGAAGCGCGCAGCCGTGGCGTCGACTTCGCGATCGAACACACCAACCCCTTGCGCGTCGACGTCGGGTTCGTGCACACGCTGCGCGACGCCGTCGACCTCGCGCGCCGGCTCGACACCGGGGTCTGCATGGAGATGAACGCGTGCTGGGCCGAACGCGGTCTCGCCGAGACGATCCGCGCCGGCATCGACCGGATCCGCCTCGTGCAGGTGAGCGACTTCAAGGTGGGCACCGTGGCGTCGTCGCAACGACTCGTGCCCGGCGACGGCGACATCCCGATCGCGCGCATCCTCGGTGAGCTCGTCGACGCGGGGTACGCGGGCGTGTTCGAGCTGGAGCTGATCGGCGACGCGATCGTCGCCGAGGGCTACGACGCGGCCGTGCCCCGGGCCGTCGCCGCCCTCGGTGAGCTACTCGTCGACCTCGGGCTCTGACCGGCCGGCCGCGGCGCCGAAACGCGGACCCCACGGCTCGGGGACCGACCTCGGCCGGGCCGGCAGCACCCGGCCTTCGATCTCGGCGACCCGCTCGAAGTACCGCGCCGGCCAGTCGACGACCTTGCCCTGCCGCACGAGCAGCTGCACCACCCACGCCCGGGCGATCGGGCGCCCGGCCCCGGCCTCGACGATGCGCTGCTCCAGCACCGCGGCCTTGCCGGCGCGAGCCGACGTACTTCATGGCGCCCACGAACTGTTCGCCCGGCAGGCCTTCGCTCTCGTACAGCACGTGGACCTCCCGGGCCGCGATGACGAAGCCCTCCGCCGCGGATCGCCTCCGGCCACCACGCCCCGACGCGCCCGTGCACGTACGCGATCCGCATGTCGTTGAACAGGCGAACGGTCGACGCGTTGTTCAGATGGCCCTGCCCGTCGAAGTCGTCGGCACGGGTGACCACTGCGTCGACGAACCGGTAGCCGTCGGCGACGAGGACGTGCGCACCGTCTCCCTTCGGCGTGTCGTGGTTCACGTCCACATGCCTCACGCCCACATGAACGCGCCGCCGTCGGCCATGAACGTGTGGCCGGTGAGGTAACGCGCCGCGTCGGAGCACAGGAACCACGCGATCGGAGCGATGTCGAGCTCGGGATCACCCTGGCGGTTCATCGGGCAGCTCTCGATGAAGATCCGGTAGCCCTCGCTCTGCTTGCCCGCCTCACCATGGTGCGTCGCCGCGGCCGGCGCGATCGCGTTGACGGCAGATGCCGTCTGCGCCCCACTCGCGCGCCGCGGTGCGCGTCAGCGCGCGGATCGCTTCCTTCGACGCGTTGTACGCGGCGAAGCCGGTACCGCCGGTGATGCCCATCGACGACGCGAAGTTGACGATGCGCCCCCAGCCCTGCGCCTTCATGTGCGGGTACACGGCCTGCATCCCCCACAGCGTGCCCTTCACTCCCGAGCGGTAGAAGACGTCGACGTCGTCCTCGCTCACCTCGGCGACGGACGCGAGCGGCCGGAACGTCTGCGCGTTGTTGATGAGCGCGTCGACGCGGCCGAAGCGCTCGACCGTCTGTGTCGACCATCGCGTCGATCTGGTCCTTCTCCTGGATGTCGCACACGACGCCGAGGTTCTCGACACCGAGCTCCGTGAGCTCGGCGCACGTGTCGGTGAGGAGGTGCGGCTTCCACTCCGCGACGACGACCTTGGCACCGCCCTTCCCGAGGTGGACGGCCATGCCCCGGCCGACGCCCCGGCCCGACCCGGTGACGATCGACGACCTTGCCGTCGACACCGTGCATCTCGCTCGCGTTTGCTGACATGCGTGTCACAGTACGCGGGGCCTAGCTTCGGCGGCCAAAGTCCGGACCGAGCCGAGAGAGGCCAATCATGCTGAGTGGAACCGTCCTGGTGACGCGGCGGCGGCAGCGGAATCGGGCGGGCGACCGCGGAGCGCGCGGCCCGCGAGGGTGCGGCGGTCGCCGTGGTCGACCGGGCCGCGGAGAACGCGGCCGAGACCGCGCGCATCGTCACGGACGCGGGGGGCCGCGCGGTCGCGTACCCGTGCGACGTGGGTGACGACGACGCGGTCGCCGACGCGGTGCAGCGTGCCGGCGCCGACCTCGGGCGCGTGACGGGTGTCGTCACCGCGGCCGGCATCTTCCACGGCCCCGATCTGCAGCCCGCCGCATCAGGTCACCGTCGACGACTTCGTGCACGTGTTGCGCGTCAACCTCGTCGGGACGTTCGCGGTGATCAAGCACGCGCTCCCGATGTTGATCGACGGCGGTGGCGCGATCGTGACCATCGCGTCGACCGCCGCGATTCGCGGTCATGGATTCGGCGCGGGTTACACCGCGAGCAAAGGTGGAGTCGACGCGCTGACGCGCTTGCTCGCGGTGCAGTACGGCGCGAACGGCATCCGCGCCAACTGCATCTGTCCCGGCGGTGTCGACACGCCGATGACGGGCGGAACGTTCGCGACCGCAGAAGCGATCGAGCGCGCGAAGACGCGCGTCCCGATCGGGCGCTACGCGCAGGCCCGCGACATCGGCGACGTTGCAATCTTCCTGTTGGGTGACGATGCTCGATATCTCACCGGACAGACCATTCCGGTCGAAGGCGGAGCAACAATCGCGTAAACGGTCCACCAACCGGACATTTCGGAAGAAATTTTGGTTGCCCGTGATCAGGTCCTTCCTGCAGCGGGTACGACGATCACCACGAAGCGTGATCTGTGATTGGGCATCCGGAGACCGCGGCTTGTTAGGTTCATCACTCATGCGGCGACCGGTTCACCCTCGGGTGGACTTCGGGCGCAGCACCGGTGTGGCGGAGCACCACTTTCGCACCGTGCTGACGCGATTCAACGTGACCCGGCTCGTCGCGGTCGCGTGCATCAGCGCGCTCGGTGTGCTCCCGGCGATGCCCGCGCACGCGGCCACGGGCGGTGACCGGGTCGCAACCACCAAGCAGGCGATCGACGCCGCCGCGCAGCGGTGGTTCGCCGCGCAGAACGACGCGGCCCGCATCGACGCCGGCATCGCGGCCGTCGAGCATCAGATCGCCGTCGCGGAATCTCGCATCGGACGCACCCGCAAGCTCGCCACGGCCCGCGCCGTCGTGCTCTACAAGAACGCCGATCTCGGCATCACGGCGATGTTCGGCAACAGCGCCCTCGACTCGGCCCGCCGCGCCCACCTCGCCGACGACGCCAACGCCGGCGGCGACAAGGCGATCGAGCAGCTCCAGACCGAGATCGACGACCTGAAGGCACAACACCGCAACCTCGAGGCCCAGAAGGCGCGTCAGAAGGAGGTGCTGCACGAGGTCGCGTCGCAACGCACGTCGCTCGACGCACAACTCGCGGGCGTGCGCGCCGAAGCCCAACGCAGAGCGCGCGCCGCGCTGGCGTCCGCGCACGACCGGGCCGCGCAGCTCCTCGCCGACGCGCACGTGCAGTCGCTCGCGGTCACGCACACCAACGACAAGCTCTCCGCGCCGACCGGACCACCCAGCTCGCCGCCGGCCTCGGCCGTCGTCGTGTTCGCGCCCAGACCCACGAGCGGACGGGTGAGCGCGCACCACGACGACCCGTTCCTCGTGTGTACGCGCTGGCGCGAGAGCCGCGGTCGTTACGACGTCGTGAGCCCGTCCGGCTACTACGGCGCGTATCAGTTCCTTCCCTCGACCTGGGACACCACCGCGATCCACGCCGGACGTAGCGATGTCGTCGGTGTGCTGCCGTCGCGCGCGTCGCAGTTCAACCAGGACGAGCTCGCGTGGGCGCTGTACCAGTGGCAGGGTAAGGGCCCGTGGGGCGGTCGCTGCTGAACGCAGCGCGCGGACGCATGCGTGCTAATGCGCGCGTGCGTCGGTCAGTGCAACATCTCGAGCACTGCGCGCAGCGTGGTGTCGGCGAGTGACCGCAACCGGACATCGGCATGCGAGAGATCGAGCCGTTCGGTGATCTCGTGCGGTACCGCGACGCACCACAGCCCGGCCGCCTTGGCCGCGCTGACGCCGTGCGGTGAGTCCTCGATCGCGAGCGCGGCACCCGGGCGCACTCCGATCGCCTCGCACGCGGCGAGGTAGGTGTCGGGCGCGGGCTTGCCCGCGAGGTCGCCGTCGCCGAAGCACGCAACGAACGCGAACCGCTCGCGCAGCCCGAGCCGTTCGAGGTGCGGCAGCACCCAGTCGCGCGGCGAGCTCGAGGCGATGGCGAGCGGGAGCGCGAGGGCGTCGGCCTCGTCGAGCCACGCGTGCACGCCGGGCCGGGCCACCTCGCGATCGAGCAGCTCGTCGCGCCGGGCCCGGCGGCGCACGTGCATCGCCGCCTCGTCGACGGGTCGGCGGGCGCGGGAGCGGAGCAGCTCGACCAGATCGAGGCCTCCGGCGGTGCCGATCTCGGCCGCCCACTCCTCGATCGTGAGGGGCGGGCAACCGTGCGACTCGAACGCTTCCTGCCAGGCCACGAAGACCGGGCCCTCGGTGTCGAGGATCAACCCGTCGAAGTCGAACACGAGGCCCTCGACCCCCGCCGGCCCCCGGCCGGGCGGCACACCGGTCACGGGTTCGGGATGCCGATCAGCTCGACGAGCACGCCGTCCGGGTCGACGACCGTCGCCATCTTCACGGCGCCGTCCGGCCCGACGGTGATCCGGCGGGGCGTGCCGCCGAGCCCGAGCGCGCGCAACCGTTCGAGCACCGCGTCGACGTCGACGTAACACGAGAGCAGGAAGAATCCGGCGCGGCCGGTGGCCGGCGCGCCGGCCGACCCCGCGTCGGCCCCGGCATCCGGGATGAACTGCACGAGCTCGACGATCCCGGAATCGGCACGCGCCCGGTCGCCGAGGAACACCGACCGGAGTCGTTGTGACGGCGCGGCGAACAGGGTGACCCAGTCGCCGTCGAACTCCATGTCCATGATCTCGTCGAACCCGATGCCGTCGCGCCAGAAACGCAAGGACGCGTCGAAGTCGCGCACGACGATCGCGCTGTGGTGGACGCGCGCGCTCACTGCGGGCTCCGAACGTCGCGAAGCGAACGGGGCACGGTCGGTACGTTCTGGAGCTCCATCGGACGACGACGCTAGCGTCCGCCCCGCATGGCCCTTCCGTGGTTCGGCCTCTACCTCCCGCAACTCCGCATGAGTTTCGACCGCATGCTCGAGCGCACGCTGGCGGCCGAAGCCGCGGGCTTCGACTCGGTCTGGCTGATGGACCACTTCGCGGCGCCGATGGCGCCCGACGTCGACGTGTTCGAGGCGTGGACGATCGCCACCGCGCTCGCGGCACGCACGTCGACGATCCGCTTCGGGCACCTCGTGCTGTGTGACCCGTTCCGGAACCCGGTGCTGCTCGCCAAGATTGCGGCTTCGTTCGACGTCATCTCGAACGGCCGGCTCGAGCTCGGTGTCGGTTGGGGTTCGGTCGCCGACGAGCTCCACACGTTCGGCTTCGGGCCCGAACCTGCGGCGATCCGGAGTGCGAAGCTGCGCGAGACACTCGAGATACTCGACCTGATGTTCTCGGGCGAACCCTTCGACTACGCGGGCGAGCACTTCACGTTGCATCGCGCGACCGGCCGCCCGGTGCCGGTACAAGAGCGCGTGCCCATCCACATCGGCGGCGGCGGACCGAAGCTCACGATGCCGCTCGTCGAACGCTTCGCCGACTGGTGGAACTGCCCCGGCTACGCGCTCGATCGGATCGACGAACTGCGCGCGCTCGCGGGCAACGCACGCGTGTCGGCCCAGCATCCGATCGGGTTGGCGGCGAGTGCCGACGACCGCGAGGAGACGATCGCGACTGTGCACCGTCGCTTCGGCTCGTGGGGCGGTGTCATCGCGGGCACCGCCGACGAGGTCGCGGCCTGCCTCGCGGCCGAGGTCGACCGGGGCGTCGAGGGTTTCGTGTGCCAGTTCTCCGATTTCGGCACGCCCGAGACGATCGAGCGGTTCATGCGCGACGTGGTGCCCGCGGTACTACGTTGAAGAGGTGACCGCCCCGCTGGTCGTCGGCGTGCCGCGTGAGGTGAAGACCGACGAGCACCGCGTCGCGATCACTCCCGACGGCGTCGCCGAGATGCGTCATCACGATGTGCGCGTGCTCGTCGAGCGCGACGCGGGGACGGGCTCGGGGATCCGCGACGACGACTACGTCAGCGCCGGGGCCGAGATCGTCGCCGACGCCGCCGACGTCTGGGCGCAGGCGGGCCTCGTCATCAAGGTGAAGGAGCCGCAGTCGTCGGAGCTCGGCTTCCTCCGGCCGGGCCTCGTCCTGTTCACGTATCTGCACCTCGCCGCGTATCCCGACCTCGCCCGCGCGCTGATCGACTCGGGCACGACCGGCGTGGCGTACGAGACCGTCCAACTCGCGAACGGGCAGTTGCCGTTGCTCGCGCCGATGAGCGAGGTCGCCGGGCGCATGGCGCCACAGATCGGCGCGCACTTTCTCGAACGGCGCCAAGGCGGGCGCGGCGTGCTGCTCGGCGGTGCACCGGGCGTTCGCCCGGCGCGCGTGGTCGTGCTCGGCGCCGGCAACGTCGGTTGGAACGCGGCGTGGATCGCGCAGGGCATGGAAGCCGAGGTACTCCTGCTCGACAAGAACATCGACCGCCTGCGTTGGGTCGACCAGATCCACAAGGGTCGCATCCAGACGCTCGCGAGCAACCGGGCGGCAGTGGCGCGGGCGGTGCACGACGCCGACCTCGTCATCGGGGCCGTGCTGGTGCCGGGCGGGCGCGCGCCGGTGCTCGTCGGCGACGACATGATCGCGTCGATGCGGCCGGGCGCGGTCATCGTCGACTGTGCGATCGACCAAGGCGGGACCATCGAAGGGATCCACGAGACGACGCACTCGGACCCGGTGTTCGTCCGCCACGAGGTGCTGCACTATGCGGTGGGCAACGTGCCCGGCGCGGTGCCCAACACCTCGACGTACGCACTGACCAACGCCACGCTGCCCTACGTGGTCGATCTCGCGACCGGCGGCATCGATGCGGCCCGGGCCGATCCCGCGCTTGCGGGCGGTGTGAACACGCTGCAGGGTGGCGTCACGAACGAGGCGGTGGCGGCGGCGCTCGGCGTCGAGGCGGTCGCGCTCGGGCGTTAGCCGTTCGACCCGGAGGTCTTCGGCGGGCCGTCGGCGTCGGCACCCTTGGCGAAGTCGGGGAGCCCCTCGATCGACTGCTTCGGAGCCTGCGCGGCATCGCGGTTCGCCTGCTGCAGTTGGGCGAAGATCTCTTCGCGGTGCACGTCGATCGACCGCGGAGCCTTGATGCCGAGGCGCACTTGATCACCGCGTACCTCGAGCACAGTCACGACGATCTCGTGCCCGATCATGATGCTCTGATTTGCACGTCGCGTGAGCACGAGCACGATGTTCCCCCCTCCGTGGCGGCAGCCGGTGGCGCCGGGGCTGAAGCATACGCGCACATTGCACGTGTACCGCGCGGTTCCTCGCGCGCGCGTCAGCCGGTCAACACGTTCCGTGGCCGCGTCACATCGGCCTCGGGAAGTGGGTTCAGCTCGCCATCGCCAACGGCGCGCGCACGCTGTAGCCCGCGCTGGGCAACACGACCTGCGCGGCCTCGTGCGAGAACCGGTTCACGACGATCGGACCGAGCAGGTTCACCGTCGACTCTTCCGGACGTTCGCGCAACGTCACGACCGTGAACACGACCGCGTCTTCGGACGCGGTCAGCGCCAGGCGTTCGGCGGTGCCGGTGTCGAGCTCGAACTCGTACTCGGGGTAGAAGACCCACGGCGGGACCACAACGAAGCCGACGTCGGGGTCGTCGACCGACGACAGCAGCAGGAACGGGCTGCCGGCCGGACCCCACGGAGCCAGCTCGAAGAGGTGGGCATGCGGGAACCCGGGGAGACCCGCAGGGAAGGTGATCTCCGCAACATCGGTCGCGGTATGGGTCTCGAGCATGGGTTCGCTACCTCAAGAAGTCGGTCAGCGAGGGCTGGATGGCCTTCGCGGTGGCCTGGAGTGCGGCCTGGTAGGCGACTTGCTGTGCTTGCAGTTGGACCATCACCTGGGCGATATCGGCGTCTTCGATACTCGACAGGTTCTGTTTCATCGTCAGCCCGTTCGAAGTGTTTTGGCTCTGAGTGTTCTGAACCCGAAGAAATTGGGATCCGACCTGCGCCAACGAGTTCTGGACCCGGGTCGTCTGGGTGTCGAGCGTCCCCTGCAGCGCCGTGAGCTGGGTCGGATCGCTCACCACGGCCTGCGAGATCTGGGAGAGGGTCGTGAAGACGTCGCTGCCGGGAGCACCGAAGACGGCGTCGCCGTTGACGTTCACCTGGATGCGCTGTCCGGGGGCGATGTTCCGCTCGATTGCCGAAGAGACGCCTACGTAGTTTCCGCTCGCGTCGTAGGCGGCTCCTCCCCCGGCGGTGCCCGCGAAGATCGGGCGCCCCGCGTACTGCGTGTTCGCGACGCCGATGAGGCTCTGGCGGATCGAGTCGATCTGCGTTGCGATGCCCTGGCGCGCATTCGCGTCGAGGGACGCGTTCGAGGCCTGGACGACGAGGTCGTTGACCTTCTGGAGCTGCGTGACCGTCGACGTCAGCGCGTTGTCGGCGTTGCCGAGCCACCCTTGCGCGTCGCTGAGGTTGCGCGTGTACTGATCGCTGCGATCGAGCCCGGCATGCAGCTGCATCGCCGACGAGACGTCGGCCGGCGCGTCGGACGGCTTCGTGAGCCGCTTGAGCGACGCGGCCTCGTTCTGCAGGTCGCTCAGCTTCGAGAACGACTGCTGGAGCGAGATCAACGAGTTGTTGACCAGCATCTGGTTCGGGATGCGGAAGTCGGACGAAGGCATCAGTCGTTACCTCTCGCTCATCCCAGGCCGGTGTGGTTGATCAGGGTGTCGAGCATCGAGTCGATGGTCGTGAGGAGCCGGGCCGCGGCGTCGTAGCCGTGCTGGAACTCGACGAGGTTCGTCATCTCCTCGTCGAGGCTCACTCCCGACTGCTGGGCGCGGGCGTTGTCGAGACTCTGGGTGGCCGCGTTCTGGATCTGGTTGCGGTTCGTGGCCGTCTGCGTGTCGACGCCCAGCTGCACGATGGCCTGGCGGTAGATCGCGTCGGTGCCGTTCTGGCTCGAGCCCATGTCGGCGAGGTCGAGGGCGACGCTCGCGTCGAGCTCGCCGCCCGCGGCGGTACCGGCCGCGACGGCCGTGGGGTTGCCCTCGAGCGCCGCCGACACCGCGAGCGACGCGGCATCGGTCCCGGTGAAGAACTGGCGGCCGCCCACGCCGTCGGAGCCGACGGGCGTGTTGCCGAGGAGCGTCGCGAAACCGGTCGAGGCACCGTTGGCGCGCACCTGCAGTTGGTGCGCGCCCGTCGGCGCGAGGCCGATCGTCAAGGGCGCGCCGTTGCCGCCTGACACGGTCGCGGTCGCGTTCCCGGCACCGATCGACGCGTCGACGGCCGTCTGCAGCGCGGTCTGGAGCGCGGCCGCGCCCCCGCCACCCGACCAGTCGGCACCCGCGATCGAGACGGTCGCGAACGAGCCGTTGTCGAGCGCGACGTCGAACTTCAGCGTCGCGGTCGCGCTCTGGTCCTGAGCGGCGACCGCGAGGGAGCCGCCGATCGCGCCGTGCACCTGGTTGACGGCGTCGCGCAGCGTCGTGGCGACGGAGTCGATCTTGGAGAGGTAGTTGGGGATGGTCGCGTTGATCGCGTCGAGCTCACCGCCGGCCTTGCCCGAGGTGACCCGGGCGGCCGAGTTGTCGGTGGCCCACCGCAACACCGTTCCCGGGCCCGACGTGTCGACGTTCAGCGCAGTCGACGTGTCACCGGAGACCAGCGCGGTGCCGTTGAGCATCACGTTGACCTGGTTGAAGTCACCGGCGCGCAGGGTCGCGCCGCTCTGCTCGGAGATCTGGTTCGCCAGCAGGTCGCGCTGGTCCTCGAGATCGTTGACGGGGAGCCCGGCGATCGTGTTCGCCTTGATCGCCTTGTTGAGCTGCGCGATCGACTGCGCTTTGGAATTGATGTCGGCGACGGTCGCGCCGAGCTCGTTGACGGTGTTGTTCTTCAGCTGGGTGAGCTGCGTGCTGACCGAGTTGAAGGTGGAGGCGAGCGTGTCGGCCCGCTCCAGCAGCTGCGTACGGGAGGCGCCGTCGGCGGGGTTGTTCGCGACGTCGTCGAATCCGGCCCACAAGTCGGAGAGCTGGGACTGGATGCCGGAGTCCGAGGGCTCGTTGAAGAGCTGCTGGATCGCGTTCATCGTGTTCGACGCCTGCGCCATGCTCGCCATCGAGCCGTGCTCGACCGCGGCTTGGATCTCCATGAACTGGTCACGGAAGCGGGTGACGGAGTCGACCTTGACGCCCTGGCCGTCGCCCTGGAAGGTCGCGTACCGCGCCGGGGTGGCGGGCGCGCCGACGTTCACGAGGTTGACGGCCTCGCGCGTGTAGCCCGGCGTGTTCGCGTTCGCGACGTTCTGCGCGGCGACGTTCACGCTGCGCTGCTGCGCCTGCAGCGCGCTCAGCGCAAGGCGGAGACCGGAGAAGTCGGACACCTAGCCCCCAATCCCCATCAGCCAATCCCCATCAGATCGCCTCGTCGACGATGCGCAGCGCGAGCGAACGATCGGGAAGGGTGCCGTGCGCGTCGTACGCGTCGATGTCGATCTCGCCCATCGCGGCGATGGCCTCGCGCGCGGCCTGGTGGCCGCGCTGCAACAGGTCGCGGTTCGCCTTCGTGATCGCGTCGATCTCCTGCGCGAGCGAGAGCAGCGCGCGCCGGTGCTCGTTGAAGATGCCGTCCCAGGGCGCGTCGGTCAGACCCGAGAGCTCGCGCAACGTCGGCGAGCCGGACAGGCCGAGCTCACGTCCGGCGTCGGCGACCTGGACCGCGCGGTCGAGCTCGACGCGCTTGATCTCGCCGAGCACGTTCTCGACCTCGCGCGTCGCGTACGCGAGCCAGCGCGAACGGCCCGCGGCGAGGACCAGCTGCTCCTCCTCGAGCTTGAACACGAGCAGCTCGAGGAGCTGACGCTCGCGCCACAGGATGTTGGAGACGTCGCTCAGCGCCATGATCCGACCTCGAAGATCCCCTCTCGCCGGCCCCTCTCGCCGACGCGTACGGGTCTCTCATCGACCGGTCAACCCCTGGATATGAAGCATCCCGGAGTGGCAGTCGTCACTCCGCCCTCAGGAGATCAGGCCCAGGGCGACGGCCCGGGCCACGGCCTCGTTGCGGTTCCGGGCCTCCAACTTGGCGTACACCCGGACGAGGTGGGATTTGGCCGTGGCCAGCGTCACCGACAGCGCGGCCGCGATCTCACGGTTGTTGCGGCCCTCGGCAAGAAGTACGAGCACCTCGCGTTTCGCGCGAGCTCAGGACGTCGGCGGCCCGGTCGTCGAGCGCCGGTAGCGCGAACGTCCTGGTCAGTGCGCTGTGCAGCGCGGGCGAAACGTGGCGATCCCCCTTGCGCACGACGTCGACCATGTCGCCGAGCTCGTCCGCGCCGGCCGAGCGCAGCCCGACACCGGCCGCCCCCAACCCCACGAGGTAACGGACGAGATGGTCGTGCGCCGGGGGCAGGAGGACGGCGACGGCGGGGTGCGGCCGCAGTCGCACCAGCCGGCGGACCGTGTCGACGATCTCCAGATCGGCGGGGACGCCGACGACCACCACCTCGGGACGGTCGACGGTGGCCAGGCTCACCAGCTCGCGGCCGGACCGGGTGTCGGCGACGACGTCGAGGCCGCGCCCCGTGAGGACCGCGCCGATCCCGGCACGAACGAGGGCGAGCTCGTCCACGACGATCGCGCAATTGCGCCGATTTGTACCGGAATCGCCCGTCACCCCGGCCTCCCAGCGGTAGTGATCTGGGGAGAATACACAGGGCGCGACGGGAAACCACGTATAGCGGTCGGTTCTTTCAACCCTCAGGCCAATCAAGCGCGCACGGGCTCGCCGCCGAAACCTCCCTCCGACACATACAGACCAAGTTGGCACAGGCCCGCCAAGTGGACACAGGCCCGACCAAGTGAGCACAGCGTCACAGGGGCGGCCAAGTGGACACCGGCGCACAAATCAACTTGGGCGAACCGACTCGGGGGCATCGCAGTGAAAACAGTCAAGGCCGACATCGACATCGAGCGGGCGACGTACGAGGACAACCTCGTCCGCCAGCACCTGCCGCTCGTGCAGTACGTGGTCTCGGAGGTCGCCCACCGGGTGCCGAGCCACGTGAGCCGCAGCGACCTCGTGTCGGCCGGGATGCTGGGCCTCGCCCAGGCCGCCCGCAACTACGACCCCGAGCGCGGCATCGCGTTCGACCGGTTCGCGTCGACCCGCATCCGCGGCGCGCTGCTCGACGAGCTGCGCGGCCGCGACTGGGCGAGCCGTTCGGTCCGGGCCCGGGCCCGCGGCCTTCAGTCCGCGCACGAGGAGCTCATGAACAAGCTCGGGCGCACGCCGACCCCCGACGAGGTCGCGACGATGCTCGACGTACCGACCGAGACCGTGCACAAGCTGGTCGACGACGTCCACCGCGCGACCGTCCTCAATTACGACTCGCTCGTGATGGAAGGTGACGCCGAGTCGTTCATCGCCGGCAACGACGCCGGTCCCGAGGAGGCCATCCTCGACCGCGAGCGCAAGGCGTACCTCGTCGACGCGGTGCACGCGTTGCCCGAACGGTTGCAGCGTGTGGTGACGGGCTACTTCTTCGAGGAGCGCTCGATGCAGGACCTCGCCGACGAGCTCGGCGTGAGCGAGTCGCGCATCTCCCAGTTGCGGGCCGAGGCGCTGTTGCTCTTGAAGGACGGCATCAACTCGCAGCTCGAGCCGGACGCGGTGCAGCCCGAGGCGCGCCCCAACGGGCGCGTCGCGCGTCGCAAGGCGGCGTACTACTCGGCCGTCGCGAACGGCTCGTCCTCGCGGGAGCGGGTGTCGGAGCGGCCGATCACGACCAACCAGATGGTCGGCATCTCGAACTCCTGAAGCGAGGCGTCGAGCCGTTCGAGCAGGTCACGCCCCCGCCGGCTCGCGAGTCCTTCTCCCGAAATCCTCAGGAGAAGGACTCGGCCGCCGACGAGGACGAGAGTCTCTGCCGAAGCATCGGCGGGAGTGCATTGAGGAGCCCAGGGATCTGGGCAGGCAGGTCACGGAGGAGAAGCGCCGATGCGCATCAACACGAACATCATGGCGCTGGACGCCTACCGCAATCTCAACAAGACCAACGACATGCTGGCGAGCAGCCTCGAGAAGCTCTCGTCGGGCTACCGGATCAACCGTGCGTCCGACGACGCGTCGGGCCTGGTGATCAGCCAGAACCTCGACAAGCAGATCTCCGGTCTGAAAGTCGCCACGCAAAACGCCCAGGACGGCATCTCGGTCGTGCAGACCGCAGAAGGCGCGCTGACCCAGGTCAACTCGATGCTGCAACGCATCCACGACCTGATCGTCCAGTCCGCCAACACCGCGTCGTCGGACTCGACCGCACGCACGGCGGCGCAGAACGAGATCGTGCAGCTCCGCGACGAGATCGACCGGATCGCCAACACGACCTCGTTCGGCAACCAGAACCTGCTCGACGGCAGCTTCGGTGCGCAGGCCGGGCAACTCACCTCCGCGGCCACCGGGCTCGCGGGCGGTCTGACGCTCACCGGCACGACCGCCGACGTGCAGTTCAGCTTGAACCTGGACGCGGGCAACACCGCGGGCAGCCTCGTAGCGACGGTGACGGTGACGCGCCGGTACGTACACGACGGCCGCGTCGTTCCAGGCCGGGTTGCAGGCCGACGTGAACACCGCGACCGACGCCAACGCCGGCTTCACCGGCGCGGTGCACGGTCAAGGTCACCGACCTCGGCTCGGGTGTGTGGACGGTCAACTTCACCCGCACCAGCACCGGCACCGACACGGGCATCGCGATCAGCGGTGTCGGCTCCGACATCGCGCAGGCGATCACCGCGAGCGGCTCCGCCACGGTGGCGAACACCGCCGGCGGCGTGTTCCAGGTCGGCGCGAACGTCACGGCCGCGAACCAGATCCAGGTCGCGATCGACGACGTGCGCATCACCGGCGGGTCCAACACCACCTACACGGCGCTCGCGTCGATCGACGTCACGAACCCGGCGACGAACAGCACGTCGGCGACCCTCGTCGACTCGGCGATCGCCTCGGTGTCGGCGCTTCGTGGTCAACTCGGCGCCGACCAGAACCGGTTCCAGTCGACCATCGCCAACCTCCAGGTCACCACGGAGAACCTCTCCGCCTCGGAGAGCCGCATCCGTGACACCGACATGGCGTCGGAGATGGTCAACTTCACCAAGGACCAGATCCTGCTCCAGGCCGGTACAGCCATGCTCGCCCAGGCGAACTCGGCGCCCCAGACCGTCTTGAAGCTCCTCCAGTAAGCGGCTCGTCTCGCCGCCGACCTCTCCAGGGGGCGCCCTCCGGGGCGCCCCCTTTCGTTGTTCGGTGACGGTTGGATATGGCTGTCCGATGCCGTTGTCGGGTTCGTGACGGATGCCGCTACAGCCCCGGTCCCGGAACGCCGAAGCATCACTATCGCCAATGCCATGAGGCAGCGGGGACGTACACACCGAGCCCAAGGATTGGGCCACAACGGTTCATGGAGGAGAAGCGCACATGCGCATCAACACGAACATCATGGCGCTCGACGCCTACCGCAACCTCAACAAGACCAACGACATGCTGGCGAGCAGCCTCGAGAAGCTCTCGTCGGGCTACCGGATCAACCGTGCGGCGGACGACGCGTCGGGCCTGGTGATCAGCCAGAACCTCGACAAGCAGATCTCCGGTCTGAAAGTCGCCACGCAAAACGCCCAGGACGGCATCTCGGTCGTGCAGACCGCAGAAGGCGCGCTGACCCAGGTCAACTCGATGCTGCAACGCATCCACGACCTGATCGTCCAGTCCGCCAACACCGCGTCGTCGGACAGCACGGCTCGCACCGCAGCCCAGAACGAGATCGTGCAGCTCCGCGACGAGATCGACCGGATCGGCAACACGACCTCGTTCGGCAACCAGAACCTGCTCGACGGCAGCTTCGGTGCGCAGGCGGCGCAGCTGACCTCGGGTTCGGCCGGCCACGAGGCGGGCGTCACGCTCACCGGCACGACCGCCGACGTGCAGTTCAGCTTGAACCTGGACGCGGGCAACACCGCGGGCAGCCTCCTAGCGACGGTGACGGTGACGGCCGGTACGTACGCGACGGCCGCGTCGTTCCAGGCCGGGTTGCAGGCCGACGTGAACACCGTGACCGACGCCAACGCCGGCTTCACCGGCGCGGTGGCGGTCAAGGTCACCGACCTCGGCTCGGGTGTGTGGACGGTCAACTTCGCCCGCACCAGCACCGGCACCGACACGGGCATCGCGATCAGCGGTGTCGGCTCCGACATCGCGCAGGCGATCACCGCGAGCGGCTCGGCCTCGGTGGCGAACACCGCCGGCGGCGTGTTCCAGGTCGGCGCGAACGTCACGGCCGCGAACCAGATCCAGGTCGCGATCGACGACGTGCGCATCACCGGCGGGTCCAACACCACCTACACGGCGCTCGCGTCGATCGACGTGACCAACACCGCGACGAACAGCACGTCGGCGACCCTCGTCGACTCGGCGATCGCCTCGGTGTCGGCGCTTCGTGGTCAACTCGGCGCCGACCAGAACCGGTTCCAGTCGACCATCGCCAACCTCCAGGTCACCACGGAGAACCTCTCCGCCTCGGAGAGCCGCATCCGTGACACCGACATGGCGTCGGAGATGGTCAACTTCACCAAGGACCAGATCCTGCTCCAGGCCGGTACAGCCATGCTCGCCCAGGCGAACTCGGCGCCCCAGAGCATCCTGAAGCTCCTCCAGTAGGACACGACTTCAGGGGGCTGAACCACAGATAGTGATCAGTTCCGAGGCCGAACGGCCGAAAGAACACACGGAGGCGTGGGGGAGGCAACTCCCCCACCCTTCGCGGAAGCGCCGGCGCGGGAGCGCCCTCTCCGGCGCTGCCGCGAGGGGGCAAGTAGCACAAAGGCGGTGACCGAAGTGACTTCGATCGGGAGCACGACGTCGACGACTTCGACGACGATCCCGTCCACCACGACGGACGCGACGTCGTCGCTGATACAGACGACGTCCGGCGCCGGATCGCAGTCGATCGGGGGTCTCGCGACCGGCCTCGACACGAACGCGATCATCGCCGCGCTCGTCGCGTCGGAGCGCGCGCTCGAGAACCCGATCAAGAGCCAGGGCTCGCTCGCGCAACTCGCGCTGCAGAGCTACGGCCTCATCCGGACCGGCCTGACGACGCTCAGCAGCGCGACTCTGGCGCTCGCCCGGCCCGCGGCGTGGAACACGCTCGCGGCCACGTCGTCGAACGCGACGATCGCGTCGGTTACGGCCGGCAGCGGCAACTTCAGCGGCACGCTCTCCTTCAGCGTCGACGCGCTGGCGAGCGCGGGCAGTGTGCGCTCGACCAACGTGATCACCGACACGACGACGACGGTGGCCGCGCACAACTCGGTCTTCGTCGCCGCGGGCGGGCGGGCCCTCGGGTTCACGACGTTCAAGTCGGACGACGCGCTCGCCACCGGTGCGCACTCGATCACGGTGTCGCAGGCTTCGAGCGCTGCAACCAAGAACGGTGACTCGGCACTCGCAGGAGCGACGATCGTCGACGGCACGAACGACTCGTTGGAGCTGAGCATCAACGGCACGCCGACGACGCTCACCCTCGCGCACGGCACGTACACCGCGAGCCAGCTCGCGCAGGCGGTGCAGGCCGCGGCGACCTCGGCCGGTGCACCGATCACGGCCACGGTCACGGGCGCCGGCGTCCTTGCCCTGGACACGACGCGTGAGGGCACGCAGGCGACGCTGCAGGTCACCGGGGGCAGCGCGCTCGGCGCGTTGTCGCTGTCGACCGACGCCGCCGCGCACGCGGGGACCGACGGTGTGCTGCAGGTCGACGGCGGCGCGAACCAGACGTTCTCCAGCCTCGACGCGGGCCAGAGCATCACGCTCACCGCGGCCGCGGGGACGATCACCGCGGTGCTCGCGGGTGGGTTGACGACCGGCACGGTCAACGGGAACAACGTGAGCACCGGCGACGGCAGCCTCGCGACGGTCGTCGGCAACATCAACGCCGCGGGTGCAGGCGTCACCGCGTCGGCGGTGCAGGTCGGGCTCAACTCCTACCGGTTGCAGCTCACCGCCAACACCGCGGGCGCGCTCAACGGCGAGAACATCGACGCGGCCGCCTTCAACGACAACGTCGGCGGCTTCCTGACGCTCTCGAGCGCGGCCGACGCCCAGGTCACGGTCGGGAGCGGTCCCGGTTCGTACACCGTCACCTCGAGCACCAACACGGTGAGCGGGCTCATGCCCGGCATCACCGTCAACCTCCTGCAGCAGAGCGCGACGCCGGTCACCGTGACGGTGAGCCACGACGACGCGAGCATCGCCGACAAGGTGCAGGCGCTGATCGACGCCGCTAACGCCGTGCAGAGCACCGTCGACGGGCTCACGAAGTACGACCCGACATCGAACTCGGGCTCGCCGCTCACGGGCGACTCGACCGCGAACCAGCTCATGAACTCGTTGACGAACTCGTTCATCGGGACGGTTACAGGCGCCAACCCGAAGAGCCCCGGCCTCGCGGGGGTGTCGATCGACAAGACCGGCAAGTTCACCTTTGATCGCGCCAAGTTCCTCGCCGCGTTCGCGGCCGACCCCTCGGGCGTCACGAAGCTGTTCGCGCAGGGTGGCTCGTCCGACAACGGCAACGTGCAGTTCGTCTCGGCCGGAGACCGGGCGGTCGGCGGGAGCTACGACGTCAACGTGACGACGGCCGCCGCGCAGGCGAGCGACGTCGGGCTCACCGGTGCCTGGCCGCCCGCGTCGCTGCCGACAGTGAAGGTCCGCGTCGGTGGCACCGAGGTGTCGTACGCGGTGAAGGACGGCGACACGCGGGCCGACGTGGTCAAGGGTCTCGACGCCGCGTTCGCGAGCGCCGGGTTCCAGCTGCAGGCGACCGACACCGGCAGCGGTGTGCAGATCGCGACGACGCAGTACGGCAGTGCCGCCGCCTTCGACGTCGACTGGAGTGGCGGCGGCTACGTCAACCACGCGGGCGTCGACGTCCAGGGAACGATCAACGGGATCGTCGCGACCGGCTCCGGCCAGCAGCTGATGGTCCCGTTCTCCGACACCACGATGAGCGGGCTGGCCATCAAGGTGACCGGCACCACCACGGGCGACCTCGGCGACTTCACGTACACGCCGGGTCTGGCGCAACGGGTGCAGACCGCGATCACGAACGCGTCCGACCCGCTCTCCGGCTACATCACCTCGTCTGAGAACGACTTCAAGGCGAGGATCAAGTTCGTCAACGACCAGGTCGCGTCGATGGAGCTCCACGTCACCGCGTACGAGACCTCGTTGCGTGCGACCTACTCCGCGCTCGAGGCCACCATTGCGACGCTGAAATCCCAGGGCACCTTCCTGACGAACCAGATCACGTCGATGAACAACTCGAACGGCAAGTAGTGACGGCCAACTCCCCAGGGAACGGATTCCCGATGAACCAGACCATGCTGCGCGCGGCGTACGTCAGCAACACCGTCGACGTCATGTCGCCGGCCCGGATGATCGTCGCGTTGTACGACCGGCTGACGGTCGACCTCGAGCGGGCCGAGCAGGCGATCGCAGCCGCCGACCCGTCGACCGCGCACGAGTGCCTGATCCACGCGCAATCGATCGTGTCCGAGCTGCACGACACGCTCGACACCGAGCAGTGGCCGGCCGCCCGCCGGCTCAAGGACCTCTACGTGTTCCTGCTCTTCGAGCTCGTCGGCGCGAACGTCGACAAGGACGCCGCACGCGTCGCATCGAGCCGCGCGCTGGTCCTGCCGCTGCGGGACGCGTGGACGGAGGCGGCGGGGATCGTCCCGAGCCGGGCCGGAGGCACCGCGTGACGTCGTGGGCCCACGTGCTCGACGACTGCGCGGCGCGGATCGACGCGGCGACGGCGGCCCTCGAGCGAGGCGCGCCGGCCGAGATCCCGGCCTTCGTCCCGGTCGAGCCGCCCGGTCCGCTCCCGGCCGAGCTCGTCGAGCGGGCCCGGGCGCTGGTCGACCGCAGCGAGGCGCTGGAACGGCGGCTGGAAGACGAGCGGGCCCGGGTCCGCGCCGAGCTGCTCCGCCTGCCCCGAATGCCCGCGGCCGAGCGTGAGGTGCACTTCGAAGTGAAGGCCTGACCCCCATTCCAGTCCCTCACGGTTGGGCGTTTCCGGCCGATTGGGAGGCGACGGACCGGTCGGAAGGCGGGGGCATTGAGCGGCAAGCGCAAGGGCAGGCGAACGGCGCGACCCGCGGCCGTCCCGCTCGACGAATTGCTCGCCCGCGCCGGGCAGCTCCACCGGGGCGGCGACACCGCCGGGGCCGAGCAGGCGTACCGCCGCATCCTCGACGCGCACCCGCACGAGGAGCGGGCGACGCAACTGCTGGGTGCGATGCTCGCCGACCGCAACGACCTCGACCGCGCACTCGACCTGTTCGAAGCGGCCGCACCCGACGTCGGGCCGCCCTCGCTCGAGACCTTCGGCTTCTACAACAACTACGCCAACGTGCTGCGCCGCGTCGGCCGCCTGCGCGCGGCCGAAGAGCTGCTCCGCACCCTCAACGCGATCTCTCCGAGCGCGTGGCAGTCGTGGCACAACCTCGGCCAGACCCTGAAGGACCTCGAGCGCTACCACGAGGCCGCGGCCGCGATACGGCGTGCGGTCATCCTCGAGCCCGGCTTCGGGCCCAACCACGGTGTCCTCGGCGAGGTGCTGCACCATCTCGGCCGCTTGCACAGCGCGGAGGTGTCGCTACGGCGCGCGATCGAGCTCGGTTGCGTCGACGACCACGCGATGTGGACCGTGCTCGGCAACAACCAGCGCATGCTCGGCCGCCTCGACGAAGCGCTCGAGATGGTGACGCGGGCGCTCGCGCTCGCGGGCGGGAGTCCCGCCGCGCACAGCAACGTCGGCGTCGTGCTCATGCAGCTCGGTCGGTTCGACGAATCGGTCTCGCACTTCCATCGGGCGATCGAGGGCGAGCCCGACAACAACGGGTTCCGCGGGTACCTCGGCTACTCGCTGCTCTCCGCCGGGCGGCTCGAGGAGGCGTTCGACCCGTGGGACCGCGCGATCCAGGGCGGGCTGCGCGGCATCGAGCGCGACACCGGGGTCCCGACGTGGACGGCGGCCGACACCGACGCGCGCGTGCTCGTCTACCGCGAGCAGGGCGTGGGCGACGAGATCATGCTCGCGTCGATGTATCCCGACCTCATCGAGCAGGCGCGCGAGGTGGTGGTCGAGTGCGACACCCGGCTCGTCCCGCTCTTCGCCCGTTCGTTCCCGCGCGCCGAGGTGCGCGCGCAGACCCACGACGAGTCGCGCCGCGAGACGATGCACGACTTCGACCGCGCGATCCCGGCGGGCAGCCTCATCCGCTGGTTCCGCCCGACCCTCGACGCGTTCCCCGATCGCCGTTCGTTCCTGGTGCCCGACCCGGAACGGGTGACGGTGTGGCGGGAGCGGCTGGCGGCTGTCGGTCCGGGTCCGTACGTCGGGGTCAGCTGGCGGTCGAAGATCCAGACCGCGGAACGCCGGCTCGAGTACACCCGGCTCGACGAATGGGGCGAGATCTTCGCGACACGCGACGTCACGTGGATCAACCTCCAATACGACGACTGCAACCGCGAGCTGCTCGACGCGGAGGCGCACTTCGGCGTGCGCATCGAGCGCTGGGACTGGCTCGATCTCATGAACGACTTCGACGAGGTCGCGGCGCTGATGACCGCGCTCGATCTCGTCGTCGCGCCGTTCAACGCGGTGGCGATGCTCAGCGGCGCGCTGGGCGTGGAGACCGTCGCGATGGGCAACCGCTACGGCTGGGGCGAGCTCGGTTCGGGGCGCATGCCCTGGCAGCCGTCGATCACCGTCGCGTCGCGCATGCCGAACGAGGAATGGGACGAAGTCCTGAGGAGCCGCGGCCCGTGAGGTCGCGCGCGGTCGCTGTCATGTACGAGGAGACAACGTGCTCGACCTGAACGGATCCACCATCTTGCTGACCGGCGGCACCGGCTCGTTCGGGAACGCGTTCGTGCAGCGGGTCGTCGACTGCTGGCCCGACGCCACCGTGCGGGTCTACTCGCGCGACGAGCTGAAGCAGTCGCAGATGCGCGACCGGTTCGGCGACAGCCAGGTGCGCTACCTCATCGGCGACGTACGCGACCGGGCCCGGATGACGCGGGCGGTCGAGGGCGCGGACATCGTCGTGCACGCGGCCGCGATGAAGCAGGTGCCGGCGTGCGAGTACAACCCGTTCGAGGCCGTGCGCACGAACGTGCTCGGCGCGCAGCACGTCGTCGACGCCGCGATCGACGCGCGCGTCCGGCGGGTGGTCGCGCTGTCGACCGACAAGGCCGTCAACCCGGTGAACCTCTACGGCGCGACGAAGCTGTGCGCGGAGAAGATCTTCGTGCAGGGCAACGCGTACGCGGCGCAGCGCGAGACCCGGCTCGCGTGCGTGCGCTACGGCAACGTCGTCGGTTCCCGAGGCTCGGTCGTTCCCGTGTTCCGCCAGCAGCTCGAGCGCGACGGCCGGGTCACGATCACCGACGAGCGCATGACCCGGTTCTGGATCACGCTGCCCCAAGCTGTCGATCTCGTGCTGTACGCGCTGGAGAACATGGAGGGCGGCGAGGTGTTCGTCCCCAAGATCCCGTCGATGCACGTGGTCGACCTGGCGCGAGCGATCGCACCCGACGTCCCGCACGAACGCATCGGGATCCGGCCCGGCGAGAAGCTGCACGAGATCCTCATCACCTCGGACGAGGCCCGGCACGCGATCGACGCGGGCTCGGTGTTCGTGGTACTGCCCGAGCACCCGTGGTGGGACGCCAAGGGCTCCAACATCGAGGGCCGCCCGGTCGACGACGGCTTCAGCTACTCGAGCGACAACAACCCCGAGTGGATGACCGTCGACGAGCTGCGCGATCTCCTGCCGAGCGCGTAGCTCGCGGATCGTGCTGATTTCCCCACCAACAGTTGTCGGGGGAACCAGCGCCAGGCGCCGAGAACTCCGACAACTGTTGGTTGTGTTTTGGCGCGTCCCGTTGACATGTGACCTTTTGGTCACGTATCCTGCGGCCGTGGACGAGGTGTTCAAGGCGCTGGCAGACCCGACCCGGCGGAGCTTGCTCGACGAGCTCTTCCGCGAGGACGGCCAGACGTTGAGCGCGCTCGCGGGGCGGTTCGACATCAGCCGCTTCGGCGTGATGAAGCACCTGAAGCAACTCGAAGCGGCCGGGCTCGTGGTCACGCGGCGCCACGGACGCGAGAAGTTGCACTTCTTGAACCCGGTCCCGATCCGGCTCGTCCACGACCGGTGGGTGAGCAAGTACGCCGAGCCCTGGGCCGCGCATCTGAGCGACCTCAAGACCCGATTGGAGAGCACCATGGAGAAGGTCTTCGAGATCTACATCCGCACCACGCCCGAACGGCTGTGGGAGGCGATCACCAACCCCGAGATCCGGGCGAGGTACAACTTCGGCGCCGGCATCCACTCGGACTGGACGCCCGGATCGAAGTTCACGATGACGGCCGGCCCCAACGGCGAGTACCTCTTGGGCGAGGGCGAGAACCTCGAGGTCGATCCGCCCCGCCGGCTCGTGCAGAACATGGTCGCGATGTTCAGTGACGAAGCCAAGGCCGAAGGCACGTCGCGCGTCACGTGGGAGATCGAGCCCGTCGGCGACTCGTGCCGCCTCACGCTCGTCCACGACCAGATGCGCGACGGCGCGAACGGTCAGCTGTACGGCGGGTGGCCGATGGTGCTCTCGGGCCTGAAGACGTGGCTCGAGACGGGCGAGCTGCTCACCACGCCGGGATCGCTGATGTACGGCCGCGCGCCCGCGTCGTAGGAATCATGAACGTTCGAACAACCACCACGTGACCCGGTCCCACCCGTCCTCGGGGCCGAGGTAGCCCTGGCGCATCAGCGTGAGGTCGAACGGGAACAAGTCGGTGAAGAGGCTGCCGTAGTCGCGCCGGAACAGGGCGCCGGCGTGACCGCGGTATGGCACCTCGACGGTCTCGGTGTCGTAGTACTCGCCGCAGAACACATAGCGGCTCGACGCCCGGACCATCTCGCTCATGACCTTCTCGAGGGTTTCCTCGGGTTGGTGGATGAGCACGCCCATCGTGAAGACGAAGTCGATCGAACGGTCCGACACGGGCAGGTCGCGCGCGGGGCCGTGGATACCGCGCACGCCCGGCACACGCCGGTCGAGCAGGCGCAACGCCTTGGCATTCACGTCGATGCCGGTGACCCGGGTCGGGTCGACCCGCCGGGTGATCCACTGCAGGTTGCCGCCGACGTTGCAGCCGACCTCGAGCACGCTCGCGGGCTGCAGCTCGTCGAGCAAGGGCAGCCAGAACTCGCCCCGGCGGTCGTAGGCGGAGAGGTTGCGGTCGACGTACTCGTTGCCGAAGTCGCCGGCCCACAGCTCCTCGAGCCGGGCGGCCTCGCTCGCATTCGTCCTGGTCGAAGTCATACTTCTCTATCGACAGGTCCGGCCGCCGATGGAGAGTCGTGGAGCACCCGCGCTGTCGCCTTGATGCAGCCTGCCTTCCTGCCCTGGCAGGGCTTCTTCGGGCTGGTCGCGGCGGCCGACGTCTTCGTCCTCCTCGACGACTTCCAGTTCCAGCGCCACTCGTTCCACCAGCGCAATCGCGTCCGCGCCGCCGACGGCACCGAAGCCTGGATCACGCTCCCGGTCGCGCACCCCGCGGCGGGGAGTTCCCGACGCTCGCGGCCGCGGCACCGCTCGTCGACGCCAAGTGGCGGCGGCGCCTGAAAACGACCCTCGACCAGAGCTACGGCCGCGCCCCGCACCACGCGACGGTGCGCGGCGCGGTCGACGAGTGGATCGACACGCCGTTCCCGTCCGTGGCGGCGATGAACGCCGCGTTCATCCGGCTGGTCGCCGGGATGCTGGGGTTCGAGCCGCAGTGGCAGCTGTCGTCCGAGATCGGCTCGACCGGGTCGCGCTCCGAGCGCGTGCTCGACCTCCTGCACCGGGTCGGCGCCCGCTCGTACCTGTGCGCGCGCGGCTCGTTCGCGTACATGCACGACGACGGCCTGTTCCCGGTCGCCGACGTCGAGGTGGGGTTCCAGGACTTCGCGCCGCAGCCGTACGCGCAGCGCCGGACGGACACGTTCGTCTCGCACCTGTCGGTCCTCGACGCGCTGTTCGAGGTCGGCGCGGACGAGACCCGACGCGTCGTGCTCGCCGGTCAGCGGGCGTGGACGCCGTGGCGGGCCATGCCCGCGATGACCGCGGCGACACGCGCCGCGCCCTGACCGTCGACGAGCACGCGTGCCGACGTCGACAACCGGCTCCGCGCGTTGACGTCGCGGGCGAGGCGCGCCGCGACCTCGGCCGCGGAACCGACGTCGACCGCCACGACCGCGCCCACATGCGCGGCACCCGCGAGCGCGCGACTCTGTCCGGGCGCGATGGAGAACGCGACCGTCGGCCGCCCGAGGCAACAGGCTTCGAGCATCGTGACCCCGCCCGCGGTCACGACGACGTCGGCCATGGCCAGCTCGGGGCCGAGCCCTTCCGGCGCGTGCACGATCTCGATGCGGTCGTCGTCGGTACCGAGGCCCCAGGGCCCGACGACCTGCCGGATCCGCACGCCGGGAGCGCGTCGGCGAGACCGACCGCGACCCGGCTGCCGAGCCCTTCGCCGTCGGACCCGCCGGTGGTGACGAGCACCGTCTCCGCGACCTCGCGGATGGGTGACACGACGCGGGTGCGCAGCGCGGCTTCGATGAGCGCGTAGGGCGCGCCGGCGACGACCGCGGCCGCGGTCGAGTGCACGCGGGCGTCGGCGCCGGGGTCGGGATCGATGACGAGATCCACCGCGAGGTCGCGTTCGAGGTCGTCGATCGCGATGACGAGGTCGGCCTGCACGCGCGACCGGTCGTCGGCCCGGAACCGGTAGGAGTCGAAGAGCACGATGTCGCCCACGACCGCGTCCGGCCCGAGCACGTGCATCTCGACGTCGAAGCCGAGCACGTCCAGCTCGTGAGCGAGCCCCTCGACCCGCCGGCGGTGCCCCAAGCCGATTCCCGGACCTTCGTCGAACGCGCAGACCATCTTCACGCCATGTCCTTTACACCATGTCCCAAGTGACGACGTCGTCGTCTTCGATGTCGACGCGCGCGACGCGGCCGACCAACAGCTCGATGAACTTCGGCTTCACCCCGTGACCGGGCCGCTTGACGGTGAGCATGGCGGCGGTGATCACCGTGCCCGCCGGGATCGCGGCGGCGGCCACGACCGAACGCCGCGCCTTGGCGTACATCTCCTCCGACTCCTCGGGCGACGGCCCGCGCTTCACGCCGTCTCCCATCGCCGCCTCCGCGTCGCGGATGTGCGCGACGAGGTCGCGCAGCTCCTGCGGCTCGGCCGCGAACGGATGATCGGGCCCGCGCATCGACCGGTCGAGCGTGTAGTGCTTCTCGACGATGCACGCACCGAGCGTCACGGCCGCGACCGCGACGTGCGTCCCGTTGGTGTGATCGGAGAGCCCCACGGGGAGACCGAACGCAGCATGCATCGTCGGGATCGAACGCAGGTTCATCACGTGCGCGGGCGCGGGGTACAGCGACGCGCACTGCAGCAACGCGATCTCGTCACAACCGGCCTCGCGCGCCGCCACGACCGCCTCTTCGATCTCGCCCAGGCTCGCCATGCCCGTCGACAGGATCAGCGGTCGCCGGCGCGCGGCCGCGTACCGGATGAACGGGAGGTCGACGAGCTCGAACGACGCGATCTTGAACGCGCCGACGTCGAGCGCGTCCAGCTCGTCGACGGCCTGGCGGTCGAACGGCGACGACATGAACTCGATGCCCCGCTCGCGGCAGTGCTCGGCGAGGATCGGTTGCCAGTCGCGCGGGAGCGCGATCTCGTCGAGCAGCTCGTGCGCGGGCTTGGCCGCGAGCTCGTCGTCGAGGAAGTCGAAGCGCGGGGTCTTGGTGGAGTAGAGGGCCCGGCCCGAGTACGTCTGGAACTTCACCGCGTCCGCGCCGGCCTCGGCCGCGACGTCGATCAGCTTGCGGGCGATGCCGAGATCGCGGTTGTGGTTCGAGCCGGCCTCGGCGATCACGTAGCACGGGCGCCCCGGACCGACCTCGCGACCGCTCACCGTGATGAAACTCACGGACTCAGATCGGCCGGAAGAACGCCGAATTGAGACGTGTGATCCCGTATGGCCGCCAACTCGTGGACGACGACGACGTCGCCGCCGTCGCCGCGGTACTCCGCGGCGACTGGCTGACCGGCGGGCCCGCGGTCGCCGCATTCGAACGGGCGCTGTGCGCGCAGACCGGTGCCCGCCACGCGGTCGCGTTCTCCAACGGGACCGCGGCGCTGCACGGGGCTCTCGCCGCCGCGGGTATCGGGCCGGGGGACCGCGTGCTCACGTCGCCGCTCTCGTTCGTCGCGAGCGCGAACTGTGCGCGCTACGTCGGCGCCGCCGCCGGCTTCGTCGACATCGATCCCGGCACCTTGAACCTGGACCCGACCGCGGTCGGACCGTGCGACGCACTCGTCGCAGTGCACTACGCCGGACTCCCGGTCGACCTGCGCGCGCTCCGCACGCGACCTCGCGTGGTGATCGAAGACGCCGCGCACGCGCTCGGTGCGACCACTTCGGACGGCCCCGTCGGCAACTGCGCGCACTCCGACCTGTGCACGTTCTCGTTCCATCCGGTCAAGGCGATCACGACCGGCGAAGGCGGCGCGGTCACGACCAACTCGGACGACCTCGCGGACGCGCTGCGCCGCTTCCGCTCACACGGGATGGTGCGGCACCCCGAGGAGGGCGGCTGGTACTACGAGGTCGAGGAACTCGGCTACAACTACCGCCTCACCGACATCCAGGCCGCGCTCGGGACGAGCCAGCTGGCGAAGCTCGATCGGTTCGTCACCCGCCGCAACGAGCTCGCCGATCGGTACCGGGAGCTGCTCGCACCGCTGCCGATCGAGCTTCCCCCCGCCGCGCCCGCCGGCGTGCGCCACGCCTACCACCTGTTCGCGGCGCGTGTCCCCGGGCGCCGAGACGTCTACGACGCGATGCACGCAGCCGGCATCGGCGTGCAGGTGCACTACGTGCCGATCTACCGGCACCCGGTCTTCGCCGGTACCGGGCGCGCCGCCGCCGACTTCCCCGAGACCGAGCGTGCGTACGCCGGACTGCTGTCGCTGCCGCTGTTCCCGGCGCTGTCGGACGCCGACCAGGACTACGTCGTCGAGACGCTGACCAAATGCCTCGCCTGATCGCGGTGATCCAGGCCCGCACGGGCTCCACCCGCCTGCCCCGCAAGGTGCTGCGCGACCTCGGCGGGCGCCCGGTGCTCGCGTGGGTCATCGCTGCGGCGCGCGCGAGCGGTGTGTGCGACGAGATCGTCGTCGCCACGACCACCGACCCCGGTGACGACGAGGTCGCCGCGCTCGCGACGCAACTGTGGGCCAAGGTCGTCCGCGGTCCCGTCGACGACGTGCTCACCCGGTTCCTGTTCGCGGCCGACGCGGTCGGGGCGACCGACGCCGACGCGATCATCCGGCTGACGGCGGACTGCCCGCTGCTCGATCCGCACATCATCGCCCTCTGCGGCCACCGTTTCGTGCCGGGCCGGGTCGACTACGTGACGACCGATCACGACGCCACCGTCGCCCACGGCTTCGACGTCGAGGTCGTGTCGGTGGGCGCGCTGCGCCGCATCGACGCGCGGGCGACCGGGGCCGACCGAGCGCACGTGACGTCGTACATCACGCTCCGCCCCGAGGAGTTCCGCACCGCGGTCGTGGCGCTCGACCCGTCGAGCCTCGACCTGCGGATCACTCTCGACGAACCCGCCGACGCCGAGCTGCTCGACGCGATCGTCGCCGAGCTCGGCGACCGGGCCCGTGACTGGAGGGCGGTCGTGAGCCTGCTGCGCGACCGGCCCGACCTGGTCGCGATCAACGCCCACGTCGACGTGAAGCCGCTCGCCGCCGGCTGAAGCGCTTCGCCCGATCCGGGTCGATCGGGTCGCGGGCCGGGCCGACGATCTCCACGAGCCGTACAGCGCCGTGTCGGCGAATCCTTCGAGGATTCCTCGACACGAGTTCGGGCACGGGCGCGCCGCTACGCCGAGGAGGACCCGGCGACGACCGCGACGGCTTCGAGGATGCCGGCGACGTCCTGCTCGCCCCGCGCCTCGGCCTCCGCCGCGAGCCCCTGCAGCACCGGGAGCGGCAACAGCTCGACGACGGTTTCGGTCGTGAGACCGTCGGCCGACTCGAACGAGAGCCCGTGCACGAGGACGGCGTACGCCTCGCTCCGGGCGCCGCCCTCGAACAGCACCGAGGCGAGGGAGAGGGAACGAGCCGGGGTCGTGGCGCCCGCGACGACGACCGTCTCGGCCAGCATCCCCGCCAGCGCCCACACCTCGCGCAGGCTCGCGGGCAGCTCTTCGTCGGTCAGGGCGGGCACGGCCTGTTTCATCGCGATCCGGGCCCCGCCGTCGCCGAACGAGACGTGGGCGAGCGCGGCGGCCCGCACCCGTTCCGGCGCCGCGACCGAGGCGTCGTTGGCGCGATCGAGCAGCGGGCACAGGCGGCCCATGCCCGTGGCGCGGATGCGCGCCGACCACTCGAGCGCGCGCATGCTGTCGAGCTTCGCCGCGAACGACGGCACCAGCGCCAGCACGCGCGGATCACCGGTGTGCCTCTGCCAGATCAGCTCGGCGATCCGGTCGACACCCCGGGGTGCAGACGCCCGCAGCGACGCGAGGACCTCCAGCACCTGTTCGTCGGGGATGCGCGCGACGAAATCGGTCGGATCGAAATCGGTCTCGCTGCAGAGGCGCGCGAACGCGTCCCAGACGTCGGGCGCGAACGGGTCGGCGTCGAACGCGGCGAGCACCTCCGCGGTCGCGGCATCGACCGCGCCGTCGAGGTACATCACATGGGCCCGGGCGATGCGGACCGCCGTGTTCGACGCGGGGAACCACTCGTCGGTCGGGTCGGTCACGCTCGCGAGCAGCACGCGCGCCTGGTCGACCTCGCCCAGCTGGAGGTGGGCGGCGGCCTCGAGGAGGTCGCCGAGGTCGGGCCGGGGCGAGTTGTCGCGCACGATCGCGGCCCAGACGGTGACCTCCCACGGACGGCCGCGCGACAACAGGATGCCGGCGACGAACGCGGCCGCGGACGCGCGGACGGCGCGGACGTCGGCAGTGTCGGCCGCGATCTGGAACCAGTCGAGCGCTTCCTCCTCGCGCAGGCGCGCGAGATAGGTGCGCGCCCGGTCGAACGCCTCGTTCCCCGAAGGGACGACTTCACCGGAATTCACGCCATGAGTCGGATTCACATGCATCCGATCGGCAGCGCGACGGTCGAGTGAAAGCGCAAGTCGATCAAAAGCCACCCGTACCGGCGCGAGCCAGGCACGGGCTGCGACGAACCGATCGACAAGCACGTTGTGACTGCTCAAGTTCGATGGCGCGGGGCCGATCTCGTAGACGGTTCACCACGGGCGGAGCAGGGACGTTCCACCTTCGCGTGCCAGGACGGTCGCACAGCAAGAGGCAGCTCGTGCTCGACCTCACGATGCAAGCGATCCAGTCGTCACTGGATGGTCTCGCGGCGCGCCAGCGCATCCAGGCGACCAACCTCGCGAACTCCGAGACCCCGGGCTACACCGCGCAGACGGTGAGCTTCGAGGACAGTCTCAGCGCCGCGATCGCGAGCGGCGACCCGCGTCAGGCGCAGATCTCGACCGGGGCCACGTCCGATCCGCCGAGCATCAACGGCAACAACGTCTCCGTCGACAAGGAGACGATCCAGATGATCGACACGGGCTTGAAGTACCAGCTCGCGACGCAGGAGATGAACAACAAGTTCCGCATCCTGCACGACTCGACGAGGCAGGACCTCTGATGAGCTCCATGTTCCCCACGTTCCAGATTGCGTCGTCCGCCCTCACGACGCACCAGATCTGGATGAACGCGCTCTCCGACAACATCGCGAACATCAACACGGTCAAGCCGATGAGCTCCGCCGCGTACCAGGAGAAGTTCATCGTCGCTCAGGAGATCCCGAGCATGCCGGGCCAGCCGGTCGGCGTGGGCGGCGGGGTCGCGCCGGTCAAGGTCGAGTACGGCGACGCGACCGGCATGGTCACCTACGACCCGACCAACCCGCTCGCCGACAAGGACGGCCTCGTGCGCCGGCCGTCGGAGAACCTCGGCGACCAGATGACGAACCTGATCATCGCCCAGCGCGGCTACCAGCTGAACCTGGCCGTCATCGACCGCGCCCGAAGCTCGTACCAGCAAGCCCTCGACATCAACGGACGGTAGCGATGGCAGTGACACCCATCGGCGGAGCACTGAGCGCGGCCGGCATCGGCTCGATCGTGCCCGTCACTCCCACGACCACCGCGGCCGCCGACACGGCGACGGGGACCGGCAACGTCGGCAACGTGTTCTCCCAGGCGCTCGACGCGCTGCAGGGAACGCAGAGCTCGGCCGACTCGCTCGCCCAGGCTGCGGCCACCGGCAACCTCACCGACATCCACAACTACACGATCGCCGCCACGGAGGCGCAGCTCACGACGGAGATCACCGTCGCGGTGCGCGACCGTGCGGTTGAGTCGTTCAACCAGATCATGGGGATGCAGGTCTGATGCCCGTCGTCGACGTAGATCGGCTCAAGCAACAGGGAAAGCGCTTCGTCGACGGCTTCACCCCCGGACAGAAGGCGATGACCATCCTCGGTGTCGTCGCGGTCGTGCTCGCGGGCATGACGTTCATGAAGTGGGCGGCCAAGCCCGACTACGCGCCGCTGTACACCGGCCTTTCGTCGCAGGACGCGGGCGCGGTCACCGCGGCACTCGACGCGCAGCACGTGAAGTACCAGATCACCGGGGGCGGCGGCACGATCATGGTGCCGCGCCAGGTGGTCGACAAGACCCGCATCGACCTCAGCGCGAAGGACATCCCCGCGGGCGGCGACTCGTTCGCACTGCTCGACAAGCAGGGCATCACCACCGACCAGTTCACGCGCAACATCGACTACCAGCGCGCGCTGCAGGGCGAGTTGGGCAAGGCGATCGAGTCGATCGACTCGGTGTCGGCCGCGACCGTCACGCTGACGATCCCGCAACAGACCGTGTTCGTCGGCGCGTCGGAAGACAAGGCGACGGCGGCGGTGCTCGTGAAGACGACGGGCGGCGACCTGTCGGGCGACGCCGTCAACGCGATCGTGCACCTCGTCGCGTCGAGCATCCCGAACATGAACCCCGACGACGTCACCGTCGCCGACGCCAACGGCACGGTGCTGCACGCGCCGGGCATGGACATCCAGTCGGGCGGTGGCTCGCAGATCGCACAGACGCAGGCGTACGACGCCGCGCTGGAGAAGAAGATCGAGGACATGGTCACCCGCACGCTCGGGCCCGGCCACGCCGCCGTCACCGTCGCCGCCGACCTCGACATGAGCAAGAGCACGTCGAAGAAGACGACCTACACGCCGGTCAACCCGAACAAGAGCGTCCCGATCACCGAGCAGACGAGCAAGGAGAGCCTGGGCGGGTCGGGAACGGGATCCACGAACGGTCAGCTCGGTGTCGCCGCGGGTACCGGGACCACGATCGCGGGCAGTACAACGCCCACGAGCTACGTGAAGGAAACCGTCAACAACAACAACGCGGTCAACACCGACCAGACCGAGTCCGACATCCCCGCCGGCGCGGTGAAGCGGCTCTCGGTCTCGGTGCTGCTCGACAACTCGGTCGTGAAGCCGGCCGATGTCGCGAACATCTGGCAACCGAACATCCTGGCCGCGGCCGGCATCAACCCGACCCGCGACGGCGCCAACGCGCTGAAGGTCACGACCGTCGCGTTCGACAAGGCCGCGCAGAAGGATCAGCAGAACCAGCTCGCGGCGGCTGCGAGCGGATCGAACCCGATCTTCGATCTCATCAAGCACTTCCTGACGCTGCTGATGATCGCGGTGGTGCTGTTCTTCGCCTGGAAGGCGATCAAGCGGGCCGAGAACAACCGGGTCCCGCTGCGCGTGCCGATCGACCTGCTCGAGCTCGAGGCGCCGGCGACGGCGGCGCTCGAACCGGCGTTCGCCGGCGCTCCCCGCATGACCGCGCCGGTCCGGCCGCCACTCGATCCCCCGGCATCGACGATCGAGGGCGAGATCAGCGACCTCATCGAACGTCAGCCGGACGAGGTCGCGCAGACCCTGCGCTCCTGGCTTGCCGACCGGAGGACATAGCGCGTGGCGCAGAAGTTCTCCGGTACGCAGAAGGCGGCGATCCTGCTCATGCAAGCGGGTAAGGAGCGCGCGTCCACGGTGCTGCGGGCGTTGCGCGAACAGGAGGTCGCCGAGATCATGGCCGAGGTCGCGCGCCTCGGCCACCTCGAGGTCAACGAGATCGAGGACGTGCTCAACGAGTTCTCCGAGATCCACACCGCGCGTGCACACGTGGCCCAGGGCGGCTACTCGACCGCGCGCGAGCTGCTCGAGGCGAGCTTCGGCGGGAGCAAGGCCGACGAGATCCTCGACAACCTCGGCGTCACGATGGTCGCGGCGCCGTTCGAGTTCCTGCGCCGCGCCGACACCCGCCAGGTGCTCACCTACCTCCAGGACGAGCACCCGCAGACGATCGCGCTCGTGCTCGCCCACATGCACCCCGACGCGGGCGCGATGGTGTTGAGCTCGCTGCCCGAGGAGCAGCAGCGCAACGTCGCTCTGCGCATCGCCAAGATGGACCGCACCTCGCCCGAGGTCATCGAGCAGGTCGAGGCGATCCTCGAACGCAAGCTCTCGACGGTGATCCAGCAGTCCGACTTCGCGCAGGCGGGTGGGCTCCAGACGCTCGTCGACATCCTCAACTCGTCGGATCGCGGCACCGAACGCCTCATCCTCGAAGGGCTCGAACAAGAGGACGGGGAGCTCGCGGACGAGGTGCGCAACCGCATGTTCGTGTTCGAGGACATCCAGGGCCTCGACGACCGCTCGATCCAGCTGGTGCTGCGCGCGGTCGACGCCAAGGAGCTCTCGGTCGCGCTGAAGGGTGTCGACCAGAAGGTCCGCAACAAGGTCATGAAGAACATGTCCGAACGCGCGGCCGCGAACCTCGCCGAGGAGATCCAGCTCCTCGGCCCGATCAAGCTCAAGACCGTGGAAGAGGCGCAGAACGGCATCGTGCGCGTCATCCGCACGCTCGAGGAGTCCGGTCAGATCGACATGGCGCGAGGCAGCGATGAACTGGTCGTCTGAGAACCTCATGCGCGGTCGCGTGCTGCGCGACTGGGACATCGACCTCGCGCCGACCCCCGTGCAGCGCGCCGATCTCGGCACCGTGTCCGCACGCTCGGCGCGCGGCATTGTCGTGAGCCCCGAGCTCGTCGAGTCGGCGCGCCAGGAGGGTTACACCGCCGGCTTCGAAGAGGGCTACGGCGCCGGGTACACGAACGGCATCGAGGACGCGCGGCGCCACGTCGAGCTGCTCGGCCAGCTCGTCGAGCGGCTCGGCCGCGAGGCCGACGCGCTCGCGGCCCGCGAGACCACCGCGCGCGGCGCGCTCGAAGACCAGGTCGTCACAGTCGCGATGCAGATCGCGGAGGTGATCGTCGGGCACCAGCTCGCGCAGCCCGACGACCGGGGCCGCGACGCGATCGCGCGCGCCCTCGCGCTCGCCCCCGTGCACGGCGACGTCACCGCCCGCCTGCACCCCGCCGACATCGCCGTGCTCGGCGACGCCGCTTCGATCGCACCGGGGCGCGTGCTGGTGATCGTCCCGGATCCCTCACTCTCGCCCGGTGACTGCGTTCTCGACGTCGCGTCGTGCCGCATCGACGCGCGGGTCGGCGCCGCGCTCGAACGGGCGCGCGAGGTCCTCGCGTGAGCCTCCTGCTCGAACACCTGCTCGACGCCGCGCAGCCGCGCGTGCAGGGCCGGGTCGCGCGCGTCGTCGGTCTCAACCTCGAGGTCGACGGCCTGCAGCTGCCGATCGGCGCGTCGGTCCGCGTCGCGGGCGAGGCCGGCGCCGTGGTCGCGGAGGTCGTCGCCGTGCACCAGGACGGGCTCGTGTGCATGCCGCTCGGCGAGGTGCGCGGCGTGCGCGCGGGTGACATCGCCGAGGCAGCCGATGGCGCGACCGAGGTTCCCATCGGGCCCGCGCTGCTCGGGCGCGTGCTCGACGGCCTCGGCCGGCCGATCGACGGCGGACCGTCGCTGCATCACGTGCCGCACGTCGGCGTCGACCACGCCACCCCGCACCCGTTGACCCGGCGCATGATCCGCGAATCACTGCCGCTCGGCGTCCGCGCGCTCGACGCGCTGGTCCCGTGCGGGCGCGGCCAGCGCATGGGCATCTTCGCCGGTTCCGGTGTCGGTAAGTCGACGCTCCTGTCGATGATCACGCGCGGGACCGAAGCGTCGGTCACAGTGCTCGCGCTCGTCGGCGAGCGCGGCCGAGAGGTCCGCGAGTTCATCGAGAACGATCTCGGCCCCGAAGGTCTCGCCCGCGCGGTCGTCGTGGTCGCGACCTCGGACGAACCCGCGCTGGTGCGCCTGCGGGCCGCCTTCACCGCGACACGCATTGCCGAATCGTTCCGCGACGCCGGTCAGGACGTGCTCCTGTTGATGGACAGCCTCACACGGTTCGCCATGGCCCAGCGCGAGGTCGGGCTGTCGGCGGGCGAGCCGCCCGCGACCCGCGGGTACCCGCCGTCGGTGTTCGCGATGCTGCCCCGCCTCCTCGAGCGCGGCGGGCGCCTCCGACATCGGGAGCATCACCGGCCTCTACACGGTGCTGGTCGAGGGCGACGACATGCTCGACCCGATCGGCGACGCGTCGCCGCGCCATCCTCGACGGGCACATCGTGCTCTCGCGGGCGCTCGCGACCTCGGGCCATTTCCCGTCGATCGACGTGCTCGAATCGATCTCCCGGGTCGGCCCCGCGGTGACGACGACCGAGCAGCGCGCGGCCGCGACCGAGATGCGACGGTTGCTGGCCGCGTACCGCGAAGCAAAGGACCTCATCGAGATCGGCGCGTACGTGTCGGGTACCAACCCGCTCGTCGACCGCGCGATTCAACTCCGTGAAGCAATGGATGGCTTCCTCCGACAAGATGTGCACGAGACGACGCCCGCACCGGATGCGTGGGCCTGGCTCGAGCGGCTCGTCGGAGGAGCATCCGGATGAAGCGATTCCGCTTCCGGCTCGACCAGGTGTTGCACGTGCGCCGCGTGCAGGAGGATCGGGCGCGCGCCGAGCTCCTCACCGCGAATCGCGACGCGCACCTCGCCGCCGCGCGCGTCGACGAACGCCTCGCCGACTACGCCGACCGCACGCTCCCGCTCGGACCTCAGACCTTCGCCGCGTTCGAGCGGGCCGTGTTCCTGCTCGACGCGGGCGCGGCAAGCGTCGACACGGCCCGCGCGTCGCACCGCGACGCGGTCGCCGTCGTCGAGGCGCGCCGCACCGACTGGACCGACGCGCGCCGCAAGGTCGCCGCGCTGGAACGGCTCGAGGACCGCCGGCGCGCCGAGCACGCGGTCGAGGTGCAACGCGCCGAGGACCAACTCGTCGACGACCTCGTCGTCGCGCGCCACGCCCGAGGAGCGCAAGCATGACCGTCACCTCCGTACCTCCGGCCGCCGCGCCGGTCGAGCATCCGGGCCGCGACGGATCGACCGCGCGCGACTCCGGCGCGTCGAAATCGCGCTTCGCGTCGATGCTCGCCGGCATCCGTGACCACGAGGAGTCGGCCGCGGACCGCCGGGCGCACGCCGACCGCGCCCGCGACGCGTCGGCGGCCCGCGAGGAACCCGCGCACGCCGCGCCCCAACACGAGACCGAGCACAAGGCCACGGCCCCGAAGAAGGCGGCCGGCCCCAAGCCGAAGGCAAAGCCGCCGGCGCACGCGGCGACCGGGCCCAAGCCGCCGGTGCCGCACGACGCAGCCGCGGCCGAGGCGCGGAACAAGCGAGCGCACGACCGCGTCGCGACCACGTCGGACCCGGTCCCGCCGGTCGCCACCGCCGCCGTCGACCCGAACGCGCCCGTCGGCTCGGCGCCCGCGGCCCTGGCGGCCGCGCTCGCGGCCGCGGTCGCGCACGACGCGCGGATCGCCGCCACCACAGCCGCGGGCGAGCCGCCTGCAGTCCCCACGATCGCGACGGAACCGGCCGTCGCTCCCGCGGTCCCCGCGGCGGCCCCCGCGCCGGCGGCGAACGCGACCGACCTTCCCCTCGCGGCGCCACTCCCGCCCGAGCCCGGGTCGGACGCCACTGCGGTCGCCGGGCCCGACGAGCTTCCGGCCGGGACGCCCGCGGCGCCGGCGAAGCCGCCGGCGCCCACCCCGGCGGCCCCGGCCGGCACCACCGCGGCCACGGCCGCGAGTGTGCCCCCGAATCCCCGCGCCGCGGCACCGGCACCGAACCCCTCGCTCGCACCGGCCGCGCCCGACGCGACCGCGCTCGCCGCGACCACCCAGGTCGCGGACCCGGCGTTCGTCGCCGCCGCGACGATCCACGCGGATCCCGCGTCGAAGACGACTACCACGAACAACGCCACGACGAACGGCACCGCCACGAACAGCACCGCCACGAACAACATCGCCACGATCGGAGCCGCCGCCGCTGCCGCCGTCGACCGGGCGCCGTCGCCCGAGGCCCCGACGGCCGCGTTCGCGCCCGCGGCACCCGCAGCCGCGCCGCCCCCGCCGCCGGCCGCGCAGCTCGCGGCCGTCATCCGACCGCTGCAGCGCGGTGCCGACGGCAGCTACCAGCTCCGCATCGAGATGCGACCGCTCGAGCTGGGCCGCGTCGACATGCGCGTCGAGATCCGCGACGGCGTGCTGCACGCGTCGATCCACGCCGAGCACGCGCAGACCGCCGACCTCGTGCGCAACGCCCTCGACGACCTCCGGGCCGCGCTCGATGCCGACGGGCTCCGCGCCGGGCAATTCACCGTCGACTCGCAGGGCGCGGGGACCTCCGGCCGCGATGCACCGGCGACCGCGCCCGACCTGCCCGCCGGCGCCGAACGCGCCGCGGTCGCGGCGGCCGACGCCGCCGCGCCGATGGCCGCGGCGACGACATCCGACTCGCTACTCGACGTGCGTATCTGAGGAGCATCGATGACCACCGTGTACCCCATCTCCGAGCGCGACGTCGGCGAGCCAGACCGCGCCGACCGACCCGACCGCGAACACGACCGACGCGAACCAGCTCAACCAGGACACGTTCCTCAAGCTGCTCGTGGCGCAGCTGAAGTACCAGGACCCGATGAACCCGGCGGACAGCACGCAGTTCCTCACCCAGACCGCGCAGTTCACCCAGGTCGAGACGCTGCAGCGGATGGAGAAGGAGCAGGCCGCGGCCCAGAGCGCGAGCCAGGTGCTCGCGGCGGCGAGCATGATCGGCCGGCCCGTCAGCTACTCGCTCTCGCCGAACGGCGGCACGACGACGCCGACCCCGACGACCGTGCTCTCGGTCCGCGGATCGCTGCCGTCCGACGCCGCCGTCGGTGCGACCGCGTCCGCGACCACGAACGTGTACACCGCGCAGGGCAAGAAGATCCCGCTCGAGCTCGACTTCACCAAGACCGCGACCGGCTGGAACGTGCAGGCGGCGACCGGCGGGGCGAAGCTCGGTTCGCCGGTCGCGATCAACTTCGACGCGAGCGGCGACCGGACGACCACCGACCTGACCATCCCCGCGTCCGCGCTCGACGGCATCATCGGCACCACCGGCGACTGGCCCGCGACCGGGCTCACGCTCGCGTTCGGCTCCGCGAGCGATCCCACCCGCCTTCAGCTCGCCAGCGGTCCCGCGACCGTCGGCGTGCGCCGAGCAGAACGGCAACGACGGCCAGACCGCGACCGGCATCGTCACCGGCGTGCACATGATCGACCGACGGGCCGCAGCTCGTCATCGGCGGCAAACAGATCCCCTACACGTCGATCACCGACGTGCAGACCTGACCACAGAACCAACACCACAGACCCACACGACACTCTCCCCCTGATTCCGAAAGTAGGCACCAATGCTTCGCTCGATGTTCGCCGCAGTCACGGGTCTGCGGTCCCACCAGGCATTCATGGACGTCGTCGGTAACAACATCGCCAACGTCAACACGACCGGATACAAGACGAGCAGCGTCCTGTTCGAAGACCTCTTGAGCCAACAGCTGAGCGGCGCCGGCCTGCCCACCGCGGCGACCGGCGGTACCAACCCCGCCCAGGTCGGTCTCGGTGTGCGCCTCACCGGCGTCAGCATCAACTTCGCCCAGGGTGCGACCCAGCTGACGGGACGCTCGACCGACTTCGCGATCCAGGGCGACGGCTTCTTCGCGGTCGACCAGGGCGGCCAGACCGCGTACACGCGCAACGGCAGCTTCTCGCTCGACGGCAACGGCAACCTCGTCACCGCCGACGGCGCGTTCGTCAAGGGGTGGCAGGCCGACCAGAACGGCAACGTGAGCACGAACGCGGCCGTCGGTCACCTGAAGATCCCGGTCGGTCAGATCATCAACCCGATCACGACCACCTCGATGAAGGTCGGCGGCAACCTGCCGGCCGACGCGGCTGTCGGTACCGTCGTCGACGCCGGCATCAACGTGTACAACAGCCTCGGCACGTCGATCCCGCTGCGCGCCGAGTTCACGAAGATCGCCGACGCCGCGGGCGAGGTCAACTGGCAGGTCCGCGCCTTCGACTCGGGCAACAACCTCATCTCGGGACCGGCGGCGGTCACCTTCGACCTCAACGGTGCGCTCACGAGCGGCAACGTCACGGTCACGAAAGCCCAGTTGAACACGATCGCCGGCACGAGCGGCACGTGGGACAACGCGGGCATCACGCTCGACTTCGGCACTGCCGCCGACCCCGACCGCCTGAGCGGCGCCGGTGGGCTCAACACCGCGGCCGCGCTGTCGCAGGACGGTTCGGGCGTCGGCTCGGTCATCGGGTTCAGCGTCTCGGAACAGGGCCTCATCACCGGCACGTTCTCGAACGGTCGCAGCCAGGCCATCGGTCAGATCGCGATGGCGACGTTCGCCAACCCGAACGGTCTCGAGAAGCTCGGGTCGTCGCTGTACAGCGCGACCGTGAACTCGGGGAACGCCCAGATCGGCGTGGCCGGTCAGGGCGGGCGGGGAACGCTCTCGGGCGGCACCCTCGAGATGTCGAACGTCGACCTCGCGGCCGAGTTCACGAACCTGATCGTCGCCGAGCGCGGCTTCCAGGCCAACTCCCGGGTCATCACGACCTCCGACCAGATCCTGCAGGACCTCGTCAACCTCAAGCAGTAGCCGGATCGGCCGTCGGAACGGCCGGAGCTCACGCAGCGTGACGCCGGTGAAGAGCCCGATCTCTTCACCGGCCCGCGCGGCGTGCCGATAAGCACGGGTAACACTCGGGAACCGAGGTCCAGGGACGGACAAGATGATCACGGTCACGCGGCTCAACGGGCCGGCGTTCGCGCTGAATCCAGATCTGATCGAGCGGGTCGAGGCCTCGCCCGACACCGTGATCCACCTCGTCGGCGGCACCAACTACGTGGTCGTCGAGACGGTGGAGGAGATCATCCAGCGGGTGCGCGAATCGCGTGCCGCGGTCATCGCGCTGTCCCACCTCATCGACCAACGCACGGACGCCGGGCCGAACCTGCGCGTCGTTCCGAGCGATGAGCCGAAGGATTAGCGATGGCCAAGGCCGGCAAGGGCGAAACCGAAGAAGGCGAAGGCGGCGAGGGCGAGAAGAAGAAGGGCGGCGCCAAGGGCCTGATCATCAAGATCGTTCCCCTCGTGCTGATCGCGCTCGTCGTCGCCAAGATGACGGTGCTGAAGCCGCCGCCGCCCACCCCGGCCCAAGTGAAGGCCAAGGCCGCGGCGACGAAGCTCGCGCTCGAGACCAAGTGCGCGCTCGCGAACAGCATGAAAGCACCCAAGGCGCCGGCGTCGACGACCGCCAAGAAGGGCGCGACCACGCCGACCACCGTCGGAGAGCTTGCCGGGCCTGCGCTCGAGCTCGACTCGAAGACGATGAACCTCGACGGCTCGCACTTCTTGAAGATCGGTGTCTCGCTGCAGCTCCCGGCCGCCTCGGTCCCCGACGAGGTGAAGACCAAGGAGAACTGGGGCAGCATCGCCAGCCAGCTCGTGCTCGACACGTTCAGTGGCCGGACGTTCGCCGAGCTGTCGAACGACACGGTACGTGAGCGGCTCCAGCACGAGATCGGCAACGAGGTCTGCCTGAAGACCGAGGGCAAGGTCGTCACGACCTATTTCATCGACTTCGTCATGCAATAGCCCGGGCAAGGCGGAGATCCGGAGCCGGACGCCGGAGCCCGTCCGTGTGGAGATCGAGGGCCGGAGGTCGCAGCCGCATCAAGCGACGCTCAACTCGGGCGATTTCGAGCCGATCGAGGCGCTCGTGGCAATGACCACTACGAGTCGCCGGGGCCGGGGGCAATCGAACGTCGTTCCGTTCGACTTCCGGCGCCCGAACAAGTTCAGTCGCGATCATGTGCGCGCGTTCCAGATCGTGCACGAGACCTTCGCGCGCCAGCTCTCCACCGTGCTCGCGACGACGTTGCGCGCCGGTGCGAGCAGCGCGTTCGACAAGGTCGAGCAGCTGACGTACGACGAGTACGTCCGGTCGCTGCCCAACCCGTCGTACATGGTCATCCTCTCGCTCAACCCGCTGCCGGGCGCGGCCCTGTTGCAGCTGCCGTTGCCGATCACGTTCGCGGCCATCGACCGCCTGCTCGGCGGCACCGGCGAGGCGGGCAGCCCCAAGCGCCCGCTCACCGAGATCGAGCAGAACCTCATGCGATCGGTCGTCGACCGGGCGCTGCGCGAGCTCGAGTACGCGTACGAGACGCTCGTGCGCGTCGAAGCCGAGATCGTGCAACAGGAGTTCAACCCGCAGTTCGCGCAGATCGCGGCGCCCTCCGACATGGTGCTGGTCGTCTCGTTCGAGATGCGCATCGGCGAGAAGCGCGGCAACGCGACCATCTGCGTGCCCTTCACGACGATGGCGCCGGTGCTCGAGAGCCTCGCGAGCCAGACGCTCTTCCAGGACCAGCGAGGCGAAGACCCCGAGCTCTGGCGCCAGAAGCTCGAGTCCGCGCTGTACGAGGTGCCGGTCGAGACACGCGTGCGGTTCGACGCGGTCGGGCTGACGTCGGCCGAGATCGTCGCGCTGCAGGTCGGCGACATCGTCCCGCTCAACCATCCCGTCGACCGGCCCCTCGGGGTGACCGTCGACGGCGTGTTGTGCTGCGAGGGCGTCTCCGGCCGTCGCGGCAAACGGCTCGCGACGCTCGTCGTCGACGTGAACAGGGACGGCGGATGGCACTGATCGCGAACCTCCCCGTCGCCGAGGTCGCGGCGCTCGTCGCCGGCGCGCTCGAAGAGCTGCTCGGTCACGACGTCGTGCTGAGCACGGGCGCGCCCGAGCTCGGCGATCCCGACGACGACATCCTGCCCGTGGGCCCGACCCGCACCATCGTCCTGCCGTTCGCAGACGGCGTGATCGGCGAGGTGTCGCTCGTCGTCGGCGAGTCGTTCGCCACCGCGATGGAAGCGGCGACCCACGACGCGTCGCTCACGAGCGCGGCGATCCCCGCCCTCGATTCGGGCGCCGGCGCGATCGCCTTCACGGTCGGAATCGGGGTGCACGTCGCGGGCGCGGGCGAGATCGCGACCGAGACCCTGCTCACCAGTGTCGTCGGCGACTTCGCGGCCGTGCCGATCCTCGAGAACGAGGCGCTCGTCGCGTGCGTGGTCGTGCGCATCGTGGACGACGAGCCGGTCGCGGTACCGGTGCCGGAAGCTGCGCCGACCGCTGCCGCGACCCTCGATGCCCGCGCCGGCGCCCCTGCCCGCGCCGGCGCCGCGCCGACCGCGAACCGCGCCGAGCGCGGACGTCACGCCGGATCCCGCGGTCGCCCGCACGCGGTCGACGGCGATCCACGAGTTCCAACCGCTGCGCGACGGCGTCGGGTGGAGCCGGCCCGGCCCGGCCGCTCACGCTGCTGAACGACGTGCACATGGACGTGACCGCCGAGCTCGGGCGCCGGCGGTTGAAGGTGCGCGACATCGTCGCCCTCCGCCCCGGCTCCGTGGTCGAGCTCGACCGGGCCGCGGGCAGTCCCGTCGACGTGCTCGTCAACGGTGCGCTCGTGTGGCACGGCGAGGTCGTCGTCGTCGACGAGGAGTTCGGTATCCGGGTCGCGGAGATCGTCGTGGACGAGAGCTGATGGGCTCCACCCTCGTGTTGTTCGTACGGCTGATCGCTGTCGCTCGGGATCGTGATCGGTCTGATGTGGGTCGCCGCGAACGTGCTGCGCAAGCGCGGGTTCGCGGGCGTCGCGTCGCGTCGTGGGCCGCGCGGCCCGGAGCTGGAGCTCCTCGCGCGGCGCCCGCTCGGGCGGAACGCGTCGATCGCAGTGGTACGGGTCGGCGATCAGTCGCTCGTCGTCGGCGTCACCGATCATCAGGTGACGAAGCTCGGCGACGTCGAGTTCACCGACATCGATCTGGACGAAGACAACACCTGGACGGTGTCTTCGGGGGCCGGTGGCCCCGCTTCGGCATGGAAGACGATGCTCGAGCAGATGCGGAACCGCACCGCCCGACGCTGAGCATCACCGAACCCGGAAGGGTTTCGTGCCGGAGCGTTCCCCCGATCCCGAGTCCGAAGCCGTGCGGAGTCGCGCCGCCGCGCCTGGCTGCGACGCGTCCTCGTCGTCATCGGCCTACCGATCTGCGCGCTCGTGTGCGGTTGGTTCAGCGCGTCGCTCGACGCGGCCGGCGCCGCGCCGAACACCCCGACCCCGACGGTGTCCACGCCCGTCGTCACCACCCCGTCGCTCCCGACCACGCCGACGACGGCCGGCAACGACGCGTCGATCAACGTCAACCTCGGCGGGCTCACCGGCACCGACGGCAAGAAGCCCGACCAGAGCATCATCATCATCTTGTTGCTGACCGTGCTCGCGGTCGCGCCCGCGCTGCTCGTCATGCTCACGAGTTTCACCCGCATCGTGATCGTGCTGTCGCTCACCCGCAACGCGCTCGGACTGCCGTCGATCCCTCCGAACCAGGTCGTGATCGGGCTCGCGATCTTCCTGAGCCTGTTCGTGATGGCGCCGACGTTGTCGAAGATCAACGACGACGCCTTGCAGCCGCTGCTCGACGGCAAGCTCGACTTCTCCCACGCCTACGACAAGGCGCAGGTCCCCCTCCGCGACTTCATGTTGAACCAGACGCGTCGAGGCGAGCTGAACATGTTCATCAACGCGTCGGGCGAGAAGGCGCCGTCGTCACGCGAGAAGGTGCCGCTGTCGACCTTGATCCCGGCGTTCATCCTGTCCGAGCTGAAGACGGCGTTCATCATCGGGTTCGTGATCTTCATCCCATTCCTCATCATCGACCTGGTGGTCAGTTCGACGTTGATGTCGATGGGCATGTTCATGCTCCCACCGGTACTCGTGTCGTTGCCGTTCAAGCTGTTGCTGTTCGTGATGGTCGACGGGTGGGCGCTCGTCGTCAGCTCGCTCATCACGAGCTTCCACCATTGACCGTGCACCGCTGCAGCCATCCCGTGCCCGCCCCGCACACCCTGCCCACCCGCCGAGCAACGCCCGAAGGAGAACCAGCCGTGAACGACGGATCGGTCATGGACATCGCAGTGCATTCGATCCTGCTCGCGACGAAGCTCGCGGCGCCGATCCTCGGCGTCTCGCTCGCGATCGGGCTGTTCGTCGGGTTGATCCAGTCGGCGACGCAGATCCAGGAGCAGACGCTGGCCTTCGTGCCGAAGCTCGCCGGGGTCGCGCTCGTCCTCGTGATCACGGGTCACTGGATGCTCGGCCAGATCATCGCCTACACGCAGAGCCTGTTCGAGATGATCCCGCGGCTGATCGCCTCGTGACCCACCCCCCGAACGCCGGCGACGCCCGCTCGTGAACTTCACGTTCGACCCCGTTCTGCTCACGGCGTTCTGTCTCGCGCTCGTGCGCGCCGCCGCGTGGCTGTTCGTGTCGCCGCCGTTCAACACGCGGATGATCCCGACGACGGTGAAAGCCGGCATCGCCGCCGCGCTCGCGCTCGCGGCCGCGCCCGCATCTCGTCGGGCCCGACATCCCCCTCGACACGGGCGGCTTCCTCGGCGCGCTGGTCACCCAGGCGCTGGTCGGCATCACGCTCGGCCTCTTCACCATGATCCTGGTGAACGCGTTGCAGGCCGCGGGCGCGCTCGTCGACCTGTTCGCCGGCTTCTCGCTCGCCGCGGTCTACGACCCGCTCAACCAGTCGAACGTCGCGATCTTCGGGCGCTTCTACGAGTTGGTCGCGATCACGTTGCTGTTCACCACGAACGCGTATCTCCTGTTGGTCAACGGGTGGTTCCGGTCGTTCAAGGTCGTGCCCGCGCACGGGCTCGCGTTCGCCGACCTGTCGAACGTGATGACCAAGAACCTCGGGCAGTTCCTCGTCGCCGCGGTCGAGGTCGCGGGGCCCGTGCTCGGATGTCTCTTCCTGGCGGAGATCACGCTCGGCCTGTTGTCACGCGCCGCGCCGGCGCTGAACGTCTTCTCGCTCGCGTTCCCGCTGCGCGTGATCGTCGCCCTGGTCGTGGTCGCGCTCGCGGTGCCGCTGATCTCGCCGGCCGTCGGCAACCTCGTGCACGAGGCGATGGCGCCCCTCGGTACCGGGTGACCCGGCATGGCGGCGGGTGACAGCAGCGACAAGACGGAGAAGCCGACTCCGAAGCGCCTGCGAGAGGCGCGCGAGAAGGGCCAGATCGCCAAGACCCCCGACCTGTCGACGTGGATCGGCATGCTCGCGACGACGATCCTGCTGCAGATCTCCTACCAGCGCGGCACGGTCGTGCTGCCCGACATCCTCCGCCAGATGGGTGTGACCATCGCCCACCCCGACGCCGCGGCCGCGAACAAGTTCGCGGCGGCGTCGATGTGGAAGGCCGTCACCGTCGTGGCGCCGATGCTGCTCGGCATGATGATCGTGGGCCTGCTCGTGAACATCGCGCAGGTCGGGTTCAAGCCGACGTCGAAGAAGTTGAAGCCCGACTTCGGCCGCCTCAATCCCTTCAAGGGCATCAAGAAGATGGTCGGCGTGCAGACGTGGTGGGAGCTGGGCAAGGCGCTGGCCAAGACCGCGCTGCTCGTCGCGGTCGCGTGGCCGGCGTTCTCGGGCGCGCTGCGCTCGTTGACGAGCGGGAACATCGCGAACGCGTTCGCGATCGCCGGGCTCACGGCCAAGACCGCGCTCACGTTGGTTCGCAACGTGTCGGCCGCCGGCCTGGTGGTCGCGGGCGCCGACTACGCCTACCAGAAGCGCCGGGTGATGAAGCAGCTGCGCATGACGCGCCAGGAGCTGCGCGAGGAGATGAAGCAGCAAGAGGGAAACCCCGAGATGCGGCGGTCGATCCGGTCACGGGCCCTCGCGATCAGCCGCAACCAGATGATCCGCTCGGTGTCGATGGCCGACGTGATCGTCGTCAACCCGACGCACTACGCGGTGGCGCTGAAGTACGACGCCGGGAAGGGCGCCCCCGAGGTGGTGGCCAAGGGCGCGGGGACGATCGCGGCCGCGATCCGGGCCCAGGGTGAACGGCACGCGATCCCGATCGTCCACGAGCCCGTGCTGACCCGGACGCTGTTCAAGGCGTGCGAGATCGGCCAGCTCATCCCGGCCGACCTCTACGAGGCGGTCGCCCACCTGCTGGCGTTCGTGTTCGGCCTCCGGGCCAAGGGCCGGGCCGACGGCTACCACGAGCTCCCCCGCCCGCGCTCCTGTAGCGCCGCCGGCCCGGATTCGGGCGGTCCCGGCCCGCCACCCGGGTCCACGCACCCATGTCGAGGAATCCCCCAATACGGGCTTTCGGGGCAGTGCCGAAGCCGGCGGGGGCCGGGGGTACCGGGCGTCCCGGAATAGGGCGAAACCGTCAACTCCGGGGGGTCACGGCCGATCAGGTCGTGGACGAAGCGGCCACGGACGGCGCGCAATCGAGAAGCCCGGAGCTCCGTGAAACCGAACCGCATCGGTCAGATCGCAATCCCCGCCGCGATCGTCGGCATCGTGGTGATGATGGTCGTGCCGTTGCCGACCGCGCTCCTCGACCTGCTCCTGGTCACCAACATCGCGCTCGCGACGCTCGCGCTCCTCGCGAGCATGTTCACGACGCGCGTCCTCGACTTCTCGATCTTCCCGTCGTACCTCCTCATCGCGACGCTGTTCCGTCTCGCGCTCAACGTGTCGGTGACGCGGCTCGTGCTGCTCCACGGTTACGCGGGCAAGGTCATCGAGTCGTTCGGGCACTTCGTGGTCGGCGGTTCGGTGATCGTCGGCCTCGTCATCTTCCTCATCCTCATCGTGATCCAGTTCATCGTGATCACCAACGGTGCCGGCCGCGTGGCCGAGGTCGCGGCCCGGTTCACCCTCGACGCGATGCCCGGCAAGCAGATGGCGATCGACGCCGACCTCAACGCCGGCCTCATCAACGACGAGGACGCGAAGCGCCGGCGGCGCGAGGTCGCCGAGGAAGCCGACTTCTACGGCGCGATGGACGGTGCATCGAAGTTCGTCAAGGGCGACGCGATCGCGGCCATCGTCATCGTGGCGATCAACCTCGTCGGCGGGTTCGCGGTCGGCATCCTGCAGCAGCACCTGTCGTTCGGCGACGCGATCAAGACGTACAGCCTGCTCACCGTCGGCGACGGCCTCGTCGCCCAGATCCCCGCCCTGCTCATCTCGCTCTCGTCCGGCCTCATCGTCACCCGGGCCGCGACCGAGATGGACCTCGGCACCGACCTCCTCCACCAGTTCACGCGGCACAAGAAGACGCTGCAGCTCGGCGGCGGCGCGATCTGCGCCGTCGCGATCGTCCCCGGCCTGCCCAAGCTCCCGTTCTTCGTCGTCGGCGGCGCGCTGCTGCTGCTCGCGACCCGGCTGCCGAGCGACGCGGAGATCGAAGCCCGCGAGGCCGCGGCCAACGAGGTCGAGGCCGCGCCGGTCGCACTGTCCCCCGACTCGCCCGAGCACCTCGTCGGCGAGATGCGCATCGAGCCGCTCGAGCTCGAGATCGCGTACGACCTCATCGACCTCGTCGACGCGGCCAAGGGTGGCGACCTCCTCGACCGTGTGCGCGCGCTCCGGCGCAAGCTCGCGCTCGAGCTCGGCGTCGTCATCCCGCTCGTGCGGACCCGCGACAACCTCGAGCTCCCGGCGAGCACCTACGCGGTGCGCGTCAACGGCGTCGACGTCGGTCGCGGCGAAGCGCCCGCCGGCCACGTGCTCGTCCTCGGCGACGACGCGGGCTCGCTGCCCGGCATCCCCACTCGCGAACCCGTTTTCGGCCTGCCCGCCACGTGGGTGCCGATGGAGTTCCGTCACCAGGCCGAGATCACCGGCGCGACCGTCGTCGACCGCGCGTCCGTCATCACCACGCACCTCGCCGAGGTGGTGCGCCGCAACGCGGGCCGCCTGCTCAGCCGCCAGGACGTGAAGATGCTCGTCGACGTCGTGAAGCACAGCGACCCCGTCGTCGTCGACGAGCTCAACGGCGCGGGCGTCACGACCGGCGAGATCCAGCGCGTGCTGCAGATGCTGCTCGACGAAGGCGTCGCCATCCGCGACCTCGTACGCATCTTCGAGGTCGTGTCGGAACGCTCGCGGGTGACGAAGGATCCCGAACAGCTCGTCGAGGCGGTCCGCACCGCGCTCGGGCCCGCGATCTCGGCGTCGTATGCGAAGGACGGCAAACTGCCCGTCCTCACGCTCGACCCGCTCGTCGAGCACGCGCTGGCGGAGACGCTGCGCACCGCCGACACCGGCACCTTTCTCGCCCTCGATCCCCAGACCGCGGAGCAGCTCGCGCTCGCCGTCGCCCGCGAGGCCGAAGCGGCCGAGATGAAGGGGATCGAGCCCGTGTTCGTCTGCGCGGCGCAGCTGCGGCCGTCGGTGCGCCGGCTGTTGCACGCGGCCGCGCCCCGTCTCCCCGTCCTTGCGTACACAGAGCTCGGCGCGCAGCTCGAGCTCGACACGATCGGAGTGGTGAACCTTGGCCAGCCAGCTGCGGTTTGAGGGCGGCGAGCTCGAGGAGCTCCTCGAGCGCGTTCGCACCGAAGTCGGGCCCGAGGCGCGCATCGTCGCCGCCAACCGGATCCGTCAGGGTGGCATCGCGGGCTTCTTCGCGCGCGAGGGCTACGAGGTCGTCGTCGACGCCGACGGCGCCGCGACCGCGGGCCGCAACCCGCGCGGCCGCAAGCGCGGGCGCGCGCCGCGAACGGGCCCACCCCCGCCGCGACGACGCGCGCCGCGACCGAGACCGCGGCCGACCAGCACATCCCCCCGGCGAACCTGTTCTCCGGACCGACGTCGCCCGCGGCGGCGTCAGTGCTCGACCTCGTCGACGAGGTCAACGAAGTCGAACGCGAGCAGGTCATCGACCTCTCGGACCCGCCCGGCCCGACGCTCTCCACTGAGGGCACCGACTTCGGGACGATGCTCGCCAACCTGACGCGAGAGCTCGACGAGGAGGAGGCATCCATGCCGTTCACCACGCTCAAGGACGGACCGGTCTCACCGAGCGCGCACTACCGGCGCGTGACCGCCGACCCGATTGGCCCGACCGTCGCCCCGCCCACACCGCCGACGGCCATCCCGATGGCGACCCCGGCGGCACCGGCGGCACCGGCGCCCGGCTCGGTACTCGTCCCGCCCGGCGACGCGCGCCTGCTCGCGCTCGGCCTGCCCGAGGAGCTCACGCCCTCGACCGCGGTGACCGGCGACCTGCGCACCGCGCTGTGCCAGCGCCTCGCGCAACTCCCGCCGCCGCCGTTGCTGCCCCGCACCACCGGCGTCGTGATCGCGATCGTCGGCATCGGCACCGCGCCGATTGCACTCGCCCGCCGGCTCGCCGACGAGCTCGACATCGACCCGGAGCACGTGCTCCTCGCGACGCCCGAGGCGATGAGCGACGTCTCGCATCCGGAAGAGGCCGAGGCGTTCCGGCGCAGCTGCCGACGCCGGGCGGAACCGACGATCGTCGCGTGCAGCATCGGTTCGGGACGCGCGCAGCTCGGGTGGGCGCACCGCATCCTCGACCGGCTCGAGCCAACGATCACCTGGGCAGTCGTCGACGCCTCGATCAAGGCCGAAGACGTCGGGCACCGCATCTCGCTGCTCGGCGGCGTCGACGTGATCGCCATCACCGGCATCGCCGACACGATCAGCCCGGCCGCGATCCTCGGGCTCAACATCCCGATCGGGCGCATCGGCTCGAACCCCGCGACCCCCGCGGTGTGGGCGGACCTGCTGCTCGAACGCCTCGAACGGTAGAGCGGAACACCCATGCACCGCCCGAGCGTCGATCCCGCCTTCACCTTCGCGGTGAGCCTCGCGGTGTCGCTCGTGCTGTGGTCCCCGACCCTGCGCGAGACGATGAGCGGCAACATCGAGATCACCGATGCCGGCATCCGCTACTTCCTCGCGCTCGCGATCGCGTGGTGCGGGGTCTACGGCGTGTCGGCGATCGTCGCCATGTACGCGGCGAAGCCGCGCACGCCGTCGTCGCCGCCGCCCGACCCGGGCGTGCGCGCCACGACGCCGGCGCGACGGCAGGACGACAACTCGCCCGCGGAGCCCGCGGGCGAGGTCTCGGATTCGAACGCGGCGTAGCCGCTCCGACGTCAACGCGGCGTAGCCGCCCCGGCGTCAGGCCGCGGGTCGGGCTTCGCGCGCCTTGCGGGCCGCCTTCTGGCGCCGGCGGATCAGCCGGTGCCGCTCGGTCGCGGTCAAGCCGCCCCACACACCGTCCCCGGGCCGGATCTCGAGCGCGAACTCGAGGCATTCCTCCCGCACCGGGCACACCGCGCAGATCGCCTTGGCCTCACCCGTTTGCGACTCCGACGTGGGGAAGAAGACGTCGGTGCCGACCTCGCGGCACGCCGCGTCGTCGAACCAGTCGGTTTCGGTCATATTCAGATTCACGGAAAGACGAGGCATATCGGGCTGTGCAACGCCCTACCCCATTTCCTCATTCCCGTCACCCGGGGCGGGGATCTCCCACCGTCTTACGGAGATCACGACCGGCTCTTGGGTGGCTCTTACCCCGTCGTGCCAGGCTGCAGCCATGTCCGCCGGTTCGGAGAAGGGGCGAGTGCTGGTCGTCGAAGACGACCCGCACGTCCGGGAGGCGGTGGAACGCGCCCTGCGATTCGAGGGCTACGAGGTGCACACCGCCGCCGACGGGAACGACGCCCTCCTGCGCATCGACGACCTGGCGCCCGATGCCGTCGTGCTCGACGTCCTCATGCCCGGCACCGACGGATTGGCCGTCTGCCGGATCCTGCGCGACCGCGGCAACCACGTCCCCGTCCTGATGCTGACCGCTCGCCACGAGGTCTCCGACCGCGTCGCCGGGCTCGACGCGGGGGCCGACGACTACCTCGTCAAGCCGTTCGCACTCGACGAGCTGTTTGCACGAGTGCGGGCCCTGCTGCGGCGCAGCAGCATCACCGACGGCGACGACACCCTGACCGTCACCGATCTGGTGCTCGACCCGAAGCGACGCCAGGCGTGGCGCGGCACGACCGAGCTCGAGCTGACGAAGACCGAGTTCGATCTCCTCGAGCTGCTGATGTTCAACGCGGGCATCGTCGTGTCGCGCGACTCGATCTACGAACGCATCTGGGGCTACGACTTCGAGACCTCGTCGAAGTCGCTCGACGTCTACATCGGGTACCTCCGGCGCAAGACCGAGGTCGGCGGTGCGGCGCGGCTCATCCACACGATTCGGGGGATCGGCTACACGATCCGCGCAGCATGAACGGCGGGCCGACATGAGCCCCCAGGCGCAGGCCGGAGGCCCGGACGTCGTCGCACGGCGCACGGGCGATCGAGGGCCGGAGGTCGGAGCCGCATGAGCCCCCAGGCGCAGACCGGAGGCCCGGACGTCGTCGCACGGCGCACGGGCGATCGAGGGCCGGAGGTCGGAGCCGCATGAGCTTGCGCATCCGGCTACTGCTGGTCGTGGCGACGACGTTCGCGGTCGTCGTCGTCGGCTCCGTGTACGCCGCGCACGTCAGTACCCGCCAGGAGCTGCGCGCTGGAGACCGACCGCTTCTTGACCCAGCGCTCGCGCGACCCGAACATCGCGGGCCTCGGCGGTCGCGTCCCGGGCGACAACGACGGCGACGGCACACTCCCCAACAAGCAGGGTGGGCCGCAGCTCGCCGAACCCGACGCGATCGTGCAACTGCTCGACACCAAGGGCGCGGTGATCCGCTCGATCGCGAACCAGCCCGCGATCCCGGTCGACGCGACCGACAAACAGATCGCCGCGCACGGTGGCAGCCCGCGCTTTCGCAACGTCACGGTCGACGGCACCCAGTACCGCGTCCTCACGACCGCGCTGCACGGCGGCGGCGCCGCCCAGATCGCGCGCAGCATCTCCGACACGAACAAGGTCCTGTCGACGCTCGATCTGCGACTGCTCCTGATCGCGCTCATCGGGACGGCCGTCGCCGCGGGCCTGTCGTGGTTGATCGCACGCAGCATCGTGCGCCCGGTCGAGCAGCTCACGGTCGCGACCGAGCAGATCGCCCGGACGCAGGAGCTCGACCAGCACATCGAGATCGGCCGCCGCGACGAGCTCGGCCGGCTGGCGACGAGCTTCAACACGATGCTCGCCGCGCTCGGCTCGTCACGCGCGCAGCAACGGCGGCTCATCATGGACGCGAGCCACGAGCTCCGGACTCCGTCTGACCGCGCTGCGCACGAACATCGAGCTGCTGCAGCGGCACGGTTCGCTCGGCGACGCGCAGCGGACGGAGCTCGTCGACGCGGCCCAGGTCGAGCTGGCCGAGCTGGGCGATCTCGTCACCGAGCTCGTCGATCTCGCGACCGACGCGCGCGCCGAAGAGCCGTCGCGTCCGGTTGATCTCGGCAACCTGGTCGAGGGAGTGGTCGAGCGCGAGCGCCGGCGCAGCGGGCGCGCGATCAACCTGGCACGCGACGCGGCGGGGACCGTCGACTGCCGCGCGTCGGCGGTCGACCGGGCCATACAGAATCTCGTGGGCAACGCGGTGAAGTTCAGCGATCCCGGCACCGCGATCGACGTGGAGGTCGACGGCGGCGTGGTCGAGGTGCGCGACCGCGGGGTCGGGATCGCGCCCGAGGAACGCGAGCTCGTCTTCGACCGCTTCTACCGGGCGACCGCGGCGCGGTCGCAGCCCGGCTCCGGGCTCGGGCTCGCGATCGTGCGCCAGATCGCCGAGCTCCACGGTGGGACGATCGAGCTCCTCGCGCGTCGACGGCGGTGGGACGATCGCGCGCCTGACCCTGCCGCTACCCGCGAGCGAGTAACGGGAGCACCTCGTCACCGAGGCGCCGGATCTGCTCGCGCGCGGCTTCGACGCCCACGCCGGGAACGTGCACGCGAAGGTTCAGCGCGTCGGTCCCCGCGCGCGTCTGCGCGTCGAGGAGCCCGCGCGCCACGCCGGCCGCGCCGGCGGCGACGACCATCTCGTCGGCGCCCCAGTGCGACGGCGCGCTCGCCGGCGCGTAGCCGCGGTACACGTCGACCTGCCGATCGACCTCGGCGCGCGGCGGCTCGCCGAGCCACGCCCGGCGCACCAGCACGCACGACTCGGTACCACCCGCCTCCCGATAGGCGTCGACGAGCTCGCGCGCCCGAGCCGGCGTCACGAGCGAGTCGAACAGCAGCCCGACGCGGGCGCGCGCCGCCCGCCGCGCCGCGGTGACGCTCGCGGCCGCGCTGAGCACCGGGACCGGATCGTCGCCGCAGCGCGCGAGCGCGAGGTCGGCTGCGAGCGGTTCGGCCGCATCGCCTCGCAACGCGGCTGCGACCAGTTCGAGGCCCGCGGCGAAGCGCGCGGTCAGGCCGTCCATCGGCACGTCCATGAGCTCGAAGTCGACGGCGAGCGCTCCCGCGGCGACACCGAGCCCGACGCGTCCCGGGAAGCGGGCCGCGAGCCACGCGGTCTCCTCCGCGACGAGCGCCGCCGGGCGCAGCGGGAGCAGCAACGGGCAGGGCGCGGCCCACCCGCGCGGCATCGCGTCGAGCAGGAACCCCGCGAGCTGCAACGGATTCGGGAGGTAGCCCGCGAACCCACCGTGATGCTCGCTGGTCATCACGCCGTCGAAACCGTGGTCGGTCGCGAGCGCGGCCTGCGCCCGCAGTTCCGCGATCGTCTCGACCGCCCCGAGATCCTGGTGCGGGTAGCTGCGGAACGAGACCGAGCCGGAAGCGAACGGCGAGGACGACATTCAGCTCCGCGTGTCTTCGATCCAGGCGGGCATGTCGATCGGCGGATTCGGGAGCTGGCGCGCATTTCGCTCGGCAAGGAAGCGGTCGTGGCCTTCGGGATCGGCTTGGAAGGAGCGCGGATCTCCCATCATCACCTCGAAGAGCTCGACGCCGTCCGGGCCCGCGACGAACGGACCGAACGTGTCGCCCTGGTCGAGCGCGATGTGCGCGCCCTTGCGGCAGACGACGTCGCCGCACGTCATCTCGCCTTCGAGTACGAAGACCACGTGATTGCTGTTGTGGCCGTGGGGCTGCACGATCATCCCCGGGTCCCATTGCGCGTACAGCGAGAGGTACTCCGGTGAGAAGTCGAGCCACTTCTCCCGGACCGACATCGTCCGGTCGCCGATGCCGATGCGGCGGACCTCCTGGTACTCGAGGTCGTCGAGGTGACTGAAGCGCGGGCTCGGCATCGGCATCTCCTGATCGGTGCGTCCGGTGTTCGTACGGTCGGCGGGTGCGGCGAGAGCGTACGGCGGCGCACGGGCGTACGCTGCGCCGCATGACCGATTCCACCGACGTCGTCTCCGTCGAGCGCGTGATCGCCGCGCCCGCCAACCGGATCTTCGAGCTCCTCGCCGACCCGGCCCGCCATCACGACATCGACGGATCCGGCTCGGTCCGTGACGCCAAGGGCGACGCGGGCCGGCTGCAGATGGGCTCGCAGTTCGGGATGAGCATGCATCTCGCAATCGGTTACTCCACCACCAACACGGTGGTCGAGTTCGACGACGGCAAGCGCATCGCGTGGCAGACGGGTGCGAAGGGCATCCAGGGAAAGTTCTTCGGCGGGCGGATCTGGCGCTACGAGCTCGAGCCGGCCGACGGCGGCACGCTCGTGCGCGAGAGCTGGGACATCTCGCAGGAGAAGGGCCCGGTCAAGAACATCCTGCGCCTGTCGAAGGCGAAGGACCACACCCGCGACTCGATGGAGAAGACGCTCGCGAAGATCGCGACGCTCGTCGAGTAGCCCGGATCAGCCGAGGCGGTGCCGCAGGTACGTGCGCGACGCGGGCTTGCGCTTGGCCGCCTTGCGCCAGCGCGGATAGGTACGACCCCAGACGTCGCGCACCCCGGCCGCGGTGTGACGGATCACGTAGCCGTCGGGTGCGATCTCGAACGGCTTGCGCAATACCTTCATGTGGTCGACCTGCGTGCCCGCGGGCACGTACGGGTTGAACCACGCGGGATAGACGAAATCGGAGACGCTGACCCGGCGGCCGTCACGCAAGGTGACACGGTACGAGCAGCTCTCCACCGGATCGCACAGCTCCGCCGCGACCAGCGCACCCCGTGCATCTTCGACCCAGTGGTTCGCACCCGGGTCGCCGACGAGCTCGCACACCTCGTGGGAGACGGTGACCGATACCGAGTTCGCGCCGCGCAACCATGTGCCCTCGTTGTCGAGGATCGGCGTCACGTAGACGCGGGCGTAGGGCCGGCCGCGCGGGTCGAGGTCGTGGTAGCCCAGGTCGCCGGCTTGGTCCGCGTCGTCGAGGAGCACGATGTCGAAGCCGCGGCGCGTGAGCGTCCGAGGCGATCGTGTAGACGATCTCGCCCCACGCCTTGGCGACGTCACGGAGTTGGCGATTGACCGCCTGGCGGGTCGCGTCGATCGCGGCCGCCGCCCGCGCGGTCTGGTACGACGACTTGTTCACGATCCGCAGTGTCCTCGGCGGCATCGGCGCGGAGGATAACCAGGTCAGGGGCCATCGGCGACGGCTCCGGAGGATTTCCTCCTGGCGGCCGTCGGAACCGCGTGCCCGCGAGCGATGATCCGGACGTGAACGAGAGCGCCGCCGCCGACCAGGGCCCGCGACTGCTCGCGCTCTATGACCGGGCGCTGCCCCAGGTCTACGGCTACCTCGCCTCCCGGGTCGGCGATCCGGCGATCGCCGAGGACCTCACCGGCGAGACGTTCCTCGCCGCCGTCCGGGCCGTGCGCGACGGGACGGTCCCCGACCTGACGATCGCGTGGCTCGTCACCGTCGCCCGCAACAAACTCGTCGACCACTGGCGCCGAGCGGCGCGCGAGGAACGCAACCTCCGACTCGCGCGCGATCCCGACGGTGACGTCGTCGACGACGGCATCGACGCGCACTTCGACCGCCTGCGCACGCGGCGGTGCTCGACCGGCTCGGCGCACACCATCGCGCCGCGCTCACGCTGCGCTACCTCGACGGCCTCTCGGTCCCGGAGGTCGCCGAGCACCTCGACCGCACCGTGCACGCGACCGAAGCACTGCTCACGCGCGCGAAGCACGCTTTCCGCGTGCAGTACGACGAAGGGAGGGATGATGACTGAACCGTTCGACGCCGATCCGTTCGACGCGTTGCGGGAGCCGATCGTCCCGCTCGCACCCCGACCGGAGTTCGCCCGCGAGCTGCGGCGGCGCATCGCCGCCGAGCTCGGCCCCGATACCGACCCCGAGGAGCAGAGCATGCCCGCGCTCGCCATCCGTGAGTACACGCCCGCCCGCCTGCACTCGCTCACGCCGTACCTGGCGACGAGCGACCCTGCGCGCGCCATCCAGTGGTACAGGGAAGTGTTCGACGCGGTGCTGATCGGCGACCCGATCGTCATGCCCGACGGCCGGATCGGACACGCCGAGCTCCGCGTCGGCGACACCGTGTTCATGCTCGCGGGCGAGTTCCCGGAAGAGGGCCACCTCAGCCCGGAGACCGTCGGCGGCAGCACGGTGGGCCTGATGTTGCACGTGCCCGACGCCGACGCGACGTACGCGCGTGCCGTCGACCTGGGCGCGACCGCGCTGCGGCCGGTCGCGGAGAACTACGGCGCGCGCGGCGGGACGATCCGCGACCCGTTCGGGCACCGCTGGTTCGTGCAGACCGCGATCGAACCCGACGACGTCCCGGTCGAGGACGTCTTCGGCCGCCGCTACGGCGACGTCGGCTACCTCACGCTGCTCGTCGCCGACGGCGAACGGGCCGCGCGCTTCTTCGGCAGCCTCTTCGACTGGCAACTCGAGCCTGGCTACCAGCCCGGCGCGTTCCACATCTCGTCGATCACGCCCCCGGCCGGCATCGACTCGCGGCCGGGGAGCCCCGAGGTTCGCCTCTACTTCCGCGTCGACGACATCGAGGCGGCCGCGCAACGGGTGCGCGATCTCGGCGGGCAGGTGCTGTCGGTCGCCGACTACGACTCGGGCGGCAACGCCGAGTGCGTCGACGACCAGGGGCTCCGCTTCGACCTCTTCCGGCCCAAGCCCGGCTACTGAGCGCCGGTGCGCCAGCTCCGCCGGGCGGCCATCCGCTCGCGGAACATCTCGCGCCGGTGGTGCATGCGCGTGAAGAGCAGCGCCCGGGTCAGCGCCATCGCCCCGAGGAGCACGCCGATCACGACGTTGCCCCGGGCGATCAGGAACACCGCGAGCGCGCCCGAGAGCGCCACCAGGATCCAGCGGAACATCGTCATCGACCGCATGTGCCCTCCTTGGTCACACCCGGAGTATCGGCGCCGATCGTCAGGAACCGACCCGGGCCGTGTCATGGCTTCGTGAAACGCCTCGCCCGACCCCTCGCCGGGAACCTCCTTCCGCCGAGCGGTGTATGCAGGTCACAACATGGATCGAAGCACCGACACGGAGCTGGTGATCGCCGCCCGGGAGGGCGATCTCGACGCGTTCACGACTCTGATCGGCCGCTACCGGGAACCGGCGCTCCGCGTCGCGTACGGAATCGCCGGAGGCGATGCAGAAGATGCCGTCCAGGACGCGTTCGTCAAGGCGTACCGGAACCTCCGCGGCTTCCGCACCGACGCCGTGTTCCGCCCGTGGCTGTTCACGATCGTCGCGAACGAGGCCCGCAACCGCCGCCGCGCCCGCTCTCGCCGCGACCGCCTCGACCTCCAGGTGCGCCGCCAACGGCAGGCCGACGGCGCGGGAGCCGACGACGTCGCGGCCGCGAACGCGCGCCGCCAACGTGTGCTCGACGAAGTCGCGCGGCTGCCGGACCGTTACCGGGAGGTCGTCGCGTTGCGCTACTTCGCCGGACTCAGCGAGACCGAGACCGCGACCGCGCTCGTCGTGCCCACGGGGAACCGCGAAGTCGCGCCTGTCGCGCGCCCTCGACCGGTTGCGGGTCGCGCTCGGCGAAGAGGTGACGTTGTGATCGATCTGGAAGCAGCGCTCTTCGACCTCGCCGAACACCTCGACCACCCGGCCGGGGACCAGCTCGCGGAGATCGTGCGCCGGCGCGTCGCCGCGCCCACGACGCAACCCGCGCAACCACGCCACCGGCGCGTGCGCGCGTTGCTCGCCGTCGCCGCGAGCATCATCGTGGTCACGGCCGCGGTGCTCGCGATCGGTCCGGCGCGGCACGCGATCGCCGACTGGTTGGGCATCGGCGCGGTCGAGGTGCAGCACTCCGGCTCGACGGTGCCGCCCGCGACCGGTCCGGGCACCGTCCCCGGCGTGCCCGCCACCGGCACGGCCGCACCGAACCCGCTCGCGGCACTCCGGCTCGCGGCCGCGCGGACAGGTCGACTTCCCGATCGTCACACCGCACACCGCGTCGGCGGGCGCGCTCGTGGGAGTGGAGGTCGACACCGGTCACCGCGCACCGCTCGTGGTGCTGCGCTACCCGCGGTTCACGATCGTCGAGGTCGCGAGCAGCGGCAACAACGGGCCGGTGCTGCGCAAGGTGCTCGGGAGCGTGCCCGCCGACGACGTCGCGGTCAACGGTGTGCCCGGGCTCTGGATCAAGGGCGCGCACGAGATCGGGTTCCTCGATCGTGACGGCAACTTCGAGACCGACACCGTGCGCCGAGCCGGCCCGGTGCTGTTGTGGGAGCAGGGCACTGTCACCTACCGGATCGAGGGCCTGACCAGGCTCGCCGACGCGCAGGCGATCGCGGCCTCGCTGCGCTGAACGGCGCGATCCGGGAACCGGCGGCCCGCGACCGGTGTACCCCGGTCATGACACGAAGGGCACCGGTCACCGTCCTCCTCACGTTCCTGGTCGCGATCGCGACCGGGTGCGGCGCGAGCGCGCACACCTCGACACCCGCGGTGAAGGTCGTCGGCCCCCGGGTCGAGCCGGGCCCCCTGCAACTGGCCGCGTTCGACGACGGCGTCGGCGCGGTGGCGTCTGGCCGGACCACGCCGGTGTGGCGCGCGCCCGGTGCGGTCGCGGCGCTCGACGGTTCGGTGGTCGTCGCGATCCGGTCCGACCCGGGAAGCGCACCGCGACTCGTGCGCCTCGACCCCCGCACCGGCATCGAGGCCGCGGCCTGGCCGGTCCCGGTCGGGTTGGCCGTCGGCGCGGTCGCGCCCGAGGGAAGATGGATCGCGCTGACCGACCGCCGGCCCGGCTACGGCAATCAGGGGCGGACGAACACCACGCTCGCGATCTTCGATACGGCTTCCGGATCGGTGTCGCATCGCTTGACCCTGACCGGCGACGTCCAACCCGAAGCGTTCTCCACCGACGGGTCGCTCGTCTTCGCGCTGCTCTACTTCCCCGACCACTACCGGGTGCAGACGATCGCGGTCGACGGCGGAGAGGTCGCCGACACGCTCGGACGCGACAAGACGCCGGCCGAGGACATGCACGGTCATCCCGTTCACGGTGTGTTGAGCGCCGACCACACGCTGCTCGCGACGATGTACCGCGATCCCACGAGCGACGACGAGCCCGCCTTCGTGCACGTCCTCGATCTGCGCGGCGGTTGGTCGTTCTGCACCGATCTCCCCAAGCCGTTCGGCACCGGCGCACCGGGGACCGACGCGATACGACTGGCGGCAAACGACGTGGTCGAGGTCGCCGCGACCCAGGCGAACCGTCTGGCCGACATCCGCATCGACGCGGTGCACACACCGCGGACTCCGGTGCCCGTGACGTATCGCGACGGCACCATCGCGCCGCCGCCCGCCGAGTTCACCGCGCTCCCCGGGTTCGAGTACGTCATCGCCTCCGTTCCGGGCTGATCGCACGCACGACACCCTTCGCTTCCCTCGAGTTCACCCGGACGTCGCCGTCGTCACAACCACACGGGTTCTTCCCCAACCGACCGTCCAGCGGTCGACTGATCGCCACCCGCACGTCACCTTGTGCACGTAGACCTCCGACGAAAGGACACATCACCACCTCGAACGGAGACACGCGTGGTTGCACGACCCATACGCAAGAGCAAGCGAACGCTCGGTGCCATCGCAATCGTCGGCGCCGCGGTGACGACCATGGCCGGGGTGAGCTTCGCGTCGTCGACGCCCGGCCTCACGCCGATCGCGAACGCGCAGCCGAGAATCGCCGGCGCGTCGCAGCCGAACACGACCTCGCCCGAGCTCGCGCTGATCACGCGTGCTCAAGGCTCGACCCCGCTCGAGAACCCCGACGGCGTGGTCGACCGCTACGGCTATTTCAACGACGGTCCTCTCCTGCCGGCGGCGGGTGACCTCCCGACCGCGTCGCACAAGGTCGAGGCGTCGAAGAGCGAGCCCGACAAGATCACCTACCTCGTCTTGCGCAACCAGCACGGCGCCGACCCCAACTACGACTACGGCACCCATTTCCTCTTCCAGGGCCACGAGCTCGGATCACCCGGCTACATCACCCGCGTCAACCTCGACGCCGACGCCGCGCACAAGGTGACGCTGCTCGCGACGAAGGACACGAACGGCAACAACCTCCCCGACATCGACGGCTCCACCTGGGACCCGTGGGCGCGCCGGCTCCTGTTCACGTCCGAGGCCGGGACGAGCGGCGGCGTGTGGCAGGCGACGACCTCCGTACCGTCGAAGGTCGAAGACATCTCGGGCATCCTCGGCCGGGGCGGCTACGAAGGTATCCAGAACGACTCGAACGGCAACCTGATCATCGTCGAGGACGTCGGCGGCAAGTCCGGGACGGTGAACACCCACGCGAAGCAGCCGAACAGCTTCGTGTACCGGTTCGTGCCCAAGAACCCGTTCGACCTGAAGGCCGGGGGCAAGCTGCAGGTGCTCGCGGTCGACTCGAAGGCGAACCCCGGACAGACGATCACGTTCCATGCCGGCCAGGCCGACGCCGACATCTTGTCGCCGGACGTCAAGGACCTCCACACCTACGGCAAGACCTTCAGGACGAAGTTCGTCACCATCCACGACACCGCGGTCGACGGCACCACGCCGTTCGACGCCAACGCGCTGGCGAAGGCGGCGGGCGCCACGCCGTTCAAGCGGCCCGAGAACGGGCAGTTCCGTCCGGGGTCGAGGTTCCGCGAGTTCTACTTCGACGAGACCGGTGACACGAACAGCCTGACCGAGGCGGGCGCGCAGTACGGCGGCTTCGGCTCGATCCTGAAGCTCACCCTCGACCACCCCGGTTCGAACAACGGCACGCTGTCGATGCTGTACCGGGGCGACGTGGTGCACACGGGACTCGACAACGTCGCGTTCTTCGACAAGGACCACATCGCGTTCGTCGAGGACGCGGGGGACGGGCTCCACGCGCAACGGAACGCGCTGGACTCCGCGTACCTGTTCGACGTGCGGGCCGACTACAGCAAGCCTGCGAACACGCCGCTGCGATTCCTGGCCGAAGGCCGGGACGCGTCGGCGACCGTGGACGCCGCGTTCGCCGGGCTCGCCGGTTTCCAGAACGAAGGTGACAACGAGATCACCGGGCTGCATGTGTCGAACGGTGACCCGTCGTTCGCCGGGATCCTGGGCGCCCAGGACGCCAAGGCGTTCGAGCACGGCTGGCGCGTCTTCTTCACCGCCCAGCACGGCGACAATGTCACGTACGAGATCGTGCGCGACGGCGCGAGCGGTAACGACGGTGGCCGCAACCACCGCCACTGACGACTGCGACGGACACGAGGGGCTCGTATCGGCTTCAGCCGGTACGAGCCCCTCGGCGTGTGATCGAGGCTCTCGCGTAGACGACTCGGTACCCTTCCCGCGTCGGGTCGGTGTCGGCGAACGGTGGGCGCATGGCGATCACGGGAATGGCGAACCTCGCGGTGAAGGTCGCCGACCTCGACGCCGCGTGCGCGTACTACACCGCGGCCGGCGCGGAAGTGCGCGACCGCATGGAGTGGAACAACGGCGAGCGCGCCGACGTGTACCTCGGTCCGGTGATGATCACGCTGTTCACGCGCGCCATCTACGAGGACGTGGTCGACCTCCCACCCGAGGGCTTCCTGCACCCCGCGCTGTTCACCGACGACCTCGACCGCGAGCTCGCCGGCCACACCGTCGTCTGGGGCCCGGCGGTGGTCGAGGGCGCGTTCGGCACACGGCGCATCGCGTTCGTCGAGGCGCCCGGCGGGATCCGCCTCGAATTCATGGAACAGCTGGAGGAGCCCACATGAAGGTGACACGCTTTCATCACGTGTCCGTCAACGCGAACGGCGCGCCGGTCGACGAGATGGTCGCGTTCTACCACGACGTCCTCGGCCTCGGCGACGAGGCCCGGCCCGAGATCCCGGGCGTCCCCGGTCACTGGCACGCGGTCGGCGATCTGCAGCTCCACGTGGTCGGTGCGCCGCCGTCGGGGAAGCCCATCGACACCACCGGCCATCACTACTGCGTAGCGGTCGACGACCTCGACGCCGCGATCCGCGAGCTCGAAGCACGCGGCATCGAGTACGTGCGCGGCGTGCAGGGCGCGGGCATCGTCCAGATCTGGATCGCCGATCCGGCCGGCAACACCATCGAACTGCAACAAGAGACTGGCTCGGTGCAACAGGAGACCCGGTCCCGATGAGCTTCACCCCCTACGATCGCCCGGTCCGCGCCGCCTTCGTCGGGTTGGGTCGCATCTACGACCTCAACGTGCGCGCGTACCTCGGCAACCCCGACGTCGACGTCGTCGCGCTCGTCGACCCGAGCGAGGAGCGGCTCGCGGAACGGCAGCGCGACTGGCCGGACGCGCGCACGTTCACGTCGGCGAAAGAGCTCGCGGCGAGCAACCTCGAGATCGACGCGGTCGAGGGACTGTTGCCGATCCCGTTGCACGTCGACAGTGTGGTCGAGCTGCTCGGGTACGGCTGGCACGTCAACCTGCAAAAGCCGATGTGCAACGACCTCGCCGACGCGCAACGCATGCTCGACGTGGCGCGGGCGAACGATCGCGTGCTGCGCGTCATGGAGAACTACCTCTTCTACGAACCGCTGCAGAAGCTCAAGGCGATCGTCGAATCGGGCGAGATCGGCGACGTGAGCGGCTACCACATGAAGATGGTCGGCAGCAGCCGCGGCGGTTGGGACGTGCCGATGAGCAGCTACCACTGGCAGTTTCAGCAGATGCAGAACGGGCGCGGCATCCTCGTGTTCGACGACGGCTGGCACAAGCTCGCGACCGTGCTGTGGCTGTTCGGACCGATCAAGGAGGTCCGGGCGTGGATCGGCGGCACCGAGGTCGTGCCCGGCGTCGTGGTCGACGCGCCGACCACCATCCTCTGGCAGCACGAGAACGGCATCCGCGGCGTGTGGGACATCACGCTCGCCCCCGACATGTACCTCCGCTCCGACTACTACACGAACGACGAGCGGTGGGAGGTCACCGGCCGGCGCGGCTACGCACGTGTCAACCGGTGCACCGGGCGCGGTATCCAGCAGCCCAGCCTCGAGGTGTACGCCGACGGCGAGATGCGGGCGTACCACGCGCTCGACGACGACTGGGGCAGCAGCTTCCGAGACTCGGGGCGGCACTGGCTGCGCTGGCTACACACCGGCGAAGGCCCGTTGCTGTGGAGCGGCGAGGATGCCGTGAACGTGCTGCGTTTCGCGCTCGCGACGTACGCCAGCAGCGCGGCCGGTGGAACAGGTGTCGATCCGGCGTCGTTGTAGGGCACTTCGCGCCCATTCGCGGCCGGAGACCGCCATTCCCCGGCGGACCGGCGCCCCCTAACATCGCGCGATCGAGACCATCGTTCACGGACGAGAGCAATTCGCGGCAGGGCGGCGATCCCCGGGCACCATGCGGGCCCTCGGCGCCGCCGTCGCGGCCGCGTTCGTCTTCGGCGTGTTGAGCGGCATGGTCTGGCACGCGCGGGGACCGATGCACTGGGAGTTCCGCTTCATCTCCCTGGCCCGCCGCATCCCGCCGCCCGCGGCGATGACCTGGCAGGACCTGTTCGAACCGATGCCGTTCGCGATCATGACGCTCGTGATCGCGGCCGTCGCGCTGGCCGGCCGGCGGCCGCGGCTCGCGCTGTCGGGGGCGGCCGGCTGCTTCATCGCAGTCGTCGCAGCCGAACACGTCTTCAAGCCGATCATCGACAGCCGCCAGGCGCTGCACCACTACCGCTGGTACCACCCGGAGCTCGGCACGCTGACCTTCCCGTCCGGACACGTCACCGCGGCCGCGGCCGTCGCCACCTTCGCGTGGCTGGTCCTGCGCCGGCACACCGCGCTCGCGCTCGTGGTGTTCGCGGTCCCCGCGGTCGTCGGCTGGGCGATGGTCTCGCTCGACCTCCACTACCCGATCGACGCGCTCGGCGGTGTCATCCTCGGGCCGCTCGTCGTGTGCGCGACCGTCGCCGCCGGGAACGCCGTCTTCGGACGGGGCGGCACACCCGCGCCGGCTACGACGGGCGCGCACCCATCGGAACCAAGTCCTTGCGGAAGTAGCTGACGAGCTCGACGTACGCACCGGTGTGCGGCGCGTCGATCATCAGGCCCGGTCCGACCACGATCCCGACGTGGTGGTTGGTCGGGCCCGAATCGCCGAAGAAGACAAGGTCGCCCGGCTGGAGCTGGTCGATCGGCACGTGCGGGAACGACATGTACTGCGACTGCGACCCATGTTCCATCGACACGCCCGATTGCGCCCACGCCATCATCGTGAGCCCCGAACAGTCGAACACGTCGGGCCCGGCGCCCGCGTAGACGTACGGCTTGCCGAGCTGCCCGCGGGCGTACGCGACGGCGAGGAACGCGCCGGGAGTCGGCGCCGACGGCCCGGCCGCGAACGGATCGGCCGGATCCGCCGCGGTGCCGCCGCCGATCGCGCCCGGGTGCTTCGCCTGCAGCTCGGCCTGATGTTGCAGCCACGCCTGTTCCTGCAGCGCGGCCGCGGCCTGCGCCTGCTGTTCCATCTGCGTCGCCAGCAGCTTGACCGTCGCGTTCGTCGTATCGAGCAGGTGCTTCGAGCGCGGCGTTCGCCTTCTCGACCGCGCGCCGCGCCTTGTCGGCCACGCGCTGGCGCTTCTTCGCCGTCGCAAGCTGGTCGCGGAGGTCGTCGCGCTGCGCGGAGAGGTGCGCCTCGGTGCGGGCGAGATCATCGAGCATGCGCTCGTCCGTCTCCGCGGCCGCGGATCCGTACTGCGTCATCGACCCGAGCTGTTGCACGCTCTGCACGTCGACGTCGATCGGGCTCTGATTGCCCGCGCCGATGTAGAGCAGCGCGGCCCGGCCCCGCAGTTCGGTGTGCAACCGGTCGATCGACGCCTGGGCCGCGTCGATCTCCTGCTGGGTCGCCGCGACCTTCCGGGTCGCGAGCTTCACCGCGTGCTGCGCCTTCAGGTAGCGCTCGTCGAGGACGTCGGCGCGCTTGCTGTTCGTCGCGATCTCGAGCGTGAGCTTGGCCGCCTGCGCGGTCTCACCCGCGAGGCTCGTCTCCGGCGGTGCGTCCGGCGCGGCGCCGGCCGTCCCGGCGAGCCCGAGCGTCGCCGACGCGATCGTGAGCGCGAACACGATGGTGGCGGTCAGCCGCCGCGACGAGATGAGATGCACGAACCGGTGGTGTCCCCCCACGGAGAGTGTTGTCGACGCAAACTCTCGGGGAGTTGACCGGATAGTTCCCGCGAAACGGACACACCTGTCCCGTCGCGTCGCCGCGTCCGGAGGGTCAGGGATTCGAGGCGGAAGGCACAAACGACAACGGACGGCCGTCCGTCAGTCGAGTCCGGGTGAATCGTCGGAAGCTGCGATCAACCGGCGCCGCCGGGTGCGAACGACTTGTAGACCGGCGTCTGGTCGGCGCCCTTCGCCGTGTCGAGACACGTGAAGGGCTTGTCGGCCGGCGTCTCGAAGAGCACGAACTTGCCGCCCTTGATCTGCATGACCGGCTGGCACTGTTCCTTGGCCCGGACCTCGGCGTGCTTCATCGGGTCGATGTGACCGGTCGTCCAGTCGATCGGCGGCACCATCCCCAGCGGCGAGTACGCCTTCTGGGTGTTGAGGTAGTTGATCACCTTCTGCTGGGTGAACTCCGGCCCCGCACCCTTCAGGCCGTCGACGAACTGGGCCGCGTTGATCCACCCGAACTGCGTCAGCTCGACGGGATCGTTCGTGATCGCCTTGATGCCCGCCAGGTACGCCTTCGTTTCCGGCGACTGCGGGTCCGTCTCCCACGGCGTGTACAGCGGCTCCACGAACGTCCCCTCGAACAACGCGGCGTTCTGCTTCGCGAAGTCGTGGTCGTACGCGTTCGGGAAGGTTCTGGACTGCCTTCAGGCCCTGCTTCTGCATCTCCCGCTGCAACTTCAGGACCTCGTTCGTGTCCATGCACGTGTTGACGTACTGGACACCTTTGTCCTTCATGTTCTGCACGTCGGCGGTCAGGTCCGCGGCGAACGGCAACGTGTCGTCGAAGAACACGACCTGCAGCTTCCCGTCGCCGTACTGCTTGTACGCGTCGCGGGTACCGGTCGCACACAGCTTCGACTCCGCCGACACGCCGTAGCCGAGGATCCCGATCTTCGTGTACCCGTTCTTCGCCGCGAGCCACGGGTTCAGCGGGCCCGGGCAGTTGAAGCAGATCGCCGGGTTCGTCCCGAAGATGTTGCTGTGGTCCGACGTCGGCGTGCTCGCCATCTCGGGATCGATGTTCCAGATGAACGTGGGCATGTGCGCTTCGCGAGCATGTCCGCCGCCCGTGAGCTGCTGCGTCGCCTCGAACGTCGCGAACGCGTTGTCGTTCGCGAGGCTCGACGTCGTCTGTTGCACGTTCTGCGTCCCGACGACGTCGTCACGGTCCGACACGACCGTGAGCTTGCGGCCGTAGATGCCGCCCTTGTCGTTGATCAGCTTGAAGTAGGCGCGGATACCGTCGATGTACTCGTGGTACCTGACCACCGATCGGATTCGTCTTTGCGGTGATCACCGCGACCCGGATCGTCGGAGTCCGTCACGCCCTTGACTCCCGGCCGCGGCACGTTCTTCGTCAGGTCCACCGCGCGTGGCGGTGGTCACCGGCGTGTTGCCGACCGGCACCGTCGTCGGCCCTTCGGATTGCGACTTCGAATTGCCGCACGCCGCGAGCGCGACGCTGAGCAATGCCACGCCGGCGAGAAGGCGTCGAGTACGCATCAGGTTCCCCCCTGAGAAGAAGGCCGTTCTCACGGCCGACAGACCTGAGCGCGGAAACCTACGCCTCATCCGGCGAGAAGTCCCGTCACATGCGAGAATTCGTTCCGGAATTCGGGGTTCCGGTCGACCGCCGGCGCACGAGCTCCGGCACCGGAGGCCTGGGCCGACCGCCCGTACGAGGCCTAAGATTTGACTATGACGGCGCTGCTTCCCGATCTGAGCTTCCTTCCCGACCTTCGATTCGACGGACGAGGAACGCCTCCACCGCAAGCAACGGCTCGCGGCATCGTTCCGACTGTTCGGCAGGTTCGGGTTCGACGAGGGTGTCGCCGGGCACATCACCGTGCGCGATCCGGAGCACCTCGACCGCTTCTGGCTCAACCCGTTCGGGATGAACTTCAAGCACATCCGGGTCTCCGACCTGATCTGCGTCGACCACACCGGAACTGTGGTCGAAGGCGACGCCATGCGTCAACCGGGCCGCCTTCGCGATCCACTCGCAGGTGCACGCGGCGCGCCCCGACGTGATCGCGGCCGCGCACTCGCACTCGCTGCACGGCAAGGCGTGGTCGTCGTTGGGGCGCCTCCTCGATCCGATCACGCAGGACGCGTGCGGGTTCTTCGAGGACCACGCGCTGTTCGACGACTTCACCGGCGTGGTGCTCGACCTCGAAGAGGGCAAGCGCATCGCGCGAGGCCCTCGGCTCGCACCAAAGCGGTGATCCTCCGCAACCACGGACTCCTGACCGTCGGCCATTCCGTCGACGCGGCCGTGTGGTCGTTCATCACCATGGAGCGGACCTGCCAAGCGCAGCTGCTCGCCGAGGCCGCGGGTACTCCGGTGCTCATCGATGCCGACACGGCGCGCACGACCTATAAGCAGGTCGGATCGCCGCTCGCCTGCTACCACGCGTTCCAGCCGCTCTACGCGATGATCACCCGCGAGCAACCCGATCTCTTCGAGTAGCCCGGCCTGCTTGCGCAGTAGCCGCCGAGCTACGTCGCACGAACTCGGCGGCCCGGCGGTGGAACCGCCATAGCCGTCGTCGTGGTGGCCGTCGCCTCGGCGGAGCTCATCGTGGTACCGGCCCACGAGTTGGACCGCCCAGCCCGCGTCGCCTTTCAGTAAGAAGATCACGTCGCTGACCGCGCTCGCCTCGTGATCGTTCCAGTCGGTGACGAGGCGTGTTGACGACGACGTGACGCTGCGGCCGTCCCGGCTTCCATCCGGCGTAGGCCGCACGCAGCGCGTCGTGGCCCGACGTGCGTGCCCATGCCCGGTATCTCGCAGACACCGTCGGGCAGAACGTGGCCGACGACGTCGTCGGTCCGGCCGTCGTCGAGAGCCTGGGTATACGCGGCGATCGTCGGCGCGGACGCCCTCGACGACGTCGGCGATAGGTCGCTCATACGCCGAAGCCGATGTCGACGATCGGATGCTCGAGCGGGTTCACGTTGACCGTCCGCAGCGCCGGGAGCAGCTCTCGTAAGGCAGCCCGGCGAGGAAGCCGTCGATGGTGCGGTGGAAGTTCGAGATGTGGCCCTCCATCTGCTCCGACAGTCGCATGTACTCGAAGCCCTTGGCGTGCAGGCCCTGTTGCTGCCTCGGCAGGTTCGAGAAGTCCTGCGCCGGGATCGGTGGCCACCGGGGATCGTCGCATCTCCCACGGCTCGGGCGGCGTTGGCTTCCCGCGCTCGCTGCCCTCCGGGAAACGGGTGAGCGACCAGATCTCCATCAGCGTCTCCTCCGGCCCCAGCGGACGGAAGCGGTACGACGATGCGCTGCTGTACATGGGCAACACGAAGTAGTGCGGGAAGCAGTAGCCCATGGGCTCGTTGATGCCTCGGGCCTCGAGATCGTTGAAGTCGGGGATGTCGGAGCCCGCGGCCCGATGCCAGCTCTCGACCGCGTCGTTCAGCGCGCGCTCCCAGCGCCGCGACCGCGAGCGCAGGGTCGGCGGGCAACTCCATCTCGCGCAGCCCTTCGGCGATGCGCACGTCGTTCGCGTGCACCATCCCGGCCATGCCCTCGCTCATCGTCTGCAGGTATCGGATGTCGGCGTCGATGTAGGCACGCGGGTCGAACGCGCCCCTTGGGCGGTGCGTACCGCGACGGGATGCGCAGCTGTGGATGGGTCTCCACTACGTGGTACTGCTCCACGAACGCCTCTTGCGCGAGCTTCCAGTTCACCGGAAGACGGCACGCGTACCACCACTCGGTGCGCAGCGACTCGACCTTCCACGCGTCGAGGATGGTGGCGGCCGGTTCGATGCACTGCCGCAGCGGCGGGGCGTCGTCGTCGAGGTTGATCCACGCGCACCCGCCCCACGTCTCGCAGCGCACGGGTACGAGGTCGATGTCGCCCGGCTCCAGGTTGTGCTCGGCGAACATCCGCTTGCGCGGGACGAAGGTGTTCTTGCCGTCGACGCCGTAGCACCATCCGTGGAACGGGCAGACGAATCCGCTCTCGCACGTGCCCCGGCCCTCGACGACCCTGACGCCCGCGGTGGCGGCACACGTTCTGGAACGCCCGCACTCCCATGTCGGCGGTGCGCAGCACGATCACCGACTGGTCGAGGAACTCGTACTCGACGAAATCGTTCGGCTGCGGGATCTCCTCGAGCCGGCACGCCATCTGCCAGACCCGCGGCCACAGCATCTCGACCTCCATCTGGTAGAAGTCGTCGTCGAAGTAGCGCTCCTTGCGGACCCGGTCCGGGACCTCCACCGCGTACGGCACCGCGAGTGCCGACGACTTCCGATCCACGATCGCCACGCAGCTCCCCTTTCGCTCTCTCGGAGTGCGCTGCCGGGGAAAGGTATAGTAACCGACCGGTCGGTACAACCATTCGGGTGTCCGCGCGAGCGCACGGTCACCTCTGGAGACCGAACGTGAGCGAAGCAACTCGACGTGCTGGTCGTCGGCGCCGGTATCACCGGTATCTACCAGCTGTACCGCGCCCGCGAGGCCGGTTTCTCCGTCACGCTGCTCGAAGCCGGTGACGGCGTCGGGGGCACGTGGTACTGGAACCGCTACCCCGGCGCGCGGTTCGACTCCGAGAGCTACACCTACGCCTACCTGTTCTCGAAGGACCTGTTCGAGGAATGGGAATGGCAGGAGCACTTCGCGCGAGCAACCGGAGACCGAGCGCTACATCAACCACGTGGTCGACCGGTTCGATCTCCGGCGTCACATCCGCTTCGGCGCGCGGGTCACGTCGGCAAACTACGACGAGACGTCGGCGACGTGGACCGTCACGCTCGGCGACGGCACCGAGCTCCGGACTCGATTCCTCGTCGCCGCGACCGGGTGTCCTCTCGGTCCCGTTCTTCCCCGACGTCGCGGGGCGCGACGACTTTCGCGGCGAGTCGTACCACACCGGGCTGTGGCCGAAGACGCCCGTCGACTTCGCGGGCAAACGCGTCGCCGTCATCGGGACCGGATCGAGCGGCGTGCAGCTGATCCCCGCCATCGCGGACGAGGTCGCTTCCCTCACGGTGTACCAACGCACCGCCAACTGGTGCACTCCGCTCAACAACGCGCCGATCACCGCCGACGAGCAGGCGGCAGCTCCGCGCCGACTTCGAAGCGATACGGGAGACGCTCAACACGTCGGTGAGCGGGTTCCTCCACCGCACGCACGACCGCGCGACGTTCGACGACTCGGACCGAGGAACGCCGTGCGTTCTTCGAGAAGATGTGGAACAGCCCCGGCTTCGCCAAGCTGACGAGCCACTACACCGACCTGCTGCTGGATCCCACGGCGAACGCGGAGTGGTGTGAGTTCATCGCGGGCAAGGTCCGCGCCATCGTCGCCGATCCCGAGACCGCGGCGAAGCTGATCCCGACCGACCACCGTTTCGCGGAGAAGCGGCCTCCGTTCGTGACCGGCTACTACGAGGCGTACAACAACCCGAACGTCTCGCTCGTCGACCTCGCGGCCACGCCGATCGTGCGCATGACCGAGACGGGCATCGAGACGGCCGAGGGCGTGCGGGAGTTCGACATCGTCGTGTGGGCGACCGGCTTCGACTTCGGCACGGGCGCGCTCGCGCGCATGGGGATCCGCGGCCGCGACGGTGTCGCGCTCGCCGACCACTGGGCCGACGGCCCGAAGACGTTCCTCGGCGTGCAGACCACTGGCTTCCCGAACCTGTTCTTCCCCGGCGGTCCGCACGCGGCGGCCGGCAACAATCCGCGGTACAACGGCGACCAGGTCGACTTCGTCACCGACACGCTCGTGTACGTCGCGCGACCACGGCTACGACATCATCGAGGTCGACGCCGCGGCCGAGGAGGAGTGGACCGCCATGGTCGACCGCGGCGCCTCGCTGTCGCCGTTCGGGGAGAGCAGCTACTTCTTCGGCACGAACATCCCCGGGAAGCCGCGCCGCTACCTCTTGAACTCGGGCGGGCGACCCAAGCTCTTCAAGGAGATCGCGCGCGTGCACGAGAACGACTACACGGCGTTCAAGCTGTCGCGCCGATCGAGCTAGAGGCTCGCCGCTCGCCGCTCGCAGGAGCTCGACCGGATCCTGGACGCGAACCGCGCCGAGGTAGCCGCCGCCGGCGGCGAGCGCGTCGTGAATCGCGTAGCCGAGCAACGCCTGCGATTCGCGGGGCAGAGCGCGCACGACATCGATCGGTGTGGCGAGGTACTGATTCTCCTCGGTGCGCAACCATCCGACGCAGTAGCTCACGTGCATGCCGCGCCGGCGTACGTCGGCGGTGACGTTCGCGCCGCCGCCGTGGTGCGTCGAGCCGAGGTACAGGACGGCCGACCCGGCCGTCATCTCGGCCGCGACGAGCTCGTCCGGCGTGGCCACGCGATCGCGCGGCCAGCGGTGGCTACCCGGCACGACGCGCGTCGCGCCGTTGTCGGCGGTGAAGTCGACGAGCGCGATCACCGACGCGACCTGCACCTCGGGGTGCGGGACGGGAAGATGTAGCCATACCAACTCGTCGCGGTGGATCATCTGCTGCTCCGACCCCGGGCCCCGTTCGAGGACATGCGCGATGTTGAGCTGGTACGACGCACAGCTCGGGAGCAGGATCGCGTCGCACACCGCCCGGTACACGGGATGAGTGAGGATCTCCGTCGCGAACACGCGCGACCGCCCGCGACGCCGGTGACGTCGCGCGTCTGCGTGCCGAAGAACCACTGGATCGCGTCGTTGACGAACGGCCGATCCTTCGCGAGCGGCGCGACGTCGAGGAACGGGTCGAGCTCGGCGTTGAACCGCGCGAGAAGACCGGCGTCGAGGAGGTCGTCGACGATCACCGCGCCATCGCGTTCGAGCGCGTCGACGATGCGGCCGGGCGCGCCGGCGGGAACGTGCTGTACGGGCATGCGGCGAACGCTACCCACGCGGGAAGCGTCGGCACAGGCCCCGGGGTGCGCGCGGGCCTTGCCTCAGACGGTCGCGACCGGCGTGAGCGGTGAGCCCACGATCCCGGGCAGGCGCAACGGCGGCGCGGTCAGCAGGAACCGGCTGCGCTCGTGCTCACGCAACCAGGCCGCGAGCTCGTGCAGGTACCACAGCTCGCCCAGCGGAACGCCGAGCTTGAAGAGACAGAGGTGGTGGATCGGCAGCAGCGAATGCCGGCCCTCTTTGCGCTTGCCGCCGACCATGCCTTCGACTGCGTAGTTGTCCGAGACGAGCGCGGCGATCTGCGACTCCGCGATCCATTCGAGGAGTGACTCGTCGTAGGCGTCGAGGTACGTGCACGTCCGATGGATCTCGACGGGATCCGGCTCGCGGTTCCACTCGAGGACCTTCGTCGCGAACCCGGTGTGCAGCAGGAGCATGTCGCCCGGCTCGACCACGACGTTGTCGGCCGCCATGATCTCCTGCAACGTCTTCAGGTCGACGCCCCGGAACTCGTGGCCGAGGTGGTGCGCCACGTCGACGAGCACGCCCCGGCCCTGCACACCTTGATAGGCCATGTGTTCCAGGCCGAGGTGGTGCGCGAAGCAACGGTGGTCGCCGCCGTCGCCCGCGGCGTCTTCCTTCGGGCCGACGAGGTCGACCCCGGAGCGGTAGCCGTTGTAGAAGACGGCTTCTTCGATGCCGTCGCCGTCGGCGTCGAACTCGGCGCCCGCGTGGGCGAGCGAGTCCCACTGCGTCGAGTACTGCAGCGAGAGCGTCACGACGTCGTCGGCCCACACGTCGACCTGGCGCGGGTTGCCGTATTTCCCGATGTCCTTCTGGTGGACGTTGTAGAAGGTCTCGGGATTGCCGTCGAGGTCTTCGGTCGGCGCGAGCCGCGGCGGGTACCGGCGCTGGTTCAACGCACTGCCACCGGGATAGTCGAGCGGCAGGCTCAGGCAGAAGCTGATGCCGGCCTCGACTTCCCGCACACCCTGGAGGACCTTCTCGGGGGTGAGCAGGTTGATACGGCCGAGCTCGTCGTCGTCGCCCCAGTCGCCCCAGGTCGATCCCTCCGGGCGTTGCTTCCAGCGCTTCGGCACGGCTCGGTCCCCTTCCGGCAGCCTCGTTCGGGCGTTGTATTGTACCGACCGGTTGGTTTATCGTCGACGGAGCCTCGCAACCCAGGCCCGCGGCGTACCGTCGTTCGCGTCCGTGTGGGCAGGCACAGGAAGGTCGCACCGATGACCCAGAAGGATTTCGTCGTCTCCGCGGACGGGCACCTTCTCGAGCCCACCGACCTCTTCCGCACGCGCCTCCCGAAGCACCTGCGCGATCGCGCGGTGTGGGAAGAGGACTTCGAGATCGAACCGCTCGTCGAGGGCGGCGCGCGGATCTTCCGGAAGCTGCACACGCCCGGATACGAAGGCTGGACGGTCTCGCGGTATCGCCAGACGGGCGGGCGCATGCCGGAAGGCGACCCCGAGCACATTCTCGGCGACATGGACCTCGACGGGGTCGACGTGCAGGTGATGCACCCGAACCTGAGTCTGTTCGGCCTCTACTCCGACGACCACGAGCTCTCCATGGCTCACGCCCGCGTGTACAACGACTACGTCGTGGACCGGTTCACGCCGCACTTCTCGCGGTTGGCGCCGACGGCGCCCGTACCGCTCACCGACATCGACGACGCGGTCGCCGAGATCGAGCGCGTCGCCGCGGCCGGGTTCCGCGCCATCCTGCTGCCGGCGACTCCGCCGCAGCCGTACTACTCGCGCGCGTTCGATCCGGTGTGGGCCGCGGCGCAGTCCAACGGCGTGCACGTGTTCATCCACACCCAGACCGGCGGCGTGAAGGTCAACGACTCGACGGCGACGACGCTCAGGGTCGTCATGGAACAGGCCGCGCAGGTCAACCAGCCGATGACCGAGAAGTCGGCGTCGAAGCGGATGATCACGCAGTGCGTCTACGGCCCGATGGTGCCGCAGCAGGTCATGTGCGAGCTCATCGGCGGCGGCGTGGCCGAGCGCTACCCCGACCTGCACTTCGCGCTGATCGAGTTCAACGCCCACTGGCTGGCGTCGCTGGTGGGGAGCATGGACAAGTGCTGGGTCACGGGCATCGGCCAGGACGCCGACTGGTGGCTCGGGGTCTGGGACGCCGAGCGGGCCGACGACGACCAACCGGGCATGGCGCAGCTGTTCCGCCTCAACGACAAGTGGCCGTATCCGCTGAAGCCGAGCGAGTACGTGCAGCGCCAGTTCCACGTGTCGTTCCAGGACGACCCGGTGGCCGTCGCATGCCGGCACATCACCGGGTTGTCGACGATCGTGTGGGGCAACGACTACCCGCACGCCGAGGGAACGTTCCGGGGAAGCCGCGAGCTGATCGCGAAGCAGCTCGGCCCGCTCCCCGCCGACGAGCGGGCCGCGCTCGTCGGTGGCACCCTCGCGCGACTCCTCGGCTTCGAGGCCCCGGTCGCAGCTGAGTCCTAGCCAAGCGCAGATCCGGAGACCCGGGCCGTTGAGAGCAATCGCTCGGGCGCTCGCGGGCCGGAGGTCGCAGCCGAGTACTCGCTCCCTAACTCCCGATCCCGCGGATGAAGATGTCGGCGAACGGTTTCGCGACCTCGCGCGCCGACAGCGGGCCGTCCGCCTTCAGCCACAGGTACGTGTAGTTGTGCATACCGAGCCAGGCGAGGGCCGTCAGCCTCGGGTCGACGGCGCGGAACTCGCCGGAGTCGACGCCGGCCTGCACCACCGCCTCGACCCTCCGCTCGTATTTCCGCCGCCGCACGCGGAACTGTTCGGCGCGTTCCGCCGTGAGCGCGGGGAACTCGTGGAGGAAGACCCAGACGTGATCGGGATAGCGGTGGATGACGTCGAGCAGCTCGTCGCCGAGCAGGGCCAGCTGTGCCGACGGCGAGCCACCCGTTTCGGCGACGCGATCGGCGCCGAGCATCACCTCGTCCATCACCCGATCGTGGATGGCGGCGAGGAGCTCCTCCTTCGATTCGATGTAGTGGTAGAAGGCGCCCTTGCCGAGGCCGTTGACCTCGCACAGCTCCGCGATCCCCGTGGCGTGGTATCCCTGTCGGGCGAACACCGGTGCCGAGGTATCGATGATCACCTCGCGACGCGCCTTCCATTTCGCGCTGCGTTCGGGCTCGTCACTCGCTCGGGTCCGGGGCATCGGCTCCGACGGTACTTCGGCCCGCAGGCGCGGCAGCGACCAGACGGGTGTGGCGGCCACTTCCGGGAAGCGAAGGCGGGGTACGGATGAGTGAGCACAGCTTCGACGGGCGCGTCGCGATCGTGACCGGGGCCGGACGCGGCATCGGCCGGGCCCACGCGCGGCTCCTGGCCGAGCGCGGCGCCGCGGTCGTCGTCAACGACCTCGGCGGCTCGATGCAGGGTGTCGGCGCCGACGCCGCGCCCGCGTCGGCGGTCGTGGCCGAGATCGTCGCCGCGGGCGGCACCGCGATCGCCGACGGCAACGACGTCGCCACCGACACGGGCGCCCAGGCGCTCGTCGACGCCGCGATCGCACGGTTCGGCCGGCTCGACGTCGCTCGTCAACAACGCGGGCATCATCCGGTGGGCGGGCTTCCCCGAAGCCGACGCCGACAATCTCGCGCGGCACCTCGCCGTGCACGTCGCCGGCTCGTTCAACACGACCCGCGCCGCGTGGCCGCATATGGTCGACCGGGGTTACGGCCGCATCGTGATGACGACGTCGGCGGGCGTGTTCGGGCTGCCCGAGAACCTGTCGTACGCGGCGGCCAAGGGTGCCGTCATCGGGCTCACGCGCAGCCTCACGACCGCGGGCGCCGCGCACGGCATCAAGGTCAACGCCATCGCGCCCGCGGCGATGACGCGCATGGCCGGACGGAGCACGGACGAGTCGCCGGAGATGTCGGCCGATCTCGTCGCGCCGATGGTCGCGTTCCTTGCCCACGAGGCGTGCCCCGTGAGCGGCGAGATCTACGCCGCGGGCGCGGGCCGGTTCGCGCGCATCTTCATCGCCGAGACCGAGGGCTACGTCCACCGCACGCCGGCGCCGACGATCGAGGACGTCGCCCGGAACTGGGCGACGATCAACGACGAGACCGGTTACTCCGTACCGAGCGACCTCACCGCCTGGTCGGCCGCGTTCACGGCACACCTGCGTCGCTGAGGTACCGCTCGACGAGCGCGAGCGCCTCGTCGTGCCCGCCGCTGACACCGAGTGCTCGTTCCAGCGCGACGAGCTGCGACACCCCGGCCATGACGACCAGCACCACGGTCGGGGTGATCCCGTCGGGCAACGGGCCGCGTTCGGCAAGGATCGCGGTGATCGCCTCGATCTGCATCGCCCGGAAGCGTTCGGCGTAGCCCGCGATCTCGGCACGAATGGCCTTGCGGTGGTTGGCGAGGGCGACGAACTCGAGGTTGAACGCCGAACCGGATCCGTCGTTCAACGAGCTCCAGATCGTGCGCAGCGACGGCTGGGCCTCGATCGCCCGCGCGAATCGCGCGAAGCCCTCGTCGGCGCGGCGGCGGAACACCTCCAAGAAGAGGTCGTCCATCGTGCGGAAGTAGTAGTGGACGAGCTGCGAGCTGATCCCGGCCTTGCTCCCGACCCGCCGGGAGGTGACCGCCGCGTAGCCCTCGGTCAGCATGACCTGCTCGGCCGCGTCGAGGAGCTTGGCGCGCGTCGCGGAGTCCTTGGCCCCGATCCTGCGCCCGGACGAATCCACGGCACCACCTTGCCATGTTGAGGGCCTCGTGTTAGGCAGTCGCACAACATTTTGTGCAACTGCACAAACCGGCAAGCGAGGAGCCCAAGTGGCGAACGACTCGGAGCCAGCGGACTGGCAGACAGTCGACTTCTTCAGTGACGAGTCGCTCGTCGAGGATCCGTATCCCTACTTCGAGCAGCTGCGCTCGGCCTGCCCGGTGCTCGCGCTCCCCCATCACGGGGTGGTCGCGGTGACGGGGTACGACGAGGCCACCGACGTCTACCGCGACGTCGACACGTTCTCGTCGTGCAACTCGGTGATCGGTCCGTTCGCCACGTTCCCCGTCCCGCTCGAGGGCGACGACATCAGCGGCATCATCGACCGCTACCGGGACCAACTCCCGATGCACGAGCACATGGTCACGATGGACCCGCCCGAGCACACGCGTGAACGAGCGATTCTCATGCGGCTCATCACGCCCAAGCGTCTGCGGGACAACGAGGAGTTCATGTGGCGCCTCGCCGACCGGCAACTCGACGAGTTCGTCGGCAACGGTCGCTGCGAGTTCATCGGCGCGTACACGCAACCGTTCGCGATGCTCGTCGTCGCCGACCTGCTCGGAGTGCCGGAAGAGGATCACGCAGGCTTTCGTGAGTTCTTCGGGCTGAGCCGCAACCCGGGCGAGATCACGGCGGGCGAGCGGACCGACATGGAGATCAACGCGCTCGGGTGGCTCGACGACCGGTTCGTGCAGTACATCGAAGACCGGCGGCGCGAGCCGCGCGACGACGTTCTCACCCACCTCGCGCTCGCGACCTACCCCGACGGGACCACGCCCGAGGTCATCAACGTCGTGCGGACGGCGACGTTCCTTTTCGCCGCCGGTCAGGAGACGACCGCGCGCCTCCTGGCCGCCGCGTTGAAACATCTTGCCGAGCACCCGGAGCTGCAGGACGAGCTGCGCGAGAACCGCGGCCTCATCCCGAACTTCCTCGAGGAGGTACTGCGCATCGAGAGCCCGGTGAAGGCCGACTTCCGGCTGGCACGCCACGACACGACCGTCGGCGGCGTCGACATCGCCGCGGGCACACCGGTGGCGCTGATGAACGGCGCCGCGAACCGCGACCCCCGGCGCTTCGAGTGCCCGGAGGAGTTCCGCACCGACCGGGCCAACGCGCAGTCTCACCTTGCCTTCGGTCGGGGGAACCACTCCTGCCCGGGTGCGCCCCTGGCCCGGGCCGAGGGCCGGGTCAGCCTCGAACGCATTCTCGACCGTACGCGCGACATCCGGCTCTCGGAGGAGCACCACGGACCTCCGGACGCGCGCCGCTTCAGCTACGCACCCACGTGGGTCCTGCGCGGCCTCAACGACCTGCACATCGAGTTCACGCCTGTGGAGGAGAAGCAATGAGCGAACCCGTGAGTCGAGTTGCCGTCGTCACCGGCGGCGCGTCGGGCATCGGGCTCGGCGTCGCGTTGCAGTTCGCGGCCGACGGCCACCGGGTCGCGATCCTCGACCAGAACGGCGCCGCGGCCGAGGCCGCGGCCGCGCAGGTGCAGGCGACGGGGGCGGACGCGCTCGCGGTCGAGGTCGACGTCGCCGACCGGGCGTCCGTCGCGGCCGCCTTCGACAAGGTCCGCGCCGGGCTCGGGCCGGTCGAGCTCCTCGTCACCAGCGCCGGCATCGAGTCATTCACCGCGCTGCTCGACATCACGCCGGAAACGTGGGACCGCATCATCGCGGTCAACCTCACGGGCACGTTCACCTGCGTGCAGGCCGCCGTCGCCGACATGCTCGCCGCCGGTTGGGGCCGCATCGTCACGGTCTCGTCGTCGAGCGCGCAGTCGGGGGCGCCGAACATGGCGCACTACACCGCGTCGAAGGGCGGCGTCATCGCGCTCACCAAGGCGCTGGCCGTCGAGCTCGCGCGCAACGGCATCACCGCCAACACCGTCTCGCCGAGCCTCGTCGACACCCCGATGTCGCGCAACGCGGAAGCGGCGGGCGACTTCCCGGGCATCGACGTCGTCGGGCCCATGGTGCCGCTCGGCCGGGCCGGTACACCGGCCGACATCGCGGCCGCGTGCTCGTTCCTCTGTTCCGAGGGCGGCTCGTACATCACCGGCCAGCTGATCGGCGTCAACGGCGGCATGTACATCTGACGCGATCTCGCGATCGGGTCGGTCAGCGGACGATGACCGGCAGACTCCCGAAGCCGCGCACGGTCGACGTCGACGCGACCGTGACGTGTTCCTCGTCCACCTCCCAATCGGGAAAGCGGTCGAGGATCTCCTCGAGCGCGACCCGTCCCTCGAGGCGCGGCGAGCGACGCGCCCAGGCAGAAGTGCAGGCCGTAGCCGAACGTGAGGTGCGGACCGAGATCGCGGCGGACGTCGAAGCGATCGGGGTCGGCGTACCGCCGTTCGTCGCGATTCGCCGACCCGACGAGCAGCAGCATCGCGCTGCCCGCAGGCACCGTGGTGCCGTAGAACTCGACGTCGCGGATGACGTAACGCGCCAGATGGAGGCCCGTCGGCTGGAAGCGCAGCGTCTCCTCGACCGCGTTCGGGATCAGTGAACGATCGTCGACGAGCGCCCGGCGTTGCTCGGGGTGGTCGCCCAGGACTCGGCCGAGCCAACTGATCAACCGGCCGGTGGTCTCGTTGCCCGCACCCGCGATCACCTGCGTGTAGGCGAGCACCTCGTCGCGGCTGAGCTTGCGCAGCGTGCCGGTGTCGTCTTCGAACTCCGCGTTCAGCAGCGACGTCATCAAGTCGTCGGACGGGTGCTGCGCGCGCCATTCGATGTACTCGGCGAACATCGATCCGTCGGCGATGGCCGCCTGTTGCACCTCCATGGGCTTTCCGCGCTTGGTGCGCAAGGTCGCGTCGGCGTTCTGGCGCACCGCGGCCTGGTCGCTCTCGGGGATGCCGAGCAGCATGCCGATGACGCGCATCGGCATCTGTTCGCCGAGGTCCTTGACGAAGTCGAAGCGATCGGCGCCGACCAGGGGGTCGAGGCACGCGCGGCAGTACTCACGGACCTGGTCTTCGAGCTCGCTCATGCGCCGCGGCGTGAAGACGCGCGACATCAGGCCGCGGTGCATCGTGTGCGCGGGTGGATCCTCGAACATCACGACGCCGGACGGCAGTTCGAAGCCGCTCTGGATGATCTCGAGGATGTCGCTGCGGCTGTTGGAGAACGTCGCCCAGTCGACGAGCGCCCTTTCGACGTCGGCGTGCCGCGACAGCGCCCAGACGTCGTAGCGCTCGTTGTAGTAGATCGGCATCTCGTCGCGAAGTCGGCGGAACGTGGGGAACGGGTCGGCACTGATGCCGGCGTCGTACGGGTCGTAGTAGACGCGGCTCTCGTTCGCGATCGTCACCGTGCGCCTCCGCCGTCGCTCACCCGCGGAACGGTGCCACGGGGCAGTACCAGGGGCAAGTCGTTGTACGTCGCGATTCCCGGCGGGGCGGCGACGACGGCCGGGATCGCGTTGATCGCAGGCATCGCGGTGATGATGTGCCCGATCACCATGAAGTCGGCGATCGTCTCGGCCTGGAAGTCGGGCGGCGGGAGGAAGGCGACGTTGAGGGTCACGGTCGGCAGTCCCTCGATCTGGATCACCCATCCGTCCTGGGCGATCTGCCAGTCGGGTTCGAGCGTCGGGCCCTTGCGCCACCGCACGTTGAGGTCGACGACGACGCGCGCACCGACCAGTCCCTTCCAACTCGCGGCAACACCGGCGACGCATCCCGCGGGGATGGTCCACGAACCGAGGTCGAGGTCGGCCGTGGTCTGCGCGTACTCGGCTTCGCACACGACCTCGTCGAGCTCGATGCCGAGCGCGTCGGCGACCAGCCGCACCGCCTCCCCGAAGACGGCCGTGCCCCGGGCGGTCATCGCCGGCAGGTCGGGGTGGTCGATCGGCTTGCCGAAGCCCACCGGGATCTCGGTCTCCGGCGAGTCGTAGAACGTGGTGTCGGCGGCTTCGCTGACCGTGACCTTGTCGACCCGGTGGCAGATCGTCGCCGACACGATCGCCAACAACTCTGCGAAGCCCGGGCTGATACCCGTTCCCAACACGGTAGAGCTGCCCTGTCGGCACGCCTCGACGATCCGGTCGCGATCGGCGCCCAGGTTGTGCCCGGTGATGAACGCGGCCGTCGCCACGACGTTCACGCCCGCGGCCAGGATGCGCACCAGTTCGTCGGTGTCGAGCCACATCGGGTTGTACGTCACACAGTCGGGCTGCAGCGCGAGCAGCGCGTCGACGTCGTCGGTGGCGGCGACGCCCAGCGGGTCGATGCCACACAACTCGCCGACGTCACGGCCGACCTTCTCCGGCGACCACGCGTAGCACCCGACGAGCTCGAGCGCCGGGTTCGCCGCGATCGCTTGCACGGAGCTCTTGCCGACATTGCCCGTCGTCCACTGGACGACCCGATACCGACGACTATCCGCCATTCGACTGCCCTTCTTGGTCGCGCAGCTCTCGTTTCAGGACCTTGCCCGACGGGTTGCGCGGGAGCGCGTCGACGAACATCACCTGCTTCGGGACCTTGAACTTCGCGAGCTGCCCGCGGCAATGCTCGACGAGGTCGTCGGGGGTGGCCGTCGTGTCCGAGCGCACGACGACGTAGGCAACCGGGACCTCGCCCCAGCGCGCGTCAGGACGCCCGACGACGGCCACCTCGACCACGGATTCGTGCTCGTAGAGCACGCGCTCGACCTCGGAGCCCGCGATGTTCTCGCCGCCCGACACGATCATGTCCTTGAGCCGGTCGACGATGAAGAGATAGCCGTCGTCGTCGCGCACACCAATGTCGCCGGTGTGGAACCAACCGCCCGCGAACGCGGTCGCGGTCGCCTCGGGGTCGCGCCAGTAGCCCTTGAACACCTTGGGCCCCCGCAGCACGACCTCACCGCGTTCACCCGCCGGCACCGATGCGCCGTGTTCGTCCCAGATGTCGAGCTCGAGGTACAGGCACGGACGGCCGACACTGCCGAGCTTGCGCACCAGGCTGTCGCGATCGAGGAACGTGTCGCCGGAGACCGTCTCCGTGAGCCCGTACGCGTCCGCGAACCACGCCGAGGGGAACGTGCGTTGGATCCGCTCGATGAGCGGGATCGGCATCTTCTCGCCGCCGTTGATGATCAACCGCACCGACGAGAGGTCGCGCCGTTCGACATCGGGCAACGCCATGATCGCGTTCACCATCGCGGGTGCGAGCCACACGACGTCGACGCGCGACCGCTCGATCTCGTCGACGACCTCTGCGGCCTCGAACACGCGATGGATGATCGTGGTCGCGCCCGCGGCGATGAGCGAGGTGGTCGTGAGGTCGAGCGCGCCCACGTGGTACAGCGGCCCGCACGCGAGCCCGAGATCGGCGCTCGAAAACCCGAACTCGACGATGTGCGCGAGGTTCTTCCACGCGAGGTTGGCGTGGCTGATCATGACCCCTTTGGGTCGCCCCGTCGTTCCCGACGTGTACATCAGCCGGTGCACGTCGTCGCCGGCCGTGACCACGCGCGCCGCGACGGTCGATGCCGTGCGGAGATCGGCGAACGGAATCCATCCGTCGGGAGCCGCGCTCGTGACGCAGGCCCGCACAAGGTCGCGCGCCATGTCGTCCGTCGCCTCGTTCGCGAGACCCACGAGTGATTCGTCGCACACCAGCGCGCGCGCTTCGGAGTGGTCGAGGATGTACCGCAACTCGGGCGCCGCGAGCCGCCAGTTGATCGGCATCGCGATCGCACCCAGGTAGTTCACGGCGAAGATCGTCTCGAGGAACTCGATGCAGTTGAACGACAGGAGCGCGACGACGTCGCCCGCACTCACACCCCGTTCGTGCAGCCCGGCCGCGAGCGCGGCCGCTCGATCGGCCATCTCGCCGTACGTGACGGTCTCGGCGCCGAAGATCGCGAGCGCCTTCTGCGGCGTGCGCAGCGCGTGGTGCTCGAGCACGCCGAACCAGTTCATGTCGGCTTCCCGCGGCGACTCGTCCTGCACCGGAACCTCCTACGGCGCGGCGTAGCCGCCGTCGACGACGAGCGCCGAACCCGTGGTCCAGCGGGACGCATCGCTCGCGAGGTACGAGTAGGCGCCCACGAGGTCGGCCGCGGCTCCGAGCCCGAGCGGGTGCTTGGCCGCGATCGTGTCGATCGCCTCCGCCGGAAGGTCGGCGTGGATCCCGGAGAGGAACGTGCCCGGGCACACGCAGTTGACCCGAATCCCCTCGCGCGCGTACTCGACCGCAGCGACCTTCGCGAGCTGGATCACCGCCGCCTTCGTCGCGCAGTACGGGGCCGCGTGCGACCACGCGGTGAGCCCGGAAACCGACGCGGTCAGCACGATCGATCCCGACCGTTGCGCGCGCATGACCGGCACCGCGGCCCGGATGCCGTTGACGGCGCCGAGGACGTTGACCCGGAACGCGCGCTCCCAGTCGTCGGTCGTGAGGTTGTGGATGCGACCGTTCGGCGACAGCACACCCGCGTTGCTGATCAGCACGTCGAGCCGGCCGAAGCGCTCGACCGCGCGCGCCACGACGGCCTCGACCTCGGTGATCTCGCTCACGTCGGCCGTCATCGTCTCGACCGCGCCCCGCTCCGGCGGCAACCCGTCGACGGTCGCCGCGAGCGACGCCGCGCTGACGTCGCTGAGCACGACATCCGTATCGGGCTCGCCCACGAACCGGCTCGACAACGCGGCCCCGAGCGTTCCCCCCGCCCCCGTGATCACGATGACGCGCCTGTTCATGCGGCTACGACCTCCGGCCCTCGAACACCCACACGACGCGTGAGAACGTCCGGGCCTCCACTCTGCGCCTGGACCTTCATGCGGCTACGACCTCCGGCCCTCGAACACCCACACGACGCGTGAGAACGTCCGGGCCTCCACTCTGCGCCTGGACCTTCATGCGGCTACGACCTCCGGCCCTCGAACACCCACACGACGCGTGAGAACGTCCGGGCCTCCACTCTGCGCCTGGACCTTCATGCGGCTACGACCTCCGGCCCTCGAACACCCACACGACAGCGTGAGAACGTCCGGGCCTCCACTCTGCGCCTGGACCTTCATGCGGCTACGACCTCCGGCCCTCGAACACCCACACGACGCGTGAGAACGTCCGGGCCTCCACTCTGCGCCTGGACCTTCATGCGGCTACGACCTCCGGCCCTCGAACACCCACACGACGCGTGAGAACGTCCGGGCCTCCACTCTGCGCCTGGACCTTCATACGAGGAGGTATCCGCCGTCGACGTTGAGGACGGTGCCGGTCACGAACGCGGAGGCGTCGGACGCGAGGAACTGGTACGCGCCGGCCAAGTCGGTGGGCGCGCCCCAGCGCTGCTGCGCGGTGTGACCGAGCACGCCCGCGCCGAGCACGGGACTGTTCTTCCACGGCTCGGACAACGGCGAGTCGAACCAACCGGGCGCGACGACGTTCACCGTGATGCCCGACGGCGCGAGATCGAGCGCCAGGCTCTTCGCCATGCCGACGAGGCCGGCCTTCGAGGCGCTGTACGCGACCAGCCCGCGGCGCGGCCGCTCCCCCAGCACCGATCCCGTGAAGATCAGCCGACCACCGTCGCGCATCACGCGGGCGGCGGCGCGGGCGCCGAGGAACGAGCCGGTGAGGTTCACGTCGAGGATCTCACGCCAGACCGCGGGATCGGTCTCGAGTGGCCCCGCGAGGATGGGTGAGATCCCCGCGTTGCAGATCCAGACGTCGACGCCACCCCACTCGGCCACGGTCGCGGCGGCGACCGCGTCGTTGAAGTCGCCGTCGATCACGTTGCCGCTGAGCACCAGCGACGGGCCCGGGAGCTCGGCGGCCACGGCCTTGAGATCAGCCTCGGTACGCGCGACGAGCGCGACCCGGGCGCCGCCCTGCGAGAACGCGTGCGCCAGCACCCGACCGAGCCCCCGGCCGGCGCCGGTGATCACCACCCGCTTCCCGGTCACGTCGCCCGCGCCGGCGAAGGACGCCGGGATCTCGATTTGCTCCGGCTGCTGGGGCATCGCCCTTCCCTGTTTGTACCGACCGTTACAATACACGGTCCATGTTCTCCGAGGCCGACCTGCTGGAGATGCACCGGCGGATGCTCCTGATCCGCGGGTTCGAACAGCGGGTCGCCGACCTGTACCGCGACGGCGAGGTGCCCGGCTTCGTGCACCTGTCGATCGGGCAGGAGGCGTCGGCCGTCGGCGCGTGCTGGCCGCTCGGCCCGGCCGACGTGATCACGTCGACGCACCGCGGCCACGGCCACTGCCTCGCGAAAGGTCTCGACCCGCTCGGGATGTTCGCCGAGCTGATGGGCCGCGACGCGGGCACCAATCGCGGGCGGGGCGGATCGATGCACATCGCCGATCCCACGATCGGCATCTTCGGCGCCAACGGCATCGTCGGCGCCGGCCTCCCCATCGCGGCGGGGGCTGCGGCCGCGGCGCAACTGCGACGCGACGGCACGGTCGCGGTCGCGTTCTTCGGCGACGGCGCGGTCGCGGCGGGCGCCTTCCACGAAGCGGTCAACCTCGCCGCGGTCTGGTACCTGCCGGTGATCTTCTTCTGCGAGAACAACGGCTACGCGGAGTTCTCCGCCGCCGCCGACCAGCACGGCGCGCCACTCGAACGGCGCGCGGCGGGATACGGCGTCGACTACGTCGCGGTCGACGGCAACGACGTCGTCGCGACGGCGACCGCGACGCACGAGGCGGTCGCGGCGGTGCGCGCCGGACGCGGTCCCGTCGTCGTCGAAGCCGCCACCTACCGGTGGCACGGTCATTACGAAGGCGACCCGCAGCGCTACCGGACGCCCGACGAAGTGCGCGAGTGGGAAGCGCGCGACCCGCTGCTCGTCCACGCCCGTCACCTCCGATCGGTCGGCATCACCGACGACGCGCTCGGCACCATGCAGTCGTCGATCGCGCGAGAGCTCGACGACGCCGTCGACGCCGCGCGCCGGCTGAAGGCGCCCGCGGTCGCCACGCTCACCGACTTCGTCACCCGCCCCCGGCCCGAACGCGCCGAACCGGCGCCTCTACCCGCCGACGCCCCGGTGTACCGCACGATGGACGCGATCCGGGCCGCGCTCGAGGTCGAGCTCGCGAACGACGAGCGCGTGTTCGTCGCGGGGATCGACGTCGCCGCGGGCGGCAACGTGTTCGGCCTCACGCGCGGCCTGCACGAACGATTCGGCGACCGCGTCCGCGACACGCCGATCTCCGAGAGCGCGATCGTCGGGCTCGGCGTCGGTGCCGCGATGGCCGGCATGCGCCCGGTCGTCGAGCTGATGTACCTCGACTTCCTGGGCGTGTGCTTCGACCAGCTGCTGAACCAGGCCGCCAAGCTGCCGTTCATGACCGGCGGCGCGGCGTCGATGGCGCTCACCGTGCGGACCCAGTTCGGCGCCGGGCGCTCCTCCGGCAGCCAGCATTCGCAGAGCCTCGAGGCCCTCCTCGCGCACATCCCCGGGCTCACCGTCGTGATGCCGTCGACCCCGGCCGATACGTACGGGCTGCTGCGCGCCGCGATCCACGACCCGAACCCGGTCGTGTTCATCGAGAACCGGCTGCTCTACGGGATGAAGGGACCGCAGCCGCCGGACGACCACATCCTCCCGATCGGCAAGGCCGCGGTGGTGCGCCCCGGAACCGACATCACCGTCGTGTCGGTCTCCCGCATGGTGCACGAGGCGCTCGCCGCGGCCGAGGTCGTCGCCGCCGACGGCATCTCCGTCGAGGTGATCGACCTGCGTACGGTCGCGCCGCTCGACATGGCGACGATCCTCGACTCGGTGCGCACAACGAGCCGCCTCCTGATCGCGCACGAGGCGGTGGTGCCGTTCGGCATCGGCGCCGAGATCGCGGCCACGGTCGCGCGCGACTGCTTCTGGGACCTCGACGCGCCGATCCAACGCATCGGTGCCGCGCCGACTCCCGCGCCGTACGCGCCCGATCTCGAACGCGCCTGGCTGCCCGATCGCGACGACATCACCGACGCGATCCGCCGCCTCGCGGCGCGTCTAACAGCCCAAGGCGCGCGCGATCACGAGATGCTGGATCTCGTTGGTGCCTTCGCCGATCTCGAGCACCTTGGCGTCGCAGTAGAAGCGGGCCACCGGTGAGTCGAGCATGTACCCGGTTCCGCCGTGGATCTGCACCGCTTCCGACGCGGCCCACACCGCGAGCCGGCTCGCTTTCAGCTTCGCCATCGAAGCCTCTTTGAGGAAGGGTTGCCCGGTGTCGCGCAGGTACGCGGCGCGATAGGTGAGCCACCGCGCCGCCTCGAGCTCGGTCGCGATGTCGGCGAGCTTGAACTGGATCGCCTGGAACTTCGCGATGGGCTGTCCGAACTGCACCCGCTGCTGCGCGTAGTCGAGCGCGAGGTCGAGCACGGCCCGGGTCAGGCTGAGCGACAACGCCGCGATCGAGATGCGTCCGACCTCGAGCGTGCGCAGGAACTGGCCGAGGCCCATCGCCGGGTCGCCGACGAGGTGGTCGTCGGCGACCCAGACGTCGTCGAAGAACAGGTCGCGCGTGTCGAGACCGCGCCAACCGATGCCGCGCAGCTTCGGCCCCATCGTGTAGCCGGCGGTGCCGTTCTCCACCACGAAGCTCGCGAACGTGGGCGCGGTCCCGTCGGCCGACTCGGTGCGCGCCAGCAGGGTCACCCCGGACGACATGTCGGTGCCGGCATTGGAGATGAACGCCTTGCGCCCGTTGATGAGCCAGCCGCCGTCGCGCCGCTCGGCCCGCGTGCGGATGCCGCGCGCGTCCGATCCCGCGTCGGGCTCGGTCAGACCGAACGCGCCGAGGGCGCGGCCCTCGGCCAGCGGCCGGAGCCAGCGCTCGCGCTGCGCGTCGGTACCGAAGAGGAACAGCGGCAGCGAACCGATCGTCACGTGCGCCTGCCACGCGGCTGCGACCGACTGGTCGGCTCGCCCGAGCTCCTCCATCGCGGCGACGAACCCGACGGTCGACATCCCGATGCCGCCCCACACTTCGGGGATCAGCATGCCGAGCAGGCCCAGCGCTCCCATCTCGCGGAGCAGGTCGGTGGGGCAGCGCGCCTCTTCCCACGCGAGCGGGGCCCGCGTCGCGATCTCCTTCTGCGCGAACTCACGGCAGAGCGCGACCAGATCGCGTTCCGGCTCGGTGAGCGAGAAGTCCACGGCCCGATACTATTGGACCGACCGGTACAACGCCTGCTATCGAGACGGACTGTGACCGACTACGACGCGATCGACTTCTTCCGCGGCAGTGAGCTCGTCGCCGACCCGTACCCGTACTTCGAGTGGCTGCGGTCGCAGTGCCCGGTGCGGCGCGAGCGCCGGCACGACGTGATGATGGTGACGGGGTACGAAGAAGCGATCGCGGTCTACAACGACACCGACACCTTCTCGTCGTGCAACTCGCCGACCGGCCCGTTCCCCGGTTTCCCCGTGCCGCTCGACGGCGCCGACGACATTCGCGATCTGATCGAGCAGCACCGCGCCGCGCTGCCGATGAGCGACCAGCTCCTCACCTTCGATCCGCCGATCCACACCGCGCACCGCGCGCTGCTCATGCGCCTGATCACGCCGAAGCGGTTGCGCGAGAACGAGGAGTTCATGTGGCGGCTCGCCGACCGCCAGATCGACGAGTTCCTCGCGCGTGCCGACGGCGAGTTCATCCGCGGGTACGGCCAGCCGTTCGCGATGCTCGTCGTCGCCGACCTGCTCGGCGTGCCGGAGCAGGATCACGGATTGTTCCGCGCCCGGCTCGGGGCCGGTCCGAGCGGCGAGACCGGCACCGTCGGCGGCACGGGTGCCGACGACGCGCTCGCGCACAACCCGCTCGAGTTCCTCTACGAGCAGTTCACCGCGTACGTCGAGGACCGCCGGCGCGAGCCGCGCGCCGACGTGATGACCGGCATGGCCACCGCGACCTTCCCCGACGGTTCGATCCCCGAGGCGATCGACGTCGCGCGCATCGCCGCCAACCTCTTCGCGGCCGGGCAGGAGACGACGGTGCGCCTCTTCGGCACCGCGCTCCAACGCATCGGCGACGACCCGGAGCTCCAACAGACGCTGCGCGAGCACCGCGAGCTCGTGCCGAACTTCGTCGAGGAGTGCCTGCGCATCGAGAGCCCGGTGAAGGGCGACTTCCGGCTCGCACGGGTGACGACCGAGCTCGGCGGGGTCACGGTGCCCGCGGGCACCACGCTGATGGTCGTCAACGGGGCCGCGAACCGCGATCCGTCCCGCTTCGACCATCCGGACGACTTCGAGCTCCAGCGCGCGAACGCGCGCCAACACATCGCGTTCGGACACGGCGCGCACACGTGCCCCGGTGCCCCGCTCGCGCGCGCCGAGGGCCGCATCACCGTCGAACGGCTGCTCGACCGGACCGACGACATCCGGATCTCGGAGAAGGAGCACGGCCCCGCGGGCGCCCGCCGCTACGAGTACGTGCCGACGTACATCCTGCGCGGCGTCAGCCGCCTGCACCTCGAGGTCGACGCGCGCGCACCGCGCTGAGCGTCACGTCGATCAGGCTTGCACGCCCTGCTCGAGCCGCTCGACGGTCTCGATGTACTCCTCGACGAGCTGGTACATGACGTCGCGCACGGGGCGCACCTCGTTCATGCGCCCGACGATCTGGCCGACGGGCGCGAACGCGAGGTCCTTGCGCCCCGATCGGGCGATGCGCGCGTTGGCCTCGGACGTGAGGATGTTCTGCAACGGCATTCCGAGCGGACCCGGACCCTCGTCGCCGGTCCACGCGTCGGTCCACGCATTGCGCAGCATGCGCGCGGGCTTCCCCGTATAGCAGCGCGAGCGCACCGTGTCGGCCGACGTCGCGTCGAGGTAGGCCCCGAGCACCGCGGGGCTGGAATCGCTCTCCGCGGTCGTGAGCCACAGCGAGCCGAGCCACACACCCTGCGCGCCGAGCGCGAGCGCAGCGGCGATCTGACGGCCGCTGCCGATACCTCCCGCGGCGAGCACCGGCGCAGGCGCGACCGCGTCGACGACCTCCGGAACGAGGACCATCGTCGCGATCTCGCCGGTGTGCCCGCCCGCCTCGTAACCCTGCGCGACGACGATGTCGACGCCGTTGTTCACGTGCCGCTGCGCGTGCACCGCCTTGCCGGCGAGCGCCGCGACCTTCACGCCCTGTTCGTGCGCCTGATCGATGACGTCCTTGGGCGGCGACCCGAGCGCGTTGGCGATGAGCTTGATGGGGTGCGCGAGCGCGATCTCGACGTGCCGGTGCGCGACGTCGTCGGTCCAGCCGAGCACGCCGTGACCCCCTTCGCCCTCGGGCAGGGGCGGCAGGTCGAAGCGCTCCATCAGCTCGTCGACGTAGCGCCAGTGATTCGCGTCGATCATCGAACGGATCTGGGCCAACATGTCGGCGGCGTCGGCGCCGTGCACGTCGACCGCCTTCTGCGGCATCACGGTGTCGACGCCGTACGGCATCCCGTTCACGTGGTCGTCGATCCAGTCGAGCTCGATCTCGAGCTGCTCGGGGCTGAAGCCGACCGCGCCCAGGACGCCGAGGCCTCCGGCCTTGCTCACCGCGGCGACGACGTCACGGCAGTGCGTGAAGGCGAAGATCGGGTACTCGATCCCGAACATGTCGCACAGTGGGGTTCGCATGTCGCCCTCCGGAGAGCCGTCGGTTACTAGAACGCGTTCTAGCAACGATACGTCAGCAGGGCCCCAGGTCGAAAGCGGCCGAGCCGGCGAGCGACTTCTCCTTCACCGGAACAACCGTGCAGCTCCGCAACGGGCGTCGGGATCGGCCTCACCTGTTGGATCGGTCAGAAGAGAGGCCCGAAGCGGAATACGTCGTCAGCGCCGTTGGTGTCGCCGGCCACAAGGTTGGTGGCGTCGGACGCGAACGCAACGTAGCGACCATCGGCGCTGATCGCGGGTCGGTCGGGTCGCGCTGACACCGACGAGCGTGGTGGCCCCGGTTTGCAGGTCGCGCACGAACACGTCGGCAACGCCGTTGGTGTCGCCGGCCACGAGGTTGGTGGCGTCCGACTCAAAGGCGACGTGATTGCCGTCGGCGCTGATCGCGGGCGAGTCACTGTTCCCGTCGGAGGGTCCACCGGTCGGGGTGACACTGACGAGGGTGTTGGTGCCGGTCTGCAGGTCGCGCACGAACACATCCGGCGCGCCGTTGGTGTCGCCGGCCACGAGGTTCGTGGCATTGGACTGGAACGCAACGGACCGACCATCCGCACTGATCGACGCATCGAAACTCGCGTTGTCGCCCAATCCGCCTGTCGGACTCGCGCTGGCGAGCGTCGTGGTCCCGGTCTGCAGGTCGCGCACGAACACGTCCGTGAAGAAGTTGATGTCGCCGCCGGCCACGAGGTTCGTGGCATTGGACTGGAACGCAACATAACGGCCATCCGCGCTCATCGACGGGCTACCGCTGTTGAAATACGCGCCGCCGTCGGACGGGCCGCCGGTCGCGCTGACACTCACGAGCGTGGTGATGCCGGTCTGGAGATCGCGCACGAACACGTCAGCAATGCCGTTGGTGTCGCCGGCCACGAGGTTGGTGGCGTCCGATTCAAAGGCGACGTGGCGGCCGTCGGCGCTCAGCGACGGGCGGTCGACGAACAGCACCGCCGGGATTCCCGGTATCGGGCTGCCACCGCCGTCGGAGGGGCCGCCGGTCGCGCTGACACTCACGAGCGTGGTGGTCCCGGTCTGCAGGTCCCGCACGAACACGTCGGCACCACCGTTGGTGTCGCCGGACACGAGGTCGGTCGCGTCCGAGACGAAGGCGACGTGATTGCCGTCGGCGCTGATCGCGGGCGAGACACTGTTCCCGTCGGAGGGTCCGCCGGCTGCGCTGACACTGACGAGCGTGGTAGTCCCGGTCTGCAGGTCGCGCACGAACACGTCCGGCGCGCCGTTGGTGTCGCCGGCCACGAGGTTGGTGGCATTGGACTGGAACGCAACGTAACGGCCGTCGGCACTGATCGCGAGCCCTCGCTCGGCTCCAGCAATTCCACCACTGTCAGAGTCTGCGGGTCCGCCGGTCGTATTGACGCTGACGAGGTCGCGTCCGATCGGGAGGTGCGGGACGTTCCCGGCGATCGTGGCGCCGTCCCAGAGTGCGGATTGGTGAGACGGGTCCGCGAAGGCGTTGTCACCGGTGACCGCAACGTCATAGACGCAGGTGGCCAAACCGTTGGCGGTGGTCCATCCTTGCGTGGTGCAGGTGGCGGTCGCGTTCTCCACGTCGACGGGATCGAGATCGGCAACTGTGAGCGGCGCGAGCGGCGCACGGTAGGGCCGAGCCGAGCCCGTGAACAGGCGATCGGAGGCGGCGGGTACCCATGATGGCCCGAACGTGTCGTAGAGCGCAGTTCGGCCGGCGTCGTTCCCGAGCGTCGCGGGATCGATCGCGGTCGAGCTTCCGAGCGGCGTGATGTCGTCGGCGTTGGAACCGTTCGAGTTGCCGACGAGACCTTCGACTGTTCCCGACCTCGCGGAGGCCAACGTCACGGTGACATCCAGATAGGGATTGCCTTCGAACGACGAAACATCGACTTCGACCGTGGTCCCGTCGGCGAGCGCGAGAGAAGTCGCGTCGAGCGAGCCTCCACCCGTCAGCGTCGTCGTGCCCGCGCCGATCGCGGTGCCGTCGAGCGTGACGCCTCCGAGCGAATAGCGCGCGACCTGATCGGCAGGAGTGCGCACCGCGACCTGATCGATCGTCGCGACGCGGTCGACACGGCCTGCGTCCTGGGCGTCGGCCCAAAGCTGGGTGCTGATCTGGACCTCGAAGTCGTCAGCCGTCGATCTGACGTCGACGAACTCACCTTCGGCTTGGAAGTCGTACGCCAATCTGTCGAACGTCACCAAGTGTGGGTCACCCCAGTCCGACGACGAGGATCCGCCCGGAGGAGGCGGCGGCGGAGGAAGTGATGTCGTCGTGGTCGTCGGCTCTGTTGTCGTCGATTCAGTGGTGGTTGTGGTGCAATCCTGCTGTTCGCAGTCAGCGAGGTCCTGTTGAGCCTTCGTGAGTGCTTTCTCGGTCGATCTCAGCGTCGCTTTCGCGTCGGCAAGCGACGGCAGGGAGGCCAACTGCGATGACAGGGCCGTCTTCTCGGCTCCCAGCTCCTTGGCTTGTTCCTGCAAAGCCTCCTTTTGGGAAACCAACTCGTTTTCAGACTCGCTAATCCCTGCGGCGGCCGTCTTCGCGTCCTCGAACGCTCGCTCCACTCGGATCCGGTTGGCTCGGGCCGCGTCGTAGGCCGCGGACGCGGCTTTGACCTTGAGCAGCCAGTAGTCAAACTGCACGGCGTACTTGAGCAGCTCGAGGAGGCCAGTCGGAGGCTCGAGTGGAATTTGCAGGTACGTGTCGTACAGCTTTGCCAGCGCACGGCCTTCCGCGTCCTCGGCCGCGATCAGCCAGGAGTTGAGGCTGCGGACGCGACGTAGCGCATCTAGTTTGTCTCCTACCGCTCGCCACTGTTGCTGCAGCGCCTTCAGCTGTTGGTTGATTGTGGTTCGCTGGCTCCGCAGCGAGTTGATCTGATCGACAAGCATTTGCTGCTGGGTTTCCTGTGCCTTGAGGGACTCGACCTTCGCTCTGGCAGCAGCACAGTCGCAACTACTCGCGGCCTGCGCAGGGCTGGACGACCCGACCCACACGCCCGTGGTTACGAGCGCAACGACGAGGACAAAGGCGGTACCGACCATCAAACGGCGCGTGACCGACCTCCGGGAACGAAACATCGGCGTCGCGTCCGGCATCGAAGCCCCCACCCCTCCACGCAATCTCCCGAACCGCAAGATCCGGCTGACTAGTTCTGCACCGACCCATCCGGAAAACGAACTCGCGAGCAACTTCGGCTCACTGCTTCCCGACGGCCGACCCCTGCTCTTGACCACACCACCGCGCACAACGACCGAAGCGATGAGCGAGCCGTCCGCATGAATGCGAACGCATCGACGTCAGCCTGTAGGCCATTGTGCCAACGACCGCGGTCGAGCATTAGCCAGTTTCATGACACGGCCGCGCGGAATCCGTAACAATCCCGCGACATTCGGGTCCGCTACTGCCCGAAGCGTGACGCAACGCCGAAACGGGAAGGGCGGCCGGCTCGTGTCCGCGTTCGGATCGCTAGCTATATCCCCTGGTCAGAGAGTGGGCCGCCTGGGACTCGAACCCGGAACCTGCGGATTAAAAGTTGTTCTTGGGGTGATCGGTCACCGTCCGTCGTGATTCGCGAACGTGCGCTGATCTGCGGGTATCCGTTCGCCTCGGTTCGCACTCGGCCGCCGTTTTTCGCTCGGGCGTTTGCAATCCGTTTGCACTCCGGGCGTCGACCGAGCCCGTCCGGCTCTGGCGAGGCAGGCGTGCCACATGGCGAATAGCGCCCTTCGGGCGGTCGTCCGGTAACCAACGCATCGCCACCCCGACTACCTCGACCGACGATCGTCGCGGGGAGTGCCGATCACCGGAACACTGCCGCTACGCGCTCGTCGCACGGCCGGACTGTCGGGCTCGCAATGAGTAGGTGAGCGGGAAGCGCGGCCATCCTGCGGGCAGCCGGTAGTAGCCGTCGTCACTGCGATCGGTCCACGGCCACGGAGCATTGGTGTAGGACTGCTCGTGGAGCAGTTCGAGCGTGAGACCAGCGTCTAATACGCCTGTGATGACCTCACTGAGGGCGTGGACGCGCTCGTACGAGGTGCTGTGCTCCATGACGGCGTCAGGCGCAGCGTAGGTGCCCCCTTTTTCGTCCCAACGCACGAAGTCAGCCTCGAAGATGTCCAGCTCTAGCGTCCGGCCGTCACGGACCATTCCGACGACGAGGGGATGAATCTCGACGAGGTACAGCACACCATCGGGCCGCAGGAGGTTGGCGACGACCTGTGCCCAAGCGTGCAGATCAGGGAGCCAACCGAGTGCGCCGATCCCGGTGTAGACGATGTCGAACTTGCGCCCGCCGACCGCGTCGACCGAGTCGTACACGTCGGCGCACCAAAACTCCGCGTCGATGTCACATTCAGCGGCGAGTGTCCGTGCGATCTCGATTGCGTTCGGCGAAAAGTCGAGGCCGCTGACACGTGCGCCGTGACGAGCCCATGAGAGCGTGTCCGTGCCGATGTGACATTGCAGGTGCAGCAGCTCTCGGCCCTCCACTGAGCCGAGTTCGTCGTGCTCGAACGGTCGAATGTCGTCCCGACCCGCCCTGAAGCCCTCCAGGTCATACAGCGCGCGCTCTGCGCATGCAACGGAGCAGCCTCGTCCCACCGGGCAAGGTTCACGAGTCGGCCCACCACATCCATGGGATCGGTCATCAACAGCGTCCCAGCCAGGCACCGTGACGATGAGAGCACGACATGACTCTTCCACAGCGAAGGCCGAGAGCGGCGTAACTGCCAGTGGGACTGGGCTCGTCGTTGTTCGCTCGAGAGGCCCTGTCAATGACGTGCCCGACGGTCCTTGAACTTGCGGACGGGATGCCCGCGCCGGTGAGTGGCCGGATGCCGGCGGTCACGCGTTGAGTCTCTCGGGCCGCGGTGGTCGGGTCAGGGGATCAGTTCGAACGCGTCGACGTGTTCGGGCCGCACGACGGTGAAGTGGCGGCGGTCGAGAGTCGCGATGCGGCTCTGGTCGAGTCGTTCGGCGATGGCGATGAGGCTGGCGTCGGTGCCGCCGAGAGGTAGGTCGGCGTAGCGCTCGACGAGATCGGCGATGCGGCGATCGTCGGCTGCGGTGAGGGTCTCGACATGCACGTCGCCGTCGGCGATCGCACGAAAGAACTGCGCTTCGGCGCGGGCACCGAGCTGGCGACCGACGAGGTACGCGGTCTCGGCGATCACGAGCGCGGTCGTCACGAGCGGACCGGTCTCGTCTTCGAGGAGCCTGGCGCACGACTCATGGTCGGGGTCCGCGTTGTCAGCGGCTGCGAGCAGCACGCCGGTATCGACGATCAGCACCGATCAGTCGCGGCCAAAACCCTCGGCCAGCATCTCGTCGGTGTCGCGGGCTGCCCGACCTGAACTCGATGCTCCCATCCCCACGAACCCGAGCTTCCGTTTCGCGGGTACACGGGCACCGGAGGGGAGCTGAGCGGCAAACTCGGCGATCACGGTGTCGATGCTGACCCCGCGGCGGGTTGCTTCAGCTCGGAGCCGAGCCAACGCTTCGTCTGGCAGCTCGACAGTCACGCTCATAGGCACAAGTGTAGAGACCGGCTGCGACCCCGGCGATCGAGTCCGCGTCCGGCCGCCCGAGCGAGCGCCTCACGGTGGCCACGTTGAGATGAACGTCTCGCGTGCAGACCGAGCGTGCAGACCTCCGTCAAGCCCCGGGCGCGCATCGGAGGTCTTGACGGGTGTCTGCACATTCGGTCGTTCGGCCCCGCACGTGCCCGTTCGGAGCCGGCACGTTTGGGCGAGCTCGAGCCGTCGCTGTGGCATGGGAGATCGCGGTTCGATCCCGGCGGGGGGTCAGCCTGGTTCCGCCGTTAGCGGAACCGGCAAGTCTGTGGCGATCTTGTACGGGGTCTCGGGCCTCGAAACTTGAGGCTTCAACGAGGCGCTTGCCTGAGCTCCAGCAGGGGGTCGTCGGGGACCGTGCAGACGGTCTGAGCGTCGGCGGTTCGACGGGAGACCGATTCGCCGAGAGGTGCGCCGCGATTCGTCGAATGCAAGTTCGTGCAGCCATTTCGCGAGGGTGTTTTCGGCGGCGACGGCATCAGGATGCAACGTGTGTGATTCTCGCTCTGGTCGCGATTTCCTTGTCGCGTTTCGACGATCGCAGCGCGCTTATCAAGTGCATGAGCGAAAACGCGCAGGAGAGGACCGAGCGGCCAGACGGTGTGCTGCTGCTGACGATCGTCGAGGCGGCACGCGTGCTGTCCATCGGACGCACGACGATGTACGAGCTCGTCGCCGCCGGAGAGATCGACGTCGTCCACATCGGTCGGGCCGTTCGCGTCCCCGTTACCGAGCTTGACGCCTTCGTCGCTCGCCGATGTCGCAGCCGGGCCATACCCTGACCGCAGCCTTCCCGAGCGCGCCGCGCTCTTCCGCGAACGCGGGCCGCAATCAGCCCCGCCGACGCCACCGTGACCATCCGCCAGTTCGCCAAAGGGAGGAATCTCATGAGGGGCCACGTCCGAAAGCGAGGGAGGCTGTGGGCGTTCGTCGTCGAGCTCGACCGCGACAGCGTCACAGGCAAGCGGCGTCAGCGATGGGTGAGCGGATTCTCGACGAAAGCAGAAGCCGAACGCGAGTTGCGGAAGCGCCTGCATCTGCTCGACGACGGTGAGGACCCGTTCCCTTCGGAGATCGCAGTACGCGAATTCATCACGGAACGTTGGCTGACCCATCTCGAAACGCAAGGGCGTGTCCGGGAGCGGACCGTCCGTTCGTACCGGCAGCTGATGAGGGACCACGTCCTGCCGAAGATCGGAATGATGCAGCTGCGGAAGGTACGACCAGCGCACGTGCAGGCTGTGCTCGATGACATGACCAGCCGAGGCCGTGCACCCCGAACTGTCGCTCATGCCGCGGGCCGCGATGTCTGCGGCCTTCGCCCAGGCAGTGAGGTGGCAACTCGTCGCCGCAAATCCGGTGCGAGCTACCGAAGCGCCGGCCAAGAAGTCTCCCGACCTGCACGTCCCCTCACCCGACGAGCTCGCCGCGATAATCGAAGCCGCCCGAGGCACACCGTGGGAGGTACCGATACTCCTCAGCGCTACGACGGCCGCACGACGGGGCGAGGTCCTCGCGATCACGTGGGGGAACGTCGACCTCGACCGAGCACGCGTGCGCATCGTCTCGTCGCTGCAGCGGGTCAACAAGGAATGGCAGTTCGTTCCGCCGAAGACTTCTCACGGCGTGAGGTCCGTGCCGCTACTTCCGCAGGTCGTCGACCGGCTGCGCAAACATCGCGCCGAGCAAGCACAGCGTCTCCTTCGCCTCGGCATCCGCGTCAGCGACAAGCAGGTCGTATGCGACCGTGGTGACGGAGCGCCGATCGATCCCTCGACCTACACGCATGCCGCGTCGCGGATCATCACGGCGGCAGGAGTCCCCGGCGCCCGCCTCCACGACCTTCGCCACGCTGTCGCAACGGCCCTCGCAGCGAGCCGGAACCGACCGGAGGTCACCTCGAAGCTGCTCGGTCACGCCTCCGTCGGCTTCACGTTGAGCACGTACACACACGTGACCGACGACGACCTCGACGTCGTGACGCAGAAGCTCGGGCAGGTGCTCGGCACCTGACGTTTGCAGCAGGTTTGCAACGAGCCGATCCGGCACCTCGAAAACGTCGACGACCCGTGCATCTGCGCAGGTCAATGTGGTGGGCCGCCCGGGACTCGAACCCGGAACCTGCGGATTAAAAGTCCGTCGCGCTGCCAATTGCGCCAGCGGCCCGCGGCCGCGAGGTTACGCGACCGTCCGGAGCTTCGGCCGACCGATACTCCGCCGTCGCGTCAGGATGCGACAGGGAGGGCGAGCAGCTTGAAGTGGGTCGCGTCGGGGCCGTAGGCGAGCACGAGCGTGCGCGACCCGTCGGTGGCGTCGACCGAGGCCGGGCCGATGTCGGCCGTGCCGGTGCACGTGCCGGGATCGCCCTTGAACAGCGACACGCTGACGGTTCCCGGGGTGACCTGGTACGGCACCAGCGACGTCCCGCCGATGTTCGTCCTCGTGTTCGGGTCGGTGTCGCCGACGGCGGTGAGGCACTTGGTCTGGCCCGCGATGCCGGCGACCCAGGCCGCGTCCTTGGCCGCCACGTACTGCACCGCCGCCGCCGCGATGATGATCAGTCCCTTCCCGGGGGCGGGATTCGTACTGGGGTTGAGGTCGGTGATCGGCTTCTCGAAGAAGACTTGGTCGCCGCCGGCACTCGCACCGTTGCCCGACGACGGGTCCTGACCCATCACGATCATGGTGACCTGCTCGCCGCCCTTCCACGTCTCGCTCTGCGAGATGATCGGTGCTCTTCGTCGGTCGAGCCCGCTGGGTACGCGGTCATCTCCCAGTTGCCGGACTCGTCGGACGCGGTCACGTCGATGTAGTCGCTGGCCTCGCCGTACTTCACGGTCGCGAGCTTCTTCCCGCACGCGTCGGTGGCGCTGAAGCCCTGCCGGACCTCGATGTCGCCGCTCGGATAGGTCGAGTTGGTGAAGAGGTTCACGAACCGCACCTTCGCGGTCTGCTTGCCCGGCAACTGAAAGCACTGACCATTGCCGCCGCCGGCGACGGTGCTCGTGGTGATGTTGGTCGCGGTGTCGCCGCCGCCGGGCGCGGTCGTGTCCGACGATCCCTTCGAGCTCCCGCCCCCACCGCACGCGGCGAGCAGCAAGACCGACACCAGTCCGAACCCGACGAAGACGCGCCCTCGCCTGTGCAGTCCTAGAACGCCCACCCCGAGACCTCCCGATCCACGTCTGATCCCGGCGAACGTACACGGGTTCGCGCTCAGCCGAGCGGTTCGCTCGGGACGTCGAAGTAGTCCTGGTACCGCCGGGCATGGTCGCGCAGCTCGCCTTCGTCGAGTCCGGTCTCCGCGAACGTGTACGTGTGAATGCCGTGCTTGTCCTGCGGGTTGTCCCCGAGGAACGCCCGCATCCGCTTCTCCGCCGCGGGCTCGAGCTCCAGCCCGAGGCGTTCGTAGATCGTGTGGATCGTCGCGAACGGGTCGGCCATGAACTCGCGGAACTGCACGTCGACGACGCGATCCGGCTTGCACCGTGCCGTTCTCGCGCGCGGTCACCGAACGGTCGAGCCCGTCGATGATCCGGTCGGCGAAGTCGGCCGCGGCCGCGGGGATCGACGTCTCGTCGCTCGCCAGCGAGCGCAGCCGCGCGACCAGCGACGACAGCGACGCGATGATCCGCAACGGGTCGCGGTGCGTCTGCACCAGCAGTGCGTTCGGGTACTCGCCGACCAGCGCGTCGAGCGCCCACACGTGCCCGGGCGACTTCAACACCCAGCGCTGCGTCGGGCGCCTTCGACTGCAGGTGCTCGAGGAACGTGCGGTGCCAGCGGTACGCGGGCCGCATGTCGGCCTCGTCGAGCAACCAGCGCGTGTACGACGGCACGCGGTACTGGGTCGGGAAGATCATGCTGCGGAAATCCGACGCGGTGATGCGCACGCACTCCTGCGGCAGCTGCGCGCCCATCGGGTGCATCTTCTTGAAGCCCGGCAGCACCAGGTCGACGCCCTCGAGCGTCGCGTCGACCTCGGCGATGCGCGGGTCGGTGTCGTAGGTCGCGGCCTCGGGCGGCGGGACGGGCCGGTCGACCTCCCACGTGAGCGGCACGCGGTTCGCCGGGTCCTGGGCCAAGAGGTCGTGCAGGATCGTCGTGCCCGTGCGGCCCTGCCCGACGATCACGATCGGCGGCACGACATCGACACCGGCGATCTCGGGATGCTCCTTGCGGTACGCGACGATCCGCATGCGATCGGCGAGGTATCCGGTGATCTCACCGCCGACGAGCGCGGCGCCCAACTCGTTCAGCACGGCCTCGTCGCGCAGCGAATCGACCAGGCGGGCCAGCCCGTCCTGCCACGAGTCGTCACCGAGATCGGTGAGGCCGGTCTGCGCGGACGCCTCGTCGAGCGCGCGCTCGACGCCGAGGTCGGCGGCGCTCACTTCACGTCCGCGAGCTTCACGTCACCGAACTTCACCACGGTGGCCTGCGGCGTCTCGACCTCGCCCTCGGGCAGGAAGAACCGCCAGAACATCATCCCGAAGCCCCTGCCCTCGGTGTCGATCCAGTTGGGCACGCCCGGGTCCGCGTGCGCGAGCACCATGCGGAACGACCCGTCGGGCTCGAGCGTCGTCGACGCGCGGTTGAGGCTCACGCTGCGGTGCGCGTAGTCGTAGGTCTGCAGGTAGCGCGTCCAGAGCGCGACGCTCGCGAACCGGCACTCGGGCCAGCGCCCGGTGATGACGAGTGCCTCGTCCGGCGCGAGCAGATAGGGCGCCATCGAGTACGCGGCGTCGGCGGCCGCGAACGCGAACGTGCCCGGCAGCTCGGGCGGCGGGAACACGTTCGGCGTCGTCGACACCCACGTCGGCTGCACGCGCTCGCCCGGCTTCGGCTGATCGAGCGTGCGCGACCGCACGAACGACGTCACCCGCCGCAGGCCGGCCGCGACCGACGCGTCGTCCCACGGCGCGGGCGGACCGACCGGCTCGACCGGCTCGATCGTCAGCGGCACCATGCGCGTGGTATCGGCCGCGGTCGGCGTCGGCTCCTCGAAGTAGCAGCGGACGATGAGCTCGCCCGCGCCGTCGACGAGCCCGAGCCAGTTCTTCGGTCGCGGTTCGCCGCCGAAGAACACCTCGAAGCTGCCGTCGGGCGCGATGTCGAACTCGTGGTCGTTCAGCACGCCCGCGGTCTCGGTGCTGTACCCGCCCTCGCCGGCGTCCTTCTCGACCGTGAACGACAGGTACACCGACCCGGCCAGGTTGCCGGTGACGCGATACGCGCGGTCGGAACGGATCGGCGCGGTGTAGTAGATCGCGTCGGCGTTGTCGCCGAGCATCTTGCGCGCCCGCGTCACGATCCGCCGGAAGAAGGGCGCTCGGGATCGAGCTCGAACGCGAGGTGCAGCCCGCCCTCGAGCAGCGACGCGATCTGGCGGAACCCGTCGGGCAGGTCGCCGAACGCGTCCGCGCTCCACTCCTCGCCGAGATAACGGTCGTCGATCTCCTGCAACAGCGCGATCAGGCCGCGCAGCGCGGCCCGCGACTCGGAATCGGTACCAGCCATGTCGTCCTCCTCGGCCGGGCATGCTCGCACGCGGGCCGTTCGGGCGCACGTGCACCGGAGCGCGGTGCGGCCGGCCGGCGGCGATCAGCCGCCGGAAGTGCTCGTCGTCGTGGTCGCGCCGTTCGGCACCGACGAGGTCGTGGTCGACCCGCCCGCGCCGCTCGACGTGCTCGACGGTCGACGCGACCCGCCCGCACTCGCGCGCGGCGTACGCGTCGAGCGGCGCGCGATCCCTGACCGCGGCATCGAACCGGAGCTGCTGCACGTCGGCCTCGACCCGGGCCAGGCTCGCACGCAGGTCGTCGGGCGCGATGGCCCGCAGCTGATGGACGTTGGAGACGTAGTCGCGCACCGCGGTCTGCAGTGTTGCGTCGAACGTGTCGGGGTCGTGCACGTCGGCCTTGGCCACCGTGTTCGCGATGCTGTCGAGCTTCGCGATGAACGTGCATTCGAGCGGCCGGCCCGACTTCTCCGGCTTGGAATCGCTGACCGTGCTGCACCCCGCGAGCAGCAACGCGACGACGAGCACACCGATGACGGCGACCACGATCGAGCGGAGCGCCCGCCGGGTCGTCGCTCGTCGTCGCGCCCCGGGCGCCGCTTCCGCACGGGCAAACCGTAGCGACCGGCTGCTACCCTGTACCCCTCCGGTGAAGACCGAGCCCCCATCGTCTAGTGGCCTAGGACGCCGCCCTTTCACGGCGGTAACGGGGATTCGAACTCCCCTGGGGGTGCGCAGAAGGAAACCTGGTCCTGTGGTGCAGTTTGGAGTGCACGCCGCCCTGTCAAGGCGGAGGCCGCGGGTTCAAATCCCGTCAGGACCGCTCGTAAGCTCGTAAGCGTGCAAGCTGGCCGGCATCAGCCGGCCAGAACCCCGGCCGGGTAGCTCAGTTGGCAGAGCGTGCGCCTGAAAAGCGCAAGGTCACCGGATCGACGCCGGTCCCGGCCACCAACGCGTTCCCCGCACCGACCGCCATGTCGACGGCCCGTCGGCGGTGGGTTCGATCCGGTACTCGGGCCCGATCCCGCGGGCCGTGTCACCGTGCGCGATGACGACGACCGCACGATCCGCGGTCGCCGTCAGCAGATCGGCGAGCACCGCGTGCGCGGTCGCGTCGTCGAGGTGCGCGGTCGGCTCGTCGAGCACGATCACCTGCTGACCGCCGAGTAACGCCCGGGCGAGCGCGAGTCGTTGCCGTTCGCCGCCGCTCATCGCGCCGGCGTCCCGTTCGAGCCGGGTCTCGAGTCCGTCGGGGAGGCGGCGGGCCCAGCCGTCGAGATGGACCACGCCCAGGGCTTCCCAGAGCTGCTCGTCGGTCGCCGCCGGACGGGCGATGCGCAGGTTGTCGGCGATCGTCGTGTCGGCGAACCACGGATTCTGCTCGCACCAGGTGACGGCGCGACGGACCTCGTCACCACCGAGGTCGGCGGCGGGGACGCCGCCGACGGAATACGCACCGGTCACCGGATCGAGGAAGCGGACGAGCGCGGCGGCGAGCGTCGACTTCCCCGCGCCGCTCGGACCGGTGACGACCGCGCGCTGCCCGCCATCGAGCCGGAAGTCGACGCCCGCGACGACGACGTTCGAATCGGGCCAGGCGAGCGCGACTCCCTCGAGCGCGACTCCTTGGCGCGAGATGTCGCGGTGGGCCGGGAGCGGCACGGGGCGGCGCGGTTCCGTCACCGGGTCCGCGGTGCGGACGAGCGCGAACACACGCGCGGCGGCGGCTTCGACGCGTGCGAGCGCGTCGCCCGCGACCGTCAGCAGGCCCGTCAGCTCGAGCACGGCCAACGGGAGCAGGACGAGAACTCCGAGCGCCGGGCCCAGAGATCCCCGGCGCGGGGCCGGTCACGGCGACGACGGCGGCCGCGCCCAGCGCGGGCGCGGCCGTGGCGATCGCGGTCACGAGCGACGTGGTGCGCGCCTGGCGCCGCTCGAGCACGTCGAGCCGGCCGGCCGCGTCTTCGATCCGGGCCCGCCATTGTCCTTCGCCGCCGCACGCCACGAGCTCCTCGACGTGCTCGGCCAGGTCGACGGTTGCGCAGGCCAGCTCGCCGCGCACGGCCGCGGTCGCGTCACTGCGCGCCGCGTCGCGCGCCGATGACGCGACGAATGGGAGCGCGACACCGACGAGCAGCGACCGCGAGCGCGAGGGCGCCTCCGGCCGCGGGATCGAGCAGCATCGCGACCGACCACGGCTCCCGCCGCGACCGTGAGGACGGAAACGAAGGGACCGAGCACCCGCAGGAACAGGTCCTGGAGCCGGTCGATGTCGTCGACCAGCCGGGAGAGCAGGTCACCGCGTCCGGTCCGGCCGAGTCCGGTCGGCGCCAGGCGGGCGAGGCGGTGCACCACCGTGGCGCGCAGGTCGGCGAGGAGGCGCAGCGTCGCATCGTGCGACCCGAGACGTTCGCCGTAGCGGAACACCCCTTTGCCGAGCGCGAACGCCCGGACCGCGACCGCGGCGACGGCGAGCGACGCGAACGACGGCAACTCGGCCGCGCGGACGATCAGCCACGCCGCCGTCCCCGCGAGCCCGATGGTGCACGCTTCCGCCATCACCCCGAGCGCCTGCGCCCCGATCATCCGCCGGCGGTGCGGGCGCGCCTGCCCGAACACCCAGCGCAACGCGCCGCGCGAGTCGACCTCGTCGGGCCGGGCGGCCGGTGCGACCGGTGCATCGGTGCGCCCGGCGCCGGGGAGGGCGCGTGACCCCGACGCCCGCGGGCTCGACGAGACGAGGTGCTCGCCGGTCGGCCCGGTCGCCGGCGGCGCGTCGATGGCGACGCATGTGTCCGCGACCGCGGCCGGCGTGTGGTCGTGGGTCGCGACGAGCACACCGACACCGGAGTCGGCCGCCCATCGGAGCGCGCGGACGACGGCGTCCGCGGTCGACTCGTCGAGTTGGGCGGTCGGTTCGTCGATCAACAAGAACCGGACGGAGCCGAGGTTGACCCCGGTCAACGCCCGGGCGAGCGCGACCCGGCGGAGTTGACCCCCGGAGAGTTGATCGGGCGCGAGCGAGGCCACCGACGCGAGGCCGACCCGGTCCAGCGCGAGCGCCACGGCCGCCTCCGTCAGCGGGCCGGGTGGATGCCCGATCGCGACCGACGCCGCCACGTTCGCGCCGAGGGGATCGGGCGCCTGGGGCACCCATGCGATCGCGCGCGGCCGCGACGTCGACCGGAAAGTCGGTGACCGCCACCGATCCCAACGCCACCCGCCCGGTGTCGGGGGCGAGCGCGCCGCGCAGGAGATCGAGCAGCGTCGATTTCCCGGCCCCACTCGGGCCGGTGACGACCACGAGCCGGCCCGGGCTCACCGAGACGCTGACCGGACTGAGGCGACAGCCGCGCACCGGATCGACGACGGTCACGCCCGACGCCGTGAGCGTCCCGATCGCGGGCAGCGTCGCGTCGCCGCAGGCACGGATCGGGAGCGCGAGCGCGACGCCGACATCGGTCGCGGCGTCGGCGCCGGCGGCCGCGGCGTGGAACGCGGCACTCACCCGCCGGATCGGCAAGAGACACTCGGGCGCGAGCAGCAGCACGAGCAGCGCGGTCCGCAGGTCGAGCCCGCCTTCGGTCAGCCGGATGCCGAGCGAGACCGCGACGAGCGCCACCGACATCGTGGCGAGCACTTCCAATACGAGCGCCGACAAGAACGCGACCGCGCAGCGTGCGCATCGTCGCGTGCCGATACCGCTCGGTGACGGCCCGCACGCGTTCGACCTGCGCGTCGGCCCGGCCGAACAGCCGCAGGGTGGCCATCCCCGTGAGGGCGTCGAGGAAGCGTCCGGCCAGTCGCTGCAACGCCGCCCACTGCGACGCGGCCCGGGTCTCGGTGGCCATGCCGATCAGGATCATGAAGACCGGGATCAGTGGCACCACGACGACGAGGATCGCGGCCGACCACAGGTCGACGCTCAGGATCCGCAGCCCGACCGCGAGGGGCACGACGACCGCGAGGACGAGGCCGGGAAGGTAGGACCGCACCCACGGTTCGAGCGCGTCGATCGCGGTGGTGGTCAGCGCGGCGGCACGCGGCGGGCCCGAGGTCGGATCGTGCGTCGGGCCGCACGGCGCCGAGCCGGTCGAGCACGTTGGCCCGCACCGCCGAGCGTGTGGCGACCAGCGATCGGGCGGCCGACCACTCGGTGATCGCAGCCGCGCCCGCCGCGCCGCGCCGACGACGACCAGCCAGCCCGCCAGCAACCCGACCGCGTGGCCGTCCCCCGCGACCAGTCGTGGCAGCAACCGGCTGACGGATTCGGCTTGCGTGAGCACGGCCGCGGCGACGACCGCCGCCATCAGCGCGCTGACCGTCAGATGTGTGCGCAGCGCCGCCACTCAAGGCCAGGATCCGCCGGTCGAGCGGGCCCCGGCGCGCGTCGCGGTCGGCGCCGGTCATCGCGTGTCAGGCTCCGCCGGGCACGCGCACTGCGGGAATGTGGCGCCGGCCGACCCGCTGGCGGAACACCCAGTAGCTCCAGCCCTGATAGAGCAGCACGACCGGTGTCATCGATCACCGCGACCCAGGTCATCACTTCGAGCGTGTAGGGCGTCGACGAGGCGTTGTGCACGGTCAGGTTGTAGGCCGCCGAGGTGGTGGACGGCATGACGTTGGGAAACAGCGATCCGAACAGTGACGTGACCGCGGCAGCGATCGCCAGCCCGGTCGCGATGAACGCCCATCCGTCCCGCTCGAGGCGCTCGCTCGCGGCTCCGGCCACGAGCGCGACGGCCGCGACGGCGACGGTGATCCACGTCCATGCGGCGCCTCGGGCGATCTGGTTCCAGAGCAGGAACGCTGCGCCGGCGCCGATCGTGACCGGTGCGACCCGGCGGGCGGTCGCGCGGGCCGCGTCGCGGACTTCGCCTTCGGTCTTGAGGGCGAGGAAGTAGGCGCCGTGCAGGGCGAACAGCGACGCCGTCACCACGCCTCCCAGGAGACCGAACGGGTTGAGGAGCGTGAGCAGCGTGCCGGTGAAGTCGCCGGCCTCGTTGATCGGCACGCCGGCGACGATGTTCGCGAAGGCGACGCCCCACAGGACTGCGGGCACCCATGAGCCGACGGCGATGGCGAGGTCCCACCGTGCCCGCCACCGTTCGTCGTCGACCTTGCCCCGGAACTCGAACGCGACACCGCGCACGATCAGCGCGATCAGGATCAGGAACAGCGCCAGGTAGAAGCCGGAGAACAGGGTGGCGTACCAGTTGGGGAACGCGGCGAACGTCGCGCCACCGGCGGTGAGGAGCCACACCTCGTTGCCGTCCCAGACCGGACCGATGGTGTTGATCATCACCCGCCGATCGACCTCGCTGCGACCCGAGCGGGAACAACAACATGCCGACGCCGAAATCGAATCCCTCGAGGAAGAAGTAGCCGACCCAGAGGACGGCGATCAGGATGAACCAGAACGTCGTGAGCTCCATAGCGGCGCCCTTCAGTACGCGAAGGCCAGCGGCTGGCCCTCCGACTCGTCGGTTGGAATCGTCGTCGCGTCGACGGGCATGACCCCGTCGTGCCGATCGGGTCCTTCGGCCCTTCACGTCGCCGGCGGGGCGGCAGCGGCGAGACCGGCGGAGATGTAGCGCCGCAGCAGCCCGACCTCGACCACCATCAACGCCGCGTAGACGAGCGTGAACCCGACGAGCGTCGTGGCGACCGTCCAGCTCGACACGCTCGCGGACGCGGCGTTCTTCGTCAGCAGGCGGACCTCGGGGATGCCCTTGGGGTTGGGCGCCACGACCCAGGGCTGGCGTCCCATCTCGGTGAAGACCCAACCGAAGATGTTGGCCAGGAACGGCGTGGCGATGACCGCGAGCGTCGCCGGCCGCAGCCAGCGCCGCCGTGGGAGCTCGCGACCCTTGCGGGTCAGCCACCAGCGCGACGACGGCGCCGAAGGAGGCGAGGCGCCGAAGAGGATCATCAATCGGAAGCCCCAGTAGGTGATCGAACGAGATTGGGCCGGTAGTCGCCGGCGACCGTACTTGGCTGTGGTACTCGGCGTTCAACTCCTTCACGCCCTTGATCTCTGGATTCGGTGTTGTCGGTCGCCAGCAGAGACAGTCCCTTGGGGATCACGAAGCTGCGGACGTCGCACTCCGGCCCGGACGTTGCCGACGGTCGAAGACGGAAAGGCCCGCGCCCTTCTCGGCTGTTGCAGAGCCCCTCGGCCGACGCCATCTTCATCGGTTGCTGCTCGAACATCAGCCGGGTCTGGATGTGCCGCTCACCGCGACGCCGATGCCGGCGACGAACGTCAGCCACGATCCCGCACGCGCAGCGCCTTGCAGACGTCCGACGTCGGTCCACGGCATCGGGCACTCGATCACGGCTCTGAGCACAGCCACGCCGAGATCCCGCCGACGAACACGGCCGGCCGTGAGCAGTGCACCGCGATGACGTGTGGGTACGCGGCGAGCGTCGTCGAGTTGGTGAGCACCTTCGCAGATGTCGATGAGCTCGGCCCGGCCCGACGTCGGGTTGAACCGCACCCCGACCGGATGCTGCATCCACGAGTTCGCGGCGACGATGAAATACGCCGACAACGTCGTGCCGATCGCGGCGGCCCAGATGGTGGCGAGATGCAGCTTCGGCGAGAGCCGGTCCCAACCGAAGATCCACAGCCCGACGAACGTCGATTCCAGAAAGAACGCGACGAGTGCCTCCATCGCGAGCGGCGCTCCGAACACGTCGCCGACGAAGCGCGAGTACGTACGCCCAGTTCATCCCGAACTGGAACTCCTGCACGATGCCCGTGACGACACCCATCGCGAAGTTGATGAGGAACAGCTTCCCGAAGAACTTCGTGAGCCGGAGATAGGCGTCGTCGCCGGTGCGGTACCAACAGGTCTGGAACCACGCCACGACGAGCGCGAGTCCGATCGTGAGCGGCACCATCAAGAAGTGGTAGACGGTCGTGATCCCGAACTGCCATCGGGCGAGCGTCACCACATTCATCCGAGGTCCTCTCCGAGGGCGCGCCGACGGGGCACCGGTCCACTGCGACCGTACGGATGGCGGCGCGCGCGACGTAGAGGCGGAAGTCCCTGCCGGAACAGTCGGATCGACCGAGGTGCGGCGTCTCCCACGCGGCTGCGTGGATACCGCCGACGACGGTGCGTCAGGCGGTGTCGGCCTCTTCGACGTTCTCGAGGAACTGCCGGATCTCGCTGGCGCGGAACCGCCGGTGTCCGCCGAGCGTGCGGATCGCCGAGATCTTCCCGGCCCGGGCCCATCGGGTCACGGTCTTCGGGTTGACCCGGAACATCGCTGCGACCTCCGAAGGAGTCAACAGGGTTTCGTCGTCGTGGGCTTCCATGGCCTCCGCCTTTTCCATCGAGATCATCCGTTCTCTCGTCCGCCCCCGCTGCCGGGAGTCGAACTCGGCACCCGCGACCCTTGCGTCAGCACGAGACTGTTGACGTCACCCCGGAACCGTTTGCACGGATTCGGGACCTTCGCTCCGAGCTGTCGTCTGTACACCATCGGCTCGATGTGGGCGACTGCGAAGACTCCAGTGTGACTGGGTCGTTACCGGGAGCGAACGTCGAGTTCCATTCTAGGACAACGTGTCTGGGATCAGACGAAATGTCCCAAAGGCCCGTCCGGACCGGCCTCGGGCCCAGGCACGTGGCCTGACCAGGGATTCAGCGGGACTCGACGTGGACCCGGCCGTGGCCGTCGACGATCTCGCCGACGATCCAGGCGTCGTGGCCGCCGGCCCGCACGACGTCGACGGCGCGCTCGGCGGTGTCGCCCGTGACGACCGCCAGCATGCCCACGCCGAGGTTGAAGACCTGCTGCATCTCGTCGTCGGGGACGCCGCCCGCGCGCTGGATCTCGGAGAACACCCGCGGCTCTTCCCAGGTGCCGCGCCACACGACACCGTCGCACCGTTCGGGCAGCACGCGTGCGAGGTTGCCGGGAATACCGCCTCCGGTGACGTGCGCGAACGCGTGCACCGCGACCTTCCGGGTGAGCTCCATCATCGCGGGCGCGTAGATGACGCTCGGCTCGAGCAGCACCTCGGCCAGTGACTGGTGCGAGCCGGGCCAGGCCGGTCCGTCGAGCGGCATCCCGGCGCGGTCGAGCAGCGCGGCGCGCGCGAGGGAGTAGCCGTTGCAACGCAGCCCCGGGCTCGCGAACCCGATGATGCGGTCGCCGGCCCGCACGTCGCGCGGGAGCACCTCACTGCGCTCCACCACGCCGACCGCGAATCCGACGAGATCGAACTCGCCCGGGTCCATCACGCCCGGGTGTTCCGACATCTCGCCGCCGAGGAGCGCGCAACGGGCGCGGCGGCAACCTTCCGCGACCCCGGAGACCATCTCTTCGATCTCCTCGGGCACGAGCTTGCCGATCGAGATGTAGTCGAGGAAGAACAGCGGTTCCGCGCCCTGCGCGGCGATGTCGTCGACCGACATCGCCACGCAGTCGATGCCGATCGTGTTGCGCCGGTTCGCGAGCCGGGCGACGAGCGACTTCGTGCCGACACCGTCGGTCGACGAGACGAGTAGCGGATCGCGGAAGCGCTTCCAGTCGACCGCGAACAGTCCGCCGAAGCCGCCGATGTCGCCCACGACCTCGGGCCGGAACGTAGAGCGGACGTGCGCCTTCACGAGCTCGACCGCCTTCTCGCCCGCGGCGATGTCGACGCCCGCGCCCGAGTAGGTCAGCTTGCGGTCGGCTGTGCTCACGCGCGCTCGGCGGACGCGGGATCGGCAATCGTGCCCTGCACGTGGATCGAGCGCGACTCGGCCTCGAGCACGAGCTTGGTGTCGTACTCGGGCACGGGCACGGGGTACTCGCCCGTGAAACACGCAGTACAGAACGCTTCCCTGGGCGACTCCGTCGCGGCGACGAGATGGTCGAGATCGAGGTACGCGAGCGAATCGACGCCGAGGTAGAGCGCGATCTCGCCGATCTCCATGTCGGCCGCGAGCAGGTCGGAGCGCTTGCCGGTGTCGAGCCCGTAGAAGCACGGCCAGCGGTACGGCGGCGACGACACGCGGAAGTGCACCTCGGTCGCGCCCGCTTCCCGGAGGAGGGCGATGATCTGGCGCGTGGTGGTGCCGCGCACGATCGAATCGTCGACGACGACCAGGCGCTTGCCCTTGATGTTGTCGCGCAAAGGGTTGAGCTTGAGCCGGACGTCGGTGCCGCGCTTCTTCTGCGTCGGCTGGATGAACGTACGGCCGACGTAGCGGTTCTTCACGAACCCGTCGCCGTAGGGGATGCCGGACGCGCGCGCGAATCCCTGCGCGGCGGGTACACCCGATTCGGGGACGGGCATCACCATGTCGGCGAGGGCGGGCGCCTGGTGCGCGAGCGCCTCACCCATGCGCTGACGCGCCGCGTGCACGCTGTGGCCGTAGAGCTGCGTGTCGGGCCGGGCGATGTAGACGAACTCGAAGAGACAGAGCTTCGGGGTCGGTTCCGCGAAGCGGATCGAGCGGACGCCGCCCGCGTCGATCGCGACCATCTCGCCCGGTTCGACGTCGCGGACGTAGTGCGCGTCGACGAGGTCGAGCGCGGCCGTCTCGCTCGCGAGTACCCAACCGCCCTCGGTCTTGCCGAGCACGAGCGGGCGGAAGCCGTGCGCGTCGCGCACGCCGAACAGGTGGGCCTCGTCCATCAGCACGAGCGAGAACGCGCCCGCCAGCCGGGGCAGCACCTTCTCGAGCGTGTGCTCCATGTCGCGGCCGTCGGAGCGGGCCTCGTCGCCGTACTCGTTGACGAGCAGCTCGCCGATGAGCTCGCTGTCGGAGGTGAGGACGCCGGGCAGCATGCCGAGGTCGTTCGACAGCGCCTCGGTGTTCGTGAGGTTGCCGTTGTGGCCGAGGGCGAACCCGGCGTCGGCGACGGAGCGGTAGACGGGCTGCGCGTTCCGCCACGTGCTCGACCCCGTGGTGGAGTAGCGCACGTGGCCGATGGCGAGATGGCCCTCGAGGGGCGCGAGCCGGCGTTCGTCGAAGACCTGGGTGACGAGGCCCATGTCCTTGACGACCGTGATCGTCTCCCCGTCGCTGACCGCGATCCCGGCCGACTCCTGGCCACGGTGCTGCAGGGCGTAGAGACCCAGGTACGACAGATGAGCCACGGGCATGCCCGGCGCATAGATGCCGAACACTCCGCACGCGTCTTTCGGGCCCGAGAGCTCAGCGTCCAAGGTCACCAGTATTTCATGTGGGTGCGACCGTCTTCCGGTCCGGGTGGAGTGCTTTTAGCCCAACGTCGCGCGCGGCCGTGAGCTTCCCGTAATCTGCGCCGCTGTGGAGCTGCCCGGTTGCTGTCTGTGGTTCACCGGCCTGTCGGGCGCGGGCAAGAGCACGATCGCGAACGTCGTGGTCGCGACGCTTCGGGACCGGGGCCGCAAGGTCGAGCTGCTCGACGGCGACGAGGTGCGCGAGCACCTGTCGGCGGGGCTGGGATTCTCCAAGGCCGACCGCGACACCAACATTCGCCGGATCGGCTGGGTCGCGTCGGTGCTGGCCCGCAACGGAGTGGTCTCGGTGACCGCGGCGATCTCGCCGTACCGCTCGGTGCGCGACGAGGTGCGGGGCTGGGTCTCGAATTTCGTCGAGATTCACGTGGCGACCTCGTTGGAGGACTGCGAGACCCGGGACGTGAAGGGTCTCTACGCGAAGGCGCGGGCGGGCGAGATCCCGGAGTTCACGGGGGTATCGGATCCGTACGAGGCCCCGCTCTCACCCGAGCTGGTGCTGCAGACGGCGGGGCGCACGCCCGAGGAGTCGGCGGCCGAGGTCGTCGTCTGGATGGAAGCGCACGGACTGCTCTGAGCGGAGCCGGTGTGCCGGCGGTCGGCGGTCGGCGGTCGGCGGTCGGCGGCTTTCGCCGACCACATCACGGCGAATCCACGACCGGCCCACCACGTCGTCATTCGCCCTCGCAACGATTCGTTCGACGAATCGCCATGAGGGCGCCCGCCGGGCGGGGGTGGTTGCCGGCGGTTGACGACGCGGGGGGGACACTCGGCGGCGAGTCGCAGGAGCCGTTGTCGGAGTTTTCACGCACCTGGCGCTGACATCTCCGACAACTGTTGGTGGAGTTCTTCTGCGGGTGGGAGTTTCAGCCGGGGCGAGACATCAAGGCGGGGAGCGCGTCGCGCCAGGCGTGCGTCGCGTCGGCGAGCGCGACGTCGAACGCGCCTGTCGCGATCAGCCGCTCGCCGGTGGCGACACCGAGCACGCGCGCGGCGACGCCCGCGGCCGCGGCCGCGCCGCACACCGCCGCCGTCTGGGCCGGGTCGACGCTGCACACGACCACCGACGCCGGCTCCGCGAAGCACGCCTCCGCGGGCGTGCAGCCGTCGAAGTTGAGCTCGACCCGGAAGCCGACCCCGCCTGCGATCGCCATCTCCGCGAGCGCGACCGCAAGCCCGCCGTCACTCACGTCGTGGACACCGCCGAGCACGCCGTCGCGCACCAGGCCTGCAACCAGCTCGTGCACCGCCCGCGCGCCGTCGAGATCGGCCGCGGGCGGCAGACCACCGTCGAGCCCGTGCACGACCGCCGCCCACTCCGAACCGCCCAGCTCTGGGCGCACCGCGCCGAGCACCACCACGTCGTCGCCCGCGCAGCGATCGCCGCAGCCGGCCGTTCCGACAGCTCGTCGATCAGGCCGAGCACCCCCGCGACCGGGGTTGGGTGAATGTCGTCGTCGCCCGACGCGTTGTAGAAGCTGACGTTGCCGCCGATGACCGGGAAGCCGAGGGCCTCGCACGCCTCGCTCATGCCCTCGACCACCTCCGAGAACTGCCACATCACCTCGGGGTGCTCGGGGTTGCCGAAGTTCAGGCAGTTCACGAGCGCGATCGAACGCGCACCCGAGCAGGCGACGTTGCGCGCCGCTTCGAGGACCGCGAGCCGGCCGCCCGTCCGCGGATCGAGCCGGCAGAACCGCGCCTTGCCGTCGGTCGACAGCGCGAGCGCCTTGGTCGTCCCCTTCACGCGCAGCACCGCCGCGTCGGCGCCGGGGCCGGCCACCGTGTTGAGGAACAGCTGGTGGTCGTACTGGCGTGACACCCACGTCTTGTCGGCGATCGTCGGGGTCGCGAGCAGCGCGAGGAGCTCCCCCGAGAGGTCGGCGCCCGCGGGGAACTTGTCGCGCAGCTGCGGGCCGGGATCCGCGGCCTGTAGCGCATCCTGGCCGGCGGGACGCGCGACCGGGCGGTGGTACAGCGGCCCGTCGCCGAGGCTCTCGACCGGCACGTCCGCGATGGACGGCGCGTCCGACGTGACCGGCTGCGGCGTGTCGCCGATCGGCGGCGCGGGGTTCTCGCCGGGAACGCCGACCGCGTCGAACAAACCGTCGTAGATGCGAAAGCGCGCGGTGTCGGTGACGCGTCCGACGACCGTCGCCCGGATCTCCCAGCGCCGCGCCAGGTCGAGTACCGCGTCGACGTTCGCCGGTTCGACGATCGCGAGCATGCGCTCCTGGCTCTCCGACGTCATCGCCTCGATCGGATTCATGCCGGGCTCGCGCTTGGCGACGCGCGCCACGTCGACGTCCATGCCCGCGCCGGCCTTGGCCGCGGTCTCCGACGCCGCGCACGACAGGCCCGCCGCGCCCAGATCTTGCACACCGACCGCGAGCTTGGCGTCGAGCAGCTCGAGGCACGCCTCGATGAGCCGCTTCTCCTCGAACGGGTCGCCGACCTGGACCGACGGCCGCTTCGCCTCGTCGCCCTCCTCGAACGACTGCGACGCCAGCACACTCGCACCGCCGATGCCGTCGCGGCCGGTCGACGACCCGAGCAGGATCGCGAGGTTCCCCGGACCGTCGGCCCGGGCGAGCACGAGCCGCTCCTTCGGCAGGATGCCGAGACAGAAGACGTTCACGAGCGGGTTGCCACGGTAGGTGTCGTCGAACACGACCTCGCCGCCGACGGTCGGAACGCCCACCGAGTTGCCGTAGCCGGAGATGCCCGACACGACGCCCTCGAAGAGGTAACGGGTGCGGGGATCGTCGAGCGACCCGAAGCGCAGCGGGTCCATCAGCGCGATCGGCCGCGCGCCCATCGAGAAGATGTCGCGGATGATGCCGCCGACCCCCGTCGCCGCACCCTGGTACGGCTCGACCGCGGACGGGTGGTTGTGGCTCTCGATGCGGACCGCGATCGCGAGGCCGTCGCCGATGTCGACCACACCCGCGCCCTCGCCCGGCCCCACGAGCACCCACGGCGCCTCCGTGGGGAACCGCGAGAGGAACGCGCGCGACGACTTGTAGGAACAGTGCTCCGACCACATGACCGAATACATCGCGAGCTCGAGATGATTCGGCTCACGCCCGAGCTCGTCGACGACGGCGGTCAGCTCGTCGTCGGTCATGCCGAGCTGACGATGCAAGGGCAACGGCAACGGCTCGCCGGTGTTCGGTTCCTCCGCCATCACGGGTGATCGTAGCGACGACCTACTCGACGGCCTTGCTCCACACCGTCTGGCGCAATTCCCACATGACGGTGCCCGAACGACCGGAGCGTTCGACCTCGCGCAGTTCGTCGACGAGATCCGGATCGCCGCCCCACGTGACCGCGTTGCGCCAGAACATCGCCGCCGCCCGCGTGACCGCCACCGGATGCTCGCACGACCCGGTCGAGCACGCGCTCGCACTGCCGCGGATCGAGGTCGAGCACCGGTCCGGCCCACAGCGTCGCGCCCCGTGCCGCGACCACCGCGGTGACGGCCGCTTCGTAGCGCGTGAACAACGGGTCGTCGCTGCGGTAGCGCACCGGTTCCTCGCACACGATCAGTCCGCCGATCCGCAGCGGCGCGACCCAGTGCGCGAGCGCGGCCGCGGGATCGGGGAGATGGCCGAGGAGTAGCCGCGCGTACACGAGGTGGGCCGGCAGCGAAAGCTTCGCGGTGACGTCGCCGACGGTGAAGAACGCGTCGGGAACGCGGTCGCGCGCCTCCGCGATCATCGCGGCCGACGAGTCGATCCCCGTGGTGAAGCTGTGCGGGATCGCGTCGCGGAACAGGCCGGTCGTGAACCCGGGTCCGCAACCCATGTCGATGACGTAGCGGTAGCCGCCGCCCGGGAGATCGCCGAGCAGCGTCCGCGTCGGGCCGGCGAACGTGTCGGCGACGAGGGCGAGTCGTGCGCGTGCGCGTGCGGTATCGCCGAAGGCGTACGCGGTCACACAGTGATTGTCGCGCGGGCCGTCGCGGCTGCGAGCAGGCTTTTCAGCATTACGACGCCGTCGCCCGAGCCCAGCAGCGGGTCGGAGGCGCGCTCGGGGTGCGGCATCAGCCCCACCACGTTGCCTTCCGCGTTGCAGATGCCGGCGATGTCGTCGAGGCTCCCGTTCGGGTTCTCGACGTACCGTACGACGACACGGTCCTCGGACCGCAGCTCCGCGAGCGTGCGCGCGTCGCACACGTAGTTGCCCTCGAAGTGGTTGATCGGGATCTGCAGGACGTCGCCGACGTGCGCCTCGCTCGTGAGCACGGTCGACGTGGTCTCGACCCGCAGCGCCGCCGGCTCGCACAGGAACTTGAGTCCCGCGTTCTTCTGCAGCGCGCCCGGCAACAGGCCGGCTTCGCACAGCACCTGGAACCCGTTGCAGATCCCGACGACGGGACCACCCGAACGTGCGAGCTCGCCGACCGCGCGCATCACCGGGGAGAAGCGCGCGATCGCGCCGGTCCGCAGGTAGTCGCCGTGCGCGAAGCCGCCGGGGACGACGACCGCGTCGACGCCCTTGATCGAGTCGTCGCCGTGCCAGAGCAAGTCCGCGGTGCCACCGAGCTGGTCGATCGCGTACTGCACGTCGAGCTCGCAATTGGTGCCCGGGAAGACGACGACGCCGACCCGCACCGTCACGAGATCACGACCTCGTACGCCTCGATCACCGGGTTCGCGAGCAGCCGTTCGCACATCTCGTTGACCTGGCGGAGTGCGGCGTCGGCGTCGGTGGCGTCGACAACGAGGCGGATCGTCTTGCCGACGTGGACCTGCGCGACGTTCGTGTAACCGAGCGCCGGCAGCGCCCGTTCGACCGTCGCACCCGCGGGATCGGCGATCCCCGGCCGGTGGGTGACCTCGACGTGCGCGTTGAACACGGGCATGACCGCGATCCTACCGACCGGGCCCCGGACGCCAGGGAGTCAGTCGTCCGCGCCGTACCAATCGGAGAACGCGCGGTCGGTAAGGAGCTCGTACGCCTCGACGTACTTCGCGCGCGTGTTGAAGATGACGTCGGCGGGGAGGTTCGGCGCCGGCGGCTCGTGCGTCCAGCCGGTGGAGTCCATGAAGTCGCGCACGTACTGCTTGTCGAACGAGGGCGGCGCGATGCCCGGTTGGAACTTGTCGCGCGGCCAATAGCGCGACGAGTCGGGCGTCATCATCTCGTCGATCACGATGATCTCGCCGTCGCGGTCGCCGAACTCGAACTTCGTGTCGGCGAGGATCAGGCCGCACGACTCCGCGTGGCGAGCGCCGCGTTCGTAGAGCCGCAACGAGAGGTTCTGCAAGCGGTCGTACACGTCGGCGCCGACGAGGTCGGCGGCCTCCGCCGCGGTCAGCGGAATGTCGTGGCCGGTCTCGGCCTTCGTCGTGGGGGTGAACAGCGGTTCGGGCAGCTTCTCCGCCTGCTGTAGCCCGGCCGGGACGGCGAACCCGCCGACCGTGCCCTGCTCCTGGTACTCGCTCCACCCGTGCCCGAACACGTGCCCGCGCACGACACACTCGAGCCGGATCGGGCGCGCCGCGTGCACGAGCGTGGCCCGGCCCGCGACGTCGCCCGCGATCTCCGGGAAGTCGGTCGGGTCGCACGAGATGACGTGATTGGCGACGATGTCGGTGGTGCGCTCGAACCAGAAGTTCGACAACGCGGTGAGCACGCGACCCTTGTCGGGGACGAGATCGGGCAACACGACGTCGAAGACCGAGATGCGGTCGCTCGCCACCATGAGGAGCGCGTCCATCCCGACCTCGAACAGCTCGCGCACCTTGCCGGAATAGAGGTGCGGCAATCCGCTGTCAGTCACGCGCGGTGTGCTCCCGGTTCCAACGGTCCGAGGTTGTCGAGCGCGTCGAACACGTGGCTGGTGTTGGCGAGCGCGCGCTTGAGGTCGAAGCACGCGTCGAGGCGGGCCGCGTCGAGCGTCGCGGTCACCTCCGCGTCGGCCGCGAGCAGCTCGCGGAACGATCGTTCCTCGGCCCACGCCTGCATCGCGTTGCGCTGCACGATCCGGTACGCCTCGTCGCGCGTGCGGCCCGCTTCGACGAGCGCGAGCAGCACCGGCTGGCTGAAGACGAGCCCGAACGATGCGTCGAGGTTCCGCAACATGCGCTCGGGATGCACCTGCAGGTTCTCGACCACCTGCCCGAACTTCACGAGCATGTAGTACGCGAGCATCAGCGAGTCGGGGACGACGATGCGCTCCACCGACGAGTGCGAGATGTCGCGCTCGTGCCAGAGCGCGACGTCTTCCATCGCCGCCTGCAGATTGCCGCGCAACACGCGCGCCAGCCCGCACATCTGTTCCGACTTGATGGGGTTGCGCTTGTGCGGCATCGCGCTCGAGCCCTTCTGGCCCGGGCGGAATCCCTCCTCGGCTTCCCGCACCTCGGTGCGCTGCAGATGACGGATCTCGAGCGCGAACGTCTCGATGCTCGCACCGATCGACGCGCACGTGTACATCACCTCGGCGTGCCGGTCGCGCGGCAGGACCTGGGTGGCGGGGACGGCCCGCAGCCCGAGGTGCTCGCACACGTACTGCTCGACCGACGGGTCGACGTTCGAGTACGTGCCGACCGCGCCCGACAGCTTGCCGACCGCGATCGTCGACCGGGCCCGAGCGAGACGCTCCCGGTCGCGCCGGACCTGCAACGCCCACAGCGCGAGCTTGGCGCCGAAGGTGGTGGGCTCGGCATGGATGCCGTGCGTACGCCCTACCATCGGCGTGTCGCGGAACTCGCGGGCCCGCTTCGCGATCGCGTTCTCGAGCTCGGCCGCCGCGCCCGCGAGCAGGTCGACGGCGCGCGTCATCTGCAACGCGAGCGCGGTGTCGACGACGTCGCTGGACGTGAGGCCGTAATGCACCCAGGCGCCCGCGGGCGGGCCGACGTGCTCCTGCACGACGTCGACGAACGCGGCGACGTCGTGGTCGGTGATCTTCTCGCGCTCGTTGATCGCGTCGACGTCGAAGCCGGCGCGTTCGCGCACCGCCCGCGCGTCGGCGTCGGGCACCGCACCGAGACGCGCCCACGCTTCGACCGCGAGGATCTCGACCTCGAGCCACGCGCCGAAACGCGCCTCGTCGGTGAACAGCGCGGAGATCTCGGGGAGGGAGTAGCGAGGGATCACGGGAGGGCCTGGGAACCGATGTCGCGACGGTAGTGGACGCCCGGCCACGAAATCTCGGCTGCGGCCGCGTACGCGCGGTCGCGGGCCTGAACCACGTCGGCGCCGACCGCGGTAACGGTCAGCACCCGCCCGCCGTTCGTCACGACCCGTGCCTGATCATCGTGCGCGGTCCCCGAATGGAACACCACGACACCATCATGGCGACCGGCTTCCTCGAGACCGTTGATGACGTCTCCCTTGCGGTCGGGCGCGGGCGGGTACCCACCGGCGGCCAGCACCACGCCGACACACGCGGAGTCCGAAAGTGCGATCGGCGTCACGAGATCGCCCGCGGCCGACTCCGCCAGATGCACGAAGAGATCACTCGCGAGCCGCGGCACGAGCACCTGAGTTTCCGGGTCGCCGAAGCGCACGTTGTACTCGAGCACCTTCGTCCCCGCGGGCGTGAGCATGAGCCCGCAGTAGAGCGTGCCGCGAAACGGAGCGCCCCGGCGTTCGAGCTCCGCCAGCGTGGGGATCACGGCCCGTTCCATCATCTCGTCGACGACGTCGCTCCCGACGAACGGCACCGGCGAGTACGCGCCCATGCCACCCGTGTTCGGGCCTAGATCGCCGTCGAACACGCGCTTGTGATCCTGCGCGGCGGCAATCACCTGCGCGCGCTTGCCGTCACACAGCGCGAACAGCGAGACCTCGGGTCCGGTGAGGCCCTCCTCGATCACACACGTGCGGCCGGCATCGCCGAACGCGGCGCCCGACAGGTAGGCGTCTACTGCGGCGCGCGCATCGGCAATCGACTCGGTGACGACAACGCCCTTGCCCGCCGCGAGCCCGTCGGTCTTCACGACGTAGAGCCCGGGCAACGTCTCCAGGAACGCGTAGGCGTCGGCCTCTTGCCCGGTCGTGAAGATCGCGTAGCGTGCGGTCGGGACGCCGGCCGCGACCAGCACGTCCTTCATCCACGCCTTCGAACCTTCGAGTCGCGCCGCGGCCGCGTTCGGACCGAACGCCCGGCGGCCGGCGGCCTGCACCGCGTCGACGACTCCGGCGACGAGCGGGTCGTCCGGCGCGACCACGACGAGATCGGCATCGAGCTTGGCCGCGAGGTCGGCGACCGCGGCCGGATCGGTGGGCACGACGGGTATGCATTCGCCGATCGCGGCCATGCCCGCATTCCCGGGCGCGCAGATCACGTCGTCGACGTGCGGCGATCGGGACAGCCCCCACGCGAGCGCGTGCTCGCGCCCGCCGGAACCGATGACGAGGACGCGCGGTGCTCACGGTCTCACGCGGCGCGAGGCAGCACGATCGTCTGCTCGCGCGCGGGACCGACGCCCACGATGCTCACGTGCACGCCGACGAAGTCCTCGATGAATTTCACGTAGTCGCGGGCGCGGGCCGGAAGATCTTCGAGCCGGCCCGCGGTCTCGATCTCGTTACCCCAGCCCGGCAACGTCTCGTACACCGGCTTCACCTTGTGCAACACCGACTGGTGGTACGGGACGTGGTCGTAGCGTGTGCCGTCTTCACCGACGTAGGCGACGCACACCTTCAGCTCTTCGAGGGGCGACAGGATGTCGAGCTTCGTGAGCGCGAGCTCGGTACACGTGTTGAGCCGCACCGCGTGCTTCAGCATCACGAGGTCGAGCCATCCGGTGCGGCGGCGACGACCCGTGTTCGTCCCGAACTCGCGCCCGCGCTCGACCAGCATGTCGCCGACCGCATCGCCCTCGAACAGCTCGGTGGGGAACGGGCCGCTGCCGACGCGCGTCTGGTACGCCTTCACGAGCCCGACCACGCGCGAGATCGCCAACGGTCCGACGCCCGCGCCCGTGCACACGCCGCCCGCGATCGGGTTGCTCGACGTGACGAACGGATACGTGCCGTGGTCGAGGTCGAGGAACGTCGCCTGCGCGCCTTCGAACAGGACCCACTGCTGCGCGTCGAGCGCCTCGTGCACGAGATGCACGGTGTCGTCGATCATCGGCGCGAGGCGCGGCACCATCGCGAGGTAACGCTCGGCGAGCTCCTTCGCGTCGATGGGAAGGCGGTTGTAGACCTTGGCCAGCACGCCGTTCTTCTCGCGCAGCGCAAGGTCGAGCTTCTCCCGGAAGATCTTGGGGTCGAGCAGGTCCTGCACCCGGATACCGACCCGCAGCGCCTTGTCGGCGTAGGCGGGACCGATGCCGCGCTTGGTCGTACCGAGCTTGTTCTTGCCCAAGTACCGCTCGGTCACACGGTCGAGCTCTTGGTGGTACGGCATGATCAGGTGCGCGTTGCCCGAGAGGCGCAGAAGGCGGGTATCGACACCCTTGGCCTCGAGCATGTCGACCTCGTCGATCAGCACCGCGGGATCGACGACCACGCCGTTGCCGATGACGGGCGTCACCCACGGATAGAGGATGCCGCTCGGCACGAGTTGGAGCTTGAAGACCTCGCCGTCGACGACCAACGTGTGGCCGGCATTGTGGCCGCCTTGGTAGCGGACACACATCGAGGACTCCTTGGCGAGATAGTCGGTGACCCGACCCTTGCCCTCGTCGCCCCACTGCGTTCCGACGATCACTGCGCCGGGCACGAAACGCTCCACCTGTTCGCGGTCACGTTGGGGACATGGTAGCCGACATCGGGCGTCGGGTCTCCGGAGCTTCGTAGGCTGCGCCCGTGAAGATCTCGCTCGGCATCCCGTACGCGACCGCGGCGCGCTTCGCGGCACCGCAACCGGTCGCGTTCGACACCACCCGTGCCGACGGCACGAGCTTCGGCCCGGCCGCGCCGCAGGCCGTCGACGGTCCGCTCGGCGACATCGTGCCCGGCATGAAGGTTCGCGAGACGGACGAAGCCTCGTGCTTGACGCTCAACGTGTGGGCACCGCCACCCGAGGGCGAGCCGAAGCCCGTGCTCGTGTGGCTCCACGGAGGGTCGTTCGTCATCGGCGCGTCGTCACAGCCGGTGTACGACGGCACGTTGCTCGCACAGGAACAGGACGTCGTCGTCGTCTCCGCCAACTACCGGATCGGCGCGTTCGGCTTCCTCGACGCGCGGTCGTTCGGCGGCGTGGCCAACTGCGGCCTGCGCGACGCGATCTGCGCACTCGAGTGGGTACGCGACAACATCGCCGCCTTCGGCGGCGATCCCGACCGCGTCGTCGCGTTCGGCGAATCGGCCGGGGGCGGGCTCGTGTTGCACGCGCTCGCGTCGCCGTCGGCGCGGGGCCTGGTCGCCGGCGCGATCATCCAGAGCGGCGCGACGTTCGCGACGCTCGACGAGAAGCGCGCCGACGTCGTCGTCGAGGCACTGAGCGAGGCGGCCGGCGTCGCGGAGCCGGGTGCGTTGCGCGACCTCTCCACCGATGCGCTCGTCGCGGCGCAGTCGACCGCGATGGGCCCACTGCTCGGCTCGGTCGGGATGATGCCGTTCCACCCGATGATCGACGACGAGCTCCTCCCCGCCGCCCCGGTCGACGCGTTCACCGCGGGGGCCGCGGCCGGGGTCGCGCTCGATCGTCGGCACCACCGCCGACGAGATGCGCCTCTTCGTCGATTCCTCCGCCGCGCCCGCGCCGCGCGAGCGGATCGTGCGACGGGCCGCCCGGTACCTCGGCGTCGACGAGCCGGCCGCCGGGAGGATCGTCGACGGCTACGAGGCCGCGCTCGGTACCGACGACACCAACGAGATCTGGCGCGCGCTCTTCGGCGACAACGAGATGCAGCGGCCGTGCCGCGCGGTGCTCGACGCGCACGCGCCGTACGGGCCGACGTACACGTACTGCTTCACGTGGGGAGGACCGACGGCCGGCGCGTGTCACGGCATCGACATCCCGTTCGCGTTCGGGAACTTCGTCGACGGTTGGGACGCGTTCGTCGGCCTCGACGACGACGGCCGCGCGCTCGCGCGGGCGCTGCGCGATTCGTGGGCTGCGTTCGCGCGCGACCGGCGACCCCGGCTGGGCCCCGTACCCCGCGGCCCGCGTGTTCGGCCGCGAGGTGCACGACGCCGGCGCGCACCCGTTGTTCGCGCGGCTCCCGGCCCTCTGAGACCGCGGCAGATTTCCCCACCAACACTTGTCGGACTTTTCCGCGGTATGCGCGGATATCTCCGACAACTGTTGGTGGACTTATCGAGTAAAGGCGCGCCGGGGCGGGCGGCCGAGGACGCGCTCGACGGTGTCGGTGGTCTCGGCGAGCGCACCGCGTGCGACCGCTTCGAAGAGGTGCACGCTCGAGTCGGCGAGCCACGGATCGAGACCCGCGCCCACCACCGTCGCGCGCCAGCGGTCGAGGGGGAGGTCGATGCGGCGCACGCCGAGCCGCGCCGCGACCTCGTCGCCGTCGAGCGCCTCCGGCCCCGTGATGTGCAGCGGCCCGTCGAGATCGGAACGGACGAGCGCCTCGGCGCCCACCGCCGCGATGTCCGACGGTTCGATCCACGCGATCCGGCCCGCGCCGATCGGCAGCACGATGCTGCCGTGCGCGATCACGTCGCCCTGCTTGTCGATCACGCTGGTGAAGAACGACGGCTGCAGGATGGTCGCCGCGCACGGCGACGCGTCCAGCCGGCGTTCGACCGCGCGGTGGTTGCCGTGCAGCCCCGTCTCCAACCCCGCGATCGGGATGTTCGAGACCTTCACGATCCGCTCGACGCCCGCAACCTCGGCGGCCTCGATCGCGTTCGTCTCCAACTCGACCTGATCCCGGGTCGGCGACGAGACGAGGAACAGGCTCGTCACGCCGGCGCACGCGTCCCGGAGCGATTCGCCATCGCGGAGGTCGCCGACGACCACTTCGTCGACCGGCGAGCCGTCCGGAGGCAGCGGGCGCCGCACGAAGGCGCGTACCGACACGTCGGCGCGCCCCGCGAGCGAGTCCGCGACCTGCCGTCCGAGCTCACCCGTCACCCCGATCACGAGCACCTTCACGGCGAGACCTTCATGGGTCGGGAGTCTCGCGGATACCGTCGCGCCCGTGCGTCTGCCCTCGCCCGGACCGGGCATCGGTCAGGAACTGACCGTGCAACAGGAGCTCGCGTGCGCGCTCCGGATTCTGGCGCGCGAAGGTTGGCGGGAAAACCTGTCGGGGCACGTCACGGTGGCCACCGACGACGGCGGCATGTGGTGCAACCCGTGGGGCCTGTGGTGGGAGGAGGTCACGGCCTCCGACATCCTGCGCCTCGACGCCGGCGGCGAGATCGTCGAGGGACGGTGGGACGTGACCCCCGCGGTCTTCCTCCACACCGAGCTGCACCGCGCCCGCGCCGACGCGTCCGTCGTGGTGCACAACCATCCGTACTACGCAACCCTCCTCGCGACGATGGGTGAGCCGCCACAGCCGGTGCACCAGAACTCGTGCATCTTCGACGGCGAGCTCGCGTTCGTCGACGAGTACGGCGGCATCGAGGACGCGAACGACGGCAAGTGGCTCGCGGCCGAGGTCGGCGACGCGAGCGGGATCCTCCTCGCGCACCACGGCGCGATCGTCACCGCGCCGACGATCGCCGCGGCCTGCTACAAAGCCACCACGTTCGAGCGCATGTGCCGCTTCACGTACGACACGATCGCGGCCGGGCGCACGCCCGAGTCGATTCCCGCCGATGCCCGCGCCGCGGTGAAACCCGCGCTGCAACAGAACACACCTCAGGCCTACTGGGACGGCGCGGTCCGCCTGCTCCTGCGCGTCGAACCCGAGGTGCTCGCATGACCGGTCTCTCGCTCGACGACCTCGCGAGCAACGAGCACTTCGGTGGCGGGAAGGGCCGGCGGGAGACGATCACCTGGCTGCCCGAGCCGGAGCCGCGCGAACGCGCGTACACGGTGATCTCCGTCGACGACCACGTGGTCGAACCGCCCGACGCGTTCACAGGACGGTTCCCGCAGAAGTACGCCGACGAGGAACCGCGCGTGGTCCCCACCGACGACGGCGGCGAAGCCTGGACCTGGCAGGGCCAGATCCTGCCGAACGTCGGTTTCAACGCGGTCGTCGGGCGACCGTCCACGGAGTACGGGTTCGAACCGACGCGCTTCGACGAGATGCGGCGCGGCGCCTGGGACGTGCGCGCCCGCGTCGACGACATGGACATCGACGGCGTCGCCGCGTCGCTCTGCTTCCCCTCCTTCCTGCCCGGGTTCGTCGGTCAGCGGCTCACGCTGTGGCCCGGCGACGCCGACCTCGCCCTGGCCGCCATGCGCGCGTACAACGACTGGCACCTCGACGCGTGGTGCGGCGCGGCGCCGGGCCGCTTCATCCCGAACCAGATCGCCTACCTGCGCGACCCGAAGATCGCGGCCGACGAGATCCGCCGCAACGCGGCGCGCGGGTTCCGGGCGGTGACGTTCTCGGAGGCGCCCGACAAGCTCGGCATGCCGACGATCCACTCCGGCTACTGGGACCCGCTGTTCGCCGCGTGCGAGGAGACCGAGACCGTGCTGTGCCTGCACGTCGGTTCGTCGGGCACGTCCCCTACCACCTCGGCCGACGCGCCGCCCGAGATCCCCGCGGTGTTGTTCGGCGCGTACGGCATGTACAGCGCGGTCGACTGGCTGTACTCGCGGATCCCCGTGCGCTTCCCGAAGATCAAGATCTGCCTCTCCGAGGGCGGGATCGGCTGGGTGGCGGGCATCATCGATCGCCTCGACCACTGCTACAAGTACCAACTCGGTTACCTGCCCACGTGGCGCGACGTCGATGAGACCCCGAGCGAGGTGCTGCGGCGCAACTTCTGGTTCTGCGCGCTCGACGACGACTCGAACATGGCGTTGCGGCACCGCATCGGGCTCGAGCACGTGCTCGTCGAGTCGGACTACCCGCACGCCGACTCGTCGTGGCCGAACACGCAGGCGATGCTCGTGCGTCAGCTGCGCGACCAGGGCATCCCCGATGCGGAGGCCGAGCGCATCACGTGGCGCAACGCCGCCGATCTGTTCCGCCACGAACTTCCGTGAACCGCGTCGTACCGTGAAGACGGTCGCGGGGATCGTCGCCCGTAACGCGCGCGCCCGGCCCGGGGGAATCGCCTTCGTCGAAGCGGCGTCGGGCGAGTCGATGACGTGGGCGGAGTACGACGAGCGGTCGTCGCGGATGGCCGCGTCGTTGCGGACGTACGAGCCGGCCGATCGCGTCGCGCTGCAGATCCCCGACGGGCCCGGCGTGCACGCCGCGCTGCTCGCGTGCGAGAAGGCCGGCCTGGTCGCGGTGGGAATCGGTGCCCGTGCGGGCGAGCGCGAGGTGGAGCACCTCGTCGCCCGCAGCGGCGCGCGCACGCTGCTGCGCGAGCCACCCGAACTCTCTCGACCCGGACCGGAACGGCCGATCGGTCCCGCCGACCTCTGGCTGCTGAACTCCACGTCGGGCACCACAGGGCTCCCGAAGATCGTGATGCACACCCAGGCGCGCTGGTTCGCGTTCCACGAGTTCGCCGACCGCGTCTCGCACTTCACCGCCGACGACGTCTTCCTCTCCGCGCTCCCCGCGCCGTTCGGGTTCGGCCTGTGGACGGCGCACTTCTCGCCCGCGATCGCGGGCGCGGCGTGTGTCGTGTGCGCACGCTTCGACGCCGAGACCGTCCTGCGCGCGATCGAGCGCCACCGGGTCACCGTGCTCGCGGCCGTCTCCACGCAGTTCGTCATGATGCTGAACTCGCCCGCGCTCAACGAATGTGACCTGTCGTCGCTGCGGATCCTGTTCACCGGCGGCGAGATGGTCCCGTATGAGCGGGCGAAGGAATTCGAGGACCGCACCGGCGCATGCGTGCTGCAGTTCTACGGCTCGAACGAGACCGGCGCGCTCTCGTGCACGACGCCCGACGACCCGCAGGACAAGCGCCTGCGCACCGCGGGCAAGGTGATCCCCGAGATGCACGTCCGCCTGCTCGACGCCGACTCCGGCGCCGATGTCGCGCAGCCCGGCGCGCCGGGGGTGCCCGCGGGCAAGGGCCCCGCGCTGTGTCTCGGCTACTACGACGACGAAGTCGCGAACCGCGAGCTGTTCACCGCCGACGGCTGGATGCGGATGGGCGACCTCGCGACCATCGACGCCACCGGCTACCTCACCGTCGTGGGCCGCACGAGCGACATCATCATCCGCGGCGGCAAGAACATCAGCGCCGCACAGGTGGAGGACGAGGTGTCGTCACATCCCTCCGTCGCGTTGTGCGCGGCAGTGGCAGTTCCCGACGCGACCTTCGGCGAACGGGTCTGCGTGTTCGTCGAGCTCCACGCCGGCTGCGACCCGATCACCCTCGACGAGCTGCGCGCGCACCTCGACGCGCGCGGGATCGGCAAGGAGCTGTGGCCCGAACGGCTCGTCGTGATCGACGAGCTACCGCGCTCGTCCGGCGGCAAGGTCGCCAAGGGCGAACTCCGCCGCCTCGCCCGCTCCTAGCTCGCGATGCGTTGCTCGAGCGCGTCGAGCCGGCGCACGATCTCCGCAAGCTGTGCGTTGGTGTCGCCCGTCGCGCCGAGGGTCTCGCGCGCCTGCACGAAGCCGGCCAGCGCGGCGACGACTGCGCGCTTCGCCGTTCGCATCTCGACGCCCATGCGCCGGAGGACCTTGCTCGCGAGCCCGTCCTCGGTCGCGAGCAGCCCGAGCAGGAGGTGCTCGCACCCGATGTAGTTGTGGCCGAGGCCCAACGCCTCCCGCACCGCGAGCTCGAGGCTCGTCTTCAGCAGCGGCGTGAACGGGAGCCGTTCGGGCCCGGGCTCGGTCGCCGGTCCCATCGACGCCGCCAGCTCGGCGCGCAGATCGGCGATCTCGATGTCGAGGGTCTCGAGCACACGCAGCGCGAGGTTGCCGCCCTCGTCGAGGAGCCCGATCAGGAGGTGCTCGGTCCCGATGTAGTTGTGGGGCTTGTCCGCCGCGGCCTGCTGCGCGAGGACGATCGCATGCCGGGCCCGGGGCGTGAAGCGCGAGAACGGTCCCGATTCGGGAGCCGGCCCGGTCGCGGGCGGCGCCTCGGCCGTGCGGAGCGCGTTGACGCCGCGGACCGCCCGTTCGAGCGCAGCCTGGCAGACCGCGGAGACGGGCACGTTCGCCTCCCGCACCGCGGTGGCGAGCTCGTCGGGCAGGTAGACGTTGATCTTCGGCACGGCGATCACCTCGGGGTTATAAGCGGGGTCATAGATATAACCCCATCTCGCCGCGGGGTCAACCGGCCGCGTGCACAGATCTGGCGTCGACCGCGGGCGCGAGGTCACGCGGGCCGGGTCGACTCACTCGTCGTCACCGTTCCATTCGCGGTCTTCGGCGTCCCATTTCTCGTTGCGCGCCTCCACCGGCGATACCGCTTCCGACGAAAACATCGGCACGGCTTCTTCGAGATGGATTCATACGCGGGTTGACCAACTGAGACACACTCAGCAACGGCGCCACATCTCGCGCACCGATCGGGAACGCTGTGACACACTGGCTCCGTGGCGGAGCGTGAAGCAGCGGAACCGCCGTCAGCCTTTCGATCATGGCTGCAACGTGGTCTCTTCGCAGCCCCGGTGGCGATCCTTGCGGGGGCAGCTTGGGCACACCGCACCGTCATAGACGACGGATTCATCTATCTCCGCATCGTTCATCAGGTCACGGCCGGCCACGGTCCCGTCTTCAATACCGGGCAACGGGTCGAGGCCTTCACCGGTCCGGTGTGGCTCGCGGTGTTGTCCGTCGTCGACCTGCTCACCCCACTGCGTCTCGAGTGGGCGGCAGTGCTCATCGGGATCGCGTCGACCCTCGCCGGTCTCACGCTCGCCATCTCGGCCTCGGCGCGCCTCGCGCGCCGCGGCCGCGACGACCGGCCGGGGACCCTGCTCGTGCCGTTCGGGGCCGCAGTCGTCGTGGTGCTGCTACCGATGTGGTTCTACGCCTCGAGCGGCCTCGAAACAGGAATCACCTTCCTCTGGCTCGGCGCCTGCCTCTGGATCATGACCCGATGGGCCGCATCCGGAAAGCAACCAACGACGCCGGACGCAATGGTGCTCGGGCTCGGCTGGCTCGTGAGACCGGAACTCGTCCTGTACAGCATTGCGTTTCTGCTCGTCGTGGTGCTGGTCGGATGGCGTGACGGGTCCCTCCGGAAGCATGCGCGTGTGCTTGCGGCAGCGATCGCGCTTCCGCTCGCGTACCAGGTGTTCCGCATGGGGTACTTCGGCGCTCTCACTCCGAACACGGCAATCGCCAAAGAGGGCAGCCGCCTTCGCTGGCAACGTGGTTGGCGGTACTTCCGTGACTTTGCCGACACCTACTGGTTTGCAGTGCCCGCCGCCGCGCTCCTCGTCGGCGGTTACGCGCCCCTCGGAAACATGCTCCGGCGCGCGCACCACAAACGAGAGCTGTGGGTGTCGGCCGCGTTCTTGGTCGCCGGCGCCGTCAATCTGCTCTACATCATCGGCGTCGGCGGTGACTATGAACACGCTCGTCTACTGCTCCCGGCCGTCTTCGCTATCTGCGCTCCCGTCGCCGTCGTTTCCGCGACCACTCGTCACATCGCCGCCGTCGCGTTGGCGCCGTGGGCCATCGCCGCCGCGTTCGTCCTGCGACCGGCCACCAATGGCGCAGGCGCCGGATTCGCCATTCCGAGGGCCGGGTCCGTCACGACAGACGACTCGCACTGGGGTAGGCACGACCCGAACGTCACGTCGGTATCCGACGACGGCCTGTACGTCCAACAGGGAATCTCGTCGGCATTCATCTTCAAACGAAGCGACCTTCCGCTGCTTCCATCGGTCCGTCAACCCGTCGCGGCAAGCCTCGCAATCGGCGTATCGAGCTACGCCGTCGGCAACCGGTTGAACGTTCTCGACATGCTCGGTTTGGCCGATCCGTTGACGGCACGACTCCAGACCCCGCTGCTGACCTCGCGGCTGCCGTACCCCGGTCACGAGAAGCGGCTACCCCGGCCCTGGATCGCGGCCCGGTTGTTTCCACCGGGTACCGACGTGCAGGCCCACGATCTCCCACCCGACGGCGGTTTCTTCGTACTCATCCCGACTCTGACCGGCACGGCACTGGAGCAACAGACGGCCTGGGCGCGGTCGGCGATGCAGTGTCCCGCGCTTCAGCGGTTGAACCGGAGCGTGACGGCTCACCTCTCGGTCTCCCGCTTCTTGCACAACGTGGTCGACTCGTTCGCGAACACGTCACTACGCGTCCCCCCGGATCCGCATACGGCCTACATCAAGTTGTGCCCGGCATCGACGACGGGCCGCGCGGTACCCGCGCGTGCCGATCACATTCGTTCCGCTGTGTTCGGGCGGGAAACAGGCTCCTCCGCGGAACCAATGGGCGCGTTCCAGGCGAACCGACGCCGCGTCGGCCCGGACAAGCGCGTGGCCGTTCAACACCAGCTCTTCAGCTCGGGCTTCATCTGAACCCGAGAACGGCGCTACGCGACGATCTCCGCGGTGGCCGCGTGCTCGAACACGAGGCCCCCGCCGGGGTCCTCGTCGACGATGATCGAGTCGCCCTGCTGGTACGCGCCCTTGAGCACCTCCAACGCGATCGGGTCGGCGATCTCGCGTTGCAGCACGCGCTTCAGCGGCCGGGCCCCGAAGTCGGGGTCGTAGCCCGTCTGCGCGATCCACTTCTGCGCCGCGGGCGTGAGCTCGAGCGTGAGCCCGCGCTCCGCGAGGCGGGAGCGCAGGATCGTGACCTGGAAGCCGACGATCTCCTCGATCTCGGACTCCGACAGGCGACCGAAGACCACGATCTCGTCGATGCGGTTCAGGAACTCGGGCTTGAAGTGCGCCCGAACCGCGGCCAACACCTGCTCCTCGGCCGCACCCGCGCCGAGGTTCGACGTCATGATGACGATCGTGTTGGTGAAGTCGACGGTGCGGCCCTGCCCATCGGTCAGGCGGCCGTCGTCCATCAACTGCAACAGCACGTTGAAGACGTCGGGGTGGGCCTTCTCGATCTCGTCGAGGAGGATCACCGCGTACGGGCGGCGCCGCACCGCCTCGGTGAGCTGGCCGCCCTCTTCGTACCCGACGTAGCCGGGCGGCGCGCCGACCAGGCGGGAGACCGAGTGCTTCTCCATGTACTCCGACATGTCGATGCGCACCATGGCGCGCTCGTCGTCGAACAGGAACTCCGCGAGGGCGCGGGCGAGCTCGGTCTTGCCGACACCGGTCGGGCCGAGGAACAGGAACGAGCCGATGGGCCGGTTCGGGTCGGACAAGCCGGCGCGCGACCGGCGGATGGCGTTGGCAACCGCGACGACCGCCGTGTTCTGGCCGACGACGCGCTGGTGCAGGTGCTCTTCGAGCCGTACCAACTTCGCCATCTCGCCTTCCATCAGCCGCGAGACGGGCACGCCCGTCCACTTCGCGACGATCTCGGCGACGTCTTCCTCGTCGACCTCCTCCTTCAGCATCCGGCCGTCGCGCTGGAGTTCGTCGAGGCGCGCCGACAGCCCGTCGAGCTCGCGCTCGACGACGGGGATGTGCCCGTAGCGCAGCTGGGCGGCCCGTTCGAGGTCGCCCGCGCGCTCGGCCCGCTCGGCTTCGAGCTTCGCCTGCTCGAGCCGCTCCTTGCCGGCCTGGATCGCGATGATCGCGTCCTTCTCCGACTGCCAGTGCGCGACCATGCCGTCGCGCTCCTCCTGCAGCGACTGCAACTCGGCGTCGAGTACCTCCAACCGCGACTTGGAGCCTTCGTCGGTCTCCTTCGCCAGTGCCGCGCGCTCGATCTCCAACTGGCGGATGCGCCGCTCGACGACGTCGATCTCGAACGGCATGGAGTCGATCTCGATCCGCAGCCGCGACGCGGACTCGTCGATCAGGTCGATCGCCTTGTCGGGAAGCTGGCGACCGCTGATGTAGCGGTCGGAGAGCACGGCCGCGGCGACGATGGCCGCGTCCTGGATGCGCACGCCGTGGTGCACCTCGTAGCGCTCCTTGAGCCCGCGCAGGATCGCGATCGTGTCCTCGACCGACGGCTCGCCCACGTACACCTGCTGGAACCGGCGCTCCAGCGCGGCGTCCTTCTCGATGTACTTGCGGTACTCGTCGAGCGTCGTGGCGCCGATGAGCCGCAACTCGCCGCGCGCGAGCATGGGCTTGATCATGTTGCCCGCGTCGACCGCGCCCTCGGCGCCGCCCGCGCCGACGATGGTGTGGATCTCGTCGATGAAGGTGATGATCTCGCCCTCGGAGTCGGAGATCTCCTTCAACACCGCCTTGAACCGCTCCTCGAACTCGCCGCGGTACTTCGTGCCCGCGATAAGCGAGCCGATGTCGAGCGCGATGACGCGCTTGTCGCGCAGGCCCTCGGGAACGTCGCCCTCGACGACGCGGCGCGCGAGCCCCTCGACGATGGCCGTCTTGCCCACGCCCGGCTCCCCGATGAGCACGGGGTTGTTCTTGGTGCGGCGCGACAGCACCTGGATGATGCGGCGGATCTCCTCGTCGCGCCCGATGACCGGGTCGATCTTGCCCTGGCGCGCGGCCTCGGTGAGGTCGCGGCCGTACTTCTCGAGCGCCTGGTACTGCTCCTCGGGGTTGTCGCTCGTGACCCGGTGCGAACCGCGCACCTGGCGCAGCGCGTCGAGCACCCCATCGTGGTCGACACCCGCGCCCCGCAAGAGGTCGCCGACGCCGCCGGGCACCTCGGTCATGGCGAGCAGGATGTGTTCGGTCGACACGTAGTCGTCGCCCAGCGTCGACCGCTCCGCGTCGGCGTTCTCGAGCACACGGAACGTGCTCGCGCCGAGCTGCGCGTCGCGCACTGTCGCGCCGCTCACGCGCGGGAGCTTCGCCAGTGTCTCGTCGACCCGGCGGCGCACGTCCGCCACGTCGAGGCCGATGCGCTCGATCACGCCCGAGACGATGCCCTCGTTCTGATCCAGCAGCGCACGCAGGAGGTGCTCCGGCGCGATCTCCGTGTTCCCCGCGTCGCGCGCGAGTGCCTGCGCGGCGGCGAACGCCTCTTGGGTCTTGCGGGTGAAGCGGTTCGGGTCTACTGCCATGGCTGATGCCTTCTCGTGTTGCTCTCGGAACCTTGCTTGCTTACCTGCGGGACTCGAAACGCGCGACCGCCGCGCTGCGCAGCGGGACGAGCTCGCGCCGGTACTGACGGTGGGCCGCCTCGACGCGCTCTTCGACCTCTCGGAGCAACGCATCGAGCCGCGCCTCCAGCTCGGCGATGCGCTCGCGCGCGCCGGCGAGCTCGTCCTCCATCGCGAGGATGCGCTGCACCCCCGCGAGGGAGACGCCGTCGTTGGTCAGCTGCTGGATGCGTTGCAGCAGCGCGATGTCGCGGTCGGAGTACCGGCGACTGCGACCGGTCGTGCGCGCCGGCGCGAGCAGCCCCTTGCGTTCGTAGATTCTCAGCGTCTGCGGGTGCACGCCCGCCAACTCGGCCGCGACCGAGATGACATACAGCGCTCGGGCGTCACGATTCTCCATCACGCTTCCTCCGGTCCGCCGTCGACGCGAACAGTGCCGCTCGCGGATCGTCGTCGAGCACCTTCGCGAGGTTTTCGACCGCTTCGCGCTGCTCGCCGGTCAGGTTGATCGGTACCTGCACGTCGACGGTCACCAACAGGTCACCCGCCTTCGCGTTGCCGTCGGCCGCGACGCCCTTGCCGCGCACGCGCAACACCTTGCCGCTCGGCGTTCCCGGCGGGATCCGGACCGTCACGGTCGCGTCGAGCGTCGGCACCTTGATGTCGGCGCCGAGCGCAGCCTCCGGGAACGTCACCGGGAGGCGCAGCGTGAGGTCGTTGCCGGAACGACCGAAGAGCGCGTGCCCGCGCACGCCGACGACGACGAACAGGTCACCCGGCGGTCCGCCGTTCGCGCCCGCGCCACCGCGCCCCTTCACCCGGATGCGTTGCCCGTCGGCGACGCCCGCGGGGATCCGGACCTTCACCTCGCGCGGCCGCACCTCGACACCCCGACCGCCGCACGTGGGACACGGAGTGGGGATGACCTGACCACGACCGCCGCAGGTGGGGCACACCTGCGAGAACGAGAACGGGCCCTGGTTGTCGGCGATCGTGCCGGCACCACGGCACTCCGGACACGTCTCCGGCATGGTGCCGGGCGCCGCGCCCGAACCCGCGCACGTGGAACACGATGCCTCGGCCCGAAAGCGCACCGTCGAGGTGACGCCGCGGATCGCGTCGTCGAATTGCAGGTGCAACTCGGTCTCGAGGTCGCGGCCGCGCTGCGGACCGCTCGCGGCGCGCCGCTGCCGGCGACCTCCGCCACCACCGCCGAAGAGGTTCCCGAAGATGTCGCCGAGCCCCCCACCGTCGGTCTCGAAGCGGAACGACTGCCCGCCGCCACCGAAGCCGCCGGGCCCGAACCCGCCCGCGCCGTCGGGGCCGACGCCGGAGGCAACCATCTGGCGCACCTCGTCGTACTCGGCCCGCTTGGTGGCGTCACCGAGGATGTCGTAGGCCGCGGAGATCTCCTTGAACTTCTCCTCGGCCGGAGCGTTCCCCGGGTTGGCGTCGGGGTGGTACTGCTTCGCGAGCTTCTTGAAGGCGCGCGACAACTCCTTCTCGGTCGCCGTCGACGACACACCGAGAACTGCGTAGTAGTCCTTCTCGAACCACTCTCGCTGCGCGCTCACCCGTTCGTCTTCCTCGTCACTTTCACCATCGCGGGACGCAGGACGCGCCCCTTCAGCTTCCATCCGGTCCGCAGCACGTCGTCGACGTGCGGTTCGCCGTCGCCGTCGTCCTGCATCACCGCCTCGTGCTCGTTCGGGTCGAACGGCGAGCCCTCGCACGCGATGCGCTCGAGGCCGGCGCGTTCCATCACCGACGTCAGCTCCGCGTAGACGAGCTCGATGCCCTTGCGCACCTTCTCGTCGACATCGGTGCCTTCGAGGTTGCGCACCGCGAGCTCGAAGCTGTCGAGCACCGGGAGCAGCTGCTCGAGCAGGCCCTCGGTCGATCGCTCGACCAGTGAGGTCTGCTCGCGCACCACGCGCTTGCGGTAGTTCTCGAAGTCGGCTTGGAGCCGCCTCGTGGTGTCGAGCAGGTCGTCGCGCTCACGTTGCAGCGACGCGAGATCGACCTCGAACTGCGCGGCCTCTTCGGCACCCGGGTCAGCTTGCTGACCCGGGGCCGTCGGTTCACTGAACGAGTCCGTCATGACGGACTACGCGCTCTGCTGGTCGTCGTCGACGATCTCGGCGTCGGCAACCTCGTCGTCGGAGGGCTGGGACTCGCCACCCGCTGCGTTGGCCGCCGTCTGCTGCGCCTGCACGTTCTCGTACAGCCGTCGCGTGAAGTCGTTGCTCGCCGCGAGCAACAGCTCGTGCGCGTGCTTGATCGCCTCGACGTCGGTGCCGGCCAGCGTCTCCTTCAGGTTCTTCAGGGCCACCTCGATCTTCTCGCGATCGTCGGCGGGGACCTTGTCGCCCTGCTCCTTCAAGAGGTTCTCGGTCTGCCACGCAAGCGTGTCGGCCGTGTTGCGGGTCTCGGCTTCCTCGCGCTTCTTCTTGTCTTCTTCCGCGTGGGCCTCGGCGTCCTTGATCATCTGGTTGATGTCGTCCTTGCCGAGAGCGGTGCCCCCGGAGATGATCATCGACTGCTCCTTGCCCGTGCCGAGATCCTTGGCGGACACGTGCACGATGCCGTTGGCGTCGATGTCGAACGTGACCTCGATCTGCGGCACACCGCGCGGTGCGGGCGGCAGGCCGGTGAGCGTGAACGTGCCCAACTGCTTGTTGCGGTACGCCATCTCGCTCTCGCCCTGCAGCACCTTGATCTCCACCGAGGGCTGGCTGTCCTCGGCGGTGGTGAACACCTGCGAGCGCTTCACCGGGATGGTGCTGTTGCGCTCGATGATCTTCTCCATGATCTGACCGCGGGTCTCGATGCCGAGCGACAGTGGCGTGACGTCGAGCAGGAGGATGTCCTTGACGTCGCCCTTGAGCACGCCGGCCTGGATCGAGGCGCCGGCCGCGACGGCCTCGTCGGGGTTCACACCCTTGTGCGGCTCCTTGCCCGTGAGCTGGGTCACGAGGTCGGTCACCGCGGGCATGCGCGTCGAGCCACCGACCAGGATCACGTGGTCGATCTTCGACTTGTCGAAGCCCGCGTCGCGGATCGCCTGGTCGAACGGACCGCGGCACGCCTCGAGGAGGTCCTTCGTCATCTCCTGGAACCGGGCCCGGGTGAGCGACAGCTCGAGGTGCAACGGACCCTCGCTCGTCGCGGTGACGAACGGGAGGTTGATCGTGGTCTCCTGCAGCGTGGAGAGCTCGATCTTCGCCTTCTCCGCCGCTTCCTTCAGCCGCTGCGCGGCCATCTTGTCGATGCCGAGGTCGACGCCGTGCGCGTTCTTGAACTCGCTGACCATCCAATCGATGACCTTCTGGTCCCAGTCGTCGCCGCCGAGGTGCGTGTTCCCGGAGGTGCTCTTCACCTCGAACACGCCGTCGCCGATCTCGAGGACGGACACGTCGAAGGTGCCGCCGCCGAGGTCGAACACGAGGATCGTCTGGTCGCTGCCCTCCTTGTCGAGGCCGTACGCGAGCGCGGCCGCGGTCGGCTCGTTGATGATGCGCAGCACCTCGAGGCCCGCGATCTCACCGGCCTCCTTGGTGGCCTGGCGCTGGGCGTCGTCGAAGTAGGCGGGAACCGTGATGACGGCCTGCGTCACCGACTCGCCGAGGTAGCTCTCCGCGTCGCGCTTCAGCTTCTGCAGGATGCGGGCGCTGATCTCCTGCGAGTTGTACGCCTTGGCGTCGATGTCGATCTTCCAGTCGGTGCCCATGTGGCGCTTGACGGAGCGGATCGTGCGATCGGGGTTGGTGATCGCCTGGCGCTTGGCGACCTCGCCGACGAGAACCTCGCCGGTCTTCGAGAACGCGACGACCGAGGGAGTCGTGCGGCTTCCCTCGGCGTTGGGGATGACGACCGGCTCACCGGCCTCGAGCACCGAGACCACTGAGTTCGTCGTACCGAGGTCGATGCCGACGGCCTTGGACATGGTTTGCCTCCATTGGGACGAGTTCGGAGAATCGTCTGAGAGTTGAGTGTGAACGCCGAGTATAACTTGACAATGGCATTGTCAGATTCCCGGAGCGGGCAGAAATCTCCCCCGCACGGGGCGTCGTGCACAAGTGCACGTGACGGGAGCGGCGGGAGTCGTTAGATTCCCCGCCCATGGCCCGACACGACGCCTTCATCGAGCATCTCCAGCAGGTCCCGCTGTTCGCCGCCTGCTCCCGCAAGGACCTCCAGCTGGTCGCACGCCGAGCCGAGGACATCCGGGTCTCCGCGGGCAAGGCCCTGATCACCGAGGGTGAGACCGGGCACGAATTCTTCGTGATCCTGGAGGGCCGGGCCCGGGTGAGCCGGCGGGGCCGCAAGGTCGCCACCCTCGGTCCCGGCGACGCGTTCGGCGAGCTCGCGCTGCTCGAGAAGGCCCCCCGCAACTCGACGATCGTCGCAGAGACCGACATGGAGCTCGTCGTGCTCGGCCAGCGGGAGTTCGGCGGACTCATCGACGAGGTCCCCGGCTTCGCGAGAAAGCTCCTTGCGGGCATGGCCCACCGCCTGCGGGAAGCCGACGCGCGTTCGGTCAACTGAAGTCTCCGGATCAGGCACGATTCGTGGCGGCGTGACTCGAAGCCGCACGCCGCGGTGAGCGATAGCGATGGGCGAAGCCCGCAGCGCAACCAGCAAGCAGGAAAGTCAGTGCCGCCCAGGCGTGAGTGCCACGACTGCGCTCCGAAGTAAGCCCGGCTACCACCGCGCAAAGTAGATTTCCGCGCGATGCGACGGCCCAAGGCACATCAGGTTGTTCTCGGCGTCGGTGTCGCGATGTTCGTGTTCGTCATCGCGAGCGGCGTCGTCCCCGCGATCACCGGTTGGCACGACCACTCCGACGTACAGCGCGAGGTCTTCGTCAACGTCCCGACCGCGCTGAAGGTCGCGTTCTACGGCGCCGTCGCCACGATGTTGCTGATCGTCGCCTGGCTCGCGTCGATCCGGGTCCAGAACTGGGAGCGCGGCCTCGCCGACAACCGGCGCACGAACCGCAAGAACGTCGAGAAGCGGGCCAAGAGCTACCGCAACGGCGTGTGGATGCAGACGCTGCTGCGCGACCCCGCGGCCGGCCTCATGCACTCGCTCCTCTACTTCGGGTTCGTGTCGCTGTTCATCGTGACTGTGCTCAGCGAGGCCGACCACCAGCTGCCCGACCGGTTCAAGTTCCTGCACGGCCAGACGTACGAGGCCTATTCGGCCGGCGCCGAGATCGCCGGGCTCATGTTCCTCGCCGGAATCGTGTGGGCCATCTCCCGCCGTTACGTGCAGCGGCCCTACCGGATCCGCATCAAGACCCGGCCGGAGGACGCGCTGATCCTCGGCACGTTCCTCGTCATCGGGCTCACGGGCTTCTTCGTCGAGGCGGCGCGCATCGCAGCCGAAGGCAAGCCCGGCTTCGAGAAGTGGTCGTTCGTCGGGTACGGGCTCGCGAACCTCGTCGACACGTGGTCGCTCCACACGCTCACGATCACGCACCGCTGGTTGTGGGGCGCGCACGTGGTGGCGTTCCTCGCCTTCCTCGCAATCCTGCCCACCACCAAGCTGCGCCACATGTTCACGTCACCCATGAACATGTACCTGAAGGACCGCGACCGGCCCAAGGGCGCGATGAAGCCGATGCCGAACCTGCTGGAGACGGAGCTCGAGAGCTTCGGCGCGGTGACGATCGAGGACTTCACCTGGAAGCAGTTGATGGACACCGACGCGTGCACCGTCTGCGGCCGCTGCACGTCGGTGTGCCCGGCGCACGCGACCGGAAAGCCCCTCGACCCGCGCGAGATCGTGTTGAAGGTCGGCGAGGTGATGGCCGCGACCGGCGATCCCGTCGTATCGCCACCCGTCGGTACCGACCGCGACATCGCGATCACCGCCGACAGTGTGTTCGAACGCGTCTCGCCCGAAGAGGTGTGGGCGTGCACCAGCTGCAAGGCGTGCGACGAGATCTGCCCGGTCAACATCGAGATCCTCGACAAGATCCTCGACATGCGGCGATACCTCACGCTGATGGAGAGCGACTTCCCGACCGAGCTCGGCAACACGTTCCGCTCGATGGAGAACTCGGGCAACGCGTACGGCATGAACCAGGGCGACCGCGGCGACTGGGCGAGCTCGCTCGAAGGGATCGACATCGTCGAGCCCGGCGGCGACTTCGACCACGAGTACCTCTACTTCGTCGGTTGCGCGGGCAGCTTCGACGACCGCAACAAGAAGACGTCGCGCGCGCTCGCGAAGCTTGCTGCAGCGCGCGGGAATCGACTTCGCGATCCTCGGACCGAGCGAGATGTGCAACGGCGACCAGGCCCGGCGCGCCGGCAACGAGTACATCTTCCAGATGCTCGCGATGCAGAACGTCGAGACGTTCGACGGCATGGGCGTGAAGAAGATCATCACGCAGTGCCCGCACTGCTTCAACGTGCTGAAGAACGACTACCCGCAGGTCGGCGGCAACTACGAGGTCATCCACCATTCGCAGCTCCTCGACGAGCTCGTGCGCGACGGGCGGCTGTCGTTGTCGGGTGCGTCCCTCGACGAGCGTGTCACGTACCACGACTCCTGCTACCTCGGACGGCACAACGACGTGTACCTCGCGCCCGGCGCGTCGTCGGTTCGCTCGCCGGCATCGACCTCGTCGAGATGCCGCGCAACGGCACCAAGGGCATGTGCTGCGGCGCCGGCGGCGCGCGCATGTGGATGGAGGAGAACACCGGCAAGAAGGTCAACACCGAGCGCAGCCAGGAGGCGATCGCGACCGGTGCGTCGCGGATCGCGGTGGCGTGCCCCTTCTGCTACGTGATGTTCGACGACGGCGTGAAGGGCGAGGGCAAGGACGAAGAGGTCAAGGTCCAAGACATCGCCGAGATCCTCTGGGAAGCGATCGAGAACGGGACGAACAGTCCCGCCCCCGCGACCGGGATCTTCACGCCCGGGATCTGATCGCCCGGCCGGTCACTGCTCCGGTTCGTCGTCCTCGTTGAACGCCTTGCTCCACCACGACTCGCCCTCGGCGGGCGGCGCGGGAGTGGGCGCGGGGCTCGCGGGAGGGGGCGGCGGCGGTTCCGTCGGCGGCGCCGGGACCGGCTCGGTCGGCGCCGGAGTCGGTGCGGCCGGGGTCGGCGACGATGGCGTGGGTGCGGGCGGCGTGGGCGCCGGCGCGCCCCAACCCGAGCGGTCCTGATCGGCTCCGGTCGGGCTCCACGGGCCCGATCCGGGTTCGGCCGGCGGCGCGGGCGAAGCAGGCGGCGGAGCCGGCGATTCCGGCTGCGGCGCGCTCCAGACCGACGGCGCGGTCCCCCAACCCGAACGGTCCTGCGGAGTCGACGGCGGCGCGGGCGGATCGGACGGCGTCGCCCACGCGGGAGGCGGCGGGGGCGGCGCGTCCGGTGGGGCGCCCCAGGCCGGAGGCGGCGGGGGCGGCGAGTCGGCGGGTGCACCCCACGCGGGCGGCGGCGTCGCCCCCCAACCGGCGGCGGGTGGCGGAGGCGCCTGCCCGGCCGGCGCACCCCACGTCGGCGGGGGCGGCGCTCCCCAAGCCGGCGGGGCCGGCGGGGCGCTGCCGGGCGGGGCCCATGCGGGCGCGCCGGGCTGCGCGTACGCGTACTGCGGGGCGGGCGGCGGTCCCTGCACCGGGCGGCCGACACTCTGCAACGCGACGACGTAGGTCCCCGCGACCATGTCGCCGACGCGGCGGTGCGGGTGCGTCGCGAGCGCCACGATCAGGCCGACGAGGAAGCATGCGCCGTCGACGAGCAGGAAGATCCAGCGGAGGAACGCGCGCCCGAGGCCGCATGGCTCGCCCTGCGCGTTCACGACCCGCAGCCCGACGATCAACTTGCCGATGCTGGCGCCGACGAGGCCCTGCAGCACGACGAGGTCGACGAAGCCGGCCAGGATGGACACGAGCCAGCGCGGTGCCGAGGCCGCTGCCGTTCCACGTATAGACGTGCGATCCGATCTGGACGCACTCGCCGCTGGAAGCCGCGGGTGTCGCTCAGTGTCTGGCACGCGTTGTCGGGCGCGTTCTGGAAGAACTGGTGCTTGGTCAGCGCCAGCACCGCGACCAGGACGCCGGCCGCCAGGAGCCCGTCGAGGAGGTACGCGACGATGCGACGGCCCATGACCTCCGTCGGATCGCCTTGAGGCTGCATTCCGTAAGCCATGCGGACTTGATTCTCCCCCACTCCGGGGCATATCGGGGCGGATGCCGAAAACTTCTCCTCTGGTATTCTCGGCCGCCCGCGGGCGTAGTTCAGCGGCAGAACATCAGCTTCCCAAGCTGAGAACGCGGGTTCGATTCCCGTCGCCCGCTCTCCTATGTCTGCGCAGGTCAGGGCGTACCCGGGCGGACCGGCCGCAAATGAGGCACCCGGTCAATTCGGTTCCATCGCGCGTTTATCGCGCGGAGCCCGCCTCGCGCGCCGGTTTGGCGTCCTGAACGAGGTCGCCGAGCGCAGCCGCGAGCGCGGCGTCGCGGTCTCTCGTGGCGTGCTGGTAGCGGAGCGCGGCCTCGGGCGAGGCGTGGCCCATCCGATGCATCAGCTCTCGCGTCGAAGCGCCGGCCGACGCCGTGATCGTGTTCGCGGTGTGGCGGAGATCGTGGAATCGAAATCCCGCAGGCAGCCCGACGAGTTGACGAGTTTGTGCCCAGTGCTTGGCGAGCACGTGGCGCCGGAGCGGTCCGCCCTTTTCCCCGGGGAACACCCGATCGCCGGGACGCGGCCCGGTGAACTGCTCGAGATGGTGCTCGAGCTCCTTGGCGAGGAACGTCGGAAGTACCAGGGTGCGCACGCCTGCATCGCTCTTCGGCGGTCCGAGCACGAGCTGGCCGTGTGCGAGTTGCTGCTCTTGCTGCTCGACCGTGATCGTTTGGTGGAGCAGGTTCACATGCCGGCGCTCCAGGCCGAGCAGTTCGCCGACGCGCAGACCCACGAATCCCGCGATCAACACGAGCACCCGGTACCGGTCGCCGATGCGTTCGGCCACGTCCCACACCTGCTGAGCAGTCGCGACCGGGCGTTCGGCGCTCCGCTCGACGCCGGCGCCGCGAACTACACAGGGGTTGCGCAGGATCAGCTCGTCGGCGACAGCGGTCGCCATGATCGAGCGCAGGAGCCGATAGCACTTGGCCGCGGTGTTCGCCCCCAGTCCGGTTCCGACGGTGAGACCGGAGTGCCACTCGCGCACCGTCTTCGGCGACAGCTTCGCCAGCTCGATAGCGCCGAGCGTCGGGCAGATGTGGGCGCGCAGCTGGTGCGCGTAGAGCTCCCGTGTCCGGGGGCGCAGATTCGTCTTGTGTGCGAGCCATTCGTTGGCGTACTCCTCGAAGGAGACTCGACCCGCGCGGGATCGACCCAGTGTCCGCGCAGCAGGTCGGCCTCGACCGTGTTCGCGAACCGCTCGGCGTCCCGGCGTGTACGCAGCGTCTTGTTGCGCACTGCTCCCGACGGCGTTCGATAGCGCACGTCGTACCGGTTGCCCTTGCTCGTACTGCGCTTGGTCACGCTCGCCACGGGAGCACCTCCTCGACGGAGGCGCACGCGGCGGCGCGGGAGTCAGCCTGAAGCGCGGTCATGATGGTCGGCCTTCCTGCTTCATCAGGTGGTCGGCTGGCCCGGGTCAAGTTCCAGCTTGGCCCGGGCCGCACTCGTTCTCGACCGAACCGTAGTCGCACCGCGCCGCTGCCGGTCGACGTACTGCTCGAGTGCCGCCACGGGTACTCGGGCGCTGCGGCCTATGTGGACGACGTCGATCTCGCCGGCCCCGACGAGCTCGTACATGGTCGTGCGGCCGATCGACAGCACGCGCGCTGCCTCGACGATCGTCAACAGCAGTACCCCGTCCTCTCGCTTGGTCGCTTCGTTCCTGGTTTCGTCCATCACTACGAATAAGCGCGTGCGAGTGGTCAAACGCGACAAGGAAATCGCGAGCAGAGCGAGAATCACACACGTTGCATCTCGATGCCGTCGCCGTCGAAAACACCCTCGCGAAATGGCTGCACGAACTTGCATTCGAAGAATCGCGGCGCAGCTCTCGGCGAATCGGCCTCGTCGAACCGGTGACGCTCAGCCCGTCTGTACCGTCCCTGCGGCCCCCTTCCTCGAGTTCGGCAAGCGTCTCGTTGACGCGTCAAATTCGAGGTCCGAGACCCCGTCCAAGATCGGCACAGAAATGCCGCTTCCGCTAAACGGAAGCAGCAGAACTCCCGTGCAGACGCTCGCCGAGGTGGCACTGCGCCCGGGCCGACGCCACCCTCGAGGTCGTGGGTTGTTGACCCGAACGACATCGGACGGCCACGCGAACATCTCGGTCAGCTCCGGTCCCGAATACGAATTCTCGTGACGTGCGATGGCAGCTCAGGCGTCGTAGACCCCCGACGCTGCACGCAGGGCGCGATCAACGCCACCCGCCCAACCGCGCGCTCGGCGATCAGCATTGCGCCGACGACGGAATCGGATCGCTAAGGATCGCCCGCCGGGAGCAGCCGCCAGGAGTGACATCTCCCATATACGGGAGTCTGCACGCAACCTCTGCACGGGCCTGCACTGACTGCAACAGCGTGTACCGAATGTCCGACCGCTAGCCAACATCCTCGGTCACCGGAATATCTACAGTTATGGACCCTTCGGCGTCGTGAACGCTGCTTAGTTCAGCGGAGCAGTTGCCGATGATTGCTTCGTGAGGGTTGTGGCCGAGTTCACGTATTCAGGCCCGCGGAACCCCTGGCTCATCGGCGTTCTCGTTCTACTCTTCGTTTTCGCACTGTCCGCGACGATCGACGCGGCGAGGAAACCCGGTTGGGCGTTCAAGCGAGCCGAGCGGGCGAAGTGGTTCTGGGTTCTCGCTCCGATCGCAGGAGGCGGGCTGTGCTTCATCGGAAGCCTGTTCGCCGCGATCTGGTGGTGGAGCACGGTCCGATCCGAGGTCACGGACGAGATCGCGCACGCCCCGACGTCGCCTTGACCGTCGCAGATCGATGTGCGCCGTGCAGGCGAGAGATCGGTCAACGGACTCCGGTTGCGCGGGTCCGGCCGTGGGCGGGGACCGCAGGATTGCGGATCCGCGCCCGATCGGATCGACAACCAGCGATGAAGCCTCGACCGAACGGATCGGCACCGCCTTAGTTTGGTTCAATGACTTCATGCGCCGAACCGTACGCAGGTCAGCTGGTCACCTGGTGTAGCGCGGTGACGCTCGTCGGCGACCGAGTACGCCAGACCGAGAACGAACATCCGGCACTCAACCAGATCGACGGTCTGATGTTCGCATGGGCATTGCGCAACGCAGTCCGTGCGGCGGAATTCTGCCGAGAACGCGCGAGTGACGCGGAAGTGAAGAAGCGCATCAAGACCTGCATCGCCGAGTTCGAAGCCGCGTTTCCGCATGTACGCTACATCCGTGACGTGATCGAACACTTCGATGAGTACGCCACCGGCGATGGACGCTTGCAACAGCGGTTCCGCGCCGCGCATCCGAAGGCATCGTGGCTGGATGCAGCGCCGACCGTTCCGGACGTCGTGATTTCCTGGGCAGCGAGAGACTTCGACGGAGTCTTTCGACTGCACGTCGGCACCTTGTGTCTCGACATTGGTGCTGCGCAGGGTGCGATGGCCGCGCTCTTTGACGAGATCACCGGCGCGCTGGACCTCGTGCCGCTCGGTTGCTAGTCACGCCCATCGTGTCAACGCACAACAGGGCTGCCGCGTTCGTAGATATCGCCGACGCGTATCGGTGGCTCGCCGCCGCGACGTGCACGCTGGACGATTTGCAACGCGGTGGATTCACCCCGGCGGAACTTGGCACGGTCAGACGCCTGGTACCGAATTCGCATGTCGCGTTTCAAGCGAGCGCGCTCGTCTACGGGCGCGGGCTCATCCTGTTCTACGGACCGGCGGGAAAGAAGCCGACCGACATCAACGCCCGAGACTTCGGCATCCGAGTAGGCAAGCGGGATCCCGATCTGCGGTGGTTGCTGAAGACGGTATTGCCGTCGATCGACAAACACCTGGCGCATCTCACGGAGTTCCGGGACGACCAGCATCCCGAGCGCGGGGAAAACGACCGGCTCGAATGGACGAGTGAGATTCCGCGCATAGCCGACGCGCTAGCTCGGATTCTCGACACCGTGGCGAAGTCGTCGATCGAGGATGCTCCGAAGTTTGCGCTGCTCCATGACGCGGTCGTGCACCGTCGCGCCGACCGTTCGTACCGGTGGCCAGCGGAGCTTGATCCGGGAGTCTTGAACCCCAAAGGCTGAAGTGGGATGGCCGCTCGCGACCACCAGTTCGTCGCGCTGGTGCTTGCGATCCCGCCCCGTGACCCGGCCGGCGGCATCGGTGCAGGTACCGCCGAGTGCCATCCGGAATGCCGAATATTCCTTTTCGAAGCTCGACTGTCTAGGAGCCTTGACTTGATCCGTCTATCAGCTAGACTGATTCCCCTGTGAAGCCGATCAAGGTCAAGGAGTTGCTGAAGATCCTGCGGCAGCACGGTTGCGAGGAAGTCCGACAGGTTGGCTCGCACCTGATCGTCCGGTGCGGGAAGAGCACGGCGGTACTCGTGATCCACGGCAAGGAAGTCGCACCCGGGACGGCTTCGCAACATTCGGGAAACGCTCGAACCCTGTTTGGGGAAGGGATGGATCAAGTGAAGACCTACACCGTGGTCGCGGAGCGCGACGAGGCCGGATGGTGGGCAGTGCGCGTGCTCGAGCTTCCCGGAGTGCTCACCCAGGCGCGCCGGCTCGACCAGGTCGAGAAGTTCGCACGGGAAGCCATCGACCTTGCAGTGAGCGTTGGTCATGCCCCCAAGGGCAAGTACACCGTGCAGATCGACCCACGCGTGCCCGGGTTTGGAGATGACCTCGCGGCGGTACGTGCAGTCCGAGTGGACGCCGAACGGCTGCAGAACGAGGCCGCCGAACGTACGCGCGCTATCGCTCGTCGACTGGCTCAGAGAGGGCTTACGGTTCGAGACATCGGCGCCGCCCTCGGGGTTTCACACCGAGCGCGCCGCGCAACTCGTGGGCAAGGCGTCGACACCCAAGGCGAAGGTGTTGAAGACCGCGACCCGCGCCAAGGCCCGCACCGCGAAGCGGCGGGTCCCCGCTTCGTGAACCGTTGATCGCGAACGAACCTGACACGAGTGTCATCGCGCGTCATCGCGCGGACGTAGTCATTCGGGCTCGTTCGCTCCTGTCCGTCCAACTCGCTGACCTGCAATTACCGTCCGAGGACGTCCGCCAAAAACCGCTCGACCCGGTTCCCAAGCTGAGAACGCGGGTTCGATTCCCGTCGCCCGCTCTCGTGTGTAGCCCCAGGTCAGACGGGTTGGTCCGCCCGTCGCCGAAGCGGCACGACCTGGCGATCGATCGGCGCTCGGGGTCAGTTGCGACGGACCCGGAGGGCAGATCCGACGTGGAATCTGCGCTGCAAGCGCTGCTCCTTCGGCCGGAAATAGATGGTCGCCTCCGTCATAGGGATCACCTCCGGTCGATCGACTTCATATGCGTGCCCGTCGGTGATGACGGTCGCCGAACTCTTGGCGAGAACGTTCTTCATCCAGTCCGTGCGATCGCCATACGGAAGACGCGATCAGGAAGCCGTCGCCATGCTCGACCGCGACGACGGGCGTGGCATAGGTCCGACCCGATCGGCGTCCGACGTGACGAACGACCGAGGTGTTCGATCCGCGCCGTCCGGCCGACCTGAGCGCCAGCGGCCGCGTCAGTTTCGTGACACTACGCAGAACCCCTTGGACTCGACCTTGCATGCCCTCATGTTCTCCTCGGTCGGGGTACGCGGCAGAGCCTAAAGCCACAGCCGCTGATCGAGCACGGCCTCGAATCCGCCGCGTGCCTGCGCACCCGACATCAGTTGCTTGAGGTCCATGCCGACGCTGAAATGCTCGTCGCCGGCCGCGGTGATCACCACCGCGGGGTGTCGCGGTCATCGCGCAGCGCGATCACGGCGCGTTCGAACTCGTCCATGTACTCGAACGTCATCCGGTTCCGGGGCGGATCGTGATTCTCGAGGAACCCCACCCGGCCCCGACGTTCGACGCGCAACGCCGTCTCCATCATCGAGTCCTCCGACAGTCCTCGCCGGGTGCGCTACCCGAGTTCCTTCAGGCGGGAATGGTTCCGCCTTGGTAGCACCAGTCGAATGCTTGCGGATCGGTGAGGATCGTTCGGCCGATCCCCGCGATGACCTCAGAGATCTGTGGCGTGATTCCGTCCTCGGCGCTCGCGCCGATCTGCCCTTTGCGGATCATCGCGCCGGAGTCGAGGATCGGGATGTCCGCGATAGTGCGAAGCTCGAACTTGTCCTCGTGCGCCTTCATCCACGCGAACGAGGTGTACTCGAGAATCGCCGGCCAGCTCGCGTCGGGCACCTCGAAGCCGAGGAAGTCCGCGATCCGACGGATGGACGTGTCCGGTTCGCGTTTGAGGTCGGAGTAGTGCACCAGCATGACGTTTGGCTGATTGCGCAGGGGCCACCACGCGGCCGCGAACCCGAAGATCATGGGCACGAACACGTGGCTCGCAAACCCCGCGATGAATGCCTCCAGGTCGGGGCCCAGGATCTCGTTCTTGTCGACCTGCCAGAGATCGAACCACGCATCGGAGTGCGCGGCGAGGAACGGACGGGACGAAGCGATGGCCTCGTCGGGATTGCGGACCACGACGAGGTATCGCACATCAAGCCCGTCGTCCGCGCCTTGATAGGGCAGGGTCGGCGGTGCGGCATGGCTCTTGAACGCACGCCTTGTATCTCGGGGCATTCCATCGAACCCGGCGACGAGATCATCGACCTCGGTATTCGGGCGAGGGACGAACTCCAGCCACGGCACCTCCGCATAGATGTCCGCGAACGCGCCATCACCTCCCGACCGAAGCTGATGGACGATGTTCATCGACCACGTCGTCCCACTCTTGGGGGGCACAGTCACGACAATGTCGCCGTCACGCCAAGCGATCTTCCCTTGGATCGCTTCGTCGATCCACGGCGGCGGGCCGCCCGGAGGTCCGTCCGACCCCGTCTCTTCTGCAGGTGCACTCACTCGTCAACCTCCGTCATTCGCCGCGCTCCCAACAACCGTGAGCGTCGTGCCAACCACCTCCGTCCGCGCCGTCGTGACACTAACGCCGACACCCATCACCACCCACCCCTTGCCACCAGCTCGCTTCCCCCCATCAACCCCGTCGGTCGCGACCGCCGCAGTACCGGCGGTCGGAGATACTCCCGGCCCGACATATTGGGACGCGCCTTCGGGATGGTCGAGCCTGGAAACTCGGGTGAGCCGGGACGGGTCGGATCGTGGCCGACGAAGGGTCTCGGTCGATCCGGATGTCGAGGCCTCTCTTGGCGCAGTTGGCGCGGTTCCCTCGGGTGATACGGCTGGACCGTCGCGGCTTGGTCGTGTCGGATCCGTTCGTCGCGGACCGCGGGCCTCCGGTCGAGCAGCAGGTCGCCGACGTACTCGCGTGCAGTGCGGTGCGCGCAGTCGATCATCGACGGTGCGGTCGGCCGTAGCGTCCGGTCTGAGCCGCGGCAGAGTCGTCTGGTTCCTTTGACTGCGAGATGCCATGAGGGCCGTATGGTCTGGTGACGGTGACCTTCCGGCGCCGTGGTGCACCTGAGACTTCGTGGAGGTTGATCGTTGTTGGAGTTGCCGAACGTGGTGATGCTCGTGACCGACAACCAGTCGGCGGACTCGTTGGGCTGTTACGGCAACCGCGAGCACGAGACGCCGCGTATGGATCGTCTGTCGCGTGAGGGCGTGTTGTTCTTGCGGGCGTTCTGCACGAACGGGTTGTGTTCACCGACTCGGGCTTCGATCCTGACCGGTTTGATGCCGTCCCAGCATGGTGTACATATCGCGATGCCGGACGATGACGTGTTACCCAAGGCCGACGACTACGACGTGACCCGCGAGTTCCGCACCCTTCCGTACACATTGCGTGAGCACGGGTACGCGACCGCGATGGTCGGCAAGTGGCACCTCGGCCACTACCGGCAGCCCGGCAACGGCTTCGATCACTGGGTCGCGTTCACGAAAGGGCACACCACCGATTTCTACGACAACGAGGTCTTCGCGAACGGCGCCGTCGAGCGCGTGACCGGTCAGCACATCGTCGAGCATTTCAGCGACCGTGCCATTGACTACATCGCCAACCGAGACCGGGACCGGCCGTTCTTCTTGCAGGTGAACTACGACGGCCCCTACGTCCTTCCGCCGACAGTGGTCGGTGCGGATGAACGCAATCCGTTCTACGAGCGGTTCGCCGGGCGAAGCTTCCGGCCGTTTCCACCGGTCGATGATCGTCTCATCCGATCGTTGGTCGCGCCGTTCGATTTCGAGCTCGACCCGGCCGAGGAGTACACGCTCGCGAGTGCGTTCAACAACCTGTGGTGGACGGTGCGGATGCACAACGATCAGGCCACCCGCGCGAACGTCGCAGCGCAGAACGCGCTGGTCGATCACGCGATCGGTCGGGTCATCGACGCACTCGACGACGAGCGCCTGACCCAGGACACGCTTGTCATCGTCACCACCGATCAGGGCAACCCGTATGGTCAGCACGGGCTGTGGGGACATCCGCAGTGGACTGACCCGCCGTTCATGCACGACGTGACGTTTCGCGTTCCGCTGATCGTGCGTCAGCCGGGAACGATCCCGCCGCAGCGGGTCGTCGACCGGGTGGTCTCGCACTACGACCTGTTCCCGACGATCCTCGACCATCTCGGTGTCGCGGACGTCGTCATCGCGGGCACGCCGGGCCGAAGTTTCGCTGCCGCATTGCGAGGCGAGACGTTGGAATCTTGGGAGGACGCAGCGTTCTTCGAAGCCGAGACCGCGCGTGCGATCCGCACCCCCGAGTATCTGTACGTGAAACACCTCGACGGAACCGGCGAACCCGAGCTCTACGACCTGGTTGCCGACCCGGAGCAGTGGACGAACGTCGCGACCGATCCGGCCGGCGCGATGGTCCTGGACGCACTCGATCGAAGGCTCGAGTCGTTCTTCGCCCGGCACGTCGATCCGCGTTACGACCTGTGGAACGGCGGTACCGGCCAAGCAATGGTCTCGCGGTACCTGCTGTTCAAACAGCGGTATGGCAAAGATTGGAATGTGACCATGGACGTCGGCGCGCCGTACTCCGGCGGCTGACGTCACCGAACGTTCGCGCCCGTTTGCGCCTCGACGATCAGCCTGCTGCGACCATCGCGGTGCTGACCGTCGCGAAGAACCTACGTCGGGGCCGAGGAGCGCTTCGGCGCCCGACGTGAGTTTGCTACGGGCCGTTGCGTCACGCGAGCGGTGGCATTCCGATCATTTCGCGGAACTCGTCGGTGGTGTTGGTGACAGGAAACGGTTCGGGCGGAACGGGAAGCACGAGGCGTTCGCAGATCGGTTCCCAGCCGTCACCGGGCGTCCATTCGAGCAGCCGATCGGCCGGGATGTTGGCGCGAACGTTGTCGTTGTGGCGTACGAATGCGTCCATCATCGCGGTCGGGTCGTCGAAGCGGTCACTGAATCGGTCGCGTAGCAGTTTGCGGAGGGCGTCCATCCACGGCGCAACTTCGGTCGGTACGTTGTCGAACGTCACGAAGATCGTGTTGGCCGCGCTGCGATACCACGCTTCGGGATCGCGGACCGACAACAGCACGAGCGCGTCGGGGTACGCGGCCGAGAGTTCGGGCCAGAAGGCACCGCCGGGCCAATCGACAATGGCGCGGTACCGGGCGAGCATGGCGGACCAGTCGACGGGGCGACCTTCGATCGCGTCGATCCACGCTGGAATCTGGGAGGGGTCGCCGAGGATTTCGACCATGTGGTGACAGGGCGCACCCAACAGCTGCTCCAAGGCGATCTTCAGTGAGTGCGTCCCCGTCCGGCCAACGCCTGCACCAACCACCGCGACTTCCATCGTCGACTCCTCGTACGTTGTACGTTTTGAAGCCGCACAGGGTTCCGCGCGACCAGGCCTCGTCTTCTATCACCTGGGACCAGGGCAACCGCTTCGTGAACCTCGCTGGCTTGCAATACTTGTGCGAAGCCGTCCGCCAAGAGCTGCCCGATGCGGTCACCAAGCCGACAACGCGGTTTGATTCGCGTCGCCCGCTCTCCCTCCGCACGATCCGACCGCCCCAACCGGATCCACGAGGACTCGCGTCGTATGAGGCAACTACCCGTGACTCGGCGCGTCGCTCATACGGGTTCGCCGGCGAAGGCGTTCACTCGGAAATGATGCGGGCCGGGACTCCCACCGCAGTTGCGCCGGCAGGAACGTCGGAGAGCACGACGGAATTCGCGCCGATCTTCGCGCCGCTCCCACAGTCACCGGACCGAGCACTTTCGCTCCCGTCCCGATCGCCGCCATCGCTCCTATGGTCGGCCCACCGGCGATGTTGGTCACCCGGCCGAGGGTTGTGAACGGGGACAAGGTGACACCTCGGCCGACCTCGGTGCGCGCGTTGACGACGACGTTGCCGTGGGGAATGTGGACTCCCGCGTGTACAACCCCCGGATCGCCGATGCAGATCTGACCGTGCGTCACCGCGAGATGGTGGAAGAGGCGGGGCAGGAACGGAATCCGTCGGGTTTGACAACGCGCCTTGGCGCGGTAGCAGATCTGGCCGAAGAACGAATCGGTGACAATCGCCAGGCGAACTACCTGGATGACGGCATCCACCTTGTTACGGAACTCGTACCGCTCACCCCGCCGTCGCGCGGTGACCTGGGCGTCGGCGAGTACAGCAGCTGCAAATCGAGGATGTTGGCTACGCACCGCGGCCCAGTACCAACCGATATTTTGGCCCTGCCGAATACCCAAAAACCCGCGCCGCCAGCCGTCCACGGTCTGGCGCAATCGGCGAGCACTTGATTCGTTGTTCTCGGACATCGCGGCGGGCGGACTCTCAGACCAGGAACGGTAGATAGTCGGGCGACGGGTGCGAGGGTGCGAAGAGCCAGCATTCGAGGGCGTAGCGGTCTTCGCTCATGTTCTCGTGCAGGTACGTGCGGTGGAGGAAGCGCTCATCGAACATGATTCCGTCGCCCGGTTCGAACTCCGGGCGGACCGGTGGAGCGTCGGCTGCGACCTGCTCCAGCAACGCCGGAGCAATCGAGATCGGGCCCATGCCACCTTCGATCGACAGGATCTCGGGCAATCGCTTCGGCACCACTTCGAGACCCGGCGTCGGGCGGTCGCCCCCGCAGGGTGAAAGCGCTACCCACACATTCATTGTGCGTACATCGGAGCCGAGGAAGGCACCGTCCTGGTGCCAGCCCGACAGGCGGAACACCGGCCGCAAGTGACGCAGCGTCGACTTCTCCAACGAAAAGCAGGGCCGTTCCCCGAGATGACGAGCGACGACGCCGCTCGACGTCAGCAGGTCGAGGATCAGCGCCGTACTCGCGGGAGAGTCGGCCAGCCAGGTTCCGCCTCGCTTTGCACCCGGGCCCGCAGGTTGTCTCCGTGAGACTCCGGATACGGCTGGTACCAAGAGCCGCCTTCGTCGTCGGGAGCATCGTCGTCGACCCGGTCGTGCTGTGCCTCCGCGCGATGAATGCCGTCGAGGACGTGCTGCGCATCTCCGGGCGCGAGGAGGTTGCGCACGATCAGTCCGCCGTGGTGCGCGACGGCGCCGCCCATGATCTCGGCGCTCAAGTCGCTGACGTGAACTTCGGGCAGGCGGCCGACAGCATCGGGGAACGGATCGTCGTAGCGCGGCGGCCAAGGTGATCGTCCGGGACCAGGATCAATCGAGCGCGCGGCATCCCGGCGAAGTTGGAGCGCACGAATCTCGAGTGCAGGATCTCGGCGCGCACGATTCGCACCTGCGAGACGATCGATGGCGTCGCATATCCGGCCGTCGCGGACGAGCTCGTCCGCCGCCGACAGTGCCGACGCTGTCGAGTCCGTGCTGCTCGTGCCCGGCCGACGTTCCCGACTGACTGCGCGGGCCCGGAACAACCTCTCTAGCCGCACAGGCTCTCGGCCCCCTCCCGGCAACGGGTCTCGCCCCACGCGTGCATGCCTCGATCCGCTCTCGTAGCCACGCGAACGGTAGTCAACCCATCTCCGACGGGCCCATTCATCGGTACCCGGAGCGTCACGCGGCGCGATGCTTCAGCATCGAGTACAGAGCTCCGGCGAAGGCCACAATCGCCAGGACCAGCGCCAGGATTCCGCGCTTCGTGTAGCGGTTGGCGCGGTACGCCTTCGCCACGTGGCCGGGAAAGAAGCCCGGGAGATGAGGCGCAGCCACCGTGAGATAGACGACCGCGACAACCAGCAGGAGCACGCCCACTGCCAGCAGGGCATACGAGATCACCGGAACCCGTCGCACAGTCGGACGGTAGCGCGCAAGCATGGCCCGCGTCGCTCGTCAGAGCGTGAGGGCCCGCCGCGTAAGCGGCGAACTTCGCATTTCGACGACGACTCGGCCTCTCCTGTCCGAACGGCGCTGCTCGTCATCCCCGCAGGTCGTCGTCCGAGCGCACACCCCCGGAGCGGTCGCGGCGACGGAGCCGGGTCCGAGGCTCATGCCGACCACGGGCCTTGATCTCGCCGGGGCGTCGAGGATCCCCGGCGCCCGTCAACAAGCTGAGGCGCCCGGCGCTGCCGATCTGCGACCCAGTCAGAGCCACGGACATCGTCCGCGACGACCTCCAACACACACACGCCGGTATTCGCCGAGACACTGGCCAATCCGGGGACGAAGATCCTCCAGCTCATCGCGCTGATTCCCGCGTGACCGCTGCTCGGGTCGTCGGTCGGGTCAGGTGAGCTTGGCGGCGATCGAGCCCGCGGCGCGGAGCGCTGTGCCGTCGGCGCCGCCGGTGTTCCAACGCACGGCTGGGGTCGCGCGAGCTTCCGCGACGAGATCGGAGCAGATCTCGGCCGCGGTGTGATCTGCGGCGTGCCACAGGTAGAGCGACATCGCACCCGGGATGGTGTTCACCTCGTTGAAGAGCACGCGCTCGTCGCCGTCCCAGAGGAAGTCGAGGCGGGCGACGCCGCGCAGCATGAGCGGCGCGGCGAGGCGACGGGCCGCGGCTTCGATCGCAGCGGTGACGTTCGCGGGCACCTGCGCGGGCAGCTCCCGCGGCGCGTGCTCGAGACCGTGACCCGCCTGCGAGAGGTACTTCTCCTTGTACGAGTAGACGCGTTCCGAGCTGCGCACCGGCTTCTCGATCGGCGTCAGCTCGAGCGCCGGATACGTGCGGACCGAGATGTTCAGGTCGGTCCAGCCCTCGAGGTACGGCTCGACCACCGCACCGTCGGCGAAGTGCACCGCCGTTTCGACGAGGCGACGCGCCGTCTCCAGATCGGCCACGACCTCGATGCCGATCGACGAGCCGCCGCGCCGCGGCTTCACGATGAACGGCCCGTTCGCGGACTCGCCGCCCGCATGCGCGTCGAGGCTCGCGAGCTGTTCGTTCACCGGCACGCCCGCGGCACGCGCGACGGCCGCGGTCGCGAGCTTGTCCATACCGAGCGCGGCACCGGCCGACGACGGCCCCGTGTACCTGATGCCCGCGAGATCGAACGCGGCCTGCAGCGTGCCGTTCTCGCCCGGGCCCGCCGTGGCAACAGTTGACCACCGACTCGAACACGACGGGCCGGTGCTTGCGCGAGTCGTCGGCGAAACCGCCGGAGAGCTCGGCCTGCAGGTGCAACCGTTGCGCGCCGGGCGGAGCTCCCTGGACGAAGCTGCTCGCTTCGAGGAGCGCGGGCACCAGGTACCAGTCGCCGGTCTTGGTCCAGTACAGGCCGGCAACGTCGCGGCCCGCGTCGTGGAGCACACGGCACAGCTGCAGCCCCGTCAGGATGCTGATGTCATGCTCGGGAGAGGGCCCGCCGTAGCAGACGCCAATCTGGTCCATGAGGCTCCTGGACATCATCCCCGCTCGGGGGTCAGGGGTAGTGATCGGGCAGGTCGTTCTCGTACAGCACCGCGTCGCCCCGCTTCGCGCGGGCTCGGACCCACGCCACGGCGTCGTCACGATGGCGGACTTCGACCGTTTCGCAGTTCGTCTGACGGGTGCCCGACCGTAGCGCGGACCGATTCGTCGCCCCGACGATGACGACAGAGTCGGCGATCTTGCCCGCGGCTTCGCCGAGCGCCTTGTTCTCGTCGTACTGCCGGCGGCCGAGCTCCACGATGCCGGGCGTCACCACGATGCGGCGACCGCTCCCGGACTCGCCGAGCACGCGGAGCGCCCGCTCGCTGCCATCCATGTTCGAGCTGAACGTGTCGTCGATGACGACAACACCGGCGTCGGAGACCGCGACGGTGCACCGGTGCGCGGGCGACTGCAGCGCGGCGAGACCGCGCCGGATCGTGTCGAGGTCGACGCCGATCTCGAGCGCGACTGCAACCGCGCGACGCGAAGATTGGTCGGCTCGACGCCCGGGTCGCCGATGACCGCCTCGACCACACCGGCGGGCGTGCGAATCGTGAACGCGTCGCCGGCCCGGCGAACGACGACGTCGGCGTCGTCCGAGACGCTGCCGCAGCGCACGACACGTTGGGCCGGCTCGATCTCACGCGCCAGCGCCGCGAGCTCCGCGCAGTCGACGTTGAGGATCGCGACGCGCGCACGGGCGAGGATCTCCCGCTTGGCCTCGACGATCCGGTCGACCGACCCGACACGCTCGAGGTGCACGGGCGCGATCGCGGTGATGACCGAGATCTCGGGTTGGATCCACGAGCAGAGGTCGGCGATCTCACCGGGCCCGTACATCCCCATCTCCGCGATCAGGATCTGCGTGCCGGGCACGAGATGCTCGAGGATCGTGCGAGAGAGGCCGGCGCGATTGTTGAAGCTCGCGGGACTCGCGACGACGGTCCGCGCCGCCCCGAGTATGTCGCGCAGATGCTCTTTCGTCGACGTCTTCCCGAACGACCCGGTGATCGCAACGACCTGCGGGGCGACCGCACGCAAACGCGTGCGTGGCCTGGCGGACGAAGCGCAACGAGAGCCGGTCCTCGATCGGACGGGTGACCGCGCACGCGATGTCGACGAGCGCCGGAACGGCCAGCGCGACGAGGCACGCGCCCGACGCCGGGTTCGCGAGCATCGCGGGCACCACGAAGACGAGCCCGAGCAGGACGGCGTCGACCGCGGCGAGCGTGCGCATCCGCCGCGTCCACTGCAGGCGCCGCGTGCGACCGCGCAGCCCAAGGCCGAGCGGCCAGACCAGCAGCAGCGCGCCCGCGACGAGCAGCAGGCCCGGTACGAACACGCCCGCGAGCGCGGCCGCGACCAGGGACGCGCCGAGCAGACCGTTCGCCGCGCTCGAGCGGAACCACCGGAGCGCGAACCGCAACGTCGAGCCGGGCAGGTAGTGCTCGAACTGCGCGACTCGCAGCCAGCGCACCGACGCGCCGACCGCGCACACGCCGAGGACGACCGCCGCCGCGACGGTCAACGCGACTCCGGCGACAGTCCCAACGCCGGGCTCGCCGGAAACTCTTCCACGATCGCGCGCAACCGATCCGGCGCGAGCAGCGGGAGATCGTGTCCGACGCCCTCGAACACCTCGAGCGCGCCGTCGTGCAACACCGCGAGCGCGGCTTCGGCAACGCGCACGGGAGCGGCCGTGTCGTCGGCACCCCACACGAGCCGCACGGGGCACCGCAGCGCCGCGAGCTCGTCCTCGTACGACTCGTTGACCACACGAACCAGCACCGCGCGCATCACGCCCTGCGCGGCCCGATAGTCGTCGGAGCCGAAGCGTTCGCGCAGCCGGTCGACCGGGCCCGCTCCGATCAGGTGCAACGCGTGCGCCTTGCCGGGCGGCACGGAGCTTGAGCGGCGGCTTCTTCGTTCCGCCGGAACGGATCAGCGGCACACCGGTGAGCACGAGGCCGGCGAACAGGTCGGGCCGGGCCGCGGCGGCGCACACGGCGACGCGCCCACCGAACGAATGCCCGACCGCGATGACCGGGCGATTCGTGATCTCGGGGAGCGCCTCGTTGACGAGTGCCGCGTATTCGCGAGAGCCCCACGCTCCGGGCGGCTCGGGCGACGCTCCGAACCCGGGCAAATCGACCACAACCGCATCGACGCCTCGCAGCGCGGGCTCGAGATCATGACGATCACGTCGCCAGCCGTGCAACCCGAGCACACGAGGGGGCCCGGCACCGAGCACGTCGCCGAACAATCGGCCGTCCGCGAATGCCCGCAACATGCCTCGATGCTACCGGCGCACGGCATTTCGCCCGGTTTCGGTGCGCGCCGCCGCACGATGGCCGCGGCCCGGACCTCCGGACCCGGCACCCGGACGCAATCCGGCGGCCCGGCCCGCGCCGCCGTGCCCGGCGAGGCGATAGCTTCGACAGGTCTGCAACGTGTCTGGGGGGACTCATGAGGACTCGACTTCGCACGCGGATCGCGCTGGGAACGGTGCTCGTCAGTGCGATCACGCTGATCGCGGCGACGATGCCATCGCTCGCCGACGCCGCGGCGGGCGCGCCCGCCGCGCGCCATCGCCGGGCGCCGCGGATGCCCGACGCCGCGGTGAGCGGCTGCGACGTGCTGCAGACCGCGCCCGCCGGGCACGACTGCCTGCTCCCGTGGCCCAACGACGCGTTCACCGTCGCGGCGCGCACGGCGACGGGTCGCCGTCTCAACATCTCGTCCAAGGTCGACCCCACGAACGTGCACGGCGTGCACGTCGACACGACTGCGCAGAACAAGGCCGACGGGTTCTCACCCGGATCGGTGATCATGGCCTACGTCCCCAGCCTGAGCATCGCGGCGTCGCGCATCGCGACATCGACGAACATCGGGCTCTCGCTCGCACGCAACGCGCCCATCGTCATCCTCGACACGAAGACGCACTGAGCGCGTTCCCTACTTCGCCGAGCTCGACGCGCAGACGTCGAACCCGGCCGAACAGCTCTTGTTGATCCACCCCGCGGTCGCGTTGACCGAAGGGCACCGTTACGCGGTCGTCCTGCAGCACCTCTACGACGGCAACGGCTCCCGCATCGCGCCGCTCCTCGACGACCCGCGCCGCGCTCGCCGGGCTCCTGAAGCCGGCGCGTCGGGGCGCGCACATCCGCTACGTCGTCGACCATGATCTCCGCTCGGTGCTCGGCACGACGATCCCCTACATGGCGTGGGACTTCACCGTCGCGAGCGCGCAGTCGCTCGCCGGCCCGGCCCTGTCGATGCGCGCCCAGGCGTACCGGTGGCTCGCGACGCACCACGTCGGCGCGGCGGAACGACCCCGCCCCGTCGTACTCGGTCACGTCGGTGACCGACACCAACGGTGTGCGCGATGTGCACGGCACGTTCCAGGTGCCGCTCTTCCTCGCCGACACCACCTCGTTGTCGGGCTTCGTGACCGACGCGGCCGGCAACCCGAGAATCAACGGCAACCAGACGTGGACGGCCAACTTCATCTGCGTGCTCCCGTCGACGCTCCAGAGCGGCGGGCCGGCGACCCCGACCCTCTACGGTCACGGGCTCCTCGGCAGCGCCGGTGAGGTCGAGGGCGGTTCGTTCTCGGCCGGCATCGCCGCGACCTCATGGGCTGCGCGACCGACTGGGTCGGCATGTCGGGCAACGACATCGCGAACGTCGGCGCGGAACCTGCAGGACATGTCGACGTTCGACACGCAGGTCGATCACATGCTGCAGGGTTTCGTCAACTTCCAGTTCCTCGGGCGCCTCCTCAACTCGTCGTCGGGCTTCGTCACCGACGCCGCCTTCCGGTCGGGCGGGCAGCCGCTCTTCAAGACGCACGACGCACACTTCATGGGCTACAGCCAGGGCGGCATCATGGGCGGCGCGGTGTCGGCGCTCTCCACCGAGTGGACCCGGGCGATCCTCGGCGTTCCCGGTATGGACTACGGCGGCGTGCTCCTCAACCGGTCGGTCGACTGGAACGAGTTCTCGGCCATCTACGGCGTCTCGTACACCGATCCCGTCGACCAGCAGATCGTGCTGCAACTCGCGCAACTCCTCTGGGACCGCGGCGAGAACGAGGGCTACGCGGAGCACCTGACGTCGCACCCGTACCGCGGGATTCCGGCCAAGCAGATGTTCATCATCGAGAACTACGGCGACCACCAGGTGTCGAACGTGGCGGCCGAGATGCTGGCACGGACGATCGGAGCCAAGAACCACCAGCCCGCGTTCAACCCGTCGTTCTTCGGCGCCGCGCCCCGGCTGAACCCACCGGTGACGCCGCAGTGGGGGCTGGCGAAGCTCGACCAGACCAAGCCGGCGAAAGCCGGGCTCGTGCTCTGGGACTACGGCACCCCGACCCCGCCGACCACGAACCTGGCACCGAACGGCAGCGCATTCGGGTCAGGATCCCGCACGGCTTCGGCCGCGGCAACGCGATGCTGCTTGAACCAGATCACATCGTTCCTCGAGCACGGGCGTGATCCCGAACGAATGTGGAACGGCGGCCTGCCAGAGCAACGACGCCATAGCGCTCGTCGTAACGAGGCGAACCCGGGGCGAGCCGCATCGACCGCCCAGAACATCGGAATACGTCGCACGTAGTGTACGAGCGATGATCGGCAGGAGTTCCGCGCTACGTCCCTACGGCGCTCGCGCCGCACTGGTGCTCCTCGCCGTCGCCGTCGTGTACGAGCGGCACACCGAAGTCGAGCCCACTTCACAGCGAGCGTCCTCCGCACCTGTCGCCACCACGACGACGGTCCCGGCGACCTTCGACTCGCGACCCGGGACGTCGCCGACCGCACCGAAGGTCACGTTGTCGACCATCCCCGCGTCCGTCCCTCATGACTGCTCGGTCGATGTCTCGGCTGCGATCCAAGCGTGGATCGACTCGACACCCGATGAGGCGGTGCTTTCGCTCATACGCGGCGGCTGCTACCGCGTCGACGAGACGCTGTTCGTCAAGAACCGCAACCACGTCGTCATCGACGGTCAAGGGCGCCACGCTTCGGGCCATGACGAGAGGTAACCGCACCCGCCAGGAGTTCGTGCTGTTCGGAGGGAACCGACCTCACAGTGCGGACCTCACGGTGCGGGGCGCGAACCCGCCGCGGGAGCGAGTCGAGACGTGTACCACCCGAGACCTCGAGGCACAGCATGCCTTCCAAGTGAGTGGCGCCACCGATGTCGTGCTCGACGACGTGCAGGCGTACGACGTGTACGGCGACTTCGTCTACATCGGCCCAGCGGACACCGAGCCGAGCAAGAACGTGACCGTCACCAACTCGACGTTCGATCGCAGCTGGCCGGCAGGGCATCTCGATCAGCGATGCCGAGAACGTCACCATCAGCGGCAATTCGATCGGCGGCGCGCGCGAGTGTCTCTTCGATATCGAGCCCAACACGCCACCGCAGATCGCACGTTCCATCCGGATCATCGGGAACGTCACCGGGAAGGCGTCCAACTTCTGGCTCGCCGAACAAGGGTGCGCACGCGCGACATCGGCGACATCCAGATCTCCGGCAATCGCATGGCGGCAGCGACCGGCGGACTCATCTTCGTCTTCGCGAGCGGCGGCGCCTATCGCGGCCCGTATCTGATCAAGAACAATCGTTCCTCGCCAGCGACCAGACACGAGGGACGAAGGCTCCACCGGCGCAATGTTCTTCGCCCACGCCCACGATGTGCTGATCAGCGGCAACCGGGTCACATTCCCTCGCGGCGCGACATGCCCGCGGTGGAGGTCCGCGACTCGCACCAGGTTCGGACGTTCGCCAACACGTTCATCGAACGCGGGCCGGACGATGCTGGCGACCGGCGGAAGCACGAATGTCCACGTCGGTTGATCGTGTGCCGACACCGCCTCGTCACGGGAACGGGGCGGTCGATCGCGTCTAGGTTCGACGGGTGATGGACGGATCGAGGGCACGTGGGCCAACTCTCAGCGTCGTCGTCGTCGTGTACGAGATGGCGCGTGAGCTGCCTCGGACACTCCGATCGCTCAGCTCCCCGTATCAAGTCGGCATCGCGCCCGACGACTACGAGGTCATCGTCGTCGACAACGGGTCGTCCCGGCCGATCGACGACGCCGCCGTGCGCGGGTTCCCGGGCCGGCTGCGAGTCCTCCGACTCGATCCCGCGCCGCCGTCACCGGTTCGCGCCGCGAACGCCGGACTCGACCTGGCCGAGGGCGACCTCGTCGGCCTCCTCGTCGACGGCGCCCGGATCGTTTCTCCCGGCCTACTCGCAAGCGCACGGCTGGCTGCTCCTCTCGCCGAGAGTCCGGTGATCACCACCCCGGCGTTCCACCTCGGCTCGGCGACGCACATGCGCGCAGCCGAGGTCGGCTATGACCAGGCCGAGGAGGACGCTCTCCTGGAGCGCATCGACTGGGAACGCGACGGCTACCGCCTCTTCGACGTCAGCACGTTGTCGGGATCATCCGGGCGTGGCCTCTTCGGACCCATGGGCGAGAGCAACGGCCTGTTCATGTACCGCCGCTCGTGGACCGAGCTGGGCGGTCTCGACGAGCGCTTCGCGCTTCCCGGAGGCGGTCTTGCGAACCACGACCTCTACCGCCGCGCGTGTGCGCTCGACGACGCCCAGCTCATCGTGTTGCTCGGGGAAGGAACGTTTCACCAGTTGCACGGAGGCGCCGCCACCTCTCGACGGTTCTCCTGGGACGAGATGCACGACGACTACCAGGCCATCCGCGGCCACCCGCATCAGCCGCCGTCGAACCGCGCCTTCTACGTCGGCACGGTCCCCGACCCCCTGCTCGAGCACCTCGCCTACTCGACCCGTTGGGCACTCGACCGGCGCGCGCGCGAAAGGCGTCGACACCGGAGTGAGCTGGCCGATACACGACTTCATCGGTCACTCCGAGTTCGAGACCGGGTTCGCGATAGGCACGGGGCTCGCCATCGCGGGCGGCGCCGCCGGTTTCATCCGTTCGCGACGGCGTCTCGGCGCGCTGCCGGTCGGCGGGCTCTTGGTCGCGTTCGGCTTCGTCGTGGGGGTTCGTCGCCCACCTCATCTTCCGACGAGCGTGGGTGTGGGGTTCGCGCTCCTGGCGATCGCGGGTTCGATCGCCGGCCTGCTCGCCCGCCGCCGCCCCGTACTCGGATTCACCGGCGCCGCGCTGGCCGCGCCCGGCGCGATCGTGCTCGCCGCCCACACACGCGTGGCGCCGACGGAGTCGGCCTCGCTGCACGCCGGGTGGATCGCACCCTTGATCGTCGCCAGCATCGTCGTCGGCGGTCCGTTGGTCGCCGACTTCGACCGTCGCTTCAGACCGCGTGGGTGGCCGATGGTGCTCTACGCGGTCAGCGTCGTTGGTGTGTTCTTCACCGTGCCCGATACGGAACGGGCCCTCGTCCTTCTCGGTGTCAGCCTCCCGCTGCTCTTGCTCGGCTGGCCGATCCCGCTCGCGTCGCTCGGATCAGCGGGCGCGTACGCAGCCGTGGGTGCGCTCGTCTGGGTCGGCGCCACCGAGGGCAGGGGGCGTCATACCGCGATCGTCGGCGCGATCGTGTGCCTCGGCTTCCTCGTCGTCGAACCGGCCGCACGACTCCTCCGCGGACGACGCGCGACCCTGTTCGAAGGCCTGCCGCCGTCGCGATGGACGACATTCCCGGTCGCAGGCGTGCATCTCCTCCTCGTGTACGTCGCGTCGCGGATCGCAGGCGTACGCCGAGCCCTCGGCACCACCGTGCTCATCGTTCTCGTCGAGTTGATCGTCGCGGTCGTCGCATTGTCGAGACCGGATCCGCCTTTCGGCACCGCCTGCGGGAACCACGACTCGACCACGCGGCGACCGAGAACGGACGATCGTCAGACGCGCGCGCGCGCCGGCACAACTCCTGATAGACGTCGTCGAGACGGCGCACGGCTACCTCGATGTCGTATTCGCGGGCGCGTTCGAGGGCAGCCCGGCGCATGTCGGCCCGCCTCGGCGCGTCGCATGAGAGTTCCTTGATGGCCTCGGCGAGGAGATCGGGCCGCCGCGCCTGGACGACGAGACCCTCAACGCCATCACGGACGGCCTCCGGCACGCCGCCGACGCCGGTCGCGATCACCGGCAATCCCACGGCCATCGCCTCCATGATCGCGACCGGCAAGCCCTCGTAGTGCGAAGCAAGGACGAAGAGATCACATCCCGCGGCAACGCGGATCGCGTCCGACCGATACCCGAGCAACTCGACGTATCCGGCCAGGCCCAAGGTTGCGTGGAGCGCGTGGATCTCTTCCTCGAGCGGGCCATGACCGATGACGAAGAACCGCACCGATAACCCGGAATCGCGCAGCCGGCGGGCCGCTTCAAGAAGGTCGGGGTAACCCTTCTGTTTGCGATAGTTCGCGATCGTCACGATCGCAACCTCGTCGGGACGCAGTCCGAGCTCCGCCCGGACGGCGTCACGCTGCGCGACGAAGCCGTCGATGTCACTCAGTACGATGCCGTGCACCACCACCTCGACCCGGGCGCGCAGTGACCGCGGGATCGACATACGAACCTCGTTGCTCACCGCGAACCAGGCGTCGCCGAGCCGGAAGGTCGAGCGGTTGAGCGACCGGCTCAGCTGCACGTGACTCGACCAGACGTTGTGCTCGGTGGAGACCAGCCGAGGACGTCGTGACGAGGGGATCGAGCGCACCACGAGCCGGGCCATGCCGGCGACATACGGCGAGTGAACGTGCACGACATCGTAGCGACGCGTCTCCAAGAGTTGGCGCAACCGCGCGAGCCAGCGAAGGTCCTGCGCGTGAAGCCCTTTCAGGTAGTTCAGCGGAATCCCGAGTTGCGTCAGCGCCGGACCGACGCTCGGCTCGCCGGGCACGAGATACGCAACTTCCTCGTCGACGAGATCGCGATTACGGACGCGGGCCGCGGAGAGAAGTAGTTGCTCGGCACCTCCCGGCCCGAGTCCCTTGATGAGGGAGAGCAGGCGCAGGCGCCCCGTCACGATCGCCTGCCGCGAGGCCCGCACCGATGCACGCGGCAAACGTAGCGTCGAATCCGTGGTCCGCGAAGTGAGTTCCGGCTCCGATGTCCGCTATTTCGTACCGTCGGACAACAGATCGAGCCCCCGGAGCTCTGCGATGCACCGTTCGACAGGTTCGCGCAGTTCGGCGGGCCTACGTCGGGTGGCGCGCGCGATCCGCGCCGTGACCTCGGCTGCCTCGGTCGAGTCCTCGCAGGCGAGCCAGATCGCGGTCGCGCTCTCGCTGAGGTGGTGGAGGTGGAGCGTGCGGGCGTCCCAGATCAACGCATGGCCGTCGAGCAACTCCACGTCGAGACCGGGACGACGCGGTGCGCTCCGGTCGGGGCCCGCAGGCGGAGGCTGCGGCGACGGAGCAGCCATCGCGACCGAGATCGCGTCGACCGCCGCTTCAAGATCACCGAACTCGACGATCAAGGCGCGGCATCGGCGGGCCAGGGCCGCGACCGTGCGGCAGACCCGCAGATCCCAGCGCGGCGAAGTTGAACGACTGCTCCGCGAGGAGCTCCGCGGCCGCGGCGGGACCGAGCGGTGTGACGGCGGTCGGAGCGTCGGGACGGAATGCAGCGTGGACGATCAGGGCAGGCTCGACCGGGCACTCGGCGGCGACGACCGCGCCGAGCGCTGCCGGCGCGAACAGCCGCCGCGCGTGACGAAGGTCCGCGTTCGTCGGATCCAGCCCGGCCAGTGCAACCCGCGATCGGTCGGCGAGCGCGATCGGCTTCGGGTTGGAGCGGATCTGTCCTGTCGCGCCCTCGACGATCAGGCTGTCGTCGCCCATGTACTCCATGCCGCGAAGCGTCAAACCGGCCGCGAGCGTCGACTTCCCCGCGCCGGACGACCCGGTGACGATGGCGGCCCGCCCCTGTCGTGCCACCGCCGCTGCATGCAGGACGAGCTCGGACCTCTCCCGCTCGAGCGCGACGCTGTTCACCTTCCACGCAATCCACTCGAGCACGTCGTCACGAACCGGACTACGGAACAAAGACTCTCCGAACGCGGCCAGTTCGAAAACCTGGTCGCCTTCGTCGAACTCGACGTCGAGCTCCAACCCGATCGGACCGGCCGGGGTGCCGCGGCACGCGGAATACAGCTCGTCGAGTCGTCGCCGAAGGTCCGCATCGCCGCAGTGGAACGACACCGGCAGGCCCAGCGAGGAGTAGCGCGCCGGATCGCCGTTCATCGCGGGCGAGATTCTCTCAGGACGCGCGACTCCGCGACTCAAGCGGCGCGTGTACGCGCGCTCGTGGGCGCGCACGTAGTCGCGTGTCGGGAACACGAGAGCAGCACTGTACGCCGCGCGATCACGCATCGACGGCAACACCCACAACGAGGTCGCCACCTGTCCTGCGTATGACCGATCGGCGTTCGCATAGCTCTGCAAAGCCCACCGATCGAAGCGCGAAGGCCGATGGGCATGGGTCCAGCCCGCCATCGGACCCTCGAGGTGTACGCCGAGCTCGTCCGCGAGGAGCCCGAACGCCCGTTTGAACACGCTCGCGCACCGCGTCGACGCCGCGAGGTCCATGACCAGCGCCTCGTCGACTCCTGCGAAGAAGAGCTGCGCGACGTCGTGCAGCGGTACCAACCGGGGCGGATGATTCCCGAGCGCGGCGTGGAAACACGCGTGCACGAACGCCATCTCCCGGTCGAGACCGGTGATCTCGTGGCAACCGAGGCGGAACACGAACGGCGCAGGCGCGAACAGGTCGGCGCGCTCGAGCATGATGCCGAACGCGCCCGGTGCCAGTGTCCGGTGGAGGTCGAGCTCGATACCGTCGTCGCGCTCGAGGCACGAACCCTTGGAGAACCGGGCGTCGAAGCCCGCGCGCGGCTCGAGGAACGCGCGCTCGAACCCGAGTGCCCGCAGCTCTGCGACCGCGGCGTCGAATGCCGGCCCGCGCACGAGGACGTCGATGTCGCCGAAGGAACGCAGCGCGGGATCCTCGTATGCCATCTGTCCGACCAGCGGACCCTTCAACGCCCTGTACTCGATTCCGGCCGCGTCGAGGCGGCCGGCCGCGTCGATGAGTACCTGCTCGAGCCGGAGATCGAGCGCGAGTTGCTCCTCGTGGCGTGCGCACAGGTCGTCGAAACCGGCCTGCGTGATAACCAATCTGTCGGCCGCGACTGCCGCCACCGCGAGGCCGCCCAGCCGTTCCCGGCTGATCTCCGCGAGGAGAGCGGGCTCCTGCTCCACTCCGATTCGAGCGCGCCGATCCCGATCGGAATCGAGCGAAACCGCCGCGATCGTCCGCAGCACGTCACGCACACTCGGGTCAGTCATCGTCGCGGACGACCGCCCCATGTGCACACAATGCGGTTCGTGCGCCGAACACGTCGGCCCGTACGTCGTCGTCGGTGCGCTCGAGGCGCAAACCGATCGCATGCACGAGCTCCGGATCGGTCGCGGGTCGTTCCAGCGCGTCCCAGACGAAGATCGTCGCACCTTCCAACTTCAGCGGCACGTCCGCGCCGGGAAGCATGATCAACACCGAGCGTGCCGTGCGCCGCTCGCGGATGTCATCGCCGCGTCGCCAGATCGTCGCGCGGACGAGCTCTCCCATCGCTCTCGTCGAGCCGCTACTGCGGCTCGGCTTCGTCGAGAGCGTGGCGGCGCTGCTTGGCCGTGTTGTAGATCGCCGCACCACCGACCACGGCCGCCCCACCGAGAAGCGCGAGATCGGTCGCGTCGGAACCGGTGAACGGCAGCCGACCGCCGCCACTGCCACCACCGCCACTGCCACCACCATCGGCGCCGCTCGGGCTGCCGGCCGCGCCGACGGGAGTGACCGAGCCCTCTGCACACGCCTCGGCGGTCGCGACCGTGATCGCGTGCGTGACCGTGATCGTGCGGCCCCCGGTCTGCACCCCGACCAGTCGCAGGGTGTGGTCCCCGGCCACGGTGGCAGCCGGGATCACGACCGCGACGTCGACCGAGCCCGTCGTGTCGGCGGTCGCTATCCCGATCGGGTTCGATGCAGTATCGAGCTGTACCGCCACGCCGGTCGCAGGAACGAACCCCGTGCCGATGACGCGCAAGCTGTCGCCCGCGCAGGCGTCGGTCGACGAGACCGTGACCTCTCCACCGAGCGGCCCGATCGGTGTGGTCTGGCCGGTCACGGGCGGAGACGGGCTGCCGACGGCCGCCTGGCGGACCGCCTTGAAGGTGGAGATCTTCGGCGTGGCCCAGACGAATCCGGCGGCCGCGACCGAGCCGATCCCGGCTCGCCGCGCGAACTCGCGCCGACTCAGACCGCCGGACGGCTCGGCATCAGGCACGTCAGCACCGATGCCTCGAGGTTGTCGTCCGTACCCGTCCATCGGAGAGCTCCCCCACCTGATCCATCAGCGTTCTCCCACACAGCGCCCCGATCAGCGCCGAAACGAACTGTGTGGCGCGGTCCTCGCTTCGCCCTCACTTGCACGGAAAACTACCACGGACCAGGCCGATCCGCCACCGGGACTGCAATAGTTGTAGTTCTGTCGTGCGTAGGCCGCCTGCTGTCGAAGGCCGCGGCCGGCGGGCGGATCGGATCCCCGGGCACACGACGTCGGGTGCGTGCCAAGATGCCGTGTGCACATCGTCCACGTCGTCTCGAGAAGCCAGCGGCGGGGCGCCGAACGCGTCGCTCTGGATCTCGCAGAGGAGCTCGACGAGCTCGGCCATCGGAACGAGGTCGTCGCATTGGTACTCGGCCTCGAAGGGAGCGAGGATTCGGCGCTTCCCGCGCTCATCCACACCAAATCCCTCGGCAGCGTCAGCCGGCTGCGCGCGTCGTGGCGCCTCGGTCGTCTGCTCGAGCGTCAACGCGCCGACGTCGTCCTCGCCCACGGCGGGCTGGCGGCACAGGTGACGATCACAGGCCTCACCCGGCACCGACCGACGATCGTCTGGCAGCAGATCCTCGGGTTCCCCGAGAAGATCCGCCGGCAACCGAGACGCGGGCTGTGGTGGGTGGTGGCCCGCAACGTGGACGGAGCCGTTGCCCTCACCGACGACGAGGCGGACGAGATGCGCTGGCTCGGCTTTCGAGGACCCCTCTGGGTGATCCCGAACTTCCGTCGACCGCAACGCTTCTTCGAGATCGACCGTGACGTGGAAGGCGCCCGCCTGCGCAATCAGATCGGGGTCGCGCCCTCGACGCACCTCATCGGCTTCGTGAGCTACCTCGTCGACCAGAAGCGACCCGAGCGGGCCGTCGAAGTCCTGGCCGAAGTGCGGGCCGCCGGCGATCAGGCCCACCTCGTCGTGGCCGGCGACGGACCGCTCCGTGGCCTGCTCGAGCGTGAGATCCACGACCGGGGGCTCGACGACCACGTCACCTTGCTCGGTCACCGCAACGACGTCGAGCGGGTGTTCGGCGGAGTCGACGTCGCGTTGTTGACGAGCGACGTCGAAGGCATCCCCGGCGTCGCGATCGAAGCCGCGATGACGGGTTGCCCGTTCGTCACGTTTCCCCTCGGCGGAGTGAACGAGGTCGTCATCGACGGGGTCACCGGGATCGTGCTCGAGCGCCCGGACACGAGCCTGATGGCCGAACGGGTGCTCGAACTGTTGGGCGACGACTCCCTGCGCGAGAAGATCGGTGCCGAGGCTCGCCGGCGCTCCCCCGAGTTCGCGGCGCCCGAGCGAGCGAAGGTCTACGCCGAGCTGCTGGCGCAGTGCAGTCACGAGCGAGCCGCAGGACGGTCCAAGACGAGATCGCGGCGGACTCCCCACGGCCCCGGCACGCTCGAAGGCCGCGGCCCCAACCTGTTCGTGATCGGCGCACCGCGATCAGGGACGACATTCCTGTACCACGCGCTCGACAAGGCGGACGGCGTCTACATGTCGCCCGTGAAGGAGCCGGGCTTCTTCAACTCCGATCGTGCGTACGCGTGGGGGATCGAGTACTACCTCGACTCGTGCTTCGCCCATGCAGAGGGCTATCCGCTGCGGGGTGAGGCAACGCCGTGGTACCTCTACTCCGAGTCGGCGCGCCGAGCGCATCGCGGCGCTCGATCTCTCCGAGACTCCTCGATCGATCGTCAGCATTCGCAAGCCGTCCGCCCGTGCGCTGTCGATGTATCGCGCCCAGCGCCAGATCGGCCAGGAGACGCGCACGTTCGAAGAGGCTGTCGAGAGCGAGCTCGCGGCGCTGGCCCGGGGCGATCTCATCGACGACGTCCGGAAGCGGTACGTCTGGTGCGGCTTCTACCGGGAGCACATCGAGGCGTGGCAGCGCGAGTTCGGCCCCGAGAACCTGCACGTCATCGTCTTCGAGACCTTCCTGGGCGACAAGAAGGCGGCGTGGACCGAGCTGGCCCGCTTCTTGGGACACGACCTCGGTGCTGCGCCCTTCGCCGATCTCACAGAGCGCGACAAGAACCACTCGGGCGATCTCCGGTGGCCGCGGCTCGACCGTTTCCTGCGCAGTTTCGAGGGTCGGAACAACCCGATCGTCGAGGGCGCGAAGCGCATGCTCCCCCCCGGCATGCACCGGCGCGCCCTCCAGGAGCTTCGGGCCCATAACCGAGGGAAGACCGCCGCACCCCAGGCTCCACCCGACTCGGCGCTCATGGCAGAGCTCGACGCATACTTCGCCGCCGAGAACGATCGGCTCGCCGCGCTCATCGGCAAAGATCTCTCGAGCTGGGCCGCGTCGCCTTCCAAGGGCTGATCCCCGACCGGGGGCGGCCCGGATCGAGGATCCGCGCGGCACTGGCAGCCGGAAGAGGGGGCAGTTCGTCGGCCGCCGGCCGCGGGAAGTTGTGCCGCTGCACCTCGGCAGACGGCCTGATGGCGGGATCTCTTCGCGTTCGAGTCGGCGATCCGGACGCGGATGAACGCCGGACGATGAAACGCGATGTTGTCGGCGATGGTGCGAGCGCCCCCGGAGGTAACCAACCCGATGCCGGACGCGCGACATCTGTGGCGTCACAGTGCATATCCGTACCGCGCGGCCAGGGCACGAACGTCGCGCGACAGCTCCGGAGCGAGTTCGGCCAAGCTGACCGACCGGGTACCCGAGCGCACCTTACGGTTCACGTCGTGCGGGGCCGATCGCAGGACGGCTTCGACTCGATCGTCTCGCTCGGTATGCCCGACCTTCGAAAGGATCTCGAGTACGTCCTCGGTCCGGAGGTCTTCGAGACGGAATCGGCAGTATCGCCCACCCGCGGCGCCGTATTGCTCGATCCGTTGGTTCCATGTCACCCAGTGGGCAGCACACCGATCGACCTCGCGGCGGTGCGCGAACGTTTCGGGACTGAACACGCGAGCGAAGTGGCGAGTCGCAGCGCGACCCGACGGGGGGCGTCGCAGCGCAAATTTCGCGGCCCGCACCAAGGCTCGATCCGTATCGATCAGGCGAAAAAAGCGAATGCTCGCGAACGAGCTGATAACGGCGAGCGGGTGGCGGACGAGGTGGACGACCAGCGTGTCACTCGGGAGATGCCCGAGGTGCGGCGCGGCCATCCACGAGGCATCGCCGTCCCATGCGCCGAAGTCGGTCGGCGGCGCCAGCCGTGCCGGCGTGAACACCGCTTCGTGCCCGCACGGGCAGCCCAGCTGCGTGAGGATCTCGGAAGCGAACTGCGTTCCCGATCGTCCCGTGCCGACCACAACGAACCGCATCGTCACTACTGCGCCGAGTTACTCGGCTCACCGATCGGCGGCACGTTGCGGATGACGTGGCGCGCAACCCGGCTGTCGGCAAACGTGAAGCAGTCGCCCCAGACCGAAGCCTTGCCACTCATCCGCGCGCGAAGCTCGACCGCGACCCGGTTGCCGTCAACGAGCAGCAGTCGGCGGTCGGTCACGAGCGCGTCCCTACATCGAGGTCAGAGTTCGCCACGTCGCGACCTTTCACGCGACCGGCATCCAGGCGATACCACAGACACACGGCCATCACCGCGTGTGCTTGCGCGCGCGCCCGATGCGCCTCACAGGCCTGTCGGGAATGTGCTGTAACAGCGTCATCGGAGGGGCGCATGAGTGAGCCGACGAGGAGTCTGTGCGCGACAACGCATAGGAACAGTCAAGCCAGGTTCTCGGAGGCCCGCAACTGGCGAGGTAGGCGGGACGCCAGTTCGCTCGCATCGGCACGGTTCGGCGGCGATGGTCCCGAGGCGCGAGCCCCGGGTCACTGCGTCGCGGCGCTCACCACCAGCGCCGCGTCCCTCGCCCTGATCGCCGAGGTGCTCGCGGCAGCCCGCCACGAATGCGTGTCGACGCGACCTGGGTGGGTGCCCGCCGCTTGTCGCTGCGTTCCTGCTCGTGACCACGGCATGCGCCCGCGGATCGAAGTCGTCGACTGACACGTCGGCGCCCGAATCCCCGCACGTACCGGCGGGGAATGGAGTACTACCTTGATTCGTGCTTCGCGGGCCGAGCATCTTCCAATACGAGGAGAGCAACCCCTTGGTACCTGTACGTGGAACCAGCGCGCCGACCTCTCGATGCGCTCGACATCGACGAACCGCCCCGGTCGATCGTCGCGATCCGCAAACCGTCGACGCACGGCTGGGGAACGTACCGGGCCCAGCGTCAGGTTGGCACAGAAGCGCGCCCGTTCGGCGAGGCGATCGAGACGGATCTCGACGAAGTGACGCGCCGCGATCTTCTCGACGACGTCAGTACCCGCTACGTCCGGCGCGGCTGTTGTCGAGAACACATCTCATCCTGGCAGAACGAGTACGGATCCGGCCGCTTGCGTGTCGTCTTGTTCGAGAGCTTCTCAGACGAGAACTACGCGACGTGGCTCGATCACGAGAAGTTCCCGCAACACAGTCTCGGCGAACCTCCGTTTGCAGCACTCACCGAACGCGACAAGAAGGCCGGCGATCTGCGCAGACCGAGGCTCGATCGTTTCCTGCGAGGATTCGACGGTCGAGACAATGCGTTGGTACAGCGCGCGAGACGCACGCTCGGGCCCAGGATGCATGGACACATGCTTCGAGAGCTTCGGTCGCCCGATCGCCGGAGGACGAACGAGCTCGCAACCCCGCCCGAGTCCACGTTCATGGCCGGTCTCGACGGATATCTCGCCGCGGAGAACGACCGGATCGCGCAGCTGATCGGTCAGGATCCAACAAGCTGCGCCGGCGCCCACCCCGCGTGAGCCGCGATCTCCCGGTCGAATCCCGTTGAAGGTCGCCATGTTCTTGCCCTCACTCTCGGGCGGCGGCGCCGAGAGTTCGATGCTGCGTATCGCGACGGTCCTGCTCGACCGCGGCAACGACGTCGAGCTCTTCACGGCGCGCGACCAGCAGGCCGCGAACAATCGGCCCGACAGTCGCGTCCGCTACCGGTCGTTCTCCCGCAGGCACGCACGATCGGCGGTGTTCGATCTCAGGAGTGCACTGCGCGCTTCGCATCCCGACGTGCTTCTCACCGCGATGGATCACGCGAACTTCGTCGGCTTGGTGGCGGCCGGGCTCAGCCGTACGCGAACACCGGTCGTGATCAGCTTCCGCACCGACGTCGTCGCGGCATCCCGATCAGGTCGAGGGCCTTTCTCGTACGTTCGGCCGACGCTCGCGCGCTTGACCGTCCACCGTGCGGCTCACGTGATCGCCATCTCCGAGGGTGTCCGACTCGGACTGCAGCGACTCGCGCCGGGATCGGCGGACAAGGTGACGACTATCTACAACCCGACGATCCATCCGGGCATCTTCGACCGCGCGGCGGAACCGCTGCCCGCGAGCGACGACTTCGAACTCCACGACACGATCCTTGCGGTCGGCCGCCTGTCGGAGGCGAAGGGATTCGACACGCTTCTGCGCGCGTTCGCACGGATCGCGCCGGAGTTCCCGGATGCACGCCTCGTCATTCTCGGCGAGGGCTCGCTGCGGAACGAGCTGCAGAGCCTCGCGCGCGAGCTCGGGGTCGCCGACCGGTTCCGGCTTCCGGGCTACGCCGCGAACCCGTATCAATACATGGCCCGCTGCCGCGTCTTCGCGTTCTCGTCGCGTTGGGAAGGTCTGGGCAATGTGCTCACCGAGGCGGGGGCATTGGGATGCACGATCGTCGCGACGGATTGTCCGAGCGGACCGCGCGAACTGCTCGGCGGCAGAGGTCAGGCGACGCTCGTGCCGGTCGACGATCCCGTCGCGCTCGCCAACGCACTCGGCGACGCGCTCCGCACACCGCACCGGCGCTTCGAGGGCGCCTGGACCGAGCACACGATGGTCGAGAGCGGGCGCCGCTATGAGCAGGTGCTACGCGATGTCGTGGAGCGGCGTTCGCACCCGCGGTGAAGGCGAGCACTCACGAGACGGTCCCCGACTCCGCGGTGATGATCGCGAACGACCTTCCGGCCTCATCGACGATCGACGCCGCGTATCCCTCGTCCTGCCAACGGTGCAACGCGTTCGCCTCACTCGGGCGGGCGACGTCGTCGAGGAGGATCACAGTGCTCTCGTCGAACCGATCGCGCATGGCGGGGAGCAGGCCATAGCGAGGGGCGCCGACCTTTCGGTGCGCGATCGGGCCATCGCAGACCACGAGCGAGAACCGGTCGGGGATTCCGGGCGGTATCCGGTACCACGTGTACGCCCCGTGATCCACGATGGGGCAGTACTCGAGGGCCACTCGAGTGATGCCGTACCAATGCAGCGCAGCGCGCATGCGCTCCGCCCACCGCTCGGCTTCCTCGAGCGACACGACCGGGACGCGGGCATAGATGCCAAGAAGCACAGTGGTGAGCCCGCTGCCGCATTCGAGTATCGGCTGGCGGCAATCGCGTGCTCGCCGGCACATCTCGTCCATATAGGCGACGTCGGCAACCCCCCCGCCGCCCCACGCAGCCTTGAGGCTCCGGAGCGTCTCCCGGCTCGGGAGGTTGTCCGGCTCGGCGGCCAGTCGGCGAAGTATCGCGTTGCGCTTGTACGCGCCCGACGGATCGCGAGAGACGCGCAGCGCCCGCTCGACGCGCGGAGGCAGCCGTCGGAGAACGCTCGAACCGATCATGTGCCCGATCCTAAGGGCTTCGGTCGCGCGCCGATCATCCGGCGGCCCGGCGGAGGAACGGATGACTCTGCACCTCGGCCCTCGGCCCAAGCGCGCCGATCGCACCCTCGTCGAGGACCAGGAGTCGCTGGCAGGCCACGATCGTGCTGAGCCGGTGCGCGATGATCACCATCGTCACCCGGCCCTGTAGCTCCAAGATCGTCTGCTGCAGCAGACGTTCCGAATGCACGTCGAGTGCGCTGGTCGGCTCATCGAGCACGAGAAGGTCGGGCTCGCCGACGAGCGCGCCGCGATTGCGAGGCGCTGGCGCTGACCCCCCGACAGACCTCCGCCGCGTGCGGTCAGCTCGTTGTCGAATCCGCCGGGCAACCGTTCGATCTCGGCGGCGATGTGCGCGCGCTGCAGCCGCGGCCACGATCTGCGCGCGTGTGATGAAAGGGCGGTGGAACGCGATGTTGTCGGCGACGGTTCCCGCGAACAGGCGTGGTTCTTGCGGAACCACCGACACCAAACGGGCCCAGTCGGCCGGCGATATCTCCTGGTACGGACGCCCGTCGACCAGCACCGTCCCGGTCGTCGGCATACGCAGACGCAACAGCACTTGTACGAGGGTCGACTTCCCACCCCCCGACGGGCCAACCACCCCGAGGAGCTCCCCGGGCGCGATCTCGAGATTCACGTCACGGAGCGCGGATTGGTCGCCGTAGCTGTATGACACATCGCGCAGCGACACGCGGCCGACGCGGGCGACTCGCGCTTCGCCGAACCGTTCACGCTCCGCTTCGAAGCGCAGGATCGTCGCATCCATCGTGACCAGGTTCGGTGACAGCTCATTGATCCGCTGTGTGAACGATTGGGCCTGCTGCGCGTACGAGATGGCCCGGATCATCAGGACGACGACCGCGCCGACGGCTCCGAGATCGACTCCGCCGACGAAGTACAAACCTCCGACCGCTCCGACGAGAAACAGGAGCGTGGCGTTGCGATACAAAGCGGAGCCGGCGTAGCTCGCGAAACGCGTGAGGAAGGCCTGATGCGCAGCTTCGATCGACCCCGCGTTGAGTCGCTCCGCGGCTTCCGACTCGACCCCGAACACGCGCATCTCGAGCGCGAGCGCCGACGTCTCCGCGATCGCCTCCGCGAACCCGCGCGTTGCTCGCGACGAATCGGCCGGCGCGTCCGCGCGTCGCGTTCGTCACCGGACGGAGCACGAGCACGACGACGAGGCCGAGACCGACGACGGCTGCAGTCACGCCGACGTTGACGAGGAGCGATGCTGTGAGCAACGCGGTCAGATTGACGGCACTGGTGAGCGTGCGTGCGACCGCGACGGTAAGGTCCGATGCTTGCATCGCGTTGTTCGAGACCGTCTCCTGCACCGCGCCCTCGCGGCTTAGCGCTTGGTAGTTCCAAGTGGCGCGGGAGAAGGCACGAACCGTCGCGAGGCGGGCACCGGCCAGCACATCGGCGGAGATCCGAGCGGTCTGGCGCGCGACGACGAGCGCGATCAGCGCACTGACGACGCTCAGTGCGGCCGCCCACCACAAGAGTGCCGCGACTCCCACTGATCGAGAGCCGTCCAAGGGAACGTGGACGACGACGTGATCGACGTTGTCGGCGAGCGCCACCGCGGCCCGCACGGTCAGCACCAGGACGCCGGCCTCGAGTACACCGCCGGTCGCGGAGAGCACACCGAGCGACAGGAATCGCGGGGTACGCCGAGGCACGAACTTCCCGAGGAGCCTCCAGATCTCGCGAGTCACAATGCAGAGGCTAACCCCGCGCAGGTTCCGAGCGAGTTGGCGCGGATCCGTCCGCGATGGGAGAAAATGCACGAGATGAGCGACTGCGGCACGATTCTCGCATTGCCGACGAGTACTGCGGGACAGCTCGGCCCGGACGTGGCGTGGACGGGCGCGGCCGGATGGACGAGCGCCGTCGAACGGATACCCACGCGAGCATGGCTCACGACGGTCGACGTCATCTTCGGACCCGACCAAGCCCGCACGCGCGGCTCGCTCCGACCCTTCGCCGGCAGATACCGATCCTTGCCCACCGAGCTGAAGACCACAGCGAGGGACGGCCGACGGAACGGGTGACCCGCTCGACTGGCCCCTCATCAGGACAGGCGAACCCACGCGAAACAGGAGAAGATGGGCGGACATGGCCGAACGTGGTGCAATTCTCGTGCTCCCGACCAGCACGTCCGGCCAGCTCGGTCCGGTGGCGGCCTGGACAAGCGCCGCGGGCTGGGCGAGCGCGGTGCGCCGGGTACTCGGAGATGCCTGGTTGGTGACGATCCACGGCATCGTCGACCCCCACGACGCGCGTCGCCGGGGATCCGCGCCCGCACTGTCGTCCGGATCGACCGCCGCGTGGCACCGCGGCGTTCCGGTCGTAGTGAAGACCGCGATCAAAGACGCCCGCCAGTGGCAGCGGGCCCGGCGATTCTCCGTCGATCCGGCCGGACCCTGGCAGGGTCACGACGTCGCGTTCGTCTGGCAGCGCCACGAGCTCTTCCAGCAGGCCGGGCTGCGGCTGGCGCGGCGACTCGACGTTCCGTCGGTCGTGTTCGTCCCCGCGACACTCGTCTGGGAAGCCGAGCAATGGGGGGTCGCGCGACCGGGCTGGGGTTCCTGGCTCGAACGCCACGGAGAGGGTCCGGCTCTCCAGGCTGCGGATCTCGTCGCTTGCGGATCGGAGGTCGTCGCCGAACAGGCGCGCCGTATCGGCGTGCACGCGGATCGCATTCTCGTCACACCGACCGGCGTCGATCTCGAGGTCTTCGGCGATGCGCCCGATCCGCACGAGCGCTACGACCTTCGCCGGCGGCTCGGGCTCGGCTCCCGCTTCGTCGCCGGATGGGTCGGGAGCTTCCGGCCCTTCCACGCGCTCGACCTCGCGGTCGAGGCCATGGCCGGGTTACCCGATGCCGTGCTCCTCCTCGTCGGCGACGGTCCCGAACGAGCCGGTATCGAAGCCCTCGCCCGCGACCGCGGTGTCGACGTGGTGGTCGCCGGAACGATTCCCCACGCCGAGCTCCCGGCGTATCTCGCCACCATGGACGTCGCGATGGTGGTTGCCGCGCGTGGCCGGCCGTACCACTACTCGCCGCTGAAGCTCGCGGAGTACCTCGCCGCAGGCGTGCCGGTCGTCGCCCCGAAGGTCGGTCAGATCCGCGAGCGGCTCACGGACGGAACGGAGGCGATCCTCGTTCCGCCCGGCGACGTCCCCGCGCTCCGGGCGGCCCTCGTGCGGTTGCAAACCGACACCGGTTTACGGGACCGACTCTCCGCGGCCGCGCGGGCGGCGGCGCACCAGTGGACCTGGGACCGTCAGGTGGAGCGGATCGTGGCCGCGCTGTCCTGAGCCGGCGACCCGTTCTGATCCGGCGACGACGTTCTGAGCAAGCTCCGGTCGATCGCGGTTGAGCAACAGAGGGTCCACGGACACCAACACCAGCAACGCCGGCAACACGAGCGACCGCTCGCGCACGAGCAAACCGAAGTTCGAGAACGACGAGAACGCGATCGCGTAGAGAGCCGGTCAGGACCCAGCAGAACATGAGGAACGGTGACTCGACGAGACTGCGCGAAGGCGAGCCGCAACGACTTGAACCGGACCACGATGAGCAGCGCGAGCGCCGCCGACTCGAGCGACGCGAGGATCTGCAGGCTGCTGTCGATCTCCCACGGGAACGGGCGCAGGAACACGGTGACCGCGTCGCTCGGCCACTGCACAGGGCTGAGCGAGTTCCCGCTCGTGTGGAAGTGGACTTTCCGTTGGCCGTCGTCGCGGATTCCTGATCCAGCTCCTGCTGGATCGACGTTGAACGACAGGCTCTTCAGATCCGAGGAACTGCGCGCCCTGACCGATCGTGAACGCCACCAAGAAGGCGACGATGACGATCCCGATCGGGCGCGACAAGCAGCCCTGCCTTCTTACCGGCCTTACGCACTCGCCCGGCGAGATACGCGGCGCCCGCCGCGATCGGCGACGAGCGCGAGGAGGTGCGGTCGTACGACCCAGATCAACCAACCGGCCCCGCCGGACACCGCCAGGCCGACGAACAGTCGCTGGCGGAGCAGGAGTGCGACGCCGAACGCGAGGACGCCGAGCGCGAACTGCATCAGCGCCTCTTTGCCCACGATGGCGGGCCAGAAGAGGATGCTCGGTGCGAACAGCACGAAGCCGAGATAGAGCTTGCGGTTCACGAACGGGACGGCGTCGGCCGTCGCGCGATACCAGAGGTACGAACCCGCCACGGCGAGCAGCGCGAACACGAAGGTGCCGGTGAGCAGCTTCGAACCGAACACGTAGTACACGACGCCGGTGAACCAGCGCACGAAGTTCGTCGCCTTGAGGTTGGAGAGGACCGGGGCCTTCCCGCCGTCGAGCCACGCGTGCGCGTACTGCCGCCCGATAGCCGTCGTAGTCGAGCGCGTCGCCCTTGCCGTGATACGTGACGATCACGGTGTAGTAGTTGAGGTACGCCGCGAGGAGCTTCGCGATCGAGCCCCAGGACGAGCCAGCGCGCGACCCATTCCTCCTCCGGTCGCCGCCGCGCGATCCGGCGGGCGGCGGCGAGAGCGAGGAACAGGCCGCCGAGCGGAACGAGGACGACCCCCTCGCCGATCGTGCCGAGCTGGGTACACACGGCGACGACGGCGAGCACGGCTGCGCCGAAGAAGAAGAGCGCCGACGCCGGAACGCGTCGGGGTCGAGATGAGCTGGACGGGACGACCGGCCCTTGCGTCCGGGCCCGGCCCGGACGGCGGGCCGGCGCCGGCTGGCGGACCACTCGGCGGTGGCGGACCGGCACCTTCGGAGCGCAACGCTTCGGCGCGGGCCGCGGCGGGGACATCCATGCGCCGGTACATCCACCAGGGATGGCCGGGACTCGCCGGTGCGGCGACGCCGACCGCGAGCAGGCGCGGCGCCGGGGCCGGAGTCTCCGCAACGGTCGGGGCCGGCTCGGTGGGGAACACCGGACGCGGCAGATCACTCACATGCCGGCGGGCGTCGGATCCGGCGCCCGCCATTCCCGCTCGACGTGCCGGCTCCGGTTCGGAGGTGGACGGGGCCTGCGATCGTTCGCCCGCAGCTGACGCCGGAGTGCTCGAGCCCGAGACGGGCGCGTCGAGTTGACGCAGCCGCGCAACTACCTCGTCCCAGGCGGCTCGGTCCTCGTTGCGGAACACGGTGATCCGCTGTCGGCCGAGGCCGAGCGCCGCGGCGCTGCGGCCCACCCACTCCGGCGGCTCGCGCGCCGCGATCCAATCCGCGTGCAAGCCGCGCCGCAGACGCCGGCGGGTCGCACGCGTCGAATTCGTGGGGCGGTAGACGAGGCGGGGCCCCATCCCCGCGATCGCCTGCGCGACGACGAGTGGCGCGAGGCCGTGCGCGACGACGATGTCGGCGCGCTCGAGAGCGTCGTCCGGCGACTGACGCCACGAGGCGACCTCATGGCGCACCGCTCCGTCGGGAGTATCCCAGCCCGAACCGCCACCGGCCTACGCCACGCGGCACGAGGTGGACCACGAGAAGGCCCGCCGGCATTCGGGCCTACGACTTCCCGCTGACCATCGCGACACCGAACGAGGTCGCGCCGGCGAGCGCGAGACGGCTCGCAGCTTCCACTCGCTTCGGACTCGGTGACCTCTCCGGTCTCGCAGGCCCACAGGACGCACCGTGTGGTCCAGGCGAGGATGGTGGCGTTCGGGTCCTCGAGGAGCGCGGGACCGGCGATCACCGTCACGTCGACGCCGCCGGCCGACATCGCCTCGAGCAGCGGCCGGAGACCGTCGAGGCTGAACTCGCGCGCTTCGTCGCCGGGCGGCATGATCAAGAGGTTGCTCAGGCGTGTCTTCACGAGCCCACGCGGGAGCGTTCCGTTGAGCCGACCCTCGTGCGCAAGCTCGAGGAGCTCGGGGAAGGAGAGCACGCCGTCCGCTCCGCCCTCGACCACTGCGGCAGCCTCACCGGCGTGGCCGTTGCCGTTCACGCCGCCGTCGTCGCGGCGCACGTCGAGGAACCACGCCTGTCGTGCATCGGTCGCCACGAGCGCGACACGCAGCCCGAGCCCGGCCAGCGCGGCGGCGAAATTCGCGGCGACGGCGTCCTGGGCGACGCCGGTCGGCGCCATAACGACGATCGCCTGCGGGAGCCGATCGGTTGCGATCGCCGTCGCCGCGAGCGCCCGGTACGCGGCATCCGGCGCGGTGCCCGGCACGGTCAGTGCTCGCCGGAGCCGACGCGGCGTCGGCGGGATCGACGCGAGCACCGTGGCCTCGAACGCGCTCGCCGGCCGACTTCGGCGTCCGGATCGAGTGGTCGAGCCGGTCCATGAGCACGGGCACGGCGAGCGCGAGGGCGAGACCCACGCCGAGGAAGATCGCGATCGGGATCGACGGCGACGGCAGCGGCGGTGTCGTCTGGACCGGAGGGTTGATCGAGAGGAAGTTGGCGAATCCCTGCGGGATCAGCGCCGTGATGGTGTTCTGGGCGTAGCGCTCTGCCGGTTCCTGATCTGGGCGAGCAACGCCTGGTACTGGACGACCAGTGCCACGACCTTGTCGGAGGTCCCGGTCGGCAGCGCGTCGACCAGGCTGTGGGTCTTGGACGACGCAGCCGTAGTCCTGAGCGTCGGCAGCAGTCCGGGAGCCGCGGCATTCGAGCGCCGTTGTCGGTGGCCGCTCGGGTCGTCACGAGCTTGGCGAGGTTCGCCTGTCCGGATGCGATCGCGGTCGCCGCACCGGCGGCAACGGTCGCCTTGCCGGGCCGCGACGTACGCCGACGTCGAAGGCCCGGGCCGACTGAGTCGCGGTGGTCCGAGAGTTCGCCGTCGCGCTCAAGGTGACGACGTCGTTGGTCTCGCTGATGCCGAAGCCGAACTCGAATCGCGTCGCCGCTTCGCCTTCGCGATCTTGCGCCCGGTCGAGCGCGGCCGTCTCGGTCGCGTCTGGCTCAGCGCCTGCGCACCCTGACCCTGCAGCAATGCGGGCGGGACGCCGTCGGGCCGCACGCCCTTGCTGTCGGCCGCGGGTATCAACATCAGCGATGTCGACGCGATAACGGTTCGCCGGTTGCACCTGGTTCCTCGTGACGAGGAAGATCGCAAGCCCAGCCCCGCGAGCAAGACGATCGCGACCGACGATGCGCCAGTGGAGGCGAAGCGACTTGAGGACGTCAGCCAGCTGCAAGATCTTCTGCCTTTGCTTTCTCAGGTGCTTTCTCAGAGTCGAGCGCTGGATCCCGCGGGCTCACCGACCGTGGTCATCGCGCACCTTCCGTTTCCCTGCTCGATCGGCCCGCAGGCGGGAGATACTAACCCAGCCGCGATCAGTCCGGCCCAGGTCGGCGCGCAATGCGGACAAATAGGGACCGCCCGCCATCCCGTCAGCAGTGACGCCAATTGCGTGTCCTCGCTATGACACAGTAGGACCCTTTCCCGACCGCGTGGTGTGGTCGGTGCGAGCCGACAGTCTGGAGTTCGAGATGGTTGACGGAACCCACCGGCGCCGGTGGACGGCGACCAGCAGGAGGACCCGTCGCCTCTCGGCGCCGCCGCGACGATCGCCGTCAACCGGGAAAGCCGTAGGGAACGGCGACGGCTCCGCCAAGGAAGGCGGCGGCGACGGTACCGGAGGAACCGGGCCGACCGTCCGGCCCCCGTCTCGTCCCGGCCCTCGATTCAGCGTCTGGCAGAAGCTGGTTGCCGCGCTGGTCGCCATCCTGCTGCTCGCGTTCGGGCCGGCGTTCGTCTCGGGCCTGAAGAAGACGCCGAAGAACATGATCGGGATCAGCTACGGAGGCGGTCCCGTTCGAAGGCGCGCACTTCCAGCGCATCGTGAAACCGGGATCGGCGCTGTTCTTCAACGGCTGGTTCGACCCGCTGTACCTCTACCCGTCCGACCAACAGAACTACATCATCTCGTTGAGCCCGCGTGTCGGCGCCGTCCGCGGCAAGGACTCGATCGTCGCGCCGACCTCTGACCGCGTGCTGCTCACCTACCAGGTCGCGATCTACTTCAAGCTCAACACCGACCTCCTGCGGCAATTCCACGAGCAGTTGGGTTTGCAGTACAAGGCGTATACCGCGAAGGGCTGGAACAACCTCCTGCAGGACACGTTCCGTCAGCAGGTCGAGAACGCGGTCCAAGAGGAGACCCGTCGCTACTCGGTCTCCGATCTGTACGGCAACGCCAAGCTTCTCGTTCAGCTCCAGGACGCGGCGCAGACGAGGCTGAGCCAACGGTTGATCGCGGCCCTCGGGGAGCCGTACTTCTGCGCGCCGACCTTCAAGCCCGGCGGCAAGTGCGACCCGCCGACCTTCGTCGTCAAGCAGCTCGACATCCCGACGGCCGTGGTCAACGCTTTCGTCGCGGTGCGGACCTCGGCGATCCAGATCCAGGTCATGGTCAACCAGATCGCGCAGCGCCAAGCAGAAGCGAAGGGAATCGCGGCGCTGAACTCCGCCCTCGCGGTCGCGGGCGAGAACTACGTGCTCATCAAGGCGATCGAGTCGGGCAAGATCAACTTCTGGGTCCTCCCCGGCGGCACCTCCGGCACCGGCACGAGCGGGCTGACGATCAGCGGCCCGGGCACCGGCACCTCGAGCTCATCCGCTCTCCGGCTCCGCAAGCGCGAGCTCGAACGGCTCGGTCCCGTCTCCGGGGCCGGCCGCGACCACGGGCACCGGGGGCTGAGGCTCAGCAGTGGCCAGTGACGCGAGACTCGCCGATCGACCCGGGACGAATGTCACCGTGTACGACGACACCGCATGAGCTGACGACGTTCGCGATCACCATGTGCCGGCCGGCCTGGAACGGTTGGGTGTTCCCTCGGATCTCGGCGCTGTTCACATGCCTGATTCTCATCGCGGCGCCGTGGGGGTTGCCCAACCGCTTGTCCGAGGTGTTGTCGACGATCTTCAAGCCGTTCCGCTTGCCCGGGAGCCGGTTTTCCACCCAGATCTGCAGGGCTTGACCGTGCAGGACATTCCCCGAGATCGTCACGTCATCGACGGGACCCGACCCGTCGGCGCCGACGAAGAGCAGTCGGCCCACGCCGACGGCGTTGTTGCGTATCATCACGTGGTCGACACCGGCTCCCGCTCCGTTCGGTTCGAGGTCGATCGTGTCCATCCTGACGTCGCTGATCCGATTGCGTTCGATGTCGACGTTGCGCGCCGCCGCCAGGGTGATGCCCTGACGCCCGTTGCGGGCAAAGTGGCCACCGACAATCAGGACACCGCTCGTCCACGGACCGTGCGGCGAGCGACCGAGGTAGACGAAATCGCCGTAGACGTCGGTGGCGGTGACGCCGACCAGCCCGATATTCGATCCGCTCAGGACCTCGAAGCCGTGCTGGTGCTCACGCCGCGTTTGATACGCCGCCCGGGAAACCCCGGCGTGCGGATTCGCGCCCCGTACCGCCAGGTTGAAGATGACGATCCCGGAACTGTTCTGGATGCGCACGTTCGAACGGTGGGCGTCACCCGGTGTCCGCGCGAAGAAGAGCGCACCGTTGCCATGGATCGTCAGGTTGTGCCGACCGGACAGCACGAGCGTCTGATCCATGCGGTATCGACCGTTACGGGCCAGTTCGACCACCGATCCGTTGGGAACCGACCGGAAGAACGCGGCCATCTGCGCGGAGACGTCGGCGGTGCCCTTCGCGTTGATCCTGGAGCTGATCGTCACGACTCGAGGCGCCGCCTGGCTCTGCGGTGCTCTGCTCAGGCCCAAAGCCAGGAACAGGAGCGACAGGGCGGCAAGCACATAGCCGGGGACGCGATGGCGCAATGGATGCCTCAGAGGTCGTCGGGACTTCGGGTCGTGGAGACTTCGGGTCGCGGAAATGTGCGATCACCTCTTGGATCGGCCAAAATCGCCACCACCCTGAGTGATCAGATGGTTCATCGGTACCACTGTCAGTGATGTCACAGTCCGCGGCCTGCCGACCCGCCTGCGTTGTGCGGATCGGAGATTCGCGGGAATAATGCGCGTCCGATTCGCGTGGGCCGTGAAGCCCTGAAGAGGAGCGATCAGTGGTGTCGTCGATTCCCGCGTCCGGCCTACCCGTGCCGCCGGAGCTGCAGCGCGGCGGCCATCACGACCGCAAGGAGTGGATCGACTCGGGAGTGTTTGCCGTCGACCTGCTGTGCCGCACGGTGGGACGACCCGATCTCGCCGGCGTCGACGTGCTCGACGTGGGGTGCGGCACCAAGATCGTCAAGACACTGCTCGACCACTCCACGCCGATCGGCCGCTACGTCGGTGTCGACGCCTACGGACCCGTCATCGATTGGCTGACGGCGAACGTCGATGACCCTCGTTTCGAGTTCCACCATTTCGACGCGCACAACGACCTCTACAACCCCGGCGGCACACCGCTCGCCGACTTCGCCGAACTCCCGGTCGACGGAGCCGCATTCGATCTGATCTGCCTTTTCTCGGTGTTCACCCACCTCGCACCCGACGATTACATCGCCATGCTGCGGTTGACCCGTCGCCACGCGAAACCCGGATCGCGCCTGTTGTTCTCGTTGTTCCTCAACGATCCCGACGCACCGTCGCCGGTTGCGCTCGCACTCGCCGCGAGCTTGGCCAGCGACGATCCCGCCGAAGTCGAAAAGGCGCAAGCCGCGGTCGCCCGGGCACTCGAGGGCAAGGACCGCGGTTTCCTCGACGAAGTACCGGAACAGCCACTGCTGCGGGCACGCTACGACAAGGACTTCGCGCTGGAGCTCGTCGAAGGCACGGGCTGGCGGGTGGAGTCGTTGCACCCGCCCGAGCGCCACATCCAGCACTACATGATCTGCCGCCCGGCCTGAGCGTCATGACGACCTTCGCGAAGGGAGCCGCAGAGCAGCCGGCGCGGCCGCCCGACCTGGTCATGGTCATGACCGACCAGCAACGATTCGACCAGATCGGCTACGCGAGCGCAGGCCGGTTCGAGACCCCGACGCTCGACGCGCTGGCATCGAGTGGAGTCATCTTCGACACGCGTACCGCGCGTCGGCCGCTCGCCTTCCATCTCGCGACCGACCATGCAAAAGCGCGACCGGCCTACTCGAACGGGATCGCCTCCGCGCTCCCGTTCGCCTTCGCCGCGCCGGCCTCGCCGACCTGCGTCGTGTCCGTCGTCTCCACGCTCATACCCCGGCCTCCGTGTCCTCGTCGAGCCAGCGGTGATACAGGTACTGCGACCGGGAGATGCTGAACCCGCAGTGCTCCAAGAAGCGCAGCGGAGCGATGTTGCGCGCCGCGCACGGACCCGCCTCGACGGCGCCGCCGCCGGCCCAAGCCACCAACTCGGCCATGAGTACCCACGAGGCCCCCGACCCCTGTTTCGTGACACCCATGATGTCGACGCGAGGCGTCGGCGAACGGACATGAGTCGAGAACCCGGTCACGCCCGATTCGTCCTCGGCGACAGCGAGCATGCGTTCGTCGACATCGCGCACCGCCCGCTCGACCCAGGCGACGTGCATGCGCCGCGCCGCTTCGGGCCCAAAACGCGGATCAGCGCCGAAACGGCTCCACGGCGCCAGCGTTCGGATCGACGCGTCGAGCGCCGGCAAATCGTTGATCGTTCCCCGCCGTACGACCGACGCCGTGGCTTTCGGCGTGAACGGGACCGCAGGCCGGCTGAAGGTGAGCGCGACCTCGACGAGCCGGTGCCCGAACGTCTGCACGAGGTAGGGCTCCGTTCCGCGCTGCGGGTCGAGGGTGCCGTAGAGACACGTGAGCCCGAGCCGGCGAGCTTCCGCGTCGATCGCGGCGAGTTTTTCGGGCGTAGCCTCGTCGAGGTCGGCACGACCGATTGGAAATCCGAAGAACTCGCTGTCCCAAGCGATCGGCGCTACCAGCGGTTGCCCCACGCACGGAGGGTAGTGCGACCGTCTCCCCGCTCCTCTTCGACAAGCGCTTCTCCGGGCTCCGAAGTGGTGACCCGGCCCCACCGCTTCGCGTCCGTCAGAGGTCGTATCGAGACGCGACCGCGTCGTCACGGAACATCTTGACAGTCGCCAACGAAAAGTCGTCGAGATCGCGGCCGAGCCCCGTGAGCTTCTGGAACAGATCCGGCGTCAGCGTGATGATGTCGCAACCGACCTGTTCGGCCTGCAACACATTCAGCACTTCGCGTGGGCTCGCCCAGAGGAGTTCGAGATTCGCGTGGGAGCGCAGGATCGACTTGGCCTCGGCCATGATCGGACCCGGTTCCATGCCGGCATCCGCTATGCGGCCCGCGAACACCGAGATGACGGCGGGTGGCCCTCCGCCGAGCGCGTCGGCCGCGGCGCGCACCTGATCGAGCGTCATGAGCGCCGTCGCGTTCACCGATACGCCCGCGGCTGCAAGGCGCGCCATCAGGGGCGCCGCGGTCGTACCGGCGGTGTCGGTGATCGGGATCTTGACAAAGACGTTCGGGCCCAACTCGCGCAAGCGGAGTGCCTGGCGTTCCATCTCGGCGAAGTCGTCCGAGATCACCTCGAACGAGATCGGGAGCGCAGTGATCCGGGCCGTGAGCTCCTTCGCAAAGGTCGCGTAGTCGCCGATGCCGGCGTGCCGCATCAACGTGGGGTTCGTAGTGAACCCTCGAACGAGCGGATGGGCGGCGAGCTCGATCATCTGTGTGACGTTCGCGCCGTCCGCGAAGATCTTGATACCCATGCCGTCCATGACCTTGCTCATCACCCGATGCTTCTTGACCGGACACCCGGTGTCAAGGTCGGCAGGCGCGTCCGCGCAACCAACTGCCAGCCCGATTTGGACGAATTCAACCCAGGTCTCAGTAGCAAGGCGAAGCATCGCATGACCAGCGCCGCCAGGCGCGAAGGCTCGGTTGACCTGGAGGCGTCACGTACGAGCGCCTTTCCGCGGAGGAGCACGACGAGCTTGTACAAGTTGAAGAAGGGAAACCCGGTTCCGCTGACCTTTTCGACCTCGAGCCCCGCCTCTCTCAGTACTGCATCGAGGCCGGCCGGCCGGAAATGACGACGATGACCAATGAATCGATCGAACGCCGTCCGCGGACCACCCGGGACAGTAACGACGAGCAGACCCCCGGGGGCTATGCATCGGATCGCCGTGCGCAACAACCGGACCGGATCATCGACATGTTCCAACACCTCGCTGCAGACCGCGACGTCGGCCCATCCTTCCAGCGCCGGGGGAACACCGGTCGCAGTCAGCAGATCGATCTGGCTAAAGCGCGCCGAAGGCACCTTCGAGCGCGCGAGTCGTATCCCCTCGACGCTGAGCTCGAGACCGGCGAGCTCGGCACCCGGCCACCGGTCCCGCAGCTCGGTCAGCAGGTCACCTTGTCCGCTCCCGATGTCGAGGACGCGTCGGGGAACGCCCTCGCGTTCGACCGACGCAACGATGACCTCGCGTCGGTATCGCTGCGCCGGATTGTTACTCGCGGAGTCGGCGTACTCGGCCCAGTGCGATTCCCAATCGTCCACCGACTCGGCATTTCTCGGGTCGGGATCGAGAATGAGTTCTGCGGCCTCGGCCAGGCTCGAGACAACGTGGTCGGGCGCGTTCGGTAACTCCTCGGCGTAACCGTGCTCGACGAAGATCGTACGAACGCCTGCCTGACGGCCGGCTTCGATGTCGCGCCAGCGGTCACCGACGATCACACTGGCGGTCAGGTCGATGTCCCATCGGTCGGCGGCGTCGAGCAGCATCCCCGGAAGGGGTTTCCGGCACCGGCACGCGTCCGCATCGTCGTGCGGGCATACCGCGACATGCGTGATGGGTAGCCCGGCCAGGACCACCGAGTTGATCGCATCCACCTCTCGGCGGCGCGCGGCGCCGCGTGCGATGTCGGGCTGATTCGTCACGACGACGAGCAACCATCCGGCATTGGCGAGCCGGACACACGCATCGGCGACTCCGGGCAATATCACCACGTCCTGCGGCGATGGCGGCGGGAACGGCCTGCCCGCACGAACCTCGGCTCGGTTGAGCACGCCGTCGCGATCGAGAAACACGGCGCGCTGCTTCACCGGTTCACCACAGACGTCCTGCCCGTGCGTCGTCGAGCATCGACAGGATCGACGCCCGCAACGCCTCGCGGGAGCTGAACCGATTGGCCCAACCCAACTTCCTGATGCGGTGCGTCGCGATACGCACGACGGGAACATCGCCTTTCCAGCCCCGACTTCCACCCGCATAGTCGAACGCCACCGCTCCGGCATCGAGGCCAAGGCATTCGACCGCGAGCGTGGCGATCTCGGCAACCGTGATGTAGTCGCCCGTTGCGACGTTGAACACGGCGAAGGGTTCGCTTCCGACACTTCCCGCGAGGAGTACTGCCGCGAGCACGTCGTCGACATGCACGTAGGACTTGCTCTGGCTTCCGTCGCCGAGAATCTCGAGGTGGGTTGGATCCGCGAGGAGCTTGCGCACGAAGTCGAATCCGACGCCGTGCGTCTGATTCGGGCCGACGACGTTGCCGAATCGGTAGGCACGGCCGCGCATCGCGAACATGTGACAATACGAGGAGATCAGCGCCTCTCCCGCGAGCTTGCTCGCTCCGTAGGTGGAGACAGGTTCCAGTGGCCCGTACGCCTCGTCTGCTTCACGGTCCCCGAGATCGCCGTAGACCCCGCTGCCCGATGCGTAGAGAACGAGACCGACCGACGATCGTCGTGCAGCTTCCACCACGCAATGCGTCAGTTGCGTGCCCTGATGGAAGTCGATTGTCGGGTCCGTCATCGCGCGCGCGATGTCGGGGTTCGATGCGAGGTGTACGACGGTGGTCGTGCCGCGCAACGCCTGCGTGAGCCGTTCGAGGTCATCCACCTCACCTTCGACGATCTCGAGCCGCGGATCGCCCGCAGCGAAATCGAGGTGCCACCGCCGACCGGAGCTGAAATTGTCGTACACGACGAGGCGTTCCACGCCGGCGCGTCGCGCCAGCATGCGAACCAGGTGACTGCCGATGAAGCCGGCTCCGCCCACGACGGCGACGCTTCGGTAGGGATCGGTCACGGCGCCTCCGTCGAGCTGGCCGCGCTCTCCCACTTGGTCGGCGACCGTTGCAACAGCGGATGCGACACGAGGAGATGCCACACGACTGCGCACAAGCCTTCGGTGTGGGGCGTGATTCGATCCGCAAACAGCGGCGGGATCACGACGACGGCATCGGCCACGTCGGCCGTGCTCCCGCCGTCACGCCCGACGATGCCATACACCGACGCGCCGACGCTCCCCGCGAGCTCGAGCGCGCGCACGAGATTGGGGGAGATGTTCCGCTTCGCGTCGCCGCCCCCGACCGAGAAGACCAGGACACCATCGTCCGGGCCGAGGCACGAGACCTCGAGCCAACCCGAGAGCGACGTCTCCCATCCGTCGTCGTTGGTGCGCGCGGTGAGTTCGCTCACGTTGTCCGTCGGCGCATACGACTCGATGCCACAGAGCTTCCGAAAGTCGTTGACGGCGTGAGACGCATGCCCGGCCGAGCCGCCCACTCCCAGCACGAAGAGCCGGCCGCGGCGATCTCGCACCTCCGCCAAACCCCCCGCGACTCGATCGACGGCGTCGGCATCGAGCGAGCGAAGGATCTCGATCGACTCCATCAGATACATCCGGGCGAAGTCACTCATGCGCATTCCTCCCGATCGCCGTGACCCGGCAGGCGGCGAACGTGTTGAGCCCGAACTTGTGGCGGTGGCAGCGAATCTCGCTCGGCCGAAAACCGCAACGCACCAGGATCGTCCAGAGATCGCGCGTGGATCGAAATACCACTTGTGATCGTCCATCTCCTCCCGAGGGCTCAAACCGAGCCGAAACGCCGATATCTCGAGCGCACGCTTGCCGAGCCAAGTGGGAACGTTCAACAGGAGCACGCCGCCCGGCGCCGTCACCCGTCGCAGCTCGCGAATCGTACCCTCGGGATCCCAAAGGTGCTCGAGCACCGACAAGCAGAGTGTCACGTCGAACGACGAAGATACGATTCTCGGAAGCGCCTCGGGAAGCGTCGATTCGAACACTGAGACCTTCGGGTGCATCTTGAGATCGTCGGCGACAGCGACGTCGACGAGGAGTGCGCTGTCGACGGCCTCGAGTTGTGTACGGGTGAAATGCGCGTCGAATCCGCAACCGAAATCTGCCATCCGGGCGCCGTCGAACCGCGCGTGGCGACGGACCGCAACGCTGCTGAGCCACACGCCGAAACGGTCGACCGACGTCGGCGACCGATGCTGACCGAACGAGGACTCACGGCGCGTCGGCCGTATCGGCTCGGTCATCGTCGTTTCGGAACCATCGGTCGGCCGCGCGTCGTCGCGATGATCGTTCCGTGCAAGAGCAACGTCGACACGAAAAGCTGCGCGCCGGTTATGGCACACGCAAGTCCCGTGACCGCGACGTGATTGACAACGCTGTCGCTCCCACTCAGCGCCAAGTCGTTCGATACGTACGTCGTCAACAACGGGATGACGAGCGCAACACCGAGGACCATCAATACAAACGCGATCAGAACCGTACGCGTGTACGGGAACAAGCGACGCCAACGAGCACTATGTTTCCCGGTGTAGTCGAAGAGTACTTGCGCGACACATCCGAAGAAGAGCGTCTGGCATCCCACGGCCAAGAGCGCGACGCCGAGGAACTGTGAGTTGAGTGACAGATCCAACGACCCGATCTCGATGTTCCCGAAGGTCAACGGAAGCGTGAGGAGCAGCCCCAGGAACGTCAAGACGATCCCAGTCTTCACGAGGAAGAAGGCAGACCCGTAGATGAACATCGCGCGGAGGTTGATCCACGCGGCTTTGAAGGGTGAAAGCCACCCTTCACGCTTGTGATGACTCAACCGGCCTTCGCGGTCCTTCAGAAAGACCACGGGCACTTCGGCGGTGCGCAACTCCATATGCACCGACTTGAGCACCATCTCCGAAGCGTATTCCCAGGATTGCGACTGCAGGTTCATGCGTTCGAGCGCGTCCCGGGTAATGCCGCGCATCCCGCAGTGGATGTCGCTGAAGTGGCTCGCGTACATGCGGTTCAAGATGAATGTGGTGAACGGCGTACCGAAGTAGCGATGCAGACCCGGCATCGATCCGGGTTCGATCGATCCTTTCCATCGCGAACCCATCACGTACTCGTATCCCTCGCGGAACCGGTCGACAAACGGCCCGAGTCGGCGGAAGTCGTACGTGCAGTCGGCATCGCCCATCACGATCCACTTCCCGCGCACGTAGGGGAGCGCATCGATGTAGGCCCGGCCGAGACCGCGTCGTGGGACCTGCAGCACGCGCGCACCGGCCGCGAGCGCGATCGTCGGCGTCTCGTCGTCGGAGCTGTCGACGATGAGGATCTCGCCCGCCACCCCTACGGCGGCGAGACCCTCCTTGCACCACGCGACGAACTCGCCGACCGTCAACTGCTCGTTGAGGGCGGGGATCACGATCGATACCTCCGGTTCGGCGACGTCGTCGTCGGGAACGAGGAGATTGATGGCGCGATCCTGGCCTACGGGCGTCATTGATGGCCGGCCATATGGTGGCGGAGATCTTCGAGGCCGCTCGGAGAACCGATCTCGAAGAACCGTTCCCGCGCCTCGTATCCGCCGAGCCGGCCTTCGGCACTCAACGAATGCAACATGTCGCCCAAATCGCTCGGCGCGCCCGCGGGCACGCGAGCGCGGACGCTCTCTGCCGTCAACATCGAAAGTCCATAGTCGATATATCGCATGCCGGCGCCGGCGGGATCCGGCTCCCGCTTGTCGTACCGAACGACGCGGCGACCGTCGAACACGACATTGCTCGCGTCCCACGCGTTGTCGTTGCGGTACACCGTCATCAACGCCTCGTCGTCGGACTCTTCGAACCGGTCTGCGACCGATCGAAGGTCGAGTTGGAGATACGAGTCTCCGTACAGGACGAAGAACGCGCCATCGAGCGCGCCCTCATCGACAGCGAACCTGATCGCGCCGGCGGTGCCCAATCTGCGCTCACCCTCGTCGACGAAGCGCACCGCACATCCCAGATCACGGCGCGTTGTCAGCTCCTCTCGGATGAGGTGACCGAGGTAGCCGATCGAGTACACGACATCGGTCACGCCTTCCGATGCGAGCCAGCGCAGCTGATGGACGGCGAAAGGCTCTCCGGCGACGCGCAGCAGGGGTTTCGGTATCGCGTCGGTTGCAGGCCGCATGCGCGACCCGACTCCTCCTCCGAGCACGAGACAGGCCGGCAACGTCAGCTCCGCTCGAGCACGACGGAACCATCGTGGTCGAAGCCGAAACGGACCTCGGGAAGGCAGGCGTCCCTCATTGCTTCCCGGACAGCGACGTGGGTCCTCGGCATAGAAGAGCAGAAAGCCGCCCGCTCCGGCACCGACGAGCTTGCCACCCAGTGCACCATTGTTCCTGGCGATGTCGTACCACGCGTCGATGCGGTCGTTTGTTATGCCGGCACTTCGTTGCCGCTTGTTGGTCCAGTGCTCGTGCATGAGCGCGGCGAACTTCGCGGTCTCGCCCGACTCGAGCGCGGTTCCTATTCGCAGCCCAAGGTCTTTCACGTAGTCGAGGTTCGCGATCATCGCATCGTCGTCTCGCTCGGATCGCTCCTTCTGATCGGCGAGAATGCTCGACGCCTTCCGCGAGTATCCGGTGAAGAAGAGCAGCAGATGGTCTTCGAGGTCGGCGAGCGTGTCGGCGCTGACGGCGAGGCGATCGACGTCGACGGAGTCGTCTGCGTGGAACTCGAATCGGGTCAGGCCGCCGAATGCCGCGATGTATTGATCCTGTTTCCCGACGGGGTCGCCGAGCAAATCGATCTCGATATGGCACGCCTCCTCGGCCAAGGCTTGCATCGAGCATTGCTGGTGGTTGTACGCGCGGAGCGCACGGAGCAGGCCCACAACGAACGATCCCGAAGAACCCAGCCCGGTCCCCGCAGGAATGTCGGCGACGCTGACGATCTCGATACCAGGCTGAATCCGGTATCGCTGCAAGACCGTCCGAATCAAGGAGTGCTCGACGTCGGCCACGCGCTTCACGCGCTCGTGCACGGAATACTTCAATAGGTAGTCATCGGTGAACGTTGCATTCACCGCCAGGTACACGTACTTGTCGATAGCGGCAGACAGCACGGTGCCGCCCACGCGTCGGTAGTAGGAGGGCAGATCAGTGCCGCCCCCGCCGATCGAGATTCGGAGCGGGGTACGGGTGAGGATCACGTGGACTCTTCCCTCGCATCCGCGATGTTGGGCACCCGCTGCATACACGCCCCCATGCCAAACGCTACCGAATGCCCGTTTCGGGCCGCCCCGAAGAGCAGAACTATAGAGCCGTCACCCCACGCACGGCACGGTCCGAGCGGCGACCGGCAATCGTTCGGTCGGCGCGTCGGCCCTCTGCCGCAACCGGGGAACACGAGCAGCGGTGGACGGAGATCTTCCGCCCGTCGCGTGAGTGCGATGCCGGCGATCGCGAATGGTAACAACGCCAGGTATGCGATGAACCCGCGCGAAATACCCACTCCGAAGTACCCCGCTCCCTCTCGATTCGTCTCTGCGGGAACGGACGGAAGAACCCGAAAGTGGGCCGACCCGCGCGGCCCTCACCGACGGGGCCACGAGACGCGTGACTCCGGATGACCTCGACGACCCGACCAAGCCGAATCTCATCAACCGGGAGACAACCGTCGAGCTCATGAACCGCGACTTCGATCGCCGACGGCCCGAACGAGTTGTGGACGACGGACACCACCGACGCATCGAGCAACGACGACCAACCACCGGCACGCTGTGATACACAGCGACCCCGGTCAATACACGTCCCCGGAGCTTCAGCCCACGGTTTCGCTCCGCGGGAGTCGCGCACTCGCCCGGAACCATCGGCGCCGCGTCCGACAACGCGATGGTTCAATCTAGGGAGGGATGCAGCCCGAACTGCTGAACACCCGCGAGTGGAAGCCCCGCACCGAACCCTCGAGTGAGATCCTCGACTGGATCGAAACGTTCTACAAATGCACCGGCCTGGCAAAGCGCGCTCGAGACTCTCTCCCTGATCGCGCATGAGAAACTCAACGGTCAACCCACCAACGCCGCCTGACTCTCGCACCACGAGCCAAAATCATGCGACAACTGGACGTCGGCGGCCGAACCGCCGGTGGCGACCGATGACACCTGCGTGATCGGCTCGACGCGTGCCGGGCGCTCCGCTGACCCGTTCTTGATAGTGTCGATTTCGGCGCCTCTCTCGTGCGCTCTTCAGATCTCCACTCGGATCTCGCCACGCAAAAGGTCTTCTCTCGACGGGAACGACTCCTTCGCGACGTAGGTGAGCTCACCGCGGTGCAGCCTGTAGACATTCGCAAATACGAGTACGTGCGAATCGCCGACTAGCTCATCCACGATCTTCCGATCGTCCTCACTGTGGTATTCGAGGTAGATCACCTTCATCGACACGATCAGTTGTCGCATCGCTCGCAGAATCGGCACCTCACAACCCTCGGTGTCGAGCTTGAGGATATCGACGCGACCGATCTGTTTGTCTCTCAGCCAATCTGCCGTCGACCTCAACCTGATCCGCTCATCCTGCGAGTCCCCGCCGTCCAGACGCGCGGTTGCAGTTCCCGGTCCTTCGTCGCCAATCTCCAACTTGGCATCCACAGATCGGTCATACAGTCCGAAAGGGAAGCAGGTGACATTGTCCTGCCCACGCATGTTGCGCTCCAGCAGAGCGAAGGTCTCGCGCGCCGGCTCGAACGCATAGACCGCAGCAGTCGGGTAGTGCGCAGAAAGAAACAGTGAGGCGGCGCCGACGTTCGCCCCGACATCCATGATCACGCGAACATCGTCGATGAAGTCGACAATGGGGTAGGTCTTACCGTCGAAGATCAAAGCGTTGACGATCAGCGTCACGGGATCGACGAAGCTTTCGAATTCGTGCTCCTCCCCGCCGATACGCACCACGCGTCTCTGGGTATCGGAAAGTCGGATGTCGGACAAATTGCCCACCTCGTCTCGCCGCCTGTCGCGATTCGGACGACCCACATCGTAGATCAAGGAAGTCCATCTTCGATCAACTCCAGCTCGCGACCGCCAACGACCAGAGATGCCACGTACGTCGAATTCTCCCTTCCGAGCGTCAGGGCAGATTGAGAGTTGAGTCCCAGGTAGTGGTGTAGCGGCGGTGGGTCCGCCAGACGCGATGACCACCGCGTCAGCCTCTTGCAGTCCTTGCGAAGACGAGCGAGAGGAACGACGCGGTGGTCAACCTGAACAAGATGGACGCGTTGGCGTGGTTGCGCAAGCACCTCGACGACGATGGCAGCGATGTGCTGCGTGAGATGGTGCGGGGCTTCGCCGAGCAGCTGATGGCGGCGGAGGTTGATGTCCTCGCTGGTGCGAGCTGGGGTGAGATCACGCCCGAGCGGGTGAATCACCGCAACGGGTATCGAGCCCGGCCGTTCGATACGCGGGTCGGCACGATCGATGTGGCGATCCCGAAGCTCCGCCACGGCAGCTACTTCCCGGACTGGCTGCTCGACCCACGTCGGCGGGCGGAGAAGGCACTCGTCGCGGTCGTCGCCGAGTGCTACGTCCGCGGGGTCAGCACCCGCCGCGTGGACGGCTTGTGAAGACGCTCGGGATCGAGTCGTTGTCGAAGTCGCAGGTGTCTCGAATGGCGGTCGAGCTCGACGAGATGGTCGCCGAGTTCCGCAACCGGCCGCTCGACAATGGGCCCTATACGTACGTGTGGATGGACGCGCTGACCCAGAAGGTCCGCGAGGGCGGTCGGATCATCAACGTCGCGGTCGTGACCGCGACGGGCGTCAACGCGGAAGGGCACCGCGAGATCCTCGGTGTCGATGTGATCACGACCGAAGACGGTGCCGCTGGCTCGCGTTCCTGCGCGGGCTCGTCGCCCGTGGCCTGGCGGGCGTGGCGCTGGTGATCTCCGACGCGCATCCCGGTCTCGTCGACGCGATCGCGTCCACCTTGGTCGGTGCGACGTGGCAGCGATGCCGGACCCACTACATGCGGAACGTGTAGAGATCGCCGGTGATGGTCGAGCTGATCTGTCCCCCTTCTTGGACTCGCGTTGTAAGACTGGCGCCGGCTGCGCGATCGACGACCCACTGCGGCGATCGTGGATGCTGTGCTCGGCGTGGCCATCGAGCAACAACAACCAACGACCGGCACGCTGATACACAGCGACCCGGTCGATACACGTCCCCGGAACTCAGCCCACGGGTTCGCAGCGATCGTCGAGCGGATCGAGGTGTTCAAGCCAGCGGGTGACCCGCATCAGGTACGCGACCGTTCAGCGGAGTGACGAATCCTCGCCCCTCGGCGAGGCGAGCGGCTCCAAACTGCCCGCGGGGCAGCTATCCGATCAATAGCGCCGGTCGCGTCTTCCCCCTCAATCGGGGTCGAAGCACTCCGACAAGCGCGTCCAGCCCCGCCGCGGCCAGTATCACGACCGGTATCTCCGTGGGCGCTCGGTAGCGGACCGAGCCGATCGTCAACAGCACGGACAGGACCACCACAACGGCGAAGGCAATGAGCGGGTACACCGGGACCTTGCGGCGGCGCGCAAGCACGACCCCCGCGACGGCGAACGGCAACAATGCCCAGTATGCGAAGAACCCTGCGCGGAACACCCACAGCTTGGTGCTCCGTGTGGTTTCCAGCTTCATCTGCTGGAACGGACGGAAGAAGCCGAAGGTGCGTCCCAACCGAGCGGCCATGACGACGGTCGTGCGTGCCTTGTGGTCACGAATGTAATCGACGGCAAGGTGACGCAGGTTGTTGTCGGTGGAGATGGGGTCGCCCACCGGATTGCCCTTCACGCCGAAGACGCACTGATTCGCGAAATAGCCCAGCAACTCGCCGTGGTACGTCTGGTCGCAGGTTCCCGCAGCCATGGTGGACCCGATCGCCCCGGTGAGCAGCACGGGTCGGTCGAAGCGGATCGACAGGTAGATCGACCACGGCGCCATGATCGCCACAGACACCGCCGCCGCGCATGCCAGCCAACCGATACGGCGACGCAGATCGACCTCGCGGACGCGCCAAGATGAGCGGCGCAATCAACAGCACAGCGACGATGGTCAGCTCGGCTTCGGTCATGGCCAGCACGCCCATCACCACTCCGAGCGCAATCGTCAAGCGCACGCTGGGTGCAGCACGAAACCTGTACGCGACCCAGATCATCGTCGCGATGAGGAGCATTGCGAACGGCTCCGACACCACCTCCCGTTCGTACAGCCACACGAACGGGTAGAACGCGGCGATCGCGGCCGCGATCAGAGCGATGCGAACGCGGCCGAATACCTCACGCGTGGCGAGTCCCGTCATCACGATCGTCGCGGTACCGACGATGCTCGTAAAGATCTGATGGTCCAACCAGGTGCCCAGACCAAGCTTTGTCACGCCCGCGAGCACAATCGTCCACCCCGGAGGATGACCGGTGTCTGGTATCCGCACATGTTGCAAGAACAGGACGAGGTATTTGACGAAGCCCTGACCATGCGCAAGGTAAACAGCACCAAAGTGATAGCGATTGCCGTCACCCCCTACGACATCGTGCCGTGTGGCGACGGCGTACACGATCCGCAGCACGAGTCCAGCGACGGCGATGGACGCCAACGCGGTGGCGAACCGGTGGGCACGCAGGTAGGTCCGCAACAACATCCTCCCAGGCCTCCGACCGGCGCTCGACAATATCGGCGCGGCGAGTTGTGTTCCACTGCGAACCTGAACGCTTCGAGCCACCTACCGAGCAATCATCCCATGAAGAGTGCGGGGGCCTCCCGGCGCTTTGATCTTCGTGGAAGTGTGCGGATCAGCGCGTCGAGCCCGACCGCGGCGAGCATCACGAGCGGGATCTCGAACGGCGCGCGGTAGCGAACCGCACCTATCGCCAGGAATACCGACAGCACCACCACGACGACGAACACGAGTAGCGGGTAGACGGGGATCTTGCGGCGGCGCGCAAGCACGACCCCCGCGACGGCGAACGGCAGCAACGCCCAGTACGCGAAGAAGCCCGCACCGAATACCCATTCCTTGGTGCCCCGCTCCGTCTCGAGCCTCATCTGCTGGAATGGCCGGAAGAACCCGAATGTGCGCGCGACTCGAGCCGCCATCACGACGGGAGCGCGGGACTCGTGAGCGCGAATGAAATCGACCGCCTTGCGCCGAAGGCGGGCGTCGTTCCCGATTGGATCCCCCGCCGTGTTCTTTCCCCCGCCGAATACGCATTCGTTCGCGTAGTAACCGAGCAGCTCGCCGTGGTAGGTCTGCGGACAGTTTCCTGCGGCCATCGAACCGCCGATGCTGCCCGTGAGCAAGACAACGCGGTCGAAGCGGACCGACAGGTAAACAGACCACGGCGCCATGATCACCACGCACACCGCGGCCGCGCTCGCCAGCCAACCGACCCGCCGCCGCAGGTCGACATCACGGCGCGCCAGGATCAGGGGGACGATCAACAAGATGGCGACCGTGATGAGCTCGGACTCCACCATCAGCAGCGCTCCCAGCAATCCACCGATCGCGAGGGCCCGTCCGAAGCTGGGTGCGGCGCGAAACGCGTACACGAGCCAGATCATGGCCGCGATGAGGAGCATCGCGAACGGCTCCGACACCACCTCCCGTTCGTACAGCCACACGAACGGGTAGAACGCGGCGATCGCGGCCGCGATCAGGCCGATCCGTGCTCGTCCGAAGACGGCCCGCGTGGCCAAACCCGTCATGACGACGGTCGCGGTGCCGACGACACATGTGACGACCTGATGCTCCAGCCACGTACTCAAGCCGAGCTTGGTCACGCCCGCGAGTACGACCGTCCATCCCGGCGGATGCCCCGTGTCCGGGACGCGGACTCCCGCGACCACCAGTGCAAGCTGGTTGACGAAACCTTGACCACGGGCGAGAAACAACGCCCCGGAGTGATACCGGTTGCCGTCACCCCCGACGACATCGTGCCGTGTGGCGACGGCGTACACGATCCGCAGCACCAACCCCGCGCCGGCGATAGACGCCAACGCGACCGCGAACCGGTGGGCACGTACGTAAGCCCGCAGCGACATGAACCGCCTTCTCTTCGAGTCGGCGGAATACTACAGGCGTACAACTCGCCGGCTCCGGGGCCCATGACGAGGTGCGCCTCCCGAGGAGCGGAGTAGATAATGAGTCCACACGCTCGCAGGATGATGGGGGCACGATGAGCGGATCCGGCGACTCGGAAGAACCATCGCACACCGCCGACTGGTTGCGCAGAGCCGGCTTCTTTCAGGAGGTCTTCGGGTACGCAGAGGCCGTCGACCTGCTCAGCGAACCGCGCTTGCACGCTCGGTTCGTCGATGTCTTCAAAGGCGTCGGCGTCACATCCGGACCGATCTGGGAGGCCGCCGCGGCGTCCCTCCTGAGCCTCAACGGCGAGGAGCACAAACGGTTTCGGTCCATCGTCGCCGGGCACTTCACCCCTCGAGCGGTCGAACGTCTGCGACCATCGGCACACGACTCCGCCCATCATCTCATCGCCGCGCTCGAACCCGCCGGCCGCTGCGAGTTCGTGGCCCAGTTCGCGGCGCCGTACGTGAAGAAGACCCTGTGCACCTTCGTCGGATTTCGTGACGAGGAGGCAACCGCCTGCTGGCAAGCCGTTGAAGTCATCGGCTGGGCGATGAAGGACCTGGGCAATCGGATCGACGACCTTCAACAAGGACTCGTGCTGCTCGACTACGCGAGGTCCGCGCTTGCCGAACGTCGTCAGAATCCGGCCGGCGACATTCTCACGTTCATTGCCGACGAGGTGACGAGTGGGTCGCTTCCCGAGCCCGTCGCCATCGTGATGGTCACCACCCTTCTCTCAGCCGGACTCGAACCGACGATCAATCAGCTCGCGATCATGCTGGAGATTCTCAGCAAAGAACCCGACGTATGGGACGCGCTCGGCCGCGGCGACGTCGCGGCGTCCAGCGTGGTCGAAGCCGTGCTCCGGCTTCGTTCGACGAACCCGGGAGCAATGCGACGAGTCTCGGAAGCATTCGACTACCGCGGCGTGCACTTCAACGAAGACGCGCCGATCCTCATCTGCATCGGGGCCGCGAATCACGATCCGCGACATTTCGTCCAGACCGACCACCTCGACCTCGACGCGAAACGAAGTACGCACCTGGCGTTCGGGTTCGGGCCGCACTACTGCCTTGGCGCCGCGTTGGCTCGCGTTCAGCTCCAAGAGGCCATCGGCGCGCTGGCGCGGCGACTGACCTGTCCTGTCGTCGAGAACATCACGCAGCACGACGGGGGAGGACTGATCGGGCCCTCGTCGCTCGAGCTTTCCTTCTCGAGCCGTGGCCGAGTCGTTCAAGGGCGAAGTTGAAGCGCGATGACGAGCTCGTCGACGACGCGTTCCGCGTCGCGATCGGTCAGATCGGTGTAGAAGGGCAGCCGCAACAGGCGGCCGCTGACGTCTTCGCTCACCGGGCACGCGGTGTCGCGGGCAGCGAACCGGTGGCCGCCCGGTGAGCTGTGGAGCGGAACGTAGTGGAACGTCGCGCGCACGCCGCGGTCGTGCATCGATGCCAGCGCGCGGTTGCGAGTCGCCGCATCGCGTAACAAGACGTAGAACATGTGATAGCCCTGTTCGCGATCTGCAGGGACCTCGGGCAATCGAAAGCCGTACCGCTCGGACGCCGGGGCGAGAAGCCGGTGGTATCGATCGAACGCCCGGCGCCGCTTCGAGAGGATCGACTCTCGCTCCTCGAGCTGTCCGTACAAGAACGCGGCGAGCACATCTGCGAGCCCGAATGAGGAGCCGACGTCCTGCCATGAGTACTTGTCGACATCACCGTGCAGGAATGCCTGACGGTTCGTGCCCTTGTGGTACACGACGTTCGCGGCGGCGATGTCGGCCTCGTCATTGACGATCAACGCGCCACCCTCGCCGCAGATGAAGTTCTTTGTTTCATGGAAGCTGAGGGTCGCGAAACGCCCGAAGCTGCCCAGCGGGCGTCCGCGATAGCGGCCGAAGAGTCCGTGCGCGTTGTCCTCGACGAGCTCGGCTCGAGGCCACGCGTCGATGACAGAGGAAATGCCGTTGATGTCGCACGCTATGCCTGAGTAGTGGATCGGGACGACGGCCCGGACCGAATCGTCCATGATCTGCGCGAGATGGTTCGGATCGAGTCCGAGCGTGCTCTCCTCGATGTCGCAGAAGAGGATCCGAGCGCCCTGGCGTGCGAAAGCGAGTGCCGTGGTGACGAACCCGAACGACGGCACCACGACGGTGTCGCCGGGACCGACTTCGAGCAGCAGCGCACTCATCTCGAGCGCCGACGTGCACGATGTCGTGAGCAGCACCTCGCTGGCGCCGATCTCGGCCCGGAGTAGCGCGCTCACCTTGGCCGTGAAGGGCCCGTCGGCCGAGGTGTGGCCGTGCTCCACCGCCGACTGGATCAGCTCGATCTCGCGGACCTTGGATGCTGGGCCGGTTGAACGGGATCGGTTGACACACTCCCGTGCCTGCGTCGACCTCACCGCCTTCGCTCGCGTTCGCGGTCGGGTAGACGCCCATCGTGCTGCTACACGATAGTTGTTCGCGCGGACGACGCACGGTGCTCCTTCCGGAGAGTTCGCTCAGAACGCGATCGGGACCTGCTCGAAGGGATAGGTCGAGGGCGCGAAGAACCACGACTCGAGGGCGTAGCGGCTTCGGGTCATCGATGCAGACACGCCAGTGCGATGCAGAGTCAGCTGGTTGAACAGCAGTGAGTCTCCGGGAGCGAATTCCGGCCACATGACGTCGCCACGGTCGAGACGCTCGGCCTGCTCGGAACCGACCGACCAACTGAAGTCGGCCTCGTCGGTACCCGTCGCCACGATCTCGTCGAACGGTCTCGCGAAGACCTCGATCGTAGGCGCGTCGACGCCACACGGTGTCAATGCGGTCCAGACGTTGACGGTGTGGATGCCCTCACCGAGGAATGCGCCGTCCTGATGCCAGTTGGGTGGTGGCGCGTCGGGTCGGGCGCGACGCAGCGTCGTCTTCTTCGCGGAGAGGGCGGGCCACTCGCCGAGATACTGGGCGATGACCTCGCCGATGCCGCTCTCGCGCAGCGCGCCGAGGACGTTGAAGAAAGGGCGGGGGGAGTCCACCGCGAGCACGGCGCCGAATTGCCGGCCGAAGTGTCGCTCGAGTCCACCGACGTCGTACCCCTCACCTGCCCGGAAGGGTACGTACCAGGGAGAAGTCTCCGACACGGGCGCGCCGGCGGCAGCAGCTTCATCGGCGTCGAACGCGTGCGACGCACCTGGCCCAAGAGCGAGTCCGCGACTGAGGGTGCAAGAAGACCCCGTACGAGAAGACAGCCGTGGTGCTGCAACCCTGCGGCCAGGTGCTCAGCGGTGAGCAGGCGTGCTGACACCTCCGGGATTCCGTGCCGGCCGTCGAACAGATCGGGAACAGGTACAGGCCACTGAGGTGACGGCGGTGGGCTCGGCTCGGCTCCGTACATACGGTGACGAATCGTGACGAGGCGGATCTCGATCGCGGGATCGGCGGCATCGCGATTCGCGGCGGTGAGCAGCCCGAGGGCATCGGCCCAACGTCCGGCCGCGGCGAGTTGCTCTGCCAATTCGAGAACTTCGGCTGTCGTGCCGCGCGTCTGCCGACGTCATCGGATTCCCGCCTGCTCGAGAAGCTTGTCACCGTACGTGTTGGCGAACCAAAGCGACCCGTTGACGGAGAAGTGCACACCGTCGGGGCGCATGGCGCCGACACCGGGGAGCGAGGTGAGGGGCTTGCCGCCGGGGCACATCACGCCCGCGAGGTCGAACAGCGATACTTGGCCCGGGCGATCACGGGCGACCTGGGGGAGAATCTTGGTGGCGAGCGGATCGATGTTCGCATGTGAGTAGACGGACTGCAGAGCAGGTATCTGCACGGCCGCGGACTTGAGGTCGAGGCATGGTGGCGTCATCCACACCACGTGCGCGCCTCCGGCGCTCAGGACGTCGACGACATGGTCGTATTCCTTGACGAGGAACGCGTCGAGGTCGGGGTCACCGATCGAGCTGACCTTCGACGAGCCCGGAAGCTTACGATCTTCCAGATCCGCGAGGCTGCTGAGCGCGACCACGACCTTCGGCTTGAAGGCCTTGATCTGGCTCGGCCACGACGCGACAGCCTCACGGCATTGATCGGCACCCGATCCCGTCGAACCGAACGACGTCACGTCGCCTTCGGTCGCCAGGCCGCATCCCTCGATGCCGTGGTTCCATACGAGCGCGCGTTTGTTCCGTTGGGCCCACTGATCGAGCCCGTACCCGAGAGTCAGGGCCTGCGAGTCGCCGACGATCATGACCCGAGGCAGGGTACTGTCCTTGGCGCGGCGGTACAGCGACGCGTCGGAAAGGAGCACTGCCGCGGATTGCGACGCGTATTGCTGCGGGCTGACGGCAGTGGGGTCGGGCAGTTCGGTCCCGATGACGGAGTAGAGGTTCGACCGCGCCGCTTTGAGGCGCGCCATCGCTTGGACGAACGGCAGATTCGAACGAACGAGCGCCTCGGCGAAGCTGGTCGACGAACTCGCCCACACAACGGGGGCGCCGCGCGCCGAAAGCAGATCGAGGGCCGGCGACAGCACCTTGGTGGCGAACGCCGGCAACTGCTGAGCTGGGAGCCCGGAAAGCTTGGTGAGGCTCTCGCCGCCCCAATCGTCGACGTAGAGCAGCACGGAGTCCGGGTTGACGCGCTGGATGAGCTGCGGCCACGAAGTCGCCCAATTTGCGCATGTCCGACCGGTCTTGGTCTCGACGAGACCGCCGGTGCACTCGAACGGGGGCGCGACCGTGAGCGTGATCGAGTGGTCGGCCGCCGCGAGCGTGCGGAGTTGGGAGACGACAGGATCGTTCGCGCGACCGGGGATGACGAGCAGGCTGAAGGGTCCGTCGTCGATGACCGGGGGTACCGCTTGGGATCCTGCCGCGACCCGCAACGCGGCCAGAGGGTCGTACGCGGCACGGTTGACCATGACGGTCGCGGCGAGGACGATCGCGACGGCAACGAGAGGCGCGAGCGCAAACCGGGCGCGGCCCCGAAGACCCAACGTGGCGCCGCGCAGGATCGGCCGCTCGATGAAATGGTACGAGATGATCGCGGCCGTGAACGTGACGAAACACCGGAGCGCGAACAACGGCCACACGCTGAGGCCCGTCCGTTGTTCGGTGAGCCACAAGAAGATCGGCCAGTGATACAGGTACAAGCCGTAGGTGATCCGACCGATGGCCGGAAACGGCGGAAGCTTCATGAACGCGGCGAGCGGGCCGCGTTCGGCAAGCACTCCCAGGATGACCGCGGAGGATGCGAGCGAGAAGAGGAGATAACCGCCCCGCCAGATCGGACCGTCGGCAAGCGGAACGTTGACCCAGCACCAGACGGTCGCGGCGAACGCCGCGAGACCGACGCTCGCGAGCACCCAGCGCGTCCGTTCCGAGAAGTCGAGTCCGCGGTGCCAGACGACAACCCCGAGGAGCGCGCCGGTGAGGAGCTCCGCAACCCGGGTGTCGGTTCCGTAATAGAGGCGGTCGAGACCCGCGCCGTGCTCGTAGAGAAAGATCATCCACGCCGTCGACAGCAACGCCGCGCCGCTCAGAGCGGCTCCCAGGACCCGCGGCGAGCGGGCTTTGCGGAACAGCAGCAGCATCCCGACCGGCAGGACCAGATAGAACTGCTCCTCGATCGCGAGCGACCAGAAGTGCTGGGCCGGCGAGGGCGCCGCGAACAGGTTGATGTACGACTTGCCCTCGATCACGAACCGCCAGTTCGCGGTCCAGGTGACCGCGCCGATCATGTCACCGGGTAGACCTCGCACCTGTTGACGAGTTGCAATGGTCGCCCCGAACACGACAATGCCGGCCAGCGCCAGGAATGCGGCCGGCATCAGCCGGCGAGCGCGACGGGCCCAGAACGAACGCAGGCCGCCACCCGGAACCAGGTGCCTGCGCAGCAGGACGCCCACGATCAAGAAGCCCGAGAGCGTGAAGAATTGCGAGAGCCCGAGGAAGGCTCCCTGCGTCCACGGGAGCTGGCCGTGATAGCCCAACATAACGATCATCGCCACGCCGCGGATCCCGTCGAGGCCCGGCTGATAGGTCCCAAGCGCGCTCGAGGTCCGCGGCGGCCCGACCGGCGGCGAGACTTCGCGACGCGAGGCCAGGTCGCTCGACATCAGGCGGCGCCGACCATGCAAGCGGAGCAACCGTCAGATCTGCTCACCACGGCACACTCCATCGCCACCGCAGAGCGACACTCCACATCGCCGCCACTTCCGAACCGCCTTCAGACCCCCGCGCCCGCAGGACCCGGCGAGGCGAGCCTGTGAGGCACGCCACACTACTCGGCGTGGTTAGGTCTGGTCAGCGGCCCGATCGCAAGAATGCGGGCACGGCGATTTGGAGACCTATGTGCATTTCGGGTCCGGTCACACGGCGATCGGGATCTCCTGCTGTTCCGGATAACGCCGGAGGTTTCCGCCCACCGCGCGACGAGGAGAGTCGGCAGTGAAGACGCCTTCGCCTGCTCGAAGCCAGGCAGTGGTCTCGTGCACCGCCGCGTTGGCGATCATGGCCGCGACCGACGGACCACCGGTGCGAGGCGTCTACCCTGAAATGGGCAAACGAAGGAGCATCGAGTGGAATACGTCCAGGTCCCGATACCCGAGGAACACGTCGCTGGCGTCCTCCAGTTCGTGCAGACGCTTCGATACGCCCATTTCAGCGCGCAGACGCTCTCGCCCGGGGAATGGGACCAGACCGCGATGGCCCGACTCCTCCGCGACCTCGACGGTCGCGCCCGCACGCTCCTCTTGCGAGCGGCCGACGTCGCCGCCGCGGCCGAGAAGGCAAGGGCGGGCGACGACGTCGAGGTGCTGACCATCCGGAATGCAGCTCGGGAGCTCGGATGCACCGAGCGAGAGGTCCTCGGGCTGATCGTCGAGCTCAATGACGTCGTCCGCCGCGACGCTGGCCCACCCTTTGCCCTCGTGACCGGCGACGTCGACGGCTCGCCCGGGATGGGTGCCTTCTCGTGGCCCATCACGATGGCCGGCGACACAGCTCGATTCCTGCTGGCCGCGGCCGGTGACCTTCCCGACCCGACCGGGTGAGTCGGTCCCGACGTTACTCTCGACGCCGCCAGAACTCCCAGACCCACGGATAGCACCACTCCTCCACGTGCGTACGCCGCAGGCGATTGCGAATCTGCCGGCGGCGGCGGTACGCGTTTGGGTGCCACTCGTGAAACTGCACCGAGATGAGTCGCGTCTTCGGTAGCCAACCGGTCTCGGACAACCGATCGAAGACGTCGTATTCGCCACCTTCGATATTGAGCTTCAGCAGGTCGAGGTGTTCGATCTGCAGCTCCTCGAACACACCCGCAACGTCTCGGACGTCGACCTCGACCGCACCGAAGCGCCCGCGCTGCTGAAACAGGGAAGAGCCTGGGCCATCGAACACGAGATCGGCCCTGCTATCGGCTGCGCCCAAGGCGTAGGGCAACAAGACCGCGTTGTGTTCGCGCAGTGCCTTCGCCGCGCGGTCGTACGTCCGTGGGCTGGGCTCGAACGCGAGAATCCGACAGCCGTAGCGCTCCCCGATCTGCTGCGCCCATTCGCCCACATGCGCGCCGGCATCGACGACAGTGCTGCGTTCGTCGAGATCCGCCGACACGAGCATCTCCGGATCGGCGGCGAGAGCCCGCATGAATCGGTACATGGTGGGCCGGTAGTACTGCGCCTCGAGCAGAGCACGCGCGTAGGGGTCGAGTCCGTGCGACCATCGGCGACGCAAGGCCGTCCGTGGCGCCACTATGCACCGCTTTGCGGTATACGCAGAGACGAACGGGGCCGGGAGCTGCCGGTGCGCGCGCTTCGTCATTCGACGAGAGGTCGCCAACGGGTGGCGAACACGACCGCGGGGTTACTCAACAGTTCAGTCACTCTGTCCGTTCCGCGCTCCGGATGCTGCATGACCGATTTCGTACCGGGAGAGGAGGGGACGGCCAAGGCGACTGCGGCCGGAACGGTATTACACTGGTTGCCATGATGGGGGCATCGACCGCGGGGCACGCCTCGAGCGGTGGAACGTTCGAGTTGACGAAACAACAGAAGGCGTACTTCGAGTCGTTCGGTTTCCTGCGCATCCCCGGGCTGTTCGCCGACGACATCGACCGCATCATCGGCGGCTTCGAAGCCGTCTTCAGAGACGACGCCCACATCCGTATGGACACGCGTGAAGACCTGCACCTCAACAAGCGGCGCCTCATCATCCCCTCGTTCATCGACAAGAGCCCGGACCTGCGTTGGCTGCTCGACGACGATCGCGTCAACGGGGTTGTGCGCGGGCTCGTCGGAGACGATTACGCCTTTGCCGAGAGCGACGGCAACCTGTTCTTCTGCGACAGCTCGTGGCACCCCGACACCTACGCCGCGCCGATGGAGGTCTTCCACGTCAAGCTGTCGTTCTACCTCGACAGTCTCGGCGGCGAGAGCGGTGCGATCCGCATGATCCCGGGGACGAACCACCACATGGTGCCGTTCGTGCACGAGCTGAAGCTCAATCTCAAGGACCCGCGCTCGATCATCGACATCTACGGAGTCGAGTACGACCAGATCCCCTCCTGGACGCTCGAGAGCGAACCGGGCGACCTGATCGTGTGGAACTATCGCACGATTCACGCGAGCTTCAACGGCGGCGAGCGGCGGCGGCTCTTCTCCATGAACTTCCGCGAAGCGGGCGACATGGCGGAACTGCGCAAGAGACGTTGACCGGCTGCTCGATCGGGCACGCGTCAGGGCGCCAGGTCTGAGCTCAGGCGTTCTCAGCGATGAGGGGGATCCGGCGACGCGAGGTCGAGGTGCTCGCGTCGCTTGTCGCGCGCGCGACCATCGCTTGGGCGACCTCACGACCCACGGCGTGCCTCTCGATGAGACGGTCGACGATCTCGTCGACCGTAAGATCTGCGTACTCGCCCGCGTCGCGAGCCCGGAGCTCGTCGGTCAGCTGGTTCAGCGGATCTTCATTGCAGGTCTTGCAAACCGGCTCGCGCGACGTGACATATTCGAGCTTCTTCTGCGCTACCGAAAGGAACGACTCGTCGAAGACGCTTCCCATCGGCGTCTCTTTCTTCCAGTCCGAGCAGCACAGGTAGTACTGACCGTCGTAGCCAATGAAGAGATATCCGAACGGCGCACCACAATGCGGGACCGCTGCACCTCGTGCGTCGAGCAGCTCGCGCGCCTTTGTCAATTGCGCATAGGTTTCGAATTGCATGTGATCGACGAAGAGCGCGCCACCGCGGTTCATGATGTCGTAGCGAAGGAACCGATTGATTCCGTAGCTACGCCAGTACTCCTCCATGCGGTTCACGTGGTCCCGATCGCGCTTGTAGTCGACCAGCACGATCATCACCGCGCATTGATCTCCGGCCATCTCCGCGAAGCGGACGATGTTCTCGCGCGTGCGCTCGAACGGAAGGCGGTAGACGTCTTCGTAGTCTGACCCTTCGTCTCCGACGTTGATGTAGATGTTCTGGAGACCTGCATCGAGAAGCGCGCGCCCGCGCTCCTCGTCGAGGAGCGCGGCGTTGCTCGACATCGACACTTCGAACCCCGCGGCGCGGACCTGGCGGGCGAACTCGGGCGCGTGGCGGTTGAGCAGCGGCTCGCCGAGGCCGCACAGGCTGACGACCGTCTCGTCGTTGAAGAGATCGAGCGAGAGCGACCGGTACTCCTGCGCCCGCAGCAGCGACTGGGCGAAGACCTCCTCGGACATCACACCCTGGTGCGGCGTCTGATCGCGCGGGCAAAAGTTGCACTTGGCGTTGCACCGGTTCGTCAGTTCGATGTCGATCGTGAAACGCATAGCTACCCGACTTCCCTGAGGCCGACTTCCTCGAAGCGGTGAGCCCGTAGCCTACACATCGTCACCCGACGTCAGAAAGGCCGGATCGGGCATCACCGCGACGCCGCGACACCAGGTGCCGCAGCACCAGATGCGAAGTCGGTCGCGTTGCATGCTCTGACCGGGCGCCTGAGATCGGACAAATGCACCACCTCAGGACGAAGACGGCGCCATAAAGCGCGACGGCTCGGCTCGGTACGCGAGCAGGAAGTCCTCGAGCAGCTGCGCGGAACGATCCCAATGGAAAGTCTCGGCGAACTCCCGCCCGCGCTTTGCCAGGTCGGGTACGCGTGCCGTCGTCGAGCAGCAACGACTCGATGCGCGTCGCGATCGCGCCGACGTCCCACGCGGGCGCGACCAATGCCGTCTCGCCGTCGATCGCGTAGTCGGCCGATCCACCGTTGTCCGCCGTGACGAGCGCACATCCTGCCGCCATCGCCTCGACCGCGGCGAGACCGAATCCCTCGATCGGACTCGAGCTGACGAACACGCTGCTCGTGTTGTAGATGTCCTCGACGATGAACTGCTGGGCCGGACATTCGTAATACGTCACTCCGTCGGGCACGGGTCGGCCGAGCGGCATCGTGCCGAACAACACTGCGTCTGAGCCCGGGACCCGTGCGAGGGCGGCCAGGATCGCTTCGATCCCGAACCATGCTCCTTTGACGGGGTGCGTGTGGTACAGCATCGCGATGCGTCGGCGCCGTCCTTCGATGGGCGTGATGACCCGGTACTTTTCGTGCTTCAGGCCATACGGGATATGGATCCGTTGATTCTCGGGGACGCCGTGGTCGGCGAGCACGTCGACCAACCACCGCGCTATGCAGATCTTCGGGCACGGCGCCGCGAAGATTTTCTCCTCGACTTCACCGAGTATCTGGTATGCCTGAACCCACATGAGGGGCAAACCCCGCCCGGGCGGAACCCGATCGTCGAAGCAGAAGACGAAATCCGAGTCCGGCGGCGCAACCTCGTCGAAGCCATTCCGACAATCCGGTTGCAGAGCTCCCGACGCCGGGAAGTGATGGTGAAGGCGGGGATCGAACTCGAAGTAGCTGATCTGATCAAGAGAGTCCGGCCGCGTACCAATGAACTCGACGTGGGTGAGGTGTACTTCGTGCCCTCGCCTTGCCATGCCGTTCGCAAACTCGTACATCGCCATCGTCCCGCCGACAGGATGCAAGGTGCTCGGGACGAGGAAGTTGAGGATCACGACAGGTTCCAATGTCGAGGGCGGGCAGCTTCGTCGAACACCCACGCGACGGGAGCGACGACGATAGCAATCCCGCCAGGACGCAAGATATCCGCGTGCTCCCGAACATCCCCAGGCCCGAGATTCGCGCCGTTCGTGCCCCGAGGTCGGAAACATCGTTTCGCCACATATTCCTGTCCTCGGTGCGCCGCTACGGCGACGGTCACGCTTCGATGACTCGCAGTTCCCGTCGATACCTGTCGTAGACACGGCGAGCTTCACAGTCGGGATACTCCGGATGCCACGGTTTGTACGGGCCCGCAAAGTGCAGCACGCGGGCGCGAGCCTGCATCGCGAGTGCGTCGGCGAGCGGGAGTACTCCTTCGCCCAGATAATGACCCTCGAGCAACGGCATCAGATGCGACATCACGATGACGTTGAACTCACCCTGGAGGCGCTGCCATCGATCCGCGAGGATCACGTTCAGCGCGTCCTGATCCAACAGGCGGACATGCTGAGCACTGTCGACCAAGAACCGCGCCGCACGCTCCGCTACCGCCTCGTCCCGCCAACGCTGCAGATCGACCACGAGCACGCCGGCGTTGAAGTACTCGCGTTCAGCTGGAATTCCGAGGTCGGCGTAGCCGGGAATCGTGTCCCCGCAACCGACCAGCGGATGTGACAGGTCACGAACCGCCGCGAGGGTCGCGCCCGGTCGAAGCGAGAGCAGCTCCCGGACGTCGCCCACTGCGACGAGGTCGCAATCGAGATAAAGAGCCCGATCGAAGTCCGGCAGTGCTTCGGCAATACGGAGCCGCAGGTACGCAGCCGGCGTGAACCAGTCCGACACCGGGTAGGCAGCGGAGACGGAGTCGAGCTGGGCGAACCGAAGTTCCACCTCGAGTGCCGCCGCGGCCCGCACACATCGATCCTGCGCACTGCGTCCGAGCTCGGAGTGCACGACGTGCACTTCGGCGTTCTCGGAGTTGACGCCGCCGTCGATGACGAGCGACGTGAGCGCGACGAGCATCGTCTCGACGTAGTTCTCGTCGATCGTGAAGACGATAGGGCACCTAGCCACGTCCCGGACCTCCTGTCGGACGCGACAAACGCCGGCTCGCGACCATTCCGCCCCTGAGCTCGCAGCGGTCAGCGTTCATCATCTAAGGACGTAGGGCTCGTAGTCTCGCACGAGCGCGATGAGTTCCTCTCTCACGATTCGCATGCGCTCGGCCATCGACGGCTCGAGATCGCCGGGCACCCCGGCGACGGGCCGACGACCCTCACATGCGTCGCGCAGCACCGCGGCGGTGAACCATGCAACCTTCAGGCGCGAGTCGGGCCACGCCCAGGCGCTCGACTTCACATCGCGCTCGTCGTCGGGAGGACAGAGATAGTGCGAGAGCCCTCCGATGTGCAGCAGGTCGGGATGTTCGAAGTGGCAAAGCTTGTGGCCGTCCTCCTGCAAGAGGATGTTCACGATCTTGCCGGTGTCGTACAACACATACTGATGACCGATCTCGGTGAGCTTCTTCCGCACTGCGTCGGTCACGTCCGGGCCCGCGGAAGCGAAGCCGATGTCCCAACGGGCGATCGTCTCGTCGAGCAGACCGCGGCGGTACATCGCGAAGTGAGGGCTGCCGAACACGTAGCCATCACGTCCGTAGAAGAAGTCGCCCGGGAGGATCACACTGCCGGCCGGAAGGACATCGTCCTCGTGCTCCTGCCGCCAAAAGACGCGTCCCGACGTGACAGCCGCGCACCCCTGCTCGAGCCGTTCGACGAAGGCCGGAAGGAAACGCGCCTTGGCCAATATGTCGGCATCGATGAAACAGAAGTGGTCGCCGTCGTCACGCGCGGACAGCACCCGGTCGAGCGCCGCGCCGTGAGGCTCCATCGTCGTCGACGACTCGAATACCTCGAGCACACGATCTGGGTGTTTTGTCGCGAATGCGTGGATGAGTTCGAGCTGACCGGGGGCACAGCCGTTCGCGACGAAACGGAAACGAGCATCGCTGCAGATCATCTGGCTCGCGACGAAATAGCGCAGATACGTGAAGACGCCACCCGTCCAGACGACGTTGAAGACGAGGGACTCTTCGGCGGGAGCGTTCATTCGAGCTCCTCGCTCGGCAGCCCACGAGCGAAGACGTGCGAGTGCCGATGTGGAGAGTTACGAGCGCGAGGGACGACGGAACACATTCGATTGACCTATCACGCCCCCGCGAAGCGTGGCAACGCACGGTCGAGTTCGTCGACCCGCTCCGAGCGCTCTGGAGTACTCGCCGGACGTGCGGTTAGAATCACGCTCCGTCCACGAGAGCAAAGGGCAGCGTCGCTCCATGTTCCCGCTGTGGGATGTTGCCATCGCGCCGGTCTTGAACGCGGCACGTGCCACGCGCATCGTCGAGATCGGCGCGCTACGCGGCGAGACCACCATACGGATGCTCGACAGCCTCGGGTCCGAGGCCGAGCTGCACGTCATCGATCCGGTGCCCGACTTCGACCCGGCCGAGCACCAGCAGCCAGTTCCCGGGCCGGTACCATCTTCCACCGGCCCTCAGCCTCGACGTCCTGCCGACGCTCGGCCCGATGGACGCCGCGCTGATCGACGGCGACCACAACTGGTACACCGTCTACCACGAACTCCGGCTGTTCGCAGAGGGAGCGAAGCGCAACGGGACCGCGCTCCCGGTGCTCGTCATGCACGACGTGCTTGTGGCCGTACGGCCGCCGCGACCTCTACTACGCACCCGAGGATATTCCGGACGAATTCCGTCAGCCCTACGCGACGCCGGCATGAAGCCCGGGCAGAAGCGCTTGCTCGACGCGGCGGCCTGAACCCGACGATGAACAACGCCGAGCTCGAGGGCGGTCCGCGCAACGGCGTGATGACCGCGCTCGACGACTTCATCGCCGAACACGACCGACCGCTACGCCGACTCGTGCTCCCGATCTATTTCGGGCTCGCGTTCGTCGTCGAGGAAGAGCGGCTCGAGCGTCAGCCCGAGCTGGCCGCAGCACTCGACCGGCTCGAGTGCAGTGATGGGAGGTACGAGCTGCTCGAGGTTGCCGAGCAAGTCCGCCTACGAGCGATGATCTTCCAGCACAACGTGCACTATCAGCGGTCGGAGCAGCTCGACCGCGCGACGGCACGTCACCTCAAGTGGTGAAGACCGCGCTGCTCGATGCGCACTATCTCGACCACGAGCTGCGCTTCCAGCAGCTGACGGGCCACATCCTCGCCGGTCGCCCGCTGGTGCCGGAGCAGCTCCGCGACCCCGCCCGCAATGACCAGGTCCCCTACCGCCAGCTGCCGCACCAACGCACGGGTCCGGACGGTCCGGACGAGGCAGGCGCCACATCGTTCCTGCCGTACACGGCCATGGGACGCGTGCGCCTCGATCATCTCGAGCAGTGCCTCGACATCGTGCGCACGGAGTCAGTCGCCGGGTGATCTCGTCGGAGTGCGGGACCGGGCGCGGCGGCGGGGCAATATTCCTGCGGGCGTACATCGACGGTCACGAGATGACCGAACCGAAGGTGTGTGGTAGCCGACCGATTCCGCGCCTCACCCGAACCGCTGAACGACGCCGGAGATGCCGGAGAACGGCGTGGCCGGGTTCCGGGCCGATCTCAATCTGGTGCGCGACGGTTTCGCTCGATTCGATCTGCTCGACGATCGAGTCCGATTCTTGCAAGGTCCAATGGATGCCACACTCTCCGACGCGCCGATCGAGCAGCTCGCGCTCCTGCGAATCGGGCGCAGCGCGGGCGACCAGATCCGGACGGTGCTCGAGCACCTGTACGACCGGGTCAGCGACGGTGGGTTCATCATCGTCGATGTCGGCGACGACGCCGCGCGAACCGAGCAGACCGAGGCGTTCCGGCGCGCTCGCGGCATCAGCGCGCCCATCGAGCGGATCGGGAACTCGGCGCTTTCGTGGCGGCGCCGGCACACGGCGCCACGCAGGAGTCCCGCCGCGGGCCGCCGGACCGTCACGGCGCCCGCCCTCCTCTGGCGCCGGCCTTGCCCGGCGACTCGATCGACCTGTCGGTCGTGATCGTCTTCTACAACATGCGTCGCGAAGCCGGCGCGGACGTTGCATTCGCTCTCGCGTGCCTACCAAGAGGAGCTCGGCACCGCCACGTACGAGGTCATCGTCGTCGAGAACGGCTCCGACGAGGACCAGAAGCTGGACCCGGCGTACGTCGCAAGCTTCGGACCGGAGTTCCGCTACATCGATCTCGGAGAAGAGGCGACTCCGTCACCCGCTCTCGCGCTCAACCGGGGCATCCGCGCCGGGCGCGGACGTGCCTTCGCGTTGATGATCGACGGTGCCCACGTGCTCACGCCCGGCGTCTTGCGCTTCGGACTCGCCGGTCTCGGCACCTATGACCACGCCATCGTCGCAACCCAGCAGTGGTACGTCGGGCCGGGCCAGCAGGGCGACGCGATGGACAACGGATACGACCAGGTCTACGAGGACCGCCTGTTCGCCCAGATCCGTTGGCCGCACGCCGGCTATCGACTCTTCGAGATCGGACACTTCGTCGGTGACCGCGATTGGTTCGACGGCGTGTGGGAGAGCAACTGCATGTTCGTGAGCCGTGCCCTTCTCGAGCAGGTGGGTGGCTTCGACGAGAGCTTCGCCATGGCAGGCGGCGGCTACGCCAACCTCGAGCTCTACGAGCGGCTCGGTTCGTCGCCCGACATCCGCGTGGCAACGATCATCGGCGAGGGCTCGTTCCACCAGACGCACGGCGGCACGACGACGAACCAGCCCGATCCCGAGGAGCGCCGCGCCCGGGTGTTCGGCTACGGCCAGCACTACGGCGAGTTGCGGGGCCGTGCCTTTCGCGGCCCGGGCAAGCCCATTCACTACGTCGGGCGGATCACGAGCGACGCGGCGCGGCGTTCGAAGGCCCGGCGACTCTCGACCCGGATCTTCGGCGACAGCGCGGCCGCGGGTCTGCACGACGGCCGGCCCGGATCGCCGATCCCTGTGCCCGACGAACTCAAGTGGGCGTTCACCGAGGCCGTGTGGCGGAATCTTCCGTGGGAACGCACCACGTGGCTGGGCCGGCGGGTCACAACGGCGCCGACCGATCTCCTGGCGTACCAGGAGATGATCGCGACCGTTCGACCCGACTGGATCATCGAGATCGGCACGGGCGACGGCGGCCGCGCACTGTTCCTCGCGTCCATCTGCGAGCTGGTCGACCACGGGCAGGTGATCTCGATCGATCCGGAATGCGCCGAGGACGCACCGCATCACCCGCGCTTGCAGTTGCTGCAACGAGCGCCGGGCGATGCCGCAACGGTCGACGAGGTGCGCGCGCTCGTAGGCCCCGATGCGAAAGCAGTGGTCGTTCTGGGCTCCTCCGCCTCGAGGGACGACACGATCAAGGCGTTTACGGCGTACGCGCCGTTCGTACCCGTGAGCTCCTACGTCGTGGTCACCGACACGATCGTGAACGGCCATCCTGTGTGGCCCGCCTTCGGCCCCGGCCCCGCCGAAGGGGTCAAGCAGATCCTGGGGCGGCACGGGGAGTTCGTCCACGATCCCGACATGGAGAAATACTCCCTGACCTTCAATCCCGGCGGCTTCCTCCGCCGGGTGCGCTGAGGGAGCATCGATGCAGGACCCTGAGCACACGTTCTTCTTCGTCCACGTCATGAAGACGGGGGGAACGACCTTCGCTCAGCACATCGACTCCAACTTCGAACGCGCGCACCGGTACCCGTTGGCCGACCACGGGCCCGACCATCTCCAGGAGTACTACCTGATCGACCGGGTCCGAGACCTGACCCCCGCGCAACGATCCGAGATCCGTGCATACGCCGGACATTTCCCATTCGTCGTCAGTTCCATGGTCGGAGCCGACGTGACCCTCACGATCCTGCGCGATCCAATCGAACGGACGGTGTCGTTCCTACGCCATTGCAAGCGATATCAGGAACGCATGCGGGACATGCCGCTCGAGGAGATCTACGACGACGGCTGGATGTACCCGCTGTACATCCACAACTACCAAGCCAAGCTCTTCGCGATGGGGTGCGGTGACAAGCTCGAGAGTCATCTCGACGTCATCGACGTCGACGACGAACGGCTCGAGACGGCAATGTCCAACCTCGAACATGTCGAAGTGCTCGGGCTGAGCGACCACTACTCGGAGTTCGTCGATGAGGTGCAGAGTCGCTACGGATGGCACATCGGGCCGGCGCCCAACATGCGCGTGAGCACCGAAGACTGGGACGTGTCGGCACAATTTCGCGCCCGCATCGCGGACGACAACGGCGCCGACATGGCCTTCTACGAACGCGCGACCCAGATCCACGCCCGGAGGCGCAGAACGCGGTGAGAGCGCCCGGCCGGCCACGATCGACAAATCCGAGCTGACGAGTCGAAGCTGTTGGAGGACACCGAACACAATGTTTCCGTTCTGGAAAGACGTCGTCGCCCCGATCCTCGATGCGGCCCGGGCCAGACGCATCGTCGAGGTCGGCGCGCTCCGAGGTGAGAACACCGAGCTGATGCTCCATCTACTCGGACCCGACGCCGAGCTCCACGTCGTCGATCCGGTGCCCGACTTCGATCCCGCGGAGCACGAGGAGCGTTTCGCCGGGCAGTACGTGTTCCACCGCGATCTCAGCGTCAACGTCCTCGGCGATCTGGGACCCATGGACGCAGCTCTCCTCGACGGCGACCACAACTGGTACACGGTCTTCACCGAGCTCAGGCTGCTGGCCCGAGCCGCCCGTGCCGGGGGCGCGCCACTACCGCTGTGCGTCCTCCACGACGTTTGCTGGCCGTACGGTCGCAGGGACCTGTACTACGACCCGTCGAACGTCCCGGATGAGCATCGACAGCCATGGCAGCGCAAAGGAATGCGGCCCGGGCACAAGCACCTGATGCCTGGCGGCGGCGGCATGAATTCGGCACTCGCCAACGCGGAGATCGAGGGCGGCCCGCACAACGGTGTCATGACCGGCATCGAGGACTTCATCGCTCAGTACGACAAGCCGCTACGCCTGGTCGTTCTTCCCATCTATTTCGGGCTCGCAATCTTGGTTGAGCAAGAGCGCCTGGCCCGACAGCCGGCGCTGGCGGCGGCGCTCGATCGGCTCGAGAGTCCGGACGGCAAGGACGCTCTCCTACAGCTCAGCGAGGACATCCGCCTGGAAGCCGTGATCTTCGATCAAGCGCTCATCAAGCTGCGAGACGACCGCGGCGATCGTCTCGCCCAGCGCTACCTCGACACTGTCAAGAGCGGCATTCTGAACGACCATCATCTGGAGACCGAAGTTCGCTTGCGCGACATCCTCGAGACCCTCGCACGCGGCGGCAAACCCAACCCCGACGCGCTGCGCGATCCCGTCCGTAACTCGACCCGGACCACGCAGCTGTTGCAGCAACGCCATAGCTCCGGCGAGCAGCTCCCGTTGCAAACCGGCGCGCGTCCCGAGCACCTCGTCTTCGACGAGGGCCTGACCCACCAGGGCTATGCCTCGTCGGGTCGAGTCGGGCTCGACCATCTCCACGAATGCCTCGACGCGGTCTGGGCGAGCCGAACGCGAGGCGACGTCGCTGTCGTCGGGGTCGGTCTCGGGGGCTCGGCGGTGTTCCTTGCCGCCTACCTGGAGGCCTACGACCTCGAACAACGCAAGCAACAACGCCGCAAGCTCTGGCTGGTCGACCGCTTCCTCTCGGGTCCGGACACCGCCGACCTCAATCAGGCGCGCGAGGCACTCGCCCGCTTCGACCTCCTCGACAATCGGACCCGTCTCCTCCAAGGCGAGCCGGCGGCCACCCTGGCCGACGTCGATGCCGACCAGCTCGCTCTCTTGCACATCGGCCCGGGAATGGCGGCCGACATCGAGATGATCCTGGCGCACCTCTACCCCCGGCTCGCACCGGGTGGCATCGTGATGATCGACGACATCACCGACCCGGACGCCGGAGCGGCTGTGGCGTCGTACCGAACGCGCCACGGCATCACCACACCGACGAACCGGGTCGGACGCGCACAGCTGCACTGGTGCAAGGAGGAGGAACTCGGTGAGCCGTCGGAACCGGTCGATCCGGTCGCGACCGGATCGACCGGCTCGAGCCGGTCGCCGCTCGCTCGGCCGGCCGAAATGCGCGCGCCGGATCTTTCGGTCGTCGTCGTCGTCCACAACATGCGACGAGAGGCGATGCGCACGTTGCATGCGCTCTCACGGCGATACCAACAGGACATCGACGACCTGCGATACGAGGTCATCGTTGTCGAGAACGGCTCCGACGCCGAGCAGCGGCTCGGAGAGGCTCTCGTCGCCGGCTTCGGGCGGGAGTTTCGATACCACGACCTCGGCGAAGACGCCCAGCCGTCGCCGGTCCACGCCCTGAACCGCGGCATCGCGCTCGCGTCCGGCAAGGCGTTCGCGCTCATGATCGACGGCGCGCACGTCGTCACACCCCGTGTGTTGCACTACGGCATGACCGCGCTCGCTGCGTATGCGCCCGCCGTGGTCGCGACACAACAGTGGTATGTCGGTCCGGGCCAGCAGGGCGAGGTCATGCGCTCTGGCTACGACCAGGCGGCCGAAGACGCCCTGTTCGATCAGGTGCACTGGCCCGACGATGGCTATCGGTTGTTCGAGATCGGTCACTTCGTCAGCGATCGTGACTGGTTCGACGGCGTGTGGGAGAGCAACTGCCTGTTCGTGCCACGCGCGCTGATCGAGCAGGTCGGCGGCTTCGACGAAGGTTTCGCCGTCCCCGGTGGAGGATTCAGCAACCTCGACCTATACGAGCGGGTCGCGTCGTCACCGGATGTGCGGGTCGTAAGCATCCTCGGTGAGGGCTCGTTCCACCAGGTCCACGGCGGAACGACGACGAATTTGCAAGACCCGCTCGAACGCCGGAGTCGGGTCAGCTCCTACGCCGCAGAGTTCGCGAACATGCGCGGTCGCTCGTTCATGGGCCCCGAGAAGCCGATCCATTTCGTGGGCGGCTTCCACGCGGAATCGGCGAAGCGGACTCGGTCGCGCCGGATGACCGCGACGGCATTCGCCGTCGACATCGAGTTGGAGGGTATCGACGGACCGGGCCGGGCACCGGCCATCCCGATCGCCGACGACCTGCGCAACACATTCACGAACGCCTACTTCCGTAGCCTCGCCTGGCGGGAGACGACGTGGATCGGCGAACCGCTCGAGAACGCGCCGACCGACCTCATGACATATCAGGAGATCGTCAACGACGTCCGGCCCGACTGGATCGTCGAGACGGGCACCGGCCGCGGTGGTCGGGCCTTCTTCTTGGCGACGATCTGCGATCTGATCGGTCACGGTCGAGTTCTCTCGATCGACGCGAAGACAGCGCCGAGTCTCCCTGCTCACGGTCGCATCACGTTCCTCACCGGCCGCGCCGACGACCCTGACGTCGTGCAGCGAGCTCGCGACACCGTCGGGCCCGACGCGAAGGTCCTGGTCATCCTTGGTTCGCGGACCCGACGCGAACGGACGCGCAAGGAGTTCGATGCCTATGCGCCACTGGTTGCGCTCGGTTCTTACGTCATCGTTGAGCACACTGTGCTCAACGGTTTCCCGATCGACGCGTCGTTTGGGCCGGGGCCTCATGAGGCGCTGCGGAGGATCATGAACGTCCGCGACGATTTCCTGGCCGACACCGAACGTGAAAAGCACGGGCTGACGTTCAACCAGGGCGGCTTCCTACGGAGAATCAAGTGACCGAGGTCTCGCCGCAGCGCTTCTTCGTGGCACACATGCAGAAGACCGCGGGCACCGCCCTTCGGGATCGCCTCCGGGCCTCGTTCCCCGACGAGCAGATCTACCCGAATCACACCGACGGTCCCGACGCCCGGATCTCGGTCATCTCGGTCAGTCACCTGCGCGAGCGTTGCGCGCGTTCGCGGTCAAGACATCCGTCTGCTGACTGGGCACTTCCCGGTTCGAGTACCGGAATTGCTCGGCGCGCAGTTCGTGACCATGACCGTGCTGCGCGATCCGGTGGAGCGGACGTTGTCGTTCCTCCGTCACCAAGCCGAACGCAGCCAACGGGGAGCTACCAAGGACACCCCACTGGTGGAGATCTACGAGGACCCCTTCCGGTTCGCCGCGATGATCCAGAATCACATGGTCCGCATACTCTCGCTCACTCCCGAAGAGATGGTCGAGGGCGACGGGGTCCTGACACAGGTGCCTTACACATCGGCGCGATTGGAGATGGCAAAGGAGGCGCTCGCCTCGCTCGACCGGTTCGGCATCCAGGAACGATTCGAGCAGTTCTGCAGTGAACTCTCGGCCGACTACGGTCTCGACGTCGGCGAACCGTTACGAACGAACACCACTGAACCGGTTGAATTGCCGTCGGGGTTCGCCGATCGCATCGCCGCCGACAACGCCCTCGACATGGATCTCTACGACTTTGCCTGTCGCCTGTATGAGGAGCGACACCCGTGACGACCGATGCAAGCTCGGCGCCCCTCGGTACGGCCGACCTCCTGGCGGCGGCCGATGCACTCGCCGAGTCGGGCCACGCGCTCGAAGCTCTCGAGCAACTTCACGCCCGCACGATCGGACGCGACGACCCCGCAGTCGAGATCCGGCTCACCGAGCTGCGCTACCGCGCCTTCGCGGAGCTGCACGAGACCGGCTTCGAACACTGGCCGGTGGCGATCGACGGCGTCGACAGGACCCCTCCCGGGCGCGTGCCGGAGATCACGCCGGCCGATCTCACAGCCGACACGGTGCGGCGCCATGTTCTCAGTCATGGAAGCGTGCTCGTGCGCGGCCTCTTCGCGCCGTACGCGCAGGGTTTCGTCGACGGCATCGACCTTGCCGTCGAAGCTCGGGACGCGGGTCGCGCCCGCGACGAGCGCGATCCCTGGTTCCACACGCTCCGACTCCCGCCCGCCGAGGCGAAGTCGCTCGGTCGCTACTGGGTGTCGGGTGTCGGCGGGGTGCTCGCGTGCGACTCGCCGAGGTTGCTCGCCAAACTCTTCGACTCGTACACGCAGATCGGATTACGCGACCTCCTCGCGGACTATCTCGGCGAGAGACCCGTGCTCTCGGCGAACAAGTGCACCTTCAAGCGGGTGCCGCTCGACTCCAACACCGACTGGCACCAGGACGGCGCGTTCCTCGGTGCCGGGATCCGGTCCCTCAACGTTTGGGTCGCGCTGTCCGAGTGCGGCATCGACTCCCCCGGGCTTGACATCCTCCCGAAGCGGTTCGACACGGTGGTCGAGACGGGTACAGGTGGAGCCTTCTTCGACTGGGCCGTCGGTTCCGACACCGTACGGCGGATCGCGCCCGACGTCGCTCCGGTCCGGCCTCATTTCCAAGCCGGCGACGTGCTCCTCTTCGACGACCTGTTCCTCCATCGTACCGGCGTGTCGTCGACGATGACCCGGCCCCGATACGCAATCGAATCGTGGTTCTTCGCCCCGTCGAGCTATCCCACGGGCCAGGTGCCGCTCGTTTGGTAGACACCGCGGAGTCACGGATCGGAGGACACCACGCCATGAAACCGCGCCGAATGCTCGGTGCACTGGTGACCATCACGCTGATGGCGACCGGTGGCTGCGGCTCGACCAAGACCTCCGCACCCAATGTGCACGTCAGCGACCCGTCGTTCGCGGCGGGCGGAGCTGCGCTCAGCTACGCGGCGCCACCTGCCGGCTTGCCGCCCTTCTACGGGGCGCCCGATCCAATTCCCTCGGTACCGCCGGGCACCCTCTTCAAGTCCGAGCAGGTCGCGGAACCTACGATCCAAGGCACCGTGTTCCGGGTCATGTACGCATCGCGGTCCATTCTCAACGCGCCCGTCGCGGTGACCGGGCTCGTGATCGTGCCGAAGCAGGCAGCACCCGCGGGCGGCTATCCGGTGATGACGTGGGGACACGGCACAACGGGACTGGGGGACCGCTGCACACCGTCTCTCGACCCGGCCGTGCAAGCACTGCCGAATGACGCGTGGACGAATCCGATGCTGCAGCGCGGTTGGGAGATCACCGTCAGCGATTACCAGGGCGAAGGAACGCCCGGCGTCGTCCCCTATCTCGTGGGCGTGAGCGCAGCCCGCAACGCGATCGACATCGTGCGCGCAGCACGCCAACTCGACGTCGCGCACGCGAGCACCGACTACGTCAGTTGGGGCAACTCCGAAGGCGGTCAGACCGCGATGTTCGTACTCGACATCGCGGCCGGATACGCGCCGGAACTTCACTTGAAGGGCGTCGTTGCGAGCGCACCACCGTCGAACTTCGGCCTGCTGTTCTCGCACTTGACGACATCGCCGTATCGCTACTACCTGATGATGATCGCGATCGGCCTACATGCCGGTTACCGCACTGCGGCCCCACTCGCCGACGTCCTCACCCCGGCTGGGATCGGACTGATCCCGAAGTACGAGAGGGCCTGCCTCGGCTACGTCCTCCCGCCCGCGCTCAAACGCTTCCCGATCAGGACCGCAATGAGGGGCATACCGCTCGCCGCGTGGTCGTGGCGAATGGTGGTCGCTGCCAACGACCCGGCGAACTTCGACACGGCGCGGAGCACGCCCTTGCTCCTGAGCCAGGGAGCTGCGGACGAACAGATTCCTGTCGCGACGACGCGTAATCTCGCCAAACGCCTGTGCAAACTACGCCAGGACGTCGAGCTGTGGATCTACTCCGGACAAAACCATGCGGGCGCACTCGCCGCATCCGCGCACGACGTCATCCATTGGATCGCCGATCGCTTCGTGGGCGTCGCCAACCCAGATGTGTACGCGCCGACCGGTCCGGGCGTCAGTGTGCCGATCCGCTGCCCCGCGTAGCTCGTCTCCGACGTCGCGCCCGCAGATCACGAGAGAAGCGGTAGAACGCGGCGTCGACCTCGTTGTCCTTCGCGATCCGCCGAGCGAGCTCGTCGTCGACTTCTGACGGACTCGTGCGATTAGCGAACTGTGGTTCTCCGAGGTCCCAACCGAACCGCGAGGTCAGCTCCTCGCAGAACTCGTCGAAATTCTCTTGCCAACCGACAACATCGACCCGCTCCTCAAGGTTCGCCTTTGCTCGCTCCAACCGCGCTTCGTCAACGATCACCGGCGTGAGAGCGCCTTCGGTCATCTCCTCGGTCGTGAGCGAGAGCATCCGAACCATGTGATTGCGAATGAGACCATCGCGACAGACGGGATCGGCATAGATGTCCGCGAGCGACGCCTCCGCGAAGCGTGGCTCCTCTTTGCGTTGGTGCCGCAGAAACGACAACGCTCTTTCGACGGGATCACGCAGCACGGTGAAGGTCGTGAACGGTACGCCAAGCAGCTCAGTGACACACAGTGGGAAGTGTCCGGTCACTACCCGGATCTCGTCGCGGTGCGCCGCGAAGCGGGCGCAGAGCAGATCGACGCCGAGCGCTGTCTCCGGGCTTCCTTGGTATTCCGGCATCGGATACACGGCCTGTCGACCAAAATGGTTGCGCATTCGACGAAAGAGCGCCGTACCCCCCGTCTTCTGCAGGTGCACGAAGAAGAAACGCGTCGGCTCACCGGAGTCGTCCGGTTTCACCCTGCACCCGTGCGCCGGAGAAAGCCGTTGCGGTTGAACGTCAGCGTGTACCGCTCGACGGTCGGGTCGGACACGAACTCGGGGTGGCGTCCGAGAATGTTGACCACGGCTTCGTGGGGTCCCGGACCAAAGCCCGAAGCGACCGGATGCCCGTTCACGACCGTGTTCTCGACCACGACGTAACCGCCCACGGGAACGAGCGGCGAGTAGTGCTCGAACGACGCGATGACCCGCATCAGCTCGCCGAGTCCGAGCACTACGAACGCTCTAGGCTCCGGGCCCACGCGCGCAATCACCTGGGCCGCGACATCCGCGGACTCGGCGTTACCGACAACGCGGGTAATCCGCGGATGCTCGAAGTCGTCGTCGCCGTTCTCGCGCCCCACGGCGACTACCTCACCGTGGCCCAGCACATCGCACAGCGCCGCGATGAAGAGTGCACGACCGGAAAGGCCCCGATCGTCGGCGGCCAGCACAATCGTGTCGGGCCGGAGTTGGTTCACCAGCTCCTGGTACATGTGCAGGTCGGTCGGATAGCGCATGACCGGCCGACCCAGCCACGTCGCCTCCCGCCAAGCCTGGCGGTCCCACATGGCCTCGATGGCCGCGAGCTTCAGCTCGTCGGGCACGACCATGGGGCCGACCGAAGCGCCGTCTCCCGCCGGGTCGCGCAACGCGTCGAACGTCATGCTGAGCTCGCGGCGGGAGCGGGTGCGTCGGGCGGCCCGAGTGCTCATCGCCCCAACGAAGTTCACCGGGCGGTCCAACCCGATCAGGGGGCGTCCCCTCAGCTCCTGAAAGTGTGTTCCGTACGACGCCACCCGATCCCGCCGCACCGCCTCGTCGGCGACGTTCGTCGTGGTGCCTCCGTGGAACTGGTGGAAGCTCCCCTCGCCCAGGATGCTCGCGGCGTTGACCCCCGGTGCGAGGCCGAGCCGCTCGAACAGATCGAGGTTGGCGTAGCCGCCGCCGGGCATGGAGAAGCTGTCGTCGTACCCGCCGAGCTGTTCGAGGAGCTTGCGGGGAACGAACAGGCAATTGCTCTCGACGATGCCGTCGAACCAGTCGCGCTCGCCGATGAAATGACCGACCTCGAACAGCCGGTAGCCGTCGGACGGCCACTTGATCCTGTCGAACAACCGGTCCTCTGCAACCTGGTCGTAACCGGATTGTTGAACGTCGCCTTGCTGTCCGGGGCCCACATACCACTGCTGCGTCGCGACGACGGCGGGCCGCGTAGGTCTGCAATGCCACCATGCCAAAGTGGAGCACGCCGGGAGTCAGAACATGCGCCCCGTCGATCATGAGTGCGAGTGCGTCACCGCTCGCGGCCGCGATACCGGCGTTGAGCGCAACTGTCGGCGATGCCGACGCGTCGTTATCGACAGTGATGAGTCGGAACTCGTTCCCGAAGCTCGACACGAACGCCTCGTCGAGCCGCTCCGAGGGATCGGAGCCGTTGTCGATGACGACCACTTCGTACTCGAGATCGTCGATGTCGCGCTGATACGAACGCGACAGCGAGTGCAAGGTACGAGTCGCTTCGCGCCGCATGTTATGGAAGATCACGACGACGCTGAGCGGGACCGAGGCCGCGGGCGCAGGTGGCGCGATGGTCGGCCTCGGAAGCGCGGGATCCGTTGCCGTGATGCTTCGCCCGTCCCCTGCTGTCGTACTCGGCTCAGCTGCATCGAACGCCACCCGCCACATGATGGAGTTCGCATCGATACGATCGATGGGCGTGGTCATACCGAGCCGCGCACGCACGTCGCCGACCGCGCGCTCGACGCCCGGATCCCTCGTACCGGCGACGATGACGGCTGCACCCGGCGAGAGGAGGGGTCCGATCTGCTCGAGCGCCGCGGCCACCGACGTTCCCAGACCTTCGCCGAACCGCACCAGTGCGAGGCGCTCGATCGGCGCGTCGGCAAGGATCTCTGCAGGGGGTCCCTGCAAGAAGCGTACGCGTTCGTCGAGCGCTCCGAACCGTGCGAAACCGTCGCGGACCTGGTTCAGGTCTCCGCGGAAGCGATCGACCACGGCGGCGGGGTCGCCCGCCGCGGACTCTGTGCTCTCAGGCGCGGTCGCGACGAACGAGTCGGCGACCCAGACGTCGCGGTCACCGATCTCGTGCGCCTCGAGAAACGCGCGCAAGAACACCGCTCCCCCGCCGCGTCCGGTGCCGATCTCCGCGACGTCGCCAGGCACGTCGTCGGCGCTCACGGCGAGCAACGCCTGCTCCAGCCGATCGAGCTGAGTCCGCCCCATGTCGGTGTACGGGAAGTAGGCCGCGGTTCGCCCTTCGTCAACGGAGTACCCGGCGTTCCTCAGTTGTCGTAACCGTTGGAAACGCACGGGCAAGAAGCGCGCAGGATCGCGCAACGCGTTCGGGTCCGCCACATTCCGACCGAGGAGGCTGAGCAGGTACTCGATCCGAACCTCGTTGTCTATGTAGTGCTCATCGAGCAACGCCGCCTTGGTCAGCTCGAGCTCCCGCGCGACGCCACGCTCGACCTGTTCCTGCAGCGTACGAATCCATGCCTGACCAAAGATCGCCTCGTCGAGACGGATGCGTTCGGCCATGTCGACGACCGCGGCCTGCCCGGCCAGGCTTTCGAAATGCTCGAAGATCTGGGCGAGCTCGGGTGTCGCCGCGACGCGTGGACTCCTCGGCGACGACGGCGAGCCCGTAGTAGATCGGCAGGACGACCCGCCGGAGTGGCTCGTCGTGCTCGGCCATGAAGTCGTCGAGCGCGGTCATGACGCCGTTGCGCTCGCCTCCCTCGCTCTGCGCGTTGTCGAGCGTGCGGTTCATCCCACCGTTCGGGAAGAGGCGACTCGATCCAGGGCGCATTCCGGCGCGCCGATACGGCTGGCGGAATTCGTCAGGTATGCGCGACGGCTCGTAATAGAGGTCGCGACGACCGTACGGCCAGGCCACGTCGTGCAGCACGAACACGGGGAGCGGCGCTCCGCTGTTCTTTGCCGTGGCCGCCAACATCTTCAGCTCGTTGTACACGGTGAACCAATTGTGGTCGCCGTCGATCAGCGCGACGTCGCACGGCGGCAGTTGAGGAAGAACGTCGTGGCTGATCCCCAGGTGGAACACATACTGGCCGGGAAACGCGCGCTCGTGCTCGGCCGGATCGAACTGCGGCAACGGATCGATGACGTGCAGCTCGCGATCGGCACCCAACCGCTTCAGCATGCGAACGGTGGTCTCGCCGCGCAGCGCCCCGATCTCAACGACTCGGCGCGCCTGCACCGCCTCGATGACGGGTGCGATGACGTCATCCCAAAATGGAAACATCGTCCTCAGCCCTCGGTAACCTGCGACCCGGAGAACGTCAGCATACGTGCCCGTTTCCGGTGTTCATCGGGCTGTCGCATCGTTGTGCGCAGCGCGCAGAGTCCACCGGCGCCCATTCGGCGCATTCCGGTCGGACGTTCTCGGAGCCCGCCCGGTGCGTCTGACCCGCGACACTACGGATCACGATCTCGAGGAGACTCTCGTGCGTAGCGAAAGACCCCAGGCGGACGCCAACGATTCGGGACCGATTAACGAGGCCGACCGGCTCGTCGCGTCCGGTCAGCCCATCGCGGCCATCCGACTTCTGACCGCCGCCAATCGCGTCGGCCGTGACGCCCGAATCGAGGAGCGCCTCGTCACCCTTCGTCACGAAGCCTTCGCCACCCTCGATCGACGTGCTCCCGAGATCACGCCGCCGGCGATCATCGCCGAACCGACCCGACCCGGCCCGCTGCCCGAACTCAGCCCGGAAGAATTGACGCCGACGTCGCTGCGACAGGGGCTCGCGCGTCACGGCTGCGTGCTCGTCCGCGGACTGATTCCGAGCGAACGGGCCGGGCGCCTCGCGGAAGGTATCGATCGAACGTTGCGCGCCTTCGACGACGGGGTCGCGGGCGCGTCTCTCGAAGAGACGTCGCCCTGGTACACACCGTTCGTCCCCGCATCGGGCAAGTATCGGGTCGGGGGCCGCCGCAATTGGGTACACGCGAGCGGCGGCGTCTGGACCGCCGATTCGCCGCGCATGTTGTTTGATCTGCTCGATCTCCTGGACGACACCGGCATCGCCGAGATCGTGAGCAAGCATCTCGGGGAGCCTCCGGCGCTGTCGGCCAACAAGTGCACGCTGCGCCGGGTTCCGGTTTCGACGAACACCGACTGGCACCAAGACGGTGCCTTCCTCGGTGGAGACGTCCGAAGCGTGAACCTGTGGCTCGCGCTCTCGAGATGCGGGGTCGACGCGCCCGGGCTCGACCTCCTTCCTCGCCGCCTCGACCGAGTCGTGCAGACAGGTACCGAGGGTGCGGTCTTCGATTGGTCGGTGTCTCCCGAGGTCGTCGCGTCACTCGCGACCGAGACGCCGGTGATTCGTCCGGAGTTCGCGCCCGGCGACGCGATGCTCTTCGACCATCTGCTCCTCCACCGCACCGCGGTCGACTCCACGATGACCCGCGAGCGGCACGCGATCGAGACGTGGATGTTCGCGCCGTCGCGCTATCCCGACGGCCAGATCCCGATCGTCTACTGAGGCCAGCAGCGGCCGCTCGCCCGTACTGCCCCGAGATGCTCGACGAGCTGACGCACTACACCTCCACGCGTGTGCGCACGGGTCGTCAGACCTCGGTGACGGCGGTCGCACCCAGCTGGCCAAAGTGATCGCGGTAGAGATCGGCGAGGCGAAAGCCGACCGGGTCGAGCGGGCCGGGGCCCCGGCGAACCTCGGTCCACGACGAGTTCAGGGCGACATCGGTGAGAGCATCGCTCCCGCACGCGAGCGCGAGCATCAACTCGACCACCAGGCTCGAGAGCGGCCGCTCCGGCGGGGCATCCTTGAGCTTGTCGAAGCTCTCCTCGAAAATTGCCAATGCCCGCGAGTCTCCGCGCTCCAGAGCTGCCGTCACGTGACCCCTGAGTTGATGTCCACAATTCCAGTCCTCGATAACGAAGAGGCCGCCGGGTCGGACGTAGGGAAAGAGCGTCTCGAACGACGAGCGTGTCTCGGCAAGCAAGTGTGAGGCATCGTCGATCACGAGGTCGATGGGACGGCCTCCGAACTCGGCGGCAACGATGGAGGCGAGCCGCTCGCGATCGGCCTGGTCGACCCCGTAGAAGGGTCGCACGCGATCCGCGACACCGGCCCGCGTGATGTAATCCGCGAGCATCGCTGCCGGCTCGGACGCGAGCTCGACGGCTACCAGTTTCACCGGCTCGGCCAACTCGCTCAACAGCACAGTGCTGCCGCCGCCGAAAATGCCCAATTCGACAATCGTCTTCGGCTGTTCGGTGGCGCAGAGCGCGATGTATCGGTCGATATATGCCCGCTGTTTGAGCACCGGAAAGCGGCCCGCGGGCCGATCTCCGAGGGGGAACGCGCAGTGAAAGTCCCATTTCCCGACGCGGAGGTGATGCTCGTCCTCGAACTCAATCGTCTTGGGCATCAGCTGCGCTCCTCGTCAGAACTCGCCACGACAGGTCCGACCCGACCGTAACCGGGGACCCGAAACGGCGCATAGCAGCGGCGCGAGTCACCCTCGGTGTTCGCGCACCAAACGGGCAGCATACGATTCCGAGGGCTCGCCGAGAACTGCTGTGGCGCCGAAGATGAGACAATCCGTGGGGAGCGAGGGCCCGCATGATCGACTTCACCGACTCGACCAACCTGCTCGACGATCCGTCGGCGTTGCGGGCGCGCTTCGAGGAGGACGGCTACATCTTCTTGCGCGATGTCGTCGATCGTGAGCTGCTCATGGAGCTGAGGCGCCGCATCGTGTCGGTGTGCGCCGCCCATTCCTGGTTCAAGCCCGGTACCGACCCGATGGACGCGATCCCGAGGATCGAACCTCGTGTCGAAGGCGAACCGCTGTTCTTCGCGGTCTACGACGAGGTCCAGAAGCTCGAAGTCCTCCACGCGGTTCCTCACGACCCGTCGGTTCGGAGGTGTGTGACGCCCTTGTTGGGCGATACCGCCTTCCCACATCCACTCTCGATCGCCCGCCTGATCTTTCCCGACAATGACGAGTGGGCGACGCCACCGCACCAGGACTACCTGAACAACCAAGGAACGACCGACCTCTACGCGTGCTGGATGCCACTCGGGGATTGCCCCACAGAGCTCGGCAGCCTGAGCATCCTCCGCGGTTCGCACCACCTTGGCATCGCGCCGCTCGAAGCCTCGCTCGGCGCCGGTCACCGGCGGGCGAAGCTCGACGAGCGCTTCGATGGGCTGGAATGGGTCGGCGGCAACTTCCGCTTCGGCGACGCGGTCGTCTTCCACAGCCTTACGGTGCACCGGTCCCTGCCGAACCGGAGCGACCGTCTGCGACTCTCCGTCGACTACCGCTTCCAGCGGGAAGGCGAGCCCCTGACCGAGGAGTGCCTCCACCCCCACTTCGGCCGAGTTTCGTGGGACGACATCTATCGAGACTGGACACGCGACGACCTCAAGTACTACTGGCGTGCCAAGCGGTTCACCGAGGTCCCCTGGGACGCGCAAAAGCACGCTGTATCCGAGGACGAATACAAGGAACACATCCGGCTGTGGCTCCTCTGGCGCAAGAAACATCCCGCCGTTGACAATCGGATCACCGTCACCGTGGAGCAGATGATGGAGCGCTGGCGTCCCCGAGGAGAACGGAACGAAACCGTCTGAAATGCCACCTTCGGAAGGAGTCGCTCAGGCACGTATCAACGTGACTGCGACCGCACGAACGTGCCACCATGTCGCCCGCGCGAAACAAGGCGCTCCACGGTCGAAGAGGCCCCCCTGCTCGCTAGATTGAATTGCCGATGAGCGAGATGATTCCGCCGAGGACGGGGCCACCCCATCCTGATATAGACGCGGCGACGCGGCGCATCATCGAGCGCGGCTTGGAATTCTCGATGACGAACTGGCGGCGTATGGAGGCTGTCGTCGAGGCAGTGCGCTACTGCCAACGACGGAACATCCCGGGTGCGTTCGTCGAATGTGGGGTGTGGCGCGGCGGATCTGTATTGGCGATGATCCTCACGCTCCAAGAGTTCGGCACGGCCGATCGCGAGATCTACTTGTTCGACACGTTCGACGGAATGAGCGAGCCGACCGAGCAAGACACCTCGATCTACTGGCCCGGCGATCCCGACCAATGGCTGCACGATCCGACGAGCGTCGTGGGCGGCGCGTTCGCAGAAGAGATCTATCCCGAAGATTCGGTCCGTCAGATGCTGCTCGGCGAGGGTTATCCCGCCGACCGGCTGCACCTGGTGCGTGGCCCCGTCGAGGAGACGCTACCCGTGTACGCACCCGAGCAGCTCGCCCTGCTGCGGCTCGACACCGACTGGTATGAGTCGACTCGCCACGAACTTGTCCATATGTACCCAAGACTGGCCGTCGACGGCAGTTGAGTCCCAGGTAGTGGTGTAGCGGCGGTGGGTCCGCCGGACGCGATGACCACCGCGTCAGCCTCTTGCAGTCCTTGCGAAGACGAGCGAGAGGAACGACGCGGTGGTCAACCCGAACACGATGGACGCGTTGGCGTGGTTGCGCAAGCACCTCGACGACGATGGCAACGATCTGCTCCGAGAGATGGTCCGGGGCTTCGCCGAACAGCTCATGGCCGCGGAGGTCGACGTGCTCACCGGCGCGAGTTGGGGTGAGGTCAGCCCGGAGCGGGTGAATCATCGCAACGGATATCGGGCTCGGCCGTTCGACACGCGGGCGGGCACGATCGATCTGGCGATCCCGAAGCTGCGTCAGGGCAGCTACTTCCCGGACTGGCTGCTCGACCCGCGTCGGCGGGCGGAGAAGGCGCTCGTCGCGGTCGTGGCCGAGTGTTACGTCCGCGGCGTGTCAGCACCCGCCGGGTGGATGGGCTCGTCAAGACGCTCGGGATCGAGTCGTTGTCGAAGTCGCAGGTGTGCCGGATGGCGGCCGAGCTCGACACGATGGTCGCCGAGTTCCGCAACCGGCCCCTCGAGAATGGGCCCTATACGTACGTGTGGATGGACGCGCTGACCCAGAAGGTCCGCGAGGGTGGCCGGATCATCAACGTCGCGGTCGTGACCGCGACCGGCGTCAACGCGGACGGGCATCGCGAGATCCTCGGTGTCGATGTGATCACCACCGAAGACGGCGCCGGCTGGCTCGCGTTCCTGCGCGGGCTCGTCGCCCGCGGCCTCTCCGGCGTGGCGCTGGTCGTGTCCGATGCGCACCCGGGTCTCGTCGACGCGATCGCATCGACGCTCGTTCGGTGCGACGCTGGCAACGGTGCCGCACCCACTACATGCGCAACCTGCTGACGAAGGTCCCGAAGTCCGCGCAGGCGATGGTCGCGACGCTGGTGCGGACGATCTTCGCGCAGCCCGACGCCGCATCGGTCTGGGCCCAACACGCCCGCGTCGTCGAACAACTCGCCGAACGCTTCCCGCTGACGCCGCGACGCATCTCGCCGACGCCGCTCCCGATGTCCTCGCGTTCACCGGGTTCCCGAAGGAGCACTGGCGACAGATCTGGTCGAACAACCCGCAGGAACGGTTGAACAAGGAACTCCGCCGCCGCACCGACGTCGTCGGGATCTTCCCCAACCGCGACGCCGTCATCCGACTCGTCGGTGCGGTCCTCGCCGAACAACACGACGAGTGGGCCGTCGCCCGCCGCTACATGAGCGTCGAACTCCTCGCCAAAGCCAGACTCCGCCTCATCGACGGCGACCTCGAGGAGGTGACCGAGACACGCACTCACCCAAGTCAGCTAGAACAACACCCGAGGCTGACGCAAACACCGTCGCCTACACCACCACCCGGGACATGACCTCGGG
>CAWFFF010000001.1:0-163715 GCA_963814995.1 uncultured Actinomycetes bacterium | reverse complement strand
TAATCCTCCATCCGGGCATTCTGTGCGCGCGGCTGCGGACGAGCGGTTCGATATGTGGGAAGCAGCGGACGCGGTATCTGGAGGACGCCCGGCGCGCACTGCCCGACGCCGACGAGACCAAGCTCGGGCCTTATCGGGAGTACCTCGACCACAACGAAATCGGCCTTGCGTTTGAGTGCATCGTCCAGGCTGCCGAGGCGCAGCGAGCCACGCGTGCGGTCTGGGAGCAGCTCTCTCTGGCGGCCGAATCGATGCAGATCGGCGAACACGATTTCCCGCACGGCCAGTTCGCACGGGTGGTCACGCAGCACCTAAGGGACGCGTAACTGCGCGCCTCTCGCCCGCGTCGAGGCACGCGCCGTCCTCACCGTGCTACTCGACCGCACAAGCGACATCTCGCTCGACTTCGATAACCCGCCAAAGTGGGCGAACAGTCTCATGGTCCGACGTCACGACAAGCTCCCGCTCCGGCTCACCGCACGCTGAGTCGCGGCGTCCATGTCTTCCGATCGGCGCTGCACTTGGCGAGCCACCTCTCATGGGGGAGCATGCGCAAGAGACAGCACACGATGAAGGGACGAGATCATGTGGGCGCAGCTGATTACAACTCGGCTCAAGGCAGGCCGCGAGGGTGACCTTGCGCGTCTGGAGGAGCAGATCCAGAAGGCCGAACAGCCGGACTCTGGTCTGGTCCGCTCGTTCATGTTGCAGGATCAGAAGGATCCGAGTCGGGCGTACATGCTGATCATCTTCGAGAGTGAAGAGAAAGCGCGGGCCAGGGAGAGCGATCCACGACGCCAGGAGGGTCTGCAGGCTGCACGGAAGATCATGGCCGAGATCTTCGAGGGTGCACCGGAGTTCGTCGACCTCACGGTCGTCGAGGAGTTTGCCCCGTAGTCGAGACGCGCGACAGGTCTGCCGGTCTACTCGGGCGCGTCGCGCTCTCGTTCTCGGTACATAGCTTGACGCTGGGATGGGGGAGGTCGGTGTCGAACCTGATGCCGGCGTCGACGACGTTGACCGGTCCCGCGGAAGCGTCGTGCGAGGTCCCGCCGATCACGTGTTGCGGGGGAACCCGAGATTGAGGCCCCCGTGGCTCGGGTCGAGCCAACGACTGGTCACGACCTTGGCGCGCGTGAAGAAGTGCACACCGTCGAGCCCGTACGCGTGCGTGTCGCCGAAGAGCGAATTCTTCCAGCCGCCGAAGCTGTAGTAGGCGACCGGGACCGGGATCGGGACGTTGATCCCGACCATCCCGACCTCGGCCTCGTTCTGGAAGCGCCGCGCCGCGCCGCCGTCGTTCGTGAAGATCGCGGCGCCGTTGCCGTAGGGGTTGGCGTTGACCAGCGCGAGCGCGTCGTCGTACGTCTCCACCCGGAGCACCGACAGGACCGGGCCGAAGATCTCGTCGGTGTAGAGCTCCATGTCGGGCGTGACCCGGTCGAAGAGGGTCGGGCCGAGCCAGAAGCCGGTGGCCTCGCCCTTGATCGCGTGCGCGCGGCCGTCGACGACCATCGTGGCGCCGGCGCGGACCCCGGAGTCGAGGTACGACGTCACCTTGTCGAGGTGCGCCTGCGTGATCAACGGTCCCATGTCGGCGCCGGTGCGGCCGTCGCCGACCGTCAGCCCGCTCATGCGCTCGGCGATGCGGGCGACGAGGTCGTCGCCGGTGGCACCGACCGCGACGACCGCGGAGATCGCCATGCAGCGTTCGCCCGCGGAACCGAAGCCGGCGTTGACGGCGGAGTCGGCCGCGAGATCGAGATCGGCGTCGGGGAGCACGACCATGTGGTTCTTCGCGCCCCCGAGGGCCTGCACCCGCTTGCCCCTTCGCGTCGCGGTCTCGTAGACGTGGCGCGCGATCGGCGTCGAGCCGACGAACGACACCGACTTCACGTCGGGGTGTTCGAGGAGACGGTCGACGGCGACCTTGTCGCCGTGGACGACGTTGAAGACGCCGGCGGGGAGCCCGGCTTCGGCCCAGAGCGCGGCCAGCCAGTTCGCGGCCGACGGGTCCTTCTCGCTCGGCTTGAGGATCACGGTGTTGCCGGCCGCGATCGCGATCGGGAAGAACCAGCACGGCACCATTGCGGGGAAGTTGAACGGGCTGACGATCGCGACGACGCCGAGCGGCTGGCGCATCGACGACACGTCGACGCGCGCGGAGACGCCTTCGGAGAAGCCGCCCTTGAGGAGTTGGCCCAGGCCACACGCGAACTCCACGACCTCGAGCCCGCGTGCGACCTCACCCTGCGCGTCGCTCAACACCTTGCCGTGCTCGGCGGTGACGATCGCGGCGAGCTCGTCGGTGCGTTGGTCGAGCAGCTCCCGGAACCGGAACAGGATCCGCGAGCGCTGCGCGAGCGACGAGGTCCGCCACGTGGGGAACGCGGCGCGCGCAGCGGCGACTGCGGCATCGACGTCGTCGGCCGACGCGAACGCGACGACCTTCGCGACCTTTCCCGTCGCCGGATCGAAGACGTCGCCGCGGCGTCCGGACGTTCCCCGCGCGACCTTCCCGTCGACCCAGTGCGAAACGGTCGGGACGGGTGCGTCGGTCATCCTCCGCAGTCTCGCCGCACCGGGGCGCCTGCTCCAAACGACTCAGCTCGCCGTTCAGCTCGCCGTTCAGCTCGCCGTTCAGCTCGCGATGCGTGCCCGGTCCGAGACGAGTGGCTTGCCGGCGCCGCCGGTGGCGACCACGAGCCGGCGACCGCCGCGAGCGGCCAGCAGCTCGGCGACTTCGGCGGCGAGGTCCCGGCTGTCGGTGTGCTCGTTGAGGTAGGCGAGGAACTGCTGGGTGTCCATGGTCGGCTCCGTTCGGTGGTCTCACGACAGCATGTGCGACGCGGGGGCGCAGCCGACAGGGACGAAGGTCCCCCCGCCGCATGCCCCTGGGCTCATCCCGCGGACCGGCCGCGCAGGGTGGGCAGCATCCCCTTCGGGCAACCGGTGGTCACCCTGTCGGCGCCGGGCGGCGTGTGATCGGATGGTTGCGATGAGATCTCCTACCTGGGCGGCGGTACGGATCTGGGCGCGGGCCGACCTGCGCCGGCGTTGGCGATCGTGGGCGGTGCTCGGGCTGCTCGGCGGGGTCACGCTGGGCCTCGCCGCCGCGGGCGTGGCCGGGGCGCGCCGCACGGCGTCGGCGGTCCACAGGTACGAGCGGGCGGCCAACGTGGCCGACGCCGGTGTCCTTGCGAACAGTCCGACGTTCGACGACCGCCGAGCGCGCCGCCGTTGCCGCGCTTCCGTACGTCACGGCTACCTACCCGTTCGAGGTCGCGTTCGCGCTCGGGATCCCGAGCAATCCTGAACTTGGCGACGTCACGCTCGATCCCGACCACGGATGCAGCCGTGCGCAACATGATCGGCGTGTTGGTGGCCGGCCGGATGCCCGATCCCACCCGGGTCGACGAGGTCGTCGTCGACCAGAACGCCCGGCGGCGGTTCGGCCTCGTAATCGGGGCGACGATGGTGGTCGGCCAATCGTTCTCGCCGCAAGACATCGCCGATGCTCCCCCCGGGTTCCTACCGAAGAACGTCGATCCGAACTTCCGCCAGCAGCTGCGCGTGGTCGGGATCGCGAAGTCAGCTGACGAGCGACCCGGGCTGGGCACCGTCGAGCGCCTTCTACGACCGCTACGGCACGCGTATGCCGGGCTTCGTCAACGAGTTCGTGACGATGCGCGGTGGCCAGGCCGATCTCCCCCGGCTGACGGCCGACGTGAGCCGGATCGTCGGCCAGCCCGTCAACGTCGAGAGCACACAGGACCTCGACGGTCTACGCAAGGCGAAGGACGTGACGGGGGTCGAGCGGCAAGGCCTCCTGCTGTTCGCGCTCGCGGTCGTCATCGGCGGCGGCGTGCTCGTCGGCCAGGCGTTGGTACGCGCGGTCACGGCCGGCGCGGCCGAGCTGCCCACGTGGCAGGCCATGGGCGCCGACACGCCGACGGTCGTTCCCGCGCTCGTCCTGCCCGCGTTCGTCACGGCCGGCGTCGCCGCGGTGACGTCCGTCGTGACTGCTCTCGCGCTGTCGTCGCGATTCCCGCTCGGCCTCGGGCGCACGTACGACCTCGACGTCGGTGTGCACGCCGACTGGCCGGTGCTCCTGGGTGCCGCCTTGTCGGTTGCCGTCGGCGTGGTCGTCACCGCCCTGTTGGCCGCGGTGTGGCGTACGACGCGGGGTGCGTCGGTTCGAGCGCGGCCGGGCGCGAGCTGGGCGCTGGTCGGCCCGGGTCGGTCTTCCGCCCGCGCTCGACGTGGGTTTCCGCCTCGCGGTCGAGCCGGGTCGCGGCCGAGCTGCCGTGCCGGTTCGATCCGCGCTCGTCGGTGCGATCGTCGGTGTACTCGGAGTCGTCGGGTGCCTCACGTTCCGGTCCGGTCTCGACGCCGCGGTTACGAGCCCGGCCCGTTCGGGTGTCGTGTGGGACTACGTCATCGCGTCGGGCGATGGGCCGCGCCACTCCGCAGGACGTGAAGACCATCGTCCGCGACGCCGACGTCGCGGCCGCGTTCCAGGCGACGTGGGCGCGCGCCCTGCCCGTCAACGGCGTGGCGACGCCGACGTTCGGCACCGAGCCGCTGAAATCGACGATAGATCTCGTGGTGCTGTCGGGCCGGGCGCCTGCGGCTCCCGACGAGATCGCGTTCGCACCGACGACGATGAAGTCGCTGCATCTCCATACCGGTGACACCGTGACCGTCGGGCGCGGGGCCGGTGTCCGCGTCGTCGGCGAGGCGTTGCTGCCCGCGACCTCGCACACCGATTACGACCAGAGCGGCTGGATGACCGTCGTCCGGGCTCGCGGCCGCGATGCCGCCGGTTGCGCAGCAGAGTCCCGCCGACATCGAGGACTACGTGGCGATCAGGTGGCGACCCGGTGCCGACGTGGCCGCCGCCGAACAGCGGATGAGTGACGTCGGCCGACCAGGGACGTACTTCGCCGAACCGGCGACCCGCCCGACGTCGGTCGTCGATCTCGGCAAGTTGCGGACGCTTCCGTTCGCGCTCGGGATCTTCTTCGCGTCTTCTCGCGGCGGCGACGGTCGCGCACGCGCTGGTGACGACCGTTCGCCGGCGCCGGCGCGATCTCGCGGTGTTGCGTTCGCTCGGCTTCACGCGCCGCCAATCGCGACTCGCGATCGCATGGCAGGCGACGCTTGCTCGCCTTCGGCGGCGTCGTGATCGGCGTGCCGCTCGGGGTCCTCGTCGGTCAACGTTCGTGGCGGGCGCTCGCGACGAACTTCCCCCTCGTCTACGCGTCGCCGTTCGCGGTGATCGCCGTGCTCCTCGCCGTGCCGCTCGCCTTGGTCATCGCGAACCTGCTCGCCGCCGGCCCTGCCCACGCTGCGACGAGGATCTCCCCCGCCCGCGCCTCGCGCCGAATAACCCCGAACTCGCCGAGATAACGGCGCCGCGACGGTTTCCACCAACTGTTGGTGGTTATTTCTGGTAGAAGCAGGGGCTCGTCGCGCCCTTGGGGACGCCTTCGTAGGGCTCGTGGATCTCGGCGACCGTCGGGCCGTGCACCGCGGCGAGCGGAGCGAGCTTCTCGAGGTCGAACCCGTACACCTCGGCCGCGTTGACCGCGAAGATCTGGTGCAACTCGGCCGGGTCGACGTCGTGGAACGCGCGCCGGATGCTCTCGCGTGAGAACGGCGTGGCGCCTTCGTGGTGCGGGTAGTCGCTGCCCCACATGTACTTGTTCAACCCGATCCTGGTGCGCGCCCTGCCGTCGTTCGGGCTCGGGAAGCTCGCGCCGATCCAGCAGTTGCGCGGCGAAGTACTCGCTCGGCTTCATCGGCAGCGCCGACGCGGGGTCGAAGCCGACCTCGCCGGTGCGTCCCATCGACATCGCCATGTGCAGGCCGTCGAGCTGGCGGATCGTCTCCGGCACCCAGCCCGCGCCCGACTCGGTCATCACGAACTTCAGGCCCGGGAAGCGCTCGAAGATGCCGCCCATGATCATGAAGAACAGCGGCCGGTGCGCGAAGTACGGGGTCTCGATGACCCACAGCACCTGCGTGAACGGGTAGTCGCCGTGGTCGGGGAGGCCGGTGCCCGAGTGGCTGTTGACCGGCATGTCGAGCTCCTGGCACGCCTGCCAGATCGGGTCGTAGATCGGGTCGTAGATCGGCGGCACGTCGAACTGGTCGGGCGGCAGGTTCGGGACGAGCACCCCGCCGCGCAGTCCGTGCTCACGTGCCCAGTGGATCTCGCCGACCGCGTCGTCGACGTTGTTCAGGCAGATCTGTGCGATGCCCGCACGCCGGTCGGGCGCGAGCGCGCAGAAGTCGGCGAGCCAGCGGTTGTGCGCCTGGATGCCGGCCCAGCGCAGTTCGTACTCGGCGTTCGTCGGCGGGCGCGCGATCACGACACCGGTGGGGAAGAAGGGCGGGATCGTGTTGGGGAAGAGGACCTCGGCGACCTGGCCGTCGGCTTCGAGGTCCTTCCAACGGCGGGCGTCGTCCCAGTTGCGGGTGCGGGAATCGCCCTGGAGGTCGCGGTACGGGTTCTTGTACGCGCCCCGCCAGGCGTCGTACGCCTCGTGGTACTTCGGGTCGAGATACTCGCGGTACTCGGCGGTGGAACCGCCGCCGTGACAGTCGGCCGAGATGATCGTGTAGTGGTCGGTGGGTGCGCTCGGCGTGGCGACAGTCAACCTGATCTCCCTGGGTTCCCGCTCGGGTACGGCGCGACAAACTGACACGCGTGTCATATCCACGGTAGCGGGTACGCCGCCGCGACGCAGCTCCGGTCAGGGCGCCGCTTCGGGGTCGACGCGACCGAGCGAGGAGGCGAGGTAGCGCTCGAACGCGGCGTCGACCCCGGCGACGTCACCGGTCGCGAGCACGTCGAGCAGGAGCCCGCGCACGACCGCCAGGCCGAGCCGGGCCTCGGCGCGGGCATCGGCCGGCGCGAGACCCTGCGCGACGAGCGCGCCGGCCGCGGGCTCGACCCAGTCGTCGATCACGCCGTCGAGCACCGACTGCGCGTACTCCCGGCCCTGGAGCGCCTGCGCGTAGAGCTCGAAGAACAGGCGTTCGTTGGCCGCGAATTCGGGCGATCGCAGCCGTTGCCAGAACCCCCGGATCGCGTCGGGCCGCACTCCCTCCGCGGTGGCGATGCCCGCCAACGAGGCCTGCTCGCGTCGCTCCGACGCGCGCACGATCTCCACGAACAGCTGCTCCTTCGACCCGAAGTGGTAGATCAGCATGCGGTGGCTGGTGCCGAGCGCGCCGGCCAGCTCGCGCAGCGAGATGTCGCCGATCCCGTGCTCGGTCAGGTACTCGAGCCCGCGGGCCAGGAGCTGTTCCCGGGCCGGCGCCGCCCCCGGCTCGCCCGCAGAATGATGCTCAATGGACACGTACCACATGGTACATGTACCATGTGGTACATCACAACATCTGCGACGGAGGACGCAATGCTCTTCGAGAGGACGATCGAGATCGAGGCGCCGCGCGAGACGGTCTGGTCGACGCTTGCGGACGTCGAGCGGTGGCACGAGTGGACGGCGTCGGTGACGAGCGCAGAACTGCTCACGAACGGGCCGCTGTCCCTCTCGTCCCGAGTGCGCATCAAACAGCCGCGCCTGAAGATGCTCGACTGGGAGGTGACGGAGTTCGTCCCGAACGAGGTCTTCACCTGGCGGAGCTCCACCCTCGGCGTCACGAGCATGGGGACCCACCGCGTCGCAGCTGCCGCCGGCGACCGTGTGACCGTCAGGCTCGCGTTGGACCAAACCGGTCTCCTCGCGCCGCTCGTCGGGCTGCTGAGCGCGCGGTCGACGCGTCGGTACATCGACATGGAGGCGCGCGGGTTGAAAGCGCGCGCCGAGGCCGCGGTGGCAGAGCCCGGTCGCTGAGCGCGACGCGGCCGCGTCAGCCGGACGGTGGCGTGCGCACGTGCTCGAGCGCGGCGGCGGTGTCGTCGCAGATCGCCATCAGTTTCTCGAGTCCGGCCAGGCGAACGACGCGCGCGAGGAACGCGCCGGGCGGGACAACGAGGACGATGCGTCCGAGGTCGGCGGCGCGGTGCAGGGCGCGAAAGCCGCTCGAGTCCATGTACGCGCAGGCCCCGAGGTCGACGACCACCGGCGTGCCGCGCTCGACCACCTCGACGAGCCGACGTTCGAGCTCGGGCGCGGTCTCGAGGTCGACTTCGCCCGCGACCGACACGATCGCGTGGTCCGCGGACCGGAGATCGGTGCGGATCTGCATTGGCTGTCCGGAATCGGAGTTCATGGGGATGTGCTCCGGGTTCGCAGGTGATGTTCGAGCACGACCACGGTGCCGCGACCGTCGGTGTCGACCTGCACGTTGTCGACGAGCCGGCGCATGAGCGTGAGACCGCGGCCGCGGTTGACGTCGTCGTGGGGTGCGCGCCAGAGACCGTGATCGCGCACCCTCAATCGTAGGAGACCGGCCGCGCTCACACCCTCGACCTCGACGATGCCGGCGCGACCGCCGGCATACGCGTGCTCGACGCTGTTCGCCAGGGCTTCCCCGAGCGCGAGCGCGAGGTCGCCCTCGATCTCGGGGCCGAGCTCGTAGTGCGCGATCCACTCCTGGAAGTCGTGCCGCACCAGCCGCGCGTTCGTGGCGTCGGCGTTGACGCGCCGCCGGAACGTGTCGCTGTGCGTCCTCGTCAGGCGGGCCGCCACGACCGCGACGTCGTCGCGCCGGAGCTGGTCGGTGAGGAGCGAGTCGATGAGGTGATCGCACAGCGTGCGGACCGGCAGGGACGCGGCGGCCGTCGCCGCGGTCGCGAGACGGTCGAGACCGACGTCGATCGGTTCGCGCCGCCGCTCGACGAGACCGTCGGTGAAGAGCACGAGCGTCGAGCCGGCGGGGAACGGCTTGCGACCGGTCCGGCGGGGACGATCGAGGCGGGCCGCCGCGAGTGGGGGTCCTGCTGCCCGTCGAGATACTCGGTGGTGCCGTCGCCGGCGACCACGAGCGGCGGCATGTGCCCGGCGACCGAGTACAGGAGTTGTGCGTTCGACGGGTCGACGACGACGTACAGACACGTCGCCGAGTGCGCGCCCGGGATCGTGCGCGCGAACGCCTCGACCGCTTCGAGCGCGCTCGCGGGATCGAGGCCCGCGAGCGCCAGCGCGGTGAGCGCGCTGCGCAGCTGACCCATCGCGGTCGCGGCGTCGATGCCGCGACCGACCGCGTCGCCGACGATGAGCCCGATCATGTCGTTGGGCAACGACACGATGTCGTACCAGTCGCCGCCGACCGTGAGCTCTTCGAGCGCGGGCTGGTACCGCGCGTAGACCTCCATGCGGTCGTCGTCGAGCTCGGCGTTGCCGAGCATCGCCTGCTGCAGTGTCTCCGCGAGCCGGTGCTCGATCTTGTAGAGCCGCTCGCGGTCCGCCTCGAGCAGCCGTTCGAGGGTCACGTCTCGGGCGACGCCGACGATGCCGATGCGCCGACCGTCGGCCGACTCCAGCGCGTTCTTGGTCGTGAGGAACACGTGGGGCCCGTCGGGCTGGCGCAGGATCTCCTCGCAGCGGGAGGCCTCGCCGGTCTCGATGACGCGGCGATCCTCGTCCCGAATCTGCGTTGCCATCTCCGCGTCGACGAAGTCGTCGACGCGGCGCCCGAGGACGACCGCGTCGCCGTCGCCCTGGCTCAACGACGCCGCGGCGCGCCCGGTTCGCGAGGATGTGGTGTCCGTCGACGTCCTTGGCGAAGATCGGTTCGGTCGTCGCCTCGACGACGGAGCGCAGCAGCACCCCGAGGTCGGCGAGCTCCTGGTCGCGTTCGGTTTCGCGCCGCCCCCAGACCCGCCACCACAACCACATGCCGAACGCGATCGCGAACCCGACCGCGAGCGTGCCCGCCAGCCCGAGCAGCGACAACTCGACGTCGTGGCGCAGGCGCTGCCGGCTCGACGTGACGTCGTGCGTGACCTCGGCCTGCAACGCGTCGTGCGCGGTACGGAATTCGTCGAAGAGTCGTTTTCCCCGGCCGGACGCGATGATCGAGTTCGCGTCGGCGACCCGGCCGGCGCGGACGTCGTTGACGACGACGTCCGCGAAGCTCGTGCGCCAGCGTCGGAGCGCCGCCTCCATCGCGTCGACTTCGGGTCCGATCCCCGGTTCGACGTCGGTGCCGTGCAGGGTCGCGAGCGCCGCCGCGACCTGGTCGAAACCGGCGGAGACCGGATCGAGGAACGACGGATCGGCCGTGATCAGGTAGCCACGGACGCCGGTCTCCTGGTCGAGCGCGCCCGTGAGGACGGCGTTCGTCGCGGCCGCGGTCGGATCGGAACGGTGTTGCTGACGGTTGAGCGCGCGCACGGTCGTGACCGACGCGGGGATCACGACGAGGGCCACGATCAACAACACGACGAAGTAGCCGAGGATCAGGACCCGCGGGCCGCGGAGCGCATCCGATCGTCGTCGTCGGGTGTCGGGTGTCGCCGCGCCCACAGGCGCGTCAGGGTAAGCGCCGCCGGTTCCCGCCGCCGGATTCCGCCACCGTTTTGCCGCCACCGGATCCGACTCGGTCACGGTGTCGCTCGTCCTCGGCGATCGCCCGCACACCTACGAGCTACGGGACGCTCTTCAGGGTTCGTGTCCGGCTTCGAAGTCGCGGACCGCCTGGAACCCGAGTTGCGCACCGGTGTCGGGCCCCACCTCGCCCTCGTCGGTGACGTCGAGCACGTGTATGACGTGATCGCCGGTGCGACACGATCGCCCCTCCCGCGAACCAGTCGCAGCCGTCGAGTACCGGTGCGCCATCCGGGCCCGTCCGCCACGACACGAGACCGAACTTGTCGACCGCGTCGCCGGTCTCCTCGCCGACCACCGCGTAGCGGGGGATGTGCTGCACTGTGTCGAGAAGCCGACGAGACAGCCCGCGCGCTCGCCGCCGGCCGCGACGGTCACGACGATCATCGGGTACTCGAGCCGCGAGACGATCGTGACGAAGGCCGAGTTCATCAGGCGTGTCATACCCGCGCCGCCGCGTCTCTCCCGGTCTGCCCGGCCCCGGGTCGGCGCGCCGGGCCCCGGAGTGACCGAACCGGGCCTCGATCGCGTAGCGTCCGGGGCTGGATTCCGGTGGCGGTGCCTCTCTGGGGCGTGTGCGTGTCAGAATCACGCCGGCGATGGAGACGAATGACCCCCATGGAAGCCCCCATGGCAACGCGGTGAGCGCCGCGGAACCCTCGATGTCGCGGCTCGAGCGCGGGCGCCGGCTCGCGGCCCGGGCCCCCGTCCCGGAAGGGACGTTCGCCGTTGGCGCCGGCCTCGTCGTCGCCGGCCTCGCCACCTACGCGTTCCAGATCCTCGCGTTCCGGAACCTGGACAAGCTCGACTACGGCGCGCTGAACACGCTGTGGGTCGTGGTGTTCGTGCTGGCACCCGGCATCTTCCTGCCGCTCGAGCAGGAGGTCGGGCGGGCGATGGCGGCGCGCCGGGTCCACGGCATCGGCGGCGCGCCGATCGTGCGGCGTGCGAGCGCGCTCGGCGGAGCGTTCGCGGGCCTGATGACGGTCGCGGTGGTGGTCGTCGCGTTCACGACGTCGCTCGTCTCGCGACTGTTCGCCGATCATCCCGGGCTCGTGCTCTGCCTCGTGGTCGCGCTCTTCACGTTCGGCATCGAGTACCTCGCCCGCGGCGTGTTCGCCGGCACCGGCAACTTCGGTGCCTACGGCGTCAGCATGGCGGCCGAGGCGCTGCTGCGTTTGGCGCCGTGCATTCCGCTCGCGCTGCTCGGGGCCAAGAACCCGGTGTGGTTCGGTCTGTGCCTCGCGATTCCGCCGCTGCTCGCGACGGCGATCTCGCTGCGCGGGCGCACCGGTCTCATGGAGCCGGGGCCACCGGCGCCGTACGGCGAGATCTCCGCCAACCTCGGGTACCTGCTCGGCGGCTCCCTGTTCGCACAGGTGCTCGGGTACGCGCCGTTCCTCGGCGCGCAGGCGCTGGCGAAGCCGAACCAGCGCACCGCGGTCGCCGACTTCATCGTCGGACTGTTCCTGTCGCGCATCCCGATCGTGCTGTTCCAGGCTGTGCAGGCCGCGCTGCTCCCGGGGCTGACGTCGATGGTGAGCGCCGGGCGCGACGACGAGTTCCGCGTCGGGGTCCGGCGGCTGGTGTTCGTCGTCGTCGGTATCGGCGCGCTCGGTGTCGCGGCGGGTGGCTGGTCGGACCGTGGGCCGGCGGACTCCTGTTCGGCGCCAAGTTCAACCTCGGACGCTCCGACGTCGCGCTGCTCGCAGCCGGCAGCGGCCTGTTCATCCTCTCGCTGACGATGTCGCAGGCGCTCATCGCACTTTCCGGGCACGCGTTCACGATGTACGCGTGGCTCGCCGGGCTCGTCTTGTTCGTCGCGACGACCGCCGTCTCCACCCACGAGCTGTTCCTGCGGGTCGAGCTCGGGTCGATCGCAGGCGCGGCCGCGAGCCTCGTGGCGATGACGCTGTTCTTCGTCCGGCGCCTGCGCCAGGGCGTCGCGGCGGGCGACCTCGCGTCGCTCATCGAACAGCTCGTCTCCGAACCGCTCGAGATCTAGCTGTACCCCGTCGCCGCGGCGGTCGGCACCGGGCCGACGGGCGTCAGTGCCGGTGCGGGAACACGATCAGGTTGCTGCCCCGTTCGGAGTACCGGGTGACGAGCCGGCCGTTGGCGTGCACGTCGACGATCGCGATCGCGGCGTCGGTCGCGATCGTCACCGGCATGCCCGTCACCGCCGCGGGGAGGACGAGCTCCTTGCCGCCCGGTGCGCGCACGACGACGAGCACGTGGTGGTCGCGCGCGGGATCGTCGACGCGGAGCACCGCCGCGCCGGTCACACCGAGGCGCGTGATCGTCGGCGCCGCGCCACTCGTCGGTGTGGGGTAGAGCACGGAGGCGGCGCGCAGCGTCGTGCCGGCGATGCTCGTCGAGAGGACGGCGTTCGAGCCGAGCTGACCGTGCGTCTGCTCGTACAGGCCTTGCGTCACCGCGGTCGACGGCGGTGACGCGACGTCGAACGCCATCGCGGTGTCGACGCCGCGCTTCGCTCCTTGACCATTCGCCGCCCGCCGTGGTCTGCACGAACGTCCCGCCGCTCGCCGCGTAGGGCGTCGCGGGGATCGCGGCGGCAGGCTCGAGCCCGCGCCCGCCGATCGGGATGGCGGGGAGGGGAGCCGTCGTCCCGGCCGTGCCGCCGCCGTTGCCGTGGACCGGCCACGTGTAGGTGCGCGGCGCGGTCGAGCTCACGGTGTCGGCGATCACGAGGAACCGGCGATCGACGAACAGGAACCGCCGTTGCACCGTCGCGGAGGCGGCCGTCGCCACCTCCTCGAAGTCGGCGCCCGTCGGCGACACGGGCGGCGTGTACGACGGCGCACGCCCGTAGCGCGATGTCACCGTCGCGCCCGCGATGCGGGGCCGGTCGAGGCGGTTGCTCACGTACGCCTCGCCGTCGACGGGGACGGGCGCGGTCGCCGAGGTCGTGAAGGCGGTCAGCCCGCTCGACGGGAGGGTCGACGCGGCGTTCGGATCGCCCGGCGATTCGGGGTCGACCGCGGGCCCGACCAGTACGAGGTTGTGCGCGCTCGGATCGGCGAGGACGCCGTGCTGCCGCCAGGTGTAGTTGACGTACCCGGGGTCGAGCAGCAGGCGCTCTCCGTACGCGTCGAGGAGGTACGAGCCGGGGTCGGCATGGTCGTGCACCGCCGCGAACGGCACGCCGTTGCCGCCCGGCGCGCGGCCGAAGCCGCGCGATCCGCCGTGCTCGGCCTGCACGAACGCGACGACTGCGTTCGTGCTCCAGTTGGAGCGGAACACGAGGTCGCCGCCCTGGCCCCCGAGCCGATTCGGCGACCCCGACGGAGGGCGGGACACCACGCGGTCGTCGAACGTCACGATCTCGTCGGCCGCGAGATCGACGTTGGCCGTGCTCTCGTACGGCACCGAGGCGCTCGTCGTCGCCGCGGTCGCCCAGCGCCATGCATACGCGCCGGCGTCGCGTGCCGTCGACGGCAGCGCGCCGAAGAAGTAGGCGTCGTCGACGTTCGAATCGTCGAAGGGGGCGACGGTGCCGTCGGGGCGCGTCATGTCGAGCTCCCAGCGCCCGATGTCGGTGAACCAGCGCGCGGTCCAGATGTCGCCGACGACCGCGCCGGCACTGGTCCGCCAGCCCCGCCCGCCCGCGACCGCGTGGAAGGCGCGCGCGAACGGCACCACGTTCTCCGACGCGTAGCGCCAGTAGAACGGACCCTCGCCGTAGGTGCCGTCGCCCGATCCTTCCGTGTACCGCACCACCTGCTGCACGTTCGTCATCGCGAAGTCGAGCCACGTGTCGAGCTCCGCCTCGTCGATCCCCGGCGCGCCCGCGAGCGCGATCGCAGTCGTGCCGATCGACGCCGCGCCCTTGGCGAGGTGGTTGTTCGTGAGGAACCGCAACAGCGGCTGGTACTCCGCGTAGAACTCCGCGGTCCACATGTGGAGGTTCGTGACGATCGTGGCTTCGGCTGTGCCGAACGGGTATCCGCGCCGGCGAGCGTGTCGTACGCGGTCGCCATCTGGATCAGCTCGTTCGACGTGCTGATGTCGCGATCGGGATCGACGTGGATGCGGCTCGTCCGGCACGTGTCGACGAGATAGTCACGCGCGAGGTCACCGACCGCCTGCCGTTGCGCGGTCGTCGGCGTGACGACCTTGCCCGCGGTCCGGTCCCAGACCCGTCCGACCGCGTACATGAACGCGAGATCCTTGGCGGCCCGGGCCTTCGCCTCCTCGCGTGCGATGTTGGCGCTGAGCGCGCAGTTCGCCTGATCGGCGGCCGAGGGCGGCGACGCCTGCTGCACCTGCCCGTCCATCCGCTGCAGCAAGGTCGAGTACGGGGCGCGCGCGAGCCGCGCGTCGACGACTGCGACGTCACCCGGACGGAGCAGGATGCGCGGGCAGCGCGAGGTTCAGGTCGCCGATCCGGCCGATGACTCCTCGCACCCGGGCCGGCGGGATGGTCGCGCCCGACGGCGGCGCGAGGATCGCGGCCGTCGCGGTCGCCACCGCGATCGTGACGATGCTGATCGCGGCCGACCACCGCGCGGCGCGCCGGCGCGACCGTCGCCGTCGCACAAGTACTTGCCCCACCCGTCGACCCATCGCCGGAGCTTCGCGTAAGCGTGCGAGCGCGGGCCAGACCGGCGCACGGTCCGGGCATCGCGCCCGGGGAGGTGGGCACCGCTTGCGGTAGTGGGCCGCGGGCGCGAGCGTGGCCACCGGATCCCGGACCAGGAGGCGAGCCGATGGGCGCCAAGCCGAAGAGTGACAAGCCGAGCTACCTCGGGCTGCTGAACGCGGTTGCCCTCGCCGAAGGTGAGGCGCACGAGTACCTCTGCGCGTGGATCGAGGTGACGCCGAGCGACGACGTCCGGGCCGTGCTGCGCACGGTCGCCGCGCGTGAAGGGGAGCACGCGTCGAGCTTCGCTCGGCGTATCGACGAGCTCGGCTACACGGTGCGCCCGAAGCGCGGCGACGGTCGGAATCCGGCGCTCGACGCGGTCACGTCGGACTGCTCCGACCTCGAGAAGATGGAGGCACTCGGGCTCCATCGCCTCGACCGCGGCGACGAGGCGGACGTCTTCGACGACTTCTTCCGGGACCACTCGATCGACATCGCGACCGGCGAGCTGCTCGGTCGTTACATCGCCGAGGAGCGCGACACCGCGCGGATACTGCGCCGGTGCTACGAGCAGCTGCAGGTCGCGGCGGGCGGTACCGGGGCGACGGCCGCCGACGATCGGTTGGCGTCGCTCGAGCAGAAGGTCGACGCGTTGTGCCGGACGGTCGGCGACCTGGCCGAGGCGATGGCCGCTTCGGTGTCCGGGGCCAACGGCTCGCGGACGAAGGCGCGCGCGAAGTAGCCGCGCCTCGGCCTACCGGCGGAGCGGTCCGTCCGGGTCGACCGACCCGACCACCGTCTCCGGCACCCGAGGTCGTTCGTCGTGCCGACCGGGCGCGTCCGCGGTGTCGAACACGATAGGGGCACCGAAGGCGGCGCGGCGGGCGGCCCGCCGGAGCGCGGCCAGGACGGGCGTGCCGGCGATCAGGAGCAGGAGCGCGTTGCCCGCGGCGCGGGGGATGTCGAACCCGAGCGCGCTGGCGAGATGAAAGGCCCAGAACCTGCGTAGGTTCTCCGTCAGCGCCGCGCCCGCGACGAAGTGGAGCTGCGTGCCCGACGTGCCGTAGGGCCAGAACCACATGTCCATCACGAGCCCGTACGCGAGCCCGGCGATGCCGCCGTACGTCGCGAGGAGCGCGAGCTCGCGCCGCCCTTGGGCGCGGGGCAGGCAACCGGCGAAGAAGCCGACCCACGCGGTGCACAACATCTCGAACGGCAGCCACGGGCCCACCCCGCCGGTGAGGAGCGCGGACGCGAACATCGTGAGTGCGCCCTGTACGAAGCCGAACCCGCGCCCGAAGACGCGCCCGCCCGGGATCAGCAGGAAGAAGATCCCGGTGAACCCGGTGACGCCCGTGCTCGGCGCGCGCAGCGCGGCGCCGCACGCGACGAGTACGCCGAGCATGGCCACGGCTTTGGCATCGAGCGCGCCGTCGGCGAGCTCCGACAGCAGGATGCCCACGAGGAGCGGCACCAGCGCGATGAAGATCCACGGCGCGTCGCCGACGTGCGCGCCGTTCTCCGAGCCGTGCGGGCGTGCGAACAACGGCCAGGTGAACGCGGCGATGCCCGCGACGGATGTCGCGGCCAGCAGCGCGCTCGACCTCCAGTGGAACCGGACCTGGGCCGGCGCGACCGCGGTCATCCCGCCCGACCGGTCATGACGCGAGCGTGGCCGATACTTCGGCGACGGTGAGCCATTCCGCGGGCGCGAGGATCTTTGCCACCTGCGGCGCGAACACGGGCGAGTGGCACACGACCTCACGCGCGGGGCCGTCGGAGACGATCTCGCCGTCGGCGATCACGACCGCGCGGCTCGCCGTCTCCGCGACGAGCTCGACGTCGTGCGTGGCGAGCACGACCGCGTGACCCGCGGTGGCGAGCTCGCGCAGGATCTCCGACAGACGTGCCTTGGCCGCGTAGTCGAGACCGCGCGTCGGCTCGTCGAGCAGGATCAGCGGCGGCGCGGGGGCGAGGACCACCGCGAGCGCGAGCGCGAGCCGCTGGCCCTCGGAGCAGTCGCGCGGATGACGCGCCGGATCGAGGCCGGGCTCGATGCGGTCGAGCGTCGCGCGCGTCGTCCCCGGCTTCAGGTGGTGCTCGCGGTCGGCGACGGTGCACTCGTTCGCGATCGTCCGTTCGTACAGCAGCGCGCCCGGGTCGGGCGGCACCAGGCCGACCTTGCGCACGAGCGCGGCGGCGGCGAGTGCGTGTGGCGCGTGGCCGTCGACGCGGACGGCGCCCGCGGTCGGGCGCATGAGTCCCGACAGGAGCCGGAGGAGGGTCGACTTGCCCGCGCCGTTGCGGCCCATGACCGCGACGATCTCGCCGCGCGCGATCGACAGGTCGATGTCGTGCAACACGTCGGTCGTGCCGTACCGCGCCGCGACCCCCGACAACCGCGCGACCCGGTCGCCGAGCGTCGGTGCGCGGCGGACCGGCGGGTTCGCGGCGGCGAGCCGTTCGCGTAGGGGCCGGGCCGCGCGACGCGCGTCCCGGACCGACAGGGGGAGCGGCGACCAACCCGCGAGCCGGGCGAGCGTCACCACGGGCGGCGCGACCGGTGCGTCGGCCATGACGTCGGTCGGGGAGCCGACGCGCACGCGCCGGTCGGCGCCGACGACGCCGATGCGCGTCGCGTACTGCACCACCCGCTCGAGCCGGTGCTCGGCGAGGAGCACCGTGAGCCCGAGGTCGTCGACGAGACGGGTGAGGATCGCGAGCACTTCCTCGGCCGCGCCGGGATCGAGTGCGGAGGTCGGTTCGTCGAGCACCAGCACCCGCGGCGACGCGGTCAGTACCGACCCGATGGCGACGCGCTGCGCTTCGCCCGACGAGAGCGTGCCCAGCGCGCGGCGCCGTAGCGGCGCGATGCCGAGGAGGTCGAGCACGTCCTCGACCCGGCGGCGCATCACGTCGGGCGCGATGCCGATGTTCTCCATCGCGTATGCGAGCTCGTCCTCGACGGTGTCGGTGACGAAGCTCGCGGCCGGGCTCTGGCCGACCACGCCGACGCGGTCCGCGAGCTCGCGCGGGCGGCGCGACCGTCGAGATCCCGTCGACCGTCACCCGGCCGAGCAGCGTCCCGCCGGTGAAGTGGGGGACGAGGCCGTTCACCGCACGCAGCAACGTCGACTTGCCCGCGCCGGTCTCGCCGACGACGAGGAAGAACTCGCCCTCGTCGACCGTGAAGTCGACGTCGACGAGGGCCGGCGCCGGCGCATCCGGGAACGTGAACGTGACGTGCTCGAAGCGGATCATGCGACCTCGGCCGGAAGTGGCGGCGACGCGAAGGCCGGCAGCGCGGCGGCGAGGATGCCGACCACCGGGAGCAACGGGAGCGCGGGCGCCGCCAACGGGCTGTACGCGGGATGGAGACCGTCGACCCCGAGATGGCCGGCGGCGACGAGGGCCGCGACCGCCGCGCCGCCGGCCGCGACCGTCGCCCACTCGGGCAGGCGCCACAGGTCGGGCCGGTATGTCGAACGCACCGCGCTCGATTTCGACGCGCGCACGCTCGCGACGAGCAGCACCGCGCCGAGCCCGAGCATCGGGATGCCGAGCCCGAACGGCGAACCGCTGTCGAGCACGCCGAACACGCCGACGACGATCGCGAGCGTGCCGAGCAGCGTCGCGGTCTGCCCGGCCCGGAGCCGGCCGGGGGACACGTCGCCGTGGCGCCCGTACCCGCGGCTGTCCATCGACGCGGCCAGGTCGAGCGAACGTTCGAGCGCGCCTTCGAGGACGGGCACCGCGAGTCCGCGCAGGCCGCGGAGCCCGCGGTGCGGCCGGCCGCGCAGCCGGCGCGCGTCGCGGATGCCGGCCGCGGCGACGACGGTCTGCGGTGCGAAGGTCAAGCCGACGGTGACGACGACGCCGAGCTCGTAGAGCACCGCGGGGAGCGCGCGCAACAGGCGGTACGGGCTCGCGAGACTGTTCGCGGCGCCGACGCACGCGATCAACGTCGCGAGCTGCAGACCCTGGTTGAACGCGTTCGCGATCGCCTCGGTCGTCACCGCTCCGCCCAGCGTGACGCCGGCTGCCCACGACGGGAGCGACACGTGGGGCAGCGTGACCAGCAGGTGGCCCGGCAGCCGTTCGCCGAACAGCACCTGCAGCGCGAGTCGCACGACGATGATCGCGATCCCGAAACGCAGGAACGATCCGAAGGTGCGGCCCCATGGCGCGTCGGGCCGGCGGGCGGCCACGACGAGCCACGCGACCGCGACGAGGAGCGCCAGCAACAGGGGATCGGTGGTGCGCAACGCGGCCGTCGCGAGCGCGAGCGCCCAGATCCACCACGCGAGCGGGTGGAGCGAACGCGGTCTCATGACGGCGCCCGGTGGCGCCGCCGCGCCGCGATCACGCCCGCGCCCCCGAGGGCGGCGACGAGCACGATTCCGACGATCGGCCCGGGCACCACTCCGCCCTGCGAGTGCGGTCCCGGCGGCGCCGCGATCCCGCGCGGCACGAGCTCGACGGTCGTCGACGAGCCCGCGTCCGCGCCCGTCGTCGTCGTGCGCTTGGCCGCGAGGGTGCTCGCGGTGGTGCGCGCGCCCTCGATCGTCGTCGATGGATTCGAGGCGTTCGATGCGTTCGGTGTGGTCGACAGGATCGGATCGGAGCCGACCGCGGGCGCCGTGGTGCCAGTCGGTTGCGCGCTCACGCCCGGCGTCGGGCCGGTGTTCGCGGCGGTGATCGGCGCCGAGTGGGCGGTGGTGACGGTGCGGGGCAGGGTCGCGGGGGGTTTGCCCGCGGTCGTCGCCGGTGACTGCGGGACGCAGACCGCGCTCGGGTTGGCCGGGGCGCGTGGCGGGGGGTCACTGGGCCGCGAGGATCCCTCGGGTTGCCAGCGCCAACCCTCGACGACGTCGGGGTCAGCACGGTGCGAAGCCGGGCCGTCGTTCGCGTACGACCAGTTGCCGCCACTGCCGTGCCAGTACGACCAGTAGGCGTAGTGCCCGTTCTGCAGGCCGCCGCAGCCGGTGCTCGGGACGCCGTCGATCGCGCACAGGAGACCCGATGCCGCGTACCGCGGCGGGGGCGTGCCGAGCATCGACGCGCGCGCGGCGAGGATCGTCGCGCCGTTGCTGCTCGAACCGGCCGGGACGCAGACCGCGCTCACCGTATTGCCACTGCCGAGATCGACGACGACCGCGACGTGCACCGAGCCCGCCGCGCAGGCGCGCCCGACGGCGCGCCCGCCCAGCGGGCTCACGAGTGCCGACGCGACGAGCGCGATCAGCGCGAGCGCGCGACCCGGACCGATCACGCGCGACGCCGGCCGCGTGCCGCCGACGAAGAGCGCTCCGACCCCGAGGAGGCACGCAGCGACGATCACGATCGGCGCCGACGACGACGAGCCCGTGCGCGGGAGCTCGGCCGCGGCTGCGACGGTCCCCGCGGTCGTCGAGCCGGTGGCGGCAACCGTCGTCACGGTCGACCCGCTCGCCGCGACCGTGGTCGACGTCGTCGACGTGGTCGACGTGGTCGACGTGACCGCGGTCGGGCACACCGTCGGGACGCCGTCGGTGATCGTCCCCGGCGTGACCGGCAGCGCGACCCCGGCCAGCGCGGGAACGACCTGCACGGTCGCCAGCCGGTTCGGCGCGAGGACGCCCTTCACGTCGGGCTGGTACGCGAGGGCACCCTGATCGGCGGGCGCGCCGGCGCAGCCGATCTGGAACGTGAGCAGCGCGGCGACGCCGTGCGTGTCGGCGCTCCCGTTGACGGTGCGCAGCGCCTCGAGCACGAGCCCGGTCGACTCGGGTCGGTCGCTCTGACTGCTCGCCGACAAGAACCCCCATCCGCCGTCCGCGGTGCGCACCGATGTCGAGCGCGGTCGCGCCGGCCGCGGCGGGGTGGTGTCGCCCTGCGCGGCGAGCCCGATCACCGCGAGCGCGGTGGAGTTCGTGTCGGAGCCGGCGAACGTCGCGGGATCGACCGCCGGGCACGGCACCGACGGGTCGGCGCGGAACGCGAGGAACAGCCCGTCGGCGCACTGCTGACCGTCGAGCCAGGCGACGCCGGCCGCGTTCGACACTCCGGCCGCGTGCAATGCGAGCAGCGAGAGTCCTTCGCGGAACGCGCCGTCGTACGTCGCGTCGGCGGTGCCGAACAAGCCGTCGGGCTGCTGCGTGGCGACGAGCCGCGCGACGAGGTCGACGTGAGCCGCACCGAACGACGCCGGATCCTGCCCGCCCGCCGTCGCGGCGAGGACGAGATACGCGAGCGAACCGGGGTTGTCGCTCCCGCCGGACGCGACGAAGTCGTCGACATGGTTCCCGAGATAGGCGAGGAGCGCGGTGATCTTCGTCTTGCCCACCCCGGCCGCGACGAGCGCGGTCACCGCCTGCGCGGACGCGGAGAGGTCGGCCTGCGCGGGATCGGCCGCGGTCGGGATGAATCCCGACGCGTTGACCTTGCCCGCGAGCCATGCGGCCGCGGCACCGGCATCGGTTGTCGGATCGCTACTGGGCGGTGCTGCCGACGCGGGAGCCGCGACGGCGAGCACGAGACCGGCAGCGAGCAGGAACGTCACGACCCGTTTCATCGGGTGTCCTTCCACTCGTGCCGCAGCAACAGGAAGGGAAAGCCCGACCGGGATCGAGCGCTCACACCCGCAAACCACGACGGTGTCTACTGAGCTGCTCTTCACGGGTATCCCGGCTCGCAGAGACGGCGTTCCCCCGGTGGCCCCGAGGGTGGCCGCTCTGCCTACGGTTGCGGGTCAGCGCCGGAATTCGACCGGACTTCCCCCGCTTCGAGCCCGGTCATCGGAACACGCGTAGGTCATGCGAGTCAAGCTGCGCTATGACGCGGGCCGGTAGGTGCAGACCTGCACGCCCGTGGCGGTCGTGACGCACGAGACGAGCTCCAGCGGCCGGGCCGCGCCGTCGTCGGGGAAGATCCGCTTGCCCCCGCCGAGCAGGATCGGCTCGATCATCACGTTGAGCTCGTCGACCAGTCCGCCCGCGAGCAGTGCCCGCACCAGGCTGACGCTGCCCCACGTCACGAGGTCGCCGCCGTCCTTCTCGCGTAGTGCCGCGACGTCGGCGACGGCGCCGCCGGCCGACAGCAACGTCGAGTTCCACCTCATGTCGGCGGCCGTGAGGGTGCGCGACGCGACGTACTTCCCGATCGCGTTCATGCGGTCGGCGTACGGGTCGCCGGCCCGCTCGGGCCACGCGTCGGCCATCACCTGCCACGTGCGCCGGCCGAACAACAACGCGGCCCGCGTTGTCCATCCCGCGGCTGATCGCCGGCCCCATCACCTCGGGATCGAAGTAGGGGTGCGACCAGCCGCCGTGCGCGAAGCCGCCGTCGGTGTCCTCGTCGGGACCGCCCGGCGCCTGCACCACGCCGTCCAGGCTCATGAACTCGTTCACCACGACTCGCACTGCGGGCTCCTCGGTCTCGGGTTGGTGCGGGTCAGACCACGCTGACGGCGCGAAGTCATCGGTCGGCCGGTGACATCGGTCGCAGTTCCCGGCGATTCGTCCGCGCGGACCGGCGGCGCGCCGACGCATACGCGATGCAATGTGAGCTTGCGCCGGTCCGGCGCGCGCAGCAGCTGCTGCAAGCGGGCGATCTGGTCGACGACGTCGTCGACGACCTCCGCCGCGGTTTCGGTCTGAGCGTCGCCGACGCGGTGGCCGCGGTCGCCGCGTACGTGGCGCTGACGCGCAGCGGTATGGCCATTCCCGAGGAGCCGTTCGCGCGACCGTTCGTCTGAGCCGCGAGGGCCCGGACGCGGACGTGATCCGGCACGCGTCGACGGGGCGGGGTCAGGAGATCCGGTCGAGCACGGCGACGTCTCGTTCGACCGCTTCGCCGCCGGGCGCGCCGTACCACCACGAATGGCGGAGCCGCCCCGGTGCGGGTATCGACAGCTCGACCTTCAGCGGGAACGGCGAGCCCTCTACGCCCACCTCGAAGACGCCGGGTGCCGTCTCGTGCAGGATCGCGACCGAACCGGCGTGTTCGTGCCCGATCACCATCACCGCGCCGCCGTCGTGGGTCCGTGCGACGATCGTGTGCTCGGTGTGCCCGCGTATCCGATCCGGTGTCGCGGGATTGTAGATCTCGTAGTCGAGCGTGACGCCGGCGTTGCCGGGCAGTGGAGCGACTTCGATACGCGCCGCGCCGCGCAGCTCGGACTCCGCGACGTGGTCGATACCGACGTACATACCCGGGTGGGCAAGGAGCTCGTCCACGATCGTCATGGTCTCAGACCTCCACGGCGGTGCCGTCCCGCGACCCGCGGAGGCTAGACGCCGTTCTCGATTCGCGAAACCCCCAACTCGGTACCGTGACGCGATGCGAATCCTCTCCGACGACACGCTCGCACCGGCCGAGGCGATCGCCCGGCACGTGGCCGTTTCCTCCGACCACCCGCCGGCCCGCGCGCTCGTGCGTCTGAACATGATCGGGTCCGCCGACGGTGCATCCGAGGTCGCCGGTCGCTCCGGTGCGCTCGGCAACCGTGACGACGGCCTGGTGTTCGCCGCGCTGCGCGAGCGGGCCGACGTGGTCGTCGTCGGGATCGCGACCGCGGTGTCCGAGCACTATCACGCCCCGGTCGACGTCGGAGGCGCCGATCTACGTCGTCGCGAAGCAACCCGACGTCTCCGGTGACCCGGAGCTCTTCGCGACCGGGCGCGCCACGCTCGTGCTGCCCGACGACGTCGGGCCCGCGCCCGACGGTGTGCCGACGCTGCGCGCCGGTGCCGGCGGGCGCGTCGATCTCGCGCAACTCGTCGAGCACCTCGCCGGCAAGGTCGTGATGTTCGAAGGCGGCCCGTCGCTCGCGGGCGCGATGGTGGCGCTCGGCCTCGTCGACGAGTTCTTCCTGAGCGTCGCGCCGCGCGTCATCGGCGGAGCGTCGACGCGCGCGTCGTGCACGGGCCCGCCGCCGACGTGACGCCCTGGGATCTCGCGCACGTGCTCGTCGACGACGAGGGTTTCGTGTTCCTCCGCTATCGGAAGCCCGCGAGTTAGGCCGGAGCGGTCCCGATCGTCGAAGGCAATTGCCGCGCCGCGTAGGCGGTACCGATCGCGATCACGCCGCACAGCGTGAACGCGATCGTCAAGGCGCGGCCGCTCTGCCAGTCCAACGAGTCGCCGGCCGCGACGATCGCGCCCGCGACTCCCGTACCCAGTGCGACCCCCAGCGTGTCGCAGAGCTGCATCGCGGAGGTCGCGGCGCCCTCGCCACCGGGGAGCGCCGCGCCGAGGACGACGAGCGCGATGGAGGAGTACGAGACGCCCATGCCGAGGCCCGCGATGCCCCACGCGAGCACCGCGGTCGCGGTGGGTACGACGCTCTCGGCCACCGCGACCATCGCGCCGATGCCGCACGCGATCAGCACGAGCCCGGCGCGGACGAACCGCTGTGGACCGATCTCGCGCACGCGGTGCGCCTGGATCCAGGAGCCGGTGGTCCACGTGAGCGTCGCGGCCGTGAGGGCGATGCCACCGAGGAGGAGGCTCGCGTGCCGGGCGTCGGTGACTGTGAACGACACGTACGCGTCGGTGCCGAAGAACGCGAACGTCAGGAGGCCGCGCAACGCGACCGCGGCGGGCAGTCCCGGCGCGAGCCGCAGCGTGCCGCGGGGCACGAGCCGGAGGAACGTGCGCACGCCGATGATGCCGCCGATCACGACGAGGGCCGGCGCCGCGATCGGTGAGCGCGACGACGCCCCCGCGAGGAAGAGTCCGGCGCCGGCGACGAGCGCGAGCGCGCCGAGCCGGCGATCGATCGGTTCGTCGCCGCCGGGCGGGCCGAGGGCGTGCAGTGCACGGGCCGTCATGACTGCCGCCAACCCGACCAGCGGGAGCAGGCCGAGGAAGACCCAGCGCCACCCGAACGCCGACGCGATCGCGCCGCTCAGGGCCGGTCCGATGAGACCCGGCACGACCCAGGCGGTCGACAACACTGCGAACATGCGAGGTTGGGTCGCGCTCGGGTACGCCCGCCCGATCGCGACGTACGCGACCGCGGGTATCGCGCCCGCGCCGATGCCCTGGAAGCCGCGCGCCACGACCAGCGTGAGCATGTTCGGTGCGAGCCCGCCCGCGAGCAGCCCGCCCGCGAAGAGGACGAGTCCCATGACGAACGGGCGGGCGGGGCCGCCGCGGTCGGTGTCGTAACCCGCGGCGACGACGCCGAAGAGGCTGCCGAGGAAGAATGCGCTGAACACCCAGCCGATCAGCCCGATGCCGTGCAGGTCGTCGTTGACGACGTTGAGGATCGTCGCGATCGCGAGGGCCTCGAACGCGACGAGCGTGACCGTGAAGACGAGCCCGGTGGTGAGCGCGCGCCGTCCGGGTGACCACACGCCTTCGGAGGTCGTCGCCGGAGCCGTCACGGCCCCATGGTGTCACGGCCCGGTGCCGGCCCCGTTCGCGAGCAACTCGCCGCGCGGATCACGGGAACATCACATATCCGGGCGAGACTACGGGCATATGGCCGTGTCGGAACGAGAGCGGGTCGCGCACGTGTTGCGGCGCCTGTCGATGGGCGTCCACCCCGACCTCGCGTCCTCGATCCCTTCCGCCGGCGAGGCGATCACCCGTGCGCTCGATCTCTCCGGACCGCCCGCCGTCGTGCCGGTATTGCCGAAATCCGCGTCCGGTGATCGGCCGAAGCCGCGCGCCGAGATCCTCCGCATGGGCGACGCGTTCGCATGGTGGTTCGGCCGGATGGCGTCTCCCGACCGGATGATCGCCGAGCGGCTGGTCTGGTTCTGGACCGATCACTTCGCGATCAGCATGCGGAAGGTCCGGTCCGCCGACCTCGTCTGGCAGTACCACGCGACGATCCGTCAGCACGCGACCGGCTCGTTCTCCGACCTCCTGCGGGCGGTTGCCAAGAGCGGGGCGATGCTCGTGTACCTCGACGGCATCAAGAACTCGGCGCGCGAGAGCAACGAGAACTTCGCCCGCGAGGTGATGGAGCTGCACACGCTGGGCCGCGATCAGTACACCCAGGACGACGTCGTCGCCGCGGCGCGCTCGTTCACGGGCTGGATCGCCAAGCTTCCCTATCTCCCGGCGACGGAGAAGGCCGCGCCGAGCTCGACTCCGGACTTCGGTTCGTATCTCCTCGCGCGGCGCCACGACGCCGAGCACAAGACACTGCTCGGGGCGGGGGGCACCTTCGACCTCGACGGCGCCCTCGACGTGATCCTGGCGCAGCCGGCGACGGCCCGGTTCGTCGCGGCGAAGCTGTACGTCGCGCTCGTCGGCCTGCAGCCGGATGCTGCGACCGTCGAAACCCTCGCGACCGCCTTCCGCTCCGGTTGGTCGATCATGGCGCTCGTCCACGCGATCGTCGACACGCCCGCGTTCCGGTCGGACGCGGCCGTGCGCACGATCGTGCGCTCGCCCGTGGAGAAACTGGTCGGCCTGGCCGAGGCGACGACGACCGCGAACATCAAGGTGCCGTCCCGCGTTGACCGCGCTCCGTACGCTCGGCTACGTCCCGTTCTTCGCCCCGAACCCCGCGGGCTACCCCACGGGCGTCGCGCTCTTCGGTCCCCAACAGCTGCTGCACACGTTCGACCTCGCGGCCGCCGTCGATCCCGTCGTGAGCGGGCCCGCGTCCGACGTGCTCGCCCGCTTCGGCGTGTTCGACGCGTCGTCGACGACGCGCGACGTGATCGACCGCGCGACCGACCCGCGGCAGCGGACGCTGCTCGCGCTCGCCTCGCCGGAGTTCTGCATCCGATGAGCCCGCGGCGGATCTCCCGACGCGAGTTCCTCGCCGGCCTCGGCGCGACCGGTGTCGTCGCGGCCGCCGGCGGCTACGGGATCTCCATGTGGAGTGGACACGGCGCACAGCAGTTCCCGGCGTCGCACCCGGCGGGCGGGGGTGCGTCCGCAGCGGGCGGGGGAAGCGGATCAGGGCGCGTGCTCGTGCTCCTCGAGCTCGCCGGGGGCAACGACGCGCTCAACATGGTCGTGCCGAACGATCCCGCCTACCACTCGCTCCGCCCGACGCTCGGCGTGACCGATCCGATCGCGCTCGACGGCGAGATCGGACTGTCCCCGAAGCTGGTGACGCTCGGGCAGGAATACCGCGCCGGCCGCCTCGCGATCGTCGAGGGCATCGGAGTGCCGAACCCGAACCTGTCGCACTTCGCCTCGCTCCAACGGTGGTGGACCGCCGATCCCGATCTGCGCGCGAGCACCGGCTGGATGGGCCGCTATCTCGACCGCGCGGTGGGGACGGACGACCCGATCGCGGGCGTGGCGATCGGTCCGGGACCGTCGCCCGTGCTGAGCGGCGCGGTCTCGTTCGCGACCGCGATCAGCGACGCCGCGGGCCTCCAACCCGCCCGTCTCGACCCGGACGTGCGCGACGCGCTGTTGCAGTCGTGGTCGCAGCTCGTTCCCGCAAAGCCGTCGGCCGGGTTGCTCGGCCAGATGCAACGTGCGATCGGGGAGAGCCTCGATGCCCGGACCCGGATCTCCCACGACCTCGGCGCCCCGCCCGATCCCGGCGCCGCGCTCGATCCCGGGGTCGAGGCCGACAACCCGCTCGCCGATGCGCTCGACCTCGCGGCCCGGCTCGCCGCGTCGAAGGATCACCCCCGCGTCATCCACGTGCACGTCGACGGCGACTTCGACACCCACGCGGACGAGGCCGCGCGCCACCCGGCGCTGATGGCCGATCTCGATGCCGCGCTGCAACGATTCCTGCAGACGCTCGAGCATCTGCAGGCATCGGATCGCGTCGTGCTCGCGACCAGCTCCGAGTTCGGGCGCCGCGCCGCGGAGAACGGCTCCGGCACCGACCACGGTGCCGCGGCTGCGCACTTCGTGCTCGGCGTCCCGGTACGCGGTGGGCGCCACGGCGAGCCTCCGTCGCTCACGAAGCTCGATCCCGACGGCAACCTCGTGATGACGGTCGACTACCGCGACTACGACGCCACGTTGCTGCAGTGGCTCGATCCCGCCGCCGACACCGAGGCGGTGCTGGGCAAGCACGGCGTGCTCCCGAAGCTGTTCACCTGAGCGACGGGAGGTGGGCCGCGCAATGTGCCAGCGCGGTTCCTCAGTCGGCGAGGCGGGCGCGGTAGGCCGCGACCGCGTCCGGCGTGGTCGACGATCCGGTCGGGATACCCGACCCTCTGCCGTTCGCGCGCAGGTGGGTCGTGGACGAGCTCGGCCGGGACGTCGCCCAGCTCGGGAACGTAGCGCCGGATGTAGGCGCCGTCCGCGTCGAAGCGCTCCGACTGGCGCACGGGGTTGAACACGCGGTGCGGATTCGTGTCGGTTCCCGTGCCGGCCGCCCACTGCCAGTTCATCTGGTTGTTGGCGATGTCGCCGTCGACGAGAAGGTCCAGGAAGTGCTGCGCCCCGAGCTGCCACGGTACGTCGAGGTCCTTCGCGAGGAACGACGCGACGACCATGCGCACGCGGTTGTGCACGAATCCCTCCCGCTGCAACTGCCGCATACCCGCGTCGACGAACGGATATCCGGTTCGGCCCGTTTGCCACGCCGCGAACGCGGCATCGACGGCTCCCGCGGGCCGGCCCCGAGGTCGCATCGACTCCCACGCGAGCTGCGGCCGCGAGGCGAGCAGCTGCTGGAAGAAATCGCGCCAGCAGAGTTGGCGGGTGAACGACTCGCCGCCCGGTCGACCGCGGAGCCGGGTCGCGGCCTCGAGCGGCGACAGGCAACCGAAGTGGAGCGCGGCCGAACTGTGTGACGTCGCGTCGGCCGCGGGCGCGTCGTGCAGCTCGGCATACCGTTCGAGCCCGCGACGCGACCACAGCCGCAGCTGCGCGAGCGCGGTCGTTTCGCCGCCACGCACGACGCTGGGGGAGGGCACCACGTCGGTGAGATCGCGGAGGGCGGGCACTCCCACGGTTGCCACGCCGTCGGGCACCGCGATCGTCCGGGGCGAGTGCACGGGCGCGCGCCATTGCGACTGCTTCCAACGGCGGTAGTACGGCGTGAACATCTGGTACGCGGTGCCGGTCCCGGTGCGAAGCTCGCCTGGTTCCACCACGGTGACGCCCGGGTGCGTCACGATCGCGAAGCCGCGCCGCTCGCCGAGGTCGCGAAGTGCGTCCAGGCGCCGGCGCGCGAGGGGCGAGACGTCGTTGCTCACGTGCACGACGTCCGCGCCGGTCTCGAGCGTGACGTGCGCGACCTCTTCGGCCCAGTCTCCGCGGCGCACGACCAGCGCCCCGCCGCGCTCGCGTAACGCGGTGTCGAGGTCCTGCAGCGAGTCGACGAGGAACTGGAGGCGATTGGCGCTGCGCCGCAACCGGCGTACGAGCCGGTCGTCGAACACGAAGAGCGGAACGACCCGCCCGGCTCGCGCGGCGCTCGTCAGCGCGGGGTGATCGCGAACCCGGAGATCTCGGGTGAAGGCGACGACGGCGACGTTCACGGGTCCGACTCTAGGAGCGCGACTCTCGATTCTCGGATTTTAGTGCTAAACATGGCCGGGAAAGGGAAAGGAGGAGGCGTGGCCCGCTACCGCACGACCGTTCACAGCTCGTCCGCCGTCGAATCGACGTTCGCCTACCTGAGCCGGTTCGACCACGCCGCCGAGTGGGATCCCGGCGTTGGCAGTGCCACGATGCTCACGGACGAGCCCGTTCGGGCCGGGTCGCGCTTCGGTCTCGTCATCCGTCTCCTCGGTACTTCGGCGCCGATGGAGTACGAGATCGTCGAATTCGATCCGCCCGGACGGGTCGTCCTGCGCTCCGAGACCGGTCGGTTGCGCTCGATCGACACCATCACCGTCACGGCCGTCGGCCCGGGCGCGCTCGTCGACTACGACGCGCGCCTCGAGGCCAGGGGTGTCCTACGAGTCGCCGACCCGCTGCTCGCGGTCCTGTTCCGGCGGATTGCCGCACGCTCCGGATCAGGACTGCGCGACCGGCTTGCTTCGGTGCCACTCCCATGAGCCCCGGCGATCTCGCGCGCCGGGCGGCCGACAGCGCCCTCGAAGCGACCGTCGTGGGCGGATTCAGCCGGCTCGGCTATTCGGCCCGCCGGTGCCTCTTCCACTGGGACGCGGAGCCGACCGCCGACCTCGCGGGCCGGACCGCGCTCGTGACCGGGGCGACCGGTGGTCTCGGTCTCGCCGCCGCGCACGGGCTGGCGGTGCTCGGCGCCGATCTCTGGATCGTCGGTCGCGACCCGGACAGGACAGGCGCTGCGCGCGAACAGATCGTCGCCGCGCATCCCGGCGCGCGAGTGACCTCGGTTGTTGCCGATCTCGCCCGGCTCGGCGACGTGCGGGCTCTGGCCGGGCGCGTCAACCACGAGCTCGATCGTCTCGACGTGCTGGTGCACAACGCGGGCGCGCTCGTGCCCGACCTGCAGTTCACCGACGACGGCATCGAGGTCACCGCCCAGGTGCACGTGGTCGCGCCGTTCCTCCTCACGACGCTCGTGCTGCCGCGGCTGCGCGCCACGATCGGCGCGCGCGTCGTCACCGTCTCGTCCGGCGGCATGTACGCCCAGCGCCTCGACACGGCCGCGCTGACTCGGCCGCCAGTGCCGTTCGACGGCGCCCGGTCGTACGCGAACGCCAAGCGCGCGCAGGTGGTACTCAACGAGCTGTGGCCGCGTCGTCCCGAGGCCGACGGGGTCACGTTCCACGCGATGCACCCGGGCTGGGCCGACACGCCGGGCCTGCAGTCGTCGTTGCCGCGCTTTCGGTCGGTGATGCGGCCGCTGTTGCGGACGCCGGCCCAGGGCGCCGACACGATCGTGTGGCTGGCGAGCGCATCGGAGCCGCTTCGTTACAACGGGCGTTTCTGGCTCGATCGCCGCCCGCGGCACACGAGCCCGCTGCCGTGGACGCGTGTCACCGACGACGAGGCGCAGGCCTTGTGGGACTGGTGCGCCGAACGCGCCGGACGCGACGGTCCGTACCGGGCTGTGAGTGTCCTCTCATGAGGATCGCGATCGTCGGTACCGGGATCGCCGGTCTGGTGTCGGCCCATCTCCTGCACGGACCGCACGAGATCACGGTGTTCGAAGCCGACGCCCGGATCGGCGGCCACGCGAACACCGTGCGGGCCGAGGTCGACGGCGTGGAGCACGACATCGACACCGGCTTCATCGTCTACAACGAGCGGAACTACCCCGGGTTCGTCTCGCTCCTGCGCGAGCTCGGTGTCGCCACGCAGGAGAGCGAGATGAGCTTCGGTGTCTCCGACGCGGCGTCGGGTTTCGCGTTCCGGGCGTCGAATCTCAACTCGATCTTCGCCCAGCGCAGGAATGCATTCGATCCGCACGTGCTCCGGTTCCTCGTCGACATCGTCCGGTTCAATCGGGCCGCGCGCCGTCTCGTGCGCGACGAGCCGCGGTGGTCGGGCGCGACCCGCCTTCCCGCCGCCACGTCGGGCGACGACGAGTCCATTGCCGATTTCGTGCGCCGCAGAAGCTTCTCCGACATGTTCGTGCATCGCTTTCTCGTGCCGTTCGGTGCATCGATCTGGTCGGCCGATCCCGAGACCTTCACGCAGTTCCCGGTCCGGGCCTACGCCCGCTTCATGGACAACCACGGTCTCTTGTCGCTGCGAGCGCGCCCGCAGTGGCGCACGATCACCGGTGGATCCCGGCGCTACGTCGACGCCCTCGTCGCGCCGTTCGCCGACCGGATCCGGCTCTCGTCTCCCGTGCAGAAGATCGTCGAGCGCGCCGGCGGTGGCGGGCCGTGCGTGGAGCTGCTCACCGAACGTGGACCGGAGTCGTTCGACCGCGTCGTCGTCGCGGCGCACAGTGACCAGGCCCTCAGCCTTCTCGCGGCACCGACCGCCGCGGAACGGGCGGTCCTCGGTGCGATCCGGTACCAGCGCAACGCCGTGACGCTGCACACCGACGCGCGGACTCCTTCCCGAGAATCCGCGTGCGCGCGCGAGCTGGAACTACTCGGTGGGCGGGGGCGACCGCGCCGCGACCGTCACCTACTGGATGAACCGGCTGCAGTCGATCGAGAGCACGCGGCCCATCCTCGTCACACTCAATCGCCGCAGTGCCATCGACGACGCGGCCGTTCTCGCCGAGCTCGAGTATCACCATCCGGTCTTCGACGTCGGCGCGATGGCTGCCCAGCGTCGCCGGCACGAGATCCAAGGCGGCCGCGGCGTGTACTTCGCGGGCGCGTACTGGGGCTACGGCTTCCACGAGGACGGCGTGCAGAGCGCGCGCGAGGTCGTCGCCGCGATCGAGGCCGGACGATGACGGCGACCGTGCCCCCGACCGCGCTCGCCGCGGCGCCGCGGACTCCCGCCCAGCCGGCGCTTGCGCGCTACCGCGGGAGCGTGCGTCACCGTCGCCACGACTCGGTGGCGGGCGAGTTCGCGCCCGCACTGTCGCTCGTCTATGTCGACGTCGACGCGTTGCCCGGTGCGCTCGACCCGATCCCGCTTTGGTCGGCCCGCCGGCCCGCGCCCGTCCATTTCCGGCGGCGCGACTTCTTCGACGGGACCGACCGACCGCTCGGCGACGCCGTCCGCGACCTCGTGGCCGAGCAGCTCGGACGGCGTCCCTCGGGGCAGGTCCATCTCCTCGCGCACCTGCGTACGTTCGGGTGGCTCCACAACCCGCTCGCCGTCTACTACTGCCGCGACGACGCCGGCGCGCTCGACGCGCTCGTGCTCGAGGTGACGAACACGCCGTGGGGCGAGCGGCACCGGTACGTTCTCGACGCTCGCGGTGGAATCGCCGGCGGGCGCGCGGCCAAGGCGATGCACGTGTCGCCGTTCCTGCCGATGGACGTCGACTACCGGATCGGTTGGACCGAGCCCGGCGCGCGAGCTCACGCTCCGGATCGAGGTCGAGCGGGCGGGCCGCCCGATCCTGGACGCGTACCTGGAGCTCGGGCGGGAGCCCCTCGATCGGCGAACGTCGTGGCGTCGCTTCGCGCGCGACCCACTGCCGACGTTCCGGGTCTCGGCGGGCATCTACCTGCGGGCAATGCGTCGCTTCCTGGCCGGCGCGCCCTTGTATCGTCACCCCGGCCGGCGGGCGCGCCGGCCGAAGGGTCTTCACGTCAGGAACGGCGCTCATGGTTGACTCCCTTGCCCGTCGTACCTTCGTCCGGCTGCTCGAGCGGCTCACCGGTGGCACGCTCGAGCTCATCGACGCCACCGGCCGAGCGCACTTCGGCGATCCGGTTCCGGTCGCGGCGGTCGCTCCGATCGACGTCAGAGTGGTCGTGCACGATCCCACGCTTTACGCGCGTGCTGCTGCGCGAGGGAAGCGTCGGCCTCGGGCACTCGTACGCGGACGGCGCGTGGGACACCGACGACCTCGCCGGCTTCCTCCGGCTCGCGCATCGCAACCTGGCCCGTACGCACCCGCTGCGCGATCGCATTCACCGTGTCGCGCGACCGTTCGTCGATCCCGTGGCGCGGTTGCGATCGGCCGACCGCGCGCGCGACCGAGCCAACATCCACGCGCACTACGACGTCGGCGACGAGCTGTTCCGTCGGGTGCTCGACGACACGATGATGTACTCGTGTGCCGTCTTCGAATCGGCGGGTGAGCCGCTCGCGACCGCCTCCCTCCGCAAGGTGGACCGGCTCGCCGTCATGCTGCAGCTCGGCCCCGGCGACCGCGTGCTCGAGATCGGGACGGGCTGGGGTGGATTCGCAGTGCACGTCGCCCGGCGCTACGGCTGCCGGGTCACCACGACGACGATCTCCGACCGCCAGTACGAGTACGCGAGCGCCCGCGTACGCGACGCGGGGCTGGAGCATCTCGTTACCGTCCGCAATGACGACTACCGCGACCTCCGCGGATCGTTCGACAAGGTGATCGCGATCGAGATGATCGAGGCGGTCGACTGGCGCGAGTACGAGTCGTTCTTCGCGGCCGTGCGCGGCCTGGTCGCAGACGACGCGCTCTTGGTGATGCAGGCGATCACGGTCCCCGACGCCGCCTTCGATCGCACGAAGCGGCACACCGACTTCATCAAGGCCGCGATCTTCCCCGGCGGCTGCCTCCCGTCGGTTGCCGCGCTGAGCTCGGCCGCGAACCTGGGTGGCGGGTTCTGCCTCGAGCGGTTCGACGACATCGGTGTGCACTACGGCGAGACGCTTCGGCGGTGGCGGGCAAACCTGGTCGAGCGCCGAGCCGAGCTCGCGGCCTCCGGTTTCGACGAGCGCTTCGCCCGGCTGTGGGAGTTCTACTTCGCGTACTGCGAAGCCGGTTTCGACGAGCGCTATATCAGTGCCGCGCAGTTCGCGTTCGCGACGCCCTCATGGCGACCACGAGCCCGCCGCCCCGAGCCCATCCGGGTCCGTAACCTCTCGCCGGTATGAGGCGGCCGGCATGAGTCCCGCGCCGCGGGGTGGCACGGACGAAGTGTCGTTGCAGGAGGCGGCCGACCTCCTCGGCGTGCACTACATGACGGCGTACCGGTACGTGCGGACGGGCCGGCTCGTTGCGCGCCAGGTCGACAGCCGCTGGTTCGTCCGGCGATCGAGTCTCGACCGGATCGCGCCGCCTCGGGCCCCCGGGCGTACTCGGAACGGTGTCGCTCCGCGCCGTCTCCCCGACGAACGGCGCCTGAGCGCGCTCCTCGTGCGCGGGGACGAGACCGAGGCGTGGCGCGCCCGTGCAGCACCTGCTCGCCACGTCGTGCACACCGGAAGAGCTCTACCTCGACGTGCTCGGTCCCGCGCTGCGGCGCATCGGCGACGACTGGGCGGCGGGCCGGGTCACCGTCGCCGAGGAACACCGCGCCAGCGCGGTGATGAACCGGCTGGTCGGACGGCTCGGGCCGCTGTTCGTCCGCCGGGGGCGGACGCGCGGGGTCGTGGTGCTCGGCGCGCCGGCCGGCGACTTCCACGGGCTCGCCACCGCGCTCGTCGCCGACGTCGTGCGGGGTCGCGGGTTCGCGGTCGCCGATCTCGGCGCGAACACGCCGGCCGCGTCGCTCGGGGAGGCGGCCGCGAACGCGTCCCGGCTCGTCGCGACGGGCATCGTCGTGTCGGCGCCGGTCGGCGACCGTGTCGTCGCGGCTGCCGTCGCCGCGGTCAGATCGGCGTCGGCGGCTCCGGTGCTCCTCGGAGGTGTCCGGGTCCGCAGCGACGCGCACGCGCGGCGGCTCGGCGCGGACGCCCGGACCACGTCGGCGCGCGCGGGCCGTGGAGTGGTTCGACGACCCGACGCGTCGCTGACCGGCCCGTCAGCCGGCGTTCGTGCGGGCGACCGGGAGGCTCACGCCGATCGAGCCGAACGTGACCGTGCCGCCGAGCCGGGGCTGCGCATACGCCACCGTCGTCGCGACGATCTGCAACGTCAGGTGCGAACCGGCCTCGGCCGAGTAGACGACTGCCTCGAGCGGGACCGAGAGCTGATGAGGCTTGCCGTCGAGCGTCACCGCGATCGGTGTGACCTGGTTGCCGAGCACGACCCCGGTCGCGTCGTCGACGAGTTGCGCGAACACGCGCGGTCGGGCGCGCGCCCGGGGGTGATGCCCCGGTGTACGACAGTGTCAGCTGCGGCGCACCCACGACGAGCGTGGGCGCGGCGAACGGGACGGCGACGTCGACCGCGCTCGTCGCCTTCGCGGGGGTGATCGAGCTCGCGACGCCGGCGAGGGGATCCTTGTTACCCGCAGCGGGATGCGCGGGTCCCGATGCGCTGAGGGCGGAGAGGCGGAGCGTTCCGGCCGCACCGCGAACGGCTACGGGCGTTCCCGCCGGGAGCGGGTAGTCGTCTCCCGTGTGCCGGCGGCCACCCTGATCGACGAAGGTGAAGCGGGCGCCGGTCTTCACCGACGCGTCGCGCTTCACGTAGCGATCGAGCCACGCGAGCACCGCGGCGTCGGGTGTCTCGTCACCGGGGTTCGTGAGGCACACGCCGTGACCGCCGCAGAACCACACCATCGCGGTCGGCACGCCGCGGCCGCGCAGGATGCGGTAGTTCTCGATGCCCTCGTCCAGGGTGAAGAGGTTGTCGACCGTGCCCTGCACGATCAGCGTCGGCACGTTGATGCGCGACACGAGATCGCCGGGCCCGCGGCTCGCGAAGAAGGCGCGGTCGGCCGCGTCGATGACCGCCGTCGACGTGCTCGCCGCGTACGCGTGGCGGATGTGCTCGTCGACGGACCGTCCCGCGGTCGCGGCGTTGAGCAGACCCGACCACCCGTTCTTCGGGGTATCGGCCTTGAAGAGGCTCGTCGTCAGCGAGTGCCACGCGATCGTCGGCGTGATCGCATCGACGCGGCAGTCGATCGCGGCCGCGACGAGTTGGATGCCGCCACCGTACGACGCACCCGCCATGCCGACGCGCGGGTCGCGCGGCCCGTCGAGGAGCACGCCCGGCTGCGTCGAGATCCAGTCGAGCATCGCCTCGACGTCGCGCCCTTCGTACTGCGCGCTGTCGATCTCGACCGTGCCGGCCGATTTGCCGAAGCCGCGCGGGTCCCACGTCAACACGTTGTATCCCGCCCGGTGGCAGCGAGCCGATCCCGACCGCGCCGAACAGATCGGGGCCCGACACGTTCGTGTCGCCCGCGGCACCCCATCCCGGTCCCTCGAGCACGGTCGGCGCGGGACGTGCCGTCGTCGCCGCGGGCGCCGGGAACCAGTGGATGCGGATGGCGGTCGCGTCGAACGACCGCATCGTCCAGTCGCTCGCGACGCCGGGCACCCGGGTCGCCGTGATCTTCGAGTCGGGCGCGCGCGGCGGCACGCATCGCGCCGGTGCGGTGGTGGAGGTCGCGGGCGCGGCGGATGCCGGCGCACTCGTGGACGAAGACGGCGCGGGGGAGGAGGCCTTCGAGGACGACGAGCACGCGGCGAGCGCCACGACGAGGACGACTCCACCGATCAGGCCGCGCGCGTACTCCACCGTTGCTCCCCCCGGATGCCTCGAATCCGGGAATCTACCGCTCGGTCGCCGGGCGCGGACTGCGCTCCCGCCGGCTGTGGATGAGCCCCCGAGGGTCGCGCCGGCGAAGAACAGCGGGATGATGAAGCCGCCCGCGGAGCTCGGCGGCTCGCGCCGCGCATGCGTTCGTTGTGGGCCGATCTCGGGTAATACCCGACGGGCCGTCTGGGTAGATTCGAGCGACGACGAACCCAGCGCCGACCGGAAGGAATCGTCCCATGGCCCAGAGCGCCGGACTCCATGAGCCCGAGAGCAGCCTCTCCACCGACACGATCGACCGGCACCGCGCGCTCACCTCGATCCAGGAGGAGCTGGAGGCGATCGACTGGTACGCGCAGCGTGTCGACGCCACCTCCGATCCGGAGCTGGCCGCGGTGCTCGCGCACAACCGCGACGAGGAGAAGGAACACGCGGCGATGACCCTCGAGTGGTTGCGACGCCGCGACCCCGCCCTCGACCGGCATCTCCGCACGTACCTGTTCAGCTCCGGTTCCATCCTCGAGCTCGAGGCCGAGGCCGAGGCCGAGGCCGGGGCCGAGACCGAATCGGGCGCGGGCGATGGCACCTCCTCCGATGCGTCCGCCTCCTCCGACTCCGGTTCGCTCGGGATCGGCAGCCTGAAGGGATCCGACCAATGAACCATCTCCTCCGCTCCTACGCGCCGATCAGCGACGCGGGGTGGGCCGAGCTCGACCGCGAGGTGCACGACCGGCTGCTGCCGGGGCTCGCGGCACGGCGCCTCGTCGATTTCGCCGGCCCGCACGGCTGGGAGCGCTCGGCGGTCGACCTCGGCCGCGTCGCCACGGTCGACGCGCCGGCCGACGGGCTCGAGGGTGCGCTGCGCCGGGTGCAGCCTCTGGCCGAGCTCCGCGCCGGCTTCACCGTCTCGCGCGCCGAGCTCCGTGACCTCGATCGGGGCGCGGTCGACCTCGATCTCGCCTCGGTCGACGACGCGGCGAAGCGCATCGCCGAGGCCGAGAACGTCGCGGTGTTCCATGGGTGGAAGGGCGCAGGTATCGCGGGCATCACCGACGCGGCGCGCACCGTCTCCGCCGGGACGTCGTTCGCGGAGTTCCCGAAGCACGTCGCCAAAGCGGTCGAGATGCTGCTGTCGTCGGGTATCAGCGGGCCGTACGGTCTCGCGCTCGGCCCCGACGGGTACACCGGCGTCGTAGAGACCACCGAGCACGGCGGCCTCATCGTGTTCGACCACCTGCGCGAGATCCTCGGCGGCCCCATCGTCTGGGCGCCGGGCGCGCAGGGCGCGGTCGTGCTGAGCCTGCGCGGCGGCGACTTCCTGTTCGAATCGGGAGAGGATCTCTCGGTCGGGTACCAGCACCACGACGCCGACACCGTGTCGCTCTACATCGAAGAGAGCTTCACCTTCCGGGTCGCGACCCCGGAGGCGGCCGTGGTGTTGAACACCTGACGGTGACCGACGGCGCGAACGGCGCAGACGCGGCGGCTCGGTCGCCCCGCGGTCCGCGCATCTGCCGCGGGCACGGACGAAGATGGCGGGTGACATCCGCGTCCGGTCGCAGCGGGAGACAACACGATGGAGCACAAGATCGTCGGTACCACGATGCCGGTCCTGGAGGTGACGCTGCAGCCCGGTGAATCGGTCGTGGCCGAGGGCGGGGAGCTCTCGTGGATGACGAGCGCGATCGAGTTGCACACCGCGGCGGGCGGGAAGGCCGGCGCGAAGGGCGTGTTCGGTGCGATGAAGCGTGCGGTCGCGGGTGGCACGCTGTTCATGACGGAGTACACCGCCGCCGGCAGTTCCGGCATGGTCGCGTTCGCGACGAAGGTGCCCGGTCACATCAAGCCGCTGGAGCTCGACGGGAGCACGCAGTACATGGTGCACCGGGGCGGCTACCTCTGCGGCGTCCCGAGCGTCGTGCTCGAGATCGGGTTCCAGCAGAAGCTGAGCGCGGGGTTCTTCGGAGGCGAGGGCTTCATCCTCCAGCGCGTGTCGGGCACCGGCGCGGCGTGGGTCGAGCTCGACGGCGAGGTGATCGAGTACGACCTGCCGGCCGGGGAGGTGTTGCGGGTCCACCCCGGGCATGTCGGTCTGTTCGACGCGGGCGTGGCGTTCGAGATCGAGCGCGTGAAGGGCATCAAGAACATGCTCTTCGGCGCGGACGCGCTCTTCCTCGCGAAGCTGACCGGTCCGGGTCGCGTGTTCTTGCAGACGATGCCGCTCGCGAACCTCGCGGCCGCGATCGCGCAGTACCTGCCTCACGACTCCGACGGCGGTGGTGGCGGCAACCAGATCTCGATCGGCGGGTTCAAGCTCGGAGGCGGGTAGCCAGATCGCGCGCGGGTCGGCGCGTGTTGCTCGGAACGCGTGCGGCGGAGGGCTGTCAGTCCCGGTCGTGATGACACACGGCTTCGAGCATGAAGCCGAACGGGTCGATCCAGAACGTCGCGTAGTACGGCGGCGCGTACTGCGGGAACTCCTGCGGCGCATGCAGCACCTCGTCGTGGAGCTGCACCACGTGCTCGTGCACCGCGCGCACCGCGGCGCGGGTGGGGACCATGAACGCCAGGTGCTGCAGCCCGGTGGCGCGTCGGGAGTACGGCCGTGGCTGCTGCGACTCGTAGAAGAACAGGTATGTCCCCCGCTTGCCCGCCGCGGGCATGTACGCGAACTCGTCGTCGGAAGCGATGAACGGCTCGAACCCGACCAGCGGCATCAGCGCGTCGTAGTACGCCTGCGCGGCATCGAGGTCGGGAACGTTGAGACCGAGGTGGCCGATCATCGTCAGTGGTGGAAGGGCGTCATGTGGGTCTCCGCGTTCGGTGTCGGCGCGCGCCGGGCGTCGAGGAAATGCATCGAGGTGGTGAGATCGTCGAGGAGCAGCCGGGTCAGGTCGATCGAGACCCCGTTGCGGAACACGACGCGCATCACGATCACGTCCTCGATGTTCGCAGGCATGGGATACGCCGGCACCTGCCATCCGCGTTCGCGCAGCTTGGCGGAGAGGTCGTGGAGGTCCCAGTTGCGTTCGCCGGGCGCGGTCGTCCACGTGACGAGGGGCATGTCGGAGCCGTCGGTGAGCACCTCGAAGGCATCGAGCTTCGCGAGCTCGGCGGCGAGGTAGCGCGCCGCGTCCTTGGACGCCTGCATCACGCGCCGGTAGCCCTCGCGGCCGAGGCGCAGGAAGTTGTAGTACTGCAGCAGCACCTGCGCGCCGGGACGCGAGAAGTTCAGGGCGAGTGTGGGCATGTCGCCGCCGAGGTAGCTCACGTGGAAGACGAGCTCCTCGGGCACGTACTCCCGCTTGGCCCACACGATCCAGCCGAGCCCGGGGTACACCAGGCCGAACTTGTGCCCGGACGCGCTGATGGAGTGCACGCGCGGCACGCGGAAGTCCCATTCGAGGTGCGGGTCGAGGAACGGGGCGATGAAGCCGCCCGACGCGCCGTCGATGTGCATGGGGACGTCGAGACCGGTGCGCCGTTCGAGGTCGTCGAGCGCGCCGGCGAGGTCCTTCACGGGCTCGTACACGCCGTTGTAGGTGACGCCGAGGATCGGCACGACGCCGATCGTGTTCTCGTCGACGGCGGCGAGCATCCCGTCGACGGTGAGGTACGGCTGCTCCTTCGTGATCGGCACGTAGCGCGGCTCGACCTCGAAGTAGTTGGCGAACTTCTCCCACACGACCTGCACGCCCGAGCTGAACACGATGTTCGGTGATTCGATCGACTGCATCGCGGCCCGGCGCGCGAGCTGCCAGCGCCGTTTGAACGCGAGGCCGGCGAGCATGCACGCCTCCGACGATCCGATCGCAGAGGTGCCCATGGCCGCGTGCGGGTCGGGCGCGTTCCACAGGTCGGCGAGGATGTGTACGCAGCGTTCCTCGATCGCGGCGGTCTGCGGGTACTCATCCTTGTCGATCATGTTCTTGTCGAACGAGTCCGTGTAGAGCTTGGTCGCCTCCGGCTCCATCCACGTCGTGACGAACGTGGCGAAGTTCTGACGCGCGTTGCCGTCGAGGAACAGCTCGTCGTGGATGATCTGGTACGCGGTCTCCGGGAGCATCTCGTCGTCGGGGATGCGCCACCGCGGGATCTCGTGCTCGCTCCGCCGCGCGAAGAGCGGGTTGACCGAGATCTCGTCGGACGCCTGATCGCCCTTGTGCTCGTGGCTCATCCGGGGTCGCTCATCGTGGGGTCGTCCTTGTCGACGGTGGGCGCGCCGAACAGCGGCTCGCCCGGGCTGCGGATGTCGGCGTTCGGGATACCGGCCGGGTGCTCGCGGCGCACGCGGTCGACGCACTCGAGCGCGATCTCGAGGTGGGCGCGCCGGCTCGCGTCGTAGAAGGCCTTGGCCTGTTCGGCCAGCTTGGGCGATCCGTGCAGCGGCTTGTCGGAGATGGCGAGGAGCGTCGCGCTCGGGATGCGGTAGCGGAAGCCGTTGGCGGCGATCGTGGCCGACTCCATGTCGACCGCGACGGCGCGCGACTGCTCGAAGATCTGCTCCATGGCCATGATCTCGAGCTCCCAGTTGCGGTTCGCGGTCGTCAGCACCGTTCCGATCCGGAACGGCGCCCCGTGCGAGTCGAGCGCGTCGAGCAGGTACGAGTTCAACCGGTGGTTGGGGATCACGGGGATCGTGGTGGGCAGCGCGTGGTCGAGGATGTGGTCGTCGCGCAGGTACGACGTCGCGAGCACGTAGTCGCCGACATCCTGGTGGTTGCGCAGGCCCGCGCAGTGCCCGATCATCAGCATCGCGTCGGGCCGCAGCACCGCGATGTGGTCGGTGACCGTCTTCGCGTTCGAGGGCCCGACGCCGATGTCGATGATGGTCACGCCGTCCTGGTGGGCCGTGCGCTGGTGCCACGCGGGCATCTGCACGCCGGGCGCGTCGGGCCCTCCGCGTCGGGGAACCGGGCGCGGAACTCCTCGACGTGCATCGCGTAGTTCGTGAAGAGCACGTACCGCTGGAACGACTCGGCCGGTGTCCCGCAGTAGTGCGCGAGGCGCTCCATCGACAGCGCCATCCGCTCCGGTGCGAACAGGAACAGCTTCTTCGCGCGCATCTCCCACGTGACCTCGTCGAGCGCGCGCAGCAGTGCCGGGTCGCCGAGAGAGGTCGCCGGCCGGGACGACCGCACCGTCACCGCCGCGCCGAGTGTGAGCAGCGCACCCAGCTCGCGTTCCAGGTACCAGCGGATCGTCCGGGGCCGGGCGAACTCGCCGGTGATCTGCGGGTTGTGCCGGGACCAGGGCCGGACGACCTCGATGACGGGATACCAACCGTCGGCGTCGATCCGCTCGAGCGCGTCGCACAGATCGGTCACCGCGGCGCGGATCGCGCCGGGCTCGAGCCCACTTCCGTCGATGGCGCGCTCGATCATCTGCACCTCGCTAGCGTGTCGGTCGTGGCGGAGATCGACATCACCGACCGTATCGACCCGGACGACCAAACCAACGACCAAACCAATGGGATACGCGTCGATGTCGCCCCCGACCGGGAGATCCTCACCGGGGGGCTCTTCGGGAGGTCGCACACCGACAAGTGGATCAACTTCCCGTGGTCCTGTGACGGCCCGGTCGCCGCTGTCGGCAATCGCGACGCCTGAGCGGCCTCCTCTCGGCGTGGCGCGACCCGTCATCATCGACACCGACGGCGGTGTCGACGACGCGGTCGCGCTGTGGTGGGCGCTGACCGATCCCGCGCTCGACGTCGTCGCGATCACGATCGTGTGGGGCAACGTCGACGTGCAGACCGCGGCCGCGAGCGTGCTGCGGGTGCTGCACGCGGCCGGGCGCGACGACGTGCCGGTCGCGCTCGGCGCGCGCGGCCCGCTCCTGCCTGCGCCCGACCTTCGCCCCGCGACCTTCATCCACGGTGACGACGGGCTCGGCAACGCGGCCGGCCCGGAGGCGCCGCTGGCGGTCGTGGACGAGCCCGCGGTCCCGCTCCTGGCGCGGCTCGTGCGCGAGCGCCCGGGCGAGCTCGCGCTCGTGACGCTCGGCCCGCTCACGAACATCGGCATGGTCGTGCACGACCATCCCGAATTCGCGCGCGGCATCGACGAGCTCGTCGTGATGGGCGGCTCCGCCCGGCGCGGTGGGAACGCTCTGCCCGACGGCGAGGCGAACATCGCGCACGATCCGGTGGCCGCGCAGCGGGCGGTGCTCGCACCGTGGGTGCGACCGCCGCTGCTCGTCGGGCTCGACGTGACGCTCGTCGCCACGATGCGGCCGCGCGAGTTCGAGTTGCTGGCCGAGCACCGCAGTGCCGCGGCCGCGTTCCTCGACGCGCCGTTGCGCTTCTACCGCGAGTTCGGGTCGACGTTCACCCACCCCGACACGCCGTGTCACGATCTGCTCGCCGTGCTCGCCGTTCCGCAACCGGAGATCATCTGGGACGCGCCCGAGCTGCCCCTCGCGGTCGACGGCGGCGGCGGCGCGGCATGGGGCGCGACGGTGGTCGACTTCCGGGCGCCGTACTTCGCCGCGCTCGAGGGCTCGACCCAGTCGTCGGCCGAGGGGTTCGCACCGTGGCGCATCGCCCTCGACGTGGACGCCGACCGCTTCCGCCGCTGCGTCCGCACCCTCTTCGGCGCCCCGCACCCCACCTGACCTGGCCGTGTCGGAGCGATTCGTTCGACGAATCGCCACGACGCCGTTTTCGACGAATGTCGCACGCGGCCGATTCCAACCTCCGGCGACGGCGGGGAGACCTACGGCTCGCGGCCGGTGATGCGCCGGTACGCGACCGGGTCGGTCGCGCCTTCGGTGCACAGCACCAGGACCCGCCGACCTGCGAGGTCGACGCGGCCGTCGCTCACCACGGCCCGCAGGCCGCCGAGCGAAGCCGCCCCCGTCTCGCCCGCGACGATCCCGACCGCCGCGAGCTCGCGCATCGCGGCCTCGGCCGCGGCGTCGTCGATCGCGACGAACACGTCGGCCCCGGCCGAGACCACCGGCCAGGCGACGATCGACACCATCCCGCAGTTCAGCCCGGCCATGATCGAGTCGTGCGGGCCCGGCACGAGCACGGGCGCGCCCGCACGCGCCGACTCGAGCCCGCACGCCGCCGACTGCGGCTCCACGACGACGATCGTCGCCGTCGACGCGTAGTGCTGCACGACCGCGGCCGCCAGCGCGCCCACACCCATCGGCACCACGACGACCTCGGGCGGCACACCCGCGAGCTGGTCGTCGACCTCGGCGAAGATCGTCGCGTAGCCCTCGATGACGGTCCGCGGCACCTCCGTGTAGCCGTCCCACGACGTGTCCGACACGACCAGCACGTCGTCGGCCGCGAGCGCGGCCGAGGCGCGCACCGCGTCGTCGTACGTCCCCTCGATCACCGTCACCGGCGCGCCCTCGCCTTCGATCGCGTCGATGCGCGCCGCCGCGGTTCCCGCGGGGACGAAGATGCGCGCCCCGTACCCGAGGAGTCGCGCCATGTGCGCGACCGCGCGCCCGTGGTTGCCGTCGGTCGCGGCAACGAACGTCAGCGGGCCGAGCGGCGCGAGGGCGCCGCGTAGCGATTCGAGATCGTCCCATTCCGGCTCGTGACCGAGGCGTCCTACGAGCAACCGGTACACGGCCCACGACGCGCCGAGGATCTTGAACGAGGGGAGTCCGAGACGGTGCGATTCGTCCTTCACGGACAACGAGGCGAGCCCGAGCTCGGCCGCGAGGGCGGGCGCGTCGACGACCCGGGTCGGGGCGTAGCCGGGTAGGCACCGGTGGAACGCGGCCGACCGGACCTCGGGTCGTGAACCGCCCCCGTCGTGCCGCCGGCCGGGATTCACGAGGAGCGTTGGTGCAGCGGATCGCATCGTTGCCGAGCCTGGGGCCGATTTCACGCGAATGCAATGCATCTCGCGTTGACATCTTGTTGAAGTGGAGAGGACGCTGGTCGCGAGGGCTCTTCGTTCAACCTCAATGGGGCGGTTGGTTCGTTTCGCGAGATGACGACACCGACGGGGACGATGCGCCCTATCTTGCTTTTCGACAGATCACCCTCGACGAAGACGAGCCCGACGCCGTGCACCGCGTCCTGTCCGCGTCCGCGTCGTCGGTGCCGTCCCCCTCGTGAGGAGTCGTTGATGGAATACGCCGAGTACCTGCGCCGCCTGCCGAAGGTCGAGCTGCACTGCCACGTCGAGGGCACGCTGCGCCCGCAGACCGTCGTCGAGCTGGCGCAGAAGCACGACATCACGCTGCCCATCACCGACGTCGACGCCATCTACGACTACGAGACGATCTACGAGTTCCTCGAGATCTTCCGGCTCGTCAACTCGACGGTCATCGAGCAGGCCGACTTCGCCCGCGTCGCGTACGAGTCGCTCCAGGACGGCGTGGCCCTCGGCAACCTCAAGTACCGCGAGATGTTCTTCAACCCCACGCTGCACACCACCCGCGGCGTCGCGATGTCGACGATCATCGACGGGCTCATCGACGGTTGCCGCGCCGCGGAGGCCGACCTCGGTGTGCGCTGCCGGCTCATCGCCGACGTGTACCGGCAGGACTCGCCCGCGATGGCCCAGCAGATGGTCAACGAGGTGCTGGCCAATCGCCGGGACGAGCTGATCGGGCTCGGTATGGACGTGGCCGAGGCGCCCGACCCGCCCGAGCGGTTCTTCGAGGCGTTCCGCACCGCGGGCGAGGCGGGCCTACACCTCACGAGTCACGCGGCCGAGGACGGACCGCCCAAGAACATCTCGACGTGTCTCGACCTTCTCGGCTGCGAGCGCATCGATCACGGCTACCACATCCTCGACGACGACGCCGTCGTCGAGCGCTGCCGCGAGGACGGCATCCACTTCACGTGCTGCCCGACCTCGACCGCGGTCGTCTACAACTGGCCCGACCTCACGACCCACCCCATCAACGGGATGATGAAGGCGGGCCTGCTCGTCCACCTGAACTCCGACGACCCCACGATGTTCCGGACCGACATCGGCAAGGAGTACGTCGACTTCGTCGGGCAGAACGAGTACCCGCCCGAGACCGCGAAGCAGCTCGTGCGCAACGGTGTCGACGCCGCCTGGCTCGACGATTCGGAGAAGGCGGCCCTGCACCGCGTCTTCGACGACGAGATCGCCGCGCTCGACAAAGAGCTGGCGCGTTGACCGGAGCGGCGACGCGCCGGGCACCCGAGTCGACCTGATCGAAGGCACCACCGGATCGAGCGGGCACGCGCGCTCGAATTCGCGAGCACCGTCGACAAAGCCGAACGTGCTCCATTTGACGGCGTCCGATCCGGGCGCCCGGCCACGTCCCCGACACGGATGCAACCGGCCGGGGTCTCCACGCGTCAGTGTGCCGTGGGAGCATCCCGGGGCGTGGCCGACGATCGGTTCGACGACTTCTACCTGTTCGCCTATCCGCGTCTCGTCGCCGCGCTGACCTTCGTCACCGGCGACAACGACCTCGCCACCGACGCGGTCGACGAGGCCTGCGCCCGGGCGGTGGAGCGACTCGGCCGCGGCCGCGAGATCGACGTGCTCGAGGCCTGGATCCGGGTCGTCGCCCGCAACGTGGCGCTCGGGCGCCTGCGCCGCCTGAAGTCCGAGGTCCGGGCCCGGCGCAAGCTCGATGCGACCGCCCGCGCCGATGCCGCCGAACCGCCGGGCGACACCGCGGCCGCGGTCGACGTGCGCGCCGCCCTGCAATCGCTGCCTCGGCGCCAGCGTGAGGTCGTTGTCCTGCACTACTTCATCGGCGAGAGCATCGACGACATCTCGCGCGAGCTCGGCGTGCCCGCCGGGACCGTGAAGTCGGCCCTGCACCGGGCCCGTGCCGTACTGGCCCGGACGCTCGGGAACGAGCCGGAACCGAAGACGAAGGAGCCATCGCATGATCACTGACGACGACCTCGACCGCATCTGGCGAGACGGGCTGACGACGGCCGCAGACGGGATCGGGGTGACGACCGGCGTGCGCAACCGGGTCGCGGCACGCGTGCGTCACCGGCGCCGGTCGCGGCGCCGCCGCGTCGGCCGGTGCGGTCGCCGCGCTCGCGGCGGCGACGGTCGGAGTCGCCGCGGAGATGCATTCCGGAGGAACGCGGGTGCAGGTCACTTCGCCGGACACGACGGCGGCGACGGCCGCACCCCTAGTCCCCACCGTCGTGAACGTGGACGAGGCGCCGGGCCGCGCGCTCAAGATCGAGTTCCCGGGTCACGACCTCGGAACCCCGGCGTCGATCACGCTGCCGAGCGGTGCCGTCCGCTTCGTGATCCACGGCGGCGGCGCCGGTCACATTCTCCGCATCGACGGCGTGCCCGGCTTCGAGGCGAACTTCACCGTCGAGGGACAGACCATCACGAAAGACGTCTCGCTCGTCGCGGGCGGCGTCTATGTCATGTACTGCGCGGTCCCGGGTCACCGGGACGCGGGCGAATCGGTGATCATCGTCGCCCGTTAGCGGCGGCACGCGTCGTCGCGGAAACCGGCGCCGACGTACTGTTGCACGTGTTCCTGCGCCCGGCGACCGAAGAGATATGACCGAGGTTCTCGACGTCGACCTGCTCGCGTTCGAGCAGGGCACCGCCGCGCAACGCCGCGCGGTCGTCGACGGTGTGATGCGCAGCCTCGGCACCGGCTTCGTCTTCACGAGTCACGACATCCCGCCCGACCTGATGGACGACGCCTACGCGATGCTGAAGCAGTTCTTCGCGCTCCTGGTCGGGGAGAAGAACCGATGGTGCGTCCCCGAGAGCCACGGTCAGACCGGCTACACGGGTCTGCTGGTCGAGACCGCGGCCACGAGCGACCTCGCCGACTGGAAGGAGATGCTCAACTGGGGGACCGAGGTTCCCCGGCACCACCCGCTGCGCGCGCGGTACCCGCACCGGTACCTCGACCAGGTGTTCCCGGAGACCGCGGTGCCGGGGATCCGAACCGTGCTGGTCGCGTTCCACGACCGCCTGCTCGACCTGCAGACACGGTTCCTGCGCGTCGTCGCCGCGGGGCTCGGCGTGACCGACGGCTACTTCGACGACATCGTCGCCGACGGCTCGCACCTCACGCGGGCCATCCATTATCCGGCGATGGCGTCGGCACCCTCCGCCGCGCACGTCTGGGCCGACGCGCACACCGACATCAACCTCGTGACCGCGCTGCCGCGCGCGACCGGCCGGGGGCTCCAGTTGCAGACGCCCGCCGGCTGGCGTGACGTCGTCCCTCCCGAAGGCCACGTCGTCGTGAACTCGGGGATCATGCTCGAGCGCCTGAGCAACGGCCGCATCCCGGCGGGCCGCCACCGCGTCGTCGCCGACGAGTCGGCCGCGGGTGACCGCTTCTCGGTCGTGCAGTTCTGCCACCCGGCGCCGTGGTTCGCGCTCGCCCCACTCACGACCTGCATCGACGACGAGCACCCGCTGCGGTACGGCACGATCGAGGCCGGCGCGCTACTCGACCGCGTGCTGTACGACATCGGGCTCATCGGCCCCGACTGAAGGTCACGGCCGGCGCGTGAAGACGATCGACGACGTCCTCGGCGAGGTCGCGGCGCGGGTGCCGTACCTCGCGCGCGGAGCGGACCACCACGGGCGCCGACTGGATCGGCGGCGAGACGCTCACCGCCGACCCCGACGCGCTCGCGCGTGTGGTGCTCCGGACGAAGCCGGGCTTCGGCACCGACGACGACATGGTCGCGGCATCGCTCTTCACCGAGGCGTACGCGTTCCGGCTCGCGGGCACGGCGCTCGCCGCCTACGCGCTCGACCTGCCGGTGCCCGACGTCGCGCCCGCGGCGACCGCGGTCCGCATCGACAAACCCCGCCCGACCGCGGTCGCGTACCTCCACGACCGCGTGCGGAGCCTCGATGCCGACGCGCTGGCGTGCGAGTTGCTCGACGGTCACCTCGCGCGGTTCGTCGACGCGGTGCACGACCGGTTCCCCGTCGGGGAACGGCTCCTGTGGGCCGATATTGCCGCGGCCGCGGCCGTCGCGTTCCGCGTGGTCGAGTCGAGCGGCCCCGGCGCCGACCGTGCCCGCGTGCGCGACCGCGCCGAGACCTTCATCACCGCGTGCAGCCCCGCGTTCGCCGGGGTCGGCGCTTTCACCGTCGTCGAACGCGACGGCCGCGACGGTTGGTACTGGGATCGCACGAGCTGCTGCCTGTGGTTCCGCACCACAGGCAGTCAGCTCTGCGACAACTGCAGTCTGATCGACCCGGCCGAGCTGCGCGAACGGCGCGTCCGCGAGCTCGGGACCCCCGGTTAGCTCGCGGCGCCGATCCCGCCGCCGGGCGGGATGATCGTCTTGAGCTCGACGTAGTGCTCGATGCCTTCCTTGCCGAACTCGCGGCCGACGCCCGAGGCCTTGTAGCCGCCGAACGGGGCGACGAAGTCCATCGTGTACTGGTTCACCGCGTACGTACCGGTCCGGACGCGGCGGGCGATGTCCATGCCCTGGTCGATGTCGTTCGTCCACACCGAGCCCGCGAGTCCGTACTCGCTGTCGTTGGCGATGCGCACCGCGTCGTTCACGTCGTCGTACGGGATCACCGCGAGCACCGGCCCGAAGATCTCCTCCCGAGCGATGCGCATGTCGTTTGTGGCGTTGGCGAACACGGTGGGTTGCACGAACCAACCGCGGTCGACGCCGTCGGGGAGGCCGTTGCCGCCGACCGTGACCTTGGCGCCCTCCTCCTGGCCGAGCGCGATGTACTTCTCGACGCGCTCCTGCTGGCGCTTGGCCACGAGCGGGCCGATCTCGGTGGCGGCTTCGGCCGGGTCGCCGACCGCGAGCCCGCCGACCATCGTGGTCACCGCGTCGACGACCTCGTCGTAGCGCTGCTTGCTGGCGAGGATGCGGGTCTGGGCGACGCACGCCTGGCCGTTGTTCATGAGCGACGCCATCTTGAGGCCCTCGACCGTCGCGGCGAGGTCGGCGTCGTCGAGGATGATGGCCGCCGACTTGCCGCCGAGCTCGAGGCTCACGCGCTTCAGCTGCTCCCCGCAGATCGACGCGATGCGCCGGCCGGCCGCGGTCGAGCCGGTGAACGCGACCTTGTCGATGCCGGGGTGGCGCACGAGGTGCTCCCCGACCTCGCGCCCCGCGGGCAGGATCGACACGACGCCCTTGGGGATGCCGGCCTCCTCGAGCAATTCGGCCATGAGGTACGAGTCGAGTGGGGTCTCGGGTGCGGGCTTGATGATGATCGTGCAGCCGGTCAGCAGCGCGGGGCCGAGCTTGGCCATCGTCACGAACTGCGGCACGTTCCACGGCACGATGCCGGCGACGACACCGACCGGCTCGGAGCGGACGATCACGTCGGTGCCGAGCATGCCCGTGCGCACGTCTTCCCACGGGAACTGCTGGGCGAGGCCGATGAACGTGTTGAGCATCATCCACGCGGCCGGGGCCTGGCCGAGGTTCGAGAAGGTGATGGGAGATCCCATCTCGGCCGTGATGATCTCGGCCATGTCGCCGAGGCGCGCCATGTACGCGTCGGAGAAGCGTTGCACCACCGCGATGCGGTCCTCGGGCTTCATACGCGGCCACTCGCCGTCGTCGAACGCGGCCCGAGCCGTTGCGACCGCGCGGTCGACGTCGTCGGTCGACGCCTCGGGCACGGTGGCGATGACCTCTTCGGTCACGGGGGAGATCACTTCGATGAGGTCCTTGGTCGACGGGTCGACCCACTCCCCGCCGATGAACAGCTTGTCGTGCACCTTCACGGTCATGCCTTCAGGCTCCTCTCCTCGGAAGCGGCTAGTTTGCCACTAGTCCGATCTTGACTACAGGGGGTGTCGATGTCCCGTCGTTCACGTCGTGCAGCGGCGGCCGTCGCCGGTGCCCTCGTGCTCCTGCTCGCCGCCTGCGGGAGCAGCGGCAAGGCGTCCGACTCCCCGGCGAGTTCCGGTCCGACCACCGCGACGGGCTCGAGGCTCGCCGGCGCCCTCAACGTATTCGCGGCGGCATCGTTGACGAAACCGTTCGAGATCGAGAAGGCGAACCTGGCGGCGGGCAATTCGGCCCTTTCGCTGACGTTGAATTTCGCCGGCTCCCAGGCCCTCGTCGCCCAGATCCAACAGGGTGCCCCCGCCGACGTCTTCGCCTCGGCCGACACCTCCAACATGCAAGAGCTCGTCGACGCGGGCCTGGTCCAGACGCCGAAGACGTTCGCGCGCAACCTGCTGGAGATCGCGGTCGCGCCCGGGAACCCGAAGCACATCGCGACGCTCGCCGACCTGGAGAAGCCCGGGATCACGCTCGTGCTGGCCGACACCTCGGTCCCCGCCGGGAAGTACGCCCGGCAGGCCTTCACCAAGGCCGGGCTGCCCGCGCCGAAGCCTGCGTCGAACGAGCTCGACGTGAAGTCGACCCTCGCCAAGCTCATCCTCGGTGAGGCCGACGCCGTCGTCGTGTACGTGAGCGACGTGAAGGGCGCGGGCGCCAAGGTGACGGGCATCGCGATCCCCGACGCGCAGAATGTCCTCGCGACGTACCCGATCGCCGCGCTCGGGGGCGTCGAAGCACCTTCCGGCCGCGGAGGCGTTCGTCGACGAGATCGTGAGCGGGTCCGGGCAGCAGGCGCTGCAGGCGGCCGGGTTCTTGTCGCCGGGCTAACCCGACCGCGTAGCGCGTTGTTTACAGCACGCGCCGCGCGAGACGTCACGAAGTTTGTACAAATCTCGGCTGGTCGAGTTGACGAACGAGTCGTAGCCGCGGAACCCGGTGTTCTGCCTCCGAATCGAGGTCGTCATGAAAAAGCCCTTCGCGATGTCCGGCCGAGGTGGTGCGACGCTTGTCGCGCTGACGATCGCCGGTGCCATCGCCCTCGTATTCGCGGCCCCCTCCGGCGCGGCCATCGTCTCCAACGTGCCGCTCGGCACTGCGGGCAACTACTCGGTGCTCGCGGGCCAGGGAGTCACGAACACCGGCAACTCGACGATGCACCAAAACCTCGGCACCAGTCCGAACCCGGCGATCACGGGCTTCCCGCCCGGGGACGTGATCGCGCCCGGCGTCGTCGACAACGGCGGTGCGGCGCAGGCGCAGCTCGACCTGGCCGCCGCGTACGACAACGCGCATCTCCGGCCGACCCTCACCGCGACAACCCCGTCGGATCTCTCGGGGCGCACGCTCGTCGGCGGCGTCTACGCGGCGACGGCCAAGGGACCGCTCAGCCTGACCGGGACGCTGACCCTCAACGCGCAGGGCGACCCGAACACGGTCTGGGTCTTCCAGACCGACTCGTCGCTCATCACCGGGTCCGGCAGCGTCGTGAGCCTGATCAACGGTGCGCAGGAATGCAACGTCTACTGGCAGGTCCTCAGCTCGGCGACGCTCGGGAGCGGCTCGACGTTCGTCGGCAACATCCTCGCCCTGACGTCGGTCTTCATGCAGGCCGACGTGACCGTCCACGGACGCGCGCTCGCCCGCAACGGCGAGGTCACACTCATCAACGACCACTTCACGACCCCCACCTGTGCGACCGCGCTGGCTCCGACCACCACGATCGCCCCCGGTGCCGGTTCGGGTTCGCCGAGCACGACTCCGGGCGGCGGTACGTTCTCGACCGTTCCGGGCGGCGGCGCCGGAGGCGCGGCGACGACCACCACGCTGGGTCTGACCGTCGGCCTCGTCGGTCCGCCCGTCACCGGTGTCGCGCCGTCGCCGGCTCACGAATTCCCGTGGCCCGCCGCGACGCTCGCCGGTGTGGTCGGCGCGGGCACTGCCGGTCTGATCATGAAGCGCCGTGCGGATCGGCGCAGGGCCCGGCGCCCGGGTCCGTGATCCATCGCCGGTGTCGGTGAGGCCGCCTGCTTCCACCGGGCTGCTGCTCTCGATGTCGGCGATGGCCGTGGCAGCGTTCCTCGCGGGGTGTGGTCACACATCCCGCGAGGTCACTGCGGTCGCGTCCACGACCCCGGCGACGATCGTGGCGACGACCACCTCGAAGCCGTCCGTACGCGAGCCGGTGCGGGTACCCGACCCGCCCGTCCCCGCCTCGCTGTTCGCGAAGGACCTCAGCCTGCGGGCCGGTCCGGTTCCGGTGCCGCTGGTGCTGCAGATCCCGTCGATCGGGGTCACCGCGCAAGTGTTGGGCGTCGGTGTGACCGCGGGCGACGTCATGGACGCGCCCGAAGGACCGGCGAACGACCCGGTGTGGGCGACCGCGTTCTGGTACCGCGGGAGTGCGATCCCCGGTGTCGTCAGCACAGCCGTGATCGCGGGTCACATCAACGGGCCGCGGGGGACGCAGGGCGTGTTCGGGCACATCGACAAGTTGAAGCCCGGCGACCTCATCGTGGTGCACGACACGCGCCGCGCGCTCGATGTCCGGTTCGCCGTCACGCGCTCGGTCTCGTTCACGCTCGCGCAGGCCCGCCGGCCCGACGTCCTCACCCAGATCTACGGCGTCGGCCCGGTCGCGGGGACGACGCCCCAGCGCGCCAAGGACGGCCGCGCCCATCTCACGCTCGTCACCTGCGCGGGAACCTTCGACACCTCGATCGGCACGCACGACCACCGGTTGGCGGTGTTCGCGACACGTGCGTGGCCTGACTGCGGTGAAGCCGAAGTTGGATCCTGCGGCCGCCGGGAAACGTCATAGACGCATGCGCGTCGGTCTGCATGTGGGGCAGTTGTTCCAGCGGGTGCCCGGCGGGATCGGGCGCGTCACCGAGATGCTGTGCGCCGAGCTTCCCGCGCGGGCCCAGCTCGTGGCGTTCGCGTCGGGGTCGCGCCGGGCCCAGCGCCGGTTCCGCACGCGCGCGGCCGATTCGCTCGATCCCGCCGCGTTCGAGTTCCGCAGCCTCGGGCCGGGTTCGCCGCGGCTGCGCTACGCGCAGTGGCACCGGTTCCGCCACCCGCGCATCGACCTCGACGTCGACGTGTGCCACGCGCCCAGCCTCGCGGTTCCGCCCTGCGCGGGTCCGCTCGTCGTCACCGTCAACGACGTCACGTTCCTGCGCCATCCCGAGACATGCACGCCGCACGGGGTCCGGTTCCACGAACGGGGACTCGCGCTCGCGCGGCGCGAAGCCCGGGCGATCATCGTGCCGTCGGAGTTCACGCGCCGTGAGTTGCTGCGCGAGGGCTTCGATCGCAGCCGGCTGCACTGCGTCCCGCTCGCCGTCCGCGTCGCCGCGTTCCGCCCGTCGACCGACACAACTGATCGCCGGGAGAACGATCTCCTCCGGCGGCTCGGCGTGTGCCGTCCGTACCTGCTCGCCGCGGGAACGGTCGAGCCGCGCAAGGACCACGCGACCATGCTCGCCGCGTTCGAACGCGTGCGGGCCCGCCATCCTGACGTGTCACTCGTCGTCGCGGGCGCGATCGGTTGGCCGCCGAAGCAGGACGCGTGGATGCTCGAACGGCCCGGCGTCGTCGTGCTCGGGTCTGTTCCCGACGCGACCCTCGACGCGTTGTACGACGACGCGGCAGTCGTCCTGAGCGCGTCGATCTACGAAGGCTTCGGGCTCACCGTGCTCGAGGGTCTCGCGCACGGGCGACCGGTGGTCGCGACCGCGATCCCGCCGCACGTCGAGATCGCGGGCGACGCGGCCCGTCTGTTCGCGCCGGGCGACGCCGACGGGTTGGCCGCGCTCGTCGACGAAATGCTCTCCGATCCTTCGTTCGCGGCGGGTCTCGGACGCGCCGGGCGGGAGCGGGCGCGCGCGATTCGACGTCGCGTCCTCGGTCGACGCGCACGTCGCCGTCTACGAACGCGCGGTATTCGGCGGCGTCTGAGTCTCCGACACGATCCACTCCACGTACGGCGCGTAGCCGGCGGTGATCTCGGACGCGACGATCTCGGGAACCTCGTAGGGATGCTGCGCCCGGATGCGTTCGACGACCTCGTCGATGCGCGCCGACGTCGTCTTGCACACGAACAGCCACTCCCGCGCCTGCTCGATCGAACCGTTCCACCAGTAGCGACTCGTCACGGGTCCGATCGTCTGCGCGCACGCGACGAGGTGCTCGCGCAGGAGCTCGGATGCGATGCGCTCGCCGGCCGTGAGGTCGTCGATCGTGAACTGCACCTGCAGGCTTCTCATGGAAGCCCGAAAACTAGAGCGGGACGCGGGCGAACACGAGATCCTCGGCCTTCGCGGTCCGGATCGACCACGAGACCGTGAGCACGATGGCGGTGATCGTGATGCCGAGGCTGACGAAGCTCTTCACCGCGACGAAGGTGGTCGTCGGCAGGCTGACGAGCAAGGTGAACGTGGTGGCCGCGCTCAGGAGATGGACACCGGCCCAGAGCAGGGTGAGCCCGCTGAAGAGACGTACGACACCGGGCCGGCATGCGATCTCGGGCGCGAGCGGGCAGAAGTCGGACGCCATGCGGGCGATCATCGGCCGGCCGAACATCAACGAGCCGAAGAAGACGACTGCGAGCGCGAGTGTGGTGGCCACGGGCTGCAGGAAGTACATGAAGGTTCCGCTGAGGATGCCGACGATCGTGCGTACGGTCAGCCCGATCACCGCGAGCTGCAGGATGCCGGGGATGCCGTTCCCGCCGAGGAGGCGCCGGACCACTGCGCCGTACGACCACACGAGCACCGCGAGCATGGCGGGGGTCGGGCCGAGGGTCGTGAAGAACACGTAGAAGAGCACCGCGGGCACCACGGTCGCCTCGACCAGCGACGGCAACGAGCGGCGGCCGACGGCCTCGAGCACACGGAGCTTCGACACCGCGCACCCGGCGTGCCGTTCGCCCTCGGGCGCGGCGACGAGCATCGGCAGTTCGACTTCCGGAGCGGTGGCGAGCGTGCCAGCCATGTGCGGTGCGACCGTTCTGAGCCCCGGTCGGCGAACCATCTGCCCGGCGAAGAAGAAGCTCCCTACAGTCTACGGCTTGCGCTCAGCGTTTCCTGAGCGGGGTCCCGACGAGCAGGTGCAGTATCTCGCCCACTGTCCGCCGGCGTTCGATCGAGTCGGGCAGTGGCATGTCGTGCTGGATCGAGTAGCGGTTGCGGCGACCGTCGCGCTCTTTGAGCACGTACCCGGCGTCGGTCAGGTCGGCCACGATCGCGTACGCGCTGCGCTCGGTCACGTCGAGCGCCGCCGCCAGGTCCCGGAGCCGGAGCTCGGGATCGTGCGCGATGCAGAGCAGCGCCCGGGCATGGTTCGTGAGGAAGCTCCACTGCGTCACGACCCGAAATAGTAGCAATCTGATTCCGGTATTCCTGTGCTAATATAAATCCTGCATGCGCTATCTCTACTCAGCCGTTGATGATGAACTCGTCGCTCACGCTCCGGGACGGCGCGACTTCTTCAAAGAGGGCGAAGATCGCGTCTGGGCACACGAGTCGCACGGCTGGCTGATCGCCGCGCAGTCCGGCGAGACCCTCGCGCACCGGACGGGCGACGTGTACTACAGCGAGATCGACGGCGCGCGCCTGTATCGCGTGTCGGCCGAACCGGCGAACGCCACCGTGCGCACGAAATCCTGATCAGCGCAGTCCGATCACCCCTCCGCACGACGCACAGCTGACGAGACTTTGGAGTCTTCGCATGAACACCGACCGCGGCACCATCGAACGCAACCTCAACCGTCTCGCCGCCGAGCGGGCCGCGCTCTTCATCCGTTCCGGTCAGAGCTTCGGTCTCACTCCCGCGGATCAGAACCGGCTGAAGGTCGTCGAGCGTGAGCTCGACGAGGCGTTCGGCTCGCTGCGCGAGATGCGTGCGGTGCGCGACGCGAGCCGGTTCAGCCGCGAGGACCCGGTCGTGCGGCGCGCGATCGCCCGCAATGGCGCGTCGATGTCGGCCAAGCCGGGCCGCGCCACCTGAGAGACACTTCCGGACGGAAGCGTCGCTCCGAGGTCACGGCCCGAACAGGCCCTCGAACTCCAGCGCGCCGTTGTGCACCCGGCCGTAGAGGAGCCAGTCGCCGCGGAACATGCCGTGTTCGTACGGTGAGCACGCGATGTGCGTGCGCGCACCGCCCGTCGTGCTCGACATGAAGCGGATCGACTCGAGCCCGGCCTTGAGTCCGGGTCCGGAGAGGATCGGCGCGCGGAAGAGTCCCTCGACGAGCACACGCGCGGTGTCGTACGCGAGCACCGGGATTGCATTGGGCCACAGCGGCGGGTCCTGCCCGTAGCGCGCGACGAATCGTTCGTGGAAGCCGTCGACGAGCGGGTTGCGCGGGTCGAACTGGTCGACGCCGACCCAACCCTCGAACTTGTCGAAGCCCATCAGGTAGAACATGAACGCGGTGCCCATGATGCGGGGCGGGTCCCACGCCAGCTCGTCGAGCGCGGCGCGCAGGAGCCCCTTGGCGGCGAGCATCCCGTAGCCCATGTAGACGAGCGCGTCGGGCTCGACGCGGCGCAGGTTGTCGAGATTCGTCGCGAGGTTCTCCGGGCTCTGGCTCACGGTCTCCACCGCCGCGATGCTCACGCCCCGCCGGCGGCACTCCTGGCGGAAATAGCGGAAGTACTCCTCGCCGTTCGGCGAGATCTCGCTCAGCACCGCGACGCGCCGGTGTCCCCGTTGCTCCAGCCACGCGACGACCAGCGCGGCGTCGCCTCCGCAGTCGCCGTTCCCGAGCCGGAAGCAGTAGTCGCCCTGCAGTCGCTCGGTCCCGCACCAGCTGACCAGTGGGACCTGCAGCTCGTTCGCGAGCGGTCCGACGGTGATCGCGTTGTCGGAGCTGTACGCGCCCGCGACACCGATGCAGCCCTCGTCGACGAGGAAGCGGAACCCGTCGGTCGCGTTCTTGGCCGAACCCTGGGGCAAACCGTTCTCGGGATGCAGCACGAACTCGACCGGCCGGTCGAGCAGCCCGGCCTCGGTCGCCTCGTCGAACGCGAGGCGATGGATACGGTCGTATCCGCCGTCGGGCCCGTCGAGCGCGGAGCCCAGCCACCCGATCTTGATCGGTTCCATGTGTCGCCCTCTCCCGTGCGCGTCGCGCCGGCCGTTCGGCGGCGCGGGTCAGCGTCTACCGCGCCGGGACGCGCGGAGGCAAGGTTCCGCGACGGCACACGCGGTCGCGGGCGACCGGTGCGAGCGAGGTCAGGAGAGGCGGCGGGCGACGCGGACGAGGTCGGCGCGCGTACGCACGCCGAGCTTCTGCAGCACGCGCGCCCGGCGGGCCTCGACGGTGCGCAGGCTGACCCTCGAGATCACCGCGATCTCGGCGTTCGTGTGCCCGAGTACGAGCAGGTCCATGACCTCGCGCTCTTTCTCGGTCAACGCGTCGAACGCGGCACGGTCGCCCTGCTCCTCTTCGCTGACCGGCTCGGGGGCGGCCGAGTGCTCGCGCACCGGCCACACCGCTGCCGAACCGATCTCCGAACGCAACGCGGGGTGCACGTAGTGCACGCCCTGGGCGACAGTGCGCAGACCGGAGAGGAACTCCGCCGCGGTCGCGGTCTTCAGCACGTAGCCCTGGACTCCGCCCTCCGGGCGGGTGGGGATCGGCGCGGCGATGCGGGCCGACTCGCGGTCGACGAGCACGAAGATCGCCGCGTGTGCGTAGCCGCGCTGCAGCCGGACGACGACCTCGTCGCCGCGGGCATCGGGGAGCACGGCGTCGGTGATCACGACGTCGGGCCGGACCTTCGGCGCGAGCGCCTCCGCCTCGCTCACCGACGCGGCCTGCGCGACGACGTGCAGCCCGGGCTCGAGTTCGAGCAGTGCGCGCACACCCTCGCGCACGATCACCTTGTCGTCGACGAGCAACAGGCGGATCGGGTTCGTCGCGGGCTCCGGCGAGAACGACGTGGCGCGAGGTTGCGCGAGTTCCGGTCCCTGCGGCGTCTCGCTCATCTCGATGATTCCTGCGGTTGCGGCCGGGAGACTCACGTCAGTTCACGGCCGGTTGGACGCGGATGGTTTCGATGCCCTTCACGGGCGCGACCTGGATGTTCACGGGGGTGCCCTGGTCGAGCTCCGAGTCCGTGACCGAGCACTCGAGCGGCATCACGAAGTTGCCGGAGTCGAGCATCTCGAGCGTCGCCTTGCGGATCCCGGCGACGACGTCGGCCGGGAGGTCGAGCAGGATCTGGCGGATGCGCTGCGTCAGGTCGTCCTCGAGACCCAGGGCCTCGACCATGTCGACCAAGGGGTAGCCCGCGGCATGCATCTGCCTCAGACTGTCTCGGAAATCCGGGTTTGAGAGCGCGGTGTTCGCGGCCATCACGAGGGCGTTACTGGGAACCATTCACATCACCGATCTCGAACTGTGGGCGGTCACGGGCACAGTCGGACTGCTACGGACGCCATATTCGTCCGTCGGGACCGTTCTTACGGGAGAGCCGTAAAATGTCCGTAAAGCCGCTGACACGCGCGACGGTGTACCGTCGGTCCCGCGTGCAAACGCGGGGGCGCCTGTGGAGCTTCGAATCCTCGGTCCTACCGAGGTCCGTCACGACGGTTCACCGGTTTCGTTGCCTGGGGCCAAGCCGCGCCAGCTCCTGGTGCTGCTGGCGATGCGGCCGAACCGTCCGGTACCGGCCGAGGAGCTGATCGACGAGCTCTGGGAAGGCGAACCGCCGCCCAGCGCCGCGACCGCGCTGCGCGTGCACATCGGCCGGCTCCGTCAGGTGCTCGAGCTGGAACGCGATCCCGACCGCACCGAGCGGCCGGTTACCCGCAGGCCCGCACGGGTACCTGCTGCGGGTCGAGCCCGACGAGCTCGACGTGCAGCGCTTCGAGCGGCTGATCGTCCTCGCCCGGGAGGTCGGGGGTTGCGGGGAGCCCGCCGCCGCGGTGCCGTTGTTGACCGAGGCCCTCGATCTCTGGCGCGGCCCGGCTTTGAACGATGCCCGCGACCTGAGCGCCGTCCGGTCGGAGATCGCGCGGCTGGAAGAGCTCAAGCTCGTCGCGATCGAGGAGTTGGCGGATGTGCGCCTGGCGCTCGGCGACCACGCGCTCGTTGTCGACGTGCTCACCGCGGCGATCAAAGAACATCCTCTGCGTGAGCGTCTGACCGAGAACCTCATGCGCGCCCTGTATCGCAGCGATCGCCAGGCCGACGCTCTGCCGCGTCTACGCAGAGCTGGCGCGCCGGCTCGACGAGGAGCTCGGACTGGCGCCGTCGGCCCGGCTCCGCCGGCTCGAGGAGGACGTGCTGCTGCAGCGTTCGAACCTCGACTTCGCCGCGTCGCGGACAGCGGCGGCAGCGATGCCGCGCCGTTGGTCGAGCATCCGCTTCATCGGGCGGCGCGCGGAGCTCGGGCGTCTGGGCAAGCTCTACGACGAGTCCGCTGCGGGCCAACGCCGGTCGGCCCTGGTCGTCGGTCCGCCCGGCATCGGCAAGTCCACCTTGGTGGATGAGTACTGCCTGCGGCTGCGGCGCGCGGGTGGGGTTCCGCTGGTCGGGTACTGCGATCCGGATTCGGCCGGCGACTACCAACCCGTCGCGCGAGATCCTGGGCGCGTTGGTGCAGGGCCTCGACGACCCGGCGCGCGCCGCGCTCCCGGCCGTGTTGCGCCTGCTGCTTCCGGACCTTGCGTCCGGTCCGCTGGCGGGAGAGCTCTCCGACGCCAACGCGCCGGGCGCGCACCTGCAACTGTTCGACGCCGTCGCGACCACGCTCGAACGCTTTGCTCCGGCACCGATCGTGCTCGTCATCGAGGACCTCCACTGGGCGGACCGCCCGACGCTCGCACTCCTGCGGTACCTGCTCCGGCATCCCCGGCTCGACCGTCTGCTCATGGTCGCGACGCTGCGCGACGACGAGGTCATCGGTGAGCGAGCCGAGCTGATCGAACGCCTCGCGCCTCGCGCAAGCACGACGACGCTCCCGCTCCCGGGATTCGGCGACCACGAGGTGCGGTCGCTCGTGCGGTCGGCGGCCCGGCCCGAGACGATGCCCGCGATCATCGACGCGACCGGCTCGTTGCAGGAATTCACCGGCGGCAACCCGTACTTCCTCCGCGAGTTGCTGCGCGAGCTCGACGAGGAACCCGAGAAACAGAGCGACGAGCGCGACCTGGCGCAGACGCTTGCCACGATCGCGCCCGCGGGTGTGCGCACGCTCGTCGCGCGGCGCCTCGACCGCCTGAGCGACCGGGGCCGCGAAGTGCTCGAAGCCGCGGCCGTGCTGGGTCGCGACATCGCCATCGACCTGCTTGCCGGCATGTGCGACGTCCCGAACGACGTGGTGTTCGAAGCGCTGGAGGAGAGCCTTGCCGCCCGACTCCTCGTCGAGGACTACCGCGATGTCGAGCTGTACCTCTTCCCGCACATGCTGACCCGCAATGCCGTGTACGCATCGATCGATCCCGACCGGCGCATGGTCCTGCACCGGCGCGCGGGCGAGGCGATCGAGCTCGCCGACGCCGCGCGACCGCGCCGGTGCGTCGACCTCGCACGGCACTACGGAGAGGCGGCCCCGCTCGGGTTCGACGCGCAGGCCGCCGCGTGTGCCGCGCGGGCGGGCGACGACGCCGCGGCCCGGTTCGCGTTCGCGGAGGCGGCCCGCTGGTACGAGCAGGTCCTCCGCCTCCGCGGCGGGGAGCAGTCGACGCATCCCGACACCGGGAAGGTGTTGCTCCGGCTCGGTCGCGCGTACGCGAACGACGGTCGGCTCGTGCCGGCGCGCGACGCGTTCCTTTCGGCCGCCGACCGTGCGCGTCGGGCGGGGCGATCCCGCGCTGCTCGCCGACGTCGCGCTCGCGGCCGACGGACCGTGGAGCAAGGGCGCCGAGTTCTCGCCCGCGGCGTTGCCGCTCCTCGAAGAGGCGCTCGTCGGCATCGGCGACGACGCGGTCCGCCGCGTCGAGATCCTCAACGGGATCGCGTCGGATCTCTACTACGCCGACCCCGAGCGCGAGGGCGACCTCGCGCGCCATGCCGTCGCGCTCGCCGCCCAGCTCGACGACCCGAGAGCGAGCGCGACCGCGCAGCTCGCGCTGCATCGTTGGTACACGCACCAGCCCGAGGCGCGCCGGGAGCGCCTGCAGATCGGATCGGACGCGCTGCGGGACGTCACCGCCGCGGGCGGCCCGCGTGAGCTCCAGCTCCTGATCCACCGATCAGTGTTGAGCGACCTCATCGAGAACGCGATGGTCGCGGAGTTCGACGCCGGCCTCGATCAGTACGAGCGCACGGCGGTCGAGTTCGGCAGCCCACGCGACGTGTACTGGGCGACGGCGCTGCGCGCGACGCAGGCGACCCTGCACGGCGACCTCGTGGTGGGCGAACAGCTCGCGCGCGGCGCCGCGTTACGCGGCGGTGAGCTCGAGCAGACGGCCGCGGGCGCGTACGTGTCTGCAGCGGTTCGTCGTCCGGTTCCAACAGGCGCGCCTCGCCGAGGAGCTGGCCAACCTCCGCCAGCTCGGCGGCGGTGCCGCGGGCTCGGTCTTCCGGGCCGGTGCCGCGCTGCTCGCCGTGGTCTACGCCGAGATGGGTCAGACCGAGCGCGCGGCGCTGATCGCACGCCAGTCCCTCGGCGAGGGTGGTGCGTCGCTCCCGCGCGACGTGTTCTGGCTCGCCGCGGTCGCGCTGTTCGCAGGTGTCGCTGGCGCCGCTCGGGATCGCGATCTCCTGACGATGACGGACGAGCTGCTCGCCCCGTGTGCCGAGCACGTCGCCGTGTTCGGAGCCGGTGGGGCCGTCCTCGGCCCCGTGCACTACTGGCTCGGCTGCATCGACGGCGCTCTCGGCCGCGCCGGGCGCGCGCTCGAGCACTTCGAGGAAGCGACGCTGACGTCGCAGCGCATCGACGCGCCGTTCTGGGTCGCGGAGTCGATGATGCTCAGCGCCCGGGTGCTCCACGCCCGCAACCGAGCACAGGACGCGTCCGAGATCGAACGGCTCGTGCGAATCGCGCGGGGAATCGCGCTCGAACGCGGCTACGGCCGTGTGCTCGTCCAGGCCGACGTCATCGGCTGAACACTCAACCGGAAACCGCGCCCGCCCGCCGGCGGCTGCGCAGGATGCGACGCCGCTCCCGTTCCGACGCGCCGCCCCACACGCCCTGCTCGATGTGATGCTGCAGCGCGTACTCCAGGCACGGTTCCTTCACCGGGCACTCGCGGCAGACCTGTTGGGCCGCTTCCACCCCGAGCCCGTTCGACGGGAAGAACGCGCGGGTGTCCGCGCCCCGGCAGTCTCCCCGGAGCATCCACGCGTATTCGTCGGGAACCTGTTGCACCGAACGTGCCCCTGTCGCTCTGTCGGCGGATCGGTGCTCGGCCTCGGTCGGTTCCCTGCGGGGCGGGGTGCGAAAGAACCGACCGAGATCCGAGACCGGGCGCCAGTATCCACAACGTCGATGAAAGCGACCTGTGAGAGAAGTGAGGAATCTGTGCAGGACGGTGCGTCCGGCGGGTACGGGTTGGGCCCCGGGCGTCGCATCGGTCCTGGTCGGCGCGGTTGTGGACGGCGGACCGGGTTATCAACAGGCAAGTCACACCCTTGTCCTCTTCTTCCCCACAGGGCCGACGGCGGACAATCGGCCGTATGCGATCTCGCGCCCGCACCGATCCCGACTCCATGTTGTTGTTCGCAGAAGATCTGCCGACCGGTTGGCAGGATCTCGCCGAGTGCGCGCACGACGCGGGCGAGGTCGACTTCTTCCCCGCGCGGGGCGAGTCGGTCCGCGACGCCAAGGAGGTGTGCGCGCGGTGTTCCGTCAGGAGCGAGTGCCTCGAATTCGCGTTGCGATTGCGGGTCGCACACGGCGTGTGGGGCGGGCTGAGCGAACGCGAACGCCGGTCGTTGCGCCGCGATCGTCACCGTCTGCCGAGCTGTTGAGCGTTCCGGACGACTCGCTCACGGCCGGCGGAGCAGTCGCCGCCGCCGCCGGATCACCGACCAGTCGACCGCGAGCAGCACGGCCGCCCCGATCGCGAGCGTCGACGGCGCGCCCGCGACCACGAGCACGACGAGCGCGGCCGCGAGGGCGAATCCGAGTCCGACGAGCGCGCTCTGCGGCCGGCGGCGCTGCGCGGCGAGCGCGCGCTCGTGGCGGCGCGCCGCGCGGAGATGGCGCCGGCGGCGCCGCCGGGACGAGGTGAGGTCGAGGCTTCCGTACTCGTCCTCGATCTTGCGGCTCAGCGTCGCTTCCCGGTAGCGATCCCGGCGGGTGAGCGCTCCGATGCTCGTCCCCGTGCGGTGGCTCGCCCGATGGCCGGTGTGGCCCGTCATGGCGGAGACTCTAGGGACGGCGGGGCCTCCAGGACGCGTTTGCCACCAAATTCGCGCGCGCCGGATGCGACACTGACCGCCGTGAAACGGGTGTTGCGGCTGGCGATCTTGATTCCGGGACTGATCTACCTGTGGGCGTTGCTGCCCATCTGGTTCCGGCCGCAGTACACGGGGTCGCCGCTGCGCAAGCCCGATCCGACGGTGAACGTCGACGTGGTGGGAGCGGTCTCCTCAGGGGCGACCCAGAGCCTGACCACGGCGGCCGCGGTCGGGCTCGGCAAGCTGTCGAGCAGCCGGATCAAGTCGGCGTGCGAGCCGCCGATGCTCCTCAAGCCGGTCGTCAGGCCCGCGAAATCCGTCCTGGTGCGATACGTGCAGAACGGCAAGGTCGTCGCGCAGACGCGCTACGACTGCAGCAAGTACGTCTGACCCGAAGCCGACGCGGCACGACGAGCCTTCGGCGGGGCCGGGACCGGCGCGTTCGGTGACACCCGGGTCACGCGCTGGTCACACGGGCGAGGCGATGGTGGTCGTCACGGACCTCGCCGCCGGCGAAGCCCGACCCCGCGTCGAAGGCCTCTGCTGTCATGACTGCCGCAATCGCTCCGATTCCCGCCGAGTCCGTCGCCCTGACCCCCGAGCCGGTGCATCCCGCCCCGGATCTCGCCCGGCGCAATGCGCTGGTCGAAGAAGCGATCCCGCTCGCCAAGTTGATCGTCAGCACGTACTGCCGGGACCATGGGATATTCGGGTTGCGGGAGGAAATCGAGGCCGAGGCGCTCGCCGGGCTGTTGAACCTGGCCGACACCTACCGGCCCGAGTCGCCCTGGCTCAAGTACGTGAACCGGAACCTGAAGTTCCGGCTCATCGACGCGATGCGCCGGCGGTCGGGCCGCCCGAGCGGCAAGAACTACGAGCGGCGCTCGAACATCAACGACGCGGACGTGCTCGACCTCCGGCTCGAGATCGATCGGCGAGGGCGATCCCGCGTTCGCCGAGATCGAGGCGGCCGACGCGTTCGCGTACGCGACGCAAAGAATGCCGGAGCGCACTCGGTGGATCATCTCGCAGCGCATGGCCGGTGTGAAGATGGACGAGATCGGCGCCACGCTCGGGATCTCCGAGTCGCGGGTGAGCCAGATCCTCTTCGAGATCCGCCCCGAGCTGGAACGCGTCCTCGTCGGTCAGTGACGGCACTGATCGCTCGCGCACGGCGTGATCGGTCAGCCGGCGGTCGGTCCGCCGGCGCCCGATCGACGACACGAGGTTCGCGATGTTCGGTGTCGGATCGAGGCTGAGCTCGTTGTGGAGCAGCGCGCGGTAGCGCTCGAACTGCCCGAGCGCCTCGGTCTGGTTGCCCTCGGCGAGGAACACGCGGATCAGTGCCGCGTGCGACGTCTCGCGCAACGGCTCGCCCCGGATGGCGGCCTGCGCGGCGGAGATCGCCTCCGCCCACCGGCCTTCGGCGGTGAGGTTGTCAGCGAGCGCCTCGAGCGCGTGCAAGCGGAGCTGGCGCCACTCGGCCGTCTCGATCAACACCCACTCCTCGTACCAGTCGGGGAGGAGGTCGGCCGAGAGTGAGACCACGGCGGCCGCGACCTCGCGGCTCGTCAGGTGCGGCGGGTCGGAGTCGAGCAGGCGGTGCGCGAGCCGCTTCGACTCGCGGATGTCGACCACGACGTCGCGTGCGAGGCTCAGGTCGAGGTCGGCGACCTCCACGGCGGACCGGGCGTCACCGCGCAGCCGCGTGAGCGCCGAACGCAGGCTCGCCGAGGCGTGTTGCTCGCTCGAGTCGGGCCACAAGATCCCCGCGATCATCAGCCGGGTCACCGATCGGTCGCGGAGCGCGAGCAGCGCGAGCAGCCGTTGGGATCCGCTCGGCAGCGGTGGCGTCGTGCCACCGGCGCAGAACTGGAAGCTGCCGAGCACCGAAAGCCTGAGCGTGGGAATGGGAGCCGGAACGAGGTTGATGGAAGCATCGAGCCCCCGAACGAACGAGATCTCGAGTTGGGTAGTCATGATTTCCCCACAAGCATTGTTGGATATGGCGCCGGCCGCCCGAAATGAAACCCCTGGCCGAACTCGCAGCCGAGCGCGCGGAGTGAGACCGCTTGTTCCGCGGTCTCGACGCCCTCGGCGACGACTGAGATGTCGAGCTCGTGGCCGAGCCCGACGATGGCGTGCACGATCGCGGTCCGGGCCCGGTCCGAACCAAGGCCGGCCACGAAGGTCGCGTCGATCTTGATCTCGTCGACCGCGAGTGCCGCGACGTCGGCCAGCGACGAGTAGCCGGTGCCGTAGTCGTCGAGCGCGACGCGGACTCCGAGCGCGTTGAGCGCGTTGAGCGTGGCGCGGCGCGGCCGCGACGTCGACGAGCACGCTCCACTCGGTGATCTCGATGACGAGGCGCGCGGGATCGAGTCCGGTCGTCGCGAGCGCAGCTTCGACCCGGTCGACGAAGCCGCCCATCGAGAAACGTTCCGGGGCGACGTTCACACAGATCGTGCTCGTGCTGCCCAGTGCCTCTCCGCCGGCGCCCCTCTGGCAGGCCTCGATCAGGACCCAGTCGTCGATGGCGGCGCCGGCGCCGGTGCGCTGCGCGATACCGAGGAAGTCCTTGGGCGCGAGCAATCCGCGGTTCGGGTGCTGCCAGCGTACGAGGGCCTCGTAGCCGATGACGGTGTCGTCCCCGAGCTCGACGATCGGTTGGAACGCGAGTCGGAGCTCGTTGTCGGAGACGGCGCGCGAGAGGTCGTGCTGGGTCTCGATCTGGCGGACCGCGTGGCGGCGGAAGGCCGGCTCGAAGATCGTGTCACGAGCCGGCCCGAGCGAGATCGCCTGCTCGAGTGCGACTTCGCCGTCGGCGAGGAAGGCTTCGACGTCCGGCGTGGCCGTCGTGGCGTGGGCGACGCCGAGACATGCACTGAGCTCGATCGTGTCGCCGTTCGCGACGAAGGGCTCTGCGATCACGGTGTGAATCCGCGCCAGGAGACAGTCGGTCTCGCTCGGGCCGAGCGCTCCGGGTACGAGCATCACGAACTGCCCGCCGGACAGGCCGACGATGCCATCCGGAGCGGTCGCCTCGACCAGCCGATCGGCCACCTCCACGAGGATCCGGTCGCCGATCCGGTTCCCGAGCACCGTGACGAGATGGCGGAAGCGATCGATGTCGAGCAGTACGAGCGTGTAGGTGCGGGCTGCGATGGCGAGGCGGGCGCGTTCGAGCAGGAGCAGACGATTGGGAAGACCGGTCAGCGGGTCGAACCGCGCCCGTGTGCCGGCGCGGCACGGAACGACTCCTGTTCCGTGTCGTCACAGGGCCGGATGCGGACGTCCACGCTCCCGTCGGCGCCCCGCGCCGAGACGCGTGCCAGGAACTCGCCGTCGTCGGCCGTTCGCATCCGGAGTTGGACCGACTCCACACTGCCGTCACGATGCGCGCGGTGCAGGAGCGCCAGCGCGGTGAGGACGTCGTCGGCGGCGAACAGGTCGCACGCGTACTTGCCGTCGACATCCGATGCGCGCCGGCCGAAGCCGTCGAGCGCGCGCGGTCGAGACTGCACGATGCGACCGTCGCGGTCGACCCGCAGACTGACGTGACGGGATTCCGACCGCGGCCCGATCCGCCTCCGGCTCGACGGCCCAGGCACGCGGGTCATGATTTGTGTGTTCGCCCTGTTATCGGATGTCGGCGGGCACGCGAGCAACTCGCCCTGGCCGTACTGGCATCCGCACGCGACGAGCAGCGCGGTCTCCAACTCCGACTCGATCCCGGAGGCGACGACCGACAGGCCGAGCGTCGTACCCACCTGGACGAGCGCGGCGAGCATGTCGAAGCCGGCGGGATGGATCTCGCCGTTCGCGGTGAGTTCCGCGACGAACGCGCTGTCGATCTTCAAGAAGTCGGCCGGCAGTTGCTGCAGCTTCGGCAACGGCGTGTGCGCGGAGCCGAAACCGTCGAGACCGACGTGCACGCCGTGCTCCCGCAGGGCGAACAGCTGCTTCGTGGCCGCGCGGCTCGCGCGCATCAAGGCCGCTTCGTCGATCTCCAACCAGAGCCGGTCGGCTTCGACGCCGGTCTCGTCGAGCGCCGCGATCACGCGGTCGGCGAGGCCCGGTTCGGCGAGCTCGCGGCCCGAGAGGTTCACCGACATCCAGCCCGGCCACCCCGCGTCGCGCAAGAGCCCCGCCTGCGCGCACGCGGCGCGCAGTCCCCAAGCGCCGATGGGGACGATCATCCCCGTCTGCTCGGCGATGTCGAGGAAGTCGCCGGTCCGCATGAACCCGCGGTCCGGGTGCTCCCACCGCAGGAACGCCTCGACCCCGGTGATCGTCCGGTCGGCGAGCGTCGTAGATCGGTTCGTAGTGCAGGGCGAACTCGCCCCGGCTCAGCGCGGGCGCGAGATCGGCCTCGAGCTCGAAGCGGCGGGTCGCTTCCTGGACGAGTGCGTCGTCGAACCGATGCCAGTGCGCACGACCCTGGCCCTTGGCGCGGTACATCGCGGCGTCGGCGTTGCGCAGCAGCATCGTGGGGTCGATCTCGACGTCCGAGCTGCCGTCGACCGTCGCGATGCCGATGCTGGTCGTGATCAGGCACTCGCGTCCGTCGATGACGATCGGTTCCTCGAGCGCGCGATGGATGCGCGAGGCGATGAGCGTCGACTCGTCGGGATCGTGGAGACCGTCGCACACGACCGCGAATTCGTCGCCGCCGATGCGGGCGACCGTGTCGGACTTGCGTTGCAGCTCCTCGAGGCGGCGGGCGACCTCGACGAGCACGCGGTCGCCGTACTCGTGGCCGTACCCGTCGTTCACGAGCTTGAAGTCGTCGAGATCGCAGAAGAACACCGCGACGACGTCGCGCGACCGGGTTGCACGCGTCAACGCCATGTCGAGTCGTTCCACCAGTGCGATGCGGTTCGGGATCGCCGTCAGGGGATCGCGCAGGCTGCGCTCCCGCAGTTCGGCATTCTCGGCGCGATGCCCGCTGGCGTCACGTGCGGTGGTGACGATCCCCATGACGTCGGGATCGTCGAGGCGGTTGCTCTCGATCACCTCGAACCAGTGCCACTCGCCGTCGCGGTCGTGGAAGCGAAGCTCGATCGCGGGCATGGGGCCGTGGCCGGACGTCGCGCCCGAGACGAGGTTGTCGCGGGCCTCGACGTCGCTCCCGTGGACGAGATCGCGCTCGCTCGTTCCCTCGAGCTCGTCCGGTTGGTATCCGAGTGCTTCGAACACCGACGGGCTGCAATACGTCAGCACACCGTCGCCGTCGCGGACGAAGACGATGTCGCTCAGGCTCGAGAGCAGGGCGCGGAGCTGGCGCGTCTCCGACTGCGCGGTACTGCCGTCCTGCCCGCGAGCCCGCCGCGTGGTCTGGCCCATGCGTCGTGCTCCTTGACTCTTTCGGTTGATGGGAAGCGAACGCAGTCGCGGGGTCCCGGCGACACGCAGACCGAAAGTACGACGGGCCGGAGACGGATGAATCCGCTTGTAGCCGCAAATGTTGCGTAGATGCCCGTAGCGCGATCACGACCACGTTACGCGATGCGGTGACGATTGGGTCACGCTCCGAGACGACCGTAGGTGGGGCTCGAGGACACGGCTGCTGCGCCGCGAACGTCCGTATCGGAGCAAGGAATCGATGAGTCCCAACCGTGTCGCGCGCCGCAAGCTCTCGATGGTCGTGCTCGCGACCCTGGCCGCGTTCGCGCTCGCGATCGGCGGTTTCGTCGTCGGCGCGTGCACACATCGGTCCGGGTCGGGCTCGCTCGAGAACACCGCCGCGACGCACCCGGTCCCGTCGAGCAGTCCGACCACGAGTTCGTTGCCCGGTCCGCCGGTCGTGTCGGCGCCGCGTCTGTGGTCGATGGTCCGCAGCGCCCGACGGCCGTCTCGCCGTCGTGCGCGGGACCGCGGCGGTGGGGCTGCGACCGAATACGGTCGCGGCCACCGGGGCGACGGTCCTCAGCGTCGAGACCGACGTCACCGAGCGGTCGCTGGCCACCGCGGGCGAGAACGACCCCCTGCGTTCGCAGCAGTGGGCGCTCGACCGGACATCGTTCGAACGGGCGTGGTCGGCGACTCGCGGCGCGGGCGTGACCGTCGCTGTGATCGACACCGGCGTCGACGCGCTGCACGAGGACCTCGGCTCGGTCGTCCTGCCCGGCATCGACTACATCAGCAGTCAGAACGACGGCCGCTACGACCCCGACGGGCACGGCACGCACGTGGCGGGGATCATCGCGGCCCGCGTGAACAACGGTCGTGGCATCGCGGGCGCGGCGCCGAGCGTGCGCATCCTGCCGGTCCGCGTGCTCGACGCGAACGGGAGCGGGGTGTCGTCGAACGTCGCGGCCGGGATCGTCTGGGCGGCCGACCACGGCGCCCGTGTCATCAACCTCAGCCTGGGCGGCGGTGCGTCCCCCGGCATCCAGATCGCGATGCAGTACGCGCTGCGCAAGGGCTCGGTCGTGGTGGCCGCGGCCGGGAACAACGGCGCGAGCGGGAACGCCGCCGTGTACCCCGGGGCGTACCCGGAGGCCATCGCGGTGGGCGCGTTCGACGAGAACCTCGCCCGGGCCTCGTTCTCGAACATCGGGAGCTACGTCGACCTCAGCGCGCCCGGCAACAACATCTTGTCGACGTGGTCGACGTCGTCGTCGAGCTATGCGGTTGCCAGCGGCACCTCGATGGCGGCGCCGTACGTGGCCGCCGCGGCCGCCCTCGTGATCGCGGAGAACCGGGCGCTCGTCGCCCGCGGCGGTGACGTCCATCCTGGAATCGACGGCGCACGACGTCGGTGCGCCGGGCGTCGACACGTGGTACGGCCACGGGGAGATCGATCCCGGCGCGGCCGTGCTCGCGGCGAGGCGGCAGGCCGTCGGCTTCGGCACCAAGGGCGCGGGCTACTGGATCGTCGGTCCCGACGGCAGCGTGCGGACCTACGGCTCGGCCGGTATGTACGGCACCGCGTCGTCGGTGAACTCGCCGGTGGTCGCGTCGGCGCGGACCGCGACCGGCAACGGCTACTGGTTGGTCGCCGCGAACGGTGCGGTGTTCGCGTTCGGTGACGCGCATTCGTACGGCGGCATGAACGGCGTCGTGTTGAACGCGGCGATCGTGGGGATGGCGGCGACGCCGTCGGGCCGCGGCTACATCCTGCTCGCGGCCGACGGCGGCATCTTCACCTTCGGCGACGCGGACTTCTACGGGTCGACCGGCGGGCGCCGCCTCAACGCGCGCGTCCTCGACCTCGCGATGACGAAGAGTGGTCACGGCTATTGGTTCGTCGCCGCCGACGGCGGTGTCTTCTCATTCGGTGACGCCCGGTTCCACGGTTCGACCGGGGCGATGAAACTCTCGGCGCCCGTCATGTCGATCGCGAGCGCCTCCGACGGGCGCGGTTACTGGCTGGTGGCTTCCGACGGCGGGATCTTCGCGTTCGGCGTCCCCTTCGAGGGCAGCCTGCCGAGCTCGCGTGCACTGCTCGGCGGTTCGTACGCGCCGACGATGCGCATGCGGGCGGTCTCGTCGAACGACGGCTACTACCTCCTCGGACTCGACGGTTCGATCGCGTCGTTCGGGACCGCCCGGTTCTTCGGCTCCGCGGTGCCGCACGGCTCCGTCGACTTCATGCTGTCGCGCTGAGCCGGCCGCGCCCTGCGGCCGTTGCGGAACGGTCACGGTCGCGTCACGGGCCCGAGCAGACACTGGCCGCATGAACGGCGAATTGCGAGTGGTTCCGGACCAGCCGGACCCGACGCTGGACGAGGTCGGCGTGGTCCCCGCGCCGGACGACGTCCCGATCACGCCGCTCGGAGCCCTGCTCGTCGAGCGAGGCGATCTGTCCGGTCAACAGCTCCGTGACGCGCTCGGGACGCAGACGTCGGGCGGCAAACGCCTCGGCGAGATCCTGGTCGAGCTGGGCGTCATCTCCGACCGCGCGCTCAGCTCGGCGCTGGCCGAACAGGCGGGGCTCGACGCCGTCGACATCTCCCGGGCGCGACCCGACATCGCGATCGTCGGCCTGCTGTCCGAGGAGAAGGCGCGCGAGCTGCGCGCGTTGCCGTTGCGCAAGGTCGGGGGCCGGATCGAGGTCGCCATCGCGGACCCCCTCGACCACGAGCTCCAGCCCAAGCTCATCGCGCTGTTGCACGCGCCGGTGCGTCTGATGGTCGCACCTCCGGCCGACATCGCGTACGCGATCGACCGGGCATACCTCAACCAGGCCGAGATCAGCGGAGCGTTGAAGGAGTTCGAGCAGCGCTCGGAGGAACGCGGCCGCTTGAACGTGGTCAACGCCGAGGTCGCGGTCGACGTCAACGCCCCGATCGTCAAGGTCGTCAACCTCATCTTCGAGCAGGCCGTGCGCGACCGCGCCTCCGACGTACACATCGAGCCGCAGGCGGATCGAGTTCGGGTCCGCGTCCGCACCGACGGCGCGCTCCACGAGGTCCTGTCGCTGCCGGTCTCGATGGCGACGCCCCTCGTGAGCCGCATCAAGGTCATGGCCGACATGAACATCGTCGAGCGCCGCCGGCCCCAGGACGGCCAGATCGAGCTGACCGTCGAAGGCCACGACCTCGACGTCCGCGTGTCGACGACCGCGACGGTGTTCGGCGAGAAGTGCGTCATGCGGCTGCTCGACCGGACGCGCGCGTTGCTCACGCTGGGACAGCTGGGCATGTCCGACGAGAGCTACGCCGAATTCGACCGTCTCATCCGTTCGCCGTACGGGATGGTGATCTGCGCGGGCCCCACGGGCTCGGGCAAGACCACCACGCTCTACGCGACGTTGGCGGAGATCGATCGCGAAGAGATCAACATCATGACGATCGAGGACCCGGTCGAGTACGTCTTCCCCTCGATCAACCAGATCCAGATCAACCCGCTCGCCGGCGTGACCTTCGCGACCGGGCTGCGATCGATCCTGCGCCAGGACCCCGACGCGATCCTCGTCGGCGAGATCCGCGACGTCGACACCGCCCGGATCGCGGTGCAGGCGGCCATGACGGGACACTTCGTCCTGTCGTCGTTGCACGCGACCGACGCGACGAGCGCGCTGCACCGCTTCATGGACATGGGTATCGAGCCCTTCCTCGTCGCGTCGTCGTTGCTCGGTGTCGTGGGGCAACGACTCATCCGCAAGGTGTGCTCGGAGTGTGTTCGGCCCTACACGCCGTCGCCGGAGGAGCGCGCGTTCTACGAGATGTCCGGGGGGCGCGCGGACAAGACCGAGTTCGTGCGCGGCAACGGCTGCAACCACTGCGGCCAGACCGGCTACTACGACCGGGTCGGCATCTACGAGGTGCTGCCCATCTCCGACGATCTGAAGGAATTGATCGTCTCCCACGCCTCGCTGGCGAACCTGCGCGATGCCGCCGCGTCCGTCGGCATGCGGACGCTGCGCGACCAGGCGATCGACCTGATCGAGAGCGACCTGACCACCATCGCCGAGGTGCTCCGCACCGTGTACGTGCTCTGAGCGAAGGATCGACGATGTCACGCTTCAAGTACACCGCCGTCGCCGCCGACGGCACCAAGGTCAAAGACGAGCTCGAAGCACTGAGCGAGACGTTCGCGCGCGACGAGCTGCTCGTGCGCAACCTCGAGGTGCAGAAGATCAAGCGGGCGCGCAAGAACATCTTCTCGATCGAGCTCACCAAGCAGCGGGTCAAGCGGGCGGAGATCATGAACTTCTCCCGCCAGATGGCCGCGTTCGTGGCGGCCGGCATCCCGCTCACCGACGGGTTGCAGGTCATCGCGAACTCGAGCACGAACCGGCACTGGCAGGAGGTGCTCGCCGACGCGAGCGAGGCGATCACGCAGGGTGCCCAGTTCTCCGACGCGCTCGCGCGCAACGCCGACCTCTTCCCGCCCTACTACCTGGGCATCGTCAAGGCCGCGGAGATGACGGGCCGCCTCGACCTCGCGCTCGTCCAGGTCTCGAACTACCTCGAACGTGATCTCGAGACGCGCAGCAGCATCAACCAGGCGCTCGCGTACCCGTCGGTCGTGCTCGGCATGGCCGCGGTGACGGTCTCGGTGCTGGCGGTCTGGGTGCTGCCGAAGTTCGCGACGTTCTTCAGCGGCCTCGGCGCCAAGCTGCCGCTGTCGACGCGGATCCTCATCGGGCTCGCCAACTTCACCAAGGACTACTGGTGGATCTACGGCCTGGTGTTGGCCGTCGATCGGCGGCTTCTCGGCCTGGCTCCTCAAGACCGAGAAGGGCCGGCGGATCCGCAACCGCACCACGCTCGCGGATGCCGTTGATCAAGGACATCGTGATGTTCTCGGTCGTGGAGCGGGTGACGCGCATCCTGGGTGCGATGTCGCGTGCCGGCGTCCCGCTGCCCGACGCGATGGCCGCCGCGATCCACGGTGCGAACAACAGTGTCTTCGAGGACGCGTTGCAGAGCGCGCAGGTCCGGATGCTCGAAGGCGAGGGCCTCGCCGGGCCGATCGGCGACACGGGGCTGTTCCCCGAGGCCGCGATCCAGATGATGCGCGTCGGCGAGAACACCGGAACGCTCGACGTGCAACTGGAGAACGCGTCCGACTTCTACGCCAAAGAGGTCGGCTACAAGCTCAAGCGGCTCACGACGTTCTTCGAGCCGGCGGTGATCATCGCCATGGGCCTGGTCGTGGGCTTCGTGGCGATCGCGCTGGTGCAGGCGATGTACGGCATCTACTCGGCGCCGAACCTGAGCAACATCAAATGAGCGCCCCGCATCGTCGCGAGAGGGTGGTGTGCCACGGCACGGAACCCTGACCCGCTTTCCCCACCCACCCCATCAGATCTGTCTCTCCAGGAGGAATCCCAAGTGCGAAGTCGTATCAACTTCCAAGACAAGAATCTCATCCAGCGGGGCTTCACGCTCGTCGAGCTCCTCGTCGTGATCGTCATCCTCGGCGTGCTCGCCGCGGTCGTCGTGTTCGCGGTCGGCGGGATCTCGAACACGAGCAAGACGAGTGCATGCAAGATCGAGGTTCGGACGGTCAACACCGCGACGCAGGCGTTCTACGCGAACAACGGCAGCACCGCGTACCCGGCGGGGCCGACCGTGCCCGAGCTGTTCACGCAGCTGCAGGCGGCCAAGCTCATCTCGAGCGGCACCGGGACCGCGTCGAACTTCACGCCGACGTATGACCACCTCACGGGCATTTACGCGGCGAACTGCCCGTCGTAGGCGGTTCGCACCGAACGTCCCGGGAGGGGAGCGACGCTCCGCTCCCGGGACCCGAGGTCGTGCGGCCCGCCTGCCACGAGCCGACCGACGGGAGTGAGATCCAGATGACCGCCGCCGGCGTGAAGATCGACGCGATCGAGATGTACCTGAAAGAGGTCATCCGGCTCAGGGGAACCGACCTGTTGATGACGCCCGGTTCGCCGGTGCGGGTTCGGGTCGACGGCCGGCTCACACCGATCAAGGGCGCGCCGATGCTGCGCGCCCCGGACTGCGCCGGGATGATCGAGGGTCTCCTCTCGCCCGACCTGCTCGAGCGTCTGCACCACGACCGCGACCTCGACCTGTCGTTCGCATACGCCGACACCCATCGTTTCCGTGCGAACTGCTTCTACCGCAGCGGAGAGCTCGCGATGTCGGTGCGTGCGATCCCGTTGTCGGTACCGTCCCCCGACGAGATCGGCATACCGCTGATGCTCGCGAGCGCGTGCGAGGCGAAGCAGGGATTCGTGCTGGTCACCGGGCCGACCGGTTCCGGCAAGTCGACGACTCTCGCGTCGCTCATCGAGTACATCAACCAGCGTCGGCCCGTGCACATCCTGACGATCGAAGACCCAATCGAGTACACGTTCCAGCACCGGGTCGCCGCAATCGACCAGCGCGAGGTCGGCGTCGACACGCGCTCGTTCGCCCACGCGCTCCGCTCCGCGCTGCGGGAGGATCCCGACGTGATCCTCGTCGGCGAGATGCGCGATCCGGAGACCATCCAGTTCGCGCTGACCCTCGCCGAGACCGGTCACCTCGTGTTCGCGACGCTGCACACGAACGACGCGTCGCAATCCCTCGACCGCATCTCCGACGTCTTCCCGCCCGAGCGCCAGACCCAGATCCGGGTCCAGCTGGCCGCCTCGCTGGCGGCGGTGGTGTCTCAACGCCTGCTCCCGCGCGTCGGTGGCGGTCTCATCGCCGCGTTCGAGCTGCTCGTGGCCAACGACGCGGTGCGCAACCTGATCCGCGACGGTCGCACTCACCAGCTCCGCAACGTGATCCGCAGCAGCGGCGGCGAAGGCATGACGACGCTCGAAGCCCAGCTCAACGAGCTCGTCGCGGCCGGCCGGGTGTCGTTCGACGACGCGGTCGCGCAGTCGATGCGCCCCAAGGAGATCGTGCGCGCGGCCGTCGAGGTCCTCTCGGCCGGTTGAGCGCCTCACAGCGGGGTCACGGCGGCGTGACGGCGGCGCGGGATGCTCGATGTGGCTCCCGCGATCCGGCGGCGGCCACCCGACGGGAGCGAGCAGGAGAGAAGACATGACCGGCCGCCATTCGCACGGACCCCGCCGACCACGACCGCACCCGAGCGGCGCGCGGCCCACCATGGACCTTCCGCGCGGTCCAGCATCCGAGCGGGCCGGCACCGGTCGAGGCCACAGTGCACTGGGTGCGAGTGACCTGCCCCACGTGCGGCGTCGTCCGGGTTCGAGCCGAGCGCGTCGTCATCCGTAACTGTGTCGACGACCAGACATGGTCGTACCGCGCCCGCTGTTCGCAGTGCGACACCACCTTCCTCGGCGTCACGCCCGAGGCACTGGCGCTCCCCGCGCTCGCGGCCGGGGTCGCGGTGGAGACATGGACCCTGCCGGTCCCGAGCCCGCGGCGTGCCGGCGCACCGCTCCGTGCCGCCGACGCGGTCGAGCTGCACCTCGACCTGCTCGCGGACGACTGGTTCGATCGGCTCCTCCGGCTGCAGCCCCGGGGCGACGACCGGTAGCGCACCGTCTCGATGCGGCGGAAAGCCGCAATCGGGTCATGCGGGGTGTGACGAAGGGGCGCGATACGGAACGTCGGTGACGTTTCGTCAAGCAGCGGCCCGCGCCGCCCGATATCGCTCGCGTGAGCCACAGCCCACTCAGCAGCACCGCGCGCACGGCGTGCCTCGATCAGGTCATGCGCGCCCTCCAGCGGAGCTCGCTGCTCGGGATCCCGGCGTCGGCCCTGCTCGCGCTGATCCTCGGCGACTCCGTGCCGGTGACGCGGCGCCTGGCCTTCGTCGTCTTCGTGTCGGTCGCCGACGTCGTGACCGTGTTCTTCGCCGTGCGGTATCTGAGGCGCCGGGCCCGCGGCGAGGTGTTGAGCCGGTACGGGCCCGGCCTGGTCTGCACGATCCTCGTGGCTACCGCGTGGGCCTCGCCCGCAATCTTCGCGCTGCCCGGCTCACAGCATGTCGAGCTGCGGACTGTGTACTTGCTCTTCGTCTGTGCGAGCTCCGCGACATACGTTGTCGGCACCGCGGCGCGCCGCATCTACTTCTTCGCGTCGCAGGTCCCGTTGCTTCTGCCCGTCGCGCTCGTGTTCGCGTCCTCGTCGGATCACGTGACCCGCCTGCTCGGCTTCGCGATCCCGATCTACTTCGTCGTGATGACCTCGCTGCACCACGAGGTGCACGGGGTGGTCGTCAGCGAGTTGCAGCTGCGAGAGCACAACGACGAGGCGAACGCACAACTGCGCGAGGCGAACGCGCAGCTCACCCGGCGCGCCCTGCGCGACGAGCTGACCGGGCTCGCCAACCGCGCCGCGTTCGTCGATGCGCTCCAGGACGCCGTGTCGGACGCGCGCGGCTCCGGCGCGATCGTCGGCGTCCTGTACTTCGACGTCGACCGGCTCAAGGTCGTGAACGATTCGCTCGGCCACGCCACCGGCGACATGCTCCTCGTCGAGATCGCGCGCCGCGTCCACGCCATGCTCCGCAGCACCGATCTGCTCGCGCGCCTCGGCGGCGACGAGTTCACGATGCTGCTCGACAAGCTCCACAGCCACGCGGAGGCGCTGGTCATCGCCGAGCGGGTCGCGCAGTCGTTCGTCGAGCCGTTCCGGGTCGGTGGCCGGTCGATCGTCGTCTCCGCGAGCATCGGTGTGGCGACGAACGTCGACTCGGACGACGGCGCGGAGGCGCTCCTGTCGTTCGCGGACGCGGCGCAGTACCGGGCCAAGCAGACCGGCCGGAACCGCATCGACGTGTTCGACGTCCGGCTCCGCGCCGCGATGGAGTCTCGCCTCGACGACGAGCACGCGCTGCGCGACGCGATGGCGAGCGGCCGGATCGTCGCGTGGTTCCAACCGGAGGTCGATCTCCGGACGGGCCGTTACGTCGGCGCGGAGGCGCTCGCGCGTTGGGACCACCCCGAGCGCGGCATCCTCGACGCCTGGAAGTTCGTCCCGCTGGCCGAGGAGACCGGGCTCGTGTTCGCGCTCGACGACGCGATCGTCGCCAGTGCCGTGACGACCCGGGCCGAGCTCGCGGCGGCCGGGCTCGTCGACGACTTCCGGATCTGGTGCAACGTGTCCGCCACGCACCTCACGCGCGGCATGCCGGCCCGTCAGCTCGCACTGCTCCTCGAACGCACCGGTTGCGACCCGAGCCTGATCGGGCTCGAGATCACCGAGACGGCCGTGCTGCCCGACGTGGACGCGGCCGCGCTCGAGATCGCGGCGGCCCGCGAGTTGGGCGTGAAGGTCGCGCTCGACGACTTCGGCACGGGCTACTCGTCGCTCACACTGCTGCGATCGTTGACGATCGACCGGGTCAAGATCGACCGCACCTTCATCAAGGACTTCACGAGCGATCCGCGGGACGCGGCCATCGTGCGCCGGGTCATCGGGCTCGCGCACGACCTCGGTCTCGACGTCGTCGCGGAAGGGGTGGAGACACCCGAGCAGGCCGGTCTGCTCCTCGAGCTCGGTTGCCCGCGTGCCCAGGGTTGGCTGTGGTCGAAGGCGTTGCCGATCGACGAGCTCCGCACGCGGGCTCGAGGCCCAGCGCCGCGATGCCGCGGTCCTGGCTCCCGGTCCGGAGAGCGCGATCGCGGGCTAACGTTCGGCCGATCGCGGCCCGGAGGATGACGTGGACGACCGAACGTTCGACCCGGCGAGTAGGTACACGATCATCTCCGTCGACGGGCACGCCGGCGCCGAGCTGCGCGAGTACAAGCCGTATCTCGCCTCGCGGTGGCACGACGAGTTCGACGCGTGGGCCGACGCGTACGTCAACCCCTACGCCGACCTGCTCGCACCGACCGCGTACCGCAACTGGGACAGCGAGCGGCGGCTGAAGGAGACCGAATCGCAGGGTGTCGTCGCCGAGGTCCTGTTCCCCAACACCGTGCCGCCGTTCTTCGCGCAGGGCAATCTCACCGCGCTCGAGCCGACGGCCGCCGACTACGAGCGGCGCTGGGCGGGGCTGCAGGCGCACAACCGGTGGATGGCCGACTTCTGCGCGGCCGCGCCCGGTCGGCGCGCGGGGCTCGCGCAGGTGTTCCTCAACGACGTCGACGACGCGCTCGGCGAGGTCGCGTGGGCGAACGACAACATGAACGTGTTCGGCGGTGTGTTGCTGCCGAACGTGCCGCCCAACTCCGAGATCCCGCCGCTGTGGGAGTCGCGCTACGAACCGTTCTGGGACTTCTGCGAAGCCAACGACATCGTCCTGAACGTGCACAGCGGCAGCGGCCTGCCCGACTTCGGCGAGCACGAGGCGGCCCGGGCGATCATGCTCATCGAGCTGGCCTGGTTCGCGCACCGCGCGGTGTGGCACCTGATCTTCGGGGGCGTGCTCGAACGGCACCCGAACCTCAAGATCGTGCTGACCGAGCAGGGCACCTCGTGGATCCCGCGCGGCATCGACACCCTCGACTGGTTCCATCGCCGCATGACGCACGGCGGCGCGGCCGAGGCGGTGTTCTTCGGCGCCGTCGCCAAGGGCATGTCGTTGACGCCGAGCGAGTACTTCCGGCGCAACTTCTGGGTGGGTGCGAGCTTCCTGCGCCCGTCCGAGAGCGCGCTGCGCTACGAGGTCGGCGTCGACCGGATCATGTGGGGCGCCGACTACCCGCACTCCGAGGGCTCATACCCGTACACCACAGAGGCCCTGCGCGCCGCGTTCGCGCCGTGCCCGCCCGCGGAGACGCGCATGATGCTCGAGACCACGGCCGCGGGCGTGTACGGGTTCGATCTCGATGTGCTGCGCACGATCGGCAACGAGGTCGGTCCGACGGTCGGCGAGGTGTCGGTGCCGCTCGACCCGGCCGACTATCCCACCGACTCGACCTGCAACGCGTTCGACGCGGAGCAGATCGTCAAGGCGTGGTAGCCACGGCGGCGCTCAGCCAGTCCCGGTCTATCCATTCCAGGCAGTGTGGTACTCGTCCTTCCACCACTCCGCCGCGCGCCGCTCCTCGGCGGTGGTGACGAGACTCGCGTCCTGACCGAGGTCGGCGGGGGTGGGGCCGACGCGCTCGGCGACCGGTCGCAACGCGTCGAGATCGAAGCCGTAGCACTTCGCCGCGGTCTCGCCGAGCAGTTGCCGGGTGTCGCCGACCGGCACGTCGCCGAAGTCGCTGCGCAGACGCGCGATCGTGTTCGGCCACGTCCCTTCCGGATGCGGGTAGTCGGTACCCCACATCGCGACGTCGCAACCGATCGTGTGCCGGCGCCGGATCTCCTCCTTCGACATCGTCGACGCCCCGACGAAGATGTTCGTGCCGAAGTACTCCGACGGCAGCTTCGACAAGATGCCCTTCATCAGCGCGACCATCTTCTTCGTGGTGTGCCCACCGCCGAAGTACTGGTCCCACTTCCACTTCATGTCGGCGACCCAGTAACAAGCGCCCTCGGTGACGACGAACTTCAGGTCGGGAAACCGTTCGAACGCGCCGCTGAAGAGGAGGTGCGCGATCGGGCGGTGGGTCCAGAACACCACCTCGGCGAGGTAGATCCCGATGAACTCGTTCATCTCCTCGCGCGGAGCCTCGCCGGAGTGCGTGTGCACGGGGAACCCGGCGGCCTGGCACGCCGCCCACACCGGGTCGTACGAGGGATGGTTGTACGGCGTGTGCCCCCGCCACATCGTCGGGACCATGATCCCGCCGATGCCGGGCTTGCCGGCGAGCCATTCGATCTCCGCGACCGCGCGCTCGATGTCGTGGCAGATCGGGACGAGCCCGATGCCCGCCCGGCGTTCGGGGCTCTGCGCGCACAGCTCGACGAGGAACCGGTTGTGCGCACGCGCGCCCGCGAACGCGAGCTCGGGATCTTCGATCTGTCCCGCCGAGAGCCCTGCGCCGAACGGCGGCGACTCCATGCCCGTGATCGCGTCGGCGTCGGGGAAGATCACCTCGGCCGCGACGCCGTCGGCGTCCATCTCCTTGTCTCGTTGCGCCGGGTCGTACGCGCCGCGCAGCCCTTCCTCGTGGTCGGTCTCCCAGTTGGTGATGTAGTCGTAGTTCAACACCATCTGCTCGTCGCGGTTCGCCTGTCGCTCCGCGAGGAACTCGTCGAACTGGGGGAGGTAACGACTGTCGAGGTACGGCCGGTACTCCTCGCATGGCAGCCCGGCGTGGGCGTCGGCGGAGATGATCGTGTAGCGCGCTGCCGGCGCTCACTTGTCGTCCTTGGTGCCCAGCACCGAGAGGTCGTCGTAGCGCTGGTGCACGTAGGGGAGCAGCCAGTCGGCGGGGACCCGCTCCACGACCTCGCCCTCCTGGGTGGTCGCGACCTGCGCGTACTGCATCGACACGATGCGGCCGACGGGGATGTCGGCGATCGGGTCGATCGGCGAGTCGTGCAGGACCAGCGTGGCGTCGAGGGCGCGGCCCTCGCGTGCCTCTTCGTGCCGGCGGACGTGCACGAGCGCCGGTTCGGTGTCGAAGCCCTTGCCGTCGGGCGACGGGCTGATCTTGAAGTAGAAGTCGACCTTGTCCTTGGCGGGGATGTCGATCGACTCGCCGAGTGTCCCGTCGACGACGGCGAGCGGGAAGCCCATGCGGTCGAAGCGTGCGTGCACGTGGTCGCCGTCGACGTCGATCGAGACGCCACCGATCTTCTTCGGCTCGCCGTAGGTCTCGCGCCCGCCGACGGTCGCCTGCTCGGTGGTCATCGGCATGAACAGCGCGTACTCGCCTTCGACCTTGCCGTGCCGGGCGCGCACGCCGAACCACCCGGCGCCGAAGATCGGGATCCCGGTGCCCATGTTCACCGTCGCGAAGCGGATCCGCGCCAAGGGCTCCGACGGCTCGAGCGGCGGCGGTAGGACCGCCCGGATCGCGTCGGGGTCGGTCTCCCAGACGACGGTGACCGCGGTCGACCAGATCTTCGTCGACGTCGCCTCCACCTCCCGGTTGCGCTGCTGTTCGGGTGGACGGGCGCCGTATCGAATCGTCATGATCGGGATTCTTCCACGGGTTCCACGACAGCGGTAGACGGCGGCAGACGCCGGTAGGGGAGGCAATCGTGCGGACGGTCGACGGCAAGGTCGCGGTTGTCACCGGCGGCGCGAACGGCATCGGCCTCGCCCTGGGCCGGCACTTCGCCGAGCACGGGATGCACGTGATGCTCGCCGACATCCAGCCCGGACCGCTCGACGACGCGGTGGCCGGCCTGCGCACGGACGGGCTCGATGTCGCCGGGTGCGTCACCGACGTCACGAAGCTCGCGTCGGTCGAGCATCTCGCGGACGAGACCGTGCGCACATTCGGCGGGGTGCACGTGGTGTGCAACAACGCGGGGATCGGGCCGGGCGGCCAGACCATGCTGTGGGAGTCGGAGGAGAACGACTGGCGGTGGTGTCTCGACGTCAACGTGTGCGGCGTCGCATGGGGGATCAAGGCGTTCGTGCCCCGCATGATCGCCGGCGGCGACGAAGGCCACATCGTGAACACGTCGTCGGGGAACGGCGGTATCGCGCCGATGGGCGACGCGGCGATCTACGCGATGTCGAAGAGCGCGGTGACCACACTCACCGAGCTGCTCTACTACCAGCTCCACACACAGCAGACGAGGCTGTCGTGCTCGGTGCTGTATCCGGGACCGAACTGGTTGCGAACGAACTTGTGGGAGGCATGGCGTACGCGCCCCGACGAGTACGCCAAGACCACACCGCGGTCGACGGCGTATCCGAGCTTCGAGGAATTCGAACAGCAGATGGAAGCCGCGGGAACGCCATTGCCGGTGACGCCGCTCGACGAGGTTGCCGGGCGCGTGCTCGACGCCGTGCTCGCCGACCGGTTCTGGATCAACCCGAGCAGCGACGAACCCCTCGATGCCCGGTATGCGTCGATGAAGGCGCGTCGCAACCCCGACTACTTCCGGAACTGGAACCCGACCACGAGTCAATGACGAGGTGGCGCCTCCTCGGGCGCGGTCAGGCGTGCGTGCAGTGGTCGGGCGGTGCGTTCGTCGCGACCTCCGCGCCTTCGAAATCGGCGAGCGTGCTGATGCGGAAGCGCCCGTCGCGCTCGGTCTCCGAACGCATGCGATCGCGGCGACGCGAGTAGTAGTGCGCGCGGGTGTAGCCCTCACTCCTCGGGGCGTAGCTCGCAACGAGGACGCGCCGGGGCGTGTCGCCGCGGTTCGCCTCGCTGTAGTGCGGGGCCAGGCCGTCGATGCAGACCGCGTCGCCGGCGACGAGCTCGGCCGAGAACCAGTCGAGGTCGTGGGCCACGTCCGCGCGCACCACGCCGCGGTCGTCGACCGGGAGCACATCGCGTACGCCGCCCGCGAGCCAGAGGCACCCCGACTCGATGCTGCAGTCGTCGATCGCGACGAGGATCGACATCACGCGCCTGGCGCCCGGGTACGCGACCTTGTCCTGGTGCGGACTGAAGCCGGCGCCGCCGGGCTGTTTGTAGTTCAGCTTGTCCTTGAACGCGGTGACGGGCTCGCCGAGCGCGGCCGCCGCGCAGTCGGCGAGCGCGCCGGCCACCAGCGCCGCGACGCCCGGCTGGCACGCGGACACGTTCTCGGTCCGGCAGATGCGGGGACCGCGCGCCGTGTGCTCGGCGTAGTGACCCCAGACGTGTGATCCCGTCGGCCACGCCTCGACCTCGTCGGTCCAGGCCCGCAGCGCGTCGAGTTGCGTGGGATCGAGCAGGCCGGGGCGCACGACGTCGGTGGTCTTCATCCCGGCCATCCCGGAAGCAGGTGCCGCTCCGCGCAGAGCTCCTGACCCTCGATCCACGTGCCGTTGAGCGCCCGCGCCTCGGGCGCGGTGACGAGCCACGCGGCGGCGGCGCCGATCACGTCGGGCGGCGCGCCGGTGCTTCCGTCGAAGCCGAACGGCGCCATGTCGATGAGCATGCGTTCCGTCGTCACGAAGCCCGGGTGCAGGTTGAACGCCACGATGCCGCGCTCACCGAGCTCGACCGCCACGATCCCCGCGAGCCGGTGGACCGCGCCCTTCGACATCGCGTACCCGAGGCCCCACCCGCCGCTCCCCGCCGGTGCGGGCGGGTCGGACGCGCCGGCGCTCGACGTGAGCACGACGATGTACCCGTCACCCCGCTCCAGCATCTGCGGCAGGACGAGCTTCGTCAGGATGATCGGCGCCATCACGTTCGCCTCGAGGTGCAGGTCGAGCAACTCCGCGGGCGTGTCGAGCAGCTGGTCCATGTGTCCCGGCCCGATGTAGCGGCCGTTGTTGACCAGGACGTCGATGCGGCCCCACTGCTCCAGCACGGTGTCGACACCGGGTGCGAGCGTCGTGCGGTCGGTGAGGTCCATCACGACCGGGAGCGCGTTGCGGCCTTCCTTCTCGATCAGCTCCGCCGTCGCTTCGAGCGAGCCCGGAAGCGGCGTGACGTCGGAACGCGCGACTGTCGACGAGTGCTCGCGCGCCTCGCCCTCGTGGAGGGTGCGCGCCGAGATCGCGACGTCGAAGCCGGCGCGGGCCAGATGCACCGCGATCGCCTTGCCGATGCCCCGGCTCGCGCCGGTGACCAGCGCGACTCTGCCTTCCCCACTCATGCGGTTCCCACCTCGACGGCCGTACGCGACCGGGCCACGCTACCGAGTGCCCGCCGAGCCCGTCGCCGCCGCCTACGGCGCGCCGTTGGTGGCGATGCCGACGATCGGCGCCGCGGGCGGGTGCGCGCCGAGACTCCCGACGAAGCGTTTGTTCGAGAAGGTGAAGACCCCGCCGTCGGACGCGACCATCAGGTAGCCGTTCCCGTACGCGACGAGCCCGTTGACCGGCCGGTTGAGCACGAGCCGCCCGAGCGAGCCGCGGAACGGAGCGTCGAACGCGAACACTCCGCCGTCGGAGGCGACGAGCCAGTAGCCGCGGTTGTCGGGCGTGGGCGACAGGCCGACGATCGGGCGGTTCAGGTGCGCGCCGCCCATCGATCCGTGGAAGTGCGCGTCGCCGAAGCTGAACACGCCGCCGTCGGAGCCGACCATGTAGTAGCCGTGCCCGGTGGGGGTCGCGACCGACGCGACGACGGGACCGTTCAGGTGCACCGCGCGCATGTCGCCGTAGAAGTGGGCGTCGCCGTAGGCGAAGGCGCGCCCGAGCGTGGTGAAGAGCCAGTAGCCGTTGCCGCTCGGGGTGCCGGAGATCGTCGACACGCTCTCGCCCGCGAGGAGCGCCGGGCGCCCGCCGTGGTACGTCGCGCTCCCGAACGCGTGCACGGTGCCGGACCGGTCGACGAGCCAGTAGCCGGACCCGCCGTGACGGGCCGCGAGCGCAACCACCGGATCCGACGCACTGCCGAAGTCGGTGGCGCTGCCGAACGCGTACACGTGACCGTCGGCGCCGAGCATCCAGTAGCCGGACTGCGAGGTCGTGACGACGGGCCCGTCCACCGCGAACTGCCGGATCACGGCCGACGCGGCCGCGTATCTCGCGTTGCCCGGCTGCGCGGCGCGCACCGTGCACGTGCCGCCGCCGAGCAGCGTGATGCGCGCACCGTTCGGTCCGCCCGCCGAGCAGACCGAGGGCGTGGTCGTGGTGATCGTGACGGCGAGATGCGACGACGCGGTCGCGACGACCACGACCGGTGAGTGCGCGACCGTCGTTGCGGCGGGCGCGGTGAAGGTGATCGTCTGCGCGAGCTTGGTCACGGTGAAGGAGCGCCCGACCACCGGCGCGGCGGCGTACAGGTCGTCGCCGGGCTGGTCGGCGTGCACCGTGCACGTACCGCCGGCGGTCAACGTGATCGTCGTGCCGTTGGCGCCGCCCGCGGTGCACACGCCGGGTGTGGTGGTCGTGAACGTCACCGCGAGGTTCGACGAAGCGGTCGCGGCGACGATGATCGGCGCGTGGTCGACCGGGAGGCTCGGGAGCGGCGCGAACGTGATCGTCTGAGGCGTCTTCGAGACGCCGAGCGACTGGGTCGCCGGTGGCGCGGCGTCGTACGTGGCGTCTCCCGCCTGGTTCGCCTCGACCGTGCAGGCCGCGGCCGTGAGTCGGGTGATCGTCGCGCCGTTCGTGCCCGTCGCCGTGCATGCCGACGGTGTGACGGACGTGAAGGTCACAACGAGGCCGGAGGACGCCGTCGCGATCGCGGTGACGGACGCGCCGACCGTGATGTCGGGAACGGTGCCGAAGGTGATCGTCTGGTCGACCTTGGTGACCGTGAACGCCTGCACCACCGCGTCGGCGGCCGCGAAGGTGGCATTGCCGGCCTGGTCCGCCTCCACCCGGCACGTTCCCGCACCGACGAGTGTGATGCTGACGCCGTTGGTCCCGCTCGCGGTGCACACCGACGGCGTCGTCGTGGTGAACGCCACCGCGAGGTTCGACGACGCGGTCGCGGCGACGGTTAACGGCGACTGCTGCATCGTGCGGTTGGCGATCGCGCCGAACGTGATCGTCTGCGGCGCGCGCGTGGCGTCGAAGCTCCGCGTGATCGACGGCGCCGCGTCGTAGTTCGCGTTCCCGAGCTGGTCGGCGCGCACCGAGCATGTCCCCGACGTGAGCAACGTGATCTGCGTACCGGCGGCCGTACACACGGACGTGGTCGTGGTCACGAACGAGACGGGAAGTAGCGACGACGCGGTCGCGGACACGGTGACGGGCGAGTCGAGCACGGAATGGTCGGGGATCGTGGCGAACGTGATGGCCTGCGACGCCTTGGTGACGCCGAAGCTGCGCGAGACCGTCGGCGCGGGGGCGTCGAGTGGCCCGCCGGCCTGATCGGCCTTGACGGTGCACGTTCCCGCGCCCACGAGCGTGATCGTGGCGCCGTTCGTCCCGCCCGCCGTGCACACCGATCCGGGGGCGGCGGTGAACGTGGCCGGGAATCCGGTCGAGGTCGTCGCGCTCACGAAGATGTCGCCGATGCCGAGCGAGACGTCGGAAAGCGCGCCGAACGTGATGGTCTGCGGCGCCTTCGTCACGTTGAAGGTCCGGGTCACCGCGGGCGCGGCCGCCCAGGTGGTGTCGTCGCCGGATTGGCTCGCGACGACGGTGCACGGGCCGGGGCTGGTCGGCGCGATGATCTGGTGATTGACGCCCGACTCGTCGCACACACCCGTCGTGTGGAAGCTGACAGGGAGTCCGGACGTCGCGCTCGCGCTGACGACCAGCGCGGCGTCGCGCATCGTGCGGTCGGCGATCGGCAAGAACGTGATCGTCTGCGCCTTGAGGTCGAGGGCCGATCCGGCCGACCAGGTGGCGAGCGGTGCGACGATCCCGGTCACGGCCAGCGTGATCGCGGAGAACACCGTGTGCCGGCTACGTAGTTTCCCGGTCGGCACCTGCTCGACGGTACACGCGTGGGTCCGCGCGAACGCGGCATCTCACGGGGCGCGGTCACCGCCGGAAGATGGTCGTCAGTTCCCGAGACCGGGACGCTTCTCGTCGCGCTTGGCGTGCTTGTCGGCGCGCTTCTCCTTCAACGTCTTCCCGGGCTTCTTGCTGTTCGACTTCTTGGGTGACTTGTCGGCCATAGCGTCGCAGGGTAATGCGGCGTGGCAAGGTACGCATCGCAGTGGTGGCGTGTCTGGGGGACGACCAATGGCAGGGCGGTTCGCACGCGACGACGAGGTCGCGGCCTGGAAGCACGACGGCTGGGTATTGCTCGAGGGCCTCGTCGCCACCGACGACATCGACGCCGCGGTCGCGGATCTGCGCTACTGCTTTCCCGCGCCGGACGCGTTCCACGCGGATCCCGAGGCGCACCGGCCGCCCGGACGGAGCACCGCCGAACTGCGGCGCGGGTACCCCGACATGCCGGCGGCCGGCCCGGCGTTCCGTCCGGAGCAGCACCGGTTCTCCAAGCAATTCCCGTACTACGGCAGCGGCGCGCTGAGCCGCCTCTGCGTCCACCCGGCGATCGTCGACTTCATGGAACGCGCGCTCGAGCACACCGACCTGCGGGTGTACCAGAACCAGGTCAACGCGAAATACGCCGGTGACGCGAACTTCGAGCAGCCGATGCACACCGATCGCAACCACTCGTGGCTGCCGCCGCGCATGGAGCCGCCGTGGTGGCACGTCGAGTCGTTCCTCTATCTCACCGACGTCGACGAGGGGAACGCGCCGACGTCACTCGTGCGGCGCGGCGATTCGGTCGGTCGCTCGACGGAGCGCATCTTCATGCCCGACCGCGACCCGGATCTCTACGCGGCCGAACGTTCCGCGATCGGTGTCCGCGGCTCGCTCCTCGTGTACCGCCCCGACGTCTTCCACCGGGGAACCGATCTGAAGCGACCGGGGAGCCATCGCTACCTGTTGAACGTGAGCTACAAGGTCGCGGGCAACGACTGGATCGGATACCACACCGCGCAGTCGAACGCGACCCACCCGGCATGGGTGCAGTTCGTCGAGATGTCGACGCCGCGCGATCTGGAGTTGCTCGGGTTCCCGCCTCCCGGCCATCCGGTGTGGACGCCCGAGCTCGTCGACGCTACGAGCGAGAAGTACCCGAAGCTCGACGTCGAGCCTTGGCGACGCGCGCTTCGTCGATGATCGCGGGCGGCACGGGTCGTAGGTCGGAGACGATGCCGACCCAGCTGAGGCCGCGCAGCACGTAGTACGTCATGTCGATCTGCCACCACCGGAAGCCCTGGCGCGCGGCCCACGGGTAGCGGTGATGGTTGTTGTGCCAGCCCTCGCCTCCGGTCGCGAGCGCGACCAGCAGGGTGTTGCGACTGGTGTCGGTCGTGTCGTACGCCCGCCGACCCATGACGTGCGCGACCGAGTTCACGGTGAAGGTGACGTGCCACAGGAGCACCGTCGAGGCGAAGAACCCGATGAGCAGGCCGCTCCAGCCGCCGATGACGAAACAGATCACGCCGAGCGTCCACGGCCCGATCCAGTCGTGCTTGTCGATGAAGCGCAGTTCGGGGTACTTGGCGAAGTCGCGGATCTGGCTGCGGTCGGCGACGTTGTACTTGTCGCACAGGATCCAGCCGACGTGGCTCCACCAGAAACCGCGCTTGGGCGAGTGCACGTCGCGTTCGGTGTCGGAGAATCGGTGATGGTTGCGGTGATGGGCCGCCCACCACAGCGGACCCTTCTGCGACGCCATCGTGCCGCCGAACGCGAGCACGAACTGCGACACCCGGTTGAGCCGGAACGCCTTGTGCGAGAAGTAGCGGTGGTAGCCCGCGGTGATGCAGAACATCCGCACCGTGAACGTCACGAACGCGAGGATCAGCGCGGTACGCGTGACACCGGTGAAGATCGCGAGGAAGGGAAGCAGGTGCAGCGCGAAGAACGCGAGCGACGAGCGGACGTTGAGCTTGTCGTCGGGGCCGCGCCTCATGGCGACGGCGGGCACGGCGACGGCGGGCGCAGGGGGGTGCACCCCTGGATCGGCTACCGGTGGGTTCACGCCGGCTCCTTGACGCGATGGGTGCTGACAGGGTGTGCCGGGCCGAGCCTATTCGGGGCGGGCGCTACTCCGAGAGTCGCGCGGTGAGAAGCTCCATCAGCTCGGACTTCTCCTCGTCGAACGCCTCGAACGTGAGCTGTCCGGCGTCGTACTGCTCGTGCATCGCGGCGATGCGCTCGATCAGCTGCTCGGTGGTTGCGGAGTTCTCGTCGAACTCGATCGTCTCGGTCTCTTCGTCGGGGGACTTGTCGAGCCGGCGTTCGCGCTTCGCCGCGGCCTTCGCCTGCTTGGAACGCTCGCGTTCTCGTTTGTTCGAAGTCGTGCGCCGAGTTGCCATGATTGTCTCCTCATCTGGCGGCGAGAGCGCAGGGCCTGCCGGCGCGCGCTCGCAAGATGATTGAAAGTGTCGTCAGCCGATCGTGGAAGAATGGCGGTCCGAGGCCGAGATCGCCCACGCAGCTGCCCTGACAGCCTAGGCGGTCGGGGCGCGTGAACCCGGACAGGGGCGTTGGCGCCGACCGGGCCGGGCTGCGGTACGGGGCGGCGGCAGGGGCGAGAAAGGCCAGGTCAGGATCGTGAACCTCGCGGCGTTGCTGGTCGAGCACCCCTTCTCGGACACCGAGCCGCTGCTCCACGGCGGACACGACTCGATGTCGGCGGGCGAGGCCCGGGCCGAGGCGCGCGCCGTCGCGGACTCGCTGCGGGCGGCGGGCGTCGGACCCGGTCAGGCCGTGGCGGTACAGCTCCCGAACGGGCCGGGCGCCATCACGGCGATGTTCGGGGTCTGGCTGGCGGGCGCGGTGTTCGTCCCGGTGAATTCCGCGTTCACCGGAGAACGAGCGGCGTCACTTCCTCGACGCGACCGGCCCCGTCGCCCTGCTCACGGTCGACGGCATCGAATCCCTGTCGGGGAATCGTCCGGGGAATCCCCGCCACGAGTACGAGGCCGATGTCGCGTTCGTGACCTGGACGTCGGGGACGACGGGCGCACCCAAGCCGGTCCTGCACACGCACACCAACTACCTCGAGTTGCTCGACCGCGTGCTCGGTCCATTGCGGGGCGGCGCGGGCGAACATTCGGCGCGCCGGCCCACGCCGAACCTCGTCCCGGTCTCGCTCGCGTTGAACGCAGGTATCTACAACACGTTGTTCGGCCTGCGCGCGGGCGCCGAGATCGTGGTGATGGACGGCTTCGATCCCCGCGAGTTCGCCGACGCTCGTCGCCCGGTTCTCGATCCGTTCGACGGTCCTCCCGCCCGCGGCGATGGCGATGCTGTCGGACGCGGCCGACGTCGACGACCTCGCGCCCCTACGGTACGTACGCAGCATCACCGCTCCGCTCTCGCCGCTGCAGGCGCGGCGCTTCGCGGAGAAGTTCGGCGTCGTCGTCCTCAACGGCTACGGCCAGGCCGAGATCGGCGAGGTCATCGGCTGGACGGCCGCCGACGCCAAGGAGCACCCCGAGAAGTTGGGCGCGGTCGGCCGCCCGCATCCCGGCGTGTCGATCAGGATCGCGCCGCCGGAGGAGGGAACCACGGCAACGGAGGCGAGCGGTCGGGACTCGGACGCGATCGGGCGCCTGCTCGTCCGGCCGCCGTCGACCGCGGTCGGGATCGCGGCCGAACGCCTCGACGCCGACGGCTTCGTCGACACCGGCGATCTCGCCCGCGTCGACGCCGACGGGTTCGTCTGGATCGAGGGGCGCGCGGGCGACGTCATCAACCGCGGCGGCAACAAGGTCTTCCCGGAGCACGTCGAGGAGGTGCTCCGCCTGGTCCCGAATGTCGTCGACGCCGCGGTCGCCGGCGCTCCGGACGAGCGCCTCGGGGAGGTGCCGGTCGCCTACGTCGTCACGACGGGAACCGTCGACGACGACGAGCTCGTCGCCATGTGCCGGGCGCATCTCGCGCCGTACAAGGTCCCGGTCGCGTTCCACCGCGTCGACGCGCTGCCCCGCAGCGAGGTCGGCAAGCTGCTGCGCCGCGAGTTGGCGCCGCCCGGCTAGGCCCGGACCGAAGATCGCGCGACCGTCAGTCGGGCGGGAGATCGCGCGACGGGCGCGCGGGTGGGTCGCTCATCTCCGCGCCGGCGTGGACGATCCGGTCGCGCACCCAGGCGAGGCTGTCGGGTCCGGAGGCCATCGCAGTCTCCCACCCACTCATCACCGCTTCGACCGCGGCGCGGCCCGGCACCGTGCCGAGCACGTCGACGACGAGGTCTTCGTCGGCGACGGGGCTCGCGCGGGTGTCGCCGATCGCGTCGGTGACGAGGGCGCCCAACGGGTCGCGCATCGCGTAGAGCTCACCGGTGGCCTCGACCCACGACACCTGCGTGCGAGCGCCGCCGTCGGTCCAGTCCGAACCGAACTCGAGCTCTTCGGACGCGCGGCGGCGCGGGTCGGCGTCATAGAAGTCGTTGAGGTCCACGGCGCCCATTGTGTCGCGTCGAGAGTACGGTCCGGGCATGGCAGCGTCCGGTCCCGCCGTAACGGTCATCGATCCCTTCGCCCCCACCCGCCTCGGTCCGATCCTCCTGCGCAACCGCATCGTCAAGGCGGCCACGTTCGAGGGCCGTACCCCGAAGCGTGCGGTCACGCCGGAGTTGATCGAGTTCCACCGCCGTTTCGCCGCCGGCGGCGTCGGCATGACCACCGTTGCGTATTGCGCGGTGACGCGCGCCGGGACCACCGACGGGCACCAGATCGTCCTCGACGATCCCGACGTCGGAACCGGGCTGCGCGCGCTCACCGACGCCGTGCATGCCGAAGGCGCGGCGATCGCGGCGCAGATCGGTCATGCGGGCCCGGTCGCGAACCCGATGGGCACCAAGTCGCCCGCGCTCTCACCGTCGCGCGTGTTCAGTCCCCTCGGGATGCGCCGCACCCGTGCGGTGACCGAGAGCCAGATCGCGACGATCGTCGATCAATACGCACACGGCGCGGGCGTGCTCCGCGACGCGGGCTTCGATGCGATCGAGGTGCACATCGGTCACGGCTATCTGCTGAGCGCGTTCCTCTCGCCCAAGCTGAACCGGCGCTCCGACGACTATGGCGGGAGCCTCGAGAACCGTGCCCGGTTCGCGCTCGATGTCGTGCGGGCCGTGCGTTCGGCCGCGGGTGCCGGCGTCGCGATCACCGCCAAGGTCAACATGGCCGACGGCGTGCGCGGCGGCTTCTGGCTGAACGAGAGCATCGAATTCGCCGCGCATGCTCGAGCAGCAGGGTGCGCTCGACGCGCTGACACTCACCGGCGGCAGCTCGTTCGAGAATCCCATGTACCTCTTCCGGGGCGAGGCGCCGATCGCGGAGATGGCGGAGATGTTCCCGGGGGTGATGAAGGCCGGCATCAAGCTCGTCGGCGGCCAGTTCTTCAAGGAGTACCCGTTCGAGGAGGCCTACTTCCTCCCGTACGCCCGCCAGTTCCGGGCCGCGCTCTCGATGCCGCTCGTGCTGCTCGGCGGCATCAACCGTCTCGACACGGTGAACACCGCGCTCGCCGACGGCTTCGCGTTCGTCCAGATGGGTCGCGCGCTCCTGCGTGAGCCGGAGCTGCTGCTCGAGATGCAGAAGGACCCGGGCCGCGAGTCGCTGTGCATCCACTGCAACAAGTGCATGCCCACGATCTACACCGGCACGCGTTGCGTACTGGTGTAGATCGGGCGTAACGGTATAGATCGGGCGTAACGGTATAGATCGGGCGTCCTGGAGTAGCCCGGCGACGCTTCACTCCTGATCCGGTCCGCCCAGCTCGCTCGGCGCGATGCCGAGGTACCGCTCCAGGTTCTGGTGCATGTTCACGATGCGGCACTCCTCGGTCGGGGAGAGCAGCAGGCTCGTGAGGCCCGGTTGGTGCAGGCCGCGCTGACTGCGGCCGAAGTTCGCGAAGTCCTGGTTGAGGACGAGGCCGATCGGCAGCTCCTGATCGGGCACGAGGTCGATGTCGAACGGCTTCGAGCGCGGGCGCGGATCGTCGGGCGCGACGCGATCGAACGAGAACGCGTCCATGAACGCGTCGTCGGGCGTGGCGCCGGGCCGGGCGCGAACCACCTGCAGCATGTCGGCGAACACCAGGATCGTCACGTTCGGGAACAGGTTGTACTGCGTCATGTCGAGGAGCTGCCCGTCGTCGAGCGTCGCGAACCAGTCGTGCCCGGCGCCGACCCCGCGATCGCGGACGATCGCCGCGATCGCGCTCCGCATGGTGCCGCCCGACGCGACGGCGGGCGCGGGCCCGGCGTCGCGCTGCTCCGCGTTGCCGACCCGCACGCCCATGATCTCGACGAACGCCTCCCACACGCGCTGGTCGTCGGGCTTGTCGCGCAGGCGCGGCGACGACAGCCCGTACGGCTGCCTGAGCTTGCCGTGACGTTCCCAGACCCGTTGCGGGCCGTTCACGTCGTCGCACATCGCCAACATCTCGCGGTGGATGCCCTGCACGTGGTAGGTCTCGCTGAAGCCGTCGATGAGCGTCTTCCAGTTGCAGGGCGCCGCGATCGAGACCGCGGCCGTGCAACGGAACTCGTCGACGCGCGCCCAGGAGCAGTCGTCGGGAACCGCGCCGAGGAACTCGGCGAGCGGCTCGGCATCGGACGCGAGGTTCACGAAGACGAGCGGCCCCCAGGTGTCCACTCGGACCGGCACGAGGGCCGCATCGTCCGGTCCGGCGCCGAGCACGCCGAATTCCCTCCGCGAGGGGACCTCCCGGAGCCCACCGGCCAGGTCGTACGACCAGCGGTGGAACGGGCACCGGATCTCGGAGAGGCCGGAGCCCGAGCCCTCGCACAGCGCGCTGCCGCGATGGCGACAGGCGTTCTGGAACGCGCGGAGCTCGAGGTCGTCACCCCGGACGACGAGCACGGAGAGCGGGCCGATGCGAACCTCGTGGAAGTCGCCCGGGTTCGCGACGTGGTCGACCGAGCATGCGAGCTGCCACACGCGTGGCCACAGCCGCTCGTCCTCGAGCGCGGCGAACTCCGGCGAGATGTAGCGGTGCGCGGGGACGGTGACAGCCACTTCCGGTGCTCCTGGTGCAGGTGTCTCGGATCGCCCGGGGGCGCTTGCATCGTCGCGTCCGGGAACCGCGAACGGCAACCTTGCCTCGGTGCACGGGACCGCGGGCGACCGACGCGAAGAGCGGTTTGCTGAACGTTCGCGAACGTGTGTCCCAATTCCGGATCGACAGGCGTGCACAATGTCCGTACGCTTCGGCCCGTCCAGCGACTTCTCGGGGGAGACAGAATGCGGCTGCGTTGGTGCGTCCTCGCGACGACTCTTGTGCTCGGTATCACTGCGTGCAGCAGTGGGGGCAGTAACGGTGGAGGCGGCGGGGGCGGAGGCCTCGGCCCGACCACGCCGACCACGACGGCGACGGACGCCTGCAAGACCGCGACCCTCACGAGCCCCGAGATCGGCGTGACGGCCAAGACGATCACCGTGACGGTGGTCGCGGACGTCGACAACGGCTTCCGGCCCGGACTCTTCAAGGGCTCGTGGGACGGCGTGAAGGCCTGGGGCGACTACATGAACTCCAAGGGCGGCCTCGCCTGCCGCAAGGTGATCGTCAAGCAGGCCGACTCCAAGCTGAGCCCGACCGACGCGAACAACGCCGTCGCCGCCGCGTGCGGGAACTCGGTGGCGCTCGTCGGAACGACCGCGCTGTTCTTCCAGAACGTCAGCGCCATGAACAACTGCAAGGACAAGGCGGGCAAGGCGACCGGTCTCCCGGACCTCGCCGAACTGCAGACCGAGGTCGCGCAGCAGTGCTCGCCGGTCTCGTTCGCCACGCTCCCCACCGGCTCGAGCTGCCCGTACAGCGGAACCGGCAAGCGCACGTACCACGTCGGGTACACGCAGTACGACTACTACTTCAAGAAGTACCCGGGCGTCTCGCTGCACGGCGTGTTCGTCGTCCCGAAGGACACCAAGTCGACGATCACGTCGTCGATGCCGATCTTCCGGGCCGAGAACCAGATGGGCATCAAGAGCGACGCCGAGTTCGGCAAGAGCGGTACCGACATCCAGACCGCGTACACCGACGTCGCCCAGGCGCTGAAGTCGAACAACTCGACGTACGCCCGTAACGGCCTCGACTACAAGGGCACGGTGCTCATGCGCAAGGAGGCGCGGGTGCAGGGCGTCAACACGGTCAAGGTCTGGGACTGCTCGGTGCAGTGCTACGACAAGCGGCTCATCCAGGAGGGCGGTAGCGCGGTCGAGGGCCAGTACGTGTGGCTGAACTTCCTGCCCTTCGAGGCCAAGGGTTCGAACCCCGACCTCGACGCCTTCCTCAAGTACGACAAGAGCCCCGACGGTTTCGGCGCCCAGGCGTTCATCGCCGGTGAGATCTTCGCCCGTGCCGTCACCGACACGATGAAGGCGAACAACGACGATCCCAACTCGATCACCCGCGCGAACCTGCTCACTGCGATCAGGAACATGCACGACTTCGACGCCAACGGGATGGCGCCGAAGATCGACGTCGGGAACAGGATCGGGCGCCTGTGTCTCGTCGGCCTGCAGGTGCAGAACGGCAAGTTCGTGCAGATCGACCCGGCCGAGAAGGGCAAGTTCGACTGCGACAACAACAAGCCGGCGCTGCAGCTCACGATCGATGCGGCGGCGGAGTACCACGGCTAGCGAGAGCTCGTCGTCGGACGCACTGACCTGATTCGGCCGAGGGAGAGCTGGCTTGTCGCAACGGTGGTCGAACCTGCTGGTGTGGGCGGGGACGATCGCGTTCGTCGTGTTCGTCAGCAAGGCGGCCTGGGCCGGTAACCCGGTCACCGGGACCAGCCTGACCAACCTGGTCGTGGTGGCGTTGCCCGTCGCCGGCATCATCGCGATGTCGGCGAGCGGGCTCGTCGTCGTGTACACGACCACGGGCGTGTTCAACTTCGCCCAGGGCGCGATCGGCATGTTCTTCGCGTACGTCGACTGGGAGCTCACGGTCGACCGGAACCTCCCGCAGCTGATCGTGCTGCCGTTGGTGGTGCTGGTCATCGCACCGCTGTTCGGGGTGCTGCTCGACCGCACTGTCATGCGCCGGCTGCAGGGCAAACCGCTCGTCGTCCAGCTCATGGTCACGGTCGGGCTCATGTTCGCGTTGATCGGGCTCGCGAACATGATCTGGAACCAGCAGGACGCGCACACGATGCCCGCGCTGTTCGCCGGGCACGGCTTCCATATCGGCCAGGTGTTGCTCACCTGGCACCGGTTCATCACGATCATGGTGGCGGTCGGGCTCGCGATCGGCCTGCGGATCCTGCTGTTCCGCACGCGTATCGGTGTCGCCATGCGCGCCGTCGTCGACAACCGTGAGCTGGCCCTGCTCGGAGGGCGCGCGCTCGACCGTGCTCTCCAGCTTCGCCTGGGCGCTCGGCTGCTCGTTGGCGGCGCTCGCGGGCATCCTCCTCGCGCCGGAGACGGCCGACATGTCGACCACGACGCTCACCCTGCTCATCATCACCGCGTTCGCGGCCGCGGTCGTCGGGCGCCTGCGCAGCCTTCCGCTCACCTACCTCGGCGCGCTGATCCTCGCGTTGTCGACGCAGTGGATGGGATCGTTCCTGAAGTTCTCGGATCGCTGGACGAATGTTCCCGACGCGCTGCCGACGATCATGCTCTTCATCGTGCTCCTGCTGTTGCCGAAGGCCGAGATCCAGTTCGCGCGCATCAATGCGGTGCGGCGCGTCGAGCGGGTGTCGTCGGTGCGCGACACCGCGATCGGGATGGCCGCGCTGGTCGCATTCATCGGTGTCCTGGCGACGTTCCTCTCGAGCACCGATCCCACGAACGTCAACCGCATCAGCCTCGGCATGTGCACCGCACTCGTCGCGCTCTCGCTCGTGCCGCTCACGGGCTGGGCCGGACAGGTGTCGTTGGCGCCACTCGCGTTCGCGGGTATCGGTGCCGTCGCCTACGCGCGCCTGGGCGGCGCGCACGGCAGCATCTGGGCGGTGTTCCTCGCCGCCCTTGTCACCGTCCCGGTCGGGGCGTTGCTGGCGTTCCCGGCCATGCGCCTGCAGGGCCTGTATCTCGCGCTGGCGACGCTGGCGTTCGCGGCGATGGTCGAAGAGGTCTTCTTCGCGCAACCGTTCGCGGTCGGGGCGGGTGTGATCTCCGTTGCCCCGGTGCACATCCTGGGCGTCGACTTCTCGGCACCCAAGTCGTTCCTGCTCCTGGTCACCGTCGTGTTCGGCCTGTGCGGTATCGGCGTCGTCGCGCTCCGGCGCAGCGCGTTCGGGCGCCGGCTCGTCGCGCTGCGCGACAGCGAAGCCGCGTCGGTGACCGTCGGTGTGAACGTGCTCGAGACCAAGCTCATCGTGTTCTCGTTGTCGGCGGGGATCGCCGGTTTCGCCGGCGCCTTCATAGCCATGTCGTTCGGGAAGCTGAGCGGCGCGACCGGCTTCGAGGCGCTGTCGGGGCTCCCGATCGTGCTCGCGCTCGTCATCGGGGGAGTCGGCTTCGTCGCCGGCGCGTTGTTCGCCGGCATCTTCGGACTGATCCTCGTGCTCGTGCAGAGCGACTGGCACCTCTCGTTGTGGATCGGGATCACGTACCTTGCGCCCGGTCTCGCGGTGCTGGGCATCATCCAGAACCCGTCGGGCGCGGTCGTGCCCATCGGCGAGGGCTTTGCCCGCTTGCTGCCGTGGCGACAAGACGCGCGCAAGGAGTACGCGGAAGCGATCGCAGCCGCGGCCGAACCGGAAGTCGGCGAGCTCGGGCTCGAGCGGCCCTTCGCCGAAGCCGACGTGCTCCTTGTCGACCGCGGCCTCGGGATCGGCAACGACATCCCGCGTGGCGTCGCCGCCGCAACCGGAAGGAGCGGATGACATGGCACTGCTCGAAGTCGACGGCGTCTCCGTGCAGTTCGGCGGCCTGCTCGCGGTCGACGACGCGACGTTCTCGGTGCCGGGCGGCTGCGTGACCGGGCTCATCGGCCCGAACGGTGCCGGCAAGACCACGTTGTTCAACGTCATCACGGGTCTGCAGTCGCCGTCGCGCGGACGCGTCCTCCTCGACGACGCCGAGGTCACCCGCAAGCGCCCCTACCGCCGGGCGCGCCTCGGCATCGCCCGCACCTTCCAGCGGTTGGAAGCGTTCGGGAGTCTCTCCGCGCGCGAGAACGTCCTCGTCGCGCTCGAGATGCGCCGGCGGTGGGCGTCGTCGCGCTACGACTGCGGCGCGGTCGCCGACGAGATCCTCGCGCGCGTCGGCATCACTGCGGTAGCCGACACGCGCGTCGAGGCGCTCCCCACGGGAAGTGCACGCCTCGTGGAGCTCGCACGGGCGCTCGCGACGGAGCCCAGGGTGTTGTTGCTCGACGAACCGTCGTCGGGGCTCGACGAACAGGAGACCGACGCACTCGGCATGCTGCTGCACGAGCTCACCGCCGACGGGCTCGGCGTGCTGCTCGTCGAGCACGACATGCCGCTCGTCATGGAGGCGTGCACACACATCAGCGTGCTCGATTTCGGCCGCATCATCGCGTCGGGATCGCCGGCCGAGATCCAGGCCAACCCCTCGGTACAGCGCGCGTACCTCGGAACCGCGAAGTCGGCGTCATGACCTCGCTCGTGAGCGTTCCCGGGCGCGACGCCGCGGCCCGGGTACCGGTGTTGCAGCTCGCGGCGGTGCGCGCCGGGTACGGCCGTATCGACGTGTTGCACGGCATCGATCTCGATCTGATGCCGGGCGAGGTCTTCGCGCTGCTCGGACCGAATGGCGCGGGCAAGTCGACGACGCTCGCGGTCGCGTCCGGTCAGATCGTCCCGAGCTCGGGCGCCGTCTTCCTCTGCGGCCGTGACGTCACCGGTGTACCGCCCGACGCGCTCGGCACGCGCCGGCGTGTGCCTGATCCCGGAGGGCCGGGGCATCTTCCCGAACCTGACCGTCGCCGAGAACCTCCGCATGGCGACCTACACCGGTCACTCGTACCACGAGGTGCTCGAGCTCGCCTTCGCGCAATTCCCCCGGCTGGGAGAACGGCGGAAGCAGACGGCGGGCACGATGTCGGGTGGTGAGCAACAGATGCTCTCGATGGCCCGGGCGCTGGCAACCGAGCCGGCCGTCCTGCTCATCGACGAGCTGTCGATGGGTCTGGCGCCGATCATCGTCGACGAGCTGTACGAGCACGTCCGCCGGATCGCGGCCTCGGGCCTGTCGATCTTGATCGTCGAGCAGTTCGCGCACGAGATCCTCGGTCTCGCGGACCGCGCCGGGATCATGTTGCACGGCCGGCTTCTGCACACGGGCCCGCCCGCAAGCATCGCGGGCGAGCTCTCGGACGCGTATCTTGGCGCCGATCACCCGGCCCCGACGGCCGAAACATCTCCCAGTGAGTCCCGATGAGGAGTTGCGAGTCATGAGCGACCAGAACACCGACGCGGACGGCACGATGTCGTCGTCGCGTTTGTCGCAGTTCGAGGCGGAGGTCGGCAAGCTCAAGGTGACCGGCGGCGGCGCGAACCCGGAGCGCCTCGGCGCGCAGTGGGGCATCGGGCTCACGATCCTCGGCTTCGTCATCACGGTCATCTCGTGGTGGAGTGCGCTCGACGCCAAGGGCGACACGGCCGCGGTGAGCGCGCTGCGCGCGCAGATCTTCGGACTGATCGGCATCGGCATCGCGGTTGTCGGCATCGTGATCTGGGTGCGCAACTCGCTGACGCGGTACCTGCGGTACTGGATCATCCGGCTCGTCTACGAACAGCGCGAGCAGACCGAGCAACTGATCCAGGCCCTGCGCGACGAGAAGTAGCCGTCCAGGCGCGGAACCTCCGGAGCGCGCGGCGACGCCGCGCCCTCAACCGATCGGGACGTTCAGCACCGCCGCGGTGACGACGATCCGGCCGTCGACGATCCGCGTCACCTCGACCAGCATCTGATACTTGCCCGCGGTCGGGATCGCGGCGCTGTTCGTCAGGAAGTGGTTCGGCCCGGCCTTCTCGAGGCCGGCGGGCACGCTGGTGTTGCCGTCGACGAGCTTGGCCGAGATGTCCCTGACGGTGAGATTCGCGCCCTTGGGGGTAAGCGTGTAGATGTGGATCTGGTTGAGGCCGACGCGCGCGGGGTCGACCGTCACCTCGATCGTCATCGCGTTCGCGCCCGTACCCGCGGTCACGGAACCAGAGAACAGCCTGGGCACGAGCGCACTGCGCGCGGGCTGCGCGTTGACGAGCAGCGCGGTGACCGCGAGCACGGCGAGCCCGAGCACGACCTCGCCGGCCACCGAGCGGCGGAGACCGGCGATCGTGCGTTCGTCGATGGCGGCGATCGCGCTGTCGGGCGCGTCGAGGGGCGCCGCGCGGCGGCCGCGCACGATCGAGCGGCTGATCGCGGCCAGGCCGACCAGCCCGACGATCACGGCGAGCTTCACGAGGAGGATGTGCCCGTACGACGTGCTGGTGTACCCGCGGACGCGGAACCCGACCTGGCGCCACGACGCGAAGATTCCGCTGCCGATCAGCGCGACGACACACCAGAACGCGATCCGGGAGAAGGTGGTCAGGGCGCGGCGGAGCCCGCCGCTGAACCCACCGCCCAGTGCGGCGATCAGCAACACGACCAGCCCGCCGAGCCAGACGCTCATCGCGAGGACGTGGATCGTGTCGAGCGGCACCGCGAAGATCGTGAAGTCGCCCGTGGCGGCGTGGCCCGCGAAACCGGGCGTCCCGGCGAGGCCCGCGGCGACGGCCGCGCCCGCGACGATCCACCAGATCGGCGCCCGGCGGCCGCGCATCACCGGTCCGAGGACGGCCAGCAGCGCGAGCGCGGCGATGATCAGCAGGAGGCGCACCTCGGTGACATGGCCGAAGCGTGTGTGCAGCACGTCGCGGACGACCGACCACTTCACCGCGTCGCCGATGCCCGACCCCGCGGCGTACGGCCCCTGCAACATCAGCGCGGCGACGGTCGAGACGGCGAGGACGATCCATCCGATCCACGTCGCGCGCCGCGTGGAGCGCTGCGCGCTCGTACCCGCGGAGACCAGGAGCAAGAAGACCGCGCCGCCGATCAGGAGCGCGAGACCGGCGAAGACGCCGCCGCGTGCGAACCCGAACAGCACGCCGACCGTCTTGCTGCTCGTCGCCGTCGTCTCGGCCGAGCAACCGTTGACGCTCGGCGCCGCCCCGGGCCCGACGCGGAACGAATAGGTGCCCTGCACGGGATGCGAGTCGGCCGAGATGACACGCCACGACACGATGTAGACGCCGTTGTCGAGCTTCGGCACCGAGACCAGCACCGTGCGCGCGCTGTCGGGCGAGTGGTGCGGTGCGCCCGTCGTCACGCGCTTGCCCGCGCACGTGTAGATGCGCACCGCGCCGAAGGAGACCTCGACGTTCTCGCTGTAGGTGAGCGAGACCTGCGTCGGCGCCTGCGTCGCCACACCGTCCAGAGGCGGGTCTGCGCTGTTCAATATCGCGTGGGCCCACGCCGGGGCCGCCATCGCGATCAGGATGATCACCGCGAGTGTCGAGACGACCCCGAGCCGCGCCAGGCGCCGTGCTCTCATGCGGGCGTCACACTACGGCCCGGCCCGCCGCCGCTCCTGCGCAGCCCGTTCCCTGGCGCGCCGGGTGTGCGCCGTAGCGTGGTGCCGTGCACCGACGAGTCGTGCTCCGGATCCTCGCGGTGGCGGCGACCGCAACCGCAGTCGTCGCCATCGGCGCCTCGCCCGCGGCCGCGCACACCATCGGCGGTCCCCGCCCGACGAACTACCGGAGCCGCATCGTCGCATTCAGCCCCGCGGTCCCGGGTGTCAGCGCCCGTATCGTCGACCTCGGCGCCAAGTTCCAACTGACCAACCGGTCGTCGACGGAGATCACCGTCCTCGGCTACGAGGCCGAGCCGTATCTCCGCATCGGTCCGGACGGCGTGTTCGAGAACCTGCACTCGCAGGCGACGTACATCAACCGCACCCGGCTCGGCGGCTCGGTGCCGCTCGGCGTCGACACGTCGCCGAGCGCGAAGCCGCAGTGGAAGAAGATCTCGTCGGGACACAGCGCGACCTGGCACGACCACCGCATCCATTGGATGAGTCCGCAACCGCCGCCCCCCGTCGCCCAGTCGCCGGGACGCTTCTATCATCTCTCGCAGCAGAACATCGTGTTCCTGCGTGGCGATCAACGCGCCGCGATCGCGGTGTCGCTCGACTGGGTCCCCGGTCCGAGCGGCCTGCCGTGGATCCCCGTCATCGCGGTCCTGTTCGCGCTCGGGGTCGCGGCTGTGATCCTGCCGAGGTGGTGGCGGCTGCTCGCGGTGCTCATAGGGGTGATCGTGATCTCCGACATCGCGCACGCGATCGCGTTCGAGATGCCGCGACCGGGCGCGAACACCACGAAGACGCTCCAGTTCCTCGGCGCCAGCATCGTCTCGATCGCGGTGTGGATCGCGGCGGTGCCGACCGTCGTGGCGTTGCTGCGCCGCCGGGCGGAGGCGTTGTACGGCGTCGTGTTCGTCGGGCTGTTGATCGCGTTGATCGGCGGGGTGACGGACCTCTCCGCACTCTGGAAGTCGCAGCTCCCCGACGCCGGGCCCGCCTGGCTGACCCGCGCCGAGGTGGTCGTCGCGCTCGGTCTGGGGGCAGGCCTGGTCGTCGGCGCGCTGTTCCGGATGCTCCGCTCGCGCGCCGTCGCGGCGGCAGCCGGCGAGGAGGCGGGGGGCCGGTGGCTGACGATGCTGGTGGCGGGGCTGTCCGACGCGGAGCTGGCCCGCCTCCTTCCGGAGCTCGACGCCGACGAGGTGCTGGGAGCCGCGCTCGGAGAGTTCGCCGTGAGAGCCGAACCCGTTGCCGGCGAATTCGCCCACGGGTCGCTCGCGTTCGTCGTGACCGACCGGCCCGGACCGCTCACCTGGTCCGTCGCGCTCGCCCCGGAGCCACCGCCGCCCGACGCCGCACCCGGTTCCGTTGCGGCGATTCGTCCGACGAATCGGCCTGACGGCGCGCCGGGCGCGGGCGTCTCGCGGCCGGACGGGCTGCGGGCGACGCGCGGTGTGGTCGCGCCGGAGGCGGCATCGGTGCGCGCGACCTTCGCCGTCATCCTGCGTGTGCTCGCGGGAACGCTGCGCTTCGACGACGCGACCCGCGCGTTCGCTGATCGCGACCACGGGTGACGGCGCGCTCCTCGAGCGCGTCGCGCCTTATGTCCCCGAGGCCGGGCGTGCTACTCCGGCGGTCGGGGATCCGGCTTCTTCTTCTTGAACCGCTCGAGGCGCGCCTGCAACTCGGGATCGAGTGACTCGTCGTCACCCTCGCCACCTTCGTCGCTCTCGTCGTCGCCCGGCCCGCGCCGGCCACGGATCATCGCGACGACGCCCATGACCACGCCCAGCCCGACGAGGACGATGCCGCCGATCACGACGACCGACGGCCCGCTCGACGTGCCGGGCACCGGCGGCGGCTTCACCCCCGCGTAGACGAACTGGTCGAGCACGCGGTCGGTCGGGCTGTTCGGGTCGGGAACGGCGCGGGCGACGACCGCTCCCGCCGCGTTCCGCTGGATCACCGTGATGCCGAACGCCCCGGCGACCGGCGCCGTGACACCGAGCGAGAAGAACTCGCACGTGAACGGCAGGAAGGGCCCGCCGCGAAATCGCACCGTCGATCCGGACCTCGTGAAGGTCCAGCCCGGGACGGGGTCGACCCGGTCCAGCCGCAGACCGCTCGGCACGCGGATCTCCACGTCGGGGACCGTGGCGTCCTCGACGGTGACCCCGACGTCGATCGTCGCGGCCCGGGCGACCGGGATCTCGTCGGGCCGGGCGCAGACGTGGGCGGCGGCGGGCGGCAGGCCCAGGCCGAGGACGCCGCCGGTCGCCAGGACCGTCGCGACCGCGAGGACCACCGACCGGCGCACGCTGCGCACGCTATCGGGGGCGCACCCCGACGGCCGGGAGTCGCGGGCCCGTCCGACTGCCGCCCGCCCCCTGCGACTCGGTACGCTCGGCGTCGTGCGTACCCGTGTGCTCGTCCTGGTCTCCGCCGCCGCCGTCCTGACCCTCGCCGCCTGCGGTGGCAGCAGCAGCTCCTCGCCCAAGGCCGACTCTCCGACCACGACCATCCACGTCGCCAACGTCGCGTCGAACGTGCCGTCGGATTCGGCGAAGATGATCTGCGAGAAGGAAGCGCAGACCGACATCTACGAGAGCGCCACCGGCGTCAAGACGATCGCACCGTTCGCACCGAAGTGGATCGACCACGTGTACTCGTGCAACTACGTGTATCCGGCCGGCGCGGTGATGACGTTGTCGGTCAAAGAGCTGTCGTCCACAGACGAGACGACCGCCTACTTCGACTCGCTCGCGACGAAGCTCCACAAGATCAAGGACTACGAGATCAGTCAGGGCGCCTTCTCGGTGAAGGACGGCTCCATGGTCGTGCGCAAGGACTACAAGGTCCTGCTCGTCGACGTCACCAAGCTGCCCGCGCAGTTCGGCGTCCCGGCCGCGCCGCGCAGCGACGTCGCGATCAACGTCGCGGAGACGATCATGTCCTGCTGGACCGGCGCCTGATCAGCTGACCCGATCGGTCGGAAACTCACCGGCTACCCGCGTTCGGGCGCACCCGTTCCGCCGCGCGAGTCCATAATGAGTTCGACCGCTCGAGGTCGGACTCCTGCACTCCACGGCCAACCGGTCGGGGCGACGTAGGTGGTCGGAGGAGGCAACGAAGTGTCCGTCGCCATTGTCGTCCTGGTCGTCGTGGTCGTCGCGCTCGCGCTGTTGATCGCGCTGCAGTCGTTCCACACGATCGGCCCCACCGAGGTGGGCCTCGTCCAGAAGCGCTTCTCGTTCAAGAAGCTGCCGAACGACAACCCGATCGCGTTGCGCGGCGAGGCCGGCTTCCAGGCCGAGCTGCTCACGCCGGGCCTGCGGTTCAAGCTCTGGCCGGTCTTCGGCGTGAAGAAGTACCCGTGGGTGCAGGTTCCGGCGGGCGAGATCGGCGTGGTCATCGCGCAGGTCGGCGCACCGCTGCCGATCGGGGCGAAGAGCGCCGAGTACAAAGCCGAATTCGGGAACTTCTCGTCGCTCGAGAGGTTCATCGCCGGCGGCGGGCAAAAGGGTGTGCAGCGTCCCGTGCTCGACGCCCGGCACGTTGTTGCCGATCCATCCCGTCGCGTTCCTCGTCGTCACGTCGCGCAAGGTCTACGGCCTTCCCGTGTCGCCGGAGGTGTCGGAGCGCGCCAAGGCGACGGGCGGGTTGTTGCGCCCGGAGTCGTTCGGCCTCACGCCCGAGCAACTGCAAGTCGTCGTCATCGCGCCGCGTCGGTCCGCAGGACATGATCGGCATCGTCACCACACTCGAGGGCCCGCCCCTCCCGTCGGGCGACATCGCCAGCCGGCTCGGCGGCTACGACGACATCGCGCGCGATGGAACAGGCCACCGAGGCGTTGCAGGACTCCGAGGTCATCGAGGTGTTGATGGGCTCGAAGAACGACCTGCACAACAACTACCAGGACTTCCAGAAGTTCCTGGATGCGGGCGGCCACATCGGTCTGCAGCACGACCCGCTGCTCTACGGCGCGTACCTGCTGAACCCGTTCCTCACGCGCGTCGAGATGGTCCCGATGCTCATCGTGAACCAGGGTGAGGTCGCGGTCATCAAGGCCTACGTCGGCCTGCCGACGCTCGACACGTCGGGCGTGGAGTTCAAGTTCGGATCGATCGTGCATCCCGGCCACCGCGGCATCTGGAGCGAGCCGTTGCGCACGGGCAAGTACCCGATCAATCCGCGCGTGTACGCGGCGGAGATCGTGCCCACGTCGATCCTGACGCTCAACTGGGCCGAGGCGGTGTCGACCGCGCACAACCTCGACGCGCACCTCTCGCCGATCGAGGCCAAGAGCCGCGAGGGATTCGTCTTCAAGATCGACCTGCAGGTGCAGATCCACGTGCCCGACACGCATGCGCCCGAAGGTCATCTCGATGGTCGGCACGATGCAGAACCTCGTCAACGAGGTGCTGCAGGCCGCGGTCGGCAACCACTTCCGCAACACGATCCAGACCCTGGAGGCGGTCCGGTTCATCGAGACGCGCCCGCAGGTGCAGGCGAGCGCGCTCGACGCGATCCGCACGTACCTCGCGGCCTACGACGTCGAGACGCGCGGCGTCTACATCCAAGACGTCGAGTTCCCCGGCGAGCTCGTCGAGGTGCTGACCAAGCGGGAGATCGCGAACCAGGAGAAGACCACCTACGCGGAAGAGGAACGTGCCGAGATCGCGCGCGTCGAGCGGGAGAAGGCGAAGGGCACCGCCGACATGCAGGCCCAGCTCGCGCAATCGGCGGTCGGGATCGACATCCGCAACAACGAGGCCCAAGCGCGCGAGGCGCAGGCGCGGGGTGAGTCCGCGTTCGTGCGGCTCACCGGTGAGGCGGAGGCGTCGAAGACGCAGGCCATCGGTCTGGCCGAGGCCAAGGCGACCGAGGCACTGGGGCTCGCGCGCGCGGCCGGCTTCCAGGCCCAGACCGAGGCGCTCGGTCAGAGCGCGACCGCGCTCGTCGCGGTTGCGAACGCGGTCGCCGAAGGGCACATCACCGTCGTGCCCGAGGTACTGGTCGCGGGCGGCGGCGGCGCCATCGAAGGACTCGCGGCCACGCTGATGCGCACACTCGGTACCGGCGGCAACGGGAACGGTCGCGGGGTCAACGGTCGGCGCAACGGCGGGACGGCGGGGGACACCGCCGGCGACGGGCCCGACACGGAGCCCGTCGACCGCGCCGTCGACGGGTCGGTCGGGCCCGAGTCCGAGGTGCCCCCGCCCGCCTGACGGCGAGGAAGCGGTTCGGCCGGCGATGCTCGCTGCTGCTTGACAGCCACGAGAGGTGGCACCAGGATCGCGGCCGCGGCCGCGGAGGAGGTGGCGGGATGCGGGGTCGTTGGGTTGCGTGCCTCGCGTTCGCTCTCGTTCTGAGTGGATGCGACTGGCCGATGTTCATGCAGAACGCGGCGCACACAGGTGCATCGGCGGACACGTCGATCAGTGTCGGCGACGTCGCGAACGGACCATCCGAGGCGTGGCGTGCAAACCTCGGAGCCTTCGCGCAAGAAAGCATCACGTCGTCCCCCGTCGTCGCGAACGGGACCGTCTACGTCGGGACCTCGGACGGGCAGGTGATGGCGTTCTCGGCGAACGGCAGCACGAACTGCAGCGGCTCCGCGCCGAAGACGTGCCTGCCCCTCTGGTCGACCGGTGCGACGACGCAGGCAATCACCTCCACGCCGGCAGTCGTGGGTGGCGTCGTCTACGTGGGCACGGAATCCGGTGTCGTCGAAGCGTTCGACGCGGCGGGGAGCATCGACTGTTTCGGTACGCCCAAAGTCTGCTTCCCCATCTGGTCCAGCGCGCCGATCGGGGCTATCAAGACCTCGCCCGTCGTCGTGAACGGCCATGTGTTCGTCGCGGCGAACCACAGCGTCTTCGAGTTCGATGCGGTCGGCAACACGAGCTGCTCCGGCAGCTGCGCCTACACGTTCGAGTACCGCACCTCGTCAACCGTCCTCTCGTCACCTGCCCTCGCGAACGACACGCTGTACTTCGGCTCCGACGACCACACCTCTACGCGTTCAACGCAGCCGGGGGGCAGGGCTGCGACGCGGTGAAGCGCCAGTGCCTGCCGCTGTGGACGGGCCCGACGGGAAACCTGGTCCGCTCGTCGCCGTCGGTTGCCGGTGGCCGGGTCTTCGTCGGCTCCGAGGACAGCAAGCTGTACGCGTTCGACGCGGCGGGCACGACGGGTTGCGCCGGCACGCCCAAGACGTGCGCGCCGTTGTGGACGGGCGCGGTGCCTGCCGGTACGGACTCGTCGCCCGCAGTCGCTAACGGTGTCGTCTACATCGGTTCGGACACGGACGGTAGCGTGAGCGGACGGGTGAACGCGTTCGACGCCGCGGGCGTCACGAATTGCTCCGGTTCTCCGCGCACCTGCCAACCTCTGTGGATATCGAACACACCTTCGTTGTTCGGCAGGACACCGATCTCGGTGGTCAACGGCGTCGTCTATGTCGTGCTCGCGGTCGTCATCTTCTCGGGCGTCGGCGACATCTGGGCCCTCGACGCGAGCGCGCCTGCGACGCGCTGTTCGGGGACGCCGAAGGTCTGTGACCCGTTGTGGACCGCGCGGCCGTCCGACAGCGGTCTGCTCCTGTCAGCAGTAGCGGTCGCGAACGGCTTCATCTATGCCGCGGGCCGGCAGCTGCACACGTTCGCCAAACCCTGACCTGCCGGGCCGAACACACGCCTAGATCAAGACGATGCAGGACCCGTTGATGATGACGCCGGGGCAGGGCTGATTCGCGGGCGCCGTCGTCGTCGTGGTCGGCGGCGCAGTCGTGGTGGTCGGGTGGTGCGGCCGTCGTCGTGGTGATCGGGACCGTGGTGGTGGCCGGAGGCGCGGTGGTTGTCGTCGTCGGCTTCACGGTCGTGGTCGTCGGCTTCACCGTGGAGGTCGTGCGCGGCTTGACGGTCGTGGTGGTCGACGGGCGGCAGGGGTGCATGACCGCGGGCTGGTGGTGGTGGAAGCGGCGGTCGTGGTGCCGGGGCGTGGGGCACACCGGCAGGTGCGCGACGACATGATGCGGGTCGGGATGATGACGGTTGGCCGCACCCGCGGCCGAGGCGGTGCCGATCCCCACCGCGACGACGGTGGCACCGGTCATCGCGACCACACCGATGGTGGCGACCCGGCGCCGGATTCCGCTTCGAAGCACTGCACGCATGTCGACAAACCTTTCCGGCCATCCCGGCGATGGCATTCGCGTGCACCAAGGCCGGTGCACGTCGCGGTAGGTCCCTCAACGTGTGCTCGTGACTGACACTTCGGTAACGGCACAATGGCCGCCGAATCTTGAGCGTTCGCCCGCTTTCTTCGCGGAGTGCGGACGGTCGACGCGCTAGCGGGGCACGTCGCGCCAGGCGACGCCCTTGTCGGGGCGCGGCTCGCCCGGCAGCCCGAGGACGCGTTCGCCGATGATGTTCTTCATCACCTCGTCGGAGCCGCCCGCGATGTGCGCGGCGGGCGCGCCGAGCAGCGCCTGCGAGTAGTGCAGCTCGCCCGCGATGCCGCTCGGTCCCGCGATCGCCATCGTGAGCTCGCCCATCTCGGTCATCATGCGTCCGCCGAGGAGCTTGCCGATCGAGCCCTCCGGTCCGGGCATCTTTCCCTTCGTCGCGGCCGTCAGCGTGCGCATCGACAGGAACTTCTGGATGCGGCTCTTCGTGTAGAGATCGGCCAGCTGCTGGCGCACGCCCGGGTCGGTGCTCACGCCGCGGCTGCTGCGCCAGCTCGATGAGGCTGTGCACGCCGCCCCGCCCGCCGCCGCCGCCACCCGAACCGATCGCGACCCGTTCGTTCATGAGCGTCGTGATCGCGACCGTCCAACCTTCGTTCACGTCGCCGAGCACGTTCTCGTGCGGCACGCGCACGTCGTCGAAGAACACCTCGTTGAAACCGGAGCCGCCGTTCATCTGCTTCAACGGCTTGATCGTGACGCCCGGCGCGCGCATGTCGACGATGAACGCGGTGATGCCCTTGTGCTTCTCGGCGTCGGGGTTCGTACGGCACACGATCTCGCCGTAGTCGGAGTACTGCGCGCCCGACGTCCACACCTTCTGCCCGTTGATCACCCACTCGTCGCCGTCACGCGTCGCGGTGGTCGACAGCGACGCGACGTCGGAGCCCGCGCCCGGTTCGCTGAACAGCTGCGACCAGATCTCCTCGCCCCGTAGGAGCTTGGTGAGGTAGCGCGCCTTCTGGGCCTCGGTCCCGCACCGCGCGCAGGGTCGGCGCGATCATCCCGAGCCCGATGATGAAGGGCACGTTCGGGACGGGGTACTTGCCCTCCTCCTGGCTGAAGACGATCGACTCCACCGACGTGCCGTTGCGGCCGCCGAACTCCGGCTCCCACGTGACGCGGGCCAGTCCGGCGTCGAACTTCATCGCCTGCCAGCGCTTCGCGCGGCTCGAGGTAGTCGCCCCCCGCGATCTCGAGCTCCGACTCGTGCTCGGGCACCTCGCCGGTGACCTTCGGCGCGTGCTCCTCGAGCCAGGCCCGGAACTCTTGGCGCCACGCGGCTTCCTCGGGGGTGTCGTTGAAGTCCATGTGGGCAGTCTCCGCCCGCGTCCCTCCCGGGGGCAAACCCCCGGCGGCGCCGGGCGTGGACGCCTCGTTGTGGGCCGGGCGCAGCGGCCGTACGATCACCCGGCACTATGACGAGCGTGCCGTTCGACCGCAGTCCGGTTGCCGATCCGGGGGCGCTGGGCATCGACCCGGAAGCGCTCGATGCGTTGTTCGAACGGGTGCGAAAGGAGGTCGACGGCGGGTTGCTGCCGTCGTGCCAGCTCGCGCTCGCGCGCGACGGCAAGGTCGCGGCGACGCGCGCGTTCGGCGCGCCACCGGACTCGCGCTGACGTGATGTTCTCGGCCACCAAGGCCGTGGTCGTGGGCGCGGTGTGGATCCTCATGGGCGAGGGACTGCTCGACGTCACGGTCCCGGTCGCGACGATCATCCCCGAGTTCGGGACGAATGGCAAAGACGTCATCACCGTCTCGCAGGTGATGCTCCACACGTCGGGCTTCCCGCGCGCACCGTTCGGTCCGCTCGACTGGGACGACCGCGAGCGCCGCCTCGCGCGCTTCTCGAGCTGGCGCACCAACTGGGAACCGGGAACGCGCTGACGAGTACCACCCGACCACCGCGCACTGGGTGCTCGCCGAGATCATCGAGCGTTGCACCGGCACCGACTTCCGCACGTTCATCCGCCGGGAGATTCTCGACCCGCTGGGCCTCACGGGACTGCAGGTCGGCGTGCCCGTCGAACAACAGGGCGACATCAACGATCTCGTCGTCGTGGGCGACGTGGCGCCGCCCGACGAGTTGGAGGCCGCGATCGGCATCCGAGAGCTCCCGCTGACCGAGGTCACGGCCGACGCGCTCATGACCTTCAACCGGCCCGAGGTGCGCGCGGTCGGGGTCCCGGGTGGCGGTGGCGTCACGAACGCGGCCGACCTCGCGCTCTACTACCAGGCGTTGTTGCACGACCCGACCGGGATCTGGAAGCCCGAGGTGCTCGCGGACGTGACCGCCAACGTGCGCAATCATCTCCCCGACTACATGGGTACTCCCGCGAATCGTTCGCTCGGGCTCCTGATCGCGGGCGACGACGGCCGCTCGTCGTTGCGAGGCATGGGCCGAACCGTGTCGCCGCGCGCGTTCGGGCACAACGGCGCGGGCGGGCAGATCGCGTGGGCCGATCCCGCCCGCGGGCTGTCGTTCTGTTACCTCACGAACGGGCTCGAGCAGAACGTGCTCCGGGAGGGCCGCCGCACCACCGCGATTGCGAGCCGCGCCGCGAACTGCGCACCCGCCGGCGGCTAGCCCGACTCAGGTCGACTCGCGTCCGTCCGATGTGAAGCGGACCGACAGTGGAGGGACCGATGCGGCTGCGGACGTTGTTCGTCATGGTGTTCTCGGCGTCGATCGTCGGGGGTGCCGTGCACCTCGTCGACGGCCGGGTCACCCACACGGCGATGGCCATCGCCGCGGCGGGTGTCGTGATCCTCGCCGCCCGGGCCGTGGTCGCGGCCCGGGTCCGGTGGCGCCGGCTGCGGTCGTGGCCCCGTCCCGGTGAACCCGAGTTGTTCCCGGCCGGCCCCCGCAGGGTGCTCCTCGCCGACACCGGCCTCGCCGTCCGCGACTGAGCCGGAGCCTGTCGCCGGCTTCTTGCACCGGGTAGGCAAAAAGGTCGTACCATGACGCGAACCGCGCCCCGGGGGGAGCTCATGAAGTCTCGATTCGCTGTCTCGAATCTCGCTGTCGGTGCGGGTCTGCTCACCATCGCGCTGGCGCTCGCGGGGTGCGGTTCGAGCTCGAAGTCGTCGGACAGCTCGCCGACCACCGCCGCCAAGACCGCGCCGACGACCGCGAGGAAGGTGCAGACCGCCGCCGCGAAGTCGCCGTGCGAGGAAGCCGCGCCCACGCCGTCGTCACCGGGTGAGGTCGGCGCGGGCGGGGGCGGGAGCGCGTCGGTCGCGAACAAGGCGTCGGTCATCGCCGAGGAGCACGGCGAGCGCGGCAAGGTCCCGCAGGTCCCGCTCACCACGGCCGAGAAGGCGCAGCTCGCCACGCAGCTCGCGGCGGCCCGGTCGGTCGTCGCGAAGTACCCCACGGTGAAGCAGGCGCTCGCCGCGGGCTACTCGATGTCGACGGTGTACGTGCCGTGCATCGGCGCGCACTACACGAACATCGCGTACGCGTCGCACTTCGATCCGGCCAACCCGTCCGAGCTGCTCTTCGCGGGCACGAGCCTCGACTCCAAGATCGTCGGCCTCAGCTACCTGGTCTGGCACAAGGACGGTCCGCCGCCCGGGTTCGCGGGTGCCAACGACCGCTGGCACCAGCACAACGCCAACGGCGGGCTGTGCCTCAAGGGCGGCGTCGTGGTCGCCGGTGAGGAGTCGACACGCCAGGAGTGCGCGGCGCAGGGCGGGACGAAGACCCTCCTGACCGACGTGTGGATGGTGCACGCGTGGGTCGCGCCCATCCTCAAGTGCAACTGGGGCGTCTTCAGCGGCGAGTGCGACAACCTGGGCGGCAAGCTCGGCGGCACCGCCTCCGACGCGCCGTACCCGACCAAGTTCTCGTAACCGCGAACACCTGCGCGCGGCGCGTGCGTGCTCGTGTTCGTGCTCGTCGCAACCGGCGTCATGCTGGCGGTCAGCTATCGACCCGACGTTTCCGCGCCCGTCGCAATGGCGCAGGGCGTCACGCCCCACGCGTGGGTCCGAACCACGCATCGCGTCGGGTCGGAGTTGCTGCTCCCGTGTTCGGCGCGGCCGCGGTCGCTGTCCGCGGGTCTGACGCTCACGCGACATACCGACTCAGGTCACTAGCCCAGCGGCGACCACGATGTGCTGCGGAGCAGGCGGCTCTCCCAGTCGTCGCGCACGTCGAGCGCGTCGTGCATCCACGTGCCCGGGCCCTTTACGTGGCCGGGCAACTCGCGCGTGAAGAGGCCGGGCAGTCGCTCCGGGAAGTCGACGCGCTGCCACAGGATCACCTCACGGCGACGAGGTGCGCCCAGTGCGGCCTGGAACACGGCGAGCAGTGTGAGCAGCGACCGCTCGGAACGTTGCTCGAGGCTCGGCGCGTAGTGGGTGCGCGCCTGCTCGAGGTACGTGTCGAGCTTGGCTTCGTACGGCCACGCGCTGTCCTCCATGTAGAGGGCGGGTTCGTGCTCTGGGCCGTCGGCGGGAACCGATGCGAGGTCGAGGTCGCCCATCGGTGACCACTCGACCGGCAACAACATCTTGCCTTTCACTTCGTGGCGCATGCCGTCGATGTCCGCGGCCCAGCTGCGCAGGTCGCCGCGCTGGATACGGCGGGCGACGCGCTCGTACGTGTCGCCGCTCGCGAACGCGGTGATCGAGGTGTGGTGGTACGCGCGACCGGTGCCGTGCGCGAGCTTCAGGTAGTAGAGGAGCCGGGCGTCGTTGTCGCGGCCGAGGGCGCTCATCCAACCCTTGCGGAACGCCTCTTCGAACTCGTCCTCGTGGCGCCCGACAACGGTATGAACCTCGTGCAGCAGCAGCATTCGGTCACACTGCCACGCGCTCCACCAGGAAGTCGATCGCACGGGTCAGGGTGGCGACGTCGTCGGGCTCGATCGCCGGGAACAGCGCGATGCGCAGCTGGTTGCGGCCGAGCTTGCGGTAGGGCTCGACGTCGACGATGCCGTTGGCGCGCAGCGCGGCACTGATCTTCGACGTGTCGACCCGCTCGTCGAAGTCGATCGTTGCGGTGACGGTGCTGCGGTGCGCGGGATCCTTGACGAAGGGTGTTGCGTGCTGGTGGCCGTCGGCCCAGCCGTAGACGATCCCGGCCGAACGGTCGCAGCGCCCGGCCGCGAATTCGAGCCCCCCGTTGTCGAGCATCCAACGCAGCTGGCGGTCGAGCAGATACAGCGTGGCGAGCGCGGGGGTGTTGTACGTCTGGTCGAGGCGCGAGTTCTGGACCGCGATCGAGAGGTCGAGCGCGGCGGGTATCCAGCGCGTGCCGTGGATCTGCTCGATGCGCGCGATCGCAGCGGGGGAGCACAAGGCGAGCCACAGGCCGCCGTCGCTCGCGAAGCACTTCTGCGGCGCGAAGTAGTAGGTGTCGAATGCGCGTGGGTCGACGCGGATGCCCCCCGCGGCCGACGTACCGTCGACGACGACCAGCGCGCCGCCCGCGGGACGATGCACGTCGACCGTGACTCCCGTCGACGTCTCGTTGTGCGGGTACGCGTACACGTCGCCGAGGACGGAGTCGGGCAACGCCGGGGTCTCGCCCGGCGCGGTCTCGCACACCTGCGGGTCGTCGAGGTGGGGCGCGGCCCGGGTGACCGCCGCGAACTTCGACGAGAACTCGCCGATCACGACGTGCGTGCTCCGCCGTTCGACCAGCCCGAACGCGGCCGCGTCCCAGAAGAGCGTCGAGCCGCCCAGGCCGAGCAGGACCTCGTAGCCGTCGGGGAGCGAGAACAGCTCGGCGAGCCCGCGGCGGATGTCGCCGACCACCGAGCGCACGCCGTCGCGGCGGTGGCTGGTGCCGAGGTAGTCGTGCGCGATGCGGGCGAGGTCGGCGACGGCCTCGTCGCGCACCTTGGAGGGCCCCGATCCGAACCGCCCGTCGCTCGGCAACAGTTCGGGCGGGAGCTTCAGATCGTCGGGGGTCGTCATGCCCCCAACTCTACGGTCAGGCCAGCGCACACATCTCCGCAAATCCGTCGCGCAGGCACGCGACCAGGACGTCGGCGTCGGGGACGGCCACGGTGTCGATCACGATGCCGATGCAGCACGTGTCGCAGTGCGAGATCAGGGCGACATTGAAGGCGGCGCCCGCGGGCGGAGCGAACGCGTAGAACCGGTCGACCCGCGCGCCTGCGACGTAGACCGGCACGGGCGCGCCCGGGACGTTGGTCGTGACGAAGTCGCAGCACTTGAGCATCCCGCCGAACAACGCGGTGGTCGCGGCGGTGGGCATCCGGTTGAGGATGCCGGCGAGCGTGCTGGTCATCTGCAGCGCGGGTTCGGCCCGCCACTCGCGGACGAGGGCGCCGAGCGCGGCGATGCGCGCCCGTGGATCCTGGATCGACGTCGGCACGGGGAACCGGGCCGGCGCGAAACGGTTGCCGGCCGTGTGGTCGTCGCCTTGGCGCAGGTTGATCGGCAGCGTCATCCGCAGCTCGACCGGCGCGGAGCCGTGCCGCTCGTGGTATCGCCGGAGGCCGCCGACGACCGCGGCGACGAACACGCTGTTCAGGCTGCTGTCGGTCGCCTTGGCGACGCGCTTCAGGTCGTCGAGCGGGACGTCGAACGCCTCGAGCCGGCGGCCCATGCCCCGCCCGAGCATCACCTGCGACATCGGGCTCGTCGTGGGCGCGAGCGTGCGCGCGATCGAGCGGGTCGTCCGCAGCGTCTGCGACGCGGTGCCGATCGGATCCGACACCGCGTGCGCGACGGCGTGCACCGCGGTCATCGGGGCGCGTTGCGCGATCCCCAGCGCGCGCCGGCGCGTGTGCGCGAGCGAGAGGCGCATCACATCGACGATGCGCGCGGTTTCCGCCGCGAGCACGGCCGGCACGTCGCGGTCGGGCCGTTCCTCCGCGTCGGGGACGAAGTCGACGAAGTGCGCGAGCAGCTCCATGCCGCCCACGCCGTCGGTGACGGAGTGGTGCACCTTCAACGCCAACGCGGCGCGGTCGCCGTCGAGCCCTTCGAACAGTGTGAACTCCCACAGGGGTCGAGCGCGGTCGAAGCTCGACGTCGCGGCCGGCTGCAACGCGTCGAGGAGTGAGCGCAGCGTCGCGGGCCCGGCCAGGCGGACGCGCCGGAAGTGGAAGTCGAGGTCGAAGGCGGGTTCGGCCATCCAGCGGGGCGGCGCGATCCGGAACGGCGGCGAGACGACGCGCTGGCGCAAGCGGGGGATGTAGTGGGTGGCGCGCTCGACGCGGCGCCGCAGCCGCTCCCAGTCGGGCGCGGAGTCGAGGAGGGCGACCGCGAGGATCGTCGACCGCAGGACAGGATCCTTCTCGATGTTCCACATGAGCGCGTCCTCGTCGCTCATGTGGTGCGCGAACCGTGCCGCTTCCGCCATTGGCTCTCCCCCGAGACGGCGCCGAACGTCCGCGACGGTACTCCCGGATCGGCGGGCCGTCCCGGGGGAACAGGGGCGCCGAACTTCGGATCAGGGCGCCGAACTTCGGATCAGGTCGAAATGTCGAACACGACGACGACGTCGACGCTCAGCTGCTGCGAGCCGGGCTCGATCGGCGTTGCCGTCGCGTCCTGGAACGAGGTGCTCTTCAGTGCCTGCGGGAACGGGAGCTGGGTGCCGGTGTCGTCGACGGTGCGGATCTTGCCGAGCGTGACCCCGGCGGCCGCCGCGAGCTGCTTGCCCTGGGCCAGCGCGTCCTTGACGGCGTCGGCGCGGGCCTTGGCCACCAGCGCGCTCGTGTTGTCGATCGAGAACGAGACACCCTGCAGGCGCACGTCCTCGCCGGCGGTCAACGCGGCCGCGTCGATGACCGCCCCGGCCTTCCCCAGATCACGCAGCTTCGCCGAGACGGTGTTCGATGCCGAGTAGCCGGTCACGTGGAAGTTCTTGTCGAAGTTCGGTGACACGTTGAGGTCGACCGTCTGGATGTCCTTCGCCGAGACGCCGTGGCTCTTCAGCGCGTTGATCAGCGCGTGCGCACGGTCGTTGTTGCGCTGGAGCGCGGCCTGCGCGGACGGGTCGGACGTCTGCACACCCATCGTCACCGTCATGACGTCGGGTGTGCCCTCGACCTGACCGTGACCGGAGACGTTGATCGACGGGCCCGAGCTCGATGCCGGCGTCGTCGCGGCAGTGAGTGCGGCGGATGCGTCGGGTTTCGAGCTACTACTGCAGCCGGCGATGCCGACCGCGGCGATCGTCGCCACGCCGGCGACCGCGATCTTCGCCGGGGAGATCCAGGTGAGTGCGCGCATCGGTGTCCCCTTCATCGGTTGACCCGGGGATCCGACGACGCGGGTGGGGTGGCCGGTTCCCGTTAGGGTCACGATTCGTGCGCAGCCGCTACGTGATCACCAACGGCATCCGCCTGTTCTGCCTGGAAGCGGGCCCGGCCGACGGCCCGGTCGTGCTGTTGCTGCACGGCTTTCCCGAGCTGGCGTACTCCTGGCGTCACCAGGTCTCGGCGCTGGGAGAGGCCGGGTTCCACGTCGTCGCTCCCGATCTGCCCGGTTACGGCCGCAGTGACAAGCCCGACGTCAGCTACGACTGCGAGTGGATCGACGCGTGCCTGGTCGGCGTGCTCGACGCGCTGGGATGCGAACGGGCGGTGATCGCGGGCCACGACTGGGGCGGCATCCTTGTGTGGATCATGGCCCGCCGGTATCCCGATCGGGTCGCGGGCGTGATCGGCGTGAACACGCCCGACCTGCCGCGCTCGGTGATGCCTCCGGTGCAGTTGCTGCGCCAGATCTTCGTCGACACGCCCATCTACATCATCCAGTTCCAAGAGCGCGGCCTCGCGGAGTGGGTGCTCGGCACCTGGGGTCGCGGCGCCGACGATTTCGTCGAGATGATCTTCGGCGCGACGACGCACAACCCCGACGCGTTCCCACCCCACGTGCTCGACGTCTACAAGGACGCGTTCCGTCCGGTCGGCGCGCTCACCCCGCCCATCGAGTACTACCGGAACATGGACCGTAACTGGGAGCTCACCGCCGACATCGCGGACCGCACGATCGACGTGCCGTGCCTCATGATCTCGGCCGCGGACGATCCCGTGCTCACGCCCGCGATGACGGCGGGGATGGAGGAGCGCGTCCCCGATCTCGAAAGCGTGGTCATCGCGGACTGCGGCCATTGGACCCAACAGGAACGCCCGCGCGAGACCTCCGACGCGATGCTCGCCTACCTCCGCCGCCTCCCGGCCTGGCACTGAGGCCACAACTCCACCAACAGTTGTCGGAGTTCTCCGCACCCACCGCTGAGATCTCCGACAACTGTTGGTGACTTTTTCCGTGTTCTCGCTCTGGCACACTCGGGGGATGGCGATGCGGGAGGACTGCCGGCACTTCGAGAGCCGCACGTATCCCGGCGGCGAGGTCGCGCGGTTCTGCGTGCTCGACCTCGCGCCAGAGGCTCCGTGGCGGTGCCCGGAGAACTGCGCGCAGTTCGAGCGCACGTTGATCGACGGGTCGTTCGTCGCGGGGTCGTTGACGCGTCCGGAGGTCGAGCCCGAGCCCGACGAGAGTCCCGAAGCGATCCAGGACGTGCTCGACGACGCGGAGATGATCGTCGAGGCGGCCGAGCCCGAGGCCTTGCGCGAGCTCGGGCGCACCTCGAACGGCCGGAAGTGGTGGCAGTTCTGGAAGCGTGGGCGCGGCGACGACGGCGGCCCGGGCTTCGGCCGTCTGAGCAATCGCTAGCTTCTCCGGGTGCCCGACACGACCGGCGATCCCATCGCGCGCTACGGCGCGCTGTTCGAACCCGACGGTGCGCGCTACGTGCCCACCGCGTTGGCCCGCGGTCCGTGGAGCCCGAACGCGCTGCACGGCGGCGCGCCCAGCGCGCTGTTCGCGACCGTGTGCGAGACCTACGACCCGGGTCCGGCCGCGTTCCTCGCGCGGCTGACCGTCGAGCTGATGCGGCCGGTACCGCTGGAACCGCTCGAGTTGCGCGTGCGCACGATCCGGCCCGGCCGCAAGGTGCAGTGGATCGAGGCGATGCTCTTCGCGAAGGGCGAGCACGAGGTCGCGCGCGCGACCGCGCTGCGCATCCGCTCCGAAAACGTCGACACGAGCGGGTCGGTACATCCCGACGTCGACGCTCCGCCGCATCCCGACTCGGTCGAGCGCCAGAAGTTCCCGTTCGGCGAGGGTGCGATCGGGTTCTGGAACGTGCACGACGTCCACCTCGTCGCGGGCAACTGGCTCGAACCCGGGCCCGGTGTCGCGTGGTTCCGGTTGAAGTGCCCCGTGATCGCGGGGGAGCCGATCTCACCGGTCGCGCGGGTCGCCGCGGCCGCCGACTTCGGTAGCGGGGTGGCGAGTCCCGTGCGCTTGACGAACGCGAACGCGATCAACCCGGAGCTGACCGTCCACGTCCACCGGCACCCCGTGGGCGAGTGGGTCTGTCTCGAGTCCGGAGGTTGGGCTCAGCCGCACGGCGTTGGCATGGCCGACACCCGGCTGCACGACGAGCACGGCGTGATCGGCCGGGGTGTGCAGTCACTCCTCGTCGAGCGGGCCGGCAACCTGCCGATGCACGTCCGCCGCCCCGGCGACGAGGCGACCGGCGAGGGTTAGCTCGGCTTCAGTCGTCGTCGGACTTGCGCTCGACGTCGGTGGCCCACAGCTCGAACTCTCCGTTGCGGTACACGAGCGCCGCGGGCCGGCCCGCGAGCGGCGGCCGGAGGTCGCCCCGGCTGCGGTCGACGCGCACCGAGATCGTGCGCCGGCCCGACGCGGTCAGCATCGTCACCCGGTCGGAGCCGCCCCATTTGAACGCGGACGCCGGGAGGGCCAGGCCCTGGTACTGCGAGAACTTGTGCTGTTTCCCCGCCCGGCGCTTGAGCGACTCCTCGACCCGGTCGGCGACCGGACGGACGAGGAGATCGGGCAGCTTGGCCTTCTCGACCTCGGCCTTCACGATGTCGCGCAGCGGTGCGCCCTCGAAGGTGTTGCTCTGCAGCGCGGCGGCCCGGGCGGCGTTGCTCGTGCGGTTGACGCGCTCCAACGTCGCGATCAGCAGCTTGTGCTGGTCGGCGTCGGGCAGGAGCTCGGCTTCGTCGATCGTGGCCATGACGCCGAGCATGGTAGTGAGGCCGGCCGGGTGGTTCGTCGGAGATACCGGCCTTTTATCGGATAGGTAGTATCCGGGTTATGCGCCTGTCCGACGGGGTCGAGTGGGGTGTGCACGTCTGCGTGCTGCTCGCGAGCCTGCCCGACGACGCCGCGCTCCCGGCCGCGAAGCTCGCCGAGTACCACGGCGTGCCCGCCGCGTACCTGGCCAAGCACCTGCAGGCGCTCGCGGGCGCGGGCGTGCTGCGCACGGTGAAGGGGGCGCGGGGCGGCTACCGACTGGCGCGCCCGGCCGCGGAGATCACGGTGCTCGACGTCGTGGAGGCGATCGACGGCGACGAGCCCGCCTTCCGCTGCACCGAGATCCGCCGCCGCGGCCCGATGGCGATGCCCGCACGCGAGTACACGAAGGCCTGTGGCATCCACCGGGCGTTCACCCGGGCCGACGAGGTGTGGCGGGCCGAGCTGGCCGGCACGACGATCGCCGAGCTGTTCGGCGGCGTGCTGCACGACGTACCCCGGCCGGTGCTCGAAAAGGGCGCCCGCTGGGTCGGCGAGAGCGCGCGCTAGGAGCGGGAGACCGGCGGTTCAGCGCCCGGCGCGGGGCCGCTTGCCGTGGTTCGCCTTGTTGCGGCGGGCCTTGAGACGGCGCTTCTTCGTCTTCTTGCTCATAGGGGGTTGGAGGCTACCTGATTTCGGCCCTCCGGGCCGCTTCGTAGCTGGCTCCTGGCGTTCCGCCAGGTCGCCAGAAAGACGAGCAAGCGGGAGGCACCGAAAGGCATGGCAGGGCAACCGAAACGACGCATCCGACCCGTCCCGGTAGCGGGGCGCACGTTCCTCGAATGGGTCCCATTTTGGGAGAACGAGCTCGGCGCGAGAGGCGCCCGACCTCGAACCATCGTCAACCAGCGGGAACAGCTCCAACGGCTCGCACGGCACTTTGGAGACGTGGACGCCGCATTCGTCACGGACGGTCAACTGCTCGCGTGGCGAGACTCGCTCGTGAAACGGGGGCTGAAGGCGACGACCATCAATACCTACAACCTGACGGTAAGCACCTTCTACAACTGGCTCGTAGACGAGGGCGTCATCTCCGAGTCGCCGATGCTCTACGTGCCTCTCCTGCCGGTGGTCGAATACGCACCTCCCGCAGCCATCGACGCTGACGCCTTGCGGGGCTTGGCGAAGGGGGCCGGCTCACGTCGGAGCGGGCGCTCCGCGTTCGAGGCGACGCGAGACCCTGCGATGCTCGCACTCCTCCAGGACACGGGCCTACGGGCCTCGGAGTGTGCCGGGCTCCTGGCGGAGCATGTCGACATCGGCGCGCGTCAGGCGTTCGTACACGCAGCCATAGCGAAGGGTGGCTACGAACGTACGGTGATGTTCGGATTCCAAACGGCACGGCTCCTGAACCGCTACGCCATCGCGCGCGAGTCGCACGGCTTCGCATTCCTACCGCAGCTATTCGTAGGGCGCAGTGGTGCTGCCTCGTACAAGACGGTTGCAGGCGTCATCGCCTCTGCCGCGAAAGAGGCGGGGGTTACGGGCGCTCGGGCGCACCTATTCCGTCATACGTGGGCGCACGACCTGAAATCGAACGGCGTGGAACTCGAAGTGCTAATGAGCCTGGGCGGGTGGCGCACGACTGAGATGCCGATGCGTTACGGACGTGCCGAGAAAACGGCACGTGCCATCGCGGCCTACAAACGGATGGGTTCTCCGGTCGACAGAGCAAGGGGCACCGCCTTCACCGGATGATGGTGGGCGACGATGCGCGAAACCATCGAGTTAGCCTTCCGGGCGTGCAGGATGTCTTCATTCTCGGTGCTGGCTTCTCGATGGCGATAGCGCCCGACTACATGCCATCAACCGACGTTCTTGGTCAGCGTGCAATCGACCAGTTGGCAGGCGCACACAAGGCTTCGCGGCGAATACACAGTGACACCTGCGACGGAATCTCGTGCGACGAACCACGGCTTGTCGGTGGGAAGCCTCCGGGAGGCAACTTTGAGGTCTGGTTGAGTCGACTGGCTCAGACTCAGCCCTATTTGGAGCAGAGCGAGAACGACCGTTCTCACACGCTCTTCGCCGAGGTCAGTAGCGCCGTCGCCTCGCAAATATGCCAGTCGACTGTCGATGCGTGCATCCATGTGCATCCCGATTCCAACGAGTGGTTACCCCGGCTTATCCGAGCCTGGCACGACCGCAAAGCAGAAGTTATTACCTTCAACTACGACACTCTTATAGAGGCATGCCTCGCCGGCTGTCATCTTCCACTCTCCTACACGAGTAGTGACCTTTGGGTTGAAGTGCCAAGTCGGGGATGGCCAAACTACAGATTGGTCGGCCCATCTATCGTGAGCCACTGGGCGGAATCGGAAGGTGCAGGGGATAGACGCTATATGCCTGTTAGAACGTTCCGGCTTTACAAGCTCCATGGCTCGATTCACTGGTACTGGGACGACGCGTCACGCTCGGCGGACTCCATGGTCGAGATTGGCCTTCCGGTGGGCTGGAACGATTCCGAGGCCGAACATGAATGGCTTCCGCAACACCGAGCACCCGGCAAGGTTCCCATCATCGTGCCGCCTACCGTGTCCAAGAATGCCTTCTTTGATAATCCGAAGATTCAGCTTCTATGGCGAAGTGCACTGAAAGTCCTCAGGAATGCCAGCAGGATATTTGTAGTCGGCTATTCAATGCCGGAACACGACCTATTGGTTTCTTCGATGTTGCTTGAAGCAACAAGAGGGCGGTCAGAGGATATGCAGGCGTACGTCGTTAACCGAGACCCAGGGCTGGCGCCGCGACTACGAGCCGCTGGTCTGAATCCGCTAAACGAAGATTTTGCTGGTGGCCTCGATTGCGTGCAGCGGTTCACTGAGGCATACGCGGCGGGCGCACTGCCTGGCAGCTAAACCGACTTGGACAGCTGGGTCCTGACGGCAAGGGAAGTCCGGCAACCGCGCAGCATCATCGCTTTGGCGCGGCGACCGACGACGATTACCGCGTGTTGTGCGATTGGGACGGGTCGACTTCGAGGCGGACCGCGAATGGCGTCCGGTAACGAGTATCTCGCGTAGCGGTCGCGGTCCTGGTCCGATGCCTACCCTCGGCAAGACGTTCGACCGGCCGCGCATCACGTCAGCGACGCTCGCCGCGCTGCACGTCGAGAAAGCGCAAGCGTCCTCGACGCAAGTGACGACGACCGCTGACACGTTCGACAAGGGGCGATACGCGCGCACTCTCAACCTGACAGAGCAGGACATCGACTGGTCGCACGATGCGTGGTTCGACATGGTCATCGAAGAGCTCGCGGACTCGTACGCGGTCGTCACCGAAGAGACTGCGTGCGACGCGGTCGTCGCCGCCGCGACCAACGGAACGCCATGTACTGATTTCGACAGCCCCGGTGTAGTGCTCTCCGCAATCGTCGCCGGAATCACGGTCGTCCGTACCAACTGCAAGCGAATGGCTGACGTGCTGCTCGTCTCCGGTAACCGTTGGGATTCGCTCGCGGGCATGACCGGCACCGACGACCTGCCGGTCTTTCCGCGGCTCGCGACCGAAGGTCCGGCAGGACTCCAGGTCGTCTACAGCCCCGGCTTGGATGACGACACGATGGTCGTTGCCGCGTCCCGCTACATCGAGACGTACGAACTGAATAAGGGCATCACCGCGACCGTTCCCGTCGCGAATGCGACACCTCCGGGCGCAGTGCCGATTCCGTCGAGTCTCGAAAAGGCGCTCGTCTGGCGTGGCGATTTCGTCGCCAACGCGTTGCCCGAAGGGCTCTGCGCGCGCGTCGCGGCGTAGCTGTTTTCGCCCAGCCGCGCTTTCGCTCAGTCCGCATTCGGTCACCCTTCCGACCGTGACTGACGCGAGCTGCGCTCGGCGGGCACGGGGAGCGTCCGTAGGCGTCTTTTCGTGCCTTCCGGTGCCTACGGCCTCCCCGAAGTCTCTAATCATTCGGTCAGGCAGGAGTATTCACGAATGAGTCCCGCCGAACACGAGATTCTGCAGGCCTACGCGGACGCAGGCGCCGACGGTCTGACGTTCGATGAGTTGGTAGCGCGCATCTATCCCCGGCAAGCGGTCAGCGGTATCGCGAGCCGACCCGCGCGGCTACGGAAGCGCGGCTTCATCGAAGAAACCGGAGAGGCGCGTATCTCGCGGTGGGGCAAGAAGAACGCCGTTCGGAGAATCACCGAGACCGGACGAGAACAGGTCGCCGCTTGCTCGCTGGAAGGTGGATGGCCTTAGGACCGGGTCTTCGTGCCACCTGACGCACCGCTTCATGCGTGCGACGCTTCGCTACACCAAAGCCTGTGGCATGGAGTGAGGCTGGCGGCTGGAGCTGAGCACGCGCATCGGCATACGCTGACCTCCGATGACGTCGCCGGACGCGGTGAGACTTCCTATCGACGCATTCCCGATAACGCTGGTCGTGAACCCGGGCCAACCCGACCGCGACGAGAACATGCAACCAATCGGGTTGGTAGACCTCAATGCCGTGTTCCTGGAGGTTAGGAGGCTTCTCCGGGAGAAGCCCGTGGCGTTGCTCGACAGCATGAGCCCTTTCTATGGGCCTGAGGGGCCGTGGAGATTCTCCGCAATTCGGAAGCAGGACGACCCGATTCCGCAAGAGGGCTTCGTCCGCAACTCTCTAACCTTCGGCCCAGAAGGCGCGCCGTACTTCGCGGGAGCTGAAGGCGAGGTCGTACGGTTCGTTGCCGTCGACCGCCCGATGACGCAGCACTTTCTAATGGCCGCAGTAGAACAATGGCTAAACGACATTTTGCCGTCGACCGCTGACTTCGCCGTCTACGAGCAAGCAAAGGCGGACGCACTGCGAGCGTGTCAGGATGACGCAACTGCTCGGCGAGGCGAGGAACTGGAAAACCTGGAAGCGGTACTGTCGCATGCGAGACATGTGCTTGAATCGGCTCTAAGCACCGCCAACATCGATGTTCACTCGGTTACGGGACGTATTAAGTCGGACAAGTCGATACGCGAAAAGATTGGGCGACACGAGGAGTTCTACGCTTTCGAGAATCTTGGCGACGTCGTAGGACTGAGGGTTGTGTGTGTCGTCCTCGCAGACCTTGAGCTCGTCGCGGAGGTCATTCGTGAGACCTTTGATGTATTGTCAGTCGAGAATAAGGTCGCGGGCTCTGCCGTTGACTCATTCGGTTATATGTCTGTGCATCACAACGTGCGGGTTCCATGGGATGACGAAACGCCAGAGGCTCTCCGGGGTCGCTCGCTCGAAATTCAGGTGCGTACGATTCTCATGGACGCGTGGGCGAACGTCTCGCACGTTCTTGACTACAACACCGAACGTCGGATACCTGGCAGACTTCGGCGCGACTTTCACGCGCTGAGCGGTTCGCTCTACACGGCAGATTTGCAGTTTGAAACGCTGTTCCGCGAGGTGCAGGACGCTGAAGAAAAAGCGCGTGCCTTGGTCAGCGCGGATGCCTTTCTTGACGTTGACACGCTTGGTCCGTACCTCGCGAAGAAGTTCGAAGACCGCAGGCCTTGCAGGCCCGATGAGCTGCCACAACTAACAGAATTGCTGTTCCACGCGGGATGCGAGACGGTTGGTGACGTAGAAGCCCTATTGGAGCGGACGGCGCGCGCCGTCGGCTACTTCGAGAGGGAGTTCCCGCCACCGAACACCCACGAGTACGGCGAGTCGGTCGAGCCCGGGCGGTATTCGGCCGCTGGGGTGGTGCGTGCGTCCGTCGAATTGGTACGTCCGAGGCCTGTGCGAATGGCCGTCTCGGCGTCGATGCCCTTCCGGCACCTCGTTGACCCACCTTGAATGGCCAAGTTCTCCATCGGGCCCGCTCATACCCGACGGGCACCAGCAAACCGTGCGGGCGGCGAAGACGACCAAGCGCGGGTGACGCGCGACGAGGCAGCTACCAGCGCACCGGCCGCGACCAGGGCTAAGGTGCGAAGAAGCGGCCCGGAGGCTTCTTCGTCTTCTTGCTCATAGGGGGTTGGAGGCTACCCGATCGGTAGCCTGCGCCCCGATGGAGAACCTCGGTCTCGTGGGTTTCACCGGCGCGGGCGCGAACCGCTTGTTCAGCGCCTTGACCGGCCTGCCCGTGCCGAGCGAGTACGAGGCCGCGGTCGGTGTGGCGAGCCTGCCCGACGAACGGCTGCTGCGCCTCACCGAGGCCGCGCATTCGAAGAAGACGGTCGCGGCCGGCTTCGAGCTGGTCCACCTCGCCCTCCCGCCGGGCTCGAAACCGGGCGAAGGTCTCGGCGCCAAGTTCCTCGGCAGCCTCCGCAACTGCGACGCGATCCTCATCGTGCTCCGCGCCTTCTCCGACGGCGGTGTTGCCCCGGATCCCGAGGGCGACCTCGCCGCGCTCGAGCTCGAGCTCGTGCTCGCCGACCTCGCGAGCGTCGAGCAGCGCATCACGCGCCAGCGCCGGGCGGCCAAGAGCGGCGACAAGGAGATCATCGCCGAGGTCGAGGTGCTCGAACGGGCGCACGCGCTGCTCTCCGACGGCACGCCGATCCGGCGCGGGTCGTTCTCGGCCGACGAGCTCGCGCATCTCGCCCCCGTCTTCCTCCTCACCACGAAGCCCTTGCTCGTGGTGGCCAACACCGGCGAGGCGCTCGCGACCGACACCGCGCTCCCGGCCGGCGAGGACGTCCTCGCGGTGCCGATCGACATCGAGGCCGAGATCGCGGCGTGCGCGCCCGAGGACCGCGACGAGATGCGCGAGTCGTACGGGCTCGGGCCGTCCGCGCTCGACTCCGTCGCGCAGGCGGCGTACCAGATGCTCGGCCGGCGGACGTTCTTCACGACGGGCGAGGACGAGTCGCGGGCGTGGACGTTCCGGGCCGGGGCCAAGGCGCCCGAGTGCGCGGGCGTCATCCACAGCGACCTCCAGCGCGGCTTCATCCGGGCCGAGGTCATCGACTGGAAGGAGCTCCTCGTGGTCGGCACGTGGGCCAAGGCGAGGGAGCTGAAGAAGCTGCGGGTCGAAGGCAAGGACTACGAGGTCCGAGACGGTGACGTCCTCGAGATCCGGTTCAACGTGTAGGAAGCGGTCATGACCTGGCTCGTTCGCGACGACGACGTGTTGGCGGTCGCCGAGGTCGCGCACTCCCGGCGCCTGCGCACACGTGGCCTCATGGGCCGCGACGACTTCGAGGGCGCGTTGGTGTTGCGCCCGTGCCGCCAGGTGCACACGTTCGGGATGCGCTTCCCGATCGACGTCGCGTTCTGCGACGGCTCGGGAACCGTGCTGCACCTGAGCGACCTCGGGCCACGCCGGATCTCGCGCGTGGTCTGGCGTTCCGCGTTCGTCATCGAGGCGCGCTCCGGCAGCTTCGAACGATGGAAGCTACGGCCCGGCGACGTGGTCGAGCTGAAAGGCTGACCGGCGCCGCGACGGGGTCGGGCACAATAGGGGTCCCCATGCCCCGCTTCTACGTCACGACTCCCATCTATTACGTCAACGACGTCCCCCACATCGGGCACGCGTACACGACGGTCGCGGGCGACGTCCTGACGCGTTGGCGGCGCCTGTTCGGCGACGAGGTCTTCTACCTGACAGGCACCGACGAGCACGGGTTGAAGGTGCAGCGCGTGGCCGAAGCGCGCGGGGTCACCCCGAGGGAATTGGTCGCGGAGACGGCCGGGCACTTCCGCGAGACATGGGACGGGCTCGACATCGCCTACGACGACTTCATCCGCACCACCGAACCGCGCCACTACACCGCGGTGCAGACGTTCCTGCAGAAGATCTACGACGCGGGCGACATCGAGCTCGGCACGTACGAGGGCCTCTACTGCGTCTCGTGTGAGGCGTACTACTCCGAGGACGAGCTCGTCGACGGCAACTGCCCGATCCACCTGCGTCCGGTCGAGCACGTCGTCGAGCAGAACTACTTCTTCAAGCTGTCGCGCTACACCGACCGGTTGCTCGCGCACTACGCCGAGCATCCCGACGCCGTGCAACCGGAGGCGCGGATGAACGAGGTGCTCGGCTTCATCCGCGGCGGGCTCCATGACTTCTCGATGAGCCGGACGTCGATCGACTGGGGCGTGCCCCTGCCGTGGGATCCCGCGCACGTCGCGTACGTGTGGGCCGACGCGCTCTTCAACTACTGCACGGCCGTCGGGTACGCCAGCGACGACGCGCGTTTCGCCAAGTGGTGGCCGGTCGACTACCACCTCGTCGGCAAGGACATCCTGCGTTTCCACGCGGTGTACTGGCCCGCGATGCTGATGGCCGCGGGTCTCGAAGCGCCGCGCTGCGTGTTCGCGCACGGCTGGCTGCTCGTCGGCGGCGAGAAGATGAGCAAGACCCGGCTGAACCAGATCGCGCCGGCCGACCTCGTCGCCGACTTCGGTGTCGATGGCTTCCGCTACCACTTCATGGCCGACCAGCGGTTCGGCCCCGACGGCGACTTCTCGTACGAGCAGATGGTGCAGCGGTACAACTCCGATCTCGCCAACAACTTCGGCAACCTCGCGAACCGGGTGCTGAACATGGCGATGAACTACTGCGGTGGCGTGGTTCCCGACGCGCGGGCCGACGGTCCGCTGCGAGCCACGGCCGGCACCACGTTCGTGGCGATGGCGGATGCATTCACGCGCCTCGACTTCGCGGGCGGATTCGGCGCGGTCTGGGACCTGATCCGCGCCACGAACGCGTACATCGAGGACGAAAAGCCGTGGGCGCTCAACAAGCAAGGAGACGCGGCCGCGGTCGCGCGCGGTGCTCGGCGACTGCCTCGAGTCGTTGCGGATCGTCGCGCTGCTCGCGTCACCGGTGATCCCGAACGCCGCGGCCGAGTTGTGGCGACGGCTGGGGCTGAGCGGGCGGCCCGAGGACCAGCGGTTGCCCGACGCGGCTTCCTGGGGCTTGCTGCCCGCGGGCGCGCCGCTCGAGAAGGGCGCGCCGCTCTTTCCCCGGAAAGAGCCGTGAGCGCGCCCGAGGCGGTGCGCTGGGTCGACTCCCACTGCCACCTGCAGTTGGACGGCGGCGACGACGCCATTGTCCGGGCGCGAGCCGTGGGCGTGGCGTGGATGGTGTGCGTCGGCACCGACCTCGAGACGTCGCAGGCCGCGCTCGTGCTCGCCGACCGGCACGACGACGTCTACGCCGCGGTCGGTCTGCATCCGCACGACGCGTCGAAGCTCGCCGTCGAATGGAGCATGCTCGAGCCGCTCGCGGTGTCGGATGCGTGCCTCGCGATCGGCGAGTGCGGCTTCGACCTGTTCTACGAGCACTCGCCCCGCGACGAGCAGGAGATCGCGTTCCGTTTCCAGATCCGCCTGGCGAAGCACACCGGCAAGCCGCTCGTGATCCATTCGCGCGACGTGTGGGACGACACGTTCCGGGTGCTCGACGACGAGGGCGTACCCGAGCGAACGGTCTTCCACTGCTTCACCGGCGGTCCCGACGAGGCGCGCGCCGCGCTGGAACGCGGCTGCCACCTCTCGTTCAGCGGCATCGTCTCGTTCAAGAACGCCGACGCGCTCCGTGACGCGGCCCGGATCACGCCCGACGATCGCATCCTCGTCGAGACCGACTCGCCGTTCCTCACTCCCGAGCCGCACCGGGGCAAGCCGAACGAGCCCGCGCTCGTCGTCGCGGTCGGCGCCGCGCTGGCGCGGGCGCGGGCGTCGCGCCCGAGGAGATCGCCGCGCTGACGCGTGCCGAACGCGGCGCGCGTCTTCGGCGTCGACCGGTGACGCCGAGCGAGGTCCGCGCTCTGCTCTCGCGCCACGGGGTCCGTCCGTCGAAGGCGCTCGGCCAGAACTTCCTCGTAGACGAGAACACCGCCCGCCGGATCGTGCGGCTCGCGGAGCTGCAGCCGGGAGAGCGCGTCGTCGAAGTCGGGCCCGGTGTGGGTTCGTTGACGGTCTCGCTGGCCGACGAAGGCGTCCACGTGTGCGCGATCGAGATCGATCGTCACCTCCTGCCGATCCTCGAGGAGGTCGTCGCGGGCCGCGACGTCGAGGTCGTGCACGACGACGCGTTGAAGGTCGACTGGCGCGCCCGGCTCGGGTCGGAGCCCTGGGTCATGGTGGCGAACCTGCCGTACAACGTCGCCGCGACCGTCGTGGTGAACGCGCTCGAGCAGGCGCCCATGATCGAACGCATGCTGGTGATGGTGCAGCGCGAGGTCGGCGATCGCTTCGCGGCCGGCGCCGGCGACGATGCGTACGGCGCGGTGTCGGTCAAAGTCGCGTACTACGCCGACGCGAAGGTGGTGGGCACGGTCTCGCCGAACGTCTTCGAACCCAAGCCCAACGTCGAGAGCGCACTCGTGCGCCTGGTGCGACACGCGACGCCGCCGGTCACGGTCGACGCCGCCCGGATGTTCGATCTCGTCCGCGCCGGCTTCGCGACCCGCCGCAAGACCCTGCGCAACACGCTCGCGGGCCGTGTCGACGCGGAGCAGTTCGAGCGGGCCCATGTCGATCCGGGGCGCGCGCGGAGACACTGTCGTTGCGCGACTGGGCAAGGTTGGCGAATGCGTGAGCTCACGGTCGCCGCGTTCGCGAAGCTCACGTTGTCACTACACGTCACCGGGACGCGCACCGACGGCTACCACGAGCTCGACGCGACGATGGTGTCGATCGACTCTCCGTGCGACTCGCTCGTGCTCCGGCCCGCGTCGCGCACGTCGTTGACGGTGACGGGCCCGTTCGCGGCCGGGGTCCCGGCCGACGCGACGAACCTCGCGTGGCGCGCAGCCGACGCGTGCGGCGCACCCGTCGAGATCACACTGCACAAAGGCATTCCGTCGGGTGCGGGTCTCGGTGGGGGCTCCGCGGACGCGGCCGCGGTGCTCGTCGCGCTCGACGGCGAAGTCGCCGCGGCCACGCGGCTGGGCGCCGACGTGCCGTTCTGCATGAGCGGCGGGTTCGCGCACGTCCGAGGCATCGGCGACCAACTTCGCCCCGGAGAGGTGCCCGACTTCGCAATCGTCGTGGCGACACCGCGGTTCGGGTGCTCGACCGCGGCGGTGTACCGGGCCTGGGACGAGCTCGGAGGACCGCGCGCCGAGGTCAACGATCTCGAGCCGGCGGCCGAGCACGTCGAGCCGAGGTTGGCGGCGTTCAAGCGCGAGGTCGAGGTGGCGGCCGGAGCGACTGCGATCCTCGCGGGGAGTGGATCGTCCTACGCGGTGCTGTTCGACGATCGGGCCGACGCGGCGGCGGCCCGCGACCGCGTCGCGGCCGCGGTGGCGGGGTCCGTCTGGCTGGCGTCGACGATCGGGGTCGGCGTCCAGGTCCGGTCGTGAGCGCGCCGGGCCGGGCCCGAACGCGAAACGGCCGCCCCGATGGGGCGGCCGCTGCCTACTTGCCCTGCTGACGACGCTGCCAGCGGGTCTTCTTCAGCAGCTTCTTGTGCTTCTTCTTGCGCATGCGCTTGCGGCGCTTCTTGATCAGTGAGCCCATGACGAGGCGTGACGGTATCAGAACCCGCCTGATCGCCCGGAAGAGGCCGGTAGATTGGTGGTGATTCGGGGGTGGTGTAACGGCAGCACAGGGGCCTTTGAAGCCCTTAGCGAAGGTTCGAAACCTTCCCCCCGAGCCACGAGGAGAGTAGGAGCGCGGATGAGGCAATACCGGCCCCTGAGTGCAGTTGTCCTCGCCGCCGGGGAAGGAACGCGCATGCGGTCCGGCACCCCCAAGGTGCTGCATCCGCTCTGCGGGCGCCCGATGGTGCTGCACGTGATCGACGCGCTCGCGGAGCTGCCGCTCGAGCGGATCGTCGTCGTGGTCGGCCACGCGGCCGAGCGTGTGACGAAGACGTTGCAGGACCAACTCGTCACCGAGGTCCCGGTGGAATTCGTCGAGCAGCGCGTGCAGCGCGGCACGGGCGACGCGGTGAGCGTGGCGCTCACGGTCTTCGACGATCTCGATGCCGAGGACGACATCCTCGTGCTGCCGAGCGACGCGCCCCTCGTGCGGGCCGAGACGATCGCCCGGCTCGCGACCGAGCACCGGGTGCAGGACGCGGCGGCGGCGATCCTCACCGCGACGGTTCCCGACCCCGCGGGCCTGGGCCGCGTCGTGCGAGGCAAGGACGGTCGGGTGGCGAGCGTCGTCGAGCATGCCGACGCGACCGACGAGGAGCGCGAGATCCACGAGATCAACACGTCGATCTACTGCTTCCGTCGGGGCCTGCTCGCGCCGGCCCTCCGCCGCCTGAGCCCCGAGAACGCGCAAGGCGAGTACTACCTCACCGACGCGATCGCGGTGCTGCGCAGCGCGGGGCACAACGTCGTCGCGCTCGAGGCCGACGACCCGGGCGAGGCGATCATGGTCAACGACCGGGCCGAGCTCGCCCAGGCCGAGGAGGAGCTGCGCGGGCGGATCAACCGGGTCTGGATGCGCGCCGGGGTCACGATGGTCGATCCCGGCCGCACCTACATCGATGCCGCGGTCGAGCTCGAAGCCGACGTGCGCCTCCTCCCCGGCACGATCCTCGAGGGCCGCACCGTCGTCGGCGCGGGCTCGACCGTCGGGCCTGACTGCCGGCTGACCGACGTCGTGGTCGGCGAGGGCGTGCGCATGTCGAACACGGTGGCGCGCGAGTGCGAGATCGGCGACGGCTGCGAGGTCGGCCCGTTCGCATACGTGCGGCCGGGGACGCGTCTCGCCGCGGGAGTGAAAGTGGGCACCTACGTCGAGGTCAAGAACTCCGAGATCGGCGAAGGAACCAAGGTCCCGCACCTGTCGTACATCGGTGACGCCGAGATCGGAGCGGGCGTGAACCTCGGTGCGAGCACGATCACTGCGAACTACGACGGCGTGCACAAGCACCGCACGAAGATCGGTGACGGGACGCACACCGGAGTCCACACGTCGCTCGTCGCGCCGGTCGAGCTCGGCGCCGACGCGGAGACGGGCGCGGGGTCGGTCGTCACGCACGATGTCGGTCCGGGACGCCACGTACGAGGGGTTCCGGCGCGCGACACACGGCCGACGCGGCGAGGATGACGCCTGATGGAGGTTCTCACCAAGAAGCGACTCATCCTCGTGGCCGGGCGCGGGCACATGGCGTTGTCGAACGAGGTGGCCGAACACCTGAAGACGCCGCTCGGCGAATGCGTGCTGTCGACGTTCGCGAACGGCGAGATCTATTGCCGGTACGGCGAGAACATCCGCAGCGCCGACGTCTTCGTGTTCCAGACCCACGGCGGCTCGATCAACGACCTGCTCATGGAGCAGCTGATCATGATCGACGCGGCCAAGCGCGCCTCGGCGAAGCGGATCACCGCGGTCTGCCCCTTCTACGGATACGCGTGCCAGGACCGCAAGGCCGAAGGGCGCGAGCCGATCACCGCTCGGCTCGTCGCCGACCTGCTGACCGCGGCGGGCGCCGACCGGGTCGTCACCGTCGACCTGCACACCGGCCAGATCCAGGGATTCTTCGACTTCCCCGTCGACCACCTCACCGCGGTGCCCGTCATCGCCGAGTACCTGAAGCAGAACGTCGCCCGCGACGCGGTGATCGTCGCCCCCGACGCCGGCGGCGGCAAGCTCGCCCGCCGCTTCGCCGACCGGCTGAACGCCGACATCGCGTTCATCGACAAGCGCCGGCCCAAGGGCACGCACAACGTCGCGGTCGCCACCGAGGTCGTCGGCGACATCGACGGGCGCACGTGCATCATCGTCGACGACATGATCGACACCGCGGGGACGGTGGTCAGCGCCGCGAGCCTGCTCATCGAGCGCGGCGCGATCGAGGTCTACATCGCGGCGACGCACGGTCTGCTTTCGGGCCCGGCCGTCGACCGGCTGAAGAACGGGCCGATCCGCGAGGTGGTCGTCACCAACACGGTGCCGATCCCCGACGACAAGCGCTTCGACACGCTGCGCGTGCTCTCGATCGCACCCCTTCTGGCCGAGGCGATCGACGCCGTGTTCGAAGACGGCTCCGTGAGCGAGCTCTTCGGCGGCGACAACATGTAATGCGCGCTTGCGCGCGCTATGTGATGCGTGCTTGCGCGCGCTCGGGCGTCGTCGTGCTCCTGTTCGGCGTTCTCGCCGCGTGCGGCGGCTCGTCGAAGCCGGCTGCGACCGCGCCGGCGGTTGCCTGGCCGGCACCGGCCGACGCGATGGCGCGGGCGCGGGCCGCGGGTCTCGTGCCCGAGACCGCCGAGCGGTTGCAGTACCACGTGCACTCGCACCTCGACGTGTTCGTCGACGGCACGCCCGTGGTCGTGCCCGCCGGGCTCGGGATCGACATCTCGAATCCCGGTGTGCACGCGCTCACCGACGGCGGGCAGACCTCGTACGGCGGCATCGCCGTCCCGTGCGACGCGCCTTGCATCTCGCCGCTGCACACGCACGACGCGACCGGGGTGCTGCACACCGAGTCGGCGACCGAGAAGGACAACACGCTCGGCCAGGTCTTCCGCGAGTGGAACGTCCGCCTCGACACGAGCTGCGTCGCTACGTACTGCAGGCCTGCCACGCCGGTCGCGGTCTACGTCGACGGCACGAAGCTCGACGGCGACCCCACCCAGATCCCGTTGAGCAACCACAAGGAGATCGCCGTAGTGGTGGGAACCGCGCCCGCCCGGGTGCCGAGTAGCTACAACTGGGGCTGAGCCCGCCCCCGGCGGAGATTCCCCCCGGTTGTCCCACTTGCGCGAGACTGTCCCGTTCACCTTTTCGTCTCAGAGGATCACGCGCCATGGCTGATGCCACGCTCATTGCAGAACGACGCCCCGCTCGCGGAAAGCGCCCCGCCGGCCGCATCCGTCGTGAAGGTCTCGTCCCCGCGGTCGTGTACGGGCTCGGCGCCGACAACGTGTCGGTCTCGGTGTCACAGCGCGAGCTCGTCCACATCCTCTCGGGCGGCAGCGGCATGAACACGCTGATCACCCTCGACATCGACGGAACCCAGGAGCTGGCGATCGCACGGGAGCTGCAGCGCCACCCGGTGCGCGGCAACGTGATCCACGTCGACTTCGTGCGCGTGCGCGCCGACCAGACGATCCAGGCCGAGATCCCCGTGCACCTCACCGGCGAAGCCGAGGGCGCGGTTCGTGGTGGCATCCTCGAGCAACTGGTGCACACGCTCACCGTCGAGGCCAAGCCGGCCGACTTCCCGCCGTCGATCGAGCACGACGTCAGCCCGCTCGAGATCGGCGGTCAGGTGTACGTCCGCGACCTCACCGTGCCGAACGGCGTCACCGTGCTCCAGGACGGCGACGATCTCGTCGCGCAGATCTCCGCGCCCCGTGTCGTCGAGGTGGCCGAAGGCGTCGAGGGCGAAGCGGCCGAGGGCGCAACCGCCGAGGGCGGCGCCGCTCCGGCCGAGGCGCCGTCCGGGGAGTAGCGCGTTCCGGTGCCCGTCGACCTCCTGGTGGTCGGGCTCGGCAATCCCGGCGACGACTATGCGCGCACGCGGCACAACGTGGGTGCAGAAGTGGTCGAGCTGCTCGCGCGCCGGCACGGCGGCAAGCTGCACGGGTCGAAGGGCCGCGCCCGCAGTGACGAGGTGCGGATCGGTTCGAAGCGCGTCGCGCTCGCGATCCCGCTGACGTATATGAACGACTCCGGCGAAGCCGTGGCCGGGTTGGTGCGGAGGCTCGGAGTCGAGCCCGGTCAGATCGTGATCGTGCACGACGAGCTCGACCTCTCGCCCGCGGTGTTGCGGGTCAAGGTCGGCGGTGGGCTCGCCGGGCACAACGGCCTGCGCTCGATCAAGCAGCATCTGCACACCGACGAGTTCATGCGCGTCCGGATCGGGGTGGGGAAACCGCCGTCGAAGGAGCGCGGCGCCGACCACGTGCTGTCGCGCGTCTCCAAGCGTGAGCGCGAGGCGATGGACGTGACCTTCGAAGAAGCGGCCGACGCGGTCGAGATGATCGTGAACGACGGTGTCCAGGCCGCCATGAACCGCTACAACGCCCGCACCCCCGACCCCGCCTGAAACCCCATTTCCCCACCAACAGTTGGGTGGAAAACTGGTCGTCGGCGCCACATTTCCTGCCAACAGTTGGGTGGAAAACTGGTCGTCGGCGCCATATTTCCTGCTGCAACTGTTGGTGGAGTTTTCGGGTCTACGCTGACGGGACCCGGGGCGCTGTCCGCGTTCCCGGGTAGAACGCGCGCTCATGTCTCCGACCCTTGCCGGGCTCACAACCCTGTTCGCCGACGATCCGGCGGTCGCGGCCGCGACCGGGGGTCTGGCGCGCGCCGGTCGCGGTCCCGGAGCCGGCGCGGGCTCTCTTCGCGGCCACGCTCGCCCGCTCGACGGCCCGGCGCCCGATCGTCGTCGCGGTCCCGACCGGCGTGGAGGCCGAGCGGATCGCGGCCGACCTGCGCGAGTTCCTCGGCGACGACGCGGTCGAGCTCTTCCCGGCGTGGGAGACGCTCCCGTTCGAGCGGGTGTCGCCCGCGACCGAGACGATGGGCCGGCGGCTGCGGGTCATCTGGCGGTTGCGCGGCGGCGGCGAGCACCTGCCGCGGGCGATCGTCGCGCCGGTGCGCGCGCTCGTGCAGCGCCTCGGCCCGCACGTCGAAGACGTCGAACCCGTCGTCGTGCGCAAGGGGGCGCGGATCGACCGCGACGAGCTCGTCGCCGGGCTCGTCACGATCGGCTACCGGCGCGAGTACCAGGTCGAGGCGCGGGGCGAGGTCGCGGTGCGCGGCTCGATCGTCGACGTGTATCCCGCCACCGCCGACCATCCGGTGCGCATCGACCTGTGGGGCGACGAGGTCGACCGGCTGTCGCATTCTCGGTGTTGCCGACCAACGCTCGACCGGCGAAGTCGACGAGTCGTGGATCTTCCCCGTGCGCGAGCTGCTGCCCACCGACGAGGTCAGGGCGCGCGCCCGCGAGCTGATCCAGACCCAACCGTGGGGGCGCGAGCAGTGGGAGCGCCTCGCCGAGGGCAACACCTTCGACGGCATGGAGTCGTGGCTGCCGTGGCTCACCTCCGACGAACGTCTGCTTCCCGACCTGCTGCCGCCGTCGGCGCTCGTCGCGATCATCGAGCCCCGGCGGCTGCGCGACCGCGCCCAGGAACTGCTCGACGAGGAGGCCGCGCTCGCGCAGACGCTCGCGACCACCTGGGGCAAGCCGGTCGACGACGCCGACACCCCACGGCTCTCGCTCCCGTTCGACCGCCTCCTCGCGCACACGAAGGCGCAACCCGTGCCCGTGCTCGCGGTGCCCGACTCGCCCGACACGCCGATCCTCGCCGCGAGCGCGTTCGATCCCGTCGTCGGTGACGCCGACGCGCTCGCCCAGCGACTCAACGCGCTGAAGCGCGACGGCTTCAAGGTGTTCCTCTGCGCGGAGGGCACCGGGAGCGCCGACCGCATCGAGCAGATCCTCGCCGACGAGGGCGTCGCCGTCGACCGCATCACCGGCGTTCCCGACGCGGGTGCGGTGCTGCGCGCGCCCGGTATCCACATCGTGGTCGCACCGCTCGACCGCGGTGCGGTGCTCCCGAGCCAACTCGTCGCGTTCGTCGCCGAAGCCGACCTCACCGGGCGCCGGCGCGTGCACCGTCGGGCGCGCGGCGCCCGCAAGGGACTCGATCACTACGAGGGCCTCACCGTCGGCGACTTCGTCGTGCACCGCGTGCACGGTGTCGGTCGCTACCACGGCATGGAGACCAAGGAGATGTTCGGCGTCACGCGTGACCGGCTCGTCGTCGAGTTCAAGGGCGGCGACCGCGTGTACGTCGACTCCGAGGACATCGGGCTCATCCGCAAGTACACCGGCGGCGAGGAACCGAAGCTGTCGAAGATGGGCGGCGCCGACTGGGACAAGACGCGCGCCAAGGTACGCAAGGCGGTCCGCGACATCGTGGGCGAGCTCGTCGTGCTCTACCGGCGCCGGCTCGCGACCGTCGGCCACGTGTTCGGGCCCGACACTCCGTTCCAGCACCAGATCGAAGAGGCGTTCCCGTACGAGGAGACGCCCGACCAGGCCAAGGCGATCGTCGAGACCAAGGCCGACATGGAGCGCCCGGTCCCGATGGACCGGCTCGTGTGCGGCGACGTCGGCTACGGCAAGACGGAGGTGGCGCTGCGCGCCGCGGCGAAGGCCGTGTTCGACGGCAAGCAGGTGGCGATCCTCGTCCCGACCACGCTGCTCGCCAGCCAGCATGGTCAGACCTTCCGCGAGCGGTTCGCGAACTACCCGGTGCGCGTCGAGGTGCTGTCGCGGTTCCTCACCGCGAAGGAACAGACCGAAGTCGTGAAGGGCGTGCGCGACGGCACCGTCGACATCGTCATCGGCACGCACCGTCTCCTCGGCGCCGACATCACGTTCAAGGACGTCGGCCTGCTCATCGTCGACGAGGAGCAGCGCTTCGGCGTGCAGCACAAGGAACGCATCAAGGAGTGGCGCGCGAACGTCGACGTGCTCACGCTCACCGCGACGCCGATCCCGCGCACGCTCGAGATGTCGCTCACGGGGATCCGCGACCTCTCGCTCGTGAACACACCGCCCGAGGATCGCCAGCCGATCCTCACGTACGTCGGCGAGCTCGACGAGCGCGCGGTGTCGGAGGCCATCCGCCGCGAGCTCCTGCGCGAAGGTCAGGTGCTCTACGTGCACAACCGTGTGCACGACATCGCGCACGTCGCCGACGACGTGCGGCGTCTCGTCCCCGAAGCCCGCGTCGCGATCGCGCACGGCCAGCTCGACGAGAACCGGCTCGAACGCGTCGTGCAGGAGTTCTGGGACCACGAGTACGACGTGCTCGTGTGCACGACGATCGTCGAGAGCGGTCTCGACATGCCGACCGTGAACACGCTCGTCGTCGACCGCGCCGACATGCTCGGGCTCTCGCAGCTCTACCAGTTGCGGGGCCGGGTCGGGCGCCGCGGTCAACGGGCGTACGCCTACCTGCTGTACCCGCCCGACCGGTCGCTGAGCGAGCAGGCGTACGAGCGGCTGAAGACGATCGGCGAGTTCACCGATCTCGGCTCCGGCTTCAAGATCGCGATGCGCGATCTCGAGATCCGCGGCGCGGGCAACCTGCTCGGCGCCGAGCAGTCGGGCCACATCGCCGCGGTCGGATTCGACCTCTACGTCGAGATGGTGACCGAGGCCGTCGGCGAGCTCACGGGCGAGATCCGCGAGCAGCCCGACGAGGTCCAGATCGACCTGCCGGTGACTGCGCACCTCCCCGGCGACTACATCGCGCGCGACGACGTGCGGATGGAGGCGTACCGGCGGCTCGCGGCCGTCACCACGCCGGCCGATGTCGACGACGTCCGGGCCGAGTGGGAGGACCGCTACGGTCCGCCGCCGCGCCCGGCGCTGGCACTGCTCGAAGTGGCGCGCCTGCGGGCCGCGTGCCTCCGGCTCGGCATCCGGGCCGTCGCGGTGCAGAAGGGCCGCGCCCGGCTCGACGGCTGGCATCTGCTCAAGTCGCAGGAGGTGCGGCTGCAGCGCATGATCGCCGGCACGCAGGTCCTGCCGGACGCGGTGGTCGTCCCCGTGACCGCCTCGGGCGACGTCTCGATCGCCCAGGCGTTGCTCAGGTTGCTCGACGCGATCAGCCCGCCCGCGGCCGAGGATGCACAGACCGTGCCCGCGGAGGCCGCGCAGGTAACCTCCGCTCGATGATGGCCAGCCGGATCGTTTCCCGCCTTTTCCCGCGCCCGTCGTTCCGGCGCGTCCGTTCCGGCGCGTCTCCTTCCGGCGTGTCGGCGCGCCGATCGTCGTGGCGGCGGTCGCGCTCGGGCAGCGCGGGTTGCTCGAACACCACCACCGACGCGGCGACGATCACGTACCGCGACGCGACCGGCAGCCACACGACCCACATCTCGCGCTCCGACTTCCAGGGCGAGCTCGACGATCTCCTCGCGAACGACAAGTTCGTCCAGCTGCTGAAGTCCGGGGGCAACTTCCCGAACGTCGACGCGACGGGTTCGACCGATACCCGGCTCGCGACGATCTGGCTCACGCAACTCATCGATCAGGTCGCGGTCGACGCCGAGGTGCAGCGCGCGCACCTGACGGTGACGGCGGCCGATACCGCGAACGGCAAGACCCTCCAGGAACAGACCTTCTCCGCGGCTGCGTTCGGCGCGTTCTCGAAGTCGTTCGCGGCGAAGCTCGTCGATCGGGGCGCGCGCCTCGCCGCGCTCGGTCGCTACTACGAGACCTGCCCGTCGGGTCGCTTCGTGTCGCACATCCTGCTCAAGACGCAGGCCGAGGCCGACGCCGCGCTGAAGCTGATCCAGGCCGGCCAGAAGTTCGCCGACGTCGCGAAGCTGCGCTCGACCGACACAGGCTCCGCGCCGCAGGGCGGCGCGCTCGGTTGCCTCACGCCGAACGAGTTCGTGTCCGAGTTCCAGGACGCGGCCGCCACGGCACCGCTCGGCGTCGTGACCGCGCCGGTCAAGACGCAGTTCGGCTACCACCTGATCCTCGTCCGGCGCTGGGATCCGGTCGCCGACAAGTCGTTCGCGACGTCGCTGTCGCAGGCGGCCGGCGCGGCGTACACGGCGCTCCTGCAGACCTTCCACGTGTGGATCAGCCCCCGCTACGGGACGTGGGGCAAGCAGACCGATCCCCAGAGCGGGAGCACCGTCCTCGGCGTGTCGCCGCCGGCGGTCCCGGCCGTGCGGACCTGCCGGGAGAAGTCGGCGGCGTGCGCGCCCGCGACCAGCACGACGACGACCGTTCCCGCGGGCGGGTGAACCGGCCGCGCGTCGTCGTCGTCGGCCTCGGCCCGGCCGGCGTCGACCTGTTGCTGCCCGCGGCACGCGCCGCGCTGGAACGGGTTCCGGTGCGCTACGTGCGCACGGCGCGCCATCCCGCCGTCGAAGAGCTCGCGCGGGAAGGGATCGAGCTCGAGCCGCTCGACCTGCTGTACGACAGCGGCGACGACTTCGACACCGTGTACGCCGCGATCGCAGCCCGCGTCGTCGAGGCCGCGCACGAGCACGGCGAGGTGCTCTACGCCGTTCCCGGCAGCCCGTCGGTGGCGGAGCGCACCGTCGCGTTGCTGCGTGGTGTCGGGATCGACATCGACATCGTGCCGGGCCTCTCGTTCGCCGATCTCGCGTGGAACCGTCTGGGCATCGATCCGATGACCGGGGCCCGTGTGATCGACGCGCGGACGTTCACCGTCGACTCCGCCGGGTTCGCGGGCGCGATGCTGCTCGCGCAGTGCGACACGCGGCTTCGTCCTCTCCGACGTGAAGCTCGCGCTGCTCGAGGTGCTCCCGCCCGACCACGAGGTCATCGTGCTCCAGGGCCTCGGGCTCCCCGACGAGCGGCTGGTGCCCGTCGCGCTCGCCGAGCTCGACCAGTCGATCGAGCCCGACCACCTCACGTCGGTGTTCGTCGACACCGGTGACGTCGTCCGTCGCGGGTCGAGCTCGCGCGGCTGCTCGCGCTGACGGAACGCCTGCGCGGTCCCGGCGGATGTCCGTGGGACGCGGCGCAGACCCATCACTCGCTCCGCCGGCACGTGCTCGAGGAGGCCTACGAGGTCGCGGCCGCGATCGACGAGCTCCCGGCGGACGCGCCGGCCGGCGCGATCCCCGCCGGGCGCGTACGACGCGCTCGAAGACGAGCTCGGCGACCTGCTCTTCCAGGTGATGATCCATTCGGTGCTCGCGTCGGAGGCCGGCGCGTTCACGATCGCCGACGTCGCCCGGGGTATCCACGCCAAGCTCGTGCGTCGCCATCCGCACGTGTTCGGCGCGGTCGAGGCCGACACTCCCGACGCGGTCGTGACGAACTGGGAGCAGATCAAGAAGGACGAGAAGGGCCACGAGTCGCTGGTCGAGGGCATCACGCCCGGCCTGCCGGCGCTCATCTACGTACAGAAGCTGCTGCGCAAGGCCGGATCCGTCGGGCTCGTGCCCGATCTCGCCGCCCCGGCCGCCGTCAACGACGACGAGGAGCTCGGGGCCGCGCTCGCCGCGCTCGCGACAGCCGGCGCGCGCCGGGGTCTCGACGGTGAGTCGGCGCTGAGCGTGTGGGCGAACCGGTTCAAGGACCGCTTCACGCGGATGGAGCAGCTCGCCGCGACGGAAGGGGTCGACCTGGCGACCGCCGACGCCGCGACCGTGCGCGGCCTCTGGGAGCGCTCCGCCTAGGTCCCCGGGCCCGGGCGGGTTCGCGACGAGACTGTCGGCGTGGCAGTGCTCGGCGTTCTCGCGGTCGTCCTGGTCGTCATCCTCTTGTGGTTGGTCGCCTCCGGTGTCCGGGTCGTGCAGGAGTACGAGCGTGGGGTGCTCTTCGTGTTCGGGCGCTGCCGGGGCGCTCGCGGGCCGGGCATCTTCGTCGTCCCTCCGTTCATCAGCCGGATCGTCCGCGTGAACCTGCAGACGCAGGCGGTGCCGGTCGCGTCGCAGCAGGTCATCACGAAGGACAACGTGACGGTCGCGGTCGACGCGGTGGCGTACTTCCGGGTGAAGGATCCCGTCGCGTCGGTCATCAAGATCCAGAACTGGTACAACGCGGCGCAGTTGGTGGCGCAGACGTCGTTGCGGTCGATCATCGGTCGTCACGAGCTCGACCAGCTGCTCGGCGAGCGCGACCGGATCAACCAGGAGCTGAAGGTCGCGCTCGACCAACAGACCGAGTCGTGGGGCGTCGAGGTGGAGCTGGTCGAGATCCGCGACGTCGGCCTGCCCGAGCAGATGCAGCGGGCGATGGCCCGCCAGGCCGAGGCCGAGCGCGAGCGGCGGGCGAAGATCATCGCGGCCGAGGGCGAGATGCAGGCATCGGAGAAGCTGGGCGAGGCCGCGACGATGATGGCGGCGAGCCCGGGTGCCATGCAGTTGCGGACGTTGCAGACGATGGCGGAGATCTCGGCCGAACGGAACTCGACGATCATCTTCCCGATCCCGGTCGAGTTGCTCGACGTGTTCCGGTCGATCTCGGGCGTCGTCCCCCCGGCCCGGCCCGAGGTCCCGGCCGCGCCGCGGGCGCCCGATTCGCCGCCAACGGGCTGAACCGCCTACGAATCACGGGCCTCTCGGTGGGGGCCGAACGCGCGTTCGCTGCCACGGGGAGCGCGAACCGTCTACATTCGTCACACTGGCCCCAGGAGTTTTCGTGAGCACCATTGACGACGTCGCCGGTCGGGAGATCCTCGATTCCCGCGGCAACCCGACCGTCGAGGTCGAGGTCGAGTTGATCTCCGGCGCCCGGGGACGGGCCGCGGTGCCGAGCGGCGCCAGCACCGGCGCGCACGAGGCGGTCGAGCTGCGCGACGGCGGCGAGCGCTTCGGCGGCAAGGGCGTGCGCAACGCGGTCGCGAACGTGAACGGCGAGATCCGCGACGCCGTCATCGGCTTCGACGCCGCCGACCAGCGCGGTCTCGACGCCCACCTCTTCGCGCTCGACGGCACCGAGAACTCGGGCCGCCTCGGCGCGAACGCCATCCTCGGTGTCTCGCTCGCCGCGGCCAAGGCCGTCGCCGAGGAGTGCGGGCTGCCGCTCTACCGCTACGTCGGCGGGGCCAACGCCCACGTGCTCCCGGTGCCGCAGATGAACGTGCTGAACGGCGGCGCCCACGCCGACAGCAACGTCGACATCCAGGAGTTCATGCTCCTGCCGGTGGGCGCGGTGAGCTTCTCCGAGGCGCTCCGCTGGGGTGTCGAGACGTATCACGCACTCCGGGGCCTGCTCCGCGACCGCGGCCTGTCGACCGCACTCGGCGACGAGGGCGGGTTCGCCCCCGATCTGCCCTCGAACGAGGAGGCCCTGAAGCTGCTGCTCGCCGCGATCGAGAAGGCCGGCTACCAGCCCGGCACCGAGATCGCGCTCGGCCTCGACGTCGCCGCGTCGGAGATCTTCGACGACGGCAAGTATCTGCTCGCGGGCGAGCAGCGGAGCTTCACGAGCAGCGAGTTCACCGACTACCTCGCCGACCTGTGCGGGCGCTACCCGATCGTCTCCGTCGAGGACGGTATGGCCGAGGACGACTGGGACGGCTGGGTCACGCTGACCGCCCGCCTCGGCGGCCGGTGTGCAGCTCGTCGGCGACGACGTGTTCGTCACCAACACCGAGCGCCTGGGCCGGGGGATCGAGGCCGGGGTGGCCAACTCGATCCTGATCAAGGTCAACCAGATCGGCTCGCTCACCGCGACGCTCGACACGATGCAGCTTGCGGGCCGCAACGCGTACACGTGTGTCATGTCGCATCGCAGCGGCGAGACCGAGGACGCGACCATCGCCGACCTCGCGGTCGCCACGAACTGCGGCCAGATCAAGACGGGCGCGCCCGCGCGCAGCGACCGCGTCGCCAAGTACAACCAGCTGCTGCGCATCGAGGAGGAGCTCGGCGGCGCGGCCGAGTATCTCGGTCGCCGTGCGCTCAAGGGTTCCGCGGGCAAGGGATCGGCCGGATGAGCCGCGGCGCCCGGGTACGCCTCGCGCTCGCTGCACTCGCGGTCGTGGCGATCCTGTTCGTGTTCGTGTTCCCGACGCGGTCTTACCTCGCGCAGCGCAGCCAGGTGTCGGGCGCGCAACACGACGTCGATGTTCTCCGCGAGCAGAACGACGCGCTCGCGGCGAAGGCGGCGCAGCTGCAGACCGACGCCGCGATCGAGCAGATGGCGCGCGAGCAGTTCCACCTGGTGTTCCCGGGTGAGCAGTCGTACAACGTCGGCCCGGGCGAGCCGACTCCCTCCGGCACCAGCACGACGACGATTCCCTGAGGGAGGGTTCCTAGACTCGGCGCCGTGCCGACGTCCGGGACCCGCGAACACGACGTCGAGGTGCTGACCCGGCTCCTCGGCCGAACGCCGCGCGCCGGGTTCGAGGTCGTGGTGCGCAGCGCCAACGGCGATCCGGCCGTCATCAAGAACGCGCCGCTCCTCGACGACGGCACTCCGATGCCGACGCGCTACTGGCTCGTCGACCCGGATCTGTCGTTGCGCGTCGCCCGGCTCGAGTCGGCGGGAGGTGTGCGCGCGGCCGAGGCCGCGGTCGAGCCCGAGGCGCTCGGATCGGCGCACGCCCGCTACGCCCGCGAGCGCGACGCCGCGCTTTCCCCCGACCATGCCGGGCCCCGCCCGAGTGGCGGCGTCGGGGGCACCGGGCGCGGCGTGAAGTGCCTGCACGCGCACTACGCGTACCACCTCGCCGGCGGGGACGACCCGGTGGGTCGCTGGGTGGAGGAGAACCTGCAATGACGCGCGTCGCCGCGATCGACATGGGCACGAATTCCACCCGGCTGCTCGTCGCCGACGTCGACGGTCCCGGTCGCGACGCGAAGCTCGTCACCGTCGAGCGCCGCACGAAGATCACCCGGCTCGGGCAGGGCGTCGACCGCGACCGGACGCTCCACCCCGACGCGATCGAACGCACGCTGGCGGCGCTCCGCGAGTACCGGACGGTGATCGACGAGCTCGGCGTCGAGCGCGTGCGCGCCACGGCGACCAGCGCGGCGCGCGACGCGAGCAACCGCGACGACTTGTTCGACCCCTCCGAGGCGGTGCTCGGCGCGCGGCCCGAGTTGCTCGAGGGCGTCGAGGAGGCACGCCTCGAGTTCATCGGAGCGACCGCGAACCTCTCCGAGCCCGCGCCGTTTCTCGTCGTCGACGTCGGCGGCGGCTCGACCGAGTTCATCGTCGGCACCGACGAGCCCGAGGGCCTGCGCTCGATCGACGTCGGCTGCGTGCGCCTCACCGAGCAGTTCCTGCACGGCGATCCGCCGACACCCGAGGAGCTGAGCCAGGCCGTCTCGATCGTGCGCGACCAGCTCGCCGACGTGGCGCGGGCGATGCCCGCCACCTGGGACGCGCCGACGCTGGTCGGCACCGCGGGGACGGTGTGGACGCTGGCCGCGATCGAGTTGGGCGTCGACGCCGGGCGCAGCGACCTGATCGACCACTTCCGCCTGACCCGGGCCGCGGCCGAGGAGGTGTTCCGGACGCTCGCGACCGAGCCCGTCGAGCTGCGCCGGCACAACCCCGGGCTCGAGCCGGGCCGGGTCGACGTGATCGTCGGGGGCGCGATCGTCGTCGTCAGCGTCATGCGCCACTGGGGCTTCGAGTCGCTCCTCGTCTCCGAGGCCGACATCCTCGACGGCCTCGCTCGCGACACCGTCTGACCGCCGGGCGGCCGGACGAGAGGCCGGAAGAGAGGCGCGCGCTTTACTTGTCCGGCAGACTGCCGAGACAATTGCCGTGGACGTCGAAGACTTCGGATCGGCGCTGACCGGGCTCACGGTCGACGACATCCGTTCGATCGCGTCCGATCTCCACGCGGTGCGCACGTCGACGGCCGACGAGGTCGCGGGCACGCGGGCCACGCTGATCATCGAACAGACCCTGCGGCGCACCCGCCGCCTCCACGACGCCGCGGTCGCGGCGTTCGCGGCGGCGACGAAGGTGCAGGAGATCGCGCAGCGGGCGCAGGTCGACCTTCCGGACACCGACGTCACCTGTGTGGCCCGGGCCGCCGCCCAGCTCGCGCGGGGGATGGTCGTCGGCGATCACCCCGGTGTCGACGACGCGCTGCACGTGCTCGGCCGGGGCTGGCAGCGGGTGCCCGGGCTCGCCGCGTCCCAAGCCGCGTAGCGCCCGTCCCCGAGCGGTTCCCGTAGTCTCGGAACGTGGTGCATTCCGATCAATTGCTGCTCGGGCCGGGTCCATCGAACCCGTATCCCGAGGTCATGGAAGCGTTCCAACGCCCGGTGCTCGGGCATCTCGACCCCGAGTTCCTCGGCGTGCTCGACGAGATCGCCGACCGGCTGCGGTCCGTGTTCCGCACCGCGAACGCGCTGACGCTGCCGATCAGCGGGACGGGGTCGGCGGGCATGGAGGCGTGCTTCGTCAACCTGCTCGAGCCGGGCGACACCGCGATCGTCGGCGTGAACGGGGTGTTCGGCGAGCGCATGTGCGAGGTCGCGCGGCGCTGCGGGGCCGAGGTCGTGCGGGTCGAGGCGCCGTGGGGGCGCGGCATCGACCCGCAGCAACTGCTCGACGCGCGCCGTGCGCACGCGGACGCCCGCCTGCTCGCGGTCGTGCACGCGGAGACGTCGACCGGTGTCGAGAACGAGATCGCACCGCTCGCCGCGCTGCAACAGACCGACACGTTGTTGCTCGTCGACTGCGTCACGTCGCTCGGCGGTATCCCGGTCGACGTCGACGGGTGGGGGATCGACGCGGTCTACTCCGGCACGCAGAAGTGCCTCGGTGTCCCGCCCGGGCTGGCGCCGTTGAGCTTCTCGGCGCGCGCAGTCGATCGGGTCCGCGCCCGGAAACAGCCGCCGCAGTCGTGGTATCTCGATCTCAGCCTGCTCGCCGACTACGTCGGCACCGCCCGGCGGTACCACCACACCGCGCCGATCTCGATGCTGTACGCGCTGCACGCCGGTCTCGGTGTCGTGCTCGACGAGGGACTCGACGCCTCGCACGCCCGGCACCGCCACGCGGGCAGCCTGTTGCAGGACGCGCTGCCCGACCTCGGCTTCCGGCCGTTCGCGACCGAGCGACGGCTGCCGCAGCTCACGTCGGTGTGGCTGCCCGACGGTGTCGACGACGCCAAGATGCGCTCCGAGCTGCGGGTCCGCTTCGGGATCGAGGTCGGCGGCGGGCTGGGCGAGCTCGCGGGCAAGGGGTGGCGCATCGGGCTTATGGGTCATTCGGCGCGCGAGCGTTCCGTCGTCACCCTCCTCGGGGCTTTGGGCACTCTTCTGTAGGAGGCCCTTGGGTGACCCGGGTGGCCCGCCGACAACAACGGCGGTGAGCCGCTATACCCAAGAGCTTCTCGCGCTCTCGACCCAGCCCGCGGCGGCGGAGCAGGTGCTCCGCATCGTCTCGAACCCGAGGACCGGTGCGGCCGACGTCGCGCGCGTCGTCGAGACCGATCCCGCGCTCGCGGCGCGGGTCATGCGTCTCGCGAACAGCCCGTTCTACGGTTCGCCGCGGCGGGTGTCGAGCACGCGCCACGCGACGGTCATGCTCGGATTCGACACTGTCCGCGCCCTCGCGGTCAGTGCCGCGTGCAGCTTGCTCGACGGGCGCGTCGAGCTCGGTCCCGACGGCTTCTGGCGGCACGCGATCACGACCGCGTCGGCGGCATCGGTCATCGCGGGCAAGGTCGGGCTCTCGACCTCCGACGCGTTCTCGGCCGGGCTCCTGCACGACCTGGGTGCGGTGCTGCTGCACCGGCGCGACGCGGCACGCGTTCGAGGTCGCGACCGCGTCGCCGACGATCTCGGGCCAGGTCGCGGCCGAGCTCGCCGCGTTCGGCGTGACCCACGCCGACGAAGGCGCGGCCGCGCTCGACGCGTGGGGCTTCCCGGAGCCGTTCGTCGAAGCGGTCGCGTTGCACCAGCACGGCGTCGAGGAGCCGAAGCACGCGCTGGGACGCGTGTTGCGCGTCGCCGAGGCGGTTGCGCTCGAACACTCGCCGATGCCCGGTTACCCGGCGAGCCCGGACATCGACCGGCTGCTGGTCGCGATCCGGCTGCGTCCCGACGACTTCGACTCGGTGACGCGCGAGGTCGACGCCCAGCTCGAGCGGATCGCCGACCTCTTGGGGGTCGACGCGTGACGGACCGCGAGCAGACCTACTCGCGTCTCGATGCGATCCAGGCCCGCAGCCTCGAGCGATTGCAGGAAGCCGGTCCCGACCGCGCGCTGCTCGTCGAGTTGCTCGAGGGCGCGTGCCTGCTCGAGCTGGCGAAGATCGAGACGACGCGCGTCGATCCTGCGAGCTACCTGCAACATGCGGTCGACGTCGTCGCCCAGATGTACCCCGTGCACGGGGTGGCGGCGACCGTCGCCGTCCCCGGGTCGGATGCGATCGAGGTGCACGCGGGCGAGGTCGCGGCGGGCGGCCACTGCACCCCGCTGCTGCACGACGGCGTGGCGATCGGCGTGATCGTGGCCGGCGAGCCCAAGGCCGACCTCGGCGCGCCCGATCACTTCTTCGAAGAGGTCGCGCAACAGATCGCGCGCGGCTACGCGAGCGTCGTGCACGCGGCACACCTGCGCCGCGAGGCCGCGACCGCGACCGCGGCGCGCGTCGCCGCGCAGCTCGTCGACGAGCACATCGTCGAAGGCATCGAGGAGCTCGCGCTGGCGCTGGCGTCGTTCCCGGGGGCGATCGCGGCGGAGCTCGCGGTCGATCACGTGGCGGTGGGCGCACCACTCCGCCTGCGCTCCGGGTACTGGGAGCACGACGGCCGCCGGCACTCCGTCGACAGCGTCACGCTCGACCTCGGCGACTCGGGCCGGTTGTCGGCGCGCATCCGTTCGGCCGACGAGTCGACGCCGGACGACCTCCTCGCGGTCGAAGTCGTGATGGAGGATCTCGCCCGTTCCCTCGACCGCATCGGTACCAACCGAGCGCTCCGCGAGCAGGCGGAGACGGAACCGCTCACCGGCCTCGGCAACCGGAGGCGCCTCCAGCGCGCGCTCGATCAGCTCCTGACCCGGGCCGAGCGGTACGGCGAGCGCGTCGCCGTGTTCTTGCTCGACCTCGACCGGTTCAAGGCCGTCAACGACGAGCTCGGCCACGAGACCGGCGACGCGGTCATCGTCGCGTGCGCCGACGCGTTGCGCGACCGCACGCGCGGGTACGACGAGCTCGTTCGGCTCGGCGGCGACGAGTTCGTCGTGGTCGCGCCCGTACCCGACGTCCTGCACGCGCTGCGGCTGGCCGACGACATCCGCGAGCACATCGCCTGGCGGTGCAACGCGAAGCTCCCCGCCGACTGGGGACTCACCGCGGCGGTCGGTGTGGCCGTCTACCCCGATGCCGCGACCGACCCGGAATCGTTGCTGCGGGCGGCCGACGTCGCGCTCTACCGGGCCAAGGCCGCGGGCTCGGACGGGGTGGTGCTCGCCGAGCCGGTTCCGCTCGACGCTACGACGCGGGCTCCGAGGGGGCGACGGTTGTCGCCGCGGCGGGGATGAACAGCTGCTCCTTGTAGAAGCGGAGCTCCTCGATCGACTCGCGGATGTCGTCGAGGGCACGGTGCTGCTCGGACTTGCCCGGCCGCTTCTGGTACACGGCCGGGTACCAGCGCCGGCACAGCTCCTTCAACGACGACACGTCGACGCTGCGGTAGTGCAGGAACGTGTCGAGGTCGTGCATGTAGCGATCGAGGAATCGCCGGTCGGTACCGATGCTGTTGCCGCACAGCGGCGCGACGCCGGGCGTGGCGACGTGCGCCTTCACGTACTCGAGGGCGCGCGCCTGCGCGACCGCGATGCTCACGTCGGACGCGCTGATCTCGGGGATCAATCCGGACTTCGTGTGCATCTTGCGGACGAAGTCGTCCATCTGCGCGAGGACGTCGTCGGCCTGGTGGATCACGATGTCGATGCCGTCGTCGAGGACGTTGAGCTCGGAGTCGGTGACGATGCACGCGATCTCGACGATCGTGTGGCGCTCGGTGTCGAGGCCGGTCATCTCGAGGTCGAGCCAGACCAGGTGGTCGTCGTCGGCGCGGGCGGGCATGCGGCGCACGCTATCGGGCAGGCGGCGGGCCCGCCGATAGTCGAGGGCTCACCGGTTAGATTCGGCGCCGGATGGTTGCTCCCCCCGTCGTCTGGCGCCCCGACGAGTCGCTGCTGCGAGAGAGCAACGTGGCTCGGTTCATGACGGCGGAGCGCATCGTCGACTTCCCGACCCTCGTGGCCCGGTCGATCGCCGAACCGGAGTGGTTCTGGGACGCGGTCGTGCGTTTCCTCGGCCTGCCGTTCGACACGCCGTACGAGCGCGTGCTCGACACGTCGGCCGGTATCGAATGGGCCACGTGGTTCGTCGGCGGGCGCACGAACGCGGCGTCGATGTGTCTCGACCGTCTCGACGCGGACCGGCCCGCGGTGATCTGGGAAGGCGAGGACGGCGAGGTCCGCTCGGTCACGGGCGACGAGTTGCGGCGACTCACCGACCGCATCGCATCGGGGCTCGCGGCGCGCGGGGTCGGCGAGGGCGACGCGGTCGGGCTCTTCATGCCGATGGTGCCCGAGACGGTCGCAGCGTTGTTCGCGATCGCGAAGCTCGGCGCGTTCTTCCTGCCGATCTTCTCCGGCTACGGCGCCGACGCGGTCGCGGTCCGGTTGCAGGACGCGGGGGCGGTCGCGGTGGTGACGGCCGAGGGTTTCCGGCGGCGGGGCAAGCTCGTCGCCATGAAGGAAACGGCCGACGCCGCGGTCGCGCAGACCCCGTCGGTGCACACGGTGTTGGTGGTTCGCGGCGCGGGACGCGGCGACACGCCGATGCAGGCGGGGCGCGACATCCGGCTCGACGACCTGCCCGAAGCGCCGTTCGCCGCGCGGGTCGTCGACAGCGAGCACCCGTTGTTCGTCGCGTACACGAGCGGCACGACCGGGCGCCCGAAGGGTGCGGTGCACGTGCACGCGGGCTTCACCGTCAAGGTGGCCGAGGAGGTCGCGTTCCAGACCGACCTCCGGGCCGGCGAGCGGTTGTTCTGGCTGACCGACATCGGCTGGATCATGGGGCCGTGGGAGATCATCGGCACGCTCGCCGCGGGCGGCACGCTCCTCATGTACGACGGCGCGCCCGACCATCCCGGCCCCGACCGCCTCTGGTCGTTCGTCGAGCGGCACCGGGTCAACGTCCTCGGCGTGTCGCCCACGCTGATTCGCCGCGCTGATGGCCCACGGCGACGAGCCGGTGCGCGCGCACGACCTGTCGTCGTTGCGCGTGCTCGCGTCGACGGGTGAGCCGTGGAACGACGACCCGTGGCTCTGGTACTTCCGGGTCGTCGGAGGCGGGCGTTGCCCCGTGATCAACATCTCCGGCGGGACCGAGGTGGGGGCGTGCTTCTTGTCGCCGCACGTCGTCGAGCCGCTCTCGCCGTGCTCGCTCGGCGGGCCCGCGCTCGGCATGGCGGTCGACGTCTTCGACGACGCCGGTCGCCCCGTGCGGGGCGAGGTCGGCGAGCTCGTGTGCACGAAGCCGTGGCCGGGCATGACCCGCGGCCTCTACCGCGATCCCGACCGTTACCTCGAGACCTATTGGTCGCGGTACCCGGGTGTGTGGTGGCACGGCGACTTCGCCCGGGTGAGCGACGACGGTCAATGGTTCCTGCACGGCCGCTCCGACGACACGATCAAGGTCGCGGGCAAGCGGCTCGGGCCGGCCGAGGTCGAGACGGTCGTCGTCGCCCACCCGTCGGTGCTCGAAGCCGCGGCGATCGGCGTCCCCGACGAGCTCAAGGGGGAGGCGCTGTGGGTGTTCGTGGTCCCGGGGCCGGGCGTGCGGCCCGACGCCGCACTACGGGCGGAGTTGATCGCGTGCGTGGTCGACTCGCTCGGCCCGTCGTTCAAGCCGGCGCAGGTATGTTTCACCGGCGCGTTGCCCAAGACCCGCAGCGCCAAAGTGTTGCGGCGCGCGATCCGCGCGGTGGTCACCGGTACGGAGCCGGGTGACCTGTCGGGGCTCGAGGACCCGGCGGCGATCGACGCGATTCACCAGTCCTTGGCGGTAGGGGAGCGCTCGTCGTGACGGAGCTCATCGGTTCGCGGGTGATGCTGCGACCTTTGCGGCAGGAGGACTGGGACGCGTGGCGCGAGGTGCGCCTGCGGTGCCGGGTCTGGCTGGAACGCTGGGAGCCGCGTCCCGACGCCGGCAGCATCGACCCCGCGGTCGACCGCGAGGCGTTCCGTTCGCGGTGCGGCGCGTGGGACCGCCAGCGCCACTTCGACGCCGCGTACGGCTTCGGGCTCTTCCTGCTCGACGGCCGGTTCGCGGGCGAGGTGAGCCTCGGGAGCGTGCAGCGGGGCCCGTTCCAGATGGGGTACGTCGGCTACTGGATCGACGAGGCGCTGGCCGGGAGCGCGTACGTCCCCGAGGGCGTCGTGCTGATCATGCAGTACGCCTTCGACGTGCTGCAGCTGCACCGGCTCGAGGCCGCGATCGTGCCCCGCAATTCGTCGAGCCGCCGGGTGGCCGACAAGCTCGGGCTGCGCGACGAGGGGACGGCGGTGCGGTTCCTGCAGATCCAGGGCGTCTACGAGGACCACATCCGCTACGCGATGACCGTCGAGGAATGGCGCGAGCGCGGGCACGAGCTCGTGGCCAAGTTCGTCAACCGCTGAGCAGCTACTTGCCCGCCGGCGGCGGGAACCAGCCCTGGCCGAGCGACCACGCCTGGCGGCTGACCTCGGTGTTGACCGCCTCTTCGAAGTTCGGCTGCCACGGCGCCTGGCGCAACGTGGCCTTCACCATGTCGAGGAGTCCCTGCGGCGCGCGGGTGGCGCGGGCCGCGAGCGTGCGCGCCGCGTCGAGGAGTTCGTCGTCGGGATGGCACGACCACGCCAGCCCGATCTGCGCGGCGCGGGGACCGTCGACGGGCACGCCGAACAGGATCATCGCGGCCGCGGCCTGGGGGCCGACGGCGCGTTCGAGCATCCACACGTGCCCGCCGCCGGGGTGCAGTCCGATCTTCACGAAGCGCGTGTCGAAGCGGGCCGACGTTCCCGCGAGCCGCACGTCGCAGGCGAGCGCGAGGTTCAGGCCGGCGCCGACGGCGGCTCCGTTCACGGCCGCGATCGTCGGCAGCGGTGAGCGGAGCACGCGCAGGAAGCCTTCGTAGATCGACGTGACCGACCGGCGCTCGGCGTCGGTCTCGGCCTTGGCCAGGGCGCCGAGACTGGAGACGTCGGCGCCCGAACAGAACGCCGGCGACTCGCCCGTGACGACGACCGCGGCGGTCGTCCCGTCAGCTTCGAGCGAGTCGAAGGTGGCGACGATCTCGTCGACCATGCGCGCGGTCATCGCGTTGCGCCGCTCGACGTCGACGAGGGTCACCACCGCGACCCCGTCGGCGGTCTCGACCCGTACGTGTTCCATCGCGCACAAGCTACGCGGTACACCCGCCCAATTCGCCGTTGGAGCGATTCGTCGAACGAATCGCCACAAGGAGGCACCGTGGGTCCGACTCCGGCCCGGCCGGCCGTGGGTTCGTGCGACCCTCGATGCCCGGAGCGGCCATGCAAGGGCGCACGGGTCCGAGTCGGGGCGTGGTCGGCCGGTCCCTCCGGATTCGCCCTCGGAGCGATTCGTCGAACGAATCGTTGCAACGCTGCGCCGCGGTGGCGCACCGGCGGGGTACAGCCGGGCGGGTCGGGCGGGCGGGCGGGTCGGGGTCAGTCGGGGCGGACGACGGCGGGCGAGTGGCGGAAGAAGTCCTCGACCTCGCGCTCGTAGCGGTACGACGGGCGGCTGTCGCCGATCGTGCCGGCCAGGCGCAGCGCCTGCGCGAACGCCTCGGCCGTCGTGGCCGTCGTGTACGAGAACCGGAACCCGGCCCGCTTGAACCGGGCGTTGTCGATGCAACGCCCGAAGCGCAGCAGGGCCATCGCCTCGGGCGGGAGATCCCACAACCGGAGTAGCCGGACCGGCTCCGACGCGAGGTTCGTGAACAGGAACGGCAGCGCGACCCGCCGCTTGCCCACGATGGTGCACACCTCGCTCCACGGGAGCACGCCGTCGGCGCCGACGTTGTACACGCCGGGGACGTCGTTGTTGACCGCGTACATCAGCGCGTCGACGACGTCGTCCTCGTGGATGAACTGCAGGCGGGGATCGAAGCCGAAGATCTCGGGCACGACCGGACGGCGGAGCGCGACGGTGAACGGTGTGTCGATGTCGTCCCCCAGCACGTTCGCGAAGCGCAACAGGCTCACGTCGACATGGGGATTGTCGTCGGCGAAGTCGCGCACGAACGCTTCGACCTCGAGCAATGAGCGTTCGACGGGAGTCTTCGCGGGACCGGTGCGCGCCATGTCTTCGCGGAAGCTGTAGGGATCGCCCTTGTTCGCGCCGTAGACGAGCCCGGAGCTCTTCAGCACGACCTTGCGCACCGGGCTCCCGGGCGCCCCCGCCGCCGCGAGCAGGTTCAGCGTGCCGATCACGTTGATCTCGTGCAGCGCCCGGCTCGACGCGCGTGTGGAGTCGACGACGAGGTGAGTGTGCACGATCGTGTCGACCTGAGTGGCGCGCACGATGCGGGAGAGGATCGAGTGCGACGAGTCGGTGCGAACGAACTCGGTCCGCTCGAGCGGCGTGCGCGGGTCGTTCGTGTCGACCCCGACGACGACCTCGACGTCCGGGCGTTGTTCGAGCGCCTTCGCGACGCGGCCACCCCAGTACGTCGACAGTCCGGTGACGAGCGCGCGCATGGCCATACCGGCGACCGCCTATCCGAACCAGACGCTGCGGCGTTTGCGGAGCAGGTCGTAGAGCGCGTCCTGCACCATCCGGCGGATGCGCTCCGACTCCTCCATGACGCGGCTGCGCGAGTAGCGCTCCTGGTCGGGAGGCACGTCGAAGTACACCGGCGGCAGGACGCGGATGCGGAACTTCGCGGGGAGATACGCGACCAACCCGGCCGGGCCGAGGGCGAGCATGTTCGCGGTGACCGGGAAGTACGGCAGGTTCAGCATCTTCGCGAGCCGCGCGCTCTTGTACACGATCGGCATCGTCTCCTCCGCGCCCATCACCGCGATCGGGATGACGGGCGCGCCCGCGCGCATCGCGATCTCGACGAAGCCGCCGCGCCCGAACCGGCGCAGGTGGTACCGGTCCTTGTAGAGCTTGCCCGTTCCCTTCGTGCCCTCGGGGAACACGAGCACGAGCTGCTGCTCGTCGTGCAGCAGCCGGTACGCGTTGTCGGGGTGCGCGGCGACGCCGCCGCTGCGCGACCACAACGTGCCGATCACCGGCATGGTCCGGAAGAGGTTCTCGGCGAGGCCGTACACCGGACGCCCGAGATCCTTCTCGATCCCGTGCATGATCGACGGCGCGTCCGGCGGGATCGCGCCGGCGTGGTTCGCGACCAACAGCGCGCCGCCGGATTCGGGGAGATGCTCGAATCCCTCCCACTCGACCCGGAACCAGTGCTTGTAGACCGGGTCGAAGACGCGCCGGGTCAGCGCACGGAAGTGCTCGCTGCGCCCCCAACGGTCGACGTCGGATCGGCGGACCCCGGGCGTCGGCTCCGGCTCGCTCCGGGGACGGGGGAGCGGCACGAGATCACGGCCGACCGTGGCCTCGCGGTCGGGATCGATGCCTGTGAGATCGAGGTCGGGAGCGGCGGCGGCCGCGAGCTCGAGCGCTCGTTCGGCTGCTCGCTCCGGTCCGTCGGTCACCGCGGAAGCCTATGTACCGAACGCCCCCGTCACCAGCCATCGATTTCCCCGGTACCGGCGCCCCATCGTGTACAGACGGGCGAACATGAAGACGAAGAGCGTGGTCCACAGCGCGATCAGTCCCCCGCCGGTGGCGAGCACCGCGGCTGCGCACGGGGCGAAGCAGAGCGTCGCGCCCGCCATCGCGAGCGCGAGGTAGCGGACGTCGCCCGCTCCGATCAGGATGCCGTCGAGCACGAAGACCGCACCGCCGAGCGGCTGCATGACGGCGACGGCGACGAGGACGGGTCGCAGTTCGTCGCGCACGGCCGTGTCGCGCGTGAAGACGAGCGCGAGGACCGGGTCGAGCGCCAGCACGAGCAGGCCGAGTACGACGCCGACCATCACGCCCCATTCGAGCATCCGCCTCGAGGCGGCGCGCGTGAGGGCGGCGTCGTTCGCGCCGAGGGCGCGGCCCACGATCGCCTGCCCGGCGATCGCGATCGCGTCGAGGCACAACGCGAGGAGGAGCCACAGTTGGAACGCGATCTGGTGCGCGGCGACCTGCGCGTCGCCGATACGCGACGCGATCGACGTCGCCGCCGTGAACGCCAGCAGGAGCGAGCCGGTGCGGACGGTGAGGTACGCCCCGATGGTGCCTGCGGAGCGCAGCTGGGTGAGATCGGGCCGGGCCGACGCGCCGGATGAGCGCACGTTGTGGCGAACGATCGCCAGGTACGCGAGCGCGGCCACGACCTGCGCGACGACCGTGCCCCATGCCGAGCCCGCGATACCGAGATGGACGCCGTAGACGAGGACGACCTCGAGGACGAGGTTGAGCGCGTTGGCGCCGAGCGCGATCACGAGCGGCGTGCGGGTGTCCTGCAGGCCGCGCAGGTAGCCCGTGCCGGCGAGCGCGACGAGCACGAACGGCGCGCCGAGGAGGGAGATCCGGAGGTACGTGCGCGCGAACGGAGCGACGCGCGCGGAGGCGCCCATCGCGCCGACGATCGGCCCGCTGAGCGCGAGGCCGAGGCCGGCCAGGGCCAGACCCAACCCGAGCGCGAGCCATACACCCGCGACGCCGTGCTCGGCCGCGCCCTTGGGGTCGGCCGCGCCGAGGCGGCGGGCGACCGTCGCGGTGGTGCCGTAGGCGAGGAAGTTGAAGATCCCGAACGCCACGCTGAGCACCGCTCCGGCGACGCCGAGGCCGCCCAGCGGGCGGGTGCCGAGATGCCCGACGATCGCGGTGTCGGCCAGCACGTACAGCGGCTCGGCCGCGAGCGCGCCGAAGGCAGGGATCGCGAGGCGCAGGATCTCGCGGTCGTGCCCGGTCGCCGGGCGAAGCTGTCTCACCCTGCGTATTCAATACGGCTGATGGACGTCGCACCCCCGATTCGGTTCGCCGAGCTCGCCCGCCGTATCGGCGCGGCGGCTCGCGCGGCCGGGCTGGTGGTCCCGGCGTTCCGCACCCCGCCGCGTCGCTCCGGAGTCCCGCGTACGATCCGCCGGCTCCCGGGCGGCCCGGTGGTCGCGGTGCGGCTGCGGTCGCGCGCGACGGTCGACGTCATCACCGACATGGTCGAAGGCGTGCTGGTCGCGAACGGTCTCTGCGGTGACGCCGCCGGTCGTGTGCGCGAGTCGCTCCTCGCCGCGGTGGGCATCGGCGGCACCGGCGCCGCCGGTCCGGAGTCGGCCGCGGCCTGACCGGTCGTGGTTTACCGTTGCGACACCCGCCCGGGTGGCGTAACTGGCAGACGTAGGCGGCTTAAACCCGCCGGCCCTTCGGGGCGTGAGGGTTCGAGTCCCTCCCCGGGCACCGCTCTGACAAGGTAAAACGCTGCGCTGAGCGATTCTCCGCTCGCCAGCGGGTTGGCCAAATGCTAACGCCTTGCTAACGTCCCGCCCTGTGCGAGGTCACGTTCTCCGCCGAGGTCCGACGTGGACCTACATGGTTGACGTCGGGCGCGACCCCGCGACCGGCCGCCGGCGTCAGCGCACCAAGGGCGGCTTCCGCACCAAGCGTGAAGCCGAGCAGGCGCTGGCCGAGGTGATCCGGTCTCTCGGCGAGGGGTCCTACGTCGCGCGCGATCCGCGGACGCTGGAGGAGTGGATCACGCGCTGGCTGGTGACGATGGAGCCCAAGGTCCGGTCGTCGACGCTGCGCGACTACGCGAACGGGTTGGGCCGCGTGTCGGCCCGTCTCGGTCAGATGCCGTTGCAAGCCTTGCGGCCACTGGACATCGAGGAGATGTACGCCGCGCTCCTGAAAGAGGGTCATCGCTACGGCGGAGGTCTCGCTCCCAAGACCGTCCGCAATCTGCACATCGCGTTACGCAGGTCGCTGGCCGACGCGCATCGACTCGGTCTCGTACCGCGCAACGTTGCCGCGCTGGTGAAGCCGCCCGCCCCGGTGCGCCACGAGATCGCGACGTGGACGGCCGCCGAGGTGCGCAGATTTCTCGGCGCGGTCGAAGGGGATCGGCTCGCGCCGGCGTATCGGTTGCTGGCGGCAACCGGGATGCGCCGCGGCGAAGCGCTCGGACTTCACTGGGCCAACGTGGATCTCGACGCGGCGCGGATCGTCGTGAACCGTTCGTTGACGGTCGTGAACGACGAGATGGTGTGGGCGGCCCCGAAGACGTCCCGGTCGCGCCGGTCGCTCTCGTTGGACGCCGACACGGTGACGGTGTTGCGAAAGCATCGGCGTCGGCAGCTCGAGGAGAGATTGAACGCGGGCGACCTTTGGCAGGACGACGATCTCGTGTTCTGCACTGAGACCGGCAAGGCGCTGCATCCCGACCGATTCACACGAGCGTTCACGTCAGCCGAACGTCGGGCCGGAGTCAGGCCTATTCGGCTGCACGACCTTCGCCACACCTGGGCGACGCTCGCGCTCCAGGCTGGCATCCATCCGAAGGTCGTCAGCGAGCGCCTCGGGCACGCGACCACCGGAATCACGCTCGACATCTACAGCCACGTACAGCCCGAGCTCGACGCGCACGCCGCGACCGCCGTCGCCGAGCTCTTCGGCGACAAGGCGAACACGGCCCCATAGCCATTGGGTGGGTTTGTCGACGTAGTTGCTCAGAGTTCGATTTCGGCGCCGCGTTGTGGGTAGCGCTCGGGCGTGATGTGTCGTAGTGCTTGATCGACGCGCGCTTGGGCGAATTGTTGCTCGTCGTTGGTTTTGTCGACGGCGCCGAACGGCCGCTTGGGGTCGCTGACGTACGCGCGGTGGCGGTAGTCCTCGATGATTGTTGCGGCGTCGGTCCAGTGGTCGCGTCGTCTTCCGTCGTTGGGCCATGGCCCGAGCGTGGCGAGGTAGGCGGGCGGGTTGGTGCGGTAGTCGTAGACGAGCTGTCCGAGAAGGTGTCGTACTTCGCGCTCGACGCGCGGGAGCTGTTCGAGTTCGGCATGGTGGGACGCCTGGTACGCGTCGTAGTCGGTACGCGCGGCTTGCGTGTCGGCGAGCGCGTGGTCGGTGTGTTCGAGATTCCCGGCGAGGCGTCGGACGCGATCGGCTGTTACCAGTTGTTCGGCGTCGTGCTCGCGGCGATGGCGGAGCGGTCGTTTCTTCGAGAGTTCGGCGAGGCGGGCGCGGTGCTCGTCGAGCCCGCTTTTGATGATGGTGCGAGAGCGTTGCAGCGCGTCGATGTCGAAGGTGGGGTTGCGCGGTGCGGCTCGGTCGAGGTGGCGGAGTCGTTCGAGCTCGTCGTACCGCCGGGCGAGGATCCGTCGCGGACTCGGTGCCGGACTGCCGTGGTCGATGGCGAGGTGTTGCGCGCGGCTGACCCGCAGCGACGCGGCGAACGCGTCGAGCGGTTCGGGGCTCGGGGTCGGAGCGTGTCGCTCGACATTGTCGGGGCTGTTGACCAGGTAGACGCGGTTGTTGGCGCGGCCGCGAGACAGGGCGACGTATGCGGCCTCCTGGTACAGCGCGTCGTCACCGAGAACGAGGACCTGATCGACCGTCGCGCCTTGGGCTTTGTGGATCGTCGTCGCGTACGCATGGCGGACGTGGCCGGCATCGAGGTAGGTGGCGGGGAGCTGGTGGCTGGTCGCGGTATCGGTGCGGATCGTCATGGCCCTCGTCTCGACGTCGATGTCGGTGATCGTGGCAAGCGTTCCGTTGCGAACCCCGAGCCGGCGTTGGTTGCGCAAGGTCATGACGCGATCACCGGCTTGGTAGGGGCGGCCGTCGATCTCGAGCGTCGGGCCGGACAACGTTCCGTAGGACGCGACGCGCTGGCGGGCGCGGGCGTTGAGATCGTCGACGTCGGACCACCGGGCAGCGACCATGAGCACCCGGTCGTGACGCAGGCTTCGCCGCCCACCAGTCCGCCGCCATCGCGTCACGTGTTTGTGACGCGGTCGGGTGGGTGACGATCCGGTCGTGTTCGCCGTACGCGGCGAGCGCACGGTCGACGTCACCCGCCCGGAGCGCGGTGAGCGCGGCTCGTTCCCAGAGGTCGTGTTGGCGTCGGTTGTGGGTGAGTCGGAGGGGTTCGAGACGTTCGCCGAGCCCGCGCAGCAGGCCGCCGGCGTCGATCTCGGGGAGTTGGCGGGGGTCGCCGACGAGCACCACTTTGGCGTGCGCGCGTTCGGCGTGGTCGAGGAGGCGGCCGAGGGTACGGGTGCCGACCATCCCGGCTTCGTCGATCACCAGGACGGTCCGGGCCGGTAATCCGCCGTGTTCGCGGTCCAGCTCACCGAGCAGCGACGCGATCGTGTCGGAGCGGATACCTGCGGTCGCCTGAAGCTCGGCGGCGGCTCGGGCCGCGAGCGCGGCGCCGACGACGTGGTGGCCTTGGTGTTGCCACGCGTCCCGCGCGGCGTCGAGCGCGAACGTCTTGCCCGTGCCCGCGGGCGCGATGACCACGTCGACACCGCGGCCGCTGGTGGTCAGCTGGACGACCATCGCGGCTTGTTCGTCGGAGATCTCGGGTCGGGCTGCGAGCGCGGCGAGCGCGATGTCGTCGGCGACCACCCCGGCGCCGTCGTCGCGCCGGGCGATCGCGTGGTCGACGAGCCGTTGTTCGAGCGCGAGCAATTCGACCGTCGAGTAGCGGGCGCCGAGGTCGGGTCCGTCGATCCGTCGCCCCCCAGATCGAGTCCGGAGACTGGTCGGCGCGTTCACCGCCAGAGCAACGACCTCCGGCTCGGCGAGGGTCCGATCCGCGAGCGCCTCGATGTCGTTGATGTCGACTGCCAGCCCGCAGTTGTTCGCACCACGCTCGGAGCACGGCACGGCGATCGAAGCTGCTGGCCCGTTCGGTCAGACCTGCCGGGCCCAACAACTCGCCGAGCAGGCGGCGCTTCTCGTTCTCGGTGAGCGGTGTCGGTTCGGCGCGGTGCATCGTGGCCGCGATCGTGTCGCGGTCGACGTCGACGTCACTCGCCCGTTGCCACCAACGTTCGGTCATCGTGACGGGATCGACCGTGTAGTCCTTGGCCTGGCGGGTATCGAGCGCGGCGATCTCCGCCGCCCGCGGTGAGCTGACCCCCCGCGTCGCCATCTCCGCTTCGATCTCCGCTCGGCGCGTCGAGAACGCACGCAAGACCGCATCGGGGATCCCTTCGAGGTCGGCGATCCCGTTGACGACGGGCCGCCACGCGACCCCGAGGCGGCGGGTGAGCTCGGCACGAAGGTGCGCTTCGTACAGGTAGCCGGCGGTCTTGGCATGCAGATAGATGTGACGCGCGTCGAGCGTCGCCCACCGGCCGTCGGCGGCCAGGGTCGTGTTCGCGACCAGCACGTGCGTATGGAGATGCGGATCACCGGCCCGGCTTGACCGATGCCGAAACGCGGCGCCGACGAACCCTTCGCCGGCGATGCCTTCGGTGCCGTTGGTACCGCGCCGTGACCAGCACGCCTCGCGTTCCAGATATCCCAACGCCGCGTCGACCGCCGCTTCGTGCGCGCCGTGGACGTCGGCCGAGACCTCGAAGCCGCCGAGCCCGAACAGCACGGACACTGATTTCGGCGCCCGGAACGTGAGGTCGAATCCCGGGACGCGGTCCGACCGGACCCGGCCCAACGGGACACCGGTCCCCGGGTCACGGCCTTCGAGTACCGCCCGCAGGTCGTCGCCGTTGACGCGACCGTCAAGCCCGAGCACCCGTGCAGCCGTACCGACCCATCGTCCGGGTGCTTCGCCCCGCCCGCTGTAGTAGTCCTCGACCCCGTTCGAGACATTCTCCAGGTAGTAGCTCTGCTGCCCAGCCCCCAGTTTTCCGATGCTCAACACGCCGACTGTTCCCGAGCGCACCCGGAATCGTTCGACCGTCCGCCGACTGCCGAAGACCCCTCCCCGAAAAGCTGCACGAACTTGCATTGGCAATGCCGCCGAGACCCCCGCCCCGCGTTCGCGGCACGCGCCCGCTCCCATGGCAGCGCGAAGGCACGGTCACGATCGAGTCGCGTTCTCGATGAGCTGTTCGATCGCTCGAGTCGGGACGACGACCCGCCGCCCCAGCCGGATGTGCGCAAGCTCGGCGCGGGCGACGAGCTCGTAGGCGTGCGCACGGGAGATGCCGAGCAGGCGGGCGGCCTCTCCCACCGACACCACCAACGGCCGGGCCGTATTCGTCGTTTCGTCTTCGTACATGATCCTTGTCCTTCCGTGTCGTCGATCGCGGCGCGCGGCGGGGCTTCTGCCGCGTTCCTGTGCGTCCGCGCTTGCAGTTCCTGTCGATAGGTAATGGCGCGCAGACTTGCCGCATCGCGACAAATTCCTGAAGCGAGCCCCGAAAACAGCCGTACAGACCCTGTCGGTACCCGTGCAGACGTACCGTGCAGACGTACCGTGCAGACGCGCGTGCAGACCGGACGCCCCCGATAGATCGGCCCCCGGTGGCGACTCGGCGATCGTGTTCCTGGCGAGGACGTGTCTGATGAGCGTTCACGTTGGTGGCCAGAGAAGGCGCGAATGCCGAAATGGCCAGTCGTCCAGGCGTCCTG